>NZ_CP108484.1:0-4800000 GCF_036226505.1 Kitasatospora sp. NBC_01246 | reverse complement strand
GTTAGGCCACCGGCTTCGGGTGTTACCGACTTTCGTGACGTGACGGGCGGTGTGTACAAGGCCCGGGAACGTATTCACCGCAGCATGCTGATCTGCGATTACTAGCAACTCCAACTTCATGGGGTCGAGTTGCAGACCCCAATCCGAACTGAGGCCGGCTTTTTGGGATTCGCTCCGCCTCGCGGCATCGCAGCCCTTTGTACCGACCATTGTAGCACGTGTGCAGCCCAAGACATAAGGGGCATGATGATTTGACGTCGTCCCCACCTTCCTCCGAGTTGACCCCGGCAGTCTCCTGTGAGTCCCCATCACCCCGAAAGGCATGCTGGCAACACAGAACAAGGGTTGCGCTCGTTGCGGGACTTAACCCAACATCTCACGACACGAGCTGACGACAACCATGCACCACCTGTATACCGACCACAAGGGGGCGACTATCTCTAGCCGTTTCCGGTATATGTCAAGCCTTGGTAAGGTTCTTCGCGTTGCGTCGAATTAAGCCACATGCTCCGCTGCTTGTGCGGGCCCCCGTCAATTCCTTTGAGTTTTAGCCTTGCGGCCGTACTCCCCAGGCGGGGAACTTAATGCGTTAGCTGCGGCACCGACGACGTGGAATGTCGCCAACACCTAGTTCCCAACGTTTACGGCGTGGACTACCAGGGTATCTAATCCTGTTCGCTCCCCACGCTTTCGCTCCTCAGCGTCAGTAATGGCCCAGAGATCCGCCTTCGCCACCGGTGTTCCTCCTGATATCTGCGCATTTCACCGCTACACCAGGAATTCCGATCTCCCCTACCACACTCTAGCCTGCCCGTATCGAATGCAGACCCGGGGTTAAGCCCCGGGCTTTCACATCCGACGCGACAGGCCGCCTACGAGCTCTTTACGCCCAATAATTCCGGACAACGCTCGCACCCTACGTATTACCGCGGCTGCTGGCACGTAGTTAGCCGGTGCTTCTTCTGCAGGTACCGTCACTTGCGCTTCTTCCCTGCTGAAAGAGGTTTACAACCCGAAGGCCGTCATCCCTCACGCGGCGTCGCTGCATCAGGCTTTCGCCCATTGTGCAATATTCCCCACTGCTGCCTCCCGTAGGAGTCTGGGCCGTGTCTCAGTCCCAGTGTGGCCGGTCGCCCTCTCAGGCCGGCTACCCGTCGTCGCCTTGGTAGGCCATTACCCCACCAACAAGCTGATAGGCCGCGGGCTCATCCTGCACCGCCGGAGCTTTACACCCACCCCCATGCGGAGGAAGGTCATATCCGGTATTAGACCCCGTTTCCAGGGCTTGTCCCAGAGTGCAGGGCAGATTGCCCACGTGTTACTCACCCGTTCGCCACTGATCCACCCCGAAGGGCTTCACCGTTCGACTTGCATGTGTTAAGCACGCCGCCAGCGTTCGTCCTGAGCCAGGATCAAACTCTCCGTGAATGTCTGCCCGTAATCGGGCCGCACTCGCGTCGAGCGGCACGGCAACCACCGGAATAGGGCGGCCCCGCGCACTGCGTCCTCGCTAGTGTTTACTTCATAAAGGAATCTCCAACCCCGATCACAAGGACCAAGGCCGGGGATGTCAACATATCTGGCGTTGACTTTTGGCACGCTGTTGAGTTCTCAAGGAACGGACACTTCCTTCGGACCGCCTTCCAGCGGGCCCTCCGGGCGCTTCGTTCTTTCGTGTTCCCAGCTTACCAGATGTTTTCCGCTCCGTTTCCGGCGCTTCGTTCATCCAACTCGCTGGTGTCTTCCCGGGCTTGACGCCCTGTCCGACGTTTCAAACTCTAGCCGATCCCCGCCCCGAAAGGCGAATCCGGCCGCAATCCATATAAACAGGCATGACGAATAAGGCATGAGCGGCACCGTCAATACGACAGCGTGCAGCCCAGACCGAGCCGAAATGGTGTTTCCAGGGATTGGCCGCCTCGGGACCGTCCGCGTTGATACGTGTCCGGTGCTCCCAGCCAGGCAGCTCGAAGAACACTAGACCTGTCAGGGGGTCGAGTCAAGCGCCGCTCCCAGCTCCGGGAGGGCGGGCAGGCTCTCCTCGGCCGGCAGCTGGAAGGCCAGGATGGCGACGTCGTCGTCGTGGTCCGAACTGACGCCCATGGCCCGGAGCAGCCGGGCACAGATCACCTCGGGAGCGCCGGCGGCCCCGGCGAGCGTCCGGGCGAGCAGGTCGAGGCCCTGGTCGATGTCCTCGTCCCGGCGCTCCACCAGACCGTCCGTATAGAGGACGCCGGTGGTGCCGGGGAGCAGCCGCAGGGTGTGGGAGAGGTGGACGCCGCCGCCGGTGCCCAGGGGCGGGCCGTTCTGCTCCTCGCTGCGCAGGATGGTGCCGTCGGGGCAGCGGAGCAGCATCGGCAGGTGTCCTGCGGAGGCGTAGGTGAGGGCGTGGCGCGCTGGGTCCCAGACCGCGTAGGTGCAGGTGGCGATCTGGTTGGCGTCGATCTCCATCGCGAGGCCGTCGAGCAGGCGCATCACCTCGTGCGGCGGCAGGTCGAGCCGGGCGTAGGCGCGGACGGCGGTGCGGAGCTGGCCCATCACGGCGGCGGCGCGCAGGCCGCGCCCCATCACGTCGCCGATGACCAGCGCGGTGCGGCCGCCGTCGATGGCGATGACGTCGTACCAGTCACCGCCGACCGCGGCCTCCGCGCCACCGGGCTGGTAGGTGGCGGCGACCCGGAGGTCGGCCGGCTGGTCGAGCTTCTGGGGGAGCAGGCTCCGCTGGAGGGTGACGGCGGCCTCGCGCTGGCGGCGTTCGGCCTCGCGCAGCCGGGTGGCGGCGAGCACCTGGTCGGTGACCTCGGCGGCGAAGATGAGGACGCCGGCGGGCAGCGCGTCCCTCGGCTCCTCGCCCTCCACCACCTCGGTCCGGCCCTCGGCCCTGTTCTCGCGCCGGCCGTCCACCCTGCTCTCGGTCCGGCTCTCGTGCCGGCTGAGCGGGACGCAGGAGACGTTGTAGTAGCGGTTGCCGGTGAGCCCGAGGATGCAACGGGCCTTGACGCTGCGCGGGCTGCCGCCGCGGATGACCTGGTCCATCAGCGGCAGGACGCCCATGGTGCCGAGCTCGGGCAGTGCCTCGCAGGCGGGCAGGCCGATGGGCCGGTCGCCGAAGAGTTCGCGGTAGGCGCGGTTGGCGTAGCCGAGCTGGTGCAGCGGGCCGTAGGTGACGGCGACCGGGGCGGGAATGCGGTTCAGCACCTCGCGCAGGTCCTGGGGCCGCTGCGGATCGAGCACCTCGGTGGGGCTGACGAGGCTGGTGGGGTCGCGGGGGCTGGGGACGACCACGCCGTCGCCGGACGGCGTGCCCTGGTCGGTGCCGCGCCCAGCGGGCGGGGCGGTCCGCCACGGGGCTCCGGTGAGCCGGGCGCTCCAGCGCATGAGGTTCAAACGACGGCCGCTTCCTCGTTTACCAGGCATATCATCACTTTTTGTGTGCGGACTGCCACACCGGGTAATGACTCGGTCGGGCCGATCCTGTCAGGCGGAGGCCCGATTCCGGAAGTCGCGCGCGCTGGGCGCGGCCGTCTTGTCGGTCACAGCCGGCCGCCGGCGCCGCCCTCAGGTCGGCCGGTCGTCGGCGCCGCCCTTGCCGAAGCCGGCCTCGAACTCCGAACGCGGGTGCTCCACCGTCCCGAGCGAGACCACCTCCCGGGAGAACAGCCCGCCGAGCACCCAGTCCATCAGCACCCGCACCCGCCGGTCCGCGCTCGGCAGCCGGCGCAGGTGCCGGGCCCGGTGCAGCCACCAGGCGCGACGGCCGGTGAGCCGGCCGCCCCCGCTGGTGTGGGCGACCGCGCGGCCCAGGCCCAGCGAGGTCGAGCAGGCCGCGCGGTCCGGCCGGTACTCGACGATGCCCTCGGCGCGCGGGCCGCCCTCCAGGGCGACGAGCACGTTGGCGGCGAGCAGCTCGGCCTGGGCGAAGGCGTGCTGGGCGTTGGGCGCGCAGGGCGCCCCGTCCGCGTGCGGGTCGGGAACGGCGGCGCAGTCCCCGGCGGCCCAGACCCCGGGCAGCGCCCGCCCGTCCGGGCCGACCGCCTGGAGGGTGGCCAGACAGCGGATCCGGCCGGCGGTGTCCAGCGGCAGGTCGGTGTCGCGCAGCAGCGGGGACGGGCGCACCCCGGCGGTCCAGACCAGGGTCCGGGCGGCGAACCGGCTGCCGTCGGAGAGCGCCATCACCCGGTCGGCAGCCGACTCCAGCCTGGTGCCCAGGCGGACGTCGACGCTGCGCTCGCGCAGTTCGGCCAGGGTGTGCGCGGCCAGCTCAGGCGACTCCTCGGCGAGGATCCGGTCGGTGGCCTCGACCAGGACCCAGCGCAGGTCCCCGGGGCTGATGTTGTGATAGCCGCGGACCGCGGTGCGCGCCATGTCCTCCAGTTCGGCGAGCGCGCCGACGCCGGCGTAGCCCGCGCCGACGAAGACGAAGGTGAGCGCGGCCTGGCGCAGGGCCGGGTCCCGGGTCGCGGAGGCCAGGTCGAGCTGTTCCAGTACGTGGTTGCGCAGGCTCACCGCCTCGCCGACGGTGGAGAACCCCAGCCCGTGCTCGGCCAGCCCGGGCACCGGCGCCGTCCGGGAGACCGAGCCGGGGGCCACCACCAGGACGTCGTAGTCGAGCTCGACCGGGGCGGGCGGTTCCCCGCGGGCGGCGGCGTCGGCCCAGGCGCGGCGGGTGCCGTGCTCGATCCGGGTGATCCGGGCGGTGAGCACCCGGCAGTCCGGCAGGGCCCGCCGCAGCGGGACGACCACGTGGCGGGGGTCGATCGAGCCGGCCGCGACCTCGGCGAGCAAGGGGTGGTACGTCAAGTAGGACTGCGGTTCGACCACGGTGATCTCCGCCTCGCCCCGGCGCAGCCGTTCGCGCAGGCCGCGCTGGAGGTGCAGCGCGGTGGACATCCCGGCGCAGCCGCCGCCGACGATCAGAATTCTGATGGCGAACCTCCTGCCGATGCGACCTGTCCCCGGCCCTCGGCCGGGGGTGCCCCCACCACGCCCTCAATGAAGGACCGTCGGAGGGCCTCTTGTCCACAGTCCGTGCCGGGTCGGTTGGGGCGGGAGTTGCCCCGTGGTGCCAGATGTGCTGCCTGGGTGAGTTTCTGACGCACTTTCGGCTTCGAACGGCCGTGAACTATGGTCGGATTGTGCATCGGGGCGGCCATCGCCATGACAACTGGCGGCGACGCACCGTGGAGCGGCCATTACGGCCAGTTCCAGTGTTGGCGCGTAAACCCGACTGCGGGACGGTGTTCCGGGGAAGGGTAGTTCCCGGACGAGGCCCCGTGGGGTGCCGACGCGCCGGGCCGGATGTGCGGTCCCGGCCCGGTGGCACCGGTCGTGGCGGAGTCCGCATGGCCTTGCGTGCGCGGTCGTCGTGCGCGTGCGGTCTGGCGTCACCCGGACGCGGCTTGCGTCACAACCGACTACGAGCGATGGGTCATCGGGTCATTTCTGACAGGCGGAGCTGCACCGGGGGGTGCAGGGGCGGGCGACGGCAGGGTCCGGGATCGGGCACCTGCGGGGGAGAGTTGGGATGATGGAGCAGGAGCGACTGTTGGGCCGGGCGGCGGTACCGCGCGTCGGCCAGGGCGTGGTGCCGGAGCAACGCAGCCCCGCGGACCTGCCACCGCAGGCCGCGGTGGCGTACGCGGCGGTCCACTACCCGGCCGAACCGCCGCAGGGCGGTGGCGGACCGGTGTCCGGTGCCCGGCTGCGGGTGGACGCCCGGCGGAACCTGGAGAGCGTGCTGCGTGCGGCCCGCGAGGTGTTCGGCGAGTTCGGCTACGGCGCGCCGATGGAGGAGGTCGCGCGCCGGGCCGGGGTCGGGGTGGGCACGGTGTACCGGCGCTTCCCGAGCAAGGAGGTGCTGGTCCAGCGGATCGCCGCCGAGGAGGTGGCGTGGCTGACCGCCCAGGCGCGGGAGTCGCTGTACGGCGGCGGCGGTGCCTGGGAGTCGCTGGCCGGCTACCTGGCGCGGGCGGTGAGTACGGGGGCCGGGCGGCTGCTGCCGCCGGAGGCCTTCCGGTACGCGGAGGAGCTGGGCAGGGTGCCCGAGCAGCGCTCGGGGGATCCGGCCGGCGCGGGCGCCCTGCTCGGCAACCGGTTCGAGCCGCGGCACGGCGGGCTGCCGGAGGGCGGCGGAGAGCCCGCGGCCGACGCGGACCCGCGGCAGTTGCTGCAACTGCTCGCCGCCCTGGTGGCGCGCGCGGGCGCGGCCGGGGAGCTGCGGCCGGGGGTGACGGTCGCGGACGTGGTGCTGGTGCTGACCGCCTCGGTCCCGGTGCACGCCTCGCGCGGCGTGCCGGGGGCGGACCCGTACACGGCGCCCGTGTCGGCCGCGTTCGGCGGCGCGTTCCCGGCGGCAGGCGGTCAGCAGACGGACGGTCAACCCGTCGAAGGACCGGCCGACCGGCTGCTGCGGATCCTGCTGGACGGGCTCCGGGCGCGCTGATCCCACCACTCTGGTGGCCGCGGGCCCCGGAGGGCAAGGAAGTTGAGGATCAACCCGGCGTGAGCGGCTCGGCCGCGCGCCGGGTGCGCCCGCCGCCGCGCCGGTGCACCGGATGGGGCGAACACATCCTCGACGGCCCCTCGGAAGAGTGGGTCGCGGCGGTCCGGCTACCGCCCAACTCTGCGCTATGCCATCCTTTGCCCGTGGTTGGAGCCAATGTCCCGATGCGCGCCGTTCGCGCGCCCTCGGAGCCGTACAGCGGGGAACCGTGCGCTCACGCACTCCCGTGCGCTCTGCCGCACTACGGGGGCTGTCGTGGAATCTGGGGTCCGTTGTGAGCGCCGAGGAACAGAACGACTACGGCTACGGCCTCGACTTCGGCCGCTCCGGCCCGGGGGGACCGAACGGCGGGACGGGTGGCGCGGACGGGGGCCCCGGCAGGGCGGGGCACGGGCCGGGGCAGGCGCCCGGCGCGGTGCCGAGCGCGTCGGGGCAGGTGCCTGACCAGGCCGGGATGCCCAGCCGCGAGACCCTCTCCGCCTCCGACGCGTACCCGCAGAGCCGCGTCCCCGGCCAGGCGCCGGCCGGCCGCGGCGGCGTGGCCCCGGAGGCCTTCGTCGACGACGGCTCCCGCGCCCGGCCGACCGTACCGGCCCCCGCCGACCCGGTGGACGGCGAGCGCCCGGCCTCCGACGCCGAGTTGACCGCCCGGGTGCGGGCCGGCGACGACGCCGCGTACGAGGAGATCTACCGCCGGCACGCCGACTCGGTGCGCCGCTACGCGCGGACCTGCTGCCGGGACAGCTTCACCGCCGAGGACCTGGCAGGCGAGGTTTTCGCCCGCACGCTGCAGGCGCTGCGGGCGGGCAAGGGGCCGGAGTTCGCCGTCCGCGCCTATCTGCTGACCGCCGTCCGCAACGTCGCCGCGGCCTGGACCCGCAGTGAGCGGCGCGAGCAACTCGTCGACGACTTCAGCACGTTCGCGCAGACCTCGGCCGCCACCGTCGACCTGGACCTGGCCGACCCGGGGGCCGACGCCTGGGCGATGGCGCTGGCCGACCAGCGCATGGTGATGCAGGCCTACGCCGAACTGCCCGAGGACGACCGGATGGTGCTCTGGCACACCGAGGTCGAACGGGAGTCCCCCAAGACCGTCGCGGTGATGCTCGGCAAGACCGCCAACGCCACCGCCGTCCAGGCGCACCGGGCCCGCGACCGGCTGGCCGCGGCCTTCCTCCAGGCCCATGTCTCGGGCAGCCAGGCCAGGGCCTGCGAGGCGTACGCCAACCGGCTCGGCGCCTACGCGCGCGGCTCGCTGCGCAAGCGGGCGTCCGCGGAGGTCGGCCGGCACCTGCGGGAGTGCGACCGGTGCACGGCCGCCTGCCTGGAGCTGTCCGAGATCAACCACAGCCTGCGGGCGCTGCTGCCCGGCGGCGTCCTGGTCTGGGTGGGGGTGGGCGGCTTCAGCGCCGCCGCTGCCGCCGTGGGCGGTGCGGCGGCGGTCGGCGGCGCGGCCGCGGGAACGGCGGCGGCCGCCGCGGGCGGCGCGGCCGGCGGGGCCTCCGGGGCGACGGCAGGCGCCGCGGCCGGGTCCGCGGGTGGCGCGGCCGGCGGAAGCGGTGGCGCCGCGGCGGCGGGCGAGGGCCTGGGCATGGCGGCCAAGGCGGGCATCGCGGCCGCGGTCGCCGTGGCGGCGGCCGCCGTCGCCGCCTACGCGCTGACCGGCTCGCCCGAGCCGAAGCCCCCGCTGGCCGCGCCGCCGGCCTCCTCCCCGGCCCTACCGGCGCCGCCGCCGATGGCACCGGTACCGAGCGCGGCGCCGCGCACCCCCGATCCGGTCCCGGTGGTGGAACCCGCGCCGAGCCCCTCCGCCACCCCGTCACCGACGCCGACGCCCTCCGTCGCACCGCGCCCGGCGCCGAAGGCCGTGCCGCCGCCCGCGCCGAGCAGCCCGGCCGCGTCCTCCCCCGCACCGGCCCCGCCCTCGCCGCGGCCGACCCGGCCGACCCCTCCGCCGCTGCCGCCGGTACCCGTGGTGCCGACCCCGACGCCGCCCCCGGTACCCACCCCCGAGGTGCCGGTCCTGCCCACCCCGACTCCCCCGCCGCTGCCGACCCCGACCGTCACACCGCCGGCTCCGACCGACTTCTGGGCCGACCACCTGCCCGTGCTGAAGCCCGGCAACAACCGGGTGCCGGCGTCGGCCCCGAGCATCCGGCAGCGCGGCAGCGACTGGTTCTGGCAGCGCGACAGCGTCTCGATCGGCGGCACCCCCCGGGCCCACGGCATCACCGTGCACGCGCCCGCGACCACGGTGATCGACCTCAACCGCGGCTGCACGGCCTTCGACGCGGTGGCCGGGGTGGACGACATCGCCGCCTCGATCGGCGGCGTGGTCTTCTCGGTGCAGGGCGGCGACGGCCGTACCCTGTGGCGCTCGCCGCCGCTGGCCACCGGGGACGACGCGGTGCCGGTGCACGTGCCGCTGGCCGGGCAGACGTCGATCCGGCTGGTGGTCACCCCGGCGCACGGCGTCTGGTCGGCGCTGAACGTGTCCGACTGGGCCGAGGCCCGCTTCAGGTGTGCCTGAGGCGGGCCCCGGGAGGGTGCCGGCGGTCCCGGGAGGGGCCGGTCAGACGGCGCAGGAGCCGTCCGCGCAGGCCTCGCCTGCCGCGACGACCGGCACCGGCGCGGGCCGGCGCTCGCCGATCTCCTCGGCGACCTGCTCCAGCACCTTGCGGAAGGTCTCGGCGTCCTGGCCGCCCTGGACGGCCCACTTGCCCTCGAAGACGAAGGTCGGCACGGCGGTGATGCCCAGCTCGCGGGCCTCGGCGAGCTGGGCGCTCACCTCGGCGGCGCCCTCGTCGCCCGCGAGGTAGGCCGCCACCCGGTCGCCGTCCAGGCCCGCGGACACCGCCAGCCGGGTCAGCGCGGCGCGGTCGCCGACGTCCACCCCGTCGCTGAAGTGGGCCTTGAGCAGCGCCTCCTTCAGCCGGCCCTGCGCCGCCGCGCCGTACTCGGTCCCGGCGAGGTGGAGCAGCCGGTGGCCGAGGAAGGTGTTGGCGTGCAGCGCGGCGTCGAAGTCGTAGCTGATGCCCTCGGCGCGGCCCAGCTCGGCCACCCGGGCGTCCATCGCGACGGACTGCGGGCCGTAGCGCTCGGCCAGCCACGCGCGGTGCGGGCTCGCGGTGGCCGGGGCGTCCGGCACCAGCTGGTACGGCCGGTAGACCACCTCGACGTCCTCCTTGCCCGCGAAGCCGTCCAGCGCCTGCTCGAAGCGGCGCTTGCCGATGTAGCACCAGGGGCAGGCGATGTCGGAGTAGATCTCGACCTTCATGGCGGCGGTTCTCCAGGGGTGGGGAGGGCGGGGTTCCGGGATAGGTGAACGATGAACCATCTCGGGACATTCCCGGCGCGCGAGCGCTCCCCTCCCACCTCCCGGCAGGCCGTGCGCTCCGGCGCGGAGCGTGCCCGACCGGCGCGGGACCGTGCCCGGGCGCCCCCGGCCGGCCTCCGTGGCCCGGCGGCCGGCCGGGGGTCGGCTCAGCGGTCGGCCCGGCGGCCGGCTCAGCGGTCCGGGGGCGCGGGGACGATCAGGACCGGACAGGCCGCGTGGTGGACGGCGGCCGAGCCGACCGAGCCCAGCAGCAGCCGGCCGAAGCCGCCGTTGCCCCGGGTGCCGAGCACCAGCGTGTGCTGCCGGGCCGAGGCCGCCAGCAGCACCTCGATCACGTTGCCGAGCACCACGTGCAGCGACAGCTCCCCCGCGTACGGGCGGAGCCGGGCCCGCTGCACCGCCGCCACCGCACGGCGCAGGCCGTCCGCCATGCTCTCGACCAGCGTCTCGACGCTCTCCTGGACCAGTTCGGCCATCCCCGGCGGGTACCCGGTCGGGGCCGGGTTGACCACCGCGAGCACGTACAGCGGCAGTTCGAACCGCTCGGCCTCGGTCATCGCCCGGTCCAGCGCCCAGAGCGAACCGTCCGAGCCGTCGCACGCGGCCAGCACCCCCGGCGGACGGCCCGTCGGCGGCCGGCCGAGCACCGAGAGCAGGACGGGGACGGACGGATCCGGGCTGGCGCTGGTCACCACGGCCTCCACGGGGACGGGACGGGATGGCGTCATGATCGCCCGCCCGGGGGACGGCGCCCGCGAGCCGCGCCGAACCGGGCGCCGCCGCCCGGCCGCCCCGGCCCGGCCACCGCGGTCGCACGCGCCGGGGTCAGGCGAAGCGGGCGGCGGGGAGGGCGGTGCGCCGGGCGAGGGGCAGGCCGGTCCAGCAGGCGCCGTGCCGCCGGGCGCGGACCCGGCGGAGCCAGAGTTCGGTGGAGACCAGCTCGGCGAGCCCGGCCAGGGTGCCGGGTGCGAGCGGCGCGTCGGGGTCGGCGCAGCGGGCCAGCCCGGCCCGGACGGCGGGGAGGTCGATCAGCCCGGCCTCGGCGAGCAGCGGGGCGTCGAAGAGCTCGGCGATGCCGTCGGCGGCGAGCCGCAGGCCCGCCCGGGCGGGGACGGTGCGGTCGGGGCGGGGGCCGCGGCCCCAGTCGGGCGGCAGGTCCGTCCGGCCGGCCCCGGTGAGGACGGCGTGCAGCAGGGCGTGCCGGGCGCCGGGCTGGAGCCGGACGTCGTCGGGCAGCAGCCGGCTCGCCCGGACCACCTGGTTGTCCAGGAACGGCGCGTGCAGCCGCTGGCCGGGCTGCTCGGCGGCGTGCACCAGGGTGCGGAACCCGCGCGCGTGCCGGTGCAGGGCGTACCGGGCCCGGCGCACGCCCGGTGGCTCGGCGGGCGCCGGTCCGCGCGCTGCCAGCCGCAGCCGCAGCGCGACCGCGGAGAGCGCCTCGTCGGAGAGCCAGCGGGCCGCCGGTCCGGGGACGCACCAGAGCAGGTCGTCGGCCGAGCGGGCGCCCGCCGTACCGCCGCCGTCCGGGACGTGCCGCAGCGTCAGCCGGACGGCGGCGTCGTCGAGCGCGTCGGCGTAGCGGATCCGGGAGAGCCGGTGGGCCGCGCGCACCACGGTGAGCGGGGTGCGCAGCGCGCCCGCCAGGACGCCCGCCGTCACCCGGTCGGCGCCGGCCAGGGCGGCGACCGGGGGCAGCAGCTCGCGCGGCCGGCCGGCCCGGACGAGGTCGGCCAGCCGGGCCGGGTGGCCGTCCAGGACCTGGCGGGCCCCGTACCCGGTGAGATGGTCGGTGCCGCCGGCGTCGAAGCGGGCCGCGGCGCGGGCGGCGGCGATCAGCTCCGGACCTGGCTCGTCGGTGAGGCGCCCGGCCCGCGGGTCGGCCACCAGGTCGGCGTACGGGAGGGTGTCCGGCCCGGGGGCGAGCACCGTGTGCCGCAGCCGGGGCGTGTGGGGGGCGATCGCCAGGGTGGCCGGGCCCTCGCTCTCGCCCAGGGTGACGGCGGCCAGTGGCTCGGGAGCGGACCGGCCCGGGGCGGACACCCGGGCCCAGGAGCCCTTGACCGCGCCGTTCCTGGCCCGCGCTCCGGGTACCGCGGCCGGTCCGGCGACGGCGGGCACGGGTGCGGGGGCGGGTCCGGCGACGGGTGCGGGCGGGACGGCGGCGGCGAGCAGGGCGACGGTGGCCGAGGCCGTCCCGTACGAGAGGTCGACCCCCAGCCGGGCCCGGCCGGGGTCGGCGGCGCCGGCGGCGGGGGTGCGGACCCGGGACCGGACGGACTCCAGCAGGGCGCGGGTGAGTTCGCGGACGGCTGGTGCCTCGCCGCGCGGCCGCGGCCCGCCGCCGGGCTCGTCGTACGCCGCGAGGTAGGGGCGGCCGCCGCGGATGGCCAGGGTGTGCCCGGGCGGTACCCGCTGCACGCCGAGGTACGGGGTGCCGGTGCCGAGCGCCTCCGGGGACTCCGGGCAGGCGAGCCGGGCGGCGAGGTGACCGGTGTCCAGCGGGGCGCCGATCAGATCGGCGAGCGGGAGGGCGGCGGTGGCGTACGCGGTGCCGTCGGCCCAGGGGGTGTGGAAGACGGGCCGGGCGCCGGCCAGGTCGGTGAGCAGCGCGGTGGACCGGGTGCCGGTGCGCAGGACGACGGTGTAGCTGCCGGGCCAGGTGGTGAGGTGGCGGACGGCGCCGCCGCGGGCGGCGGCGAGGCCGGCGGCGAGTTCGGCGTCGGTGGCGCCGCAGTGGCCGATGACGGCGAGCCGGGTGGTCGCGGGGGTGTCCTCGACCGGGTCGGGCGCGCCGGCACCGGTGGTGACGACGGCGGGGGCGCCGGGGCGCAGGGTGACCAGCCGGATCTCCTCGGGGCGCCAGTCGCCGACCGCCCAGAGGGGGTTGGGGCCGGTCCACAGGGGGCGCGCGGCGATCGGCGCCACCGCTCCGGGCGGCTCGTGCGCCGGGGCGCCCGCTCGGGGCGCACCCGTGCTCCAGCCCGTCAGCCACCGCATCGCGCCTCCACCGGACGAGGACCAGCACCGTGCGGCGCGTCCGCCGGCGGGCGGCCCGGCCGGGCCGTGGCGCGCCGCGGCGACCGGCCGCCGCGATCGGGCGCGCCGTCAGGAGACATCGTGCCACCGCTCGCCCGTCCCGTGACCGGAGTTGTCGTTTCCGATTCGCCGGGCGGGGGCCCCCGGGGCTGCGGCGGGCACACCGGACGGTCCGGCCGGAGCGGCCGCGCGGGCCGCGTCGTCTCGGCCGGGCGGGCCGGGCCTTCCCCTCCCCGGCCCGGACCGCCCTTTCGCCGCCTTTGTCATGGCCATCGCGATATGGCCGAAAGGCGTCGTCCGGCCCGGGAGGGCATCCGCATGCCCTCCCGGACTTCGCCGCCGTCCGCGGGGATTGAGACGGCGGCGTCCCCCGGCCCGCCGGGTCCTCGACGGCGGGCCGACCCACGACCACCAGCGAATCGCCGACCAGCCGGTCGGGCCAGGGGGCACGGCCGGGCGCACATCGACACGGGACCGGAGCACAACACTCCGGCGCGCGGCCGGCCCGATCACCCCCGGCCATGTCCGCGCGGTCCGCCCGGGCCCGCCGGAGCGCCCGCAGCCGATCGGCGGGTGCGCGATCCCGCCATCCGGAATGCGGCCTCTTAACCCTCGGAACGCGTCCGACTACTCTAGGTACAGCAGCCACGGCCCGGTGCCGCCCGGGCCCCGCGCACAAGGCCGCAGGAGGTGCCGCCGCCACCATGACCATCAGCCCACGAGGACCGAACGAACGGCTCGGCACGCTCCTGACCCTCGCCCAGATCAGCAACGCCGGCCTGGCCCGGAGGGTCAACGACCTGGGCGCGCAACGGGGTTTGACGCTGCGCTACGACAAGACCTCGGTGGCCCGGTGGGTCAGCAAGGGCATGGTCCCGCAGGGCCCGGTCCCGCACCTGATCGCCACCGCGATCGGCGGCAAGCTCGGCCGGCCGGTGCCGCTGGAGGAGATCGGCCTCGGCGACACCGACCCGGCGCCCGAACTCGGCCTGGCCTTCCCGCGCGAGGTGTCCGAGGCGGTCCGCTCGGCCACCGACCTCTGGCGGGTCGACCTCGACCTGCGGCGCGGCCCCGGCGGCGGCCGCTGGAGCGACAGCCTGGCCGGCACCTTCTCGGTCGCCGCGTACGCGACGCCCGTCTCCCGCTGGCTGATCAACCCGGCGGACGGCTCGGTGGCCCGCGAGGCGCCGCGCACGCCCGCCGAGGCGGGCTCGTACCGGGTCGGCCACTCGGACGCGGCCAAACTCCGCGAGGCCGCCCAGGAGGCCCGCCGCTGGGACTCCAAGTACGGTGGCGGGGACTGGCGTTCGTCGATGGTGCCGGAGTGCCTGCGGGTGGAGGCGGCGCCGCTGCTGCTGGCCTCGTACAGCGACGCGGTGGGCCGGGCACTGTTCGGTGCCACGGCCGAACTCACCCGGCTGGCCGGGTGGATGGCCTTCGACACCGGCCAGCACGAGGCCGCCCAGCGGTACTACATCCAGGCGCTGCGGCTCGCCCGCGCCGCCGCCGACGTTCCGCTCGGCGGCTACGTCCTGGCCTCGATGAGCCTGCAGGCCGGCTACCGGGGCTTCGCCGAGGAGGCGGTCGACCTCGCGCAGGCCGCGCTGGAGCGCAACCGCGGGCTGGCCACCGCCCGCACCATGAGCTTCTTCCACCTGGTCGAGGCCCGGGCCCAGGCCAAGGCCCGCAACGCCGCCGCGTGCGCGACGGCGCTCGGCGCCGCGGAGAACGCGCTGGAACGGGCGCGCGCCGGGGATCCCGATCCGGCCTGGATCGACTTCTACGCCTACGACCGCCTCGCCGCCGACGCCGCCGAGTGCTTCCGCGACCTCGGAGTTCCCTCCAAGGTCCGCCAGTTCACCCGGGAGGCGCTGGCCCGGCCCACCGAGGGGTTCGTCCGCTCGCACGGGCTGCGGCTGGTCGTCTCGGCGATGGCCGAGGCCGAGGCGGGCGACCTGGACGCGGCGGTCGCGGCCGGGGAGCGGGCCGTCGAGGTCGCCGGCCGGATCTCCTCGCAGCGCAGCCGCGAGTACGTGGTCGAGATGCTGCGCCGCCTCGAACCCTTCCAGGGGGAGCGCCGGGTACGGGAACTGACGGAACGGGCGCGCGCGGTGATCGTCGCCCCGGCGTAGCGGGCCCGGCGGTAATTCGGATGCACCGGCGGGAGAGGCCTGGCTATCGTCTCTCTCGTCCAGGTGCGCAGGCAGAGGTTACTTCCACTCCTAATGGGCAGGTCGCGGGTTCGAGTCCCGCCGCCGGCACTCGTGCCGGTGTAGCTCAGTCGGCAGAGCAGCTTCGTCACCTCAGCCGCCATCGATCTCTGGACACCCATACCTCAATAGGTTTTCCGCACCTCCCGGTGCGACGGCAGCGGTTACTTCGTGGAGCGCCCCCAGCGGGGCGCGGTGAACCGGACAACAACACCGCCGCCACCTCGATCTCGGGAGGCACAGCGCCGGGGGTGCCCGGTGCGCAGGCGGGGGTTACTTCGGATCTTGCGGTTCCGGGTTCGAGTCCCGGGCGTGCCGCGCGCGAGCGCGGCCGTTAGCTCAATCCGGTAGAGCACAAGGCATGCACCTCCGCCGACGCCGGCCGCCGGGCCGGCACGATCTCGGGCACCCCTTCCTCCGCCGTGCCTCCTTCGCGTTCCACCAGCCAGCAGGGGGCAGCATCCACCATGTCGCGTTTCAACACCCGTACGGCCCGGCCGAGTCCGGCCTCGCCGGTACGCAGCACCGGGAAGCGCACCGTGAACCACAACGGCGGCACCGGGTTCCAGCGCGACGCCAGGTCCGAACTCTTCCTGCTGGCGGTGGCGAACCTGGTCGGCCAGGACACCTTCTACGAGAAGGGCGGCGCGCGGGACGACCGCTACACCGCGCTGGTGCGCGGACTCGCCGTCACCGACCCGGAGTGGACCACGGGCCTGCTGCGCTGGCTGCGGTCCGACGCGCACCTGCGCACGGCCGCGCTGGTCGGCGCCGCCGAGTTCACCCGGGCCCGGCTGGACGCCGGGGCGCCCGGCCACTCGCGGCAGGCCGTCGACGCCGTCCTGCAGCGCGCGGACGAGCCCGGCGAACTGCTCGCCTACTGGACGTCCCGCTACGGCCGGGCGCTGCCGAAGCCGCTCAAGCGCGGGGTCGCGGACGCCGTCCGCCGGCTGTACCACGCCCGCTCGCTGCTCAAGTACGACACCGCGTCCAAGGGCTACCGCTTCGGCGACGTGCTGGAGCTGACCCACCCCTCGCCCGACCCGGCCAAGCCGTGGCAGGGCGAGCTGTTCCGCTACGCGCTGGACCGCCGACACCGGCCGGACGAGGCCGTCCCGCCCGCCTCCGACCGGCTGCTCGCGGCCAACCGCGAACTGCTCGCCCTGCCCGTCGAGCAGCGGCGGGCGGCGGTGACGGCCGAGGGCGGTGCCGAGCGGCTCGCCGCGGCCGGGCTGACCTGGGAGGCACTGGCCGGCTGGCTGCGGGGCCCGCTGGACGCGGCCGTCTGGTCGGCGGTCATCCCGTCCATGGGCCCGATGGCGCTGGTGCGCAACCTGCGCAACTTCGACCAGGCCGGCGTCCCGGACGAGGTCGCGGACGAGGTCGCGCGGCGGATCGCCGACCCGGACGAGGTGCGCCGCTCCCGCCAGTTCCCGTTCCGCTACCTCGCCGCGCACCGGCACGCGCCGTCGCTGCGCTGGGGGCACGCGCTGGAGACCGCGCTCTCCCACTCACTCGGCAACGTGCCCGCGCTGCCCGGCCGGACGCTGATCCTGGTCGACCGCTCGGGCTCGATGTTCGACCGGCCGAGCGCGCAGACCCAGCTCAACCGGGCCGACTCGGCGGCGATCTTCGGCACGGCCCTCAAGGTCCGGGCCGCCGACGCCGACCTGGTCGAGTTCGGCACCACCAGCCGGGTCGTCCGGGTCGCCCCGGGCGAGGCCGTGCTGCGGGTCCTGGACCGCTTCACCGACCTCGGCGGCACCGACACCGCCCAGGCCGTCCGCACCCACTACCGGGGCCACGACCGGGTGGTCGTCGTCACCGACGAGCAGACCGGTCGCGACCACTGGGGCGGCGACGCCCTGGCCGCCGTGCCGGCCCACGTCCCCCTCTACACCTGGAACCTGGCGGGCTACGCGCCCGGCCACGGCCCGAGCGGCGCGGCGAACCGGCACACCTTCGGCGGGCTGGGCGACGCCGCGTTCCGGCTGATCCCGCTGCTCGAAGCGGGCCGGGACGCGACCTGGCCGTGGCTGGAGCCGGACGCCCGCTGAGGCGCCCTCGACCGGCCCCGCCCCCCGTGACAGCATCGGCGGGCGGGGCCGGGCCGAACGAGGAGCGAGCGGTGGCGTACGACTTCGACGTGCTGGTGGTGGGCGGCGGGATCGTCGGGCTCTCCACGGCGTACGCGCTGACCCGGGCCCGGCCCGGGCTGCGGCTGGCGCTGCTGGAGAAGGAGCCCGGCTTCGCCGCCCACCAGACCGGCCGCAACAGCGGGGTGATCCACAGCGGCGTCTACTACCGCCCCGGCTCGCTCAAGGCCCGGTACGCCGTCGCCGGGGCCACCGAGATGGTGGAGTTCTGCCGCGCCCACGGCGTCCCGTACGAGGTGACGGGCAAGCTGATCGTCGCCACCGACCCCGCCGAGCTGCCCCGGCTGCGGGCCCTCGCCGAGCGCGGCCGGGAGAACGGCATCCCGGTCGCCGAGCTGGACCGGGCCGGCATCACCGCGTACGAGCCGCAGGTGACCGGTATCGCCGGGCTGCACATCGGCACCACCGGCATCTGCGACTTCCCCGCCGTGGCCGCCGCCTACGCCCGGCTGGCCCGCGAGGCGGGCGCGGAGCTGCGCACCGGCACCGAGCTGCGGGCGGTCGCCCGCCGCGCCGACGGCGTGACCGTGCAGACCTCCACCGGCGAGCTGCGCGGCCAGGTGCTGGTGAACTGCGCGGGACTGCACAGCGACCGGATCGCCCGGCTGGCAGGCGACGACCCCGGTGTGCGGATCGTGCCGTTCCGCGGCGAGTACTACGAACTCGCCCACGAGCGAAGGGAACTGGTACGCGGCCTGGTCTACCCCGTCCCCGACCCGGCCTTCCCCTTCCTCGGCGTGCACCTGACCCGGGGCATCCACGGCGACGTGCACGTCGGCCCGAACGCGGTGCCCGCGCTGGCCCGCGAAGGGTACGACTGGCGCACCGTCCGCCCGCGCGACCTCGCCGGGACGCTCGCCTTCCCCGGCACCTGGCAGATCGCCCGCCGGCACTGGCGGTACGAGCTCGGCGAGCTGCACCGCTCGCTCTCCAAGCGGGCCTTCACCGCGGCCGTCCGGCGGCTGCTGCCCGCCGTCACCGCCGAGGACCTGGTGCCGGCTGTCGCCGGGGTCCGGGCCCAGGCGGTGGCCCGGGACGGCGCGCTGCTGGACGACTTCGCCTTCGCCGGCTTCGACCCGGACGACCCGCGCTCCACCCGCCGTCTGGTGCACGTCCTGAACGCCCCCTCCCCGGCCGCCACCGCCTCGCTGCCGATCGGCCGCGAAGTGGCCCGCCGGGCGCTGGCCGCCCTCGCAGCGGGCGGCTGAGCCGGCCCGTCCCGACTGGCCCGTCCCGACCGGCGCGCCCTGGCCGGGACGGAGCGGGGCGGACGCGGCCCGGCCCCGCGTCAGGTGCGTCACAGCCCCTGGGGCCGCACCCGGCGGCCCCGTAGAATCGGGTGATTGTGACTGCCACCGCCCCGATCCCCCAGCAATCGCCGTCCGCCCGGCTCTCCGCCGCGCCGGCCGGCTACCCCGCGCCGATGTACCCGCACCGGGCCACCGAGGCCCAGCACAGCGAGCGACGCATCCGCAGCTTCCAGCCGCGCCGGGGCCGGATGACCAACGCCCAGGCGGGCGCGCTGGACCGGGGCTGGGAGACGTACGGCATCGCGATCGACGGCAGCCCGCTGGACCTGGCGGAGCTCTTCGGCGGTCTGCCGGTCACCCTGGAGATCGGCTTCGGGATGGGCGAGACGACCGCCGCGATGGCCGCCGCCGACCCGGCGACGGGAATCCTCGCCGCCGACGTCCACACCCCCGGCCACGGCAACCTGCTCGGCCTGCTGGAGCGGGACGGCTCGCGCAACGTCCGCCCGGCCGCCGGCGACGCCGTCATCCTGCTGCGCGACATGCTGCCCGACGCCTCGCTGGCCGGCCTGCGGGTCTACTTCGCCGACCCGTGGCCGAAGCCGAAGCACCACAAGCGCCGGCTGGTCCAGGCCTCCTTCCTGGAGCTGGTGCTGCCCCGGCTGGCCCCCGGCGCGCTAGTGCACTGCGCCACCGACTGGGAGCCGTACGCCGAGCAGATGCTGGAGGTGCTCTCCGCCTCGCCCGAGCTGGAGAACCTGCACCCCGAGGGTGACGGCACCGGCTGGCTGGAGCCCGCCGACCACCCGGCCGGCAGCGTGCCCGGCTACGCTCCCCGGCCCGACTGGCGGCCGGTCACCAAGTTCGAACGGGCCGGCATCGCCAAGGGCCACGTGGTGCACGACCTGCTCTTCCGCCGCCGCTGAACCGCCGCCGGGCTGACCACTCGGCCTGACCGCCCGGCCTCACCGCTGGCCCCGGCCGCCCGGCCCGCAGGGGTGGATTCGTCCCGAGTCCTCCCGGCGGGCCGGTGCCGTGGCCTACCCTGTGCCGGGTGAGCAGCCCGTCCGGCGGCTACCGGGCCACCGCCCGGACCGTCGGCGACCGAGAGATGCCCACGCGCACCGCCGGCACCCGCGCCATCCCGGGGCCCCGGACGCGCCGGGGCCACCGGCTCACGCCCTGGCCCACCGCCGCCCCGCCGGCCGCCGCCGGACCGGGGCCGCGCCCCGCCCGCTCGGTCGTACTCTCCTCGGTCACCACCACCGCCGTCCTGGCGCTGGCCGGCTGCGGCGTGCTGATCCTCCAGCTGGTCCGCCGCCAGACCGGGACCACCGGGCTGCTGGTCGGGCTCGGCCTGGCGCTCGTCCCGCTGCCCTTCGTGCTCGGCGGCCTCGCCTGGCTCAACCAGACCGCCCGGGTGCCGCTGCGCCACATCGTGTTCTGCCTGGGCTGGGGCGCCTTCGCGGCGACCACCGTCGCGATCCTCGCCAACGGCTGGACCAGCACCTACCTCACGGCCCACCAGGGCAGTCTGGGCGAGGTGCTGGGCGCCGACCTGGTCACCCCGGTGATCGAGGAGAGCGCCAAGGGCGCCGCCCTGCTCCTCCTGCTGCTGCCGCTGGGCACCCGGATCCGGTGCCACGGCCACCGCACCGGCCGCCCGTGCGCGAGCGTGCTGCGCCGGCTGCCCGGCCCCGGCCTGCCCGTCGGCCACGGCCGCGGACCCGCCCTCCCGCACGCCCGGAGCCGGCCGCGGCCGCGCCCCTACCTGCGCCCGCTGCCCTACCTGCGGCCCTACCCGCCGACGCCCGACCGCCCGCGCGCCCGGGCCCGCCCGCGCACCCTGGCGGCCGGGGTCGTCCTCGGCGGGATCACCGCCTGCGGCTTCGCCTTCACCGAGAACGCGCTCTACCTGGGGCGGGCCTTCACCGACGACCAGCAGCAGCGGCTGGACAGCATCGGCCTCGGGGAATCGCCCAGCCTGCGGGACTTCGACAGCACGGTGCAGACCTTCGTCCTGCGCGGGCTGCTCTCGCCCTTCGCCCATCCGCTGTTCACCGCGCTGACCGGGCTCGGCCTGGCCATCACCCTCACCACCGGCCGGCGCCGGCTGGCCAGGATCGCCGCCCCGGCCGGACTGCTGCTGTCGATGGTCCTGCACGGCACCTGGAACGCCGCCGCCGACCTCGGCACGCACGGCTTCCTGCTGGTGTACGCGGTGCTGATGGTGCCGTGCTTCGCCGCCCTGGTCTGCTTCGCCGCCTGGGCCAGGAGCAGGACGGCGCGGCACGCCGCTCGCCGTGCCCGGGCGCCCGCCGCGGTCCGGTGACGAACTGATTTCCCATCCGGGCGACTTCCCCGTAGGGTTGCGTTCACCGACGCGGGGTGGAGCAGCTCGGTAGCTCGCTGGGCTCATAACCCAGAGGTCGCAGGTTCAAATCCTGTCCCCGCTACTCAGTAGCACAGAGGCCCGGAGGATTAGTCCTCCGGGCCTCTCGCATGTCCGGGATCCGGGCCCGAGGTCCGCGTCCGGGGTCCGGGGTCCGCGTCCAGGGTCCGGGGCCCGAGGTCCGCGTCCGGGGTCCGGGGTCCGAGGTCCGGCGACGAACTGATTTCCCATCCGGGCGACTTCCCCGTAGGGTTGCATTCACCAACGCGGGGTGGAGCAGCTCGGTAGCTCGCTGGGCTCATAACCCAGAGGTCGCAGGTTCAAATCCTGTCCCCGCTACTCAGTAGCACAGAGGCCCGGAGGATTCGTCCTCCGGGCCTCTCGCATGTCCGGGATCCGGGCCCGCTCCCGGGGCGCCGGCTCCCCGCCGCTCCCGGGCCGGTTCGGAAGCGTTCCCGGAGCCGCACCGGAGCCGCACCGGAGCCGCACCGGAACCGGTGCGGCGGCCGCGAATAAATCCGTTGCCCCCGTTCCGAGGAGCTGCCTAAGCTGGCTGCACACTGAAGGGAGGTGATCCTGAATTGAGTTCCATCAGGATGCGTGAGGTGGCTGCTCGCTAGAGCCGCCCCTGCCTGCGCAGGACGAGGCCCCGTGCCTCCGGCAGGCGAATTCCAAGCAGTCACCCGGCCCGTGGGCTCACCGGAACATCCCCGGTGCCTCGCTGCAGCGAGGAGCAGCCCACGGGCTGTCTGCTGTTCCGGCACCGATCGGCCCGGACGGTGGCCCGGGGCGTTTGCCTCCCACCGCTCCGACGCTAGAGTCGGCGCGGGTTCCGGAGCGGAGCGGGGCGGCCACAGGGGGTAGGCGATGGCGAGGACGCGGCGGACCGGGGGCACGACGGCCCTGCGAACGGCACAACGGGGAGCGGCCGGAGCGCTGGTGGGGGTGGGGGCGCTCGGCCTGGTGCTGTTCTCCCTCGACCGGGCGCACAGCTGGCAGGCGCTGGGCGGCGGGCTGGTGGTGACCGGGGCCTCGGCGGTGCTCGGCGGCGCGCTCGGCTTCCTGTTCGGCGTGCCCCGGGCGCGCGGCGGCCCGGCCGGTGAGCCGCACGGCTCCTACGCCCCGAACACCAATCTGGAGCAGGTCTCCGACTGGCTGACCAAGGTGCTGCTCGGCGTCGGCCTGACCCAGCTCGGCTCGCTCGGCGAGCGGCTGCACCAGCTCGGCGCGGCGCTGGCCCCCGCGCTGGGCGGCGGCGAGGGCGCGGCCCCCTTCGCGGCCGCGCTCGTCCTCTACTTCCTCGTTCTCGGCTTCCTGACCGGCTGGCTGGTGACCCGGCTCGCCCTGCCCCGGGTGCTCTCCGGCGCCGACCAGGCGCTCGACCTCTTCCTGGCCGGCCAGGACCGCGACCTCCGGGGCGACAAGGTGGGCGCGGACGACCTGCGGGTCCGCGCGATGCAGCACCTGGGCCTGCTGGGCGGCAGCACCGGCCGGGCGGACGACCCGGCCCGCCTGCTGCCGTCGAACGCGACGACCGGGCCGGAGAGCGTGATGGCCGAGGTCCGGTCGACGGCCCGGCGCTCGGCGCTCACCGCGGACCGGGTCCGGGAGCTGTTCGCGGACGGCGCCGACGACCGGCGGATCCAGGCGCTCGCCCTGATGCAGGGCGATCCCGCGCTGGCCGACCTGACCAGCGTGCTGGAGGCGATCGAGCACCCGCGCTCCGGCTTCGAGCAGTACCACGCGCTGCTGGCCGCCCGGGGCCTGCTCTCCTGGCTGCCGGCCGCACAGGCGCAGCGGTTGCGGGACGCGGTGGCCGGCCGGCTGGTGGCGCCGGACGGCATCCCGTACGGCTCCGACCGGAGCTGGCTGGCGGAGAAGATCCTCTCCCGGCTGGAGTCACCGGCTCCGCTCCCCCCGCAGGTCACCCTCCCGCAGCAGTCCGGTCCGGTCGGCCCGCCGGCCGGGCAGTCGGCCGGCCCGCCCGAGACCGACCGGCCGGAGCGGCAGCCGGGCTAGCCGCCCCGGCGCCGGCGGTCGGCGGCCCGCAGGACGAGGACCCGGCCGAGTCGCCCCGCACCGGCCGGGAGTGGGCGGACCTCGCTGGCGATCCGGCGCTCGCCCAGCGCGCGGCGCAGCGCATCGAGGTGCCGGCAGCGCCGGCCCGCGGCGTCGTTCAGCGGGTGGACCCGGACCTCGCCGCCGGGGGCGGTCACCCGGACCAGCTCGGTCAGCGCGGCCAACTGCTGCTCGGGGCCGAAGAGTTCGGGGTAGACGAACAGCAGGAACCCGCTGAGGGTGAGCGCGAAGGTGTCGTCCGCGAACGGCAGCCGGGGCAGCGCGGCGGCCACGTACCGCTGCGGGTGGGCGGCGGCGTCCGCGGCGAACAGCCGGCGGGCCCGGTCCCAGCTGCGCAGGTAGCGGTCGGCCGGGCGGTGGTGGGACGCCGGGTACAGCTCGGGGCGGGCGGCCATCGCGGCCGCCATGGCGGCGCGGGCGGCCAGCGCGCGGGCCGCGAGCTCGGGGGCCGGCCAGGCGTACGCGGGATCGGTGGCGATCACCCGGCAGCCCAGCTCGCGTGCCTCGGCGGCGAGCCCGGCGGCGCCACCCGGGCAGTCGAGGACCGGCCCGGGGAGGGCCGCGAGCCCGGCCCGGGTCAGGTCGAACAGCGCGCAGTACTCGTCCAGCGGGCGGGAGGTGACCGGGACGTCGGCGGCGAGGTCGGTCGGGGCGGCCATGCGGTCATCGGACCACGGGCCGGCCCCGCCCGCACCCCGGAGCGTCCGGGGCGGGGCGGGGCCGGTGGGGCCGGGCGGTGGGGCGGCGGGTGGGCCGGTCAGCGGCCGAGCAGGGCCCGGGCGGCGAGCCGGTTGACGTTGGTCAGTCCGCGCACCAGCTGCGGGGTCAGGAAGACGAACACGAAGCCCAGCAGCGAGAGCCCGGCGATCTGCAGCGGCCCCTCGACGTAGTAGACGTGCTCGACGCCGTTGCCGTCGTAGTAGTCGAACACCCGGAAGCCCCGCCAGCCGACGTACTTCGGGTAGACCCAGTGGTAGAGCGGGTAGAGCGCCAGCGTCCAGCCGACCAGCAGGAACGTCAGCGACATCACGAAGCTGAAGAGCGCCCACGGGAGCATCACCACCTGGTAGAGCACGGCCTTCCAGCCCGCCGCGTCCACCAGCCGCGCGGTGATCGCGCCCCAGCTGCCCGGCCGGCGCACCCGGACCGGCTTCGGGCCGGGCACGTCCAGCGCCAGCATGCCGCGGACCCGGGCCCGCTCCAGCCGGCCGAAGCCCCGGGCCCCGGCGGTCAGAGCGGCCAGCACCGGCATGCCGAGCACGGTGACGAGAGTGCCGACACCGAAGGTGAACAGCGTGATGGCGAAGGCGAACCCGGCGAGGGCCACCGGCACCGCGGTGAGGGTGAAGCCGAGCTCCCGGTAGTAGTAGGACGAGAACGGCGCCCGCCAGGCGTACGGCGGCTCCTCGGTGCGCCGTACCGCGTCGTCGCGGTCGTCCTCGCTGCGCTGCGTGCTGAGGCTGCTGCTCATGGCCCTCGGGTCCTTCTCGGTGGCGTGCCGGGCTGACGTCACAACCCTGTCAAAGGCCGGGCCGGGCGGACATCCGGCTCCCCCGTGAAGCGGGCCGGGGGTTAACCCCCCACCCGGGGCCACTCGTGGGCGAGCAGCGAGTACTGGAAGGAGTCGCGCCAGCAGCCGCGCAGGTGCACGTCGTGCCGGATCCGGCCCTCCAGACGGAAGCCGGCCCGGATGAGCACCCGGACCGAGGCCGTGTTCTCCACGTCCACCCGGGCGACCAGCCGGTGCAGCCCGAGCGGGCCGAAGGCGAAGTCGCAGAGCAGCCCGGTGATCTCGCCCGCGTAGCCGTTGCCCCAGGTGTCCGGGCGCAGCGCGTAGCCGAGGTCGGCGCTGCGGTGGCCGCCGAGCGTGAGGGCGGCGTTGCCGATCGGGACGGCCCGGGACGGGGCGTCCGCGTCGGCGCGGCGGGTGACGGCCAGCCGGTAGACCGTCCGCTCGTCCTGCTGCGCCTCCTCCAGGTACTGCTCGATCTGGTCGGCGCAGTCCTCGCGGTCACGCGGCTCGAACGGGAGGTAGCGGGTGGCCTCCCGGTCGCCGAACACCGCGTACAGGGCGTCGACGTCGGCGGCGCTGTGGTGGAACTCGCGGATGGCCAGGCGGGGGCCGGTGAGTCGGACGGGGACCATGCCTGCCGACCCTACCCGGGCTTTCCGGTTACCTTACGTGACATGGAAGAAGAAGACCTGCGGCTCGCCCCGCGCACCAAAGCCGCCGAACTGCTCGCCTGGGCGCAGGCGCACGGCCACCCGCCGGTGGCCGAGGCGCCGGTGCGGGCGGTGCTGGCGCTGCTGGAGCTGGGTGAGGGCAGGATGCGTGACGGCTGGCCGGAGCTGACCTCGGACGCCGTGGAACAACTGCTGTACGAGCGGCTCTACCTGTACGTCCAGCCCGAGCCGGAGCAGGACCCGCTGGCGTACGGCGCCGCGGTGCGGCTGCTGATCGACCACCAGCGGGCGGCGAAGCGGCTGAACGCCAAGCGGCAGGAGCGGCTGCACGCGGAGGCCGAGTGGCAGGGCGAGGTGGCCGCCGGGCTGCTGCGCCGCGCCGACCTGGTGACCTGGCCCCGGCTGTACACGCTGCTGCTGCGCGCGGACGGGGTGGACCCGGCCGACGGGGCGGCGGTCCGGGCCTGGCTGGAGGCGTTCCGGGAGCTGGCGCCGGAGGACCGGGCGGCCGCCTACGAGCGGCTGGAGGCGGCGGGCGCGCTGGACCCGGTGGACGACGGGGGCTGGGACGGCGCCCGGCCGCTCAGCGTCGGGATGGCCACCGACGGTGCCCGGCGGCTGCTGGAGCAGGGGCTGATGCGGCGCAGCTACCGCAACCTGGAGGAGCTCACCGCGCAGGGCCGGCCGATGCCCGACGAGCTGGCCGGGGACTTCGGGGCGTTCGAGGAGGCCGCCGTCGAGGCCGCGCTGGACCTCTTCGGCGAGTGGACGGTGCCGGGGCTGCCGCGGCTGCTGGTGGAGGAGTTCCCGGAGCTGGCCCCGGAGCCGGGCCAGGAGGAGATCGACGCGTACCTGGCGCAGCTGCCCGGGGCACCCGGCGAGGCGGAGGAGGCCGGGGAGTACGGGGACGACGAGTACGGGGACGAGGACGGCTACGCGCCCGGGGACGGGCACGTGCACGGGTCCGCCGACCGGCCGGACGGGGCCGACGCGGCCGCCGGGGCCTGAGACGCCGCGGTGCCCCGGCCGTCGTGACGACGGCCGGGGCACCGCGGCGGGCTGTCAGAAGGTGACGCCGGTCAGGGGGTCACGCCGCGCTGCTCGAACCAGCTCTCCGGGTCGACCGGGGCACCGCCGCCGGGGCGGACCTCCAGGTGCAGGTGCGGGCCGGTGACGTTGCCGGTGGCCCCCACCTTGCCGAGCTGCTGGCCGGGGACGACCTTGCCGGAGCCCTTGATGATCGAGGAGAGGTGGCAGTACCAGATCTCGGTGCCGTCGGGCAGCGTCTCGACGATCCGGTAGCCGTACGACCCGGCCCAGCCGGCCGAGGTGATGGTGCCCTGGCCGACCGCGTAGACCGGGGTGCCGGTGTCGGCGGCGAAGTCCAGGCCGGTGTGCAGGTGGGCCCAGTAGGAGGCGCTCTGGCCGTAGTGGGCCGAGAGGTGGTAGTCGCGCACCGGCAGCTCGATGGCGGCGAGCTTGGCCTTCTCGGCCTCCTCCGCGGCCCGCTTGGCCTCCTGCTGCTGGGCCGCGCGCTTGACCTCGGCCTCCTTGGCGGCCTGCAGGCGGGCGCCCTCCTCGGCGGCGGTGCGCTGGCTGTCGGCCTGCTGCTGGATCCGGGCGGCGAGCGCGAGGCCCGGGTCCGCGGCGAGCGCGACCGGGGTCTCGTCCGGGACCTCGACGGCGGGGGCGGCGGCCGGGGTGGCGGAGGCGAAGCCGGTCGCACCGAGGGTGGCGGCCACGGCGGTGACGCCGAGCAGCGGGGCGGTGCCGCGGGTCTGACGGGGCATCCGGTGCCGGTTGCTGTCGGGGGCCTGCGGCCCGGTCTCGACGCCGGACCCGCCGAACTCGCCCGGGTGGGCGGGCGGCCAGGGGTGGTCGAGCAGCTGGGTGCCGGCGGGGGAGCCGGGCAGGTGTGCCGGAGAGTGCGACGACGCCACGGAGGCGCGCTCCTTTCCTTCCTTCGCGCCTACCGGGTTAGCTGACGGGTTCGGAGCAGGAAGGTCTCCTACGGCTGGGCCTGGGCCCGGCCGATTCACCCCAAGGAACATGGTTCCCCGGCTCCCTGGCCTGCCCGGAGGCCGGCCGGCGGGATTAGGCGACGGCGCACGGTGCCGTCTGGGTACGGCGTTACGAACCGCGCTGCGTTATCAAACGTTAATCCTAGGAGCCTCTGATTCCAAGCCGTCCGTTCGGGACAGCCGGATACTACCCGGACGGTACGTGACCTGATGGGCGATTTGGGCGGATCGACGGCAACTGACACTACCGAACGTGAGGGGACGTCAACGAACGGTCCCCCACTTGAGTACTCCTACTCATGTGCGGCGCTCCCGGCGCGGCGATCCTGGCGCCATGAACGCACCGATGCAGTCACGCACCACGGCCGCGTACCACCTCCAGGCCGTCCTCTCCTTCGCCCTCTCCGGCGGCGCCCTCGCCGTCGGCATCGCCTATCTGCCGGTCGGCGGCTGGACCCGCGCCTTCCTCGCGGTCGGCCTGCTCTACACCGTCACCTCCGCCTTCACCCTGGCCAAAGTGATCCGGGACCGGCAGGAGACCAACGAGATCGTCACCCGGGTGGACCAGGCGCGGCTGGAGAAGCTGCTCGCCGAGCACGACCCGTTCAAGGTGGAGGGGGTCTGAGCCGCGGCACCGGGGCCACCCCGGGGGTCCGGCCGGTCAAGGGGTTGACGGCTAAGGCTATTAGCCTTAGCTTTATGGCTATCGGTGCAACGCCGACAGCCCCGCGGACCGAGGAGGCCCACATGCCCGGCACCTTCACCCCCAGCACCCAGTACCTCGACGTCCCCGGCGGCCGGCTGGCCTTCGACGACACCGAGCAGGGCGACGGCACCCCCCTCGTCCTGCTCCCCGGGATGCTCGACAGCCGTGCCGCGTACCGGCACCTGCGCCCGCTGCTGGTGGCCGCGGGCCACCGGGTGATCACCCTGGACCTGCGCGGCTTCGGCGAGTCCTCGATCGCCTGGGACGACTACACGCCGGCCGCGATCGCCACCGACGTCCTGGCCCTGCTGGACCACCTCGGCATCGACCGCGCCACGCTGCTCGGCAACTCCTACGCCGGTGCGACGGTGGTCAAGGTGGCCGGGGACGCGCCGGAGCGGGTGGCCGGGATCGTCCTGGTGGACGCCTTCGTCGAGAACCCGCCGAACGCGCTGCAGCGCGCGATGTTCGGCGCGATGGGCGTCCTGCTGGTGCACTCGCCCGCGTTCTGGGGCCTCTACCACCGCAAGATGGCGTACCCCGGTCCCAAGCCGGCCGACTTCGACGCCTACGTGGACGGACTGGTCGCCGCGATGCGCACGCCGGGCCGCAAGCAGGCCACCCGGGGCTACGTGCGCGGGGACTCCGCGCCGAACGGCTGGACCGCCGCCGTGAGCTGCCCGGCGCTGGTCGTGATGGGCACCAAGGACCCCGACTTCCCCGACCCCGAGCTGGTCGCCGACCGGCAGGCCGCCGCGCTGAACGGCCGCAAGGTGATGATCGAGGGCTCCGGGCACTACCCGATGGCCGACCGGCCGCAGGCCACCGCCGACGCCCTGCTGCCCTTCCTCGCCGAGCTGGCCTGAGCCCGCCCTTCCGCGCCGCGCCGGCCCGAGCCCGCCCGCTACCTCGCCCACGGAGACCGCACCATGCCCCGAGTCGGACTGACCCCCGAGCAGGTCGTCGACCACGCCCTCGCCCTCATCGACGAACAGGGCCCCGAGGCCCTCACCCTGGCCGCCGTCGCCGGACGGGCCCGGGTGGCCACCCCCTCGCTGTACAAGCACGTCAGCGGCGGACTCGCCGAGCTGCGCCGGCTGATCGCCGTCCGGGTCACCGAGGAACTCGCCGACCGGCTCGCCGAGGCCGCCCTCGGCCGCGGCGGGGACGACGCCGTCGCCGCCGTCCTGCGGGCCTACCACGGCTACGCCACCGAGTACCCGCACCGGTACACCGCGCTGCCGCAGGCCCCGCAGCCGGACGACGACCTGACCAGGGCGGGCGGCCGGCTGGTCGGGGTGATCCTCGCGGTGCTCCGCGGCTACGGGCTGGAGGGCTCCGAGGCCGTCCACGCCGCCCGGACCGTCCGCTCGGTCGCCCACGGCTTCGCCTCGCTGTCGATCGGCGGCGGGTTCCAGCTCGCCGAGAACCTCTCCGACACCCAGGACCGCCTGATCACCCTCCTCACCGGCGGCCTCCGGAACTGGCCCGGGGCCTGAGCCCCGCCCCCACCGCGCGCCCGGGCTCCGTGAGTTCCCCCGGCCGGGCGCCGCACCCGGCGCACCCCGCGCGGCGGGCCGGCCGGACCACGGCGGACCACCCGGTCGGAGCGGCCGGGCAGGGCACGACCGGCGTCCGCTCCCCGGCACCGGTGCGCCGTCCGGGTCACCCTTCACCGGCATCGGAAATGAGGTATGAAGAATTGGGTGCCCGACAAGGCGACGGAAAGGCCGGGAAATCCCATGGACCTGACCTCACCGTGGCTTCCCCCCTCCGAGGACGAGAGCCGGGCCCCGCGCAGCAGCCCCACCGCGCGCAGCGCGATGCGCTGTGTCCGGTTACTGCTCGGCTGCACCACCGCCGCCGAACTCCTCGGGACCGTGCTCGCCGAGGGCCCGGGCTGGATCACCGGTGAGGGCTCCGCGCTCTACCTGCTGGACAGCGCCGGAATGCTCCGGCTCACCGCCTCGCACGGCCTGCCCGACTGGGTCCACGAGCGCTACGGCGTCATCGATCCGGCGAGCGAGCTGCCCGCCGCGACGGCCCTGCGACTGCGCCGCCCGTACCTGCTCAGTCCGGAGCGCACCAGCGTCGACTATCCCAACCGCAATGCCGGTATGGGCACCGGAATGGTCGCGCTGATCGCCCTGCCGATGATCGTCGACGAACGGCCGATCGGCGTGCTCGCCCTCGCCCTCGCCCACCGGGGCACCGTCCCCCGCCGCGATCTGGACGTGCTGGAGACGCTCGGCGACGCCTGCGCCCACCGGCTCGCCCATCTGCTCGACAGCGCGCGGGCGGGGGCCCGCCCGGCCGGGACGGCCCACCCGGGGCCCGGCGGCGAGGCCGGTACGGACGGGCGGTCCGCCGCACTGGCCCACCCGATGCTCTCGCTCGCCGTCCGGTCCGCCGGGCACGGCGCCTTCGAGCGCGATCTGGTGACCGGCGAGACCTTCTGGGACGCCACCGCCTACCGTGTGGTCGACCGCCCCGTGCCGCCCGACGGCCCGCCCACCGCACCCGACCTGGACGGGCTGGTCCACCCCGAGGACCTCCCGGACGTCCAGGCCGCCCTCGCCGAGGCACTCGCCACCGGCGGCCCGTACCGGATCGAGTACCGGGTGCCGCGCCGCGACGGCGGTGTGATCCGGATCGAGGAGACCGGTGAGGTGATGCTGGACGTGCACCGCCGGCCGGTCCGGGTCGCCGGGCTGCTGGCCGACCGGGACCGCGCGGGCGCCCCCGCGGAGGAGGCGGCCGGCGGCGGAGGGGGCGGCGGCGCCCCGGCGGCCGGCGCCCGCTCGGCGCTGCTGCTGGCGCTCACCCGCGCGCTGTCCCGCGCGGTCACCGTCCGGGACGTGACCACCGCGGTGACCGACGTGGCCCGGCCGGCGTTCGGCGCCGCCAGCATCGTGCTCGACCTGGTCGACGAGGGCCGGCTGCTGCCCGTCTCGCACACCGTGTACGGCGGCCCGCGCCGGACCGAGCTGACCCGGCTGGCCGACCTCTCCGAGGGCGTGATGCAGCACTCGCTGGCCCGCTCCGCCCCGCTGTTCAGCGAGCCCGCCACCACCCGGCCGGGCGGCGGCGGGCCACTGACCCCGGCGTCCTGGGCGGTGCTGCCGCTGGTCGCCTCCGGGCGACAGGTCGGCTCCTGCCTGATCACCTTCTCCACCGAACGGGTCTTCGGCCGCGAGGACCGCACCCTCTACTCCGCCTTCGCCGGCATCCTGGCGCAGTCCCTGGAGCGCGCCCGGCTCTACGACACCCACCACCACCGGGCCACCGAGCTGCAGCGCGCCATGCTGCCGCGCACCCTGCCCCGGCTGCCCGGGATCGCCAGCGCCGCGCGCTACCTGCCCAGCACCGAGGGCATGCAGATCGGCGGCGACTGGTACGACCTGCTGCGGCTGCCGGACGGCCGGATCGGCCTGGTGATCGGCGACGTCCAGGGCCACAACGCCGAGGCCACCGCCGTGATGGGCCAGCTGCGCAGCGGTCTGCGCGCGTACGCCACCGACGGCCACGACCCGGCCGCCACCCTGGCCCGGACCAGCCGGCTGCTGTCCGAACTCGACACCGACCTCTTCGCCACCTGCCTCTACCTCACCCTCGACCCCGCCGACGGGACGGTCCGGGCGGCCCGGGCCGGTCACCCCTCGCCGGTCCGGATCGCGCCGGACGCCGCGGCCGTCGAACTGGACCTGCCGGGCGGCCCGCCGCTGGGCGTGGACCCGGGGCAGCCGTACCACTTGACGGTCGGGCACCTGGCGGTCGGCGAGACGCTGCTGGTCTACACGGACGGGCTGGTCGAGGACCGCGAGGAGGACTACGACGAGTCGGTGCAGCGGATGCTCGGCGGGCTGGAACTGTGGGCCCGGCAGGCCGGTCCGGTCCGGCTCGGCCCGGCCGCCGCCCTGGAGCGCCTCGCCGATCTGCTCACCCTCAACGTGACCGAGCGCCGCTCCCGGCCGGACGACGTCGCTCTGCTGTTGCTGCACCGGAGTTCGCCGGTTCAGTGAGCCTCCGACGGGGCCGGGGGAGCGGCCCCGGGCGGGGCGCGGCCGGGCCGGAAGCAGGTCGGATTGACGTCGTATGGACGGGATATTGACGAGATCCGGTCACTTGGCGAGATCCGTTCACACCTTCGTAGGATCATCACCCTAGAATTCGCGGCGTGACGATGACTCAGTGGTGTGCAACGGCAACCGGCGTTCTCGCCGCCCTCGCCCTCGTGGCCGCCGCCCGCTACCGCGCCGTCTCCGTCACCCAGCGCCGCCGGGCCGACCGGCAGCAGCGCGAGAACGCCCGCCTCCAGGACCAGCTCGCCGTCGAACTCGCCCGCCGGGGCAGCGAACTGGCGGCCGTCCAGCAGGAGCAGGAACTCAACGCCTCCACCCAGCGGGCCTTCCTCAGCGTGGCCCGCCGGATCCTCGTGATGGCCCACGACCAGCAGGCCCTGCTCGACGAGATGGAGCGCACCCACGACGACCCGGCGCTGCTGGAGGGCCTGCTCAAGGCCGACCACGCCGCCGCCCAACAGGCCCGCCTCGCCCAGACCCTGGCCGTCCTGTGCGGCGCCCGGGCCGGGCGGCACTGGCCCGAACCGGTCTCGCTGGAGGACGTGGTGCGCGGTGCCCAGTCGCGCATCCTGCCCTTCCAGCGGGTGGTGGTCCGCAGCCGGATCGAGACCGCCGTGGTCGGCGCCGCCGCCGAGGCGCTCATCCACGCCGTGGCCGAGCTGCTGGACAACGCCACCCGCTACTCACCGCCCAGCACCCAGGTGTTCGTGACGCTGATGCCCGTCCACAACGGCGCCGTCGTCGAGATCGACGACGGCGGCGTCGGGATGCCCGAGCCGGCCGTCGCCAAGGCGGCCTCGGCGCTGGCCGGCGGCACCTCGCTGGAGGTGTCCCGCCTCGGCGAGGTGCCGCAGCTGGGCCTGGCCGCGGTCGGCCGGCTCGCCGAGCAGTACGGGTTCCGGGTCACCCTCAGTTCGGCGCCCTCCCCGTACGGCGGGGTCCGGGTCGTGGTGCTGCTGCCGAACGCGCTGCTCACCGAGCCGCTCCCGCCGACCGTCCCGGGCCTCGGCCCCGACGACCCGGCGTTCCCGGCCGACCCCCACCGGAACCCGGCCTCCCCCTACCCGGGCGGACATCCGCGGACCACCGCACACCCCCTGGTGGAGACCCCGCCGGCCGGCCCCGCCGCTCCGCCGCCGCTTCCCCGCCGGAGCCACCGGCGCGACCGCTCCAACCGCCACGCCTCGCCGGCCGCTCCCCCGCCGGCGCCCGCCCCGCCCTACCGGTCGGCGCAGGATGCCCGGGCGTTCATGGCGATGTTCCAGGCCGGCACCGCCGACGGCCGGTCGGCCGCCCGGACGCAGGCCCAGCCCCACCGTTCCCTGCCCGCTTCCCCCCAGCTCCCCCAGCGCTTCGGAGAGTTCCATGACCACCACCCCTGATCTCGGCTGGCTGCTCGCCGACATCATCTCCGTCCCCGAGGTCCAGCACGCCGTCGTGGTGTCCAACGACGGCCTGGAGATCGGCCGCAGCGCGGGCATCCTGCGCGAGGACGCCGAGCGGCTCGCCGCCGCCTGCTCGGGCCTGCAGTCGCTGGCCCGCGGCGTCGCCCAGGGCTTCGGCGGCCACGGCAGCGCCACCCGCCAGATCGTCATCGAGTACGGCGGCGGCTACCTCTTCGTGGTCGCCGCCGGGGCCGGGGCCCACCTGGCCGTGGTGACCGGCGAGGCGGTCGACGCCGGCCTGGTCGCCTACCAGATGCAGGTCCTCGTCGAGCGGATCGGCAGCCACCTCACCAGCCCGCCGCGCGTCGATCACGCGGCGGGGGGCCGGCGGTGAACGGGCCGGTCCGGCCCTATGTGATCACCGGCGGCCGCAGCCGGCCCACCCGGTCCGCGCTCGCCGTCGAGAGCCTGGTCAGCGCCTTACCCGACCGGCCCGACCTCCCCGAGGACGCCCTGCTCAACCGCGAGCACCAGCGCATCCTGGACCTCTGCCGCAGCCTGCTGTCGGTCGCCGAGGTGGCCGCCTACCTCGGGCTGCCGCTCGGCGTCGTCAAGGTGCTGGTCGGCGACCTCTGGGACCTCGGCGCCGTCCAGGTGCTCCCGCCCGTCCCGCAGGCCGAACGCCTGCCCGCAACCCTCCTGGAAGAGGTGCTCGTTGGCCTCCGCCAACTCCGCTGACCCGCGCACCGCCGAGCCCTCGGCGCCGGAGCCCCAGTACCTGCCGCCGTCCGTCCAGGGCGCCGTGAAGATCCTGGTCACCGGCCCGTTCGGGGTCGGCAAGACCACCCTGGTCGGCGCACTGAGCGAGATCACGCCGCTGCGCACCGAGGAGACCATGACGGCCGCCAGCAGCGGCATCGACGACCTCACCGGGCGGCCGGGCAAGACCACCACCACGGTCGCGCTGGACTTCGGCCGGATCACGCTCAACCCCCGGCTCGCCCTCTACCTCTTCGGCACCCCCGGGCAGCAGCGGTTCTGGCCGCTCTGGGACGACCTGTCGCGCGGCGCGCTCGGCGCCATCGCGATGGTCGACCTGCGCCGCCCGGACGAGAGCTTCGACGTGCTCGGCCGGCTGGAGGAGCAGCGGATCCCGTTCGCGGTCGCCGTCAACACCTTCCCGGACACCCCGAGTTACCCCGAGGAGGAGCTGCGCTCCGCCCTCGACCTGCTGCCCGACGTACCGATCCTGTACTGCGACGCCCGGGACCGCCGGGCCGCGTACGACCTGCTGATCGACTTCGTCGACCATCTGCACTCCACCGCCGTACTGGAGCTCCAGCGATGACGACCCCCGACCCGGGCACGGCCGTTCCGCCGTCCGCCGGGCAGCTGTCCGCACCCCCCGGCTGCCCGGCGCACGCGGCCGGGACCCTGCCCGCCGGGGTGCCGCTGCCCCGGCTGTACGGCGCCGCCGTCGCCGACGACCCGCACGGCCTGTACGCCCGGCTGCGGGCCCAGTACGGCCCGGTCGCGCCGATCGAGCTGGAGCCGGGGGTCGAGGCCTGGCTCGTGCTCGGCTACCCCGAACTGCTCGAACTCACCCGCAACGAGGCGCTGTTCTCCAAGGACTCGCGCCGCTGGAGGGTCCCGGCCGAGGGCCGGCTGGCCGCCGACTCCCGGCTGCTGCCGATGACCGCCTGGCGTCCCACCCTGCTCAACCTGGACGGCGCCGAGCACCAGCGGCTGCGCGCCGCCGTCGCCGACACGCTGGCCGAGATCGACCACCGCCAGCTGCGCGAGACCACCGAGGCCGCCGCCGACGCCCTGATCGACAGCTGGGGCCCGGACGGCACCGCCGACCTGATCGCGCAGTACGCCCGTCGGCTGCCACTGCTGGTCTTCACCCAGCTGATCGGACTGCCCGCCGAGGCCGGACCGCACCTGGTCGGGCTGATCAGCCACTTCGTCGACAGCAGCAAGGACTCCGTGCGCGCCAGCGCGGAGTTCCAGGCGATCCTGGTCGACCTCGTCCGGCGCCGCCGCGCCACGCCCGGGGCCGACCTCACCTCCTGGCTGCTGGCCCACCCGGCCGCGCTCAGCGACGAGGAGGCGGTGCACCACCTGGTGGTGATGATGGTCGCGGGCAACGAGACCACCATCAACTGGACCGGCAACACCCTGCGGCTGCTGCTCACCGACCGCCGGTTCCGGGCCACCCTGACCGGCGGCCGGCTCACCGTCTCCGACGCGCTGGAGGAGGTGCTCTGGCGCGACCCGCCGACGCAGAACTTCCCCGGCCGGTGGGCGACCGGCGACACCGTCCTCGGCGGCCAGTACATCAGCGCCGGCGACATGCTCGTGCTCGGCCTGGCCGCGGCCAACGCCGACCCGGCCGCCCAGGGCGCCTCGGCCGCCGCGCACGGCTCGCTCGGCGGCAACCGGGCGCACCTGGCCTGGGGAGCCGGCAAGCACGTCTGCCCGGCCCAGCACCCGGCCCGGATCATCGTCGAGACCGCCGTCGAGACCCTGCTGCATCGCCTTCCCGATCTCCAACTGGCCGTACCACCCAGCGAGTTGGCCTGGCGCCCGTCGCCCTGGTCACGCGCCCTGGTCAGCCTGCCGGTGCTCTACAGCGCCTTCACCCCGCCCCGCCCGCCAGCCCCCGAGAGGCCGTCATGGACACCGCCGCCCCTGAGCTCGACCGACCCGGCCACCGACCCGAGCCCATCCGGCTCGACCCCTTCGGACGGGACCAGCACGGAGAGAACGCCCGGCTCCGGGAGGCCGGCCCGGCGGTCCTGGTGGAACTCCCTGGCGGGGTGGTGGTCTGGGCGATAGCCCGGCACGACACCCTCCAGGAGCTGCTCGCCGACCCCCGGGTGGGCAAGAACCCGCAGCTCTGGACCGCCTTCACCGAGGGCCGGCTGCCCGAGGGATGGCCGCTGCTGAACTTCGTCACCGTGCCGGGCATGATCACCGTGGACGGCGAGGACCACCGGCGGCTGCGCGGCCTGGTCACCCAGGCCTTCACGCCGCGCCGGGTCGCCGAACTGCGGCCCGCCATCGAGTCCCGCACACGGGCGCTGCTCGACGACCTCGCCGGGCTGGAGGGCCCGTTCGACCTGCGCGAGCACTTCGCCTACCCGCTGCCGATGCAGGTCATCGGCGAACTGCTGGGCCTGCCGCCCAAGCAGCAGGACGAACTGCACGAGCTCTCCGACACCCTGGTCTCCAGCTCCGCCACCCCGGCCGCCGCGATCGCCGCCCAGCGGGGGCTCCAGGCGCTGCTCGCCTCCGTGGTCGAGGCCAAGCGCGCCGAACCCGGCGACGACCTGACCACCGACCTGATCGCCGCCCGCGAGTCCGGGGACCGGCTCAGCGAGCAGGAGCTCGTTGGCACGCTGCTGCTGATGCTGGTGGCCGGGCACGAGACCACCCTCAACCTGATCACCAACGCCGTCCGCGCCCTGCTCTCGCACCCCGAGCAGCTGCGGCTGGTGCTCGACGGGGAGCAGCCGTGGTCCGCGGTGGTCGAGGAGACGCTGCGGTACGACTCGCCGGTCGGGCAGTTCCCGCTGCGGTACGCGACCGAGGACATCCCGGTGGGCGACGTGGTGATCCGGCGTGGCGAGGCGCTGCTCGCCTCATACGCGTCCGCCGGCCGGGACGCCGCGCACTACCCGGACGCCGACCGCTTCGACATCACCCGGCAGCCGAACCGGCATCTGTCGCTCGGCCACGGCCCGCACTTCTGCCTCGGCTCCGGACTCGCCCGGATGGAGGCGGAGACCGCGCTGCGGTACCTGTTCGACCGCTTCCCGGGGATCGCCCTGGCCGAGGGGCCCGCGCCGGAGCCGATCGGGTCGTTCATCAGCAACAGCGTGCGGACGCTGCGGGTGACGGTCTGACGCCGCCGCGGTGACCTGAGGGCGGCCGGGTCGTTGGGGGTTCCATGAAGAAACTCGCCACCCTGGCCGCCCTCACCATGGCAGGCCTCGCCCTGGCCGCCCCGGCCGCGTCGGCCACGACCTCCACCGCCACGTCGCCGGACGCCCTGGACGGGCTCTCCAGCGGCCTCAACCTCTCCCCGGGCGACCTCGCCCTGAAGGAGGCCGGCAAGCTCCCGCTGGTCGGTCACGCCGCGCAGGAGGTGGAGGCGATCGGCACCAACCAGTTGACCCACCCGGGCCTCAGCGGGCAGATCGGCTGAGCGGTCCGGCGCGGGGACCCGGCGGTCCGGGAGCTCCCCTGTGGCTCCCGGGCCCCGTGGTCTCCCGGCTCTCCCGGCTCTCCCGGCTCTCCCGGCTCTCCCAGCTCTCCTTCCGAAGCGGCCGCCACCGCTGCGCGCCGCTCGGGGCGCACAGCGGTCGGCGTCCGTCGCCGACTTCGCGGTCGGGTCCGGACGCCGGCTCCGGGTCAGCCCTGCGCGAGGGCGTTCAGCTCCTGGTAGGTGAGCCCGCCGTCGAGCGCGGTGTACGTCCCCTCGGAGTACACCTCCTCGGCGGCGCGGCGCACCGCCGCGTACGCCGCCCTGGCCAGGCCCGGCCCGAGGCTGACCCGGGCCACGCCGAGCTTCGCCAGCTCCGGTACGGACGGTGAGCCCGGCCCGGCCAGGACGTTCAGCGGCACCGGGACTGCGGCCACCAGGGCGGCGATCGTCTCCGGGTCCGCGACCCCGGGCACGAACACGCCGTCCGCGCCGGCCGCGACGTACGCCCGCAGGCGGTCGACGGCCTCGTCCAGCCGGCCGGCCGGGTCGCCGAGCTGCTTCAGGAACACATCGGTGCGGCCGTTGACGAAGAGCGGGACGCCGGCCGTGTCGGCGGCGGCCCGGGCGGCCGCGATCCGTTCGGCCGCCTCGGCGGCGGGGCGCCCCCCGTCCTCCAGGTTCACCCCGACCGCGCCGGTGCCGAGCAGCGCGGTGACGGTCTCGCCGACCTCGGCGGCCGTCGCGCCGAAGCCGCTCTCCAGGTCCGCCGTCACCGGCAGCGCGACCGAGCGCACGATCAGCGCGGTCTGGGCCAGCACCTCGGCGCGGTCGGCCGCGTCGCCGTCCGCGCTGCCGAGCGTCCAGGAGACGCTCGCGCTGGCCGTCGCGACGGCCCGGGCACCGGCGGCGGCGACCAGCCGGGCGCCCACCGCGTCCCACACGTTGGCGAGCACCAGGGGCTCGCCGGGGCGGTGCAGGGCGTGGAGGGCTCGGGCCAGCTCGTGCTGAGTGGTCGTCATGCCGGGCACCCTACTTCGCGGCGGGGCTGAGGCGGGAGGTGACGCCGATCCGGTTCCAGGAGTTGATGGCGATGATCAGCGCGATCAGCTGGGCCAGCTCGGCCTGCTCGAAGTGCTCGGCGGCCTCCTGGTAGACGGCGTCCGGCACGTGCCCCTGGGTCAGCAGGGTGACCGACTCGGTCAGCGCGAGGGCGGCCCGCTCCTCGGCGGTGAACCAGGACGTCTCCCGCCAGGCCGGCAGGGAGAGCAGCCGGTGGTTCTGCTCGCCGTTCTTCAGGGCGTCCGTGGCGTGCATGTCGATGCAGAAGGAGCAGCCGTTGAGCATCGACGCGTGCACCTTGACCAGCTCGGCGAGGACGGGGTCGACGCCCTGCTGGGCGGCGCGGTCCAGGGCGATCATGGCCCGGTAGAACTCGGGGGCGAGGTCGGGGAGGGAGATCCGCTGCTCGGGGGCGGACACGGTGGCGTTGTCGTTCGTCGTCATACCGGCCAGCCTAGGGTCCGACTGGACTGGCTCCCTGGCACATTCGGGCCGAGAGATCGTGGGCCACTTCACGGTCGGGGCAGGCCCTCGGGCGGCTCGCCCGAGTGTGGCACGGCGGGCGCCGGAGGGCGAGGGCCCGGACCTGCCCGGGTCCGAACGATCGTGCGAGGATCGCGGGGAGGGTGGTGCAGCCGGGCCGCCCGGGGTGGGCGAGGTCAGGGGGCCAGGATCGTGTGTACCGCGTTCGTCAGCATCGAACCGTCGGCATCGGTGCCCGTGCTGCTGCTGTCGGTGCGGGACGAGTACGCCGGGCGGCGGTGGTCCCCGCCGGACCACCACTGGCCCGCGCACCCGGCGGCCGTCGGCGGGCTCGACCTTGCGGCGGGCGGGACGTGGCTCGCCATCGAACCGGGGGCCGCGGTGCCCGGGGCCACGGAGCCGGGCACCGCGGGGCCGGCCGCGGCCTGTCTGCTGAACGGCTTCGGGGCCATGGCACCCGCCCGGGCCCGGCTCTCGCGCGGGGAGCTGCCGCTGATCGCCCTGCGGGACGGCGGCCTCGCCGGCGTCGACCTGGAGCGGTACGACCCGTTCCACCTCGTCCTCGCCGGCCGGGCCGGCGCACGGGTACTGAGCTGGGGCGGCAGCATCCTGGCGGAACGCGACCTGCCGGTCGGGCTGAGCGTGGTGCTCAACGACGGACCGGAGGGGCTGGCGGCGGACCGCACCGCGTCCGAACTGGTCCGCTCGCTGATGGCCGCCCGCGCCGCGCACTTCCGGGCCCGCTTCCGGGCCGCCGTCCGGCCCGCGCCGCGGCCCGGCCCCACCACGACCGAGCAGGCCTGGGGCGCCTGGCTGCCGATCGTCTCCGGCGACGGCCTGGCGCTCGACGATCCGGCCGCGCTGGTCCAGCGACGGGAGTTCGGCGACGGGCGGATCTGGGGCTCGTCCTCGATCTCGCTGCTCGCCTTCGGGCCCGACGGGCCGCGGTACGACTTCGGCCCGACCCCGGTGACGGAGCCGGGCACGCCCGGCGGCTGGCGCCGGATCGGATAGACGAGTGGAGTAACTGGCAGACTCCCCCGTCCCGGCCGGGGCGAGTCGTTCAGCCCTGCGCCCGGGCCTCCAGCCAGCGCCTCGCGAGGGTCGCGTTGACGGTGTAGAAGAACTCCGACTTGAGGCCCGGCTCGCTCGTGAGCGCCTCCACCCAGGTCATCGGCCAGTTGCGACGGTGGTAGTGCCGGTGCACCGCGCGGGTGAAGGCGGCGAGGTTGCCTTGCAGGCTCTTCTTCTCCAGGCCCAGCCGGGTGGCCAGTTCGGTGTAGCTCACCCGTGCGTCGGGCTGGGTTGCCAGCACGTCCAGCACCCGGGCCACCACCTGCACCGATCCCAGCGGCTCGATCATCAGCCGGCGGAAGTCCTCGACGGTCCACTCGACGACCGGGAGCTTGCCGGGCTCCCCGGCCGCCCCCTCCTCCGGCGCGGCCGGGGGCGCCGGAGGAGCGCCGCCCGCCCCGGCGGCCGTCGGGGCACCCGCCGTGGCGCCGGTCAGCCCGGCCAGGTAGGCGTACACCTGTGTGACGTACTGACTCGGCACCGGTACCGAGACGAACTGCGGCTGGTCGCCCTGCGACATGTGGTCCTCCCCTGGTGTGGCCGCCGGCCCTGTTCCCTGGCGACAGCCCTGATCCTGACAGACCGCCAGTCACCTTGTCCAGCCTTTACTGCCACTTACTTCCGGCCCTTCTCGCTTCCTCTCCCGACTACTCCATCGATTCGGTCCCACCGGCCGCCCCAGTGAGCCGCTCCCCGGGACGAACGGGAACGCACCCCTTCGGTGGCCGGTGGACGTTCCGGTCGGGGCGGCGGGCGCGTGGGTGCGCCCGCCGCCCCGACCGGCCGCTCAGCCGCTCAGCCGCCGAGGATCGGCCCCAGGTCGATCCGGGCCAGCCGCTCCGGATCGGTGAGGATGTCGAGCGCGGTGACCCGGCCGTCCCGGATGGTGAACGCCATGAGCGACAGCGGCTTGCCGTCCGCGAAGGACAGCACCCCGGGCGCGCCGTTGACGAGCACCGGGCGGGCGTTCTCGGCGAAGCGGGCGAAGGTGATCGCCTGCGAGGCGACCTCGGCCGCACCGCGGCGCAGCGTGCTCGGCCGCAGGGCGCCGCCGTCCGAGCGGGCCACGATCCCGGGGTCGAGCAGCGCGAGGAGGGCGTCGAAGTCGCCGCCGCGCGCGGCGCTGAGGAAGGCGTCCACCACCTCGCGGCGGCGGTTCAGGTCGCCGTCCTGGGCGGGCGCGGCGCCCTGGACGCGGCGGCGGGCCCGGCTGGCCAGTTGGCGGGTGGAGGCGGAGGTGCGGCCGAGGATCGGCGCGATCTCGTCGAACGGGACGGCGAACAGGTCGTGCAGGACGAAGGCGAGCCGCTCCGCCGGGGCGAGCGTGTCCAGCACGATCATCAGCGCGATCCCGACCGAGTCGGCCATCAGGAGCTCCTGCTCCGGGTCCACGACGCCGAAGGCGCCGACCACCGGATCGGGCAGCCGGACCGCGCCCTCCTGCCCGTCCGGCCCGTCCAGCGGGTCCTCGCGCCGCGCGGTGCGCGAGCGCAGCAGGTCCAGGCAGACCCGGCCGACCACGGTGGTCAGCCAGGCGCCGAGGTTCTGCACGGCGCTGACGTCCGAGCGGTCCAGCTTCAACCACGTCTCCTGGACGGCGTCCTCGGCCTCGCTGAGCGAGCCCAGCATCCGGTAGGCGACCGCCCTCAGTTGGAGCCGGTGCTCCTCGAACTGCCCGGCCAGACATTCGTTCCCGCTCACCTGTCACATCCCCGTTCCGCGATCCGTCGGTGCAGTGAAGGACGATAACCGGCCCGGCGCGCAAGGCACTCGGGCTCCTGACGCGACGGAGGAAACGCCGTGACCGCTCGGATGAAGAACCCCGCGATGGTCCTGCCCGACGCGATGAAGGGCATCCAGAACATCTACAAGGCCATGTACCAGGGCGGCGTCCCGCCCCAGATCATGGAGCTGGTGCACCTGCGGGCCAGCCAGATCAACGGCTGCTCCGCGTGCGTCTTCGCCGGGGTGACCAACGCGAAGAAGGCCGGTGAGACCGACGAGCGCCTGCACGCCGTCGCCGCCTGGCGCGAGGCCCCCTTCTTCACCGGGGAGGAGCGCGCGGCCCTCGCCCTGACCGAGGCGGCCACCCGGCTGGCCGACCGTTCCGGCCCGGCCGTGCCGGACGCGGTCTGGGACGAGGCCGCCGACCACTTCAACGAGGAGCAGCTCTCCGCGATCATTCTGATGATCGGCCTGACCAACCTCTTCAACCGGCTGAACGCCACCATCCAGGGAGCCCGCCGGCGCGACCTGGGGCTGACCGCGGTGCGGGCCCGCGCACCGGCACCGACCGGCACCGACCGGCGGCGCGGGGGGCGGGGCCGCCGCCCAGCCGCCCGCGGCCACGCGATAATCCCCTACGGACACAACCCGGACGGCACAGCGCCCCGCACGGATCGGCCCTCCCCATGAGCACCACCTCCTGGACCGCGTTCGGCGGCGATCTGCACCTCGACCTCAGTGGCCGGCGGGCCGCCGGGGTCGGCCTGCGGGCGGCCCTGGAGGACGCGCTGCGGGAGGCCGTGCAGGACGGCCGGCTGGCCCCGGGGACGCGCCTGCCCTCCTCCCGGGCGCTCGGCGAGGACCTCGGGATCGCCCGCAACACCGTGGTCGAGGCGTACGGGCAGCTGACCGCCGAGGGGTGGCTCGCCTCGCGGCAGGGCTCGGGCACCACGGTGGCCGGGCGGACCGCCCCGCGGTCCGGCCGTCGCCCGGCCGAGGCGCCGCCCGAGCGCCGGACCGCCCGCCACGACCTGACGCCCGGGCGGCCGGACGTCTCGCTCTTCCCGCGCACCGCCTGGCTGACCGCCGCGCGGCGGGCGCTCGCCACCGCGCCGCACGAGGCCTTCGGCTACGGCAGCCCGCTCGGGCGGATCGAGCTGCGGCAGGCGCTCACCGACTACCTCGCCCGGGTGCGCGGCGTCCGGACCGACCCGGACCACCTGCTGATCTGCTCCGGCTTCACCCAGGGCATCGGCCTGCTCTGCGCCGCCCTGCGCGAGCGCGGTCCGGCCCGGACGCGCGGGACCCGCACCCTGGCGGTCGAGGGGTACGGTCTGCCCCCGCAGCGCGAGATGGTCCGGGCCGCGGGGCTGACCCCGGCGCCGCTGCCGGTGGACTGCGCGGGGGCCCGGACGGACCTGCTCGGCGCCCGGCGGGACGCGGCCGTCCTGCTCACCCCCGCCCACCAGTACCCGACCGGCGCCGCGCTGGCCGCCGAACGCCGGTCGGCGGCCGTCGGCTGGGCCCGCGAGCAGGACGGGTACGTGATCGAGGACGACTACGACGGCGAGTTCCGCTACGACCGGCAGCCGCTCGGGGCGATGCAGGCGCTCGACCCGGAACGGGTGGTGTACGCGGGCACCGCGGCCAAGAGCCTGGCGCCCGGCCTGCGGCTGGCCTGGCTCGCCCTGCCGGACGCCCTGGTCGAGCCGGTGGCCCGGCGGAAGCAGCTGGCGGACACCATGTCCCCCGTGCTGGACCAGCTGACCCTCGCCGAGCTGATCACCTCCGGCACCTACGACCGGCACGTGCGCCGCTGCCGGCTGCACTACCGGCGGCGCCGCGACGCGCTCGTGGCGGCACTGGCCGAACGCGCCCCGCACGTCCGGGTGACGGGCATCGCCGCCGGGCTCCACGCCGTGCTGCAACTGCCGCCCGGGGCGCCGACGGAGGCCGAACTGCTGGCCCGCGCCGGGACGCTCGACCTGGCCGTCACCGGCCTCTCCTGGCACCTGGCCGACCCGGCGCTCGCCCCGGACGCCTCGCCGGCCCTGGTGGTCGGCTACGCCACGCCGCACGACCGGCTCTTCCCGGCCGCCCTGGACGCGCTCTGCGAGCTGCTGCGGACGGCCTGACCGGGTCGGCCGGGGCTGTTGAACAGCCTTATCCCACCGGCTACTTGTTCCGGTTGCCCAGCTCGAAGAGCAGCATGATGAAGCCGGCGAAGGCGTGCGTGGCGACCATGTAGATCAGCACCCGGATGCCGACCCGGCGGTTGGCCCACTTGCCGGCGTCGACGGTCTTCGGGGCGTCGGCGGCGGCCGCGACGGGAGTCGCGGCGGCGGCGGCGGTAACGGCGGTAACGGTGGTGACGGTGGTGGGATCAGCCATGGGAGATCTCCTCCAGGAGGTCCGACGGTGGGTCAGTGCGGGGCTGCGGGGCCGCCGCCGAGGCAGAGTTCGCCGCCGGGGCTCTGCAGCAGGGTGTGCACGAAGAGCAGCTCCACCCCGTCCGCCGAGTCGGCGGCGATGCAGTGCGGGGTGAGCGAGTCGAAGTGCGCGGAGTCGCCCTCGTCGAGCAGGTGGGTGCGGTCGCCGAGGGTCAGCCGCAGCCGGCCCTGCAGGACGTACAGCCACTCCTCACCGGGGTGGACCCGGACCACCGCGTCCTGCACGCCCGGGGGGACGTGCACCCGCAGCGCCTGCATCGCCCGCCCGGGCGCGCCGGCCCGGCGGTAGCCCCAGCCGCCCGCGCGACCGGGGTCGATCGCGCCGCCGCGCACCACCGGGTCCGCCTCGGCCGGGGACTCGCCGAGGAGGCCGGAGACGGAGGTGCCGTAGGCGCGGGCGAGTCCGAGCAGGACGGGCAGTGAGGGCTGGCGCCGGCCGGTCTCCAGCCGGGACAGATAAGCTGGGGAGAGTCCGACCCGGGAGGCGGCGACCTCCAGGGTGAGGCGGCTGCCGAGCCGGTGCTCGCGCAGCCTCGCGGCGAGGCCGGCGACCTCCAGGTCGTCGGTCCGGTCGCCGGGGGTGGAGGGGCCGGCTGGGCTGGTGGTCATGTGACCAGTGGACACCCCGCCTGCCGTGCGGGCAAGAAACTTGCCTCAGAGGCAAACCCCCGCGGGTCCCCCTCGACGGGGCTGGAGCGGCCCTACGGGCGGGGGATGTTCCGCAGGTTGCTCCGGGCCAGGTCGATCATGCGGCCGACCCCGCCGGAGAGCACCGTCCGCCCGGCGGCCAGCGCGAAGCCCTTCAGCTGGGCGGCCGTGATGCGCGGCGGGATGGAGAGCGCGTTGGGGTCGGTGACCACGTCCACCAGCGCCGGACCGGGCCGCTCCAGCGCCTCCGTGAGCACCTCCCGCACCCGCGCCGGGTCGGTCACGCGCTTGGCCGGGATGCCCATCGCCCGGGCGATCCCCGCGTAGTCCACGTCCCCGTTGTCGATCTCCGCCTCGGGGTAGCCGGAGACCAGCATCTCCAGCTTGATCATGCCGAGCGCGCCGTTGTTGAAGACCACCGTCTTCACCGGCAGCCGGTGGCGCACCACCGTGAGCAGTTCGCCGAGCAGCATCGAGAGCCCGCCGTCCCCGGACATCGAGACGACCTGCCGGCCGGGGCAGGCCAGCTGGGCGCCGATCGCGTGCGGCAGCGCGTTGGCCATCGAGCCGTGCAGGAAGGAGCCGATCACCCGGCGGCGGCCGTTGGGCTGGAGGTAGCGGGCGGCCCAGACGTTGTTCATCCCGGTGTCCACGGTGAACACCGCGTCGTCGGCGGCGACTTCGTCCAGCACCGAGGCGACGTACTCGGGGTGGATCGGCAGGTGCTTCTCGATGTCCCGGGTGTAGGCGCCGACGACGTCCTCCAGCGAGCGGCAGTGCTTGTCCAGCAGCTCGTCCAGGAAGGCGCGGTCGTCCCTGGGCTCCAGCAGCGGCAGGACCGCGCGCAGGGTGGCCGAGACGTCGCCGTGGACGGCCAGCTCCAGCGGGGTGCGGCGGCCGAGCCGGGTGGCGTCGTGGTCCACCTGGACGGTGCGGGCCTGCGGGAGGAAGGAGTCGTAGGGGAAGTCGGTGCCGAGCAGCACGACCAGGTCGGCGGAGTGCAGCGCTTCGTGGCAGGCGCCGTAGCCGAGCAGGCCGCTCATGCCGACGTCGAACGGATTGTCGAACTGGATCCATTCCTTGCCGCGCAGGGAGTGCCCGACCGGCGCGTTCAGGGCCTGCGCGACCGCCATCACCTCGGCGTGCGCCCCGCGGACGCCCGCGCCGCAGAACAGGGTGACCTTCCGGGCCCCGTTGAGGGCGCGGGCGAGCGCCCGGACCTGGTCCCAGGGCGGCGCCGCGACCGCCTGCTCGGTGAGGAAGTGGCTGCTGCCGGTCGGCCCGGCGGCCGGCAGCGCGGCGATGTCGCCGGGGAAGGCCAGGACGGAGACGCCGTGCGCGCCCAGCGCGTGCTGGATCGCGATCCGCAGCAGCCGGGGCAGCTGCGCGGGCGTGGACACCGTCTCGCACCAGCTGCTGCAGTCGGTGAACACCCGCTCGGGGTGGGTCTCCTGGAAGAAGCCGGTGCCGATCTGCCCGGACGGGATGTGCGAGGCCAGCGCCAGCACCGGCAGGCCGCTGCGCTGGGCGTCGTACAGGCCCTGGATCAGGTGGGTGTTGCCGGGCCCGCAGGAGCCCGCGCAGACGGCCAGCCGCCCGCTCAGCTCGGCCTCGGCGGCCGCCGCGAAGGCGCCGGCCTCCTCGTTGCGGACGTGCACCCAGCTGATCCCCTCGGCCCGGCGGATGGCGTCCACCACCGGGTTGAGGCTGTCCCCCACCACGCCGTAGACCCGCTCCACCCCGGCCTGCCGGAGCACCTCGACCATCTGCTCGGCCACACTCACCACGGGGCGCTCCTTCACCGGCCGCCGGTTGCCACGGGACACCTGCACCCTCCGGCGGAGCGCCCCGCGCCGCACCCCGGCCGGGCCGAAGGGGTGACGGGCGGGGCCGGGCGTCACTCGGCCGCGAGGTGCTCCGGCCCGGGGCCCAGGGTGCCGCCGATCACCCCGGCCTGCGGCTGGCGCCGGGCCGGCTCGCGGCCCGGCGGCTGGCTGCACCGCTCCTGGGCGGGCGGCACGGTGGTCGGCAGGGTGACCGGCGACCCGACCTTCACCTGCACCCCCTCGCCGTCGTGGCGCAGGTGGATCACCTCGCCGCGGCGCAGCGTGTACGTCGTGCCCGCGTGGGTGATCCGCACCCCGAGCAGCTGGCCGCGCACCATCAGCGAGAAGCTCAGCCGCATCAGCCCGGGTGGCAGCCGGGGCCGGAAGGAGAGTGCCTCGCCGTGGTCCCGCAACCCGCCGAACCCGGCCACCAGGGCGATGCAGGCCCCGGCCAGCGAGGCCATGTGCAGACCGTCGCCGGTGTTGCCTCCGAGGTCGTGCAGGTCCATCAGGGCGGCTTCGGCGGTGTAGTCGAACGCGAGGTCCAACTGTCCGACCTCGGCCGCGATCACCGCCTGGGTGCAGGCGGACAGTGAGGAGTCGCGGACGGTCAGCCGCTCGTAGTAGGCGAAGTTGCGGGCCTTCTGCTCGTCGGTGAACGCATCCCCGCGCACCTGCATGGCGAGCACCAGGTCGGCCTGCTTGACCACCTGCTTGCGGTACAGGTCGAAGTACGGATAGTGCAGCAGCAACGGGTAGTTCTGCGCCGGGGTGTGCTCGAAGTCCCAGACCTGGTGGTCGGTGAAGCCGTCGGCCTGCGGGTGGACGCCGAGGTTCTCGTCGTAGGGGACGAACATCGCGGCGGCGGCGTCCCGCCAGGCGGCGGTCTCCTCGGTGTCCACCCCGAGCGCGGCCGCCTCGTGCGGGTGCCGGGCGGCGGCCTCGGCGGCGGCGCGCAGGTTGCTCTGCGCCATCAGGTTGGTGAACACGTTGTTGTCGGCGACGGCGCTGTACTCGTCCGGGCCGGTGACGCCCTCGATGCGGAAGTTGCCGGCCGCGTCGTGGTGGCCGAGCGAGCGCCACATCCGGGCGGTCTCGACCAGCAGCTCCAGCCCGTACTCGCGCTCGAACTCGACGTCCCCGGTGGCGCGCACGTAGCGGGAGACGGCGGCCGCGATGTCCGCGCCGATGTGGAACGCCGCCGTGCCGGCCGGCCAGTAGCCGGAGCACTCCTCGCCGCGGATCGTCCGCCAGGGGAACACCGCTCCGGCGAGGCCGAGTTGGACCGCGCGCTCGCGGGCCAGCGGCAGCGTGGTGTGCCGCCAGCGCAGCGCCTGGTTGACGGCGCTCGGCAGGCAGTAGGTGAGCACCGGCAGGACGAAGGTCTCGGTGTCCCAGAAGCTGTGCCCGTCGTAGCCCGGGCCGGTCAGCCCCTTGGCGGGGATGGCCCGTTCCTCGCTGCGGGCACCGGCCTGGAGGACGTGGAAGACGGCGAACCGGACGGCCTGCTGGAGCTCGACGTCGCCCTCGACCTCGATGTCGCTGGTCTCCCAGAACTCCTCCAGGAACCCGGCCTGCTCGGTCACCAGGCCGTCCCAGCCGGTGTACCGGGCCGCGGTCAGCGCGGCCTCCACCTGGTCCCGCACGGCGGGCAGCGAGCGGGTCGCGGACCAGCCGTAGGACATGAACTTCACCAGCCGCAGCTTCTCGCCCGGTTCGAGCAGGGTGGTGACACTGATCCGGCAGTTGTCCGCCTCGGCCTCGGCGACGGTGTCCAGCCGGTCCGGGCCGTCGATGATGTGGTCCATCCCGGCCGCGACCCGGATGCCGCTGTAGCGGGTCCGGTGCACCAGGACGGCCTTGGTGCCGCCCGCGTGGTGCGCCTCGGCGAGCAGCGGCGCCTCCAGCACGGCGGAGGCCCGCGGGTCGCTCTCGGCGCCGCCGGGCAGCTGCTCGTTGGCGACCAGCTCCGACTGCAGGACGATCCGGACCGGACCGTCCACCGCCTCCACGGTGTACTCCACGGCGGCGATCGCCCGCTGGGTGAGGGAGACCAGCCGGGTCGAGTGCACCTTGATGGTCCGACCGGCCGGGGAGGTCCACTCCGCCTCGCGCCGCAGCAGCCCGGTCCGGAAGTCCAACCAGCGCCGGTGGCTGAGCAGTTCGCCGTAGCGCAGGTCGAAGGGCTCGTCGTCCACCAGCAGCCGGATGATCTTGCCGTTGGTCACGTTGATGACGCTCTGGCTGGACTCCGGGTAGCCGTAGCCGCCCTCGCCGTACGGCAGCGGCCGCAGCTCGAAGACGCCGTTCAGATAGGTGCCGGGCAGGCCGTGCGGCTCGCCCTCGTCCAGGTTGGCGCGCAGGCCGATGTGGCCGTTGGAGAGCGCGAAGACGGACTCGGCGCGGGCCATCGCACCCAGGTCGAGGCCCTGTTCGGTGATCTGCCAGGGATCGACGGCGAAGTTGTCCAGCCCGGTCATGCCGCACCTCCTTCGAGCAGCTCGGCGAGGTCGGCGACGACCACGGTGGCGCCGTGGCGGCGCAGTTCGTCGGCCTGGCCGGTGCGGTCCACGCCCACCACCGTGCCGAAGCCGCCGGCCCGGCCGGAGGCGACCCCGGCGAGCGCGTCCTCGAAGACCGCGGCGTGCGCGGGCTCGACGCCCAGGGCCCGGGCGGCGGCCAGGTAGGTGTCCGGCGCGGGCTTGCCCGGCAGGCCGTCCCGCTTCGCCACCACGCCGTCCACGACCACCTCGAACAGCTCCTCGATGCCGGCGGCGCGCAGCACGTCCCGGCAGTTGGCGCTGGAGGAGACCACCGCGGCGGGCAGCCCGAGCCCGCGCAGCCGCCGCACGTAGGCGACCGAACCGTCGTACGGCTGGACGCCCTGCTCGCGGATCATCCGCAGCACGGTCTCGTTCTTGGCCAGGCTGACGCCGTGCACGGTGCGGGCCCCGGGCGGGTCGGCGTCGGTGCCCTCGGGGAGGTCGATGCCCCGGCTGTGCAGGAAGGCCCGGGTGCCGTCGAGTCTCGGGCGGCCGTCGACGTGGGTGTCGTAGTCGGTCACGGCGTCGAAGGGGACGAACTGCCCACCGGTGCGGGCCGCTTCGGCGCGCAGGAAGGCGTCGAAGGTGTCCTTCCAGGCCGCCGCGTGCACCTTGGCGGTCTGAGTGAGCACCCCGTCGAGGTCGAAGAGGAAAGCGCGGATGTCGTCCGGAAGCCCCAGCATGGGTGCAGTCTTACCCGCGAAACCGGGGAAGCCTCCCATTCCCGGCGGCGCGTCGCGGGAACGGGAGGCTTCCGGGGGCGCCGCGACTACGGGGCGCGACGGCGTGATTACGGCGCGGTGGGTTACGCCGTGACGAGCTACGCCGTGACGGGCTACGACGTGACTGGCTAGGGCGCGGTGGCTACGGCGCGGTGGGCGAGGCGATCACTGCGAAGACGGCGCCCTGCGGGTCCTGGACGACGGCCATCCGCCCGGCCGCCATGTCGAACGGCGGCTGGAGCACCGAACCGCCGCCCCGGACCAGGGCGTCCACGGTGGAGTCGGTGTCGTCCACCGAGAAGTAGGTCAGCCAGTGCGGGGGCGTGCCGGGCGGCAGGTAGTCCGGGAGCCGCTGCATGCCGCCCACCGAGCGGTCGCCGACACTCAGCGAGTAGTACCCCTCCACGCTCTCCAGGGCGGCCGGGCTCAGGCCCAGCGCCCGCTGGTAGAACGCCCCGGCCGCGTCGGTGTCGGTGGTGTTGAGCTCGTTCCAGACCAGCGCGCCGGGCTCGTTCACGACGCCCGCGCCGATGAAGTCGACCTTCTGCCAGACGCCGAACACCCCGCCGGTCGGGTCCGCCGCGACCAGCATCCGGCCGACGGTGCCGACGTCCATCACCGGGTACAGGATCGTGCCGCCGCTCTCGGCGACGGACCGGGCGGCGGCGTCGGCGTCGTCCGAGGCCAGGTAGGTGGTCCAGCCGACGGGCGGGAGGGGCTGGCCCTCGGGCGCCATCTGCGCCATGATCCCGGCCACCGGCTTCCCGTTCAGCGCGCATACGGCGTAGCCGCCGAACTCGGGCGGGCCGACCTCCCCCTGCCAGCCGAACAGGTCGCGGTAGAAGTCGAGGGCGGCCTGCTGGTCGCTCGCCATCAGGTCGATCCAGCACGGGGTGCCGGGCGCGTACGGAGCGGTCACTTCGGGCATTTCTGGGCCTCCGGGAGTACGGGTTCCTCGTCCTCCGCCACGACCGGCCGGGGTGCCCGGAGCCCGGGCCCCGGGCCGCGACGCGGGCGGAGGCCCGGGCGGCGGCGCGACCGGCGGGCGGTACACCGCCCACCTTCACCGGGCCACCGCGATCCCGCCACCGGACGGCGACCCGGCGGGCCACCCGGACGCGGGCGGCGGACGGGGGCCGCCGCGGGCGCTCTCCCGCCGGTCGGGTCAGCCGTAGGAGACGTCGGCGCAGATGTCCTCGTCCGCCGAGCGGGCGTCGTTGGTCACGCTGGTGGGCAGCGGGGCCGGCACCGAGGGGGCGGCCGCGGTGCCGGGGGCCGCGGCGGTACCGGGGGCGGCCGCGCCACCGCCGTTCGCCGCCGCGAAGTCCTTGCCGACGATCACGGTGATGCCGGCCGACTTGGCCGCCTCGACGGTGGCCCCCGGGAACAGCTCGGCGACCTTCTCGGCGTTGGCCTTCTGCCCGGAGCCGTACTCGATCATCGTGGTCGCGTACTTGGTGCTGGCCGCCGGGCCGGCCTTGGTGGCGGTGAACTTGGCCGCCTTGAGCGCCTCGCTCGCCTTGCCGTCCAGCCCGGTGGTGGTGGTGCCGTTGTAGACGGACACCTTGACCGCGGCGTTGCCCGGGTCGGAGGCCGCGGCGGGCGGCGTGGTCGGCGCCGCCGGAGCGCTCGGCGAGCCGGCGTCGGTCGGTGCGGCCGGCGCGTCGGTCTGCTGGCCGGTGGCGTTCTGACCGTCGATGGTCCGGTCGGCCTTGAGGGTGTCCCAGAGCTTGTTGGCGTCCGGCTGGATGATGTCGATGTTCTTGTCCTGGGTGCGGTAGCGCCAGGGCAGCGTCACGAACTTGAGCTCGTGCATGTCGATGTTCTTCAGCGAGAGGCCGAAGGAGAGCAGCTTGTCGGCGGAGCCGAGGCCCGGGTCCACGGTCATCGACTTGGTGGCGGCGTCCGCGAGCGGGAGCAGCGTGGTGGGGTTGAGGCCCTGGCTCTTGATGCTGGAGGCGAGCGAGCCGAGGAAGGCCTGTTGCCGCTTCATCCGGCCGATGTCGGAGCCGTCCCCGATGCCGTACCGCAGCCGGACGAAGTTCAGCGCCTGCTGGCCCTCGACCTTCTGCTTGCCCTGCGGCAGGACGACGGCGCCCTTCTTGGGGAGCTTGGGGTTGATGTCGTTCTCGTAGATCGGCTTCGGCAGGCAGACGTCGACCCCGTTGACGGCCTTCGTCATCGCGGAGAAGCCCTGGAAGTCCACCACGATGGTGTGGTCCACCCGGATGCCGGTGAGCTTCTCCACCGTGTTCTGGGTGCAGGCGGGGTTGCCGTCGTCGCTCTCGCCCTTCGAGAACGCCGCGTTGAACAGGTCGCTGGTGGCGGCCTTGGTCCACTTGCCGTCCGGGAGCTTGCAGGACGGGATCGCCACCATGGCGTTGCGGGGGATGGAGATCCCGACGGCGTGCTTGTGGTCCGCGTAGACGTGCAGCAGGATCGTGGTGTCCGAGCGGGCGCCGCCGTCCTCGCCGCCGCCCAGGTCGGCGTTGTTCTTGCCGCGGCTGTCCGAGCCGATCAGCAGGACGTTGACCGGCTTGTTGCCGTCCGCGTCGGCCTGCGCCTCCGGCGGCCGGTCGCCGGCTATCGCGTCCGCGTCGAAGGTCTTGATGTTGGCGTTGAGCTTGAGGTAGATCGCGCCGCCCGCGCCGGCCATCAGCACCAGCACACCGGCCGCCGACCAGGCGACGATCTTCTTCACGTTCTTCTTGGGCTTGCGGCTGTTGCGGGCCGCCGCCCGGCCACCGCCGGCCGCGGCCCCATCGGCGCCGGCCGCGCCGGCCACCCGACCCCCCTTGCCCTGCGCCGCGCGCCGCGCCTGCGCCCGGCCCCCGGCCCGCGGCTGCGGCACCCCGCCGTCGCCGCCCTCGGCCGTGAGCGCGCCGGGCGCGTCGTCACCACGAGCCGGGCCCTCGCCCCACTGACCTGACATCCGTGTACCTTTCACCGGCCGACGCGACGCCCCACGACCGGGCACTCCGCATACAAGAAGGACGGTCCGGGCCGCCCCCAGGTTGCACATACGAAGGTCGTAATGACCGACGAACGCCCCCGCGACCCTTCCCACCCCGTCCCCCGGAGCCCCCGCAGGCACCACAAGCCCCTGTCGGAGCATACAAGCCGGTCGTATTATTCCAGCCGCCTCGCCCACCCCCGTCCCCCGACCAGGACCCCACCCCCATCTCCCCCGGCCCCCACGGCACTTCGGCCGAACGCCCGACCCCCACCACCCGTCCGGGCTGGACCGCGAACCCCTGACGCACACTCACCCGCGCACCGGGCGGCGAGCCGCCCCGCCCGCCCGGCGGCCCGCTGCCGGAAACCCGAAAGGCCCCGGTCAGACGGTGTCTGACCGGGGCCTTCACGGGTGGGCCGCCAGGGGCTCGAACCCTGAACCTACGGATTAAAAGTCCGCAGCTCTGCCAATTGAGCTAGCGGCCCGTCGGCCGCCCCGTGCGGGGCGGGCCAGGGCGATCCTACCCGTTGGCGCCCACGCCTCCGCCAGTGGATTGTGCGGACGCGCCGGGCTCAGCGGGCGGCCGGGACGGGTGGGGTGCGGACGAGCGGGGCGTCCTGGGCGGGCGGGGTGTAGTGGGCGGCGCGGACGCGGCGGAGCCAGGCCTCGGCCGGGCGCGGGTCCGGCGCCGGGGGGAGGGCGCCGGGGCGGGCGAAGCGTTCGGCGGCGGCGGCCAGCAGCGGCTCGGCGGCGGCAGGGTGTTCCGCGATGCGGTCGCCGAGCGCGCGCACCCGCTCCGGGTCGGGCAGCCGGACGACGTTCTCGCCCGTCTCGTGGAGCCGGACGCCCTGCTCGGTGAGCCGGACCAGGTGGCGGGCGTGCTTGGCGGCCCGGCGGAGACCGGCCGGGTCCGCCGTGTCGCGGCCGAGCAGCTTGCGGAACTGCTGGTCGGCGTAGCCGAGATAGGAGTTCCGGACGGCCGTGGCGCTCAGGAAGGAGCCGCGGATCGCGATCAGCTCCTCGCCCAGCGGGCTGCGCACTTCGTACAGGTCCGCCGGCAGCCAGACCAGTTCGGAGGCGGTCGGGTTGCAGGTGAGCGCCAGGCGGCACCACTTGGCGGCCTCGTGCAGGGTGGTGTCGGGCTCGGTGGTGACCTGGGACTCCGCCGGGCGGTGCAGGCCGTGGAAGTCCTCGGTCGGCGCGGCGAACAGGCCGAGCCGGTCGACGTCCGAGCCGGCGTGCGCGAAGCCGTACGCGGTCGAGCCGACCACGCCCGCGAGCAGGACGGTGCCGGGTGCGGGGGGCATGAGGTCTCCTCGGGGGTCGCGGCGGTCCGAGGAGTGTGCCCCGCCCGGGCCGCTCGGGGCGAACGAATTCCGGTGCCCCGAACCGGTGTCGGCCGCTCCCGCCGGCCACCGGGGTAGCGTGCGGACCATGGACTCCTCCCTTCCTCCCGCCGCCGCCGACCGCCCCGAGGTCCTCCTGGTCACCGGTGCCGGGCGCGGCATCGGCGCGGCCACCGCCCTGCTGGCCGGACGGCGCGGCTACCGGGTCTGCGTCAACTACCGCGCCGACGAGGCCGCCGCCACCGCCGTGGTGGACGCCGTCCGGGCCGGGGGCGGTACCGCCCTCGCCGTCCGGGCCGACGTCACCCGGACCGCCGAGGTGGAGCGGCTGTTCGCCACCGTGGACGCCGAACTGGGCCCGCTCACCGCCCTGGTGAACAACGCCGGCACGCTGGAGAAGCAGTGCCGGCTGGAGGAGATCGACGAGGACCGGCTGAACCGGATCTGGGCCTCCAACATCACCGGCCCGTTCCTCTGCGCGAAGCAGGCCGTCCGCCGGATGTCCACCCGGTACGGCGGGTGCGGCGGCGCCATCGTCAACGTCTCCTCCGCCGCCTCCCGGCTCGGCTCGCCGAACGAGTACGTGGACTACGCGGCCGCCAAGGGCGCCGTCGACTCGATGACCCGCGGACTCGCCCTGGAGGTCGCCGCCGAGGGCATCCGGGTCAACGCCGTGCGCCCCGGCCTGATCCACACCGACATCCACGCCCTGGGCGGTGAGCCCGGCCGGGTGGACCGGGTCGCGCCCGGGCTGCCGATGCGGCGGGGCGGACGGCCGGAGGAGGTCGCCGAGGCGATCCTCTACCTGCTCTCCCCCGCCGCCTCGTACAGCACGGGCACCTTCCTGGACGTCTCCGGCGGCCGCTGAGACGACGCCGTCCGTTTCCTTCCCCGGCCGCCTCTCCCGCCCGTACGGTGGAGGCCATGACCGACGACCTGCCGGACCGTGAACCCGACCTGCCGTCCGCGTTCCTCGACATCCCCGGTGTGCGCAACTTCCGCGACGCCGGGGGCGTCGGCGCCCTGCGCACGGGCGTGCTCTACCGCTCCGGCTCCTTCCACAACCTCACGCCGGAGGGCGCCCAGCGGCTCAAGGACCTCGGCCTGCGCACCGTGATCGACCTGCGCAGCCCCTTCGAGCTGGCGACCTGGCCCGACCTGCGGTTCGGGCTCGACCACGAGGCGCTCAGCCTCCCCACCCTCCCGGCCAACCGCGAGGACATCGACCGTCCGTGGCCCGAGGACCAGGCCGAGCTCTACCCCTTCATGGCCGAGACCGCCGGCCCCTCGCTGGTCGCCGCGATCCGCCGGCTCGGTACCCCCGGCGGCGTACCGGCCGTCGTGCACTGCGCCGTCGGCAAGGACCGCACCGGTCTGACCATCGCGGTCGTGCAGTCCCTGCTGGGCGCCTCCGAGGCCGAGCTGATGGCCGACTTCCTGCTCTCCAACGCCGGCCTCGGCCTGCTCGACGGCCCGACCCCCTACCTCGACGAGACCGGCACCGAACGCGTCTCCCGCCCGATCTCCGCCCCGCTCCTGGCCTCGTCCCTCAGCTGGATCCGGGCCCGGCACGGCTCCGTCACCGACTACCTGCGCGCCCACGGCACCACCGACGAGGAGCTGACCGCCCTCCGGACCAACCTCTCGGCCTGACCGGGCCCGCGGGCCGCCCCGCCGCGGCCCGCGGGGCACCCCCTACCCCTGGCGCTCCAGGCGCCACCACTGCGCGGGCGAGTCGTCGTCCTCGCGCTGTTCGACCGGACTGCCGGGGGTGGTGGCGGTGAGCGGCTTGCCGCTGATGAAGCTGGTCAGGGTGTAGGTGCCCGGAGCGTCGAGGTGGTGTTCGAGGAGCCATTCCTGCGCCCCGAAGGCGTTGGGCGACCACTGCTGGATCAGGACGCCGTCCTCCGGGGAGGCACCGGTGACGTCCAGGCGCTTCCCGCTGGCGGCGTTCTCGACGTGGTACAGGGCGCCACCCGGGTGGACGGCGCCGAACCGCCAGAGCTGGGCCTCGGAGCCGCTCTCCGCTCCGAGGACGACCTTGGCACCGCTGCGGCGGCTCCCGTCGGCGACCTCCAGCAGCAGCCCGCTGCCGACGTTGCGCACCCGGTAGAGGCCGTCCGTGATCACGTGGTCAGTCACGCCGGCAGTCTCCCACCGGGGCGGCCGCCCCCGTCCCCGACGGCTCGGCCGGGCAGTCCCGACGGCCGACCGGGCCGGTGGGTGGATCGTCGCCCCCCGGTAGCGGGCCACCGCCGGGCGGGCGCCTATGCTGCGGCGAATGGTGTCCGACCGCATTCCCCCGCACGACGGCTCCCCGGATCCGTCGGACCGTCAGCAACCCGCCCTCGACCGGGCGACGGCCGAACTGGAGGCGGCCGTCGCGGCCGGCGACGACGAGCGGGTGGCGGCCGCGTTCCAACGGCTCGGCGGGCTGCTGGGCCCGGCCGGCGAGGCCGAGTCGGCGGCGGTCGGCCCCCGGCTGGCGGCGCTGCTCCCGGAGCTGCCGCCGTTCCCCCGGGCGCGGCTGGCGATGATGGTGGGCGCCTGCGTCGAGCGCGGCGCCGACCCGGTGGCCTGCGCCGGACAGGTGCTGGCGGGCCTGCGCGGAGCGCTGAGCGGCGCGCTGCTGCTGGTCGAGCGCTGGGCCGAGACCGGCGGCGGCGACCTGCCCGACCCGGACGAGGACGACCCGGCCCTGGCGCACGCCCGGATCGAGGACCCGGACCGGCTGGCCGAGTGGCACGCCCACCGGGCGGTGATCGGCTGGTGGACGCTCCACCTGTGGCAGATGGCCTCGTTCGCGGTCTGCACCCACGCGGCCGTCCGCACCGCGGCCCGGGCCGACGGCGTGACGGACGTCCTGCTCGAACTGATCGACCGCTACGGCGAGGGGCAGCACGACCTCAAGGGCCTGAACCACCTGGCGAAGACGCTCGACGACGAGCCGCTGCTGGTGCTGGACCGCCCGAGCGGTACCGGCTACCTGCTGCGGATGGACGGTCTGACCGACAACTTCCAGTTGCACACGCTGCTCGCCGACGTGCTGATCGGCGGCGGACACCTGCCCGGCTCCCCGCCGGACCCGGAGGCCGTCGCGCTCAGCCGGACCGAGGAGCTGGACGGGCGCCGCCGGGTCACCGCGTACGGCTCGTTCAACCTGGTCGCGCCCGACGGGACGTGGATCTGGAACGAGGGCACGCCGAGCGACATCCCGGTGGTGGACGGCTTCCGCACCCTGGTGCTGGAGCCGCAGGCGTACGAGCGCAGTTGGTCGGCGGGCCGGTACATCCAGCAGGTGCCGGGGGACCTCCGGCTGGAGCGGGTGCTGGCACCGGCCGAGGCCGCGGACCGGCTCTCCCGGGCGGCGCGGGCCCTGCCGTTCGAGGAGGCATTCCGGTAGCCGTTAGGGCGGCCCCACCCGGTAGGGGGCGCCCGTCGGCCCGGAGCCGGGCCGGGCTGGAGCCGGGCCGGGCTGGAGCCAGGGCCGGGAGTCCGGCGGGTTAGGGTCGGACGATCCGAGGATGCCGAGGAGTGGAGTCGACGATGGCGAGGATCCCGAACGTGCTCTCGACCGCCGCGCCCGCCGCGCTGACCGCGGCGAGCGGCCTGGTCGGCGGCTACGGCGTCGCCCGGTGGACCGGCCAGCGCGAACTGGGCGGTGCCGTCCTGGCCGTGGCCGGGGCGGGCGCCGCCGCGCAGTGGCACCGCAGCTCGGGCGCGGCCACCGCCGCCGCCCTGACCGGCCTCTACGTGGCGGCCTTCGGCGGCTCGCATCCGCTGGCGAAGAGGATCGGCGCCTGGCCGTCCGTCCTCGCCGTCACCGGCGTGGTCGCCGCCGCCTCGACCGCCGCGAGCGTGCTGGGCTCCCGCCGGAGCTGAGCCGACCCGCCCGGACCCCGGTGGCGGCCGCCCGTCAGCCGGCCACCGCGCCGAACCTGGCCTCGAAAGCGGCCCGGTTCGGCGAGACGGGCGTGCGGTCCCAGACCGCGAACACGACCCGCTCGAAGGCCGCGCCGTACTGCGCCAGCGCCCCCTCGAAGGCCTCCGCCACCTGTGCCGGGTCGTTGCCGAACACCCCGCAGCCCCAGGCCCCCAGCACCAGCGCGCGCACCTCGTGCCGGGCCGCCGCCGCGAGCACCCGGACCGCCCGCTCGGCGAGCACCCCCCGGACGTCCACCTCCGCCGAACGCCGTGCCAACTGGCCGGCGTTGGGCGCCGGCGAGGTCAGGAACGTCACCGGGTAGGGCTCTGCCAGCAGCTCGCCGTCCCCGCCCCGGATCACCGGCACGTCGGGCGAGACGATCACCCGGTGGCTGTACCGCAGGTCGTCACTGGCGCGGTGCGCCGCGTAGTAGTCCGGGGCCTCGCGCAGGCAGGTGTACAGCAGGGCGCTGCGGCAGAGGTCCTCCTCCTGGGCCCGGGCGCCGCGCAGATAGCCGCCCCCCGGGTTGCGCGCCGAGGCGAAGTTGAGCACCCCGACCCGGCCCGCACCGGCCGCCACCAGGCGCCGGGCGGCCGCGATGCTGCCCTCGGCCGTCACCTCGACGGCCGCCGCCCCCGACGCCCCCGACGCCCCCGACGCCGCCGGGGCCGGACCGGGCCCGGGCGCCGCCGCCCGCAGCAGCTCGTCCAGCGTCTGCGGCCGGTACGACACCGTCCCCGCCCTGGCCGCCGCCAGTCGCTCCGTCACCTGGACGAGTTCGCCCCCGGCTGCCCGGTAGCTCCCCCGCTCGGCGATCTCCTCGTTCACCACCGCCACGCCATGCAGTCTGCTGCTCATGTCCGTGACCGTAAGGGACGGGGCCGCCCGCGCGCCACCGGTTATTCTCACCGACAGAACAACGCGGCGACCGGCGGGCGGGGGAACGCGGACGGGCCCGCCCCACCGAAGTGGAGCGGGCCCGTCGGGCGTCGGCGCGGATGCGCTACGCGGGGTCAGTTCTTCCAGCGCGGCTTGCGGTCGTCGCGGTTGAAGCCACCGGAGTTGAAGCCGCCGGAGCGGCCACCGCGGTCGTCGCCGCGGTCACGGTTGAAGCCGCCGGAGGCCTGCGGGCGGCCACCGGAGCGGTGGTCGTCACGGCGGGAGAACGGACGGCTGCTGCTGCCGGCGGCGCCACGCTCGTCGCGGCCGAAGGCCGGACGGTCACCGAAGGTGCGGGCCGGACGGTCGCCGAAGGAGCGGCCGCCGCGGTCGTCGCGGTCACGGTTGAAGCCACCGGAGCCACCGCCACGGTTGTCACGGTCACCGAAGGAACGGCCACCGCGGTCGTCACGGTTGAAGCCACCGGAGCCACCGCCGCGGTTGTCACGGTCACCGAAGGAACGGCCGCCACGGTCGTCACGGTTGAAGCCACCGGAGCGGCCGCCGCGGTCGTCACGGTCACGGTTGAAGCCACCGCCGCGGTTGTCACGGTCACCGAAGGAACGGCCACCGCGGTCGTCACGGTTGAAGCCACCGGAGCCACCGCCACGGTTGTCACGGTCACCGAAGGAACGGCCGCCACGGTCGTCACGGTTGAAGCCACCGGAGCGGCCGCCGCGGTCGTCACGGTCACGGTTGAAGCCACCGCCGCGGTTGTCACGGTCACCGAAGGAACGGCCACCGCGGTCGTCACGGTCACGGTTGTACGCCGGGCGCTCGGTGCGCGCCTCGCGGTAGGACGGGGCCCGCTCCTCGGTCACGGCGGCGGCCGGGGCGGCCGTCTCCGCGGGAACCTCGGCGGCCTCGGCGGTCTCGGCGGCCTCGGCCTCGGCGGCGGGCGCCTCGTCCTCGATGCCCAGGTCGGCCCGCTCGCGCGCGGCGCGGGCGGCCAGGCGGTCGGCCTCCTCGCGCAGCTCGGTGGCGCGGCGCTGCGCGCGCTCCAGCTGGCGGGTCATGTCGGCGAGCTCGCGCTCGGCGGCACCGGCGATGCCTGCGGCGCTCTCGGCCTGGACCTCGATCAGCGAACGGGCGCCGGTGATCTTGGCGACCTCGGCGTCGAAGGCGTGGTCGAGGATGTGGCGCGAGGCGTCGACGCCCGCGTCCTCCATCAGGCGGAACACGCCACGGCGCTGGTGCGGCAGCACCAGGGTGACGACGGCGCCGGAGCGGCCGGCGCGGGCGGTGCGGCCGGAGCGGTGCAGGTAGTCCTTGTGGTCACCGGCCGGGTCCACGTTCAGGACCAGGTCGATGCCGTCGACGTGGATGCCGCGGGCGGCGACGTCGGTCGCGACGACGACGTTGACGTAGCCGTCCTTGAAGTCGCCGAGGACGCGGGTACGGGCGCCCTGGGTCATGCCGCCGTGCAGCGCGTCGGCCTTCACGCCGGCCTCGATGAGCTGCTCGGCGACGCGGTCGGCGCCCATCTGGGTGCGGACGAAGATGATCGTGCGGCCCTTGCGGGCGGCGATCGCGTTGGTGATCGGCGCCTTGTCCTTGGGCTTCACCACGAGGATGTGGTGGGTCATGGTGGTGACCGCGCCGGCCGACGGGTCGACCTCGTGGGTGACCGGGTTCTTCAGGTAGCGCTTGACCAGGCTGTCGATCTCGTTCTCCAGGGTGGCGGAGAACAGCAGGCGCTGGCCGCCGGCCGGCACCTGGTCGAGGATCTCGGTGACCTCGGGCAGGAAGCCCATGTCGGCCATCTGGTCGGCCTCGTCGAGCACGACGGTCTTGACCTCGCCCAGCTTGGCGCTGCCGCGGTTCAGCAGGTCGCGCAGGCGGCCGGGGGTGGCGACGAGGACGTCGACGCCGCGCTCCAGCGCGTAGATCTGGTTCGACATCGAGGTGCCGCCGCAGACGACCTTGAGCTTGAGGCCGAGCACCGAGCCGAACGGCTCCAGCGCGTCGGCGACCTGCATGGCCAGCTCGCGGGTCGGGACGAGGATCAGGCCGCGCGGGTGCTTGGGCTTGGTGCGCTCGCCGCCGGCGAGGCGGGTCAGCAGCGGCAGGCCGAAGCTGAGGGTCTTGCCGGAGCCGGTACGGCCCCGGCCCAGCACGTCCTTGCCGGCCAGCGCGTCCGGGATGGTCGCGGCCTGGATCGGGAACGGGGTGGTGACGCCGCGCTTGGCGAGGGCGCGCACGACGTCGTCGTGCAGGCCCAGGTCGCCGAAGGTGATGGTGGGCTCGGCGGCCTCGGCGCTCTCCTCGGTCGCGGCCTCGTCGGCGGCGTCCTGGTCGGCGGCGGGGTCGATGTCCTGGTCGGCGTCGAACAGCTCGACCTCGGGGGCATCGACGAGGGTGACATCGGCGGCGGACTCGCTCGCGGGCATGGCGAAGCGGGCGTCGTCAACGAGAGACATGCAAAACCTTCCGGAAGTGGCACGCGCCAAAGTCCGGGTTCTGTTTCACAACCGCCTCTATGCGGTCAGCCACGGATCGCCGGTACGCGCCAAGGGCGCCAGATGGGAATTAGGGCGCCAGTCAAATGAATCAAACGAACGATCTACCACCATAGGGGAACCTCGGGATCAAAGGCAAATGCACTGGCCAGCGCGCTAGTGGCCGCCCGAAGCGGCGCTCGGGGCCGAAGATCCGGAGTTGCCGGGCGTGGGCTCGGGCGCCGGCGTGGCGGGCGGGGCGGGGGTGACCGGGCTCGGATCGGGGGAGGCCGACGGCCGGACGGTCGGGCTCGCCGCCGGCGGGGTCGCGGCGCCGCCGCCGGAGCGCCCGTCCCCGGTGCCGCCGGTGGAACCGCCGCTGCCGGTGCCTCCGGCCGCCCCCGCACCGCCTGTGCCACCCGTACCGGCCGCCGCCCCGCCGGCCGAGGTACCGGTACCCGGTTGGGGTGCGCTACTGGCGTTCACGCCCCCGGCATCACCGTTCGCGCCCGGCGCGTCCTGCCCGGGGACGGCTCCCGGGGCCTCCTCCGCACCGGCGGCCGCACCGTTCGCGCCCGAGGACGCCCCGCCCGCCGCCGCGTTCTGGCCCGCTCCCGGCGTGCCCCCGGGCTGCGCGCTCCCGGAACGCTCCGGCCGCCCGGACGCGCCACCCTGGCGGACGCCGGCCGGCGTGGCCGACGCGCCGCCCGCGGGCTTTCCCACCGTCCCGGCCTGCCCGACCGGGACGGTGCCGTGCTTCTCGTCCGCGCCCGGTCCGACCGACATGCACCCGGTCAGGCCCAACCCGGCCACCGCCAGCACCGCCGCCGCGCGCACCACACCGTCGCGCACCGCCACCGCCCTGGGCTTGCGCTCCGGCGCCTGCCGGACCACCACCGCCCGCACCACGACCGGCCGGTCGACCGCCGGACGAACCACCGGCGCCCGACCGGCCGAACGTTCCTCCTGAGCACCCACCTCGCGCACCGAACGCATCGCCGCCACCGAGCTCCCTCTTCCACTGCCCCACCCGGGCCCGGGCCGCCGCCGTCGCGCGCGGCACTTTCGGTGCCCAACGCGCGCCCCGGGCACCGGGACACGGGCCGCCCGACAGGAAGCGCCCGGCGCCATCCACCCGGCGCAACACCACCGGCGCGAACCCCGGCGCTCACCACGGCGCTCGCCACGACGCCGAACACCGGTACGAGCGCCGGCGGAAGCCCCGACCACCGCGCCGGACCCGCCCGGACCCGCCCGGCCCGCCCGGCCCGCTCAGCCCCAGAGCGCCGAGGCCGCCTCCGCCCCCGCGTACACCGCGGCGAGCCCCGCCGCCACGCTGCCCGCCACGTTGGCCAGCGCGTACCGTCCGGCCCCGCCCTCGGCCAGCCGCAGGGTCTCCCAGGAGAAGGTCGAATAGGTCGTCAGCGCCCCGCAGAAGCCCGTCCCGAGCAGGAGTTGGACGTGCGAGGAGGCCGCGCCGGCCGCCACCGCCCCGGTCACCAGCCCGAGCACCAGGCAGCCGGCCACGTTCACGGTGAAGGTGCCCCACGGGAACGCCGAGTCGTGCCGGGCCCGCACCGCCCGGTCGGTCAGGTACCGCAGCGGCGCGCCGACCACCGCCCCGGCCACCACCAGCAACCAGTTCACCGCCCCGCCCCCTCCGCCGCCTGAACGGCGGGCGCCCCGGCCGACCCCGCCGACCGCCTCACCCCGGCCTCCGGACCGCGCCCGGGAGCAGACGGCGCGTCATCCCCGCCGCCCCCCGGACCGCGGCCAGCGCCACCAGCAGCGTCAGCCCCAGGTAGGCCGCCCCGGCCCCGGGCCGCCCGTGCGCCAGCAGCTGCCGGATGTCCAGCGCGTACGTGGAGAAGGTGGTGAACCCGCCCAGCACCCCCGTGCCGAAGAACGGCCGGAGCAACGGGTGCGCGGGCCGCCCCTCGGTGACCACCACCAGGAAGACCCCGATCACCGCGCAGCCGGTCCCGTTCACGACCAGCGTGGTCCACGGGAAGCCGGTCGGCCCGGTCGGCCAGAGCAGGCCGGCCCCGTACCGCGCCGACGCCCCGATCGCGCCGCCCAGCGCGACCGCCGCCACCGCGGGCCCCTGCCCGCGCAGCACCGGCTCCCGGCGCGGGGGCACCGCGTCGGCCGCCGCGCCCGCCCCGCCCTCCGATGTCGTCATGGGCCCATGAAACACCGGCCCCCACCGCCTGGCACACCGTCACCCCAGACCCGACAATGATCCGGTGGAGATGACCCGGGAAGACTTCGAGACGCTCGTCAGCGACGCCCTCGACCGGATCCCCCCGAAACTCGCGGCCATGATGGACAACGTCGCGGTGTTCGTCGAGGAGGAGCCCGACCCCGCCGACCCGGAGCTCCTCGGCCTCTACGAGGGCACCCCGCTCACCGAGCGCGGCGAGTGGTACGCCGGTGTGCTCCCCGACCGGATCATCATCTACCGGGGCCCGACCCTGCGGCACTGCGAGACCCACGAGCAGGCGGTCGAGGAGGTCCGCACCACGGTCATCCACGAGGTCGCCCACCACTTCGGCTTCGACGACCACGAGCTCGACGAGCTCGGCTGGTCCTGACCGGCCCGCCGGACCCGCCACCCGGCCGGGCCGAAGTCGTTTTGGCGATCCGCCCGACATCCCATATGCTTCTCGACGTCCCCGAACGCTGGAAACAGCCGGACAGGCCGCAAGCCCTCATCGTCTAGTGGCCCAGGACGCCGCCCTTTCAAGGCGGTAGCACGGGTTCGAATCCCGTTGGGGGCACAGCAGTACCGTAGTAAAGTGCAGTGCGCAAGACCTATGTGGAGCAATCCACACCAGGTCCCGTGGAGCAGTTGGTTAGCTCGCCACCCTGTCAAGGTGGAGGTCGCGGGTTCAAGTCCCGTCGGGATCGCTCGTCTCGCAAGAGACGGTGCAGTACGGCCAGGTAGCTCAGTTGGTACGAGCGTCCGCCTGAAAAGCGGAAGGTCGCCGGTTCGACCCCGGCCCTGGCCACAGCTGCGAACAGCAGAAAGGCCCCGGAGAGTTCGCTCTCCGGGGCCTTTTGCGTGCCTGCCGCGTCCACCGGGCGCGGGGCACGCCGACGGGGCGGGTACTCGATCCGAGTACCCGCCCCGTCGGCGGCGTGCGTGCGGTGTGCGCGCCGGTCCTCCGGCTCCGGCCGGGAGGGGCCTCAGTAGGCCGAGATCCGCTCGGGTTCCCGCGCGGCGCCGGCCGCCGCGTGCCGGGGGTGGGCGACCGCCGCGGGGCGGGGCCGGACCGGCCACCAGAGGGAGCGGCCCAGGAGGGCGGCCAGGGCGGGGACCAGGACCAGGGACAGCACGAGCGCCGAGAGCATGATGCCGAGCGCCATCGCGAAGGCGACCTGTTCGCTGCCCGGGGTGGTGGCGAGGGTGGCGAAGGAGCCGGCGAGCACCAGTCCGGCCATCGCGATGGCGGGTGTGGTGTGCCGGACCGCTCGGGCCACGGCACCCCGGGCCGGGCCCGGGCGCTGCATCTCCTCGCGGATCCGGTCGGTGATCAGGATGTTGTAGTCGGTGCCCAGTGCCACCACGAACAGGAACAGCACCAGGGGGAGGGTGAAGCTGATGCCCGGCTCGCCGAGGGTGTGCTGGAAGAGCAGCGTCGCCGCGCCGAGGGTGGCGGCGAAACCGAGGCCGACCGAGAGCATCAGGACCACCGGGGCGAGCAGGCTGCGCAGGAGCAGCAGCAGGATCAGCGCGATCAGCGCGGCCGCGACCGGGAAGACGATCCTGAGGTCGTGGTCGACGGCGGCCGAGACGTCGGCGAAGATCGCCGGTGTGCCGCCGACGTGGGCCGTCGTCCCGGCGGGCGTGTGCTGGGCGACCGCGGCCCGGATCGGGCCGGAGGCCAGGTCACGGGCCTCCGGGCTCTGCGGGTCGACGGTCGGGTAGAGGTCGATCCGGGCGGCGCGGTGGTCCTGGTTCAGCACGGTGGCCGCGACCTGGCCCACGCCGTCGACCCGGGCGAGGGCCCCGGAGAGGCCGGTCAGCCGGTCCGTGCTGAGGGTGCCCCCGTCCGTGACGGTGACGTAGACGCTCGTCGGGTCCGACACGCCGGCCGGCAGCGCGTGGGAGATCTCGACCGCGGTGGCCGCCGCCGCGGTCTGCGGGCCGGAGTCGCCCCGGCCGTAGTCCATCCGCAGGCCGATCGTCCCGGCCGCCAGTGCGGCGAGCAGCGTGACGGAGGCGGCCAGCATCAGCAGCGGCCGCCGGGCGACCAGTTCGCCGAAGCGGGCGGCGCGGCGGTCGCGCGGCTCGCGGAGCAGCGCCTTGGAGGGCCAGAACATCTTGCGCCCGGCGACGGCGAGCAGCGCCGGCAGCAGGGTGAGGCTGCCCAGCAGCATCACCAGGACCGCGACGGCTATCGCGGGGCCCATCGAGCGGAACTGCCCGAAGGTGGCCAGGCCCAGCGTGGCGAACGCGGCCACGATGGTCAGCGCCGCCGAGGTGATCGCGGTACCCACCCGGGCGGAGACCTGCGCGGCCGCCTCCCGGGCCGGCTGCTCGGGCCGGGCGCGCAGGTGCTCGCGGAAGCGGAACAACAGGAACAGCATGTAGTCGATGCCGATGCCCAGCAGGACGACGCTGATCAGCCCCGGGGTGCCCGCGTCCAGCTTGAGCCCGGTGAGCAGGGCGGCCCCCGCGACGGCCCCGCCCGCCACGCCGCCGATCAGCGCGACCGCGAGCAGCGGCAGCACCGCGGCCAGCGCGCTGCGGAACACCAGCACGTTGAGCAGGACGATGAGCCCCATCACCACGGCGCCCCCGACCGTGGACGCGGTCTTGTGGGAGTCGGCGGAGTCGACGGAGTCGGCGAGGCCGCCGGTGAAGCCGGTGCGCATCCCCGCCTCGGCGAACTGCGTCCGGGTGCCGTCCCGGAAGGCCCGGTAGACGCCCTGGACGCCCTGGTCCGCGGCGTTCCCGACCAGCTCGACCGAGAGCAGCTCGAAGCTCCGGTCGGGCGCCACCATCGCCGGGGCGATCCGGGGCGTCTGGGAACGGTCGGGGAGCAGGAACGTCGGCTCGTCGTCCGCCCTGGGCATGGCGACCCGGCGCTTGCCCAGCTTCTCCGCCTCGGCCTCGACCCGCGTCTGGTCCGCCGCGCTGAGGGCCTTGCCGTCGGACCGGGCGACCAGCACCGTCACGACGGTGGCGTCGGGGTTCAGCCCGAACTGCTCCTCGGCGATCCGCATCGCGGCGGCCGAGTCGTAGCTGCGGGGCAGGAAGTCGGCGGTCTGGCTCTGCGTGACGCGGGACATCAGCATCGGGGCCAGGGCGGTCAGGACGACGGCCAGCACGCCCCAGAGGGCGACGACCTTCCAGGGATGTCTGGTGGAGTACCCGGTCAGGGCGCGGATCACGATGTCCTCCGACGGACGGACTTGAGTGCGGATGCCTGCCGGGGACGGACTCCCCGACCGGTCTCAAGACCATCACCGCGCAGGCCCTCCGGGCGTCGTGGCGGCGGATGATCCGCACCGGGGCCCGCGCTCCCGCCCGGGCCCGCACCCAGGACCCTGGTCCTGGTCAGGGCCCCGTCCCCGGCCGTCGGGCGGGTCCGCGCACGGCGGCGGCTGTGCGAGGCTGTCGGGGGGACAGGAGGCCGGACGCAGGGGGAGTACCCAGATGCCCAGGAACCGACGGAGCGGGCCCGGCGATGCCCGGGAGCCGCTGGACGCCGACGGCTTCGAGCCGCCGTGGACCCGCAACGACGCGCTGGTGACCGGCGGGGCCTGCGCGATGAACCTGCTCAGCTACGTGTTCTTCGCCTACCCCGACGGCCGGCACGCCGTGAGCGTGCTCGGGTTCCTCCTCGTCGCGCTGGCGGCCCTGCCGCTGCTCGCCCGGCGCAGCCACCCGGGGGCGGCACTGGCCGCCGTCCTGGTGCTCGACGCGGCCTCCTCCCTGACGGCGTCACTGCCCGTCCACTTCGGGTCCGTGCTGGTGGTCGCCCTGTTCTCGGCGGCCCGGGCCTGCACCGGCCGGGTGACGGCGGTCGCGGCCGTCGCGACGGTGACGCTGACGCTGCTGAGCCAGAGCCACGGCCGGACGCCGACCTGGGAGGCCACCGTCAGCGCGGTCCTCTCCACCCTGATCGTGGTCGGCACCGCGCTGGCGGTGAACCAGTGGCAGCAGCAGGTGGCGGCCAACCGGCAGCTCCTCGCCGACCGCGCGGTGGCGGACGAACGGCGCCGCATCGCCCGGGAGCTGCACGACATCGTGGCCCACCACATCACCACCATGCAGCTGATGGCCGGCGGCGCCCGGGCCAACCTCGGCCGTCCGGAGGTGGTCCGGGAGGCCCTGGTCACCCTGGAGTCCTCCGGGCGGCTCGCGCTGCGCGAGATGCGCCAGCTGCTCGACGTGCTGCGGGCCGGCGACGAACCGGAGGCCGCGCCGTCGCCGCCCCAGCCCGGCGCCGACGACCTCGACCGCCTGGTGGGCGAGGCCCGGCTCGGCGGGCTGCCGACCGAGTTCGTCGTCCGCGGGCCGCAGCGTCCGCTGCCGCCGACCGTCGGCCTCACGGTGTTCCGGATCGTCCAGGAGGCCCTCACCAACACCCGCAAGTACGCCGGGCCGGCCCGTGCCTCCGTGCACCTGACGTACCGCCGGGACGGGGTCACCGTCGAGGTGCGGGACGACGGCGGGGGCGCTGCGCCGGCGGAGCGGACGCCGGCGACGGGTCCGGGCGGTTACGGCCTGATCGGCATGCGCGAGCGGGTCGCCCTGCACGGCGGCACCCTCACCGTCGGTCCGCAGGCCGGCGGCGGCTTCGCGGTGCTGGCCGACCTGCCGCTGAGCGGCAACGACACGGCCGACGCGGCTGAAGCGGCCGACACGGCTGACACGGACCGGACGGCCGGGGCGGCCGTCCGACAGGAAGGGGCGTACCGATGACCGGGACGGGGCCGACGACACCGCCGAGGATCAGGGTGCTGATCGTGGACGACCAGCCGCTGGTCCGGCGCGGCCTGTCACTGATCCTCTCCCCCGACCCGTCCTTCGAGGTGGTCGGGGAGGCCGAGAACGGCGCCGAGGCCGTCACCCTCGCCCAACGGCTGCGCCCGGACGTGGTGGTGATGGACATCCGGATGCCCGTCCTCGACGGGGTCGGCGCGACCGGCGAACTCGCCGCCACCGTGCCCGGCTGCCGCGTCCTGGCCCTCAGCACCTTCGACCTCGACGAGTACGTGGTGGGCGCCCTGCGCGCCGGCGCCTACGGGTTCCTGCCCAAGGACAGCTCCCCGGAGGACCTCGCCGCGGCGATCCACACCGTGCACGCGGGCGAGGCCGCCGTCGCGCCGCGCCTGCTCACCCGGCTGATCTCCACCTACGTCCGGGCCCCCGGCGGTCCGCAGCCGGCGCCCACCGGTCTGGGCGACCTGACCCCGCGCGAGGTCGAGGTGTGGCGCCTGATGGCCACCGGCCTCGACAACGGCGGGATCTCCCGTGCGCTGGACATCAGCGTCTCCACGGTCAAGAACTACATCACCAGCATCTTCGACAAGCTCGCCGTCCGGGACCGCGCCCAGGCGGTCATCGCGGCCTACGAGTCCGGACTCGTCACCGCGCGGGCGACGGCCGGGGACCAGCCCGGGTAGCACGCGCGGGTGCCTCCCCGGCCGCGGGTCGGGGAGGCACCGGCGCGTCGACGCCTCAGGAGCGGCGGCGCAGGCGGCGGCCGAGGAGGACGGCGCCGGCGCCGAGGGTGGCGAGGACGGCGGCGACGATCGCGGGGGCGGTGCCCGACCCGGAGCCGGTGGCGGCGAGTTCACCGGTGGTCTGGGCGGCCGGGGCGGCCGCAGCGGGGGCGGGGGCCTGCGGGGCCGGGGCGGCGACCGCGGCGGCCGGGGCCGGGGCGGCGGCCGGCTTGACCTCGGCGGCGGGCTTGACCGCGGCCGGGGCGGTGGGCTTCCTCGTGGCCGGCTTCGCTGCGGCGGGCTTCGCCGTGGTGGGCGCCGCGGTCGGCGTCGGGGCCGGTGCGAGGACGGTGACGGTGCTGCCCGTCTCGCACATGGTGGTGCCCTCGAACGGGGTGTCGCCCTCGTTGACGAAGAGGCAGGGGCTGAGCCGGGTCGCCCCGAGCGGGGTGTTCACGTCGTAGGCGACCCGGACCCGGGTGGTCTCGGTCCGGTCGGCGGCGATGCCGGAGTTGCGGCCCTGGAGGTAGACGCCGGACAGTTCGTCGCCGACTCCGCCGGTGACCTTGGCGAGGGTGTCCCAGGTGCCGTCGGCCTTGCGGATCTGAACGGTGGCGTGGGGGTCACTGAAGAGCACGTTGCCGAGGTTGACGTAGCCGGACGCGGTGGCATTGGTGAGGACGGCGTCGAACTCGATCGGCGCACCGCCGGCGACCGCGGTGTCGGGGACGGAGGCGAGGGAGGTGCGGATGGAGTCGACCCCGATCGTCCTGGTCTGCTCGGCGAGCTTGACCCAGCCGCCGGGCGCGGTGACGACGGAGCGCAGGCCGATGGAGTCGAAGCCGCCGTTGGTCGCCCCGTGGTGCGGCAGACCCATGGGCGCGCCGATGCGCAGGTCGACGGTGACCGTCCGGCCGGCCGCGACGGTGATGCCGGGCACGCTGCCCTCGTAGCTGGCCGACTCGGGGCCGGACTGGAACGACAGCGGGACGGACTCCCAGCTGCCGGTCGTGGGGTTCCGGTAGTCGATGGTGATGGCGTCCGAGGGGGTGCCGAGGTCGCTGGTGGTGCCCAGTTCGAGCAGGAAGTCGGTGGTCTTCTCGCCGGTGTTGGTGATGGTCTCGGTGAACGCGACCGGCTGCCCGGCGAAGCCGACCGACGCCGGCGCCTGGACCGACAGCTTCGCGCCCTTCACGTCGTCGGCGAACGCCTGCGTCGGCAGGGTCAGCGAGCCGCCGAGTGCGACGACTGCGAGCGTGGCGGCGACGGCGGCGGTGCGGCGCGAACGGCTGACGCGGGCGGTGCTGGACATGGTTCCCCCTGGAACGTGCCGGGTGCGGGCATGCCGAGGACAGGCCCGGCGACGCCGGCGAAGACTGGATGTGTGAGTGAGTGAGTGGCCGTGACGGCCCGTGAACCACCGGGTCACGGGCGAAGGATCCCCCGCCTTCGGAAGGTGGCCCACCTTCCGTGCCTCTCACTGAACTAGACGTGTGACCCCCGCCCGGGTTGCAGGTGGATTCGAAGAATCTTCGGGCCGTTCCGCTCCACCGGTTCCACCGCAGGTCAACGGCCCTTCGACGGCCCCGGCCGATCCGCGTCCGGAGCACGCGACGCCCCGAGCGACCGGCCCCACCCCACCGGACCACGGCCCACCCGACACCCACCGCCCGCAAGGCACCACCGCCCGCACGGCGCCACCGCCCGGGCGCCACCGCCCGACGCTCCGGGAACTAGCCTGAGGAGGCTTCCCGGCACCCGACGCGTTTCGCCCTCCTCGACGAAGCCCGCAGGGCGCTGCCCGCAGGCTTCAAGGTCGAACTCTCCGGTGACACCATCGTGATGATGGTCGGCCCCTCGGGCATCCACCAGCGGAACCTGCTGCTGATCCGCCGCCAGTTCGACGCGCACGCCCCGCTGGAGCTGCTGCCGAGCGAGAACACCGACCTGGTCTCACCCGCCCTGGGCAAGAGCCGCAACCCCGATCTCACATACCTTCCGAGCGAGGTGCTGGAGACCACCGACGATCAGGTGCCGGCCGAGGCCGCCGCCGTCGCCGTCGACCTGGTCTCCCCCTCGAACCCCGAGAACGACTGGGTCGGCAAGGTCCGCGACTACCCCCAGATGGGCATCCCGCTCTACCTGCTGATCGACGCCGGGCAACGGACCGTCACCCTGTTCAGCCGGCCCGACGGCACGAAGTACCACCGCCGCGAGGACGTCGACTTCGGCGAGACGCTGCACATCCCCGAGCCGTTCGGCTTCGACCTGGTCACGGGCGACCTGCTGCCGTACCGAGCGGGCCCCGGCGCCGGGGCCCGCGCCGCCCGTCAGGCTGTCCGGGTCTCCGTCGGACGGGTCAGCTCCGTGGTGAGCCAGTCCGCGGTGGCGGGGAGCCAGTCGGCGAGGGCGTTGCCGAGCAGGTGGTTGCCGTGCGGGACGTGCAGGAGTTCGCCCCGGGGTGCCCGGTGGGCCAGTGCCTCGGCGTTGGTGACACCGGGGATCCGGTCCTCGCCGCCCTCGACGACCAGCAGCGGGACGGTGATCTCCGGGGCCAGGGCGGTCAGGTCGACCCGGCGGGCGAAGGCCCGGGCCGCGTCCGCGCTCCCGCAGCGCTGGGTCAGGGTCGCGGTGACGAACGGGACCAGGGCGTCCCAGTCCAGCCGGTAGGGGCCGCTGACCACGGCGGCCGCCCGGATCCGCGGTTCGCGGGCGGCCGTCACCGCCGCGTAGTAGCCGCCCAGGCTGAGCCCGGTCACGCCGATCCGCCCGGTGTCCACGCCCTCCCGGCCGGTGACCGCGTCGATCGCCCGGCCGACCACCCGGTGGTAGTCCGGCTCCGGCGCGGCGGCCCCGGCCAGGACGCCCTGCCCCGGGCCGTCCAGGGCGAGGACGGCCGTACCGCGCGCCAGCAGCGCCTCGGCGACCGCGTGGAACTCCTCCTTGCCGGAGTCCATCCCCGGGACGACGATCACCAGCGGTGCGGGGCCGGGCCCGGCCGGGCGGCGGAGCCAGCCCGCGAAGGACTCGCCCTCGATCCGCTCGGCCGTCGGTTCGAGGTGGGCCAGCGCGGCCCGCATCGCCTCGTCCGCCTCGGTGGCGGTCGCGCCGGCCGCCGCGCGGTCGGGGTGCGGGAGCAGGCCGGCGAAGTGGAACCAGCGGGCGGCCCTCCAGTAGGCCTCGCCGGCCGAGACCGACCGGCCCTCGGCGGCGGCGCGGTCGGCGGCGGCGCGGTGCCGCCGGCCGGCCGCCCGGAACGCCTCGGGCCACTCCTGTGCGGAGCGCAGCGCCGAGGTGACCCGGGTGTACTCGTGCGGGTCCAGGCCGGCGCCGGTGGCCCGCGGGCGGTTCTCCTCGACGAGGGCGGCCGGCAGGTCGGGGTGGTCGAGGAAGGAGAGGTCGGGGGAGCCGGTCATCGGGGAGCACGCTCATCTCATGGTCGGTGGTGCACGGTCGGGCGGAGTCAGGACGGGCGCTCAGGGCGCTCAGGGCGCTCAGGGCGGTCAAGGCGCTCAGGGCAGGGTGAGGACGGCCTTGCCCCGGATCCGCCGCTCCCGCAGATCGGTGAGCACGGCGGCGGTCCGCGCCCAGGGCGCGACCCGGCCGACCTCCGGGGTCAGCCGCCCCTCCCCCACCAGCCGGACCAGGGTGGCGAGGTCCTCACCGTCGGGTACGTCGGAGTCCGTGTAGTGGAAGTGCCGGAGCGTGGCGGACTCCGGCCCGGCGAAGAAGTCGAAGAAGTCGAGCGTCACCGGGGTCCGGGAGGCCTGGCCGAACCAGATCAGCGTGCCCCGGCGGGCCAGCCGGGCGAGCGCGAGCGGCAGGTCGGCGCCGCCCGTCGACTCCAGCACCAGGTCGTACGGGCCGCGGGCCGCGCCCACCGAGTGGACCACCTCCGCCGCACCCAGCTCGACCAGCCGCCGCCCGCGCTCCGCCGAGGCGGTGACCGCGGTCAGCTCCGCACCCGCCGCCGAGGCCAGCTCGGTGACGTAGTGGCCGACGCCCCCGGAGGCGCCGGTGAGCAGCACCCGGCGGCCGGCCAGCGCACCGGCGGTGCGCAGCAGCCGCAGCGCGGTGAGACCGGCCAGCGGCAGGGCGGCGGCGCGGACGGCGTCCAGCCCGTCCGGGATCTCGGCGAGCGAGCCGACCGGCACGCACACGTACTCGGCCCAGCCGCCGGCCGGCGGGTGGCCGACGACGCGGCGGCAGACGGCCGGCCCGGAGCCGTCGGCGGCGGCCTGCACGACCAGGCCCGCGATGTCCTTGCCGGGGCGCCAGCCCGGCCGGGGCGCCTCCAGCTGGAACGTCTCGCCGCGGTTCACCGCGAACGCCTCGACCTTCACCAGGGCCTCGCCCGGGCCCGGTCGCGGCTGCGTCACCTCCGCGAACGCCACCGTCGCGTCCGCCCGTCCGGTCGGTGTCAGCGCCCTCATGGCCCTCGGCCCTCCGTCTCCCCCTCGCCGGCCGGTCCGGCCGAGCTCGTGGTCCCAGCAGACCGCGACGGCCCGGAGCCGGTCCAACAACCGCTCGGCGGTCCCGACAACCGACCGTTGTCGGGGCCCTCCGGGCGGCGGCAGGCCGTGGGCGGGCCGGGAGGCCCTAGGGTGGGCGGCCATGGATCTCGATCTCTCCCAGGTCCGCGCCTTCACCACGGCGGCCGAGGAACTGCACTTCGGCCGCGCCGCCGCCCGGCTGGCGATCAGCCAGCAGGCCGTGTCCAAGCGGATCGCCCGGCTGGAGGCGGCGCTCGGCGCCCGGCTGCTCGACCGCGACCCGCGCGGCGTCGGGCTCACCGGGGCCGGGCACCGGTTCCTGGAGCCCGCCCGGCGGCTGCTCGCCCAGGGCGACCGCGCCGTGGCGGCGGTGGCCCGTACCCGGCGCCCGCTGCGCGTCGACGTCTGGGGGCACCTGTACGCGCCGATGCGGACGGTCGCCCGGGCCGTCGACGGGGTGCCCGGGCTGGAGGTAGAGCCCGTCCCGGGGCGGGACCTCCCCTCGGTGGCGGCGGCCCTGCTGCGCGGCGAGTCCGACGCGGGCTTCGGCCGGGTGCACCCGCTGCCCGACGGCCGGGACGCGGGGCTGGCACACCGGCTGGTCCGGCTGGAGCCGGTGGACGCGCTGCTGAGCACCGACCACCCGCTGGCCGACCGCGACGTGCTGCGCCCGGAGGACCTGCGCTCCGGCGTGCTGCGCTACCCGGCCGCGGTGGACCGGCTGGACTTCCTGACCCGGTTCGCGGACCGCTTCGGCATCGCGGAACGGGCCGGCTCGACCAATCTGGGCCTGGAGAGCTTCGCCGACCGGATCCGCACCGACCCGTCCTGCTTCTCGCTGCTCCCCGCCGACTGCCCGCTGCCCGGCCCCGCGGGCGGCCCCGGCCGTCCCGGCATCCGGACCGTCCCGCTGGTCGACCCCACCCCGCTCTACGCCTGGTCGCTGCTCTGGCGCGACGGCGCCGAACCGGCGGCCCGGCTGGACCCGCTGCTCGGGGCGTTCACCGAGGCGGCCCGGCGCAGCCGCTGGCTGGAGTACGACCCGGCCCGTGACTGGCTGCCCGGCCCGGACGAGGCGGCCCTGGACGGCTGACGGCCTCCGGGCGGGCCGTCCTCGGCGCCCCCGGCGCCCGGAGCACCGACCGTCGCCCCGGTCCGCCGCGGTTCTCCGGGCGCCGCCCCGGGCGGGGTTCGCCCGGAGGCCGTGGCGGCTGTGACACTGGAGGGGCTCGAAAACCGAGGTGCGCGCCGCCGCATCTCCTTGCGAACCTAGAGGGATGCCCGCAGTGAGTTCTCCCGCAGTCCAGTCCGCCGACGCGTCCACGGAGGGCGGCGGCCCCGGTATCGGCGAGCTGGCCGCCCGTCTGCCCGAACTGACCCTGCGCGACCAGGTCCGGATCGGGCGGCGGCTGGAGGGCGCCCGGCGGGTCCGCAAGCCCGAGGCCCGGCAGAAGGTCGCCGCCGAGATCGCCCGCGACGTCGAGCGCGCCGAGCTGCTGGTCGCGCAGCGCCGGGCCGCCGTCCCCGAGATCACCTATCCCGCCGAGCTGCCGGTCAGCCAGAAGAAGGACGAGATCCTCGCCGCCATCCGCGACCACCAGGTGGTGATCGTGGCGGGTGAGACCGGCTCCGGCAAGACCACCCAGATCCCGAAGATCTGTCTGGAGCTGGGCCGCGGGGTCCGCGGCCTGGTCGGGCACACCCAGCCCCGCCGGATCGCCGCCCGGACGGTGGCCGAGCGCGTCGCGGAGGAGATGCGCACGCCCCTCGGCGAGGCGGTCGGCTGGAAGGTCCGGTTCACCGACCAGGTCGGCCCGGACACCCTGGTCAAGCTGATGACCGACGGCATCCTGCTCGCCGAGATCCAGACCGACCGTGAGCTGCGCCAGTACGACACCCTGATCATCGACGAGGCGCACGAGCGCAGCCTCAACATCGACTTCATCCTCGGCTACATCAAGCAGCTGCTGCCCCGCCGGCCCGACCTCAAGGTCGTCATCACCTCGGCGACCATCGACCCCGAGCGCTTCGCCCACCACTTCGGCGACGCCCCGATCGTCGAGGTCTCCGGCCGCACCTACCCGGTCGAGGTCCGCTACCGGCCGATCGTCGAGGACGCCGACGACGCGGACGGCGACCACGGCCCCAGCGACGCCGACCGGGACCGCGACCAGATCCAGGCGATCTGCGAGGCCGCCGAGGAGCTCCAGGCCGAGGGCCCCGGCGACATCCTGGTCTTCCTCTCCGGCGAGCGCGAGATCCGCGACACCGCCGACGCCCTCAACAAGCTGAAGCTGAAGTTCACCGAGGTCCTCCCGCTCTACGCGCGGCTGAGTTCGGCGGAGCAGCACAAGGTCTTCCAGCGCTCCAGCTCCCGCCGGATCGTCCTGGCGACCAACGTCGCCGAGACCAGCCTCACCGTCCCGGGCATCAAGTACGTGATCGACCCGGGCACCGCGCGCATCTCCCGCTACAGCCACCGCACCAAGGTGCAGCGGCTGCCGATCGAGGCGATCAGCCAGGCCAGCGCCAACCAGCGCAAGGGCCGCTGCGGCCGTACCTCGGACGGCATCTGCATCCGGCTGTACTCGGAGGAGGACTTCCTCTCCCGCCCCGAGTTCACCGACGCCGAGATCCTGCGCACCAACCTGGCCTCGGTCATCCTCCAGATGACCGCCGCCGGTCTCGGCGACATCGCCGCCTTCCCGTTCCTGGACCCGCCGGACTCCCGCAACATCAAGGACGGCGTCAACCTCCTCCACGAACTCGGCGCCCTCGACCCCGACGAGAAGGACGTCCGCAAGCGCCTCACCCCGCTCGGCCGCCAGCTGGCGCAGCTCCCGGTGGACCCGCGGATGGCCCGGATGGTCCTGGAGGCCGACAAGAACGGCTGTGTCCGCGACGTCATGGTGATCGCCGCCGCGCTCTCCATCCAGGACCCGCGCGAACGCCCCACCGAGAAGCGCCAGGCCGCCGACGACCGGCACCGCCGCTTCCAGTCCGAGACCTCCGACTTCCTCTCCTACCTCGCCATGTGGCGCTACGTACGGGAGCAGCAGAAGGAGCTCTCCTCCTCGGCCTTCCGCCGGATGTGCAAGGCCGAGTTCCTCAACTACCTGCGGATACGGGAGTGGCAGGACATCTACTCGCAGCTCCGCACGGTCGCCAAACAGCTCGGCGTCACCATCGAGGAGCCCCATCCCGACGCCGAACCGGACGCCGACCGGATCCACCAGTCGCTGCTGGCCGGCCTGCTCTCGCACCTCGGCCTCTACGACGTCGAGAAGCGCGAGTACGGCGGCGCCCGCGGCGCCCGGTTCGCGGTCTTCCCCGGCTCCGGCCTGTTCAAGAAGCCGCCGCGCTGGGTGATGTCCGCCGAGCTGGTCGAGACGTCCCGGCTCTGGGCGCGGATCAACGCGAAGATCGAGCCCGAGTGGGTGGAGCCGCTGGCCGGCCACCTGATCAAGCGCAGCTACAGCGAGCCGCACTGGGAGAAGAAGGCCGGCGCGGTGCTGGCCTACGAGAAGGTGACCCTCTACGGGATGCCGATCGTCGCCCAGCGCAAGGTCAACTACGGCCGGATCGACGCGGAGCTCTGCCGCGAGCTGTTCATCCGCAACGCGCTGGTCGAGGGCGACTGGGAGACCCACCACCGCTTCTTCGCCGAGAACCGCAAGCTGCTCAGCGAGGTCGAGGAGCTGGAGAACCGGGCCCGCCGCCGGGACATCATGGTCGACGACCAGACCCTGTTCGACTTCTACGACAGCCGGCTGCCCGAGGACATCGTCTCCACCCGGCACTTCGACTCCTGGTGGAAGAAGACCCGGCACGACCAGCCGGACCTGCTCAGCTTCGAGAAGTCGATGCTGATCAACGACTCGGCGGACGGCGTCACGGAGGCGGACTACCCGGACTACTGGCAGCAGGGCAAGCTCCGCTTCAAGCTGACCTACCAGTTCGAGCCCGGCAGCGACGCGGACGGCGTGACCGTCCACATCCCGCTCCCGGTGCTCAACCAGGTCACCGCCGAGGGCTTCGACTGGCAGATCCCCGGCCTGCGCGAGGAGCTGGTCACCGCCTACATCCGGGCGCTGCCGAAGGCGATCCGCCGCAACTTCGTCCCGGCCCCGGACTACGCCAAGGCGGCCCTGCGCCAGGTGAGGGACCGCCAGGAGCCCCTGCTGCCCACTCTGGAGCACGTCCTGAAGCGGATGACGGCGATCACCGTCCCGCCGGAGGCCTGGGACGACGAGCGGGTCCCGGACCACCTCAAGGTCACCTTCCGGGTGGTCGACGGCCGCAAGAAGCTCGCCGAGTCCAAGGACCTGGAGGACCTCCGGCTGCAGCTGAAGCCCAAGCTCAAGGAGACCCTCTCCTCGGCCGCCTCGGGCCAGGGCATCGAGCAGTCCGGGCTGACCGCCTGGCCGGCCTCGCTGCCGGTGCTCCAGCGCACCTTCGAGCAGCGCTCGCGCGGCCATTCGCTGCGCGCCTACCCGGCCCTGGTGGACGAGCGGGACACGGTCGGGATCAAGCTCTTCGACACCCCGCAGGCGCAGGCCCAGGCGATGTGGGAGGGCACCCGGCGGCTGCTGATGCTGACCACCAACTCGCCCGCCAAGTCGATCCAGGGGCGGCTGGGCAACCAGGCGAAGCTCGCCCTGTCGTACAACCCGCACGGGTCGATCCCGGCCCTGTTCGAGGACGTGGTGGCCTGCGCCACCGACCGGCTGATGACCTCGGCCGGCGGACCGGCCTGGGACGAGGCCGCCTTCGGCAAGCTGCACGAGAAGGTCCGCACCGACCTCTACGAACTGTCGGCCGACACCACGCTGAAGACGGCCACCGCGCTGATCGCCTACCACCGGGCCTCGACCCGGCTGAAGGCGGTGAGCAGCCCGGTGCTGCTGACGGCGGTCAACGACATCCGGCTGCACCTGGCCTCGCTGGTGCACCCGGGGTTCGTCACCGAGGCCGGCTGGCAGCGGCTGCCGGACCTCAAGCGCTACCTGCTGGCGGTGGACCGCCGGCTGGAGGCGCTGCCCAACCACCCGCAGCGGGACGCCCAGCAGCTGCTGAAGGTGCAGCAGGTGCAGCAGGAGTACGGGGAGCTGCTGGCGGCCGTGCCGGCCGGGCAGCAGCCGTCCCCGGCGGTGCTGGCGATCCGCTGGATGATCGAGGAGTTGCGGGTCAGCTTCTTCGCCCAGTCACTGGGTACGCCGACCCCGGTCTCGGAGAAGCGGATCTCCAAGGCGATGGAGGCGGCCAGGGCCACGCTCTGAGCTGGGAGGGGCCCTCAGGAGCCAGTTCGACCTGGGGGCCCACCATGGGCTACAGTCTGTCTTGTTCGCAGCGCAGCAAAGCGAGTGAACAAGATCAGAACACTCTGGTCCTGTGGAGCAGTTGGTTAGCTCGCCACCCTGTCAAGGTGGAGGTCGCGGGTTCAAGTCCCGTCAGGATCGCCGTAGCCGAGAGGCCCGGAACCGTTTGGTTCCGGGCCTCTCGCGTTTGCCCCGGGAGGGATCCCTACCCCGGACTAGGTCTAGACCACAAGCAACGACCCGCGTGATCGTCGTCACTTATCTTTTCCCGAGACCGGACACATGGCACCCCTTCCCCAGGGGTGCCAATTTAATATGTAAAATTGCACAGCTATGAACTGTATATCCCCCCCGCCCCAGGGGCCTCAAATCGTTATCCGGAGTTCAACATTCCGGCCGCCCGGCACGATCTCCGGGAGCGCCCGCGGGCATGCAAAGGGGCTGCTTACCGGACCCGGCGGAGTCCGGTAAGCAGCCCCTTTGAAAGAGCCTTCGGCCTATCAGGCCTCGGTTCGCTGGGCGGGAATACCGGCCAGCAGGGCGCGCACCTCCGCCTCGCGGTAACGACGGTGCCCGCCAAGCGTGCGAATGGACGTGAGCTTGCCTGCCTTGGCCCAGCGGGTAACCGTCTTCGGGTCCACGCGGAACATGGTGGCGACCTCTGCCGGCGTCAGCAGGGGTTCAGCATCAGGGGTACGAGCGGTCATGAGCGGCCTCCTCGGGAGAACCGAACCAGGGCGGTTCTATCCTTCAAATTCTGCACCTTGGCCCGCGATGCCCGAAATGGCATAGACGGGCCGAGTCGGTTATAGGACGAACGGCTTGTCCTGGTGTCTACAACTACACCATCCGTCCAGCCCTATCGACCAAACCGCCAAAATTGACCCCTCACGGGTTCAAGGCTGACGGATGGCGATGGACCACCCCATAACGGGCAGTCACCTTATAGTGACATCCGGTTACGAGGAGACCAGACCCGCTGTTTCCTCGCAAGGTACGCATCGGTTCCAGAACCACCCAAAAGTGGGCACGCTCATGTGAAGTTGGGCTGGTTGTCCCATTTTTGCACATAGGGGTAAGTTCGCGTCAACGGTGAGTAGTGTCACGTTCGATAGCTATTGACCCGAACCAGGACCTTGGTCATACGGCTCGGGCCGTAGGACTCTTCCAGTCTTACAAGTACCACCGACACCCCGCCCCGCCAGCACTGACGCCCCGTCGACCGGGCCCGCGCGGCACCTCGCACCCCTCCCCGCGGCCCTCCGACGCCTCCCCCGGGCCGGACCGACCCCCCTCCCCTACCCGCTGCCTCAGTTCGCGTACCGCAGTGCCAGGACCCGCCGCCAGCGCACCGTCAGTTCCTCGTACACCCGCAGCGCCTCCGCCGCCTCGCCGGCCCGCAGCGCCCGCAGCCCGTCCTCCAGCTCCCCCGCCGAACGGTCCGCCAGCAACTGCTCCGGCCCCAGCAGGTGCACCAGCCCCCCGTAGTCCAGCTCCACCAGGGAACGCGGGTGGAACTCCTCCAGCCACCGCCCCACCAGCTCCGCCCCGCGCACCAGGTCCCCCTCCGGCACGGCCTCGCGCAGCGCCCGGTAGGCCCGGGCCACCCGGCGGCGCGCCTGCGCCATCGGCGTCAGGTAGAACAGCGCCGCCTGCTCCCCCTTCTCCCCGCGGTCCAACCCGGCGCCGCCCGCCGAGGCCGCACCCGGCCGCCCCGCCGCGCCACCGGGCTCCGCCGCGCCACCGGCCGGCTCCTGATCGCCCGTCGCGCCCGGGCCGCCCGCCGGCACGAAGCAGCGGTCCTCCTCCCCGAACGGCAGGAACCAGCGCACCGGCACCTCCCATCGGCTGGTCACGATCCACGGCCGGGCGTCCGGGTGCTCGGCCCGCCAGCGCTCCCGGTCCGCCTCGGCGGCCGCCCGGGTGGCCGGCGGCAGCGCGGTGTCCAGCAGCGCCACCGGCGCCGCCGCCCGCAGTTCGTCCAGCGCCTGCCAGGTGCGCAGCCGGGTCGCCCAGGGGCAGACGTACAGCACCCCGTCCACCGACCGCACGAAGGCCCGCTCGCTCTCCCGCTCCGGCAGGGCGCGGGGGGTGCGGCCGACCAGCTCCGCCAGTGCCGCCCGCTGCTCCTCCAGCGCCGCCACCGCGACCGGACGGCCGGCCTCCGCGGCATCCGGCCCGTGCGCCGCGGCGTAGGCCTGCCAGCGCGCGCGCTCGGGCTCCGGGTAGGCGGCCAGCGGCTCGTAGACCCGCAGGTGGGCGGCGTAGGGCGGCAGTACGGAAGTGCGCACGACGGTCACGTTCTGCATCGTCGCACGCACCGGCCCCCGCCCGGGAGGCCTTCGGCCGGGAGCCCTTCGGGAACGCGCTCCGCCCGCCCCCGTCTCAGTACGCGGACAACCCGCGCAAGCTCGTACAAGAGGGCAGATCGAGGACGACCGCGCGACTACGCTTCGCCTTAGGCGCCCGCACCACAGCAGCGGGCCTCGGATACTGGAGTCACCACAGTGACCGACGTACAGACCGCATCCGCCGCGTACCCCGCACCCGGAGTGCTCAGCAGGATCTTCCGTACCGAACAGGACGGCGCCGCTCCCGGCGACGGCCACGAGCAGGTCGTCCTCTGCCACGACCGCAGCTCCGGCCTCAAGGCCATCATCGCCATCCACTCCACCGCCCTGGGCCCGGCCCTCGGCGGCACCCGCTTCTTCCCGTACGCCTCGGAGGAAGCGGCCCTGGAGGACGCGCTGAACCTCTCGCGCGGCATGTCGTACAAGAACGCGCTGGCCGGGCTCGACCTCGGCGGCGGCAAGGCCGTCATCATCGGCGACCCGAACAAGGACAAGAACGAGGCGATGCTGCGGGCCTACGGCCGCTTCGTCGAGTCCCTGCGCGGGCGCTACATCACCGCCTGCGACGTCGGCACCTACGTGCAGGACATGGACGTCATCGCCCGCGAGACCGGGTTCGTCACCGGCCGCTCGCCCGAGAACGGCGGCGCCGGCGACTCCTCCATCCTGACCGCCTTCGGCGTCTTCCAGGGCATGCGCGCCAGCGCCCAGGCCCGCTGGGGCCAGCCCACCCTGCGCGGCAAGCGGGTCGGTGTGGCCGGCGTCGGCAAGGTCGGCCACTACCTGGTCGGCCACCTGGTCGCGGACGGCGCCACCGTCGTCATCACCGACGTCTCCGAGGCCGCCGTGAACCGCGTGCGCGCCGCTCACCCGGAGGTCGAGGTGGTGGCCGACAGCGCCGCCCTGCTCCAGAGCAAGCTGGACGTCTACGCCCCCTGCGCCCTCGGCGGCGCCCTCACCGACGACACCGTGGGCACCCTCGGCGAGTTCGGCACCTCCGTCGTGTGCGGCGCGGCCAACAACCAGCTCGCCCACCCCGGCGTCGAGAAGGACCTGGCCGACCGCGGCATCCTCTACGCCCCGGACTACCTGGTGAACTCCGGTGGCGTGATCCAGGTCGCCGACGAGATCGAGGGCTTCAACTTCGACCGGGCCAAGAACAAGGCCACCCGGATCTTCGACACCACCCTGGAGATCTTCACCCGGGCCGCCTCCGACGGCGTGCCGCCGGCCGTCGCCGCCGACCGGCTCGCCGAGAAGCGGATGCGCGAGATCAGCGCGCTCCGCTCGGTGCTGCTGCCGGGTGCCCGCCGGGGCTGACCCCCGAGCGGCCGGAGCCGCTCCCCGGCGCGTCGCGGACTCCGTGACGCGCCCGGGGGGCGGCTCCTCCGTCTCCGGCCCGCCGCGGGGCCCCGAGGGCCCTCCCGGCCCCGCCGCGGGGGCCCGGGCCGACTCGTCCCGCCTGCATCACGATGTGGAACCGGATTCTCACTTCTGCGCCCGATCGGGTGATCCACCACCCCCCTTGGGGGGATAATCGATCCCGGAACGACGGACCTCAGCTACCTCCGGACAGCGCGCAAACTGCCGCAAAACCTCCCGTGACCTGGGAAGACCTGGTCTCGGGTGCGGCCGGTGCGCGCCACGTCACACCGACGACGTACCGTCCAGCGGCAGAAACAGGTACCGTTAATGCTCCAAGGGACGGTTCTCCCCATTCGGGCAGGCCGCTCTTGATCATGAACACGTGTCAGACTCGGGGCCGTGAGCCCCATCGTTGAGGGGGTCGACCCATGGGGCGCGGCCGGGCCAAGGCCAAGCAGACGAAGGTCGCCCGCGAGCTGAAGTACAACAGCGGCGGGTTCGACGCCAATCGTCTGTCCAACGAGCTGGGCGTATCGCCCTCTACCGCCTCGATCGAGCCTGAGCCGATCGAGGAAGAAGAGGACGACGACCCCTACGCGGAATACGCGGCTCGGTACGCCGACGACGACGAGGACGATGACAGCACGTCGGGGACCGGGCCTTCGCAGGCCCGCCGCCGCGCGTAGTCACAGTCTGGCCTGACCGGCCCGCGCGCCCAGAGCGCCGGGCCGGTTTTCGGCGTTCCCCGGGTCCGGTTGCTCCGCTCCGGCCCCGCCGGTCCCGTCACGGCTCCCCGGACACGCGAAGGGCCCCTCCCGCGGTCTCCCGCCGGAGGGGCCCTTCGTCATGCCGCTCAGCCCGCGGTGAAGGCCTCGTAGGCGTTGTAGAGCGCCGCGCCGCCCTCGTGCTCACCGGAGCGCTCGACGATGTCGCCGAGCAGCCAGGACTCGACGCCGCGGTCCTCCAGGATCGACAGCACGACGTCCACCGAGTGCGGCGGGACGACCGCGACCATGCCGACGCCCATGTTCAGGGTCTTCTCGATCTCCAGGGTGGCCACCTTGCCGACCTCGGCGACGGTCTGGAACACCGGCAGCGGCGTCCAGGTACCGCGGTCCAGGCGGGCGTGCAGGCCGTCCGGGATCACCCGTGCCAGGTTGGCCGCCAGGCCGCCGCCGGTCACGTGCGAGAAGGCGTGCACCTCGGTGGCCCGGGTGAGCGCCAGGCAGTCCAGCGAGTAGATCCGGGTCGGCTCCAGCAGCTCCTCGCCGAGCGTGCGGCCGAACTCCTCGACCTTGCGGTCCAGCTTCCAGCCGGCCTCGTTCAGCAGCACGTGGCGCACCAGCGAGTAGCCGTTGGAGTGCAGGCCGGAGGCGGCCATCGCGATCACCACGTCGCCCGCGCGGACGCGGTCGGCGCCCAGCAGGGCGTCCGCCTCGACCACACCGGTGCCGGCGCCCGCCACGTCGTACTCGTCCGGGCCGAGCAGGCCCGGGTGCTCGGCCGTCTCGCCGCCGACCAGGGCGCAGCCGGCGAGCGCGCAGCCCTCCGCGATGCCCTTGACGATCGCGGCGACCCGCTCCGGCACGACCTTGCCGACGCAGATGTAGTCGGTCATGAACAGCGGCTCGGCGCCGCAGACCACCAGGTCGTCCACGACCATGCCGACCAGGTCGTGGCCGATGGTGTCGTGCTTGTCCATGGCGGCGGCGATGGCGACCTTCGTCCCCACGCCGTCGGTGGCCGAGGCCAGCAGCGGCCGCTCGTAGCGCTTGAAGGCGGACGCGTCGAAGAGCCCGGCGAAACCGCCGATGCCGCCGACCACCTCGGGGCGGCTGGCCTTCTTCACCCACTGCTTCATGAGCTCGACGGCGCGGTCGCCCGCCTCGATGTCGACGCCGGCGGCGGCGTAGGTGGCGCCGTTCTGGTTCGTGGTCACTGCGGTGCGGCCCTTTCGGGTCAGTGGGGGTTGGAACAGCGGTGGGGCCCCGGGTTCCGGGACCCCACCGTCAGGTCGTTACGGGCGGCGCAGGGCGTCGGCCGCGCCCGCTCCGCCGAGCAGGGACTGGACGCCGTCCAGGTCGCTGCCGCTGGTCGGCTTGCCGCGGACCGCGGGCGGCTGCTGGCCGCCCTTGATCTCGGCCTCCAGCAGGAGCTTCCCGAGCAGCGCCGGGTCGGGCAGCTCCATCGGGTACTCGCCGTCGAAGCAGGCCCGGCAGAGCCGGTCCTTCGGCTGCTTGGTGGCCTCGATCATGCCGTCGATCGAGATGTAGGAGAGCGAGTCCGCACCGAGCGTGCGGCCGATCTCCTCGATGGTCATGCCGTTGGCGATCAGCTCCGCGCGGGTGGCGAAGTCGATGCCGAAGAAGCAGGGCCACTTGACCGGCGGCGAGGAGATCCGGATGTGGACCTCGGCCGCGCCGGCCTCGCGAAGCATCTTCACCAGCGCGCGCTGGGTGTTGCCGCGGACGATCGAGTCGTCCACGACCACCAGGCGCTTGCCCTGGATGACCTCGCGCAGCGGGTTGAGCTTCAGCCGGATGCCGAGCTGGCGGATGGTCTGGCTGGGCTGGATGAAGGTGCGGCCCACGTAGGCGTTCTTCACCAGGCCCGAGCCGTACGGGATCCCGCTGGCCTCGGCGTAACCGATGGCGGCCGGGGTGCCGGACTCCGGGGTCGCTATCACCAGGTCGGCCTCGACGGGCGCCTCGGCGGCCAGCCTGCGACCCATCTCCACGCGGGAGAGGTGCACGTTGCGGCCGGCGATGGAGGTGTCGGGGCGGGCCAGGTAGACGTACTCGAAGACGCAGCCCTTGGGCTTGGCCTCGGCGAAGCGGGAGGTCCGCATGCCGTTCTCGTCGATGGCGATGAGTTCGCCGGGCTCGACCTCGCGGATGAAGGAGGCGCCGCAGATGTCCAGCGCCGCCGTCTCGGAGGCGACCACCCAGCCGCGCTCCAGCCGGCCGAGCACCAGCGGGCGGATGCCCTGCGGGTCGCGGGCGGCGTAGAGCGTGTGCTCGTCCATGAAGACGAGCGAGAACGCGCCCTTGACCTTGGGCAGGACGAGCTTGGCCGTCTCCTCGATGGAGAGGTCCGGGTGGCCCGCGAGGAGGGCGGTCACCAGGTCGGTGTCGTTGGTCGCGGCGGACCGGCCCGAGCGGGAGACGTGCTCCTCACCGGGCAGTTCGGCGACCATGGCCGCCAGTTCGGCGGTGTTCACCAGGTTTCCGTTGTGCCCGAGGGCCAGCGAACCGTGAACGGTCGCGCGGAAGGTCGGCTGGGCGTTCTCCCAGACCGAGGAACCGGTGGTCGAGTAGCGGGCGTGTCCGACGGCGATATGCCCGTGCAACGACCCCAGGGAGGCCTCGTCGAAGACCTGGGAGACGAGTCCCATGTCCTTGAAGACGAGAATCTGGGAGCCGTTGCTCACTGCGATGCCCGCGGATTCCTGACCGCGGTGCTGCAGGGCGTAAAGGCCGAAGAACGTGAGCTTGGCGACCTCCTCGCCGGGAGCCCAGACACCGAAGACGCCGCAAGCGTCCTGGGGGCCTTTCTCGCCGGGAAGAAGATCGTGGTTGAGTCTTCCGTCACCACGTGGCACGCCTTCGAGTCTAGGGCAGTTGGCACAGGCTTCCGGAACCAGGGCGGCGCGGATTCTTGGGCGATCGCTCGGCAACGCGCGTAGACAAAACCCCTTACCGGGGGCGGATTTCGAGGGCGCGGAATTCGGGCGAGGGGCGCTTGGCCTTGTGGGTCGCGCCCGTTGGGGCCTTTCCGCCCGCGGACGGCCCGGAGGTTAACGGCGGGCAACGTGAGCCTGCTCACCCAGGGGCCGACGGGGGCCGGGCGGGGCCGCCGGGCCTCGCGGGGCCGTCTTCGGCCCTCCGCTTCGACCCCTTCGGGCCTCGGTTCAGTCCTCGGGTTCAGTCCTCGGTTCGGCTCTCCCCTGGCCTCCCCCGGCCTCAGGTGCTCGGGAGCAGGAGCCCCCAGGCGCCCGGGTGCACCGTCCAGGTCCGGTCCCGGACCGGGCCCACCGGCTGGCCGTCCGCCTCGTAGCCGAACCCGCGCCCCGTCACCGCGAGGGTCGCCGCCCGGGCGCGCACCAGTGCGCCGGGCGTGCGGACCACGATCTCCATCACGCCGCCGATCGCCTCCCCGCCCGGCAGGGTCACCTCGACCACCCGGACCGGCTGGTCGAGGTCGGCCAGCAGCCGGCCGTCCGCCTCGACCCGGAGCAGCGCGCTGTGCTCGCCCCGGCCGGCCTCGACCGTGAGTGAGGTCCCCTGCTCGGCCGCAGCCAGTTTCGCCCATAGCGAACGCCAGCCACCCGTACGGCCCGCTATCCGGCGCGCTCCGCTGCCGGAGATCCGCACCGTGCCGAGCGCCACTCCGCCACCGTCGTCCACCAGCAGGTCCAGCTTGCGCGGCACGCCGCCGAGCACCGCCCGCGCGGCCGGCACCGGCTCGCCCGGCACACCGAGCGCGCGGGCCGCCACCAGCTCGTCGGACCGGCCCACCGGGACCATGCCGACCGGGTCCGCACCCAGCTCACGCTGGCGGTAGAGGGCTTGGAGCACCCGTTGCATCGCCAGGTCGGAGCCGATCACCACCGGTCGGCGGCGGCCCCGGTGCGAAAGCACCCGGTCGAGTTCGGAAGGGCTCTCCGGGTAGGCCACCTTGGCGTCCGTCCCTCCGCACAGGACGTCCCTCGCGATCCGCACCGACTCGCCGTCGGTCTGCCGGGCCGCCGGGTCGAGGAGCAGGAGGAGCGGTTCGGGGCCGCCGGTTGCGGGCGTGGACAGGGACGACACGACCGGTCCTTCCTCAGGTAATCTCTCGGTGCAAGAGCCCCTTGCGCTATTGCGCCAGGGGCTTCGTCTATCTCGGGGCAGACTGCGGCCTTCGCAGGATGCCCCAACCGGAAGGGGTGTACGCCTGTGCCGGCACTCGTGCTCGTTGGCGCTCAGTGGGGGGACGAGGGCAAGGGGAAGGCGACCGACCTCCTCGGCGGCTCCGTCGACTACGTCGTTCGCTACCAGGGCGGCAACAACGCCGGTCACACGGTGGTCATCGGCGACCAGAAGTATGCCCTGCACCTGCTGCCTTCCGGCATCCTCAGCCCGAATGTGACGCCGGTGATCGGCAACGGCGTCGTCATCGACCCGGGCGTGCTGCTCTCCGAGCTCAGCGGGCTGAACGAGCGCGGCATCGACACCTCCAAGCTGCTGATCTCGGGCAACGCCCACCTGATCACGCCGTACCACCGCACCCTGGACAAGGTCACCGAGCGCTTCCTCGGCAAGCGCCGGATCGGCACCACCGGCCGCGGCATCGGCCCGACCTACGCGGACAAGATCAACCGCGTCGGCATCCGGGTCCAGGACCTCTTCGACGAGTCGATCCTGCAGCAGAAGATCGAAGCCGCGCTGCACGACAAGAACCAGCTGCTGGTGAAGCTCTACAACCGCCGCGCCATCCCGGCCGAGCTGGTCCTGGAGGAGTACCTCGGCTACGCGGACAAGATCAAGCCGTTCCTGGCCGACACCACCCTGGTGCTCGACGAGGCGCTGAAGGCCGACAAGGTCGTCCTGCTGGAGGGCGGCCAGGGCACCCTGCTCGACGTCGACCACGGCACGTACCCCTTCGTGACCTCGTCGAACCCGACCGCCGGCGGTGCCTGCACCGGCGCCGGCATCGGCCCGACCAAGATCGACCGGGTCATCGGCATCCTGAAGGCGTACACCACCCGCGTCGGCTCGGGCCCGTTCCCGACCGAGCTGCTGGACGCCGACGGCGAGGCGCTGCGCCGGATCGGCGGCGAGCGCGGTGTGACCACCGGCCGCGACCGGCGCTGCGGCTGGTTCGACGCCGTGATCGCGCGCTACGCGACCCGCGTCAACGGCCTGACCGACTTCTTCCTCACCAAGCTGGACGTGCTGACCGGCTGGGAGCAGATCCCGGTCTGCGTCGCGTACGAGATCGACGGCAAGCGCGTCGAGGAGCTCCCGTACAACCAGTCCGACTTCCACCACGCCAAGCCGATCTACGAGACGCTGCCGGGCTGGACCGAGGACCTCAGCAAGGCCCAGACCTTCGCCGACCTGCCGAAGAACGCGCAGGCCTACGTGAAGGCGCTGGAGGAGATGTCGGGCGCCCCGATCTCCGCCATCGGCGTCGGCCCGGGCCGGTACGAGACGATCCAGATCAACTCGTTCGTCTGAGCCTGAGCATGTGAGGCCCTGCGGGACACTGCGTCCCGCAGGGCCTTCTTCTTGGCATTTTGGATCTGCACTAGTGCAATAATCTCTTGCATCTAGTGCAGAGTTTGGCTACTTTCGGGATCATGACTGCGAAACTGCCTGCCCCCGTCACCCTGACCGGCCGCCACGTCCGCCTGGAGCCGCTGAGCCGGGACCACGCGTCCGACCTGTGGGCCACCGTCGGCCCCGACCCGGACGTCTGGCGCTGGATCCCGTTCCACCCGCCGACGACGGAGGAGGAGCTGGGCGAGGTCCTCGACATCCGCCTGGCCGAGGTGGCGGCCGGCACCGCCGTGAAGTTCGCCGTGATCGACCTCGCGAGCGAGCGGGCCGTCGGCATCACCGGGTACTACGACTTCAGCGCCCAGAACGAGCTGGTCGAGATCGGCGGCACCTGGTACGCCCGGTCGGCCTGGCGGACGGCGATCAACACCGAGGCCAAGCTGCTGCTGCTCGTCCACGCCTTCGAGGACCTGGGCATGGGCCGGGTGTTCTGGAAGACGGACGCGCTCAACGACCGCTCCCGCAACGCGATCCTGCGACTGGGCGCCCAGTACGAGGGCATTCACCGTCGGGAGAAGCTGCGGGCCAATGGGGTCTGGCGCGACAGCGCCTACTTCTCGATGCTGGCGGACGAGTGGCCGACAGCCAAGTCCCGTCTGGTGGAGCGCCTTTCCCGCGGCTGACGGCTCGCGATGAGCTGCGCGACGATGCCGACGAAGAGCACCGACACCAGCAGCCCGGCCAGCAGGAAGACACCCATCAGCCGCCGACCGCCACCACGGCCCACACCGCTTTGCCGTACGACCCGATGAGTTTCACACCCCACTCATCGGCAAGCCCGGCCACGAGGTCAAGCCCCCGTCCGCTTGTACGGGAGTCGTTCGGATCCGGGCGGACGACGGGGGCGGCGGAGGCATCCGAGACGGCGATGTAGAGCCTGCCGCACCGGAGTTCGAGCACGACGGTCGGCGGGCCGTCACCGTGGACCAGGGCATTGGTGACCAGCTCGGAGAGGACGAGGCAGGGGGCGTCGGAGTCGAGGCCGATGCTGCGGAGGGTGTCGCGCAGGAGGCGGCGGAGCGCCCCGACGATCTCCGGCAGGGCCGGCGGGAAGAGGTCGAGCCTGAACTCGACAGCCGGGTCGGAGGCCGGCGGGCGAAGGAGCGGGAGCAACATCGACTGTCTCCAGTCCAGTTGAGGTGAGGGTGCGGAGGAGAGGGCCATCCCCCGTGGCTTGCCCCCGCCGACGATGAGGAGGACAGGCGTCGGCAGCCTGCACGCCCATCCGGGGTGCACTTCGGGGTCATCGATGAACCATCAGTAAGTGATTCGCTACTCAAGGTAGGCTCACCCCCTCATTAGTGCAACCACTCGCAAGGGTGATCCTAGATTGACCCTCCCCAGCGAGTGGCGGCGTGCCGCCCCAGCGCGCGACACTGCCGATGCCACGGGAAGGGACGAACTTTGGCTCTACGAGCGCACATCAGCGAGCGCCAGCGTCGGTACGGCGCCGAGGTGCGCCGCCTTCGCCTGGACGCCGACATCGCGGTGCAGGCGGCCGCGGCACACATTGGGATGCGCGGCCCGCAGCTGAACCACATCGAAGCGGCACGCACCGGCCTCGACGAGGACAGGATGCGCCTGCTCGCAGCCCTCTATGGCTGCACGAATGAGGAGTACCTGGCCACACTGGCCGCGATGGGTTCGAGCGATGGCAAGGGCTGGTGGAGCCGGCACCGGCGCAAGGTCCCCTCCTTCGCACTGGACCTCGCCGAGTTGGAGCACTGGGCAACGTCGGCGTATCTCAACTACGAGACATTCCTGGTGCCCGGGCTGCTGCAGACCGAGCAGTACATGCGCAAGCTGTTCGAGAACAGCGAGACATCGCTCTCCGTCGAGGAGATCAACGACACCGTGTGCTTCCGCCGCGACCGGCAGCAGGCTCTCGACGGGCCCGCCTCGTTCCGCTTCGTCATCCATGAGGCGGCGCTGCTGATGGCCTTTGCCGGAGGCGATGTCATGCGAGGCCAGCTCGCCCACTTGCTCGAAGCGGCCGAGCGTCCAAACGTCACCATCCAGATCTTCCCGTTCAGCGTCAGGGCGACGCTGCCGTACAGCGGCCCGTTCCTCATCACCGAACCGGCCTCTTCCGCTCTCTCCACCGTCGTGATCGATGCCCCGGGCGAGTCTGCATTCAATGACCTGCCTGAGGCCGTGGCCCAGTTCCGCAGCAGGTTCGATGCCCTCTCCAGGCTTGCCCTCCCGCCCGGCGACCCGACTACCTCATCCCGGCCACAGTCAGGACGGGACTCCTGGGGCGTCATCCAACACATCAAGCACGGTCTGGAATTGGAAAGGTAGAGGCATGCCTCAGCAGTGGCAGAAGTCGACCAGCAGCTCCCAGGACGGAGGGAACTCCGTAGAGGTCTCCACAAACAGTGAAGGCCTGGTCGAGATCCGCGAGTCCGACGACCCCGACTCGATCGTCGTCACCACGCCCAGGAAGTTCGCCCTCTGGCTCGAAGGGGTCAAGCGCGGCGAGTTCGACCACTTCGGCCGCGCCTAGACGAATCGTTCCGGCGGCCCCTCGCAGGGTGCGAGGGGCCGCCGGGTCAAGTCCACCGATCTGAAAGGTTGAGGAGCATGAACGACTGGAAGAAGGCCTCACTCGGCGGCGAGGCCCACGAGTCCCTGGAAGTCCGCACCGCCGACGACATGGTCGAGATCCGCGATCCCGATACCGGCGACATCATCGTCCGCACCACCCCCCGCAAGTGGGCCGCCTTCCTCCTCGGCGTGAAGGCCGGCGAGTTCGACCACTTCGTCGCCTGACGCCCCCCCCCCCCCCCCGCAGCGGCGACTGTCTCCTGCACGTGGAGCTGCGCGCCGACAACCTGCTGATGCGCGACGGGGCTGCCCTCGCCATCGACTGGTCCCACCTCCACCAGGGCGCCGCCTGGATCGCCCCGGCCTTCCTCGTCCCGCAACTGATCCGGGCCGGCCACACCGCCGGGCGGGCGGAGGAGCTGATCGGGCGCGCCACCTCCTGGAGCGACGCCCCGCCGCGGGCGGTCACCTCGTTCGCGGTCGCCCAGGCCGGATACTGGGAGCGCAACTCCCGCCTCCCGGCCCCGCCCGGCGTGCCGTACCTGCGCGACTACCAGCCCGCATGGCGGCGGTCGGACGGACCTGGATCGCCCACCGGACCGGGTGGCGCTGACCGACCGACAGAGACGAGCCGCCCGTGCCGACCAGCGCGCCCCTGATCCGCAGTGACGTCCCCGGCTCGTTCCCCTGGGGCGTGTTCCACGAGCGGCATCCGAAGCTCCTGGGCCAGGTCCTCGACGCGCTGCCGTACGGGCCCGGCGAGCGGGCGGCGGTGGAGCGGCTGCTGGTGGAGAGCACCACGGGCGTCCTGACGCCGCCGGGCGCGGGCGTCCACGACCGGGAGCGGTGGCTGGCGTGGGGCGAGGGGCTCTGGGGCCGGCCGTGGGGCGAGGCGCCGTTCCTGTGGGCGGAGAACTGGTTCTACCACCGTCTGCTCGACGCCACCGGCTACTTCCGCCCCGGGGCCTGGCAGGGCATCGACCCGTTCGGCCCGTTCAAGGCGGCCGAACTGGCGGGCCCGGCGGTGGACGACGAGCTGGCCGCGCTGGAGCCGCTGGGCGAACTGCCACCCCGGCAGCGGGCGCGCGCCCTGGTGACGTCGGCCCTGTGGGGCAACCGCGCGGACCTGAGCTTCGGGCTGACGGCGGCCGACGACGGCCCCGTCGCCGAGCTGGTCGCCGACGACAGCGCGGTGATCTGGACCGAGCTGGAGCGGACCCGCGGCGGCCGGGTCTGCGTCGTCGCGGACAACGCCGGCCGGGAGCTGCTGCCGGACCTGGTGCTGATCGACCACCTGCTCGACGACGGCCTGGCCGCCGAGGTGGCGCTGTACGTGAAGCCCCGGCCGTACTTCGTGTCGGACGCGACCCCGGCCGACCTGCTCGCCACCGTCGAGCGCCTGCGGGCGGCGCCCACGCCCCGGGCGGCGGCGATCGGTCGGCGGCTGTGGCGGGCCCTCGGCACGGGTGAACTCACCGTCCGCGCCGACGCGTTCTTCTGCGCGCCGTTGACCTTCCACGACCTGCCCGCCGGCCTCCGGGCGGAGTTCGCCGGGGCGGCCCTGACGGTCTTCAAGGGCGACCTCAACTACCGCCGCCTGGTGGGCGACCGGCTCTGGCCGCCGACCACCCCGTTCGCGGCGGCGGTGGCGCACTTCCCGTCCTCCGTCGCGGCGCTGCGGACGCTCAAGTCGGACGTGGTCGTCGGCGTCGAACCCGCCGTCCTCGCCCGCCTGGAGGCCACCGGCGCTCCGTGGCGCACCACCGGCCGGCACGCGGTCGTCCAGGTGCACCGCCGGGCGGCCGCGGGCTGACGGCGGCCGCGCGCCGTCCGAGCGGTGAAAAGGGCGGGAGGAGGCCGCCCGGGCTTCGATACACTGCGCACGCCCACAGTGGACCTTCGCTCTGTGTGGCAGCCCGGAGCCCGGCCGACTGCGGCGCGGCCTCCGTTGCGGCCCCCAGACCCTGCGCCTGTCACGGCACTCCGGGCTGGGGTGCGTGCGGGAGAAATTGGAGCATCCGAGGATGGCTCGGCACCTGATCACCAGCGCCCTTCCGTACATCAACGGGATCAAGCACCTGGGCAACATGGTCGGGTCCATGCTCCCGGCGGACGTCTACTCCCGGTACCTGCGCCAGCGCGGGCACGAGGTGCTGTACATCTGCGCCACCGACGAGCACGGGACGCCGGCCGAGCTGGCCGCGCAGGAGGCCGGGCTGCCGGTCGCCGAGTTCTGCGCGCAGGCGCACGACCAGCAGAAGGCCGTCTACGACGGGTTCCGGCTGTCGTTCGACCACTTCGGGCGCAGCTCCTCGCAGCAGAACCGGGAGATCACCCAGGAGATCGCCCGTGAGCTGCACGCCAACGGGTTCATCGAGGAGCGGGCGATCCGCCAGGTGTACTCGGTCACCGACGGGCGGTTCCTGCCGGACCGGTACATCGTCGGCACCTGCCCGCACTGCGGCTACGACAAGGCGCGCGGCGACCAGTGCGAGAACTGCACCCGGGTGCTCGACCCGACGGACCTGCTGGAGCCGCGCTCGGCGATCAGCGGCAGCTCGGACCTGGAGGTGCGCGAGACGAAGCACCTCTTCCTGCTCCAGTCGAAGCTGACCGACCAGGTCGAGGAGTGGGTCGACGCGCACGGCGACCAGTGGCCCGTCCTGGCGTCCTCGATCGCCCGCAAGTGGCTGACCGAGGGGCTGCAGGACCGCGCCATCACTCGTGACCTGGAGTGGGGCGTTCCGGTGCCGGCCGACGTGTGGCCGGAGCTGGCGGCCGCGGGCAAGGTCTTCTACGTCTGGTTCGACGCCCCGATCGAGTACATCGGCGCGACCAAGGAGTGGGCGGACTCGGCGGCCGGCGGCGAGACCCGGGACTGGAAGTCCTGGTGGTACGAGGCCGACGACACCGTCCGGTACACGGAGTTCATGGCCAAGGACAACGTCCCGTTCCACACCGTGATGTTCCCGGCCACCCTGCTCGGCTCGCGCAAGCCGTGGAAGAAGGTCGACTACGTCAAGGCCTTCAACTGGCTGACGTACTACGGCGGCAAGTTCTCGACCAGCCAGAAGCGGGGCATCTTCACCGATGTCGCGCTGGAGCTGCTGCCGGCCGACTACTGGCGCTACTTCCTGATGGCGCACGCCCCCGAGTCGGACGACTCCAGCTTCACCTGGGACCTCTTCTCCTCGGTCGTCAACAAGGACCTTGCCGACACCCTCGGCAACTTCGTGAACCGCGTGCTCTCCTTCAGCCGCAAGCGGTTCGGCGACGACGTCCCGGCCGGGCACGCGGCGGGCGAGGCGGAGCAGCGGCTGGGCGCGCAGATCGCCGACCTGCTGGCCGAGTACGAGGCCCAGCTGGAGGCGCTGAACTTCCGCAAGGCCGCGCAGAGCCTGCGCACGCTGTGGAGCGCCGGCAACGCCTACCTGGACGAGAAGGCGCCCTGGCTCCAGGTGAAGACCGACCCCGAGGCCGCCGCGCTGACCCTGCGGACGGCGATGAACCTGATCCACCTCTACGCCGTCGTCTCCGAGCCGTTCATCCCGGCGGCGGCGCAGGCCATGCGCGAGGCGTTCGCGCTCGCGGACGACGCCCCGGCCCGCACCCGGGCGTGGGTGAGCGCCGAGGAGGCGCGCGCGCTGGACTTCGTGCCGGCGGGCACCGCGTTCACCGTGCCGCCGGTGCTGTTCGCCAAGATCACCGACGAGGACCTGGCCGCCTGGACCGCCCGCTTCGGCGGCGGTGAGTAGCGGCACACCGTAGGTGTGGTGGCCCCCGTCGCCGGTCGGCGACGGGGGCCGCTCCTGCGAGGACGGCCGGTCAGGGGCCCGTTTCGGCGGCCACCCAGGCGAGGTAGTCGCCGCTGCCGGAGACCACCGGGACGGCGACGACCTCGGGGGTGTCGTAGTCGTGGTGCTCGGTGATGAACGCGGTGAGCCGGGTGGTGAGCCCGGCGCGGGTCTTGAGGTCGACGCGCCACTCGGCGCTCTCCCGCACCTCGCCGTCCCAGCGGTAGACCGACCGGACCGGGTAGAGCTGCGCGCACGCGGCCAGCCGCTCGCGCACCGCGGCGGCGGCCAGGGCGCGGGCCTTGGACTCGTCGTCGTGGGTGGTGGTGACCACGACGACATCGGGATTCGAAGCTGCCATGCGGCGACCGTACCGCCCGGCGTTCGGCACCGTCGGACCCGGCATTCGGCACCGGGCCGCCGGCGTTCGGCACCGGGCCGCGCAGGAAGTCGGCCGGGTCGACTTCCTGGGCGCGGGGGGGCGGATGCGGGTACGGGAGCGGCCGGGTGGTGCGCTCAGCCGAGGGAGCGGCGGGCCGTACCGAGGAGCGGGGCGAGGTCGGGGGCGGCGGCGGCCTCCTCGTCCAGGGCGGCGCCGAGGGTCTCCTCGTAGGTGGCGCGGGCCTCCTGGTGACGGGCGCGGCCAGCGGCGGTGATCACCGTGTAGACGCCGCGCTTGTCGTCCGGACAGAGGTCCCGGTAGGTGAAGTCCGCGGTGTGCAGGCGGGCGACCAGGCGGGTGACCGAACTCTGGTTGAGGCCGAGGACGGCGGCGAGGTCCTGCATGCGCAGCTCGCCCTTGGGAGCCTCGGAGAGGAAGCCGAGGGCGCGGTACTCGGAGAGGCCGAGCCCGTGCCGGCGCTGGAGGGCGGTGGCGAGCCGGCCCTCGACATGGGCGTGGAGGGCGGTGAGCCGGCTCCACATCCGGGAATCCGACGGCCCGGCGTCCGGGTCGCCGCTGGTGGGGCTGGGTTCCGGGTCCATGGGCTGCTCCTGGCACAGGCGGGGCGGATTGACACAGGTTACTTGTACATGCATGCTCTTGCCCAGTCGACATCAATTTGCACATACATGCAATCACTTACCCGCGACGAACCCGGGGGGTTCTCCCATGGCCTGGATCTACCTGCTGATCGCCTCGCTCTTCGAGGTCGTCTTCGCCCTCGCGACCAACGCCACCCACGGCTTCACCGTGCTGGGCCCGTCCCTGCTGACCGCCGGAGCGGCGGCGGGCGGGATCTTCTTCCTCAGCCTCGCCCTGAAGACCCTGGACGTCGGGGTCGGCTACACGGTGTGGACCGGGATCGGCTCGGTCGGCACCGTCGTCCTCGGCTCGGTGATCTTCCACGAGTCGATGAACCCCGGGAAGGCGGCGGCCTTCGTCCTGATCATCGGCGGGGTGCTCGGCCTCAAGCTCTCCGACCGCCCCGGCGGCGCGGAGCAGCCGGCGGGGAGCGCCGGGCAGCCGACCGGGGGCAGCGACCGGCCGACCGGGAAGGCCGAGCGGCCGGCCACCGCCTGATCGCGCGCCGCCGACCGACCCCGCCCTCCCCCGCCGCCCCACCACCCAAGGAGCCCACCGTCATGGCCTGGATCTTCCTCGCGATCGCCGTCGTCTTCGAGATCGTCTTCGCCCTCGGCACCAACGCCACCCACGGCTTCACCAAGCTCTGGCCGTCCGTCCTCACCCTGGTGGCCGCCGCGGGCGGCATCTTCACACTCAGCCTGGCGCTCAGGACGCTGGACGTCAGCGTCGGCTACACCATCTGGACCGGGCTCGGCTCGATCGGCACGGTCGTCCTCGGCGCCGTGCTCCACAAGGAGCGGATCACGCTCCCCAAACTGCTGTCCTTCGCCGCGATCATCGCCGGCGCCGTCACCCTGAAGCTGGCCTCCGGCCTCTGACCGGCGGCGGGCGCGCCGTCCGCGCGCCCGCCGGGCGGTCCCCGTCAGGCCGTGCCGGTCGCCCGGGCGGTGTGGACGGTGATGGCGGTGAGGTAGAAGGCGTCGGGGCGGTCCAGGATGCCGGTCGGCGCCTCGCGGTCGAGCAGGGCGTCCAGAGTGGCCAGGTCCTCCGCGTCCAGGCCAGCGTCCACCTGGGCGCGGCGGCGCTCCAGATGGGCGTACAGGTGCTCGCGCCCCGGGGCGGCGAGCGGGGCCGGCCACTCCACCAGGAAGGTGCGCGAGCCGGCCGGGGTGAGGCCCGCGCGGGACAGCATGCCCGGCCAGTCCTCCACCTCCGCCACGGAGCCCGGGAGTTGGGCGCGCATGGCGGCGAAGACGTCCTCATGGGCCGCGTCCAACCGGGCCTGCAGGCCGGGGCGGCCGAGGCCGAGGTCACGCGGCAGGAAGCGCAGCGGCAGACCGCGCTCGGCGACGGCGAGCAGACCGCCCGGACGCAGCGAGCCGGCCAGCTCGGTCAACGCCGCCTGCTGGTCGCCGAGATGGTGGATCGCCTGGGAGGACCAGATCAGATCGGCCGTGCCCAGCCCGCCGAACTCGGCGGGCAGCTCGGCCTGCCGGGCGGTGACACGGCCGGACGAACGGGCCACCGCGCGCTCCAGCAGGGCGGCGGACTGGTCGACGGCGACCACCTCGGCGGCCGGGAAGGCATCGGCGAGCACGGTCGCGACGACCCCCGGGCCGCTGCCGATGTCGAGCACCCGCCCCACGGGGATGCCGTCCATCAGCTCGCCCAGCCACCCGGCGGCCCCGACGAACGCGGGGGTGTTCAGCTCGCCCTCGCGCTCCAGGTAGGTGACGAGCGCCGCCCAGTCCGGCTCGGACCCGGAGCCGTGGTGGCCGTGATCGTGGCTGTGGCCATGGCCGTGCGCGTCGGCGTTCGCCGACTCGGGAGCGGGGGCGGGGGCGGGGGCGGGGGCGGGGGCGGGAGCGGGGGCGTCGTGGTGGTGCGGGCGGTGCATGGGGTGCTCCGTTCAGGTCGGTGGCGGCTTCGGCGTCGGCATCGGCATCGGCATCCGGACCGGCGGCTTCACCGCGCGGCGGCGGGTCCGGCGAGCCCGGCAGCGGGTCCGGCGGCGGATCCCGGCGGCGACCGCACCGGTGCGGTCGCCGGCACCGCCAGCCTGCGACGAGCCCCGCATCATCGGCAAGCTTTGTTGCCGGTTCCGCAAACCGTGCCCCGGCCGGTCCCCCGGTGCGACACCGGACGAACGCGCGGCGACCACCGGGGTCACGCCGGAGCCGGTCACCGACGGAACGCCGCCGCCCCTTGCCCTGGAGTGCACTCCAAGATCTACCGTCGGGGGCGAGCGACCCGGCTCCCGGCCGGGGACGGCCACCCACCACAGCAGGGGGACCAGCACCATGCGCTACCGCATCCTCGGCGGCACCGGCATCGAGGTCAGCGCCTACTGCCTCGGCACCATGATGTTCGGAGCGGTCGGCAACCCCGACCACGACGACTGCGTCCGCATCATCCACACCGCCCTCGACCAGGGCATCAACTTCGTCGACACCGCCGACATGTACTCGGCGGGCGAGTCCGAGGAGATCGTCGGCAAGGCGCTGCAGAGCCGCGGCAACCGCGACGACGTCGTCCTCGCCACCAAGGTGCACTTCCCGATGGGCGAGGGCCGCAACCGGGGCGGCAACTCACGGCGCTGGATCATCCACGAGGTGGAGGAGAGCCTGCGCCGGCTGCGCACCGACCGGATCGACCTCTACCAGGTCCACCGGCCCGACCACACCACCGACATCGAGGAGACCCTCTCCGCACTCGGCGACCTCGTCACGGCCGGCAAGATCCGCGCCTTCGGCTGCTCGACCTTCCCCGCCGCGGAGATCGTCGAGGCGTACCACGTCGCCGAGCGGCGCGGCCTGTCCCGCTTCCGCACCGAGCAGCCGCCGTACTCGCTGCTCGCCCGGGGCATCGAGCGGGACGTGCTGCCGACCGTCCAGCGGCTCGGCATGGGCGCGCTGACCTGGAGCCCGCTCGCCTCCGGCTTCCTCACCGGCCGCTACCGCAAGGGCCGCCCGATCGACCTCGGCACCGGCCGGGCCGCCCTCCACCCGGGCCGCTTCGACCCCGCGCTGCCGGTCAACGTGGCCAAGCTGGACGCCGTCGAGGAGCTGACCGCGCTCGCCGAGGACCTCGGCCGCACCCTGCCCGAACTGGCCCTCGCCTTCCCGCTGGCGCACCCGGCCGTCACCTCGGTGATCATCGGCCCGCGCACCGGGGAGCAGCTGGCGGCGGCCCTCAAGGGCGCCGACCTCACCCTGGACGACGCCGCCCTCGACCGGATCGACGCCATCGTGGCGCCCGGCACGAACGTCTACCACCCGGACGGCGTCTGGCAGCCGCCCGCCCTCACCGACGCGGCGCTGCGCCGCCGCCCCGCGACCGACCGCGCGGCGGGCTGAGGGCGCGGCGGGCTGAGGGCGGCGAGCGCCGGCCCGCCCGCCCGCTCCGCCTACCGGCGCAGCAGGTCGACCACGCCGGTCAGGTCCTCCGCACCGGAGCCCTCCGCGAGCCGGCGGGCCATCAGCGCGAAGTACGGGGCGAGCAGCTCGGCGCTGACACCCTGCTCCTCGGCGGTGCGCAGGAAGGTGGGCGTGCCGGCGACCTGCATTGCGAGGTTGGAGACCACGCCCACGGTGTAGTCACCGCCCTCCAGCTGCAGGGCGGTCCGCGTCACCGAGCCGGCCATCGCCCGGAGCCAGGAGGTCAGCAGCGGCGCGAGGTCGCTCGGGGCCACCGCCTCCCCGCCGATCAGCGCGAAGGCGTGCGCCACCCCGGCGAACATGCCGTACATGGCACTCAGCAGCGCCACGTCGTACAGGGCGGCGAACCCGGCGTCCGCCCCGACGAAGCGGGTGCCGGCCGGGACGGACAGGGTGTCGCGGTGCTCCTCGAACAGCGCCTGCGAGCCGCTGTAGAAGACGTACGGACCGGCCTCGGGAACGCCGATCATCGGCGGGACGGCCATGATCCCGCCGTCCAGGTAGCGGCCGCCGCGCTGCTCGACCCACGCGGCGCGGGCGCGGGCCAGGCCGGGGGTGCCGGTGACGAGGTCGACCACGTCCCGGCCGGCCAGGTCGACGCCGTCCAGCGCCGCCTCGACGGAGGCGTCGTCGAGCAGGCAGACGACCACCAGGCGGTTGGCCGCGACCGCCTCGGCGGGGGTGGCGGCGACGGTGGCGCCCAGGGCGGCGAGCGGTTCGGCCCGCGCGGCGGTGCGGTTCCAGACGGTCAGCGGATGCCCGGCGGCGAGCCAGGTCCGGGCCAGCGCGGTGCCCATCGCGCCGAGGCCGAGCAGGGTGAGGGAGGGAGCGGGGGTGGACTTCGACACGGGGTCAACGCTGTTCTCTGCCATGCCGATCAGGCTCGTCGCCCGGGCCGCCGGCCGACAAGTACGCACCTCGAAGTGGGTGGTTACCCTGGGGTGAGCGAGCAGGTCGGAAGGGGTGGGCATGGCGACGGTGCCGAGGCCGGGCGGGTACGTCTGCGGGATCGACGCGGCGATGGACGTGATCGGCGGCAAGTGGAAGGTACTGATCCTCTGGGCGCTGGACGAGCGGCCGAACCGCCGCTTCGGCGAGCTGCGCCGCCTGGTGCCGGGGATCACCGAGAAGGTGCTCGCCGCCCATCTGCGCGAGTTGGAGGCCGACGGCATCGTGCGCCGCGAGGCGTACGACGAGGTGCCGCCGCGCGTCGAGTACTCGCTGACGCCGGTCGGGGCGCGGCTCAACGCCGCGCTGGCACCGCTGGGGGCCTGGGGCCGCGAGCACGTCCTCGGCGGGGCCCCGCACCCCGGCGGGGGAGCCGCGTAGGGCCCGGACGGCGCGCGGGTCGGACGGCGCGGGTCGGACGGCGCGGGTCGAACGGCGCGGGTCGGACGGCGCGCGGGTCGGACGGCGCGGGCCCGGACCCGCAGGGGGGGCGGGCGCCCGGGCCTCCGACGGGGGCTCAGGCGATCGCGGCCGCCACGATCGCCGCCACCGCGATGTTGCAGCTGGCGGTGACCCAGACCGCCGGGTGCGGCTCGGGGTCGACCAGGATCGCGCCGAGCTTGCCGGGCGTCAGGACGTCCACCGCCCAGAACGCGACGGCCATCAGCACAAGGCCCAGCAGGCCGAAGCAGGCCGTGGAGACGAGGCCCTTGCCGAAGTCCTCGTAGGTGTACATGATCGCCGTGAAGACGATGCCGCCGATGCCGAGCAGCGCGGAGCTGAGCACCGCGGCGGCGTTGCGGTTGCGCTCCACCCAGATCTGGTGGCCCAGCTTGCCGGGCGTCAGGACGTCGACCAGGCCGACGCCGAGGAGCAGCAGCACCACACCGACGGCGCCGAAGGCGGCCGCCGCACCGAGGCCGTGCAGGATGTCGTTCATGGGTGTTCGTCCCCCGTGTCCGCTCACTGGAGGCCGCCCGGTCCGGCTCGGCCCGGTCCGACCGTCAAGGATCGGCAAAACATATCCCATCGGGCGTGGCCGGAACAGGAATCCGGGGCCCCTCCCGTACCATCCCGGCCCACGCGTACCATCGGGCGCCATGACGCCGTCCCAGTCCCCCAGCACAGCCACCGGCACCGGCAGCCCGGGGCCGGACGCCCGGCGCCGCTCGGGCTTCGTCACCCTCGGCATGGTCGGCACCCTCGCCCTGGCGCTCTCCGGCTGCTCCTCCGGCGGCGGCACCCCGCCGAGCCGCTGCGTCGACCCGACGACGCTCAAGGTGCTCGACAGTCACGCGTGCGCGGGCGGCACCACCGCCGCCGCCGGCCGCTGGTACTACTGCGGCTCCGGCGGCACCACCGCGCTCGGCGGCACCTTCGACAAGGCCGCCACCAAGCGCGGCGGGTTCGGCTGCCCCGCCGGCTCCAGCGGCTCGGGCGGGGGCTGACCGCGGTGCGCCGCAGAACCATCGCCCCGCGCCCGGACTGGCTGGCCACCGTCGAGGGCCAGGGCCTGATCTACGCCATGTGCTCCGACCCCTGCAACCAGGGCGGCCCGCACGCCTACTGGGACGAGAGCGGGTACTACGAGTTCTCGCTGCCCGAGGTGGAGGCGCTGGAGGAGGTGGTCGAGGAACTGCACCTGATGTGCCTGGCGGCCGCCGACCACGTGGTCCGCACCGGCCGGTTCACGGACTACGGGATCACCGACCCCCGGCTCGCCGCGACCGTCGCCGAGTCCTGGCGGCGGCGCGCCGAACAGCCGGCCCTCTACGGGCGCTTCGACCTCGCGTACGACGGCACCGGACCGGCCAAGCTGTTCGAGTACAACGCCGACACCCCGACCTCGCTGATCGAGGCGGCCGGCCCGCAGTGGTTCTGGATGGAGGAGCGCTTCCCCGCCGCCGACCAGTGGAACTCGCTGCACGAGCGGCTGGTCGCGTCCTGGGCCCGGCAGAAGCACCTGCTGCCGTCCGGCCCGGTGCACTTCGCCCACTCGCGCGGCGACACCGAGGGCGAGGACTGGATGACCACCCTCTACCTCCAGGAGTGCGCCGAACAGGCCGGCATCGAGACGGTCGGCATCGCGATGGAGGACATCGGCTGGGACGGCCTCTCCGGCCGGTTCGTCGACCTCGAACACCGCTTCATCCGCTCGGCGTTCAAGCTCTACCCGTGGGAGTGGCTGGCCGAGGACGAGTTCGGCGAGCAGCTGCTGGACGTCATCGACCACGGCGGCGGCACCGGCTCCACCCTCTGGATCGAGCCGGCCTGGAAGATGCTGCTCTCCAACAAGGCGCTGCTGGCGGTGCTCTGGGAGCTCTACCCGGGCCACCCCAACCTGCTGCCCGCCTACCTGGACGGCCCGCGTGAACTCGCCGACCCGGGCGGCCCCGGGTACGCGGCCAAGCCGCTGCTCGGCCGGGAGGGCGCCGGCATCCGGATCGTCGGGCCGGACGGCGCCGAGACCCGGCTCGCCGACTGGGCCGGCGACCCGGACCGCTACGGCGCCGAGGGCCACTGCTACCAGCAGTACCACCCGCTGCCCGACTTCGACGGCAACCGCCCGGTGCTCGGCACCTGGGTGATCGACGGCGAGGCGGCGGGCCTCGGCATCCGCGAGACGGACGACAGCCCGATCACCCACCAGGGCGCCCGCTTCCTGCCGCACGTCATCGTCTGACCGGCCCGTGAGGGGTGCGGGTGCGGGACCGGCCGGTCCCGCACCCGTCACCGACCACCCGGGTCAGTCCTGCGCCGTCAGGTGGTCCACGCAGGCGGCGACGGCCAGCAGCAGCCCCACGTCCGCGCCGTCGGCCACCTCCACGCCGTAGGTGTCACGGATCCGGAACCACTTGCGGGAGATCCGGGCGAGCTCGTCGCCGTGCTCGTCCTCGATCCGGTAGTCCTTGTCGATCAGGTCCCCGTGGACCTTCAGCTCGCCGCCACCGGCCAGCTCCACCAGGTACTTGTCGCGGAACGGCGTGAACAGCTTCTCCCGGACGGTCGCCACCACCTCGCCGTCGGCGTCCTCGATCCTCATCGCGTCCCGGACGGTGAACGCCTTCTCCTTCACCACCGCGACCACCCGGCCGTCGGCGTCCTTCAGCTCGAAGGTGTCGCGCAGCCGCAGCACCTTGCCGTCCACCAGGAACGCCTTGTGCCCCTGATCGTCCTCGATCCAGTAGTCGTCACCGATCGCGAACAGCTTCTCCCTGACCAGGTACCGCATACCGCCTCCTTCGCGTGGACGTGCGATCCATTCGACCCGATCGGCCTCCCCGTGCGAAGCACCGCCACACGACGGAGTTGAATGGGCCCGTGGACCAGTCCGATCCGTCCGACGTCACCGCTGCCGCAGCCGTCACCGACGACACCGCCGTCACCGCCGTCACCGCCGTCACCGCCGCCGTCCTGCGTACCGAGCGCCTGGACCTGCTGCCGATCGGCCCCGAGCACGCCGAGGGGATGGCCGCCGCCCTCGCCGACCCGGACCTCTACACCTTCACCGGCGGCGGACCGGCCACCGCCGGTGACCTGCGGGCCCGCTACGCCCGGCTCGCGGCAGGCTCTCCCGATCCCGCCGAGGCCTGGGGCAACTGGGCGCTCCGGCTGCGCGCCGACGGCCGGCTGACCGGCTACGTCCAGGCCACCATCGGCCCGGACACCGCCGAGATCGCCTGGGTCCTGGGCACCCCCTGGCAGGGGCGCGGCCTCGCCACCGAGGCGGCGCGCGCCCTGCTCGACCACCTCCGGGCGTCCGGCGTCACCACCGTCCTCGCCCACGTCCACCCCGACCACCGGGCCTCCGCCGCCGTCGCCCGGGCGCTCGGCCTGCGCCCCACCGACGAGCGGCAGGACGGCGAGGTCCGCTGGCGCTCGGCGCCGCGGTCCTGAGCGCGGCCCGGTCCTGAGCGGATCCACTCCCGAGCGCGGTCCGGTCGCGAGCCGGCTCCGGGCACACGGAACCGTCACACTCCACCACCGGATGGTCAAGAACGGCCGCGGTCGGCCATGATGTCGCTGCCCTGACCGTCGGTGCCCGCACGGGTGCCCCGGCGACGACGCCCCGCCCGTCCGGAGACTCCCCATGCGCCGACTGACCCATGCCGAATTCCTCGCGATGCGGCGGTTCGACGCGCTGGACGGACTGCGCGCCGTCGCCGCCGTGATCGTCGTCTTCTTCCACTACGGCGGCCCGCAGTCCCGGTTCCTCTCCGGCTGGATCGGGGTGCACGCCTTCTTCGTCCTCTCCGGCTTCCTCATCACCACCCTGATGCTCCGGGAACGGGACCGGACCGGGCGCATATCGCTGCGGAACTTCTACATCCGGCGGGTGTTCCGGATCGTGCCGCTGTACTACCTGGGGCTGCTGATCACCATGGTCGCCGTCTACCGCTCCGGCCACGGCTGGGCGGTGCTGATGGACCACCTGCCGAACTACCTCGGCTTCATGAACGAGTACCACCTCGCCGGCGACACCCCGTACCTGCACACCTGGACCATCGGCATCGAGCAGAAGTTCTACCTGGTCTGGCCGCTCGCGCTGATCCTGGTCGGCCTGATCTCCGACCGGCTCCGCATCCCGCTCGCCGTGGCCGCGATCGCCCTCGTCCTGGTGCCGTACAACGAGACCTGGAAGGGCATGGGCCTGCACTACTCGGTGCTGCTGATCGGCGCGCTGCTCGCCGTCGTGCTGCACAGCCGCCGCGGCTTCGCCCTGCTCAGCCCGCTGACCCACCCGGTGGTCGGCGCGGTGGCCGGGGCCGGCTTCCTCGTCCTGCACGCCCACCTGCCGGACCTGACCGACCACTTCGGCAGCGAGCAGCCCACCGTCTTCCTCTTCGGCCTCGGCGTCGCCCTCCTGCTGCCCACCCTGCTCGGCCCCGGCCCGGGCCGCCTGCTGCTCTCGCTGCGCCCGCTGGTCTTCGTCGGCGAGCGCTCCTACGGCCTCTACCTGCTCCAGGCCTCGGCCGTCAGCCTCACCGCCGCCCTGGCCCCGTGGCTGCCCGGCGGCACCCCGACGTTCGCCGCCGCCGTCTGCCTGGTCGCGCTGGCCGCCGCCGACCTGCTGCACCGCCGCCTGGAGACACCGATGATCGAGGCCGGCCGCCGTCTGATCACCTGGTGCGACACCGTCTCCCGACGGGCCCGCCCCACCGTGCCCGCCCCGGCCGTCGCCCCCGACACCACCGCCGACCCCCCGGCCACCCCCGCCCTCGCCGGCAGCCCCCGCCCGGAGTGACCACCCGCCGGAAGCCCCCGGCCCCCGGGCGCACTCCCCCGCCGACCGCAGGAATGAGGAGCACCCCACGTGCGGTTTGATGGGGGTATGGCATCTCGTGCACGTGTACGCGCCCCCGAGCTGGTCGGGGCAGGCGGTTGGCTGAACACCGGCGGCAAGGACCTCACCCTCGCCGACTTCCGGGGCAAGATCACCGTCCTGGACTTCTGGAAGTCCTACACAATATAGGGATCTCCAGAGGGGGCGTACGTGCACCACCACACCCTGTGTGACCTGTACCTTCGGCTGTCCTTGGACCGGGACGGCAAGACGGCGATCGAACGGCAGGAAGCCGACTGCCGCGCATGGGCTGAGCGCAACGGCCTGACGGTCCGCAAGGTTCACATCGACCGGGGGCGCTCCGGGTTCAAGGACGTTGAGCGCAAAGGCTTCGACTCCGCCCTTGCCGCCGTCACAGCGGGCGTCGTCGGGACGCTGATCGTGTGGAAGCTGGACCGCCTGTCCCGCAAGGGCATCGGCCAGGTCGGCAAGGTCCTGGACGACATCGAGAAGGCGGGCGGCCGTTTGGTCTCCGTCGTGGACGGTCTCGACACCTCGAACGACTCGGCCCGCATGGTCGTCGCCATGCTCGCCGAACTCGCCCGCTCCGAGTCGAAGAACCTCGGCACCCGCGTGGCCCACGCGAAACGGCACCTCCGCCGACAGGGCCAGTGGATCGGCGGACGGCCCCCGTACGGGCTGTTGGTCGACCCCACCACGAAGAAGCTGGTGCACGACCCCGAGACGGCCGTCTACGCCCGCCTCATCGCGGACGACGCACTGGCCGGCAAGTCCCTGGTGCAGATCGCCCGGCTGCTCAACGAGTACGACATCCCCTCGGCCCGGGGTGGCCAGTGGAACGCCGCGAGCATCATGAACCTGGTCAAGTCGCCAGCCTTCGCCGGGCTCATGCCCGAGACCGAAACCATCGAAGCCGAGGACGGCAGCCGCAAGTTCACCAGCCGCGTGTTTCCCTACCGAGACCCTGAGACGCTGGACACCGTGAGCATCGGCGAGGGGATCGTCACGGTCGGCGAGCGCGAGCGGATCATCCGGCAGCTCGAATCCAGGACCCGCGTCCACGCGGGCAAACGTATGCCGAAGCCGAACGGCACGGCGCTGCTCACAAGCCTGGTGTTCTGCGGCGTGCCAGGGTGCGGTCGCCGGATGCACAAGGTGGGCAACAGCTACCAGTGCATGGCCCGCCGGGCGGGCAACCAGTGCCCCGGCGCCAGTGCCATGGCCGACCGGGTGGACGCGTACGTGTCCGAGCGCTTCCTGTCGCTGCTCCCCGCTCTGGAGTTGGACGACCCGTTGTTGGTGACCATCGCTGACCGGTGGGTGAAGCGAACTGACCCCGAGACCTTCGCCAAGCGAGACGCCGTAGCCGACGAGATCACCGACCAGGAAGCCCGGTTGGCCGACCTCGAAGAAGCACGCTACGTCCGTCGCGAGTTCGACCGCCCTGGTGCTCTCGACCGATACGAACGTCTCGCCACCCGGCTCCTGAGCCGCATCGACGGCCTGCGCGCCGACCTCGCCAACATCCCGCTGCCCGCCATCGACATCACTCCGATGCTGGACAGCGAATTGCTGTACCCGGCTTGGGAGGCTTCGACGCAAGATGAGAAGCGGGGTCGCCTGTCGCTGGCCATAGACGGCGTGTTCATCAGCAAGGGCGAACGCGGCAAGCGCTTCGTCCCGGAGCAGCGCGTCCGCATCAAGTGGGCAGCGATCACGGAGTAGCCGCCCTGCGCGGCCCTCTGGGCTCCGTCTGGTCCCTGGTGGTCGGGCTGGGCTTCTTCGTGCCTGCTGGCGGCCGTGTGGGCGCTCACGGTTGGCCAGCGACGGTGACGTGGTGACGGAATGACGGGTGATTCAGGTTTTCTCTAGACCACGTATGTCATAGAGAAACCAGAACTGGCCGTCATTCCGTCACCACGTCACCCGTACCACCCGCCTCCGGTCGCCGGCCAGGCGGGTACCCCCTTCCCCTCCTGCCCCAGCGCGGCAGGGAGGGAAATCTCTCGCATGGCTGATCAGCCTGTTTGCGCGGAGGGCCACCTCCCCAGGCGTCGTCACCGAGCGTCGCCATCCCCGGCCGCGCGTCACCCTCAGTGCAGGGTCGGGGCGAAAGTGCCTGAACTACACCCCTTTTCCTATTTACTTCTACTCGCGTTAGAGGGTTTAGAAAATAAGGCCCAGTACGGCACTTTGGACCCCTGGGACGAGGAGAGGGACGGGAGGGGGGTGACCCCGGGTGCACGACTCTCCGACCGCTGAGGTGCTGGGCCGCTCGGTCCGTACGGGTCTGGAGACGCGTACTCGACCTCGTCTCTTCGGAGGAGGAGGTCTCAGCACCCGCTCGTGACATTGGGTCACCCTTGCGGGCCATCTCAGAAACGATGGTTTGTGAGACGACCCGCGAACGGCGTGCCCGGGGTCGATCAAGCGTTCAAAACCCGTCTCAAAACCTTCCGAAGCCCCTTGTGGTTGTGAGACGAGTTATGAGACGCTTGGGGCATGGCGACGAACATCGGACACCTGATCGGCTACGCCCGAGTCTCCACCGACGATCAGGAGGCACAGCTTCAGCACGACGCGCTCTCCGCAGCGGGCTGCGCCCGGATCTTCACGGACAAGGCCAGCGGGAAGAACACTGACCGCCCGGAGCTTGCCGCCGCGCTGGACCACCTGCGCCCTGGCGACACGCTCTGCGTGTGGAAGCTGGACCGCTTCGCTCGGTCGCTCATCGACCTGGTGACCATGGTGGACGCGCTGTCGGCGCGGGGCATCGGCTTCAGGGTCCTGACGGGGGCGCTCGCCAGCATCGACCCGAACACTCCGGACGGCCGCCTCATGCTCCAGGTGGTCGGGGCGATGGCGGAGTTTGAGCGCAGCTTGATCAAGGACCGCACCCGCGCCGGCTTGGAGGCCGCCAGGGCGCAGGGGCGGACAGGCGGACGGCCGAACGTGCTGGACGCCGACAAACTCGCTGCGGCCCATGCCCGCCGTGCGAAGGGTGAGAGCGTGACCGTGATCGCCAAGGCGTTGGGAGTCAGCCGGGCGACCCTGTACCGGGCGCTCGGAACCGAGTAAGGAGCGGCAGGCGAGAGGGCGCCCGGGGCGGCGCCCTCTATCGTTGGCGCTCTGGACTCAACCCCGGCTTGCCTGCCAGGAGTTGAATCCGCCCGGCTGGTCATCCGGCGGGATCAGGTTGCGTAGCTTCGTGATCGCCTCCCGCCCGCCCTTGAGAGGCCGGACGAACACGCCGAAGGTGTGCACCGACATGATCCTGACCGCCTGGCCCGAACGCCGGTCGTAGGCCGTCTGCCCTGCCTGCGGTTCCCACTGCTCAGCCACGGCCAGCCACCCATCGTGACGCGTCGGTGAAGCTGTAGAAGATCACCGGCTCACCCTCGGGCCCAGTCACGGTGCGGCCAGGATCATCGCTGTCGGCGACGCCCCAGACATCGACCAGGACTCCACGCTGCGGGGGCATGGGTACAACTCTGCGGCAGGTCTCGGCCCGCATCTCTGCTGACATGTCGGCTCCACTCACTGTCCGGGTTCGTCCCCCACTGGTGTACCGGCCCGTTCGGGCGAGAACAGTAGCCAAAGCGGGGACATCCTGCCCGGCTCGGCGGTAGCGTCTGAGAACGCCCAAATGTCTCGGGGGAGTCTCTTGAACACTGCCCTGCACCGCGCTATGGGGGACGCCCGGGTGAGCGTCCGACAGCTGGCCACCCACGTGGGGGTGACACCTAAGACGGTGGAACGATGGCTGACGGATGAGGCGTTGGTCCCTCACGCTCGGAACAGGGTCGACGCGAGCGAAGCGCTAGGGGTGAGTGAAGCGATGCTGTGGCCGAACATCGTACGGACGACCCTGAAGACCGGCCCTGACCGGGAGATCGTCGCTGTCTACCCCTACCGCTCCGCCTGCACATCGGCAGCATGGGGGCAGCTGATCAGTGACGCCAGGGATGATCTGTTCTTCGCCGGTTTCACGAACTACTTCCTCTGGCTGGAGCAGCCCAACTTTCTGAGCACGCTGCGCGCCAAGGCCGAGGCCGGCTGTCGGGTGCGGTTCCTGCTGGGCGATCCGAACGGCGAGACCACGAGGCAGAGGGAACGGGTCGAGGACGTCGCCCTGACCGTCTCGACCCGTATCCGGATCACCCTGGAGAACCTGGCCAAGCTGCGCGACGCAGAGGGCCTGGAAGCCCGCTACAGCGCCGATGACGACGCAACCAACCACGTTGGCCTGTCCGTGTTCCGGTTCGACTCACAGGCCCTTGTGACGCCTCATCTGGCCCGGTTCGTCGGGCACGATTCACCGATGATGCACCTCCGCCGACAGCAGGACGGCGGGATGTTCGACCGGTTCACATCCCACGCCGAAGAACTCTGGGATCGCGGCGTTTCCGTGCCGACGACCTGACGGACGGCGGCACAGGCGCTACCGGCACAGCACCCGCCGATCCGTCCGTGCGAGAAGTGGAGGAACAGCGTGTTCGGAAACGTTGCCGGGCTGGAGCCCGAGGCAGCCGCGCAGTGGTCCGCGCTGGTCGAAGAGTATCGCCCCGTGCTCTCAAGCGAGGGTATGGAAGCGGTGCAGGCCCTCTTGGTGGAGCGTGGCACGGGCATCGTTCGGGCGGTCGCCATCACGAAGGCTCTGCTCGGATGGGAGGACACCCCACTCCTGGTCGCCCGCGAGATCGTGGAGACCAGCGCCGCCCGCATGCCGGTCCACTGAACCGCCGGTCGGCCCCGACGGATGGCTCAACACCGGTGACAAGGAACTGACCCTCGCGGACTTCGGTAGCAGGATCACCATCCTGTGACTTTCGGTTGTTTGTCACCCGAATATCGGGAAGTCGTTGCCGAGGATGATCCGCCAAAGCCTGATTGCCTCCCGGTGGTCACCCCGATTCTCGGCTGCCAGTGCGAGATCCGCCCTGTCCCGAGCCGCCTTTAGACCATCATTTACAGCATCCCTATTCGACTGGGTCAGATATGAAGAGAGGTCGCCACTAAACCCCGCCGGGTCCTGCACCGAGAGATTGTAGAGATTATAGTCGAAGAACAGTCGAAGCGCCGTCCGCGAGTTACCTCCCAGCGTGCCGTACGTGCGGGCAACCATCATTTCAAGATGGAACGAAGCCAGGCGCGAGCTGTGAGCCTTGTTCCATTTCTTGGCAAATCGGATGATCTTCTTCAGGTCGCCACTGACGGCATCGTTTCGTTCCGTCAAGTATGTCTCGTGCTTCACAGGGTTTGTGGTTAGCCAGTTCCCCGATCCATCAGGTATGCCATAGTTCCCACTTGTATATTTCTCGACCGGCGCCACATCTACGCTAAGGCCGTCGACATAGAAGAATCGAACAGCTTGACCGCGTGCGCCAACCTTGCGCACAGGAGAGTGTTCATTTAGAACCCGTCGAACCCTATACAGAAATTCAGATGAGTCGTCTCGGTACTTCTGAGCCCACAAGTCCGCATCAATATGCAGGTAGACCATGAGGTCGATGTCATCGACAGGGCGGCAGGCGGTGTTCCGACCCAGCGAACCGATGATCTTAGCCGACTGGTACCTGATGTCGCCGCCGGCAGGAAATGCCTTCCCTATGACCTTCAGGACGGCGTCTCGACGCTCACACACTTTGGTCCACGTGGCGGGCGATGGCTTCACCACAGAGTCGAACTCATTGAACGCCGAAGCAACAGTCAGCGCCATCCTCATTCATCTCCGTCCGCAGAGTAGTTTTGACCCCCACCACTGATGTTCTTCTTGGATTTCTTGTAGGCCAGCCGGCCCGGAGGATCGGACGTCTTGTTCAGCTCGTCCCGGCTGTTCGTAAGATTGCGCAACGCGTCCCGCGCATCCTCTCGGGTCAAATCGGCAAGGTCAATCGTAAGGAACTGCCGCGCGGCCGTCTGGAGCTGAAGATAGGCGTTTGCCGATGCTTGAGCCTGCGTCATCCGGCGCGAGGCATTGACTGTGGTCAATGTGGCGGTGAGGGCTGCTGAAATGAGCGCCAGGACCCCGGGCCAGATTCCGAGGTCCCCGCCGAGGGCGGTTCCACCAGAGATGGCGGCAAGCGCTGCTGCCGGAACACCAAGAAAGAGGTTGATGAGGCGCCACAGCTTTGCTTGCTCAAACTGGCCTTGCGCGCTCCACAGTGCGCTCTCATGAATGCGGTCAGCTTCCGCAGCAATGGATTGGTGCGACTCGGGCAGACCCGCGGGGATCAGTGACACGAACACCTCATCTGGCCGAAGTGCGCGAGCAAGCAGATGTGTGCTGGAGGGATATCCCGCCTGCGCTGGCAGCCGACTCTACCGAAAAGTTCCGAAAGCGGAAGATGGTGCGTCTATTTTTCCGGGCCAGCGCACCTGCAAGAGCTGCTGAGAGCCCCAGCCGCAGGGTGATGATCTCGACCAGCTTCCAACGGCCCGAGCCTGAGAACACTCACGCGAAGCCTGCCATGCCCCGCACCCTTCGGAATGCGTGATGGCCTGATGAGGTTGGATGTGTGCATGGCTTCTCGTGCACGTGTCCGCGCCCCCGAGCTGGTCGGCGCCGGTGGATGGCTCAACACAGGCGGCAAGGAACTCAAGCTTGCCGACCTGCGAGGTAAGTGTGTCGTACTAGACTTCTGGACCTTCTGCTGCATCAACTGTCTGCATGTCCTGGACGAGCTCCGTGAGCTGGAGGAGAAGCACCGCGACACCGTGGTGATCGTCGGCGTGCACTCGCCCAAGTTCGTGCACGAGGCCGACCACCAGGCCGTGGTCGACGCCGTCGCCCGGTACGAGGTGCACCACCCGGTGCTGGACGACCCGGCGCTCGCCACCTGGAAGCAGTACGCGGTGCGCGCCTGGCCGACGCTGGTGGTGATCGACCCCGAGGGGTACGTGGTCGCCCAGCACGCCGGTGAGGGGCACGCGCACGCCATCGCCCGGCTGGTGGAGGAGCTGGAGGAGGAGCACGCCGCCAAGGGCACGCTGCGCCGCGGCGACGGTCCGTACGTGGCGCCGGAGCCCACCGCGGGGGACCTCAAGTTCCCCGGCAAGGCCGTCCGGCTGCCGAACGGGCACTTCCTGGTCGCCGACTCCGGGCACCACTCGCTGGTCGAGCTGGCCGAGGACGGCGAGAGCGTCGTCCGCCGGATCGGGGACGGCGTGCGCGGCCTGGTCGACGGCACCTCCCCCCGGTTCAGCGAGCCGCAGGGCCTCGCCCTGCTCCCCGAGGGCTCGGCCTACGACGTGATCGTGGCCGACACCGTGAACCACGCGCTGCGCGGCGTCCGGCTGGCCGACGGCAGCGTCGACACCCTGGCCGGCACCGGCCGGCAGTGGTGGCAGGGCTCGGCCACCGAGGGCCCGGCCCGCGAGGTCGACCTCTCCTCGCCGTGGGACGTCGCCTGGTTCGACGGCGAGGTCTGGATCGCCATGGCCGGTGTCCACCAGCTCTGGGCGTACGACCCGGCGGCCGGCACCGTCCGGGTCGCGGCCGGCACCACCAATGAGGGCCTGGTCGACGGCCCCGCCGCCGAGGCCTGGTTCGCCCAGCCGTCCGGCCTGGCGGTCTCGGCGGACGGCGAGCGGCTCTGGGTGGCCGACTCGGAGACCTCGGCGCTGCGGTCGGTTTCACGTGAAACGAAGGCGGTCGAGACCGCCGTCGGCACCGGCCTCTTCGACTTCGGGCACCGCGACGGCGAGGCGGGGCAGGCGCTGCTCCAGCACCCGCTGGGCGTCACCGTGCTGCCCGACGGCTCGGTGGCCGTCAGCGACACCTACAACCACGCGCTGCGCCGCTTCGACCCGGCCAGCGGCGAGGTGACCACGCTCGCCACCGACCTGCGCGAGCCCTCCGGCGCGGTGCTGGTCGACGACGACATCGTGGTGATCGAGTCCGCCCGGCACCGGCTCACCCGGCTGCGGCTGCCCGAGGAGGCCGTCCGGGTCGAGTCGGTGGCGCACCGCACCCAGCGGGCCGCCACCGAGGTCGCCGCCGGCGCGTTCCAGCTGGACGTGGTCTTCTCGGCGCCCACCGGCCAGAAGCTGGACGAGCGCTACGGCCCGTCCACCCGGCTGCTGGTCAGCTCCACCCCGCCCGAGCTGCTGGTCTCCGGCGCGGGCGCGGACTCCGCGCTCTCCCGCGAGCTGGTGCTCTCCGACCAGGTGGCCGAGGGCGTGCTGCACGTCTCGGCGATGGCCGCCTCCTGCGACGACGACCCGGAGATCGAGTTCCCGTCCTGCCACGTCCACCAGCAGGACTGGGGCGTGCCGGTGAAGCTGACGGCGGACGGCACGCGCCGGCTGCCCCTGGTGCTCGCCGGGATGGAGTAGCCGCGTTCCGGGCGACGCCCGGGAACGCCGAAGGGCCCGGCCACCCGGCCGGGCCCTTCGGCGTCGGGGGCCGTGGACCCCCGGGGCGTGCTCAGCCCTCCAGGAAGGCCTTGATCGCGGACGCCAGCAGGAACGGGTCGTCCGCCCCGCACAGCTCGCGCGCCGAGTGCATGGACAGGGCCGCGATGCCGCAGTCCACCGTGCTGATCCCGAGCCGCGCCGCGGTGATCGGGCCGATCGTCGTACCGCAGGGCATGGCGTTGTTGGAGACGAAGGTCTGCCACGGCACGCCGGCCTTCTCGCAGGCCGCCGCGAAGACCGCCCGGCCGATACCGTCGGTCGCGTACCGGTTGTTGACGTTGACCTTCAGGATCGGTCCGCCGTTGGGCATCGGGTGGTGCCCCGGCTCGTGCCGCTCGCTGTAGTTCGGGTGGACGGCGTGGCCCATGTCGGAGGAGAGGCAGACGGTGCCGGCCAGCGCCCGGGCGCGGTCCTCCGGGCTGCCGCCGCGCGCGTAGACGCTGCGCTCCAGCACGTTGCCGAGCAGCGGGCTCTGCGCGCCGGTGTCCGACTCGCTGCCGGTCTCCTCGTGGTCGAAGGCGGCCAGCACCGGGATGTACGGCAGGTCGTCGCCGGCCACGGCGGCCAGCGCGGCGGTGGCCGCGTGCACCGAGAGCAGGTTGTCCAGGCGCGGGCCGGCCAGCAGCTCGCGGTCCCGGCCCAGGTAGCTGGCGGGCTGCACGTCGTGCGTCATGAGGTCCCAGCCGGCCACCTCGGCGGCGTCCACCCCGGCGCGCTGGGCGACGTAGTCGATCAGCGAACCCTCGTCGACCGGGCCGAGGCCCCAGATCGGGGTCAGGTGGCGCTGCTTGTCGAGCTTCATCCCCTCGTTGACCTGGCGGTCCAGGTGGATCGCCAGCTGCGGCACGCGCAGCAGCGGCTCGTCCAGCTGCACCAGCCGCGAGCTGCCGTCCCGCAGCGCGAGGCGCCCGGAGAGGCCGAGGTCCCGGTCGAGCCAGGTGTTCAGCGGCACGCCGCCGTAGATCTCCACCGCGACCTGTCGCCAGCCCGCCGACCCGGTGTCCGGCACCGGCTTCACCCGCAGGTTCGGGGAGTCGGTGTGGGTGCCCACGACGCGGAACGGCGTCTGCGGATCGGCGCCCTGCGGCACGTACCAGGCGATCAGCGCGCCGCCCCGGATCACGTAGCGGCCCCCGGCCGTCGCGTCCCAGGCGTCCGTCTCGGCCACCTGCCGGAATCCCGCCTTCTCCAGCCGCTCGGCGGCGCTGGCGACCGCGTGGTAGGGCGACGGTGAGGTACCGAGGAAGGCAATCAGATCATCGGTGTGCGTCCGGTCGAAGAAAGCCTGACGGGCGGCGGTCGACATGCTGCTCCTGAGTCGAGGGAGGGCTGAAGCCGGATGGGGGGTCGGCTTCGCACCTTGAGCATATGCCCGTACACGGACAGGACACTCGGATCCCCCCAACGGATGCAGAACGCGGACAGAAACGTGAACTGACGCCGCGCCGGGCCCCGCGCACCCTGCGACCGCGCCCGGTAGCGGACCGTCATCCCGGGCCCGTGACCGGGGCTGCGGCCCGTCGGGGCGGCCGGGCCCGGGCACACCGAAGGGCCCGGTCGAGGAACCGGGCCCTTCGGTGTGAGGGTGGGGTCAGGCGGTCATCGGGGGTGCGGGCGTCAGAACGCCTCCTCCGCCAGGTCCATGATCTCGCTGTCGATGCCCTCGGCGATCAGACGCTGCGAGCCGACGGTCGGCAGGATGTTCTTGGCGAAGAAGCGGGCCGCCGCGACCTTGCCCTGGTAGAAGGCGACGTCCTTCTCCGAGGCGCCGGCCTCCAGCTTGGCCAGGGCCACCGCGGCCTGGCGCAGCAGCAGCCAGCCGACCACGACGTCGCCGGAGACCATCAGCAGGCGGGTGGTGTTGAGGCCCACCTTGTACATGTTCTTGACGTCCTGCTCGACCGAGGAGAGGTCCGCCAGCAGCTTGCCGACGATCGCCTCCAGGTCGCCGGCGGCCTTGGCGAGCAGCTCGCGCTCGGCGGCCAGGGCGTCGCCGCCCGCGGCCGAGCCGAGGAACTTCTGGATCTGCTCGGACAGCGCGGTGAGCGCCTGGCCGCCGTCCTTGACGATCTTGCGGAAGAAGAAGTCCTGGCCCTGGATCGCGGTGGTGCCCTCGTAGAGGGTGTCGATCTTGGCGTCCCGGATGTACTGCTCGATCGGGTACTCCTGCAGGTAGCCGGAGCCACCGAAGGTCTGCAGGGACTGGGCGAGCTGCTCGTAGGACTTCTCCGAGCCGTAGCCCTTGACGATCGGCAGCAGCAGGTCGTTCAGGCGCTCGGCAGCTTCGTCGCTCTCGCCGCGCAGGCGGGCGGCGAGCACGTCGTCCTGGGTGGAGGCGGTGAGCAGGACCAGCGCGCGCATGCCCTCGGCGTACGCCTTCTGGGTCATCAGCGAGCGGCGCACGTCCGGGTGGTGCGTGATGGTGACGCGCGGGGCGGTCTTGTCCAGGAACTGCGAGATGTCGGCGCCCTGCACGCGCTCCTTGGCGTACTCCAGCGCGTTCAGGTAGCCGGTGGAGAGGGTGGCGATGGCCTTCGTGCCGACCATCATCCGGGCGAACTCGATGATCTTGAACATCTGGCGGATGCCGTCGACCTTCTCGCCCAGCAGCCAGCCCTTGGCCGGGTGCTTGGCGCCGAAGGTCATCTCGCAGGTGTTCGAGGCCTTGAGGCCCATCTTGTGCTCGACGTTGGTCGCGTAGACGCCGTTGCGCTCGCCGAGCTCGCCGGTCTCCCAGTCGAAGTCGTACTTCGGCACGATGAAGAGGCCGAGGCCCTTGGTGCCCGGCTTGCCGCCCTCGGGGCGGGCCAGCACCATGTGGATGATGTTCTCGGACATGTCGTGCTCGCCCGAGGTGATGAAGCGCTTCACACCCTCGATGTGCCAGGAGCCGTCCTCCTGCTTGACCGCCTTGGTGCGGCCGGCGCCGACGTCCGAACCGGCGTCCGGCTCGGTCAGCACCATGGTGGAGCCCCAGAGGCGGTCGGTCATCCGCTTGGCGACCTCCAGCTGCTCCTCGGTGCCCTCGTCGGCGATGACGCCGGCGAAGGCCGGGCCGGAGGAGTACATCCAGATGGCCGGGTTCGAGCCGAGGATCTGCTCGGCGAAGCCCCAGATCAGCGAGGACGGGGTGACCTGGCCGCCGATGGACTCCGGGATGCCCAGACGCCACCACTCGGCGTCCATGAAGGCCTGGTAGCTCTTCTTGAACGTGTCCGGGATCGGCGCGGTGTTCGTCTCCGGGTCGAAGACCGGCGGGTTGCGGTCGGTGTCGGTGTAGGAGGCGGCGAGGTCGTTCTCGGCAAGGCGCGTGATCTCGCTCAGGATGTTCTTCGCGGTCTCGACGTCCATGTCCGCGAACGGTCCGGTGCCGTAGACCTGCTCGCGGCCGAACACCTCGAAGAGGTTGAACTCCACGTCCCGCAGGTTGGACTTGTAGTGACCCATCGCCGTTTTCTCCGGTTCGTCGCTTCCGGGAGACCGCCGCGTTCGGGCGCCCCGTACCCACCAGTAGGCATCATGATGCTACCCAGCGGTAACATGTTTCAAGCCCCTGACCGTGAATCCGCTATGAACGTGGTCACGTCCCACAAGGCGGGACGGCCACTCCTTGTCAGGATCGACGCCCGCACGGGCGGGTGCGCTCCCGCTAGCCTGTCCGTGTGTACGGCTATGACCAGAACGCATACCCGGGTGATCCCTACCAGCAGCAGGCGGGACCGCAGCCGGGCATGAACGGCATGCCCGGCGCCGGCCCCGGCCCGTACGGCGAGCAGCCGCAGGCGGCGCAGCAGCAGTCCCTCTACCCCGAGCCGTCCCCGCCGTCGCTGGCGGACGCGGTCCGGGCCTTCACCACCGGCTCGATGGCGGTGGAGGACTTCCAGGCCATCTTCATCACCTCCAAGGTGCACTGCCCGCGCGGCGAGCGCCCCGGATTCCTGGCGCTGCACAACACGCCGACCCCGGTGATCCCGATGTTCAGCTCGCTGAAGGAGCTGCGCCGCTACGCCGGCAAGGACTCGAAGCACTTCACCGTCACCGGTGCCGAGGTGCTCGACCTGCTGCCGACCGGCTACGGCTTCGCGCTGGACATGGAGGGCGAGCACCGGATGGTGTTCGACGCCAAGGCGGTCGAGCAGATGGTCGACTTCACCATGCGCCGCATGTACGGCTGACGGCCCGCCCGGCCGCCGGCCCCACCGCCGCGGCCGGCGGGCCCCCGCGCAACGGGCCCCGGCCCTCCCGTCGGGACATAGTTCAATCTTCAACTTGCTTCTTGTTGAGAGTTGAACTAATCTCGTGGACGTAGGCAAGAGGAACCCCCGAAGGAGGCCGACATGCCAGCCGTGACCGTCGAAAACCCGCTCGTTCTGCCGCGTATCGCGGCGCCCGCCGCCGACTCCCGGCCGCGTCCCGTGCTGGCCGTGTCGACCGCCCCCAGCGGCTTCGAGGGCGAGGGCTTCCCGGTCCGCCGCGCCTTCGCGAAGATCAACCAGAAGTACCTGGACCCGTTCATCATGATGGACCAGATGGGCGAGGTGGACTACGCGGCCGGCGAGCCGAAGGGGACCCCCTGGCACCCGCACCGCGGCTTCGAGACGGTCACGTACATCATCGACGGGACCTTCATCCACCAGGACTCGCACGGCGGCGGCGGCGTCATCACCGACGGCGACACCCAGTGGATGACCGCCGGCTCCGGCCTGCTGCACATCGAGACCCCGCCGGAGTCGCTGGTGATGTCCGGCGGACTCTTCCACGGGCTGCAGCTCTGGGTGAACCTGCCCGCCGCGGACAAGATGATCGCGCCGAAGTACCAGGACATCCGCGGCGGCAGCGTGAAGCTGCTCGCCTCGGAGGACGGCGGCGCGCTGGTCCGCCTCATCGCCGGTGACATCGCGGGCCACCAGGGCCCCGGCGCCACCCACACGCCCATCACGATGATCCACCTGACCGTGAACCCCGGCGCCCAGGTCACCCTGCCCTGGCGGGCCGACTTCAACGGCCTGGCCTACGGCCTCGCCGGCAGCGGTTCGGCGGGCACCGAGCGGCGCCCGTTCCACCTGGGCCAGGCCGTCGTCTTCGGCGAGGGCGACTCCCTCACCATCCGGGCCGACGACGCCCAGGACTCCCGGAGCGAGGGCTTCGAGGTCGTCCTGCTCGGCGGGCAGCCGATCCGGGAGCCGGTCGCCCACTACGGCCCGTTCGTGATGAACAGCCACCGCGAGCTCCAGCAGGCCATGGAGGACTTCCAGGCCGGCCGCCTCGGCACCATCCCCGCCGGCGCCAACTGAACACCGCGGGACCGGCGTACGACCGCGGCGGCCCGCCGAACCCCGTACGGGGTTCGGCGGGCCGCCGCGCTGTCTCCCACCGCCGCCGGTACGGCGATGTGAGCCATCGTCGGATTCGGACGGACCGTCAGTCCCAGCCGTTGTTCATGGCGACCGTGACGGCCCCGCCCCGGGCACCGGTCGCCGCGTCGATCAGCGAGACGGCCGGCGCGACCAGCAGGGTGACGGACAGCACGACCGCGGCCGGAGCGATACGGCGGACGATGGCCATGGCGTTCATTGGAATTCCCCCAATTACCTGCCCGCGAGATGGCGCGGGCACTGACGTGTGAATTCGCGGCGAGCCTGATCCGGCTCGGCACTTTCGGCGGCTTCTCCTTGGTTTCCGAGGAGTTCCCCCTGCCGACACCTCTACTCTCACACGGTCGAGATGGACTGACCATGGAATCGGTAGGCCAGGGTGTTGCCATGTCACGTTGCTGCCGTCGTCACCCTTCCGCGTCCGGCTCGCCGGACAGCAGGACCTCCCCGAACTGCGGGACGAGCGTCGCCCCGACCCGGACCAGGTGCCCGCCCCGCAGGCCCGAGCAGTAGGCCAGGCAGAGCTCCCGGGCGGCCTCCTCGGCCTCCCGGACCAGGGCCCGGGAGAGGAAGAGCACGGCGCGGACCGCCCCGTCCCGGGGTTCGGCGTAGACGTGCCGCAGCCCGTGGCCGGGCTCGGCGCAGCGCAGCAGGCCGTCGCGGACCTCCTCCGCAGAGGGGCCGTCGGCCGGAATGGCCAGATCGGCCAGGACGATGTGCATGGCTACCCAGGGAGGGATGGCGGGAAGCGGCCGCTGTCGGGGGACCGGCGACCGCCTCCCACCGCGGCGGTCAGTACAGGACCAGGCCGTTGTCGGCCCGGTGGCCGCGGCTGCGGCGGTGGTCGAGGTGCACGAAGGTCCGGTGCAGCCAGCGGTCGTGGCCGTCGTAGCGGGCCTCGAAGGAGGTCCGCCCGTGCACCGACAGGCGGTTGTCCACGAAGGCCAGCTCGCCGGGCTGGAGCACCAGCATCGCCGAGACGTCGAGCAGGGCGCCGCGCAGGATCTCCAGGGCCGCCGTGGCGGTCTCGTCCAGACCGGTGGTGGCGCTGAAGTCGACCCGGATGTTCGGGTCGTCCGCCGCGCCCTCCAGCACCGGGTGGTACTCGGTCCCGGCGCCGGCGTGGAAGGACGGCGGCGGCTGCGTGACGAAGCGCGGCTGCATCAGGACCTCGATCACGTTGTCCGGGATGATCAGCAGCGCCCGGCGGATCGACGACACCAGGGTGCCGGCGGTGCCGCTGTGGTCGTTGCGCAGGCAGAACAGCCCGACGTAGTCCGGACGGTGCGGGTGGAAGGCGTTCTCCACGTGCAGTTCCAGCAGCGTGCCGGAGCCGGCGTTGCTCTGCGACTCCTCGCGCCCCGGCACCGGGACGACGTTCTGCACCAGGGCGCCGGACTTCTCCTCGCGGTACGCGACGACCTCGCCCAGGGCCAGGCTGACCAGTGCCGAGATCGCGGCCGGAACGGTGGCCACGCGCTCCACCGACTCCGGGACCGTCGGGGTCACCGGCAGCGCGTCCACGTCGTTCGGCAGGTTGCGCAGGATCAGCAGGCCGTCCGGGCCCGGGTCGTGGCGGTAGCGGCGGACCGCCTCCCGGACGCGCAGCGGCAGCCGCGCGGAGAGCTTGCGGGCGGCTCCCATCCACGCGATCTCGTCGACCATGCCGCGCTCGACCCCGACGAGCTGCACGGCCAGGGCGTACACCTCGTCGCGCTCGGCGTCGGTCAGGGTGACGGCACTGGTGGTGTGGATTGACGACGACAACACCGTGGTCATCGGATGACCCCTTTCAGGCTTCTTCGCCGGTTCTCAACCGGAAGTCAGTCGGACATCGCCACGAGGACCCGGCGTGCCCCCGTGAACGGGCGGCGGCCGTGGGCGACCAGCAGGTTGTCGATCAGCAGGACATCGCCTTGGCGCCAGTCCACGTCCACGGCCGCCGCCAGAGCGCGGTCGCGGACCTGCAGGACGTGCTCGGCCGGGATCGGCGACCCGTCGGCGAAGGCCACCGACTGCGGCAGGTCCTCCTGCGGCATGACCTTGGCCAGGGCGGCCGCGGTCTCGTCACCGAGCGCGGCCGGGTGCCACTGGTCGGACTGGTTGAACCAGACCTCGGCGCCGGTCCTCGGGTGGTGGACGGTCGCCGGGCGGTTCTGGACGATCCGCAGGCTGCCGTCCCGCCGCCACTGGCTCACGGCGTGCGAGGCGGCCAGGAACGCGTCCACCTCGTCCCGGTCACCGGTCTCGAAGGTCTCCTGCCAGCTCTTGCCGAGGCCGAGGCCGCCGTGCAGGTTCTGGGTGTACCGGACACCGTCGGCGAAGCGCTCGCGCACCTCGTCGTCGAGCAGCTCCAGCCAGAGCGCCGCGTCGACCACCGGGGTGGCCCCACCGGTCGCGGCGGCCGTGACGCAGCAGAACAGCAGCCGCGCGGGCCACTGGTGCGCGTAGGAGAGCTCGTTGTGCATCGAGATGGTGAACTCGGCCGGGTACTCGGTGGAGGTGTAGACGTTGTCACCGACCTTGGTGCGCGGCGAGTTCCCGTGCACGTAGGCGAGGCGGTTCGGCAGCAGCCGGTCCATGACCGGTGCGAGCCGCTCCTCGGTGGCGCCGAAGCCCCGGAACACCAGGGCCTTCTCCCGGTCCAGCAATGACTCCAGATCAGGGCTGGAATCGAGCCATTCGAGCAGCCCGTCGAGGCCCGAGTCTTCGGACACGGACAGTGATTCCGGGCTGATCTCCAACGGCTTCCAGGCGGGACGTGCGCCCAATGCCGCGACCCCCTTCCAGGTCGACAGACGGCCACGCGGAAATCCGTGGCAGGAGGACGGTCCCGAAAGGTCCTATATTCCAGCGATATTCGCACCGCCCGGACGGCGCCCGGGCCGGGGTATAGGGAATCGATAGCAGGCGGCCCAAGGCTGGCGAGCCAATGCCGGAAACGGTCCGATGGCAGCGAGAGGGCCCCTCATGACCATACCGACAGCGACCGACGCGCGCGGGCGGCCCGACCGAACCGGGCCGACGGCCGGCACCGAAGGAACACCGGTCGACGGAACACCGGCCGACGAACCGGAGGCCGCCGAACCGAGGGCCGACAAGCCGGGGGCCGCAGGCGGCGCCGGCACCGCCGCCGCCGGGGCCGACGCGCCGTCACCCACCGTGCCGCTGCGCCGGAACATGGACTTCCTGCGGCTCTGGGTCGGCGCCGGACTCTCGAAGTTCGGCTCCACCGTCTCGATGGTCGCCTACCCGATGCTGGTGCTCTGGCAGACCGGCTCCGCCACCGCCTGCGGCTACGTCGCGTTCGCCGCGGCGCTGCCCAACCTGCTGGTCCAACTGCCCGCCGGGGCGCTGGTCGACCGCTGGGACCGGCGCAAGGTGATGCTGGTCTGCGACGCCGTCCGGATGCTCGCCTTCGCCGCCGTCGCGCTGGCCGCCTACCACCACTGGGTCTGGGTGCCGTTCATCATGGCCGCCGCCTTCGTGGAGAGCGCGCTCGGGATCTTCTACTCGACCGCCGAGCAGGTGACCGTCCGCAACGTCGTGCCCGTCGAGCAGCTGCCGGCCGCCCTCGCCCAGAACCAGGCCCGCGGTGCGGCCATCGGCCTGCTCGGCCAGCCGCTCAGCGGGCTGCTCTTCACCGTGCTGCGCTGGCTGCCGTTCGCCGTCACCGCCGTGGCCGACCTGGTCGCGCTGATCTGCCTGACCTTCATCCGCCGCGACCTGCGGGCGGCCCCGACCGGTCCGCCGCAGCGACTGCACCACGAGATCAAGGACGGCGTGGTCTGGCTCTGGCGCCAGAAGTTCCTGCGGATCATGACCGCGGTGTTCGCCGGCAGCAACCTGCTCTTCCAGATGCTGAGCCTCACCGTCATGGTGGTGATCAAGGAGCACGGCGGCAGCCCAGCGGTGCTGGGCCTGGTCTCCGGGGTGGCCGGGGTCGGCGGCCTGCTCGGCGCGCTGGCGGCCGGCTGGTGGGCGAAGCGGGTCGGCCTGTACGCCACCGCGGTGCTGGGCCACCTGGTCTGGCTGGTGCTGATGCCGCTGGTCGCGCTGCTGCACCAGCCGGTGGCGATCGGCCTGGTGGCCGCCGGGATCATGTTCGTCGCCGGGCTGTTCAACGTCTGCGGCGGCGTCTACATGGCCCGGAACACCCCGAACGAGCTGCAGGGCCGGGTGACGGCCACCTCGGCCTTCCTGACCTCCGGCGCCAACGCGCTGGGCTCGCTGGCCGCCGGCTACCTGCTCGCCCGCGCCGGGACCACCTGGACCGCGATCGTCATGGCCGCCGTCCTGCTGCTGCTGACCGCCGCCGTGACGCTCAGCCCGGCCGTCCGGGCGGCCGGGCGGGAGGCCCCGGCGTAGCAGCGCGCGGGAGCCTCCCGGCCGAGCCCGCCGGGAGGCTCCCGCGGTGCCGCCGCCGTCAGCCGGCCAGCAGTTGCGGGGTCCGGGACCGCGGCGCCCCGCGCTGGCTCGGCACGCCGCCCGCGCCCGGCGCCGACACCAGCAGCACCACCAGCTCGTGCAGCCGGTACCCGCCCCGCTCGGAACCGCCCGCGCCGGCCGTCTCCAGCAGCCGGATGTCCACCAGCTCCTCCAGCACCTGCTCCGCCGTCGCCTGCGGCAGCCCCAGCTCCCAGGCGGCCGCCTCGGCGGGGAAGACGCCCGTCCCGAAGGGCGCGAGCCTGCTCAGCACCTGCCGGCCGCGCAGGCTGACCTCGCGCAGCGAGCGCCGGATCGTCTCGCGCACCCGCAGCTCGCCGAAGCTCAGCTCGTCCAGCCGGGTGCTCTGGTCGGCCAACCGCCCGGCCAGCCGGGACAGCGGCCAGTGCGGCCGGGCCGCCAGCCGCACCCCGGCGATCCGGACGGCCAGCGGCAGGCCCGCGCAGCTGTCCACGATCGCCCGGGCCGACACCGGGTCCGCGGCGACCCGCTCCGGCCCGACCAGCGCGGCCAGCAGCTCCATCGACTCCCCGTCGTCGAAGACCGGCAGCGCCAGGGTGTCCCGCCCCGAGGCGGCCAACAGGTGCCGACGGCTGGTGACGATCACCGCCGACTCGGGCCCGTTCGGCAGCAGCGGGGCGATCTGCGCGTTGCTCACCGCGTTGTCCAGCACCACCAGCAGGCGGGCCCCGGCGCAGTGCGTGCGGTACAGCCGGATCAGCTCCAGCAGTCCCCGGTCGGGATCGGCGGACTCGACGCCGAGGGCGTGCAGGAAGGAGGCCAGCACGGTCTCCGGGGAGCGCGAGGTGCCGTCCTGGTCGGTCAGGTCGGCGTAGAGCTGACCGTCCGGGAAGCGGTCCCGCAGGCCGTGCGCCCGGTGGACGGCGAGCGCCGACTTGCCGACCCCGGCCATCCCGGTGATCAGCGCGCGCCGGGGGCCGGCACCGGCCGCGTCCGACGCCACCAACCGCTCCAGCTGGGCCAGCTCCGCCCGGCGGCCGGTGAAGTCCGCGACGTCCGGCGGCAGCATCGCCGGCGCCGGCCGCCCGGCGGCGGGCAGGCCGAGCCGCACCGGGCCCGACGGCGCCGGGCCGGCGGCCGGCAGACCCAGGGTGCCCTCCAGGACCGCCTGGTGGACGCCGGTCAGGGTGGCCCCCGGGTCGATCCCCAGCTCCTCGGCCAGGATCCGGCGCCCCGCGTGGAAGACCGCGAGGGCGTCCGACTGCCGGTCGCACCGGTACAGCGCGGTCATCAGCTGGGCCCTCAGCCGCTCCCGGGTCGGGTGCTCGGTGGCCAGCGCGGTCAGCTCCGGCACCAGGCGCTGGTGCCGGCCGAGCGCGAGCTCCACCTCGACCAGGTCCTCCTGCGCGGCCAGCCGCAGCTCCTCCAGCCGGGGCCGCTCGGCGTCCGCCAGGAACTCGGTCACGTTGCCGAGCACCGTGCCGCGGTAGCGGGACACCGCCGCCCGCAAGTCGTCGGCGGCCTGCGCCAGGTTCCCCCGGGTCAGCGCGTCACGACCGCGACGGGCCAGTCGCTCGAACGTCGTCAGGTCCAACTTGGCCTCGTGCGAGACCAGTTGGTACCCACGCGGGCGGCGGACCAGCTCGACGTGCGGCCCCAGGCGCTTCCGCAGCCGGGAGACGTAGGTGTAGATCTGCGCGGTCATCGTGGTCGGCGGGTCCCAGGCCCACAGCATGTCGCTCAGGTGCGTGTCGGAGACGGTCTGGCCGTTCGCCAGCAGCAGGCTGGCGAGCACCGTCTGCGCCTTGACGCCCGGCAGTTCGATGTGGAGGCCCTGGTCGTCGAGGACCTCGACTGGGCCTAGGACACGCAGTTCCATGATTCCCCCTGTGCTGTGCCGAATTCGTGCGGACGGCCGCGTCCGCGGCGACCCGCGATCCGGCGCGCCGACACCGGCCGGCGGCCCCCCTCTGGATTCTGGGCCGGTCGGGGGGCCCAGTCAGCGATCCGGCGACGTCAGGACGCTGCACTGGCACGATGTGGTCATGCCCGGGAGGGCGGGCCCGGGGCGATTCGGGGGTAGGCCCGGGGGCCGGTCCGGGGCGATCCGGGGCGATCCGGGGCTTCGGCAACCCGCGTCGGACCGGGGTCCGGCCACGGCCGCCGCACGCTGACCGGCCCCCGCCCGCCCCGCGCGCGGCGGGGGGGACGGGGGCCGGCGGCCGGGCCCTCAGCGGCTCGGCCCAGCCGGGGCTCAGCCCAGCCGCGACTCCGCCTCGGTGGCCTCGTCGATCGCCTGCTGCCAGAGGTGGGCCAGCCGGTTCTGTCCGGTCCACACCGTGGCGAGCAGGTGCTTGACCAGCTCGCGCCCGGTGACCGCGTTGGACAGCAGCACCACGCCGGTGCCGGAGTGCACCCGCAGGCCGGTCATCGCCTGGAACCCGACGGCCTGGCCCCCGTGCCCGAACTCGAGGTCGCCGCTGGTGTCGTCGACGATGGTGCTCCAGCCGTAGGAGCGACCGGACTGCGGGGCGAGCATCCGCCGGACCAGCTCGGCGCCCACCAGGCCGCCGGAGTGCCCCAGGTGGCAGCGCCGCACCTCGACGGCCAGCCTGGCCAGATCGGCCGCGGTGGTCCACAGGCCGCCGGCCGCCAGCTCGGGGTTGAGCACGTACCCGCCGGACACCGGGGTGCCGTCGGCGTGGTGGCCGCGCGCGTACGGCCGACCCAGCTCGTCCGGGACGGCCACCCCGAAGCCACTGCCGGTCATCCCCAACGGCGCCAGTACCAGCCGGTGCACCAGGGCCGGGAACTCCTCGCCGGTGGCGTCCGCCATGGCCTGCTGGAGCACCGAGTAGTTCAGCGGGATCTGCCGGAAGGTGGCGCCGGGCTCATCCAGCAGCCGGGCCGGCGGGGTGATCGCCGGCGGGCGGCCGTTCAGCACGTCGAGCACCGTGGGCACCGGGTCGTGGCGGTGGTAGTTCCCGTCGACGTCCGGATGGGGGGCGATGCCGGACAGGTTGGCGATCAGCAGCCGGGGCGTCACCGGGGTCGACACCCCGGGCAGCGCGGGGACCTGCCAGGAGGTGAGGTACTCGTTGACGTCGCGGTCCAGCTCGATCACGCCGGCCTCGACGAGGCGCAACAGGGCGAACGTGGTCACGTGCTTGGAGATCGAACCGGCCGGGAACAGCGTCTCGGCGGTCACCGGTGCGGGGTCCTCCACCCCGAGCACGCCGAACTGCTCGACCGCCGCCAGCTCGCCGTTGCGGATCAGCGCCAGCGAGGCACCCGGGATGCCGTGCCGCGCCATCACCTCGGCCACCCCGGCGACACCCGCCGGGGCCGCCGCGGACCGGCCGCGCGGGGCGGCCGCCGGCCGGTCACCGGCCTGGTCCAGCAGCTCCGCCACGCAGCGCAGCTGCTCGGCGGCGAGGCGCTGGACGGTGGCCGGCTCGTGGACGGCGGTGTTGTACGTCCAGTGCAGGTACAGCCGGCCGTCGTAGACCTCGGCCGCGATGTCGAGCAGGTGGGTCGACGGCGCGTCCGGGGCCGCCCGCAGCTCGATCCGGCCCGGGACGAACACCAGCGGCGGCTCGCCGTCCCGCTCGGCACCGATGAGCGGCGGCGCGGCGGCCGTCGGCGCGGCCGGGGTGAAGCCGAACCGGACCTCGCCGGTCGGCAGCTCCGCCAGCTCGGCCGCCAGCTCGGCATCCGGCGCCAGGTAGCGGAGCAGGCCGTAGCCGTGCGCGGGCGCCGGCACCGACCGCAGCCGGCGCGCGACCGCGGTGTGCACGGCGGACAGCTCACGCCCCTTCGGGATCCGCAGCACCACCGGGTGGAGGTCCGCCAGCGGGCCGACGGTGTTCGCCAACTCGGATGCCAGCGCCTGCTGGTGGCGCGGATCGGTGACGACGTCGAGCAGGATCCGGTCACCGCCCGCCCACTGCGCCAGGGTCTGGCCAAGGGCGGTCAGCAACGGCTGCTCGGGGCGCGGACCGGCCAGCAGCGCGGCCGTCCGCTCGGCGGGCAGCACGACCGTGACGGTCTCCTCGGTGGCCCGGCACGGCGCCTGGTCCCCGACCCGGTCCACCGGCAGCGACACGGCCTCGGCCCGGTCGAGCCAGTACTCCGCCTGCTCGGCCACCCGCTCGGAGTGCGCCTGCTCGCCCAGCTCCTGCGCCCAGGCCCGCCACGGCACCTCGACCGGGGCCGTCAGCACCGGAGCACCCGCCGCCGATTGGGCGTAGGCCGCGTTCAGATCGGCGAGCACGATCGGCCAGGAGGCGGAGTCCGCCGCGAGCTGGTGGATCGTCAGCCACAGCTCGTGACGCTTCTCGTCGTCGAAGCGGACCAGCGTGGCGCGGAGCATCGCACCCTCGGACGGGACCAGCCCGGCCCGGTCCCGGGCGAGCGCGCCGTCGAGCTCGCCGGCACGGTCGGCGGGCGCCACGGTACCGAGATCGAGCACCGAGAGCAGGGCCGTCCCGGCGGGCGCCGGGGCCGGCTCCGCCGACCGGCCGTCGGCGGAGATCCGCAGCCGCAGAGCCTCGTGGCGGGCCACCAGCGCGCCGAGCGCGGCGGCGAGCACCGCTGCGTCGGGCAGCCGCCCGAGCGCCAGCCGAACCGTCCGGGCACCGCCGTCGGCCGAGGCCAGCAGCCGGTGCTGGCTGGGGGTCAGCGGCACGTCCTCCCCGGCCGGACCGGCCGGCTCGGCGTCGATCATGCCCGCCACCTCGGCCAGGCTCTTGGCCTGGAGCATCATCCACAGCGCCAGCGGCACGCCGGCCTCCCGGCACTTGGCCAGCACCTGCACGGCGCGGATGGAGTCGCCGCCGAGGTCGAAGAAGCTGTCGTGGATGCCGATGCGGGGGAGGTCGAGGACCTCGGCCCAGATGGTGGCGAGGCGTTCTTCGAGGGGGGTGCGGGGGGCGGTGTAGTGGGTGGTGGTGAGGGTGTCGAGGTCGGGGGTGGGGAGGGCGCGGGTGTCGATCTTGCCGTTGGGGGTGAGGGGGATGGTGTCGATGGTGAGGTAGGTGGTCGGGATCATGTAGTCGGGGAGTTTGTCGGCGAGTTGGGCGCGTAGTGCCTGGGTGTCGATGGTGGTGTGGGTGATGAGGTAGGCGGTGAGGCGCTTGTTGCCGGGGCTGGGTTCGCGGACGGTGACGACGGTGTCGGTGATGTGGGGGTGTTCTCGCAGGCGGGCTTCGATTTCGCCGAGTTCGATGCGGTAGCCGCGGATCTTGACCTGGTTGTCGATGCGGCCGAGGGTTTCGAGGGTGCCGTCGGGGAGGAAGCGGGCGAGGTCGCCGGTGCGGTAGAGGCGGGTGCCGGCGGGGCCGTGGGGGTTGGGCAGGTACTTCTCCGCGGTGAGGTCGGGGCGGTGGTGGTAGCCGCGGGAGATGCCGGTGCCGTCGATGTGGATCTCGCCGGGGACGCCGACGGGGACGGGGTGGAGGTGCTCGTCGAGGACGTGCATGCCGGTGTTGGGGAAGGGTGTGCCGAGGGGGACGGCTTCGAGGGTGAGGGTGGTGTCGACGGGGCTGCCGGAGTTGCCGATGGTGATCTCGGTGGGTCCGTACTCGGTGGCGAGGCGGGTGCCGTGGGGGCCGGCGAGGTCCTGCCAGCGCTGGGCGAGGGTGAGGGGGAAGTTGTCGCCCGCGGCGATGACGATGCCGGCGAGGTCGCGTGCCTGGGTGGGGGTGAGTTGGTGGGTGAGGAGGTCGAGGTGGCCGGGGGTGAGCTTGATGAAGGAGAACGGTCCGGCTTCCACCAGTGCCGTGCCCAGGCTCGCGGTGTCGAGGCTGTCGGGGAGGAGGGTGAGGGGCTGGCCGGTGAGGAGGGGGGTGAAGAGGTTGGGGATGCCGAGGTCGAACGCGATGGAGGAGAAGAGGGGTGCGCCGCCGGTTCCGGCAGCGGCGTAGAGGTGGGTGGTGTGGTTGAGGTAGTTGGCGAGGCCGTGGTGGTGGACGAGGACGCCCTTGGGGCGGCCGGTGGAGCCTGAGGTGTAGATGGCGTAGGCGAGGTTCTGGCCGTCGAGGGTGCGCTGGGGGGTGGTGGTGGGGTGGCGGTCGATGCGGCGGTGGTCGCGTTCGAGGACGACGAGGGTGGCGTCGAAGACGGGGGTGAGGGTGGCGGTGAGGGCGCCGGAGGTGACCACGATCGGGGTGGCGGTGTCGGTGAGGACGTAGGCGAGGCGGTCGGCGGGCCAGGACGGGTCCAGCGGCAGGTAAGCGGCGCCGGCCTTCCAGACGCCGAGGAGGGTGGGGACGAGGTCGGGGCCGCGCTCCAGGCAGACACCGACGAGGACGTCCGGTCCCGCGCCGAGGGTGAGCAGGTGGTGGGCGATGCGGTTGGCGCGTTCGTCGACCTCGCGGTAGGTGAGGCGGACGTTCCCGGCGATGACGGCGATGGCGTCCGGCGTCGCGGCGGCCTGGGCTTCGATCAGGTCGACGGTCAGGCCCTGCGGCCAGTCGACGGGGTCGCCCGCGGCCCAGGTCGTGAGCTGGGCGCGCTCCGCCTCCGGCAGGTGGGAGAGGGTCGCGTCGCCGTTGGGGTCGGCGGCCATCGCCTCCAGGACCAGCCGGTAACGCTCACCCAGTAGGCCCAGCCGCGACCGGTCGACGGCCGCACTGGTACCGGCCAGCGTCAGATGGTCGCGCCGGGCCAGCACGTTGAGGGCGAACTCGTTGGCGCCGTCGCCCATCGACCCGTCCAGGTCGACGGAGTTCTCGTCCACGACGTGGAAGTCCAGGTACTCGAAGAGGATCGAGACCAGCTCGCCGGAGCTGCCGGCGGCGCGCTGGACGGCGGGCATCGGGTAGCGGCGGTGGGACCAGATGGCGGTCTCGGTGGCGTAGGTCTGCTCGACCAGCTCACGCCAGGTCTTCGCGCCCCGAGTGGTCGGGAACGGCAGGGTGTTGAGGTGCATGCCGAGCACCCGGTCGGCCCCGGGCGCTTCCAGGCGCCCGTGGTAGACCACGCCGGTGTGGAAGGCGTCCTCGGCCGTCAGGCTGCCCATCACCTTGAGGTGCGCGGCCAGCAGCACGCTCTTCAGCGACGTCTTCGCCTCGGTGGCGAGACGACGCAGACCGTCCTCCAGGTCGCCGTAGTGGACGATCCGGCCGACGGGCGTACCCGGGGTCGCCGGATCCGCCCAGCTGCCGGGGAGGGCGAGTGGGCTGTGGGCGTCGACCAGGTGCTGCCAGAAGGCCTGGGTCTGCGGGTCGGAGAGCGCGGTCTGCTCGGCGGCGATGTAGTCGGCGTAGCGGACGGCGGGCGCCTCGTGGACCGCCGGTTCGCGGCCGTCGCGCAGCGCCCGGTAGACCTCCAGGAGCTCCATCAGCAGCGAGTTGAGCGTCCAGCCGTCGGTCACGGTGTGGCTGTGGCTGGTGGTCACCCGCCAGGCCCGGTCGGACTCGATGTGCACGGCGATCCGCAGCAGCGGGGCGGCGGCCAGGTCGAAGCCCGCCGCCCGCTCCTGCTCGACGTAGGCGGTCGTGCGCTCCGCCACCTCGGCCTCGGTCAGACCACGCAGATCGTGCACGGTGAGCGGGACCTCGGCGGTGGCGTGCACCGACTGCAGCGGCTGGGAGAAGTCCGCGAGGTGCAGCGAGGTGCGCAGGATCTCGTGCCGGGCGGTGACCAGGTCGAGCGCGCCGCGCAACGCGACGGCGTCGAAGGGCGCGGTGTCCGGGATCCGGAAGGAGTTCAGGTTGTGGTAGAGCCCGCGGTCCCCCGAACCCAGCAGTTCGACGAGCATGCCGGTCTGGACCTGGGAGAGGGGGTAGGCGTCGACGATGTCGGCCGGGAGGGCCGTGCGGTCGTCGTCACCGATGAGGGCGAAGGGCTGGACGGCGGTGATCAGGGACTCGCCGGTGCCGTCACCGACCGCGATGGCCATGGCGGCGATGGTGCGCTGCTGGAAGACGTCCGGGATGGTGACGTCGTAGCCGGCGGCGCGCAGGGCTCCGACGAGGCGGACGGCGCGGATGGAGTCGCCGCCGAGGTCGAAGAAGCTGTCCTCCACACCGACCTGGGGCAGGCCGAGGACCTCGGCCCAGACCGCGGCCAGGCGCTCCTCGACGGGGGTGCGGGGGGCGGTGTAGCCGCCGGTGGCGAACGCGTCCAGGCCGGGGGCGGGGAGGGCGCGGTGGTCGACCTTGCCGCTGTTGCTCAGCGGGACGGCGTCGATGGCCACGAACGCGCCCGGGACCATGTACTCCGGCAACTGCCGGCCCAGTTCGCGCCGTACGGCGGCGATGTCCGGCGCGCTGCCGTCCTCGGTCACCAGGTAGGCGACGAGGGCCTCGTCGTGGACGGTCACGACGGCCTGGCGGACCTGCTCCAACCCGCTCAGGACCGTCTCGATCTCACCCAGCTCGATACGGTAGCCACGGACCTTGACCTGGCTGTCGATCCGGCCCAGGCACTCCAGGCCGCCGTCCGCCAGGAACCGGGCCAGGTCACCCGTCGCGTACAGCCGCGAACCCGCCGCCCCGTACGGGTTCGGCAGGAACTTCTCCGCCGTGAGGTCCGCCCGGCCGTGGTAGCCCCGGGCCACCCCGTCACCGTCGATGAACAACTGGCCGGTCACCCCCGACGGAAGCAGCCGCAGCCCCTCGTCCAGGACATAGACGCCGGTGTTGGCCAACGGGTGGCCGATGGCGATGGTCTCCGGCTCCTCGGGGACGTCCCAGAAGCTCGACCAGATGGTCGTCTCCGTCGGACCGTAGACGTTGACCACCCGCCGCGTGACCGCCGACAAGGCGGACGCGAGGTGCCCGGGCAACGGCTCGCCACCCGTCAGCGCGGTGACCGAACGCTCCTCGAAACCCGCCTCCAGCAGCAGCCGCCACGCCGACGGCGTCGCCTGCACATGACTCACCCCATGCGCCCCGACCAGAGCGATCAGCGCCGCCGGATCCTTCACCTCATGGTCCCGCGCCAGCACCACCCGACCACCCGTGACCAGCGGCAGGTGCAGCTCCAGACCCGAGATGTCGAACGACACCGACGTCGAGGCCAGCCACACCGTACGGCCCTGCGCCCCCAGGTCGTCCCGGATCGAGGCGAGCAGGTTGTGCAGCGCACCGTGCCCGATCATCACGCCCTTCGGACGCCCCGTCGAACCACTCGTGTACAGCACGTACGCCAACTGCTCCGGAACCGTCACACCCGGCACGGCAAGGGTCGGCGGCTCGTCGAACACCACCGTGTCCAGGTCGATCCTGGTCCCGGCGAAGTCCACCGACCGGCCGCTCACGGTGACCAGCACCGCGGCGCCCGAGTCCGCCAGCATGTAGTCGATCCGCTCACCCGGCAGGGCCGGATCGATCGGCAGATACGCGCCACCGGCCCGCCAGACGCCGTGCAGCAGCGGCACCAGATCCGCCTCACGCGGCAGGCACACACCCACCACGCTCTCCGGACCGACACCAGCGGCCCGCAACAGGGCACCGAACCGCGCCGCCCGCTCAGCCACCTGCCCGTACGTCAGCTCCACATCACCGACCACCACCGCGACCGCGTCCGGCGACTCCACGACCCGGGCCGCGAACGCCTCCGGCGCACTGGCCGTCGACCACACCACCTCACGCCCCGGCGCGGACAACACCGCCACCTCGGCCCCGGACAACGGCACCACACGCGCGTCACCCTCCGGATCCGCCGCCATCGCCTCCAACACCGACCGGTACAACCCACCCAACCGCTCCAGGCTCGCCTGGCTGAGCACCCCGGCCGAGACGTGGAAGTTCACGCTGCCGCGGGTCGGGATGACGTTGAGCGCGAACTCGTTGATGCCGTCGCTGACTCCGCCGTCCACGTCGACCGCTTCGGTGTCGACCTGGTGGAAGTCGAGGAACTCGAACAGCACCGTGAGCAGGTCGCGGGTGTTCCCGGCGGCGCGCTGGATGGCGGGCAGCGGGTAACGGCGGTGCGACCAGATGGCGGTCTCGGTCGCGTACGTCCGCTCGACCAGCTCACGCCAGGTCCTCGCACCCCGACTGGTCGGGAACGGCAGGGTGTTGAGGTGCATACCCAGCACCCGGTCGGCACCCGGCGCCTCCAGACGGCCGTGGTAGACCACACCGGTGTGGAAGGCCTCGTCCGGGGTGAGGGCGGACAGCACCTTGAGGTGCGCCGCGAGCAGCACGCTCTTGAGCGAGGTCTTCGCCCGGGCGGCCAGCTCGCGCAGGCCGTCCTCCAGGTCCGCGAACGGCACCTGGAGGTGCCGGCGGGTCGCCTCGCCCGCCTCGGCGGCCCAGCCGGCCGGGAGCGCCAGCGGCGTGTGCTCCTCGACGATCTGCTGCCAGAAGGCCTGGGTCGCCGGGTCGGCCAGCGCGGTCTGCTCGGCGGCGATGAAGTCCGCGTACCGCACCGCCGGCTGCTCGTAGGCGTCCGGCGCGCCCGCGGCGCGCAGCGCGCGGTAGCAGTCGAGCACCTCCATCAGCAGCGAGTTGTAGCTCCATCCCTCCGAAATGGCGTGGTTGTAGGTGAAGTTGAGCCGCCAGGAGTCCTCGGACTCGACGAGCGCCGAGACCCGCAGCAGCGGCGCGACGGTGAGGTCGAAGGTCCGGGACTGCTCCCGCGTCAGGAACTCGCCCTTGAGCCGCGCCCGTTCGGCCTGGTCGAGGCCGCGCAGGTCCTCCAGGACCACCGGGTAGTCGGCGGTGGCGTGCACGATCTGCAGCGGCTCGTCGAAACCCTCCAGGTGCATCGAGGTGCGCAGGATGTCGTGGCGGGCCGCCACGGTGTCCACGGCGCCCTGCAGCGACTCCAGCGAGAAGGGCTGCCCGTCCCGGATCAGGAAGGAGTTGACGTTGTGGTACAGGCTGCGCTGCTTCCCGGGGGCGGCGGTGGTGGCGAGCAGCTCGACGAGCATGCCGGTCTGCACCTGGGAGAGCGGGTAGGCGTCGACGGCGTCGGCGGGCAGCAGCGCCCGGTCACCGTCGCCGATCAGCGCGAACGGCCGGACGGCGGTGATCAGCGACTCGCCGCCGGTCCCGACCGTGGCGGCCAGCGCGGCGACGGTGCGGTGCTCGAAGACCGCGGGGACGGTGATGTCGAAGCCCGCCGCGCGCAGCGCGCCGACCAGCCGGACGACCCGCATCGAGTCACCGCCGAGGTCGAAGAAGCTGCTCCGCACGCCCACCTGCGACAGGCCGAGGACGTCGGCCCAGATGGCGGCGATCCGCTCCTCGGCGGGGGTGCGCGGGCCGACGTACTCCGAGGCGTCGAAGGCTTCGGCGTCGGGGGCGGGCAGCGCACGCACGTCGACCTTGCTGCTGCTGGTCAGCGGGATCCGGTCGAGCAGGACGTACCCGGCCGGGACCATGTACTCCGGCAGGCTCTCGCCGAGCCGGGCGCGCAGCCCGGTCAGGTCGAGCGGCCCGGCGGCCACCAGGTAGGCGATCAGGCGCTTGACCCCCGGGGCCGGCTCGTGGACGGTCACCACGGCGTCGCGGATGTCCGGGTGGGCGGTCAGCGCGGACTCGATCTCGCCGAGCTCGACGCGGTGGCCGCGGATCTTGACCTGGCTGTCGATCCGGCCGAGGGAGTCGAGGCTGCCGTCGGGCAGGCGGCGGGCGAGGTCGCCGGTGGCGTAGAGGCGAGTTCCGGGCGCGCCGAACGGGTCGGGGACGAAGCGCTCGGCGGTGAGGGCGGGGCGGTCGAGGTAGCCGCGGGCCACGCCGGGGCCGCCGACGTGGATCTCGCCGGGAACGCCGGTGGGTACCAGGCGGCCGGCCGCGTCCAGCAGGTGGATGGTGAGGTCGCCGACCGGGCGCCCGATGACGCTGCGGCGCGGGTCGGCGAGGTCCTCGGCGCCGACCCGGTGGTAGGCGCAGTGCATGGTGGTCTCGGTCGGGCCGTACAGGTTGACCGGCTCGGGGTGGTCCAGGCCCATCCGGGCGATCCAGGGCTGGAGTTCGGCGGCCTCCAGCCGCTCACCGCCGAAGGCGACCAGGCGCAGGGCCAGCCGGTCGAGCCGCGGGTCGCCGTCCTTGGCGGCCGCCGCGAGGGCGGAGAACGCGGAGGGCGTCTGCAGCAGGACGGTGACCTGCTGCTCGACCATGAGGTCCAGGAAGTCGTGCGGCGAGCGGGCGATCGCCGAGGGGACGACGACGAGCCGGCCGCCGTGCAGCAGGGCGGCCCACATCTCCCAGACGGAGACGTCGAAGCTGTAGGCATGCGACTGGGTGACCACGTCGCCCGGCCGGAAGCCGAACTGCTTCCGGGTGGCCGCGAAGTGGCGGGCGACGTTGGCGTGGGTGAGGCTGACGCCCTTGGGCAGGCCGGTGGAGCCCGAGGTGTAGATGACGTAGATCTGGTTGTCCGGACGCACGTCCGTGACCGGTGCGGTGGCCGGGCACGCGTTGATCTCGGCCGCGTGGACGTCGACGAACACGCGGGTCCCGGTGAACTCCAGCTCTTCGAGGGCGGAGTGGGTGACGAGCAGGTCGGCCTTGGCGTCGGTGAGCATGTAGGCGAGGCGGTCGGCGGGGTTGGCCGGGTCGAGCGGCAGGTAGGCGGCGCCGGACTTCAGGATGCCCAGCAGGGCCGGGATGAGGTCGGGTCCGCGTTCCAGAGAGAGGCCGACGATCCGCTCGGGGCCGGCGCCCAGCGCGATGAGGTGGTGGGCGATGCGGTTGGCCCGCTCGTCCAGCTCCGCGTAGGTCAGGTGGGACGAGCCGCTGGTGAGGGCGATGGCGTCCGGCGTCCGGGCGGCCTGGGCGGCGAACAGCGCGTGGACGCAGTCCTCGACCGGCTGCTCGACGGCGGTGTTCCAGGTGTCGAGCAGCCGGGAGAGTTCGTCGGCCGGCAGGTGGGCGGCGCGGGCGTCGCCGTCGGCGTCGGCGGCCATCGCCTCCAGCACCGACCGGTACATCGCGCCCAGCCGCTCCAGGTTCGCCGCGGTGAAGAACTCCGTCGAGCCGCTCAGGTTGACGTACCCGTTCGAGGGGATCGCGTTGAGCGCGAACTCGGTGCCGCCGTCGTTGATCCCGCCGTCCACGTCGACGGTGTCGGTGTCGACCTGGTGGAAGTCGTGGTGGTCGAAGAGGACGGTGATCAGGTCACGGGTGTTGTCGGCGGCGCGCTGGATGGCGGGCAGCGGGTAGCGGCGGTGCGACCAGATGGCACTCTCGGTCGCGTACGTCCGCTCGACCAGCTCACGCCAGGTCTTCGCGCCCCGGGTCGCCGGGAACGGCAGGGTGTTGAGGTGCATGCCCAGCACCCGGTCGGCGCCCGGCGCCTCCAGCCGGCCGTGGTAGACCACGCCGGTGTGGAAGGCGTCCTCGGCCGTCAGGCTGCCGAGCACCTTGAGGTGCGCGGCCAGCAGCACGCTCTTGATCGACGTCCTCGCCTCGGCGGCCAGCGCCCGCAGGCCGTCCTCCAGGTCCGCGAACGGCACCTGGTGGCTCACCTGCCCGCCGCGCTCGCCGCCCCACCCGGCCGGCAGCGCGAGCGGGCTGTGCTCGTCGACGATCCGCTGCCAGAAGGCCTGGTCGGCCGGGTCGGCGAGGGAGGCCTGTTCGGCGGCGACGTAGTCGGCGTAACGGACGGCGGGCGCCTCGTGCACCGCCGGTTCACGGCCCTCGGACAGCGCCCGGTAGACGTCCAGGAGCTCCATCAGCAGCGAGTTGAGCGTCCAGCCGTCGGTCACGGTGTGGCTGTGGCTGAAGGTCAGGCGCCAGGCCCGGTCGGACTCGATGTGCGCGGCGAAGCGCAGCAGCGGAGCGGCCGTCAGGTCGAAGCCGGCCGCGCGCTCCTCCCGCAGGTAGGTGTCCGCCCGGTCCCGTGCATGTTCGGCGGTGAGGCCGCGCAGGTCGTGCACGGCGAGCGGGAAGGTGACGGCGGCGTGCACCAGCTGGAGCGGCCGGGAGAAGTCCGCGAGGTGCAGCGAGGTGCGCAGGATCTCGTGCCGGGCGGCGACCAGGTCGAGCGCGCCGCGCAACGCGACGGCGTCGAAGGGCACGGCGTCGGGGATCCGGAAGGAGTTCAGGTTGTGGTAGAGCCCGCGGTCGCCGGAGGTCATCAGCTCGACCAGCATGCCGGTCTGGATCTGCGAGAGCGGGTAGGCGTCGACGACGTCGGCGGGCAGGGCCGCGCGGTCCTCCTCCGCGATCAGCGCGAACGGCTCGACGGCGGTGATCAGCGACGCGCCGCCGTCGCCGACCGTGGCGGCCAGGGCGGCGACGGTGCGGTGGTCGAAGACGTCGCGGATGCTCACGTCGTAGCCGGCGGCGCGCAGCGCGCCGACCAGGCGGACGGCGCGGATGGAGTCGCCGCCGAGGTCGAAGAAGCTGTCCTCGACGCCCACCTCGGACAGGCCGAGGACCTCGGCCCACACCGCCGCCAGGCGCTCCTCGACCGGGGTGCGCGGGGCGGTGTAGCCGCCGGTGCTGAAGGCGTCCAGGTCCGGCGCGGGCAGCGCGCGGCGGTCGAGCTTGCCGCTGTTGCTGAGCGGGAGGGCGTCCAGGGCGACGAACGCGGCCGGGACCATGTACTCGGGCAGGGTGACGGACAGCGCCGCGCGCAGCGCCGCCGTGTCGGCGCCCGCCCCGGCGGTCCCGGTGACGACGTAACCGACCAGGGACTTCTCCCCCGCCGCGTTCTCGCGCACGGTGACCACGGCCTGGCGCACCCCGGCGCAGGCGGCCAGCGCGGCCTCGATCTCGCCGAGCTCGACGCGGTAGCCGCGGATCTTGATCTGGCCGTCGATCCGGCCGAGGAAGTCGATGGCGCCGTCGGGCAGGCGGAGGACGAGGTCGCCGGTGCGGTAGAGGCGGGAGCCGGGCGCGCCGAAGGGGTCGGGGACGAACCGCTCGGCGGTCAGCCCGGGGCGGTCGAGGTAGCCCCGGGCCAGGCCCGGGCCGCCGATGTGCATCTCACCGGGCACGCCGACCGGCACCGGGTGGCCGGCGGTGTCCAGGAGGTGGATGCTCAGGTCCCCCAGCGCATGGCCGATGTTGCTGCGGTGGGAGGTGGCCACCTCGTCGGCGGTGATCACGTGGTGGGTCGCGTACACGGTGATCTCGGTGGGGCCGTACATGTTGACCAGGGCCGGGCGCTCGGTGCCCTTGCGGGCCGCCCAGGAGCGGAGTTCGGCCATGTCGAGGCGCTCACCGGCGAAGATGACGGTGCGCAGGGCGAGTCGGTCCACCCGCGGGTCGTCCTGCTCGGCCAGGCCGGACAGCGCGCGGAAGGCGGACGGCGTCTGGCACAGCACGCTGACCCGCTCGCGGACCAGCAGGTCGATCAGGTCGTGCGGGGAGCGGCTCACGGTGGGCGGGACGACGACGAGGCGGGCGCCGTGCAGCAGGGCGCCCCACATCTCCCAGACGGAGACGTCGAAGGCGTAGGAGTGGAACAGCGCCCACACGTCGTCCGCCGAGAAGGCCAGCTGCTCGCGGGTCGTGGTGAACAGGCGGGCGACGCTGGCGTGGGTGAGGCTGACGCCCTTGGGCAGGCCGGTGGAGCCCGAGGTGTAGATGACGTAGATCAGGTTGTCCGGACGCACGTCCGTGACCGGCGCGGTGGCCGGACGGGCCGCGATCTCGGCCTCGTGGGCGTCGACGAGGACGCGGGTGCCGGTGAACTCCAGCTCGTCCAGGGCGGAGTGGGTGACGAGCAGGCCGGCCTTGGCGTCGGCCAGCATGTAGGCGAGGCGGTCGGCCGGGTTGGAAGGGTCCAGCGGCAGGTAGGCGGCGCCGGACTTCAGGACGCCGAGCAGGGTCGGGACGAGGTCCGGGCCGCGCTCCAGGCTGACGCCGACCACGGTGTCGGGACGGGCACCGAGGGCGGTGAGGTGCTGGGCGATGCGGTTGGCCCGCTCGTCCAGCTCGGCGTAGGTGAGGTGGGACGAGCCGCTGGTCAGGGCGACGGCGTCCGGGGTGCGGGCGGCCCGGGCGGCGAACAGCTCGTGGAGGCAGGCGTCCACGGGCAGTTCGGTGCGCCGCTGCCAGTCGGCGAGCAGCCGGCGGTCGGTCTCGGGCAGCGGGACGGCGAGGGCGTCACCGTCCGGATCGGCGGCCATCGACTCCAGGACCAGCCGGTAGAGGGCGGCCAGCCGCTCCAGGTTCGCGCTTCCGAGGGCGCCGGCTCCGGCGGCGAGGCCGAGTCGTCCGTTGCCGGCGATGGCCATCAGGGCGAACTCGTTGCCGCCCCCGTCCAGGCCGCCGTCGATGCCGATGCCGCCGCCGGCCTTCCCGCTGTCGACCTGGTGGAAGTCCTGGTAGTCGAAGAGGGTCGACAGCAGGCCGACGCCGCCCGCGGCGCGCTGGACGGCGGGCAGCGGGTAGCGGCGGTGGGACCAGATGGCGGTCTCGGTGGCGTAGGTCCGCTCGACCAGCTCACGCCAGGTCTTCGCACCCCGAGTGGTCGGGAACGGCAGGGTGTTGAGGTGCATACCGAGCACCCGGTCGGCGCCCGGCGCCTCCAGACGGCCGTGGTAGACCACGCCGGTGTGGAAGGCCTCGTCCGGGGTGAGGGCGGACAGCACCTTGAGGTGCGCGGCCAGCAGCACGCTCTTGAGCGAGGTCTTCGCCCGGCCGGCGAGGACGCGCAGCCCGTCCTCCAGGTCGGTGTAGTCGACGGTCCGGTCGACCGGGGCCCGCCCCGCCTGGTCCGCCCAGCTGCCGGGCAGCACCAGCGGGCTGTGCTCGTCGACGACCTGCTGCCAGAAGGCCTGGTCGGCCGGGTCGGCGAGGGAGGCCTGTTCGGCGGCGATGTAGTCGGCGTAGCGGACGGCGGGCGCCTCGTGGACCGCCGGTTCACGGCCCTCGCAGAGCGCCTGGTAGACGCCCAGGAGCTCCATCAGCAGCGAGTTGAGCGTCCAGCCGTCGGTCACGGTGTGGCTGTGGCTGAAGGTCAGGTGCCAGGCCCGGTCGGACTCGATGTGCGCGGCGATCCGCAGCAGCGGGGCGGCGGTCAGGTCGAAGCCGGCCGCGCGCTCCTGCCGCACGTACTCGCGTGCCCGGTCCCGCGCCTGGTCGGCGGTGAGGCCGCGCAGGTCGACGGTGGTGAGCGGGATCCGCGCCGAGGGGTGCACGAGCTGCAGCGGCTGCGCGTACCCGGACAGCGCGATCGAGGTGCGCAGAATTTCGTGACGCTCCGTCAGGATGTCGACGGCGCGGCGCAGCTCCTCCGCCGCGTAGCCGATGCTCTCGGCGATCCGGAAGGAGTTGAGGTTGTGGTAGAGCGTCGATCCCTGGGCCGCCGCCAGTTCGACGAGCATGCCGGTCTGCGCCTGGGAGAGCGGGTAGGCGTCGACGACGTCGGCCGGGAGGGCCGCGCGGTCGTCCTCGCCGATGAGGGCGAAGGGCTCGACGGCGGTGATCAGGGAGTGGCCGGTGCCGTCACCGATCCGGGCCGCGAGGGCGGCGATGGTGCGCTGCTGGAAGACATCGGGGATGGTGACGTCGTAGCCGGCTGCGCGCAGGGCTCCGACGAGGCGGACGGCGCGGATGGAGTCGCCGCCGAGGTCGAAGAAGCTGTCCTCGACACCGACCTGGGGCAGGCCCAGCACCTCGGCCCAGACCGCGGCGAGGCGCTCCTCGACGGGGGTGCGCGGGGCGGTGTAGCCGCCGGTGGCGAACGCGTCCAGGCCGGGGGCGGGGAGGGCGCGGTGGTCGACCTTGCCGCTGTTGCTCAGCGGGACGGCGTCGATGGCCACGAACGCGCCCGGGACCATGTACTCGGGCAGGGTTTCGGCGAGGCGGGCCCGCAGCTCCCCCGCGTCCACCCTGCCGCCGGCGGGCACGACATACGCGACGAGGGCCTCGTCGTGGACGGTCACGACGGCCTGGCGGACCTGCTCCAGCCCGCTCAGGACCGTCTCGATCTCACCCAGCTCGATACGGTAACCGCGGATCTTGACCTGGCTGTCGATCCGGCCCAGGCACTCCAGGCCGCCGTCCGCCAGGAACCGCGCCAGGTCACCCGTCGCGTACAGCCGCGAACCCGCCGCCCCGTACGGGTTCGGCAGGAACTTCTCCGCCGTGAGGTCCGCCCGGCCGTGGTAACCCCGGGCCACCCCGTCACCGTCGATGAACAACTGGCCGGTCACTCCGGGGGGCAGCTGCCGCAGTCGCTCGTCCAGCACGTACAGGCCGGTGTTGGCCAGCGGGTGGCCGACGGCGATGGTCTCCGGCTCCTCGGGGACGTCCCAGAAGCTCGACCAGATGGTGGTCTCGGTCGGACCGTAGACGTTGACCACCCGCTGCGTGGTCTCGATCAGCCGGGTCGCGAGGTGCGCCGGGAGGGGCTCGCCGCCGGTCAGGGCGGTGACCGTCCAGTCGTCGAAGCCGGCCTCCAGCAGCAGTCGCCACGCCGACGGCGTCGCCTGCACATGGGTCACCCGGTGGGCCCCGATCAGGGCGATCAGTGCCGCCGGGTCCTTCGCCTCGTGGTCCCGTGCCAGCACCACCCGGCCACCCGTGATCAACGGCAGGTGCAGCTCCAGACCCGAGATGTCGAAGGACACCGAGGTCGAGGCCAGCCACACCGTACGGCCCTGGGCCCCCAGGTCGTCCCGGATCGAGGCGAGCAGGTTGTGCAGCGCACCGTGCCCGATCATCACGCCCTTCGGACGCCCCGTCGAACCGCTCGTGTACAGCACGTACGCCAACTGCTCCGGATCCGTCACCGCGCCCGAAGCGGGTACCGGTGGGACCTCGTCGAGCACCACCGTGTCCAGGTCGATCCTGGTCCCGGCGAAGTCCACCGCCTGACCGCTGACGGTGACCAGCACCGCGGCGCCCGAGTCCGCCAGCATGTAGTCGATGCGCTCACCCGGCAGGGCCGGGTCGATCGGCAGATACGCGCCACCGGCCCGCCAGACGCCGTGCAGCAGCGGCACCAGATCCGCCTCACGCGGCAGGCACACACCCACCACGCTCTCCGGACCGACACCCGCCGCCCGCAGCAGGGCTCCGAACCGCGCCGCCCGCTCCGCCACCTGCCCGTACGTCAGCTCGACATCACCGACCACCACCGCGACCGCGGTCGGAGTGGCCGCCGCCCGGGCTGCGAACAGCTCGCCGGTCAGTACGGGGTTGCTCGCATCGATCCGCGATCCTGACACTTCGACTTGCTCCACTTCGGGCGGGTAGCTGGCGGTGACATCACCGTCCGGGGCGGCCGGCGTCGCCCCCAGCGGGCGTGCGGCCTCCCCGGACGAGTCGGTGGTGGGTCAGTTGGCGGCGGCCTGGGCGGCCATCCGGGTGCGCAGGCTCAGCGGGCGCATGTCGGTCCACACCTCGCCGATGCGGGTGAGGCACTCCTGCTTGGTGCCGCCGGTGCCCTCGGCCCGCCAGCCGTCCGGCAGGGCGCGGTCCGCCCACCAGATCGAGTACTGCTCCTCGTCGTTGAGCACCACCAGGTAGGTCTGCTCGTCGACAATCTGCTCAGCCATGACGCTCCCGAGTTCACGGTGGGATGGGATTCCCGGCCAGTCTGCGCAGCCTCGCTATAACGCCCCTATACGCCGCCGGGCCGGCCGCTCCGGCACCGCCCCCGGAAACCGAAAGTGCCGGAAACTCCCGTGGAGTTCCCGGCACTTGGAGCCGCTGGCGGGGTGGTCAGGCCGAACCGGCGGCCCCGCGCAGGATGCCCTGGCCGTCCCGGTCGCGCAGCGCGAGCGCGGCCGGCAGCACCGCCGAGACGAGCGCGATGGCCGCGCAGCAGGCGGCGAGCACGCCCATCGTGCCCCAGGGCACCACCGCGGGCGTCGGGCCGACCAGGTTGGTCAGGGCCGCCCAGGAGCCGCCGATGCTGATCGCGGTACCGAGCAGGCCGAGGAACGTCCCGGCCGCCACGCACAGCATCGTCTCGACGGCGACGGTGCGCAGCACCTGGGCCTTGGTGGCGCCGGCCAGGCGCAGCAGCGACAGCTCCTTCCTGCGGTCGGCGACGGTCATCACCAGCGAGTTGGCCAGCGCGATGGCCGCGTAGCAGATCGCCAGGCCGAGGATCATCAGCAGGGCGTTCCAGGAGGCCTCCTCGTTGCTGTCGGTGGCCGCCGACCAGGTCTCCTCCGAGGTCGCGAGCTTGGCGCCCAGCCCCTGCACGGCCGTCCGCAGGGCGTCGGCGGCCTGCTGCCGGTCGGTGCCGGGCAGCACCCGCAGGTGGATCTGGCTCGCCAGGGCCTGGCCGCCGACCCCGCCGGTGACGGCGTTGTGCCCGGTCACCCAGGCCTGGACCGTCTCGGCGCCGGTGCCGAGGACGGCGGCGACCCGCAGGGTCCGGGGGGTGCCGTCGGCCAGCCAGACCGGGACCTGCTGCCCGGTCCGCGGCGAGCCGGGCCAGGTGCGGCTGAGCACGATCGAGTCGGGGCCGAGGTCGGCCAGCGAGCCCTCGACGACCGGGAGCCGGTCGACCTCGGCCAGCGCGGCGGCGTCCGCCGTCGCGGCGGGGAAGGCGACCAGGGCCTGGCCGTCCTGGTCGGCCATCACCAGGGTCGGGGTGATGACCAGGCTCCGCACGCCGGGCACGGCGCGGACGCGGTCCACCACGGTCCGGCTCAGCCCGGGCGTGCCGGCCGGTGCGACGACGAAGTCGGTGGCGGCCAGCTGGCCGCGGACCTCGGTGACCTTCGAGCGGTTGATGGTGTCGACGCTGCCGAGCAGGCAGCCGGCGAAGGCGACGACCAGCACCACCGGGGTGGTGGTGGCGGCGGTGCGCCGGAAGGCCGTCAGCGCGCTCTGCCGGGCGGTGGCCCAGACGATGCCGCCGCCGTCCTCGGCGGGGCGGCCGCGCAGCCGGGCCGAGAGCGTGGGCAGCACCGTCAGCAGCCGGATCACCGGGGTGGCCAGCACGCCCGCGAGCAGGACGCAGCCGCCGACGACGGCCAGCAGCAGTCCGAGCGAGTCGGCGGCGCTGGCCGCGGCGTCGGGCCAGGTCCGGGCCACCACCACGAGCGCCGCGATGCCGCCGCCGAGCACGAGCAGGCCGCTGATCCAGCGGACCGCCAGGGCGACCCGCGAGCGCCGCTCCACGTCGGCCTCCATCAGCGCCTCGCCCGGGCTGACCAGTCCGGCCTTGAACGAGGAGAGCACCACGCCGGCCATCGCGGTCAGCAGTCCGATCAGGGCCGCGACGAGCAGCCCCCACCAGCTGATCGGGACGGTGAAGTCGGCCGGCACCATGTCGTGGTCGATCAGCCAGCGGCCGGCCAGCGGCGCCCCGACCGCACCGAGCACGCAGCCCGTGACGGAGGCCAGCAGGCCGACCAGCAGGGCCTCCCGGTTGACCAGGGTGCGCAGTTGCTTGCGGGTGGCGCCGATCAGGCGGAGCAGGGCGAGCTCACGGCGGCGCTGGGCGATCGACAGCGCGAAGGTGCCCGCGACCACGAACACCGCGGTGCCGCCGGAGACCGCGGCGGAGAGCCCGAGCGGGGTCTGCACGTTGTCCAGCTGGCCGGCGACGTCGATGTGGTGCGGGTCCAGCTGGCTGCGCTCGGCACCGGTCAGCACCCGGGCGGTGGTCGCGCCGCCGGCGCCGGCCACCGCCTGGCGGACCGCGTCGACGGGGCCGAAGGCGGCCAGCACGCCGACGGCGGGGCAGAAGCGGGCGGCCTGCGCGTCGGTGAAGAAGACGGCGTGCTCGAACGGCTCCGCCTCGGTGACGCCGGAGACGGTCGCGCTGTGCAGGCCGTCGGCGGTGACGTACTGGACGCGCCGGCCGACCTGGTCGGGGCTGCCGCCGCCGATGACGATCTGCTCGTCGGTGCTCGGCGCCGAGCCGGCGGTCAGCCGGTAGCCGCCGAGCTCCGCACTGGACCAGGCGCGTCCGACCTGGTCGTGCGGGCCGTCCGCGAGCTGGGCGTAGAAGGTGCGGTCCTCGACCGTCCGGCCGGTGGCGGCCACCGCGGCGATCAGCTCGGCCGGCAGGCCCTGCTGCTTGGCCACCGGGGTCGGGGAGACGTCGCCGTCGTCCCGCCTGAAGTCCAGGGTGTGGAAGGCGGACACCAGGACGGGGGCCTGCGAGAAGCGCTGGCGTTCCTGGTCGGGGATGTCCGAGGTGGCGGCCATGACCAGGATCGAGGTCGCCATCAGGGCGACACCGCAGGCCAGGGCGACGAAGCTGCCGACGAACGAGGCCCAGCGCAGCTTGATGGTGGCGAGGGCGAGGCTCAGCATGCCACGGCCTCCAGCGCGGTCATCCGGGCGGCGACCTGCTCGGCGGTGGGCCGCTCCAGCGAGCCGGCCAGCCGGCCGTCGCGGAGGAAGACCACGCGGTCGGCGTAGGAGGCGGCGACCGGGTCGTGGGTGACCATGACCACGGCGCGGCTGGGCTCGTCGGCCATGGAGCGCAGCAGGGCCAGGACCTCGCGGCCGCTCTTGGTGTCCAGGGCGCCGGTCGGCTCGTCGGCCAGCAGCACCGCGGGGCGGGTGATCAGCGCGCGGGCGATGGCCACCCGCTGCTGCTGACCGCCGGAGAGCTCGCCCGGCCGGTGTCCGGCCCGCTCGGCGAGGCCGACGACGGCCAGCGCGGCGGTCACCTCGGAGGGCGCGGGGTGCCGGCCGGCCAGCTTGGCCGGGAGCGCCACGTTCTGCGCCGCGGTCAGGGCGGGCAGCAGGTTGAAGGACTGGAAGACGAAGCCGATCTTCTCCCGGCGCAGCACGGTCAGGTCGTTGTCGCGCAGGCCGCCCAGGGCGGTGCCGTCGACCCGTACCTCCCCCTGGTCGATCGGCTCCAGGCCCGCGGCGGACCGCAGCAGGGTCGACTTGCCGGAGCCGGAGGGGCCCATGACGGCGGTGAAGGTCCCGAAGGGGAATCCGACACTCACGTCGTCCAGGCCGACGACCGGCTCGGGTCCGCGTCGGTAGGTCCGGCAGACCGATCGGAGTTCAACGGCAAAGTCCGTGGCGTTCATAGTCTCAGCCCATCAGTCGGGGTGGGTGCGGCTCAATGGCCTGGGATTCAGTCCCGGGGTATGGCTGGCTACACCCCCGGTGGCACGGGGCGGCCGGCCCGGCCCGCGAGGACGGGGATGCGGCAGGTGGGTCCAGCCGGGCGCGGCACCGGCGTTCCCGCCCCGGCCGGCCGCCGACGCTCCCGACCGGGCCGAGCGCCGCCGGCCCCGGGTCCGGGTCCGGCGGCGGCCGGTGTCAGGAGAGCAGGGCGGGATCGACCCAGCCGTGCTGGAGCGCCATCATCCCGGCCTGGAACTTCGTCTTGGCGCCCAGCTGGGCGGCCAGCTCGGCAGTGCCGCGCCGTACGGTGCGGACCGAGACGCCGAGCCTGCGGGCGATCATCTCGTCGGTGGCGCCCTTGGCCAGCAGGACCAGGATGGCCTGCGATCGCGGGGACAGTTCGGGCTGTTCCCGGCCGACCGGAGCCTCCGGCTCGGAGGCGACCGGCAGGGAGCTCTGCCAGACCCGCTCGAACAGTTCGCACAGCGCGCCGACCACTCCGTGGCCGCGCAGCACGAGGGCGCCCCTGCGGGTCTCCTCGGGGTCCACCGGAACAATAGCGGTGGACCGGTCGTAGATCACCATGCGCGGCGGAAGCGTCGGCGCGACGCGCACCTGGGCGCCCTGCTCCGTCAGCCAATGAGCATACGCAATGGTGTTGTTGTCGTTCTTGATGCTCTCCAGGTAGATCGAGCGCAGCCGGACCCCGCCGCGCAGCACCCGCAGGTCCAGCGGACGGCTGGCCTCGATGTTCGCCTCGGACATCACCCCCGAGGTGACGAAGCCCAGCACCTCCTCGGTGCAGCCGGTCGCCAGCGACTCGATCCGCAGCCGGATCGAGTCGATCCCCTCCAGCACCTCGACGTCCGCGCTCTTGCGGGAGGACCGGGTCAGGTTGGCGTACTCGGCGACCACCTCGACGAGGTCGCGGCGGCCCTGCTCGATCTCCAGCAGGCGCCGCTGGAGCTCGGCCTCCCGGCGGTCGAGCAGATAGCGCAGCCCGACCTCCGGCTCCACCGGCTTCAGCACGCCCGGGTCCTGCCAGGACGGTCTCAGCAGCGCGAGGCGGGCGAGCTCGTCCAGGGACGACCGCACCCGGGCCTCGGTCCAGCCGAGCCGGCCGGCGATGTCGGCGGGTCCGCTCTGCGGATCCTTGAGCATTTCTTTGTAGACCGAACCGGCCTCGGCACCGAGGCCCAGCTTCTCCAGCATTGCCGTGAATCCAATTGTCCAGGGAGGATGGTCTGATGGGCCGTCAAGAATCAGTCGACATTGGACAGTCGGAATGCGAAGAGGCTGGACACAGACGCGGTCTGATCACGCGAAGCAGGTCTGACATGGTGAAACGTCCCCCGAGGAATCTCTGAACTTCTTCACACGGGGGCCTTGAATATGGCTGCCCCCCGGCTGGGCCGAGCCACGGAAATGTCACTCCCTGCACGCCCCCGGTCGAGTTTCTGTCATCGAATGACATGAAGTCAAGTAATGGACACCCAGGGTGGCGGAAGGGCATTTTTCGGCCACCGCAAACCCCTCGATATAAGCAATCGTGATTTCCACCACGCCCCGGACCGCCCCGATCCGGGGCCCGCGCACCCCTCGTGACCTGCGCCGGAAGGCACGCCGACGGCCGGATCCGACGGTATAGAGCGTCTATAGCGGGCCACCGCAGACTTCCCGGGCAGTCGGACGAGTGTGCGGGCAGCCGGCCCGCCCAACAGCTCGGCCGTCCCGTGCATCCAGCCGCCCCTGGCGGCACCGGCCTCAACCGACCTGGGAGCGTCATGGCTGAGCAGATTGTCGACGAGCAGAGCTACCTCGTGGTGCTCAACGACGAGGAGCAGTACTCGATCTGGTGGGCGGACCGCGCCCTGCCGGACGGCTGGCGGGCCGAGGGCACCGGCGGCACCAAGCAGGAGTGCCTCACCCGCATCGGCGAGGTGTGGACCGACATGCGCCCGCTGAGCCTGCGCACCCGGATGGCCGCCCAGGCCGCCGCCAACTGAACGACCCCGCTCTCCCGCGGCGGCCCCCACCGGCCGCCGCGGGAGAGCGCGCGTCGTCGTACCGCCCACCCCACCGTGACACCGAGCGAGGAGCTCTCGTGACCCCGCGGCCTTCCCTGCACGACCTGATTGCGAGCTCGACCCGCCGGGCTCCCGACGCCATCGCCGTGTCCGACCACCAGGACCGCGCCGACTACCGCCGGCTCGACGAGCACGCCGGCCGGCTGGCGCACTTCCTCGCCGAGGCGGGCATCGCGCCCGGCGGCGTCGTCGGCGTGCGCCTCTCCCCCGGGGCGGCGTTCGCGCGGACCGCCCTCGGCGTCTGGCGCGCCGGCGCGGCCGTCCTGCCCCTGCCCGCCGACCTCCCGCTCGGCTCCCTGCCCGCCCGGGTGGAGCTCGTCCTCACCCTGGACGAGGACGCGCCCGAGCGGCACGGCGCCGCCCGGGTCGTCGGCCCCCGCACGCTGGCGCTGGACCTCGCCGACCGGCCCGCCGACCACCCCGGTCGGCCCGCCGGGCCGACCGACGCCGCCTGGCTGCGCCACGACCCGGCCACCGGCCGCACCCTGGTCCTCGACCAGGCCGCCGTACTGCACCAGATCGACTGGCTGGTCGAGGAGTTCGGCCTGGAGCCGGGCGACCGGGTGCTCTGCGCCGGCGGCACCGACGGCTGGTTCGCCCCGCTGTTCGCCGCGCTGGCCGCCGGGGCCACCGCCGTCCCGGTGACCGACCCCGCCGGCCTCGCCGCCGTCGCCGCCGAGCAGCGGGCCACCGTACTGGCCGGCGCGCCCGCGCTGCTCGCCGCCGCCGACCTGCGGCCCGGCACCGCCCCCCGCCTGGTGCTCGCCGCCGGCGCCGGGCTGACCGCCGGCACCGCGCGCGCCCTGACCGCCACCGGCGCCGAGGAAGTGTGCAGCGTCCACCTGCTCGACGGCGCCCTCGCGGTGACCGCCCACACCGTCGACCCGGACCGCACCGGCCCGAACACCCTGCTCGGCCGCCCGATCGACCGGATCCCGCTGCTCGTCCTCGACGAGTACGGCGACCTCGTCCCGCCGGGCGTCCCCGGCCGGCTGAACGCGGCCGGCCTCGGCGCCGGCGCCGGCTACCTCGACGACCCGCGCACCACCGCCGAGCGGCTGCGCCCCGCCGTCTACGGCACCGCCGGCAGCCGCATGCACGCCACCGGCGACCTGGTCCGCTGGCAGGGCGACGGCGTCCTGGAGCTGCTCGACGAGGCCGACCGCCCGCAGGCCGCGCCCGCCGACACCGCGCCCGGCCGCCCCGCCCACGTCGCCCCCGTGACCGCCGTCGAGCGGACCGTGGCCCGGATCTGGTCCGAGCTGCTGGAGGTGGCGCAGGTCGGCCTGGACGACAACTTCTTCCAGCTCGGCGGCTACTCGCTGATCATGACCGAGCTGGCCAAGCGCCTCCACGCGGCCACCGGCACCCCGATCGTGCTCGCCGACCTGTTCGGCGCGGTCACCGTCCGCGAGCAGGTCGCCCTGCTCGCGGACGCCCGGCCGACCGCCGCCGGCATCACCCCGGTGCCGCGCGACCGGCCGCTGCCGCTCTCGTACGGCCAGCGCCGGATCTGGCTGCTCGACACCATGGAGCCCAGCCCGGAGTGGACCGCCCCGCTGTTCCTGCGGCTGCCCGGGGACGTCGAGGCCGACACCGTCCGCCTGGTGCTCGACACCCTCGCCGACCGCCACGAGGCGCTGCGCACCCGCTACACCGTCGTCGACGGCGAACCGCTCCAGGAGATCGGCGAAACCCTGCCGATCGAGCTGCGGTGCGCCGAAGGCAGCCGTGAGCGGATCGTCGAGCTCTTCCGCGAGCAGTTCGAGACCGGCTTCGACCTCGCCTCCGGCCGGCTCTGGCGCGCCACCCTGGCCCGCACCCCCGCCGACGGCGACGAGCAGCTGCTGCTCGTCACCATCCACCACATCGCCTGCGACGGCTGGTCGGCCGCCGTCCTGGAGGAGGAGTTCCACCAGCTGTGCGCCGCCCTGCGGGCCGGCGTCACCCCGCGGCTGCCCGCCGTCCCGGTGCAGTACGCCGACTACGCCGGCTGGCAGCAGGAGTGGCACTCCAAGGAGCGGCTGGCCGACGAGCTCGCCTACTGGCGCACCGCGCTCGACGGGCTCGTCCCGCTGGAGCTGCCCGCCGACCACCCGCGCCCCGCCAAGCGCGACCCGCACGGCGACGTCGTCACCTTCGACATCCCGCAGCGCCTGATGGCCGCGGTCACCGACCTCGGCCAGAGCCGCGAGGCCACGCCGTTCATGACGCTGCTGACCGCCTTCGGTACCGTGCTCGCCCGGCTCAGCGGCCAGTGGGACGTGGTGATCGGCACCCCGGTCGCCGGACGCACCCGGCCCGAGGTCGACCGCACCGTCGGCTTCTTCCTCAACTCGCTGGTGCTGCGCTGCCGGCTGGCGGAGGGCCTGACCTTCACCGAGGCCCTGGAGAAGGTCAGGGTGGTCTGCCGCGAGGCCTTCGCCCACCAGAACCTCTCCTTCGAGCACATCGTGGACGAGCTGCGCCCCGAGCGCGACCAGTCCCGCACCCCGCTCTACCAGGTCGCCTTCAACCTGCACGACGGCCAGCTGATCGGCGGCATGCCCGACCGCGCCGACATCGACTACCTCCACCCGGCCCGCCAGGTCGCCAAGACCGACCTCACCCTCTACGTCCGCAGCGAGGCCGACGGCACCTGGAGCGGCGCCTTCGAGTACACCGACGCGCTGTTCGAGCGGACCACCGTCGAGCGGCTGGCCGACCACTTCCTGCGCCTGCTGGAGTCCGTCACCGCCGAGCCCGCCGTCACCCTCGCGGCCGCCGGGATCATGGCCGAGCGGGACCGCGAGCAGCTCACCGGCTGGGGCACCGGCGAGCACGCCGACTGGCCGGCCGGCACCACCCTCGACCTGTTCGAGGAGCAGGCCCGGACCACCCCCGACGCCGTCGCCGTGATCGCCGGCGAGACCCGGCTGACCTACGCCGAGGTGGACGAGCGGGCCAACCGCATCGCCCACCACCTGATCGCCCTGGGCGCCGGCCCCGACACCGTCGTCGGCCTCTGCCTGGCCCGCGGACCGGAGCTCGTCCCCGCCCTGCTCGGCATCTGGAAGGCCGACGCCGCCTACCTGCCGCTGGACCCGTCGCTGCCCGCCGAGCGGCTGCGCCACGTCCTCTCCGACTGCCGCTCGCCGCTGCTCGTCACCACCTCCGACCAGGCCTCCGCCACGGCGGGCCACCAGGGCGCCCTCGTCCTGCTGGACGCCGACCGCGCCGCCGTCGAGGCCCGCCCGGCCGAGCGGCCCGCCCGCTCCGGGGACCCGGAGCTGCTCGCCTACGCGATCTACACCTCCGGCTCCACCGGCCGCCCCAAGGGCGTCATGGTGCACCACCGCGGCCTGGCCAACCACCTGCGCTGGGCGGCCCGCGACCTGACCGGCGCCGAGGGCGGCGCCCCGCTGTTCAGCTCCATCGCCTTCGACCTGCCGGCCACCAACCTGTACGTGCCGCTGATCACCGGCCGCGCGGTGCACGTCCTGCCCGCCGACCTGGATCTCGCCACCCTCGGCGAGACGCTGCTGGCCGGTGCGCCGTACGCCTTCGTCAAGCTCACCCCCGGGCACCTCGAACTGCTCACCGACCAGCTGACCGACGACCGGATGTCGGCACTGGCCCGGCTGGTCCTGGTGGCCGGCGAGGAACTGCCCGCCCGCCTCGCCAACCGCTGGCTCACGGCCCTCGGCCCCGGCCGGCTGATCAACGAGTACGGACCGACCGAGGCCTCGATCGGCTCCACCGTGCACCCCGTGGACCGGCCGCAGGCCGCCGCCGTACCGCTGGGCGGCCCGCTGCCCAACACCACCACCCTGGTGCTGGACCGGGCCGGCCGGCCCGTCCCGGTCGGCGTCGCCGGCGAACTCCACGTCGGCGGCGAGGGCCTGGCCCGCGGCTACCACGGCCGGCCCGAGCTGACCGCCGAGAAGTTCGTCCCGAACCCCTACGGCCCGGCCGGCTCCCGCCTCTACCGCACCGGTGACCTGACCCGGGTGCTCTCCGACGGCAGCATCTCCTTCCTCGGCCGCATCGACACCCAGGTCAAGCTGCGCGGATACCGCATAGAACTCGGAGAGATCGAGGCCGTACTGTCGGAGCTGGCACCGGTCCGCGACGCCGTGGTGATCGTCCGGGAGAGCACCACCGGTGAGAAGTCGCTGGTCGGCTACCTGGTCACGGACGGCACCGGGCCCGTCGACCTCGAACCGGTCAGGGCCGCGCTCGCCGAGCGCCTCCCCGACTACATGGTCCCGTCGGCCCTCACGGTGATCGACCGGATCCCGCTCACCGCCAACGGGAAGGTCGACCGTCGGGCCCTGCCCGACATCGACGCCGGGGACGACGGCTTCCAGCCGCCCACCACCCCCACCGAGGAGCGGATCGCCCAGATCTGGGCCGAACTGCTCGGACTGCCCCGGGTCGGCGTGCAGGACAGCTTCTTCACGCTCGGCGGCCACTCGATCCTGGCCATCCGCATGACCTCCCAGCTCCAGGACGAGTTCGACATCGACCTCTCCATCGGCACCGTCTTCGCCCAGCCCACCGTCGGCCGTCTGGCCGCGGCGATCGAGGACCAGATCAGGGCCGAGATCGAGCAGCTGAGCGACTCCGAGATCGCGGAGTCGGACCTCTTCGCCCCCAGCACCGCCACGGCCGGCGCCGCCGCCACGAACTCCAAGGAGAACTAGGAATGAACACCGGCGACATGAAGTCGACCAAGCAGGACGTGGCAGCGCAGCGCGAGGAGCTGCTGCGGCGCCGGCTGGCCGGCAAGCGGGGCGGTCGCCGGTCCCTGATCACCACGGTTGATCGGGACCAGCCGCTGCCCGTCACGTTCGGTCAGCAGCAGATGTGGTTCCTCAACCGCCTGGAGCCCGACAGCGCCGAGTACCTGGTACCGCTGGCGCTGCGGCTCGACGGGACGCTGGATCGCGCCGCCCTGCGCGCGGCGTGGACGGAGATCGTCGCCCGCCACGAGATCCTGCGGACCCGCTACCTGCTGGCCGGCGAGGAGCCGGTCCAGATCGTCGACGCTCCCGCGGCCCCGCCGTTCCCCGTCGTGGACCTGGCGGACGTCCCCGTCCAGGACCGCGAGGCGCGGGCCCGGGAGCTCGCCGAGCAGGAGATCGTCACCCCGTTCGACCTGGAGCGCGACTGGCCGGTCCGCGCCCGGCTGCTCGCCCTCGCCGAGGACCGGCACATCCTGGTCGTCACCTTCCACCACATCGCGTGCGACGCCTGGTCGATGGGCGTCTTCGCGGAGGAACTCGGCGCCCTGTACACCGCGTTCACCACCGGCGCGCCCTCCCCGCTCGCCCCGCTGCCGGTCCAGTTCGCCGACTTCGCCGCCTGGCAGCGCAGGGAGCTGAGCGGTGACGTGCTCGACCGCCAGCTCGACTACTGGCGCGGCCGGCTGTCCGACGTCCCGGTCATCGACCTGCCCACCGACCGCCCCCGCCCCGCCCGCCGCGAGTCCGCCGGCGACGCCGTCACCTTCACGATCCCGGCCGAACTCGCCGAGCGGGCCCAGCAGGTGGCTGCCGAGAACGACGTCACCCGGTTCGTCGTCCTGCTCACCGCCTTCCAGTCGCTGGTCTCCCGCTACACCCGCACCACCGACATCCCCGTCGGCGTCACCGTCTCCGGCCGCGCCCGCCCCGAGCTCCAGCGGCTGATCGGCTACGGCATCAACGTCGTGGTCAACCGCCTCGACTGGCAGGGCGACCCGACCTTCCGCGAGCTGCTCGCGACCGGCCGCCGCACCATGCTGGACGCCTACGAGCACCAGTCCGTGCCGTTCGCCCGCCTCGTCGACGAGCTGCAGCCGAACCGCGACCTCTCGCGCACGCCGCTGTACCAGGTCGACTTCATCCTCCGCGAGCACCAGGCGCCCACCTTCGAGCTGCCCGGCCTGACCGTGCGCCCCGAGTCCGCCGACCGGATCGCCAAGGTCGACCTCACCCTGGACATCACCGACGGCGTGAACGGGCCGCTGGAGGCCCGGCTCTGCTTCGCCACCGCCCTCTTCGACCGCGGCACGATCGAGCGGATGGCCGCGCACTACCTGAACCTGCTGGCCGGCCTCACCGCGACGCCGGACGCCCGGCTCTCCGCGATCGACTTCCTGCCGGCCGCGGAGCGTGAGCTGCTGCTCGACACCTGGAACACCGCCGTCGAGCAGCCGGTGGACGACTGCGTCCACGAGCTGTTCGCCGCCCAGGCCGCCCGCACCCCGGACGCCATCGCGCTGACCAGTGGTTCGTTTAAGCTCACCTACGCCGAGCTGGACGAGCGGGCGAACCGCATCGCCCACCACCTCATCGCCCTCGGCGCTGGCCCCGAGCGGATCGTCGGCCTCTCGCTGGAACGCGGACCCGACCTCATCCCGGCCCTGCTGGGCATCCTGAAGTCCGGCGCCGCCTACCTGCCGCTCGACCCGGCCAACCCCGCCGACCGCCTCGCCTACATGCTGGCCGACGCCAAGGCCGACCTGCTCGTCACCCACTCCGCCCTCGAAGAGCTGGAGTTCACCGGCACCCGCGTCCTCGTCGACGTCCACGCGGCCGAGATCAACGCGTGCCCGGCGACCCCGCCGGTCACGGACGTGCGTCCGGACAACCAGATCTACGTCATCTACACCTCGGGCTCCACCGGCCGGCCCAAGGGCGTCAGCCTCACCCACGCCAACGTCGCCCGCCTGTTCACCGCGGCCTGCGAACGCATCGACTTCACCGCCGACGACGTGTGGGCCCTGTTCCACTCCTACGCCTTCGACGTCTCCGTCTTCGAGATGTGGGGCGCCCTCCTCCACGGCGGCCGCCTCGTCGTCGTCCCCACCATGGTCGCCCGCTCCCCCCAGGACATGGCCGACCTGCTCACCACCGAGCAGATCACCATGCTCTGCCAGACCCCCTCCGCATTCCGCACCCTCGCCACCACCCTCACCACCAGCACCGACGCCGGAACCGGCACCGCCCTGCGCACCGTCGTGTTCGCCGGCGAACGCCTCGACGTCACCGAACTCACCGACTGGACCCGCACGTTCGGCTGGAACAACCCGGCCCTCGTCAACATGTACGGCCCCACCGAGACCACCGTCTACGCCACGTTCCACCAGGTCACCCCCGCCGAACTCACCGGCCCCCGCCGCAGCGTCATCGGCACCCGCCTCACCGACCTCACCATCCACCTCCTCGACCGAGCCGGCCACCCCGTCCCCATCGGCGTCCCCGGCGAACTCCACGTCGGCGGCCCCGCCGTCGCCCGCGGCTACCTCAACCGCCCCGAACTCACCGCCGAGCAGTTCGTGCCGGACCCGTACGGCCCCGCCGGCACCCGCCTCTACGCCACCGGCGACCTCGCCCGCTACCTCCCCGACGGCACCATCGACTACCTCGGCCGCATCGACAACCAGATCAAACTGCGCGGCTACCGCATCGAACTCGGCGAGATCGAAACCGCCCTCATCGCCCTGGACCACATCCACCAGGCCGTCGCCATCGTCCGCGACGACACCCTCCTCGCCTACCTCGTCACCGACAACGCCCGCGTCGACCTCACCACCGTGCGCCGCGAACTCGCCACCACCCTCCCCGAATACATGATCCCCGCGGCGTTCGTCACCCTCGACGCCATCCCCCTCAACAGCAGCGGCAAGACCGACCGCCGCGCCCTCCCCACCCCCGACCTCAACGCCTTCACCACCAGTAACCACACCGCCCCCCGCACCCCCGTCGAGGAACGCCTCGCCGCCGTCTGGGCCCAGGTCCTCGGCCTGCCCCAGGTCGGCGTCGAGGACAGCTTCTTCGACCTCGGCGGCGACTCCATCCGCGCCGTCCGCCTCACCGGAGCCCTCCGCGCCGCCGGCTACGACATCACCATCCGCGACGTCTTCCAGCAGCGCACCATCGCCGCCCTCGCGGCCCGGATCGGTGACGGCACCGGCGAGTCCCTGATCACCGCCGTCGAGCCCTTCGCCCTCATCGGCGACGACGACCGCGCGGCCCTCCCGGCCGACGTCGTCGACGCCTACCCGCTCTCCCAGGTCCAGACCGGCATGCTCGTCGAGATGCTGGCAGCGACCCACGGGCGGAACGTCTACCAGAACATCACCTCCTTCCGCCTTCCGGACCGCCAGGCGTTCTCGCCGGACGCCCTGCGCGGCGCCGTCGAGCTGATCACCGCGCGCCACGAGACGCTCCGCAGCTCGATGCACCTGGACGGGTTCTCGCAGCCGCTCCAGCTGGTGCACGCGACCGCCGGGATCCCGGTCACCGTCCATGACCTGCGCGGCTCGACCGCCGAGCAGCAGGCCGAGCACGGCCGTGCCTTCGCCGCCGCCGAGCACGCCGCCGCGTTCGAGCTCACGACCGCTCCGCTGATGCGCGTCGCCGCACACCTGGAGTCCGACGAGTCCTGGTACCTGACCCTCACCTACCCGCACGCCATCACCGACGGCTGGTCCGTCAACTCGATGCTGGTGGAGCTCCTGGGCGACTACCAGGCGCTGCGGGACGGCCGCGAGCCCGCCGCCCCGGCGCCGCTCCCGGTGCGCTACGCGGACTTCGTCGCCGCCGAGCAGACCGCGCTGGCCGACCCGGCGACCCAGGCCTTCTGGCAGCAGGTCGTCGACACCCACAGCCCGCTGGTCCTGCCCGCCACCTGGGGCGGTGACGCGGGCGGCCGGACCGGTCTGCAGGTGCCGTTCGCGGACCTGGAGGAGGGGCTGCGCAAGCTCGCGGCCGAAGCGAAGACCTCGCTCAAGAGCGTCATGCTGGCCGCGCACCTCAAGGTGATGGGCAGCCTCACGGCCGAGGACGCCTTCCACACCGGCGTCGTCTACCACGGCCGCCTGGAAGCACCGGGCGCCGACCGGGTGCTCGGCATGCACCTCAACACCCTGCCGTTCCCGACCACTCGGGGCGCGAAGACCTGGCGTGAGCTGGTCGAGCGGACCTACGCCACCGAGACCGCCATCTGGTCCCACCGCCGCTACCCGCTGCCCGCCATCCAGCGCGCCGCCGGCAGCAGCGGCGAGCTGGTCTCCGTGATGTTCGACTTCCACGACTTCCACCAGCTGGACGCCGATGAGGTCGACACCTCCGCCGAACTGCGGGAGAGCGCAAACGAGTTCGGGCTGACCGTCATCACCCGTGACGGGCGCTTCCACCTCAGCAGCACGACCGAGGCCTTCGGTGCCGAGGGCCTGGAGCGGTTGGGTGGGTTGTACCGGTCGGTGTTGGAGGCGATGGCGGCGGATCCGGAGGGTGACGCGCGTGTGGTGCCGTTGTCCGGGGCCGAGGTGGCGGTGTTGTCCGCGCCGGGGCGTGAGGTGGTGTGGTCGACGGCCAGTGCGCCGGAGGCGTTCGCGGCCCGGGTCGTGGAGTCGCCGGACGCGGTCGCGGTGGTGGTCGGTGATGTGGAGCTGACGTACGGGCAGGTGGCTGAGCGGGCGGCGCGGTTCGGTGCCCTGTTGCGGGCCGCTGGTGTCGGTCCGGAGAGCGTGGTGGGTGTGTGCCTGCCGCGTGAGGCGGATCTGGTGCCGCTGCTGCACGGCGTCTGGCGGGCCGGTGGCGCGTATCTGCCGATCGATCCGGCGCTGCCGGGTGAGCGGATCGACTACATGCTGGCGGACTCGGGCGCGGCGGTGCTGGTCACCGTGAGCGGCCGGTCGGTGGAGTTCGCCGGGACCAGGATCGACCTGGACACGGTGGTGTTCGACGAGCCGCCGACCCTTGCCGTGCCGGGTGTGGTGGTTCCGGAGCAGTTGGCGTACGTGCTGTACACGAGTGGTTCGACGGGGCGTCCGAAGGGCGTGATGATCGGGCACGGTGCGCTGCACAATCTGCTGGCGTCGGTGCGGGACGACCTGGGTGTGCCGGATGGGTCGGTGTGGCTGGCCTCGACGTCGGTGTCGTTCGACATCTCGGGTCTGGAGCTGCACCTGCCGTTGGTCACGGGTGGCCGGGTGGTGCTGGCGCGGGACCATGAGGTGAAGGATCCGGCGGCGCTGATCGCTCTGGTCGGGGCGCATGGGGTGAGTCATGTGCAGGCGACGCCGTCGGCGTGGCGGCTGCTGCTGGAGGCGGGTTTCGAGGAGCGTTCGGTCACCGCGCTGACGGGTGGCGAGCCGTTGCCCGGGCACCTGGCGTCCGCCTTGTCGGCGGTCACGCGGCGGGTGGTCAATGTCTACGGTCCGACGGAGACGACCATCTGGTCGAGCTTCTGGGACGTCCCCGAGGAGCCGGAGACCATCGCCATCGGCCACCCGTTGGCCAACACCGGCGTCTATGTCCTGGACGAGGGGCTGCGGCTGCTTCCGTCGGGGGTGACGGGTCAGTTGTTCATCGACGGTGACGGGGTGGCCCGGGGTTACCACGGGCGGGCGGACCTCACGGCGGAGAGGTTCCTGCCGAACCCGTTCGGGGCGGCGGGTTCGCGGCTGTACGCGACGGGTGACCTGGCGCGGTTCCTGGCGGACGGCAGTCTGGAGTGCCTGGGCCGGATCGACAGCCAGGTCAAGATCCGTGGTTACCGTATCGAGCTGGGTGAGATCGAGACGGTCCTGAGCGGGTTGGAGCAGGTCCGCCAGGCCGTCGTGACCGTCCACGACGAGGCCCTCGTCGCGTATGTCGTGCCCGCCGGCGGCAGGGTGGACGCGGGGGAGCTGCGGGCCCGCCTCGCCGAAACCCTGCCCGAGTACATGGTCCCGGGCGCGTTCGTGACGATCGACGCCGTCCCGCTGAGCAACAGCGGCAAGGTCGACCACCGCGCCCTCCCCGCCCCCGGCCTGGACGCGTTCGCCACCGGCGGCTACACCGCCCCGCGTACTCCGGTCGAGGAGCGTCTGGCCGCGGTCTGGGCCGAGGTCCTCGGCCTGCCGCGGGTCGGCGTCGAGGACAGCTTCTTCGACCTCGGCGGCGACTCCATCCGCGCCGTCCGCCTCGTCGGAGCCCTGCGCGCCGCCGGCTACGACATCTCCATCCCCGATGTCTTCCAGCAGCGCACCATCACCGCCCTCGCGGCCCGGATCGGTGACGGCACCGGCCACTCCCTGATCACCGCCGTCCAGCCCTTCGCCCTCATCGGCGACGACGACCGCGCGGCCCTCCCCGCCGACGTCGTCGACGCCTACCCGCTCTCCCAGGTCCAGACCGGCATGCTCGTGGAGATGCTCGCGGCACAGGGTGGCAACACCTACCACAACCTGAACTCCTTCCTCGTCCCCGACGAAGTCCCCTTCGACGCAACGACGTTCCGCCGCGCCCTCGACACGGTGGTGGCCCGGCACGACATCCTGCGCACCTCGATGCACCTGGACGGCTACAGCCAGCCCCTCCAGCTCGTCCACGCCACCGCCGAGGTCCCGGTCGCGATCCACGACCTGCGTGCGCTCGCCGCCGAGGAGATCGCGGCGCGCAAGCAGGAGTACATGACCTCCGAGCGCGCCCTGGGCTTCGAGCTGGCCGAGGCGCCGCTGGTGCGCATCGCCGTCCACCTGGAGTCCGACCGGGCCTGGCGCCTGACGTTCAGTCACATCCATGCCGTCACCGAGGGGTGGAGCTACCACACCCTGGTGATGGAGATCCTCGCCTGCTACCGCAGCCTGCGGAACGGCGAGCAGCCGGCCGTCTACGAGGTGCCGTCGGTCCGCTACGCGGACTTCATCGCCGCCGAGCAGACCGCGCTGGCCGACCCGGCCACCCAGGCCTTCTGGCAGCAGCTCGTCGATGCCCACAGCCCGCTGGTCCTGCCGACCTCCTTCGGCACCCCGGACGCCGGCGTCGAGCAGCTGCATGCCCGGGTGCCCTACACCGACATCGAGGACGGCCTGCGTCGTCTCGCCGGCGAGGCGAAGACGTCGCTGAAGAGCGTCCTGCTGGCCGCGCACCTCAAGGTGATGGGCAGCCTGACGGCCGAGCACGCCTTCCACACCGGCGTCGTCTACCACGGCCGCCTGGAGGCGCCCGGCGCGGACCGGGTGCTCGGCATGCACCTCAACACCCTGCCGTTCCCGACCACTCGGGGCGCGAAGACCTGGCGTGAGCTGGTCGAGCAGACCTACGCCACCGAGACCGCCATCTGGTCCCACCGCCGCTACCCGCTGCCCGCCGTCCAGCGCGCCGCCGGCAACTCCGGCGAGCTGGTCTCCGTCCTCTTCGAGTACCTGGACTTCCACGTCGTCGACGAGAACTCCGTCGACCTGGACGGATCGATGGGCGACGGCGCCAACTCGTTCGCCCTCAACGTGATCGTGCGTGGCGGCCGAATCAACCTCGACAGCATGAGCACCGCGATCGACCGGGCGAACCTGAACTCCCTGGGTGAGCGTTACCGGCTGGTGCTGGAGGCGATGGCCGCCGACCCCAACGGCGACGCGACCCTCTCCCACCTGCCCGAGACCGAGCGCACCCAGCTCACGACCTGGGCCGCGGGCGACCCCGTCGACTGGCCGCAGGGCCTGACCGTCGACCTGATCGAAGCCCAGGCCGCCGCGACGCCGGACGCCGTCGCCGTCATCGCCGGGGAGACCCGGCTGACCTACGCCGAGGTGGACCAGCGCGCCAACCGCATCGCCCACCACCTGCTCGCGCTCGGCGCGGGACCGGACGTCCTCGTCGGTGTCTGCCTGGAGCGCGGCCCCGACCTCGTCCCCACCCTCCTCGGTGTGTGGAAGGCCGGCGCCGCTTACCTGCCGCTGGACCCGTCCTGGCCCGCCGACCGCCTCGCCTACGTCCTCACCGACACCGCGACCCCGGTGATCGTCACCTCCGCCGCCCTGGCCGACACTGTCGGCGCCCAGTACGACGGCACCCTCGTCGTCGTCGAGCGCGAGCAGGCGACCATCGGCCAGTACCCGGCGACCGCACCCCGGCGCGCCCTGGACGGCCAGAACCTCGCCTACGCCATCTACACCTCAGGCTCCACCGGCCGCCCCAAGGGCGTCCTCGTCCACCACCACGGCCTCGCCAACTACCTCAACCACACCACCCACCTCTACGCCGCTGCCGGAACCGGCGGCGCACCCCTCTTCTCCTCCATCGCGTTCGACCTCGGCATCCCCAACCTCTTCACCCCCTCCTCACCGGCCAGCCCCTCACCCTCCTCCCCGACAGCCTCGACACCGCGAGCCTGGGCACGGCACTGGTGGAAGCCGGACCGTTCTCCTTCATCAAGCTCACCCCCGGCCACCTCGACCTCCTCACCCACCAACTCACCCCCACCCAGGCACGCGACCTCGCCGGCGTCGTCATCGCCGCGGGCGACAACTTCCCCCTCACCCTCGCCCAGCGCTGGCAGGACCTCGCCGGCCCCCACGGCACCCGCCTCGCCACCGAGTACGGACCCACCGAGATCACCATCGGCAACTCCGGCTGCCCCGTCGACACCACCCTCACCCTCGAAGCCGTCCCCCTCGGCACACCCTTCCCCAACACCGGCATGCACGTCCTCGACGAGCACCTCCACCCCGTCCCCGTCGGCGTCCCCGGCGAGATCCACATCGACGGCACCGGCATCTCCCGCGGCTACCACCACCGCCCCGACCTCACCGCGGAGAAGTACCTCCCCAACCCCCACGGCCCCGCCGGCACCCGCCTCTACCGCACCGGCGACCTCGCCCGCTTCCTCCCCGACGGCACCCTCGAAACCCTCGGCCGCATCGACAACCAGGTCAAGATCCGCGGCTACCGCATCGAACTCGGCGAAATCGAAGCCCGCCTGCGCGAACACCCCCACATCACCGACACCGTCGTCACCGTCCGCGAGAACACCAACGGCGAGAAGACCCTCGTCGCCTACCTCGTCACCGACACCGTGCTCGATGCTCCGGTACTGCGCGCCGAACTCGCCGACAAGCTCCCCGAGTACATGGTCCCGACCGCCTACCTGACGATCGACGCCATCCCCCTCACCGCCAACGGCAAGATCGACACCCGCGCCCTCCCCACCCCCGACCTGGACGCGTTCGCCACCAGCGGCTACACCGCCCCCCGCACCCCCGTCGAGGAACGCCTCGCCGCGGTCTGGGCCGAGGTCCTCGGCCTGCCCCAGGTCGGCGTCGAGGACAGCTTCTTCGACCTCGGCGGCGACTCCATCCGCGCCGTCCGCCTCGTCGGCGCCCTGCGCGCCGCCGGCTACGACGTCACCATCCGCGACGTCTTCCAGCAGCGCACCATCACCGCCATGGCCGCAGCCCTCCCCGGCAACGGCACCGGCGAATCCCTCATCACTGCCGTCCAGCCCTTCGCCCTCATCGGCGACGAGGACCGCAAGGCCCTCCCGGCCGACATCGTCGACGCCTACCCGCTCTCCCAGATCCAGACCGGCATGCTCGTCGAGATGCTCGCGGCCGAGTCCCGGGACGTCTACCAGAACATCAACTCCTTCCGCCTGCCCGACCCGAAGGCCTTCGACGCCGCAGCGTTCCGCCGCGCCGCCGACCTCGTGGTGGCCCGGCACGACATCCTGCGCACCTCGATGCACCTGGAGGGCTTCAGCCAGCCGCTTCAGCTCGTCCACGCCGACGTCGAGATCCCGGTCGCCATCCACGACGTCCGCAGCCTGACCGAGGCCGAGGTGACGGCCCTCACGCTCGCCTACGTCGAGCAGGAGCACCGGAACGGCTTCGAGCTGACCGCCGCCCCGCTGCTGCGCATCTCGGTGCACGTCGAGTCGGACCAGGCCTGGCGCCTGACGTTCAGTCACATTCACGCCATCACCGAGGGGTGGAGCTACCACACCCTCCTGATGGAGCTGCTCGCCTGCTACCGCAGCCTGCGGGACGGCCTTGAGCCGGCGGCCTACGAGGTGCCGTCGGTCCGCTACGCGGACTTCATCGCCGCCGAGCAGACCGCGCTCTCCGACCCGCAGACCCAGGCGTTCTGGCAGCAGGTCGTCGACACCCACAGCCCGCTGGTCCTGCCGGACGGCTTCGCCGAGTCCGACTTGAACGGCGTCGCGGACCGCAACCACGTCCACATCCCGTTCGCGGACCTGGAGGACGGCCTGCGCAGGCTCGCGACCGAGGCGAAGTCCTCGCTCAAGAACGTGCTGCTCGCCGCGCACCTCAAGGTGCTCGGCAGCTTCACCGCCGAGGACGCCTTCCACACCGGCGTCGTCTACCACGGCCGCCTGGAAGCACCGGGCGCCGACCGCGTGCTCGGCATGCACCTCAACACCCTGCCGTTCCCCACCACGCGCGGTGCCGCGAGCTGGCGCGAGCTGGTCGAGCGCACCCACGCGACCGAGACCGCCATCTGGTCCCACCGCCGCTACCCGCTGCCCGCCATCCAGCGCGCCGCCGGAGGCAACCGGGAACTGCTGAACGCCCTCTTCGAGTACCTCGACTTCCACCTCGTCGACAAGTCCTCGGTCGACGTCGAGGGCACGATGGTCGACGGCACGACCGAGTTCGGCTTCAGCGTCATCACGGTCGGCGGCAAGCTCGACCTCGCGGGTGCGACCAATGTGATCAGCTTGGCGAACCTGCAGCGCCTGGGCGCCATGTACCGGCTGGTGCTGGAGGCGATGGCCGCCGACCCCAACGGCGACGCGACCCTCTCCCACCTGCCCGAGTCCGAGCGCACCCAGCTCACGACCTGGGCCGCGGGCGACCCCGTCGACTGGCCGCAGGGCCTGACCGTCGACCTGATCGAAGCCCAGGCCGCCGCGACTCCGGACGCCGTCGCCGTCATCGCCGGGGACGTCCGCCTCACCTTCCGCGAGGTCGACGAACGCGCCAACCGCATCGCCCACCACCTGCTCGCGCTCGGCGCGGGACCGGACGTCCTCGTCGGTGTCTGCCTGGAGCGCGGCCCCGACCTCGTCCCCACCCTCCTCGGTGTGTGGAAGGCCGGCGCCGCTTACCTGCCGCTGGACCCGTCCTGGCCCGCCGACCGCCTCGCCTACGTCCTCACCGACACCGCGACCCCGGTGATCGTCACCTCCGCCGCCCTGGCCGACACTGTCGGCGCCCAGTACGACGGCACCCTCGTCGTCGTCGAGCGCGAGCAGGCGACCATCGGCCAGTACCCGGCGACCGCACCCCGGCGCGCCCTGGACGGCCAGAACCTCGCCTACGCCATCTACACCTCAGGCTCCACCGGCCGCCCCAAGGGCGTCCTCGTCCACCACCACGGCCTCGCCAACTACCTCAACCACACCACCCACCTCTACGCCGCTGCCGGAACCGGCGGCGCACCCCTCTTCTCCTCCATCGCGTTCGACCTCGGCATCCCCAACCTCTTCACCCCCCTCCTCACCGGCCAGCCCCTCACCCTCCTCCCCGACAGCCTCGACACCGCGAGCCTGGGCACGGCACTGGTGGAAGCCGGACCGTTCTCCTTCGTCAAGCTCACCCCTGGCCACCTCGACCTCCTCACCCACCAGCTCACCCCCACCCAGGCACGCGACCTCGCCGGTGTCGTCATCGCCGCGGGCGACAACTTCCCCCTCACCCTGGCCCAGCGCTGGCAGGACCTCGCCGGCCCCCACGGCACCCGCCTCGCCACCGAGTACGGACCCACCGAGATCACCATCGGCAACTCCGGCTGCCCCGTCGACACCACCCTCACCCTCGAAGCCGTCCCCCTCGGCACACCCTTCCCCAACACCGGCATGCACGTCCTCGACGAGCACCTCCACCCCGTCCCCGTCGGCGTCCCCGGCGAGATCCACATCGACGGCACCGGCGTCTCCCGCGGCTACCACCACCGCCCCGACCTCACCGCAGAGAAGTACCTCCCCAACCCCCACGGCCCCGCCGGCACCCGCCTCTACCGCACCGGCGACCTCGCCCGCTTCCTCCCCGACGGCACCCTCGAAACCCTCGGCCGCATCGACAACCAGGTCAAGATCCGCGGCTACCGCATCGAACTCGGCGAAATCGAAGCCCGCCTGCGCGAACACCCCCACATCACCGACACCGTCGTCACCGTCCGCGAGAACACCAACGGCGAGAAGACCCTCGTCGCCTACCTCGTCACCGACACCGTGCTCGGCACCACCATCGACACCGCGGCACTGCGCGCCGAACTCGGCGACAAGCTCCCCGAGTACATGGTCCCGACCGCCTACCTGACGATCGACGCCATCCCCCTCACCGCCAACGGCAAGATCGACACCCGCGCCCTCCCCACCCCCGACCTGGACGCGTTCGCCACCAGCGGCTACACCGCCCCCCGCACCCCCGTCGAGGAACGCCTCGCCGCGGTCTGGGCCGAGGTCCTCGGCCTGCCCCAGGTCGGTGTCGAGGACAGCTTCTTCGACCTCGGCGGCGACTCCATCCGCGCCGTCCGCCTCGTCGGCGCCCTCCGCGCCGCCGGCTACGACGTCACCATCCGCGACGTCTTCCAGCAGCGCACCATCACCGCCATGGCCGCAGCCCTCCCCGGCAACGGCACCGGCGAATCCCTCATCACCGCCGTCCAGCCCTTCACCCAGATCTCGGACGAGGACCGCAAGGCCCTCCCGGCCGACATCGTCGACGCCTACCCGCTCTCCCAGATCCAGACCGGCATGCTCGTCGAGCTGATGTCCACGGAGAACGAGCACGTCTACCGGAACATCAACTCCTCGCGCATCCCGGACACCCACCCCTTCGATGCCGAGGCCTTCCGCCGCGCCGCCGACCTCGTGGTCGCCCGGCACGACATCCTGCGCACCTCCATGCACCTGGACGGCTACAGCCAGCCGCTTCAGCTCGTCCACGCCGACGTCGAGATCCCGGTCGCCGTCCACGACCTGCGCGGTCTGAGCCAGGCCGCGATCGCCGAGCAGGCCCGGGCCTACGTCGAGCAGGAGAACGGCACGGGCTTCGAGCTGACCACGGCCCCGCTGATGCGGTTCGCGGCGCACGTCGAGTCCGACCAGGCCTGGCGCCTGACGGTCAGTCACCTGCACGTGATCACCGACGGCTGGACCATCAACTCGCTGCTGATGGAGTTCCTCAGCACCTACCAGGCGCTGCGGGACGGCCTTGAGCCGGCGGCACACGAGGTGCCGTCGGTCCGCTACGCCGACTACATCGCCGCCGAACAGGACGCGCTCTCCGACCCGCAGACCCAGGAGTTCTGGCAGCAGGTCGTCGACACCCACAGCCCGCTGGTCCTGCCCGCCACCTGGGGCGGCGACCCGGGCGAGTCCGTTACGGCCCGGGTGCCGTTCGCGGACCTGGAGGACGGCCTGCGCAGGCTCGCGGCCGAGGCGAAGACCTCGCTCAAGAGCGTCATGCTGGCCGCGCACCTCAAGGTGCTCGGCAGCCTCACCGCCGAGGACGCCTTCCACACCGGCGTCGTCTACCACGGCCGGCTGGAGGCGCCGGGCGCCGACCGGGTCTTCGGCATGCACCTCAACACCCTGCCGTTCCCGACGACTCGGGGCGCGAAGACGTGGCGCGAACTGGTCGAGCGGACCCATGCGACGGAGACCGCCATCTGGTCGCACCGCCGCTACCCGCTGCCCGCCGTCCAGCGCGCCGCCGGGAACAGCGACCTGATCAACGTCATGTTCGAGTTCCAGGACTTCCACCAGGTCGACACCGACGCGGTGGACGTCGAGGCCTCACTCAACCAGGGCACCACGGAGTTCGCCCTCAACGCGATCGCCAGCGGTGGCGCCGTTCAGCTGGGCGGCTCCTCGGAGTTCTTCACCGCGGCGAACCTGGAGCGGCTGGGCGCGATGTACCGGTCGGTGCTGGAGGCGATGGCCGCCGACGCCGACGGCGACGCCCGCGCCGCCCACCTGCCGGCCGACGAACTCTCCCGGCTGCTCGACACCTGGAACACCGCCGTCGAGCAGCCGGTCGAGGACTGCGTCCACGAGCTGTTCGCCGCCCAGGCCACCCGCACCCCCGACGCCATCGCGCTGACCAGCGGCTCGGCCCACCTGACCTACGCGGAGCTGGACGAGCGGGCCAACCGCATCGCCCACCACCTCATCGCCCTCGGCGCCGGCCCCGAGCGGATCGTCGGCCTCTCCCTGGAACGCGGACCCGACCTCATCCCGGCCCTGCTGGGCATCCTGAAGTCCGGCGCCGCCTACCTGCCACTCGACCCGGCCAACCCCGCCGACCGCCTCGCCTACATGCTCACCGACGCCAAGGCCGACCTGCTCGTCACCCACTCCGCCCTCGAAGAGCTGGAGTTCACCGGCACCCGCGTCCTCGTCGACGCCCACGCGGCCGAGATCGCGGCCCGCCCGGCCACCGCACCCGTGACCGGCGTGCGTCCGGACAACCAGATCTACGTCATCTACACCTCAGGCTCCACCGGCCGACCCAAGGGCGTCAGCCTCACCCACGCCAACGTCGCCCGCCTGTTCACCGCCACCCGCGACCAGCTGGCCCTCTCGGCGAACGACGTGTGGGCCCTGTTCCACTCCTACGCCTTCGACGTCTCCGTCTTCGAGATGTGGGGCGCCCTCCTCCACGGCGGCCGCCTCGTCGTCGTCCCCACCATGGTCGCCCGCTCCCCCCAGGACATGGCCGACCTGCTCACCACCGAGCAGATCACCATGCTCTGCCAGACCCCCTCCGCATTCCGCACCCTCGCCACCACCCTCACCACCAGCACCGGCAGCGGCACCGGCACCGCCCTGCGCACCGTCGTGTTCGCCGGCGAACGCCTCGACGTCACCGAACTCACCGACTGGACCAGCACGTTCGGCTGGAACAACCCGGCCCTCGTCAACATGTACGGCCCCACCGAGACCACCGTCTACGCCACGTTCCACCAGGTCACCCCCGCCGAACTCACCGGCCCCCGCCGCAGCGTCATCGGCACCCGCCTCACCGACCTCACCATCCACCTCCTCGACCAAGCCGGCCACCCCGTCCCCATCGGCGTCCCCGGCGAACTCCACGTCGGCGGCCCCGCCGTCGCCCGCGGCTACCTCAACCGCCCCGAACTCACCGCCGAGCAGTTCGTGCCGGACCCGTACGGCCCCGCCGGCACCCGCCTCTACGCCACCGGCGACCTCGCCCGCTACCTCCCCGACGGCACCATCGACTACCTCGGCCGCATCGACAACCAGATCAAACTGCGCGGCTACCGCATCGAACTCGGCGAAATCGAAACCGCCCTCACCGCCCTGGACCACATCCACCAGGCCGTCGCCATCGTCCGCGACGACACCCTCCTCGCCTACCTCGTCACCGACAACACCGGGTTCGACCTCACCACCGTGCGCCGCGAACTCGCCACCACCCTCCCCGAATACATGATCCCCGCGGCGTTCGTCACCCTCGACGCCATCCCCCTCAACAGCAGCGGCAAGACCGACCGCCGCGCCCTCCCCACCCCCGACCTCAACGCCTTCACCACCACCGGCTACACCGCCCCCCGCACCCCCGTCGAGGAACGCCTCGCCGCCGTCTGGGCCCAGGTCCTCGGCCTGCCCCAGGTCGGCGTCGAGGACAGCTTCTTCGACCTCGGCGGCGACTCCATCCGCGCCGTCCGCCTCACCGGAGCCCTCCGCGCCGCCGGCTACGACATCACCATCCCGGACGTCTTCCAGCAGCGCACCATCGCCGCCATGGCCATCGCGGTCGGCGACGGCACCGGCGAGTCCCTGATCACCGCCGTCCAGCCCTTCGCCCTCATCGGCGACGACGACCGCGCGGCCCTCCCGGCCGACATCGTCGACGCCTACCCGCTCTCCCAGGCGCAGACCGGCATCCTGGTGGAGGTCATGTCCGCGGTCGACCGTGCGGTCTACCACAACATCGACTCCTTCCGGCTGCCCGACCCGCAGCCGTTCGACGCCGAGGCCTTCCGCCGCGCCGTCGACACGGTGGTGGCCCGGCACGACATCCTGCGCACCTCCATGCACCTGGACGGCTACAGCCAGCCCCTCCAGCTCGTCCACGCCGCCACCGAGGCCCCGGTGGCCGTGTACGACCTGCGCGGTCTGACCGAGGCCGAGATCACGGAGCGTGCGCTCGCCTACGCCGAGGAGGAGCGGGCCCGCGGGTTCGAGCTCACGACGGCTCCGCTGCTGCGGTTCGCCGCACACGTCGAGTCCGACCGGGCGTGGCGCCTGACGATCAGCCACAACCACGCGGTCAGCGACGGCTGGACGCTCAACTCGCTGCTGATGGAGCTCCACGGCGCCTACCGGGCACTGCGGGACGGCCTTGAGCCGGCGGCCCACGAGCCGGTTCCGGTGCGCTATGCCGACTTCGTCGCCGCCGAGCAGACCGCGCTGGCCGACCCGGCGACCCAGGCCTTCTGGCAGCGCGTCGTCGACGCCCACAGCCCGCTGGTGCTGCCCGCCACCTGGGGCGGTGAGCCGGGCGAGCGCCTCGGGGTCCGGGTGCCGTTCGCGGACCTGGAGGACGGCTTGCGCAGGCTCGCGGCCGAGGCGAAGACCTCGCTCAAGAGCGTGCTGCTGGCCGCGCACCTCAAGGTGCTCGGCAGCCTCACCGCCGAGGACGCCTTCCACACCGGCGTGGTCTACCACGGCCGCCTGGAGGCCCCCGGCTCCGACCGGGTGCTCGGCATGCACCTCAACACCCTGCCCTTCCCGACCGACCGGGGCGCGAAGACCTGGCGCGAACTGATCGAGCGGACCTACGCCACCGAGACCGCCATCTGGTCCCACCGCCGCTACCCACTGCCCGCCATCCAGCGCGCCGCCGGCAGCTCCCGCGACCTGCTCACCGTCCTCTTCGACCACCACGACTTCCACCAGGTCGACACCGACTCCGTCGATGTCGAGGCCACCATGGCGGGCGGTTCGAACGAGTTCGCGCTGATGGCGATCCCGCAGGGCGGGCACGTCAACCTGAGCAGCTCGACGGAGTTCTTCACGGCGGCGAACCTGGAGCGGCTGGGCGCGATGTACCGGTCGGTGCTGGAGGCGATGGCCGCCGACGCCGACGGTGACGCCCGCGCCGCCCACCTGCCGGCCGACGAACTCTCCCGGCTGCTCGACACCTGGAACACCGCCGTCGAGCAGCCGGTCGAGGACTGCGTCCACGAGCTGTTCGCCGCCCAGGCCGCCCGCACCCCGGACGCCATCGCGCTGACCAGTGGCTCGTTTAAGCTCACCTACGCCGAGCTGGACGAGCGGGCCAACCGCATCGCCCACCACCTCATCGCCCTCGGCGCCGGCCCCGAGCGGATCGTCGGCCTCTCGCTGGAGCGCGGACCCGACCTCATCCCGGCCCTGCTGGGCATCCTGAAGTCCGGCGCCGCCTACCTGCCACTCGACCCGGCCAACCCCGCCGACCGCCTCGCCTACATGCTGGCCGACGCCAAGGCCGACCTGCTCGTCACCCACTCCGCCCTCGAAGAGCTGGAGTTCACCGGGACCCGTCTGTTCGTCGACGTCCACGCGGCGGAGATCAACGCGTGCCCGGCGACCCCGCCGGTCACCGGTGTCCGTCCGGACAATCTGATCTACGTCATCTACACCTCGGGCTCCACCGGCCTGCCCAAGGGCGTCAGCCTCACCCACGCCAACGTCGCCCGCCTGTTCACCGCCACCCGCGAGAACTACCGCTTCGGCCCCACCGACGTCTGGCCGCTCTTCCACTCCTACGCCTTCGACGTCTCCGTCTGGGAGATGTGGGGTGCCCTCCTCCACGGCGGCCGACTCGTCGTCGTTCCCTCCGCGATCGCCCGCTCCCCGCACGACATGCTCGACCTGCTCACCACCGAACAGGCCACCATCCTCTGCCAGACCCCCTCCGCGTTCCGCACCCTCACCCAGCTCGCCGCCGACAACGACCCCCGGATCGACGAACTCGCCCTACGTGCCATCGTCTTCGCCGGCGAACGCCTCGAAATGACCGAACTGCGTCCCTGGACCGACCGCGTCGGCACCCAGCACACCGCACTCGTCAACATGTACGGCATCACCGAGACCACCGTGCACTCCACCTACCACCGCATCACCGACACCGACGTCACCCGGACCGCGCACAGCCCCGTCGGCTCCCCGATGGACGACACCGCCATCCACCTCCTCGACGCCCGGGGACACCTCGTCCCGACCGGCGTCCCCGGCGAGATCCACGTCACCGGCCCCGCCGTCGCCCGCGGCTACCTCAACCGCCCCGCACTCACCGCCGAACGCTTCCTCCCCAACCCCCACGGACCCGCCGGCTCCCGGCTCTACCGCTCCGGCGACCTCGCCCTGCGCCTGCCCGACGGCACCCTCGAATCCCTCGGCCGGATCGACAAGCAGGTCAAGATCCGCGGCTACCGCATCGAACTGGGCGAAATCGAAGCCGCGCTCACCCAACACCCCACCGTCCGCCAGAGCGTCGTCACCGTTCGCGACAGCCACACCAACGGCGAGAAGATGCTCGTCGCCTACGTCGTCCCGGCCACCGACACCGTCCTCGACGCGACCGCGCTCCGCACCCACCTCGGGACCTCACTGCCCGAGTACATGGTCCCGGCCGCGTTCGTCACCCTGGACACGATTCCGCTGACCACCAACGGCAAGGCCGACACCCGCGCCCTCCCCGCGCCCGACCTGGACGCCTTCAGCACCACCGGCTACACCGCCCCGCGTACTCCGGTCGAGGAGCGCCTGGCCGCGGTCTGGGCCGAGGTGCTGGGTCTGCCGCAGGTCGGTGTGGAGGACAGCTTCTTCGACCTCGGCGGCGACTCCATCCGCGCCGTCCGACTCGTCGGAGCCCTCCGCGCCGCCGGCTACGACATCACCATCCCGGACGTCTTCCAGCAGCGCACCATCGCCGCCATGGCCATCGCGGTCGGTGACGGCACCGGCGAGTCCCTGATCACCGCCGTCCAGCCCTTCGCCCTGATCGGCGAGGACGACCGCGCGGCCCTCCCGGCCGACATCGTCGACGCCTACCCGCTCTCCCAGATCCAGACCGGCATGCTCGTCGAGATGCTCGCGGCACAGGGCGGCAGCACCTACCGGAACATCAACTCGTTCCGCCTGCCGGACGCGTTGTCGTTCTCGCCGGACGTCCTGCGCCAGGCCGTCGACACGGTGGTCGCCCGGCACGACATCCTGCGCACCTCGATGCACCTGGACGGCTACAGCCAGCCCCTCCAGCTCGTCCACGCCACGGCCGAGGTCCCGATCACCACGCACGACCTGCGCGGACTGACCGAGGCCGAGGTCACGGAGCGCACGACCGCCTACGTCGAGCAGGAGCGGGCGACGGGCTTCGACCTGACCGCCGCCCCGCTGCTGCGCATCGCCGCACACGTCGAGTCGGACCAGAGCTGGCGCCTGACGTTCAGTCATATCCATGCCGTCACCGAGGGGTGGAGCTACCACACCCTGGCGATGGAGATCGTGACCCTCTACCGCAGCCTGCGGAACGGCGAGCAGCCGACCGCCTACGAGGTGCCGGCGGTCCGCTACGCGGACTTCATCGCCGCCGAGCAGACCGCGCTGGCCGACCCGGCCACCCAGGCCTTCTGGCAGCAGCTCGTCGATGCCCACAGCCCGCTGGTCCTGCCCGGTTCCTGGGGTGAGGGCGAGCGCCACGGGAACGAGCGCCACGGTGTCCCGGTCCCGTTCCTGGACCTCAAGGACGGACTGACCCGACTGGCCACCGCCGCCAAGACCTCGCTCAAGAGCGTGCTGCTGGCCGCGCACCTCAAGGTGCTCGGCAGCCTGACGGCCGAGGACGCCTTCCACACCGGCGTGGTCTACCACGGCCGGATGGAGGCACCGGGCGCCGACCGGGTGCTCGGCATGCACCTCAACACCCTGCCCTTCCCGACTACCCGGGGCGCGAAGACCTGGCGTGAGCTGGTCGAGCAGACCTACGCCACCGAGACCGCCATCTGGTCGCACCGCCGCTACCCGCTGCCCGCCGTCCAGCGCGCCGCCGGCAGCTCCGGCGACCTGGTCTCGATCCTCTTCGAGTACCTGGACTTCCACCTCGTCGACGACGGCCCCATCGACACCGATGGCTCGCTGGGCGACGGCGCCAACGAGTTCGCCCTCAACGTGCTGGCCCGCCCGGACCGGGTGAACCTCAGTGCCCCGACCGCCGTGGTGGGTCGGGAGTGGCTGGGCCTGCTGGGTGAGCGTTACCGGCTGGTCCTGGAGGCGATGGCCGCCGACCCCAACGGCGACGCGACCCTCTCCCACCTGCCCGAGACCGAGCGCGCCCAGCTCACGACCTGGGCCGCGGGCGACCCCGTCGACTGGCCGCAGGGCCTGACCGTCGACCTGATCGAAGCCCAGGCGCAGGCCACGCCCGACGCCATCGCCGTCATCGCCGGGGACGTCCGCCTCACCTACCGCGAGGTCGACGAACGCGCCAACCGCATCGCCCACCACCTGCTCACCCTCGGCGCCGGACCGGACGTCCTCGTCGGCGTCTGCCTGGACCGCGGCCCCGACCTCGTCCCCACCCTCCTCGGCGTCTGGAAGGCCGGCGCCGCCTACCTCCCCCTCGACCCGTCCTGGCCCGCCGACCGCCTCGCCTACGTCCTCACCGACACCGCCACCCCGATCGTGGTCACCTCCGGCGCCCTCACCGCCACCCTCACCCCCGTCTTCGACGCCACCCTCGTCGTCCTCGAACGCGACCACCGCCGCATCGACCGCCACCCCACCACCACCCCCCAGCGCACCCTCGACGGCCAGAACCTCGCCTACGCCATCTACACCTCAGGCTCCACCGGCCGCCCCAAGGGCGTCCTCGTCCACCACCACGGCCTCGCCAACTACCTCAACCACACCACCCACCTCTACGCCGCTGCCGGAACCGGCGGCGCACCCCTCTTCTCCTCCATCGCGTTCGACCTCGGCATCCCCAACCTCTTCACCCCCTCCTCACCGGCCAGCCCCTCACCCTCCTCCCCGACAGCCTCGACACCGCGAGCCTGGGCACGGCACTGGTGGAAGCCGGACCGTTCTCCTTCATCAAGCTCACCCCCGGCCACCTCGACCTCCTCACCCACCAACTCACCCCCACCCAGGCACGCGACCTCGCCGGCATCGTCATCGCCGCGGGCGACAACTTCCCCCTCACCCTCGCCCAGCGCTGGCAGGACCTCGCCGGCCCCCACGGCACCCGCCTCGCCACCGAGTACGGACCCACCGAGATCACCATCGGCAACTCCGGCAGCCCCGTCGACACCACCCTCACCCTCGAAGCCGTCCCCCTCGGCACACCCTTCCCCAACACCGGCATGCACGTCCTCGACGAGCACCTCCACCCCGTCCCCGTCGGCGTCCCCGGCGAGATCCACATCGACGGCACCGGCATCTCCCGCGGCTACCACCACCGCCCCGACCTCACCGCGGAGAAGTACCTCCCCAACCCCCACGGCCCCGCCGGCACCCGCCTCTACCGCACCGGCGACCTCGCCCGCTTCCTCCCCGACGGCACCCTCGAAACCCTCGGCCGCATCGACAACCAGGTCAAGATCCGCGGCTACCGCATCGAACTCGGCGAAATCGAAGCCCGCCTGCGAGAACACCCCCACATCACCGACACCGTCGTCACCGTCCGCGAACCCAGCCCCGGCAACAAGCGCCTCACCGCCTACCTCATCACCCACACCACCATCGACACCCAGGCACTACGCGCCCAACTCGCCGACAAACTCCCCGACTACATGATCCCGACCACCTACCTCACCATCGACACCATCCCCCTCACCCCCAACGGCAAGATCGACACCCGCGCCCTCCCCACCCCCGACCTCGACACCCTCACCACCACCCACTACACCGCCCCCCGCACCCCCCTCGAAGAACGCCTCGCCACCATCTGGGCCGAGGTCCTCGACCTCCCCCGCATCGGCATCCACGACAGCTTCTTCGACCTCGGCGGCGACTCCATCCGCGCCGTCCGCCTCGTCGGCGCCCTGCGCGCCGCCGGCTACGACGTCACCATCCGCGACGTCTTCCAGCAGCGCACCATCACCGCCATGGCCGCAGCCCTCCCCGGCAACGGCACCGGCGAATCCCTCATCACCGCCGTCCAGCCCTTCGCCCTCATCGGCGACGAGGACCGCAAGGCCCTCCCGGCCGACATCGTCGACGCCTACCCGCTCTCCCAGATCCAGACCGGCATGCTCGTCGAGATGCTCACGGCGGACGGCGGAAACAGCTACCACAACATCAACTCCTTCCGTCTGCCGGACGCGAACGCCTTCGACGCCGCAGCGATGAGCGAGGCCATCGGCCTGGTCACCGCCCGGCACGAGATCCTTCGGACCTCGGTCGACCTGACCGGCTACAGCCGGCCGCTCCAGCTCGTCCACGCCGACGTCGAGATCCCGTTCGTCGTCGAGGACCTGCGCGGCCTGACCGAGTCCGAGCAGGAAGCCCACGGCCGCGCGTTCGTCGCCGCGGCCCGGACGGCCGGGTTCGACCTGGTGAACGGCCCGCTGCTCCACCTGGCGGTCCACATCGAGTCGGCCGAGGCCTGGCGCCTGACGGTCAGCCACCTGCACGCGGTGACCGACGGCTGGACGATCAACTCCTTCCTGATGGAGCTGGTCGGCTGCTACCAGGCGCTGCGGGACGGCCGCGAGCCGGCCGCCCACGTGGCCCCGGCGGTCCGCTACGCCGACTACGTCGCCGCCGAGGAGGCCGCCCTGGCGAGCACCGAGGAGCAGGTCTTCTGGCAGGACGTCGTGGACGGGTACACCCCGCTGCGGATCCCGGCCACCTGGGCCGGCGCCGAGGACTCGGAGCAGCGCCACTCGATCGGCGTGCCGTTCGCGGACCTGGAGGAGGGCCTGCACAGGCTGGCGGCCGAGGCGAAGACCTCGCTCAAGACCGTCATGCTGGCCGCTCACCTCAAGGTGATGGGCAGCCTCACCGCCGAGGACGCCTTCCACACCGGCGTGGTCTACCACGGCCGCCTGGAGGCGCCGGGCGCCGACCGCGTGCTCGGCATGCACCTCAACACCCTGCCGTTCCCGACCACGCGGGGCGCGAAGACCTGGCGCGAACTGGTCGAGCGGACCTACGCGACGGAGACCGAGATCTGGTCGCACCGCCGGTACCCACTGCCCGCCATCCAGCGCGCCGCCGGGAACACCCGCGACCTGCTCACCGTGCTCTTCGACCACCAGGACTTCCACCAGGTCGACACCGGCACGGTGGACACCGGTGGTGGCCTGAACGACGGCCGCAACGAGTTCGGCCTGATGGCGATCGCCGGGGTCGGCCGGCTCAGCCTCGGGGCCGCGGTCTCGACGATGAGCCGGGAGAACCTGGAGCGGCTGGGCGCGATGTACCGGTCGGTGCTGGAGGCGATGGCCGCCGACGCCGACGGTGACGCCCTGCCCGTCCCGCTGGCCGAGGCCGACCGACGGCTCGTCCCGGTGCTCCGGGCACCGGTCGAGCAGCAGGCCGCCGGCTGCCTGCACGAGCTGTTCGCCGCCCAGGCCGCCCGCACCCCGGACGCCGTCGCGCTGACCAGTGGCGATCAGAGCCTCACCTACGCCGAGCTGGACGAGCGGGCCAACCGCATCGCCCACCACCTCATCGCCCTGGGCGCCGGGCCGGAGCGGGTCGTCGGCCTGTCGCTGGAGCGCGGCCCGGACCTCGTCCCCGCCCTGCTGGGCATCCTGAAGTCCGGCGCCGCCTACCTGCCGCTGGACCCGGCCAACCCGGCCGACCGTCTCGCCTACATGCTGGCCGACGCCAAGGCGCCGATCCTAGTGACCCATTCCGCCCTGGAGCCGATCGAGTTCGCGGGCGCCCGGGTGCTGATGGACGCCGACCGGGCCGCGATCGACGCCCGCCCGGCCACCGCCCCGGCCACCGGGGTGCGCCCGGACAACCTGGCGTACGTCATCTACACCTCCGGTTCGACCGGCCTGCCGAAGGGCGTCGGCACCGCGCACGCCAACGTGCCGCGCCTGTTCGGCGCGACCCGTGCGGACTTCCCGTTCGCCGCGGACGACGTGTGGGCGCTGTTCCACTCCTACGCCTTCGACTTCTCGGTCAAGGAGATCTGGGCCCCGCTGCTGCACGGCGGCCGCCTGGTGGTCGTCCCCGCGATGGTCGCCCGGTCGCCGCAGGAGCTGGTCGAGCTGCTGGTGGCCGAGCGGGTCACCGTGCTCTGCCAGACCCCGTCCGCGTTCCGCTCGCTGACCGGGCTGGTGCAGGAGGGCGACCCGCGCGTCGACCGGCTGGGGCTGCGTGCGGTCGTGTTCGGCGGTGAGCGCCTGGACATGTCGCAACTGGCTCCCTGGACGGCGAAGTTCGGCGTGCGGACGGCCCTGATCAACATCTACGGGCCGACCGAGACCACCGTGCACTCGATCTACCACCGGGTGACGGAGTCGGACCTGCCCCAGGCGGCGTCCCCGATCGGCCTGCCGGTCGCCGACACCGTGATCCACCTGCTGGACGCCAACGGGCACCTGGTGCCGGACGGCGTGCCGGGCGAGATCCACGTGGGCGGCCCGGGCGTGGCCCGCGGCTACCTGAACCGCCCCGGGCTGACCGCCGAGCGGTTCGTGCCGGACCCGTACGGCCCGGCCGGCTCCCGCCTGTACCGCACCGGCGACCTCGCCTGGCGCCTGCCCGACGGCCGCTACGAGTCGCTGGGCCGGATCGACGGCCAGGTGAAGGTCCGCGGCTTCCGGATCGAGCTGGGCGAGATCGAGGCCCGGTTGCGCGAGCACCCGCTGGTGGACGAGGCGACCGTGATCGTGCACCGGAACGAGGCCGGCGAGAAGTCGCTGGTCGCCTACCTGGTGCCGGCCGGCTCCGCCGCCCCGGACCTCGCCGCGGTGCGGTCGGACCTGGCGGCGGCGCTGCCCGGCTACATGGTGCCGGCGGCGTTCGTCACCCTGGCGGGGATCCCGCTGACCACCAACGGCAAGGTGAACCGCCGGGCGCTGCCCGCGCCGGAGCAGGCGGTGAGCGTCGTGGGCGAGCACCATCTCGCACCGCGCACCGAGCTGGAGGCCGCCCTGGCGGCGGTCTGGGCCGAGGTGCTGGGCCTGGCGCAGGTCGGTGTCGAGGACAGCTTCTTCGACCTCGGCGGCGACTCGATCCGGGCCGTCCGCCTGGTCGGCGCGCTGCGCGAGGCCGGCCACGACCTGACCATCCGCGACGTGTTCGAGCGGCGGACCGTCGCCGCCCTGGCCGCGGCCCTGCCCGGCGGCGACGGCCGGTCGCTGATCACCGCCGTCGAGCCGTTCGCGCTGGTCGACGAGGAGGACCGGGCGGCCCTGCCCGCCGACGTCGTCGACGCCTACCCGCTCTCCCAGATCCAGACCGGCATGCTCGTCGAGCTGATGGCGGGCGAGGGCGGCACGGCCTACCACCACATCAACTCCTTCCGGATCCCGGACACCCGGCCGTTCGCCGAAGCGGCGCTGCGGCGGGCCCTGGCACTGCTGGCGGACCGCCACGAGCTGCTGCGCACCTCGGTGCACCTGACCGGGTTCGGCCGGCCGCTCCAGCTGGTGCACGCCACCGCCGAGGTCCCCGTCACCGTGCACGACCTGCGCGGCCTGACCGAGGACGAGCGGGCCGAGCGGGCGCGCGGCTACGTGGCCGAGGAGCGGGCCCGCGGGTTCGAGCTGACGGCCGCGCCGCTGCTGCGGATCGCCGTGCACGTCGAGTCGGACGAGGCCTGGCGGGTCACCGCGAGCCACATCCACGCCGTCACCGACGGCTGGACGCTCAACTCGCTGCTGATGGAGCTGCTCGACACCTACCGGACGCTGCGCGACGGCGGGACGCCGACCGCCTACCAGGCCCCCGCGGTCCGGTACGCGGACTACGTCGCCGCCGAGCTGACCGCCCTGTCCGACCCGGCCGACCAGGCCTTCTGGCAGGACGTGGTCGACCGGCACAGCCCGCTGGAGCTGCCCGCCACCTGGCGGGACCGGAGCGCCGGGTCGCTGCTGCTCAACGTCGAGTACGCGGACCTGGAGGAGCGGCTGCGGGCGCTCGCCGTCGGCGCGAACACCTCGCTCAAGACGGTGCTGCTCGCCGCGCACCTCACGGTGATGGGCTCGCTCAGCACGGCCCCGGCCTTCCACACGGGCGTGGTCTACCACGGCCGCCTGGAGGCGCCGGGCGCGGAGCGGGTGCTCGGCATGCACCTCAACACCCTGCCCTTCCCGGCCGCCCGGGGCGCGAAGACCTGGCGCGAGCTGGTCGCGCGGGTCTTCGGCACCGAGACCGAGCTCTGGTCGCACCGCCGCTACCCGCTGCCCGCCATCCAGCGGGCGGCCGGGCCCGGCCGGGCGGCGCTGAGCGTGATGTTCGAGTTCCTCGACTTCCACCAGGTCGACCGCGGCGCGGTGGACGTCCGGGCCTCGATGAACGACGGCTCCAACGAGTTCGCCCTGACCGTGATCGCCACCGGCGGCCGGATCGGGCTCAGCACCGGGGCCGGCGCGCTCGGCCGGGCGCAGCTGGCGCAGCTCGTCGCGATGTACCGGCTGGTGCTGGAGGCGATGGCCGCCGACCCGGACGGGGACGCGACCGCCGGCTACCTGCCGGCCCCCACGGCGTCGGCGGGTGCGCCCGCGGCCGAGCTGGAGCAGCCGTTGCCGGTCGGGCTGATCGCCGAGCAGGCGGCCCGCACGCCGAAGGCGGTGGCCGTGGTCGCGTCCGGGCGCACGCTGAGCTACCGCGAGGTGGACGAGTACGCCAACCGGATCGCGCACCACCTGACCGCGCTCGCGGTCGGCCCGGGTGCGGTGGTCGGGGTGGCGCTGGGCCGCCGGGCCGAGCTGGTCCCGGTGCTCCAGGGCGTCTGGCGCGCCGGCGCCGCGTACCAGCTGATCGACCCGGCCGCCGCGGCGGAGCAGGTCGACCCGCGGGTCACCTTCCTGATCACCGATCGGGCGGTGGCCGGGGGCTTCACCGGCGGGGTGCTGCGGCTGGACGACGAGGCGGCGCCGCTCGCCGCCCGGCCGGCCGGGGCGCTGCCGCTCGCGGCCTCGCCGGAGGGGGCGGCCTGCCTGCTGGACGGCGTGCCGGTCGACCACCGTGAGCTGGGCCGGCTGCTGGAGAAGGTCCGGGCCGAGCTCGGCGGGATCCGGCGCGGCGCCTGGCTGGCGGCCGCTCCGGGGGCGGGCCTGCGGGCGGCGGCGGAGCTGCACCTGCCGCTCACCGGCGGCGCCCGGGTGGTGCTGGCGTCCGAGGCCGAGGCCGCGGACCCGGCGGCGCTGGTCGCCCTGGTGGACGCGCAGCGCGTCACCCACGTGCAGGCCACGCCGGAGGACTGGCGGCTGCTGCTGGCGGCGGGCTTCGACAGCCACGCGGTGACCGCCCTGGTGTCCGGCGGGTCCGCGCCGGACTCCGAGGACGTGCTCGACGAGCTGCGGACCCGCGCCCAGCGGGTGGTGACCGGCGTCGGCACCGTCCACTAGCGGCGGAACGCCCGAGGGCCCCCGCGGTCGGTACGACCGCGGGGGCCCTCGGGGCGGAACGGGTCCGGACGGGCCGGACAGCGCGGCCCGACCGGACCCGACCGGACAGCGCGGCCCGACCAGGCCCGACCGGGCTCGGGGACCCAGCCGGTCAGCGCCCTTCCAGGAAGCGCAGCACGGCGCGGACCCGGCGGTGGCCGCCGGCGTCCTCGCGGGGCAGGTCGAGCTTGGTGAGGATGCTGTTGATGTGCTTGCCGACGGCGCTGTCGCTGATCACCAGCGCGGCGGCGATGGAGGAGTTCGACTGGCCCTCGGCCATCAGCGCGAGCACCTCCCGCTCCCGCTCGGTCAGCCGGTCGAGCGGGCCGCTCTGCCGGCGCAACAAGAGCTGCGAGACGACCTCGGGGTCGAGCGCGGTGCCGCCGGCGGCGACCTTGCGCAGCGCGTCCACGAACTCCTCGACGTGCGCGACGCGTTCCTTCAGGAGGTAGCCGATGCCGCTGGGGTTGGTGGCGACCAGGTCGGCCGCGTAGCGCTCCTCGACGTACTGGGAGAGCAGCAGCAGGGCGGTCTCCGGCCAGCGACGGCGGATCACCAGCGCGGCCCGCACGCCCTCGTCGGTGTGCGAGGGCGGCATCCGGACGTCGAGGATGGCGACGTCCGGCCGGTGCTCCTCGACGGCGAGGAGCACCTCCTCCGCGTCGCCGACGGCGGCGGCGACCTCGAAGCCCATCGTCTCCAGGACGTTGGTCAGGCCGACTCGCAGGAGGACGGAGTCCTCGGCGATCACGACGCGCACGGCAGCTCCACGGTGATGGTGGTCGGGCCCCCGACGGGGCTGGATATCCGGAAGGTGCCGTCCACCGAGCGGGCGCGACGGCTGAGGCCGGCGATGCCGGTGCCCCGGCTCTGGTCGGCGCCGCCGACACCGTCGTCGGTGACGACGACGCGCAGCAGGTCGGCGACGCGGTCCACCCGCACGACGGCGCGCTCGGCGCGGGCGTGCTTGGCGACGTTGTTGAGCGCCTCGGCGACGACGAAGTAGGCGACGGACTCGATGGCCGTCGCGGGGCGGCGGTCCACCGTGACCGCCAGGTCGACGGGCAGCGGGGCGCGGGCGGCGACCCCGGACAGCGCGGCGTCCAGGCCGCGGTCGTCCAGGACCGCCGGGTGCAGGCCGCGGACGAGGTGCTTCAGCTCGGCGATGGCCTCCAGCGCCTCCCGGTGCGCCTTGTCGATGACGCCCTTCGCGTTCGGCCCGGCGTCGGTCAGGGTGGCCCGGGCCAGGCCGAGGGTCATCGCCAGGGCGACCAGGCGCTGCTGGGTGCCGTCGTGCAGGTCGCGCTCGATCCGGCGCCGTTCGGCGTCGGCGGCGGCCACCAGGCCGTTCCGGCCCTCGGTCAGGTCGTCGACGCGTTCGGCGAGCCGCTCGGCCCGGCTGGGCCCGAGCAGCCGGCGGGCCAGGTAGCCGTCCGCGCCGACCACCAGCGCCGTCACCCAGGGCATCACGAGGACGAGCAGCAGGCCGCCGGCGGTGAACACGGCGGCGCGCTGGCGGACCTGCTCGGGCAGGGCCCAGATCCAGCCGTACGCGCCGGCCAGGGCGATGGCGTAGAGCCAGCCGGCCAGCACGGCGAGCCCGGCGAGCCCGAGCACCGGCCCGACCAGGACGTGGTAGCCGAGCTGGCGCCAGGCGGCCTGCGAGCGGACCGAGGTGGCGAGCCCGCGCCAGCTGAGCCGGATCGTGCTGTGGGCGGCACGCGGGATCGACTCGCCGAGCAGGTAGCGGAACCGGCGGTGCTGCGCCTCGTTCAGGGCGGTGACCGAGAGCAGCAGGAAGGCGAGCGGTCCGACCACGGTCAGCATCAGCTGGGTGGTCTCCAGCGGCCAGTAGAGCCAGTCGTCGGCGGGTTCGACGAACAGCAGCCAGGGCACCGCCACCAGGGAGAAGGAGGCCAGCTGGAGCGGGACGCCCAGGCAGAGGAACACGATGTCCCGCCAGACCCGCACCGACCACGGCGCGCGGCGGAGCGCGAGGGTGAGCAGCCGCCGCGGGGCTGTGCCGGTTGTCATGCGCCCACCGTAGTTGGCAGGCCGAAGGAGTGTCATGTCGCGCCCGTTCCGGGGAAAAGGGAAGGTGGCACCCCTTGTCGAGAAGGAGTGCCACCGGTGTGGAGCCCTGTGGTGATCAGGTGATCGGGACCACCTGGGGGCGGGCCAGCCGCAGGTAGTCGGCCGACTTGATCGCGACCGACCGGTCCAGCCGGGCGGCGTTGAAGTACAGCTCCGGCTGGTCGAAGAGGGCCGGGTCGGCGAGGACCTGGAGGTCCGGGTGGAAGGAGAACGGGGTGATCGTCCCGCTCACCGTCGCGCCGAGCGCCTCGGCGACGCCCTGGTCGGCGAACCGCGCCTTGCCGCCGCCGGCCACCCGGGCGACCTGCTTGAGGTCGACCCGGCAGTCGCCGGGTATCACGGCCAGCACGTGGCGGGCGGGCCGGCCGCCCTTGGTGACGGTGACCACCATGCACTTGGCGGCGGCGGAGAGCTCGTGGCCCCGCAGCTCGCTGGCGAGCGTGGTCTGCCCCTCCGGCGGGTGGTCCATCAGCCGGTAGGCGATGTCACCCCGGTGGAACAGGTCGAGGAGTCGTCGGTAGGTGGACGGCGGGGCGAGGTCGCCCGGGTCGGGGCGTTCCAGCAGGCCCACCGCCGCGGACTGTTCAGACGTGTCGACGAGCATTGGTCCTCCACGCTTGGTTGGCTGGGTCAGACGACGAACCGGTCCAGCGAAGGATCGACGATGATCTTCGCGTGGCGGTCCGGCTCGCCCAGTTCTGCGATCGCCCCGGCCAGTCCGTCCAGGCCGGTCACCCCGGTGATCACGGCGCCGGCGTCGATCCGGCCCTCCGCGATGTCGCGCAGGGTCTGGCGGTACTCGGTCGGGCTGCCGCCGAAGGAGCCGCGGATGTCCAGCTCCTTGCCGACGGCCACGCCGGGGTCGAAGGTGTCCGGGCGCAGGCAGACGCCGACGAGCACGATGCGGGCGCCGGCCGGTGCCCCGTCCACGACCCGGGCGAGCATGCCGGGCGTGCCGACGCACTCGAAGATGACGGCGTCCTTGATTCGCACGCCCCGGTACTCGGCGGCCATCCGGTCCATCATTCCGGGGATCACCCCGAGCGAGGTCCAGCGGTCGTACGGGGACTCGACGGCCGGGTCGATCAGGATGTCGGCGCCTAGTCGCTCGGCGAAGGCCCGGCGGCGCGGCGAGAAGTCCACCGCGACGACCGGGCCGAGGCCCCTGGCCTTGAGCACCGCGACGATGCCCAGGCCCACCGGGCCGAGGCCGATCACCACGGCGACCGAGCCGGGAGCCGCCTCGGCCCGCCGGACGGCCCGGGCGGCGATCGAGAACGGCTCGGTGAGCGCGGCGGTCTTCGGGTCGAGCCCGTTGGGCACCGGCATGGTGAAGGCCTCGGAGAGCAGCATGTACTCGCCGAAGCCGCCGGGGAAGGCCGGTGTGTAGCCGATGATCCCGCTGCCCTGCGGTCCGAAGCCGATCGGCGGGCCGCACACCACGGTGCCGGTCGGCAGGGCCCGGACGGTGCCCGGGCCGTAGTCGACGATCTCGGCGGCGAACTCGTGGCCGAGCACGAGTCCCTCGCGGATGTCGTGGGTGCTCCCGCCCGTGCGGCGCATGACGTCGCCGAACGCTTCGGGGTCGTCGAGGGCGTGCAGGTCCGAGCCGCAGATGCCGCAGGCCAAGGTGCGGACCAGCACCTGTCCGGCCTGCGGCACCGGGTCCGGGACCTCCTCGACGACGAGTGCGCCCCCACGGGTGATGGCGGCACGCATGGTCGTCCTCCTCTCTGCCGGTGCGGGGTCAGGCCCGCTCGGCGATCTTCTCGGCGAGCAGGCCGGAGAGGGCGTCGATGGTGGGGTAGTCCCAGGCCAGGGTGGGCTCCAGCTCGACCTCGAACTCGTCCTCCGCGTCGCCGCACAGGGCGAGGGCGTAGACCGACTCCAGGCCGTACTCGACGAGCTTGACGTCGGGCCGGATCTGCTCGACCGGGATCTCCAGGTAGAAGGCCACCCGCTCGGTGAGCCAGGCGCGCAGCTCGGTGAGGTCGTGGGTCTGCTCGATGGACGTGGTCATGGTGGTAACTCCTCGGGAGGGTCGGAAATCGTGGGGGTGGTGACGGGGTGCCGGTCAGTCCAGCGAGGCGGCGAACTCGGCCAGCGCGGCGGTGACTTCGGCGGGGCGCTCCTGCTGGGTCCAGTGGCCGCAGCCGGGCAGCAGCACGCTGCGGTGCAGCCGGGGCGCCCAGCGCCGCAGCTCGTCCGCCAGCCGGTCGGGGTCCTGGCCGCGGACCACGAAGTCGTCCGTACCGGCCAGGTAGAGCGCCGGGACCTGGATCGCGGCCTTGTTGAGCGGCGCGGTGAGCTCCCAGTTGCGGTGCAGGTTCCGGTACCAGTTCAGGCCGCCGGTGAAGCCGGTGGCGCCGAGCGCCTCGGCGTAGACGGCGAGGTCCGGCTCGGTCAGCCAGCCGGGCAGCCGGTCGGGCTCCGGGTACAGGTCGAGGAAGCCGCCGCCGTCCGGCACGACCGGGTCGAAGGGCGGCGCGCCGCCGCTGGTACCGGCCAGCAGCCGGCGCAGTGCGGCGGGCACGTCGCGTTCCAGCTCCCGCTCGGCCGCGCCGGGTTCCTGGAAGTACAGCATGTAGAAGCGTTCGCCCATGGCGCGCCGCATCGCGGGCAGCGGCGGCAGGCCGGCCCGCGGCCGGTAGGGGATGCTCAGCCCGGCCACGCCGCGGACCAGGTCCGGGCGCATCAGCGCGGTGTGCCAGGCGACCTGGGCGCCCCAGTCGTGCCCGGCCACCACCGCCCGGTCGGCGCCGAGCGCGCCGATCAGCGCGACGACGTCGCCGACCAGGTGGTGGATGGTGTACTGGTCGGCCTCGGCGGGGCACTCGCTGAGGCCGTAGCCGCGCATGTCGGGGGCGACCACCCGGTAGCCGGCCTCGGCCAGCCCGGTGAGCTGGTGGCGCCAGGAGTACCAGAGTTCGGGGAAGCCGTGCACCAGCACGATCAGCGGCCCCTCGCCGGCCTCGGCGACGTGCATCCGCCGGCCGGCCACCCGCAGGGTCCGGTGGACGGTCTCAGCCAACGCGCCGCCCTCCCCCGGTGGCGAAGCCGAACATCCGGTCCATCGCGGCCGCGTCCACCAGGGTGAGGCGCGCGACGGCGGCGTCCGGGTCGGCCAGGGCCGCGTCGACGGCCCGGACGAAGTAGCCGGCGAACCGCTCGACGGTGGCCTCGTCGAACAGGTCGACGTCGTAGCGGAAGTCGACGGCCAGCGAGTCCACGCTCTGCCGCACATTCACCGCGAGGTCCAACTGACCTTCTGCCTGAGGGAGTTCGAACGGCGCGATGCGCAGTCCGGCGAACTCGGCCGGTGCGCCGTCGGCCGCGTCCAGGAGCAGCCTCAGCAGCGGGTCGGGACTGCTGGTGCCGATCATGTTGAAGGTGATCCGGCAGAGCGCGGAGCCGGCGCCGGTCCGCGGCCGGTTGACCGTCCGGGTGAGCAGCTCGAACGGGTAACCGACCCGGCCGAGGCCCGCCTTGACCTGCGCGTCGGCGGCCCGGGCCGCGTCGCGGAAGCTCGCCCCCGGCGCCAGGTCGGCCCGGAACAGCAGGGTGTTGATGAAGTTCCCGACCACCTCGCGGGTCGCCGGGCTCAGCCGGGTGGTGGTCGGCGCGCCGACCAGGAAGGCGTTCTGCCGGGTGTAGCGGTGCAGCAGCCCCTGGAGGATCCCGAGCAGGAGGGAGAACAGCGAGACCCCGTCGGCCAGCGCCAGCTCGCGCAGCCCGGCCACCCGCGGGCCGCTCAGGTCCAGGTGGTGGGTGCTGCCGCGGTAGCCCGGACTCGTCGGCCGGGGGCGGTCGGTGGGGATCTCGGCCGGGATCGCCCCGGCGCAGAAATCGTGCCAGTACTGCTCCATCCGGGCGCCGCGCGGCGAGCCGAGCAGGTCGCGCTCCCGGGCCGTGTAGTCGTCGTAGTCCGCGGTGAGGGGTGCGAGGTCGGGCTCCCGCCCGTCGACCAGCCGCCGGTAGCTCTGCAGCAGGTCGCGCAGGATCAGCCAGTTGGAGGTGGCGTCGGTGCCGATGTGGTGGCCGGCCATCAGCAGGACGGCGTCCTCGGCGCCGCGGCGCAGCAGGACGAAGCGGAACGCGCCGTCGCGCTCCAGCCGGAACGGCTCGCGCAGCGCGTCCCGCACCGCGGTGCGGAAGCGCTCGTCGGTCAGCCCCGGCAGCTCGCGCAGTTCCAGGCCCAGCGGGTGCCGGTCGGCGACGGTGCGGGCGGCCCGGCCGTCGTGCTCGGCGAAGAGCGAGCGGAGCATGTCGTGCCGCTCGGCGGTCGCCTCGATCGCCCGCTCCAGGGCGGGCAGGTCGACGGCGGAGCGGACGGTGAGGGCCACCCCGGTGTTGTAGACCGCGGCGTCCGGCGCCAGCCGGTAGAGGAACCAGAGCGACTGCTGCGCGTGGGAGAGGGGGTGCAGGCTGGACATCGACGTCCTTCGTTGCGGTGGGTGGGCGGGTCAGTGGCCGATGAACCGCGGGGGTTCCCCGGCGAGGTGTGCCCGCAGGCCCTCCCGCTGGTCGGCGGTGGCGAACAGGGCGGCGAACCGGTGCCGTTCGAGGTCCAGTCCCTCGGCCAGCGGTCGGCCGAGGCCCTCGTCGACGGCCCGCTTGGCGGCGCCCAGGGCGGCTGTCGGCCCGTCGGCGAACCGCTCCGCCAGCCGCTGGGCCGAGGCGTGCACCTCGGCGTCCGGGACGACCTCGTCGACCAGGCCGAGCTCCAGCGCCTCGGCCGCGTCCACCTGCCGTCCGGTCATGATCAGCCGCTTGGCCCGTGCCGGGCCGATCAACCGGGGCAGCCGCTGGGTGCCGCCGGTGCCGGGGATGATCCCCAACCGGATCTCCGGCAGGCCGAGCACGGCCCCGGACCCGGCCACCCGGAAGTCGGCGCAGAGCGCGAGTTCGAGCCCGCCGCCCAGGGCGAAGCCCACGATCGCGGCCACCACCGGCTTGGGGATCGCGGCGATCGCGGCGAACCCGGCGTGCAGCCGGGCGGTGTACGCGTCCACCTCGGCGGGGGTGCGCTCGGCCATCGCCGCGAGGTCCGCGCCGGAGCCGAAGACGCGCCGGCCCCCGGTGAGGATCACGGCCCGGACGGAGGGGTCCGATCCGACCCGCTCGGCGGCCTCGGCCAGCTCCGCGGGCAGCACCGGGTCGGCGCCGCTGATGGTCGGGCGCAGCAGCCGGACGGTCGCGACCGGCCCGGCCTCCTCGACCCGTACGTACTTTCCCATGCTCTCTTCCTGTCACTGGGCGTCATCGGCGGCTCCCGCCGGGAGCCACCGGTCCGCGTGCGCGAGGTGCCGGCCGGTCAGGCGAGGTGCCGGCCGATGAGGTCGAATCCGGCGCCGCTCTCGTAGCGGTCGAGCAGCTCGCGGAAGACAGCCGGGCGGACGGCCTCCGCCCCGGGCACCGGCGGGCAGCCGAGCCGGGCGGTGAGCCGGGCCAGCGCCGCGACGACCCACTCGGGCCGGTGCGCGTACGCGCCCGGGTGGTCCGGGTTGTTCAGCCACACGCCCAGGCAGCAGGCGGCGGCCAGCAGCACCGCGTAGCGGTGGGTGAGTTCGAAGCTCACCGGGCCGGCCAGCGGGGTGCGGTCCCGAGGCGCGAGCTCCTGGCAGGCCTGCTTGAGCGCGGTCAGCTCGTCCACCAGCTGGGCGGTGAGCCGGCCCAGGACCGGTTCGTCGCGCACCCGGGCGGCCGCGTCCACCAGGCTCCCCAGCAGCGGGTCGTACCGCCCGGCGGTGGTGCTCAGCCGGTCGAAGTCCAGCTCGGGCAGGTCCCCCGCCAGGTGGAAGACGCCGGCCGGGGCCGGTTCGCCGACCAGCCAGGCGGCGCGGGCCAGCCGGGGCAGCTGCGGGATGACGGTGGCCTGGCAGACCGTGCCGCCGGCGTGCACCAGCGAGGCGACCGGCAGGTCCCGGGCGTGCTTCTGGAACACCGCGTGCGGCCCCTCGCGCAGGAACGAGCGGGCGCCCAGCACCTGGCCCAGGGCGTCGACGGTGTCCTTGAAGAGCAGCGGCACCAGGTACTTGACGGCCGCCGCGTAGACGCTCGTCTGCCCGGGCAGCAGGTGCAGCGCGCGGCAGACCGTGGTGGCGAAGGCGTCGGCCGCCTGGAGGTCCACGAAGGCGTCGGTGAGCACCGAGCGGGCGTGCGGCAGGTCGGCCACCGTGCGGTGGTACAGCCGCCGGCCCAGCGCGAAGCCGGTGACCGTGCGCAGCTGCTGGTCCACCGCGCCGAGCGCGGCGGCGGGCAGCACCGCCCGGGTGACCTGGAAGGACCGCAGGATGGTCTCCATGGCCGCGCCGACCTCGCCGGCCACCGCGGTCACCGGCACCGGGCAGTGGTCGAACTGCAGCCCGCCCAGGTACATCGCGCGCACCCCGACGGTGCGGTAGCGCGGCAGGAAGCGCAGCCGGTCGCGCGGCGCGGTGGCCATGTCGACCAGCACCATCGAGTGGCTGCGGCTGCCGGGCTCCGGGCTGGTGCGGGCCAGCACGGTGACGGCCTCGGCACGGGCCAGGTTGTTGATGATCTCCTTGCGGCCGTCGAGGACGAGGTGGTCCTGCCGCAGGGTGCCGCGGAAGGCGGTGTTCGAGACGTCGTTGCCGGTGGACATGTCGGTGTAGGCGGCGGCGATCCGGCCGTTGCGGCACAGGACGTCCGCGAGCCACCGCTGCTGCTGGTCACCGCCCTGGGCCCACACGTTGACCGCGCCGACCAGGTTGCTGGCGCCGTGGCCGAGGCCGAGCGCGGCGTCGCGGCGGAACAGCGGGCGCAGCACCCGGGCCAGCCGGTCGGCCCGGTCGAGCCGGCCGCCGAGCCGCCGCGGCACGAACTCGGCGCCGAGCCCGTAGGCGTCCAGGACGCGCTCACCGGCCGGGAGCAGGTCGCCGCGCTCGTCGGCGGCCACGAAGGCGGCGAAGCCCAGCGGGTTGTCCTGGTACTCGGGGTCGCCGAACAGGGCCTCCAGCGGTGCCGGGTTGCCGAGGTCGGCGTAGCAGTCGGGGGTGGTGGCCGTGGTCATCGGCTGCTTCCCTTCACCAGGGGGTAGGACAGCAGGGACGGGAGGAGGCCGCTGCGTTGCTGCTCCTCCAGGAAGGGCACCAGCCGCTCCAGCAGGTCGTCGCCGGCCACCGGGCGCCGCGGGCCGTGGCCGAGCCGGGTCAGCACCCGGGCCAGCGCCGCCTCCAGCCAGAGCCCGTCGGCCCACAGGCCGCCCTGGTGCTCGGATGCCTCGTGGTTGCGCAGCCAGAGCTGGACGGCGGCCGCGGCCGCGTACAGCAGGGCGTACCGCTCGGCCAGGTCGAAGGCCGCGCGCGGCGCCTCGACCGGGACCGGCCGGTGGGCGGCCAGTTCGACCGCCAGGCCGTCGACCGCGGCCAGCAGTGCCTCGGCCCGCCGGCCGAGCGAGGCCGGGACGGCGCCGTGCGCGGCCAGCCGGCCGAGTTCGGCCACCGCGGCGGGCAGCGCCTGCAGCACGCTGGAGCCGCCGCGCGGGAGCAGGCTGAGCCGCTCGCGGTCGAGCGGGGCCTGCGGCGCGGCCAGGTCGGTGGCCTCGGCCAGCCCGGCGGCGTCCACCGTCCGCTTGCGCAACTGGCGGGCCAGCAGGGGGAAGTGGTTGATCAGCGCGTGCAGGTTGACCAGCGCGTTGCCGTCGAAGATGCCGACGATCCGGTGGTCGCGCTGGACCTTCTGGAAGCGGCCGTGCTGGTAGGTCTCGCCGACCAGCAGCGAGCGCGAGCCGAGCACGGTCCCGAGCCGGTCGATCACCTGGTCGACCAGGGTCGGTACCAGGTACTTGGTGACGGCCGAGGAGACGGCCAGCTCACCGGGAAGCGCGTGGATGCTGCGGACGGCGACCGTGCTCACCGCCTCGGCGAGCAGCACGTCCGCGTACGACTGCGCCAGCAGCCTGCGGGTCTGCGGGAGTTCGGCCAGCAGCCGGCCGTAGGCCCGCCGCTCCAGGGCGTAGCCGGCGGCCAGCGTGAGCGCGTTGTCGGCGGCGCCGAGCGACAGCGCGGCGCACATCGTGCGGGTCAGCTGGAGGCTCTTGAGGACGATCTCGGCGCCGTCGCCCTCGCCACCGACCAGCGCGTCGGCCGGCACCCGGGCGTCGGTGAAGGCCACCCCGCTGATGTCGGCGCCGCGGATGCCGTGCAGCTTCACGGCCGGCAGCGGCCGGTAGCCGGGCGGCGCGACGGCGGACTTGTCGATCATCAGCAGGCTGAAGCCGCGCGCGTCGCCGGCCTCGCCGGTACGGGCCAGCAGGCAGACCGCCCGGCCGCGGTTGGCGTTGTTGATGAGCCACTTCTCGCCGCTCACCCGGTAACCGTCCCCGGTCGGCACGGCGACGACCTCGCCGGCCAGCAGGTCGCTGCCGTGGTCGCGCTCGGTCAGGCCCCAGGAGACCACCGTCCCGTCGAGCACCTGGGCGGCCAGCCGCTCGGCCTGCTCCCGGCTGCCGCCGACCCAGACCGACACCGCGCCGAGGAAGGTCTTGCCGTGCGCGATGGCGACGGTGAGGTCCCGGCGGGCGACCGCGCGCATCAGCTGCAGGACGTGCTCGTAACTCTCCAGCGCCCCGCCGTACTCGGCCGGGACGTAGTGCCGGGGCAGCCCCAGCAGGTCCAGCTCCCGGCAGATCTCGACCGGGAACTCCTCCCGGTCGTCCAGCGCGCCGCAGCGCGCGTAGGAGAACAGCCGTCCGCCGTCCTCGGGGTCGCCGAGGGCGCGGTCCAGCTCCCCGGCGATCCGGCGGGAGGGGTGGGTGGCGGCGTGGGTCATCGCGCACCGGCCGCGTTGCGGTAGCGGGCGGCGGTGGCCGGGTCGAGGTCCTCGACCACCGGCTCCAGCGCTCCGGTCATGAACAGCTCGCGCATGAGCGAGCGCTGCACCTTGCCGCTGGTGGTCTTGCGGACCTGGCCGGGCCGCAGCAGCACCAGGTTGGGGATCCGCACGCCGACCCGCTCGGCGAGCCGGCCGCGCAGCTGCCGGGCGAACTCGGCCAGCTCCTCGGGGGCGCCGGGGCGGCGGCGGACCTCGTGCATCACCACGATCTGCTCACCGGTGCCCGGCACCGTGCAGACGCTGCCGCTGAGCCCGTTGAACGCCTCGTCCAGTTCGGCGAGTTCGCGCTCGATGTCGTGCGGGTAGAGGTTGCGGCCGTTGACGATCAGGACTTCCTTGATCCGCCCGGTGACGTACAGCCGGCCCTCGTGCAGGGCGCCGGTGTCGCCGGTGCGCAGGTAGCCCGCCGCGCCCTCCGCCGTGACGGCGCGGAAGGTCGTCGCGGTGGCCTCGGGGTTGCGCCAGTAGCCGGCGGCCACGCTGTCGCCGCGGATCCAGATCTCACCGATCCCGCCGTCCGGGAGGGTGGCGGCGGTGGCCGGGTCGACGATCCGCACGTCGAGGTCGTGGACGGTGCCGCTGCTCACCAGTAGCGGGCCGTCGCCGCCCGGGGCGACCGGACGCAGCTCGTTGGCGGCGAGCGCCTCGGCGTCGACGGCCGTCAGGGCCGGGGTCTCGCCGCGCGGCGTGCCGGAGACCAGCAGGGTGGTCTCCGCCATGCCGTAGCAGGGGTTGAACTGGTCGAGCCGGAAGCCCGCCGGGGCGAACCGCTCGACGAACCGGCGCAGGGTGGCGGCGCTGACCGGCTCCGCGCCGTTGCCCGCGCTGACCAGGCTGCCCAGGTCCAGGCCGGCCAGCTGGGCGTCGGTCACCCGGCGGGCGCACAGGTCGTAGGCGAAGTTCGGGGCCGACGTGTGGGTGGCGCGCCGGCTGCTGATCAGCTCCAGCCACAGGTGCGGGCGGCGCAGGAAGGCCATCGGGGCGAGCTGGTAGCCGAGGGCCCCGACGTACAGCGGCGCGATCAGGGCGCCGATCAGGCCCATGTCGTGGTGCTGGGGCAGCCAGCAGGCGCCGCGGCTGTCGTACTCCAGCGCGAAGGCCCGCGCGATCAGGCCGATGTTGTGGCGCAGCGAGCGCTGGGTGACCATCACGCCCTTGGGCGCGCTGGTCGAGCCCGACGTGTACTGGATGAACACCAGGTCGTCGTCGGCGGTCGGCGGCACCTGCCAGTCGGGGGCGGGCGCCAGGTCCAGCAGGTCGGTGGCCACGCAGGGCAGCTCGGTGACACCGGCCTGCTCCAGCATGGCGACGGCCGTGCCGTGGTTGGCCGAGTCGGTCAGCACCAGGCGGATGTCGGCGTCCCGCACGATGCCGTCGACGCGGGAGCTGTGGCCGCGCTGGGTGCTGGGCTGGGGCGCCGGAACGGCCACCACGCCCGCGTACAGGCAGCCGGCCAGCGCGGTCACGAACTCGGGTCCGGCCCCGTACAGCAGCATCACGCGCTCGCCGACGGCGCACCGCTCGCGCAGCCAGGAGGCGACCGAGCGGGCCGCGCGGTCGAGGTCACCGAAGCTCAGCGGCTGCTCCGACCAGCCGTCGGAGGCGGCCTCGACGAAGACCAGGGCGGTGCGGTCGGGGGTTTCGCGGCCGTGCCGCTCCAGTCGGGTCACCAGGTGATCGGCCATCAGCACGGCCTCTTTTCGGTCGGGGGTGGACGGTGGCGGGGCGGGACGCCGGCGCCCGCGGGGACGGCGACGGGCGGGCGCGGCGCGGGCGGGGCGGAGCGGGGTTCAGGCGCGACCGGTGCCGAGCACCTGGCGCAGCCGCAGGTCGGACTGCAGGTGCCCGGCGATGTGGGCGAGCAGCTGCTTCTCCTGGGCCTGGAGGTAGAAGTGGTCGCCGGGGAAGATCCGCAGTTCGAAGCCGGCGCTGGTGGTGTCCGACCAGGCGGCGACGTTGTCGGGCTCGCACTCGGCGTCCCGGGCCCCCACGTAGGCGACGACCGGCACCCGGTGGCGACCGGCCGCGGGGTCGGGCCGGTAGGCGGCCGACAGCCGGTAGTCGGCCCGGATGCTGGGGAGCACCAGCTCCAGGAGGCCCGGGTCCATGTCGGCCAGCGAGCTGTGGCCGAGCTGGCGCAGCTCGGCCAGGAAGTCGGCGTCGTCCGCGGCCGCCGACTCCTCGCGCTCACGGCGGTGCGGTGCCTCGGAGCCCGAGACGAACAGCCGCACCGGGCGCACGCCGTGCTCGGCGCCGAGCCGCAGCGTCACCTCGTGCGCGACCACGGAGCCCATGCTGTGGCCGAACAGGGCCAGCGGCACTCCGTCGGCGGCCAGAACGGCCAGGGCGGCGGCGATCTCGTCCGCCATCGCGTGGACGGAGGGCGCGTAGGGGTCGCCGAGGCGGTCCTGCCGCCCCGGGTAGCAGGCCGACAGCACCTCGATGTCCTCGGGCAGTTCGCGGGCCCAGGACCAGTAGGCGGTGGGTGCTCCGCCGGCGTGCGGGAAGCAGACCAGCCGCAGCCGCGGGGCCGGAGCCGTGTGGTAGGTGCGGAACCACAGCGCCACGGAGTCGGTCATGAGCGTCCTTCGGGGGAGGGGTGCGGCCATGGAGATGCCGATCTATCAGCACCGCCACGGTGCCGCCCGCTCCTATACCGCGCCCATATCGGGCGGTCGGCCGCGCGAGTCCGCCGCCCCCGCCCGGTCCGCTACAGCAGCGCGTAGAGGGCCGAGGCGTCGTCGTGCGCCTTGCCGCGCGGCCACCGCTCGCAGGCCGTGTCCGACCGCTCGACCGCCCGCACCTGGGCGATCAGCTCGCCCGGCCCCGACTCGGCGAGCAGTCGCAGGGCGTCCGCCCAGCTGCCCAGTCCGAAGCGCTCGGTGTAGCGCGAGGCGCCGTCGCTCAGCGCGGCCACCGCGTGCAGCCGCTCCAGCTCGACGAAGCCGGTCTCGGCGTGCTGCGCGGCCTTGGGGCTGGCGGCGGCGATCCACGGGCCGGTGCCGGAGTTCCGGGCGGCCCGGACGGCCAGCGCGTACTCCAGGTGCAGCGCGGCGCGCTCGGTGGAGCCGGGCACCGTCGACCAGACCTGGCGGCGCACCTCCTCACCGGCGGGGAAGCGCTGGTTGTCGCCGATCACCTTGAGCGGCCCGTCCTTGTACTGCAGCACCAGCAGCGAGTCCCCGAGCACCAGGTACTCCAGCGCACTGCCGTGCCGCCGGGCGGCGACCACCATGGCGGCGGGCGTGTTGGGGTGGGCGAGGTCGCAGCGGCCCCCGTGCAGCGCCGCCGTCTCCACGATGGCGTCGGCCAGGCACTCGGCGATCGAGCGGTCCGCCCGGTCGGTCAGCCGGGCCAGCAGGTGCACCCCCAACCGCCGTACGTACCAGGGGGTGCCGTGCCGGCACCCCGACTCCAGCCCGGTCGGCGAGCTCGCGCCGTCGAGCAGTACGAGCGCCTCCGGCGAGGCCGCCGCGAAGTCCTCGCTCTCGCGGTCCGGCCGCCGTGCTTCCCCTGCCAGCTGTACCTGCATCCCGACAGTGTGGACGCCGGGTGGGGCGCGCGCCCAGACCCGTGCACGCGGTGCGCGCCGCCGGCGCCGGACCGTCCGGTGGCAGCGGGGGTAATTCGGCCATACCGTCGGATATCGAGTGGACAATTCGGCCAATCAGGGCCTGTCAGGTTTCGCGGTCTCCTTCGAGGGGCCGGGCCGCACGGGACTGACGAGGACGAGGAGCGACGGATGTTCTGGCAGTTCATCGTGCTGGTGGCCGCGTCGATCGGCTTTCCGACCGCGGCCCTGCTGTTCCTGATCGGCGGCCCCCGCTTCCCCGACGAGCAGCGCGACCGGCGCTGACCCCGCCCGCCGCGCCGCTCAGCGGGCCGGGCCGCCCAGGGCCCGCTCCAGCGGCGCGGCCAGGGCCAGCAGCGACTCGTCCGCACCGGCTGCGCCGACCACCTGGAGCCCGAGCGGAAGGCCGTCCGCGCTCACCCCGGCGGGCAGGCTGACGGCGGGCAGCCCGGCGTAGCTCCACGGCAGGGACATCACCGCGTCCCCGGTGCTGCCCAGCCCGGACGGAGCCGGCCCGGTGGCGGAGGGCGCGACCACCAGGTCCACCCCCGCGGCCGCCCAGGCCTCGGCGAGCCGGGCGCGGACGTGCTCGCGGACGCCGAGCGCCGTCTCGTGGTCCTCCGGCCGGACGGCCTGGCCGTGCCGGATGCCGGCCGCCGTCTCCGGCCGGTAGAGGCCGCCGAACCGGGCGAACCAGTCGGCGTGGCCGCGGGCCTGCTCGAAGCGGTTGATCGTCCGCACCTGCCGCACCAGCCACGCGAAGTCGGGCAGCAACTCGATCTCGCGCACCGTCGACCCCGCGGCGGCCAGCCGGTCCAGCTGCGCCCGGAAGGCCGCCAGCGCCGCCGGTCCGGCCTGCTCCAGGTACGGCCCGGCGGGCACCCCGAGGACGGGCGGCCCGTCGCCGGGCGGACCGCCCTGCCGCTCGCCCCGCCAGTCGTCGCAGAGCAGCGGCGCCGCCAGCGCCGCCCCGGCGAGGTCGGCGGTGAACAGGCCGACGGTGTCGAAGCTCGGCGCGTTGGGGATCACCCCGTCGAGCGGGATCCGCCCGTACGTCGGCCGGAAGCCCACCACTCCGCAGTAGGCGGCGGGCCGGACCACCGAGCCGATCGTCTGGGTGCCGATCGCCAGCGGCACCAGCCCGGCCGCGACCGCCGCCGCCGAGCCGCTGCTGGAGCCGCCCGGCGTGTGCCCGGGGTGGTGCGGGTTCCGGGTCGGGCCCGGAGCGCTGCCGGCGAACTCGGCGGTCACCGTCTTGCCCGCCACCAGCGCGCCCGCGGCCCGCAGCCGGTCCACCACGGCGGCCTGCGGACCGGCCAGCACGCCCGGCGGCAGCGCCGATCCGGCGTGCGTGGGCAGGCCGTCGACGTGGACGATGTCCTTGATCCCGACCGCCACCCCGTACAGCGGCGGGGCGGTGGCCGGATCGGGGTGGCGCGCGGCCAGCGCGCGGGCCTCGGCGTGCAGCCGCTCCGGCCGGCCGGCCTCGGGCACGAAGGTGTGCAGCAGCGGGTCCAGCCGCTCGATCCGGCCGCAGAGCCGGTCGACCCGCCCGGCGAGGTCGGCGTCACCGCCCCGCGACCGCGCGACCTCGTCGGCCAGCGACCGCGGACGGACCAGGGACTTCTCCATGCCGACCACGCTAGGGCCCGCCCGGCGGTTCGCGCCGCATCAGCGCGCGGCCGGAGCCGCCGGACGCGCCACGGGCGGCCGCCGCCCGGCTACGGGTGTTCGGTCGCCAGGTACGGGGTCTCGCGCAGGAAGTACGCGCCGCAGGTGTGGCAGCAGAGTTCGGGCGTCTTGCCCCAGTCCGCCGGATCCCGCAGCTGCGCCCCCTCGTCCAGCTCCCGGCCGCACATGGCGACGGCTTCGGAGCCGCGGACCATGTGCCAGAGCCTCACCCCGGCGGACGGACCGCCGTCACCGTACTCGGCGCGCATCTGGTGCATCATTCCCCCATCGTCCGGCGGCCCTCCGGCCCCGGCAACCGGGGGCCGACGGCGCCGCCCGCCCCGGCCGTACCCGGTCAGACCAGGCTGCCGTGCAGCCGCAGCCGGGCGATGCCGCCGTCGGGGAAGACGTCGAGCCGGACGTGGGTGGCGGGCCGGGGCGCGTCCAGCACCAGACGGTGGACGGCGTCGGGCTGGAGCCGGGTGCGGGGCACCAGCTCGAACCACTCCTGCGGGTCGGCGGCCCGCTCGTCCCGCCCGTAGAGCGCGGCCCAGCCGGCCGCGTTGCCGACGTAGTAGCCGGTGTCGATCTCCACCGCGCGGATCGCGCCGCGCCCGGCGAGGCGCAGCAGGACCCAGTCGTGGCCGGCGTCCCGGCGCCGGCGGTTCTCCCAGCCGTCGCCCATCGCCCGGGACCGGCCGGGCAGCGCGAGGTTGGCCGGGGGCGAGAAGAAGCGGTCGGAGGCGTCCTCGACCGCGCCGCCGTGCTCGATCGCCGCCAGGTCGAAGGTGCCGAGCGCGGCCAGCCAGGCGGTGTCCGGCCGGGCCTCGCCGTGCACCCGCAGCCGGGCGATGCCGCCGTCGGGGTACTGGCTGAGCCGCAGGTGGGTGAAGCGGCGGCCGTCCTCGACGGCGAAGCCGTTGGCGGCGTGGCCGCGCACCGGCGAGGCGGGCACCAGCGGGTGCCAGGCGGTGGAGTCGGCGAGCAGCTCCTCCGGGCCCGGGGTGCCGGGGAGTTCGGCGCCCTCCAGGGCGATCCGCTGCGGGTAGTTGCCGCGGAAGTGCGCGGTGTCGACGATCACGCCGTGCACGACCCCCGGCACTCCCAGGCGGATCAGCGCCCAGTCGTGGTCCTCGGTGGTCGGGTGCGGACGGTCGGTGCCGGCGCCGCGGCGGCGGCGGGTCTCCCAGCCGTCCATGATCTGGCCCTTGTTGCCGAAGGTGTGCGGGCGGAACTCGGCGGGCTCGGGCAGCAGCAGGTTCTCCCGCTCGGCGAAGAGCTCGTCGTTGGCGGCGATCACGGCGCCGCCGAGCCGGCGGTCGGCCAGGTCGGTGAGGGCGGTGAAGGCGAAGCTGCCGGAGCGGTAGTCGGCGTAGGGGTTGCCGCCCGCGTAGGGCAGCGCGTCGGCGGTCTCGGTGGCGGCGGTCTCGGGGGCGGCGGTCTCGGGGGCGGTCGCGTCGGTGGTCATGCCTCCACGGTCACCCCGGCACACCCGTCAGGTCCATCACAAAGATCTGACCAGAACGTTCAGCCGGACTGAACGTCCCGGGCGGCCTCGGCCAGGGCCGCGAGCACCCGGCGCAGCGGCGGCGTCCCCTCCGTCCCCGCGCGGACCGCGGCGACCACCCGGCGGGTCGGCAGGTCGGCGGGCAGCGCCCGGACCACCGCCCCGCCGACCCGCCCCGCCGAGGCCAGCCGGGGCACCAGCGCCACCCCGAGACCGGCCGCGACCATCGCCAGGATCGCCGACCAGTCCGCGGCGGTGTGCGCGCGCTCGGGCACGAACCCGGCGTCCGCGCACGCCGTCAGGGTGATCTCCCGCCAGGGGCCGGCGGCGCCGTAGATCCACGGCTCGTCGGCGAGGTCCGCGAGCCGCAGGCCCGGGGCGTCGGCCCACGGGTGCCCGGGCGGCAGCGCCACGTCCAGCGGGTCGCTGAGCAGGACGGACTCGACGAAGCGGGGATCGCCGCCGGCCGGCCGCACCGCGAGCGAGAGCGCCAGGTCGACGTCCCCCGCCGCCAGCAGCCCGTAGGCCCCGGCCGCCTCCGTCTCCACCACCCGCACCGCCAGCCGCGGCGCGTCCGCCCGCAGCCGGGCGATCGCCGGGACGAGCAGCCCGCCGATCGCGGTGGCGAAGGCGCCCACCCGCACCTCGCCCGCCTCGCCGTGCAGGTACCCCGCCAGCTCCGCCTCGGCCCGCTCCAGCTGCCCGAACACCACCTCGGCGTGGCGCAGCACCAGCCGCGCCGCACTGGTCAGCCGGACCCGCCGCCCGTACGGCTCCAGCATCGGCGCGCCCACCTGCCTGGCCAGCGCCGACACCTGCTGCGAGACCGCCGACGGCGAGAGCCGCAGCCGCTCCGCCGCGGCCGTCACCGTCCCGCACTCACCGACCGCCCACAGCACCCGCAGCCGCCGCAGATCCCACTCACCCACCGCACCCATCGCGCCAGCGTAGTTCCGTCCCGGCCGCCCCGGAGGGCGCGCCCGGCCCGGCGCCGGGCGGGGTGTCCGCGGTGGTCAGCAGGCCCGCAGCAAGGCACCGTCCTGCCACTTGAGGATCTTGTCGAAGCTGACGATCGCGCCGCGCAGGGGGTGGTTGCGGAGCTGGACGTGGTCGGTCAGGGCGTGGATCAGGAAGAGGCCGCGGCCGGACTCGGCGGTGAGGTCGGGGAGGGTGTCCAGGTCGACCGGGCGCAGGGTGGGGGCCGGGGCACCGGCGTGGCAGGGGGGCAGCACGTGGGTGTCGTAGGGGCGGTCGTCGCGGCGGGGGCGGCGGGTGGTCAGGACCGGGCCGGGGACGCTGGCGCGGCCGCGCCGGGGGCGGCGGGCGCCGCGGCCGGTCGCGGCCGGGCGGGCCGGCGGGGCGGCCGGCCGGCGCGGCGGGAACGGGGCGGGGGCGGCGGTCGCGGCGAGGCCGGGGCCGGAGTCCGTGACCTCGATCCGCAGGAGGTCCCCGCTGATCGACGCGGTGACCTGGAAGCCGTCGTCCGAGCGGCCGCAGGCGCCGTGCTCCACGGCGTTGGCGCAGGCCTCGCTGAGGGCGACCCCGAGGTCGTCGGCGATCTGCGGGTCGACGCCCGCCGTCGCCATGGCACCGAGCAGGATGCGCCGGGCCAGCGGAACGCTGGCCGGGTCGCGCTTGAGGTGCAGAGTCCACCAGATGTCCACGGGAGGTCCCTCCTGGCTGCGGCTCCACATACAACTAGGTATCTCCGGGCGATCATGCGGTGAACCGTGCAGGGGGTCGGCTACCGCCCGTTCGGCGGATGGACTGGGGCCGGGGTGTGTGCCGAGCGGCGCACACCGGGGGCCGCACGCCGGGCCGAACGGGGCATTCGTAGGGATTTCCCACCCTGCCCTCGGTGGCGCGGGGGGCGATGAGATGATGGCCCGGCCATGACTGCCCTCGCCGCCGCCCCGCACCCGGGCGCCCCCGTACCGGACGCACCGGTGGGGGCCGCCGCCTGGGACCTGCGGCTTGCGCGGGCCGTCCCGTTCGGCCTGGTCTGCGCGCTGATCGCGGCCGCCGGGCACGCCCTGGCCGGCGGCGGGAACGTGGCCCTGCCCGCGCTCGCGACCGGCTTCGCGGCCGTCCTGGTGCTCGCGGTGGCCTTCGGCGGGCGGGAGCGCTCGCTCGGTGCCATCGCCGGCGCGCTCGGTGCGGGCCAGCTCGGGCTGCACTGCCTGTTCCACGCCTTCGGCGGGCACGCCACCGCGGCGGCCGGCGCGATGGCCGGGATGCACCACGGCGGCTCCGGCCCGCTGACGCTGCCCCAGGTGGCCGGCCGGCTGATCTGCAACGAGGCCAGTCCGGGCACGCTGGCCGGCCTGCCCGGCAGCCCGTCGGCCGAGCAGCTGGTCGCCGGCGCGGGGCTGGACCCGCGGGCGTTCGCCGTCGCGCCCTGGTGGCAGGACGGCCTGTTCGGGATGACGCCGTCGATGCTCGCGGGCCACCTGGCCGCCGCCCTGGCGGTCGGCTGGTGGCTGCGGCGCGGCGAGGCGGCGCTCTGGCGGCTGGTCAGGATCACCGCCACGGCCGCCCGGGAGCACTGGACCACCCCGCTGCGAACGGCGTTCGCGCTGGCCGTGGCGCTGCTGCGCGGCCTGCTCGGCACGCCCGCCGGTCCCGCCCGCCGCTCCGGCGCGCGGGCCGGGGACAGCCGGCCGCCGGCCCGTGCCGCGCTGCGGCACAGCGTGGTGCGGCGCGGTCCCCCGTTCGGGGCCCTCGCGTACTGACCCGCCCCGACGGAGTGCCGGCAAGGCCCCGTACCGGGTCCGGGTGTACGCGGCGACCGCGCCGTACCCGCCGCACCCCCGCGGCGTGCGGCCCCCACTCGTCCCCACGCCGCGCGGCCCCGCCGAGGCACGGATCACCGTGTCCGGGAGCGGTCCTGCCGCCGAGCCTCCGAACGGAGACCCGAATCATGCGTTCCCTCCCCACCCGCCGTATCGCCGCCGTCGCCCTCACCGCCGCCGCGTCGGTCGTGGCCCTGGCCGGCCCCGCCTTCGCGCACGTGACCGTGAACCCGGGCAACGCCCAGCAGGGCGGCTACACCGCCGTGGACTTCCGGGTGCCGAACGAGAACGACAACGCGTCCACGGTGAAGCTGGAGGTCAACCTCCCGCTGGACCACCCGCTGGCCTCCGTCCGCACCCTGCCGATGCCGGGCTGGACCACGACCGTCGAGAAGTCCAAGCTCGACAAGCCGATCAAGGTGCACGGCAACGACGTCAACGAGGCCGTCTCCAAGATCACCTGGACCGCCGACGCGGGCACCAAGATCGCCCCCGGCCAGTTCCAGGAGTTCCGCGTCTCGATCGGCCCGCTGCCGACCGACACCGACAAGCTGGTCTTCAAGGCGCTGCAGAGCTACGACAACGGCGACGTCGTGCGCTGGATCGACGAGGCCAAGGACGGCCAGCCCGAGCCGGCCAAGCCCGCCCCCGTGCTGGCCCTCGACAAGGCCGCGGCCGGCGGCGAGCACGGCGCGACCGCCGCCCCCACGGCCACCGCCGACAGCCACGGGCACGGCGACGCCACCACCCAGGCCGCCGCCTCCTCGGACAAGGGCAGCGACTCCACCGCCCGCGTCCTCGCCGTGGTCGGCATCGTCGTCGGCCTGGTCGGCGCGGCGTTCGGCGTGCTCGGCCTGCGCCGCAAGAACGGCGGCTCCGCCTCCTGACCCCCGCACCGGCGGGGCCGCGCCCGTACCGCACCCGGGCCCGGGCGCGGCCCCGCCGGTGATCCACCGCGCACGATCGGATCGCCCATGTCCCGCACCCTCCGCACCGCCCGGCTGGCCGGCGCCGCCGCCGTCGCGCTCGCCGCGGCCCTCACCCTGACCGCCTGCGGCTCCGACGGCTCCACCGGCCCCGCCAAGGTCACCCAGCAGAAGGCCGACTCCCCGTACCAGGGCACCGTGCTCGGCAAGCACTTCGACAAGCCCGACCTCCAGCTGACCGACACCGCCGGCCAGCCCTTCGACCTGCGGCAGAAGACCAACGGCCGGAGCACCCTACTGTTCTTCGGCTACACCAGCTGCCCGGACGTCTGCCCGACCACGATGGGCGACATCGGCGTGGCGATGACCAAGCTCTCCCCCGAGGAGCGCCAGAAGGTCGACATCGTCTTCGTCTCCACCGACCCCCAGCGCGACACCCCGCAGGTCCTGCGCACCTGGCTGGACTCGATGGGCAAGGACTTCATAGGCCTCACCGGGGACCTGGCCAAGGTGAAGGCCGCGGCCAAGTCCCTCGGCATCCTGATCGAGGACCCGGTGGTCAACGCGGACGGCACGGTCACCTCCACCCACGGCGCGCAGGTGCTGGCGTTCCTGCCCTCGGACGACAAGGCGCACGTCCTCTACCTCAGCGGCACCGAGGAGAAGACCTACGAGCACGACCTCCCGCTGCTCGCCCAGGGGGTCGCGGCATGAACGGCGCCGGCGGGCCGCGCGGGTTCCGGCGGACCGCGCTCGCGGGGGCGGTGCTGGCGACGGCACTGGGCGCCGGCGCCATCCTGGTCGCCTGCGGCGCGGGCGACGGCGAGGCCCGGGCCGACGGTCCGGCCCTGCTGAGCGTCGCCGACTCCTACATCCCGCTGCCCCCGGCGGGCGGGATGGCGGCCGGCTACCTCACCGTGCGCAACGACGGCGGCGAGGACCAGCTGGTCAAGGTCTCCAGCCCGGCCGCGCAGTCGGTCACCATGCACCGCTCCACCGCCTCCACCATGGAGCAGGTCGAGCGGCTGGACGTCCCCGCGCACGGCGCGTTGGAGCTCGCCCGGGGCGGCAACCACCTCATGATCATGGGATGGCGGAAGGCCCCCGCCCTCGGTGACGAGCTCGAACTCGACCTGACCTTCGCCCGGACCGGCACCGTCTCGGTCAAGGTGCCGGTCCGGGAACTCACCTACCGCCCCGGCCAGCAGTAAGGGATCCAGGAGATGCTGACGGCCGCGTTGCCGAACCCCACCACCCGCCGCCGGATCGTCGGGCTGCTGGGCCTGCTCGGCGCGGTGCTCGCGCTGCTGCTCGCCGGCGCCGGCCCCGCCTCCGCGCACGCCACCCTGCAGTCGACCGACCCCGCGCAGAACTCGGTCGTCGCGACCGCGCCGCAGGCCGTCACGCTGACCTTCAGCGAGTCGGTGTCGCTCTCCGGGGACTCGGTCCGGGTCCTCGACCCGGCCGGCAAGGCGGTCGACGGCGGCAACCCCGCGCACGCGGACGGCAAGGACAACACCGCCCGGGTCGGGCTGAACAGCGGCCTGGCCAACGGCACCTACACGGTGGCCTGGCGCGCGGTCTCCGAGGACTCGCACCCGATCGGCGGGGCGTTCACCTTCTCGATCGGCGCGCCCTCGGACACCTCCGTCTCCACCACCGCGCTGAGCGGCGCCGAGGCCGACGGCGTGGTCGCCGCGCTGTACGGCACCGGCCGGACCGTCGCCTACGGGGCGTTCGCGCTGCTCGTCGGCGCGGCCGCGTTCGTGCTGGCCTGCTGGCCGGCCGGGGCGGCGCAGCGCGCCGTGCAGCGGCTGCTGATGACCGGATGGGTGGCGCTGCTGGTCTCCACCGTCGCGGTGCTGATGCTGCGCGGCCCGTACGAGCGCGGTTCGGGCGTCGGGCAGGCCTTCGACCTGTCGCTGGTGCGCGCCACCCTCGACGAGCGGATCGGCACCGCGCTGGCCGCCCGGCTGCTGCTGCTCGCGGCGAGCGGGGTCTTCCTGTCGTTGCTGGTCGGCCAGCTCGGACAGCCCGCGCCGGCCGCCCGCCCGGAGGAGGCGGACGACGCGCGGGCGAGCGGCGACGCACGGACCGCCGAGGAGGCGGAGGAGGCCGAGCTGCGGCAGCTGGAGCGGCGCGCCGCCGAGCGCCCGCAGCACGAGACCCGGCTGGGCCTCGGGGTGGCCGGACTGGTGCTGGCCATCGCCCTCTCGGCGACCTGGGTGGGCGCCGACCACGCCTCGGTCGGCATCCAGGTCTGGCTGGCACTGCCGCTCGGCATGCTGCACCTGATCGCGATGGCGCTCTGGCTCGGCGGCCTGGCCGCGATGGCGGTCGGGCTGCGGCACGGGATCGGCGCGGCGGCCGCCGAGCGGTTCTCCAAGGTCGCCTTCGGCTCGGTGGCGGTGCTCACCGCCACCGGGGTCTACCAGTCCTGGCGCGGCCTCGGCAGCTGGAGCGCGCTGACCGACACCGAGTACGGGCGGCTGCTGCTGGTGAAGACCGGCTGCGTGGTCGCGATGCTCGGCGTCGCCTGGATCTCCCGGGCCTGGCTGGCCCGGCTGCGGGCCGCTCCGGCGGAGGCCGAGGCGGCCCGGCCGGTCGAGGCACCGGAGCCGGTCGCCGTCGCGGCCCACTCCGACGACCCGGTCCGGCAGGCCCAGCTGGACCGCCAGCGGGCCGCCCGGGCGAGCGCCGGCCGCGACCGCGGACTCACCCCGACCCGGGCCGGGCTGCGCCGCTCGGTGCTGATCGAGTCGGTGGCGGCGGTGGCCGTGCTGGCGGTCACCACGATGCTGACCAACTCCCCGCCCGGCCGGGTGGCGAGCGAGATCGCGGCGGCCGGCACCGCCAACGGCGCCACCGCGCCCGCGCCGGGCGTGCCCGCCCCGCAGACGGTGCCCGGCCAGACCATGGAGCTCAAGCTCCCGTACGACACCAAGGGCCGGACGCCGAACGCCAAGGGCACCGCGACCGTCACCCTCAACCCGGCCCGGACCGGCCCCAACGAAGTCCACCTGAGCCTGGACGGGGCGGACGGCAAGCCGGTCGAGGTCCCCGAGGTGGAGCTCGCCTTCACCCTGCCGGACCGCGACCTCGGCCCGCTGCCGGTGCCGCTGACCGCCGAGGGCCCGGGCCGCTGGAGCGGTACCGCGCAGCTCCCGCTGGCCGGGAACTGGGTGGTGTCGGTGCAGGTCCGCTCCTCGGAGATCGACCAGACCACCGAGATCAAGCAGCTGAAGATCGGGTGAGCGCGATGGGCAGCACCACGGACACCGGCCGGCCGCCCGGCGGCGCGGAGCCCGGCCCGCGCGCCGGCGTCACCCGGCGGGCCCTGCTGGGCACCGCCGGGGCCGGGCTGGTGGCCGGTGCGAGCGCGGGCGCGGCCGGGGCGGTCGCCCTGGACCGGGCGCCCGCGGCCGTACCCGCCGCCGCGGGGCCGAGCGGCGCGCTCGGCGCCGGACGGGTGCCGTTCCACGGCGAGCACCAGGCCGGCATCCTCGAACCGCAGCAGGCCCGGGTCCAGCTGGCCGCCTTCGACCTGGCCGCCGGCGTCGGCCGGGACGGGCTGCGGACGCTGCTGCGCGACTGGTCCCGGACGGCCGCGCTGCTGGCCGCCGGCGAGCCGGCCGACGCGTTCGAGAACCAGGTGGCGCTGGACGCCGGCCCCTGCTCGCTGACCGTCACCTTCGGCTTCGGCGCCACCCTGTTCGACCGGGCCGGACTGGCCGACCGCCGCCCGGCGGCGCTGGAGCCGCTGCCCGCCTTCCCGGCGGACGCGCTGGACCCGGCCCGCGGTGACGGCGACCTCTTCGTCCAGATCGGCGCCGACGACGCGCTGGTCGCGGTGCACGCCCTGCGGGTGCTCCAGCGCCGGGCGGCCGGCACCGCGGCACTGCGCTGGCAGGCGGCCGGCTTCGCCCGGACGCCCGGCGCCACCGCGCGGCCGATGACCGGGCGCAACCTGATGGGCCAGATCGACGGCACCAACAACCCCCGGCCCGGTGACGACGGCTTCGCCGGCAAGGTGTTCTGCGCCGCCGGTGACGAGCGGAGCGCCTGGCTGAACGGCGGCTCGTACCTGGTGTTCCGGCGGATCCGGATGCTGCTGGACTCCTGGGAGGCACTGCCGGTGGACCGCCAGGAGCGGGTGATCGGCCGCCGCAAGACGGACGGCGCGCCGCTCTCCGCGCCCGCCTCCGCCGGCGAGACCACGCCGGTGGACCTCACGGCGCAGAGGGCGGACGGCACGCTGGCCGTCCCCGCCGACGCGCACATCCGGGTCGCCGCACCGGCCGCCAACGGCGGGGCGGCGATGCTGCGGCGGGGCTTCTCCTACCACGACGGCCTGCTGGCCGACGGCTCGCCGGACGCCGGGCTGCTCTTCCTCGCGTTCCAGGCCGACCCGGGCCGGGGCTTCACCCCGGTGCAGCGCAAGCTCTCCCGGGGCGACGGCCTCTCCCGCTTCCTGCGGCACGAGGCGAGCGGGCTGTACGCCGTGCCGCCCGGCGCGCCGGAGGGCGGCTACGTGGGGCAGACGCTGCTGGAGTAGCGGCCGGCCGGGGGCCGGGGCACCTCCCCGCGCCCGGGCCGGCCCCCCGCCCGGGATTCCCACGGACCGGAACGCGGCGGTGGGAGGCGGGCGAAGTGACTAAGGTGATCTGCTCGGTAACCCTTTCGCATGGAGGCGGCATGTCGGCCACCCGCTACACCTACCTCGGCCCGGCGGGCACCTTCACGGAGGCGGCCCTGCGCACCCTGCCGGAGGCGGCGACCCGGGAGCTGGTGCCGCTGGCCTCGGTGCCGCTGGTGCTGGACGCGGTGCGCGCGGGCGAGGCCTCGGGCGCGTTCGTGCCGATCGAGAACTCCGTCGAGGGCGCCGTCACCGCGACCAACGACGAACTGGCCGCCGGCACCCCGCTGATGATCTACCGGGAGGTGCTGCTGCCGATCTCCTTCGCGCTGCTGGTGCGGCCCGGCACCGAACTGGGCGACATCAAGACCGTCACCAGCCACCCCGTCGCCCAGCCGCAGGTGCGCCGCTGGCTGGCCGCCAACCTGCCGGACGCCCGCTGGGAGTCCTCGGCCTCCAACGCCGACGGCGCCCGGCTGGTCGCCGAGGAGCGGTTCGACGGCGCCTTCGCGGGCGAGTTCGCGGCGCCGATCTACGGCCTGGACCCGCTGGTCAAGGACATCGCCGACGCGCAGAACGCGACCACCCGCTTCATCCTGGTGGGCCGGCCGGGTCGGGTCTCCTCGCCGACCGGGGCGGACAAGACCTCGATGGTGGTCTGGCTGCCGGACGACCACCCGGGCGCGCTGCTGGAGCTGCTCCAGGAGTTCGCGGTGCGCGGGGTCAACCTGATGCGGATCGAGTCCCGCCCGACCGGTGAGGGGCTCGGCAGCTACTGCTTCCTGATCGACTGCGAGGGCCACCTCGCCGACCGCCGGGTGAGCGAGGCGCTGATGGGCCTCAAGCGGATCTGCCCGCAGGTGCGCTTCCTCGGCTCCTACCCGCGCGCCGACCGGCAGGTCACCAAGCACCGGCGGCCGGGCACCTCGGACGCCGACTTCGGCGCGGCGGCCGACTGGCTCTCCCGCTGCCTCGACGGGCGCGGCGACATCTGAGGCGCGCGGGGCCGCCGGGGCGAATGGGGCGACCGGGGTACCCGGCTCCGGGTGTCCCGGGCCTGCGGGGCGGCGCGGCCGGCTGCGGCATCCGGGTGACCCCGGCCGCCCGGACATTGATCGCCGGCTTTCGTTTTCCTGTTCTTTCTTGACTGTTTTCGACTGAACTCAGCCACCGGGGCAGGTGACCGCACCCGTCGTCCACAGGCTCCACAGCGGCGGAACCGGCTGTCCACAGGCCCGGCGGCTGTCCACAGCCGAAAGTTATCCACAGACCTGGGGACGAGTCGACAAACCGGTATAGCCATCGGCCGTTTCGGTCGGAACACCGGTTAGCGGCGCAGAGATGACTAATCGGACCAGAGTCACCCGTGTGCCAGCAAATCACCCGTCTGAGTGCTTCAATTCCCTCACCCGGGAAGGTCAAATGAGGTTTGAAACCTCAATTCCTAGGTTGCGGCCTCTCTCCCCACCCGGATCCCGGCCATCCACAGCCCACCCGATCCACCTGTGGATAACTCACCCCCCGGCGCTTGCCCACAGGAGTTATCCACAGGATGGGGTGAGTTATCCCCAGGGGAAATCCGCTACCGGTGGACGGGCCCCCGCCCGGTAGGCTTGGCCCCGTGATTGACCTTCGCCTGCTCCGTGAGGACCCTGACCGAGTGCGCGCCTCGCAGCGCGTCCGTGGCGAGGACGTCGACCTGGTCGACGCCCTCCTCTCCGCCGACGAACGGCGGCGGTCCTCGGGCAGTCGCTTCGACGAGCTCCGCAACGAGCAGAAGACGCTCGGCAAGCAGGTCGCCAAGGCCCAGGGCGAGGAGAAGACCGCCCTGCTGCAGCGCACCAAGGCGCTCGCCGAGGAGGTCAAGGCCGCCGACGCCGAACAGGGCGTGGCCAAGGAGGAGGCCGAACGCCTGCTCCGCTCGCTGGCGAACCTCATCGACCCGGCCGCCCCGGTCGGCGGCGAGGAGGACTTCGTCACGCTGGAGGAGATCGGCACTCCGCGCGACTTCGCCGCCGAGGGCTTCGAGCCCCGTGACCACGTCGAGCTGGGGCAGATCCTCGGCGCGATCGACACCGAGCGCGGCGCCAAGGTCGCCGGCGCTCGGTCCTACTACCTGACCGGTGTCGGCGCGCTGCTGGAGCTCGCCCTGGTCAACATGGCGATCACCCAGGCCACCGCGGCCGGCTTCACCCCGATGATCACCCCGGCCCTGGTCCGCCCGGCCGCCATGGACGGCACCGGCTTCCTCGGCCAGGCCGCCGAGAACGTGTACTTCCTCGAAGAGGAGGAGCGCTACCTCGTCGGCACCAGCGAGGTCCCGCTCGCGGCGTACCACATGGACGAGATCATCGACGCGGACAAGCTGCCGCTGCGCTACGCCGGCTACTCGTCCTGCTTCCGCCGCGAGGCCGGCACCTACGGCAAGGACACCCGCGGCATCATCCGCGTCCACCAGTTCGAGAAGGTGGAGATGTTCGTCTTCACCACGCCCGAGGACGCCGAGCAGGAGCACCGCCGGCTGCTGCAGTGGGAGAAGGACTTCCTGAACGCCCTGGAGCTGCCCTACCGGGTGATCGACGTCGCCTCCGGCGACCTCGGCTCCTCGGCCGCGCGCAAGTTCGACATCGAGGCGTGGATCCCGACCCAGGGCAAGTACCGCGAGGTCACCTCGACCTCCAACACGACCGAGTACCAGTCGCGCCGGCTCTCCATCCGGATGCGCGAGGAGGGCAAGGTCCGCCCGCTGGCCACGCTGAACGGCACCCTGGTCGCCGTTCCGCGCACCATCGTGGCGATCCTGGAGAACCACCAGCAGGCCGACGGCTCGGTGGTGGTCCCGGAGGCGCTGCGGCCGTTCCTCGGCGGGCGTTCCGTCCTGCCCCCGGTCAAGTAACGCCCACCGCACCACCGCCCGAATGCAACTCCCGGGAGACGCACGGCCCATGAGCAGTACCAGCCCCAGCCCCGTCTCCCCCGGCGCCGGTGGCGACCTGCCCTTCCGGCTGGTCGCCACCGACCTCGACGGCACCCTGCTCACCAGCGAGGAGACCGTCTCCGCGCGCACCCGCACCGCGCTGGCCGCCGCCACCGGCGCCGGAGCGGTGCACATCGTCGTCACCGGCCGCTCGGCCGCCTGGGCCCGGCCGGTCTTCGACGAGATCGGCTACCGGGGCATAGCGGTCTGCGGCCAGGGCGCGCAGGTCTACGACGCGGGGGCGCACAAGCTGCTCACCTCGCTCACCCTGGACCGCAGGCTGGCCGCGCTGGCCATCGCCAAGATAGAGGCGGAGACCGGCCCGCTGGCCGTCGCCGCCAACCAGGACGGCCTGGAGGGCGACGTCCTGGCCGGTCCCGGCTACGAACTCCTGATCGGCTCCGACCTGCCGGTGGTCCGGGTCGACAAGGGCGAGCTGCTCGCCGCCCCGCTCAGCAAGCTCTACATCCAGTGCCGCGGGCTCACCGACGACGCGCTCGCCGAGACCGCCCGCCGCGTCGCCGGCGACCTGGTCGGCGTGGTGATGTCCGGCGCCGGCATCGTCGAACTGCTCCCGCTGGGCCTCTCCAAGGCCACCGGCCTGGCCGTCGCCGCCCGCCGCCTGGGCCTGCGGGCCGCCGACACCATCGCCTTCGGCGACATGCCCAATGACGTGCCGATGTTCGGCTGGGCCGCGCACGGCGTCGCGATGGCCAACGCGCACCCGGAGCTGCTGGCGGTCGCCGACGAGGTCACCGTCGGCAACGACGAGGACGGCGTCGCCGTCGTCCTGGAGCGGCTCTACCCGCGGCACTGAGCACCGGCCGGGCCGCCCGACGGCACCCGGATGCTGACCGTGAAAGAAAGAGTTTGTATGCTCCGCTGAAGCTCCGCGTCTCCCGGTGCGGTGCTCCTGTGCGGTTGTCCCGGCCCACCCGGGCCGTGCCCGCCGGACACGTACAGGATTGCTGCTTCCGCCGCTGAGAGGTACGCGCATGTCAGGCCAGTGGGACGAGAGCACGTCGGGGGCGGAAGGCCGGCGGCGCGCCGCGAACGGCCCCCGCGGCACCGGCGCCGCACGCGCGGCCGGCACCCCGCGGACCGGCGGTTCACGCGGCGGCGCCGGCACCGACGGACCGGCGGACGACGCCCGGGTGCCCGCGCCCCGGCCCGGCGGCCGGGCGGAGGCCCGGCGGGCCGCCCAGGGCAAGGGCGGCGGCCGCGGCAAGGGCGACGGCGGGCGGTCCGAGGACGGGAAGGCCGAGGGCACCGCGACGGGCGGCCGCGCGGCCGCGCGCAACAGCCGCAAGCCGAAGCGGAACACCAAGAAGATCGTGGCCTGGTCGGTGGCCGGCGTCCTGGTGGCGCTGGCGGGCACCGGCGGCGCGATCTACTACAAGCTGAACGGCAACATCAAGTCCTTCGACGCGGACGCGATCTCCACCGACCGCCCGCCCGAGGCGGTCGCCGACGCCAACGGCAACAAGCCCGTCAACATCCTGCTGATCGGCTCCGACTCGCGGGCCGGCAAGAACAGCGACCTCGGCGGCGGCAACGAGGACGGCGCCCGCTCGGACACCACGATCCTGTTGCACGTCTACGCGGACCACAAGCACGCGGTGGGCATCTCGATCCCGCGCGACGCGCTGGTGACCATCCCGGCCTGCAAGCTGCCGAACGGCAAGTGGACCAAGGAGTCGCCGGGGCAGATGTTCAACTCGGCGTTCTCGGTGGGCAACAGCGAGGCCGGCAACCCGGCCTGCACCCAGAACACCGTGGAGAAGCTCACCGGCATCCGGGTCGACCACACCATCGAGGTGAACTTCGAGGGCTTCGCGGCGATGACCGAGGCCGTCGGCGGCGTCGACGTCTGCCTGCCGAACGACATCTACGAGGGGCACCTCAACCCCAACCTGGGCAAGAAGGGCAAGGTCGTCCTGCCCAAGGGGAAGCAGAAGCTCTCCGGCCAGAAGGCGCTGGACTACGTCCGGCTGCGGCACGGCATCGGCGACGAGTCCGACGTCGGCCGGATGAAGCGCCAGCAGGCCTTCCTTTCCTCGCTGATGGCCAAGGTCAAGGGCGAGGGACTGAACCCGACCACGCTGCTGCCGCTGGCCGACGCGGCCACCAAGTCGATGACGGTCGACCCCGGGCTGGACTCGGCCAAGAAGCTGATGGACTTCGCGCTGTCGATGAAGAACATCGACCTGCACGACGTCAAGTTCCTGACCACGCCGTGGCGCTACAACGGCCCCCGGATCGACCTGGTCCACCCGGCCGTCGACAACCTCTGGAAGACCCTCCAGGCCGACCGCACCATCGACGGCGAGGACGCTACCGGCAAGCAGGAGGACGCGCCGCAGACCCCGGCCCCCGCCGAGACCACGCCGGCCGCGCCCTCGCCGACCGCCGTGGACGGCCCGCCGGTGAAGGTCGCGGTCTACAACGGCACCACCGTCACCGGGCTGGCCGCCAAGGCGGCCGAGACGCTCAAGACCAACAAGGTCACCGTCACCGGCACCACCACCGCCAAGAACACCAACAAGGCGACCACCACGGTGGAGTACGGCTCCGGGCAGAAGGCCAACGCGGAGCGGATTGCGGCGATGTTCCCGGGCGCCCAGCTGACGCCCACCTCGGCGGCCGGCATCAGCCTCGTCCTCGGCAAGGACTACGCCGCGGCCAACCCGGCCGCGACCGGCGCCACGCCCAACGTGCCGGCCCCGCTGCCCACCGAGGTGGTCAACGAGGCCCGCTCGGCCGACGACGACATCTGCAGCAACGTCTCCTACGGCTAGCCGCCGCGGACCCGCCGCCGGCCCCCGGACGCCCCGGGGCCGGCGGCGCGGCCGTCAGAGCGCGGCCCGGATCCAGCCGTCGACCAGCGCGGTGAGGTCCTGGTCGGCCTGGCCGTGCTCGACCACGTGGGTACGGATGACGTCGCCGCCGCCGTGGCCGAAGAGGCCGCCGCGCTTGTCCGCCTCCAGCACCACCTCGACCCGCTGCGCGGTGGTGACGAAGCTGACCTCCAGCGAGTTGCAGACGTGCGCGTACTGCGGCGCGGCGGAGAACTCGATCTCCTGGTAGAACGGCAGCGTCTGGCCGGTGCCCCGGATGTGGCCGGCCTCCAGGTCGGCCGAGCGGAACCGGAAGCCGAGCTGCAGCAGCGAGTCCAGGATCCGGCGCTGCACCGCCAGCGGCTCGATCTCCAGCGGGTCGGAGTCGCCCTTGTCGAGCGCGCCCGCGATGTCGACCTCCGTCCGCACGCCGAGCTGCATGCCGTGCAGGTGCTGCCCGGCGACGACGGTGACCGGGGCCTCGAACGGCACCTGGACGGCGAACGGGATCGACCGGTTCTCGCCGGGCGCCAGCACCAGCGGCGCGGTGACGGAGAACCGCGCGAACGGGTAGAGGCCGGTGCTCTCCCCCTCCTCGTGCTCGATCTCCACCCGGGCGACCAGGGTCAGCGTGATCCCCCGGATGTCCGCCTCGACCGTCCCGCCGGTCAGCTCGACCGTTCCGTGCAGGGTGCCGCCGGGCTGCACGACCGGCGTGGTCAGGACGGTGTCGACGCCGGGACCGCCGACGCCCAGGGCACCGAGCAGCTTCTTGAACACCATGGGGGCGCTCTCCTCGAAATAGGGGTGGACCGAAGTCGTCGGGAGGAACGCCAGGACGGCCCGGACGGTTCCCCCACGCAGGTGCGAGCCAGTTGTAGGATGACCGGGCAAGCGGTTGTAGGATGACCGATGACCGCAGATCGACGCGCAGAGGGGAGCTCCGCCATGACCGCATCCGGCCACAGCGAGGACACCTTGCAGGCCGCCGGCCGGCGCTCCCTGGTGGACACCGCCATCGACCAGCTGCGCGAGCAGCTCGCCGCCGGCAGCTGGCCGGTCGGCTCGCGGATCCCCACCGAGCACGAGCTGGCCGAGCGGCTTCAGGTCGGACGGAACACCGTGCGGGAGGCCATCCGGGTGCTGGTGCACGCCGGGATGCTGGCCACCCGGCAGGGTGAGGGCACCTTCGTGCGCAGCACCAGCGACCCGGCCTCCGTCCTGCGGGGCGTGCAGCGCTCCGGCGTCCGGGACGTCCTGGAGGTCCGGGCGGCGCTGGAGGCCGAGGGCGCCCGGCTGGCGGCGCTGCGGCACACGCCCGAGGACATCGTCCGGATGCGGGCCGCGCTGGCCCGCGAGGCGGAGGTGATCGCGGCGCACCCGGAGCGGGCCGGCCGCGAGGCGACCGTCGAGCACGACCTGGAGTTCCACACCGCCGTGGTCGAGGCCGCGCACAACCCCGCGCTGACCGAGGTGTACCGCTACTTCGGCGCCTCGGTGCGGGAGTCGATGCGGACGGCCTTCGGGGACCACGAGATGCCCGAGGTGGTCGTGGCCACCCACGCGGCGCTGGTGGACGCGATCGAGAGCGGTGACCCGGACCGCGCCGAGGCCGCGTGTCGGACGCTGCTCGCCGAGCCGACCGCGGCCGTCGAGCAGCTCCTCGCCGCCATCGCGGCCCGGAAGTAGGCGGCACCCGCCGCCGCCCTCCCGCGTCCGTCCCCCGTTTTCACGAAAGAGCAGCACGTCCCATGGCCGTCACCCGTGCCCAGCAGCCGGTCCTCGTTCCCGCCCCGCTCCCCGTCCGCACCCGGCTGGCCCACCCCGCCCTGCTGCTGACCGGCATCGTGCTGGTCGCCCTCAACATGCGGGCCTGCCTGGCGGCGATCTCGCCGATGGTCGGCGAGATCCAGCACACCTTCGGGCTCTCCGCGACGGCGAGCGGTCTGATCACCACCGTCCCGGTGCTCTTCCAGGGCGCCGGCGCCCCGCTCACCCCCCGGCTGACCAGGCGGTTCGGCACCGAGCGGGTGGTGCTGGGCGCGGTGCTGGTGCTCGGCGCGGGCGTGCTGCTGCGGGTGCTGCCCTCGGTGGCCGCGCTGTACGCCGGCTGCGTGGTGATCGGGGTCGCGATCGCGGTGCTGAACGTCTCGATGCCGGGCCTGGTCAAGCGCGAGTTCCCGGGCCGGGCGGCGACCATGACCGGCGTCTACTCGACCACCATGCTGGTCGGCGCCACCCTCGCGGCGGGCACCTCGGTGCCCCTGGAGCACGCCCTCGGCGGCGGCTGGCGGGCCTCGCTGGGCGCCTGGTCGCTGCTGGCCCTGATCGCCGCCGTCGCCTGGCTGCCGCAGGTGCTGCGCTCGCGCCAGGAGAAGGCGGCGGTGGCGGCGGCCCCCGCCGGCCGGCCGATCGAGGGGGTCTGGCGCTCGCCGCTGGCCTGGCAGATCAGCCTCTTCATGGGCATCTCGTCGCTGCTGGTCTACACCCTGGTGGCCTGGATGCCGACCATCCTGGCCGACCACGGGATGGACCGGAGCGAGGCCGGTCTGGTCTTCGCCTTCTCCAACCTGGTCCAGGTGGCCGGGGCCTTCCTGGTGCCGCTGATGGCCGGCCGGATGACCCGGCAGCGGACGCTGGCCGTGGTGATGGCCGTGCTGAACGCGGTCGGCATCACGATCCTGCTGGTCTCGCCGGTGCCCGGGGCCTGGGTGTCGGCCACCATCCTGGGCATCGCCCAGGGCGGCTCGCTCGGCCTCGCGCTCGCCTTCATCGTGCTGCGCACCGACAGCGCGGCCGGCGCCGCCCAGCTGGGCGGCATGTCGCAGGCGGTCGGCTACCTGGTGGCCGCGGCCGGACCGGTCGGCGCCGGGGCCCTGCACCAGCTGACCGGCGGCTGGAACGTCCCGCTGCTGCTGATGCTGGTGCTGGCGGCGGTCGCCGCCGTGGCCGGCTGGGGCGCGGGCCGCGACCGGACGCTCTGAGGCCCGGTGCCGGCCGCGGGCCCGCTACTCCTCGGCGGCCAGGGTCAGACCGGCCAGCTTCACCGAGGCGAGCAGCGTCGCCGCCACGGTGAGGACCAGCAGCAGCGGGACGGCCACCCCGAGCGCGACGTCCGCGGTGATCGCGCCCTCGCCGGCCACCGCCTCGGCCACCGACAGCCCCCACTGCTGGACGCTGAGCGTCTTGGCGCCCTTCACGAAGTTGCCGATCAGGGACTCCCAGATCAGCGCGTAGACCAGCCCGGCCACCACGGCGTGCCGGGTGACGACGCCGAGCAGCAGGAACAGCGCGCTGTACGCGGCACCGGCCACCAGCGCGGCGACGGTGTAACCGAGCGCCAGGCCGTCCTCGGTGCCGTACAGCAGCAGGCCGGCCAGCAGGATCGGGACCGCCGAGAACACCCAGGTGGTGCCGACCGCCACCGCCAGCTTGGTGGTGATGATCTTCCAGCGGGGCAGCGGCTTGGCCAGCAGGTAGACGATCGAGCCGTCGTCGATCTCGGTGGCGATGGCGCCGGTGCCGACGACCAGGCCGAGGATCGGCAGCAGCGTGCCGAGGCCCAGCTGTCCGAGGATCTTGACGGTCAGGTCGTGCTTGTCCCCGCTGGAGCCGCTGGCGATCGCCGAGACGAGCAGCAGCAGGGCGGGGACCACCAGCAGCAGGATGCCGCGGCGGCGGCCCAGCAGGCCGCGCAGCGTCAGCCTGGCGACGGTCGGGTTCATGGTTGGTCGGCCTTCCTGGGGTCCGGTTCCGGGGGTGGGGCTACGCGGAGACGAGGTAGGAGAAGACGCTCTCCAGCGACTCGTCGGCCGGGGCGACGGTGTACAGCCGGACGCCGGCCTGCTGGGCGACCTTGGGCAGCAGGGTGGTGAAGCCCTGGAAGTTGACCGCCTGGATCCGCAGCCCGCCCGCCTCGCCCGCCGCCGCCCTGGTGTCCGGGCCCGGCACGTCCAGCTCGATGCCGGCCGTCGACGGGTCCGCGATCAGCGCGGCGGCCAGCCGGCGGTCGTCGCTGGAGCGGACCAGGTAGCGGTGCGGCCGGTCGGTCATCAGCCGGCGGATCCGGCGGAAGTCCCCGGAGGCGGCGTGCCGGCCGGCCACCACGACCTCGATGTGCCGGGCCAGCTGCTCGACCTCCTCCAGGATGTGCGAGGAGAAGAGCACCGTGCGGCCGTCGGCGCCGAACCGGCGCAGCAGCTCCATCAGCTGCAGCCGCTGGCGCGGGTCCATGCCGTTGAACGGCTCGTCGAGCAGCAGCACGGCGGGGTCGTGGACCAGCGCCGAGGCCATCTTGACGCGCTGCTTCATGCCCTTGGAGTACGTCCCGGTCTTCCGGTCCTGGGCGTACTCCATCTCCACCAGGGACAGCGCCCGCCGGGCCGCCGCGGCCGGGTCGGCGAGGCCGTGGAGCTCGGCATTGGCCAGCACGAACTCCCAACCGGTCAGGTAGTCGTACATCGACTCCCGCTCGGGGACCAGCCCGATCTGCCGGTACACCTGCTGGTTGCGCCAGATCGGCGCGCCGTCCAGGGTGACCGCTCCGGTGGAGGGGGCGAGGAAGCCGCTCATCATGTGGATGAGGGTCGACTTGCCCGCGCCGTTGGGCCCCAGCAGGCCGGTGACGCCGGGACCGATCGCCATGCTGACGTCGTTGACGGCGACCACGTTGCCGAACCAGCGGGAGACCTTGTCGATGGTGATGGTGGCCATGGCGCCCTCTCAGATCCTGCGTTGTCAGATGTTGCGGTAGCGGCGCAGCAGCAGCGCGTACGAGCCGGCCACCATCGCGGCGGCGGTGGCGGCGAAGACCACCACGCCGAGGGCGCCGGGCGCGTGCAGCCGGTCCGGCCCGCTGCCGAGGTCGAAGAGCTGGTTCACCAGGCTCTCCACCAGCTCGTTCGGCGCGAGCAGGGCCGTCCACTGCGCGGAGTCCGGCAGGCCGGCCCGGCCTTCCGAGCTGATGCCGCTGACGACGCCGACCACGGCGGTGCTGATCGCCAGGTAGCCCATGATCGCGGCCACCCCGAAGCCGCGGCGCGGCGTGGTGGCGGCGATCACCAGCGCGACCGAGGTGGGCACCAGGGCGTACAGCACGGCGGTGACCAGGCCGTAGAGGACGTGCGCGGTGTTGTGCCCGAAGTCCAGCCCGCCGAGCAGCGCGCCGACGTAGAGCACCAGCAGCGGGGCCGTCATCAGCAGCAGCTGGGCGCAGGCCATCGCGGCGTACTTGGCCCGGACGTAGTCGGCCCGGGTGATCGGGCGGGAGAAGTACAGCGGGACGGTGTGGTGGCGGAGGTCCCGGGAGAGCAGCACGGGCGTCTGCGAGGCCAGGAAGATCGAGACCAGCAGGCCCACGATCCCCAGGTACTCCGGGTAGTCGACCGGCAGTTCGTCCTGGCGCTGGACGAGGGCGATCGCCACCATGATCGCGGCCGGCGCGGTGACCAGACCGAGCAGCAGCATCGGCAGCACCTTGGACCGGCCCGAGCGCCCGAGGCCGTACGCGGCGCGCAGGCTCTGGGTGAACAGCGAACGGGTGGCGTAGGCCCGGCCGAGCCGGGGGCCGGCGTAGCCGCGGTACCCGATGTCGTGGATGACGCCGGTGTCGAGCGACCTGGCCTCAGAGGGCAGTGCCATCTGCGGGACCTCCCTTGCTCTGCTGACCGCTGGTCTCCGTGAACAGCTCGGCGACCCGGTGGCGGCGCTGCTCCAGCCGGACCAGCCCGAGGCCGAGGTCCGCGACCGCGTCGCGGATGGTGTCGTAGGTGTCGTCGCCGGCCAGGCGCACCAGCAGGAGCCGCGCGCCCTCCGGCTCGACCGCGAGCCCGGCGGCGGTCAGCCGCTCGCGTACGGCGGCGCTCGCGTCGCGGGTGTGGTCGTCGGGGAAGTCCGTCACCTCGACCGCGAGGGTCGCCGTCACTCCGGTGAACGACGCGGTCGACGAGGAGCGCAGCAGCTTGCCCCCGTCGATGATGACCAGGTGGTCGCAGGTCCGCTCCAGCTCGCCGAGCAGGTGGGTGGTGACCAGCACCGAGATGCCGAAGTCGGTGTGCACCCGGCGGATCAGCGCCAGCATGTCGTCCCGGCCGACCGGGTCCAGCCCGTTGGTGGGCTCGTCCAGCAGCACCAGCTTCGGGTCGTGGACCAGCGCCTGGGCCAGCTTGACCCGCTGCTTCATGCCCGTCGAGTACCCGCCCATCGGCCGGTACCGCTCCTCGTACAGCCCGACATGCCGCAGCGTGTCGGCCGTCCGCTCGCGGGCCGCGGCGGCCGGGAGCCCGGCCATCCGCGCCATGTGCACCACGAACTCCGTCGCCGAGACGTCCGGCGGCAGGCAGTCGTGCTCGGGCATGTAGCCGACCTGCTCACGGATCTGCCAGCCCTGGGTGGCGATGTCGAGGCCGAGGACCCGCCCCGTACCGGAGGTCGCCGGGGCCAGCCCGAGCAGGATCTTGATGAGTGTGGACTTGCCCGCGCCATTCGCCCCCACCAGGCCGACCACCCCGGGCTCCACCTCTACGGTGAGCTGATCGAGGGCGGTGACCCGGGGGAACCTCTTGGTGAGGCCGTCCGTCTTGATGACAGTGGACACGTCCCTCACCGTAGTGCGGCCGGACCGTCCGGGCCATGAGCTCGAATGACGACGCCCCGTGCTGCTGCGGTATGACATCCGCCCGATGATCCCCTAGGGGTTCCGGCCCTCCACCGCCCTTGTATTCTTTGCGAATTCCTAACACGGGGGCCGCCGGGGAGAGTGCCCGGCAGGGAGGGACGAGAGCACCATGTCGGATCGCGCGACCGCATTTGACCGGATGATGAACCCCTGGGCGTACGACGCCGACGGGAACCTGACCACCGCGGCCAGGCAGCAGGAGGGTGCCCGCACCCGGATCAACTCGGCGAACGCCCCCGGCGACGGCGGCACCGTCGGGGTCGACCCCGCGGCGCTGGAGTCCGCCGCCAACTCGTCGGACCAGATCCACGGCCGGCTCAACGGGGACGGCCGGGCCGCCGACGACGAGACCACCCAGGTGGCCACCTCGCTGGCCAACTGGAGCACCGGCAAGGCGGCCGCGCAGACCGCCGCCACCTGGGACCAGCAGATCGCCGCCCTGAACAGCACCATCGGCGAGCTCACCCAGGCCCTGCGGGACAGCGCCACGAACTACCGGAACAACGAAACCGCCGTCAAGCACGACATGAAGGGCTGAGGGGGCGGACGACATGGTCGACTTCCACGAACTGAGCACCGCCAAGCTGGACGTCCTCGGCACCGCCGCCACCGCCTGGGAGGACGTCGCCAAGAAGCTGAAGGCGATGGACGAGGACTGGGACAACACGGTCATCGCCAAGGTCAACTCCGCCAACTGGAGCGGCCCCACCGCCGACCAGGCCCGGCCCAAGCTCCAGCGGGCCAACGAGCAGCTGACCGCCGCCGTCACCGAGGCCACCGCGATCGGCTCGATCCTCAAGGACGCCGGGAACGACTTCCAGGCGGCCAAGGCCAAGCTGGACAAGGCCGTCGCGGACGCCCGCGGCGCCGGGCTGACCGTCACCGACGACGGCACCGTGAGCTGGCCGCCGGCCGACAACGCCACCCGGCACGACCCGGACGCCAGCCGCGCCTACAACGACGAGAACCGCACCAAGGCCGAAGCGGCCCGCAAGGCGATCGACGCGGCCGTCCAGGAGGCCACCGCCGCCGACGAGCGCGCCGCCTGGGCGCTGCGCTCGGACGCCTCCGCCGACGAGGTGAAGTCCTTCAACGCCAAGGCCGTCGGCGGCGGACCGGAGGCGGACGGCATCCGGGCCGCCCAGCTCGCCGGCAAGGGCGGGAAGATCTCGGACACCGAACTCACCGAGCTCAACTCGCTGCTGGCCGCCAACGCGAACGACCCGAAGTTCTCCACCCGCTTCTACCAGGACCTCGGCCCGAAGGGGACGCTGCAGGCCTGGAACAGCATGGTCGGCGACGAGCAGCAGTTCAACGGCGCCAGCGACGCCCGGTGGAAGCAGTACCAGGAGCTGCAGAAGAACCTCGGCCTCAACCTGGCCACCGCCACCCGCACCACCAACGAGCCCCACCTGTCCGACCAGTGGGCCGCCGACCTGCGCAAGGCCGGCTCCGAGACGATGTGGGACAAGCCGTACCGCCAGAGCGGCCTGGACTACTCGCCCTACGGCTACCAGGTGCTCTCCGGCATCCTGCGGACCGGCGACTACGACCCGCACTTCCTCAACCCGATCGCCGAGCACATCACCCAGCTGGACACCGACGACAAGTACTGGCCGGCCCCGGTGATGGGCCCGCGCAGCGACCGGCGCGGCTACAACCTCCTCGGCCAGGAGGGCGGTTCGGGCTGGGAGCCGACCACCGCCGTACTGGAGGCGCTCGGCCACAGCCCGGAGGCGGCCACCAAGTTCTTCCACGACCAGCCGACCGCGTACAACACCGACGGCTCGGTCAACCCGAACGGCAAGGTCAAGCCCTCGGACTACCTGACGTACTTCACGCACGACAAGGAGTACACGCCGGACACCGTCTCGCAGAAGAACGAACTGCGTCAGCAGGGCATGCGCAGCGGTCCGGACGCCCTCGGCCACGCCCTGGAGGCGGCCACCACCGGCCGGCCGTACGACGACCACTCGGGGGTCGCGCCCAAGCACACCGCCGACCAGGCCGAGGTCATGAACCGGGTCGTGCAGACCTTCGGCACCCACGGCAACGGCGGCGTGCTCGACGACCTCAAGGGCGAGGACGCCAAGTTCGCGCCGCTGCGGGACAGCCTCGGGCACATGACCGCCGACTACATGGGCGACACCCAGCGCGCGCTCTCCCCGCACAAGGACGACCTGCCGGTCAACGGGGCCCCGGCCGGGCTCAAGGAGGCACCGGTCCGCGGCCTGCTCGACGCGCTCGGCCGCGACCCGGACGCGTACGGCGCCGTGGTCAACGCCAACCAGGCGTACTCGACCGCGGTGGTGCGCGGCCACATCGACAGCGGGCAGACCGACTTCGCCCGGCTGGAGTCGGAGATCGACTCCACCTCCCGGGCCGGCGGCGTCATCAGCGGCATCCTCAACGAGGCCCGGATCGACGAGGTCCACCAGGAGCACGCGTCCTCCGACAAGGAGTACAACGAGGCCCTGGAGAAGAACGCCGGGTACGCGCAGACGGCGTTCAGCACCACCATCGGCCTGGCCACCGAGCGGGTCCCGCTGGCGGGCGAGGCGGCCGACTTCCTCGTCGAGCAGATCACCGACAGCGTGGTGAAGGCCAACGAGCGCGACACCACCGAGGACGGCAACCAGGAGGGGCGCGACTTCGTCGCCGAGGGGCGCGAGGGCGCGGCGGTCGGGGCGAAGCAGGCCGTCATCGACGCCGCCAACGGCACCAAGCTCAGCCCGGAGGACATCCAGCGGCTGGCCGACAGCGCCGGGGACCGGGCCCTCGACGGCTACACCGACGGCTCCTCCGGCAGCCAGAGCTCCGGCGGCTGAGGGTCGCCCCGCGCCGCGGCGGTCGCCGCCGCGGCGCGGGGCGACCGGTGGGCGGCGTGCCGCGAGGCACACCGCCCACCGGGTGGCGCCGGATCAGGCCAGCAGGTCGGACTGGAGCGTGACGACCTGGCGGAACGCGGGCGGCTGGACGCCCCGGGCGTTGGTCATCGTGATGACGCCGACGATGTCGCCGGCGCTCAGGTAGGCCAGATACCCGGTGGTCCGGCCCTCCCCGGCCAGCGTCGTGCTCTCGCGGGTGGCGAGGTCGACGCCGGAGACGCTGTCCCAGCCGATGACGGAGGCGGGCCGCAGACCCGGCAGGTCCTTCGGTTCGCCGTCGCCGCGCAGGTCGGCGAAGACGTCCCAGGCCTCGACGGAGGAGCCGAAGCGGAGCAGCCGGATCTGGGTGCGGGTGCCGTCGGAGGCGGTCCACTCCCGGACGGTGGCGGCGCGGCAGACGTCGCGCAGCAGCAGGGCCCGCAGCTTCGCCGGCTCCTTCTGCTCGGCGGCCATCGCGTCACAGGCGACCCAGTCCGCCGGGGCCGTGCCGGCGGCCGGGGTCGGGGCGGCCGACCCGCCGGTGGCCGCCGGGGCGCTCGCGGGGGCGCCGTCGGGCGCGGCGGGCGACGACGCGGCCGGGCTCGCGGTCGGTGCCGCGGTCGATGCCGCAGTGGGGGTCGCGGTCGGGGTCGCGGTCGGGGTCGGGAAGACCGCCGGGACCGACGAACCGCCGGCTTCCTTCGGGGCGGGCAGGAGCAGGTACCGCAGGTCGGCGGCGTGCCGGCTCTTGTTCTCACCGGGCGCCGCCTGGCCGGACGGCAGCGGCGGCAGGGCCAGCGCGGGGAAGGTGTAGCGGCCGTCGCCCCGGGTGGCCAGGCCCGGGATGTCGGTGCGCTCGGGCGTGGTGACGGCCAGCGCGGCGCCGGTACCGGCCAGCACGCAGACCAGGGCGGCCGCGCCCCAGCGCAGCGCCGCGTTGCGCCGGCGGGTGCGGCGGGCCGCGAGCTCCTCGGGGCTCGGCGGCGGGAGCGACGGCAGGGTCCCGGCCCCGGGGGCCACGGCCCAGGGGTCGGCCCCCAGGGCCGCCTCGGCGGGCGGGCCGGCCGGAGCGGCGGGGGGCGCGAACGGTGCGGGGGGCGCCGGGGGCGCGTCGGCCCCGGCCGGGGCCGCGCTGTCGTGCGGGGTGGCGTGGTCGGTCATGCGGACGCTCCCGGGCTGGCGAGGCGGTCGAGCTGCTGGCTGAAGAGGGTGACGATCTTGTCCTTGGGGAGCGGTGCCGCACCCTCGGCGCTCATGATCACCAGGAGGTCGCCCTCGGCGGCCGAGCACTCCAGGTAGTCGATCGGCGCGGACGGCGGAGCGGGCATCAGGTAGCAGTGCGCCTCGGGGTGCCCGGGGATCCCGGGGCCGATCCGGAAGAGCCCGGTGTCACCGGTGAAGACGGCCGTGTACTCGTTGGCCTTCTGCACCTCCTGCTGGTTGAACTGCCGCAGCCTCAGACCGATCACCAGGTCGTCCGTACCGGTCTTGTAGGTGCGCACCCCGGTGGCCTTGACGTGCAGGCCCTCCCAGTACTGGCGGAGCTTGTCCCGCTTCTCCTTGGGGATCTGCTGGAGGTCGCTGTCCATCTCGGCGGAGAGCTGGTCCGCCGACAGCTCGACGTCGTTGCCGTAGCCGCCGTCGTCCGGGCCGAGCGCGTAGCCGGCCGGGACGGGCAGCAGCAGGTCGCGCAGCGAACCGAAGTGGTTGCCGTTGGCCTTGGCGCCGAAGGGGGTGGGCGTGGCGGTCGGGGCGGGCGCCGCCGCCGTCGGTGCGGCGGCGGCGCTGGCGGGCGCGGGGTCGTCGTACCGGGTCTCGATGACGCCGACGCCGATGACCACGCCGACCAGCGCGGCCGCCACGGTCGCGCCGGTGGCCCGGAGGAGCCGGCGGCCGGTGGGCGCGGGCCGCTCCGGGCCGGCGGCGGCCGGCCCGGGCGCGGGTGCCTGCTCGACCGGCCCGGGCGGCCCGAACGGCTCGACGGGGACCGGCGCGGGGTTCGCGGCCTCGGTCACGGTCACGGTGCTGTCGCTCATACCAGCCGCTCCCACTGCTGCTTGGCGATGTCCTTCACGACATCGGGGTTCGCGGCCTCTGTCACGGTCACGGTGCTGTCGCTCATACCAGCCGCTCCCACTGCTGCTTGGCGATGTCCTTCACGACATCGGGGTTCACCGGCCGCGTGCCGAAGGCCTCGACCTTCATCACCAGCGTGCCGCGTTGCGCCAGCGCGGTGCCCAGGTAGTACTGCTCGGTGGACTCCGCCCAGTGCGAGGGCTCGCTGTCGACGTGGAAGCCGCCGTTGGCGTCGTCCGCGAACGGCTGGAGCCGGTAGGCGGCGGCGGCGTACTTCGCCGAGGCGGCGTGGTCGGGGCCGTACTGGATCAGCGAGACCCGGACCTTCAGGTCGTCCTTCTTCCAGTCCACCTCGACGGCGCGGCGGAACTCCGCGACGTTCAGGGCGCGGAAGACCTCCGCCGACCGGCCGGTGTGCTCGGCGAGCTCGCCGATGGTGATCCAGCTGGGCGTGTCGGGGAAGTCGGCCCAGGCCGTGCTGCCGGCCGGCGCCGTCACCAGCAGCTTCCGCAGGTCGCCGTCGACGGCCGGCGGCCTGGGCGCCGCCGCGGCGACGGCCGCCGGGTCCACCACCTCGGCCGGGTAGGACGGCCGGGCGACCTGGATCGGCGGCAACGGGGTCGGCGGACGGTTCGCCTGCACGGCGTAGCCGACGGCGCCGCCGAGCAGGGTGCCCAGCAGCAGTCCGCAGGTCAGCAGCAGCACCGGCCGGGGCCGACGCGGGCGGTTCGGCGGCAGGACGGCGGCGGTGGGCGCGAACCCGTCGGCGAAGACCACGGCGGGCGGCGCGTCGGGCGCGGGTCCGTCAGCGGGGGCGACCGGTTCGGCGGGCGGTGCGGCGGGGGCGGCCGGTTCGGCGGGCGCCTCGGGCGCGGGGCCGTCGGCGGGCGACGGCTCCACGGGACGGGTGGTCACGGAGTGGCTCCAGGAGGGGAAAGGTGACGTCGGGCGTGGGCGGCGGAGCGGTTCAGCCGCCGGAGGAGAGCCGCTCGCGCTGGCGCTTCATCAGCTCGCTCAGCAGCGCCTTGTCCGGGGTCCCCTTCACCTCGACGTCGAGCGTGTACTGGACGTCGCCCTGGCTGGAGATGCCGGTCATCGAGCCGGTGTACGCCTGCTGCTTGGGCTTGCGGACGTAGCCGTGGGCGGCGGGATCGCCGTCGATCGCGATCGGGTCCAGCTTCATCGTGTAGCCCTGGACGAACTCGCTCGCCATCGCGGTCGAACCGAAGCGCATCAGGGTGACCGTCACCTCGGCCTTGCCGTCCGCCGTGCGGTACGTCCGGGCGGCGGCCTCCTTGTACCCGTAGGAGCCCAGGATGCGCATGATGCCGTCCTGGTTGTCGAAGAGGTCGGCCACCTCGTCGTCGGTCAGCTTCATCCCGTCCGGCGGCCCGTAGGACTCGCCGGCGTCGGGGATCGGGAGCAGGAAGTACCGCAGGTCGCCTTCGTGCCGGCCCCCGCTGACGGTGCCCTTGAGGGTGCTCACCGGCCGGGGGACGGGTGCGACGGTGGTCGGCGCGGCGGTGGTCGGCACCGCCGTGGGCGAGGCCGACGCGGTGGTGCTCGCACTCGCGCCGGCGGTCGCGGTCGGCGCGGCCTTGGCCGGGGCGGCCACGACGGCCGGCCGGTCGTCGGGCTTCCCGACGGCCACGGTGACGGCGGCGCTGGTCGCCGTCACGGCGAGCAGCCCGGCGGTGGCCAGGGCCACGCCGACGGCGCGCGGCAGCTTCCGCCCGGAGGCGGCCACCGGCGCGGCGGCCACGGGATCAGCGGCGGGTACGGGCGCGGGTACGGCAGCGGCTTCGGCCGCGGGATCGGCAGGGGTTTCGGACGACGCACCGTTCGCCGGTTCGGCGGCGGACGGCACGTTTTCGGGCGCGGACAAGGAGCTCCCCCGGGGAATGTGGAATGTCGCGCACGGGCCCCTCGCGGGCCACCCCCCGTGGCTCTCCAGGCCGACCGTCACGCGTATCACCAGGAATTATGAGAGCCGCCCGGGAGGTGTGCCAACAAAATCAATCACCGCACTCCCACCCAATGATCAATCAATCGGACATCCCGTGACCGAACCGCAATCGGCACCCGGAGACCGCGTCGGCCCGCCCGGTGGGAGACCACCGGGCGGGCCGATCGGCGGGACGGATCAGGAGTGGGCGCGCTCGGTCAGCTCGACGACCTTGCCGGCGGAGTCGATCGCGACCTTGTAGTCCCCGGCGGAGCACGGGTAGAAGCCCTTGGTGCTGGTGGGATCGGTGAGGCACTCACCGATGTGCTTCACCAGATCGGCGACGTTGACGTCCTTGGACGGGGCCAGGACCGAGTTCAGGTGGCCCTTGGCGGCGGGCGCGAACGGCGCGCTCTTCTCGGCACCGACCGGCTCGAAGACCACGTCGTTGACCCCGCACGCGGTCTTGGTGTCCTTGTAGACCAGCGTGGTCGTGGTGGTCCCCTTGACCGGGTAGACCCACTTCTGCCCGGCGGGCAGCGGCGCGGCGTCGCAGAACCCCTCCGGCTCGTCACTCGCACCGGCCGACGGCTTGGCGCTCTTGCCGCCCGTCGGCGCGGCACCCGTCGGCGCGGCGGCGGACGAGGTGGCGGGCGCGACGGCGGGCGAGGTGGCCACCGGGCCGCCGCCCGCCTGGTCCGACGCGTTGTCGGGCCCGCAGGCCGTGAGCCCCAGCGCGGCGACCGCGACCAGGCCGACGCCGCATACTCTCCGGAAAATGGGCATGCCGAAAGAACCCCCGTTTGACGCATGATCAGATTGTGAGGCGTGCGGCGGAAAGACTAGCCCCTCCCACGGACTACTCCGGGGAGCCTGCGAGAACGCGCCACAGGGCCGGCGCCACCGTGCCGGGTGGGTCAGATCGGTTCGACTGCGACGCGGCGGTGACACAGGCGGCGCAGATCATCGACATCGCCGGTTACCACGGTCACGTCGCCGTGTTCCGCGTGCGCGGTGGCTGCGAGCATCGCGTCGATGGCGTACTTGTGGCCGGGAAGTCCCTCGGCTGCCAGCAACCTGCTCGCCCCACGTGCGATCTCCTCGGTGACTGGCCGCACTTTGGCGAGGGAGACCGCGTGGTCGAACGCCGTCTGCGGCACCTCGGGGTCACGCGCCTCCACCAGAGTGGCCGCACTCGTCACCACCAGAAGATCCAGCGTGCGGGCGACGTCCAGCCACACAGTCATGTCGCGGTGCCGCCGGGACAGCTTGGAGAGAGCCTCGCTGTCGAGAACAAGCGTGCCGCTCACGCGGCGTTCGCCGGGGCGGAGTCTGCGCGATGAGCGGCATGGTGCGCGCGGACGCGCTCGGCCTTGGCCGTGACCTCCGCCGGATCCACCGGCCCGTGATCGGCTTCGGCGGCCTCGATGCACTCGTCGATGGCTTCGCGTTGGAGCTGGCGTTGCACGGCCTCCTCGATGTAGGAGGAGATGCCCTGCTTGCCGGCGCGGACGCGAATGGCTTCCAGCGTCTCAGCGCGCAGGGAAACGCTGGTGACTCGTGTCTTGCCGGGACGCGGTGTAGTCATGGGAAAACTGTAGTACATAGTGTGTGAGGCTGCTGGCGATCGGCCCTGCGCGTAGGGTCGCCCGTATGCGACTGAGCACGGTGATCCTCCCCATCCACCGGTGGAGCGAGGGGCAGAAGATCTGGCGGCGGGCCGAGGACCTCGGGTTCCATGCCGCCTACACCTACGACCACCTGTCCTGGCGGTCGTTCCGGGACGAGCCGTGGTTCGGGGCGGTGCCGACGCTGACGGCGGCCGCGACGGCGACCGAACGCCTGCGGCTGGGCACGCTGGTGACCTCGCCCAACTTCCGGCACCCGGTCACGCTGGCGAAGGAGATCGTGTCGCTGGACGACGTGTCCGGCGGGCGCCTCACCCTCGGGATCGGGGCCGGCGGGACGGGGTTCGACGCGACGGCGATGGGCCAGGAGGCCTGGTCGCCGAAGGAGCGGGCGGACCGGTTCGGGGAGTTCCTGCCGCTGCTGGACGAGCTGCTGCGCGAGGACGCCACGACCCGCGAGGGCACGTACTACTCCGCGGTCGAGGCACGGAACATCCCCGGCTGCGTGCAGCGGCCGCGGGTGCCGTTCTACGTCGCCGCGACCGGACCGCGCGGGCTGCGGCTGGCGGCGGAGCACGGGCAGGGCTGGGTGACGTACGGGGATCCGAAGGGGCCGGCGGACGTGCCGGTGGCGCAGGCGCCCGCCGTGATCGCCGCGCAGATCGCGAAGCTGACCGCCGCCTGCGAGGCGCGCGGCCGGGACGCGGCGGAGCTGGAGAAGGTGCTGCTCCAGGGCTCGACGGCGGAGAAGCCGCTCGCCTCGCTGGACGCGTTCGTGGACTGGGCGGGCACCTACCGGGAGCTGGGGATCACCGAGCTGGTGATCCACTGGCCGGTGCCGGGCTCGATCTTCGAGAACGACCTGGCCGTCTTCGAGAAGATCGCCACCGAGGGCCTCGCCCAGCTGGGGTGAACCGGAGCCGGCCACCGCGGGTGCGGTGGCCGGCCGGTGGCCGTCACGGGTGCGGGCGGGTGCGCTGGGTGGGGACGTGCGGGGTCGCGTCCGGGGTGGTGCGCCGGGCCAGCTCGGCGAGGGTGTCGAAGATGAAGTCGCCGATCAGGACCGGGTCGCGCGTCTCGCGCGGGGCGTCCGGCGGGGTGGTCGGTGGGCGCTCGTCTCGGGCGTGGCGAGTTCGCATGGCTCTTCCTGCCGACGGGGTGGCCGGGATCAGTCATGCCCGGGAAGAGGAAGCAGGACACCCGGCACGGTGCGGGAACGGCCGGAAAGAACGGCTCGGGGGCCGAAATACGGTGCGGCGGCGGGCGCTTACGCCGATCGGATACCGGCCGGGGGTATTGTCTCGCCCGTGGCGGCGGGCGAACAGCGCAGCGGGGGACGCGGCCGGGCGGCGGCCCGGCCGCTGCTGCTCTGCGCGCTGCTCGCCGGACTCTTCCTGATGCACGGCTCGCCCACGGCGCCGGGCAGTTGCCACCGGCCCGCGGCCGTCGCGGTCGCGGGCTCGGCGGGCCACCGCGCACCGGTCACCCACCACGCCGCCCCCGCGGACGCCCCGAGGCTGGACGGGCGGCCGGCGCCGGACGCGGCTCCGCAGGCCGTCCCCTGCGTGTCGGCCCGGGACCGGGAGGGCGCCGGCCTCCCGGCGGCCGCCCCGCTCGCGGCCGGGGCCGCGGCCGTGCTCCCCGCCGTCCGGATGCCCTCGGCCCCGCGGGAGCGGCGGACCACCGGGCCGCGGGCACCGCCCGACGCCGGACGCCGGCTGCTGCTCCGGGTGTGCGTCGCACGGACGTGACCGGGCCCGCGCCGGAGACCCCGGGCAGGGGCTCCGGGCGCGCCGCGTCCTGCTCGCACCCACCGGAAGAGAACCGACCAGATGTCCCTCAGCACCCGTACCCGTACCCGCACCCTGGCGCTCACCGCAGGCGCCGCCGTCCTCGCCCTCGCCCTGACCGCCTGCGGCTCCGCCGCGACGGGCGGCACGGGCGGCACGGACCGCGCCGACGGCATGACCGGCGGCCACGGCATGGCCGGGATGGACCACGGCGCCGCGAGCGCCGCGGCCACCACGGCCGCCCCCGCCGCCGGGGCCCCCGCCGCCGAGCGCAACGGCTACCGCCTCACCTCGGCCGTCGACACGCTCCCGGCCGGGGCTCCCGCCGAGTACCGGTTCACCGTGACCGGCCCGGACGGCGCCCCGGTCACCGCGTACGAGACCGACCAGACCAAGCGGATGCACTTCTACGCGATCCGCTCCGACCTGACCGGGTTCCAGCACCTGCACCCCGAGATGGCCGCCGACGGCACCTGGACCGCCCCGCTGGCCGCGCCCGCCGCCGGCACCTGGCGGGTCTACGCCTCGTTCGTCCCGGACAGCGGCGCCGGAAAGGGCGCCGGCCTGGTGCTCAGCCGGACGGTGGACGTCCCGGGCGAGGGTGCGGCGGCCGACGCACCGCTGCCCGCCGCCACCGGCACCACGACCGTGGACGGGTACACCGTCACCGTCGAGGGCGCCCCGGCGGCCGGGCGGGCGGGCGAGCTGAAGGTCACCGTCGCCAGGGACGGCAGGCCGGTCACCGACCTCCAGCCGTACCTGGAGACCTTCGCCCACCTGACCGCCTTCCACGCCGGCGACCAGGCCTTCGCGCACCTGCACCCGCAGGCGCGGGCCGAGGCGGGCAGCACCGGCGGCCCGACGCTGTCCTTCCACGCCGAACTGCCGGCCGGCGGGGACTGGCGGCTCTTCCTCCAGTTCATGACCGGCGGCACGCTGCACACCGCCGCGCTGACCCTGCGGGTCGGCTAAGGGTGCTGCCGTCGGGAGGTCGCCGTCGCGGCGGTGACCTCCCGACGGCGGTAGGCGAAGATGGAGCGGTGACCACTCCCCGCACCGCCCCCCGCCTGATCGCCACCGACCTGGACGGCACGCTGCTGTGCGCCGGCGGCACCGTCTCCGAGCGGACCGCCGCCGCGCTGGCCGCCGCCGAGGCGGCCGGGGTCCAGGTGGTCTTCGTGACCGGTCGGCCGCCGCGCTGGATGCAGCAGGTCAGCAGCCACATCGGCGGCCACGGCGTGGCGATCTGCTCCAACGGCGGCGCGGTGGTCGACGTGCGGCGCGGCGAGCTGCTGGAGTCTTTCCCGCTCGGCGCGGAGGCCGCGCTGGCGGTGGTGACGGCGCTGCGGGCGAAGCTGCCCGGTACCGCCTTCGCCTTCGAGTACCCGGCCGGGTTCGCCCGCGAGCCCGGCTACGAGGTGCGGATGTGGGGCCAGGACGAGAACCACCCGATCGGCCCGGCCGAGGAGCTGCTCGGCGCCGGGGGGCCGGTCACGGGCCTGTTCAAGCTGCTGGCGAAGCACCCGGACCTCGACCCCGACAAGCTGCTCTCGGTGGCCCGCGAGGCGGCCGGGCACCTCGCCGAGATCACCCGGTCCGCGCCGATCCCGCTGCTGGAGATCAGCGCGCCCGGCGTCACCAAGGCGAGCACGCTGGCCCGCTGGTGCGCCGGGCGCGGGATCGACCGGAGCGAGGTGGTGGCCTTCGGCGACATGCCGAACGACCTGGAGATGCTGGCCTGGGCCGGTACCGCGTACGCCGTGGCCAACGCGCACCCGCAGGTGCTGGCGGCGGTGCCGCTGCACACGGTGAGCAATGAGCTGGACGGCGTCGCGGCGGTGCTGGAGCGGCTGCTCGGCCACTGAGCCGAAACACGAAGGCGCCGCGAAGGGGCCGCGAGGAGGCCGGGAACGCGCGGAGGCCGGGCCGGACCGGCCTCCCGCCGCTCCGACCCGGCCGGGCCCGGCCGGGCGGTCCGGCTACCCGAAGCGGCCGTTGACGTAGTCCGCGGTCCGCTGGTCCCGCGGATCGGTGAACAGCTGCTCGGTCGGTCCGGCCTCGACGATCCGCCCCGGGGTGTCGTGGGTGGCCAGGAAGAACGCGCAGGACTGCGAAACGCGCTGCGCCTGCTGCATGTTGTGGGTCACGATCACGATGGTGAGCCGCCCCCGCAGCTCCGCGATGGTCTCCTCCACCCGGCGGGTCGAGGTGGGGTCGAGCGCCGAGCACGGCTCGTCCATCAGCAGGATGTCCGGCGAGACGGCCAACGACCGGGCGATGCACAGGCGTTGCTGCTGCCCACCGGAGAGCGCGCCGCCCGGGGTGTGCAGCCGGGTGGCGACCTCGTCCCAGAGGCCGGCCCGCCGCAGGCTGCTCTCCACCAGGTGCTCGCGCTCCTCCTTGGAGACCTTGATGCCGGCCAGCTTCAGCCCGCTGGAGACGTTGTCCTGGATGGACATCGCCGGGAACGGGTTGGGCCGCTGGAACACCATCCCGATCCGCCGCCGGACCTCGGCGGGCCGCCGGCCGGGCCGGTACACGTCGTCGCCGTCCAGCAGCACCTCCCCGGCGAGCTGCGCGCCGCGGACCATCTCGTGCATCCGGTTGAGGATCCGCAGGTAGGTGGACTTGCCGCAGCCGGAGGGGCCGATCAGCGCGGTGACCTCCCCGGCGGGCATGCCGAGCGAGACCCGCTCCAGCACCTTGTGCGAGCCGAACCAGGCGGAGACGTCCCTGGTCTCCAGGCCGGCCAGCGGGGCGCCGGCGGCGTCCGCCGGGTGGACGGGCGGCAGGGTCAGCGTGGTCTCGCTCGCGGAGCCGCCCCGGTCGAGCGGGGCGAACGGGTCGAGCGGGGGTACGTCGGTCATCGGTGCATCCGTCATCGGTACGGTCCTCCGGGCGCGCTTCAGTAGAGGTTGGGCAGCAGGGCGGCGGCGTTCTCGTACACGGCCCAGAGGATCGCGGCGATCACCGGCGCGATGCTGAGCCAGGCGGCCGAGCGGCGCCAGATCCGGGCCAGCAGGATCGCGGCGACCACCGCGCCCAGCAGCCCGAGCGACCACAGCTGCAGCGTGGCCAGCGCGCCCTTGTCGGCGGCCAGCGCCTTGTCGTACGGCACGGTGGCGGGGCGCCCGCCGGGATTGACCTCCGGGTCGCCGTCCAGCCGGGCGCCGATCATCACCGTCGAGCCGGGGATCCAGTCGGAGTCCCCGGTGACCAGCACCAGCCGGTTGCGGACCGGGTCGCTGATCGGGTGGTCGCCGTCCCCGTAGACGTTGACGGTGTAGGTGAACCTGCCCTGCCCGGTGGTCGCCTCGATCCGGTCGCCGACCCGGAGCCTGGACAGCTCGGCGAACGGCGCCCCGAAGGTCGCCCCGCGGCCGAACACCACCGCGACCCCGCTCTGCCCGGGCAGCGCGGTGTCCCGGCGGTGGCCGGGCCCGCGCATCAGGTCCCGGCCGGTGGTGCCCTCCACCACGACGGCCCCGTGCAGGCCGATCGCCGGGATGTCGAGCAGCGCGACCGGGTCCCCGTCGGCGGCGCCGCCGGTCGGCGCGACCGCCTTGGCCAGCTGGTCCCGGAAGGTCTTGTACGCGGTCGACTGGTAGTGCCGCTGCTGGAGGTGCGAGAGCGTGAAGAGGTACCCGACGAATCCCATCGTGAGCGCCGCCAGCAGGCTGACCGCCCAGGCCCCCTGGAGGAACCGCCGCCGGGCCGGCCGGGCGGCGCCGGGGCCCGCCCCGGCCGCCCTCGGGTCCGGGGCGGGCGTCGCGGCGGCCGGCGCGGCCGGGGTGCCGGGGGCGGGGGGCGCCGGCTTCTCCAGCGCCGGGGCGGTCACGACCGGCCGCCGGCGGAGTTGCGGCGCCGCATCAGACGGCGGCCGAGCAGCGGCGGGACGAGCACGACGGCGAGCAGTTCGAGCGCGGTCAGGGTGGACAGCATCCAGTCGTCCGGCCGCCCGTCGACGGCGACCACGTTGGCCGTGACCTCGCCGGCGGCGGCGGCGCGGCCGCGCGCGACCACCTGGCCGGTCTGCGGGTCGACGACGTCCTCGGCCGCGGCCTGGTCGCCCTCGGTGCCGGTGCCCGCGGCCGGGTCGACCGCGCCGGGCTGGTCGGCCGTGCCGCCGGTGCCGCCCCCGGCGGTCCCCCCGGCCCCCGCCGCGCCACCGGTGCCCCCGGTGCCGGACGATCCGCTGCCGGTGCCGCTCGCCGAGGGGGTCTTCCCCGCCCCGCCGCTCGCGCCGCCGCCCGTCCCGCCGGTGGCGGAGCCGGAGCCCCCGGTGGCGGAGCCGCCGGTGCCGGAGCCCGAGCCGGACCCGGACTTGACCGCCTGGCCGCCCTGCACGGTGCAGTCCAGCGGGGCGCCCTTGGCGTCGCACGGGCTGGGCTGCGGGGCGTTGTCCAGCACGGTCAGCCGGCCGGCCGAGTTGAAGGTCGGGTTGGCGCAGTTGGAGAGGGTGTTGGCGTCGACCGGGCTGGCGTTGCCGGGGATGTGCTGGGTCTGCAGCAGCCCGCCGCGGACCAGGTTGCGCGGGATCGGGGAGTAGCCGAGGCCGTCCGCCTCGCCCTGGCCCTCGCAGAGCACGTAGGCGAGGAAGCGGCTGAGGGCGCTGCCCTTGTCGTTGGTGAAGCGCGGCGGCGGCGGGAGCGCCGCCCCGGCCCGCGGCACGATGAGGTAGCTGTAGCTGGAGAGCGGGTACGACCTCGGGTCGTTCATCGAGTAGACGCCGTCGAGGTTCTGCTGGAGGTAGTCCGGGTCGTCGGCGGCGGTGCTGTCGTCCACGCCGCGGATCTTGGCGGCGGTGAGCGCGACGGCGACGTTGGAGGCGGTCGGCAGGGTGTAGTAGCCGGCCGGGTTGAGCACCTTCACGACCGGCCAGTTGCTGCGCTTGGCGAAGGCGTACTCGTCGTAGCCGATGGTGCCGAGGCCGGACGGGGCCTTGATGTAGCCGGCCACGACGTCGGAGCCGTTCTGCGCGGTCATCCGGCCCGACGGCGGGAAGAACTCGGTGTAGTCACCGCAGCTGACGCCGTTGACGCTCTTGCAGTACTCCTCCCACTGCGCGCCGTGGGTGTGGCTCATCCAGCGGGTGAACTGGGCGGTCGCGCCGGAGCCGTCGGAGCGGACCACCGGGGTGATCGGGAGGCTCGGCAGGGCCTTGCCGTAGTCCGCGGTGATCTTCGGGTCGTTCCAGTTGGTGATCTTGTTGGTGAAGATGTCGACCACGGTCTGCGGGGAGAGCCGCAGGTCGCGGACCTGCTTGCCGGCGACGACCAGGTTGTACATGAAGGTCGTCCCACCGGCGGTGATCGGCACGTAGGAGAAGCCGTACCGGGGGTTCTCGGCCTTGCCGGAGCCGCCGGCCTGGCCGGCCTGGCCGAGGCCGGTGTCGGTCTGCGAGCGGAACGGCACGTCGGAGGCGGTGAAGTCGTCCTGGCCGATGCTCCACTGGTTGCGGCCGGCCGCCGAACCGATCGGGTTGAAGTTGATCTGGATGCCCTGCGGAGCGACGTCCTGGCGCCACTGGTCGATGGCCGGGCCGGCCCAGCTGGAGCCGTCGGCGTTGAGTGCGGTGGCCGCGAAGGCGGGGGTGCTCTGCCCCAGCAGGAGGGAGCCCGCGGCGAGGATCAGGGACAGCAGCACGGCGAACGTGCGTGCCACGGGGCGGCTTGCGGCCTCCCACGACATGGGAACTCCTCTGGTACTGAGGGCGTTTGGGCGGGACATCAGTGCTCCCCGAGGGCGGTGGCCACGCCGGCGGGCCGGGCGGCGGTACGGGCGGCGGCCGCGGTCGAGGGCCGGGCGGAGCCCCGGTGCCCGCCCCGGGCGGAGGCCTCGGCGACGGCGGCGGCGCGGTCGATCCGGCGCTTCTGGCGGCGCGTCAGCTGACCCGGCTTGCGGCCGCCGACGACGCGGGCGGTGACGAACAGGACGAGCACCACGATCATCAGGGTCAGCGCGGCGGCGAAGGCGCGCGCGATCATGTCGGGGTAGGGCTGCTTGACGTAGTTCCAGATGTACAGCGGCAGCGAGACCTGGTGCTCGCTGAACGGATTGCCGTTGAACTGCGAGGTGAACCCCGAGGTCAGCAGCACCGGGGAGGTCTCGCCGACGCCGCGCGCCATGCCGAGCACCACGGCCGTCACCAGCCCGGGCCGGGCGGTCGGCAGCACCACGTTCCAGACCGTGCGCCACTGGCTGCCGCCGAGTGCGTACGAGGCCTCCCGCAGCGTGCCGGGCACCAGCCGGATGACCACCTCGGCGGCCCTGGTGACGATCGGCATCATCATCACGGTGAGGGCCAGCGAGGCCGCGAAGCCGCTCTTCTCGAAGCCGAAGGTGATGATCACGACGCCGAGGATGAACAGGCCCGCGACGATCGACGGCAGCGCGGTCATCGCCTCGACCAGGGTCCGCACCGGCCGGGCCATCCGGCCGCCGACCTCGGACATGAAGACCGCCGCCGCGATGCCCAGCGGGACCGCGAACAGCGTGGCCAGGCCGAGCTGTTCGAGCGAGCCGACCAGCGCGTTGAGCGCGCCGCCCGAGGTGATCGGGGAGAGCGGGGCGGTGTGGTCCATCGACTCGGTGAAGAAGTTGAGGTGCCGGGCCGCGTCGTAGCCGCGCACCAGCACGTAGCCGATCTGGTCGGCGATCAGGCCGACGACCAGCAGTCCGGAGCTCCAGGCGACGACCGAGACCAGCCGGTCGCGGACCATCAGCGGGTTCCACTGGAGGCGGCCGATGGCGAAGTAGCCCACCAGGAACAGGGCGTACCAGCAGAGCAGGAAGCCCTGCGCACCGCTGAACGGCAGGATCCGCTCGTAGAGCATCCAGTCCAGGGCGAGCGAGCCGACCAGCGCACCGACCAGGGTCAGCACGTCCTCGCGGGTGAAGCCGCCGAGCCGGACCCGCTTCTCGGGGCGCGGCGCGGCGGCGGCCGCGGGTGGGTCGGCCGGCGCGGCCACGGTGGCCGGGGGCAGGTCGAGGGTGGTCATCGGGCGGTCCCTTCACGGCGGAGCGGCAACGGGCGGCGCGGCGACGGGCGGCCCGGCGACGGGCGGCGTGTGGCGGAGTGGGCCATGGTCAGTCCGCCGTCGAAGCACCGGAGCGGGACCGGTTGATCACGAAGCCGGCGCCCAGGTTGACCAGCAGGGTGAGCGCGAAGAGCACCAGGCCGGCCGCCATCAGCGCGGAGAGCGAGAGCTCGTCCGACTCGCCGAAGCGCAGCGCGATCAGCGCCGAGATGGAGTTGGCGCCGTTCTCCAGGATGTGGCTGATGGCCTTGAAGTTCGGCGAGATGATGAGCGCGACGGCGATCGTCTCGCCCATCGCCCGGCCGAAGCCCAGCATCACCGCGCCGATCACACCGCCGCGGCCGAACGGCAGCACCACCGCGCGGACCATCCCCCACCGGGTCGAGCCCAGCGCGTACGCGCCCTCCCGCTCGCCCTGCGGGGCCTGCGAGAACACCTCCCGGCTGAGCGAGGCGACGATCGGGATGATCATCAGCGAGACGACCACCCCGGCGATGAAGGTGGAGGAGGTGTAGGAGGTCCCGATGTCGCCGGTGCGCACCTTGAGGAAGGGGATCGCGTCGCCCAGGTGGTTGGTCAGCCAGCGGACGAAGCCGATGATGCGCGGCTGGAGGAAGAACAGCCCCCAGAGGCCGTAGACGATGCTGGGGATCGCGGCCATCAGGTCGATGAGCGAGACCAGCGTCGCCCGCAGCCTGGTCGGCGCGTACTCGGAGATGAAGATCGCCGTGGTCAGCGCCACCGGCACGGCGATCACCAGGGCGATCACCGCGATCAGCAGGCCGTTCGGCAGGACGGCGGCGATCCCGAAGTTGTGGGCCTGGGTCTGCCACTTCTGCTCGGTGAGGAAGGACCAGCCCACCTCGCCCAGCGCGTTCGCGCCGCGCAGGATCAGGAAGAACGCGATCAGTCCCATGATCGCGAAGACGGAGAGGCCCGCCACCCTCAGCACTCCCCGGAACACCCGGTCTCCGGGCGTGGCGGGGGCGGTGATGACGCGGGGGACATCGGGTTCTGGTGGACGTGGAGCCCCGGCGTACGGTGCCGCGGGCTCGGCGGCGGCTGTCATGGTCTGCTCTCCGGCGCGCTCGGTACGGAAGTACTCGGTACAGGGGAGGCCCCGGGCCGTGGCGCCCGGGGCGGAGGACTCGGCGGGGCCGTGACGGCGGCCCCGCCGAGCCGGTGCGACCGCTGGATCAGGGCCGGCGGCGCACCCGCGCCCAGGTCCGGCCCACGGCGGAGACGGCGCGTTCGCCGGCGGGCGTGCCGCCGAGGAAGAGCGCGGCGGGGCCGCCGATCAGCAGCACCAGGCCCGCGATCACCGCGATCGGCAGCAGCAGCCGGGCGGTGCCGGCGCGGTCGGCCGCCGGGGAGCCGGCGGCGACCGGAGCGGCTGCGAGCGGGCCCGCCGAAGCGCCCGGCGTGGCGGTGGCCTTGGCCCCGCCGGCCGCGGCGGCCGGAGCCCCCGCGCCGCCGGTGGCCGCGCCACCGGTGCCGCCCGCGCTCGCGGTGCCCCCGGTGCCGATCCCGCCGGCACCGCCGACGGCGCCGTCGCCGAGCCCGCCGGTGCCGGAGCCGGCGCCGGGGGACGAGCCGCCGGTGCCGGTGCCGTCGCCGGTGACCGGGGTGGTGGTGACGCCGGTGCCGCCCGACTCGCCGCCGGTGGCGCCGCCGGCACCGCCGGTCGTCCCGCCGTCACCGCCGGACGGGGTGGTCGGCGGCGGGGCGACCTGGTTGCCCGGCCACTTGTTGTCCTGCGTCTCCACGTGCTTCGCCGCGTCGAGCGTCTGCTGGCGCTGGGCACCGGTGAGGCTGAGGAAGCCCGGGGCGAGCTTGCCCGGCTCCACGCCGTAGACCTGGCCGCCGTTGGCGACGGTGGTCAGGAACCGGGTGATCGCGGGCGCCTTGTCCGCCGCCCCGCCGGTGGGCACCATCGCGTACTGGACGGTGGTCAGCGGGTAGGCCTGGGTGTCCCGGGCGAAGGCCGTGCCCGCGACGCCGTAGGGCAGCAGCTGGGTCCCGGTGGCGGCGTCGGTCGGCATGTCGCCGACCGCCGACTGGAACCCGTTGGTGGTCGGCGAGACGAAGCCGCCGGCCGGGTTGCGCAGGGTGGCCTCGGGCAGCGAGAAGGCCTTGGCCTGGGCGCTGTCCATGATCGCGAACAGCTTCCGCTCGCCGCGGGCCATCGGGTCGCACTTGAGGTGGTTGCCGGTGGCCGGGTCCGCCATCCAGAGCTGGCAGGTGGACCGGTTCTCCAGGATGGTCCGCAGCACCTGGGTGAGACCGCCGAGGACGGGGTTCCACTCGTACTGCCGCATCCGCTTGGCGGCCTCGCTGACGTCCGTCGGCCCGGTGAAGTCCTGCGGCTGGAGGGTGTCGGCCGGGTACCCGGAGTAGGCGCCCCGCTGGTAGAAGGTGTTCACCCGCATCCCCCACGGGTCGTCCTCGCCGTCCAGGAAGCGGACGGCCTCCGGGTCGGCGGCGATCCACGCGGTCAGCTGGTAGACGAGGTCCGTGGTGCCGCCGACGATGGTCGGCTCGAACTCCGCGGGCGTGCACGAGCGGGGCCAGTGCAGCCCGCTGCTCTCCGGGAACCGGTTGTACTGGAGGAAGTCCTCGTCCAGGAAGACGCAGCTGGGGTTGCCGCTCACCGACGCGACCGGGCTTCCCAGCGGCGCGTAGGACTGGGTGAGCAGTTTGGCCATCAGGCGCGGGGTCAGCTTCATGTCGCGGAGCTGGCGGCCGGTGTCCGGGTCGTCGACGAGGAAGACCGCCGAGATCCCGGTGGTGGCCAGCGGCGCGTAGACGTACGGCCGGGCCGGGGTCGCGGTGTCGGGGTACGCGGTCAGCGCGACGTCCACGCCGGCCGACCCGCCCAGGAACGCCGCCCTGGCCTGCGGCTCGCCGCCGGAGGAGGAGTACTGGAAGGCGAGCGGGGAGGACGCCAGGCAGAGGCCGGTCCGCCACTGCTGGACGGCCCGGTTGGCCATCTCCAGGCCGGCCGCCTTGAAGTCGGCGGCGCGGTTGTCGCAGTCGGCGGCGGTGGGCGAGAAGTGCAGCGGGACGACGGTCCGCTTCTCCCAGGCGCACTGCTCGCCGACCTGGTACCCGGCGTACTGGTTGCCGTCCCACGCCCCGGCGTAGGCCTCCAGGCCGCCGTCGCTCGCGGTGTTGAAGAAGCCGTCCACGTCGCTGAGGTGGTCGGCGCAGTCGACCGCGCCGTTCCGTGCCTTGTACGGGTCCTGGGTGTCGCCGCCGTAGTTGGGCTCGACCACCAGGGAGCACGGGTGCGCGGCGTCACAGCCGAGCGAGGGGCTCTGGGTGGCGGTCCAGATCTCGATGGAGGTCTCGCCCGAGCCGTCGGCGCCCGTCGGCGCGATCGCCATGTTCGAGGGGAAGTCCGGCGTCGTGGTGCCCTCCGCCGGGGCCTTCTGGTTGAACCCCTTGCCACCGTCGGCGTTGTACAGCTTGCTGCCGTAGCAGTCGGTGATCTTGGGGTCGAGACCGCGGCACTGGTAGACCCGGACGGCGTAGAGCGCCTGCTTGGACCCCTTGGTGACGATGGTCAGCGGGGTGCCCGAGGTGTCGACGGTCGGGGTGAATCCGCTCCAGGAGACCTGCAGCACCTGGTTGGACAGGTTCTGGGTCTGCGCGACCGTCACGCTCCCCTCGGCGCCCTCCTCCCAGGTGTTCGGGTCCCACACCTTGGGGCCGGGCTTGGTCACGGCGGACGAGGTCGCCGCCGCGGCCTGCGACGACGTGCCGAGGCCGATGGGGGCCACGCCGAGCGCCACCACCACCGACCAGACGAGGGCGACCGCTGGCAACCTCCGGCGCCACCCCCCGCGTCTCGTACCGGGTAGTAGTCGGAGTCTCATGACGGGCACCTCCGTGCGAACGCGCACCGCCGTGACGCGGCGCGAGGTGGATCAGGCGGCGAGCAGGCCGGCGGTTCCGGTTCGCATCCATTCGGCCAGCCCTACATGGCCGGATCCGGTCGTACCGATGTACGAGACCACAACGCGACGACTCTGTAGCGGAGTTGGGAACTCCACCTGCGAACGGCGGGCCGGTGCCGTCGCACGGGCCCGCCGTTCCACCGAGCCGGTCGCAGGTGTCGGCTGCCGGTGGTGAAGCTCAGCTGCCGGTGGTGAAGCTCAGCGAGAAGTTGCCGATCGACTGGCCGGCCTTGAAGAAGGTGGTGTTCAGCTTGGTGTCCACGTACTGCGCGCCCTCGGCGTCGACCTTCAGGTCCGCGGCGGTCACCGTCTGGGTGGCGCCGGTGCGGGTGATGTCGGTCGTGCCGGCCGGGTCGAGCAGCGCCACCGGGTCGGTGCCGCCGACCGGGACCCCGGTGATCGCCCAGCTGTCGGCGCTGAACGCCAGCTGCTTGAAGACCGCGGTCTTGCCGGTGAACAGGTTGACGAAGAGCAGGCTGCCGCCCAGCTGGACGTTGCCGTAGTAACCCTGGAGGTTGACGTCGCCACCCGTCACCGGGAACGACGTGGAGAAGCCCGTGCTGGAGTCGTAGGACGGGGTGGCGGTGGGCAGCGGGATGACCACCAGGCCGTTCAGGGCGGAGTCCTTCAGGAAGGCGGTGCTCTCGTGCACCACCGCGCTGCCGGTCGGGGCCGCGGGGGCGGCGTCGGCGGCAGCCGCACCGCTCATACCGGTCACGGCGAGGACGACTGCGGCACCGGTGGCGGCAAAGCGGGCGCTGGTACGGGTCATGCTGAACTCCTTGGGAGAGGTGATGTGCTGGGTGGTGCGGGCGGTCGTTCGACCGCCCCGACGGCCTTCCTCCTCCGCACTGCCCGGCGGGCGGAGGATGCCGAAGTCGATGGGCGCCCGGCCGGCTCCGACAGGCACGAAGGGGTGCCCGGGTGTGGCCGGCGGCCACGGGCCGAAGCCCGTGGCCGCCGGATGGTGCGGGGTGTGATCAGCGGGTGTGATCAGCTGTGGGTGGTGCTGCCGCAGGCCGCCGCCGGGAGGGGCAGGAAGCCGTAGCTCTTGATGTCGTTGGTGCCGTTGGAGCAGATCCAGCCCGAGGGGCCGAAGATCGCGCGCAGCGCGGTGCCGTGGGCGTTGGTGGCGGTCCACTCGGCGTCACGGACGACGTTGTAGACCACGCGGCCGAACGCCGAGGCGGCGAACGGGGCGTTGATGGTGTTGGTGGTGGTGTTGACCGGCACCAGGGTGCCGACGTTGCGCAGGGTCAGGCTGGCCGGGGCGGAGGTCGAGGTGGAGTGGCCGCCCACGGTCTGGGACAGGTACGAGGCCACCGAGTACGGGAAGACGGTGTCGGCGCCGGCCAGGCGGGTGTCGACGCCCTCGTTCTCCTCCGGGCCGTCCTGGACGCAGCTGCCCACGGTCGGGTTGCCGATCGCGGTCAGGAAGAAGGCGCGGGTGCCGGAGCTCGCCTGCGGCAGCCAGGGCTTGATCGTGGCGTTGGTCAGCGAGGCGTTGATCTGCGTCCAGTTGGTGATGGAGCAGTCGTAGATGCCCTTGAGCTGGGCGGCGGTCAGGCTCGCCGGGGCGTGGCCGCCGGAGTTGGCGGACCAGGTCACCGCGTCCTTGGCGAACGCGACGAAGATGTCCGACGCCGGGTCGGTGGACTTCGGGGCACGCGAGGAGCGGGCCACGTCCAGCGCGGAGCCGGAGGTGTTCAGCTCGGTGATGCCGGCGCCGGAGCCGTTCGGGCGGACGATCGAGGAGGCGCCCGACTTCAGCGTGATGTTCGTCGAGCCCGTGGCGTCCCAGCTGTAGTAGCGCGGCGAGGTGGTGTCGCCGATGCTCGTCAGGTAGGCGTTGTAGTCGGTCGAGAACCGGGTCGACACGGCCTGCGTGGTGTCGGAGCCCGCGCTCACGATGTCCTGGGCGGCCGGGGTCACGCTCGGGTCGGCGCTGGCGGTGCCGGCGGCGACGGTGGCGAGCGAGGTGGCGATGGCGGCGACGGCGAGCAGCTTGGCAGCGGTCTTGCGCATGTTCCTGTTCCTCCGGTGGGAGAGAGGTGCATCGCTTGCCCGGGCCCTGGTCGGGGGTCCGGGGCCGGTGGCCACATCCGCGGTGGCCGCTCCGGCAGAGCTGATCCTGTCGGGACGGGCTGTTCCCCCGGAAGGGCCGTCAGTGGCGGCCGGCGATTGTCGACTCATCGGTTCGGACAGGTTTAGTGACTGGTCAGCCCGGCCGCAGCGGGGTGGAAAGCCGCAGGTCGGAGGCCGATGACGTTCTTCTCCAGGTGGCGGCTCGGGGGGTTGCCGGAAACCTGCGCTTCACCGGACCTGGGGGAACGGGCGCGGACGGGGCCAGAGCCGGGGCCGGGCTCGCCGGGCGCGGACGGCGGGACGCACGGCATCCCGGCCGGCCGGAACGGGGGTCTGACGAGGCGCCATCCGCGTCGGCCGTCAGGGCGCCGCGCACCGGGCGAGGGTACTACCAGGGCCGGCGGGCGTCCCGGCCGGTTCTGCGGAGCTCCTGGCCGATCCACTGGAGCCCGGCCAGGAAGCCGTCGACGCCCGCCCGGCACTGGTCGCGCCGGAGGTAGCCGCGGGCGCTGCGGGCGATCGGGCCGGCCTCGACCACGCCTGGCCGGGTGCTGCGCACCGGGAGCTGGGCGGTCCAGACCCAGAGCCGGGCCTCGGACTGCCCGACGGTACACCGCAGGGCGGCCCGCTCGATGATCAACTCTCTTACCGCGTCGGCGAGTTCGTCCTCGCTGCGATAGGTGCGGACGCCGACGCCGAGCTGTCTCCCGTTGGCGGCGCGCAGCGACCAGCCGAGGCACCGGTCGGCGGCGGGCACGATCAGCAGGCGCGGACCGCGCCGCTCAGCGGCGGGCATCGGAGGGTCTCAACGGTGCCGCGAGTTCCGGGAATTCGAGGGCGGGCTGCTTGGCCAGCAGCACCACGAACCGGCGGAAGGCGTTCTGGCAGGTCGCGTACCGCTCGTAGGCGCGACTGGAGCGCACCTCGGGGAGCAGGCGCGAACCGGGGACGACCCAGACCCAGCCGATGCCGTCGCGGACGTGGGTGATCCGGGCGACCAGGGCGTCGGCGCCGGCGCGTAACCCGTCGAAGCCGCGCTCGGCGTCCGCGGCCGTCTCGTATCCGGCCGCGGTGACCGCGACGACCCGGCCGTTGGGGGCCTTCAGCTGCCAGCGGTAACGCCCGTCCGGCGCCCGTTCGACCCGGAATCCCCCACGCCCTGCACCTGCTGCGGTGTGACCGCGGTTCGACGCGTCCACTGCTCCCCCAGTCCGGTTCCCTCCGAGACGGGAGTAAAGCTATGTGTGCACACGAGCACGCCGGAAGGGAAGGAAATGCACAACTTGCTCCGTTGGCCGCGAAGTTCTCCCTCGTTAAACATTCACCGACTGCACACCAACCACACGCCCGGCCCCCTCACCGAACTCCCTTGACCGGCACAGACCGTTCGATAGCGCGCGAAGACTCAGAGCCGCGCGGTCCAGCGCACCCGCGTCCCCTTTCCGTACGGACCGGGCTCGTGCCAGGCGTCCCCGCCGAGCACCTCGGCCCGTCGGGTGAGGTTGCGCAGACCGCTGCGGCGGCCGCCGACGGGGATGCCGACGCCGTCGTCCGTCACGGTCAGCAGCACCCCGGGGCGCCCGGCCCGGTCGAGTGACTCCGGGTCACCGCTCACCGGGCGTCCCTCGTCGTCCAGGTGCACGGTGGCGTCGACCTCCACGCCGACCCGCGAGGCCCGTGCGTGCCGGGCCGTGTTGGAGAGCATCTCGCGCAGCGCGGCCAGCAGTTGACGGCCGGTCTTCTCGCCGACCAGGCTCTCCACCGGGCCCGTGAAGGTCACCGAGGGCTTGAAGCCGAGCGCCGCGGCGGCCTGGCTGCCCTCCCGCAGCACCCGCGTCCGCAGGGTGTCCGGCGCGTCGCCGTGGTTGTCGTGCTGGAGCGCGTAGATGGTGGTGCGGACCTCCTGGATGGTGGCGTCCAGCTCGTCCACCGCGTTCCCGATGCCGACCTTCACCTCGGGCACGACCGCGCGCCGGGCGGCGCTCTCCAGCATCATCCCGGTGGCGAACAGCCGCTGGATCACCAGGTCGTGCAGGTCGCGGGCGATCCGGTCGCGGTCCTGGAAGACGGCGAGGCGCTGCTGGTCCCGCTGCCCCTCGGCGAGCCGCAGGGCCAGCGCGGCCTGCGAGGCGAAGGTCTCGGCGAGCTGCTTCTCGGTGTCGGTGAACGGCACCGCGCCGCGCGGGCGCCAGACGCAGAGCCCTCCGAGCACCCGGCCGGCGGCGACCATCGGCACCGCCATCGACGGGCCGAAGCTGCGCGCCAGGCGGATCACCACGGTCGGGTCGCTGGACATGTCGTCGAGGTAGACGCTGTCGCCCTGGAGGAGCCGGGCCCCGAAGCTCTCCTTCGGCAGCAGCTCGCCCTGGACGAACTCCGCGGCCTCGCCGGAGGCGTGCGCCACCCGCATCTGGCCGTCGCCCTCGCCGTCCACGGTCGGCAGCAGGATCATGCCGAGCGCCGCGTCCGCCAGCTCGCGCACCTGCTCGGCCGCGACGGTCAGCGCGACCTCGGCCTCGTCGGCGGAGAGCAGCGCCGTGGTGACGGCGGCCGCGCCCGCGATCCACCGCTCGCGCCGCCGCCCCTCCTCGTACAGCCGGGAGTTCTCGATCGCGACGCCGGCGGCCGCGGCGAGCGCGTGCACCACCTGCTCGTCCTCGGGGGTGAAGGCGCCGCCGCCCTGCTTCTCGGTGAGGTAGAGGTTGCCGAACACCTCGTCACGGATCCGGATCGGCTCGCCGAGGAAGGTCTTCATCGCCGGGTGCTCCGGCGGGAACCCGGAGGAGCGCGGGTCGGTGGCAAGGTCGGTCAGGCGCAGCGGCTCGGGCCGGTCGATCAGGGCGCCGAGGATGCCCCGGCCGGCCGGCAGCTCGCCGATCGCGGCGGCGGTCTCGTCGTCCACGCCGACGTGGATGAAGTCCGCCAGGCCGTGGCCGCCCGGTGCGATCACGCCGAGCGCGGCGTACCGGGCGTCCACCAGCTCGGCGGCGCCGGTGGCGATCCGGTGCAGCGTCGCGTGCAGGTCCAGCCCGGCGCCGACCGACACGACGGCCTCCAGCAGCCGCTGCATCCGGTCGGTGACGGCGGCCGCCGACTGCAGCCGCTCCGCCACCTCGGTGACCAGCGTGTCCAGCCCGAGCGAGGAGATCTCGGGCACCCGGTGGGGCGCCGGGTCGGGAGCGGTGGCGGGTGGCAGGTCTGGCGTGGGGTCCATGGTGTCGAGCGTAGTTTGTACGGTTTTCAGCCGAAGGTCGGCGCGACCACCGGCGGGCGACCGGCTGCGGCGGTGCCCACCGCCACCGGGCCGTCCGCCGCGCGCTCGCGCTCCCACATCGCCCGCAGCCGGCCGCCCGGCTCCGCGACCAGCTCCGACCAGGTGCCGCGTTCGACCACCCGGCCGCCGTCCAGGACCAGGACCTCGTCGACGGAGCCGTCGTCGAGGCCGGCCAGCCGGTGGGTGATCAGCACGGTGCTCCGGCCGGCCGTGGCGGCGAGCAGGTCGGCGGTGAGCGCGTCGGCGGTGGGCAGGTCGAGGTGCTCGGCGGGCTCGTCCAACACGAGCACCGGGAAGTCGGCCAGTAGCGCCCGGGCGAGCGCGAGCCGCTGGCGCTGGCCGCCCGAGAGCCGGGCGCCGTGCTCCCCGACCATGGTGTCGAGGCCCGCCGGGAGGGTGTCCGTCCAGTCCAGCAGCCGGGCGGCGGCGAGCGCGGCGCGCAGCTCCCGCTCGTCGGCCGAGGGCCGGGCCAGCCGCAGGTTCTCCCGCAGCGTGCTGTCGAAGACGTACGCGTCCTGGGCGCAGAGCCCGATCACCCGGCGGACGTCGTCCCCGGCCAGCTCCCGACTGTCCACAGCCTGTGGACGGCCGTCGGCGAACGTGATCCGGCCCGCGGCCGGCTCCAGGAAGCGCAGCAGCGCCTGGGCGAGCGTGGTCTTGCCGGAGCCGGACGGGCCGACCACGGCGATCCGGCGGCCGGCGGCGAGGTCCAGGTCGAGGCCGACCAGCGCGTCCGCCTCCTGTCCGGCGTGGCGGACGGTCAGCCCGCGGACGGTGATCGGCAGCGGCTGCCCGGGCAGGGCCGCCGGGGCGGCGGGCTCGGTGACCGGGGCGGGCGCGTCCAGCACCTCGGCCAGCCGGGCCGAGGCGGTCCGGCTGCGCCGGCGGGCCTGGACGGCGAGCGGCATCCCGGTGACGGCCTCGAAGGCGGCCAGCGGGGTCAGCACGACCACCGCCAGGCAGACCGGCGCCAGCGCACCGCTCTGCACACCCCGGATGCCGACGGCCGCGGCGGCGGCCACCGTCAGCCCGGTGAGCAGCGCGATCAGCCCGGTGCCGAGCGCCGTGGTGGCGGCCGAGCGGGCGGCCAGCCCGGTCAGCGCGGCGTCGGCGGACCGGACGGCGGCCAGCCGGCCCGGCAGCGCCCCGGCCACCGTGAGTTCGGCCGTTCCGGTGAGGGTGTCGACGACGGCGGTGGCCAGCCGGCCGCGGGCCGGGGCCTGCCGCCGCTCGGCACCGACCGACCAGCGGGCGGCCAGCGCGGGCACCACCGCCCCGGCCAGCAGCAGCCCCAGCCCGAGGGCCAGGCCGGCCGCGGGCAGGAAGGCGGCCATCGCCGCCGTCGCGGCCAGCGAGACCACCGCGGCCACCGCCGCCGGCAGCCGCCAGCGCAGGTGGTGGTCCTGGACGGCGTCGACGTCGGCGACCAGCCGGGAGAGCAGGTCCCCGCGCCGGAAGGCCGGCAGCCCGGCCGGGGCCAGCACGGTCAGCCGGCGGTACACGGCGGCCCGCAGGGTGCCGAGGGTGCGCAGCACGGCGTCGTGCGAGACCAGCCGCTCGGCGTAGCGGAACACGCTGCGCCCGATGCCGAAGGCCCGCACCGAGGTGACGGCCATCATCAGGTAGAGCACCGGCGGCATCTCGGAGGCGTAGGAGATGAGGTAGCCGGAGGTGGCCATCAGCGCCACCGCGCAGCCGAGCGCGAGCGCGCCGAGCAGGACGGAGAGCGCCAGCCGGGGCCGTACGGTCGCCGCTCCGGCGGGCTCCTCCGGCGGGGTGTCGGCGGCCGGCACCGGCTCCCCGTCGTGTGCGGGCCGGGGCGGCGCGGCGGCGGCCGCGGGCACCGGCGGCCCCTCCAGCCGGACGAGCCGGTCGGCGACCGCCAGCAGTGCCGGCCGGTGCGCGACCAGCAGCACGGTGCGCGCCGGATCGGCGGTCAGTACCCGGACGGCGTTCACCACGGCCGCCTCCGAGGCGCCGTCCAGGCCGGCGGTCGGCTCGTCCAGCAGCACCAGCGGCCGGTCGTCGGCGAGCAGTACCCGGGCGAGCGCCAGCCGCTGGCGCTGGCCCGCCGACAGGCCGGCGCCGTCCTCCCCGAGCACGGTGGCGAGCCCGTGCGGCAGCCGCCGCACGAAGTCCCGCGCGTGCGCGGATCCCAGCGCCGCCCACAGCTCGTCCTCGCCGGCGCCGGGCCGGTAGAGCCGCAGGTTCTCGGCGACGGTGCCGGCGAACAGGTGCGGGTGCTGCGGCACCCAGGCGATCTGCCGGCGCCAGCTCGCCGGCTCCAGCTCGTCCAGCCGGTACGTCCGCCCGTCGGCGGCGGTGATCCGGACGCTGCCCGCGTCCGGCGCGGTGAGGCCGAGCAGGACGGCGAGCAGGGTGGACTTGCCGGCCCCGCTCGGGCCGGTGAGCGCGGTGGTGGTGCCCGGCCGCAGGGTCAGCCCGGCGGCGTCCAGCGCCGGTGCGCTCCGGCCGGTGTGCAGCACCGTGAGGCCCTCGGCCTCGACGAGGGCGCCGGCGAGCGCGGGGGCGGGGACGGTCCCGGCCGGCGGCAGCGGGGTCTCCAGCACCGCGAAGAGCTCGTCGGCCGCGGTCAGCCCCTCCACGCTGGAGTGGTACAGCGCGCCGACCTGGCGGATCGGGAAGTAGACCTCGGGCGCCAGGATCAGGATCAGCAGCCCGGTCTCCAGGTCGAGCGTGCCGTCCACCAGCCGGAAGCCGATGGAGACCGCGACCAGCGCGACCGACAGGGTGGAGAGCAGCTCCAGGGCGAACGAGGAGATGAAGGCGATCCGCAGGGTGCGCAGGGTGGCCCGGCGGTAGTCGGCGGTGATCCTGGCGACGGTGGCGGCCTGGGTACGGGCCCGGTTGAACACCTTGAGCGTGGGCAGGCCGGCGACCACGTCCAGGAAGTGGTGCGAAAGCCGCGAGAGGGTCTCCCACTGCCGGTCCATCCGGCTCTGGGTGGCCATCCCGATCAGCGCCATGAAGAGCGGGATCAGCGGCAGCGTCCCGGCGATGATCGCGGCCGAGGTGAGGTCGGCGCCGACGACCCGCAGCAGCACGATCACCGGGACGACCACGGCGAGCGCCAGTTGCGGCAGGTAGCGGGCGAAGTAGTCGTCGAGCGCGTCGACGCCCCGGGTGGCGAGGGTGGTGAGTTCGCCGGTGCGCCGGCCCGCCAGGTGGGCCGGGCCGAGCGCGGTGGCGTGGTCGAGCAGCCGGCGCCGCAGGGTGGACTTCACCCGGGCCACCGAGCGGTGCGCGGTGAGTTCGGTGAGCCAGCCGACCAGCCCCCGGCCGACCGCCGTCAGCGCCAGCCAGAGCAGCGGCGCGGCCAGCTCGTCGAGGCCGGCCCGCTGCTGGAAGCCGCGGACGACGATCTCGGCGATCAGGCTCGCCTGGGCGACCACCAGGGCCGCCCCCGCCCCGCCGAGCAGGACCGATCCGGCGAGGAAGGCGCGGGTGGTGCGGGCGTACCCGAGCAGTCGGGGGTCGACGGGCTTCACGGCTCAGCCCTGGTCGAGCGCGGCGGCCGGGTCGTGCCCGGGGATGTGCTGGACGCCGATCCGCTTGCGGAAGACCCAGTACGTCCAGCCCTGGTAGAGCAGCACGAGCGGGGTGAAGACGGCCGCGACGATCGTCATCAGCTTCAGCGTGTACGGCGAGGAGGCGGCGTTGGTGACGGTCAGGCTCCACTCCGGGTTCAGGGTGGACGGCATCACGTCCGGGAACAGCGAGAGGAAGAGCATCGCGACCGCGGCCACGATGGTTGCCCCGGAGAGGACGAACGCCCAGCCCTCGCGGGCCAGTTGGTTGGCCACCAGGGCGCCGACCAGGGCCAGCACCGCGACGGCCAGGACGGCGAGGCTCCAGCCGTTGCCGTGGTCGGCCTGGGTCCAGAGCAGGAAGGCCAGTGCCAGCACCGCCGTCACCAGGCCGAGTCGCAGCGCCAGGGCACGGGCCCGGTCGCGGATCTCCCCGACCGTCTTCAGTGCGGCGAACACCGCGCCGTGGAAGGTGAAGAGGGTGAGCGTGACCAGTCCGCCGAGCAGCGCGTACGGGTTGAGCAGGTCCCAGAAGCCGCCGACGAAGTTCTTCTGCGCGTCGATGTCGACGCCGCGGACGATGTTGGCGAAGGCCACGCCCCAGAGGAAGGCCGGGAGCAGTGACGTCCAGAAGATGGCCTCCTCCCAGTTCCGCTGCCAGCGCGCGTCGGAGCGCTTGGCCCGGTACTCGAAGGCGACCCCGCGCACGATCAGGCAGACCAGGATCACCAGCAGCGGGATGTAGAAGCCGCTGAACAGCGTCGCGTACCAGTCCGGGAAGGCCGCGAAGGTGGCGCCGCCGGCGGTGAGCAGCCAGACCTCGTTGCCGTCCCAGACCGGGCCGATGGTGTTGATCAGCACCCGCCGCTCGGCGGTGGAGCGGGCCAGCGGCTTGGTGAGGATGCCGATGCCGAAGTCGAAGCCCTCAAGGAAGAAGTAGCCGATCCACAGGACGGCGATCAGGACGAACCAGACGTCGTGGAGTTGCATGTCGGATCCTCAGTAGTCCTCGGTAGTCCGCGGTGGGGCTCGGTGAACCGGGCGGGCCCGGTGGCTCGGGGGGCCCGGGCTCAGTAGGCGAAGGCGAGCGGCTTGTCCGCGTCCTCGTCCGGGGACGGGCCGCGCAGCGTCGGGTCCTCGGTGGGCGGCCGCTCGGAGGTGACCGGCCCGGCCTTGGCGTACTTGACCAGCAGCCGCACCTCGATGACGGCGAGGATCGCGTACAGCACGGTGAAGGTGGTCAGGGCCCCGATCTGGGTCCCGATGCCGACGTTGGGCGACACCGCGCTCGCGGTGGTCATCAGCCCGAAGACGGCCCACGGCTGGCGGCCCATCTCGGTGAAGATCCAGCCGAAGCTGTTGGCGATCAGCGGGAACCCCATGGTGAGGATGCCGATCCGCCAGCTCCACTTGGTGAGGGCCGGGCCGAGTTCGCGCTTCGGCAGCAGCATCAGTCTCGGCACCTCGGTGTCGCCGGTGCGGAACTCCGGTGCCAGCAGCCACTTCCGCCGGGTGGTCCAGAGCCCGACCACCCCCGCCACGAAGGAGGTCATCCCGAAGCCGATCATGAGACGGAAGCCCCAGTAGGTGACGAAGATGCTCGGGATGTAGTCCTTCGGGTCCCCGCCGTATTTGGCGGCCTCGGCGTTGGCGGTGTCGTTGATGCCGGGGACGGAGGAGCTGAAGTCGCTGTTGGCGAGGAAGGAGAGTATCCCGGGGATCTCCAGCTCGACCGAGTTGTGGCCCTTGCCGACGTCGCCGACCGCGAAGACCGAGAACGGCGCCGGGGCCTGGCTGTCCCAGAGCGCCTCGGCGGCGGCCATCTTCATCGGCTGCTGGCGGAACATCACCTTGGCGAGCGAGTCGCCGCTGAGCGCGGTGCCGAGACCGAAGACCACCGCGAGGACCAGGCCGAGGCGCAGCGAGGTCCGCATCACCGCGACCCGCTTGGGATCGGCGGCCTCCGGCCGGCGCTTGGCCTTCCAGAGGTGGAAGGAGGCGATGCCGACCATGAAGGCCGCGCCGGTGAGGAAGGCGGCGGTCAGGGTGTGCAGGACGACGGTGACGGTGGTGTCCTGGAACAGCACCCGGGCGATGTCGGTGAGCTGCGCCTTCCCGGTGACCGGGTCGACCGAGTAGCCGACCGGGTGCTGCATCCAGGAGTTGGCCGCCAGGATGAAGTAGGCGGAGAGCACGGTTCCGAGCGAGACCATCCACATGCAGGCGCAGTGCAGCTTCCTCGGCAGCTTGTCCCAGCCGAAGATCCAGAGCCCGATGAAGGTCGACTCGAAGAAGAAGGCGATCAGCGCCTCCATCGCGAGCGGGGCGCCGAAGACGTCACCGACGAAGCGGGAGTAGTCCGACCAGTTCATCCCGAACTGGAACTCCTGGACGATGCCGGTGACCACGCCCATCGCGATGTTGATCAGGAAGAGCTTCCCCCAGAACTTCGTGGCGTGGAAGTACTTCTCCTTGTCCGTCCGGACCCAGGCGGTCTCCAGTCCGGCCACGATGGCGGCCAGGCTGATGGTGAGCGGTACGAAGAGGAAGTGGTAGACGGTGGTGATGCCGAATTGCCAACGCGCGATGGTTTCGTGAGCGATTGCCAGTTCCACGTCGCCCTCTCTCCGACCCGACCTCGAAGGTCACTTTCCGGACAAACTTCATCTATAGCTGTAGACCGCTGCGTACCCGTGCAAGCTTGTCCGCTTGTGAACGTGAACACGTTCACAAGGACCAGTATCCATCATGCTTACGAGTGATTTGCAGGCGGGGTGGGATTGACCGGCGATGCCGTGCGCACAGTCTGCGGACCGGCCCTGGCCTGCCACAACGAGCGCCCGGGCGACTCACGGAACGATCTTGGACGATCCGGCGCTTGACATTCGGCCCATCGCCGCGGCACGCGCGACCGTGCCCGGCCGGGTGGTGACCCGGCCGGGCACGGGCCCGGCGCCTAGCGGCTGCCGTAGGGGCGGGTGATGATCTCCATGCCGTGGCCTGCCGGGTCGAAGAAGTACAGCCCCCGGCCGCCGTGGTGGCGGTTGATCTCGCCGGGCAGTTTCAGCTGCGGGTCGGCGTAGTAGGCGATGCCGCCCGCCTCGATCCGGGCGAAGGCGGCGTCGAACTCCTCGTCGGAGACGAGGAAGGCGTAGTGCTGCGGGGCGATCGCTTCCGCCGGGACGGACGCGAAGTCGAGGGTCACCCCGTTGCCCGTGGCGACCGGGACGAACGGGCCCCAGGCCGTCCCGACCTCAAGGCCGAGGATGGCCGCCAGGAAGGCGGCGGATTCCCGGTTGTCCCGGGCGTGAACGATGGTGTGATCGAGCTGGATCGTCATGCTTCGAATGCCTCCGTAAGGCACTCACGGGCTACCTCCATGCCTCACCCGGACGGTGACCGACACGCGATGCCGTACCGGGATCCTAGGCCGCGGCGGCGCCCGCCGACCAGCCCCCGCCGGACCGGTCGGACCGGTCGGACCGGTCCGACCGTCATACCGCTTCGCCCACGCGGGGATCACGGCCGGGCCGGCGCCCCCAGTGCCGCCAACTCCGCCAGGTCCTCGGCGCCCAGCCGCAGCGAGGCGGCCGCGACGTTCTCCTCCAGATGGACCGGCGAGGAGGTGCCCGGGATGGCCAGGATCGAGGGGGAGACCGCCAGCAGCCAGGCCACCATCACCTGTGCCCGGGTGGCGCCGTGCCGCTCGGCCACCCGCTGGAGCGCCGGGTCCTCGGGCACCCCGGAGCCGCCGAGCGGGAAGAACGGCACGAAGGCGATGCCCCGCGCGGTGCAGTCCGCCAGCAGCGCCGCGTCCTCCGCCGAGTGCTCCAGCACGCTGAACCGGTTCTGCACGGCGGTCACCGGGGCGATCGCCTCGGCCTCGGCGAGCTGGGCCGCGTCCACGTTGCTGACCCCGAGGTGCCGGATCAGCCCCTCCTCCCGCAGCTCCGCCAGCGCCGCGAAGGACGTCGCGATCGACCGCAGGCTGGGCATCCGCCGCAGGTAGACCAGGTCGAGCCGGTCCACCCCCAGCTCACGCAGGTTGCGATGGACGGCCGCGCGCAGCTCCGCCGGACCGGCCGGCTCCAGCCAGCTGCCGTCGGGGTTGCGGCCGGGGCCCACCTTGGTGGCGATCACCAGGCCGTCGCGGTACGGGTGCAGGGCCTCGCGGATCAGGCCGTTCGCCGAGACGTCCTCGTGGAAGTAGAACCAGGCGGTGTCGATGTGGTCGACACCGAGCTCGACCGCCCGGCGCAGCACGGCGAGGCTCCGCACGGGGTCGCAGGCCGGGCCGTCCCAGTCGCGGGCGGGCAGCTTCATCGCGCCGAAGCCCATCCGGGCGATCGGCAGGTCGCCGCCGAGCAGGAGGGAGCCGGCGGCCGAGGCGTGGGAGGTGGTCGTCATGTCGGTAAGCCTCCGCCCGGCTCGCCCGTCGCCCGACCGATCTGGCATGTTGCTGCCATGAGCACCGACCCGATCATCACCCTGCACGGCGAGCGGGAGCTCGTCCAGCGGGCCGGCCACCTCTTCGTCGCCTCGCGTGAGGAGTTCCTGGTCGCCGCCACCGACCTGCTGACCTGGTCGTCGGGCGTCAACGCCGCCTTCGCGGAGGGCAAGCGGCCGCACCTCGTCCCCGGGCTCACCATGCGCAAGCTGTACACCCGGCGCGCCCTGGCCGATCCGGAGTCGCACCGGCGGCTGGTGAGGATCGCCGGCACCGGCATCGAGGTCCGGATCAGCGACGGACCGCTCGCGCGCGAGGCGATCATCATCGACCGGCGCACCGCGATCCTGGCCGGCGCCCCCGTACGGGGCGTGCGGACGTACACCGTGGTGCAGTCGCCGGAGGTCGTCGACGGCGTGCGCTCGCTGTTCCGCGCCGCCTGGGAGACCGCCACCGACCTCGCCGACTGTGCCCGGCCGCCGCACCTCACCGAGCAGGCCCGGCAGGTCCTGAGCGCCCTCGCGACCGGCCACACCGACGAGACCGGCGCCCGCCTGCTCGGCCTCTCGCTGCGCACCTACCGCCGCCGGGTCGCCGACCTGATGACGACCCTCGGCGCCACCTCCCGCTTCCAGGCCGGCCTGCTGGCCCGGGAGCTGCTGGAGGACGGCGTCACCCCCGCCGCCCGCCGGTGATCTCCGGCCCGATCACGAACCCCTTCGCGGGCCCCTCCGGCACGAACGCCTCCTCCCCGTACGGCGTCCGGACCGAACGGGCGTAGGCACCGCGCTCGATGTCGGGGCCGGTCAGGACGGTGACGGCGCCGCCGTCGTCGAAGTCGTCGATGATCACGTACACCGGAATGCCGGCGGTCGCGTAGGCGCGGTGCTTGAGGACCACGTCTCGTCGGCGGTTCCTGCTCCCGGGTGACACCGTCTCGACCACCATCGCGAGACCCGAGGCGAGTACGCCCAGCCCTTCAGGGTGCTCGATCTCCTCCAGGTCATCGGGGGCGACGAAGACATCGGGGATCATCACCCTCAAGCCGTGGATGACGTTACCGTCGTTCGCGGGGGCCCAGCCGGTCGCTCGCAACTGGTCGTGCAGCGCCAGCAGCACGCGGCGGTTGATCGTCAGGTGGCGGGTCCCGCCGGTGGGCGACATCTCGATGGCTTCCTCGATGATCTCCGCCCTGAAGCCCTCAGGGACGTCCATCTCCTTCCACACCTGCCACAGCGCCTGGTCCAGGTCCACGACGGTCTCCTCGGCTACGAGCGCGGTCATTGAGACACCTCTTCCCGTCCAGTGTGGTCGGCTCGCGCGATCCGCATCAAGCCGCGGCCGTACGGTCGCACACGACCGGAGACCGGGCGGAGAGAACCAGGGCGGTGCACCCGAACGGGCGGTTTCAGCGCTGGTGGGGGATCTCCACGCGGAAGGTGGCACCGGTGCCGGGGGCGGTGTGGAGGGTGAGGGTGCCGCCGTGGGCGTGGGTGAGCGCGGTGGCGATGGCGAGGCCGAGGCCGGCGCCGCCGCCGTCGTGGCGGCTGCGCGAGGCGTCCACCCGGTAGAAGCGGTGGAACACCCGGACGGCCTGCTCCTCGGTGAGGCCGGGACCGGAGTCGGCGACCTCCAGCAGGCAGAGGCCCTCGGCGGTACCGACGCCGATCCGCACCGGGGTGCCGGGCGGGGTGTGCTTGACGGCGTTGCCGACCAGGTTGGTGACCACCTGACGCAGCCTCGCCTCGTCGCCGAGCACCGGTGCGGGGCCGGGCGCGCCGGTGCCGGACGGACCGGTGAGGGCGACCGGGCGGGACGGGTCGAGGGCGGTGAGGTCGTGCAGGGCGTCCGCCGCGAGGGTGCGCAGGTCCATCGGCGCGAGGTCGAGCGGGCGTTCCTCGTCGAGCCGCGCGAGCACCAGCAGGTCCTCGACCAGGGCGCCCATCCGGACGGCCTCGCTCTCGATCCGGAACATCGTCCGCTTGACGTCCGCCTCGGTGGGCAGCGCCCCCATCCGGTACAGCTCGGCGAAGCCTCGGATGCCGGCCAGCGGGGTCCGCAGCTCGTGCGAGGCGTCGGCGACGAACCGCCGCATCCGTGCCTCGGACTCGGCCCGGGCGGCGAACGCGGCCTCGATCTGGGTGAGCATCGCGTTGAGGGCGGCGGACAGCCGGCCGACCTCGGTGCGGGTGGCGAGCTCGGGCATCCGGTGCGACAGCTCGCCGGAGGCGATCCGCTCGGCGCCCTCCTCGATCCGGCGCAGCGGCCGCATCCCGGCCCGGACGGCGAAGAAGCCGAGGGCCGCGATCAGCACCAGCACCGCGCCGCCGATCGCCAGGAAGGACGTGCGCAGCCGGGCGACGGTGGCGTCGATGTCCTCCCGGGAGACCGCGACCATCAGGTACGCGGGGGTGGGGGTCGGCACGGCGAAGGCGCTGGGGGGAGCGGGGCCGAGGGCGGGCGGCCGCTGGAGCGGCAGGACGAGCGTGCGCCAGCTGCGCTGGCCGCGCTGGTCGGGCAGGTCGAAGGGGGTGTCCGGGGCGGCGGCCGCCGGGTCGAGACCGGCCAGCTGCGGCGCCGGGTCGTTCTCGGAGACCGGCTGGCGCACCACCTGCTGGACCTTGCCGTCCGCCGAGAGGTACTGGACCAGGTACTGGCTGGGCAGCGCCGCCGCGGGCCGCCTCCCGCCGACCGAGGGCTGCCGGCTCTCCGGCCAGGTCGTCCGGCCGGGGGCGCGGTGCGAGAGCGGTTCGGCGAAGCGCTGCAACTGGTCGTCGAGCCGCTCCACCAGCTGCATCCGGACGGTGCCGAGCACAACGGCGTCACTGACCGCGAGCCCGGTGGTGACCAGGGCGAGGACGAGGACGAGCAGCCGGACGCGCAGCGAGAAGCGGGGGAACACGGGGGGCGGTCAGCTCTGCGGCGGCCGGCGCAGCGCGTAGCCGATGCCGCGGACGGTGTGGATCAGCTTGGGGCCGTGCGCGGGTCCGGAGTCGAGCTTGCGGCGCAGGTAGGAGATGTAGGACTCGACGATGGAGAGGTCCCCGCCGAAGTCGTAGGCCCAGACGTGGTCGAGGATCTGCGCCTTGGAGACCACCCGGCCGACGTTGGCCATCAGGTAGTGCAGCAGCTTGAACTCGGTCGGCGAGAGCGCGACCGGGGTGCCGCCGCGGGTCACCTCGTGGGCGATCGGGTCCAGCGTGAGGTCGGCGACGACCAGCCGGCCGTCCTCGGCGGGGCCGCCGGCCCGGCGCAGGATGGCCCGGATCCGGGCGATCAGCTCCTCCAGGCTGAACGGCTTGGTGACGTAGTCGTCCGCGCCGGCGGCCAGGCCCTGGACCTTGTCGCCGACGCCGTCCTTGGCGGTCAGGAAGAGCACCGGCAGGTGGTCGCCGGGGTGGCCGTGGGCGGGCCCGGCTATCTGGCCCCGGGTGGTCTGCTCGCGCAGCCGCTCGACCACGGTGAAGCCGTCCAGGTCGGGCAGCATCACGTCGAGGACGACGAGGTCGGGGCGTTCGACGGCGATCAGTTCGAGCGCCTCGGTACCGCTGGCGGCGGAGGCGACCCGGAAGCCGGAGAAGCGCAGGGAGGCGGAGAGCAGCTCCCGGATGTTGGGTTCGTCGTCGACGACGAGGAGGAACGCCTCGCCCGGGCCGCCGGCCACGGCGGAGCTGCCAGGTGTGGACACAGTGCCTTGCACGGGGGTTCCGCCTCCCGGTCGGACGATGGCGTTCAGCTTGAGGCTAGCCCGGGGAGGCTATGCGCCGTCGATGAATGTTGGATTAACACCTTAGCGGGCGGATTCGGGCGAACGAGCCCGCGCGGTGGGGCTGGATGGTGTGCGTACGAGCCGGTGGACAGGGCGGAGGCGCCGCGCGGCCGCGGCGCGAAGCCTCCCCGGCCGGGGGCCGGGCGGTTCCGGACCGGGGCGGTCGGTTCCCGGCCGGAGGCCGGGCCGTTCCCCGCCGGTGAAGACCGCGCGTGACCCAGGGTACGGACACACCGCGCGGGCACGGACACCGCGCGGCCCCTGGCCCGGCACGCCACCCGGTCACGGACAGCACAGCGCGCGGCCCGGCCGCCGGAGGAGGTTCGGCCGGGCCGCGCGGGCCTGGGGGCTGCGGGGTCAGCCGCCGGGCCCCCTCCCACCCGTGGACGGGCTAGGAGGGAGGCGTCCGGGTCTGGTTCTGGGTCCCCCGGCCACCGGCGCCGCCGCCGAAGCCGCCCGCGCCGCCCGCGCCGAAGCCGGCGGCGCCCTCGACGAGCTGGGTGGCGGCGTACCCGCCGTCGGCGGCCGGGGTGCCGACCACGGTGACGCTCTGACCGGGCTGCAGGTCGGTGACCTTGCCCTCCTTGTTGAGCTGGACCTTGGTGGCGTCGCCGGTGGTCACCTTGACGGTGTTGCCGTTGGCGTCGGTCAGGTAGACGGTGGTGCCGTCGACGGCCTTGACGGTGCCCCGGGTGAAGCCGCCCTGCGCGCCCTGGCCACCCCCCTGACCCGCGCCCTGACCGGCGCCGGCGCCCTGACCGGTGCCCTGGCCGCCCCGGCGGGTGCCGTTCTGCCCGCCCCCGAAGCCGGAGGCCGCCGCCCGGGGCTGCTGCCCCGCCGCGGCCGACTTGCCGGAGCCGGTGGAGCCGTGGCCCTGCTGGTACCAGACGCCGCCCGCGAAGGCCGCCGTGGCGAGCACGGCGCCGGCCAGGACGAGGGTCGGCCACGGCAGCCGGCGGCGCGGTGGCGCGGCCAGCTCGGCGGTGACGTCCCGGGCGTCCGGCGCGGTGGAGAGCAGGACCACCTGCTCGGCGTGGGTGCGCGGCTCGATCTCGTTGCTCATGGTCTGCGGGTCCTTGGTCACTCGTGGCGGAGGGCGTCGATCGGGCGCAGCGAGGCGGCCCGGTTGGCGGGGTAGCTGCCGAAGAACAGGCCGATGGCGACGGCGATGCCGAACGCGCCGAGCACCGACTCGGGGATCACCACCGGCTTGATGCCGACGACGGAGAAGTGCGATCCGGCGAGACCGGCCAGCACCCCGAGTCCGGCCCCGATCACCGACAGCAGGGTGGACTCGACGAGGAACTGCCCGAGGATCGCCACGCGCGGGGCGCCGAGCGCCTTGCGGATGCCGATCTCCCTGGTCCGCTCGGTGACGGTGACCAGCATGATGTTGGTGATGCCGATCCCGCCGACCAGCAGCGAGATCGCGGCCACCGCGCCGAGCAGCACGGTGAAGGTCTTGGTGGTCGACTCCCGGGCCGTGAGCAGCGAGGCCTGGTTGCCGATCCGGAAGTCCGCCTTGCTCGGGTCGGCGATCGCGTGGGTGCCGAGCAGCACCCGGGTGACCTCGGCCTGGGCGGCCGTGGTGGTCTCGGCGGAGGTGGCCTGCACCAGGATCTGGCTGACCGGGCCGAAGCCGGTGAAGGCGTTCTGCACGGTCGGCAGCGGCGCGATCACCACGTCGTCCGGATCGGTGAAGCCGGTGCCGCCCTTGGCCTGGAGCACGCCGACCACGGTGAGCGGGGTGCCGCCGACGGTGATCGCCCTGCCGACCGGGTCGGTGGTGGCGAACAGCTGCTTGGCGGTGGTGGCGCCGAGCACCGCGACCTTGCGGGAGCCGAGCACGTCGTCGGCCGTGAAGTACTCGCCCCGGCCGATCTTCAGGTTGGCGGTCTCGAAGTACGCGGGGTAGGTGCCGACGATCGAGCCGGGGCTGTAGGAGATGTCCCCGTACAGCGCGGTGCCGCTGGCGGTGACCACCGGCGCGACGGACTTGATCGAGGTCGCCTCCGGGTCGCTCGCCAGTGCCCTGGCGTCGGCGACCGTGAGCTTCTTGGCGGTGGAGGCGGTGCGCGAGCCGCCGAAGGAGGACCCGGCGGTGACCGTGAGCGAGTTGGTGCCGAGCGAGGTGATCGACTCCTTGACCGCCACCGAGGAGCCGTTGCCGACCGCGAGCAGCAGGATCACCGAGGCCACGCCGATCAGCACGCCCAGCATGGTCAGGGCGGAGCGAACCTTGTTGGCGGCCAGGCCGCCGACGGCGAACCGGAGCATCTGCCAGAGGATCATGCGAGCACCCCCTGGAGGTCGGCGGCCGCGAGCAGGGCGGGCGGCGGGCCCTCCACCGGGGCCTGCCGGACGTCGCTGACGACCGCGCCGTCGACCAGCCGGATCACCCGCTTCGCGTGCAGGGCGACCTCGTCCTCGTGGGTGATCAGCACCACCGTGCGGCCGGTCGCGTTGAGGCCGTCGATCAGGGCCAGCACCTCGTCGGTGGAGCGGCTGTCCAGGTTGCCGGTGGGCTCGTCGGCGAGCAGCATCGCGGGCGCGGTGACCAGCGCCCGGGCCACCGCGACGCGCTGCTGCTGGCCGCCGGAGAGCTCATTGGGCCGGTGCCCGGAGCGCTCGGCGAGGCCGACCAGGGAGAGCGCGGCCAGCGCCCGGCGCCGGCGCTCGGCGCTGCGCACGCCCGCGTAGGCGAGCGGCAGCTCGACCTGGGCGAGCGCGGTGGTGCGGGGGACGAGGTTGAAGGACTGGAAGATGAAACCGATCTTGCGGTTGCGGACCAGCGAGAGCTGCTGCTCGTCCAGGTGTCCGACGTCGATGCCGTCCAGCAGGTAGCGCCCGGCGGTCGGTACGTCCAGGCAGCCGAGGATGTTCATCAGGGTGGACTTGCCGGAGCCCGAACTGCCCATCACCGCGACGAAGTCGCCCTGCTCGATGTCCAGGTCGACGCCCAGCGGCTCGCCGGTGGCCGGGTCGGACGGGCCGCGCAGCGCGTGCACGGTGGCGTCGCCGTGGCCGTAGGACTTGGTGAGCCGGCGGATCTGGATGACCGGGGGCGCCGCCGCCGTGCTCTGGGGCGCGGGGGCGGTCCTGCGCCCCATCAGCGGTTCCCGCCCCGGCCGGTGCCGCCGCCGGCGGCCGCGCCGACGCCTGCCACGCCGGCCGCGCCGCCGGCTCCCGTGCCGCCGCGGCTGCCCTGGCCACCGGTCAGGCCCGGGAAGGATCCGTTCGGGAAGCCGTTGGTCCCGCTGGTGGTGGCGAGTTCGACCTTGTCGCCCTCCTTCAGCCCGGAGACCACCTGCACGGTGGTGTCGCCCTCGACGCCGACCTCGACGGTGACCCGCTCGCTGGAGCCGTCCGGCTGCACCAGGGTCGCCGTCCGGCTGGTGCCGGTGCCCGCCAGGGCGGCGGTGGGCAGCGAGAGCGCGTTGTCGGCCTCGCCGGTGACCACCGAGACGGTCGCGCTGAGGCCGGTGCGCAGCTTGCTGGTGTCACCGGTGATCTGCAGCGTCGCCGCGTACTGGACGGCGGCCGCGCCGCCGCTGCCGCCACTGCTCACCGGCAGCGAACTGACGGACAGCACGGTGGCGTTGAGCTTGGTGTCGGACTGCGCGTTCAGCGCGACGGTGGCCGACTCGCCCTTCTTGAGCTTCAGCGAGTCCAGCTCGGAGAAGTTGGCGGTGACCTGCATCCCGGTCGGGTTGGTCAGCACGATGAAGCCGCTCGGGGCGCCGGAGCCGGTGGTGGTCCCGGTGGACTTGGCGGTGCTCCCGGTGCCACTGCTCCCGGTGCCGCCGCCCACCGTGTCGCCGACCTTGTTGGAGACGGACGCGACCGTGCCGTCCACCGAGGCGGTGAGCGTCGTACCGGCCAGCGCGGCCTGGGCGTTCGCCAGGTTGGTCTGCGCGGTGGCGACCTGCTGCTGGGCCTGGGCCACGGCCGCCTCGTCCACCTTGGTGGTGGTGATCGTGGTGGTCTGCGGGACGGGGGTGGTCTGGGGAGCGGGCGCGCTGCTCGCGCCCGCTCCCCGTTCCCCGCCACCGGTGCCGCCACCGGTGGAGTCGTTGGACGAGCCGCCGGAGCCGCTGGAGGACTTGTTCGAGCTGCCCGGGATCTGCTGGGTGGTCGTGGTGGTGACGCCGGCCTGCGCCTTGGTCAGGTTGGCGTTGGCCGTGGTCAGCGCCGACTGGGCGGCGTCCACCTGCTGCTGGGCCGCCGTGGTGTCGACGGTGGCCAGCACCTGTCCCTTGGTCACGGTGTCGCCCACCGCGACCTTGACGGCGGTCAGCTTCCCGCCGGTGGTGAAGTCCTGGGCGGCGTCGGTCGGCGAGGCGAGCGTGCCGGTTCCGGACACGGTGGCCAGGACCGTGCCCTTCGCCACGGTCGCGGTTCGGACCTGGGCCTTGCCGGCCGCCTTCTCCGTCCCGCTGTCCAACGTGGTGTACGCCAGGGCCACGGCGCCCACCAGGGCCACGCCCAGTGCGGAGTTCAGGAGGACGGCACCACGCCGTCGCGGAAGCACCTTCATGGCGCACAGCTTCGCCGGACGCTCTTGCGGCACCCTGGGCGCGGCCTGGGAGAACCCTGACCGGCCGAATCCGGGCATTCCGCCACGCTCCGCCCGCCCCCAGCCCTCACCTTGCCCACCCCCCGCCCAACCGTTGGCCGAACTCCCAGGAGGTTCCCAGCCATCCCCAGCCATCCGGCAGCCCCGGCGGGCCGGGACAGCCCTGCCCGCCGCCGCACCGCCGCTGCCCAGGAGCCACCAGGGCGGAGTGGGAAGTCGGCCTGGCCGACTTCCTGCTCCACGGCCGGGATCGCCCTGCCGCATCCGAGGTGCCCACATCCCGTAGCTGAATGCTCGGCAGTGACTGCCAGGCTGCAGACCTTGATTCTTAGTCCAAGACGGGAATACCGGCCGGGTAAGCGTGGACAGTTGGTCCCGCTCTCCCTAACTTCGTATCCAAGGGCTCGCGTGGGCCCATCTGAGGGGGCGACAGCATGACCCAGACCCCGAACCTGACGCGACTTACGGGCACGTTCAACGGGCCCGACTGCGATGACGATGACTGCCCGAATGTCTACGCCACCGATCGTGGCACCTTCGTGGTCCAAGGCGATCACTTCGAAGCCCTCCGCGTTCCGGTTGGGGAGTCTGCGGTGGAGATTCCCCGGAGCGTCCTTGAGGAGGCTGTCCGTGCTCTTGGATGGTGACCAGTGGCGCCACCACTTCGACGGGTACCGCCAGGATGCGTTCCGGCTGGAGGCCCAGCCGGCGTACACCATGCCGCGCGAGGCCGAGAACCTCGCGCGGTTCCTGCGCGGCGAACCGAAGCCGGCCGAGCACAACGCGGCCTGGCACCGACGGGTTCAGGGCTTCGTTATCAGCGGCAGGACGATCGGCCGGGTCCGGGTGGTGCGGGAGCCGTTGACCGACTACCAGCGGTACCAGTTCGCCTGGGGGATCCCCGGCAACATCGCGGCCGGGGAGGACATCCGCATCCTCGACGCCACCGAACGGGACTTCGGGATCCCGGACCAGGACTGGTGGATGTTCGACGAGACCTCGGTCGTCCAGCTGAACTTCCGCTCGGACGGAACGCAGATCAACCGCGAGCTGGTCGATGGACGAGTCGAAGAGTGCCGAGAGTTGAAGCGGCTGGCGATCTCTAACTCGGTGCCGTTCCTCGAATACGTGAAAGACCACGTGTGACACTCGATCCCGACCAGCTCGGCCGATCGAAACAGGATCTGGCCGAGATGCTCAGGAACCTCCGCCTGCAAGCCGGTCTCACGGGAGACCGGCTTGCAGTGCGTTGCGGCATCAGCCAGAGCAAGATCAGCAAGATCGAGACGGGGAAAGTCACCCCGAGCCTTGTCGATGTGGAGCAGATCCTTCGAGCCCTCGGCGCGCCTGGAGATCTCACCCAGGAGGTCAGTTCTCTGGCGCGAATCGCGCACACCGAGTGGCAGAACAAACGTTCTTCCTGGCGGCGGGGAATCGAAAGACGGCAGGCTGAACTCTCAAGGCTGGAGGCCGCCGCCACCGAGCTGCGCTACTTCCTTCCCTCGATGATCACCGGCCTGCTTGCCACTCCGGAGTACATGCGCGCCAGCCTGGCCAACGTGACGGGAGACAGAACGGAAGTCATCAACCGGAAGATCGAACGGCAGGGCGTCCTTCAAGACGCATCCAAGGAGTTCACCTTCATCCTGACCGAGCAGGCCGCCAGGTGGGCACTCCTGCCTCCTGCAGCCATGGCCCTTCAGATTGACCGGCTTGCCTCGCTGACGTGCCTACCATCCGTCCGGATCGGAGTACTGCCATTCGGGACACCACTGACACGGGGCCCGATGAACACGTTCACGATCTATGACGATCGACTCGTCACCGTGGAGACCTTCACTGGCCGGATGGTCTTTCGCGACCCGAAGGACATCGGTCAGCACCGAGAGCTATTCGCACTGTTCGAGGAAACCGCGGCATTCGGAGAGAACGCCCGCATGTTGCTCTCAGAGTGGGCTGCCGCGTATCGGTCGTGACCGGACCTCTCCCCGTAGGACCTTTTATTCAGAAACGGGAATGGTATTGATAGCCATCCCGCCATTCTCTAACTTCGTTCCTGTACGAGGCGCGGGCTGCGCACCGCTGACGTGCCGCAGATGGAGAGGGAGACCGGCAGATGAGGCAGATGTCGTCGCCGTGGGGAGTGAGCAGGATGGAGCCGTTCCCCCGGGGAGCCGCGGTTCCGGCGTTCACGCCTGTGATCGATCCTGAGACGCAGATCGCCGTGCTCGTGGACGAGCACGGTCGCACCGTCAAATCGGGGGGCCACGGCACCAGTACCAGCGGGCTGACGCCCACCATGACGAGCCCCGGCGACGGGTCGGGGCCGGGCGGGGCGACGGATGCCGACTCCACCGAGTCCTTCGACCAGGACCAGAGCTCCGGGTGACGAGCGACGACCGCTCGTCAGTGCTGGTCCTCACCAACTCCCGTGATGTGACCGCGGATGTGGTGCTGCGAGTGCTGGCCGGGCGTGGCGTCCCGGTGGTCCGGCTCGATCCCGGCACCGATCTGCACGAAGGCGCCTCGCTGACCACCCGGTACCGCACGACCGGTCAGCGGGGAACCTTACGGACGCCGACCCGGAGGCTGGACCTCACCCGGGTGCGGTCGGTCTGGATGCGCCGAGCCTCTCCGTACGAGGGGCCCGCGCAACTGGACGGGCGGGAGCGACGGTTCGCGGCCGCCCAGTCGTTGTGGGGTACCGGGGGTGTGCTGGCCTCGCTCCCCGGTGCGCACTACGTCAATCACCCGTGGGCCAACCGGGCTGCCGAGTACAAGCCGGCGCAACTCGCGGCAGCGCAGCGGAACGGGTTCCGCGTACCCGACACACTGATCACCAACGAGCTGGGTGCCGCACAGGAGTTCGTGGCGGGCCAGGTCGCCGGGGCGGTCTACAAGCCGTTGTGGAACATCGCGTACGAGGTGGCCGGTCGGCTGCGCCAGGTGTGGGTTCGGGACGTGCGTGCCGGTGAGCTGACCGCCGGGGTGGAGGTCTGCCCGCACCTGTTCCAGGCCAAGGTGGCGAAGGCGTTCGACGTGCGGTTGACCGCGGTCGGCGACCGGGCCTTCGCGGTTCGGATCGACAGCCCCGATCTCGACTGGCGCCGGAGGCAGGACCTCATGGCGTGCGCTCCGGTTGCCGTGCCCGAGGAGGTCTCGCGCGCCGTCACGTCCTACCTCGGTGAACTCCGGCTGGTGTACGGAGCGTTCGACTTCGCCGTGACAGCGGCCGGTGAATGGTACTTCCTGGAGTGCAACCCCAACGGGCAGTGGGCGTGGCAGCCGCCCGAGACCACCGATGCGATCGCCCAGGCCATCGCCGACCAGTTGCAGAGAGGCCCCGACGCATGAGCCCGTCCGCAGAGCTCCGAGCCGCCATGGTCCGCCGACTCACGGCAGAAGGCACGCTGAGCGATCCGGCGTGGTGCAGGGCGGCGGAGGCCGTCGCACGCGAGGACTTCGTCGGCCCGTACTTCGAGCCGACGCCGAACAGCGCACCGACCGCCTACCGGTCGGTGCGCCCGAACGATCCCGGGTGGCTGGAGGGCGTCTACGCCGATCGGACGCTGATCACACAGCTCGACGGCACGACACGGCCGGGTCAGGAGGGCGGGGAGCTGATCGTCGGCTCCCCGTCCTCCTCGTCGACCCTGCCGTCGCTGGTCCTGCGGATGTGGCAGCAGCTCGACGCCGCCCCGGGCCACCGTGTGCTGGAAATCGGCACCGGGACGGGATACTCGACGGCCCTGGGCGCCCACCGGCTCGGCGATGCCAACCTCACGAGCGTCGAGTACGACCCCGTGGTGGCCGAAGCCGCGGCGGTCGCGCTTCACGGGGCGGGCTACACCCCCCGGCTGATCAGCGGCGACGGCCTGCGAGGGGACCCTGGCGGCGGAGCGTACGACCGGCTGATCGCCACGTGTTCGGTCCGGTACATCCCGATGCCCTGGCTGCACCAGGTGAAGCCGGGCGGTCGGATCCTGGTCACCCTGTCCGGGTGGAGCTACGCGTCCGGGCTCGCGCTGCTCACGGTCACCGGAGCGGGGAGTGCGACCGGCCGATTCCTGCCCGGGTTCACCAGCTTCATGATCGCCCGCCCGCACGACCGCCCGCCCCGGCCCGGCCTCGCGATGCTACCCGGGGAGGAGCGCGCGAGCCGGATCGATCCCGCCGTCATCGGGACGTGGACCGGGAGCTGGGTAGCCCAGCTCGCAGCACCCTCGGCAGAGCGGATGGGGGCGGGCGGAGAGCAGGTTCTCGTGGACGTGGCAACGGGTTCGCTGGCCCGGACGAGAGCTGATGCGAGTGGTGGTTGGACCGTCATCCAGCGCGGACCGCTGAGGCTCTGGGACCAGGTGGAGCGAGCCGTCGATGCCTGGCAGGAGGCCGGCGAGCCGCACCAGGAGGGATTCGGGATCACCGTTTCGGACGCAGGGCAGCGGGTGTGGATCGGCACAGAGGACGGCCCGGGCTGGGACCTGCCGGTGTGAATGAGGTGGATCGGATGGTGGCGCCCCCTCGCTCGGCGAGGGGGCGCTGTCGGGTCAGGTCGTGAGGTGGTCGAACTCGCCGGCCTTGATGCCCTGGAGGAACTTGGCGAACTTGGGCGGGGTGGTGCGGACGACTATGTCGCCGGCGTCGGACTCACGGAGTTCGACCGTGCCGTCGACGACGCGGACTTCGACGCACTCGTTCGATGCACCGCTGAAGGTCGACTTCTGCCACTCGGACCTACTCATACCTACCCTTCATTTCATCCCTGATAGATCGAATGAACTTTCGCGAGTCATCATCCGACAGGGCGAGGGAGTCAAGGCGGGTGAACGTTGCGCGGTGGCTGGCCAGGTCTGCTGGGGAGTCGAAGAAGAGGACGCCCTGCGCGGTGTCCATCTGGAGGGTCGCGAGCTCCGGTACCGGTCCCTCGGCGAACATGATGTTCTCGCCCGCGCCAGGAAACGTGTCCATGTCGAACGGCACCACTCGCAACGAGCAGGTTCGCCGCTCTGAGTCCTCGATCAGGCTACCGAGCTGCGCTGCGAGCACGTGAGGGCCGCCGAACTGCATCCGTAGCGCGGCCTCGTGGATGAAGGACACGTACGGCGTGCCACTCGACCGAATGGCGTGCTGACGCTGGACGCGAAATGCAGTTCTGAGCTCGATGTCGCGAGGTGGTAGCGGCGGTGAGACACGGGCGAACACCGCAGAGGCGTAAGCCTGGGTCTGCTGTAGGCCAGGCACGTAGGTGGTTGCCCATGTGTAGAGCTTTTGCGCCGTGGACTCCATCTCCGCGACCTCCAGAAAGTCGGTCGACAAGACGCCGCGGTACTCCTCCCACCAGCCCTTTCCGCGCGCTGCGATGAGGTCGGCGAGTGCATCGATCAGAGGCTGGTTGGTGCACTTGCAACCCGCCGCGATCGTCTGGAGACGCTCCGCGCTGACACTGCTCTTCCCGTTCTCCATCTGCGTCACTTGGGCGGCACTGACGCCGAGGACTCGGGAGAGCTGGCTGCCGCCCAAGCCCGCTTGCTCGCGCATTCTCCGCAGCTCGGCACCCAAGCGGCGCTGACGAAGAGTTGGACTCTGGCGACCGGGCATGGCGTCCTCTCTGCGTTTCGTGGCATCAGTCTGCCGCGACGGCAGCCGTCACGGCCATCTGTCCCACGGAAGAGGGAAGCTTTCCAGGATCCACTTAATCTTAAGTGCTTCTGCGCTATGGTCGTCTCACATCGATCCGATGGATCGTCAGTAACGCCTGTTCCCAGGGCAGTAGGCGCCTGCTGCCCGCGCACCGCAGAGCAGCCGTACGCGGCACTCCCAGTCCCGTTCCGGCCTGGCTCACGGCGACGTATCCGCCGGTGACACCACACCCCACTCCACCCCGCTCCCCCTCTCTTCGGAGGTCCCTCATGTGTGCCTTCACCCTGCCCGAACCGCCCGACTGGTCCGCCGCCCGCGAGGAGCTGCGCGAGGCCCTCGCCCTCGCCGGCTGGCCCGACGACCTCATCCACGACGCCGAACTCGCCCTCTGCGAGCTCTACGTCAACGCCTGGCGCCACGGCGGCAGCCCCGCCCCGCTCGTCGTCGTCCTCCTGCGCGACCACACCCTGCGCGTCTCCGTCGCCGACGACAACCCCCACCTCCCCGAACCCCGCACCCCCACCGACCCCTACGCCCTCTCCGGCCGGGGCCTGCACCTCGTCCGCTCCCTCACCCACCGCTTCGGCACCGACCCCCGCAAGCACGGCAAGCGCGTCTGGTTCGAACTGGACGCCGCCGCGTGAGCGCCGCCCGCCGCACCCCGATCACGCCCGACGACCCCCGCATGCGCGACTACACCCACGCCCAGATCACCACCCTCCTCGGCGAACTCCACACCCGAGGCGCCAGGTTCGGCATCCAGTGGGGCTCTGCCACCACCGTGGGCGGCACCGTCGACGGCCGCATCCTCGTCGACTTCGGCAACGCCCCCGTGGCCACCCTCCTCAACCTCCTCCACCTGCTCCGCGACACCGAGAGGAACGAGCCGTGGGAGTCCTGATCCCCCTCGTCACCGAAGCGATCCACACCGAACGCACCACCGTCGCCTACCTCAGCGTCGAACACGCCCCCGACGCCACCGTCCAGCTCCGCCTCGCCGTCGACCTCGACATCCACACCGGCCCCGGCGAACACCTCGCCCTCCCCCTCACCCACGACCAGGCCCACGAACTCCTCCACGACCTCGCCGCCCACCTCGGCCACCGCGTCCTGGGAATCCGCCGATGAGAACCGGCACCGCCAACTTCCTCATCGGCGCCGCCCTCCTCACCCTCCTCGCCCTCGCCCTCACCACCGTCACCCTCGGCGTCATCACCGCCCTCAAGGTCAACGACGACCAGCAGCCCACACCACCCCCGATCACCCGCCACGGCCGCTGGGAACTGCGCCAACTCCCGGACGGCACCACCGAATACGCCTGGATCGCCCGCCAGGCCGGCCGCTACGGCCCCGAAATCCGACAGCAACCCCCCACCCCCGGCCGACACCGCATACCCACCTAGCAGCGGCAAAGCGAAGGCCCCCGCCCACCCGGGCAGGGGCCTCGCCGCCACCGCACGGAAATTCCCGGTGCGGCGAGCCGGTTCGGACCTATCCTGCCTGCCGTGACCGACTGGAGCAGGATCGAAGCCGCCGACTGTGCCGTACCCGCCGACCGGCCACTGGAGGAGCTGGTCCGCGAACTCTCCGGCGCCCTGGCGGACCCCGATCCGGACGTCCGGGACGGAGCGCCGTACGCCGTCCTCGCGACCTGGATCGAGCGCGGGGTGATCGACGGGCCCCGGCGGCTGGCGCTGGGGGACGAGATGGCCGCCCGCTTCCTCGACCCGCAGATCCAGGCCCGCACCTTCGCCCCCCTCGTCCTCGACATGCTGGTGGAGAAGGGGGACTTCGAGGCCGGCTGGGTGGACGCGTTCGAGCGGTGGTACCCGGCGGAGACGGACCTGCGCGGCAATGACGAGAAGCTCGGCTGGCTCCACGCCGTCGCGCACGGCGCGGACCTGCTGGACCGGTTCGGCCGCCACCCCGAGGTGGATCCGGCGCGGATGCTGCACCTCGCCGCCGCCCGGCTGACGGCGCCCACCGACCACGTGTTCGACCAGCTGGAGGACGACCGGCTGGCCCGGGCGATCGCCCGGGTGCTCACCCGGCCCGATCTGAGCGAGTCCGACGCGACCACGTGGCTGGACCCGATCGCCGACCGCTTCGGAGCCGACCGCCTCAGCACCCCGGTGCCCGCCCACCTCAGCAACTGCCTGCGCACGCTGCGCCTGCTCTACGTCCTCGCGGACCGCGGCGTGCGGGCACCGAACACCGATGCCGCACCGGAGCCCCTCCCCCACGGGGCGGCGGTCAAGGAACGCCTCGCCGCCGTCCTCGACCGGATCGTCAAGCGGTAGGCGCGGGAGCACACGTCCCGGGCGGCGGCCGGCCCGGCCGCCACGACCCCGAGATCCGCCATCGAAGCGACCCCACCCCGGCCGGCACCGCACATCCGCCCGAGCCGGCACGTTGAGGCCCTCGCCCACCGGGCGAGGGCCTCTCCGGACTTCGACCGCAGTGATCGCCGGTACTCCACGCCCGTCACCGGCCCGCGCGAAAGGTTCCGAAAATAACTCCGAACCCACCTGCAACCACCGGCCGGGATGCGCGTCTATACGGATGAAGGCACGGAGAGCGAGACCGGCGAGGCCGGGGGGCGCTACCGCTGACAGCGGGGCCGGTCGTCTTCACACACCGTCAGCACCATGACCCTGGGGAAACACGTCATGCGCAAGTCCGTTATGCCCTCTTTCGCGAAGAACGTCACCGCCACCTCGGGCCACCGCCGGCTCGCCGCCGTCGCCGCCACCGTCGTCCTCGCCGGCTCCGTCCAGCTGATGACCGCCGAGGCCTCCTGGGCCTGCGGCTCGGGAAACACGGCCGGCGCCGAGGCCAAGCCGGTCACCCCCGCGTCCGCGCACAAGGGCGACCTCACCGCCGGGTTCCACATGACCCCCGACGGCCAGAGCATCACCGCCGGCGGCGCCAAGGCCGAGATCGGCGTGGGAGTCACCAACTTCACCGGGGCCCCGTACGAGAACGTCGGCCCCTCCTTCGCGATCTACAACCCGCAGGGTCCCAACCGGCTGGAGGACTTCACCGTCGAGGCCGCCACCGCCGGCGGCTGGAAGAAGCTCTCCCTCCACCACGGCTGCGACCCCGCGATCGTCGCGGACACCAGCTCGCTCAAGGTCAAGCAGCTCACCGACGGCCGGGCCGCCCACTTCGCCTTCCGCGTCTCCGTCTCGGCGAACGCCGCCGCCGACCTGAAGAGCTTCGAGGTCTTCATCGGCGGCAGGGCCGACGGCTACCCCATGGAGCAGGGCGGAAGCCACACCTACACGGTCGTCCGCACCGCCGCCCCGGCCAAGCCGGCGACCGCCGCGAAGCCGGCCGCGAAGCCCACGACCGCAGCCAAGCCCACCGCCAAGCCCGCCGCCCCGAAGTCGGCCGCTCCCGTCGCGCCCGTCGAGGACAGGACCCCGGCCGCCCCCAAGGCCACGCCGACCGCCCCCGTCAGCACCGCGCCCGCCACCACCGCGCCCGCCGGCACCCCCGAGCTCGCCCAGACCGGCTCCAGCTCCACCAACGGCTTCCTCGCCGCCGCCTCCGCCGCCTTCGTCGCGCTCGGCGCGGGCGTTCTGATCGCCGTGCGCCGGCTGCGTCCCCAGCGCTGACCGGCCCACGGAGCACCACAGGGGCCCTGCCCCCGCACGGCGGTGCGGAGGCGGGGCCCCTCGTCGTTCCCGGGTGACGACCGGCTCAGTCCTCGACCGGCTCCCGGCCCGCCGACGTCCGCCCCGTCGCCCACCCCGAGGCCGCCGCACTGGCCGCCAGCAGCCGCAGACCGGCCTCCGACGACGAGCCGGGCACCGCAATGAAGAGCAGCATCCGGTGCCCGGACGCCTCCGGCAGCGGCAGCGCCTCGAAGTCCAGCGCCAAGTCCCCGACCACCGGGTGGTGGAACTCCTTGGTGCCGAACAGGCAGTCGTGCACCGGGTGGCGCGACCAGAGCGCCGCGAACTCCGCGCTCTTCATCGACAGCTCGCCGATCACCTCGGCCAGCTGCCGGTCCTCCTGGTGCCGCCCGGCGGCCAGCCGCAGGAAGGCGACCTGGGCCCGGGCCTCGGTCTCCCAGCACGGGTAGAGCTCCCGGGTCCGCGCGTCGAGGAAGAGCAGCCGGGAGAGGTTGGGGCGCGCCGACGGCGAGTCCGGCGCCGCCGCGTCCAGGTGCCCGGCCAGCAGTGCGTGGCCGAGCGGGTTCCAGGCCAGCACCTCGTTGCGCAGGCCGACCACCACCGCCGGGACGTCGGCCATCGCCGCGATCAGCCGGCCCACCGCCGGCCGGACCCGCTCGAAGCGCTCGGCCTGGCGGCCCTTCGCCGGCCGGCCCGGGCGGGCCAGGTTGCGCAGGTGGGCGTGCTCGTCGCCGTCGAGGCGCAGCGCCCGGGCGATGGCGTCCAGCACCTCGTCGGAGACGTTGCGGCTCTGCCCCTGCTCCAGCCGCGTGTAGTAGGTGATGCTGACGCCCGCCAGCTGGGACAGCTCCTCGCGCCGCAGCCCGGGCACCCGGCGCCGGCTGCCGTACGTGGTCAGCCCGACGTCCTCGGGCCGCAGCCGGGCGCGGCGGGTGCGCAGGAACTCGCCCAGCTCGCTGGGCTTCTCCGCCCCCGCCGACGACGCCATGGAGGCCGAAGACGCCGAGGAGGCCGACGCCGCCGAGGAGGGGGCCGGCGACGGCCTCTCCGCCGACCGGGGCTGCTGCGCTGACGGTGTCTCGGGTGCGGTCATGCCTCCAGTGAACACCGCCGGGCGGCGCCGAGCCTGTCCCTGCCGGTGCCACCCTCCGCGGGGGTCTGGGTACCCCCGGCGCGGCCCAGCAGGCTGCTGCCGTACCCGGAACACCCCGTCGAGTCGAAAGGCAGCGGAGCGATGACCGCCACCCTGTCCGAAGCACCAGCCCTCCCCCGCACACCAGCCGGAATGACCGGCCGGCAGCGACTCGTCCTGGTCGTCCTGCTGGCCGCCCAGTTCATGCTGGCCGTGGACTTCTCGATCCTGAACGTCGCCCTGCCGGTGATCGGCCAGGGTCTCGGCTTCGGGCTCGGCAGCCTGCAGTGGATCGCCACCGCCTTCGCCCTGAGCGCGGCGGGCTTCACCCTGCTGTTCGGACGGGTCGCCGACCTCTTCGGGCGGCGCCGGGTGTTCCTGATCGGTCTCGCCGTGCTCGGCGTCTCCTCGCTGGTCGGCGGGCTGGCCACCACCCCGGAGCTGCTGCTGGCCGCCCGGGTGGCGCAGGGCCTGGCCACCGCCGCCGTCACGCCGGCCGGGCTGGCGCTGCTCACCACCGCCTTCCCGGAGGGCCCGCTGCGCGAGCGGGCCCTGGGCCTCAACGGCGCGCTGATGTCGGCCGGCTTCACCTCGGGCGCGGTGCTCGGCGGGCTGCTCACCGACCTGCTGAGCTGGCGCTGGGCGTTCTTCGTCAACGTGCCGGTGGCCCTGGCCGTCCTGCTGGTGGCGCCCCGGCTGATCGCGGAGAGCCGGCCGGCCGGGAAGGTCCGGATGGACGTCCCGGGGGCGGTCACCGTCACCGGCGGTCTGCTCGCCCTGGTCCACGGACTGACGGCGGCCGGTGAGCACGGCTGGGGCGACCCGCTCGCGCTCGGCTCGCTGGGGGTGGGCGCGGCGCTGCTGGTGGCGTTCTGGTTCGTCGAGCGGACCGCCGCCTCGCCCCTCGTGCCGGTCCGGGTGCTGCGGCGGCGCACGGTGGTCTGGGGCAACGCGGCCGGCCTGCTGGCCTTCGCCACCGAGACCTCGCTGGTCTTCCTGCTGACCCTCTACCTCCAGCGGGTGCTGGGCTTCTCCGCGCTGGCCACCGGCCTGGCCTTCGGGGTCCTGGGTGCCGGCACCGTGCTCGGCGGTGTGGTCGCGCCGCGGCTGATCGGGCGGCTCGGCAGCCGGGGCGCGCTGCTCGCGGGATTCCTGGTGCAGGCCGCCGCGACCGCCGCGCTGCTCCTGCTCGGCGCCGACCGGGCCTGGCTCGGCCTGCTGCTGGCGGCGACCTTCGTCGGCGGGGTCGGCAACATGCTGGCGATCGTCGGCTTCATGGTGACGGCCACCTCGGGCCTGCCGGACGAGGAGCAGGGGCTGGCCACCGGGGTCGCCACCATGACCCAGCAGGTCGGCATCACCCTGGGCACCCCGGTGATGAGCGCGGTCGCCACCGCGGCCGCCGCGGGGACCACCGTGCTGACCGGGGTCACCTGGGCGATCGCCGTGAACACCGCGCTGGTGCTGCTCGCCGCCCTCGCCTCGGCGCTCTTCCTGCGGCGGGGATGAGTGCCCCGCCCGACCGGCGGAGTGGGACGTCGGACAGGACGACGCAGGGGCGCACCGCCGAGCGGTGCGCCCCTGGTGAAGCCGGTGTCCGTACGAGGTCAGCCGTCGATCGTCTTGCGGAACGCCTCGGCCACCGTGAGGAAGATCGAGTTGCCCTCGACCTCGCCGATCGAGATCCGGACGCCCTCCGGGAACGGGCGGACGATCACGCCGGCGTCGGCACAGGCCGCCGCGAACTCCTGGGAGCGCTCGCCGAGCGCCAGCCAGACGAAGTTGGCCTGCGAGTCCGGGATCTCCCAGCCCTGGGCGCGCAGCCCGGCGACCACCCGGGTGCGCTCCTCGACCAGTGCGTCGACCCGGACCATCAGGGCCTCCTCGGCCCGCAGCGAGGCGACGGCCGCGTTCTGCGCGAGCTGGGTGACGCCGAACGGCACCGCCGTCTTGCGCAGCGCGTTCGCCACCGGCTCGTGCGCGATCGCGAAGCCGACCCGCATGCCCGCCAGGCCGTACGCCTTGGAGAAGGTCCGCAGCACGCAGACGTTGGGGCGGTCGCGGTAGAGGTCGATGCCGTTGGGGACGTCGGCGTCGCGGATGAACTCGATGTACGCCTCGTCGACGACCACCAGGACGTCGGCGGGCACGGCGTCCAGGAAGCGCTCCAGCTCGGCGCGGTGGATCACGTTGCCGGTGGGGTTGTTCGGGTTGCAGACGAAGATCAGCCGGGTGCGGTCGGTGACCGCGGCCAGCATCGCGTCCAGGTCGTGGTCGCCGCCCGCGGTGAGCGCCACCGGGACGGGGGTCGCGCCGGCGACCTGGGTGATGATCGGGTAGGCCTCGAAGGAGCGCCAGGCGAAGATCACCTCGTCGCCGGGGCCGGCCGTGGCGAGGATCAGCGACTGGGCGACGCCGACCGAGCCGGTGCCGGTGGCGATGTGCTCGGCCGGGACGTCGAAGCGCCGGGCCAGCTCGGCGGTCAGCTCGGTGACGGCCATGTCCGGGTACCGGTTGAGCGAGCCGGCCGCCGCGACGGCCGCTTCGAGCACGCCGGGCAGCGGCTCGTACGGGTTCTCGTTGGAGGACAGCTTGTAGGCGTCGGCGCCGGCGGGCTTGCCGGGCTTGTAGGTGGGGATGCCGTCCAGGCTCGACCTCAGCCGAGGCCCCTGCGCTGCCGTTCCACTCACGGTCCTTCTCCTTCTCTCTCCGTCGGGCCCACTGCGTCGGGCCCGCTGGTGCGTCCGCTCCCGCGCCGGACGGGATCGCCGCCGTACCCCGGGATCTCGCAACGCACCGGACCACCCCGGTCGGGTGCCCTGAACGATACCGACCGCGGCTCACCCGTAGGAGTGAGATGCCCGGTCGGGTTACTGGTGCAGATCAGCCATTCTGCAGGGTTCCTTTGGCACATGTCAGAGGTAAGACGGCTGGTTTCGTGCGGGTATCGAAGGGGCGCACACGGGCTCACTCTTGGAGAAACGTATCTCCAAGGACCCCCGATGCGCCGGTCACAGACCCTTGTCAGGAGCCATACGATCGGTCCGCCATGACAGCAGCAGCCAACCAGAGCGGTCGGCGACCCACCACCTCGCGGCGTCTGGAGCGGGCCGGCATCCGGGATGTGGCAGCAGCCGCAGGAGTGTCGATCACCACCGTCTCCGACGCGCTCAACGGTAAGGGCCGCCTGCCCGACGAGACCAGAAGCCGGGTGCGCGAAGTCGCCGAGCGCCTCGGCTACCGCCCCTCGGCCGCCGCCCGAACCCTGCGCACCGGGCGCTCCGGCCTGATCGGACTGACCGTCACCACCTACGGCGAAGAGCCGTTCACCTTCACCGAGTTCGCCTACTTCGCCGAGATGGCCCGCGCCGCCACCAGCGCCGCGCTCGGCCGCGGCTACGCCCTGGTGGTGCTGCCCGCCTCCTCCCGGCACGACGTCTGGGGCAACATCGCCCTGGACGGCACCGTGGTGATCGACCCGCCCGACCAGGACCCCCTGGTCAGCGAGCTGTACCGGTCCGGCGTCCCGGTGGTCAGCGACGGCAAGCCGGGCAACTGCCCGGTCACCGCCTGGGTTGACAACGACCACGAGGCCGCCGTGCTCGGCATCCTCGACCACCTCTCCGAGGCCGGCGCCCGCCGGATCGGCCTGCTCACCGGCACCAGCACCGACACCTACACCCGGCTCTCCACCGAGGCCTACCTCGGCTGGTGCGCCAAGGTCGGCCAGGAACCGGTCTACGAGACCTACCCGGCGCACGACCCGGCCGCGGGGGCCGTCGCCGCCGACCGGCTGCTGGCCCGCCCGGACCGGCCCGACGCCGTCTACGGGCTCTTCGACCCGAACGGCACCGACCTGCTCGCCGCCGCCCGGCGGTACGGCCTGCGGGTGCCGGACGACCTGCTGCTGGTCTGCTGCAGCGAGAGCGATGTGTACGCGACCACCGAGCCGCCGATCACCACGCTCTCGCTCAAGCCCCGGCGGATCGGGACGACGGTGGTCAACCTGCTCATCGACGCCATCGAGGGGGTGGACTCCGGGACGGGCGTCGACATCGCCCGGCTCTTCCCGCCCCGCTTCCGCACCGCCGGGACGGGGCCGCCGCCCGGCACGCTGATGCCCACCGAGCTGATCGTCCGCGCGTCCTCCCAACGGCGGAGTCCGCGCACCACCGTCAGCCCGCCGCGCCCGCCGGGCGAGGTGTAGGGGGCCGACGGGCGGTGCGCGGGCCGGCCCGGGCGGTCAAACAACCCGCCCGGGCCGGCCGCCCGGGCCGGTGCGTGGGCCGAGCACCGGTGCGGCGGCCGGTCCCGGGCTCCTGGTTCGGCATGGCCCTGTCACGGACCGGCACGCATCGCCACGGACGGCCGCAGGTGATCATCTTGCGGTCTAGACCATACCTAGCCAGGACAAAACGGACCTGACGGACCGCCCGGCTGACGCTCCGGAGGATTGGATACCCACCAGGTGACGACGCCGGGAGAGTGGTCTTCCTATGATGGGCGAATGACACCCGAGGACCGCTTCCCCGGGCCTGAACACCCCGACTCAGGCCCCCGCCACCAGCCGGACCTCGACGTGCTGCCCTTCGGCACCTACTACGAACCCGAGCCGACCGGGTACGCCGAGGCGGCCTACGAGTCGGAGACCTACAGCGGCTACGGCGGCGCCCGCTACCTCGAACAGCACTGGCCGGCCGCCGGACACCCGCAGAACACCGGTCACCCGCACGACGTCGGGCACCCGCACGCCGCGCAGACCGAGCACGGCGGGTACGAGCCGACCCTGCCGGACCGGCCCTCGCCCGCGCACCAGAACGACGACCCGCCGACCATCGAACTCGGGCCCCCGCTGCCCGAGCCCGGCCTGCCCTACCACCCGTACCCGGCGCCCGCCCCGAACGAGCCGCCCGGCCCGCTCTACGTGGTCGGCGACGTGCACGGCTACCTCGACGAGCTGCTCGCCGAACTGCGCCACCAGGGCCTGATCGACGCCGAGGGCCACTGGGCCGCCGGGCGCTCGCGGATCTGGTTCCTCGGTGACTTCACCGACCGCGGCCCCGACGGCATCGGCGTCATCGACCTGGTCATGCAGCTCGCCGCCGAGGCCGCCGCCGCGGGCGGCTACTGCCGGGCCCTGATGGGCAATCACGAACTGCTCTTCCTGGGCGCCGCCCGGTACGGCGACGAACCCGTCCAGTCCACCGCCGGTACGGCCTCCTTCCTGGCCGCCTGGCGGCTCAACGGCGGCCAGCAGCACGACCTGGACCGCCTGGAGACGCACCACATCAGCTGGCTCTCCCGGCTGCCCGCCATCGCGCTGGAGGAGGGCCACCTGCTGCTGCACTCCGACACCACCGCGTACCTGGAGTACGGCGACTCCATCGCCGAGGTCAACGACGCCGTCCACCACCTGCTCGCGGACGAGGGCGTCGACGAGTGGTGGGACTGCTTCCGCCGGTTCACCAAGCGCTTCGCGTTCCGCGGCGACGGCGGCCCGACGGCCGCCCACGAGCTGCTCGACACCTACGGCGGCGCGCGGATCGTGCACGGCCACAGCCCCATCCCGTACCTGACCGGCGCGGTGCACGCCGACGACGGCGCGCCGCCGCACATCCCGGGCCCGTACGTCTACGCCGACGAGCTCGCCGTCGCCATGGACGGCGGGGTCACCATGGAGGGGCGGCTGCTCGTCGCACGGCTGCCGATCTGACCCCCCCGGCCGCCCCACCGACCCCAGGGCGAACACCCGTTCCCGGCGCCCGGGCCGTAGCGCACGCGCGGCCCGGGGCGCGAAATTCCGGAAACTTACTGTCTGCGCGGCCGTGACCACCCCTACCATCGAGGGCACACCACACCCGGCCGCCCGTGTGACGGCCCGTCTCCCTACCCGTCTCCGTGCACCGCGACGGAGCGAACGGGGTTGGCATGAACGGGGTCCCCATGAACAACGCCCCGCACCTGCTCGCCGAGGACCGCCCTGACTACGAGCGCCTCCTCGACGAAGCACTGCGTGACGGCACCGTCCTCACCGCCCTGCGCACGCCCGGCGCACTCACCGCCGACCAGTTGCGCATCAAGGCCCTGCGCGCCGCCGACGGCGTCGCGGCCGCGGCGGCCACCGAGTACACGCACTACCTCCGGCTCCGCGACAGCCTGCGGGAGACACCACCGCCCGCCCGGAGCGGCGAGCCCAGCGCGCCCGGCCTGCTCACCCAGCTGCGCTCCGCCAACGGCGGCGCCGGGCTCTTCCCGGTGCTCACCGTGCTCACCCCGATCCTGGCCTGGGCCGCCGCACTCGTCCTGCTGCTGATCGGCTACACGCTGCGGGCCGCCGACCCCGAGCTACGGCTGGCCCGCTCGCTGCTGACCGCCGGCTGGCTGGCGCTGGCGGCCGGCGTGGTCGCGATGGCGGTGGGCATCGTCGGGCTGATCCTCACCGCCCTGCGGGACGGCGCCGGCACCCCGACGCCCCCCGGCACCGACCCGGACCTCGCCGCCGAGCTCGCCGACGCCCGGCGCGACTGGCAGCGCGCGCTGCGCGAGCGGGCGCTGCTGCCCTACCTGCACACCGCCCTGCGCGCCGACCCCACGACGGCGCCGGGCATACCGGGACCGGGCGCCGAACCCGACACCGCCCGCCCCGACGGCGCCCGCCCGGACACCGCCCGCCCGGACTTCAGCAGCCCCGGTTACAGCGGGCCGGGCTACAGCGGGCCTGGCTTCACCAGCCCCGGTGCCGAGGGGCTCACCGACCCGCAGGGCCGGGAGCCGCGCACGGCCTCCTTCAGCACCCCGGACTTCACCGGCCCCGGCTACACCGGGCCGGGCTTCACGGGGCCGGACGAGGTCTGACCCCGAGGGACGGGCGGGTGGGCCGGGGCGGGTGGGCCCGGGTGGGCCGCCGCCCGGGCCCATCCGGCGTCAGTTCGCCGCGGCCGCACCCGGATCGGCCACCCAACCCGGATCTGCCCCCGCGACCGGATCTGCCCCCGCGACCGGATCGGCGCCGGGCTCCGCCCCCGCGCCGGCATCCGTCGCGGCGCGGACGAACGCGCGGACCCGCTCGGTGGTGTTGCTCTCCAACCAGACCAGCCCGCGCTCGATCGGCGACGCGTCGCGGATCGGCACGTAGGCGACGTCCGGGCGGGGGTAGTACCGCCGGGAGTGCTCGCCCACCGGCAGGACGCCCCGGCCCATCGCCACCAGCGAGAGCATCTCGGAGAAGGTGTTGCCGACCGGCCCCTTGGGCACCGGCCGGCCCGCCGGGGTGCGCTCCGGCGTCCGGTCCCGCTTGAACTCGACCGAGGTGACCGCCGGGTACTGCACCACCGGGTGCTCGGCGAGGACTTCGAGCGAGACCGACTCCGCCCCGGCCAACGGATGCCCGGCGGCCACCGCCAGGACCCGCCGCTCCTCCATCAGCGCCGGCCCGCGGGCCATCCCGTCGAACGGGAAGGCCGCGATGAGGAGGTCGACGGAGCCGTCCAGCAGGCTGGACCGGGAGTTGAACAGCTGCACCTCCCGGACGTCCACCCGGCAGCCCGGGTGGCGCTCGGTGAACAGCCGCACGGCCCTGAGCAGCACCGGCGCGGTCCACTCGCCCAGGAAGGCGACCCGCAGCTCCCCGGTCACCCCGCGCCCGGCCTCGACGGCGCGGCGCACCGACTCCTCGATCCCGGCGGCCAGCGGCGCCAGGTCCCCGGCCAGCCGCTGCCCGATCGCGGTGAGCCGCACGGTCCGGCTGGTGCGCTCGAACAGCCGGGCGCCGATCCGCCGCTCCAGCTTCCCGATCACCTGGCTGATCCGGCCGGTGCTGACTCCCAGACGCTCGGCGGTCCGCCCGAAGTGGAGCTCCTCGGCGAGGGTCAGCAGCGCCTCGATCTCGTGGCGCTCCCACACGGCCGGCTCCCATCGTTTACTTCCGGTGAACGATCCTGGACCGATCGAGCGTTGATCCCCCGCCCGGGGCGGTCCGATCATGGAAGCACGTCACCCAGCCCGCCCCACCCCCGGGAGTCCCCAGTGAGCGCCGTCCGCGTCAAGGCCTTCGACCACCTCGTCCTCAACGTCCGGGACGTCGAGCGCTCGCTGGACTTCTACGCCGGCCTGCTCGGTCTGGCCCCCGTCCGCGTCGACGAGTGGCGGGCCGGCAAGGTCTCGTTCCCCTCCGTGCGGGTCAGCCCGGAGACCATCATCGACCTGACCGCCCGCGAGCGCGGCGGGTCCAACGTCGACCACATCTGCCTCACCGTCGACCCCCTGGACTGGCAGGAGGTCATCGACTCCGGCGCGTTCACCGTCCTCGAAGGCCCCGTCCCCCGCTACGGCGCCCGCGGCAGCGCCACCTCGGTCTACGTGCAGGACCCGGACGGCAACACCGTCGAACTCCGCTGGTACCCCGAGGACGCTTCCTGAGCGCCGGACCCGGCCCACGAACAGGCCGAGGACACGCCGGTACAGGGGTCCGGCGTGCCTTCGGCCGACATCCGGCGGGGGTGCCGGGGCCGCTGGCGGCCCCGGCCGTGCCGCGTTACACGTTCGGGTGGACGAAGTCGATGTCGGACTGCCCGGTGTACGCGCGGCTGAGCAGGAAGCGGGCCTCGGACGGCCGGTACACACCGTAGGTGGTGCGGCCGGTGCCACTCCAGTCACCCACGATCGGCAGGTCGCCGGGCGCGCCGAAGCCGGCGGTGGAGACGCTGCCGTCGTCGTGCCGCAGCGCGAAGACACCGAGGCCCTTCAGGCCCTCGGCCGGCCGGTAGATCCCCAGCTGGGTGTGGCCGACGCCGTCCCAGTCGCCCACCACGGGCAGGTCGCCGGCGTCGCCGAAGACGGCGCTGCTGAAGCTGCCGTCGTCGTGCCGCACGATGAACGCCCCGGTGCTCGGACGGTAGACGGCCAGCTGCGCGTGCCCGTTGCCGTCCCAGCGGCCCGGCACCGGGACGTCCCCCGGGTCGCCCATCGGCACGGCGGTGACGCTGCCGTCCTGGTGTCGCAGGCCGAAGGTGCTCGAACCCGGCCGGTAGATGCCCGCCTGGTCGTGCCCGGTGCCGTCCCAGTCGCCCGCGACCGGAGTGTCACCGGCCTGGCCGAGGTAGATCCGCTCACCCTGGCCGGTCGGCGCGTTGGTGGTCAGCGGGGTCAGCGCGCCGTTCCGGTAGAACGCCACCGTGGCGGGCTGCCCGGTGGTCCAGCGGCCGGCGATCGGAGTGGCCACCGAGACCGGGTACGTGATCGAGGCCGAGCGGCCGTGGTCGTCCGTCACCGTGTGGGTGACGGTGTACGTGCCGGGCTTCGCGTAGGAGTGGCGCGCGGTGGTGGCGCTCCCCGCCACCGGCGCGGTGCCGTCACCGAAGTCGAAGCTCCGGGTGGCCACCGGCCACGGGCTGACCGTCGCGGTGCCGTCGGCCAGCACCTCCTGGCCGCCCGTGTTGTAGGGCGACAGCGCGAGGGCGGGCCGGACCGGGCCGGGAGCGGCGACCGTGACCCGGGCGGACGTGGTCTTCGTCAGGCCCAGGCCGTCGGTCGCGGTCAGCGTGGCGGTGTAGGTCCCCGGGGCGTAGTCGTGCCGCGCCGGGAAGGTGACCGGGCCGACCGGCGCGCTGCCGTCGCCGAAGTCCAGCGTGGCGGTCGCGGGGGACCAGGGCGAATCGACCCGGCCGTTGATCACGGCGGTCAGCGGCTGCCCGGCCGGCGGGGTCGACGAGACGCTCAGCGACACGGCCAGCGGGTCCTGCGCCTCGACCGCGCCCCGGTCGTAGTAGCCGACACCGGTCCCGGTGTTGGCGACCACCGGGTTGTCGGCCCGCGGCCTGCCGCGCCCGTCGGTGGTCAGCGTGCCGGGTGCGGTCGCGTCGGCCGAGTCGACGGCGGGGGAGTCGGGCCGCGACAGGTCCTCACGGGAGGCGGACAGGTCGTGCGCGCCCTGGCCGGAGGCCTGCTGGAACTGCGCGACCGTGGCGTACGTCCGGCCCGCCCAGCTGTACGGCGTCCGCGTCAGCGTGGTGACGAGGTTGTAGTCCGCCTTGGTCCCCGCGGTCGAGCCGACGGACACCGAGAGGTCCTCGTGTCCGGTGGACGCGCAGGCGCCCCAGCTCGGGTGGCCGTTCTCGTCCCCGTCCAGCACGTTGTTCTCGACCGTCGCGCCCGTGGACGCCCCGGCCAGCTCGACCAGCGGCCCGCAGGAGGCCTGGACGGTGTTGCCGGTGACCACCGCGTCCGGAGCGTCGGTGATCCGCACCCCGACGCCCGAGTTGGAGCTGAGGTAGTTGGTCGTCAGGACCGCGTGCCGCACTCCGGCGTCGACCTGGACGCCGCCCGCGTGCGAGGCGCTGATGTCGTTGCGGCTCAGGGTGACGTCGCTGCTCGCACCGGTGATCCGCGCGCTCGGGTACCCGGTGCCGACCGTGCTGTCCCAGCCGGAGCTGTAGACGACCAGGTCGTCGATGGTGACCCGGCTGGAGTCGGTGACCAGGACGGCCTCCCGACCGGAGCGCCCGAAGAGGTGCCGGACCACGACGTCGTGGACGCCGGTGAGGGCGACGACGTTGCTGAGGCCCCCGTACTCCCCGAGGACCGTTCCCCGGCCCGCCGGGTCCTCGGTGTAGGGCGTCCCGACGAAGGTGATCGGCGCCGTCGGCGTCCCGGAGCGGGTGAGCGCGATCGGCTCGTTGTAGTCACCGCCCGCGATGTGCACGGTCTGCCCCGGCCGGACGGCGTCCGTCGCGGCGCCGATGGTGCAGAAGGGCGTGCCCTGACCCCCCGCGGCGGGCGCGGAGTCGGAGCAGGACGCGGACTTGTTGTCCACGTACAGGTCGGTGGCGTCGGCGCTCGCGGCGGCGACCGAGGTGATCGCCCCGGTGACCGACAGGACCAGAACGACTGCAGCCGGAATACGTGCTCTTCGCACGGTGGTTCCCCCATGATTCACGCGATGGCGCCAGAACGGCGGAGCACACATTCGTGTGATCAACATGCTGCTGTCAAATGCATTCCACCCCCCGGCGGCGAGCCCGGGCACCGCAATCCCGGCGCGGTCGATCGGACGTGGAAGCGCACCGGCCCGCGACTCCCCCTTCGGGTCGCGGGAACTCGCGGGCCGTCTCCGGGTCGAGGGCCAGGTTGAACTGGTCCTCCCAGCGGAACTCGAAGCGGGCGTCGGAGAGGGCGTCGTCCCAGGCCTGGGCGCCGGGGTGGCCCTTGGCCAGGTCTGCGGCACGGACGGCGATCTTGTAGGTGATGACGCCGGTCTTCACGTCGTCCCGGTCGCGCAGGCCCAGGTTGAGTGGCTCCTCCGCCAGCGTGTGGTTCCCCGCCGCGGCCGCGCCCCGCGTGTGCGAGGCGTCCTGGGCCGTTTCCCGAGACTGCTCCGGACCCCGCCGGGCCGGGCCTGACCGGAGTAGCCTGGGCTTCATCCAGGGCATTCCGCATCCGGTCCCGTTCCGGCTTCGTTCTGGGTGCAGGACAGCACCGGGCGGCGCAGAACCGCCCGGAGGCGGGTCGGGTCGACGTCATGACCACCCAGTACGCACAGTCCGCGAGCCACGGCCTCACGGTGTCGGACGCGATGGAGCCCTACGAGTACCAGATCGCCGACGACATCACCGTCGACCGGGCCAACGAGATCTTCCGCGGTGCCCACGTCGCCTACCTGCTGGTCCGCGACCACAACGGCCGCTGCGAGGGGCTGGTGACGCGGGCCGGCCTCGATTCGTTCCTGACCCGCTCCTGGTACGCCGAGCGGACCGCGCTGCGCGACACCGCGCACCAGCGGGGCCCGTTCGCCTGGCCCGGGATGGCCCTCGGCCTGGCGGCGCTGGCGATGAGGATCAAGTCCCTCGCGATCTGGCCGGTCGTCGACGACGACGGCTACCTCCTCGGCATCCTCACCGCCGACCGCGTGGCCGGCCTGACGGACCATCACCCCGTCGCCTGACCGTCCGGACGGGTCAGCGCGGCGCGGTCACCCCGGCGGGCGAACTCCCCCGCCCCGCCGACCTCCGGGGCGACGGCCGCTCAGAGCCCGAGGATCTCGCGGATGAGGCCGAGTTTGCGCTCCGGGGAGAGGCCCCGGGGGCGGTCGGCGAGCAGACCGTTCAGGACGGTGGGGATGTCGAACCCGTCGGGGGCCTGGATCGCGTCGATGACCTGGCACCGCAGACCGTCGTCCCGCAGAAACACCCACAGCTCGTGCTCCTTGCGCGGTTCGGCGTTCTCCCTCGGCGACAGCCGCCAGGCCGGGAACCAGCCGAGACCCTCCGCCGCGAGGCTCTCGGCCACTTCGTCCAGCACGTACTTGCCGAGTCTGCGGTATCCGAGTTCCTCGCGCAGCTCTCCGAGCGTGACTCGGAGCAGGCCGCCGACGAGACGGCAGCGTTCGGCCACGGTGCCGGCGTCGCCCTTGGTCGCCGCGAGCAGCCCGCCCTGCCGATTCATTGGGTCGTTCATATGCAGGCCAACGACTCGATCCCCCGAGCGATACGTCATTTCACCACCATGGACGCGGCCAAGAGGAAAAACGGTACTGCTAAGGCGTGGAAGGCACTCAGGGGAGGATTACGACGGCATTCGGGTCCACCGGTCCCATGCGGGAACGACGTCGGACTCCGTGAGCGTAGCCGGATCCGGAGGAGCCGGCCGGAGCTGAGGCCGAGACTCCGTACGCGGCGTTGAGTACGTAGACAAACGACGCGCCGGGCAGAGGTGAAGATACCCCGACGGCGCCACCGCTTCACCCTTTTGCATCTTTATTATTCTTTCCTTCTCATGTTGTTGTTGCACGGTGTACTGAGTTGGTGACGGTGCATCACCATCCCTGGCGGACTGTCGCTCTGTGGCCCTCCCGGGGTGACGCCCGTGGCGCCCCGGCGCACGTACGAGGGCTTGTGGGCCGACCAGAACTCACCATCAGTGCTCCGAAACACCTCTTTCCGGGTGACGGAGCTCAACAACGACAAGAAGGGTCCCGTCCCATGGCAGTCGATGCCATTCCGCCCGCCCCACCCGACAGCGGGCGCCGACGCTCCCGCCTCACGGGGGCGCTCGTCCTGCTCTCCGGATTCACGTTGCTGGCGACAGCAGGTCTGGTCGCGAGCCCCGCGCACGCCGCCACGGCACCGGTGACGCTGGGGACCGACACCAGCTACGCGATCCTGGCCGCCTCAACCGTCACCAACACCGGCCCCAGCGTGATCAACGGAGACCTGGGCCTCAGCCCGGGCACCAGCGTGACGGGCTTTCCGCCCGGGATCGTGAACGGCGTCCAGCACGTCAACGACGCCCAGGCCGCACAGGCCCAGTCCGACCTGGTCATCGCCTACAACGACGCCGCGGGCCGAGCCCCCACCGCCAGCCTGACCTCTCCGGGCGACATCGGCGGACTGACGCTGACGCCCGGCGTCTACAAGGCCACGTCGTCGCTCAACCTCACCGGGACCGTCACCCTCGACGCCCTGGGCGACCCCAGTGCCGTCTTCATCTTCCAGATCGCCTCCACCCTGATCACGGCGCCGTCGAGCGTCGTCAGCCTGGTCAACGGGGCGCAGCCCTGCAACGTGTTCTGGCAGGTGGGCAGCTCCGCCACCATCGACGTCAGCTCCTTCTTCAAGGGCAACATCCTCGCCATGACGTCCATCACCGTGAACCACGCCTCGGTGATCGAAGGCCGTGCCCTGGCCCGCACGGGGGCAGTCACGCTGGACGACAACACCATCACGAGGGCGGCCTGCACCGTCGGCCCGCCCGGACCGAGCGGCCCTGCTGGCCCGAGCGGTCCTGCCGGTCCGAGCGGTCCTGCCGGTCCGAGCGGACCCACCGGTCCGACTGGACCCACCGGTCCGAGCGGACCCGCCGGTCCGAGCGGACCCGCCGGTCCGGCCGGCTCGCCCGGTGCGCCCGGTTCGCCCGGCCCCGACGGCGCTCCCGGCGTACCCGGCGCCCCGGGTGCACCTGGTTCGCCCGGCCCCAACGGCGCTCCCGGCGTACCCGGCACCCCGGGTGCACCTGGTGCCCCCGGCCCCAACGGCGCCCCAGGAGCCCCTGGTGCACCTGGTTCGCCCGGCCCCAACGGCGCTCCCGGCGTACCCGGCACCCCGGGTGCACCTGGTGCCCCCGGCCCCAACGGCGCCCCGGGAGCTCCCGGTGCACCTGGTGCTCCGGGTGCCAACGGACTCCCCGGCGCGAACGGCTCACCCGGTGCCAACGGACTCCCCGGCGCGAACGGCTCACCCGGTGCCAACGGACTCCCCGGCGCGAACGGCTCACCCGGTGCCAACGGACTCCCCGGCGCGAACGGCTCACCCGGAGCCAACGGTTCTCCCGGCGCGAACGGCTCACCCGGAGCCAACGGTTCTCCCGGCGCGAACGGCTCACCCGGAGCCAACGGTTCTCCCGGCGCGAACGGCTCACCCGGAGCCAACGGCTCGCCCGGCGCACCCGGTTCTCCCGGCCCCGCAGGACCGGCAGGACCCGCAGGTCCGACAGGCCCGGCAGGACCGGCGGGCCCCGCAGGGCCGTCCCAGTCTCCAAGCGGCCACGGCGGTCACGGCGGGCCGGGGCACGGCGACCAGGGTCACGGTGGTCATGAGCAAGGTCATCACGGGAACGACCACGGCCCTCACGGCAACGTGCCGGGCGGCTCCGTGCAGGTCGGCAACGGTCACGGCGGCAACGCATCGGGCGCTCCCGTGCAGGGCGGTCCCGTGCAGCACCCGGATGAGTCGGGGGCGGCACTGGCCGCCACCGGCTCGGGTGGATCGATCGGCCTCCTGGTCGGCTCGACGGCCGCCCTCACCCTGGGCGGTGCACTCGTCGTCCTGGTGAGGCGAAGCGGACGAGCCGCGGCCCGCCGACGGCACTGACCCCGACGAAACCCGGCAAACCCCGCAGATCTCGCGGCGACGGCGGACGACCCGGCCGGCGCCGATCGTGGCCCTCCCGGGACGTCCGACGACATCCGACGACGTGAAAGCGCACCGGCCCGCGACTCCCCCCACGGGACGCGGGCCGGTGCAGTCGGTGGAGAGTCAGTCCGCGATCGGCAGGTAGACCCGGTTGCCCTGCTCCGCGAACTCCTCGGACTTGGCCCGCATGCCCGCCAGGGCCTCGGCGTCGTAGTCCGAGGCGACGGCGGAGGAGCCGTCTCCGTGCTCGGCGCGGATCTGCTGGGAGATCTTCATCGAGCAGAACTTCGGGCCGCACATCGAGCAGAAGTGGGCCGTCTTGGCGGGCTCGGCGGGGAGGGTCTCGTCGTGGAACTCGCGGGCCGTCTCCGGGTCGAGGGCCAGGTTGAACTGGTCCTCCCAGCGGAACTCGAAGCGGGCGTCGGAGAGGGCGTCGTCCCAGGCCTGGGCGCCGGGGTGGCCCTTGGCCAGGTCGGCGGCGTGGGCGGCGATCTTGTAGGTGATGACGCCGGTCTTCACGTCGTCCCGGTTGGGCAGGCCCAGGTGCTCCTTGGGAGTGACGTAGCAGAGCATCGCCGTCCCCCACCAGGCGATCATCGCGGCGCCGATGCCCGAGGTGATGTGGTCGTAGCCGGGGGCGACGTCCGTGGTCAGCGGGCCGAGGGTGTAGAACGGCGCCTCGTCGCAGATCTCCTTCTGGAGATCCATGTTCTCCTTGATCTTGTTCATCGGGACGTGGCCCGGGCCCTCGATCATCACCTGGACGTCCCGCTCCCGGGCGATCCGGCCCAGCTCGCCCAGCGTCTGCAGCTCGGCGAACTGCGCCTCGTCGTTGGCGTCGGCGATCGAGCCGGGGCGCAGGCCGTCACCGAGCGAGAAGGTGACGTCGTAGCTCGCGAGGATCTCGCAGAGCTCCTCGAAGTTGGTGTAGAGGAAGTTCTCCCGGTGGTGGGCCAGGCACCAGGCCGCCATGATCGAGCCGCCGCGCGAGACGATGCCGGTCTTGCGACGGGCCGTCAGCGGCACGTACCGCAGCAGCACGCCGGCGTGCACGGTCATGTAGTCGACGCCCTGCTCGCACTGCTCGACGATGGTGTCCCGGTAGACGTCCCAGCTGAGCTCCTCGGCCCGGCCGTCGACCTTCTCCAGCGCCTGGTAGAGCGGCACCGTGCCGATCGGGACGGGGGAGTTGCGCAGGATCCACTCCCGGGTGGTGTGGATGTTGCGGCCGGTGGAGAGGTCCATGACGGTGTCGGCGCCCCAGCGGGTGGCCCAGGTCATCTTCTCCACCTCCTCCTCGATCGAGGAGGTGACGGCGGAGTTGCCGATATTGGCGTTGATCTTCACCAGGAAGTTGGTGCCGATGATCGACGGCTCCACCTCGGGGTGGTTCACGTTGACCGGGATGACGGCGCGGCCGCGCGCCACCTCGGCGCGGACGTACTCCGGGTCCAGGCCCTCGCGCAGGGCCACGAACTCCATCTCCGGCGTCACCACGCCGCGCCGAGCGTAGGCGAGCTGGGTGACGGAGGCGCCGGACCGGCCGCGCAGCGGGCGGCGCGGGCGGCCGGGGAAGACGGCGTCCAGGTTGCGCAGGTTCCCGCCGCGCGGCGAGGTGTGCTTGATCCCGTCGTCCTCCGGGCGGGCCTCGCGGCCGTCGTACTCCTCGACGTCGCCGCGCTGGCGGATCCAGGCGTCCCGCAGCGGCGGCAGGCCGCGCCGCACGTCGGCCTCGTAGGCGGGGTCGGTGTACGAGCCGGAGGTGTCGTAGAGCGGGACGGTCCGGCCGTTGGTCAGGACGACCTCGCGGTACGGGACCCGCAGGTCGGGGCGGGACCCCTGGCGGTAGGCCTTGCGCCAGGCCGGGGTCGGGTAGCCGGTGGCCGCGCTTCCGGCGGCCTGGTTCCGGGCAGACTGCGGCTGTGCGTCGAACGTGGTCATCAGACCCTCTACTCCCTACGCCGGCATTACCCGGTCAGGTTCCTGCGGTCGACGCAGCGGTCGGCACGTCCAGCGACGTTCCGGTCAGCGCCCTCTCAGCCCGGTGCTCCGAGCTCCCGTGTCCGCAGGCGGTGTTGCCTGCGCATGACGTCCAACACCGTAGCGAGCGGATCGCCGCTGGTCCAGAGGGGGTCCCCGGGCGGCGATCCGGACCACGGGGCGCCGCGGCGCTCCGGGGCGGGCAGACTGGCAGTCACGCGGGGCGGGCGGCGAAGGAGGAGCGCAGTGATCGGGAGCACGGGGCGGGTCAGCGGAGCGGTGGGCGCGGGACTGGTCGGCGAGGTGATGGTGCACGTCCCGGAGCGCCGGGGCACGGAGGCGTTCCTCGCCTATCTCGCCGTGCCGGGTGACCGGCTGTCGGTCGGGACGCCCGTGGTGGTGATCGAGTACCACCCGCCCCGGACCGTCTACGTGGCACCGATCCTGCCGTGACAGGGTTGTGACGGACGGTCATGTGCGATCCCTTCTCCTCCGGTTGTCCCGGGCGGACAATCCGAGTCGGCGCATCTCATGCGCCGAAAGGGGGAGTTGAACCATGGTGTTCGTCATCATCGGGACCGCCGCCGGGGTACTGCTGGTGGGTGTCACGCTCTTCAAGCTCATGTGGCGGGTGGCCGAGCCCAACGAGGCCCTGATCATCTCCGGCTCCCGGCACCGGACCGAGGGGGTCGGGGACGGCCTGGGCTTCCGGATCGTCACCGGGCGGGGGACCTTCGTCACGCCGGGGCTGCAGGGCGTCCGCCGGCTCTCGCTGGACCTCAACGAGGCCGAGCTGGACGTCGAATGCGTCACCACGCAGGGCATCCCGGTCCGGGTCAAGGGCGTGGTGATCTTCAAGATCGGCGACGACGACGTCTCCATCGCCAATGCCGCCCGGCGATTCCTGGACCAGCAGAAGCTGATCAGCCAGCGGGTCCACAACGTCTTCGCCGGCCACCTGCGCTCGATCGTCGGCGGGCTCACCGTCGAGGACATGATCCGGGACCGCGAGCGGCTCACCGGGGAGACCAGGGCCGCCTCCGGGCTGGAGATGGAGAAGCTCGGGCTGATCATCGACACCCTGCAGATCCAGGAGATCATCGACCCGACCGGCTACATCAAGAACCTCGCCATCCCGCACGCCGCCGCCGTCCAGCGGGACGCCCGGATCGCCCAGGCCGCGGCCGACCGGATGGCCACCGAGGCGGAGCAGGAGGCCGCCGCCCGCAAGGCCGAGGCGACCCGCAACAGTGCCATCCAGCAGTCCGCGTACCAGGCCGAACGGGACACCGCCAACGCCCGCGCCCAGCAGGCCGGGCCGCTCGCCGAGGCCGCCTCCCGGCAGGAGGTCGTCGTCCAGGAGACGAAGGTCGCCGAACTGGAGTCGCGCCGCAAGGAGCAGCAGCTGCAGATCGAGGTCCGCAAGCCGGCCGACGCCAAGGCGTACGAGACCCGCACCCGGGCGGACGCCGACCGCGACGCGCGGATCTCGGCGGCGCAGGCCCAGGCCCAGGAGACCGAGCTGAAGGCGGCCGCCGAGGCCGGCCAGGTCAGGATCGCGGCCCAGGCCGCGGCGGACGCCACCAGGCTGCGCGCCCTGGCCGAGGCCGAGGCGACCAGGGCCACCGGGCAGGCCGAGGCCGCGGCCACCGAGGCCCGCGGGCTGGCGGACGCGGAGGCCGCCAAGGCGATCGGGCTCGCCAAGGCCGCCGGCATCCAGGCCCGGGCCGCCGCCCTCGCCGAGAACCAGGACGCCGTGGTGGCACAGGAGTTGGCGGAGAAGTGGCCGGACATCGTGCTGGCCGCCGCGCAGTCCTTCGGCAACGTCGAGCACATGGTGCTGCTCAACGGCGCCGACGGGGTGGGCGAGCTGTTCGCCAAGGCGCTCACCATGGGCGGGACCGGCCTCGGCCTGGCCCGCCAACTGCTCACCACCCTGCACGGGCCGGGGCAGCCCGGTCCGGCGCCGGACACCGCGGCGCCGGGCGGAGCCGCCGTACCGGCGGCGGCCGGGACGGCCGCGGGCGGCGCGGCCGTCGCGGTGCCCGTCCAGCAGATCCGGGTCGAGGAGTGACGGCTCCCGGCCCGGTCGAGTAGCCGCCCGCGCCCACCTGAGTACCCGTACTCAGGTGGGCGCGGCGGCGCCGGCCGGAGCATGGGGGCATGCACCCTCCAGCCACCGCGCGGATCGGCATCACCGCCGTCGGAGCCCACCTCCCCGCCCACCGCCTGACCTCCCAGCAGCTCCAGGACGAGGTCACCGCCGGCGGTCGGCTCCGGCTGCCGGAGCGGATGTTCGAGAAGGCGACCGGGATCGTCACCCGGCACTTCGCGGCCGAGGGCGAGTACGCCTCCACGCTGGCGGTCGGCGCCGCCCGGCGCGCCCTGGCGGCCCGCGGACTGGACCCGCTCGACCTCGACCTGCTGCTGTACGCCTCCGCCACCCGGGACGTCTGCGAGCCCGCCACCGCCCACCTCGTCCAGGCCGAACTCGGTTCCCGGGCCCACGCGCTGGACGTCAGCAACGCCTGCAACAGCTTCCTCAACGGCATCGACCTGGCCCGCGCGATGATCCTGGCGGGCCGCGCCCGGCGCGCCCTGGTGGTCACCGGCGAGACGCCGAGCCGGGCGATGCGCCGCGATCCGGCCGGTCAGGAGGACTTCCGGGACGGCTTCGCCGGGTACACCTTCGGCGACGCCGGCGCGGCCGTGGTCGTCGAGGCGGTCGAGCGCGGCGGCATCCTGGACATCGAGACCGAGACGGCCTCCGAGCACTGGGCGGCCGGCGGCATCCCCGGCGGTGGCTCGCGCCACCCGCGCGGCGACGAGTACAGCTACTTCCGGGGCGGCGGAAAGGAGTTGCGCGGCGTCTTCGAGCAGATCGGCGGCGCCATCCTGACCAGGGTCGCGGCCCGTACCGGCCTCGGCTGGGACCACTACGCGCGGGTGCTGGTGCACCAGGTGACCGTCCCCTACCTGGAGCGCTTCGTCGAGCTCACCGGCGTGCCCGCGGAGAAGCTGGTCCTCACCGTGCCGGAGCTGGGCAATGTCGCCAGCGCCACCCTGGGCATCCAACTCGAACGAATAACCCCGGAGTTGAACCCGGGGGACAAGGTACTGCTGATCGGCCTCGGCGGCGGCGTCAGCCTGATGACGATGGTCTGGGAGGCGTCATGAGCACCGGGACGGACCTCTGGGTGGTCGTGCCGGCCTACCAGGAGGAGGCCAGGATCGAGCACACCCTGGCCGCCCTGGCCGCCCAGCACGACCGCGCGTTCACCCTGCTGGTCGCCGACAACGGCTCCAGCGACGCCACCGTGGCGAAGGTCCGGGCCTTCGCCGCCCGGGCGCCGTTCCCGGTCGAGGTGCTGGTCGAGCCGGAGAAGGGCGTCGGCTCGGCGATCGACACCGGCTTCCGGTACGCCATCGCGCACGGCGCCACCCTGCTGGCCCGCACCGATGCCGACTGCCTGCCCGAACCCGGCTGGACGGCGGCCGCCCGGGCCGGGATGCGCGCCTGCGGCGGGCTGGTCTGCGGCCGGGTGACCGCCCGCCGGGACGAGCACGGGCCGGCCGGGCGCGCGGTGTTCCTGGTGCTGGTCGCGCTCGGCGCCCTCTTCGGCCGGATCCGGCCCGCGCACCGCCGCCGGCACGGCTACCTCACGCCGTACCGGATGCACGCCGGCAACAACATGGCGATCACCGCGGAGCTGTACCGGGCCGTCGGCGGGATGCCGCGCCGGCCGTCGCCCACCGACCGGATGTTCATCAACCGGGTGCGCCGCCACACCACCGCGATCGTCCACCGCCGCGACATGGTGGTGCAGAACTCCACCCGGCGGATCCGCGCCTACGGCGTGGTCGGCACCGCCCGCTGGTACCTGGAGCGCGGCGCCGGCCGGCGCTCGGTCGACGTCCGCTGAGCCGGCCGCACGCCCGGGGAACCGCGCACCCGCTGACCGCGCACCCCCGGAACCGAGCGCCCGGAGAACCGACCACCGCAACCCCGTCGAGGAGGGCCCCGTGCTCGACCGGCTCGCCCACGCCCTGCGCACCGTCCACCCCGACCGGCCCGCCGTCCTGGGCCGCGGCCGCACCGGCGGCACCAGGGTCCTGATCCGCCGCGGCGAACTCGCCGACCTGGCCGACCGCTACGCCGCCGCCCTGCACGCCCGCGGCCTCGGCCCCGGCGCCACCCTCGGCGTCGCCGTCCGCCCCGGCCCCCGGGCGCTCGCCGTCCTGCTCGCCGCCCACCGGCTCGGCCTGCGCGCCGCCGTCCTCGACCCGACCGCCGGGCCGGACGTGCTGGCCGCCCGGCTCGCCCTGGCCCGGCCGGACCTCGTGCTCGCCGACGCCGCCGCCCAGGCGGTGGCGGGCTGGGCCGGGCCGCTGGCCCGCCGCGCCGACCTAGCACTGCCCCGGCTGTCGGCGCTCGGCCCGGTCGCCACCCTGGGCCGCCGGCTGCCCGGCTGCGCCCCCCGGCTCGCGGTCACCGGCGGCGCCGCGCCCGCGCCCCGCGACGGCGGCGCGGACACCGACGCGGTGATCGTCTTCACCTCCGGCACCACCGCCCGCCCGCGCGCCGTCGTGCACACCCGCGAAGGCCTGGCGGCCGGTCTGCGCACCGTCACCGACCTGGTCGACCCCCGCCCGGGCAGCACCGTGCTCGGCGGCACCTTCTTCGTCCTGGTGCCCGCGCTGGCGGCCGGCGCCGCCGTCGCCCTGCCGGCCCGGCGCCCGCGGGCGCTGGCCGGCCAACTCGCCCGGCTGGCACCGGCCCAGACCTACCTCACCCCGCCCGCCCTGCGCGCCGCGCTCGGCGCCGGGGCCCGCTTCCACGGCCGGGTCTGGACCGGCTCCGCGCCCGCCGACGCCGCCCTGCTGCGCCGGGTCAAGCAGGCCGGCGCCGACCAGGCCTGGGGCGTGTACGCGCTCACCGAGCTGTTCCCGGCCGCCGCCGTCGAAGAGGCCGGGAAGAGCGCCCACACCGGGCCCGGGGACCTGGTCGGCGCACCGCTGCCCGGGGTGCGCACCGGCCTCACCCCGGAGGGCGAGCTCCTGCTCACCGGCCCGGGCGCCCGGCACCGCTACCTCGGCGAGGAACCCGACCCCTGGGTCCGCACCGGCGACCGGGCCACCCTCGCCCCGGACGGGCGGATCGTGCTCGCCGGCCGGCTGAAGGACATGGTGCTGCGCCGGGCCGAGAACATCTACCCGGGTCTGTACGAGCCCGCGCTGCACCTGCCGGACGTCGAACTCGCCGTCCTGGTCGGGGTCCCGGCCGCCGGCGCGCCGGGCGACGAACGGCTGGTGGCCCTCGTCCAGCCGCGTCCCGGCGCCGATCCGCGGCGGCTGCGCGCCGCCCTGAGAGGCCCGCTCGACCGGATGGGCGGCGCCCGCCCGGACGCCGTGCTGTTCGGGGAGGTCCCGCTGGCCGGGCGCTCCCGCAAGCCCGACCGGGCGGCGGCCGCCGCCCACTGCGCCCGGGAGCTGTCCGCATGACCACCGACCGCGGCACCGGCCGCGCACCCGCCCCCGCGCCCGCCCGCGCACCCACCCCGACGCCCGGCCCCACGCCCACCCACGCACCCGCCGCCCACGCACCCGCCGCCGACCGGGCCGCGCGCCGCCGCGACCGCCGGGTCTACCTGCGCAGCCACCCCGTGCTGTTCGCGCTGCTCTGCCTCACCCGCCGCCGCCCGGTCGTCCGGCTCGGCCGTACCGTCCTGGTCCACGGCACCGAGGCCTACCGCGAGGCGCTCACCCGCGTCCCGCTCGACCGCACGGCGGCCGGCACCACCGGTGGGGCCGCCGCCCGACTCACCGGCGGGGGGCTGCTGTTCGACCAGGAGGGCGCCCGGCACCGCGCCGCGCGACGGGCGGTGGCGGCCGACCTCGGCACCGGAGCACTCGACCGGATCCGCCCGCACTGGCAGGCCGTGCTCGCCGAACGCGTCCCCGAACTGGCCACCAGTTCACTCGAACTCGTCACCCTGGCAGAGGAGTTGGCCGGAGTGACGGCGGCCGCGCTGACCGGCTCCGGCGCCGACCCGCGCACCCTCGCCCAGGCCTGCGCCGCCGTCGCCGCGGCCACCGCCCGGGACCACCTGCCCGGCCCTCGGCTGCCCGGCCGCCGGAGGGCCGGAGCCACCGCCGCCGCCAGGGCGGCCGACCTCACCGCGCTGCTCCCGGACCCGCTCGACGCGATGCTCACCGTCGCCGCCGTCACCACCACCGTCGCCGCCCTGCCCCGGGCCGCCGCCTGGTGCGCCGACGCCGGCCTCTGGACCGGGGTGGACGCCGGGACGGCCCCCGGCCTGGCCGCCGAACTCCTCCGGCTGACCGCGCCCTCGCCACTGCTCCCCCGGGTCACCGCCGCCGACGCCACGCTGGCCGGCTGCCCCGTCCGGGCCGGCGACCGCCTGGTCCTGGTCGCCCGGCACGCCGCCGGGGCCCACCGGACCGGACCGGCCCCCGGCCCGGCCGCCACCCAGGCCGTCTTCGGCGCCGGCCCGCACGCCTGCCCGGGCGCCGGCCTCGCCCGGGCCCTGCTCACGGACGTGCTGCTCGCGCTGGCCCCGCACCGCCCGGTGGTCGTCCGGGCCCGGGTCGACCGGCGGTCCGCGCTCCCGGGCTACGCGGAGCTCACCGTCCGGCGCGCACCGGAGCCCGGGGCGGCCCGTCCCACGACACCCGAGCGGCTTGAGGAGTCCCGATGCGGATAGCCGTGACCGGCGCCGGCGGCTTCTGCGGCTCGCACGTCGCCCTCGCCGCCGCCGCGCTGGGCCTCGACGTGCTCTGCTACGGCCGGTCCCCCGGCCCGGTCGGCCGCCACGTCCACTGGGACGCCACCACCGGCGACCCCGACCTGGCCGGCGCCGACCTGGTGGTGCACTGCGCCGCGGCCGTCGCCGACCTCCCCCGGGGCTCCGCCGGCGAGGCCGGGCAGTACGCCGTGAACGTCACCGGTACCGCACGGCTGCTGCGCGCCGCCGCCGGCCGTCCGGTGGTCCAGGTGAGCAGCGCCAGCGTCTACGACCCCCGGATCGGCCGCTCCTGGATCATGGAGCACCACCCCACCGAGGGCGGCCACCTCAACGCCTACGGGCGCACCAAGGCGGCCGCCGAACGGCTCGCGTTGGAGGCGGGCGCCGTCGTCCTTCGCCCACGCGCCGTCTACGGGCCGGGCGATCCGCACCTCGCGCCCCAACTGCTGGCACGGGTGCGGCACGGACTGCTGCTGCTCCCCGGCGGCGACGTCCGGATCAGCCTGACCGCCGTGCAGAACCTCGCCGACGCCTGCCTGGCCGCCCTGGGCCTGACCGGCGGCCGCGCCTGGACGCCCGGCGCGTACAACATCGCCGACGACCGGCACTACCGGCGCGACGACGCCGTCCGCCGGGTGCTCGCCGCGCACGGCGTGCGGGCCCGGATCGGCCACGTGCCGACGCCGCTCGCCCGGCTGGCCGCCCGGACCGGCCGCGTCCCCGGGCTGACCCCGTACGCGGTCGACCAGCTCGCCACCGGCGTCACCCTCGACCTCGGCCGGTCCCGGACCCAGCACTGGCGGCCGCTCTGGGACCTCGACACCGTCCTGCTGCTCGACCGGGCCACCGCCGCCGCCCGGGGCGCGTCCGCCGACGACTGACGCCCGCACCCCCGAGGGGGTACGGGCGTCCGGGACCGGCGGCTCAGCTCCTGGCGGCCTTCTTCACCAGGATCACCACGGCGGCCGCGATCCCCACCACCACCAGCAGCTTGATGACCAAGCTCAGCAGCGCGCCCACCACGCCGAAGACGAACCCGATGATGTTCCAGGCCAGGATCAGCACCAGCACCGGAACGACGATATTGCGCACCCACGAGGGCAGCGACTTCCAGAACTCAGCCATGTCCGTTCCTTCTCTCCCCTCGGGCCGGCTGCCGTCCGGTGCCGCATCCCGCTTGCTTCGATACTTCGATCGTACGGTGACGCACGGGTCGGAACGAGGGCCGATGGCCCGGAGAGAACCCGGAGATCACCCCTACTCCGGCCCCCGGGGAGACCCGGGGGAGGACGCCCGAAAGGGCACCCGGAAAGGCCCCGGAAAGGCTCGGGGGAACGGCCCGGACGCCGGCCCCGGAGGGTGTCAGACCGGCCAGGTCTCGCCGCGCCAGGCGGCGTCCCAGAACATCCACTCGTACCGCGAGGTGGTGGTGAAGTGCTCCACCACCCGGCGGCGTTCGGCCGGGGAGATCTCCTCGCCGAGCCGGTCGGCCAGCGCGAGGACGCGGCGCACCACGGACTGGAAGGCCTCGTCGCCGTAGGTGGCGATCCACTTGGCGTACAGCGGGTCGGGGGAGCCCTCGGCCAGCAGCCGGTCGCCGACCCGGGCGTAGATCCAGTAGCAGGGCAGCACGGCGCCGACCGCCTCCGCGAAGGAGCCGCCGTACACCGTGGCCAGCAGGTAGCTGGTGTAGGCCCGGGTGGTGGGCAGCACCGGCTCGGCGGCGGCCTGTTCGGCGTCGGCGCCGAAGGCCGTCATGAACTCCGCGTGCATGCCCTGCTCGGCCGCCAGCGCGCCGACCGCGTCGTCCGCGAAGGCCCGCACGTCCTCCTCGCCGGGCGCCTTGGCGGCGCAGACGGCGAGCGCACGGGCGTAGTCGCGCAGGTAGTGCGAGTCCTGGACGACGAAATGGCGGAACGCCTCGCGCGGCAGGGTGCCGTCGGTGAGGCCGCCGATGAAGGGGTGGTCGAGGATCTCGGCGTAGACCGGCTCGATCGCCGCCCAGAGTTCTTCCGTCAGGCTCAGGCTCATGCCCCGACCCTAGCCGGACCGCCGCGGGCCCCGGCCGTCAGTCCTCCGGCGGGGAGAACACCACCAGGACCCGCAACTCCTCGGTGACGTGGTGGAACCGGTGCGGCACTCCCGCCGGGACGTAGACCACGGTGCCGCGGGCCACCGTGGTGGTCTCGTTCCCGACGGTCAACTCGGCCCGGCCGCTGACCACCTGGTAGATCTCGTCCTGGGCGTGCGCGGTCTGCGGGTCGGTGGCGCCGGGGGAGAGCGCGTAGAGCCCGGCGGACATCCGCGGCTCGCGCAGGAAGCGCAGATAGGCACCGTCGTTGGCGGCGCGCTCGGCGTCGAGTTCGTCCAGCCGGAACAGCTTCATCGGGGGTGCCCCTCCTCGTCCTTGGCCCGGGTCCAGGGGGCATTCAACACCAAACATGCCGGTCGGGCGCTTCCCCCGCCCCGACCGGCCTGGGACGCTGGCCCCATGAAGGGTTTCGTCATCAAGACACTTATCAACGCGGCCGCCATCTGGGTGGCCGCCTGGATCGTCTCCGGGATCACGCTGACCGGCGACGACTGGCAGAGCAAGACCCTGACGGTGATCGCCGTCGCACTGATCTTCGGCGTGGTCAACTGGCTGATCAAGCCCGTGGTCAAGCTGTTCTCGCTGCCGCTGTTCATCCTCACCCTGGGCCTGATCACCTTCGTCATCAACGCCCTGATGCTCTGGCTGACCTCCTGGGCCTCGGACAAGCTCGACCTGGACTTCCACGTCGACGGCTTCTGGGCGGCGCTGTTCGGCGCGCTCATCATCAGCCTGGTCTCCTGGGGCCTCAACCTGGCGCTCGGCGACGACGACTGAGCGACGCGCCGCCGTCCGCGTGCCCGGGCACGCGAAAGGGGCCCGCACCCGGTTCCGCAGGGGGACGGGCCCCTTCGTCCCACCGTCGCCGGCGGGCGACCGGTCACCGCTCGCAGCCTCCGAGGATGTCGGCGAGCTGCGCGTCGATCTCCCCGCCGGTCAGCTCCCGGCCCCTCGGCACCAGCCGGTCGGTCCGCGCGAGGAAGGCGGTCAGCGGCGCCGCGCAGGCGCGCAACCGGGCATGTCCTTCGGGGGAGCGCAGCACGACGCAGACCTCCGAGAGCTCCTCGCCGACCGGGTGGACGTGCACGTCGCCCTCGCCCGTCGGCCGGGCGACCCCGTCGAACAGCAGCTCCCGGGCGAAGACCCAGGTGACCGGGGCGTCGCCGGGCAGGTGGAAGGTGAGGCGGACCGCGAACGGGTCGGCGGGGTCGTACTCCAGCTCGACCACGAGGCGGAAGGAGAGCTCGGTGGAGACCACGAGGCTCATCACCAGGTGACCCTGGACTGTGCTGTGCTGCATGGCGCCAGTACCTCTCGTTCTGCCCGGCCGGGTGGCTGGTCGCTCATCGCAGCACAGGCCGGGCGCGGCTGCAATCACTCTCCGACCGTTCGATCGACAAATTCCTTTGGATTGAAGGTAACGGTGGAGATCAGTTCGATATTTTGAAGATCACGTGAACATTCACCTTGGCTATCCAAGATCCATCGGCGCTGTGAACACGCCCCGAACGGACGCACCCGAGCAGGTACGAGTTTCGGGCCGGTCGGCGTGCGGGAGACTCCCGCACAACGCTCCAGCCCCGGAGGTGGCCATGCGCACCCCGCCCCGACCCGTCGTCAAACGCACCGCGCGGGCGATCCTGCTGGAGCTGGACCCGGCCGATCCCCATGGACCGGCCTCGATCGTGCTGATCAAACGCACCCGGCCCGGCTCCCCGCACCCGTACTGGATCACCCCCGGCGGCGGGGTCGAGAGCGAGGACCGCACGGTCACCGACGCCCTGCACCGCGAGGTGGACGAGGAGCTCGGCGGCAAGGTCGTGGACCTCGTCCCCGCCTTCGTCGACACCATCAGCCACACCCACCACGACGACGGCACGCTGCTCCACCCGCACGGGGTCAAGGTCCAGCACTTCTTCGTCTGCCGACTCGCGTCGATGGACCTCGACCGCCGGCACGGGCCGGAGGTGGACGAGCCCAACGGCGAGTACGAGGTGGTCCGGGTGCCCTTCACCCGGGAGGGCGTCACCTCGGTCAACGTCGTCCCGCCCAGCCTGCGGGCGTACCTGGCGGCCAACATCGAGGGCGTCCGGGCCCTGCTCGCCCCCGACTTCGACTGACGGGCCCGGGGCCCAGGGCAGGAGCCGGAGCCGGAGCCGGGCGGTCCGGCTCCCGGCTCAGCCCGCCGCCAGATCGCCGACCAGGTCGTGCCGGATCCGCTCGGGCGCCACCCCGGCCCGCAGCAGCACCCCGGCGCCGCGCCGCACCATCGCGGCCGGCCCGCCCAGAAAGGCCTCCCGGTCCGCCCACGGTCCGAACCGGCCGACCACCTCGGGCAGTTCACCGGTGAGCATTCCGCCGCCCGGCACCGGACCACCGGCCTGCGGCCCCGGCCCGGACAGCACCGGGTGCACCGACAGCCAGCGGTGGCGCTCGGCCAGCGCGCGCAGCGCCGCCAGCTCGTAGAGTTCGGCGGCCCGCCGGGCCCCGTAGAAGACGTCCACCGCGCGGCCCGCCGCGCCGTACTCGGCCACCTCCTCCACCAGCGCCTTGATCGGGGCGATCCCGGTGCCGCCGCCGAGGCAGAGCAGGTCCGCCCCGGACGTGTGGTCGACGGTCATCGTGCCCGCCGCCGGGCCCAGCCGCAGCACCGAGCCCGGTGCGGCCCGGTGCACCAGCGCGTTGCTCACCCAGCCCGCCTGGACGGCCTTGACGTGGAGGGTCAGCAGACCGTCCGGCCGGGGCGCGGAGGCGAACGAGAAGTACCGCCAGACCCGCGGCCACCAGGGCGTCTCCAGACTGGTGTACTGGCCGGCCCGATACGGATAGGCCTGGTCGGGGCGGAGGGTGAGCACCGCGACGTCCGGGGTGCGCAGCTCGTGCCCGACCACCTCGGCCTGCCACCAGGGCGGCGAGGTACGGGCGTCATCCTCGGCGGCCTCGATCATGATCGAGGAGACCAGCCGGTAGACCCGCCGCCAGGCCAGCTCGGTCTCGGCGTCCCAGCGGCTGCCCGAGTACCGGGCCAGCGCCGCCACCAGGCACTCCCCCACCGGTCCGTAGTGACCGGTCAGGGTGCCGTACCGGCGGTGGCCGCGCCCCAGGGCGCTCAGGTAGCCGCGCAGGCCCTCCGGGTCGCCGGCGCTGCGGGCGGCCATCAGCAGCGCGCGGAAGAGCCGGTCGCGCTGGACGTCCATGGCGGCCGGGAAGAGCGCGCGGACCTCGGGGTGGTGCAGGAAGATCAGCGCGTAGAAGTGCGCGGTGGCCCGGTCGGCGACCGGCTCGACCACGGCCAGGCTGGCCCGGATCAGCTCGATGTCCCGGGCGGTAGGCGGCTGCTGCGCGGCGGCGGACCCGGGGCCGGACACGGCGGGACCGGGGCCGGACACGGCGGCGGGCACCGGCTCGGGTGCGGTCGCCCCGCCGGCCACGGCCGCGACCGGCGGCCGGGCGGGATCGCCGCCCACGGCGGTCCAGTTGAGGCCGGGGGCCCGGGTGAACAGCGGCTCGATCGCGGGCACCGGCGGCCCGGCGGGCGTCGACGGCGCCGGGATCGCGGGCGGCCGGGCCGGCGGGTCGGGGATCGCCACCCGCGGCGCCGCGGCGGGGGCCGGGACGGGCGGAGCCACCGGCACCGGGGCGGCGGAGACCGGCGGGAGGTCCGGCGGGTCCAGCGGCATCGGCGGGACGGCCGCCGCCGCGGTCGGCACGGTGTCCGGGGCCGGCTCCGGGCCGGAGTCCGGCATCCCCGGGACGGCGGCAGCTCCCGCCGAGCCGTGTCCGGTGCGGACCAGGAGAGTTCTGCGTGACTTCACCGCAACGTTTCGAGTACCCAAGAGAATCGTTTCGCCTCCGGCCGGCCTGTGCCACCACCTGGCTTGTTCCTGCTGACGCCTAGGCAGCGTGGCACGCCCGAAGTGCTCATCCGACAAATCGCGCGAAGGCCGGACACCCGCCCCCCGTACGCGCTACTCTCGCTCGATCTGCGGTCGCCCTGGGTGTCCGGGCGGCCACCCAAGGCGACCGCCCGGACGCCGGTCACAACTGCCGCAGCAGCATGCCCGGTTGCTCGACGCAGTCCGCGACGAACCGCAGGAACCCGCCCGCGGTACCGCCGTCGCAGACCCGGTGGTCGAAGGTGAACGACAGCTGGGTCACCTCGCGCACCGCCAACCCGCCCTGGTGAACCCAGGGTTTGGCGACGATCCGGCCCACCCCGAGCATCGCCGCCTCGGGATGGTTGAGGATCGGGGTGGAGCCGTCCACCCCGAACACCCCGTAGTTGTTCAGGGTGAAGGTCCCACCCGTGAGCTCGGCCGGGGTGAGCGCCCCGGTCCTGGCCGACTCGGTCAACCGCGCCAGTTCGGCACCGAGTTGCTCGGTGCTCAGCCGCTGGGCGTCGCGCACCACCGGAACGACCAGGCCCCGCTCGCCCTGGGCGGCGAAGCCAAGGTGCACCGCGGAGTGCCGAAGGATGCCCGAACCGTCCTCGGTGACACTGGAGTTGAGTTCGGGGAAGCGGGCCAGCGCCACCGTGCAGATCCGGGCGAGCAGCGCCAGCACGCTCACCTTCGGCCCGGGCGTGGCATTCAACTGCCTTCGCAGCGCCATCAGTTCGGTGGCGTCCGCGTCGACCCAGCAGGTCGCCGCCGGGATCTCCCGGTGACTGCGGGTGAGCTTCTCGGCCACCGCCCTGCGCAGACCGCGCAGCGGCACCACCTCGGCCCCGGCCGGCGCGGTCGCCCCGTTGGACACCGGCACCGCCGCCGGCGCACCACCGGGGGCCAGCGCCGCGATCGCCCGTTCGACGTCCGCGCGCATGATCAGACCGTCCGGCCCGCTGCCGGTCAGTGCCGCCAGATCGATCCCGTGCTCCCGAGCCGACCGCCGGACCAGCGGCGAGATCACCGGCACCACCACCGGCGCGACGGCCACGGCCACGACCGGCGGAGCGGCGGGCGCCACCACGGCCACCGGCGCGGCGACGGCCGTCGGAGCAGCCGCCAGAACAGGCGCCGGAACAGGCGCCGGAGCGGTGGCCGGAGCCCCGACCCGGCGGCGCCGGCCGCCCTTGTCCGGCTCCGCGACCCCGTACCCGACCAGCGGACGCTCCACCTCGGCGGACGGGGACGGCGCGCCCGCGGCGGGCGACACCGCGACCGTCACCAGCGCCGCGCCGACCGCCACCTCCTCGCCCGGCTCGCCGTACCGGGCGGTGACCACCCCGCCGTACGGGCAGGGCACCTCGACCACCGCCTTGGCGGTCTCCACCTCCACCACCGGCTGGTCCACGGCGATCACCTCACCGACCTCGACCATCCAGCGCACCACCTCCGCCCCGGTGAGCCCCTCACCGAGGTCGGGCAGCGTGAACTCGCGTACGACCGGCATCATCCTCAGGCCTCCCACTGCAGCCGGGCGACCGCGTCCAGGATCCGGTCCACCCCGGGGAGGTGGTGGTGCTCCAGCATCGGCGGCGGGTACGGGATGTCGAAGCCGGTGACCCGCAGCACCGGGGCCGCCAGGTGGTGGAAGCAGCGCTCGGTCACCCGGGCGGCGATCTCCGCACCGGTGCCGCCGAAGCCGGTCGCCTCGTGCACCACCACGGCCCGGCCGAGCGAGCGCACCACCCGGCAGACCGTCTCGTCGTCGAACGGGACCAGGGTGCGCAGATCGAGCACCGCGAGGTCCCAGCCCTCGGCCTTGGCCGCCTCGGCCGCCTCCAGGCAGACCGGCAGCGACGGGCCGTAGGTGATCAGCACCGCCGACGTCCCGGTCCGCCGCAGGACGGCCCGTCCGATCGGCTCGACCGGCGCCGCCGGGTCGAACTCCGCCTTGCCCCAGTAGAGCCGCTTGGGCTCCAGGAAGACCACCGGGTCGTCCGAGGCGATCGAGGCCCGCAGCAGCCCGTAGGCGTCCGCCACCGTCGCCGGGGTGACCACGTGCAGCCCGGGGGTGCTGGTGTAGTAGGCCTCGGAGGCGTCGCTGTGGTGCTCGACCCCGCCGATGCCGCCGCCGTACGGGATGCGCACGGTGATCGGCAGCGGCAGCCGCCCGGCCGTGCGGTTGCGCATCTTGGCGACGTGCGAGAACAGCTGCTCCAGCGCCGGGTAGGCGAAGGCGTCGAACTGCATCTCGACCACCGGGCGCAGCCCGTACATCGCCATGCCGATCGCGGTGCCGAGGATGCCGGCCTCGGCCAGCGGGGTGTCCAGGCAGCGGTCGGCGCCGAACTCGGCGGTCAGGCCGTCGGTGATCCGGAAGACGCCGCCGAGCGCGCCGACGTCCTCGCCGAGCACGTGCACGGCCGGGTCCGCGCGCAGGGCGTCCCGCAGCGCGGAGTTGAGCGCCTGCGCCATGGTGGCGGTGCGCGGACCGGCCGGGGCAGGTCGCGCGGGGGGCCGGCCGAGGGTGGCGGCGGGCGACGGTTGGGCGGTGTTGCTCATGGGTGCTGCACCTCGGCCTCGGCGGCCAGCTCGGCGGACAACTGGGCTGCCTGCTCCCGCAGTTGCGGGGTCGGCTCGGCGTACACATGGGCGAACAGCGCCATCGGGTCCAGCTCGGCGTCGGCGTGGAACTCGGCCCGCATCCGGGCCGCCAGAGCCTCCGCCTCCTCGGCCGACTCCTGCACCAGGGCGTCGTCCAGCAGGCCGATCCGGCGCAGGTGCCGCTCCATCAGCAGGACCGGGTCGTGCTCCCGCCAGGCCGCCACCTCGGTGTCGTCCCGGTAGCGGGTGGCGTCGTCGGCGTTGGTGTGCGCCTCGACGCGGTAGGTGAGCGCCTCGACCAGGGTCGGGCCGCCACCGGTCCGGGCCCGCTCGACCGCCTCGGTCAGCACGCTGTGCACGGCGGGTGCGTCGTTGCCGTCCACCAGCCGGCCCGGTATCCCGTAGCCGACCGCCTTGTGGGCGAGCGTCGGCGCGGCGGACTGCGCGGTAAGCGGGACGGAGATCGCGTACCCGTTGTTCTGGACCAGGAAGACCACCGGGGCGTTCAGCACCGCGGCGAAGTTCAGCGCCTCGTGGAAGTCGCCCTCGCTGGTGCCGCCGTCGCCGAGCAGCGCCAGCGCGACCACCGGGTCGCCGCCGAGCCGGGCGGCGTGCGCGAGGCCGACGGCGTGCGGGGCCTGGGTGGCCAGCGGGGTGCAGAGCGGCGCCGTCCGGGTGGCCAGCGGGTCGTAGCCGGTGTGGGCGTTGCCGCGCAGCAGGGTCAGCGCCTCCAGCGGGTCGACGCCGCGGGAGACCACCGCGAGGGTGTCGCGGTAGCTCGGGAAGAGCCAGTCCTGCTCGCCGAGCGCCAGCGCGGCGGCGACCTGGCAGGCCTCCTGGCCGGTGGACGCCGGGTAGACGGCCAGCCGGCCCTGCTTGGTGAGGGTGGTGGCCTGCTGGTTGTAGCGGCGGCCGACCACCAGGCGGCGGTACAGCTCGCGCAGCAGCGCGGGGTCGTACTTCTCCAGCTCGGGGGTGCCGAGCACGCGGACCGGTGAGGCGTCCGGAAGCAGCGGGGCCGGGTCGCTGCGCGGGGCGGTCGCCCCGGGCAGCCAACCGGGCACCGCCGTGTGGTGTCTGTGATCGAGAACGGTCATCTCGGGCACCTCCAGGGGTAGCGGGGGCTCCCTACCGATTGTTCGGTCGTCTGTTCATCTTGACCAGAAGCGTGACAAGGTGGTGGACAATCGGCCCGGGTGGCGGTCGACTGGTGGCAGTGCGTCCAATCCGTGGGGGTGGGGGGTCATGTCGGCTGAACAGACGTCCAGACTCGACCGTGTCGACCGGGCGATCCTGCGGCTGCTGCAGCAGGACGGTCGCGCCTCGATCCGCTCGGTGGCCGAGCGGGTGCACGTGTCCCGGGCGAATGCGTACGCCCGGATATCCAGGATGGTCGAGGACGGCGTCATTCGCGGCTTCACCGCCCGCGTGGACCACGAAAAGGCAGGTCAGGGCGCATCCGCCTACGTCACCCTGAAGATCGTGCAGAACTCCTGGCGGACGGTTCGCGAGCAGCTGCTGGAGCTGCCCGGCGTCGCGCACATCGCGCTGGTGGGCGGAGACTTCGACGTGCTGCTGCTGGTGCACACCGCCGACAACCACGCGCTGCGCGAACTGGTGCTGGGCAGCATCCAGTCCATCCCCCAGGTGCTCGGCACCCGCACCATGCTGGTCTTCGAGGAGACCGACCAGGTGCCGCCCCTTTGATTGGGCGCCCGCTCGCCTCCGGGGCGCTTCGACCCGGCGCCGACGGTCGGCGCTCAGTGTCCTCGCCCGCTCGCCTCCGGGGCGCACTGGGCCGGGGCGACCGTTGGGGGCCAGGCGGGCGTCCCCTGGGACGGGGTAGTGCCCGGGCGGGGCGACCGTTGAGGGCCCGGCGGGCGTCCCCTGGGCCCGGGTAGTGCCGGGGCGGGGTGACCCTTGGGGGACCGGTGGAGCGTCCCCGGGCCCGATGAGGGCCGAGCCGGGTGCCCTTTCGGGACGGGTGGGTGGCCCTTTGGCGCGGTACCTTCCGGCCCCGGCCCCTCCCGGTGCTACCGGGCGCGGAGGCCGTCGAAGGCCAGGTGGACCACCGCGTCCGCGACGCCGTCGGCCGCCTTCACGCCGGGCCGGTACCACTCCACGATCGAGTTGATCATGCCGAAGAGCAGCCGGGTGGCCAGCCGCGGCTCGACGTCCGCCCGCAGCGAGCCGTCCGCGACGGCGGCCCTCAGCAGCTCGGCCACCTGGTGGTCGAAGTCCCGGCGGCGCTCCAGCGCCCACTGCTCGGTCACGGTGTTGCCCCGCACCCGCAGCAGCAGGGTGACGTACGGCAGCTCGGTGAGCAGCACCTCCGCGGTGCGCCGGACCACGTGCTCCAGCCGCTCCACCGCGGGGCCCTCGACCGCGCCCGGTTCGGCGAGGATGCCGAAGAGCCCGTCCAGGGCCCGCCCGACGGCCAGCCGGAGCAGTTCCTCCTTGCCGCGGACGTGGTGGTAGATCGAGGACTTGGAGATCCCGGCCGCCCGGGAGAGGTCCTCCATCGAGGTGCCGTCGTAGCCGCGCTCGTTGAAGACGTCGACGGTCACCGCGAGCAGCGACTCCACGGTGTAGGCGGTACGCGTGGTGTGATCGGCCATCCTCCGAGTATCCCCGGCCCCGCTGCGCCCGATGCGCCCGGGTCCATTGGTCCGCACCAACAGCGCGGCCGACGGCCTAGAATCTGCGGACCAGCGTCCACGGCCAGCAGGGTGGGGTCCAGTCTCATGAGCGCAATACCGGCAGTCGCCTCCGACGTGCCCGAGCAGCGCAGCGAGGAGCCGGGGGACGCGGCGCGGGCCGACTGGCGCGAGCGCGGCCGCGCCCTGGTCCTGCGCTTCGGGCCGGCCGTGTGGTGCTACGCGGTGCTCAAGCTGATCGGCTTCACCGTCTTCATGAAGCTGCTCTCCTTCTCGGGCGACTACGTCAAGAAGCACCCGCGGTTCGGCGGCGGCGCGAACCCCTGGGACGTGCTGGCCAGCTGGGACGGCTGGTGGTACCAGCAGATCGCCCAGTTCGGCTACCACCCCGCGCTGGTCCCCGTCCCGGGCGGCCTCCCCGGCTTCACCGTCGAGCAGAACTCGGCCGCCTTCTTCCCGCTCTACCCGGGGCTGATGCGGCTGGTCTCGGACGGCACCGGGCTCGGCCTGTACGGCGCCGGGATGCTGGTCTCGGTGGTGGCCTCGCTGTTCGCCGCGGCCGGGATCTACGCGGTGGTGGACCAGCTGGCCGGCCCGCGCGCGGGCGTGATCGCGGCCGGGCTCTGGGCGATCGCCCCGGGCTCCGGCGCCGAGTGGGCGCTCTACTCCGACTCGCTGTTCGTCGCGCTGGCGGCCTGGGCCTGCTACTGCGTGATGACCGGGCAGTGGATCGCCGCCGGTGTGATCACGCTGGTCGCCGGCCTCAACCGGCCGACCTCGGCGGCCCTGATCGGCGCCGTCGGCCTGGCCGCGCTGGTCGAGCTGTACCGGCGGGGGAGCGGCGTCGCCCGCCCGGTGGCCGCGATGCTGCTGGCCCCGCTCGGCCTGCTCGGCTACGTCGGCTGGGTGGGCTGGCGGACGGGCGAGTGGGGCGGCTACTTCAAGCTCCAGCACGATGCCTGGCTGCACTACTTCGATTTCGGCCACGGCACCTTCGAGGCGATCCGCGGCGTCCTGCTGGGCCGTTCGGACTACCCGTTCGCCTGGCCGGTGACCGACCTGCTGGCCACCCTGATCGTGCTGACCCTGCCGGTGCTGATCGTGCTGCTGGTCCGGCTGCGTCCGCCGCTGGTGCTGACCGCCTACACGCTGGCCACCATCGTCTCGGTGCTGGGCAGCCTGGGGATCTTCGGCAACACCTCGCGCTACCTGCTCCCGGCCTTCCCGCTGCTGATCGCCCTGGCGGTGGCCATGCGCAAGCTGAGCTGGCCGGTGCTGGCGACGGTGCTCGGCACCGGCGCGATCGCCTCCGGCTGGTACGCCGGGTACGTCATCTTCGAGCTCGGCATCCCGTAGACCGGTACCCCGCTCCGCCCCGGGGGCGCGTCCGCTGCGGACGCGCCCCCGCGCGTTCTCCGGATCCGACCCGCACACCCTCTTGAGCCGACCGATCGTTCGGTTACTCTGTGACGTGTCCCGTCCTCCCCTCTGAGGAGCGCACACCATGTCCGCAGCGGTCACCCACCCCCTCGTCGCCGAGCTGGTCGAACGCCACCAGGCCACCCTGGACGCCGCGCTCGCCGCCGCCGCGTCCCGCGACTACTGGTCGCCCTACCCCGAGTTCCCGAAGGCCTACGGCGAGAGCGGCGCCGCGGACGGCAAGGCCGCCTTCGAGGCGCTGCTGAACCTCCCGTTCGCCCTCGACGGCCACCCGGCCGACGGCGACCTGATCGGCGGCGAGGCGTCCCCGTACGGCGTCGAGATGGGCATCGGCTACCCGCACGCCGACGCGGACACGCTGATCGCCGCGCTGCTCGCGGCCCGGCCCGGCTGGGCCGCCGCGACCCCGCTCACCCGCGCCGCCGTCTGCCTGGAGATCCTGGCCCGGATCAACGCGCGCTCGCACGAGTTCGCGCACGCGGTGATGCACACCACCGGCCAGGCCTACGGCATGGCCTTCCAGGCCGGCGGCCCGCACGCCCAGGACCGCGGTCTGGAGGCGGTCACCTACGCCTACGCCGAGCAGACCCGGCTGCCCGCCAGCGCCGGCTGGACCAAGCCGCAGGGCAAGCGCGACCCGCTGGTGATGACCAAGGAGTTCACCGTCGTCCCGCGCGGCCTCGCGCTGCTGATCGGCTGCAACACCTTCCCCACCTGGAACGGCTACCCCGGTCTGTTCGCCTCGCTGGCCACCGGCAACCCGGTGCTGGTCAAGCCGCACCCGCGCGCCGTGCTGCCGCTCGCGCTGACCGTGCGGACCGCCCGCGAGGTGCTCGCCGAGGCCGGCTTCGACCCGAACCTGGTCTGCCTGGCCGCCGAGCACGAGGGCGGCACCGTCGCCCAGACGCTCGCCGTCCGCCCCGAGGTCAAGCTGATCGACTACACCGGCTCGACCGCCTTCGGCGACTGGCTGGAGGAGAACGCGCGCCAGGCCGAGGTGTACACCGAGAAGGCCGGCGTGAACACCGTGGTCGTCGACTCCACCGACGACTACCGGGGCATGCTGGGCAACCTGGCCTTCTCGCTCTCGCTCTACAGCGGCCAGATGTGCACCACCCCGCAGAACCTGCTGATCCCGCGCACCGGCATCGACACCGACCAGGGCGCCAAGTCCTACGACGAGGTGGTCACCGACCTCGCAAGCGCGATCGAGGGCCTGCTCTCCGACGACGCCCGCGCCACGGCCGTGCTCGGCGCCGTGGTCAACCCCGGTGTGCTGCAGCGCTCGGTGGCCGCGGCCGGCGGCGAGTACGGCGAACTCGCCCTCGCCCCGCGGGTGGTGACCTCCACGGAGTTCCCCGCCGCGACAATCCGCACGCCAGCGCTGGTCAAGCTGGACGCCGACAAGCCGGACGACCGCGCGGTCCTGCGCGACGAGTGCTTCGGCCCGGTCTCCTTCGCCGTCGCGGTGGAGTCCACCGCCGCCGCGGTCGAGCTGCTGCGCGACACCGTCCGGACCCAGGGCGCGATGACCGCCTCCGGCTACACCACCTCGTCCGAGGTCGAGGCCGCGCTGGTCGAGGCCGCGCTCGACTCCGGCGTCTCGCTCTCGCTCAACCTCACCGGCGGCGTGTACGCCAACCAGACCGCCGCCTTCTCCGACCTGCACGGCACCGGCGCCAACCCGGCCGCCAACGCCGCCTACTGCGACGGCGCCTTCGTCGCCAACCGGTTCCGCACCGTGGAGATCCGCCGCCACAGCTGAGCCGATCCGGTTCCGGGCCCCGGCGGTGCCACGCCGGGGCCCGGTTCCGTCCCGCGGGAATTCACAGCCCCGCCCGCGCCAGCGATGATGGAGGCCGGGAGGGCGCCCGGACCGGCGTCCAACCTCCGTCCGAGCACCGGGAGCTGACACATGACCGCGAAGCAGACCGTCACCGACGTCCTGATCGTCGGGGCCGGACCGACCGGCCTGCTGCTGGCCGGGGACCTCGCCACTGCCGGGATCCGGGTCACCGTCCTGGAGAAGCGCGACACCGAGTCCAACCTCACCCGGGCCTTCGCGGTGCACGCCCGCAGCCTGGAGCTGCTGGACGCCCGGGGCCTGGCCGACGACCTGATCGCCACCGGCCGCCCGCTCAGCTCGCTGCGGCTCTTCGACCGGCTCCGGGTCGACCTCGCCGCCCTGCCGAGCCGCTTCCCGTTCGTCCTGATCACCCCGCAGTACCACACCGAACGCCTCCTCCAGGAGCGCGCGCTGAAGGCCGGCGCGACCCTCCTGCGCGGCGCCGAGGTGGTCGGGCTGCGGCAGGACGCCGAGGGCGTCACCGTCGAGACCCGCCCCCGCGCCCGCAGCGGGGAGGCGCCCGCGGACGGCACCACCGAGACCCACCGGGCCGCCTACGTGGTCGGCACCGACGGCGTCCACTCCACCGTCCGCGACCTGCTCGGCATCCCCTTCCCCGGCGAGTCGGTGGTCAACTCCGTCGTCCTGGCCGACGTCCGGCTGGACCGCGCGCCCGACGAGTTGCTGACCGTCGGCGCCGGCGAGGGCGGCTTCGCCTTCCTCGCGCCGTTCGGCGACGGCTGGTACCGGGTCATCGCCTGGGACCGCGCCGAGCAGCACGCGGACGGCGCCCCGCCCTCGCTGGAGCGGATCGCCGAGATGACCCGCACCGCCCTCGGCGAGGACTACGGGCTGCACGACGCCCGGTGGAGCTCCACCTTCCACAGCGACGAGCGGCAGGTGCCGAACTACCGCTCCGGCCGGGTCTTCCTGGCCGGCGACGCGGCGCACTGCCACTCCCCGGCCGGCGGCCAGGGCATGAACACCGGCCTCCAGGACGCCGCCAACCTCTCCTGGAAGCTCGTCGCCGCCGTCCGCGGCCACGCCACCGACGCCCTGCTGGACACCTACCAGACCGAGCGGCACCCGGTCGGCAAGTCGGTGCTGCGCACCTCCGGCGCGCTGATCCGGCTCGCCCTCGCCCAGTCCGCTCCCACCCGGGTGCTGCGCGGCGCCCTCACCACGCTGGCCGACCACCTGGACGTGGTCGCCGAGCGCGGCGCCCGGACGGTGTCCGGGATCGGCATCCGCTACGCGGCGCCGAAGGACGCCCACCCGCTGGCCGGCCGGCGCGTGCCGGACCTGCGGCTGACCGCCCTGGAGGAGGCCCGGGAGGACGGGCCGGCCGCGCCCGAGCGGCTCTACGAGGCACTGCGCGCGGGCACGTTCGTGCTGGTCAGCAATGACCAGCTGCCCGCCGCCGAGCCGTGGGCGGGCCGGCTGCAGACCGTCGCGCCGGCCGACCCGCACGGCAAGCTGCGTGACACCGTGCTGCTGGTCCGCCCCGACGGCTACGCCGCCTGGGCCGCCGTCGACCCGGGCCAGGGCGAGGTCCGCGCCGCGCTGGCCCAGTGGCTCGGCGCCCCCGACCAGGGCTGAGGACCGCGTGCGGGGGCGGTTCACCGCCCCCGCACGCCGGCCTTAGGCGCGCGCCTTCTCGTAATGCCGTGCCGCTTTCGCGCGGTTTCCGCACACCGCCATCGAGCACCACCGCCGGCGGCCGTTCTGCGATGTGTCGAAGAAGTGCAGAATGCAGGCCTCGTGGGCACATTTCTTGATCCGGAGGGTGCCCCGGGCGAGCAGGTCGAGGAAGTCGTCGACCGCCAGCCAGGCCGCCAGCCACTGCGGCCCGTCCACCTCGACGTGCGCCGCCGGCCCCGCCGGACCGAGCTCGCGCCGCAGCCGCCCGTGCCGCAGCACCTCGTTCAGACCGGCCGCCGCGGGCGCCGTCACCTCACCCCGGGCGTCCAGGTCCCGGACCGCCGCGGCGAGCGCCTCCCGGGCCTGCCGCAGCGCCACGAGCCCCGCGTCGTCGGCCTCGCAGCGGTCCGCCAGCCCGGCGGAGGAGAGCCAGACCCCGAAGCCGTCCGGCCGGTCCAGCAGGTCGTTCACCGGGCTGCCCGCCCACCGCGTGTTGAGCAGGTCGAGCGCGAGCGGCTCGCCGGTCAGCGGGCGGGGGTCGCGCGGGTCTGCCGTCCGGTCGGTCATCGGGTACTCCCTCGGTCTCGCCCGGTACCCGATTCTACGTCGCCCGCGGCCGCCGAATCGGGGCGGTCCGGAGCGTGAATTCCGGCCGTTAACTGTATGAAGACTCCTCCATTCCGTTCTCCACAGTTGACTGTTCTTTAGCAACGAATTGCTTGACCATAAGCCAATTCCCGGAACCGCTCTGTCATGTTCTAGCCAGCGTTTCACCCCAGAGACGCCCTGGCCCCTGCCGGCCCCCACATGCCGGCCAGAGGAGGATTCCGTGCGCCCTCGCTCCCTCGCCCTCGTCGCGGCACTCGCCGTCCTGCCGCTGTCCGCGGTCTCGCTCGGCGTGACCGCCGCGCAGGCCGCCCCGGCCCCCAACGCCGCCGCGCCGCGCGTCTCGCTGCCGAACACCGTGACCCCCGCGGTGGCCCGTTCCGAGAAGAAGGGCGATGTCCCCGCCGAGCAGCAGCTCTCCGTCGCGGTCAGCCTGAAGCTGCGCGACACCGCCGAGCTGGACCGCTTCCTCGCCGCGATCGCCACCCCCGGCGCCCCCGAGTTCGGCACCCACCTGACGCCGCAGCAGTTCACCGACCGGTTCGGCCCGACCCAGGCCGCCGTCGACCAGGTCCGCGGCTATCTGACCGCCCAGGGCCTGACCGTCTCCGCCGTCAGCGACAACCGCCAGGTGGTCGACGCGCACGGCACCGCCGAGCAGATCGCCAAGGCCTTCGGCACCCACGAGAGCGCCTACCTGGACCCGCAGCAGCAGCGCACCTTCTTCGCCAACGACGCGGCGGCCTCCGTGCCGGCCGACCTCGCCGGCGTGGTGCAGGGCATATCCGGCCTGAACAACCACACCGTCCGCACCACCCGCAACGTGAAGCCGTCCACGCCGGCCGCACCGAACGCGGTCACCGCCGCCCCCAGCGGCTTCGGCCCGAGCCAGTACGACGGCGCGTACAACCTGAACAAGACCGGCGCCGACGGCACCGGCGTCAGCGTCGCGCTCTGGGAGTTCGACGGCTACAGCTCCAACAACCTGAAGACCTACGACAGCCAGTACGGGCTCACCGGCCCGGCCGTCTCCACCGTGTCGGTGGACGGCGCCAACTACGACTCCTCCCCCGGCGAGGGCCAGGGCGAGGTCGAGCTGGACAGCGAGATCGTGCGCGGCGTCGCCCCCAAGGCGACCCAGCTGGTCTACGAGGCCCCCAACAGCGACCAGGGCGAGATCGACATGGCCGCCAAGATCGTCGCGGACAACCGGGTCTCGGTCATCTCCATCTCCTGGGGCTCCTGCGAGCCCGACACCACCGCCTCCTCCATGACGGCGGTCGACAACTCCTTCAAGCAGGCCGCCGCCCAGGGCATCTCGATCTTCTCGGCCTCCGGCGACGACGGCTCGCGCGACTGCACCCGCTCCACCAGCGGCTCCTCCGTCAAGGCGGTCGACTTCCCCGCGTCCAGCCCGCACCAGACCGGCGTCGGCGGGACCAACCTCAAGGTCTCCGGCAGCGCCTACTCCTCCGAGAGCGCCTGGAGCACCGCCGGCGGCGGCGTCTCCACCGTCTTCGCCAAGCCGAGCTGGCAGACCGGCACCGGGGTGAGCGGCACCATGCGCACCGTCCCGGACGTCTCCTCCAACGCCGACCCGGCCAGCGGCTTCGCCATCTACACCGCCGGCGGCTGGCAGGTCTACGGCGGCACCAGCGCGGCCGCCCCGCTCTGGTCCGGCTACGCGGCGCAGTTCAACCAGAAGGCCAAGGCGGCCGGGCAGCCCGTCCTCGGTGAGGCCAGCCCGCGGCTGTACGCCGTCGCCAACGGCAGCGGCTACGGCACCACGTTCCACGACGTGACCACCGGCAAGAACCAGGACTTCTCCACCAAGGCCGGCTACGACCAGGTCACCGGCTGGGGCAGCCCGATCGCCGACGCCCTGGACGCGGCGCTGCTCGGCGGCACCACCACGCCGCCCACCGGCGGCTGCACCGCGGCCCAGCTGATCGGCAACGGCGGCTTCGAGACCGGCACCGCCGCGCCGTGGACGGCGTCCACCGGCGTCGTCGACAACGCCTCCGGCGAGGCCGCGCACGCCGGCTCCTGGAAGGCCTGGCTGGACGGCTACGGCAGCGCCCACACCGACACCCTGGCGCAGACCGTGTCGATCCCGGCCGGCTGCAAGGCCACGCTCTCCTTCTGGGTGCACGTCGACACCGCCGAGTCCGGCTCCACCGCGTACGACAAGCTGACCGTCCAGGCCGGCTCGACCACGCTGGCCACCCTGTCCAACGCCAACGCGGCCACCGGCTTCGTCCAGAAGTCCTTCGACCTGTCGGCCTTCGCGGGCCAGACGGTGGCGGTCAAGTTCACCGGCACCGAGGACGCCTCGCTCAAGACCAGCTTCGTGATCGACGACGCCGCGCTCAGCGTCTCCTGATCACCTCCGCGACCCCACGCTGTCGGGGCGGTCCGCACCGGGACCGCCCCGACGGCGTGTTTCCGTTCTGTTTCAAGATCGATAACCCTGTGGCCCACCCCTCGTGACCACTGTCATACGCACGACTGATGACGTAGCCTCTCGACCGTGCATAGGGTTCCCCACAGCTCGGTGAAGCCGTTCACGGCGCCCTCCGGCGCCGGACCGACCGCGCCGAACCCGCTTGCTGGGGAAGGTAACCGCATGGGCTCACAACACCCCCAGGACGCCCGGCTCCGGCTGGTCGGACCGCGCCCCGGCGCGCCCGCACCCGCCGCCGTGCCCCCCGCCGCGACCGCCACCACACCCGCCGCCGCCCCGGGCACCGGCCGGCCCGCCCCCGCCGGGGGCTTCGCCGACACCCTGCACCTGGCCATCGAGGCCAGCGGCCTGAGCCTCGACCGGATCCGCGCCGCTCTCGCCCAACGCGGGGTCAGGGTCAGCGTGACCACGCTGAGTTACTGGCGGCGCGGCCGCAGCCAGCCCGAGCGGGCCAGTTCACTGCGCGCCGTCCACCTGCTGGAGGAACTGCTCGGCCTGCCGCACTCCACCCTCTCCGCCCTGCTCGGCCCGCCGCGCCCGCGGGGCCGCTGGGCCGCCGCCGCCAACACCGCGCACCTGCGGCTGGAGGACGTCTGGCCGGGCGAGCAGCAGATCGCCGAGGTCTTCGCCGAGCTGGACGCCCCGCCGGTCGGCGAGCTGGAGCGGCTCTCCATCCACGACTCGTACTACGTCGACGCCGAGCGCCGCGGCAACCTGCTGCGGATGCGCCAGGTGGTCCGCGCCACCGTCGGCGGCGTCGGCCGCTGCCTGGTGGTGCACAAGGCCGACGAGGAGGCCACCGGCTGCCCCGAGATCACCTCGGTCCGGCACGGCCGCCTCGGCCGGGTCCGCCGCAGGCCCAAGGCCGGCCTGGTGGTCGGCGAGCTGATGCTGGACCGCCCGCTCGGCCACGGGGACAGCACGGTCTTCGAGTACGAGGTGGAGATCCCGCCCGGCGGCCCGACCATGGAGTACAGCCGCCGGTTCGCCATCCCGGTGCGCGAGTACGTGCTCCAGGTGCACTTCGACCCGGCGGCCGTGCCCGTCCACTGCGAGCGCTACGACCGCGCTCCGGGCGAGGACGTCGACCGCCGCCGCGAGCAGCTGTGGATCGGTGCCTCGGCCAGCGCCCACGTGCTCGCCCCCGACCAGCAGCCCGGCCACGTCGGCATCCGCTGGGAGTGGGAGTAGCGGGGCGCACCCCGCGGCGGGGCGCCGGGCGGCGCCCCGGGTCAGGAGCTCACTCGTGGCTCAGCCCGCCGCCGAGGTACATCACCGCGACCCCGCCGACCACCAGCACGGCCCCGATCAGCGAGGCCGGTTTGACCGGCTCGCCGAACACGACCGCGCCGCCGACCAGCGCCCCGACCGTGCCGAGCCCGGACCAGACGGCGTACACCGGGCCCACGTTCAACGACTTCAGCGCCTGGGCCAGCAGCACGAACGCGGCGACGTAGCCGATCGCGACCACCACGCTGGGCGCGAGCCTGGTCAGTCCGTGCGAGGCCCGCAGGGCCAGTGTCGCCGTCACCTCGGCCGCGATGGCCGCTCCCACCAGCAGGTACGCCGTCATGTCCGTCCCCCGTCTCGTTTCGGATGACCTAGCTTCTGCCGCCGGCGAGGTCGACCAGCAGCTTGCGCAACTCACGGTGCAGCCCGTCGTGCGGCGGGCTGAGGTCGAGCAGGCGGGCCGACCACCAGCCGTCCACGGCCATCCGCACGAGGGTGGCCACGGCCGGGTCCAGGCCGTCCTCGACGAGCCGCCGCTGCCAGCGCTCGTAGCGGGACCGCAGCACGTCGAGCAGTTCCGGACCGCCGGCCGCGGCGAGCAGCGCCACCGGCACCTGGTCCGCCCCGCTGGTGTCCCCGGCCGGTGACTCCTCCGGGATGCTCGCCTCCAACCAGGCGAGCGCGAAGGCGCCGGGAGGCGCCTGCGGCCCGGGCAGTACGGCCTCGAACCGGTCCGCCAGCCGCTCGACGACCCCCTGGACGAGCGCCCGCTTGTTGGGGAAGTGGTGCAGCAGCCCGCCCTTGCTGACGCCGGCCTCGACGGCCACCGCGTCCAGCCGCACCGCGTCCAGACCTCCCCGCACCAGCAGCCGCTCGACAGCGTCGAGCAGATGATCACGCACCGTTCCGTCCCTCTCTCCGTGTCACGGACCGTCCAGACGGTCGGCGCCCACCCTAGCAGAACCGATGTGACTCGCCGGTAATTCCAAGCGGCCCGAAAGAGACGGGTGTTGACAGCCCGGAATGGAGCGTGCTTACGTTTCCTCGGCCGAAAACAGGCGAGATCCCGGGGATCCCCGCCCGGCCACCTCAAGATTCATGCGCACGATGATCGAAGAAGCGGCGCCGGGATTTTTCTCCGCGCCAGGGGGAACGCTGTTCGACATCCACGGGGGATCATGCGAGACATACGGATTCGACGATGTCCGCGCAGGCCGGCAGCCCACGAGCACTAGCTGACAACACGTCAACAAGGCTGAGGCGTAGGCTGTTCGCGCCGCCTCAACACACCGTCGGCTCATCCGCCATGCCCGGTCGTGCTTCGACGACCACGCCCGGGGCCGCTGCGCAACGACGCGCACCGCACCGGGGCAGGCTTCCGCACGGCCCCGTCCGATGCGGCCGGCCCGGCCATGCCCAAGCGGCGGGTATTCCGTTCAAACCAGGGTCAAAATTCGCGTGAACCGATGCGTCGAATACGCCGATCATCGAATTCGAGGGAATCTGGTGGACATTTTCTCCAAGGTATCCGACTACCGTGCTGCCCGGGATGCCATGGCGGCCGGGATCTATCCCTACTTCCTCCCGCTCACCGGCCACGAAGGCACCACGGTCACCCTGGGTGACCGTGAGCTAGTGATGTGCGGCTCCAACAACTATCTGGGTCTGACCTCCGATCCCCGGGTCAGAAAGGCGGCCGCCGACGCGCTCGACCGGTACGGCCCGTCCTGCACCGGATCCCGCTTCCTCAACGGGAACCTCGACCTGCACGACCAGTTGGAGAGCGAACTCGCCGACTTCTACGGCAAGCCCGCGGCGGCCGTGCTCTCCACGGGCTACCAGGCCAACCTCGGCACGATCAGCGCCCTGGCCGGCCGCGGCGACGTCGTCTTCGCCGACCGCGACGCGCACGCCTCCATCGTCGACGGCTGCCTGCTCAGCGGCGCCAAGCACCGGCGCTTCCGGCACAACGACGCCCGCGCGCTGGACCGCGGCCTGGCCGCCGTCCCGGCCCAGGCCGGCAAGCTGGTCGTGGTCGACGGCGTCTACTCGATGGAGGGCGACCTCTGCGCCCTGCCGGAGATCGTCGAGGTCTGCGAGCGCCACGGGGCCCGGCTGATCGTCGACGACGCGCACGGCCTCGGCGTCCTCGACCAGGGCCGGGGCACCTGCTCCCACTTCGGCCTCACCGACCGGGTCGACCTCATCACGGTCACCTTCAGCAAGTCCCTGGCCTCGCTCGGCGGAGCCGTCGTCGGCGACGACGACGTCATCCACTACATCAAGCACCACGCCCGCAGCCTGATCTTCAGCGCCTCCGCGACCCCGGCCAGCATGGCCGCCGCGCTGACCGCGCTGCGGATCCTGCGCGAGGAGCCCTGGCGCCCCGAGCGGGCCCAGCAGAACGCCGACCACCTGCGGGCCGGCCTGCTCTCCCTCGGCATCAGCCCGGGTGAGAGCAGCACCCCGGTGATCCCGCTGCGCACCCGCGGGGTCGTCGACACCCTGCTGCTCTGGCGCCGGCTCATCGACAAGGGCGTCTACACCAACCCGGTGGTGCCGCCGGCCGCCTCGCCCCGACTGCGGCTCAGCCTGATGGCCACCCACACCACCGAGCACCTGAACCGGGTGCTGGACGCGCTCAGCGACGAGACGGCCATGTTCCTGCGCGACGGCGAGCCGGACGCCACCGACGAGCTGGCCGAGCTCGCGGAGCTCGCCGACTCGTCCGCCGCCCGGCCGTGAACCGGACGCCGGACCCCGCACGGGGCAGCCGGGCGGGCGCACCGGGCGGCCCGCCGGCCGGCCCCGGGGCGCCCCTGGTGCCCGGCCCCCCGACGATCGCCGCGCTGGCCGGCGGCGCGGCCGGTGCCGTCCTCGGCGCCGGCCTGCCCCCGGCCGGCGGCGGCGCGCCCGACTGGCCCTGGTGCGCCGCCGCCGCGATCGGCGCCGCGCTCACCCTGGCGGCCGCCCTGCCGCGGCGCCGGACCGCGGCCGCCCTGCTGCCGGGCCCGCCCCACCGGGCCCCGGCGGCCGGGCTGCTGCTGCTCGGCGCCGCCCTGCCCGCCTCGGCCACCACCGCGAGCCCCGTCCTCGCGGCCGTGGTCACCGCCGTCGCCGCACTGACCGTCGCGGTGGCGCTCGGCCCGGACCGCCCCGCCGCCGGCCGGGCGCCCGTGGTGGCCCCGGCGGTGTTCGCCCTGGTCGCGGGCGTCGCCGCCGGGGCCACCGCCCCCTCGGTGTCCGCCGGCGTCCTCGGCACCCTGGCCGGCCTGGCCGGCCTCCTGCTCCTCGCCTGCGCGGCACCGGCCTCGCAGCCCTCGGAATCCGACCACATCAGAAGGAGCCAGCCATGAGTCGCCTCGGACTCGCCGCGCGTGCCCTGCGCCTCACCCTGAGCCGCACCCACGCCGACACCACGCCCGACTACGACGCCGCGAGTTCCAGCTACGACAGCTACTTCAGCCCGGTGATGGGGGTGCACTCGGTCGCCGCGCTGAACGAGGTGGAGATCCGCCCGGGCGATGACGTCCTCGAACTCGCCTGTGGCACCGGACACCTGACCCACGAGATCGTCCGCCGGCTGGAGGGCCGCGGCTCGGTGCACGCGGTGGACAAGTCCCCCGGCATGCTGGCCGTGGCGCAGGCCAAGATCCTCCCCGACACCCTGCGCGCGCCGGAGCTCGACGTCTCCCTCCAGGAGGGCGACATGGAGGAGTTCCTGCGCCCCCGCCCGACCGCCTCGGCGGACCTCGTCGTGGTCGGCTGGGCGATCTGCTACAGCAAGCCGGTCAAGCTGCTGGAGCAGATCAGGAGAGTCCTGCGGCCCGGCGGCCGGGTGGTGGTGATCGAGACCCGCGGCGACGCGCTCAAGACCCTGATCACCCAGCTGGAGAAGGTCTTCGCCGCGGACCCGTCGCTGCTCACCGGTCTGGTCCGGGTGAACCTGCCGAAGGACGCCGCCACGGTGGCCCGCTGGTTCACCAAGGCCGGCCTGACCGTCGACGTCCAGCGCGACGGCCACCAGGTACTGCCCGCCGACACCCCGGAGGCGGCCCTGGAGTGGGTCCAGCGCTCCGGCGCGGCGGCCGGCTTCAAGGACGCCGTCGACCACCGCCGCGAGGACCACGCGCTGGAGCTGATCCGCGCCGGCCTGGCCGAACACGTGGCCAGGAACGGCACACTGGAGCTGCGGCACACCTTCGCGGTGGTCACCGGCACCAGCCCCAGCACCCCCTCGGCCGGCACCGGCCCGGGCGGGCGCCACCGCGAGGGAGTCGGCAGCGCATGACCACGACCGTCACCCCCGCACCACCGGAGACCACCCACGGCGCGGTGCAACGCCGCCTGCTGCGCCTCGCCGGGGTGCTCACCGCCCGCCCGAAGACCGTGCTCGCCGTCTGGGCCGTGGTCATCGCGGTCTGCTTCCCGTTCGCCTCGCAGCTGAACGACGTCCTGACCAAACAGGGCGCCTCCAAGGTCGTCCCGGGCACCAGCAGTGCCCGGGCCGACCAGCTCGTCGAGCAGTCCTTCCCCGACCGCTCGCAGCGCGAGTCGATCGTCGCGATCGGCGCCCCGGACGTCCGGGGCGAGCAACTGCGCAAGCTGCTGGCCGAGCTGGACGGCCGGATCGCCGGGAAGGAGCGCACCGGCGAGGTGCGGCAGTCCGTCTCGGCGTACACCCTCTACCGGGACTCCACCACCGAGTACCTGCGCCAACTGCGCACCCAGGTGGACCGCGACCTCACCGCCGCGGGGGCCGGCACCTCCCCGGAGGGCCGCCGGCAGGCGGTGGACGCGGCGGTGGCGGCCGGCCAGGTCCCGGCCGGCCTCGCCGACCTGGCGCAGCGGGGGGTGGCCGCCGACGACGCGGCGCTGCCCGGTCTCGCCGCGGGCTTCGCGGCCGCCACCGACTGGCGCTCCTTCCCGGTGCCGGTGCCCGCCGACGCCGTGAACCGCCTGCTCGCCGAGGACGGCCGGGCGGCCCTGGTGACGGTCAGCTTCGCCAAACAGGCCGGGCACGATCCGGACGTGGACTGGCTGCGCTCGGCCATCGACGGCTCGCTGCGCGCCGTCGGCGCCGGCCCGGACGTCGACGCCCACGTGACCGGCGAGCTCGCCCTGATCAAGGACACCTACAAGAAGGCCGAGGACGACAACGCCCTGATGGAGACGGTCGCCTACGCGATCATCTTCGTGGTGCTGCTGCTGTTCTTCCGCGCCGTGGTGCCCGCCGTGCTGACCGTGGCCGCGATCGGGCTGGCCATGACGGTCAGCCAGGCGGCGCTGTTCGCGCTCGGCCACGGCGTGACGCTCACCCAGTTCACCATCACGATCATGAACTTCGTGATGCTGGGCGCGGGCGTCGACTACAGCATGCTGCTCTCCTCGCGCTACCGGCAGGAACGGCTGGCCGGCCGCCCGCCCAAGGAGGCGGCGGTGCACGCCACCGCGCACGCGGGCGAGTCCATGCTGCTCGCGGCGGTGGCCGTGGTCCTCGCCTTCGGGGCCACCCTGCTCTCCCCGGTGGACTGGATCCCGCCGCTCGGCTACGGCGGGCTGATCGGCATCCCGATCGTGCTGCTCGCCGCGCTCACCCTGACGCCGGCTCTGCTGGTGCTGCTCGGCGACCGGTTCTTCGCGCTCGGCTGGCGCCCGCTCAGCGATCTGGAGCACGAGAGCGCCCTGGGCCGGCACCTGGCCAGGGCCGCCGACCTGGCGCGTCGCCGCAAGGTGGCGATCGTGCTGGTGTTCGCCGTGATCACGGTGCCGTTCGCGGTGATCACCGCCCAGCACCGCTCGACCGCCGACCCGGTGGCGCTCAGCCCGGCCACCGACTCCAAGGCCGGCTTCGAGCTGGTCGCCGAGAAGTGGGGCGACGCGGCCGTGCTGCCCACCCTGGTGGTCACCCGGCCGCCCGCCGGCGTGGTCGACCCGGCCACCCACCGGCTCACCGCGAGCGGCCTCGGCTCGGTGACGGCGCTCACCGACCGACTGGCCGCCGTCCCCGGCGTCGCCCGGGTCTCCGCGGTGACCAGGCCGTTCGGCAGCCCGCTGCCGGCCGACCAGGTCGACGCGCTGACCGCGGACGTACGGCGGGACTACCTGGCCGACGACGGCGCGCTGCGGATCGTGGTCGAACTCGCCGACCCGCCCTACTCCGAGGCCGCGGTCGCCACCGTGGACCGGATCCAGGACGTCACCGAGGGCGCGAAGGACGTCGGGGCGCTCCAGGTCGGCGGCGCCACCCAGGTCGACCGCCAGTACGGCAACGCGCTCAACGCCAGCTTCTGGCAGATGATCGGGCTGGTCTCGGTCGGCGTGTTCGTGATGCTGGTGGTGGCCCTGCGCTCGCTGCTGATCCCGGTCCGGCTGATCCTCACGATCATGATGAGCAACGTCTGGGCGATCGGCATCACCGTGCTGATCTTCCACTTCTGGCTCGACCGGGCGATCATCGACGACCTGCCGATCTTCCTCACCGTCCTGATGATGGGGCTCGGCATGGACTACGAGATCTTCCTGGTCACCCGGGTCCGCGACCTGGTGCGCGGCGGGGCCGACCAGGAGAGCGCCACCATCGGCGCGGTGGTCGACACCGGCCGGGTGATCAACGCGGCGGGCCTGGTGATGGCCGGCAGCCTCGGCACGATGGTGCTCTCCTCCACGGTGATGCTCCAGGAGTACGGCGCCGGCCTCGGCCTGGCCGTCCTGCTGGACGCCACCCTGATCCGGATGCTCTTCGTCCCGGCCACGCTGCTGCTGTTCCGCCGCTACAACTGGTGGCTCCCCTCGCTGCGCCGCGCCCCCGCGGTGGCGGAGGCGGGCCCGCGATGACCGCGAACCGTCCGGTGGCGGCGCCCGCGCCCCCCGAGCCCGCCGCCACCGGACGGGCTCGCACCCTGCACCGCCTGCGCGACCGCCACCGCGCCACGCCCGTCGCCTCGGCCGCGCTGCTGTTCGCGGTGCTGGCCTCGGTCCGGATCGCCGGAGCGTTCGCGATCCCGCTGATGGTCCTGTCGGTGGGCCTGAGCGCGCTGGTCCTGACCGTGCTGGACCGGCCGGACCGTGCCGCCGCCGGGCTGCGCCGCTTCCGGTTCGGGCCCGCGGCGGCCGGCACCGCGCTGGTGGTGCTCGCCTACGCCGACACCGTCTTCGCCACCCGCGCCGCCTTCGGGCGGGGCGGGGGCAACTGGACGTCGCTGATCCCGGAGCTGTTCCGGCAGCTGGCACCGGGCGCCCCCGTGGTCGCGGGCCTGGCCATGGTGGTCTGCATGGGCGTCCTGGTGCCGCTGGTCGAGGAGGTCTGCTACCGGGGCGTGCTGTACCACGCGGTGGAGCGCGGCCGGGGTCCGGTGGTGGCGATCGCCGCCACCTCGGCCGCCTGGGCGCTGGTCCACCTCGGCGACTACGGCCTCAACCCGTTCGACACCCGGGTGATCACCGGGGTCCTGCCGTCCGTCTTCACCATGGGCCTCGCACTCGGCGTCTGCCGCGCCTGGACGGGCTCGGCGCTGGCCAGCGCCGTCGCCCAGGGCACCGCCAACCTGCTGCTCCTCGGCTGGGTCCTCTGGGCCCTCTAGGGCTTGCCCGACGAGCGCCGGACCGGCCCGTCCCGCCGCCGTCGTCCGCCCCCTCCGCTCCGCTCCGGCCGCTCCGGCCACGTCACTCCGGACCCTCCACGGTGAGGCAGGTATCCCCATGAGAATCGCGGTCACCGGCCCGATCGTCATCGACAACCTGATGACCTTCCCCGGCCGTTTCACCCACCAGTTGCTGCCCGCCCAGCTCAAGCACCTGTCGCTCTCCTTCCTGGTCGACGACCTGGAGGTGCGCTACGGCGGCGTGGCCGCCAACGTCGCCTACGGGCTCGGCCGCCTCGGCCGCCGACCGCTGCTGCTGGGCGCGGCCGGCCGGGACTTCGGCGACTACCGGGACCGGCTGACCGAGGCCGGGGTGGACACCTCCCTGGTCCGGGTCTCGACCGAGCTGGCCACCGCCCGCTACACCAGCACCACCGACGCCGACCGCAACCGGATCACCTCCTTCCACCCCGGGGCGCTGGCCGAGGACGTCAGCCCGGGCCCGCCGGGCTGGACGGAGGGCGTCGGGCTGGTCTTCCTCGGCCCCGCCGCGGCGGAGGTGATGGCCGCCCGCGCCGCCGAGTGCCGGCGCCTCGGCCTGCCGTACCTGGTGGACGTGGCCGGCCGGACGGAGGAACTGGGCACGGCCGGCGCCGAGGCCGTGCTGACCGGCGCCGACTGCCTGGTCACCAACCGGCGCGAGCGCGGCCTGCTGCTGGAGCACACCGGCTGGACCGCCGAGGAGGTGCTGCGGCGGGTCGGCAGCTGGGTCACCACCCTCGGCCCGGAGGGCGTCTGGATCGACTACCCGGACGAGCCCTCGCTGGCCGTCCCGGCCGCCCCGATCTCCCGGCTGCCGGACGGCGCCGGCGCGGGCGGCGCGTTCCGGGCGGGCTTCCTGGCGGGCCGGGCCGACGGCCTGCCGGACGACGCCTCGGCCCGGATCGGCTGCGTGCTGGCGGCGTACGCGCTGGAGTCGGCCGGCAGCCAGGACTACCTGTTCACCGCCGAGGCCTTCCAGGACCGGCTCGCCGAGACCTACCTAACCACTACCGATGCCAGTACTGGTTGACGGGACATCAGGCTAACCACTACCGTCTCTTGTACAGGTTAGGGAGCGGGCGCCTCCGGGCGCCCCGGCCACGGGAGTGATCAGCCATGTCCAGCACCGCCACCAGCACCCTGCAGACCGGCCACATCGGCCTGAACGTCACCGACCTCGACCGCTCGACGGCGTTCTACCGCAGCGTCCTCGGCCTGGAGCTGGTGAAGGAGGGCACCGACCCCGAGCGCCGCTTCGCCTTCCTCGGCCGCGACGGCCGGCTGGTGATCACCCTCTGGCAGCAGAGCGCGGGCGCCTTCGCCACCGCGGCGCCCGGCCTGCACCACCTCTCCTTCCAGGTCGACAGCCTCGACGAGGTCCGCGCGGCCGAGCGGCTGCTGCGCGAGCTGGGCGCCGGGTTCGCCCACGACGGCGTCGTCCCGCACAGTGAGGGCGCGGCCTCCGGCGGGATCTTCTTCACCGACCCGGACGGCATCCGGCTGGAGATCTTCACCCCGCAGGGCGTGGACGCGACCGGCGCCACCGCCCCCACCGGCACGGCCCCCACCTGCGGGTTCTTCTAGGCCGCCCGGCCGGATCGGGAGGCAGCCGCCATGACGGACAGCAGCAGCACGCCGTACCACCCGGGCGAGCGCGCGGTGCAGGCCCGGGCCGGCCGCACCGAGCGGGCCGACCACTCGGGCCGCGCGATCGGCCGCACCATCCCGGCCGTGGCCGCCCGGTTCCTGGCGGAGCGGCGGGTGCTGGTGGTCGGCGCCGCCGACGCCGCCGGCCGGCTCTGGGCGACCCAGCTCACCGGCGGCCCCGGCTTCCTGCGCGCACCCGACGAGCGGACCCTCGCGGTGGCGGCCCGGCCCGCCGCCGAGGACCCGCTGGCCGCCGTCCTCGCCGGGCCCGCCGAGGTCGGCACCATCGCCCTGGACCCGGCCGGCCGGCGGCGGATGCGGCTCAACGGCCGCTCCGCGCCGGACGGCCGCGGCGGCCTGGTGATCACCGCCGACCAGGTCTACGCCAACTGCCCCAAGTACATCCAGCGCCGCAGCCCGCTGGAGCAGCCGTCGGCCGGCGTCCCGCACGTGGTGGCCGCCGGCGCGGTGCTCACCACCGCCCAGCGGCTGGCCGCGGCCACCGCCGACACCTTCTTCATCGCCACCGCCGGTCCGGACGGCCGGGTGGACGCCTCGCACCGGGGCGGCAACCCCGGCTTCCTGCGCGCCGTCGGCCCGGACCGGCTGCGCTGGCCCGAGTACGCCGGCAACAGCATGTTCATGACGCTGGGCAACCTGGAACTCGACCCGCGCGCCGGACTGCTGCTGCCCGACTTCGAGACCGGCGGGGCGCTGCTGATCACCGGCGAGGCCCGGACCGACTGGTCCGACGCGGCGGCGGCCGGTCTGCCGGGGGCCGAGCGGGTGGTCGACCTCACCGTCACCGGCGTCGTCGAACTGGCCGACGCCACCCCGCTGACCTGGACCGGCCCCGAGTACTCCCCGGCCAACCCGCCCGCCGCCGCCTGACCGCCGCCGGGCGGCCCGCACCCGTCCGGCCACCACCGCCGGGAGCTGACCGCCCGTCGGAGCGGCCGCCGTGCCACCGCCAGCCGTTCCCCCGCGCCACGCCCGGACCGCCGACCCTCCGTCACCCGGGCGGCTCACCCTGCCGCGCCGAGCACCCGTCCGGTTTGGGAGTTTGGTCGGACAGCACGCGATACCGGCCTGGGCACGTCCCTCCTGTCGTGCCATCAGGACTGACCGGGAAAGAGGCGGAGAATGACCCCCACCGAGCAACCGGCCCCGTTGCTGGAATTCGACGAGGTCGAACCGGACGAGGACTGCATATGCGGGGGCTGCCGGGCCCGCAGCCGGGCCCGGCGGCACGCCGCGCCGGTGCACGAGGGCGGGCACGCCGCGGCCCGGAGCGTCCGCCGCCGCGCCGCCGTCCTGGTGGCCGCGGTCGGCACCGCCCTGGGCGGCGGGGCGGCCGGGGCCGCGGCGGCCCCCGCGCCGACCCCCGGCGGCGCCAGCGCCGCCCAGCCGCCCACCACCCCGCAGGGCGGGGTGAGCGGCCTCTACGGCGAGGAGCCGGGCGCCCGTTCCCCCGCCGCCCCGCGGGCCACCGCGGAGCCGCTCACCAGGGCCGCGATCGTCGAGCGGGCGCAGAGCTGGCTCGCCCAGAAGGTCCCGTACAGCATGAGCCGCTTCTGGTCCGACGGCTACCGCCAGGACTGCTCCGGCTTCGTCTCGATGGCCTGGGGCCTGGACAGCAGTCAGACCACCTGGACACTGCCCGACTTCGCCGACCGGATCACCAAGGCGGACCTCCAGCCCGGCGACATCCTGATCTACAACAACCCGGCCAACCCGCAGGCCGGCTCGCACGTGACCCTCTTCGGCGGCTGGACGGACTCCTCCCGCACCCGCTACCTGGCGTACGAGCAGACCTCCCCCGGCACCACCCGGCGGGACACCCCGTACGCCTACTGGAGCAACTCCGCCTCGTACCTCCCGTACCGCGCCAAGGCGCTCTCCACCAGCGGCAGCAGCAACGACGGCGCCGGCTCTGCGTCGACCGCCTTCCCGGGCGCCGACAAGTTCGGCCCCGGGGCGAACAACGCCCACGTCACCGAGCTCGGCCGGATGCTGGTCGAGCGCGGGGGCGGCCGGTTCTACACCGAGGGCCCCGGGCCGCGCTGGGGCGAGGCCGACCGGAAGGCCACCGAGGCCTTCCAGCTCGCCCAGGGCTGGCGCGGCAGCGAGGCCGACGGCCTGCCCGGCAAGGACACCTGGAACTACCTGGTCGCCCACAAGGGCCGCGACATCCCCGCCGCCGCCACCCGGCTCCCCCCGCCCCCGGTCGCCCCCGGCGGCGACACCGCGGTGCCCGCCTTCCCGGGCGGCGACCGGTTCGCCCCGGGCGCCGACAACGCGTCCGTGACGCGGCTCGGCGAGCAGCTGGTCCGCAGGGGCTTCGGCCGGTTCTACACCGAGGGCCCCGGCCCGCGCTGGGGCGAGGCCGACCGGCTGGCCGTCCAGGCCTTCCAGCTCGCCCAGGGGTGGAGCGGCGCCGAGGCGGACGGCTACCCCGGGCCGGACACCTGGCACCGGCTGTTCGCGCCGTAGCCCTCCCGGTGCCCGCCCTACAGCGGAAGACCGGGCGGGCGGCCCGACATCCAGTGGAAGAGACCCATCGCCACGCTGGTCGCCAGGTTGAAGCTGGAGACGCCGGGCTGCATCGGCACCGCGACCAGCCGGTCCGCCCGCGCCTTCAGCTCCGCCGAGACCCCGTGCCGCTCGGTACCGAAGGCCAGCAGCGCGTCGTCCGGCAGGGCCACCGTCCGGATGTCCGAGCCCTCCGGGTCCAGCACGTACAACGGGCCGGCGGGCAGCTCGGGCAGCGCCAGCCGCTCGACGGCGGTGGCGAAGTGCAGGCCGGCGCTGCCCCGCACCACGTTCGGGTGCCAGGGGTCCAGGTCCCCCGTGGTCACCACACCGGTGGCGCCGAAACCGGCCGCCAGCCGGATCACCGCGCCCACGTTGCCCAGGTTGCGCGGATTCTCCAGCAGCACGACCGGCGCCGTCCGGGGCCGCCGGCCGAGGGCCGCCAGGTTGGCCGCGCTGGTCGGGCGCCCGGCCAGCGCGATCACCCCGGTGGGGTGCAGCCTCGGCACCAGCGTCCGCAGCGCCGCCTCCGGCAGCTCCACGGCCAGGGCGGCCACCGCGGGGGCGACGTCCTCGGCCAGCTCGGCGGCGAGCGCCAGCAGCGCGGCCCGGTCGGCGGTCAGCACCTGCCGGACGTCCCCGCCGAAGCGCAGCGCGTGCTTGAGCGTGTGGAACCCGTCCAACAGCACCGTGTCCGGCGCCGCCGCGCCCGCCCGCCACTCCCGCACCCGCTCGTCGTCCATGACGCCCACTCTGCCACCCCCGCCCCACCGCCCTCGCCTGGGCGGCCGACCGCCGGCCGAGGCCCGCCGGTGCCCGGCCCCCCACGCCGCTCCGACCGGCCGCTCCGACCGGCGGCTCCACGACGTGCCCGCAGCGTGCCCGCCGGCCCGCCGACCGGCCGGACGGCCACCGCCCGACCGCCCGCGGCTACCGCGCCGTGGACTCCTGCGCGCGCTGCGCCGGGGTGGCCGAGGCGCCCCCGCGCAGCGCGCGCTCCAGGTCCTTCAGCGCCTGGAGCAGCAGCCGGCTGCTGGTCCGGACGACATCGCGCTGGACGCTCGCCGGCGCCTGCGCCAGCCGGTCCTCCAGCCCGCGCTGCGCCTCCCGCACGGCGTCGAACTCCACCGGGCGGTCGGTGAGCAGCGCGGCCGCCGCGAGCGCGGTGGCCAGCCGCAGTTCCTCGGCGAACTCGGCGGCGCCCGGCACCGGGTCGGCGTCGGCGGTGGGCAGGTGGGCCTCCAGCAGCACGGCGACCCGGCCCAGGTGGCCGACCGCCGCCCGGGCCCGGTCCAGCTGGCGGCGGCTCACCCCGGGCAGCCCGGAGGCGTGCCGGCCGGGCTCGGCGTCGGCCCGCTGCATCGCCTGGAGCAGCTCGGACCGGGCCTCCCGGGAGTCCAGCAGCGCCGAGCGGACCTCCCGCCCGCGCGGGGCGCCCGGGTCCTCGTAGACGGCGAGCACCGCGGCCGCGTAGCGCCCGGCGGCGGCCAGCCACTCGGCCAGCCGCTCGCCGAGCCGGGCGGTCTGCCAGGTGGGGAAGAGCGCGTAGGCGAGCAGCGCGACGGAGCCGCCGAGGAAGGTCAGTCCGACCCGCTCGAAGGCGGTGACCAGCGGGTTCCCCTCCTGGAGGCCGAGCAGGAAGACGACGTACGAGGAGATGCAGACCGTCATCAGCGCGTAGCCGGTGCGAAGGGTGAGGTACGCGCCGCCGATGCAGAGCACCGCGAGCGCGGCCAGCACCCACTCGCCGGGGTGGGCCAGCTGCACCACCAGGGTGGAGACCGCGACGCCGACCATCGTCCCGGCCAGCCGGGCCACGCCCCGGCTGTAGGTCTGCGCGAAGTCGGGCCGCATCACCATGGCGGCGGTCATCGGGGCCCAGTAGCCGTGCTCGAAGCCGAGCAGCCGGGCGAGCAGGTAGGCGAGCACCACGACCGCGGTGAGCCGGACGGCGTGCTGGAACACCGCCGAGTGCGGCTGGAGCTGGCGCCGCACCGCTCGCAGGGCGACCGGCAGCATCCGGGAGAGCGGCGGTTTGAGCAGCGCCCCGCCGGCGCCGACCACCGGCGTGCTGATGGTGTCCTCGTCGCCGCGCTCCAGGGCGTCCGCGGCCTTGCGCAGCAGCCCGGCCAGCCGGCGGGCGGCCCGTCGGCTGGCGCCCTGCAGCTCCGGCCCGTCGGCCGGGGCGGCCAGCGTGAGCGCCGGTGCGGAGCGGGGCAGCTGCAGCGGATCACCGGTGCGGACGGCCCGCGCCAGCGCGTCCATCGCCTCGGCGGCGGCGGCCAGCACGGCCCGGGCCCGGTCCCGCTCGGGTCCCTCCTCGGGGGCGCCGACCTTGGGGTCGGCGATCGCGGCCAGGGTCGGGCGGACCCGCTCGGCGATGCCGCGCAGCCCGCGCAGCTCGGGCGGCCGGCGGCGGTCCTGCCAGGGCGTCAGCGCGGCCGCGTGCCGGGCCGTCATGAACGGCGCCGGGTCGACGTGCGCCGTCGGGTCCTGGCGCAGCCGCCGGGCGTAGTCGGCGAGTTCGGCGTAGGTGTCGGCGAGCGCCTCGCGCTGGGCGGTCCAGCTGCCGATCGGCCAGAACGTGATGACGGCCGCCTGGACGACGCCGCCGAGGGCGCAGACCAGCCCGTGGCCGAGCGCGGCGGGCACGCTGACCGGGAGCTGGACCACGACCAGCATGACCGAGAGGGTGTTGGCGGCGACCACCCCGGCGGTCGGCCCGATCGCCCAGGCGAGGCCCGCCCCGAAGGACCAGACCGCGAGCAGCACCGGGAACGCCCCGTACACCCCGGCCGCCAGGTACCCGAGGAAGGTACTGGTGCCGAGACCGATCCCGGCCGCGACGGCGAGCGTGGGCCGGGGGCGGAAGCTGCGCTGGAAGGTGGCCGTCCCGGCGATGAACGCGCCCATCGCGGCCGAGGTGGCGAGCCGGGGCCCGCCCAGGGCCAGGGTCGGGAAGAGCACCAGGGCGACGGCGACGGCCCCGCGGGCCGCGCGTTTGGGGTCGGTGAGCGCCCGGTCCAGGGTCAGTCCGGTCCGCGCGGTGTCTCGGAGTGCGGCAAACCAGGACATAGCGGTCAGCTTAGGGGAGCGGCTCCGTCCGGGAGCGGAGGCTCCCGGCACGCGCCACCAGGCTCCGGGACCGTACCGCCAGACCGCCGACGCGCGCGGCGGCCCAGCACAGCACCCCGGTCGGCAGGAAGACCGCGTCCGCCGCGACCATCGCCAGCGAGAACACCGGCAGCCCCAGCAGCACCGCGATTCCCAGGTGTTCGGCCATCATCACCGCCAGCAGCACGTTCTTGATCCGCCGGTCGACCAGCGTGAACGGGAACGCCACCTGGAGCAGCACCGTCCCGTAGGAGACCAGGAAGACCGGCAGCAGGGCCGAGCCGACCAGCCCGGACAGCCCCGGCCAGGGCGTGAAGTAGTCCAGGTGCAAGGGGTAGTAGAGCGCGGTGCCGTCCTGCCAGCGCGAGCCCTGCACCTTGTACCAGCCGGCCGTGGCGTAGATCAGCACCACCTCGGCGGCGATCACCAGCATCGCGCAGTTGTGCACCATGTTCGCCAGCGCGTCCAGCACCGCGCGCGGCTCGCCGTCCGGCCGCAGCCGCCCGAGCAGCCACCAGAGCCCGGCCACCGCCCACAGGCCCCAGAACACCGGCGCCCAGCCGACGTGCGGGAAGGTCGCGGCCGTCCAGGTCAGGCTGTCCCCGGAGAAGTCGCCGAGCTGGCAGACCAGCAGCACCGCCCCCAGCACCGCCCAGAGCAGCACCCCGCTCCGCCCGGCGGCCGGCCGCCGGGCGTCCAGCGACCAGACCCCCGCGCAGCGGGTGAAGACCAGGTAGACGGCCATCAGGTGGACGACGTTGTCGCCGCCGTCGCCGAGGAAGACGTTGCGGTTCTGCAGCGACAGCACGGTGACCAGGAACAGCACCGTGCTCGCCCTGGTCCGCCAGCCCAGCAGGACGGCGAGGGCGGCCAGCACCGCCAGGTGGTAGACCAGCTCGAACCAGAGCCGCCCGCCGAACCACGGCAGCACCGTCAGCGCGCCGTTGTCCGCCAGCAGCCGCTCGGCCAGGTCGAGCGACCACGGCGAGGTGTCGCCGTAGAGCACCCGTCGGTGGGGCCACTCGCGCAGCAGGAAGGCCAGCCAGACCAGGCCGAAGCCGATCCGCACCGCGGCCGCCTGGTGGCGCCCGAGCGCCTGACCGGTGAAGGCCGCGAGGGCCCGCCCGAGGGCGGCGCGGGAGCCCGCACCGGGCCGTCCGGGGGCCGGGAGCGCCGGCGCCTCCGGCCGCGGCTGCCGGGGGATCGCGTCGAGCAGCTCCGGCCCGACCGTCGGGGGCACGTCGCTCACCCGAGCCCCCGGAAGTCCTCGTCGCCCACCGGCCACCACGGCAGCTCGCGGACCTTCGGGGCGGGCGGCGCGGCCTCCCCGCTCCAGTCCGGCGGCGGGACGGTGGCGGCCGTCACCCGGAACTCGATCTGCAGGATCCGCTCGCCGTCGACGCTCCGGCCGATCCGCTGCAGCGCGATCCGCTTCAGGTACTGCTCGGCCAGCTTGCCGCGCGGGTTGGTCAGCGAGTCGTCCTGCGCGCTGTGCGAGCCCTCGTAGAAGTCCCAGGCCCGGCGGAGCAGGTTCTGGTCGGCGTGGCTGGGCGCGGGGTTGCCGCGGATCGCCGCGACGTCCCGGGCGGTCAGCCCGGTCCAGTCGTGGGTCCTGGTCGCACCGCCGTCCGCGACCGTGCGCACCCGGGCGTCCAGACTGACGTTCTGCTGGAGCGGGTTGGGGGCGAACAGCTTCCAGTTCTGCTCGAACTCCGGGTACACCAGGCCGTCGACCTGCTCCCGGTACTCCCGGGAGGCCGAGTTGGCCGGGGCCACGTGCAGGAACACCGCGGCGAGGAAGAGCCCGGTGCCCGCGACCAGCACCGCGCCGGCCACCCCGAGCACGGCCAGGGCCGGCCCCGACCAGGGCCGCCCGGCGGGCGGCGCCCCGGTGTCCTCGGTCCCGGCCATGGCATCGTCTCCCCAGCCTCCGGCCGGGAGGGGTCCCACCCTGCCGGACGTACGCCGCCGGTCCCGTCCCGGCTCGGTCGAGCGCCCATCCTGCCCTACCCGGGCGCCGGCGGTCCCGGCGGCGGCGGGGGAGGCGGCCGCACCGCGCCCCCGGAGGACGGACTAGAGGACGAAGGCGTCCCGGCCGTCGCTGCTCACCATCGGGCGCCCGGCCGACTCCCACGCGTACATCCCGCCGTCCACGTTGACCGCGTCCCGGCCGTTCTGCACCAGGTACTGGACGACCTGCGCGGAGCGCCCGCCGACCCGGCAGAGCACGTAGAGCCGCTCGTCCGGCAGCTCGGCGAGGCGGGCGATCACCTGGCCCATCGGGATGTGCAGCGCGCCGTCCACGTGGCCGGCGTCCCACTCGTCCTGCTCGCGGACGTCCAGCAGGGCGGCCTCGGCGGGGACGGCGGCGGCTTCGGCGGTGGGGATCTGCGGGAACATCGTCTGACTCTCCTGGGGCTCGGTCCGGTGGGCCCCATTGTCTCCCACCGGCTGCCCGCCGAGCAGCCGTTCCAGCTCGGCCTGCTGGGCCGCGGCCTTGGCCAGCAACTGGTCGGCGAGCTCCTCCAGCAGCCCGTCCGGATCCTGCGGGGCGAGCGCGAGCAGCTGGCCCATCGCGGTGTTCTCCAGCCTGACCTGCTCGGTGGCGGTCTCGGCGATCTTGGCGGTGAGCCACTCCAGCCGCCGGCGCAGCCAGCCGAGCCGGTCCGGGGCGTCCACCGCGGGCGCCGCCTCGGGGGCGGTGGACCACTCGGCGGCCAGGCCCTCCAGGGCCTCGGTGTCGCCGTACGCGTAGGCCTCGTTGACCCGGGCGATGAAGGCCGCCCGGCGCAGCTGCTCGGCCGGGTCGGTGGTCAGGTCGGGGTGGGCGCGGCGGACGAGCTCGCGGTAGACCCGCTGGGCGTCCCGGCCGGGCCGCACCCGGGCCGGCGCGGCCGGCGGCGCGGTGGCCGCGTCCTGCTCCTGCACGCTGTCGAACAGCGCGTCCAGGTCGGGGAGTTCGTCCACCCGCAGGCGCGCCTCGGCGGCCCGCCGGAGGTCCTCGGGATGCCCGGTCCGGGTGGCCACCGTCTCGGCGATCAGCGCGTCCAGCTCGTCCAGCCGGGCGTAGAGCGGGCCGAGCAGCTGATGGTGGATCAGCGCGAAGTTGTCGATCTCGACCCGCAGCGTCTGCGTGTCGACGTCCATGGTCAGCCAGGCGAGTTCGGCGGCGGCGACCCGCTCCTCCAGCTCCTGCTGCTCCGGATCCGTCCAACGGGCGGGGCTCTGCGCGGTCACGTCTCGCCTCTGTCTCGTCCTGCCGGCTCGTCCTGCTGCCGTGCCCTCCGCCGTACCGGGAGCGGCACGCCCGCCCCGCGGGGCGGCCCGGCCTGCCACCCTACCTCCGTGCGCGCTGCTCCTCCCGGGTGGACGAGGAGCGCGGCCGGCGGCGCACCCCGTACCCGCTCAACTGATACTGATGAATCTCCCCGTTTCGCTATCGAGCCCGGCCCGGTCCGTGCTTCGCTGGTACGCACAGCGTGCCTCCTCCAGAGAGACGGCCACCTCCAGGCGTGGCGGCCAGGCGGGAGCAGACCGAATCCATGGTGGACGAGCCCAACTCAACACCGCGTCCGGCGGCCGGCACGGCCGGGTCCGGGGCCTTACCGGGCGACCAGCCCTCAGGGGTGGTCGCGCTGGTCCGGCTCGCCCTCGTCCTGGTCGACCGGACGGGCCGGATCGCGCAGTGGAGCAGGTCCGCCGAGGAGTTGTTCGGGCACCGCGCCGACGTCACCCACGACCGCCCCGCCTCCGGCCTGCTGCCGGCCGTCGAGCCGCGCAGCGTCCCCGGCCCGGCCGCCGCCCCCGCCGTCCGGCACCGCCGCGACGCGCTGGACACCCTGGCCGAGCTGACCTCCGGCGGCCGTCCGTGGGCCGGGCAGATGCCGGTCGTCGACCGCGAGGAGCACCTGCGCGACGTGCTCTGGTGGGCCTATCCGCTGGCCGGCCGGACCGGCGGGCTGCTGGCCCTGGCCGCCGACGCCCGCCCGCTGCGCTCCACCGGGCCGCGGCTCGCGCTCGGCGAGCGCCTGCTGCCGTTCGCCGCCACCCCCGCCGCCCGGGGCGGCTTCCACCGGCTCACCGCCGCCCTGACCGCGCCCGGCCGCCCGGTGCCCGAGCCGCTCGCCCGGCTGCTGCCGGCCGGCTCCGGCGACCGCCCGGCCGCACTGCTCGACGCGCTCGCCCGGGCCGGTCTGCCCGCCCTGCGGCTGGACGCCGGCACCGTGCTCCCCGTACTGCCGGCCGATCCGCAGGCCGGCACCGCGCACGCTGCCGCGGGCATCGGCCGCCGCTACCCGACCGCCCAGCAGCGGGCCGCCCGGCTCGGCCCGCCCCCGCAGCCCGAGCAGCCCGCCCCCGGCCGGCGTGGCCGGCCGGTCCACTGCCCGTCCAGCGCGAGGCCGCCGCCCCGGCCGCCCGGCCCGCCGGCGCCGCGGGCGCGGCCTCGGCGTCCGCCCCGGCCGTCCCCGCCCCGCCCAGAGGAGGCGCCACCATCGAGCAGGCCGCCGTCGAGTCGTCCGCCCCCGGGCATCTGGTCCACCGCGGTGACCAGGCCCCGCCCGGCGCCGTCCCCTCCCCCGCCGAGGCACCGTGCGGCACGGGCGCCGCGTCGGGCGCCAACTCGTCGGGCGGTCGGCTCTCCCCGTTCCTGACCAACGGCCAGGCCGGGGAACAACTGGCCCTGCTGGGCGAGGTCGGCGGCAAGGTCGGCACCACCCTGGACCTCGGCTTCACCGCGCGCGAGCTCTGCCAGGTGCTCGTCCCCCGGGTCGCCGACTTCGCCTGCGTCGACCTGGTGGACGGCCTGATCTCCGACTCCGAGCTGCCCGAGGCCCGGCCGGACGACGACACCATGCTGCGCCGGGTCGCCCTGGCCAACAACGACTCGACCGGCCAGTGGGACCACGTCCTCGCCGAGGGCTCGCTGGTCGCGATGCCCCGGCACACCCCGCCCGGGATGGCCCTCCAGCTGAACCAGCCGGTCCTGGTCCCGGTGATCAGCGAGGACGTCGCGGTCGACTACGCCGCCGCGCTGGGCGGTGTCCGGCTCGCCCCGGTGGTCTCCGGCCGCTCGATGCTGGTCGTGCCGCTCTCCGCCCGGGGCACCGTGCTCGGCATCCTCAAGCTGCTCCGGCTGCCCGACCGCGCCCCCTTCGACGAGGGCGACGCCGCCACCCTCAAGGAGCTGGCCGCCCGCGCCGCGCTCTCGCTGGACAACGCCCGGCTGCACCGCGCCGAGTCCAAGGTCGCCACCGTCCTGCAGCGTTCGATGATCCCGACCCGCCCGCCGCAGATCCCCGGCGTGCAGATCGCCCACCGCTACCTGCCGGGCGACTCCAAGGCCGAGGTCGGCGGGGACTGGTTCGACGCGATCCAGCTGCCCGGCAGCCGGGTCGCCCTGGTGGTCGGCGACGTGATGGGCCACGGCCTGCACTCGGCCGCCGCGATGGGCCGCTTCCGCACCGCGATGCAGACCCTCGCCGCCCTGGACCTGCCGCCCGGCCAGCTGCTGCGCCACCTGGACAACCTGGCCCAGAAGCTCGGCGACGACCATCTGGCCACCTGCCTGTACGCGGTCTACGACCCGATCAACCGGACCTGCGAGCTGGCCAGCGCCGGCCACGTCCCGCCGGTGCTGGTGCACCCGGACGGCACCGGCGAGCTGCTGGAGATCCCGGCCGGCGCGCCGATCGGCGTCGGCGGGGTGCCGTTCGTCGCCAAGACCATCGACGTCTCGGACGGCTCGATGCTGGTGCTCTGCACCGACGGCCTGGTCGAGGTCAGGGGCGGCGACATAGGTACCGGGCTGGCCGCGCTCTGCGGCAATCTGATCGACCCGCAGCGCAGCCCCGAGGAGGCCTGCGACGTCGTCCTGGACCGGCTGCACTCGGACGACCGCAAGGACGACGTCGCCCTGCTGGTGGCCCGCTTCGACGGCGTCGCGCCGACCGAGGTGGCCACCTGGGACCTCACCGTGGACCACCGCGAGGTCGGCCGGGCCCGCGCGCTGGTGCGCGAGCAGCTGACCGGCTGGCACCTGGAGGGGCTCCGCGACACCACCGAGCTGCTGGTCAGCGAACTGGTGACGAACGCCGTCCGGGTCGCCCGGGACCGCGTCCAGCTCCAGCTGATCCGGGTGGACAAGCTGCTGGTCGAGGTCAGCGACGACAACCACAACCTGCCGTCGCTGGAGCCCGCCGAACAGCTCGGCGAGACCGGCCGCGGCCTGACGCTGGTCACCAAGCTCGCCGAGCGCTGGGGCACCGCCCGCAAGGCGGTCGGCAAGGTGGTCTGGTTCGAACTGCCGCTACCGCCCCCCGGCTGAGCGCCGGGTGCGGGCCCCCGCCCGCGCCCGGCCGACCGGCCCCGCCGGACAGCTCCGTGACGCCCCGCACCGGCCCCCGGGCCGTCCCCTAGGGGATCGCCGCGCCCGCCGACCGCCGGCGCCGGGCCTCCGTGGCCACCTCGATCGAGGCGGCCGCGGCCACCGAGGCCGCCGCGCCGACCCCGGCCAGCACCCGCGGCCAGAAGTCCCCGAACACCTCCACCGAGACGGCGATCAGCAGCGCGGTGACCACCGCGACGACGTGCTCCAGGCCCGCCAGGTTCGGCAGCACGACCGCTTCACCGACCATCAGCGCGACCACCACACCGGCCGTGAACCAGGCCCGGCAGCGGAACGCGATGCAGATCGCCAGCGCCACCACCGCCGCCGAGGGACCGGTGTCCCGGACGTACGCCACCCACTTCGGGAAGCCGAACATGTGGTCCGGACCGATCGCCACACCGACCCGGGCGAACAGCGTCCCGGCCAGCGTGCAGGCGTAGGCCACCACCAGGGTGAGCCGCCGTCCGAGCACGATCTCGGCGATCCCGAAGACCACGAACACCTGGGCCAGCGCCCCCCAGACCGGCAGGTCCAGCGCCGGCACGTACAGCGAGAGCGGTGTGCGCAGCAGCGAGACGTCCAGCGGCAGCGCCGCCTTCACCACCCCGATCCGGGTGACGAACCGCTCGCCGCCCGGCAGGTGCTGCACGATGCTGAACAGCAGGATCAGCGCGGTCGCCGCCGTCGACAGCGGAACGGCGGCGAACTTCTTCGCCACCAGCCGGTCCCGGACCGTCCCGAACAACGTCCCCCACTCGGCGACAGCGGCCGCACCGGCAATAGCCAGCGGCCCCTTTCGCACGCCCCCCGCGTGGGTCCTGTAAATCACAACCGTCTCTCCAAATCCCCGAAGCCGCGAACGCCTTCTCGACCACTCCAACATTAGAAGCCGGTTAATGAATCCACATCGGCATAAAAGTGGAGCGGCCTCATCCTCTGGGGGGAGAGAAACCCCGGTAGCTCCCCCCATCCGGACGACCGGACCCCTCCGCCCCCCGGCGGAGGGGTTACCCCTTCCCGTCCCGCGCGGCCGCCGGCGGGCGGGGCGCCGTGCCGGCGCTCCCCGCGTGCCGGCGACGGAACAGGGCGGGCAGGCTCGGCGCGGTGATGAAGCCCTCGGCGCGCGCGCTGGCGATGCCGATGCGCGGAATCTCGCTGCTCTTCTCGAACAGCAGATAGCGCGGTTCCCAGATCGGCCGGTACTTGGCGTTGGCCCGGTACAGCGATTCGATCTGCCACCAGCGCGAGAAGAAGCCCAGCACCGAGCGCCAGAGCCGGAGCACCGGCCCCGCGCCGAGGCGCGATCCCCGCTCGAAAACGGAACGGAACATCGCGAAGTTCAACGACACCCGGGCCAGCTGGACCTCCCCGGCGCGCTGCAGGAGTTCGATCACCATGAACTCCATCAGGCCGTTCTCGGTGTCCCGGGCCCGGCGCATCAGGTCCAGCGAGAGCCCGTCCGCGCCCCACGGCACGAAGCTCAGCAGCGCCTTCAGCTCGCCGTCCCCGTCGTGGCACTCCAGCATCACGCAGCGCCCGTCGCCCGGGTCGCCGAGGCGGCCGAGGGCCATCGAGAAGCCGCGCTCGGTCGCGCCGTCGCGCCACTGGTCGGCCTTGGCCACCAGCTGGGCCATCTCGCACTCGGGGATGGACTCGTGGCGGCGGATCCGCACGGTGTACCCGGCCCGCTTGACCCGGTTGTAGGCCTGGCGGACCACCCGCATCGCCCGGCCGTCCAGCGAGAACTCGTCCAGCTCGACGATCGCCTCGTCACCGAGCTCCAGCGCGTCCAGCCCGTGCCGGGCGTAGATCACCCCGGCCTCCTCGGAGGCACCCATCACGGCCGGCGCCCAGGCGTGCTCGCGGGCCTCGGCCAGCCAGGCGTCGATCGCGCCGGGCCAGGCCTCCGGGTCCCCGATCGGGTCGCCCGAGGCCAGCGAGACCCCGCCGACCACCCGGTAGGTCACCGCCGCCTTGCCGCTGGGGGAGAAGACCACCGCCTTGTCCCGGCGCAGCGCGAAGTAGCCCAGCGAGTCCCGGTCGCCCTGCTTCTCCAGCAGGCCGCGCAGCCGCTCCTCGTCCTCCGGGGTCAGCAGCTCCTTGTCCTTGGGGCTGCGGAACGCCACGTAGAGCACCAGCAGGAAGAGCACCCCGCCCATCGCGTTGATGACGGCGTTGACCCAGGTGGGCGCGGAGATCACGGAGCGCAGGTGCTCGGAGGGCGTGATGGTGATCATCCGGCCGACCGAGTAGCGGAAGAGGTCCCAGAATCCGGCGCCCTGGGCGCCGTTGTTCGCCCAGACCAGCAGCGCGCCGACCACCCCGCCGAAGGCCAGGCCGCCGACGAAGGTGGCCGCCGCGGTCTTCGGGTTGGAGCTGTCGCCCTTGGAGGTGAACTCCTTCCGCCCGACCAGCAGCGCCAGCACGAACGCACAGGTCAGCACGGTGGAGATGTAGTTGAGCGGGTGCCGGTTGAAGCGCTCGTCGGGCAGCGCCATGGCGGCCAGGTAGAGGAACGCGAACAGCCCCGCCAGCGCGATGTTGAAGATCCACGCGGCCCGCTTGCGCCGACGCATCGCGATCGCCAGGAAGACCGACAGCACCGCGGTGCTCAGCCCGGCCGTCATCAGGTAGGGGGTGAAGTACTCGCCCTCGTTGTGCGTCTCGACCTGGTCCCGGAACGGCACCAGCAGCACCGTCACGAGGTTCAGCAGGGCGATCAGCCGCAGGTACCAGACGGTGGCCGCGGCGGCCCTCGGGCGCCAGCGCTCCAGCAGGCCGGCGGGCCGGGGGCCGGTGGACGCGGCGGACGGCTCCGGCTTCACAGTGGACGACACAGCTCAATTCCAAACGATCAGATGGTGGGGCGCATCCGCACACAGGCCGGCACCGGGCATCCGTGCGCCCGACGGACTGACCGGCGACCCTGGCCATGACCGGAAACCGGTGAGGGGCAGCCGACTCCATCGTTCCGCACCCCGGGTGAGGATGACGTGAACCCGGTAGCCGATTCCGCCCCCCGCCGAACGGCGGGGGTGTCCACCCAGCGGCGGCGTTCGGCACCCCGCCCCCACTGGCCCTAGTCTCGAAATGCTCAAGCACACCGCAGCGAGCGGACCGGCCGGTCCCGGCCGCCCGAACCGAGGAGGGACCATCACCACCACCCGCGTGCTGATCGTGGACGACGAGATCCTGGTCCGCTCCGGCCTCGGCCTCATCGTCGGCTCCGCCCCCGACCTGGAGGTGGTCGGCGACTGCTCCGGTGGCCGGGCCGAGGACTTCGTCCAGCGCCTGCGCCCGCACGTGGTGCTGCTCGACATCCGGATGCCCGACCTCGACGGCATCTCGGTGCTGCGCCGGCTGCGCGCCCTGCCCGACCCGCCGGCGGTGGCGATGCTCACCACCTTCGACACCGACGAGTACATCGGCACCGCGCTGCGCGCCGGCGCGGCCGGCTTCCTGCTCAAGGACACCGCCCCGGACCAGCTGGTCCACGCCGTCCGGGTGATCGCGGCCGGCGGCAGCATCCTCTCCCCGACCGTCACCCGCACCGTGATCGGCGGCTACGTGGACGGCGGCGGCCCGGACGCCGAGGCCACCTCGCTGGCCCGCACCCTCACCAGCCGCGAACTCGACGTCCTGGCGCTGCTCGGCGAGGGGCTGTCCAACGCCGAGATCGCCGACCGGCTCTTCCTGGGCACCGGCACGGTGAAGGACCACATCAGCGCGATCCTCGGCAAGCTCGGCGCCGCCAACCGGGTGCAGGCGGCGGTCGTCGCCCACCGGGCCGGCCTGGTCCGGCCGAAACCCGGCGACGGGGCATGACCACGAGCGAGCTGCCCCCCGCCAGACGCCTGCCGGCCTGGCTGACCGCGCCCTGGTTGATGCTGCTGCTGCCGGCCCTCTACTCGCTGATGGACGCCGCCCTGGTGGCCCGCGGCTCGGCCTGGTGGCAGGTGCTGCTCTCGCTGCTCGCCGCCGCGGTGCTGCCCTGGCGCCGGCGCTTCCCGGTCACCGTGCTGCTGCTCACCATGCCGGGCAGCTACCTCGCCGACATCTGGCTCGCCCCGATCACCGCCGTGTACACGGTGGCCGCCGAGCGTCCGGTGCCCCGGGTGGTGGTCCCCTGCGCGACCCTCTTCGCCCTGGTGGAGTTCTTCCACTGGCCGCTCTCCGAGCAGTCCCTCGAACCGAGCCGGGAGACCGCGCTCTACGCCATCCAGTCGGTGATGCTGGCCGCCGGCCCGGCCGCCACCGGTCTGCTCTCGCGCACCCGCCGGGAGCTGGCGGCCCGGCTGGACGAACTGACCCGGGGCCGGGCCCGGGAGAACCGGCTGCTCGCCGAGCGGGTCCTGGTCAGCGAGCGGGCCCGGCTCGCCCGGGAGATGCACGACGTGGTCTCGCACCAGGTCAGCCTGATCAGCATCCAGGCCGGCGCGCTGCAGGTCAGCACCGCGGACCCGGCCGCCGCGGCCACCGCCCGGACGATCCGGGAGCTCTCCGTGCGCACCCTGGATGAGCTGCGGCAGATGGTCGGCGTGCTGCGGGCCGCCGGCTCCCGCCCGGACACCCCGCTCGCCCCGCAGCCGCGGCTGGCCGACCTCCCCCGGCTGATCGAGGAGAGCGGCCTGGCGGCCGTGGCCGAGCTGTCCCCGGGGGACCACCCCTGGCCCGAGGCGGTCGAGCGGGCCGCCTACCGGACGGTCCAGGAGGCGCTCACCAACATCACCAAGTACGCCCCGCAGGCCACCGTCCACGTCTACGTGCGGGCGGCGGGCCGCCGGCTCCGGGTCGAGGTCCGCAACGACGCCCCGCCGGTCCGCCCGGCCGAGACCCTGCCGGGCGGCGGCCACGGCCTGGTCGGGCTGCGGGAGCGGGCCCAGCTGCTCGGCGGCACGCTCACCGCCGGCACCACCCCCGACGGCGGCTTCGCGGTACGGGCCGACCTGCCCGCCGGCCGGGAGTGACCCCGCCCGCGCCGGCTCCGCGGCCCCGGGCACGCCCCGAACACGAGAAAGCCCCGCAGATCCGAAGATCTGCGGGGCTTCACTGTGCGCGAGGGGGGAGTTGAACCCCCACGCCCTTTCGGGCACTGGAACCTGAATCCAGCGCGTCTGCCTATTCCGCCACCCGCGCATGGGTGTTTGTCGTGGTTGCCAGCCGACCAGCCGATCCGCTCGGTACCATGTGGTCTTCGCGGCTCTTCGGTCCGGCTCCCTTGCGGGCGCCCCTTCCGACGTGGAAAACAGTAGCACGACCTGCGGGCCGCCTCCGAATCCGTTTCCCGGGACGGCCGAGCGCATCCGAACGGATGCCCGGACGAACAGCCGAGCGAGGGATGAGGGCACGTTTCGACGGGTAGCCCTGGCATGCTGCCGCCGCCATGCGTCACCCTGTGTGTCCGAGCCCACCCCCGGTCACCACGCGGTCCGGGAACCGTATGGATGGCCCCGGCGTGGATACGATCAGTACGGAAGTACCGCAAGTAGGCGCGACCGGCTCCCCGGGATCCGGTCGCGGGCAGGCGAACGAACCCTGGAAGGGGGTGCCCCAATGGGAGTGCTGAAGAAGTTCGAGCAGCGACTTGAGGGTCTCGTCAACGGCACCTTCGCCAAGGTGTTCAAATCCGAGGTCCAGCCCGTCGAGATCGCCGGTGCGCTGCAGCGCGAGTGCGACAACAACGCGAGCATCTGGAACCGCGACCGGACCGTCGTGCCCAACGACTTCATCGTCGAGCTCAGCCCGCACGACTTCGAGCGGCTCAGCCCCTACTCCGGTCAGCTGGGCACCGAGCTGGCCGGGATGGTCCGCGAGTACGCCGAGGCCCAGCGGTACTCCTTCATGGGGCCGCTCCAGGTGAACCTGGAGAAGGCCGACGATCTGGACACCGGGCTCTACCGGGTGCGCAGCCGCACGCTGGCCGCCGAGGAGCAGCCGCAGCAGCAGGCCCCGGCGCACCCCACCCAGGGGGGCGGCTACGGCCGGCCGCCGGCCGCCCCGGCCCCCGGCGCACCGTGGCAGCAGCAGGGCGCCGCTCCCTACAGCGCGCCCCCGCCGCCGGCCGCACCCCCCGCCATGCCCGCCGGCCCGCCCGCGGGCGGCAACGTCCGCCCGTTCCCCGGCGCCGGCCACGGCACCGCCGTCCGGCGCTGGATCGAGGTCAACGGCTCCCGCCACCAGATCACCGGGAACGCCTGCGTGCTCGGCCGCTCCACCGAGGCCGACGTGCGGATCGACGACCCCGGGGTCTCCCGCAAGCACGCCGAGATCCGGCCCGGCACGCCCTCGATGGTGCTCGACCTCGGGTCCACCAACGGCATCGTGGTGGACGGACAGCACACCCAGCGCGCTACGCTCCGCGACGGCTCGCGAATCGTCGTGGGTTCCACCACCATCGTCTACCGACAGGTCGAAGGGTAGTGTCCGATTTGTTCGCTCGCTTCGCTCACTCACGGGCGGGCCGGCCATGTCAGAACTGACCCTGACGGTCATGCGGCTGGGTTTCCTCGCCGTGCTGTGGCTCTTCGTCATCGTCGCGGTCCAGGTGATCCGCAGTGACCTCTTCGGCACGAAGGTGAACCCGCGTTCCTCCCGCCGGGGCGGTGCCGCGACCGCGGCCGCCGCCACGGCGGCCCCCGCCGCGGCCGCGCCCGGGCGGGCCCCGCAGGGCCAGCCCGCCCCGGCCGCCCAGACCCAGGGCGGAGGCGGCGGCCGGCGCCGCGGCGCCCCGACCCAGCTGGTCGTGGTGCAGGGCTCGCTGGCCGGTACGACCGTGGCGCTGCAGGGCCAGACCATCACGCTGGGCCGCGCGCACGACTCCACCATCGTGCTGGACGACGACTACGCGTCCTCCCGGCATGCCAGGATCTATCCGGATCAGACTGGGCAGTGGACGGTCGAGGATCTAGGCTCCACCAACGGCACCTATCTGGACCGGCAGCGCCTGACCGCGCCGACCCCGCTCCAGCCGGGCATGCCGATCCGTATCGGCAGGACCGTCATCGAACTGCGGAAGTAGTAGCGCATGAGGGACAGCATCCCGTCCATGACCCAGAGGGGGGCTCAGGTCGCATGACCCTGGTGCTGCGCTTCGCCGCCGGCTCCCACAAGGGGCTGATCCGGGAGGGGAACGAGGACTCCGGCTACGCCGGGCCGCGGCTGCTCGCCGTGGCCGACGGCATGGGCGGGGCCGCGGCCGGCGAGGTCGCTTCCTCCGAGGTGCTCGGCTCGATCGTCCGGCTGGACGAGGACGTGCCCGGCGCCGACCTGCTGACCCTGCTCGGTGACGCCGTCCAGGGCGCCAACGACCGCCTCCGGCAGATGGTCGAGGAGGACCCGCAGCTGGAAGGCATGGGCTGCACCCTCACCGCGATGCTCTGGACGGGCCAGCGGATGGGTCTGGTGCACGTCGGCGACTCCCGCGCCTACCTGCTGCGTGACGGCGCGCTGGTGCAGATCACCCAGGACCACACCTGGGTGCAGCGCCTGGTCGACGAGGGCCGGATCACGCCGGAGGAGGCCGAGACCCACCCGCAGCGCTCGCTGCTGATGCGGGCGCTGGACGGCCGCGGCCAGGTCGAGCCCGACCTGTCGATCCGCGAGGTCCGGGCCGGCGACCGCTACCTGATCTGCTCCGACGGCCTCTCCGGCCCGGTCAGCCACCAGACCCTCCAGGACACCCTCGGGAGCTTCTACTCCCCCGAGCAGACCGTGCAGGAGCTGATCCAGCTCGCCCTGCGCGGCGGCGGTCCGGACAACATCACCTGCATCGTGGCGGACGTCCTCGACGTCGGTGCCACGGACACCCTGAGCGGTCAGTTCAACGACGTCCCGGTGGTCGTCGGCGCGGTCGCCGAGACCCCGCCGTCCTCGACCGTCGCCGACCAGTCGATCCGGGACACCCCGGCCGGCCGGGCGGCCGGTCTCGGCCGCTCCCCGCAGGGCGCCTTCGGCCCCGCCGAGGGCTACGACGGCGGCTACGGCGCCGCCCCGGCCGGCTTCGGCCCGGCCGAGGGCTACGAGGGCTACGCGGCCGGCGAGCCCCCGGTGTACGGCACCGAGGACTTCGACGACGAGGCGCTGCCGAAGCGCAAGGGCAAGGCGCTCAAGCTCTCGCTGGCGGCCCTGGTCGCCCTGGGCGTGCTGGGCGGCGTCGGCTTCTTCGGCTACCAGTGGACCCAGGACCAGTACTACGTCGGCGTCGACGGCGACCACGTCGCGGTCTACCAGGGCGTCAACCAGAGCCTCGCCGGGCTGAGCCTGTCCTCGGTGCACACCACGTACAAGGACATCGAGCTCAAGTACCTGCCGCAGGACCAGCGCACCCACGTCACCAACACCATCTCGGCCAGCAGCCTCGGCGACGCCGACGACAAGGTGAAGAAGCTGGGCGAGCAGGCGACGTTCTGCCACAAGGTCTCCGACGCCCGGGCGGCCGCCGCGGCCAACCCGGCGCTGCCGGGCACCGCGCCGGCCGGTCAGCCGGGCACCACGCCCGCCGTGGCGCACATCGGGTTCCGGACGGCCACCGCGCCCGCGCCGTCGCCCTCCGTGCCCGGCCGGGCGGCTCCGGCCACCCCCACGGCCTCGGCCACCCCGACCCCCACCCCGACCACGGCCGCCCCGAGCCAGAGCGCCGCCGCCCCGGCCACCGGGTCGCAGGGCGACCTGCCCGGTCTGACGGACGAGGAGCGGCAGAAGGCCGACTCCTGCCCGAAGCCGTGACGGCCGCGACCCGACATAGGCCCGCCCCGAGCGGGCCTGCCGGCCGTCAGGGAGCGGTCACCACGTGAGCACCTTCGACCTCAGCAACGGCGCCGACAACCGCTCCGGCGACCGCCGGTCCGGCGGCGTACCGGCCGACCGCGCCTCCTCCCGGCGCCGGGGCAACACCACCATCTCCCCGCAGGGCGCGCCCAACCGACGCAACACCGAGCTGGCCATGCTGGCGTTCGCGGTGCTGCTGCCGGTCCTCGCGTACGCCAACGTGGGCCTCGCGATGGACGACTCGCTACCGGCCGGCATGCTCGGCTACGGCCTCGGCATGGGGGCGCTGGCACTGGTCGCGCACCTGCTGATGCGCCGCTTCGCGCCCTACGCGGACCCGCTGATGCTGCCGATCGCCACCCTGCTCAACGGGCTCGGCGTGGTGATGATCTGGCGGCTCGACAAGGCCGGGAAGCTGCTGCACAACAACTACCCCGCGGCGGCCAACCAGCTGATGTGGTCGGGCCTCGGGGTGGCGTTCTTCATCTTCGTGATGATCTTCCTGAAGGACCACCGGGTCCTCCAGCGCTACACCTACATCTCGATGGCGGCGGCCCTGGTGCTGCTCGCGGCGCCGGCCTTCTTCCCGGCCCGCAAGGAGGACTTCGGCGCCAAGATCTGGATCCGGATGGGCGCCTTCTCGATCCAGCCCGGTGAGTTCGCCAAGATCATCCTGACCGTGTTCTTCGCCGGCTACCTGATGGTCAAGCGGGACGCCCTGGCCCTGGCCAGCCGCCGCTTCATGGGCCTCTACCTGCCGCGCGGCCGCGACCTCGGCCCGATCATCGTGATCTGGCTGCTCAGCCTGCTGATCCTGATCTTCGAGAACGACCTGGGCTCGTCCTTCCTGTACTTCGGCCTCTTCGTGGTGATGCTGTACGTCGCCACCGAGCGCACCAGCTGGATCGTCTTCGGCCTGCTGATGTCCGTCGGCGGCGCCGTCGCGGTCGCCTCCACCGCCAGCCACGTGAAGACCCGGATCGACGCCTGGCTCGACCCGATGGCCGCCTTCACGCCCAAACCGCCCCAGGGCTCGACGGAACAGATCGGCCAGTCGCTGATGGCGCTGGGCTCCGGCGGGGTGACCGGCTCGGGCCTCGGCCAGGGCCGCTCCTGGCTGATCGACTTCGCCGCCAAGAGCGACTTCATCCTCGGCTCGTTCGGCGAGGAACTCGGGCTCACCGGCATCATGGCGATCTTCATGCTCTACGCCCTGCTGGTGCAGCGCGGCCTGCGCACCGCCATCGCGGCCCGGGACCCGTTCGGCAAGCTGTTCGCCGTCGGCCTCTCCTCGGCCATGGCGCTCCAGGTCTTCGTGGTCGCCGGCGGCGTCACCGGCCTGATCCCGCTGACCGGTATGACCATGCCGTTCCTCGCCCAGGGCGGGTCCTCGGTGGTCGCCAACTGGGCCCTGATCGCGATCCTGCTGAAGATCAGCGACAGCGCCCGCCGCCCCGGGGTGGAACCGGCCCCGGCCACCGAGCTCCAGGGGGGAGCAGCCTCGTGAACAAGCCGATCCGCCGGGTCTCGATCTTCTGCCTGGTCCTGATCCTGGCCCTGATGGTGCGCACCAACTGGGTGCAGGGCGTCCAGGCCGAGGCCTGGGCCACCAACAAGAACAACAAGCGGCAGGTGTACGACCGGTACGCCCACCCGCGGGGCAACATCATCGTCGACGGCAAGCCGGTCACCCAGTCCGACTTCGTCAACGGCCTGCGCTACAAGTACAAGCGCTCCTGGGTCGACGGCGCGATGTACGCGCCGGTGACCGGGTACTCCTCGCAGTCCTTCGGCGCCAGCCAGCTGGAGCAGCTGGAGGACGGCATCCTCTCCGGCAGCGACGACCGGCTGTTCTTCCGGAACACCCTGGACATGCTGACCGGGGAGCCGAAGAAGGGCGGGGACGTCGTCACGACGATCAACTCCAAGGCCCAGAAGGCCGCCTTCGACGGCCTCGGCAACAAGAAGGGCGCGGTGGTCGCGCTCGACCCGCGCACCGGCGCGATCCTGGCGCTGGTCTCCACCCCGTCCTACGACCCCGGCGCCTTCGCGGGCAGCGAGTCCGGCGACTCCAAGGCCTGGGTGGACCTCAACGCGGACCCGAACAAGCCGATGCTCAACCGCGCCCTGCGCGAGACGTACCCGCCCGGTTCGACGTTCAAGCTGGTCACCGCGGCGGCGGCGTTCGAGAACGGCGTGTTCCAGAGCGTCGACGACCAGACCCAGACGCCTAAGCCGTACATCCTGCCGGGCACCAAGACCGAGCTGAGGAACGAGAGCGACAACGAGCCCTGCGAGAACGCCACGGTCAAGGTCGCCATGGACTGGTCCTGCAACACCGTCTACGGCAAGATCGGCACCGAGCTCGGCAAGGAGAAGATGCGGGCGCAGGCCGAGAAGTTCGGCTTCAACAGCACCGTGGACACCCCGGTCCGGTCCGAGAAGAGCGTCTTTCCGACCAACTCCACCCCGGACGGCGTGGCGCTGGACTCCATCGGCCAGCACGACACCCGGGCCACCCCGCTCCAGATGGCCATGGTCTCGGCCGCGATCGCCAACAACGGCTCGCTGATGCAGCCGTACCTGGTCGACCAGGAGCGCTCGGCCTCGCTGACCACCATCTCCAAGCACACCGAGAAGCAGTACTCCCAGGCGATGAGCCCGGAGACCGCGCAGAAGCTCCAGGACCTGATGGTCTCGGTGGTCGACAACGGCACCGGCAAGAACGCCAAGATCCCGGGCCTGACGGTCGGCGGCAAGACCGGCACCGCGCAGCACGGCGAGGACAACGCCGGGCTGCCGTTCGCCTGGTTCACCTCCTACGCCAAGACCCCCGACGGCCAGTCCGTCGCGGTCGCGGTGGTGGTCGAGGACGGCTCCAACAACCGTGACGGGATCAGCGGCGGCCGGCTCGCCGCACCCATCGCCAAGGCGGTGATGCAGGCCGCCCTCGGCAAGTAGGGAGCGGCCGTCACGGGTGCGTCGAATGTCACGATCGGCCCCGCCGAACGGATACCGGTCTGGTATCGGCCCACGGCCGACTCCGGTCCGGCGCAGTGCGACCGGTAGCGTATCCGCAGCAGCGGGTGTGCCCGTTGCCGCCCGCGAAGCGTCGAAGGGTCCTGATCGCAGAACCACCCGGGCCCGCGCCGGCGTCACTCGGAGCGTGCGGGGACACCTACGTCACAACCTCACCGGCGGGTGAGGGAGAGGGTCGGAACTATGGAAGAGCCTCGTCGCCTAGGCGGCAGGTACGAGCTCGGCGGCGTCCTCGGACGCGGCGGCATGGCCGAGGTGTACCTCGCCCATGACACCCGGCTCGGCCGTTCCGTCGCTGTGAAGACGCTCCGGGCCGACATGGCCCGTGATCCGTCCTTCCAGGCCCGCTTCCGCCGTGAGGCGCAGTCCGCGGCGTCACTGAACCACCCCGCGATCGTCGCCGTGTACGACACCGGCGAGGACTACATCGACGGCATCTCCATCCCGTACATCGTGATGGAGTACGTCGAGGGGTCCACGCTGCGGGAGCTGCTGCACTCCGGCCGCCGGCTGCTGCCGGAGCGCTCGCTGGAGATGACCATCGGCATCCTCCAGGCCCTGGAGTACTCGCACCGGGCCGGCATCGTGCACCGCGACATCAAGCCCGCCAACGTGATGCTGACGCGGCAGGGCAACGTCAAGGTCATGGACTTCGGCATCGCCCGGGCCATGGGCGACGCCGGGATGACCATGACGCAGACCTCCGCCGTCATCGGGACCGCCCAGTACCTCTCCCCCGAGCAGGCCAAGGGCGAGCAGGTCGACGCCCGCTCGGACCTCTACTCCACCGGCTGCCTGCTGTACGAGCTGCTGACCGTGCGGCCGCCGTTCGTCGGCGACTCGCCGGTCGCGGTGGCCTACCAGCACGTCCGGGAGGAGGCGCAGCCGCCGTCCGTGTTCGATCCCGAAGTGCGCCCCGAGATCGACGCGATCGTGCTGAAGGCGCTCGCCAAGGACCGCGACTACCGGTACCAGAGCGCCGACGAGATGCGCGACGACATCGAGCGCTTCCTCGACGGCCTCCCGGTGGCCGCCGCCCAGCAGGCCGCCGCCTACGGGATGGGCGGCGCGGCCGGGTACGGCTACGACCAGAACGGCTACCCGCAGCAGCACGACCCGTACGGCCAGACCAACGTGCTGCCGCAGCAGCCCGGCGGCGGGCCGACCACGATGCTCCCGCAGGCCGGCTACGGCCAGCAGCCCGGCTACCAGGACGACGGCTACGGGCAGACCTACGCCGGTGCCCCGGGCGGCGGCGGGAACGACGGCTACGACGACGGCTACGGCCGCGGCGGGGGCCGGCGCGGCGAGCAGCCGCCGAAGAAGAGCAACACCTCCTGGATCGTGCTGGCGGTCGCCGCCGTGCTGGTCCTGGTCGGCACCTTCTTCGTCGCCCAGGCGATGTTCGGCAACAAGGGCGGCGACAAGAAGGAGCCCGCCAAGGTCGTCGCGCCGAGCCTGGTGGGCAAGACGCTGGCCGAGGCCAAGACCCTCGCCGCGCAGAGCGGCCCCAAGCTGGTGGTGACCGAGGGCGAGAAGGTGGCCTGCCCGGACACCAACGTCAAGAAGGACCAGGTCTGCACCCAGACCCCGGCGGCCGGCGGCCAGGTCGCGGAGGCCGCCACGATCACGGTGCAGCTCTCCTCCGGTCCGGCCAAGGCGACCGTGCCCAAGGTGGTCGGCCTGACCAAGGACCAGGCGGTCAAGGCGCTCAACGACGCCGGCTTCACCAACATCGCGCAGCCCGAGTACAAGGACGACGACACCGCTCCGACGGAGACGGTCATCGCCCAGGACCCGGCGGCCAACGCGGCCGGCGACCCGACCGCGCAGATCAAGCTCACCGTCTCGCAGGGCAAGGCCAAGGTCTCCGTCCCCGGTGTGGTCGGCCAGCAGAAGGAGGCCGCGCAGGCCACCCTGGAGGGCGCGGGCTTCCAGGTCGACGCCTCGAAGACGACGCCGACCAACGACCCGACCAAGGTCAACACCGTCGCGTCGCAGTCGCTCCAGCCGAACACCAAGGCCGCGGCCAACTCGAAGATCACCCTGACGATCTTCAAGGCGCCGGACAAGGCCACCGTCCCGCCGCTGCAGAACGTCCCGGTCAAGGACGCGATCGCGCAGCTGCAGAAGCAGGGCCTGGGCTACACCCTGCTCGGCTCGCAGGACCCGAACGGCACGGTCACCAACTCGATGCCGGGCGCCGGGACCCAGCTGGACCCGGGGCAGTCGGTCACCCTGATGGTGAAGCCGCCCGAGCCGACCAAAGGGGGCGACCCCGCCAACCCGTCACCCTCCAACACCAAAGGGGGCAACCCCTAACCCCTGGTTCCCCTGGCTCTGACGCCGGGAACGCCCGAGGGCCCGTCGCAGGTGCTGCGACGGGCCCTCGGGCTTTCCGGTCCGGCCCGGTAGCTTGGCCGTGCCCGGGTCAGGACCTCAGCTCGGTCGGCGGGGTGCGCGCGGCGTCCATGTCGTCCACCCGCACCAGGCTGCCCCAGACGGCCATCCGGTAGCGCGAGGTGTAGACCGGCGTACAGGTCGTCAGGGTGATGTACCGTCCGGGCGCCTGGTAGCCCGAGCCCTTGGGGACGGGGGCGACGATGCCGGTGTCGTACTTGGAGGTCTCCGCCAGGGTGCTGTCGACCCGGTAGACGTACCACTTGTCCCTGGTCTCGACGACGATCGCGGCGCCCCGGTGGACGGCGTCGAGGTCGTGGAACTTCGCCCCGTGGCCGTCCCGGTGGGCGGCCAGCGCGAAGTTCCCGGTGGCGTCCCAGGGCATCGCGGCCCGGTAGGGCTGCTCGTACACCCCGGCGACGCCCTCGGCCAGGGTGTCGGCGTCGGTGCCCATCCGGATCAGCACCTGGTAGCCCCGGCCCATCGCGGGCACGTGCAGGAAGCCGATCCCGTCGCCCGCCACGGGGGCCGGGCCGGTGCCGGTGCCGGGCGCGGCGGTGGGGCTCGGGGCGCCGGGGGCGGCCGGGGGAGCGTTGGTCGGCCCCGCCGCCCAGGCGCCGCGCAGCCGGTCACCCGCCTGCGCCGCGGCGGCGTCGGCCTCCACGTTGGTCCACCAGAGCGAGTAGGAGACGAAGAGACCGAGCACCAGCCCCAGGGTGATCAGCAGTTCGCCGAGGACGCCGAGCGCGGCCAGCGCCCGGCCCCGTCGCCGACGGGCGGGCGCGGGCGGCGGGCCTGCCTGCGCCGTCTCGTCCTGGGTCACTCGTACTCCCCTTCGCGTGCTGTCCATCCGGTGCGGCGGCCGTCCGCCGCGGCCCGCCGGGGTTTGTCCGGCAGGCCCTAGCCGACCGTGAGGCCGGGCGGCTTGCCCTGGCTCCGCGGCCGCTCCTCGATCATCTTGCCAAAGAGGATCAGGCGAGCCTTGGAACTGAACTCCGGTGTGCAGGTGGTCAGGGTGATGTAGCGGCCCGCCTGGGTGTACCCGGAGCCGTTGGGCACCGGCTTGATCACGCTCACGTTGGACGGCGGGGTCTCCGGGATGCCGCCGGTGATCTCGTACGTGTAGTACGCGGTGGCGGTCTCCACCACGATCTTGTCGCCCTTGCCGAGCTGGTTGATGTGCCGGAACGGCTCGCCGTGGGTGTTGCGGTGCGCGGCCAGCGCGAAGTTGCCCGCCTTGTCGGCCGGCATGCCCGTCCCGGCGTAGTGCCCGACCAGGCCCTTGTCGAGCACCGCCGACTTGGACGTGCCCTCGGCGATCGGGAACTTGAGACCCAGCTTCGGCAGGTGGATGATCGCGAAGCCCTTGCCGGGCTCGAAGGTCTCCGGCTTCGCCGGGTCCGGCGCGGGCTGCCCGGCCGCGCCGGGTGCCGGCTGGGCCGCGTCGAACTGCTGCTCCAGCTGGTTGCGGGCACCGTCGGCGGCCGCGTCGGCCTGCACGTTGGTCCACCAGAGCTGGTAGGAGACGAAGAGCAGCATCACCAGGCCGAGCGTGATGCACAGCTCGCCGACGAGGCGGGCGACCACGACGGCCGGCGACTCCTTGGGCCGCGCCCGGCCCGTGGCCGCGCCGTCGGCCGCCCGGCGGCGCCCGCCGCCCGAGCGCACCGAGATCCGGCCCTGCGCGGCACGACGGCGTTCGGCCCGGCCGCCGAGCGGCGGGGGCGTGCCGTCGTCGGCGAGGGCCGGGAGCCGCAGCTGGAGGGTCTGGTCGGCCAGCCAGGGGTACTCGGGCTGCCCCGGGTGGGCCGGGTCGCCCGGAGCGGCCTGTCCGGCCTGCTCGTAGACGCTCCAGCCGTCCTCGGCACCACCGTGCTCCGGGTCGCCCGGTCCGAGCGGCTGCGCACCGTAGGGGTCGTACTGCTGGTACTGGCTCTCCGGCGGTTGCTGGCCCCGGCCGCCGTACTGCGGGGCAGGCTGCCGGTGCCGGCCGCCCGGGCCGGGCGCCCCGGCCCCGTGCGGATCCGCGCCCGCCTGGTATCGCCCCTCCGGACGCACCGCGGTCATGCCGCTCAGCCCCGGCCGATCACCGGGGCGAGCCCGGCCGAACGGCCGACGGCCTGCGGATCGCCGCACTCGGCCAGCCAGTTGGCGAGCATCCGGTGCCCGCCCTCGGTGAGGACCGACTCCGGGTGGAACTGGACGCCCTCGACCAGCAGCTCGCGGTGGCGCAGCCCCATGATCACGCCGCTCTCGGTCCGGGCGGTCACCACCAGCTCGTCCGGCACGGTGGCCGGCTCGACCGCCAGCGAGTGGTACCGGGTCGCGGTGAGCGGCGAGGGCAGGCCCTCGAAGACGCCGCCGTCCTCGTGCTCCACCAGCGAGGTCTTGCCGTGCAGCAGCTCGGGCGCCCGGCCGACCACCGCGCCGTACGCGACCGCGATCGACTGCAGGCCCAGGCAGACGCCGAAGACCGGCAGCCCGGTCCGCGCGCAGTGGTGGACCATCTCGATGCAGACCCCGGCCTCCTCGGGCGCACCGGGGCCGGGGGAGAGCAACACCCCGTCGAAGCCCTCCGCGCCCGCGCGGCGCACCGCGTGCTCGACCGTCACCTCGTCGTTGCGCACCACCTCGCAGGTGGCGCCGAGCTGGTAGAGGTACTGGACCAGGTTGAAGACGAAGCTGTCGTAGTTGTCGACGACCAGGATGCGGGGCGAGGTCAGCTGGGGGGTCATTCGCGCGCTATCTCCGTGGGCTGCGGGGACTGGGAGGAGGAGCAGGGCCGCCGGGCTCAGCCGGCGGCGCCGCCGTCGCCGTCCACTGTGACGTCGCCGAAGGGGAGCAGCGGTTCCGCCCACGGGAAGACGTAGGTGAACAGGAGGTAGACCACCCCCAGGACGAGGAGCAGCGAGATGAGGGCCCGGACCAGGGGGTGCCCCGGAAGGTGTCGCCAGATCCAGCCGTACATGGTGCTCCCTCGACGCAACAGACTGGGGTCAAGAGTAGACCCGTGATCCGGGCGCGTGAGGCGCCCTTCCCCGGCAGCGCCCGCCCGTTGTGCTCCGGCGGCCCGCCCGGCGGGTCGCGGCGGCGGGCCGGAGCGGTCCCCGGCAGCGCCCGCCCGTTGTGCTCCGGCGGCCCGCCCGGCGGGTCGCGGCGGCGGGCCGGAGCGGCGCCCGGACCGGTGGTCACCGGCCGGCCGTCACTGTCCCCCGGCCGAACCCAGGTCGACCGTCCCGGAGTAGCCGGGCACGCTGAGCTCGCCGCTCTCCTGCACCTTCCAGCCCAGCCCGTACGCCTGCACGTACTGCAGGTAGTTGCGGATCGTCGGGTCGGCGTCCACCGCGGACCGCAGCGCGTCCGTGCGCCCCACCGCCTTGACCACGTACGGCGGCGAGTAGACCCGGCCCTGGAGCAGCAGGGTGTTGCCCACGCAGCGGACCGCGCTGGTGGCGATCAGCCGCTGGTCCATCACCTGGACGCCCTCGGCGCCGCCCCGCCAGAGCGCGTTGACCACCGCCTGGATGTCCTGCTGGTGGATGACGAGGTCGTTGACGCCGGGCTCGGGCACCCCGGGGATGCGCGCGGTGGCGTTCGGCGGCGCGTCGTTGAGGGTGACGGTCAGTCCGGGCCCCTGCAGCGGTTCCAGGGCGGCGGCCTGCTGGAGGGCGGTCAGCCGGGCGGCGTCCGCGGGGCTGCGCCCCTGCTGGCCGGTGAGCGCCTGGGAACGCGCCTGGAGGTCGGCGAGCTGCTCCTGGGACTGCTGGTTCTGCGAGCTGCGCTGGCGTATCACGTCGCCGAGGCTCAGCAGCGAGTTGTCGGTCCGCAGATCGGTCCCGCGGGCGGTCTGCGCGCTGATGTAGAAGAGCAGGCCGGCGAGCGCGAAGACGGCGCAGGTCAGGGCACGGCCGACAATTCGGATGCCGGCGGCGCGAGAGCGGGCAGGCCGAGGAGGAATCGACAAATTAGGCACCGTACCCTTATCTCCTTCAGACCCGCCGAGCCACTACGCTAACGGACGCCGGTGGCATGTGCGGGACCGGTTCCCCTAACGTTCTCCACAGCCGCCACCCACCAGCCGCCCCACCCGCTGAACCCCTGCGCGGTCTCACAGCGCATCGACAGGAGAGCTCCTCGTGCCGAAGTCTCGACTCCGCAAGAAGTCCGATTACACCCCGCCGACGGTGGCAACGGTGAAGATCAGCTCGGGCCGAAGCTGGGTAGCCCCTCTGATGCTGGCACTGTTCCTGGTCGGTCTGGTCTGGATCGTCACCTATTACGTGACCAGTGGCACCTGGCCGGTCGAGAGCTGGGCCAACTGGAACATCCTGGTGGGCTTCGGCTTCATCGCGGCGGGATTCGGCGTCTCCACCCAGTGGAAGTGACGCCGGGGCCCAGGCCCTGAGCGTCCGCTCCGCCGCCCCGGCAGCGTCGTGCGGGGCGGCGCCTCGGTGTGTCCTGACACCGGACGGCGGTTATCCCGCTTATCACGCTTATCCACATGGTTATCCACACTGGGGAAAAGTCTCCCCGGCCTGTGGATAACTCGCGTCCGGCGCGCGGTCCGCACCGGTGCGCGCGGTCCCCCGAATGCCGAATACGCACAGCGGGACACGCGTAGAACAACAGTCCACAGCCCGGCTGGCGCACCGGCTGTGCACAACCCCCCACGCGCTGTGGACAAACGTCCGGAACGGTCACCCGCCGTAGCGGGCCGTCCCGACGAGGACCATCAGCAGCACCAGCCCGGCCACCCCCGCCACCGTCAGTGCCTGGACGACCGTCCGGCGCTCCCGCGGGGCGTACATCAGCCCGATCGCGGTCAGCGTGCCGGCGACCAGCCCGCCGATGTGCGCCCGCCAGTCGATGCCGGACACCGAGAAGGTGACGATCAGGTTGAAGACCAGCAGCGCGATCACCGGTCCCAGCGGCGTCCTGGTCTGCTTGTACATCACCACGGTCGCGCCGAGCAGGCCGAAGATGGCGCCGGACGCCCCCAGCGAGTTCATGAAGCCGCCGGCCAGCAGGAAGGCGAACGCACTGCCGGCCAGGCCGGACAGCAGGTAGACGGCCAGGAAGCGGATCCGGCCGAGCGCCGCCTCCAGCGAGGGACCGATCACCCAGAGCATCACCATGTTGGTGGCGATGTGCCACGGCGCGACGTGCAGGAAGGTCGCGGTCAGCAGCCGGTACCACTGGTCCGGCCCGGCCGCCACGCCGTACGGGAAGCCGGTGATCTGCGGGCCGACGCTGAACAGCGAGAGGTCCTCGGCCAGCCACGGCTCCAGCACGTAGGCGGCCAGCAGGAAGACCGCCAGGTTGAGTCCGAGCAGGACCTTGGTGACCAGCGCGCCGTCGGCGGCCGGCTTGCCGCCGAACCGCGTGGTCGCCTGCCGCACCTGCCGGTTGTCCCCGCTGACGCAATCCGGACAGTGGAAGCCCACCGAGGCGTTCACCATGCATTTCGGGCAGATCGGCCGGCCGCACCGGGAGCAGCCGATACCGGTCTCCTGCTCCGGGTGCCGGTAGCAGCGGGACGCCCCGGACCCGCCGCCCGGCCGCGGGTCCTCGTCCGTCGGCGGCCTGGACTCGTCCGGGAGCATCAGCGGTAACCCCTTCTCGTACGTCGGCGGCGCGGTCCCGCCGGCACCCGCCGTACGGGTGGCACCGGGATCGTCAGCGTACTGCGGCGGGTCGGCGCCGAGCGATCTCCACCGGCCGGATCCGGGCCCCGGACGCCGGACCGGGCGACCCGCCGCACCCCGCGTACGGCCCACTCCGGAGTGCTCTCAGACAAATCAACATGCATGATCAGCATTTAGGTGGATAAGTGCATATAGGACGCCACCAGGAGGAGAGACTCGTGACCCGTTTGGACTCAGCACGTGAGACGGCCGGCAAGACCCGGGAAACTCTCGCGCCCTACGCCGCCACCGCCAAGGAAACCGCGGTGCACCTCGCGGACGGCGCGAAGCAGCGGCTGGGGCCCGCTGTGGACGCCGTCGGGCCGAAGGCCTCCCAGGCAGCGCACAGCGCCCGTGTCCAGTACGCCAAGCACATCGCCCCGCAGTTCGAGCATGCCTTCGCCAGCCTTCCCCCGGAAGCCCAGAAGAACACCCTCAAGGCCCTCCACCGGGCCCAGGAGACCGCCCTGGCGGCCCGGCTCTCCGCGATCCGCGCCGCCGACCAGGCCCGCTCCACCGTGGTCCCCAAGGTCGCCCACGCGGTCGAGGAGGCCCGCGCCACCGTCACGCCCGTCGCGCTGGAGGCGCAGACCCGCGGCGCCGCCGCGCTGACCGCGCTGCAGGGCCACGTCACCTCGGCCGAGATCAGCGACCTCGCCGCCCGCAACGCCAGGAAGGAGCACCGCAACGGCTGGGCCACCGGCCTCGCCGTGGCGGGCGCCGTCGCCATCGGCAGCGGCATCCTGGTCTGGCAGTGGTGGCGGCACCAGGGCGACCCGGAGTGGCTCGTCGAGCCCACGACCGGAACCCCCACCCCGGCGCCCGGCCCGGCCGAGGCCGCGGCCGCCCCGCGCCCCGGCGGCTCGCACGCCACGAGCGCCGGCACCGCGGACGGCACCGTCGACGCGGCCACCACCAGCCCGGTGAACGGCTCCACGGCCGAGACGGCGGCCGCGCCGGACGTCCCGACCGAGTCCGGCGCCGTCGAACCCGGCTCGTCCACCCCCGACGGGCCCGACCACGACGAGGACCGGCCCAAGCCGCACGACCCGCGCAAGCCGCACTGACCGGCCCGCACCCCCGCAGAACGCCGATCGGCCGCTGACCCGGATTCAGGTCAGCGGCCGATCGGCTGTTCGTCTGTGGAGCTTAGGAGACTCGAACTCCTGACATCTGCCTTGCAAAGGCAGCGCTCTACCAACTGAGCTAAAGCCCCTCGACGGCACCGCGTGTACCGCCGGGCACTAGCGTACCGGGTCCCGGCGCGAATCCCACGCCCCGTCCCCGCACTGGTGCCCGGCCGGTGCCGGAAGAGCCGGTCGGCCCGGTCGTCCGACCGGACCGACCGACCGGGGAGACGCGCTGCGGCGTCTCCGAAGATCGTCGATCGTCAGATCGTCCGGGGCCTCAGCGACCGGCCGGGACCGGGTCGGTGGCCTCGGTCCACAGGTCCTGCTCGGCGCGGTCCGCCTGGACCTGACGGTAGACAAAGAAGCCGCCGAGGGCGACCAGGGCGACCAGGAGAAGCTTCTTCACCGCGGGACCTCGTCCTTCTTGCGTATCGGACTCAACAGCCGTGCGCCGACCGGATTGGCCGGGCCGACGAGTCCATGGGTTCTTACGAGCACGAACGGGCTGCCGGGTGCCAGACTGCCCTTGCGGCCGATGATACACACCGGTGTCCCAATCGTGACCAGCCACCGCTGCCGCCAACCGACCCGTCCGGCCGGAGGATTGACGCCACACCTCCTGTCGTACGGTCGGCCTGCCGGTGAGCGGCCCCAGGACGCCCTCCGGACCGACCCGGACCGGTCACCGGCGGGGCGGCGTGACCACCACGGCGGTACCGGAGGCGAGGTCCACCCTGGTCCGCGGCGGAGCCCCCTCCCCCTCCTCGTCGCGCAGCATCAGCGTGCTGCGCCGCTCGTCCAGCTCGTGCTGCTTGCCCGCCGCGAACTGGGCGTGCAGCTGCTCGAAGCCGGTCGACGAGATCTGCCCCTCACGGCCCGTCCCCCGCCAGGGGATCCAGCGGGCCCGGCGCGCCCGCAGCGCCAGTTGATCGACGAAGGCCAGCACGACCAGCGCGCAGACCAGTCCGGGAATGCTCATCGCCCAGAACAGCGCCATACCGCCACCATCCCTCCACCCGCCCTCCCCCGGACAACCCCCGGGGCGGGCCCGTGGTTCCCCGGTCCGGGCACGAAAACGCCGAAGGGCCCGGAGCGAGATCGCTCCGGGCCCTTCGCGGTGGTGGGCCTAACAGGACTTGAACCTGTGGCCTCTTCCTTATCAGGGAAGCGCTCTAACCGTCTGAGCTATAGGCCCTTGCCGCACTGAAAGATTAGCGGACCGACGGCCGATCTCCCAAATCCTGATCGGCACCGGCCCCGGCGGCAGTCCGCTGGTGGGAAGCGGTGGGGCGGCGGAGCAGCCACTCCTCACGGGTGGCCGGGAGGTGGGCCGCCCCCTCGGGACCGGTGCGCACGGCGAGGATCTGGTTGATCCCGATCCGGTTCTCCTCGAAGGCGAGCGCCGAGGCCGCCATGTACAGCCGCCAGACCCGGGCCCGGCCGCGGCCGACCAGGCGGACCGCCTCCGTCCAGTGCGCCTCCAGGTTGGCCACCCACTCGCGCAGCGTCAGCCCGTAGTGCTCGCGCAGCGACTCCACGTCGCGGACCTCGAAGCCGGCCTCCTCCAGCCGGGCCACGGTGGAACCGACCGGGGAGAGCTCGCCGTCCGGGAAGACGTAGCGGTCGATGAACGGGCTGGGGCGGTGCGGCTCGCCCGGGTGGTCCGGGCGGCGGGCGATCTGGTGGTTGAGCAGCCGGCCACCGGGCACCAGCAGGCCGTACAGGCCGTCGGCGTAGACCCGGTACTGCTCGGAGCCGACGTGCTCGGCCATGCCGACGCTGGAGATGGCGTCGAACGGGCCGTCCGGGATCTCCCGGTAGTCCTGCAGCCGGATCTCGATCCGGTCGGCCAGGCCGGCCTCCTCGACCCGTCGGCGGGCGAGCGCGACCTGCTCCTCGGAGATGGAGACGCCGACCGCCGTGACGCCGTAGTGCCGCGCGGCGTGCAGCACCAGCGAGCCCCAGCCGCAGCCGACGTCCAGCAGGCGCATCCCCGGCCGCAGGCCGAGCTTGCGGCAGATCAGGTCGAGCTTGGCCTCCTGGGCGGCCTCCAGGCTCTTGGCGGCCGGCTCCCAGTAGGCGCAGGAGTACACCATCGAGGAGCCCAGGACGAGCCCGTAGAAGTCGTTGCCGACGTCGTAGTGGTGGCTGATCGCCGCGCGGTCCCGGCTGCGGCTGTGCACCCGGCCCCGGACGGACCCGGCCTCCTCCGGCGGCGGGGCGGGCTGCGGGCCGAGCGCACCCGCCCGGAGCAGCGCCCCCAGCACCCGGCGGCCCCGGGGGCCGACCACGTCGCCGGGGCCCAGCGCCAGCTGCCGGATCTCGGGGCGCTCGGCGAGGTGCGCGACGACCGTCAGCACCTCGTAGAGGTCGGCGCCCGGGGCGAGCTCCAGGTCCCCCGACACGTAGGCCCGGGCCAGGCCCAGCTCACCCGGCTGCCAGAGCAGCCGGCGCAGCGCCCGCCGGTTGCGCAGCACCACCGTGGGCGCCCCCGGCGGCCCGGCGGCACTGCCGTCCCACACCTGCACCCGCAGCGGTACCGGGACCCCCAGCAGCCCTTCCAGGGCCTCGACCAGTTGCCTTGCGAGCTGAGCCATCGCGCGCCTCCGTCCAGCCGTACCTGCACAGCCGTACCCGCCCCGGCCGGTCGGACCGGGGGGCGGGCCTGCGGCACTCGGTGACTCGGCACGAGCGCGTCCAGCTAATCCCACCGCGGCGGACGCCCGACCGGGCGGCACGCCGCGGGGACCGGCTGTCACCCGAAATGCCGACGGGCCCCGAAGGCTGCAACAGCCGTCGGGGCCCGCACATTCCGTCCGCGGACGACGATGTGACCGGGGGTCAGACCCGGTCCGGCGCGGCCGGGGTCAGTCCTCCTCGGCCAGGGTCAGCTCGATGCCACCGGTGAAGCCGGCGGCCGCGTTGTAGATGAACGCCGAGAGCGTGGAGAGCGCGGTCAGCAGCACGACGTCGACCACCGCGATCAGCGAGGTGAAGGTCATCACCTTGCCGAACCCGACGTAGTCCATCAGGTTGATGCCGCTGTTGGGCGCCTCGCCGGCGGTGACCTCCTTGAGGGTCTTGCCGAGCGAGTCGAAGACCCCGAGCGAGTCCAGCGTCATCCACAGGACGGCCGCCGCCACGATGATGATGATCCCGACCGCCAGCGACAGCAGGAAGCTCACCTTCATCACCGACCACGGGTCGGCCTTGGTGATCCGCAGCCGGGCCTTGCGGGTCCGGCCGAGGCCGGCGCCCCCGACGGCCGGCGCCGCGCCGGGCCGGCGCGGGGCGCCGCCCGGGACGGGCGTCCCGCCGGGCGGGGTGTTGCCGCCCACCCGGGTGCCCCGGGGCGGCGTCGGCTGCCCCTTGGCGTACGTGGTCGGCTGCGAGAACCCGCTACCGCCCGGCGCCGGCGCTCCCGGCGGCGGAGGGGTCGGCTGCCCGCCGTACGTCGCCCCGCCCTGACCCGCCGCACCGACCGGTGGCATCAGCGAGGTGGACGCGGCGGGGTGCTCGGCCGGCGGCTGCGGCACCCCGTAGCCCCCGCCGCCCTGTGCTGCGCCCGGACGGCCGCCGGTGGCTCCTCCCGCAGCACCCGTGGCTCCACTCACTGGTCCTCCCGCACTTCCCACCAGGGCGGCGGCGCCGCCCTGCGTCGTCACTCGTCATCCAGCACCCGGCGGGATTGCCCGGAACTGGTCGGCGGCCGGCGCCGCCGCGCCCGTGTTCGGACGCAACGGCACCGGCCTGCGCGGTAGGGGTCAGGCCTGGGCTTCCTCGCCGCCCGCCACCGTCTCCGTACCCTCGGCCACCTCGGTGGACTCGGCGTCGGACGCCTCGTCCTCCAACAGCTCCTCGCCCTCGGCCTCCGCGTTGCGGGCCATGCCCACCACCGCGTCGCGCTTTCCGAGGTTGATCAGTTGGACGCCCATGGTGTCACGTCCGGTTTCACGAACCTCGGAAACCCTCGTGCGGATCACCCCGCCCGAGAGGGTGATCGCCATGATCTCGTCGCTGTCGTCCACCACCAGGGCGCCGACCAGCGATCCGCGGCCCTCGACGATCTTCGCCGCCTTGGTGCCGAAACCGCCGCGCCCCTGGACACGGTACTCGTCCACCCCGGTGCGCTTGGCGTAGCCACCGTCGGTGGCGGTGAAGACGTACGTCCCCGGCCGGACCACGTTCATCGACAGCAGTTCGTCGTCCTCGCGGAAGGACATGCCCTTGACGCCGGAGGTGGCGCGGCCGGTGGGCCGCAGCGCGTCGTCGGTCGCGGTGAAGCGGATCGACTGGGCCTTGCGGGAGACCAGCAGCAGGTCGTCCTCGGCGGAGACCAGCTCGGCGCCGATCAGCTCGTCGTCCCGGCCCTCCTCGTCCTGGCGCAGGTTGATCGCGATCAGGCCGCCGGAGCGGGGCGAGTCGTAGTCCTTGAGCGCGGACTTCTTCACCAGACCGGCCCGGGTGGCGAGCACGAGGTACGGCTTGTCCTCGTAGGTGCGCACCGCCATCACCTGGGTGATGTGCTCCTCCGGCTGGAAGGCCAGCAGGTTGGCCACGTGCTGGCCGCGGGCGTCCCGGCCGGCGTCCGGCAGCTCGTAGCCCTTGGCCCGGTAGACCCGGCCCTTGTTGGTGAAGAACAGGATCCAGTTGTGGGTCGTCGTCACGAAGAAGTGGTCGACGATGTCGTCCTGCTTGAGCTGCGCACCGCGCACGCCCTTGCCGCCGCGCTTCTGCGAGCGGTAGAGGTCGGAGCGGGTCCGCTTGACGTAGCCGCCACGGGTGATCGTGACGACGATGTCCTCCTCGGCGATGAGGTCCTCGATGGAGAGGTCGCCGTCGGAGGGGATCAGGGTGGAGCGCCGCTCGTCGCCGTACTTCTCGACGATCGCGGTCAGCTCCTCGGAGATGATCTCGCGCTGACGGCCCGGGGAGGCCAGGATCGCGTTGTACTCGTCGATCTTGCGCTGCAGCTCGTCGTGCTCGTCCATGATCCGCTGGCGCTCCAGGGCGGCCAGGCGGCGCAGCTGCATCTCCAGGATCGCGTTGGCCTGGAGCTCGTCGATGGCGAGCAGCTCCATCAGGCCGCTGCGGGCGGCGTCGGCGCTGGCCGAGGCCCGGATCAGCGCGATGACCTCGTCGATCATGTCCAGGGCGCGCAGCAGGGCGCGCAGGATGTGCGCCCGCTCCTCGGCCTTGCGCAGCCGGAAGGTGGTGCGCCGGACGATGACGTCGACCTGGTGGTTGACCCAGTGCCGGATGAAGGCGTCGAGCGAGAGCGTGCGCGGCACGCCGTCGACCAGCGCCAGCATGTTGGCGCCGAAGTTGGTCTGCAGGTCGGTGTGCTTGTAGAGGTTGTTCAGCACGACCTTGGCGACGGCGTCCCGCTTGAGCACGATGACCAGGCGCTGGCCGGTGCGCGAGGAGGACTCGTCGCGGACGTCGGCGATGCCGGCGACCTTGCCGTCCTTGACCAGGTCGGCGATCTTCAGCGCGAGGTTGTCCGGGTTGACCTGGTAGGGCAGCTCGGTGATCACCAGGCACTGGCGGCCCTGGATCTCCTCGACCTCGACCACCGCGCGCATGGTGATCGAGCCGCGCCCGGTGCGGTACGCCTCCTCGATCCCGCGGCGGCCGACGATCAGCGCGCCGGTCGGGAAGTCCGGGCCCTTGATCCGCTCGATCAGGGCCTCCAGCAGCTCCTCGTTGGAGGCCTCCGGGTGCTCCAGCGCCCAGAGCGCGCCGGAGGCGACCTCGCGCAGGTTGTGCGGCGGGATGTTGGTGGCCATGCCGACCGCGATGCCGGTGGCACCGTTGACCAGCAGGTTGGGGATGCGCGCGGGCAGGACGGTGGGCTCCTGCGAGCGGCCGTCGTAGTTGGCGGCGAAGTCGACGGTCTCCTCGTCGATGTCGCGCATCATCTCCATGGCCAGCGGCATCAGCTTGCACTCGGTGTAGCGCATGGCCGCGGCCGGGTCGTTGCCCGGCGAGCCGAAGTTGCCGTTGCCGTCCACCAGCGGCATCCGCAGCGACCACGGCTGGGCCAGGCGGACCACGGTGTCGTAGATCGAGGTGTCACCGTGCGGGTGGTAGTTGCCCATGACGTCGCCGACGACGCGGGCGCACTTGTAGTAGCCCTTCTCGGGGCGGTACCCGCCGTCGTACATGGCGTAGAGCACGCGCCGGTGCACCGGCTTGAGGCCGTCGCGGACCTCGGGCAGCGCACGGCTGACGATCACGCTCATCGCGTAGTCGAGGTACGAGCGCTGCATCTCGGTCTCGAGCTCGATCGGCTCGACCCGGGACACGAAGGTGTCGGTGGCGGTGCTGGCGTCCGGCTGCTCGCCGTCGGGACGGTTGTCGTCGACCACTGGTGGTCAGTTTCCTTTCACGCGTGACTGGACTGTGCTGGCAGGGGCGGGCCCCGTCACACGTCCAGGAAGCGGACGTCCTTGGCGTTGCGCTGGATGAAGGAGCGGCGGGCCTCGACGTCCTCGCCCATCAGGACGGAGAAGAGGTCGTCGGCGCGGGCCGCGTCCTCCAGGGTGATCTGCTGGAGCAGGCGGTGGGCCTGGTCCATGGTGGTCACCCGCAGTTCCTCGGCGTTCATCTCGCCGAGACCCTTGAAGCGCTGGATCGCGTCGTCCTTGGGCAGCCGGCGACCGGCCGCGACGCCCGCCGCGATGGTGGCGTCGCGCTCGCGGTCGGAGTACACGTAGTCGAAGTCGTCCTTGCCCCACTTGATCTTGTACAGCGGGGGCATCGCGAGGTAGACGTAGCCGGACTCGACCAGCGGCCGCATGAAGCGGAACAGCAGGGTGAGCAGCAGGGTGCGGATGTGCTGCCCGTCGACGTCGGCGTCCGCCATCAGGACGATCTTGTGATAGCGCAGCTTGGACTCGTCGTAGTCCTCCTGGATGCCGCAGCCGAAGGCCGAGATCAGCGCCTGGACCTCGGTGTTCTGCAGCACCTTGTCGATCCGGGCCTTCTCGACGTTCAGGATCTTGCCGCGGATCGGGAGGATCGCCTGGATGCGCGGGTCACGGCCCTGCTTGGCGGAGCCGCCGGCGGAGTCGCCCTCGACGATGAAGATCTCGCACTCGGCCGGGTCCTTGGACTGGCAGTCGCTCAGCTTGCCGGGCAGCGAGGCGGACTCCAGCAGGCCCTTGCGGCGGGTCAGGTCCCGCGCCTTCCGGGCGGCCACGCGCGCGGTGGCGGCCTGGATGGACTTGCGGATGATGTCCGAGGCCTCGTTCGGGTTGCGGTCCAGCCAGTCGTTCAGCTGCTCGTGGACCACCCGCTGGACGAAGGTCTTCGCCTCGGTGTTGCCCAGCTTGTCCTTGGTCTGGCCCTCGAACTGCGGCTCGCCGAGCTTGACCGAGATGATCGCGGTCAGACCCTCGCGGATGTCCTCGCCGGAGAGGTTGTCGTCCTTCTCGCGGAGCAGCTTCTTGTCCCGCGCGTAGCGGTTGACCAGGCCGGTCAGCGCCGCGCGGAAGCCCTCTTCGTGGGTGCCGCCGCCGTGGGTGTGGATGGTGTTGGCGAACGAGTAGACCCCCTCGGTGTACGAGGAGTTCCACTGCATCGCGACCTCCACGGAGATCGTCTTCTCCTTGTCCTCCGCCTCGAAGTCGATCACCGAGGGGTGGATCACGTCGCCCTTGCGGGAGTTGAGGTGGGCGACGAAGTCGGCGATGCCGCCGTCGTACCGGTACGTGACGGAGAGCGGGTTGCCCTCCTCGTCCGCGTGCTCCGGCCGCTCGTCGGTCAGCGAGATGGTCAGGCCCTTGTTGAGGAACGCCATCTCCTGGAAGCGCCGGGAGAGCGTCTCGAAGGAGTAGACCGTGGTCTCGAAGATGTCCGGGTCGGCCCAGAACGTGACGGTGGTGCCGGTCCGCTCGGTCGGCTCGCCCTTCACCAGGGCGGCGGTCGGCGCGCCCATCTTGTATTCCTGGGTCCAGAGGTGCCCGTCCCGGTGGATCTCCACCGCGAGACGGGTGGACAGGGCGTTCACCACCGAGACGCCGACGCCGTGCAGGCCGCCGGAGACGGCGTAGCCGCCGCCGCCGAACTTGCCGCCCGCGTGCAGGACGGTGAGCACGACCTCGACGGCCGGCTTCTCCTGGCCGGGGACGATGTCCACCGGGATGCCTCGGCCGTTGTCGACGACGCGGACCGCGCCGTCGGCGAGGAGCGTGACGTCGATGGTGTCGGCGTACCCGGCCATCGCCTCGTCGACGGAGTTGTCCACGACCTCCTGCACCAGGTGATGCAGGCCACGCTCACCGGTCGAGCCGATGTACATGCCGGGGCGCTTGCGGACGGCGTCGAGGCCCTCCAGCACCTGGATGTTGCTTCCGGTGTAGGTGCTCTCGGCCGCCTGCTCGGTCTGGTCTGGGGTCTGGCTGGGGTTGCCGGAATCGGCCACGAAGCGCCCTCTCTGGCACAGCACGGGCCGCATCCCCGCCCCGTGCGGGCGAGCGTGCGACCACGGCGTTTCGACTCGGTTGCCACTAGCAACAGTGTTTGGCTCTCAGTCTACCGGTAGGACTGACAGAGATGGGCTTTTGGCAGCCCCTGAGGGCAGATACGCCGCCCTGAATCCCCTCTGCACATGTCCCGATACTCGCCCCGGGGGCACAGAGCGCCTGGAAGGGCCGTCAGGGGTTCCGGAAGATTCCGGTCCGCTCGACCGCGGGCGCCCGCGGTCACCCCCAGGTGTCGCCCGGTCCCTTGCTCCCCGGCGCGCGCAGCCGGCCGTAGCCGCGGACCGGCGCGGCCGGCCCCAGCACCTTGATCGTCTTGACCGTGCCGCGGCCGAGCTCGTGATTCAGACGGGCCACCAACTGCCTTGCCAGCCACCGCAGTTGAGTGGCCCAGGCGGTGGAGTCGCACTGCACGGTGAGCACCGCGGCCGCGTCGTCGTAGGAGGTGGGCTCGCAGTGCGCCGAGATGTCGGGGCCGACGATCTGCGCCCAACGGCCCATCACCCCGCCGACCGCCGCCGAGGACTCCCACCCGCGCTCGGTCAGCAGCCGGTTCAGCGCCGCCCCCAGCGGCACCGGGTCACGGCCGTCCGAGCGCGCCCCGCTGCGCAGCCCGTACCGCTTCGCCTCGCGCTTCTCCCGGACCTGCTCGCCCCGCTGGCGGGCCTGCGCCCGGGCCGCCCGCAGCGCCGAGCGGGCCAGGTCGGCGCCGGTCGGTGCCGGGCCGCCCGGCTGCCCGGCCTCCGGCTGGTCGGCGGCCGGTGGGAGGGCGGTGAGCGGGAGGGCGGTCAGTGGGAGGGCACCCGGCTGAGGGGTCTTCCCGGTCGGATCGCTCATGGCGATCTCCTTTCCCCAGCCTGTGGACAACGGTCGCGGCTACGCGCCGGTGAGCCGTCCAGCGTACGGGAGCGGACGGGGACGGGGGCACGCCGGACGGCGGGTCGAAGGGGCGGCAGGTGTGGAGGTGCGGTGGAGGAACGGGGCGCGCGGCCGCCGTCCGTCAGGCGTCGACCCGGCGGACCGCGCCGTCGGCCACCGAGTACCGGGCCCCGGCCAGGGCCTTCGGCACGTCCTCCGCGACCGCCGCGGTGACCAGGACCTGCTCGCCGCCGGCGACCAGCTCGGCCAGCCGGTCGCGGCGGGTGGCGTCCAGCTCGGCGAAGACGTCGTCGAGGATCAGCACCGGTTCGCCGCCGTCGGCGCGCAGCAGCTCGTAGGAGGCCAGCCGCAGCGCCAGCGCGAACGACCAGGACTCGCCGTGGCTGGCGTAGCCCTTGGCCGGCAGCGGTCCGAGCCGCAGGCCCAGCTCGTCGCGGTGCGGCCCGACCAGCGTCAGACCGCGCTCGACCTCCTGCTTGCGGGCCGCCCGCAGGGCCTGGAGCAGCTGCTCCTCGGCCTGCTCGCGGCTGGTCGGCAGCTCGCCCTCGAAGGAGCTGCGGTACTCCAGCACGGTCTCGCCGCCGGCGGGCGCGAGCTGCCCGTACGCGGCCGTCACCAGCGGTTGCAGGGAGGCGACCAGCTGGATCCGGAAGGCGGTCAGCTCGGCTCCGGCACGTGCCAGGTGGCCGTCCCAGACCTCCAGGGTGGAGAGGTCCGCGCCCTTGCCGCCGCCGGAGCGGCGGGCCATCGCGGCGGTCTTCAGCAGGGCGTTGCGCTGCTTCAGCACCCGCTCGTAGTCCTGCCGGACGCCGGCCAGCCGGGGCGCCCGGGCGGTCAGCAGCTCGTCCAGGAAGCGCCGGCGCTCGCCCGGGTCGCCCTTGACCAGGCTGAGGTCCTCGGGGGCGAACAGCACGGTGCGCAGCAGGCCCAGGACGTCCCTGGGCCGGACGTTGTCGGAGCGGTTGATCCGGGCGCGGTTGGCCTTGCCCGGGGTGATCTCCAGTTCGACCAGGGTGCTGCGGCTCCCGGCCACCACCGAGGTGCGGATCACCGCCCGCTCGGCGCCGAGCCGGATCAGCGGGGCGTCGGTTGCCACCCGGTGGCTGCCGAGGGTGGCGATGTAGCCGATCGCCTCGACCAGGTTGGTCTTGCCCTGGCCGTTGGGTCCGACGAACGCCGTCACGCCCGGGTCGAGGGGAACCTCGGCCCGGGCGTAGGAACGGAAGTCGGCGAGCGACAGATGCGCGACGTGCATGGCTGTGGACTGCGCTCGCCTTCTGTGGACGTCCCGGGTGGGGCGGACTACTTCGACTCGACCGCGTGGCCGCCGAACTGGTTGCGCAGCGCGGCGATCATCTTCATCTGCGGCGAGTCGTCCTGGCGGGAGGCGAACCGGGCGAAGAGCGAGGCGGTGATCGCCGGCAGCGGCACGGCGTGGTCGATCGCGGCCTCGACCGTCCAGCGGCCCTCGCCGGAGTCGGCGGCCCAGCCCTTGAGCTTGGCCAGGTGCTCGTCGTCGTCCAGCGCGCGAACGGCGAGGTCCAGCAGCCAGGAGCGGATGACCGTGCCCTCCTGCCAGCTGCGGAAGACCTCGCGCACGTCGGTGACCTCGGGGGCCGCCTCCAGCAGCTCCCAGCCCTCGGCGAAGGCCTGCATCATCGCGTACTCGATGCCGTTGTGGACCATCTTGGCGAAGTGGCCGGCGCCGACCGCGCCCGCGTGCACCGAGCCGAAGTCGCCCTCGGGCTTGAGGGCGTCGAAGACCGGCTTCGCCTTGGCGACGTGCTCGGCGTCGCCGCCGTACATCAGCGCGTAGCCGTTCTCCAGGCCCCAGACGCCGCCGGAGACGCCGCAGTCGACGAAGCCGATGCCCTTGGCGGCCAGCGACTCGGCGTGCTTGATGTCGTCCGTCCAGCGGGAGTTCCCGCCGTCCACGACCACGTCGCCGGGGGAGAGCAGCTCGGCGAGCTCGTCCACGGTCGCCTGGGTGGCGGCCCCGGCCGGAACCATGACCCAGACCACGCGCGGGCCCTGGAGCTTGGTCACGAGCTCCTGGAGGCTCTCGACATCGGAGATGTCGGGGTTGCGGTCGTAACCGATGACGGTGTGGCCGGCGCGGCGGATCCGCTCGCGCATGTTGCCGCCCATCTTGCCGAGACCGATGAGGCCGAGCTCCATGACCAAGTCCTTACCTGGGGTGACGTGCCTGCCTGCGGCGCCGTTGCCGCGCTGCCCTGAGCCTACGCGCTGAAGCGCGAGGGCCTCCCCGTGGTCGGGCCGACCGGGGGAGGCCTTCCACAGGCTGGACGCCCGGGCTGTGGACAGCCCGGGCGACGCGCGCTCGTGACACCGGCGGGGCGGCCGGAGCCGCCCCGGGCGGTCGGTCAGCCGGAGAGGCGGACCGGCATGATCAGGTACTGGTAGGCCTCGTCGGCCTCGGTGTCCACCGAGGCCTTGCCGCTGAGCAGCGCCGGCTTGGTCGGCGTGGTGAAGCTCAGCTGGGCGTAGGCGGAGTCGATGGCCTTGAGGCCCTCCTCCAGGTAGCCCGGGTTGAAGGCGATCGAGATGTCGTCGCCCTCCAGGTCCGCGTCGATCCGCTCGGTGGCCTGGGCGTCGTCGCCCGAACCGGCCTCCAGCGTCAGCACGCCCTGCTCGAAGTTGAGCCGGACCGGGGTGTTGCGCTCGGCGACCAGCGAGACGCGCTTGAGCGCCTCAAGGAAGGGCTGGGTCTGGATCGCGGCGACGGCGCTGAACTCCGTCGGGAAGAGACTGCGGAACTTGGGGAACTCGCCCTCCAGCAGCCGGGTGGTGGTCCGGCGGCCGGCGCCCTCGAAGCCGATCAGGCCCTCGCCCGCGCCGCCCGAGGACAGCGCGATCGAGACGGTGTCGCCGCTGCCCAGGGACTTGGCGATGTCCTGCAGCGTCTTGGCGGGGACCAGCGCGACCGCCGAGATGTCCGGCTGCTCGGGCTTCCACAGCAGCTCGCGGACGGCGAAGCGGTAGCGGTCGGTGGCGGCCAGGGTGATCCGGTCGCCCTCGATCTCGACCCGCACACCGGTGAGCACCGGGAGGGTGTCGTCGCGGCCGGCGGCCACCGCGGCCTGGCTGACCGCCGAGGCGAACACGTCACCGGAGACGGTGCCGGTCGCGGTCGGCATCTGGGGCAGGGCCGGGTACTCGTCCACCGGCAGGGTGGGGAGGGTGAACCGGGAGCTGCCGCAGACCACGCTGACCCGCTGGCCGTCGGTGGAGATCTCCACAGGCCTGTTGGGAAGGTTGCGCGAGATGTCGTTCAGCAGCCGGCCGGAGACCAGCACGGTGCCGGCCTCCTCGACGTCCGCCTCCAGCTCGACCCGGGCCGAGACCTCGTAGTCGAAGCCGGACAGCGCCAGGCTGCCCTCCTGCGCCGTCAGCAGCAGGCCGGCCAGCACCGGCACCGGCGGCCGTGCCGGGAGGCTGCGGGCAGCCCAGGCCACCGCCTCCGCGAGGACGTCACGCTCCACCCGGAACTTCACCGGTAACCGCCTCCTGGATCGAGCGCTCCCGCTCGCAAAGTCTGGTTGGTCTGATCTTGGTCGTCGGTGCGGTGGGCCGCCGAGCTCTGCCACTCCGCATCCAGTCGCAGAGGACAGTCTGACGTACTCCACCGACAGACGGGGCAGACGGGCGGAAGCAGGCCGAACAGATGTCGGGGAGCGGTTGTCCACAGATTTCGCCCCCACCTGCTTTCAAGCCCTTCAACTGGTCTATAGGTGTAGTGGTAGTAGTAGGGCCTGTGGAAACCGTGGATAACCCTGTTCGTGCAGGTCAGGCCCGGTTTTTTGTCCACAGGAGGTGTGGACGGCGGCTGTGGACGAACAGGGCCCGCTGTGGACAGCGGAGCGTTACCCACAGGGCACGTTGGGTATCCACAGGTTATCCCCAGCGCCGTCCCCAGATCCGGGCCCGGTTATCCACGGGGGCCGGTCAACATTTCGTGACGCCTTTCACACCAGGGCATGAACGCAGGCCCACGGTTGTCGAACTGTGGACGCGGCTGTGGACAACCTGGGGATAACCGCCGCCACCCTGGGGACAACCGGTGGACAACTCGAATGGCCCACTGACGGCCCGCCAATTGTCCACAGCCTGTGGACAACCGTTGTGCACAAGTCCACAGGCACCTGACCTGCGCGGAAGAGCGTAGCGGCGCGCGGCCTGTGGAGGAATTCTGGATAACTCGGGGGCCGGTGGCCTGTGGACGGTGGAGAACCGGCTCCGCCTGTGGACAACGGCCCTGCGCGCCCGGGGTGTTCGAATTACCGGTCAGATGTTCGGCGCGGGCGGCGGACTGGCGGAGCGTCCGTCGGGGCATTCCTGCCCAGCCGATCGGCGACGCACACCTCCGGATATGCCGAAAGGGCGTCAGGATCGCTCCTGACGCCCTCGCAGGGGTGTGGACGGCCCGTCCGGCCGGTCCGGCTAGCTCTTGATGCGGTTGGTCAGTTCGGTGACCTGGTTGTAGATCGAGCGCCGCTCGGCCATCAGCGACCGGATCTTGCGGTCGGCGTGCATCACCGTGGTGTGGTCGCGGCCGCCGAACTGCGCGCCGATCTTCGGCAACGAGAGGTCGGTCAGCTCCCGGCAGAGGTACATGGCGATCTGGCGCGCCGTCACCAGCACCCGGCTGCGGGAGGATCCGCAGAGGTCGTCCACGCCCAACCCGAAGTAGGCGGCGGTCTGCTGCATGATGACCTGCGCGGTGATCTCCGGTCCGGCGTCCTCGTCCCCGCCGGGGATGAGGTCCTTGAGGACGATGCCGGCCAACTCCAGGTCCACCGGCGCCCGGTTGAGGTTGGCGAAGGCGGTGACCCGGATCAGGGCGCCCTCCAACTCCCGGATGTTGCGGGTGATCCTGGACGCGATGAACTCCAAGACGTCCGCCGGGGCGTTGAGTTGCTCCTGGATCGCCTTCTTGCGCAGGATCGCGATCCGGGTCTCCAGCTCCGGCGGGGTGACGTCGGTGATCAACCCCCACTCGAAGCGGTTGCGCAGCCGGTCCTCCAGCGTGATCAGCTGTTTGGGCGGCCGGTCGGACGAGAGGACGATCTGCTTGTTCGCGTTGTGCAGGGTGTTGAAGGTGTGGAAGAACTCCTCCTGCGTGGACTCCTTGCTCGCCAGGAACTGCACGTCGTCCACGAGCAGGATGTCCATGTCCCGGTACCGCTTGCGGAACGCGTCCGCCTTGCCGTCCCGGATCGAGTTGATGAACTCGTTGGTGAACTCCTCCGACGACACGTAGCGCACCCGGGTGCCCGGGAAGAGGCTGCGGGAGTAGTGCCCGATGGCGTGCAGCAGGTGGGTCTTGCCCAGCCCGGACTCGCCGTAGATGAAGAGCGGGTTGTACGCCTTGGCCGGGGCCTCGGCGACGGCCACCGCCGCCGCGTGCGCGAAGCGGTTGCTCGCGCCGATGACGAAGGTGTCGAAGAGGTACTTGGGGTTCAGCCGGGCCGCGGGCTCGTCCTTGCGGGAGCCGCCGGCCGGGGGAGCGCCGGGCGGGGCCGGCACGCCGGGGACGGCCGGGCGGTCGGTGGCGCGCTCGGGGCCGGGCTTCTCCGCGGGCCGGCCGGGGGCCGGGCGCCCGCCGGGACCGCGCCGGGCACCGCCGGTCCGCGGGTGCTCGCCGGGGCCGGGGCCGTAGGCGCCGCCGAAGAGGTCGCCCTGGGTGGTCGACGAGGGGCCGTGCGCCGGGCGGGGAGCCGGGCGCTGGGCGGGCGGCTCCTGCTCGGGGTAGCCGGAACCGTGCTCGGGATAGCCCTGGTGACCCTGGTGACCCTGGTGGCTCTGGTGGCTCTGGTGGCTCTCCCAGGGCTGGTTCTGCGGCGGGGCGCCGTAGCCGCCGCCCGGCGGCCGGCCCGAGCCGTACGCCGGGGCCTGGTGCTCCTGGTAGCCGCCGCCGTCGTCGTACCGGTCGTGCTCGTAGCCGGACTCGGAGTCGTAGCGGCGCTCGTAACCCTGGTGCCCGTAGTCGCCGCCGTCGTCGCGCTGGTACGGCTCGCCGGCCGGCGGCTCGTCCTGCGCGGGCGCGGGGGTGGTGGGGACGGCGTTGGCGTCGACCATCACCGCGATCCGGACCGGGCGGCTGAGTTCGCGGCTGAGCGCCTCGGTCAGCTGGGGCAGCAGTCGCCCCTCCAGCACCTGCTTGGCCCGCTCGTTGGGGGTCGCCAGCAGGGCGGTGTCGTGCATCATCCACATCGGCTGGGTGCGCTGCACCCACTGCTTGTCCATCTCCCCGACGTCCGGGTCGCTGACCAGCCGCTCGACGACTCTCGCCCAGACCGGGACGAGGTCGCTGTTGACATCAGCCACTGGTGCACGCTTTCTCGGTTCCCCGCGGCTCCAGCAGGGGTGGTGGATCAAGAGACTGTGGATCTGTGTCCGTTGACGAAGAACAAAACCAGACAAGTCCTGCAACGGTAGTCAGCGAACAGAGCCGGATCAAGTCGTTGTCCACAGGCTGTGGGCGACGGGGGCCGTGAGCGCGGCCCGGGGCGTCCGTCGTGAAGGGCTGGTTTGACCCTCGCGCCCCGTCCCGCGTACCGTAACCAGGTCGAGTTGTCGATGGCCGCTGCCGCATGTCCGCGGGTCCACCCGCTCCATAAGGCGCGCAGCACGGGCGCCGTGGATTGCCCTGAACCCCAGCCGAACTGGGAGGACGGGTCGGATTTCCGTATCAGGGGAGATCACGCGGACGCACGGTGACGGCCAAGCGACTTCCCGTCATCCTACGATTCACCTCAGGAGCCCCCGAGTGAGCAAGCGCACCTTCCAGCCGAACAACCGTCGCCGCGCGAAGACCCACGGCTTCCGGCTGCGTATGCGTACCCGCGCCGGCCGTGCCATCCTGGCCGCCCGCCGTGGCAAGGGCCGCAGCGCCATCTCCGCCTGATCCGCGCCAGAGTCTGTTGTGCTGCCCTCCGAGAATCGGCTGCGGCGGCGCCAGGACTTCGCGACCGCGGTGAAACGCGGTCGCCGGGCCGGCCGGCCCCTACTGGTCGTCCATCTCAGCAGAGACGGCGACCTCACGGGGCAGGCCGACCGGGCCAGCGACTCCCGCCCGCACGTCGCCGAGGGGACTCCTTCGGCGCGTGCGGGTTTCGTCGTGAGCAAGGCCGTCGGTCCGGCGGTCGTCCGTAACCTGGTCAAGCGCCGACTGCGCCACCTCGTCCGTGATCGTCTCTCCGGGCTGCCCGCCGGTAGCCTGATAGTGGTGCGTGCGCTGCCCCAGGCCGCGTCCGCCTCGTACCAGGACCTGGAACGCGACCTGGACGCGGCGCTCAAGCGGCTGCTGAAGGCGGAGCCCGCCGTGACGGCGCCGACGGGAGCAGGTCGATGAAGTACCTGCTGATGGGTCTGATCAGGGTCTACCAGTGGACCATCAGCCCGCTGCTCGGCCCGGTCTGCCGCTATTACCCCTCCTGCTCGCACTACGGCTTCGAGGCCGTGAAGGTGCACGGGGCGGTCAAGGGCGGCGGCCTGACCGTGTGGCGCATCCTGCGCTGCAATCCGTGGACGCCCGGCGGGGTCGATCATGTTCCGCCGCGCAAGCACCCGGTGTGGCACCGCCGGCTGCGTGACCTGCTGAACCGCGGGTCCGCCGCCGATCAGCCGGTGGCCGCGCCCCCCGCCGGTCCGGACCCAGAGGGCCCGGCGACCATTGGTCCCGTGGGGCCGATCCCAATGTCCAAGGAGCCTGACCGGTGACCTTCTCCTTCCTGAACCCCCTGTACACAGCGGTGTCCTGGATCATCGTCCAGTTCCACTCGCTGTACAGCCACGTCTTCGACCCGAACGGTGGCTGGGCCTGGGGTCTTGCCATCGCCTCGATGGTGGTCGTCATCCGGATCTGCCTGATCCCGCTCTTCGTGAAGCAGATCAAGGCGACCCGGGCCATGCAGGCGATCCAGCCGAAGATGAAGGCCATCCAGGAGCGCTACAAGAACGACAAGCAGCGCCAGTCCGAAGAGATGATGAAGCTGTACAAGGAGGCGGGTACCAACCCGTTCTCCAGCTGCCTTCCCATCATCGTGCAGGCGCCGTTCTTCACCGCCCTCTACGGCGTGCTCGCCAAGGTGGCCAAGAGCGAGCCGATCGGCGTCATCCACGGCGACCTGCTGACCAGCGCCGGCCAGGCGCACATCTTCGGCGCCCCGCTGTCGGCGACCTTCCTCGGCAGCAGCGAGGTCAGCGTCAAGATCGTCACCGCGGTGATGATCATCCTGATGTCGCTGTCGCAGTTCATCACGCAGCGCCAGCTGATGACCAAGAACGTCGACCTCACGATCAAGACGCCGTTCATGCAGCAGCAGAAGATGCTGATGTACGTCTTCCCGATCATGTTCGCCGTGATGGGCATCAACTTCCCCGTCGGTGTGCTGGTCTACTGGCTGACCACCAACGTCTGGTCGATGGGCCAGCAGCTGATCGTCATCCGGAACAACCCGACGCCCGGCAGCAAGGCCTGGGACGAGCGCCAGGTCCGGCTGAAGAAGAACGGCCGCCTCAACCCGGACGGCTCGGAGATCAAGGGCGCCCTCTGGGGCATGCTGCCCCCGAAGAAGACGGCCGCGTCCGCCGAGGCCGTCGTCGAGGACGCGGTGCAGGTGCGCCGCCAGCAGCCGCGCAAGCAGACCAAGTCGCAGCGCCAGCACACCGGTGCCGCCCCGACGGCCAGCCTCACCAAGGACGCCCCGGCCCCGGCCGAGGAGTCCGAGGCCGCGGCCGAGTCCGCCGGTGCCAAGCCGACCGCGACCAGGCCCTCCGGGGCCAAGTCCGGCCCGGCCCGGCAGGGCGGCCGGCAGCAGCCGAAGCGCGGTGGGCAGGGCGGCCAGCGGCCGAAGAAGAAGTCCTGACCCGACCGGCCCCGGACCGTCCCAGCGGCCCTCTGAACCTCGTTCCCGGCCCACCATCCGGGCCCATCCCCGAAGGAGTCCATCAGTGACGGAAGGCACCACCTCCGCCGTCGAGGTCGAGGCCGCTTCCAGCGCCGACGAGAGCCTCGTCTCCCGCCTGGAGCAGGAGGGCGACATCGCGGCGGACTACCTGGAGGGTCTGCTCGACATCGCCGACCTCGATGGGGACATCGACATGGACGTCGAGGGCGACCGCGCCCTGGTGTCCATCGTCGGCGACGGCAATGACCGCGCCCTGCAGCGCCTGGTCGGCCAGGACGGCGAGGTGCTGGAGGCCCTGCAGGAGCTGACCCGGTTGGCTGTCCACCGGGAGACCGGCGAGCGCAGCCGCCTCATGCTGGACATTGCCGGCTTCCGCGCCCGCAAGCGCACCGAGCTGGCCGAGCTCGGGGCCCAGGCCGCGGAGCAGGTCAAGAGCTCGGGGGAGCAGGTCAAGCTGCGGGCCATGACGCCCTTCGAGCGCAAGGTCGTCCACGACGCCGTGGCCGCGGCCGGTCTGCGCAGTGAGTCGGAGGGCGAAGAGCCCCAGCGGTGCGTGGTCGTGTTGCCGGCCTGACACCGGGGAAGTCGATGACCGGCCGCTTCGGCGACCGGTGACCTTCAGAGGACTCGACCCCGTCCGCCTCGTGCGGGCGGGGTCGTCGTCCCTTCGCGGGGCGTGGCCCGGCGAAAGATGTTTCACGTGAAACAGTGCGGAGAGCGGGTCGGTGGATCCGGGGAGCGGAGAGGTCGAGATGGACACGGAGAGCGCGGCAGCCGGGGATCCGGCGGCGGGTGCCGGTAGTTCGGCCGCTGAGGGCCCGGGCGCCGAAGGCGCGGCGGCCGAGGGGCTGGCCGCCGCCCCGGCCGTGGCTCGGGAGGTCTTCGGTGACCGCTACGAGGCGGCGGTCCGCTACACCGAGCTGCTGGCCACCGCGGGAGTCCAGCGCGGACTGATCGGCCCTCGCGAGGTGCCCCGGCTCTGGGACCGCCACGTGCTGAACTGCGCGGTGCTCGCCGAGCTGCTGCCGCCCGGGTCGACCCTGTGCGACGTCGGCTCCGGGGCCGGGCTGCCCGGCATCCCCGTCGCGCTGGCGCGCCCGGACGTCTCGGTGACGCTGCTGGAGCCGCTGCTGCGCCGCACCACCTTCCTGGAGGAGGTGGTCCGTGAGCTCGGCCTGGAGAACGTCACCGTGCTGCGCGGGCGGGCCGAGGAGATGGTCGGCAAGCTCGCGGTGGACGTGGTGACCGCCCGGGCGGTGGCACCGCTGGACCGGCTCGCCGGCTGGGGCATGCCGCTGCTGCGCCCGCACGGCCAGATGCTGGCGCTCAAGGGGGACAGCGCCGAGCAGGAGCTGGCCGACTCGCGGGCCGGGCTGGCCAAGCTGGGCGCGGTCGAGTGGACGGTCATCTCGGTGGGCGAGGGCACGCTGGAGACCTCGACCCGGGTGATCCAGGTGAAGGCGGGGGAGAGCCCCGGCGGGGTCAAGGCGGCGACCCGGCGGGCCCGGGCGGCCCGGGCCGGGCGCAACGCCGGGGCCCCGCGCACCGGTGAGCGGAGCCGGGGCGGACGGCGCCGCAGCCGCTGAGCGGGCGGGAGCGGGAACGGGCGGGTGGTCTTCGGACCACCCGCCCGTTCGGCGTTCCGGCCGCGCGGTCGTCGTCTCCGGCACCCGGGCCCGCGCCGAAGGAGCCGGCGGCGGGCCCGGTGACGCCGGAGCGACCGGCGGGCGGCCGACCGGGTGACTCCCGGCCACCGGAGTGTCGCACCGTCAGAATTCCGACATTGCGGGCATGGTGCTTCACGTGAAACGTCGCTCCCTGCTTTCCGGAATCCTCAGTCGCAGCCGGGCGGCGACTGTTGCCGCTCCGGTTTCACGTGAAACACTGACCCCCATGCAGGACTCGGAGACCATCGACCAGATCGATGACACGCCCATCGCACGGGCTGCCCAGGCTGCGGTACAGGCGATCGGCCGAGCGGGCGAGGGTCTTCCCCGACCTGTCGCGACCCGGGTGATCGTGGTGGCCAACCAGAAGGGCGGGGTGGGCAAGACCACCAGCACCGTCAACATGGCGGCCTCGCTCGCCATGCACGGACTGCGCGTGCTGGTGGTGGACCTCGATCCGCAGGGCAACGCCTCCACGGCGCTCGGCATCGACCACCACGCCGAGGTGCCGTCGATCTACGACGTGCTGGTGGAGGGCAAGCCGCTGGCCGACGTGGTGCAGCCGGTGGTGGACGTCGAGGGGCTCTTCTGCGTCCCCGCCACCATCGACCTGGCCGGCGCGGAGATCGAACTGGTCTCGCTGGTCGCCCGGGAGAGCCGGCTGCAGCGCGCCATCGCCGCCTACGAGCAGCCGCTGGACTACATCCTGATCGACTGCCCGCCCTCGCTCGGCCTGCTGACGGTCAACGCGCTGGTGGCCGGCCAGGAGGTGCTGATCCCGATCCAGTGCGAGTACTACGCGCTGGAGGGCCTCGGCCAGCTGCTGCGCAACGTCGAGCTGGTCCGCGCGCACCTCAACCCCACGCTGCACGTCTCCACCATCCTGCTCACCATGTACGACGCCCGGACCAGGCTGGCCGCCCAGGTGGCCGAGGAGGTCCGGACGCACTTCCAGCAGGAGGTGCTGCAGACCGCGATCCCGCGCTCGGTCCGGATCTCCGAGGCGCCCAGTTACGGTCAGACGGTGATCACCTACGACCCGGGTTCGACCGGCGCGCTCTCCTACCTGGAGGCCGCCCGCGAGCTGGCGATGCGGGCGCCGGGCATCGGAACCGGCGGCACGCTGGTCGGTCAGCAGCGGGCGGGTCAGCAGCAGGGCAGCGAGCCGGGGCAGCACGCCCCGATGGCACAGCACGGCACGACGGAGGGCAATCGGTGAGTGGTCGCAGGGGTCTGGGACGAGGGCTCGGAGCGCTGATCGGACCCGCCGCACCGGCGGCCGACGGCGCGGCGACGCAGGCCTCGGCGGCCACGGTGGTGTCCCCCGGAACGGTCTCGCCGGGCGCGGTGCCGCTGCTGCCGACCGGGCGGGGAACGCTGGCGGCCAAGGCGGCCGCCGAGAGCCTGCGGGAGCAGGCCGAGCGGGAGCAGGCGGCCGCCGCACCGGAGCTGGCACAGGTGCCCGGCGCCCGGTTCGCCGAGCTGCCGCTGGACTCGATCACGCCGAACCCGCGTCAGCCGCGCGAGGTCTTCGACGAGGACAAGCTGGCCGAGCTGGTCGCCTCCATCAAGGAGGTGGGCCTGCTCCAGCCGGTGGTGGTGCGCCAGGTCGCGCCCGAGCGCTTCGAGCTCATCATGGGCGAGCGGCGCTGGCGGGCCTCCCGGGAGGCGGGCCTGGAGCAGATCCCGGCGATCGTCCGGGCCACCGAGGACGACAAGCTGCTGCTGGACGCCCTGCTGGAGAACCTCCACCGGGCGGAGCTCAACGCGCTGGAGGAGGCGGCCGCCTACGACCAGCTGCTGCGGGACTTCTCCTGCACGCACGACGAGCTGGCGGACCGGATCGGCCGCTCGCGCTCGCACGTGTCCAACACCCTGCGGCTGCTGAAGCTCTCGCCGGGTGTGCAGCGGCGGGTGGCGGCCGGGACGCTGACCGCCGGGCACGCCCGGGCGGTGCTCGGGGTGCCGGACGCCGAGGGCCAGGAGGAGCTGGCCAAGCGGATCATCGCGGAGGGGCTCTCGGTGCGGACCACCGAGGAGCTCGTCATGCTGATGAGCGGCCAGGAGCCGAAGCCCAAGCGCTCGATCGGACCGCAGGCGGGCAAGCTGCTCTCGCCGGCCTTCAACGACCTGGCGAGCCGGCTCTCGGACCGCTTCGACACCCGGGTCAAGGTGGAGGTCTCGCAGCGCGGCGGCAAGCTGGGCAAGGGCAAGGTCGTCCTGGAGTTCGGCTCGGTGGAGGACCTCAACCGGATCCTGGACAGCCTGGCGCCGGGTGAGGACGGGCTGCGGCTGTCGCAGGGCTGAGCCGGGGCCGACCACGGATCTCGACGGGTGCATGTTCCACGTGAGCGGCTGTTTCACGTGAAACATGCACCCATCGGCGTTCAGGGGGAATGCTCGACTGTGGAGTGGACGAGGAGGTGCGGGGCATGGGACGCCGGATCGTTCCGCTGACGCTGGACAACCTCAAGGACCTGCCGACGACCTGCCGCTCCTGCGTGTTCTGGGAGCTGGATCCGGTCACCGGCCGGGCGGCCGTCGAATCCGGGAAGTCGGAGGAGGAGAAGGAGGGCTGGATCTCCGCGGTGCTGCTGGAGTGGGGTTCCTGCGGCCGGGTCGTCTACGTGGACGACGACCCCGCCGGTTTCGTGCTCTACGCCCCGCCGGCGTACGTGCCGCGGTCGCAGTCCTTCCCGACCAGTCCCGTCTCGCCGGACGCCGTTCAGCTGATGATCAGCCGCGTGCTCCCGGGCTACCAGCGGCAGGGGCTCGGCCGGGTGCTGGTGCAGACGGTGGCCAAGGACCTGATGGGGCGCGGGGTCCGGGCGATCGAGGCCTTCGGCGCGGTCGGCCGGCAGTCGCCGAGCTGTGTCCTGCCGGCGGATCATCTGCTGGCGGTCGGCTTCAAGACGGTCCGGCCGCACCACCGCTACCCGCGGCTGCGGCTGGAGGCACGCACCACGCTGTCCTGGCGCGGTGATGTCGAGGGCGCGCTGGAGCGGCTGCTGGGCGGAGGCCGGAAGGAGCCCGCGCTGCGACCGTTCTGAGCCGCGCTGTCCGGGGGGAACCGGGCAGCCGGGAACGACGATGGCGGCGCCCCCGGGCTGGGGGCGCCGCCATCGCGGTGTGTCGGCCGGACCGGGCCCGGGGGCCCTGGGCCGACGGCCTAGAGGAAGTCGGCCAGCTCGCGCAGCAGCGCGGCCTTCGGACGGGCACCGGTGATGGACTTCACCGGCTCGCCGCCCTTGTAGACGATCAGCGTCGGGATCGAGATGACGTTGTACTGGGCGGCCGTCTGCTGGTTGGCATCGACGTCGAGCTTGGCGATGGTCAGCTTGTCGGAGTGCTCAGCCGCGATCTCGTCCAGGATCGGGGCGACCTGGCGGCACGGGCCGCACCAGGTGGCCCAGAAGTCGACCAGGACGGGCTTGTCGCTGTCCAGGACGTCGGCCTTGAACGTCGCATCGGTGACGGTAGTGGTGGCGCCGGCCACGGGAACTCCTCGGGGTGGTGCGGAGGGGGTGCTGCCAGGAGAACAACGGGCGGGCCCGTTCTGTTTCTGCCCGGCGGGGTGGGGGTGTTTCACGTGGAACACCCCCACCCGGGGTGGGTCGGTGGGGGGTGCTCAGACCGCCACGGTGGCGGCCGCGGCCTCCAGGTCGGCGAGCGAGGCCAGGTAGCGCTCGGCGTCCAGCGCGGCGGAGCAGCCGGTGCCGGAGGCGGTGATGGCCTGGCGGTAGGTGTGGTCGACGACGTCGCCGGCACCGAAGACGCCCGGGATGTTGGTCCGGGTCGAGGGGGCCTCGACCTTCAGGTAGCCCTCGGCGTCCAGCTCCAGCTGACCCTTGAAGAGGTCGGTGCGCGGGTCGTGGCCGATGGCGATGAACAGACCGGTGACGGCCAGCTCGCGGGTCTCGCCGGTGGTGGTGTCCCGCAGGGTGGCGCCGCTCAGCTTCGGGTCGCCGTGGATCGCCTCGACCGCGCTGTCCCACTCGAAGCGGATCTTCTCGTCGGCGAAGGCGCGCTCCTGCATCGCCTTGGAGGCGCGCAGGGTGTCCCGGCGGTGGATGATCGTGACGCTGCGGGCGAAGCGGGAGAGGAAGGTGGCCTCCTCCAGGGCGGTGTCACCGCCGCCGACCACGGCGATGTCCTGGTCGCGGAAGAAGAAGCCGTCGCAGGTGGCGCACCACGAGACGCCGCGACCGGAGAGCTTGTCCTCGTTCGGCAGGTCGAGCTTGCGGTGCTGCGAGCCGGTGGTGACGATCACGGCGCGGGCCCGGTGGACGTTGCCCTCGGAGTCCGTCACGGTCTTGATGTCGCCCGTGAGGTCGACGGCCACGATGTCGTCCGGGATCAGCTCGGCGCCGAAGCGCTCGGCCTGGGCGCGCATGTTGTCCATCAGCTCGGGGCCCATGATGCCGTCCCGGAAGCCGGGGAAGTTCTCGACCTCGGTGGTGTTCATCAGCGCGCCACCGGCGGTGACGGCGCCCTCGAAGACGAGGGGCTTGAGGGCGGCACGGGCGGTGTAGAGCGCAGCCGTGTAGCCGGCCGGGCCGGAACCGATGATGATCACGTTACGGACGTCGCTCACTGCATCTCCTGGTTCGCATCGCGACCCGCGCTAGGGCGGGGAGGGCGGTCCTGCTCCGCCGCCCGGGACAACGACTGACCAGTCTCTCGCATTCCCAGGCCGATCGGCACCAGGCGCCCGCAGTGTGGGAGTGCCGGGCCGCACCCGGCGTGGATCGCACGGGAACGGTGCGGGCGCGGCGGGCGGCCGGGGCCGGTCTCCCGGCGTGCCCGCAGCCCACGGGTGCGCCTCGGCGGTCCTGCCGCGGGGCGCCGGTCGGCGCGCCGGTCAGGGGGCCGGGACGGTGCGGTGCAGCAGCACCGGGCCGCAGTCCGGCGCGCGGAGGTAGACGTCGACCCGGTCGGCCCTGCCCGCCACCCCGTACACCAGCAGCTCGGCCGGGTCACCGGCGTAGCTGCCGCGCTCGGAGGCCAGCAGCGGTCCGTCGGCGGGGGCCGGGCAGGCCGGGGCGCTGCCGCCCTGGCCGAGGCCCGGTCCGCCGTCGGTGGGTGCCGGCGCGGACGAGGCGGAGGGCTTGCGGGTCGCGCCCGGGCCCAGCCCCGGTCCGCCGTCGGCCGGTGGCGCGGCGGACCCGGACGTCTCGGCCCGGCCGTCGGGGGTCGCGCCGCTACGGGCGAGCAGTTGCTGCACCTGGGCCGCGAGCCGGTCGTCCTGGTACGCGGTGCCGCCGGTCGAGAGCTGCGCCTCGGGGCCGGCCGAGGGAGCCGTCGCGGCGGCCCGGGCGGAGGCGGTGTCCGCCGTCTGCCGCTCGGCCGGCCGCAGCAGCAGCGAGCTGCCGAGGCCGACCGCGAGCAGCGCGGCCGCGGCGCCGAGCAGGACCGCGGCCCGTCGGCGGCGCGGGCGGTGGCGGCCCGGACCGGTGGCGGAGTTCGCCTTGGCCGGCCGTCGGGGCGGCCCGAGGGGGGCTGTGGCAGGGCGCGGGGCGGCGGCCGGGTCCATGGACCGGGAGGGGGCCCCGGTGCCCGTGTGGGGGCCTTCGGGAGCCGTGGCGGGGGGCGTACCGGGGTCGGCCGCGTCGGCGTCGGCCGCCGCGGCCGCGAGGGCCGCGTCCAGCCGCGCCGCGATGTCGGCGGGCATCACCGGGGCCGGTGCCCCGGCCAGCAGGGTGGCGAGCTCGGCGAGCGCCTCGGCGGTCTCGCGGCAGTCGGCGCAGCCGGCCAGGTGCGCCCGCAGCGCCTCGGCGGCCGCGGGTTCGACCAGTTCCTCGGCGAGGTCGGCGAGCTCGTCGACGGAGGGGTGCGCTCCGACGGGGTCGGGGGAGGAGAGGGGGGCCGTCATCGCGTGCTCGCGTCTCCTTCCAGAATGGGCCGACCGGTGTCGGGGCCTGTTCCTCTGACGGTCCTGGCCCCGGGCGGGTTCCCCGGGGGCGCCGCGCGGCCGCCCGGGGCGGTTCCCGACGGTCCGGCGCCGTCCGGGGAGGCTGCTCCCGAGGGCCCCGTTTCACGTGAAACATCAGCTGCACGTGGAACATCGGCTGCACGTGGAACATCGGCGCCGCGGCCCTCGCGCAGGTGCCGCACCAGGGGCAGCAGACGGGCCCGGCCGCGGGCGCAGCGGCTCTTCACCGTGCCGACCGGCACGCCCAGCAGCTCGGCCGCCTCGGCGACCGGGTAGCCCTGCATGTCGACCAGGACCAGCGCGGCCCGCTGCTCGGGCGCCAGCTCGCCGAGCGCCGCCGCCACCTCCCGGTGCAGCTCGGCGCGGACCACCGGGGAGTCGGCCGGTTCGGCGGAGCCGACCATGGCGTCGAGGCGTTGCGGGTCGTCGTCGAGCGGCTTGGTGCGCCGCGCGGCGGTGCGCCGGGCGCGGTCCAGGCAGGCGTTGACGACGATCCGGTGCAGCCAGGTGGTGACGGCCGAGCGGCCCTGGAAGGTGTGGGCGGCGCGGAAGGCGGAGACCAGCGCGTCCTGGAGGGCGTCGGCGGCCTCCTCGCGGTCGCCCAGGGTGCGCAGGGCGACCGCCCAGAGCCGGTCGCGGTGGCGGTCGACCAGCAGGCCGAAGGCGGCCCGGTCGCCGGCGACGTGCCGGGCGAGCAGCGCCGCGTCGTCGTCCGTCCGGTCGGCCCCGTCCGCCACTGCCACCCCTCGCCCGTTCCGTGTCCTGCCGCCCCGCCCCCGTCGGGCGGGGCGCGGCGTCCTGCCGTGCCCGTCCGGTCGGGCTCCGGTCAGCCGGAGACCTTGACCTCGGAGACGTAGGCCTTGTACTTGCCGTCCGTATCCTTCGGCAGGCTGGTCATCCAGAGCAAGAGGTAGCGGGTGGTGACCGGTTTCTCCAGGGCGTAGTCGAGCGTGGTGCCGCTCTGCTTGCCGACCGCCGTGAAGTCGCCCGGCTGTGCCCTGGCCGGGTCGCCGGCCGCCTGCGGGCCGGGGATCCGCAACTCCGCCGTGGTGCTGCCGACGAACTGCGCGCTGACCGAGCTGACGGCCTGCGGGGAACCGAGGTCGAGCAGCAGGCCGATGCCGTCCCGGAGGGCGGGCTTGGGGCCCAGCTGGTCGTTGTACCAGGAGCTGACCCAGGACGTGCCGGGGTCGCCGTCGAAGGCCTTGGCCGGGGAGTACTTGTTCTCGCCCGACGGGCTGAACGCCTGGGCGTCCTTGATCTGGATCGGCACCGGCGGGTGCGGGGCGGTGTGCGCGGTCGGCGACGTCCCGGAGGGCGAGGGGTCGGCGGCGGCCACGGAGGTCCCGGGGTTGCGCAGGTGGTCCACCAGCTGCCAGGAGGCGACGCCGATCGCGCCGAGGGCCACCGTCCAGGCCGTCACCTTGAGCGCCCGGCGCAGCCGGCGGCGGGTGCGCCGGACCGGGGCCGGACGGGCCGGGGCGGGCGCCGGTCCGGCGCCGGGGGCGGCCACCACCCGGGTCGGGTTGGGCGCGGTGGGCAGTGCGTGGGTGGTGTGCCGGGGCGGCGGGGTGAAGGCGGGCAGCTCCGGCTCGGGCGGGCGGATCCGCGGCATCAGCGCGATCGCCCTGGCCAGCTCCTCCGGGGAGGAGATCGGCTCCGCGTGGTGCGGCGGCTGGTCGAACAGGGCGCGCGCGGCCAGCTCGGACAGGCCCTTGTGGACGCCTGCCCGGACCTGGTCCGGCGGGACGTCGCGGAGGTCCTTCGGCAGGCCCTGGAGGTCGTAGCGGTCCTCCGGGAACGGCCAGCGGTGGGTGAGCGCGGCGAACAGCAGGGCGCCGATGGCACGGGTGTCGGTGCGCTCGGCGTCCTCGTCGGCGCCCTCGGCGGGCAGACCGCGCAGGGCGGCGTCGACGGCGATGCCGTTGATCCGGTACTGGCCGCTGTCGGTGCGCAGCACGCAGCGCGGGGTGAGCCGCAGATGCGCCTGGCCGCGCCGGTGGGCGGCGGCCACCGCGTCGGTGACCTGGCGGACCATCTGGTAGGCCTCGTGCGGCTCCATCGGGCCGGTGACGAGCAGCTTGGCGAGGTCGGAGGCGTGCGGCAGCCACTCCCGCACGACGTAGACCAGCTCGCCCTCCTGGACGGCGTCCAGGACCTGGACGAAGCGCGGGTCGCCGAGCAGCGCGGCCGACTTGGCGGCCGCCAGCACCGCCCGGGCGCGCTGGTGACCGGAGGCCATCAGGTGGACGCCGACGGCCCGGCGCAGCTTCTCGTCGACCGCCCGCCAGCTGCTGAAGGTCTCGGTGTGGGAGATGCACTCCTCCAGCCGGTACCGGTGGCCGACCTTGTCGCCGCTGTGCCGCAGCGGGGCGGGCAGGGTCCGCGGGAGGGTGGCGGTGTCACGGGGGTCGTGGGTCGGCTGCGGGTCCTGCGGGGGGCGCCCGGAGGGCCGGCCGGCGGGCGCCGCGGCCGGCTTGGGCCCGGCCTCGCGGGCGGCGAGCTCGGCGCGGATCTCGTCGGCGGAGAGCGGCGCGGTGATCTCCGAGGTCTCCTCGCCGGCGGGGCGCGCGGGCTTCGCCCGGTCCTCGTCGGCGCCCTCGGCGTCCTCGCCGGACGTGGTGGACGGGGCCGTCTCGGCGAGCTCGTCGATCGCCGCGGCCAGTGCGGCTTCGTCCGCCGCCCCGTCAGCCGCTGACGTGTCGACGACCGCCTTGGTGCCATCAGCCACCGTGGTCCTGCCTCCCCTTGTGTCGCCCCGGCCTGAGAGAGTCGCTGGAGCGCTCGGGCCGAGGCCCTGTGCTCCAGGACAATTGTGCCCACTCTTCTCCACCGAGTACGACCGCTGAAAGGTACCCGCGGTTGCGTGCCGGTGGAGAGATGTGGTGCAGATCCGACACTGGGCCGCCGGCTCGGTCCCGGGCGATCCCGGACACCGACGGCGGCCCAGCACCCGCCCGTGGGGGCGGAGAGTCCGGTCCGTCCGGTTGACGCCCGGTCAGGGCGCCGTCTGGACGGACCGGTTGGTACGAAGGGTCAGCGACCCAGTCGGCCGCGCACCATGCCCAGCATGGCGTTCAGCTCCTCGATCCGCAGCTTCTTCGCGATCAGCACGAAGACGGCCAGCTGGACGCCGCCGGCCAGGACGATGGTCAGCACACTGCCGGTCCAGCCGTCGATGACCTGCTGGACCGCCAGGCTGACGCCCAGCCCGACCAGGGTGGCCGGCACACAGGCGGTGATCAGCCGGGTGTAGGTCTTGCCGATCCGCTTGGTGTCCAGGCCGCCGATCTTCTTCTTCAGCTTGGGCACCGCCACCGTCACTCCGACGGCGTACGCGAGACCGTACCCGAACGCCATGCCCGTCACGACCCACTCGGACGGCAGGACGATCCAGCAGACCAGGGAGAACACGGCCTGGCAGGCCGCCACCCAGACGGTGTTGGAGAACGGCGTCCGGGTGTCCTCGTACGCGTAGAAGCCGCGCAGCATCACGTACTGCGCCGAGTACGGGATCAGGCCCAGGGCGAAGGCGGAGAGCATCAGACCGACGTTGGTGGCGTTGTCCAGGGCGACGTCGTTGCCGCCCACCGCGTAGATCGCGCGGCCGATCGCCGGGCCGAGCGAGAGGAACAGGAACGCGGCCGGGACGACCGCCACCGCGGTGCTGCGCAGCCCGTGCGAGAGGTCGTCGCGCACCGCGCCGGCGTCCTCGTCGGCGGCGGCCCGGGAGAGCCGGGGGAGCACCGCGCTCATGATCGAGACGACGATGACGGCCTGCGGCAGCTGCCAGATCAGCAGGGCGTTGGAGAAGGCGACGAGACCCACACCGCCGTGGCCGCCCTTCGCGGCGGAGTCCCCGGCCGAGGTGGCGAGCTGGGTGATGACCAGGTAGCCGGCCTGGTTGGCCAGCACGAAGAAGAAGGTCCACTTGGCGAGCCGGGCGGCCTTGCCCAGGCCGTGGCCGCGCCAGTCGAAGCGCGGCCGGTAGTGGAAGCCGGCCGCCCGCAGGTACGGGACCATCGACAGCGCCTGGACGGCGAGGCCGACCAGGGTGCCGATCCCGAGCAGCCGGACGCCCTCGGGGGAGATCGTCTCCGGGCTGACCTGGGTGGTGCCGGCGCCGCCGTAGACCCAGAGGTAGGCGGAGAAGGTGAAGATCACCACGATGTTGTTCAGGACCGGGGTCCACATCATCGCGCCGAAGCGGCCGCGGGCGTTGAGGATCTGCCCCATCACCACGTGGACGCCCATGAAGAAGATGGTCGGCAGGCAGTACCGGGCCAGGGCCACCGTGGTGTCGGCGCTCGCGGCGTTGCCCATGAGGGGGTGCGCGATCAGCTGCACCAGCAGCGGAGCGCCCAGCACGGCCACGAAGGTCACCCCGGCCAGGCCCACCATCACCAGGGTGAGCAGCCGGTTCGCGTAGGCCGTGCCGCCGTCCGCGTCGTTCTTCATGCTGCGGACCAGCTGCGGCACGAAGACGGCGTTCAGGGCGCCGCCGCCGATCAGGATGTAGAGCAGGGTGGGCAGGGTGTTCGCCGCGTTGTAGGAGTCACCCATCACGCCCAGGCCGATCGCGGCGGCGATCACCATGGTGCGCAGGAAGCCGGTGCCGCGGGAGACGAGCGTGCCGGCCGCCATGATGGCGCTGGAGTTCAGCAGGCTCGACACCTTGCCGCCGCCGCCGGTGGCGGGGGCGGGGGCCGGTGCGGCGGGCGCCTCGGCGGCCAGCTCCTCCAGCGGCTCCACCGCGGGCGGCAGCTGGACCGCCGCCACCTGCATGGTGGCCTCCTCCTCGGAGAGCGGCGGGTCGAACTCGATCGGCGGCACGAACGGGCGCTGCCCCTCCGGACCGTTGCGGTAGCCCTGTGGACCGGGGTGGCCCGGGTTCCCGTGGTACGCGTCGGCCGGGGGGAACGGCGCGGAGGACGGGAACGGCGCCGGTCCGACCGGCGGCTGGGCCGTCATCGGGGGAGCCGACGGCTGCGGAGCCGGGGGCTGCTGGGCCGCGGCCTCGGTGGACCGGCCGCCGAACAGGCCGTCCACGCCCACGTACTCGGTGCTCTCGGAGTCCCAGGCCGAGTGCGCCGGGCCGGGCTGCCACTGCTGCTGGTGCCGCTGCTCCTGGCCGCCCCACTGGCCGCCCACCGGAGCCGGCTGCTCCCAGTCGGGCGCGCTCTGCTGCCAGGCCGCCACCGGCTGCTCGGCCGCGCCCTGATGGGCCGCGCCCTGCTGCACCGGGGTGTCCCAACCGGGCTGCACCGGCGGGACGGGCGGGGCGAACGTCGCCGGGGGGACCGGCGTCGGGTAGCCGCCGTTCTGCGGCGGCAGCTGCGGCGGCACGTCGTACGCGGCGACCGGCGGCTGCGGCTCGGCCGGCCGGGCGGCCCGCAGACCGTACGGGTCCTGGCCGTCCTGGGGACCCTGGTACGCGTCGGCCGCGTACGGGTCCTGGGCGTAGGTGTCGGCCACGTACCAGTCGCCGGACGGCGACTCGGCACCCGGCCGGCCCTCACCGCGGCCCGGCGGCCGCTCCTCGCTGCGCCCGGTCATGTCACCTCTTCGATGTCGTGGGGGAGGCCGCCCCGGAGAAAACGGGCGGGTATCGGCGGTGTCAAGGACCAACCTTCTCATCACTGGTGGTCCGATCCCGGCCATCTGCGGTGCTGCCGCGCGGTGTCTGCGCGGCTCCTCCACGCTCCGGCCCCTGCGGGCCGTCCCCGTCCGCCGCCGCGGGCTCCGCCCGGTCCGCCGCCCCCTCGGGCCGGGCCGGCCGCTCGGCTGCCCCGCCGGCGGCCGCCGGGGCGTCGTCGAGCGGGTGGTCGCCCAGCGGCGCGTCACCGTACGGCTCGTCGCCGTCGCCCTCCGCACGGCGCTTGCGCTGGCGGAAGAACCGCAGGGCCGCCAGCAGGAGCAGCACCAGACCGCCGCCGAAGACGTACAGCACCCCGTTGGTCACCGAGGTGACCTCCACGGTGAAGACCTGCTCCTTGCCGTACTTCTGCGGGTTCGGCCCCGTGGTCCAGAGCTGGGCGGTCACGGACACCGGCCCGTTGTTCTGGGCCTCGGCCGGGAATCGCAGGGTGACGCTCTGCGAAGCGGGCAGCACCAGCTCCTCGGCGGGCCGGATCTTGAGCCGGTTGGCCTGGCTCGGGAGCAGCACCAGCTTGAGGTTGGTGACCGGCTGGGTGAGGTCGTTGCGCACGCTCACCTGGAGCACCCCGGTGTCACCGGCGAAGGTGATGACGTTCTTCTTCGGGACGTACACCGCCCTGGTCAGCTCGCTGAGGTAGCCCGCCACGCCGTCCCGGTAGACGGAGCCCTCCGGCGCCTGCGCCCGCCACTCGGTCGACATCGAGCGGACCATCGCGGCGCTGAACGGGCCGCGCACCCGCTGGGGCAGGGTGAGCACGCGCATCAGGGTGTCCAGATCGCTCTGGATCCTGATGGTGTCGGTCAGCGCCGAGGACGGCAGCTCCGAGGCCCGGGCCTGCGACGGGTAGTCGGTGGCCGCCGGGACGGCGGTGTTGGCCTTCGGATCGGCCGCGGCCTGGGCGAGCGTGTCCAGCTTGACCGGATCCACCCACCTGCCGGCCTGCGCCGCCAGCACGGCGGTGGCGAGCGCCTTGGCGGTGCCTGCGGTCAGGTCGCGCGGCGGCATCACCAGCAGACCGCGCGGGTTCTGCGGCTCCTGCCGGGAGATCACGAAGGTCTCGGCGAGGAAGCGCTGGACCGCCAGGGTCTGCTCCTGCGGCGTGTTCAGGTCCCGGTCGAACAGCGCGGAGACGGTCTCGTCGGCCACCACCGCGTTCTGTCCGCTGCCGATCGGGCGCACGGCGGTCGGGGTGTACTTCAACGCGTCCGGCTCCGGCAGGCTCGCGCCGTTCACCAGCACCAGGGAACTGCCGGTGCGCTGGGCCATCCCCGCGATCTGCTGGTCCAGGTAGCCCTGGTAGGGCCAGGCCACGTCCGAGCGGGTGTCCACCGCCAGCCGGCCCTCGACGGTCAGCCGGCCCGCCGTGGCGGCCTTGCCGAGCGCGGCGTCCACCCCCGGGAGCTCGGCGGCGTTGTGCGCGATCGAGGCGAGGTCCGGATCGGCGTACGGCAGCGACACCACCTGGCTGCCCGCCTTCGCCACGGCGGCCCGCAGCTTCTCCAACCAGGCCGTGGCGGCCGCCGAGCCGCTGCCCGCGACGGTGTTGTCCTCCTTCGCCGCCTTCTTCTCCGTGTCGGGCTTCTGCACCCGGTACTGCTTGGTCATCGCGAACGCGGTGTCCAGCAGGTCCGGGTCGACCACCCAGGTCAGGTTCGGCAGTGTGGCGCCGGTCTCCACCAGCTCGTAGAGCCGGCCGCCCGGCGCGAACTCCGCCGCCAGGCTGTCGTCGCGCAGCACCGGGATGCTCTGGTCGTTGTCGGACATCGTCTGCGCGGCCAGCACCGGGGCGTGGACCAGCGGCCAGACGGTGGTGAGCTTGGAGGGCTGCGCCTCGGCCGTGGACGGGGTGTAGGGCAGGAAGGTGCGGGCGATGCCCAGCGGGCGGTCGTGCTGGTTGTCGCCGGTCGAGCCCCAGACGTCCACGGCGAGCTCGTAGACGCCTTCACCGCCGGACAGCTGGAGGTCGGCCACCGCGACGCTCAGCGTGAACGGCTGGCTCTGGCCCGGGCCCAGCTCGTTCAGCGCGTACTGGGGGCTGTCCAGGTCGACGCCGTCCGCGCCGACCGGGTTGGTCCGCCCGGCGGTCACGGTCAGATCGCTGCGGGTGGTCAGCGGCCGGCCCTGCCAGGGCTTGCGCACCGCGGCGTGGGCCGACTTCAGTACCGACTGACCGGCGTTGGTGACCTGCCCGGTGATCGTCACGGTGCCGTTCTGGACGGCCACCGGCTTGTTCACGCCGTCGATGGTCATCACCACCGGGTACTCGGCGGAGACCGCCGTCCCGGCCGCCGGACGGACGCCCCCCGCAGGCGACGCCCCGGTCGCCCCGGTCGCCCCGGCCGGCACGGCCGGGAGCAGCGCCAGCGCGGCGCCGAGGACGGCCGCCAGCCGCCGGACGGCACGCGCCGGGCGGCGCCCCGGGCCCCGCCCGTCGGCGGCACCTCCGGTGCGTTCGCAGGCCCGCCCAGGGTGTCCGTCCGCCTCCAGGCCCGAGTGCCGTGCCGGCTCGCCCACGCGCTTCGCCCTCGCCGTTCTCGATTGCTCGCTGCTTGATGCTGTACTGCTGCGGATGTCCCGCCGGCCGGAGAGGACCGGCCGTGGATCGGTGGATCGGTTGATCGGTGGTGAGGAACGCGTCCGCCCGACGGTCCGGTCGGCCGTGCCGGCGCGCGGCACCGCGGCTCCTCGCCGGTGCCCGAGACTCGCTCCACCCGGCATGGTAACGATGCAGCGGGTGGTGCAGTGTTGCGGGCCTTGGGGTGAGCACCGGAAAACGCGCGGGCAGCGGGGCCGCCGGGCCACGTACCCTTGTGAGCCGTGTCCACTGCCAATGAGCCCACCGCCCACGAGTCCGGCGCCCATCATTCCAGCATCGCCACCCAGGCCGTCCCAGGGCTGAGCGAGGCGCAGACCCGGGGGCTGCAGGAACTGCTCCGGGTGTCCCCGGTCGCCGACGAGATCGCCCGCCGCTTCCAGGCCGCCGGGCACCGGCTCGCGCTGGTCGGCGGCTCGGTCCGGGACGCGCTGCTCGGCCGCCTCGGCAACGACCTGGACTTCACCACCGACGCCCGTCCGCACGAGGTCCTGAAGCTGGTGAAGGGCTGGGCGGACGCCGTCTGGGACGTCGGCATCGCCTTCGGCACCGTCGGCGCCCGCAAGGACACCCCGCAGGGCTCCTTCCTGATCGAGATCACCACGTACCGCTCCGAGGCGTACGACCGCACCTCGCGCAAGCCCGAGGTCACCTACGGCGACACCATCGAGCAGGACCTCGTCCGCCGTGACTTCACCGTCAACGCGATGGCCGTCGACCTGCCCGACCGCGGCTTCGTCGACCCGCACCGCGGTCTGGACGACCTGGAGGCCCGGGTGCTGCGCACCCCCGCCACCCCGGAGGAGTCCTTCTCCGACGACCCGCTGCGGATGATGCGGGCCGCCCGCTTCGCCGCCCAGCTGGACTTCGAGCCGGCCCCCGAGGTGGTCGCCGCGATGACCGCGATGGCCGAGCGGATCACCATCGTCTCCGCCGAGCGGGTCCAGGCCGAGCTCAACAAGCTGCTGGTCGCCGCCCACCCGGTGAAGGGCCTGCGGCTGCTCGTCGACACCGGTCTGGCCGACCACGTGCTGCCCGAGCTGCCGGCGCTGAAGCTGGAGCGGGACGAGCACCACCGGCACAAGGACGTCTACGAGCACTCGCTGACCGTCCTGGAGCAGGCCATCGACCTGGAGCAGGACGGCCCCGACCTCACGCTGCGCCTCGCCGCGCTGCTGCACGACATCGGCAAGCCGCGGACCCGGCGCTTCGAGTCCGACGGTCGGGTCTCCTTCCACCACCACGAGGTGGTCGGCGCCAAGATGACCCGCAAGCGGATGCGTGAGCTCAAGTACTCCAAGGAGCTCACCGAGGACGTCTCGCGCCTGGTCGAGCTGCACCTGCGCTTCCACGGCTACGGCGGCGGCGAGTGGACCGACTCGGCGGTGCGCCGCTACGTCACCGACGCCGGGCCGCTGCTGGAGCGCCTGCACAAGCTGACCCGCTCCGACTGCACCACCCGCAACCGGAAGAAGGCGGCGGCGCTCTCCCGGACGTACGACGGGCTGGAGGAGCGGATCACCGAGCTGAAGGCCCAGGAGGAGCTGGACGCCGTCCGCCCCGCGCTGGACGGCAACCAGATCATGGAGCTGCTCGACCTCAAGCCGGGTCCGCAGGTCGGCAAGGCGTACAAGCACATGCTCGAACTGCGTCTGGAGCACGGCCCGCTGGAGCACGAGGAGGCGGTCGCCGCCCTCCGTGCCTGGTGGGCGGCCCAGCAGGGCTGAGCAGGGCGCGGCACGCGGGAGGGGTGGCCCGGGGACTCCCCGGACCACCCCTCCCGCGTCGTGGCGGTGGGCCGTCAGCCGTTGATCCCCTGGAGGCAGAGGACGTAGCTCAGCGCCGCGGTGGACGCCTCGCGGGTGTAGCTGCTGTCCGAGTTCGGCACGTTGTCGCACGCCTTGTCGTCGCTGGAGGCGAGGATCTTGCGCAGCACCTTGTACTGGGCCCGCGAGTCGGAGCAGGCGAGCATCGTGATCCGCGGGTTGGGGTCGTGGGTGGCGCCCGTCCCGTTCTCGTTGCGCAGGCAGTCGCCGGCCTTGGCCCGGTCGATGTCGCTGGGCACCGAGGAGGCCCCGGCCGGGGAGGACGGCTTCGCCGCGCCCGGCGTGGTGATCTCCGGGATCGGCGGCAGCGAGAAGGACGGCATCGGGGGCATGGACACCGTGGCCGGCGGCGGCAGCACGATCGGGTGGTACGGCGTGGCGCTGCGGTGGTTCGCGCCGAGCAGCGCGCCGGTGGTGATCAGGATGACGAACGACGTGATCGAGAGGATCGGCAGCAGCAGCATCAGCATGTGCGGCCGCTTGGTCAGCGGGACGCCCGGGTCGAGCTGCGGGCCGTGGGTGCCGGGGGCGGGCGGCGGCAGGTCCTTGATCTTGTTGTGCGCGGCCAGGTTCCGCAGCAGGGTGATCGGCGTGATGATCGAGGACAGGTAGCCCCACCAGCCCTGGACCAGGGTGCGGGCGGACATGTCGCGGACCACCGCGGTGCCGCAGGTGCGGCAGAACGGCCCCGGCTGCTTCAGGAACCGCATGACGATGATGATGCCCTGGTGCCCGCGGACGGTGGTCTCCACGGCGGGGAAGCCGCCGCAGAACCGGCAGACCGGTCCGCCCTGGGGCGCCTGCTGTGCGTACCCGGCCTGCTGCTGCGGGTAGCCGTAACCGGGCGGTGCGGGCTGTGCGGGCACTCCGTACCCGGGTGCGGCCGGCGGCGGCGCGGCGGGGTAGCCGTAGCCGGGCGGGGCCGCGGGCGGCGGCTGGGCGCCGTACGGATTGCCGGCCGCGTAGGGGTTGGCGTCGGCCGGCGGCGGGGCGCCGTACGGCATCTGGGGAGGTGGAACGGACAAAGGGTCCCCCGTGGAAGGTGAGCGGTGAGGAGAAGGGGTCAGGACTTCTTGACCGGCGGCACACCGGTGGTGAGCGGACCGAGGCAGAGCACGTAGCGCTTCTTGTTCTAGCGCCGCCCGCTCTTGCCCGAGACGGTGCTGGTCGTTCCGACGGTCTGCCTGCAGCGGCTGGTGTCGGTGCTGTCGAACGTGGCCAGCACCTTGTAATTGGCCTTGCTGTCGGTGCACTTGACGATGTCGACGCTGCGCGAGCCGCTGGCCTTGACGCAGTCGCCGGCCTTGGCGCTGCTGACGCTCGGGCCGCTGACGAAGTAGCCGACGACCAGCGCGGCGCCACCGACCACGGCGACGCCGGCCTTCAGCTTGGCCTTGGTCCCGGTCTTGCGCGCCGGCTCGGCGGGCGGTTGCCCGTACGGCGGCTGCTGGCCGTACGGGGCCTGGCCGCCGGGTGGCGGACCGTACGGGGGTTGCCCGTACCCGGGGGCGGCCGGGGCGGCCGGCGGCGCGGCCGGGTAGCCGTAGGCCGGCGGCTGTCCGTAGCCGGCGGGCGCCGGCTGGGGCGGGCCGTACTGCGGAGGCGGAGCACCGTACGGCGGTCCGCCCTGGGGTGGAACGCCCGGCCCGGGGGGCTGCGGATAGCCGTACTGGGGCGGCGGTCCGTACGGACCGGGCGGTGTGCTCATCAGGTTCTCCCCCGAGACAGAGTGCTGTCGCTCCGACAGATCTGACGTACCTTAGCGACTCACCCGGACGGGGCAGGTTCCGAGGGTGCGCGGTCTCAGGACACCCGGTCGCCGGGGAGCGGTCCGGTCCGCCGGGCCGCCCGCAGATAGAACACGGCGGCGAGCGCGTAGACCAGGGAGACTCCCACGACCACCCCGACCGAGCGGCCGGAGAGCGGCAGCACCAGCGCGGTCACCGCGGCGGCGGCCACGAAGGCGACGTTGAACAGCACGTCGTAGATGGCGAAGACGCGGCCGCGGTAGTCGTCCTCGACCGACTCCTGGACGACGGTGTCGGCGCAGATCTTGGTGCCCTGGGTGACCACGCCGAGCAGCAGCGCCGCGATCAGGCACGGCACCAGGGAGAAGCCCAGGCCGAGCGCGGGCACGAAGACCACCGGAGCCGCCAGGCAGAGCGTCATCCAGCCGCCCAGCCCGAGCCGGCGGGTGCACCACGGGCTGATCACCGCGGCGAGGAAGAAGCCGGCGGCGGAGAGGCCGACCGCCTGGCCCAGGGTGACCAGCCCGGCGGCGCTGTCACTCGGGTCGTTGAAGGTGTAGCGCGCGAGCATCACCAGGACGACGATCAGCACGCCGTAGCAGAACCGGGCCGCGGTGACGGCGGCGAGGGCGTGCACCGCGGGCCGGCAGTCCCGGACCAGATGGGTGACGGCCGCGCCCAGGTCGCGGGCGGCCAGCACCAGCGCCCGGCCCAGCGGCGGTCGGTCGGTGCGGTGCTCGGGCCCCAGCAGGTCCCGGTCCATCCGGCGGGCCGCCAGCGCGGCCGACAGGTAGAGCAGCGCGGCGACGGTGACCAGCGCCGCGTCGGCCCTCGGCCCGGGGGTCAGCACCTGGTGCAGCAGGAAGCCCAGGCCTCCGCCGGAGGCCGCGGCGACCGTGCCCAGAGTGGGGGAGAGCGCGTTGGCGGTCACCAGCTGGTCCTGCGGGACGACCCGGGGCAGCGCCGCGGACAGGCCCGCCAGGATGAACCGGTTGAGCGCGGTGACCAGCAGCGCGGAGGCGAAGAACAGCGCGGTCGGGGCCTCGACCAGGAGCAGGCCGCCGGTGACCAGGCCGAGCCCGAACCGGGCCAGGTTGCCGTAGAACAGCACCTGACGGCGGCGCCAGCGGTCCAGCAGCACGCCGGCGAACGGGCCGATCACGGAGAACGGCAGCAGCATCACGGCCAGCACCGAGGCGATGTCGGCGGGGGAGGACTGCTTCTCCGGGGAGAACACCACGTAGGCGGCGAGCGAGACCTGGAAGACGCCGTCGGAGAGCTGGGAGAGCACCCGGGCGGTCAGCAGCCGGCGGAAATCTCGCCCGCGGAGCAGGCCGAGGAGCGTGGCGCGGTGCGCGGTCTGGTCGGTGCTGCCGTTGTCCGTGATCGCCACCCGCCCAGACTGCCATGGAACCGGTCCGTGTTTCACGTGAAACATTCGCCGGAAAACGGTGAACGGGCCCACGGCGGACCGTGGACCCGTTCAGCGCGTGTCCTGTGCTCAGCGCCCGGAACCCGGGCGCCCGACGATCGGGATCGTCATCGAGCTCAGCGCTCGACCTCGCCCTTGATGAACTTCTCGACGTTCTCGCGGGCCTCGTCGTCGAAGTACTGGACCGGCGGGGACTTCATGAAGTACGAGGACGCGGAGAGGATCGGGCCGCCGATGCCGCGGTCCTTGGCGATCTTCGCGGCGCGCACGGCGTCGATGATGACACCGGCGGAGTTCGGGGAGTCCCAGACCTCGAGCTTGTACTCGAGGTTCAGCGGGACGTCGCCGAACGCGCGACCCTCAAGGCGGACGTAGGCCCACTTGCGGTCGTCGAGCCACGCCACGTAGTCGGACGGGCCGATGTGGACGTTGTTGGCGCCCAGCTCGCGGTCCCGGATCTGCGAGGTGACGGCCTGCGTCTTCGAGATCTTCTTGGACTCCAGGCGCTCACGCTCGAGCATGTTCTTGAAGTCCATGTTGCCGCCGACGTTCAGCTGCATGGTGCGCTCGAGCACGACACCGCGGTCCTCGAACAGCTTGGCCATCACGCGGTGCGTGATGGTGGCGCCGACCTGGGACTTGATGTCGTCACCGACGATCGGCACGCCGGCCTCGGTGAACTTGTCCGCCCACTCCTTGGTGCCCGCGATGAACACCGGGAGGGCGTTCACGAAGGCGACCTTGGCGTCGATGGCGCACTGGGCGTAGAACTTCGCCGCGTGCTCCGAACCGACGGGCAGGTAGCAGACGAGAACGTCGACCTGCTGGTCCTTGAGGACCTGGACGACGTCGACCGGGGCCTCGTCGGACTCCTCGATGGTCTCCCGGTAGTACTTACCGAGGCCGTCGAGGGTGTGGCCGCGCTGGACGGTGACACCGGTCGGCGGCACGTCGCAGATCTTGATGGTGTTGTTCTCGCTGCTGCCGATGGCGTCGGCCAGGTCGAAGCCGACCTTCTTGGCGTCGACGTCGAAGGCGGCGACGAACTCCACGTCACGGACGTGGTACTCACCGAACTGGACGTGCATCAGGCCGGGGACCTTGCCGGCCGGGTCGGCGTCCTTGTAGTACTCGACACCCTGCACCAGCGACGCGGCGCAGTTGCCCACGCCCACGATGGCTACGCGAACCGAACCCATTCCGGTTGCTCCCTGTGATCTCATGAGGGCCGCCGGTGCTCGGCGGCGCTCGTCCTGCGTTTTCGATGAATGCCTGACGGGCGCGAGGCGCCCACTCCTACCGCGCGGCACAGGGCGGACGCGGTGTCAGCGCTCCTGGTCGGAGCGCCCCGGGCGGTCGTACGGTGGCCCGGGCGGATCCGGGGATCCGGCCTCCTGGCCACGGCCGTCCGAAGTCTTGTCGGATCCTGCGGTGCTCGGCCCGCCGGTGAGCGGTCCGGTCCGGCCACTGCGGTTGGCCCGCTCGGTCTCGATCAGCTCGTTGAGCCACCGGACCTCGCGCTCCACCGACTCCAGGCCGTGCCGCTGCAGCTCGACGGTGTAGTCGTCGAACCGCTCGCGGGCCCGGGCGAGCGAGTTGCGCATCCGTTCGAGGCGCTCCTCCAGCCGGCTGCGGCGACCCTCCAGGACGCGCATCCGCACGGCCCGGTCGGTCTGGCCGAAGAACGCGAAGTGGACACCGAAGTGCTCGTCCTCCCACGCGTCGGGGCCGGAGTCGGCCAGCAGCTCCTCGAAGCGCTCCTTGCCCTCGGGGGAGAGCCGGTAGACGATCTTGGACCGCTTGCCGTTGAGCGCGGTGGCCGGGACGTACTCGTCGTCCGGGTTGTCCTCGACGAGGAAGCCTTGGGCCACCAGGCTCTTCAGACACGGATAGAGCGTTCCGTAGGAGAACGCGCGCAACGTTCCGAGTAGGACGTTGAGCCGCTTGCGCAGCTCGTACCCGTGCATCGGGGCGTCGTGGAGCAGGCCGAGAACGGCGAACTCCAGCACTCCTGAGCGCCTGCCCAATGCCGTCGTCCTCCTTCCTCCAGGCCGGATCCTGGCCCGCCGTCTCCGGCGGTATGCCGTGCCGATGTATCGGCTCGATATATCGAGAACAGTAAACCTGGGTCCCCGGTCGAGCAAGGGGGGCACGCGTGAATGTGATCACAAGGCGACGCGCAGGTGTGCTTGGCAACGGGCATGTAATGATCTGCCGTCGTTTTGCGGGCATTGATACCTGATGCCCGATTAGGTGCGGTTCTCGGCTGCGTACGCTGTCGCGTGTGCACGAGGACCACCTCCGGGGTTAGGGCGGTTGCGGGCATCGGACGTGAACCCTGCCTTCAGGCTCGACCGCCTGGCGAGGAGTAGCTGGAACATGAGCGAACGACGGCGGAGGTCTGCCGACGGTGGCGGGCAGCCCCCGGGTGACAACGGCCGCCCGGGCGGCGCGGGACAGGACGGGCCCGGCCCGGACGGTCCCGGCCGCCGGCGTCCGGCGGGTGTCCGGGAGACCGCGCAGCAGCCCCGGATGACCCGGGCCGAGATGCGCAAGGCGGCCCAGAGGGGCGGCAAGCGCGGCGGCGGCGCGGCGGCGACCGGTGCGGATGACCGCGGTGGCAAGCCCGGCAAGCCCGGCAAGCCCGGCAAGAAGCGGTTCATCGACTACCCGCGCTTCGGCAAGCAGGGCGTCCGTCGCTGGCTGCCGTCGTGGAAGCAGTGGCTCACCGGCTTCCTGGTCTTCTTCGCGACCTGCGTGGGCGGGGTCTGGTACGCCTACGCGTCCACCACCGTCCCGCAGATCCACGACCTGGTGAACGACCAGAACAACATCTACTACTGGGCCGACGGCTCGGAGATGGCCCGCAAGGGCGAGACCAACCGGCAGATCGTCGAACTCGCCGACATCAGCCCCAACGTGCAGAACGCCGTCATCGCCGCGGAGAACGCCACCTTCCGCACCGACAGCGGCATCGACCCCGTGGGCATGATGCGCGCCGTGTACAACATGGCGACCGGCGGCGAGACCCAGGGCGCCTCGACGATCACCCAGCAGTACGTCAAGAACGCCTACCTGAGCCAGGACCAGACGCTCAGCCGCAAGGTGCGCGAGTTCTTCATCACCCTGAAGGTCAATCAGGAGACCGAGAAGAACGACATCCTGCGGGACTACCTGAACGTCAGCTGGTTCGGCCGCGGGGCCACCGGCATCCAGGCGGCCTCCCAGGCGTACTACGGCATCGACGCCAAGGACCTCGACATCTGCCAGAGCGCCATGCTGGCCGGTCTGCTCAAGGGCGCCGCACTGTACGACCCCACCATTCCGGCGAACAAGGACCGCGCCGTGGAGCGCTGGACCTGGATCCTGAACCGGATGGTCACCACCAAGAACGCCACGGCGGAGGAGCGGGCCAAGTGCACCGCGTTCCCCGAGCCGATCCCGCGCAAGCCGCCGACCAACATGAACGGCGAGATCAGCTACCTGGTCGACACCGCGAACAAGTTCATGATGTCCAAGGACCCGACGATCACCCAGCAGTCGATCGACAAGGGCGGCTACAAGATCTACACGACCTTCGAGAAGGACAAGGTCGACGCCCTCAAGAAGGCCGTGGACGACGTCAAGGGCGAGACGCTCAACGTCCAGAAGCGGCCCGAGAAGGACAACTTCGTCCAGTTCGGCGCGGCCAGCGTCCGCCCCGGCGACGGTGCGATCGTCGCCATATACGGCGGCGACGGCGTGGAGAACCAGCACTTCGACAACAACGCGGACGCCAAGGGCGTCCAGGTCGGCTCGACCTTCAAGCCCTTCGTGCTGGCCGCCGCGATGCAGGTCGGGGTGCAGACCGCGAAGGACGACAAGGGCCAGCCGAAGCGGATCAACGCCGACAGCCGCTACCTCTCGGACGACCTGTCCGAGATCCGCAAGCCGGACGGCTCGCTGGTGATCGGTGACGACGGCAAGCCGTACCGGCAGAAGAACGAGGACGCCGGCAAGCGCGGCTACGTCTCGCTGCGGGCGGCCATGCAGAACTCCTTCAACGTCCCGTTCGTCCAGCTCAACCAGGACGTCGGCGGCCAGAACGTGGCCAACATCGCCGAGGCGATGGGCGTGCGCAAGGAGAGCTTCGCCGACCCCAAGACCCCGACCTTCGCGCTCGGCACCTCCACCGTGAGCCCGATCCGGATGGCCGACGCGTACGCGACCCTGGCGGCCAGCGGCAAGCAGGCCGACCCGTACTCGGTGACCAAGGTCGAGGTGAAGGGCACGGCGCGGCCGGGCTTCAGCAAGCCCGAGCTCAAGCAGGCGCTGGAGCCGGCCGTCGCGGACAACGTCACCGACGTGCTGGTGAACGTGGCGAAGAACGGTACCGGCTCCAAGAGCAACGCGCTGGGCCGCCCGGTGGCCGGCAAGACCGGTACCACCGACGAGAACAAGTCGGCCTGGTGGGTCGGCTACACCCCGCAGCTGGCCACCAGCGTCGCGATGTGGCGCGAGGACCCGACCAAGCACGAGCGCCTGTCGCTCAACGGCACCGGCGGCAAGGACTCGGTGCACGGTGGTGACACCCCGACCGACATCTTCACCCGGTACATGAAGGCCGCCCTGGCCAACGAGAAGAAGATGGACTTCCCGACGCCGCAGCCGGTCGGCACCCAGGTGGACTCCTCCGGGGCCCCGAGCACGGCCTCGCCCTCGTCCTCGCCGACGATGACCGAGACCACGGCGCCCACCGCGCCGGACCCGGGCGCGCAGCAGCCGACGCAGCCCACCAACACCCAGCCGGCCTGTGTGCCCGGCGTGGACTGCCCGGGCACGGTGCCGACCCAGGCGCCGACCAAGACCCAGCCGCCGACCGGCGGTGGCGGCAACGGCGGTGGCGGATCCTCGCCCACCTGCCTCATCCCGGGGCTCTGCACCACCCCGCAGCCGACGTCGTCGACCGCGTCGACCGGGCCCGCGCCCAGCAGCACCAAGCCGACCAAGCCGACCATGTCGCCCAGTCCGACGGGTGGTGCCCAGCAGGGCGCGGCGGCGCCCTGACGCCCGGCGCCGAGCGGCGCGAGACGTGCGAACGGCGGTGGCGGACCTCCTCGGAGGTCCGCCACCGCCGTTCCGTCGTTCCCGGCCGGGGCGCGCGGCGCTGCCCTGCCCTGCCCCGCGCTGCCCTGCCCCGTCCCGCGCTGCCCTGCCCTGCCCCGTCCCGCCGGCACCGGCATTCTCGTCATTTGGCCATGAATCGCCGGATCGGCCCCGGGCCGCTCAGGGGGCCTCCTCGTCCAGCCGGGAGAGGTGCGGCAGGATGTCCGGCATGACGTCGAGCGATCGTGACGAACCCGTCGGCCACATCGGGCCCATCGAGGATTCCGGGCCGGCTCCGGCGGCGCCCGCGAAGGTCGCGCCGCCCGCCACGGTCGCCCCGCCCGCCAACACCGTGGTCGTCCCGGCGGACGAGGACCCGGTGGCCGCGGCCGGCAGCGAGGTGTTCGGCGGCCCGCCCGGCCGCCGCGCGCTGCTGGGCGTCTCCTGGTGGATCCCGGCGCGCTTCCTGGCGCTGGTGGTGATCGTGGTCTCGGTGCTGGGCATGGCGCAGAAGCTGCCCTGCTACGACGCCGCCTGGTTCCAACCGGGGTCGCCGCAGTACATCCACGCCTGTTACAGCGACATCCCGCACCTGTTCTCCGGGCGCGGCTTCGCGGCCGGCCTGCACCCCTACGTGGACCGGATCCCGGGCACCTCGGGCGATCTGCAGTACCTGGAGTACCCGGTGCTGACCGGGTTCTTCATGCAGATCGCGGCCTGGCTCACGCCCGGCGGCGGCTCGAGCCAGCAGCAGGAGCAGTGGTTCTGGGCGATCAACGCGGGCCTGCTGATGGCCTGCGCGGTGGTCGCCGTGGTCGCGCTCTCCCGCACCCACCGGCGCCGCCCGTGGGACGCGCTGATGTTCGCGCTGGCGCCCTGCCTGCTGCTGAACGCCACCGTCAACTGGGACCTGCTGGCGGTCGCGCTGGCCGCCGTCGCGATGGCCTGGTGGTCCGGTTCGCGGCCGGTCTGGGCCGGTGTCTTCATCGGCCTGGCCACCGCCGCCAAGCTCTACCCGCTGCTGCTGATCGGTCCGCTGCTGCTGCTCTGCTGGCGGGCCGGGCGCTGGCGCGAGTTCCGGGCGATGCTCGGCGGCGCGGTCGGTGCCTGGCTGCTGGTCAACCTGCCGATCATGCTCGCCAACTGGCGGGGCTGGTCGACCTTCTACGTCTTCAGCGAGCACCGCACCGAGGACTACGGCTCGTTCTGGCTGATCCTGATGCAGAGCCGCGGCGTCGGCCTGGCCAACCTCGACCTCTTCATCGGGATCCTGATGGTGCTCTCCTGCCTGGGGATCGCCTGGCTGGCCCTCTCGGCGCCCCGCCGCCCGCGCTTCGCCCAGCTGGCCTTCCTGGTGGTGGCCGCGTTCATCCTGGTCAACAAGGTCTACTCGCCGCAGTACGCGCTCTGGCTGCTGCCGCTGGCGGTGCTGGCCCGGCCGCGCTGGCGGGACTTCCTGATCTGGCAGGCCTGCGAGGTGCTCTACACCCTGGGCATCTGGTCCCACCTGGGCTTCGTCACCGGGCCCAAGCAGCACGGGATCGGCGAGTCCTGGTACCACTTCGCCATCGTGCTGCACCTGCTCGGCACGCTGTACCTGTGCGGCATGGTCATCCGCGACATCCTGCTGCCCGACCGCGACCCGGTGCGCTGGGACGGCACCGACGACCCGTCCGGCGGGGTGCTCGACCACGCCCCGGACGTCTTCGTGGTCGGCACCGCCCGACAGCTGCGGGAGGCGGCGAGCTACGCCGGCTACGCGCCGGCCGGCCCCGAGCTGTGGCTCGACGACGAGCCGCACGCGCCGGAGACCGCCGGCAGCGCCAAGCCGTAGGGCGGGCCGGTAGCCCGTCCGCCCGGACGGGTTCCCGGCCGCGTGCTCTAGCGGTCCACCACGCGGTCGAAGTGCGTGGTGGTGTGCCGGACCTGAAGGACGAGTTCGTCGCCGACCACCGGCGGCTTGGTCTCGTTGTCCAGCAGGAGCAGCGAGACCTGCATGTGCGGCGGCTCGGCGAACCAGAGCTGCTTGCCGGCCCAGTTGAACGGCGACTTGGTCTTGTTGACCGTCGCCAGACCGGCCCGGGCGATGCCCTTGGCCCGCGAGGACATGCCCTGGACGTACTTGGGCGCCTCCAGGCCGATGCCGTGCGCGGTGCCGCCGGCGACCACCAGCAGGTGGCCGTCGGTGGGCGCCGGGTGCTGGCGGTAGCCGTAGCGGTCGCCCTTCGCGACCGGGGTGACGTCCAGCACCGTGGCCCGGACCTCCAGCGCGCCGTGGTCGCCGAGCCAGAGCCGGGTGCCGATCCGGGCGCGGAAGACGGTGCCGGGGTAGCGCTGGGCCAGCTTCTCCATGCCGGCCGCGCCGAGGTGGCTGACGAACACGGTGTGCACGGGGATGCCGGCCGCCCGGGCGGTGTCCACCCAGTGCGCGACCTCGTCCACCGGGTCGGAGCCGTCCGGCCGGTCCATCGGCAGGTGCAGCGCCAGGCCCTCGAACGAGACGCCGTCCAGCTCGGCGGCGACCGCCGGCAGGTCGGCCGCGCTCACCCCGTGCCGGCGCATGGTGGTCATGCACTCCACCACCACCCGGGCGCCGTGCAGCGCGCGCAGCCCGTCCAGGCTCGCCACCGTCCGGATCACCCGGGCGTGCGGCAGCGGCAGCACCTCCTCGCCGACCCGGTACGGGGTGAGCACCAGCAGCTCGCCGCCGTACCAGTCGGCCGCGTCGGCCGCCTCGTAGGCGGTGCCGACGGCCATCACGCCGGTGCCGAGCAGGGTCGCCTCCTCGGCGAGCCGGTGGTTGCCCAGGCCGTAGCCGTTGCCCTTCGCCACCGGCACCAGGCCGGGGAACTCGGCCAGGACGGAGCGCTGGTGGGTGCGCCAGCGTTCGGTGTCGAGGTAGAGCGACAGCGTCATCGGGTCATCTCCCAGGGGGTGTTGGGCACGGCGGGCAAGCGGCTCAGCGGCGCGACATGTAGAGGTCGAGCGCCTTGTGCAGCAGCTTGTTGAGCGGGAAGTCCCACTCGCCGAGGTACTCGGCGGCCTGGCCGCCGGTGCCGACCTTGAACTGGATCAGGCCGAACAGGTGGTCGTTCTCGTCCAGCGTGTCGCTGATGCCGCGCAGGTCGTACACCCCGCCGCCGAGCGCGTACGAGTCGCGCATCATCCGCCACTGGATCGCGTTGGACGGCTTGACCTCGCGCTTGTGGTTGGCCGAGGCACCGTAGGAGTACCAGACGTGCTCGCCGACCACGAGCATCGTGGTCGCGGCCAGCGGCTCGCCCTCGTGGTAGGCGATGTAGAGCCGCATGCGGTTCGGGTCCTCGGAGGTGAGGGCCTTCCACATGCGCTGGAAGTAGGCCAGCGGGCGCGGGGTGAAGCGGTCGCGCTCGGCGGTCACCAGGTACAGCTGGTGGAAGATCGGCAGCTCGTCGTAGCCGCCCTGGACCACCTCGACGCCGCTCTTCTCGGCCTTCTTGATGTTGCGGCGCCAGAGCTGGTTGAAGCCCTTCTGGATGTCGTCCAGCGAGCGGTTGGCCAGCGGCACCTGGAAGACGTAGCGCGGCTGGACGTCGCCGAAGCCGGCGCCGCCGTCCTCGCCCTGTAGCCAGCCGGCCTTGCGGAGCCGGTCGGCCACCTCGAAGGCGCGCGGCTCGTACCAGTCGGCCTCGATGTCGCGCAGGCGCTTGGCCTGCTTGGCGGCGATGGCCTCCTTGATGGTCGGCGCGTTCCACCGGCGGATCACCACCGGCGGGCCCATCTTCACCGAGAAGGCGCCCTGCGACTTGAGGTGCGCCAGCATCGGGGAGAGCCAGCGCTCGATGTCGCGGTCGAACCAGTCGATCACCGGGCCCTCGGGCAGGTACGCCAGGTAGCGCTTGACCTTCGGCAGCTGGCGGTAGAGCACCAGCCCGGCGCCGACGATCTGGTTGGACTCGTCGATCCAGCCGATCGACTCCGAACGCCACTCCGCCTTCACGTCGCCCCAGGACGGCACCTGCATGTGGCTGGCAGAGGCGCGGCTCCTGATGAAGGCGAGGTGCTCCTCGCGGGTGATCGTCCTCAGGCGCAGGCTCATGCTCGGTGCTCCTCGTCGGTCGGGCTGCGGGCGGCCCCAGGTTCTCGGGCTGACCCTATCGTCCGGGGCACCGGCGCCCACGGCTGCGGGCGTGGCGGCGCCCCCGTCACCTACCTGTCTCACTGATGAGGTACGTGACGGGGGCGCCGAGAGTTCCGGCGGCGCCGGAGGGCTCGGGGTGGTCTGGGCGGGTCTGGGTGGGTCGGGGCAGGTCTGGACGGTCGGGACGGGCGGGGCGTTCGCGGGGGCTAGCCCCAGAGGCCGCCGTGGGCCACGCCCAGGTAGAAGCCGAAGGCCGAGGCGGTGAGGCTGATGACCAGGACGAAGCGCTCGGCCGTGGTGACGGAGACGAACTGCCCCCAGAGGCCGGTGACGATGCCGAGGAGTCCGGTCCACGAACTCAGCAGATGGAGGTTGTGGAAGAACGACGTCGTGAAGGCCAGCGCGCCCAACAGCAGGGTGATGCCGACCAGGGTGTTCTCGCGGGGGTGCCGGTTGCCGTCGGTGTTCAGGGTGAGGGCGGGGAACCGGTGGAAGGTCTGGGCCATGTGTCCCACCTCCTGGCGGAGAGACGAACGAGCAGGAAACCCGTTCCGTCCAGATTGCGGTGGTTGGGGCGCGGATCACAACCCCTATGCATTTTGTTCGGCCGTCCGGGTGCGGGTAGGCTGTGCCGTCTGCACTGGTGTAGTTGTGCCCCCTTGCGCCCTCTTCCGGGTGGACGGGGGTCGAGTGTCGGACCGGACCACTACGGTGGGCCGGTGTCGTCACTGACTCCGGTGCCGACGCTGCACAACCCTCCTGCCACGGAGAGACCGTGGCCGCTGAGTCCAAAGGAGGTGGGTTACACATGCGTCACTACGAGCTGATGGTCATCCTCGACCCCTCGGTCGAGGAGCGCGCTGTCTCCCCCCTGATCGAGAACTTCCTCACTGTCGTCCGCAACGGCGGCGGCAAGGTGGAGAAGGTCGACACCTGGGGTCGTCGCCGTCTGGCTTACGAGATCAACAAGCAGTCCGAGGGCATCTACTCGGTCATCGACCTCAAGGCCACGCCTGAGGTCGTCAAGGAGCTCGACCGCCAGCTTGGCCTGAGCGAGTCGGTTCTGCGGACCAAGGTCCTGCGCCCGGACACCCACTGAGCCACCTCTGAGGCCCTCGGGCCTCGGGTAGCTCGCGTCCGCTGTTTCACGTGAAACAGCGGTGAACGGAACTCTTCCGGAGAGGTCATCACCACCATGGCAGGCGAGACCGTCATCACCCTCGTCGGCAATCTCGTCGACGACCCCGAGCTGCGCTTCACCCCGTCGGGTGCGGCGGTCGCGAAGTTCCGCATCGCGTCCACTCCCCGCACCTTCGACCGTCAGACGAACGAGTGGAAGGACGGCGAGAGCCTCTTCCTCACGTGCAACGTCTGGCGGCAGCCGGCGGAGAACGTCGCCGAGTCGCTGCAGCGCGGCATGCGCGTCATCGTGCAGGGCCGACTGCGCCAGCGGTCTTACGAGACCAAGGAAGGCGAGAAGCGGACGGTCTTCGAGGTCGAGGTCGACGAGGTGGGCCCGAGCCTGCGTTCGGCGACCGCGAAGGTCACCCGGGCCAACCGGTCCGGCGCTCCCGGCGGCGGCGGCTTCGGCGGCGGCCAGCAGGGCGGCGGCGGCCAGGGCGGCGGTAACTGGGGCGGCGGTGGCGGCCAGCAGGGCGGCAACTGGGGTGGAAACTCCGGTGGCCAGTCCGGCCCGTCCGACGACCCGTGGGCGTCCAGCGCTCCCTCTGGTGGCAACAGCAACCAGAGTGGCGGCAGCTGGGGCGCTCCGTCCGGTGGCGGCTTCTCGGAAGAGCCCCCGTTCTAAGAGCTGACAGATTTCGTGCGGCCCGGCGCCGGCGTCGTGAGACGCCTGCCGGGCCGTGAACCCCAAATGGAGCACACAATGGCGAAGCCGCCTGCTCGCAAGCCGAAGAAGAAGGTTTGCGTCTTCTGCAAGGACAAGGTCAACTACGTTGACTACAAGGACACGAACCTGCTGCGGAAGTTCATCTCCGACCGCGGCAAGATCCGTGCCCGCCGGGTCACCGGCAACTGCACCCAGCACCAGCGTGACGTCGCCACGGCCGTGAAGAACAGCCGTGAGATGGCGCTGCTGCCCTACACCAGCACCGCGCGCTAAGAGAGGGTGACCAAGTAATGAAGATCATCCTCACGCACGAGGTGCCGGGTCTCGGCTCCGCCGGCGAGGTCGTCGAGGTCAAGGACGGCTACGCCCGCAACTACCTGGTCCCGCGTGGCTTCGCCATCCGCTGGACCAAGGGCGGCCAGAAGGACGTCGACGCCATCCGTCGCGCCCGCAAGATCCACGAGATCCAGACCCTTGAGGCCGCCAACGAGGTCAAGGGCAAGCTCGAAGGCGTCCAGGTCAAGCTGGCCGTTCGCTCGGGCGAGGCCGGCCGTCTGTTCGGTTCGGTGACCCAGGCCGACGTCGTGGAGGCCATCAAGGCCGCCGGCGGCCCGGCCGTGGACAAGCGCGCCGTCGCGATCGCCTCGCCGATCAAGACCGTGGGCACCCACAAGGTCTCGGTCAAGCTGCACTCCGACGTCCAGGCCAACCTCGACGTCGCCGTCGTCGCTGCCTGAGCTCCGTAGCTGTGGCCCGAGGGCCGGTCACCCCTTCCGGGGGGTGGCCGGCCCTCGGTCGTTCCCGGGGCCCGGCGCCGCACCGGGGCCCTGGCTCAGGCCCGCACCGCGCCGGTGACCAGCCACTTGCCGCTCAGGGCGCGCCGGGCCAGGAACGCCGCGCGGACCAGCATGAACAGGTTCATCGCCCACCAGAGCCCGGCCAGTCCGGCGCCGAGGGCCGGCACCGCGAGGGCCACCGGGGCGAAGACCGCCAGCGTGGCCAGCATCGCCCAGGCCAGGTACGGGCCGTCGCCGGCGCCCATCAGCACCCCGTCCAGGACGTAGACCAGGCCGGAGACCGGCTGGCAGAGGGCGAGCAGCAGCAGCACGGTGTTCAGCTGGGCCTGCACCGCCGGGTCGGGCGTGAACAGCGGGACGTACAGCGGCCGGGCCGCCACCACCAGCAGGCCGAGCAGCAGTCCGGAGCCGATGCCCCACTCGATCATCCGCCGGGTGGCCGCCCGCGCCCCGGCGACGTCCGCGGCGCCCAGGTGGCGGCCGATGATCGCCTGCCCGGCGATGGCGATGGCGTCCAGGGCGAAGGCGATGAAGAGGAAGACCGTCATGGCGACCTGGTGCGCGGCTATCGCGTCGTCGCCGAGCCCGGCGGCGACCGCGGTGGCGATCATCAGGATGGCGCGCAGGCTCAGCGTGCGGACCATCAGCGGTCCGCCGGCCCGGGCGCAGGCCCGGATGCCCGCCGCGTCCGGCCGCAGCGAGGCGCGCTCCCGGCGGGCCCCGCGGACCACCACGACCAGGTAGGCGGCGGCCATCCCGGTCTGGGCCAGCACGGTGCCCCAGGCGGAGCCGGCCACCCCCAGCCCGGCGCCGTACACCAGGCCGACGTTCAGGCCGATGTTGGCGGCGAAGCCCGCGACCGCCACCAGCAGCGGGGTGCGGGTGTCCTGGAGGCCGCGCAGCACGCCCGTGGCGGCCATCACCATCAGCATCGCGGGGATGCCGAGCGCGCTGATCCGCAGATACGTCACGGCGTAGGGCGCGGCGGTGGCCGAGGCGCCCAGCAGGTCGGCCGCCCAGGGCGCCAGCAGCAAGGCCAGGGCGACCACGCCGAGCGACAGCGCGAGGGCGAGCCAGATGCCGTCGATGCCCTGCTGGATGGCGGCCCGGCGGTCGCCGGCACCGATCCGGCGGGCGACCGCGGCGGTGGTGGCGTAGGCGAGGAAGACGAAGACCCCGGTGGCGGTGGTGAGCGCGGCCGAGGCGACACCCACACCGGCCAGCTGGGGGGTGCCGAGGTGGCCCACGATGGCCGAGTCGGCCAGCAGGAACAGCGGCTCGGCGACCAGGGCGCCGAAGGCCGGGACGGCCAGGGCGAGGATCTCCCGGTCGTGCCGGCGGCGGTCGGTGGTGGGGGCGGTCATGGGGTCAAGGCTACTCATCCACAGGTAATGACCGCCAGCCGGTTTGGAGTGTTACTCGAAATCCTGAGCGACGAGTCCGCGGTGCGGTGTGTCCATGGCCACTCGGCTGCGTGTGAAGAATTTCTCATGCACAGCCCTCGAACGAGGTAATCCCAGGTCATCGGGTTGACAGTGGATCGATGGTCCGGTTATCCACAGGGCTTTCCACAGGGGCGTCCACAGGTTTGCGGTACTTCTCCACAGCCTCTGGCCGCTCGTCCACACCCCCTGTGGATAACCGCCTTGGCTGAAGGGCTTCCGGCGCCTTAGCGTGGGCTCTCCGCCCGACACTCCCACCCGCCCCGGCGTCCGATTTGTCAGTGCGGTGGAGGTAGAAAGAGGGGCGCGGCTCCGCTCCACCCAGCCACCGGCAAGGCCCGCTCCAACTCGCACCACTCGCTGATCGGGGAACACGCGTGACCGGCCCCCAGTACGACGACCACGACGCCCCGCCGCCGGAGGAGGACTGGCAGACCGCGGACGACCCGTTCCCGGTCGGTGCCTTCGCCGACGCCCCCTTCCCGGACGGTCCCGGCGACCGGCTGCCGGTCGCGCGCGGGCGCGGCCAGGGCGGCCAGGGTTCGGGCTCCGGCTCCGGCGGCTTCCAGAAGGGCGGCAAGGGCTCGGGCGGCTTCCAGCGCGACGGGGGCAAGCGGCGCCAGGACGACGAGGACGAGCGCTCCGCGGCCGACGGCTTCGAGCGGGTGCCCCCGCAGGACCTCGCCGCCGAGCAGTCCGTCCTCGGCGGCATGCTGCTGTCCAAGGACGCCATCGCCGACGTGGTCGAGGTGCTGAAGCCGGCCGACTACTACCGGCCCGCGCACGAGCTGATCCACGGCGCCATCCTCGACCTCTACGCCCGCGGCGAGCCGGCCGACCCGATCACCGTGGCCGGCGAGCTGACCAAGCGCGGCGAGCTCGTCCGGGTCGGCGGCCCCGGCTACCTGCACACCCTGGTCAACTCCGTCCCGACCGCCGCCAACGCCGAGTACTACGCCGAGATCGTCCACGAGCGGGCGGTGCTGCGCCGGCTGGTCGAGGCCGGCACCCGGATCGCGGGCATGGGCTACGCCGCCGAGGGCGACGTCGACGAGATCGTCAACGCGGCCCAGGCGGAGATCTACGCCGTCACCGAGCAGCGGACCAACGAGGACTACGCGCCGCTCTCCGACATCATGGAGGGCGCCCTCGACGAGATCGAGGCGATCGGCTCCCGCAACGGCCAGATGTCCGGCGTCCCGACCGGCTTCGCCGACTTCGACCAGCTCACCAACGGCCTGCACCCCGGCCAGATGATCGTCATCGCGGCCCGTCCGGCCATGGGGAAATCGACCCTAGCGTTGGATTTTGCGCGGGCCTGCTCGATCCAGCACAAGTTGCCGAGCGTGATCTTCTCGCTCGAAATGGGGCGCAACGAGATCGCCATGCGTCTGCTCTCGGCGGAGGCCCGGGTGGCGCTGCACCACATGCGCTCGGGGAACATGACGGACGACGACTGGACGCGGGTCGCCCGGCGGATGCCGGACGTCAGCGAGGCGCCGCTGTTCATCGACGACTCGCCGAACCTGTCGATGATGGAGATCCGCGCCAAGTGCCGCCGGCTCAAGCAGCGCAACGACATCAAGCTGGTCGTCATCGACTACCTCCAGCTGATGCAGTCCGGCGGCTCCCGCCGGGCCGAGAACCGCCAGCAGGAGGTCTCGGACATGTCGCGAAACCTCAAGCTGCTGGCCAAGGAGCTGGAGGTGCCGGTGATCGCGCTCTCCCAGCTGAACCGTGGTCCCGAACAGCGCACCGACAAGCGGCCGATGGTCTCCGACCTGCGTGAGTCCGGCTCGATCGAGCAGGACGCCGACATGGTCATCCTGCTCCACCGCGAGGACGCCTACGAGAAGGAGTCCCCGCGCGCCGGCGAGGCCGACCTGATCGTCGCCAAGCACCGTAACGGTCCGACCGCCACCATCACGGTGGCCTTCCAGGGCCACTACTCGCGCTTCGTGGACATGACGCGGGACTGACCGCGCCGCTCCGGCCGTGCGAAGGGCCCGTACCCGGTGGGGTACGGGCCCTTCGCGTCGCCGGCTCGCGACGGCGCGCTGGGGTGGCGGGGCGTCAGAGCGTCACGGTGGCGCGGAAGACGGTGGCGTCGTCGCCGTCGAGGCGGGTGGCGGTGCCGGTCGCGGGGAGGAAGACCGACCCGCCGCGGGCGAGGTCCAGCACGGTGCCGTCGGCGGCGGTGAGCCGGGCCCGGCCGGCGGTGCAGAGCAGGATCTGCGGGGCGCGGCCGTCGAGTTCGCGCTCCCGGCCGGTCAGCACGAAGCGGGAGAGCCGGAACTCGTCGATCGGGACGGGGAAGAGCTCCTCCCCGGGGGTGGTGTCGACGGCGGTCGGCAGCAGCAGCTCCGGTGCTCCGGGGGTGAAGTCCACCACCTTCAGCAGCTCCGGCACATCGATGTGCTTGGGCGTCAGCCCGGCCCGCAGGACGTTGTCGGAGTTGGCCTGCAGCTCGACGCAGACGCCGTGCAGATAGGCGTGCGGCACGCCCGCGCCGAGGTAGAGCGCCTGGCCGGGCCGGAGCCGGACGGCGTTGAGCAGCAGGCCGCCGATCAGGCCGCGGTCGCCGGGGAACTCGCGGGTGATCCGGCCGTAGAGCGCGTAGGGGCCGTCGGGGTCGCCGGCGGCGGCCTTGTCCACCGCGTCGGCGGTCTCCCGGACGGTCGCGGCGGCCGTGGCCTCGTCCATGGTGAGGATGGCGGCCAGTGTGGCGCGCAGGGCCTCGGCCTCGTCCTCGGCGCCGAGCAGCGCGATCAGCGGGTCGAGCGCCGGCACCCGCAGCCCGGCCATCAGGGCGGCCGCCCCGGCCGGTGTCCGGAAGCCGCAGAGACCGTCGAACTCGTCGAGCGCGCAGATGAGTTCGGGCTTGTGGTTGGCGTCCCGGTAGCTGCGGTGCGGGGCGTCGAGCGGCACGCCCAGGGCGTTCTCGGCGGCGTACCCGGCGCGGGCCTGGTCCAGGGTGGGGTGCGCCTGGATGGAGAGCGGGATGCCGGCGGCCAGGACCTTGAACAGGAACGGCAGGGCGGGGCCGAACCGGGCCACGGTGGCGGCGCCCAGCTCGCCCTCGGGGTCGGCGGCGATGAGCTCGTCCAGCGGGCGGAGCCCGTCGCCCCGGTCGGCGCGGGAGGGCGCTCCGGGGTGGGCCCCCATCCACAGCTCGGCCTGCGGTTCCCCGGTCGGTTCCTGCCCGAGCAGCTCGGGGAGCGCGGTGTGCGACCCCCAGGCGTACGGGCGGACAGTGTTGACGAGCCTGTCCATGCGCGCGGTCCTGCTCCTCTGCTGCTGTGCCTGGTGTGCCGGATCGCCGGGAGACGGCCCGGCGGGCGTGTGGTCCGGGCAAAGGCTGGGCATCGACCCTAGCCGACCGGTGCCGTCGGAAGGGAAACGGCCGGGGTCGGCCGGGAGTGCCAGAGCCGTACCGGCTGTTCGAGGACGCGGTAGTAGGATGCCAGGACGCAGTAATTTCCACAGTGGTTTCCAGGTCGGCGGGATGCCGACGGGGACTGCGTCTCAGAGTGCGGGCAACGGTGACTGGCACTTCCCGCCACCGGCCGAGAGGTTTGTACGTGACCGTGAACCAGCAGAGTTTTGCTGATCTCGGCAGGGTGCTGGTGATCATCCCGACGTTCAACGAAGCGGAGAACGTCGAGCGGATCGTCGGACGGGTCCGTGCGGCCGTGCCCGAGGCCCATGTCCTGGTCGCCGATGACAACAGCCCTGACGGGACCGGCGAGCTGGCCGACAAGCTGGCCGCCGAGGACCCGAACGTGCAGGTCATGCACCGTCGGGGCAAGGAGGGGCTGGGCGCCGCCTACCTGGCGGGCTTCCGCTGGGGCATCGACAACGGCTACGACGTCCTGGTCGAGATGGACGCGGACGGCTCGCACCAGCCCGAGGAGCTCGACCGGCTGCTGGGCGCGCTGCGCGGCGCCGACCTGGTGCTCGGCTCGCGCTGGGTGCCGGGCGGCCGGGTGGTGAACTGGCCGAAGTCGCGCCTGCTGCTCTCGCGCGGCGGCTCGACGTACTCGCGGCTGATGCTGAACGTGCCGATCCGGGACGTCACCGGCGGCTACCGGGCCTTCCGCAAGGAGACCCTGCTCGGCCTGGGCATGGACGAGGTCGCCTCGGCCGGCTACTGCTTCCAGGTCGACCTGGCCTGGCGCACGGTGAAGGCCGGGTTCAAGGTGGCCGAGGTGCCGATCACCTTCGTGGAGCGCGAGCTGGGTGCCTCCAAGATGAGCCGCCACATCGTGCTGGAGGCGCTCTGGCGCGTCACCTCCTGGGGTGTCGCCGACCGGGTCGCCAAGCTGACCGCCCGCGCGAAGGGCTGACCGCCCGCGCGAAGGGCTGACCGGCGGCCGAAGAGACCGACCGCGCCCGGGCCCGCCTGTGAGAACAGGCGGGCCCGGGCGCTTCGTGCTGTCCGGGGTGGGCCCGTCCGGCGGGGCGGGCGGGGTGCGGCGCGGGCGGGTCAGCAGGAGCCGGGCTGCTTGAGGGCGCTGTCCGGCAGGTACCGGTCGGCCCAGACGGCCAGCTCGGTCAGGGCCGGGCGCAGCGCGGCGCCCGCCTCGGTGAGCCGGTAGCTGACGCGCAGCGGCGGGCCCTCGTCGACCTGGCGCAGTACGAGCCCGGCCTCGGCCAGTTCGGTGAGGCGGTCGGAGAGCATGCGTTCGCTGATGCCGGGGACGGCCCGGCGCAGTTCGGAGAAGTAGCCGGGCCCGTTGTTGGTGAGCGTGGCCACGATCAGGCCGGTCCAGCGCTTGCCGAGCAGGGTGAACACCCGGGTCAGCGCGATCTCCGTGCCGGTGCAGGCGACCACCGCCGCCCCGTGTTCCCCGGGGGTGGCGTGGACCTGCTCGGTCACCTCTTGCTGGGCCATGGGTACAGCGTACCGGTCTGTCCACTAGTGACTGCAGAAAAGTAAGCTGCTACGGTACCGATAGCTGCGGCGGAAAGAGCAGCTGCTTACTTTGATGGAGGTTCGCCATGCCCACTCTGCTGCACATCGACTCGTCCGCGTTCACCGACGGCTCGGTCTCCCGCGAGGTCTCGGCCGCCTACCGGGCCGCCTGGCAGGCCCAGCACCCCGACGGCACGGTGATCCACCGCGACCTCGCCGCCCTGCCGGTGCCGCACCTGGACGCCCACGGCATCTCCGCGGCCTTCACCCCCGCGGAGGGACGCAGCGCCGAGCAGGCGGCGGCCTTCGCGCTGCGCGAGGAGCTGATGGCGGAGCTGGAGCGGGCCGACGCGATCGTGATCGGCACCCCGATGTACAACTTCACGATCCCGTCCAGCCTCAAGGCCTGGCTGGACCAGGTGATCCTGATGGGCCGCACGGCGGGGGACACCCCCTCGGCGGCCGGGACCCCGGTGACGGTGGTCGCGGCCCGCGGCGGCTCCTACGCGCCCGGCGCCCCGCGCGAGCCCTACGAGTTCGTCACCACCTACCTGGAGAAGGTGCTGACCGGGATGCTCGGGCTGGAGGTCGAGTTCATCGTCCCCGAGTTCACCCTGGCGGCGACGGTGCCGGCGATGGCGGACTTCGTGCAGCACGCCGCCGACTCCAAGGCCCGGGCGCTGGAGGACGCGGCGCGCCTGGCGAAGGCCTCGGCCGCCTGACGGCGCCGTACCCCGCGCGGAAGGCGTGCCCCGCCGGGCGCGCCTTCCGCGCAATCGGCGGGCCGTGCTCCCATGCTGTAGGGCGCAGGGAGTCCGAGCGCCGACCGGAGGGAGCAGCCAGTGACGTCGTCCTCGCCCGAGGGGAGCGCCGCCGCGGAACGCGCGGGCGCCGCGGACGGCGACCGGGCCGGGGCGGACGGGGCGGACGCGGCCGGGACGGCCGGTGTCCGGCCGCTGGAGATCGCCGTGTTCACCGGTCCCGAGTCGGCCTTCTTCGCCACCTCGACCCTGGTCCTCGGCGAGCGGACCGCGATCCTGGTCGACGCCCAGCTCACCCGCAGCGCCGGCCGCGAGCTGGCCGAGTGGGTGGCCGGCAAGAACCGACGGCTGCTGGCCATCGTGATCACCCACCAGCACCCCGACCACTACTTCGGTGCCGAGGAGGTGCTGAAGCTCTTCCCGGAGGCGCAGCTGCTGGCCGCGCCGCCGGTGGTGGACGGCATCCTGCGCACCGCGGCCGCCAAGGTCGCCCAGTGGAAGCCGGTGTACGGCGACGACATCCCCGACCACCCGCTGGTGCCCGCGCCGCTGCTGCCCCAGCCGCTGATGGTCGACCGCCAGGTGATTCCGGTGCTGCTGTTCGGCCAGGGCGACTGCGAGGGGTCCACGGTGGTCCACGTGCCCAGCATCCGCACCGTGCTCGCCGGTGACTTCGTCTACAACGGCACCCACGTCTGGACGGCCGACACCACCCCGGAACAGCGCACCGCGTGGGTGCGCAACCTCGGCCGGATCGCCGAACTCGGCGCCGACCGCGTGATCGCCGGGCACCGGGCGCCCGAGCAGGACGACGACGCGGGCCGGGTGCTCGCCTTCACCGGTGAGTACCTCCAGGACTTCGACCGGCTGCTGGCCGCACACCCGGACGACGCGGAGGCGCTGGTCGCCGCGGTGGGCGAGCGGTACGGGGAGCTGACCCTGCCGGCCATCCTGGAGCTGAGCGTCGCCGCCAACCTCGCCCGCCCCCGCCCCCGCCCCCTGCCGGACGAGGACGGGATCGTCGACGCCGAACTGGTCGACGAGGACCCCGAGGACTGAGCCGGGGCGGACCGGGCGCCGCGGCGCGGATACTGGCGGCATGACGCCGTACGACGTGATCGTGCCCGCGGGGGGCGCCGCCCGCCGGCTCGGGGGAGCGGACAAACCCGGGCTGACCGTCGGCGGGACGGCCCTGCTCGACCGGGTGCTCGCCGCCGCCGCCGGTGCCCGGACCACCGTGGTGGTCGGCCCGGCCCGGCCCACCGCCCGGACCGGGATCCGCTGGACCCGCGAGCGGCCGCCCGGCGGCGGACCGGTGGCGGCCGTCGCGGCCGGTCTGGCCGAGGTGACGGCCGAGGTGGTGCTGCTGCTCGCCGCCGACCTGCCGTTCCTGGACGCGCGGACCGTCGGCCGGCTGACCGGGGCCCTCGTCGGGGCGGGGCCGGAGACCGGGGCGGTCGTCCTGGTCGACGCCGCCGGCCGCGACCAGCCGCTCGCCGCCGCCTACCGCACCGCCGCCCTGCGCGCCGCGCTGGCCGCCGCCGGGGACCCGGCCGGGCTGCCGCTGCGCCGGCTGACCGGCGGCCTGCGCACCCTGCGGCTGGCCGACACCGACGACGTGAGCCACGACTGCGACACCTGGGAGGAGCTGGAGCTGGCCCGGGAACGGGACCGCTCCCGCTGACGCCCGCCGCCCCCTCTCGTGGGGCCCCGGCCGGCCGGTTCACGGGGGCCGGCGGCCCCCGTGCGGGAGACGACGCGCGGCCCTCATCGGGGAAACATCCCGGGGAAACCGCCGATCAGGCAGCATGGGGCTCATGGAGCGCACGCTGGATGACTGGATGGCCGAGGTCCGGGCCGAGCTGGGGATCGACCTGGACGTCGACGTCCCCGGACTGCTCGACCTCGCCCGGGTGGTCGCGCACGGGGTGGCCCGGCCCGCCGCGCCGCTGACCGCCTTCCTGGTCGGCTACGCGGCCGCGCAGCGCGGCGGCGGCCCGGAGGCCGTCACCGAGGCGTCCCGGCGCATCGCCGAACTCGCCGAGCGCTGGACGGCGGCGGCCGGGCCGGAGCACCCGTGAGCACGGTCGAGGAGGCCGCGGTGCCCGGTGGACGCTCCGCCGCCGGCCCGCTGACCTGGCCGCAGGCCCGGGCGGCCGCCCGCAGGGCCGGTCTGCACCCGCTCCCGCCGCAGCGCCTGGACCTGGCCGAGGCGCTCGGCCGGACCCTGGCCGAGCCGCTCACCGCCCTCACCGACCTGCCGGCCTTCGACACCTCGGCGATGGACGGCTGGGCCGTCGCCGGGCCGGGCCCCTGGCGGGTCGCCGGGCGGATACTGGCCGGGCAGTCGGGCGTGCCGCCGCTGGAGGACGGCGCGGCCGCCGAGATCGCGACCGGCGCCCAGCTGCCGCCCGGTGCCACCGCGGTGCTCCGGCGCGAGCACGGCGAGCGGATCGGCGCCCTGCTGCACGACCGGAGCCCGGGCTCGCTGACCACCGGCCAGGACGTCCGCCCGCGCGGTCAGGAGTGCCGCCGGGGCGAGGCGCTGCTGGCCGCCGGCACCCCGGTCGGCCCGGCCGTGCTGGGCCTCGCGGCGGCCTGCGGCCACGACGGGCTGGCGGTCCGCCGCCGCCCGGTCGTCGAACTCCTCGTCCTCGGTGACGAACTGCTCTGCGCCGGGGTCCCGCGGCCCGGCCTGGTCCGGGACGCGCTCGGCCCGCTGCTGCCGCCCTGGCTCCGGGCGGCCGGTGCCGAGGTGGGTGAGCCGCGGGCCGTCCGGGACGACTTCGGCCTGCTCCGGGACGCCGTCCGGCACTCCACCGCCGACGTGGTGGTCACCACCGGCGGCACGGCCGCCGGTCCGGTCGACTTCCTGCACCGGGCTCTGACCGAGGCCGGCGCCCGGCTGCTGGTGGACGGCGTCGCCGTCCGCCCCGGCCACCCCATGCTGCTTGCTGAACTCCCGGGCGGTCGCCACCTGGTGGGCCTGCCGGGCAACCCGCTGGCCGCGGTGGCCGGCGTCGTCACCCTCGCGCTGCCGCTGCTGCACGCCCGGGGCGGCCGGTCCGCCGGCGAGCCGGCGCTCGCGCTCGCCGCCGTGGACCTCGCCGGCCATCCCGCGGACACCCGGCTGCTGCCGGTGCGCCGCACCGCGCACGGCGTCGTCCCACTGGCCTTCGACGGCCCGGCGATGCTGCGCGGCCTGGCCCGGGCCGAGGCGCTCGCCGTGGTGCCGCCCGGCGGCGCGGCGCAGGGCGCCACCGTCGAACTCCTGGAGGTCCCGTGAGTGCCCGCCGCCGTGAGTCGCCGCTGCGCCCGGTGACCCCCGGCACCGAGCCGTGGGCGGACGCCGGCATCGTGCTGCCCGCCCGGCGGACCGCGCCCGCCTTCCAGCAGGTCGGTTCACGGCTGCTGGTGGCCCTCGGCGTGCTGGTGGCCACCACCGTGATCGTCTGGCTGGACCGGGCCGGCTACAACGACAACGCCGGCGGCGGCGTGAGCTTCCTCGACGCGGCGTACTACGCCACCGTCACGCTCTCCACCACCGGGTACGGCGACATCACGCCGTTCAGCGACAGCGCCCGGCTCACCAACATCTTCGTGATCACCCCGCTGCGCGTGGTCTTCCTGATCATCCTGGTCGGCACCACGCTCGAAGTGCTCACCGAACGCACCCGTCAGCAGTGGCGGTTGAACCGCTGGAGGTCCACCGTGCGCGAGCACACCGTCGTGATCGGCTACGGCACCAAGGGGCGCAGCGCCGTCGACACCCTGCTCGGCCAGGGGGTGCGCAAGGAGGAGATCGTGGTGGTCGACCCGCAGCGCAAGGTGATCGACCAGGCCGCTCAGCACGGCCTGGTGGGAGTGGTCGGCGACGCCACCCGGACCGACACCCTGCTGCGCGCCGGACTGCCCGCGGCCGCGCGGGTGGTGGTGGCGCCGGAGCGGGACGACACCGCCGTCCTGATCACGCTGACCGCGCGTCAGCTGACCAAGGCGGCCACCGTGGTCGCGGCCGTGCGGGAGGACGAGAACGCCCCGCTGCTGCGGCAGAGCGGCGCCGACGTGGTGGTGACCAGCTCCAGTTCGGCGGGCCGGCTGCTCGGCATGTCGATGCTCAGCCCGCACGCCGGCGCGGTGATGGAGGACCTGCTCACCTACGGCAACGGCCTGGACGTGATCGAGCGCCCGGTGACCCGGGCCGAGGCCGGGCACGGCCCGCGCGAGTGCGAGGACCTCGTGGTGGCGGTGGTCCGCGGCCGCCGGGTGCTCAACTACACCGAGCCGGAGGCCCAGGTGCTCCAGCTCACCGACCGGGTGATCGTCATCAAGTGATCCGCCGGTGGCTACAGTTCGTGTCATGAACGATCAACCGCAGCTCCCCTTCGGCACGTTCGAGACCGTCGCGCCGGCCCTCAACGTCCGCGACCTGCTGGCCGGGCCGGTGGCCGACGCCCTCGCGGCCTGGGCGGACCGGGAGGCCGCGCGCTCCGTGCTCTACGTGGACACCGACCCGGAGAAGGCGGACACCGCGGTGTTCTGCGAGACCTACGGGGTGCCGCTGGAGGCCTCGGCGAACTGCGTGGTGGTGGCCGCCAAGCGCGGCGGGGAGACCACGCGGGCCGCCTGCCTGGCGCTCGCCCACACCCGGGTGGACGTCAACCGGGCCGTTCGCAAGCGCCTGGAGGCGCGCAAGGCCTCGTTCGCGCCGATGGAGGCGGCGGTCGAGCTGACCGGGATGGAGTACGGCGGCATCACGCCGGTCGGGCTGCCCGCCGACTGGCCGCTGCTGATCGACGAGGCGGTGGCCCGGGCGCCGTACGTCCTGGTGGGCAGCGGGCGGCGGCGGGGCAAGCTGATCCTGCCGGGCCGGGCGCTGGCGGCCCTGCCGGGCGCCGAGGTGCTGGCCGGGCTGGCTGGCTGAACAGGGGCGCTCCCGGCGGGCCGGCCGGAAGCGCGGACCGGGTTCGGTCGGCGCTCCCGCGGACTGCGCGGGGCGCCCCCGCCGCCCCGTCAGGACGCAGTAGCTTCGGGTCATGCATGCGATGACGATTCCCGAACCCGGCGGTCCCGACGCGCTGGTCTGGGCCGAGGTGCCGGACCCGGTGCCCGGTGACGGCGAGGTCCTGGTCGAGGTGGCGGCGACCGCCGTGAACCGGGCCGACCTGCTCCAGCGCCAGGGCTTCTACAACCCGCCCCCCGGCAGCCCGCCCTACCCGGGCCTGGAGTGCTCGGGCCGGATCGTCGCCCTGGGGGCCGGCGTGGCCGGCTGGGCGGTCGGCGACGAGGTCTGCGCGCTGCTGGCGGGCGGCGGCTACGCGCAGCGGGTCGCGGTGCCGGCGGGGCAGCTGCTGCCGGTGCCCAAGGGGCTCGACCTGGAGCAGGCCGCCGCGCTGCCGGAGGTCGCCTCGACGGTGTGGTCGAACGTCTTCCTGGTCGCGCACCTGCGCCCGGGGGAGACGGTGCTGCTGCACGGCGGGGCGAGCGGGATCGGCACGATGGCGATCCAGCTGGCCAAGGCGGTCGGCGCCCGGGTGGCGGTGACGGCGGGCAGCGCGGAGAAGCTGGCCCGGTGCGCCGAGCTCGGCGCCGACATCACGATCAACTACCGCGAGCAGGACTTCGTCGAGGTGCTCAGGGAGGCCACCGGCGGCGCCGGGGCGGACGTGATCCTGGACCTGATGGGCGCCGCGTACCTGCAGCGCAACGTCGACGCGCTGGCGGTCAACGGCCGACTGGTGATCATCGGGCTGCAGGGCGGCGTGCAGGGCGAGATCAACCTGAACACGCTGCTGCGCAAGCGCGGCGCGGTGATCGCGACCAATCTGCGCGGGCGGCCGCTGGCGGAGAAGGCCGCGATCGTGGCGGCGGTGCGCGAGCACGTCTGGCCGCTGGTCGAGCAGGGCCTGGTGCGGCCGGTGATCGACCGGGTGCTGCCGCTGACCGCGGCGGCCGACGGGCACCGGGCGCTGGAGGCCGGCGATCAGGTCGGCAAGGTCGTGCTGCGGGCCTGAGGCGGGGCGGGGCCGCGGGCCCGGGGAGTCGGTGGCCGGGCGGGGCGGTTGGTGCACAGCCGTTCGAAATGCCCGGAATGTCGGATTGTGTGACGCTGGTCCGGAGCTGTCCCGCCGCCGACCCCGCCCGTGCGCGGTCGGCCGTCGGAAGGACCTCGACCGTGGCCGCACCTTCGACCCCCTCGAACGCGCTCCTCGGGCCGCTGCCCGCCGCGCCGCCCCACGGCCGTACCCGCACCCGGGGCCGGGCCGGTACCGGCACCCCCCGTGATCGGGGCGACCACCGGGTGCGGCGGCTGCTGACGATGGCGGTGCTCGGCCTCGCCCTGCCGCTGACCGTCGTGCCCCCGGCGGCGGCCGCCGGTCCGCAGCGGCCGTCCGGCCCGTGGGAGGCGGTCGCCGGGCCCGCCGCGTCGGACCCGCCCACCGTCCCCACCGTGCCCGCCGAGCCGTCAGAGCCGTCCGAGCCGTCCACCGCCTCCGAGCCCGGCGCTCCGGCGGCGGACGGACCGCAGCCCGGTGGCCCCGGGTGGTCCGGTTCGCCCTCCGCCGACGCCGGTCCGGCGTCCCCCGAGGCCTCGCCCCCGCCCTCCGCCGCACCCTCGGCGGAGCCGTCGGCGGCCGCGCCCCCGAGCACGCCGCCGGCCCCGGCCGCCACCCCGCCGCCCCCGGCCGCCCTCTCGGCGGCCGCCGCGCCGCCGTCGCACCAGGGCGGGCACCCGCGGCCCGGCCCGGCGCCCGTCGGCCCCCGGGCCGGTCACCGGCACCGCCCGGCCTCGGCCCCCGAGCGTGCCGAGCGGGTGCCCGACCGGTCGGAGCGGGGGCCGGAGCAGTCCGTCGAGGCCACGCAGGCCGTCCCGGACGCGGACCCCGGCACGCCGGACGGCGCCGCACCGGCCGAGGACGCCGTGCCGGACGGCGCCACGGTGGCGGCCGGAGCGACCCAGCAGGCCGCCGGGGCCGTCCCGGCCGTGCTGCCCGCCCGCTGGCGCGACGCCTCCACGCTCCAGCTGCCGCTGGGCGCCGGCCTCGGCCTGATCGGCTGCGGCCTCGGGCTGATCGGGCTGCGCCTGCGCAAGGGCTGAGCCGCGGCCGCCGGCGCCGCGCCCCCGCGCGACCTGAGTATCCGTACGGATGCCGGGCCGCCGTGCGGGGGCGTAGCGTCGTCAGCGGAAGCGGGTGCGGTGACCGCGGTGCCGGTGACCGGTGACCGTGGTGCGGGGCGGCGGTGCGGTCGGGGGTTCCACTCGGCCAACCCCAGTGAGGAAGAATGTTGTTCATGACGAATCCGATGAACGAGCGCTCGCCGCAGGACCTGTACCAGGCCATGGGCGGGCAGTCGCAGGACGGCCAGAAGGTGCTGATCGTCGGACCGGACGGGCTGCCCGTGGGCCAGGGGTTCGCCGGCTCGACGCACGACGACGGTGAAGGGCCGCGCGAGCTCCCGGTGACCGAGATGGTGGAGCAGCCGGCCAAGGTCATGCGGATCGGCAGCATGATCAAGCAGCTGCTGGAGGAGGTCCGGGCGGCTCCTCTCGACGAGGCCAGCCGGGTCCGGCTGAAGGACATCCACGCCAGCTCCATCAAGGAGCTGGAGCTCGGCCTGGCGCCCGAGCTGGTCGCGGAGCTGGAGCGGCTCTCGCTGCCGTTCACCGAGGACACCATCCCGACCGAGGCCGAACTGCGGATCGCGCAGGCGCAGCTGGTGGGCTGGCTGGAGGGGCTGTTCCACGGCATCCAGACCGCGCTCTTCGCCCAGCAGATGGCCGCCCGGGCGCAGTTGGAGCAGATGCGGCGGGCACTGCCGCCGGGTCTGCACGGCGCCGAGCAGGAGGACGACGAGCCCGGCGAGGGCCGCGGCATCCGCTCCGGCCCGTACCTGTAGGCCCGCCACCGGCCCGGCGCAGCCGCTCCGGTCGGCGCCGCGGACCCCGTGGCGGCCGCCCGGTATCGGACGTACCGCCACGATCCGGTGCCGAACGCACGACCGACCCACTACCGTCCGGTAGTGGGTCGCGGCTCGGACACAGTGTCGGCCCTGCGCCGATCACTGTCGCCGTGAGCCGATACCCTGAGCCCCTGTCGCAGGCCGGGCGAGCGCCGCGACAGGGGTCGGGTGGGCCACCAAACCGGGCCCGACCACGCACGGACGAGACCGAACGTCACGGTTGCGGCGGCACGACCGCGCCGAGGGGGAGCAGAGGACCATGAGCGAGCACGGCAACGCGGCGGTCGAGGGCCACTCCCTGGGCAACGGCAGGTACGTGCTGCAGCGGGTGCTGGGCGAGGGCGGCATGGCCTCCGTGCACCTCGCCTACGACAACGTGCTCGGCCGCTCGGTCGCGCTGAAGAGCATGCACGCCGAGCTCGGCCGGGACGAGTCCTTCAAGGAGCGGTTCCGGCGCGAGGCGCAGGCCGTGGCCCGGCTGGAACACGCCAACATCGTCACCGTCTACGACAGCGGCGAGGACGTCGCCGCCGACGGCTCCACCACCCCGTACATCGTGATGCAGCTGGTCGACGGCAAGGGCCTGCGCGAGGCGATCAACGACGCGGTCGCGCAGTACGGCGCGATGCCCACCGAGGAGGCGCTGCGGGTCACCGTCGGCGTGCTGAACGCGCTGGAGGCCTCGCACGACCAGGGGCTGGTCCACCGCGACATCAAGCCCGGCAACGTGATGTTCGACCGCAAGGGCAACATCAAGGTGATGGACTTCGGCATCGCCCGTGCGCTGGAGTCCGGGGTCACCTCGATGACCCAGACCGGCATGGTGGTCGGCACCCCGCAGTACCTCTCGCCCGAGCAGGCGCTCGGCAAGCCGGTGGACGCCCGGTCCGACCTCTACTCGGTCGGCGTGATGCTCTTCGAGATGCTCACCGGGCAGCTGGTCTTCGACGGCGACTCGGCGTTCTCGATCGCCTACAAGCACGTCCAGGAGGAGCCCTCGGCGCCGTCCACCGTCAACCGGGCGGTCAGCCCGGCGGTGGACGCCTTCGTCGCCCAGGCGCTGCGCAAGGACCCGGCGCACCGCTTCCCGAGCGCGGCGGCGATGCGCGACGAGGCGGAGCGGCTGATCGCGGCGGAGAAGGGCGGCGGCAACGGCAACCAGCTGGCCGCGAGCTCGCCGCTGGTGATCACCGACGGTCCGCGCTCGGTGCACGCCGGGCCGCAGGCCCCGCAGACCCCGCCGCCGTTCCAGCAGCAGTACCGGACGCCGCCGCCGGCCTTCCAGACCCCGCCGCCGCAGCACCCGCAGACGCCGCAGCCCTTCCCGCAGCAGTACCAGACCCCGCCGCCGGCCTTCCAGGCCCCGCAGCACTTCCCGCCGCAGGCGCACACCCCGCCGCCCCAGCCGATGCCGATGCCGACGCAGTTCCAGCCGGCCCCCGCGTCGAACAGCGGCGGCTGCTCCACCGCGCTCGTGATCGTCGGCATCATCATCGGCGTGATCGTCCTCGCGATCATCATCATCGCCATCGTGGTGACCAAGGCGGAGAAGACCAGCACCTCCCGGTCCGTCGAGCGGCCCGCGACCGTCCTGCACCTGGACGGCCTGCCCGACCGGAATGGCCTGCTCTGACGCGGTGCGCCCGGATCGGGCGTGCTACGGGGGAAGTCCGGAGGCGGTAGCGTTCGGGGACACGAAGCGACAGGGCACCGCGATCCGAGCGAAGGCCCGGGGCGAGGAGCGATGGCACAGACGCAGCGGCCGGACGACGACGAGGGTGCCCGGGCGGCCGGTTCGACCGGCGGGGCCCGGAGGATGCCCGAGCCCGGCAGCGACAGCGCCGCCACCTCCGCACTCCCGCCGTACGGCGGCGGCCCGCAGACCCCCGGCCGCGGCACCGCGGCCCCGCTCGGCACGGTGGGTGACGGCCGCTACCGGCTGACCCACCGGCTCGGCCGCGGCGGCATGGCCGAGGTGTTCGCCGCCCAGGACGTCCGGCTCGGCCGGACCGTCGCCGTCAAGCTGCTGCGCCCCGAACTCGCCCAGGACGACATCGCCCGGCTGCGCTTCACCCGCGAGGCGCACGCCGTCGCGGCGCTCAACCACCACTCGATCGTCGCGGTCTACGACACCGGCGAGGAGTACGTCGGCGACGAGTCGACGCCCTACATCGTGATGGAGCTGGTCGAGGGCCGGACCGTCCGCGAGCTGCTGGTGGACGAGGAGGAGCCGCCGGTCGACCAGGCGCTCATCATCATCGCCGGGGTGCTGGAGGCGCTCGCCTACAGCCACCGGCACGGCATCGTGCACCGGGACATCAAGCCCGCCAACGTCATCATCACCACCACCGGCGCGGTCAAGGTGATGGACTTCGGCATCGCCCGCGCGCTGACCGGCACCGCCAGCACCATGACCCAGACCGGCATGGTCATGGGCACCCCGCAGTACCTCTCGCCCGAGCAGGCCCTCGGCAAGCCGGTCGACCACCGCTCCGACCTGTACGCGGCCGGCTGCATGCTCTACGAGCTGCTCACGCTGCGCCCGCCGTTCACCGGCGACACCCCGCTCTCGGTGGTCTACCAGCACGTGCAGGACCCGCCGGTGCCGCCGGCGCAGGTCAACGCGCGGGTCCCGGCGGCGCTCGACCCGCTGGTGCTGCGCTCGCTCGCCAAGAACCCGGACGACCGCTTCCAGGACGCCGACGAGTTCCGCGCCCACCTCCAGCACGCCCTGCGCGAGATGCACGGCGGGGCCTGGGCGACGGGTGCCGCGGCGGCCGGGCTGGCGGCGGCCGGCCAGGGGCACAGCGGTGCCACCCCGATGCCCGGGGCGGACGGCGAGACGGCCGTCACCGCGCCGTTCGGCCTGGGCGGCCCGAGCGATTCGACGACGGTGCTCCCGTACCAGGTGCCCGGCGGCCCGCACACGCCGTCCTCGCCCTACCCCGGGGCCGGCGGCCCGTACGGCGGCGGCTCGTACGACGGCGGCTCGTACGACGGCGGTCACGGCGGCCCGGGCGGCGACGGCGGCGACGGGGACGACGACCGCCGCCGGCGGCGCGGGCCATGGGCCTGGGTGGCCGGCGCCGCGGCGGTGTTCGTCGCGTCCGGTGTCGGGATCGCGCTCGCGCTCAGCGGTGGTGGCGGCGGGACGAAGGACCCCGGCCAGACGCCCGCCCCGTCCGTCTCGGTGGTCTCCTCCTCCGACGCCGGTACGCCCACCGGTGGGGGGATCTCCCCGACCACGGTGGCGCCCAGCCAGACCAGCCGGAAGCCGAACCAGCCGACCGACACGAACAACAACAACAACCAGAGCCCGCCGGCGACCGTGCCCAAGCACTCGCCGAGCATGACCCCGACGCCCACCGGTACCAAGCCGTCGTCGTCGACGACCCCGTCGTCCACCGGCACGCCGACCGGCGGGGGCACCGGGACGCCGACCGGCGGCGCGAGCGGGACGCCGACCAACGGCGCGACGGGCACCCAGCCGCCGCCGACCAAGCCGGCCACCCAGCCGACGGGGGCCCCGACCACCGCGCCCGGGGCCGGCGGCTGACCGGCGGCGCCGACCGGTGACGGTCAGTTGGCGAAGGCGTCCAGGACCTGCTCGTACTCCTGGCACCACCATGCCAGCTGGCCGGCCGAGGCGGGGTAGAGCGGGTCGGCCCGGTGGTCGGCCCGCTGGTAGCGCCACTGGAGCATCCAGAAGTCGTTGAGCCGCTCCCACCAGACCCGGTGGACGGCCGCCGCCAGGTGTTCCGCGGTGGCCGCCCCGGTGGCCCGGTACGCCTGCGAGTAGGTCCGGACCCGGACGAGGTCGAGCGCGCCCGACGTCCGGTCGTTGAAGACCAGGGTGGCCGACCGGACGGCCTCCTCGGCGCGCGGCTGCGGGCCGAGCTTGTCCCAGTCCAGGACGGCCGCGATCCGGTCGCCCGCGTGCAGCAGGTTGAGCCCGTGGAAGTCGCCGTGCGTCCAGCCGGTGGGCGGGGCGGCCTGCGGGACGGGCCGGCGGTGGGCGTACTCGGCGAGCAGGTCGAGCCGTTCGGTGAGGCGCCGCTCGACCAGCGCGTCCAGCGCGCCGTACGGGCGCTGCTCGCGGGCGCTGAGCCGGAGTTCGCGGGCCAGCCGGGCGCTGTCCAGCGGGTCGGCACTGTGGTAGCCGGCGGGTTGGGCGAGGGGGGCGCAGACGTCGTCGAGCGCGCCGTGCAGCCGGCCGAGCAGCGCTCCGAGCGCGCCGCACTGCGTCAGGGAGAGATCGCTGCCGTGCCGGTGCCGGCCATCCACCCAGGGGAAGAGCGCGAACAGCCGGCTGCCGAAGGAGGCCACCGTGCCGGAGCGTTCGGCACACGCCAGCGGGGGAGCGACGGGCAGTCCGAGGGTCTCCAGCGCGGCCATCGCGCGGTGGTGCCCGGCGATCGATTCGCGGTGCGCGGTGGCGGCGTCGACGTAGCACTTCAGGAAGTACGTCCCGGCCTCGGTGGTGACCCGGTAGCCCCGGTTCAACAGGCCCTCGGCGACCGGCTCGGCGGTGAGCAGCCGCCCCACCCGGTAGCGGCGCAGGACCTCGGCCAGGACGAGGTGGGGAACGGGCGGGCTGAGGGTCCCTATCGGGGGTGCGGTGAGATCGGGGCGGGCCGGGGCACAGGCGAGGGTCTGGCTGAAAGTCACAGGCTGAGGTTAGGGCCCCCTGGCGGGGGTCCTTGACAAACCGTCAGAACTGTGATTCCCGGCGCTCTCAGTGCTGCTGGTCGGCCTGGTGCCGTGCCACGAAGGCGGCCGCCTGGGTGCGCCGCTCCATGCCCATCTTGGCGAGCAGACTGGAGACGTAGTTCTTGACCGTTTTCTCGGCCAGGTGCAGCTCGTTGCCGATCTGACGGTTGGTCATCCCCTCGCCGATCAGATCGAGGATCCGCCGCTCCTGCTTGGTGAGCTGGGACAGTCGCTCGTCCTCCTTCTCGCCGCCGTCGCGCAGCCGGGCCAGCACCCGGCTGGTGGCCACCGGGTCGAGCAGCGACTTGCCGGCCGCGACGTCCCGGACGGCGGTGATCAGGTCGGTGCCGCGGATCGCCTTCAGGACGTAGCCGGAGGCGCCCGCCATGATCGAGTCGAACAGCGCCTCGTCGTCCGAGAACGAGGTCAGCATCAGGCACTTGATCTCCGGCAGTCGGGAGCGGACCTCCCGGCAGACCTCGACGCCGTTCCCGTCCGGCAGCCGGACGTCGAGGACCGCGACGTCGGGGTGCACGGCGGCGATCCGGGTGATCGCCTCGGCGGCCGTCCCGGCCTCGCCGACCACCTCGATGTCGTCCTCGACCGAGAGGAGATCGTGGACGCCCCGCCGGACCACCTCGTGATCGTCGAGCAGAAATACCCTGATCTGTCCGTTATCAGTCACGTGTAAAGCCTCCCATATCGGCGCAGGAGCGACCTATTGCCCGCACCGCCCCCGGAACGCTATCCGGCCAGATCAGTCGAAAGCGATGCCGGTAACCCCCTTACGAACGGGGCTCCGCCCGGATAACGTGCGCAGGTGTCCTGAAGGCGACCGAATTGAGAGCTGCGCCACACCCGCAGTTGTAGGCCCTGAACAAGTAGGACGTCCTAGCGCAAGCGCGCCAAGGGCTGCCGCTGGGTAACGTTCTCGTGAGGGACGCCGTCGGAACAGGATCACCACCTGCCTTGCAGTCGGTGCGCACACCCACGCGCGCCCCGCGAGGCGGTGACCGGACCGGTCACCGGCGACCCCGGGCGGCCGGACAGACCGAGGAGTGAACGTGACCGTCAAAAGCACGGCGAGGGCCCGCAAGAAGGCGGCCCCCGGCGTCCCTGACACCCTCCGCGCCACGGGTACGGACACCCAGCCGGAGCTCGTACAGCTGCTCACCCCGGAAGGCGAGCGGATCGAGCACCCGGACTACCCGCTCACCACCACCCCGGACGAGCTGCGCGCCCTCTACCGCGACCTGGTGCTGGTGCGCCGGTTCGACGCCGAGGCCACCGCGCTGCAGCGTCAGGGCGAGCTGGGCCTGTGGGCCTCGCTGCTCGGCCAGGAGGCCGCCCAGGTCGGCTCCGGGCGGGCCATGCGCACCGGTGACTACGCCTTCCCCACCTACCGCGAGCACGGCGTGGCCTGGTGCCGCGACGTGGACCCGCTGAACCTGCTCGGCATGTTCCGCGGCGTGAACCACGGCGGCTGGGACCCGAACGAGAAGAACTTCCACCTGTACACCATCGTGATCGGCGCGCAGACCCTGCACGCCACCGGCTACGCGATGGGCATCACCAAGGACGGCGCGGACGACGCGGTGATCGCCTACTTCGGCGACGGCGCCTCCAGCCAGGGCGACGTCAACGAGGCCTTCACCTTCGCCTCGGTCTACAACGCCCCGGTGGTCTTCTTCTGCCAGAACAACCAGTGGGCGATCTCCGAGCCCACCACCACCCAGACCAAGATCCCGCTGTACCGCCGCGCCTCCGGCTTCGGCTTCCCCGGCGTCCGGGTCGACGGCAACGACGTGCTGGCCTGCCTGGCGGTCACCCGCTGGGCGCTCGACCACGCCCGCAGCGGCAACGGTCCGGTGCTGATCGAGGCGTTCACCTACCGGATGGGCGCGCACACCACCTCCGACGACCCCACCCGCTACCGCCCCTCCGAGGAGACCGAGGCCTGGAAGGCCAAGGACCCGATCACCCGGCTCCGGGCGCTCCTGGAGAAGGAGGGCCTGGCCGAGGAGGAGTTCTTCGCCTCGATCGAGGCCGAGAGCGAGCAGCTGGGGCTGCGGGTGCGCGAGGGCGTGCGCACCATGCCGGACCCGGACCCGACCCTGATCTTCGATCACGTCTACGCCGAGCCGCACACACTGGTCGATGAGGAACGGGCCGAGTACGTCGAGTACGCGGCCTCCTTCGAGGCGGGGGAGAACCTCTGATGGCCGCTCAGCTCAGCATCGCGAAGGCGCTCAACGAGGCGCTGCGCAAGTCGCTGGAGAACGACCCGAAGACGCTCCTGATGGGCGAGGACATCGGCAAGCTCGGTGGCGTCTTCCGGATCACCGACGGCCTGCAGAAGGACTTCGGCGACAGCCGGGTGATCGACTCCCCGCTCGCCGAGTCCGGCATCGTCGGCACCGCGATCGGCCTCGCGCTGCGCGGCTACCGCCCGGTGGTGGAGATCCAGTTCGACGGGTTCGTCTACCCGGCCTTCGACCAGATCGTCTCCCAGCTGGCCAAGATGCACGCCCGCGCGCTCGGGCACGTCAAGATGCCGGTCACCATCCGCATCCCGTACGCGGGCGGCATCGGCGCGGTCGAGCACCACAGCGAGTCGCACGAGGCGTACTTCGCGCACACCGCCGGTCTGCGGGTGGTCTCGCCGTCCAGCGCGCACGACGCGCACTGGATGCTGCGCCAGGCCATCGAGTCGGACGACCCGGTGATCTTCCTGGAGCCCAAGCGCCGCTACTGGGACAAGGGCGAGGTCGGCGACGCCGCCGACCTGGGCCTGTACGACGCCCGGATCGTGCGCCCCGGCACGGACGCGACGCTGATCGCCTACGGCCCGATGGTCAAGGTCTGCCTGGAGGCCGCCGCGGCCGCCGAGGAGGACGGCCGCCGGCTGGAGGTCGTCGACCTGCGCTCGCTCTCCCCGGTGGACTTCGCCGCCCTGGAGGAGTCGGTCAAGCGGACCGGCCGCGGCATCGTGGTGCACGAGGCGCCGGTCTTCCTGGGCATGGGCGCCGAGCTGGCCGCCCGGCTGACGGAGCGGTGCTTCTACCACCTGGAGGCGCCGATCCTGCGGGTCGGCGGCTACCACGCGCCGTACCCGCCGTCCCGGGTCGAGGAAGCCTTCCTGCCGGACCTGGACCGCGTGCTCGACGCCGTCGACCGCGCGCTCGCGTACTGAACCGGGGAGCGAAGATGACCACCGAAGTTCGCTCGCTCCGCGAGTTCAAGATGCCCGACGTGGGCGAGGGCCTCACCGAGGCCGAGATCCTCAGCTGGTCCGTGAAGCCCGGTGACACCGTGACGGACGGCCAGGTCGTCTGCGAGGTGGAGACCGCCAAGGCCGCCGTGGAGCTGCCGATCCCGTTCAACGGGGTGGTGGAGCGGCTGTTCTTCCCCGAGGGCGCGACGGTCGACGTCGGCACCGTGATCATCTCGGTCGCGGTGGCGGGGGAGGCGGGCGCCGCCGCTCCGGCCGCGGCCGCCCCGGTCGCCCCGGTGGCCGCTCCCGCCGAGGCCGAGCCGGCCCGGCGCGAGGTGCTGGTCGGCTACGGTCCGCGGACCGGCGGTACCCAGCGCCGGGCCCGCCGGACCACCACGACCACCGTGGTCGCCCCGGCTCCGGCCGCTCCCGCGCCGGCCTCGGTGGCCGCCGCTCCGGTGGCTGCCGCGCCGGTGGCCGCCGCGCCGGTGGTACCGGCCCAGCCCACCGGTGACCGGCCGTTGGCCAAGCCGCCGGTGCGCAAGCTCGCCAAGGACCTCGGCGTCGACCTGCGGGCCGTCACACCGACCGGCCCGGACGGCGTGGTCACCCGCGAGGACGTGCACGCGCACGCCGCCGCGGCGGCCGCCGTCACGGCGCCCCCGGCCGAACCGGCCGCGGTGGCACCGGTGGAGCCGGTGGTCGTGGCGACCGCCGGCACCGGGGACGTCCGGGTGCCGATCAAGGGCGTCCGCAAGGCGACCGCGCAGGCGATGGTGGCCTCGGCCTTCACCGCCCCGCACGTCACCGAGTTCGTCCAGGTCGACGTCACCCGCACGATGAAGTTCGTCCGCCGGCTCAAGGAGAGCGGCGAGCTGGGCCGGGACATCCGGGTCAGCCCGCTGCTGCTGGTCGCCAAGGCGCTGCTGACCGCGATCAAGCGGCACCCCGAGATCAACGCCCAGTGGGACGAGGCGGCCCAGGAGATCGTCATCAGGGGCCAGGTGAACCTCGGCATCGCCGCGGCCACCCCGCGCGGCCTGATCGTCCCCAACATCAAGGACGCGGGCGGCCGCACGCTGTCCGGTCTGGCGGCCGCGCTCGGCGAGCTGATCGACACCGCCCGGCTGGGCAAGACCTCGCCGAACGACATGCAGGGCGGCACCGTCACCATCACCAACGTCGGCGTCTTCGGCGTCGACACCGGCACCCCGATCCTCAACCCGGGCGAGGCCGCGATCCTCGCCTTCGGCGCGGTCCGGGAGCTGCCGTGGGTGCACAAGGGCAAGGTGGTGCCGCGCCAGGTCACCACGCTGGCCCTCTCCTTCGACCACCGCCTGGTGGACGGCGAGCTGGGCTCCAGGGTGCTGGCCGATGTCGCCGCGCTGCTGGAGTACCCCAAGCGCCTGATCACCTGGGGCTGACCGGCCGGACCGAGGAAGGGCCCTGCTCCGCACGACAGTGCGGAGCAGGGCCCTTCGGCCTTTCCGGACACCGGACACCGGACACCGGACGAGCCTTAGCGCGCGGCGCGCAGCCGGCGCCCGGCGTACCGGACGCCCAGGCCGAGCACGAGCAGCACGGCGCCGAGACCGGCCGTCAGGATCCCGACGGCGGTGCCGGTCGGGGCCTGCTCCGGCATGCCGGTCGGCCCGCCGGCGGTGGGGCCGAAGGCGGGCGCGCCGACGGCGGCCCCGGGAGCGCCGAGGGTCGCCGTCGGGGCGGGCGGTCCGGACACCTGCCAGACGGCCGACGTGCCGGGGCCGGGCCCGTGGGCCGAGGCGGTCTCGGTGGCGAGCAGGTGCACGGAGCCGGCGAGGACGACGGCGACGGCGACGCTCGCGAGCCGGCGGCGGGTGGAGCGCGGGCGGGCATTCTTCGCATAAGTGGAGAAAACAGGCATGCGCACGACGTGACTCCCCGCAGTCATGAAGCCGATGGTGGGTGGAGGTGGCCGGTCCTGCCCCCGTCGGCCGGTAGCGCCCCCCGGCGCTTCCCGGCTCGCTCTCCAGCCCTCCACTTCCAAGGACGCGCGGCCCCGCCGGAGGTTGCGGGTGGATCCGGAAGTCCTCCGGGATTCTTCGAAAGGCCCGCCGCCGGTGCCCGCTCCGCGATACTGCCGCCATGGCAGAGGAGCTGATAACCCGTTCGGCGGACAGTCGGACCGACCCCGAGGAGCGCCGCTCGCTGCGGCGGGACGTCTCCCTCCCCGCCCTCCTGGCCGGGCTGGTGTGCATCGCGGTGTCGTTCTCCGGCCCGCTCGTGGTGGTGCTCGCGGCGGCCTCGGCCGGGCGGCTGGACGAGGCGCACACGGCCTCCTGGATCTGGGCGGTGGCCATCGGCAGCGGGCTGCCCGGTCTGCTGCTCAGCTGGTGGACCAGGACGCCGGTGATCACCGCCTGGTCCACGCCGGGCGCCGCGCTGCTGGTCACCAGCCTCGGCGCGTACCCCTACCGGGAGGCGGTCGGCGCCTTCCTCGTGAGCGGGGCGCTGGTGACCCTGTTCGGTGTCACCGGGCTGTTCGGCCGGCTGATCGCCGCGATCCCGGCCGGGATCGTCAACGCGATGCTGGCGGGCATCCTGTTCTCCTTCGGCGCCGGCATCTTCGGCGCCGTCCACGGCGCGCCCGTCCTGGTGCTCGGCAGCTTCGCGGCCTTCCTGCTGGCGAAGCGGCTGGCGCCGCGGTACGCCGTACCGGTCGCGCTGCTGGCCGGCGGGGTGCTGGCGGCGGTCACCGTCGGGCTGCCGGTGCACCTCGGGTCCGGCGGGCCGACCGTGCCGGTGTTCACCGTGCCGGCCTTCTCCGGGCCGGCCATGGTGGGGCTGGCGCTGCCGCTCACCATCGTGGCGCTGGCCTCGCAGAACGCCCCCGGCCTGGGGGTGATGCGGGCCTTCGGCTACCAGCCGGACGACCGGCTGCTGATCGGGGCCACCGGCGGGGTCTCCGTCCTGCTGGCGCCGTTCGGCTCGCCCGGGGTGAACCTGGCCGCGATCACCGCGGCGATCTGCGCCGGGCCGGAGAGCCACCCCGATCCGCGGCGCCGCTACGTCGCCGGGATGTCGGCGGGTCTGCTCTACGTGCTGGTGGGCAGTTTCGGTGGGCTGCTGGTGAGCCTGTTCACCGGTCTGCCGAAAGAGCTGATCGCGGTGATCGCCGGGGTCGCCCTGCTGGCCTCGCTCCAGGGCAGCCTGGCCGCGGCCGTCGCCGACGAGGGCGGTCGGGACGCGGCGGTGGTGACCTTCCTGGCCTCGGCCTCCGGGATGAGCCTGCTCGGCATCGGCTCGGCGTTCTGGGGGCTGCTGCTCGGGCTGGGCACCCATCTGGTGCTCCGGGCGGGGCCGAAGCGGCGCGGCTGAGGCGTTGCGCGGCTGGGGCGCCCCAGGCCGGTGGTGTGCTCGGCCGGTGGAGTGCTCGGCCGGGGGCCACGGAGTGGGCCGGCTCCGCCGGAGGTGGCGCTGGTGGGTCACGGGCCACCCGAATCATCCACCTGATCGGACTCATAGGTATGACCGGGGTGATTCGGGTCGTTCGGCCAGGGCGGTGACATTTTCGCCGGACGGTGAGGGTGACACGCCGGTCCGGGTACGTCTTCGCGTCCACCACCCGGGCGACGCCGGGTGACCGGATCCCCGAGGACGCACCCGTATGCCGCCTGGCAACCCTGGCCGGCTCGTCCGGAGTCTGGCCGCGCTCGTGCTGGTGTCCACCGCCGTACTGCCCGCCGCCCTGGAGCTGGCCGGTCCCTCGCCCTTCGGGGTGATCGGGCCGGGTGCCCCCGCCGACCGGGCGGTGCCGCCGCACACCGCCCGGCGGGCCGACCTCCGCGCGGCCGGCGCCGCCCCGACCGTCGACATAAGGCGGACCGGGGACCCGGCGAACCGGATCACGCTGGTGCTGCTCGGCGACGGCTACAGCGCGGACGAGCAGGAGCTCTTCCGCGCCCAGGCCGACCGGGCCTGGCGGGCACTGATGGAGATCGAGCCGTTCCGCAGCTACCAGGGGTTCTTCAACATAAGGCGGGTCGAGGTCGTCTCGGCGGACTCCGGCATCGCCGAGACCGAGAGCCGGGGCCGCAACCCCGGGACCCCGCTCGGCATGCACTTCTGGTGCGAGGGCACCGCCCGGCTGCTCTGCGCCGACGAGGCCGCCACCGCGCGCTACGCCGGCGAGGGCGACGGCCCGCAGTACCTGATCGCGCTGGCCAACTCCAGCGAGTACGGGGGTGCCGGCGGCACCGGGGTGACGACCCTGGCCGGCGGCAGCCCGGACGCGGGGCGGATCATCCAGCACGAGATAGGGCACACCGTGGGCGACCTCGGTGACGAGTACGACAGCGCGCCGGACGACGCCGACTACCCCAACCTCGCCACCGAGAACGCCGACGACATGCGCCGCAAGCAGACCAAGTGGTGGCGCTGGCTGGGCGCGGAGTCCCCGGACGGCGGCGGCACGATCGGCGCCTACCGCAGCGCCAACGGGATCTACCGGCCCACCCAGGACTCGGTGATGCGCACCCTCGGCGGGGCCTACAACCTGCCCTCGCGGGAGGCGATCATCGAGGAGATCTACCGCCGGATCCGGCCGACCGACACACCCGTGCCCGCCCCGGGCGAGGTGACCGGCCGCCCCCGGCTGGAGGTCCGGCCGCTGCCGCTGGTCGGGACCCGCGCGCTGCAGGTGGACTGGAAGGTGGACGGCGCCGCGGTGGAGCCGCAGGCGCCGGACCGCAGCTGGCTGGACACCGCCGCGCTGAACCTGTTCCCGGGGCAGAGCGCCACCGTCACGGCCACCGTCCGGGACACCACCGACTGGGTCCGGGACGAGGCCTTCCGCGACCGCTACATGACCAGGACGGTCTCCTGGACGGTCACCGGCTGAGCCGGGCCCGCCCCGCCCCGGACCGAGGGTCGAATGATGGGATGACTAATCTGGGGACACTATGTCCGTGGAGCCCGCCAGTTCAGCCCGCCCCCTGTCCGTTCCCGCTCCCCCGGCCACCGCCGGGCCGACGCCCCCGGCGGCCCCCGTGCCCCCGGCGGCCCTCGTGCCCCCGGCCACCGGGATCCCGGCGCCGCCCGGCGGCCGGGCCGCCTGGCTGGCCTGGTCCATCGGCGTCAGCGTGTACGTCCTCGCGGTGATCCACCGGACCAGTCTCGGGGTGGCCGGGCTGGACGCCGCCGACCGCTTCGCGATCGGCGCCTCCGCGCTCTCCACCTTCTCGATCCTCCAGGTGCTGGTCTACGCGGCGATGCAGATACCGGTCGGCCTGCTGGTCGACCGGTTCGGCCCGCGCCGGGTGCTGCTGCTCGGCGTCCTGCTGCTGAGCGCCGGGCAGCTCGCCTTCGCGTTCTCCTCCTCCTTCGGGCCGGCGCTGGCCTCCCGGGCGGTGCTCGGCTGCGGTGACGCGATGACCTTCATCAGCGTGCTGCGGATCGCCGCGCGCTGGTTCCCGGCCGCGAAGAACCCGTTCGTCGCCCAGCTGACCGGTCTCGCCGGGATGGGCGGGAACCTGGTCACCACCGTCGTCCTCGCCGACGCCCTGCACCGGGAGGGCTGGACCCCGACCTTCACCGCGATCGCGCTGCTCGGAGTGGCGGTGTTCGCGCTGGTCGCGCTCTTCCTGCGGGAGGCTCCGGCGGGCGCGCCGCAGCGGGCCGCGGCCGCCGGGCCGGGGGGCGTCGGGCCGGGGGGCGCGCCGCTCCGGCCGGGCGTGGGCCGGCAGGTCCGGCTGGCGTGGTCGGAGCCCGGCACCAGGCTCGGCCTCTGGGTGCACTTCACCACCCAGTTCCCCGGCAACGCCTTCGGCCTGCTCTGGGGGATGCCCTACCTGGTGGAGGCCCAGGGCATGTCGCGCACCGCGGCGGGCGGGCTGCTGACCCTGCTGGTGCTCGCCAACATGTCCTTCGGCCTCCTCTTCGGCCGGGTGCTCTCGCGCACCGCCCGGGCCCGGATGCCGATCGTGCTCACCGTGATCGCCGCCACCGCGCTCGGCTGGGCGCTGGTGCTGGCCTGGCCGGGCGGGCACCCACCGCTCTGGCTGCTGGTCGGGATCATCCTGGTGATGGGCAGCAACGGCCCGGCCTCGCTGGTCGGTCTGGACTACGCCCGTGCGCGCAACCCCGTGGAGCGGCTCGGCACCGCCTCCGGGATCGTCAACATGGGGGGCTTCATCGGCACGATGATCACCCTGTTCGGCATCGGCGTCCTCCTGGACGCCCTCACCCCGGCCGGCACCGGCGGCTACTCCGCCGACGCCTTCCGCTGGGCCTTCTGCTGGCTCTACGTGCCGCTCGCGGCGGGCACCCTGATGATCCTGCGGCTGCGGCGCAAGGTCGCCGAGCGGGAGCGGGGCGCGGCGGCGGGCGTCTGACGGCCCGCCTCCGACAACCGGCCGTTCGGCACGGCCGGCGCGGCCGGGGCCGTGCGGGCCGCGCCGGGTCGTCAGACCGTGACGGCGAAGTTGGCCAGCACCCGCGAGGCCAGCTCCTGGTCGCCCTCGACGGTGACCGGGCCCGGGCGGCCGCGGCCGCAGGCGAGCCGGACGTACGTCTCCCAGTCCATCGTGAGCTGCACGTCGGGGGCGAGGCTGATCGACTCGTCGACCGTGCCGCGGCCGGCGGCGTCGACCCGGACGGTGCGCAGGAACTCGACCGGGCCGGTGACGTCCAGCACCAGGGCCGTCCCGGCCGGGGCGCCGGCCCGGTGGGCGACGGCCTTGGGCAGCGACTCCAGCAGCACGTCCCGGGCGAGCAGCGCGGCCGGGGAGGCGAGGTTGCCCGGCACCGCGAGGGCCCGGCGGAGGTCCTGCTCGTGCACCCAGACGTCGAAGGCCCGGTGGCGCAGCAGCTCGTGGTACGGCAGGTCGCGGCTGAGCGGGCCGCCCGGGAAGCGGACCGGCTCGGACGGGGTCTGCCGGGCGTTGCGCAGCGCCCGCGAGCGGCGGATGATCGTGTACTCCAGCTCGCCGGTCATCTCCAGCGCGGTGTGGCAGCGGCGCTTGTCGACCGGCAGCTCGATGTAGCGGGCGAACTCGGTGGTGACGTGGCGCAGGTCGCGGGGGAGCGAGTGGATCGGGCGGGGGTCGCCGAGCAGCTCGGACTCGACGGCGATGACGTGCGAGACGATGTCCCGGACCGACCAGCCGGGGCACTCGGTGGCCCGGTTCCAGGAGCCCTCCGGGAGAGGGGCCACCAGCTCCGATATCGATTCGATGGACTGCGTCCACGCCTCGGTGTAAGCCTGCACGGTCTGGTTGTCCGTCACGGGAATCTCCGGCCCTCCGTCAGCTGCCTTGCCACGCGCGCCCTGTTTTCGGGTCGGACGGGAAAGTCCGGCTTCCGGGCGCACACGCTAACCGCACGTTACGCTGCCGGGTGAGAACAGGGCAGCGCTTTCGAGTGACGATCGTAGGACTCTTGCCGTGGACGGTGGTACTGTGCGCGCTTCATTGATCCAACTCGCGGTCTCCGACGCCGAGCCGCCCGCCGAGCGGCGGGCCCGCGCGGCGGCCCTGGTCCGTGCCCAGCAGGGGGCCGACCTGGTGGTCCTGCCGGAGCTGTGGGCGCTGGGCGGTTTCGCGTACGACCTCTGGTCGGACGGCGCCGAGGCGCTGGACGGGCCCACCTCGGACGCGATGGCCGCCGCCGCGAAGGCGGCCGGGGTCTGGCTGCACGCCGGGTCGATCGTCGAGCGCGACCCGGACGGGCCGATCTACAACACCTCGCTGCTGTTCGCCCCGGACGGCGAGCTCGTGCACACCTACCGCAAGATCCACCGCTTCGGCTTCGACAGCGGCGAGGCGGTGGTGATGGGTGCCGGGCAGGAGATCGTCACCGCCGCCACCGACTTCGCCACGCTCGGCCTGGCGACCTGCTACGACCTGCGGTTCCCCGAGCTGTTCCGGGCGCTGCTGGACGCGGGCGCCCAGCTGATGGTGGTGCCGGCGGCCTGGCCGGCGCGGCGGCGCGAGCACTGGACGCTGCTGAGCCGGGCCCGCGCGGTCGAGGAGCAGGCCTACGTCCTGGCCTGCAACACCGCCGGGACGCACGGCGGGGTCGAGCAGGCCGGCCACAGCATCGTGGTGGACCCGTGGGGCCGGGTGCTGGCCGAGGCGGGCGCCGGCGAGGAGGTGCTGACCGTGGACTTCGACCCCGCGGAGGTGGGCAAGGCCCGCGCCGAGTTCCCGGTCCACCGGGACCGGTTGCTGGGCATCCCGGCCCCCGTCCAGCGGTGACGCCCCCGGCCGGGTGAGCGGGGCTTTCCGGGGCATACGGGAGGCTTGTACGGGGCGGCGGCATTTTTGAGAAGATGAGCCTTCGTCGTGTTACCCGCCGTTCTTCAGCCGGCCTGTCCCGAGGCAGACCGTCGAGCCTGCCCGAGGAGGTCGCGCGCATGTACGGCACCGGCGCAGGCGACACCAGCACCGTGATCCAGCGCAACAGCCTGCGCGAGCAGATCGCCGGCGCGCTGCGCGAGGAGATGATGGCCGGCCGGCTGGCGGCCGGCCGCAACTTCACCGTCAAGGAGATCGCCGAGCTGTACGGCGTCTCCGCGACCCCGGCCCGCGAGGCGCTGGTGGACCTCGGCGCGCAGGGGCTGCTCCGGGCCGAGCACCACCGCGGCTTCACGGTGCCCGAGTTCGGCTGGGCCGACTTCCTGGAGATCTTCGAGTCCCGGGTGCTGCTCACCGACAGCTGCTTCCGCCAGCTCGCGGTCCGCCCGGCGACACCGGACGCCGCCCGGCTGCCCTCGCTGCGCCGCCGGGCGGACGCGGCGGTCGGTGCGGTCCGGGCGGGCAACCTGGACGTCATGGTGGGCTGCGACCGCCGGTTCTGGCAGGAGGTCGCCGGCCTGCTCGGCAACCGCCGGATCGGGGACTACCTGGACTGGCTCCGGGTGCAGTCCTGGATGTTCGCCGCGCCGTACCTGCGGGCGATGCCGACGCTGGGCGGGTTCTGCTGGGACCGCCACGTCGAGCTGGTCGAGGCGATCGAGCGGGAGGACCTCGCGGGCGCGCACCGGATCGTCTGCGAGTACAACCTGTTCACCGTGCGGGCGCTGGCCGGGCTGACCGGGGAGTCGGAGGAGTCGGTGGGGGTGCTGCCGCTGCTGACCGCCGGGCTCGACGCGGCGCCGGTGGCCGCGCCGCCGGCCGCCCGGTCGGGTGGGCCGGGGCCGTCCGGACCGGCTGCCTCACCGGTGCCGGCCGGCAGGTCTTCCGTTCCTTCCGTCCCTTCGGTCCCTTCGCCGGTGTCGGCGGGTCCGGAGGCGGGCCGCAGGCCGGAGCCGCAGCGGGCGGCGGAGGGCGGCCGCGGCCGCGAACGGGAGCTGGGCCGGGAGCTCGGCCGCGAGCTGGGGCTGGGCCTCGGCCTGGTGCCGCAGCCGCGTTCGGTGCCGTACGGGCGCTTCGGCCGCCGGCCGGCCGACCCGTCGGCCGGCCAACTGTCCGAGGGGCGGCCCGGCCCGCACCGCGCGCCGGGCCGGTAGGGTGGGCGGTCGTCGCCCCGGGCGGTCCCCGTACCGACCGTCCGGACCCCGACCCGCCCATCCGTCACCCGCTCGCGCGGGCGACTCCGCCGCCCGGAGAGGAAGAGCCGGCCCATGGCCTGCGACCTCTGGCTCGTCCCGCTCGTGGACGTGCTGAGCCACAGCCCCGACAACCCCTTCCGGGACGATCTCGCGCTGTACAACGCCGTGTTGACCGCGCACGGGCTGCCCGAGGTGCCGGTCTACCAGTTCGTCCCGGGGATAAGCGGGGCGGTCGAGCCGATAGCCGCCTTCGACTACGACTCGCTGCACTTCCTGCGCCGCGCCTACCTGCTGGGCCTGACCGGCCTGGACATCACGCCGGTGGACGCCCTCGGCGGCGACTACGAGCAGCTGCTGGAGATGTTCGAGAGCAGCGCGGAACACTCGCACCTGGTCTGGCACTTCGACCACGCCGGGGCCTACGTGCCGATCGAGTTCGCGGCTCCGCTGGTGGACGACGCGCTGCTCGCCTCCGGCGGTCCGCTGGGCTCCAGCCACGGGCTGCTGCGCGAACTCCAGGCCATCGCCCCGGCGCTGGACATCGACCCGGCCGACCCGCCGGACCCGACCCGGCCGCTCGGCCCGACCGGCCTGGAGCAGCCGTTCGGCCCGCCGCTGGACGACCTGCACCCCTTCGCCCGGGAGCGGCACGCCTGGGCGGGCCTGTACGCGGCGGCCACCCGCAGCCTCACCCAGGGCTCGATGATCGTCTTCGCCTGAGCAGACGGGCCCGCGAGCCACCCGGCTCCGCGGGCCCGTCGGTCTGCGGGCCCGCGAACGTCCGGGCCCGCGAAGAACGTCCGAGTCCGCGAGCGTCCGGGACTCGAAGGCCTCCGCGCGCCGTCCCCGCTACCGCAGCGGGCCCTCCGGCGGCCGCTGGCGCGGCATGGTGGGCCGGGTGCCCGGCGGGGGCAGGATCCGCACCTGGGCGCCGATCCCCGACTCGCTGCGGCCGCCCCAGCTGCCGGAGGCCTGGGTGGGCAGCTGGGTCATGCCCGCGCGGAACTCCAGCATCCACTCCGAGGTCTCGGTGCGGACCATGTCCGAGACGTCCTCGCAGAACCGCCGCAGCACCCCGAGGCAGCGTTCGGCCGCCTCGCCCGCGGTGCCCTCGGTGGGGCCGAGCACCTCCCGCACGCACTCCGACGCCCAGTCGAACTGGAAGGCCTCCAGGCGGCGTTGCAGCGCCTGCGCGGTGGAGACGTCCCGCATCCAGCCGGAGGTCAGCCCGAACGCCCGGTCGGCGCCGTAGCAGGCCGCGGCGAGCGCCAGGCCGACGTAGCCCCAGCTGGTGGCGTTCGCGACGGTGCCGGTGAGGTCCACCAGCGGCGCGGTGACGCCGCCCACCACGAAGCCGGCCGTGCCGAACCTCAGCAGACGTGCCCAGCGGCGCTTCCAGACCCGGTCCCGGCGGTACCAGTCGATAGCCTCGACCGCCCGCTCCTCGGACCAGCGGTAGAGCTCCTCCAGCCGCTCGGCGGGCTCGCCCCAGTCCCCGAGAGGGAACTGGCGGGCGCTCAGATCGGCCCGGCGACGCGTGTCGGCCCGGGGCGCGACGGCGGCGGGGGGCGGGTCCTCCTCGCCGATCTCCTTGCCCCAGGCACTCTCCTCGGGCTGCATTTCCGGCTGGCTCACCTGTGGGGCTCCCTGTGGCGGGCGGACTGCTGGGTCTGACATCGCGTCCTCCGACGCGTCCTCCTGACGAGTCATCGACCTGATGGGCCGTGAAACGCCGGACGACGGATCGGAACACACGGCGCCCCCGGGCGAGTGTGGGTGCCCCGGGACGGCGTACCGGCCGGTGGCCGGCGGTTGTCCATCAGCACTTCTTACCGCCAAATGGCTGACCGTGGGGGCGCTTCACCAATGATCGTTACCGGATTCGGAGCCCGGATGCCGAGGTGAGGGGGTTGCGGCGGTCGGCGAGATTTCACCCGTCCGAGCGAGCCCCCGGTGACCCGCTGTCCTGACCCGGGCACCCCGGGTGCACCGGCCCCGTCCCGGCTTGGATGATCCTCCGAGACCGGCGGCGTACGGACGGCTCCGCCTGGAGGTTCCGACGGGACCGGAGGGCGGCGCGAACCGGCCACCGACTACCCTTGCCAACCGTGAAGGTCCTCGTCATCGGCGGCGGCGCCCGCGAACACGCCCTGTGCCGCTCCCTGTCCCAAGATTCCGCCGTCACCGAGCTGCACTGTGCCCCGGGTAACGCCGGGATCGCGCAGGTGGCGACGGTCCACCCCGTCGACCAGCTGGACGGTGCGCAGGTCGCTGCGCTCGCCCGGCGGCTCGACGCCGACCTGGTCGTGGTCGGCCCGGAGGCCCCGCTCGTCGCGGGCGTCGCCGACGCCGTGCGCGCGGCCGGCATCCCGGTCTTCGGCCCGTCCGGCGAGGCCGCCCGGCTGGAGGGCTCCAAGGCGTTCGCCAAGGACGTCATGGCCGCCGCCGGGGTGCCCACCGCCCGCTCCTACCTCTGCACCACCCCCGCCGAGGCCGCCGAGGCGCTGGACGCCTTCGGCGCGCCGTACGTGGTCAAGGACGACGGCCTGGCCGCCGGCAAGGGCGTCGTGGTCACCTCCGACCGCGAGGCCGCGCTGGCCCACGCCGCCTCCTGCGAGCGCGTGGTCATCGAGGAGTACCTGGACGGCCCCGAGGTCTCGCTGTTCGCGATCACCGACGGCACCACCGTCCTCCCGCTCCAGCCCGCGCAGGACTTCAAGCGCGCTCTGGACGGCGACGAGGGCCCGAACACCGGCGGCATGGGCGCCTACTCGCCGCTGCCGTGGGCGCCCGAGGGCCTGGTCGAGGAGGTCCTGGAGACCGTCCTGCAGCCCACCGTGGACGAGCTGCGCCGCCGGGGCACCGAGTTCTCCGGCCTGCTCTACGCCGGCCTGGCGCTGACCTCGCGCGGCACCCGGGTGATCGAGTTCAACGCCCGCTTCGGCGACCCGGAGACCCAGGTCGTGCTGGCCCGCCTGCGCACGCCGCTGGCGGCCGTCCTGCACGGCGCGGCCACCGGCGCGCTGGACCAGCTGGAGCCGCTGCGCTGGGACGACGGCGCCGCCGTCACCGTGGTGATCGCCTCCGAGGGCTACCCGGCGGCGCCGCGCACCGGCGACGTGATCGAGGGCCTGGCGGAGGCCGAGGCCGCCGACGGCACCGCGTTCGTCCTGCACGCCGGCACCGCGGCGGACGAGGACGGCCGGGTGCTCAGCGCCGGTGGCCGGGTCCTCTCCGTCACCGCCACCGGCGTCGACCTCGCCGAGGCGCGCGGCCGGGCGTACGCGGCGGTCGACCGGATCAGCCTCAAGGGTGGTCAGCACCGCACCGACATCGCGCTCAAGGCCGCCCAGTAGCAGGGCTTTTCGCCGCGTTCCGGGGCGCTGCGTCCGAGGGGAAACAACCCCCATGGACGCAGCGCCCCGCGGCGTTTCCGGGCCGGGTGGCACGGGAGCGGTTCCGGGGCCGCCGCACCGTTCGGCGGCCGGAATCCAGCCCATCGAGTGACAGCGGCCGCATCCGGCTGACGCAACCGGCCGTCCGGCCTTATGGTGCGCTGGTCCGCGGTCCCGGGGGCCGCGTCGTGCGCGGCCGCACCGGGTAGCGGCGGTCGCGCGGGGGGATGCTGGACGGCGTCCGGCCGGACCGGCGCGCCCGGGCCGCATTGCACGGCGCGCGGCGCGGTCGTCCGGAATCCGGGCACCGTCACCGGGACGAGTGGAAACCGGGGCGATCCGGAACACCCACCCGGACAAGGGCGTCAAGAATGTCAGAAGCGCCACGCAGCATGTACTACCGGGATCGGACGCCGCCGATTCCCGGTCGGAACTGATCGTTTCGAGTCGGCTCAGGGCCCCGTCGCCGGGTGCCCGAGGGCTCCGAAGGGGGTGCCGCACCGTATGGCCGCTGTCGACACCGCGCGCGCTCACGCCCAAGCGGTCCTGCGGGTCCGGGGGATCGCCCTGGCCACCGCCGTACTGCCCGCCGCCGCGGCGGTGGTCCTGCTCGCGGGCCGGTTCACCGGCCGGCTCGGTGCGCCAGGCTCAGCCGACGCCGCCGCCTGGGACGCCGTCCGCTGGGTGGTCTGCGCGGTGGCCGCCGCCACCCTGCTGGTCGCGGGCCTGGCCGCCCGCGCCCACCGCAGGGCCGTCCCGCCGCAGACCCCGGTCGTCCCGCTCGACCGGGCCCAGGCCCCCGAGCTGTACCGGCTGATCGACGAGCTGGCCGACCGGCTGGCGGTCCCCGCGCCCTCGGCGATCGCCCTCACCCCGGACTGCGACAGCTGGCTGGAGGACGTCCCGCCGGGCCGACCGGCCGGCACCGGCCGCTCGTCGCGCCACTCGTCGCGCCACGAGCAGGACCCGCCCGCGCCGGTGCTGGTGATCGGCTCGCCGTTCCTCTGGTGGATGCGGGCCGGCGAGCTGCGTGCCCTGCTCGCCCCGGTGGTGGCCGGTACCGGGGCCGCCGCCGACCCGGACATCGCCGCCGCCCGCCGCTTCCTGCGCGGTCTGGACGCCAGCCTGGACGCCGCCCCCGGGCCCGGCGTGGTCGGCGCCCCCGCGCCCACCGCCCCGCGCGGGCGCCGCGGCCCGGCCGCGCTGACCGACCGGATCACCCGCCGGCTGCTCCGCGCCTGCCGGGCGCACTCCGCCGAGCTGGAGCGGGCCGTCGCCGGCTGGGCCTCCGAGCAGGCCCGGGCGGTCGACTACGGCCTGCGGATCGCCGCCCAGGAGCAGGTCGGCCTGGCCTACGCCGGCTGGGACCGGCTGCTCACCCGGGTCGCGCTGCCCGCCTGGCGGCTCGGCCGGCACCCCGCGCACCTCAACGCCGGGGTGGTCGCCGCGCTCACCGAGCTGTCCCGGCGCGACCGGCTGGCCGACGGGTACGGCAGCCGCCTCGGCGACCGCCCCGCCTGCGACCTGCTGGAGGAGCCGGGCACGGTGGACGAGGCGGTCTCGCTGCTCGCCGCCGAGCTGTTCTTCGGCCGCCCCGCCTCCGGCGCCTGGCGCGAGGTCGAGTGGACCGACTACCCGGCCGAGGTGGTGGACGCCGGCTGGCGGGCCCGCGCCACCGCGCTGCAGTCCGCGCTGGACCGGCTGGCCCCGCAGGCCCGCCCCGGCGCCCCGACGGTGACCAGGCTGCTCGGCCGGCTCGCCGAGGGCGGCGGCGAGCAGCTGGCGGCCGCGCTCACCGCCGAGCTGGCCCGGACCACGGCGCCCGCCCCGCTGCTCGAACCCGTCCGCACCGGGCGGGACCTGCTGGTCGACCACGTCACCGCGATGGTCTGCTGCGCCGCCGTCGACACCGCCGGGGCCACCCCGGGCCTGGACTGGCTGGACGGGCCGGTGCTGCTGATCGGCGGGGTGCGCCGCACCGATCTGGCCGGGCCGATCGCCCAGGCCGTCGAGCAGGGCCAGGACGGCCCGCTGCGGGCCTGGCTGGACGCCGCCGACGTCCGGCTGGAGAAGCCGGTCCGACTCTGAGCCCGGAGGGCGCTCGGTACCGGGGCTCGCGCCCCCGGGCCGGTCCCCGACGGCAGGTCTTCGCAGGCCGGAGCCCCTCCACCGGCGGACCGGAAGATTCCCGGACACCAGTTGCTACCGATGGGTGACGCAGCGCCAGCACTCTGTGGTGTATTTGACCGCACGCACATCCGGGAGGCACATGCCGACCGGCGGAGGGTGCACCTTGTGGGAGGGGCGCGTGGGGACGGAACTCAACCGCCGCTGGGAGTCCGGAACGCACGCGTACAGCGTCTCCGACCCCTTCGGCCAGGGCCCGCTGCCCTGGCTCCGCAGCCCGGACCAGTACCTGGCCGGGGCCGAGGGCGCCGTCCCCTGGTACGTCTCGGTGGACGCACCGGGCCAGCAGCCGCTGGCCGGCGGTGCCAGACCGAAGCCGCCGGTCGGCACCCCGCAGGGGGCCAACGACGTGGTGCAGCAGATCAAGGGGTTCGCCTCGGCGGGCGTGGTCCGCCCCGGCGGCTCGGTGGACTTCCGGGTCACCGTCAACCCGCCCCGCGAGTTCACCGTCGACGTCTACCGGATCGGCCACTACAGCGGCGACGGTGCGCACCACATGACGTCCAGCCCGCTGATCGCCGGACTGGCCCAGCCGGCCCCGCTGGTGGCCGGGCGGACGGTCTCCTGCCACCACTGGTGGCACTCCTGGCGGCTGCAGATCCCGACCCACTGGCGCCCCGGCGCCTACGTCGCCGTCCTGACCACCGCGGACATGCTGCACCGCAGCCACATCCCGTTCACCGTGCGGGACTTCGAGGACCAGGCGCACGCCGCCGAGCTGCTCCTGGTGATCCCGGACGTGACCTGGCAGGCCTACAACCTCTTCCCCGAGGACGGCCGCAGCGGCGCCAGCCTGTACCACGCCTGGGACGACCGGGGCCGGCTGGTCGGCGAGCGGGACGCGGCCGTCACCGTCTCCTTCGACCGCCCGCACGCCACCGCGGGCCTGCCGCTGCACGTCGGCCACGCCTACGACTTCATCCGCTGGGCCGAGCGCTACGGCTACGACCTCTCCTACGCCACCGCCACCGACCTGCACGCCGGCCTGGTCGACCCGGCCCGGCACCGGGCGCTGGTCTTCCCCGGCCACGACGAGTACTGGTCGGAGCCGATGCGCCGGACGGTCGAGCGGGCCCGCGACGGCGGCACCTCGCTGGTCTTCCTCTCCGCCAACACCATGTACTGGCGGGTCGAGCTGAGCCCCGCGCCGTCCGGCGAGCCCAACCGGCTGCTCAACTGCCGCAAGCGGCAGAAGGTCGAGCCCGGCAGCCCGGCCACCGGGGTGGGCGGCGCCGCCAGCGCGCTCTGGCGGGACGCCGGCGAACCGGAGCAGCACCTGCTCGGTCTGCAGTACTCCGGCCGGGTCGCCTCCCCCGTCCCGCTGGTCGCCCGGCACACCGCGCACTGGCTCTGGGACGGCACCGGCGTCCAGGAGGGCGACGAGCTGCCCGGGCTGGTCGCCGGCGAGGCCGACCGGTACTACCCCAAGGTGGCGCTGCCCCGGCACACCGAGCGGGTGCTGCTCGCGCACTCCCCGTACCGGGACCTCGCCGGCCGCACCCGGTACCAGGAGACCTCGCTGTACCGGGCGCCGAGCGGCGCGTACGTCTTCGCCGCCGGGACGTTCGCGTGGTCGCCCGCGCTGGACCGGCCCGGCCTCACCGACGAGCGGATCCAGCGGGCCACCGCCAACCTGCTGGACCGCCTCTGCAAGAACGCCTGAGGGCGCCCGGCCGGGGCCCCGACGGGCGTTCGTGACAGACTCGGGTCCACTGACCTCCCCTTTCGCGCCGCACGCCCGCGAACGACCCCTGAGGACTGAGACGACCTTGAGCGGATTTGTCACCAAGCCCGAGCCGGTCCAGGTGCCCGGCCTGGTCCACCTGCACACCGGCAAGGTGCGCGACCTCTACCGCGCCGAGTCGGGCGACCTCGTGATGGTCGCCAGCGACCGCATGTCGGCGCACGACTGGGTCCTGCCCAACGAGATCCCCGACAAGGGCCGCATCCTCACCCAGCTCTCGCTGTGGTGGTTCGAGCGGATCGCCGACATCGTGCCCAACCACGTGATCTCCACCGAGGTCCCGGCGGGCGCCCCCGCCGACTGGAAGGGCCGCACGCTGGTCTGCCGCAGCCTGGAGATGATCCCGGTCGAGTGCGTGGCCCGCGGCTACCTGGCCGGCTCCGGCCTGACGGAGTACGAGGCGGACCGCACGGTCTGCGGCATCGCGCTGCCCGAGGGCCTGGTGAACAGCTCCGAGCTGCCCGCCCCGATCTACACCCCCGCCCTCAAGGCCGACGTCGGCGAGCACGACGAGAACGTCTCCTACGAGGAGACCGCCCGCCGGATCGGCGCGGAACTCGCCTCCCAGCTGCGCCGCACCACCCTGGACGTCTACGCCCGGGCCCGGGACATCGCCCGGTCGCGCGGCATCATCCTGGCGGACACCAAGTTCGAGTTCGGCCTGGCCGACGGCGAGCTGGTGATCGGCGACGAGGTGCTCACCCCGGACTCCTCCCGCTTCTGGCCCGCCGACGACTGGCAGCCCGGCCGCTCGCAGCCGTCCTTCGACAAGCAGCTCATCCGCGACTGGCTGGTCTCGCCGGCCTCCGGCTGGGACCGCGCCAGTGAGCTGCCGCCGCCGGAGCTCCCGGCCGAGGTCGTCGAGCAGACCAGGGCCAAGTACATCGAGGTCTACGAGCGGCTGACCAGTACCTCCTGGGCCTAGGGGGTACCTGTCCGCGCGGGCACGGCCGGGTCCTCAGATCCAGCCGTGCTCGCGCGCGATCCGCACCGCCGCGTGGCGGTTCTCGGCGCCCAGCTTGCCGGCGGCCGAGGAGAGGTAGTTGCGGACGGTGCCCTGGGAGAGTGCCGCGCGCTCGGCGATCCCGGCGATCGAGGTGCCGTCGGCGGCCAGTTCGAGGACGTCCGTCTCGCGCGGGGTCAGCGGGGTCTCGCCCGCGCTGATCGCGTCCGCCGCCAGCTCCGGGTCCACGTAGCGGCCGCCCGCGCGCACCGTGCGGATGATTCCGGCGAGGTCCGCCGCCGAGACGGTCTTCGGCAGGAAGCCGCGCACGCCGACCTCCAGCGCCCGCTTCAGGTAGCCGGGTCGGCCGTGCCCGGTGACGATCATGGAGCGGCAGTCCGGCAGCAGCCGGCGCAGTTCGGTGGCCACCTCGATACCGTCCAGCCCGGGCATCTGGAGGTCCAGCACCGCGATGTCCGGGCGGTGCGCCTGCGCCATCGCCACCGCCTCCGGGCCGGAGGCGGCCTGGGCGACCACGGTGATGTCGTCCTCCAGGGAGAGCAGCGCGGCCAGCGCCCCCCGGATCAGGTGCTCGTCGTCCGCGAGCAGCACGCGCACGGGATCGGTCTCGGTCATCGGGGCCTTCTTCCGGACGGGAGCGGTGCGGTGGCGGACGGGGGCCGGAGCGGGACGCTGGCGAGCACCCGGAACCGGCCCGGCCCGGCCTCCGGGAGGGTCAGCTCGCCGTCGTGGGCGGCGAGGCGCTCGCGCAGCCCGTGCAGGCCCGTCCCGCTGCCCTGGGACGGGATCGGCACGGCCGGCACCCCGTCATTCTCCAGCTCCAGCACCACCCGGCCGTCCTCGCGGCGCAGCCGGATCGAGCAGTGCGCGGCCTCGCTGTGGCGCAGCGTGTTGGTGGTGGCCTCGCGGATCACCCAGCCGAGCACCGACTGCACCGGCAGCGGCAGTTCGTGCGGCTCCTCGCCCAGGTCGATCTCGCAGGCCACGTCGGCGGCGCGCAGCACGGCGCGGGCGCCGATCGCCTCGGCGTGCAGGTCCGCCGTGCGGTAGCCGCGGACGACGTCGCGGACCTCGCGCTGGGACTCCTGGGCGATCCGCTGCACCTCGGCCATCTGGTCGGCGGCCTCCGGCCGGCCGCGGCGGGCCAGTTGGGCGGCGAGTTCGCTCTTCAGCGCGATGGTGGTGAGGTTGCGGCCCATCACGTCGTGCAGGTCCCGGGAGAACCGCAGCCGCTCCTCGGCCACCGCCAGCCTGGACTGGGCCTCGCGGGCGGCGTCCAGCTCCCAGACCACGGACTGCAGCCAGGCGAAGCTGCGGCAGCTGGACCCGATGAAGGTGAGCGCGATCAGGTTGCCGACCAGCAGACCGGCCGTGGTCGCGCCGTCGAGCCCGGCGAGCAGGGCCGCGGGGGCGACCAGGAGCTGGGCCGTCACCCCGGTGAGGCAGGCCCGGCGCACCGGCAGGCCGACGCTCACCGGGCAGAAGGCGGCGGCCAGCAGGAGGGAGACGACCACGACGGTGAACGGCGGCGCGCCCGGGCTGTCCGGTCCGCCGTCGGCCGGGCCGAGCAGCAGGACCGCCCAGGAGCCGGCGATCGTCACGACGCCGAGGGTGAGGAGCCGGCGCAGGTGGTCGGTCGGCCGGTTCAGGTAGTGGTCGAGCGAGGTGCGCAGGGCCCGCAGGGTCAGCAGGGTGGTGGCCAGGCCGACGACCACGCAGACCTGGGCGCTGCCGCGGGTGTCCTCCCGGCCGGTGGGGGCGGCGATGGCCAGCACGATCATCGGGAGCAGGATCAGCGGGATGAAGTAGAGCGACCAGCGGAGGTAGAGCTCGGTGCGCTGGGGTTTGCTGGACCCCTTCCAGCGCCGTCTCGGCGTCAGGACGCTCATCTCTCCCGCTCCCCCTTCGATCATGATCGTGCCGTGCCCTTCCTATCAGGTGGGGAGCGGGTGCCGGGGCGGGCCGGTTCCGGTCAGCGGCGGGGCTCCCAGCGGAACCAGCGGACGGCGCCCCAGGCGGCCAGGGCGAGCCAGACCATGCCGGTGACCAGGTGCGGGGCGGCGGGGGCCCAGGTGCCGGCGAAGCCGGTGGCGGCGGCGGAGCCGTCGGTGCCGAACCAGCCGAGGCGGATCAGCTGGAAGGCCGGGGTGGTCGGCAGCAGCCGGCAGACGTCGGCCATCCGGTCGGGCATGACCTCCAGCGGGATGAACAGGCCGGAACCGAACTGGGAGACCAGCAGGACCGGCATGGTGGTGATGCCGGCGCTCTCGACCGTCCTGGTGAAGGCGCTGGAGACGGCGGCCAGCGCCATCAGGGTCCCGATCACCAGGACCAGCCCGGCGGCCATCAGCAGCGGGTTGACCGGCGCGCTGAGGTCCAGGGCGACGCCGCCGCCGACGGCGACCACGAGGCACATCAGCAGGGCCAGGGCGACCGAGGGCACCGCGGTGCCGGCCAGGATCTCGACGTCCCGCGCCTCGCCGGTGCGCAGCCGCTTGAGCACCAGCTCGCCGCGGCGGGCCACGTAGGCGCCGGTCAGGTTGTAGTAGACGACGAAGGCGAGCACCATCCCGATCGCCCCGTTGACCAGCAGCGAGTCGACGTCGAGGCCGGGGTGGGTCTCGGCCTGCTGTTCGAGCACGCCCCGCAGGGCGCCGATGAGCATCAGCGGCAGCAGCAGGGCCGTGAACATCGCGGTCCGGTTGCGCAGCAGCAGGGTGGCCTCGGCCCGGCCGAGGGCGAGCAGTCGGCGGACGGCGGTGGTCCGCGGGCCGGCGGCGGGACGGGCGGTGGCGGTGGTCATCGGGAGAGTCCCATCAGGCGGCGGAGGGTGGTGGGGGCGGCCGGGGCGTCGGCCGGGGGCTGGTGCGCGGCCTCGGAGGCGATGGCGAGGAAGGCCTCCTCCAGCGAGGCGCTGCGGGCGTCGAGGGCGTCGAGCGCGATGCCGTGCCGGGCGGCCCAGCCGAGCAGGTCGGTGAGGGTGGCCTGGAGCTGCCCGGTCTGCACGGTGATCCGGCGGCCGTCCGCGACCAGGGTGGCCCCGGTCAGCGGCGGGAGCGAGGCTCCGGTGAACTCCGGGAGCTCGAAGGAGATCCGGGCGGGCCGGCCGGCGATGACCTCGGCGACGGTGCCGGTGGTGACGATCCGGCCGCGGTGCATGATCGCCAGGCGGTCGGCCAGCTCCTCGGCCTCCTCCAGGTAGTGCGTGGTGAGCAGCACGGTGGTGCCCTGGGCGCGCAGGTCGCGGACCAGCCGCCAGACGGCGGCCCGGGCCTCGGGATCGAGGCCGGTGCTCGGCTCGTCCAGGAAGAGCACCTCGGGCCGGCCGAGCAGGGCCATCGCGAGGTCGAGCCGGCGCCGCTCGCCGCCGGAGAGCTGCTTGACCCGGACGCCCCGGCGGTCGGCGAGGCCGACCAGCTCCAGCGCCTCCTCCAGCGGGCGGGAGCCGCTGGTCATCCCGGCCCAGCTGCGGCCGGTCTCGGCGACGGTGAGGTCGCCGGGGAAGCCGCCCTCCTGGAGCATGATGCCGATCCGGGGGCGGAGCGCGGCGCGCTCGCGGTGGGGGTCGTGGCCGAGCACCCGGACCGCACCGGCGGTGGGGGCGGCGAGGCCCTCGATCAGCTCCATGGCGGAGGTCTTGCCGGCCCCGTTGGTACCGAGCAGCGCGAAGAGCTCACCACGGCCGACGGTCAGGTCGACCCCGCGCACCGCGTGGAAGCCGGTGGCGCCGGAGCCGTAGTGGCGGTGGAGGTCGGTGACCTCGATCACAGGGTCGCTCGCGGTGTGCGGCTGGCTCGTTTCCATGGCTCAAGCCTTCCGCCGCCGGGGCGCCCCGGGCAGTGCGGGCTCTCATGAGAAGGCGGTGCGGATCCACGGGTCGGCGGTGACAAATGTCATCGGCGGTCCGGCGGCGGGGCGGGCCGGGAATGCGGGGACGGCTGCTCGGGCGGGGTCCGGCACGACCGAGGGGAATGCCGAAGGGCCCCCTCGATCGAGGGGGCCCTTCGTACTGGAGCGGACGACGAGATTCGAACTCGCGACCCTCACCTTGGCAAGGTGATGCTCTACCAACTGAGCCACGTCCGCAGGTCAAGATATTGAGTTGTGCTGTGCTCGCGCACTGCGAGCGGACGACGAGATTCGAACTCGCGACCCTCACCTTGGCAAGGTGATGCTCTACCAACTGAGCCACGTCCGCACGGTGCCTGGTGGGGCACCGGCCGCCTCTTCGGATCTCTCCGTTGCGGCGACGAGGAATACTCTACCCCATCGGTCGGGGTGGTCGCCCCACCCTTTCGGGGCAGGTGGGACGACCGGGTCCGGCGGGGTCAGTTCGCCTCGGCGAACGCCTCGTACACGTGCTTGGGGATGCGCCCCCGGGCGGGCAGCTCCATGCCGCGCGACTGGGCCCAGGCGCGCACGGCGGCCGGGTCCGGGGTGAGCGCGGTGCGGCGGAAGGACTTACCGGTACGGCTCTGGCGGCGGCCGGCCGCGACGAACGGAGCGAGGGCCTCCCGCAGCTTTTCCGCGTTGTCCAGGGACAGGTCGATCTCGTACGACTTCCCGTCGACGCCGAAGTGGACGGTTTCCGCGGCTGCGCCGCCGTCCAGGTCGTCGGAGAGCGTGACGACTACACGCTGAGCCATGGGTGTCAATCCTCTCGGGCAATTCGGCCGAAGGGCGCGGGGTGCGCTCCCGTGGCCTGATGTGCACCACTCGCGCAAGCGCATACGGGCAGGCCCGATGGCGTGCCGGATACGCAGCACTTGCCGCGACAGGTGGCCCTATTCTGCACCCGAAGCGGGTCGAAATCGAAGAGTCCGGCTTTCTTTTCCGTATATTCACGTGTCTTCGGCGGGTGCCGGATACCCGGTGCACTCGGCTGGCCGATCTGTCCGGAGTGCCGGTATTCGGGTGCTCTTCGGCCGTTCTCGCTCGGGCCGTCGAATCCGGCGAAAAGGGGTGCCCGCCGGGGGGTGTCGGGGAGTCGGAGCCCTTGTGGCGTAAGGGTCGTGGGTCTACGCGCGTCACCCTCCCCGGCCAGCAAAGTCGCCCGAAACCCCCGGTAGTCTGGAGTTCCCCCGCCTTCACGAAGACACCACCGGGAGTGCCAGTGGCACGCGTCGTAGTCGACGTCATGCTCAAGCCGGAGATCCTCGACCCCCAGGGACAGGCGGTGCAACGCGCACTGCCCCGTCTCGGATTCGCCGGGATCGCCGACGTCCGCCAGGGCAAGCGCTTCGAGCTGGAGCTGGAGGGCCCGGTCGACGACGCCGCGCTCGCCCGTATCCGCGAAGCAGCCGAGACCTTTCTCGCCAACACCGTGATCGAGGACTTCACCGTCCGCGTCGAGGAGGAGGGCAAGTGACCACCCGAGTCGGCGTCGTCACTTTCCCTGGTTCCCTCGACGACCGCGACGCCCAGCGCGCTGTCCGCCTGGCCGGCGCGGAGCCGGTCGCCCTCTGGCACCGTGACAAGGATCTCCACCAGGTCGACGCCGTCGTCCTGCCCGGCGGATTCAGTTACGGCGACTATCTGCGCTGCGGCGCCATCTCCCGCTTCTCGCCGGTGATGGACACCATCATCGAGCAGGCGAAGCTGGGAATGCCGGTTCTCGGTATCTGCAACGGCTTCCAGGTGCTGTGCGAATCGCACCTGCTGCCCGGCGCGCTCACCCGCAACGACTCGCTGCACTTCGTCTGCCGCGACCAGAAGCTGCGGATCGAGAACGCCGGCACCGCCTGGACCCGGGATTACTCGGCCGGCCAGGAAATCGTCGTCCCGCTGAAGAACGGCGAGGGCCGGTTCGTCGCCGACGAGCACGTCCTGGACGCGCTGGAGGCCGAGGGCCGGGTGGTCGCCCGCTACGTCGACGTCAACCCGAACGGTTCGTACCGCGACATCGCCGGCATCACCAACGCCGCCGGCAATGTCGTCGGTCTGATGCCGCACCCGGAGCACGCCGTGGAGCCGCTCACCGGTCCGAGCACCGAGGGCCTGGGCTTCTTCACTTCCGTCCTGAAGCAGCTGGTGAACGCCTGATGAGCCTCGACACCGTCAAGAACGCCGAGCAGACCCCGGACTCCGCCCAGCCGTGGTCCGAACTCGGCCTCAAGGAGGACGAGTACGCCCGCATCCGCGAGATCCTCGGCCGCCGTCCGACCGGCGCCGAGCTCGCGATGTACTCGGTCATGTGGTCGGAGCACTGCTCCTACAAGAGCTCCAAGGTGCACCTGAAGCAGTTCGGCGAGAAGGTTCCGCCGAACGACGCGATGCTCGTCGGCATCGGCGAGAACGCCGGTGTGGTCGACGTCGGCCAGGGCTACGCGGTCACCTTCAAGGTCGAGTCGCACAACCACCCCTCGTACATCGAGCCGTACCAGGGCGCGGCCACCGGCATCGGCGGCATCGTGCGCGACATCCTCGCGATGGGCGCCCGCCCGGTCGCCGTGATGGACCCGCTGCGGTTCGGCGCCGCCGACCACCCGGACACCCGGCGCGTGCTGCCCGGGATCGTCGCGGGCATCGGCGGCTACGGCAACTGCCTGGGCCTGCCCAACATCGGCGGCGAGGTCGTCTTCGACTCCTGCTACCAGGGCAACCCGCTGGTCAACGCGCTCTGCGTGGGCGTGATGAAGCACGAGGACATCCACCTCGCGCAGGCCTCCGGCGCCGGCAACAAGGTCATCCTGTACGGAGCCCGCACCGGTGGCGACGGCATCGGCGGCGTCTCGGTGCTCGCCTCGGAGACCTTCGACGCGACCGGGCCCGCCAAGCGCCCGGCCGTCCAGGTCGGCGACCCGTTCCAGGAGAAGCTCCTCATCGAGTGCACCCTGGAGATCTTCTCCGAGAAGCTCGTCAAGGGCATCCAGGACCTCGGCGGCGCCGGTCTCTCCTGCGCCACCTCCGAGCTGGCCTCGGCCGGTTCGGGCGGCATGCGGATCGAGCTCGACACCGTGCCGCTGCGCGACAAGACGCTCTCGCCGGAGGAGATCCTCATGAGCGAGTCGCAGGAGCGCATGTGCGCCATCGTCGAGCCCGGCAAGGTCGACCGCTTCCTGGAGATCTGCGAGAAGTGGGACGTCATCGCCACCGTCATCGGTGAGGTGACGGAGGGCGAGCGGCTGGAGATCTTCTGGCACGGCGAGCTGGTGGTCGACGTGCCGCCGCGCACCGTCGCCCACGAGGGCCCGACCTACCAGCGCCCGTACGCCCGCCCGAGCTGGCAGGACGCGCTGCAGGCCGACGCCCCGAGTGCCGAGCGGCTCGCCCGCCCGACCACCGGCGAGGGCCTGAAGGCCGACCTGCTGAAGGTCGCCGGCAGCCCGAACCAGGCCTCCAAGTCCTGGATCACCGACCAGTACGACCGCTACGTGCTCGGCAACACCGTCCTCTCGGTGCCCGAGGACTCCGGCATGATCCGGATCGACGAGGAGACCAACCTCGGCGTCTCGGTCGCCACCGACGGCAACGGCCGCTACACCAAGCTGGACCCGTACACCGGCGCCCAGCTGGCCCTCGCCGAGGCGTACCGCAACGTCGCCGCCGGCGGTGCCAAGCCGCTCGCGATCTCCGACTGCCTCAACTTCGGCTCCCCCGAGGACCCGGACGTGATGTGGCAGTTCGCCGAGGCCACCCGCGGCCTGGCCGACGCCTGCCTGGCGCTCGGCACCCCGGTCACCGGCGGCAACGTCTCGCTGTACAACCAGACCGGCGAGACCGCCATCCACCCGACCCCCGTGGTCGCGGTGCTCGGCGTGATCGACGACGTCACCCGCCGCACCCCGATCGGCTTCGCCGAGGAGGGCCAGCTGCTCTACCTGCTCGGTGACACCGAGGACGAGCTGGGTGGCTCGGCCTGGACGCAGGTGGTCCACGACCACCTCGGCGGCCTGCCGCCCAAGGTCGACCTGGACCGCGAGAAGCTGCTCGGCGACATCCTGATCGCCGCCTCGCGCGACGGCATGATCGACGCCGCGCACGACCTCTCCGACGGCGGCCTGGGCCAGGCCCTCGTGGAGAGCTGCCTCAAGGGCGGCCACGGCGCCCGGATCATCGTGCCCGAGGGCCAGGACCCGTTCGTGTTCCTGTTCTCCGAGTCGGCCGGCCGCGCGGTCGTCGCGGTGCCGCGCAGCGAGGAGCTCCGGTTCAACGACATGTGCACCGCGCGTGGCCTGCCGGCCACCCGGATCGGTGTGGTCGACGGTGATGTCCTGGACGTCCAGGGCCAGTTCACCGTCTCGCTGGCCGAGCTGAAGGACGCCCACACCGGCGTCATCGAGGCCCTGCTCGCCTGATCCGCGTGCTTCGAGGGGCGGACGGTTCCACGGAACCGTCCGCCCCTCGGCGTATGTTGGGGCGCATGCCCGCCAAGTCCCGTACGTACCAGCCCGCCAAGGTCCAGGCCGCGCTGGTGGAGCAGACCACAGCGCTGCGCGACACCGTCCGGGCGCTCTGCGCCCGCCCGGACGCCGCCGACCTGCTCGCCCGGCCCACCCGGCTGGGCACGTGGACGGTGCGCGAGCTGATCGCCCACCTCGGCGTCCAGGTCGACTGGGTGCCCGCGCACCTGGACGACCCGCTGGAGGGCCGGCCGCCGCTGGACCTGCCGCGGTGGGTGCGGCGGGTCGGTACGCTCGCCCCGCTGCTGGACGAGCAGGCCAGGACGCGGGCGGCGGGGGAGTACGGCGGCGACCCGGCCTCGGTGGCGGAGGCCTTCGGGCGGGCGGCCGACGGGCTGCTCGCCGTCCTGGCGGACGCCGGCACGGCCGACCCGGGCCGGCGGTTCGAGATCCGGCTGGGCTCGATGACGCTCACCGACATGCTGGTGACCAGGCTGGTGGAGACGGTGGTGCACGCCGACGACCTGGCCGACGCGGTGGGCACGGCGGCCTTCCCGCACGCCCGGCAGGCGCTGGCCGCCGTCACCCGGCTGCTGGCCGACGCCCTCGCCGACCAGGCGCCCGGCGGCGCGGTCGAGCTGCGGATCCCGCCGTACGCCGTGGTGCAGGCCGTCGAGGGCCCCCGGCACACCCGGGGCACCCCGCCGAACGTGGTCGAGACCGACCCGCTGACCTGGATCCGGCTCGCCACCGGCCGGACGGACTGGGACGCCGCGGTGGAGGCCGCCGCGCTCTCGGCCAGCGGTGAGCGCAGCGACCTGCGGGCCCATCTGCCGGTCCTCGGGTAGGACGCCAAGGACCGGTTGGGCGGCCCCTACGGGCGCAGCTGGGCGGCGAGCCGCTCGGTGGCCTTGCGGAGCGCCTCCCCGGTCAGGGCCTGCTCCGGCCCGGCGTCCGAGGAGCTCTGGGAGAGGGTGAGCGCGATGTCGCCCTTGCCGTTGGCCGCGACCCGGGCGACGCCCACCGACTCCGCGCCCGGGGTGAGCTTGGTCTGGCCGGCCGTCGGCTGCGCTTCGGCGAACCGGGTCAGCTGGTCGACGCCGATGCCCCCGGCCTTCTGGATGTACGGCAGCATCATGTTGATCGCGACCCCGTTCTCCGGGACGGCCAGCAGGTCGATCTGGACCGGGGCCGAGCCGACCGTGTAGGCGCAGGTCACCCAGGCGGTCGGGGGAGTGGCCGGGACCGAGGCCATCGAGGGCGGCGCGGAGAAGCCGGAGGGCCAGGGCTCGGCCGGCCTGCCGTTGCCGAGGTCGGCGGTGACCGCCGGCTCGCCCTTGGACCCGGGGGTCACCGGGCGGTCGATCCCGGCCTCCTTCAGCGCCGCCGGGAGGTCCAGACCGAACGGGCACGGGCCGGTCCCGGCGAGCCCCTGGGCGGTCGACCGGACGTGGTCGTAGGAGAGGCTGCCGGTGCCGGTGACGCCTCCGGAGGAGGAACAGGCGGCCGTGCCGAGGAGGATCCCGGCGGTGCCGGCCACGGTGAGGAGGCGGCGGCGCCCTGCTGCGGTGCGGTCTGCGGTCATGCGATCAGCCTAGAACGGCCTTGTACCGGTGGGTCGGTGAACGGGTATCGGATCCGTTCCGATGCGGTCGGGCTCTGGTCGGGCTCCGGTCGAGCGCGCTCTCCGGGCGCTCGGCCAGGATCCGCGGCCCAGGCCCTCGGCTCAGAGCACCGACGGGCCGCTGAGGTAGCTGCCGTCCGCCGAGTACGGCCAGGCGTTGGGTTCGCAGCCCTTGAGGCCGTAGATCTGCTGCATCATCGCGGGCGCCGGCTTGCCCTTGCCCGGGCAGGTCTCGTGCCCGTGGCCGATCCGGTGGCCGACCTCGTGGTTGACGATCAGTGCCCGGTACTCGTCGATCGGTCCGCTGAACTGGGGTGAACCGGTGTTCCAGCGCTTGACGTTGACCAGCACCTGGTTGCCGACGTTGCAGTTCACCTCGCCGTGGGTGTCCAGTCCGGCGGCCCCGCAGATCCGGTCCACGGCGGCCGGCGACGCGATCTTCACGGTGAAGTCGTAGGCACCGCTCGACACCAGCTGGAAGCCGTTCCTGCGGTCGTTGGTCCAGCCCCGGGGGTCGGCGAGGATGCGCTGGACCTGGGCGGCGGCCGCGGCCGGGTCGATCCCGATGCCGTCCTCGACCTCGACCCGGTAGCGGCGGACGGTGCCCTTGCCGACCGCCGCGGCCGCGCCCGGGGCGACGGTGAAGGTGCCCGCGCCCTGGGCCGGGCCCGGGTCCGGGGTGCCCGGCGAGGCCGGTCCGGGCGTCGGACCGGGAGCCGGTGGCGGGGTCGGGGTCAGTGTCGGGGTGGGCGCCGGGGCAGCGGGCGCGGCGGCGGGCGGGGTGCTCGCCTCGGGCGGGGCGATCCGGCCCTGCGCGGTCGGCCCGGTGGTCGGTCGCGGGTCGGGGCGGTCGAGCATGAGCAGTGCCCCGCCGAGGACGGCCAGCGCCGCCACCAGCGCGGTGATCATGCCGGGGCGGATCCGGCGGCGCCTGCGACGGGCACCGGTGGCGCGGGGGCGGCCGGTGCGGGAGCCGCCGGTGCGTTCGCCGGCCGCGCCGGAGCTGCGCGCGCGGGAGCGGCGTCGGTCGGGTCTGGCTGCGGGCACGTCTGGGCTTCCTGTCGGACCTGTGGGGTCGCCAAAGCCGTTCGAACCTCTGTGCGCCCCCCTCGCACGGACCACCCTGACACGGAGACCCGACGGCTGTCCACGCACCGGATGCGCGTCCCGGCATGCGGCCGCCCCCGTACGGGCCGGAGGGCGCGTACGGGGGCGGCCGGTCCGGGCGGGTCGGCCCGGGGCGCTGCCTGGGGGCGGGCGGGTCAGCCCAGCGTGGCGGCGGCGGTCGGCGAGCTGTCCCGGAGGAACTGGGCGCAGCGCTCGGCCTCATCCTTCTCGTCGATGGCGGCGGCGGCCCGGCCGAGGCCGTGCAGCGCCCGCAGGAAGCCGCGGTTCGGCTCGTGCTCCCACGGCACCGGGCCGTGGCCCTTCCAGCCCGCCCGGCGCAGCGAGTCCAGCCCGCGGTGGTAGCCGGTGCGGGCGTACGCGTAGGACTCGACGGTGCGGCCGGCGGCGAAGGCGTCGTCGGCGAGCTGAGCCCAGGCCAGCGAGGAGGTCGGGTACTTCGCCGCGACCTCGGCCGGGGAGGCGCCGCCGGCCAGCAGCTCCAGAGGAGCGGGCTCGGCGGGGAGGTGCGTCGGGGGCGGACCCCCGAGGAGGTTCTGGTGAATGCTCATGGCCCCCAGTGAACCACTGGGGGCCATGAGCCGGGGACCGGCCCGGGGAAAGCGCCGGGACTCCGGTGGTGCCTCGTGTCGGGCGGGTGCCCTGCTTCGGGCGGGTGCCTTACTTCAGGCGGGTGCCGGCCGAGCGCAGCTGCTGGGCGGCCTCCAGCACGCGGGCGGCCATGCCGGCCTCGGCCAGCTTGCCCCAGGTGCGCGGGTCGTAGGTGTTCTTCTTGCCGACCTCGCCGTCGACCTTCAGCACACCGTCGTAGTTGCGGAACATGTGGTCCACGACCGGGCGGGTGAAGGCGTACTGGGTGTCGGTGTCCAGGTTCATCTTCACGACGCCGTTCTCCAGCGCGGTGGCGATCTCCTCGGCGGTGGAGCCCGAGCCGCCGTGGAAGACGAAGTCGAACGGGTCGGTCTTGCCGTACTGCTTGCCGATCGCGTCCTGCAGCTCGCGCAGCAGCTCCGGCTTCAGGACGACGTTGCCCGGCTTGTAGACGCCGTGCACGTTGCCGAACGAGGCGGCCAGCAGGTAGCGGCCCTTCTCGCCCAGGCCCAGCGCCTCGGCGGTGCGGACCGCGTCGTTGACGGTGGTGTACAGCTCGTCGTTGATCTCGTGCGTGACACCGTCCTCCTCGCCGCCGGTCGGGGTGATCTCGACCTCAAGGATGATCTTGGCGGCGACGGCCTGGGCCAGCAGCTCCTCGGCGATGGACAGGTTGTCGTTCAGGGTCTCGGCGGAGCCGTCCCACATGTGCGACTGGAACAGCGGGTTGAGGCCCTTGGCCACGCGCTCGGCGGAGATCGCCAGCAGCGGGCGGACGTAGCCGTCCAGCTTGTCCTTGGGGCAGTGGTCGGTGTGCAGCGCGACGGTGATGTCGTACTTGGCGGCGACCACGTGCGCGAACTCGGCGAGCGCGACGGCGCCGGTCACCATGTCCTTGTTGTGCTGACCCCCCAGGAACTCCGCACCACCGGTCGAGATCTGGATGATGCCGTCGCTCTCGGCCTCGGCGAAGCCGCGCAGCGCGGCGTGCAGGGTCTGGGACGAGGTGACGTTGATGGCCGGGTAGGCGAACTTGCCCGCCTTGGCCCGGTCGAGCATCTCGTTGTAGACCTCGGGAGTTGCGATGGGCATGCGAATCCGCTCCTGTCGGGTTGCGGCGTACGGACGGTGCTGTCCGACGCTGTGTACGCCTGTTACGACTCCGGGGTACCGGGGCCGACGCGCGGCTCTGCGGGGCGGCCACCAGTACCAAGGTTCGAGGCGGCCACCGCGGTACGACAATGAGGGTGTTGCGACCGCGGTCCGGACGCCGGGAGCCATCTTCCCATCCCGGGCCCCGGCGCCACCATGTGGCCCGCCTGTCGGGACGGCCGCGCACGTGCGACGAAGGGATGACCACCGTCTCGCCCCCTGGGCGGAAGCCCGCGTCAAGACGGGCCCGCTATCCTGCGCCCGTGGACTACAACCAGCTGGCCGTCAACTTGCTCGACGCCAAATCACTGATCTCGTCCCTCGGTGCCATCGGGCTGATCGCGATCATCTTCGCCGAGACCGGCCTGCTGGTCGGGTTCTTCTTCCCGGGCGACTCACTGCTGATCATCGCCGGGGTCGCCTCCTCGAACGCCGCGTCGTCGGTGCTCGGGGAGGGCACGAAGCTGCCGATCGCGGCCCTGCTGATCGGGGCCCCACTGGCTGCCGTCGCGGGTGCCCAGCTCGGGCACCTGATCGGGGTGAAGGTCGGACCGAAGATGTTCGACAAGCCGGAGTCGAAGATCTTCCGGCGCGAGTACGTGCTGAAGGCGGAGGAGTACTTCAACAAGTTCGGGCCCGGCAAGGCCGTGGTGCTGGCCCGCTTCATGCCGATCGTCCGGACCTTCCTGAACCCGGTCGCGGGCACCCTGGAGATGCCGGCCCGGACGTTCTTCCTCTGGAACGTGATCGGCGGCGTGCTGTGGACCGAGTCCATGCTGCTGATCGGCTACTTCTTCGGTGACGCGCTCGCCCCGGTGATCGACAAGTACCTGATCCCCGCGGTGCTGCTGATCGTGCTGCTCTCGGTGTCGCCGATCCTCGTCGAGGTGGTGCGCGAGCGCCGGAAGAAGAAGGCCGGCGGTGCCGAGGCCGCCGACGCCGAGACCGCCCAGGCGGGTGCCGGGCGCCACCGCCGCGGCTGAGCGCCCCACGACGAACGGCCGGGGCCGGGTCCTGTTTCACGTGAAACAGGACCCGGCCCCGGCCGTTTCCGCTGTGCCGCCGTTCCGCCGGGCTACCGGCGCGCGCGGGTCAGAGGCCCAGGTCGGCCAGGTCGTACGCGGTCACGTACGGCAGGCCGGTGGCCTCGACCGCGGCGGCGCCGCCCCGCTCCACGATCACCGCGACGCCGACCACCTCGGCACCCGCCTCGCGCAGCGCCTCGACGGCGGTCAGCACCGACCCGCCGGTGGTGGAGGTGTCCTCGACGGCCAGCACCCGGCGGCCCTTGACCTCGGGGCCCTCGATCCGGCGCTGCAGACCGTGCGCCTTGCCCGCCTTGCGGACCACGAACGCGTCCAGCTCGCGGCCGCGTGCGGCGGCGGCGTGCAGCATCGCGGCGGCCACCGGGTCGGCGCCGAGCGTCAGGCCGCCGACGGCGTCGTACTCCAGGTGCTCGGTCGCGTCCAGCATCACCCGGCCCACCAGCGGGGCGGCCTGGGCGTCCAGCGTGATCCGGCGCAGGTCGACGTAGTAGTCGGCCTCCTTGCCGGAGGAAAGGGTGACCTTGCCGTGCACGACGGCCTTGTCCTTGATCTGTGCCAGCAGGGCGTCGCGGTCGTTGCTCATGAGCGTTCAGTCTAGGGCTTGTCCGGCCTTCTAGCGTCGGCGCAGGGCCCTGGCCAGGACCACGGCGCCGCCGATCAGGGCCACGCCGCCGCCGATCATCCACGGCACCGCGCTGCGGCCGCCCGGTCCCGGCACCACGATGCCGCCGGCCTCGCCGCCCCAGCGGGACGCCGCCCGGGCCCGCGCGCTGCGGGCCGGCAGGGCGGGGGCGTACGGGCCGCGCGGCGGGGCGTGGTCGACCTCCTCGGCGGAGCGGCCGACGATGCTGCGGCGGACCGGGCCGCCGAGCACCGGCTCCTGCTCGTAGCCGAAGGGCAGATCGGCGGGGAGCTCGGTGCCGACGCCGTCCCCGGCCTCGGCGGCGGGGCCGTCGACGTCGGCGGCCTCCTCACGGTCGTCCTCCTCGCGGTCGCCACCGATCGGGAGGCCGAAGCGCTCGGCGTCGGCGTCGGAGAAGGCGATGAGGTCGGAGAGGTCGTCGTCGAGGTCGTCGCCGGGGTTGTCCTGGTGGTCGTCCAGGAAGAGCACGGTGGCGGTGGGCTCCTCGTCGTCCTCCGCCTCGTCCTCGTCCTCGACGTCGGTGTCCGCCTCGTCCTCGGTCTCTGCCTCGACGTCGGTGTCCTCGGCGGTGGCCGCCTCCTCGGCGTCCTCGGCTTCCGCCTCGACGTCCGTCTCGACATCGGCGTCCGCCGCGTCCACGGCGGTTTCCACCTCGGCTTCCGCCTCGACCTCGGCTTCCGCCTCGACCTCGGCTTCCGCCTCGACCTCGACGTCCGCCGCCTCCGCGTCGACGTCCGTCTCGACATCGGCGTCCGCCGCCTCCACGGCGGTTTCCACCTCGGCTTCCGCCTCGACCTCGGCTTCCGCCTCGACCTCGGCGTCCGCCGCCTCCGCGTCGACGTCCGCCTCCGCCTCCGCGTCGGGGGAGGCGAGGGCGGCGGCGAAGCGGTCGAGCAGGCGGCGGCCGGCGCCGGCGAGGGTCTCGCCGTCGAACTCGGTGAGCCGGCCGGTGGCGCTCAGGTCGCCGACGAAGCGGATCAGCGTGGTCCCGGCCGCGGTGCCGTCGGCGGTGGCGACCCGGAGGGTGGCCGTGGCCTCGCCGCTGCCGCGCACCTCCTCGCCCTCGGCGAACACGGTGAGGACGCCTTCGCGGCCCTCGATCAGTGACAGCACGCCCTTGTAGGTGATGGTGGAGGTGCCGATCCGCAGCTTCAGCCGCCCGCCGATCTCCTCGGCGGACCCGCTGCCGACAGCGGCCGGCTCGGTGCTCAGCCCGGGGACGCAACGGGCCAGCAGAGCCGGATCCTGCAGGGCCTGCCGGACCAGCTCGGCCGGCATCGGGACGACAACCTCATGCTCCATGTCACGGAGCCTACCGACCGAACCCGCGGTGGTCCGCGCAGTGGCCCCTACCTGCCGTCGGGACGTCCCCGACCGGCCGCACCCGGCCCTCCGCCGACCGCTCGTGGCCGCCCTCCGCCCGGTTCCGTCCGCTCCGCCCGCCCCGCCCGGTTCCGCCCGCTCCGCCCCGGGCGTCCGTCAGCGCGGCCCCAGCAGGGTCAGCGCGGCCGGTGGGCGGGCCGGGCGGAGGGCGGTCAGGTGGGCCGCGGCGGCCCGCAGGGCGTCCGCGGTGAACGCGCGCGGCGGCGGGGCGTCCGGGGCGAGGGTGAGCGGGGGCTGGGCGGCGGCGGCCAGCAGGAAGGCCTGGCTGTCCGGTGAGCCGGGCCGGCAGCTCGCGGCGGGGCCGCCCCGGACGGCGTACGGGACGGTTCGCAGCCCGGCGGCCCGCAGGCCGGACTCGACCTGCCAGAGGCCGTTCGGCTCGTCGTCCGCCCGGACGGCGAGCCGCCCGCCGGGCGCGAGCAGCCGGGTGGCGAGGCCGTAGAACTCCTGTGAGTGGAACTTCACCGTCCCGCTGTCGGCGGGGCCGGGCAGGTCGGCGAGCACCACGTCGAAGGACGCCTCGCCCGGGTGCACGCCGCGCAGCCACTCCAGCGGGTCCGCGGCGGCGGTCCGCACCCGGGGGTCGTCCAGGGAGTGGCCGGAGAGCGCGGCCAGGCCCGGGTCGGTCCGGGCCAGCCGGGCGAGGGCCGGGTCGGCGTCGACCACCAGCACCGAGCGGACGCCGCCGTGCCGCAGCACCTCCCGCACGGCGAGGCCGTCACCGCCGCCGAGCAGCAGCACCCGGGCGTCCGGCCCGGCCGCCATCGCGGGGTGGACCAGGGCCTCGCTGCCCCGGTATTCGTCCGGACCGCAGACCGCGAGCCGCCCGTCCAGGTACAGCCGCAGCGGGCCCTCGGCGGGGCCGGTGAGCACGATCTCCTGGTACCGGGTGTGGGCGGCGTACCGGACCTGCCCGCCGTACAGGGCCTGCCGGGCGGCGCGTTCGATCGCCCCGGACCAGACGGCGGCCGCGGCGAGCAGGGCGAGGACGAGGGCGCAGCCGCCCCAGAGCAGCAGCCGGGTGCGGGGCGGGGGCTCCTCGCGGAACAGCCAGAGCACCACCGCGGCCCCGGCGACGGCGTTGACGGCGCCGGTGACCAGGGCGCCGGTGCCGGGGCCGAAGAGCGGCAGGATCAGGAACGGGAAGGCGAGGCCGCCGATCAGCGCGCCCACGTAGTCGGCGGCGAAGAGGTCGGCCGCGGCCCGCCCGGCGTCCTCCCGGCGGATCCGCTGGACGAGCGTCATCAGCAGCGGGATCTCGGCGCCGATCAGGACCCCGATCAGACAGGTCAGGGCGATCATCGCGGCCTGGTACCGGCCGATCCAGGCCCAGCAGGAGTACAGGGCGAGGACGGAGAGCCCGCCGGTGAGCGCGAGCGCGCACTCGACCAGCGCGAAGGCGGTGGCCGGGCGGCGGGTGAACCGTTTGGCGAGCAGCGAGCCCAGCCCCATCGCGAACACCATGACGGAGAGCACGACGGAGGTTTGGGTGACCGAGTCCCCGAGCAGATAGCTGCCGAGCGCGACGAGTTCGAGCTCGTAGACGAGTCCGCAGGCGGCGCAGACGAACGCCGCCAGCAGGACGGTGAGCCGGGAGAGCGCGGGGTGGGCGCGCAGCCGGGCCCTGCGGCGGGCGGGCAGAGGGGTCAGGCTCCGCCCGGGCCGGGGTGGGCTGCCGTTGTCGAGGTCGAGTCCCGGCTGTGCGGGTGGACCGGCCGGATGGTTGATCACGAACAAACGCTAGGCGACGTTCGGTACGGATGGCTGCGTCCATTCGACGGACAGTGCGATACGACAGGTTGACGAATCGTTCCTGCGTACGAATGAAGGCCGATGTGCGGACCTATGACCCCATCGGGATCGGCGGCCGTGCTCACCGGGTCGCCACCAGGGAGGACCGCGTACAGACCAGCTGGCCCTCCTGCGGATAGGCGTGCCAGGTGCGCCAGAGCAGCCGGTCCGCGGCGCCCTGGGTGACCAGCGCGGTGAAGGCGCTCGGGTCGCCCGGGAAGACGCCGGCCAGGCCGCGGGGGTGGCCCTCGACCAGGGCCAGCAACTCCTGGGCGCGAGCGGCGAAGTCGTGCGGCGGCAGCGCCTCGATCCGGGCCGCGAACTCGTACTCCCAGCCGTCCACCTGTTTGGCCACCCGGGCCGGCAGTGGGGTCCGGCGGCCGGGCAGGCAGGCGACGGTCTCCAGGCATCTGCCGGGCCCGGCGGCGATCACCACCTGGTGCGAGGCGCCCAGCAGCCGCAGCTGGAGGGTGCCGGGCGGCCCGGGGCGCCCGGCGTTGGCGAGTCTCAGGTCGCGGACTGCGAGAGCGGGCAGCGGGTCGCCGCCCAGGCACCAGGCCAGGTCACCGGCGCGGGTGTCCGTGTAGGAGGTCTGCAGTGTGGTGAGCATGCTCGGCTCCGCGTTTCAGCTCCGTGCGCGCCCGCCGTGCAGCAGCGAGTAGGCCTGGGCAAAGGCGAGGCTGTTCGTGGCTGTGCGGTCCAGGGCGCGGCCGACCGTGGAAGGAAGGATTCCGGCTGGAGATTCAGCAGCAGAGAAGCATGAATACGCCGGGTCCGTCGGTGATTTACCCAACTTTGTCAAGCATTCACCGTTTCGAGCACCCCGGCTTCCCCGCTCTGATCGAGCCGGTGTGCGACTTTGCACAGCGCGCGCCCCTCGCCCCGGTTCGCGCGCCGTGCGCGCTGCTCGCACGCCACTCATGACGCGCGCACGCCCCGGTCCCCACCGCGCCCGGCGCACGGGGCACACGAAGGACCGGGGCGGGCCCGGCGAACCTCGGCCGGGGGCAATCGTCGCTCCCGGCGGAGCAATTGACTATTCGTCAGGACGTGCGACGCGTCCCATCCGATGGTCAGAGCCGACCGAGTCGACTGACCGCCTCCTCCAGGACCTCGTCCTGCTTGCAGAAGGTGAAGCGGACCAGCGAGCGGCCGGCCTCGGTGTCGTCGTAGAAGACGACGTTGGGGATCGCGACGACGCCGCAGCGCTCGGGCAGGGCACGGCAGAACTCGATGCCGTCCTTCTCGCCCAGCGGGGTGATGTCGGTGGTGATGAAGTAGGTGCCCTCCGGTCGGAACACCCGGAACCCGGCCGCGCTCAGCCCGTCGGCGAGCAGGTCCCGCTTGCGCAGCAGATCGGCGCGGAACCCGTCGAAGTAGTCGTCGGGCAGCCGCAGGGCGTCGGCGACGGCGTACTGGAAGGGACCGGCACTGACGTAGGTCAGGTACTGCTTCGCGGTGCGGACGGCGGCGACCAGGGGCGCCGAGCCGGTGACCCAGCCGACCTTCCAGCCGGTGAAGGAGAAGGTCTTGCCGGCCGAGGAGATCGACACGGTGCGCTCGCGCATGCCCGGGAGCGCGGCGATCGGGTGGTGGGTGCCGCTGAACACCAGGTGCTCGTAGACCTCGTCGGTGACCACCAGCAGGTCGTGCTCGACGGCGAGGGCGGCGATCGCGGCCAGTTCGTCGGCGGAGAGCACCAGGCCGGTGGGGTTGTGCGGGGAGTTGAGCAGCAGCAGCCGGGTGCGCGGGGTGACCAGCGCGCGCAGTCGCTCCAGGTCGGGGCGGAAGTCCGGGGCACGCAGGGTGAGCGGGACGCGGACGGCGCCGGCCATGGCGATGCAGGCGGCGTAGGAGTCGTAGAAGGGTTCGAGGGCGATCACCTCGTCGCCCGGCTCCAGCAGCGCCAGCAGGGCGGCGGCGATCGCCTCGGTGGCCCCGGCGGTGACGAGCACCTCGGTGTCCGGGTCGAAGGCGAGGCCGCGGAAGCGCTGCTGGTGCTCGGCGATCGCGCTACGCAGCTCGGGGATGCCGGGGCCGGGCGGGTACTGGTTGCCCCGGCCCGCGAGGACGGCGTCGGCGGCGGCCCGGGCGATCTCGGCCGGTCCGTCGGTGTCCGGGAACCCCTGGCCGAGGTTGATGGAGCCGGTGGCGGTGGCGAGGGCGGACATCTCGGCGAAGATCGTCGTGCCCATCCCGGCCAGCCGTCGGTTCAGCAGCGGCCTCGTACCCATTGCGGCTCCTCACGCCTCGTCGTCGGCCCCATCCTGGGGCAGCGGGTGGCCGGGGACAAGAACGGCCCGCCGCCGGGGGTGCCGGGGCGGGCCGTGCCGCGGAGCGGAGCGGTGGCGGGAGGATCAGGCCTCGTTGGTGCCCTCGGGGGCCTCGCCCTCGCCCTCCTCGCCCTCGATCTCCTTCTGCAGGCCGAGGCGCTCGACGATCCACTGCTCGAAGCCGACGGCGGCCTGGGTCCAGTTGGCGGTGGTGGTGACGAAGTAGTCCAGGTTCACGCCGGTGCCGACGATCATCTGGGCCTCGCCGATCAGGCGGACCACGCCGTCCTCGTGCGTGTGGGTGTAGACCTTGGGCCAGAGGGTCTCGCGGTTCCACTCGTCGATGAGGTCGAGGATCTCGGCCTTGTCCTCCAGCGGGTAGGCGCGGTCGTAGAACGCGCGGACCGCGAAGAGCTCCTTCTGCTCGCCGCGGAACATGTAGTAGACGCGGAAGCCCTCCCAGGGGGCGGTGAGGTCGCCCTCCTCGTCCACGACGTGCTTGAGCTGCATCTGGTCCAGCAGCTGGGTCACCAGGGCCTGGTCCGGGACGACGATCGGCGGCGGGCCGGCCGGCCGACCTCCCTGGCCGCCGGGCTGGCCGCCCTGCGGCACGCCGAACGACGGGATGGACGACGGGTCGATGCTCATGGGGGTCCTCTTCCTCAGTGCACGTGGTGGCCGGCAATGAGAGGCCGCCCTTCCACCTCCCATCCTGCCTCATCCTGGGCCTGCCTCACAGGGGCGCCCGGGCGGCGGGCGGGCACCTGTGGATCTTGCCGGGGCCCCCGGTCGGGGCCATGGCCACCGAGGGTGAGCACGGCACCGGGCCGCCCCCTCGGGGAGCGGGGGCGGCCCGGTGCGGGGGCTGCGCAGCGCTACTTCTCCAGCGGGCCGCGGGCCCGGACGGTGAGGTGGTCGCCCTCCTCGGCCCGTTCGACCAGGACGGTGTCGCCGTCGTGCACCTGGCCCGAGAGGATGGCCCGGGCGAGCTGGTCGCCGATCGCGGACTGCACCAGGCGGCGCAGCGGCCGGGCGCCGTACGCGGGGTCGTAGCCGGTGAGCGCCAGCCAGTCCCGGGCGGCCTCGTCGACGTGGAGGGTGAGCCGGCGCTCGCCCAGCCGGGCGGCCAGCCGGGCGACCTGGAGGTCGACGATCCGGCTCAGCTCGGCGGTGCCCAGCGGCTCGAAGACCACGATGTCGTCGAGGCGGTTGAGGAACTCGGGCTTGAACGCGGCCCGCACCGAGTCCAGCACCAGCCGCTTCTTCATCTCCTCCGGGGTGGCCGGGTCCACGAGGAACTGGCTGCCCAGGTTGGAGGTGAGGATCAGGATCGCGTTGCGGAAGTCGACCGTGCGGCCCTGGCCGTCGGTGAGCCGGCCGTCGTCCAGCACCTGGAGCAGGACGTCGAAGACCTCGGGGTGGGCCTTCTCCACCTCGTCCAGCAGCACCACGCTGTAGGGGCGGCGGCGGACCGCCTCGGTGAGCTGGCCGCCCTCCTCGTAGCCGACGTACCCGGGCGGGGCGCCGACCAGGCGGGAGACGGAGTGCTTCTCGCCGTACTCGCTCATGTCGATCCGGACCATCGCCCGCTCGTCGTCGAAGAGGAAGTCGGCCAGGGCCTTGGCGAGTTCGGTCTTGCCGACGCCGGTGGGGCCGAGGAACAGGAAGGAGCCGGTCGGCCGGTCCGGGTCGGCGATGCCGGAGCGGGTGCGCCGCACCGCGTCCGAGACGGCCTGGACGGCCTCCGCCTGGCCGATCAGGCGCCGGCCCAACTCGTCCTCCATGCGCAGGAGTTTGGAGCTCTCTCCCTCCAGCAGCCGGCCGGCCGGGATGCCCGTCCAGGAGGCGACCACATCGGCGATGTCGTCCGGGCCGACCTCCTCCTTGACCATGGAGGAGGTGGCGTCCCGCTCCTCGGCGCCCTCCTGCGCCTCGGTCAACTCCTGCTCGGCGGCCGGGATCTCGGCGTACATCAGCTTGGAGGCGCGCTCGAAGTCGCCGTCCCGCTGGGCCCGGTCGAGGGCGCCGTGCAGGTCGTCGAGCCGCTCCTTCAGCTCGCCGACCCGGTTGAGGCTCTTCTTCTCCTGCTCCCACCGGGCGGTGAGCACGCTCAACTGCTCGTTCTTGTCGGCGAGATCGCGCCGGAGCCGGGTCAGCCGGTCGACCGAGGCCGGGTCGGACTCCTTCTCCAGGGCCAGCTCCTCCATCCGCAGCCGGTCGACGGCGCGCTGGAGCTCGTCGATCTCGACGGGGGAGGAGTCGATCTCCATCCGGAGCCGGGAGGCCGCCTCGTCGACCAGGTCGATCGCCTTGTCGGGCAGGAAGCGCGAGGTGATGTAGCGGTTGGACAGGGTGGCGGCGGCGACCAGGGCGGCGTCCGAGATCTGCACCTTGTGGTGCGCCTCGTACCGGCCCTTGAGTCCGCGCAGGATGGCGATCGAGTCCTCCACGCTGGGCTCGCCGACCAGCACCTGCTGGAACCGGCGCTCCAGGGCCGGGTCCTTCTCGATCCGCTCGCGGTACTCGTCCAGCGTGGTGGCGCCGACCATCCGCAGCTCGCCGCGGGCCAGCATCGGCTTGAGCATGTTGCCCGCGTCCATCGCGGAGTCCCCGCCGGCGCCCGCGCCGACCATGGTGTGCAGCTCGTCGATGAAGGTGACGACCTGGCCGTCGCTCTGCTTGATGTCGTTCAGGACGGCCTTCAGCCGCTCCTCGAACTCGCCGCGGTACTTGGCGCCGGCGACCATCGCGCCGAGGTCCAGCGCGACCAGCCGCTTGCCGCGCAGCGACTCCGGCACGTCACCGGCCACGATGCGCTGGGCCAGGCCCTCGACCACGGCGGTCTTGCCGACACCGGGCTCGCCGATCAGCACCGGGTTGTTCTTGGTGCGCCGGGAGAGCACCTGGACGACCCGGCGGATCTCCTGGTCGCGCCCGATGACCGGGTCGAGCTTGCCGTCCCTGGCGGCCTGGGTGAGGTCGGTGCCGTACTTCTCCAGGGCCTTGTAGGTGCCCTCCGGGTCGGGGGAGGTGACCCGGCCGCTGCCGCGGACGTCCTTGAACGCGGCGAGCAGGGCCTTCGCGGTGGCGCCCCGCTGGGCGAGCAGGTCGGCGACCGCGCCGCCCTCGGCGGCCAGGCCGACCATCAGGTGCTCGGTGGAGACGTACTGGTCGTCCAGGTCCTCGGCGCGCTTGCCGGCCTCGGTGAGCACGGCCAGCGTGTCGCGGGCCAGCTGGGGCGCGGCGACGGTGGAGCCCATCGCGCGGGGCAGTCCGGTCAGCAGCCGGCGGGCCTCGGTGTCGATCCGGGTCGCGTCCGCGCCGACCGCCTTGAGCAGCGGCCCGGCGATGCCCTCGGGCTGCTCCAGCAGGGCGATCAGGATGTGCACCGGCTTGACGTCCGGATTCCCCGCGGCGCCGGCCTGCCGGATCGCGGCGGACAGGGCGTCCTGCGTCTTGGTGGTGAACTTGCTGGCGTCCACTGCTGGGGTGTCCTCCTCGCTGATGGCGAACTGCTTCGTACGGGCGGCGGCCCCCGGCCACCGGCCCTGCTGAGTACAGCATGCACTAAGTTGAGTCTATTCCGCTCAACCTTCGGATGAACGCTTGGGGTGCCCGGAGACGGTGTACCGGTCGAGCCGCGGCGCGGGCTGCCAGCCGCTGCGGACCGACGGCCCGGTCCGCCGGGTCAGTACCAGCAGCTCCCGGGCCGGCCCGCCCGGCCGGTGGCCGGCCGGCCATACCGCGCGCAGCGGCCGCCGCAGGTCCAGCCCCTCGGCCAGCGGCACGGCCACCAGCCGCCGGGTCGCCAGCTCCTCCGTCACCGCCAGCTCGCTCAGGCAGACCGGTCCGGCGCCGGTCATCGCCGCCGCCTTCAGCGCGGTCGACGAGGCCAGCTCCAGCCGCGGCTTGGCGGCGCCGCCGAACGGCGCCAGCGCCATCTCCAGGACCTCCCGGGTGCCCGACCCGGCCTCGCGCAGCACCAGCGGGGTGGCGGCCAGCTCGGGGCCGGTCACCGGGGAGCGGCGGCGCGCCCAGGGGTGGCCGGGCGCCACCACGACCACCAGCCGGTCGGCGGCCACCACCGCGCCGGCCAGCCCCGGCGGGGTGGACGGGCCCTCGACGAAGCCGAGGTCGGCCTCGCCGGCCAGCACGTGCCCGGCGACGTCGGAGGAATTGGCCGTCCGCAGGATCACCGCCGTGCCCGGGCTGCTGTCGTGCAGCGCCAGCAGCCAGCCCGGCATCAGGTACTCGGCGACGGTCAGGCTGGCCACCACCACCAGCCGGGCGTCCCGCCGCTCGCGCAGCGCGTCGATCCCGGCGTCCAGCGCCTGCGCCGCCTCGACCACGTGCCGGGCCCACTCGACCACCAGCAGCCCGGCCTTGGTCGGCCGGGAGCCGCGCGGGGACCGTTCCAGCAGGGGGACGCCGATCTGTCGCTCCATGCCCTTGATCCGGGCGCTCGCCGTCGGCTGGCTCACGCCCAGCTCGGCCGCCGCCCGGCCGACGCTGCCCAGTCGTGCCACCGTGAGGAGCAGTTCCAGGGCGCCGAGCTCGGGGACGTGCGGGGAGAGAGCCATAGACTCAGGCTATGCCCTCATAGGTCGGTGGGCGCTACCGGTGGCCGGGGGCGGACGGCACGGTGGTTCCATGGCCATCCTCACCGGCGTCCGACCGCTCACCCGCACCGCCCGCTTCGACCTCGCCCAGCTCGGTCCCAACTGGTACGCGGCGGTGATGGGCACCGCGATCGTCGGCAACGGCGCGGCCGCGCTGCCCGTCCGGCTGCCGGGGCTGATCGGCTTCGGCGAGCTGATGTGGGCGCTCGGGGCGGTCGCGCTGCTGGTGCTCGTCCCCGCGCGGGTGGTCCACCTCCTCCGGTACCGCGCCGAGGCCCGCGCCCACCTGCTGGACAACCCGGCCACCGCGGTCTTCTACGGGTGCCCGCCGATCGCCATGCTCTCGGTCGGCCTGGGCACCCTCACCCTCGGCTCGCGGGTGATCGGCACCGGCCCGGCCGTCGCGCTGGACGCGGCGCTCTGGGGCATCGGCACGCTCTATGCCCTGGCGGTCGCGGCCGGCGTCCCCTACCTGATGATCACCCGGCACGCCGTCTCCCCGCTGGAGGCCAACCCGACCTGGCTGCTGCCGGTGGTCGCGCCGCTGGTCGCTTCCGCGACCGGTCCCGCGCTCGTCCCGCACCTGCCGACCGGCACCGCGCAGCAGAGCCTGCTGTACGGCTGCTGCGCGCTGTTCGGGGTCGGGCTGCTGGCCATCCTGGCGCTGCTGCCGGTGGTACTCACCGGGCTGGTGCACAGCAAGCTGTCCGCCCTGGTGCTCACCCCGTCGCTCTTCCTGGTGCTCGGCCCGCTCGGCCAGTCCACCACGGCCGTCCACCAACTCGCTGACGCCGCACGCCCGGTGGCGCCGGAGCTGGCACCGGTGGCGCTCGCCCTCGCCGAGCTCTACGGGGTCGCGGTGCTCGGGGTCGCGATGCTCTGGCTGGTCATCGCCACCGCGGCCAACCTGCGGGCCCGCCGGGCCGGGATGCCCTTCACGATGACCTGGTGGGCCTACACCTTCCCGGTCGGCACCTGCGTCACCGGCGCCTCCGCGCTCGCCCGGCACACCGGTTTCGCCGGGTTCACCGGCCTCGCGGCCGGGCTCTTCGTCCTGCTGGCCGCCGCCTGGGCCGTGGCGGCCGGCGGCACCGCGGCCGGGCTGGCCGGCGGCAGGCTGCTGGCCCGCTAGCAGAGCCGTCACGTTAGCGGCAAGAGCAGTCACGATGAGTGACCGGAGGGCAGAGGGGGATTCCGTGAAGGGATCGTGCAGGATCAGCGAAGGCTGCCCGATGGGGCAGTCCGGATTCGGAGCGCCCCGCTCCGCAGCCGACTGAACGGACGGTCGCCGCCCGCCCCGCCATCGCCCTGACCTGGCCTTCCTTCCCCGACCCCGGTGGTCCGCCCGGGGGCCGCCACGGATTCACGGTGCAGGTTCCTGCAATTGCGAAAACATGCAGTCGGGCGGCACTTGTTCACCGGCCGTCACGCTGTGATGGTGGAGACACGCCAAGCCGTCCGGGCGATCGCAGCCCGATGGTGGTGACTTGCTCTTCGATACTGGATGCGAGAGGTACGTCCGTACCTGCATATCGGGGGGAAGAGCGCCGGCCGGGACGCCATGTGTGGTGATGGTCCCCGGGACCGGAACCGGCGAGGCGTTGCTGCTCCGCCTCGCCGGGAGCGCCCTGGGATTGGCGTGCTACCGGCGACCCCCGGGAAACCCGTGTGCGACGGCACCCGGTCCCCGGGGGTCCGCCGGTCGGCAGTACCGTGATCGCGTGCGGCGCGCGGTACCGCGACCACGATCGACCCGTGCGGGGGGCACGCGCGGCACAGGCAGATCCGAGACCCATCCGGCAGGGAGTGTTCGAGGTGACGGCGGATCCGACGGCCGCCCCGGGCACCAGCGCGCCGGGCGGTGAGCCCGACGAGGCGGCCCGGCAGCTCTACCTGGCCGTCCTCGCCCGTGGCGGCCGCGTCCCCGCCGCCGACGTCCCCGAGTCCGACCGGGCCGCGCTGCGGCTCCTGGTCGACATCGGCCTGCTGATGCCCAACCCGATGGACGCCTGCTACACCGCCGTCAGCCCGCGCTCGGTCAGCGACCGGCTCGGCGCCGAACTGCGCAGCGAGGCCACCCGGCTGCTGGTCCGCGCCGAGAACCTGCCCGGCGCGCTGGACACCCTCACCCGGGCGTACGACGCGATGCCCCGCCCGCCCGAGCGCTCCGGCGGCGCCGTCTACATCGAGGGCCACGTCCACATCCGCCAGCGCATCTCCCAACTGGTCGCCGACTGCCGGACGGAGGTCCTCACCGCCCAGCCGGGCCACCGCCCGGCCGACGCCCTGAAGATCGCGCTCCTCCAGGACCTCCGGCTGCTGCAGCGCGGCTGCTCGCTGCGCACCGTCTACCAGCCGGTCGCGGTCTCCGACCCGGCCGCGCTCGCCTACGCGGACGAGGTCACCCGGCACGGCTCGCAGATCCGGATCCTGGACGAGCCGTTCCAGCGCCTGTTCGTCTTCGACCGCTCGGTCGCGGTGATCTCCGCCAACGAGGACCACAGCACCGCCGCCTTCATCTCCGACCCGGCCGCGATCGCCTTCCTGGTCGGCGCCTTCGAACGCGACTGGGCCCGGGCCGACCCCACCGACTGGGCCGGCACCCTCGCCCGGGGCGTCGCGCAGGAGGCCCCCGACCGGGTCGGCCGACTGCTCGCCAAGGGCCTCACCCAGCGCACCGTCGCCACCCGGCTGGGCCTCAGCGAGCGCACCGTGGCCGCGCACATCTCCCGGCTGCGCGAGCGCCACGGCGCGCAGACCCTGTTCCAGCTCGGCTGGCTGATGCGGGGCGGCCGCGATGACTGACGCCGCGATGACTGAGGCCGCGATGACCGAGGCCCCGCTGCCGGACGCCGACGCCCGCGAGCTGTACCGGACCATCCTGCGCGAGGGCGGCCGGCTGCCGATCGCCGAGGTGAGCGCCCAGGACGCCCGGTCGGTCCGGCAGCTGACCGACGTCGGGCTGCTCACACCGCGCTACGCGGACGGCGTGTACAGCGTGGTGAACCCGCGTGCCGTCGGCGAGCGGATCGGGGCCGGGCTGCGCGAGGAGGGGGCGCGCCTGCTGGCCCGGGCTGCGCTCGTCCCGGAGCTGATCGACGACCTGACGAAGGCCTACGACGCCGCGCCCGGCCGGGAGGACCGCACCGGCGGCGCCCGGCGGATCACCGGCATGGGGCAGATCCGCCACCTGATCTCACAGCTCGCCGACGAGCACCACCGCGAGGCCTGGGCGGCCCAGCCCGGCGGAGCCCGGCCGGCCGCCCACATGCGGGACGCGCTGGAGCACACCCGCCGCTACCTCGCCCGCGGCGGCACCATGCGCACGATCTACGAGGCGAGCGCCCGCCTCGACGCGCCGACGGTCGAGTACGCGGCGGCGTCGGCCCGGCTCGGCAGCCCGATCCGCACCCTGGCCGCGCCGTTCAGGCGGGTGCTGATCTTCGACCGCAGGGTGGCGCTGATCCCGGCCGCGCCGGACAACACCAGCGCGGCCCTGGTGGAGGACTCCGCGACGGTCGCCTTCCTGGTGGACGTGTTCGAGCAGCAGTGGCGCCAGGCGGAGGGGGTGAACTGGTCGGCGCTGGCCGCCGGCGCCACCGAGCCGGCGGTGCACGACCAGATCGGCCGGCTGCTGTCGCAGGGGCTGACGCAGCGGACGATCGCCGGCCGGCTGGGGCTGAGCGAGCGGACGGTGGCCGGTCACATCTCGCGCCTGCGCGAGCTCTACGACGCGGAGACGCTCTTCCAGCTCGGCTGGCAGATGCGGGGAGCCCGGCCGGGGGAGTCCGATGGGTGAGCCGGGGTCAGCCGGTCGCCGCGCCGGTCGGCCAGTAGCCGGTCGGACCGACCACCGGGGGCTGCTGGCGCGGGATGCTGAACTGGTCGCCGGGGGCGGTCCAGAAACCCTCGCGCAGCGAGAGCGCCATGCCGGCCCAGTCGAGGGCGGTCTCCACGGTGTGGTGGAGGGCCTCCTGCGACCAGGTGTCGTCGAAGACCAGCGGCAGCACCGGGGCGACCTGCTCGATGGTGGCGATCAGCGGGTTGTGCGTGATCGCCTCGTCCACCAGCAGGACGATCGGCTTGCGCAGCGCCGACGCCCAGCCCAGCTCCAGGCTCACACCGGCGGAGAGCGGCGCACCGACGTAGGCGAAGACCAGGTCGGCGGACTGCAGCGCCCGGAAGTCCGACGGCACCCGGGGCTCGGGGGCCCGGCCGGCAATCGTCCAGGCGTCACTGTGGTGGGCGCTGTACACGGCGGCACCGCTGCGCAGGAGCGTGGTGCGAAGTGTCGTCAGCCGCGTCCGGCTGGCCAGGGTCACCACGCTGTCCGCCGGGCCGGTCAACCGCATCAGCGGCGCGGCCAGGAACACACGTGCACGCCGGCCCTCGGGGGCCTGGCTGTCGTGGTGACGCAGGTAGGGCTCGGTCATGTCGACTCCGGGGGAAGGCCGACCGGATTGGGGGACGGTGCCGGCAGGCGTTGAGAGTAGTTGCTGCTTCAGGTGGATCCAGTGCCCTGTGGTGAGGAAGAATTGACCGTACAGCAACAGGTTTTTGACCTGGTGCTGGACCATCGGGGGCGAACTGATCGTCTATCAGTGGTCACGCTCGCGTCCAGGTTTCTGCCCTGTCATCTGGCTGCCTGGCAGGGAGATGACGCCGCCGGGGGACAACGGGGAGGTGACACCACAACTCGGCGTGCGGCATCATGTGGACTCCAGTGCTATTAGTTCGGCTAGAGCAACTTTCGGAAAGGGAGTGGGCTGGTGTCCCGTATGTCCAGGCTTGTGCGCAAGGTCGTGCTTCCGATTGCCATCGCGGCCGGAGCTTTGGCCGGTGTCTGCGTCCTGTCAAACGGTACGCAGCCGCAGGTGGACGCAGGTGCCGGGGATTCCCGCGCCAAGGCCGCCGTTTACCTCGTCGCCAATGACATGAACTGGGGCTGACCGCTCCCTGTCATAGCGGACGTTCGAGTGCCGAAAGGCTCCAGGCGCGGGCGCCCGCCGCCGTTCGGGGCCCTCACTCCGGCCGGTGCTGCGCGGCCCGGCCGAGGACGTAGCCCAGCTGGAACAGGGAATCGACGTTGTAGTCCTCCCGCATCTCGGCGATATGTCGCGCCAGCGTGCGCTCGCTGATGCCGAGTCTGCGGGCGATGACCCGATGGTTCGTACCGGAAAGAAGCAGGTCGATGATCGTCTGGCGCAGCCGGGAGACCACCTGCTGCGGGACGGTGGTGTCGCCGTCGAACTCCAGCGCCCGGCCCCAGTTCCGCTCGAATACCTCTTCCACCAGATATTTGATGACCGCCGGATCGTGGATGAAAGCGGCCAGGTCGTCATCGCCCACCGGAATTACCGCGAGCCGCCGGTCGACAATGATGAGGCGGGCATAGGGCTCGTCCAGGGTGCGAAACTGATAACCCTCCTTCGCCAGCCGGGACACGTATTCGCGGGTGGGCTGGTGGTATCGGGTGCTCGCGTTGTAGATCGTGCGCATCGAAGCGCCCTGCTGCAGGCTCTTGAGGTCCCGTTCCATTCCCGCGGCGAGCAGCTCGGGCGGGCGGGGGCCGCCCGGCTGCATGGCGAGGCCCTCGGTCATCCCGGTGGCCATGCATTGCTGGAGGCGCTGATTGATGAGCGCTTTGCCCTGGACGTATTCGATGGGGCCGCCCGACTGGTCGGGGCTGTGAAAGGCGTCGGCCAATTCGCTGAGATCGGCCGGCAGGGCGACCGCGCGGGCCAGCAGGTCGAGGGCCTGGCGCTGCCAGGCGGAGCTCAGGCTGAAGGAGAGCTGGGCCGGGTCGACCGCGATGAGCGAGCCGGGTTCGTCACTGTCCGGAATGAGCAGACCGAGGTCCATGAGCTCGCGGAGCGCGGCGGTCTCGCCCGGGCCGGCGCCGATTGTCAGCCGGCCGTTGCCGTGGACGGTCCTGAGATAGAGCGAGCGGGCGTCGGCAGACAGTATTCGCGATCCGCCACCTGCGGAACCGGGCTGCTCTCGCCCACTCATCTTCGGCTCCCTGTCGTCGACCGGACAAGTAGTCAACGTTCTAAAGTCGGTTGTACCAGGCATCCTAGGTCGCGGTCACGGCCGGTAAGGACTGCCACCGACAGCTCTGCCTGCCAGGGGCACGCTCCGGTCCAGCACTCTCTCACAGACGACCGAGCCGCCGGCACCCCCCGATCAGGAGGGAGCCGGCGGCGGGTGCCGTGGTGGCGGGGTTACCGCTTGGGGCGCCAGACGACCAGTGCGCTGGACTGGCTCGGCGGCTGGTAGGGGACGAGATCCCGCCGGTAGGAGGCGTGGACGGCGGCCTCGCGCTGCTGGAGCGCGGAGGCGGCGCCTTCGAGCGAGTCGACCAGCTCGGTGATCCGCGACTGCAGTGCGGTGACCTGGTTCTCCAGCTCGATGATCCGCTTGATGCCGGCGAGGTTGATGCCCTCGTCCTGGGACAGCCGCTGCACCTCGCGCAGTTGCTGGATGTCGCGGCTGGAGTAGCGGCGGCCGCGGCCCGCGGTGCGGTCGGGACAGACCAGGCCGAGCCGGTCGTACTGGCGCAGGGTCTGCGGGTGCAGGCCGGAGAGCTCGGCGGCGACCGAGATCACGTAGACCGGGGTGTCCTCGGTGAGGACGTAGTGCGGCGGCGGTGCCGCACGGCGGGCACGCGGGGCGCCGCCGGGCAGGCCTTCGCCGATGCCGGGCCCGATCGGGCCGCTGTCGGGGGTCATCTGGTCGTCACGCTCCCTTCGCCGCCTTGAAGAGGGCGGCTCGCGGGTCGTCGGAGGCGGTGGCCTCGCGGTACTGCTCCAGGGCCGTCAGCGCGTCGCCGGTGACGTGCTGGGGCACCACGACCTCCACGGTGACCAGGAGGTCGCCCCGGGTGCCGTCCTTGCGGGTGGCGCCCTTGCCGCGGGCCCGCAGGGTGAGGCCGTTGGCGCTGCCCGGGGGCAGCCTGAGCTTCACCGAGGGGCCGTTGAGCGTCGGTACCTCGATGGTGCCGCCCAGAGCGGCTTCGGGGAAGGTCACCGGCACGGTCACCGTCAGGTTGTCGGCCTTGCGCCCGAAGACCGGGTGCGCGTCGACGTGCACGGTGACGTAGAGGTCGCCGGACTGGCCGCCGCGCTCGCCCTGGGCGCCCTTGCCCTTCAGCCGGATGCGCTGGGCGTCCTGGACGCCGGCCGGGATCCGGACCTGCATGGTGCGGGCCGAACTGGCCCGGCCGCTGCCGTGGCAGTCGGCGCACGGGTCGTCGACGATCATGCCGCGGCCGCGGCAGTCCCGGCACGGCTCGGACAGCGCGAAGGCGCCCTGGCCCCGGCTGACGGTGCCGGCGCCGACGCAGGTCGGGCAGACCCGCGGGGTGGTGCCGGCCTTGGCGCCGGTGCCGCTGCAGGTGCGGCAGGCGGCCTGGCTGGTCATCCGCAGCGGGACGGTCGCGCCGTCCACCGCCTCCTCGAAGGAGAGCGTCACCTCGGTCTCGACGTCCGCGCCGCGCCGCGGCTGGGCCTGCCGGCCGCCGCGGTTGAACAGGCCGCCGAAGACGTCGCCGATCCCGCCGCCGCCGGCGCCGCCGCCCTGGCTGCCGCTGAAGAGGTCGCCGAAGTCGAAGCTGTAGCTGCCCCCGCCGGGCCCGCCGGAGCGGAAGCCGCCGTTGGCGAAGAGCGTGCGTGCCTCGTCGTACTCCTTGCGGCGCTTCTCGTCCGACAGGACGTCATAGGCCTCGGAGATGTCCTTGAAGCGCTCTTCGGCCTTGGCGTCGCCCGTGTTCGCATCGGGGTGGAACTCGCGCGCCAGCTTGCGGTACGTCTTCTTGATCTCGGTGGCGGAGGCGTCCTTGGGCAGGCCGAGGACCTTGTAGTAGTCCTTCTCCACTCGCTCGCTCATGGCTGCCGCCACCTCCCGGAGTCAACAGGTAGGGATCCGGCGCGGGTGGGCCCGCCGGCCACGGATCCACCGGACTCCCCGCCGCGGGGAACCGGGTCAACGGATACGGCGCTGCGGAGCCGGCCGCCGTACTGGCCGGCGTACGACTCCGCAGCGCACGGGGTGTCAGCTGTCCGCGCCACCGTCAGCCTTGTCCGACTCCGCGGACTTCGCCGACTCGGCGTCCGGCGCGGAGGTGGTCTGGGTGCCCGGCTGGGGCTCCGCGACCGCCACCATCGCCGGGCGGATGATCCGCTCGCCGATCCGGTAGCCGGGCTGGAGGATCTGGACGCAGGTGTCCTCGGTGACGTCCGAGGAGTAGCTGTGCATCAGCGCCTCGTGCATGGTCGGGTCGAAGGGCTCGCCCTCCTTGCCGAACTGCTGGAGGCCCAGCTTGGCCACGACCGTCTCCAGCGACTCGGCGACGGACTTGAAGCCGCCCGTCACCTCGCCGTGCTCGCGGGCCCGGCCGATGTCGTCCAGCACCGGGATCAGGGACTCCAGGATGTTGGAGACCGCGATCTCGCGGACCGTCAGACGGTCCCGCTCGACCCGCTTGCGGTAGTTCTGGTACTCGGCCTGAAGGCGCTGGAGGTCGGCGGTCCGCTCGGCGAGCTGCTTGGCGGCGGCGTCGCCCGCGGCACCGGTGGTGTCACCGGCTGCCGCGGCCTCCTCGGCGGCCTCGATCACGGCCTCCTCGGCGGCGGAGTCGTCGCCGGGCTCAGCACCCTGCGGCTTCTCCGTCATGCCGCACCGCCCTTGGGCTTCTCGTCGTCCACGATCTCGGCGTCGACGACGTCGTCGTCCTTGGCGCCGGCGGCGTCACCGGCCGGCGCGGCACCGGCGGCGTCGGCGTTGGCGTAGAGCGCCTGGCCGAGCTTCTGGGCGGTGGTGGAGACCTTCTCGGAGGCCTCGCGGATGGCCGCGATGTCCTCGCCCTTCAGGGTCTCCTTGAGCTCGCCGATGGCGGTCTCGACCTCGGTCTTGACGTCGGCCGGGAGCTTCTCCGCGTTGTCCGCGATGAACTTCTCGGTCGAGTAGACGAGCTGCTCGGCCTGGTTGCGGGTCTCGACCGACTCGCGGCGCTTGTGGTCCTCCTCCGCGTACTGCTCGGCCTCGCGCATCATGCGCTCGATGTCGTCCTTCGGCAGCGCGGAGCCGCCGGTGACGGTCATCTTCTGCTCCTTGCCGGTGCCGAGGTCCTTGGCGCCGACGTGCATGATGCCGTTGGCGTCGATGTCGAAGGTGACCTCGATCTGGGGCAGGCCGCGGGGGGCCGGCGGGAGACCGGTCAGCTCGAACATGCCGAGCTTCTTGTTGTACGCGGCGATCTCGCGCTCGCCCTGGTAGACCTGGATCTGCACGGACGGCTGGTTGTCCTCGGCCGTGGTGAAGATCTCCGAGCGCTTGGTCGGGATCGTGGTGTTGCGCTCGATCAGCTTGGTCATGATGCCGCCCTTGGTCTCGATGCCGAGGGACAGCGGGGTGACGTCGAGCAGCAGGACGTCCTTGACCTCGCCCTTGAGGACACCGGCCTGGAGCGCGGCGCCGATCGCGACGACCTCGTCCGGGTTGACGCCCTTGTTGGCGTCCTTGCCGCCGGTCAGCTCGCGGACGAGCTCGGCGACGGCGGGCATCCGGGTCGAGCCGCCGACCAGGACCACGTGGTCGATCTCGGACAGCGCGATGCCGGCGTCCTTGATGACGTTGTGGAACGGGACCTTGCAGCGCTCCAGCAGGTCGGAGGTGAGCTGCTGGAACTGGGCGCGGGTGAGCTTCTCGTCCAGGTGCAGCGGGCCCTCGGCGGAGGCCGTGATGTAGGGCAGGTTGATCGAGGTCTCGGAGGACGAGGACAGCTCGATCTTGGCCTTCTCGGCGGCCTCGCGCAGACGCTGGAGGGCCATCTTGTCCTTGGACAGGTCCACGCCGTGGCCGGCCTGGAAGACCTTGACCAGGTGGTCGACGACCTTCTGGTCCCAGTCGTCACCACCGAGGTGGTTGTCACCGTTGGTGGCCTTCACCTCGACGACCCCGTCGCCGATCTCCAGCAGGGACACGTCGAAGGTGCCGCCGCCGAGGTCGAAGACCAGAATGGTCTGGTCGTCCTTGTCCAGGCCGTAGGCCAGGGCGGCCGCGGTGGGCTCGTTGACGATGCGCAGGACGTTGAGGCCCGCGATCTCACCGGCCTCCTTGGTCGCCTGGCGCTCCGAGTCGGAGAAGTAGGCCGGGACGGTGATGACGGCGTCGGTGACCGTCTCGCCCAGGTAGGCCTCGGCGTCCCGCTTCAGCTTCTGCAGCACGAAGGCGCTGATCTGCTGGGGGTTGAAGTCCTTGCCGTCCAGGTTGATCTTCCACCCGGTGCCCATGTGGCGCTTGACCGAGCGGATGGTCCGGTCGACGTTGGTGACCGCCTGGCGCTTGGCGACCTCGCCGACCAGCACCTCGCCGTTCTTGGCGAAGGCCACGACGGACGGCGTGGTCCGCGCACCCTCGGCGTTCGTGATGACGGTGGGTTCGCCACCCTCAAGGACGCTGACGACCGAGTTCGTCGTACCGAGGTCGATGCCGACCGCGCGTGCCATCGTTGGTACCTCCACGGAAGAGTTGAGCTTTACAGGCTCAAGGATGCACGACTCGGCGGAGGGCGTCAACAGCTATGAGTCCCAGCGGCTCAACTTTGCTGAGCCGAAAATCGCGCCGACCCGCCGGAAGGCGTGGTGCGCCGGGCTCGCGTGACTGCCGCCATACCTTGAGCATCTTCTGGAGGAGTGTTGACGGGCGGTAATGTCCGGGCCGTCGGCCCGGCAAGTTACCGACGAGTACACTCGCACGCGTAGAAACTCTCACCAGGAAGCCGCAGGAGACGGAGAGCCGATGCAGCTAGCAGCGATCGTCATCTCGCTGGTCACGTTTGTGATCGGCACCGCGCTCGCCGCCCGTGCGGCGATGTACATCTTCAGGGTGGTGCGGACGGGTCAGTCCGACCCCACCAGATTCGGCGTGCCCGCCCAGCGGGTGAAGACCGTGGCGGTCGAGTTCGTCGGCCACACCAGGATGAACCGCTGGGGCGTCGTCGGCATCGCGCACTGGTTCGTCGCGGTGGGCTTCTTCACCCTCGGCCTCACCCTGCTGACCGCCTTCTTCCAGCTGTTCGACGCCGAGTTCGTGCTGCCGGTGCTCGGCGGCTGGCTGCCGTACGAGCTCTTCACCGAGCTGGTCGGCACGCTGACCACGCTGGGCATCGCGACCCTGATCGTGATCCGGCTGCTCAGCCTGCCGTCGCGGTCCGGCCGCAAGTCCCGGTTCGCCGGCTCGATCGCCTGGCAGGCCTTCTACGTCGAGTACACGATCCTCGGCATCGGCCTCTGCATCATGATCCTGCGCGGCCTGGAGGGCGCGCTGGAGAACGTCGGCTCGTACGAGGCGAAGTACCTGATCTCCTACCCGCTGGTGCTGGCCTTCAAGGGCCTGGCGCACGGCACGCTGGAGAACCTGATCTACCTCTTCGCGATGCTGAAGATCTGCATCTCCTTCGCGTGGGCGATCACCATCGGCATCAACCCCTCGATGGGCGTGGCCTGGCACCGCTTCCTCGCGTTCTTCAACATCTACTTCAAGCGCGAGGAGGACGGCGGCACCGCGCTCGGCGCCCTGCGGCCGATGACCAGCGGCGGCGCCCCGATCGACTTCGAGGACCCGGCCGACGACGCCGTCTTCGGCGTCTCCCAGGTCGAGCACTTCTCCTGGAAGGGCATCCTCGACTTCTCCACCTGCACCGAGTGCGGCCGCTGCCAGTCGCAGTGCCCCGCCTGGAACACCGGCAAGCCGCTCTCGCCCAAGCTGCTGATCATGAGCCTGCGCGAGCACGCCTTCGCCAAGGCGCCGTACCTGCTCGCCGGCGGCGGCAAGGACATGGAGGGCGAGGAGCGCGCCACCGCCGAGCAGCTGGCCGGTGTGCCCGCCGAGGCGCTCGCCGAGGCCGAGCGCCCGCTGATCGGCACCGCCGAGGAGGGCGGGGTCATCGACCCCGACGTGCTCTGGTCCTGCACCACCTGCGGCGCCTGCGTCGAGCAGTGCCCGGTGGACATCGAGCACATCGACCACATCGTCGACATGCGCCGCTACCAGGTGATGATCGAGAGCTCCTTCCCGACCGAGGCCGGGACGATGCTCAAGAACCTGGAGAACAAGGGCAACCCGTGGGGCATGGCCACCAAGGCCCGCCTGGACTGGGTCAAGGAGCTGAAGAAGGAGACCGGCATCGAGGTGCCGGTGATCGGTGAGGACATCGACCCCGCCGAGGTCGAGTACCTCTACTGGGTCGGCTGCGCCGGCGCCCTGGAGGACCGCGCCAAGAAGACCACCAAGGCCTTCGCGGAGCTGCTGCACACCGCCGGCGTGCAGTTCGCGATCCTCGGGAAGGAGGAGTCCTGCACCGGTGACTCCGCCCGCCGCCTGGGCAACGAGTTCCTCTTCCAGATGCTCGGCGCGCAGAACGTCGAGACCCTGAACGCGGCGCTGGAGGACGCTCCGAAGAAGCGGATCGTCGCCACCTGCCCGCACTGCTTCAACACCATCGCCAACGAGTACCCGCAGCTGGGCGGCCACTTCGAGGTCATCCACCACACCCAGCTGCTGCAGCACCTGATCGACGAGGGCAAGCTCGTCCCGGTGAACCCGGTCGAGGGCCTGATCACCTACCACGACCCCTGCTACCTGGGCCGGCACAACAAGGTCTACAGCCCGCCGCGCGAGATCATGGACAAGGTCCCCGGTCTGCGCCAGCAGGAGATGCACCGCCACAAGGAGCGCGGCTTCTGCTGCGGCGCCGGTGGCGCGCGGATGTGGATGGAGGAGCGCATCGGCAAGCGGATCAACACCGAGCGCGTGGACGAGGCGCTGTCGCTCAACCCCGACATCGTCTCCACCGCCTGCCCGTTCTGCCTGGTGATGCTCTCCGACTCGGTCAACGGGAAGAAGAACGAGGGCGCGGCCAAGGAGCACCTGAAGGTGGTCGACGTCGCCCAGCTGCTGCTCGACTCGGTGAAGGCACTGCCGCCGGCCGAGCCGGCGGAGCCGGCGGAGACCGTCGACGCCTGACCGGTGACGGTCGGCCCGGTGCCTCCGGCCCGAGGGCGGCCGGCCCGGGCCACGACCGCCCGGCTGTTCGACAGTTCTGCTACAACTGCCCGGCCCGGTGGGTGCGACGAGCGCCCGCCGGGCCGGGCTTTTCGCCGGGCTCCGGTGCGGCTCGCACCCGGTTTTCCACCGGACTTGGCGCGGCGTTCTCCGGAGCGCCGCGCGGTGGGCGGGACGCCAACCGCCCGCCCGCCCGACCGGGCCCGGGTCGGAAGGAAATACAGTAGGCGCCGGACCGGCTCTGTGCCGGTCGACCCGTGCCGGCCGTCCGGACGGGTTTCCAGACCACTGACGGAGGTATCGGCCCGCCGGGCCGGGCCGCGGAGACCACAAGGGGAACAGCGCAGACCATGACCGAGGCGATCATGCTGGTCGGTGGTAAGGGCACGCGACTGCGTCCGCTGACCACCCACACCCCCAAGCCCATGCTGCCCGTGGCGGGCGTCCCGTTCATCGCGCACCAGCTGGCCCGCGCGGCCGCGGCCGGGGTGACCCGCGTGGTGCTCGCCACCTCCTACCTGGCCGAGGTCTTCGAGGACCACTTCCAGGACGGGACGCCGTACGGCATCGAGCTGGTCTACCTGACCGAGCGGGAGCCGCTCGGCACCGGTGGCGCGATCCGCAACGCGGCCTCCGGGCTGACCTGCGGCCCCGACGAGCCGGTCCTGATCTTCAACGGGGACATCCTGTCCGGCGTCGACATCGCGGCCCTGCGCGACGGCCACGTGGCCGCCGGGGCCGACGTCACGCTGCACCTCACCCGGGTCGAGGACCCGCGCGCCTTCGGGCTCGTCCCGACCGACGAGGACGGGCGGGTGCTGGAGTTCCTGGAGAAGCCGGAGACGCCCGAGCAGATCGTCACCGACCAGATCAACGCCGGCTGCTACGTCTTCACCCGCTCGGTGATCGACCGGATCCCGGCCGGGCGCGAGGTCTCCGTCGAGCGCGAGACCTTCCCCGAGCTGCTGGCCACCGGCGCGCTGCTGCGCGGTGTGGTCGACACCTCGTACTGGCTGGACCTCGGGACGCCGGCGGCCTTCGTCCGCGGCTCGGCCGACCTGGTCCTCGGCAAGGTCGACTCCCCGGCCGTCCCCGGCCCCACCGGTGACGCCCTGCTGCTGCCCGGTGCCACCGTGCACCCCGGCGCCGTGCTGAGCGGCGGGACCGTGGTCTCCGCGGGCGCGGTGATCGAGGCCGGCGCGATCGTCGAGGGCAGCGTGATCCTGCCCGGCGCGTCCATCGGCCCGGACACCCTGGTCAAGGACTCGATCGTGGGCGCGTACGCGACCGTCGGCGACCGGACGGCGCTCGACGGCGCGGTGATCGGCGACGGCGCGATCGTCGAGTCGGACAACGAGCTGCCGAACGGCATCCGGGTGGCCTGCGGCACGCTGCTGCCGGTCGGCGCCGTCCGCACCTCGGCCGGCCCGGGCGGCTGCCCGGCCGGTGCCTCGGCGGCCGCGGCGGTGCACGCGCCGGCCGTGAGCGCGCAGCGGTAGGACCCGCCCGACACGGCGCCCCGGGCCCCCCGGGGCGCCGTCGTCACAGGCTCGCTGCAAACCGGCTCCGGCTCGGTGCCCGACCGACACGGAGTCGGCCGGACGGGTACCTTCGGAGCGTGGCTGGTAATCGATACGACAGCGGTCAGGGCGCCGACCCCCGTGGCGGGTGGTCGGCTCCTCCCCCCTCGGCGGGGGCGCCCGGGGGGTACGGGCAGGCGGACGGTCCGGAGTACTTCACCGCTCCGCACCGGGGAACGGCACCGCGGCCGGGGGCGCCGTCCCCCGGCGGGCAGGGCGGTCCCCAGGCCGGCGGGTACGACCCGTACGCGGCCGACCAGCCCGGGCACACCCGGGCCTTCCCGACCGGCGGCGACCCGTACGCGGGCGAGCCGTACCCGCAGCAGGGGTACCCGGCGGAGTACGGGCAGCAGCCGTACCCGCAGGGGTACGAGCAGGGCTACGAGCAGGGTTATGGCCAGGGCTACGACCAAGGGCACGACCAGGGCTACGACCAGGCCTACGGCTACGGCCAGGACGGTCAGCCGGACAACGTCGCGGTGTACCGGGCCGGCGGCCAGGCCGCCCCGCACGCCACCGGCCCGCGCCCGCGCTGGCGCGAGCTGCTGATCGGGATCTTCCGCAACCCGACGGCCACCTTCGACCGCACCCGCGACCACCAGGTCTGGCTGCCCGCGCTCACCGTCTCGCTGCTGTACGGCGCGCTGGCCGTGCTGGGCATCGGCCTGACCCACGACGACGTGGTCAACTCGACCTTCACCAGCGCGCTCACCGCGATGGTCGTCGCCGCGATCGGCTTCACCGTGGCCGGCGCCACGCTCGGCGCGGTCACCTACGCGCTGGCCCGCCAGTTCGGCGGGGACGGCCCGTGGAAGTCGACGGTCGGCCTCGCCGTGCTGATCGGCTGGACGACGGACGCGCCCCGGCTGCTGCTGGCGCTCGTGCTGCCGTCCGACAACCTCGTCGTCCAGGTCGTCGGCTGGGCCACCTGGCTGTTCTGCGCCGTGCTGCTGACCACGATGGTCCGCCGGGTGCACGACCTGCCGTGGGGCAAGGCGGCCGGCGCCGCCGCGCTCCAGCTGCTGGCGCTGCTGGTGCTGATCAAGCTGCCCACCCTGGGCTGATCAGCCCCCCGTCCACCCTGGCTGTCCCCCTGGGCCGGTCGACCTGTCCGCTCCGGGGCTGGCCGGCCGGTCCGTTCCGGGGTCGGTCGGCCCGCCCGTTCCCGGTCGGTCGGCCTGCCCGTCCGGAGCCGGTCGGCCTGCCCGTCCGGAGCCGGTCGGCCGGTCCGTTCCCGGCCGAGGAACCGGGGAACGCGCGGCGCGGGCCCGGGGGAGAATGGTCGACGGGCCCCGCCTGCGGGGCCCGTTCCGCTTCCACCACCCTCACGTCCACCACCCTCACGCGCACGGAGCCAGGCATGACCCTCCCCACCACCCACGTCAGCTTCCCGGCCGGGGCGGTGACCGGCGAGTCCCCGGTGCTCGCGGTGCACCCGCTGGACGGCGGCCGCCACGCGGTCGTCACCGCGGCGACGCCGTTCCACCCGCTCGACCACACCTGGCCCGACCAGCCGGCCGACCTCGGCACCCTGACCGTGGACGGCACCGAACTGGCCGTCGTCGACTGCCTGACCGGTGCGGTGGGCCCGGACGGCGGCGCGCCGCTGGTCGGCGCCGACATCCCGGTCCGGCGCGGTGACGAGGAGTGGTCCTGGCTGGTCCTGCACGTGGTCGAGGGGGCCCCGGACGGCCTCGTCGGCAAGACCGCGACGCTCGCCGTCGACCCGGGCCGGCGCGCCGCCCTCTGCGCCTCGCACAGCGGCTGCCACCTGCTCGCGCTCGCCCTGAACGCGGCCCTCGCGCCGCGCTGGCGCAAGGACCCGGGCCGCGCCGACGCCTTCGGCAACCCGGACTTCGACAGCCTCGCGATGGCGAGCTCCGTGATGGACACCGAGGCGAGCACCGACACCTACCGGCTCGGCAAGTCGCTGCGCAAGAAGGGCTTCACCGCCGAGGCGACCGAGGAGTTCCCGGCCCTCGCCGACGCCCTGCCCGACCTCACCGAGGCGGTCAACCGGCAGCTGGCCGCCTGGGTCGCGGCCGACGCGCCGGTCCGCATCGACGTCCCCGGCCCCGAGCTGACCGCCCGCCGCCAGTGGCACTGCGAGCTGCCCGAGGGCGCCGCGCAGATCTTCTGCGGCGGCACGCACCTGCACCACCTCGGCGAGCTGGCGGCGCTCCGCACCGAGCTGCGGCTCTCCGAGGACGGCACCGAGCTGGTCGCCGTCACCCGCCCCGAGCGGGTCTGAGCACCACCGGGAACGCCGCGGGCGGCCACCCCTCGACGGAGGGGTGGCCGCCCGCTGTGCGTGCGCTCGGTGTGCTCGGGACCGTCCGGGCTCAGATGTCCGTGCGGTGGAAGTTCAGGTAGGACCGGGACGGCGTCGGGCCGCGCTGGCCCTGGTAGCGCGAGCCGTACCGCGCCGAGCCGTACGGGTGCTCCGACGGCGAGGAGAGGCGGAACAGGCAGAGCTGCCCGATCTTCATCCCCGGGTAGAGCTTGATCGGCAGCGTCGCGACGTTCGACAGCTCCAGCGTGACGTGCCCGCTGAAGCCGGGGTCGATGAAGCCGGCCGTGGAGTGCGTCAGCAGGCCGAGACGGCCCAGGCTGGACTTGCCCTCCAGCCGCGAGGCCACGTCGTCCGGCAGCGAGATGACCTCGTAGGTCGACGCCAGCACGAACTCGCCGGGGTGCAGGATGAACGCGTCGTCGCCCTCCGGCTCGACCAGCCGGGTCAGGTCCGGCTGCTCCTCGGAGGGGTCGATGTGGGGATACCGGTGGTTCTCGAACACCCGGAAGAAGCGGTCCAGTCGCACATCGATACTGGACGGCTGGATCATCGCGGGGTCGAACGGGTCGATCACGACCCGGCCCTTGTCGATCTCGGCCCGAATGTCCTTGTCAGAGAGCAGCACGCTCCGAGGTTACGTGCACGACGGGGCCCCGGACGAATCGTCCGGGGCCCCGTCCGTCCTGGTACCCGCCCTCAGGCGAGGAACTCCGCGGCCTCCAGCCGCATCGCCCGGGCCAGTTGCGGCGCGGACAGCTCCCGTACGTCGGCCAGCACCGAACTGCGCATCCGTCCGCACTGCGGGCAGCGGATCAGCCGCCCGGGCCCCAGCCGGCCCGGCCCGAGGTTCTGCATCGGGAACGTGGTGGTGCTGAACAGGTGCCCCTCGGCACAACGAACGACGGCGCGCTGCTCCATCGGTCCCCTTCCCATCCTTACCCCGGTACTCACCCGTACTCATCGCACCCCGAACGGCCGAGCCGTCGGGACAGCGTCACATTAGGGGATGTTCCGGACATTCCGCAGGATGGCTCGCCGCCCCGGAACCCACCCGCCGGAGCACTCTCACGCGGCCCACACAGTACGCCTCCACCCCCGCCCCGGGCGGCTCCGCCACGACCCCGGGCCACCTGTGCAACGGGCGTCACGGATGGGGTACAGTGGGCGCAGATCGAGCGGTCTCTGACGGCTCATCAGGCGGGCGTAGTTTAATGGTAGAACATGAGCTTCCCAAGCTTATAGCGCGAGTTCGATTCTCGTCGCCCGCTCCATAGAGAAACCCCAGGTGAGCGACCTGGGGTTTCTTTGTTGTCTGGACCAATTTCGGGATCGTGTGCCCCCGGCGTGCCCTATCCCTCTGCCGGCAGGGGTGTGCCCCGGCCAAGTCGACGGGTGATCTCCGCGTCCATGCCGTCGGCGATCTTCTTGTCCCGCTCGCTGGTTGCGTGCTGGTAGATCAGCGCCGCCCGGATGGAAGCATGCCCCATGCGAGCCATCAGCTCCTTGAGGCTGGCCCCCGTGGTGGCGGCCATGGTGTTGCCGGTGTGGCGGAGGTCGTAGAAGCGGAAGCCCGGCATGCCCGCCTTAGCGCGAGCCTTCCGCCAGATCCGGCCGAAGCTGGTTCGGCGGAACGGGGCGCCCTTCTCGCCGACGAAGACGAGCCCATGCATCTCCTTCTCGGCGAACAGCTCCAGGTGGATCCGTACGTCCGGGAGCACGGCCGCCGGGATGGTGATGGTCCGCTTGCCCGCCTCGGTCTTGGTCTCGCCGAGGGCCCGCCGGCCGGTGTTCAGCTCGGGGGCCGCGAGGCGGATCCGGACCGTACTGGCCACCAGGTCGAAGTCCGACCGTCGCAGCTCGGCCAGTTCCTCGGGGCGGAGCGTCGTGAAGGCGCCGAGCAGGACCATCAAGCGCCAGCGAGATCCGACCAGTTCGGCCAGCTCATAGACCTGTTCGACGGTGGCGATTCCGCGCTCTTCGGCCGACTCCTTGCCCGCCCCCTTGATCCGGCACGGGTTGCGGCGGATCAGTTCGTCGTCGGTAGCCGTGGCCATGATGGCCTTGAGCAGCCGATACGCCTTCGCCGTGGTCGTGCTCTTGCCCGTTGCCAGCAGCCCGGTACGCCAGGTCCGGACGCGGGGCGGCGTGATCTCGTCCAAGTCCCGCTCTCCGAAGGTGGGCACGAGGTGCAGCCGCAGCAGTCGCCGGTACAGCTCCTCCGTGGTCGGCATGAGACCGCGCTCGGTAATCCACGCCTCGGCGTACTCGGTGAAGTTGATCGCCCCGGCGTCCGGGGCGCGCCAGTCCTTCTTGCGGATGGCGGTCTGCATCTCGGCCAGCCAGTCGTCCGCATCGGCCTTGCTCTCGAATGTCTCCGGCGCTGGCCGAAGGATGCCGGTCGGGTCGAGGTAGCGCGCCTGGTAGCGGCCGGACGGGAGCTTGCGGATGCGGCCGAACTGCCGTCGCTTGCTCGCCACTTAGGCCACCGCCCGCAGTCGACGGCTCCGGGTGCGCGGCTGGACGGTGTTGGCGGCCACGTAGTCGGCGAGCGCCGTCTCCGGGATGCGGACGTGGCGGCCGACCTTGACGAAGGCGATCCGGCGTTCGGCGACCAGACGGCGCGGGAAACGCTCTCCGCTGGTCTCCCAGGTGCCGAGCCGTTCGGCGGCCTCCTTGACGGTCAGCAGGCGGTCCATGCGAAGTCCCCCTCTTCTCGCGCGAGTTGTGCGCGCATCTCCTGTCGGTCGGTGGTGTGTCGTGCGTGCAGGTCCCGGGCGATGGTGGCGGCGAGCATGGATTCGCCCGGGGAGTTCCCGGCGCCGGCGAACGCCCAGTGGGCGAGGACCAGGGTTTCGGCGTCGGGGAGGTCGTCCAGGTCCGGGAGGCCGGCGGTGAGGAGCCGGTCCCGCAGGTCGGCGCGGGCTTGTTCGGCGCGGTAGTCGGCGCGGACCTGGCGGAGGGCGCCGAGGGTGGTCGAGTAGGTGGGGGACTTGGAGGAGAAGTGGCCCCGGAAGCCGAGCATGTGTGACCAGTGGGCGAGCAGGCGGCCGGGGTAGAGCTTGTCGAGGTCCCAGCAGGCTTCGATCAGCCGCCGGGGGTGCGCGGGCAGGTCGTGGCGGTCGAGTTCGTGACGCTCCAGGATGCGGCGGTCCACCGTCTCCGTCGTCTCCGCGCTCTTGGTCGCGTACTTCGCCACATACGAAGCCACGGCCCGCTCCGAGATCTCGCCGGAGGCAAAGGCGCCGATTGGGCGCACGTCCACCTGCTCACCCCACTGGAGGACGCGGGCCGGGCGGTCACCGGCGGCGGCCAGAGGGACGCCGGCGCGGCGGGCGGCGGCGCGGATGGCGGCGTCCAGGAGCGCGAGGGTGGCCCACGGCGGCGGGGGTGTGTCGGGTCCGTCGGGTCCGTCGATCCGGATGACGGCGTGGAAGTGGATGGCGCCGCGTCGCTGGTACTCGGCGACCTTGCCGAACGAGATCTTCGCTTGCTCCTTGAACTGCCACTGGTAGAGCCCGGCCATTTTCGCCATGGTGCGGAACAGGTAGATAGTGAAGCGTCGCCACAGATCGGGGGCGTGGTTGTTCCAGAGCACGGCGTGCGCGTAGTCGTAGCGCTCCGGGTCGAGCGGAGTGCCCAGGAGAGGTGAGTCCTTGGGGTGGGCGTGGCCGCAACGGCAGGCCCCGGTGTCGGGTCGGTTGTGGACCGGGCCAAAGCTGGGCGCCGTCAACGTGGCGAACACGCGGGGGTGGGAACGGACCGAGGTCGCCACCCCCTTGCTCTCGTCGCCGGCGAGTCCGGCGCGGATGAGGTGGAAGGTGTCGGCGGAGTAGGTGCGGGCGCAGGAGGGGCAGCGGGAGGCCCGCCGGTTCCCACACGCGACCTTGAGCCGTCCACCGGGTTCGTGATCGGTGGAGTAGCGGTTCCACACGGCACCGGTGGGGGCGTGGACCAGGGTGCGGAAGCCCTTGAGGTGGATCGGGTTGGCGCAGCCGCCGGTGCGGCGTAACTGGTCGGCCAGGCGGGGGAGGTCTCCCCGGGAGGCGAGCCGGGCCAGGTCCGCGACCGCGAGCCGGGACGCCTCACCGGGGAGAGCGGGCGCGTGGGTCACGCGGCCACCGCCAGGACGGAGTCCATGTTGGGGGTGTGCTCGGTGCAGGGGCGGAAGTACGGGCCGTCGTCGGTGAACTCCTCCAGCGGGATCGGCTCCCAGCCGGTGTTGCCGTCGTTCTCGTTCCAGACGTCGACGTGGCACGGGCAGGCACCGTACTGGCCGTACAGGTGGCCTACGCAGTCACACGGGACCAGGACACCGATCGTGCCGGACAGTGTGCCGTCCGAGTCCACAACCCGCAGCGTCCCCGAGCAGGCCGGGCACACGTCGGCGGCCGGTGCGGGGACGGAGTGGAGCGAGCAGGACACGACGGCTCCCAACGCGGCCCGGTACTTCGCAGGGACCGGGATGCGACCAGTCCCGCCACACAGGCAGTGAACGAGTGCGACGGGGAGACCGGCGAAGGTGGCAGCAGGCATGATGGAGGCTCCCTTGGAAGAGGGGCGAAGGGGACGACGCGCGGCTTGGCGGTTGAGCGTCGTCCCCGCTGCATTTGCTGGCGGCGTTCGGCAGCCCGAGGAAGAGATGGGTCCGCCGGGGGTTGAGCTGGCGGCGTGTTCGGCGGTCCGCCCCGTTAAGGGGGACTTACCACCTAGGGTGCGGGCCCTCCGCTTGCTAAGGGGGGCTTATCAGTAGAGTGCACCCGACTGGTCAGGGTGTCAAGCCCCCCTTAGCATTGAGTCCATGGATCCCTCACGTGGAATGGGAGGCACCTGGTCGTGATCAGTGAAGTCAGCCGTGTCGCGGCCATCAAGGACCACCGCGTCCGCGTCAAAGAAGCTGTTCAGCTCATGGAAGAGTTGCAAGCGGCGGTGGTCGAGACGTCCCGGATGCGGAAGGAAAGCATCGCCTGGCTCCGGCAGAACGGCCTCTCCATGGCCGAGGTGGCGAAGCTGATGGGCGTGAGCCGCGCGAGGGTTGCTCAGCTCAAGGATGCGGGCCCGCCGGCGGAGCGCGCATTCCTTGGTGTCGACCGGGTAGCGGTCGCAGTGCCTCAGCGACCGGGCGAGCGCGACTACGTTGCCGTTGAGGACAGCGCCACCGGGCAGCAACTGATCAACCTGGCCCACCGTCTTCAGCTCGACGGTGAGCTTGAGTACATCCCCACCACTGGGGCGATCGACCTGAACCGCGATGGGCTGGTGGTCGTCTGCGGACCGAAGACGTCGCCCATCACCGCAGCAGCTCTTGCAGGTGACCCGCGTCTGTCCTTCGAGACCCTGGCTGACGGCCGGTGGGCGTTGATCGACCGTGAGAGTGGTCAGACGATCACGTCGCCGACGGACGACCCGGAGGCGCCCCGGCCGGCGGACGTGGCCTACCTTGGGCGGCTGCCCCGACCGGACGGTGCCGGGACCTTCCTGCTCGTCGCCGGCGTTCATGCAGTCGGGTCGCTGGGCGTGGCTCGCTACCTCTCCGAGAACGTCGCTGAGCTATACGGCGAAGTCGGGAGCGAGCCGTTCTCCATGGTCATCGGCTGCGACTTCGAGGTAGGTACCAAGCGGGTGCTTGCGACCCAGGCTCTGACGGATGTGCTCCGCCACGAGGCGGCCTGAGTTGCTGATAGCGACGGCCTCTGCCCCGAATCCGGGCCGGGCGAATGAGGACTTCGTCATAGCCAGTGCGGAGACCGTCATCGTGCTCGACGGAGCTGGCCTGCCAAGTGCTGTCGAGACCGGCTGCGTGCACGGGGTGCCCTGGTTCGTCAGGAACCTCGGGGCGGCCATCTTCATGCAAGCCGCGGAACGGCCGGCGAGCCTAACCGAGTGCCTGGCCGACGCGATCGCTTCAACCGCTCGACTCCATGCGGGCACATGCGACTTGGCGAACCCCATGACGCCCTCGGCAACGGTGGTCGTTGCCCGGGTACGGGGGGGAACCTTCGAGTGGCTTACGCTCGCGGACTCGACTGTCGCTCTCAGTCTTTCAACGGGGATAGAGGTGCACGCGGATCATCGCGTCTCCAGTGTTACCGATCGGCAACGCGTCGCTCTGCAAGCAGAGTTGGCGCACCTGCAGGAGGGGAAGAGGCGCGTAGCCCTGGCATGGGCTCAGCGAGAGGTCATGAACACCGTCGATGGCTACTGGGTCGCTTCCACAGAGCCCGGAGCCGCCGAGCAGAGTCTGACGGGAGCTGTGTCACTGTCCGAGCTTCACACGGCAGCAATCCTCACCGACGGAGCCGCCCGCGCAGTAGATGACTTCGGTGTCTTGGGCTGGCCGGACCTTCTCCGCAAGCTCGATGTCGACGGGCCGCACGGCCTCATCGAGTACACGCGAAATCTCGAACGCTCCGATCCGCAGCGGCGTCGATGGCCCCGCAGCAAGTGCCACGACGATGCCACCGCCGTACTCATGCGACCTGACTCGGGCACCGGGAGCGGTTGAGGTCAGGCCGGTAGCCGGTGCGCGTGCGAGCTCTGCCCGAAGCCCAGCGGGTGGAGAGGGGCAGGGAAGGAAGAGAGGGAGTGGGTGTTATGAGTTTCGCTACTAAGTCAAGGCTCGCTGCGCTCGCGGCGCTGGCCCGCCGCTCGCCTCCGCTCCTGTCTGCGCCCCGCGACGGCGGCGGCCGGCCGCGCCAGGGCGGACGGACGACCTAAGGACAAACCCGCCGGGGCTGGGGGCGGACGGCTCCACGGTTTTACCCACCTGTCAGGACCGGGACCCGCACCGAGCAAGACCGGGGGGCCACTCGGCCAAATTGCGGTCAGGCCCAGAAGCCCTGACCGAGTCGCAGCAGCTTACGGCCCCCCGATCATGCTCGGACCCAGACCAGACAGGACACCGGCCAAAACCGCTCCACCGCCCGCGTGGCTCGTGCACACTAGCGGGGTGAATGCGGCATGGGGATATCTGATTGGCGCTGCGGTTACTGGCCTCAGCCTGTTGTTCAATCAGTGGCGTTCAGATCGGCGCGAGCAGCTGCGCATTGAGTACGAGCGAGCACAGGCCGAGGCGCAGCGGCACAACAGCAGAGCGGAGGAAAGGGAGCGCTGGGCCCGCGAAGATGCGCGGCGGTGGGTGCTGGAGAGGCGCCAGGGCTCCGTGGACTTGCTCAGTAAACTCGACCCATGGGTACGGAATCTGCGTGGTTGGGGTAATCCATGGCCCTACGACACAGCGGATGAGATCGAGGAGTCCAGGCGCCGGCTTCGCGCCTTTGACTGGGGGGAAGCCTCTGACCAGGTGGGCAATGCCTGGGCCCTTCTTGAGATCTTGGGGTCTGACCAGCTCCGAGAGGCATACCGATCTCTTCTCGCCCAGATGTATGCGGTGGAAGCGTTCACGGTCGGTCCCATCAATCAGGATGGGCTGAACGGGATGGTCGCTGCCATGAACGAGCGCTACGAGAAGCTTCTCGACGCAATCCGAGACGATCTCGGTGTGCTGGGACCTGTCGAGTCTCGTCTGACACCAACCACCGGGCTACCTCCGTTCGTTGAGGCGCCATCGGCAACCAGCCCCGACCAGCTTGCACCAGGCTCCTGACGTGTCTCTACCGTGCCCCAAGGGGCGGTGACGTGGGGTAAGTCCCGGTCAGCCGAGGGCCTCACGGGGTGCCGGAGGAGGCAGCGAAGGAGCGCTGAATCCGCACGTCGGAGCTGCTTTGAGGATGATCAAGTCGGTGAGATTCCCAAGCTTATAGCGCGAGTTCGATTCTCGTCGCCCGCTCTTCATGGCGAAACCGCAGGTCTTCGGATCTGCGGTTTCGCTGTTTTTCGGGGCGGATTCGGGGGTGGGGTCCGGGGCGCCGCTTGATCGGGTTCCGCGTAGCATGCGCCGGGTGGCGGGGGTGGATGTGGGGGCGCGGGCGGGGTGGCCGGCGCGGGGGCTGGTGGGGGCGGCGGCTGCCGCGGTGGCTTCGGTGCACCTGTTGAAGGGGCTGGCGCGGGTTCCGGGGGAACCGGGGGCCGGGGTGGCCGTGGTCGTGGCGTGCGTCGTGCTGGTGGTGGTGCAGCTGCGGCACAGTTCGTCGGCGGTGCGGCGGGTGCTGGGGGTGGTGCCGCCGGCGGTCGGGACGGCGGTGGAGCTGGCCGTCGGGTATGTCGCGGTGCTGGGGTTCGGGGTGTCGGTCGGGTTGCTCTGTCTCCCGGCCGCCTCGTTGCTGCTGGAACGGCGCCGGGTGCTGGTGCCGCTGTTCGGCGCCTCCGCGGCCCTGATCGAGCTGGTGCGGTCGGGCAGTGTGCGGGACGCCGTCGACATGACGCTCATCGTCGCGATCGGCGGCGTGATGCTGTACGCCGTCACCACGCTCGCGCTGTTCGCGGCGCGGGTGCACGCGGCCCGGCTCACGCTGGCGGCGGCCGCGGTGACCGCCGAGCGGCTGCGGATCGCGACCGGGCTGCGGAGCGGGCTCGCCGAGGGGTTGAAGGAGGTCCGCGATCTGGCGCTCCGGGACGATCCGGGCGTCCTGGCGGACCTCATCGGCGCGGCGCGGCGGACCTTGGCGGCGACCCGGGCCACGGCGGCGGAGCTGCGCAGCCTGTCGCTGGCCCCCGAGGCGGCGAGCGCCCGGGCGCTGCTGGCGTCCGCGGGCATCACCGCGGACCTGCGGGTCGGGCACTCGGAGCCGCTCGGGCCGGCCGGGACGGTGCTGGCGGCGGTGCTGCGTGAGGCGGTCACGGCGGTGGTGCGGGTCGGTGACGCGCGGCGGTGCGAGATCGTCACCGGGGAGCGGGCCGGGCAGGTGGTGCTGCGGGTGGTCAGTGACGGCGTGCCGACGGCCGCGCTCGGCGCCGATCTGCTCGACGGCCTCGCCGACCGGGTCCGCGAGGTCGGCGGTCGGCTGACGGCCGGTCTGGAGCCGGACGGGCGCTTCGCCGTCGAGGCGGCGGTCGCGGCCACGCCCGCGCCGGCGGACGCGGCCGACCCGCCCGAGCTGCGGACCGTGCTCGGCCTGTACCTCCTCGTCCTGGGCACCTTCTTCGTCAAGGCCGTGCTGCTCGTCCCGGTGCCGCTGCTCGCGCTCGGGGCACCCTGTCTGCTGGTCTTCTGCCTGCTCCAGATCCGCTTCGCGACCCGGGACTCGCCGCGCCACGCCCGGCTCGTGCTGCTCGCCTCGGCGGTGATCGCCCTCGTTCCGCTGCCCTGGTCCGGGCGGAACTGGATCGGCGCGGTCGGCATCCTCGCGGGTGCGCTGCTGTTCGCCCTGCCGCTCCGGGCCGGCGCGGCCCTCGCCGTCGCGGCGGCGGTGGCCGGCGGTGTGCTCACCGGCGGCGGGCCGGTGCCCGTGCTGCTCGCCGTCGTCGACGCCCTGATCACCTGCGTCGTGGTCTACGGCGTCCTGCGGCTGGCCCGGCTGGTGCGGGAGCTCCAGCGGGCGGGGGCGGGGCTGGCCCGTGCCGCGGTGGTGACCGAGCGCCTGCGCGCCGCCCGTGACCTGCACGACCTGCTCGGCCACGGACTGACCGCGATCCTGCTCAAGGCCGAGCTGGCCCGGCGGCTGGCGGTCACGGACGCCGACCGCGGCCGGGCCGAGCTGCGGGACATCGTGCGGCTGGCCGAACGCGGCGAGACCGAACTGCGGACGGTGGTGAGCGACAGCCCCCGGTTGTCCTTCGAGGCCGAACTCGCCTCGGCCGCCGGGGTGCTGGAGGCGGCGGCGATCACGGTGGAGGTCGACGACGTCCCGGTGCCGCCGGCGGCCGGCGCCGTGCTGAGCGTGGTCCTCCGGGAGGCGGTCACCAACATCCTGCGGCACAGCGCCGCCCGCCACGCGCGCATCGCCACCTCGGTGACCGGGGACGCGGTGCGGCTGGAGGTGGAGAACGACGGGGCGCCGGACGGCGTCAGCGCGCCCGGCTCCGGGATCGGCGGGCTGACCGTCCGCCTCGCCGCGATCGGCGGCACCCTGGCGGCCGGTCCGGACGACGGCTGGTACCTGCTGCGCGCCGAGGTGCCCGCGGGCTGAGGCCGTTGCTGCGTGGGGCGTTCACCGCGGGCTGACGCCCGGAGCGCCGGGGGCGGGCGGGCGCGGCGGCTACAGCCAGCCCGCCTCACGCGCGATGCGTACCGCGTCGGTCCGGTTGCGGGCGTTGAGCTTGCCGACCACCGCGGTCAGCACATTGCGGACCGTCCCCGTCGACAGGTGCAAGCGCGCCGCGATCTCCGGGGGCTCGGCGCCCTCGGCCAGCTCCCGCAGGACGTCGTTCTCCCGCGGTGTCAGCGGGTTGTCCGCGAGGTCCCAGGCCGCGACGGCGAGCCCCCGGTCGAGCACCCGGCCGCCGCCGGCCACCTGGCGGATCGCCGCCACCAGTTCCTCCGGCGGGGCGGTCTTCAGCAGGAAGCCGTCGACCTTGGCGTCCAGGGCGCGGCGGAGCAGTCCGGGGCGGCCGTTCGAAGTGAGCATCAGGGTACGGCAGTTCGGCACCTTCTCCTTCAGTGCCGCGGCTGCCTGGAGACCGTCGGTGCGCCCGGGCATCTCGATGTCGAGCACCGCGACGTCGGGCAGGGCGACGAGGGCGCGCGGCACCACGTCGTCGGCCGATCCGGCCTGGGCGACGACCTCCAGGTCGGGCTCCAGCTCCAGCAGTGCCACCAGCGCGCCGCGCACCACGTGCTGGTCCTCCGCCAGCAGGAGTCTGATCATGCGACGACCCTACCCGTGACGATGTCACGGGTCGCTCGTGATCCGTTCCCTGGGCCGGGAGTTCGCGGCTCGGCAGGCTGGAGGCATGAGCGAAGCGATCACGTTGGAAGCTGTGAGCAAGGTGTACGGCAAGGGGCGGAGCGCGGTCGCCGCGCTGCGCGAGGTGACGGTGCGGCTGCCTAAGGGCGGCTTCACCGCGGTGATGGGGCCCTCCGGTTCGGGCAAGAGCACCTTCCTGCACTGCGCGGCCGGGCTGGACCGGCCGAGCTCCGGGACGGTCCGGCTGGGGGACACCGACCTGTCGCGGCTCAGCGAGACCAAGCTGACCGAACTGCGCCGGGAGCGCGCGGGGTTCGTGTTCCAGTCGTTCAACCTCGTCCCGTCGCTGACCGTCGAGCAGAACATCACGCTGCCGCTGCGCCTGGCGGGCCGCCGTGCCGACGCCGCCAGGCTGTCCGCGCTGGTCGGGCGGGTGGGGCTGCGGGAGCGGACCGGACACCGCCCGGGCCAGCTCTCCGGCGGCCAGCAGCAGCGCGTCGCCATCGCCCGGGCGCTGATCTCGGACCCCGAGGTGCTCTTCGCCGACGAGCCCACCGGCGCCCTGGACACCATGACCGCCCGCGAAGTCCTGACCCTGCTCCGGCAGACCGTCGAGGAGCTCGGCCAGACCATCGTCATGGTCACCCACGACCCGGTCGCCGCCTCCTACGCCGACGAGGTGCTCTTCCTGGCCGACGGCCGGGTCGCCGACACGATGTCCGCGCCGACCGCCGCCAAGGTCGCCGACCGCATGATCCGCCTGGGAGCGTGGAACCGATGATGTTCAGCTTCGCCGTAGCCACCCTCCGGCACCGCAAGGCCGGATTCGCCGGGGCCTTCGTCGCCCTGTTCTGCGCCGCCGCGCTGGTCTGCGGCTGCGGGACGCTGCTGGCCACCGGGCTGCTCGGCGGCGTCCGGCCGGAGCGCTACGCGGCCGCGCCGATCGTGGTCGCCGGGGACCAGAACGTCCACCAGGTCCAGAACAAGGGCAAGGGGAAGGTCAAGGAGAAGGCCAAGCCGATCGCCGGCCGGGCCTGGGTGCCCGCCGCGCTCGCCGACCGGATCGCGGCGCTGCCCTCGGTGCGGTCCGTCAGCACCGAGGTGACGTTCCCGGTGCTGCTGCCCGGCGGCCCCACGGCGAACTCCTGGGGCCACGGCTGGGAGTCCGCGCCGCTGGCCGGCCTGACCCTGGCCTCGGGGGCCGCGCCGTCGGCCGCCGACGAGGTCGTGCTGGACGCCGGCACGGCCGCCCGGACCCACCTCGCCGTCGGCTCCACCGTGCGGGCCCGCACCGCCGGGGAGACGCTGACCGTGCGGGTCGTCGGCGTCACCGCCCAGGTCTTCGACGCCCAGGCCGGGGTGTTCTTCGCCCCCGAGCGGGCCCGGCAGCTGGCCGGCCACGACGGCCTGTTCAGTGCGATCGGCGTGTTCCCGGCGGCGCCGTCGGCCGCCGCCGACGTCGCGGCCCTGCTCCGGAGCACCCCAGCCGGGACCGCCACCACCACCGGTACGCAGGTCGCCTCGGTCGCCCTCGCCCGGACCGGCGACGACCGCGGACCGGTGGAGTTCCCCGACGCCGCCAACGCCCAGGTCCGACTGGTCAGCATGGGCGGTGTGCTGGGCGGCACCTCCCTGCTGGTCGCCCTGCTGGTCGTGGTCGGCACCTTCGGCCTCTCGATCCAGCAGCGCCAGCGCGAGATCGCGGTGCTGCGCGCCGTCGCCGCGACCGGGCGACAGGTCCGCAAGATGATCGGCGGCGAGGCGCTCGCGGTGGGGCTGGCCGCCGGGGTGCTGGGCGCCGCCGCCGGCCTGCCGCTGGGCAGTTGGCTCCGGGACCGGTTCGTCGCCCTGGACGTGATCCCCGCGAACCTCCCCGTGGTGCTCTCCCCGTTCCCCGCGATCGCCGCCGCCGGCGCCACCCTGCTGGCCGGCTGGGGCGCCGCCCGGATCTCGGCCCGGCGGGCCACCGCGATCAAGCCGGTGGAGGCCCTCGGCGAGGCCGAGATCAAGCCGCCCCGGCCGGGCTGGGCGCGGATCGTCCTCGGCGTCGTCGCGGCCGCGGGCTCCGTCGTGCTCACCGCCGTGCTCACCGTGCTGCACTCGGACCAGGCCTCCACCCCGGCCTGCTTCGTCGCCGTCCTGCTCTGGTGCACGGCGCTGTCCCTGCTCGGCCCGCTGGTGGCCCGGGCCGGGGTCGCGGTGCTGGGCCTGCCGCTGCGGGCGTCCCGGGTCGGCGGCTACCTCGCCGCCCACAACCTGCGGGCCGCCGCGCACCGGCTGGCCTCGGTGGTCACGCCGCTGACCCTGCTGGTCGCGATGGCCTGCACCATCCTGTTCACCCAGACCACCGTGGACGGCGCTGCGGGTGCGCAGCGCGACCGCGGCAGCGTCGCCGACTTCGTGGTCGGGCCGCGCGTCCCCGCCTCCGCCGCCGCCTCGGTCGCCGCCGTCCCCGGCGTGCGGACGGTGACCCGGGTGCTGCACACCCAGGTCCGCGACGGCCTGACCAGGCGCAGCGTGCAGGCGGTCACGCCCGAGCGGCTGACCGACACCCTGGACCTCGCGGTGACCGCGGGCGATCTCGGCGCGCTGGCCGACGGCACGGCGGCGGCCGCGGACGGGCTGGGCTACCGGCTCGGCCAGCGGGTCCGGCTCACCCTCGCCGACGGCACCCCGGCCGAGGTCACCGTCGTCGCCCTGTACGCCCGGGGCCTGGGCTTCGGTGACCTGACGCTGGCGCACGGCCCGGTCGCCGCGCACGTCGACGTCCCGCTCGACGACAACCTGCTGGTCCGGGGCGAGGGGGTCTCCCGGGAGGCGCTGGCCTCGGCGCTGCGGGCCGAGCCCGGCATCGGCGTCCTGGACCGCGCCGCCGCGCAGTCCGCGGGCAACCGGGTGAGCGCCCAGATCGGCTACGTCACGCTCGGCCTGATCATCGCCTTCGTGGCGATCGCCGTCCTCAACACCCTCGCGATGGGCATCACCGACCGCCGCCAGGAGTTCACCGCGCTGCGGCTGATCGGGACCACCCGCCGCCAGGTCCGCCGGATGCTCGGCTGGGAGACCGCGGCCTCCGTCGTGATCGCCACCGTGCTCGGACTCGGGATCGCCTTCGCGGTGCTCACCACCTACGCCCGGGGCATCACCCGGGGGACGGCCGGGGTCGCCGTGCCGGTGGGGCAGCTCGTGATCGTCGTCGCCGGCGCGGCCGCGCTCGCCGCGGTGGGCACCTGGCTCCCGGCCCGGGTCGCGCTGCGGGCCGGGGAGCGGGCGGCCTGAGCGGGCGGCCGCGAGTGGTCGGCCTGAGCGGACGCCCGGTCCGGCGGGACCTTCGGGGACGCCCGGGAACGCCGCAGCCGCAGGTCACCCGACCTGCGGCTGCGGCGTCCCTGCGGGGTGGGCCGGGTCAGCGCGGGGCGGCGGCGAGGGCCTCGATGTCGGGGACGAGGGCGGCCGGGGTGGGGAGGGCCTCGTTGTCGGCCCGGAGGCGGGCGGCGGCGTCGCGCAGCGCCGGGTCCTCGACGAGGCGGGTGAGCAGGGCGGTGTCGACGTCGGCCGAGGCCGAGCGCAGGGCGGCTCCGGTGGCGGTGAGGATGTCGGCGACGGCGAAGTTGTCGGCGCCCTGGGGGAGGAGCAGCTGGGGCACGCCGGCCTGCAGACCGGTGAGCGTGCTGCCGGAGCCGCCGTGGTGGACCACGGCGTCGCAGACGCGCAGCAGCTCCGCGAGCGGGACCCAGGGCAGCGGGCGGACGTTGGCCGGGAGCGGACCGAGGTGGCTGAGGTCGGCCTCGCCGACGGCGAGCAGGAACTCGGCGTCGACCCCGGCGGCGGCCTCGATCAGCCGGCTGATGGCGTGCACGCCGTCCATCTCGGCGACCACGGTGCCCAGGGTGACGGCGACCCTCGGCCGGGTGCCGCGGCGCAGCAGGTCGCCGGGGACGACACCGCCGCCGTTGTAGGGGAGGTAGCGCATCCGCAGACCGCCCCCGTCGCCGCCGAGCGAGGCCGGGACGATGTCCAGCGGGGTGGTCTCGGCGGGGCCGGCCACGCCGTGCGCCTCGTAGACATCGGTGAAGTGGGTGGCCAGCCGGCCGGCCAGGTCGAGGCCGGAGGTGAGGCCGAAGTTCTGGAGCGCCGCCGGGATCTTGAGCTTGGCCGCGACCAACTGGGCGGAGGCCAGGCAGGAGTCGTGGATCAGCAGGTCGGGCTCCCACGCGCCGGCGACGGCGAGCAGGTCGTCCACGGTGGAGCGGGAGGCGTGGGCGAAGGCGGCGGCGGCCATGTCGAAGATCTGGTCCTGGTCCAGGTCCGGCCTGGAGTACCGGGCCTCCTCGCCGGTGGCCTCCTCGAAGGCCTCCCGGAGTGGCCGGCCGTCGCCGATCTCGGCTATCGGGAAGCCGGCCTGCCGGAGCTGGTCCATCGGCTTCGGGCTGGCGAACAGGACCTCGTGTCCGGCTGCGCGCAGGGCCTGCGCGGTCGGCACCATCGGGAAGAGGTGGCTGGGCGCGGCCGGGCCGGTGAAGAGTATGCGCACGATCGTCTCCTGGTCGTTCATTCGGGTCGAACGGGGCTGGCGGTACGAGTGGGCCCGCTCTCTCCGTGAACTGACGACCGATCAGCTCCTGTTCCCGGCAGGATCGATTATCGGACGTTCTGTCACGGGTCTTGCGGGCGACGGTGAAGTGTGCTGCTTCTCCTGCTGCTTCTCCTGCTCCTGCTCTTCCTCCGGTGGCCCCGCTCAGAGCGGCGGGACGGGGAGGTCACGAAGGCGGTCGGGGTCGGCGAGCAGGTTGATCTCGGTGATGCGGTCGTTCACGACGGTCAGCGCCAGGACGGAGAAGAGCCGCCCGTCGGGGGCGGTGACCAGGCCGAGCGCGCCGTTGATCAGGGCCGGGCGGGCGAAGGGTGCCAGGCCGCGGAAGAGCAGCGCCTGCCGGGCGACGGCGGGCGCGCCGTGGACGAGGTGCTGGATGCCGGGGAAGCCACCGGCCCCGGTGGCGCCGACATCGGCGCGCAGGGTGATGTCCGGGTCGAGCAGGGCGACCAGGGCGTCGAAGTCACCGCTGCGGGAGGCCGCGAGGAAGGCGTCGACGACGACCCGCTGGCGGGTGAGGTCGGTCTCCGGGGCGGCCGCGCCCCGGACCCGGCGGCGGGCCCGGCTGGCGAGCTGGCGGGTGGCGGCCGGGGTGCGGTCGACGATCGGGGCGAGCTCCTCGAACGGCACCGCGAACATGTCGTGCAGGACGAAGGCGAGCCGTTCGGCCGGCGGCAGGGTGTCCAGCACCACCAGCATGGCCAGGCCCACCGAGTCGGCCAGCAGCGCGGCCTGTTCGGGGTCGGCGGTGTCCGCGCGGGTGATCACCGGGTCGGGCACATGGGTGTCCAGCGGGGCCTCGCGCCGGGCGGTGCGGGAGCGGAGCAGGTCCAGGCAGACCCGGCCTACGACGGTGGTCAGCCAGCCGGGCAGGTTGTCGACGCGGGAGGCGTCGGAGCGGCTGAGCCGGAACCAGGTCTCCTGGACGGCGTCCTCGGCCTCGCTCAGGGAGCCGAGCATCCGGTAGGCCACCGACCGCAGATGGGGGCGGTGCTGCTCGAACCGCCGGGCCAGGGAGTCGTTGTCGTTCATCGGGCGCGCCGTCGCAATCCGTCGTGGGCCCCGCCGGCCGGAGCGGTCGGCGGAGTTCGGCCGGGGGGTCTGACGATGGGTCGGGAACAGGGGTGGGGCCCCGGTCAGTCGGCGATGCCGACGGTCCGGTGGACCGAATCGGGCCGGTCGACCAGGCCGAGCATGCAGTGGGCGACATCGGCGCGGGCGACCGACAGGCCGCGGCGGAGGTTGCGCCCGTACGCCGTCCGGTAGTCCCGGGTGAGCGGACGGTCGGTGAGCCGGGGCGGGCGGACGATCGTCCAGTCCAGCCCGCCGGCGCGGATCTCGTCCTCCATCCGGGCCAGGTCGGCGTAGTGCGTGCGCAGGGCCGCCCGGGTGAGCGGGGCGGCGAGGTGGCGCATGAAGAAGCCGTCGCCCGGGTCGTGCCGGGGCGGCCGCGGGCGGGCGGGGGAGGGGACGGCGCCGATCGGGGCCGCGCTGACCACGATCAGGCGCCGGGCGCCCACCTCGCGCATCGCGGTGATGACCGCCCGGGTGCCGCGCCAGGCGACACCGGCCTCGGCGCTGGAGCGGGCGCCGAGGCCGGAGAGGACGGCGTCCGAGCCGGCGACCGCGGACTGCAGTTCGGCCGGTTCGGCGACGGCCAGATCGGCGCGGACGACCCGGACGCCGGCCGGGGCGCGGCCGCTCCCGGCCGGGTCGGCCAGCCTGGCCGGGGTGCGGACCACGACGGTGACGTCGTGGCCGGCCGCGACGGCCTGGGTGAGCAGGTGTCGTCCGATGCCGCCGGTGGCGGCGAGGATGGTGAGCTTCATCTGCGGCTGCCTCCTGTCTGTGAGGGGTGGCGTTCGTTCGCGACACCCTCTGAGCGGATCGGGCGCCGGGAATGTGACGACGGCGGCCGTGAATGTGACGCACGTCACTGCCGGGTCACGCGGCGGCGAGGAGGTGCGGACCGTGGTGGTGAAGGCCTCGGACTGCTCGAAGACCACGAGGTGTCCGGTGTCGGTTCGGCGCGGCCGGGCAGGGCGGTCGACCGGGCCGGTCCGGTGTGTCGGGCGGGGCGGGGAACTGTGCCGGTTCGGCGCGCCGTCCACGGAGTGACGCAATCCCTTCCCGGGCCGAACACCGGGAGAAGCGCGGAGGGCCCGGTGCAGTCAGGTGGAAGTGGAACCGAAGTGAACGTCGAGAACCCGGCCGGTCCCCGGTGCCCGGAGCCCGCCGGGCCGTTCGCGCGGCCCGCGCGGACGGTCGTGGACCAGGTGGCCGCCGGCGAACGCTGTGAGTGGCTGTTGCAGCGGACGCTGGACGCCGTCCGGCCGGCGCTGTCCTGGCGGTACGCCGCACCCCGCGCGGGTGCGCGGCTGCCGCCGCCCGGCTGCGGACCGGCCGACGGCGGTGTCCAGTGGTACGTCGGCCGCGGCCGGGACATCGTCACGATCATCTCGGGCGCCCGGCGGGGCGAGTTACCGGCCATGGTGGAGGCGGGGTGGCGGCGGCGCGGCTGGACCATCACCTCGGTGAACGCCTGTCGCGAGCTGCCCGGAGTCGCGGCGGTCACGCCGGACGGCTACCGGCTGGCGCTGGAGTTCGGTGTCCTGGGCGAGGCCCGGCTGACCGCGACCTCGCCGGGGGTGGCCCGTTCGGAGCCGGTGCGGTGCGCGCCCGGCGGTCCCGAAGTCCCGTACGCGGTGGGCGGATCGGCGGCACTGCCGGAGATCCGCTGTCCGTTCTGGAGCGCCCTGGGCTGACCTGGGCCGGTGGGTGTTGAGAAGGCGCGGAGCGAGTCCCCCCGGACTCGCTCCGCGCCTTCTCCGCACACGGCATCGGCGCGCCGTACCCCCCGACTCTCCGGTCCCCCGCCGCACCCCCCTGGCAGCCACCCTCCGGCGAGGATGGTTCGCACAGACCCCGGCGAGGCCCCACCACCGGAGGCGTCGTTGATCTCCACGCTAACAAACCGAGTGGTTGGTTTGTCAATAGAGAGTTCCACGAAACATCCACATTCCGGCGGGCGTGTTCGGGTGGCCCGAGGGTGGCCCGAGGGCGGGCCGAGGGTGGGACGCAGGTGGACGGTGCGCCGTCATCGGCCGGGTGCCGGGGCGTGCCGACTCCGGCGCGGGTGCTCCGGGTACGTAAGGAAACGGTGTCGGAGGAGGGTGGTCACGGGTCTCCGGCCTCACCCGTCCGGGCGAACGGCGGGTCGGGGCGTGGCTCCCGGGGCCCGGAATCCGACACTCGGGGGCGTGGCTCCCGGGGGCGCGGAATCCGACACTCGGGGGCGTGGCTCCCGGGGGCCCGGAATCCGACACTCGGGGGCGTGGCTCCCGGGGGCGCGGAATCCGACACTCCGGGGCGGGGCGGGCACGCAGTGGCACCGGCCGGGCGCTCAGCGCAGCAACCGGCGCTCCTTGGCCACGGCCACCGCGCCGGCCCGGGTGTCCACGCCCAACTTGTCGTAGATCCGGCCCAGATGGGTCTTCACGGTGGCTTCGCTGATGAACAGCGCCCGCGCGATCTCCCGGTTGCCGAGCCCCTGTCCGAGCTGGGCCAGGATCTCCTGCTCGCGCTCGGTCAACTGCGGTACGGGGGAACGCATCTGAGCCATCACCCGGGAGGCGACCGGCGGCGACAGCACGGTCCGCCCGCGCGCGGCCGCGTGCACCGCCGCGAACAGCTCCTCGGGCCGCTCGGCCTTCAGCAGGTAGCCGGTGGCGCCCGCCCCGATCGCCCGGGTGATGTCGGCGTCGGTGTCGTAGGTGGTGAGGACCAGGACGTGCGGCGCGCCCGGTGCGGCGGTGATCCGCCGGGTGGCCTCGACGCCGTCGATGCCCTCGCCGAGCTGGAGGTCCATCAGCACGACCTGCGGCGCCAGCGCACCGGCCAGGGCGACCGCCTCCTCGCCGGTGCTCGCCTCGCCGACCACCTCGATGTCACCGGCGCTGGCCAGCAGCGCCAGCAGGCCGGCCCGGACCACGGCGTGGTCGTCGCAGACCAGCAGCCGCACCGGCGGGGTCGAGGGGGCGGTGCTCATCGGGGCTCCAGGGGGGTTCGTCGGGGCTCCAGCGGGATCGCGGCGGAGACGACGGTGCCCTCGCCGGGGGTGCTCTCGACGGTCAGCGTGCCACCGAGCTGGCGCAGCCGCGCCCGCATCGCGGGCAGACCGTGCCCGCGCCCGCCGCTGCCGGGCTCCGGCGCGCCGGAGCCGCCGCCCGGCCGGGCGGGCCGGAACCCCCGGCCGTCGTCGGCGACGTCCAGGACGGCCTGGTCGCCGAGGAAGGACAGGGTCAGCGCGGCGGCCGAGGCCCCGGCGTGCTCCCGGACGTTGGCCAGCGCGCCCTGGGCGATCCGCAGCAGCGCGGACTGCGCGGCGGCGGGCAGCGGCACCGGGGCGCCGTCCAGGTGGAACCGGACCGGCAGCCCGCTCTCGGCGGACTCCCGCTCGGCGAGCGAGCGCAGCGCCTGGTCGAGGGTGCGCCCGTCGGCGAGTTCGGCGGGCGCGAGGTCGTGGACGAAGCGGCGGGCCTCCGCGAGGTTGCGGGCCGCCACCTCGGCGGCGGTCCGGACATGGGCGCGGGCGGTCGCCGGATCGGCCTCCCAGGTGCGGTCGGCGGCCTGCAGCAGCATCTGCTGGCTGGACAGCCCCTGCGCCAGGGTGTCGTGGATCTCCATGGCCAGCCGTTCGCGCTCGGCCAGAGTGCCCTCCCGGCGCTCGGTGGCGGCGAGTTCTCGCCGGGTGCGTACGAGGTCCGCGATCAGCGCCCGCTGCCGCTCGGCCTGCCGTTCCATGTACAGGAAGACGGCGGTGGCGAGCGCCGCCACGGCCGGCGGCAGCAGCACCAGGTTGGCGTCCACCCCGCCCGGCAGCCGGACCTCGCCGATCACCACCAGCAGGGTCAGCGCGGCCACCAGCGGGATCGCTGCCCGGGCGGGCAGCGTGCGCAGGGCGGTGTAGACCAGCGGGACGGCGCACCAGGCGAAGCTCGGCGCGACCAGCACCAGGACGACCCAGAGGGCGACCACCAGGGCCAGCGGCCAGAGCCTGCGCCGGCGCCCGGGGGCGGGCGGGCGGCGGTGGGCCAGCCAGGAGCCGACCGGCTGGGCGACGGCCAGGGCGAGGCCGAGGCCGATCACCCAGGGGATGCGGGGGTTGCCGGGGTGGTGGCTGAGGTAGCGGCTGAGCGAGGTGGCGAGCAGCAGCAGGAAGGCGGAGTCGAGCAGGACGGCCAGCCGGCCGTCGTCCGGATTGTCGGCCCCGGGGCCGGAAAGGTCCGCCGGGTCGGGCGGGTTCGCCGGGTCGGGGGCTGCCGCCGGGCCCGCGGGGGCCGGGGCGGTGGCACCGGTGGCCGGTTCGCCGCCGGCGGGACGGTCCTGCGGCACGGGGCGGCTCCTTCCACTCTGCGGTCGCCCCTCTGCGGGCGGCTCTCTGCGGTCGGCACTCCGGCCCACCGCGCTGACCTGGTCCGATCCCTCGATGGTGACCCGTCCGACCGGGCCGCGCATCAGCCGATCGGTTGACGGGACCGTCCTCCATCCTGCGCGCGAGCGGCCGCCGGACCGTCGATGTGCCCGGGGGCCCGGCGGCCGGAGGATCGGTACCGAAGCCGCCGAGCCCGACCTGGCCCCCAGATCCCGGCCGTGGCACCGACCGATCCGACGAGGAGCCCGACCATGAAGAAGACCTCCCTGCGTACCCGTGTGCTGACCGGTACCGTCGCCGCCGCCGCGCTGGCCGCCGCCACCGTCGGCGCCGTCTCGGCCAGTGCGGACACCACCGAGGCCCCGGCCGCCGCCGCCGCGGTGAAGGCCGACACCCAGAACAAGAACCTCACCCAGACCACCGGCCTGACCATCGAGGCCGCCACCAAGGCCGCCCAGGCCACCCTGGACGCGGCCACCAAGGCCGGTCAGCACGTCACGGTCGCGGTGGTGGACCGCGACGGCATCACCCGGGTGCTGCTCAAGGGTGACGGCGCCGGCCCGCAGTCGCCGGAGTCCGCCGAGCGCAAGGCGTTCACGGCGGTCTCCTGGAACGCGCCGACCTCCGAGCTGGCCAAGCGGCTGGCGCAGGCGCCGAACCTCAAGGACATCCCGGGCACGCTGTTCCTGGCCGGCGGCGCCCCGGTGCAGGCCAAGGGCGCGCCGATCGCGGGCATCGGCGTCGCGGGCGCGCCCAGCGGCGACCTGGACGAGCAGTTCGCCCAGGCGGGCGTCGCGGCGCTCGGCAAGTAGCGCCCGGCGGGCGCGTGGGCGCCCGCCGGCGACGCGGTGCACCGGAGCGGACCCCCGACCGCTCCGGTGCGCCGGCATGCCCGCGCGCCGCCCGCCCGCCGCTGCGCCGCCGCCCGCCCGCCGCTGCGCCGCCGCCCGCCCGCCCGCGCCCAGCGCATCCGCCCCGGTCACCCCGGGAGCCCGGGAACCCGGTCACTCCGGGAACCCGGTGCGCCGGAGCGCCGCAGCGGCCAGGATGGGCGCATGCCTCACATGACCGAGACCGAGTGGCGCGCCTTCCTCGCCGCCGGCACCCGTACCGCCAAGATCGCCACCACCCGGGCCGACGGCCGCCCGCACGTCGCGCCGGTCTGGTTCCTGCTGGACGGCGACGAGATCGTGTTCAACACCGGCGCCGGCACGGTGAAGGGCCGCACGCTGGCCCGCGACGGCCGGGTGATGCTCTGCGTGGACGACGACCGGCCGCCCTTCTCCTACGCCCTCGTCCAGGGCACCGCCCGGCTGAGCGACGATCTGCCCGAGGTGCGCGACTGGGCCACCCGGATCGCCGCCCGGTACATGGGCGAGGAACTCGCCGAGCAGTACGGCGCCCGTAACGGCGTCCCCGGCGAGCTGCTCGTACGGGTGAAGATCGAGAAGGTCACCGCAGAACACGGGGTGGCCCACTGAAAAGCCTGTGCCGCTGTCAGTGGGGCGTGGCAGGCTTCCCGCTATGACGGCGTGGACCCTCAACGACATCGAACGTGCGATCCGCTCCTCCTGGGGTGTCGACACCTGTGCGCCCGAGGACCTGGCCCACTGGCATCCGGACAATCCCGCCCGCGGCCAGTGCGGGGTCACCGCGATGGTCCTGCACGACCTGCTCGGCGGCGAGCTCATGATGGGCGAGGTGCACGTCGGCGGTGTCCGGACGGACCTGCACTGGTGGAACCGGTTCGCGACCGGCTTCGAGATCGACCTCACCCGCGAGCAGTTCGGCCCCGACGAGCGGGTCGGCCCCGGCCGGCCGGTCGCCCGCCCGCAGCGCCCGGGCCGGCTCCAGGCCCAGTACGAACTGCTGCGCCACCGGGTCGTCGCCGAACTGGAGTCGGGCCGGGCCCGGCTGCCGGAGCACGCGTGCGCCTGAGCACGGCCGGGGCGGTGGGCTGACGTACAGTCGGGGCGGCATGGATCGTGGTCCGACGGCTCCGTCGGACCGGCCCGCCCGCTTCGACGTGCCCGGTTCGCCGTACCGGTGGCTCCGGCCCGGCGGTCTGTGGCGCGGTCCGCCGGGCGGCGACGACGGGAGTGGGCGATGGCAGTGACGACGGTCGGCTTCGTGGGGCTCGGCGCGATGGGGCAGGGCATGGCTGCCAGCCTGCTGCGGGCCGGGTACCGGGTGCGGGTCTGGAACCGCTCGCCCGGGCCGGTGGCCGCGCTGGTCGACCGGGGCGCCGAGGCGGCCGACGGGCCGGCCGGTGCGTTCGCCGCCGAGGCGGTGGTCTCCATGCTCGCCGACGACGCCGCGTTCGAGCGGCTGCTGCTCGATCCGGCCCTGCTGGCCGGCGCCCGGGCCACCCTGCACGTCAACATGGCCACGGTCTCGGTGGCGCTCGCGGAGCGGGCCGAGGCCCTGCACGCCGAGCACGGCATCGGCTACGTCGCCGCGCCGGTCCTCGGCCGGCCCCCGGTGGCGGCGGCCGGCGAGCTGAACATCCTGGCCGCCGGGGCCCCGGAGGCGCTCGCCCTGGCCGAACCGCTGCTCGCCGCGATGGGGCGGCGGACGTGGCACTTCGGCGAGCACCCGCGCCAGGCCAACACCGCCAAGATCAGCGCGAACTTCCTGCTGGCCTGCGCGATCGAGTCGATGGCCGAGGCGTGCAGCCTGGCCGAGGCCAACGGCGTCCGCCCGACCGATCTGGTCGAGATGCTCACCGCCACGCTCTTCCCCGGGCCGGTCTACTCCGGTTACGGGGCGATGGTCGCCGAGCGCCGGTACGAACCGGCCGGTTTCAAGCTGCCGCTGGGTCTCAAGGACGTCGATCTCGCGCTGACCGCCGGCGCCGCGGCGCACGTGCCGCTGCCCTTCGGCAGCGTGCTGCGGGACGCCTTCCTCGACGCCCTGGCGCACGGTGACGGCGAGAAGGACTGGGCGGCCGTCGCGGCCGTCGCCCGCCGCCGGGCGGGCCTGCCGGAGTAGTCGCCGCCGGGCCCGTCGGAGGGCTGTCGTACGCTCGGGCCTTCTGTCGCCATCCGCACGGGGGTCCTGATGTCCGAGCACACCGCCGGCGCCGCTGCGCCGCGTTCGTTCCTCTTCCTGAACGCCAGTTCGCGCCCGGACGGCAACTCCGAACAGCTGGCCCGGCTGGCCGCGGGGGCGAGTCTGCCGCCCGGTGCCGAGCAGCGGTGGCTGCGGCTGAGCGAGCACCCGCTGCCCCCCTTCGAGGACCGCCGGCACAGTGAGGACGGCGGCTTCCCCGAGCCGGCCGGCCACGAACGCACCCTGCTGGACGCCACCCTGGCCGCGACCGACCTGGTCTTCGTCGCCCCGGTGTACTGGTACTCGCTGCCGACCAGCGCCAAGCTCTACCTCGACCACTGGTCCGCCTGGCTGCGGGCGCCCGGGGCGGACTTCCGCGCCCGGCTCTCCGGCGGCACCATCTGGGCCGTCACCGCCCTGGCCACCGAGCCGGACAAGGCGGATCCGCTGATCGCCACCCTGCGGCTCTGCGCCGACTACATGGGCATGCGCTGGGGCGGCGCGCTGCTCGGCAACGGCACCCGGCCGGGCGACGTGCTGAACGACGAGCGGGCGCTGGTCGCCGCCAAGTCCTTCTTCGCGGGCTGACGCCCACCCACCGGCCGGCCCTCTCCGACGAGGGCGGGGAGGCCCGGCCGGCCGGCCCCGGCGGCGGTCCGTGGGAGCATGGCCGCCCGACGGCGGTTTCCCGCCAGTGCGGCGTCGTCGGACGCGGTGTTCCGGACGTGTACCGGTCACCCTGCGGTCATCTGACGGTATGGCACAAAAGCCTTACCGAGTGACGGAGTTGGGCCAATCGGACAGTATCCGGTCAGGGTGGTGCACGAAGGGTGGCACCCGCCTTACGATCTGGCTGGATCTTTCGGTAGTCTCCGTCGGACTTTCAGCTTCGTGGGGGGACCACAGTTCGGACAACCCAGTCCTTCCGCGCTCCCGGGCCACGCCCGGACTCATCCGTGAGGTCTTCCTTGCCCATGTCCATACGTCGCAGCTTCGCCCTCGCCGGCGCCGCCGCCCTCGCCTCTTCGATGGTGCTGGCCGGTGCCCAGGGCGCCGTCGCCGTCGGCACCACCGGCTCCCCGTCCGCCACCGCGGCACCGCAGGCCGACAAGTCCTCGCGCCAGAGCCTGGACCTCTCCGTGCGCGGGGTGCCGGACACCTTCATCGCGGGCGGCGACGCCCGGGAGTTCACCTTCCGGATCGACAACTCGACCCGGCACGACTTCGTGTTCTACCCGCTGCTCAAGTTCAAGAACCGCGCGGGCAGCCTGGAGGCCGGCGACCTCAAGGTCGAGTACCAGCTGCCCGGCGGCGCCTGGCTGCCCGGCTCGGTCGCCCCCGGCGGCGGGGACTCCGACGACGACGCGGTGCTCATCCTGCTCGGCGGGGCCGACTCCGACGACGCGATGCTCGCGGTGAACCGCGGCAAGGACGTCTCCATCAAGGTCCGCGCCTCGTTCACCAAGGACGCCCCGCTCGGCAAGGCCGGCGTGGTGCCGGTCGTCTTCTCCGAGCAGCTCGACGACCAGTCCCACGAGCCCGTCGGCAACGGCCACTTCAGCTGCGACGGCATCACCGGCGCCGGCTTCACCATCAAGGCCGGGGGCGGCAAGCCGAGCCCGACCGCCAGCCAGACCACCGGCAAGCCGACCGGCAGCCCGTCGCCCAGCCACTCGCCGAGCCAGTCGCCGAGCCACTCGCCCAGCCACTCGCCCTCGGCCACCGCCACCGCGACGCCCACCACGACCGCTACGGCGACGCCCACGGCGACCGCCACGGCCACGCCCACCGCGACCGCCACGGCCACCCCCACCGCGACGCCCACCGCCACCACCTCGGCGTCGACCAGCCCGTCGGCGTCGGCCAGCCCGTCGTCCTCGACGAGCGCGCAGCCGACCGGTGCGACCACCTCCGCCCCGTCCACCGGCGGCACCGGCGCCCAGGAGCCGATCGACTTCCCGGTGACCGTGCCGACCGTGACGCCGCCGAAGCTCACCCCGGCCGCCGTCGCCAAGGCCAAGAACGCGGCCGACAACGCCGACAAGGCACTGGCCCAGACCGGTGGCGGTGACGACACCACCGGCATCGCCATCGCCGGTGGCGCCGTCCTCGCGGTCGGCGCCGGCACCCTCGTGCTGCTCCGCCGCCGCAAGGCCGCCCAGCAGGGCTGACCCCGGCCCGGGCCGAGCCCGGGCATCCAGCCCGCCGGGCCCCGGCACCGCCGGGTCCGCCCGGCCCGGCCGACGACCGCGCCCCTCGGGTGTCCTGCCAGGGACACCCGAGGGGCGCGGTCGCTTCCGTCGGGTCACATAGGATGACCGGCCGAAGGGGGGCTCGGCGCGGGAGAGGTACAGGGGTGCGGGGAGCACGGTCGGCACGGTCCACCACCGACTACGAGGCCGCCACCGGCCGGATCGCCGGTCTGCCGGTGCGCAGACACCACGTCCTGCTGGTCGCCTGGACGGTCCTCTGGTTCCTGCTGGTCGAGCCCAGCGGCGGCTTCTCCTGGCACTACCTGCGTCAGGGCGAGGAGCTGCTCTTCAGCGGCCAGACCGACGGCGGGCTCGCGCTCTACGCCCACCACCCCGAACTGCAGATCGGTCCGGTCAGCCTGGCCGTCGCCCGGCTCTTCAGCCCGTTCCCCGCGCACACCGGCCAGCTGGTGGCCGAGGCCGCGATGTCCGGGCTCGGCCTGGTGATGCTCGTCCTGGTCGGCCGCACCGCCGCCTGGTACTACCTGGGCACCGGCACCAACCACCGCCGGCTGCAGCAGCGGCTGCTGGTCGCCGGGCTGGCGTTCATCCCGATGTGGGTGGAGGTCTCGGTCCGCTTCGCGCACCTGGACGACGTGCTGGCGCTCTTCTTCACCACCCTCGCCGCGCACGCGCTCAGCCGGGGCCGGGCCGTCCAGGTCGCCGTCTACCTGGCGCTGGCGGTGGACTCCAAGCCCTGGGCGCTGGCCTTCGCCCCGCTGATCCTGGCGCTGCCCCGGCCGGCCTGGCTGCGCACGGCGCTGTGGTTCGCCGGGCTGGTGGCCGTCGCCTGGCTGCCGTTCTACCTGGGCGACCTGGACACGGTGGCGGCCGCCAAGTTCACCATCCCCAACCAGCCGGCCTCGGCGCTGCGGTGGTTCGGGGTGACCGACCCGACCACGCCGTGGTGGGACCGGCCGCTGCAGTTCGGCCTGGGCCTCGCGCTGGGCAGCATCGCGGTGTGGCGCGGCCGGTGGCCGGCCGTCGTCCTGCTGGGCGCGGACGCCCGGATCCTGTTCGACCCCAGCGTCTACACCTACTACACGGCCTCGATCCTGCTCGGCACCCTGCTCTGGGACGCGGTCGGCCAGCAGCGGCTGGTGCCGTGGTGGAGCTGGATCGCGCTGGCCGCGCTGTACGGCGGCACGCTGCTGATCCCGTCCGACTCGGCGCGCGGCTTCGTCCGGCTGGCCTTCGTGGTGCTGTCGGCCGCGTACGTGCTGCTCTGGCCCACCCGGCGGGGCCGCCGGCCGCGCCCCGGGGGAGACACCCGGGGCAGGGCCGCCCGGCGCCGCGAGCGCGTGCCCGCGGGGGCCGCGGGCTGAACGGCGGTGGTGCCGCGGGCTGAACGGCGGTGGGTGCTCGGGTGCCGGCCGACGGTTCAGCCGGTCGCGGCGGACCGGCCCGCGACCAGCTCCCGCGCGTCGTCCGGCACGGACCGGCTCCGGACCGGTCCGGAGCCGGTGAACAGCACCGCGCCCAGTGCCAGCGCGGCCACCGCCCCGGCCAGTTGGGCGAGCAGGAAGCCGGGGACGGAGCCGGGCGCGATCCCGGTGTAGCTGTCGGTCAGCGCCCGCCCCAGGGTCACCGCCGGATTGGCGAACCCGCCGGAGGAGGTGGCCCAGCAGGCCGCCGCGACCCAGAGACCGACCGCCCCCGGCACCAGGCGGCCGCGTCCGCTGCCGCTCAGCCCGGCGACCACCAGCAGCAGCGTCCCGGTGGCCACCGCCTCGCCGAGCCAGAGCGCTCCGCCGTCCCGGCCGTGTCCGGAGGGCTCGACGAACGGCCGCCCGAACATCGCGTTGGCGAGGCCCGTCCCGGCGACCGCGCCGGCCAGCTGCGCGGCGGCGTACCCGCCGAGTTCGGGCAGCGTCGGCCCGCTGCCGTCGCGCCGGCCGGCCCACCACGCGCCGGCCGTCACCAGCGGGTTGAAGTGCCCGCCGGAGAGCGGGCCGAACAGCTCGATCAGGACGGCCAGGGCCAGCGCGGAGGCACCGACGTTGGCCAGGAACCGGACCCCGCCGTCCTGGCTCAGCGCGGCGGCCTGGATGCCCGAGCCGACCACGACGGCGGCCAGCGCGGCCGTGCCGACCGCCTCCGCGGCCAGCCGTCGTACCAGGGGCGCAGCGGTGGTGGTCATGGCGCCATGCTGGCGGCTGCCGTCCGGCCCGGCAATAGGCGGCTTCGTCCAAGCCGGGGCCCGTCCGGGGCCGTCCGCTCGGAGACTCGCACGGGGCCGACGGCCCCCGGGGCGGACCGGGCCGGGCGGGGCGGGCGTGGCGCGACGTGACCGGACGGGCGTGGCAGGACGGGACGGGCCGGGCGGGGCGGGCGTCGCGGCGCGGGCCGCCCCCGCGCCGCCGCGCCGGAAGACTGGGCTTGACCCTCACGCAACGGGAGGCGGGAGAGTCGTGGCCAACGAGAAGGGAGCGCCCGGATGAGCGGCGGCTACTCGGTCGGTGCCGTGGCGGAGATCGCCAAGGTCACCGTCCGCACCCTGCACCACTACGACGAGATCGGACTGCTCGCCCCGCAGGGGCGTACCCCGGCCGGCTACCGCCGGTACCAGGACACCGACCTCGACCGGCTGCAGCAGATCCTGTTCTACCGCGAACTCGGGTTCCCCCTGGAAGAGATCGCGGCCATCCTGGACGACCGCTCGGTCAGCCCGAGCGAGCACCTGCGGCGCCAGCACCGACTGCTGACCGACCGCATCAGCCACCTCCAGGACCTGGCCGCGGCCGTCGAACACGCCATGGAGGCACAGAAGATGGGAATCCAGCTGACCCCGGAGGAGAAGTTCGAGGTCTTCGGCGAGTCCTACCGGGAGGAGTGGGAGGCCGAGGCCGAGCAGCGCTGGGGCGACACCGACGCCTGGGCGCAGTCCCAGCGCCGCACCGGTGGTTACGACAAGGGCGACTGGCAGCGGATCAAGGCCGAGACGGACGCGCTCAACGCCCGTCTGGTGGCGGCCTTCACCGCCGGCGAACCGGCCGACGGCGGTCCGGCCATGGACCTCGCCGAGGTCCACCGGCAGCACATCTGCGACAACTTCTACGACTGCACCTTCGAGATCCACCGGGGTATCGCCGGGATGTACGTCGCGGACCCGCGGTTCACCGCCACCTACGAGGAGCTCGCCCCGGGCCTCGCCCAGTGGCTGCACGACGCGATGCTCGCCAACGCGGCCTTCCGCACCGGAGAGCAGGCGTAGGGCCGCCGGCCCGGGCCACGCGCAGGCCCGGGCCGTGTCCTGGCCCGGGCCACGCCCGGCTTCAGGCCACGCCGCGTCCGAAACCGCGCCGGTAGGCGGTCGGGGAGGTGCGCATCACCCGGCCGAAGTGGTGCCGGAAGGTCGCGGCACTCTCGAAGCCGACGGCGGTGGCGATCTCCTCCACCGACCCGTCCGGCGATTCGAGCAGCGGCAGGCTGGCCGCGACGCGCTGGCTGATCACCCAGCGCATCGGGCTGGTGCCGTTGCGGGCGGTGAAGTGCCGCAGGTACGAGCGGTCGGACATCCGGGCGGCCCGGGCCAGCAGGGAGATCGTCAGCGGGGCGGACAGGTGGTCCAGCGCCCACTGCATGGAACGGGCGATCCCGTCGTCCTCCTCGTCGACCGGCCGGACCGCCGCCTCGATGAACTGGGCCTGCCCGCCGTCCCGGTGCGGCGGCACCACGAAGCGGCGGGCCACGCTGTTGGCCACCTTGGCACCGTGGTCCCGGCGGACCAGGTGGAGGCAGAGGTCGATCCCGGCGGCGCTGCCCGCGCTGGTCAGGACGGAGCCGCTGTCCACGTACAGCACGTCCGGATTGACCCGGACCGACGGGTGGCGGCGCTGGAGCAGTTCGGCGTACCGCCAGTGGGTGGTGGCCTCGCGGCCGTCCAGCAGACCGGCGGCGGCCAGTGCGAAGGCGCCGGAGCAGATCGAGACGATCCGCGCACCGCGCTCGTGCGCCGTGCGCAGCGCGGCGACCAGCCCGGGGGAGACCTCGCCGCTGAAGGCGTTCGGGACCCCGGGGACCACCACGGTGTCGGCGGCGGCGAGGTCGTCCAGGCCGTGGTGCGCCGTCAGCGAGAAGCCGCCGACCGACCGCAGCGCGGTGTCCGGCCGGTCGGCGCAGACCTTGAGCCCGTACCAGGGGGCGGCCAGCAGGCCGCTGAGCTCGGGCCGCGCCAGCCCGAACACCTCGACCACCACCCCGAGTTCGAACGGCGTCATGCCGTCGAAGGCGTACACCGCGACATCGTGCACCGGCTCCGGCCGCCGTCCGATCGCGACGGCCACCGGGCCGGTGGTCTGCTGGTCGGCCATGAGGTCCCCTCGGACTGGGCGGCGGTGGCGGGATGCGGGTGAGTGTAGCCGTTCCGGCCAGATCGAAAACTTCTGCGAAGTCACCTGCAACCTCCGCCCTCCTCGCACGTCCATCACCAGTGGGGGGCGGGTTCTGCCGGCGGTCGAGGTGATGGCAGGATTCCCGCCGATCACGATCTTGATCATGTGTCATGACGGTCCGGTCCACGCCGGAAACCGTCCCTGGGGGAAAGCAGAACGCGGATGTCCATGGCCATCGGGCCGATCGTGGGAGGCGGGAGGAGCGGCGGCTTCCTCCGCGCCGGGCTGGTCGGACTGCTCTTCGGCGCGCGGGAGGCGGGCGGGGCGGCGGCTCCCCGGGACGCCTCGTCGGACGGCGCCCCGTCGAGCTCCGAGCAGGAGGCGGTGCAGCGCCGGTCGGGGCTGCGGCTGCTGCGCGGCGGGCGCAAGCAGGAGGCGGAGGAACGCCCCACCCTGACCGGCCTCTACCACGCGCACCGGCTGGGCCTGGTGCGGATGGCCGTCCTGCTGGTCGACCACCAGGACCTCGCCGAGGACGTCGTGCAGGAGGCCTTCACCCAGCTCTACCAGCGCCACGGCGAGCAGCTGGACGACCTGGACAACGCCCTCGGATACCTGCGCACCAGCGTGGTCAACGGCGCCCGGTCGATGCTGCGCCGCCGCAAGACCGCCCGCGAGTACGTCCCCCCGCACGAGGCCGACGCGCCGTCGGCCGAGGAGCACGCGGTGCTCAACGACGAGCACCGCCGCGTCCTGGTCGCCCTGCGGGAGCTGACCTCCCGCCAGCGCGAGCTGCTGGTGCTGCGCTACTGGTCGGACATGTCCGAAGCACAGATAGCGGAAACCCTGGGGCTCTCCCGGGGCGCTGTGAAGTCCACCGCCAGCCGGGCCTTGGACGCCTTGGAAAAGCATCTGGAGAAGGTTCGATGACCGAGAAGCTTCCCCGCCGGACCGGCGGTGACGGTGACGGGCCGGACGACACCCCGATGGAACGGCTGCTCCGCGAGGCGATGAACGCCAGAGCGATGCGGATCACCGCACACGACCTGCGCCCGGCCGCGCCGCCGAGCCGGCGGCTGCGCCGGCTCAAGCCCGTCTACCTCGCCGCCGTGCCGCTGTTCGGCCTGGCCGCCGCGATGGCGTTCGGCGTGCTCGGCTTCCGCGGCGACACGGTGGCCGACCGGGGCGATCCCGGCCCGGCGGCCACCGTCACGGCCTCCGCGAGCCCGAGCCCCAGCGCGGTCCCGACCGTGGAGCCGACCCCCGCCGACACTCCGACGGCGGCCGGCACCGAGACCTCCGCCCCGGCGGCCGACCCCACGGGCACCGGCGAGCCGGCCGCCCCGGGCGGCGCCGCCACCCCGCGCAGCACCCAGAGCAGCACCGCCCCACCCACCACGGCCGCGACCCCGTACACGTTCCGGGGCGTGAAGTTCAAGGTGCCGGCGGGTTGGCGGGTCGTGCCGCCGGACCCGGCGGGGACCAGTCTGTGCGTCCTGAGCCCGGGCGCGCCCACGGGTGCCCAGCCGGGTTGGACCCAGGAGGCCTGTGAGCCCTACGGCGTGCTGATCACCGCGTACAACACCGCCGACGAGGCCGAGCACGCGATCTGGCCGACGGCGTTCGACCTGGACGCCTCGTCCGGCTTCAGCCACCAGCCCAGCTGCCCGGTCTGGGGACACCCCTACGTCCCCACCGCGCCCTACACGAAGATCGGCGAGCCGGCCAAGAGCCGTGACATCGTGGCCGGGCGGGCGATCTCGAAGACGCAGTGGCAGGTCACCTGCAAGCCCGGGGAGGACTTCACGGCCCAGATGTGGGGCCTGAAGGACGATCAGGTGTTCATCACGGCGAACGGTCTCAAGCCGGACTACCAGCCGGGTCTGGTGTCGATCCTCGACACCATCGACCTCAGCGGCCGTCAGGCACCCTCGGCGGCGGGCCAGAACGACATCAGCGTCACCGTGGAGGGGCTCACCACGGGTCAGCAGCTCCCGAACGACGGCACTCCGGTGGAGTTCGTCGTGACCTTCAAGAACACCGGTCGGACCAGCTACGCCCAGGTGGTGCCCCAGCTGGTCGCGGAGTCCTACGCCGGGAGCAAGGGCGCCGTGACCGGAACCCTGGAGCGCGCGAACGGCGCGGGATCGTGGAAGGCCCTGACCATCGCCCCGCCGGCGGCGGGCAAGCCGGTCTTCGACGACGCCGGCCCGCTGGCGCCGGGGAACGCCTTCACCATCAGGTACCGGATGAAGCTGACGGCCCAGGACGGCGCCGGAGTCATGCCGGTGACCGTCAGCGCGCTGGTGACCCCCGAGCAGGGGCCGCCCACCGTCATCGGGACCCGCACCGTCCCGGTCCGGGTGGTCGCCAAGTAGCGCGCGCGCCACGGGCCCGGCCCCCACCGGGGAGCCGGGCCCGTGGCGTGCCGGTCGGGCTCAGGCCAGCGAGGCCATCCACGCCTCGACGTCCTCGGCGCGGCGGGGCAGGCCCGCCGAGAGGTTCTCGTTGCCGTCGGCGGTGACCAGGATGTCGTCCTCGATCCGGACGCCGATGCCCCGGTACTCCTCGGGCACGGTCAGGTCGTCCTGCTGGAAGTACAGGCCGGGCTCGACGGTGAGCACCATGCCGGGCACCAGCAGCGCGTCGACGTGCTCCTCGGTGCGGGAGTGAGCGCAGTCGTGGACGTCCAGGCCGAGCATGTGGCCGGTGCCGTGCAGGGTCCAGCGGCGCTGCAGGCCCAGCTCCAGCACCTTCTCCAGGTCGTACACCGAGGCGTCCAGCAGGCCCCAGGCGAGCAGGCGCTCGGCCAGCACGCGCTGCGAGGCGTCGTGGAAGTCACGGAACCGGGCACCGGGCTTCACCGCCGCGATGCCGGCCTCCTGGGCGTCGTACACCGCCTGGTAGATCTTGCGCTGGAGCTCGTTGAACCGGCCGTCGATCGGCAGCGTGCGGGTCACGTCGGCGGTGTAGAGGCTGTGCGTCTCCACGCCGGCGTCCAGCAGCAGCAGCTCGCCCGGGCGGACCTCGCCGTCGTTGCGCACCCAGTGCAGGGTGGTCGCGTGCGGGCCGGCGGCGCAGATGGAGCCGTAGCCGACGTCGTTGCCCTCGACCCGGGCGCGGCGCCAGAAGGTGCCCTCGATCCAGCGCTCGGAGGTGGCGACGGCCTGGCCGAGCTCGCGCACCACGTCGGTGAAGCCGTTGACGGTGGCGGTGCAGGCGGCCCGCAGCTCGCCGATCTCCCACTCGTCCTTGACCAGTCGCAGGCCGCTCAGGAACTCCTTGAGCCCGGCGTCCTTGTCGGCGTCCAGCACCTCGGCGAGCGCGGACTCCAGACCGGCGTCGTAGCCGCGCACGATCCGGGTCGGCACGGCGTCGGCCTTGGCGCGCCCGGCCAGCTCCTCGGCGGCCTTGCGGACGTCGCGGACCGGCAGGCCGAGCAGCTGCTCCTGCTCGGTGAGGCTGTGGCGGCGGCCGACCCACAGCTCGCCGTAGCCGTCCAGCCAGAACTCGCCGTTCTCGCGGTCGGAGCGCGGCAGCAGGTAGAGGCCGAAGTCGTGGCCGGCCGCGCCGGTGGGCTCGGCGACCAGCACCGCGTCCTCGGTCTGGTCGCCGGTGAGGTGCACGTACTCGCTGGCGGCGCGGAAGTTGTAGTCGGTGTCGTTGGCCCGGACCCGCAGGGTGCCGGCCGGCACGACCAGGCGCTCGCCGGGGAAGGCGGCGGAGAGCCGGGCGCGGCGCTCGGCGGCGTACGGGGCCTGGGCGACCGGGGTGAGGCCGTGCAGCTCGGTGTCGGCCCAGCCGGACTTCATCGAGGCGGCGAGCTCGTCGGAGACCTCCGAGTACAGGCCGTTCTTGCGGCCCTTGAACTCCTGCGGCTCCTCGCCGCCGGCGGCCTCGGGGTTCTCGGCCACTGCCGGGGTGCGGTCCTCGGTCACGTACGTCGCCTCCTTGCGCGGGTGCCGCCCATGGGGGTCCCCCGGGCGAAGGGCCGGGGGGCGTCGGATCGCGACACACGTGGGCGGCCGTGCGTCCATGGTACGGACGCCCGGCCGCCCGGCCTCCGGCGGCCTCGGCCCGGGAAGCCCCGCCGCGGGGCCGCGGCACGGGCGCCGCCGGCTACTCGAAGCGCGCGGCCAGCACCATCAGGTCGTCGGTGGCGGGCCCGGCCTCCCGGGTCGCGCAGACGGCCAGCAGGTGGGCGCAGAGCCGGTCCGGGTCGATCCGCACGTCGCGCGGGGCGTCGGCGGCGGCCCGGCGCAGGTTGGCCTGTCCGGCGTGCAGGGTCGGGCCGCAGCGGCGGGCCAGGCCCTCGGTGTAGAGCACCAGGGTGTCGCCGCGCCCGGCGGTCAGCTCGACGCCCGGCGCCTCCCAGCAGGAGAGCATGCCGAGCGGCGCGGAGAGCGAGGTCTCCACGAACTCGGCGCCCTGCCGGGTGACCAGCACCGGCGGGCAGTGCCCGGCCCCGGCCAGGGTGATCCGGCGCTCGTCCGGCTCGATCCAGGCGTAGAGGGCGGTGGCGCTGCGGGCCGGCTCGGTGGTCTTGAGCAGCAGCTCCAGGTCCCCCAGGACGGAGACCGGGTCCTCGCCCTCCAGGACGGCGTACGCCCGCAGCGCGGCCCGGACCCGGCCCATCGCGGCGGCCGCGCCGGGGGCGGAGCAGGGGCCGGCGCCCGGACCGTCGCCGGAGACGCTGCCGACGGTCAGGCCGACGGTGCCGTCCGGCAGCGGGATGGCGTCGTACCAGTCGCTGCCGGCCGAGCGGTCCAGCCCGGCCGGGACGAGCCGGGCGGCCAGCCGCAGGCCGGCGGGCTGCGGGAGGCGGTCCGGGAGCAGGCCGCGGCAGAGCGCCTCGGTGGTGCGCCGGACCCGGTCCGCTTCGAGTTCCTTGGCCAGCAGCGGGGCGGCGACGTCGCAGTACCGGCGGACGAGCTCGCACTGGCGCTCGGTGGGCTCGGCGGGCTCGTCGTAGAACCAGAGGACGGCGGCCAGCGGGCCGTCCTCCGCGGTGGCGAGCGGCAGCCCGTGGCAGCCGCCGAGGCGGAGGTGGCCGGCGAGCTCGCGCAGCCGGGCGCCGATCGCGGGGTCGGTGGCGAGGTCGCGCGACTGCAGCCGGTCGGGCCGGTCGTGCTCGCGCAGCAGCCGGGCGAGCGGGCTCTGCTCGGTGGGCACCGTCTCCAGCGCGCCGAGGCTGGCGCGGTCGAGCCCGTACCCGACCGGCTGGCTGGGGCCGCCGCCGGGCAGCGCGGTGACCAGCAGGGCGCGGTCGGCGCCGAGCAGCGCGGCGCCGGAGGCCAGCACGGCCTCCAGGGTGGCCGTCAGGCCGCGGGCGCGGGCCAGCCGCTCGGAGTGCTCGTGGAGGCTGGTGAAATCGGACAGCCGTCCGGCCAAACGGTCCTGCAGCCCGGCCGGGGGTGCCGGGCGGGCCTCCGGGGCGCCGGGCGGTTCGGTACCGCCGGCCGGTTCGGTACGGGCCGGCGGCTCGTCGGCCGCGCAGCCCGGCTGCCCGGCCGGTCCGGCGGGGGGCGTGGGGAAGCCCGGATGGTCGAGCACCGAGAGCCCGCGGGGGCGACGGGGATCGCCCGGCTCGGAGGCCGTCGACGACGGGTGGGACTCAGTCATGCCGCCACTCCTGACGCGGTGGTACGTGTCATGCGGATCCCCCAGGTACGGCCGATGGGAGCGAGCACGGCCAAAGGGCGTGATTCGCCTCGATTCGCTACTACTCGTCATTGATCGACAGCAATGCCACCACTTCTACACAGGCCATTCGGGGCATGTCCAGATCCATGACGACGCGGGTGGCCGGTTCTCCGTCCCGCCGGGCCCGGCCGGGGCCCGCTCCGTTCGTGCGCGCCCCTGCCGAGCCCGCGGGCATGGAGCGCCGGAGAACGGGCAGAACCGTCAGGACGGCTCTCGCGGCCGTCCGGATCGTATGCTTTCGCCGCCCGTCGGCCGGGTCGGCCGGAAGTCACTCACTCGTACGGTGGAACCAACCGCGCCCGGGCGGCGTCCATCCGGTCGCATACGGGATTCTCGTTCCAAGGGCTGTTCGCATCGCGGCTCTTTCATGTCGTGCTCCACACCGTGCTCCATCCCCGCCACGCCGTTCGCCAAGCCCACCGGCCCGGTACGGGCCCGTGCGGCGTTTCCCCGGCCGCCGGCCGGCGGGGCCGGAGCGACCCGAGCGGTCACGGAAAGGAACGAGCGCCATGCGCGAGAACTCAAGGAGCCGGTCGACAGTCCGTTCCGTCCGGTTGGCCGCGGCCCTGGCCGCCGCGGTCGACCACCGCTGGCCGGTGGTGCCCGGCACGCTGCTGGTCGGCGGCCACTGTTCGTGCGGGGACGCGGACTGCTCCGTCCCCGGAGCCCACCCGCACGACCCGTCGCTGCTGGCGGCCACCACCGACGCCCGGATGGTGCGGTGGTGGTGGGAGCGGCAGAGTCCGGACGCACCGGTGCTCGCGGCGACCGGCGGGACGGTCTCGGCGGTCAGCCTGCCCGCGGCGGCCGGTGCCCGGGCGCTCGCCTACCTCGCGGCGCTGCGGCTGCCGCTCGGCCCGGTCCTGTCGATGCCCGGCCGCTACGCGATGCTCGTCGCCCCCTACTCGCTGGAGGCGCTCGGCGAGATGCTCGCCCAACTTCCTTGGGTTCCGGGGTCGTTGCGCTACCACGGCTCGGGCGGCTTCCTGGCGCTGCCGCCGGGCGGCGGCTCGGGCGGCGGGGTGCGCTGGGTGCTGCCGCCGCGTCCGGCGGCCGACGGCGGTGTGTGGCTGCCCGAGGTCGGGCCGCTGCTGGGGGAGTTGGTCGAGGCGACGGTCCAGCTGGACAGCGGGCGCTCGGCGTACTGACGGGGCTTCCGCGCCTCGTCCGGCCCCTGTCGCTCGGCCCCCGTGGCCGGTGCGGCGGGGGCCGGTGCGTCGGTCGCGGCCGGGCCGGCGGGCCGATCGGCCGGGGTACTGATCGGGCACGGTCCACCCGTCGGAGCGGGCCGGGGCCGGAAAACAAAAGATCCGGCCGCTGGCGACGGGGGATGCACCAGCGACCGGACTCTTTAGACAGTAACAAGGATCCGCGCCCGCGCCAATTTCCAAGAGCCCCTGCCCGCCCGGAAATTGCCGTACCGGCGGCCAATGTGACGCGTATCACCCGGATCCGAGTCCCCTTTAGTTCAAAGTGACCTGACGGTTCACCAGGTTGGCGCGGGCCCGCCGCTCCTCGCCGGTCAGCGGCGCCGGGTCGGCCAGCGTCGCGGCGAGCCGCTCGGCGAACTCCGCGGCCGGCTTCTCGCAGTCGGTGGCGGTCATGGCGAGCGGCAGGTCCCAGACCGGGACGGTCAGGCCGTGCGCACGGAAGGAGCCGACCAACCGGGTGTCCGGGCCGAGCGAGGACAGGTCGGCGGCGGTGAGCCGGGCCAGCGCGTCCAGCAGCTCCTCCTCCGGCACGGTCATCACCCAGCGCAGGTGGTTCTTGTCCGGGGTGCCGCACCAGTACGCGGAGTCCACGCCGGTGAGCTTCTCGGTCGGGATCGCCGAGGCGTTGGCGCGCTCCAGGGAGGCGGCCACCTCGCCGGTGGCGGTCTCGGCGTCCTCCAGCCAGAACTCGAAGCCGGTGTGCACGGCGGGCGTGAACTCGGCCGTGGTGTCCAGCAGGTCCTGCAGGCGGCGGCCGCCCGGCACGGTCCGGCGGGCCGGGACGGGCGAGCCGGGCTCGGCGGCCAGCGCCAGCTCCAGGGCGTCCGCCAGGTCACGGCTCAGGTCGCCGGAGGCGGACTGGGTCTGCAGGCCGAGCAGGATCGAACCGTCCTGGCGGCGCAGCGCCGGCCAGGCCAGCGGCAGCACGGTGGCCAGGGTCACGGACGGGACGTCGCCGTTGGCGGCCTCGGCCACCCCGGCGGCCAGCGTCAGCGGCACGGTCGCGGCCGGGACCAGCTCGCGCAGCGCCACCCAGTCGGCCTCGCCGGACAGCCCCTCGAACGGGCGGTGCACCAGCTCCTGCACGGCGTGCGAGGCCTCCCGGCCGTGGCAGGCCTTGTACCGGCGGCCCGAACCGCAGGGGCAGTTCTCGCGGGCCCCGACCACGGGGATCTCGCCCGTGACGGCGGTGGTGGACTGGCTGCGCTGCGGCGCCTTCTTGGCGGCCTTCTTGCCCATGGTGCGGCTCTCCCGGTGGCGGTTTCGGTGTGCTCCGGGCAGCCTACTGACGTTCCCCCGGCCCGTGGGCACGCGCCGGGGCGGGGAGCACCCCGTGGGGGCGACGCCCGGACCGCCGTGGGCGGCGCCCCGGCGGAGGCCCCACCGGGCCCCGCTCCGACGGCCGCGGGCGACGCTCAGGCGCTGCGGGCGTCACCGCCGGTGCGCCGGGCGTGCCGGGCCCGGGCGGGCAGGGCGGCCCAGACCGTGACCTCGCCGGGCGCGTCGCGCACGCCCCAGTCGCTGGACAGCTGGTCGACGATGCTCAGCCCGCGGCCGCCGCGCGAGGTCAGCGACGGACTGGCGGGGGACGGCCGGGTCTGCGCGCCGCCGTCCGTCACCTCCAGGGTGAGGACCCCGTCCGCGTGCAGCTGCCAGCGGACCAGCACCCCGCCGTTGCCCTCGCCCTCGTCCGGGTGGGCCTGCGGCCGGGCCTGTCCCGCGTCCCGGCTCCTGGCGTGGACGGCCGGGCCGCCCGTCGCGGGAGCGCCGGCCGGCTCGGCCGGCTCGGCCGGACCGGAGGGAACGCCGACGAGGATCTGGTCGACGATCTCGGCCCGGGCGCTGCGTCCGAGCACGGGCAGCGGGCCGAGCGGCCGTGCGTAACGACATGCATTGCTCAGCAGTTCGGAAAGGATCAGAACAACATCATCGATGACCGGTTCCGGTATCTCCCGGTCACGTAGATCTCGACGCAGTCGGCGCCGTGCGACCCCGACACTCGATGGGCCGTGCGGCACTGCCATGGTCGATGAAGTCGGCACTTCACGCGCCACCATCAACGCCACCCCCGGACCTCCTTCAGCGTATGCCGAGGGATGGATGCCCCTTGGTAATGGGTCGGAAACGACCGTACGGCGATCCCGCGCGGACATTTCAAGCCGGGCGACGCACGGTGCGCTGCAGGTGATTCCCCGCTCACCCTCTGTCGTGAGAACGCATGATTTCCGTCAGAAAACGGCGGATGAAGGTTTGAGCCCTACCCAAGCGATCGCGGTCCGCCGGGGCGGAAGTGCCGGGTGATTCCGGAGCGGGGTGCGTGGCCACCGGGTCTCGGGCGCCGGAAATAACCGGAGAAACCCGTGGGGCGCGAGGGACGGCGTTCCGCGGCGGACCGGTTCAGCGGCCGAGCTGGGCCAGGACCTCCGCCGGGCGGTTGGTGATGATCCCCGAGACCCCGAGCTCCAGGCAGAGCTCGACGTCGGCCGGCTCGTCCACGGTCCAGACGTGCACCTGGTGGCCGAGCTCCCGCAGCCGGGTCACCAGCCGGGGCCGGGCCCGCACCAGGTCGATGCCCGGGCCGGCGATCCGGGCCCCGCCGGGCAGCGAGGCGCCCGGGCGCAGCCGGCCCTGCAGGGGCAGCGTCCGCTCGAACAGGAAGACCCGCGGGTACTCCGGCGCGGCGGCGGCCACCCTGGTCAGCGCCAGCGAGGAGAAGCTCATGATCCGGGCCTGCGGGCGGTCGCCCTCCGGCGCCCCGCCGATCTTGAACCGGTCGAGCATCCGCAGCAGCTCGGACTCCACCCGGCCCCGGAAACGGACCGGGTGCTTGGTCTCGATCGCCAGGTCCACCGGGCGCCCGCAGTCGGTGACCAGCTCCAGCAGGCTCTCCAGCCGCAGGACGCCGCGCAGGTCCGGGTCCGCGCTCGGCTCCCCCGTCTTCCAGGCGCCGAAGTCGTGCGCCTCCAGCTCGGCCAGCGTCATCGAGGAGACCGTGCCGCGGCCGTCCGAGACCCGGCCGATCCGGCGGTCGTGCACGCAGACCAGATGCCCGTCGGCCGTCACCCGGACGTCGCACTCGACCGCGTCCGCGCCCTCGTCGAGCGCCCGGCGGTAGGCCGCGAGCGTGTGCTCGGGCAGGGCGTGCGAGGAACCGCGGTGGGCGATCACCTGGACGGGCCGCGCGGTGCGCGCCGCCGCCGGGGAGAGGTCAGGGCTGGTCACGCCGTCCACGATAGGCGGCGGAAGTGACACCCGGGCGAAGACGGCCCCAACCTGCGGGGCCGTCTTCGCCCGCGCGCCTCGTCGTCCGCCCTTCCCGGCGCGCTGCCGCGGGCCCGGCCGGGCCCGCGGGCGTCAGGCGGCGGGGGTCCGGCGGGTGAGCGGGGTGAGCGCCCAGGTGACCAGGGCCGGCACCAGGAAGCCGAACAGGGACGCCGAGGTCCACTCCTGGGGCGTGAAGTGCAGGGCCTCCTGCACGGAGGTCCAGAAGTCCGTCCACCAGCCGGCGATCGCGGTCGGCGCGATCAGCTGGTAGACGGCGAAGCCGAGCGCCCAGGGCAGCAGCATCAGCCAGCGGGACGGGGCGTCGGCGGCGAGGTTCCAGCCGCGCCGGCCGGCGCCGAGGAAGTAGTCGACCGCCAGCACCGCGAACATCGGCACGAACACCGAGCCGATCAGACCGAGGAAGGCGTAGTAGGAGTCGGTGAACTCGGTGATCTGCAGCGCCAGCACGGTGATCAGCAGGCCGGTCGCGCCGGTCAGCACCCGGCGGTCCACCTTCGGCAGCAGGTTGTGGACCGACATCGCGGTCGAGTACACGTTGGCGAAGGACTGGTCGGTCTCGCGCAGCACCAGCACCAGCAGGAAGAACCAGCCGGCCCAGACGCCCAGGAACGAGTCGAAGATCCGGGAGGCGTCGCCGTCGGCCTGCAGCAGCGCGAACAGGCCGAGCACGTAGCACCAGACCTGGGCCACGGTGTAGCCGGAGAAGCTGCCCCAGAACGCGGAGCGGGCGGTGCGGGAGTGCCGGGTGTAGTCGGCGGCCAGCGGGACGAAGGAGATCGACACCGCGATCATCGCGTCGGTGGCCCGGAGGAAGCCGTGCCAGTTGCCCGCGCCCGGGTCGGACACGCCGCCCCGGCCCAGCTGGACGGTGAAGTAGACCATCGCCACCGCGACCGCCGCGGCGACGAAGCGGCGCAGCACCGCGATCGCGCCGAGCGGCCAGATGGTCAGCGCGGTGGTCACCGCGCCCGCCAGGACGACGAAGAGCCAGCGGTAGCCGTCGGTGTGCGCCACCGTCTGCGCGCCCATCGCGATGACCAGCAGCTCGTACACCCCCCAGCCGATGCACTGGACGATGTTCAGCACCGTCGGCACGTAGGAGAGCTTCGTCCCGAACAGTCCGCGCAGGTTGGCCATCGCCGGCGCGCCGGTCCGGGCCCCGATCAGCGCGGCCACGCCGAGCATCGCGGTGCCGACCACGGTGCCGACCACGATCGCGGTGACCGCGGCGGCCAGCGACAGCTCGCTGCCGGGTGCGCCGAGCACGGTGGCGGCGGTGGTGAAGCCGATCAGGCTGACGCCGAGGTTCATCCAGAGCGCGAAGTGGTCCCGGAAGCGGAGCGTGCGCGGCGGCTCGGTGTCGAGGACGAACGGGGCCTCGACCCGGTCCGCCCGGTCCGGACGGTCCAGGACGGCGGTGCCCGCTCCGGTGGAACCGGCCGCCCCGCCGGTGGCGTCGCAGGGATCGGTCGCGGACGATTCGGGGAAACCCTTGGACGCGGGCGCGCCCGAAGAAGAGGATGGCGAAGCAGGCGGCATGGCCGATACTCCCTACGCCGGCATTACCCGGACAGGTTCCGGCGGTCTGCGCCCCCTCGACGGTCCGTCCACGGAGCTCGTGGCGTACGGTCGACCGGCGCACTCTCAGCCTGGTGGGTCCAAGCTCCCGCGTGTCAGTTTGGAGCGACAGGCTAACCGGCCCGGGGGTGAACGCCAAGGCCAGGCGTCCGGCGGTCCGCATCGCGGGACGCCGCGGGGCGGCCTCGCACGGGGTCCCGGGTGGCCGTCGCGGGGGCCTGCGTGGGGGCCGTTGTCGGGCCGGGCTAAGGATTCTTATGACTTCTTCAGAGGGGTCCTTACGGCAATCGAATCGAGTGTGCGAAAAACTATGGTTGTTGGTCCTGTCAGCTATGGAGGTCGTCCGTGAGCACCGAGCGCGAGGTTGGGTCCACCGGGCCACAGGGGGAGCAGCCCTCCGACGGCCAGGGGGTAGTGGGTCCCGCTCCTGACGGTCGGGCGCAGGTGGCGCCCGGTCCCGTCCAGGCGGCGCCCGAGGCGGACCGGACCGTGACGGACACCGTCGCCGGAGCGCCCGCCGCTCCGGCCGCGCCCCCGTCCGGCGGGTTCACGCCGACGCTGGCGTTCAGCAAGGTCGGCGCCCCGGACCCGGCGCCCGCCGTGCCCGCCGAGCCGGTGGCGGCTCCGGCCGCCGAGGCCGGGTACATCGACGCACCTCCGCCCGTCCTGCCGCCGGCCCCGGCCGCGCCGGCCGCCCCGGTGGCCGCGCCGGTCACCAACCCGTACGCCACACCGGGCGCCCCGGTCGCGGCGGCGTCCCACGACCCGTACGGCGCTCCGGCCGCGCCGGCGCCGCACCACCCCTTCGGCGCCGGCCAGCCGCTCGGCGGCTGGGGCGGCCACGAGGCCCCGCCCGGTGGCCCCGCCGCCCCCGGCGGCCCGGGCTACCCCGGTGGACCGCTCGGCTACCCGGCCGAGTACCCCGGCACCCCCGGGCCCGGCGGCCCGCGCAAGAAGCGCGGCGGCCTGATCGCGCTGATCGCCGCCGTCGCCCTGGTCGCCGGTGTGGCGGGCGGGGCGCTCGGCGTCGCCGTCGCGGACCGCAACGACAACGGCATCAGCGCCGCGGACGACCACCGGAGCACCACCGTCCAGGCCAGCACCCAGAAGAACGAGCCCGCCCCCGGCTCGGTGGCCGGCATCGCGCAGAAGGCGCTGCCCAGCGTCGTCACCATCAAGGCGCAGGGCAACGGCGAGTCGGGCACCGGTACCGGTTTCGTCTTCGACACCGAGGGCCACATCCTCACCAACAACCACGTCGTCGCGCCCGCCTCCAACGGCGGCAAACTGACCGTCAAGTTCGCCGACGGCACCTCCTACAGCGCCTCGGTGCTCGGCCGCGCCGAGGGCTACGACGTCGCCGTGGTGAAGCTCGACAACCCGCCCAAGGACAAGCTGACGCCGCTTCCGCTGGCCGACTCCGACAAGGTCAACGTCGGTGACTCCACGATCGCCATCGGCGCGCCGTACGGCCTGGAGTCCACCGTCACCACCGGCATCATCAGCGCCAAGGACCGCCCGGTCGCCTCCGGCGACGAGACCGGCGCGCAGTCCTCGTACATGAACGCGCTGCAGACCGACGCCTCCATCAACCCCGGCAACTCCGGCGGCCCGCTGCTGGACGCCGGCGGCGCGGTGATGGGCATCAACTCGGCGATCCAGTCCAACGCCTCGGCCAACGGCCGGGCCGGCAGCATCGGCCTGGGCTTCGCCATCCCGATCAACCAGGCCAAGTGGGTCGCCGAGACGCTGATCAAGACCGGCAAGCCGGTCTACGCCAAGCTGGACGTCCTGCGCAACGACGACTACAAGGGCGACGGCGCGCAGATCCAGACCCGCGACATCCAGGGCACCCCGGCCGTCACCCCCGGCGGCGCCGCCGACAAGGCCGGCCTCAAGCCCGGCGACGTCATCACCAAGCTCGGCGGCAGCCCGATCGAGAACGGCCCGGCCCTGGTCAGCAAGATCTGGACGCACAAGCCCGGCGAGACCGTCGACGTCGAGTACACCCGCAACGGCCAGACCAGCACCACCAAGGTCACCCTCGCCGAGCGCGTGGGCGACTGACCCCCACCCCGAAACCGGTGCACCGAACCCCGCCGGACCCGTTAGGCTGACCTCCGCCTGGAGAGCTGCCCGAGCGGCCTAAGGGAACAGTCTTGAAAACTGTCGTGCGGTGACCCCGCACCGTGGGTTCGAATCCCACGCTCTCCGCTGGTTGGAGAACCACCTGCTCAGGGCGGGTGCCGACGTCGAGTCGGCACCCGCCTTCTGCGTTTCCGGGGGTGGAATTCACCTGAACGGGGGGTTTGGGGTGGGGGTGTGCTCGTGAGGGGGTGAGGGGTTCGTGTGTCGGGCGTAAGGGGCGGACTGCCCTGGGCCCGGCGAGGAGAGACTGATGGCCTGGTACCCCGGCGCTGAGAAGCTGGAGCTTCAGCCCGAGTCGGACGACCAGCCGGCGATCGTGCCGACGCAGGTGATCTTCCACAGCATCGCGGCGCCGTGGGCGCCGCGCCGAATCTACGAGTACTGGCGGGACTCGACCAATCTGGAGTCGCACTTCGGGGTCGGATACGACGGCAGTGTGGGCCAGTTCATCGGGACGGAGACCCGGGCGGACGCCAACATGGGGGCGAACCGCAGGGCGGACGGCACGGGGGCGGTGAGCGTCGAGTCGGCCAGCAACGACCAGAACACCGATCCGTGGACGGACGCGCAGGTCGCCGCCCTCGTCGCGCTCGGCGTCTGGCTGCACGGGCGGCACGGGATCCCGGTGCGGGCCTGCCGGAGCGCGAACGACCCGGGCTTCGGCTTCCACCGGCTCTTCCCGGAGTGGTCGGACGGCGGTACGTCGTGCCCCGGGGACGCCCGGGTGCGGCAGTTCTACGACGTCGTGCTGCCCGGGATCGCCGCCGCCGCGGGCGGCGGTCCGTTGCCGCCGCCCCGGTCCGACACCGCGCCGGTCCGCCGGCGGGTGACGATCAACGGCCTGGAGTACGGCTACGGCGCGCACGGGCCGCAGGTCCGCGAGGTGGGCGAGGCGCTGGTGGCGGCCGGGCACGGTGCGCACTACACGGCCGGTCCGGACGAGGACTGGCGGGACGCCGACACCCTCAACTACCAGGACTACCAGCGCAGTCTGGGGTACTCGGGCAGTGACGCGGACGGCGTCCCGGGCGAGCAGTCGCTGCGCCGGCTGCTCGGCCGGCTGCCCTCGCCGCGCCGCGTCTCGCTGGCCCACGTCGTCGCGGCGGCCCGGACCGACCCGGGCGCCGAGCAGGGCCACCAGACCTACGGCGGCGAGGTCCGGATCGTCGAACAGGCGCTGGTCGACGAGGGGTTCCTGGAGCAGCGCTGGGTGGACGGCTCGCTGGGCAGCACGACGGTGCAGGCGTACGCGGCCTTCCAGCGCAGCCTCGGCTACGCGGGCTCGGACGCCAACGGCATCCCCGGTCAGCGGAGTCTGCGGGAGCTGGGGCAGCGGCGGGGGTTCGACGTGACGGACTGACGGGCGGTCGGACGGAAGCGCGGACGGGCGGACGGACGGGCCGGGGTGCCCGACCCGGCCGTGGGCGCCGGTGCTTGACCATGACACGGTGTGAGGCTCTGCACTGGAGGCATCATGTTCAACATCGGAGACTTCGCCAAGCACGGCCGGGTGTCGGTCCGGATGCTGCGCCACTACGACGCGATCGGGCTGCTGCACCCGGCCCGGGTCGACCCGGTCAGCGGCTACCGCTCCTACGAGGCCGCTCAGCTCGCCCGGCTCAACCGCGTCATCGCCCTCAAGGACCTCGGCTTCACCCTGCAGCAGGTGCGGGCCGTCCTGGACGAGCGAGTGGACGCGGCCGAGCTGCGCGGGATGCTGCGGCTGCGGCAGGCCGAACTGGCCGCCGCGATGGCTGCGGACGCCCAGCGGCTGGCCCGGGTCGAGGCGAGGCTCCGGACGATCGAGAGCGAGGGAACCATGCCTGCACAGGATGTCGTGGTGAAGCGGGTGCCGTCGGTCCGGGTGGCGGAGCTGACCGCCGTCGCGGCCGGCTACGAGCCGGAGGACATCGGACCGGTGATCGGGCCGCTGTTCCAGGAGCTCTGCCGACGGCTGGCGGAGGCCGGAGTGGCGGAGGCCGGGCCGTCCGTGGCCCGCTACGAGGACATCCCGGAGGGGGACGGCGCGGTGCTGATCCGGGTGGCGGTGCCGGTCGGGGCGACGGTCTCCGGCGCTGCGGAGCACGGCTTCGAGGTGGTCGACCTGCCGGAGATTCCGGAGGCGGCGACCATCGTGCACCGGGGGTCGATGGAAGACGCGCTGGGCGCCTTCCAGACGCTGGCCCGGTTCATCGACGAGAACGGCTACCGCTCCACGGGCTACGCGCGGGAGCTGTACCTGGAGTGCCCGGACGCGCCGGCGGACTGGGTGACGGAGTTCCAGGAGCCGGTGGTCCGCCTCTAGTCAGGCGCGGAGGGAAGGGGAGGGGGAGCAGGCGCGGGAGCGGGCGCGGCGGGGCCGTCGGCGGCCTTGCCCTCGACCTGGTCGAGGCCCCTACGGTCGGCGGCCATGGCCACCGACACCGGCACCACGCCCGCCGACCCACCCGCCACGGACACCGGCACCACGCCCGCCGACCCACCCGCCACCGACACCGGCACCACGCCCGCCGACCCACCCGCGACGGACACCGGCACCACGCCCGCCGACCCACCCGCCACCGACACCGGCACCACGCCCGCCGACCCACCCGCGACGGACACCGGCACCAGGCCCGCCGGCCCTCCCGCCCGGGCCGCGCTCCCGGGCCCGTACCTGCTCTGGCTGGCCGGGACCCAGGCCGGTCTGCTCGGCGACGCCGCGCTGTACCTCGCCCTGGGCTGGGCGGCCTCCGCGCACGGCGGGGGCGCGGCAGGTCTGGTGCTGACCGCGATCACGCTGCCCCGCACCGTCCTGGTCCTGCTGGGCGGCGCGGTGGCGGACCGGTTCGGTGCCCGCCGGGTGATGCTCGCCGGGGACGCGGTGATGCTGGTCGCCGCCCTGGCCCTCGCGGCCGCCGCGGCTGTCTGGGGCGCGCCGCTCCGGCTGCTGCTCCTGGCGGCTGCCGTGATCGGCACCGTCGACGCGTTCTACCTCCCGGCGAGCGGATCGATGCCCTGCCGTCTGGTGGGCGCGGCGCAGCTGCCGCGGGCCCTCGCGCTGCGGCAGGCCGGCGGGCAGACCGCCGCCCTGCTGGGCGCACCGCTCGGCGGTGTCCTGGTCGCGGCGGGCGGCCTGCCGGGGGCGGCCCTGGTGGACGCGGCGAGTTTCGGGGTGCTCCTCCTGGTGCTGCTGAGGATCCGGCCGGTGGAGCCGGCGGCGGCGCGGCCGACCGACCGGGAGGCGGCGGGGCGCGGACCGTCCGCGCCGGGGCTGCTGCTTGAGGCGGCGGCCGGGGTCCGGCTGGCCCTGGCGGATCCGCTGCTGCGCGCCGCGCTGCTGCTCACCGGCGCCGCGGCCGGGGCGCTGCTGCCGGTGGTCCCGCTCCTCGCGCCGCTGCTCGCCCGGGCCCACGGCTGGGGCGCCTGGTCGGCCGGGCTGTCCGCCGGTGGACAGGGGGCCGGCGTGCTCGCGGTGGCGGGGCTGGTCTCCTGGCGGGGCGGCCTGCGCAGGGCAGGAGCCGGGGCGGCGGCCGGGCTCTGCGTGGCCTCGGTGGGGACCGCGGTGCTGGCCTGGGCGTCCGCACCGGCCACGGCGGTGGCGGGCAGCGTGCTGGCCGGGGCGGGGTCGGGGCTGTTCGCCTGCCACCTCGGACCGCTGGTGCTCCGCGGTGCCCCGGTCGGCCATCTCGGTCGGGTCCAGGCCCTGTTGACGCTGGTCCAGAGTGCGGCGCTGGTGCTGTCCACCGGACTGCTCGGTCTCCTCGCCGAGGTGGCCGGCGCCAGGTGGCCGACGACGCTCTGCGCGCTCGCCGCCGGCGGGGCGGGGCTGGCGGCCTGGGCGTCCCCCGCACTGCGCCGGGTCTGAGCCGCGGCCCGCGCCGTCGCTTCGTGGACCGAGGGCCGAGAACCGGACAGGGGCGGGCCGGAGCGGCGTACTTGCCGGTCGTGCGGTGGCGGGGCAGAGTGCGGGCAGAGGCGATGGGCGGCGTACGGCTCGATCTCCCACGACTCGGCGGCGTGCGGCGCGACCGCGTACGACCGGCGGCGTGAGGCCGGGGCGGCGTGTGCCGGACGGCGATCGGAGGCGGCGATGAGTGATCTGACGGACCGACTGGCGACGGGACTCCCGGGTGGGGCCCTGGTGGTGGACCCGGACGTGATGGCCGCCTACAGCCACGACATGGCGGGCTTCTGCGCGGCCGGCAACCCCGCCGTGGTGGTCTTCCCGGAGACGGTCGAGCAGGTGCAGCACGTCCTGCGGACCGCCACCGAGCTGCGCGTACCGGTGGTGCCGCAGGGCGCCCGGACCGGGCTCTCCGGCGCGGCCAACGCGGTGGACGGCTGCATCGTGCTGTCGATGGTGAAGATGAACCGCATCCTGGAGGTCGATCCGGTGAACCGGATCGCGGTGGTGGAGCCGGGCGTGGTGAACGCGGAACTGTCCAGGGCGGCCGGAGAGGTGGGGCTGGCCTACCCGCCGGACCCGTCCAGCTGGGAGTCCTGCACCATCGGGGGCAACATCGGCACCGGCGCGGGCGGGCTCTGCTGCGTCAAGTACGGCGTCACCAGTGAGTACGTGCTGGGCCTCGACGTGGTGCTGGCGGACGGGCGGCTGCTGTCCACCGGTCGTCGGACGACCAAGGGGGTGGCGGGCTACGACCTGACCAGGCTGCTGGTCGGTTCGGAGGGCACGCTGGGCGTGGTGGTGGGCGCCGTGGTGGCGTTGCGGCCCGCTCCGGCACCGCAGTTGGCGCTGGCCGCGGAGTTCCCGAACGCGGACACGGCGGGCGCGGCGGTCTGCGAGGTGATGGCGCGCGGCCTCACGCCGTCGCTGATGGAGCTGATGGACACGGTCTCCGTGCGGGCGGTCAACGAGCTGGGGCAGATGGGGCTGCCGGAGTCGACCCAGGCCCTGCTGCTGGTGGCCTTCGACGGGCCGGACCCGGCGGCCGAGCTCGCGGTGGTGGGCGAGATCTGCCGGGCGGCGGGCGCGACAGAGGTGGTGCCGGCCGAGGACCAGGCGGAGTCCGAACTGCTGCTGCAGGCACGCCGGCTGGCCCTGCCCGCGATGGACCGGCTGGGGACCACGATGATCGACGACGTGGCGGTGCCGCGCTCGCGGCTGGCCGAGATGCTGAACGGCGTCGCCGCGATCGCCGAGCGGCACGCGCTGACCATCGGGGTGGTCAGCCACGCGGGCGACGGCAACACCCATCCGATCGTCATCTTCGACGCGGACGATCCGGAGGAGTCGGCCCGGGCGCAGCGTTCCTTCGACGAGATCATGGCGCTGGGACTGGAGTTGGGCGGCACGATCACCGGGGAGCACGGGGTCGGGCTGCTGAAGCGGGAGTGGCTGGCACGCGAGCTGGGGCCGGTGGCGCTGGAACTGCAGCAGCAGCTGAAGGCGGTCTTCGATCCGCTGGGCATCCTCAACCCCGGCAAGGCGGTCTGATAATCAGCCCTGAGCGTCTTTCCAGGGCCTTCGGCCGCCGCATTCCCATGGGCTAAGTAGGATGGTGGAATAGTCGCAGGATGGCTGGATGTATCGACAAGGTCGAGTGGCTCTCCGCAAAGGGGGCGCGTTCGCCTATGTCGTGCGCCAGGGTGGTGCGCCTGGTTCTTCGTGTGCTCCCCGCGCGCCGCTCCCAAACGTCGTGCCAGGCGCCACCGTTCGGGCGAAATACCAGGTGAGTGCCGGTGTGTCGGCGCACTGTCCGCTGGAGCGCTCGTTATTCACCGTCGCCCTGGATATCACGCTAACGGGCGAAAACGGGGGCGCTAGGTGGTGCTTTGTCGATTTGTTGCGGAAGTCTGTCTCTCGGCGTCGCAGCCCGCAGGAGTTCGTCTGGCCGACGAACTCCCGCACACAATGCACGATTTACAGCTTTCTTGGAGGCTCTCATGGTTCGCACTCGCCACCGCCGGCTGGCCGGTCTTCTGGTCGCGGCCCCGCTCGCGGCCGGTCTGCTGCTGGCGGGCGCCGGCGCCGCCGCCGCCGACAACGGCGCGCTGGCCAACGACGGTTCCAACAGTGGGGTGGTGTCCAACGTCGGCACGGGCAACGTCTTCGGCTCCGTCGACGGCAATTACGTGTCCACCCAGCAGACGGCGACCGGGTCCGGTGCCTCGAACCAGGCCAACACCCTCGCGGTGAAGGACAACTCGGGCACCATCCTGGCCGGTCAGTCCAACAAGAACTTCAACATCGTCTTTGCACCGGTCTTCAACTGACGGGAACGGGTGCCACCGCCGGCGGGGGCGCCGGAGGTGGGTGACCGCGAGTGGGTCGAGCGCTCGCGGTGGGGCTCGAAGTGAGACACCTCGATGCAGGGAACCGGGTAGCGGAAAGGGTCACCGCAAACCGGCCTCGTGGGCGGTGCCGTCGATCGGCACCGCCCACGAGTGCGTTCACGCACCCAGCCCGGAAGGCGCGGCCCCGAAAGGCGCGGCCCCGGAGCGCCGTGCCCGGAGCGCCGCGCCCCGGAGCCCCGGACGGAGCGCGGCCGCCACCCACGCGCGCCGGAAGCCGCCTGCGGCCGGCTCGCGCCGGGCCCTACGCCCGCTCCCGACGAGGGCGCGCACCGAGCGGTCACCCGTCGGCGGTACGGTTGCGCTCCGACAGCGCACCTCGCGCCCGGGGCCCCGACGGCCCCGCCGGCGAGGGGCTGCGTCCGCGGCAACCGGAAGGAAGGGCGCGATGGCAGCGGAGGAGGAGGGCCTGAGCGGCCCGGGCGAGGCCAGGCCTGCCCCGGGATCGGAATCGAGGCCCGAGTCGAGGCCCGCGCCCAGGTCCGTACCCGAGCTGTTGCTCGGCCGCCCGCCGATGGCCCGCCCGCTGCCGTCCTTCGACGCCGAGTCGGCACCGGCCGAGCCCGGCCTGCTCTTCGCCGAGTGGCTGGCGACCGCGCTCGCGGCCGGTGTGCTGGACCCGCAGGTGGCTACGCTCTCCACGGTGGACGCCGACGGTCTGCCGGACGCCCGGGTGCTGGTGCTGCGCGATGTCGACGCCTCCGGCACCGGCTGGGTCTTCTCGGCCGCCGCGGACAGCCCCAAGGGCCGCCAGCTCGCCGATCACCCGGCCGCCGCGCTCACCCTCTACTGGCCGCCGCTGGGCCGTCAGGTCCGGGTCCGCGGCACGGTCGAGCGGGCCGCCGACCAGGTCGCGGCCGCCGAGTTCGCCACCCGCTCCCCGGCCGCCCGGGTCGGTGCGCTGGTCGGCCGGCAGAGTGAGCCGCTGGCCTCGCTGGCCGAGTACGACGAGGCGGAGGCGGTCGCCCGCCGCCGGCTGGAGACGACTCCTGACACCGTCGCGGCCGGGCATGCCGTCTACACGCTCTGGGCGCACGAGGTGGAGTACTGGCAGGGCGACGCCAACCGCCGCCACGTCCGGCTGCGCTACACCCGGACGGGCCCGGTCCGAACCCCGGAGTGGTCGCGGACCCTGCTCTGGCCGTAACGGCTGCCCGACGGGGCCCCCTCCGTGCAGGAGGCTGCCCCGTCACTCCGCCCCCGTCATCGCCGCCCCCGTCACTCCGCCCCCCGTCACTCCGCCCCCGTCATCGCCGCCCGGTGAGCGTGGCCCCCACGCTGGCGGCCACCACGCAGCCGATACCGGCCAGCTGCACCGCGCCGAGCAGCTGGCCCAGCACCACCAGCCCGACCAGCGCGCTGACCGCCGGCTCCAGGCTGACCAGGACGCTGAACACCCGCTGCGGCATCCGTCGCAGCGCGGTCATCTCCAGCGCGTACGGGATCACCGGCAGCAGCAGCGAGACCCCGGCCACCGCGAGCAGCAGGGTCAACGGCGAGGCGCCGGGCGCGGTCAGCCCGTCCCAGGCCTGGCCGAGCCCGAACGGCGCCAGGGTCAGGGCGCCGACCGTCATCGACACCGCCAGCCCCTGGAACCCCTGGAACGCGGCGCCGACCTTGTCCGTGAACAGGATGTACGCCGCGTAGCAGGCGGCCGCGCCGAAGGCGTAGGCCAGGCCGACCGGGTCGAGCGACGATCCGCCGCCGCCCTCGCCGAGCAGCGTCAGCAGGGCCACTCCGCCGGCCGCGAGCAGCGCCCAGACCAGATGGCTGGCCCGGCGGGCGAAGATCAGCGCGACCGCGAGCGGGCCGAGGAACTCGATCGTCGCGGCGGTGCCCATCGGCAGCCGGTCGATCGCTCCGGCGAAGAGCAGCGTCATCCCGGCGGACGCCACCCCGAGCAGACCGGCGGCGGCGAGGTCGCGCGGCCGCCGGCCCCGCAGCCTGGGGCGGGTGACGGCGAGCAGGATCACTGCCGCGAACCCGAGCCGCAGGAAGGTCGTGCCGCTCACCCCGAGCGGGTCGAAGAGCGGCTTGGACAGCGCGATGCCGAGCTGCACCAGGAACATCGCGGCCAGACACAGGAACGGCGCCGGGATTCGCTCCGGGCGCCGCACGAGCTTCGAGTACCGCCGGCCGGACGGCTCGGCGGGTCGCCTGCCCGGTGACAGCCCTTGGCCCGGGGCCCCGCCTCGTCGCCAACCACCGCGCTCGCCGGCGGGCTCGCCCTTGGGGGCGGGCGGCATGGCAAGGGCCTCGGCGACGGCGGCGGCCGGCGTCGGGGAGGTGGTTTGGCCGGTGTGGGACGTGGGCATAGTAGCGAGTTTGCCGTAAGGAGTGACTTGGGGGCAAGCTCGTTACCAAAATGCGGACGGATGCGGACGGGTGCGTCCGAAAGGGTGAGCTTCGCCGGAGCGTGCGGCGCGGTTGCCCTATTCGTCCGATGGCCCGTCAGTATCAAGGCGGGGTGCGCTATCTCCGCCCCGCGGCCCTGGCCGCCGCCTCCCTCGTGCTCCTGCTCGCGATCGACGGGGCAGGCGTGAGCGCCGGGGCGACCGCTCCGGTGGCCGCCGCGGCACCCCGCATCCGGGCCACCGTCCTGCCCGACCGGTCCGGCCCGCCCGCCCAGCGGGTCCGCGACCTCTACAGCGGCGCGGCCTTCGACGCCTGCACCGCACCCCCGCTCGACACCCTCCGGGCCTGGCACGGCACCTCCCCCTACGGCGCGGTCGGCATCTACACCAGCGGGTCCCAGCGCGGCTGCGCCCAGCCGGGGCTCACCGCCGACTGGGTCCGCCAGGCGCGGGCGATGGGCTGGCGCTTCCTCCCCGTCCACGTCGGGCTGCAGGCGCCGTGCAGTGAGCTCAAGGGCAAGCCGCAGCGGATCGACCCGGCCCGCGCGGCCCAGCAGGGGCGGGCCGAAGCGGCCGAGGCGGTCCGCAGCCTCACGGCCGTCGGACTCGGCAAGGGCAGCCCGGTGTTCCTGGACATCGAGGCGTACCCGATGCAGGACCCGGCCTGTGGCCAGGCCGTCGTCGACTTCGCGCTCGGCTGGACCCAGGGGCTGCACGCGGTCGGCTACCGGTCCGGCTTCTACTCCAGCCTCGACTCCGGCGTCGCCGACCTCGCCGCGGCCGCCCGCGCGGGCAGCTCCCCGCTGCCCGACACGCTCTGGTACGCCCGCTGGGACGACCACGCGGACACCGCCGACAGTGGCGCCCTCACCTCCGACCTCTGGGCCGACCGCCAGCGCGTCCACCAGTACCGGGGCAACGTGACGGAGACGTACGGCGGCGCCACGCTCACCGTCGACCGCAACCAGGTGGACGCGCCGCTGGCGGGCTGACGGGCCGGGCACCCGGGCCGGATAGGGTGTCCCGTCGATCGGCCGCACGGAGGGGGACGGGCATGTCGGAGGGTCAGGGGCACTACGCCGGAGCCGGTGGGCAGGGCGCGATCCCACCGCCAGGGCCGTACCCGCAGAGCGGCCCGTACACCGGCCCGAACCCGTACGCCCAGCCCCAGCCGTACCCCCAGCCCCAGCCCCAGCCGTACGCCGGGCCGAACCCGTACGCCCAGCCGCTCCCACCGCAACCAGCGCCCGCCGGGCTCGCCGCACCCGCCGCCGCGTCCTTCGACGGCGGCTTCCCCGGCCCCCGGCCGCGCCGCAGCCGGATCTCCGTGCTGCTGCAGTTCACCCTCCAGTGGATCTACGCACCGGTCTGGATCGCCGCCCTGGTCGCCCTGTTCGCGATCCTGCTCTGGACCGGTGCCAGCGGCCCGTCCGGCCCCGAGTCCGACTCCTGGCTGAAGGTCAACCGCACCTTCGTCCCACCGCGCCGCCTCAAGGCCGAGCTCACCGGCCGCCCGGAGGACTGGGAGCGGTACGTCGGCCCGATCCTGGAGCGCCGGATCCGGCTCGCCGAGGCGGGGTACGCCGCCGGTGACGGCGACGTCGGGGCCGACTTCGGCCGCACCGTCGGGGTCAAGCTGGCGGTCCGCCTCTACCGGGGCCTGGGCGCGGCCGGGGTGGTCCGGCTCGCGGAGCGCTACGGCTGGCAGGGCGTGCCCGCCGGCGGCGACCTGGCGCGTGTCCGGCTGAGCCGCCGGTACCCCGCCCCGCCCCGGGTGTCCGCACCCGGCCCGCAGGATCCGCCGGCCGCCCCGGGCACGCCGTGGGGCGCCCGGCCGGGCCGGTCCGCGTTCCTGCTGCCGTTCATGCTCGTGCTGCAGATCGCCTACGTCCCCGTCTGCGGGGTGCTCAGCCTGCTGGCCTTCTGGGTGAAGCACCCCGAGCCCGACTACTGGGACCGCTGGGGCGCCCGCTGGGCGGTCGGGCCGCGCGCCTTCCGGGCGGAGTTCACCGGCAGCGCCGCCGCCTGGGACCGCCACGTCCGCCGCATCGTCGCGCGCGAGGTCTGCCCGGGCAACGGCAAGGGCGCCGAGGCGCCCCGGCGGATCCGGGTCAACCTCGCGACCTATCGCGGCGCGGGCGCCCAGCACGTCCTGCGGGTCGCCGCCGAGCAGGGGTACGTCCTGGACCCGGCCTACCTGCCGGACCCCGGGGTCTGCGTCCGCCTGTACCGCCCCGACCGGCAGGTCTGACCGGTCGCTGCCCTCGCCCGCCCGCGCGGGTACGGCTCACCCGCCGGCCCCGCCCGGCCACCCGGTGCGGTTCCGCGGCTCGGGCCGGCGGGCGCGCCTCAGTCCCGGAGGCCGAGGGAGAGCCAGCCGCGCCCGTCGCAGTCCCGGCAGGTCTCCGGGATGTGCCCGGTACCCGAGCGGTCGGCCCGGACGCCCAGCCGCGCCCGCGTCCGCACCCCGTCGGAACAGCACGGGCACGGCACGCGGAACCCGGCCGGCTCGGGCTGTACCCGGCGATCGTCATGACTGTCGCTCATGCCGCCCAGTATCGCGTGCCGCTGTCGGTGCGACCGGCCGCGGCAGTGTCAGTGCGGCCCGCTACAACAGGGCTGACCGATCGACCCGATCACGGAGGACTCATGGGCACCTGGGGCAGCGGCAACTTCGACAGCGACGCGGCCGCCGATCACCTCGGCGAGTTCACGGCCCGGCTGATCGGCGAGGTCGAGCAGGCGATGGCCGGTGACCGGGTCGAGCTGGAGGCGGACGAGTACTGGGGCACGGCCGTCCCGTGCAACCTCGAACTGCTCCACCTGATCGCCTCCCGCCACTACGTCGGCGCCGGTCTGCCCGCCGCGGCCACGATCGAGGGCTGGAAGGCGGACTTCATGGCGGTCTGGGAGCAGAGCATCGACGGGCTGGAGCCCGCGCCCGGGCACAAGGAGGAGCGGCGGGCCGTCCTGCTGCGGACCTTCGACGACCTGGCGGCCCTGGCCCGCGAGCTCGAGCGGGACGGACTGGCCCCGTAGCGTCACGGGCGGCGGGCACGGCCCGAGGACCTCGCCCCCGGCCGACGCGGCCCGAGGCCCCGCCCCCGGCCGACGCGGCGAATCCGTGACCCGTGCAACGGCGCCGGAATGCTGACAGCGGGCAGGTGGAGAGGCACAATCGGGCTCGACTGCCGCTATTACCGCCCAGTAGCCGCCCGGTGACCGTCGCAGTCGCCGCCGCAGTGCCGCCCGGTCAAGGAGGACCCGTGTTCAGCACGATGCAGGACATCCCGCTCACCGTCGCCAGGATCCTGGAGCACGGGTCGACCATCCACGGGCGGTCGACCGTCACGACCTGGGACGGCACCGGCCCGGTCGTCCGGACGTACGCGGAGGTCGGCGCGCGCGCCGCGCGGCTCGCCCACGCGCTGCGGGACGAGCTCGGGGTGACCGGGGACGACCGGGTGGCCACGCTGATGTGGAACAACGCCGAGCACCTGGAGGCGTACCTCGCGGCGCCGTCCATGGGAGCGGTGCTGCACACGCTCAACCTGCGGCTCCCGCCGGGCCAGCTGTCGTTCATCGTCAACCACGCCGCCGACCGCGTGATCATCGTCAACGGCACCGTGCTCCCGCTGTTGGCGGCCGTCCTGCCGGAACTCGCCCCCACCCTCAAGCACATCGTGGTCAGCGGCCCCGGCGACCGGTCCGTGCTGGCCGGCTTCACCGGCGCCGTGCACGACTACGAGGACCTGATCGCCGGACGGCCCACCACGTTCCCGTGGCGGACCGACATCGACGAGCGCCAGGCAGCCGTGCTCTGCTACACCTCCGGCACCACCGGTGACCCGAAGGGCGTGCTCTACAGCCACCGCTCGGTCTACCTGCACGCCCTCCAGGTCAACACCGGCGACAACTTCGCCTTCACCCCGCGCGACATCGCGCTGCCGGTCGTCCCGATGTTCCACGTCAACGCCTGGGGCATCCCGCACGGCGCCTTCATGTCCGGTGCCGGCATGCTGATGCCGGACCGCTTCCTCCAGCCGAAGCCGCTGGCCGAGATGATCGCCCGGGTGCGGCCCACCGTCAGCGCCGCGGTGCCGACGATCTGGAGCGGTCTGCTCGACGAGCTGGACGCGGGCGACTACGACACCTCCAGCCTGCGCATGGTGGTCATCGGCGGCTCCGCCTGCCCGCCCGCCCTGATGAAGGCCTTCGATGAGCGGCACGGCATCCGGGTCGTGCACGCCTGGGGGATGACCGAGACCTCGCCGCTCGGCGCCTTCGCCCAGGCCCCCGGCGGCCTCACCCCCGAGGAGGAGTGGCCGTACCGGGTCACCCAGGGCGTCTTCCCGGCCTCCGTCGAGGCCCGGCTGACCGGTCCGGGCGGCGAGCGGATGCCGCACGACGGCGTCTCGGCGGGCGAGTTGGAGGTGCGCGGGCCGTGGATCGCCGGCGCGTACTACGGCGGCGCCGGCCACGACCCGGAGCGCCCCGACGACAAGTTCTCCGAGGACGGCTGGCTGCGCACCGGCGATGTCGGCACCATCACCCCGGACGGCTACCTGACCCTGACCGACCGCGCCAAGGACGTCATCAAGTCCGGCGGCGAGTGGATCTCCTCGGTGGACCTGGAGAACCATCTGATGGCCCACCCGGAGGTGGCCGAGGCCGCCGTGGTCGCCGTCCCGGACGAGAAGTGGGGCGAGCGCCCGCTGGCCACCGTGGTGCTGCGGCCGGGCGCCACGGCCGGACTGCGGGAGCTGCGCGCGTTCCTGGCCGAGCGGATCGCCTCCTGGCAGCTGCCGGAGCGCTGGGCGATCGTCGACGCGGTGCCGAAGACCTCGGTCGGCAAGTTCGACAAGAAGGTCATCCGGGCCGGCTACGCGGCCGACGAGCTGGACGTCACGGTGCTCGGCAAGGAGTAGCGGACAGCGGCGGGAACAGCCGGGCCCGGGGGCCGGCCACCACGGGTGGCCGGCCCCCGGTCGTGTCAGCCGGCGGCCGCGACGCCCGCCTCGCCCATCGCGCCGATCCGCCCGAGCAGGTCGACGATCCGGGACTGGACGTCGGCACTGGTGGAGCGCTCGGCGAGGAACAGCACCGTCTCGCCGGTGCGCAGCCGGGGCAGTTCGCGCGGGTCGAGGTCGACCGAGGTGTAGACGACCAGCGGGGTGCGGTGCAGCCGGTCGTTGGTGCGCAGCCAGTCCAGCAGGCCGACCCGGCGGCGGCGGATCTGGAAGAGGTCCATCACCACCAGGTTCGGCTGCACGCTGCTGGCGCGGGCGACGGCGTCGGTCTCGTCCACCGCGTGCTCGACGTGCATGCCGCGCCGCTCCAGGCTGCTGATCATGGCGGCGGCGATGTCCGGATCGCCCTCGACCAGCAGCACCCGGGGGGCGTGGTTCTCGCCGTCCCGGGGGGCGAGGGCGCGCAGCAGCACGGCGGGGTCGGCGCCGTACGCGGCGTCCCGGGTGGCCTGGCCGAGGCCCGCGGTGACCAGGACCGGGACCCTGCTGTTGAGGGCGGCGGTGCGCAGCGACTGCAGGGCGGTCCGGGTGATCGGGCCGGTCAGCGGGTCGACGAAGAGCGCGGCGGGGAAGCCGGCGATCTGGGCGTCCACCTCCTCGCGGGAGCGGACGATCACCGGCCGGTAGCCGCGGTCCTGGAGGGCCTGCCGGGTGGCCGGGTCGGGCTCTGGCCAGACCAGCAGCCGGCGCGGGCCGCCGTCCCCGGCCGGGACGGGGCGTGCGGGGTGCTCGACGGGGTCGTCGTGACCGGCGGCGGGCAGTTCGGCCATCGGGCGCGGCGCCGTCCTGGCCTCGGGCGCGGCGGGCAGCTGCGGTGCGGCGGCCGGCGCCGCCGGGGCGGCCTGGAAGGCCTCGGCCGCTCCGGCCGGAACGCCCGTACCGGAGCCGCCCGGAGCACCGGGGGCGCCGAGCGGGCGTGGCGGAGCGAGCTCGGCCAGGCCGGTGCCGACCGGCTGCGGGCCGTCCGGGCCGGTCGTGGCCGGTCCGTCCGAGCCGGCGGCGGGCAGCGCGGGCCGGGCGAGCTCCAGGGCGCCGGGAGCGCCCTCGGCCGATCCGTGCGCCGACGGCGGCTGCGCGGCGGCCTCCCGCGCCTCGGTGTCGGTGTCGGGGCCGGGCGGAACGGCCAGCCGGCGGCGCCGGCCGGTGGGTGGGGCGGCGGGCGGCTGGGGCGGGGCCGGCGCGGGACCGGCGGGCAGCGCGTGCTCCAGCCCGGGGTAGACCGGGGCGGACTCGGGCATGCCGGGCAGCGCGAACCCGCCCGACGAGTCCTCGTTGGCCGGCAGCGCGCGGCGCCGCCGGGACGGCTTCGGCGCCTCCGCGCCGTCGCCCTCCGCGCCTGGCCGGCCGAAGGCCTCGGCTCCGGCCGGAATGCCCTCGGCCGGAACGCCCTCGGCCGGGCCGACCGGTACGCCGGTCGCCGGGGTGCCGCCGGCCGGCGTACCGGCGGCGGGGGTGTCGGCCGGAGCCGGAGGGGCGGGGTCGGCGGGTGCGGTGCCGGGCCCGAGCGCGAACGGGCCGCGCGGCGCCGCCGGAGCGGCCGCGGCGGGCTCCTCCGGGAGGCCGTCGACCGGCACCGCGTACGCCGTGCCGGACCGGCCGTCGTCCTTGCCCCACGGGTCGCTCGGCTGGGCGGTGGTGGCGCCCACGCCCTGGCGCCCGTAGGCGGGGTCGTTGCCGGTGCCGTTCCACTGCTCGGGGACGGCCCGCTCGACCCGTGCCGGGGCGTTCGGCCAACGGTCGGCGGCGGCCGCCGCGTCGGCCTCGGGCACGGCCTCGGGTTCGGCCGCCGGCCGGCCCCGGCGCCCGCGCCGCTCGGCCACCGGCGGCTGCGCCGGCTCCTCGTTCACGGCCTGCTCCGGTCCGGGGGCCGGGTCGGACGCCCCGGCGGGTGCCGGGCCGTCGGCCGCTGCCTTCTCGGTGTCGTCCTCGGGGCGCCGGGCCGCGGGCAGCTGCGGGATGCCCGGCAGGTCGGGCAGCACCGCGCTGTCGCCCTCCTTGGGCCGGTCCGACCGGCCCTCGGCCGAGGCGCGTTCGGCGGCGGCCTTCGCCGCGACCGGGTCCAGCGGCAGCTCGACGACGTACGTGGTGCCGGCCTTGCCGGGCAGCTCGTGCGGCTGGAGCACGCCGCCGTGGCGCTCGACCACCGTGCGGGCTATCGGCAGGTGGACGGGGCTGCCGCCGCGTCCGGGGCCGCGGATCTCCACCCGGGCGACGTCGCCGCGCTGGGCGGCCGCGAGCACCACCATCGGGGCGTCGCCGTCGGCCGGGGCCGGCGCGGCCGTCCCGGCGGGGTTCAGTCCGGGGGAGCCGACGGCGGGCGGGGCGTCGAGCGAGAGCGCCACCCCGCTGACGTCGGCGACCAGGTGGGCCAGCGCCTGGGCGAGCCGCTCCCGGTCGGCGATCACCTCGACGGCGGCGGCGTGCACGGAGAACCGCACCCGACCCGCGCCGACCAGCTCGCCCGCGTGCTCGACGGCCTTGCGGATCACCTTGTCCAGGCCGACCGGCACCCGGTCGGCGGCGGGCTTCGCGCCGTCCTTGTCGTCGGCCGGGCCGCCGGCCGCGTTCTCGGCCTCGGAGCGCTGGTGGGCCAGGACGCCGTCGATCAGCTTGCCGAACCGCCGGCACTCGTCGGCCAGCCGTCGCAGCGTCCAGTTGGCCTCCGGCCAGAGCTGGCCGGCCGGGTCGGCGGCGAGCGCGTCGATCCGCCGGTGCAGCGCGGTCAGGGCGCCGCCCAGCTCGCTCTCCAGGACGGCGGTGAGGTGTTCGTTGCGGGCGACGAGGGCCAGCTCGCGGCTGCGGTCGGTGAAGGTCATCACCGCGCCGACGAGCTGGTCGCCGTCGCGCACCGGGGCGGTGGTGAGGTCGACGGTGACCGGACGGCCGTCCTTGCGCCAGAGCACGGTGCCGCGCACCCGGTGCTTGCGCCCGGAGGTCAGGGTGTCCAGCAGCGCGGACTCCTCCAGCGCCAGCGGGGTGCCGTCGGCCCGGGAGTGCTGGATCAGCGGGTGCAGCTCGCGCCCGCCCAGCTCGCTCGCCCGGTACTCCAGGATGTGCGCGGCAGCCGGGTTGACCAGCACGCAGCGGCCTTCGAGGTCCACGCCCAGCACGCCCTCGGCGGCGGCCCGCAGGATCATCTCGGTCTGCTTGTGCTGACGGCGCAGCTCCGCCTCGACGCCGAGCCGGCTGGAGAGGTCGCGGACCAGCAGCAGGAGCAGGTCGCTGCCGGAGGGCCGGGAGCCCTCGCGGTACGGGTCGTAGGGGACGAGCGGGGAGAGCGCGTAGCCCCGCCCCTCGCTCGCGCCGTCGTCGGCGAAGTCGTTGCCCGAGACCTCGACCGGGAACGTGCTGCCGTCGGTACGGCGGGCGGTCATCCGGACCGGGCGGTCGAGGGCGTCGTCCTCGCGCGGTTTCGGCCGCATCGAGCCGGGGATCCGGCTCGGGTCGAACTCCGGCAGCAGGTCCAGTACGCCCATGCCGACCAGTGAGGTGCCGGGTGTCTGGAGCGCCTGGACCGCTGCGCTGTTGGCATCGACGACCGTGCCGTTGCTGTTCACCAGCAACAACGCGTCGGGCAGGGCGTCGAGTATGGCGGCGAGGCGAGCAGCGCCTCGGATCGGCCTGCTGCTCACGTCGACAGGTCTCCTCGGCTCAGGGCAGCTCCTCCGGAGAAGGCAGTATCTCATTCTTCTTTGCGGCGGGGACGACCCGCCTAGTAACGTTGGCGGTGGTTGGTGCCGGGCCCTCGGGTTGTGGCATCATCACTGGCACACGGAGCGAGTCCGCCACGCGGGCGCGATCCATGTGGGGAGGCTTCGCCTAGTCCGGTCTATGGCGCCGCACTGCTAATGCGGTTTGGGTCTTAAAGCCCATCGAGGGTTCAAATCCCTCAGCCTCCGCCAGTCGGGAGCCCCGTCGACGATCACGTCGGCGGGGCTTCTCGCATGTCCGGGGCCCGGTCGGGGCCGGGCCGGACGCCGAGCGCGCCCGGTCGCGGAGGGCCGGGGGATCGGGCCGCCGCCCGGTCGTTCCGGGGCCCGGATCAATCGATTTCGCCCCGCGTCGCAGGTCATGTAATGTTGTCCCCGCAACGCCCCGCTGGCACGTTCACCAGGGCGAGCGCTCATAGCTCAACGGATAGAGCACTTGACTACGGATCAAGAGGTTGCAGGTTCGAATCCTGCTGAGCGCACCAAACCTTCGCAAGACCGGGTTCCGCCCGGCACTTGCGCTCATAGCTCAACGGATAGAGCACTTGACTACGGATCAAGAGGTTGCAGGTTCGAATCCTGCTGAGCGCACCAGCGAGAAGCCCCCGGCCACCGGCCGGGGGCTTCTCCGTTTCCGGGCGCGTGTCGGCCGTCGGTCCCGCGCGGCCCGGGCGCTCGGCCCGGCTCCGAACCGCCCGGCCGTCCGCCGCGGCCGGACTGTGGGCTCCGGGTTCCGGCTTCCGGGCGGCCGGGCCGAGGGCGCCACGGCCGGGCTCGGACGGCTGCCGGTGGAGCCCCTCGGCGAAGCCGGCCCCGTGGTCGAACGGTCGCGAAGTCGCTGGCGGCGTGGATAGGTGCGGGCGCCGGCTCCGCCGGGCGCACCGGTCGTTCGCACCGATCGTTCGCACCGGGCGTTCGCGCTGATCGTTCGCACCGGTGGTGCGCAACGGGAGCGCTCGACGCACGGTCAGGTACCGGTCCGCGGCACCCGATCGGAATCCCCCGGATTCCCCGCGATACGCCGCTAATGGATGAAATCCATTCCCTTCGGGTACATCCTTTCCTGTCGGTCGGATGACCGCCGAACGGGTGGGACCCGGCCGATAGCGCAGGTGTCGCAGTATGACCGGCCCAGGATCGTGATTCCGTTTTGTCAGATCTTGTGCCCAGACTGCCCGGCCACCCCGGCAGCCGATACCGAAGGAGAGCCGGATGAGCCGACAGTTCCCCCGCGATGCCGCCCTGTCCGCCCCGGCCCCGGCCCGGCCCGCGTACCGGACGGGAGGAATGCGGCGGCCGCGTCTGGTGGCGGCCGGTGCCTCGGCGGCTCTGGCGGCCGCACTGCTGATCGGCTGGAACCCGCCCACCTCCGCCGCCCAGCAGTCCCCCGACACCTGGTCGGGGGACCGGAGCGCCGTCCTTCCCTCCGGCCTCACCGTCCACATCGATTTCTCCGCCGCCCCGGGATTCGACGTCGCGGCCGAGCCGGGGGAATTGGCCGAGCGGTTCGGCGGCGGTCGGGCGGCCGCCCTCTATACGGACGGACTGCGGCCCGGAGATCCCGCGCAGACCTTCCGGATCACCGACAACCGTCCGCAGACGGACGGTTCCTGGCGCACGGTCGGAACACTCGGCATCGCCTTTTCCCGGCCGGTCCGCAATCCCCGCCTGCACGTGAGTGGACTCTCCGCCGTCGCCACCGGAAAGGGCGGGGCCACCAGCACCGTCTCGCGTCTGTCGCTCACCGGTGGCTCACCGGGCGCACCCGCCCTGGTCAACCGGACCGACTGGCCGGGCTGGACGGTCGACGGCAACAGCCTGGCCCCCGCCGGGGCGGGCGCCGCCGCCGAGGCCGAGGCCGGATCCGCCGCCGAGGGCAGCCTGGAGCTGGCCGGGACCTTCCGCACCGCCGTCTTCCGGGTCGAGCAGCGCTCCACCGCCCGGGCCGACTCCACCGCCGCGCCCGCGCCGGCGCCGCTCCTCCAGGCCTACACCGTCACCCTGGACGAGGGCGTCGGCACCGCCCCGCAGGGCTACGACAACGCCTCCCACCTGCTCTCCGACCTCTTCCTCGGAGCGGACGCCGGCGGCGCCGCCCGGCTCGGCCGGCGGGCCGCCACCACCGGCACGACCCCGCTGGTGCCGCCCGCCACCCCGGCCGGGAGCACGGACGCGGCAGGCGAGCCGGTGGTCCAGCTCGACCACGGCGCCGGCCGGCGCAGCGTCTTCTCCAGCCCGGCACCGCCCCGGCTCCAGCCCGGGCGCGGCGAGTACCAGGGCGGCGACCCGGCCGTCGGCTACCCGGCCGAGGCCGCGATCGGCCGGTACTACCGGGTCACCGTCCCGGTCGCGGTGGGCGGCGCCCCCGCCACCCTGGCCGGCTGGATCGACTTCGACCGCAACGGCCGGTTCGACCCCGCCGAGCGGGTGCAGACCGAGGTCCCGGCCACGGCGGACAGCGCGACCCTGGAGTGGACCGTCCCCGCCAACGCGTCGTCGGGGGAGACCTGGGCCCGGCTGCGGATCGGCCGCGACGCGGCCCAGTTGGTGTCGGCCGGCGGCTTCGCCGACTCAGGGCAGGTCTCGGACCAGCGGATCAGGTTGACGGTCGGCGCCGCCCGGCCGGAGATCGCCACCCCGGTCGACGGCACCGTCGTCGCGGACGCCCGCCCGCAGGTGCGCGGTGAGGGGGCGGTGGCCGGAGCGACGGTCGAGGTGCGCGACGGGGACGCGGTGGTCTGCAAGACCCGGGTCGAGAAGGGCGGCGACTGGTCCTGCCGGCCGAGCGGGCCGCTGACCGCGGGCGCGCACACCCTCACCCCGGTCGAGACCACCAGTGGCGGGCTGGTGCTGCGGGGCGATCCGGTCCGGATCACCGTGAAGACCGCCCCGCCCACGGCTCCCGTGCTCACCCTCCCCGAGTACACCAACGACCCCGGCCTCCAGCTGACCGGCACGGGGGAGCCGGGCAGCACCGTCTCGGTCACCGACCGGCCGGCCGGGGCACGAGGCGGCGCCGGCGGCGGTACGGGCGGCGAGCTGTGCAGTACGGCGGTGCGGTCCGACGGCGGGTGGTCCTGCCTGCCGGTGGAGAACCTGCCGGACGGGCGCCACCAGCTGACGCCGAACGCCGTCGACGCCGCCGGGAACCGGACGCCGGGCCAGGTCTTCACGCTGGTCGTCGACACCGTGCCGCCGGACCGGCCGGTGCTGACCACGCCGGCGGCGGGCGAGACGGTCCGGGTGGCGCGCCCGAAGCTGGGCGGCCGGGCCGAGCCCGGGGCCCGGGTGATCGTCACCGCCCGGGCCGGCAGCTCGGCCTCGGCGGAGCGGATCGTGGCCTGCGGTGTCACCGCCGCCGTCGACGGCAGCTGGACCTGCGCGGCCAACCGTGACCTGACGGACGGCGAGCAGTGGCTGGTCGTCACGGCGACCGACCTGGCGGGCAACGGGACGGCGGCGGACGCGGTCACCGTCCGGGTCGCGGCGGCCGTCCCGCCCGCGCCGGGGACGCCGTCCCCTTCGCCGTCCCCTTCGGTGGCCTCGCCGTCGCCCTCGGCACCGGCGTCCGCTCCTGCGGCGGCGGCGACCGCCCCGGCGGTTCCGGGGCCCGGCGCGCCGTCACCGTCCGCTCCCTCACCATCTGTTCCCTCGCCGTCCGTTCCCTCGCCGTCCGTTCCCTTGGCGTCGGGGCCGGCGGTCGCGGTGCCGTCGCCGGTGGTGCCGTCCTCCGCGCCCGCCGTGGTGGCGCCGTCCGCGTCCGCGGCGGCTCCGGCTCCGGCGGCGGCTCCCACACCGCCCGGGCCCGCCGTCTCGCCGTCGGCCGACCGGCCTGCGGCGACGGCCCCCGCCGTGCCCGTGCCGACGGTCTCGCCGTCGGTGCCCGCCCCGCCGAGCCCGTCCGTCCCCGCTGCCCCGACCGCCCCCGCCGCCGAGGCCGTCCCGGAGCCCGTCCTGCCCGGGTTGCTGCCGATCGTCGTCCCGCCCGCCGCCGGGACGGTGCCCCCGGCCAGTGCGAGTGCGGGCCCGAGCGCCGGACCGGCCCCGAGCCCGAGTGCCGGGGCGTCCGCCTCCGGTGCGACCGGCACGGCCATCCCGGCAGCCCCGGCGACGCCGACCTCACCGGCCGCTTCGGCAACTCCAGCCACTTCGGCCGCCCCGTCGACCGCCCCCACCGCGGCCGTCCCCACAGCCGCCGCCGCCGCCACCCCGACCGCCGGGGTCGCGCCGGCGGTGCCCGCCGGGCAGGTCTCGCCCGAGACCTCCCGGGCCCTGGCCGCACCCCCGGCCGAGCAGTCCGCGGAGCCCTCCCCGGAGAGCGGGGCGACGCAGGCGCAGCCCGCGTCCGACCACTCCCGGTCGGAGGGCTGGCGCGCTGGGCTCGCAGGTCTCCTGCTGCTGCTCACCGGGGTCGGCCTGATCACCCGCCGGGTCCTCGCCCGAGGCCCCGGCGCCCGACGACGCTGAACCGCTCCGACCATCCGCTCATGTGCCTGCGCGTCAGATCGGCTACGGATGATTCGTCAGTAAATGTCGACACGCTCTATCGCAAATGTCGCATTTGATGACGTATGAACTTAGCCTGACTCTGGCACTGCCCGTCAGATCCGGGCCGCCCGTTGCGCGACACACCGAACCCGAGGATCCGTGCATGGACGTCACCCGCGATTCTTCGCAGCGACCCGACAATCTGCCCAAGGCGTTGCCGCCGACCCTGCGGGAACGTTCCGCCTCCGGCTCCAGCCCGATGGCGAGGGCGCCCAAGACGGGCAAACCCGTCGACAACGGGCCGGCGACCACGCCGCTGGCGGTCGTCCCCGGTCCGGCGGTCACGCCGGTCGACCTGCGCGACCCGCTGGAGACGGCGGTCCTGGAGGCGGTGGAGCTGCCGGAGGCCACCCCGGCCGGCGCGGTCACCGCGACCACCTCCCGCCGGCCCCCGCGCGCCGACCAGGCGCTGCGCGAGCACGGAGCCGCGGTGCTGCCCGGCTGGATCGCGCTGCTGGCGCTGCTGGCGGGGGTGACCGCCGTCGTGCTGGTCCTGCTGAACGACGGCGTCATCCCGTCCTGGGAGGCGCTGCCCGATCTGCGCGGTGCCGCCGCGCGAGCCACCGGCGGGGTGGAGGTGACGGTGCGGTCCGGCATCGCGGTCAGCGCGGCCGGTCTGCTGATCGTCCTCGCGCTGGCCGGGCTGCTGGCCAACGCGGGCGGTGAGACCCGGGTGCTCAGCCGCTGGGGCCGCTACCGCGGCACCGTCCGGCGCACCGGTCTGGTCTGGGTCAACCCGCTGCTGCGCCGGCGCCGGGTGGACGTGCGGCTGCGGCACTGGCGCAGCGAGCCGGTCAAGGTGGTCGACCGGACCGGTACGCCGATCGTCGTGCGGCTGCTGATCGTCTGGCGGGTCAAGGACACCGCCCGGGCGCTGCTGGCGATCGAGGACCACGAGCACTACCTGCGCGAGCAGGTGCAGGCGGTGCTGACCCGGACGGCGTCCATGCTGCCGTGCGACAGCAACGCGGCCCCCGGCCCGGCGCTGCGCGACGGCCAGTGGTTCGCCGACGAGCTGACCAGGGCGCTGGCCGCCGAGGTCGCCCCGGCCGGGCTGGAGGTCTACTCGGCGCAGCCGCTCGCGCTGGACTACGCGCCCGAGGTCGCCGAGTCGATGCGCCGGCGCCGGCTGGCCGACCTGGACGCGGGCCTGCGCACGGTGCTGGTGGACGACGCGGTCGAGGCGGCGGCGCTCGCCGTCCGCCGGCTGGAGCGCGCGACCGCGCACGAGCTGGACGAGGCCGCCCGCAGCGCTCTGATGGAGCAGTTGCTGGTCGCCTTCGTCGCCCCGGCCGGAGTGGCCGCTTCGGTACCGTCCCCGGCCGCCCGGGCCGGGCGGAAGGAAGGACGACCGGCATGAGGATAGCCATCGGCACGGAGAGCGGTTTCGAGACCGACGTCGAGGCCGAGTTCGAAGCCGAGTTCGAGGCGGAGTTCGCCGGTGCCGGCGCCGCGCTGATCGGTTTCGAGGAGACGCTCGGCAGCATCCCCGCCGTGGCGGGCTGCGGCTGCCCGAACTGCGCGGCCCGGCCGCGCACCGCCCGCCCGGCGGCCGGGACGTCCGGTGGCGCGCGAATACACCGCGCCGTGCGGACCACCTGCCTGGCCACCACCGTGCTGGCGGGAGCCGGTGTGGTCGGTCTGACGGCCGGTGCCGGGTCCGCGCACGCCGCGCCCGGCAAGCAGGGCTGGGACGGCTCGAAGTACTGGTTCAAGGCCGCGAACGGCGCCTGGCGTTGGACCGGCCACTACGACGTCTACGCCGCCCGTACCGGCGCGACCGGCGCGTCCGGGGGATCCGGGGGATCCGGCAAGGCGGCCGTCTCCAACGGCGCCGCGTCCACGCCGGCGCCCACCTCGTCGAGCGGGTCGTCGAGCGGGTCGTCCTCGGGTCTGCGGCAGGGCTGGGACGGCTCGAAGTACTGGTTCAAGAACGGCAGCGGCGAGTGGCGGTACACCAGCCACTACGACATCTACCTCAGCCGCACCGGCGGGACCGGCGGCGGGTCGGACCCGGCGCCCGACCGGCCGGCCGCCGGGAGCGGGCCGTCCTCCCGCAGCACGCAGTCGGCGATCGACTACGCACTCGCCCAGCTCGGCAAGCCCTACGTCTGGGGCGGTGACGGCCCGTCGGGCTTCGACTGCTCGGGGCTGGTCCAGCAGGCCTACCGGCGCAGCGGCATCAGCCTGCCGCGGGTGGCGGACGACCAGTACGCGGCCACCACCCCGATCACCGCCGGACAGCTGCACCGCGGTGACCTGCTGTTCTGGTCGGACAGCGGCCGGGCTTCCGGGATCCACCACGTGGGGATCTACCTCGGCGGCGGGAAGTTCGTCGAGGCGCCCCGGCCGGGGAAGACGGTGCGGGTCTCCACCCTCAGCAGCGGCTTCTACCCGACCCATTTCGGGCGCCCGTAACGGCGCGTCCGGCGCGGCGGCCCCCGAGCGGATCGATTCCGCCGGGGGCCGCCGCGCGCCGGGGTCAGGCGGAGGCGGCGTCCAGCAGGGCGAGCTGCTCCGGGGTGAGGCGCAGCGAGGCGGCGGCCAGCAGCGGCGGCAGCTGCTCGACCCGACGGGCGCTGGCGATCGGCGCGGCGACCGTCGGGCGGGTGGTCAGCCAGGCCAGGGCCACCGTGGCGATTTCCGCCTCGTGCTCGGCGGCGACGGTGTCCAGCGCCTCCAGCACCTTGGTGCCGCGCGGGTCGGCCAGGTAGCGGGAGGCGCCCTCGGAGCGGGCGCTGGCCACCTCACCGCCGCCGAGGCGGTACTTGCCGGTCAGGAAGCCGGAGGCTAGGGCGTAGTAGGGCACCGTGGCCAGGCCGTGCGCGGCGACCACGTCGGCGAGCGGGCCCTCGAAGGTGGCGCGGGAGACCAGGTTGTAGTGCGGCTGGACGGCGACGTACGCGGCCAGGCCCTCGCGCTCGGAGAAGGCCAGCGCCTCGGCGAGCCGCTCGGCGCCGATGTTGGAGGCGGCGATCTCGCGGACCTTGCCCTCCTTCACCAGGTCGTCCAGCGCGGTGATGAACTCCTCCACCGGGGTGTCGTCGTCCTGGTGGGTGTAGTAGAGGTCGATGTGCTCGATGCCGAGCCGGCGCAGTGAGCCCTCGACCGAGGACTTGATGGTGGCCGCGCTCAGGCCGCGCGCCTCGGGGTGGAGGCCGACCTTGGTGGCGATCACCAGGTCGTCGCGGTTGCCGCGGCTGCGCAGCCAGTCGCCGATGATGCTCTCGGACTCGCCGCCGGTGTTGCCGGGCACCCAGGAGGAGTAGGTGTCGGCGGTGTCGACGAAGTTGCCGCCGGCGGCGGTGTAGGCGTCCAGGACGGCGAACGACTGCTGTTCGTCGGCCGTCCAGCCGAAGACGTTGCCGCCCAGGGAGAGGGGGTGGACGGCGAGGTCGGAGGTGCCGAGCCGGACCCGGCCGGGGGCGTCACTGTGGATTCCGGTCATGACTCGAGTCAACCGGATCGCCCGGACCGGCATTCCGTGGTCGCGGCAGAGTTCACGTGCCTGTCGTACTCGCCCCGCCCCGGCCGCCCGCCCGCCCGCCCGCCCGGCCGGGCGGGCGGGCGGCCGGGGCGGGGCGCCGGAGGAGGGTCCGGGGTGTCGGCGGGGTCGGCGGATTCGTTAGAGTCCGTGCCATGGCTGACAACGACTACGACCCCGCCGGCAACACCCAGATGTTCCGGGCGTTCGTCGACGAGACCCCGGCACCCCAGGCTCCGGGCTCCGTCTCCACCTATGGCAGCAGCAGCGGCGGCAACCGGACCGGTCTGATCGCCGTGATCGCCGTCGTCGCGCTGGTCGTGGTGGGCGCCGTCATCTGGCTGGCTGTCAAGTAATCCGTCCGACGGAGTGCCTGGCGGGCCGGTACGCCCTGCTGCCCCGACGGGGCCTCAGCAGGGCTTCCGCCAGGCGTCCAGCTCCAACTTCTTCTGCATAGAGCTGAGGCCCAGCGACTTGGTCCGGGCACAGAACTTCTCCGTGCCGAGCTTGTACTCGACGTGGAAGACCGCCTTGCCCGCCTGGATGAAGGGCGAGAGCCGGGCGCACTCGTCGAACTGCGCGCACTCCTCGTTCACGGCGAAGTCGAAGTCGGGCAGCAGGGCGGGGATCTGGTCCAGGTCGTTCTTCAGGCCGATCGCCATGCCGCGCTCATGGGCGAGCGAGGCCAGCATGCGGTTGTACCGCAGCTGGTCCTCGGCGGTCAGCGGGAAGCCGCTGTTCTGGTTGTAGGCCTCGATGGTGTCCGGTTCGACGGCGTCGAAGCCCTTGCTCCGGCACATGTCGAATCGGGCCGCCATCAGCGGCTTCAGCTGGTCCAGCTTGCGGATGTCGAACCACTTCTCGCCCTTCCAGCCGTTGCCGGAGCCCTGGAGGGCCTTGGTGAAGGCGGCGGCGTCGGGGCGGAAGTCCTCCCAGGAGCCGGCGTTGATGTAGCAGATCACCTTCCGGCCCTTGGCGTGCAGGGCCGCGACCACGGCGGCGTCGGTCTCGAAGCCGTCCACGTCGTAGACCGGGACGTCCACCGACTGGTCGACCCCGCCGCCGAGTTGCCACTGCCAGGCGAGGCCGGGGGTGGGCTGCCAGCGGGCGCCGGCGGGCTGCGCCGGCGTGCCCGGGGTGCCGGGCACCGAGGGGGTGCCCGGGGCCGGCGGCGTGCCCGGTGTTCCCGGGTCGCTCGGCGTGCCCGGGGTGGTCGCGGGCGCCGGGGTGCCGGGTGTGCCGGGGGCGCTCGGTGTCCCGGGGTCGGTCGTCGCGGGTGCGGACGGGGTGCCCGGGACGGGTGCGGCGGTGGCCGCGGGCGGCTGGGAGCCGGTGGCGTCGGCCGAGGTGTCGTCCTCGTCCTCCTGGCCCGAGCTGCTGCACGAGGTCAGCACCAGGGCGGTGGTCAGGGCGAGGGCGGCCAGCAGGGGCCGGGTGGGACGGGTCACGGTACTCGAACTCCGGGTGGGGTCAGGTCGGTTCGGTGACGGCCAGGGCATGCGGCAGGGTGCTCCAGGGGTTCTCCCCGGCGCCCGGGACCGCGCAGCCGACGCCGGCCCGGCGGGCGGTGATCAGCGCGGCGGCCTCCCCGGCCTCCTCGGCGGGGACGTCGTACACCAGGTGGCAGAACCGGGCGGCGGCGTGCCGGCCGGTCCAGACCGGCAGGGTCATCGCGCGGTACGCCTCCCAGTCCCCCTCGAAGGTGACGAGCAGGTCGGCGAGTCCGACCTCGGCGTAGCCGGGATCGGGGTGGTCGCCGTGGCCGAACACCACGGTCGCGCAACCGGCGGCGCGGGCCGCGGTGGCGAGCCGCCGGTAGTGCGCCAGCGCACCCGGGTGGGTGGCGACCTGGTCGAGGTAGACGCCGGTGATGCCGTGTCGCTGACGGTACGTCAGGATGTCGTCGACCACGGCGGCGTGGGGTCGTCGGCCGTAGTCGGTGTCGGCGTAGCCGAGCAGCGGGAGGCCCGCCTTGCGCAGCTCGTCGGCGGCCTCGGCGAAGACGTTGTCGGGGACGGCGCCGGGGCCGTCGGCCAGGTTCAGCACGACGGCGGCGATCCGGCCCGGGTCGGCGGCGGCGACCGCCTGCCAGGCCGCCGGGTCCACTGCGGGGTGGACGTACAGCGGCACCAGCAGGCGGCCGTCGACAGGGCTCGCGCCGGTCATCCGGTGACCAGGGGATCGGTGCTGAGCCAGAGGTCGCGCAGGGTGTCGGCGAGGTCCGTCTCCGGGTGCCAGCCGAGCTCCCGGGCGGCCGCCGAGACCTCGGCCTGCTGCCAGGAGACGGCGGCCGAGCGCTCGGAGCCGGCGCCGCTCTCGTCGATCCGGCCGGTGAACCCGGCCGCGGCGGCCAGGCCGTCCGCGATCGCCCGGACCGGCTTCGCCCGCCCGGAGGCGAGGTTGAGCACCCGGGGCAGCGGGTGCTCGGCGGCGACGGCCAGGCCGACCGCGCGGGCGACGTCCCGGGCGTCGACGAAGTCGCGGTGGGCCGAGAGGTCCCCGACCTGCACCACGCCGTCGGCGCCCTGCGGCGCGGCCCGGCGCAGCTCGGCGGCGAGCCGGCCAGGCAGCGAGCCGGCCGGTGCGCCCGGTCCGACCGGGTTGAACACCCGCAGCACCACGGCGTCCAGCGGCGAGCCGGCCACCGCGAGGGAGCCGGCCAGCTTGGTCGCGCCGTAGACGCCGACCGGGCGGGCGTCGGCGTCCTCGGCGAGGGAGCTGCCGGGCTCGCAGACGCCGTACTCGCCGGCCGAGCCGATGTGCACCAGCCGGGCCTTCGGCGCGCCCTGGGCCAGGGCCTCGCAGAGCACGGCCGGGCCGCGCGCGTTGACCTCGGCGAGCGTGACCGCGCTGCCGGACACCGCGCCGGCGAAGTTCACCACCGCGTCCGGGGCGAGCGCGGCCAGTTCCTCGCCGAGCGGACCGGCCTGCGCGGTGGCGAGGTCCAGGCGCAGGTCGTGGTCGGGCCGCCGCCCGGCGGTCAGCACGGTGGCTCCGGGCAGTGACCGCAGGACGGTGGCGGCGTGCCGGCCGAGGAAGCCGTCCACGCCGAGCAGCAGGATTCTCACGCGGCCCGTCCGTCGTTCTCGGGGCCCGTCGCGGCCGAGGCCGTCGGCTGCCCGTCGGCGGCGTCCGCCGCGGTGCGGGCGGCCGGGACCGCCGCTCCCGGGCTGTTCGGCACGGCGTACAGGCCCTCGGGCTCGCCGGGGAGCAGCACCGAGCGGTTGAGCGCGAACTCGGCGTTGGCCCGGTCGTAGTCGTCCGGGCGGCCGATGTCGAGCCAGTAGCCGCCGAACTCGTAGGCGGCCGGCGGGGTCTGCGCGGCGAGCAGGTCGAGCACCAGCTCGTCGAAGCCCAGCGGCAGGCCCGGGGTGTAGGCGGCGAGCGCCGAGCGCGACACGCCGTAGACACCCATCGAGACCCGGTAGTCGATGGTCGGCTTCTCCTGGAAGCCGGTGATCGAGCCGGACTCGGTGGTCAGCACACCGAAGTCGATCTTGACCTGGCGGGCGTAGGTGGCGATGGTGAGCGGCGCCCCGGAGGACTCGTGGTGCTTGAGCACCCCGGCGAAGTCCAGGTCGGTGAGGATGTCGCCGTTCATCACCAGGAAGTGCTCGGGCAGCCGGTCCTGCATGGTGAGCAGCGGGCCCATGGTGCCGAGCGGGCTGTCCTCGACGGCGTAGCCGACCCTGAGCCCCCACTGGGAGCCGTTGCCGACGTAGGCGCGGATGATGTGGCCGAGGTGGCCGATGGCCAGGGTGACGGAGGTGAAGCCCGCCGCGGCGAGCTGGCGCATCACGATCTCCAGGATCGCGTGCTGGTCGCCGATCGGGACGAGCGGCTTGGGGAGGGCGGTGGTGTAGGGACGAAGGCGAACGCCCTTGCCACCGGCCAGGATCACTGCGTGCATGGTGTTTCCCCCACGGAAGTATGGTGCGACAGGAGCCTTGTGGTTGCCGGTGCTGCCAGTGAGGTGCGGCAGGTCAGACGTTGTAGATGTCGGTCTTGTAGCGCGCCAGGTTGGCGGGGTCACGGAAGAACTCGATGGTCTGCTCAAGGCCCTGCTCCAGGGAGAACTCCGGGGCCCAGCCGGTGGCCGTGCGCAGCCGGGTCGCGTCGGCGACCAGGCGCATCACCTCGGAGTTGGCCGGACGGATGCGCTGCTCGTCCTCCTTCACCGTGAGGTCGGCGCCCATCAGCTTGCCGATCAGGACGACCAGGTCGCCGACCGAGATCTCGCCGCCGGTGCCGGCGTTGAAGGTCCTGCCGACCACGGTCTCGGCCGGGGCGGTGCCGACCGTGCGGAAGGCGTTGGCGGTGTCCTTCACGAAGGTGAAGTCACGGGTCGGGCGCAGGTCGCCCAGGGTGATCTCGCGCTCGCCGGCGGCCACCTGGGCGATCACGGTGGGGATGACGGCGCGCATCGACTGGCGCGGGCCGAAGGTGTTGAACGGGCGCAGCGTGACGACCGGGGTCTCGAAGCTCGCGTAGTAGCTGTCGGCGAGCCGGTCCCCGCCGGCCTTGGAGGCGGCGTACGGGGACTGGGTGTTGATCGGGTGGTCCTCGGTGATCGGCACGGTCTGCGCGGTCCCGTAGGTCTCGCTGGTGGAGGTGTGCACCAGGCGCGGCACGTCGAGGTGGCGCACCGCCTCCAGCACGTTGAGGGTGCCGGTGACGTTGGTGTCGACGTAGGAGTGCGGAGCCCGGTAGGAGTACGGGATCGCGATCAGGGCGGCCAGGTGGTAGACCGCCTCGGTGCCCTTGACCAGGCCGGTGACGGAGCCCGGGTCCCGGACGTCGCCGAGGACGATCTCGACGGAGTCCAGCACCTCCTTGGGGAGGGTCTCCAGCCATCCGAAGGAGGAGAAGGAGTTGTACTGCACCATGGCGCGGACCTGATGGCCGTCCGCGACCAGGGTCTCGACGAGGTGGGAGCCGATGAAGCCCTCGGCTCCGGTAACGGCGACGTTGCTCATCCGGTAGATCGCTTTCTGCTCTGGTACGGGTGGGGACGGCTGGGCGCGGAACGGTGGTGACCCAGCACTGGGGTGGTTCAGCGGTGCCTGGTGGTGCGGCCGAGCACGGGCCCGGCGATGGCGGTGAGGACCGCGGCCGCGGCCCCGCAGCCGATCAGCTGCAGGACGGTCGGGTCGACACCGGTCAGCAGTCCGGCGCACTCGGCGCCCGCGGCTGCCAGACAGATCAGGGCGGTGCTCCAGCTGAACCCGAAGGCGTTCAGCAGCAGCGCCAGCCAGAGGGAGCCGCCGAGCAGCAGCAGCGCACCGAGCTCCGGGACCCCGAGCGCCGGGGCGCCGGGCCAGAGCACGGTGGCGGCGGCGTCCAGCGCGGCCACGGTGGTGAGGTAGATGAACAGGCAGCCGAGCAGCACGCCGGCGGTGCGGCGGGCGAACGCGGCCGGGGTGTGGCTGGTCCGCAGCCCGGCCACGGCCATCGCCCGGTAGCGGAACAGCAGCCACTCGGCGAGCCCGAGGCTGAGCGTCAGCGCGATCATGGCCGGCCCCGTCGGGCTGGCGGACGCGCCTTCCGCGGCCCCGGTGCGGACCGCCTGGTGGACGGTCGTGCCGAGGCCGGCGATCATGGTCAGGGTGCCGACGGCCAGGCCGAACAGCAGGTGCGGCACCTCCTTGCGGAGCGGGAGCCCGAGCACCGTGGTGTCCTGCTCGCTGCGCAGACAGCGGACGATCTCCCGGCCGGCCAGGCCCACCGCGAGCGCGAGCGAGGCCAGCAGCACGACCGTCCGGACGAGTTGCGGCACGTCCACGGCCAGCACCACGCCGGCCCCGATCGCCGACGGTGCCAGTGCCACCAGCAGGAACTTCTCCCGCCCGAGCACCAGCAGGACGGTGGCCGCCGCCAGGTAGCCGGACTGCCCGGCGGCGAAGCAGAGCGCACCGAGCGGACCGCCGATCACGTACCCGGCGACGGCGGCGACCAGTGCGCCCAGCGGTGCGCCGACCGCCAGGCAGACGCCGGCCGCACGCCGCCGGCCGCGGCCCAGCCAGGCGTACGAGCGGTGCGCCAGCGCCTGGTTCCACGACCAGCTGACCAGGGTGGCGACGGAGAGCGCGAGCATCCCCGAGGGGAGGCCGAAGCGCATCCGGGTGGCCGCGAACAGGTTGGCGCCGAGCAGGTAGCCGAGGCCGGGCAGGGCGAACACCAGGCCGCGCACGACGCACCGCCAGGGGTCGGCCCGCCAGGGGTTGGCGAACTCGGAGCTCGGGCCCGGGTAGCGGCGCTCGACCTTCTCGAACAGCTCCTCGGCGACGGTGAACGCGTCGGGGCGGCCGTACAGCAGCCCGGCCTGCTCGTCGGAGAGGCCGTCGGACTCCAGGAAGGCCGCGATCTCGTAGGGGTGGACGGCGTCGGCGCAGACGTCGGCGAGCCGCTCGGCGAGCTCGTCCAGCGGGTCCGGGGAGAGTTCCAGCTGCTCCTCGGGCTCGGGGACGGGCCGCTGCGCGGGCAGTACGGGCCGGCGGCGCCCCCTCGGGAGGGTGCGCAGCTGTACGGTCTGCTCGGCCCAGTCGGGGCCGGCCTCGTCGGGCACCAGGCGGAGCGGGCCGCTCATGCGCCCACCTCGCTTCGCTCGGCGGCCGCTTCGCGGGACGCGCAGCTTGTGATGGTTCGCTCCCTGCGGTCGTTCACGCGCCCACCTCGCTTCGCTCGGCAGCCGCTTCGAGGGGCACCGGGTCGTCCCAGTCCGCGTCGGACGCGCCGTCGGTGACGGCGACGACGCCGTTCGGCAGCCAGCGGGAGGTGCCCAGCAGCTCGGTGTAGATGCCGCGGAAGCCGTCGATGTTCTGGCGGAGCGTGAACTGCTCGATCACCCGCAGCCGGGCCTGCTCGCCGAGCCGGGCCCGGCGCTCCGGGTCGCGCAGCAGCTCGACGGCGGCGGCCGCCATCGGTTCGGGTTCGCGCGGCGGGACGACCAGACCGGTGTCGCCGACGGCCTCGCGCACGCCGCCCACGTCGGTCGAGACCGTGGAGCGGCCGCAGGACATCGCTTCGATCAGGGTGAACGGGAAGCCCTCGCTGATGCTGGAGAGCATCACCACGTTCCCCGCCGCGTACGCGTCGGTGATGTCCGCGACGCGGCCTTCGAAGGCCACCGAGTCGGCGACGCCGAGCTCGGCGGCCAGGGCTATGCAGCGGTCGCGGTAGGCCTCGCCGCCCTTGGGCGTGCCGCCGAACAGCCGCAGCCGCGCGTCGGGTATCTCGTCGCGGACGATCGCGAAGGCGCGGATCAGCGTCTCCAGGTCCTTGATCGGGTCGACCCGGCCGGCCCAGCTGAGGGTGGGCGTCTCGGGCTCCGGCCCGGCGGGCGGGAAGGCCGCCGGGTCCACGCCGTTGTAGACGGTGCGGATGTGCGCGGACGGCGTGCCGCCGCGCTCCTCCCAGCGCCGGTTGTACCGGTTGCCGGGAGTGACCAGCGCGGCCCGCCGGTAGCTCTCCTCGGCGAGCATCCGGTAGAAGCCCAGCAGCAGCGCCTTGACCGGCCAGCGGTAGGGGCCGGTGCGGTAGCCGAGGTAGCGCTCGCGCAGGTAGATGCCGTGCTCGGTGAGGAGAAACGGTACGCCGTACTGCTGCGAGGCGATCAGTCCGGGCAGGGTGGCGAGGCCGCCGCTCGCCGCGTGCGCGACGCCGTCCTGGGGCGGCTCGACCGACAGCGGGCGCAGCGCGTGCTCCAGCAGGTCGGTGGCGTTGAGCGCGTCGTGCAGGGTGGGCCGGGAGACGCCGGTGGAGAGGTAGTCGCGGGTCCAGACGTGCTGGAGGGTGCGCAGGGCGCGCTCGCTGCGCAGCGCCGGGCTGAGCAGCCCGCGCCGGGCGAGGTCGGCGAAGCCGTACAGCTCGGTGCCGAAGTGGGTGGTGTAGACGGGGTCCAGGATGGAGTGCAGGAAGCGCTCGTACGCGTTGAGGAAGCGGCGCATCTCGCGGCCGCGGGGTGCTCTGCCGTCGGCGGCAGGGCCCCAGAGCGGTGCGGTCGTGACGGACCGCACGTTGGCGGGCAGCTCCCAGGCCAGCGGTTCGTGGCCGGTCCCGGTGACGGCGATGACGTCGAAGTCGACGTCCGGCATGCCCTGGACGAGCTGGTCGCACCAGACGCTCACGCCGCCGTGCTGGTGCGGGTACGTCCCCTCGGTGAGCAGGGTGACGCGCATTCCTGTCCCCCCTCCTGTCCTTGCGTCAAGCGGCCGGCCTCGACGGCCGGGCCCGGTGGCCGGTGGTGGGGCGGGCCGTCGCCCGTCCCACCACCGGTGTCACCTGTTAGCGGGTGCCGGACTGGCCGGCGGTCTTCTTGGTCGGGTCGGCCTTCCCCCCGGAGGCCTTGCCGGTCTGGGCGCCGCCCTTGGCGTTGCCCTTGGTGCTGCTCTTGCCGGCCGTGACGCCCTTGCCCGGCACCGGGACCCCGCTACCGGGGACCAGCGTCGGGGCGTCGGTCCGGGCGGTGTCGCCCGGGCCGGCCGGGACGGCGTCGGCGGTGCCCTGGGGCACGACCTTCTTGTCGGCCGGAGCCGGAGCGGTCAGCGTCTTGGCGGTGTTCGGCGCGGCGGCCGGAGCCGCCGGGGTGACCGCCGCGGCCAGCTTGAGCTGGACGCTGCTCTGGAGCGCTCCGGGCTTCACCCAGCCGGACAGCGTACCGGCGTAGGCGGTGCCGAACGCACCCGAGCCGATCGCGAGCTTCTGGGTGGTGCCGGTCGGCATGGTGGCCTGCACCTGGACGCCGGCCGGAGCGCTCACCGTGACGGTGTCGCCGACCCGGTAGGCGGTGACCTGGCCGGCGGTGAGCGCCGCGTTCCAGGCCGCGCGGCGCTGGAACTCGGCGCCGAGGTCCTTCTGCGCCAGGTTCACGATCGGCGCGTTGTCGGCGTGCAGCGCGCGGTAGGTGGAGAGGATCTTCTCCAGCACCGGGTAGACGATCCGGTCCTCGGACAGGTTCGACTGGTGGATGAAGTGCGGTCGCGGGTCGTTGCTCAGCACGTGGCCGAGGTCGATCCGGGCCTCCAGCGGCACGATGTACGACTGGTAGCCGGTGTTCACGTCCAGCGGCGTCGGCAGGCAGGTGGAGTTGGCGTTGTTCTCGCAGACCCCGCTGCCGCCGTTGGCCACGCTGGTGTAGATCCAGTTGTACTCGTCCGTCTCCTCCTTCGCCGTGGCGGCGTTGTAGAAGACGTTCATCGGGTACCGCGGCACGGTCAGCACCGACGAGCCGACGGCCCGCTGGCCGGTCTCGCGGGAGGCGTCGCTGGCCGTCCACTTCACGCCGTTGGCGACCAGCGAGGGAGCCAGGTACGGGTTGTCGCTGGTCTCCTGCGGAGCGGTCAGCAGGCCCGAGTGCTCACCGGTGACCAGCTCGGTCTTGTCGATGTGCAGGTTGCGCGCCGCGGCCCAGTCGATGTTGTTCTTGATCTGGGACGTGATGGTGGCCTGGTCGACCCAGACGGTGTTGCCGGCGGTGTCCTTGGTGCACTTCCACGGCACCACCGAGACGTCCTGGAGGCAGCCCAGGTACGGGTGGGTGTAGGTGTGGTTGACCCACCGGTAGCTGGTCTGGTCGGCGACCATCTGGTCCACCACCGGGTCGGTGGTGACGGAGTGGTCGGCCTTCCAGTCCTCGCTGCCGCCGCCGTTGAACACCATGTCCATGGTGAAGTTGTTGGCGGTCTGCCACTGCTTGGCGTACTGCGCGTCGGCGACCGTCATCCGGATCGGGTCGGCCGTCTCCGGGGTGCCGGGCGGGCAGGTGACGTCACCGGGGGTGCACTTCAGCACGGTGTCCCAGCGGTCGTCCGCCAGGAAGACGTCGTCCACGTGGGCCGCGAAGTAGTTGCGGTCGTAGCCGAGGTGGACGCCCTGGGTTATCCAGTCGACTATGCCGCGCGCCAGCAGGCGGTACTGCTGCTGGTACTGGTTGTAGACGAAGGTGACGACCAGCTCCTTGCGGCCGTCGTGGCTGTACTCGCCGACCAGCGAGCCCTTGGTGGTGGTGCCCGGGATGGTCGTCTCGACCAGCGGGGTGAAGCTCGCACCGGCCGGCAGGGTGGTCAGCGGGGTGGCGAGGAAGCCGTAGCTCTCGCCGACCGCCGGGTCGTTGTCCTCGAACGGGACGCTGCCCTTGAGGTAGCCGAACGGACCCGCGAGACCGGCCGTGGAGACCTGGCCCTGGAAGCCGTCGAGGCTGCCCATGTAACCCGGGTCGGCGGCGTAGTTCAGGCCGACCTCCGGCCTGGCGTAGGTGTACGCGTCGACCTGGCGCACGCCGAACGCCGCCTCGTAGGCGGCGATCGCGGCCATCTCGGCGGAGCCGGCCGCGAACGGGTTGTCGTTGGGCAGCACGATGCCCTGGAACTTGCCGCGCGGCTGGCCGTTGAGGCTGTCGCTGAGGAAGGCCGCATTGATCACCGGGCGTCCGGCGTCGTTGAGGTCGACCAACTTGTACGGGGTGCCCTGGCTCTTCAGCTCGGCCGCGATGGCCGCCGAGGCGGGGCCGCCGTCGCTGATCACCAGGACCGTGAGGTCGATCCTGGGTGCTGCGGTGGCACCGTGTGCGAGGGATGACTGCAGGCCGCCGGCCAGCAGGACTGCTGCCGCGCAGGCGGCAACTCTTCGGGTCGCTCGACCCATGTGTGTTCCTCCCCTGGGCAGGGCGCTTTCGCTGCTCGACGCTCGCCTGCCCGGTCGCTGTTCGCGGGCAGCAGGCTGCCCGGCGCCCATCCTGGTGGAGACTCCGCACCGATTGGGACCAAATGGGCAGGAGTGCAGCGAATCTGTTACCAACGTTCATGGCGATGCCATGAAGGCGCTGATTGTGACCGGAAGAGCGCCTGTTGCGCAAATAATGAATTGAGAATTAAAAACGGCGCCGGAGCGTTACCGCTGGTCACCGACCGTGCGGTGATGACATGTATGCCGCGCCCTACACTGGCGGCGTTGCGCATGACACTCTTGCACATCCCCCTGTTCCGTCGGGCAGGTTCATGCAATATCGCGTCGGGTTGTGCCACGGCACCGCTCGAATATCCAATGGAGGCCGCCGCGTGACCGAGCAGCAGACCGAGACCGCCGCAATCGAGGCCCTGCGGAATGCCGTGGGGACGTCGGTGGAGGGCGACCGGGACGGTGCCCGGGAAGAGGTCCTGGAGCCCGCTCCGGAAGCCGCCCAGCAGGCCCGGAGCCTCGGCCTGCGGGGCGCCGTCAACGCCCGCGATCTCGGTGGCTACCGGACGGCCGACGGACGGGTGCTGAAGCACGGCGCCGTGCTGCGCAGCGACGGCCTCAACCGCCTCACCGACGAGGACCTCGACCTGCTCGCGGCGCTCGGCCTGCGCCAGGTCGTCGACCTCCGCAGCCTCGACGAGGTCCGCGAGGCCGGCCCCGACCGGGTCCGCGGCCTGCCGGTGGCCGTGATCGCGGCCGCTGAGCTGTCCGCCGCGCCCATCACCGTCGAGCGCACCGCCCCGGACGGCGTGACCCTGCACCACCTGCCGGTCTTCGCCGCGGATTTCGACATCTACGTCGCGTTGCGCGACGCCCTGGCCGACCGCAGCCCGGAGAAGCAGCGCGCCCTGCTCGGTGACGGCCGGGCCGCCGCGATGATGACCGGCCTCTACCGGTGGTTCGTGACCGACCCGGTGGCCCGCGAGCGGTTCGCCACCGTGCTGCGCCTGCTGGCCGCGCCGGACGGCGCGCCGCTGCTGTTCCACTGTTCGGCCGGCAAGGACCGCACCGGGTGGACGGCGGCCGTCCTGCTCACCGCCCTCGGGGTGGACCGCGAGACGGTCTTCGCCGACTACCTGCTCACCAACGAGCGCTCCGCCGCGATCGTCGAGACCATCGTGGACAGCTTCGGCACCCGCGGCCTGATGCAGGAGCCGGAGCTGCTGCTCCCGGTGTTCCGGGCGGAGCGTGACTACCTGGAGGCGGCCTTCGAGGAGGTCGAGGCCGGCTGGCCCGACTTCGCGTCGTTCTGGCGGGACGGCCTGGGCCTGGACGACGCCGTGCTGGCGGGCCTGCGGGCCAACCTGCTCGTACCCTGAGTCGCCCCGGCCCGGCCCGGGCCCCGGCTCACCCCTCGCTGATCAGGCCCTCGCGCAGCTGTGTGAGGGTCCTGGTCAGCAGTCGGGAGACGTGCATCTGGGAGATGCCGATCTCCTCGCCGATCTGCGACTGGGTGAGGTTGCCGAAGAACCGCAGCATGATGATCCGGCGCTCGCGCGGCGGGAGCTTGGCCAGCAGCGGCTTCAGCGACTCGCGGTACTCCACGCCTTCCAGCGCGAGGTCCTCGTAGCCGAGCCGCTCGGCCAGCGGGCCGTCGCCGTCCTCCTCGCCGGGGCTGGAGTCCAGGGAGCTGGCGGTGTAGGCGTTGCCCACCGCGAGCCCCTCGACCACGTCCTCCTCGCTGACGCCGAGGCAGACGGCCAGCTCGGCGACGGTGGGGGAGCGGTCCAGCTTCTGGGCCAGGTCGTCACCGGCCTTGGTGAGCGCCAGCCGCAGCTCCTGCAGTCGCCGGGGCACCCGGACCGACCAGCTGGTGTCCCGGAAGAAGCGCTTGATCTCGCCGACCACCGTCGGCATCGCGAAGGTGGGGAACTCCACCCCGCGGTTCGGGTCGAACCGGTCGATCGCCTTGATCAGGCCGATCGTGCCGACCTGGACGATGTCCTCCATCGGCTCGTTGCGGCTGCGGAAGCGCGCGGAGGCGTACCGGACCAGCGGCAGGTTGAGCTCGATCAGGGTGTCACGGACGTAGGTGTGCTCGGCGCTGTCGGCCTCCAGGGCGGCGAGCCGCTGGAAGAGCGAGCGCGAGAGCGTCCGGGTGTCCAGCCCGGGGCCCGGCGGCGCCTGCGGCGCGGCGGCGGCGGCCTCCGCGGGGTCGATCTCGGCGACGGACGGTGCGTCCGGGCCCCGCTGGAGCGGGATCCGGTCGACGGCGACCGCGGTGCCATGGGCCTGACCAGCGTGGATCTCCGCAGTGCCCAGGTCTCCGGACATGCACCCACCCCCTTGTGACTGACAGTTGAACGGATTCCGTCGCGCGGTGGTTCCCGAGGACGCCCTCCCCCTGCATACCGGAACACGGTCCCCGGCAAACCCGAAGGTCGCAAGACGTCACGCGGCGGTAACGCGCAGCAATCCCGGGCGGGCCCAGTGGTTCGCGGTGTTCTGTCCGGGATTGTGAAGGTCAGTCTTCCCAGGAATTGCCGGTCCGAAGCCTGGTCAGGATCCGCGAGAGCAGGCGCGAGACGTGCATCTGCGACATTCCCAGCTCGGTGCTGATCTGGGACTGCGTCAGATTGGCGAAGAACCGCAGCATGACGATCCGCCGCTCCCGCTCGGGCAGCTGGACCAGCAGGTGGCGGACCATGTCCCGGTGCTCGACCTCGGCCAGCGCCGAGTCCTCGTAGCCGAGCCGGTCCAGCAGGGCGAGCCCGCCCTCGTGCTCCTGGGCCGCCTCCAGGGAGGCCGCGTTGTAGGCCCGGCCGGCGTCCAGGCAGGCCCGGACGTCCTCCTCCGGGATGCGCAGGCTGGCGGCGATCTCGGGCACCTTGGGGGCCCGTCCGTGCACCACCGTCAGCTCCTCCATCGCGCCGCTGACCTGGACCCAGAGCTCCTGGAGCCGGCGCGGGACGTGCATGGTGCGGACGTTGTCGCGGAAGTAGCGCTTGATCTCGCCCAGGATGGTCGGCAGCGCGTAGGTCGGGAACTGCACGCCGCGGTTCGGGTCGAACCGGTCGATCGCGTTGATCAGGCCGATCGTGCCGACCTGGACGACGTCCTCCATCGGCTCGCTGCGGCTGCGGAAGCGGGTGGCCGCGTAGCGCACCAGCGGGATGTTGACCTCGATCAGCGCCGCCCGGACCCGCTCCCGCTCGGGGGCGTCCGGGGGCAGTTCGGCGAGCCGCTCGAACAGCACCCGGGTGAGCGTCCGGACGTCCACCACCGGGCGGCCGCCGGGGCCGCGCAGGCCGTCCGGGCGGAGCTCGCCGGCCGGGCCGATGACGGTGGCCAGGACCTCGTCCCCGGGCGGGGGCGCCGGGCGACCGGCGTCCGGTGCGGCGGCCTGCGCCTGCGCCTGCGCCTGCGCCTGCGCCGGGGCCGGGGCCTGGGCCGGGGCCTGCATCGGGGCCTGGGCGGTGGTCGGTCCGGCGGTCTGGACGACGGCCTGGACGACGGTCTCCGCGGTGATCTGCCCGGCGGCTTGGCCGGTGCCGGTGTCCGGCGCACTCCCTGGTGTCCGCACGGACACGTCACCCCTCCCAAAGTCGACAAACGGTGGGACTTGCGGATCGGGTGTCGCGGCTCGATTCACCACCTCGCCGTGTCCGGCAAAACCGGTCATAGCATCACAAGCCGGGCGCAGGTCGGGCAAGTACCGAGGGGAGGTGTGTTGGTGCTGCGCCGGTGCGCCACCCGGCCCCCGGGGTGGCGCGGGGCCGGGGGCGGTTTCCGGACAGCGCAAGGCGCCCCGCCCGGCCCCCGGGCGGGGCGCCTGCGGCCGTCCGGGGGACGGCCCGGGGTCAGACCTCGATGTCGGCGATCACCCAGGTGGCGAACTCCCGCCACTGACCGGCCGCGGCCTGGTGGGCCGGGTGGGTGAGGTAGGCCTGCAGCGCCGCACGGTCCTCGACCAGGCTGTTGATCGCGTAGTCGTGGGCGATGTCGCGCTCGGTGGTGTTCCAGCCGCACTCCCACTCGCGCAGCTCGGGGATGACCGGGCCGAGCGCCTCGAAGGCCTCGGCGCCGGCGAGCGCCCGCTCGTCGTCCTTGCTGACGCCTTCGTTGAGCTTGAACAGGACCAGGTGCCGGATCACGATGCCGCTCCTCGCGGACGGGGGACTGAGGGTCCCGCACACCGTAGCCGGAGCAGCCGGGGCCGGAGGACCGCCCCCTGGTCCGCTACTTCACCAGCCCGGTCATGAAGGTGCCGACCGCTTTGGCGGCGTTCGAGATGCCCTCGAACCCCAGCTGGACCAGCTCGGCCGCGCGGGCGGGCGAGGTGATGATCGTGTAGAGCACGAAGATGAGCAGGAGGACCATGCCGATCTTCTTCGCCTGCGCCATCCGGTGACCTTCCTCCCTGCTGTGGGCCGCCGCCATTCGGTCCCCGAGCGGCCCTCTGCAGAGCGCAGCTTATCCACCGGACGGCCCATCAAGTGTGCGACGCGTTCACCCGGCGGGACGAAGGTCCCCGGGAGTGGGGCCTTTCTCCGGGTGCCCGGGGGCGGACCGTCGCGCAGGATGGGTGGTGTGCCGCGGATCTGGCAGGAATCCCCCGGCATGTGGATCCGGAGCTCCCCGCTGTGGGACCGGTCGCCGCGACTTCCCCCCGACGCGGCGCCGGTTGTGGGACTCCGCCGGGGGAGCGGTTGGTCCCCCGAGCCGCTCCCCCTCCAGGCTCCGTACTCGCCGGGCGTTGGTGGTCATCGGCCCCGGGTGCGGAGCCCTTCCGCGCCCGAGGGTGCGCGGGAACGACGAGGGCCCCGACCGTCTCCGGTCGGGGCCCTCGTGCTGCTGGCGGTAGCGGTGGGATTCGAACCCACGGTGAAGTTGCCCCCACACACGCTTTCGAGGCGTGCTCCTTTGGCCGCTCGGACACGCTACCGAGGGGAACTCTACCGGACGGGTGGCGAGGTCACGAAATCCGTATCGGGACGGCGGCCGGCGGCCGCGTTCAGCGGTGGTTCTCGAAGAACGCGCGGAGCTGCTCGCCGCACTCGTCGGCGAGGACGCCCGGGATCACCTCGGGGCGGTGGTTGAGCCGGCGGTCGCGCATCACGTCGAAGAGCGAGCCGGCGGCGCCGGCCTTCTCGTCGAGGGCGCCGTAGACCACCCGGTCGATCCGGGAGAGCACGAGGGCGCCCGCGCACATGGTGCAGGGCTCCAGGGTGACGACGAGGGTGCAGCCGACGAGCCGCCACTCCCCGAGCGCGGCTGCGGCCTCCCGGACGGCGACCACCTCGGCGTGGGCGGTCGGGTCGCCGACCGCCTCGCGCGCGTTGTGGCCGCGTCCGATCACCTCGCCGTCCGGGCCCAGGACGAGCGCCCCGACCGGGACGTCCCCGGTGGCCGGCGCCAGGGCGGCCTCGGCGATGGCGAGGCGCATCGGCGCCGCCCAGCGGTCGCGGACCGGGTCGGGGCGGACGGGGGCGGGGAGCGGGGCTATCTGGCGGGTGGACGCGGACGGCATGGCATCCAGTGTCCGGCATTCGGCGAGGGGCACCGGCCCGTTACCGGACGGCCTCCAGGACCTCGCCGCAGCCGAGGGCCTCGGCGATCTCCTCCAGGGCGTCGCCCGGCACCGCGCCCTCGCCGCTGAGGGCGAGCAGCTCCTCGGACGGCAGGCCGAACTCGGTGAGCAGGTGGGCGTCGCCGAGCGGGCCGACCGGGACGCCGCCGCGGGCGTCCGCGTCGCCGTCCTCGTCCTCCTGCCCGGCCGAGGCCTGCGCCTCCTCGTCCTCCAGCTCGGCGACCAGGTTGTCGAGGTCGCCGAACTCGCTCTCGCCGGCCTGGTCGACCAGCTCGTCGGTGAGGACGGAGCCGTAGCTGCTGCGGGCGGCGGCGGCGCCGTCCGACACGAAGATCCGCGGGTCCTCCTCACCGTCGACCCGGACGATGGCGAACCAGACGTCCTCCTGTTCGATGAAGACCAGGACGCTGTCGTCGTCCTGGGCGGCTTCGCGGGCCAGATCGGCCAGGTCCGCCAGGGTTTCGACGTCGTCGAGTTCCGTCTCGCTCACATCCCACCCGTCCTCGGTGCGAGCAAGCACTGCAGCGAAGTACGCCACCAGGGACACTCCCAAGATCATCGGTCTCGGCTCGGCGCTCCGGGCAACGCGGAATCTGGCCGCCCCCGCGCCAGAGGCGGCCCGCTGTTCGGACCGTCCCCTCGGAATCGTGACAGAAAGCCCGGCTTTGCGGGGAGTGTTCGGCAGCGCGTCTTTGCAGGTCGTGTCGGAAGGGCCGGCCCGGAGCCGGTGAACGGGCGCCGGGTGCGCCGGGTGCGCGCCGTCGAATCCCGGTGGGCGCGCCGCGGGCCCGTCAGAACCGGAAGGTTCGCATCCGCATCGCTTCGCGCATCCGGCGCTCCTTGGTGCGCCGGGGCTGGACCCGCTCCCGCAGTTCGCGCGCCTCGGCGAGTTCGCGCAGGAACACCGTCCGCCGTTTGCGGCGCTCCGCCTCGGTCTCCGGGTGGTCCGGGGGCAGGCCCGAGCGCCCGCCCGACGGGCCCGTGGACCCGTCCGCCGAGCCGTCCCCGTTCTTCGGGTTGCTCGTCATAGGACCTGACTTTCCCAGATCGGCCGGATTGATACCACAGGAGGACGTTCCGCCCCGACATTCGCGGTGCGTCACGGCGCGTCATCGCTGGGTGACCCCGGTCGGCTCCGCGCCGGGACGCGGCGCCGGCCCGGTGGGCCACCGGGTGGCGTACGGGCGTCCGGGGCCGGGCTAACCTCGACGTATGCGGATCCACGTCGTCGACCACCCCCTGGTCGCCCACAAGCTCTCCACCCTGCGCGACGAGCGCACCGACTCGCCGACCTTCCGTCGCCTGACCGACGAGCTGGTGACCCTCCTCGCGTACGAGGCGACGAGGGACGTCCGCACCGAGGAGGTGGAGATCACCACCCCCGTGGCGGTCACCACCGGCACCCGGCTGAGCTACCCCCGGCCGCTGGTCGTCCCGATCCTGCGGGCCGGCCTGGGCATGCTGGACGGGATGACCCGGCTGCTGCCGACCGCCGAGGTGGGCTTCCTCGGCATGGTGCGCAACGAGGAGACCCTGGAGGCCTCCACCTACGCCACCCGGATGCCGGACGACCTCTCCGGCCGCCAGGTCTACGTGCTCGACCCGATGCTGGCCACCGGCGGCACGCTGGTCGCCGCGATCAGGATGCTGATCGAGCGGGGCGCCACCGACGTCACCGCCGTGGTGCTGCTGGCCGCGCCCGAGGGCGTCGCGGTGATGGAGAAGGAACTTGCCGGGCTGCCCGTCACCGTGGTGACCGCCGCCGTCGACGAGCGGCTGAACGAGAACGGCTACATCGTCCCGGGCCTCGGCGACGCGGGCGACCGCCTGTACGGCACCGCGGGCTGAGCCCGCGCGCCACGAACGGACGAACGGAGCCCCCCGGCGGTGCCGGGGGGCTCCGTTGTGCCCGGGGGCCGGCTCAGCAGCTGCCGGTGGTGCTCGGGGTCGGGGTGGGTTTGGTAGCCAGGGCCAGCGCGGCGGCGGCCTGGGTCTCGTCCAGCAGGGCGTTGTAGCTGTCGCCGATCACGAAGTCGACGGTGGTGTCGGTCCGGGCGTCCGCCGTGGTGAGGGCCCCGGCGATCTGGGAGCCGAGCAGGGTGGACGCCCCGGCGCCGGCCGGGCCGGCGACCACCTGGGCGGTGCCGGGCACCTTCTTGTCCAGCTCGGCGGGCGCGTTGCCGACCTTGCCGATGGTGAAGCCGCGCTTCTTTAGCTCCTCGGCGGTCCGCGCGGCCAGCCCGGACTTGGCGGTGGCGTTGTAGACGTTCACCGTGATCGAGGCCGGCTGCGGGATGGCGTTCGGATCGGTGGGGGCGCCGGAGGGCGGGGCCGAGCCGTCCGGGGTGGGGGCGGCCAGCGGTTTGCCCGAGGGCGACGCGCAGGCCTGGGCGGAGGCGTTCTTGCCCTTGCCGGTGAAGATGTCCCAGAGCTGCACGCCGCCGAGGCCGATCAGGGCCAGGGCGAGCAGTGAGCCGATCAGGGCGAGGACCTTGCGGCTCTTCTTCGGCGGCCGGCCCAGCCGTGGATAGCTGTTGCCGGTGACGCGGTACTGCTTCCCCTTCAGGCCTTGGGGAGTCAACATGCTCACGGTTTGTCTCCCCCTCGTGCCAGGGCGGGGATCGGGTGACGGAAACGGCCTGGGTGGGCGGCGTACGCCACGGACTGCGGCCGTAGTCAGCAGATTAGTGCCGGACGGCTGCGAAGGTACTAAATGATCATCATCTGGAGTACGCCGGCACCCGAACGGGGGTACCGGTGCATGCGCGGACCGCCCTCCGGAGGTGGCCGGAGGGCGGTGTCCACACGGGTCGCGGGGTGCGGGACGGGCCCGTCACTCCATTTCGAGGACGCGGGCGTGCAGCACCTGGCGCTGCTGGAGCGCGGCGCGTACGGCGCGGTGCAGCCCGTCCTCCAGGTAGAGGTCGCCGTGCCACTTCACGACGTGGGCGAAGAGATCGCCGTAGAAGGTGGAGTCCTCCGCGAGGAGGGTCTCCAGGTCGAGTTGGCCCTTGGTGGTCACCAGCTGGTCCAGCCGCACCGGACGCGGGGCGACGTCCGCCCACTGGCGGGTGCTGGTCCGGCCGTGATCCGGGTACGGCCGCCCATTGCCGATGCGCTTGAAGATCACACGGAAAGCCTACCGTTTGGGCGGCGGATGGCGCAGCAGCCGCGACCGCGCCACGCGCACCGGCGCGAGCTGCGGGCGGACGATTGCGGCTGTTTCATGGGAAATGTCGTGAACGTCGCCCCTCAGTCGTGCCCTGGAGTGTGCACCGATGTCCACCGCCGAGCCGCCGTCCGCCCCCTCCGGCACCGAGGTCGTCCCGGAAGTCGTCCCGCCCGCGGTGCGGGAGATCGCCGAGGGGTACGCCTTCGCCGGGCCCGCCCTCGACCTCGGGGCGGTGCTGCTGGACGGCACCGCCTACCGGGACGCCCAGGTGCGCATCCCGCTCGGGGTGCTCAACCGGCACGGGCTGGTCGCGGGCGCCACCGGCACCGGCAAGACCAAGACCCTCCAGCTGATCGCCGAACAGCTCTCCGCCCAGGGGGTGCCGGTGTTCCTGGCCGACATCAAGGGCGACGTCTCCGGGATCTCCGCGCCCGGCGCACCCGGCGAGCGGACCGCCGCCCGGGCCGCCGAGGTCGGCCAGGACTGGTCGGCGCAGGGCTGCCCGACCGAGTTCTACGCCTTGGGCGGCCTGGGCACGGGCATTCCGATCCGAGCCACCGTCACCAGCTTCGGCCCGCTGCTGCTCGCCAAGGTGCTCGACCTGAACGAGACCCAGGAGTCCTCGCTCGGGCTGGTCTTCCACTACGCCGACCGCAACGGCCTGGAGCTGTACGACCTCAAGGACCTCACCGCCGTCATCACCTTCCTCACCTCGCCCGAGGGCAAGGAGGAGCTGAAGGGCATCGGCGGGCTGTCGGCCGCCACCGCAGGAGTGATCCTGCGCTCGCTCACCATGCTGGAGAACGAGGGCGCCGGGGCGTTCTTCGGAGAGCCGGAGTTCGACACCGCCGAGCTGCTGCGGACCGCCCCGGACGGGCGGGGCCTCGTCTCGGCGCTGGAACTGCCCGCGGTGCAGGACCGGCCGCGGCTCTTCTCCACCTTCCTGATGTGGCTGCTGGCCGACCTCTACCAGGAGCTGCCCGAGGTGGGGGACCTCGACAAGCCCAAGCTGGTGTTCTTCTTCGACGAGGCGCACCTGCTCTTCAACGGGGCCTCCAAGGCGTTCCGGGAGGCGATCACCCAGACCGTCCGGCTGATCCGCTCCAAGGGCGTCGGGATCTTCTTCGTCACCCAGACGCCGAAGGACGTCCCGGCCGAGGTGCTCGCCCAGCTGGGCAACCGGGTGCAGCACGCGCTGCGCGCCTTCACCCCGGACGACGCCAAGGCGCTCAAGGCGACGGTCTCGACCTTCCCCCGGTCCTCGTACGACCTGAGCGAGGTGCTGACCTCGCTCGGCACCGGCGAGGCGGTGGTCACGGTGCTCTCCGAGCGGGGCGCGCCGACGCCGGTGGCGGCGACCAGGCTGCGGGCGCCGCGGTCGCTGATGGGTCCGGTCGAACCGGCCGCGCTGCGGGCGGCGGTGGACGCCTCGCCGCTGGCGGCCCGCTACCGGGACGCGATCGACCGGGAGTCGGCCTACGAGAAGCTGGCCGCCCGGGCGGCGCGGCCGGAGCCGGCACCGGTGCCCGAGCCGGTCCCGGAGTCGGTGCCGGAGTCGGTGCCGGCCGGGGAGCCCGCCGCGCCGCGGCCGGCGCCCGAACCGCGTCGGAGGTCCGAGGCGGGGTCGGGGGAAGGGGCCGGGGACGGTGGTGGGCTGCTCGGGTCGCTGCTGAGCAACCCGACGCTCAAGTCCTTCGCCCGCTCGGCCGGGACGCAGCTCGGGCGGGAGATCTCGCGCAGCCTGTTCGGGACGTCCCGGCGGCGGCGGTGAGCCGGGCCGTGGTGCCGGGAGTGTGGTCGACCGGCCCGGCCCGGCCCGGCCCGGCTGGGCTCGGCCCGGCTCCGCTCAGCCGGTGAGCGCGGTGCCGATCCGGTCCAGCGAGGAGAGCCGCATCAGGCCGTAGTGGTAGAACTCGACCTCCGGCACGCCGAGCTCACGGAGTGTGGCGATCTTGGCGGCGAGGTTGGCCGGGCCGTCGCAGTCCGAGGCCATCGGGCGCAGGATCACCGCCATGTCGCGCGGGCGGACGCCGTGCAGGGCGAACGCGGCGATCTTCTCCCGGACGGCCTCCGGGGTCCGCGCGTAGCCGAGCGTCTCGATCTGGTCGGCGACCCCGGCGAGCGCGGGCAGATCGATGCCGGCGAGCCAGCCCCGGCCCGGGCCGCCGCCGTCCATGAAGCTCAGCCGCATGCCGTGCCGTCGCGCCTCCTCGGCCACCTCGGCGGCGAGTGAGGTCACGGTCGCGGCGGAGGCGTCGACGTAGGCCGCCAGGGCGCCGTCGGCCAGCTCGTCGAGGGCGGCGGGCTCGGCGGCGGCCGTGTCGTCGGCCAGCCGGCGGCGCAGCTCGGCGCGGACGGTCGCCGCCACCTCGTCGGCCGGGACGCCCGCCCGGACGGCGGCGGCGCGGCAGTGCTCGCAGAAGCAGATCCCGAGCAGCGCCTCGGCGACCGGGCCCAGCTCCTCGAAGTAGCGCTCGTGGTGGTAGCCGTGGCGCAGCCCGTGGAAGTGCAGCGACTCGGCGCGGATCGCGTCCACGCCGTACCGGGCCAGCTCGGCGACCAGCGTCACCGCGTACTCGCGGACCTCCGGGGCGGCCGGGCAGAGTTCGGTGAGGTGGCGGTCGCCGAAGGCGTTGGCGGGGGCGCAGTCGGGGTGGTCGAAGCCGAGCCGGTCGTTGTGGCAGAACACCGTCCAGGCGTGCAGCTTCATCCCGCGGCGCCGCGCCTCGGCGGCGGCCTCGGCGAAGGGGTCGCGGTCGCCGATCGCGGTGGAGGGGGTGGGCCGCAGCCGCCGCCCGGCCCAGCGCGCCGGGTCGGGGCGGAAGTAGGCGGCGCCCGGCTCCAGGTAGCGGATCACCTGGCGCGGGTTGTGCGGGAAGACGTCCCGGGCCTCGTGGTAGACCGAGGCGAGGGTGACGCCGCCGACCCCGGCCCGGTCGGCGAGGTTGCCGAAGAAGGTGTCGGTGCCCTCGTCCAGCAGGTCGGTGGCGAAGGCGAGGACGGACGACTCCACGGTGCGGCTCCGGAGCAGGGGGCAGGGGGGAGAGGGCAGAGGGCAGAGGGCAGAAGGCAGAAGGCAGAAGGCAGAAGGCAGAAGGCAGAAGGCAGAGGGCAGGGCTCTCCCACGCTAGTCGCAGGTCCGGGATTGGTCTATACCTGGCCGGCGGCGCGCTCGCGGGGCCCCTCGCCGTGCTCCTGGCGTGCTCCTGGCTTGCTCCTCCGGCGCTCAGAGGCCGAGGTCGTCCAGCTCCTTGTGCAGGGCGGACCGGGGGCCGGCGGCGGGCTCGGACGCCGGGGCGGCGGCCGTCTTCGGTCCGCGGTTGCGGAGCAGCCAGGCGGCGGTGAGCCCGCCGATCAGACCGCCGAGGTGGCCCAGCCAGCTGACCCCCTGGGTCACCGGCAGGACGCCGATCAGGAGGTAGGAGTACACCGCCGCGACGACGACGGCGATCACCGCGTCCAGCAGGTTGCGGTCGAGCACGCCGCGCAGCACCAGGTAGCCGAAGTAGCCGTAGACCAGGCCGCTGGCCCCGGCGGTGACCGTCTCGGGGCGCTCGCACAGCCAGACGGTGAGGCCGCCGACCACGACGATCATCAGGGTCGCCCAGAGGAACCGCTTCATGCCCCGGTAGGCGGAGAGGAAGCCGAAGGCGAACAGCGGCCAGGAGTTGGCCTCGATGTGCTCCCAACTGAAGTGCAGCAGCGGCATGGCGAACACGTCCGGCAGCTCGTCGAGCCGGCGCGGCATCAGGCCGTGTTCGTAGGTGAGGCCGTAGTCGTCCATCCAGTTCACCAACTGCACCAGCCAGATGACGGCGAGCAGGCCGACCATGGTGAGGAGGGCTCGTCGGGAGTCGGCCAGCAGTCGGGCGGGTGTGGAAGCCATGACCCGACTGTAGAGGGGGCCCGTGAACGGTGGCACCCCACTACAGTGAATCGCGTCATTCAGCCTGGTCCGGGCTGTCCTGGCTTGTCGAGAGGTGACCGTTTCATGAGCGTTCGTCCGCCGCTGCCCTACGAGTTCCTGCCGCAGGTGCCGTCCTTCGAGCTGACCAGTGATGACCTCGCCGAAGGCGGCAAGCTGGCCGAGGAGTTCGTCCACGCGGGCGGCAACCTGTCGCCGCAGCTGGCCTGGTCGGGCCTGCCGGAGGGCACCCGGTCCGTCGCCGTCACCTGCTACGACCCGGACGCCCCGACCGGCTCCGGCTGGTGGCACTGGCTCGCCCTCAACCTGCCCGGTGACACCGCCGGCCTGGCGCGCGGCGCCGGTTCGTCCGACGCGGACCTGCCCGGGGCGGCCTCGTTCCACGGCCGCAACGACTTCCCCGGCAACAAGTACGACGGCGCGGCCCCGCCGCCCGGCGCCCCGCACCGGTACGCCTTCGCCGTGCACGCGCTGGACGTGGACGCGCTGGACGTCACCCCGGAGACGCCGGCGGCCCAGATCGGCTTCCACATCACCTTCCACACGCTGGCCCGTGCGGTGATCACCGCCGAGTACGGGGTCTGAGATCCTCGTTGGATGAACGAACCGGTGGAGGTCTGGCGGCTGCCCGAGCACGATGCCGGGGCGGGCCGCCGGGCCTCCGGCTGGACGGTCGGACCGGACGGCGAACTGGTCGTGCTGCTGGTGCCCGGGGAGAAGCCGTCCGGCGCCTCCGGCCGGACGTGCCCCGACCCGCCCCCGGACGCCGAGTTGGTGACGGTGACACCGGAGGGGGAGCGGCGGACGGCGCTGCGCGGGCTCGCCGTCGACCCGGACCACCTGGCGCTGCTGCCCGGTGGCCGGCTGCTGGTGGCGAGCTACCGGGCCGACGAGGAGCCGGGCGGATGGGCGCCCAACGCGGTCGTGTTCGGGCCCGACGGCGAGCCCTCCCACGAGCTGGTGCTCGGCGACGACATCCGGACGCTGGTCGCCGACCGGGACGGCCGGATCTGGATGGCCTTCGGGGACGAGGGCATCTACGGGGACCACCCGATGGCCCACCCCGGTCTGGTCGGGGCGGACCCGGCCGGGCGGATGGTCTGGCGACCGGGGCGGGACGAACTGCCCGGCTACCCGCTGGAGGGCCTGGCCGGGGCGACCGAGGGCCGCGCCGTCTGGCTGGCCTGGTACCCGGGCAGTACGGCGAGTTACCTGACCCGGATCGACCCGGCCGGGGGGTCCGTGAGTCGGCGGTCCCCGGTCCGGCTGCCGCTCGGCTTCGCCGTCGGCGGTCGGCAGGGGATCTTCCTGACGCACGCGGGTGAGCTGGTCCGGTGCCTGCTGGTCGGCAAGGAGTGGAAGGAGACCGGGCGGCGCCGGCTCCGGCTGCCCGGGGAGCTGGACCGGGAGCGGGCCTACGGGCGGGACGGCGTGCTCCGGTTCCGTTCGGGGGACGCCTGGTACCGGGTGGCGGCGTAGCGCGGGCGGCTCAGGGGCGGACCGGACCCCCGCTGTCGGCGGTCGGGCGGACCGGACCCCCGCTGTCTACGGCGGGGTGGACCGGACCCCCACTGTCGGCGGCGGGGTGGACCGGACCCCCGCTGTCGGCGGCCCGGGCGGCGCGGGCGGCGAGGGCGCGCAGGTGGGCGTTCATCTCCGGGGGCTCGTGGACCTCGAACTCGCAGCCCAGCATGAGGAGCCGCATCGCCAGGTACCCCAGCGAGTCGGACCGCGAGCGGAGCCGGCAGCTCCGGTCGTCGACCGGCTCGACCGTGGTGTCGGCGGCGCGGCTGATCCAGCTCTCCACCTCGGAGGCGGGCATGTGCAGCGTCGCCACCAGGGTGTGGGTGGCCGCCGGCCGGCGGAGCTTGCTCGCCACGTACGCGGCCGCGTCCTCGGCGGGGAGTTCGCGCGGAGTGAAGCGGGCGCCGGTCGGGAAGGGCTCGCTGATCCGGTCCACCCGGAAGAGCCGCCAGTCGTCGCGGTCGAGGTCGTAGCCGACCAGGTACCAGCGCCGACCGGTCGAGACCAGGCGGTTGGGCTCGACCTGGCGCCGGGTCTCGGCGCCGTCACCCGCCCGGTAGTGGAAGCGCAGCCGCTCCCGGTTGGTGACGGCGCCCGCGAGCACGGTGAGGTCCTCGGGGTCGACGGTCGGTCCGTCGCCGGTGAGCAGCGGCACGGTGGCCGTGTTCAGCGCGCCGACCCGGTGGCGCAGGCGCCCCGGCAGCACCTGGAGCAGTTTGCCGAGCGCCCGGACGGACGCCTCCTCGATGCCGACCACGGCGTGCCCGGCGGCCGCCCGCAGGCCCACCGCGATGGCCACCGCCTCCTCGTCGTCCAGCAGCAGCGGCGGCATCGCCGTCCCGGCCACCAGCCGGTAGCCGCCGATCGCGCCCATCGTCGCCTCGACCGGGTACCCCAGGGCGCGCAGCCGGTCGATGTCGCGGCGGATCGTCCGGGAGCTGACCTGGAGGCGTTCGGCCAGTTCGCTGCCCGGCCACTCGCGCGGGGTCTGGAGGAGGGAGAGCAGGTTCAGCAGCCGCGCCGGAGTGTCCGTCATGGCACCCAGGATGCCGGACAACGAGGACAAGAGCTGACCTACATCCTCTCTACTGTCGCAGACGTGCCGAAGAGCGAGGTAGAGGAGAAGACGATGACAGCGGATTCCGGGGAGGGCTCCGGAGCGGGCTCCGGTGTGGTGTCCGACCGGCGGAGGTGGATCGCGCTGGCGATCGTGATGACGGCCTCGTTCATGGACCTGGTGGACGTCACCATCGTGAACATCGCCATCCCCAGCATCCAGGAGGACACCGGCGCCTCGTTCAGTGCCGTCCAGTGGGTGACCGGCGGCTACGCCCTGGCCTTCGCGATCGGGCTGATCACCGGCGGTCGACTGGGCGACATCTACGGCCGGAAGCGACTGTTCCTGATCGGAATCGGCGGCTTCACCGTCGCCTCGGCGCTCTGCGGTCTGGCGACCGGCGCCGAGATGCTGGTCGCGACCCGGATCCTCCAGGGCGGGACGGCGGCGCTGATGGTGCCGCAGGTGCTGTCGATCATCCACGCCTCCTTCCCGGCGGAGGAGCGCGGCAAGGTGTTCGGCCTGTTCGGCGCGGTGGTCGGTCTGGGCGCCGTCTCCGGGCCGCTGATCGGCGCGCTGCTGACGGAGTGGGACCTCTTCGGGCTGGCCTGGCGGCCGATCTTCCTGATCAACCTGCCGGTCGGCATCGCCGGGCTGCTGCTCGGCCGGGCGTTCATCGGCGAGTCGCGGGCGGAGAAGGCGCTCAAGCTGGACCTCGTGGGCGTGCTGCTGGCCAGCGTCGGCCTGCTGATGCTGCTCTACCCGCTCACCCACGGCCGGGAGGCCGGCTGGCCGCTCTGGGGCCACCTCTCGATGGCCGGCAGCCTGCCGGTGTTCGCCCTGTTCGTCGCGTACGAGAAGGTGAAGACGCGGCGGGACGGTTCGCCGCTGGTCGAGCTGTCGCTGTTCCGGGTGAAGAGCTTCGCGGCCGGCATCGGCGTCCAGCTGACCTTCGGCGTGGTCACCGGGATCTTCTTCCTGGTCTGGACGCTCTACATGCAGATCGGGCTGGGCTGGAGCCCGCTCAAGGCCGGGACCACGGGCATCCCCTTCTCGATCGCGGTCTCGGTGGCGGCCGGACTCTCGGTCCAGCAGCTGGTGCCGCGCTTCGGACGCAAGGTGCTCCAGGCCGGCGCGCTGGTGATGGCGGTCGGCGCGCTGACCTACATCTGGGAGGCCGACCGGTACGGCACGGCGATCACGTCCTGGCAGATGGCGCTGCCGCTGGTGGTGATGGGCCTGGGAATGGGCCTGATCGTGGCGCCGATCACCGACGCGGTGCTGGCCGAGGTGCCGCGTGAGCACGCCGGTTCGGCGTCGGGCCTGATCAACACGGTGAACCAGCTCGGGACGGCGCTGGGGCTGGGGCTGGTGTCGGTGGCGTTCTTCGGGGCGATGGACGACGTGGTCGCCCCCGAGGCGGTCGGGACGGCGTTCGGCGGGGCCTTCGTCCACGCGATGTGGTGGGTCGTCGCGGTGCTGGCGGCGGTGTTCCTGCTGATGTTCGCGCTGCCGAGGCGGAAGGCGGCGGTCGCCACCGGTACCTCCTCCGCGTCCTCTGCCGACGAGCCCGAGCGGGAGCAGGAGCAGGAGCCCGTCCTCGTCTGACGGTGGGTGGAGGGCCCCGGCCGCGATGCGCGGCCGGGGCCCTCGCGCGCACACTGGGAGCATGGAGCGGCTGGCGGTGGACTCCTCGGCGCTGCGCTCGGTCGGCTACGACGCGGCGCGGCGGGTACTGGAGCTGGAGTTCACCGGCGGGAGCGTCTACCGGTACGACGCGGTCCCCGGGCGGGTGCACCGGGAGCTGATGGCGGCGGAGAGCCACGGACGGTACTTCGCCCGGAGGATCCGCGGGCGGTACGCGTACCGGCGGGTGCGCTGAGGCCCTCGCCTCCCCGGGGGCGGGGTTCAGGCGGCGCGGCGGTAGCTGCTGCCGTCCTGGGGACGCGCCAGGTGGCCGGCCTCGACCAGGAAGCGGCGCAGGGCCGGGTAGTCGTCGTGCACCGCCCGCAGCGTCTCGTTGACCTCGCGCTCGCTGTAGGAGCGGCCCGGTTCGAAGAGAGTGCCGGCGAGGTGGGCGAGCAGCTGCTCGCGGCGGGCCGCCTTGCGGGGGATCGTGGTCAGCCGGCCGTCGCCGGAGAAGAGGGAACGCACGCCGGGGCTGTCCTGGCTGTCGGTCTCGGTCATCCGTCGAGCCTCACCCGGCGGGGCTGGGCGGGCAACCCGTTTTCGGGGCGGACGCCGGCGCGGGCGCCACGCGCCGCTGCCCGGCACTCCTCGGGAGTGCCGGGCAGCCGGAGTGATCGGTCATCAGACCTTGGCGGTCTTGGCCTCCTTGGCGGCGCGCTTCACCTCCTGCTTGTGGGCGCGCACCTTTTCCAGCGACTCCGGGCCGGTGATGTCCGCGACCGACCGGTAGGCCCCCTCCTCGCCGTACAGGCCCGCCGCCTCGCGCCAGCCCTCGGGCCGCACGCCGTACTGCTTGCCGAGCAGCGCGAGGAAGATCTGCGACTTCTGCTTCCCGAAGCCGGGCAGGGCGTTGAGGCGGCTGAGCAGCTCCCGGCCGGTCGCGACGTCGCGCCAGAGCGCTGCCGCGTCGCCGTCGTACTGCGCCACCACGAACTGGCAGAGCTGCTGCACCCGCTTGGCCATCGCGGCCGGGTAGCGGTGCACGGCCGGCTTCTCGGAGAGCAGGGCGACGAACGCCTCGGGGTTGTGGACGGCGATCTCGTGCGCGTCCAGGTCGTCCCGGCCCAGACGCTGCGCGATGGTGAGCGGGCCGGTGAACGCCCACTCCATGGGCACCTGCTGGTCGAGAAGCATCCCGACGAGCGCGGCGAGCGCGCTGCGCCCGAGCAGGTCGTCGGCCTCGGGCTGCTGCGCGAGCCGGACGGTGACGTTCATGGGCAGGCCCTCCTCGGATCGTGGAGACTCGGATCGTCGCCCAGTCTGGTGGACGGGGGATGAGGGGAGCGGGTCAACACGCCCGTCGGAACGGATTGCTTGAGTTGGCCGCCCTTGGCCCGCTTGGGTAGTTCGTTGGCGTATCGTCGCGCGGTCGGAATGGCCCGGGTAATCCGTCCGGATCGGTGACCCGCCGTCAACATCCTTTTCCGCAGAACGGCTCGCCCCGAGGGTGGGCGCCGGGTTGTTCCGTCCGCACAGGTGAACGAGAAGCGTGCGTTCTATCGGGCGGGTGTTCGGGGGAAGTGGGTTATCTCATACGACTGTTGCGGTTGTCCGGTGGAGATCGTCGGCGAGGGGTAATGCTGAGCCGACCGGGTCGTGGGGCAGCGGACCGACCGGCTCCGCTCCGCCGGGCCGGTCGGCCTCCTCGACGCGTCCAGAAAGGCTCGCCCGGTGACTCAGCCGTTCGAACTGCCCTCCTTCTACGTGCCGCACCCGGCGCGCCTGAATCCCCATCTCGAAGGCGCCCGGGCCCACTCCACCGCGTGGGCCCGGGAGATGGGGATGCTGGAGGGGTCGGGCATCTGGGACCAGGCCGATCTGGAGGCGCACGACTACGGCCTGCTCTGCGCGTACACCCACCCGGACGCCTCTGCCGAGGCGTTGTCGCTGGTCACCGACTGGTACGTGTGGGTCTTCTTCTTCGACGACCACTTCCTGGAGATCTTCAAGCGCAGCAACGACCGCGAGGGCGGCAAGGCCTATCTGGACCGGCTGCCGCTGTTCATGCCGGCCGACCCGGCGACCCCGGTGCCCGAGCCCACCAACCCGGTCGAGGCGGGCCTGGCCGATCTGTGGCGGCGCACGGTGCCCTCGATGGGGGAGGACTGGCGGATCCGGTTCGCCGAGAGCACCCGGAACCTGCTCAACGAGTCGCTCTGGGAACTCGCCAACATCAACGCCGGCCGGATCGCCAACCCGGTCGAGTACATCGAGATGCGCCGCAAGGTCGGCGGCGCGCCCTGGTCGGCCGGTCTGATCGAGTACGCCGCCAACGCCGAAGTGCCGAAGGAGGTTTCGGGTTCGCGGCCGCTGCGGGTGCTGATGGACGCCTTCTCGGACGGCGTCCACCTGCGCAACGACATCTTCTCCTACCAGCGGGAGGTCGAGGACGAGGGCGAGCTGAGCAACGGCATCCTCGTGCTGGAGACCTTCCTGGGCTGCACGACGCAGGAAGCCGCGGACGCCGTCAACGACCTGCTCACCTCGCGGCTCCAGCAATTCGAGAACACCGTGTTCGCCGAGCTGCCCTGGCTGTTCACCGAGACCGGGCTGGACCCGGCGGGGGTCGCGCGGGTGATGGCGTACGTCAAGGGCCTGCAGGACTGGCAGTCGGGCGGCCACGAGTGGCACATGCGGTCCAGCCGGTACATGAACGGCGGCGGCGCGTCCGCCGCGCCGGCCCGTTGGTGGGACCAGTACGCGATCGGCGGGGTCGGGACGTCGGCGCTGGACGTGCTGCGGGCCGGGTCGGGGCGCGGACTTCCCGGCGGCTTGGGTGAGTTGGGCTCGCTGAGTGGGGTGAACACGCTGAACGGGACGCCCGGTTCGCCCGGTGGCGTCGACCCGGCGGTGCGGCGGGCGCGCTCGCACGGCCATGTGCCGTTCCAGCGGGTCGGGGCCTCCAGGCTGCCGGAGTTCAGGCTCCCGTACACCGTCGAACTCAGCCCGCACCTGGACGCCTCCCGGCTCAACACCGTGGCGTGGGCCGCCCGGATGGGCATGCTGGAGGCGCAGCCGGGCGTACCGGGCTCGGGCATCTGGACGGCCGAGAAGCTCGCCGACTACGACTTCCCGCTCTGCTCGGCCGGCATCCACCCGGACGCCACCCCCGAGCAACTCGACCTCACCTCGGCGTGGTTGACGTGGGGGACCTACGGCGACGACTACTACCCGGTGGTCTACGGGCGGACCCGCGACCTGGTCGGCGCCAAGCTGCTCACCGAGCGCTTCTCGACGTTCATGCCCGTCGACGACAGCCCGGCGCCGGTGCCGGTCAACGCCCTGGAGCGGGGCCTGGCCGACCTCTGGGAGCGGACCAGCGCCCCGATGACGCCGGACGCCCGGCGGAAGTTCCGCGCCGCGATCGAGGACATGACCCTGAGCTGGGTCTGGGAGCTCAACAACCAGGCGCAGCACCGGATCCCCGACCCGGTGGACTACATCGAGATGCGCCGGAAGACCTTCGGCTCCGACCTCACCATGAGCCTGTGCCGGCTGGCGCACGGCCAGGCCGTCCCGCCGGAGATCTACGAGAGCGGGCCGATGCGCTCGCTGGAGAGCGCGGCCGCCGACTACGCGTGCATGATGAACGACCTCTTCTCGTACCAGAAGGAGGTCGAGTACGAGGGTGAGGTGCACAACGCCGTCCTGGTGGTGCAGAACTTCTTCAACTGCGACTACCCCTCGGCCGTCGGCATCGTCGACGACCTGATGCACTCGCGGCTGCGGCAGTTCGAGCACGTGGCGCAGAACGAGTTCCCGGTGCTGTACGACGACTTCGGGCTGGAGTCGGAGGCCCGGGAACTGCTGGACGGGTACGTCAAGGAGCTGGAGAACTGGCTCGCGGGCATCCACGTCTGGCACCGGGACTGCCACCGGTACGGCGAGGCGGACCTTCGGCGGCACTTCGGGCGCGGGTCGGGGGCGGATGGCAGGGCGGCCGAGCTCCCGGCCGGGCCGGCGGCCCATGAGGTGCCGAAGGCGGACGCGGCGCCGGCGGCGGAGGTGCCGGCCGACGGCGTGGGTGCCCCGGCCACGGCCGTGCCGGAGGGCGCCCCGGTCGGTGCCGGGGGCGCGCTCCCGTTCGGCGCGCCCGGACTGGGGACGGCGGCGTCGCGGTTCGCCTTCGCGGCGGCCCTTCCGGTGACCCTTCCGGCGGGTGCGGCCGACGTGTAGCGGTGACCGGTTCTCGCGACGGCCCGCCGGGGTGCTCCGGCGGGCCGTCGCCGTGTCCGGCCGGGGAGGCCGGGGATGCCGGGAAGGGCAGGGGCCGGGGAGGGCGGGTGCGGAGGGCACGGGCAGCGCGGTGCGGGTACTCGGGGCGCGGTCCGACGGGGGACTGGCTACTGTGACGAATCGGGGCAAACCGTTACATGGAGGGCAGGATCATGACCGTGCTACCTGAGGGCACACCCTGTTGGGCCGACGCCATGTTCAAGGATCTGGACGGCGCCAAGGCCTTCTACGGGTCGGTGCTGGGCTGGACCTTCGGCGAGAGCGCGTCGGAGTTCGGCAACTACACGACGGCGTACTCGGACGGCAAGGCGGTGGCCGCCGTCGTCCCGCCGATGCCCGGGGACGACGTGCCGTCGGCCTGGTGCCTGTACCTCGCCTCGCCGGACACCGCCGCGACCGTCGAGAAGATCCGCGCCGCGGGCGGCGAGGTGCTGATGGAGCCGATGCAGGTCGGCGACTTCGGTTCGATGGCGATCGCCAAGGACCCGGGCGGCGTCACCTTCGGCGTCTGGCAGGCCGGCAGCCACGAGGGCTTCGAGAAGCAGAACGAGCCGGGTTCGTACACCTGGGCCGAGGTGCTCACGCGTGAGCCGGGCAAGGCCGACGCCTTCTTCCCCGCGGTCTTCCCCTACAGCACCAAGCGGATCGACACCGACCAGGTCGACTACAAGATCTTCCAGGTCGCCGACCGGCCCGCGCTCGGCCGGATGAAGGTCGGACCGGACGACATGCCCCCCGAGGCGCCCTCGTACGTGAGCGTCTACTTCTCGGTGGACGACTGCGACGCCGCCATCGCCAAGGTGACCGAGCACGGCGGACAGCTGTTCTTCGGGCCGATGGACAGCCCGTTCGGCCGGTTCGCCGCCGTCGGTGACCCGCAGGGCGCGGCCTTCGGCGTCATCGACCTGGGCACGACCTCCGGGCCCATGCCGACCATGGCGGACGCCTGATGGCTGCCGGCGCACCGGCGGGCGGCGAGCGTGCCGACCTGCTCCAGACGCTGGACAAGCACCGCGGCTTCCTCCGGTACACCGTGCGTGACCTCGACGACGAGCAGGCCGCCCGGCGCACCACGGCGAGCGAGCTGTGCCTGGGTGGTCTGATCAAGCACGTCATGGGCGTCGAGGAACGCTGGTCGCGGTTCGCGGTCGGCGGTGCGGAGGCGATGGAACGGGGCTCGATCGACTGGGAGGGCCAGTTCCGGATGACGGACGGCGAGACGCTGGCGGGCCTGCTCGCCGCGTACGAACGGGTGGCGCGCGAGACGGACGAGCTGGTCTCGACGCTGCCCGATCTGGACCTCGTCCACCCGCTGCCGGAGGCGCCGTGGTTCGAGCCGGGCGCCGGCTGGTCGGTGCGCCGGGTGCTGCTGCACATCATCGCGGAGACCGCGCAGCACGCCGGGCACGCGGACATCATCCGGGAGTCGCTGGACGGGGCGAAGACGATGGGCTGAGGGCCTCGGCCCTGAGGGCTGCGCCGGAGCGGGGGCTGCGAGGGCGGCGGGCGCTCAGGCGGCTTCGGGGCGTCGGACATCCGGGGTGAAGGCGCCCGGCGTGGTGGTGCCCGGCGCGGTGGTGCCCGGCGCGGTGGTGCCCGGGATGGAGGCGCCCGGCGCGGTGGTGCCCAGCCCGGCGCGGAGCCATTCGTGGGCGGCGCCGGCCGTGACGGCGGGCGGGCCGCCGACCGGGGTGGCGAGCTCCGCGGCGAGCTGCCAGTAGCGGAGGATCACCGGGTCGGCGGTCTGGTCGAGGACGTACCCGAGCCGGCGGCGGAACTCCGGGGTGTCGCGCAGCCCGCGCGAGTCGGCGTGCGCGGCGACGAAGCAGTCCAGCGCCTCGCCGGGCCGCCCCGCCCCGTCCGCCATCTCCGCCGCCGCCAGCTCGTACGCCGTGCCGAGGCCCTGGTAGAGCACCGCCGGCCGGTAGTCCTCGTCGGGCTCGCGGAGGTCGGGCCGGCAGACGTCGATGCTGAGCCGGCCGGGGGCGGTGAGCGCGTGCAGCCGGGCGAAGGTCAGTACCTGGGCCGGGGTCGGATCGTCGGGGAGCTGCGGGACGGCCGCGTCGACGACCGCCGTGAGCAACGGGGCGGGCAGCCGCGGGGGCAGCACCCGGCGCCAGAAGCGGGCCAGCACGGTGGTGTCGGGCGGACTGGTCACCGCGCCGATCAGACGCAGCCGGTCGGCGCGCTCGGCGGCGGTGCAGTCCTGGAGCAGCTGGAGGGCGGCCTCGCGCCAGCGCAGGGCGGCCAGCTGGGACCCGAGCTCGCGCAACTGCCGGGCGACGGCGCCCTCCAGTGCCGACTCGTCCTCCAGGGCCCGGCCGACCTCCGGGACGGGCAGGTCGAGCGCGCGCAGGGAGCGGATCAGCCGGAGCCGGTCGAGCGCCTCCGGGCCGTACCGGCGGTGGCCGCCGGAGCTGCGGCCGGCTTCGGGCAGCAGGCCGCGGTCCGAGTAGTACCGGACGGTCTTGACCGTGACGCTCGCCTGCTCCGCGAGTTCGCCGATGCTCCACATGACGTCTGACGACAGCAAGGCTTGAACCTCCCTCAGGGGGAGTTCCTACCGTACCGGTGTGCGCGGGCGGCCGGCGGGCCGCCTGCGGGGACGATCCGCGCAAGGAGACGATCATGACGGCGTTCGTGCTGGTGTCGGGGCCCTTCACCGGTGGAGAGGTGTGGCGGGAGGTGGCCGCCAGGCTGGAGGAGTCCGGGGCCGAGGTGTACCCGGCGACGCTCACCGGGCTGGGGGAGCGCCGCGAGGCGGGCGGTCCGGACACCGGGCTGGAGACGCACATCGAGGACGTGGTGCGGCTGATCGACGGGGTGGAGGGGACGGAGCTGGTGATCGTTGGCCACGACTACGGCATCCACCCCGTGCTGGGCGCGGCCGACCGGCGCCCGGAGCGGATCGCCCGGATCGTCTACCTGGACGCCGGCCTGCCCCAGGACGGTGACGCCGCCGTTCAGCTGGTCCCGGACGAGGAGGTCCGCCGGCGGCTGCTCGACCCGGCGGACCGGGACGGCGGGACCGGGTGGATCGACCCGCCGGCCGCCGACGGGTGGCAGCGCTGGGGCAGCACCGCCGGGCTCTCGGAGGAGGCGCTGGCCCGGCTGACCGGTCTCGCCTCGCCGCAGCCGAGCGCCACCTTCACCCAGCCGCTCAGGCTCTCGGGGGCCCTCGCCACCGTGCCGACCTCCGGCATCTTCTGCACGGAGAGCGGGATGAGCATCGCCAAGCTGGAGGGCCTGATGACGCTGGGCATGCCGCAGTTCAAGGCCCTCGCCGACCCCCGGGTGAGCTTCTTCGACCTGGACACCGGCCACTGGCCGATGCTCTCCCGTCCGGACGAGCTGGCCGAGCTCCTGCTCGGCGCCGCGGCCGGCGAGGGGCACCGGCTGGCGGCGGCGCCCGCCCAGGAACTGCCGGGCTACCTGCGCCCGTTCGTGCTGGACGTGCCCGAGCAGACCCGCGAGCGGATCGGCCGGGTCGACCTCTACCTGCCGGCGGACCCGGACGGCGCCGGTGCGGCCGGCGCCAACCCGGCCGATGCGGCCGGTGCCAACCCGGTCGATGCGGCCGGCGCCAACCTGGCCGGTGCGGCCGGTGCGGCCGGTGCGGCTGACACGGCCGCCGCACCGCGTCCGGCGGTGCTGTTCGTCCACGGCGGCCCCGTCCCCGAGACCGTGCGGCCCACCCCACGGGACTGGACGACCTACGTCGGCTACGGCCGGTACGCGGCGAGCCAGGGCGTGATCGGCGCGACCCTGGACCACCGCCTGCACTCGCTCGCCGACTACCCGCTCGCCGCGGCGGACGTCGCCGAGGCCGTCGAACTGCTCCGCGCCGACCCGCGCGTCGACGGCGACCGCATCGCCCTCTGGTTCTTCTCCGGCGGCGGCCCGCTCTCGGCGGACTGGCTCTCCGCGCCCCCGTCCTGGCTGCGCTGCCTCGCCGTGACCTACCCGATCCTCGCGCCGCTGCCCGGCTGGCAGGGCGTGGACAGCCGGTTCCGCCCGGTGGACGCGCTGGCCGGGGCCGGGCGGCTGCCCGTCGTCCTGACCCGGGTGGGCCTGGAGGTCACGGAGATCGCCGCGACGGTCGAGGAGTTCGTGGCCGCCGCCGAGGCACGGGGCACGGACCTCCAGGTGATCGACGTCCCGCACGGCCACCACGGGTTCGACACCGTCGACCCGACGGACGAGTCGCGCGCGGCCGTCGAGCAGGCCGTCCGCTCCGTCCTCGGGCACCTCTGAGCCAGGTGCCGCCCGTTCCGCCCGGTCACCGGGCCGGGTGCGGCCGAGGGCCCGGCCCCGGCGGGGGTGGGGCCGGGCCCTCGGGTCGACGGCCGCTCGCCGCGACGGGGCGGTCAGTGCGCCGCCCGCTCGTCGGTACCGGGGACCTTGGCGGTGCTGAGCGCGATCCGGTTCCAGGTGTTGATGGTGAGGACCAGGGCCAGCAGCCGGGCCAGCTCCTCCTCGGTGAACTGCGCGGCGGCCCGGGCGTAGACGTCGTCGGGCAGGCCGGCCTGGCCGATCAGCGTGACGGCCTCGGTCAGCGCGAGGGCGGCCTGCTCCTGCGCGGTGAAGAAGTGCGCGGCGTCCCGCCAGACGGCGACCAGGTGCAGCCGCTCCTCGGTCTCGCCGGCCTTGCGGGCGTCCGAGGTGTGCAGGTGCAGGCAGTACGCGCAGCCGTTGAGCTGCGAGGCGCGGATCTGGACCAGCTCGACGAGCGCCGGGTCGAGGCCCTCGCGGGCGGCGGCGTCGAAGCCGATCAGGGCCTTGAAGGCGGCCGGGGCGGCCTTGGCGAAGTTGATCCGGGGAGACCGGGCGGCGGGGGTGCCGGGGGTGTGGGGGGCGGCGGTGGGCGTGGTGGTCGGCGCGGCTGCGGCGGCGTTCGTCATGACCATGAATCTAGCGATTCGGAAGACCGGTGGAGCAGTGCATTCCAGCAGCATGATGGCGGGTCAATTGCTGTGGTCTCACCAGCCGCGGGCTGATCCGGGCGCCGTGGAGCGGAGCGCCCGCCGCGAGAGACGCTGGGACATCTTCCGAAGACTGAAGGATATTCATCGGCTCGTCGGACCTTCCTAGGGTTGGGGACAACGAGAACCGGTCCGCACGAGGGCCGGGCGAGCCAGGAAGGCAGTCCTCCCATGCGCGCAGTCACCCAGCAGTCCTTCGGCGGCCCCGAGGTCCTGGAGACCGTCGAGATCGACCGCCCCGCCCCGCTCGGCGGCGAGGTCCTCGTCCGGGTCCACGCGAGCGGGGTCAACCCGGTCGACGTGGCCGTCCGGTCGGGGGCCTACCCGCTGCTGGGCGAGCCGCCGTTCGGTGTCGGCTGGGACATCTCGGGCGTCGTCGAGGAGGCCGGCCCGGGCGCCCGGTTCAAGGCGGGCGACGAGGTGTACGGCATGCCGTTCTTCCCCCGCGCCGCCACCGGGTACGCCGAGTACATCGCCGTCCCCTCGCGTCAGGTGGCCCGCAAGCCCGCGACGATCGACCACGTGCACGCCGCCGCCCTCCCGCTCGCCGCCCTGACCGCCTGGCAGGGCCTGGTCGACGCGGCCGGGGTGACCGAGGGCCGGCGGGTGCTGATCCACCGCGCGGCCGGTGGCGTCGGTCACTTCGCCGTGCAGATCGCCAAGGCCCGGGGAGCCCATGTGATCGCCCTGGCGAGCGAGGCCAAGCACGCGTTCGTTCGCGGCCTGGGCGCCGACGAGGTGATCGACTACCGGACCACCGACTACACCGAGGCGGTCCGCGACGTCGACGTCGTCTTCGACTCCTCCTCCGAGGGCGACCGCGCCCTGGCCGTCCTGCGCCCCGGCGGCACCCTGGTCAGCATCATGGAGCACTGGAACCAGGAGCTCGCCGCCCGGATCGAGGCCGCCGGCCGGCACTTCGCGGGCATCTCGGTCGAGCCCGACTACGCCTCGCTGGAGGCCATCGCCGCACTCGTCGACGCGGGCCGCGTCCGCCCGCACGTCAGCGAGACCTTTCCGCTCGACGAGGCCGCCAAGGCCCACGAGCTGGTCGGGTCCGGCCGGGTGCAGGGCAAGGTCGTCCTCACCGTCGCCTGAGCGCGGTCCTACAGTGGAGGGCCGGACGTGCCGGATATTCGGGATGGGCCGGATGGGCCGGACACGTCGGACGAACGGGGAAGCGGGGGGAAGGCGTTGGACATCCTGACCGAGGCGCTGAGCTCGATGCGGACGGGGCAGCCCACCTCCGTACGCACCGAGGGCCGCGCCCCCTGGGGCCTGCGCCTCCCCCCGGTCGCCGGGGCCGGGTTCCACGTGGTGCTGTACGGGACGTGCTGGCTGGTCCCGCTGGAGGACGCGCCCGGCGCGGAGCCGATCGCGCTCAGCCCCGGCGACGTGGTCTTCCTGCGCGACGGCCGCGGCCACATCCTCGCCGACCACCCCGCCACCCCGGCCGAGACCGAGCGGCCCGACCAGTACCGGCCGGGTTCACCGATCGGCATGGTCACCCTGGGCGGCGACGGCCCCCGCACCAACCTGCTGTGCGGCAACTACCACCTCGACCAGGGGCGTCCGCACCCGCTGGTCCGCCAGCTGCCGGCGGTCATCCACCTGCCCACCCGGCACGGCCGCCACCCCGAGCTCAGCGCGGCGGTCCAACTCCTCGGCACCGAGCTGGAGAAGCCGCGGATCGGTTCGGCCGGGATCGTCCCCGCCCTGATCGACTCGCTGCTCCTCTACATCCTGCGCGCCTGGTTCGAGGACCAGCCCCCCGCGGCGGCCGCCGGCTGGGCCGCCGCGCTCGGCGACTCCGCCGTCGCCCCGGCGCTGACCGCCATCCACGAGGCCCCCGCGGCGCCGTGGACCGTCGAGTCGCTGGCCGACCGGGCCGGACTCTCGCGCGCGGCCTTCGCCCGCCGCTTCAGCACGCTCGTCGGCGAACCGCCGATGGCCTATCTGACCCGCTGGCGCCTGACCACGGCGGCGACCCTGCTGCGCGAGTCCGAGGCCCCGCTGACCACCGTCGCCGCCCGGACCGGCTACGGCTCCGAGTACGCCTTCGCCAAGGCCTTCAAGCGCGAGTACGGGCAGCCGCCCGGCAGTTACCGGCGCACCGCCCGCGCCGCGTGAGGCCGGCGGCCGCCACGGCCGTGCCCGCCACCCGCCGCCGGCGCGGGCGGCGGGCGGCGGGCACGGGGCATGACTGGACGTCAGCTCAGCGTCGCCAGGGCCGACACGTCGTACGGCTTCAGCTCGTCGAAGCGGCCGGCGAGGACCTTCGCCGCCCACTGCGGGTCCTGGAGCAGCGCCCGGCCGACGGCGACCAGGTCGAACTCGTCGCGCTCCAGACGGTCGAGGAGGTTGTCGATGCCCTGCACGGTGGCGCCCTCACCCGCGAAGCTGCGGATGACGTCGCCGTCGAGGCCGACCGAGCCGACGGTGATCGCGGGCCGCCCGGTGAGCTTCCTGGTCCAGCCCGCCAGGTTCAGGTCCGAGCCCTCGAACTCCGGCAGCCAGTAGCGGCGGGTGGAGGCGTGGAAGACGTCGACGCCGGCCTCGGCGAGCGGGGTCAGGATGTCCGCCAGCTCCTCCGGGCTCTCCGCGAGCCTGGCCTCGTAGGCCTCCTGCTTCCACTGCGAGTAGCGGAAGACCACCGGGAACTCCGGCGACACCACCTCCCGGACGGCGGCCACGATCTCGGCCGCGAACTTCGTCCGGGCGACCGGGTCGCCGCCGTAGGCGTCCGTCCGCCGGTTCGTCCCCGCCCAGAGGAACTGGTCGAGCAGGTAGCCGTGGGCGCCGTGCAGCTCGATGCCGTCGAAGCCGATCCGCTCGGCGGCCGCGGCGGCCTCGGCGAAGGCGCCGATGACGTCGTCCAGGTCGCTCCTGGTCATCGCCCTGCCGGTGCCCTCGGTACCGTCGATCCGAAGGCCGGAGGGGCCTATGGCGGGGGCGTCGGCGAACGGCGGCTCGCCCTGCTTGCGCACCATGCCGATGTGCCACAGCTGCGGCATGATCGTGCCGCCCGCCGCGTGCACGGCCGCGGCGACCTCGGCCCACCCCGCCAGCTGCTCCTCCCCGTGGAAGCGGGGCACCCGGTCGCTCTGCCCGGCCGACTCGTGGCCGATGTACGTCCCCTCGGTGAGGATCAGCCCCACCCCGGCGGCGGCCCGCCGGGCGTAGTACGCCCGTACGTCCTCGCCGGGCACGCCGCCCGGCGAGAACTGGCGCGTCATCGGCGCCATCACGATGCGGTTGGGGACGGTCAGCCCGTTCAGCTCGACGGGCCGCGCGAGCAGCTCGGCCGCACGGGAGGCGGAGGACGCGGTGCTGGTCATGGGGTTCCCTCGTGGTCGGACGGCGGGTGCGATGTTCAGGTGTCAACCACTGCGCGGGTCCCTCCATTTCGCCCGCCCGGCAAGCGTTCCTGTGATCCGGGCCACTGCGTTGCCCGGTGCGACCGGAGCGCCGGGCTCGTCCGGCGTGCCTGGCCGGAGGGCGGAAACGCGCGGTGCCGCCCCGGGAGGGCGGCACCGCGCGAAGTACCGGGGTGTCCGTCAGAGGTGCCGGAGGTGCTGCTCCTATGGAGGTCAGACGTGCACGACGGGGGTCGGGCCGGCGGCCGCTGCCCCGGTTGCCTTCGGTGCCGTCGCCGGCTTCTCCAACCGCAGCGCCACGAGCGCGGTGAGCGCGATCCCGGCCGCGGCCAGGTACACCGCGGTACGCAGCCCGTCGGCACTGGCGGCGCGCAGTGCGTCGCCCGAAAGTCCCTCGGCGACGGGGGAGTTGGCGACGGCCACCAGGAGCGCGAGGCCGACCGCCCCGCCGACCTGCTGGCTCGTGGAGGCGACACCCGAGGCGATGCCCTGCTCCCGCGCCGGGACCCCGAGCGCGGCAGCGCCGAACATCAGGGTGTACCCGGCACCCTGGCCGAGGCCCAGAACGACCAGCCCGGGGACGAGTGTCCCGTACGAGCCGCCGGTGGACATGGTGGCCCCGACGAGCACGGCACCCCCACCGCCGAGGAGCAGGGCCGCGACGAGGACGGGACGGATGCCGAACCGGGTCGCCAGCCGCCCGGCGGTCTGCGACCCCACGGCGATGGCGGCCATCGGGACGAGGAAGGCGAGGCCGGTGCTCAGCGCGTCGTAGCCGTGCACGGTCTGGAAGTACACGGTGAGGAAGTACAGCAGGGTGCCGAACGTCGCCATGTAGAGGAAGGTCACCAGGGTGCCGGTCGCCAGGTTCCGGTTGCCGAGCAGGCGCAGCGGCAGCAGCGGATCGGCACTGCGGCGCTCGATCGCGACGAAGGCCGCGACCAGGGCGGCGCCCACCGCCGTGGCGGTCAGCACGACCGCGGAGGTCCAGCCGGCCTCCGGGCCCTGGACGAGCGCGAAGACCAGGGCGGTACTGCCGACGGTCGAGGTGGCCGCACCGGCCAGGTCGAACGAGCGGCCGGCGGCGCGGGGCAGGTCGGGAGCGATCAGCACGAAGGCCAGCAGGGCGGCGGCGCCCGCCAGCGGGACGTTGACGAAGAACACCGAGGCCCAGCCGAACGACTCCGTCAGGACGCCCCCGAGCAGCGACCCGAGGATCATCCCGCTGCCGCCGGCGGTGCCCCAGACGGCGAACGCCCGGTTGCGGTCCCGGCCTTCGGCGAAGCTCGTGGACACCAGGGTGAGCGTGGCGGGGAAGAGGAACGCGCCCCCGGCCCCCTGGACCGCCCGCGCGGCGACGAGCAGGCCGGGCCCGGTCGCGAGCCCGCCGAGCAGGGAGGCCCCGGCGTACAGCGCGAGCCCGAGCGCGAACATCCGGCGCGGCCCGAACAGGTCGCTCGCCCGCCCGCCGAGCAGCAGGAACCCGCCGAACGCGACGGCGTATCCGCTGACCACCCACTGCAGGCTCTGCGGCGAGAAGCCGAGCGAGGAGCCGATGTCCGGCAGGGCGACGTACACGATGTTGTAGTCGATCGAGATGATCAGCTGGGCGAACGCGAGCAGCGCCAGCGTGAGACCGAGACGCGCGGACGTGGGCGCGGGGCTGGACGAAGGCATGGCGAAGCCTGCTTTCGAGTAGGGGGCCGGAAGAACGACAGCACGGCCGCCACCCACACCTCCGGGCGCCTCGTGCTGCTCACACCAACGAATCTAGGTCCCCCAGAGACCGCTCATATGGTGCACTCCACCACCCATTCCATGGGTCAATTCCCGGGCCAGTCCGCCGGTGGACGACGGTAGCCGCGACATGACGAGGGCCCCGACCGCACAGCGGTCGGGGCCCTTCGTCCCCTCACCGCGGCGGCGGGGCGGAGGACACGATGAACGACGACGGCCCGGACCGCGATGCGGTCCGGGCCGTCGATCAAGGCGGAGGATACGGGATTCGAACTCGTGAGGGGTTGCCCCCAACACGCTTTCCCATTCTCTCCGGGGAAGTCCACCGCGGTCCGCGCACGTCTCCTGGTGCTGAACGAGAGCAGAACCGAGACCACGCGGCTTGCTGGGGTCCTGGGCGCCAGCGCGGGAGGACGCGGGCGGGAGGGTCGACCCTGCGGGCCGCGGTGGTCGCGTACGCGGACACAGGTCCTGTGCTCAGCCGCCGCCGTAGGTGGCCTGGGTGACCGCGAAGACGTTGCGTCCGCCCGTGGTCTCCTGCAGCGACCACAGCAGGTCGGGGTTGGTGGTGTCCTCCCAGTAGGAGAGGCTCTCGCCGCCGCCCACCCAGGCGAAGGTGGAGGGGCCCGCGGCCGGGGTCCAGTAGTAGAGCTTCTTCTGCCCCGAGGAGTTGAACCACCACCGGCCGTTGTGGGAAGCCACGCCGTTGAGGTTGTACCAGGGCAATTGGAGGGCCTGACTGGCGGTCGTCGTCGCGGCGAACGTCGTCGCCCCGGTCGCGAACGGGAAGCGGACGGCCCTGGGCGGGCGGTTGGGGTAGTCGGTGCAGCCCGACTGGCAGGTGTACTCCGTCATCACGATCGACTTGCTGACCCGGTCGAGGGAGACCGACGACCACACCAGGTTGTTGCCGGAGGTCGTCTGCGACGTGACCGTACCGATCTGAGGCAGCACGTAGGCGTAGTTGTGGGCGTAGTAGACAGTCTCGGACTGGCGGCCGATCTGGTCGGCGGTGCCACCGGAGTCGGTATTGAGGATCTTGCGCATGTCGAAGACGCGCATGCCGCGCCCGGTGTCGGCGACGTAGAGGTAGTCGCCGTTCCACGAGACGCCGCCGGCGTGGATCGGGATGTCCTTGAAGTCCGGCGCCGCCGCGGTGCCGGTCGGCTCCACCAGGAGGATCTTGCGGTAGGTGTTGGGGTAGGTGGCGTCCCAGTCGACCAGGGTGATCCGACTGCGCTGCTGGGCGCCGCCGCAGCCGTCCTTGGTGTACCAGCTCACCAGCACGAGCTGATGGCCGTCGTAGTTGCCGCTGTCCGCGGTCCCCACGGCGTCCCGGCTCGTCGTGATGCCCTGCGGGAAGCTCTGGCAGTCGGAGTTGTCGCCGTCGTCGAACCGGAAGCCGGTGGACAGGCCGCCGACGGAGAAGGACGCGGGGAGCGCCTGCCGGTCGTGGTTCGCGTTCTCCATCACCGTGTGCACGGCAGACGTCCCCAGCGCCGTGACGAGGGCCGAGTTGAGCGTGTCGAACTGGTGGTAGTTCGCGGTGAGGGTGTACTCGGACGCGCTCAGGGTCGTCGGTGCCGCAGCTGCCGCCGCCGGCGATGCGCCGACGAGCGTGCCGGTGATGAGCAGGCCGGCTGCGACTATCGCTCGCGCCGCAGTTCTGACATGACGGATCATCAAGGCGAGCCTCTCCACGTGAATGGATCAACGGTCACTCACGTTATGGGCGCGTTGAGCATGTCCGCAACACCCGGAGGAGCCCGGACCGGGTTCCGGAGCCGCCACCGCCGCGGAGTCGAATTCGGAGGCGTCGGACTGAGTCTCGCCGTGGCTCGCCACCGGGTGGGCTCGGACGCGGTTGCTGACGGATACGCCGAGGCGATGGCCCAAGCGGTCGACCGGGCCCAGAGTCCGGGCAAGTACGGTGACGCCAGCGACTGGTAGGCGGGGCAGCGCAAGAACGGTGGGCGTTTGGCCCGGGCAGGCATGCTGCGCGGGCCAAACGCCCACCGCCGTGGGCGGAGAGGGTGGCTGTGGGAGTCGAACTCGTGGGGGATGGCCCAACGCGTCCTCGTCCTATTTTCAACAGCGTCCGCCCGAGCCCGGGCTCGCCGGTTATGCCTCCGCGACGGCTTCCAGCGGGCTGAGGGCGGCTGCCCGGCGCGCCGGGACGGCTGCTGCCAGTGCGCCGATCGCCAGGGAGAGCAGGCAGACGAGGGCGAGCGTCCCCCAGGGCAGCACCAGGGCGTACTGCTCCAGCGCGCCGCCGGCCAGCGCGCCGACGGCCCAGGAGCCGAACAGCCCGCCCGCCAGGCCGAGCAGGGTGCCGAACGCGGCGACCGTCACGGCTTCCAGGCGGATCATCCGGCGGATGCCGGGGCGGTCCATGCCGAGGGCCCGCAGCGCACCGATCTCCCGGGTCCGCTCGGTGACCGACATGGCGAGGGTGTTCACGATGCCGAGCGCGGAGATCACGACGCCGATCGCGAGCAGACCGTACATCAGGGCGAGCAGGTCGCCCATCGTCCCGGCGGCCTCGCGCACCAGCGCGGCCCGGTCCTGGACCTTCAGCAGCGGGTTGTCGCTCACCGCCGTGCGCAGCGCGCCCTCGGAGACGCCGTCTCCCCGCACCAGGATTCGCTGGACGGAGCCGGGCTTGAAGCTGTTGCGCTGCACCTCCTCGCGGGTGCCGACCGCGTCCCGAGCGGTGGGGTTGTCCCGATAGACGCCCACCACGGTGTACTGGGTGAACCCCTCGCGCCGTCCCGTCTGGGCGTTGATCTGGCCACCGGCACGCACCCCGGCCTCCCGGGCGACGCTGCTGGAGACGGCGATCCGGCCGGGTCCGAGGTCCTTGAGCGAACCGCTGACGAAGTCGAGCTTCATGCTCTGGCCGACGGAGCCGGGGTCGACGCCGGAGATTTCCCGAACCTTGCCGCCGATGACCGCCGTGGAGTCCGCGACCTCGCTCGCCGTCCGCACGCCGGGCGTGGTGGCCACCCGCTGGACGGCCGCCGGGTCTATGCCAGTCATGGTGCTGCCGGTGCTGATCACGTAGTCGGCCCCGAGTCCGTCCGCCGTCTGCCGGTCCAGCGCCTGCCCGGTCGAGGCGCCGATGGTGGCGAGGCCGCTGACCAGCGCCGTGCTGATCAGAAGCGTCGCGGCGGTCGCCGCCGTACGCCGGGGGTCGCGCAGCGCGTTCTGCTGGGCGAGGCGGCCGGCGATGCCGAAGCGGCGGGAGAGGCGGCCCGTCAGCCGGATCACCGGCGGCGCGACCACCGGCGACAGCAGGATCAGGGCCACCACCAGGACACCGCAGCCGAGCATCGCGCTGCGCAGGTTCTCCTCCGAGGCGTCCTCGGCCGAGCCCGCGAGCGAGACCAGCAGGCCGACGCCGAGCAGCAGCATCCCCAGCCCGGCGGCCGTCCGCAGCCGCGAGCGCTCAGCGGGCCGGGTCACCGAGCGCAGCGCCTCGACCGGGGCGATCCGCGCGGCCCGGCGCGCTGGCAGCCAGGCGGCCAGGACCGTCACCCCCACCCCGACGAACAGCGCCGCCGCGATCGACCGGATCCCGATCTCCAGCGGGCCGCTCGGCAGCCGGTTACCGTCGGTGCTCAGCAGCTCGGGCATCACGGAGGCGATGCCGAGTCCGAGGACGAACCCCAGCACGGACGCGACGACGCCGACCACCACGGCTTCGGCCAGCAGCGAGCGCACCACCTGACGCCGGGTCGCGCCGACCGCCCGGAGCAGCGCGATCTCCCGGGTCCGCCGGGCGACCAGCATGGTGAAGGTGTTGATCACCAGGAACGAACCGATGAACAGCGCCACGCCGGCGAAGACCATCGGCATCTTCTGGTAGCCGCGGGTCAACGTGCTTACGTAGATGGCCTGTTGCTCGGCCTGAGCCTGCCCGGTGGTGACCTCGGCCTGGTCGGCCGGGAGCATGCCCTCGATCCGCTGCGCCAGCTCGTACTGACTGGTCCCAGGATTGGCGGACACGTCAATGCTGGTGTAGCTCCCGGAAGTTGAGAACAGCTTCTGCGCCGTCGCCCGGTCGAGGAGGGTGAGCGTGCCACCGGCGGTGACCCGGGTGTCCTGGGTGGTCGCGATGCCGACCAGCCGGGCGGTGAGCGCGGGACCGTCCGTGGCCAGAGTGACCCTGTCGCCCAGGTGGAAGCCGCCGGCCGTCGCCGTGCCCCGGTCGACGGCGATCTCGCCCCCGGCGGCCGGCGCGCGGCCCTCGACCAACGGGTATCGCGCCGGGTCGTACGCGGCCGCGAGGTTCGTCCCCTGCTTGACCCGAAGCGGCGTGCCGTCAGCGGCTTTCAGCACGGCGCTGCCGTCGACCGACGGATGCACCGCCGCCACCCCGGGTACGTCGGCGAGCCGGCGCGCGAGCGCGTCCGTCAGCACGCTCGGCCGGTCAGGGTCGGATGGCGACTCCTTCGCGGTGACGCTCGCCGCGATGTCGGCGAAGTTCCTTGACGCGGAGGCCCGGTAGGCGGCGGCGGTGGAGTCCGCGAAGACGAGGGTGCCGGAGACGAAGGCGACACCGAGGCAGACCGCGAGGACGGTCATCAGCAGGCGCGCCTTGTGCGCCAGCACGTTGCGCAAGGCTGTGGTCAGCATGAGCAGCTTTCGAGGAGTTGAAGGGGCGCGGACTCAGGCGAAGGCGGGGTACTGCGGGTTCCCGCCGGAGAAGCGCCGCATGGCGTCCAGCACCCGGTCCGGCGTCGGGTTCCCCATCTCGTCGACCAGCCGCCCGTCGGCCAGGAACACCACCCGGTCCGCATATCCGGCGGCGACCGGGTCGTGGGTGACCATGACCACCGTCTGCCCCAACTCCCTCACGGAGTCCCGCAGGAAGCCGAGCACCTCGGCGCCGGCCCGGGAGTCGAGGTTGCCGGTCGGCTCGTCGCCGAACACGATCGCGGGGCGAGCCACCAGCGCCCGGGCGACCGCGACGCGCTGCTGCTGCCCGCCGGACAGCTCGGCCGGGCGGTGGCCGAGCCGGTCGGAGAGCCCGACCATGGCCACCACCCGGTCCAGCCACTGCTGATCGGGCTTGCGTCCGGCCAGCGCCAGCGGGAGCGTGATGTTCTCCAGCGCGGTCAGCGTGGGCAGCAGGTTGAACGCCTGGAAGATGAACCCGACCCGGTCGCGCCGCAGTTGGGTGAGCTGCCGGTCCCCTAGGCCGCCCAGCTCCGTCGTCCCGATCCGCACCGAACCCGAGGTGGGGGTATCCAGCCCGGCCGCGCAGTGCATCAGGGTGGACTTGCCGCAGCCGGACGGGCCCATGATCGCGGTGAACTCGCCCTCCCGGAAGGCGACGCTGACCCCGTTCAGGGCGGTGACCCGGGTGTCGCCGCTGCCGTAGACCTTGGTCAGGTCGGTGGTGGCGGCGGCGATCCCCGGTGTCGTTTGCGGGGCGAGGGCGTTGGCGGTCACGTTGGGGCTCCTGTCCGAAGTGCGGATCACTGCACTCCGAAGGGTCTCCAACCGATGTATCGGCGTCCTGGCCCGCCGTGTATCAGTGCCCGATCCACTGTGCGGCGGTTCTGTAGCACCTGCGACGAGGGCAGGACCCCTCGGCGGGTCTTCGCCGAGGGGGCCTGTTCCGCCATGCGCCTACTGGCGCCCGGACCTTGCCACGACCGACCGGGCCAGCAGGCCGACCGCCAGGATCGTCCCGCCGACGAACAGCCCGATCGCGCCGAGGACCCCGGCTGGCTGTCCCGTCTCCCCCGCCGCCGAGTCCGCCGCGAAGGCACCGACGATCAACAGCACGGAGGCGACCACGGTGAGGGTGCCCACGCCCCACGCTCCCCTGACCAGGGCGACCTCGCCGCGGCTCGGCCGCACAACGGCTGCGGTGTCGGAGTTGCTCATGGTGGTCTCCTCTTCATCGGTGCGGAACGACTGCACTTCGAAGGGTGTCGGGGCAACGTATCGGTCGCCGTCGCCACCGCCTATCAACGCCCGCTCCGCTTCGCAGCAGTCCGGTAGCGGCCGGATCGCTCAGCCCGGCAGCCGCAGCGTGACCACAGCCCCGGCGTCGTCCGCCCCTGTGTCGTTCGCGTTGGCGAAGCTCAACTCCGCGCCCAGCACCCGCGCCTGCCCCGCCGCGATGGTCAGCCCCAGACCGTGCCCGGTGCCCCGCTCGGCGGCCCCCGTCCGGAAACGGCGCGGGCCCTCCCGCAGCAGATCTGCGGGGAAGCCGCGGCCGTGGTCGCGTACGACGACCGTGCGGCCCTCGACGCGGACCAGCACCGGGGCGGCCCCGTGCCGGTGGGCGTTCACCACCAGGTTCCCGACGATCCGCTCCAGCCGTCGGGGGTCGGTCTCCACCGACGCCGCGTCCCGGACGGAGACCTCGGCCGTGAACCCGGTACGCGCCACCGCCTCCCGGACGACGTCGCCCAGCGGCACCCGGGCCCGCAAGGGCTGCTCGGCCCCGGCATCCAGGCGGGAGACCTCCAGCAGGTCCTCGACCAGCCCTCGCAGGTCCCGCACCCGGCGCCGGATCAGGTCCTCCGTCTCGCCCTCCGGGAGCAGGTCGACGGCAGCCAGCAGCCCGCCCACCGGGGTGCGCAGCTCGTGCGCCACGTCCGCCGTGAACTGCCTTTCGGCGCGAAGGCGTTGGCTGAGGCTGTCGGCCATGGCATCCACCGTCGCCGCGATCTCCGCGACCTCGTCGCCGCCCTTGGCCGGCCCGGTGCGGGCGTCGAGGTCACCGGCGGAGATCCGCCCCGCCGTTTCGGCGACCCGCCCCAGCCGACGGGCGAGCAGTGAGGCGCCGTACCCGGCCAGTGGTACGGCGAGCGCGAGGGCGAGCAGCGAGGCGCCGGCCATGGCCACGTCCAGCCGGGGCACATCGGACAGCTCCGGGCCCAGGTTGACCCGTACGGCCAGCACAGGGCTGCCCGGCCCGCCGGTCCGCTGGGCGGCCCAGTAGCTCGGGCCGACGTTCCCCTCGACCAGCCCGTCGTAGGCGGTGTGCCGCTCGCCGTCGGCGGGGTGGCGCAGGCCGACGGGCAGCTCGGCCGGGTCGAGCTCGGCCCCGTCCGCCAGGGTGCCCGTGCGCCGGTAGACGTCCATGGCCGAGTACACCGCGTTGAAGGCCCGTGCCTCGGCCCGGCTCCGGACGTCCTGCGCGGTCCACAGGTGCACCAGCACTCCGACCGCCACCGCGACCAGGCAGGCGGTGGCAGCGGCCAGTGCGGCGATCTTCCATCGCAGTGAGGCCCAGCGCCGAAGGAATGTACGCGGCATGTTCAGCGCCTGAGCTTGTAGCCGAAGCCGCGCACGGTCTCGATCCGGTCCCGGCCGAGCTTGCGGCGCAGCCGCTGCACGCACAGGTCGACGACCCGGCTGTCGCCATCCCAGCCGTAGTCCCAGACGTTGCGCAGCAGGGTGTGCCGCTCCAGCACCACCCCCGGGTGGGCGGCGAACTCCAGCAGCAGCTTGAGCTCGGTCGGGGTCAGCGCCACCGGCTGCCCGCCGACGGACACCTCCATGCCGGCGGTGTCGACGGCCAGGTCCCCGAACACCAACACGTCGCCCGCCGGTCCTGTGGACGGGGGCTCCGGAGCGGGCGCGTACGTCGCCCGCCTCAGGAGCGAGCGGATGCGGGCCACCAGCACGTACGTGTCCACCGGCTTGACCACGTAGTCGTCCGCCCCGGCCTCCAGCCCGGCGACCACGTCCAGCCCGTCGCCGCGCGCGGACATCATCAGCACCGGCACGAGGCTGGTCTCCCGGACCCGGCGGCACAGGCCGATCCCGTCCAGGCCGGGCAGCATCACGTCCAGGATCAGCAGGTCGAACGGCTCGTCGCGGAACAGCTCCAGGCCGGTGAGGCCGTCCGCGGCGGCCGTCATCTCGTAGCCGTAGCGCTCCAGCGCGGTGCTGAAGGCGCGGCGCATCAGATCGTCGTCCTCCACCAGCAGAACACGGGCAGGACGCGAGGAGGTCTCGGTCGGGGTGGGGGAGGACACGGGCGGACAACTCCTGTTCTTCTAGCTGGGCGGCTCGCCCAGAAGAGGAAACATGGCGGGTCTCGGCGACTGCAACCAAAACCGCAACCACGGAACGACGAAGGCCCGGGCCGCTTGAGCGGTCCGGGCCTTCGTGCTGCCATGGCTGGCAGAGGCGGAGGATACGAGATTCGAACTCGTGAGGGGTTGCCCCCAACACGCTTTCCAAGCGTGCGCCCTAGGCCTCTAGGCGAATCCTCCGTGGGAGAGCTTAGTACATGTTCGGGGGTGGTTGCGACCACGTATGTCGAGGGTGGTCCGGGGGTGTGGCCTGCGGATCGCGGAGCGGGGGTGGGGAGGGTGGGTGGTGGAGGACGGGGGCCCTGATCCGGTACTGTGGGTGTCAGCCCCTCGTGTGGCGTTATCTCTCTGAACCCCCCCAGGGCCGGAAGGCAGCAAGGGTAGGAGGGCTCTGGCGGGTGCGCGGGGGGTCTTTGCGTTCCCGGGGGCGGGCGGGGGCCGTTGAGGGGCGACGCGTTTGTCGGCTCGTCCCGATATCGTCGGTGGTGTGTCCCTAGCCCTGTACCGCCGCTATCGCCCCGAGACTTTCGCCGAGGTCATCGGGCAGGAGCACGTGACCGCTCCGCTCCAGCAGGCCCTGCGCAACAACAGGGTCAACCACGCCTACCTGTTCAGCGGCCCGCGCGGCTGCGGGAAGACGACGAGCGCGCGCATCCTGGCCCGCTGCCTGAACTGCGCGCAGGGGCCGACGCCGACGCCGTGCGGTGAGTGCCAGTCCTGCCGTGACCTGGCGACGGGCGGGCCCGGTTCGATCGACGTCATCGAGATCGACGCCGCCTCGCACGGTGGTGTGGACGATGCCCGTGAGCTGCGGGAGCGCGCGTTCTTCGCGCCGGTGCACAGCAGGTACAAGATCTTCATCCTGGACGAGGCGCACATGGTGACCTCGGCCGGCTTCAACGCGCTGCTGAAGGTGGTGGAGGAGCCGCCGGAGCACCTCAAGTTCATCTTCGCGACCACGGAGCCGGAGAAGGTGATCGGGACGATCCGCTCCCGGACGCACCACTACCCGTTCCGGCTGGTGCCGCCCGGCACGCTGCGCGACTACCTGGCGGAGGTCTGCGGCCGGGAGCAGATCCAGGTGGAGGACTCCGTCTTCCCGCTGGTGGTCCGGGCCGGGGCCGGGTCGGTGCGTGACTCGATGTCGGTGATGGACCAGCTGCTCGCGGGTGCGACCGAGGGCGGTGTGACCTACCAGATGGCCACCGCGCTGCTCGGGTACACGGACTCCGCGCTGTTGGACGAGGTGGTGGACGCCTTCGCGGGGCAGGACGGCGCGACGGTGTTCCAGGTGATCGACCGGGTGGTCGAGGGCGGGCACGACCCGCGCCGGTTCGTGACGGACCTGCTGGAGCGGCTCCGGGACCTGGTGATCCTGGCCACGGTGCCGGACGCCGGGGAGAAGGGGCTGATCGACGCCCCGGCGGACCGGGTCGCGGTGATGCAGGCGCAGGCGGACGCGTTCGGCGCGGCCGAGCTCAGCCGGGCCGCGGACATCGTCAACACCGGGCTGACCGAGATGCGCGGGAACGCGGCGCCCCGGCTGCAGCTGGAGCTGATCTGCGCCCGGGTGATGCTGCCGGGCGCGTACAGCGACGAGCTGTCGTTGCAGGCGCGGCTGGACAAGCTGGAGCGCCGGGCGGCCACCGGCGGCTTCGCGGCCCCGATGCAGGCTCCCGCCATGCAAACTCCCGCCATGCAGGCTCCCGCCATGCAGCCCCCGATGCAGACCCCGATGCAGACCCCTGTGATGCACGCGCCTGCCCTGCAGGCTCCCGCCGTACAGGCCCCCCAGGCGGAGGCCGTCCCGGTGCAGGCGCCGGCAGCGCCCGCGGCCCCGGCGCAGGAGGCCGCCGCTCCGGCAGCGCCCGCGCCGGGTGCGTGGCCGATCCCGCGCAGCTTCTCCCCGGGCGGGGGTGCGCCCGCCCCGGTGGCGGCGCCGCCCGTGCAGCAGGCTCCCGCGCCCGTCCAGGCCGCCCCGGTGGCCGCGCCCGCCCCCGCTCCGGCCGCCGCGGCCGGCGGCGGGCAGCCGTCGGGCGCCGCCCAGCAGGGGGCCGGGCAGGTCCGGCAGATGTGGCCGCAGATCCTGGAGGCGGTGAAGAACCGCCGCCGCTTCACCTGGATCCTGCTCAGCCAGAACGGCCAGGTGGCCGGGTTCGACGGCAGCGTGCTCCAGGTGTCCTTCATCAACGCGGGCGCGCGGGACAGCTTCGTCAGCAGCAACAGCGACGACGTACTGCGCCAGGCGCTGGCGGACGCGCTCGGTGTGGACTGGCGGATCGAGTGCATCATCGACCCGTCGGGCGGCTCCGGCGGGACCGGCGGCGCCGGGGGCGGGAATCCCGGCGGCAGCGGCTCCGGCAACCCGGGCAGCCCCGGTGGTTCCACCGGCGGCTGGGGCGCCCCACCGGCGCGTCCGGCGGCGCCCGCGCCTGCGGTTCAGGCCGCCGCCCCGGCGCCCGTACCGGCGCCCGCGCCGATGGCCACGCCCCCCGCGATGCCGCCCGCGCCGGTACCTCCGCCGGTGCAGGCCCCGTCGGCGCCGCCGGCCGGGCGCCCGGCGCAGTCGGTCGCGCTGGAGGACGACATCCCGGAGGAGGACGACCCGGAGCTCAAGGAGGAGACGTTCTCCGGCCAGGAGCTGATCATCCGCGAGCTGGGCGCGACGGTGCTGCAGGAGATCCGCCACGGCGGGAACTGACCGGCGGACGGGCGGCGCGCTGGCAGGGGGCGGCCGGCGAGTCGGCGGCCCGATCGGGACCCGGCCGGTGACCGATCGGACGACCGGCACCGGTAGCACGTAGGCTCGGTGCGACGACGCGGCGACGTCCGCGCGACGCCGGGCAGGCACGGCCGGCGGCGCGGTCGGCGCAGGCGTACCAGGACGAAGCGAAGCACGACGGACGCAGAACGCAAGGAGTGAGCCGTGTTCCCCGGTGGTGGCCAGCCCAACATGCAGCAGCTGCTCAAGCAGGCGCAGAAGATGCAGCAGGACCTCGCCCAGGCGCAGCAGGAGCTGGCCGAGACGAAGGTGAACGGTTCGGCGGGCGGTGGCCTGGTCGAGGCCACCGTGACCGGCGCCGGTGAGCTGGTGGCCCTGGCCATCGCGCCGGCCGCCGTCGACCCGGAGGACACCGAGACCCTGGCCGACCTGATCCTCGCGGCCGTCCGGGACGCCAACCAGGCGGCGCAGAAGCTGCAGGCCGAGCGGATGGGCCCGCTGACCCAGGGCCTGGGCGGCGGCGGAATCCCCGGTCTGCCGTTCTGACCTGGTCGGATGGCCGAATCGGGGCGGAAAGACCGAAGTCATGAAGGTCTGAAGTTCGGATAACAGACCTGTGTGATTTATGCGGGAGTAGGGCGTCGGGCGGTGTGCCCGGCGCCCGATTCGTTGGATGATGGCACCGGGACATCGGGCAACCGGTGCACCACAGACCCCTGAGGGAAGGCGCGACGTGTACGAGGGCGTGGTTCAGGACCTGATCGACGAACTGGGCAGGCTGCCCGGCGTCGGGCCCAAGAGCGCGCAGCGGATCGCCTTCCACATCCTGCAGGCAGACCCCACCGACGTCCGACGGCTGGCGCACTCGTTGCTGGAGGTCAAGGACAAGGTCCGGTTCTGCGCGACCTGCGGCAATGTCGCGGAGGCCGAGCAGTGCCGGGTCTGTCTCGACCCGCGCCGCGACCTCGCGGTGATCTGCGTGGTCGAGGAGCCCAAGGACGTCGTCGCGATCGAGCGCACCCGCGAGTTCCGCGGCCGGTACCACGTACTGGGCGGCGCGATCAGCCCGATCGAGGGCGTCGGCCCGGACGACCTGCGGATCCGCGAGCTGCTGGCGCGCCTCGCGGACGGCACGGTCACCGAGCTGATCCTGGCCACCGACCCCAACCTGGAGGGGGAGGCGACCGCCACCTATCTGGCCCGGCTCTGCAAGCCGATGGGCCTGAAGGTGACCCGGCTGGCGAGCGGTCTGCCCGTCGGCGGGGATCTGGAGTACGCGGACGAAGTGACCCTCGGCCGCGCCTTCGAAGGGAGACGACTGCTCGATGTCTGACCGGACGATCAACCAGCAGCCCCACACGCCCCATCAGGCAGGCCCGCAGCAGGACCGGCCCGCCCCGCACGTCCATGCGCACGGCTCGGAGCCGGACGACTTCGCGGTGCAGATCGCGGACTCGGTGGAGAGCTTCGTACTCGCCGTCACCGAGGTCGCCAAGGGCGACGAGCCCGGCAGCGCCGTCTCGCTGCTCCTCCTGGAGGTCTCGCAGCTGCTGCTGGCCGGCGGTCGGCTCGGCGCGATCGAGGACGTCGTCCCGGAGGACCGCTTCGAGCCCGACACCGGTCCGGAGCCTGACAGCGAGCAGCTGCGCGAGCGGCTGGCCGTGCTCCTCGCGCCGATCGACGTCTACCACGAGGTCTTCGACCCGTACGGGCCGCCGGAGAAGCCGAACGCCTTCCGGATCTCGGACGACCTGGCCGGCGTGGTCAGCGAGCTCCAGCACGGGCTCACCCACTACCGCGAGGGGCGGGTCAGCGAGGCGCTCTGGTGGTGGCAGTTCTCGTACCTCTCCAACTGGGGCACGACCTGCTCGGCGGTGCTGCGGGCGCTGCAGTCGCTGATCGCCCACGTCCGGCTGGACAGCCCGATCGGGGCGGTGCCGGACGGTGCGGACACCGACGACGACGGGCTCACCGACGAGCAGCTGGAGCAGCAGGCCGGCGACCTGATGGCGGCCGAGCTGGGCCTGGGCCGGTAGCAGACCGGGCAGCCGTACGACGGGCGGCACGAGCAGTGCGGGCAGCACAGGCGCACGGTGACGGGCAGCCCCGGAGGCGGGAACGGGCGGGAACGGACTGTGACGGACGCCTCAGGGATTCCGGTGGAAGGGAAAACCCCGGGGCCGCCGTCCGTTCGTCCGCCGATTCTCCGGGGCCGCACCGGAAAGCCCGCAGACCTGCCGGTCGCCACCTCCGAACCGCCGCCCACCTGCTGAAACGGGCGTCTCATCATGTGGAAAGCGGCAGTCGCGGCACCCCCGCTCGGTAGACTGGCGCGGACCGCACAACCCCCGCCACCCGGGGGTGCGGGGGCCCAGAGCCCCCGGAAACGACACAAGTCGAGGAGCGCACGTGGGCCTTGTCGTGCAGAAGTACGGCGGCTCATCCGTTGCGGATGCCGAGGGCATCAAGCGCGTGGCCCGTCGAATCGTTGACGCCAAGAAGGCCGGCCATGAGGTCGTCGTCGTGGTGTCCGCGATGGGCGACACGACGGACGAGCTCATCGAACTCGCGGAGCAGGTGTCACCCCTCCCTGCCGGCCGTGAGTTCGACATGCTGCTGACCGCTGGAGAGCGCATCTCCATGGCGCTGCTGGCCATGGCGATCAAATCCCTGGGTCACGAGGCCCAGTCCTTCACGGGCAGCCAGGCCGGTGTCATCACCGACTCCGTCCACAACAAGGCGCGCATCATCGACGTGACGCCGGGCCGCATCCGCACCGCCCTGGACGAGGGCAACATCGCGATCGTGGCCGGTTTCCAGGGCGTCTCGCAGACCGGCAAGGACATCACCACGCTCGGTCGCGGGGGCTCGGACACCACCGCCGTCGCCCTCGCCGCGGCCCTCCGGGCCGAGGTCTGCGAGATCTACACCGACGTGGACGGCGTGTTCACCGCCGACCCGCGCGTGGTGAAGAAGGCCCGCAAGATCGACTGGATCGCCTACGAGGACATGCTGGAGCTGGCCTCGTCCGGCTCCAAGGTGCTGCTCGACCGCTGCGTGGAGTACGCGCGGCGCTACAACATCCCGATTCACGTACGCTCGTCCTTCTCGGGTCTTCCCGGGACGATCGTCAGCAACGACAACCCGAACCAGCCCGAAGGGGGCGAGATGGAGCAGGCCATCATCTCCGGAGTCGCCCACGACACTTCCGAGGCCAAGGTCACGGTCGTCGGCGTGCCGGACAAGCCGGGGGAGGCGGCGCGCATCTTCCGCGCCATCGCCGACGCCGAGGTCAACATCGACATGGTGGTGCAGAACGTCTCGGCCGCCGCGACCGGGCTGACCGACATCTCCTTCACGCTGCCGAAGACCGAGGGCCAGAAGGCCATCGACGCGCTCGGCCGGGTCAAGGAGGGCATCGGCTACGAGTCGCTGCGCTACGACGACGCGATCGGCAAGATCTCCCTGGTCGGCGCCGGCATGCGCTCCAACCCGGGGGTCACCGCGACCTTCTTCGAGGCGCTCTCCGAGGCCGGCGTCAACATCGAGCTGATCTCCACCTCGGAGATCCGCATCTCGGTCGTCACCCGGGCCGACGACGTCAACGAGGCCGTGCGCGCCGTCCACAGCGCCTTCGGGCTGGACAGCGAGTCGGACGAGGCGGTCGTCTACGGAGGCACCGGGCGATGACCCGCCGGCCGAACCTCGCCGTCGTCGGCGCCACCGGCGCGGTCGGCGAGGTGCTGCTCGGCCTGCTCTCCCTCCGTCAGGACATCTGGGGCGAGGTGCGCCTCGTCGCCTCCCCGCGCTCGGCCGGCCGCAAGCTGACCGTGCGCGGGGAGTCCGTCGAGGTGCTCCCGCTCACCGAGGAGGCCTTCGAGGGGATCGACGTCGCGCTGTTCGACGTGCCCGACGAGGTCTCCGCCCGGTGGGCACCGATCGCCGCCGCCAAGGGCGTCGTGGTGGTCGACAACTCCGGCGCTTTCCGGATGGACGGGGACGTCCCGCTGGTCGTCCCCGAGGTCAACGCGGCGGCGGCCAGGATGCGGCCGCGCGGCATCGTGGCCGGTCCCAACTGCTCCACGCTGGCGATGATCGCCGCGATCGGCGCGCTGCACGCCGAGTACGGGCTCAGCGAACTGGTGGTCGCCTCCTACCAGGCGGCCTCCGGTGAGGGCCGCTCCGGGGTGGACGCGCTGCGCGCCCAGGTCGCGCTGGTGGCGGGCACCGAGGTCGGCGAGCAGACCGGCGACCTGCGTGCCGTGATCGCCGACAACGGCCCGTTCGCCGCCCCGCTGGCGCTCAACGCGGTGCCCTGGGCGGGCGCGCTGATGGACGGCGGCTGGTCGTCCGAGGAGCTGAAGCTCCGCGACGAGTCGCGTAAGATCCTCGGCCTGCCGGCCCTGCGGGTCTCCGCGACCTGCGTCCGCATCCCGGTGGTGCGCACCCACGCGCTGGCCGTGCACGCGGTCTTCGAGCGCGAGGTCACCCAGGAGCACGCCCAGCAGATCCTCCGTGACGCCCCCGGCGTGGTGCTGTACGACGATCCGGCGGCCGGCGAGTTCCCCACCCCGAACGACGTGGTCGGCACCGATCCGGTCTGGGTCGGGCGGGTGCGGCGGGCGCTGGACGACCCGGCGGCGCTGGACCTGTTCCTCTGCGGTGACAACCTGCGCAAGGGCGCGGCGCTCAACGCCCTGCAGATCGCCGAGCTGGTGGCGGGCGAACTCCTCGTCTGACGCGCCGTGGGCCGGGGCGGGGCGCGAGGCTCCTGACGGGCGGGGGCCGGGTGGCGTCGGACGACGCGGGGGCCGGATGAACCGTCGGAACGGAACCGACCGTGAGACCGGTAGGGGCCGGGGACGGGAATGGATCGTGTCCCTCCGTAAGGCTCCAAGGATCGGAGCGGGACCGGGGCGGGACCGGACGGGCTCCGAAAGCGGCGAGAACCGTGAGACGTCGTGAGATTCCGTGCGCCTTCTGCGGTCCTTCGGAGGTCACTTGCCCAATCCGCCGGAATCCCCTGGAGCGGGCCGCCGCCCGTACGCGAGAATGTTCCGTGGGCTGGGGCAACCATGACAGGGGATCGAGTGTCCAACGGGCGTGGCGAACGTGATGGTGGGGGCAGGGGCGGGCATCTCGGCAGCGGCCGTGATGACGTTCTCGCCGCGTGCCCAGCGACCTGCGGATAGGCCGGAAGACAGCCAGATGACGGCGGTCGCACCCGGCACGGCGGGCTCCGGCGCCGGTACCGGCGCGGGTACCAGCGAGGACCTGCTCACCGAGACGTACCAGGCCCACTACCGCTCCCTGTTGCGGCTGGCGGCGCTGCTCCTCGACGACCTCTCGACCTGCGAGGATGTGGTCCAGGAGGCGTTCATCCGGGTGCATTCGGCACGCCGCAGGGTGCGCGAGCCGGAGAAGACGCTCGCCTACCTGCGGCAGACCGTGGTCAACCTGTCCCGCTCCACGCTGCGACGGCGGATCCTCGGCCTGCGGCTGCTGCCGAAGCCGATGCCTGACATGGCCAGTGCAGAAGAAGGAGCCTACGATGCGCTGGAGCGCGACCAGTTGAAGGCCGCGCTGCGTGGTCTGCAACGTCGTCAGCGGGAGGTTCTGGTGCTCCGTTACTTCGTGGACATGACGGAGGCACAGGTCGCGGATACCTTGGGCATCTCGCTCGGCTCGGTGAAGGCCTACGGCTCGCGAGGGATCGCCGCGCTGCGGGTCCAGATGGAGGCCGGGCATGGCTGACGACCGGATCGGTACGGGCGGTGGCCCGGACGGGAACGGCCCGACGGCGAAGGGCCCGAGAGCGGACGGCCCTGACATGCGCGGTCCGAAGGCGCCCGGTCCGAAGACGCCCGGTCCTGACGCACCCGGTCCTGACGCATTCGGTCCTGACGCATTCGGTCCGAAGGCGCTGGGCCCCGACGCGCTCGCCCCGAAGCCCGACGTGCCGCCCACCGACGGGCCGCCCACCGACGGGCTCGACACCGACGAGCTGCTGGTCCGCGTGCTGCTGCAGCGCGCCGTGGCCGAGGTGCAGCCCGACCCCGCCGGACTGCACCGGATCCGCCGTGCGGTACCCCGGCGGCGGGCCGCCCGGCGCGGCGCCTGGACGGCGGCCGCCGCACTGGCGGTCGCGGTGGCGATCGGCCTGCCGGCCCTGCACGACGACGACCACCTCGGACTCTCCGGCGGCCCCGGCACCCCCGGCGCGTCCGGCGCGACGCCCTCGGCCACCGTCGAGGGTACGGCCGGCACCGACGCCGCGGGCCCGAACGCGCTGCCGCACCCCGAGGCCAGTGGTTCACCGGGCGCCGGCAGCCCGTCCGGCTCGGCGAGCACACCGCCGCGCCCGGGAGCCAGCAGCGCCGACGCCGGGGCGGGCGCGTCCGCCCGGCCCAGCGCCTCCAGCACCGGCGGGGGCGACGACGCGCCCGTACCGCTCTGCCTCCGGGGCGACCTCGGGCAGGGGACGGCCAGGGTCGGCGCGGCCGACGGCGACGGGCGGATCTACGGGTACTTCACGGTGGTCAACACCTCCGCGCACACCTGCCGGCTCGGCGGGCCGGGCTCGGTCGCGGTGACCGGGGCCACCGGGACGGACCAGTCCCGGATCCGGGTGACCGACCACACGGCGGACGATCCGGCGACCGACCTGCCCGCCCCGCGACCGGGCGGCGGCGACGGCCCCGGGTTGCTCCTTGCACCGCAGGCCGCCTACCGGGTGGACTTCGGCTGGGTGCCGGACGGCGGCGGCTGCCGGACCGCGGGCGGCGTCTCGCCCAGTGCGACGGCCGGCCAGAGCGGTCCGGGCAGCTCCGGTTCGGGCGGCGCCCAGGCGTTGCGGTCCGGCGGACCGGGCGGCTCGGCCGCGGGCTCCGGCACGGGCGCCGTCGCCCCGGCGATCGGAGCCTCGGCGGCACCGACCGGGGCGCCCCCGGCATCCGCCACCCCGACGGCGGGCCCGACCACGGCGCCGAGCCCCTCGGCCACCCCGACCTCCGGCCCCACCGCGCCGCCGGCCGGCGTCACCCTCGCGCACACCCCGGCGCCGGGCAGCCCGAGCGCCGCCTCCGTCGTCCTGCCGGGGGCCTGCTCGGGCACGGTCTACCGCACGGCGCCGCAGGCCGTCGTGGCGCCCGCCCCGACCGGGACCTCGGCGCCGTCCACCTCGCCGTCCTCCGACTGACCCCGCCGCCGGGTGCCGGCCCGCTCGGGCGGGCCCCGGCCGCGGTGCCCGGCCCCGGTCCGGGCGGGCGTGGCGGGGGCCCCTGTGGTCGGGCGGGGTGTGAGGACTGGTTACCGTGGGGGGTGTGTACCGGTTCCTCCTCACTCCGCGCTGGCTGAGCGGCACCGCGCTGGCCGTCGCGGCCGTGGCGGTGTGCGTCTGGCTCGGCTCCTGGCAGCTCGGCCGGTTCGAGGACAAGGTCTCCTCGCACCAGGAGATCAGCAAGGCGGTGGACGACGCCGGCACGGCCGCGCCGCTCGGCGAACTGCTCGGCCCCGACCGGCCGCAGGTCACCACCGACACCGTCGGCCGGGCCGTGACGGTGTCCGGGACCTTCGACCAGGAACACCAGCTGCTCGTGCCCAACCGGGTGCTGGACGGCAAGCAGGGCTACTACGTGCTCACCCCGCTGCGCACCGACGACGGCCGGATCGTCGCGGTGGTTCGCGGCTGGGCGCCGGGCACGCCCGCCGAGGACGCGGCCGCCACGGCGCTGCCGCCGGCCGGCGAGGTCACGGTGGCCGGGCGGTTGCAGGCCGGCGAGAGCAGCGGCAGCGGCGGCGCCGTGGCCGGCGGGCTCCCGACCGGACAGCTCGGCACGATCAACAAGGCCTCGCTCGTCAACAAGCTCTCCTACGACGGCTGGTACGACGGCTGGGTGTCCTCGGACACCGTGCCGGCGGGGCTGACCCCGGTGCCGACCGTGCAGCCGCAGGGCGGCGACGGCCTCAGCCTCCGGGCGTTCCAGAACCTCGGGTACACCCTGGAGTGGTTCGTCTTCGGCGGCTTCGTCGTCTTCATGTGGTTCCGCCTGGTGCGACGCGAGGCGGAGGCCGAGCAGGACCGGGCCCTCGGGCTGGACCCGGTCCTGGAGTAGCCCCGGCCGGGGTGCGAGCGGCCGCCCGGGGCGGGTTCGGCGCTCCGGACGCCGGGCTCAGCCCTCCGGACCCAGCTCGCCGGACGCGGGGCTGAGCGCTCCGGACGCCGGGCTCAGCGTGAGGGCTTCGCCGGCGGGACGGCCGGCTTGGACGGCAGAACGGGCGCCGTCGGCACGGCCGGCGTCGGGTGCGGGGTCGCCGCGGGCGGGGACCAGGGTGTGCCGGACGGGGTCGAGGACGGCGAGACCGTCGGGGGCGGGTTGCCGCACCGGCTGCCGCCGCTCCCGCTCCCGCTGCCGCTGTCGTCGTCCGAGTCGTAGTGGTCGGTGTGGTGGCGGGTGCTGCGCCCGCTCTTGGAGCTCTTCGACCCCTTGGACCCGGACGACTTCGACCCGGACGACTTGGACGAGGCGAGCACGACCGCCCCGTCACCGGCGTCGGCCCGCGTGACGTCCGTGACGTCCGCACCTGACGCACCTGACGCACCTGACGCACCTGACGCACCTGAGGCACCCGATGCACCTGACACGCCCACCGCGACGTCGGCCGCGCGGAAGACCGCCCGGACGGCCGGGCCCCCCGCCGCCCCGGCCGCGGCCGTCGTCGCGGTGGCCGTCGCCGTGGCGGTCGCCGTCGGCCGGCTGGACGGCGGCAGCGGCGGCGGGCAGGCCGCGTCGCTGCCGTCCTGACCCGAGCAGCCGGTGAGCGCGAGCGCCCCGGCCACCCCCACCCCCATGAGCGTCAGCCGACGTCTCACCCCTTGCCCCCGTCGCTCGGCTCGCCCTGACCCGCCCCGGCGCTCCCCGCGCCCAGGTGCCGCCGGACGAAGTCGATCTCCAGCCGCAGCTGCTTGATCCGCTCCTCCACCACCAGCGAGCCGTGCCCGGCGTCGTACCGGTAGACCTCGTGCGGCCGGCCCAGCTGCTCCAGCCGCTCCACGTAGTTCTCGATCTGCCGGATCGGGCAGCGCGGGTCGTTCACCCCGGCGCTGATGTAGACCGGCACCCGGACCCGCTCGACGTAGGTCAGCGGCGAGGAGGCGGTCCAGCGCTCGGGCACCTCGGTCGGTGTGCCGCCGAAGAGCGTGCGGTCCAAGGACTTCAGCGCCTCCATCTCGTCGTCGTACGCCGTCAGGTAGTCGGCGACCGGGACGGCGGCGACGCCGAGGGTCCAGTTCTCCGGCTGCACGCCGAGGCCGAGCAGGGTGAGGTAGCCGCCCCACGAGCCGCCGGTGAGCACCAGCCGCTCCGGGTCGGCGAGCCCGCTCGCGACCGCCCAGGCGCGGACGGCGGCGATGTCCTCCAGCTCGATCAGGCCGACCCGCTCGTGCAGCGCGTCCGTCCAGGCCTGGCCGTAGCCGGTGGAGCCGCGGTAGTTGACCCGGACCACCGCGAAGCCGTGGTCCAGCCAGGCGGCCGGGCCGGCGGCGAAGGAGTCGCTGTCGTGGTGGGTCGGCCCGCCGTGGACGTCGAAGACGGTCGGGAACGGGCCGTCGCCGACCGGGCGCTGGACCAGCGCGTGCACCCGGCCGCCCGGGCCGTCCACCCAGACGTCCTCGACCGGTACCGAGCCCGGCGGCACCGGGCCCGGCGCCCGCAGGACGACCGTGCCGGCGGTGGACCGGACGGCGGACGGCTCGGCGGCGGAGGACCAGAGGAACTCCACCGTGCCGTCCGGGCGGGCGGTCGCGCCGCCGACGGTGCCGCGCGGGGTCTCCAGCCGGGTCAGTACCCCGGTGTCGAGGGCGTACGAGAACAGCTCGCTGCGTGCCTCGTACTCGTGCTCGACCAGCAGCGCGCGGGCGTCGGGGCGCCACTGGGCGGAGACGTCGCCGGGCAGCTCGCGGCCCTGCTCGTCGCGGAGCGCCAGCGCGGTCTCGGCCCCCGTGGCCACGTCCCAGATCATCGGCTCCCAGCGGCCGGTGCGCTGGTGGGCGACCAGCAGCCGGGTGTCGCCGTCGACCGGTGCGAAGCCGAGGCAGGCGATGCCGCGCGGCTCCGGGTGCCCGGTGACCTCGTCCAGCTCGGCGACGGTCGCGCCGTCGGCGAGCCGGACGACCCGCAGCGCCGAGTGCATCGCGTCGCCGTGCTCGGTGTGGTCGATGGCGAGCAGCGTGCTGTCGTAGCTGAGGTCGCCGATGCCGCCGTACTCCTCGTGGCGGTAGATCTCCACCGCCTCGGCCGCGCCCGGGCGGCGCAGGTGGAGGGTGGTGCCGTGCTCGTCGGTGGAGCGGCCGACCACCACCGTGCCGTCCCGGCCGAGGGCGAGGCCCGCGGAGTAGGAGGCGGCCAGGCCGGGCACGGCCTCCTCGTCGGGAGAGCCGGCGCCGTCCTCCGGGCGGCCGGCGAACGGCTGGCGGCGCCAGATCCCGAACTCGTCGCCGTCGTTGTCGTCGAACCACCAGATCCACGCGCCGTCGGGCGACAGCTCGGCGTCGGTGGTGCCGTTCGGCCGGTCGGTGACCTGCCGGTGGGTGTCGGTGGCGCGGTCCCAGGCGTACACCTCGTAGGTACCGGTCGCGTTGGACACGTACAGCGACCGGTCGGGGGCGTCCTCCGCCCAGTCCGGGAGGGAAACCCTGGCTGCCCTGAACCGCTGCTCCCACGCCGGTACGGCGCTCTTCTCCTCGCTCATCCACCCATCCAACCCGATCGGGGGGAGTGAACGGAACGGGCGGGTGGACCGGGACCGGTCCACCCGCCCTGCCGCGCTCCCCTCAGGGCGTCCGGCGGGGCAGCAGCTGCACCAGGCCCACCAGCAGCAACTCCAGCACCGCCAGCGCGGCGACGCTGCGCTCCAGGGCGGTGACCGGGTCGCCGGCGCCGTAGTGGACGATCCCGATCAGCGCGATCCCGAGCGCCCCGGCGACCTGCTGCACGGTGGCCAACAGCCCCGCGGCCGACCCGACCAGCCGGGGCTCGACCGAGGCCAGCACGACGCTGGTCACCGGAGCTATCACCAGCCCCATCCCGAGACCGTCCACGAACAGGCCCGGCGCCAGCCACCAGACGCCGCCGGTCGTCCCACCGGCGTGGACGGCGAGGCCGAGCAGGCCCAGCCCGCCGGCCATCAGCAGCCCGCCGAGCGCGATCGCCTGGCGGCCGAGGCGGGCGGCGACGCGGTGCGCCGTGGTGGAGGTGAGCAGGTAGCCGGCGCCGATCGCGGTGAAGACCAGGCCGGAGCCGAGGGCGTCCAGGCCGCGGCCCTGCTGCAGGTGCAGGGCGAGCACCAGGAAGAACGACGCCTGGCCGAGCCAGAAGGCGAGTTGGGCGAGCAGCCCGGCGGCGAAGGCCCGGCTCCGGAAGAGACCGGTGTCGACCAGCGGCGTCCCGGTGTGCCGGTGCTGGTGGACGGCGAAGCCGGCGAGCAGGGCGAGGGCGGCGCCCAGGCAGAGCCAGGTCCAGAGCGGCCAGCCGGCCTCGCGGCCCTGGATCAGCGGCAGCACCAGGCCGGTCAGCGCGACGGTGACGAGCAGGACGCCCACCGGGTCCAGCCCGGGGCGGTGCGGGGCGCGGGACTCCGGCAAGCAGCGGCGGACCAGGCCCAGCGCGACCAGGCCGACCGGCAGGTTGAGCAGGAAGCAGCTGCGCCAGTCCAGGCCGAAGAGGTCCGCGCGGATCAGCGCGCCGCCGATCAGCTGGCCGAACACCGCGCCCACGCCCATCGTCAGCCCGTACATCGCGAACGCCCGGGCCTGCGCCGCACCGCTGAACGCGGTGCGCAGGATGGCCAGCACCTGCGGGCCCATCAGCGCCGCCGCCAGCCCCTGCGCGATCCGGGCGCCGACCAGGGCGGCGGCGGTCGGGGCCAGGCCGCAGCCGGCCGAGGCGAGCGTGAACAGGGCCAGGCCGAGGGCGAACACCCGGCGCCGCCCGTAGCGGTCGCCCAGCCGGCCGGCGGTGATCAGCCCGGCGGCCAGCGCCAGGGCGAAACCGGCGATCACCCACTGGACGGCGGCTGGGCCGGCGCCCAGGTCGGCCTGGACGGACGGGACGGCGACGTTCACCACGAAGACGTCGAGGGCGGTCATGAAGGTGGCGGTCAGGACGACCGGCAGCAGGCCCCGGGTGGCGGGCGCCGCGGCCCCGGCCGCAGCCCCGGCCGTGACCGTGACCGGGCTCGTGGGCAGGGCGGTGCGGGTGGGCGGGGCGGTGCTCGTAAGCAGGGCGGTGCGGGTGGGCGGGGCGGTGCTCGTAAGCAGGTCGGTACGCGTGGGCGGGGCGGTGCTCATCGCGGGCTCTCCTCGGCGGAGTCGGGAGCGGTTTCGGGAGCGGGGCGGGGGTCGGGCGTGGGTGCGCACGGGGTCGGCCGGGCGAGGGGGCGGGTGCGTCGCCCGCCCCCGTTGCCTCCTCCGGCGGCTCAGGCGCCCGGGACGCGGTCCAGGAAGCCGTACACCGAGGCGATCCGGCCGTTCGGACCGGCGACCAGCACGTCGAACCCGACCACCAGCGCCTCCCCGCCCGCCGGTCCGAGGTTCCAGGTGAACCGGGCGATGTCGTGGTGCGCGTCGACCGGACCGAGGGTGAACTCCAGGCCGGGGAACTGCGCCTGGGCCGCGCCGATCAGGGCGTCGACGCCGTCCCGGCCGGTGACGGCGGCCAGCGGGTCGGTGTAGCTGCCGTCCTCGGCCCACGCCTCGTCGACCAGCTTGCGGCGGGCGGCCGGGTCGGTCTCGTTCCAGGCGGCGAGGTAGCGCTCGGCGAGCCGGTGGAGGTCGGTCACCTGAATGTCGTTCATCGTCTTCTCCCGTGTCCTGCTGGGTGGTTCGGCGGGTCGTTCCCGCTGCTCATGAAGGTACGGACGACGCCCGGTCGGCGAATCCGTCACGGATGGGTAGGGGAGCGGGCGCACCGCCGGGGCCGTAGGTAGGCCACGCCAGTAGGGTCGGAGGATGGGGATGCTCTACGGGCGGGAACAGGAGCAGGCCGTCGTCGACGCGCTGCTCGACGGCGCGAAGGCGGGCCGCAGCGGGGTGCTGGTGCTGCGCGGCGAGCCGGGGATCGGCAAGACCGCGCTGCTGGAGTACGCGGTGGCGGCGGGCGGCGGCGCGTTCCGGGTGATCCGGGCGACCGGCGTCGAGTACGAGGCCGAACTCCCTTTCGCCGGGCTCAGTCTGCTGCTCGCCTCCGGGCTGGACCGGCTCGCCGCCCTGCCTGGCCCGCAACGGCGTTCCCTGGAGGGCGCGTTCGGCCTGGGGGACGCCGCCGCACCGGCGCAGCCGGGCGGCGACCGGCTGCTCACCGGTCTCGCGACGCTCGGCCTGCTCGCCGAACTCGCCTCCGACCAGCCCCTGTTGTGTGTCGTCGACGATGTGCAGTGGCTGGACCGGGCCTCGCTGGACGCCCTGCTGCTCGCCGCCCGCAGGCTCCAGGCGGAGGGCGTCGCCCTCCTGCTCGCCACCCGGGACGCGGGCGCCTCCGGCACCTCCGGCGACGGTCTGCCGCCGACCGGCCTGCCCGAACTCCGGCTGGCCGGGCTCGCCGAGCCCGCCGCCGCCCTGCTGCTCGACTCCCGCACCGCGTCGGCGCTGACCGGCGACGTCCGCCGCAGGATGCTCGCCGAGTCCGCGGGCAACCCGCTGGCGCTCACCGAACTGCCCGTCCCGGTCGAGGGATCCGCCGCCGACCGGGCGGGGGCGGCCTCCGGCGGGCTGGCGCTCACCAGCCGTCTGCAGATCGCCTTCCACGGCCAGGTCACCGGTCTGCCGCCGGCCACCCAGACCCTGCTGCTGGTCGCCGCCGCCGAGGAGAACGGTGACCTCGACGTCGTGCTGGCGGCCGCGGCCGCCCTCGGCGTGGGCGCCGACCACCTCGCCCCCGCCGAGGAGGCGGGCCTGGTCGCCCTGGGCGCCGACCGCCGCCTCGCGTTCCGGCACCCGCTGCTGCGCGCCGCAATCCTGCAACGCGCGCCGACACAACAGCGTCTGACGGTCCACCGGGCCATCGGCGGAGCCCTGGAGAACGGCGACCGCCGGACCTGGCACCTGGCCCTCGCCGCCACCGCGCCCGACGCCGACCTCGCCGACGCCCTGGAGCGCACCGCCGTCAGCGCGGAGACCAGGGGCGCGCACGGCGGCGCCGCCGCCGCGTACGAGCGCGCCGCCCGGCTCACCCCCGACCGCGACGGCGCCACCCGGCGCCTGGTGCTGGCGGCCGAGGCCGCCACCGAGGAGGGCAAGCTGGCACAGGCCGAGGCGCTCGCCGAGCAGGCCGGAGTCCGGACGGACAGCGTCTTCGCGCACGCCCTGCTGGACCAGGTCCGGGCCACCGCGCACTTCTGGCGCGGCTCCTACCCGGCGGCCTACCGGCTGCTGCTGGACGCGGCCGGTACGGACATCGAGGCGCCGCACGCCGCCCGGATGCTGCTCCAGGCCTTCCACGCGGCCTGGTACGCCGGCGAGGAGCCGGTGGTCGCCGTGCTCGACCGGCTCGCCGCGCTCCCGCTGGCGGAGGGGGATCCGCTCACCCCGCTCGCCCGCCACCTGTCGGCGGCCGTCCTGCCCGCGCTGGGCCGCCCGGCCCCGCCGCTGCCGGCCGCCCGCGACACCGCGGCGGCGGCCCGTCGGGCGGGCGCCGAGACGCCGAGCGACCTGGTCCAGCTCTGCGGGGTGACGCTGGTCCTCGGCCGGGACGCCGAAACGGTGGAACTCGGCGCCGAACTCGTCGCCGAGGCCCGGGCCAAGGGCACCGTCGGGGTGCTGCCCACGCTGCAGTTCTTCCTCGCCGAGGCGGAGCTGTTCCACGGGCGGCACCGCGACGCCGAGGTCACCGCCACCGAGGCCCTGGCCCTGGCCCGGGACACCGGCCAGCACCAGTGGGTCAGCCAACTCAGCGCCCTGCTCGGCTTCCTGGCCGCGCTGCGCGGCGCGGAGCAGGAGTGCGCCGCGCTCACCGCGACCGCGCGGACGGCGACGGCGCTCACCCATACCAACACCGGGACGGGGCCCGGCGGCGGCGAACCCGCGCCCGCGCCCGGGGAGCCCTGGGCCCAGTGGGCGCTCGCCCTGCTCGACCTCGGCCGGGGCCGCGCCGCCGACGCCGCCGAGCGCCTCCAGGCGCTCACCACCGGCCCCTACCGCCACCACGTGGGCGCCACCCGGGCCGTCCCCGACCTGGTCGAGGCCGCCGTCCGGCTGGGCACCCCGGAGCGGGCCGCCGAACCGTACGAGCGCTTCGCCCGCTGGGCCGGCGCCACCGCCGTGCCGTGGGCCGAGGCGCTGCGGCTGCGCTGCCAGGCACTGCTCGGGCCGGACGAACTCGCCGAGTCCGCCTACCGCGCGGCCCTCGACCTCCACGACGGCACCCATCGCCCCTTCGAGCAGGCCCGCACCGCGCTGCTCTACGGCGAGTGGCTGCGCCGCGAACGCCGACGCACGGACGCCCGCCCGCACCTGCGCGCCGCCCTGGAGACCTTCGAACTGCTCGCCGCCCACCCGTGGGCCGACCGCGCCCGCACCGAACTCACCGCCACCGGAGCCGGCGCCCCGGCCCCCGCCGACGCCCCGGTGGGGCCCCTGGCCACCCTCACCCCGCAGGAACTGCAGATCGTCCGGCTGGCGGCGCGGGGGCTCACCAACCGCGACATCGCGGCCCAGCTCTTCCTCAGCCCGCGCACGGTCGGCCACCACCTCTACAAGGCCTACCCCAAGCTCGGCGTCACCGCCCGCACCGACCTCCCGGACCTCCTCTGACGCTGCCCCCACGGGCCGGCGACGGCCGACGTGCCGGCAACTCGTCGGCGCTGCCGCTCCCGGCTCGGCAACGCGGAGCCGGTGGGGATCTTCCGCCCCAGCAGCCGGACCTTCGCGCTGAGCAACGCGTACGCGGGGCAGGCGGATTCGGTGTTCCGGATCCTCGGCTGACGGATCGGCGCAGGCGCGAACGGTGGGCCGGGCGACCGGGACGGAGAGCGGTGCCCGTCCCGGCCACCCGGTCCTCTCCGCTGTCCGGCCGCCAACCCCCCCATGGGTCCGACGGTTCGTCAAATCATGCGTGGTGCAGCGGAGTCGGTGACTCGCTCCGCGCCCGACCGGGTGTTCCCTTCGGCGTTACAATCACCGTCGGTGGGCGATGCGCGGCCGCGCGTTCGGAGGGTCACATGCGGATCGGTGAACTGTCGGCGCAGACCGGGGTCAGCGTCCGCCTGCTGCGGTACTACGAGGAGCAGGGTCTGCTGGAGAGCAGCCGGCGCGACGGCGGCCACCGCCGGTACGGCGCCGACGCGCCGGGGGTCGTGCGCCGGATCCGGGCCCTGCTGGGCGCGGGGCTCTCGACCAGTGCCATCCGCGATGTGCTGCCCTGTGTGAGCGGTGAGAACACGGTGGACTCGTGCGTGCTGGAGGTGCTCGAAGACCGGCTGGCGGCGCTCGACCGGCAGTTGCTGGTCCTCGGGGCGAGCCGGGCCGCCCTGGCGGGCATGGTCGCGGCGGCCCGGGAGGCGGAGGCCGCGGCGCTGGTGGCGTAGGGCGCCGGCGCTCCCGGGGCCGGCCCGCTGCCGCGCGGGCGGCCGGCCCCGGGTGGGCGGCGGTCGGGCGGGGGTCAGGCGGAGGTGCGGAACACCTCGCGAGTCGGCGTCCCGGTCAGGTCCGGCCGGTCGTGGCCGAGCGCGTACGCGGCCGAGATCATCGTCATGTGGTGGTGCCAGCCGAGGTAGGAACGGCCCGAGAAGTCCAGCAGGCCGAAGTCGGCGCCCAGCCGGTCCACGGCGTCCCGGGTGGTCGCTACGGTGCCGAGCAGGGCGAGCACGGCGGGAGCGTCCTCGCTGAGGTTGGTCAGCCAGTACCGCCGGTCCCTGCCGCCGCGGGCGTCCTGCACCCAGAGCCGGTGGACGGGCGCGCCCTGGACGCCGGGCGTCAGGACCGGGACGCAGCGCAGCGTCGGCTGCGGGGTGCCGGGCGTGCGCGGCCGCTGGCGCGGGAGGAGCGACTCGACCGGCACGGCGTCCTGCTGGATCCGGCCGAACCGCCCGGTGGTGGCCTGTAGGACGGGGCGGACGGCCTGGTGCGGCCGGGCCTCCAGCAGGTACGGGACGCCCCGGCGGGCGAGCGCCGACATCAGCGGCGGCAGGTCGTCGACCACCGTGAGGTCCGCGACCAGCGGGGCGACGGGGAGGTGGGCGGCCAGCCGGTCGACCATGTCGAGCACCGTCCGGTCGGCCGGACGCGGGGTGACGGAGTCCGGGATCCGGGCGCGGACCCGGCGGTCCCGGTCCTCCGTCCAGTCGGCGTCGAGCAGCAGCGACCAGTCGACCGGTACGGCGTGCCGGTCGGTGGCGATGAACATCCCGGCCGCGGCCTGGCACTTGATGGTGCGGCCGAACTCCGGGACGAAGCGGCGGTGGACGCCGACCGCCTGGTCGCCCCGCTTGGGGATGACCGCCAGGGTGGCCGTCCAGGCCCGTACCGGGCGCGGGCCGGTGGCGGTGAGGCGAGCCAGGGTGCGGCGGGCCGGCCGCCAGTCCCACGGGCTGCCGTTGATGAACTGCTGCAGCGAGAGCGCGGCGGTCCGGCTCGTGGTCAGGCTGGTGGCCATGTTCGACAACGACTTGCGGCCCGGTGCGGCGAGCAGGCCGCGTAGATAGGCGTGGGCCCAGCGGCGTTGGTCTATCCGGGGCAGGTGGGCGAAGACCTGCTCGGCGAACCGGGAGACCGATGCTTCGCCGGCCGGCGGCAGGTGTTGCGCGTCCATGTGAGCTCCCCGGGATCGTGAGGTGCCGTGAGTGCCGTCCCGGGAAGAATAGCGAACGATCGCTTTGTTTTGGGGGTCGAGGTGAGCGCTGGCACGATTCTGACAAGTTCGTATGCCGGGGTGTGTGCGCCCCGGCGCACACCTGCCATCGCAGGGCGCGGAGCATGGGGGTGCGCTGCTCCTGCGCCGGTACCGCGCCGGTACCGCGCTGGTGTCCAGCCCGGCCGCGGGGCGCATACGGAGGGACGGCGTCAGGCCGAGGGGCCGGCCAGCGTGCGGTGCCAGAGCCTGCGGAGCCGCTGCCGGAGCTCGTCCCCGGTGGGGGCGGTCGCCCCGCCCACCGGCACGACGCCGCGCCGCAGGGCCTCCGAGCCCACCACGAGGCAGTGCACCAGGATTTCGAGGTCCTGCGCATCGGCGGCCGCCGCCGGGGCCATCCGGTCCCCGGGACCCTGCCCGTGGGGGGTGCGCTGTGCTGCGGGGCGCTGTCCGTCGGGGTCGCCCTGTGCTGCGAGGCCCTGTGTTGCGGGGCCCTGTGCTGCGGGGCCCTGGGCTGCGAGGTCGTGCTGTGCCGCAGAGTCCTGCGGCCCGGGGCCGTTCGACCCGTCGGCCCGAAGTCCGGGGACGCCCGGCCGGTGCCGCGTCAGGTGCCCTCGCAGGACGGGGATCCAGCTGGCGTACCAGTTGTCGGCCGAGCCGGGCTGCTCCCAGGCCAGTCTGGCCGCCGCGCTGACGCTGGGCTCGTCCTGGAGCAGCCGGGTGAGCACGTCGGTCAGCCGCGCCACCTCGCCGGTGCCGCAGCCCGACGGGGCGCTGTCGGCCCCGCCGGGGCTGTCGCGGGCCGGAGGGCCGCCGTCCGTTCTCGCGACACCCGCCGGGGCCCCGTCCTCCGCCGTTATGCCGCCCTCCGCCGGGCCCCCGAGGGCGGCCCGGGTGAGCTCGACGGCGTCCGCGCGGACGGCGTCCGCCAGGCTGGCCTTGGTGGGGAAGTGGAAGGTCAGCGCGCCCATCGTGACCCCGGCCGCCCGGCTGACCCGGGAGAGCGAGGTGCCGGCATAGCCGTGCTGGTCGAACTCGCCCGCGGCGGCCCGCAGCAGGGCCCGTCGGGTGTGCTGGGCGCGTTCCTGTTTCATCGCCCACCGCCGTCGGGGAGGGCTGCTCTGGCGCACCGGCCGAGCGTCGGCACCGGCTCCACGGCCTGGAGCGGGGGACTGACGAACCGCATGAGCGGGAGTGGCTCCTTCGAGCAGACGGAGCGGGGCGGGCGGAAGGCCGGGACCCCTGCGTCGGTCCGAGCCGATCCGACGGAGTCCCGACGCTACGCGGAGCGGGCCGCATACACACCGCTCGGCCGTCATCCGCTTGCAGCTTTGGCAACTCCCTCGGAACTCCGTTCGGTGGCCGTGGCGTCCGTCCGCGCGAGGTGGTCCCGGTACCAGGGCGCGGCCGCGGCGAGCCGGTGCAGCGGTCCCGGCCCGGGATCGGTGCCGGTCGACCGCCAGATCTCCGTGCTGCGGTACCAGTGGTCCTGGGCCAGCAGCGCGAACTGCCGCTCGCTGAACACCCCGGGCACCCGCCGCAGTTCGGCCAGGCAGCGCTCCCAGGGCCAGTCCTGACCGGGGGTCGGCGGCAGTACCCCGTGCTCGGCCAGGGCGTCCAACAGGGCGCCGCTGCGGACGGGTTCGGGGTGGCCGGCGTGGTGGACCCCGCTCGGTGGCCGTTCCGGCCCGAGCGCCAGCCCGGCGACTAGCCGGGCCAGGTCCTCCACCGCGACCAGCGAGAGCAGGGCCGCGCCGCCGTCCCACCGGGCCGGCACCCGCCGGGTGAGTTCGGCCAGGCAGGGCACGACCCAGCGGTCCCCGGCACCCAGCACCAGCGGCGCGCGCAGCACCACCGCGCCGGCGTCGAGCGCCGCGCGCTCCCCGATCAGTCTGGTCCGGCTGGCCGCCGAGACGGGCGCCGGCGTCACCCCGTCCACGTCGATGCCCCGGTGCGGGCCGGGGCCGTACACGGCGGTGGTGGAGAGGTGGAGGATCCGCCCCACGCCCGCCCGGGCGGCCTCCGCGAGCAGCGCCCGGGTGCCGAGCACGTTGACCGCCGCGCAGGCGTCCTCGTCACCGGAGACGGCGGCGGCGAGGTGGACCAGGACGTCGGCGCCGTCGGCCGCGCCGCGCAGGGTCGCCGGGTCGGTGAGGTCCGCCGCGACCCGGACCGTCCCGGGCGGCGCGGCGGAGCGGGCGACGGCCCGGATCACGCCGGTCTCCGGCCGGGCGCGCAGCGCGGCGAGCACCGCGGAGCCGATGAAGCCGCCGGCCCCGGTCAGCAGGATGCGCGTCACGCCCGGTGCCCGCGCTCCGCGAGGACGCCCCGCAGGGTCTTCACGACCGGCGCGGTCGCGATCCCGGGCAGCAGGTACCACCAGAGCCGGGCGATCCGCTCCGGCAGGTCGGCGCGGTTGCTGCGCAGGTGGGACATGACCTGGGTGCCGGTGTAGGCCCCGACCAGGACCTGGGAGAACTCCGCCGAGTCGACGTCGGGCAGCAGCTCACCGGCCTTGCGGGCCTCCTCCAGCTCGGCGCAGAACTGCTCGGCCCACATCTCGTACGGCCGGACGTCCCGCAGGCCGAGCTGGCCCTGCTCGACGGCGAGCGTGACGCCCGCGCGCAGCAGCACGTTCTCCCGCAGCTCGTCGGCCAGGTACAGGTTGAGGTCGAGGAGCTGACGCAGACCGGCCGGCCGGTCCGGCAGTTCCAGGTCGGCGGCCTGCTCGTCCATCACCGCCTTGGCCAGTTCCTCCTTCGACCGGAAGTGGAAGTACATTGCGCCTTGGGTGGTGCCCGCCTGTGTGATGATCTTATTGACGCTTGAGCCGCTGAAACCGTACTCGTCGAAGACCTGTGCGGCGGCCCTCAGGATCGTCCCGCGGGTGCGTACGGCTCGGTCCTGCTTCGCTCGCGTCACAGTGGCTCCAAACTCCTCGACAAACAAAAAGAACGACCTCTACGTTATTTGCAGCGGGGCCCGGCGTACACAACGGAGGCTCCACCAACCACGCCAGTGGCCATTCTGGGGGAGTGCACACATGTATCGCACAGACCACGGCAGCACCATGACTGCTGCGACCACCGTGCCCAAGGAACTCGTCCACAAGCGCGCGGCCGAAGAAGTGCTGCTGACCGGCTGGGAGGCCACCGGTCCGGACGCCTACCGGGTGACCGCCCGCTGGCCCCGCGATCGCGCCGACAGCGGGCTCTACGACCCGATGCTGCTGGTCGAGACGGTCCGGCAGAGCTTCCCGCTGCTCTCCCACGCCGCCTTCGACGTCCCGCTCGGGCACCACCTCGTCTGGGACCGGTTCAGCTTCGCACTGGTCCCCGAGCTGCTCCTGGCCGACCGCCCCGCCGAGCGGGACGGCGACGAGGTCCAGCTGGACGTGGTCTGCCAGGACGTGGTCCGCCGCGGCAACCGGGTCTGCGCCCTCACCCTCTCCTACATGGTGAGCCGGGCCGGCGAGCCGCTCGCCACCGCCCAGACCCGCTTCACCGTCCAGGCCCCCGCCATCTACCGGCGGCTGCGCGGGGACCACGCCGACGCCGCCACGGCGATGGCACGCGCCGTGCCGCCCGGGCCCCCGATACGCACCGCGAGACCCGATGCCACCACCTCGCAGGACGTCGCCCTCTCCGCCACCGACCACGCCCGGCGCTGGCAGCTGCGGGTCGACACCTCCCACCCGGTGTACTTCGACCACCCCGTCGACCACGCGCCCGGCGCCCTGCTCCTCGACGCCTGCCGCCAGGCCGCCCAGGCCCTCTGCTCCCCGGCCCCCGTCCTGGCGGTCGCCATGGAGTGCGTCTTCACCAGCTACGTCGAACTCGACGAGCCCTGCCTGGTCGAGGCCGCCCGCCTGGCCCGCGACCCGGCCGGCCGCGACCGCATCGGCGTGACCCTCCACCAGGGCCCCGACGGCGCCACCTCCTGCTCCACCGTCGTCACCGTCGTCCCCCACCCCGACGCCCCCACCCACTGACCCGCGCGGCCGGCGCCGTCGAGCAGATCACCACCGCCACGGAGAACGAACGGGCCCACCCGGCCCCGCACCCACGGCGACGATCCACTCGACGGCCACCCCGTCCGTGGCGCACGTCACGGGAGTCCCGCCCTCGATTCCACTCCTGAGGGCGGGTCAGCCACCGCCCACCGGGAGTCGCCCCGGCCGGCGGCCTCTCCAGCCCCCGGAAAAAGCAGTCAGGGCCGGTGACCCTTACGGGTCACCGGCCCTGAGCTGGTGTTACTGGGTCGGGGTGGCGGGATTTGAACCCACGGCCTCTTCGTCCCGAAGCAACCTGGATACCAGTCTGACCTGGGGCCGGGCTGCCGCTGACCTGTGCACACAGGCTCCAGGCATCCGTGATTGTCCGCCGGAGTCCGGGGCCGTTGTAGCGCAGTTAGACACTCAGGGCAGCGCGCCTACTCGGCCGGCGTGACGGAGACTGCTCGCCACCGGACATGCCTGGACCGGGGCTGACCTAGCATCACGACACGACCACGACCACGAAGGGTCTGAAGGGCACTGATTACTTGATGCTGCGCAAGACCCGTAGCCTGCTCGATCTCGGAGCGCGCTACGTCCGCAGTCCCCATCGCATCCAGGACTCTCTGTTGGAGGTCGGAGATCGGCGCATCAATCATAATCGCGTTCTCGATGGAGCTGGCGCTCGACGGTTCCCTACTGATCAGGTCGAGCTCGTCCATTTGAGGTTCATCATCGTCTGTACGCAGCTTATAGGTGGCCCCGCCGCGAGTGCCGAGCTGAACGATGATCTCCCTGTCAACTAGCTCCTTGAGCTCGCGGCTTGCCACTCGGCTGTCTTGGATTCCAGTGGCGGCCCTGTAGGAGCTATTGGTCATGGTTGCACCGTTGCGCATCATCACTAGTGCCGTCATCTGGGACCGCGTCAGTGGATTGCCGTCGAGTTCTTGCAGCCAGGCAAGTGCTTCCTCGTCCAGCAGGGTGTGATTCGGAAACTCTGCTGTGAAGGAGGCGACGTCATCGATGAAGTTCGGCTGTTCCATCCATGCAGCTGCTAGCGCAATGCGCATCCTTGCGATCCCGCTGCCGCGATTTTCGCAAACCATGTGGCCATCACCATAGGGCGTATCTTCGAGGATCTTGAGCAGAGCCTTGTTGCGAGAAGAAGAGATCGTGCTAGTTCCGAGCGAGCTGACCTCTACCGGGCCATAAAGCCCGCCGGGGTTCCTGATGACTAGTCGATCTGGATACATCTCGACCTGAACCTGCATGCCACGTGAATGCTCGGAGTAGTCCCGGTGGACCAGTGCATTCACCAGGGCCTCCCTGAGGACCTCCTCCGGATACTCCCATTCATCGACCCGGTAGATTCCCGTGACGATGCTTCGGCGCTTCATATTGCGCTTCAAGACCCGGATGCACTCCGTTACCATCAAGGGGATCGGACCGTCGATAGATCGATTTTCGGTGAACCTTTCTCCGGCTGGCCCCGGAATGCCGGGGTCATTCGCGGGGTAGGAAACGAAAGTCAGATCCAATTGTGGCTCGTGGGTTTGCGGGTAGTCGGCAAACGTAAGTAGTCCCGCGAGCGTCGGGACGACATTTCCATCATGGCGAGTTAGGACATTGAGCATCGTTAGCGCGCGCTCGTCGTCGACTCTCCTGAAGATGTCTCCTTTTGTCTCACGGATTCTTCGAAGATAGCTGGCGATGAGATCCGCATTGAGATCGTCGGGGGATGCGTCAATAACGGGAGAAACGTCATGGCGCGGCTCGCTGCGATTCGATAGCAGTACCGAGACCTCGTAGTCGGTAAACTTGCGATCTCCGTCAGCTACTCGGATTCTGGATCCTGCATACGGGCCAAGATTCTTCTTGTGGCAAGGGCGCTGCTCGCGCGGAATTGCAGGGATATAACTGGTGACTACCGATTTCCCATCGACCTGGACGGTGACAATCTCGGCGCGAATTGGGGGTTCGAGCTCGGAGCAGATTCCACCCAGCTGTGCTTCGATTGTGGAAGGGTCGTTGACGCCAACAATTCTGAAGTCGTTCTTTTCATCTACGCCGAGAATCACCCAGCCGCCCTGGGCGTTTGCTAGCGCGCTGATGCTCTCCCACATCGTCACGGGCATTCCGCCCTGGGACTTCTTTACCTCGCACGTGCTGTGGTCTCCGCCGAGCTGGCGAAGATCATCTAGCAGGGCGTGGAGTTCCGCCGAGTCCATCTGAAGCTCCCTGCTCGCGTCCGTCTTGCAGCTACAGAGTCTATCTGTAGTTGTCTGTAGTCATCTGTAGTCATGATGCACTGCGTGAGGAGCTGGCGGGCGGCTCATGGGGATCCCTGGCCGGCTGAGCCTGTTCACTCGGGCGGCGGAGCGGTTTTGGCCGGTGTCCTGTCTGGTCTGGGGTCGAGCATGATCGGGGGGCCGTAAGCTGTTGCGACTCGGTCAGGGCTTTTGGGCCTGACCGCAATTTGGCCGAGTGGCCCCCCGGTCTTGCTCGACGAGGGTCCCGGTCCTGGCAGGTGGGTAAAACCGTGGAGCCGCCCGTCATCAGCCACGGCCGGTAGTGGCCTGCACCCCATCCCCTCCGGTCCGACGCCTGGCGCGGCCGGCCGCCGCCCGCCCCGGGCGAAGACAGGGGGCGGGGCGAGCGGCAAGGCCAGCGCCTCGGCGCGCTGCGCGCGCCCTTGAACCCGTAGAGAAGGTTTTTACGCACCCCTCGATCCGTCCGGCTTCGCCCAACTCCGCTGGAGTGTCAGCCGGGTCAGCTCGCCCGCGGCAAGTCGATGAGTGCCCGGCCGTCGTGCGTGCGGACGTGCGGCGCTGCTTCGCCCTGGAGAGCGTCGAGCAAGCGGACGGCGTAGACCTCACCCATCCGGTCGGTGACCTCCTCCGGGGTCAGCCATGCCACCGCCGTCGACTCGTCGGAGAGCTGCTCGCTTCCGCCCTCGGGGTGGCACCGGAAGACCAGGGCGACGACGCCCCGGTTCACGTTCTTGTACACGCCGGTGAGCCGTTCCACCGAGACCTTGATGCCGGTCTCCTCGTACACCTCGCGGCGCACGCCGTCCTCGACCGTCTCCGAGAGTTCCAGCACGCCGCCGGGCGGCTCCCAGGTGCCGTTGTCGGCGCGGCGGATGGCCAGCACTCGGCCGTCCTCGCGCACGACCGCGCCGGCCACCGACACGGAGTGGAGCGGCGTTGACGGCTGAAGTGGGGTGTTGGTACTCATGTACAGGAGAATAGGAGACCTTTCATCCCCATGGCGAGTGGCGAGGCCGCATCGACGGCGAAGGCGAAGTACCAGCAGATCGCGGACGACCTGGCGTCCCAGATCCGATCCGGGGTCCTGCCTCCCGGCGCGGCGATCCCCAGCGAAGCCGAACTCATGGAGCGGTACGGCGTGGCCTCCGGCACCGTCCGCAAGGCAGTCGCGGAGCTGCGGACGACACAGCTGATCGAGACCCACCACGGCCGCGGCTCCTTCGTCCGGTCACGGCCCCCGGTGCAGCGGAAGTCCTCGGACCGGTTCCGCCGAGCCCACCGGCTCGCCGGCAAGGCGGCGTACCTGGCCGAAGCCGAGCAGTCCGGCGGCAAGCCGTCCGTGAACGTGCTCTTCGTCGGCCCCGTAGACGCTCCTGCAGAAATCGCGGAGCGTCTGAATGTCCCCGCCGGGTCCAAGGTGTTGGCCCGCAAGCGGCGGTACTTCCGCGACGGAACGCCGACCGAGGAGGCGACGTCCTACCTCCCCTGGGATGTGGTCAAGGACATCCCGGAGACCTTCGCCGAGAACCCCGGCGGCGGTGGGATCTACGCCCGTCTGGAGGAGCACGGTCACACCCTGGCCGAGTTCGTTGAGACGGTCCGCGCTCGGCTTGCTACAAAGGCCGAGACGGCCGCGCTCGCCCTGAGCCCGGGTTCCCCGGTGATCCATCTCGTCCGGGACGCGATCACGGATGCCGGCCGCGTGGTGGAAGTCTGCGACACGATCATGGCCGCTGACCAGTTCGTTCTGGACTACCGCTTCGCCGCCCGCGACTGACGCTCGCTCAACTTCCTCAGCCCGCCGCAAGATTCCTTCTCGCGGCGGGTTGACTCATGTACAGGAGTCAGGCACTCTTCTATCCATCAGCTCATGTACATGAGTGCATGAGCTTAGCTCCGCTAGAGGAGATTCACTGTGGCCGTGTTCAAGATCGACCTCTCGACCGCCTTCGTGTTCGTGGTGGTCCCGCCGTCCCCGAAGCTGGTGAACAAGCAGACCGGCGAGATCGCGACGGACCGCGAGACGGGGGCTCGGCTGCTGACCGTGGGCCTGACGGTCGCCGACGAGGGCGAAGCCAACCTCTACACCGTGACCGTGCCGGCGACCGGTATCTCGGACGGCCTGGCCGTGGGCATGCCGGTGGCGGTGACCGGGCTCAAGGCTCGTGACTGGGAGAACGAGTTCAACGGTCAGAAGCGGCACGGCATCTCGTTCCGCGCCGCGGCCATCACGTCCCTCGTGCCGGCCGCGACGAAGGGCTGAGTGCGGTGTCGCAGCTACTGACGCTCACCGAGATGAGCGGGCCGGTGGTGGCCGTCGCCGGTGGTGCGGCGTACGCCCGGGTCAAGGCGCCGGCGGTGTACTGGTCGGTGGTCGGTCTGCCGGTCACGGCGGTTCGGTTCTCCGCGACCTACAACAGCACGATGGATGCCTGTGGGCTGACGGTGGCGCCGTCCCGGTTGCGCGTGCTGGTCACCCGGGCGACCAGCCGTCGGGAGATCCGCCCGGTACCGCCGCGGATCCGCCGGGTCCGGCCGACCTCCACCGGCCTGCGGGTCCGGCTGCGGCTGGCGCCCGGCCAGGAACCGGCGGACGTGGCAGCCTCGGCCGAACGCCTCCGGCACGCCTGGGGTGTGCACGCCGTGCACGTGTCCGTGGTGAAGCCCGGTGTGGTGGAACTGCGGATGACCGGCTACGACGTGCTTCGCAAGGTACGCATGCCGCGCCGGCCGCCGTCCGGTGAACTGCTCGTCCCGGTGGCGCTGCGGGACGACGGTACGGCTTTCGTCCGTGACTACCGGGTTGTCCCGCACTGCCTGACCCTGGGTACGACACTGACCGGCAAGTCCGTCTACATGCGAAACCTGGTGACCGGCCTCGCCCGACGCCGGGTCGCGCTGGTGGGGATCGACTGCAAGCTCGGCGTCGAACAGGCACCGTTCGCCCCGCGGCTGTCCGCGCTCGCCACCGACCCGGTGCAAGCCAGTGCGCTGCTGGACAGCCTGATCGCCGAGATGGACGCACGGTACGACCTGATCCGCTCCCACCAGGGCGTACCCGGTTCGGTCCCGAACCACGAGATCACCTCGGACATCTGGGGCCTGCCGGCGGAGGCTCGCCCGGTGCCGCTGGTCCTGATCGTGGACGAGGTCGCGGAGCTGTTCCTCGTCGCCACCCGCAAGGACGAGGACCGCCGGGACCACATGGTCACCCAGCTGATCCGCCTCGCCCAGCTGGGCCGCGCCGCCGGGATCTTCCTGGAGGTGTGCGGCCAGCGGTTCGGCTCCGAGCTGGGCAAGGGCGCCACGATGCTCCGCGCCCAGCTCACCGGCCGGGTCGTGCACCGCGTCAACGACCGGCCGACCGCCGAAATGGGCCTCGGCGACATCGCCCCCGAAGCGGTCTTCGCCGCGACCTCGATCGCCCCCGAGATGCCCGGGACGGCGGTGGCCGGTGACTCCTCCGGCGGCTGGTCCCGCATCCGCACCCCGTACCTGTCCCTCGCCGACGCGGCCCGCGTCTGCCAGGAGACCGCCCACCTGACACCCGACCTGCCCACCCTCGCGGCCTTCCGTCCGGTCGTGCCGGTCCAGGCCCCGGCCCCCGACGGCCCGTCGCTGGTCAAGCCCCGAACCGTCACCGGCTGACCCGTCTCCCACTCCGGTCGGCGCGACCGCCACGCGCCACGTCCCTACCCCGCCATGCCCGAACCAGCCCTGGAAGGAAGACCCGTGAGCGACCCGCAGAACGGCGGCGAGCAGCAGGACACCGAGCCCGACACCCACGGAGACGAGTGCTACGGCATCGACCGGGCGCCGGACGGTGACTACCGCACCTGCGACGGCCGACCCATCTGATCACCGACACCGAAGGACGGCCTGTGCCCACTACCCGCAAGCGCCGAGTGCCCGCCCGACCCAAGTGCCCCGGTTGCGCCGGTGAGGGCTGGGTGCGCGAAACCCACACCGTCGGTCGGGGCAAGAGGTCCCGCCCGGCCGGAGAGGTCGAAGTTCTCTGCCCCACCTGCCTCGGTACCGGCGCGGCCGCCGAGTAGCCACCCGACCGCCGGGGCCGGGGAGAACCCCCGACCCACCCGGTTCCGGCCCTACCCCAGGAAGGAGGACCGACTGATGCGCCTTCCCCGCCCGGACGCCGTACTCGTGCAAGCCGCCATCGCCGGCGCCCTGTCCTTCGCCCACCTCCACGACCTCGCCGCCGCGGCCGGACAGAACGGTTGGAAGGCCTGGGCCTACCCGGTCTCCGTCGACCTTCTCCTCGTCGCCGCCTGGCACCGTATGCGGACCCTGCGCGCCGCCGGCACCCCGGCTCCAGCCGCCTGGACCTGGTTCGCCATCGCCCTGGCGGCCTCCCTCGGCGCCAACGTGGCCACCGCCGGGCTCCTCGACCTGGGCGCCGTTCCGGCCTGGCTCCGCATCCTCGTCGCCGGCTGGCCCGCCCTCGCCTTCTTCGGCGGCACGCTGCTGGCCCACGCCACCACCGGCAATCGCCCCGATCCCGCGCCCGAACCGCCGGTCTACGAGCCGGAGCCGGCTGCACCGTCGGTCGCCCCGACCATCGGGCCCGGGCCGGAGGCCGTCGAAGCCCCCGAAACCACGCCGGCCCTGCCTCCTGCTCCACCCCCGCCGAACCCGCCCATGCCGCCTCTGTCCACCCCGGTCGCGGCCGTCTCGGTCCCGGCCGCCCTGGTCGACCACGCCCGCAAGGTCGCCGACGATCACCAGGCCCGCACCGGCACGCCGATCGACCCCGACACCCTTCGTGCCCGGCTCGGTGTCCCGCCCGAACTCGCCGCGGCCATCACCGCCCAGCTCGTCCGACCGGAGGTCCCGCCATGCCCCGCCCGATCCGCCCGCGCAACAGCATCCGTATCGGCCCCGTGCAGGTCGCCACCTACTACGACGGCCGCGGCCGTGAGAAGCACACCGCCGTCTGCACCGCCCCGCGCTGCGGCTTCTCCGCCGACTACGACTCCCGCCCGGCCGCCGAGATCGCCGCCCGTACCCACCGCTGCACCGTCCGCTGACAGGAGACCGAACCCATGAACGTCACCCTGCCCCTGGTCGTCGTCCTCGGCGCCGGCGTCTGGACCGCCATCAAGCTCCTCGGCATCCGCCTCTGGGTCGCCGCCCTGATCGCCCTCTTCGGCTTCTACCTCGCCGGGACCTTCCTCGCCCCGGTCATCGAGGAGACCACCCGCACCGGCGTCACCGCCGTCAACCCCAAGTGAGCCCCGCCATGACGACCGTCACCGCGCTCGGCTTCCCTCCGCCGCTCGTCCTCACCCCGGACGCCTCCGGCCTGGTCGCGGAGATCGAGGCATACCTCGCCTCCCTGCCCGCCCCGGCACGTGTCCCGGTCCCGTACCTCTCGCCGCTCGGCTCCACGGTGCAGCTCTGGAACGCCGGTCACCCGCTGCCCCGCCCGACGCTGCTCGACCGCCTCGCTCACCGCCCGGCCCGCCCGGTTCCGGTGACCGCCGCCGATCACCTGCGGCTCGCGTCCCGCTACATCAGCACCTTCGGCTGGCTCCAGGGAGCCATGTGGGACACCGCCGGCCGGGTCTGCCTCCTCGGCGCTCAGGCTGCCGTCCTCGCCCACGGGTACGGCACTCCGCTGACCGTCCAGACCGCGCGGGTCCAGCTCATGGAGGTCCTGCACTCCACCGGCCGCCCCGTGCGCTCCCCGGACGAGTACAACGACCGCCCCGCCACCCGCCAGGCCGACATTCACCAGCTGCTCGACCGAGCCTCGGCCCGCGCACTCTCCCTCGGTCTCTGACCGGTCCCCGGGGTGGCCCGACACCGCCAAGCATCCCGCCGCCCCGGGGCCCGCAACCCTCACCGCACTCGGAGTGAGTGACGGGACTTGAACCCGTCAGTCACCCCGGTGCCCGGAATCGCCCGGAAGGACTCGCACGATGGACCTCGCCCCGATCCTCGCCGCCGCCGGCGTCCCCCTGGTCGGCTGGAGCACCCACAGCACCTGGCTCTACCGCCGCCTCGCCATCGCCCGCCGCGACCCGCTCACCGGCCTGCACACCCGCGACGGCTTCACCATCCGCGCCGAGCACCTGATCCGCTCCCACCCGGCCCGCACCACGGTCCTGCTCATCGACCTGGACGACTTCAAGGCTGTCAACGACACCCACGGCCACGCCGCCGGCGACACCGTCCTCGCGGCCACCGCCGCCCGGATCTCCGCTTGGTGCGGGTCCCAAGGCCTCGCCGCCCGCCTCGGCGGAGACGAATTCGCCGCCGTCGTCCTGGACGCCACCGCCGAGCGCCTGGAAGCCCTGAGCACGGCTCTCCTAAAGCCGGTGTCGCACCTCGACGGCCTGCCCCCGGTGGGCGCCTCCATCGGCCACTGTCATCTCGCAGAACTGCCGGTGCCCTCGCTCACGGACGCGCTCGCCGCCGCCGACCGCGACATGTACTCCCACAAGCCCGACGGCCGGACCTCCCGCCGCCGCTAGCAAGACCGGTCTCCGGGGCGGCTCGACACCGCCAAGCATCCCGCCGCCCCGGAGACCGCAACCCCTCCCCGAACCGAAGCCCACGAAGGAGACCTTCATCATGCCCCAGCACAGCCACGCCCAGCCCCGGATCTGCCCCGACTGCTCCGGCTTCGCCGCCGTGGCCATCGCCACCGGTCTGCGTCTGCGTGACGGTTCCCGCGCCACCGTCCGGGTCAACTGCCGCACCTGCCACGGCACCGGCACCGCCACCCGCCCGCTGGCCAGCGCCGTGCAGGCCGTCTGACATGGCTCCCCTCGACTGGCGCCACTCCCGCCACTGGGCCAAGAAGCCCGCCCCCTGCGGCATCTGCGACAAGCCCACCAACCTCCGCTCGGACCTCGGCAAGCCCGTCCACAAGGTGTGCGCCGAGGAGTGGATCGAGAAGCACTCCAAGTTGGTCAAGCCGTCCTGACAGCCCAGCCCCGGAACCGCCGCCTGCTGGTTCCGGGGCTCCACCGGAGGTGTCCCCGTGTTCTCCCAGCTTCCCGCCCGCCCCGCGAACGGCTTGCGCGTCCTGGACCTCTTCTGCTGCCAGGGCGGCGCCGCCATGGGCTACCACCTCGCCGGGTTCGACGTCACCGGCGTCGACCTCGCCCCGCAGCCCCGCTACCCCTTCGCCTTCCACCAGGGCGACGCCCTGGCCTACCTCGCCGAGTACGGCGCCGGATTCGACCTGGTCCACGCCTCCCCACCCTGCCAGCGCTACACCAACGCCCAGAAGATCCGGGGAAACCAGCACCCCGACCTCGTCGCCCCGCTGCGTGAGCTGCTGACTGCCCTTGGCCGTCCCTACGTGATCGAGAACGTCCCCGGCGCCCCGCTTCTCAGCCCGGTGGAGCTGTGCGGATCCATGTTCGGCCTGCGCACCTACCGGCACCGTCTCTTCGAGACCTCGTTCGCTGTCCCCGCCCGCCATCACCCACGCCACCTCGCACCCAACGCCAAGATGGGCCGCCCCGTTGGCGACGGGGAGTTCATGCACATCGTCGGCAACTTCTCGAACGTCCCCCTTGCCCGTGACGTGATGGGCATGCCCTGGGCTAGCCGTGATGGCCTGCGCGAAGCGATCCCCCCGGCCTACACCGCCCACATCGCCGCCGCTTACCTCGCCGGCCGCACGGTGGTGGCCGCCTGATGCCCACCACTACCGCGCCCCCGGCCGCGGACCTGCTCGCCATCGCCCAACTCGGCACCATGCCCGCCCTCATGCGACAGCTCTCCGGCCTCGCCGGCTGCACCACTCCCATCCGCCTCGACGGTTGGCGCACCGAGATCAACGAAAGCACCGGCCAGGTCCTGCACCACCTGGAGTCCGCCGAACTGCCCGCGGGCAACCTCCTGCTCCGCTGCGGCAACCGGCGCGTCACCCGCTGCCCGTCCTGCGCAGAGACCTACCGCCGCGACACCTACCACCTGATAACCGCCGGGCTCATCGGCGGCAAGGGCACCCCGGAAGCCGTCGCCACGCACCCCCGGGTCTTCGCCACCTTCACCGCCCCCAGCTTCGGCCCCGTCCACAACCGTCCCACCGCCGGCCCCTGCCGCTGCGGCACCACCCACCCCGCCGATGCCCCGGCCCTCGGCTCGCCCATCAACCCCGACACCTACGACTACGAAGCCGCGGTTCTCTGGAACGCCCATGCCGGGAAGATCTGGGCCCGCTTCTCCATCCACCTGCGCCGCGAAGTTGCCAAGCGCGCCGGACTGACACAGCGGGAGTTCAAGGACTTCGCCCGGATCTCCTTCGGCAAGGTCGCCGAGTACCAGAAGCGCGGTGCAATCCACTTCCACGCCGTGATCCGCCTGGACGGCCCCGAGGGCGGCGACACCCTCCCGCCGTCCTGGGCGTCGGCCGAACTGCTCACCGACGCGATCCGCGCCGCCGCCCGCCGCACCGAAATCCCCGGCCCGCTCCTCAGCAGCCGGGAGCACCGCTTCGCCTTCGGCACCCAGCTCGACATCCGCACCATCCGCAGCGCCGACTTCACCGGCCCGGTCCAGATCACCGAACGGGCCGTCGCCGCCTACATCGCCAAGTACGCGACCAAGGGCGCCGAGACCGCCACCGGCTCTCTCGACCGCCCCGTGCGGTTCCTTGCCGAGATCGGCCACCTCGACATCCCCGACCACGCCCGCCGGCTCATCCGCACCTGCTGGGACCTCGGTGCCGACCCCGAACTGGCAGAACTCCGCCTCCGCGCCTGGGCCCACATGCTCGGCTTCCGGGGCCACTTCTCCACCAAGACCCGCAAGTACTCCACCACCCTCGGCGCACTCCGCACCGCCCGCGCCGCCTGGCGCCGCGCCCAGACCCTCGAACAGATCCACGGCCCCGACACCCCGCCCACCGAGGAGACCACCCTCGTCCTCGCCCACTGGGCCTTCGCCGGCACCGGCCTCACCCCCGGCGAGACCTGGCTCACCGCCGCACTACAACCCGCAGCTGGAACGGAAGGAGAACCGACACATGGCTGACGCAGCGATGACCATGATCCGTCGTCCGCACAGGCGCTCCGAGGGTGAGGCATTCACCGGTCCGGTTCTCTACCGCGTGGCCGACGCCATGAACGTCTTGAGCATGAGTCGAACCGTCATCTACGACCTGATCCGCACGGGGCGCCTGCGCACGGTCTGCGAGGGCCGTTCCCGCCGCATTCCGGCGTCCGCCATCACTGACTACGTTGCGCTGCTGGAGCGCGAAGCAGGGGGGAAGCAGTGACCACCCGTCGCAGCAGGGGGGACGGCGGTCTCCACTGGGACGAGAAGCGGCAGCGCTGGATTGCCACGGCCAGTCTCGGCTACGACCCGAGCGGCAAGCGCATCGTGAAGCGCGGCAGCGGCAAGACCAAGACCGAGGCCAAGAACAAGCTGAAGGAAGTCCTTCGGGACCACGAGGACGGTCTCGCCATCGCGCCCACCAACTACACGGTGGAGAACGCGGTCAACGACTGGCTGACATACGGCCTCGCCGGCCGGGATCAGAAGACCCTGGATACCTGCACCATCCTGAGCCGTACCCACGTGATTCCGGCACTCGGCGCCCGCAAGCTCCGGGACCTCAGCGCCGAGGATGTGGACCGCTGGTTGGCCACCAAGGCCAAGACCCTGAGCACCCGCACCTTGCAGGGCCTCCACTCCTGCCTGAACCGGGCTGTCAAGCGCGCCATGGCCCGGGACAAGGTGAAGCGCAACGTCGTGGAGCTGTGCTCCGTCCCCACCGGCCAGCCCGGACGGCCGTCCAAGGCGCTGACGTTCGCTCAGGCCGAGGCCGTGCTGAAGTCGGCGGAGAAGACCTCGATGTACGCCTACGTCGTCGTGTCCCTGCTCACCGGAGCGCGCACCGAGGAACTGCGGGCACTGACCTGGGACCACGTGTTCCTGAAGGGCCAGCCCGGCGCGAACCCGCCGATCCCGCCGCACATCGCCGTGTGGCGCTCGGTCCGAGCCGGCGGCGACACCAAGACTCAGAAGTCCCGCCGCACGCTCGCGCTCCCGGCCCGGTGCGTCGAAGCGCTCTGGGACCACTGGGTCGATCAGGGCTGGGACCGCCTCGCGGCCGGCGACAAGTGGGAGGAGAACAACCTCGTCTTCCACTCTGCCGTGGGCACCGAGCTGGACCCGTCCCACGTCCGCCGGGCGTTCCGTACCGCCATCGCCAAGGCCGAGGGCGTCACCGCCGCCGACTGGACGCCACGTGAGCTGCGGCACAGCTTCGTGTCCCTACTGTCGGACAAGGGCGTACCCCTGGAGGAGATCTCCCGGCTGGTCGGCCACTCCAGCACTGCGGTGACCGAAGAGGTCTACCGGAAGCAGATCCGCCCAGTGATCCAGACCGGCGCCGTCGTCATGGACGATCTGTTCGCGCAGGGTCCTGAGCCATAGTCACGCAGTTGGTCACGCACAACGAGGAAGGGCCCTACTGGATCTCTCCGGTAGGGCCCTTGCCTTGTACTACTGGGTCGGGGTGGCGGGATTTGAACCCACGGCCTCTTCGTCCCGAATTAGGCCCTGGAAGATCGCCCACCTGGGAATTGATCTATCGGTGCAGGTCAGCGCATCGGTCTACGTTGGGTTGGGTCGCCCACGGGAGGTCTCGAATCCAAGATCATCTCCAGGATTTCTCCAGAGCGGACCCTGCTGCCGGACCGCAGGACAGCTCCTGACCACCTCCTGCCGGGCTGTGGGCGGGGCTGGCTACACTCCCGGGCATGACCCTGCCTCTCTTCGGTTTCGATGATTCCCCTGTGGACGATCCGGACGTTGCCGCTGTCCAAGCCGCCCTGTACGCGCTGGACCCGGACGGCAGGCGGACCGCGGGTGTGATCCGGTCGACGATCGACCAGCTCCTGGACGGGCGCCGGATGGGCCGGTGGAGCTACAAGCAGCTGCACAAGACGGAGAAGACCCATCTCGGGACGCTTCTTGAGATCAACCTCTACAAGGACTTGCGTCTCGAAGAGGGGGAGAAGGCCGACTACCTCATCGAGGGCATCGAGGTCGACTGCAAGTACGCCAACGCACTGGGCGGGTGGGAGATAGGCCCCGAACTCGTAGGGTGCCTCTGCCTGGTCATTACGGCCAGCGACAGCGAAAAGAAGAGCACCTGGCAGGCGGGTCTGGTCCGGGCGTCCGAGGAACACCTGAGGACGAGCACGAACCGCGACAGCAAGCGGAAGCTCAACGCCGCGGGCGTGCAGGCGATCACCTGGCTGTGGGGTGGCGAGAACCAGCTCGAACCCAACCAGCTCCTCGGCATGAGCGACAGCGTACGCACCCAGATCATGGGTGCCCCCGGCAAGCACGGGCCGGCTGGACAGGCGCGGATCAACAAGCTCTTCGAACTGTTCCAGGGGGAGGTCGTCAGGCGTGTGACGCTTGAGACCGTGGGCCATGGCCTGGACGACCCCCTGAAGCGGGCCCGCGCCAACGGCGGCGCGCGTGACTACCTCAGGCCGAAGGGCATCCTGGTACTGGGCCACCAGGACCGCGATCCTGAGGTTGCCGTGAGCCTCGGGCTCGATGTCCCGTTGAAGGGCCAGTTCATCTCGGCCCGGGTCGTCCCCGCGCCGGATACACCCGACGGGCGCCCGGTCGCCGTCATCGGCGGCGCATCCTGGGTCCTGGCCCGCGGGGACGAGCAGAGCGATCCGCCTGTGCCTGCCCCGGTGGTGCCGAAGAGCTGACCCCGGAATATCCGCTTCGCGACGTCAGTCGGCGCCCGTACGATCCGCTCATGCAGAAGGGGAAGCTGAGCCGCGAGTCGGTCCTCCGCGCGGTTGCCGAGTGCAACGCGAAGGGGGAGGAGCCGTTCCTCGCCGAATACGGGTACGGCAAGGCACTGGACTACGTGCTAGTGGTCGACGGCCGCGAGTACCACTCGAAGGCCGTGGCCGGCGTGGCCCACAAATACGAGTACGGCCGGGCCCTGTTGCACAAGGAGTTCTCCGGCGGCAGAACCGGTGCTGCCGCATGGCTGAAGGCCGTGGGCTTCACGGTCAAGCAGGTCCGTAACCCGGCATGGACCTGGGACGAAGCCGTGCTGGCCTGCGCGCTCGTGGTGCAGAACGACTGGCGGGGACTGCCCGCCGAGCACGAGGACGTCCGCACCCTGTCAGCCCTGCTGCAGACGATGACCGCGCATGCCGCCGCGCCCCGCGGCGAGGCATTCCGCAGCCCCAACAGCGTGGCCCGCAAGACGTACGACCTCGCCACCAACCGGCCCGGCTACGCCGGCAAGCCGACCAACGCTGCCAAGAACGACCACGAGGTCATCAAGGCGTTCCTCGATGATGAGACCGGGATGCTCGAAGTCGCCCGGCGAATCCGCGGTCTGGTCGCAGAGCCTGGTTTCGTCCCGGTCTCCGCAGACGACGCCGACACGGAAGAGTTCGAAGCCAGGGAAGGCCGCGTGATCGCACGCGAGCACCTGCGCCGGGAGCGGGATGGCAAGCTGAAGGGGCAGAAGATCAAAGCGGTGCTAAAGGCAGGTGGAAGCCTCGCCTGCGAGGTCTGCACCTTCAACTTTGGGGCGGTGTACGGGGAACGCGGTGCCGGCTACATCGAGTGCCACCACATCGTGCCCCTCCACGTGGCCGGGGAGAGCACCACCCGGCTCTCCGACCTCGCCCTCATCTGCTCCAACTGTCACCGCATGATCCATCGCCAGGCGCCGTGGCCGACACCGGCTCAGCTCCGCGAGCTACTGAGGACCGGAGAGGACGCAGTGGAATCGTCCTCCTGACGGAACGCTGCTGGCTGGGCAACTGCCCAGCCAGCAGCAACCAGAGGCCACGACAGTTTTCAAGATCAGAGCCGCCTCGCGGTGAGTAAGTCCCTCCTACCTTGGACGAAGCACTCCCACTTCGAACCCTCCGGCGCCGCTGGCCCATAACTGGCTCACGCTCACGAGATCTGACAGAACGCTACCGCCGCGTCGTCGCCTCGCTTGTAGCGCGGCCAGCGGACGCCATCCGGGTCGGTGGCCTCGACCTCACGCACGGCGGAAATCAGCCCATCGGCACCGCCCGTCCTTAGGGTCGCGAAGACCTCCGACCAAGAAGCCGCACCATAGTCGGTCACCAGGTTGGAAGCGCCGTCCGACATAACCGCGACCGCGCTGACACCGGCGGTCGGCACCGCCCCCGTGACCGCGTACCCGGCCGCCTCCCCGTTGGACGCTGCTACCCAGTAGCCGCCCGCCGTGTTGCGCGTGAGCCTCTGCGCCGTGACCATCCGACGCACGCTCTCCGTGTGCTCCGGCGTTCCGGTGGCGAAGCGCCCGGTCTCTGCCCGCAGCTCCGGTACTACGGCGTCCACCCGTAGATCCGTCTTCAACAGGTACTCGCCGTTCCGCTCAAAGACGATGGGCGAGTCGGCGAGCACCAGGTAGTCGAACTGCTCACCGGCGGCCCGGAGGATCGATACCGTCGCTGACGGGGTCCCGGGGTTGGCTAGGTCGCAGGTGGAGTGAAGCGCCGCCACCTGCTCCAGGGCTTGGGCCAGCCCATCGGTCAGCGGGCGTTCGGTGTCCGCCAGTGCGGCCATCAGCTGGCCACCGAGGTGGGCGACGTACCAGGGAACGCCATGCTTGCAGCCGGTGTCGAGTCCGACCGTGCTGAGCCCGTCCAGGACTATGGCCAGCGACGGGGTAGCACCCACCCAGTCCTCGTTGGCCCCCGGACCGCCGGGACCGGTGGCAAGAGAGACGCGCATGTCAGGCCTCGTGTGGGTAGATCGGAGTAACCCTGTTGCTCTCCAAGACTTCCAGGGTCTTCGGGTCGTAACGGCACGAGATGAGCGTCGAGAAGCGCTTCGTCCTCACCTCTCGGTACAGCTCGCCCAGGTGGTTCTCCAGGAAGTGGACGACGCCGTTCGCGCCGATCGCGTGGATGCCAGCGATGTAAAGGAACGTGCCCTTGCCGTCGAGTCGGGGCAACCGGGCCAGGTAGCCGACATCCCCGGCCGTTCCGTCCTCATCCAGCGGCGAGCGGTACTCGGTTTCGGTACGCAGGTCCACGAGGTGCCAGGCGCTGTCCTTGCGGAAGCGCAGGTTGTCATCCCCTTCGAGCACCTGGGCCACGATCGGCGACAACCGTGGCCCGCAGACAACCACCAGGTGGTCGCGGTTCAGGTTCACGATGCCGGACGGCGCGATCACCTCCGAGTCTGAGTCCAGCTTCAGGCTGGCGAATAGCTTGCGCAGGTGTTCGTAGTTGCTGAGGTCTTCCCTGGTCACGACCTCGCTGGGGTTCTCGTCCTGCGACTTACCGGCCTCGTACTTGCCGCCGAGTGCCACCGTCATCGGGCCCAAGCCGAAGAACGCGCGCTCCGGGGCGGGGCCGGCGGACGCGAGCTGACCGACACGCCCACGACTGACGCCAAGCAGGGCGGCGATCTCCGTCTGCGACATGCCCGACGCCGATGCCTCTTCGATGGCCTCACGCCGGACGCGGGACAGCTCGACGACCCGGTTCTGATAGTCCGCCATCAGCGAGATTGCCGCCTTGGCCCGTTCGATCGGGACGGCGACGTTGGCCACCCGCTCCAGTTCCTCGTGCATGGTCATCCCTTCACTGCCTAGGGGGGCGAGGCAAGGATACCGCGAGGGGGACTTGACGCCCAGGCAGGTGCTGCCTACCTTGGGTATCAGGCAAGAGCGAAAGCCCCCCTAAGCACTAAAAGGGGTGGGTTTCTCGCTTCTCTGACCTGCACAAATGCTTAGGCGGAGGACGCTGCAATCTCCGCAAAGGCCAGGGGGTAGGGGTCCGGCTAGGTCCGGCCCTGACTGGCGAGGTGGCCCGGCGACCGCGAGCAACGGCCGGAGAGTGGGGCATGAGTGGCCCCCTTGCAGTGTGTGTCCCTTGACCGTTCGAACCGAAGGAGGTGCCCGATGCGCTTGATCATCCGCGTGAGACATAGGTCGCCTCGCCGGGCCTGCGCCGGCCGGTGAGGCTGCTCCACCAGCGTTCACGATTTCCGGCGTGCCGCACCGCTCGCTTCACCAGCGGTGCGGCACGCCGGGTTTCGCGGCTGCTCGTTGAGCACCCGATCCCCTTTCACGGCTGCGGTCCCGGTGCTGCAACACCGGGACCGCTCAGGGCCGTCCTGAGTAGAGGAACACGACCCATGAAACTGATTGTCGCAGGCCAGGATGCGGCGACGCCGGACGAGTTCGCGGAACTTGCGCTCGGCTTCGGCATCGACGCCGAACTGTTCACCGGCTCGGAGGCGGAGACCGCCGAGCAGCGGCGGATCCGGCTGGACGCCGCGCGGGACATCCTGCGGGACCTGGACCCGCCGGCCGCCCGCTTCGCTTCCGCGCTGATGCGCACCGCCGCCCGCCGCCGGGCCGAGACGTGGAAGGCGGCCGCGTGATGGCACAGCTCCACAGCCTCCTGAACGGGGCCGCGACCCGCACCCCGCACCTGACGGCCCGCCCGGCGGCCACCGCGCTTGCCGAGATTCGCCCGGCGGCCGACGGTGGCCTGCGCGGCGCCGCGTGCAAGGGGGTCGACACCGACCTGTTCTACCCGGACCCCGAGGAGATCGGGCCCGCCGCCGAGTGGGCCGAGCGCCGCGCGAAGATGATCTGTGCCGGGTGCCCGGTCCGCGCGATGTGCCTGGCGGACGCGCTGGACCGCCGGGAGCCGGCCGGGATCTTCGGCGGTCTGAACGAGCACGAGCGTCGGCCCCTGCTGCGGCGGGCGGCCCGGGCCCGGGCCCGGGTGAACGCCGGGGTCGCCGGGTGAACACCGTGCCCGTTCACCCGGCGCTCACCGAGGTGCCCACCGAGGCGCAGATCCGCCGTACGTCGCGGGTGATCAGTGCCGGTACGTGGGTGCTGACGGGGGCGGTGGTCGCGGTGAGCATGTCCACCGCCGCTCCGTTCATCGACGCCCATTCACCCGGGTACGGGACCGGTCCGGTCATGGCGGTCGCCGGGGACGGGTGCTTCATCCTGAGCCTTCAGGCGGACAGCACCCTGTCCCGCTTTGGCGTGAGCGCCGGGCGCTGGCCGGCCGTCTTCCGGTGGGTGACCGGCCTCGCCACAGTGTGGCTCAACATCGGGGCCGCAGCCCTGGAAAAAGACCTGGTCGGCGTCGTGATCCACCTGATCCCGCCGCTTCTGCTGCTGCTCGTCGCGGAGGCCGGACCGGCCTACCGCCGGGCCCTCGCCCGACTCGCGAACCGGCCCCAACCGCCGCTCGCCGCCCGCCCGGCGCGCGTCCCGAAGGCGGCCCGGCAGGTGGTGAACGCGCCGCTGTTCACCCTCCCGGCCGTGCCGTTCACCCCGCCCCCGCCGCCCGCCGGGGCGCTGCCCTCCGGCCCCCTTGCGGGCGCGCGGGAAGCGCTCCCGGCGGCTCCGGTGAACGCGGTGAACACCGGCCCCGTTCACCCGGCGCCCGAGCCCGTTCACCCCGCCCCGGCCGACCCCGCCGGGCCGACCGCCGACCCGGTCCCGACGACCGCCGAGGACGTGGTCGACGGCCCGGTGTACACCGACGAGCCGGACCCGGTGAACACCCCGGAGCCCGAACCGTTCACCCCCGAGCAGGAGGTGAACGCCGACACCGACCGGGTGGACACCGACCCGCCGGAGCCGGAGCGGCTGGACGGGGCCGAAGCCGCCCGCGTGATCGAAGAGTGCTGGCGCCAGCGCGTCCCGCAGCGCGAGGCCGCCCGCCGCGCCACCCGATCCCCGGCCTACGTGAGCGCCGTCTACAAGCGGCTCGGCGAGCAGGACGACGGTGACGCCGGGGCGGTCGCCGCATGAGCCGCCCGAGGCACTGGGACCCGTCCGGCGACCGGCACGGCGGCATGCCCACCTACCCGTGGCGCATGGCGCCGCGTGGCCTCTTCACCCGCCGCCAGCTGCGGGCGAAGGGTCTTCGCCCCGGAGGCCAGGACGTCGCCGCGCAGGTCATGTGGCGCTCCCGCTACGGGGGTGCCCGGCTCGCATGCCTCTACCGGATCACGCTGGCCCGCCCGGTGCGGCCGATGACCCCCGCCCGGGCTGCCGCCCTCGAAAAGGCCAACCGGGCCCGCCGCACCTGCCCCGCCTGCGGGCACGACGCCGGCTACGTGCTCCCCGCACACCTCGGCACCTGCCTGGCCTGCGCCGGCACCACCGCCCTCGCAGCCTGAACCCCAAGGAGACCGCTATGAGCGCCAACCACATCCCGGCCCCGCCGCCGGAGCTCGCCCAGACCCGCGTCGTGGACGTCTTCCCCCTCCACGGCTTCACCTGCGCCCACACCAGCAACGACGACGGCACCGCCCACTGGTGGCACCTGTTCACCACCGCCGGCCGCTCGATCGGCGCCACCAACCACCCCGAGCTGATCGGCTCCCTCCTCCAGCAGAACCGCTGACCATGAACGGAGCCAGCATGACCAGCATCCGTGCGGCCCGCTTCGCCGCCGCCTACGCCCTGCTGCGGTCGGCGGCGGACGTGGCGGACCACTGGGTCCAGAGCGACCACCAGGCCACCACCAAGGGCCAGCGCGGGGAGGCCGGCCGCCGGGCCTGCGCGTCCCACGTCGCCGCCTACACCGCCGTCCAGGCCGGCGTGCTGCTCGGCGGCGCCCAGCTGCTCGGCATCCGCCTGCGGCCCGGTCCGGTCGCCGCCGGCCTCGCCCTCTCCGCGACCACGCACTACGTCGCCGACCGGCGCGAGCCCCTGCGGCGCCTCGCGGACGCCACCGGCAAGGGGCGGTTCGTGCGGCTCGCCGACCACGGCATGAACGGCGCCTACGCGCTGGACCAGGCGTGGCACCACGGTTGGGAGACGGCCGCCGCCCTCATCGCTTCCATCTGACCGACCCGGAGGTCCGTCATGGCTCGCCCCCGCACCACGAAGATCGTGATCCCGCAGCAGCGCGGACAGCGTCGCGGCCACCGGCCCACCGCGCATGTGGTCGACCTCGGCCGGGGTGCCGCCCCGGTCGTCCTGGTCGTCCCCCACCGTCCTTCCCTGGCCGGCCGGGTGGCCGGCGCGACCGGCCGGGCGCTGTGGCGCCGCCGCGTCGCGTGGGCGCCCCTCTGGGCCGGGGTCGGCGTGTTCGGGGCGGCCGGTGCACTGTCCGCCGTCCCGGCCGTCGCGTTCGCCTTCGCCGTCCCGGCCGTGCTGCTGCCCGCCGGACGGCTGTTCATGGCGCGCCGCCACCCGAGCGCGGCGGTCCGCCGGAAGAACCGTGCCCGCACCAGCTCCGGCACCGCCTGGTCGGCCGGCCTCGCCTGGTTGGCGCTGGCGGTGTGGTTCGGACCGTGGAACGGCCCGCTCGCCGCCGCGTGGCTCGTCGGCACCGCGACCGTCCAGGCGTTCTGGTCGCGGCGCCGAAAGGCCCTCGCCGCCATCCCGATCACGCCCGCCGGCACCGCCCTCTCGGACTGAACTCCCCTAAGGAGAAGCACAGATGAGCACTCCCAGCTTCGACAGTCCGTTCCCGCCGCCGCGTCGCTCCGGCCCCGCCGGTCCGGCGAGCGGCCCGTCCGGCTCCCGTCAGCCGGCCGGGAACCCCGGCCCGGCCGGCGCCGGCCCGGGGGGCAACTCCTACCACTTCACCTACAACCGCACCCGCAGCAGCGGCGGGTGGGGCGGGCAGGGCGCTCCCGGCAGCCCGGGCCCGGGCCCCGGTGCGGGCGGCGGCATCGGCGCCGGGCCGCGCGGCGGACAGCAGCAGGGCCCCGGCGGTGGCACGGGCGCCGGGCGGGGCGGCTACTCGCCGCTCGGTGACCCGGAGTTCTTCACCAACGCGGACGTGCGCGCGTTCTGCGAGCGCGGGCGCTCGGCGCTGATGCAGATCTGCTTCGAGCTGTCGATGGCGCACGAGATCCTGAACGCGGTGCTCAAGGAGGTCCCGGACGCGGACGGTCGGCCGTTCGGCGCGCAGGCGCGTGCCCGCCGGGTCTCGAAGCACTTCAAGAAGGCCGCCGACGACGCGAAGGACTGCGCCGCCGAGATCGCCCGCACCTACGCGAGCTTCCAGCGCGAGTTCGACCCGGAGATCTCGCGCGTCGCCCGCCCCCGCCAGGCCCCGCGCCGCAAGTTCGACTTCGGCGGCTGACCCCTCCCAGCCCGGCTGTCCGGGGCGAGGGGCGCGTTCCCCTCGCCCGCCTCCCGGCCGGGTGAGCTGTGCGCGCTCCCGCCCCAGCACCGGGCCCTCCCCCCCACACCTCGGCCTTCAGGGAGGCACCGTGCCACGCCAGCAGCAGCCCGCCGTCCAGCTCGACGGCGGCCAGATCGGCTATCTCCAGCTCGACCCCAACCAGCACTCCGGCGGCGTCGGCGAGTACCTGCTTCACCGGGTCAAGCCCTACCTGCCGCCGTGGCTCGTCACCGCCGGCACCGGCATCCTCTCCGTCCCCGCCACCATGGCGTGGGGGTCGTCGGCGGCCGGCGCCGTCGGCCTCACCCTCGCCTCTCTTGGCCTCACCTCGGCGACCTGGTGGGCGGGGAAGAACACCAGCCCGCAGCGCCGTCTCCACTCCGCGATCACGGTCGCGGCCGGCACGTCGTGGTTCACCGCGGCTTCCCTCGCCGGGCCGCTCGCCGGTCCCCTGCCGGGCCTGTATTTCATAGGGGGCGCCGCCCTCGCCGGCAGCTGGAACGTGCGGCAGCTGCTGCGGGTCAACGCCGACGGCACCCCGGCCAGCACCGACGGCGGCCTGCTGGAAAAGGTCGGACTGGCCAAGACCATGGTCACCTCGGCTGAGGTCCAGCCCAACAAGGCGGTCTTCGGGCTCCAGCTGCCCGGCGGGGAGCTGACGCCCGACGACGTGTCCAAGGCCCTGCCCCGCCTCGCCGGGGCGCTGAAGGTCGCGAAGAACGCCGTGCGCCTCACCCCGGACGCGGACGACTCCTCCCGGGCGACGCTCACCGTCGTGCCGAACGACCTGCTCAAGGCCGGTGTCCCCTACCCCGGGCCCTCACACCCCGGCGGGTCGATCGCCGACCCCGTCCACCTCGGCATCTACGAGGACGGCGGCTGGATGGCCATGTTCTTCCCCGGCGACCCGCAGGCCGGGCGCAACGCCATGCACCTGCTGATCATGGGGATGACCGGATCGGGCAAGTCCGAGGGCGGACTGACCGCCCTCACCGAGGCCGTCACCCGCCGGGACGTGATCGTGTGGGCGTCCGACCCGGCCAAGGCGGAGCAGACCCTCGGCCCGCTGCTGCCCGCGATCGACTGGGCCGCGCTGACCGTGGACGACACCAAGGCCATGATCACCGCCCTGCGCGCCGTCATCCCCGCCCGTACGTCCTGGCTCGCCCGGTACGGCTACAAGCAGTGGGAACCGGCCTGCGCCGAGACGCAGGCCGACGGGTCCCCGGGCATGCCGTACCTGCTCGCATGGTTCGAGGAGGCCGCCAAGACCATCCGCGAGACCGACGACGACGTCTTCACCGGCATCGCCCAGGAAGCACGCTCCGCCGGCATCACCCTGGTCGTCTCGCTCCAGCGCGCCTCCGGCTCCCAGATCAGCACCGACACCCGCGCCTCCCTCGGCTCGTCGTGGGTGTTCGGCCTGCGCGACGACCGCGACGCCATGTTCGCCCTGCCGGACGAAGCGCTCGACGCCGGGGCGGCGCCGCAGGCATGGCGGGACAAGAGGCCCGGCTACTCCTACCTGGTCGCCAACGGCATCCCCGAGGGCGTGTGGGCCACCCCGGGCCGCGCCTACCTCACCCCGGTCGACGACATGACGCGGGCCGTCGCCGAGTTCGCCGGCATCCGTGCCGCCTGCGACCCGGTCACCGCCAAGGCCGCCGCCAACGCGGTCGGCCCCGCCTTCACCCAGCGCACCCGCCACCCGCTCCCCGCCCTGCCCGCCGTGGACGGCGAGGACGACAGCATCTACGAGCAGGAGACCGGCGCCGTGGACTACGACTACGACCTCACCGCCGACGGCGCCGACGGGTGGATCGACCCGGAGGCCGAACTCCCGGCGGTGGAGGGGGTGGTGCAGATCGCCCCGCCGGAGATCCCGCCGCGCGCCAAGGTCGGCAAGTCCGAGGCCCAGCGCATCATGGCCGAGATCCTCGCCGAGTTCGAGGCCGCCGGCCTCACCGAGGTTGGCCCGGCCGACTTCATGGAGCACTGCGACCGCTTCCACCGCACCCGCAGCTGGGTGTCCGGACAGGTCTCCGACATGGTCGCCAACGGCCGCCTCGCCGAGACCGGCGACGCCGGCCGCTACCGGATCGTCCCGCTCCACCACGCTGCCGCCTGACCACCCCGGCCCGGCCCCGACGCGTCTGACGCGTCAGACACACCTGACGCCGACAGGCCCATTTCCCCAGGTAACGCGTGCGCGCGAGGGGTGTCAGACGCGTCTGACACCCCTCCCTGACGCTCCTGACACCCCCTCCACTCCCGATCGACCACGCCCCCGGAACCACTCCCCGGGGCACCCGGAAGGACCCCTCGCCGTGATCGTCTCCGTCTCCGCCGCCCTGCTGTTCGGCGTCATCACCGTCCTGCTCGTCCGCGCCCAGCGCGTCAGCGCCGGCAGCGCCGTCCTGGTGTGGATGTCCGGCTTCACCGTCGCCGGCACCGGCCTCGCCGACCCCGTCAACGACGGCCTCACCGCCCTCGCCAACTACGTCTCCACCATCCACTGACCACCCGCCAGCACCGCCGACAGGAGAAGCACCGTGGACCACACCACCACCCCGCAGCCCTACGCCGCCCCGGTGCTCTACACCCCGGACGGCACCCCCTACTACGCCCACCCCGCCCCGCTCACCGCCCCGCCCGTGCTCTACCACCCCGGCGCCCCGCTGCCCGTCCCCGCCCAGCACCCGGTCCTGCCCACCGTCCACGCCCCCGCCCCGCTGCCGCAGTACCTGCCCGCCGCCCCTGCGCGCGACCCGTGGCCCGCCCGCCTGCTCGCCGGCGGCATCGGCATCGGCGGCGCCGGGCTCGGCGTCGGCTTCCTGCTCCAGACCCTCGCCGCCGCCACGACCGGTCTCGGCCTGCTCGTCGCCGCCCTCGGCGTCGTCTACCTGCTCAAGAACAGCAGCGGCGGAGGCGGCCGGACCGGGCAGGGCGCCGTGAACGTGCACGTCAACGTCACCAACCGCAACCGCTGACCCCTGGAGATCACCGTGTCTTACTGCGACGAATGCGACGACTGGGGCTGCCCTGGTCACTTCTGCGACGAATGCGCCGAGGAGGACTGCCCCGGCCACGAGCTGTGCCAGGACTGTTCCGACGACATCTGCACCGAGTGCGACGGCTGCTCCTGCGAGGACTCGTACTGCGACGGCCCGCACCACTGACCGACCTGCCCGACCGGCCGTTCCGCCCGAACCCGCCGCAGCCAGCGGCCGGGACCCGGACGGTGCGGGGGACCGGACAGACCCGCTCCCGCCCAGCACAAAGCCCCACACCAGCCGCCGAATCTTGGCAGAGAAACGGCCGGTGCGGGGCTGTGCATCCCCTTCTCAGAGATGGGACCAGCATGCCCGAGTTCGACCGCTCCACGCTCGCGATCGTGGACGACATCCGCGACCGGGAGCAGGCCAGCGACGGCCGCTCCCGCTACGGCGCCTACCTCGCCCAGCACGCCGACGACTTCCACGAGGGCGGGCAGCCGCTCCACCCGGTGGAGTTCGCGATCGCCGCGTGGCGCACGGCCACCGTCCCGGTGATGGCCCCCGGGTACGTCGCCGTGCGCCCCGACGTCTACCCCCTCGACGTCTACCGCGACCATCACGGCAACGCCGGGTTCTGCGCCAAGGTCGGCCTGCGGCACAGCGACCTCGCCCGCCGCCCCGGCGACCGCCTGCGTGCCCGGGACTGGGAGCGCGACCCGTGGGGCCGCCACGACGAGCCGTGGCCCGTGCTGATCAGCCCCGAGCGCACCGACCGCCCGGCGGTCCTGGTCGCAGCCACCCTGCTCGTCCCGATCCCGGACGGCATCCTGCTGCGGCCCACCGCCGCCAGGCCCGGACGCACCCTCACCCACGAGGCCAAGCACGTCATCGCCGCACTTGCCGCCCACGCCAACGCCCACCTGTCGCCGCTGGTGGACGACCTGCTCGGCGGTGCCCGGTGAGCACCCCCGCCGCCCTGGCCGACCTGTTCCGGGCGGCCCGCCCGCCCGCCGCCTGGCTGCCCGCCCGCCGCTGGAACGGCCTCACCGTCCTGGATACCTACGGGTGCCAGGGCGGCGCCGGCATGGGCTACCACCTTGCCGGATACCGCGTCCTCAGTCTCGACAACGCCCCGCAGCCCAGGAACCCACTCGCGTTCGTCCAGGCCGACGCCGTCTCCTTCATCACCGAGTACGGGCACCTCTTCGCCCTCCTGCACGCATCCCCGCCCTGCCAGCGCTACACCCGCTGCCAGAAGATCCGGGGCCGCGAGCACCCGGACCTGATCGCCCCCACCCGCACCGCCATGCAGTCCACCGGGCAGCCGTGGGTGATCGAGAACGTCGAAGAAGCCGCACCCGAACTGCAGGACCCGGTGATGCTGTGCGGGGCCGCGTTCCGCCTGCGCACCTACCGCCACCGCCTCTTCGAGACCGGCGGCGGCCTCACCATCACCCCGCCCCAGCACCCCGTGCACGCGGCGCCGCTCGCGAAGATGGGCCGCCCCGTCGCCGACGGCGAGTTCATGCACGTCGTCGGCAACTTCTCCAACGTCCCCCTCGCCCGCTCCGAGACGGTGATGGGCATGCCCTGGGCCACCCGCGACGGCCTGCGCGAAGCCATCCCCCCGGCCTACACCGAACTCATCGGCCACCAGGCCGCGGCCCGGGCGGTGGCGGCATGAGCGGGTTCACCTACCGGGTGCTGAACTGCGACGCCCCGGATTGCGACACCGAGTGGGGCAGCCCCCTCCCCGCGCCGACGTTCGACGCCCTGCGCGCCTGGCTGGCCGCACGGGGCTGGACCCGGCGCGGCCGCAGGGACCTGTGCCCCGCGCACAGCCGACCCGCCCGGGAGGGCCTGTGAGCGGCCGCATCCCGCCGCTCGGCGACACCACCGGCCTGTGGCAGGCCGTCCTCTCGGCCGCGGCCGGACGCTGCCAGTGCCGCGGCACCTGCGGCAAGACCCACGCCAAGGACGGCGGCCGCTGCCCCGTCCGGCACGGCGGCTACGCCCGCCACAATGCCGGCCCCGTCCGCCTGCTCGCCGCCCCGGCCGACCCCGACGGCCTGCTGCTGCCCGCGCACCGCGCCGCCGCCCTGCCCAAGCGGGAACTGGCCGCGTGGTGCCCGGCCTGCCACGACTCCACCCGCCGCACCGCCGCCAAGACCGGCCGGGGCGCCACCGGGCCCGCCGACTCCCTGTTCTAGCCCGCTCTGCCGTCCCGGGGCCGCCCTATGCGGCCCCGGGCCCGACCTGCCGAAGGGATTCGCCGTGACCGGCAACCCCCTGCTCACCGCCGCCCTCGCCGCCGTCGAACGCGACTGGCACGTCTTCCCGTTGGTGCCCCGCACCAAGCGTCCCGCTCTGCACGCCGCCACCGCATGCCCCCGCACCGGCAGTTGCACCGCCGGCCACCGGGGCTGGGAGCAGCGCGCAACCCTCGACCCCGACACCGTGCGCCGCACCTGGTCGCACGGGCCCTACGGGATCGGCCTGGCCACCGGGCCGTCCGGGCTGGTCGTCGTCGACCTCGACACCTACAAGCCCGGCTCCGCAGTGCCTGCGCAGTGGGCCGAAGCCCCGTGGATCACGGGCGGATACGACGTCCTCACCGCGCTGTGCGAGCGCAACGAGCAACCGTTCCCCTCCGACACCTACACCGTTGCCACCCCCAGCGGTGGTCTCCACCTCTACTTCACCGCCCCCACCGGGTCGGCCCTGCGCAACACCGCCGGTCAGCACGGCTCCGGACTGGGCTGGCTGATCGACACCCGGGCCAGCGGCGGCTACGTCGTCGCCGCAGGCAGCAGTGTCGCCGACCGCCGCTACGACGTCGTCCTCGACACCGCCCCGGCGCCGCTGCCCGACTGGATCGCACGCCTCCTCACCCCTGCACCGAGGCCCGCCGCCCCGGTGCTCCGGGCCTGCCAGCGCACCCCCGGAACCCGGCCCGCCTACGTGGACGCCGCCCTGCACAACGAAACGGCCAATGTCGCCAACGCCCCCGAGGGAACCCGCAACTGGACCCTCACCCGAGCGGCCCGCGCGCTGGGCCGCTTCGTCGCCAACGGCAAGCTCGGCCGCACCGAGGTCGAGAACGCTCTTAAGGGGGCGGCAGAGCAGGCCGGCCTCACCGCACGCGAGGCCGACGCGACCATCACCAACGCCCTGAACTGGTCCATCGCCAACAACCCGGCCGGAGACGCCGCATGACGCCCCCCAGCTCCCCCCTTAAGAGCAATGAGACCCCCGGCCAGCCGGGCCCCGAGGAGGGCGCCACCGTGCTCGACGCCGTCGAAGCCTTCCACCGCCGCTTCAACGTCTTCCCCAGCGAGGCCGCCTACACCGCCGTCGTCCTGTGGGACGCCCACACCCACCTCCTCGACGTCTTCGAGTCCACCCCGCGCATCGCGTTCCTCTCCCCGGAGCCCGGCTCCGGCAAGACCCGCGCGCTGGAGATCATCGACACCCTCACCCCCCGGTCGATGTTCACCACCGATGTCTCCCCGGCCGCCCTGTTCCGGTCCGTGTGCGACCCCGATGCCCGGCCCACCGTGCTGTTCGACGAGGTGGACACCACCTTCGGGCCGAAGGCAGGCGGCAACGAGGACCTGCGCGGCCTCATCAACTCCGGCCACCGTCGCTCCGGCGTCGTCCACCGCTGTGTCGGCGACGGCAGCACCCAGACGGTCCAGGCGTTCCCCGTCTACGCCGCTCTCGCCATGGGCGGCCTCGGGGACCTGCCCGACACCATCATGAGCCGCTCGATCATCATCCGGATGCGCCGCCGGGCACCCAACGAAGAGGTGGAGCCCTTCCGTGAGCGGACCACCGCCCCCGAGGGGCACGCCCTGCGCAAGCGGCTCGCCGCCTGGGCCGACTCCGTCCGGGGCACCCTTCAGGACAGCCTCCCCGAGATGCCCGACGGTGTCACCGACCGGCCCGCCGACGTGTGGGAGCCCCTGCTCGCCGTCGCCGACGCGGCCGGCGGGCACTGGCCCGAGCGCGCCCGCGCCGCCTGCGTCCAGCTCGTCACCGCCGCCAAGGCCAACGACAAGGGCTCCGTCGGCATCCGCCTCCTGTCGGACCTGCGCGACATCTTCGACGGCGCCGAGCGCATGCTCAGCGCCGAACTCCTGGGCAGGCTCGCCGAGCTGGACGACGCCCCGTGGGCCGATCTCGACGGCAAGCCCATCACCGCCCGCGCCCTCGCCCGCATGCTCGGCGACTACGTCACCGCCGACAACGACCCGATCAAGCCCCGCAACATCAAGACCGGCTCGAAGAGTTCGGCGAAGGGGTATTACGCCTCCGACCTCGCCGATGCGTGGCTGCGGTACTGCCGTCCCCCTGCTCCCCAGGGATCCGCTACTGCCGCTACTGCCGCTACCGCGCAGGTCAGGGCCCTGTTTCCGGTAGCGGATACGCCCGAGGTAGCGGATACCGATCCGCTACCCGCCGCCCCGGCCGCCGCCCAGCTGTAGGCCGTCCGCCGCTCCCGGCCACCCGCCGGGAGCGGCACCAATCCGCTACCGCTACCGAATCCGCTACCGAAAACATGCCTCTGACCAGGGAGGTAGCGGCAGTAGCGGCAGTAGCGGATCCCTGAGAAGGGGGGCGGGGGCGAGCCCCTGCCCCTGCTTCGCACCGACGATCTGGAGGCTTGACCTTGGCCCAGAACCGGGGCGCGCTGCCGACCCTCCTCCATCCGGCCGACATCGCCAAAGCCCTCGATGTGTCCGAGTGGTGGGTGAAGGAGCAGGCCCGACGCGGCCGCATTCCGTTCACCAAGCCCGGCCGGTCGTACCGCTTCACGGCCGAGCAGTTCGCAGAGATCCTTCGGCTCTACGAGAGCCGCCCGGTCCTGGCGCCGGCGCCCCGCCCCGCCGGGACCGAGCCTGCCCCAAGCAAGCCGACCCGGCCCCCGCAGCCGGTTGAGGACCCAGTGCGTCTGCGCGCGCGGGTGCCGCGCCGGGCCGCGCTTCACCAGCAGCAGGACGCCGCCTGATCACCCCACCGCGTGCCGCCCGGCGATTGCGCCGGGCGGCACGCCGTCCGCAGGGAGAGCAAGTTGGGATACGCCGAGAACCTCGGGACCTACTGGCGGGGCCGGTACAAGGCCGCGCCCGGGAAGTACTCCACGGTGCGCGACGACAGCGGCGACGCCATCCGCTTCCGTACCAAGGCCGCCGCGAAGAAGGCCGCTGATGCCGAGGAAGCGAAGCTGCTTGCGGGGCTGAAGGCGGCGGCACTGGAGCCGAAACCGGAGCGGATCACCTTCGGGGCCTACGCCAGCCGCTGGTACGAAGCCCAGGATCTGGCGGCCTCGACCATGCAGAACTACCGGCGGCACATTGAGGAGCACCTGCTCCCCGCGTTCGAGGACGTCGCGATTGCGGACATCCTGAAGACGGACATCGCGGCGTGGGAGAAGCGCGAACGGGCGGTTCCGTATGCGGCGACCAGCGTCAAGACGTGGCGGGCGACACTGCATCTGATCCTCGCCGACGCGGTGGAAGAGGGTCTGCGGGACTCCAATCCGGCGACCAAGCGGCGCGGCCGGGGCAAGCGGGCCGGCCGTGCCCGCAACCGGGGGCCGGAGAAGGTGGTCACCACGGCACTGGGGATCCTGCTGCTCGCGGAGCGGGCCGCGCTGCTGTCCGGCCGGGACGACGAGTTCGTCGCGCTCGTCCTCAAGGGCTACACGGGCATGCGCTGGGGCGAGATCGTCGGCCTTGAGACTGAGTTCGTCCGGGCCAAGGGCATCCGGATCGAGTGGCAGCTTTACGAGCTGGACTCGGGGGAGCTGCACCGTTGCCCGCCCAAGGATGACTCCTACCGGGACATCGACAGCCCCGGGTTCCTCGGCGCACTGGTCGCCGGGCACATCGCCCGCGCCCGGCCGAAGCCCTGCGGGTGCCACGGTCTGACCTACGCCTTCAGCGGCCACGGCGCCGCCAACGGGTCCGCGAGCCGCCCGGGGGCGAAGCTTGTCGATGTTGCCCGCCGCTCCGGGGTCTCGACCGGCACGGTCTCCAACGTGCTCAACCGCCCCCATGCCGTGGCGGACCCGACCCGGCTCAAGGTGTTGGCGGCCATCTCCGAACTCGGCTACGTCCGAAACGCGGCGTCGGGGGAGCTGGCGGCGCACTGGCGGCGCTCGGGGTTCGCCACGTGGCTGTTCCAGCCGGCGGCCACGGGCGTCTACCCCAGGCGAGGCCGACACGATGCCCACCCGGTGCCGCTGGTCGCCGACCCGTGGCCGGGCATTCCGGCGCGCGGGCGCGGAGCGGCGGGGCGATCGGAAATGTGCTGGCTGCCGATCGCGCCGGGGCTGACGCCGCACGGGCTGCGGCACACGCACAAGACCCTGATGCGGGAAGCGGGGACGCCACCGAAGCTCATGGACGAGCGGATGGGGCACGAGGACGGTTCGGTGCAGGCCCGCTACGACCACATCACTTCGGGGATGCGGAAGTCGCTCATGGCCGCGCTCACTGAGATGTGGGAGGAGGCGTTGGAGAAGCGCCGGGCGATGGGATCCGGCTCGCCGGTGGCTGCGCTGGACGCTCTGCTGAGGGGCCGCCAGTAGGCGCAGTTCTGGAGACGGATTCCAAGATCTTCTCCAGGATTTCTCCAGAGAGACCCCGGAAAGCCAGTCAGGGCCGGTCTCCCTTGCGGGAGACCGGCCCTGAGCTGGTCTTACTGGGTCGGGGTGGCGGGATTTGAACCCACGGCCTCTTCGTCCCGAACGAAGCGCGCTACCAAGCTGCGCCACACCCCGGTCCTGCGGTTTGTTGCTCCGTCTCCTTCGCAACGAGTAGAACTCTACCGGACGCTTGCCGAGAGACGAAATCCGATTCCCCGGGGGGCTCCGCCGCAGGTCAGCGGGAGGGGGTGAGGGTGAGGAGGGTGGCCTCGGGCGGGCAGGCGAAGCGGACGGGGGTGTAGCGGTTGGTGCCGCAGCCGGCCGAGACGTGGAGGAAGGCGCGGCGGCCGCCGGCCTGGTGGGTGGAGAGGCCCTTGACCCGCTTGGAGTCGATGTCGCAGTTGGTGACCAGGGCGCCGTAGAAGGGGACGCAGAGCTGGCCGCCGTGGGTGTGGCCGGCCAGGATCAGCGGGTAGCGGTCGGCGGTGAAGGCGTCCAGGACGCGCAGGTAGGGCGCGTGCACGATGCCCAGCGAGAGGTCGGCGTCGGCGGACGGGCCGCCGGTGACCTCGCTGTAGCGGTCGCGGCGGATGTGCGGGTCGTCCAGGCCGGTGAACTCGAGGTCGAGGCCGCCGATGTTCAGCCGGCCGCGGGTGTTGGTGAGGTCGAGCCAGCCGGCCGCGTCGAAGCCGTCGCGCAGCTTCTCCCACGGGTTGTGCACGGCGCCGGTGATGCCGCGCCGCGCGGTGCCGTCGGGGTTGTTCATCCCGTGGGCGCCGCTGCGCATCGCCTGGAGGTAGCGGGCCGGGTTCTTGCGGGCCGGGCCGTAGTAGTCGTTCGAGCCGAAGACGTAGACCCCGGGGAAGTCCATCAGTGGCCCGAGCGCGTCGAGCGTGGCGGGGACGCCGAGCGGGTCGGAGAGGTTGTCGCCGGTGTTGACCACCAGGTCGGGCCGGAGTCCGGCGAGGCTCTGCAGCCAGCGCTGCTTCTTGCCCTGGCCGCTCACCATGTGGATGTCCGAGACCTGCAGTACCCGGAGGGGGCGGGCGCCCTTGGGCAGGACGGGGACCTCGACCCGGCGGAGCCGGAAGGAACGGACCTCGTACCCGGCGGAGTAGGCGAGGCAGGCGGCGCCGGTGGCGGCGATTCCGAGGGGGACGGAGTACAGCGGTCGCATCGCTCCATGCTCTCAGACGGTGGATCAGCCGGTGAACGTCCGGTGGGCCGGGGAGGACACGCCGCTGTGGTCCGAATGCCCGTGCCGCCACCTGCGCCGGACCGTGCCGCCGCCCCGGTCGGCCCCGGCCGGTCAGGCCGACCCGGTGGCGGGGTCCGTCCGCTCGGCCTCGTCGCGTCGGGCCCGGAGGGCGCGGACCTTGTGCAGGTTGCCGCAGTGCTCCATCGAGCACCAGCGCCGTCGGCCGGGCCGCGAGGTGTCGACGAAGATCAGGCGGCAGTTGTGGCCGCCGCACTCCCGGACCCGGTCCGCGTAGGGGCCGGTGAGCAGGGTGATGGCGTCACGGGCGAGGGCGGAGAGGACCTGGTCGCCGTCGGCCGGCAGCGGGGCGGCGGCCGCGCCGTCCGGGCCGATCTGCGGGACGAGCGGCGGGTGGGCGGCGGCGCGGTTGAGTACGGCGTAGTCCGCCCCGGCGCCCGCCTCGCCGTGTGCCCGGGCCGCCGCGAGGCGCCAGAGCGCGTCCCGCAGGGTCCGGGTGGCGGTCAGCTGCCCCACGTCGACGCGGACGCCCTCCTCGGGGAGTTCCAGCCGGGACAGCTCCAGCCACCGGGTGAGGTCCTCGGGGCGGTGCAGCACCTCGTACCGGGCGTAGTCGCCCGGGCCGCCGGTGGTGAGGAGCTCCAGGCAGAGCGCGCCGGGGTCGAAGAGGTAGCGCGCACCTCCGGGAGTGTGCAGCACCAGTCCGGTCGCCCGTTCGTCAGTCATGTAACCACTATAAAGAGTTACCATGAGGTGCGAGGAGTCTCCCGCGACCGCGGCCCGTGCGCGCTCCACCGCCGATGCTCCGGCGTTAATGGCGGGCAGCCGATCGCCGCAGGTGGGAGACTCTGGGCCATGACCACGCTCAAGGAGCAGTTGCACCAGGACCTCACGGCCGCGATCCGGGACCGGGACGAGCTGCGCTCGGCCACCATCCGGCTGACGCTCTCCGCCATCACCAGCGAGGAGGTGGCCGGCAAGGAGAAGCGGGAGCTCTCGGACGCCGAGGTGCTGAAGGTGCTGGCTCGCGAGGCGAAGAAGCGCCGGGAGGCGGCCGAGGCGTTCGACGCCGCCGACCGGACGGAGCAGGCCGCGCGGGAGCGGGCCGAGGGGGAGTTGCTGGCGGGGTACCTGCCCAAGCAGCTGTCCGACGAGGAGCTGACGGCGATCGTGGCCGCCGCCGTCGCGGAGAGCGGCGCGACCGGCCCGCAGGGCATGGGCGCCGTGATGAAGCTGGTGAAGCCGAAGGTGGACGGCCTGGCCGAGGGCGGCCGCGTCGCCGCCGCGGTCAAGGCCGCGCTCACCGGCTGACGGCCTCACCGGCTGACGGCCTCGACGGCCTCGACGGCCCCGACGGCCGACCGGCCGGGCGGGCGCCGGCGACACGGCGCACGCGCCGCACGGACACGGCCCCCGCGACGCGCCGCACGGACGCGCCGCGCGAAGACGCCGCCGCACCACCCGCACCAACAAGAGGGGCGCCCTCCGAGCAGATCGCTCGGAGGGCGCCCCTCTCGGTGTCCCAGGCTGTCGGCCGGTCAGTGCGGGCCGGTCAGTGCGGGCCGGTCAGTGCCGGCCGCCGTTCCCGTTCCCGTTGCCATTGCCGTTCCCGCCGCCGATGATCCCCGGCGGGAAGGTGAAGCCGCCGCCGATCATCCCGCCGGCGTTGGTGGCGCCGCCGGGGTTGCCGCCCGGCTGGCCGCCGGGGTTCCCGCCCGGGGTGCCGCCACCGGCCGCGGCGGCGTCGCCCGCCGGCGGCGTGGCCGGCGCGGTCGCGTTCGGGTCGGGCTTGGGCGCCGGGTCCGGGATGTTGATGGTCTGGATCTGGTCCTTCGGCGAGCCCTTGAGCGCCTGGTTCATCGCCAGCTGCCAGATCGGGCCGGGGCCGTCGGCGCCGAAGACCTCGGGGAAGTACTTGCCGCCGATGGTGATGTTCTTCATCTTCACGCCGCCGGCCGGGCCGCCGAGCCAGACCGAGGTGGCGAGGGACGGGGTGTAGCCGCTGAACCAGGCGGCCTTCTTCTCGTCGGTGGTACCGGTCTTGCCGGCGATCTGGCGGCCGTCCTCCAGGCCGAGGGCGGCCGCGGTGCCCTTCTCGGTCACGTTGAGCAGGACGGTGTTGAGGGCGTCCGCGGTCTGCTCGGAGAAGGCCTGGCTGCAGGTGGACTGCGGGACCTTGACGTCCTTCCCGTCGACCGTGCTGATCTTGTTGATCGCGATCGGGGTGCAGTACTTGCCGCGCGCGGCGAAGGTCGCGTAGACGTTCGCCATGGTCAGCGGCGAGAGCTCCTGGGTGCCGAGGACCATCGAGGGCACCTCCTGGAACGCGTCGCCCTTCGCGGACTGGGTGATGCCGAGCTTGTTGGCCATCTGCTTCATCGCGCAGAGGCCGACCTGCTGCTCCATCTGCACGAAGTAGGTGTTCACCGACAGTGCCATGGCCTGCTTGAGCTCGTACGGGCCTACCTCGGAGGTGGACTCGTTCTTCACCGTCGCCTTGGGCTTGTCGGTGTTCTTCCAGGTGCCCGCGCAGGTGGACATCGACGGGTAGTCGATCTTGTTCTCGGACGGGAACGGCTGGGTGGGGGACATCCCCGACTCCAGCGCGGCCGCGGCCAGGATCGGCTTGAAGGTCGATCCGGTCTGGAAGCCGTTGCCGCCGCCCATCGCCGCGTCGACGTTGAGGTTGACGACGGTCTGGTTCTTGTTGGGGTCCAGGCCGTAGGGGCGGGTCTGGGCCATCGCCAGGATCTTGCCGCTGCCCGGCTCCATCATGGTCGCGGCGGCCGACACCGAGTCGGTGACCTTGACCTTGGAGGTCACCGCGTTCTGGGCGGCGGCCTGCTTGTCCGGGTCCAGGGTGGTGTAGATGTTCAGTCCGCCCTGGTCCCAGAACTTCTTCCGGTCCGCGACGCTCTTGCCGAACGCCGGGTCCTGCTTGACCACGTGCCGGACGTAGTCGCAGAAGAAGCCCATGCCCGCCTGGGCGGTGATGCAGCCGTTCTGCGGGTCCTTGTACTTCAGACCCAGCGGCGCGGCCTTGGCCTCCTTGGCCTGGTCCGCGGTGAGGTGCTTGTTCTCGACCATCTTGTCGAGCACCACGTTCCGGCGCTTCACCGTGTTCTCGGGGTAGCGCACCGGGTCGTACTGCGACGGGTTCTGCACCATGCCGGCCAGCGTGGCGGCCTCGGCGACGGTGAGGTCCTTGTTGTTCTTGCTGAAGTAGCGCTGGGCCGCGGCCTCGACCCCGTAGGCCTGGTGGCCGTAGAAGGTGATGTTGAGGTAGTTGGTGAGGATCTGGTCCTTGGTCAGGTCCTCCTCCAACTTGATCGCGACCTTCAGCTCCTGGACCTTGCGCCCGAGCGTCTTGCGCTGCGCGTCCAGGACGGCGGCCTGGTCGTCGCCGGCCTTCTCCACGTTGACGTTCTTCACGTACTGCTGGGTCAGCGTCGAGGCGCCCTGGGAGGCGGTGCCGCTCTCCGCGTTCTTGCTGACCGCGCGCAGCACGCCCTTGAGGTCGACGGCGCCGTGCTCGTAGAAGCGCGCGTCCTCGATGTCGACCTGCGCCTGGCGCATGTAGGGGGACATCTGGTCCGCCGTGAGGACCGTGCGGTCGCGCTCGTAGACCTTGGCGATCAGCCCGCCCTTGGCGTCGAAGATCTGCGTGGCCTGCGTCAGCGGCGGGGTCTTGAAGTCGTCGGGGATGTCGTCGAAGCTCTCCGCCGTGCTCTTGGCGGTCAGCCCGAGCGCGCCGACGGCGGGCAGGGCCATGCCGGCCAGCAGTACTCCGGAGAGCACGCTGACGCCCAGGAACTTCACTCCGTGTCCCGCGAAGTCGAGCGGTGACCCGCGGCGCCGGCCGCTCGGAGCTCCGGGGTTGCCTGGGGGCTGGGGTGCCTGGGGGCGCTTCGGTGCCATGGGGAGAACCCTACGTCGCCGAATCCCGTACATAGGGGCAGGTGTTCGCCTAGGCTTGTCACAAGCTTGCGACAGCTTCGGTGCGTCAACGTCACTCACTCTTGTGAGTGATGAGGATTGCCCGAATTGCCCCTCTCTGGCCGGTTTTTGAGGCAGCTGTTGGCAGCTGTCCACCTCCTTTTGGTGGCTCTCCGTAACGGCTCGCGTGGCGAGAGTTCCCCCGGGTTTCTTGGCAAGGCTTGCGACCTGCGATCACTCCAACGAGTGAGCTGACCGATACCCATAGTCCGATCGGGTCATTCGAGATTGAGCCCGAAGGGGCTGTTGCAAGCTGTCGTTCTTCCGTAACGTCCTCAACTGGCAACGGTGAATATGCCGTTGCCGCCGTGGGGGAGCCTCGATTCGGGAGAGGACGGCGCCGGCATGGGCTGGGTAGACGACTGGAGTGCGCAGGCCGCCTGCCGCACTAGTGATCCGGACGAACTGTTCGTCCAGGGGGCGGCGCAGAACCGCGCCAAGGCGGTGTGCAGCGGGTGTCCCGTTCGCACGGAGTGCCTGGCGGACGCACTGGACAACCGGGTGGAGTTCGGGGTCTGGGGCGGGATGACGGAGCGCGAGCGGCGGGCGCTGCTGCGCCGGCGGCCGACCGTGATGTCGTGGCGGCGGCTGCTGGAGACGGCCCGCACCGAGTACGAGGAGTCCCTCGCCACCGGTGTGATACTGACGGACTACGCCCAGGCGGGCTGAGCGACCTGCCTGGTGCTGAGCGGCCCACCCGGCGCTGAGCGGCCAGCACGGTGCTGAGCGGCCCGCACGGCCGGGTACGGCGCCGGCGCCCCACGGGGGCCGGCAGGTCACGGAGCCGACGGGCGCGACAGCCACCCGACGGCGGTTCACGAGCTGGACGGCAACGGTCCGGGAGCGACGCCACGGGGGAGCGGCGTCGCGGGGGCCGGTGCCGGAGCGCTACACGGCGCCGCTGAGGCGGTCGCCGATCGCGCGCAGCCCGTCCAGGTCGTGCACGTCCCCGGGCAGCGCGGCGACCTCGACGATCGGCACGTCCGGGTAGACCGAGACGAAGCGGTCACGGGTGCGGCGCTCCCGCGACATGATCTGCATCCGCTCGGCGTGCAGCCGCAGCAGTCCGGCCGCGAGCAGCTCCGCCTCGGGTGACGTGTGCTCCGAGCCGTTCTCCTCCAGGGCCTCGGCCGCCGCCAGCGCACGTTCGGCGGTGAGCTGCGGGGCGCCCGTGCGGTGCACCCGGTTGAGGACCAGCCCGGCCAGCGGCATCCGGTCGGCGGCCAGCCGGTCGACGAAGTAGGCCGCCTCGCGCAGCGCGTCCCGCTCCGGCGCGGCCACCACCAGGAACGCCGTCCCCGGCGCCTTGAGCAGCTGGTACGTCCGGTCGGCGCGCTCGCGGAAGCCGCCGAACATCGAGTCCATCGCACTGACGAAGGTCTGTACGTCGGTCAGCAGCTGGGCGCCGAAGATCTTGCCCAGGGTGCCGGTGAGCAGGCCCATCCCGACGTTGAGGAACTTCATCGCGCTGCGTCCGCCGACCTTGGCCGGGGCGGTCAGGATCCGGATCACCTTGCCGTCGAGGAAGGACCCGAGCCGGTTCGGCGCGTCCAGGAAGTCCAGCGCGGAGCGGGACGGCGGGGTGTCGACGATGATGAGGTCCCACTCCTCGGCAGCGCGGAGCTGGCCGAGCTTCTCCATCGCCATGTACTCCTGCGTACCCGCGAAGCCGGCCGACAGGGACTGGTAGAACGGGTTCTCCATGATCGCCCGGGCCCGCTCGGGCTCGGCGTGGGCCAGCACGACCTCGTCGAAGGTCCGCTTCATGTCGAGCATCATGGCCTGGAGCTCGCCCTCGCCCGTGACGCCCTTGACGACGCGGGGGGTGTTGTCGAGCTCGGTCAGGCCCATCGACTGGGCCAGCCGGCGGGCCGGGTCGATGGTCAGTACGACGACCTTGCGGCCGCGCTCGGCCGCCCGCAGTCCGAGCGCCGCGGCGGTGGTGGTCTTGCCGACGCCGCCCGAGCCGCAGCAGACGATGATCCTGGTCCCCGGGTCGTCGATCAGCCGGTCCATGTCGAGGTGGCTGCCCCGCTCGGTGCCGGTGTCCTGCCCGCTGCCCGCGCCGTGCTTGTCACCCACGCCCTGCCCGTCCTGCCCACCGTTCCCGCTCGCACCGCCGCTCGCACTCCCGTTCCCGCTAGCACTCCCGCCAGCAATCCCGCTCGCACTCCCGTTCCCGCTCACGCCGCCCCCTGACGCTTCAGTTCGCCCGCCAGCCGGTACAGCCCGGCGAGGTCCACACCCTCGCCCAGCAGCGGGAGTTCGTAGCTCGGGAGCTTCAGCTGCTGCAGGTCGGCGCGCTGCTCGCGCTCCAGCTCCACCCGCTCGGCGTGCTCCCGGGCCTGTTCCAGCAGCGGGTCGAGCAGCGGGTCGACCGCCGCCCGGACGGTCTCCGGCTTGCGCGAGCGCCCGCCGAGGCCCGCCTCGCCGAGGGCCAGCGCGACCTCCTCGCGGTGGTCCCCGTCCACCGCGGCCACGGCCGCCGCGTCCAGCACCGGCGGCCGGACCATGTTCACCATCACCCCGCCGACCGGGAGGCCGGCCTCGCGCAGCTCGGTGAAGCCGTCCACGGTCTCCTGCACCGGCATCTCCTCCAGCAGGGTGACCAGGTGCACTGCGGTCTCCGGCGACTTCAGCACTCGCATCACGGCCTGTGCCTGGGTGTGGATCGGCCCGAACCGGGCCAGTCCGGCCACCTCGGAGTTCACGTTCAGGAAGCGGGTGAGCCGGCCGGTCGGCGGCGCGTCCATCACCACCGCGTCGTACGTGCGGCGCCCGTCCGGTGCCTTGCGCCGGGCCGCCTCGCAGGCCTTGCCGGTGAGCAGCACGTCCCGGACGCCGGGGGCGACGGTGGTGGCGAAGTCGACGAAGCCGACCTTCTGGAGCGCCTTCCCGGCCCGTCCGAGCTTGTAGAACATGTCGAGGTACTCCAGCAGCGCCTGCTCGGTGTCGATGGCCAGCGCGTACACCTCGCCGCTGCCGGACCCGGCGCCGCCCCTGCCGGGCAGCCCCAGCTGGGCGCGCGTGACGGACGCGATCCGGCGTTCCTCGTACGGCAGTGCGGCGATCCCGAACAGTTCGGCGATCCCCTGCCGGCCCTCCACTTCGATCAGCAGCGTCCGCCGCCCCTCGGCCGCGAGGGCCAGCGCCAACGCCGCGGCGAGGCTGGTCTTCCCGGTGCCGCCCTTGCCGCTGACCACGTGCAGCCGGACGCCCTCCCAGTCGGGATCACGCCGGGCCGCCTGGCCGGGGGTGCGTGCCACGCTCCGTCTCCGTCCGTCTCCGAGGGCCGAGGGCCGTTCCGAGGGCCGCCACCGCGCAGGTGCCCTCCCGCGAGGGTAACCAGGGACCGCGCCGGATGCCGGGAGCATCGGGGAGGCCGGGCCTGAATCATGCCCGGATTGTGGGCCACCTCACACGCCGGTCCGCAGGCCGCCCCGTTCGCCCCCGCCGCTCGTCTAGAGTCTGGCCATGACCAAGTGGGAATACATGACGGCGCCCCTGCTCGTGCACGCCACCAAGCAGATCCTGGACAACTTCGGCGAGGACGGCTGGGAGCTCGTCCAGGTCGTGCCCGGCCCGAACCCGGAGCAGCTGGTGGCCTACTTCAAGCGGGAGAAGAACGCATGAGCAAGGTCGAGGAGAAGCTCGCCGAGCTCGGTCTGACCCTGCCGCCGGTGGCCGCGCCGGTCGCCGCCTACGTGCCGGCCCTGCGCTCGGGCGAGTTCGTCTTCACCTCCGGCCAGCTGCCGATGGTGGGCGGCAAGCTGCCGACCACCGGCAAGGTCGGCGCCGAGGTCACCCCGGAGGAGGCCAAGGAGCTCGCGCAGATCTGCGCGCTCAACGCGCTGGCCGCGGTGAAGTCGGTGGTCGGTGACCTGGACCTGATCGAGCGGGTCGTGAAGGTGGTCGGCTTCGTCGCCTCCGCCGCCGACTTCACCGGCCAGCCCGGCGTCATCAACGGCGCCAGCGAGCTGCTCGGCCAGGTGCTCGGCGAGGCCGGTGTGCACGCCCGCAGCGCGGTCGGCGTCACCGTCCTGCCGCTGGACGCCCCGGTCGAGGTCGAGCTGCAGGTCCGGGTCAAGGCCTGAGACCGATCACGAGGGTGGGGTCGGCCCTGTCCAACCCCGCCCTCGTGCGCTTAGCATCCGGGCATGGACCAGCGAGCAACGACGCTCCCGATGCCGCCCGGCTGGCCTGCCCGGATCCGGGCGGTCGAGTCCGGCGAGGTGATCCCGCCGGAGCCCCGGCCCTCCGCCACCGTGGTGCTGCTGAGGGACACGGCGACCGGGCCGGAGGCCTATCTGCTGCGCAGGCGCAGCTCGATGGCGTTCGCGGCGGGCATGTACGCCTATCCAGGTGGCGGGGTGGACCCGCGCGACGCCGAGGCCGAGCTCGGCTGGGCCGGGCCCGGCCCGCAGGAGTGGGCCGAGCGGCTCGGTGTGGACGCCCGGACCGCGCAGGCGGTGGTCTGCGCCGCCGTCCGTGAGACCTTCGAGGAGGCTGGCGTCCTGCTGGCCGGCCCGGACGCCGACAGCACCGCCGAACCCCGGGACTGGAGCGCGGAGCGCGCCGCCCTGGAGGCCCACGAGTTCTCCTTCGCCGACTTCCTCCGTGAGCACGGCCTGCTGCTCCGCAGCGACCTGCTGGCCGGCTGGGCCCGCTGGGTCACCCCGGCGTTCGAGGAGCGCCGGTACGACACCTGGTTCTTCGTCGCGGCCCTGCCGCCCGGTCAGCGGGCCGCGCTGGAGGTCGGCGAGGCCGACCGGGTCGCCTGGCTCTCTCCGGCCGAGGCCGTCCGGGGCCACGAGGACGGCGTGTTCGGGATGCTGCCGCCCACCGTGACCGTGCTGCGGGAGCTGCTGCCGGTGCGCAGCGCCGCGCAGGCGCTGGAGGCCGCGGCGGGGCGTTCGCTGCAGCCGATCCTCGGCACCGCCGAGGTCCGGGGGGATCGAATGACGGTTCGATGGTCGGGGTATGAAGAGCTGACCATCGATGGAGACTTTCCCGAAGACCGCTGATGTCCCGGACTCGGGGCACCCGGGGCCCGGCCCCCGGATCCCCGGCCTCCCGACCCTCCGAGCCGATGAACCGATACATCCGATGAACCGACACCGCCCGAGGAAGGATCGACGCCCGATGACCCACAACGACGTGGCTCGCCGGACGGCGCGCGAGATGCCCGCCCGCAGCCTGACCCCCCGCCCGCTCGCCTGCGAGGGCGCGCTCGTCGACGACGGCATACCGGGGCTGCGCGCCCTCGTCCGGACACTGCCCGGACGCGTGCTCGAGCGGACCTGCGAGGGCGGCCGACTCGGCGGGAGCGGCCGGTGAGCGGAATCCTCCCGGGTGACCCCGCCGCCGGCATCGGCGGCGAGGCCACCCCCCGGGCAGTCTGCGTGCTGGCGCCCAACCCGTCGCCGATGACGCTGGACGGCACCAACACCTGGCTGCTCTCCGAGCCCGGCTCGGACCTCGCGGTGGTCGTCGACCCGGGCCCGCTGCACGAGGGGCACCTGCGCCGGGTGATCGACACCGTCGAGCAGCAGGGCAAGCGCGTCGCGCTCACCCTGCTCACCCACGGCCACGCCGACCACTCCGAGGGCGCCGCGCGGTTCGCCGAGCTGACCGGTACCGACGTCCGCGCCCTGGACCCGGCGTACCGGCTCGGCTCCGAGGGCCTGACGCACGGCCAGCGGCTGGAGATCGGCGGCCTCGACCTGCGGGTGGTCGCCACCCCCGGGCACACCTCGGACTCGCTGACCTTCCACCTGCCGGCCGACGGCGCGGTCCTCACCGGCGACACCGTCCTCGGCCGGGGCACCACGATGGTGGCCCACCCCGACGGCAGGCTCGGCGACTACCTGGACTCGCTGCGCCACCTGCAGAACATGGCGACCGAGCACGGCGTGCGCACGGTGCTGCCCGGCCACGGGCCGGTGCTCGCGGACGCGCTCGGCGCCGTCGAGTACTACCTGGCGCACCGGGCCGGGCGGCTCGCCCAGGTGGAGACCGCGGTCGAGGCCGGCTGCCGGACGGCGGACGAGGTGGTGGCCCGGGTCTACGCGGACGTGGACCGCGCGCTCTGGCCCGCGGCCGAGCTGTCGGTCCGGGCCCAGCTCCAGTACCTGGAGGACCACGGGCTGATCTGACCGCCGGCCGGGCCGACCGCCCGGAGCCGCACCGGACACGCGCGAGGGCCCGTCCACCGCATCGGTGGACGGGCCCTCGTCGTCGGTGGGACCGACGGCGCGCCGGGCGGGCCGGAGCGGAGCTCCGGCCGGCCGGGTCAGCGCGAGCGGCGGGAGAGCCGCTCGACGTCCATCAGGACCACGGCGCGGGCCTCCAGCTTCAGCCAGCCGCGGCCGGCGAAGTCGGCGAGCGCCTTGTTGACCGTCTCGCGGGAGGCGCCGACCAGCTGGGCCAGCTCCTCCTGGGTGAGGTCGTGGGCGACGTGGATGCCTTCGTCGGACTGCACGCCGAAGCGGCGCGAGAGGTCCAGCAGGGCCTTGGCGACGCGCCCGGGCACGTCGGAGAAGACCAGGTCGGACATCACGTCGTTGGTCCGGCGCAGCCGGCGGGCGATGGCGCGCAGGAGCGCGATCGAGACCTCGGGGCGGGCGTGCAGCCAGGGCTGGAGGTCGCCGTGGCCGAGGCCCAGCAGCTTGACCTCGGTCAGCGCGCTCGCGGTGGCGGTGCGCGGGCCCGGGTCGAAGAGCGACAGTTCGCCGATCATCTCGCTGGGGCCGAGGACGGCGAGCATGTTCTCGCGGCCGTCCGGCGAGGCGCGGTGCAGCTTGACCTTGCCCTCGGCGACGACGTACAGCCGGTCGCCCGGGTCGCCCTCGTGGAACAGCGACTCACCGCGGGCGAGGGTCACCTCGGTCATGGAAGCGCGCAGCTCGCCGGCCTGTTCGTCGTCGAGTGCCGCGAAGAGTGCGGCGCGCCGCAGAACGTCGTCCACGTGCTTCCTCCTTCTCGGCCGCCCGGCGATCAAGCCGGTCGGCGCAAGTTCCGTACAGTGCTCTGCATCACCAAGCATGGCGCATGTCGCTCCGATCATATGAGGAGGGGGTGCGCCGAGGTGTGCTGCGCGGGGCCATTCGTACCGCCGGAGCGGCCTGCGGGCGGCTCGTGCGGGCGCGCGGAGCGGCGTGGCGGGCGGTGCCGGCGACGCGTGCGGCCGGTGTCCGGGTCCGGCGCGGTGTTCTCGCGGTGTTCGCAGGTCAGCCGGGACGCGCGCGGTCCGGTGCGCGGGGACGCCCGGGACGGGGGCGCCGAGGTCCATGAGGAGGTCGGGGCGGTCGCGGGCCGCCAGGATTCGGCTCCGGCTTAATCAGTGGAGCGCGGGCGGCCGGGGGCGCAGGATCCGGTCCTGACAAGTCCATGAGTCCATGAGTCCACGAGTCCACGGCCCGAAAGACGGTGACCCCGTATGTCCGCCTCCCAGTCCACCGGCACCCCCACCCCCGAGCTTCGCGAGCGGGCCCTGCGGCTGCGGGCGCTCGTGGCCGACGGGGTGCTCGTCCTGCCGAACGCCTGGGACGCCGGCAGCGCCGCCGTGATCGCCTCCGCCGGAGCCGCGGCGATCGCCACCACCAGCGGCGGCGTCTCCTGGTCGCTCGGTCGCGGCGACGGCCAGCAGCTCGGCCGGGCGGACATGGCCGAGGCCGCCCGCCGGATCGCCTCCGTCGTCGACCTGCCGGTCACGGTCGACGCCGAGGGCGGCTACGGGGCGGCCCCCGCCGAGGTGGCCGAAACGGTGCGGGCGCTGGTCGGGGCCAGCGCGGCCGGGATCAACCTGGAGGACTCGGCGGCGGCCGGCGGCCCGCTCTTCCCGGTGGCCGAGCAGGCCGCGCGGCTGGCCGCCGCCCGGGCGGCGGCCGCGGCGGCGGGCCTGCCCGAGCTGCTGGTCAACGCCCGGACGGACGTCTTCCTGTTCGGGATCGGCCCGGAGGAGGGCCGGCTGGACGAGGTGCTGGTTCGCGCGGCGGCGTACGCGCGGGCGGGTGCGGACGGCCTCTTCGTCCCCGGCCTGCTGGACCTCGACGTGCTGGCCCGGCTCTGCGCCGCGTCCCCGCTGCCGGTGAACGCGATGACGGGGCCGGGCGGGCCGACGGTCGCCGAGCTCGCCGCCACCGGCGTCCGGCGGATCAGCGTCGGCACCGGGCTGGCCGAGGCCGCGTACAGCGCCGCCCACCGCGCCGCCGCCGAACTGCTCGGTACGGGCGCCGTGACCGGGGCGCCCGGCGCGCTGGGCTACGGGGAGCTGGACGCGCTGTACCGGCGCTGACCGGCAGGAGCTCACCGGCACGCACAGGGGAGGTGCCGGTGGCCCGGGCCGGGCGGCCTCAGTGGTCGTCCGGCTCCGGGAGCGGGGCCAGCTCGGGCGGCCCGTCGACCGCGGCGGGCAGCCCGAGCAGGCGCTGCATCGCCCGCCGGGTGCGGGCGGCCGCGGCCGCGTCCCGGTAGAGCCGGCGGGCGTGGTTGAGCGCCAGGACCTGCCCGGTCAGTTCGAAGACCACCTGCTCGGCGTCCGGCTCGGCGGGCAGCTGACCGGCGGCGATCGCCAGCTCGGTCTGCCGGCGCAGCTCGCGCTGCCAGACGGCGTTCCGGGCGGCCACCGCCGACCGGACCGGCCCGCGCTCCCGGTCGTCGAACTCGGAGGTCACGGCGGTGAAGAAGCACCCGCCGGGCAGCAGGTCGCGCTCCAGGTAGGAGACCCAGGCCTCGCACTGGACGAGCAGCCGCGGCAGCCCGGGCTCCGCGCCGGCGGCCGCCGCGCGCTGCACCACCTCGCGGACGAACAGGGCGACGGCCTCGTCGACCACGGCGAGCTGCAGGGTCTCCTTGGTGCCGAAGTGGCCGAGGACGCCGGACTTGCTCATCGACAGGTCGGTGGCGAGTCGGCCGATGGTCAGCCCCTCCAGGCCCTCGACCGAGGCGAGGTCCAGCCCCCGGCGCAGGATCGCGGTGCGGGTCCGGCGGGCGTCGGCGACGGATCTTCTCGGGCTCACCGGGCCAGTGTAGCCAGCCCCGGGCCTTTAGAGTCCGATCGTTCGGACGCTATAGTCCCGGCGTGACACCCCCTCACGGAGGAGCAGACATGTCGGGATCCCGGATCGCGGCCCTGGGCCACCACCAGCCCGCCCGAGTCCTCACCAACGACGACCTCGCCCAACTGGTCGACACCAGCGACGCATGGATCCGGCAGCGCACCGGCATCGTCACCCGGCGCATCGCCGACACGGAGTCCGTCACCGACCTCGCCTCCGCCGCCGCCGGCAAGGCCCTCGCCTCGGCGGGCCTGGCGCCGGAGGAGATCGACATGGTGGTGGTCGCCACCTGCTCGGCCAGGGACCGCTGCCCGAGCATCGCCACCCAGGTCGCCGGCCGGCTGGGCATCCCCTCGGCCGTCGGCTTCGACGTCAACAACGGCTGCGCGGGCTTCTGCACCGCGCTGGCCACCGCCGACCACGCCGTCCGGGCCGGGGCCGCCCGGCACGCACTGGTGATCGGCGCCGAGCGGATGAGCGACGTCACCGACTGGACGGACCGCTCCAGCTGCGTCCTGCTCGGCGACGGCGCCGGTGCGGCGGTCCTCAGCCACGATCCGACCGGTCGGGGCGTCGGGCCGGTGGTCTGGGGCTCCGACCCGACCCGGGGCCACGCCGTCCGGCTGGACGACGGCTGGCAGCCGAAGTTCCGTCAGGAGGGCCAGACCGTCTACCGCTGGGCCACCACCGCGCTGGCCCCGATCGCCGAGGAGGCCTGCCGGCGGGCCGGGATCACCCCCGCGGACCTCGGCGCGGTGGTCACCCACCAGGCCAACCTGCGCATCATCGAGGCGGTGGTGGACCGGCTCGGCGTGCCCGGCGCGGTGGTCGCCCGCGACGTCGTCGAGTCCGGCAACACCTCGGCCGCCTCCGTCCCGCTCGCGCTGTCCAAGCTGGTCGAGCGCGGCGAGGTGCCCGCGGGCACCCCCACCCTGCTGCTCGGTTTCGGCGGCGGCCTCTCCTGGGCCGGCCAGGTCGTCGGCTGCCCCTGACCGCGATGGTGGCGGCCGTCCGGAGCGGCCGATACGGATCTTACGAACGGGCCGGTTCGGGCCTACGGTCCGTCATATGACCTCGACGGCACCCTCCCGGACCGCGCCCGGCACCCGCCCCCGGCTGGTCACCCGGCCGCTGCTGCTGCGCTTCGTGTCGATCCTCGGCGCTTCGACCGGGTTCAACCTGCTGCTCTCCGTCGTCCCGCTCTACGCCGAGGAGTCCACCGGGGGCGGCAACGCGGCCGGGCTCGCGACCGGCGCGCTGATGCTGACGACCGTCCTGGGCGAACTGGCCACGCCCCGGCTGGTGGTCCGCTTCGGCTACCGCTCGGTGCTGGCGGTCGGCCTGTTGCTGCTCGGGGCGCCCGCGCTGGTGCTGACCGCCGTCGACGGCGGCCTCGTCTGGATCACGGCGGTCTGCCTGGTGCGCGGGCTGGGCTTCGCCTTCACCATCGTCGCCGGCGGCGCGCTGACGGCGGCCCTGATCCCGGCCGAGCGGCGCGGTGAGGGGCTGGCGCTGGTCGGCGTGGTCTCGGGCGTGCCCTCGCTGCTGGGCCTGCCGCTGGGCGTCTGGCTGGCGGCCCACGTGGGGTACACCCCGGTGGCCGTGACCGCCGGCGCCGTGGCGCTGGCCGCGATCGCCGCCGTCCCCGGGCTGCCGGACCGCGAACCGTCCGCCGAGCCGGCGGTGGGGGTGGTGGCCGGCTTCCGGTCGGCCGGGCTTCGCCGCCCGACCGTGGTCTTCGGCGCCACCGCGCTGGCCGCCGGGATCATCGTGACCTTCCTGCCGCTGGCCGTCCCGGCCGGGTCCGCGGGCCTCGCCGCGGTGGCCCTGTTCGTCCAGCCGGCCTCGGCGACGGCGGCCCGCTGGGCGGCGGGCCGGTACGGCGACCGGCACGGACCGGAGCGGCTCGTGCTGCCCGCGCTGCTGCTCTGCGCCGCGGGCACCCTGCTGATCGCGCTGACCGGCAGCGCGGTCGCCGTGGTGGCCGGCGCGGCGGTGTTCGGCATCGGCTTCGGCGCGGCCCAGAACGCCACCCTGACCATGATGTACGCGAGAGTCTCCAAGGCCGGCTTCGGCGCCGTCACCGCGTTGTGGAACGTCGCCTTCGACGCGGGGATGGGCGTCGGCGCGGTGGCCTTCGGCGTCCTCGCCGGTCCGCTGGGCTACCCGTCCGCCTTCGCCGTGACGGCCGTGGTGATGCTCGGCGCCCTCGCCCCCGCCCGCCGCGACCGCCGCGCCGCACCGGCCGTGGCGGCCGCACCGGCGGGGCCCGCGGTGCCTCCCGCGCCCACGGCGTCGCCGGCGCCGCGCACGCCGGCGGACCAGCCCTGCGGGCCGTCCTGACCGGGCGCCGCGCAGGGGGCGTCCGAACCGTCCGCGGCCCTGCGTCGATGGCTGATCGTCCGCGGCCCCGCGTCGATGGCTGATCGCCCGCGGGGTCAGGGCTGTTCGGCGTAGCCTTCCTGCATGGCAGAGAGCAAGGTCCGGAAGGCCGCAGCCAAGCCGGCGGTGAAGGTGGCTGTGAAGCCGAGGAAGCCGGAGTCGCAGCTGGCGATGGTGCGGCGGGCCCGGAGGATCAACCGGGAACTGGCGGAGCTGTACCCCTACGCGCACCCTGAGCTGGACTTCGACAACCCGTTCGAGCTGCTGGTGGCCACCGTGCTGTCGGCGCAGACGACGGACCTGCGGGTGAACCAGACGACGCCCGCGCTGTTCGCGAAGTACCCGACGCCGGAGGACATGGCGGCGGCGGTGCCGGAGGAGCTGGAGGAGGTCATCCGGCCGACCGGGTTCTTCCGCAACAAGGCGAAGTCGCTGATCGGGCTCTCGATCGCGCTGCGGGACGAGTTCGGCGGCGAGGTCCCGGGCCGGCTGGCCGACCTGGTCACCCTCCCCGGGGTGGGGCGCAAGACGGCGAACGTGGTGCTCGGCAACGCGTTCGGCGTGCCCGGGATCACCGTGGACACCCACTTCGGGCGGCTGGCCCGGCGGTTCGGGTGGACGGCGGAGGAGGATCCGGTCAAGGTCGAGGCGGCCGTCGCGGAGATCTTCCCGAAGTCGGAGTGGACGATGCTCTCGCACCGGGTGGTCTTCCACGGGCGGCGGATCTGCCACTCCCAGAAGCCGGCCTGCGGGGCCTGCCCGATCGCGCCGCTCTGCCCCTCCTACGGGGAGGGCGAGACGGATCCGGAGAAGGCGAAGAAGCTGCTCAAGTACGAGATGGGCGGCCACCCCGGCCAGCGGCTGAGGCCGCCCGCGGACTACCCGGGCGAGGCGGCGGCGCGGGCCGACGCCGTCGCCCACCAGGGCAAGGTCGCGGACCTGGCGGTGGCCGAGTGACGGCGCACGGCCACGACCGGGGGCCCGGGCAGGCCCTGCCGGGACGGATCGAGCGGGACGGCCTGCCGTCCTGGCTGGAGCCGGTCCGGGACGCCGCCGAGCGGGTCCTGCCCGAGCAGCTGAGCCGCTTCCTGCCGCCCGCCGAGGGCGGTCGCGCCGCGGCCGTCCTGATGCTCTTCGGCGAGGGCGGGACCGGCCCCGACGTGCTGCTGATCGAACGGGCCCGGTCGCTGCGCTCGCACGCCGGGCAGCCCTCCTTCCCCGGGGGCGCGCTGGACCCGGAGGACGGCGACCCCGAGGGCTCCGGCCCGGTGGCGGCGGCGCTGCGGGAGGCCTGGGAGGAGACCGGCCTGGACCCGGCCGGGGTGCAGGTCTTCGCCGTCCTGCCCGCCCTCTACATCCCGGTCAGCCGCTTCGTGGTCACCCCCGTGCTCGGCTGGTGGCGCGAAGAGTCACCGGTCCGTCCGGTGGACGCGGGCGAGACCGGCGCGGTGTTCCGGGTGCCGATCGCCGAGCTGACCGACCCGGCCAACCGGGTCCGGCTGCGCCACCCGTCCGGACACCTGGGGCCGGCCTTCGCGGTCGGCGGCCGGCTGGTCTGGGGCTTCACCGCCGGGGTGATCGACCGGGTGCTGCACCACAGCGGCCTGGAGCTGCCCTGGGACCAGACCCGGATCGTCGACCTCTCGGACGAGGCGCTGGCGCTGGTGCAGGGTGACCGCGACCGCTCCCGTGCGCTGCTGAGCGGCGACGCCAGGACCACGTGAACGCCCGACTGTGTGGCCCCGGCGCCCGCCGTGGGAGGGTGTCGGAGTGAACGTCCTGGATCTGCTGCTGATCGCCGCCGCCGTGGGATTCGCCGTGTCGGGCTACCGGCAGGGCTTCGTGGTCGGCGTGATGTCGGTCCTCGGCTTCCTCGGCGGCGGCCTGATCGCCGTCCAGCTGCTCCCGCTGCTGCTCGACCACCTCAGCCCCGGCACCACCGCCTCGGTGGTGGCCGTCGTGGTGGTCATCGTGCTCGCGGCGGTCGGCCAGGCGGTCACCACCCACTTCGGCTGGAAGCTGCGCGGCCACATCGACCGCCGGCCGGCGAAGGCGCTGGACGCCGCCGGCGGCGCGGTGGTCAACGTGATCTCGATGCTGCTGGTGGCCTGGCTGATCGGCTCGGCGCTCGCCGGCACCTCCCTGCCCACGGTCTCCAAGCAGGTCCGCACCTCGGCGATCCTCGGCGGCGTCCAGGACACGCTGCCCTCGGACGCGCCGAACTGGTTCTCCGACTTCTCCAAGGTGCTCGCCCGCAACGGCTTCCCGCAGGTCTTCAACCCCTTCGAGCACGAGCCGATCACCCAGGTCGACACCCCCGATCCGGCGCTGGCCGCCAGCCCGGCCGTGGCCAAGGCCAAGCAGAGCCTGGTCAAGGTGGTCGGCACCGCCACCGCCTGCAGCAAGACCCTGGAGGGCAGCGGCTTCGTGTTCGCGCCGCACCGGGTGATGACCAACGCCCACGTGGTCGGCGGGGTCGACGAGCCCACCGTGCAGATCGGCGGCGTCGGCCAGCTCTACGACGCCACCGTCGTCCGCTACGACTGGCAGCGCGACATCGCGATCCTGGACGTGCCGAAGCTGAACGCTCCCGCGCTCTCCTTCGCGGGCGAGGCGAAGACCAACGACAACGCGATCGTGGCCGGCTTCCCCGAGAACGGCGCCTTCAACGTCCAGCCGGCCCGTATCCGCGGCCGGATCCAGGCCAACGGCCCGGACATCTACCACCGCGGCCAGGTCGTCCGCGACGTCTACTCGGTGCGCTCGCTGGTCCGCCAGGGCAACAGCGGCGGCCCGCTGCTCACCCCGGACGGCCAGGTCTTCGGCGTGGTCTTCGCCAAGTCGCTGGACAGCGCGGACACCGGGTACGTGCTGACCGCGGCCGAGGTGCGCGAGGACGCCGAGAAGGGCAGCACCGCGGCGACCCGGGTGGACACCCAGGGCTGCGCGCTCTGACGCGGCCGGCCGTCGCCCTCGTGTCGGCCGGTCAGGACCTGCCCGCTCCGATCCGGCCGCTCCGACCTGGCCGATCCGATCCGGCCGCTCCGACCTGGCCGCGCGGACTCGGCCGGCCCGCCCCGCCCGACTTGGTCGACCCGCCCGACCCGACCTGGCTGTGGGCCACCGGTGTGTCCGATGTCCGCCGCGTCGTCGGCCCCGGCTGGTAGCGTCGGCCGCGCTCACCCGTTCGGCTCAACCGGGTGCCGTCCCGGGGTGGGCCGAGCGGAGGTCGGCGGCGTCCGATGATGGGTCACTCGCACGCGGTCAGCGGGGCGATGCTGTACGCGGCCTCGGCACCGTTCCTGCCGCCGCTGCTGCTCGACACCACCCTGCAGCCGGCGGACATCCTGATGGGCACGGCGCTCTGCGCCGGCGCCGCCCTGCTCCCGGACCTCGACCACCACGACGGGACGATCGCCAACTTCCTCGGCCCGGTCTCCCGGCTGCTCTGCCGCCTCGTGGCCTGGATCTCCGGCGGACACCGGCACGCCACCCACTCGCTGCTGTTCGTCGCGCTGATGGGGGGCGGCACCTGGGCCGGCGTCACCTACCTGGGCCGGAACTTCACCCTGGGCATGACGTTCTTCCTCCTGGCGCTCGCGATCCGCGCCCTGCGGCTGCACCCGCCGGGCGACGGCCCGACGGCGTGGATCACCATCATCGGCCTCGCCGCGCTGGGCACCGCCGGGATGAACAGCTGGATGCCGAACGCCCCCGGCTGGCTGCCGTACGCGGTGGCGCTGGGCGCGCTGGCGCACCTGCTGGGCGACTGCCTGACGAAGAAGGGCGCGCCGCTGCTCTGGCCGCACAAGGAGCGCTACGAGGTGGTGCTGATCAAGCGCAGCGGCAACAGCGTCGAGACGAAGGTGTTGGTGCCGATCATGTCGGTGGCGACCTTCGTGCTGCTCTGGTTCACCGCGGTGTCACCGACGTGGGTGAACTGACCCGGGTGGGCCGACCGCCGCGCCGGTCCGGTCGCTGAACCGGACCGGCCGCGGGGTCGCCGGTCGCTCGGACTGTCGGGTAGGGTCGGGCCGCGTCCGGCCCCGGTTCTCGTTCGCGCCGCCCCGGCGCGGAGGCTCAGCTCTCGCGCCGTAGCCGCGCGCCCACCCAGCGGGCGCGGCGGCCGAGGATGCGCGGGATGCCGAGCTGCCGCTGCGCCGTGCTCCGGCGGCGGTCGGTGCCGTCGTGACCCAGGTCGTCCGCCCAGTCGGGGCGGTGGCCGGACCTCTGCGAGCTGTTGTGGCGTCGGCTGCGCGGAGCGCTGCCGTGATCGGGCATCCAGGTCATACCGGAATGGATGCCCCTGGGTCGGCCGGGATAACCGCCCGGGGTGTCGTCAACATGGCCTATGCGTTTGTCATATGAGCGCAATATGAAGGGAGTTGGGCTCCGCTTCCGTGTCCGGATGCGGAGGCTCTCAGTCCTTGTGGCGGCCGATCCAGTCCAGCAGCTCGGCGGTGAACTGCTCCGGCGCCTCCTCGTGCGGGAAGTGCCCGATCCCGGGCAGCAGCCGCCACCGGTACGGAGCGGCCACGTACTCGCCGCCGCCCAGCGCGGTGTGCGACAGCAGCACCGGGTCGGCGGCGCCCTGGACGTGCAGGGTGGGCGCGGTGATCGGCTTCTTCATCCGGCGGGCGAACTGGATGCCGTCCGGGCGGGCCATCGACCGCAGCAGCCAGCGGTACGGCTCGATCGAGCAGTGCGCGGTGCTGGGGATCTGGATCGCCTGCCGGTACGCGGCCACCGCCGTCCGGTCCAGCTGGTTCGGTCCCGTCCAGGCGTCCAGGTAGCGGCCCACCAGCGCGGCGTCGTCGGCGACCAGGCGGCGTTCCGGTATCCACGGCCGCTGGAAGCCCAGCACGTGCTCGAAGGCGGCCATCTGGCGGCGGTCCGTCAGCAGCGCCCGGCGGAGGTCCCGGGGGTGCGCGGCCGAGACCACGGTGAGGCTCTGGATCACCGACGGCCGCATCACCGCCGCCACCCAGGACAGCGTGCCGCCGGAGGCGTGGCCCACCAGGTGCGCCCGGCGCTCGCCGAGCGAGCGGATCACGCCGGTGATGTCCAGCGCGAGGTTGCCCGGGTCGTAGCCGCGGGGGGTGCGGTCGCTGCCGCCGATGCCCCGCAGGTCCAGCGCGACGGCCCGGTAGCCGGCCTCGGCGAGCGCGGTCAGCTGGTGGCGCCAGGCCCACCAGTACTCGGGCCAGCCGTGCACCAGCAGGACCAGCGGGCCCTCGCCCAGCTCGGCGATGTGGAACCGGGCGCCGTTGGCCGCCAGGTCGCGGTGCTTCCACGGACCCGCCTGCCGGACGTCCCAGGGCGCCGCTGGCACGGCCCCGGTGGGGCCGTCCTCGCCCGCCCCTGGCGCCTCGACCGCCTCCTCGGCGGCGTCCTGACCGTGGTCGACGCCGTCCTGACCGGGCGTGCGGTCGGGTCCGGAGCTGGCGGACGGCTGCGCGGGCACGGGCTTCTGGTCGAGCGGCATACCGAGAGCGTGTCACATCGGCGCGCCGGGTACGTGGTCGGCACTCGCTCCCGGGGCGTCCCGACCGCACCGGACGGGACCGGAGCGGGCCGCACCGGACGCGCCCCGGCCACCGGGCGCGGGGTGGATGAGCGCGAGGTGGCCGGGGGCGCGGGGCGTTTCGGTCGGCGCCTACGGGATGCGGCCGAGGGCCCGGTCGATCTCCTCCTGGGTGGCCGGGCGGGGGCGGGCGTTCTTGAGCACGTCCGCGGTCTTCTGGGCGCCCTCGATGGTGCGGTGCGGCTTCTCGATCCGCTTGAACGAACGCAGCGCCAGCAGCCCGAGCAGCAGCGCCAGCAGCAGGTACGCGCCGGCCACGATCAGGAACGACCAGCCGAGCGAGAGGCCCAGGGCGTGGATCCCGTACGCCGCCGCCGCGCTCAGCATCGGCACCGCGGCCAGCGCCACCACGCCGGCGACCGTCAGCGACACACCCCCGGAGACGCCGCGCTTGACGTCCGCACGGAGCTCCGCTTTCGCGAGCGCGATCTCGTCGTGGACCAGGGCGGACAGGTCGGTGGTGGCCGCCGCGAACAGCTGCCCCACCGAACGCTCGCCCTCGTAGGGCGCCCGGCCGTTGCTGGACGGGTCTGCGGCTCCTGCGGGCATCAGCGGTTCTCCTCTGCGGCTGTGCGGCACGACGCCGCCGGGCGGTGCGGCTCCCGGTCGTTCCGGGGGCCGTCATCGGGGACCGCTCCGGGGATCGGGGCGGCCGGCGGCGTCTGTGGACTGTCGACAGCTCAGAATCATGCCCCTACCGGTCAGTCGCACACCACTCCGGGGCCCCGCCCGGGGTACGTGTCCCGTTCGGGGGGAGCGCGCCCGGCCGTGGCGGGCGCGTTCCGTCGGGCCGGGCGGGCCGCCGGGGTGATGCCGGGGGCCACCGACTTCGGCCGCCCGTCGCCTCGCACCCGTCGGCGGACCGTCAGCGGGCGGGCCCGGAGCCGGGTCCCGGTCCGGTGCCGCCGGGGCCGCTCTCGGCCGACCGGCGGGCCGCCTCCGCCACCCGGGCCTGCCAGGCCGGATCGTCCTGCTGGTAGACGTCGGGGATGCCGTCGCCGTCCACGTCGCGGTCCTCCTCCTCGCAGAGCTCCCGGTAGTGCCGGTTGCGCAGCTTCAGCAGCACGGTGGCGACCAGCGCGCAGAGCAGCGAGCCCACCAGCACGGCGGCCTTGGAGAGGTCGGCGAGGTCGGCGTCGTCGGGGAAGGCCAACTCGCTGATCAGCAGGGACACGGTGAAGCCGATCCCCGCGAGCACCGAGACCGCGAACATGTCGGCCCACTTGAGCTGCGGATTCAGCTCGGCCCGGGTGAAGCGGGCGGCCAGCCAGGTGCCGCCGAAGATGCCGACGGTCTTGCCGACCAGCAGACCGAGGACGATCCCGAGCGGGGTGGCCTGCGTGAACACGTCGGCGAGGGCCGGCCCGGAGATCGCCACCCCGGCCGCGAACAGCGCGAACACGGGAACGGCGAACCCGGCCGAGAGCGGTCGGACGAGGTGCTCGATGTGCTCGCCGGGGGAGTACTTCTCGTCGCCCACCCGGTGGCAGCGCAGGATCAGGCCCATCGCGACGCCCGCCACCGTGGCGTGCACGCCGCTCTCGTGCATCAGCGCCCAGATCACGAAGGCGAGCGGGACGAACAGGTACCAGCCGTGCACACCGCGCCGGTGCAGGAACCAGAACAGGACCAGGCCGGCGAAGGCCAGCCCCAGCGCCCAGAACTTGATGCCGGAGCTGTAGAAGACGGCGATGATCAGGATCGCGATCAGGTCGTCCACCACGGCGAGGGTGAGCAGGAAGGCCCGCAGCGCGGAGGGCAGATGGGTGCCGACCACGGCCAGCACGCCGAGTGCGAAGGCGATGTCGGTCGCGGTCGGGATCGCCCAGCCGCCCGGGTGGCCGCCACTGCCGGAGTTGGCGAGGGCGAAGATGATCGCGGGCAGGGCGACGCCGCAGACCGCGGCTATGACCGGCAGCATCGCGGCACTGGGACTGCGCAGCTCGCCAGCCACGAACTCGCGCTTGAGCTCGATGCCGGCGACGAAGAAGAAGATGGTCAGCAGACCGTCCTTGGCCCAGGAACCCAGGCTGAGGTCCAGGTGGAGCGGCGTGGACGGCCCGATCGTGTAGTCGAGGACGCTCTCGTACGCGGCCGGCCAGACGTTGGCCCAGATCAGTGCGACGACGGCAGCGATCAGCAGCAGCACGCCACCGACGGTCTCGGTGCGCAGGGCGTCGGCGATGTAGGTCCGCTCGGGGAGGGGAAGTCTGCCGAGGAACTGGCGTCGCCGGGTCGGCTCGTTGACGGGCTGCTGGTCGGTCACGCAGGGACCTCCTCGGGCGGGGGAACGGTGTACGGATGCACCTGTGGTGCAGTGCCGACCAGACTTCCCGGCGCGCCCTGTGACGCGACCGATTCCCGGAGGAGATCTTGTTGCGTCTTTGACAGTCTAGCCGGAACCGGAGTGGGATATCCGCATTGTCATAATTCAGGACGTAGGCCTTGGTGTCCCGTGCTGCACTCGGCCGCGGCACCCGAATGGAGTCGGCCGCATGCAGACGGGTGAACGCCTCCCTATCGTCGATCGCAGTGCCACCCGATCGGGTGGCACGATTCCCCGTTGCCCTCCTGTGGAGACCTGACGATGCCCAGACCGCCCCTCTTACTGGCCCCTGCCGTCCGACCGACCGCTCCGCGGGAGCGCTGACCGGTGAACGGCTCCACGTACGCCCCCGTCGCCGCCGACCCCGTTGTCGCCGCCGCTGCTCCGGCCACCGCCACCGCCACCGAGCCCGGCCCCGAACTTGGTCGTCTGCTCCGCCCGTTGTTCCGTGCCGCCGCTCCGGGCAGCGGCTCAGCCGTCGTGGTGATCCGCGGCGATGAACGGACCGTCGCCTGCCGCGGCCACTCCGACCGCTCCAGCGAGCGCCCCGTCCGCGCCGACACCCGGTTCGCGCTCGGCTCCGTCACCAAGACCTTCACCGGACTGCTGCTCGCCGAGATGGCCGCCCGCGGCGAGGTCGGCTACGACGACCCGATCGACCGTTACCTCCCCGCCGGCGCCGCGCCCGGGTACCCGCGCGAGCGACCGATCACCCTGCTCCACCTGGCCACCCACACCTCGGGACTGCCCCGGCTGCCGGTCGGACTGCTGCCGGCGGTGGCCCCCCGGTGGTTCACCAGCCCCTACGCCACGTTCGGCCCGGCCCACCTGCTCGGGGCGCTGCCCCGCACCCCGGTCCGCGGTACTCCGGGCGCGCAGGTGCGCTACTCGAACCTCGGCTTCGGGCTGCTCGGACTGCTGCTGGCCAACGCGGCCGGGCAGCGCTACGAGGACCTGCTGGAGGCCAGGGTCTGCGGGCCGCTCGGCCTGGTGGACACCTCCTGCGGCCCGGGCCGCGAGGACGCCGCCGGATACCGGCGCGGCCGGCGCGTCCCGTCCTTCCGGCTGCCCGCGCTGCCCGGCGCCTCGGCGCTGCGCTCCACGGCGGACGACATGCTCCGCTATCTGCAGGCGCATCTGGCGCTGGACGCCGTCCCGCTGCCCGCCCGGGCCGACGCTTCGGTGCTGCGGACGGCGCTGGGCGAGGTCCGGCGCCCGCGAGTGGATCGGCGGCGGGGAGGGGCACGGATCTGCCTGGGCTGGAACCACCGCTCGGTCCCGACGGCTCCGGAAGCGGGCCGCCCGGCGGCCGAACCGGCCGGCAGCCCGCTGGGCGACGACCCACGTGGCGGTTCGGGCGACGACCTGCGTGACGGTCTGCGCGGCGTCACGGGTGGTGGCGTCGGTGGTGTCGGTGGTGTCGGTGGTGTCGCCGACGGTATCGGTGCCATGGGGGCTGCTGCTTCGGGTGGCACCGACCGGGAGTTCGACGACGAGGTGGTCTACCACGCCGGAGTCACCCGGGGGTTCACCACCTTCGTCGGATTCAGCCCGCGTGCGCAGGTGGGGCTGGCGGTGATGGCCGGCACGCTGCCGCTGCGCAGCCGGAGCTTCGCCCAGAGCGCGTACGACACCCTGCGCACGCTGGTCACCGAGCGCCGGTCGCAGGGGGAGTGATCCTGCCGAAGCGGATCCGCGCGAAGCGCCGTGAGGTGCGGGAGGTTCCGCGCCGCCGGTAGCGGACAGCGGTGCCCCGGGCGGTCACGACCGCCCGGGGCACCGCGTCGTTCGACGGGGTGTCAGCCCTCGCTGCCCGCGGGGGGCAGCTGGGACTGGATCAGGCTCATCACCGAGCTGTCGGCCAGCGTGGTGGTGTCGCCGATGTCGCGGCCCTCGGCGATGTCGCGCAGCAGGCGGCGCATGATCTTGCCGGAGCGGGTCTTCGGCAGCTCGCCGACGACCTTGATCTGCTTCGGCTTGGCGATCGGGCCGAGCGTGCGGCCGACGTGCGCGCGCAGTTCCTCGACCAGTTCGGGGCTGTCGGTGGCGGTGCCGCGCAGGATGACGAAGGCGACGATGGCCTGGCCGGTGGTGGCGTCGGCGGCGCCGACCACGGCGGACTCGGCGACGGCCGGGTGGCCGACCAGGGCCGACTCGACCTCGGTGGTCGAGATGTTGTGGCCGGAGACGAGCATGACGTCGTCGACCCGGCCGAGCAGCCAGATGTCGCCGTCCTCGTCCTTCTTGGCGCCGTCACCGGCGAAGTACCGGCCCTGGAAGCGCGACCAGTAGGTGTCGATGTAGCGCTGGTCGTCGCCCCAGATGGTGCGCAGCATGGACGGCCACGGCTCGGTGAGGACGAGGTAGCCGCCGGAGCCGTTGGGGACCTCGTTGGCCTCGTCGTCGACGACGGTGGCGGCGATGCCCGGCAGGGCGCGCTGGGCGGAGCCCGGCTTGGTCTCGGTGACGCCCGGCAGCGGGCTGATCATCATGGCGCCGGTCTCGGTCTGCCACCAGGTGTCCACGATGGGGGCCTTGCCGGCGCCGATGTGCTCGCGGTACCAGATCCAGGCCTCGGGGTTGATCGGCTCGCCGACGCTGCCCAGCACCCGCAGCGAGGAGAGGTCGAACTTCGCGGGGATGTCGTCGCCCCACTTCATGAAGGTGCGGATCGCGGTGGGCGCGGTGTAGAGGATGGTCACGCCGTACTTCTGGACGATCTCCCAGAACCGGCCCTGGTGGGGGGTGTCCGGGGTGCCCTCGTAGATGACCTGGGTGGCGCCGTTGGAGAGCGGGCCGTAGACGATGTAGGAGTGTCCGGTGACCCAGCCGATGTCGGCGGTGCACCAGTAGACGTCGGTCTCCGGCTTGAGGTCGAAGACGGCGTGGTGGGTGTAGCTGGCCTGGGTGAGGTAGCCGCCCGAGGTGTGCAGGATGCCCTTGGGCTTCCCGGTGGTGCCCGAGGTGTAGAGGATGAAGAGCGGGTGCTCGGCGTCGTGCGCCTCGGGGGTGTGCTCGGTGGACTGACGCCCGGTGATCTCGTGCCACCAGACGTCGCGGCCCTCGGTCCAGGAGACCTCCTGGCCGGTGCGGCGGATCACCAGGACGTGCTCGACGCCGTCGGCCTTGGTCAGCGCCTCGTCGATGGCGGGCTTGAGCGCGGACGGCTTGCCGCGGCGGTAGCCGCCGTCGGCGGTGATGACCAGCTTGGCCTGGGCGTCCTGGATCCGGGAGGCGACGGCGTCGGCCGAGAAGCCGCCGAAGACCACGGAGTGGGTGGCGCCGATCCGGGCGCAGGCCAGGATCGCGACGACCGCCTCGGCGATCATCGGCAGGTAGATCGCCACCCGGTCGCCCTTGGCGACGCCGAGCTCCAGCAGCGCGTTGGCGGCCTGCGAGACCTCGTCCTTGAGCTGGGCGTAGGTGATCGAGCGGCTGTCGCCGGGCTCGCCCTCGAAGTGGATCGCGACCCGGTCGCCGTTGCCCGCCTCGACGTGGCGGTCGACGCAGTTGTACGCGACGTTGAGCTTGCCGTCCGCGAACCACTTGGCGAACGGCGGGTTGGACCAGTCGAGCGTCTCGGTGGGCTCCACGGCCCAGGTGAGGCGGCGGGCCTGCTCGGCCCAGAAGCCCAGGCGGTCCTCGGAGGCCTGCGCGTACGCGGCCGCGGTGACGTTGGCGGCTGCGGCGAGCTCTGCCGGCGGGGCGAAGCGCCGCTCCTCCTTGAGCAGGTTGGCCAGGCTCTCGTTGCTCAACGCGCACTCCTCATCGAGTCATGATCGGGGTCAATCCCGTGCGTGGGGATTGTCCCGTGTGTCCCAGCGCACAGCTCACCAGGCGAAGTGGTCGGTTGACAAGAGGCGCCGGGTAATTGGTGTAGACCTTTGACCGAGAGTCGAACGGCAGGCCGAGGGAGGAGAGCCTCGGTGGCGGTACGGAGAACTGGGCCCGTGCCCCGGTCCGCCCCGGCGGGACACGGGCCCGGCTCTCAGGCGGCCAGCCGGGGGTCGCCCCCGGTGACGGCTGCCGTGGCGAGGTCCGCGCCGGCGGCGGAGACCTCTTCGATTTCACTCATTCGCCCGCGCGTGTCGCAGGGTGCCGGGCCCGCCGTGCCACCCAGGGCCTCGACCGGACTGAACCGGCCACTCTCCCGGTCGAGCACGTAGGCCTGGGCGGTGGCGAAGTCGAAGTACATCCCCACCAGCCGCAGGCTCCCCTCGGCGACCCGGCGCTCCACTGCGGGGTTCGCCATCAGCTGGTCCAGCTGCTGGACCACGTTGGTGATGCAGAGCTGCTCCACCACGTCGGCCGCCGGGCGGGTGGCGAACTCGGCGGGCACGCGGCGCAGCCGGTCGAGCGAGCCGCGGCCGTTGCGCAGCCAGCGGGTGAGCGCGGTCGGCGGCCCGGGGCGGTCGTGGACGCCGTCCAGCAGGGCCTTCATGGCCCCGCAGCCGGAGTGCCCGCAGATCGTGATGGAGCGCACCTCCAGTACCTCGACGGCGTACTGCACCGCGGCGGCCACCGAGTCGTCGGCGGCGCCCGGCTCGAACGGCGCCGGTACGAGGTTGCCCACGTTGCGAACGGTGAACAGGTCACCGGGCCCACTGTTGGTGATCATGCTGGTGACCAGGCGCGAGTCGGAGCAGGTCAGGAACAGCTGGGAGGGCGTCTGTCCTTCCCGGGCGAGCCGGGCGAGCTCGGGGCGGACCAGCGGAGCGGTGTGCAGCTGGAACACCCGGACGCCGTCCAGGAGCCGGCCGTGCGGATCCTCCTGCTGGTCGATGCAGTGGTGGCCGACCCAGGGCGTCCAGGCGCGGCAGCGGTGCGGGCCGGAGGAACTGCCCGCCCGGACGGTGCCGTCGGGATCGAGGACCTCGTCGTCCTGGCGCCGCGTCACCATGGACACCTGGCCGCCGGCCGCCTGGCGGCCCGTCCGCCAGCTGTGCAGCGTCTCGTACGCGGCGTGGTCCAGGAAGGAGCCGTCGTGGACGACCGCCACGTCGGCGGCGGCGGGGATGCCGGCCAGCGCGCGGCTCAGCCGGGGCACGGCGGTGAAGGTGAGCGGCCCGTGCGTCTGCACCGTGAAGGAGCCGTCGGGGCCGGCCAGGACGTCCACATGGGCGCGGGTCAGGCGGTAGAGCGCGAGCAGGACGGCCGTCGCGGCGCCCAGCGCCACCCCGGGCAGGACGCCGAGCAGCACCACGCCGAGCACGGTGGCGAGGTAGACCGGGAACTCGCGGTGCCGGTGCACCTTGCGGATGTGCGCGAAGCTGACCATCTGCAGGCCGACCACCAGCACGAGCGCGGCCAGCGCGGCGAGCGGGATCCGGCGGAGCCCGCCGGTGAGCGCCAGCGCGGCCGCGAGCACCCAGACGCCGTGCAGGATCGAGGACCACCTGGTCTGTGCGCCGGCCCGGACGTTGGCCGTGCTGCGCACCGCGCCGCCGGCGATCGGCAGCCCGCCGAGCAGGCCGCTGATCACGTTGGCGAGGCCCTGGCCCCGCAGCTCGCGGTCGAGGTCCCCCGTGCGGTGGGCCATCCGGTCGATGGCGACGGCGGAGAGCAGCGACTCGACGCTCGCCACGGCGGTGACGGTCAGCACGGCGGCCAGGATCGCGGCGATCGGCCCGTGCGGCAGGTCGGGGACGAGGTCGTGCGGCTCCCAGGCGGGCAGTTCGACCCGGGCGAGCTGCAGCCCGAGGGCAATCGCGAGCGCGGTGGCGGCGCCGACGGCGACCAGCGGGCCCGGCACCTTGGTCAGCCGGGCACCGAACGCCCCGGCCCTGCCGGGGAGTCGGCCGAGCCTGGGCCAGCCGAGCAGGACGGCGGCGGTGACCGTGCCGACGACCAGCGCGGACGGGTGCGGGCCCGCCAACTGGCTCGGCAGCGCGCGCAGATTGGCCAGTGCGGAGCTCTGCGGGGATCCCCCGAGGACGACGTGCAACTGGGCGATGGCGATGGTGAGGCCGACGCCGGCCAGCATGCCGTGCACGATGGCGGGCGAGACGGCGAGCGCCGTCCGGGCCACCCGGCGGACGCCGAGCAGGAGCTGGAGCAGCCCGGCGGCGAGCGTGATGGCGCAGGTGGCCTGCCAGCCGTACTGGGTGATCAGCCCGGCGGTGATCACGGTCAGCGCGGCGGAGGGGCCGCTGACCTGGAGGGGAGTGCCGCCGAAGAAGCCGACCACGATGCCGCCGACGGCGGCCGCGGCGAGCCCGGCGGTGAGCGGGGCGCCGGTGGCCAGGGCGATGCCGAGGGAGAACGGCACCGCGATCAGGAAGACCACCAGGGAGGCGGAGAGGTCCTGCGCCCAGTGACCGCGAGAGGGCGGTCCGGGCGGGGCGTGGTCCTTGGTGTCGGAGGCGATGGGTGCGCTGGAGATGTCGAGGGTCATTGTCTTCCCGTCTGTCCGGGGGAACGAACGCAGTCAGGTCCGGTGGTGAGTCCGGTTGTGGGGGCTCGGGGAGTCGGATCGGCTGTCGTGGGTCGCGACGGTGTGGCGGGATGGCGTGGGGCGCGGCGGGGATTGCGGGTGTCACCGGCCGGGCCGTGGACCATCAAGGGGCCTCGAAGAAGCCGGGGAGGACCAGGCCGCAGAGAGGACCATCAAGACTCGGTAAACCGAGGGTAATGAAAGCTTTGCACAGCGTCATCTCGGGCGGTAGGTCCAGCGCCCTTGATTCACCCCATTGGGTGGTGTTCGAACGGACGGAAATCTGCTGGTGGCGCCCGTGGCGGCGTCGAACACGCGCAAATGGGCCGTGGCTTCCCCGGGGGCGGGGGAAGCCATGGCCCATGGGCGGCGGCGGGGCGGGCGTGCGACCGGGACGCGCTCCGGCGCGGCGTCCGAGGGTGGGGCGGGATCAGCCTTCAGGCGTGGGCGCCCGCCGGGGCGGGCCGCTGGCCGCCGAGCACGAAGTCGCCGTCCACCTGGGTGGCGAGGTCGATGCCGACCTTGGCGTTGGCCCAGCTCTCCGCGTTGCGGAGGTGGAAGAGGACGGCCTGCTCGGTGTAGCGGAGGGCGTCCCGCCGCTCGTGAGCGGCGTCGGCCTCGGCGCGCAGCTGCTCCAGCACGGCGCGGTTGCCCGGCTCCAGGGCGCGCAGCGGAGGCTCGGCGCCGCGCTCCAGCCGGCGCACCCAGTCGGACTGCCCGAAGGTGGTCAGCAGGTCGTCGCCGACCTCGGCGCGCAGGAACTCCAGGTCCTCGGCGCTCTGCACCTTGTTGCCGACCACGCGCAGCCGGACGCCGAAGTCCCGGGCGTAGTCCTTGTACTGGCGGTACACCGAGACGCCCTTGCGGGTCGGCTCGGCCACCAGGAAGGTCAGGTCGAAGCGGGTGAACAGCCCGGAGGCGAACGAGTCCGAGCCCGCCGTCATATCGGTGACCAGGTACTCGTCCCGGCCGTCCACCAGGTGGTTGAGCAGCAGCTCGACCGCGCCGACCTTGGAGTGGTAGCAGGCCACCCCGAGGTCCTCCTCCGTGAAGGCGCCGGTGGCCAGCAGTCGTACGGACCCCTCGTCGAGCGCGATCGGACGGGCGCAGGCCGCGTACACCGGGTTCTCCTCGACGATCCGCAGCAGGCGCGAACCGCGGCCGGGCGGCGTGGTCTTGATCATCTCCTCGGCGGACCGGATCAGCGGATTGTCGCCGCGCAGGTACTCCTTGATCTCCGGCAGGTGGGCGCCGAGCGACGGCAGCTCCGCCGCCTGAGCGTCCGTCAGGCCGAGCGCGGGGCCGAGGTGCTGGTTGATGTCGGCGTCGACGGCGATGACCGGGCGCCCCGCGGCGGCCAGGTGGCGGATGAACAGCGAGGACAGCGTGGTCTTGCCGCTGCCGCCCTTGCCGACGAAGGCGATCTTCAACTGGGACTCCCGCTCTCGCTCTGGGGCCCGATCTCGGGGCCGCCTGCTCGGGGCCTCTGCCGGGCCGCTCCGCGCGTCCCTTCCGGGTCGCGTCCGCACTGCGCCGAGGCCGACGATTTCCTGAATTGGAAATCGTTATCGTCTCCGATAGTGGCCATGCTATCCGTGGTTTCGGGTTCACCGGCGGAGGGAAGTGAGGATTGCCTCGAACGGGTGATGCGGGGTTGCTGTTCCGGGAGGGGGCCCTCGTTCATTACTCTCGGGTAGGTGAGCACAGGAACAGATCCCCTCGCCCCGCTGGCCCAGCTCCCCGGGGTGCCCGACGCGGTGGCCGAGGTGCGCAAGGCCGTCGACCGGCTCTACGGCCACCGGGTGATGCGCCGCCGCGCGGCCGAGGTCACCTCCGAAGCCGCGCTGCGCGGGGCCCGCGCCTCGGCGGCGCTGGCCGGGGCGGACTGGCCGCTGGAGGAGGTCCGGCGCCGCAGCGACTTCAGCGCCGACGAGGAGTCCCGCACCGTCGGCGCCGCGCTGCGGATCGCGGCCGAGGCCGGTCAGCTGCTGAGCGTCTGGCGGCACTCGCCGCTCCAGGTGCTGGCCCGGCTGCACCTGCTGGCGGTCGGGGACGCCGACCCCGCGGCGGGTCGGCCGAGGCGGGCCGGGGAGGGTGTGGAAGACCTGTTCCCGCTGGAACTCAAGCCGGTGGAGAGCGTCGAGGTGGAGGCGGCTCCGGCCGGGCCGGCGGTCGAACCGCCACCGGCGCCCGGGGCCGAGGAGGTCGCCGCCCGGCTGGACCAGCTCTCCCGGCTGCTGATCGCCCGCGCCGAGGGCCAGGGCGTCGGGACGCCGGCCCTGGTGGTGGCCTCGGTGGTGCACGGGGAGCTGTTGGCGCTGCGTCCGTTCGGCTCATACAACGGTGTGATCGCGCGCGCCGCGCAGCGGATCGTCCTGATCGCCGAGGGGCTCGACCCGAAGTCGATCTGCCCGGCCGAGGTCGGTTTCGCGGAACTCGGCACGGACACCTACCGGCGCGCGCTGGCCGGCTACCTGGCGGGCACACCGGACGGCCTGGCGGCCTGGATCGGCCACTGCGGCCGGGCGTTGCGGCTGGGCGTGCGGGAGAGCACGGCGGTCTGCGAGGCGATGCAGCGCGGCATGGTCTGACCGGTCCGGGGGCGCGGTCCGGCCGGGCGCGCGCCCGGCCGGACCCGGCGGGGTCGGCCGGCTTCGGCGACGCGGGCGGTTCGTCGGGCGGTGAGAGCGAGGATGCGGCGGCACCCGATCCTGCCTGGGTGCCGCCGCTGGTACAGGTGCCGGGTGACCATGCATGCACCGGAAGTGCCCATCAGACGGGGATCCTGCCCGTTCGTCTGGTGCGGCGGCCCGACAGCGGGTCGGCTGCATGTGGGTGCTCGACTATCTGTACGTGCGGTCCGTGGGGCCTGAACTGCGTTGTCGGTTTGACCTCTTCGGTCCTGTACCGGGTCTCGCGGGCCGTGCTTCCTTTGTATCGCGTTTCGGGGGAAAGGGGAACCCGAATCGAGAAGTCTTCGGCTTTTGCCCGTTCTATCCGAAGGGCCTGGGTAAGTACCTCTTTGGGGGAGCTGCTTTCGGCAGGCCGGGACGGCGCGAGCGGCAGGCGCCCGGCGCACGGGCCGAGTGTCAGCCCACCCGGTGCGCCGGCCGCCGGCCACGCGCCCTCAGGCCGCCGGACGGCGGCGGCGCGCCACGTACCAGATCACACCGGCGGTCAGTGCCGCGGCGCCGAACGCCACCGCCGTCAGTACCGAGCCGCTCGGCGCGGAGAATTCCGGGAGCCGGCGCCGCAGTTCCACCGGACGGTCGAAGACCAGCACCGGCCACTCGCGGGCCACCGCCTCCTTGCGCAGTGCCCGGTCCGGGTTGACGGCGGACGGGTGGCCCACGGCCTCCAACAGCGGCAGGTCCGTCGAGGAGTCGCTGTAGGCGTAGCACTGGGCGAGGTCGTACCCCTCGACCTCGGCCAACTCCCGGATGGCGGCGGCCTTGTTCTCGGCATAGGCGTAGTAGTCGATCTCGCCGGTGTACCGGCCGTCCTCGATCTTCAGCCGGGTGGCGATCACGTGGTCCGCGCCGAGAAGTGCGCCGATCGGCTCGACCACCTCGGAGCCGGAGCTGCTGACGATGACCACGTCGCGCCCGGCGGCATGGTGCTGCTCGATCAGCGAGGCGGCCTCGTCGTAGATGATCGGGTCGATGAGGTTGTGCAGGGTCTCGGCGACGATCTCGCGGACCTGCTGGACGTTCCAGCCCCGGGTGAGCGCGGAGAGGTACTCGCGCATCTTCTCCATCTGGTCGTGGTCCGCGCCGCCGACCAGGAAGACGAACTGGGCGTAAGCACTGCGCAGGACGGCCCGACGGTTGATCAGACCGCCCTGGTAGAAGGGCCGGCTGAAGGCCAGGGCGCTCGACTTGGCGATGATGGTCTTGTCGAGGTCGAAGAAGGCGGCAGTCCTGGGGCCTGTCGGGCGCGTGCGGGTGACAGGCAGGCCGGCCGCCGCGGGAGCGCCGGGCTCCTCGGCCGCGGTGGCGCCGTCCTGCTCGGCCGCCGCGGAATCCGGGACGGCGCCGGAGTTCCCGCGCTCCCCCTCCGCCGCCTTCCCGTCCGCCGCGGGGTTGTCGCTGTTCTCGACAGCCGCCCCCTTGGTCCCGGTGGCCGCCGAGGACTTCGAGGACGCCGCGGTCCCGGTCGTCCCGGTCGTCCCGGCGGACTCCGCGGCCTCCGCGGTCTCGATGGTCTCGGCGATCTCGGCAGTCTCGGCGGTGGAGTCCGGGGACTCGTCGGCGTACTCGTCGGCGTTCTCGGTGGTGTCCACGGGAACCGAGGATAGAGGGCGCTGGAAAACAGCCCGCCATTCGGCGTACTCATGGCCGCGCGGGTTTGTGTTTCTGGCCGCTCGGGTACACCATGGAAGTCACGGATCGTTCGCGACCGTGCTAACCCGGTCCGGCTCCTCCCCCCCGAGTCGGGCTGTGGATAGACGACCCCCGCTCTCCCCCCCGGCGGGGGTCGTCGCACGTCCGGGGCCATTTTCAGGGCTTGAACGGCTGCTGCGGAGGATTCCGCGCCCGGCCCGGTGGCGATCTACAAGGGGTGTCGGATCGAGGGTGTACCGGTCCGCTTTCATCACTCTCGGTAGCCAGTTGCTCGGGTTGCCGTGCGCCGGGCCCCCTGCCTACGAAGACACCCTCGGGATGCTTCGAAGAGCGCGCGAAGAACCCCGGAGCGTGTTCGGGAGGCCTCGGTGGAGGCCGGGCCGATCAGCCTCGGCGTGATGTTCCGACTCTTCTCGGTGAGCCCGTTTCGTCAATTCATTGCTCAATAGCCCCCTGTCCGAGTGAACGAAGTTATCCACAGCCCCGAGTTGTCCACAGGGAATCGGAACGGGGCTGACGGAATCCGGATCACCCCCCACCGTGATGCACGGCAGCGGTTGCCGGTCGGGCCCCATGGGGCCGGCCGCGCGGTCGCCCGCCGCGTCCATCCGGATGCGCGCCCGTACCGCTCAGCGCGAGCGGTACGGGCGCCGTACAGGGGAGACCGTCATGTCGACACCACTCACCGACCACGCCGCCGCGGACGGCCCGGCGACCACCGGCCCGCTCGTCGTCACCGAGGACGACGGCCTGGCCGAGCACCTGCTGCGGCTGTGCGCGGCCGCAGGTACCGAGCCGCAGCTGATCCGGGGTGCCCCGCCGACGCGCGGGCTCTGGGAGAGCACACCGCTCGTACTCGTCGGGGACGACCAGGCCGAGCGCTGTGCCGGGCTCCCCCGCCGCACCGGGGTACTGCTGCTCGGGCTGGACCTGGACGACCCGGGCATCTGGGTCAGGGCCGTCCAACTCGGCGCCGAGCACGTGCTGTTCCTGCCGGACGCCGAGGCCTGGCTGCTCGACCGGATCGCGGACGCCACCGAGGGCATCGGCACCTCGGCGCTCACCGTCGCCGTCCTCGGCGGCCGGGGTGGGGCCGGTGCCTCCACCCTGGCCTGCGCGCTCGCGGTCACGGCCGCCCGCACGGGCCGGCGGACCATGCTCGTCGACGGCGATCCGCTGGGCGGCGGCCTCGACATCCTGCTCGGCGGTGAGACGGCCGGCGGCCTGCGCTGGCCCGACCTGGCCGGTTCGCGGGGCCGGGTCAGCGGCGCCGAACTCGCGAAGGCGCTTCCGGTGCTCAAACGGCTGACCTCGCTCTCCTGCCTGTCCTGGGACCGCGGCGACACGCTCGCCGTGCCGCCCGAAGCCATGCGCAGCGTGCTGGCCGCCGCCCGGCGCAGGGGCGGGCTGGTCGTGGTCGACGTGCCGCGCCGGCTCGACCCGGCCGCCGGCCAGGCGCTGGAGCAGTCCGACCTGGCACTCCTGGTGGTGCCGGCCGAACTGCGCGCGGTCGCGGCCGCCGACCGGGTCGCGGCATCCGTCCGGATGCGGCTCCACGACGTACGGGCCGTGGTGCGCCCGCTGCGGCCCTTCGGGCTCCCGGCCCACCGGATCGCGCAGGGGCTGCGGCTCCACCTGGCGGGGGAGTTGGAGCCGGAGCCCGGGCTGGCCGCCGACGCCGAGCAGGGCGTACCGCCGGGGATCCGTACGGAGGGCCCGCTGGCGCGTTTCTGCGAGACCTTCCTGGACGAGGTGCTGCCGCCGGTGCCGGCGGTGGGCGGAGGTGTGTACTGATGGTTCGTCTCGGAGGTACGGGAAGGGCGAACGCCACCGGGCGGAGCCTCGGTGCGCGGGAGCGCCGGCCGCTGCGAAGCGTGGTGACGGCGGCCGGGCCGGCGGAGTCCGGCCGGCGGCCCGAGCCGCCCCCCTACGGGCGGACGGCTCGGGAGGAGCGGACGGCGGCGCTGGTCGACGCGGTGCGGCTCAGGTTGGCCGAGTCGGGCGCCGCGCCGACCGCCGGGTCCGTCGCGGCGGCGCTCCGGGCGACCCGGCCGCCGCTCGGCGGAGACGAAGTCCTCGACACCGTGCGCTCGCTGCGCGCCGAGCTGGTGGGTGCGGGCCCGCTGGACCGGCTGCTGTCGGCGCCCGATGTCACGGACGTACTCGTCAACGGGCCGGACGAGGTCTGGGTCGACCGGGGCGGCGGTCTGCGCAGGGCCACCGGTGTCCGCTTCGCCGACGCCGAAGCGGTCCGTCGGCTGGCCCACCGGCTCGCCACGGCGGCCGGGCGCAGGCTCGACGACGCGCGGCCCTGGGTGGACGCCCGCTTGCCGGACGGCACCCGGTTGCACGCGGTGCTGCCGCCGATCGCGGCCGGGTGCACCCACATCTCGCTGCGGGTCTGCCGGCCCCGCCCTTTCACGCTCGACGAGTTGGTGGCCGGTGGCGCGCTTCCCGCCGCCGGGGCCGAACTGCTGGCAGGCATCCTGCGGGCCCGGCTCTCCCTGCTGATCAGCGGCGGAACCGGCACGGGCAAGACCACGCTGTTGGCGGCGTTGCTCGGGCTGGCCGGGCCCGGCGAGCGCATCGTCGTCGTCGAGGACTCCGCCGAGCTGCGACCGGCCCATCCGCATGTGGTCCGGCTGCAGAGCCGACCGCCCAACCAGGAGGGCCTCGGTGAGCTGACCCTGCGGGATCTGGTCCGCCAGGCGTTGCGGATGCGGCCCGACCGACTGGTGGTGGGGGAGGTGCGCGGAGCCGAAGTATCCGACCTGCTGGCCGCCTTGAACACCGGACACGAAGGTGGCTGCGGCACTGTGCACGCGAACGCCGCGGCGGACGTCCCGGTCAGGCTGGAGGCGCTCGGCTCGCTCGCGGGGCTGGACCGGGCGGCGCTGCACAGCCAACTCCGGGCGGCGCTGGACGTGGTGGTGCACCTGGTGCGGGATCCGGCCTCCGGGAGGCGCCGGGTCGCCGAGATCCACACGCTGTCCGGTGACCGCGACGGGCTGGCCGTCACGACTGCGGCGGTGGCGTTCACGGCGGGCGGGGCCACCGTGCCCGGAGCCGGCCGGGAGCGGCTTCTGCGGCTGCTCGCGGCCCGCGGGGTGGCGGTGGGCGCGGCGCTCGCGGGCGGACCGTCGTGATCCCGGGGGCGGTCGAGGTGGCGTTCGGCCTGCTGGTCTGCGGGTGCGCGGTGGGTGCGGCCGGGCTGCTGGGGTTGTGGCGCGGCAAGGGTGAACGGCGAAAGGAGTGAGCGGGATGACGAGAGATCAGGTCGAGCTGTGCTGGGTGGCGATGCTCTGTGTGGTGGCCACGGTGGGGTGGAGCGCTCTCCAGCGCCAGGTGGTGGGAGTCAGGCGGTCCAGGCTCCTGTTCGTCGGTGGGACGGGTGGGGGAGGGGGTGGGAGCGATGGCGTGCCGATGCCCCGGTGGCGGTGGCCCTGGTCGAGCCCCGAGGCGGTCGGATCCGGTTCGGCCGCGCGGCCGCGACGGCCGGAGTGGCTGACGCCGGAGTTGCTCCTCCTGCCCGGCGGGCTGGGAGTCGCCCAGGTGACGGCTTCGCCCGTGCCGGTGCTGGTCGCGGGCTTGGCCTTCCTTCCCTTGCGGCGCCGACGGCGGCGTCGCGCGGTGGAGGCGGAGGCCGGTCGGCGGGCCGCCGCAGTGGTGGACCTCTGCGCGGCACTGGCCGGGGAGTTGCGCAGCGGCGCCACGCCCGAGCAGGCGCTCCACCTGGTGACCACGCGAATCGCCGAGGATGACGAGGCCCTGCACCGGATCGGCCTGGAGCCGGTGGCCCGGCTCGCGGCCGGCCGGTACGGCGGAGATGTGCCCGGTGCCTTCGAGTCGCTGGCGGAGTTGCCGGGTGGCCGCGGGGCGACCGCGATCGCCGCCTGCTGGCGCGTCACGTCCGACGGCGGCGCGGGGCTGGCCGCCGGGCTGGACGGGGTCGCCGAGGCACTGCGGGCCGAACGGGCGCTGGCGGAGGAGATCGCGGCCGAGCTGGCCGCGCCGAGGACGACGATCGCCGTCCTGGCGGCGCTGCCCGTCGCCGGGCTGCTGCTCGGCGCGGCGCTCGGGGCCCGGCCGCTGACCGTCCTGCTGCACACTCCGGCCGGGCTCGCCTGCCTGGCGGGCGGAGCGGCGCTGGAGGGGCTCGGCGCGGCCTGGACGGCCCGGATCGTCCGGGCTGCCTCCCGGGGCGCCCTGGAGGGTCCGCTGGGCGACGGAGGGACGGCCGCCGGGGCCACGGTCGGGTCCGGGGTCGCGGCCGAGCCCGGAGGCGGCGGCGCAGTCGGCGACCGGCCGGACGGTGGGTGGCGGTGCGGCATCTCCCGCACGCGGGCCCGGCCCGGTCGCCCGAGCGGTTCGTTCCGTGCCGAGGCGGCTTCGGCGTGACGCCCGGTACCGAGCGGCTCGCCCTCCTGGCAGGGCTGGGAGCGGGAGCGCTGTTCCTGCGGCGGTGGTCGAGGGGACGGACCGGCCGCCGGAGGGCGGTCGCGCTGCTCCGTTCCGGCGGCTTCCGGTCCAGTGCTCGCTCCCGGCCCCGTCGGCCGGGCCGGCCCACGGCGCGGGGGCGTCGGCCGACCTGGGCCGGGCGGCCGGCCGGCGGGGGAGAGGGCCACCTCCGGCGCGCCGGGTCCGCCGCACCGGGCATCGCCGCACCGGGCATCGCCGCGATGGGGCGTGCGCGACGGGCCGCGGTGGCGGCCTGCGCCGGGGCGGCCGCGGCCGCCGTGCTCGGCGGTGGGCCAGGCCTGGGGACGGGCGTGCTGCTGGCCGTCGGTCTGCACCGGTGGCTGACCAGGGCGCGGTCCCCGGCGGAGCGGCGGTCCGCGTGGGAGGAGGAACAGCTCGCCCGGCAACTCCCGTTCGCCGCGGAGCTGCTCGCGGCCTGCCTCGGGTCGGCCGCCTCGCCCGCCGCGGCGGTGGCGGCGGTCGGCCGGAGCGTCGCCGCGCCGATGGGGCCACGGTTGGTGACGATCGCGGCCGAACTGGCTCTGGGGGCACCGCCGGAGCTCTGCTGGAGACGATTGGGTGAGGAGCACCCGGCCCTGGCGCCGCTGGCGCGCTGCCTGATCCGGACGAGTCTGAGCGGAACCCCGGCGGCCGGGCCGCTGGTCGGGCTGGCGCAGGCCCGTCGGACCGCCGCCGCCCGCACGGCGCACGCCAGCGTCCGCCGTGCCGGCGTGCTCGCCACGGCGCCGCTGGGGCTCTGCTTCCTCCCCGCGTTCGTACTGATCAGCGTCGTCCCGGTGGTCATGGGGCTCACCGCCGGCTTCGCCCGGTCGATCTGAATCGACGACCTCAAAACCTCCGCTGTCGAACTCGAAGCACCGCCCGGGCCGCGAGTCGGTCCTGAGCGGCAAGGAACCCAAGGAGAGAGTCCATGACTGCATTGATCGCGCACCGGCCCGCCGACAACGGCCGACCGTACCGGCGCCTGCTCGGGGTGTGTCGCCGGCGGAGTCGCTGGGCGGCCGTCCGGATCCGACGGGCAGCTCGCGCCCGGGGCAGGTCGGACGCCGGAATGACCACCGCCGAATACGCCGTGGGCACGGTCGCCGCGTGCGCGCTGGCCGCCGTCCTGTACAAGGTGGTGACCAGCACGGCCATCGTCGAAGCGCTGACCGAGGTCATCACCCGGGCGCTCCATGCGTCGTGACGGCCGGTGGGCCGGCAGGCCTCCCGGGGCATTCGGGGCAGCCAGGACGTCCGGGGCAGCCGGGGTGACCCGGCTCCGTCGCCGGGACGCGGGCTTCGTCACCGCCGAGACGGCGGTGGCGATGCCGGCCCTGGTCCTGCTCGCCGTGATGCTGATCTGGGGAGTGCTCGCGGCGGCCGCGCAGATCCGCTGCGTCGACGCGGCGCGGGTGGGCGCCCGGGCGGCCGCACGTGGCGAGGTGGACGCTGCCGCGATCGCCCAGGCGGCGGCCCCGCCCGGGGCGGCTGTGCGGGTGGCCGTCGAGGCGGACACGGTTCGGGTCACGGTGGACGCGCCCTCGGCGGCCCCGGGCCGGCTCGCCGGCCTGCTCTCGGTACGGCTCGGCGCGGCCGCGGTGGCGGCGCGGGAGGACACCCTGACGGGCGGCGGGGGTGCGGGTCCATGGCCCTCCTGACCCCTGGGGCGGCCGTGATGGGCAGGGTGGCCAGGGCCCGGGGCGCCCGTGCGGCGGTCGGGCGCCCGACCGACGGCGGATCCGCGACGGTCTGGCTGGTCGCGTTCGCGGTGCTCGGCTGCACGACGTTCGCCGCGGTCCTCTCGGTCGGCGCGGTGGTGGGCGCCCGCCACCGCGCCGAGTCCGCCGCCGACCTGGCGGCCCTCGCGGCGGCCGACCGGCTGCTGCTGGACCTGGACGGCGGGTGCGCCCGGGCCGCCGGGATCGCACGGGCACAGGCGGCCGCCCTGGTGTCCTGCACGGTGGACCGGGAGGCGGACGCCGTCGAGGTGGTGGCGGAGGTGTTGATCGGCCGCCTTCCGGTGGATCTGCCGATCGGGCCGGCGCGGGCCCGTTCCCGAGCCGGGCCGATCCGTGCCGCGGCTGCTGTTACGGCTGCTGCCGCGGACGAGGGCGTCGGTGCGACGGCAGGCGGCTCATGAGCCCCCGGCGGACGGCTCGGCCGCCCCGGCCCCGGCCTCCGGGCCGCCGTCGCCCTGAGGCTCGTGAGGCGTCCGGCCCCCGTCCCCGTCTCGGTCCCCGTCCCCGTCTCCGTCCCCGCTTGGGGCCCCGGCCCCGTCGGCCACCGGTGCTCCGGCGAGCAGGATGTCCAGCAGTCGGACGGCGGCCGCCTTGTCCAGCGGTTCGTTGCCGTTGCCGCACTTGGGCGACTGCACGCAGGACGGGCAGCCGCGTTCGCACTCGCAGGCGGCGATCGCCTCCCGGGTGGCCGTCAGCCACTGGACGGCGCGCTGGAAGCCGCGTTCGGCGAACCCGGCCCCGCCCGCGTGGCCGTCGTAGACGAAGACCGTCGGCAGCTCGGTGTCGGGGTGCAGCGGCACCGAGACACCGCCGATGTCCCAGCGGTCGCAGGTGGCGAAGAGCGGCAGCAGGCCGATGGAGGCGTGTTCGGCGGCGTGGGCGGCCCCGGGCAACTGGTCGAGCGGGATGTCCGCGTCGAGCAGCTGGTCCTCGGTGACGGACCACCAGACCGCCCGGGTCCGCAGGGTCCGGGGCGGCAGGTCGAGTTTGGTCTCGCCCATGATCTCCCCGGTGGAGATCCGTTTGCGGAGGTAGCCGACCACCTGGTTGACGACCTCCACCGAACCGAAGCTGAGCCGGCCCTCGCCCCAGGCGAGGGAGGTGTCGGTGGAGAGCACCGAGATGGAGGTGATGTCCCGGGCGGCCGTCGTGTACGGCGGGTCGGCCGGCTCGACCAGGGCGACGGAGCTGTCCAGGTCGAAGTCCCGGACGAGGTAGCTGCGTCCCCGGTGGATGTGGACGGCCCCGGTGTGGACGGTGGTGTGGGCGGCGGAGGCGTCCACGGTGCCCAGCAGCCGGCCGGTCGGGGCCTCGACGATCTGCACCGGGCTGCCACCGCTGCCACGCAGGTCGACGGCGTCGGCGGCGCGTTCGCGGCGGGTCCAGTACCAACCGCCACCGCGGCGGCGGAGCAGCCCGCGCCGCTCCAGGACGGGCAGCAGCGGGCCCGCGGAGGGGCCGAACAGGTCCAGGTCGCTGTCCGTGAGTGGGAGTTCGGCGGCCGCCGCGCACAGGTGCGGGGCGAGGACGTGCGGATTGTCGGGGTCGAGCACGGTGGCTTCGACGGGCGTGGCGAAGAGCGCCTCCGGGTGGTGCACCAGGTAGGTGTCCAGCGGGTCGTCGCGGGCGATCAGGACGGCCAGGGCGCCCTGGGCCTCGCGTCCGGCCCGCCCGGCCTGCTGCCAGAGCGAGGCCCGGGTGCCGGGGTACCCGGCCATCAGGACGGCGTCCAGACCCGAGATGTCGACGCCCAGTTCGAGAGCGGAGGTGGAGGCGACGCCGAGCAGCCGGCCGGACTGCAGATCGCGTTCGAGGGCCCGGCGCTCGTCGGCGAGGTAGCCGCCGCGGTAGGCGGCGACCCGGTCGGCGAGCGGTCGGCCGAGCTGGTCCTGGGCCTGGAGCGCGACGAGTTCGGCCGCCCGGCGGGAGCGGACGAACACGACGGTGCGGGTCTGCCGTTCGACGAGGTCGGTCAGCAGGTGGGCGGCCTCGGCGGTGGCCGTCCTGCGGACCGGGGCCCCGTGCTCGCCGACGTTCTCGGTGAGCGGCGGTTCCCAGAGCCCGAACACCATCGGACCGCGCGGCGAGGCGTCCTCGGTGACGGCTTCGGCGGGCAGCCCGGTGAGCAGCCGGGCGGTGGCGCCCGGGTCGGCGGTGGTGGCCGAGGCGAGCAGGAAGGTCGGGGAGGAGCCGTACCGGGCACAGATCCGGCGCAGTCGGCGCAGCACCTGGGCGACGTGCGAGCCGAACACGCCCCGGTAGCTGTGGCACTCGTCGACCACCACGTAGCGCAGCGTCTTGAGGAAGGAGGACCAGCGCGCGTGCGCGGGCAGGATGCCGCGGTGCAGCATGTCGGGATTGGTGAGCACGTAGGAGGCGTACTGGCGGACCCACTCGCGTTCCTCGGGCGGGGTGTCGCCGTCGTAGAGGGCGGGCCGGACCCTGGGCGGGGCGAGTTCGGCGGCCCGTCGCCGCTGGTCGGCGGCGAGCGCCTTCGTCGGGGCCAGGTAGAGCGCGGTGGCGCCACGGCCGTTGCGGGCCTCGGTCCCGTCCAGCAGGTCGCTGAGCACCGGCGCCAGATAGCCGAGTGACTTGCCCGAGGCGGTTCCTGTGGCGATCACCACAGTATGGCCGCTTTTGGCCAGGTTCATCGCTTCTGCCTGATGGGCCCAAGGACGTTCCACGCCCAGCTCCCGGGCGGAGGCGACGATCTCGGGTCGGATCGAGTCGGGCCAGGGTGAATAACGTGCTGGTCGGGCGGGAAGGTGCTCCGTATGGGTGAGCCGGTCCGACCGCCCCCGGGTGGTGGACAGGGTCGTGAGCAGTGCCTCGGGCAGGCTGTGACGGGGCGGCATGAGGACCCAGTGTGTCACCGGCGTGACGGAGAATCGTCGTAAGCCATCGTGCGGTCATGGTCGCAGGTGGTTGAATGTGGCCGTGACGGCCGTACGGCCGGGGGTCGCAGCGCTGAGGCTCGCCACGCGTGATTGGGCGCGTCCGGGGTACGCGACCATGCGGTGACGGCCGTCCGGCCGAAGATCGCAATGACGTAGCAAGGCAAGGTGCTGGAGGTTCCGTGGACCTGTCCCTGTCGACCCGTACAGTCGGCGATCGCACGGTCGTCGAGGTTGGCGGCGAGATCGATGTGTACACCGCCCCGAAGCTGCGTGAGCAGTTGGTCGAGCTCGTCAACGACGGCAACTACCACCTCGTCGTCGACATGGAGGGCGTGGACTTCCTCGACTCGACCGGTCTGGGTGTGCTGGTGGGCGGTCTGAAGCGAGTGCGGGCCCATGAGGGCTCGCTGCGCCTGGTGTGCAACCAGGAGCGCATTCTGAAGATCTTCCGTATCACCGGCCTGACCAAGGTCTTCCCGATCCACACCTCGGTGGACGACGCGGTCAACTCGACCGACTGACCAGGCCGGGTCGGCCTCGTGTCGACCCGTCCGATCCACGTGTCCGGCGTGCCGGGGCCCCGTGTGGCCCCGGCCCGTCCGGGCCCGCCCCGGAGCCGGTGGGACCGGTTCGCAGGGGCCCGCATGCCCGGTCTCGGCCGGACACCCCGAGGGGGAGAGATGGCAACCGTCGAACTTCGATTCAGCGCGCTTCCCGAGCATGTCCGTACGGCCCGGCTGGTCGCCGCGGCTGTGGCAAGACGAGCCGGGGTCGACGAGTCGGTGCTCGACGAGGTCCGGCTCGCCGTGGGCGAGGCGTGCTCCCGTGCGGTCGGCCTGCACCAGCGCGGTGGCATCACCGGTGCGGTCAGGGTCGCTCTCACGGACCAGGAGAAGCGTTTCCTCATCGAGGTCGAGGACGAGGCGGGCCCCGCCACCGTGCCGGCCCCGGGTGCTGCCGAAGGCGATCCGGACGAGGACACCCTGGGTCTCGCCGTGATCACCGGACTGGTGGAGGAGCTGGAGGTCACCAGCGGAGCGAGCGGTGGCCTGATCCGGATGAGCTGGCCGGTCTCGGTCGACGCGATGGCACTCTGACCGGCGACTGCCGACGGCCGACCGGGCCCTCCCGTCCGGCCGGTTCCTGCTGCCCGCCGACTACGGCGGTGGCCGCTGTCGTGGTCGCTCGCGCGCCGTTGCGGCCGCGTCGCCGTCGTGACGGCCGACCGGTTGCCGCACACGTCCCTCGCGCCACGCCACGGCCGCAGCCGGGGAGTCCACCTGGCGGGAGTGCATTGACAAACTGTTGAATCCAGCGGTTCCCTGCTCTCGGCACGACCGGCCCCGATCGGTGATCGGGTCTGTCGTAGAAGGTCGTAGAAGAGGGAACCCATGCGGATTCGCATCCTGTGGCCCGCCGGTCCGGTCAGGCGCTCGCCACGCTCACGGCCACCCCCACCGCCCAGGCGCTCTGGGGTGCGTTGCCGATCAGCTCGTCGGCCAGTACCTGGGGCGAGGAGGTGTACTTCGGGACGCCGGTCAGCGTGCCCAGGGAGGACGACGCCCGGCAGGTCGTCGAGCCGGGCACCGTGGCGTTCTGGACGGACGGTGACAGCCTCGCGCTGCCCTTCGGGCCGACGCCGATCTCCCGGGACGGCGAGTGCCGGCTGGCCAGCCCCTGCAACATCCTCGGCTCCCTGGACGGGGATCCCGAAGTGCTGCGCACCGTCCGCCCGAACGACCCGGTCAGGGTCGAGCGGGCCTGAACCAGGTCCGCCTGGCTTCGGTCGGCCTGGCTTCGGGTCGGCCTGGGTTCGGTCGGCCTGAGTCCATATCCCGGGGCCGGTGCGCCCGGGCCCGGTACGCCTCCCGCCGTGAGGGCCCCGAGGCCGGGGAAAGCCGTCCGAAGGAGGGGAGCGACCGATCCAGGCCGGGGAGACCGATCGGAGCCGGTACGGGCGGGAACCGGGGGCCGGGTGGCGGCCGTGTAGGTTCGCAGTTCGACGACCGAAACCGAAAGGGCTTCTCCCGGTGAACAAGCGACTGCTGGCCGTACCCGCGCTCGGCGCGCTGCTGGCGTTCGGCGCCGTCGGCTGCGGCGACGACAACAGCAAGCAGCTGGAGTCCTGGGCGGCGAACGTCTGCGGCGCGGCCAAGGACCCGATCGCCCAGGCGCAGACCGCTCTGGCGGACACCGGCCAGGTGAAGACCGGTGAGGCCCCGGCCGATCTGCAGAAGCGCCTCTCCGCCGACATCGGGCGGCTGGCCAAGACCAACCAGGAGATCGCCGCCGCCATCGACTCCGCCGGTGCGCCCAAGGTCGACGAGGGCGGGAACCTCCAGAAGGACACCGTCTCCGAGCTCAACAAGGCGGCCGACCTGTACCTCGACGTCCAGAAGAAGCTGGACGCGCTGCCGAACGACGAACAGGCGAAGTTCGCCGACGGGCTGCGCAGCGTCGCCGACCAGGTGCAGAAGCTGGCCTCGCTCTCCACCCAGGCACAGGCCAAGCTGCAGCGCGGCGACCTCGGTGCCGCGATGGCCAAGCAGGAGGGCTGCAAGCCAGGCTCGGCCGCCGCGGCGCCGACCGCCGGAGCGAGCGGGACGCCGACGGCCGGCGGCAGCACCGGCACCCCCGCGCCCGGCGCGACCGACGGCGCGAGCCCGGCGGGCAGCCAGGCCGCGACGGACCCGGCCGCGACCTCGGCCCCGCCCGCCCCCGCCGCGTCCAGCCCCGCGCCCTCGGCGAGCTGACCCGACCGGTCCGGAGCCGATCCCGTCCGGAGCCGGTCCCGCCCGGCCGTGCTCGGCGCGGGCGGGTCGGCGGCCCGGCCCCGGCCCGGGCGGGGAAGCGGCCCCGGCGGGGAAGCGGGCCCGGCGGCCGGGGGGACAATGGCGGGGTGATCAGTAGCCCCGTTCTCGACCCGACCCGCCTCCCCAAGTTCCGTGAGGCGCTGCTCGCCGCCGCGTACACCGCCGACGGCTGCCTCGACCTGCTCGGGCCCACCGGCTACGCGGCGCTGGCGCGCAGCGAGGCCGTCCCGGCGCTGCGCGCCACCCGTGGCGGCAGCCCGCTGGAGACGCTGGTGCGGCTGTTCCTGCTGCAGCAGCCCGTGCCGTACCAGGCGGCCGCCGCCGCGCTGCCGGTCGAGGACTGTCTGACCGACGGCTGGCTGCGCGCGGACGGGGACCAGGTGCGCGCCACCGTGGACGTCCGCCCGTATGCCAACGAGGTCTCCGGTCTGCCCAGTTCGGACGCCTGGGTGGTCTCCGACCTGGGCTGCGCGGTCGGCGGCGCGGGCGGGATCGGCTCCGGCGAGACCGCGCACGGCGTGGCCCGCAAGGACCTGGTGCTCGGGGTGGGGGGCGCCTCCACGACGCTGGCCAACATCACGGTGCGCCGCCCGGTCCGGGCCGCCCTGGACCTCGGCTCGGGCTCCGGGGTGCAGGCCCTGCACGCCGCCCGGCACGCGCAGCGGGTCACCGCCACCGACCTCAATCCGCGGGCGCTGAGGTTCACCGAGCTGACGCTCGCGCTCTCCGGCTTCGACAACACCGACGCCGCCGCCGGCAGCCTCTTCGAGCCGGTCGGGGAGCGGAAGTTCGACCTGATCGTCTCCAACCCGCCGTTCGTGATCTCGCCCACCGGCCGCTTCACCTACCGCGACGGCGGCATGGCCGGCGACGACCTCTGCCGCAGCCTGGTCCGCTCCGCCGCCGCGCACCTGGAGCCGGGCGGCTACTGCCAGTTGCTCGCGAACTGGCAGCACGTCAAGGGCGAGGACTGGCATGACCGGCTGGCCGGCTGGGTGGCGGGCACCGGCCTGGACGCCTGGGTCGTCCAGCGGGAGGTCCAGGACGTCGCCCAGTACGCCGAGTTGTGGCTGCGCGACGGCGGTGACCACCGCGGCGCCGGCGGTGACTACCAGGCCCGGTACGGCGAGTGGCTGGATGCCTTCGAGGCGGGCCGGGTCGAGGGCATCGGCTTCGGCTGGATCACGCTGCGGGCGAGCGGCGCCGAGCGGCCGACCGTCCGGGTGGAGGAGTGGCCGCACCCGGTCGAGCAGCCGCTCGGCCCGCACATCGAGGAGTGGTTCGACCGGCAGGACTACCTGCGCACGCATGACGACGCGGGGCTGCTCGCGGCCCGGTACGTGCTGGCCGACGAGGTGGTCCAGGAGCAGGTCGGCGCACCCGGGGCGGAGGACCCGGAGCACGTGATCCTGCGCCACAACCGCGGCATGCGGCGGGCCACCAAGGTGGACACGGTGGGAGCCGGGTTCGCCGGGGTCTGCGACGGGACGCTGTCGGCCGGCGAGATCGTGGACGCCATCGCGCAGCTGCTCGGCGAGGACCGGGTGGTCCTGCGGGACCGGGTGCCGGAGTCGTTGCGGCTCCTCACCGAGCAGGGGTTCATCCGACCGGTCGAGTAACGGCCCCGGAGCTGCCCCGCGGGCCTGCTGCCCCGCTGCCCCGGAGGCCGGCCGCCCTGCGGGTCCGCCGCCCCCCGGCGCCCGGTCGGCCGCCCACCCGCGGCCGACACCCGGTGTCCGTCCGCCACCCGCCGGTGCCCTCGTTCGTTCGGCTCGCGTCGAAGCCCGAAGGCGGCCCCGCCGCGACCTGCCGTGGCTCGAAACGGCCTGCCGTGACCCGGCACGGCCCGGCGCGGTCCGACGGTCCGCCACGGCTCGGTCCGCCATGACCCGATTCGGTCCGAACGGGCCGGCTCGAGCCCCTGCCGGTTCATCTCCCGGTGCCTCCTGGTTCGCCCGCCGGTCGCCGAACGGCTGTCCCGCGTTGGCCCCGGACTGTGAAGCTCTGTCCACAGGCTGTGGACAGAGCTGGGGGCAAGAGGTGGACACGACGACGGCCACGGCGGGCGGCGCGGTGCTCGCGCTCTTCGGCGGCGCACTGCTGCTCTGGTGCGCGTCCGAAGTGCGCCTTCGCCACCTGGTGCGACGCCGTGGCGTGCCGGCGGTGGCCACGGTGGTCGCCGAGGCCGACGCCCACGGTGAGCTGGACAGCGCACCGCTGCTCTCCTTCTCCGCGCCGGCCGTGACGGGCGCCGCCGGCCCGGGACGATGCGCCGAGCTGGTGATCACCCGCCCGCGCGGCCACACCCCGCTGCGCCGGCCGGCCCGCTTCGCGCCCGGCGCGTCCGTCCGTATCTCCTACGATCCTCGGCGGCCGAGCCGCGCGGTCCTGGCGGCGGCGGAAACCGGCCGGGCGGCGGTGGCCGATCTGCTCTGGACCTCGCTCGGCACCGGCTGCGTGGCCGCGGGGGCGGCACTGATCGCCGCCGGCCTCGCGGGCTGAGCCCCGTCCCACCGCCGCTCCGCCCGCCGCGAGGTGTCGATTTTCCGTTGACAGATTTTGAAATCCGTCATTCCATCCTTCGAAACCCGCCGAAGCCCCCCTCCACGGGGCGCGATCCTCCATCATCGGGTTACCGTTCGAGTGGCGTCGGTCGGCCTTGCCGGTGAAAAAGCAGGATCCTTCCGTTTGACAAGGGTGGCCGGGGTACGGTCACACTCCGCTGGTGGGGTCGTCGTGCAGCGGCGCCCCCGGGACGGTGGAGGGGTCGGGCGGAGCGCAGCCTGTGCTGCCGGCGCCGACCAGCTCACGTAACGACCGGGAGAGAAGAGCGAAGGTGTCCCCGAGCAGCGAGACCGCGCACGGACAGCGACTCGTCATTGTCGAGTCGCCGGCCAAGGCGAAGACGATCAAGGGCTACCTTGGCCCCGGCTACATCGTCGAGGCGAGCGTCGGGCACATCCGGGACCTGCCCAGCACAGCGGCCGAGGTCCCGGACAAGTACACCGGCGAGGTGCGCCGCCTCGGCGTCGATGTCGACCACGACTTCGCGCCCATCTACGTGGTGAACGCGGACAAGAAGTCCCAGGTCAGCAAGTTGAAGTCGCTGCTGGCCGAGTCCGACGAACTCTTCCTCGCCACTGATGAGGACCGCGAGGGCGAGGCCATCGCGTGGCACCTCCAGCAGGTCCTGAAGCCCAAGGTGCCGGTGCACCGGATGGTGTTCCACGAGATCACCAAGACCGCGATCCAGGAGGCGGTGGCCAACCCGCGCGAGCTGAACCAGCGCCTGGTCGACGCCCAGGAGACCCGCCGCATCCTCGACCGCCTCTACGGCTTCGAGGTCTCGCCGGTGCTCTGGAAGAAGGTCATGCCGAAGCTGTCGGCCGGCCGCGTCCAGTCCGTCGCGACCCGCCTGGTGGTCGAGCGGGAGCGCGAGCGGATCGCCTTCCGCAGCGCCTCCTACTGGGACCTGGTCGCCACCTTCGGCACCGGCCGCACCCCGGCCGACGCCGCCAACCCGGAGACCTTCGGCGCCCGGCTCTCGGCCGTCGACGGCAAGCGGATCGCCAGCGGCCGCGACTTCGGTTCGGACGGCCGGCTGAAGGCCGGCAGCGTCAACACCCTGCACCTGGACGAGCAGGCCGCCCGCGCGCTGGCCGCCGCCCTGGAGCAGACCTCGTTCGGTGTCCGCAGCGTCGAGTCCAAGCCGTACCGCCGCTCGCCGTACGCGCCGTTCCGCACCACCACGCTCCAGCAGGAGGCCAGCCGCAAGCTGGGCTTCGGTGCCAAGCGGACCATGCAGGTGGCCCAGAAGCTGTACGAGAACGGCTTCATCACCTATATGCGTACCGACTCCACCACGCTGTCGGAGACCGCGATCTCGGCCGCCCGGGCGCAGGTCACCCAGCTCTACGGGGCCGACTACCTGCCGGACGCGCCGCGCACGTACGCCAGCAAGGTCAAGAACGCCCAGGAGGCGCACGAGGCCGTCCGCCCCTCCGGCGACCGCTTCCGCACCCCGGCCGAGACCGGCCTGAGCGGCGACGACTTCCGGCTCTACGAGCTGATCTGGATGCGCACCGTCGCCTCCCAGATGAAGGACGCGGTCGGTCAGTCGGTGACCGTGAAGGTCGGCGGCCGTTCCGCGGACGGCCGGGACGCCGAGTTCTCCGCCTCGGGCAAGATCATCACCTTCCACGGCTTCCTCAAGGCCTACGTCGAGGGCGCCGACGACCCGAACGCCGAGCTGGACGACCGCGAGCGCCGGCTGCCGCAGGTGACCGAGGGCGACCCGCTGTCCGCCGAGCAGCTCACCCCGGAGGGCCACGCCACCAAGCCGCCGGCCCGCTACACCGAGGCCTCGCTGGTCAAGGAGCTGGAGGACCGGGAGATCGGCCGCCCGTCCACCTACGCCTCGATCATCGACACCATCATCGGGCGCCGCTACGTCTTCAAGAAGGGGACGGCACTGGTGCCGTCGTTCCTCTCCTTCGCCGTGGTCAACCTGCTGGAGAAGCACTTCGGCCGGCTGGTCGACTACGACTTCACCGCGCGGATGGAGGACGACCTCGACCGCATCGCCGCGGGCGAGGCGCAGTCCGTGCCGTGGCTGAAGCGCTTCTACTTCGGTGAGGGCGAGGGCCACGCCACCGGCGGCGCCGCCGAGGCCGGCAACGGCGACGGCGACCACCTGGGCGGTCTGAAGGAACTGGTCACCGACCTCGGCGCGATCGACGCCCGGGAGATCAGCTCGTTCCGGATCAGCGACGACCTCACCCTGCGGGTCGGCCGTTACGGCCCGTACGTCGAGCGCGCCTCCACCGTGGAGGGCGAGCCCGGCCGGCGCGCCGACATCCCGGACGAGCTGCCGCCGGACGAGCTCACCGTCGAGCTGGCCGAGGAGCTGCTGGCCAAGCCCAGCGGCGACTTCGAGCTCGGCCAGGACCCGGTCAGCGGCAACCAGCTGGTCGCCAAGGACGGCCGGTACGGCCCCTACGTGACCGAGATCCTGCCCGAGGGCACGCCGAAGACCGGCAAGAACGCCGTGAAGCCGCGGACCGCGTCGCTGCTCCAGTCGATGTCGCTGGACACCGTCACGCTCGACGACGCGCTGAAGCTGCTGTCCCTGCCGCGCGTGGTCGGTCTCGACCAGGAGGGCGTGGAGATCACCGCGCAGAACGGCCGCTACGGGCCGTACCTCAAGCGCGGCACCGACTCCCGCTCGCTCACCAGCGAGGAGCAGATGTTCACGGTCACCCTGGAGGAGGCCCTGGCCATCTACGCCCAGCCCAAGCAGCGCGGCCGGGCCGCGGCCGCGCCGCCGCTCAAGGAGCTGGGCACCGACCCGGTCAGCGAGCGTCCGGTGGTGGTCAAGGACGGCCGGTTCGGCCCGTACGTCACCGACGGCGAGACCAACGCGACGCTGCGCAAGGACGACGAGGTCGAGACCATCACTCCCGAACGCGGCTACGAGCTGCTGGCGGAGAAGCGGGCCCGCGGGCCGGTGAAGAAGACGGCCAAGAAGGCCCCGGCGAAGAAGGCGGCGGCCAAGAAGACCGCCGCCAAGAAGACCACCACCACCAAGACGGCCGCGGCCAAGACCACGGCCAAGAAGACGACGACCAAGGCCGCCGCGAAGAAGACGGCGACCAAGAAGGCCGCCGCGAGCAAGACCGCCGCCGTCGACGAGGGCTGACCCTCCACCAGCGGCACCGGGCCCGCGCCCTCTTCGGAGGCGCGGGCCCGAGGTCTGTGGACGACCGGTGCGCGGCGCGGTGCGCGAGCACCTCCGGCGCGGGGTGGCGAGCGTGTGCGCGGCGCGTCACAACCCTGCAATGACGGGCATCCGGAAGCCCGCACCCCTCTTTTCCGACCGGTGCCGACCGCTACGCTGACCGTATGACGAGCGAGGAGCAGCCCACCCCCGGCACCGGCGGTGCCGCCAGAGCCGGCACGCCCGACCTGCCGGAGGTCGCGCCCGCCGGAACCCCCGGTGAGCGCGCCCGGGCACTGTTGCGGCTGCGCCCCTACCGCCGCCTCTGGACCACCCAGCTGATCGGCGGCACCGCCGACCGGCTCGGGCTGCTGGTGCTGCTCGCGCTGACGGTGATCGCGGCCGCCCTCGGCGGGCAGTTCGGCGACCTGCCGCGCAGCCTCGCCTTCGCCGTCGCCGCGGTCTTCGCGGCCCGGCTGGCCGCCACCCTGCTGGTCGGCGCCGCCCTGCTCGGCCCGGTGCACGGGCTGCTCAGCGGCCGCCTGGACCGGCGCTGGACGCTGCTCGGCGCCGACGCGCTGCGGGCCGTGCTGATCGGCGTCGCGCCCTGGTGGATCGTCTGGCTGGGCTCCGACGCCGGGCCCTCCGCCGCCGCGACCTACGTACTGCTCGCCACCGTCTTCGTGACCGGTGCGGCCGAGCGGGTCTGGGCGATCGCCAAGGGTGCCGCCGTACCCGGCCTGCTGCCGCCGGCCAACCCCTTCGCGCCCCCCGGGGAGCAGCGTCCGTCCGCGGCCAACCTGGAGAGCGTGCGGACGCTGGACCGCCGCACCGGCTGGGCCACCGTGCCGCTCGCGGCAGCCGCGCTGGTCGCGCTCACCCTGGTCAACAACGTCTTCGCGGCCCTCGGCTCGGACTGGCTGCGCGTCCACCAGACCACCTTCGCGGCGCTCGGCGCGGCCGCCCTGTTCACGGTCTCGGCCGTCCGGGCGTACCTCCAGCAGCTGCCCGGCGGTCCGACGGTGGCCCCTCCGCACTCCCCGCTGCGGAGCCTGCGCGCGCCGACCGACGCCACGCCCGGCCCCGCGCTGAGCAAGGGCCGCACCGGCGCCGCCCCCTACTTCACCTTCTCGGTCGCCGCCGCCTTCGCCTCGATGGCGGGCGTCGCGGCGCTCGCGCTGCTGACCGCCGCCGAGCACCGGGCCGGGCCGATCGGCTACGGCCTGCTGGTGCTCGCCGCCGTCGGCACCCCGGCGCTCGGCTCCCGGCTCACCCGGGCCACCCTGCCCGCGCTCTCCCGCCGCCGGCTGCTCGCACTGGCGCTGCTGACCGAGGGCGTCGCGCTGATCCTGGCCGGCCTGGTGCTGGACTTCGTCCTGGTGCTGCTGCTGACCGTGCTGGCCGGCCTGGCCGCCGGGATCGTCGTCTCGGCCGGGCGCTCGCTGCTCGCCCAGGAGGTCGAGGAGGCGCGGCTCCCGAAGGTCGACGAGCACCTGTACGCGGTGCTGCGGGCCGTGGTGGGCGGCGCGCTGATCGTCGTCCCGCTGATCGCCGCGGCCTACGGCGAGGTCGAGTACGGCACGGTCGAGCCCGGCTCGTTCACCTTCATCCACGGCGGCGCGGCCCTCGCGGTGGCCACCGCCGGGCTGCTGACGCTGGTGCTCGCGGCCGTCGTGCTGCTCAAGACCGACGACCGGCGGGGCACCGCCCCGTTCGGCCGGGACCTCGTCGACGCCGTGCGCGGCGCCGCCGGTCCGGCCCCGCACCGCACCACCGGTACCGGCTTCTTCATCGCCCTGGAGGGCGGCGACGGCGCCGGCAAGTCCACCCAGGCCCGGGCGCTCGCCGAGTGGATCCGGGGCAAGGGCCACGAGGTGGTGCTCACCCGTGAGCCCGGCGGCAGCCCGGTCGGGCAGCGGCTGCGCGGCCTCGTCCTGGACGTCGGCAACACCGGTCTGTCGCATCGCGCCGAGGCGCTGATCTACGCCGCCGACCGGGCCGAGCACGTCGAGAACGTCATCCGCCCGGCGCTGGCCCGCGGCGCGGTGGTCATCACCGACCGCTACATGGACTCCTCGATCGCCTACCAGGGCGCCGGGCGCGACCTGGCCGCCACCGAGGTGGCCCGGATCTCGCGCTGGGCGACCGGCGGGCTGGTGCCCGACCTGACCGTCGTCCTCGACGTCGACCCGACCAGGGCCCGGGAGCGGTTCACCGAGGCGCTGGACCGGCTGGAGTCCGAGCCGACCGAGTTCCACCAGCGGGTCCGGTCCGGCTTCCTCTCGCTGGCCGCCGCCGACCCGGCCCGGTACCTGGTCGTGGACGGCAGCCAGCAGCCCGGCTTCGTCACCACCGCGATCCGCCACCGGCTCGACCGCGAGCTGCCGCTCTCCGAGCAGGAGAAGGCCGCCCGGGTCGAGCAGGAGCGGCTGGCCCGCGAGGAGGCCGAGCGCCGCGCCGCCGAGGAGGCCCGCCGGCGCGCGGCCGAGGCGGAGGCGGAGCGCAAGCGGTTGGAGCTGCTGGAGCAGCTCCGCGCCGAACAGGCGGAGAAGGTGCGGCTGGCCAAGGAGGAGGCCGAGCGGGTCGCCGCCGAGGCGGCGCGCAAGGCGGCCGAGGAGGCCCGGCGCAAGGCGGAGGAGGAAGCCCGCCGGCGGGCCGAGGAGGAGGCCAGGCAGCGTGCGGCTGAGGAGGCCCGGCTCGCCGCCGAGGCCGCCGAGCGCCGGCGGCTCGCCGAGGAGGCGGCCGCCCAGGCGGAGCTCCAGCGGCAGCGTGAGCTGCAGCGCGAGGAGCAGCGCCGGCGCGCGGAGGAGGCGCTGCAGCGGGCCGAGGAGGCCCGGCTGGCGCAGGCCGCCGCGCTCGCCGCGGCCGCTGCCGCCGCCGAGAGCGCGGCGGACCGGGCGGACCGGCCCGCTCCGCCGGCCGACGACGTGACCACCGAGCTGCGGATCGTGCCGGAGCCCGAGGACGCGACCCAGGAGATCTCCGAGCGGGACCGCCGGGCGGCCGTCCGGGCGGCCGAGGCGGCCGGCGCCGCGGGGGCCGGTGGCGCTTCCGCGTCCCGGGCTCCGGAGGCCGACGCGACGGCGAAGCTGCCGGTCGTCCCCACCGCTCCGGCGGACGAGACGGCGGTGCTGCCCCGAGTCCCTTCGGCGGACCCCGACCGGTCGGGTGCCGGGCGGCGCGACCACGCCGACCGGACGGAGGTGCTGCCGCGGGTGGAGCCGACCCGTCCGGCGGACCGGACCGAGGTGCTGCCGCGGGTCGAGCCGACCCGTCCGGCCGGACCGGCCGGACGGGAGACGCCGGTCGACAGCACCCGCGAGCTCCCGGCGGTGGAGGAGCAGCCCGCCGCCGAACCGCGCCCCCGGCCCTCCTGGGCCGAGGAGACGCCGATGGACGACCTGCCGAGCCTCACCGACACCCTGCTGGGCTCGCGCGACGAGTGGGCCCGCTGGGAGCAGGGCGGCCCCGCCGACCCGGCGCCGCAGGACCCGCGCGGTGGCGCGGCCGCTCCTCCGGCCGGCCCCGGCGGGCCGGAGGGCCGTGGCAGGACGGACGCCCAAGGCGGGTCGGACGACCGGGGCGACGGCAAGGGCAAGGGCCGGCGCTGGGGGCGCCGGAGCTGACTCGGTCCCGGCCCGCGCGGTCCCACGCGGCCCACGCGGTCCACGTGGCCCACTCGGCCTGGTGGGCCGACTCGGCCGGGGCGGGGCAGGGGCCTGAAGGACGGTGGGCGGTGCGGCCGGGGCGGTGCTCCGGCGGCACCGCCCACCGTCGTACCGGGCACGTATGCTCGACTCCGGGAAACCGTGCCCGGGGCGCCGTCCGCCGCCCGGGTGACGGACGCCGGCGCAGTCCGTACCGAGCTTGGGAGCAGCAGTGGCCGTCTGGGACGACCTGGTGGGCCAGGAGCGGGTGGTCGAGCAGCTGAGCGCCGCGGCCCGGGCGGCCTGGGCGACGGCCGCCGCCGGTCGCGGGGCCGCGCCGGAGCCGGGCGGCAACGCCTCGCTGATGACGCACGCCTGGCTGTTCACCGGTCCCCCCGGAGCCGGCCAGATCACTGCGGCCCGCGCCTTCGCCGCCGCCCTCCAGTGCACCAGCCCGGATCTCGCGCTCGGCGGTACGCCCGGCTGCGGGTTCTGCGACGGCTGCCACACCGTGCTCGCGGGCAGCCACGCGGACGTGAAGTACGTGCGCACCGACGGCCTGTCGATCGGCGTCGGCGACATGCGCGCCCTCGTACTGCGGGCGTCCAGCTACCCGACCGGCGGCCGCTGGTCGGTGATCCTGGTCGACGCCGCCCACCGGCTCACCGAGGCCGCCGCCAACGCCCTGCTCAAGGGAGTGGAGGAGCCCTCCCCGCGCACCGTCTGGCTGCTCTGCGCGCCCTCCGTGCAGGACGTCCTGCCCACCATCCGCTCGCGCTGCCGGCTGCTGGTGCTGCGCCAGCCCGCCGCCGAGGCCGTCGCCGACATGCTGGTGAACCGCGACGGTGTCGACCCCACGACGGCCCGGATGGCCGCGCTCGCCGGCCAGGGGGACATCGAGCGCTCCCGTCGGCTGGCCGTCGACGACCAGGCCCGCACCCGGCGCACGGACGTGCTGCGGATCCCGCTGGAGGTCGGTGACATCGGTGGTTGCCTGGCCGCCGCCCAGCGGCTGGTCGACACGGCGAAGGCCGATGCCGAGGCGCTCGCCGAGACCCAGGACGCCAAGGAGACCGGCGACCTCAGGGCCGCGTACGGCGCGGCCGAGGGCAGCAAGGCTCCGCGGGGCATGGCCGGCGCGGTCAAGGAACTGGAGAAGCGGCAGAAGAGCCGGGCCACCCGGACCCGCCGGGAGACGCTCGGCGTCGCCCTGCTCGACCTGCTGAGCTTCTACCGGGACGTGCTCGCCCTCCAGCTGGGCTCCACCGGCGCGCTCTCCAACGAGGACCAGCGGCAGGCCCTGAACCGCGTCGCCCAGGCTGGCCCGCCGGAGGGCACGCTGCGGCGGATCGAGGCGGTGCTCGCCTGCCGGCAGGCGCTGGACCGCAACGTCGACCCGCTGCTCGCCGTCGAGGCGATGACCGTCGCCCTGCGCGCGGGCTGAGTCGGCGGACGCGGATGGCGGCCCGGGGCGGGGCCGTCACCGGTAGGACCGCCGGGGGCCGCCGGTAGGGCCTCCCGCGCTACCCGGGTGTCCCACCTTCGAGTGAACGGGCCGTACGCGCCGGGGACACCTGCGTGTGACGGCCGGATCGCCCTGCACGCTGGGGCCGACTGCGCCCCGACGCCGGGGCCGTCGCGTCCCGTCCGGCACCGGCCCCCACCGGTCGTCCGGCCCTCCTCCCGAGGCGGTGCGTCCCATGGTCCGTTCGCTCCTCGTCGTCCCCCTGCTGGCAGCCGCCTCGGGCGGGATCTGGCTCGCCCGAGGCGCCCTGCTGCGCTGGCGCGACCTGCGGTCCGCCGAGACCTACGAGCTGACCGGTGATCAGCGGCCGATGCTGCTGCGCGCGGCCGGCGCGATGGTCTGCGGCATCTGCGTGACGGCACTGACCGTGTTGACGGCCCTGGGCACCTTCGGCACCTTCGGCGGACCGGCCTCGCGGTCCGACTCCGCGGAGCTCACCGCCGACAGCACGGGCCAGGGCGGGAGCCGGCAGGCCGCGCCGCCCGCCGACGAGGCACCCGCTCCGGTCGCCCCGGCTGTCGCGCCCGCGCCCGCGCCCGCTCCTGCTCCAGCCCCCGCCCCCGCGCCGGCCGCCAGCCGGTTCGACAGCGTCGGCCACCCGGGCGGCGGCGAGCTGCTGCAGTCCGCCGTCCCCGGCCCGGACGGCCACCCCCGCAACGTCCGGGTCTGGCTGCCCGCCCAGTACGCCAAGGACCCGAACGCCCGCTTCCCGGTGGTCGTGATGCACGCGGCCACTCCCCGGATGACCGCCGACACCGAAGTCCCGGACGTCTTCGAGGGCCTCGGCTCCGCCGTCCAGACCGGCAAGGCCCGCCCGTTCATCCTGGTGGCCCCCGAGGCGCCGAACGGCACCGCGCACCCGTGCGAGCTGGTCGCCGCCGCCCCCCAGGCCATCGCCGACGACGCCGCGCTGCGCACCACCATCGCGGCCACCTTCCGCACCCTGCCGCCCGGTCCGGCCTCCTGGGGCACGCTGGGCGTCGAGGCGGGCGCGCCCTGCGCGGTGGCCGCCGGGCTGGCCCGCCCCGACCTGTACGGCGCGGCCGCCGCGGTCTCCGGCCGGTACGACACCGTCGCGCTGACCCGCACGGGGGCCGAGGCCCCCGCCAACGCCGCCCCGAAGCTGCTCCTGGCCGCCGCCAAGGCCGACGCCGCGGGCCTGGACGCGGCCCGCAAGCTGCAGACCGCGCTGCACGGCGGCGCCGGCGCGTCAGCCCGTGCCGACGTCCGGATCTCCGAGAACGTGCAGGACTACACGGCCGACCGGGAGCGGCTGCGGCTGGTCCGCCAGGCGGTCCAGTACCTGGCCGAGACGCTGGCGAAGGCGTCCTGACCAGGGTGTCCGCGAAGGCTACGCTTCGCGGTACCCAGGGCGCCGGCAGCGGCCGCGCCCCAGCACCTGAGAGGGACCGGATGAGGTCGGAGCGGGGCATGCGGGCGCGAGTGGTGGCCGCGGCACTGGCGGTCGCGGGGTTGTTGGTCGGCGGGTGCAGCTCCTCCTCGTCCACCCCCGGGGCGGCCTCCTCGGACACCACCGCGCCCGGCGCCGCCCCGTCCGGGTCCCTCGCCTCCGGGGGGCCGGCGGCGGCCGACGCCCGTCCCGGTGTCACACCGCTGGAGCCGCTCCCGGCCGCCTTTCCCGCCGCGCTGGCGCCGTACTACGGCCAGCGGCCCGCCTGGCATCCCTGCGACGACGGCTTCGAGTGCACCACCTTCACGGTGCCGCTGGACTACGACCGCCCGGGCGGCGGCGACCTCACCCTCTCGGCGGTCCGGGCCGTCGCCGTCCCGGCGGACCCGGACCAGGGCGGGGCCCCCGGCGCGGCCGGCGGCCGGCTCGGGTCGCTGCTGCTCAACCCCGGCGGCCCCGGCGGCTCGGCGATCGAGTACGTGGAGGCCGTCGCGAAGAGCTACGACAGTGCCGTGCGCGCCCGGTACGACCTGGTCGGGCTCGACCCGCGCGGCGTCGGCCGAAGCAGCCCGGTGACCTGTCTGACCGGGGAGCGGATGGACGCGTACACCGCCGCCGACATCACCCCCGACGACCAGGCCGAGATCGACGCCCTGGTGGCCGCGGACCGGGAGTTCGCGGAGGGCTGCCGGCAGCAGGCCGGCGACCGGCTCGGCCACCTCGGCACCGTCGAGGCGGCCCGCGACATGGACGTCCTGCGGGCGCTGCTCGGCGACGAACGGCTCAACTACGTGGGCAAGTCCTACGGCACCTTCCTCGGCGCGACCTACGCCGGTCTCTTCCCCGGCCGGACCGGCCGGATCGTGCTGGACGGCGCGATGGACCCGTCACTCGACTCGATCAGCGGCAACCGCACCCAGGCCGGCGGCTTCGAAACCGCCTGGGCGGCCTTCGCCAAGGACTGCGTCAAGCGCGAGGACTGCCCGCTCGGCCGCACCGAGCAGCAGGCGGGCGAGCAGCTCAGCGCCCTGTTCGCGGCCATCGACGCCAAGCCGCTGACCACCGTCGACGGCGCCCGCCGGCTCACCGAGTCCCAGGCGACGACCGGCGTCATCCAGGCCATGTACGCCGACTTCCTCTGGCCCAAGCTGCGCACCTCGCTCGCCGATGCCAAGGCCGGTGACGGCACCGGCCTGCTCAAGCTGTCGGACTCGTACTACGAACGCGGTCCGGACGGCTCGTACCCGAACCTCATGTTCGCCAACATGGCGGTGAACTGCCTGGACCTGCCCGCGCCGTTCACCGGCCCGGCCGACGTCCAGCGGGCCGTGCCGGACTTCGAGCGGACCTCGCCCCGGTTCGGCCGCGACATGGCCTGGATGGCGCTGACCTGCAGCTACTGGCCGGTCCGGGCCACCGGCGCCGCGCACACCGTCCGGGCCGCCGGCGCCGCTCCGATCGTGGTCATCGGCACCACCCGCGATCCGGCCACCCCGTACGCCTGGGCGCGGTCCCTCGCCGGGCAGCTGGAGTCCGGGCGGCTGCTGACCTTCGACGGCGACGGCCACACCGCGTACGGACGGCACGACGAGTGCGTCGACGGGGCGGTCAACGCGTACCTGCTGGGCGGTCCGGCGCCGGAGCAGGGCAAGCGCTGCGGCGCGTAGAGGGGGAGAGGAGCGGCGGGTAATTTCGGCTTCAACCGCCGACCGGTGCGACGTTACGATGAGCGCCCCGCAGCCCCTGCCACCCCCACCGGAGCCCACCGTGCTCGGAGTCAACGACCTGGCGACGTACATCCTCGGCGCCCTCGTGATCATCCTCCTCCCCGGCCCCAACTCCCTGTACGTGCTGTCCGTCGCCGCCCGCAAGGGCGTCCGGACCGGTTACACCGCCGCCGCCGGCGTCTTCGTCGGTGACTTCACCCTGATCAGCCTCACCTCGCTGGGCGCCGCCTCGCTGCTGGAGGCCAACCCCGCGGTCTTCGCCGTGGTGAAGTTCGGCGGCGCCGCCTACCTGCTCTGGATCGGCGTCGGCATGCTCCGCGCCGCCCGCCAGCTCTGGCGCGAGCACCGCGCCGCCGCGGCCGCCCCCGACACCGCTGCGGCCGCCGTCCCGGACTCCACCGAGCGCCCGTTCCGCCGCGCCCTGGTGATCAGCCTGCTGAACCCGAAGGCGATCCTCTTCCTGCTCTCCTTCTTCACCCAGTTCGTGGACCCGTCCTACGGACAGCCGGCCCTCTCCTTCGCCCTGCTCGGCGGCATCCTGCAGACCTTCAGCCTGCTCTACCTCTCCATGCTGATCTTCGCGGGCACCACCCTCGCCACCGCCTTCCGCCGCCGCAAGCGCCTCTCCGCCGGCCTCACCAGCGGCGTCGCCGTCCTCTTCGCGGGCTTCGCCGCCAAACTGGCCGTCTCCTCCGCCTGATCCACCGCCGCGGAACCCCGTTACGGATCACCCGCGAACCTGTGTAGACTGGCCCGCGTTGCCACCACGTGCGGCAACGGTGCCGCCTTAGCTCAGTTGGCCAGAGCAACGCACTCGTAATGCGTAGGTCATGGGTTCGAATCCCATAGGCGGCTCTGTAGAAGCCCCAGGACTCACTCGCCGTGACCTGGGGCTTTTGCGTAGGCGGATGCCCTCGCGTCGGCGGATGCCCGCGATCGGGTGTGCTGTGGTCCCGGGTCGGAGGTGTCGGCCGGCGGCCGGGCGTGGGTTCGGATGGCCACGGGTGAACGTTGCGGTGGGGCCCGGTCGCTTGGAGCGACCGGGCCCTTCGCGTTGTCCCGGGGTGGCGGTAGGGGGTGGGTAGGGGTGGGGTGGGGGTGCGAGAGGGGGGACGGGCATCTGGTCGTGGTGGGGCGGCGGGGCTTGAATGGCAGCCAGGGTGGGCCGTCGTGGGTGGCCCCGGGGAGGGGGAGGGGATGGGAATGCCACGGTACGCAGCAGCGCCGGAGCGGAGCAGTCTCTGGATCCGGCGGTTCCAGCCGGCGCCCGCCGCACCGGCGCAGTTGGTCTGCTTTCCGCACGCCGGGGGGTCGGCGGGGTACTTCCTGCCGGTGGCGCGGGCGATGCCCACCTCGGTGGACGTGCTCGCGGTGCAGTACCCGGGGCGGCAGGACCGGGCCGGGGAGGCCTGTGTCGAGGACGTGCACGCGCTCGCGGACCACGTGGTGCGGGAGTTGCTGGTGTGGGCGGACCGGCCGTTCACGCTGTTCGGGCACAGCCTCGGGGCGTCGGTGGCGTTCGAGGTGGCGGTCCGGATGGAGCGGGCCGGGATGGCGTTGCAGGGGGTGGTGGTCTCCGGGCGGCGGGCGCCGTCGCGGCCGCGGGACACGGCGCAGGACGTGCACCGGTCGGACGACCGGGCGCTGATCCGGTCCCTGGAGCGGTTGAGCGGTACGGATCCGTTGATGCTGCGGGACCCGGAGTTCCTGGAGATGGTGCTGCCGTCGGTCCGCAGCGACTACAAGGCCGCCGAGACGTACCGCAGCCGGCCCGGCCGGGACCGCATCGGGCAGCCCGTCCTGGTGCTGACCGGGGACGCGGATCCGCAGGTCACCGCGGCGGAGGCGGAGGCGTGGGCCGAGCACACCACGGCGGGCTGCTCGGTGCGGACCTTCTCGGGCGGGCACTTCTTCCTCGACGACCACGCGCTGTCGGTGATCTCGGCGATCAGCGGATTCGCCGCCGGTCGGCACCTTCCGGCCCGGCTCGGTTGACCTGGGCCGTGGGCCACTGATCGTCCGCCCGCCCGTCCCTCTCCGGAGGGGCGGGCGGTTCGCATTTCCGGGATCTTTATGACGGGCGGAAGAATCGTTTGGCCATCTATTATCTGACAAATTGCGGCGCTTGTGATTCTTTCCAAAAATGCCTCGCATCCCCTTCCGTGCACCGTTAGTATCGGAACGAATGCTTTCGGTGATCGTTCGAGCCGGCTCGCGAAGGGGGTAGCCATGGGTGAGCGGTTGCGCTCCGCGCTGCGTCACGTCGCCTACCCGTTCCTGCTGGTCACGCTCGTGTCGATAGCGGTCGCGGCCCTGCGCTGGCGCTGGGACCTCGGGCGGGTGAGCCAGTTCTTCCTGCTCGGCACGATCGGCTATCTGACGGTTCTGGAATGGCTGATCCCCTACGAACCGGAATGGCGGCCGAGCGTCGGCGAGTGGGGCTGGTACGGCGCCTACTTCGTGCTGACGATGATCGGTGGGGCACTGTCGCAGGTGCCGGTGTCGGCCATGGTCGGGTGGGCGGCGCCGCCGCATCCGGTGCTGCCGCTCTGGGCGGAGATCCCGGCGGCGCTGCTGCTCGGTTCGCTGGCCAACTACCTGATGCACCGCTGGAGCCACACCAATCGCTGGCTCTGGCGCCTGCACGGGGTGCACCACGTGCCCGACAAGGTCAATGTCGCCAACAACGGGGTCAACCACATCGTCGACGTGGTGCTCACCCAGGGCGCCGTGCAGCTCTCGCTCGCGTTGGCGGGGTTCTCGGCCGAATCGGTGTTCGTGGTGGGCCTGTTCGTGGTCGCCCAGGGCTATTTCGTGCACGCGAACGTCGATGTCCGGATCGGTGCGCTCAACCACGTCTTCGCCGGCCCGGAGCAACACCGGCTGCACCACAGCGTCGATCTGGCGGAGGCCGGGCACTATGGGTCCGACCTCTCGATCTGGGACCACGCCTTCGGGAGTTTCACCTGGCAACCGGGCCGTCGGCCGGCCGCGGTGGGGCTGCTGCGCCCGTCCGACTTCCCCCGGACGCGCGAGGTGCTCGCCAGTCACCTCCAGCCCTGGCGAAGGCCGGTGCAGGCCGACGACTTCCCGGCCTGACGCCCCGCCGGCCCGGCCGGTCCGCCCGCCCGGCGCCCCTGTCCGTCCGTTCCGACTTCTCGCCGACCGCTGCCTCCTCTTGTCCGCTGCGATCCCGAACCCGTTCCGGTGGCGTTGCCCCGCGACCCCGTAGTCCCTTGCTTCGCGCCCACCGCCCGCCGCCCATTCCCCGCTCGCACTCCTCGCCGGCCCTCGGCCTGTCCCCTTCGGCCGGTCCGGTCTCCGGCCTGCCTGGAACCGGTCCGCAGCCGCCGTCCCCACGCCCGTGCGGTGCTCCCACGCCCGTGCCGCGCGCGCGAACGCAGCGACACAAGGACTCGACCATGACGGATTCATGCCTCGCCGCAGTTCCCGATCCCTCTGATTCCCCGACCGCCTCCGACACCCGCTACGCCACCGCCGCCGCTACCGCCGCCTCCGTGCCCGCCGCCGCTTCGGGCACGACCGCCGTCGTGCCCGCTCCCGCCGGGCCTGCCGACGGACCGGAGCGGATCGACGGACCGGAGCGGATCGCGATCATCGGGATCGGCTGCCGGTTCCCGGGCGGTGCCAGTGACCACCGGTCGTTCTGGCAGAACCTGGTCGACGGCAAGGACTGCATCACGCCGACGCCGCGCAGCCGGTACGACGTGGCCACCCTCGGCAGCCGGGACAAGGCCAAGCCAGGCCGACTGGTCGGCGGCCGGGGAGGCTACATCGACGGCTTCGACGAGTTCGACCCGGCGTTCTTCGGGATCAGCGGCCGGGAGGCCGACCACATGGACCCGCAGCAGCGGAAGCTGCTGGAGGTGGCCTGGGAGGCGCTGGAGGACGGCGGGCAGAAGCCGGGTGAGCTGGCGGGGCGTGACGTCGGGGTCTACGTCGGCGCGTTCACCCTGGACTACAAGATCGTCCAGTTCTCGGACCTCTCCTTCGAGACCCTGGCCGCGCACACCGCCACCGGCACCATGATGACGATGGTGTCGAACCGGATCTCGCACTGCTTCGACTTCCGGGGGCCCAGCGTCTCGCTGGACACCGCCTGCAGTTCCTCGCTGGTCGCCGTCCACCTCGCCGCCCAGAGCCTGCTGCGCGGCGAGACCGACCTCGCGCTGGCCGGCGGCACCCTGCTGCACATCGCGCCGCAGTACACCATCGCCGAGACCAAGGGCGGTTTCCTCTCGCCGGAGGGCCGCTCGCGCACCTTCGACGCCTCGGCGGACGGCTACGTCCGGGCCGAGGGAGTCGCGGTCGTCGCGCTCAAGCGGCTCTCCGACGCCGTGCGCGACGGCGACCCGATCCACGCCGTGATCATCGGCAGCGGGGTCAACCAGGACGGCCGCACCAACGGGATCACGGTGCCCAACCCGGACGCCCAGGTGAGCCTGATCGAGCGGGTCTGTGCCGAAGCCGGCATCACGCCCGGCAGCCTCCAGTACGTCGAGGCGCACGGCACCTCCACCCCGGTCGGCGACCCGATCGAGGCGAACGCCCTGGCGCGGGCGCTGGCGGTCGGCCGCCGCCCCGGCGACAGGTGCTACGTGGGCTCGGTCAAGACCAACATCGGGCACACCGAGTCCGCCTCGGGCCTGGCCGGGCTGATCAAGTCGGCGCTGGCGCTGAAGCACCGCCTGATCCCGCCGCACATCAACCTGGAGCGGCTCAACCCGGCGATCGACCCTGCCACCCTGCCGTTCGAGATCCCGTCCGAGCCGACCCCCTGGCCGGACCACCGGGGCCCGGCCAGGGCCGGGGTCAACTCCTTCGGCTTCGGCGGCACCAACGCCCACGTCCTGCTGGAGGCCGCTCCCGAGCCGGCACCGGCCGAGGAGCCGTCCGAGCCGCCGGAGGGCCCGGCCGTCCTCCCGCTCACCGTCCTGCCGCTCACCGCCCGCGACGCCGCCGCCCTGCCCGAGCTGGCCGCCGGTATCCAGGGCGAGCTGGCCGGTGCGCGCGGCGGCGCCCCCGCCCGACCGGCCGACCTCGGGCACACCCTGGCCCACCGCCGCCAGCACCTCGACTCCCGGCTCTCCGTGGTCTACGACTCGCGCGAATCGCTGGACGAGGCGCTCACCGCGTACCTGCGGGGCGAACCGCACCCCCGGGTGCTGACCGGCCAGCGGCGCGAGGCTCGGCACCGCCGGCTGGCCTGGGTCTTCACCGGCATGGGTCCGCAGTGGTGGGGGATGGGCCGCCGGCTCTTCGCGACCGAGCCGGTCTACCGCGAGGCCGTCGAGCGCTGCGCCGAGCACCTCGCCGAGCTCACCGGCTGGTCGCTGACCGACGAGCTGGCCGCCGACGAGGCGCACTCCCGGATGGCCGAGACCTGGCTCGCCCAGCCCGCCAACTTCGCCGTCCAGATCGGCCTCGCCGCGCTCTGGCGCAGCCGCGGGGTGCGTCCGGACGCCGTGGTCGGCCACAGCACCGGGGAGGTGGCCGCCTTCCACGAGGCCGGGGTCTACGACCTGGCCGACGCGGTCAAGGTGGTGGTGCACCGCAGCCGGCTCCAGCAGCGGCTGGCCGGTACCGGCGGCATGCTGGCGGTCTCCCTCACCGAGGCCGAGGCGGTCCGCCGGATCCGCCCGTACGGTGACGCGGTGTCGGTGGCCGCGATCAACAGTCCGACCTCGCTCACCCTCGCCGGGGACGAGACGGTGCTCGCCGAGCTGGCCGCCGCGCTCACCGCGGAGCAGGTCTTCGCCCGCCCGTTGACCGTCGAAGTGCCGTACCACAGCGCCCGGATGGAGTTGATCAAGGACGAGCTGCTGGAGTCGCTCGCCGACCTCAAGGCCCGCCCCGCCCAGGTGCCGCTCTACCTCACCGGCCGGGAGGGCACCGCGCACGGCACCGAGCTGGACGCCGGCTACTGGTGGCACAACGTCCGCGACAGTGTCCGCTTCCAGCAGGCCGTGCAGCGGCTCGGGGACGACGGGTACAGCCTCTTCCTGGAGGTCGGACCGCACCCGGTGCTGGGCCGCTCGATCCAGGAGACGCTGGAGGCCCGGCCCGGCGGCGCCGACCACCCCGACGTCCGGACGCTGCCCTCGATCCGCCGCCAGGAGGACGAGCGGACCACGTTCACCGCCTCGCTGGCCGCCCTGCACAACCTCGGGGTCGAGGTCGACTGGTCGGTGCTGCAGCCGACCGGGCGCCCGGTCCCGCTGCCGCGCTACCCGTTCAAGCGGGACCGGCACTGGGTCGAGCCCCGGGCGGTGGAGCAGGTCCGCCGGGGCCGGCAGGACCACCCGCTGCTCGGCCGCCGCCTCGCGGGGGGCGAGCCCGCCTGGGAGGCCCGGCTGGACGCCGAGGTGCTGCCGTACCTGGAGGACCACCGGATCCAGGGCCGGGTGCTCTTCCCTGCCGCGGGGTACCTGGAGATGGCCGTCCAGGCGGTCCGCGCGCTGACCGGCGGGGCGGACGCGGCGCTGGCCGGGATCGAGCTGCGCAAGGCGCTCTTCCTGCCCGACGAGGAGAGCCGCGCCGTCCAGCTCACCCTCTCCGCCGAGAACGGCTCGTTCACGATCACCACCGGCACGGCCGTCACCACCGGCTCGGCCGGGACGGACGGCGACGCCGACGGCCCCGGCGGGGCCGGGCCGGACCGCACCGTCCACGCCGTCGGCACCGTCCGCCCCGGCCAGCGCCGGCGGCCCGGCCACCGGCTGGACGCCGAGCCGATCCGTGAGCGCGCCGCCCGCCACCTGGCCGGCCCCGACTGCTACCGCGAGCTGGCCGGTCTCGGCTACCACTACGGGCCGGCCTTCCAGGGCATCGACGAGGTCTGGATCGGCCCCGGCGAGGCGCTGGCCGTCGTCCGGCCGACGGCGGCGATCGCAGGGCAGGGCGCCGGCCACCAGGTGCACCCGGTGCTGATGGACGCCTTCTTCCAGACCCTGCTGACCCCCCAGCTCCTGGTGGCGGCCGGTCCTACCGGCACCGGCATCAAGCTGCCGCTCGCCATCGACGAGGTCCGGCTGGACCCGGTCGGGGAGCAGCCGCTCTGGGTACACGCCACGGTGACCCGGGACGGCGGCGACGAGCTCGTCGGGGACATCGCCGTCTACGACGGGAGCGGCACCCCGCTCGGCGGGATCACCGGGTTCCGGGCCGCCGACGTGGAGAAGGCCTCCACCGCGGTCGGCCTCGCCACCATCGACGGCTGGCTGGTGGAGTCCTCGTGGTCGGAGCTGCCGGGCGCCTCGGACGCCCCCGACCTGCTGGCCGAGCACCCGGACCACTGGCTGCTGTTCGCCGATGCCGGCGGCGTCGCCGAGGAGCTGGCCGACCGGATCACCGGGTGCGGTGGCAGCTGCCACCTCGTCCGCCCGGGCAGCTGCTACCGGACCGCCGCGGACGGGCGGGAGTCCACCGTGGATCCCGGCTCCGCAGCGGACCTCGGCCGGCTGCTGGCCGACCGGCGGGCCGCCGGGGCCGCCGATCCGGCCGCCGTCGTCCACCTGTGGAACCTCGACCGGCCCGCGCTGGCGGGCGCCGACCACGCCACGGTGGCGGGTCACACCGGCGCCGGCGCCTACAGCCTGGTCACGCTGGCCGCCCTGCTCTCCGCCGAACTGCCCGACTGCAGACTGCACATCGTCACCCGGGCCGCCCAGGCCACCGCCCCCGACGAGCCGGTCGAGCCGCTCGGCGCGCCCGCCTGGGGGATCGGCCGGGTGCTGCGCCACCAGGAGCTGCCCGGCCACCCCGGCAAGCTGATCGACCTCGGTCCGGCCGGCCCGGCCGGAGCGGAGGCGGCCGCACTGCTGCGCGAGTTCGCGCTGGCCGACGAGGACGAGATCGCGCTGCGCGGCGGGCGCCGGCTGACCAACCGGCTGCGCCCCGCCGAAGGGCTGACCGGTCCGCTGCCGCCCAGCCTGCGCGCGGACGGCAGCTACCTGGTGACCGGAGCGTTCGGCGCCCTCGGCCGGCTGCTCTGCCGCACCCTGGTCCGTCGGGGCGCCCGCCGGCTGATCCTGGTCGGCCGCAGCCCGCTGCCCCCGCGCGAGCGGTGGCGCGGCCTCGACCCGGAGAGCCGGGCCGGTCGCGGTGTCGCCTTCCTGCGCGAGCTGGAGTCGCTCGGCGCCCAGCCCGTTCCGGTGTCGCTGGACATCACCGACGAACGCGCCCTCGCGGACTGGCTCGCGGAGTACCGGGCGCTGGAGTCGCCACCCGTCCGGGGCGTCTTCCACCTGGCCGGGCAGGTCCGCGACACCCTGGTGGCGGAGCTTGACCGCGAGGTGTTCGACGCCGTCCACGGCCCCAAGGTGCTGGGCGCCTTCGCCCTGCACCGGCAGCTGGCCGGCGAGCCGCTCGACCACTTCGTGCTGTTCGCCTCGATCGCCTCGTTGCTGACCACCGCCGGCCAGACCAACTACGCGGCCGGGAACGCCTTCCTGGACGCGCTGGCGCACCACCGCCGCGCCCTCGGCCTGCCCGCCCTCAGCCTGGACTGGGGCCCCTGGGCGACCGGCATGATCGAGGAGCTCGGCCTGGTCGAGCACTACCGCAACAGCCGCGGCATGAGCTCCCTCGCGCCCGAGAGCGGGATGGCCGTGCTGGAGCGGGTACTGGGCCAGGACCGCGCCCAGTTGCTGGTCGCCACCGTGATCGACTGGCCGCTCTTCCTGTCCTGGTACCCGGCCCCGCCGCCGCTGGTCGCCGGTCTGGCCGCCGCAGCCCGGGAGAACGCGCCGGCGCCGCGGCGGAGCAGCCTGCTGGAGGTGCTGCGGGCGGCAGGCGAGGAGGAGCGCCGGGAGCTGCTCACCGAGCGCTTCGTCGCGCTCGCCGCGACCGTGCTCGGGGTGCCGGCGGAGCAGATCGAGCCCGGTACCGGCCTGAGCGGGCTCGGACTGGACTCGCTGCTCGCGATGGAGCTGCGGGCCCGGCTCAACACCGAGCTGGGCACCGCCCTCCCGGTGGTGGCGCTGCTCTCCAACGCCCCGGTGACCGAGCTGGTCGCCCAGCTGTACGCCGGTCTGGCCGAGCTGATCGAGGACGACGGCACCGGCGCCGGCGCGGCCGAGGTCGAGCGGTACGAGGACGAGTCGCAGCACCCGCTGACGCATAACCAGAAGGCGCTCTGGTTCCTCAAGCAGCTCAACCCGGACGGCTTCGCCTACAACATCGGCGGCGCGGTCGAGGTCCGGGTGGAGCTGGAGCCGGAGCTGATGGCCGCCGCCTTCCGGACGATGGTCGGGCGCCACCCCAGCCTGCGGGCCAACTTCGTGCTGGACGGCGGCCACGCCGTGCAGCGGGTCCGCGCAGAGGTCGAGCCGGACTTCGGGGTCTTCGACGTCCAGGGGCTGGAGTGGGCGGAGGTCCACGACCTGATCGTCCGCGAGTACCGCAAGCCGTACGACCTGGAGCGCGATCCGCTGGTGCGGTTCCGGCTGTTCAAGCGCGGGCCGGAGCAGTGGGTGATCATGAAGGCCGTCCACCACATCATCTCGGACGCGATCTCCACCTTCACCTTCATCGAGGAACTGCTCGCCGTCTACGAGGGGCTGCGGCAGGGCCGGGCGCCGGAACTGCCCCCGGTCACCGCCCGCTACCTGGACTTCCTCAACCGGCAGAACGAGTTCCTGGCCGGCCGCGAGGCGCCGCGGATGCTCGACTACTGGCGCTCGCACCTGCCCGCCGAGGTGCCGATCCTCAGCCTGCCCACCGACAAGCCGCGCCCGGCGGTGCAGACGCACAACGGCGCCTCCGAGTTCTTCGTGCTGGACGAGCGGCTCAGCGCCCGGGTGCACGCGCTGGCCCGGGAGCACAACGTCACCGTCTTCATGGTGCTGCTCAGCGCCTACTACCTGCTGCTGCACGCCTATTCGGGCCAGGACGACATCATCGTCGGCAGCCCGGTGACCGGCCGCACGGACGAGGAGTTCGGCTCGGTCTACGGCTACTTCGTCAATCCGCTGCCGTTGCACGTCTCGCTGGCCGGGGCGCCGACCGTGGCGGAGCTGCTGGCCCAGGTGCGCACCACCGTGCTGGGCGGGCTGGACAACCAGGAGTACCCGTTCGTGCTGCTGGTGGAGAAGCTCGGACTGCAGCACGACCCGAGCCGCTCGGCCGTCTTCCAGGCGATGTTCATCCTGCTGCACCACAAGGTGGCCACCGAGAAGTACGGCTATCACCTGGAGTACATCGAACTCCCGGAGGAGGAAGGGCAGTTCGACCTCACACTGTCCGCCTACGAGGACGAGGCGGAGCGTCGCTTCCACTGCGTCTTCAAGTACAACACCGACCTCTTCCTGCCGGAGACGATGGCCCGCCTCGCCGGGCACTACACCAACCTGCTGGAGGGGCTGACCGGGGCCGGCGCCGAGCAGCCGGCCACCGGGCTGGAGCTGCTCGGTCCGGTGGAGCGGGCCCGGGTGATCCAGCGGTGGAGCGGTGCCGAGCGGCGGGTGGCCCACGAGGAGCCGGTGCACGAGCTGATCCTCCGGGCGGCCGCCGCCGATCCGGACGCCCGGGCGGTGGCCGCTCCGGCGGAGTCCGGCCCGACCGCCCGGCTGAACTACGGCGAGCTGGCGCGCCGCTCCCGGAGCGCGGCGGCCCGGCTGAGGGCCCTCGGCGCCGGGCCGGGCTCGGTGGTGGCGCTCTGCCTGGACAAGTCGCCGGAGCTGGTCGTCGCCCTGCTGGCCGTGCTCCGCACCGGGGCGGCCTACCTCCCGCTGGATCCGGGGCACCCGGCCGACCGGCTGGCTTACATGATCGAGCACGCCGGCGCCGGGCTGCTGGTCGGTGACCCGGAGCGGCTCGGCGGGCTGCCGGTCCGGATCGTCGCACCGGCGGAGTTCACCGGAGCGGACGAGCCCGGCGGGACCGGCACCACCGGCGGGTCCGCGGGGTCCGCGGGGTCCGCGGGGTCCGAGGCGTCCGGGGGCTCCGCCGGCGGGTTCACCGACGAGCCGGTGGACCTCGACAGCCCCGCGTACGTCATCTACACCTCCGGCTCCACCGGCCGGCCCAAGGCCGTCCGGGTCTCGCACCGCAACCTCGCCTCGGCCTACCAGGCCTGGCGCGCCGAGTACCGGCTGGACACCGACGCCAGGGTCCACCTCCAGATGGCCGGCCCGTCCTTCGACGTCTTCACCGGCGACTACGTCCGCGCGCTCTGCTCGGGGGCCACCCTGGTGCTGGTCGGCCGGGAACTGCTGTTCAACACCGCGCGGCTCTACGAGGTGATGCGGACCGAGCGGGTGGACGCCGGGGAGTTCGTGCCCGCGGTGGTCCGGACCGTGATCGGCCACTGCGAGCGGTCCGGCCTGCGGCTGGACTTCATGCGGCTGCTGGTGGTCGGCTCGGACGTCTGGAAGGTCGAGGAGTACGAGCGGCTGCGCGCGCTGTGCGGCCCGCGGACCCGCCTGATCAACTCCTACGGCCTCACCGAGGCCACCATCGACAGCGCCTACTTCGAGGGCCCGGCGGACGGTCTGGAGCCCAGCCGGATGGTCCCGATCGGGCGGCCGTTCCCGAACAGCGCCTTCTACCTGCTGGACGAGCAGGGCCGGCCCGTCCCGCCGGGTGTGCCGGCGGAGCTGTGGATCGGGGGCTCCGGAGTGGCCCTCGGCTACGTCGGCGACGAGGAGCAGACCGCGCGCCGCTTCGCCACCCTGCCGCTCGGCGGGGCCGACGGTACCGAGCCGGTCCGGCTCTACCGTACCGGCGACCTCGCCCGCTGGGACGCCGACGGCGGGGTGCACCTGCTCGGCCGGGCCGACTCGCAGATCAAGGTGCGCGGTCACCGGATCGAGCTGGGCGAGATCGAGACCCAGCTCGCCGAGTGGCCCGAGCTGGCCCAGGCGGTGGTGACCGTCCGGCCGGACCGCAGCGGCGAGAACGTGCTCTGCGCCTACTGCGTCCCCGCCCCCGGGCGGACGGTCGACCGCCGGGAGCTCCGTCGCCACCTGGCGGGCTACCTGCCGACCTTCATGATCCCGACGTACTTCGCCGAGCTGCCCGCGCTGCCGCTCACCGCCAACGGCAAGGTGGACGTCGCCGCCCTGCCCGCGCCCCGGGCGGAGGCCGAGGACCGGGCCGCCGAACCGCCGGTCACCCTCTACGAGGTCCGGATGGCCGAGCACTGGCGGGCGTTGCTCGGCGTCGAGGGGCTCGGCCTGGAGCACGACTTCTTCGAGTGCGGGGGCAGTTCGATCAAGCTGATCGAGCTGATCCACGGGCTGCAGGGCGAGTTCAACATCAGGATCCCGGTCAGCCAGCTGTTCAAGGTCACCACCCTGCACGGGATGGCCAGGACGCTGGAGCACATCATCACCGGCCGGCTGGAGGGCGCCCAGCCCTACCTCTGGTTCAACCAGGAGCAGCAGCAGACCATCTTCTGCTTCCCGCCGGCCGGTGGCCACGGCCTGGTCTACCGGCAGTTCGCGGCGCACCTGCCGGAGTACCGGATGGTCGCGTTCAACTACGTCGCGGGGGACGACAAGGTCACCCGCTACGCCGATCTGATCGACACCATCCAGCCGGACGGGCCGTGCGCGCTGCTCGGCTACTCGCTCGGCGGGAACCTCGCCTTCGAGGTCGCCAAGGAGCTGGAGCGGCGCGGCCGGGCGGTGCCCAATGTGGTGATCATGGACTCGCACCGGATCCCGGAGTTCTTCACCCTCGGCGACGAGCACGTCCAGGCCTTCGAGCAGGAGCTGGCCGAGCACCTGCAGCGGCACACCGGTTCGGAGATCGTCGCCCAGGAGACCCGCGAACAGGCCAGGGACTACCTGCAGTTCTGCAGCCGTACGCCCAACCTGGGGGTGATCGCCGCACCGGTCAGCGTGATCTCCGACGACGTGAAGGTGGCCCTCTACGCGGCCGGCGAGCACGGTGCCTGGCACGGCAGTTCGGCCACCGGTACGGCGGTGTTCCGCGGCTTCGGTACCCACGCCGAGATGCTCGGCCACGAGTACATCGCGCGCAACGCCGGGCTGGCCAGGGAGATCCTCGCCGGGGCCACCGCCGATGCGTCCTGAGCCGTGCACCTCCCCGCGGCCCGGGTCCGGCGACCCGGCCCGCCACCCCGGCAGTCCCAGTAGCCCCCATGGCCATGGAAGTCCCTCACGAGAGGTGGACCACCTCATGCTCAGGCAGCAGCCGCCGCTGTCCTACCCGTTCGCGTCGCTCGGCCTCGACCTCCACCCCCGGTACGCCGAGCTGCGCGAGCAGCCGCTGGCCCGGATCCGGCTGCCCTACGGTGACGGCGCCTGGCTGGTCACCCGCTACGAGGACGTCCGGACGGTGCTGGCCGACCCGCGCTTCAGCCTCGCCGAGGCGATGGGCCACGACCAGCCCCGGATGCGTCCGGTCGCCCGCAGCGGCGCCGGGCTGTTCTCCACCGAGCCGCCGGAGCACACCCGGCTGCGCTCGCTGGTGGCCAAGGAGTTCAGCGCCCGACGGGTCGAGCGGCTGCGCGTCCGGGCCAGGGAGCTGGCCGACGAGCTGGTCGACGGCCTGCTCGCGGCGGGTGCGCCGGCCGACCTGGTCGAGGACTTCGCGATCCCGATGCCGACCACCATCATCTGCGAGGTCCTCGGCATCCCCGCCGAGGACCACCGGATGCTCTGGCAGTGGGCGGAGACGGTGCTCTCCGCCGTCACCCCCGGCGAGGTCCTCGCCGTCGAGGGCCAGGCGTTCATCGAGTACATGGCCGGCGTGCTGGACCTGCGCGGACGCGAACCCGGCGAGGACCTGCTGACCGTCCTGGTCCGGGCCTGCCGCGAGCAGGGGCTGATCAGCGAGGACGAGCTGCTCTCGATCGCCTGTGACCTGCTGATCGCCGGCTTCGTCTCCACCACCAACCAGATCGGCAACTTCTTCCACCAACTCCTTGTCAATCCGGAGGAGTTGCGCCGCCTTAGGGCGAAGCCCGAACTGATCCCGAAGGCCGTCGAGGAGCTGATGCGGTACGTGCCGCTGCTCACCGGCTTCAGCCTGCCGCGCTACGCCACGGCCGACGTCGAGCTGGGCGGGGTGACGATCCGGGCCGGTGACGCGGTGATGATCGCCACCGCCGCGGCCAACCGCGATCCGGAGGTCTTCGAGGAGCCGGAGCGCCTCGTGCTGGACCGCCAGGGCAATCCGCACATCGGCTTCGGCCACGGCGTGCACTACTGCATCGGCGCCCATCTGGCCCGGCTGGAGCTCCAGGTGGCGATCGAGACGGTGCTGGACCGCCTGCCCGGCCTGCGGCTGGCCGTCCCCGAGGACGAACTGCGCTGGAAGGCGGACGCGATGGTGAACGGACTGCAGGCGCTCCCGATCGCCTGGTGACACAGCGCCCGGCACGCAGCGCACAGCGAGCAGCGAACAAGTACGCGGCACACGGCACTCGGCACACCGGCATGACCACGAGGAAGGCCAGGGAATTGGCACGGCACAAGGCGCCAGCGCGCAGACGAGAAACGATGATCATCGTGGGCGGAGGCCTCGGCGGCCTCTCCACCGGGTGCTACGCCCAGATGAACGGGTACCGCACCCAGGTCTTCGAGATGCACGAGATCCCCGGCGGCTCCTGCACCGGCTGGGACCGCAGTGACTTCACCTTCGACTGGTGCATCAGCTGGCTGCTCGGCAACGGGCCGGGCAACGAGATGTACCAGATCTGGTTGGAGCTCGGCGCCCTCCAGGGCAAGGAGATGCGGCACTTCGACGTGTTCAACATCGTCCGCGGCCGGGACGGCCGGGCGGTGCACTTCTACTCCGACCCGGACCGGCTGGAGGCCCATCTGCTGGGCATCTCGCCGGCCGACGCGAAGCCGGTCCGGGAGTTCTGCGACGGCATCCGGACGTTCCGCAAGGCGCTGGCGGTCTACCCGTTCCTCAAGCCGGTCGGGCTGATGGGGCGGATCGAGCGCTGGCGGATGCTGGCCTCCTTCCTCCCGTACTTCAACACCATCCGGAAGTCGATCACCGTCCTGATGACCGACTACTCGCAGCGCTTCCAGGACCCGCTGCTGCGCGAGGCGTTCAACTTCATCCTCTACGAGAAGCACCCGGCCTTCCCGGTGCTGCCCTTCTACTTCCAGCTGGCCTCGCACGCCAACCAGGCCGCCGGGGTGCCGGAGGGCGGTTCGCTCGCGCTGGCCCGCTCGATCGAGCAGCGGTACCGGAAGCTCGGCGGCGAGGTGACGTACAACGCCAAGGTCGAGGAGATCCTGGTCGAGGACGACCGGGCGGTGGGCGTCCGGCTGAGCGACGGGCGGGAGTTCCGCTCCGACATCGTGGTCTCCGCCGCCGACGGCCACACCACGGTGATGAAGCTGCTCAAGGGCCGCTATCTGAACGACACCTACCGCAGGCTCTACACCTCGCTGATCGACGAGCCGGGTCAGTTGTCGCCCGGCTACGTCGCGCTCTTCCTGGGCCTGCGCCGGCCCTTCCCGGAGGGCGACCCGTGCACCACCTACCTGCTGGACGAGCAGCGGGCCGCCGAGCTCACCGGCATCCGCTGCCCGAGCATGAACGTGCAGTTCCGCACCCGGCACTACCCGGAGCTGGCGCCACGGGAGTCCACCGTGGTGTTCGCCACCTACTTCTCCGACATCGACCCCTGGCGGGCGCTGCACGACGGTCCGGAGCAGTCCTCCCGGGTGCGGCGCGGCGAGGAACTGCACACCCTGCCGGTCAAGCACGGCCGGGAGTACATGGCGGCCAAGCGCAAGGTCCGCAACGGCATCGTGGCCTTCCTGGACGAGCGCTTCCCCGGTTTCAAGAGCGCCGTCGCGGTGGCGGACGTCTCGACCCCGCTCACCCAGGTCCGCTACACCGGGGTCTACGACGGGACGTTCCCGGGCTGGAACCCCTTCGTCGAGGGCAGCGAGACGGTGGAGGAGGAGATCAAGAAGAACGGTCCGGTGCTCCCCGGGCTCTCCGACTTCTACCTCTCCGGCGTCTGGGCCACCATCGGCGGCCTGATCCGGGCGGCCGCCGCCGGCCGGCACGTGATGCAGTTCATCTGCCGGGACGACGGGCGGGAGTTCCGCGCCGAGATCGACCTGAGCGCGCCGCCGCCCACCCATCTGATCCTCCCCGTCGGCCGGCCGCCGAAGCAGCAGACCGGGCCGGTCGAGGAGATCCCGTCCACCAGTACCGTTTCGACAGGGGCCCTGGCATGAAGATCGAGAAGTGGGTGGTCCGCGAGCACCTCGACGGGGTGCCGGACGTCAACCGGATCTACCGGAAGGTGGTCGAGGAGGTCGACGTCAGCCTCCGGCCCGACGAGATGCTCTTCCGGACCAGGTACGTCTCGGTCGACCCGTACCAGAACGGCCTCGCGCTGGAGACGCCGATCGGCCACCACATGGGCGCGGACTCGATCATGGAGGTGCTGGAGGCCGGTCCGGAGGCGGCCTTCCAGGTCGGCGACCTCGTCCAGGGCTTCGGCGGCTGGCGCAGCCACGTCGTCCACAACGGCGTCGAGGAGCTGTGGAAGACCGGCGTCTTCCCGATGCTCTTCCCCGCCTACCGCCGGCTCGACCCGGCCCGGTACGACGAGCGGCTGCCGCTCTCCACGGCGCTCGGCGTCATGGGCGCGCCCGGGATGACGGCCTGGGGCACGCTGACGAAGTTCCTGGAGGTGCGGCCGGGCGACACCGTGGTGATCAGCGGTGCCTCCGGCGCGATCGGCACCCTGGTGGGCCAGTTGGCCAGGCGCGCGGGCGCCGGCCGGGTGGTCGGCACCACCGCCTCGGCGGGCAAGGCCGCGTACCTGAAGGAGCTCGGCTTCGACGACGTGGTGCTCTACGACCAGGCGGACGACGCCGAGAAGGTCCGCGCGGCGCTGCTGCTCGCCGCCCCGGACGGGGTCGACCGCTACTTCGACAACCTCGGCGGCAGCGTCACCGACGCGGTGTTCACCATGCTCAACGTGGACAGCCGGGTGGCGGTCTGCTGGCAGTGGGCGACCACGGTGAACGGTGAGCTGACCGGGCCCCGGCTGCTGCCGTACATCATGTTCCCGCGCACCACCATCCGCGGGATCTTCGCCCAGGAGTGGTTCGACGAGCCGCAGTTGACGGCGATGCACGCGGACCTCGGCGAGCTGGTCCGGCGCGGCGAGATCCGCTACCACGAGACCGTGCACAAGGGCTTCGACGAGATCCCGAAGGCCTACCGGAGCCTCTACGTCGACCGGGAGGCGAACCGGGGCAAGGTGCTGGTCGAGGTGTGAGGGCCCCGGCCGGGTGAGCCCCGCCGGGTGAGCCCCACCGGGCTCACCCGGCGATCACTCCGGGGTCACTCGTCGTCGAGGTCCAGGCCGCCCGGGTCGCTGCCGTCCGGGGTGCCGCTGAGCGCGTACCCCTGGCGGCGCGCCTCGTAGCAGGCCACCGTGGCGGCGGCGGAGACGTTGAGCGAGCCGACGCGGCCGAGCTGCGGGACGAACACCACCTGGTCGCAGAGCGCGAGCGCGTCGGGGGTGATGCCGCGGTCCTCGTGGCCCAGCACGAAGGCCACGGCCGGGGTCAGCTCGGCGGCGAACATCGGCACCGCCTCGTCCGCCAGCTCCAGGCCGACCACCTTGAAGCCGTCCGCCTTGGCGGCGGCGACGGCCTCGGCGACGGTGGGGAAGTGCTCCACCTTGAGGTACTTGTCGGTGCCCATCGCGGCCTTCTGGGCGCCGGAGGAGCGGACCGACGGGGTGTCGCCGGTCAGGTACAGCTTCTCCGCGCCCATCGCGGCACCGGTCCGGACGACCGAGCCGACGTTGAACGGCGACTGGAGGTTCTCCAGGATCAGCGCGAGCCGGAACTCGTTGCTGCGCCGCCACTGGCGGTGCAAGCGCTTCAGTTCGGTCCCGCGGAGCTGCTTCACGACGTCGTACCTCGTCCACTCTCGGGGCCCTCGCCCTCCGGGCGGGGCCGCGCTTCCAGAATCCGGAACCCGTTGACCGACGTCACGCGGGTGGTCGGGTAGCCCTGGTCGTTCAGCCACTTCTGCAGCGAGTCCGAGCCCAGGTGCTTCTGGACCACCAGGAACGCCGAGCCGTCCGGGGTGAGCCGGCCGAGCCACTGGTGCAGCAGCCGGCGCAGTTCGCCCTTGCCGACCCGGATCGGCGGGTTGGAGTAGATCGCCGCGAACCGCTGGTCCTCGGGGACGTCCTCCGGCAGCGCGGCCTGCACGTTGCCCAGGCCGAGCGCCTCCGCGTTGAGCCGGACCAGCTCCAGCGCGCGGGTGTTCACGTCCACCGCCCAGACCGGCAGCCGCTTGCGCCTGGTCGCCCAGGTCAGCGCGATCGGGCCGTAGCCGCAGCCGACGTCCAGGATCGGGCCGCGGACCCGGGGCGGCGGCGCGTGCTCCAGCAAGATCCGGGTGCCCGGGTCGAGCCGGCTGCGGGAGAACACACCGGCGTCGGTGGTCAGTTCCAGGGTGACGTCCGGCAGGCTGACCGTGATCGGACGGCGCTCGCTGGCGACCTCGGGTGCACCGGTGAAGTAGTGCGAGCCGGACATGATTTCCCCGTCGTTCGTAAGGGCTTCGGGGCCACCGGGTGGGTGAGGGTAAGCCCTGCTGGTACGGCACTGATCGTACCCCCGGCGGCCGGGCATCCGTTTTGCGCGCCGGTGGCCGGGCAGGCGGGAGGCCGGTCCGCAGGCCGCGGACCGGGACCGGACAACACGCCGAAGGCCCGGTGGCGCATCGCGTCCGGGCGGCCCTCGGCGGATACTTCCAGTACCCCAACGGGCCCCGTGGGAGCCTCCGAGCAGCAAGGACGGACGCCATGCCGCAGAATCACGAGGACTACCTGGACGAGGTCGCCGAGGCGGTCGAGCCGGACGACGAGGCGGACGAGGGCGACGAGTACGACGAGCTGGCCGAGCGGCGGGCGCTCGGCGCCGATCCGGCCACCGAGGTCGCGGACGTCGCCGAGCAGAGCCGGGTCGTCGAGCTCGACGAGGACGAGTACCGGGAGTAGCGGCACCGCGCCCCTGCCGGCGCCACTGCCCCGGCGCCACTGCCCCGGCGCCACAGCGCCCCGCCGCCACAGCGCTCCGCCGCCACAGCGCTCCGCCGCTACGGCGCTTAGGGCGCTCCCCGCCGCTACGGCGGCTACAGCGCCCCGCGCCGTTGCAGCCAGGCGAAGGCCGCCCAGCCCGGGAGCACCGGCAGCACCAGGGTGAGCAGGCGGTAGAGCGCGACGGCCGCCAGCGCGCCGCCCTCCTCCATCGAGGCGGTGTGCTCCAGCAGCGTCACCAGCGCGCTGTCCACGGCGCCGGCCCCGCCCGGGGTCGGCGCCGCGTTGCCGACCGCGTTGCCGATCAGGAAGACCACCGCGACCGAGGCGAAGGCAGGCTCCCGGCCGACCGCCCGGACGCAGCAGTACAGGCAGGCGACCAGACAGAGCGAGACCAGCAGCTGCCCGGTCACGCCGACGGCCAGCCGGCCCGGGCTGCGCAGCAGCTCCAGCAGTCGGGGCAGCACCTCGGAGGTCAGCGGCCGCAGCCGGGCGGCCAGCCAGCGGCGGGCCGGCGGCACGGCGGAGACCCCGGCCAGCAGCACCGCCGCGCCGGCCAGGCCGCTCACCACGGCCGGCAGCGCGTCCAGCTCGGAGCCACCGGGCTCCAGGTCCAGCAGGTAGACGAAGGCACCGAGCTGGAGCAGGTGCAGCACCAGGCCGAAGAGCTGGCCGACGCCGACGCTGGACAGCGCCTGGGCGGTCGGGATGCCGGCCCGCTGGAGGAAGCGGGTGTTCAGGGCGACCCCGCCGACGCCGCCCGGCGAGACCAGCTTGACGAAGGAGCCGGCCAGCTGGGCGAGCACGGCGTGGCGGAAGTCCAGCCGCTCGGGGACGAAGCCGACGAAGCCCATCGCGGCGGTGAAGTGGCTGGCGGCCGCGGTCAGCACGGCGAGGGCCAGCCAGAGCGGGTCGGCGTCGCCCAGCGCGGCGATCGGGTTCTGCTCGGAGGCGAAGAGCTGCGGCAGCAGCAGCCAGCCGGCGACCACGCCGCCGCCCACGGCCAGCAGCGTCCGGGGCCGCAGGCGCTCCACCTTCACCGCTCGGACAGGTGCCTGCGGCTGGGTCCGCAGGACTTCGGCGCGGATCGCGTCCAGCAGCTCGCCGGGCGGCGCGGGCGCGGCCGCCCGGCCGGCGGCGGTCGCCCCGGGAGCGCCGGGAGCGCCGGGAGCGCCGGGGGCTGCCGGGGCGAGGGCGGCGCAGTGCGCCCGGGAGGTCTGCTTGAGCGCGGTCCGGGTGGTGCGGGCCAGGGCGATCGGCTGCAGCAGCGGCAGGGCCGCGCCGACGGCGTCCGGCCCGAGCACCGCCACCGCGCTGCGCACCGACCGCTCGGCACCGACCCGCAGGGCGAGCGTGGTGAGCAGCTGGGCGATGTCGCAGCGCAGCACCAGCTCGCTCGCCGCGATGTCGCCGTCCGCGAGGTCCACCAGGTGCACCGCGCCGGCCCGGTCGACCAGGAGCGAGGAGGGGACGAGGGCCCGGTGCGAGATCTCCCGCCGCTGGAGCAGGGCGAGCTGGGACCAGGCGTCGGCGAGCAGCGGGTCGGTCAGCTCGTCGGTGGCGAGCTGGTCCAGGGTGCGGCCGGGCAGGTACTCGTACGCGACCAGGGCGCTGTCCCGGCCGAGCCCGGCGGTGGCGGCGATCCGACGGGTGCGGACGCCGGCGGCGACGGCGGCGTAGGAGACCAGGGCCTCGTGCTCCAGCCCGGTGCGCAGCGAGCGCAGCGCGCGGGGGTGCGGGGCGGTGCGCAGCCGTAGCCGGCGCCAGGCGCGCTGGACCAGGGCGGCGGTGACGGCCTGCCGGTCGAGCAGCTGGACGTCGAGGTCGGGGCGGCCGGCCTCCTGGCGGACCAGGTAGCGGTCCGGCCCGGCGGGGTGGGCGGCGACGGGGCGCAGGCCCGCCTCGCGCAGGCTCTGCAGGAGCTGGGCGGGCCGGGGCCGGGGGTCGGGGGTGCCGACGGCGTAGAGGGTGCCGTGCGCGGCCGTCCAGCCGAGCAGCAGGCCGAGCAGCAGGGCGGTCGGCGTGGCGTACCCGGCGGCCAGTCCGGCGAGGGCGGAGACCGACAGGACGATCCGGGGGACCCGGTGCTCGCGGGCGGCCGAGGCGGTCATGAAGGCGAAGACGGGGGCGAGGTAGCCGTAGACCGGTTCGGTGTGGGCGAGGCCGGCGCCGGGCAGCGGCTGGGTGAGGGCGGCGACCAGCGAGGCGGGGGCGAGCTCGTCGAGCCCGAGGTCCATGGCGACGCAGGCGCCGTAGGCGAGGACGGCGGCCAGCAGTCCGTCCGAGAGGTGCTGGAGGATGCGCCGGCGGTCGGGCACCGCCGAGAGCAGCCGGCGGACCGCCGACCAGACCGGTACCAGCAGCAGGGCGGCGGTGGAGAGCCCGCCCGCCAGCGCCGACAGCGGGCGGGGCACCAGCCGGGCGGCCTGGGCGACGTCGGCGGCGATACCGCTGGTGGTGGCGCGGGCGTAGTCGGCGAGCAGCAGGGTCAGCGCGATCGTGGCGAGGCCGACGAGCAGCCGGATCAGCGCCACCGGCTGGCGGACCCGGCCGGCGGCGGCGGGGCCGGGCGTGCCGGGCCGGGCCGCCGGTAGGTCCGGCGGGAACGCGGGACCGGCGGGGCCGGGCGCGGCGGCCTGCCCGGGTGCGCCGGGGCGTTCGGGGGTGCCGGCGTGGCGGGGGGCGCCGGCGGGGCCGGGCGCGGCGGCCTGCTCGGGGAGAGCGGTCGGTCCGGGGACGGCGGGCTCGGTGACCCCGGCCTGCCCCGGGGCACGGTCCGGCCCCGGCGTACCGGGGGGCCCGGGCGGGCCGCCCGCCCGGGCACCGCCGGTGTCGCTGTTCGTACTCCCCGCCACGATCGCCACGGTTGGCATGCTCCCACGGCGGCCCGCCGCCCGGTGGGGGAACCCGGGCGGGGCCGCCGACGGCTCAGGCCTGCCGGGTCGGCAGGGCGACCAGGTGGCGGAGGTTGACGTGCCGGGGGCGGGTGACGGTGTAGGCGATCAGGTCGGCGATGTCCTCGGAGGTCATCGCCGGGATCGCGGCGAACATCCCGCCCAGCTGCTCGCGCAGCGCCGGGTTGTCGATGTGCCCGGCCAGCTCGGTGTCGGTCAGCCCGGGCTCGACGGTGCTGACCCGGACGTCGCGCGGGCCCAGCTCGGTGCGGAGCGCGGCGGAGAGCTGGGTGACGGCGGCCTTGGTGGCCCCGTACACGGCGTAGTCGGGGAAGACGACGTGCGAGGCGATGGAGGAGACGTTGACGAGGTCGGCGGTGCGGCCCTCGCCGGCGGCCGCGGTGAGGTCCGCGGTGAAGGCGCGCAGGATCCGCAGCACACCGGTGAGGTTGGTGTCGATCATGCGGGTCCACTCGTCGAGCCGGCCGTCGGCGACGGGGTTGGGCAGCATCACGCCCGCGTTGTTGACGACCAGGTCGACCGCGCCGTAGGCGTCGTGGACGGCCTTGACGGCGGCGTCCACCGAGGCCTGGTCGGTGAGGTCGGTGGTGACGGCGAGCGCCTGGCCGCCGGCCGAGGCGATCTCGGCGGCGAGCGCGTCCAGCCGCTCCGTGCGGCGGGCCAGCAGGGCGACCCGGGCGCCGCCCGCGGCGAGCAGGCGGGCGGTGGCCTCACCGATGCCGCTGGCGGCTCCGGTGACGACGGCGGTACGGGTGGCCAGGGCGGCGTAGCTCATGAGGTCCTGCCTTCGTGGTCCTTGCGGTCGGGCTGACGGGACCACTCTGCGCGGGCCCGGGCGGGCCATCCAGGGCCACCGATGTCCTGGGAAAGCGCAGCCCGGGGACAGCCTTTCCCGGGACCGCGGTTCCTGGTACCGCCTTTCCTGGGTAAGGCCGTACCACCCTCGCGGCGCGCGGCCGCGGCTACGCTGCGGGCATGGAGAACACCGTCGGGGACTTCCTCCGCTCGCGCCGGGCCCGGATCCAGCCCGAGGAGGTGGGCCTGCCCTCGCACGGCCGCCGCCGGGTGCAGGGCCTGCGCCGCGAGGAGGTCGCGCAGCTCGCCGGGGTCAGCGTCGACTACTACGTCCGGCTGGAGCAGGGCCGGGGCGGCAGCGCCTCCGACGCGGTACTGGCCGCGGTGGCCCGGGTGTTGCGGCTGGACGACGTGGAGGCCGCGCACCTGCGCGCTCTGGCCCGCCCGGCGCGCCCGGCCACGACGGCCGGCGGCGGGCGGGCGGTCCGCGAAGGCACCCGGCTGCTGCTGGACCTGATGGCCGGGGTGCCGGCCTTCGTCCTCGGCCGCCGGATGGACGTGCTCGCCTGGAACGCCCTCGGTGACGCGGTGCAGGGCTACTCGGCCACCCCGCCGGACCGGCGCAACGCCGCCCGGTACGCCTTCCTCGATCCGGCGGCGCGGGAGTTCTACCCGCAGTGGGACGCGGTGGCGGCCGAGACGGTCGCCTATCTGCGGCTGGACGCCGGCCGGCACCCCGAGGACGCCAAGCTGGCCGCACTGGTGGGCGAACTCTCCGTGCGCAGCGAGGATTTCCGTCGGCTCTGGGCGGACCACCTGGTGAAGCAGAAGACCCACGGCGTCAAGCTGATCCACCATCCGCTGGTCGGCGAACTCGACTTCGGCTACGAGACCTTGAGCGTCAACGGCTCGCCCGACCAGCTGCTGGTCGCCTACACCGCCCCGCCCGGCTCGCCGACCGCGCAGAAGCTCGCGATGCTGGCGAGCTGGACGGCCCCGGGGGCGCGGGTCCCCGCGGAGTGAGCCTGCCGTGTGACGCGGGCCCGCGTCACACGGCGTGGCCGCCGTACGGCCGGGCAGCAGACGGCCGGGCGGGAGACGGCTCGGGCTGGAGACGGCCCGGTGCGGCCCGGCTCGGGCGTGTCTTGGGCGACGGCCCGGGGCTGCCGTCACTACTCTGCGTGCATGAGCTCCTGCGAAGACCTCGCCACGGCACCCCAGGACATCGCGCCCCTGCCGCCGCCCGACGGCTGCGCCGACTGCCTGGCCGCGGGCAACCGGGACTGGGTGCACCTGCGGCTCTGCCTGGACTGCGGGCACATCGGCTGCTGCGACTTCTCACCGGGGAAGCACGCCACCGCGCACTTCCACAACAGCTCCCACCCGGTGATCCGCTCGTACGAGCCGGGGGAGGACTGGCGCTGGTGCTTCGTCCACGAGGTCATGGGCTGAGCCCCACCGCCCCCGCCCCGCCCGTACCGGCACCGCCCCACCACCCCCGCCCCACCGCCCCCGCCCCGCCCCTACCGGCACCGCCCCGCCGGCACCGGCTCGCACGGACGTCGCCGGCCGTCCGGATGTGTAATCCTGCCCAATCCCGGACATAACGCCCGTGCGGCCCTCCCGGTCGACGCCCCTCGTGGGCCGGTGACCGCCGAAGGGAGGTCGACGATGACCAAGCGAACGCCGAGCGGCACCGACAAGCTCCGCCGGGGCACCCAGGAGCTGCTGGAGCGCCGGGGCATGGCGATGACCCCGAAGCCGCTCCCCCCGAGGCTCGGCACCCGTGCCCCGTCCGCCGCCGGGTCCGGCTCCGACGGGGCCTTCCGGCACGGCGGCCGGGACGTCGGGACGACGGCCATGCACTCCGCCCCCGCGATGCACGCCGAACTCAAGGGCCACCGCCACCGCGGCGCGGAGAAGCACTCCGCGCACTGAGCGGGACGCCTTTCGCCAGGGGGCGGGCGCCGAATGCGGCGCCCGCCCCCTGACGTGTGCCCGGGAGCGTCCCCGAACCGTCTCGGGGTCGCCTCCGGGGCAGCTGGGGGCCCGTCCCGGATGGCCGGTGTGCCGCGCTCCCGAAGACTCGTTCCCGGGTGGACCGCCACCCGCTGGGAGAGCGTCACCCGCCGGACGAGCCGCACTTGGAGCGCAAACCGATGAAGACCCCCGTACGCGACCGCCGTTGGAACACCCTCGCCGTCTCCGGCGCGCTGCTGGTGGCCGCCGTCGCGGGCATCGCGACGCCCGCCCTGGCGGCCGACCGTCCGACGGACAGCGCGAGTTCGGCCGCCGCCGTCCGTCTGGCCGGGCCGCCGGACGGCGCGGCACTGGCGCGGACGCTCGCCGACCTGCCGACCGGGGGCGTCACCGGCGCGCTGGTCCGGGTCGGCGGCCGGGGCGGTCAGTGGTCCGGCACGGCGGGGGCCGGGGTGTCGGCGGACGCCCGCTTCCGGATCGGCAGCATCTCCAAGGTCTTCACCGCCACCGTGGTGCTCCAGCTCGCCGCCGAGCGGCGGATCGACCTGGACGGCACCGTCCAGCACTACCTGCCGGGGCTGCTGCCGGCCTCCTACCCGCCGGTCACCGTGGGCCAGTTGCTCGACCACACCAGCGGGCTGCCGGGCGGCGGCGGTCTGACCTCGGGGGACGGCACGGAGAGCTGGTTCGCCGCGCACAAGGCCGACTCCTGGACGCCCGCCCAGGTGGTCGCGGACGCCGTCGCGCAGCCGATGGGCTTCGCGCCGGGCACCGCGCAGCAGTACAACGGCATCAACACCTTCATCGCCGGGATGCTGGTCGAGAAGGTCACCGGCCGGACCTTCGCCCGCGAGGTGCAGACCAGGATCGCCCGGCCGCTGGGCCTGCGCGACACCGTCGTCCCGGACCGCGACGACCTCGCGCTGCCCGCCCCGCACGCTCCCGCGTGGGTGGACGTCACCGGCCCGGACGGCGTCCGGCAGCGGGTGGACGTGACCGGGCAGAGCCCCTGGCCGTGGGCGGAGGGCGGCATGGTCTCCTCGGCCGCCGACCTGGACCGCTTCATGACGGCGCTGCTGCGCGGCCGGCTGCTGCCGCCCGCCCAGCAGGCCGAGCTGTTCGACGTGCCGGACGTGCCCAACCACCGGAACAAGAACTGCGAGATCGGTCCGACCGCCGGTCACGCCTGCTTCAGCAAGGGCCTGATGAGCGCCACCCTGCCCAACGGCGTCCAGGTCTGGGGCAAGACCGGCTCCCGGCCCGGGTACACCAGCGGGGTGTTCGCCACCAAGGACCTCGGCCGCAAGGTGGTCTACTCGATCAACCCGACCGGTCTGTCCGGTGCGGAGTTCCCGAAGGTCTGGCAGATCGTGACCACCTCCTTCGACTCGGCCCAGGAGTACCCGAAGGCGGGGTGACCGGAAGGGGGGCGGCCCGGGTTGTCAGTGCCCTGCGGTACGTTCACCGTGATCACTGGCGAGGCGAGGACACGGGGGCGCGCGATGGCCGACCTGATGACGGGCGAGCCGGTCGAGCCGGTCGAGCTCCAGCTGGAGCGGTACCGGACGGAGCTGACCGGCTACTGCTACCGCATGCTCGGCTCGGTCTTCGAGGCCGAGGACGCGGTGCAGGAGACGATGGTCCGCGCCTGGCGCGGCCACCGGGGCTTCGAGGGCCGGTCCGCGCTGCGCTCCTGGCTGTACCGTATCGCCACCAACGTCTGCCTGGACGCGCTGAACGGCCGCAACGGCCGGGCCCGTCCGATGGACCTCACCGGGCCGTCCACCGTGGCCACCGCCACCGAGGCGCAACTGCCCGAGGTGACGTGGATCGGGCCGGCGCCGGACGGCCGGATCCTGCCCGAGACGGGGGACCCGGCCGAGGTGGCCGCCCAGCGCGACTCCGTGCGGCTGGCGTTCGTGTCGGTGCTGCAGCGGCTCGCGCCCCGGCAGCGGGCGGTGCTGATCCTGCGGGAGGTGCTGGGCTGGAAGGCGGCCGAGGTCGCCGAGCTGCTCGGGGTCACCGTCGCCTCGGTCAACAGCGCGCTCCAGCGGGCCCGGGCGGTGCTCGCGGCGGACGCCTCGGCCGCCCGTCCGGCGCCCGCGCTGGACGACGACCACCGCGCGCTGCTGGCCCGCTACGTCAGCGCCTTCGAGGCGTACGACATGGACGGGCTGGCCGCGCTGCTGCACGAGGACGTCACGCTCAACATGCCGCCGTACGAGCTGTGGCTGACCGGGCACGCCGACATCCGCGAGTGGATGCTGGGCCCCGGCCACGGGTGCCGGGGTTCGCGGCTCGTTCCGGTGGAGGCCAACGGCAGTCCGGCGTTCGGCCAGTACCGGCCGAGCCCGGCGGGCGGGCACGAGCCGTGGGCGCTGATCGTGCTGGAGGTGTCAGCGGGCCGGATCACCGGTCTCACCAACTTCCTGGACACCGACACGCTCTTCCCGCTCTTCGGTCTCCCGCCCCGGCTGGACGGGTAGCGCCCCGGCGACCGGCAGGGCGCCGGCCAGGCCGCTGAACGCGAGTAGCTCCCGCAGGGGGCCGCTCGCGTTCAGCAGTACCACCCGCACACCGTGGCGCCCGGCGGCGAGCCGGAGCCGGGCGAGGGCGTCGACCACCGCCAGGTCGGGGGTGGTGAGGGCGCCGACGTCGCAGGTCAGCGTTGGGCGGGTGAGGGGTTCGCGGTGGGTGTGGTGAGGGCTGTTCGGGTGAGTGTCCATGCAGGGCAGACCGTGCGGGCGGTCCCGGCTCATCGGCCTGCGGCGAGGTTCCTGGAGCAGGCGGCGGCGGAGTCTCTCGGAGAAGTTCGGAAAAGTCTCCGGTGGAGCGATGAGTTCCGCTGCCGGCCCCGGTCTACCCCTGTGAAAGCGACGCACCGCGGAAGCGGCGCACCGCACCGCACCACGACCACGACCACGACCACGGAGGACACACCATGAGCGAGAACCTCGGCGAGCTGACCATCACCCGCGAGCTGCCCGCCACCCCGGCGGTGGTCTTCCGGGCGTACACCGAGCCGGAGCGGTTCGTCCGCTTCTGGGGCCCGGTCGGCACCCACGTCCCGCTGGACACCGTGACCATCGAGCCGAAGGTCGGCGGGCGCTACGACAGCACCATGGTCATCGACGCGACCGGGGAGCGCTATCCGCTGCGGGGCGAGATCACCGACATCCGGCCCGGAGAGCTGCTGGCCTTCCAGGAGGAGGGCGTCGGGCTGCGCTCCAGCCTCACCCTCACGGACCTCGGCGACGGCCGGACCGAGGCCGTCCTGCACCAGACCGACGCACCGGACTTCTACTGCGGTCCGGAGGCGCGGGCGGGCCTCAACTCCAGCTTCGACCGCCTGGTCGAGTACCTCCTGGGCCAGGCCTGACCGGCCGGGCGCGGGGAGCGGCAGTAGTGGCAGAGTGGGGCGCAGTGATCCCCGCGCCGTAGGAGGCCCGCTGTGTCGGCTGAGCCCTTGAAGTCCCGCGAAGAGTGGCTGGCGTCGCTGCCGCGGATCTACGCGGCAGCCGGCGGCGTGCTGCGGGACGAGTCCGGCCGGATCCTGATCGTGAAGGCCGGGTACCGGGAGCACTGGCAGTTCCCGGGCGGCACGATCGACCGCGGCGAGGGTCCGGTCGCGTGCGCCGAGCGGGAGCTGACCGAGGAGACCGGGCTGGTCCGCCCGGCCGGCGAGCTGCTCGTCATCTCCTGGACCCACCCCTCCGACGAACTCGACCACCCGGCCGAGCACTTCCTGTTCGACTTCGGCACCGTCCCGGACGGCACCCCCGTGACCGTCCCGGCCGGTGAACTGGACGACCACCGCTGGGCGACCGATCAGGAGGCGCTCGAACTCCTCGGTCCGGCCCGTTCGTTGCGCCTTCGGGCGGCGATGGAGGCGGCTGCCGACGGGCGGGTGCGGATCATCTCCACGCCCATCTCCGGCTTCTGAGCGGTCGGGGGCCCCGGCGGGCCGGAGCCCCCGACGGGCGGGTCACTCCGGCGAGCCGGTGGTCGCCGCGATGAGGGCCGTGACGGCCTCCGAGGTGAAGTTCTCGACCTCGGCCTTGTCCACACCGAGGTCGGCCAGCGGTCCGGTGCCGTCGGCCTGCTCCAGCAGCGCCAGCAGGATGTGTTCCGTGCCGACGTAGTTGTGGCCCAGCTTGAGCGCCTCCCGGAACGTCAGCTCCAGCACCTTCTTGCCCTCGGTGTCGTAGGGGATGAGCCCGGGCACCTCCTCGACGGCGGCCGGCAGGGCGGCGGTGGAGGCCTCCCGGACGGCTGCCGGGGTGACGCCCTGGGCGGCCAGCGCCTTGACCGCCAGGCCCTCCGGCTCGACCAGCAGGCCGAGCAGCAGGTGCACGGTGCCGATCTCGGCGTTGCCCGCCGTCCGGGCCTCCTCCTGGGAGGCCATCACGACGTGCCGGGCCCGGGGGGTGAAGCGGCTGAAGCCCTGGCTCGGGTCGAGGTCCGAGGGCGCGCCCGGGTCCTTGGGGACGAACCGCTTCTGGGCGGCCTGCTTGCTGACGCCCATGCTGCGGCCGATGTCGGTCCAGGACGCGCCGGAGCGGCGGGCCTGGTCGACGAAGTGGCCGATGAGGTGGTCGGCCAGCTCGCCGAGGGCGTCGGCGGCGATGACCGCGTCGGAGAGCTGGTCCAGCGCGTCGGAGTGGACCTTCTTGATCGCGTCGATCAGGTCGTCGAGGCGCATCGGTGTGGTCTTGGGAACAACGGGATTCTCCATGCGTCAACCGTAGGTTGTCGACCCGACGGTCGTCAACCATCGGTTGACGATTGAGTGAGTTGGCCCCGACCGGCCCCGCTCAGCCGGACTTCTCCCAGACGTACGCGGCCGAGACCGGGTGGCTGCGGTACTTCTCCCACTTGGGCTTCAGGGCGATCCACGCGTCGTCGACCACCGCCTCGGCCATCTCGGCCAGCCGCCAGCCGGCCGCCAGGCCGGCGCTCAGGTGGTCGGAGACCAGGTGGACGTGGGTGGTGATGGCGACGTCGGCACCGGCGGCGCTCGTGAAGTGGGTCGGCATGCCGGCCGCCATGATGAAGTACGGGTGCAGGCCGACCAGGACGCAGCGCCCGCCCGGGCGGGCCAGCCGGAAGGCCTCCCGGTAGAGCGGGCCGAGGTCGGCCAGGTGCTCGTCGATCAGCGAGGAGATCACCAGGTCGTAGCCGCCGCCGGGCAGTCCGGTGGCGGCGACGTCGGCCTCGGTCAGGGTGTCGTGGACGGCCTTGCCCTTGGCGACCGCCAGCATCTCGGGGGTGAGGTCCACGCCGTCCAGGACCAGGCCGTCGGCGGCCTTCCCGCGCAGCCAGGCGCCGGTGCGCCCGGTGCCGCAGCCGAGGTCGGCCGCGCGGGTCACCTCCGCCCAGTCGGGGGTCGCGAGCCGCTCCAGCACCGCGAGGTCCATGGCGTCCTCGACCGTTCTCTCGTACGTCTCCACCCACTGGGCGTAGCCCGTACGGACGTCCACGGTCGGGTAGTTGCGGGTGTCGAAGTCGGAGAAGCGCACCATGGCGCGAGTATCTCCGCCCGGGGCGAACGACCGCGAACGATTTACCGCACCCGCTCCGCGCACCCCGCTCCGCGCACCCCGCTCCGCGCACCCCGCTCCGCGCACCCCGCTCCGCGCACCCCGCTCCGCGCACCCCGCTCCGCGCACCCCGCACCCGCGGCCCGCACCCGCGGCCCGCACCCGCGGCCCGCACCCGCGGCCCGCCCGCCCCTGCCCGCCCCGCCCACCCCGTGCGTTCAGAGGGACAGCTTGAACCCGTCGTGGCTGCGCGCGAAGCCCAGTGAGGCGTAGAAGCGGTGCGCCTCGGTGCGGCGCTTGTGGCTGGTGAGCTGGACCAGCGTGCAGCCGCGCCCGCGCGCCCGCTCGACGGCCCGGGTCAGCAGGTCCCGCCCGAGGCCGCCGCCCCGGCGGTCCGCGCGCACCCGGACGGCCTCGATCAGGGCGCGCTCCTCGCCGCGTCGGCCGAGACCGGGGATGTAGGTGAGCTGGAGGCAGCCGAGCACCGTCCCGTCGCCCTCGTCGAGCACCAGCAACTCGTTGCGGGCGTCCATGTCCACCGCGGCGAACGCGCGGGCGTAGGCTTCGTCGACCTGCACGGTGGCGGGGTCGGTCACCCCGTCCTCGTCGGTGAGCAGCGCGATGACGGCGGGCAGGTCCTGGCGGGTCGCGGTTCGGAGGATCACGCCCGGAGTCTGCCAGAGCGGACGGCGGCGACGACCCTGGGAGGGGCATGCGCATAGTCACGCTTCCGGAGACCGCCGTGCCGGACGAACTCAAGCTCCAGGTGGCCGGGTTGCAGGAGCAGGCCTGGCCAGGGCCGCCGGCGCCGTCCACCGCTCCGGTGCACGACCCGGCGCTGCGCCCGGTGTCGATGCTGCTGCTGGACGGCGGCCGGGTGGTCGCCGCGCTCGACGTGCTCTCCAAGCGGCTGGAGCACGCCGGGCGGACGTACGCGGCGTGCGGGCTGAGCGCCGTGGTCACCGACCGGGTGGAGCGCGGCCGCGGGTACGGGCGCCGGCTGGTCGCGGCCGCCCGCGCCCTCGTCGAGGAGGGCGGCGCGGACCTCGGGCTCTTCACCTGCGACCGGGTGCTCCGGCACTTCTACGAAGGGGCCGGCTGGGAGTTGCTGCCGGGCGCGGTGCTGGTCGGCGGGACGCCCGAACTGCCGTTCCCCAGCGACCGGGAGGGCTTCGACAAGGTGACCATGGCGGGCTTCTTCACGGAGCGCGCCCGCCGGCACCGGGCGGATTTCCCGGGCAGTCGGATCGCCCTCCACCCGGGTGAGATCGACCGGCTCTGGTAGCGGAGCTGACGTAGCGGACGGAGCGTCAGATCGTGTGGTCGGGGCGGGAGTCCAGCAGGCGGGAGCGGACGGCGGCGAGGTCCGCCGGGTCGACGCCGGCGGCCAGCAGGTAGCCGGCCGGGTCGAAGCCCTCCAGGGTGGCGTGGAGGGCGGCCTCGGCGGTGGTGCCGGCCTCGGCGAGCACCGTGTCGATCCGGCGGTACTGGTCCGGCAGGCCGAGCATGCCGTACAGCGGGCGGACGTTGGCCGCGCTGAGCAGGTAGTCGGCGACGATCTCGGACGGCTCGACGCCCGCGAGGGCGAGCAGCAGCAGGGCGGCGAGGCCGGTGCGGTCACGACCGGCGCCGCAGTGCACGACCAGCCCGCCGGGCCGGGCGCCCGCCACGGTGGCGACCAGTTCGGCGGCGGCGCGCGGGCAGTGGTCGAGGTAGGGGCGGAGGGCGAGCGGGGTGCCGTCCAGTCGTCCGTACCGCTCCCACCAGGCGGGGCCGGCGAGTTCGTCCAGTGGGACGCGGACCAGCTGGACGTCCTCGGGGAGCGGGAGGAGCGGGCGGTACTCCTCGATGTTGCGCAGGTCGACGACGGTGCGTATGCCGTGGTCGAGCAGGGTGTCCCAGCCCTCGGCGGTGAGGCGGTCGAGGTTGTCGGCCCGGACGATCGCGCGGTGGGCGGTGCGGGTGCCGTCGCCGGTGCGCAGGCCGCCGAGGTCGCGGACGTTGAGGCAACCGTCCCAGTCGAGCGTGCGGTCCTCGGTGGTGGTCAGCGCGTGCGTCCGGCTCATCAGGATCCCCGTTCCTCGCCGGGGGTCCGTTACCCCCTCGTTATATGGACTCCGGAGCCGTCCCGATGGTTCCTCTGCCGTGCGGCAGGCCGTCGGGGGCGGGCGGGGTGGAGCGGGTCGGACGGGTGGTGCGGGTGCGGTGGATCATGGAGGTCAACGTGCTTGCGGTGCGCGGCGGTTGGTGGTTCAGAGGCCGGTCGGCTCGGCGGCCTCGGCGCGGACCAGCTTCTCCATCGGGTCTGCGGCACGGTGGCCGAGCACCGAGCCGGCCGCGATCGCGCCGATCAGGAAGGCGGTGGACAGCCAGGCCATGGTCGAGACCGGCAGGGTGAAGGCGCCGACCACCCGGGCCACGCACTCGGTCAGCAGGGCGGTGCCCCAGATGCCGGAGAAGAGCCGCTCGTAGCGGCGGAAGGAGCGCGAGCGGGCCGCCCGGCCGTCGGCCAGCCGCTGCCAGGCGGCGGAGCGGGCCCGGTCGCCCTTGGTCAGGAAGGGCATCAGCATCGGCGACATCATCGGCCGGCCGAGGAAGACGGAGACCAGGATCGCCAGTGCGAGGGAGCCGCTGAGCGCGCCGTCCTTGGCGAGCATCAACCGCGCGTCGCCGGTCACGGTGGTGAGCGCCAGACCGATCACGTTCACGCCGAGCATCATCGAGGCCCACAGGTTGACCTTCCGCTCGCGGACCAGGCCGACGACCGTCCGGACGGCCGGGACGGCGCCGCTCCAGGCGAGGGCGGCGAACTGGCTCATCCCGAACGCGGAGTGCAGCAGGTAGTAGCCGGCCAGCGGGGTCACGACGTCCAGCGCGAGCGGGCGGAGCGTGGCGGCCAGCGGGTTCGGGGCCTTGGCGGCGGCGGTCCCGGCGGTGGTGGCGGTGGCGGTGGCGGTGGCGGTGGTGGCGGTCTGGCTCATGGTGGGCTCTCCCCTGACTGGTGCTCGGCCTGCGGGCCGGTGCCCGCGTCGTGCCTCCAGTCTCCCGAGCCGACCCTGCGTCAGAGCAGTGTCGTCCGTTGCGGGATCCGCATGACAGTTGTCACGACGCGCACCATGACAGCGCCGTTGACCTGCGCGTTCAGCCGGTGGGCGGGCGATGTGCCAGAGCGGTCGGCCGGGGGTGTCCACGCAGCGCACCGTGCGGAAGCGCTCGTCCCCGACGGAGAGGAACCCGCGGGCGACGCCCTGGAGGACGGTCCGCGCGACCGCGTCCGCCCCGGTCCGCGCGACCGTGTCCGCCCCGGACCACGCGACGGTGTCCGCCCCGGTCCACGCGCCGGTCAGGACGAGCTCCTCGTCGACCAGCTCGGCGCGCTGGATCCGCGCCACCGAGGCGGCCGGCAGGACGGCGTTGACCTGCTTCAGCCCGGGCGGTGTCCAGAGACAGGTCTCGCCGGTGCCGGTGCGGTCCCGCTCGGCCCGGCGCCGCAGATCGGGCAGGCCGTAGTGGTCGACGGCGGCGATCGAGTCGTCCAGCGCGACCCGCCGGCGCGGTCCCTGCCGCACCTCCCACCAGACGTCCTCGCCGACCGGCAGCACCTCGCCGATCCGGGCCCGCCAGGTCTCGATGCCGGTCTCCGCCGGGGCGTGCCGGAGGGCAGGGGCGGCGTAGACGGTGGCCCGCGAGCGGGGGGAGCGGGAGCGCGGGAGCACGTCGTGGAGGGCCGGGCGGGTCGGACGGGCGGCGCGAATGGCGCATGATGTGGCGGGTGCAGAGTGCAGAGCGCCCCGGAGCGGGCACCGACAACCCCGTCGGCCGGTCCGGACCGGCACCGGTGTCCGGCGGCCCCCCGCCCGGCCCGCCGTCCACCGCGTCCGTGGGGCCGCCCGCGGTCCCGCCCGCCGGGCCGGGCACCGCCGTCGACCTGTCCGAGGCCGTGCGGGCGGCGCAGGACGGGGACGAGGAGGCGTTCCGGCTGCTGTTCCGGAGCGTCCAGCCGGGCCTGCTCCGCTACCTCCGGGTGCTCGTCGGCGGCCGGCCCGAGGACGCGCAGGACGCCGAGGACATCGCCTCCGAGGCCTGGCTGCAGATCGCCCGCGACCTGCGGACCTTCTCCGGCGACGGGGACGGGTTCCGCGGCTGGGCCGCCACCATCGCCCGCAACCGCGCGCTGGACCACCTGCGCGCCCGCCGTCGCCGCCCGGTCGCCGACCTGCCCTTCGAGTACCTGGCCGAGCTGGCCGCCGGGGACGACACAGCGGGGGCGGCGCTGGCCGCCGTCGGCACGGCGGACGCGCTGGCCCTGATCTCCCGGCTGCCGCGTGACCAGGCCGAGGCGGTGCTGCTGCGGGTGGTGATGGAGCTGGACGCGGAGAGCGCCGCCCGGGTGCTCGGCAAGAAGTCCGGCAGCGTCCGGATGGCCGCGCACCGGGGGCTGAAGCGGCTGGCCAAGCTGCTGGAGCAGCCCCTCGCGGCGGGTGTGGGAATTCCGGCGCACCGGCCGGCGACCGGGCCGTCCGGGCAGCCGGCCCGGCCAACGGCAGGGCCTGCCGGACCGGCCGGGGCGGGGGGTGCCGGAAGAGGCGTCGGACAGAGCGCGGAGGACGGCAGGAAAAGAGTTCCTCCGCAGGGTGTGACAGAACGCAGGGCCGCGACGCTGAAGGACATGAGATGAGCACCAACCGATCCCGTCGGATCGACCGTGACACGGCCGAGCAGTTGCTCGGCGGTGCCGTGGGCGGCCCGTCGGCCGGGCAGGACGCCTCGCTCACCGGACCGGATGCCAGTACCGGGCGTACGGGGGTTGCCCACGTGTTGGCCGCCGCCGCCGCCCCAGCGGTGGCGGATGAGCTGGCCGGTGAGGAGGCCGCCCTGGCCGCGTTCCGGGAGGCCCGTCTCGCGCCCGTCCCCGCTGTTCCCGCTCCATCCGCACCCGTCCGGAGACGATCGATGGCAACCGCCGCGCTGGCCAGGGCCTTCAGCACGAAGGCTGTTGCCGTCGTGCTCGGAGCCACTGCGCTCGGCGGTGTGGCGGTCGCGGCCGGGACGGGCAACCTTCCGTCAGCGCTCGGCGGCGGTTCCGAGGAGCCGAGGCCTTCGCTGCTGGCGCCCGCCACGGCCTCCTCCGCCCCGGTCGCCTCGTCCGCCGCGGACAGCGGTTCGTCCACGCGCCGGCCCTCCACCGGGCCGTCCACCACCGGACCGTCCACCACCGGACCGTCCACCGTCGGGCCGTCCGCCGGGACGTCCACCGCCGGTCCGTCCACCGGTGCGGCGAAGCCGCCGTCGCCGGGCGTCTCGCCCTCGGCCTCCACGGAGACCAGGGGCCAGCAGGCCAGGGCCGCGCTGGTGGCGCTCTGCCAGGGCTACACCGACCGGAAGGGCAAGGGCGGGCACCCACGCCCGCTGGTCACGGATCCGCAGTTCGCCGCGCTGGTCGCGGCGGCCGGCGGTCCGGACAAGGTGGACGAGTACTGCGGGGAGGTCCTGCGGCACAAGGACGACGACGACCGTCAGGCCGTCCCGTCCCCGTCCCGCCCCGGCAGCACCGACGGCGGCGGCCGCGACGGCGGAAAGAAGGACGACGGCAAGACCGCCGACGGGAAGAACGGCTCCGGTGGCGGCGGGAGCGGGCCCGGCCCGCTGCCGACCGCGGTGCCGACGCTTCCCGGCGTCCTGCCGAAGCCCGACCGCTCCGGGCAGTCCGCCGACTCCCCTCCGGGGAGGTAACCCCAGAACTCCGGATGGGCGGCGGGCGAAACCCCCCGGGCCCGTCGCTCATCCGGACCGCTCCACCGCTCCACCGCAGGACCGCAGGACCGCTCCAACCTCACCACCCGCAGACCCCGGGTGGCCGGTCGGCTCCCCCGTGCCAACCGTCCACCCGGCCGGCTCCGGCCGGACCGGACGGCGCACCCCGGACGCGCCGCCGGCCCGGCCAGGGCGCACCCCACGGCCCGCCCGCCCCGCAGTCGGGCGGGCCGCAGGGCGCACCCAGCGCACCTGCACTCCGCGAGACCAGACCTGGACCCGACCGTGACCGTCACCTTGTACGACCACGAGCCGGCGGCCGGGGAACCGCTGCCCGGTTCCCCGGCCGCCACCCCTTCCCGGCAGGCCGCCGAGACCACCGCCGCCCCGGGCCACCAGCCTTCCGGGTACCAGGCCCCGGGGTACCTGGCCCCCGGGGTACGACGCCCCGGGCTACGGGAGCCCGATGCACGCTCCGCCCGGGCACGTTGACGCCGGGGGCTATCGTGCACACGTGCACGAGGCGGTCCGGGGCCCCGGGCAGGGCACGTGAGGGGAGCGGTTCCAGGTGATCGGACGGGCGCTTAACGGACGGTACGAACTCGTCGAGATACTCGGCGTCGGCGGGATGGCCACCGTCTGGCGGGGCGTGGACCACGTGCTGGGCCGTCAGGTGGCCGTCAAGGTCCTCAACGGAGGCCTCGCCGACGACCCGCGCTTCGCCGAGCGGTTCAGCCGCGAGGCGCAGCACGCGGCGATGCTGGTGCACCCGCGGATCGTCATGGTCTTCGACTCCGGCGTGGACCAGGGCTCGCCGTACATCGTCATGGAGCTGGTGCACGGCCTCTCGCTGGCCACCCTGCTCGCCCAGCAGCCCGGGCTCCCGGTGGAACGGGCGGTCGGCATCGCGGCGGCGGTCTGCGAGGCGCTGGAGGTCGCGCACGGCGCGGGCCTGGTGCACCGGGACATCAAGCCCGGCAACATCATGATCACCAACGACGGCGGGGTGAAGGTCGTCGACTTCGGCATCGCCCGGGCCGGGTCGTCCAGCAACCTCACCCAGGCGGCGATGGTGCTCGGCACGGCCGCCTACCTGTCGCCCGAGCAGGCCACCGCCGCCGAGCTGGACGGGCGCACCGACCTGTACGCGGTCGGCTGCGTGCTGACCGAGATGCTCACCGGCGCACCGCCGTTCACCGCCGAGACGCCGGTGGCGATCGCGTTCAAGCACGTCACCGAGCAGCCGCTGCCGCCGTCCGCGCGGCGGGCCGGGGTGCCGCCGGCACTGGACGCGGCGGTGCTGCGCCTGCTCGCCAAGGACCCGGCCGACCGGCCCGGCACCGGCGCGGCCGCGCGCGCCGAGCTGCTGGCGACGATTCCGGGGCTGGCCTTCTCGGACCCGACCAGTGAGCTGCTCGCCACCGGTGCGGCCGGTCAGGCCACCCAGTTGCTGCCGCCGGTCCCGTTCCGGCCCGCGCCCGCCGCGACCTCGGTGATGGCGCCCGTGCCGGCGATGGCCCCCGTGCCGGACGGCGAGGGGCCCGTCCGGGAGAGCCGCCGCAAGCCGCTGCTGTTCGGCGCGCTGGGCCTGGTGGGGGTCGCGGGCGCCGCGATGCTCGCGATCACCGCCTTCGACGACCCGGCCACGCCCACCGCCGCGCCGCCGCCCAAGCCGACCCGGTCGGTCTCGGCCGCCGCGACGCCCACGCCGACCACGGCCGCGCCCACCACCCCGACGGCGCTCCCGACCCCGTCGGCCACGCCCAGCGCCGCCACTACCCCGCCGCGCGGCCAGGCCCCGGCCGTCCAGCTCAACGCCCTTCGCGGGGCGGTGGCGCAAACCCAGATGACCAAGGAGCGCGACCGCCAGCTCGACCTGTTGCACACCCTCGACGGCGCCGCCGCGCGCCTCAACCAGGGCAAGGAGGAGGACGCCGCGCAGGAGCTGAAGAATGCCCAGAAAACAGTCCGGGACATCGCCAAGAAGCACGCGATCGACGGGCAGACGGCCCAGAACTGGAACTCCCGCCTCAGCACGTTGATCACCTCCCTCAACGCCTCCGCCGACCACGACCAGAGCGACTGATCCGGTGACCGGGGAGCCCCGCGTCCGCGCCGTGACCGCCGAAGCCGGTGCCGAAGCCGGCGCCGGTGCTCGATCGAAGATCGTCGAGAAGTAGGCTCGCTTCGCAACACGACGCGAAGGGGAGCTCAGTGGCGCGGGTTGCAGTGATCGGTGGAGGCATCAGCGGGCTGGGGACGGCGCTGATGCTGGGTCGGCGGGGTCACACGGTCACCTTGTACGAGCAGGACGCGCGGGAGGCCGGCGCGGACCTGGAGCAGGACTTCTTCGGGTGGGGCAGGCCGCGGGTCCCGCAGGCCGTCCAGCCGCACTCGCTGCTCGCACCGGTGCGCACCGTGCTGCGGGCCGAGGCGCCCGACGTCTACGAGGACCTGTTGGCGCGCGGGGCCCGGGAGTTCCACGATTTCGACTGGTTCGACGAGCACCCGCCGCACCGGGACGGTGACGAGGACCTGGTGACCCTGCGCACCCGCCGGATCGTGCTGGAGGCCGCCCTGACCGCGGCCGTGCGGCGGGAGGCCACCGTGGAGGTGCGGCGGGGGCGCCGGGTGAGCGGCCTCGCCGTCGGGGAGGGGCGGCCCGTCCGGGTCACCGGCGTGCGGGTCGGCGCGGAGACCTTCGGGGCGGACCTCGTCGTCGATGCGGCCGGCCGGCGCTCGCCGGTGCCCGCCTGGCTGGTGGAGGCGGGCTGCCGGCCGCCGGTGGTCGAGAGCCACCGCACCGGGATCGCCTACCTGTGCCGCTGGTACCGCCTGCGGGCGGACGGCCCGCGCGACCCGGGGCGAGGGGTCAAGACCGGCTCGGCCGCGTCGTTCGCGCTGGCCGGGGTCTTCCCCTCCGACAACGACACCTTCGCGGTGAACCTGCTGCTCTCCACGGCGGATCCGACCCGGGGCGCGCTCACCGACCCCGAGGTGTTCGAGGCCGTGGCGCGCCGCTTCCCCGCCTGCGCCGCCTGGCTCGACCTGGACGCCGAGCCGCAGTCGGCCGTGCTGGCGATGGCCGGCCTGGACAACCGCTGGACGGCGCTCGCCGACGCGGAGGGACCGGTCGTCACGGGTCTGGTCAACGCGGGGGACAGCCTCATTCACACCAACCCCACCTCGGGCCACGGGGTGTCCCTGGGCCTGCGTGCCGCCCGGTACCTCGCCGGACACGTCGACGAGGTCGTCGCGGACCCCGCCGGCTACCACGCGTGGACGGTGGAGGCCCTCCGCCCGTGGTTCGACGCGCAGGTGGCGTCCGACCGCGCCAACGAGCAGCGGCTCGCCGAGAGCGCGCCGCCCCCGGAGCGGCGCGCGGCGGCCGTGGCCACCTGCGCCTTCGAGGACCCGGTCGTCATGCGGGCCCGCGCCAAGGTGCGGCACCTGGTCTCGCGACCGGACGAGGCCTACGCCACCGAGGAGGTGGACCGCCACGTCACCGCCTGGCTGGCCGCCCACCCCGACTTCGAGCCGGAACACGACGGCCCGACCCGCGACCAGTGGGACGCGCTCATAGCGGGCTGAGCGCGGGGCCGACACCCCCCGCACGGCTGCCGGTCGGGGTCACGGGCCGAGCGGCACCGGGTTGTCCGGCGCGTCCAGCCACACGGTGTGGCCGGACGGGGTCACCGTGAGCCCGAAGCGGTCGAAGCCCGGTCGGCCCTGGTCGCGCCACCACTGCCAGGCCGTCGCCACCTCGTCCCACAGCCGTCGGGGCCCGGACTGCACGACCTCGTACGCGGCGCGGCCGGGCGCCCAGTCGGCGGTCGCCCACGAGGTGACGGCGGTGTCGTGCAGCCACAGCGTGTACGTGCCGTCGTCGTAGCGCTCGGTCAGCGGGAACACCCCGGGCCGTTGCACGCCGACGGCGAACATCTCCAGCCAGCCGCCGACCGCCTCGGGGGACAGGCTGGTGGTGGACGCGGTGCCGTCCGCGGGCCAGGGGCCGGAGAGGTAGGCCAGGCTGTCCGGCCGGGCGCTCCGCTGCCGGCGCAGCCGCATGAAGGCCGACGAGCCGACGAACCGGCCGCTCGCCGTGCCGTCGGCGGCGGCGGTGAGGCGTACGAGCGCCTCACCGCCGTACTCCGGCCCCCACGGCGCGACGATCACCGCGCCGGGTCGGGCCTGTGCCACCCACGGGTACGGCACCCAGCCGACCGAGCAGGTGGCGATCACCCGGTCGTACGGCGCCGCCTCCGGGTGGCCTTCGGCGCCGTCCCCGACGACGAGGCGCGGGGTGTACCCGGCGCGGGCGAGGCGGCGTTCGGCGTCGGCCGCGCTGGCCCGGTCCACCTCGACGCTGACGACGTTCCCGGAGCCGACCCGGTGGGCCAGCAGGGCGGCGTTCCACCCGGTGCCGGTGCCGATCTCCAGGACCCGGTGGCCGTCCTCGACGTCCAGGGCGGCGAGCATCGAGAAGACCATGGTGGGCATGGAGTTGGACGACGTGGGCATGGTGCCCACGTCGTCCCCGGTGTGCTCACCGTCGTCCCACTGGGTGGTGAGCGGCACGTCCGAGTGGACGGCCTCCCACCAGGCCGCCGGGTCGGTGTCCCGGTGGACGGCCCGGCCCTGGCGGACGCCGTCGGCCCGACCGGGCCAGATCGTGTCCGGGACGAAGAGGTGACGGGGAACGGCGTCGTACGACGCCAGCCAGTCCGTGGTGAGCGACCCGTTCGCGATGAGCGCGGAGGCCGGCCGGGCCCGACCGGCCTCCGCTTCGTGCTTCCCGGTCACCGGCTACTTACCGTCCGCCGGGCCCTTGCCGTCCGAGGAGTTCCCACCCTCGGACGACCCGCCGCCGCCGTGCTTGTTGCCGCTGTTGGAGTCGTCCTGCTGACCGCCGCCCTTGCCGTCACCGGTCCCGCCGCCGTGCTTGCCGTCGAACGTGGGAATGGCCACCTGCTGCCCCTCCGTCGTCACCTCGGGCCAGGGGGGAGCCCCCGACCCGGCCTGCGTCTTGTTCGCCCCCGTCCAGGTCGCACCGGGACGGGGGCGAACAAGGGGCGTCAATGATCGACGCCAATGACAAGCACGCTAGGTGCACGAAAGCCGCTGGTGGGTGGGTGATTCGCAGATATTCCAGACGCGGTGCCCGAGGTCCGCGCGGATTCCCCCGGGGCCTTCGGGACAGTCCCGTCAGCACCCGAGAATATTCGAGAATCACCGCTGCCGGATTCCCGGCTCGCGCCGATCATGGGACCTTCCTGTCTCTCGGCGAGAGGAACGGCCATGGCAAGGCGACTGCGGGTCATCGGGAGCACGTCGGGAGTTGGTGACTGCCCGACGCTGTACGAGGATGTGGACACTGGTGAAGTGGTCGTGCAGGGGTACGCCGTGACGGACCCCGAGGACGTGACGCAACTCAAGTACGTGAGGGACGATGAGGGCTTCGTCGTCGTCCCCCGCGAGCTGCTCGTGAGGTTCGCACCGAAGGAGGCCACGTCAGTGCCGGAGTTCGTGCCTCAGCAGAAGATCACCGAGTTCATCAACGACGGATTCGAGCACACCGCGTGGCGACTGGAGACGCGGACCGGCTACCTCTCCGACAAGCAGATGCCCTCCTACGACGAGTTCCTTCGTACCGGTGACACGGCAGGTGAGGTCGGGCACCCCTGGTTCGAGAACGTGCGCCGCATGGTGGACAAGGGCAAGAGGTTCGAGCGGGTCCGTCTGGTGGATGATCCGCCGACCGAGGGGCAGCGGTATCTGTTGGCGTGCGCCCGGACCAACGTGGCGGCCGGCGAAGACATCCGGTACATGTGGCGCTCGGACGCGGCAGAGGCGGGAATGGCAGGGCTGTCGGATTTCTGGCTCTTCGACTCCCGCACGGTCGCGCGCTTCCACTTCGAAGGAGAGCGCACCGTAGGGATGGAGCTGGTCACTGACCCGCTGGAGGTCCTGCGAGCCTGCCAGACTCGCGATGCCGCCTGGCACCACGCAACGCGCTACGCGCGGTTCCGGGCTCAGGTACCTTCCGGCATGTGAGCACCGACTATCAGCAGGCACGGCTCGCTCTCGGTGCCCGGATGCGTGAACTCCGCACCGAGAGCGGCCTGTCGGGACGCGCCTTGGCCGCACGACTGGGCTGGGCCCAGTCCAAGGTCAGCAAACTGGAGAACGGTAGGCAGTCCCCGACCAGAGCCGACGTGACCGCATGGGCAGAGGCCGTCGGCAGGCCCGATGCGGTGGCCGAACTGGTGGGTCGACTGCGGACCGTGGAGACTCAGTACCGATCGTGGCGGCGTCAACTCGCGGGCGGTATGAGGCCGGTGCAGGAGGCGCACGCCGCGCAGGGCAAGAGGACCAGTGACCGCCGGTCGTTCGATCCGACCCTGATTCCCGGCTTGCTTCAGACCGCAGAGTACGCGCGAGCGGTCCTCACCCGGTATACCAGGGTCCATCCATCGATCCGCGATGTCGAGGCTGCGGTCGAGGCGCGGATGGAACGCCAGAAGGTCCTCGGCGATCGCTTGCGATCGTTCCATTTCCTGGTGTGGGAAGGCGCTCTTGTCTCTCGGCTCTGCTCGCCGGCCGTACTCGTGGATCAGCTGGAGTCACTTGCCGCACGGCTGGCGTGCGGGAACGTCCGACTCGGCATCGTGCCGTTCGATGCCGATCTCAGAGTGCCCGCAGGAGTCGGATTCTCCATTCACGATGGCGCATTGGTCATCACCGAGTCCTGGCACGCAGAAATGTGGTTGGACGACCCGGCCGACCTCGCGCTTCATGTCCGGGCATGGGAGGCGTTGGCGGAGAGCGCCGTCTACGGCCCGTCGGCCCATCGGGTGATCGCCCGAGCGCGCCGATCGCTGCTCTGAGAATCACCGAGAATCACCGCCCACCGGTCCCGACTGTCGGCCCTACCTTCCTGGCCAAGGGGCCTCGCCGGTCAAGGGAGAGCGTATGTCGGAGCTTGAGCCAACTGGACAGTCGGAACGGGTGGGCGTCGAGGAGTCCGCTGCCAACGATCTACGGGAAGCGCTGCGCGCCGCCGGGATCTCCACCCTCGTCCGGGGTGGTCCGGACGTGTTCGCGGAATCCAGGTTCTCATGGGTGGTCCTGGGGCACCTCAAGGAGGTCGAGGCCGCCACGCTCGCCGCTCTGATTCGGAAGGGGCTGGACAGGTGATCGAATAAGGATGCCTTCGGAGTGCGCCCCGGTGAGGGCGGTTTCGCGAAGATTGGGGACGGGTGTGGATCGGCGGCCCTCGCTCGGTTGAGCGAGGGCCGCCGATCGGGTCAGGTCGTGAGGTCGGTGAGGTGGTCGAACTCGCCGGCCTTGACGCCCTGGAGGAACTTGGCGAACTTGAGGGGAGTGGTGCGGACGATGACGGCGCCCGTGTCGGACTCGCGGAGTTCGACCAGTCCGTCCAGGGCACGCACTTCGACGCACTCATCGTTTGCGCTTGAGTAGCTGGACTTCTGCCACACGGTACTAGCCACGCTTGCTTTCCATTTCCTTCTTGATGGATCGCACGAAGTCTCGGGATTCCTCTTCGGAGAGGGCAGCCGACGCGATCTGGGCGAGCAGGGATCGGAACCTTGCCATGTGGGCCGGGGCATCGAAGAGTCGACAACCAAGACCCGTGTCGGTCTGCGCTCCGTCGAGCTCGGGAATCGGACCCTCGGCGTAGGTGAAGTTGTCACTGGAGCTGGGCATGGCAGCGATGTCGAACGGCACTACTCGCACCGAGATGCTCGGTTGCTCGGAGTCCTCGATGAGGGCGCCGAGCTGTTCCGCAAGGACAATCGGCCCGCTGAACTGCATACGCAGTGCGGCTTCGTGGACGAATGCGGAGTAGGGCACGGCGCCGGATCGGATGGCGCGTTGGCGCTGCATGCGGAAAGCTGTCCGGAGATCGACCTCATGGCGAGGAAGCGGCGGAAAGGTCTGCGCGAAGACGGCGGAGGCGTATGAGCCGGTTTGAAGTAGTCCAGGGATGAACGTCATCGTGTAGGTGGACAGCTTCGTTGCCTGGCTTTCGAACTCCGCGACGTCAAGGAAGTCCGCGGCCAGAGTGCCTCTGTACTCTTCCCACCAACCGACCTTTGCGCGTTCCGTGATCATGTCGGCGAGGGCATCGATCAGTGAATCGTTGATGCACATGCACGTTGCAGCGATGGTGCGCAGCCGGTCCACGCTGATGCCGATCTTCCCGGCCTCCATCTGCGTGACCTGCGCTGGGCTCATTCCGACGGCGCGGCCGAGCTGGCTGCCGCCAAACCCGGCTTGCTCTCGCATCCGTCGCAGCTCTGCGCCCAGGCGTCGCTGGCGGAGCGTGGGGTTCGTGCGTGCAGCCATGACGTCCTTTCGGGCGGGATCGTTCCAAGTTTGCCGCGCCGCTTGCTGGTCGGTCCATCTGGGCAGCGGTCAGGCGGTTGTTAACACGGTAGAGGGAACATCTTGATTCTGGGTAAAAGTTGACCCAGTGATGCGCTACGGTCGTCTCACATCGATCCGACGGATCGTCAGTAACGCCTGTTTCCAGGGCAGTAGGCGCCTGCTGCCCGCGCACCGCAGAGCAGCCGTACGCGGCACTCCCAGTCCCGTCCCGGCCTGGCTCACGGCGACGTATCCGCCGGTTCCACCGCACCCACTCCACTCCACTCCCCCTCTCTTCGGAGGTCCCTCATGTGTGCCTTCACCCTGCCCGAACCGCCCGACTGGTCCGCCGCCCGCGAGGAGCTGCGCGAGGCCCTCGACCGCGCCGGCTGGCCCGACGACCTCATCCACGACGCCGAACTCGCCCTCTGCGAGCTCTACATCAACGCCTGGCGCCACGGCGGCAGCCCCGCCCCGCTCGTCGTCGTCCTGCTCCGCGACCACACCCTGCGCGTCTCCGTCGCCGACGACAACCCCCACCTCCCCGAACCCCGCACCCCCGCCGACCCCTACGCCCTCTCCGGCCGGGGCCTGCACCTCGTCCGCTCCCTCACCCACCGCTTCGGCACCGACCCCCGCAAGCACGGCAAGCGCGTCTGGTTCGAACTGGACGCCGCCGCGTGAGCACCACCCCCCGACCCGACACCGAGAGGAACCCCCCGTGGGAGTCCTGATCCCGATGACCACCGACGCCATCCACACCGAACGCACCACCGTCGCCTACCTCACCGTCGAACACGCCCCCGACGCCACCGTCCAGCTCCGCCTCGCCGTCGACCTCGACCTCCACACCGGCCCCGGCGAACAGCTCGCCCTCCCCCTCACCCACGACCAGGCCCACGACCTCCTCCACGACCTCGCCGCCCACCTCGGCCACCGCGTCCTCGGGATCCGCCGATGAGAACCGGCACCGCCAACTTCCTCGTCGGCGCGGCCCTCCTCACCCTCCTCGCCCTCGCCCTCACCACCGTCGCCCTCGGCGTCCTCACCACCCTCAAAATCAACCACCACCCCCCACCACCGCCCCCACCCATCACCCCCCACGGTCGCTGGGAACTCCGCACCCGCCCCGACGGCACCCACGAATACGCCTGGATCGCCCGCCAGGCCGGCCACTACGGCCCCGAAACCCACCACCGCACCCCCCAGAAGAAACCCGCACGCCACGCCACACCGCACTGACCGGACGCCCGTACCGGGGTGATGGGCCATCCGCCCGTCACCCCGGGCGACCCGGCCGGAATTCCCGGTGTCCGGGGCCCGCGACCGGGCAGAATCGGGCCCATGTTGACGATCGGATCCATCGTGTTGGGTGTCGCGGACGTGCGGCGGGCCGTCGACTTCTGGACGGAGGCGCTGGGCTACGCGGCCCGCGACGAGGTCGAGGACCACTGGGCCGTTCTGGAACCCGCCGAGGGGCCGGGCGTGCAACTGGCGCTCGGCCTCAGCGAATCGCCCCTCCAGGAGCACCCGCGTGTCCACCTCGACCTGTACACGGCGGACGCCGCCGAGCAGGCGGCCGAGATCGAGCGGCTGCTCGCCCTCGGAGCCAGCTCGGTCGACTGGGACAGCTACCCCGAGGACCCGGACTTCGTCGTCCTCGCAGATCCCGACGGCAACCGGTTCTGCGTGATCGACACCACCCACGGCTGACGGCCGGCCGGGCTCCGTCAGTCGCCCTGCTCGTCGTGTTCGTCCTGCTCCACCGCCCGGTGACGGCGGCGGGGGAGGCCGTGCCGGTGCTCCCCGCCCTGCGCCCGGGGGATCCGGCTCTCCAATCCGGTGCGGAGCCGCTGCGTCAGTGTCCCGGCGGCGGTCGCGAGGAAGACGAAGTTGTAGACGATCTGCAGGATCACCACCAGCCGGGGCCCCTGCCCGGCCGCCGTGATGTCGCCGTAGCCGACGGTGGCCATTGTGACGACGGTGAAGTAGAGCGCGTCGAGCCGGGTGTGCAGGCCGTCGAACTCGCCCACCGAGGCGGCCAGCACGTAGTACGTGCCCGCGAAGACGTTCATCGACAGGCAGATCAGTACGACCAGCCACAGCCCCGGCCGTCGGCCCGTCCCGCGCAGCAGGTCGAGGACCCGGCCCAGCAGCAGGCCGCTCAGCAGGGTCAGGACACCGGCGAACACGAGCCAGCTGAGGACCGGGCGGCGTTCGCCGAAGTAGCGCAGCGGCAGCGTGAAGTACGCGAGCATCAGCACGGCGAACGAGCCGAGCAGCAGGAACCAGGCCCGCACGTCGACGCGGTGCTCCTGGGCGAGGGGGGTCGGGGTCGCGGACATCCCGCTCAGCCTGTCGCAGTGCCACCGGTCCCGCCCGCCGGGCTGCTCCGAACGGACCGGCCGGCCACGGCGGGGCCCGGACACGACGAAGCCCCCACCGTTGCCGGTGGGGGCTCGGTCGGAGAAACCTCAGGCCGTGGTCGTGGTCCGGGGGGTCTCGGTGGCCTTGGTCACATTGGTCGGCGCGACCACCTGCGGGGCCACAGGCTGCTGCGGCGCGGTCTGCGCCTGCGGAGCAGCGGTGCTCTGCGCCGTACCCGGCGCGGCGGCGGCAGCGGCGTCCGCGGCCGGAGCCTCGTCCTCGCGCAGCGCCTTGGTCTCCGCCTTCAGGATGCGCATCGACTTGCCGAGGCCCCGGGCCATCTCCGGCAGCTTCTTCGATCCGAACAGCAGGATTACGACAGCCAGCACCACCAGGAGGTGCCAGGGCTCAAGACCGTTCCGCAGCATCCCCGGCCACCGGTCCCTTCTTGTCTAGAGTCACGGGTGGGCAAAGCGCCCGACCTGGCCAGTATGCATGGCCGCGGAGGCGAACGTATACACCGGTCGGGAAACGCTGGTCAAAAACCAGGTGTTGACCAGGCGGATGGCGATTAGTCGCAAGCCCCGTGATGAATTCCGGCCACCGGGTCAATTGCCGTATCCGATGATGAGACCGCAGAACACCGCCGCCACCAGCGCCACCCCGACCGACAGCACCAGCAGGACCCGGGTGCCCGGCAGTGGCGCCCCGGCGCGGATCGCCGCCTCGACCCGGATCCACCGCCGGTACGCGGTGGCACCGAGCACCGCCCCGCCGAGGGCGCAGATCACGGCCAGGGCGATCCGCAGCGGCGCGGGGGCGACGTCGGGGGTCAGCTGGTCGACGGCGATGCCGCCCGCGAGCAGGCCGAGTGCCGTCCGGATCCAGGCCAGGAAGGTCCGCTCGTTGGCCAGCGAGAACCGGTAGTCCGGCTCGCCACCGCCCGGCGACCGCGCGCCGTCCGCCTCCGGCCCCGGCCCCGGCTCCGCCTCCGGCATCGGCCCTCCCGCCGCTCTCCCGAGTGTTCCCGTCGAACCCCAGGCTGCCCTGGCGCGCCCGGCCCCGCAGCTCAGGACCGGGCGGGCCGCCCGTCCGGCGGGAACTCGGGTGCGGAGGGCGGCCGGCCTCGGCCAGACTGCCGCGATGAGCATCGACACGGCCGGCCCCGCGACCCCCAGCCCCGCCCAGGAACGAGCCCTGCGGCACGTCACGGCGCTCGCCACCGGCGGCCCGCTCGCCGCCGGACTGCGCATCACCCTCAACTTCCACCCCGACCGGGCCGACGGCGGCCGGGACATCCTGGAGGCGCTCGCCCAGGACGGCGTCTACCGCTCCCAGTTCGTCACCGGTACCGGCAACGGCGGGCTGACCGCCCACCCCGGCGGTGACCGCTGGCGCTGGGAGAGCCGGATCTTCGGCGGCGCCTACGACGAGGCCCCGGCGGAGGAGCGCCCGGTGTACGGGGCGCTGGACTACCGGCGCAAGCCCGTCGGCGCGGCGCCGCGCTTCGGCTCGGCCCATCTCCGGCTCGCTCCGCAGGCTCTCGCCCGGGCCACCTTCTGCTACCCGGACAGCTACCTCGACCCGTCCGACTTCGGCACCGCCGACCGGATGGCCCTGATCGCCCTCGCCGAGGCCGACGACGCGGACGAGCTGGACGACTACATCGAGGCCCAGGTGCACGGGCCGGTCCGGCTCGACAGGGACGTGGAGGCGGTGGTGCTGGACCCGAGCTACCGGGGCACCGCGGTCGAGGAGCGGGCCCGCCGGCTGCCGTGCCCGCTCGCCTGGCACCCCGGCCTGCGGCTGTCGACCGAGGAGCTGAGCCGCCACCCCGACTACCGGGGGGCCGAGTTCGTCGCCCTCGGCCTCGCGATCGCCGAGGACGGGCTGCTCGACCCGCGCGTCATCGGTGACGCCGTCCGCACCGGCCGGCACGATCCGCAGGCCCTCAAGCGGGTCTGGCACTACCTGGCGCGCTTCGGCTCACCCGTCGAGTAGCCGGTCGGCCTGCGCCCCCCGTGACGTCGGCCCCGTGACGTCACCCGTCTACTCGGTGTGCAGCACCGAGGCGATGGTCGTCCGGGCCGCCGTGCGGGCCGGGACGAGGGCGCCGAGGACGGCGATCGCCACGCCCGCCAGAAGCATCGCGGCCAGCTGCGGCGCGTGCCAGACGTCCTTCATGTACTCGGGGAAGTCGACCACCCCGACGTGGTCCACCACGAGGCGGTGCGCCGCGATTCCTAGCGGGATTCCGACTAGCCCGCCGACCGCGCCCAGCCCGGCGACGGAGGTCACCGTCATCGCCACCACCTGCCGGGGGGTCATTCCGATCGACTTGAGCATGCCCAGGTCGCGGCGCCGCTCGCGGGTGTTCAGGAGGACGGTGTTGAAGACACCGAGCGAGGCGACGAGGGTCAGCAGCACGGTGAACACCGTCGAGATGGTGATGACGGTGGCGGTGCCGGCGTTGCCCGCGTCCAGCACCGAGGCGCTCAGTCCCGGGTCGATCGCCTGGACCGCCTCGGCGTAGGCGCGCGCGTCGGCCCCGGGGGCGAGCCGTACCGTGTACTCGGTGGCGCGGGCCTCCGGTGCGAGTCGGGCGAGGGTCTGCCACGAGGCCTCCAGCGCCCGGGCGTTGCCCTCGATGAGCTGACCCACGATGGTCACCTGGACCTGCCTGCCGTTCAGCTCCAGCATGACCCGGTCACCGACCTTCAACCCGCGCTGGGTCAGGAACGACGGCCCGGCCACGGCCTCGCCCGCCGCCACCGGCGCACGGCCCCTGACGATCACGTGGGCGTACGAGGAGTCGTCCCCGCGGTAGAAGTCGGCGAAGACGGGCTGGCTCTGCCCGGTCATGCCCGCCTGGGCCAGCGCGCGGGCCCGCACCCCGTCCGCGCCCGGGAGGGAGCGCAGCCGTTCCTCGATCTGCCGGTCGTCGGGCAGGGGGGCGGTCCGGCCGTTGCCCGGTCCCCCGGTCTGCACCTGGATCCGGGCGCCGCCGTCCTCCTTCCCGACGTTGCCGAAGGCCACCAGGGTGCTGGTCAGTCCGGTCGACAGGGTCACCGTGGTGACCCCGAGGACGATGGCCGCCAGGGTCAGCAGCGTGCGGGCGGGGCGGGCGAACGGCTGGCCCAGCCCCAGGCTGACCGGACGGGGCAGCCTGGTGGCGCCGAGGATCCGCTGGACGCGCAGCCCGCGCCCGGTCTTCGGCGCGGCGCCCGCGCTGATCGCCTGCGCGGCGGGCAGCCGGTGGGCCCGCAGGGCGGGGACCAGCGCGGTCAGCAGGACGAGGGCGGGCATGCCCAGGAGGCAGGCCACCGAGACCCAGGGGCTGACGCCGCCGACCGAGGCCCGGCCCACGTCGATGCCGGTGAAGGCGACCTTCAGGATCGGCCCGGCCAGGGCGTTGCCGGCCAGCGTGCCCAGCACGCAGCCCGCCACGGCCGGCACCGAGAGCATCGCCAGGTAGACGGCGACGACCTGGTTCGGGGTGAAGCCCAGGGCCTTGAGTACCCCGATGTGCCGGTACCCGGAGACGACCGCGCCGCTGACCACGTTGCCGACGATCAGGGTGGAGACCAGCAGGCCGAGGATGCCGAAGAGCGTCATGAAGGGGAGGTAGGAGTCGACCAGTGCCGAGAAGGCCTGCTTGAGGTCGAGCCAGGTCTGCGCGCCGGTCACCGACTCCGCGGGCAGCCCTGCGGTGGCCGCGGCCAGCCCGGCGCCCAGCCGGGCCTGCGTCGAGGACTCCGTGAAGCGGTAGAGCATCTGGGCCGCGGACGGGTGCAGTTCGGCCAGCTGCTCGGGGGTGACCCAGGCGCTCGCCGACCTGCTCATGCTGGTGGCGAAGCCGACGACGGTCAGCGTCGGCCCCCCGGGCGTCTCCAGCCTGGTGCCCAGCAGCTTCGTTCCGGGGGAACCCTGGACGGACCAGTTGACGACGATCTCCCCGGGCGCGGTGGCCCAGTGGCCCTCCAGCAGCTCGATCCGGTCCACCGGTCCCGCCGGATCGGCCCGGCCGACCACCGTGAGGGTGCCGCCGGCCATCCACAGCCAGTCCTTGGGAATGTCGACGACGGCCTGCCCGAAGGGCCCGGCCGCGGCCTCCACCCCGGGTTGCCGGGCGGTCCGCGCCAGCTGCTCCGGCGATGCCTTCGTGGTGTCGAAGGTCGCCACCGTATGGGCGCCGCGCTGCTCGGCGAAGGCCTTGTCGAAGGGGCTCGACGCGACGCCGAGCAGGGCCAGCGCGAGCAGGACGGTCGTGGTCGAGCAAAACACGACGAGCCCGATGACGAAGGTCTGGAGCCGGCGGCGCTTCACGGCCGCGCGCGAGGCCCTCCACACGGCGCTCACGCGCTCGCCTCCAGCACGCTCTCGCGACCGACCCGGCCGTCGGCCACTTCGATCAACCGGCTGGCACAGCGGGTGGCCAGCTGCGGGTCGTGGGTGACGATCAACAGGGTCTGGCCGATCTGGTTCAGGTCGATCAGCAGGTCCATCACCTGCTCGCCCGACCGGCTGTCGAGGGCGCCGGTCGGTTCGTCGGCGAGCAGCAGCGCGGGCCGGTTCATCAGGGCCCTCGCCACGGCCACCCGCTGCCGCTCGCCGCCGCTCAGGGTCGCCGGATAGTTGTTCCGGCGTTCGGCGACACCGAGTTCGTCGAGGAGCTCCAGGGCGCGGCGGCGGGCCTGCCGGGCCGGGGTGCCGGTGAGCTGCGCGGCCAGCGCCACGTTGTCCAGCACGGGCAGATCGTCGATGAGGTTGAAGAACTGGAAGATCATGCCGACGTTGCGCCGCCGGAACAGCGCCAGACCGGTCTCGTTCAGCTTCCCGAGGTCGTGGCCCTGCACCTCGACCGTGCCGGAGGTCGGCCGGTCCAGCCCGGCCACCATGTTGAGCAGGGTGGACTTCCCGCAGCCGGAGGGGCCCATCACGGCCACCGCGTCCCCCGCCCTGATCTCCAGCGACAGGCCGTCCAGGGCCTTCGCGTCGCCGAACTCCTTGTGCACGCCGTCGAGCCGCACCACCACGGGCCGGTCATTTCCATGATCAGTCGTCATGGCTCGAAACCTATGGCGACGCCGCTGGACGGGGCGTCACCCACCGGATGTATCCCTCCGGGGAGGTCATCCCGGGGATGTAGGGAGACTGCGTCCCGGGGAGGAGTGCGCGGGGGCGTGCGGCTGCGAAGATGATCACGTGTGGGAATCCTGGACGATCTGGCTGGGCATCGCCCTGGTGGCGGCAGTCGGCGCCGCCGGGTGGCTCGGCGTGGCGGCGGCACGGGCGCGGCGGCGGCACCGAGCCGCCATCGAGGAGCGCGGCTGGCTGCTGGAGCGGGAGCGCGAGAGCGCGGCGCGGACGGCGGTCGACGCCGAGCGGGCCAGGATCGCCGCCGAACTCCACGACATCGTCAGCCACAACGTGAGCCTCATGGTGGTCCAGGCCGGGGCCGCCCGCGAGGTCCTGGCCACGATGCCCGAGGAGGCCGCGGCGGCGATGAGCGCCGTCGAGACCGCCGGCCGCAACACCATGACCGAGCTGCGGCACCTGCTCGGCCTGCTCGCACCCCCGCAGAACGGCGAGGAGGAGCCCTACGACGTCGACCTGTCACCGCAGCCGAGCCTGAGCCGGCTCAGCCCGCTGATCGACCGGATCGCCTTCGCCGGCCTGCCCGTCGAGATGCGCGTCTCGGGCGAGCCGCGCCCGCTGCCGACCGGCATCGACGTCACCGCCTATCGGATCATTCAGGAGGCCCTGACCAATGCCCTCAAACACGGGGACGGAGCCAAAGCCGAGGTGACGGTGCGATACGCGGACACCCACCTGCGGGTCGAGGTGTTGAACAGCGGGCCGAGCGTCCTGTCGGGCGGCCGGCCCACGACGGCGCCGGCCCCGGCCAAGGCCGCCGGAACGGGCCGCGGGCTGCTCGGCCTGCGGGAGCGGGTCGCCGTCTACGGCGGCGACCTCGACGCCCGACGCCGCCTCGGCGGCGGCTACCGCGTCCGGGCCCGGATCCCACTGGAGCGGCCGTGACGACGCACACCGACCCCGCGCCCCGCGTCGTGATCGCCGACGACCAGGAACTGGTCCGTACCGGCTTCCGACTGATACTGACCGCGCGCGGCCTCGACGTGGTGGGCGAGGCCGGAGACGGGGCCGAGGCCGTGGCCACCGCGCTCAGGCTGCAACCCGACGTCGTCCTGATGGACATCCGCATGCCCGTTATGGACGGCCTGGAAGCCGCCCGCCGCATCCTCGCGCAGTCCCCGCACTGCCGGGTCATCATGCTGACCACCTTCGACCTCGACCACTACGTCTACGCCGCCCTCGCCGCCGGAGCCAGCGGATTCCTGCTCAAGGACGTCACCCCCGCGCACCTGGCCGCCGCAGTCCACCTGGTCAACACCGGTGACGCCCTGCTCGCACCCTCGATCACCCGCCGCCTGGTGGAGCGCTTCTCCTCCGCCGCCCCGGCCGCCGGTGCGTCCTCCGCGACCCCGGCCGTCCACCGGAACCTGGCCGCCCTGACGCCGCGCGAGCGCGAGGTGCTGACCCTCATGGGCCGGGGCCTCTCCAACGCCGAACTCGCCAAGGAACTGACGCTCAGCGAGGCGACGGTGAAGACCCATGTGGCCCGGATCTTCGCCAAACTGACTTTGCGCGATCGAGCCCAAGCCGTCGTCCTCGCCTACGAGACGGGGCTCGTCGCGCCGGGCGGCTGAGAGGCCGCCGCCGCGACGCGGACGACCTTCGGGCAGCCGCGCCTCCGCCCGGCCCCGTCACACCGCGGTGGCCGGCCGGTCGGCTGGACCGCGGTGCTGGACCGGAACCCGGGATGCGGCAGTACATGTTCGGCAGTTTCGGCAGCGCCGCGATTCGGACAGCGAGCACAGCTGGGCCGCCTGGGGCGCACGAGACCCCGCGGATCGGGCTGCGTCGCCGGGGCGCAGGCGCATCCTCCACGGCACGCCACGCCAACCCCCGGCACCTGGCATTGATCTTCGGCCGGATGAGTGAATGTCGGTTCTCAGGAACAAGACCACCGGGCGGACGGGCGAGAGCCCCCGCCCGGGTGGGCGGGGGCTCTTGATGACGCGCGGGGGCGGGTTGCTCCGATCGGCTTCTTCGCTCAGACGGTGGCGGGCTCGGCGGCCTTCCGGTCGGTGCCCTCGGCACCCCCGGCACCCTCGACGCTCTCGGTGTCGTCCGTGGCCGGCCGGGCGGGGAGGTGGGACATCAGGCGGTAGGCGAGGAGGGCGGCGCCGACCGCGAAGACCAGGCCGACCAGGGCGGCCACGTGCAGGCCGTCGGTGAAGGCGGTCCGCGCGGTGTCGAGCAGCTCGGTGCCGAGGCGGCCGGGCAGCTGGGCGGCGACGGTGACCGCGCCACCGAGGGTGTCCTGGGCGGTGCGGGCGGCCTCGCCGTCGATCCCGACGGGGAGGGCGCCGTCCAGCCGAGACCGGTAGACCGCGGCGCCGGCCGCACCGAGCAGGGCGATGCCGAGCGAGCTGCCGAGCTCGACCGCCGTCTCGGAGGTGGCGGAGGCGGTACCGGCCCGCTCGATCGGTGCGGCGGAGACGACCATCTCGGCGGTGAGCGTCATGGTGCCGACGGTGCCGGCGGCCAGGACCCCCGCCGCGGTGAGGATGAGGGCGAGCGGCGAGTCGGCGCCGACCTGGGTCATCATCGCGAAGCCGGCCGCGCCGATCAGGAAGCCGCCGGCCATCAGCACCGCCGGCCGGACCTTCCCGGCGAGCGCCGCGCCCAGCCCGACCGCCGCACCGACGCCCACGCTGGGGACGAGCGACCAGAGCGAGGCCGTCAGCGGGCTCATGCCCTTGACCAGCTGCAGGTACTGCGAGGTGAAGAGGGTGAAGCCCATCATCGCGAACATCGCGACCATGTTGACGCTGATCGCCCCGGTGAAGGCGCGGATCCTGAACAGGCTCAGGTCGAGCAGCGGGGCGGCGGCGGTGCGCTGGCGGAGGACGAAGAGGGCGGCGAAGACCAGCCCGACCGGGACGGCCGCGGCGGCGAGCGGGCTCCAGCCGTCCACCGCGAGGGTCTTGACGCCGTAGACCAGCGGCAGGATCGAGGCCAGCGAGAGGCCGGCGCCGAGCAGGTCGAAGCCGCCCTGCTGCGGGGAGCGGTACTCGGGCAGCAGGAAGGGGGCCACGACCAGCAGCAGGGCCATCACCGGGACGGCGACCAGGAAGACCGAACCCCACCAGAAGTGGGCCAGCAGGAACCCGCCGACGACCGGGCCGAGCGTGGCCCCGGTGGTGAGGACGCCGCCCCAGGCGCCGAGGGCGATCTGCCGCTCCTTGGGGTCGTGGAACATGTTCCGGATCAGCGCGAGGGTCGAGGGCATCACGGTCGCCCCGGCGGCGCCCAGCACGGCGCGGGCGGCGATCAGCTGGCCCGCGCCGTCGGCGTAGGCGGCCAGGGCCGAGGCCCCGATGAAACCGGCGGCGCCGATCATCAGCAGCCGGCGCCGGCCGATCCGGTCGCCCAGCGAGCCCATCGTGATCAGCAGCCCGGCCAGCAGGAACGAGTACATGTCCATGATCCACAGCTGCTGGGTGCCGCTCGGCGCCAGCGTGGTGGAGATGTACGGGACGGCGAAGAAGAGCACGCCCATGTCCATGGTCAGGACGAGCGTGGGGAGCAGGAGGACGGCCAGGCCGATCCATTCGCGACGGCCTGCGCGGCCGGTGGTTGCGGTCATGGGGAAGACGGTACGGGCGTGTCAGACGCTTGTCTAGTACAAGTGTCTAAATCATTTGTCTCAGGCCACCGTGTGAGACGCACGTGCAAGACATCTGTCCAGACAGGCCGTAGCATCGGGCCATGGGAAATCGTGAGGACCTGCTGGCCGGCGCCAAGCGCTGTCTGTACGAGAAGGGCTACGGGCGCACCACCGCCCGGGACGTCGCCACCGCCTCCGGCGTCAGCCTGGCGGCGATCGGCTACCACTTCGGCTCGAAGGAGGCGCTGCTCAACGCGGCGCTGATCGAGGCGACGGGGGAGTGGGGCGTCGCACTGGGCGCCGTGGTGGCGCGCGCGAACGAACTCGCGGACGGGCCGGAGGAACGGTTCGTCGCGGTCTGGGACGGGGTGAAGGAGACCTTCGTCGAGCACCGCGGCCTCTGGGCGGCGCAGTTCGAGGCGATGGTGCAGACCGACCGGGCACCCGAGCTGGCGGCGGCGCTCACCGCGGCGCAGAAGGGCGGGCGGCTCGGGCTCGCGGCCCTGTTCCAGGGCCTCGCCGAGGTGCCGGACACCGAGGACGAACTGGCCCGCGGGATGTTCTACCAGGCGCTGCTGGTCGGCCTGGCCGCCCAGTGGCTGGCCGCGCCCGAGATGGCGCCGACCGGGCGGGACTTCCTGCGCGGCCTCCAGCTGGTCGCCCCCACCGTGCTGGGCGCGGCCGCGCCGTAGGCCGCCGTGGGCCGCCGTGGGCCGCCGTGGGCCGCCGTGGGCCGCGCCGCCCGGCGGGGGCGGCTACGCCGTGACCGCCGTCAGCAGCACCACCGAGTCGACGTGGGCCAGCAGCCCGTGCCGGTCCTGCGGGATCGGGTGCAGCTGGCCCGCCGACAGCTCCTGCAGATGCCCGGCGACGGTGAGCGAGACCCGGCCGCGCAGCACCTGGATGCTGGCGGCGGCGGGGGCGTTGTGCTCGTCCAGCGACGTCCCGGCGGTCAGCGCGATCACGGTCTGCCGCAGCACGCCGTCGTGCACCACGAGGTGGGCGCTTCGCCCGTGCGGGCTCTCGGTGGCCTTGGCCGCGTGCTCCACGGCGAGCTGTTCGAGATCGACCATCGGGTGTCCTCCTGGGCCTGCCTGCCGGGTCCGTCGCCGGGTCCGTCGCCGGGCCCGACTGCCGGGCCGTTCGCGGCGGCCCTGGGGCCAGCGTCGCGGACGGGCCCGGCTCCCGCACCCCGGAGCAGCTCGGCGTGCGGGGATCGCCGACTGCGCCCATGGTGGACGCATGGCGACCAATGACAGTTTCCTCAGTGGCTTCCAGGTCAACCGTTCGCTGCTGGCCGGCGGAGCGGTTCTCACGGGCATCGGCGCGGTGCTCGGCGCGGCCGGTGCGGCCATGGTGTGCGCGGCGCTGGCCACGGCCGGGCGTACGTGGATCAGGCGGTTGGAGACCCCGCCGACGGCGGTCGCGACGGCCGTCGCGCAGCGGGCGCTGCGCGAGGCGAAGGTGGCCTCGGCGGCCGGCTGGGAGGCCTGGCGCGCCGAGCACAGCTCGCCCAACTGAGCGGCCCCGGGCGCGGTCCGCGTGCCGTCCCGCTGCCCGCCGGCCCGCCCCGCCGCCCTCTCCACCGTCCCGCCGCGCCGCCCGGTTTCACCCGGGCGGCGCAACCGTCGCGACCGTGCGGGCGGGGGGGCGGGGGGAGCTCCGGCGGGCCGCCATGGGGGTGCGGCCCGCCGGCGTTCCCGGCTGTGCCGGCGCGGTGGGTGCGGCCGGCCCGGCTCCCGTTGCGGGGGTCCTCGCCGCCGGGCGCTCGCCGCCGGGGCCTTGCCGCCGGGGCCCCGCCGCAGAGGTCCCGACGCAGGGTCCTCGCTACAGGCCGAGCGACTTCGCGACGATGCTGCGCATGACCTCGCTGGTGCCGCCGTAGATCCGGAACACCCGGTTGTCGGTGTAGAGGCGGGCGATCGGGTACTCCAGGATGTAGCCGTAACCACCGTGCAGCTGGAGGCACTTGTCGATCACGCCGGAGGCCGACTCGGTGCAGAACAGCTTGGTCGCCGCCGCGTCCGCGACCGTCAGCTCGCCGCTCTGGTAGAGCTCCAGCGCGCGGTCGACCATCGACTGCTGGGCGACCACCTGGGCCTCGCAGTCGGCCAGCGTGAACTTGGTGTTCTGGAACTCGGCCACCGCCTTGCCGAACACCTTGCGGTCCTTGACGTACTGGACCGCGAACCGCACCGCCGCCGCGGAGGCCGCGTAGGCGCCGACCGCGATCGCCAGCCGCTCCTGGACCAGGTTGTGGGTCAGGTAGGAGAAGGCCTTGCCCTCCTCGCCGAGCAGGTTCTCCACCGGCACCTTGACGTCGCTGAAGGCCAGCTCGGCGGTGTCGGAGGTGCGCAGACCGATCTTCTGCAGCTTGCGGCCCACGGTGTAGCCCGCGGAGGCCGTGTCCACGCAGAGGATGGAGAGGCCGGCCCGGCGGTTCTCCGGGTCGTACGGCGCGGTCCGGCAGATCACCAGGACGAGGTCGGCGAGCACGCCGCCGGTGATGAAGGTCTTGGCGCCGTTGAGGACGTAGTGGGTGCCGTCCTCGGAGAGCCGGGCCGTGGTGGTGATGCCCGCGAGGTCGGAGCCGGCGCCCGGCTCGGTCATCGCGATGGCGGTCATGATGTCGCCGGAGACGAAACCGGGCAGCCAGCGCTGCTTCTGCTCCTCGTCGGCGTACTCCAGCAGGTACGGCAGCACCAGGCCGGTGTGCACGCCCGAGGAGCCGAAGCTGACGCCCGCCCGGGCGGTCTCCTCGGCCACCACGGCCTGGTACTTGAAGCCGCTCTCGCCCGCGCCGCCGTACTCCTCGGGGACCTCGATGCCGAAGACGCCGAGCGCGCCGAGCTGGCGGTAGAAGTCGCGCGGCGGGTGGCCCTCGGCCTCCCAGCCCTCGTAGACGGGCACGACCTCGTTGGCGATGAAGTCCCGGATGGTCTCCCGGAAGGCCTCGTGGTCCTCGGTGAACACGGTGCGGCGCACGACGGCGCTCCCTTCGGTGGTGCCAGGCGGTGCGGGCCGGCACGGGCGGCTGCGGGCCGGTGGACAGCTGATCGCCCCACAAGTTAATCCCGGGTAGCTTCGACTTGTCCAGGGTCGGCGCGGCGGTGTCCGTACCGTGACCGAGCCCGCTGTGACCGGCTCCGGCCCCCCACAAGTGAATCCTTGCTAGCCTACGGTCGGCGGGTGGCGCCCGTAGTCCGCTCCGACCGCGGCGCGGGGCCGCGGTGCCGCAGACCTCGTGGACCGGCATCCGGGCGAGGTGCCCGACATACGGGCTGGCGAGGGCGAGGAGCGACGTCATGGTGGTACGACGGCCGCCCGCGCGATCCCGGCAGGCGCAGATCCTCGCCGTGGCCGCCGAGCGCTTCCACCGCAGCGGTTACCACCAGGTCTCCATGACGGAGGTCGCCGCCGGGGTCGGCATCACCGCGCCGGCCCTCTACCGACACTTCCGGGGCAAGCCCGAACTACTGGACCGCACTCTCCGGTTGGGGCTGGACGAGCTGTCCGGCGGACTGCGCGCGGCATCGACCACGGCTGACGTCGGCGCCGCGCTGGCCGCCGTCGCGGTCGGGCACCGGCCGCTCGGCACGCTGGTGCAGCGGGACGCCCGGCTGCTGCCGCCGGTCCGACGGGCCGGACTGCGCCGCGAGCTGCGCGCGGACGTCGCGCTGATGGCCGGCGTGCTCCGGGCGGAGCGCCCGGAACTCGGCCTTGCCGACGCCGAGTTGCTCTGCTGGTCGGCGCTCTCCGCCGGAGCCGGCCTCTCCTACCAGTCGGCCGTGCCGCAACCGCGCCGGGCCGAGCGGCTGCTGCGCGAGCTGGTGGCGGCGATCCTGGCGGTGCCGCTGGGCGACACCTCGCCCGACCCGCGGGACTACTGCCCGGCGGCCGCGCCGGTGGCCCGGGCGCAGTCCCGCCGGGAGGAACTGCTCGCGGTGGCGGTGCGGTTGTTCCACCGGCGCGGGTTCGACAACGTCAGCACCGACCAACTCGGCGCCGCGGTCGGCATTTCGGGGCCCAGCGTGTACCGGCACTTCGAGAGCAAGGCCCAGCTGCTGGCCGCCTCACTGGTGCGCAGCCGGGAACGGCTCTGGCACGAGGTCGAGGGCGCGATCGCCGTCGCCGACGGGCCCGGGCCGGCCCTGGAGGCCGCGCTGGCCGCCTACGTGGGCTTCGCCCGGCGCAACAACGACTACCTGGGCGCGATGCTGAGCGAGACCGAGCGGCTGGCCGCGTCGGACCGGCGGGCCGCGGTGGACTTCCGCCGGGACTTCCTGCGGACCTGGGTCGAACTGCTCTGCCAGGTCCGCCCCGAGTACGACGCGGCCCAGGCCAGGATCCGGGTGCACGCCCTGTTCGCCCTGGTCAACGACGGGGTGCGGAACCGCCCGTACTGTGAACGGCCGGACCTCGGGGACTGCCTGCGGCGGCTCGGCCGAGCCGTCCTGGGCCTCCCCGGGCCCGCATAGCGACGGCCGGGTGCCCGCCCCCGAGGATGGTGGGGGCAGGCACCCGGCCCGGCGTCGCGACCCGGTGGATCCGGTCGGGCCGCGAGCGCACTGGTGCTCGGTCCGGGTCTCGCCGCCGCCGGAGCGGAAGCGGCGGCGAGGAGGGCCGGGACTAGAAGAAGATGTGCGGGTGCACGTCGGCGGCGAGGTTGCCGTTGCCCTGGAGGGCGCCGACGTTGCCGGCGTTGCCGGCGACCGCGAGGCCGTTGTTCTGGTTGCCGGCGCCGGAGCCGGTGGCCGTCTGCTGGGTGCTGACCAGGTTGCCGGTCACGTTGCCGATCACGTTGCCGGAGCCGTTGTTGTTCACGACGCTGCTGTTGGAGTGGTCGTTGGCACCGGCGCCGTTGTCGGCGTACGCCGTGGCGGACCCGAGACCGACCAGGAGGAAGGCCCCGAGGGCGGTGACGGCGGCGGCTGCGCGGATACGGGACACGCTGATCTCCCTGAGAGAGTGCGAAAAAGTGGCGCGTTCCGGGGTGGCCGCCCCGCAGCGCCGGTTCCTGACGTCGCACGACCAGCATTCACCAGCACCTGGGCGAACTCCACCGAATGGGTGGCAATTCGCCCGATGGTGTCATGAAGACGACGAACCGGGAGGGCCGGGAGGAGCCGCGCGCGGTCACGCGGAGAGCGTCAAGTTCCCTCGAAGGAGGGTGGATTGGGTCCACCGGACGGCGGCTTCGACGGGACCGCACTGTCAATACCAGGTTGACCGGTCCTCCGGTGTCAGCCCGGTGCCAGGCCAGTGTCAGCCCGAGTCCCGGTCGACCCGGGCCGAGCGCCGGTCGATCCCGAACCGATTTCGGGCCGGCCTCAGAAAGAAATGGTCGCCGGATAGTCGCACTGGCACACTGAGGACCCATGTCTGATGGTCTCCCGCCCGACCCCGTGCCCACCGAGGATCTGCGTACGACCGAGGTCGATCTCGGCGGACTGGTGAACGTCCTCGCCACCCACCTCTACTCCACCCCGCTGGTGGCCCTGCGCGAACTCGTCCAGAACGCCCACGACTCGCACACCCGGCGGCTCCTGGAGGACCCGGACGGCGGCCACCGCCCGCTGATCCGGGTACGCGCCGACGCCGTCCGGCGCACCGTCGGCATCGAGGACACCGGCGCGGGCCTCACCGAGCCGGAGATCCACGCCTACCTGGCCACCGTCGGCACCGGCTACACCCGGATGCTGCGCGAACTCACCGGCAACCAGGAGCTCATCGGCGCCTTCGGGCTCGGCTTCCTCTCCGCCTTCTCGGTGGCCGACGAGGTCACCGTCACCACCACCTCGCACCGCGAGCCGCTGCTCGGCCACCGCTACCGCAGCTTCGGCGGCGAGCAGTACAGCGTCGAGCGGGTGCCCGCCCGGCCGGCCCCCGGCACCCTGGTCGAGCTCGCGCTGAAGACCGAGCACGCCCACCTCGCCGACGAGAACGCGTTGCGCGAGGTGCTCGGCCGGTACTGCGTCCTGCTGCCGATCCCGGTCTACGTCGGCGACGACGAACAACCCGTCAACGCCGTCCCGGTGCCCTGGCGCCAGGCGGTCGACGGCGACCCGTACGCGGCCCGGATGAGGTTCGCCGGCGCCTTCGGCCGCCGCTTCGAACCGCTCACCGCCTTCCCCGTGCGGCCCGTCGAAGGCGGCAGCGACGCGGTCGGCCTGCTCTGGGTCCAGGACGGCGGCACCTACGGCAGCAGCGACAACCGCGACCTCGCCGTCTACCTGCGCGGCATGCTGCTCGCCGAGGACGCCCGCGACCTGCTGCCCAGCTGGGCCGGGTTCATCGGCGGTGTGGTCGAGTCCAGCCGGCTCACCCCCACCGCCAGCCGCGAGGACCTCCAGCGCGACGAGCACTACCGGGCGCTCCAGCAGGCCCTCACCGACGCCGTGGTGGAGGGCCTCTACGAGACCGCCCGGCTGCGCCCCGCCGTCTGGCGCCGCATCCTCGCCCGGCACGGCCAGGACCTGCTCGGCGCCGCGCTCTGCGACGACCGGCTCTTCACCCTGCTCGCCGACGACGTCCCGGTGCCCACCTCGCAGGGCGACCTGACGGCCGGTGCGCTGCGGGCCGCCGGCGGCGGCGCGGTGCACGTCGCGCTCGGCAGCGGCGGCGGCTTCGAGGAGATGCTGTACCGGGCGATGCAGGTGCCGATCGCGCGCGGCGACCGCTACGCGGTGCTGCCCTTCCTGCGCCGCTACGCCGCACTGCGCGACTGCCGGATCGTCGAACTCGGCAGTGAGAACGGGAACCGTGAGCTGTTCCGCGACCCGGAGCGGCCGCTGCCGGCCGAGGAGACCGCCTGGCTGACCGGCGCCCTGGCCGACCCCGGCGAGCAACTCGTCCCGGCCCGGTTCGACCCGCCGGGCCTGCCGCTCGTCCTCGTCCCGGACCGCGAGGCCGAGCTGAAGGCGCGGATCGAGGACGACCAGGCGGACGCCCGGATCCCGTCCGCCGCACTGCGTCTGGCCCGGGCCTTCACCGCGCGGTCCGGCGGCGAGGTGAAGGCCCGGCTCTACCTCAACCTGGCCTGCCCGGCCGTCCAGGACCTGCTCACCGCCTACCGCGGCGGGCACACCGGCAGCGCGACCGCGGCGGGGCTGCTCCGCTCGCTCAAGGTGATCATGGCGGCGGCCTCGGCCGGGTCCGCCGGGGCCGCCGGCTCGGGCTCGGGCGGTGGCGACCTGGGCGGCGCGCTGGCGGGCATCGGGACGGCGGTCTCCGCGCTGACCGCCGCCGTGCCAGCCGGGCTGGGCACGGTGCCGGACAGCCCCGGCGAGCTCGGGGAACCGGGCGGCCCCGGTGACCCGGGGGGCCTTCGCGACCGGGCCTGAACGGCGCCCGTCCCCGGCGCCCGTCCCCGGCGCCCGCCCGGGGGCCATGCCCCGCGCCGCCCGTCCAGGTCCCGCCCGTCCAGGTCCCGGCCGTCCGGGACCCGCCCGTTCGGGTCCGGGCCGGCCGGAACCTGTTCGTCCGGGACCCGCCCGTCCGGGACCGTCGGACGGATTGTCAGAGGTGGTCAGCACACTGTCCACCAGCACAGCGCACCACCCGCAGGGGGAGACGCAAGCAGTATGAGCACCGACATCTGGGCCTGGGTGCACGACACCCACCAGCAGCTGGCCGAGGCCGGCCACCGGCGGCTGGCCGACGCCATCTACGAACTCCCCGGCCACGCCAACGAGGGGCGCAACGACCAGCTCGACGCCGTCTACCCGGAGGCGGTCGCCGCCGCCCGGGCGCTCGGCCTGCCCTGGGTCGAGGTCTACCTGCGGCACTGGCGGATGCAGAACCTGCTGAACAAGCGCCACCAGGGCGAGCAGGCGCTGCCCGAGGCGGTCGACCTGCTGGAGTTCGCGCACCGCGAGGAGACGGCGGGCTGCCCGCAGTCCGTCTGCGTGGTGCAGGACTTCGCGATCTGCCACGCCCGGGTCGACGGTCCCGGCTACGTGCCCGAGCGGCTCGCCGTGCTGAGCGAGACGCTGGAGCGGATCGAGCCCGCCCGGGCCTGCTTCGACTGCCTCTCCCGGGAGTACTCGGACGCCCTGGAGGACGACGGCCGGCCGGCCGAGGCGCTCAGCCACCTCGACACCGCCGCCGCCCGGATGCAGTCGGCCGGCCAGCGGCTCTCGCTGCACTTCCACCACTCCCGGGCCGGCACCCTGCACCTGCTCGGCCGGCACGAGGACGTACTGGCCCTGCTCGACACCGCCGAGCAGGCCGAGCGCGGCCGGGGCCGTGAGATCGACGAGAGCGACCGGCGCTGGGGCGCCGTGCTGCGCGCCCGCGCGCTCGCCTCGCTCGGCCGCACCGACGAGGCACTGGCCCTGCTGCCGAGCCTGGCGGACGCCGAGCGCCATGCCGACATCCGGGCCGCCTGGACGGCGACGGTCGAGCTGCTGGTCGCCGCCGGCGCCCGCGAGAACGACGCCGAGCTCGGCGCCGCGCTGGCCGGCTGGGTCGGGTACCTGGACGGCACCGGTTCGCACCGCCCCTGCGTCGACCTGCTGCTGGCCGCCGGCCGGCTGGCCGTCGCACGCGGCGCCCGGACGATCGCGCTCACCCTGGCGGCCTTCGGCGAACGGAAGCTGTCCCGGCTGCGCCGCACCGACGGCGTCGCCGAGCAGGTCGCCCGGCTGCGCGCGGACGCCGAGACGCTGCCCGTGCCGGAGCTGCCCGTCCCGGCGGACGAGCTGTCCGAGTACCTCGGGGAGGCGCAGGTGCCCTACGAGGCCGGCGCCGACCTGCTCGCCGCCGCCCTGGACGAGTACCGGGGCGAGCCGGCCGGCGCCACCGGGCTGGCGCTCGACCTGGCCGCGGTGCTGGGCGGCCTCGGCCACTCCCGGGCCGCCGCGGACCTGCTCTGGGACCGGCTGGACGCCGACCCGGCGAGCGAGGGCCTGACCGCGATGCTCGGCAGCGCCCTGATCGAGGCCGGGGACGACGAGGGCATCCGTCGGCTCGCCGACCGGATCACCGGGACCAACCCGTCCGGCGGCCACTGGATCCGGGCGCGCTGGGCCGCCGCCGAGAGCCGCTGGGCCGACGTGGTGGAGCAGTGCGAGGCGATCCTGGCCCTGCACCCGGACCGGATCAACACCCGCCGGCTGGCCGCCGCCGCGGCCACCGAGCTGGGCGACCACGCGGCCGCGCAGCGGTACTACCAGGAACTGCTGGAGCACGCGCTGCCCGCCGAGGGCACTCCGGACGAGCAGCGGCACCGCACCGTCCAGGAGCCCGACCTCTGGCACCTGATCACCGCGGCCACCGTCAACCGGGACTGGGCGACGGTCCGCTCGACCGGCGCGCTGATAGGCATGGAGTTCGACGAGGCCGAGGGCCCGGTCGACGAGGAGTGGCACATCGTCACCGTCCGGGCCACCCGGACCAACGGCGCGACCGCGGACCTCCCGGCCGTCCGCACCGGCCCGGCCACCGCCCGCATCCTGCCGGTGCTCGGTGACGACCTCACGCTCAACCACGGCGACGTGGTGGTCTTCGCCCCGGCCCTGCTGGAGGAGCCGCCCGGCGAGGATGCCCCGGAGGAGGAGCGGCGCCGCCACCGCCCGGTGTTCGGACTGCTGACGCTGCTCGACCCGGCCGGCTACACCACCTACTGGATCGACGGCGGCTGGCCCGGCGACGAGGCCTGGGCCCGGCTGCGCGAGGAGCTCGGACAGGCCGGGTACGCGGTCTGGGCCTACAGCGGGGAGCAGTACAGCGTCACCGACCCGACCGACGAGGACGAGGTCCTGCCCGGGATCTACGCCGCCGTCGGGGTGCCGCCCACCGAGCGGGCCGCCGACGCCGACGCGCTGCTGCGCCGACTCACCGCGGCCTGGCCGCACCCGCCGGCCTGGCTCGACCTGGCCCGGGCGGCGGGCACGGACACCGCCCGGCACGAGGAGATCATCGAGCGCTACGGGCTGTAGCGGGCCGCTGGTAGCCGGCCCGAGTTTCGACCCCGAGTAGCGGCCCCGAGTAGTGCCCCCGGCACGGGGCAGGGACTCCCGGATCAAGAGGTTCTTGGCAAATGCTTTACTGTTTCATTGCCAAGACTCGACCTCCAGGAGTGCCTGCCCCGTGACCAGCCTCGCCCTCGGCCCGTCCTGGCTCGATCCGACCACCCTGATCTCCACCTTCGGGCCGCTCGGCATCCTCGCCATCGTCTTCGCCGAGTCCGGTCTGCTGATCGGCTTCTTCCTGCCCGGCGACTCCCTGCTCTTCACCACCGGCCTGCTGATCGCCGACGGCACCTACCTGCACCTGCCGCTCTGGCTGATGTGCGTGCTGATCGTGGCCGCGGCCGTGGCCGGGGACCAGGTCGGCTACCTCTTCGGCCGCAAGGTCGGACCGGGCCTCTTCCGGCGGCCCGACTCCCGGGTGTTCAAGCAGGAGAACGTGGAGAAGGCGGCCGCCTTCTTCGACCGGCACGGCCCCAGAGCGATCGTGCTGGCCCGCTTCGTGCCGATCGTGCGGACCTTCACCCCGATCGTCGCCGGGGTGAGCAGGATGAACTACCGCACGTTCGTCGTCTACAACGTCATCGGCGGTGTGCTCTGGGGCGTCGGCGTCACGGTGCTCGGCTACTTCCTCGGCCAGATCCCCTTCGTCCGGGAGCACATCGAGGCGATCCTGGTCGGCATCGTGCTGGTCTCGGTGGTGCCGGTGGCGGTCGAACTGCTGCGGGCCCGCCGGTCCGGCCGGTCCGTCCCCGCCCGCCACCGCGCCGGGTAGGCACCCGCGCGGGCGGCCGCCCGCCGCGACGTACATGTGCGTCCGGCAGTTCGATCAGGCAAGGTGTAACCCGTGATCGAACGGCGCCGGGCCGACCCGGCGCCATCAGGGGCGGCAAGGAGCGGAAGTGCCTAAGCGGGGCCGACCGGGCGGAGGCAAGCGGGCCAGGGGCGGCAGGGTGGCCCGTCAGGCGCGACAGACAGGCCCGGGGTCGGAGCCGCGTCCGTTCCACCCCTCCGAGGCCCCACCCACCGAGGGCCTGCTCGGCCACCCCGCCCCGACCGTCGAACCCGCCACCGTGATCCCGCTGGTCACGCCGGTCCGGGAGACCAAGGGCCTGCTGAACCCGGAGCCGGCCGCCGAGCCCTCGGAGCCGGAGCTCGCGGAGGCGGAGCTCTTGGAGGTGGGGCCCCAGCCGGGGCCGGTCGGTGCGGCGGGCGCGGTCGGTGCGGCGGGCGCGGTCGTCGCCGAGGGCGTCGTCGCTGGTGCCGCCGCGGCCGCCGCGGCCGCCGGGGGGCTGGACACCGACACCGTGCCCGGCAGCCGTCGGCGCTCGGTCGCCGAGGACACCCTCACCCCCGAGGAGTGGCGGGCCGCCGGCTACACCCCGCCCGACGGCATCGCCATCCCCACCCTGACGGCGGGCGCGCCCGGCGAGGCGCCCTGGCCGGACCGGATGCGCACCCTGCTGCGCACCCCGATGTCCGAGCGCCCGGCCTTCGAGCGGACCCCCCGTGAGCTGCACCCCTCCGCGGGCCGGAGCGTCCCGCGCATCCTCGACCTGACCCTGCGCATCGGCGAACTGCTGCTCGCCAGCGGCGAGGCCGCCGAGGACGTCGAGGCGGCCATGCTCGGCATCGCCCACGCCTACCGGCTGGACCACTGCGAGCCGCAGGTCACCTTCACCCTGATCGGGATCTCGCACCAGCCCTCGCTGGTCGAACCGCCGGTCACCGCGGACCGGGTGGTGCGCCGCCGCACCTCGGACTACACCCGGCTGAACGCGGTGTACGAGCTGGTCGCCGACATCACCGCCGAGACGGTCTCGGTCAACGACGCGTACCGCCGCCTCGCGCTGATCCGCCGCAACCGGCACCCGTACCCGACCTGGCTGCTCGCGCTGAACACCGGACTGCTGGCCGGCGCGGCGACCTTCCTGGTCGGCGGCCGGATCGACGACAAGGCCTGGCTGGTGTTCGCCAGCGCGTTCATCGCGGCCGTCCTCGGCGACCGGCTGGCCTCACTGATCGCCCGGCGCGGGCTGCCGGAGTTCTACCAGTTCGTGCTGGCCGCGATGCCGGCCGCGGCCTCCGGCATCATCCTCTCGTTCAACACCTTGGGCCTGCGCGGTTCGGTGGTGATCACCGGCGGGCTGTTCGCCCTGCTGCCCGGCCGCGCCCTGGTGGCCGCCGTCCAGGACGGCCTGACCGGTTTCTACATCACCGCCGCCGCCCGGCTGCTCGAAGTGATCTACCTGGTGTCGGGCATCGTCATCGGCGTGATGCTGATCCTCTACCTGGGGGTCGGCTTCGACCCCCAGCTCAAACCGGACGAGAGCCTGGCCGGGGCGAACTACCCACCGGTCCAGATGATCGCCGCCCTGGTGCTCACGCTGGCCTTCGCGATGCTGCTGCAGACCGACCGCCGCTCGCTCGCGCTGGTCACCCTGAACAGCGGCATCGGCTGGGCCAGCTACGGCGTGCTGGTCTACAACGCCGGGGTCTCTCCGATCGCCGCCACCGGAGTGGCGGCGGGCCTGGTCGGTCTCTTCGGCCAGCTGATGGCCCGTTACCGCAACGGCTCGGCGCTGCCCTACGTGACCGCCGCGATCGGCCCGCTGATGCCCGGTTCGGCGCTCTACCTCGGGATGCTCTCGTTCACCCAGGGCCACGCCAGCGCCGGTCTGGTGCAGATCACCCGGGCCGCCGCGATCGCCCTGGCGCTGGCGATCGGGGTGAACCTCGGGGGTGAGATCGCCCGGCTCTTCATGAAGCTCCCGGCCGGCGCCGAGCGGCCGGAACCGTACCTCGCCGCCCCCCGCCGGGCGGCCAAGCGCACGCGCGGCTTCTGACCGCCCGCACCGACGCGCACCCCGGCCTCCGGGCCCCGGGCCCCGGCCCCCGGCGCCGCGTCGGTGCGGGTGGTGGGCTCGTTGGGCCGGTGTTGGCCCCCGGGTCATGTCGTGGCAGGACGTACGCAGGACCAGGAACGAAGGTAAGACGCATGACCACACTGCTGGACGGCTGCCGCGAGCACATCGTCGCCGCGCACAAGCAACCGCTGTTCCTGCTGTTGGTCGGATTCATCACCTCCTTCGTTCTGATCCGGTTCAGCGTCCGGATGATCCGGGCCAAGGTCCGCTGGTGGCCCGGCAATGTGACCCCCGGCGGCCTGCACATCCACCACATGGTCTTCGGTCTCGGCTTCCTGCTGACCGGCGGCATCGGGGTGTTCGCGACCTACGGCGGCCACCCGTGGATCGATGTCTTCGGACTGCTCTTCGGCATCGGCTGCGGCCTGGTGCTGGACGAGTTCGCGCTGATCCTGCACCTGGACGACGTCTACTGGAGCGAGCAGGGCCGCAAGTCGGTGGACGCGGTGATCTTCGGCATCCTCTGCACCTCACTGCTGCTCGTCGGGTACGTGCCACTCGGCGTGGTACCCAGTCAGGAGACCAGGTGGGGACTGGTCACGGTGATCTCGGTGAACGCCCTGGTCTCGGTCATCACCCTGCTCAAGGGCAAGATGTGGACCGGACTGCTCGGCATCCTGGTGCCCGGCCTGTCCTGGATCGGTGCCATCCGGCTGGCCCGCCCGAGCAGCCCGTGGGCGCGCTGGCGCTACGCGACCCGTCCGCGGCGCCGGGCCCGCGCGCTCCGGCGTGAGCGACGGCTGCACCGGCGTGCGGACATCGCCCGTACCTGGCTTTTCGACCTGATCGCGGGCGCCCCCGACAAGGTGCCGGCCGGCCACCCCGCCGCTCACCGGGTCGCCGAGCGGATGGCCGCCCGGGCCTCCGCCCACCTGGACGCGCACGCCGCCCGCGCGCTGGCCCGGCGTTCCGCCCGGCTGGCCGATCGCCGCTCGGCGGCGACGCCGGGGCCGGGGGGCAGGCAGCGCCTCGGCCCCGGCGGGCCCGCTCCCATCGGGCCCGAGCCCGGCCCCCGGCCGCTCGCGCAGCAACGCCGCCGCACCGTCCGGGCGGGCCGTAACCGCACCTACGCGGTACGTCCGACCGGTCTGGAGCCCCGGCCCGACCGACACCCCCGACTGAGGCCGCACACCCCTCGGATCCATCGGTAGTTCGTATACCCTGAGCCCTTGGCTGATGGTGATTCCCGGTCAGATCATCTGATGGGTCACCCGGCCGGCGGTGCGGGCTTGGGGTGTGAAGGCCGTCCGGCTTGAGAATATGGCGATGAGTGACCGACTTGTCACGTGATGGGATATTTCGCCAGATTCGCTGGGTGGTCGGGGTGACCAGGTCCGCCTGGGGCTCTCCGAAGGCCCACGTCCGACACCTGAGAAGGGATGTCCCGTGGTGCGCAGGCTCCTGCCGACCCTCCTGTTGTCCCTCACCGCTCTGCTCGGGCTGCTTCCCGCCGCCGCGGCAGTCCCGGCGGACGCGCTCGATGACGCGGCGTCCGGCGCCGCAGCCGGTTCCGCGTCCGGGGCCGGGGCCGGTTCCGAGTCCGGTTCTGCAGCGGGGGCGCCGGCCGACGGGGCCTACCCCTCCGCCGAGGAGGTCGACCGCTCCCGGGTCGAGGCCGACCGCCGGGCCGCCTCGGTCTCCACCATCGAAGCCGGGCTCACCGCGGCGACCGCCGAACTGGACCGGGCCGCCCGCACCGCCGAGCAGGCCGTCGAGGCCTACAACGGCGCGCAGGTCGCACTCGCCCGCGCTCGCACCGAGGAGTCCGCCGCCGTCGGACGGGCCGCCACCGCCGAGGCGGCGCGGACCGAGGCCGCCGAGGACGCCGCCCGGCTGGCCGCCGAAACGTACCGTCAGGGCACCAGCGCCGAGCTCTCCGCCGTCAACGCCCTCATCGGCGCCCATGGGCCGCGCGAGGCCGGCGACCAGGCGGCGGTGGTCGGCGTCGCCAGCGACCGCACCCGGCAGATCCTGGACGCGGCCACCTCCACGGCAGCCGCTGCGGCCCGCGCCTCGGCCACCGCCCGCACCGCCGCCGAGGCCGCCGAGAAGGCCGCCGCCGAGGTCGGTGCGGCGCGGGGCCGGGCCGAGGCGCGGCTGGCCGCGCAGCAGGCGCAGGTCACGGCGGTCGGCCTGCGCCGCGAACAACTGCTCGCCGATCTCGCCGCCGCCCGCCACACCACCGTCGAACTGGAGCGGCAGCGGCGCGAGGCGCTGGAGGCGATCGCCGCCCGTGAGGCCGAGGCCGCGGCCCGGGCGGCCGCCGAGAAGGCCGCTGCCGAGAAGGCGGCGGCTGAACAGGCGGCAGCGGAGAAGGCCACGGCGGAGAAGACGGCAGCCGAGGCGGCGGGCACCGCGATGGCGCCGGCTCCGAGCTCGCCCCCGGCTGCCCGCCCGTGGTCGGCCGAGGGCGCGGCCGCCGCCGTGGCCTTCGCCCGTTCCAAGATCGGCCTCCCCTACGTCTGGGGCGGCGAGGGCCCCGGCGGCTACGACTGCTCGGGGCTGACCATGATGGCCTGGCGCCAGGGCGGCAAGCAGCTGAACCACTTCGCCGCCGACCAGTACGCGCAGAGCACTCCGATCGGCTACCGCCAGCTCCGCCCCGGCGACCTGGTCTTCTGGACGGACACCGGCCGGGCCGCCGACATCCACCACGTCGGCCTCTACATCGGCGACGACCAGATGATCGAGGCCCCCCGCCAGGGCATGCCCGTAACCCGGACCTCGATCGGACCGCCCGCCCCGTGACGCAACGCGTTCGTCAGGCCCTCCTGGAGGATCCGGTACGCCGCCCGGGAGAGCGTCCCCTGGACCTGTGCCGGCTCGCCCGACAGCTCCGACACCACCACCGCGCCCGCATGCCGCAACCGGTCCAGCAGCTCCGGCAGGTCGGCCAAGGTCCTGGTCGGGGCCGTCCCCGCCTTCTCCTCGCGCAGCACGCCCAGCACGTAGTCCAAGTCCTCCAACGCGGCCCGGGTCGACTCCTCGATGCTTCGCAGGGCGGCCCGCGCGGCCACCGGATCGGCCGCGAGCACCTCGCCCGCCACCGCCGCCTGGATCGTGGCGGACGTCAGCGTGTGACCGATCGAGTCGTGCAACTCGTGTGCCAACCGGTTGCGTTCGGCCAGCCGCAGCTCACGCTCGGCCGCCAGCGCGAGGCGCTCGGCCGCCGACGGGCCCAACAGCCGTGGTGCGAGCCACCGCAGGGCGCCCGTCACGACGATGCAGCCGGCCGCTGCCAGCAGCAGGCAGACCAGCGCCACCCCCCAGCTCGCCCAGCCCGTCCCCGGCCGCATCGACCGGCCGAACAGGCTCAGCCCCGCCTCGGCCCCGGTCCAGCCCCCCGGCAGGGTGAGGCCGGCGATGAACAGGGCGCCGCTCACCAGCACTCCCGTCCACCCCAGTGCCGCGTGCAGCAGCAGCCAGGCCGGGGTCCGCCAACGGCCGACCCCGGACGGCCCAGTGACGGACTGCGCGCTGACGGCCGACCCGGTCACGGCCTGCACGCTGGCGGACGGCGCTCCGGGAAGAGTGTCGTGCGAAAGGGAGGGGACGGGGCGGCGGGCGGCCACGAGATCCGGCAGCGGTACCCGCAGCAGACGGCGGGCGCACGAGATCAGCACCTGCCGCGTGGGGCGCGCGAGCCCGACCGCGGCGATCATTGCCGCCCAGGCCGACAGCGTCATGGCGACCTGCACCCCGTAGGGAGCGGTCCGCCAGGCTGCCGCCGGCAGCATCGCGAGAGGAACCAGCGGAAGGCTTGCCAGCGCGCCGCCGAACGCGAACAGCGCGCCCGAGAATGTGAAGCCGCGCAACAGCGGCGGGAGTCCCTTAACCATGATCGAGCCAGTATTGCCGGAACGTCCGCCGTCGACCTCCCCCGATCGGGGGATCGATATATCCCGCCTTTCAGCGATGTGCACCCCACCCCCCGGAACTCACAATCATGCCCTGACCAATCGACGGGACGGGAGTACGGCTGATGAATGCTCAAGGACGGACGACGGCGCCGGAAGTACCGAGCCGGCCGGCACCGCCCCGCACCGGGGCGGGCCTCCACGGCCCGACCCCCCGTCAGGGCCCGCAGCCTCCGACGGCGAGCAACGGCGCCGCGGTGGCCGCCTGGGTGGTGGGCATCACCGCCCTGGCCACCTCGATCATCCTCATCGGCGGCCCGCTCGGCGTCATCGGCCTGGTCCTGGGCGTCCTCGCGCTGAGGACGGCCAAGCGCACCGGAGTCGGCCGGGCCGGCGCCATCACCGGTGTGGTGGCGTCGTGCGTCGCGATCGTGCTGTCCGCCCTGATGGCCGTCTTCTTCGTCTGGTACGCCGACAACACCCAGGAGTGCTATCAGCCCGACGGCTTCCGGCAGTACACGGAATGCGTCCACCACCAGCTGACCGGAGGGTGACCAGTGCCGCGCGAAATGAATCGGCCCCTCTCCCCGGGGCCGTATCCGTTACGGGCGGGCGTAGAAGTCCGGGGTGCCCATGATCCAGAGGCTGGCTGCGCCGGACGGACTGTCGCTCAGCGTGGTCAACCCGGTCAGGTCGGCGGCAGCCGGCAAGGGCCCGGGCGCCTTCCCCACGTCCGGCCACGGCCTGCCCGGGCTGGCCGAGCGCGTGCGCTTGCTGCACGGTGAGATCGAGGCCGGGCCGAGCGGGCCGCAGCACTGGCGGTTGGACGTCCGGCTGCCGGTACGGTTGTCCGCATGATCGGCACGACCGGCTCCGGGCCGGTTGAGGCCGCCGCGACCGGCCCGGAGGCGAACCCGGCGGGCGCGACCGGTGACGACACCGGCGCCGCCACCACGAGCCGGGCCACCGCCGGCCCCACCGGCAACCCCGTCACCCTGCTGATCGCGGACGACGACGAGGTGACCCGCAGCGGTCTGCGCATGTTGCTCGCGGTGCAGCCGGGCATCGTTGTGGTCGGGGAGGCCGCCGACGGCGTCGAGGCGGTCGAGCAGGCGCGGCTGCTGCGGCCGGACGTGGTCCTGATGGACGTGCGGATGCCGCGTCGCAACGGAATCGAGGCGACCAGGCAGCTGCTGGCCGACTCGGCCGATGCGCCGAAGGTCGTGGTCATCACCACCTTCGAGAACGACGGCTACGTCACCGCCGCGCTCAGCGCGGGGGCCAGCGGGTTCGTGCTCAAGCGGCTCCCGGTCCGGCAGATCGCCGAGGCGGTGCGGGTGGTGGCGGCGGGAGAGGCGATCCTCTTCCCGGCGGCGCTGCGCCGGATGGTCGCCGCCCGGCCGCTGGGTTCCGCCGAGGCGTTGCCGAGGGCGGCGCTGACTGGGCGGGAGGAGGAGGTGCTGCGGTTGATGGCCACCGGTCTGTCCAACCCGGAGATCGCGGACTCGCTCACAGTGAGCCAGGAGACGGTCAAGACGCACGTCGGAAACGTGCTGACCAAGCTCGGCGCACAGAACCGGACCCATGCGGTGGTGATCGCGTACGAGTCCGGCCTGGTGGTGCCGGGGTGCGCCGCCTGACGCCACCGGCGCGAAAGGGTGGGCCGACAGCGCGGGGCCCGGCCGCGCACCGGCCCGCAGGGCCGATTCCGGGGCGGCCGAAAATGAGGTGCCGTCGCCGGAGGGCGGTCGTACCGTGACGTCATGGGCAACGATGTGGACGGCGGCACCCGCGATCCGGGCAGCGCCCAGCAGACAGAAGGCATCGGCGGAGTCGAGATCCGTGCGATCGCCAAGGACGAGATCGAGGGCTGGGACCGGGCGCTCGCTCTCGGATTCCTCCGTTCACACGTGGACAGCGCGGCGGACTTCCGTCGCCAGCAGTGGGCGCCCGGCCGGGTGCTCGGCGCCCTGGACGCCGGCCGCTACGTCGCCACCTTCCGCAGCTTCGACGTCGAGCTGACCGTCCCCGGCGGAGCGGTCGTCGAGGCGGACGCCATCACCTCCGTCACCGTGACCGCCACCCACCGCCGGCGCGGCCTGCTCCGCCGGATGATGACGGAGGATCTGGCGGCCGCCCGGGAACGAGGTTCGGCCGTCGCCATCCTGGTCGCCGCCGAGTACAACATCTACGGGCGCTACGGCTTCGGCCCGGCCACCCGCGGCCACGGCTGGAACATCGACCTGCTGCGGGCCCGGGGTCTGCGCGAGGGCCTGCCGACCGTGCCCGGTGGGCGGATCGATCTCGTCGGCATGGAGGAGCTGCGCAAGGTCGGCTCCGAGCTGCACGACCGCTGGCGGCGCACCCAGCCCGGTGCGATCGCCCGCAACGAGCTCTGGTGGAGGCGCCAGACCGGGGACGTCCAGGTACCGGGCTTCGAATGGAAGGAGCCCTTCGCCGCCGTCCACCGCGACGCCGAGGGCACCGCCACCGGCCTGGTCGTCTACCGGGTCGACGACACCTGGGACGGCAGCTACCCGAACTGCACCCTCACCGTCGTCGACTTCCTCGCACTGGACCGGGGCACCGCCGCCGAGCTGTGGCGGTTCGTCCTCTCCGTCGACTGGGTGCGCAAGGTCGTGGTGGAGAACATCGGACCGGACGACCCGCTGCCGCTGCTGCTGGCCGACCCGCGCGCCGCCACGCCCTACGCGGAGAACGCCGACTTCATGTGGCTCCGGGTGCTCGACGTCGAGGCGGCCTTCAACGCCCGGACGTACGGCGCGCCCGGCCGGGTCGTCCTGGAGGTCGAGGACCGGGACGGCTACGCGGCCGGCCGGTGGGCCGTCGAGGTCGCCGCCGACGGCAGCGGCCGCTGCACCCGCACCGACGACGAGGCCGACCTGGCGCTGGGCGTCTCCGCGCTCGGCTCGCTCTACCTGGGTGGCGAGACAGTCCCCCGACTGGCCGCGGCGGGCCTGGTCACCGAACTGCGCCCGGGCGCGGCCGCCGCCGCCGACCTGTTGCTGCGCACGCCCCTGCTCGCCTGGAACCCGGACAACTTCTGAGTCGCGTGGGTGAGCCCACGCATCCGGGTGTTCACGGCCGCGTGTTCACGGCCGGGCGTTCCCGATATCGGGAGCGCCCGGCCGTCGCATGTGTTCCAGGGCGGAGGTGGGCCCTATTTGACGGCGTTCTTTCCGATGGTGGGCAGGATGAAGTCCTGAATGAGGCCCTTGGCGTCGCGGACGATCGGCCGGAACACCCGATAGCGCGAGAGGTTGATCACCCGGGCCGCCATGGGGGTCGAGCGCCGGACGAACTCCCGGGTCCGCTCGGTGTCCTCGGTCCGGTCGAAGACCCAGTAGAGGACCACGACCATGAGGTGCAGCCAGAGCACGTCGGGCAGCAGCTCGACCAGCTCGGCGTCCAGCTTCGGCGCCAGGTCGGAGCCCTGCAGCACATCGCGGAACAGCTCCACAGCCGTGGCCCGGGCCGGGTGCGATTCGTTGGAGAACGGGCTCAGCGCGCTGTTCGGGTCCGCCGCCGTCCGGAAGAACTGCGCCGCGAACTCGTGGTACGGCGCGGCCGTGTCGAGCCAGGACGTCAGCGCGATCTCCAGTCGCTCGGAGAAATCCCGCGTCTTGGCCATGCGATTCCTGGCGTCCGCCGCATGGTCGTACGTCATCCGGTCGTAGAACCCCTGGATCAGGAATTCCTTCGCCGAGAAGTAGTAATACGCGTTGCCGACCGAGACACCGGCCTCGGAGGCGATGGCGCGCATGGTGGTCTTCTCGTAGCCCCGTTCCTGGAAGAGCCGCATCGCGGTCTCCAGGATCAGGGCCCTGGTCGCCTCGCTCTTGTCGGTCTTCGGCTGCGCGCGACTGCCGTGCACCTCGGCGGGTGGTGCCGCCGGGATCGACGGCGTGCCGGGCGCGACCTCGGGGCCGTCCGTGCCGTTCGTGCCGCTCTTCTTGTTCGTACCGTTCGTCGCTGCCAGGTCGTCCACGGCCCCGAGCCTAGCCGGATCGCCCCTCGACGGCCGGTGTCGGTGCGTGCGGTACCGGATGCCCCCTCCACATCCGGTACCGACGCCCCGCCCCATGCATTTCGAACGCGTTCAAAAGCATGGGGAGACTGTAGGCGCAAAGTCCGATCATGATCAAGTCCGGCCGTGTGGGACGCTCGTCCCATGGACATCACCATCCGCCGCGGCACCGCGGACGACAGCGGGGCCGTCGCCGAGCTGCACGCCCTCAGCTGGCGGACCACCTACACCGGCATCGTCCCGGCGCGGGCGCTGGGCGACGGGCTGACCGCCGAGCGGCACGAGGTGTGGGCCCTGCGGCTGGCCGTCGACTACGGCGAACCGGCCAACACCCCGGAGCTGCTGATCGCCGAGCAGGCCGGGAGCACCGTCGGGTTCGCCTACGCGGTGCCGCAGCCCGACGGCCGGGTGCTGATCGACAACCTGCACGTCCGGCCCGACCGCACCGGTGGCGGCATCGGCCGCGCGCTGCTCGACGCCGTGCGCCTGCACGTCGCCGAGTGCCACCCCGGAGCCGACCTCTACCTGGAGGTGCTGCGCGACAACACCCGGGCGGTCGCCTTCTACGAGCGCGAGGGCGGTCACCGGACGGCGGAGCAGGAGGGCGTCTTCCCGGGCGGATACGTGCTGCCCGAGTACGAGTACACCTGGCCCGCCGCCACACTGACGGTCGGATCGCGGAGGTAGCGAACCGGTGGTGGTCGGCTAGTCATGGTCGTAGACCGTCACCGGCACCCCCTGATCCACCAGGCGGGCCGTCACCAGCGGCTCGACCAGCTCCCAGCGCCCGCCCGCCAGGCCGCAGCCGATCCGGGGCATGTGGACGGAGGCGCCGAGCGCGAGTGCGTGTCCGGCCAGTGCCGCCAGCGCGGAGTCGATCGCCCCGTACCGCACCGGTGGGCCCGTCGACCGGCCCGTCCGGATGCCGCGCTGGCCGACCATGTTGGCCACCCGGACGTACGGCTCGACCTGGACCATCTGCACCGCGCCCAGGCCGAAGTCGTTCTTCGCGCGCTCCCGGTGCCAGTGGCGGAACGCCGCCTCCGGCTCCGGCCAGCGCCGTGAGAGCGCCAGGACGAAGCCCTTCCCCCAGCCGCCGAGGTCGTTGCAGACATGGGCGATCACCTTCACGCCCTTGCCCTGGGGCGCGGTGGCATCGCCACGGACGTATCGGATGGTCGCCGGTTCCATGTCGAGCACGCTAGTGCGCGGCACTGACAATCCGTCCGGAACCCCGGGGCGCCGGGGGAGCGGCCGGCGTCCGCAGGTGGCGGCGGCCGGCCAGGGCGATCAGCAGGGCGAGCGAGGCGGCGCCGGCCGGCAGCCAGTAGCCGGTGCCGGGGGCGGTGTGCTCGGCGACCGCGCCGGCGAGCGCCGCCCCGGCCGAGATGCCGACCACGATGCCGGACACCGCCACCGCCATGCCCTCGTTCATCTGCCTCTCCGGCAGGAGCTCCTGGACGAGCGTCATACCGGTGACCATGGTCGGGGCGGTGCCCGTCCCGGCCACGAAGAGCGCCGCGCCGAGCAGGACGAGCCCGGCCCCGCCGAGCCCGGCGGCCAGCGGCAGGAGCAGCAGCACGGCCATCGCCGTGACGCCGAACAGGAAGCGGACGCCCGCCGCCCGGCGGGGCCGGAGCAGGCCGAAGACCAGTCCGGCCACGCAGGAACCGCCCGCCACCAGCGCCAACAGCCCGCCCGCCAGCGGCTTGTGGCCGAGCGCGTCGGCGTACGCCACGGTGGTGAGCTCCATCGAACCGAAGACCACGCCGGTGGCGAGGAAGGTCAGCAGCAGCACCCGCAGCCCGGGTGTCCGGAGCGGAGAGCCGTGCCGGTGCGCGCGATCGGCGGGGTCCGAGCACTCGGGGTGGGGGCCGGACCGGTCGGGCGTCGAGCCGGGGCGCCGGTCCGCGAGCGGGGGTTCGGTCCGGCGCTGGGCGGCGAACAGCAGGGCGCCGGCGCTGCCGAAGACCCCGGCGGCGAGCAGACCGGCCTCCGGTGCGACGGTGGTGCAGAGCACCATCGCGAGCACCGGACCGGCCATGAAGCAGAGTTCGTCCAACGACTGCTCGAAGGAGTTGGCCAGGTGCCGGGCCGCCGCGTCGTCCCGGTACAGGTGTGCCCAGCGGGCCCGCGCCATGCCGCCCAGGTTCGGTGCCGCCGCGCAGGCCGCCCAGCAGACGAACAGCGTCCAGTCCGGTGCGTCGAACCGGACGCAGAGCAGCAGGCCGACGAGCGGGACGGCGTTGTACAGGGTGGCCGGGACGGTGACGCGGGCCTGCCCGTACCGGTCGACCAGCCGGCCGAGCAGCGGCATGCCGATCGCTCCGGTGGCCAGGCCGACCGCCGCGACGGTGCCCGCCAGCGCGTACGAGCCGCGCCGCTCCGAGAGCAGCACCACCAGGGCGACGCCGGTCATCGACATCGTGAGCCGGCCGAGCAGCCCGGCCAGGGTGAAGGCGGCGGTACCGGGCAGTGCGAACAGCCGGCGGTAGGAGGCGGGCATGGAACTCCTCGTGGAGGGGTGGGGGAGGGCTCCAGCCTCGAACAGCCGCCCGCTTCCGGTCCAACACCTGTTTCGCCGTACTCACATCAGGCTGTTGTTAATCTGCCGCCATGCCCCATGACCTGCACCCCCGGCTGCTCCGCGGCTTCGTCGCCACGGCCGAGACGCTGCACTTCGGCCGGGCCGCCCAGCGGCTGCACGTCGCCCAGCAGGCGCTCAGCCGCGACGTCCGCACGCTGGAGAAGCTGCTCGGCGACGCGCTCTTCACCCGCACCACCCGCAGCGTCGACCTCACCCCGGCCGGGCGGCGGTTGCTGCCGCAGGCCCGCCGGCTGCTGGCCCTGCACGACGAGATCGTCAACGGTGCCGAGCGGCGCCCACTGCTGCTCGACCTCAACAGCGACGTCTCCGGGCCGGACCTGACCACCGACCGGGTGCTCGAACGGGCCCGGGCCGCCTGGCCGGAGGGCGAGATCCTGGCCCGCTTCCTCGGCGGACTCGCTGCGGCCGCCGAGGAGTTGGCGGCGCACCGGCTGGATGCGGCGTTCGGGCGCTTCGCCGGTCTGCCGGCCGGCCTGCGTGCTCAACTGGCCCAGACGCCGGTCCGGCTGGAGCGGGTCTCGGTGATGATGGCGGTCGGCCACCCGCTCGCCGACCGGCCCGCGCTGCGGCTCGCGGACCTGGCCGGGCACCCGGTGGACGTCTGCGCGGGCAATCCGGCCACCACCGAGTGGGCCGACCTGGGGACCTGCCTGCTGCGCGACCACGGCCTCACGCCCGCCGCGCCGTACGCGCCGCCGGTCGGGGTGGACGAGACCGCCCGCTACCTCACCCGGCACGGCGACCCGATGCTGACCACCGTCGGGGGCCCGCTGATCCCCGGTGTGGTGAACGTGCCACTGGTCGATCCGGTGCCGTTGACGCTGGTGAGCCTGGTGCGCCGGTCGGACCTGCGGCACCCGGGCCTGTCCGCGCTGGAGGCGGCGGCCGCCGAACTCGGGGCGCGCGAGGGCTGGCTGAGCCGCCCGGCGGGCAGCTGGCTGGCGGAGGCGGACGCCGCGCTGCTCGCGGCGTAGGCGTCCTTAGCCGTGGGGCGGGGAGGCTCGGGGCGCGGCCCGGGGCGGGCGCGGTTCGCGGCATGAACCCGCCCCTGCCGTTCGGGGGTCGGCAGGGGCGGGTCGAACGCGGGGCCGTGACAGCGGTCGGCCGGGTCAGGCCGCCTTGACGGCGGAGATGTCGAAGCTGAGCTTGACCTTCTCGCCGATCAGCACGCCGCCGGTCTCCAGCGCGGCGTTGTAGCTGAGGCCCCAGTCGGTGCGGTCCAGCACGGCCGTCCCCTCGAAGCCGACCCGCTCGGCGCCGTAGGCGTCGGTGGCGCTGCCCGTGTAGTCGAGGTCCAGGACGATCGATCGGGTGGTGCCCTTGATGGTGAGGTCGCCCGTCATCCGGTACGAGTCGCCGCGCAGGCGCTCGGCGGAGGTGCTGCGGAAGCGGATCTCCGGGTGGGCCTCGGCCGCGAAGAAGTCGCCGGTGCGCAGGTGCTCGTCGCGCTGGGCCTGGTTGGTGTCGATGCTCGCCACCTTGATCACCAGCTCGGCGGTGGAGTTGTGCGGGAGGGCGCCGTCCAGGTGCAGCTTGCCGTCGTACTCGGTGAAGCGGCCCTTGACGTTGGTGACCATGGCGTGGCGCACCGAGAAGCCGACCTCGCTGTGGGTGGTGTCGATCGCCCAGTCACCGGTGAGGTGGGCGAGGTCCGGTCCGGCCGGGGTCTCGACGACGGCGGTGGCGGTGGCGGCGGTCTTGGTGCGGTTGAAAAGGCCCATGGCTCCTCCTCGGGTCCGAAGCCATTTGTTTAGGCTTCAACTTGTTGGCTCCACCATAGGACGGTTTCGTTCAAAGTTCAACCATGAGGCCCGCGCGGCTCGCCGAATCACCCGGACGACGGAGCGGCGAGTTGGTGGCGGGCGCCTGCCGCCCCGGGGGTGGCCGACGGGCGGCGATCGGTATCGTCACGTCCGGTCCGGCCGCGCGGCTTGACCCTCGACCTGGTCGAGGCCGGAGAGTCCCGGGCATGGAGAGCGACCTGCGCAGCATCGGTGAACTGGCCCGCGACAGCGGCCTCGGCGTCAGCGCGCTGCGCTTCTACGACGGCGCCGACGTGCTCACCCCCGCCTGGGTCGACCCGCAGACCGGCTACCGCTGGTACGCGCCCGCCCAGCTCGCCGACGCCCGGCTGCTCTGCCGCCTCCGCCGGGTGGGCCTGCCGCTGGCCGACATCCGGGCCGTGCTCGGTGCGGAAGCCGGTTCCGGCGCGGCCCACCGGGTGGTCGACGCCCACCTGCGCCGGCTGGAGGCCGGTCTCGCGGACGCGCGCCGGGAGCTCTCCCTGATCCGCATGCTGATCGACCAGAGGGAGAACCCCATGACCGCCACGCCCGCCGCCCGTACCGTCACCGTCCCCGCGCGCGAACTGGCCGAGGCCCTCGGCGCGGTCCGCTTCGCGGTCGGCGCCGACCCCGAACTCCCGGTGCTGTCAGGGGTGTTGTTCGACCTGGAGGGTGGACTGCTGCGGCTGGTGGCCACCGACCGGTACCGGATGGCGCTCGCCGAGGTGCGGCTGCCGGACGCGCCCGACCTGCCGGACGCACCTGACGAGGGCTGGGCCCCGGTCGCCGCGATCGCTCCGACCGCCCTGGTCGACGGTATCCGCGCGCTGCTGGGCTCCGGGGCCGAGGAGGCCGAACTGACCCTCGGCGCGGGCCTGGTCCGGGCCGAGACCGGCGGCCACCGGATCGAGGGTGCCGCCCTCGACCACGACTTCCCCGACTACCGTTCGCTGACCCGGCTGGACCCGGTCCACCGGATCGACCTGGCCGCCGCCGAGCTGCGCGACGCCGTCGAGTCCGGTGCCACCCGCAGCCTGCCCTCGGGCCCGAACGGCGGAGTCTGCGAGGTCACCGTGCTCACCGTCGGCCGGGACGGGCGGCTCACCGTCGCCGCCGACGGCGACCCGGCCCCCGGGGACCTCCGGGTGGCCGTCAACCGCGCCTTCCTCCTCGACGCCCTGCCGGCCGCCGGCCCCGAGCAGCTCGTCCTCGAACTCGCCGGTCCCATCGCCCCCCTGGCCATCCGCACGGCCGGCCGTGACGGCACCTTCTCCATCCTGATGCCGGTCCGGGTGGCGGACGCCGTCTGATCCGCCGAGGTCGGTCGGGGCGGCGCTGGTCGCGGCCCTCGACCGCCACGGGGAGCACCGGCGGTCCCGACGAATCCTGGACGGCGCGCGCCCCTGCCACGCGGTCCGGAGCCGGCCCCCGCCCCCGGCTCGACGGGCACCGGTCGGCCTGGCTTCCGCCCGCCGGTCCGAGGGGTCCGGTGCCGTCGCTCTGGCCGGTCGGGCCCGTCGGCCGGCGTGGAGCTTCGAGGAAGCCGGGCCGTCGGCCAGGTGCCGCCGAACGGCAACCCGGTCGGCGGCACCGAGCAGGTCGAACACCTCAGCTGCCCGGCAATCCCGTCGTGCCACGCGTAGAACGTCGCCACTCCGGAAGACTCCATCTCACGGATGGACGAACGACCGCAGGGGTGGGCTCATGATCGTTCTGTTGCTCGGGATCCTGGCGCTCGCCATCGGCGGGTGCGTCTGTGTCGTGTGGGCCGATCGGGGTGGGCCCCGATGGGTCCGCGCGGTGGCGGCGGTGACCCTGGCCGCGGGCGAGTTGCTGCACATCGCGCGGCGGAACCGCCGCCGGAGCATCAAGCGGTCCAGCGGCGGCGACGAGTAGGCGGCCCGCCGGCCTGAGCGGGCCGGACGTTCCCGCAGGCGCGCGGGCGGCAGCACTCGGCACCGACGCGTTTGCTGTTGCTAGCACCGTGCTTGCATTTGCAAGCACGGTGGGGCAGGCTGGGCCCATGGCCTCACTGAACGTCGGCTCGCTGGGCGAGTACATCCGCGAGCAGCGGCGGAACGCGCAGTACTCGCTGAGGCAACTCGCCGAGGCCGCCGGCGTGTCCAACCCCTACCTCAGCCAGATCGAGCGAGGGTTGCGCAAGCCGAGTGCGGAGATCCTGCAGCAGATCGCCAAGGCGCTGCGGATCTCGGCGGAGACGCTGTACGTCCAGGCCGGGATCCTGGAGGAGCGGCGGGGTGAGGGCCTGGAGCTGAGGGCCTCGATCCTGGCCGATCCACTGATCAACGAGCAGCAGAAACAGGCGCTGCTCGCGGTCTACGACGCCTTCCTCAAGGAGAACGCCGCCCGCAAGGACACGGACGCGGCGCCGCACGACCCCGAGGCCGACGGTCCGACCGCCGTCGGCTCGGCAACCTAGACCACGGGAGGACCGGCATGCCGATCACGGACGAGATCAAGAAGACCCTGAGCGACCCGACCCCGCTCTACGCACTCGCCGGCGCGGGCGACCTCGCCTACGAGAAGCTGCGCGAGGTGCCCGGCAAGGTCGAGGCCCTGGCCGCGGACCGCAAGGGCACGCAGGACAAGGCCGCCGCCAGGCTCCAGGACGCGCAGGCCAGGCTGGTCGAGGCGCAGGCGAAGGTCGCGGGCACCGTGACCACCCTGCCCGCCGACCTCAAGGTGCTCCAGGAGAAGGCGCAGAGCTTCGCCCTCCAGCAGGTCGGCCGCGCGGTCGAGCTGGCGGTGAAGGCCAAGGAGGCCTACGACGAGCTGGCCGAGCGCGGCAAGGGCGTCGTCGAGCGGGGTGGCCCGGCCGACGCGGTCGAGCCGGTCGGGGCGGCGCAGTCCGCCGAGGGCCCCGAGCCGGTCGAGGCCGAGCTGGTCGAGGACGACGAGCCGGCCGTCGCCCCCGCCGAGGAGCCCGCACCGAAGAAGGCCCGGGCCAAGAAGGCCGCCGAGTAGCACCGGCACCGCCGCACTCCGGTGGGACCGGGCTGCCCGCAGGGCACATCCGGTGACCTCGGGACGTTGACACCGTGGCGAGCGGTCCGTCGTGCCAGGATGGACGACGGTCGGCACGCCGGAGCCGAGACGCAGAGGAGACCGCGATGGGCGGAGTGGCTCAGATCCTGGGCATGGACTACCTGAACCCGTTCTGGTGGCTGGCCGTCGCCATTCTGGGCTTCAAGTTGTTCGCACTGATCGACGCGGCCACCCGCCCGGAGGACGCCTATCGGGCGACGGACAAGAAGACCAAGGGGTTCTGGCTGGCCGTCCTGGGCATCGCGTTCGGGCTGGACCTGCTGTTCGGGGCGAACTTCCTGACCAGCTTCCTGACCCTGGCGGGTCTCGTCGCCGCGATCGTCTACATGGTCGACGTGCGGCCGGCGATCCGGGAGCTGACCAACCGGGGCGGTGGCCGGGGCGACCAGCGCAACATGGGCCCGTACGGCCCCTGGTAGGACGCCGGGCACTTCAGCGACGAGCCCCGGTGCTCGCGGGACCGATCCGCGCGCACCGGGGCTCGCTGCTGTGCCGGTGCCCCGTGCCACCTCGACGCGGCCCCTGGTAGCAGGGCCGGCCGCCTCGGCCGAGGAGCATCAGCCGAGGATCAGCTGCACCGGGTTGCGCTCCAGCAGCAGGACGGCCACATCGTCCGTCAGCGCGCCGCCGTTGAGCTCCTCGACCTCGGCGATCGCGCTGTCGATCAGGCGGCCCCTGGTCAGCCCGGCGGCCTGGTGGTCGCCGACGAGGTCGGCCAGCCCGTCCTGGCCGAGACGCCGGGAGCCGGCGCCGACCCGGCCCTCGATGAGCCCGTCGGTGTAGAGCAGCAGCCGCCAGCCGGGGCGGAGTTCGAGCGGGTGCGAGGGCCAGACGGCCAGGCCGTCGTCGCAGGGCAGCAGACCGAGCGCTGGGCCGGCCGGGTCGGACGGCAGCGTCACCGGCTTGTGGTCCGTGCCGAGCAGCAGCGGAGCGGGATGCCCGGCGAGGTACAGCTGCGCGTGCTCGACGGCGCCGAGTGAGCCGAGTTCGCCGGTCGCGTCGTTGGGTTCGATGACCAGCATGCAGAGCGTCGCGAAGATCTCGTCGCTGCGGCGCTCGTGCTCCAGGACGTGTTGGAGGGTGGTCAGCAGGGCCTCGCCGGTGAGGCCGGCGAAGACCAGGGTGCGCCACGCTATCCGGAGGGCGACCCCGAGGGCCGCCTCGTCCGGTCCGTGACCGCAGACATCGCCGATCACCACGTGGACGGTGCCGTCGTCGGTGCGGACGGCGTCGTAGAAGTCGCCGCCGAGCAGGGCGCGGCGGCGGCCGGGGCGGTAGCGCCGGGTGAAGGACAACCCGGCGCCGTCCAGCAGGGGAGTGGGCAGCAGGTGGCGCTGGAGGCGGGCGTTCTCCTGGCCGCGCAGCTCGGCCTCGACCAGTCGCCGCTGCGACTCGTCGGCGCGCTTGCGCTCGACGGCGTACCGCAGGGCGCGGGCCAGCAGCGGACCGTCCGTCTCGTGCTTGATCAGGAAGTCCTGTGCCCCGGCGGCCACCGCGGCGGCACCGAGTTCGGCGCCGGCGGCGTCGGTGAGCACCACGACGGCGGTGTGCGGGGCCCGCCGGAGCAGCTCGTGCAGACCTTCCAGGCCGTCGGAGGCGTCCGAGGGGTGCGGCAGGTCGGCGGGGGCGGCCAGGTCGAGCAGGACGCAGCTGAAACCGGCGGCGCGCTGCCGTCCACGCCGGCCTCCCGAGGTGCCGGTCGCCAGCAGCTCGGAGGCCTGCTCCAGCCCGCGGGCCCAGTGGATCTCGATCTGGGCGCCGCTGTCGGCCACGGCGTCCTTGAGCAGCTGGGCGTCGGAGGCGTCGTCCTCGATCACCAGCAGCTTGAGCGGGGCGGCCGACGGAACGGCGGAGGAGGCGCCCCGGGAGGGGGCTCCGGCGGTGACCGACCGGGGGTGGGGTATCGGCGGAGTCGCCGTGGCCGGTCCGGCCGACTGCTCGGTGGCGGCGGCCCGAATGCGGGCGCGGTCGGTGAGGGTGCCGTCGAGGGCACCCCACAGGTCCGCGGCACCAGGTGCCCGCCCGTCTCCCGTAGCGGGCATCGACTGCTCCTCCTTTTCCCCGAGTGCGTAACGGTCGGAGCCCGTCCGCAGTGCCCGCCTGGCACTCTGCGCCGGGGAACTTCTCGCGACCATAACGTGACTCCGGGGATTTCTTCGGCCGCCCGGCGCTGTGGTGGCTCCTGCCACGCCGGTGGCGGTGCGGTGGGTACGGGGATGACGGGAACGACAGCGACAGCCGGAGCACGCGCCCGCGAGCTCCGGAACGGACGGTGGAGGTCGGACATGACGGTGACGCGGATCACCCTGGTCGAGGGTGACATCACGGAACAGCAGGTGGACGTGGTGGTGAACGCTGCCAACTCCTCCCTGCTGGGAGGCGGTGGCGTGGACGGTGCGATCCACCGCAAGGGCGGACCGCAGATCCTGGAGGAGTGTCGAAGGCTTCGGGCCTCGCAGTACGGCAAGGGGCTGCCCACCGGGTGCGCGGTGGCGACCGCGGCGGGACGGCTGCCGGCCCGCTGGGTGGTCCACACGGTGGGGCCGGTTCATCTGGCGGAGGAGTACGACAAGAGGGCCGAGCAGCTGGCCTCGTGCTACCGCGAGTCGCTCCGGGTGGCGGTGGAGCTCGGCGCGCGCACGGTGGCCTTTCCGGCGGTGTCGGCCGGGGTGTACGGGTGGCCGCTGGACGATGCGGCCCGGATCGCCCTCGGCACCGTCGCGGCCGCGAGGTCGGGGTCGGGGGCGGTGTCGGGGTCGGGGTCGGTGGGAGAGCTGGAGGAGGTGCGGTTCGTGCTGTTCGGGGCGGAGGCGTACCGGGCGTTCGAGCGGGAGTGGCGGGCGCTGGGGCTCGACGGGGGCCGGTCGCACGGACAAGAGGCGGAGGAGGCCGAGGGGCGGGAGCCGGAGGAGCGGGCATGAGTCGTAGGGGCGTGGCGGAGCGGGAGCGGAGGGGCTGGGAAGAGGCGAAACGCCGGGTCGGAGGGGTGGCACACGAGGTGCCGGCCAAGTGCCCCCATCGTGGCGTGACGAGGCGTCAACACGCCAGAGGTATTCGATAACTCGTTCGAGTGAATCCCCGGGTTCGCTCATCCGCGCACGTCCGAGGCCGGTCCGGCAGGCCGGCCGGTCCGGTAGGCAGGTCCGGCCGTCCGGGCGTTCCGGCCGCCGCCCGCTACGGGGCGAGCGCCGTCCAGGGGACGGTGACCTCGCCCTGCCGCCACCGCCCGCGCGCGTCCACCAACGGCCAGCTGCCCGCCAGCGCCGTGCACGCGGCCACCCAGCGCTGCCGGGCGCCGAACGCCCCGTACGGCGCGGCGGCCGCCCAGGCGCGGTCGAAGTCGGTGAGGAAGGCGTGCACCGGCCGGCCCGGCACGTTGTGGTGGATCAGCGCCTTGGGCAGCCGCTCGGCCAGATCGGAGGGGAGTCCGAGGCCGCCCAGCCGGGCCGCGAAGGTCACCGTGCGGGGGCCCTCCGGTCCGATCGCGACCCAGACGTGCCGGCGCCCGATCTCGTCGCAGGTCCCCTCGACCAGCAGCCCGTCCGGCGCCAGCCGGGCCCGGAGCCGGTCCCAGACGCCGGCCACCGCCGACTCGTCGTACTGCCGCAGCACGTTGGCGGCCCGGATCAGCTGGGCGGGCGCGCCGCCGTCCAGCGGCACCTCGAAGCCGCCGCGCCGGAAGGTGAGCAGCGGCGGTTCGGCGTACGGCAGCGCCGCGGCGACCCGCTCCGGCTCGATCTCGATCCCCACCACCCGGACGTCCGGCCGCACCGTCCGCAGCCGCCCGGAGAGCTCCACGGCCGTCCAGGGCGCGGCGCCGTACCCGAGGTCCACGGCGACCGGCGGGCGGTCGGCGGAGCGCAGTGCCGGTCCCAGCGTGTGGGCGATCCAGCGGTCCATCCGGCGCAGCCGGTTGGTGTTGGTGGTCCCCCGGGTCACCGTCCCGACCGGGCGCCCCGTCCGTCCGCGGGCAGGCGCGGTCGCGGAGTCGAAGAAGGCGGCCATGCCGGAAATCGTACGGCCCGCCCGCGGCCGCCCGCGCCGCCCCGGCTCCGGCCGCCGCACGGGCTCGCCCCGCGGCAGACCCGCCCCGGACGGTCCGCGCCGGCCGCCCGACACACGCCCGCGCGGCGAGGCACGCGCCCCCGCCGCACCTCCTGAAGCCTTCCGACGACCCCTGCGCTCCGCTCCGCCCCGGCGCGGCGGCCCGCCCGGCCGCCTCCCGGCACCACCCCGCACCCCCGCCCGCCGCCCGGGTTCCCGTCCGTGGGCCATCTCATGGGCCGGGACGGGAATGCCGGTCGATGACCACGTGGTTGGCACACTGGTGGTGATGTGCGCCCGGACGGGGCGGCACACCGCCGCGCCACATCCCGTGACGCGGCGGTACGGCGTGGGCGGCCGCGCACACACCGAACAGCAGGCAAGCAGGCTGCAGAGACGGGCAGCTCAGAGGAGGCTTCAGCCAGGTGATCCAGCACCCCGTCCGTCCGGTACGCCGTGCCCAGCCGACCCCGCCCGTGCGGAGCCGGCTCCAGTCGCTCGTCCCGGGCCGCCAGCGCCGTCCGCGCCGGATCGCCATGCTCAGCGTCCACACCTCCCCGCTGCACCAGCCCGGTACCGGTGACGCGGGCGGGATGAACGTCTACATCGTGGAGCTGGCCAAGCGCCTCGCCGAGCTCGACATCGAGGTGGAGGTCTTCACCCGGGCGATCTGCTCGGACGACGCGCCCACCGTCGAGCTGGCCCCCGGCGTCCTGGTGCGCCACGTCACCGCCGGCCCGTACGAGGGCCTGGTGAAGGAGGACCTGCCGGCCCAGCTCTGCGCCTTCACCCACGGCGTGCTGCGCACCGAGGCCGGCCACCGCCCCGGCCACTACGACCTGGTGCACTCGCACTACTGGCTGTCCGGTCAGGTCGGCTGGCTGGCCGCCCAGCGCTGGGGCGTGCCGCTGGTGCACACCATGCACACCATGGCGAAGGTCAAGAACGCCGCGCTGGCGGAGGGCGACACCCCCGAGCCGGCCGCCCGGGTGATCGGTGAGACGCAGGTGGTGGAGGCCGCCGACCGGCTGATCGCCAACACCACCGAGGAGGCCGCCGAGCTGGCGCTGCACTACGCGGCCCGGCCCGACCAGCTCGCCGTCGTCCACCCGGGCGTCAACCTGGACGTCTTCCGCCCCGGCGCCCCGGACGCGCGGGCCGCCGCGCGGGCCCGGCTGGGCCTGCCGCAGGACGCCGCCGTGCTGCTGTTCGCCGGTCGGATACAGCCGCTGAAGGCGCCGGACGTGCTGCTCCGGGCGGTAGCCGCGCTGCTGGAGGCGCGGCCCGAGCTGCGCGAGCGGCTGGTGGTCCCGGTGGTCGGCGGTCCGTCCGGCACCGGGCTGGCCAAGCCGGAGAGCCTGCACAAGCTCGCCGCCCAGCTGGGCATCGGCGACGTCGTCCGGTTCCACCGGCCGGTCGGCCAGGACCTGCTCGCCGAGTGGTACCGCGCGGCCACGGCGCTGGTGATGCCCTCGTACAGCGAGTCCTTCGGGCTGGTCGCGCTGGAGGCGCAGGCCTGTGGGACGCCGGTGGTGGCCGCGGCGGTCGGCGGTCTGCCGGTCGCCGTCCGCGACGGCGTGACGGGCACCCTGGTCCACGGCCACGATCCGCTCGCCTGGGCACAGGCGCTGGAGCCGTACGTCACCGAACCGGCGCTGGTCGCCCGGCGCGGCGAGGCGGCGGCCCGGCATGCCGCCGGGTTCGGCTGGGACACCGCGGCGGCGACCACCGCCGAGGTGTACGCCGGCAGCCTGGCCCGCCCGGCCGGCCGGCTCACCGGATCCCGGCTGCGACTGGCCTGAGCCGGGGCGGTCGCCGGGGCCGGTGGGCGGAGGTGCGGGGTCGGGGCCGTGCGGCTCCGAGCCGTCCCGGCTCCCGGCCAGGGCCGGGAGTCACGGAGCCGCCGCAGCTGCGCTGCTGCGCGCCACCGGTACCGCCGAGTAACGTCACCCCCATGGCAATTCGCACCAAGGACGAGGCCCTCACCCTCCTGCGTACCGCCCTGGACGACGCCGGGGTCGGCTGGGAGCCGGCCACCACCGACCCGTACACCCTGGTGGCGACCCTCCCGGGCACTCGCAAGCTGAGCACCACCTGCGCCCTGCGGGTCGGCGACCACACGCTCTCGGTGAACGCCTTCGTGATCCGCCGGCCCGACGAGAACCACGAGGCCGTCTACCGCTGGCTGCTGGAGCGCAACACCCGGATGTACGGCGTCGCCTACGCGATCGACGCGCTCGGCGACGTCTACCTGGCCGGCCGGCTGCCGCTGGAGGCGCTCACCGGGGACTCCGTCGACCGGCTGCTCGGGACGGTGCTGGAGAGCGCCGACGAGCCGTTCAACACGCTGCTGGAGCTGGGCTTCGCCTCGGCGATCCGGCGCGAGTGGGAGTGGCGCACCAAGCGCGGGGAGTCCACCCGCAACCTGGCCGCCTTCGCCCACCTGGCCGCGCCGACGGCGCAGCAGTAGCGCCCCGGACCAGCGGGGCTCCGGGGCGCTCCGCCTCAGCGGCCGACCGGGGCCTTCGCCGTCGCCACCTTCGCGGTCGGCACCTTCGTCGACGCCACGTCGGCCGACGGCTCCACCCCCGACAGGTCGACCACAGGCACCTCGACCACAGGCACCTCGACCGCCGACGCCTCGACCGCCGACGCCTCGACCACCGGCGTCCGCTTCGCCGGAGCGGCGGCCGTGGCGGCGCCCGGGCGCCGCCCGAGCAGGACGTACCCCGCCGCCGCGACGGTGCCGCAGGCCGCACAGGCGCCCCACACCGCCGTGCTCCCGGCCCGCTCCAGCAGCACTCCGCCGACCGCCGGGCCGAGGAACGAGGCGAGCGACCAGGACAGCGAGTAGACGCCCTGGTAGCGGCCCCGGGCGTGGGTCGGTGACAGCTCGGCGACCAGGCCCATCATGGTCGGCGCGTTCAGGATCTCGCCGATCGTCCAGACCGCCACCGTGAACGCGTAGAACCACGCGGAGGACCCGGCGAGCATGGTCAGCCCGAAGCCCCAGCCGATGAACAGCGCGCTGGCGACCAGGAGCGCCGTCCGGTTGCGCCCCTCCATCCACCGGGTGAGCGGGATCTGCAGCACCACGATCAGCAGGCCGTTGAGGCCGATGACCAGGCCGTACTGGGTCGAGGTGATGCCGTTGCGGCCCATGTCCACGGCGAGCGTGGTGCTGCCCTGCTGGGCGACCAGCGCGAGCAGCAGGTTGAGTCCCACGACCGCCATGAACCGGCTGTCCCGGAAGACCGTGCCGAGGCCGACCGTGGGCTGGTCGACCCGAACGGCCGGGGTGTCCGGCCTGGTCTCGGGGATCCGGACGAAGATCACCACCGCGCAGACCAGCGTGGAGAGTGCGTCCAGCAGGAAGAGCGTGAGGTAGCCGTGCGTGGCGATCAGGCCGGCGGCGGCCGCGGAGAGGCCGAAGCCGATGTTGATCGCCCAGTAGTTCAGCGAGTAGGCCCGGACCCGGTCCGCGGCCGGCACGATGTCGGCGATGATCGCCGAGGTGGCCGGGCGGGTCGCGTTGTTGCAGAAGCCGACCAGGAAGGCGACCGCGGCGATCGCCACCTGGCCGTCGGTGAAGCCCAGCACCGCCGTGAACAGCGCGGTGCCGAGCTGTGCGGCGACCAGCGTCGGGCGCCGGCCGATCCGGTCGGTAAGCACGCCGGCGACGATCGCGGCGATGGCCGAGCCCAGGCCGAACAGCGAGGCGACCAGACCCGCGTACGCGGCCGAGTAGCCTCGGTCGGTCGTCAGGTAGAGCGCCAGGAACGTGACGACGAACGCGCCGAGCTTGTTGATCAGGGTCGACGTCCAGAGCCACCAGAACTGCCGGGGCAGTCCGCCCACCGTTTCGCTCGCGACTCTTCGAATTCGGGCAGGAAGGGGCGAAGCGGGCATCTGAGGGCTCCCGGGCGGCAGGCGTTCCGCTGAGCGGACCGGCATGTCCGCGCTGCGGCGAGGTAAGTGTCACTAACGCGAAGCAAACATTACACATGGGGGCGGGTCCCGACCAGCCGTTTAAACGCCTCCATTAAGCTGGGGGCCATGGCTGACACGACGTACCGACTCATCCTCCTCCGCCACGGCGAGAGCCAGTGGAACCAGAAGAACCTGTTCACCGGTTGGGTCGACGTCGACCTCAACGAGAAGGGCGAGAAGGAGGCCGCGCGTGGCGGCGAGCTCCTCGCCGCCGAGGGCCTGCTCCCCGATGTGCTGCACACCTCGCTGCTGCGCCGTGCGATCCGCACCTCGCAGATCGCCCTGGACAAGGCCGACCGCCACTGGATCCCGGTCAGCCGCAGCTGGCGTCTGAACGAGCGCCACTACGGCGCCCTCCAGGGCAAGGACAAGGCCCAGACCCTGGCCGAGTTCGGCGAGGAGCAGTTCCAGCTGTGGCGCCGCTCGTACGACACCCCGCCGCCGGCGCTGGCCGACGACGCCGAGTACTCGCAGGCCGGTGACGCCCGCTACGCCGACATCCCGAGCGAGCTGCGCCCGAACACGGAGTGCCTCAAGGACGTCGTCGACCGGATGCTCCCGTACTGGTACGACGCCATCGTCCCGGACCTCGCCGCCGGCAAGACCGTCCTGGTCACCGCCCACGGCAACAGCCTGCGCGCGCTGGTGAAGCACCTCGACGGCATCTCCGACGAGGACATCGCCGGCCTCAACATCCCGACCGGCATCCCCCTGGTCTACGAGCTGGACGCCGACTTCAAGCCGGTCGCCAAGGGTGGCCGCTACCTCGACGCGGACGCCGCCGCAGCCGCCATCGAGGCCGTCAAGAACCAGGGCAAGAAGTAACCCGCTTGCCGCTACGGCCCCGCTTCCCGCTCCGGGAGGCGGGGCCGTCGCCGTGTCGGCTTCGCAGTCAATCCTCGTGCAATCCTCGTGCGCGGCAAGGGGGTTCAGTGTGTGGCGAAGGTGGTTCAGACCATTGACGGTCGCCGTGGGGGCTCCTACCGTGTGAGCACTGTCCTGGCACAGGCATGCCAACGGATCTTCCATGGCCGCCGCACCCCCAGGCGCGCGCGTCTGTGCCCGGCGCACTCTCCATCCACCCCCACGGAGGAGCACCATGCGCACACGTCATCTCGTGGGAGCGGCCGTCGCCGCGCTCGCGGTTCCGCTCACCGTCGCCCTGCCGGCGCAGTCGCACGGCTACGTCTCCACCCCGCCCAGCCGGGCCGCGCTCTGCGGGGCGGGTACGGTCACCGACTGCGGTGCGATCCGCTGGGAGCCGCAGAGCGTCGAGGGGTCGAAGGGCTTCCCTGGCGCCGGGCCGGCCGACGGCACCATCTGCGCCGGCGGCAACAGCCGGTTCGCCGAGCTGGACGACCCGCGCGGCGGTGCCTGGCCCACCACCAAGGTGGCGGCGGGGCAGCGGCTCACCTTCACCTGGAAGTTCACCGCCCGGCACGCCACCGCGAACTTCAAGTACTACCTGACCAAGGCCGGCTACAACGCCGGCCAGAAGGTCACCCGGGCCGGTCTGGAGCTGACGCCGTTCCTGACCGTCCCCTACAACGGCACCCAGGTGCCGAGCACGCTCAGCCACACCGCGACGATCCCGAGCGGCCGGACCGGGCACCAGGTGGTCGTGGCGGTCTGGGAGATCGCCGACACCGGCAACGCCTTCTACTCCTGCACCGACGTCCTGTTCTGATCAGGGCGCGGCACGCTGGACGCCACGCGCCGCACGCCGCGAGCGAGCGGTCGGGCGGCCGGAGGACTCCGACCCGGTGACCGGGGTGCACGACCGTCTCCCACGGCGGCCGTGCACCACGGGGCTTCGCCGGGTGCGGCGGTTCTCAGTGGCCGCAGCAGCCGCCGCTGACCCCGCCGCACTGGCAGGGGGCGCCGGACTGGCAGCCGCAGCCGCAGCCCGGACCACAGCCGCAGCCGGCCGCGAGGACGGGCAGCAGCTTCGGGGCGGGCGGCTCGACGATCTCGTGGGCCGGTGCCGGTCGGGTCGGGTTTGCCTTCATCGCGCTGGAACCCTCCTTGTGACGGGCACACTTCGGTGCCTACGGCATCGAGTGAAACCGCCGATCGGACGGGGCGTCAACGGGCGCGCAGTGGTGGGCGATCCGAGAAGCCGTGCGCCCTCACCACCCCTGTTCGAGGTTTACTCACCCCGCGGAGTGAGCGCCACCGGCCCGTCGGAGCCCCGGCCCGCCACCGGCGGAGCCGGTCCACCCACCCCGACCAGCGGCGACCCACCCGTCCGGGACAGGGCCGGCCCACCGCCCGGAGCGGAGACCACGGTGCCCGGAGCGGACACGGCGCCGCCCCCGGCGGCGGGACCGACCCTGCCTCCGGGGGCGCGGTGCCGTACCGGGGTCACTCCCCGGCGGCCTCCGACGAGGCGATGAACTCGCTCACGTGCTCGCCGGTCACCAGGTACACCACGCGCTTGGCCACCGAGACCGCGTGGTCCGCGAAGCGCTCGTAGTAGCGGCCGACCAGCGTGACGTCGACCGCGGTCTCGATCCCGTGCTGCCAGCGGTCGTCGATCAGGTGCGCGAACAGGTCGCGGTGCAGCGCGTCGATCGCGTCGTCGTCCTGCTCCAGCTCCAGCGCCTTGTCGACGTCCTTGGTGGCGATCACCAGGCCGGCCTTGGCCACCAGCCGCTGGGCGAGCTGGCCCATCTCCAGGACGGTCGCGTGCAGGTCACGCGGCACCGCCGACTCGGGGTAGCGCAGCCGCGCGACCTTGGCCACGTGTCGGGCCAGGTCGCCGCAGCGCTCCAGGTCGGCGCTCATCCGCAGCGAGGTGACGACGATGCGCAGGTCGGTGGCGACCGGCTGCTGGCGGGCGAGCAGGTCGATCGCCCGGTTCTCCAGCTCGTGGTGCAGGTTGTTGATCCTCTCGTCGGCGGCGATCACGCTCTCCGCCAGCGCCAGGTCCGCGTCGAGGAGCGCGGTGGTGGCCCGGCCCAGGGCCGAGCCGACCAGCCGGGCCATCTCGATCAGGCTGTCGCCGATCGAGTCGAGTTCCTCGTGGTACGCGTCGCGCATGCTCTCTCCTCAGTAGCTGTGTCGGTGGCGGTGCCGACCGGTCATCCCGTACGACCGTCGGTAGGGCGTACGAATGACCGCTGCTGGTGGCGCGCATCGTACGCGCGCACCGGGGACGACGGACAGGCGTTCGATCCACCGTTCCTTCCCACACGGGCTGCGTGACCAACTCTGGGCCGCCCGGGCGACCACGCACGACCCGTGCGGTGAATCGGCAGCTACGTGGAGGTGAATTCTCGGCAACGGGCGGCCGATCCCTTGATCCGACCCTGGAGGAGTGGCCACGTCATGCGCTTAGGCTGGCGGTATGGACGTGAACGTGGCCGCCGCCGCTGCCTGCGCCATAGCCGGGCTCGGCGTCGGCCTCACGGCCTCCATCGCCTTCCGTTGGAGCGAGCGCGAACAGGCCAAGGGCAGATACGGCGGCACCAACGGGAGAACCCGACAGCAGGGGCTCAACAACCCCACCCATGAACCTCCCCTTCCCCCGGGGGTCGACACCGTCCTCTCCGTGCTGCGCTCCTGCGCGATCGTGCTCGGCGAGGGCGACGAGGTGGTCAAGGCCAGCTCCGCGGCGTACGCGATGGGACTGGTGCGCGGCGGCGCGGTCGCCATCGACCAGATGCTCTCGCTGGCCCGGGCCACCCGCCGGGACGGTGAGATCCGCCAGGTCGAGCTGGAGGTGCCCCGCCCCGGCGCGGCGCGGGCCGCCGAGCCGCTCGCGGTGTCGGTCCGGGTCGCCCCGCTGGGCTCCCGGCTGGTCCTGGTCCTGGTCGAGGACCAGACCGACCGCCGCCGGGTCGAGGCGGTCCGCCGCGACTTCGTCGCCAACGTCAGCCACGAACTCAAGACCCCGGTCGGCGCGCTCTCGCTGCTCTCCGAGGCGGTCGCCGACGCGTCCGACGACCCGGAGGCGGTGCAGCGCTTCGCCGGCCGGATGCAGATCGAGGCGACCAGGCTGGCCAGCCTGGTCCAGGAGATCATCGACCTCTCCCGGGTCCAGGACGACCGGCTGATGGTCGACCCGGAGCCGGTCGCGGTGGACGAGCTGATCGCGGAGGCGATCGACCGCTGCCGCCAGCAGGCCGCCGCCAAGCAGATCCTGATCGCGGCCGGCGGCATCGCCGGCCTCTACCTGCACGGCCACCGCGGCCAGCTGGCCGCGGCGCTCGGCAACCTGGTCGAGAACGCCGTGAACTACAGCCCGCCGAGGACCAGGGTCGCGATCGCCACCCGCCGGATCTCCAGTGCCGCCGCCCTCGGCGAGGCCGACGGCGAGCTGATCGAGATCTCGGTGACCGACCAGGGCATCGGCATCTCCGAGAAGGACCGCGAGCGGGTGTTCGAACGGTTCTACCGGGTCGACCCGGCCCGGTCCCGGGCGACCGGCGGCACCGGCCTCGGCCTCTCCATCGTCAAGCACGTGGCCGCCTCGCACGGCGGCACCGTCTCGGTGTGGAGCGTCGAGGGCCAGGGCTCCACCTTCACCGTGCGCCTGCCCGCCGGGCAGGCCCCCGAGGACCACACGCTCCCCGCCGGGGAGTCCGCGCAACCCCTGTCAGACACAACCCCCCAGCTTGCCCCGGAGGCCTGATCGTGACCCGAGTACTGGTGGTCGAGGACGAGGAGTCGTTCAGCGACGCTCTCTCGTACATGCTCCGCAAGGAGGGCTTCGAGGTGGCCATCGCCGCCACCGGCCCCGACGCCCTGGAGCAGTTCGAACGGAACGGCGCCGATCTCGTCCTGCTCGACCTGATGCTGCCGGGCCTGCCCGGCACCGAGGTCTGCCGCCAGCTCCGGGTGCGCTCGAACGTCCCGGTGATCATGGTCACCGCCAAGGACAGCGAGATCGACAAGGTCGTCGGCCTGGAGATAGGTGCGGACGACTACGTGACCAAGCCCTACTCCACCCGTGAGCTGGTGGCCCGGATCCGTGCGGTGCTGCGCCGGCGCGGCGAGGCCGAGGGCCCCGGCGACGGTGGCGGCCCGGGCGCGCTGGAGGCGGGCCCGGTCCGGATGGACGTCGACCGCCACGTGGTGACCGTCGACGGCGCCAAGGTCGACCTCCCGCTCAAGGAGTTCGACCTGCTGGAGATGCTGCTGCGCAACGCGGGCCGGGTGCTCACCCGGATGCAGCTGATCGACCGGGTCTGGGGCGCCGACTACGTCGGTGACACCAAGACGCTCGACGTCCACGTGAAGCGACTGAGGGCGAAGATCGAGCCGGACCCGGGCGCGCCGCGCTACCTGGTCACGGTCCGCGGCCTCGGCTACAAGTTCGAGCCGTAGACCGGACGACCCTGAGCCCCCGTGCCGGGGGCGGGTGAGCGGCTCAGTAGAGCGGCCCGCTCCGCCGACGCGGACCGGGCGGCCCCACGAAGGACCCCTCCGGGCAGCCGCCCGGAGGGGTCCTTCGCGTGCGCGACCGAGCCCGGCCGGCCCTCCGCGTGTCCGCCTCCGCGGTGCCCGGATCCCGCGTTCGCGGGACCGGGCGCCGGAGGCGGTGGGTCAGTGGGAGCCGGCGGTCGGCGAGGCGGTGCCGGCCGGAGTGGCCGCACCGGTGCCGGCCGCGGTACCGGAGGGGGCGGCGGTGCCCGAGGGGGTGGCGGCACCGGCCGAGGCGCTGGGCGAGCCGGCGGCCTTGGACGGCACGGCGGCGGGGGAGGCGGTCGGGCCCCAGCCCTTGTACAGACCCTTGTTCGGGCTGACCGCGGCCTCGGTCGCGACCTTCTCGCCGTTCTTGAAGGCGAAGGCGGTGGGCACGAAGCCACCGACGTGGACGCTGGCCGAGGCGACCTTGGCGGAGGGGTTGCCTTCGCCGCCGATCAGCACGGCGCCGCCGGCCGGGACGACGATGCTGCCCAGCGGGGCGCCCTTCTGGTCGGCGAAGGCGGCGGCCCCGCCGTCGCCCACGACGATGGACTGGAGCTCGACGGGCTCCGTCCCGGTGTTGCTGATGTTCACCGACACGTTGGCCGGACCGGTGTGCTCGCCGGAGGACTCGTCCCCGGTGATGACAACGATGTTGTTCAGCCGGAGGTCGGTGCCGACCGTCGCGTAGGCGTTGTCGGGCTTGATCTCCAGAGTCTCCGCCTTGTTGCCGGCCGAGCAGGACGACAGCGAGGCGATGGCGAGGGCGGCGATGGCGGCGATGCTGCCGACTCGAATGCTGCGGCTCACGGCGGCGGCTTCTCCTAGGTCACATGTCGGGTGGTCAGGCCTCAGATTATCGACCTCGCTTATGCGCTCCTCACGGGGTGGTCCCCGTGTCGCGCTCCGGGAGTCCGCCCGGCGCCCGGACGGCGGCACCCCGCCACGCCCGGAGACGACCGGCGGGGCGGCGTCGGCGGGGCCCCGCGCCCGGCACCGGCACGGCGCGGGCCCGGACGGCGGTACGGCTCCGACCTCGGCCGCGACCCGGCGCCGTACTCGTGGCAACACACCGGCGTGTCCTGGTCAAGTGTCGACCAAGATCGGATCACGATCGGGAAACGGCCCGATAAACGGTGAAATCTCAAGATCCAATCACGGTTTCAGGAGTGTTGCCGCAGGTTTCGGGAGGTACCGGAACCGCCTCCGACCTGCGGGAAGCCCGCGCCGAAGGCCGCCCGCAGCACGTCATGGGGGTCCTTGTCAAGCCCCGAGACCGGCCCTGACCTGCGAAAACGCCCTTCGGGTGCGCCGAAAAGCGTGTTATTCTGGAAAGCCACGGAAGGGGTCCTGTCACATGACGTTCAAGGTTGGCGACACGGTGGTCTACCCCCATCACGGGGCCGCGCTGATCGAGGCCATCGAAATTCGCCAGATCAAAGGTGTGGACAAGACCTACCTGGTCCTCAAGGTGCAGCAGGGAGACCTGACGCTCCGGGTGCCCGCCGAGAACGCGGAGTTCGTCGGCGTGCGCGATGTAGTCGGCCAGGAGGGTCTGGACCGGGTCTTCGAGGTGCTTCGCGCACCGTACACCGAAGAGCCGACCAACTGGTCCCGTCGCTACAAGGCAAACCTGGAGAAGCTCGCTTCGGGTGACGTTATCAAGGTCGCCGAGGTTGTGCGCGATCTCTGGCGTCGCGAGCGCGAGCGCGGTCTGTCCGCCGGTGAGAAGCGCATGCTCGCCAAGGCGCGCCAGATCCTCGTCAGCGAGCTCGCGCTGGCCGAGAACACCAACGAGGACAAGGCGGAGACGCTGCTCGACGAGGTGCTCGCCTCGTAGCGCAGTCGGGCTCGCGCCCACCGCCCACACGTTCACAGCGCCCGATGCCGGCGCGCCGCTCACCGGACGAACCGTCCTGGAGTGGTGCAGTGGCACTTCGGGCGCTGAGGCGTGTCCGGACGACGCCCCCGCACCCGACGCACCCGAGCCGGCCGGCCCCGGGCCCGCATGACCGTTTCTGCGTGTTCTGTGGGCGGGAGACCGTGGAGCTTTTCGGAAGGGGTCCCGCGCGCCCGTCGTGCACGCCATGGCCATACCCACTTCGCCGAAGGAGTGAAACCTGAACGCCACAGGAGCAGTTGCAGCAGCGGTGGTGCCCGCCGCGGGACGCGGTGAGCGACTGGGGCCCGGAGCCCCGAAGGCCCTGCGGGAGCTGGGCGGGGTGCCGCTCCTGGTGCACGCCGTCAGGGCGCTGACCCGCAGCCGGGCGGTCGGGCTGGTCGTGGTCGCGGCGCCGGCCGACGGCGTGGCCGAGGTGGTCGGACTGCTCGACACCCACGGCCTGGACGGCAAGGACATCCGGGTCGTGCCGGGCGGGGCGACCCGCCAGGAGTCGGTCCGGCTGGGCCTCGCCGCGATCCCGGCCGAGGTGGAGATCGTCCTGGTGCACGACGCGGCGCGTCCGCTCGTGCCGGTCGAGGTGGTGGACGCCGTCGCGGCCGCCGTCCGCGGCGGGGCGGAGGCGGTGGTGCCCGCCGTGCCGCTCGCCGACACGGTGAAGCGGGTCGAGCCGCGGCCGGGCGGTCCCGAGCCGGTCCTCGACACGCCCGACCGCTCCACCCTGCGGGCCGTGCAGACTCCGCAGGGCTTCCGCCGGGAGACGCTGGCCGAGGTGCACGAGAAGGCGCTCGCCGAGGAGGCAGCCGCGGGGGCCGACGCCCTGCCGGCGGTCACCGACGACGCGGGCCTGGTGGAGCGTTTCGGCGGCCGGGTGGTGGTGGTGCCCGGCCACGAGGAGGCGTTCAAGGTGACCCGTCCACTGGACCTCGTGCTCGCCGAGGCCGTTCTCGCCCGCCGGAGGGCCGCCGATGCCTACTGATCCCACGGCCTCCGGCCCGCGCGCCGAGGACGCGGCGCCGACCGCCCACGCCCCGGCGCCGCCCGCCGCGGACTCGCGGCCGCCGCTGATCCCCCGGGTGGGGATCGGCACCGATGTGCACGCCTTCGAGGCCGGGCGCCCGCTCTGGGTGGCCGGCCTGGAGTGGCCGGGCGCCGAGTACGGCCTGGCCGGGCACTCCGACGCCGACGTGGCCGCGCACGCCTCCTGCGACGCGCTGTTCTCGGCCGCCGGGATCGGGGACCTGGGCGCGCACTTCGGCACCGACCGGCCGGAGTGGTCGGGCGCGTCCGGCGTCCGGCTGCTCGGCGAGGCGGCCCGGCTGGTGCGCGAGGCCGGTTTCGAGATCGGCAACGTCTCCGTCCAGGTGATCGGTGTCCGGCCGAAGATCGGCAAGCGGCGCGCCGAGGCGCAGGCCGCGCTCTCGGCGGCGGTCGGCGCGCCGGTCTCGGTCTCCGGGACGACGACGGACGGCCTCGGCCTCACCGGCCGGGCCGAGGGGCTCGCGGCGATCGCCACCGCGCTGGTGTACGAGCGCCGCTGACCCGGGGGCGCACCAGGAGCGCCGGACAGCGGCAGGGGCGGCCCGGGGGCGGTAGAGCGGTGGCGGCGGTCGGTAGGCCGTCCGGGTGGTCCGGGCCGGGAATACCCGGCCCGTGACGGGTGTTCAGGAGCCTTGGCCGGTGCCCGAGTCGCTACCGTTCGGAGCGGGCCGAGCGAGGCCCGCCCGCTCACCGCGGGGCGTCCGACGCCGCTTGACGAGAAGAGGTCCCCGATGGCCGCACAGCTCTCCGACCGGGCCAAGGCCCTGATCGACGGCAAGAGCTTCGCCGTGGTCTCCACCATCCAGCCCGACGGCAGCCCCCAGTCCTCGGTGGTCTGGGTCAAGCGGGACGGCGACGACGTGCTCTTCTCCACGGTGGAGGGCCGCCGCAAGCACCTCAACCTGCTGAAGGACCCGCGGATCTCGCTGGTGGTCAACCCGCCGGAGAGCCCCTACTCCTACGTGGAGTTGCGCGGCGAGGCCACCCTCACCCGGGAGGGCGGCAAGGAGCTGATCGACGAGCTGGCGCGCAAGTACCGCGGCGAGGAGTCCTACGGCTACGACGGCCCGGAGGACGTCCGGGTGGTGGTCCGGCTCAGCCCGCGCAAGGTGGTCGGCAACCTCTGAGAGAGCCAGGCGGAGCGGGTGGCTCCGGTAGGCCATGAAGAAGAAACGGCGTAGCCGCGGTATTGACATTCGAGAATGTCGCGGGGCACCCCCTCATGCCCACTACGCTTGACGCTGTGAGCATTCGCCTGTACGACACCAGCACCCGCCAGGTACGCGACTTCGTCCCGCTTGTACCGGGTTGTGTCTCGATCTACCTGTGCGGCGCTACCGTCCAGTCGGCGCCACACATCGGGCACATCCGGTCCGGGCTCAGCTTCGACATCATGCAGCGGTGGTTCGCCTACCGCGGCTACCAGGTGACCTTCGCGCGCAACGTCACCGACATCGACGACAAGGTCATCGCCAAGGAGCGCCAGCTCGGTACGCCGTGGTGGCAGATCGCCTACGCCAACGAGCGGGCCTTCAACGACGGCTACGCGGCGCTCGGCTGCCTCCCGCCGACCGTCGAGCCGCGGGCCACCGGGCACATCCCCGAGATGATCGAGATGATGCGGACGCTCATCGCGAAGGGGCACGCCTACGCGTCGGACGGCAACGTCTACTTCGACGTGAAGTCCTTCCCCGGCTACCTGGAACTCTCCAACCAGAAGCTGGAGAACCTGCGCCAGCCCGAGGGCGAGGGCGAGACCGGCAAGCGCGACCCGCGCGACTTCGCGATGTGGAAGTCCGCCAAGGCCGGTGAGCCGAGCTGGGAGACCCCGTGGGGCAGCGGCCGTCCCGGCTGGCACCTGGAGTGCTCCGCGATGGCGCACAAGTACCTGGGCCGGGCCTTCGACATCCACGGCGGCGGGATCGACCTGATCTTCCCGCACCACGAGAACGAGATCGCCCAGTCCAAGGCGTACGGCGACGACTTCGCGAACTTCTGGGTGCACAACGCCTGGGTCACCATGAGCGGCGAGAAGATGAGCAAGTCGCTCGGCAACTCGGTGCTGGTCTCCGAGATGGTCGAGCGCTGGCGTCCGATCGTGCTCCGGTACTACCTGGCGGCCCCGCACTACCGCTCGATGATCGAGTACAGCGAGGAGTCGCTGCGCGAGGCCGAGGCCGGTTTCGGCCGGATCGAGGGCTTCGTCCAGCGCGTGGTCGAGCGCTGCGGCGCGGTCGACGCGGCGCCCGAGGTGCCGCCGGCCTTCGCCGAGGCGATGGACGACGACCTGGGCGTTCCCCAGGCGCTGGCCATCGTGCACACCGCCGTCCGCCAGGGCAACAGCGCCCTCACCGCGGACGACAAGGAGAACGCGGTGGCGCGTCTGGCCGAGGTCCGTGCGATGCTCGGAGTACTGGGCCTCGACCCGCTGGACCCGCAGTGGACCGGGGCCGAGCACGGTGAGGACCTCCACGGGGTCGTCGACTCGCTGGTCAGGCTGGTCCTGGAGCAGCGGCAGGCGGCCCGGACCCGCAAGGACTTCGCCACCGCGGATGCCATCCGTGACCAGCTCGGCGAGGCCGGGCTGGCGATCGAGGACACCCCGTCCGGCCCGCGCTGGACGATCAACAACCAGTAACTCCATCCGAGCGATGGGGTGAGGGTGGGCCGTACCGAACCGGTGCGGCCCTCCCGCATGACGTAGCGCATGTCGTCGGCCGGCACCGGGTTCACGGTGCGGCCGGGCATGCCGGACAGACAGGAAGTACAGCCATGGCCGGCAACAGTGCACGCAGGAACCGCCGCAACCCCGGGTCGAAGAAGGGCGCGAGTGTCGGTACCGGCGGCCACAGCCGGAAGGCGCTCCAGGGCAAGGGCCCGACGCCCCCCGGCGCAGAGCGCAAGGGGCACCCGAAGCAGCGCGCGGCCAACGCCGCGGTCAAGCGCGAGCGGGACGCCAAAGCCCGGGCCGGCATGCGCCGGGCCGGCGGTGGCGGCAAGGGCGGCCGTGGCGGTGCCGGCGCGGCGGAGCTGGTCTTCGGCCGCAACTCGGTGGTCGAGGCCCTGCAGGGCGGGGTGCCGGCCACCGCGCTCTACGTCCTGCAGTTCATCGACACCGACGACCGGGTGCGCGACGCCTTCCAGGCCGCCAACGACCGGGGCATCCCGCTGATGGAGGCCCCGCGCCCGCAGCTGGACCAGATGACCGGCAACATGAACCACCAGGGCCTGGTGCTGCAGGTCCCGCCGTACGAGTACGCGCACCCCGAGGACCTGCTGGCGCAGGCCGCGGACAACGGCGAGGACGCGCTGATCATGGCGCTCGACGGGGTCACCGACTCGCGCAACCTCGGCGCCGTGGTCCGCTCCGCCGCCGCCTTCGGCGCGCACGGCGTGGTCATCCCCGAGCGCCGGGCGGCGGGCATGACCGCCGGTGCCTGGAAGACCTCCTCCGGTGCCGCGGCGCGGCTGCCCGTCGCCCGGGCCACCAACCTGACCCGGACGCTGGAGGCCTACCAGAAGGCCGGCGTGATGGTGGTCGGCCTGGCCGCCGACGGCGAGGCCGAGATCGGTGACCTGGAGGTGCTGGCCGGTCCGGTCGTGATCGTCGCGGGCAGCGAGGGCAAGGGCCTGTCCCGGCTGGTCTCGGAGACCTGTGACATCCGCGTGCGGATCCCGATGCCGGGTGCCACCGAGTCGCTGAACGCCGGCGTCGCCGCGGGCATCGTGCTGTACGAGGCCGCGCGCCTGCGCAGCAAGGTCGGCTGACCCCTCCCGACGCGCGGCCCGGCCGGGCCGTCGTACCGCGGCGGGCCCGACCGGGTCGGCGGGCGGTACGGCGGTCCGGCCGGGCCGTTTCCGCGCCCGGGTGAGCCGTTTCGCCGCAGCACAGCGGGGTCGGGCGGCGCAGGAGATCTTCCGGATTCTCCGCAGTCCGCCCGCAATTCGGGTGAAAGCGATCGGGCCCGACCGGGCCCGATCGCTTTTCTCATGATCACTTCAAGTGGGCGCCGGACATCCACTCGGGAGAGTGTCCTAACCGGGTGTCACCCGGTTAGACGGGTGTGGACACCAGAACACCTCGGCGCCCCCTCCTGGGCAACGGCAGCACCGGGATAGACGCGGGCCCCGGCCTCAATACCGTCAAGGTGCCGTCCGACCCCGCGCGCCTCAGCGTCACCCAGGCCAGCTTCCGGCTGCGGCTCGGCACCCCGGTGGCGCCGCTGATCGACGCCCCGGCCGGAGCGCTCTCCACCGGGGCCGCGTTCGGCGACCCGTACGCCGGCCAGGGCCTGATCCGCCGTCCGCTGGTCACCCCGCAGGTGGTCGTGCCCGCCTCGGCCGTACCGGCGCTCGCCGGGGCCGGCGGTGCCGGCGCGCCGCGGCGCAAGGGCCGGGTCACCGCCGTCACCTGGAGCGGCCAGGCGCCCCCCGGGGACCAGGCGGCCACCCGGCTGCTGGAGGCCGTCCGGCTGACCGGCGTGCCCGCGCCGGCCGGGGTCGGCGGGCGCGCCCCGGGCGGCTCCACGGCCGACGACGACACCCGGGTGATCCCGTCGTACGCGGGTGCCCGGACGGTCCCGCGCCAGCCGCGCGAGGGCGCCGGTACCGCCACCGAGGCGGGCGTCGGCCCGGTCGGCGCGCCCCAGGGCTGGACGCCCAGCGGCGAGCTGCCCGAGGTCTCCGCCACCGCCGGTGAGGGCAAGCCGCCGTGGTACCCCGGCCGCCGGGTGGACCTCGGCCTGGTGCTGCTGCCGTTGCGCGCGGTGCTGGGCTCGCTCTCGGTCTACGCCGGCTTCAGCAAGCTCTGCGACCCGGTGTACTTCGACGGCGGCGAGCGCGGCTCGATGATGCGCTGGCTCTCCTCGCTGCACCCCTGGAAGGTCGCCGAACCGCTGTTGTCGTTCGCGATGGCGCACCCGGTGGGCTCGGGGCTGGTGGTCTCGTTCACCGAGATCGTGGTGGGCGTGCTGACCATCCTGGGCCTCTGGCAGCGGCTCGCGGCCGGAGCGGCGATGCTGCTCTCCGCCGCCCTGCTGTTCACCGTCAGCTGGCGGGCCGTGCCGGTCTACGACACGCCCGACCTGATCTTCCTGGCGGCCTGGAGCCCGCTGCTGATCGCCGGAGCGCCGTTCGCCTCGTTGGACGGGCGGCTCAACCTGGAGGCGTGGCGGCGCCACGGCTCGGGCGCGCCGGCGGCACTGCGCCGGCGGGTGCTGCGGCGCGGTGCGGTGGTCACCGCGGTCGTGGTCGGCCTGACCCTGCTGCTCGGGTCGATGCTGGGCGCGGCGGTCCGCACCGGCGGCCGTCCGCACCCGGGGCCGTCCCGGCCGGCGACGGACTACGGCACGCCGGTCTGGCCGAGTGGCGGGCCCTCCGCCACCCCCGGTGGGCAGGGGCCGTCCATCTCGCCCGCGCCCGCGCGGCCGGCCTCGCCGGCGGCCGGCTCGTCCGCGCCGTCGTCCTCGGCGCCGGCCCAGGGCGCGGCCTCGCCGAAGGCCGGGACGCCCACGCCGAGCGGCAAGGCGCGGTCCACCAAGCCGGAGAGCGGTCCGAGTTCGGCCCCGGCGGCGCCGCAGACCGCGGCCCCGGCCGCCTCGGCGCCCGCGTCGCGCAGCACCCCGGCGCCGGGCAACGGTTCGGGGGCGGCGCCCAAGCCGAGCCCGAGCAGCAGCTCCGGCTCGGGGCTGCTCGGCGGCGTGCTGGGCAGCGGGCCGCTGGCCGAGCTGTCCGGCGGCGGGGCCCGGAACTCCCGGCCGGGCTCGCCGACGGCGACCTGACGGGCCGTCGGGCCCTCGGGAACGACAGGTGGCCGGGTGCTCCGTGGGGGAGCACCCGGCCACCTGTTCGTGGTCCCGGGGCCGGGGGCCGTGGGGCCGCCGCCGGGGTGGGTTACCGGGGCGTGTGGCCGGCTCCGGCGGCGAGTTCCTTGGCCGCCTCGGTGAGGTCCTTCGCGGTGTCGATGGCGCGCCAGTAGACGCCCTGCGGCAGCTGGTACCCCGCCAGGCGCTTGCCGCGCGCGAGTTGGGGGAACGTGGTCCGCTCGTGGTCCCCGACGTCCGGCAGCAGCTCGGCGAACTCCGGGCTGAAGACGTACAGGCCGGCGTTGATCAGGAAGGGCGAGGGCGGCGCCTCGATGAAGTCCAGCACGTTGCCGAACTGGTCCGTCTCCACCGCGCCCCACGGGATGCGCGGACGGGCCAGGGCGAGCGTCGCTACGGCGTCCCGCTCGTGGTGGAAGGCGGCCATGTCGCGCAGGCTGAAGCGGGTCCAGATGTCGCCGTTGGTGGCGTACCAGGGCTCGTCCGGCCGGGGCAGCGCCTTGGCGGCGTACTTCAGACCGCCGCCGCGGCCCAGCGGTTCGGCCTCGACGACGGTGCGGACCTTCAGCGGCAGGTCGGTCCGGTCGAGCCACTCCTCCAGCACGCCGGCCAGGTGACCGCACGAGATGACCACGTCGGTGACGCCCTCGGAGGCGAGCCAGGAGAGCTGGTGTCCGAGGATCGGCGTTCCCGTGCCGGGGATCTCGACCAGCGGCTTCGGCCGGTCGTCCGTGTAGGGCCGCAGCCGGGAGCCCTGGCCGCCGGCCAGGATGACGGCCTGGGTGACGGCCGTCGTACCGGGCGGGGCCGCCGACGGCTGTGGTGCCTGAGCCGTCTGCGGAGCCTGTGGTGCCTGCGGTGCCTGGGCGGACGTGATGTCGGCGGCGGAGCCGGAGTCAGCGGTCATGCCTGCACAATAGGGCGGCCGCCGGGGCGTGGCACCCCTAGGCGGCGACCCCGGAGGCGAACGAGCCGTCACAGACCGGCCGGGCGAAGGACCGGGCGCGCTGGACGTCCCCCTGGTACTTGCGCACGGCCGCCTTGCCGAGCTCACCGGCGAGCGAGGTGCAGTACGGCGTCAGGGCCGGCTGCTCGCGCATCGAGCGCTCCAACAGGTCCAGCGCGCTGCCCGGGTTGTGCGCGCGCAACTCCTCCAGCAGGGCCACGCGCAGGGCGTCCTGCGGAGCCAGGCCCTCTGGGGCCTTGGCCGCGGGCACCCGGCCGATGCCGGCGCCGTCCTCGCTGGAGGCTGCCACGACCTGCTGGTCCAGCCCGGTCGGCGGAGCCCACGGCACCCTGGTCACGGCGAGGGTGCCGGTGGTCACCAGGACCACGGGCAGGGTCAGGGCGATGGTCTGGCCGATTCGGCGAACTAGCTGCTTCACGCTCAGGAGAGTAGCGCTGGGTGGGGCCCGGATCGCCCTCCGTTACACCATCGAGTGACGTGGTGTCCGGGTTCGTCCCTTCACCGTGTTGACGCGGGTGGTGCGGACGGCCGAACGACGGCGGAGCCCCGCCGGACCACGTGGTCCGGCGGGGCTCCGCCCGGGTCGTTCGCCGCCGCGAGCGTCAGTTGCTCAGGCGGGCACCGCTGCTGGTGGAGAACACGTGGGTCTCGTTGGCGATCGGCACGACGTGGATGGTCTCGCCGCGCTGCGGGATCTGGCGGCCGTGCACGCGCACGACCAGGTCCTTGTCCTCGCCGCCGAGCTTGGTGGTGCCGTAGACGAAGCCGTCCGAGCCGAGCTCCTCGACCACGTTGACGGTCACGGCGACGCCCTCGATGCCGCCGGCCGGGACGATCTCGAAGTGCTCCGGGCGGACGCCGACGGTCACCGACTTGTCGGTGCCGGCGCCGGAGAGGTCCTCGCGGGAGATGTTGACGATCGAGCCGCCGAACTTCACCCCGCCGTCCACCAGCGGCACGTCGATCAGGTTCATCGCGGGCGAGCCGATGAAGCCGGCCACGAAGAGGTTGGCGGGCCGGTCGTACATGTTGCGCGGGGTGTCGACCTGCTGCAGCACGCCGCCCTTGAGCACCGCGACGCGGTCGCCCATGGTGAGCGCCTCGGTCTGGTCGTGGGTGACGTACACGGTGGTGATGCCCAGGCGGCGCTGCAGGCCCGCGATCTGGGTGCGGGTGGAGACGCGGAGCTTGGCGTCGAGGTTCGACAGCGGCTCGTCCATCAGGAAGACCTGCGGCTCGCGGACGATCGCGCGGCCCATCGCGACACGCTGGCGCTGACCGCCGGAGAGCGCCTTCGGCTTGCGGTCCAGGTACTCGGTGAGGTCGAGGATCTTCGCGGCCTCTTCGACCTTGGTGCGGATCTCGGTCTTGTTGACGCCCGCGATCTTGAGCGCGAAGCCCATGTTCTCCGCGACGGTCATGTGCGGGTAGAGCGCGTAGTTCTGGAACACCATGGCGATGTCCCGGTCCTTCGGCGGCAGGTGCGTGACGTCGCGGTCACCGATGCGGATCGCGCCGGCGTTCACGTCCTCCAGGCCGGCCAGCATCCGGAGGCTGGTGGACTTGCCACAGCCGGAGGGGCCGACCAGGACGAGGAACTCACCGTCCGCGATCTCCAGGTCCAGCGCGTCCACGGAGGGCTTGTCGGACCCGGGGTAGACACGGGTCGCCTTGTCGTACGTCACAGAAGCCATGGCTGTGCTCTCCTTCACCGGCAGGAACGTGCCGGACGATCCGAGTAAAGGTGGATGTCGTGCGCGGGCCCGCTCCTGGTCCGAACCACGGCGCGGGTCAACTCCGGGCGACGCTACCTGCGCCTACGCCGCTTGTCAGCCCCCGGACCCCTGGAATTCGGCATCGGTTCCATCACGCCCGCCCCACCCGCGATCCCCCGGATATGCCACCACCGCCCCACGGCCGCCCGGTAGACTGCCCCCGGTGCCGCCGTGACCTCGTCGCGGACGGTCACCATGCCTCCTTAGCTCAGCTGGCCAGAGCACCGCTCTTGTAAAGCGGGGGTCGTCGGTTCGAACCCGACAGGGGGCTCGGTGTTCGAAGGGCCGGTCGGGCCGGGGTGGTCCCGGGCGGGCCGGCCCTTCGTCGTCGTGGGGCGGGAGGTCCGGCCGCCCCGGCCGTCAGGCGCCCAGCTCCTCCACACGGCCCCGTCGTCCCCAGTCGGGTTGCCTGACGCCTGGTCAGCGTGTCTGTGGCGCAATGGCCGTGAACGCCGCCGGTCGGCCATGGGGCGGTCGCGGGTCGCGGGTGAGGAGGGGCTCCCGAGCCCCTCGCGCGAGGTGGCGGGTGCGTCGCGGAGCGTGGCCGGCCGGGCCCGGAGGGGCACCCGCGGTCGTGCGGCGGGCACGGGCGCCGGAGCGGTCGTACGGTGGAGGGGCGGGGGCGAACGGAGGAGGTTGGCCATGCCCGGTTCTCTCACCATCAGCCACCACGAGGCGGCGGTCGCCCTCGATCACGCGGATGCCAAGCGCCTCGCCACGGTGCTGGAGGAGCTCGCGTACCTGCTGGAGATCCCGGGGCCGAACCGGATCAACGAAGCGCAGCTCGACGCCCTGTGCGAGGGCCGGGCGGCCGACCGGACCGAGCTGTCCCGGTGGTCGCGCGGCATCGCCGCCGAGCTGAAGGGGCGGCTCTAGGACGGTCCGGCCACGCCGGGCGGACCCGCCGTACGATGGCGAGCGGGGCGGGTGGTCCTCGCGCGCCCCGCGGGTACCGGCGTGGCCGGTGGCCGGCCCGGCGGAGGAGGGCGGGGTCCCGAGCGTGCCGCAGTCCGTGTCACAGCCCACGGCGATGTCCTGGATGACGGTGGAGACGCCGCTGCCGAGCGGTCCGATGCACATCGCGGTGACGCCGCTGGGAGTGGCCGCCGCGGGCTACCTGGGGCAGCCGGGCGAGCGGCCGCCGTGCACCGACCGGTCGAAGATCGACGCGGTCACCGGGCGGATAGCCGAGTACCTGGCGGGCGGGCGGCGGGAGTTGGGGCTGCCCATCGACTGGAGCCTGAGCACCGGACCGCATCGCGCGGTGCTGCGGACGCTCTGGCACGAGGTGCCGTTCGGGCGGACCATCACCTACGGCGAACTGGCGGCCCGCAGCGGGGTGTTCGAGGGTGTCACGGAGCCGGGACTGGCGGCCAGGACGGTCGGGCAGATGATGGCGGCCAATCCGGTCGCGCTGCTGGTGCCGTGCCACCGCGTGGTGGCGGCGGACGGCATCGGCGGATTCGGCGGCGGCCGGGTCGGGATCGACGTCAAGCGCTGGCTGCTCACCCTGGAGGGCGTGCTGGAGCCGACGCTGGACTGGGACGGCCCGCTGTAGCGGGGCCGGGCGGAGCACGGGCGGCGACCGGGGCGGTGGCCGCCGGCGGGGTGGCCGCCGGCGGGGTGGCCGCCGGCGGGGTGGCGCCGGCGGCGGTTCGCGGGTGTCGGTACGGGTGTCAGTGCACGAGTTCGACCGCGGCCGGACCGCGGTCGAACGAACCCTGGCGCGGCAGGACCGGCTGGATCCCGGAGACCAGGGTGTAGTCGATCCCGGCCGGATCCCCGGTGGGCACGGTGTCCGGCCGCTCGCCGAGCGCCAACTGCACCGCGTTCCACGGCAGGTTGAGGCCGCACAGGCGCAGCTGGTGCAGACCTCCGGAGGGGCGGGTGTTGACGTCGATGACCACCGGCTCCCCGGCCAGGTGGCGGAACTGCACGTTGGACAGGAAGGACATCCCGACGGACTCGATCAGCCGGCGGGTGGGCTCCAGGTACCGCGGCGCGGTGGTGAAGCTCCGGCGGCGCCGGTGCTTGCTGCGGCCGACCGCGGCGAGCAGGGTGCCGTCGCGGTCGCCGAGGCAGTCGACCGATATCTCGGGACCCTCCAGGTAGGGCATCACCAGCAGGTCGGCCGGCTCGTCGGCGGCCGCCAGCGCGGCGGCCACCTGGTCGACCTGGACCCGGCTGTCCCAGCCGGCCAGCCGGTGCAGGCCGAAGGGCTCGCGGGTGAGCATCCGGAAGCCCTCGCCGCCGGCGCCGGAAGCGGGCTTGAGGCAGGCGGTGAGCCCGGCGGACTCGATCCGGTCGACGGCGGCGAGCAGGTCGTCGGCGCTCCGGACCAGCCACCACGGCGGGGTGGGCAGTCCGGCGGCGGCGATCGCCGCGTAGCCGTCGGCCTTGCTGTCGAAGGCCGCGATGGCGGTGGCGGGCGGGCAGACGAGGGCGGTGCCGATCGCCTCGAACTCCTGGTGGTGCAGCGAGATCGCGAGCTGGTTGAGCCGGGGCAGGAAGACGTCGATCGCGTGGCGGGCGCAGTAGTCGAGCGCGTAGGCGACGTAGGCGTCCGGGGGGAGGTCGCCCGGTTCCAGGGTGGCGTGGTCGGCGGCGGCGAGCACCGGGGAGTCGGCGTCGACGTGGGTCGCGTGGATCCGGACGGGGCGCGGCGCGGCGCGCAACTGTTCGATGAAGAAGACGTTCTCGGCGTAGGTGCGGTTGAGCCAGACACGTACGGGGGCACTCATGAAGGCCTCCCAGGGCAGGGGTGAACGAGGGGGAGGGCATCCGGTGCGGCCACTCGTTCGTCACTGGCCCCGTGGCCCTTGAGGCGCACCTTAGCGGCCCGGCTCGCCGGGGTGGACGGCGGGTGGGCCGGTGGCCGGGGCGGGGTCCGGCCGGGGGTCGGCCGGGGGTGGCGTCGGGGTGCGGCCGGGGTCCGGAAGGAGGGGTTCGACCGCGTTCGAATAGGGGTCGAACTGAAATAGATCAGGTGATCTAGTGGTCCTATTTGTTCGGTTATTCCGACCACTCGAAAGAGTGATTGTGGAAGCCTTCGAATGGGCCCATCATGATTCTTGCAAGGCGACACTTCATCGGGTATGCGAAAGGCTCCCTATGTCGACCGAAACCAACGTCGGTATTCCTGCGCCGGGCGGTACACCGCAATCCGGTTCGCAGCAGAGCCTCGGTACGGCCGGCGCGAGGAACCTCGCGACGACCACCAAGTCCGCGCCGCAGATGCAGGGCATCAGCCCGCGCTGGCTGCTCAGGATGCTGCCGTGGGTCCAGGTCTCCGGCGGTACCTACCGGGTCAACCGGCGCCTGCGGTACGCGGTCGGCCGCGGCCGGGTGAGTGTCGTCCAGACGGGCTCCGAGGTGAGGATCGTCCCACCCACCCTGCGCGAGGTGCCGGTGCTGCGCGGGTTCGAGGACGACGCGGTGCTGGAGGCGCTGGCCGGTCGCTTCGTCCAACGCGATTTCTCCGCCGGTGAGGTCCTGGTCACGGCGGGGACGCCGATCGACGAGGTCCTCATCATCGCGCACGGCAAGCTCGACCGGTGGGGAACGGGCAAGTACGGCGAAGAGGTGGTGCTCGGCTCCCTCGCCGACGGCGACCACCTGGGCGACGAGGTGCTCCAGCGCGAGGACGGCAGCTGGCCGTACGCGGTGAAGGCCGCCACCGCGGGCACGCTGCTGGCGCTCTCCTGGCCGTCGTTCCAGGAGCTCGCGGAGCGTTCCGAGGCACTGCAGCTGCAGATCATGGACTACCTGGCGGGCTTCCAGCAGGCGCAGAACAAGCACGGCGAGGCGGCGATCGAGCTCTCCGCCGGGCACCACGGCGAGTACGAGCTGCCCGGCGCCTTCGTGGACTACGAGCTGAAGCCGCGCGAGTACGAGCTGAGCGTCGCCCAGACGGTGCTGAAGGTGCACAGCCGGGTCGCCGACCTCTACAACCAGCCGATGAACCAGACCGAGCACCAGCTCCGGCTGACCATCGAGGCGCTGCGCGAGCGCCAGGAGGCCGAGCTGATCAACAACCCGGAGTTCGGGCTCCTGCGGAACGCCGCGTACGAGCAGCGGATCCAGACCCACTCCGGCCCGCCCACCCCGGACGACATGGACGAGCTGCTGAGCCGGCGCCGCGGCACCAAGATGTTCCTCGCCCACCCCAAGGCGATCGCCGCCATCGGCCGGGAGTGCAACCGCCGCGGCCTCTACCCGGACACCGTCGAGGTCCAGGGCAAGCCGGTGTTCGCCTGGCGGGGGGTGCCGGTCTTCCCGTGCAACAAGATCCCGGTCGTCGGTGGTCACACCAGCTCGATCCTCGCGCTGCGCACCGGCGAGGACAACCAGGGTGTCATCGGGCTGCACCAGACCGGAATTCCCGATGAATACCAGCCGAGCCTCTCGGTGCGGTTCATGGGGATCAGCGAGAAGGCCGTCATTTCCTATCTCGTCAGCGCCTACTACTCCGCCGCCATTCTGGTGCCCGACGCGGTGGGCGTGCTGGAGAACGTCGACGTCGCGCACCACCACGACTGACCGGGGTCGATCGGCATCGCGCCGTCCGGCCGGTCGCGGGGGTCCCGCGGCCGGCCGGACGGCGCCCACCATCAGGGGGAGGAACCCATGGGAAGTTTCACGTTGGAGCGGGAGCACCGGGAGGGCCACGAGGCGGAGGACGTGCTCGCCCGCACCCGTGGTCTGGTCGATCCGGTCCTGCGCGCCGCGGTCGACTCGCTGCCCGGCTCGATGCGCAAGGTGGCCGGCTACCACTTCGGCTGGTGGGAGGCCGACGGCTCACCGGCCGCCGCACCCTCCGGCAAGGCGATCAGGCCGGCCATGGTCCTGGCCGCCACCCAGGCGCTCGGCGGCACCACGGTGACCGCGACCGCGGCGGCGGCGGCCGTCGAGCTCGTCCACAACTTCACCCTGCTCCACGACGACGTCATCGACCGTGACGAGACCAGGCGCCACCGCCCCACCGCCTGGCGGGTGTTCGGCACGACCGAGGCCATCCTGGCGGGCGACGCCATGCACTCGCTGGCGCTGCGCCTCCTCGCGGAGGACACCCACCCGGCCGCGCAGGGCGCGATCCGCCGGCTCACCGACTGCGTGGTCGAACTCTGCGAGGGCCAGCAGATCGACTGCGCCTTCGAGCAGCGCAGTGACGTTTCGCTCGCCGAGTGTCTGGCGATGGCGGAGGCGAAGACGGGTGCGCTGCTCGGGGCCGCCTGCGCGATGGGCGCGCAGTACGCGGGCGCCTCGGAGGAGGCGGCGCAGGCGATGGACGGCTTCGGCCGGGAGATCGGCCTGGCATTCCAGCTCATCGACGATCTGATCGGGATCTGGGGGGATCCCGCCGTCACCGGCAAGCCGGTCGGGGCGGACTTGGTGGCACGCAAGAAGTCCCTGCCGGTGGTGGCGGCGCTGGGCTCCGACACGCCCGACGGGCGGGCGCTGGCCGAGCTGTACGCGGTCGCGCGTCCGCTCAGCCCGGAGGAATTGAGCCGTTGCGCGGCCGCGGTGGAGGGTGCGGGCGGCCGGGGCTGGGCGCAGGGGGAGTCGTGCGAGCGGATGGCCACCGCGCTCGGCCAGTTGGCGACGGCGGTGCCCGAGCCGTCCGCGGCCGACGAACTGCTGGCGCTCGCCGAGTTGGTCACCCGGCGGACGCACTGACCGGGGGCCCGTCGGCCGCGACACACGGTCCGGTCCGCGCCGCCCGGCGCGCGTGCCGGTTCCTGCCGCCCGGGCGTGCGCACTGATCGCGTCGGTCCGGTGACCACAGCCCCGGTCTCCTGGCCCGCCCGGGCCCGACGGACCCGCCTGGCTCGCCGCCTCGGTAGGGCGGCGAGCCAGACAGCGTCGGTGCGCAGGACGCGGCCCGCATCGCGCTACGCGAGGGCGGCGAGCAGGCGCTGCTCCTTGGCGGGGACCATGCCGGCCTTCTGAGCGGCACCCTTGCGGCCCTTGAGCCCGTCGGCGTCGGTGTCCTCGGCCGGGCCGCGCGCGCGGAGCCAGGCCCAGGTGTCCCGGGCGGTGTCGGCGAACGGCCGACACCGCAGGCCGGCCGCCTGCGCCCGGGCGGTGTCGGCGAGCCAGACGCCCGCCAGCTCCGGCACGTCGGGTGCCCAGAGCGGGAGTTCGCTCCAGGGCTGGACGCTGTCCGGACCTTCGGCGAGCAGCTGGCCGTCCTCGACCCAGACGAGCTCCGCCGGCGGGTGGGCGGCGCCGTCTCCGTCGACGGTCTCGCCGACCACCTCGACGCAGGTCGCCAGGAACTCCCCGAAGGTGACGTTCCCGGCCGGGGCGGTGGTGAGGTAGCGCCCGGTACGACCGGCCTCCAGCGCGGTCACGCCGAACACCGCGAAGTCGCGGACGTCGATGACCTGCATCGCCCGGGTCGGGTCACCCGGAGCCAGTACCCGGCCGCCGCGGGCCATCCGCTCCAGCCACCACGGCAGGCGGCCGCCGTTCTCGTGAGGGCCGATCAGCAGGCCGCTGTTGAGGATCAGCGTGCGGTCGGCCCCGAATCCCTCCAGCACCGCGCGTTCGCAGCCGGCCTTGAGGGGGTTGCCGGGGGGCTGGTCGGGCGGGGTGTCGGCGGGGCAGGGGTGCAGGGGCGCGGTCTCGTCCACCGCCCGGGCCGGCCAGTCGGCGAAGGCGTGCACGGAGGAGACGAAGGTGTAGTGGTCCGCGTGCGCGCGCAGCAGCCGGGCGGAGAGCGCGGCCTGGGCGGGCTGCTGCGCCGAGGTGTCGACGACGGCGTCCCACCGCCGTCCCTCGACCAGCCGGGCCAGGTCGTCGGCGGAGTCGCGCTCGCCCCGGACGGTCTCGACGCCGGGCAGGTCGCTGCCGGAGCGGCCGCGGTTGAAGGTGGTCACGTCGTGGCCCCGGTCGAGGGCCTGCGAAGCGTAGGCCCGTCCGAGGAAGGACGAACCGCCGAGCAAGAGGATCTTCATATCGCCAGCCTCTCCCGGTCGGACCCGCCACAGGCTTCCGTTCGCGGCGGGCGGACGCACCCGGAGATACCCCGGGCGCACTCCGGAGGCCTCCGGACGCACCCGGAGCTACCTCGGAGGTACCCCAGGCGTACTCCGGAAGCATCGCGAACCCACTCCGGATGTACCCCGGGGCCCGGGTGCGCGGGCGGGGCCCCTTCCGGCATCGCCGACATGCTGATCGACTGGGCCGCCCCTAGGATCCGTTTGAACCTGTATGTCCGGATAAGGGGCATGCGCCGAGGCAGGGGAGAGCGACAGCATGGGCAACCCGGCACTCGTGGATCCGGCCACCGTCCGCGCGACCGCCGCCGAGGCATGGATCTGGGGGTTCCCGCTCCTGGAGAACTACCGGACGCTCTACCCGCAGGCCGTCGACGACGCGGACCCGCGCCACATCGGCGGCTTCGGCGTCTTCCGGCACCATGCGCAGCCCCCCACCCCGGCGACCACCGACGTCGTCACGCCCGACAACGACACCCGGTACTCCTGGGCCTGGCTCGACCTCCGGGCCGAACCGTGGGTCGTCTCGGTGCCCGCCGAGGACCGCTACTACGTCCTCCCACTGCACGAACTCGACACCTCCTATGCCGGGTTCATCGGCACCCGGGCCACCGGCCGGGAGGCCGGCGACTACCTGGTGGCGGGCCCCGGCTGGCAGGGCGCGGTGCCCGAGGGCACGGCCGGTGTCATCCGCACCGCCACCGAGCTGATCGGCATCGTCGGCCGCACCCACCTCGGCGGTACCTCGCCGGAGGCGGTCGAGGAGCTGAAGGGCCTCCAGCGGCAGTACCGGCTGCGCCCGCTGCACGAGTACGCGGGCACCGCGGCACCGCCGCCCGCACCCAACCCCGTCTGGCCGGTCTGGCGGGAGGAGGTGCTGGGCACCATCGAGTTCTTCGGCTTCCTCGACTTCCTGCTCGGCTTCTGCCCCGTGCTGCCCGCCGACGCCGACCTGCGCGGCCGGCTCACCGATCTGGGCATCGACGGCCGGGGCGAGTTCGAGCCCGCCGCGCTGCCGATCGAGGTCCGCGCCGAGATCGGGCGCGGCATCGCCGACGCCCGGGCCGAACTCACCCGGGCCGCCGAACGGGCCGCAGATCGGGCCGCAGATCGGACCGGGGATCGGACCGGGGATCGGACCGGGCAAGGGGCCGGGGACACGGCCGGCCTCTCCGGCACGCGCGAGCGGCTCGGCACGGACCACCTCCGGCGGGCCGTCGGCGCCTTGCGGGACCTGTACGGGCTGCCCGTCGAGGAGGTCTGGTACGGCGCCTGGACGGCCGACAGCGACGGCAACAGCCCGCCGAACACCGGCGAGCACGACTACGTCCTGCGCTTCGGACCGGACGCGCTGCCGCCCGCTCGGTTCTTCTGGTCGGCGACCATGTACGCGCTCCCCGGGCGCCGACTGGTCGACAACCCGCTGGACCGCTACTCGATCGGCGACCGCACCCCCGGGCTGGCCCGCGACCCGGACGGCGGCCTCACCCTCTACCTCCAGCACAAGCGCCCGGCCGACGCCCAGCACTCGGCCAACTGGCTGCCCGCGCCCGACGGCCCGTTCGAGGTGGTCGTCCGGCTCTACGGACCGGACGAGCGGGCCCGCGAAGGCCGTTGGGCGCTCCCACCGCTGACGCCACGCTGAGCCCGGCACCGCCTCCAGCCCCGCGAGCGGCACCACCCACCCACGACCCGCTACCCACCCACCACCCGCCACCCACCTACGACCCACCACCGACACACCCCGACCCCGCCACCCGGACCCCGGGAAGGACTACCGATGACCCAGCCCGAGCTGGAGGCCCTGGCCGCCGACGCCTACGTCTACGGCTACCCGCTGGTCTCCGACCTCACCATGGTCGAGCGCTTCACCGCAGGCGGCCTGGGGACCCTGCCGGCGGCCCCCTTCAACGACTTCAGCCACGCGACCAGACTGGCCGGCCCGGACGACCCCTTCGTCTCCGTCAACAACGACACCGTCTACTCGATCGCCCAGCTCGACCTCTCCGAGGGTCCGCAGGTGCTGCGGGTACCGGACACCGACGGGGCCTACTACGTCCTGCAGTTCGTCGGCGCGTGGACCGACAACTTCGCCTACCTCGGCCGGCGGGCCACCGGCACCGGCGCGCAGACCTGGCTGGTCGTCCCGCCCGGCTGGCACGGGACCCCGCCGGACCGGGAACGCGTGATCGTCTCGCCGACCACCGTGGCCACCGTCGTCGGCCGCTTCGCCTGCACCGGCCCGGAGGACCTGCCGCGCGTCCGGGTCCTCCAGGAAGGGCTGACGCTCGAACCGCTGGAGCCGGGCGGGCTGGCCGCCGGGCTGCCCGAGCCGGACCCCGCGGTGCCCGAGCGGCTGGCCTTCTTCGAACGGCTGCGGATCTGGATGGCGGCCTTCCCGCCCGCCGGGCCGGACGTCGAGTACCAGCAGCGCTTCGCCCCGCTCGGCCTGCTCGACACCGGACCGTCGCCGTACCGCGCCGCCGAGCCCGAGTGGACCCTCGCCCTCCTCAAGGGCCTGGCCGCGGGCCGGGAACGGGTCGAGGCCGCCACCCGGCCGCCGGAGGACCACCCGGCCGGCGAGTGGCGCTCCGGGCTGCACCTGTTCGACTTCAACGTCGACTTCCTCGGCCCCGGCACCATCGACGACCCGGAGTGGCGCATCCCGGACCGCCGCGCCGCCTACCTCAGCCGCGCCGCCGCCGCCCGCGCCGGACTCTGGGGCAACCACGCGTACGAGGCCACCTACGCGATGACGTACGACGACGCCGACGGGCGGCCGCTGAGCGGCGCCCACAGGTACACGCTGCGCCTGGACCAGCCGCCGCCGGCCGAGGCCTTCTGGTCCGTCACCATGTACGGCCTGCCGGACTACTACCTGGTCGCGAACCCGATCGAGCGCTATTCGATCGGCGACCGGACGCCCGGCCTGGTCTACGCCGAGGACGGCTCGCTGACGCTCCGGCTGCAGCACGACCGCCCCACCGACCCGGCGGAGGAGGCGAACTGGCTGCCGACCCCGGCGGGGGAGTTCCGGCCGATCATCCGGCTCTACCAGCCGAAGCCGGCCGCCCTCGACGGCACCTACCGGGTGCCGCCGATCCGGCGGAGCTGAGCGGGTTGTCCGCACACCGGTGACCGGGAGGAGTCGGGATGGGTGACGCCGTCGGCCAGATGCTGGCCTCGGCCGTCGGCATCGCGCTCAGCCCGATGCCGCTGATCGCCGTGATCCTGATGCTGGCCACCCCGCAGGGCCGGACCAACGGGCCGGCCTTCACGGGCGGCTGGGTGGCGGCGCTGGGAGCGGTGGTCGCGGTGGTGGTGTCGGCCGGCTCCGGGCTGAGCACCGGCTCAGCCCCGCCGGCCTGGGCGTGGTGGCTGAAGCTGGCGCTGGGCGCGCTGTTCCTGCTGCTGGGGTTCGAGCAGTGGCGGGGCCGCCCGCGCGAGGGCCATGTGCACGCGCCGCCGACGTGGATGCAGGCGATCGACCGCTTCACCCCGGTCCGGGCGGCCGGCCTGGGCGCCGCCCTGGTGGTGGCCAACCCGAAGAACCTGGTGCTGGCGGTGGGCGGCGCGGTCTCGATCGCCACCAGTACGGCCTCCGGCGGCGGCAAGGCGGGCGCGGCCGCGCTGATGGTGGTGATCGGCTCGCTCTGCACGGTGGTGCCGCTGGCGGTGTCCCGGTTCGGCGGCGACCGGTCGACCCGGGTGCTGGGTGAGTGGAAGGCGTGGATGGCCGCGCACAACGCGGCCATCATGATCGTCCTCCTGGTCGTCCTCGGGGCGAAGTACCTCGGCGACGGCATCGCCGGGCTGACCGGCTGACCGGCTGACCGGCTGAGCCACGGGGCCGGGGGGCGGGTGGCGGGGCCGGGGGCAGAGCGTCCCCACCCACCCCGGCCCGTGCCTCCCGCTCCCCTCCCGGTTCAGCGCGGCGAAGCGGGCGCCGACGCGCCGCCCCTCGACGCCGGTGACGCAGACCCGCCCGGCGACGCGGCCCCGCTGGGCGTCCCCGTCCCAGTGCCTGTCCCCGTCCCCGGACCGGTCGGCGCGCCCGTGGGCGCCCCTGTCGGCGCGCCCGTCGGAGCCCCGGTCGGTGTCGCCGGGGGAGCGGTCGTCGGCGTGCCGCTCGGCGCGGCCGTCGCCGTCGGTCCGGTCGGCGCCGCCGTGGGCCCGGTCGCGGTCGGGGTACCACCGGTCGGCGGGCCCGTCGGCGTACCGCCGGTGGGCGCCGGCCCCGGATCGGTCGGGGCCGAGGTCGGCTCGCCCGGCGCCGAGGTGCTGCCGCCCCGGTGGTGCGGGCCGCCCTCCAGGGTGACCACCGCCTGCGAGGGCGGCAGGGCGATCCGGGCGGTCCAGTGCGCGTCCGGCGCGAGGTCCTCGTCGACGGTGACGATCACCGTGATCCGCTGGCCCGGTGCGAGCGTTCCGGCGTCCCGGCTGAGGCGCAGCCAGGCGGCCCCCACCTCGGCGTGCCAGCGGATCTCGGTGGCGCCGGAGTTGGTCAGGGTGAGGACGGTGCGGTTGCCGTACTCGCCGGCCTCGACGGTCAGCAGCCCGATCGGCGCGGTGGCCGGTGCCCCCGGACCACCGGCGGGGCCTGCGGCGCCCGGCGCGGTGCCCGGGCCGCCGGTGACGGCGGGGGCCGGTGCGGCGACCAGTGTCGGACTGCCGAGCGGGGTGGCGCCCCGGCCGGGGACCGGAATCGCGGGGCCCTGGATCCCCGGGAGCAACGTTTCTGCACCCCTGGCCCCGGCCAATTCCAGCCCCGCCACCGCCGGGGCCGCGCCCACGGCCCCCACCACCCCGCCGGGCAGCCCGGACTGCCCGGCCACCGCCCCCGGCCCGCCCGGCCGGTGCCCGGCGGCCCGCGCGTCGTCCTCGACCCGGACCGAGGAGACGGAGGCCGCCGCCCCGGTGCCGCCGCCACCCCGGTGGCCGGCCCAGAGCGCCACCACCGGCGCGGCCAGGACGGCGGCCAGCACCCCGGTGGTCACCACCCGGCGGCGTACCGCCCGGGCCCGGCCGCTGTCCGGCGCCCGGTGGCGCGGGAACCCGCCCTGGTCGAACCGGAGACCGGGCTCGACCACCGGGGCCGGCCCCGAGGACCTCCGCCGGGCCGCCTCCTCCGCCGCACGCGGCAGGAACACCGCCCCGTCGGCCCCTGCCCCGGTCGCCGCCGGGGCCGCCGGGGCGGACAGGACCGGCAGCCCGGACAGGCCGTCGGCGCCCTGCGTCACCTCGCCGGCCACCCGCTCGGCGGTGCCCCGACAGGTCGGGCAGTCCGCCACGTGCTGCACCAGCTCGCGGCGCAGCGCGGGGCCGAGCACCCAGTCTCGCCAGCTCTCCGCCCCGGCCCCGCCGAGCCGGTCCAGTTCGGGGCAGCTGCCGACACCGAGCACCAGCAGCGCCGCCCTGGTCCGGCCGACCTCGGCCTCGGCCGAGGCGAGCAGTGCGCGGCAGCTCTCGAAGGGGACGCCCAGGACGGCCGCCACCTCGATCGGGCTCAGCCGGTGGCGCACCGACAGTTCAAGCGCCTCGCGCTGCTCGGGGTCGGTGCCGGCCGCCTCGGGCCAGGCCAGCGAGGCCAGCTCCCGGCGCCGACGGCCCGCCTCCGCGGCCGAGGTCCCGGCGGCGTCCGACGGGCCCGTACCGCCGGTACCCGCGCCGGTCACCGCGTCGAGCAGGCCGGCGACGGCGGCGGCCCCGGCGGCGGCACCAGGACCGGCAGCGCCACCGCCGCCGAGTCCGCCCCCGTCCTCCAGGCGCCGCAGGCAGCAGTACCGGGCCAGCGAGTACAGCCAGGCCCGGACCATCCCCGGTTCGGCGAGCCGGGCCCCGTGCCGCCGCGCCAGCTCGCGCACCTCGCGCAGGGCGGCCGCGGCCGCGTCGTGCTCGCACAGCACCGAGAGGCAGTAGGTGAACAGGCCGTCCACCTGCCGGTCGTACGCCGCGAGCACGGGGTCGCGCGGCCCTTCGATACGCGTTGTCACCCGTCCGACGGTAGAGAGACCCGGGCCCCCGGCCGGGCTCTTCCCTGCTGTTGTACTTCTTTCGGGTAACAACATCGCCCATTCGTGGACCGGAGGTGCCCGCACCGTCCCGTCCCCGCGCCGCGGCCGCCGGACCCGCGTTGTCGTACCCAGGCGCTACGGTGACCGCATGGCTGCCCGCACCAAGACCACCGCCAAGCCGCGCCCGGCGTACCGCTGCACCGAGTGCGGCAACCAGCTGCCCAAATGGGTCGGCCGCTGCCCGGAGTGCAACGCCTGGGGCACGGTCGAGGAGTACGGCGCGGTGCCGATCAGGACGACGGCCGCCGGGCCGGTGAGCGCGCCCGCCCGCCCGATCGCCCAGATCGACGGCCAGGTCGCGACGGCCCGCTCCACCGGTGTGCCCGAGCTGGACCGGGTGCTCGGCGGTGGCCTCGTCCCCGGCGCCGTGGTGCTGCTGGCCGGCGAGCCCGGCGTCGGCAAGTCCACCCTGCTGCTGGACGTCGCGGCCAAGGCGGCCAGTGCCCAGCACCGCACGCTCTACGTCACCGGTGAGGAGTCGGCCGGTCAGGTCCGGCTGCGGGCGGACCGGATCAACGCGCTCTCCGAGCACCTCTACCTCGCGGCCGAGTCCGATCTCGGCGCCGTCCTCGGGCACATCGACGCGGTGAACCCGGGCCTGCTGATCCTGGACTCGGTGCAGACCATCGCCTCCGCCGAGCTGGACGGCGCGCCCGGCGGGCCGGCCCAGGTCCGCGAGGTGGCCGGTGCGCTGATCCGGGCGTCCAAGGACCGCGGCATGGCCACCCTCCTGGTCGGGCACGTCACCAAGGACGGCCAGATCGCCGGGCCCCGCCTGCTGGAGCACCTGGTGGACGTGGTGCTGAGCTTCGAGGGGGACCGCCACGCCCGGCTGCGGATCATCCGCGGGATCAAGAACCGCTACGGCGCCACCGACGAGGTCGGCTGCTTCGAGCTGCACGACGAGGGCATCGTGGGCCTGGCCGATCCCTCCGGCCTCTTCCTGACCAGGCGTGACAAGCCCGTCCCCGGGACCTGCCTGACCGTCACGCTGGAGGGTCGGCGTCCGCTGGTGGCGGAGGTGCAGGCGCTGATGGTGGATTCGCAGATCCCGTCCCCGCGCCGGACGACCTCCGGCCTGGAGTCGCCCCGGATCGCGATGATCCTGGCCGTGGTCGAGCGGCACGGCGGGGTCAAGCTCGGCAAGCAGGACATCTACACCGCGACGGTCGGCGGGGTGAAGCTGAGCGAGCCCTCGGCGGACCTCGCGATCGCGCTCGCCGTGGCCAGTTCCTCCTCGGACACCCCGCTCCCGAGCAACCTGGTGGCGATCGGCGAGGTCGGTCTGGCGGGCGAGGTACGGCGGGTGACGGGTGTGCAGCGGCGGCTGGCCGAGGCGCACCGGCTCGGCTTCACGCACGCGCTGGTCCCGCCGGACCCGGGCAAGGTGCCGGCGGGGATGACGGTCGTCGAGGTCGCGGACATCGGGGAGGCGCTGCGGGCCGTCCCGGGCCGCCGCCGGGCCGCCGCCAAGCCGCGCGGTGAGGCGCCGTCGGCGCCGCCGACCCCGCGCCGGGCCGCCGCCGCGGCGCCCGTCGCGGCCTACCCGGAGGAGCTCATGGAGGGGTGGGAGCCGGTCGACTCGGACGAACTGCGCTGACCCAAGCCCTGTTAATGCCGCACGCAGTTAGACTTTCCCCTGTCTAATTGGCAATAAGGCAGTAATAAGCGACAGAGCGACAGACCGTAGGCCGGCGCACGGCGCGAGGCGCGCGGCACGGGGTCGACCGGAGGAGTCACGTGGCAGGCAGCGACCGGGTGGACAAGTCCTCCCGCGAGGAGGCCCTGCTGCGGGCCTCCCTCACCGCCATCGCCCCCGGCACGGGGCTGCGTGACGGCCTGGAACGCGTGCTGCGGGCCAACACCGGCGGTCTGATCGTGCTCGGCTTCGACAAGACCGTCGAGTCGATCTGTACCGGCGGGTTCGTCCTGGACGTCGAGTTCACCGCGACCCGGCTCCGCGAGCTGTGCAAGCTCGACGGCGCCGTGGTGCTGGACAAGGACATCACCAAGATCGTTCGGGCCGGCGTACACCTGATGCCGGACTCCACCATCCCCACCGACGAGACAGGCACCCGCCACCGCACCGCGGAGCGGGTCAACCGGCAGACCGGGTTCCCCGTGGTCGCGGTGTCGCACTCGATGCGGCTGATCGCGATGTACGTCAACGGCACCCGCCGGGTGCTGGAGGACTCCACCACCGTCCTCTCCCGGGCGAACCAGGCGCTGGCCACGCTGGAGCGGTACAAGCTCCGGCTGGACGAGGTGGCCGGCACGCTCTCCGCCCTGGAGATCGAGGACCTGGTGACGGTCCGGGACGTCACCGCCGTCGCCCAGCGGCTGGAGATGGTCCGGCTGATCGCCACCGAGATCGCCGGCTACGTGCTGGAGCTCGGTATCGACGGCCGGCTGCTCTCCCTCCAACTGGACGAGCTGATCGCGGGCGTGGAGCCGGAGCGCGAGCTGGTCGCCCGGGACTACTTCCCGGAGCGGGCCGCGAAGAAGGGCCGGACGGTCGCCGAGGTGCTGGCCGATCTGGAGGCGCTGACCCACGCCGAGCTGCTCGATCTGCAGACGGTGGCCAAGGCGCTCGGCTACTCGGGCTCGCCGGAGTCGCTGGACTCCGCGGTCTCGCCGCGCGGCTACCGCCTGCTGGCCAAGATCCCGCGCCTGCCCAACACCGTGATAGAGCGGCTGGTCGAGCATTTCGGCGGACTGCAGAAGCTGCTCGCGGCCAGCATCGACGATCTGCAGACGGTCGAGGGCGTCGGCGAGACCAGGGCACGCTCGGTGCGCGAGGGACTGTCCCGACTTGCTGAATCGTCCATCCTGGAGCGCTACGTCTGACGACGACCAGTACGTGCGGGCGGCCCTCGGGGAACCTTCCCCGGGGGCCGCTCCGTGTCGCGGCGCCGCCCGTCGCGCCGCCCCGGCGAACCCCGTCCGGAGGCGGCCGGAAACGCCGCGAAGCCCCGGCGCGGCGTGCGCCGGGGCTTCGCGGGAGGGCGTCGGGAGAGCGGGGTGTTCGGGGCGCTCAGCTCTCCAGGCGGATCGAGGAGCGCGCCGACACCTGGCCGCCGGAGAGGCCGGTGAGGTCGGCGACCACCAGGTAGGTGCCGGCGGGCGCGGCCGCGGGATCGGCGGTGGCGCACTGCGGCTTGCTGCGACCGCGGTCCCAGGTGAAGGTCTCGGTCAGGCCGCTGTTGGCCGGGATCTGCACCCAGTTGCCGCCGCGGTCGGCCGGGCAGTCGCCGGAGGACCAGACGCGGTCGCCGTTGCTGGCCGTCACCGTGATGGCGGAGGCCGTCCGCCCGAGGTCCACCCGGCAGTTGGCGCCGGAGGAGTTGTGGACGGTCAGCGTCAGCTTCGGCTTGTCCTTGGGCTGGTAGGAGTTCTGGGCACTGGCCAGCTCCAGCGTCACCTGGGAGGAGGCGCAGACGGGCAGCGCCATCACCTCGGAGGTGTTCACCGGGGGAGTGCCGCCGCCGCTGCCGCCGGAGCCGCCGGCCGCGCCGCCGCCGGTACCGCCCGCGGCGGACCCGCCGCCGGCCGATCCGCCGGTGGCCGAGCCGCCGCCGGTGGCCGGGTTGGCCGCGCCACCGGAGCCGCCCGTGCCGCCGGTGCTGAGGCTGGCGTCGCCGCCACCGGATCCGGAGACCGCGCCGCCGCCCGGGTTGGTGCCGCCCGTCCCGCCGCTGCCGGGGCGCGAGTTGTTCGCGGGCCCGGTCGACGACGCGCCCGGGGTGATCGTCTGGACCGGGGTCTGGGAGGGAGCGGCCTGCGCGCCCTTGCCCGCCGGTCCGTCACCACCACCGCCCTGATCGGACATCAGCCAGACGAGCAGGGCGACGACCGCGGCGGCGGCGACGGCGACGACGAGACGCCGTCGCCAGTAGATCGAGGCCGGCAACGGTCCCACGGGTTGACGCAGAGAAGGCACGCCCAAACTCTACGAGACAGTGTGTGCCCTGTGACTCATCAACACCGCACACTCGTCCCTTCCTTCACATGATCCGCCATATGAGCCGTTCGGGGGAGTCCGGGTGGGGGCCTTCCGAGGCAATCCGGAACCTGCCCGTCCGCTCAGAGCCTGATCAGAGGCAGCTCCGAGGCCGCTCCGCGCCCGGGCCCGCACCCGCTTCGAGCGGCGGCGCGGACATGGGAGGATCGAAGGGCCATGGCTGCCATCACCGTCACCCCCGCCGTCCCCGCCCCCTCGTCCGCGGCGGCCGCCGTACCGGCGCTGCCGCTGCCGTTGCCGGTGCTGCACTCGACCGTCCTCGGCTGGTACGACGCCCACCAGCGCGACCTCCCCTGGCGGACCCCGGAGGCCTCGCCCTGGGCGGTGATGGTCAGCGAGTTCATGCTCCAGCAGACCCCGGTGAAGCGGGTGCTGCCGGCCTACGCGGCATGGCTGGAGCGCTGGCCGACACCGGCCGACCTGGCGGCCGACGCGCCGGGCGAGGCGGTCCGGATGTGGGGCCGGCTGGGCTACCCGCGGCGGGCGCTGCGCCTGCACGGGGCGGCGGTGGCGATCACCGAGAAGCACGGCGGCGTCGTCCCGGACGACCACGCGACGCTGCTCTCGCTGCCCGGCGTCGGGGAGTACACGGCCGCGGCGGTGGCCTCGTTCGCCTTCCGCCAGCGGCACGTGGTGCTCGACACCAACGTCCGGCGGGTGTTCGCCCGCGCGGTGACCGGGGTGGAGTACCCGGCCCAGGCCACCACGGCGGCCGAGCGGCGGACGGCGACGGCGCTGCTGCCCGACGACGCCGACACGGCGGCGACCTGGGCGGTCGGCGTGATGGAGCTGGGGGCCCTGGTCTGCACGGCGCGCGCACCGGAGTGCGGCGGCTGTCCGCTGTTCAGCCACTGTGCGTGGCAGCGGGCCGGCCGCCCGCCGTACGAGGGCCCGGCCCGGCGCGGCCAGACCTACGAGGGAACGGACCGGCAGGTGCGCGGGAAGCTCCTCGCGGTGCTGCGGGACGCGCACGGCACGGTCGGGCAGGCACGGCTGGACGCGGTCTGGCCGGACGCGGTGCAGCGGGCCCGGGCGCTGGACGGACTGGTCGCCGACGGCCTGGTCGAGCCGGTCGAGCAGGGGGTCTACCGCCTGCCGCAGTAGCACGGGGGCGGCCCGTGGCGGCCCTTGGCGGCCTGCGGGACGGCGGACCGGAACCACCCGCGCCCGGAGACGCGAAAGCCCCCCTCCCAGGGCGGGAGGGGGGCTCTCCGGGCGTCAGATCGCGACGGCCTCGATGTTGGGCTCGGTGCCCTTGGCGTCGTCCTTCGCCGGCGAGCCAGCGCCGCGCAGCGGCACCTCGCGCAGGAACACCGCCGCGGCGATCGAGATCACCGCGGCCGCGGCGCCCCAGAGGAAGACGGTGTGCATGCCGTTGGCCACGGCGTGGTGGTACGCGTCCTGGACCGGGGCGGGCAGCGCCCGCAGCGCGGCCGGGCTCAGGGAGCTCGGGTCGCCCTTGCCACCGCCGTTGGCGGCCGCGTCGCCGAGCCGCTCCTTCATGGTCTCGGTCACCCGGTTGTTGAACAGGGCCCCGAACAGCGCCACACCGAAGGAACCGCCGATGGTGCGGAACAGCGTGGCGGTGGAGCTGGCCACGCCCATGTCCTTGAGCTCCACGCTGTTCTGCGCGACCAGCATGGTGATCTGCATCAGGAAGCCCATGCCGGCGCCGAGCACCACCATGTAGCAGGCCGAGGCGAAGCTGCTGGTGTCGGTGGAGAGCATGGACAGCAGCAGCATGCCGCCGGTCATCACGATGGTGCCGATGATCGGGTAGATCCGGTACTTGCCGGTCTTGGTGACCGCCTGGCCGACCACCAGCGAGACGACCAGCATGCCGAACATCATCGGCATCAGCAGCAGGCCGGAGTTGGTCGCCGAGGCGCCCTGAACGGTCTGCTGGTAGAGCGGCAGGAAGACGGTCGAGCCGAACATCACGAAGCCGACGATGAAGCCGATCAGCGAGACCAGGGTGAAGTTCAGGTTCTTGAACAGGTCGAGCGGGAGCATCGGCTCCTCGACCCGCTGCTCGACGTAGCAGAAGGCGATCAGCGTGGCGGCGGCGAGCGCGCCCAGGCCCAGGATCTGCTTGGAGCCCCAGGCGTACTCCTGGCCGCCCCAGGTGGTGATCAGGGTGAGCGCGGTGATGCCGGTGGTGAGCAGGAGCGCGCCCACGTAGTCGATGCGGGCCTTGCTGCGGACCTTCGGCAGCTTCAGGGTGACCACGACGACGGCGAGCGCGATCACGCCGAGCGGCAGGTTGATGTAGAAGGTCCAGTGCCAGCTCAGGTGGTCGGTGATGAAGCCGCCGACCAGGGGGCCGCCGATGGTGGCGAGCGCCATCACCGCGGCGAACATGCCCTGGTACTTGCCGCGGTCACGCGGCGGGACCAGCGCGCCCATGATCGACATCACGCCGACCATCAGACCGCCGGCGCCCAGGCCCTGGAGGGCGCGGAAGCCGATCAGCTCGTTCATGTTCTGCGAGAGGCCGGACAGCGCCGAACCCACGAGGAAGATCACGATCGAGGTGAGGAAGATGCCCTTGCGGCCGTAGAGGTCGCCGAGCTTGCCCCAGATCGGGGTGGAGGCGGCGGTGGCCAGGGTGTAGGCGGTCACCACCCAGGACAGGTGCTCGGCGCCGCCGAGGTCGCCGACGATCGTCGGCATCGCGGTGCCGACGATCAGGTTGTCGAGCATGGCCAGCAGCATGGTGACCACCAGGCCGATCATGACCAGGCGGATCTCCCGGGGGGAGCGCGACTGCTGCTCCTCGGGCGTCGTCGTTTCCGGTGCCGGGGTGGCGGCCTTGGGTTGTGACATGGGGTGGTGTCTCCCGGACTGGAGGCGGACGACCGATCTGGCCTGCGGAAGGCTTACTTACTTGTCGCCCGGCTAGTTTGTGGACCGTCGGCACGGTAAGTTGTGCACTAGCCGGTCGTCAAGCCAGTTTCCAGGTCGACCACCGGAACGGGGAGAATGAGTTCGGACGGGCAGGTGTCGACCGGCGCCGGCCGGACGCAGCCACAGCAGTCACCGACGCAGTCAACGAGGCAGGCCATGGGTACGACGCACAGCCCCCGCAGCGACACCCGGGCCCGTATCGTCGCGGTCGCACTGGAGCTCTTCTCCGAACAGGGGTACGAGCAGACCTCGCTCCGCGAGATCGCCGACCGCCTGGGCGTCACCAAGGCCGCGCTCTACTACCACTTCAAGACCAAGGACGACATCGTCCACGGCATCGTGCAGAGCATGGCCGCGCCGATCGACGACACCATCGCCTGGGGCCGCGAGCAGGAGTGGACGCCCGCGCTGCGCGACGAGCTGATCCGCCGGTTCGCGGCGGGCATGTCGGAGCGGGCCCCGCTGCTGCGCTTCTTCCACGAGAACCAGCCCGCGCTGCGCGACTCGCCCGCCGGGGTGGAGTTCAAGGACCGCATGATCGCGATGGTCCGGCTGGTGCACGGCCCGGAGGCCACCTTCGAGGACCGGCTGCGCGCCGCGATGTCGCTGTTCACCATCAACTCGGCCCTGTTCCTGATCAAGCAGGACGCCGCCGAGTGCCAGGAGCCCGGGCACGCTCCGGAGCACGCCGTACCGGTGGCCACCGTGGAGGAGGCGATGGCGGCCGCGCAGCGGGTCGCGCTGGAGATCGGCGCCCTGATCAGCCCCCCGGTCCGGGTCTGAGCGGCCCGGCGCCCGCCCACGAACGCCCGAGGGGCGGACCGGTCGCGTGGACCGGTCCGCCCCTCGTCGTGTGCCGCGGCCTCAGAAGCCGGTGACCCCGTGCCCGGAGAGGTAGGCGATCGGGTTGACCACCGCGCCGTAGTGGTTGCTGGAGCGGATCTCGAAGTGCAGGTGGGGCCCGGTCGAGTTGCCGGTGTTCCCGGAGCGGCCGATCTGCTCGGCGGCCGACACCCGGTCGCCCGCCGACACCGAGATCGACGACATGTGCGCGTACTGCGCGTACCGCCCGTCGGCCAGCCGCAGCACGACCTCCTTGCCGTAGGCGCCGTCCCAGCCGGCCGACACGACGGTGGCGTTGCCGACCGCCAGCAGGGCGGTGCCCGGGGACACCGCGAAGTCCACGCCGGTGTGGTAGCCGGCCGCGTACTCGGGGTTGGCCACGCCGTACGGGTTGCTGGTCGGCGCGCCCGGCACCGGCGCGGACCACTCGGGCGCGGGGGCCGGAGCGGGTGCGGGTGCGGGGGCCGGAGCCGGAGCGGGAGCCGGGGCGGGCTCGGCGGCCGGAGCCTGGTCGGCGGACGGCGCGGCCGGGGCGGGCGGCTCCGGGGGCAGCAGGTTGGCGGCGACCGCCACGTACTCCTGCGCCGAGCCGTGCTCGTGCGGCAGCTTGTAGGCGCTCGGGCCGGCGACCTGCACCGGCGTGGGGGCGGGCACCGCGGCGGGCGAGGAGGTGAAGGCGGAGCTGCCGGGGGTGGTGGGTATGACCGTCTGCGCCGAGGCGCTGCCGGGGGCGGCGACCAGCAGGGCGCCGGACAGTATCACCGCGCTCGCGCCGATCGCGGTGACGGTGCGGTGCCGGTCGGCCCGCAGCGGGCCCCCGGGGAGCACGTGGCGGGGCGCGGTGAGCGTGCGCAGCGGGGCGGCGTGGGTGCGGACGGCCTGGCCGAGCCGGGGCTGCCAGGCGGCCGCCCGGTTCGCCGCGTCGGCGGCGAGGCGGCGCAGGGCCGGCCCCATGGGCGGGACGGAAGACATCGGTAGCTCGACCTCACGGACGTACGGGGGCAGCGCAACGAGCCCGTTCGGGCGTGCTGAGCAGGGACCACTCAGGTGTAACCGTCACCGAGCGGACTCCCAAACGGTGTGACGTACTACGGCGTGTAGTCACCGTCCGGCCGGAGATTCAAGCCGACGGAGTAACGATCATGTGATCCGACAGTAGGGTCACGGCCCGCGTCTCCGGGGCCCCGCCGCGTCGCGCTACTACCGCCGCTCGTACCACGGGGGGTGCTTGTGACCAGTGCCACCCGGCACCGGGCTCCGGCCGGGCCCGCGGCGCCCGTCGTGTCCGCACCGCTGACCCCGCGCCGTCCCTGCGGGACCATCGACGCATGTATCCCAACAGGAGCGAAGAGACCGAAGCCGACCGCGGGCCCGGCGTCCAGGAGCGCCGGTACACCGCGCTGCGCGGCTGCGAGCGGCTGCTCTCCGGCACCCGGCCGCGAAGCCTGCGCGAGCGGCTCGCCGCCCTGGCCGAGGAGGGCGAGGGCGCCTACGACCTGGACCGGCGGCCGGACATGTACGGCGACGGCGTGGTGCGGGCCCTGGAGAACCGGGTCGCCGAGCTGCTCGGCACCGAGGACGCCGCGTTCTTCCCCACCGGCACGATGGCCCAGCAGGTCGCGCTGCGGATCCACGCCGAGGCCGCCGCGCTGCCGACCGTGGCGACCCACCCGCTCGGGCACACCGAACTGCACGAGCGGCACGCGCTGGGGCGGCTCAGCGGTCTGCGCAGCGTCTGGCCCACGGTCGCGCCGCGGCTCCCCACCGTGGCTGAGCTGCGGGCCTTCGACGAGCCGTACGCGGCGATGATCCTGGAGCTGCCGCTGCGCGAGGCCGGGTTCGTCCTGCCGTCCTGGGCGGACCTGCTGGCCGTGGCCGCGGTGGTCCGGGAGGAGCACGGCGCCGCGCTGCACCTGGACGGGGCCCGGATCTGGGAGTCGGTGGTGCACTTCGACCGCCCGCTGCCGGAGATCGCCGCCCAGGCCGACTCGGTCTACGTCTCCTTCTACAAGACGCTCGGCGGGATCAGCGGCGCCGCGCTGGCCGGCCGGGCCCGCTTCGTGCGGACCGCCAAGGCCTGGCGGCACCGCTACGGCGGCCAGCTGTTCCAGCAGTGGCCGGCGGCGCTCGCCGCGCTGGCCGGCCTGGACCGCGAACTGCCGCGCCTGGGGCAGTACGTCGCGCACGCCGGGACGGTCGCGGCGGCGCTCGTCGAGGGGTTCGCGGGCGTTCCGGGCGCCCGGGTCCACCCGGCCCCGCCGCACACCCATCAGTTCCAGCTCTGGCTTCCCTACCCCCCGCAGGAGCTGGACCTCGCGGGACTCCGGCTGGCGGAGGAGTCGGGGACGGCCCTGTTCGGCGGCTGGCGCGAGCAGGGCCTGCCGGGGCTGTCGATGACGGAGGTCACGGTGGCCGCGGACGCGCTGGAGTGGACCGGGAAGGACGTCACCGAGGCGGTGGACGCCTTCCTCGCCCTGCTGCCGGACCGGTAGGTCCGACCGGAAGTGCCTCGCGGACCCCGCCGGACGTGCGGACTCCGGCGGCCGCGCGGACCTCTCGCGGACAAGCGTCCGGCCCGCCCCCGCAGCTGCGGGGACGGGCCGGACTGGTGAATCAGTGCCTGGTCAGAGGCTGATCGTCACTGCTCGTTTCGATCAGTTGTCGACCGGGCGGACGCGGATCCAGGTCTCGAGGTAGTTCGAGGACTCGTTCTCGACCTCGATGCTGGTGCCGGTCTTCGGGACGATGACGCTGCTGTACGGGTTGTCCTTCGACCAGTACGACTTGAGGTCGCTGAACTCGTCGACGCCCTTGGCCTTCGGGACGACCGTCTCGACGCCGCTCTTGTGCAGGGTCAGGCTGTCGACCTTGCGCGAGCCGAAGGTCGAGTCGTAGCCCTGGATGCGCGGGCGCATCAGGGTGCCGTCGGTCCACTTGATCGGGGTCGGGTGCGAGTCGACCGGGAGGATCAGGCCGGAACCCGGGTGGTTGGTGACGTTGTTGTCGCTCTGGGAGGTGTCCCACAGCCAGATCAGCAGACCGGCCTGGTAGGGGTAGTGCTCCACCCAGTTCGGCTTGGTGTTGGAGAAGCCGAAGTTGTACGGGCCGGTCTTCAGGGTCCGGTCGTACGAGATGTGCTGGCGGTTCTCGGCGATGTAGTACTGCGCGTAGTCGTTCGAGAACTTGCCGGTGATGCGGGAGAAGCCGTTGGCCGTCCAGCCGTTGTCGCCGTTCTCGGCACCGTCGGTGAAGACGGTGGCGCCGTTGGCGGCGATGGCGATGTCGTCCAGGGCCAGGCCCTTGAGGTGCAGACCGCCGTCGGTGGTGTAGTGGAAGCGGACCTTGACGGCCTTACCCGCGTAGGCGTCGAGCGAGAACGACAGGTCGCCCCACTTGTTGCCCGAGTTGCCGGTCAGGCCGGCCTTGTCGGCGGCGTTCTTCGGGATCGCGACCCCGTTGAAGGTGCCGTTCAGGGCGGTCCAGTTGGCGCCACCGTCGGTGGAGACCTCGGCGTAGCCGTAGTCGAAGTCCTGCTCGATGTCGTACCAGGCCTTGGCCGTCAGCGCGGCGCTGGTCTTGCCGGTCAGGTCGACGTCACGGGCCAGCGACACGTTGAGGTCGTCGGCGCTGCCGCTCCACCACTCGTTGGCACCCGCGAACGGGGTGTTGATCTCGGTGGTGACGGTCTTCTTCGGCAGGTCGACGACCAGGGCCTGCGGCAGGTTCGAGTTGTACTCGACCGGGCCGATGTGGTGAGTCGTCTCGGTGCCGGCCTTGGCCTTGTCGTACTTCAGCCAGCCGAGCTGGAGCTTGCTCCAGGCGTCGAGGTCGTTCGGCATGTCGCCGATCGAGTTCTTGCCCTCGCCGAGCCAGGAGCCGGAGGACATCAGCGACCAGAAGCCGACCGAGTTGTCGATCCCGCTGCCCGAGGTGTCGTACAGGTCCGGCAGGCCGAGGTCGTGGCCGTACTCGTGGGCGAAGACACCGAGGCCGCCGTTCTCCGGCTGCATGGTGTAGTCACCGATCCAGATGCCGGTGGAGCCGACCGGGGTGCCGCCGAGCAGGTTGTTGGCGGGGCCGGTGGAGCCGGCCTGGGTGCCGTAGACGTACGAGCGGTGGGCCCACAGCGCGTTGTCGCCCTGCTTGCCGCCGCCCGCCGACTGGTCCTCACCGGCGTGCACGATCTGGAAGTGGTCGATGTAACCGTCGGGCTCGTTGAAGTTGCCGTCGTGGTCGAAGTCGTACCGGTCCCACTGGTCGTACTGCGCGATGGTGGCCTTGATCTGAGCGTCCGTCTGGCCCTTGGCCTTCTGGTCGGCGACCCAGGCGTTGATGCCGTCGCGGATCAGGTCCTGCGCGTTGTTGCAGACGTGCTGGCCGCAGTAGTCCGAGCCGTAACGGGCCTCGTTCCACGGGACCTTCACCCAGTCGGTGACCTGGCCGTCGACGGAGTAGCGGCCCGAGGACTGCTTCTCGTAGAAGGTCTTCAGCGAGTCCTGGGTCTTGCTGAAGTACATGTCCTGGTAGTGCTGCTGGTTGTAGTCAGCCTGCCAGAGCGTCGAGTTGTTGGTCGCCGCGTCGGGCTTCTCGATCTGGTTGTGCTGCGGACCGGGGTCCCCACCGAACTTGATCTTGCCGTCCGGGGTCTTCGTGGTGTTGTCCACCTGGTCGCTGAAGTCGACCAGGATGGTGAAGATCTTGTCCGTGCGCTCGCGGGCGAGCTCGACGTACTTGTCCTTGCCCAGCTTGATGCTGGAGCTACCGCCGTGCTCCTCGACCTTCGCGGTGCCGGCGAGCAGCTGCTCGGTGGCGGCCTTCTGCTCGGCCTCGACCTTCTCGGTCAGCGGGCCCGGCAGGTTGTGGTCCGTCTTGACCGACTGAACGGCGTCAGCGGGGTCCTTCGGCGTGGGCGCCGAGCCGGCCGCGAGGGCCGTGCTCGGGAACAGACCCGCGCCCAGAGCGGCTATGACCGCCCCGGCCGTGGCGGCCGCGGCGGCTTTCCTGGTCATCTTCAACGTTGTGACGTCCTCCCCAAACCGGTCCGGCTCTTGGCCTTCCGGTAAACCAATGAAAGACAGGTGGACGACATTTGATCCAAGCGTGGACGGAAAAGATAGACCTTGACCGTTACATGGCCACACCGCTATGCTCCGCGACTCGCTATCAACTGACGATCCGTCAACAACATTGGCATTAAAGATGCCTGCTTACTGGGTCGCACTCGCACCACCGCCCGCCCAGGCCTCCCACCTGCGAGCCCGTGGGGTGGATCACAGTTTTCGTAACGGCACGTAAACGGACTGAGCCCCCGGCGCGAACGCCGGGGGCTCAGACGGTGTGCTGTTATCTGTTAACTGTTACTACTTCGTCAGGTCCGGACCGGACGAGGCAACGGCCGCCGGAGTGTCCGCGACCGCGGACTTCTCCTCGCCGCGGAAGGTGAACTTCGCTTCCTTGCCCTCGCCCTCGACACCGACGACCACGATGTGACCGGCTCGCAGCTCGCCGAAGAGGATCTTCTCGGAGAGGTGGTCCTCGATCTCGCGCTGGATGGTGCGGCGCAGCGGACGGGCACCGAGCAGCGGGTCGTAGCCGCGCTTGGCGAGCAGCTTCTTGGCCTCGATGCTGAGCTCCAGGCCCATGTCGCGGTCCCGCAGCCGGCCGTCCACCTTGTCGATCATCAGGTCGACGATCTGGATGATGTCTTCCTCGGACAGCTGGTGGAAGACCACGATGTCGTCGACGCGGTTCAGGAACTCGGGGCGGAAGTGCTGCTTGAGCTCCTCGCCGACCTTCGCCTTCATCCGCTCGTACCCGGTGGTGGAGTCGCCCGTGGCCGCGAAGCCCAGGTTGAACCCCTTGGAGATGTCCCGGGTGCCGAGGTTGGTCGTCATGATGATGACGGTGTTCTTGAAGTCGACCACGCGGCCCTGGGAGTCGGTCAGGCGACCGTCCTCCAGGATCTGCAGCAGCGAGTTGAAGATGTCCGGGTGGGCCTTCTCGACCTCGTCGAAGAGGACGACGGAGAACGGCTTGCGGCGGACCTTCTCGGTCAGCTGGCCGCCCTCCTCGTAGCCCACGTAGCCGGGGGGCGAACCGAAGAGCCGGGAGACGGTGTGCTTCTCCGAGAACTCGGACATGTCGAGCGAGATCAGCGCGTCCTCGTCGCCGAAGAGGAACTCGGCGAGCGTCTTGGACAGCTCGGTCTTACCGACACCGGACGGGCCGGCGAAGATGAACGAGCCGCCGGGGCGCTTCGGGTCCTTGAGGCCCGCACGGGTGCGCCGGATGGCCTGGGAGAGCGCCTTGATGGCGTCCTTCTGGCCGATGACGCGCTTGTGCAGCTCGTCCTCCATGCGCAGCAGCCGGGAGGACTCCTCCTCGGTCAGCTTGAAGACCGGGATGCCGGTGGCGGTGGCCAGGACCTCGGCGATGAGCTCCTCGTCCACCTCCGCGACGACGTCCATGTCGCCGGCCTTCCACTCCTTCTCACGCTTGGCCTTGGCCTGCAGGAGCTGCTTCTCGTCGTCGCGCAGGGACGCGGCCTTCTCGAAGTCCTGCGCGTCGATCGCGCTCTCCTTCTCGCGGCGCACGTCGGCGATCTTCTCGTCGAACTCGCGCAGGTCCGGCGGCGCGGTCATCCGGCGGATGCGCATCCGGGAGCCGGCCTCGTCGATGAGGTCGATCGCCTTGTCCGGCAGGAAGCGGTCCGAGATGTAGCGGTCGGCCAGGGTGGCGGCGGCGACCAGGGCGGCGTCCGTGATGGAGACCCGGTGGTGGGCCTCGTAGCGGTCGCGCAGGCCCTTGAGGATCTCGATGGTGTGCGGCAGCGACGGCTCGGCGACCTGGATCGGCTGGAAGCGGCGCTCCAGCGCGGCGTCCTTCTCCAGGTGCTTGCGGTACTCGTCGAGCGTGGTGGCACCGATGGTCTGCAGCTCGCCACGGGCCAGCATCGGCTTGAGGATGCTGGCGGCGTCGATGGCGCCCTCGGCGGCGCCCGCGCCGACCAGGGTGTGCAGCTCGTCGATGAACAGGATGATGTCGCCGCGGGTGCGGATCTCCTTGAGGACCTTCTTCAGGCGCTCCTCGAAGTCACCGCGGTAGCGCGAGCCGGCCACCAGGGCGCCCAGGTCCAGCGTGTAGAGCTGCTTGTCCTTGAGCGTCTCCGGGACCTCGCCCTTGACGATCGCCTGGGCCAGGCCCTCGACCACGGCCGTCTTGCCGACGCCGGGCTCACCGATCAGCACGGGGTTGTTCTTGGTGCGGCGGGACAGCACCTGCATGACCCGCTCGATCTCCTTCTCGCGCCCGATCACCGGGTCGAGCTTGGCCTCGCGGGCGGCCTGGGTCAGGTTGCGGCCGAACTGGTCGAGGACCAGCGAGGTCGACGGGGTGCCCTCGGCGGGCCCGCCGGCCGTGGCCGACTCCTTGCCGCCGCCGGTCTGGTACCCGGAGAGCAGCTGGATGACCTGCTGGCGCACCCGGTTGAGGTCGGCGCCGAGCTTCACCAGGACCTGGGCGGCGACGCCCTCGCCCTCGCGGATCAGGCCGAGCAGGATGTGCTCGGTGCCGATGTAGTTGTGGCCGAGCTGCAGGGCCTCCCGGAGCGACAGCTCCAGGACCTTCTTCGCCCGGGGGGTGAAGGGAATGTGACCGGACGGGGCCTGCTGGCCCTGGCCGATGATCTCCTCGACCTGCTGGCGAACGGCCTCAAGAGAAATCCCGAGGCTCTCCAGGGCCTTAGCGGCGACACCCTCACCCTCGTGGATCAGACCCAGGAGGATGTGCTCGGTGCCGATGTAGTTGTGGTTGAGCATCCGGGCTTCTTCCTGAGCCAGGACGACAACCCGCCGCGCGCGGTCGGTGAACCTCTCGAACATCGTTTATCGCTCCTCAGAGCGGTCGGGCAGTTCGGGGTCGGTCCCCGCCCTGTCCTTCCGCATGCTAGTCCCGCTCAGCGGCGCGGCCCACGGATTCACTCCCCGGTACGGGAGCGAGATGCTGCGCGACCAGCCGACACCAATCCCAACCTGATGCTGGGAGACGGTGTTCCCACAGGTGGGCCGGATGCACCAGATACCGCTACGCCATCGGCGAACAACACCGGCCCCGGCGGATCCGGAGGGTCTCCGGCGGGTCGCACGTACTGCCCCGGACGGTGCGCGGGGCGCCGTCCACCTGCATTCATACCCGGTATCGGGATGGTTCTCGCGCAGTTTCCGCGGTGGCGGTGTTCGCCTGGCGAGAAGTCGGCCGGCGGTGACGGTGGGTCAGCTCCGGCCCTCGGGGTCGGTAGGCCATCCCGGTGGTGTCGGCGTTACCGCTTCGCCCCTACAGCGTTGCACAGCTCGTGATTGTTCCGCCGCCCGATCCGGTGCTGCCCGGGCGGGTGCCCGAAGGGGCGCCCGTGCCCCGGTCCGCCGGCGTGCCCGCGGAGCCGGGCGGACGGCCCGGAACGGCCGGGCGGGCCGGGCGGGCACGCGCCGCAGGGCGCGGAGAAGGTTCCTCCGCGCCCCGCGCATGTGCCAGGTGCGCCTCCGGCGACCACCGGGGCCCCGCATCCGCTCCGGCGGTCCGGCGTTGCCGGGATCAGGCCGCGTTGGCCTTGTCGTAGGCCTCGCGGACGGTGCTCGGCACCCGGCCGCGGTCGTTGACCTCCAGGCCCTGCTCCTTGGCCCACGCGCGGACCTTCGCGGTGTCCGGCGCGCTGCCGGACGGGCGCGGAGCCGCGCCGCGGCCCGGGCGCCGGGCGCCGGCGAGCCGGCCGCTCTGCTTGCGGCCCTTCTCCACGTACGGCGCCAGCAGACCGCGCAGCTTGTCCGCGTTGGCGCTCTTCAGATCGATCTCGTAGGCAACGCCGTCGAGCGCGAACGTCACCGTCTCGTCCGCCGAACCGCCGTCGAGATCGTCTTCAAGAATGACCTGCACCCTCTGTGCCACGGGCTTCCCTTTCCGCTAAACGACCCATTGCCTAAGGAAAGGAAAGCGCCTTTCTCCGGAAAACACAAACCCCTGCCCGGGTCGGGAGCCGCTCACAGGTGCAGCAGCATGCGCGAGTTGCCCAGTGTGTTGGGCTTCACCCGCTCCAGGTCGAGGAACTCGGCGACACCTTCATCGTACGAGCGGAGAAGTTCTTCATAGACATCCGTAGCGATCGCCGCCGGGTCTGTCGTACCATCATCGGTTTCCTGGACCTCGCCGATCTCGACGAAACCGTGTTTCGCGAAGAAGGGCACCTCGAACGTCAAGCAGAAAATCCGACGGACGCCGAGCCACCGCGCGGTCTGCAGCAGCTTCTCCAGCAGCAGGTGGCCGACCCCGTGGCCGCGGCAGGACGGATCGACCGCGAGGGTGCGCACCTCGGCGAGGTCCTCCCACATGACGTGCAGCGCGCCGCAGGCCACGACCGCCCCGGTGTCGTCGCGTTCGGCGACCCAGAACTCCTGCACGGATTCGAACAGGGTGACGGTGGGCTTGTCGAGCAGAATGCCGTCACGGGAGTAGGCGTCGATGAGCCCGCGCACTGCCCGCACGTCCGTGGTCCGCGCCCGGCGGATGGTGACCTCCATGGCGGGACGTTATCGTGCCGGCGCCGGTCCGGTCCCCCCGGTATCCGGTCCGGACTCCGCGGAATCCGGCCCGGCCGGATCGGTCGGGAACAGAGCGGCCACCCGCAACGCGTCGCGCAGCGCCTCCCGTTGCTCGGGCGACATGAGGCCGAAGAAGTGCACCAGGGCGGCCGCGGGATTGTCGCTGGTGGCCCAGGCGTCGTTCATCAGAGCCGCCGTGTACGCCTCGCGGGACGAGACCGGTTCATATCGATAGGCCCGCCCGGCGCGGTCCCGGCGCAGCCAGCCCTTTCTGTGGAGCTTGTCCAGGACGGTCATCACGGTGGTGTACGCGATTTCCCGTTCCGACCGCAGATCCAGCAGAACCTCGCGAACCGTGACCGGTCGGTTCCACCGCCACACCCGGGTCATGATGGCGTTCTCAAGTTCGCCGAGTTGCCGGACCATAGTGCGGCCAGGATAGGGAGTGAATGGGGCAAATCTTGTGAAGTGCGGCAAACCGGCGCGCCGCCACCCCGGAATCGGGAATGGCGGCGCGCCGGTGCTCGCGGGCGGGGACGGGGTCAGTCGACCGCGTCCTCCTTGGCCTTCTGGGCCCCGCCCTGGCTGCGGATGATGGCCCGCACCAGGAAGCCGAAGCCGATCGCCATGACCAGCGGCGGGACGATCGCGCTGACGTAGTCCATCAGGTCACTCCTCCTCGGTCCTGTCCGCCGCCGCGGTGGCGGCGGACGCCTTGGGCTCCGGCTTCACGAGCGGGAAGAGCACGGTCTCCCGGATGTTCTTGCCGGTGAGCAGCATGATCAGGCGGTCCACCCCGAGGCCGAGGCCGCCGGTGGGCGGCATCGCGTACTCCAGGGCCCGCAGGAAGTCCTCGTCGACCTGCATCGCCTCGACGTCGCCGCCGGCCGCCAGCAGGGACTGCGCGGTCAGCCGGGCGCGCTGCTCGACCGGGTCGACCAGCTCGGAGTAGGCGGTGCCGATCTCGGTGCCGAAGATCACCAGGTCCCACTTCTCGGCCACGCCCGCGACCGAGCGGTGCTGGCGGGTCAGCGGCGAGACCTCGGTCGGGTAGTCCTTGATGAAGGTCGGCGCGACGGCGTTCTCCTCCAGCAGGCGCTCGACCATCTCCAGCACGATCTGGCCGTGGCCCCAGTCCTTCTCGAACGGGATGCCGTGCGCGGCGGCCAGCTCGCGCAGCTCCTCGACGCCGGTCTCCGGGGTCACCTCGGTGCCCAGGTGCGCCGAGATGCCGGGGTACACGCTGACCTCCGCCCACGGCTCGGCCAGGTCGATCTCGTGCTCCACGCCGTGCGGGTCGAGGCCGCGGATCACCGTGGTGCCCAGCGCGTCCCGGGCGGCGTTGATGATCGTCGCCCGGATCAGCTCGGCCTGGGTGTCGTAGTCGCCGTAGGCCTCGTAGGACTCCAGCGAGGTGAACTCCGGGTTGTGGGTGGAGTCCGCGCCCTCGTTGCGGAAGTTGCGGTTGATCTCGAAGACCTTCTCCGCGCCGCCGACCACCAGCCGCTTGAGGTACAGCTCGGGGGCGATGCGCATGAACAGGTCGATGTCGTACGCGTTGATGTGGGTCTTGAACGGACGCGCGTTGGCGCCGCCGTGCACCGGCTGCAGCATCGGGGTCTCGACCTCGATGTAGCCGCGCTCCTCGTAGGTGCGGCGGATCGAGCGGACCACCTTGCTGCGCAGGTGCAGGATCTCGCGGGCCTCGGGGTTGACGATCAGGTCGACGTACCGCTGGCGGACCCGGGCCTCCGGGTCGGTCAGGCCCTTGTGCTTGTCCGGCAGCGGGCGCAGGCACTTGGCGGTGAGCGCCCAGGCGTCCACCATGACCGACAGCTCGCCGCGGCGGGAGGTGATCACCTCGCCCTCGACGCCGACCTGGTCGCCGAGGTCGATGTCGGACTTCCAGGCCGCCAGCCGCTCCTCGCCGAGCTTGTCCAGGGAGAACATCACCTGGAGGTCGCCGCTGCCGTCGCGCAGGGTGGCGAAGCAGAGCTTGCCGCCGGTGCGGGAGAGGATCACCCGGCCGGTGATGCCGACCCGCTCGCCGGTCGCCGTGTCCGGCGCCAGGTCCGGGTGCTTGGCCCGGAGGTCGGCGATGGTGCTGGTCCGGGGGAAGCCGACCGGGTACGGGTCGACGCCGGCCGCCCGGAGCCGGTCCAGCTTCTCGCGCCGGACGCGCATCTGCTCGGGGAGGTCGTCGGTCGCGGGGATGGGGCTCTGATCGCTCACCCCACCAGGGTAGCCAGCCCCGGCCCGCCGCTCCGCCACGGGTTGGCCGTGCCGCTCGCGGCGTCGACCGCACGCCGGAGGGGGAGACCGCCGGTGCGGTCTCCCCCTCCAGGGGCGGGGCGGTCAGCCGGTGCCGGTGGCCAGCTCCAGCTCCTCGTCGGGAGTGGCGGGCGGGGCGGGCCGGGCCGGCGGCCGGGGGCGACGGCCGAAGAGCTCGGCGGGGGTCGGCATCCGGTGCGGACGGGGCTGGGGGGCGTCGGGCTGCTCTGCGCCGGGCTCGGTGCTGCTCATCGGGATCCGTCCTCCAACAGGGGTGGGGAGACTGCTCGGGGGTGCGGCGGGGCTCGGTACGGCGACGGCGGCGGGGCTCGGTACGGCGACGAGGTGGCGCTGGCCGGTGGTGAGGGCGAGCCGCTCGCGGACGGCCGCCTCGGCCAGTGCGTGGCAGCGCCCGGCCAGCCGCGAGCGGCGGGTCCGCTCGGTCTGGCCGCACGGCTGACGGGTCAGCCCGCGCAGCGCGGTGAGGTCCTCGGGCGCGGGGAGGTAGCCGTCGGCCACCGCCTCCTCCAGGCGTTCCAGGTAGCCGGCGGCGCTGCCGGGCAGCGCCGCCCGGTAGCGGCCGAGGTCGGCGAGCAGGAAGGCGCGCAGCCGGCCGCCCTCCTGGACGGCTTCGTCGATCGCCTCGGTCAGGCGCAGGGCGTCCTGGACGTCCTCCGCCCACAGCTCGGCGCCCGCGCCGGCGAACGGCAGCCGGTCGGAGGCCTGGAAGTGGACGGGGACGGCGGGGTGCAGGGCTTGGGCGAGGGCGCGGCGCAGCACGCGGACTTCGTCGGCGCTGAAGGCCATGCCGCCGCGCGATCCGTGTGGCGTAGGCATGGACTGACACTACGTGAGGAATATCCGATTTGTCGGTAACGTCGCGCCGATCCCCCACGTTTGGCCCGGTGAATGTCCGGTGGACGAACGACCGCCCGTTCAGCGCCGCAGGGCCTCGGCGGGCTGGATCCGGGCCGCGCGCCAGGCCGGGTAGGCACCGGCCAGCAGCCCGGTGGCCAGCCCGGCGACCGGGGCGGCGGCCACCGTCGCCGGGGACACCACCGGGGTCCAGTCCCGGGCCAGCGCCACGCCGAGCACCGTCAGCACCCCCAGCGAGCTGCCGACCAGGCCGCCCAGCAGCCCCAGCGAGCCGGACTCGCAGAGGAACTGGCCGGTGATGTGCCGGCCGCGGGCGCCCAGCGCGCGGCGCAGCCCGATCTCACCGGTCCGCTCCAGCACCGCGACCAGGGTGGTGTTGGCGATCCCGACGGCCCCGATCACCAGGCAGATCCCGGCGAGCAGCAGGAAGAGCCGGTCGAGGTCGGAGGTGACGCCCGAGCGCAGGGTGCGCGGGTCCGGGGGCGGCGTCACGGCGAAGTTCTCCGGGTGGGCCGGGTCCAGCGCCAGCGCGGCCTCGTCGGCGATCTGCCGGGCGGCGCCGATCCTGGTGGCGACGAGCATCTTCGCGCGGTCCCCGGTGGGGCCGCCCCAGAGCCGGGCGGCGGCCCCGCGCGGCACGACCACCGAGAGCAGCAGCTCGGGCCGGCGCCGGACGTCGTCGACGATGCCGATGACGGTGAACGGCCGGCCGGCCAGGAACACCGCGGGCTGGGTGTCGAGCGTGCCGATCCCGAGCCGGGCGGCCAGGGCGGAGCCGAGCACCGCCACCTGCCGCCCGGTGGTGTCGTGCCAGGCGTCGAAGGTCCGGCCCTGGGCCAGGTGCGGCTCGGCCGCCGTGAGGACGCCGGCCGAGGCCGCGACCACGGTCGCCTGCTCGCCGCCGGAGGGCCGGCCCACCGGCGCGGCCCGGACCGACCCGGCGGGCAGCTGGACCGGCCAGTAGACGCCGGCCGCCTCGACCCCGTTCAGCCGCTGGATCCGGGCGTCGGCGTCGGCGGGGAAGGAGAGCGGAGTGAGGTCCGGTCGCGGGCCGCCGGTGTCCTCGACGCTCACCTCGGTCGCGGTGAGCACGCTGAAACGGGAGTCGATCCGGGCCGAGGCGGTGGCCGTCAGCCCGAGCACGGCGACGAAGGCGCCGACCCCGAGGACGGTGCCGAGCGCGGTCAGCGCCGAGCGGGCGGGCCGCTGGAGCACGCCGGCGAGGGCCTCGGCGAGCAGGTCCCGCGGAAGCAGCCGGGTGGGCTCGACGGGGCGGGGGCGGCCGCGCCGCCTCATCCGGCGCCCACCTCCCGCAGCACCCCGTCGCGGATCGCCACCGTCCGCCGGCCGCGGGCGGCCACCTGCGGGTCGTGGGTGATCAGCAGGAGGGTCAGGCCCTGCGCGTGCAGGTCGTCCAGCAGGGCCAGGACGGACCGGGCGGTGGCGGTGTCCAGGTTGCCGGTCGGCTCGTCGCAGAGCAGCAGCGCCGGCCGGCCGACCAGCGCGCGGGCGATCGCGACCCGCTGGCGCTCGCCGCCGGAGAGCCGGGACGGCAGGGCGTCCGCCCGGTGGCCGAGGCCCACCCGGACCAGCGCCTCGCGGGCCCGCTCGCGCCGCTCGGCCGCCGCCCGGCGGCCCCGGGCGGCGGTGTACAGCAGGGCGAGCGCGACGTTCTCCGCCGCGCTGCGGTGCGGGAGCAGGTGGAAGGACTGGAAGACGAAGCCGATCCGGCGCCCGCGCAGGGCGGTGCGGTCGCCGTCGGCGAGCCGGCCGGTGTCGACGCCGTCCAGCAGGTACCGGCCGGTGGTGGGGGCGTCCAGCAGGCCGGCGATGTTGAGGAAGGTGGACTTGCCGGAGCCGGACGGGCCGGTCACCGTGACGTAGTCGCCCGGGTCGACGGCCAGGTCGCAGGGGGCCAGGGCGGTGACCGGCGGCGGTCCGGGGTAGGTCAGGCCGACCCGGCGGAACTCGACCAGCGGGGCGCTCACCGGGTGCCCGCCCGGACCCCGACGATCACCCGGTCGCCAGGCCCGAGCGCGCCCCCGGCCAGCGGGCGGACCTCGGTGCTGCCGCCGCCGACCATGCCCGGGGTCACCTCGACCCGTCGGCGCCCTCCGCCCTCGTACACCGTCACCACCGTCCGGCCGTCCGCCGTCGCGGAGACGGCGGAGAGCGGGACGACCAGCACCGGACCGGCCGAGGAGGCGGCCCGGACGGTGAGGCGGACGTCCTGGCCGGCCAGCCTCGGGTCGAGCGGGGCGTCCGGTTCGACCACCAGCGGGTAGCCGGTCCGGTCCGTGCCGGGCTGCCGGGCGCCGCCGCCGGGCGCGGTGCCGGTGCCGCTGCCGGACGGGGGTCCCTCGCCTGGGGTGTCGGCCACCGCGGTCACCGTCGCGGTCGCGGTGGTGCCGGTCACCTCGGAGAGGATCTCCACCTGCTGGCCCGGGCGGACCAGACCCTTGTCGGGGGCGGTCAGGCTGCCCTTCACGACCAGCGCCCCGGCCGAGACGGTCAGCACGGTGCCGGTGACCTCGCCGCCGACCCGGCCGGCGACGCCGTCCACCCGGGCCGGGAAGCCGGTGAGGAAGAGCAGTTCGGCGGCGGGGACCATCGGGCCGACGGTGGCCCGGACGTCGGCGGCCTTCTTCCGGAGCCCGGTGAGGTCCTCGCCGGCCCGGGTCACCTGTTTGCGGGCGGTCTCGACGGCGGTGCGGGCCGCGTCCACCGGGCTCTCGCCCACCGGGGCGCCTACCGGGGCGCCGACCGGTTCGCCGGCCGGGGCGCCGGGCGTCGGCGCGGCGGACCGGGCCCGCTCGGCGGCCAGCGCGTCGTCGAGCCGCTTCTGCGCGGCCTTCAACGCGTCCCTGCCGTCCGCCAGGGCCCGCTCGCCGCCCGTCACCGCGTCCTGGGCGGCCGACACCTGGGCGTCGCCGTCCGGCGAGGCCGGCCGCGGGTCGTAGCCGCGGGCGGCGTAGAAGGCCGTCACCGCCGCCCCGGTGGCCGCGCCGTAGCGCCCCGCGGGGTCGCCGTCCGAGCCGAACCCGAGCTCCTTCAGAGCCTGTTGGAGCTGCTCGACGTCCTGCCCGGTGGCGCCCGGCCGGAGGTCCCGGTACACCGGGAGGCCGCCGCGGAGGGCGAACACCGGCCGCCCCGAGACCTCCAGCACCGATTGCCCGGCCGCGACCTGGTCGCCGGTCCGCACCGGGAGCTTGGTGACCACCGGCTTGGCGCCGGCCGGACCGCCGCTCCCGGCCGGGGCCACCTCGACCGTCTGGCCGGCGCCGACCTGGCCGCGGAGCACCACCGAGTCGGTCAGCACGCGCTGCTCCACGGCGGCCGTCAGGACGTCGGGCGGCGGGGGCTCGCTCTCGGCGGCGGCCTGCGCGGGCGACCTGATCACCAGTGAGGCGGCCAGCCCGGCCCCCGAGACGGCCGCGGCGACCAGCGTGACGGCCAGCAGCAGCCGCCCGCGGCGGCGCGGCACCGACCCGCCGGGGCCCGGCGGCGGCGCCCCGGGGCCGGTGGCCGGGCCGTCGTCCTGAGCGGCCCCGGACCCTTCGACGATCGACACGCCCCACCCTCGATCCGGCTTCCGGGCCGCCCGACCGAGCGGCCCCGTACGGTTCGCCCGCTCCGTACGTGACGGGGCGGCAGTGCCTCGGCCTGGGCGGGCGGGCTCGTCGGGCGGGCCGGACGTGCGCCCGCACCCCCCGGTGCCCGCCGGTCCCCCCGGCCGCGGGACGGGCGTGCTGCCCCGTCCCGGGGCGTGAAACTAACACAGCGCGGGGGCCCGCCGGCCGGGTTCGCCCGCAACGGCGGGGCGGCTGCGGGGAACTGCGGGGGAATGTCCCGTTCGGGCCGTGCGGCGCCGGGTGGGTGCGGCGAACTCCCGGCTCAGCTGGGCCGGTTGCGCTCGTACACCAGGCGCAGGCCGATCAGCGTCAGCCAGGGCTCGTGGACGTCGATGGTGCTGGCCTCGCCGAGCACCAGCGGGGCCAGTCCGCCGGTGGCGATGACCTGGACGTCGTCCGGGTCCTTGGCGAGCTCCTTGGCCATCCGGTCGACCAGGCCGTCGACCTGGCCGGCGAAGCCGTAGAGGATGCCGGACTGCATGCCCTCGACGGTGTTCTTGCCGATCACGTTGCGCGGGCGGGCCAGCTCGATCTTGCGCAGCTGGGCGCCGCGCGCGCCGAGCGCCTCGACCGAGATCTCGATGCCGGGGGCGATCGCGCCGCCCACGTAGTCGCCGCGGGCGTTGATCGCGTCGAAGGTGGTGGCGGTGCCGAAGTCGACCACGATGCACGGGCCCCCGTACAGGTGGTTGGCGGCCAGCGCGTTGACGATCCGGTCGGCGCCGACCTCCTTGGGGTGGTCCATCAGGACGTGCACGCCCGTCTTCACCCCCGGCTCCACGATCACCGCGGGGACGTCGCCGTAGTAACGGCGGGTCACCTCGCGGAACTCGTGGAGCACGGAGGGGACGGACGAGCAGATCGCCAGGCCCTCCACCGCGGCCTCGTTGACCGCGGTGTGCGAGCCCATCAGGCCCTGCAGGAGCACCGCCAGCTCGTCGGCCGTGCGGCGCGGATCGGTGGAGATCCGCCAGTGCTCGACCACGTCCTCGCCGTCGAACAGGCCGAGCGTGGTCTGGGTGTTGCCGACGTCGATGGTGAGCAGCATGGGGTGCCTTCTGCGTGAGGGGTGATCAGAGGTGATCAGGCGCGCAGGTCCAGGCCGATGTCCAGGATCGGCGAGGAGTGCGTGAGCGCGCCCACGGCCAGGTAGTCGACCCCAGTCTGGGCGACCTCGCGCGCGCTGGCCAGGGTCAGTCCGCCGGACGCCTCCAGCCGGGCGCGCCCGGCCACCAGCTCGACGGCCTCCTTCAGCTGCGGCACGGTGAAGTTGTCCAGCAGGACGAGGTCGGCCCCGGCCTCCAGCACCGGCGGGATCTGCTCCAGGGTGTCCACCTCGACCTCCACCGCCAGGTCGGGGTAGGCGGCCCGGACGGCCCGGAACGCCTCGGCGACGCCGCCGGCCGCGACCACGTGGTTGTCCTTGACCAGGGCGGCGTCGGAGAGCGCCATCCGGTGGTTGGCGCCGCCGCCGCAGCGGACCGCGTACTTCTGCAGCGCCCGCAGGCCCGGGGTGGTCTTGCGGGTGTCGCGGACCACCGCGCCGGTGCCCTCCAGGGCGTCCGCCCAGGCGCGGGTCGCGGTGGCGATGCCGGAGAGGTGGCAGAGCAGGTTGAGCGCGCTGCGCTCGGCGGTCAGCAGGTCGCGGGTGCGGCTGCGGACGGAGAGCAGCACCTGGCCGGCCTCGACGCGGTCGCCGTCCTCGACGTGCCGCTCGACCTCGAACTCCTCCTCGCAGACCAGCGAGACGACCGCCTCGGCGATCCGCAGGCCCGCGACCACGCCGGCCTCGCGGGCGGTGAAGTCGGCGGTGGCGACGGCGTCGGCGGGCACCGTGGCGACCGAGGTGACGTCCTCGCCGCCGGCCAGGTCCTCGGCCAGCGCCAGGGTGGCGATGTCCTCGACCTCGATCGGGTCGAGGCCGGCCTCCTCCAGCAGCTCGGCGAGCCGCGGGTCCAGGCCGGTCTCGTAGCCCTCGCCGTCCCCGCACGCGCAGCCGTCGCCGCAACCGCCGGCCATCGGGAGTTCCTCGTGGGAGTGGGTCATGGTTCTACTGCTCCTCAGGGGTGCTGACAAGGTCGCCGGAGGCGGTGAGGGTGGTGATCAGGTGGCGCTGCCAGTGGGCGTCGTCCCGCTCGGGGAAGTCCTCGCGCCAGTGGCAGCCGCGGGTCTCGGCGCGCCGGGCGGCGGCCGTCACCAGGGCGGTGCCGACCAGCAGCAGGTTGGCGGCCTCCCAGGTCTCCACCCGGGGGTCGGCCGGCTTCTCCTCGGCGACGTGCGCCAGGGCCTGCTCGGCGATCAGGGCGAGTCCGGCGGCCGTGCCGGCCATCGACGAGGCCGAGCGCAGGACGCCCGTGCCGCGCGACATCAGCCGCTGGATCTCGGCCCGCGCCTCGGGGGCGGGCAGCGGCACCGGGCGGGCGGCCCGCGCGGCGGCGACGTCCACCGAGCGCTCGGGCAGTTCGTCCGCGCGGTGCCGGGCGGTCAGGTCGGCGGCGATCCGCTCGGCGAAGACCAGGCCCTCCAGCAGGGAGTTGGAGGCCAGCCGGTTGGCGCCGTGCACCCCGGTGCAGGCCACCTCGCCGCAGGCGTAGAGCCCGGGGACGGTGGTGCGGCCGGTCGGGTCGGTGCGGATGCCGCCGGAGGCGTAGTGCGCGGCCGGGGCGATCGGGATCGGCTCGGTGACCGGGTCGATGCCGTGCGCGCGGCAGGTGGCGAGGATGGTCGGGAACCGCTCCTCCCACATCCCGGCGCCGAAGTGCCGCCCGTCCAGGTACATGTGGTCGGTGCCCAGGAGCTGCATCCGCTGGGTGATGGCCTTGGCGACGATGTCGCGCGGGGCCAGTTCGGCCAGCTCGTGCTGCCCGAGCATGAAGCGGGTGCCGTCCCCGTCGACCAGGTGCGCGCCCTCGCCGCGGACCGCCTCGGAGACCAGCGGCTGCTGGCCCTCGGCGTCCGGACCGAGCCAGAGCACGGTCGGGTGGAACTGCACGAACTCCAGGTCGGTGACCTCGGCGCCGGCCCGCAGCGCGAGCGCCACGCCGTCGCCGGTGGAGACCGCCGGGTTGGTGGTGGCGGAGTAGACCTGGCCCATGCCGCCGGTGGCGAGGACCACCGCGCGGGCCCGGATGGCGCCGACGCCGTCGCGCTGGCCCTCGCCCATCACGTGCAGGGTGAGGCCGGCGGCGTGGCCGTCGGCGTCGGTGAGCAGGTCGAGGACGAGGGCGTGCTCGATCAGCTCCAGGCCCGGGTCGGACCGGACGGCGGTGACCAGGGCGCGCGATATCTCGGCGCCGGTGGCGTCCCCGCCGGCGTGCGCGATCCGGCGGCGGTGGTGGCCGCCCTCGCGGGTGAGCTGGATCTCGCCGTCGTCGCCGCGGTCGAAGGCGGCGCCGGTGGCGATCAGGTGGCGGACGGCCTCCGGGCCCTCGGTGACGAGGGTGCGGACGGCCTCCTCGTCGCAGAGCCCGACACCGGCCACCAGGGTGTCGGCCAGGTGCTGCTCGGGGGTGTCGCCCTCGCCCAGGGCGGCGGCGATGCCGCCCTGGGCCCAGCGGGTCGACCCGTCGTCGAGCATCGCCTTGGTGACCACCATGGCCCGCAGGCCGGCCTTGCGGACGTTGAGGGCGACGGTGAGTCCGGCCACGCCGGAGCCGACCACGACGATGTCGGTGGTGGCCGTCCAGCCGGGGGCGGGGGCGGTGAGGCGGTGCGTGACGGGCATGGCGTTCAGTGGCTCCTTCAGCGCGCGGCGGTCGGGGCCGCGCCGTTGCCGTCACGGTACGCCGCGTCGCCGCGGAGCAGCCCGGTGCCCTCCCCGGCCTCGGCGGGGTCGCCGCCCATGCCGGTGATCCGGTTGTCGGCGTCCACGAAGACCACCTTCGGCAGGTAGCCCTTGGCCTCGGCGGTGTCCATCTGCCCGTAGGCGATGAGTATGACGAGGTCGCCGGGGTGGACCAGGCGGGCGGCGGCGCCGTTGATGCCGATCACGCCGGAGCCGCGCGGGCCGGCGATGGTGTAGGTCTCCAGCCGGGCGCCGTTGTTGATGTCGACGATGTGGACCAGCTCGCCGGGGAGCAGGTCGGCGGCGTCGAGCAGGTCCTCGTCCACCGTGACGGAGCCGACGTAGTGCAGGTCGGCCTGGGTCACGGTGGCCCGGTGGATCTTGGACTTGAGCATGGTGCGGAGCATGGGGTCACGCCTCCAGTGAGTGCATGCCTGAGGGAATGTGCTGCCGGACGGTCCTGCGGGTGGTGCGACCGCGGGTGGTGCGTCGCCGCGTCAGCGGCAGATGATGCGGACGTTGTCGATCAGGCGGGTGGAGCCCACCTTCGCGGCGACGGCCAGCACCGCCTCGCCCCGGAAGTCGTCCGCCGCTTCGGTGAAGTCGTGCGGGTCGATCAGGGCGAGGTAGTCCAGGGTGACACCTTCGGCGGCGTCGAGGGCGGCCGCGGCGGCCTCGCGCACGGCCTGCGGACCCTGCGCGGCCACGTCGCGGCCGGCGAACAGGGCCCGGGACAGCACGAGCGCGTGCTCGCGGTCCTCGGCGGACAGGAAGCGGTTGCGGGAGGAGAGCGCCAGCCCGTCCTCCTCGCGGACGGTCGGCACGCCGACGATCTCGACGTCGAAGTCCAGGTCGGCGACCATCCGCTGGACGAGCGCCAGCTGCTGGGCGTCCTTCTCGCCGAAGAAGGCGAAGTCCGGGTCGGTGATGTGCAGCAGCTTGGCCACCACGGTCAGCACCCCGTCGAAGTGCCCGGGCCGGGTGGTGCCCTCGAAGCGCTCGCCCATCGGGCCGGCCGCCAGGCGCACCTGCGGCTCGCCGTTCGGGTAGACCTCCTCGACGGACGGCGCGAAGACGACGTCGGCGCCGTTCTCCTCGGCCAGCCGGACGTCCGCCTCCAGGTCCCGCGGGTAGCGTTCGAGGTCCTCGCCGGCGCCGAACTGCAGCGGATTGACGAAGACGGTCACGGCGACCCGGCCCTCCCGGCCGACCTGCTTGCGGGCGGCCCGGATCAGCGCGCCGTGGCCCTCGTGCAGCGCGCCCATCGTCATCACGACCGCGTTGTCCACCGGCTGCTCGTCCGGCCAGAAGGCCGCCTCGAAGTCGGTGACGCTCCGGGTGACGACGGCCCGGTGGACCTTGGGTGCCCGCTGGGCCTTGCCGGCCTGCTTGCCGCGTGCTGCCATCAGTTCTCCTCGTTCAGTACGTCCAGCAGCGCCGCCGCCGACGCTTCGTCGATCGTCCCGTGGGCGAGCGCCCGCTGGGCGGTGGCGCGGGCCATCGCCCGGTAGGCGGCCGGGATGTCCGGGGACACCGTACTGAGCTGCGCCAGGTGGCGCCGAACGGTGCCCGCGTCGCCCCGCGCGACCGGGCCGGTGAGGGCCGCGTCGCCGGAGCGCAGGCTGTTGTCCAGGGCGGCGCCCAGCAGCGGGCCGAGCAGCCGGCCGGGCTCGGCGACCCCGGCCGTGCGCAGCAGCTCCAGCGCCTGGGAGACCAGGGTGACCAGGTGGTTCGCGCCGTGCGCGAGGGCCGTGTGGTAGAGCGGGCGGACGCCCTCCGGCACCCATTCGGGCTCGCCGCCCATCTCGACCACCAGGGCCTCGGCCACCGGGCGCAGCTCCTCGGGGGCGGTCACCCCGAACGGGCAGCCGGCCAGCCGGGCGAGGTCGACCGTGGTGCCGGTGAAGGTCATCGCGGGGTGCAGTGCCAGCGGCAGCGCCCCGGCCCGGGTGGCGGGCTCCAGGACGGCGACGCCGTGCGCGCCCGAGGTGTGCACCACCAGCTGGCCGGGGCGGACCGAGCCGGTCGCGACGAGGCCGGCCACCAGGTCGGCCAGCGCGTCGTCGGGGACGGTGAGCAGCACCAGGTCGGCGGCCGCGAGCACCTGCGGCGGAGTGACGATCCGCACGCCCGGCAGCAGCTGTTCGGCGCGGCGGCGGGAGGCGGCGGACACCCCGGAGGCGGCGACCACCCGGTGCCCGGCGAGCTGCAGGGCGGCGCCCAGCGCGGGGCCGACCCGGCCGGTGCCGACCACCCCGACGGCGAGCCGGGCCGGCCGGTTGCCGGGGTCGGCCGGGTCGCCGAAACCGTCGTCGAGCGGGCCGGGGCCGACGCTGTGGGAGGCGCTCACGCGGCCACCTCCGGGTCGTTCCCGGGCCGGGGGGCACCCCGGCGCTCGGCGGGGGCAATCGCCATGGCGCACCTCTCGACGGTGAGCCCGGTTCGCTCGCTCACAGCTCGGCCCTGGTCCTCACTCTTACCGTTCCGGTCCTCTGCGGGTACCGGACGCACCGGCCCATTCTACGGCCGGGGCGGACGGCGGATTAATCCGCGGCGCCGGCCCGGATCAGGCCCGCCTCGTAGGCGAGGACGACGGCCTGGACCCGGTCGCGCAGGCCGAGCTTGGCCAGGATCCGGCCGACGTGGGTCTTCACGGTGGCCTCGGACAGGACCAGCCGGGCGGCGATCTCACCGTTCGAGAGGCCCTGGGCGACCAGCAGGAACACCTCGCGCTCGCGCTCGGTGAGCGGGCCCAGGGTGTCCGGTCCCGGCGTGCTCGCCGCGGTGGGCAGCACCTCGGCGAAGCGGTCGATCATGCGGCGGGTGGTGGTCGGCGCGACCACCGCGTCGCCGCCGTGCACCGCGCGGATCGCGGCCACCAGCTCGGTCGGCGGCACGTCCTTGAGCAGGAACCCGCTGGCCCCGGCCTTGAGCGCGGCGAAGGCGTACTCGTCCAGGTCGAAGGTGGTGAGGATGAGCACGTGCGGCGCGTTCGGCAGCGGGCTGCCGTCCTCGGCGAGGCAGATCCGGCGGGTGGTCTGCACCCCGTCCAGGCGGGGCATCCGGACGTCCATCAGGATCACGTCCACCTGCGTGTGCCGCAGCCGCTCCAGGGCCTGCGCGCCGTCGCCGGCCTCGGCGACGATCTCGATGTCGCCCTGGGACTGCAGGATCATCCGGAAGCCGGTGCGCAGCAGCTCCTGGTCGTCGACGAGCATCACGCGGATGGTCAAGGTGGCTCCTAGTTCGTGGGCGGCAACGGGGTCAGTGTGCTGCCTTGAGGGGCAGGACGGCGCGGATCCGGAAGCCGCCGCCGGGGCGCGGCCCGACGTCGAGGCTGCCACTGACCATGCCGACCCGCTCGCGCATGCCGATCAGGCCGTGCCCCTGGCCGTCCGTCCCGCCGGCGGCGAGCTGCTCGTCCGTCGAGCCGCGGCCGTCGTCCTCGATCAGGACGGCCAGCTCGCGCTCGCCGAAGTCGACCGCGACCCGGGCGTGCACATCGGGGCCGCCGTGCTTGCGGACGTTGGTCAGTGCTTCCTGGACGATCCGGTAGACGGTCAGCTCGACGCCGCGCGGCAGTTCGCGCGGGTCGCCGGAGGTGGCGAAGTCCACCTGGAGGCCGGCCGTGCGGACCTGGTCCAGCAGCTCGGGCAGCTCCTCGACGCCGGGCTGCGGCACGTACTCCTCGGCGGTGTCCGCGGTGCGCAGCACACCCAGCAGCCGGCGCATCTCGACGAGCGCCTGGCGCCCGGTGGAGGCGATCGTGCCCAGCGCCTCCCTGGCCTGCTGGGGCGAGTTGTCCAGCACGTAGGCGGCGCCGTCGGCTTGGACGATCATGACGGAGACGTTGTGCGCGACCACGTCGTGCAGCTCGCGGGCGATCCGGGCGCGCTCGGCGGCGACCGCCACCTTGGCCTGGGCGTCGCGCTCGCGCTCCAGCCGGGCGGCGCGGTCCTCCAGCTCGACCAGGTAGGCGCGGCGCACCCGGGTGAGCCGGCCCCAGGCCCAGCAGAGGATGAACGGGCTGCTCATCGCCGCGGTGAGCAGCAGGAACTCGCCCAGGCTGTACGAGCGCTGCTGGGCGTCGCCGTTCGGGTCGATCACGGTCTTGCTGAGGTGGAGCTGCCAGTACGTCAGCGGTCCGGCCGCCAGCCCGGCGGCCAGGGCCAGCCGGGAGATCCAGGCGGAGCCGAAGGCGGCGCCGGTGTAGGCGAAGACCAGGTACCCGATGCTGGAGCCGGCGGGCAGGATGCCCAGCGTGATCTGACCGATCCCCAGCGCGGTGGCGGCGGCCACGGTGGCGTCGGGGTAGCGGCGCCGGAAGACCATCAGCAGCGGGATGAGCAGGGCGATGACGAACTGGGCGGGGGCCCGCCAGGCGCTGTTGTCGCCGCCGTCCGGCAGGAGCCCCAGGAACAGCACGATCGCCGCCCAGGCGGAGTCGACCACCATGGGGTGACGGCGGAGCCAGGCGTTGAGTCGTTGCACGTCTCAAGCGTAGGCAGTCGCGGAGCGTGGTCAGGTCCGCCGGGAGGGCGATCCGTCCTACTCCCTAGGTCGGAGAAGCCCGGACTCCGGTTGGGAGGGGAACCCCGGCGCCGGTAGCGTCCCGCCGCATGACTTGGATGCGGTGGCGGCCCGCCATGGAAGAGGCCCTCTACGCCCCCGTCGGCGGCTTCTACCGCAGGCCGGAGGGGCCGGCCGGGCACTTCCGCACCTCGGTGCACGCCTCCCCGCTGTTCGCCCGCGCGGTGGCCCGGCTGCTGCTGGACGTGGACGCGGCCCTCGGCCGTCCGGAGGAGCTGGCCTTCGTGGACGTCGGGGCGGGCCGCGGCGAGCTGCTGACCGGTGTGCTGGCCGAGCTGCCGGACGGCGTGCTGGCCCGGCTGCGGCCGTACGGGGTGGAGATCGCGGCGGACCGCCCGGCGGGACTGCCGTCCACAGCCCTGTGGACGGACGAGGTGCCGCACGGCGTCAGCGGGCTGCTGTTCGCCAACGAGTGGCTGGACAACGTGCCGCTGGACCTCGGCGAGGTGGACGAGGACGGGGTGCTGCGCTACGTCGAGGTGGACACCGCGACCGGCGAGGAGCGGCTCGGGTCCGCGGTGGACGCGGCCGACGCCGCCTGGGCCGCGCGCTGGTGGCCGGCCCCCGAGCCGGGGGACGTCGTGGAGTTCGGCGCCCCGCGCGACGCCGTCTGGGCCTCGGCCGTCGCCGGGCTGGAGCGCGGTCTCGCGGTCGCGGCGGACTACGGGCACACCGCCGCGAGCCGCCCGCCCCTCCCCACCCTGACCGGGTTCCGGGCGGGCCGGGAGGTGCGCCCGGTGCCGGACGGCACCTGCGACCTCACCGCGCACGTGGCGCTGGACGCGGTGGCCGCGCCCGCCGTCCACAGCCTGTGGACAACGCAGCGCGAGGCGCTGCGGGCGCTCGGCGTGAACGGTGCCCGACCGCCGCTGGCGCTGGCGTCCACCGACCCGGCGGCCTACCTGCGGGCGCTCGGCGGCGCCGGGGAGGCCGCCGAGCTGACCGACCCTGCGGGCCTGGGCGCGTTCGGCTGGCTCGCCCAGGCCGTCCGCATGCCGGTACCGGAGACCCTCGCCGGCCTCGGGGGATGGCAGACTCTCGGGTCATGAGGGAGACCACGGTCGGCATCGGGGCGGGAGCCGAGAACTTCACCGGCGCGGCGGGCAGCACCGACATGGTGCTCAATATCGGCCCGCAGCACCCGGCGACCCACGGTGTGCTGCGGCTGAAGCTGGTGCTGGACGGCGAGCGGATCGTCACCGCGGAGCCGGTGATCGGCTACATGCACCGCGGCGCGGAGAAGCTCTTCGAGGCCCGTGACTACCGGCAGATCATCATGCTGGCCAACCGGCACGACTGGCTCTCCGCGTTCGCCAACGAGCTGGGCGTGGTGCTCGGCGTCGAGCGGATGCTCGGCATGGAGGTGCCCGAGCGCGCGGTCTGGATCCGCACCCTGCTCGCGGAGCTGAACCGCGTCCTCAACCACCTGATGTTCCTCGGCTCCTACCCGCTGGAGCTGGGCGGGATCACCCCGATCTTCCACGCCTTCACCGGCCGTGAGGACCTCCAGCACGTGCTGGAGGAGGCCTCCGGCGGCCGGATGCACTACATGTTCAACCGGGTCGGCGGCCTCAAGGAGGACCTGCCGGCCGGCTGGCTCGGCCGGGTCCGGGCGGCGATCGCCACCGTCCGCTCGCAGCTGCCGGTCTTCGAGGACCTCGTCCTCGGCAACGAGATCTTCCGGGCCCGCACCGCCGGCGTCGGCGTGCTCAGCCGGGCGCACGCCGAGGCGTACGGGGTCAGCGGCCCGATCGCGCGTGCCAGCGGGCTCGACTTCGACCTGCGCCGCGACGAGCCCTACCTGGCGTACGGCTCGGACGAGCTGCGCGCGGTGCTGACCGTGGTCACCCGTGAGGAGGGCGACTGCCTGGCCCGGTTCGAGTGCCTGCTGGAGCAGACCGTCAACGCGCTGGACCTCGCGGACGCCTGCCTGGACAAGCTCGCCACGCTGGCGCCCGGCCCGGTCAACCTGCGGCTGCCCAAGGTGTTGAAGGCCCCCGAGGGCAGCACCTACGCCTGGACGGAGAACCCGCTCGGCGTCAACGGCTACTACCTGGTCTCGCGCGGCGACAAGACGCCGTGGCGGCTGAAGCTGCGCTCGGCGTCCTTCAACAACATCCAGGCGCTCACCGAACTGCTGCCCGGCACCCTGGTCGCCGACATGGTGGCCATCCTGGGCTCGATGTTCTTCGTCGTCGGCGACATCGACAAGTAGGCGGCATCGACACGTGGCGGTGGGGCGCCGGGCGGCGGCGAGGGCGTTCCGGCGGGCTACTTCCTGCGGCCCGGCTTCCGGCCCGGGTCGGCCGGGTGCGGCGCCACCTTGCGGTCGCCCTTGGTGGCGATCCGCTGCTCGCAGAGGCCGGCCAGCACCTCGTACCCGGCCTTGCCCATCAGCTCGGTGAGCTCGGGGCGGTAGCTGATGTACACCGGGTCCGGGCCGGTGTGCGCGTCCGGGCTGCCGGTGCACCACCAGTGCAGGTCGTGGCCGCCCGGGCCCCAGCCGCGGCGGTCGTACTCGCCGATGGTGACCTGGAGGTAGCGGGTGTCGTCCGGGCGGTCGATCCAGTCGTAGGTGCGCCGCACCGGGAGCTGCCAGCAGACGTCCGGCTTGGTCTCCAGCGGTTCCTTGCCCTCCGTGAGGGCGAGGGTGTGCAGCGCGCAGCCGGCGCCGCCGGCGAAGCCGGGGCTGTTGAGGAAGAGGCAGGCGCCGTTGACCCGGCGGGTCTGCCGGTCGCCGTCCTCGTCGAACATGGTGATGCCGCCGTCGAGCCGGATCCGGCCCTTGGCGTCGGTGCCGTGCGCGTGGTTCTCCCAGATCTCGGGCGTCAGCCGGGCCGCGTGGCCGGCCACGCGCCGCTCGTCGTCCTCGTCCGAGTAGTGCGCGCCGAGCGTGCAGCAGCCGTCCGACTCGCCGCGGCCCTCGCGGATGCCCTGGCAGCCCCGGCCGAAGATGCACGTCCAGCGGGAGGTCAGCCAGGTGAGGTCGCAGCGGAAGACCTGCTCCTCGTCGGCCGGGTCGGCGAATTCGACCCAGGCCCGGGGGAAGTCGAGCGGGACCTCGGGGCGCGGGGCGTCGAGCGGGGCCTCGACGCGCAGGGTCGGCATCGCGAGGTCGACCGGGGTCGCGCCGGCCTTGGTCTTCTTCTTGGAGGTCTCTGCTGCTGCCACCCGGCAAGGGTAGAGCCTTCACGGCGGTGCGAACCGCCTGCGGGCGGGGCATTTGCGGTGGTTTCGCCGAGCGGCGGCGGTCGGAGCCGCCGTCGGGCGAGGTGAAGGCGGGGTGAAGAGGTCTCCGGCGCGCTGCGGCCCGGACCGGCCGCCCCTCTAGGATGGCGGCCGGTCCGCTACGGGGAGGTACGGGGATGGCGAGCGGCAGTGGCAACGGCGATGCCGGAGGCGGCACCTTCGCCCTCAAACCGTGGGAACTGCACGGTGAGGGGCGCGAGTTCGAAAAGATCTCGGAGGACTTCGGGAAGGCCGCCAGCACCTTGGAGCAGTCGCTCGCGGCGCTCGGCAGCCCGTGGGGGCAGGACCGGCCGGGCAGCGGATTCGCCGCCGCCTACAAGGACGCGCGCGGCGGTCTGCTCGGCGGTCTGCGCGGGCTGGCCGGGCAGCTGGGGCAGGTCGGCTCGGGGCTGCACACCATGGCCGAGCGGACCGTCGACGCGGAGACCGCGGCGGCCGCCGGCTTCGGCGGCGCGGCGGGGCAGGGCGGGCCGGTGACGCCCGCGGCAACCCCGGGGGCCCGTACGACCGTCCCCAAGGACAGGTCGGCCTGACGGCCGGGGCCGTCCGCCGGACGCGGACCGCGGGTGACGCGGTCCGTGCGCGGCGGTCGGCACCCCGTGTTCCGTCGCCGCCGTGCTCCGCCACGCCGTGGCCCGCACGCCGTGGCCCGCACACCGAAGTCCGCACGCCGCGGTCCGTACGTCGAAGTCCGTACGTCGAAGGGGGAAGCGCATGTCCCGCAAGCTGCCCGAGGAGCTGGCACCGCTGCTGGCCAGGACCGGCCACCAGTGGCCGCAGGCCGACGAGGACGGGCTGCGCAGGGCGGCCGGCCTCTGGCGCGACTTCGGCGTCGAGGCCGAGCGCCTCGGCAAGCGCGGCGGGGACTCCGCCAAGCGCGTCACCGGGGAGAACTCCGGCCGCGCGGTGGACGCCTTCGGCGAGTACTGGCGGGCGTTCAGCGGCCGCGGCACCGGCCACCTGGACGACGCGCACAGCGCCACGATCCTGGTGGCCGGCGCCTTCGACAAGGCCGCCCGGGCCGTCGACAGCTGCAAGGCCGACCTCGTCGCCACCCTCACCGAGCTGGCCGCCGAGCTGAAGAAGGCCGAGGAGCAGGCGGCCCGGGCCAAGGCGGCCGCGGCCGAGGTCGCCACCGCCACCCGCGGCGACGGAGCGGCGCCCGGCGGGGTCTTCGGCGGGCTGCGGCAGGGCCTCGGCGCGGTGGCGGCCGGGGTGCGCGACGCTGCCACCGAACACGTCGCCGAAGCGGTGGCGGCCGCCGCCGTCGAGTCCGCCGGGCTGAAGATCGGCGGCCTGCTGGACGAGCTCGGCCGGGCGATGAAGGACGGGCTGGACGGCACGCTCAAGGAGCCCGCCGTGGTCGCGCTGCTGCGCCTCGCGCCGGGCGGCGTCCCGGGGGTGCGTCCGGCGTCGTTCACCGGCGGGGCCTTCGACCCGGTCGCCGCCGGGCTGCCCGCCGTGCTCGGCGAGCCGGGCGTGCTGGGCGCGGACGGCGCGGGCCTGGCGGTGGTGCTCGGTCAGGACGGCCGGCCCGTGGTCGGCGTGCCGGGGCTGGCGGTCAAGCTCGACGAGGCCGGCCGACCGGTGCTCGACGAGCACGGAGACCCGGTCATCGTCCGGGCCGACGGCACGACGGTGACGGACCCGAGCGGGCTGCTCGTCGTCCAGGGCCCGGACGGCAAGCCGGTGGTGGGGGTCGAGGACCTCGCCGTGAAGGTGGACGAGCAGGGGCGGCCGGTGCTGGGCAGGGACGGCCTGCCGGTGCTGACCGACAAGGACGGCAAGGAGGTCCGCGGCATACCGCTGACCGACCCCGCGGCGGGCCGCGGGAACGGCCACGGACTGGACGGCAAACCGGGCGGGCCGCTCGCCGACGGGCCGGGCGCGGTGCTGCCGGGCGCACCCGGGGCGCCCGGCGTCCCCGGGGCCGGGCCGGACGGCGTGGTCGTGATGGACGGCGCCGGCCGCCCCGGCCCGGGCGGTCCGGGGGAGCACCCGGACCGGACCCCGGACGGGGGCGGTACGGGGCCGCTGCGGACCGGTTCGGCCGGCGGCGACCGGACGCCGGACGGCCCGGGCCGTCCGGCCGCCCCGGCACAGTTCGCCAGTGGTGGCGGCGGCGACGGTGGTGGCGGTGGCGGCGCGGTCGGCTACGGCGGCCGGGCCGACGACGACTACCACCTGCCGCCCGCCCACCCCGGGGGTGGCGGCGGCGCGCCCGTGACCGTACGGACCGACTCGGTGCTCGCGCCGCCCGCACCGCAGGCCCCCGCCGCGCCCTCGCACCTCGGCGCGCCGGACGTGCCGTCGGGCGGCGGACCCGCCCAGGGCGGCCCGCACGGCACCTCCTACGGCGCCCAGTTCACCGTTCCGGTGGCCGCCGGGCCGACCGGCCCCGGTCCGCTGGCCGGCCCGTCCGGCGGTTCCTACCCGGGCCCGGTGGCGGCCGGGCACGGTCCGGCGCCGTTCGGCAGCGGGGTCGGCGCCGGACCGCCCGCCGCCGGGGGCGCCCCCGGCGCCGTCCCGGCCGGGCCCGTGGGCGCGGTCGGCCCGGTCGTCGTCCCCGGCCCGGGCACCCCGGCGGCCGGGGCCCCGGGCGCGTCCGGCCACCCCGGCGCCCCCGCCTCCGGACAGCAGGCGCCCGCCGAGGGCCGGCCGGGCGCCGGGGTGGGCGCGGGCGCCCCGCGGGGGGCCACCGGCACCCCGCACCCGGTCACCGCGCCCGGCCCGGTGACCGTCCTGCCGCCGTCGGCCCCGCCGGTCGCCGGCCCCGGCCGCCCCGAGGAACACCCGGAGGACCACCGCCGGCGCCCCGGCGGCTCCCCGGTCGAGGGCGGGGACAGCCTGGCCTGGGCCGCCGTCCCGGTCGCCACCGCGCACGCCCTGGCGCTCCAGCTGGCCCGGCGCGCCCTGCGGGGCGGCGCCGAGGAGGAGTTCCAGGCGCGCCTGCGGACCATCGCCGACAGCCGCCCCTACGGACTGCCCGGCGGCCTGGCCCCGGTCGACCCGGAGCACCAGCGCGAGGTCGAGCGCCGGGCGCCCCGGGACGCGGCCGGTCTGCCCGTCCGCCACCCCGACCCGGCGGCCGGCGGCTGGACGGAGGTGGTCAACGCCGACGGCCCGCACGCCCCGGGCCGGGCGAACAACAGCCTGGAGATCGCGCTGTCCGCCGTCGACACCTTCACCGGCCGCCCGACCTGCGCCGCGCCCCGGATCCCCACCGAGGGCGACGCGGGGGAGCGCGGCGGCCGGGACCGTGCCGAACGCGAACTCGGCGCGCCCTTCCGCGACCTCGGCGACGGCGGCCCGGCCTTCGGCCGTCTCACCGGCGAACTGCGGCGGGCCGGCCAAGGCGCCCAGGCCGTGCTGCTCACCCTGGACGGCTTCGGTCGTCCGCACGCCTGGAACGCCGTCAACCACCGGGACACCGTGACCTACCTCGACCACCAGGTCGGCCGCCGGGGGGCCGAGCCGCTGCACGACGCCGCCCACGGCCTCTGGGCGATCGCCCTCGACCCGGACGGGTGCCCGCTCGACCTCGCCGCGCGCCGTCCGGAGCCGGCGACGAGCGGCGCCCGGTGACCGCCGTCCTGAGCCGTCCCGAGCCGGCGGCTGCCGCCGGCCGGCGGCAGCCGCCGGGCGCCGCGTCGGGGCCGCTGACCGGCGGTGCCCGGTGACCCTCCGTCCGCCCCTCTCCGCCCGCGCGCCCCTCCCGGCCCGCGTCCATGCAAGGAGCACCACCCTGTGACCACCCGCGCGCAGGCGGTCGAGGCCGCCCACCGCTGGATCAACGGCGAGCTGCCGAGGGCCTCCGCCGACGGCTCGACCGGGAGCCGGCGGGTGCACTCGCACGAGTTCGACCTCGGCTGGGTGGTCTGGGCGGAGCCCTCGCCGGTGGGGGTCGACCCGCTGACGGGGGAGCGGCGCGCACCCGAGGAGGTGGGGGCGGCCTGTGCGGTGGTGGACCGGATCACCGGGCGGTTCACCGTCTGGCCGTCCGTACCGGTGGACGAGGTGACCGCGCTCTACCGGGACTTCGTGGGCGCCGGCGCCCACGACCCGGCCCGGCCGCCGTCCACCGGCCGGGGCACCCGGGCCGAGCTGACCTACCGTGACGACCTCGGCGAGGTCCGCTCGCTGGCGCTGCGCTCGGCGCCCGGGCTGCCGCACCCGGCGCTGCGCGGCTGGTGGTGGCTGCGCGAGCGGGGCGTCCGCCCGGAGGACGTGCTGGCCGTCCGCACCGACCTGCGGCTGAGCGCGCTGCCCGGCGGCTACTGGGCGTACGCGCTGGCCGCCGAGCTGCCGGGCGCCCGGGTGGAGGCCGAGCTGTCCTACGGACCGCGCTTCGACCACCGGGCGGCGGCCGTCCGCGCGCTCCCGGCCGAGCCCGGCGGACCGGTCCGCAACCGGGTGCCCTTCCCGCGCGGCGGCCCGGCCCCGGCCGCCGGAGCGGACGACGGGCTCGCGGCGCTGCTGGTGGAACGCTTCGGCGCCGGCGGCGTCCGGCGCTTCGACCCGGCCGACGTCGCCCGGGCCGACCTGCCGGAGGCCACCGCCCGGGTACTGCTGACGGTCGGCGTGCCCGTCGCGGTCGAGGGCTTCTTCGCGCTGCACCACCCGCGGCCGGACGCCATCGCCGACGGCACCCGGCCCGGTACGGTGCTGCCGCCGCTCGCCGCCCACCTGGCGCAGACCGGCCGCGGCACCCGGGTGGCCGAGCGGGAGCGCCTCGCACTGGCCCCGCAACTGCTGCTCGGGACGGACGGCTGGGCGCTGATCGCCCTGGACACCGCCTGCGGCGCCGTCCGGGCCGTCGACCCCGACTACGCCACCGCCCGGCACTGCAACGCCGGGCCGGCGGCCTTCGTCCGCAGCCTGGCCCTGTTCGCCGGGTGGCTGCCCGGTCTGCCCGGGCTGGACCCGCGGGCCGCCGGCACCGCCGTCGCCGAGCTGCAGCGCGCTCTGGCGGCGATCGACCCGACGGTCTTCGACGACCCGGAGAACTGGTGGGCCGTCATCGTCGAGCAGCTGTGGGACGGTCTGCTGTGACGCCGGGGCGGCGCGTCCGGGTGACCCGCGGTGCGCCGCCGCCGGGCCGGAGCGGGCGGCGGGCGCACGCTGGAGGCGACCGCCGGCACGGTCAGGTTGTCGGACCGGTTCGCTGATCCCCCGCCGACGCGTCGACGATGTCCCGGACGCCCGGCACCCCGCCGGACACCCGCGTCCGCCCGGTGTCCGAACCAGAGCTGGAGCCCGAGCCGTGACCGCCTCGCCCCGCACCGCCCACGCGGCCGTCCTCGCCGCCCTCGCGGTGCTGGCCGGCGGCTGCGCCCCCGCCCCCGAGCTCCGCGCCCGTCCGGTCGCGGCCGAGCGGAGCTGCGACGCCCCGACGGTGATCGGCCACCGGGGCGCCCCGCTCGACGCCCCCGAGAACACCATGGGCTCCTTCGAGACGGCCCTCGACCAGGGCGCCGACTGGCTGGAGACCGACGTCCAGACCACCCGGGACGGCGTGCCGGTCCTGATGCACGACCCCACCGTGGACCGCACCACCGACGGCCACGGCGCCGTCGCGGACCTGACCGCCGCTCAGGTCGCCGAGCTGCGGGTGACCGTCGGCCCCGGCCCGGCCGAGGCCGTGCCGACGCTGGAGCACCTGCTGAAGCGGCTCGCCGGCAGCCCCGTGACGCTGCTGATGGAGATCAAGTGGCAGCGGGCCGAGGACGTCGCCCGGATCGCCCGGATCGCCGCCGGCAGCGGCGCCCGGGTCTACCTGTACTCGTTCTCCGCCGAGCACCTGCGCCAGGCCCACGCCGCCGCCCCCGCCCTGCCGGTGGTCCTCATCCAGGGCGCCTCGCTCGCCGACGACCCCGGTGACCTGCCGCTGCACGGCATCGCCCTGGAGGGGGCGCTGGCCACCGCCGACCGGATCGCCGCCGAGCGCGCGGCCGGCCGCGAGGTCTACGTCTGGACGCTGGACGACGAGGCGTCCTGGCAGCTGATGACCGACCGGGACGCCGACGGCCTGATCACCAACGCCCCCGGCCGGGCCCGCCGCTGGGCCGACGCCGGCTGCCGCACCCTCCACCCGACCGCGCCGCAGGGCACTCACGGGCCCTGAGCCGGCGCCGCTGGTCCGGACCAAGTCACCGGGCCCGGACCGCCGGACCAGCACGAATACCGACGCGCCAGGTCTGTCCGGAGGCGGGATCGCGTAGCGTGAAGGGCTATGCGACTCGGTGTTCTCGACGTAGGTTCCAACACGGTCCACTTCCTCGTGGTGGACGCGCACCCCGGTGCCGCCCCCGTCCCCGCCTACTCCCACAAGGCGGAGCTGCGGCTCGCCGAACTCCTCGACGACCGGGGCGCGATAAGTGAGCCCGGGGTGGCGAAGCTGGTCGGCATGGTCGCCTCCTCGCTGCGGGTCGCCGAGGACAAGGGCGTGCTCGACATCCTGCCGTTCGCCACCTCCGCCGTCCGGGAGGCCGCCAACGGCGAGGAGGTGCTGCGCCGGGTCGCCGAGGAGACCGGGGTCGAACTGCGGGTGCTCTCCGGGCAGGACGAGGCGCGGCTCACCTTCCTCGCCGTCCGCCGCTGGTTCGGCTGGTCCTCCGGCCGGCTGCTCAACCTGGACATCGGCGGTGGCTCGCTGGAGATCGCCTGCGGGCTGGACGAGCAGCCCGACGTGGCCTGTTCGCTGCCGCTGGGCGCCGGCCGGCTCACCGGCCGCTGGCTGCCCGGGGACGTCGCCGACCCGGAGGGCCTGCGCGAGCTCAGACGCCACATCCGGGCCGAGATGGCCACCGTCGTCGGCGAGATCGCCCGGCTGGGCTCCCCCGACCACGCGGTCGCCACCTCCAAGACCTTCAAGCAGCTCGCCCGGATGACCGGCGCGGCCCCCGCCGACGCCGGCCCGTACGCCGACCGCCGGCTGACCCGCAGCAACCTCTCCGCCTGGCTGCCCCGGCTCTCCGCGATGACCGTCGCCGAGCGGGCGCAGATCCCCGGTGTCTCCGAGGGCCGCGCCAAGCAACTGCTGGCCGGCGCCCTGGTCGCCGACGCCGCGATGGACCTCTTCGGCCTGGACGAGCTCGACATCTGCCCGTGGGCGCTGCGCGAGGGCATCATCCTGCGCCGCCTGGACACCATGGACGGCGCGGTCGACCGCCGCCGGCCCGCGCTCGCCACCTGAGGGGCGGTCCGGCCGGCCCGCGCCGGGAGGGCCGCTCCCCGTTCCGGGCGCGGTCCGCTTACGCTGTCTCCCGTGGCGCAACCAGCGGACGAGGACGGGACGCGGGAGGGTCGCGCTCCCGGGGACGGGCAGCCGCGGCCGGACACCCCGCGCCGCACGGACCCGCCGCCCGCGGCCGCCGGCGGCGAGCCGGCCGGGACCGGCGGTGCCGGACGGGCCCGCAAGCTGGGCAAGGCCGTGAAGGGCGCGAAGAGCGCGCGGAGTGCCAAGGGCGCGAAGAGCGCCGGGCCGGCCGGGGCTTCCGGGGCGTCTGAGGATTCTGGTACTTCTGGGGCGGCGGCCGCGGCGAAGTCCGCCCGGGCGGCCCGGAAGGCCACCGGCGGAGCGGTGAAGAAGGCGGCGAAGAAGGCCGCCAAGAAGGCGGCGAAGAAGGCCACCGGGCAGCCACCCGCGGCGGGGACCGCGACCGGCGGGACCGGCACGGCGCCCCGCGGGAACCGGACCGCCCGGGCGGCCGGCGCCGCCAAGGCCGCCGTCCAGTCGGTGAAGTCCGTCAAGGCCGCCCGGCAGGCCGCGGCCCACCCGGCCCCGCTGCTGCGCACCACCGACCGCCTGGTCCTGCCCCCGCACCCCGGCCTGTGCATCCCCGACACCAAGGTCGCCCTCTCCACCGCCTCGGTCTACCCGGCCAACACCGCCATCGCCTTCGAGCTGGCCGAGCGGCTCGGCTACGACGGCGTCGAGGTGATGGTCTGGAACGACCCGGTCAGCCAGGACATCGAGGCGCTGCGCCGGCTCTCCGACGCCCACCGGATGCCGATCCTGGCCGTGCACGCGCCCTGCCTGCTGATCACCCAGCGGGTCTGGACCAGCGACCCGTGGACCAAGCTCGTCCGGGCCCGCGCGGCGGCCGAGAAGCTCGGCGCGAGCGCCGTCGTCGTCCACCCGCCGTTCCGCTGGCAGCGCCAGTACGCCCGGGACTTCGTCGAGGGCATCAACCGGATGGCGGGCGAGACCGACGTCCGCTTCGCCGTCGAGAACATGTACCCCTGGCGTTACCGCGACCGCGAGATGCTGGCCTACGCACCCGGCTGGGACGTCACCGAGGAGGAGTACCGGCACTTCACCATCGACCTCTCGCACGCCGCGACCTCCCGGATCGACGCGCTCGCCATGGTCGACCGGATGGGCGACCGGCTCGCGCACATCCACCTGGCCGACGGCAGCGGCTCCGGCAAGGACGAGCACCTGATCCCCGGCCGGGGCAAGCAGCCCTGCGCCGAACTGCTGGAGCACCTCGCCCGGACCGGCTTCGACGGCCACGTGGTGCTGGAGGTCAACACCCGGCGCTCCGCGTCCCCCGCCGAACGCGAGGCCGACCTCGCCGAGGCGCTCGCCTTCACCCGTCTGCACCTGGCCACCCCCGCCCGGGTACGCTGACCACGAACTGCCTTACCGAGGGGGACATATGACGGACAGCACGGACTACCGGCGGCTCGCCGGCTCGTTCGGCGGGGTGGCCGCCGAGTACGACCGGGCCCGTCCCTCGTACCCCGACGAGCTCTTCGACGCGCTGGAGCGCCTGGCCGGCCGCACCCTGAAGGGCGCCCGGGTGCTGGACGTCGGCGCCGGTACCGGTATCGCCACCCGGCTGCTGGCCGGCCGCGGCGCGGACGTGATCGCCGTCGAGCCGACCCCCGGCATGGGCGCCCAGTTCCTCACCTCCTCGCCGGGCCTGCCGCTGGTCCGGGGCGACGGCGACGACCTGCCCTTCCACGACGGCTCGGCCGACTTCGTCACCTACGCCCAGGCCTTCCACTGGACGCACCCCGAGCGGTCCGTGCCCGAGGCGATCCGGGTGCTGCGCCCCGGCGGCGCGCTCGCGACCTGGTGGAACGTGAAGGACAGCGGCGTCGCCTGGGTGGCGGCGATGGGCGAGCGGCTCGCCAAGGCGCTCACCGGGACGTACCACGGCTACGGCGCGGTCAACGAGATCGTCTCGCACCTCGCCCCCCACGACCTGCGGATCGGCACCGCCACGCTGCGCTGGGAGCGCCGGGTCACCGTCGACCACGTGATCACCGACCTGGTCTCGCGCTCCTACCTGGCCTCCCTCGCCCCCGAGGAGCGGGCGCCGCTGCTGGCCGTCGAGCGCGAGGCGCTGCTGGCGGAGTTCCCGGACGGCTGGGTGGTCGAGCCGTACGTCCTGGACCTCACCGTGGCCCGGACCCCGGACGCCACGGCCTGACCGCATCGCGGACGCGGTGTCCGCCCGCCGGACGGCGGGCGTAGTCTCGAAAGACACAGCGGCCGCGCACCCTCCTCACCCGGCGGGGCCGCCAGCAGCCTCCGAAGGAGTGGAGCACAGTGCCCGAGCTGAAGTCCCGTACGGTCACCCACGGTCGCAACATGGCAGGCGCCCGGGCGCTTCTCCGGGCCGCCGGCGTAGCCCGCGAGGACTTCGGCAAGCCGATCATCGCGGTCGCCAACTCCTTCACCGAGTTCGTCCCCGGGCACACCCACCTCCAGCCGGTCGGCCGGATCGTCTCCGAGGCGATCAAGCAGGCGGGCGGCATCCCGCGCGAGTTCAACACCATCGCGGTGGACGACGGCATCGCGATGGGCCACGGCGGCATGCTCTACTCGCTGCCCTCGCGCGACCTGATCGCCGACTCGGTGGAGTACATGGTCAACGCGCACTGCGCGGACGCCCTGATCTGCATCTCCAACTGCGACAAGATCACCCCGGGCATGCTGATGGCCGCCCTGCGCCTCAACATCCCGACCGTCTTCGTCTCCGGCGGCCCGATGGAGGCCGGCAAGGCCACCCTGGTCGACGGCACCGTGCGCAGGCTGGACCTGGTCGACGCGATCTCCCAGGCGGTCAACGAGAACGTCTCCGACGAGGACATCGCGATCATCGAGGAGAACGCCTGCCCGACCTGCGGGTCCTGCTCGGGCATGTTCACCGCCAACTCGATGAACTGCCTGACCGAGGCGATCGGCCTCTCGCTGCCCGGCAACGGCTCGGTGCTCGCCACCCACACCGCCCGCCGGGCGCTGTACGAGAAGGCCGGGCGGACCGTCGTCGAGATCACCAACCGGCACTACCAGCAGGACGACTACAGCGTCCTGCCCCGCTCGATCGCCACCCGGTCCGCGTTCGAGAACGCCATGGCGCTGGACATCGCGATGGGCGGCTCGACCAACACCATCCTGCACCTGCTCGCCGCCGCCCAGGAGGCCGAGCTGGACTTCGACCTGCGGGCCATCGACGCGGTCTCCCGCCGGGTGCCCTGCCTCTCCAAGGTCGCGCCCAACGGCTCGTACTACATGGAGGACGTCCACCGGGCCGGCGGCATCCCCGCCATCCTCGGCGAGCTCTACCGCGGCGGCATGCTCCACGAGGACGTGACCACCGTCCACTCCGACTCGCTCGCCGAGTGGCTGAAGACCTGGGACGTCCGCGGCGGCTCGCCGTCCGCCGAGGCCGTCGAGCTCTGGCACGCCGCCCCCGGCTGCGTCCGCTCCGCCGAGGCCTTCTCCCAGTCCGAGCGCTGGGAGTCGCTGGACACCGACGCCGCCAACGGCTGCATCCGCAGCGTCGAGCACGCCTACTCGGTCGAGGGCGGCCTGGCCGTGCTGTACGGCAACCTCGCCGAGGACGGCTGCATCGTGAAGACCGCCGGTGTCGACGAGTCGATCTGGACCTTCAGCGGCCCCGCGGTCGTCGTCGAGTCCCAGGAGGACGCCGTCGACGCGATCCTCACCAAGCGGATCAAGGAGGGCGACGTCGTCGTCATCCGCTACGAGGGCCCCAAGGGCGGCCCCGGCATGCAGGAGATGCTCTACCCGACCTCGTTCCTCAAGGGCCGGGGGCTCGGCAAGGCCTGCGCCCTGGTCACCGACGGCCGCTTCTCCGGCGGCACCTCGGGCCTGTCGATCGGCCACGCCTCCCCGGAGGCCGCCTCCGGCGGCACCATCGCGCTGGTCGAGGACGGCGACATCGTCGCCATCGACATCCCCGGCCGGACGATCTCGCTGGAGGTCCCCGCCGAGGTGCTGCACGAGCGCCGGCTGAAGCTGGAGGCCGGGGGCGGCTACCGGCCGAAGAACCGCGAGCGCCAGGTCAGCCAGGCGCTGCGGGCCTACGCCGCGATGGCCACCTCCGCCGACAAGGGCGCCGTCCGCGACGTCTCCAAGCTCGGCTGACACCCCCGCGCCACGAGGAGCCGTTCCGCCCCGGGCGGGACGGCTCCTCCCGCGTCGGCCGCCGGATGCTGTCTCGCGGGCGGGGCGCCGGGTGATAATCGGCCGTGTGAACGAGGACCCCACCCCCACCCCCAGGCCCGCCGGCGCCCCCGAGCCGGAACCGATCCGCTGGTTCGGCACCAGCTGGGTCGGCCGTGGCACCGACTACCGGCTGCGCCGGGTCGTGGTGCCGCTCGGCGCCCTGCTCGCGGCGGTGGCCGGGGCGTTCGTCCTGCGCTTCGCCGTCGAGGGCGTCCAGCTGTCCGACAACGGCGGGTTCGTCAACGGCCTGCTGGTCGCCGCCGTGGCGATCTGCTCCTGCCTGGCCGGGCTGCGCAACTGGAAGCTGCTCAGCGAGGGCAGGGACCAGCTGACCGGCTGGATGGCCGAGGACAAGTCGCTCGGCGTGGTCTGGGTCATCGGCGGGGTCGGCGCGCTGTTCGCCTACTTCCTGCGCGGCCTGGTCGAGGCCCCCGGCGAGGCCGTCAAGCGCGCCCGGTACGAGCGCGCCACCGCCCAGTACGGGCGGCGGCAGGCGGGCCGCGGCGGCCGGCCCGGCGCGAAGAAGGCGGCGCCGGGCCGGGGCGGGCGCAAGCGCTGAGCGCTCAGCTGCGAGTGATCGTGCCGCACTCGCCCCGCGCGGTCAGCTCCTTGGAGCGGTCGTACGGGTCGGTGGCCGGTCCGGTCCGCTCCGGGTCAGGTTGGGCGAACTGGGGGAACCGGGGGTGGAGGAAGCCGTCGTAGACCTCGCAGGCGGTGTTGCCGACCTCGGACCGGCGCTTGCCGAAGTTGATCTTCTTCGGGTTGTTCTGGTACTTGCCCGGGTCGTAGAACCGGAAGTCCTCCGTCTTGCGCACGATGGTGCGGGCGGTCCGGGTGTCCCCGGGGACGTCGGCCACCGGGAGTAGCAGGCCGACCGGCTTGACCGCGCCGTCCCCGGGCGCGGGCGGCGCGGGCGGCGCCGACCGCGGGGACTGCGCCGGGGCGCCCGGCGTCGGCCGCTGGGCCGTGGCGCGCTGGGCCGCCTCCGGGCCGGGACGCAGCGCGTAGACGTAGGTGAAGTCGGTGTGCACCACCACCCCCTTCTCGCCGTCGCCCTCGACGCTGATCCGGCCCTGCAGCCTGACCCCGTCGGCCACCTGGACCGCCTCGCGCGGATCGAAGCGGTCGAACGCCGAGGTGGGGTCGTCCTCCTTGCTGGGGCGGGCCAGCGCGGTCTCCAGCTTGTCCCGGCTCTCCCGCTCCAGCATCGCCAGCGCGGCGTCCGGCCGGCCGCCCGCGATCACCTTCGGATCCAGGTTGGCCGCCGCCAGGTAGTCCTTCACCAGCTTGACCTGGGCGGCCACCTGCTCGGCGCCGAACACCCCGATGGCGCCGGGGGCCTGCGGCAGGTCGAAGGCGTCCATCGTGGTCGGCCAGTCCTTGGCGGGGGAGCCGGCCCACGGGCGGTCGACGGTGGGCTGCTCCTCGTCGACCGGTGAGGGCGCGCCGGTCGGCCGCGCGGTCTCCGGGGCGACCGGCGCGGCGGACGTGCCGGACCGGTCCGGGGCGGCGCCGAAGGTCGTCGAGAACCAGGAGCGCACGCCGTCGACGTTGAGCGCGCCCAGCAGCACGACCACCGTCAGCAGCACGTACAGCGGTGCCTGCCACCGCGGCCGCGGGCGGGCGTTGCCCCAGGGGTCGACCGCTTTCGGGGCGCGCCCGAAGCGCCCGGCCTTCCTCGGGCCGTCGTTCACCGAGCGCCGGCCGCCCGGGTCGACCGGCGGGGTGTGCTGCCACCGGGCGGAGAGCATCCGGGTGCGGCCGGCGGGCTCCTTGACGGCGGCCCCGCGGACGAACTCCTCGTCCAGGACGAGGTCGGCGAACGGGTCCTTCCCGCCCGCTCCGGACGGGTCCGCCCCGTCCGGGGCCCGGCCCTCGGACGGGCGCGGTTCTGGATCTTCGGCTATCGGCATCGCGCCAGTATGCCGACGGGGTGTGACAGGGAATCGATCGGGGGCACACCGTGTGGTGAACTCGGGTGCGGCGTGCGGGAATCACCCCGTTTTGTCCGGCTCGCGGGCCGGTGCTCAGCCCTTGCCGCGGGCCTGCTTCACCGAGCCGACCACGCCCGCGACGGCCAGCAGGAGACCGGCCGGCAGCAGCGAGAGGAAGAACGCGCCGAACAGGCCCGCGTCCCCGAGGATCGTCTGCGCCAGCATGTTCAGCACCAGCAGCCCGCCCGCGGCCGGCATCGCCGACTTCCACGGATGCGCGTCCGCCCACCGGCGCAGCCGCCGGTCGGTGGTGTCCTTGCGCAGCTGGCCGCCCACCGTGCCGACCAGGAAGAAGAAGAACAGGGCCCAGCCGGCCGGTCCGGCCAGCATGCTCAGCGACCAGTCGCCGGTGATCGCGTCGATCCCCAGGGCGGTCGCCCCCACCACCGCACCGACTCCCGCGGCCGTCCGCCACGGCCCGAGCGTCGCGGCGGCGACGGCGGCTTGCCGGTTCTCACGTCGGGACATCTCTCCGTGTGCCATGCCTCCACGGTGCGCCCGCGCACGGCCCGAAGCCATAGGGGAGAACCCCGAGTTTCTCCCTAGGGCGGACGCCCCCGGGCCCGGCCCCGGGGCGGACGCCGCCGTGCCCTTCCGCAGGGTGGACGGTCCCGCCGCGGGCGGGGGAGCGGTGCGAGGATGGCGGCAGGAACGGATGCAAGGAGCGGGCATGGGCAGCGGCGCGGCGCACGGGCAGAAGATCGCCTTCCTCGGGACGGGCAAGATCGGGGAGGCCCTGCTCTCCGGTCTGCTGCGGGCCGGCAAGGACCCGGCGGACGTCCTGGTGACCGCCCGCCGGCCGGAGCGGGCCGCCGAGCTGGCCGCGAAGTACGGCGTCGGCGTGGTGGCCAACCACGAGGCCGCCAAGCTCGCCGACACCCTGATCCTCGCGGTGAAGCCGCAGGACATGGGCACCCTGCTGGACGAACTGGCGCCGCACGTCGGCGCGGACCGGCTGGTCATCTCGGCCGCGGCCGGCATCCCCACCGCCTGGTTCGAGGAGCGGCTGGCGCCCGGTACCCCGGTGGTCCGGGTGATGCCCAACACGCCCGTCCTGGTGGACGAGGGCATGAGCGTGATCTCCGGCGGCTCGCACGCGACCGAGGCGCACCTGGAGCGGGCCGAGGAGATCTTCCGCTCGGTCGGCAAGGCGCTGCGGCTGCCGGAGTCCCAGCAGGACGCGGCGACCGCGCTCTCCGGTTCGGGCCCGGCGTACTTCTACTTCCTGGTCGAGGCGATGACGGACGCCGGCATCCTGCTCGGCCTGCCCCGGCACGTGGCGCACGACCTGATCGTGCAGTCCGCGATCGGCGCCTCGGTGATGCTGCGGGACTCCGGCGAGCACCCGGTGAAGCTGCGCGAGGCGGTCACCTCGCCGGCCGGCACCACCATCGCGGCCATCCGCGAGCTGGAGAACCACGGGGTGCGGGCCGCGCTGCTGGGCGCCCTGGAGGCGGCCCGGGACCGCTCCCGGGAGCTGGCCTCCGGCGGCCGGTAGGCCGCCCAGTAGGCTCGGCCGCATGGCCTACGACCTGGTGATCTTCGACAACGACGGCGTGCTGGTGGACAGCGAGCCGCTCTCCAACCGGTTGCTCGCCGAGTACCTCACCGAACTCGGCTACCCGACCACGATCGAGGACTCCTACCGGGACTTCATGGGCACCGCGGCCCACCGGATCCACGACGTGATCGCCGAGCGGCACGACGGCGCGAAGCTGCCGGAGGGCTTCGACGAGCTGTTCCACGGCCGGGTGTTCGCCGCCTTCGACGCCGAACTCACCGCCGTGCGGGGCGCGGAGACGCTGCTGAAGGAGCTCGGGCAGCGCTCCGTGCCGTTCTGCCTGGCCTCCTCGGCGCACCACGCGTGGATCCGCACCGCCCTCGACGTCACCGGTCTGCGCGGGTACTTCGCCGAGGAGCGGATCTTCAGCGCGCAGGACGTCGGCGTGGGCAAGCCGGCCCCCGACCTCTTCCTGCACGCCGCCCGCGCCCTCGGCGTCGACCCGGCCCGCTGCCTGGTGCTGGAGGACAGCGTCAACGGCGTGCTGGCCGCCCGGGCGGCCGGGATGGACGTCTACGGCTACACGGCGCTCACCGACCCGGCGCGGCTGACGGCGGCGGGCGCCACCGGGCTGATCGGGGACCTCGCCGAGGCCGCCGCGCTGCTCGGCTGAGCGGCGGGGCCCGTACCGGCGTGCGCACCCCCTCCCCAAAAACCGCGCCACCCCCTACGCTCTCGCCAACATCGTTGTACCGGCCAGTAGCGAGGTGTGCGTGAAGATCGGGACGGCGCCCGGTGCCGCGGCACCGCCACGGCTGCGGGCGGGCCGGGCCGCGCTCACCGCGAGCTTCCTGCTCCAGGGCGTCACCTTCGCGCTGCTGGTCACCTGCATCCCCGAGATCCAGGACCGGTACGGGCTGAGCGACGCGCTGCTGCCGGTCTTCCTGGCCGCCGTGCCGATCCTGGCCGGCGTCGGGTCGATCGTCTCCGAGCAGCTGGTGCGGCGGGCCGGCGCGCGGGCGGTGCTGCGGGTCGTCCAGCCCGCCGTCTGCCTCAGCCTGGCCGGCGCCGGGTTCGGCCGCACGCTCTGGCAACTCGCGCTCGCGCTCGGCGCGTTCGGCCTGCTGGTCGGCGCGCTGGACGCCAGTATGAACATGCTCGGGGTCGGCCTGCAGCGCCGCTACGGGCGCTCGATCATGCTCGGCTTCCACGCCGCGTTCAGCCTCGGCGGCATCCTCGGCACGGTGGTCACCGGCCTCGGTTCGCACTACCACCTCGGCCTGCCCGTGCTGTTCGGGACGGCCGCCGTGGTGATCGCCCCGCTCGCGGTGCTGGCCGGGACGCGGTTCGCCGGGCCCGCCGAGCTCGGTGACGCCGTCCGGGAGGCCGCCGAGGCCGCGGCCCGCAGCGTCCCGTGGCGGCCGCTGCTGCCGCTCTGCCTGGCGATGGCCTTCGCGTACATCGCCGACGCCTCGGTCTCCAACTACAGCGTCAAGTACCTCACCGACGGCCTGGGCAGCGCCGAGGACGTGGCGAAGCTGTCCTACCTCGGCTACATGGTGGCGATGCTGCTCGGCCGTGCGCTGGGGGACCGCGCGGTGCAGCGCTGGGGCGCCGTCCCGGTGGTCCGCGGCGGCGCCGCGCTGGCCGCGCTGGGCTTCGCGATCGCCGCCGCCGCGCCCGGTGCGGCCGCCGGCATCGCCGGGTTCACCGTGCTCGGCTTCGGGATCTGCGCGATCATCCCGCAGGTCTTCGCGGCCGGCGGGCGGCTCCTCCCGGACGACTCGGACGCCGCCGTGGCCCGGCTCAACCTCTTCAACTACGTGGGCTTCCTGATCGGTTCGCCGCTGGTGGGCGCGATCGCCGACGCCAGTTCGTACCGCTGGGCGCTGCTCGCCCCGATGCTCCTGGTGCTCGCCGTCCTCCCGCTGGCCGACCGCTTCGCCCCCGCCCCGGCGCTCGTCCCGGCGCGGGCCTGACGGCGGCGCCGCGCCGCGTGGCGCTCAGCCTTCGCGGATCTCGTCCAGCGACTCCCGCATCAGGGCCTTGGCGCGGGTGAACCAGTCCGCGAGCACGGCGATCTCGTCCGGGGTGTAGTCGGCGAACAGGCGGCCGAACCGCTCGTACATCGGACCGTAGACCTGGAGGATGCGGGCCTGCGCGGAGTCCTCCATCACCACCCGTACCCGGCGGCGGTCGGCCGGGTCGGCCTCGCGGCGGGCGTACCCGGACTTCTCCAGCCGGTTGAGCACGCCCGTCACCGCGCCGGTGGTGAGCTGCGCCCGCTCGGCGAGGTCGCCGGCGGCGAGCGGCTCCCCGGCCATGGCCGCCTCGATGACGAAGCCGAGGCAGGTGAGGTCGGTGACGTTCAGCCCGAGCCGGGCGGCGATGTCCTGCTGTCCGAACTGGGCGAGCGCGATCATCCGGTCCATCGCGTACTGCGCCTGCTCGGTCGTCGCCCGCGGGCGCGGCTTGCCCTCCACGGAGCATCTCCTTAGTATCTAAGTTACTTAGCTCGCGAGATAAAACGTCGGTCGCGGCCCGCTCCCCGGGCGCGCCGGCCGTCCGCGAAGCCCATCACAGCGGAACCCCATCACACCAAAGAGGGAGACATGGGCGCACACGACGAGCACGACATGGGCCACACTGTCGCCGGCTGGACGGGTGTCGCGATCGCGATCGCCGGCAGCGCGGTCGCCGGGGTGGCCTTCGCGGCGGGCTCGGCCGCCGCGTTCTGGACCGGCCTCGCCGTCGCCGCGGCCGGGGCGCCCGCCGCCTGGCTGCTGCACCTCGCGGGCTGGGGCAAGGCCACCGGGCCCCGCCCGGCCGGCCGCCGGCACTGGCGCACCCGGGACACCGCCGCCCGGGCCGGCCACACCGACTGCCTCGGCTGCCGGCTGGCGGGCCGCACCGGCGTCGCCGCCGCGCCCGCACCGGCGCCCGCGCCGGGCCCGGCCGCCCGGCTCTCCCGGAGGTAGGCCCGCGCCCGGGCGGGCCGTTCACCGACCCCGGGGGTGTGACCTGGCGGCGGTCGCGGCGCGCGCACGCACTACCGTGGACGCCATGCCCGAAGCCGAGCGTGACACCCCCTGCGGCCTGCACCTCTTCTGGGACGAGGCCGTCACCGCCTACGACTTCGGTCCCGGCCACCCGATGGACCCGGACCGGCTGGCGCTCACCATGCGCCTGGTGGAGTCCCTCGGGCTGAGCGCGGGGCCCGGCGTCACCGTCCGGTCCGCACCGCCCGCCGGCGACTCCACCCTGCGGCTGGTGCACACCCGGGAGTACGTCGCGGCGGTCAAGCACGCGGCCGCCCACCCCGAGGAGGTGGACCTGCGGCACGGGCTCGGCACCGACGACAACTGGGCCTTCCCCGCCGTCCACTCCGCCTCCGCGCTGATCGCCGGGCAGTCGGTCGCCGCCGCCGAGGCGGTCTGGCGCGGCGAGACCCCGCACGCCGTCAACTTCGCGGGCGGACTGCACCACGCGATGCCCGCCCGGGCGTCCGGCTTCTGCGTCTACAACGACCCCGCGCTCGCCATCGCCCGGCTGCTCGAACTCGGCGCCGAGCGGGTCGCCTACGTCGACGTGGACGTCCACCACGGGGACGGCGTCCAGCAGGCGTTCTGGGACGACCCCCGGGTGCTCACCGTCTCGCTGCACGAGCACCCCGCCACGCTCTTCCCGCAGACCGGCTGGGCCACCGAGACCGGCGGCCCGGCCGCGCCCGGCTCGGCGGCCAACCTGCCGCTGCCGGCCGGTACCGGTGACTCCGGCTGGCTGCGCGCCTTCCACGCCCTGGTGCCCGAACTGCTGGCCGCCTTCCGCCCGCAGGTGCTGGTCACCCAGCACGGCGCGGACACCCACCTGGAGGACCCGCTCGCCCACCTCGCCGTCACCGTGGACGCCCAGCGGATGATCGCCGAGGAGCTGCACGCCCTGGCCCACGAGCACGCCGACGGCCGCTGGATCGCGCTGGGCGGCGGCGGGTACGCCGTCGTGGACGTCGTCCCGCGGACCTGGACCCATCTGGTCGCCACCGCCGCCGGCCGGCCCGTCGACCCGGCCACCGAGACCCCGGAGGCCTGGCGCGCCGAGGTCTACCGGCGCACCCGCCGGCCGGCCCCGCTGCGGATGACCGACGGCGCCCGGCCGGTCTGGCGGGACTTCGACGCGGGATACGATCCGGCCGACCGCCTCGACCAGGCGATCCTGGCCAGCCGCCGCGCCGTGCTGCCGCACCACGGCCTGCTGCCCTGAATCCCGGCCCCCGGTTGTGGAGGCGCCGGGCGGTGCGCACGACCCCTGCGACAGACCGCCGAGTGACTACGTAATGCAACAGGACTATCTCTCACCGTACGAGGACTGGGCTTCTCCCTCTTCCCACTGGTACCACCCATAACTACTCTGGGGATACACGTGTGCCGGTGGAGTCACCGGAGGGGAAGCCGGTGCCTTGCACACGGGTAAGGGTCGGGTGATGGTCATGAGTTCCGGCGAACGCCCCCTGCAGGAAGTCGTCTTCCTGACCGTGGCCGAAGTGGCCGCGGTCATGCGGGTGTCCAAGATGACGGTGTACCGATTGGTGCACAGCGGAGAGCTGCCGGCCATCCGGGTCGGTCGGTCCTTCCGGGTGCCCCAGCAGGCGGTGCACGAGTACCTCAAGGAGTCCTACGTGCGGCTCGAAAGCGCCTAGGACTCGGCTGACGTGGGCGGGGGTCACAGCCGGTGGCCCCCGCGCTCGTTTGCCACGGATTTCCCGCGAGTTTGCCGGTCCGGGGAGCACGATTACGGCCCTGGCCGCGTGGACGGTAGGCTAGGCCCTCCGTCAGTCGTATGGACTCCGTCTCTCACGGACGGGAGTCTCAGTGAGCGAGGGTTGTTCCGTGGGCTCTGTCATCAAGAAGCGTCGTAAGCGTATGGCCAAGAAGAAGCACCGCAAGCTTCTGAAGCGCACCCGCGTGCAGCGTCGCAACAAGAAGTAAGCGCCCGCCGCGCCCTGCGCGCCCGGTGCTTCCACCGCCCGTCCAGGCCCTCGTGGCCCGGGCGGGCGGTGTCGTCTCACGGCCCGCCACGGCGGCGCGGTACGGTGCACGCAGGCCCGCCGAGGCCGAGGAATGGGGTGCAGCACTGTGGGCATGGTCGTGCTCGTCACCGGCGTGGCGCGCCACCTCGGAGCCCGGTTCGTCGCGGAGCTCCGCCGCCGGCCCGACGTCGACCTGGTGGTCGGCGTGGACGTGCAGCCGCCCCGGCACCCCGTCGAGGAACCGGACGGCCCCGCCGCCCCGTACCGCTTCCACCAGCTGGACCTGCGCCGCCCGGCGGTCGCCCGGGTGATCGCCGAGCACCGGGTCGACACCGTCGTCCACCTCGCCGTCAGCGCCACCGGACTGGGCTCCACGAACCGCTCCTCGGTCAAGGAGTCCAACGTCATCGGCACCATGCAGCTGCTCGGCGCCTGCCAGAAGGCCCCCGGAGTGCGCCGACTGGTGGTGAAGTCGACCACCGGCGTGTACGGCTCGGCGCCGCGCGACCCGGCCGTGTTCACCGAGCGGACCCAGCCCAAGAACCTGCCGGGCGGCGGCTTCGCCAAGGACGCGGTGGAGGTCGAGGGCTACGTCCGCGGCTTCGCCCGGCGCCGCCCCGACGTCGCGGTGACCGTCCTGCGGTTCGCCAACATCGTCGGCCCCGGCGCGGACACCCCGCTCGTCGAGTACTTCGCGCTGCCGGTCCTGCCCACCGTCCTCGGCTACGACCCCCGGCTGCAGTTCGCCCACGAGGACGACGTGGTCGAGGTGCTCTGCCGGGCGGCGCTGCCGCCGGAGCCGGACACCGTCAACACCGGCACCTTCAACCTGGCGGGAGAGGGCGTCCTGCTGCTCTCCCAGTGCGCCCGCCGGCTCGGCCGGCCGACCCTGCCGCTGCTGCTGCCCGCGATCAGCTGGATGGCGGCGCTGGCCCGGCAGACCAGGATGGTCGACTTCTCGCCGGAGCAGCTGCGGCTGCTCACCCACGGCCGGGTGGTGGACACCGCCCGGCTGCGCGAGACCTTCGGCTACCGGCCGCGGTTCACCACCGCCGAGGCCTTCGCCGACTTCGCCGCCGCCCAGTCCGCCGGCCTGCTGCCGCCCGCGCGGCTCGCCGCCGTCACCGACGGGCTGGCCGCGCTGCTCGGGCCGGAGTACGCGCGGGCCGCCCGTTCCCATGCCAGCCGACCCAGGAGCTGAACCCGCGATGAGTGCCGCTGCCGAGAACGCGCCGGGCCAGGCCAAGGTCATCCCGATCGAGTCCGCGCCGAGCTGGAGCGAGCCCGACCGCCCCGCCGGCCTGGCCGACCAGCTCGCCGACGCCGTCGGCGGGGCGCTGGCCGGCCGGCTCGGCCCGGCCGCCAGCCGGCTGTTCGGCAAGGGCTGGGAGGGCCGGGCCGCCGAGCGCCTCGCCTTCCTGCGCCGCCGGGTCACCGGTGACTACGAGGTGGACGAGTTCGGCTTCGACCGCGAGCTCACCGAGGAGGTGCTGCTCTCGCTGCTGCGCCCGCTCGCCGAGAAGTACTTCCGGGTCGAGGTGCGCGGGATCGAGAACATCCCGGCCGAGGGCGGCGCGCTGATCGTCGCCAACCACTCCGGGACGATCCCGTTGGACGCCCTGATGACCCAGGTCGCCATCCACGACCACCACCCGAGCCGGCGGTACCTGCGGATGCTCGCCGCCGACCTGGTGTTCGTGCTGCCCGGCATCAACGAGCTGGCCCGCAAGGCCGGTCACACGCTGGCCTGCAACGAGGACGCCCAGGCGCTGCTGGAGCGCGGCGAGCTGGTCGGGGTCTGGCCGGAGGGCTTCAAGGGCATCGGCAAGCCGTTCTCCGAGCGGTACAAGCTGCAGCGCTTCGGGCGCGGCGGCTTCGTCTCCTCGGCGCTGCGGGCCCGGGTGCCGATCGTCCCCTGCGCGATCGTCGGGGCGGAGGAGACCTATCCGATGATCGGCAACTTCCGGACGCTGGCCCGGCTGCTGGGGCTGCCGTACGTGCCGGTGACGCCGACCTTCCCGTGGCTCGGGCCGCTCGGCGCGGTGCCGCTGCCGACCAAGTGGACGATCCAGTTCGGCGAGCCGATCGCCACCGAGGGCCACCCGGTGGAGGCGGCGGACGATCCGATGCTGACCTTCGACCTCGCCGACGAGGTGCGCGAGACCATCCAGCACACCCTCTACAAGCTGCTGGTGCAGCGGCGTTCGGTGTTCTTCTGAGGCCGTCCGCCGGTGCCCGTGAGGCACGGACGCGGGAGGGGCCCGGCGGATACCGCCGGGCCCCTCCCGCGTCGCGGGGCCGGTGGTGCGGGGCGGCTCACGCCGTACCGCACCACCGGCCCGTCGACCGTCCGGCAGTTCGGCCGGATCGGCCCGGCCAGCCGGTCGAGCTGATTCAGCCGATGCAGCCGATGCAGCCCGTTCAGCCGCCGAGGATCCGCAGACCGGGCAGCAGCCCGGGGATCAGCGGCGGCACGTCGACACCCTGCGGTGCCGTGCCGGGCGCGGCACTGGGCGAGCCGGACGGCTGCGGGGCCGCCTGGTCCGGTGCCGGGTCCGCGCTCGGCGAGGGCTTCTGACCGGTCAGCCCGCTGGTGAGGTTGTCGACCAGCCCGCCGACCGCGCCCGCCGCGTTGCTCGGTGCGCTGCTGGGCGCACCGGCGCCGCCACCGGGCGTGCTCGCCCCGGTGGACGGTGCCCGCTCGGTGCTGCCGGGCTTGCCACCGTTCGCGCTGCCCGCGCCGCCCTGGGCCGTCCCGGCGCCCGGTGCGGCGTTGCCGCCGACGGCCGGGGCGTCGCCCTGCGAGCCGCCGTCGGCCGGATGGCCCGCGCCGCCGCCCGCCCCGCTGCCGGCCGGTCCACCGCTCTTGGCGGGGGGCTGGGCAAGTCGCAGGGGCGCGACGTCCTCGCTTATGTCGTCGAACAGCTGGTCCACCAGGTGGGCCTGCGAGGTCAGCTGGACGGGCAGCTTGCTCTGCAGCTCCGTCCAGTGGCCGTCCTCGTCCTGGGCGAAACCGGCCAGGGCCCGCATCGGGTCCAGCGAGCCGTTGCTGCGGTAGACCGAGCGCAGCAGGTCGCGGCCCTTGAGGGCGTCGGCGTGCATGTCGTCGAGCGCCCTGCGGACCTGGTCGACGGTGCCCGGGCTGAGCGAGCCGCCCGGGTCCGTCCGGCCGACCAGGCTCTTCGCCTCGCCGAGCCGGGTGGCCGCGTTGTCCAGCAGCAGCTCGCCGCGCTCGCTGTCGGTGTCCGCGAGGTCGAGCCGGAGCCCTTCCAGACCGCGCTTCATGCCGTACAGCGTGTCCCCGGGGAGGGCGTTGGCGCTCGCGGCGGCCGCGCCGGCGAGGCTGCCGACGGCGAGCCCGGCGACCAGGCCGCCGATCGCGAACCGGCGGCTCCAGCGGCCGCGCGGGGCGGTCCGGACCGCCCGGTGGCCGCGCTGGCGGGGCACCGCGGCACCCGGCCCACCGGCGAAGACCTGCTCGAACGCGGCCATCAGCTGAGCGCGTTGGACCGTTCGGACCTCCTGGTCCAGTGCCGGTCCGGGCAGCGCGCCGAGTGCGCCGACCATGCCGACCAGCTCCGCCATCGCGGCCGAACCGGCGCCGGTGGAAGCGGCGTTGGCCGCCGCGGAACCGGCGGCGCCGCATTCCTCTGCCTGGTGGGCCTCCAGCGCCTCGGCGAAGGCCTTCGCCCGCCGGTGCTCCAGCACGTTTGCCGTCACGGGCCACACCTCCCTTCGTCGTTGTCGACACCCCGGCCTGCCGGACGGTTGCCTCGGCGGGCCAAAGCCACTCCATCGGGTGAGAGGTCGCAATTCGACTTGACCGTACGCCTGGTGGAGGCTTGCACGCTGGCCAACGAGCGGTGCGGGCGGTCGGTTACGCACGGCTGATCATCGGATCGACCGTTCACCCGGACGTGTCGGACCGCCGCCGTCGGTGACGGCCCGCCGGATATCTCGCCGGTGCCGTCCGCGGCACCGCCCCCGGTCTTCGCGCCGCTCACCGCGCGTCGGGCGGCAGCAGCCGGGCCAGCGTCCGTACCGCGCGGTACTGGAGCGTCTTGATGGCGCCCTCGTTCTTGCCCATGATCCGGGCCGTCTCGGCCACCGAGAGCCCCTGCAGGAAGCGGAGCGTGACGCACTCCTGCTGCTGCGGGTTGAGCCGCCGCACCGCGTCCAGCAGCGCCGCGTTGGAGAGCGACTCCAGCACCGAGTCCTCCGGGCTGCGTTCGCACTCGTTGGAGTCGAGCATCTCCCCGGTGGTGACCTCCAGCCGGAACCGGCTGGACTTGAAGTGGTCGGCCACCAGGTTGCGGGCGATGGTCACCAGCCAGGCGCCGAAGTCGCGGCCCTGCCAGGTGAAGGTGCCGATCCGGCGCAGGGCGCGGAGGAAGGTCTCGCTGGTGAGGTCCTCGGCGGTGGCCCGGCTCCCGACCCGGTAGTAGATGTAGCGGTAGACGGTGTCCGCGTAGTGGTCGTAGAGGCTGCCGAAGGCGTCGCTCTCGCCGGCCTGGGCCCGCTCGACCAGCTCCATGATCGGGTTGTGCTCGGTCTCGTAGCCGGGGGCCGGGGCCGTCCGTGCCCGGCTGCGGCCGCTGCTGCCGGTGGCTCCGGTCCGTCCGCGCGAGCCGGTTCCGGTGGAGCCGGCGGCCGTGGTGCGCAGGGCGAGACCGGCCGGCTGCGGCTGCTGGCCGAACGGGACTCCGGCGGGCACCAGTTGGGATGAGGTGGCGAGCTGGGTGCGGAGCAGGGTGCGCAACAGTTCCAGGCCGGTGGAGATCTGCCGGGCCGAGGCCGGGCGGCCGCGCAGGCTGGTGCGGGAGCGCAGGGTGGCGGGCGACGGGCGGGAGGGTGCAGGCGCGTCGTTCCGGACGGGTGGGTACACGGGACTCCCAGAGGCAGAACTGTGGACGGATCACCTCCGCCTGCGCGGAGAGCACGCCCGCGCCGCCCGTTCGAGCGGGGCGCGTGGGTGACGTGCATCCAGGAGAGAATAACGCTTTGTGCAATGACAGCTACACCGTGTGGTCGAAGTGGTCGTTTGGGATCCACATGGCGTGCATATTCGGCTGACACTGACCGAACGTGTCATCGTTCATCCGGCTCAACGTGATCGAACATGTGCACCGGGTGACCAATTAGGCGGTCGGACGGCCGGTTTCCCCTTGGTTGGCCTTGGTAACCCCCGACTTTCCCCGTCTGACGAACGATCAGAACCGGTCACCCAGTGACAGCTTCGTTCAGGCTCTTCGGGCTCCCGGCCGGCGGAGGGGAGTTAGCCCGTACGGGGGCCATGTTCGGTGTACGGATTGACGGCCGGTCACCCTCGCAGGGGGGTGGTTCGGCGGTGGCCGCCGGGCGTGGCCCCCCACCCCGGTCCGGTCCGCGGCTCAGGCGCGGTGGCGGCGCTGCAGGGCGATGCCGGCGGCCGTCGCCCCGGCGGCCACCCCGAGCGCGGCGGCGGCCGGGAGCCCGACCCGGGCCGCCTTGCGCCCGGTCCGGAAGTCCCGCACCCGCCAGCCCTGGGCCCGGGCGTGGCGGCGCAGCGCGCCGTCCGGGTTCACCACGTACGGGTGGCCGACCAGCGAGAGCATCGGGATGTCGTTGGCCGAGTCGCTGTACGCGGCGCAGCGCTCCAGGTCGAGCCGCTCGCGCCGGGCCAGCGCGCCGACGGCGGCCGCCTTGGCGGGCCCGTGCAGCAGGTCGCCGACCAGCCGGCCGGTGTACAGGCCGCCCCGGGCCTCGGCGACGGTGCCGAGCGCGCCGGTCATGCCCAGCCGGCGGGCGATCACCCGGGCCACCTCCAGCGGTGCGGCGGTGACCAGCCAGACCCGCTGGCCGGCGTCCAGGTGCATCTGGACCAGGGCCCGGGTGCCGGGCCAGATCTTCTCGGCGATGACCTCCTCGAAGACCTCCTCGCAGATGGCTTCGAGTTCGGCGGTGCGCTTGCCGGCGACGAGGCCGAGCGCGGTGTGCTGGGCGTCGGCCATGTGGTCCGGGTCCTCGGTGCCGTGCAGCCGGAACCAGGCCTGTTGCCAGGCGAACCGGGCGATGTCGCGGCGGGTGAGGAAGCCGCGGCGGTAGAGGCCGACGCCGAGGTAGAAGATCGCGGCGCCGCGCAGGATGGTGTTGTCGCAGTCGAAGAAGGCGGCGGCGCGCGGGTCGTCCCGCTCGGGGGTGTGGTTGCCGGCGGGTGCCTTGGGGGCCTTCGCGGGCCGCTCGTCGGAGCGGTCCGGGGCGGTCGCCGCGTGCGCGGCGGTCGGCGTGGCGGGGGCGTCCGGGTCGTGCGGGGCGTCCGTGGCGGCCCGCAGGGCGGCCTCCGCGGCCTCGGCGGCGGCCTCGCCGGCCAGGGCGTTCCGCTCGGTGGTGGAACGCCTTGACGGGGTGAGCCTTCGGAGCACGGCCATGCCGTCGAGCATATCGAGCCGGGCCGGGAGGAGCCGTGACGGCGACGTGCCCACCGGGTGAACAGCGATCGGTCCGGCGCCGGGTCCCGGGCGGGCGGTGCCCGGGCCGGCCGGGCGTCGGGGCCGGTGTGAGGCGGGCGCACAATGGCGGGGTGAGCCCACTGCTGCGACGTGACAAGAACCAGAGCCCCGAGCCGGCCGACCGCACCGTGACCCTGGTCGGCAAGCCGGGCTGCCACCTCTGCGACGACGCCCGGGAGGTGATCGTGCGGGTGACCGGCGAGCTGGGCGCGACCTTCGAGGAGAAGGACATCACCCAGGACGAGGAGCTGTACCGCGCGTACTGGGAGCAGATCCCGGTCACCCTGATCGACGGGCGTCAGCACGACTTCTGGCGGGTCGACGAGCGCCGCCTGCGCGCCGCCCTCGGCGCCTGACGGCGGCGAACCGCCCCCCGCCGACCGGCGGGGGCGGTTCGCCGAATCGTTGTGAAGAATCCCGTACCGGGCCTGGGAACGGCGATGTTCGTCGGCTTACGATCGAACTCGTCCGCGCCCATGGGGGGCTGAGCACACGAGGAGTGCCGCCATGCTTCCCGGTCCGACCCCAGGGACGCCCGTGCCCGCAGCCGGCGGGGGCTTCGCGGTGGTGGACGTGGAGACGACCGGCCGCAGCCCGTGGCGGCACCGGGTGGTCGAGGTCGCCGTCGTCCTGCTGGACGAGCGGCTCCGCCCCGAGGGCGAGTTCTGCACCCTGCTGGATCCGGCCGGTCCGGTCGGCCCCACCCATGTGCACCGGATAGCCCAGGCCGACGTGGAGGGCGCCCCCCGGTTCCGCGAGGTCGCGCCGCGGCTGCTGGAGCTGCTGGCCGGCCGGGTGCTGGTCGGCCACCACGTGACCTGCGACCACGCCTTCCTCGATCGCGAGTTCGCCCGGATCGGGGTCGCCCTGCCGCCCGTCCCGCTGCTCTGCACGATGCGGCTGGCCCGCGCCCACCTGTCGGAGGCGGGCGGCTTCGGCCTGGCGGCCTGCACGGAGGCGGCCGGGCTGGGCCGGTTCCCCGCGCACACCGCGCTGGGCGACGCCCGGGCCACCGCGGGGCTGCTCCGGCACTGCCTGGACGCGCCCTCCTGCCCGCCCGACGACTGGGCGGCGCCCCTGCGCGAGGCGGCCCGGGTGCCGTGGCCGAGGCTGGGCCGGGCCCGCTCGGGCGCCGCCGGGGCGGTCGTCCCGCAGCTCCGCCGGGAGCCGCCGTACGGCCCCCGGCCGCCCGGTGCGCAGCCCCCGGCGGCGGTGCCGACGGGGACCGGTGCTATGGACTCGTCGGCGTGATGCGCATCACTGTGCGGGGACAAATCGGACACCATCTTTGTGCACACGTTCACAAACGCATAGCCTGGCTGCCAAAGCCCAGCTTCACCCACAGGAGCACCGTGGCAATCGGCCGATCACCACAGAGCAGTTCGCAGACGCCCGACCAGGGCGCCGCGCGCCGACCCTCGCGTGCCCGGGGCATCCCGGAGGCGACCGTCGCCCGCCTTCCCCTCTACCTGCGGGCACTCACCGCGCTCTCCGAGCGTTCCGTGCCGACCGTCTCCTCGGAGGAGCTGGCGGCCGCCGCCGGCGTGAACTCCGCGAAGCTGCGCAAGGACTTCTCCTACCTGGGCTCGTACGGGACCCGCGGCGTCGGCTACGACGTCGAGTACCTCGTCTACCAGATCTCCCGCGAGCTGGGCCTGACCCAGGACTGGCCCGTCGTCATCGTCGGCATCGGGAACCTCGGCCACGCGCTCGCCAACTACGGCGGCTTCGCGTCCCGCGGGTTCCGGGTGGCGGCCCTGCTGGACGCCGACCCGGCCGTGGTCGGCAGCAGCGCCGCCGGGCTGCCGGTGCGCCACATGGACGAACTGGAGTCCATCGTGGAGAACCAGCACGTCTCGATCGGTGTCATCACCACCCCGCCCGGTGCCGCCCAGCAGGTCTGCGACCGCCTGGTCGAGGCCGGTGTCACCAGCATCCTGAACTTCGCCCCGACGGTGCTCACCGTTCCGGACGGCGTGGACGTGCGCAAGGTGGACCTCTCCATCGAGCTGCAGATCCTGGCCTTCCACGAGCAGCGCAAGGCGGGCGAGGAGCCGGACCGCACCGAGTCGGTGCTGGACCGCGCCCCCGGCCCGGTCCGCGCGGCCGCGGCCAAGCTGCGCCGCGCCGCGGCCGGCTCCGGCAAGGCCCGTCCGGCCGCCGAGCCGGCCAAGGACGACGAGGCGCCGGCGAAGGCCAAGCCCGGCAAGGCCGGCGGCGAGGGCGAGCTCTCCGCGGTGATGCCGGCGTGAGCGAGCGAACCATCGGGAAGGTGCGCGTGGTGCGGAGCGGTCGTCGGTCGCAGCGGGCCGGGCGCGTGCGGTGCGGGATCCGTGGCACCGGGGGGCGGGCATGAGCCTCCTCGTCGTAGGCCTGAGCCACCGCACCGCCCCGGTCGGCGTGCTGGAGCGCGCCGCCCTGACCGGTGACGTCCCGACCCGGCTGCTGCACGACGCGGCGGCCACCGCGACCGTCGCCGAGGCGGCGCTGCTGAACACCTGCAACCGGATCGAGCTGTACGCGGACGTGGACAAGTTCCACGCCGGCGTCGCCGAGCTCTCGCTGCTGCTGGCCCACCACAGCGGAGTGGACCTGGAGGAGCTGACCTCCCACCTCTACGTCCACTACGAGGACCGCGCCGTCCACCACCTCTTCTCGGTGGCCTGCGGCCTGGACTCGATGGTGGTCGGCGAGGGGCAGATCCTCGGCCAGCTGCGCGACGCGCTGGCCAAGGCCCAGGAGCAGCACACCGCCGGGCGCGGCCTGAACGAGCTGTTCCAGCAGGCCCTGCGGGTCGGCAAGCGGGCGCACAGCGAGACCGGCATCGACAAGGCCGGCCAGTCGCTGGTCACCTTCGGCCTGGAGCAGGTCGCGGCCGGCGCGGGCGAGATCGCGGGCAAGCGCGCCCTGGTGGTCGGGGCGGGCTCGATGAGCTCGCTGGCCGCCGCCACGCTGGTCCGCGTCGGCGTCACCGATCTGCTGGTCGCCAACCGGACCCCCGAGCGCGCCGAGCGCCTGGTCGAGATCCTCGGCGCCGACGTGGCGCGGACGGTCGAGCTGGCCAAGGTGCCCGAGGCGCTGGCCGACGTCGACCTGGTGATCTCCTGCACCGGCGCGGCCGGCGTGGTGATCGGGGCCGAGGACGTCGCCGCGGCGGTCGCCGCACGCGCCGGCGGGACCCCGCTCGCCCTGCTCGACCTCGCCATGCCGCGGGACGTCGACCACGCCGTGCACGAGCTGCCCGGCGCGCTCCTGGTCGACCTGGAGAGCCTCTCGCAGGCCCACGCCGCCACCCCCGGCGCGGGCGACGTCGACGCCGTCTCCGGCATCGTCGCCGACGAGGTCGCCGCCTTCGGCGCCGCCCAGCGGGCCGCCCGGATCGCCCCGACCGTGGTGGCGCTGCGGGCGATGGCCTCCGACGTGGTCGCCGCCGAGCTGGGCCGTCTCGACTCGCGGCTGCCCGCCCTGGACGAGCGGTCCCGCGCCGAGATCACCCAGACCGTCCGCCGTGTCGTCGACAAGCTGCTGCACGCCCCCACCGTGCGGGTGAAGCAGCTCGCCGCCGAGCCGGGCGGCGCGTCCTACGCGGACGCGCTGCGCGAGCTGTTCGACCTCGACCCGGCGGCCGTGCACGCGGTCTCGGGCACCCCGATCGGCACCCAGCCTTCGGGCGGGGGCGCCAGATGAACCGTCAGCCATCCCACGAGTACCACCGGGACGATCACCTCATGAATGGTCAACCGCTCACCGACCAGGCCCCGGCCGCCACCGCAGCAGCGCTGCGGCTCGGCACCCGGCGCAGCGCGCTCGCCATGGCCCAGTCGGGCATGGTCGCCCGCGAGGTGACCAGGGTCACCGGGCGCCCCGTCGAGCTGGTGGAGATCACCACCTACGGCGACACCTCCAAGGAGGCGCTGGCGCAGATCGGCGGCACCGGCGTCTTCGTCTCCGCCCTGCGGGACGCGCTGCTGGAGGGCCGGATCGACTTCGCCGTGCACTCGCTGAAGGACCTGCCCACCGCCGAGCCCGAGGGGCTGGCGCTGGCCGCCGTCCCCGCGCGCGAGGACGCTCGCGACGCCCTGGTGGCGCGCGAGGGCCTGGCCCTGGACGAGCTGGTGGAGAAGCTGGCCGGCGCCGGGCGCACCGCCCGGATAGGCACCGGCTCCCCGCGCCGGATGGCCCAGCTCAACGCCTGGGCCCGCGGCCGGGGCGCCCAGATCGAGACGGTGGCGATCCGCGGCAACGTGGACACCCGGATCGGCTTCGTAGCCTCCGGCGAGCTGGACGCGGTGGTGCTGGCCACCGCCGGCCTGAACCGGCTCGGCCGCGCCGCCGAGGTCACCGAGCACCTCGACCCGGAGCTGATGCTCCCGGCACCCGGCCAGGGCGCGCTCGCCATCGAGTGCGCCCGCGCCGACGGTGAGCTGGCCGCCGCGCTGTCGGCCCTCGACCACGCCCCCACCCGGGCCGCGGTCGCCGCCGAGCGGGCCCTGCTGGCCACCCTGGAGGCCGGCTGCTCCGCACCGGTCGCCGCGCTGGCCACCTGGGGCCACGAGTACGAACTGCGGCTGGAGGGCGTGGTCGGCACCGTCGACGGCGCCACCCTGCTGAAGATGTCCGCCAACGGTCCGATCGTCCTCGACGAGACCGCCGAGCGGCAGGCGGCGGCCCTCGGCCGCGCGCTGGCCGCCCGGCTGCTCGACGCGGGCGCGGCCGCCCTGATGGGGGAGCGAGCCCGATGAGCCCCACCGCCGCCACCGAGACGCCGTTCCCGGCCGACAGCCCCTTCCCGGGCGGGACGCCCGCCGCGGGCCGGTGCACCTTCCTGGGCGCGGGCCCCGGGGACCCGGGCCTGCTGACCCTGCGCGCGGTCGAGGTGCTGTCCTCGGCCGACGTCCTGGTCGCCGACCCGCTCACCGCCGCCGCCGTGCGCAGCCACTGTCCGGCCGGTGTGCAGGTGCACACCCCCGGCGCCGAGGGCCCGGAGTTCGACCTGGCCGAGCTGGTCGCCGAGGCGGTCCGCTCGGGCAAGCACGTCGTGCGCACCGTCGACGGCGACCCCGGCCTGGACGGCTGCGCCGCCGAGGAGATGCTCGGCTGCGCGGGCCACGGCATCCACTTCGAGGTGATCCCGGGCGTCGCCCAGTCGGTCGGCGTGCCGGCCTACGCGGGTGTCCCGCTGCGCGGTGTGGGCGGTACCGACGTCCGCTTCGTGGACGGCGCCGCGCTGCTCGCCGGCAGCCCGGTGGACCTGGGCGCGCCGGAGACGACCCTGGTGGTGCGCACCACCCTGGGCCAGCTGCCGGCCACCGCCAACGCGCTGGTCTCCAACGGCCGCAAGCCGGAGTCGGCGCTCAGCGCGACGCTCTCCGGCACCACCACCCGCCAGCGCACCTTCACCGCCACCCTGGCCACCATCGCGGCGGACCTCAAGGTGGCCCGGGTGCTGCCCTCGCCGGTCTCCGCCCCGGTGGACCCGGCGACCTCGGTGATAGCCGTGGTGGGCGAGCAGGTCGCGCACCGCGCCTCGCACTCCTGGTTCGAGACCAAGCCGCTGTTCGGCTGGAACGTCCTGGTGCCGCGCACCAAGGAGCAGGCCACCGGCCTCTCCGAGCAGCTGCGCTCGTACGGCGCCGTGCCGCAGGAGGTGCCGACCATCGCGGTCGAGCCGCCGCGCACCCCGCAGCAGATGGAGCGGGCGATCAAGGGCCTGGTCACCGGCCGCTACGAGTGGATCGCCTTCACCTCGGTGAACGCGGTGCGTGCCGTCCGCGAGAAGTTCGAGGAGTACGGCCTGGACGCCCGGGCGTTCGCCGGGATCAAGGTGGCGGCGGTCGGCGAGACCACCGCGCAGGCCCTGGTGGACTTCGGCGTGAAGCCGGACCTCGTGCCGTCCGGCGAGCAGTCCGCCGCCGGGCTGCTGGAGGACTGGCCGCCGTACGACCCGGTGTTCGACCCGATCGACCGGGTACTGCTGCCGCGCGCCGACATCGCGACCGAGACCCTGGTCGCCGGCCTGGTCGAGCTGGGCTGGGAGGTCGACGACGTGACGGCCTACCGGACGGTGCGCGCCTCGCCGCCGCCGGCCGAGACCCGCGAGGCGATCAAGGGCGGCGGCTTCGACGCGGTGCTGTTCACCTCGTCCTCGACCGTGCGGAACCTGGTCGGCATCGCCGGCAAGCCGCACAACGTCACGGTCATCGCCTGCATCGGCCCGGCCACCGCCAAGACCGCGGAGGAGCACGGCCTGCGGGTCGACGTGATGGCCCCGGCGCCGTCGGCGGCCGCGCTGGCCCAGGCCCTGGCAGACTTCGGGGCCAGGCGTCGCGACACCGCGACCGCGGCGGGCGAGCCGGTCTACCGGCCCAGCGAGCGCCGTCCCGGTTCGCGCCGCAAGGCGCGCTGAGGCCGGCGCCCCACCAACCGGGGCCGGGGGCGGCCGACCGTCGCCCCCGGCGCCGCCCAACCGTTCGGAGAGAGAAGCCGTGTCCGCTGAATTCCCGTACGTTCGCCCGCGCCGGCTGCGCTCGACCCCGGCGATGCGCCGGCTGGTCGCCGAGACCCGGCTGCACCCGGCGGAGCTGATCCTGCCGCTGTTCGTCCGCGAGGGCGTGCGCGAGCCGGTCCCGGTGTCGTCGATGCCCGGCGTGGTCCAGCACACCCGCGACACGCTGCGCAAGGCCGCGGTCGAGGCGGCCGAGGCGGGCCTGGGCGGCCTCATGCTGTTCGGCGTGCCCGCGGTGCAGGACGCGGTCGGCAGCGAGGGCACCAACCCGGACGGCATCCTGCAGCAGGCGATCCGGGACGTGGTCGCCGAGGTCGGCGACTCCCTGGTGGTCATGTCCGACCTCTGCCTGGACGAGTACACCGACCACGGCCACTGCGGCGTGCTGGCCGCCGACGGCAGCGTGGACAACGACGCGACCCTGGAGCGCTACGCCGAGATGGCCCGCGTGCAGGCGGACGCGGGCGTCCACCTGGTCGGCCCGTCCGGGATGATGGACGGTCAGATCGGGGTGATCCGCAAGGCCCTGGACGAGGCCGGGCACCAGGACACCGGCATCCTCGCCTACACCGCCAAGTACGCCTCGGCGTTCTACGGCCCGTTCCGCGAGGCGGTCGGCTCCTCGCTGAAGGGTGACCGCAAGAGCTACCAGCAGGACCCGGCGAACGCCCGGGAGTCGCTGCGCGAGCTGGAGCTGGACGTCGCCGAGGGCGCCGACCTGGTGATGGTCAAGCCCGCGATGGCCTACCTGGACATCCTGCGCCAGGTGGCCGACGCCTCGCCGGTGCCGGTCGTCGCCTACCAGGTCTCCGGCGAGTACGCGATGGTCGAGGCCGCCGCGGCCAACGGCTGGATCGACCGGGAGCGGATGATCCTGGAGACGCTGACCTCGATCCGCCGGGCCGGGGCCGAGCAGATCCTCACCTACTGGGCACTCGAAACCGCCGCGATGATCAAGTAGTCGGAGCCGTGAGCACGACGGAGGCCGGACCCCGGGCGGGGTCCGGCCTCCGTCGTACCACCCGGGCGTCAGCCGACGTGGGCGAAGCCCTCCAGGCCACCGAGCGCGTCGGTGGAGGTGGCGGCGCCGAACGCATGCGCGCCGGTGTGGATGTGCGAGGTGTGGGCGAGGCCGTACCACTCACCGGCGGCGAACACCGGGTGCGCGGAGGCGACGAACTCGCCGCCACCGGCCAGGCCGACGTGCGCGAACGCCGGGGTGGCGACACCCGCGAGCGCCAGCGCGCCGAAGGCGGTCAGCGCGGCCTTGCCCAGCTTGTTCTTCATTGGATCTGCCCTCTCTTCCGGAGCGCTCGGTCGGAGCGCCCTGCCACTGACACGTGAACACACGCTGCCGTCGGCCGCGGCGCTCCACGCGCCGCCCCGACGGCCTGTCACCCGGACGGCCCGCGCCCGTGGGTACGGGCCGACCGGACAGTCGATCCACCGAAGCCCGGAGGGCCCGGGGACACGTCCCCGGGCCCTCCGTCGCTGTCTTGTGGCGGCAATCAGCCGATCAGGTGCGAGACGCCCGCGTCGCCCGAGGACTGGGTGTTCTGGCCGACGTTGCAGATCTGCTTCGGGGTGCTGTTCAGGACCGGGACCTCGACCGGAACCGCGACGCCGATGACGGCGACCGCGATGTTGTGGACCTCCGGCAGGCAGATGTTCGCGTTGTCCAGGGTGTGGAAGTTCGGCGAGCTGTTGCCGTGGGTGCCGGTCTGGTTGGTGCCGCCGTTGCCCTGGGCGGAGACGGCCGAGCCGTCCGAGTCGGCGATGGCGGAGGCCGAACCGGCGGACATCGCGATGGCGGCGGCGGCCAGGCCGGCGGCGGCGAGGGTCTTCTTGATCATTTCGGGTTTCCTCTCGGGGGATGAATCGGGGAGCGATTCGAAGGGTGGTTCAGGAGGTGGTGCGGGGTCGGCAGGTCAGCCGATGAGGTGGGAGACGCCGGAGTCGCCCTTGCTCTGGGTGCCCTGGCCCTGGGTGCAGTACTGCTTGCCACCGCTGTTGGCGATCGGGACCTCGACCGGGACGGCCACACCGAGCACGCCGACCGCGATGTTGTGGATCTCGGGGAGGCAGACGTTCGCGTTGTCCAGGAAGTGGAAGTTCGGGCTGTTGTCACCGACGGTGCCGGTGAAGTTGGTCCCGCCGTTGCCCTGGAGGGACGCGGCGGAGCCGTCCGAGTCCGCGATGGCCGAGGCCGGCGCCGCAGCGGCGGCCAGCGCGGCGACGGCCAGGCCGGCGGCGGCGAAGGACTTCTGGATCATGGGGAGATCCCTCTCTGGAATGCTTTTGGTTTCCGTGCGTACAACGCGTAGAACGCTCAGGCCCGGTCTGCGGTCACTGACATTCAGATCAAAGAATGACGCCACGGAAGGTTACGGGGATTCTTGAAAAGAGTCCGGGAGGCGCGACTTCCGGGGGATTCCGGTCGGATTATTAGGCCGAACCGGTTAACGGCCGCAATCAGGGCTCCGGGTGTCTCGTTGAGACAGATTGCTTTCGGCTGCGCCCTGCGCGCGGCCGACCCCCAGATCCCCAGTACGGACAGGCAGAACGGTGAAAAGCATGAAGTTCTCCAAGCGGGCCGGCGCGATGCTGCTGGCGGTCGGTGCGGGCGTGCTCGCCTCCCAGGGCGCGGCCTCCGCCGCCGCGGTCAGTCCCGACCAGGTCGGGGCCCTGGAGGACCGGCTGGCCACCCAGCAGGTCCCCCTCGACGTCCCGCTCGCACCTCTGGACAGCCGCATCTCCGGTGGCATCCCCACCTCCCTGGTGATGCCGGCCGTGCCCGGCCGCACCACCGGCAACGAGCTGCTCCCGGAGCGGATCGTGCCCCAGCTCGGCACCGGCAAGGTGGGCCCCTCGGCCAAGGCGGAGCTCCCGCTGCCGCTGGTCGACCAGGGCGCCGACCTCGGCGAGCTGCTGCTGGAGGCCCCGGCCGCCCCGCTGCACGCCGACACCCCCGGGATCGGCCTGGGCAAGCCGCTCGCGCTGGCCCAGGACGGCACCGGGCAGCTGGCCGACGGCACGCTCAAGGTCGGCGAGATCGACCCGCGGCTGGTCACCGGCGCGGTGCAGGCCGTCCCGGGCGCCAAGGCGACGCTCGGCAACGAGGACGAGCGGATCTCCGTCACCGACTCGGTGGGGAACCTCGCCACGACCGCCACGGCGACCACCACCGGTGTCGTGGAGCAGAGCGGTCTGACCGGGCTCGCCCAGCTCTGAGCCGGTCCGGGCCGACCCGGCGCGCACGGGAGCCCGGCGCCCCCTCCCCGCGGAGGGCGCGCCGGGCTCCCGGCCGTGCGGCGCCGGTGCTCAGCCCGGCAGGGCGCCGAGCAGCTGACCGACGACCGGCAGGTCGCGCGGACCGCCGCCGGCGCTCAGCGGACCGGTCAGCGTGCTGGTGCTGACCGGGGCCAGGCCGGTGTCCTCCGGCTGGACGGTCGCGCCGTTGTTCAGCACGTCGGCGGAGGAGTTGGCCCAGGGGTCGACGCGCAGGTCCTTGACCGGCGCGATGCCGTAGCCGAGACCGGTGGTGGTGCCGCCCAGCGCCTGGGCGAGGTCGGTCTTGGCCAGGCTGGCGCCGCCCTCGGCCGGCGCCGCGTGCGCCGTGCCGGCGCCGGCGCCGAGCAGCATCGCGGCGCCCAGGGCGGCGGCCAGGCCGGCCCCGCTCTTCATCGAAACCATGCTCTTCGCAACCATGCTCAGTCACCTTCGGGAGATCGGGTCCCCGGGCGGCCGTACTGCGCCCGGGTATGCCGAACTGCCCCCCGACCGGCTGGACGGGGGGCAGTTCGGCCGGTACGCGTGCCGATCGGGGATCAGCAGTCGTCGGCGGGCTGCGGGTGCGCCTCGACGTTGGCGCAGCTGTTGCCGAACGCCGGGTTCAGGGCGCCGATCACGTTGACGGAGTTGCCGCAGAGGTTCACCGGGATGTGCACCGGGATCTGCAGCTGGTTGCCGGAGAGCACGCCGGGCGAGCCGGCGGCCACGCCCTCGGCACCGGAGCTGGCGGCGGCGGAGCCCGCCGCGCCCAGCACCAGGCCGGCAGCGGCGGCGGAGAGGACGGCGGCCTTCTTCACGTTCTGCATGGGGTTGATCTCCTCGATCACACACGGGTTGAGCGGGCCGCATCCCGCCCGGGGGCGGGATGCGGCACGGACTCGGTGGAACTGCCGTCGCCGGTGCGGCGACCGCCGGTTCAGCCGATGTTGGCGCAGTTGTTGCCGAACGCCGGGTTCAGGATGCTGATGACCCCGATGGAGTTGCCGCAGACGTTGACCGGGATGTGCACCGGGATCTGGATCTGGTTGCCGGAGAGCACACCGGGGGAGCCGGCGGCGACGCCCTCGGCACCGGAGCTGGCGAACGCGCCGCCGGCCGCGCCGACGACCAGGCCGGCGGCGGCGAGGGACAGGGCGGCGGCCTTCTTGAGGTTACGCATGTGGTTCTTCCTCCGTTTTCTGCCCGACCGTAAATGGAATGAGTCGGGAGCCGGGCGAAGGGAAATCATCGCCCGCTGGTTTCTGGGATTGCCGTGATTGTCACTCTGGCGGCCCAAGTGGCGCGTGTCGCCCGTGGCTTGGACGAGGGGAGGCCGCCGCTGCACCCGCGCGTCGCGAGGAATTCCCGCACGGCCGGGAACAACTCGCGCAGACGCGCGACCAGGAGCGATTCCGGACGGGCTCGGACCGGCGGCGGATCTCCCGGAGTCGATGGGTCGCCCGGTGGGCCGGGCGGCCGTTCCGCGCCGGCTCAGGCGTTCGCGCAGTGGTTGCCGAAGGCCGGGTTGAGCAGGCCGGCGACGTCGACGGAGTTGCCGCACAGGTTCACCGGGACGTGCACCGGGATCTCGAACTGGTTGCCCGAGGCCACCCCGGGCGAGCCGGCCGCGACGCCCTCGGCGGACGCGCCGTGGGCGTGGTGGGCGACGGCGACGCCGGCGCCGGCGGCCAGCAGGGCGGCGGTGGCCGCCGTGCCGAGGGCGCCGTGGGCGAGCTTGCGCATGTGCGGTACTCGATTCGTCTCGTGGGCCTGTGCGGAACGGGTTCCGAGAGGGAGAACGAGGCAGTGGCCGGAGGGAAACGGTCGGGTCCGGTGATCACCCGAATGCCGGGAGGCCCGGGCCCGTTGGGCCAGCCGGGTGACAAAGGGGGCGGTGCAGCAACCGGGCCGGACGGGTGTCGTTCTAGATGTCGCACTCCCCGTGCAGTTCTGTCGATCAGTCAGGAGGCTCCTATGAGCATCAAGAAGACGGCCGCCGTCGGTGCCGCCGTGGTAGGCATCGTGGCGGCCGGTGCCGGCACCGCGATGGCCAGCTCCGGCGCCGAGGGTGTCGCCGCGGGTTCCCCCGGCGTCATCTCCGGCAACCAGGTCCAGGTGCCGGTCCACGTCCCGGTCAACCTCTGCGGCAACACCATCGACATCATCGGTCTGCTGAACCCGGCGTTCGGCAACCACTGCGTCAACGCGGGCTGACCGACGCCCGGTTCGGCCGGCGCGAGCCGCCGTTCCGCGCTTCCCTCCTGGGGCGCGGGGCGGCGGCTCTCCGCGTTCTCCGGCGCCGCCGGCGGACGCGGGCCCGGCCGGGGGCGTCCCGGCCGGTGCTGTCCGGAGCCTTGTTGCGTTACTTGTCAGTACCTAGAATATGAGACCTGCTCACCTTTCTTTGCTCCGAGCCGTCCGGCGTCCCCGGTCGGGCGGTCCCCCACCCCGCAAGGAGTCACGAGTGATCAGGTCACCCCTGTCAGGCGCGCGCGGATCCCGGTCGGTCGCGGGCCGCTCCCCCTACGGCGCACTGCTCGCGACGGGCGCCCTCGTCGCCGCCCTCGGTCTGGTCGGCGCCCCCACCGCCCTCGCCGACTCCGGCGCCTCCTCCGCGGCCTCCGCCACCGGCCGCCCGGCCGCGGTCGTCGCCCTCGGCGACAGCGCCATCTCCGGGGAGGGCGCCGGCACCGACACCGGGGACGGCTACTTCCCCGAGACCGACTCGCCCACCAACTACTGCCACCGGCACCCCAAGTCGGAGATCTTCGTCACCGGCATCCCCGACGTCACCCCGATCGACCTGGCCTGCTCCGGCGCCCAGACCGGCGACCTGGTCAGCGACCCCGAACTGGCCGCCATCACCGGCTCCGGCAGCGGGGACTTCGGCGAGCCCAAGCAGGACGTCCAACTCGCCGACGTGGCAGGCCGGTACGACGTCAAGATGGTCGTCGTCACGATCGGCGCCAACGACGACTTCGACTTCAGCGGGATCATGATGCACTGCCTCGCGCAGTACTTCCCCGTCCCCAAGGACCAGGGCTGCCGCGACACCATCGGCAGCGCGGAGATCGCCGAGCGGGCCAGGGCGGTCCAGCCCAAGGTGGTCGCGGCGCTGCGCGACATCCGGCAGACCATGCGCCGGGCCGGCTACGCCGACAACGCCTACCAGCTGGTCTACCAGTCCTACTTCAACCCGATCACCCCGGACATCCGCCGCAACGACTACGTCGGCAAGGTCGCCGACGGCTGTCCGGCGTTCCCCGAGGACCTCGCGTGGGGCCACAACTGGGTGGTGCCGCTCTTCAGCGACACCCTGCGCGCCGCGGCCGAACAGGTGCCCGGCGTCCGGTACCTGGACCAGCGCCGGGTCGCCTTCGGCCACGAGGTCTGCGCCGAGTGGACCAGCTCGCCGTACGAGTACACCAACGGCGATGTGATCAACCTCGCCGAGTGGATCCGCAACGGCTGCGACCAGCAGATCGGCATCCCCGGCCTCTGCATGAACATGGTCCGCCAGTCCTACCACCTGCGGGTGGCCGGCTACCGCGGTGAGGGCGTCTGCCTCGGCCAGTTCTACGCCAGGCCGGACCAGCAGCAGGCCTACTGCACCCTCGACCAGCGGAACACCACCTCCATCCAGCCGCTCACCCCGGGGAAGCCGTTCGGCGACGGGCCGGAGGACGGCGCCTGGTACCAGCTCACCTCCGCCGCCGACGGCAAGGCGCTCGACTTCTCCGGCGGCGGCACCTACGGTGACTCCACCAACGGCCGCGGCGCCCTCACCTACACCCCCACCGGCGGGCTGAACCAGTCCTTCGTCCTGGAGGCCAAGCAGGGCGGCGGCTACGAGCTCGACTTCAGCGGCAACCGGAACATGTGCCTGGACGCCGACGCCGGCTCCACCGCCCCCGGTACCCGGCTCCAGCAGTGGGGCTGCAACGGCGGCGGCAACCAGCACTGGGTCTTCGAGCCGGCCGGCGACGGCCTCTACAAGCTGGCCGACTCCCAGGACCGCACCAAGGTCGCCACCGCCGGCGGCAGCCGCGACGCCAAGGGCAACACCCTGGTCGAGCTCGCCACCGACACCGGCGCCGCCAACCAGCTCTGGCGGCTCACCAAGCTCGGCATCGTCTACCTGCACGGCTGACCCGCCCCGCCCACCCCGCCGCCGCCCCCACCCGGGCGGCGGCGGCCCGCTGCCCGGCGCCGCGCCCGGTCCGGGGTGGCTCCGGGGCGGGTCCGCGCCGGGTCCGGGGCGGCACCGGAAGGTCGGCCGGAGAGGCCCGATCCCGTGCCGTAGGCTCGCTCGGCGGCGCGATCGTGGCCGCGCCGACCACGAGCGGGGGCGGGAGTCCAGAGCTGATGAGCACGGCATCGAGTACATCGAGCGCGGAGCCGGCGAGCGCCGAGCCGTCCGGCACCGGCGCCCCCTCGGCCGAGGCCGGGCGGCAGGGCCGCCTCGGCGCCGTCGTGGACCGGTTCGCGCCCGCGCTCGGCGCGTACGCGGTGGTGAAGGCCACCGGCCTGGCCGTGCTCCTGCTGCTGCTCTCGCACACCGGTGACTTCCTCCGGAAGGAGCCGGGCCGCGGCGGGGGTGCCCAGCCCTGGGACGTGCTCGGTACCTGGGACGGCGTCTGGTACCAGCGGATCGCCGAGAACGGCTACCACCCGCAGCTGGTCCCGCTGCACGGCTTCCCGCTCGCCACCTACTACGAGAACTCGGCCGCGTTCTTCCCGCTCTACCCGTGGCTGATGCGCCTGGTCGGCGCCGTCACCGGGCTCGGCCCCTACGGGTCGGGCATCGCGGTCTCGGTGGTGGCCTCGTTCGTCGCGGCGGCCGGCGTCTTCGCCGTCGCCGAGCGGCTCGGGGGGTTCCGGGCCGGGGTGATCGCGGCGGTGATCTGGGGCCTCTTCCCGGGGTCGGGCGTCGAGTGGGCGGTCTACTCGGACTCGTTGTTCGTCGCCATCTCCGCCTGGGCCTGCTACTGCGTGATGACCCACCGCTGGCTCGCCGCCGGCCTGCTCGCCTTCGCGGCCGGCCTCAACCGGCCCACCGCCGCCGCGCTGATCGCGGCCGTCTCGATCTCCGCGCTGGTGGCACTGGTCCGGCGCACCGACGGCGTCGCGCGGCCGCTGACCGCGATGCTGATCACGCCGTGGGGCCTGGTCTGGTACGTCGGCTGGGTCGGCTACCGGATGGGCGACTGGGGCGGCTACTTCAAGCTGCAGCGGGGTGCCTGGAACCGCTACTTCGACTGGGGCGCCTCCACCTCGCGCACCTTCCTGGACGTGATCACCGGGCACTGGGACTTCTGGCAGTCCAACCCCGCGCCCGACCTGATCGCGGTGGCCCTGCTGATGCTCCTGCCCGCGCTGCTGGTGCTGCTGCTGCGCATCCGGCCGCCGCTGGTCCTGGTGGTCTACACGCTGCTGACCGTCTTCACCGCGCTGAGCAGCAACCAGATCTTCGGCAACATCTCGCGCTACCTGCTGCCCGCCTTCCCGCTCTTCATCGGGCTGGCGGTCGCGCTGCGCCGGGTGAAGGTGCCCACCCTGCTGGGCCTGTGCGCGATGCCGACGCTCGCGGCGGGCTGGTACGCCGGGTACGCGCTGTTCGAGCTCGGCATTCCGTAGGCCGGGCCGCGCCCGCCGCCCTGCCCCGCCCGCCCGCCGGTACCGCGGGCCGCCGCCCCGCGGGATCGTTGTTCACGGGATCATCTGCCGGCAGACGGCCTTGCTACGCTCGGACGTATGACGACGAGCCCGCCGGTGCGCCGGATCCGAGACCTCTCCGGCCTGCTGGACCACGCCAGCCATGTCCTGGCGACCCGGATGGCGGCCGCCTTCACCGAGCTCGGGATCACCCCGCGCGCCTACTGCGTGCTGTTCCACGCGCTGGAGACCGAGCGCACCCAGATCCAGCTGGCCGAGCTGTCGGACCTGGACAAGACCACCATGGTCGTCACCGTGGACGAGCTGGAGAAGGCGGGCCTGGCGGAGCGCCGCCCGTCCGCCACCGACCGCCGGGCGCGGATCATCTCGGTCACCGAGGCGGGCGAGCGCGCCGTCGAAGAGGGCACCGCGATCGCCGACCGGGTGCACCGCGAGGTGCTGGAGTCGCTGCCCGAGCCCGAGCGGACGGTCTTCGTCTCGGCGCTGACCCAGCTGGTGGGCGGGCACCTGGCGGAGCCGGTGGAGAGCGACCGGACGGTCCGGCGAGCCCGTCGCTCCCGGAGCTGAGCATCTCGAAAGAGACCTTCCAGAGAAAGATAGTCCCGAACAAAACAATCTGCTAGCGTCATACCCGGTACTCGACGAACCGGGAGACCCGCCATGACCACGCACGCCCCCAGCACGCCCACCCCGGGCGCACCGGCCCGGAGCGCATCCGCCCCGGATGCGCCCGCCCCGACCCGGGCCGCCTCGGCCCGTTCCCGTGCGCTCGCCCTGGCGGTGCTCTGCGCGGGGATGCTGATGATCATCCTGGACGGCTCCATCGTCACGGTGGCGCTGCCGGCCATCCAGGCGGACCTCGGCTTCTCGTCGGCCGACCTGACCTGGACGGTCAACGCCTACCTGATCGCCTTCGCCGGACTGCTGCTGCTGGCCGGCCGGCTCGGCGACCTGATCGGCCGCAAGCGGGTCTTCGTCGCCGGGCTCGCCCTCTTCACCGCCGCCTCGGTGCTCTGCGCGGTGGCCACCGGCCAGGGCATGCTGATCGCGGCCCGCTTCCTCCAGGGCGTCGGCGGGGCGATGGCGTCCGCGGTCAGCCTCGGCATGATCGTCACGCTCTTCCCCGAGCCGGGCGAGCGCGGCCGGGCGATCGGCGCCTTCAGCTTCGTCGGCGCGGCCGGCGCCTCGATCGGCCAGGTCCTCGGCGGCGTCCTCACCCAGGCCCTGAACTGGCACTGGATCTTCCTGATCAACCTGCCGCTCGGCCTCGCCGCCGTACTGCTCGCGGTGCGGGTGCTCGACACCGACCGCGGCCCGGGCCTGCGGGCCGGCGCCGACACCCTCGGCGCCGTGCTGATCACCGCCGCCCTGATGCTCGGCATCTACACCATCGTCGGTACCGGCGAACACGGTTGGGCCTCCGCCCGCACCCTCGGCCTGGGCGCGCTCGCCGCCCTGCTGCTGGCCGGCTTCCTGCTGCGCCAGGCTCGTGCCGCCCAGCCGCTGCTGCCGCTGCGGATGCTCCGCTCCCGGACCGTCGCCGGGGCGAACGTGGTGCAGGTCCTCGCGATCTCCGGGATGTTCGGCTTCCAGATCCTGCTCGCCCTCTACCTGCAGAACGTGCTCGGCTACGGCGCGGCCGCGACCGGTCTGGCCATGCTCCCGGCGGCGGTGTCCATCGGAGCCGTGTCGCTCTTCCTCTCCGCCCGGCTGAACGCCCGCTTCGGCGAGCGCAATGTCCTGATGGCCGGACTGGCCCTGCTGGTCGCCGCGCTCGGGCTGCTCGTCCGGCTGCCGGCGGACGCCGACTACGCCGTCCACCTGCTGCCGACCATGCTGCTGATCGGCGGTGGCGGGCTGGTGCTCTCCGGCCTGACCGCGCTGGGCATGTCGGGCGCCGGCGCGGCGGACGCGGGCACCGCCTCCGGCCTCTTCAACACCACCCAGCAGGTCGGCGCGGCCCTCGGCGTCGCCGTCCTCACCACCCTCGCCGCCGCCCGGACCGGAACCCTGAGCGGTGCCGGAGACCCCGCGGCCGAGGCGCTGACCGGCGGGTTCCGCCTGGCCTTCGCGGTCGCGGCCGGGCTGCTGGCGCTGGCCCTGGTGGTCACGGCCGTCGTCCTGAAGCCCGCCGGGGCCGCGAGCTCCGCCGAACGGCCCGCGGCGGCGGTGCTCTGACCCGCCGAACCGGACGGGCCACCGGGGCATCCGCCCCGGTGGCCCGCAGGGCTGTCGCGGCGTGGACGGGGCCGGCTGTCAAGGATTCGGAAGGGATTCCGGGGCAATTCTCATGTCCCCCGTCAGGACATGTCGGCTATGCCGGTCTTCGTGGGTTCGCGGAACGGTGCTAAGTGGCCGGAGATCTTCCGGATATGGGCATTAGGTGTGATCATCGCCAAATTCAGGACGGAATCCGTGGCGATGGGGAAAGGCACCCGGCCGTCCTCCCGCCCCGGCGTGCGCCGGAGCGTGGCGCCGCGGCGGGGGAGACACAGGGAGCGCGGGAGCGCACGAAAGGGCACCGCGAAGCCGTGCGACGGGGCAGTACGCGAGGGCAGCGTGAGGGCGGTACGGGGGCAGCACGAGACGACCGGCGGCGAGCAACGGCGACGGCGGAGGAGGCGCGAGGGCGGTACGGGGGCAGCACGAGACGACCGGCGGCGAGCAACGGCGACGGCGGAGGAGGCGCGAGGGCGGTACGGGGGCAGCACGAGACGACCGGCGGCGAGCAACGGCGACGGCGGAGGAGGCGGGGTGCTGCGCGGGTGGCGGCCGGCGGGGTCGGCACGGGGCCACCGAGGGGGCGCGGTGCGCGAGTGCTGAGCCGGGTTCTCCGGCCGCCGGCACATCGCGTCGCGACGTTCGAGCGGGGTCCGTACTCCACCGGTGGGTCGGATCGTGACCGACGGTGACCGGAAGGCGGACCGGTCGGCTCAGGCGGGGCGTTCGGCCTGGGCCAGCGTGACGGCGAGGGAGCGCCAGACCTCGGAGGCGAGGTCGATGTTGGCCGCTTCCTGGGCCTGTTGGGCGAGTTGTTCGAGTTCCCGGATGGCGGCGTCGCGCTCACCGTTCAGGATGCGCAGCTGGCTGCGCAGCATGAGGTGCCGGACGCGGTCCCGAAAGGAGAGGTGCTCGGGGTGGTCGCCGAGCCGTTCGCAGAGCTCCAGGGCGGCCGGGTGGTCGTCCTGGTGGAAGGCCAGGTGGGCCCGGAGGGTGAGGAACTCCTGCTGGTGGACCGGCAGGTTCAGCAGCTCGACGGCCGGGGCGGCCTCGCGGAGCCGGCGTTCGGCCTGGTCGGTGCGGCGCGGGTCCATCCGCAGGTAGAGCGAGGCGGCGGCGAGTCTCAGCCGCATCCAGAGCACGAGTTCCTCGTTGCCGGCGCCCAGCAGGTCCATGGCCTGTTCCAGCAGGGCGGCGGCCTCGGCGTGCCGGCCCTGGCGGATCCGGATGCTGCCGGCCGTCCAGAACGTCTCGGCGCGCAGGGTGACCGGGAGTTCGTCGACGAGCCGGAGCACCTGGTCGGTGTGGTCGAGGGCCTCGACCAGCCGGCCGGTCTCGGCCTCGACGGAGATCAGGACGAGCAGGGTGCGGGTCAGGTCGCTGCGGGAGAGCTGGTGCTCGGTGGCGAGTGCGTAGGCCTCGGTGGCCATCCGGTGGGCGGCGGGGACGTCGCCGGTGGTCCTCTGACATCGGGCGAGCTGGACCCTGGCTCTGACCTGTAGGTGCGGGTGTTCGATCTGGTCGCTCAGCTCGGTGAGCGACTGCAGGGTGCGCTGCTGGTCCTGGCGGGCGCCGCTCTTGCGCTGGTTCTCGGCCAGCATCCAGAGGGACTGCCAGCGCAGCGCGGGGTGGGTCGGGACGCCCTGCTGCACGGTGTCCAGCAGCATCCGGGTGGCGTCCTCGGCGTCGCTCCCGGAGACCACCATGGCGAGCGTCTCGGCGGTGCGGTCGGTCGGTTCGGCCTGGAACGACGAGAGCGGCAGGTCCAGCTTGTCGCAGAGGTAGGCCACCGCGCGGTCGGTCGGCGGGCGGCTGCCCGACTCCAGACGGGAGAGGTAGGCGGCGGACATGCCGGGCCCTGTCAGCTGGGCCTGCGAGATGCCTCGGTTCTGCCGGATCGTCCGTAGCCGGATGCCGAAGTAGGGCTGTGGCAGGGTTTGGAGGGACGTCTGGAGCATGGCGACGACACTGCCACAGCGCCACCGCCATTTGTCAAGCCCGCACCGGGGCCCCGGCAATTCTGTCAACCGGGGCCCGCGCGCAGTGGAATCAGGGCTGGTCGGAGCGGCTCACGGCCACTCGATGTCGCCCTCCTTGCCGTCCGGTACGACGATCGTGATGTCCTTTCCGGCCGTGGTGGCGGAGCCCGAGTGGGCCGTCAGGGCATGGATGCTCTGGGCGGCGCCGAATGCGAGGACCACCGCCAGTCCGGTGAGCGCGAGCGTGCGGCGGAGTGTGTTCATCGTGCTTTCCCTAGGGTTGTTCAGCAGTGAATCCTGGCGGCGGTACGGGCCGGCTTCCCCCCGATCACTCCGCAGCGGCAACGTAGCCCACCTGGGGTTATTTGACAAGCATCTGCCAAAGAGATTGACAAACTTGGCAAGCGATCGAAGGGTGCTGTCTTATGAGGCTGTAGCGGAGAAGGGGGTGGTGGCAGTGACGGGGGCTGTCACGTCCGAGGTCAACAGCGTGCCGATCGCCGAGTTGAGGCCGGCCGACTCGCCGCGGCTCGCGGGCGAGGACAGCGGACATGTAGAGACGCTTGCCCAGAGCGGGACGGCCTTCGACCCGATCCTGGTGCACCGGGCCACCCGGCGGGTGGTCGACGGCATGCACCGGTTGCGCGCCGCCGCCATGCGCGGCGAGCGCCAGATCAGGGTGCGGTACCTGGACGGGCCGGAGGAGGAGATCTTCATCCGCTCGGTGGAGGCCAACGTGGCGCACGGCCTCCCGCTGACCCTGGGGGACCGCCGGGCGGCGGCCACCCGGATCCTCGCCTCCCACCCGGGCTGGTCGGACCGGGCGATCGCCCGCACCACCGGGCTGTCGCCGAAGACCGTGGGGGCGATCCGGCGCCGGTCGAGCGAGGAAAATCCTCAGTCGAGCGCCCGGGTCGGCCAGGACGGGCGGATCCGTCCGGTGGATCCGGTCGAGGGGCGCCGGGCCGCGGTCGCGCTGCTGACCGAGCGGCCCGAGGCGACCCTGCGGGAGATCTCGCAGGCCGTCGGCATCTCGTCCAGCACCGCGCACGAGGTGCGCCGGCTGCTGCGGCAGGGCGAGGACCCGCTCCGGCTGGCCGGCCGGGTCCCGCGGCAGGACCGCCGCGCCCTCCCGGCCCGGACCGCCCAGCGGTCCCGGACCCCGGAGCCGGCCGACCGGTCGGGCATCCTGGAGCGGCTCGCCAAGGACCCGTCGCTGCGGTTCACCGAATCCGGCCGGCTGCTGCTGCGCTGGCTGGGCACCCACGACTTCGACGCGCGGACCGGTCAGGAGCTGATCGCCGCCGTGCCGCCGCACTGCGCCGCCGCCGTGGCCGACCTGGCGAGCAGCTTCGCGCGCGAGTGGAGCCGCTTCGCCGAGGAGCTCGCCCAGCGCGCCGACGTCCCGGACGATGGCCGACCCAAGGCTTCTTGACGCTCGATCAGAGGCGTTGCGAGGATCGACGCGCTGCTGCCGTGAGTGCGACGAGAGCCCCCGGCGTGGTGGCTCTCCGCGCGTCCGTCCCGCCTTCTCCCGTGCCCGGCGCCCGCAGCGCGCCGGCACCGCCGGCCCCGGATCCCGGGCCGGCGCCCTGGCCGGCCGGACCGCGACCATCCCTGCTTCCGAACACCAAAGGAGACGGCCGTGGCGCCAGCCACCGAGTCCACTGTCGACATCGCCATCGTCGGAGCCGGCCCCGCGGGCCTGTACGGCGCCTACTACGCCGGCTTCCGCGGCCTGACCAGCGCGGTCATCGACGCGCTGGAGCAGCCGGGCGGCCAGGTCGCCGCGCTGTACCCCGAGAAGCGGCTGTACGACGTGGCCGGCCATGTCGCGGTCAAGGGGCGGGAGTTGGTCGACAACCTGCTGGAGCAGGCGGCGACCTTCGACCCCCGCTACCTGCTCGGGCAGACCGCCACCACCCTCACGCCGAACGGCGCCGGGTGGGAGATCACCACCGACGCGGGCAGCCGGGTCCTCGCCGGGGCGGTGGTGATCTCGGCCGGCATCGGCCGCGTGGTGCCCCGAACCCTGCCGTGCTCGCTGCCCTTCGAGGGCCGGGGCGTCGCCTACCACGTGCCCCGGCTGGAGGAGCACCGCGACCGGGACGTGGTGATCGTCGGCGGCGGCGACAGCGCGGTGGACTGGGCACTGGCACTGGCCCCGATCGCCCGGTCGGTCACCGTCGTCCACCGGCGCGGCAGCTTCCGGGCCCACGAGCACAGCGTGAAGCAGCTGTACGCCGCCCCGGTCCGGGTCGTCACCGACGCCCAGGTCACCGCCTGCCACGGCGCGGACCGGCTGGAGGGCGTCACCGTCCGGGGGGCCGAGGGCGAACTGGAGCTGCCCGCCCAGGCGCTGGTCGCCGCGCTCGGCTTCTCCTCCCAGCTGGGCCCCATCGCCGACTGGGGCCTGAAGCTGGAGAACCGCCAGATCCTGGTCGACCCGGCGATGCGGACCAGCCTGCCGCAGGTCTACGCGGTCGGTGACGGCTGCACCTACGAGGGCCGGGTCCCGCTGATCTCGGTCGGGTTCGGCGAGGCCGCCACCGCCGTGAACCACGCGGCCGTGGCGCTGCGCCCCGGCGCCCAGCTGGCCCCGGAGCACTCCTCCGACTTCCCGCAGTCCGGTCCGGCCTGAGCCGACGACCGCCCCGACGCGCCCCGGCGCGTGCCGCCACACCGATGAGAGGAAGCCAATGATGACGACACCTCAGATTGATTCGGGCCAGTTCAGCGACGTGATCCCCGGAGTGGTCGACGGGACGGTCACGGCCACGCTCGACGCGGAGGGCAACGTCTCCCTCCACGTCCTGGTCGGCCGGCACGGCCGGAACTCCGAGCGGTGCGACCGCATCGAGTTCATCCTCACCGAGGAGAACGCCCGGCAGCTGGGCGAGATGCTGACCAACGCCACCGCCGCCCGGACCGGTCCGGTGCCCTGCTCGGTGGGCGTCCGGCTGAACTCCCCCTTCAGCGGGACCGAAGCGGACCTCGCCTCCGCCGGTCCGTCGGCGCGTTGAGCTACGCGCTGACGGCCTCCCAGGTCGTGCGGATGCTCGGCGAGTGGAGAGCGGCCGGCCCGGCCTACGCGGACCTCGCGGAGGCCTTCCAGGTGCTGATCTCCGACGGCCGGCTGCCGGCCGGCGCCCGGCTCCCGGCCGAGCGGACCTTCGCCGTCCAGTGCGGGCTCAGCCGCAACACCGTCACCGCCGCGTACCGGATCCTGCGTGAGCGGGGCTTCCTGGCGAGCGACCGCGGGGCGGGCTCGTTCGTCCGGCTGCCGGAGCCCGGCCGGCGGACGCGGGCCCCGTACTCGCTGGCGGCCCGCAGCGCCGGGTCGATCGACCTGGCGGTGGCCTCGCTGCCCGCGCCGGAGGCCGTCCTCGGCACCGCGACCCGGCTGGCCGCCGGTGACCTCGGCCGCTACTCCCACCTGCTCGGCTACGACGTGGCGGGGGTGGCCGACCTGCGCCGGACGATCGCCGAGGACTTCACCCGCCGGGGTGCGCCGACCGACCCCGGCCAGATCCTGGTGACGGCCGGCGCCGACCACGCGCTCGGCCTGCTCATCCGCCTGCTGTCGCGCCCGGGCGAGGCGGTGATGACCGACAGCCCGACGTACCCCAACGTGCTCGACCTGACCCGGGCGCTGGGCCGCCGGCTGCTGACCGTGGGCCTCGGCGCCGACGGCTGGAACACCGACGTCTGGAAGTCCGCGCTGCGCCAGGAGGCGCCGCGGCTGGCCTACCTGATGCCGGACTTCCACAACCCGACCGGCCTGGTGATGCCGGACTCCGCGCGGTCCGCGATCGTCGACGCCTCGCGCGGCTCCGGGACGTACCTGGTGGTGGACGAGGCGCTGCGCGAACTCGCGCTCGACGGCGGTGAGCTTCCGCCGCCGATGGCCGCCTGGTCGACGCCCGATCACGTCATCACCATCGGCACCATGAGCAAGACCTGCTGGGCCGGCCTGCGGGTCGGCTGGATCCGCGCCTCCAAGTCGGTGATCGCCCGGCTGATCGGGCTGCGCAACCTCGTCGACACCGGCAACTCGCTGCTCACCCAGCTCATCGCGCTGCGGGTGCTGGAGGCCGGCGCCGGCCTGCTGCGGGAGCGGCGGGAGCTGCTGCTGGAGCGCCGCCGGGTGCTGGTCGACCTGCTGGCGCGGGACTTCCCCGACTGGCGGTTCACGCTGCCGCACGGCGGGCTCTCGCTCTGGGTGGACCTCGGCGCCAGGCTGGGCTCGCCGCTGGCGCAGGCGGCGGGCCGGCGCGGGCTGGAGATCCTCTCCGGCGGCCGGTTCGGCGTGGACGGCACGCTGGAGAGCCATATCCGGATCCCCTTCGTCGCCGACGAGCGGACGCTGGTCGCGGGCTGCGGGCGCCTCGCGGAGGCCTGGCGGGAGGTCCAGCTGACCGGCCGGGGGAGCCGGCGGACGCAGGCGGCGGCCTGATGCCGGCGGGCCGGCGTCACGGGGCCAGCGCCAGCGGCGCCCCGCCCGCCGGCGCGGGTGCGACCGGCAGTTCGCGCATCCGCCGCAGCGGCGAGAGGAGGACCGGCAGGACGGCGAAGAGCTCGCCGATCACGCCGACCCACATCGCCTGGCGGACGCCGATGCTCTGGCCCAGCACCCCGCCGATCAGCGCGCCCAGCGGCATCGCTCCCCAGACCAGGAAGCGCACCGTCGCGGTCATCCGGCCCAGCAGCGGCTTCGGGCAGAGCTGCTGGCGGAACGCCACCCCGGTGATCTTGAAGGTCATGAAGACCACCCAGCCCAGCGCCTGGAGCGCCAGGGCGATCGCGAACCGCCAGTCGGCCTGGTACATCGGCAGCGCCAGCAGCCAGAGCACGGCGCTGGTGATCATCGCCGCGCACATCGCCGGCCCCTGGCCGAACCTGGTCACGATCCGCACCGTGACCAGGCTCCCGATCAGGCCGCCGACGGCCTCCGCGGTGAACACCAGGCCGCACAGGAACGGCGACAGGTGGAGCTCGCCGGCCAGCAGCACCAGCAGCATCGAGGCGCCGATGGTGCCGCACATGTTGGAGATCGCCGCGGTCAGCGTGATCGAGCGCAGCAGCCGGTCGCCGAAGACGAACCGCAGCCCCTCGCCGATCTCGGCCCGCAGGCTGGCGTCCGGGTGGATCTCGGGCCGCTCCTCGGGCCGCTTGATCCGGCCCACGAAGAGCGCCGAGAGGACGAAGCTCACCGCGTCGACCACGATCGCGACCGGTGCGGTCAGCGCGCCGACCAGCACCCCGCCCGCGCCCGGCCCGCCGACCTGGATGGTGCTGCGGCTGGCCTCGATCTTGACGTTGGCCTCCACCAGCTGGTCGTCCTCCACGAGGTGCGGCAGGTAGCTGCCGTGCGCCGCGTCGAAGAACGCGGTGCAGACCGACATCCCGAAGGCCACCCCGTACAGCTGGAGGAGCGTCAGGCAGTCCAGCCAGGAGGCGATCGGGACGGAGGCGAGCAGGGCGGCCCGGCCGAGGTCGCCGACGACCATCACCCGGCGCCGGCGCACCCGGTCCACCCAGGCGCCGGCCGGCAGGCCGATGAGCAGGAAGGCCAGGTATTCGAAGGTCACCAGCAGGCCCGCCTGGAAGGGCGTGGCCTTCAGCGTGCCGATCGCGACGAGTGGCAGGGCGATGAGCGTGACGGCGGTGCCCGCCTGGCTCACCGAGTCGGCCGCCCAGAACCGACGGAAGTCGGTATGGCGGAGGAGACTGGTGCGAGGCGGCGTCATGGCGGCCAACACCACCACCCTGGAGCCGGAACGGCCATTGTTTTAGTCTGGGCGAAAACCTCGCAGGGGCGGGCGGAGGACGAGGCCATGGGTGAACTGCGGTTCGGCGTGCACGACATCGTCAACATCAGGTTCGCGATCTCGCCGCTCTGGGAGACGGTCGCCAGCCTCCGGGCGGTCGCCGACCCGGGCCGGCACGTGGTCCATCTGCCGTGGATCAGAAGGGCGCTGGCGCTGCGGCAGGACCGCTCGCTGGTCGTTCGCACTGCGGCGCTCTCCGCCTTGCTGCCGAGGCGCGACCACGGGCCGGCCTTCCTGACCCCGTCGCCGCGCTGCCCGCTGGCCGAGATCGAGGAGGAGCTGGCGATCATGCTGGCCACCCCCGCGGAGGAGGTCCGGGCCGGCCTCGACCCGGCCTGCCCGGGCCGGCCCACCCCGCCGTTCGAGCGGCTGCTGGCCGAGGACCCGGAGCGGGCCCTGCCCGAGCTGGCCGAGGCCGTGCACGCCTGGTGGCTGGCGGCGGTGAAGCCGCACTGGCCGCGGATCCGCGCCGTCCTGGAGGCGGACATCGCCCACCGCACCCGCCAGCTCGCCGAGGACGGCATCCAGCAGGTGCTGGGCGGCCTCCACCCGAGCCTGCACTGGGTCGGCGACCGCCTGGTCTCGCCGGACCTCCCGGCCGCCGGGCTCGACCTCGGCGGCGCGGGCATCACCCTCACCCCCAGCGCCTTCGCGGGCCGCTGCCACCTGCTGACCGCCCGTCGGACCACCCCGCCCGGCGCGGTCTACCCCTCCCGGGCGCTCGGGGTGCTCTGGGAGCGCCGGGAGAGCGCCGGCGACGGTCTGGCCCGGCTGCTCGGCCGCAGCCGGGCCCAGCTGCTGGCCTGCACCGCCTCGCCGGCCACCACCACCCAGCTGGCCGCCCGTACCGGGCTCAGCCTGGGCGCGGTCTCCCAGCACCTCGCGGTGCTGCGCGACGCCGGACTGGTCACCAGCCACCGGTACCGGCGCGAGGTGAATTACACGGTCAGTGACCTGGGGACGGCCCTCTTGCAGCAGGCGTAGTTCCGGGCGGTATCGCGTTGACAGACCGACCGGCCGCGCAGCATGCTCCTCTGGTGTCCCAATCGAGCCCGGCGCCCAAAAAGAGCCTGATTTCCCACCACGATTTCCGGCAACTCTGGGCCGGCCAGTCCATCAGCCAGATCGGCTCGGCGGTCACGCTGCTGGCCCTGCCGTATCTGGCGATCAAAGAGCTGGACGCCACGCCTTTCCAGGTGACACTGCTCACGATGTTCCAGTACCTCGCATTCCTGCTGCTCGGCCTTCCGGCCGGCGCCTGGGTCGACCGAATGCGGCACCGCCGGGTGATGATCGTGGGCGATGTGGGCCGCGCGATTCTGCTCGGCTCCATTCCGGTCGCCCACGCCTTCGACGCGCTCACGCTGACGCAGCTCTACGCCGTCACGTTCGGCACCTCGGTGCTCACCCTCTTCTTCGACGTGGCCTACCAGAGCGTGCTGCCGTCGCTGGTGGCCGACGAGCAGCTGGTCGAGGGGAACGCCAAGCTCGAAGCGACCCGCAAGGTGGCCGAGGTCGGCGGGCCCGGGCTGGCCGGCGCGGTCATCAACGTGCTCAGCGCGCCGCTGGCCATCGCGATCAACTCGGTCAGCTTCCTGGGCTCCGCGTTCTTCCTGACCAGGATCCGCCGGCCCGAGCGGCGCGCCGAGCCCCGCCCGGACAGCAACCTGCGCAAGGAGATGGGCGAGGGCCTGCGCTTCGTGCTCGGCCACCCGATCCTGCGGCCGATCGCCGCCACCGCGACGATCTCCAACCTGTGGGGCACCATCGGCATCTCGCTGCTGGTCGTCCTGCTGGCGGACACCCTGCACCTGTCGGCGCTGCTGGTCGGCCTGGTGTTCAGCGCCGCGGCGGCGGGCGGCATCGCCGGCGCGGTCCTGGCGGAGCGGGTGGTCGCCCGGCTGGGCCAGGGGCCGGCCATCTGGATCTGCATGGTGGCCAGCACGGTCTGCTGGTTCCTCGCCCTCCCGCTGTACCAGGACGACTGGCGGCTCGCCCTCGGCATCGTGCTGCACGGCCTGGGCTGGATCCCGTTCATCATCTACAACGTCACCCAGGTCAGCTTCCGGCAGCGGGTGACGCCCAAGCACCTGATGGCCCGGATGAACGCCACGATCCGCTTCATGGTCTGGGGCGTGGTGCCGATCGGCGCCCTGCTGGCCGGTGTGCTGGCCGAGGAGTACGGAGTCCGGGCGGCGATGTGGGTGGGCGTGGTCGGCGAGCTCTTCGCCGTCCTGCCGGTGGTGGTCTCGCCGCTGCGCTCGATGCGGGAGCTTCCGACGGCGCCGGAGGACGAGCCCGCGGCGGCCCCCGCCACCGTCTGACCTCCGCTTTCCCCGCATTCCCCGGCCGGATGATCTCCGGCCGGGCCGCGGCGGCCCCGCGCCATTCGCGCACGGTTTCTCCGGACGCCGCCCGATTTCTCCCGCGGGTGGTTTCTCCGGACCCCCGGTAATTTCCCGGCCGGTGGCCGGCTCGATCCGTCGAGCCGGCCACCGGCCTTTTCGCGTCCTGGCACCCGGCGGGGCCATGGTGCCAAGCATGGCGAATTGGCACTGTCCGACCACCGCGCCGGTTGCTAGCGTCCTTATCGACGGGGAATGCGCCATTGAGCCGCACATTCGGAGCAGTATGTGGCGTCTCCCTGGCATGGCAGCGCATTGGTACTAGGAGGAAAACAAGTGGCAGCGGAAACCCTGGACCGCGAGAAGCTCGAAAACCTCGCGGCCGAGCTGATCGAGAAGCAGTTCCAGCGCGTCCCCAAGATGCGCGAGCTGCACACCGGCGAGTGGACGGACCGGGACTTCTACATCCGTCACATCACCGAGACCGTGCTTCGCATCCGGCTGAACAACGAGGTCGACACCTACGCCCTCTTCAAGGTCGGTTCGAAGGACGACACCCTCGCCGCCCACCTCGCCAAGTACCTGGCGGAGGAGTTCGGCCACGAGAGCATGTTCACCCGTGACCTCTTCAAGTTCGGCCTCACCCAGGAGGACATCGACGCCACCGATGTCTTCCCGTCGACCAAGAAGCTGATGGGTTACCTGCGTCTTGAGGCCGACTCGCGCGGCCCGGCGCCCACGACGGTCTGGGACTGGCTGGTCGAGTGGTACTCCGACCGCTACAACCCGATCATCACGAACAAGGCCGCCGAGGACTTCGGCCGCGAGTTCGTCGCGGGCACCGCGACCCACATCGAGTTCGACGAGTCGCACGACCACGACGAGCTGATGTTCCGTACGGTCGCCCGCGCGGTCGAGGTGTTCGGCACCCCGAAGCAGGCGTACCAGGACCTCACGACCTTCGTGGAGCTCATCGGCGACTACTTCGCCGAGCTCTACGAGCTGACCGTGGGCAGCAAGCAGCCCGCCGGGGTCTGAGTGAGAACGGCACGGGCGCGGCCTCCCGCCGCGCCCGTGCCGGCCGCCCCTGATCATGTCGCGCACCCGTCCGTGAGGGTTGAACACTGATGTCTGAACAACTGCCCGCCTCGCGCGGGCGCGTCCTGATCGTCGAGCCGAGTTCGTCAGGGGTCGCCCTGCTCGCGGAGGCGCACGCGCTCGGTTTCGAGACCGTCGTGGCGACGGCGGACGTCGACGACCGGCGCCTCCCGGACGCGGCCCGCACCCACGTCGACCGCCTGGTCGTGGTGGACACCAACGACGAGCAGGCGCTGGCCGAGGTCGCCGCCGCGCTCCACGCCGAGCGCCCGCTGGCGGGCATCGTGCCGGGCTTCGAGTTCTACGTGGACACCGTGGCGCGGCTGGCGCCGGCCCTGGGCCTGCCCGGCCTGCGGGCCGACACCGCGCGCGGGCTGCGCAACAAGGCCACCATGCGCCGCCTGGTCGAGGCGGCCGGGCTGCGGGTGCCCCGGCACGCCGAGGCCACCGACGAGCGGGAACTGCTCGCCGCCGCGGCCCACGTCGGCTACCCGGCGGTCCTCAAGCCCACCGAGTCCGCGGGCAGCATCCACGTCAGCCGCGTCGACTCGCCCGAGCAGCTCCTCGCCGCCTTCCGCAGCCTGCGCGCCGACCACCGCACCGACCTCGGCCGGGTGCTGGACGGCCCGGTGCTGCTGGAGGAGTACCTGGACGGACCCGAGGTCAGCGTCGAGGGGTACGTCGAGAACGGCCGCGCCGTCGTCCTGGCGGTCACCACCAAGATGCTCGGCCCGGAGCCCTACTTCGTGGAGCTCGGCCAGATCATGCCGCACCCGGCGGCCCCGGAGGCCCGGGCGGCCATCGACGCGTACGTCGCCGGCGTCTGCGAGGCGCTCGGCGTGACCCGGGGACCGTTCCACTGCGAGCTGCGGCTGCCGGCGGGGGAGCCGGTCCTGATCGAGCTCGGCGCCCGGCTGGCCGGCCACCGCATCCCGAACCTGGTGGAGGCCGTCACCGGGATCTCCCAGGTGCGGATCATGCTCGCCGGCTACACCGGTCTGACCGCCGAGGAGGTGGGCGCCGAGTCGGCGCCGACCGCCAAGTACGTGGGCATCGCCTGCTTCACCGCCTACGGGCTGACGCGGTACCAGCACATCGAGGGGCTGGACGAGTTGCGCGACCACCCGGACACCCTGGAGGTGAAGCTCTACGTCCGGCCGGGGGAGCCGATCCCGCCGGCCGAGGACTTCCGCTGCTTCCTCGGCCATGTGGTCTACAAGGCCGAGTCGTACGAGGACGCCGCGACGCGCTGGCACGCCGTCCGGGACGAGGTGCGCTTTGTCTAGTCGAGAGATCCCCCAGTACCTGGTCGTCAACCGCTTCGACGACGAGTTCGGCGAGTACCACCGGTTCGTCGAGCCGGGCAGCTGCCGGCTGGCGTACATCACGCTGCCGTGCGGCCTGCCGATCCTGGACGAGGAGAGCGCCCTCGACCTCGTCGTGGTCGACGACCTGGAGATCGGGACGCTGCTGCCGATCGCCCGCCGCCTCGCCGAGCTGCACGGCGGCTTCGACGCGATCGTGGGCCCCTCGGAGTACGACGTGCTCTCCACCGCGCAGCTGCGGGAGGAGCTCGGAGTCCCCGGTTGGCGGCCGGAGTTCGTGACGGCCTTCCGCGACAAGGCCCGGATGAAGGACCTCGTCGGCGGCGCGGGCCTGCGGGTGCCGCGGTTCTGCCGGCTGGACGCGGGCAGCACCGCCGCCGGGATCGCCGCCGAGGTCGGGCTGCCGCTGATCCTCAAGCCCCGGGCCGGCTGGTCGGCGCGCGGTGTGGTGCTGGTCCGCGACGAGGCCGAGCTGGCCGCGCTGCTGGTCGAGCAGGGCGCGGAGCTCGAAGGCTTCGAGTGCGAGGAGTACGTCGAGGGCGCGATCCTGCACGTGGACGGGATCCGCCGGGACGGCAAGTTCCACTTCGTCAGCGCGTCGGAGTACATCAACACCTGCCTGGACTTCCTGACCGGCACGCCGCTCGGGTCGGTCCTGCTCGACCCCGGCGCCCGGCTGGACCGGGTCACCGAGTTCACCGGCGGCTGCCTGGACGCGCTGGACCTCGTCGACGGCCCCTTCCACCTGGAGCTCTTCGACACGCCCGGCGGCGAGCTGGTCTTCCTGGAGGTCGGTCTGCGCCCGGGCGGCGCGGAGGTGCCCTTCGTGCACCGCGACCTGTTCGGCATCGACCTGTTCGCCGAGGCGTTCCGGGCCACCATCGGCCTGCCGCCCGCGGTGCCCGCCGAGGCGCTGCCCGACGGGGTGGCCGGCGGCTGGGTCAGCATCCCCGAACCGCGGCCGTACCCCAGCACGGTGGTGTCCCGCAGCTCGCTGCTGGGCACGGTCGACGAGGTGTACGCGGAGGTCGTCCCCGACGTCGGCACCGTCTTCGACGGCAGCGGCGGGTACGAGCACATCGGCGGCCGGTTCCGGCTGCGCGGCACCGACCACGCCGCCGTGCGGCGCGCGGCGCTCGCCGTGATGGACCGCTACCGGCTGGTGGTCGAGCACGAGGGGCCGGACGCCCGATGACCTCTGCTCTCACCAGTCCGGTCGGGATCCTGATCGCCCGGGGCGGGCCGGACATCGACGAGGTGAAGATCCGCCGGGCCGGCCCCGCGCACCTGGCGGCGGTCCGCGAGCTGACCGGGGCGGCGGGTGCCGCCCTGCCGGTCCGGCCGGAGGCGTTCCACGCCGAGCGGATCGAGGAGTTCTGCCTGGTCGAGCAGCTCGGCACGGTGATCGCTTGCGTCGGCGTCCACCGCACCGACGAGGGCGCCGAGCTGTACGACCTGGCGGTGGCGCCGGACCGGCGGGGCATCGGCCTCGGCCGGCTCCTGGTCGCCGCCGTGCTGCTGATGCTCAGCGGCGAGCCGGTGGCGGAGGTCCGGGTGGAGCCGGGGGAGGCCCGGGAGTGGTTCACCGGGCTCGGCTTCACCGAGCTGTCGCCGACCGTGCTGCGCCGGGACACCGCCGGCGGCTACGACGCGCTGGAGACCCTGGGCCGGATCGCCGACCTCCAGATCGAGTTCCAGCGCTCGGGCCGGACGCTGCGCTGGGAGCCGTCCTCCACCGCGCTGCTGATGTTCGCGCAGCGCGGCGGGCTGAAGCCCGAGTCGCTCTGCTGGGCCGGGGTCTGCGGGACGTGTGCCGTCCGGATCAAGCGCGGCACCGTCAGCTACAACACCGACCCGGGCGTCGACCCCGAGGACGACGAGGTGCTGCTCTGCATCACCCGGCCGGTCACCGACCTGGTGCTCGACCTCTGAGCGGACCGTGACCGGCACGGGGGCCGGTACGGGGGCGGCCGCGGACAGGGGCGCCGGCACCGGGGGTGCCGGCGCCCGTGGGCGGCCGTGCGGGACGCGAGTACGGAAGCGAGTACGGAGAACGTGATGACGGAGAACAGACGATGACCAACCGCGTGACCGAGGCGTACAACGCCGCCTGCAAGATCCCGGGCAACGGCCTGGTCGACGTCATGCGGACGCTGGCGGCGAACCCGGCGATCCCGACCTGGAAGCGCCCCTACCCGCCGCGGCCCAACTTCGTCGAGGAGCGCGAGATCCGCGCGTTCGCCGACGACCTGATGGCCCTGCTGGGCATGCTCACCACGCTGCCCGACCGGCTCTTCGACGGCGACCTGGACCGCTTCCTCGACGCCGTCGGCGTGCACGGCGCCCGCGCCGAGCTGATGCGCCGCCACGCGCACCAGACCCCGGTGGTCTTCGGCCGCGCCGACGTCTACCACGACGGCGACGCGTTCAAGCTGCTGGAGTTCGGCATCGGCAGCGACCTCGGCGGCTGGGACTGGGCCGGCGAGGTGCCGCGCGGCCTGCTGGAGATCGACGCCTTCGCGGCCTTCGCGAAGGAGCACGGCCTCGGTTACGTGCACACCGGCCGCGAGACGGTGCGCACCATCAAGGAGGCCGCCAAGGCCGTCGCGGGCGACCGCGAGCCGGTCGTCGCGATCATCGAGGGCCCGGGCGGCCTGGACACCTTCGGCGCGGCCACCTGGTACAACGTGCACCGCGTGATGCGCGGCCTCGGCCTGGACCTCCACCTCGGCGAGCTCGACGACCTCCAGGTGAAGGACGGCCGGCTGGTGCTGGACGGCCACGTCATCGACGTGGTGTGGCGCGCCTTCGACACCGACCAGCTGCTGGAGGACCCGGCGTTCGTCGAGCTGGCGGAGCCGGTCTTCCGGGCCCACGAGGCGGGCACGGTGCTGCTCTGGCACACCCTGCAGAGCAACCTCTTCGGCGAGAAGGGCTGCATGGCGCTGCTCTCCGACCCGCACTACGCGAGCGGCTTCACGGCCGCCGAGCGGCAGGTCATCGACCGCGCGCTGCCCTGGACGAGGTCCCTCCAGCGCGCCGAGGACCTGCTGGTCCCCGGCCGGCTGGACGACCTGATGGCCCGCCGCGACACCCTGATCCTCAAGCCCAACAACCTCTTCGGCGGGCACGGCGTCGTCGCCGGCTGGGAGACGGCCGAGGACGCCTGGCGCACGGCCCTCACCGAGGGCGCGGCCGCGGGCTGCGTGGTGCAGGAGCGGGTCGTCCCGCGCACCGAGTCCATGGTCGACCCGGCCACCGGCGAGGAGCGGCCCTGGCAGACCCTCTGGGGCGTCTTCTACCAGCCGGACGGCTACGCCGGTGCCCAGGCCCGGGTCGTCCCGGCCGGTTCCACCGAGGTCATCGGGCACCGCTCCATCGACCAGGTCCACACCGGCTCGGTGCTGACGTACTGAGCCGTCCGCGCCGAACCGCCGTACAGAATCAGGATGGGTGAAGTGAGAACGTCGGAAGACCACGGAATGTCACACGTCATCGTGATGAACCGTTGGAAGGACACCTACGCCGACTACGCGGCCTACCTCGACCACACGCGGTGTGCCGTCACGTACATCACCAGCCCGCTCGGGCGCGGGGCCGTCCCCGAGGGCGCGGCGGAGGTCGTGACCCTGGACGACATCCAGGACCTCGCGCAGCTGCGGGCCGCCGTCCTCGGCCTCGCCGAGCGCCACGGCACGCCGGACCGCCTCATCACGCTGAAGGAGGAGGACCTGGAGAACGCCTCCGTCGTCCGGGCCGAGCTCGGGCTCCCGGGGATGCGGCTCGACGAGGTCCTCGCGTTCCGCGACAAGGTCGTCATGGGCGAGCGGATCGCCGCCGCCGGCCTGCCGATCCCGGCCTTCGCCGCGGTCTCCGCGGCCGAGGACATCACCGCCTTCGCCGCCGAGCACGGCTGGGACCTCGTGGTGAAGCCGCGCGACGGCAGCGGCAGCGCCGGCGTCGTGGTGGTCTCCGGCCCGGAGGACCTCGACCGGATCGAGTTCGGCCGCTGGAAGCTCATGGCCCAGGTGCGCAACCCGCACCCGATCTGCCACGTCGACGGCGTGTTCGACGGCGAGCGGCTGCTGGTCTGGCGCGGCTCGCGCTACGTCAACACCTGCCTGGACTTCGCCCAGGGCACCTTCTACGGCTCGATCGAGGAGGCCGATCCGGAGCTGCACCGGATCATCGGCGAGGCCACCGAGCGGTACATGCGCGCCCTCACCGACCGGGCCACCCCGTTCCACCTGGAGCTGTTCCTGGAGGAGACCGGGACCGGGGCCACCTGCTCCTTCCTGGAGACCGGTGCCCGGGTCGGCGGCGCGGAGACGCCGTTCCTCTGGCGCGAGGTGCACGGGTACGACCTGATGAAGGCGGCGTTCCACCTCCAGCTCGGGGTGCCGCTGGAGGAGGGCCCCGACTGGGACACCCAGGACGTCGCCGGCTTCCTGGTGGTGCCGGCGCCCGCGCCCCGGCCGTGCCGCTTCACCCACATCACCTCGATGGTCGGGCGGACGCCGGGTCCGTACGCCGAGTCGCTGGCCAAGGTGGGCGACGTCCTGCCGGTCGCGCACGGCTACGAGCACGTCGGCGGCCGCTTCCGGTTCCGCGGCGCCACCGCCGAGGACGTCCTGGAGTCGATCACCGAGACCTTCAAGGGCTACACCGTCTCGGCGGAGACCGTGGAAGCCGCCGCGGTGTGACGCCGGCTCGGGAGCCCGGTGTCCCGGATCTCCGGCCGCCCGGCCCGTACATCTCGCGACGGCCTGTCAGGAGGCCCGCGACGTGCGTACGGTGACCGTGGCGGACGGCCGTGGGCCACCCCCCACGGCCGGATCCGAGACCCGAGACCTGCGCCGAGTACCCGCGGAAGGACCACCACCTCATGCCCCCAGCGACCACCACGACGGGCCGTGCCCGGAAGGCACTTCCGGGCACCTACGGCGCCGCCGCCCTCGCCGTCGGCGCGATGATCTGCGTCCAGTCCGGTGCCGCGGTGTCGACCTGGATGTTCCCGACGGCGGGGCCGCTCGGCACCGCCTCGCTGCGGCTCGCCTTCGCGGCCGCGATCATGCTGATCTGGGCCAGGCCCCGGCTGCGCGGGCGCAGCCGGCAGGACCTCCTGCTCGCCGCCGCGCTCGGCGCGGTCAGCGCGCTGATGACGATCTCCTACTTCGTGGCCATCTCCCGGATCCCGCTCGGGGTCTCCAGCGCGCTGGAGTTCCTCGGGCCGCTCGCCGTCGCCGTGGCCGGCCTGCGCCGGCGGATCGACGTGATCTGGCCGCTGCTCGCGGTCTGCGGCGTGCTGGCGCTGACCCAGCCGTGGAACGGCTCGGTCGACCTCGTGGGGCTCGCCTTCGGGGCCCTGTCCGGGGCGGCGCTCGGCGGCTACGTGATCTTCACCCAGCGCGTCGGCGACCGGTTCTCCGGCGTCGACGGGGTGGCCATCTCGCTGTCGGTGGCGGCCCTGTGCGCCGCGCCCTTCGGGCTGGTGCAGGCCGTGCCGGTGCTCACCCCGGGCATCGTGGCCGGGGCGGCCGGGGCCGCGGTGCTGCTGCCGGTCCTGCCGTACGTCCTGGAGATGCTGGCGCTGCGCAAGCTCACCACGGCCGCGTTCGGGACGCTGCTGAGCTTTGAGCCGGGCTTCGCCACGCTGATCGGCTTCGTGCTGCTGCACCAGACCATGAGCCTGCTCCAGCTCGCCGGCGTCGTCTGCGTGGTCGCGGCCAGCCTCGGCGCCGTGCGCCGCGGCGAGCGCACCCCGGAGGCGTCCGCCGGCCCCGGATCCGACGCGGCCGTCCCCGCGCCGGAGAAGGCCGCCACCGGCTGACCGGCCGGTAACCCGCCACCGTCCGCCCCGGAGCACCCGCCCCGGGGCGGACGCGCGTGCGGTCCGTTCGAGGCCGGCCGCCAAGGGCGGCGGTGGCCTTCACCACCTTCCCGGGCGGGTGAAGGAACCCTGCTCAAGGCCGCCTGGACGAAGCATCTTGGCGGACTCTTGAGGAGCGGCACTAGGCTGGCACCGACTGATGGGTGGAGCAGCGCTGAGGACTGCGGAAGGCGTCGCGCCAGGCGTCGAAGGGGGTCCTCCCGAGCAACAGGAGCCGGTACCGTGACCAGTGGCACACCGGACCAGTCGGTGCCGGACTGGATCCCGCCGACCGGATCCTGGGCGTCGTCGGCGGCCAACCGCCGGAGCATGCTGGGCAACCGCAGCCGGGACACCCAGCCGGAGCTAGCGCTCAGGCGGCTCGTCCATGCGGCAGGACTGCGGTACCGCGTGGCGGCGAAGCCTCTGCAGGGGATGCGTCGCAGCGCGGACCTGGTATTCCGGTCCACACGGGTCGCGGTGTTCGTCGACGGCTGCTTCTGGCACGGGTGTCCGGAGCACTTCGTCCCGCCCAAGACGAATCCGGACTACTGGCGGGACAAGATCGGCCGCAACGTCCAACGCGACCGGGACACCGATGCCCGCCTCGCGGCCCAGGGCTGGCTCGTCCTGCGCTTCTGGGAACACGAGTCGGCGGAGGCCTGCGCGCCGACGGTGGTGGACAGCGTCCGCCAGCGGCGCGCAGGCGGCACCGTCAGCTGACCTTTCCCCGGTGCTGGGCGAAGTAGTCGTGGCGGGCGTGGTCCTGCTGGCCGATGAAGGCCTTGAACTCGCCGAGCTGGTAAGCGAGCTCGCCAGAACTGCGGGCTGCCTTCTCCACGTGGAAGTCCCGCTCGATGTGGGCGATGCGCCGCTCGATCTCCGGCACGGGCAGCTTCTTCCCGCCGGATCTGGCGATGAGGTCGGCGATCCTCTGGGCGGTGAGGGCCTTGTCCGGGTGGTGGCGCAGCAGGACGTAGACGGGGTCGAGGTCCGGGCGCCCCGACTCGACCGAGTCAGGGCGCTTCTTCTCCTTCTGCAGAGCGCTCGCGATCGCCCTGCCGAGAGCCTCCGCGACCGGCGGCGGGAAGGCGTTGCCGATCTGGCGGTAGACCGTGGTCTTACGACCTGGGAACTCCCAGTGGGCGTTCTCGCCGCACCAGCCCTGGATCCGGGCGACCATGGCCGTGGTCAGCCTCGGAATGTGGTCGCCGTCCTTCTCAGGGCCCGGGGCGGTGTCCGCGACGCCCATCCCGTCGACCCCCAGTTTCAGCCAGGCGGCCTTGGCCCTGGTCGGGCCTAGGTCCGCGCCGCCGTGCTTCTTGGAGCCTCCGACGATGGTGGGGGCGATTGCCGAGGCCTTCTTGGCCCAGGCCTCCACGTGTTCAGCAGCCCAGTCATTTGCTTCCATGAGGTCCTTGAGAAGCTCCCCCACGGTGGGGGCCGGCACCGTGGACGGTTCGGGCCACTGGAAGTACTCGGCGAACTCCTTCCGCAGGGCGACCAGGACGAACCGCGGCCGCAGCTGGGAGACCCCGAACTGGTGTGCCTCCAGCAGGCGCCACTCACCGACGTATCCGGCATCGTGGAGCAGCTCGAGGATGTGCTGCCGGTAGGCGGAGAAGCGGTTGCCGCTCAGACCCTTGACGTTCTCGAGCAGCAGGGCCTTCGGCTGGATGTCCCTGCACAGGTGCACGGCCCAGGCGAACAGGTCGCGCTCGTCGGTAGCACCGAGCTGGTTGCCGGCGATGCTGAAGGGGGGGCAGGGGACGCCTCCTGCGAGGAGGTCGACATCCTTGTGCGCAGCGTGATCCCAGAGTGACTCATCGGCCACGTCCCCGACCCGGACGACGGACTCGGCCTCGCGATCAGCGTCCTCGGGACTGGAGCCCTCCTCCTTCAGGAGCCGGGCGAGGTTGTGGCGGAGGGTCTTCGCGGCGTTCTCGTCGAGCTCAAGGGCGAGCTTGTGCCTGAACCCGGCGTTGTGCAGGCCGAGGGACTGACCGCCCGCGCCCGCACAGATCTCGACCACCTCAAGGCGCTCAGATGCCATGAGACCTCCTCTCGGTGGCGCCGCACTCAGGGCGGACGCCGACGTGTTCCTCTGCCATCGGCAGCCGTCTGCTCGCTATTGCCGGTGACAGCCGTGCCAGCACTAGCCCGGGCCGGCTCGTCCGGTAGTCGCGGCAGCTCTACGAGCAGGCGCTGCCAGTAGAACCAGAAGCGTAGGCGACAGCACTGACACCGCCCAAACGCCGGACCTGCGTGGACAAGGCCGTCTCAGTCGTGGTCGGGGCGTCCTGCTGTCCCAGCCCTGCGCTCCCGGGCAAGATCGAAGGAGTGTACGAAGGATGCCTGTGTCGTAGTCACGAGGGTGGGGAGCCCGTCGCGGCGACTCCGCTCCGTAATTGCGCCTTGACGGGTTTCACTTGCCTCGACAGGATAGGGAGCCCGCAGCCGGGAGGGACGGAAGAAGCGTGGGCCAGGCAGATCTACCACTGGTGGAGCAGTTCAGATCCTGGATCCTCCCCGACGGCGGTGCGCGCGAGGCTGACCGGAAGGCGTTCTTCGAGGACGCTGTCGTCGTGCTCGACACCAACGTGCTCCTCAGCCTCTACGAGTACAACCCTGCTGTGCGGAACCAGGTCCTGGCGGCTCTCAAGCAGATCTCCGAGCACCTCTGGCTGCCCTACCAGGTGGGGCAGGAGTTCGTGCGCGGTCGGCGCCGCGTGATCATCGCGCGCAGCAAGGAGCTCGGCGGTGCCGCGGTCGTCATCGACCGACACCTGCAGCAGGCCTACAAGGCTGTCGAGGCTGCCAGTGGCCACGTGAAGCACTTGCTGAAGAAGTATGCCAACGACGATGCTGCGCAGAGCATTCTGGATGCAACGGTCAACCAGGCGACGTTCAAATCCCTGCTGGCCGAGTGGCAGGACCTCCTGAAGGGGCATGCCAAGCGGCTGAAGTCCGACCACGACCTCCTGCCTTCCGCTGTCGAGTCGGACGATCCGGTCCTGCCGGAGGTCGCAGCGCTGTTCGGGGACCGTATCGCGCCGCCGACGGATTATGCGGTGGTGCAGCAACGGCTGGAGGAGGCCGTCTCCTTTCGGTTCCCGAATGAGATCCCGCCAGGATTCGCTGACGCCGGGAAGGGGAAGCCGCTGGACCAGGTGGGCGACTACCTCGTCTGGGCTGAAATCCTGGACATGGCAGCCGATCCCGAGGTGAAGCGGGTCCTGTTCGTATCCGCTGATACGAAGAAGGACTGGTACGAGGAGCTCGACGGCAAGGACGCTAAGCGCCCGTGGCCGCAGCTTTTCGAGGAAATTCGGCAGAGGACGGGGGCAGAGCTCCGTATCGAGCAGCCGGGGCAGTTCTTCCAAGGCGTCGAGGAGTTCCTCGCACCGACAATCGAGCTCACCACTGCCACCTACGACGAGATCGACCGGGCTGCGGAGGCGGTTGCGCAGCGCAGCACCGAGGGCCTTCCTGCGGTAAGGGACGACAATGCCCACGCCGCCGTGCCGCCGGACGGGCTAGCCGTTGAGGCGTACCGGGCAGCAGGGCTCACCACGAGGGCGGCTCGGCAGTTCGCGGAGTCGGAGCGCCGCCGCCACTTCCAGTGGTGGCTGATCGGGGCGACGGCCGAACTCGGCTTCCGGGCTCCCGCCGACGAAGAGCCGCTGGTCGATGTCTGTGCGGCGGTCCGGTCGAAGGTCCGGCCGGCACCGGAGTGGCACCCGGGAACGGTGCTGGCACAGGGCGAGTGGCCCTACCGGAGCGACACCTGGGTGGCCCCGTGGTTCGTGCAGCTGGTGCGCGAGCTCGGCGAGACCGACCGGTTGCCGCTGCAGCGCCTGGCTGCGCGACAGGTGCAGTCGAGGGCCTGACCGCCAGTGCCTACCTCGACAGATCGCAATAGGCCGCTCCACTGACGGTGTGAGCCCAGTGACCGACCTCGAACACGGAGCCCGCAGAAGATGGCGCACAGGCCGATCGATATCACTCCCAACCCGCAGGTGCTCGTGGCGCTCACCCGCACCCCGATCCTGCCGATCGACGCGCTGAGCGAGCTCATCGACAACGCCGTCGACTCCTTCCGGACCGCAGCCACCTCGGGGGCTCCGTCGGCGGTACGCCAGGTGATCATCGAAGTCCCAGGGCCTGCCGAGGTCGCCCGGGCCGAAGGGATGATCCGCGTACGCGACACCGGACCGGGTCTCACCGAGAGCCAGATCGCCAACTCGATGCGGGCCGGCTACACCTCAAAGAACCACTACGACACCCTCGGCCTGTTCGGCATGGGCTTCAACATCGCGACCGGGAAGCTCGGGCGCATCACGCGGGTCATCTCCGCACGCGCGGAGGACGACCACGCGGTCCAGGTCACCCTCGATCTGCCGGAGCTCATGCAGTCCCAGACCTTCTCGGCTAGGGCCGAGCAGATCGAGAAGCCGGCGGGCCTGCGCCACGGGACAGTGGTCGAGATCCGGAGCTGGTGGCCGGACGGCGACGCCAACAGCGGCTTCATCCGAGAGCTCGCGAAGATGTCGAAGAAGACCTTGCGCAGTCGGCTCGGGAGGCGGTACGCCAGCCTGCTGCGACCGGGGGCGGCAGACCCGGTGGTGATCACCGTCAACAACGAGCGCTGCCAGCCGTACGAACACTGCGTGTGGTCGCCGGAACGCTTCGTCGAACGGCGAGCCCACGGCAAGATCCCCGCTCGTATCAGTTTCGACCAGGTGATCAGCAGCGCTCGGCGTTGCCTTCACGACGGCACGGACTTCGGAGACCAGGGTGCCTGCCCGCGGTGTGGAGGCGTGGAGAGCCGGGAGATAAACCACCGGGTACACGGGTGGGTCGGCATCCAGCGCTTCGACGACCAGAACGACTTCGGGATCGACCTGATCCGCAATGGGCGGGCCATCCGCCAGGCGGAGAAGACGGCGTTCTTCGAGTTCTCCGATGAGACCACCGGGCGTGCTGAGCGCGAGTACCCCGTGGACCAGCAGTACGGCCGGATCGTCGGTGAGGTCCACCTCGACCAGGTGCCGGTGGACTTCCAGAAGCAGCACTTCCAGCAGGCCTCGGACGAGTGGCAGGAAGCCATCGGGTTCCTGCGAGGCGGCTCGCTGCTGCCGAACAACTGGAATGACGGCGTGGTGAACGAATCGCCTGTGTCGCTGCTCTTCCAGGGCTACCGCAAGGTCCGCAACTTCGGTCGCGGGGACATGTACATGGGTCAGTACAACCCCGCCAAGGGCAAGGCTGACCGGATCCCCCGCAGTGTCGAAGCCGACTACTACCAGCGCTTCCTCGACCGGGTGCCCGGCTACTACGACGACGCCAAGTGGTGGGAGCTCGTCGAGGCGGCCGGGGAGCCGCCGATCCAGGTGCTCCCGGAATGTGCGGAGTGCGGTTTCCAGAACACGTCGACGGCCGAGGAGTGCGGGGGCTGTGGGGAGGTGCTCGACGGCAAGCCGTGCCTGGACACCGGATGCGGCAAGCAGATCCTGCGCTCGGCGACGGTCTGCCTGCACTGCGGCACCTCCCAGGTGCCCAAGGTGCAGCTGCCGTGGAAGTGCACCTTCTGTGCACTGGAGAACAAGGCGGGCGCCGAGCGGTGCGAGGCATGCGGGCATGTCAAGGACGCCCCCCATCCAGCCAGTCCCGAGGCTCTGGACGCGGTGTCCTCCGACGCCGAGGAGCTCAGCGCGGACCAGGTGGCTGTCGTACTGGCGGACGGGAAGGCGAGCAGCCCGCTCGACGTCCGCGTCCGTACAGCGCACCGGCCGATCCTCCCGGCCTTCGGGCAGGCCGCCGTTCCGCTCGTCACACGCGCAGACACCCGGCAGATCACCGTCTACATCGATCCGACCCACACGGTGTTCACGGCGATGGGGCTGAGGCCCGAGTACCTGATCGCGACCGAGGCCGCCCAGTTCTTGCACTCCCTCCACCGCAACCTGCAGAGCCGTCCCGGACACACGGTGGCGGTCCTCACCGCGGAGGTCCTCAGGAAGGGGTGGGGGGACGCGGTCACAGACAGCGCTGACAGCGTCCGGACCGCGATCAAGGCTCTCTTCGACCAGATTACGGAGAGGATCCTGCGGGCTCCGTACGCGGACAGCTTCTATGACGAACTGGATGCCGGCCAACAGCTGGCGCTTGCCGATTCCATGATCAAGTCAGGGGCGGAGCTCACGGAGCTCGGGCGCCTCAGGGCTACCGGTGGCTTTCTCCGTTACTGCGACCGGGAGACGGTCACTGCCTTCTTCGCCCACCATGCCGAAGGCTGGTTCAGCGGCCTGGTGTGGGAGGATCCGTGGCCCAGCGAGCAGGAGGCGGGGCCGGTGATCGCCGGGAAGCTGCAGGAGGACCTTCGGGTGAAGTACCTGCGCTGCCTGGAGGACTGCGCTTCGTACCTCCGGTACGACCAGCCGGAGCGGCTGATCGTCGTCCGGGCACGTGCGGCCGTCGACTTCCTGGTCGGAAAGCTCGCATGACCCAGCGCATTGTCACCGACCTCAATCTGGCCGGGACAGGTTGGCAGTCCTTCGAGCGGACCGTTCAGCGTCTGATCACGGCACGCGGTTACTCGGGGGTCCAGCTGGCCGGCGCCTCCGGCGATGGCGGAGCCGATGTGATCGGCAGCCTCAAGGGGCGGCGATGGCTGTTCCAGATGAAGCGGTGGCGGTCCCCGGTGGGGCCCGAGGTCATCGCGCAGACCGTCGACGCCTGTCGGCGCTACGACGCGGAAATCCCTGTCGTGGTCAGCTTGAACGGGTTCGAGGCCTCAGTCAGAGCCCAGCAGGAGCAGCTCGCGGCGAAGGGTATCCCCCTGCAGCTGTGGGACCGGCGCACACTCCAGCGGCAGGCGGACCGTATTCCGGAGACTCCGCCCGCGCTGCAGGATCCGCAGCGCCTCCAGCTCCGCCCTTACCAGGGGCGGGCTGTCGACGGACTGATGGACGAGCTGGTGAACGGCGCCCGCAGTGCGCTCATCGTCCTTGCGACCGGGCTCGGCAAGACCTTCGTGGCTGCCGAGTTCCACCGGCGTGCCCGTGCCCTGCGGCCCGGGGCGAGAACGCTGGTCCTCGCGCACCGCAATGAGCTCGTGTACCAGCTGGAGCGGGCCTTCTGGCCGCTGCTCCCGGCCTCGGCGGCCACCGGGGTGTGGAACGGCTACGAGCGCCCGGACAAGGACGCCCTCAACGACCTGGACGTCGTGTTCGCCTGCGTGGACAGTGTCGCTACTGCCGTCAGGGCTGGACGGGACCTGCCCCACTTCGGGCTCGTCGTGGTCGACGAGTGCCACCATCTCGGCACCGCCGCCTACGACGCGGTGCTCGGCGAGCTGTCGGCCGCCGACGGGGGGGCGTTCCTCCTGGGGATGACCGCGACGCCCTGGCGGCCCGACGGGAAGTCCCTACGGAACTGGTTCGACTTCCCAGTCGTGGATATCGACATGGTGCGCGGACTCCGTGAGGGGTACCTAGCCAACGTCGACTACCGGATGTTCACCGACAATATCGACTGGGACGCACTCGCGGCCGGGCTCAGCAAGACCGCGCCCGCGCTCACCCCCCGTGGTATCAACCGCACTGTCTTCATCGACGAGTGGGACGACGCAGTCGTCGACCGCCTCGCCGAGGCGTGGGCCGAGCAGAAGAAGCCCAGGGGCATCGTCTTCTGCGGGACAATCGACCACGCGGAGCGGATGGCAGGTCGGATCAACGCGCTCGGGTTCACTAGCGCCGAGGTGATCGCGTCCCGGACGGCACAGGGCAAGGCGGTGGACGCGGCCACCCGGAACCGTGTCCTCTGGGACTTTGCCGACGGCCGTACCGGCATCCTGTGCGCGGTGGACGTCCTCAACGAAGGGGTGGACGTCCCTGACGTCAACATCGTCGTCTTCCAGCGGGTGACTCACAGCCGACGGATCTTCGTCCAGCAGCTCGGCCGTGGACTCCGTCTGGCTCCCGGCAAGGAGAGGGTGGTCGTCCTCGACTTCGTCTCCGACATCCGCCGTTTTGCCGCTGGCCTCAGCCTGCAGGAGTCGCTCAGCGCCCGTATCGGTGCCGCTCGCGACCCCCGGGTGACCATCGGCAGTCAGGTCAGGTTCATGCGGGCCAACCGCACGGACCAGGAAGGCGAGCAGTTCCTCCGTGAATGGCTCGACGACCTCGGGGCGGTCGAGGATGCCGGGGAGGATGTGCACATCCTTCGCTACCCGCCTGACAGCTCGATCACGGCTGCGTCGAAACGATAGGACTGGTGAACGTGACAGACCGCCGACCCGACCCCGCGTCAGACTGGCACCGGCTCAAGCCGGACACGCTCCTTGCGGTTCAGGGCGTCCTCGGCCTGCTTGAGAAGGAGGATGCCGACGCCCAGAACCTGCTGGACGCGTACCTCTACGCGAAGCGTCTGCTGGCTGAGTCGATGCAGGCCCTTGTACGGACCGCTCTTCCTGAGGCGTGCAGCACCTTCTCGGACCTCCGTACGCAGCTTGCCGAGCGTATGGCCGAGGAGTACGGCGAACGGATCCCGCAGCGCTACCTGACCGTCCCCTACGGCAGCCGGACCCATGAGGAGCTGTTCGCCATGCTCCTGCAGCGGATACGGCAGCCGGTGGGCGCTGCCCTCCTGCGGGTGGTTACGGGGGACTCTGTACACACCGAGCGCCGTACCCGTGAGCTGCGGGAGTTGGGCCTCGACATCGTCACCAGCCGTGAGGGCGGAGGCGATGTCTACACGCTCAGGTCGCTCGATCTCGACATCTCGCTGATCCCGACGATCATCATCAACAACCTCCGGGACAAGAAGGCGCCTGCCCGTGAGAAGGAGGCGGTCTTGGCGTTGCTCCCGCAAGCCGCTGGCTGACCCCCGACCCGCCAGTGGAAGGCTGATGGCGTTCTCAGCGTGGTCCGGCCTGCCGCCGTCGGCCTGGCGGACCGGGCCCGCCAGGTGCTGCCTTGGAGCCGAATCCCGAGCTTGCTCAAGCCTCCAGAGCGGTTTCCGCAGTCGGGGTCTGCAGCGCGATGCTCGCCTTTCTGCCCCCTGGCGGAGCCCAGTCCCCGCGACGACCTCCGCCGGGGGGCAGTCAGCCCGGAAGCCGGGCAGGAAGGTGAGCGTGCCAGTGCTTCGCCTGGCCGGTAGCCAAGGCTGATGCGGCAGCCGGCCATCGATGGCTGTCGGGGATCGGCGTCAGTCCTAGCCCCGTCAGCCATCGTTAGGGCCAGAGCGCCTTTCACGCTGGATCCGCTGTTCGGTCGGCGTTGGTGTGCCAGAGCGGGCCGCCGAGGCCGAGGCGCGGTCGAGCGCTCCCGCACCCGCTCCGCCTCGTCTTCCTGGGCCGCGTGACGCCAGTGGCAGCGTCAGGTGGTGCTCGGGCTGTGCGGAGCGCTCGGGGGCGCCTTCATCTTCGGTATCCCCCGTGGGCGGCGCCGCGGAGCAGACAATCAGCACATCGCAACGGCCGCCATGACAGGCGTCTAGCGCTGGTAACCAGCGCTAGACCAGCCAGGCGTTCGCCCTGGGTGATGAGTTCGGTCGCCGACCAGGCATGTCCGTGTCGTCCTGCAGGGCTTCTCCAACGGCTGCGGCATCCGCAGCCGGGTGCCACCGTCCGCCCCGGAGCACCCGCCCCGGGGCGGACGCGCGTGCGGGCGGCGGGAGGTTACGGCCAGACCAGGCAGTACAGCTGGTGGCCGGCGTCGTGGAGGCGGTTGGCGAAGTCCTGCCACTCGTGCAGCATGCTGTAGATCACGAAGGCGTCCCGGGGGCCGCGGCGGTCGGGCACGGTGGACCAGATGAACGCGGCGGCGCCGAGTTCGGTCTCGTCGGCCTTGCGCAGCGGTTCGACGACGTTCTGCGGGAGCTGCACCACCGCGTAGTCGGGGTGCAGCACGACCAGCTCCAGCGGCGGCACCTGGTGCAGCGGCACGCCCTGGATGCCGGTGAGGACCATGGCGCTCATGGTCTCCGGCTTGATCTTGGTGGAGAGGTGCCCGTTGGGCGAGCCGCTGGTCTCCATCAGGTCGCCGAGCCGCCCCAGCGAGCCGAGCTCGCCCGCGTCCAGGCCGAGCCCTCCGGGGCCGAGCGCGGTGGGGACTCTGGCGGCGGTGGCGCGGTCGGGTGCGCCGAAGTACTTGTACGTCACCCCCACGCGTCCCTCACCCCGCCTCTCGCCACCGCGACCGCCACGCCCCGTACCCGCTCCCGTACCCCCGCGTGCGGCCTCGGCGGGGCGGCGGGGGCCACCCGCGGCCTCGTCGTAGCCGTCCTGCGCCTCGGACACTCGGACCATCCTCACCGGAATTCGCCGGAATCGACAGACCCCCGCACGTCCGGCGTCCCACCGGTCGTGCTCCTTACCCGTCATGCGCCGCCGTACCCAGTCATGGCACGCGGCAGTCCTCTTCACACCCCTGAAACACCGGAGCTTGCGCACACCCGGAGTACACAGTCTGACTGGTCCGTGCAGCCGGGGTCGCCAGGACCCCCGTTGTACGGATAACCGTACAGACTTCGTCACCCGGATCATCGTTCCAGATGATGAGGTCCGACATGCAGAGGTGAAGGACACGATTTGAGACCATGTCTCCCGTGAGCTACCCCTACGAAGCCCCCCAGTCCCAGTCGCTCTTCGACCGCGCCTCGGTCGTCACGCCCGGCGGCGTGAACTCCCCGGTGCGCGCCTTCCGCGCGGTCGGCGGTACGCCGCGCTTCATGGTGTCCGGCAGCGGCCCCTACCTCACCGACGCGGACGGCCGCGAGTACGTCGACCTGGTGTGCTCGTGGGGCCCGATGATCCTCGGCCACGCGCACCCCGCGGTGATCGACGCCGTGCAGCGGGCCGTCGCGCACGGCACCTCCTTCGGCACGCCCGGCCAGGGCGAGGTCGAGCTGGCGGAGGAGATCGTCGCCCGGATCGCCCCGGTCGAGCAGGTCCGGCTGGTCTCCTCGGGCACCGAGGCGACCATGTCCGCGATCCGGCTGGCCCGTGGCTTCACCGGCCGGGCCAAGATCGTGAAGTTCGCCGGCTGCTACCACGGTCACGTGGACGCGCTGCTGGCCGCCGCCGGGTCCGGTGTCGCGACCTTCGGCCTGCCGGACACCCCGGGCGTCACCGGCGCCCAGGCCGGCGACACCATCGTGCTGCCGTACAACGACCTGGCCGCGGTCGAGCAGGCCTTCCGGGCGCACCCGGGCGAGATCGCCTGCGTGATCACCGAGGCCTCGCCCGGCAACATGGGCGTCGTCCCGCCGCTGCCCGGCTTCAACGGCGGTCTGGCCCGGCTCTGCCGGGAGAACGGCGCGCTGTTCATCTCGGACGAGGTGATGACGGGCTTCCGCGTCTCCAAGGCGGGCTGGTACGGCCTGGAGGCGGCGCACGAGGGCTGGGCGCCGGACCTCCTCACCTTCGGCAAGGTGATGGGCGGCGGCTTCCCGGCGGCGGCCTTCGGCGGCCGCGCGGACGTCATGGGCCACCTGGCCCCGGCCGGCCCGGTCTACCAGGCCGGTACCCTCTCCGGGAACCCGATCGCCACCGCGGCGGGCCTGGCCCAGCTGCGCGGCTGCACCGACGAGGTGTACGCCACGGTGGACCGGGTGGCCACCGAGCTGTCGGCGATGGTCTCCGGCGCGCTGGCCAAGGAGGGTGTGGCGCACCGGCTGCAGACCGCCGGGAACATGTTCTCGGTGTTCTTCACCGAGGCCGCGGTGACCAACTACGACGAGGCGAGGACCCAGGAGGCGTTCCGCTTCAACGCCTTCTTCCACGCGATGCTCGCCGAGGGCGTCTACCTGCCGCCGTCCGCCTTCGAGTCCTGGTTCGTCTCGGCGTCCCACGACGAGCGGGCGATCGAGCGGATCGCCGCCGCACTGCCGGCCGCCGCCCGCGCGGCCGCCGAGGCCCAGCCCGCGTAGCCGCGGCCGACCACCAGGAGTACTGAGAAGTGAGCACCAACGACACCACCGTCGTCCACCTGATGCGACACGGCGAGGTGCACAACCCGGAGGGCGTCCTGTACGGCCGCCTGCCCGGCTACCGGCTGTCCGAGCTGGGCCGGCAGATGGCCGACCGGGTCGCCGAGGACCTGGCCGGCCGGGACATCACCCACGTGGTGGCGTCCCCGCTGGAGCGGGCGCAGGAGACCGCCGAGCCGATCGCCAAGTCGCACGGCCTGGACCTCGCGGTCGACGAGCGGCTGATCGAGGCCGACAACATCTTCCAGGGCAAGACCTTCGGGGTCGGCGACGGCTCGCTGAAGAACCCGGGCTACTGGAAGTACCTGACCAACCCGTTCAAGCCGTCCTGGGGCGAGCCGTACCTGGAGCAGGCGGTGCGGATGATGGGCGCGCTGGCCGCCGCCCGGGACGCCGCGCGCGGCCACGAGGCGGTCTGCGTCAGCCACCAGCTGCCGATCTGGATCGTGCGTTCCTTCGTGGAGCGCCGCCGGCTCTGGCACGACCCGCGCAACCGCCAGTGCTCGCTGGCCTCGCTGACCAGCTTCACCTACGAGGGCGACCGGATCGTGTCCGTCGGCTACCGCGAGCCGGCCCGCGACCTGCTGCCCGCGCACCTGGTCGGCAAGGGCGGGAAGAGCAAGCCGGTGGGTAAGAGCTTCGGCGCCTGACCGCCGCCGGGTGGTCTGGCCCAGCCGCAGGTCAGAGGGGGTTCGACACGGAATGTCGGACCCCCCCGAACCTGCCCGGAACTCCATGCGAAACTTTTCACATGTCTGGCATGACGCGCCCCCGTCCCCGTGTCGCCGCAGCGGCCGCCGCCACCGCCGCCGCTGCCGCGCTCGCCCTCAGCGGCTGCAGCTCCTCAGGTTCGTCGGCCAGCGGTGACGGCCAGATCGGCTTCGTCTCGGCCAAGGGCAGCAACATCTCCAAGGCCGCGGTGGGGCACCGCCAGGACGCGCCGGACCTCTCCGGCACCACCCTGGAGGGCACCCCGGTCAAGCTCTCGGACTACCGGGGCAAGGTCGTCGTCCTCAACGTCTGGGGCTCCTGGTGCGGGCCCTGCCGGGCCGAGGCGGACGACCTCCAGCGGATCTGGGACAAGTACAAGGACCAGGGCGTCCAGTTCCTCGGCATCAACACCCGGGACCCGGAGATCACCAACGCCGTCCGCTTCGAGCAGGAGCGGGGCGTCACCTACCCGAGCCTCTACGACCCGGCCGGGACGCAGCTGCTGAAGTTCCCCAAGGGCAGCCTCAACCCGCAGTCCGTGCCGACCACCATCGTGGTCGACCGGGAGGGCAGGCTCGCCGTGCGGGCCGTCGGCGGCCAGCTGGACGACGGCCTGGAGTCGATGCTCCAGCCGGTCCTCGCGGAGCAGCAGCAGTGAGTGCCGCGGCCCAGCTCGCCGACACCACCGGGACCATCCAGAGCGGGGCGCTGCTGGTGGCCGCGCCGATCGCGCTGGTGGCCGGTCTGGCGTCGTTCTTCTCGCCGTGCGTGCTGCCGCTGGTGCCCGGTTACCTCTCCTACGTCACCGGCTTCTCGGCCGCCGACCTCGCCGACGCGCGCGGGGCCCGGCGCGGCCGGATGCTGCTCGGGGTGCTGCTGTTCATCCTCGGCTTCACCGCCGTCTTCGTCTCCACCGGCGCGCTGTTCGGCTTCTTCGGCTCGACCCTCCAGGAGCACCGGCGGGTCATCTCGATCGTGTTCGGCGCGCTGACCATCGTGATGGGCCTCGCCTTCATGGGCCTGGTGCCCGGGCTGAGCATGCGCGAGGTGCGCTCGCACCGGCGCCCGGCGGTCGGCCTGCTCGGCGCGCCGATGCTGGGCGTGGTCTTCGGCGTCGGCTGGACGCCCTGCCTCGGCCCGACCCTGGCCGCCGTCCAGAACCTGGCGCTCAACGAGGCCGACGCCGGCCGCGCCGCGCTGCTGATGACGGCCTACTGCCTGGGCCTGGGCGTACCGTTCGTCGTGGCCGCGGTGGCCTTCCGCCGGGCCCTGGGCGCCTTCGGCTGGGTCAAGCGGCACTACCCGCTCGTCATGCGGATCGGCGGCGGCATGCTCGTCGCGGTCGGTCTGCTGCTCGTCACCGGGGTCTGGGACTCGATGGTGAACGAACTGCAGTCCTGGACCGCCGACTTCCAGATCGGAATCTGACCGTGAGCAAGACCACGACCGATACCGAGCTGCCCCCCCAGGCGGTCGAGGACGCGGCCGAGCGGCTGACCAGCGCCCCGGTCGAGTCGGACGGCCCCGGTGGGATAGGGGCGTTCGGCTGGCTGCGCTGGATGTGGCGCCAGCTGACCTCGATGCGGGTCGCGCTGATCCTGCTCTTCCTGCTCTCGCTGGCCGCCATCCCGGGCTCGCTGATCCCGCAGAGCGGCCAGAACGAGTTCAAGGTCGAGACCTGGAAGGCCCGGCACACCACGGTCGCGCCGATCTACCAGAAGCTCCAGCTGTTCGACGTCTACAGCTCGGTCTGGTTCTCGGCGATCTACATCCTGCTGTTCGTCTCGCTGGCCGGCTGCATCGTCCCGCGCACCTGGCAGTTCGTCGGCGTGCTGCGCGCCCAGCCGCCGGCCGCGCCGCGCAACCTGACCCGGATGCCGGTCTACGCGGCCTGGCGCACCGAGGCGGACGCCCGGGAGGTGAACGCCGCCGCGCACCGGCTGCTGCGGCGCCGCCGGTTCCGGGCGAACCTGGCCGGCGGCGCGGTGGCCGCCGAGAAGGGCTACCTGCGCGAGGTCGGCAACCTGGTCTTCCACCTGTCGCTGTTCGCGCTGCTCGGCGGCTTCGCCTGGGCGAGCCTGGCCAGCGGCACCGGCGGCAAGCTGATGGTCGCCGGCGAGGGCTACTCCAACACGATCACCCAGCTCGACGACTTCACCGGCTCGCGGTTCTACAGCTCCCAGGACCTCGACCCGTTCTACCTGAAGCTCAACGACTTCACCTCGCGCTTCCAGACCAAGGGCGACCAGATCGGCGCCGCCCGGGAGTTCACCGCGAACGTCGAGTACTACTCCGGCAGCGACGCGTCGAAGCTGAAGCAGGGCTCGATCGAGGTCAACCACCCGCTGGAGATCGGCGGCAGCAAGGTCTACCTGATCGGCCACGGCTACGCCCCGGTGGTCACCGTGCGCAACGCCGCCGGAACGGTGGTCTACACCGGTGCGACGCCGTTCCTGCCGCAGGACCCCAACCTGACCTCCACCGGCGTCATCAAGGTCTCCGACTACGGCGAGAAGGACGGCAGGCGGACCCAGATGGGCTTCTCCGGCTTCTTCCTGCCGACCGCCCCGGTGGCCTTCGACGCCAACACCGGTCCGCGCTCGCTCTTCCCCGGCGACGCCGACCCGGCGCTGGTGCTGAACGCCTTCGCGGGCGACCTCGGCACCGACTCCGGCCTGCCGCAGAACGTCTACCAGCTCAACACCAAGAACCTGACGCAGCTGCAGCAGGACGGCAAGATCGCCAAGGTCCGGCTGAAGCCGGGCCAGGCGTGGGACCTGCCGGACGGCTACGGCAGCGTCACCTTCGAGGGCTACAAGCAGTGGGCCAGCTTCAACGTCTCGCACCGCCCGGGCAACGCGATCGCCCTGACCGGCGGCGTGCTGGCGATCCTCGGCCTGATCGGCTCGCTCTTCGTGCAGCGCCGGCGGATCTGGGTGCGCGCGGTGGCGCTGCCCGGCGGCGGCACCCTGGTCGAGCTGGCCGGGCTGGGCCGCAGCGAGTCGGCGAAGACCGCCGAGGAGCTGGCCGAGCTGGCGGTCGACCTCCAGGACGACGCTCCGGCGGCCGACGAGCCGGACTCCGGCGCGACCGGTCCCCACCGGCCGGATGAACCCGCCGGGGCCGTCGAGGCCGCCGAGCCCGATCAACCCGCCGAGCCCGCCGGGCCCGACGGGGCCGCAGCGGCCCCCGAGCCCTCGGCACCCGCAGACCCCGCAGTCCCTGCCGACCAGAACTCCAAGGAGTAGACGGTGCATCTCGCCTCGGCGGTCGACCCACAGCTGGCCGACCTGTCCAACAAGCTGATCTACTCGGCCATGGCCGTCTACCTGATCGCCATGTTCGCCTACATGTTCGAGTGGACGTTCGGCTCCAAGGGAGCCGTCGCCGTCCGTTCGTCCGCGCAGGCGGGCCTGGCCGAGACCGTCGCCGAGGCCGCGCCCGCGGCCGGGAGCGGCAAGAAGGTGACCGTCACGGTCGCCTCGGCCGGCGGCGGCACCACCACGCTCACCCGCACCGCGCTGGCGGGCGAGGGCGCGACGGTGGTCACCAGCGGGCGCGGCGACGGCGAGGTCGACGGCCCGGGCGCGGCCGGCACCAGCGAGAAGGCCGACCTGTCGGGCCGGATCGCGATCTCGCTCACGGTGCTCGGCGCCATGCTGCACGCGGGCGGCGTGGTCACCCGCGGCCTCTCGGTCTCACGCTGGCCGTGGGGCAACATGTACGAGTTCTCCTGCGCCTTCGCGCTCGCCATGACGGTGGCCTTCCTCGGTCTGCTGCTCACGAAGAAGCCGGTCCGCTGGCTCGGCCTGCCGGTCACCCTGGCGGTGCTGCTGACCCTCGGCATCGCCGTCTCGGTGCTGTACACCGAGTCCGAGCAGCTCGTCCCGGCGCTCCACTCGTACTGGCTGGCGATCCACGTCTCCACCGCGATCATCTGCGGCGGCGCCCTGTACGCGGCGTTCATCGCGACCCTGCTGTACCTCGGCAAGGACTCCTTCGACAAGCGGATGGCGGCCGGCCTGGCCAAGGGCCCGCTCGGCACCTCGCCGTCGATCTGGCGCCGGCTGCCCGCCGCCTCCACGCTCGACAAGCTGTCCTACCGGATCAACGCCCTGGTCTTCCCGCTCTGGACCTTCACCATCATCGCGGGCGCGATCTGGGCCGAGGCCGCCTGGGGCAAGTACTGGGAGTGGGACCCGAAGGAGACCTGGTCGTTCATCACCTGGGTCGCCTACGCCTGCTACCTGCACGCCCGCGCCACGGCGGGCTGGCGGGGCCGCAAGGCCGCGTACCTCGCGGTGCTGGCCTTCGCCTGCTACCTGTTCAACTACTACGGCGTGAACATCTTCGTCACCGGCAAGCACTCGTACGCGGGGCTCTGACCGGGGCTGCACCACCCACCGGCCCGGCGCTCCGACCAAGGAAGCCGGGCCGTGGTGCGACAGGGGTAGTTCGTGCCGGCCACCCGGTCCGGCACGGGGAGGAACCGAGGAGGAAATCGCGCAATGGAGTGCGACGAGGTCATGCTGACCGTCCGAATCACCGCCGCCGAGCGCACGCTGCTCCGCAGACTCGCCCAGGGGCACCGCAGCGACGTGTCCGAGGTCGTGGCCGACGGCCTGCTGGACATCATTCCGACGCTCAGCTCGCAGGCGGACGCCTACCGGCTGCTGGGCGCCCTGACGGCCCCCGCGCCGTGCGCGCTGACCGTCTGGCTGCCGACGCCGCTGGCCGATCTGCTGGTGCCGGGGGCGGCCCGGATCGCCCAGGTGACGCAGGTGCGGATCGGCTCGGCCAGCGCCATGCTGGGCGCCGCGCTGCGGCTCTGGCTGGCCCAGGACCCGACCAGGCTGGCCGCCAACCTCAGCGTGATGCACGCCGGCCGCCCCGCGGCGCTGGTGGCCGCCTGAGGGTGCGGACGAGGGGCCTGCCGGCCGCCCGCCGGCCCCGGACACCGGTCCGGGGTCAGCTGGCGAGCGGCAGGCCCCTCGCGCGTCCGGAGCCGGCGGGGCGGGTGTCCCGGGCCTCCTGCCGGGCCGGCTCGGTCAGCAGCCGGCACTCGGCCGCCGTCCGGCCGTCCTGGACCAGCTGGACCCGGACCGGTACCCGCCGGCCGTCCGCGCCGCTCTCCCGGACGGCCCGCACCAGGCAGGGCCGGTCCAGCTCGATGAGGCGGTCGAACGAGGACAGCAGCTCGACCGGCACCACCGGCTCGGGGTGCCGCAGCCGCTGGGCGGCCTGCCGGGCGGCCTCCAGCACCAGCATCCCGGGGACGTGGTCAGCCGCCGGGTCGAACAGCACCGGGTGGCCGGGGTCCACCCGCAGCAGCCAGCTGTCCGGCGCGGGGGACGCGCCGAGCACCACGTCGGCGGACCGCTCGCGGCCGACGAGTTCGGGCGCGGTCGGCGCGGACAGCGCCGCGGCCCGCATCGAGGGCGCGCCGGACAGTCGGGAAGGCACCGGCCGGGGCCCCGGACCGCGCAGCCGGGCGTAGGCGGCGGGGGAGTGCACTCGTAGCTCTCCGGAGCCGTGGCCGACCGGACGGCCGTCCCGCTCGACCTCGACGTGCACCCGCAGCGAGGCCGGTCGGCCGTGCCGCATCCGGACGTCCTGGCAGCCGACCTTGAGCATCAGCGAGGCCGGTCCGGCGCCCACGGCGAGCCCGTCCAGCCCGGCCGGGCCGAGCGTGAAGCAGAGTTCGTCCAGCGTGAAGTGGTGGCCGCGCGGCACGCCGAAGCCGACGTGGCCGATCAGCAGACCGGCCTGGCGGACGGTCTCGGCCATCAGCAGCGGGTCGTGGTGCCGGTCGTCCGGCAGCCGGTAGAAGCCGTGCAGCCGCGGCCATTGGGCGCCCAGCAGGAAGTCGTAGGGGCCGGCCGACTGCCAGCCCGTGATGAGGACGTCGGAGACGCAGGAGCGGTGGACCAGGTGCCGGGAGACGGTCCGCTCGTGGAAGTCGTAGCCGGGACCGGGGTGGGCATAGGGGATGCCGGCGTCCGGATCTACGATCAATGGCATGACTGGCCCCACTCCCGGGTCTCGGCCGACCGGCCGCGCAGACGGCCTCGGTAAAACATACAGACCACCCGGTTTGCGCACTACTGGCGGGGTCGTCGCTGCCGAGCACTCCGCGTGATCACGGTACCCGCGGGCTGGACTGCGGGAACGTGCCGAGGGGAGTAGTCCGCGCCCCGGACGGGCGCCGATCCCCCCTGGACGGCGGCGTCGAGCGAGGGGCTAGATTAGATACCAACCATGCGGTTTGGGATGGCCCGTCCGCATGCGAGGCGTCGCACCATCGACGACGACGCCCTGAGAGCAGCCGGGCGAGCCGCGATCTCGCCGGCGCCGAGGCCGGAGGGGCCGAGTGGTCAAGCAGGAACGCGCGGGTCGGACCAGGCAGGCCGTCCTGCTCGCCGCGGCGGTCACCTTCGCGGACGCGGGGTTCGAGTCCGCCAGCCTGATCGACATCAGCCGCCGGGCGGGCGTCAGCAAGGGCGCGCTCTACTTCCACTTCGTCTCCAAGCAGGCACTCGCCGACGGCGTCCGGGCCGCGGCCGGGCGCGAGATCGGCTCGGCCGCGCTCCGCGCCCTGCGCGGTGGCGGACCGGCCCTCCAGGGCCTGATCGACTTCACGCACGAACTGGCCCGGCTGCTCCGCGAGGACGTCGTGGTCCGGGCCGGAGTCCAGCTCGGCCAGGGCGCCCGGGGCGGCTCGGACGCCTGGCACAGCCTGACCGCCGTGGTCCGGCGGCTGCTGGAGCGCGCGGCGGCGGCCGGCGAGCTGCGCCCGGGGCTGGACCCGCGCCCGGCCGCCGAACTGCTCACCACCCTGGCGGCGGGGCTGGTGCTGCTCGCCCCCGAGGACGCCGACCGGCTCCGCCCGGAGGCGGTGCGGAGCCTGTGGGGAGCGGCGCTGCCCGCGCTGGTCCCGGGGGACCGCTGCGCCGCCTACCGGACCTGCGCGCCGTAGCGCCGCACCCCGCGATCGGCGGCCGCCGCCGGACCGGCCCCCGCCGGATCAGCCGCCGCCCGCGCCCCGCTCGGCCACGCTGAGCCGGGCGAGCGCGTGCGGCTGGACCAGGCCCGGCAGCAGCAGCGTCCAGAGGTCGGTCATCCGCTGGAGGAGGTCCCGGCGGCCGGCCAGCACCTGGGAGCTCAGCTGGATCCCGGTCACCGCCCCGGTGATCACCCCGGCCGCCGCCGCGACGTCCAGGCCCGGGTGCAGGTCGCCGGCCTCCCGGGCCTGCTCCAGCAGCGCGCGTGCCGCGTCCGACCAGCCCTGGTAGGCCTCGATCTGCGGCTGGGTGAAGCTGCCGTGCTCGATCGTCAGCCGGATGCTGCCGCGCACCAGCGGATCGTCCAGCAGGGCGTGGGCGAAGGCGTACCCCAGGTCGATCAGGGTCTGCACCGGGCTGTCGGAGGTCGGCCGCCAGGTGGCGAGCCAGTCGGCCTGGCCCTCGATCACGGCCAGCGCCAGCTCCTCCTTGGAGTGGAAGTGGAAGTACAGCGCCCCCTTGGTGACGCCGGCCCGCTCCAGGATGTCCGCCATGGTGGCCGCGGCGTAGCCGCGTTCGTCGAAGACTTCGGCCGCGGCGAGGAGCACCGCCTGGCGGGTCGCCAGTGCCCGGGCCTGCCTGGCCATCGCAGCCTCCCTGGGTAGTTCGCACGCTCCGGCAGCGGCTGATCCTAGGGCCGAGACGGCGCGGAGATCACATACCGTCCAGTAGGTATTCTACCGAGCCGCCCCGGGCCCGACCGGGACCGTCCGGGGCCGGGACGGGTCCGTCCGGGCCGGGACGCCCGGTGAGCGGGGCCCCGGTACGCCGACGGCCGGCCACCCGGGGAGGGTGGCCGGCCGTCGGGCGGGCGTGTCGGGCCGTCAGGCGGCCTGCTGCCAGCTGACCGGCGAGTAGTACGCCGGGCGGCGCTCCAGGCGCTGCCAGCTGGCGATCGGCTCGATCGGGGCGGCGGCGGCCGCGGCCTGCTGGGCGGCCGCGGCGCGGGCCAGCAGGACGGCGGTCAGGGCGGCGAGTTCCTCGTCGTCGAGGGAGCCGCGGACGATACGGACGAGAGGTTCGGCGGAAGCGGTCATGATTCGGTTTCTCCCCCGGCGCAAGTGTGGTGTGTGGTCGGTGGCGTGGTAACCGCGGTGCTACATCGGCGGGTTGCCGTGCTTACGGGACGGCAGGTCCGCGTGCTTCGTCCGCAGCATGGCCAGCGAGGAGGCCAGGACCTGGCGGGTCTCGGCCGGGTCGATGACGTCGTCCACGAGGCCGCGCTCGGCCGCGTAGTACGGGTGCATCAGTTCGTTCTTGTATTCCTTGATCTTCTGCGCCCGCATCGCCTCGGGGTCCTCGGCGCCGTTGATGTCCCGGCGGAAGATCACGTTGGCGGCGCCCTCGGCGCCCATGACGGCGATCTCGTTGGTCGGCCAGGCGAACGAGAGGTCCGCGCCGATCGAGCGGGAGTCCATCACGATGTACGCGCCGCCGTAGGCCTTGCGCAGGATGAGCTGGATGCGCGGCACGGTGGCGTTGCAGTAGGCGTAGAGGAGCTTGGCGCCGTGCCGGATGATGCCGTCGTGCTCCTGGTCGACGCCGGGCAGGAAGCCGGGCACGTCGAGCATGGTGACCAGCGGGATGTTGAAGGCGTCGCACATCTGGACGAAGCGCGCGGCCTTCTCGCTCGCGTTGATGTCCAGCACGCCGGCCAGCGACTGGGGCTGGTTGGCGATGATGCCGGTGACGTGGCCGTCGATCCGGGCGAGCACGCAGAGCACGTTGGTGGCCCAGCGCTCGTGGACCTCCAGGTACTCGCCGTGGTCGACGATCTCCTCGATCACCTTGCGCATGTCGTACGGGCGGTTGCCGTCGGCCGGCACCAGGTCGAGCAGCACGTCGTTGCGGCGGTCCACCGGGTCGTCGCTGACGACCGTCGGCGGCATCTCGCGGTTGTTCTGCGGCAGCAGCGAGAGGAGGTAGCGGACCTCCTCGATGCAGGACTGCTCGTCGTCGTACGCGAAGTGCGAGACGCCGGAGACCGCGGAGTGGACGTCGGCGCCGCCGAGACCGTTCTGGGTGATCTTCTCGCCGGTCACCGCCTGGACCACGTCCGGGCCGGTGATGAACATCTGCGAGGTCTCGCGGACCATGAAGATGAAGTCGGTCAGGGCCGGGGAGTACGCGGCGCCGCCGGCGCACGGGCCGAGCATCACCGAGATCTGCGGGATGACCCCGGAGGCCCGGGTGTTGCGCTGGAAGATGCCGCCGTAGCCGGCCAGGGCGGTGACGCCCTCCTGGATGCGGGCGCCGGCGCCGTCGTTCAGCGAGACCAGCGGGGCACCGGCCGCGATGGCCATGTCCATGATCTTGTGGATCTTCTGCGCGTGGGCCTCGCCCAGGGCGCCGCCGAAGATCCGGAAGTCGTGGGCGTAGGTGAAGACGGTCCGCCCGTGCACGGTGCCCCAGCCGACGACCACGCCGTCGGTGTGCGGCTTCTTGGCCTCCAGGCCGAAGCCCTGGGCGCGGTGCCGGCGCAGCGGCTCCACCTCGCGGAACGAGCCCTCGTCGAGCAGCAGCTCGATGCGCTCGCGTGCGGTCAGCTTGCCCTTGGCGTGCTGGGCCTCGGTGGCCTTCTCGCTCGGGCCGCGGCGGACCTGGTCGCGCAGTTCGTGCAGCTCGGCGACCCGCCCGTGGGCGTCGGCCGCGATCTCGGGGATCTCGTCGCCGACCGGCGCCTCATGCACAACCGTCATCTCGAACCACTCCAAGGGTGAGGGAACTGTCCGACAGCCAACGTCTGCTGTGCCCCCGGCTGCGAATCACTTTCTTCACTTATGACTGTACGAGGGGCCGCACGCTGGTTTCGGCGTCGATTCCGTACAAGGTCGGGTCCGTTTAGATGTCAGGGCTGCACAGAAACCGGTCGGTGGGACTGCGTACGGTAGGTGTCCGTTCGATTACCCGAAGCCGTCGTCACGGCTTCCGGAAGATGATCTGAACATGAGGGAACGTGCAGGTCAGGGGCGTGCGCCAAGGGGCCGGGCGGGGCGCTCCGCAGGGGGCCGCCGACGGCCGCCGGGCGGTCGCGGCGGGCGCGGCGCAGCGGGTCGGCGCGTCCGCCACTCGTAGGGATGCGCCAAAAACACCGCAGCCCACCCGGAACCGGTCCGGCTGGGCTGTCCGGGGTAGCCGGGTCAGCTCTTCCGGCCGTCCTCCGGCTCGTCCTTGCCGCGCAGCTCCTCCTCGCGGCGGCGCAGATCGGCCTCCCACTGCTTGAGCATGTCCTCGTGCTTCTTGTCGTCCTTCTTCAACGAGGCGAGGAACTCGGGGTCGTCGTCCGGCGCGAGCGGCCGGCCGCCGCGCGGGCGCTCGTACTCCGGGGAGCCGCCGGGGCCGCCGGTCACCGCCGCGCCGCGCCGCTTGCCGGCCACCAGCCAGGCGATCGAGCCGACCAGCGGGAAGAGCAGCACGATGATCACCCAGACCACCTTGGGCAGGTGCTTCACCTCGTCCTCGGGCGTGGTCAGGCAGTCGATGAACGCCCACACCCAGAGGGCGAGCGGGAGTACGAAGGTCAGGATCCTCAGCACGGCGGCGATCTCCCCCGGCGACGGCGGTTTGCGGCGGGCGGCCCGGAAGCGGTGGACGGCTTCACGGGGGCCCTTGACCGAGCCAGGCTATCGGGTGGCGGATACTGGCTGGCATGGCATACGACGATCTCCGCTCGTTTCTGCGGGCCCTCGACCGCGAGGGCGATCTCAAGCGCATCAAGGCCGAGGTGGACCCCCATCTGGAGATCGGCGAGATCGTCGACCGGGTGCAGAAGGCCAAGGGCCCGGCCCTGCTGTTCGAGAACGTCAAGGGCTCGTCGATGCCACTGGCGATGAACGTCTTCGGCACCGAGGCCCGGCTCGCCAAGTCGCTCGGCCTCAAGGGGCCCGAGGACATCGCCGAGAAGATCGCGGGGCTGCTCAAGCCGGAGCTGCCGCAGGGCTTCACCGGCTTCCGGGACGCCTTCGGCAAGCTCGCCTCGATGGCCCACGTGCCGCCGAAGAACGTCAAGGACGCCCCGGTCCAGGAGGTCGTGCTCACCGGCGACGACGTCGACCTGGACGCCCTGCCGGCCCTGTTCACCTGGCCGCTGGACGGCGGCTCCTTCTTCAACCTGGGCCTGACCCACACCAAGGACCCGGACAGCGGCGTGCGCAACCTGGGCCTCTACCGGCTCCAGCGGCACGACCGGCGGACCATCGGCATGCACTGGCAGATCCACAAGGACAGCCGCAACCACTACGCGGTGGCCGCGAAGCGCGGCGAGCGGCTGCCGGTCGCGATCGCCTTCGGCTGCCCGCCGGCCGTCACCTACGCCGCCACCGCGCCGCTGCCCGGTGACATCGACGAGTACCTGTTCGCCGGTTTCGTGGCGGGGGAGCGGGTGCGGATGGTCGACTGCAAGACCGTCCCGCTGCAGGTCCCGGCCGACGCCGAGGTGGTGCTGGAGGGCTGGCTGGAGCCCGGCGAGATGCTGCCCGAGGGTCCGTTCGGCGACCACACCGGCTTCTACACGCCGCAGGAGCCCTTCCCGGCGCTGACGATCGACTGCGTGACGATGCGCCGCCGGCCGATCCTGCAGTCCATCGTGGTGGGCCGGCCGCCGACCGAGGACGGCCCGCTGGGCAAGTTCACCGAGCGGTTCTTCCTGCCGCTGCTGAAGATCATCATCCCGGACATCGTCGACTACGACCTGCCCGAGGCCGGCGGCTTCCACAACTGCGTGATCGTCTCGATCGACAAGAAGTACCCCAAGCACGCCCAGAAGACGATGCACGCCATCTGGGGCGCCCACATGATGTCGCTGACCAAGCTGATCATCGTGGTGGACTCCGACTGCGACGTGCACGACTACCAGGAAGTCGCCTGGCGGGCCTTCGGCAACGTCGACTACAGCCGGGACCTCACCGTCGTGGAGGGCCCGGTCGACCACCTCGACCACGCCTCCTACCAGCAGTTCTGGGGCGGCAAGGCCGGTATCGACGCGACCCGGAAGCTGCCCGAGGAGGGCTACACGCGCGACGGCGGCTGGCCGGAGATGGTCTCCTCCGACCCGGCCACCGCCGCCCTGGTGGACCGCCGCTGGAAGGAGTACGGGCTCTGATGAGTACCGCCGCCGCCCTCCCCGACGTCCCGCCCGGCAAGGTCAAGGCGTTCCTGCGGCTGGTGATGATCGAGCACTCGGTCTTCGCCCTGCCCTTCGCCTACATCGCCGCGCTGACGGCCATGTTCCTCGCCGACGAGCGGGTGCACTGGGCCGAACTGTTCATCGTCACGGTCTGCATGGTCGGACTGCGGACCTTCGCGATGGCCGCCAACCGGATCATCGACCGCGAGATCGACGCCCGCAACCCGCGCACCGCCGGGCGCGAACTGGTCACCGGCGCGGTGTCGGTGAAGACGGCGTACATCGGCTCGGCGGTCGCGCTGGTGGTCTTCCTCGGCGCCGCCGCGCTGCTCAACCCGCTCTGCCTGGCGCTGGCGCCGGTCGCCGTCGTGCCGATGGTGGTCTACCCGTACGGCAAGCGGTTCACCGACTTCCCGCAGGCGATCCTCGGCCTGGCCCAGGCGATGGGCCCGGTCGGCGCCTGGCTCGCCGTCACCGGCTCCTGGTCCTGGGACGCGGTCGTGCTCGGCGTGGCGGTGGGCATCTGGATCGGCGGCTTCGACCTGATCTACGCCTGCCAGGACGTCGCCTCCGACCGCTCGGGGGGCGTGCGTTCGGTGCCGGCGCGCTTCGGCGTCCCGGCGGCGATCCGCGGCGCCCGCGCCTGTCACGTGCTGACCACGCTGCTGCTCGGCTGGTACGCCGTGCTGACCGACGCCGGTCCGGCGTTCTGGGTCGGCCTGCTCGTGGTGGCCGGGGCGTTCGTCTACGAGCACACCATCGTGAAGCCCCACGACCTGTCGAAGCTGAACCGGGCGTTCTTCCAGACCAACGGCTTCGTCGGCATCTCGCTGTTCTTCTTCGCCCTGGTGGACCTGCTCCTGCGCGGTCTGGGCACCTGACCCGGATCCGCTCGTACCCGGCCGGGGCCCGGACGCCCCGGCCGGGCCTCGGCCCGTGCTACCGGCCGGCGTCCTCGTCGAGGGTGTGCTTCACCAGGGCGTTGGCGTGGCCGTGGCCCAGTCCGTGCTCGGACTTGAGCCAGCCGACCAGTTCGCCGTGCCTGGTCAGCGGCGAGGAGCGGATCAGCTCCTTCCAGTGCGCGACCGGCCGGCCGTACGTCTTCTCGATCGACGGGAAGTAGCTGGCGGGGCCCTTCACGGACGCGGTCACGGGAGTCTCCTGTCGGGGTGTTCGGTCGCCTTCGCGCGGTGCTTACGAGAGTTGGACCGGAGCGGACCGCCGAACTCATCGGTCCGCCGGAGTGACCCGCGTCACAGGGGTGCCCGGTACGCGCTCGGCCCGGCGCAGGACGGCCTCCGGGCCGCCGTCGGGGCCGGGCTCGACGCGCTGCGCTGACGGCCCCCGGTATTCCCCCGCGGCCGCACGATCACTCCATCCCGTGAACCCGGCCGCGCGGCCGACCGGCCCGGGCGGGGCCGCCGTTACGCTGCGCCCATGGACATCGTGATCCCGCTCTTCGACCGTTTCGAGCCGCTCGACGCGATCGGGCCGTACGAGGTCCTCGGCCGTGTCCCGGGCGCCGAGGTGCGCTTCGTCGCGCCCGAGCCGGGGCGGGTCACCGATGCGCTGGGGGCGCTGACGGTCGACGTCCCCACCCGGTACTCGGAGATCGGGTCCTGCGACGTGCTGCTCGTCCCCGGCGGCGCCGGGGCCCGGGCGCTGGTCGCCGACGAGGACTTCCTGGACTGGGTCCGGGCGGTGCACGGGGACAGCGGGTTCACCACCTCGGTCTGCACCGGCGCGCTGGTGCTCGGCGCGGCCGGGCTGCTCAAGGGCCTCACCGCCACCACCCACTGGGCGGCGGTCGCCGAGCTGGAGGCCCATGGCGCCACCTACACCGCCGAGCGGGTCGTCCGCCACGACCGGATCATCACCTCGGCCGGGGTCTCCGCCGGCATCGACATGGCCCTGCGGCTCGCCGCCCTGCTCACCGACGACCTCACCGCCCAGGCCATCCAGCTCTACACCGAGTACGACCCGCAACCCCCGTTCGACACCGGCTCGGTGGCCAAGGCCCCGGCCGCCGTCCTGGAGCGCACCCGCACGCTCGGCTGAGGAGCCGCCGCTACCGTGGGGCGTCGAGGCCGCGCCGGTAGCGCAGACCGGGGCGGCTGTCGACGACGGTCTCCCCGGTCACGGTGAACCCGGTCCGCCGCAGCACCGCCCTGGACGCCGGGTTGTCGAGCGTGGTGACGGCGGTGAGTCCGGTCAGGCCGTACTCCGCGGCGGCCAGGCGGCACACCTCCTCGACGCCCGCCGTCGCCGCGCCCCGGCCGGCGGCGCGCTCGCCGATCCGGTAGCCGAGTTCGGCGCTCCCGGCCGCCACGTCCACCAGGTTGACCCGGCCGAGCAGCTCGCCGCGCTCGTCGACCAGGAGGTGGAAGTGGCAGGCCCCGGTGTCCTGTTCGGCGAGCAGCGCGCGGTGCCGGTCGGCGAACGCCGCGAAGTAGTCGTCCCCGCGGTCGGGGACGGAGCGGGCGAAGTACTCCCGGTTCTCCCGCTCGAAGGCCAGCAGGGCCGGCGCGTGGTCGGCCCGCAGTCGCTCCAGTCTCGTCGTCATGCCCCGAGAGTAGGGGTGGCGTCGACCGGGTGTCCGTCCGTAGGCCGGCTCGCGGACCGCCGCCTCGCCGCTCCCTAGACTCGGAAGATCGTCGACCGGTCGGACGGGAGAGCACGCATGGGTACTGCCAGGATCGCGGTCGTCACCGCCACCGCCGCCGCGGAGTACGACGCCGACCTGCCCCTGATCGTGGACGCCTTGCGGGCGGGCGGCCTGGCGGCCGAGGTGGTGCCCTGGGACGCGGCCGCCCCGGGGTGGGGGGAGTTCGACCTGGCGGTGGTCCGGTCGACCTGGGACTACGCGGAACGCCTCGACGAGTTCCTGGCCTGGGCCGACACGACGGCCCGCGTCACCCGGCTGCACAACCCGGCCCCGGTGGTGCGCTGGAACAGCGACAAGCGCTATCTGTCGGTGCTCGCCGAGCGCGGCGTCCCGGCCGTGCCGACACGGTTCGTCGTCCCCGGCGACCGCTGCGACGAGGCGGACTTCGACCTGGCCCCGGGGGTGGTGGTCAAGCCCGCCGTCTCGGCCGGGGCGCAGGACACCGCCCGCTACGAGCCCGGCCGGGCCGCCGACGCGCTCCGCCACGCCCGGATGCTGCTGGAGCGGGGGCGGACGGTGATGGTGCAGCCGTACCTGCCGCTGGTGGAGGAGGGGGAACGCGCGCTGGTCTTCATCGCGGGAGCCTTCAGCCACGCGATCCGCAAGGGGCCCGTGCTGACCGAGCCCGGGGTGATCGACAACGACCGGATGCCCCACCCCGGCGTCACCCCGTACCTGCCGACCGAGGCGGAACTGCGCACCGCCCGAGCGGCGTTGGCGGCCGTCCCGGCCCCGGAGGCCCTGCTGTTCGCGCGGGTGGACCTGGCGCTGAACGACGCCCGCGAGCCGGTGGTGATGGAACTGGAGCTGATCGAGCCGAACCTGTTCCTGCGGAGCGCCCCGCAGGGGCTGGCACGCCTGGTCGACGCGGTGGCCGCCGAGAGCCGGCGGTCGGCCGGGTAGCCCGCCGCCGTGCCCCGGGGCCGGACGGCGGCTACTCGGCCGTCTCGGACGTGATGTAGTCCTGGTACTCGGCCGCGGTCAGCAGGCCCTCCGGGCCGCTGCCCGCCGCCGGGGTGACCTCGATGATCCAGCCCTCCTCGTACGGGTCCTCGTTGAGCAGCTCGGGGGAGTCGTTCAGTTCCTCGTTCACGACGCTCACCGTGCCGCCCAGCGCCGTGTAGAGCTCGCTCACCGACTTCACGGACTCCACGCTGCCGAACGGCTCGCCGCTCTCGAACACGTCGCCCTGCTTGGGCAGTTCGACGAAGACGATGTCGCCGAGCTGCCTCTGGGCATGGTCCGTGATGCCGATCCGCAGCCGGCCGTTGCCCAGGGACCGCACCCACTCGTGGTCCCTGGAGTACTTCCGGTCGGTCGGAATGTTCGTCATGGGGCTCTCCGAGGGTTCGTCGCCGCGTGGCTGACGGCGCGCCAGCCGCGCGGACGAGCCTGCTACAGATCCCGGGGCCCGGCCGGGACGTTCACTCGCAGGAGTGAGTCCCACCCTCCGGCCCGCGGAGGACAATGGCGGCGAACCGCCCGTCCGCCACCAGGGAGCGCCGTGATCGGCACACTGCAGTGCATCGTCCTCGACTGCCCGGAGCCGGCCGTGCTGGCCCGGTTCTACGCGGCCCTGCTCGGCGGCGAGGTGGACCGGCCGGACCCCCGGTGGTCGCTGGACGGCGCGTGGTCGACCCTGCACGTCGGGGGCGGCCCGGTGCTCTGCTTCCAGGGCGTGGCCGACCACCGGCCGCCGCGCTGGCCCGACCCGGCCCACCCGCAGCAGGCGCACCTGGACATCGACGTGCCGGACCTCGACCGGGCCGAGCGGGAGGTCCTCGCCCTCGGCGCCACCCGGCTGGGCGACGGCGGTGCCTGGAGGATCTACGCCGATCCCGCCGGCCACCCGTTCTGCCTGCTCCCGGCCGCCTCCGGGAGTGGCCCGCAGGCCTGACGGGAGCGGCCCGACTCAGCCGAGTGACAGTTCGTCACCGACGCTGAGGCGCCCGGGAGCCACCACCTCGGCGAGGGCGTCCAGCCGGCCGTCGTGGGCCTGGACGATGGCCTTGAGGATCTCCGGGGCGTGCGGCAGGCCGGGCTGGGCGACGGTGGTCATGGCGCAGCGCTCGCTGGCCCGGACGAAGGAGAGCCGGGCACCGGTGCCGGCGCCGCCCTCGCGGCCGAACCAGCCGTCCTCGACGAACGGCGGGGTGCCGGGCGGTGTCCGCAGCAGGATGTTGGGCCGGAACCGCCGCACGTCCACGACGACGGAGGGCGCGGCCCCGCAGACCCAGTCCAGGGTCGCGGTGGTGAGCACGCTGACCGGCAGCTGGTCGAAGTGCGAGACGGCGTCCTCGCGGGCGAGCGCGACGTCCGGGCGCTGGAGGTAGGCGCGCAGGAAGGTGGTGGGATCGGCGACCGGCCGGCCCAACGGGTCGAACAGCTCGGGGCCGTCGAGCCGGCGGCCGAGCCGGGAGGAGAGCCGCAGCAGGCCGTCCATCCGGCGGAAGCGCCGGGTGTTCTTGCCGGAGCCCAGCTTCCCGGCGCCGTCGCGCACCGCGTAGAGGCGGTCGCCGGCCAGGCCGCGCTCGTCCAGCTCGACGGAGTCGAGCCGCTCGCCGCCGGTGGACTTCACGGGGTAGCGCCAGAGCTGCTCGATCACTCCGATGATCTCTGCCATGGCGCGCAAGCGTAGCGGCGCCCGCCGGGGATGGTCTAGACCAAGTGCCGACGAGCGTCAGCCCAGTCGCGCCACCGCCCGGACGGGCGCGCCGTCGGCGGCCACCAGACGCAGCGGGAACAGCGACACCTCCACCGGCCGGCCGGCCTGCTGGGCGTCCAGCAGCGCCCGCAGATCGGTCAGGTTCTCGGCGATCACGCCCCCGCCGGAGGCCCCGAGCAGCACCCGGTGCGCGGCCAGCGTGGGCTCCGGGGCGGCGGGTTGGTCGTGCTCGTCGGTCAGGTCGGCCAGCAGCGCGGCGACCGCCGGGTCGCCCGGGCCCGGGTCGGGGGTGGGGTCGACGCTGAGCGCGTCCACCCCCACCGTCCGCACCCCGGCGGCGACGATCGCCTCGGCCGCCGCCGCGCTCAGGCTGGGATGGGCCAGGTAGACGTCGGTGCCCCAGTGCCGGGCCCAGCCGGTGGCCAGCAGCAGCACGGTGCCCTCGCCCGCCCGCTCCAGCGCCGGGGTGAGCTGCTCCGGCGTCACCTCGGCCCGCGGCTCCAGCCCCCGCAGGTCGGCGACGACGGCCGGCCCGGTGAAGCGCTCCAGCGGGAGTCCGTCCAGGGTGGGCCAGGTGACGTCCACGTGGTACGGCGCGTCCACATGGGTGCCGGACTGCGAGCCGAGGTGCACGGCCAGCACGTTCACCCCGGCGGTGGCGGTGGTGAGCACGGGCGTCAGGACGACGGCCGGATCGCCGGGGTAGACCGGCATCGCGGTGGTCACCTGATGGGTGAGGTCGACGAGGGTCGCTGCCATGGCGCCCATCCTCGCAGGGGTGAACGCGGATGGGCCCGCCCCGGGGGCCGCCGTATAGAAAGGGGCCATGGGAACAGAAACGCGTCAGCCATGGGTGGTCGGGGTCTCGGGCGCCTCCGGTACGCCGTACGCCGCCTCGGTGATCCGGGCGCTGCTCGCCGCCGGGGAGCCGGTGGACCTCGTGGTCAGCCGGGCCGCCCGGCTGACCATCCTGGACGAGACCGGCATCTCCTTCCGGGACGCGCACTGGCGCGCCGACCTCGCGGCCTGGCTGGGCGGCGACGAGGGCCTCGACGACGTCCGGTACTGGTCGTCCGGGGACTTCGCGGCCGGGCCGTCCAGCGGCTCCTACCCGGCCAAGGGCATGCTGGTCGTCCCCGCGACCACCGGCGCGGTGGCCGGGATCGCGCTCGGCCTGAGCAAGGACCTGCTCCAGCGGGCCGCCAGCGTCACCCTCAAGGAGCGCCGGCCGCTGGTGGTCTGCGTCCGGGAGGCGCCGCTCAACGGGGTGGCCCTGAAGCACCTGGTCGAGCTGGACGCGCAGGGCGCCGTCGTGCTCCCCGCCTCGCCCGGTTTCTACGCCGGCGGCTCCACCGTCCGCGAACTGGTCGATTTCGTGGCCGGCCGGGTCCTGGACGCCGTCGGCGTCCCGCACACGCTGTACCGGCGCTGGGAGGGCGAGTTGGGCGCGGCCGCCCGCCCGGCAGGCCAGGGCGGGTGAAGGCCGGTCCCGGGGGGAGTGGGCGGCCCCGGGGCAGGAGAGTATGTTCTCTGCGATATCCGGGTTGTTCCGCGCACGGCGCCTTTGAATCCGGATAATGATCTGTGGGTCTGGTGAGGTTCGGAAGGACGCGGACGGTATATGGACACGGTGGACAGACAGCTCATCCAGGCGCTCCGGGAGAACGGCCGCGCGTCCTACGCCGAGCTGGGCCGACTGGTGGGCCTCTCCGGCCCGAGCGTCACGGACCGGATCAACCGTCTGGAGCAGGCCGGGGTCATCACCGGCTACCGCGCGACGGTCAATCCGGCGTCGCTCGGCTTCGGCGTCACGGCCCTGATCGGCCTTCAGCTCACCGACGCGGCCGACCACGAGGACGTCGCGTTCCGGCTGAAGGACCTCGGCGAGGTCGAGGACTGCTGGTTCATCGCCGGTGACGACTCGTACATGCTCAAGGTCCGGGTCTCCGACGTGGAGGGCCTGGAATCGGTGGTCAAGCGGATCTCCGGCACGAAAGGCGTGGCCCGGACCCGTACGACCGTCGTACTCTCCACGAAGTGGGAGAACCGGGTGAGCGAACTCCCGATGGTCGAAGGCGAGTAACACGATGGCACTGGTCGGTCTGGAGGAGCTGCGCGCGGCTCGGCAGCGGATCGCCGGGGTGGCGGTCCGCACCCCGCTGGTCCCCGCCCCCTGGGCGGGCGACGGCGAGCGCCGGCTCTGGCTCAAGCCGGAGAACCTCCAGCCGACCGGCGCCTTCAAGACCCGCGGTGCCTACAACCGCCTCGCCGCGCTCGACGACGAGGAGCGGGCCCGCGGTGTGGTCGCCCAGTCCAGCGGCAACCACGCCCAGGCGGTGGCGTACGCGGCCGGGCTGCTCGGCATCAAGGCCGTGATCGTGATGCCGGACACCTCGCCGGCGGTCAAGGTCGAGGGCACCCGCTCGTTCGGCGCCGAGGTGCTGCTGGTCTCGCCGGAGGAGCGGGACACCGTGCCCGGCGAGCTGGCCGAGCGGCACGGCTACGTCTGGGTGCCGCCCTACGACGACCCGTACATCATCGCGGGCCAGGGCACGGTCGGCCTGGAGATCGCCGAGGACGCCCCGGCCGAGCTGGACACCGTGCTGGTGCCGGTCAGCGGCGGCGGCCTGATCTCCGGCGTCGCGGCCGCCCTCAAGCTCACCCGCCCGGGCATCCGGGTGGTCGGCGTCGAGCCCGAGCTGGCCGCCGACGCCCAGGCCAGCCTGCGGGCCGGCGAGCGGCTGGCCTGGCCGGTCGCCGACACCTACCGGACCATCGCGGACGGGCTGCGCACCCCCTCCGTCGGCGAGCTGCCGTTCCAGCACCTCACCGCGTACGTGGACGACATCGTCACCGTCACCGAGGACGAGATCCGCGCCACGGTGGCCGTGCTGGCCCGGCGCGGCCGGTTGGTCGCGGAGCCCTCCGGCGCGGTCGCCCCGGCGGCGTACTTCCACCGCGCGGGCGAGATCGGTGGCCGCGCGGTGGCCGCCGTGGTCAGCGGTGGGAACATCGATCCGGCGCTGCTCGCGGAGCTGCTCGCGGCGTGACGCCGGCATAGGCGTACGCTCGGTCCGGCAACGATTCGAAGTCGGAGGAGGCGGGGCACCGCATGGACGCAGGGCTCAAGCGCGAGCTGGAGGCGAAGGTCTACGCGGGTGAGCGGCTGACCCGCGAGGACGGGATCGCGCTCTACGAGAGCGACGACCTGGCCTGGCTGGGTGGTCTGGCCCACCACGTGCGGACGCGGAAGAACGGCGACGTCGTCCACTTCAACGTCAACCGCCACCTCAACATGACCAATGTGTGCAACGCGTCCTGCGCGTACTGCTCGTTCCAGCGCAAGCCGGGCGAGAAGGACGCGTACACGATGCGCATCGAGGAGGCCGTCCGCCTCGCCAAGGCGATGGAGGTCGACTCCCTCACCGAGCTGCACATCGTCAACGGGCTGCACCCGACCCTGCCGTGGCGCTACTACCCGCGCTCGCTGCGGGAGCTGAAGGCGGCCCTGCCGAACGTCTCGCTGAAGGCCTTCACCGCCACCGAGATCCACTGGTTCGAGAAGATCAGCGGCCTGCCGGCCGACGAGATCCTGGACGAGCTGATCGACGCCGGCCTTGAGTCGCTGACCGGCGGCGGCGCGGAGATCTTCGACTGGGAGGTCCGCCAGCACATCGTCGACCACGACACCCACTGGGAGGACTGGTCGCGGATCCACCGCCTCGCGCACAGCAAGGGCCTCAAGACGCCCTCCACCATGCTGTACGGCCACATCGAGGAGCCCCGCCACCGGGTCGACCACGTGCTGCGGCTGCGTGAGCTGCAGGACGAGACCGGCGGTTTCCAGGTCTTCATCCCGCTGCGCTACCAGCACGACTTCCACGACTCCAAGGACGGCGTCGTGCGCAACAAGCTGATGGCGCGCACCGAGATGGCCACCGGTGCCGAGGCGCTGAAGACCTTCGCCGTCTCCCGGCTGCTGTTCGACAACGTGCCGCACGTCAAGGTCTTCTGGGTGATGCACGGCGTCACCACCGCGCAGCTGGCGCTCAGCCACGGCGCGGACGACATGGACGGCTCGGTCGTCGAGTACAAGATCACCCACGACGCGGACAACTTCGGCACGCCGAACAAGCTCGGCCGCGACGACCTGCTCGGGCTGATCCGGGACGCCGGGTTCCGCCCGGTGGAGCGCAACACCCGCTACGAGGTCATCCGGGAGTACGACGGCCCGGACCTGACGCGCCGGGAGACCCCGCAGGCGATGCGCCTCTGACCGGTCCCCGACCGGCTTCCACCGCCTCCCGGGCCGCCCGTCGGCCCGGGAGGCGGTGTTCTTCACCGGGTCCGCACAGGCCCCCGGGTTTCCCAACCGGGTCCGGGTTTGGCAGGATCAGCGCCATGTCCGGTTCCCATCGCGCCACCGCGTACCCGTCGTACGAGCCGATGCACGAGCCGGTGTACGAGGTGCCGCAGCAGTCCTACGGGGTCTACGAGCAGCAGTCCCACCAGGGCTGGGACGCTCCCGCGCAGGCCGTGGCCGACCCGAACCAGCCGTTCCACGACGGCTGGAACGGCTACCCGCAGCAGGACCACTGGAACCACCAGGCCCACCAGGCCCACCAGGCCCACCAGGCCCACCAGAACCACCCGGACCACCAGGCGGTCTACGTCCCGCAGGCCACCGCCGCCGAGGGCTACGACGCCTACGACCGGCCGTTCCAGCCCCAGCCCGTCGAGCCGGTGGCGCCGCTCGCCGCCGCACCGGTCCGGCCCCGGGGCCAGGCGCCCGCGGCCGACCCGGCCGCCGCCGCGGCCGGTCCCCGGGCGGCCGCCCGCGGCCACCGCCGCAAGCCCAAGAAGAAGCGCGGGGGCAAGGCCGTGACCGCCGGCACCGCGCTGCTGCTCGCGGCCGCCGCGGGCTGGTACACCGTCGGCCAGGACTCCGGCCACCCGGGCGTGACCGCCGCCGACGGCCCCGGTCCGGAGGGCGTCTCCGCCCCGGACCAGCCTTCCCCGGCCGCCGCCGCGCCGGCCGCCCAGGCCGCGAGCGACCGGCACACCGGAGCCCCCGCCGCCGACCGCAGCGAGTCCCGCCCGGACGGCTCGGTGGCCGCGATACCCGGTCTGGGGGCCGCCTTCACCGCGCGGATACCCGCCGAGACCACCCAGGTCGTGCTCGCCTCCGGTCAGGACAAGGACGCCAACCGGACCGCCGTCACGCTCTGGACCCGCACCGCCGAGGGCCGCTGGCTGGCCGGCGAGACCTGGCAGGGGCACAACGCCAACAAGGGCTGGACCACCGACCACAACGAGGGCGACCTGCGCAGCCCGATCGGGGTCTTCTCGCTCACCGACGCGGGCGGCCGCAACGCCGACCCCGGCAGCCGCCTCCCGTACGACAAGGACGCCAACTTCGTGGTCTCCGGGAAGGGCTTCGCGGGCGAGTCGCTGGCCGGCTCCTTCGACTACGTGATCGCGATCAACTACAACAGGGTGCCCGGCAACTCGCCGCTCGACCCGCGACGACCCAGCGGCTCCTCCAAGGGCGGCGGCATCTGGATCCACGTCGACCACGGCGGCCCGACGCACGGCTGCGTCTCGGTGCCCGAGGACAAGATGGCCCAGCTGATCCGCACCCTCGATCCGGCGGCCCATCCGGTGATCGTGATGGGTGACTCGGCCTCACTGGCCGCCTGAACCGGCCGTCCGGACCGCCGCCACTCCCCAGGCGCCGCAACGGCCCTTGTCGGCCTCCTACAGCTTCCGGGGGCGGATCCTGTAGCCGGTCGCGCCCCGCTGACCAGCGGGTAACCCGGTTGAGTGGCTGTATGAGCGGTTCGCGCATTGTGGCACTCGGCCACTACCAGCCCCCCAAGGTCCTCACCAACGACGACCTGGCGGTGCTGGTCGACACCGACGACGAGTGGATCCGCAGCCGGGTGGGGATCCGGACCCGCCACATCGCCGAGGGTGAGACCCTGGTCGACCTGGCCACCGAGGCGGCCCAGAAGGCGCTGGCCAACAGCGGCCGCTCGGCCGCCGAGATCGACCTGGTCGTGGTCGCCACCTGCACCGCGGTCGAGCGCAGCCCCAACACGGCCGCCGCCGTCGCCGCCCGCCTCGGCGTGCGCGCGCCCGCCGCCTACGACATCAACACGGTCTGCTCGGGCTTCTCCTACGCGCTGGCCACGGCCGACCACGCGATCCGGGCCGGTGCGGCCACCCGCGCGCTGGTGATCGGTGCCGAGCGGATGTCGGACACCCTCGACTGGACCGACCGGACCACCTGCGTGATCTTCGGGGACGGTGCCGGCGCGGCGGTGGTGGAGGCCCAGGAGGAGGGCGCCGAGCCGGGCATCGGCCCGGTGGTCTGGGGCTCGGAGCCGGAGAAGAGCGACGCCGTGGTGATCACCGGCTGGGATCCGGTGATCAGCCAGCAGGGCCAGTCGGTGTTCCGCTGGGCCACCACCCAGATCGCCCCGCTGGCCCGTAAGACCTGCGAGAAGGCCGGCATCGACCCGTCCGAGCTCAAGGGCTTCGTGCCGCACCAGGCGAACCTGCGGATCATCGACGCGATCGCCGCCAAGCTGGGCGCGCCCGACGCGGTGGTCGCCCGGGACGTCGTGGTCTCCGGCAACACCTCGGCCGCGTCCATTCCGCTGGCCTTCTCCAAGATGGTCGAACGCGGCGAGCTGTCGCCCGGCGACCCGGTGCTGCTGTTCGGCTTCGGCGGCGGCCTGGCGTACGCCGGTCAGGTCGTCCGCTGCCCCTAGCGGCCCCCTGAGCCCCCAGGGCACCCCATGGCGCCCCTGGGCGCCTGCTGCGGCCCTTTCGGGCGCCCGGGCGTCCCCGGAGGCCCGGAAGCCCCCTCTCACACGCGCATGCCGGTGGGCGGGCACCCTGCACGGGTGCCCGCCCACCGGCATGTCTGGCACGCTGCGGCACGTCGGCGGACCTCCCCCGAGGACACGGCCGCCGTCCGTCGTTCCCCGGACAGGAGGCCGGGGCTGCGTGCGGAGCGGATGGGTGGGTAGGCGGGATCGGTCTACTTGGGCGGCTTCTTGCCGGTGACACCCAGGTACACCAGGGGAGCGAGGTTGGGCTTCAGGTCCTTGACCTTGACGCCCCACGAGGTGAACGCCTTCTGGTGCTCGGCCGCCGAGGCGAGCAGCGAGACCAGCGAGCCGGCGACGGCGGCCGGGTCGAGCGACTTGTCGGCCTGGCCCTTCGTCTGGAGCTCCTTGACGGCCTCCGTGAGGGGCTTGGCGACCGCGTTGAGGACCGTCATGCGGATCTTGAAGAACCGCTTGTCCCCTTCGGCGGCACCGAGCGTGACCACTCGGAGAATGGCGTCGTTCTTGCGCCAGAAGGCGAGGAATCCGTCGACCAGTTCTTCCGAAGTGGTCGTGCCGGACTTCCCTGCCCAGGACTTTCCGGCCACCAGCTCTTTGAGGGTGTCGGAGTCCTTGGCCATTTCCTCGGCGATTTCGAGGACTGCGCCCTCGACATCCGGGAAGTACTGGTAGAAGGTCGCGGGGGAGGTACCCGCCATACGGGCGACGTCGATGACCTTGACGTCCCGATAGGGCGACGTGCTGAGCATCTCGCGGAGGCAGTCGAGCAGCTTCTGCCGCGTCTCCTGTCCGCGTCGCCCGGCGACGCGACCGTCGACGGTGCGAACTTGTCCTGTCATGCCGTCAGCTTACCGTGGCACGATCTTGGCGCGATTCGGTGATGCGACTATTACTCCGCACGGGGGGTTGCTATAGGGGGCGTGAACGACTTCGGACGGATATTCATCGGGCTCCGGAGGCGCCTGTTGAAGCCCCCCCGTGTGCTTATGACCCCACAGCGTGACGGACCCTCCGCTGAGGGGTGGTCGAGTGACAGAGCGTGACGACCGCGGCCGGATCCGAGGTGCCCGAAAAAGAGTTGCGGGCATCTCGTGTGCAAGCCGCAGGCGGAGCGGGCGTCAGAATCCGGCCGTTCCGGCGGCACTGACCGGACGGTGAGCCGGAGGGGCCTCTGGGCGGGGGAGGTTGGAGTTGACCGGGGCGGCATTGGAGAATCGGCTGCGGCACCCCGTGGCGGGTGCGGAAGACGGGGAGGTGGCAGCGGAGTGGACCAGCTGACGGCGCACGATCCGAGGCGGATCGGGCCCTTCGAGGTGCTGGGGCGGCTCGGCGCGGGCGGGATGGGCCTGGTCTACCTGGCGCGCTCCGCGTCCGGCCGGCGAGTGGCCATCAAGACCGTCCGGGGGGAGCTGGCCGAGGACGAGCTGTTCCGGGTCCGTTTCGCCCGGGAGATCGCGGCCGCCAAGACGGTGGGCGGGTTCTACACCGCCGCCGTGGTCGACGCCGACGCCGACGCCCGGGTGCCCTGGCTGGCCACCGCGTACGTCCCGGCGCCGTCCCTGGAGGACCTGGTCACCGAGTGCGGGCCGCTGCCCGCGGGGGCGGTGCGCTGGCTGGTGGCCGGCATCGCGGAGGCGCTCCAGTCCATCCACGCGGCCGGGCTGGTCCACCGTGACCTCAAGCCCTCCAACGTGCTGGTGGTCGAGGACGGTCCGCGGGTGATCGACTTCGGCATCGCCGCCGGCGTCTCCAGCACCCGGCTCACCATGACCAACGTCGCGGTCGGCACCCCGGCGTACATGTCGCCGGAGCAGGCCCGGGACAGCCGTGGCGTCACCGGTGCCAGCGATGTCTTCTCGCTCGGGTCGCTGCTGGTCTTCTGCGCCACCGGGCACCCGCCGTACCGGGGCGCCAACCCGGTCGAGACGGTCTTCCAGCTGCTGCGCGACCAGCCCGACCTCTCCGGCCTGCCGGCCGAGCTGGTGGACCTGGTGCGCGCCTGCATGCGGCCCTCCCCGGAGCACCGGCCCTCGCCGGCGCAGATCCAGGCCGAGCTGGCCCCGCACCTGTTCTCCCGTGACGACGCCTCGGGCGAGGCGGGGGACTGGCTGCCGGCCAACGCGCTGGAGCTGATCGAACGCAAGCGCGGCCGCCGCCCGGCCCCGGCGCCCGCCCCCGCTCCGGCGCCCGCGCCGGTGCCGCCGCAGCCGGCCCCGCCGCCCCACCCGCACCAGCCGCTGCCGCCCCAGCGCCCCGCGCAGGACGACCCGCGCCCCCGGCACCCCGCCGAGCGGTACGCGCCGCCCGCGCCCGGGCCGGTGCACGCGCTGCCCGGGCCGGACACCGAGGCCGCCACCGAGAAGCTCGCCGCCCCCCGCCGCCACCGGGCCCCGGTCGCCGGGGAGAGCGCCGCCGAGGTCCGGCTGCCCGGGGCCTCGGTCCGGATAGGCCCGGGTCCGCGCGCCGAGCAGGCCGGGCCGGGGGCCGCGCCCGCCGAGACGGACTGGGTCCGCCGGGCGACGCCGCCGCCGGTCCAGGCCGCCCGCTGGCGCCCCTGGCGGTTCCGGATGTCCAACGACGTCTGGGGCACCCCGGTGGTCGCCGACGGCACGCTCTTCGTCTCCAGCTTCGAGGTGCACGCCCTGGACGTCGCCTCCGGCCAGCGCCGCTACAAGACCCGGGACGTCGCCTGGGCGCTCGCGGTGGACGCCGGCCGGGTGCACGCCGCCGACGGCCCGCACCTGTACACGGTGGACGTCGCGGACGGCACCGAGCGCTGGCGCAACTCGCTGGACGGCTGGGTCTACTCGCTGGACGCCGCCGACGGCGTGCTCTGCTGCGGCGTCCGGGGCGGCGGGGTGCAGCTGCGCTCGGCGGCCGGCGGTGCCGAGCTGTGGCGCGCCGACGACGCCCAGCAGGACTACGAGAACCCGCAGTCCGGGCCGGCCCTGGTGGGCGGCGCCGCGTACTACTACGGCGGCGGGCGGCTGCGCTGCGTCGATCCGCGCGGTGCGGGCCTGCGCTGGTCCTTCCCGGTGGGCGAGGACGTGCCGTCGCGCCCCGCCGAGCGGGCCGGCGTGCTGTACGTGACGGCCGGCACCCGGGTGTACGCGCTGGACGCGGCCAGCGGCGCCGAGCGCTGGCGCTTCGAGGCGCCGGTGGTGCTCTTCACCCCGCCGACGCTGGACGCGGACGCGATCTACGTCGCCGACTACCTCGGCACGGTCTACGCGCTCGACGCGGCGACCGGCCGGGACCGCTGGCGCGCCGCCACCGGCAACCGGCAGGGCGCCGAGCCGGTGGTCGTCGGGGACGGCATGGTGCTGGTCGGCAGCGGGGACGTGCTCTACGCGTTCGAGGCGGCCACCGGCCGGGAGCGCTGGCGCTACACCGCGCGGGGCGAGATCGTCGGCTCGCCGGCGGTCGCCGACGGCCTGGTCCACCTGGGCAGCCGCGACCACTCGCTGCACACCCTGGACCTGGTGAGCGGTCAGCTGCGGTGGGAACTCGGCACCAAGGGCGAGCTGACCGGCTCGCCGGTGGCGGTCGGCGGGCGGGTCTTCGTCGGCAGCAAGGACCGCTGCGTGTACGCGCTGGACGCCTTCTACGGCACGGCGGTGCCCTCGCACTGAGCCGCCGTCCCGAACGCCTCGCAGGCGGGACCCCGAGGGCCGGCCCTACCGCCTGCGGGCCCCCGGGTGCCGGGCGCACCAGCCCTCCCAGGCCGAGGTCACCATCTCCTCGACCCCGTGGCGGGCCGTCCAGCCCAGCTCGCGGTGGATCAGCTCGGCGGAGGCGACCACCCGGGCCGGGTCGCCGGCGCGGCGCGGGGTGACCTCGCCGGTGGTGTCGTGGCCGGTGACCCGGGCGATCACGTCCAGCATCTCCCGGACGCTGACGCCCTCGCCGCGGCCGATGTTGAGGACCAGCGAGGTCTCGCCGGGCGGGTCGGCGGCGAGCCGCCGGGCGGCCGCCACATGGGCCGAGGCGATGTCCCGGACGTCGATGAAGTCGCGGACGCAGGTGCCGTCCGGGGTGGGGTAGTCGGCGCCGAAGATCAGTGGGGCGCGCCCGGCGGTGAGCCGTTCGAAGACCATCGGGATCAGGTTGTAGGCGCCCTCGTCGGAGAGCTCGGGCGAGGCGGCGCCGGCCACGTTGAAGTAGCGCAGCGAGACGGTGGAGATGCCGTGCGCCCGGCCGACCGCGGACACCAGCCACTCGCCGGCCAGTTTGGTCTCGCCGTAGGGGTTCATCGGGGCGCAGGGGGCCGTCTCGGTGACCAGTTCGACGTCGGGCATGCCGTAGACGGCGGCGGAGGAGGAGAAGAGGAAGCGCGGCACCCCGGCCTCGGCGACGGCCTCCAGCACGTTCTGCAGGCCGGTGAGGTTCTCCCGGTAGTAGTAGAACGGCCGCTCCACCGACTCGCCGACCCGCTTCTTCGCCGCGAAGTGCAGCACGCCCGCGATGTCCTGGGAGCGCAGGGCGGTGTCCAGCGCGGCGCGGTCCAGGGTGGAGCCCTCGATCAGGGTGACTCCCCGCGGCAGCCGGGCGCGGTCGCCGGTGCTGAGGTCGTCCAGTACCGCCACCCGCTCGCCGGCCTCGACCAGCTGGTGCACCACGTGCCTGCCGATGTACCCGGCACCACCGGTGATCAACCAAGTCATGGCGTGAATCCTAGGGCTTGTCCGCCTTGCCCCAGGTCGTGCCCGGTGACGGGCGCGTCGGGGCAATGACTCGGACATATCGGTGAAATGCTGACAAAGATCTCTGTGATCTCGATGGTTCCGCACGGATCTCGACGGCCCCGGTACGGCCGATGGAATCGGAGGCAGCCCAGGTGAACCGAAAGAAGGAACCCACCCGCCCGCTCCCGGCCGGGCCGCGCCCCACCGGCCCCCGGGCGTTCGGCGGGCGACTGACCGGGCCGGCGGCCGTCGCCGCGCTGACCGCGCTGGCGGTGGCCGGGTGCAGCAGCGGATCGTCCTCCTCCTCGTCGACCGCCACCACCCCCGGCGCTTCCTCGTCGTCCTCCGCCCAGCCGGCCGGCGGCAACCAGCTCCAGGACGCCTACCAGAAGGTGATCGCCGACGTGCTGCCCTCGGTGGTGCAGATCACCACCGCGACCGGGCTCGGCTCCGGGATCGTCTACGACAACAAGGGCGACATCGTCACCAACGCCCACGTGGTCGGCACCGCCACCACCTTCACCGTCACGCTGGCCAACAGCACCAAGGCCCTGGACGCCACGCTGGTCGCCTCCTACCCGGACTCCGACCTCGCGGTGATCAAGCTGACCAGCCCGCCGAGCGCCCTCAAGCCGGCCGTCTTCGGGGACTCCGCCAAGGTCGAGCTGGGGCAGATCACCCTGGCGATGGGCAGTCCGCTGGGCCTGTCCAGCAGCGTCACCCAGGGCATCGTCTCGGCCACCGGCCGGACCGTCTCGGAGCCCCAGGGCGGTGGTTCGCCGGGCGCCACCATCGGCAACATGGTGCAGACCTCGGCGGCGATCAACCCGGGCAACAGCGGCGGCGCGCTGGTCAACCTGAACAGCCAGGTGATCGGTATCAACACGCTCGCCGCCACCGAGCCGGAGGCCAACGGGGCCGCCGCGCCCGGTATCGGCTTCGCCATCCCGGCGTCCACCATCACGAGCATCGCCGACCAGCTGATCAAGGACGGCAAGGTCACCAACTCCGGCCGGGCAGCGCTGGGGGTCACCGCCCGGACGTACTTCGACCAGAACTTCCGCCCGGCCGGGGCCGTGCTGGTGGCCGTCGGCGCGGGCGGGCCGGCCGCCTCGGCGGGGCTCCAGCCCGGCGACGTGATCACCAAGGTCGGCGACGCCACCGTCGACTCGCTGAACGGGCTCACCAGCGCGCTCGCCTCGCTCACCCCGGGGACCACGACGACCGTCGGCTACACCCGGGACGGCCAGGCCAAGACCGCCGACGTCACCCTCGGCACGCTGGAAACGCCCTAGGGCCGGGTGGGACAAGCCCTGGCCCCTCGGGTCCCCGGCGGCGGCCGCCCGCGCACCGCGCAAGGGTCGGCGGGCGGCCGCCGCACGGGTACGGGCCGGGCTCCGTCACTGCCTCGACGGAGTCCCGGCCCGTTGTGGTGTCCGGCGGGGGCCGGAGGAACGGTCAGCGGCGGGCGGCGCGGGTGCGCCAGGGGAGCTCGATGGTGACCGTGGTCGGCCCGCCGTCCGGGCTCTCCACCAGGAACACCCCGTCCACCGCCCGGATCCGTTCGGCCAGCCCGGCCAGGCCGCTGCCCGGGTAGGCGGCCGCGCCGCCCTTGCCGTCGTCCCGGACCAGCAGCATCAGCTGGTCGCCGGCCCGCCAGGCGTCCACCGTGGCGGAGCGGGCGCGGGCGTGCTTCGAGATGTTGGTCAGCAGCTCGCTGACGGTGAAGTAGGCGATGCCCTCGACCGCCGAGTCCGGGCGCTCCACCGTGCCGTCGGCGGCGGTCAGCTCGACGTGCACCTTGACCCCGTCCGGCACCGTGCAGCGGGCCGCCACCGCGGAGAGCGCCGCGTCCAGCCCCCGGTCGGTGAGCACCGCCGGGTGGATGCCCCGGGCCAGGTCGCGCAGCTCCTGCAGGGCCAGCTTCACCTCGCCGTGCGCGGCGCCGACCATCCGGGCCGCGGCCGCCACGTCCTCGGGCGTCTCGGTCTCGCTCAGCTTCTCCTTGGCCATGCCGAGGTCCATCGCCAGGGCCACCAGCCGGGCCTGGGCGCCGTCGTGCAGGTCGCGCTCGATCCGGCGCAGGTCGGCGGCGGCGGTGTCGATCACCGTGCCGCGGTCGTCCTCCAGCTCCCGCACCCGCTCGGAGAGCGCGCCCGGGTAGAGCAGGACCTCCACCAGCATCCGGTCGATCGCCGCCTGGAAGCGGACCACCCAGGGCAGCACCGGCCAGCCGACGATGACGCAGATCAGCGTCACCGCGAAGCTCAGCAGGCCCCAGGGCAGCAGCAGCACGTTGTAGAGCGCCGAGCGCCAGCTGAGCGGGTCGGTGAGGTAGGCGATCGCGTAGCCGGTGATCCCCGGCCGGTTCCGGCGCACCGGCTCCGGCTCGCGCACCTCGGAGCCGAGCACCGAGCGGGCCCGGCGGCGGGCGAAGGCGCCCAGGAGTCGGCATCCGGCCAGCCCGGCGGCCAGCAGCGGCAGGCCGATCACGGTGATGGAGAGCGCCAGCCCGACGGAGAGCAGGACGACGGTGAAGACGAACCCGGCGAGGCCGAGCGGCAGATTGAGCATCAGCTGCCCGGCCTGCCGCCACATCCGCGCGCCGTACAGCGGGGCGCGCTCGGGGCCCGCGTCCTGCTCCTTGAGGGCATCCGCGGCGCGGCGGTGCAGTGGCTTCATGTCGGATCTACCGTCCCTTGGAGTCGAGCTGGTGATCCAAGCTTCCCCGGTCGGGGGCGCGCGGGGCCATGGGGGTGATACGTCTTCCCGCCCGGGGGTTATCCCCACCCCCGCCCGGGGCGGCCGGCGGGCGCGGTCGTCCACCGAATGTCCATCGGCCGTCTTGCGGATCGGGCGGGATGCGGTGCTCCACGGCCGTGCACTTAGACTCACGCATTGGCGATGGTTATGACCGTGTAAAGAAACGTCGTAGAACTGCCGTGAGGGCGGTTTTCCCAGGCGATGTGGAGGCGAGGGGCATGGAGGGGCAGCCGGCAGCTGCCGTCGCGGCCGACCCGGCCGCCGGCAGCGGCTACTTCGACGCGTACGCCGCGATGGGCCTGCTCGCCGTCGTCGGCGTGCTCTTCGTCGCCGTGGCGTTCACCGCCAACCGGCTGCTGCGGCCGGTGGTGTACTCGCCGGAGAAGCTCCTCGCCTACGAGTGCGGCGTGGACCCGGTGGGAGAGGACTGGGCGCACACCCAGATCCGCTACTACGTCTACGCCTTCCTGTACGTGATCTTCGCGGTAGACGCGATCTACCTGTTCCCGTGGGCGACCGTCTTCGCCGCCGCCGGCTACGGCGCCGGGACGCTGATCGAGATGTTCGTCTTCATCGGCTTCCTCGCGGTCGGGCTGCTCTACGCCTGGAAGAAGGGCGTTCTGGAATGGACGTGACCCACAACCACTCGCACGCGCACGGCGCCGGGGGCCCGGTACCGCTCGGTCTGCCGGACCCGTCGCGCCCCGGTGCGGCCGTCGGGCGGAGCAGCCTCGGCCCGCTCGCCCGGCTGGCGCCGGACCCGGTCAAGGTCGTCCTGAACTGGGGCCGCCGCTACAGCCTCTGGTGCTTCAACTTCGGCCTCGCCTGCTGCGCGATCGAGTTCATCGCCGCGTCGATGGCCAAGCACGACTTCATCCGGATGGGTGTGATTCCGTTCGCGCCCGGCCCCCGACAGGCCGATCTAATGATCGTCTCGGGGACGGTGACCGACAAGATGGCGCCCGCCGTGAAGCGCCTCTACGAGCAGATGCCCGAGCCGAAGTACGTCATCTCCTTCGGCGCCTGCTCCAACTCCGGCGGCCCCTACTGGGACTCCTACTCCGTCACCAAGGGCGTCGACCAGATCATCCCGGTCGACGTCTACGTGCCCGGCTGCCCGCCCCGGCCGGAGGCCCTGCTCCAGGGCATCCTCAAGCTCCAGGAGAAGATCGCCGCCGAGTCGCTGCCCGGCCGGTACGCCGCGCCCGCGAGCGCGCTGCGCCGCCCGCTGGTGGCCGGCCCCGCGCCGTCCGAAGGAGGCGTCTCGTGAGCACCGCCGAGCAGTACGCGGCGTCGGTCGGCGAGTGGGCCACCGGCGCCGAGGCGTACGGGCTGGTCACCGTCGACGTGCCCGCCGAGCACTGGATCGAGGCGCTCACCGCGGCCCGGGACGTCCTGGGCCTGCGGTTCTTCGACTGGCTGAGCGCCGTCGACGAGCTGGCCGAGGGCTTCTCGGTGGTCGCCCACCTGGCCGCCGCGGACGGCCCCGGGGTGCGCCACCTGGCGCTGCGCACCAAGGTGGCGCGGGCGGGGGCCGCCCTGCCGACCGCCGTCGAGGTGTACGCGGGAGCCGGCTGGCACGAGCGCGAGACGCACGAGATGTTCGGCATCGACTTCCCCGGGCACCCCCACCTGGTCACCCTGCTGCTGCCGGACGGCTTCGAGGGGTTCCCGCTGCGCAAGGAGTTCGTGCTCGCGGCCCGGGTCGCCAAGGCCTGGCCGGGCGCCAAGGAGCCGGGCGAGTCCGACCACGGTGACGGACCGGCGCGGCGCAAGATGCAGCCGCCCGGCGTCCCGGACCCGAACGAGTGGGGCCCGCTCAAGGGCACCCTGCCGCCGGTGGCCGAGCGGCCCGCGCGCGGTGCGCGGGCGGCCGGCGCGGCGGCCCGTACGCCCCGGGCCGGTGCGGCCGCCGCCGGTGCGGCCGCCGCTTCGGCCGAGGGCGGGCCCGCCGTCCGGGCCGACCGGCCGCGCCGGACCAGGTCGGTCGACGCGGGCTCGGTGAGCCAGGCCGCCGAGACCGTCGCCGAGGGAACCACCGCCGAGGGAGCCGCCGCCGAGGCGGCGCCGCCGGTGCGGGCCGACCGACCGCGCCGGACCAGGTCCGTCACGGACGGCTCGGCGAGCCAGGCCCCTGCCGGGGAGCCCGTCGTGGAGAGCGCCGAGCCGAAGCCCGGGCGGCCGGCGCCGGCCCGGACCCAGTCCGCGGACGCGCCCTGGCACGCCCCGGTGCCCGCGCACGGCTCCGAGGCCGAGGCCGCACCTAAGGGCACCGCCGCACCCGAGACCGAGACCGAGACCGAGGCCGCTGCCGCGCCCGAGGCGCCCGGCGAGGCGGCCGGTGCGACCGGACCGGAGGACGGGAAGCGCGCGGAGGACGGGACGAAGGAGACGCCGGCCGACCCGGCCGACCAGGACGGAGACAGCACGTGAACCTGCTCGACACGCTGCTGCGCTGCGTCGCCACCCTCGTCGTCTTCCTCACCTTCCCCCTGGTCATCGGCCAGACCGAGCACAAGGTGATGGCGCACATGCAGGGCCGGCTCGGTCCGATGTACGCCGGCGGCTTCCACGGCTGGGCGCAGCTCGTCGCCGACGGCGTGAAGTTCGCGCAGAAGGAGGACATCGTCCCGGCCGGGGCGGACCGCAGGATCTTCCAGCTGGCGCCCGCCGTCTCCCTGCTGCCCTACCTGTTCGTGCTGCTCGCCATCCCCGTCGGGCCGGACGGCCTCGTCGGCCAGGCGATCGACGCCGGCCTCTTCTTCGTGCTGGCCGTGATGGGCGTCGGCGTGATCGGCAAGCTGATGGCCGGCTGGGCCTCGGCGAACAAGTTCTCGCTGCTCGGCGGTCTGCGGACGGCCGCGCAGCTGATGTCCTACGAGCTGCCGATGGTGCTCGCGGCCGCCTCGGTGGCGATGGCGGCCGGCACGCTCTCGCTCCCGGGGATCCTGGACGCCTGGCAGTGGTACTGGATCCCGTGGCAGCTCATCGGCGCCTTCGTCTTCTTCACGGCCGGCCTGGCCGAGCTCCAGCGCCCGCCGTTCGACATGCCGGTGGCCGACTCGGAGATCATCTTCGGCGCGTACACCGAGTACACCGGGCTGCGCTTCGCGCTCTTCCTGCTCTCCGAGTACGTCGGGATCCTGGTGGTCTCCGGGCTGACCGCGGTGCTCTTCCTGGGCGGCTGGCACGGTCCGCTGCCGGACGAGCTCGGCTGGCTCTGGACGATCCTGAAGACCTTCGCGCTGGCCTTCGTGGTCATCTGGCTGCGGGTCACCTACCCGCGACTGCGGGAGGACCAGCTGATGCGCTTCGCGTGGCTCGTGCTGATCCCGCTGGCCCTCGTCCAGCTCGCCCTCACCGGCATCATCAAGGTGGCGATCTCATGACCGAGCGCAGCGAGCTCGTGGCCGACAGGCACGCAGGGGCCGACGCCCCGGCCCGGCGGAGCGGGGTGGGCGCATGAGCTTCCCCGGCTCCGGACTGGCCAAGGGCCTGGCCGTCACCCTGCGGACGATGACGAAGAAGACCGTCACCGCGCAGTACCCCGACGTGCAGCCCGCGCTGCCGCCGCGCTCGCGCGGCGTGATCGCGCTGCTGGAGGAGAACTGCACGGTCTGCATGCTGTGCGCCCGCGAGTGCCCGGACTGGTGCATCTACATCGACTCCCACAAGGAGACGCTGCCGGCCGCCGACCCGAACGCCCGCGCCCGGACCCGCAACGTGCTGGACCGCTTCGCCATCGACTTCTCGCTCTGCATGTACTGCGGGATCTGCATCGAGGTGTGCCCGTTCGACGCGCTGTTCTGGTCCCCGGAGTTCGAGTACGCGGAGACCGACATCCTGGAGCTGACCCACGAGCGGGACAAGCTCCGCGAGTGGATGTGGACGGTGCCGGCGCCGCCGGCGCTGGACCCGGCGGCCGAGGAGCCCAAGGAGATCGCCACCGCGCGCAAGGCCGCGGACAAGCTGGCCGCCGCCGCCTCGGCGGCGCCGGAGGAGGGTGACCCGCGATGAGTGCCGCCCTGCTGACCGCGGCCGGGTCGCTGGACCCGGCCGCCCGCTCGTTCCTCTCCCCGACCGGGGTCGAGATCGTCTTCCTGCTGGTCGGCGTCGCCGTGCTGGGCTCGGCCGTGATGGCCGTGACCACCAGGCAGCTGGTGCACGCCGCGCTCTGGCTGGTGGTCGCGCTCGGCGGCCTGGCGGTGGAGTTCCTGCTGCTCACCGCCGAGTTCATCGCGTGGGTGCAGGTGCTGATCTACCTCGGCTCGGTGGTCGTCCTGGTGCTGTTCGGGCTGATGCTCACCCGGGCGCCGATCGGGCGCTCGCCGGACGCCGACTCGGGCAACCGCTGGGTCGCCCTGGTGGTGGCGCTGGCCACGGCCGGGACGCTGGTGACGCTGCTCGTCGACGCCTTCCGGACGTCGTGGATCGACCTCGGCGGGGGCGGCGGTTCGGCGCAGGCGACGGGTACCAGCCTGTTCCGGACCTGGGTGCTGCCCTTCGAGGCGCTCTCGGTGCTGCTGCTGGCCGCACTGGTCGGCGCGATCGTGCTGTCCCGCGGGGCCGGTCGGCGGGTGCCGCCGCCCCGGGCCGCCAAGCTGCGCGCGGGCCGGCCGGTGGGCTCCAACGGGACGGTCGCCGCCACCGCGCCGAAGGCCCCGGCCGAGCCCGCGGCTCCCGCCTCGACGACCTCGGCGGAGGAGAGCTGATGCATCTCGCCTACCCCGTCGTGCTCGCCGCGCTGCTGTTCAGCGTCGGCGTGTACGGCGTGCTCGCCCGGCGCAACGTCGTCCTGGTGCTGATGTCCGTGGAGCTGATGCTCAACGCCGTCAACCTCAACCTCGTCGCTTTCGACGCCTGGCTGCGGGACTCCCTGCACGCCGGCCAGGCGCTCACCCTGTTCACCATCACCATCGCCGCCGCCGAGATCGGCCTCGGGCTCGCCATCGTCCTGCTGCTCTTCCGGGCCCGGGGCACCGCGGACATCGACCGGGCCACCGCGCTCGGTGATCCCGCCGAGTCCGCCGAGGAGGCGCCGGCCGGCGCCGGGGCACCGAAGGGCCAGGCCGCCGCATGAACCTCGCCCTGCCCGTCCTCGTCCCCGTCCTGCCCGCGCTCGGATCGGCCGCCACCCTGGCCGTCGGCAGGCGCGCGCCCGGTCTGGCCCGGCCGCTGGCGATCGTGCCGGTCGCCGTCTCGGCCGTGCTCGCCCTGGTGGTCGCCCTCCAGCTGGGCACCGGCCAGGTGCTGGAGGCCGGCACCTGGCTCACCCCGACCGGCGGGCCGGACCTCACGCTCGGCCTCTACCTGGACGGCTACAGCTCGCTGATCTCCGTGCTGGTCGGCCTGGTCGCCACCTGCGTGCAGGTGTACTCGACCGCCTACCTCAAGGACGACCCGCGCTACCCGTCGTACGCGGCGCTGGTCTCGCTGTTCACGGCGGCGATGTTCCTGGTCGTCTACTCGGGCGACCTGATCGTGCTGCTGGTCGGCTGGGAGGTCATGGGCATCTGCTCGTACTTCCTGATCGGCCACCACTGGGAGACCGCGGACGCCCGGTCGGCCTCGCTGAAGGCCTTCCTGGTCACCAAGCTCGGTGACGTGCCGTTCCTGTTCGGCATCTTCCTGCTGGGCGCCGACGCCGGCAGCTTCCGGATCTCTGACGTCCTGGCGGCCGCCGCCGAGGGGCGGCTCGGCCACCCGACGCTGACCGCGCTGCTGCTGCTCGCCGGCGTGGCCGGCAAGAGCGCGCAGTTCCCGCTGCACACCTGGCTCCCGGACGCGATGGCCGGTCCGACGCCGGTCTCCGCGCTGATCCACGCCGCCACCATGGTCGCGGCCGGCATCTACCTGGTCGCCCGGCTGCTGCCGGTCTTCCTGCTCTCCGGCGCGGCGCTGGTGGTGCTCGCGGTGATGGCCGCCGTGACGATGATCGGCTCGGCGCTCTGCGCGCTCGCCCAGGACGACCTGAAGCGGGTGCTCGCCTACTCGACGGTCGGGCAGCTCGGCTACATGGCCGGCGCCCTGGCCGCCGGCGACCGCGAGGCCTCCGTCTTCCACCTGGTCAGCCACGGGGCGTTCAAGGCACTGCTGTTCCTCGCGGCCGGTGTGGTGATCCACGCCGCGCACACCAACTCGATCTCCGCGATGTTCCGGATCCCGGGGCTGCGCAAGCGGGTGCCGGACGCCTACTGGACGATGGGCATCGCGCTCGTCGCCCTGATCGGGCTGCCGCCGTTCTCCGGCTTCTTCAGCAAGGAGGCGGTGCTGACCGCCGCCGAGCACGCGGCCAACGGCGAGGCGCTGACCAACGGCCTCGGCCCGGTGTCCGCGGTACCGCAGTCGGCCGGCTGGATCGTGCTGATCTCGGCCGCGCTCACCGCCCTGCTGACCGCGGCGTACGCGGCGCGGCTGTTCCTGGTGGCGTTCCACAGCCCGGCCGCCGCCGGCGCCGCCGCGCCCGCCTCGCCGGCGGACCACGAGGCCGACGCGCCCTACTCGCCCGAGGTGGACGAGGCCGACCCGGCCACCGCCGAGCCGCCCGCGATGCGCTGGCCGCTCTGGGTGCTGGCCGTCCCGACCATGGCCTTCGGCGTGACGAGCCTGCGCTCGGACTGGCTGCCCGCGCTGCTGGACGGCGGCTCGCTGCGGCCCTCGGCCGTCACCGCCGTGACCGGTACCGGCCTCGCCGTGGTCGGCGCGCTGCTGGCGTACGGGGCCTGGCGCTCCGCCACCGCGCGGCTCGGCGCCGGCCAGCCGCCCGCCGCACCGCTGGGCCGGGTGCCCGAGCAGGCCGGCGCCCCGGCCGCCGAGGTGATCGTCGCCGACCCCGGCCGCACCCTGCTCGGTCCGCTGTTCGGCCCGGCCCGGCACGGCTTCGGCGTCGACCGGCTCTACAGCGCGCTGTTCGTCCGGCCGGTGACCGCCGCGGCCCGGCTGGTCCGCTTCCTCGACCGCGAGGTCGTCGAGACGTACGTGCGCGGCAGCGGGACGGCGGCCGGCCTGCTCGGCCGGGCCGTCCGGCTCGCCCAGACCGGGAACGCGCAGACCTACCTCAGCGCGCTGCTCGCCGGCGTCGTCCTGCTGGTCGTCCTGGTGGCGGTGTAGCCGGATGGACCAGAACAGGCAGCCCCGCCGCCCAGCCCCGCCGACCGCAGCCCGTAGGAGCCCCCGATGAACGCAGTCCTCATCGCCCTCCTGGTGCTGCCGCTGGCCGGGGCCGCGCTGACCCTGGTACCGGCGTTCGGCGCCGACCCGGCCGCCGCCGACCGGCGCGCGCTGCGGCTGAACACCGTGGTCACCGGCGCCGTCCTGGTGCTCGGCATCGTCCTCGCGGCGGGCTTCGACCACGACGGGCCCGGCCGGATGCAGGCGACCACCGACGTGTCCTGGATCCCGGCCATCGGCGTGCGCCTCCACCTCGGCGTGGACGGCGTCTCGCTCCCGCTGATCGTGCTGACCGCGCTGCTCACCTTCCTCTGCGCGCTGTACTCGGAGAAGCGGCTGCCGACCGGGGAGGGCGTCCCCTCGGCCCGGGCCTTCACCGGGCTGTTCCTCCTGCTCGAAGTCGGCATGCTCGCCACCTTCGCGGTGCTGGACCTGCTGCTCTTCTTCCTGGCCTTCGAGATCGTGCTGATCCCGATGTACTTCCTGATCGCCCGCTGGGGCACCGGGGCGAAGGTGCCGGCCGCCAACCGGTTCATCCTGTACACGCTGCTCGGCTCGGCGGTGATGCTGCTCGGCTTCCTGCTGGTCGGCAGCAAGGCGGGCACCTTCGACATGCAGGCGCTGGCCGCCGCGCACGGCAGCGGCCTGAGCCACACCACCCAGGTGGTCGCCGCCCTGGCGATCATGGTCGGGCTGGTGGTCAAGGCCCCCGCCTGGCCGCTGCACAGCTGGCTCCCGGACGCGCACACGGCGGCCCCCACGGTCGGCTCGGTGCTGCTCGCCGGCGTGCTGCTGAAGATGGGGACGTACGGCCTGGTCCGGGTCCTCCTCCCGGTCGTCCCGGACGGTACCGCGACGCTCGCCCCCTACCTGGGCGCGTTCGCCGCCGTCGGCATCGTCTACGGCTCGCTGGCCTGCCTCGCGCTGGTCCGGCCCGGGGCCAAGGGCGACCTCAAGCGCCTGATCGCCTACTCCTCCGTCGGCCACATGGGCTTCGTGCTGCTGGGCATCGCCTCCCTCACCCCGGTGGGCGTCAACGGCGCGCTGTTCGCCAACATCGCCCACGGGCTGATCACCGGCCTGCTGTTCTTCGTGGTCGGGGCCCTGAAGGACCGCTACGGCACGGCGGACCTCGACACCCTGGCCGGCTCCACCGGGGCCGCCCTCTACGGACGGGCCCCGCGGATCGGCGCCCTGCTGGCCTTCGCCGCCGTCGCCAGCCTCGGCCTGCCGGGGCTGGCCGGCTTCTGGGGCGAGCTGCTCGCGATGTTCGGCGCGTTCGACCCGGCCGAGGGCCTCTCGCGCCCCGCGTTCGTCACCTACATGGTGCTGGCCGGCCTGGGCACCCTCCTCACCGCCGGGTACCTGCTGATGGTGGTCAAGCGCGTCTGCATGGGCGACCCGAAGCAGCCGGCCCCGGTGGCCGAGCTCGCCGACCTGCGCCCGTACGAGGCCGTCAGCTGGACCCCGCTGGCCGCCCTCACCCTGCTCGCCGGCCTCTGGCCCGCGCTCCTGCTCGGTCTCTCCGACCCGGCCGTCAAGCACCTCCTCGGGGGTGGCTGACATGCTCGGACCCCAGCTCGCCGCACTCGGACCTCACTCCACGGGGCAGCCCACTGTGACCTCCCTCGCCGTAGCCGACCCGGGCAGCCTGATCCAGTCCGTGGACTGGGTGGCGATCGCGCCCCCGCTGATCGCCGCGCTGGCCGCCCTCGCGGTGCTGGTCACCGACCTCTTCCTGCCCGCGCGCCACCGCAAGCTGCTCGGCGCCCTGGCCGTGGGCGGCCTCGCCCTCGCGCTGCTCGCCCTGCTCCCGCTCACCGGCGGCTCGCCCCGGAGCACCTTCTGCGTGCGGGACACCGGCTGCTCCTACGTCGCGGACCACTTCGCGCTGGTCTTCCAGCTGCTCGCGCTCGGCGGCGCGCTGATCGCCGCGCTGCTCTCGATGCACACCGTGGACGGCCCGGCATCGGACGACGGCTCCGCCGCGGGGCTGCCCGGCGGCGAGTACTGGTTCCTGCTGCTCTCCAGCGCCACCGGCGCCGCCCTGCTGCCCGCCTCCCGGGACCTCGCCACCCTGGTGGTCGCCCTGGAGGTGGCCTCGCTGCCGGCCTTCGCCCTGGTCGCGCTGCGCCGGGACGGCCGGGGCGCGGAGGCCGCGCTGAAGTTCTTCCTCTCCTCCGTCACCGCGACCGCGGTGATGCTGCTCGGCATCGGCTTCGTCTACGCCGCGAGCGGCAGCCTGCACCTGGGCGCCGTCGCCGAGGGCCTGGCCCAAGCCCCCGCCCAGCTCAAGCCGCTGGCCGAGGCCGGCGCGGTGCTCACCCTGGTCGGCTTCGCCTTCAAGGTCGCCGCCGTCCCGTTCCACTTCTGGGTGCCCGACACCTACGTCGGCGCCCCGCTGCCGGTGGCCGGCTACCTCTCGGTGGTCGGAAAGGCGGCCGGCCTCTCCGGCCTGGCGCTGGTCACCACGATCGCCTTCCGGCCGTACGCGCACACCTGGGGCCTGGTGCTCGCGGTGCTGGCCGCCGTCACCATGACGGTCGGCAACGTGGGCGCGCTGCGCCAGCGGTTCGACACCCGGTACAGCGCGGTGCGGTTGCTCGCCTGGTCCTCGGTGGGCCAGGCCGGGTACCTGCTGGTGCCGCTCGCCGCCGCCGGCTACGCACGGACCGGGGCGGACAGCCTGGGCGCCACCGCCGCGTACGCGCTGATCTACGGCGTGGTGAACCTGGGCGCCTTCGCGGTGGTCGCCGCCGTCGGCCGCCGGGCCGGGACGAGCGTGGACGAGTTCCGCGGCCTGTTCGCCCGGCGCCGCTGGACGGCCCTGGCGCTGGCGTTCTTCCTGCTCTGCCTGGCCGGGCTCCCGCCTGGGGTGATCGGGCTGTTCGGCAAGGTGGTGGTGTTCCGCGCCGCCGTCGACGCCGGGCTGGGCTGGCTGGCCGTGGTGATGGCCGTCAATGTGGTCATCGCGCTGTACTACTACCTGCTCTGGACGGCGCGGCTCTTCGCCCCGGAGCCGTCGCAGGACGCGGTCACCGCCGTCGCCGAGCGCCGGCTGCCGGCCTCGCTGACGGCCACCCTGGGGCTCACCGCCTCGGTGGCCGTGGTGCTCTCGGTGGCCCCGCAGCTGGTCCTCCAGGTGGTCGGCGGCACGCTGTTCTGAGGCCGCCGGCCGGGGAGGGCGGCTGGGCGGTCCGGGTGTAGCGGTGGTCACAAGGGAACAAGGCCGCCGGGCTCGCCCGTTGAGCGGGCAGAGGGACGAGGCAGCGAGGGCTTCCCCACCGCACCATTGGAGGGCCTGCCGTGCACCGCCGGCACAACGGACTGAGGACCGCCGCACTGCTCGGCGGCCTCTCGGCGCTGATCCTGGTGATCGGCAGCTTCTTCGGCCGCACCGGCTTCGTGATCGCCCTGCTGGTCGCGCTCGGGACCAACGCCTACGCGTACTGGAACAGCGACAAGCTCGCCCTGCGCGCCATGCGGGCCCGCCCGGTGAGCGAGATCGAGGCGCCGCGGCTGTACCGGATCGTCCGTGAGCTCTCCACCTCGGCCCGCCAGCCGATGCCGCGGCTGTACATCTCCCCGACCCCGGCCCCGAACGCCTTCGCCACCGGCCGCAACCCGCGCAACGCGGCGGTCTGCTGCACCGACGGCATCCTCCAGCTGCTGGACGAGCGGGAGCTGCGCGGGGTGCTCGGCCACGAGCTGAGCCACGTCTACAACCGGGACATCCTGATCTCCTCGGTCGCCGGGGCGCTCGCCTCGGTGGTGATGTTCCTGGTGAACTTCGCCTGGCTGGTGCCGTTCGGCCGCAGCGACGACGACGACGGCCCCGGGCTCTTCGGGATGCTCGCGATCATGATCCTGGGGCCGCTCGCCGCCTCGCTGATCCAGCTGGCCGTCAGCCGCTCCCGGGAGTACCAGGCCGACGCCGACGGCGCCCGGATCACCGGCGACCCGCTCGCCCTGGCGAGCGCCCTGCGCAAGCTGGACGTCGGCACCCGGCAGCTGCCGCTGCCACCGGAGCCGCAGCTCCAGACGGCCAGCCACATGATGATCGCCAGCCCGTTCCGCCCGGGCGAGGCCGGGACGAAGCTCTTCTCGACGCACCCGCCGATGGCGGAGCGGATCGCCCGACTGGAGCGGATGGCGGGCTACCGGGGCTGACGGGGGCCCGACTGCCCCGCGCCCCCGCCCGCTCGCTCGGCGGCCGGCCGCGTTCAGCCGGTGAGACCCTCGTAGGCCCGGCGCAGCCGGTGGACGCCCTCGGCGATCCGGGCCGGGCTGTCGACGGCGGCATAGCTCAGCCGCAGGTGGGGCGCCGGGGGCTCGGCGGCGTAGTAGGGGCTTCCGGGGGCGACCAGCACCCCGGCGTGCAGCGCGGCGGTGGCCAGCGCGGCCTCGTCGGTGCCCTCCGGCAGCCGCAGCCAGAGGTGGTAGCCCCCGGGCCGGTGCGGGCCGAGCAGCCCGGGGAGTTCGCGGCGCAGCGCCGCCACCGTGAGCGTCCGGCGGTCGCGCAGCTCGGCGCCGAGGGTGCGCAGGTGGCGCGCCCAGCCCGGGTCGGCGACCAGTTCCAGTGCCGCCTCCTGGAGCGGCCGGGGCACGAAGAAGCTGTCCACCACCTGGGTCGCCCGCAGCCGCCGCAGGGCCGGGCCGCGGGCGGTCAGCGCGCCGACCCGCAGATTGGGCGAGGTGGCCTTGGTCAGCGAGCGCAGGTGGACCACCACGCCGTCCGGGTCGTCGGCGGCGAGCGGGCGCGGCAGTGCGGGGGAGTCGGCGTGGACCAGCCGGCGGGCGAAGTCGTCCTCGACGACGAACGCGCCGGCCGTCCGGGCGATCCGCAGCACCTCGGCGCGCCGCTCGGGGGAGAGCACCGCGCCGGTCGGGTTCTGGAACAGCGGCTGGCAGACGAAGACCCGGGCCCGGGTGGTGTCGAAGGCCGCCGCCAGCAGGTCGGTGCGCACGCCGTCCTCGTCCACCGGGACGGGGACCGGCCGCACGCCCGCCGCGCGGGCGACCGCGAGCGTCCCGGGATAGGTCGGCGACTCCACCAGCACGGGTGCGCCCGGGGCGGCCAGCGAGCGGATCGCGACGGTCAGCGCGCTCTGCCCGCCCGCCGTGACCAGGACGTCGCCCGCGCCCAGCGGCCCGCCGTTGCCGCCGATGTCCCGGGCGAACCAGGCGCGCAGTTCGGTCAGCCCGTCGACCGGCGGGCGCTCCCAGGCGCCGGGCCGCCGGCCGGCCCGGGCCAGGGCGGCGGCCAGCAGCCGCTCCGGCTGGAGCGAGGCGTGCGGGTAGCCGCCGTTCAGGTCGACCACGTCGGGCGGCGGGACGTTCAGGGTGGCGAACAGCGCGCCCGCGCCCCGGTCGCGCGGGCCCGCGTCGGCGCTCAGCGCGAGCTCCTGCCAGGAGAGGTCGCCGGGCCGGGCGGTCGGCGCGGCGAGCGGCGAACCGCCGCCGGTGGTGCCGCCGCCCGCGAAGGCGGCGGCCCGGAAGACCCCGGCGCCCGGCCGGGAGACCACCAGGCCCTCGGCCGCCAGCACGGCGATCGCCCGGGAGACCGTCACCGGGCTGACCTGGTGGCGCTCCATCAGGGCCCGGCTCGACGGCAGCTTGCGTCCCTCCGGGTAGCGCTCGACCTCCCGGCGCAGGCTGTCGGCCAGATCGGTCACGCTGCTACGCTCGTTCATGACGGCACAAGATAGCGCTACCCGCCCGATCGCGATAGCACCGCAGGCACCGATCGGCTCCGCCAGCTCGGGCAGCTCCGGCAGCTCCGGCAGCTCGGGCAGCTCCGGTACGGCCCTGGCGGCCCTCGGCGTCCTCTCCTTCTCCTTCAGCTTCCCCGCGACCGCCTGGGCCCTGTCCGGGTTCGGTCCGTGGACGGCGACCGGCCTGCGCGGCGCCGTGGCCGGGCTGCTCGCCGCGCTCTGCCTGGCGGCCGCCCGCGTCCCGCTCCCCGCGCGCCGGCACTGGCCCGGGCTGCTGGTGGTCTCGGCCGGCTGCGTGCTGGGCTTCCCGCTGCTCACCACGCTGGCGCTGCGGGCCTCCTCGACCGCCCACTCGGCTGTGGTCATCGGTGTGCTGCCGCTCGCCACCGCCGCGTTCTCGGCGCTGCGCACCGGCCGGCGCCCGTCCCGGGCCTTCTGGTGCGCGGCGCTGGCCGGTGCGGCGGCGGTGCTGGCCTTCACCCTGCTGCAGAGCCACGGGCGGCCGACCACCGCCGACCTCTACCTGTTCGCCGCGCTGGTGGTCTGCGCGGCCGGGTACGCGGAGGGCGGGCGGATCTCGCGGGAGCTGCCGGGGTGGCAGGTGATCGCCTGGGCGGTGGTCGCGGCGCTGCCGGTCACCGTGGTGACCACGGCGCTGGCGCTGCCGGGCGAGCCGGCGCACCCGGGGGTGAAGGCGCTGGCCGGGCTGGCGTACACGGCGGCGGTGTCGCAGCTCGGCGGGTTCGTGCTCTGGTACCGGGGGATGGCGGCGATCGGGGTGCCGAGGGCCAGTCAGCTCCAGCTCGCCCAGCCGCTGCTGACGCTGGTCTGGGCGGTGCTGCTGCTGGGCGAGGAGCTGCCGGTGGCGGCGCCGGTCACCGCGGTGGTGGTGCTGGTCTGCATCGCGGTCACCCAGCGCGCCCGCAGCTGAGACGGCCCGCGCCCGTACCGGCGGTGCGGTACGGGCGTGGGGCGGGTCGGTGCGGCCGGTCAGTACACGTCGTCCTCCGGCCGGTAGACGCAGAGCGCCCAGATGATGAAGACGTCCAGGGCGATCACCACGATCGACCAGAGCGGGTAGTACGGCAGGGCCAGGAAGTTGTCCAGGGCGCTCAGCGCGGTGAGGAACACACCGGCCCAGCGGGCCCAGGCGGCGCCCTTGAGGACGAAGGCACCGACCACCGCGACCAGGGCGCCGATGACGATGTGCACCCATCCCCACCCGGTGAGGTCGAAGCGGAAGACGTAGCGCGGGGTCGAGACGAAGATGTCGTCGTCGGCGACCGCCATGATGCCCCGCACCGCCTCCATGAAGCCGTTGATGAGCATCAGCACACCCGCGAACATCACCAGGCCGGGGGCCCAGTCACGGAACCGGTCGGCCGATGGCGGCGGGGGCGGCGCCCCGGTGCCGGGGCGCCCGGGCGGGGGCTGGTCGGGGGTGGGCGACGAGGTGCTCATGACTCCTCCTGGGCCGCAGGCCGGCGTCGTCGGCGGTTCCCGGCCGGAGCCGGACCGACGGCGAACAGGCGCACGGAAAGGGGTACGGACCTCGACCGTCCGCCGCGGCCGGGCGCCGGGCAACCGGACCGCGCCTGTTCGGGTGACCGGCCCCGCGCGCCCCCGGCGGGGCCGGGCGGCGGCTGGTAGTCGTTGTCCGACTGCTGTCCGGGCCCGGGCCGGCGGGCTCGACCGGGGCCCGGCCCCGAGTACGGAAGGTGCGCCGCGTGACTCTCCTGCCGAAGGACGCCGTGGAGCGGGCTCCGCGCCCGTCGCGCACGCCGCGACTGGACCGCCGGCGGGCGGCCGCGCGCCGACGGCGCGGCCGGGCCCTGGTGGGCTGGCTCACCACCACCGACCACAAGCGGATCGGCACCCTCTACATCACCACCGCGTTCCTGTTCTTCCTGGTCGGCGGGCTGATGGCGATGCTGATGCGGATCGAGCTGGCCCGGCCGGGGCTGCAACTGCTCTCCAACGAGGAGTTCAACCAGCTCTTCACCATGCACGGCACGATCATGCTGCTGATGTTCGCGACCCCGCTGTTCGCCGGCTTCGCCAACTGGATCATGCCGTTGCAGATCGGCGCGCCCGACGTGGCCTTCCCCCGGCTGAACGCGCTCGCCTACTGGCTCTACCTGTTCGGCTCGCTGATCGCCCTCTACGGCTTCGTCACCCCGGACGGCGCGGCCGACTTCGGCTGGTTCGCCTACGCGCCGCTGAACAGCGCCGAGCACAGCCCGGGCCTCGGCGCGGACCTGTGGATCATGGGCCTGGCCTTCTCCGGCTTCGGGACCATCCTCGGCTCGGTCAACTTCATCACCACGATCGTCTGCCTCCGGGCCCCCGGGATGACGATGTTCCGGATGCCGATCTTCGTCTGGAACATCCTGCTCACCGCCGTCCTGGTGCTCTTCGCCTTCCCGGTGCTGGCGGCCGCGCTGCTCTGCCTGGAGTCGGACCGCAAGTTCGGCTCGCACGTCTTCGACGCGGCGAACGGCGGGGCGCTGCTCTGGCAGCACCTGTTCTGGTTCTTCGGGCACCCGGAGGTGTACATCATCGCGCTGCCGTTCTTCGGCATCGTCACCGAGATCATCCCGGTCTTCAGCCGCAAGCCGGTCTTCGGCTACTCCGGGCTGATCGCCGCCACCATCGCCATCACCGGCCTGTCGATCACGGTCTGGGCGCACCACATGTTCGTCACCGGCCAGGTGCTGCTGCCGTTCTTCTCGATCATGACGATGCTGATCGCGGTGCCGACGGGGGTGAAGTTCTTCAACTGGATCGGCACCATGTGGAAGGGCTCGCTGAGCTTCGAGGCCCCGATGCTCTGGACGGTCGGCTTCCTGGTCACCTTCCTGTTCGGCGGGCTGACCGGGGTCCTGCTCGCGGCGCCGCCGATCGACTTCCACGTCTCGGACTCGTACTTCGTCGTCGCCCACTTCCACTACGTGGTCTTCGGCACCGTGGTCTTCGCGATGTTCGCCGGCTTCCACTTCTGGTGGCCCAAGTTCACCGGACGGATGCTGGACGAGCGGCTCGGGCGGATCCACTTCTGGACGCTCTTCGTCGGGTTCCACGCCACCTTCCTGGTGCAGCACTGGCTGGGCGCCGAGGGCATGCCGCGCCGCTACGCCGACTACCTGGCCTCGGACGGCTTCACCACGCTGAACACCGTCTCCAGCATCGGCTCCTTCCTGCTCGGCATCTCCACCCTGCCGTTCCTCTACAACGTCTGGCACACCGCGCGGTACGGCCGCAGGGTCACCGAGGACGACCCGTGGGGGTACGGGCGGTCGCTGGAGTGGGCCACCTCCTGCCCGCCGCCGCGGCACAACTTCGTCACCCTGCCCCGGATCCGATCGGAGTCCCCGGCCTTCGACCTGCACCACCCCGGGATCGCCGAGCTGGACCGGCGGCAGAACGCCCGTGAGCCGCTGGTCTGAGCGGGCCGGTGGGCGGCCGGGGGCCGGCGGTCGCTCGTTAGGATGAGAGCGCGTCCCGCCGGTTGCGGGGCGCGGCATCCGGAGGGAGTGGCCGTCATGGCAGAGGAGAGGCACGCCCCGGCGGCCGGGGATCCACGGGCCCGCCGGCGAGGCCAGGGCGAGCTGGAGGCCCAGGTGCTGGCGGTGCTCCAGCGGGCGCCCGGCCCGGCCACCGCGGTCTGGGTCCAGGAGCGGCTGGACGGCGGCCTGGCGTACACCACCGTGATGACCATCCTGTCCCGGCTGCACGCCAAGAAGGCCGTCTCGCGGACCCGATCGGGCCGCTCCTACCTCTGGCAGGCGTCCTCCGACGCGGCCGGGCTGGCCGCACTGCGGATGCGCCGGATGCTGGACGGCGAGCCGGACCGGGACGCCGTCCTGGCCAGCTTCGTCACCGCCCTGCTGCCGCACGACGAGGAGCTGCTGCGGACGCTGCTGGACAGCGCCGGTGCCGATCCGGCAGTGGCCGACCACGAGAGCTGACCCGTGGGCGTCTTCGTCTTCCTCCCGCTCATCCTGCCGCTGACCGCCGTCCCGATCGCCCGGCTCACCGAACAGCACCTGCATCCGCGCGGGGCGTCCCGGCTGCTGACCGTGATCAGTGCGGTGATGGCGCTGTGCAGCGCCGTCTGCCTCGGCCTGACCGGGGTGGTGGGCACCGCCCAGATCCCGGGCAACCCGCTGCCGGACAGCTGGTCCGACCCGGAGGTGCGGGCGGCGCTGCCGTACCACGAGACGGTCGGCACGGCGGCGATCTGCGTGCTGGCCGTGGTGGCCGGGGCCTGTCTGCGCACGGTGGTGCGACACCTGAGGATCCGGGCCCGGGCCCGCCGGGCGCTCGGCCGCGACCTCGGCGGCACGACCGGGTACGGACTCGCCGGGACCGCCGGGTACGGACTCGGCGGCACGCCCGGCGGGCTCCCGGACGACCTCGCGGTGCTGCCGGACGACCGGCCCTACGCCTACGCGCTGCCCGGCTCGCCGGGGCGGGTGGTGGTCTCCACCGGGATGCTGGCCGGGTTGGCGGCCGACGAGCGCGAGGCGCTGCTCGCGCACGAGCGGGCGCACCTGGAGCACCGGCACCACCGCTATCTGCTGATCACCCAACTCGCGGGCTGCGTCAACCCGTTCCTGCGGCCCCTGCAGCAGGCGGTGGCGTACAGCGCGGAGCGGTGGGCGGACGAGGAGTCGGCCCAGGCGGTCGGCGACCGGCGGATCACGGCCCGGGCGGTGGCCCGGGCGGCGCTGGTCTCGCACCGGGCGCCCGCTCCCGGCTTCGCCGCCTTCGCCGCGCCGGGGGCCGTGCCCGGCCCGGTGCCGCGCCGGGTGGCCGCGCTGCTCGGCCCGGTGCCGTCCTCGCGGAACTGGCCGCCGGCCCACACCCGGGCGGGCCTCGCGGCCATGGTGGCGGCGATCGGAACGGCCGCGTCGGCGCTCTGCGCGGTCAACGCGGCGGTGGCGCTGTTGCTGGTGCTGAAGGCCGTCACCCCGCTGTAGGGGCCCGGCGCTGTAGGGGCCCGGCACCGGCGGACCGCGCGTGGCGGGCCGGTTCGGCGGTCGGTTCGGTCGTCGGTTCTCCGGTCGGTCCGGCGGGCGGGTCGGCGGGCGGCGGCGTAGACACGGCGGACAGCGGGCATGGCACGTCATAGGGGTCGGCCGTCCGTCGTGAGAGGGTGCCCACCATGAAGGTGATCGAGTTCGTCCTGAACGCCATCTGGCTGATCTTCTGCGGGATCTGGATGGCGCTCGGCTACGTCATCGCCGGCATCATCTGCTGCGTCCTCATCGTCACGATCCCGTTCGGCATCGCCTCGTTCCGGATCGCCGGTTTCGTGATCTGGCCGTTCGGCCGGACGACGGTGGAGAGGCCGGAGGCCGGGGCGGCGTCCTGCGTGGGCAATGTGATCTGGCTGGTGTTCGCGGGCTGGTGGCTGGCGCTGGCGCACATCGCGACGAGCATCCCGCTGTTCGTGTCGATCATCGGGATCCCGTTCGGCTGGGCCAACCTCAAGATGATCCCGATCTCGCTGATGCCGCTGGGGCGCGAGGTGGTACCCACCGACGAGCGGTTCGGCGCGCGCTGAACCGCCCCCGCGGGCCGGTCGTCGGCCCTCCGGCGGTCCCGGCCCCGGTCACTCCACGGCCTCGCGCAGCCGCCGGAACTCCCGCGCCAGCGCGTCCAGCGTGTAGTGCGCGTTGAGCCCGCTCGGGTTGGGCAGCACCCAGACCTCGGTCTCCCCGAGGCCCTCCGGCTGCCGGCCGACCGCCGCCGTCCGCCGGCCGAAGGCCGTCCGGTACGCGCCGATGCCGAGCACGGCCAGCGCCCGCGGGCGCAGCGCCAGGACGCGGGCGGCGAGCGCGGCCCCGCCCTCGCGCAGTTCGTCGGCGGTGAGCTCGTCCGCCTTGGCGGTGGCGCGCGGGGCGACGTTGGTGATGCCGAGGCCGAGGTCGAGCAGCTCGCGCTGCTCGTCCGGGCGGAACTGGCGCGGGGTGAAGCCGGAGCGGTGCAGCGCGGGCCAGAACCGGTTGCCCGGCCGGGCGAAGTGGTGACCGGTGGCGCCCGACCAGAGGCCGGGGTTGATCCCGCAGAACAGCACCCGGAGCCCGGGGCCGGCGATGTCCGCGATGGTGCTGTCGCGAGCGGCGAGCAGCTGGTCCTGCGTGGGCTTCCTGGGCGTCTCGGTCACCCGCCCAGTCTGCCGGTGGCGGCTGCCGGCCGGGTACGGGGGTGGTGCGGTCCGCACCCGGCCGGGCGGCGCGGCTACCCCGGTACGGCCACCGCCAGCAGCCGGGCCCGGCGCCGTGCGCGCAGCCACCGCACGCCGTAGACCACCGCCGCCGCGTACGCCCAGCCGGCGAGGACGTCGACGATGAAGTGCTCAGCCCCGTAGACCAGGGTGAACGCCATCGCGAGCGGGTACGCGACCAGCAGCACGCGGACCCACCGCGCGGCCGTCGGCCAGAAGAAGAACAGCAGCATCGCCGGGTACGCGGAGTGCAGCGAGGGCATCGCGGCGACGTCGTTGGCGAACCGGCTGCCGTTCTCGAAGACCGACCCGGCCCGGGGCAGCCCGCTCTGCGTCAGCACGTCCGACACCACCCGGGTGAGCGCCGGCATGTGGCCCTCCTGCGCGGTGAGCCACGGCGGGTCGGCCGGGAACAGGAGGTACGTCGCGAAACCGGCGAAGGTCAGCGCGAGGTAGCAGGTGAGCAGGTGCCGGAACCGGTCGTGGCGGCGCCGCCAGAGCACGGCCAGCACCACGAAGATCATGAAGAAGTGCGACATGTAGACGAGGACCGCCGCGTAGTCGTACCAGTGCGGCGAACCGGCGGTGTAGAGCCCGTGCTGCAGCCGGACCGTCCAGGTCTCACCGAAGCCGAGCAGCTCGTCCGCCCGCAGCTGCGGCCGCCAGTGCGGGGCCCACGGGGTGTGCGCGCCGTACCCGCGCAGCAGCGAGTACGCCCAGACGACGGCCATCACCGGCACCCAGTCGCGCAGCACCAGCAGGAAGCCGCGCGTCCCGTGGCCGCTGTGCACGGCGGCGGCCAGCAGCGCGCCGATCAGCCAGCAGAAGACCACGTCGTTGGAGTACGGCAGGCCGTACGTGCGCACGTACCAGAGCAGGGCGACGAGGTAGAGCGGCCACGCCAGGAGCCGCAGCCGCGTCAGTGCGCTGGCGCGCGCACCGGGCAGCGGCCGGGTCACCGGACGCAGCCGCCCGGCGCTCGCGGGTGGGGGCGGCGCCGGGCGGAGCAGTTTGGTCATGCCAGCCGAAGCTAGCAAGGCATTCTTTGAGAACTCTTCACGCGAACGGCCTGTCGTCCAGCAAAGACTCAGAAAGACGCCGGACAGCGGAACGGCCCGGCCCGCCCGATCGGCCCCGTGCGGCGCGGTGCGGGCGGACTCCGCCGCAGGTCGCGGGGCCGGTCGGCAGTGGTCAGGAGACGGTGGTCAGGAGACGGTGCCCAGCTCGTGGGGCGTGTTGTTGAACCGCCGGCCGCCCTGGTCGGTCACCGTCACGATGTCCTCGATCCGCACCCCGAAGCGGCCGGGCAGGTAGACACCGGGCTCGATCGAGAAGCACATCCCCGGGACGAGCGGCTGCTCCTCGCCCTCGACCAGGTAGGGCGGCTCGTGCGTGGTGATGCCGATGCCGTGCCCGGTGCGGTGGATGAAGTACTCGCCGTACCCGGCCTCGGTGATCACCCGGCGGGCGATCCGGTCGATCTCCTGGCAGGTCACGCCGGGCCGGACCGCCTCGAACGCGGTCTGCTGCGCCTGCCGGACGACGTCGTGCACCGTCCGCACCTCGGCCGGGACGTCCGTGCCGACGTGCACCGTCCGGGTGGTGTCGGAGCCGTAGCCGTCCTTGAGGCCGCCGAAGTCCAGGACGACGGTGTCCCCGGCCTCGATGACCCGGTCACCCGCCTCGTGGTGCGGGTTGGCGCCGTTGGGGCCGGAGCCGACCACGGTGAAGTCGACCTGGCTGTGCCCGTACTGGATGAGCAGGGCGCTGAGGTCGGCGGCCACGTCGGTCTCCCGCCGGCCGGCGAACCGCACCTCCAGGATGCCGCGGTAGGCGGCGTCCGCGGCGCCGCCGGCCGCGGCCAGCCGCTCCAGCTCGTCGGTGTCCTTGACCGCCCGGAGCATCGGCAGCGCCTCGGTGAGCGAGGTCCAGCCGGCGCCCGGCAGGGCGGCCTGGAGGCCGAGCAGGTGCATCGCCCAGGCGTTGTCCGAGACGCCGTAGCGGCCGGCGGGGTCGAGCAGCGGGACGGCGGTGTCGTAGGGGCTCTCGCCGTCCGTCCAGTCGAGCAGCCGCAGGCCGGGGGCGCCGGTGGCCCGTTCGGCGTCGGGCCGCTCCAACTTGGGGACGATCAGGGCGGGTTCGCGGCCGTCGGTGAGGAGCAGCGCGGTCAGCCGTTCGGTGATCGCGGTCGGCTGGTAGCCGCAGAGGTAGACCAGGTCGGGGCCGGGGGCGACGACCAGGCCGCTGAGTCCGGCGGCGGCCGCGTCGGCGGTGGCCCGGGCCATCCGGGCGGTGTAGTCCTCGGTGGTGAACGGTCGTGGCATGAGGGTTCCTCTCTGCGTCTGTCCCGTACCGGAAGTGCTGCGTCTGCCCCGTACCGGAATTCCGTTTCTGTCCCGTTGGGTCTTCCCCGCTGTCTTTCCCGCTGTCTTCCCCGCCGTCCTTCCCGTTCTGGAACCGGTCCCGGACCGGTGGCCGTCCGGGTCGGGCCGGCCGTCGGGCGCGGGCTGTCGCGCGTACCGAACTCCCTCACGTCCGGGTGGACTCGGCGTAGTGCCGGAGGAACAACGCCTCGACGTGGGCCATGTGTTCGATCTCGCCGGGATCGACGCTCTCGTTGGGCGCGTGGATCAGGCAGCGCGGCTCCTCGACGCCCATCAGGATGATCTCCGCGTCCGGGTAGGTGCGGGCGAACACGTTGCAGAGCGGGATCGAGCCGCCCTGGCCGAGGAAGGAGATCGGCTTGCCGTAGACCTCCCGCATGGCCCGGTCGAGCGCCTGGTACGCCGGCCCGCCGGTGGAGGCCTGGAACGGCGAACCGACGCTCTCCGGCTCGACCGTGACCTGCGCGCCCCACGGCACGGCGGCCTTCAGGTGCGCGGTCAGCGCGTCCTGGGCGGCCCGCGCGTCGGTGCCGGGCGGCACCCGCAGGCTGACCCGGGCGCGGGCGGTGGCCGGGACGGCGGCCGCCGAGCCGACCACCGGGGGGCAGTCGATGCCGAGCACGGTGACGGCGGGCCTGGCCCAGAGCCGGTCGGCGACGGTGCCGGAACCGGTCAGCCGGACGCCCTCCCGGACCCCGGCGTCGGTGCGGAACTGCTGCTCGTCGTAGCCGACGCCGCGCCAGGTGCCGGTGGAGTCCAGGCCGTCGATCCGGGTGCCGCCTTCGGCGTCGCGCAGCGAGTCGAGGGCGCGGATCAGCGCGGCCAGGGCGTCCGGGGCGGGCCCGCCGAACATGCCGGAGTGCACGTCGCCGGCGAGGGTCGAGACGCCGACCACCACGTTGGTGACCCCGCGCAGCGAGGTGGTGGCGGTCGGCACGCCGACCGCCGCGTTCCCGGTGTCGCAGACCAGCAGGGCGTCGGCGTGCAACTCGCCCGCGTGCGGCGGCACGTACGCCTCCAGCCCGCCGGTGCCCTGCTCCTCGGAGCCCTCGGCGACGAACTTGATGCCGACCGGGAGGTCGTCGCCGAGCGCCCGCAGGGCGGTGAGGTGCATGACGATGTTGCCCTTGCAGTCGGCGGTGCCGCGTCCGTACCAGCGGCCGTCGCGCTTGGTGAGCTCGAACGGCGGGGAGGTCCAGGCGGCGTCGTCGAGCGGCGGCTGGACGTCGTAGTGGCAGTAGAGCAGGACGGTCGGGGCGCCGGGCGGCGGCGGGCGGTGGCCGATCACGGCGTGGCTGCCGTCCGGCGTCTCCTCCAGATGGACGTCGCGCAGGCCGGCCCGGGTGAAGGCGGCGGCGACCCACTCGGCGGCCTCGCGGCACTTCTCCGGCGGGTACTGGCGGGGGTCGGCGACGGAGGGGATGGCGACCAGCTCGGCCAGGTCGTCCTTGGCCCGGGGCATCAGGGCGGCGATCCGGCGGGCGAGTTCGTCGGTCATGGGTACGGCTCCTGGGCGATCGGTCGGTTCGGTGGGCTGATCGTCAATTGCGCACGGTGTCACGGAGCTTGAGGTCGTCGATCTTCTGCCGGATGTCGGCGAGCTTGTCCGGGCAGTACACCGAGAGCACGATCGACTCCGCGAACACCACCTCGCGGTCGGAGAGCACCGGCCGCTGCCCGGGACCGCCCGCGCCGTTGGACATCCCGTACTTCCACTGCGCCTGGTTCAGCGCGTCGGCCGGGTTCTCGCAGACCGCGCCGCCGTCCTCGCCCAGGGTGTGCACGATCTGGCTCTGGCTGGGCACCGGGTAGCCGGCCGCCGTCAGCGCGGACGAGAGCTGCTTGGCCTTGTCGTTGGCCTCGTTGGTGCTGTGCAGCTGGGAGTACGTCAGCAGACCGGTGATCAGCATGCCGACCAGCAGGACGATCGCGCCCAGGTAGATCCAGCGGTGGCGGGAGGCCATCATGGTGCCGGTCATGCCGCACCTCCGGTGGTGCCGCGCCGTTCCTCGGCCTCCTGCTCGGCCAGTTCGGCCTGGGCGTCGGGGTTGCGCCAGGAGGGCTTGCGCAGTCTCAGGAACAGGTAGGGGATCACCAGGCCGAGCAGCACCAGGCCACCGCCGACGATCGCGACGTACGACCAGACACTGCCGCTGCCGAACTGCGAGGACGGGACGAACCCGATCGCCATCGCTGCCGCCGAGGCGATCAGGCCGGTCACGCAGACCGGGACCAGCGCCGGGGCGCGGTAGCCGCGGGGGTGGTCCGGCTGGGTGCGGCGCAGCCGGATCGCGGCGGCGAACATCAGCAGGTAGACGATCAGGTAGACCTGCGTGGTGATCACCGAGAAGATCCAGTAGGCACTGGAGACGTTCGGGATCAGGGCGTAGGCGAGGGCGATGACCGTGGTGACCACACCCTGGGTGACCAGCAGGTTCTGCTGGATCCCCTCCTTGTTCAGCCGCTGCAGGAACGGCGGCAGGTAGCCCTCCTGGCGGGAGATCATCAGCAGGCCCTTGGACGGTCCGGCGAGCCAGGTGAGCATGCCGCCGAGGGAGGCGGCGATCAGCGCCACCGCGATCACCGGGGTGAGCCAGCCGATGTGGAAGTACTGGAAGAAGGAGTCGAAGGCCTGCATCACGCCGGCCGTCAGGCTGAGCTGGCTGGACGGCACCACCCAGCTGATCGCCAGCGCGGGCAGGATGAAGATCAGCAGGACCATCCCGGAGGCGGTGAACATCGACCGCGGGAACTCCCGGGCCGGATCGCGGAGCGAGGAGACGTGCACCGCGTTCATCTCCATGCCGGAGTAGCTGAGGAAGTTGTTGACGATCAGCACCAGGCTGGCCAGGCCGGTCCACTGCGGGAAGAGGTGCGCGGCGTTCATCGGGGCGGCCGAGGTGTTGCCCTGGCCGAGGAAGACGAGGCCGAGCACCACGAGCAGCGTGCCGGGGATCAGGGTGCCGATCACCAGGCCCCAGGAGGAGAGGCCGGCCACGGCCTTCGTCCCGCGCGAGGAGACCCAGACGCCGGTCCAGTACAGCACCATGATCACGACGGCGGTGTAGGGCCCGTTGCTGGCCAGCGCCGGGTTGACCACGTACGCGATCGTCGAGGCCACGTACGCGAGCAGCGACGGGTAGTAGAAGATCGTCATCGCGAACTGGCACCAGACGGCGAGGAAGCCCAGCGGCTTCGACAGGCCCTCCGACACCCACCGGTAGACGCCGCCCTCCCAGCCGGAGGCCAGCTCGGCGGAGACCAGCGCGGTCGGCAGCAGGAAGACGATCGCGGGGACTAGGTAGAGGAAGACGCAGGCCAGGCCGTAGACCGCCATGGTCGGCGCGGCCCGGAGGCTGGCCACGGAGCTGGTCGTCATCAGCGCCAGCGTCAGCCAGGACATCCGTGGTGCGCCGGCCATCCGGGTGGCGACCGCGCCGCCGCTCCTGCTGGCGGCGCTCGGGCCGGGGCTGCCCCGGCCGGGCGAGGGTGCCTCCATCGAACTCATGCGTCCTCCTCGGGTACGGCCCGGGGTACGTCCACCGGGGGTCCGCTCCGGCGGTGGGGTTCGCCCCGGGAGAGCCCCGGGGGCGGGCCGTACCCGGCCAGTTCACCCGGTTGCCGGGGGTGTCGCATGCGGCGTGCGCCCGCTCGGGTGAGTGGCTGTCAGGGATGCGCGGCGGAGGTTTGGCCCGCGGGGCCCCGGTGCCCGGTTCGCCGCCCCGGTCGGCTATCCGGTCGGCCGTCCCGGTCGGTCATCCGGTCGGCCGTCCCGGTGCCTCCGGCGGTCAGGACCGCCTGGTCCGTCCGCGCGGGCCGTCCGCACGCCGCACCGCCGCCTCCGGCGGTCCGATGCGCCCGGGCCGTCCGATACGGGCGCATCGGACGGCCCCTCCGGGGCGCGGTGCCGCCGCGTCCGGGGCCTGCCCGAAGCCCTGTCCGGGCCCTGCCGCGGGCGCCCGAACCCGGAGCCGTGCCGTCCGGGCCCTACCCGTCCGGGTACGGAATGGTAAATGCCGGGCGGAGTGTCAGTGCCTTGGTTCAGGATGACTGAATGTCGTACGAACTTCAGGCGCTGATCGGTTCGGCGGAGCTGCTCGCGGTGGCCGCCGCGGAGGTCCCGGCCGCCCGTCTCAGTCCGCTGGCCCAGGGGTTGGCCCTGATACCGGCCACCCCCGCCTTCCTGTCCGCGCTCCAGTTCGGCCGCGGTGAGCCCGGGTTCGGCGGTGAGTCCGGTTTCGACTGGTTCCCGGACGGCCTCGAACGCCGGCTCGCCGCGTGGTCCAAGGCCGGTCCGATCGCCTGCGTGGAGGCCGACTACTTCGGTGGCAGCGGCACCCAGCGCGCCGCCGTCTGGGCCGACGGCCGGCTCGACCTGGGCCCGCTCGTCAGCGGCGAGTTCGAACCCAGCCCGCCCGAGGGCAGCCCGATCTCCCGCGCCCTGCGGCGCATCGGCGCCCGCGTCGTGGACGCCCACCACCACGACGAGTTCGAGGCGGTCGGCCTGACCGCCCACCGCCGCACCGACGGCTGGGCCGCTCCCGACGGGGCGTGAACCGTTCGGCGTACCCGCGGTGGCTGGGTCAACTGGCTTGCCCCAACGTGTGAATCAGGCATTTCGCCTGATTCGCATCGAGAGGAAGCATCACCCATGCGTGCCACTTGGATGGCCGCCGCGCTGACCGCAGCCATCGCGCTGACCCCGGTCGCCACGGCGTCCGCCACCGCCGCCGGCAACGAAGCCGCGGCCTTCACCCCCGCCAGCTCGCCCCCCGCGTTCCTCGCGGACGTCCCGCTGCCGGTCGGCGTGCCGCCGGTCGCGGCCCCGCCGGTCTCCGCCCCGGCTCCGGCGCTCCCCGCCGCACCCGACCTCGCCGCGGCGCCGGCCGCCGTGCCCGACCCGGCCGCCGCGCTCGGGGCGCTGGGCGGTCTCGGCGACGTCCTCAAGCTGGTCAGCGGCCTGCTCTCGGCCGCCACCCCGCCGACCGGCAGCCCCGACCTCGGCGTCCTCCAGCAGCTGCTCGCCACGCTCGACACGGCGACGAAGGGCCTGCTCGCCCAGCTGCCCGCGGCCCCGGTGGCGGCCCCCGTGCCCGCTCCGGCCCCGCTGGACCAGCAGCCGGCGGCGGAGCCCCCGCGCACCACCACCCCCGCGCTCCCGCCGCTGGCCCTGGAGGACCGGCTCGCCTCGCTCGGGACCAAGGCCAAGGCCCTGGTCGACGCCGCCACGGCCGCCAAGCCGAACCCGGCCGCCGTCCAGCAGACCGTCACGGCTCTGGCCCCCGACACCGTCGCGACCACCACCGGTACGGTCACCCGCCTCACCGGCCCCTGACCCACCGCCCGACACGACGGCCCCCGGACACCACACGGTGTCCGGGGGCCGTCGCCACTGCGCGTCCCGACGGGACTAGCGGTAGTTCACGTACTGGAGCGCGAAGTCGAGGTCCTTGCCCTTGAGCAGGGCCTGGACGGTCTGCAGGTCGTCGCGGCTCTTCGAGGTCACGCGGAGCTCGTCGCCCTGGACCTGGGCCTTGACGCCCTTCGGGCCCTCGTCACGGATGATCTTCGCGACCTTCTTGGCATCGTCCTGGGAGATGCCCTCCTTCACGTCCGCGAAGATCTTGTACTCCTTGCCGGACAGCTGGGGCTCCTTGGCGTCCAGCGCCTTCAGCGACAGGCCACGCTTGATGAACTTGCTCTGCAGCACGTCCAGAATGGCCTTCACCCGCTCCTCGCCGCTGGCCTTCATCTCGATCGTTTCGCCGGAGCGGCTGATCTCGGCGCCGACGTTCTTGAAGTCGAAGCGGGTGGCGATCTCACGCGAGGTCTGGTTGATCGCGTTGTCGACCTCCTGCCACTCGACCTTCGAGACGATGTCGAAACTGGAGTCGGCCATGGGTGTTGGTCTCCTTGATGCTCTGGCTTCACTGACACGGCCCGCCCCACCGGACGCCCGCAGCCCCAGCCTATCCAGCACCACCCCGCCCCCGCCCCCGACAGCCACGCCACATCCGTTGATCATCACGTGACCAACCAGGTGGCGAACCACCCCCCGGCATCAGGTATCGTTTACGGAGTCGAACGGGGCAAGCCCCGCGAGACACCAAATCCTGGCTGGTTGCCCGAGCGGCCAAAGGGAGCAGACTGTAAATCTGCCGCGTAAGCTACGCAGGTTCGAACCCTGCACCAGCCACTGGATTACCAGACCGGCCCTGAACAGCGGAAACGTTGTTCAGGGCCGGTTTTGTCGTACCCGGGGGCGGGTCTCGGGCGTGGGCGTCCCGGTTCGGCGGTGCCGGGGGGTCAGAAGAGCGTGGGGGCCGGAGGGTCGGGGGTGACGCCGGGGAGGGCGTCCTGCCAGGCGGTGGCCCGGGAGAGCGGGAGGGGTCGCATGCTCGCCTCGCAGAGGAGGAGGGAGCGGCGGTCCCTCTTGTGGTCGTGGATGACGCCGTAGCCGGCCCGGCGGGTGGGCATCAGGGCGACCGGTCGGCCGCAGGCGGGGCACTGGACTCGTGGTGCGCGCATGGGTGAAGCCTGCCCGAGGGGGCCGACATCGGCGGGCGGCCGGTGCGGCTCAGGGGGCGGCCAGGAGGAGGGCGGCCGCCGTGGGGGTGTCGGGGGCGGTGTGGGTGGGGGCGGGGTGGGCCGGGGGGAGCGGCGGAGGTGGGGTGGGGGTGATCCAGATGGAGCGGAGGCCGCAGGCGTGGGCGCCCAGCAGGTCGGTGGCGGGGTTGTTGCCGACCATCCAGGTGTCCGGGGTGAGGGTGCGGCCGAGGCGGGCGGCGGCCAGGCGGAAGATCTCGGGGTCGGGCTTGCGGGCGCCGGCCTCCTGGGAGACGCAGACGGCGTCGACGGCGGGGAGCAGGCCGGTCCGGGCGAGTTTGGCGCGCTGGACGTCGGTGTAGCCGTTGGTGACGACGCCGATGGTCCAGCCGGCTTCGCGCAGGGCGGTGAGGGCGGCGGGGACGCCCGGGATCGGGTGGGTGCGGGCGGCCTCGTGGGCGACGTGTTCCTCCCAGAGGGCCTCGCCGGACTGCCGGAGGCCGTAGCGGGCGGCGATCCCGGCGAAGCCGGCCGGGGAGCGGTCGGCGCGCACCAGCGTGACGATGGTGGGTGCGGTGTCCAGGGGGAGGCCGTGGGCGGTGCAGAACGCGGTGGCCCAGGCGTCGGTGCCGCCGTCGCGTTCGACCAGGGTGTGGTCGAGGTCGATGAGGAGGAGCGGGCTCGCCTGCGGAGAGTGGTGATCCATGCGCGGAGCGTAGCCCGCCGGAGGGGTCGGCATTGTTGCGCATTACTTGCAATTGCTTCCTGGGGGCAGCAGAGTGTTCTCCGAGGGGTGGGGCCGGGCCGTTCAGCCTCCCTGCCGAGAAGTTCCGGACGTGCCCAGGTGCGCCGGGAGTCCTCCGTCCGAGCTGATCGTCTTCCCAACCGGCGCCCGCCGGGACATCGGCCCGCCCACCCCGCGCAGAAACCCCCGACGAGGCGTCAACGAGGCGTCAAGGGCGCCCGGCGGTGCGTCAGGAACGCGTAGGGAGACCGGGGACGGAGCTCCCGGGCCCGCAGGATCGGAGCAGTACCCGACTGCGGAGGTTCCGTACGATGTCCAGCGTCACCACCCCGGTCGTCATCGCCGAGCCCGAGCCCGACCCCTCAGCCGAGGCCCCGGCCACCGGCGCGTCCCCGGAGGACCGTCACCGGCTGACCGCGCTGGGCGGGCTGGCGGCGCTGTCCCTGGACGCGATGGCCTCGGTGGCGTACGGCCCGGAGTCGATCGTGCTGGTGCTCACGGCGGCCGGGGCGTACGGGCTGGGCTTCACGCTCCCGGTGACGGCGGCGATCGCGGTGCTGCTGGCCGTCCTGGTGGCCTCCTACCGGCAGGTGATCGCGGCCTTCCCGGACGGCGGCGGCTCGTACGCGGTGGCCAAGGCGCACCTGGGGCGCCGGACGGCGCTGACCGCGGCGGCCTCGCTCGTCATCGACTACGTGCTGAACGTGGCGGTGTCGGTGACGGCCGGGGTGGCGGCGCTGACCTCGGCGGTGCCGGGCCTGTACGGCGACCGGGTCTGGCTCTGTCTCGGGGTGCTCGCCCTGGTGACGGCGGTGAACCTGCGCGGGATCGCCGAGTCCGCCCGCTGGTTCCTGGCGCCGACCGCGGTGTTCGTGCTGTCGATCCTGGCGATCGTCGTGGTCGGCCTGTTCCGGGACGCGCCGGCGAGCACCGAGGCCGCTGCCGGGCACGCGTCCGTGCTGGCCGGCAACGCCACCGCGGTGGGCGCGCTGCTGCTCCTCAAGGCCTTCGCGGCCGGCTGTTCGGCGCTGACCGGCGTGGAGGCGGTGGCGAACGCCGTCCCGTCCTTCCGCACGCCGGGCGTGAAGCGCGCGCAGCGTACGGAGGTCGCGCTCGGCGCGCTGCTGGGCGTGATGCTGATCGGACTGGCCGTGCTGATCGGCCGCTTCCACCTCCAGCCGGTCGAGGGCGTCACCGTCCTCGCCCAGCTCGCCGACGCCTCGCTGGGGCACGGCGCCGGCTTCTACCTCGTCCAGTCCGCCACCGTGGTGCTGCTCGGGCTGGCCGCCAACACCTCCTTCGGCGGACTGCCCGTCCTGCTGCACCTGCTGGCCCGGGACAACCACCTGCCGCACGTCTTCGCGCTGCGCGCCGACCGCCAGGTCCACCGGCACGGCGTCCTCTTCCTCGCCGGGGTCTCGGCGGTGCTGCTGGTCGGCTCGGGCGGTGACGTGAACAGCCTGGTGCCGCTGTTCGCGATCGGGGTGTTCGTCGGCTTCACCGTCTGCCAGGTCGGCATGGTCCGGCACTGGTGGCTGGAGAGGCCGGCGCGCTGGCGGGCCAAGGCCGCCCTGAACGGCTTCGGCGCCCTGCTCACCGGGGTGGCGGCGGTCGTCGTCACCGGGACCAGGTTCGCCGAGGGCGCCTGGGGCATCTGTCTGGCCCTGCCGCTGCTCGTGCTGCTCTTCGAGGCGGTCCACCGCGGCTACGCCCGGATCGGCGAGCGCCTGGAGCTCGGGCGCGTCCCCGGCCCGCTCACCCCGCGGCGGAGCCTGGTCGTCGTCCCGGTGACCGCGATCACCCGGCTCACCCGCGACGCGCTCTCCACCGCGCTGTCGCTCGGCGACGCGGTCATGGCCGTCACCGTGGTCCACGAGGCCGCCGAGGCCGAGGCGCTGCGCCGGGACTGGGAGCTCTGGCGGCCCGGCGTGCCGCTGGTGGAGGTCCCGGACGGCCACCGCCGGCTCGGTCCGCCGATCGCCTCCTTCGTCGACCGGCTCGCCACCGAGCACGCCTACGACCGGCTCACCGTGCTGATCCCCGAGGTCGAGCCCGTCCGCCCCTGGCAGCGGGCACTGCAGAACCGGCGCGGCGCCGTCATCGACCGGGCCCTGCGCCGGCACACCGACGCGGTGGTCTGCCGGCTGCGGATGCGGATGTAGCGGCCGGGGAGCGGTGCCTCAGGAGCAGCTCGCGAATGGGGGAAATTAAGAACCTATGTCGTAAATGTCCTATCCGATCGTCATATCTTGACGATGTCTTAACGGCCCCCCTTGACGCCCCCGAAACGCCTCCGAGCCGCTCGGAGCACGCCCCCCATAGCGGCTTCCACCTGCGGGAACACCCCGCCCAAAGGGCGTGTCCGGCGCTCGCGGTACTCCGCTCGGGCCCATGGACGGTCCGTTTTCCGCCCTTACGCTCGCCCATGTGTTCAACCTGCCCCAGGCGCTCAAGCGCCTAGTGATCGGCCGAGCCATGCGCAGCGAGGAGCTGGGCGAGACGCTGCTCCCCAAGCGGCTGGCGCTGCCGATCTTCGCTTCCGACCCGCTCTCCTCGGTCGCCTACGCGACCCAGGAGATCCTGTTGGTGCTCACCGTCGGTGGCACCGCCTTCCTGTACCTGACCCCGTGGGTCGCGGCCGGTGTGGTCGCGCTGATGGCGGTCGTGGTGATGTCCTACCGCCAGGTCGTCCACGCCTACCCGAGCGGCGGCGGCTCGTACGAGGTGGTGTCCCGCAACCTCGGCGCCAACTCGGGCCTGGTGGTGGCGGCTTCGCTGCTGGTCGACTACGTGATGACGGTCGCGGTGTCGGTGGCCTCGGGCGTCGACAACATCATCTCGGCGCTGCCCTCGCTGGCCGACCACCGGGTCGAACTGGCGGTCGCCTTCGTCGTGCTGCTCGCGGCGATGAACCTGCGCGGGGTCCGGGAGTCCGGCAAGGCCTTCGCCGCGCCGACGTACCTGTTCATCGGCGGCATGCTGCTGATGGTGGTCACCGGACTGGTCAAGGCGCTCTTCGGGGACACCCCGGTGGCGGCCAGCGCCTCGTACGGGATCCTGCCGGTGGACGGCAAGGACACCCTGGCCGGCCTCGGTCTGCTGATGCTGGGCCTGCGGGCGTTCGCCTCGGGCTGCACGGCGCTGACGGGCGTGGAGGCGATCTCCAACGGCGTACCGGCCTTCCGGGCGCCCAAGTCGAGGAACGCCGCCGCCACGATGGCCGTGATGGGCACCACGGCCGTGGTCATGTTCGTCGGCATCACCGCGCTGGCGCTGATGTCCAAGGTCCACATCGCCGACGACGCCTGCACGTTGACCGGCTTCGCGGGGGACTGCCACACTGCGCCGCAGCAGACCGTGATCGCCCAGCTGGCGGCCGCGATCTTCGGTGGCGACCGGAGCTTCCTCTTCTACTTCATCCAGGCCGTCACCGCGCTGGTGCTGATCCTGGCGGCCAACACCGCCTTCAACGGCTTCCCGCTGCTGGCCTCGATCCTGGCCGAACACCGCTACCTGCCCCGGCAGATGCACACCCGCGGCGACCGCCTCGCCTTCTCCAACGGCATCATCGCCCTCGCGGTGGTGGCCGGCGGGCTGCTCTGGCTGTACGAGGCGGACGTCACCAGCCTGATCCACCTCTACATCCTGGGTGTCTTCACCTCCTTCACGCTCTCCCAGATCGGCATGGTGAAGCACTGGAACCGGGTGCTGCGCACCGAGACCGAGCCGGGCGTGCGCGGCCCGGCCCAGCGCGCCCGGGTGATCAACGCCTTCGGCGCGGTCACCACCGCGCTGGTGCTGGTCATCGTGCTGCTCACCAAGTTCACCCAGGGCGCCTGGCTGGCCGTGGTCGCGGCGGTGGTGCTCTGGGTGATGATGCGGGGCATCCGCCGGCACTACGACCGCGTCGCCGAGGAACTGGCGGTGGACGACCCGGAGGCCGACTCGGTGCGCCCCTCCCAGGTGCACGGGATCGTGCTGGTCTCCAAGCTGCACAAGCCCACCCTGCGGGCGCTCGGCTACGCCGAGGCGTTCCGGCCGGACTCGCTGGAGGCGCTGACCGTGGCGGTGGAGCGGGAGGCCACCGGCGAACTGGAGCGGCAGTGGGGCGAGCTGGACGTCCGGGTGCCGCTGAAGGTGCTGGACTCGCCGTACCGGGAGATCACCAAGCCGGTGGTGGCGTACGTGCGCGAGTACCGCCGGACCAGGCCCCGGGACGCGGTGGCCGTCTTCATCCCCGAGTACGTGGTCGGGCGCTGGTGGGAGCACCTGCTGCACAACCAGTCGGCGCTCTGGCTGAAGAGCAGGCTGCTCTTCACCCCGGGCGTGATGGTGATCAGCGTGCCGTGGCAGCTGACCTCCTCCAGCAAGGCGCACCACCCGTCCCGCCGGGCCCCCGGCGCGGTCCGCCGCGGCGAGCCGGCGACGCGGTCGGAGTACGAGCGGCTGCCGGCGCCCGAGAACGCCTGAGGCGTCGCCGCCGAGAGCCCCGGACCACGCCGAGAGCCCCGGACCACGCCGGAGCCCCGGACCACGCCGAGAGCCCCGATCCCACGCCGGGAGCCCCGGACCACGCGGTCCGGGGCTCCCGGCGTATCCGCGCGGCCGTCCCGAGGGACGCCCGGCAGCGCGACGGGCGAGGCGTGAAGGGCAGCGCGGGGAGTCACCGTATGGAGCCCGTCAACAATCGAACGGGCGCCGTATGGAGGGCGTCAAGAACGGCGGTGACGGTCCGTGGGCGCGGTTGGCTGGCGAGGCCGGCCCACCGCCGGTGCCGCGTCGACCGCCCGCAGGGGCCGGGCCGCGGCCACCTCCGAACCACTGTGGTGGAGCCCATGTCCGATCTCATCCACGTCGGTGTCACGGTCGCCGTGTTCGCCGTCATCGCCCTGATCGCGCGGGGGGTGGAGAAGCTGTGAGCGCCGAGAACGTCGCAGGTCTCATCGTGGCCGTCGCCCTCGTCGGCTACCTCGTCGTCGCGCTGATCTACCCGGAGAAGTTCTGACATGGGTTCCGTTCTCGCGGGCTGGTCGCAGGTCGTCGCCCTGGTGGGCGCGCTGGCCCTGTGCTACCGGCCCCTGGGCGACTACGTCGCCCGGATCCTGACCACGTCCAAGCACCTCAGAGCCGAACGCGGCCTGTACAAGGTCATCGGGGTGGACGGCGACGCCGACCAGCGCTGGCCGGTCTACCTGCGCTCGGTGCTGGCCTTCTCGGCCGTCTCGGTGCTCTTCCTCTACGGCCTGATCCGGCTCCAGGGACACCTGCTGCTGAGCCTCGGGGTCCCGCAGATGTCGGGGCACCAGGCGTGGAACACCGCGATCTCCTTCACCGCCAACACCAACTGGCAGTCCTACAGCGGTGAGTCCGCGATGGGGCACCTGGCGCAGATGGCGGGCCTGGCGGTGCAGAACTTCGTCTCCGCCGCCGTCGGCATCGCCGTGGTGGCCACGCTGATCCGGGGCTTCACCCGCAACCGGACGGACCGGGTGGGCAACTTCTGGGTCGACCTGACCCGGATCACGCTGCGGCTGCTGCTGCCGGTCTCGATCGTCTTCGCGCTGGTCCTGGTGGCGAACGGGGTGGTGCAGAACTTCCACGGGTTCCACGAGGTGACCACCCTGGCGGGCGACCCGCAGGCGGTCCCGGGCGGGGCGGTGGCCTCGCAGGAGGTCATCAAGCTGCTGGGCACCAACGGCGGCGGCTTCTACAACGCCAACTCGGCGCACCCGTTCGAGAACCCCACCGGGTTCACCAACCTGCTGCAGGTCTTCCTGATCCTGCTGATCCCCTTCGCGCTGCCGCGCGCCTTCGGGAAGATGGTGGGCGACCACCGGCAGGGCTACGCCATCGTCGCGGTGATGGGCCTGTTCTGGGTCGCCTCGGTCGCGCTGATCACCCTCTCCGAGGCCCGGCACTCCGGTACCGCGATGCAGGCGGCCGGCGGCGCGATGGAGGGCAAGGAGCAGCGGTTCGGCATCGCGGCGTCCAGCCTGTTCGCGGCCTCGACGACGCTCACCTCGACCGGCGCGGTGAACTCCTTCCACGACTCGTACTCGCCGTTCGGCGGCGGGCTGACGATGTTCAACATGATGCTGGGCGAGATCGCGCCCGGCGGCACCGGTTCGGGCCTGTACGGGATGCTGGTGCTAGCGATCGTGGCGGTCTTCGTGGCCGGGCTGATGGTCGGCCGCACCCCGGAGTACCTGGGCAAGAAGCTGGGCGGGCGGGAGATGAAGTTCGCCTCGCTCTACATCCTGACCACGCCGACGCTGGTGCTGGTCGGCACCGGGGTGGCGATGGCGCTGCCCGGTGAGCGGGCCGGGATGCTCAACTCCGGTGCGCACGGCTTCTCCGAGGTGCTGTACGCGTTCACCTCGGGCGCGAACAACAACGGTTCGGCGTTCGCCGGGATCACGGTGAACACCGACTGGTACGACACCGCGATCGGACTGGCGATGGTGTTCGGCCGGTTCCTGCCGATGGTCTTCGTCCTGGCGCTGGCCGGCTCGCTCGCGAGCCAGCAGCCCGTCCCCGCCACCCCGGGCACCCTGCCCACCCACAAGCCGCTGTTCGTGGGCCTGCTGTCGGGCGTCGTCCTGATCGTCGTCGGTCTCACCTACTTCCCGGCCCTGGCTCTCGGGCCGATCGCGGAAGGTCTCTCCTGATGTCCTCCACCCTTACCGACAAGCCGGCCGCGCAGCCGCAGGGGCCCGCGGCGGCGCCGCACAGGGTCTCCGGCGGACTGCTGGACCCGAAGCTGATCGTCTCGTCGCTGCCCGACGCGGTGAAGAAGCTCGATCCCCGGGTGATGGTCAGGAACCCGGTGATGTTCGTGGTCGAGGTCGGCTCGGTCGTGACCACGATCGCCGCGATCGCCGACCCGTCCGTCTTCGCCTGGTCGATCACCGTCTGGCTCTGGCTGACCACCGTCTTCGCCAACCTGGCCGAGGCGGTGGCCGAGGGCCGCGGGAAGGCGCAGGCGGACACCCTGCGCAAGACCAAGACGGACACCATGGCCCGCCGCCTCACCGACTGGCCGGCGAGCCGGGCCGAGGAGGAGGTGCCGGGGACGGCGCTGTGCCTGGGCGACCACGTGGTGGTCGAGGCCGGGCAGATCATCCCCGGTGACGGCGACGTCGTCGAGGGGGTCGCCTCGGTGGACGAGTCGGCGATCACGGGCGAGTCCGCGCCGGTGATCCGCGAGTCGGGGGGTGACCGCAGCGCGGTCACCGGCGGCACCAAGGTGCTCTCCGACCGGATCGTGGTGAAGATCGCCTCCGAGCCCGGCAAGTCGTTCATCGACCGGATGATCGCCCTGGTCGAGGGCGCGGCCCGGCAGAAGACGCCGAACGAGATCGCGCTCAACATCCTCCTGGCCTCGCTGACGATCGTCTTCCTGATCGCGGTCGTCACGCTCCAGCCGATGGCCACCTACGCGGGTGCGCCGCAGTCGATGATCGTGCTGGTGGCGCTGATCGTGGCGCTCATCCCGACCACCATCGGCGCGCTGCTCTCGGCGATCGGCATCGCGGGCATGGACCGGCTGGTCCAGCGCAACGTGCTGGCGATGTCCGGCCGGGCCGTCGAGGCCGCCGGCGACGTCAACACCCTGCTGCTCGACAAGACCGGCACCATCACCCTCGGCAACCGCCAGGCCGCCGAGTTCCTCTCCGCCACGGGCGTCTCCACCGAGCGGCTCGCGGACGCCGCCCAGTTGTCGTCCCTCGCGGACGAGACCCCGGAGGGCCGCTCGATCGTCGTCCTCGCCAAGACCGGCTACGGCCTGCGGGCCCGTGCCCAGGGCGAGTTGACGCACGCCACCTGGGTGCCGTTCACCGCGCAGACCCGGATGTCCGGCGTCGACCTGGACGAGGCCGACGGGGTCCACCAGATCCGCAAGGGCGCGGCCGCCGCGGTCACCCACTGGGTCACCGGCCACGGCGGCACGGTCACCGACGAGGTCTCCGCCCTCGTCGACGGCATCTCGGCGGCCGGCGGCACACCGCTTGTGGTGGCGACGCGCACGGCCTCGGCCCCGGCCCGGGTGCTGGGCGTCATCCACCTCAAGGACGTCGTCAAGGAGGGCATGCGGGAGCGGTTCGACGAGCTGCGCCGGATGGGCATCAAGACCATCATGATCACTGGCGACAACCCGCTGACCGCCAGGGCGATCGCGGAGGAGGCGGGCGTGGACGACTTCCTCGCCGAGGCCACCCCCGAGGACAAGATGGCCCTGATCAAGAAGGAGCAGGAGGGCGGCAAGCTGGTCGCGATGACCGGCGACGGCACCAACGACGCCCCCGCCCTCGCCCAGGCCGATGTCGGCGTCGCGATGAACACCGGGACCATGGCGGCCAAGGAGGCCGGCAACATGGTCGACCTGGACTCCAACCCCACCAAGCTGATCGAGATCGTCGAGATCGGCAAGCAACTCCTGATCACCCGCGGCGCGCTCACCACCTTCTCGATCGCCAACGACGTCGCGAAGTACTTCGCGATCATCCCGGCGATGTTCGCGGCGGTCTACCCGGGCCTGGACAGGCTCAACATCATGGGCCTGCACAGCCCGCAGTCCGCGATCACCTCGGCGATCGTCTTCAACGCCCTGGTCATCGTCGGCCTGATCCCGCTCGCCCTGCGCGGGGTCAAGTACCGCCCTTCGGACGCGAGTTCCCTGCTGCGCCGCAACCTGGGGGTCTACGGCTTCGGCGGTCTGGTCGTCCCCTTCGTCGGGATCAAACTGATCGACCTCGTCGTCCAGTTCGTCCCCGGCCTGAGCTGAGAGAGGAGAACCCAGATGTCCAAGCCCCTGCCCACCACCGTGCGCACGCACCTCACCGCACTGCGGATGCTGCTGGTGATGACGGTGATCCTCGGCCTCGCCTACCCGCTGCTGGTCACCGGCATCGGCCAGGTCGCCTTCGCCGACAAGGCCAACGGCTCGATCGTGAAGACCGCCGACGGCAAGGAGGTCGGCTCCAGTCTGCTGGGCCAGACCTACGACCTGCCCAAGCGGAACCCCGGCGACGAGAACGAGGCGGCCCGGCCGGACCCGAAGTGGTTCCAGCCCCGGCCCTCCGCCGGCGGGTACGACCCGAAGAGCTCCGGCGCCTCCAACCTGGGCCCGAACAGCGAGGACCTCGCCAAGGCGATCGAGGACCGCCGCGCCGCGGTCGCCGCGTTCGACGGCGTCGACCCGGCGAAGGTGCCGGTGGACGCGGTCACCGCCTCCGGCTCGGGCCTCGACCCGCACATCTCGGTCGCCTACGCCGAGGAGCAGGCCGCCCGGGTCGCCGGGGCCCGGAACCTGCCGGTGGAGACGGTGGAGAAGCTGATCGACAGGTACACCGAGGGCCGCTCGCTGGGCTTCCTCGGCCAGCCGGGAGTCAACATCGTCCTTCTCAACACGGCTCTGGCACACCAGAAGTGACGGCCAGGCAGGCAGCGCCGTGAGACAGGCCGACCCGGGCCGGGGCACCACCCCGCGCCCGGGTCGGCCGCCGTACGCCCCGACCCCCGTACGAAGACGAAAGCACCACGCCCCGACCCCGTACGAAGACGAAAGACGTAATTCCCGACCCCCGTACGAAGACGAAAGAGCAGCGCCCATGGCCCGCGACCTCGCCCCCGGCACCGGCCCCCACCGCGGCCGGCTGAGGGTGTACCTCGGTTCCGCCCCCGGTGTCGGCAAGACCTACCGGATGCTGGACGAGGCCAGGCGCAGACAGGACCGCGGCGCGGAGGTGGTGGTCGGCTACATCGAGTGCCACGGCCGCCGCCACACCGAGGCCATGCTCGACGGCCTGGACGTCGCACCCCGGGCCCGACGGCTCTACCGGGACGCCGAGTTCGAGGAGATGGACCTCGACGCGCTGCTCGCCCGCCGCCCCTCCCTGGTGCTGGTGGACGAGCTCGCGCACACCAACGTCCCCGGCGGCCGGCACGCCAAGCGCTGGCAGGACGTCGAGGAGCTGCTGGCCGCCGGGATCGACGTCATCACCACCGTCAACGTCCAGCACCTGGAATCGCTGAACGACGTCGTCCAGAAGATCACCGGCATCCCCCAGCGCGAGACCGTCCCGGACGAGGTGGTCCGCCGGGCCGACCAGATCGAACTCGTCGACATGGCCCCCCAGGCGCTGCGCCGCCGGATGGCCCACGGCAACGTCTACCGGGCGGAGAAAGTGGACGCCGCGCTCTCGAACTACTTCCGGGTCGGCAACCTCACCGCCCTGCGCGAGCTCGCCCTGCTCTGGGTGGCCGGGCGGGTCGACGAGGGGCTGCGCGACTACCGGGCCAGCCACCGCATCGACCGCGTCTGGGAGACCCGCGAGCGGGTGGTGGTCGCCCTCACCGGCGGCCCCGAGGGCGAGACGCTGATCCGCCGCGCCGCCCGGATCGCCGACCGCACGGCGGGCGGCGACCTGCTCGCCGTGCACGTCACCCGCAGCGACGGCCTGGCCGGGGCGTCCTCGGGGGCGCTCGCCCAGCAGCGGCAGCTGGTGGAGGCGCTGGGCGGCAGCTACCACGTGGTGGTCGGCGACGACATCCCCACCGCGCTGCTGGCCTTCGCCCGCGCCCACGACGCCACCCAGCTCGTCCTCGGCACCAGCCGGCGCGGCCGGATCACCCGGCTCCTCACCGGCCCCGGCATCGGCGAGACCACCGTGGACGGCTCCGAGGACATCGACGTCCACATGGTCACCCACGCGTTCACCGGCCGCGGCCGGCTGCCCCCGCTCGGCCGCCGCCACTCCAGGCGCCGCACCGTCGCCGGCTACGCCGCCGGACTCGTGCTGCCCTGGCTGCTGACGGCCGGCCTCTCGCAGTCCCGCGGCACCGTCAACCTGACCACCGACGCGCTGATCTTCCAGCTGGGCGTGGTCGTCGTCGCCCTGCTCGGCGGCGCCACCTCGGCCCTGCTGGCCTCCCTCGTCGCCTCGCTGCTGCTGAACTACTTCTTCATCCCGCCCCTGCACACCCTGACCATCGGCGAGACCAACAACCTCGTCGCCCTGCTGGTGTTCGCCGCCGTCGCGCTCACCGTCTCCACCGTGGTCGACCACGCGGGCCGGCTCACCACCCGGGCCGCCCGGGCCACCGCCGAGGCCGAGACCCTCTCCACCCTGGCCGGCAGCGTACTGCGCGGCGCCGACGCCCTGCCCGCCCTGCTGGAGAAGTCCCGGACGGCCTTCGGGATGGACTCCGTCGCCCTGCTGGAACGCACCGGCGGCGCGGTGCTGGCCCGCTGCGACGGCGAGGGCGGGCCCGCCGGGCCCGGCGAGACCACCGAGGTCCCGGTCGGCGCCGACGCCCTGCTGGCGCTCACCGGCCGCCGGCTGCCCGCCGCCGACCAGCGCGTCCTCACCGCGTTCGCCGCCCACGTGGCCGCCGCGCTGGAACGCGACCGGCTCGCCGTGGTGGCCGCCGAGGTCGAACCGATCAGGGCCGCCGACCGGATGCGCACCGCCCTGCTCGCCGCCGTCAGCCACGACCTGCGCACCCCGCTGGCCGCCGCCCTGGCCTCGGTCGGCTCGCTGCGCAGCCCCGACGTCGAGTTCTCCGCCGAGGACCGGGCCGAACTCCTGGCCACCGCCGACGAGTCCCTGGTCAAGCTCACCCGGCTGGTGGACAACCTGCTCGACATGAGCCGCCTCCAGGCCGGGGCCCTCACCCTCCACCTCGCCGAGACCCACCTGGACGAGATCCTGCCCCGGGCCCTGGACACCCTCCCCGACCCGTACGCGCCGGTACGGCCGTTCGACCTCACGTTCGACATCGAGGAGGGCGTCCCGGCCGTCCTGGTCGACCCGCCGCTGCTGGAGCGCGTCCTGGCCAACGTCATCGCCAACGCCCTGCGCCACACCGCCCCCGGCACCCCGGTCCTGGTCGCCGCCAGCCACCTCGGCGACCAGGTCGAGGTCAGGGTGATCGACCGCGGCCCCGGCATCGCCGTCGAGGACCGCGACCGCGTCTTCCTGCCCTTCCAGCGCCTCGGCGACACCGACAACACCACCGGCGTCGGCCTCGGCCTCGCCCTCTCCCGCGGCCTCGCCGAGGCCATGGGCGGCGGCCTGGAGGTCGAGGACACCCCCGGCGGCGGCACCACCATGCTGCTCACCCTGCCCGCCGCCCACCCGGGAGGAGCGCCCGCATGAGCGAGATCCTGGTCGTCGACGACGAACCGGCGCTGCTGCGTACCCTGCGGATCAACCTGAGCGCCCGCCGGTACGCCGTCCGGACGGCCGCCAGCGGCGGCGAGGCCCTGGACCGCGCCGCCCGGACCTCGCCCGACGCCGTCCTGCTCGACCTGGGCCTGCCCGACCTGGACGGCCTGGACGTCATCCGGGGCCTGCGCAGCCGCAGCGCCGTACCGATCATCGTGCTCTCCGGCCGCACCGGCGCGGCCGACAAGGTGGGCGCCCTGGACGCCGGCGCCGACGACTACCTCACCAAGCCGTTCCTGATGGAGGAACTGCTGGCCCGGCTGCGCGCCGTCCTGCGCCGTCCGCCGGGCGGCCCGGCCCCGGCCGCGCGGGTGATCGGCGCCCACACCGTGGACCTCGCCGCCACCACCGTGACCGGCCCGGACGGCCCGGTCCGGCTCACCCCCACCGAGTGGCGGATCCTGGCGCTGCTGCTCGCCGACCCCGGCCGCCTGGTGCCCGGCCGGCGGATCCTGCGCGAGGTCTGGGGCCCGGCGCAGGAGGGGCGCGGCAACTACCTGCGGGTCTACCTGGCGGGGCTGCGCCGCAAGCTGGAACGCGATCCGGCCCGGCCGCGCCACCTGATCACCGAGCCCGGTCTCGGCTACCGGTACGAGCCCTGACGCCGGGACGGCGGCGGCGCCCCGACGGCCGCGCGTCAACGGAGCGTCAAGGGTGGGCCGCCGGGCGACAGGAGGGCGTCAGGGCGGGCCGGACGGGGCGGTCGGCGGGCGTAGCGTCGTCGGTGAGCGAGCGGCCCTGCTCCATGTGGGGGATGCCGGGACCGCTCCGCCGCCTCGGCGGCCGACCGGTGGGGGAGGGGCGCGCGATCAACGACGCGCGCCCCTGTCACCCGCTCAGCCCTGCTCGGCCGCCCCGCTCGGCCCTGCTCAGCCGCCCCGGTCGGGCCGCCGCCGGCCCGCCGCTCAGCCCCCGCCCGTGCTCCCCGACTGCCGCGGCAGCGCCAGCGCCACCGTGTCGGCGAACTCCCGCACGGCACTGGTCCGGCTGACGATCCGCCCGCTGTGCACCACCAGCCGGCTGTGCCCGCCCGCGAGCGCCCCCGCCAGGCTGTCCCCGCGCACCGCCAGCAGCTCCGCCGGGAACCCGGCGTCCACCCGGACCGGCGGCAGCCCGAGCGCCGCCCGGGCCTGGTTGGCCACCGCGTCGTACGCCTCCTCCACGTCCAGCGCCCCGCTCGCCGCCAGCAGGTAGGCGGCCTCCAGCGGATCGGCCCGGCCCACCGGGTTGGCCGGGTCCCGCAGCGAGCCGCTGCCGGCCGAGAGCGGTACCCGGGCCTGCGCCAGCTCCCGCGGCAGCCCCGGCCGCATCCCGGCGGCCCGGCCCTCCAGACCGCTGCAGCCGCCGTTCTGCGGCAGGCAGACCACCCGGACGCCGCTGCTGGCCAGCACCGCCGGCCCGCCCGGCGCCAGCGCGCCGCACGGGCCGAGCACCACCCGGGGCCGCAGCGGGGCGAGCGCGCTCGCCAGCCGGGCGAGCTGCGCCGCGTCGGCCCCGGTGGTGTGCAGGTCCACCGGGCAGTCCGCCTCCCGGGCGGCCTCCAGCAGCACCTGGACGTACCCGGCCGGGTCAGGGTCCAGCTCCGGACAGCCGCCGGCCGCGGTGGCGCCGAGCTTGAGCGCGTCGCGCAGCTGGGCCCGGCCGTCCGCGCCGGCCAGACCGGTGAGCAGCCGGGGCATCGCGACCGCCTGCAGCTCCGCCAGGCCGCGCAGCGCCTGCCGGGCGGTGAGCACCGCCTCCAGCCGGCGCAGCCCGTGCACGTCGCCGATCCGGACGTGGGTGCGCTGCGCGGTGGCGCCGTAGCCCAGCGAGGTGAGCGCGGCCTCGGTGACCCGGCGGGTCAGGTCGCCGGAGGTCTCCGGCGGCGGTGCGGGCAGCGCGGCCGAGAAGGCGACGTCGTAGTGGGCGTGTGCCTCGGCGGGGGCCGGCAGCAGCAGATAGCCCTTGAGGTCGATCCGGGCCCCGGTGGTCGTGGTGGGGGCACCGGGCAGGGCCGGCAGCGGGCCGAGGCTGCCGGTGGTTCCGACGGCCTGGATCCGGTCGCCGCTGATCCGTACGTCCACCACCCGGCCGTCGGCGAGCCGGGCGTCGGTGAGCAGCAGGACGGGGCCGTGCCCCAGCGGGTTGGCGGCCGGCCCGGACCCGGGGTGGGGCCCGTCGGAGGGTGCGCTGTCCATCGCCCGGTTCCTCCCTCGCGCCGGCCGGTGCGGATCCCCGGCCCGTCCCGATCAATGAGCGACGAGCCTATGGCGCGGGGGCACGGGGTGCGGGGACGCGGGCAATAGTCGTATCGGGTCGGGCCGCGCCCCACCGGGGCCGATCGAACGCCCTGCCTTCGATCGCTCGCCCGTGCACCTCGCCCACCTGCGGTCTTCGCGCCGGGATACGGATTTCACCTCTGGGCGCGGAACGTGTAATCTCTTCCTCGTTCGCCCCTATAGCTCAGTCGGTAGAGCGTCTCCATGGTAAGGAGAAGGTCTGCGGTTCGATTCCGCATGGGGGCTCTGGTGAGAAGGAGTCAGCTTCGGCTGTGCTCCGGATCACTGTGGCGGTGTAGCTCAGTTGGTAGAGCAAGCGGCTCATAATCGCTGTGTCACCGGTTCAAGTCCGGTCACCGCTACCCCGCGTAGTCGGTCGGGAGATCGCACTCCCGGTCGGCTACTCTTGTTGTGTTCTTATTCAATGTCCAAGGAAGGCACTCCCGTGGCTGCCACCGATGTCCGCCCGAAGATCACGCTGGCCTGCGTGGAGTGCAAGGAGCGGAACTACATCACCAAGAAGAACCGGCGTAACGACCCGGACCGTCTTGAGATGAAGAAGCACTGCCCCCGCTGCAACTCGCACACCGCGCACCGCGAGACCCGCTGACCCTGTCGCGTGTCCGCGGGCCTGTGTGATCACAGGTCTACGACTCCGGGCCGTACCCCTCACAGGGTGCGGCCCGGAGTCTTTTCGTCATTCACCGCGCTCTTGAGGAGCTGCCATGGCACTCGACCCCTCCTTCATCGGGCGGACGTACCCGCCCACCGAGCCGTACGAGGTCGGCCGGGAGAAGATCCGCGAGTTCGCCGTCGCCGTGGGCGACGCCAACCCGGCGTACACCGACCCGGAGGCGGCCAAGGCGTTCGGCCACCCGGACGTCATCGCCCCGCCGACCTTCCCGTTCGTGCTCACCTACCGGGCCGCCGGCCAGGTGGTGGAGGACCCGCAGCTGGGCCTGGACTACAGCCGCGTGGTGCACGGTGACCAGAAGTTCGTCTACACCCGCCCGGTGCGGGCCGGCGACCGGCTCTCCGTCGCGGTGACCATCGACAACATCAAGTCGCTCGCGGGCAACGACGTGCTCACGGTGCGCGGCGAGGTGACGGACGCGACCGGCGAGCACGTGGTGACGTCGGTCATGACCCTGGTGGCCCGGGCCGCCGACGAGGCGGGGGAGTAACACCATGGCGATCAGCTACGACGAGGTCGCGGTCGGCACCGAGCTGCCGGCGCGGTCCTTCCCCGTGACGCGCGCCACGCTGGTGCAGTACGCGGGCGCCTCCGGGGACTTCAACCCGATCCACTGGAACGAGAAGTTCGCGCTGGAGGTCGGCCTGCCCGACGTCATCGCGCACGGCATGTTCACCATGGCCGAGGCGGTCCGGGTGGTCACCGACTGGGTCGGCGACCCGGGCGCGGTGGTCGAGTACGGCGTGCGCTTCACCCGGCCGGTGACGGTGCCCAACGACGGCGTCGGCTCCGTGATCGAGGTGACCGGCAAGGTCGCCAAGCTGCTGGACGACCGGAAGGTGCAGGTCGACCTGCTGGCGACCTTCGGCGGCCTGAAGGTGCTGGGCATGTCCCGCGCCGTCGTCCGGCTGGCCTGACCGCCCGGAGCCTGAGCGCCCGGCGGGGAGGGGCGGACCGGCCCCTCCCCGTACGCTGGGGGCGTGCTGGTAGAACTCGACGCCCCCCTCGCCCCGCTGACCACCCTGCGGCTCGGCGGTCCCGCCCGCCGGCTGGTGACCGCGCAGACCGACGAGGACGTGATCGCCACCGTCCGGGAGGCCGACGCGGCCGGCGAGCCGCTGCTGGTCCTCGGCGGCGGCTCCAACCTGGTGATCGGCGACGCCGGCTTCGCCGGGACGGTGCTGCGGATCGCCACCACCGGCTTCGTGCTGGACGGCACCACCCTGGAACTCGCGGCCGGTGAGGTGTGGGCCGACGCGGTCACCAGGACCGTGCTGGAGCACGGCCTGGCCGGGATCGAGTTCCTGGCCGGGATCCCCGGCTCGGCCGGCGCCACCCCGGTCCAGAACGTGGGTGCGTACGGCCAGGAGGTCGCCCAGTCGATCACCGAGGTGGTCGCCTACGACCGCCGGAGCGACCGGGTGGTCACCCTCACCAACGCCGAGTGCGGCTTCTCCTACCGGCACAGCCGCTTCAAGGCCGACCCGGACCGCTACGTCGTGCTCCGGGTCCGCTTCGGCCTGGAGGACGGCGGCGGGCTCTCCACCCCGGTCGCCTACGCCGAGACGGCCCGGCACCTGGGCGTGCTGCCGGGTGAGCGGGTCGACCTCACCACCGCCTGGAACGCCGTGCTGACGCTGCGCGCGGGCAAGGGCATGGTGCTCGACGCGGCCGACCACGACACCTGGTCGGCGGGCTCCTTCTTCACCAACCCGGTGCTGACCGCCGAGCAGTACGCCGCCTTCCTGGCGCTGGCGGCCGCGCGCGAGCTCACCGCCCCCGCCTACCCGGCGCCGGACGGCCGGACTAAGACCTCGGCGGCCTGGCTGATCGACAAGGCCGGCTTCGGCAAGGGGTACGGCAGCGGCCCGGCCACCCTCTCCACCAAGCACACCCTGGCCCTGACCAACCGCGGCGCGGCCACCGCCGAGGACCTGCTGGCGCTGGCCCGCGAGATCCGCGACGGCGTCCGGTCCGCGTTCGGCGTGGAGCTGGTCAACGAGCCGGTGATGGTGGGCGTCGAGCTCTAGCCGGCGGCGCGGCCCGGGTGCTGGGCGGCCGGGAAGCCCCGGGCGGCCGCCACCCCCGGGGTGGTGCCGTCCCCGAGCCAGCCGTCGATGTCCGCCAGCAGCTCCTTGCGGACGCTGTCCGGCGCGCGTGAGCCGCGCACCGACTGGCGGGCCAGCTCGGCGAGTTCGGCGTCGGAGAAGCCGAGCACGTCGCGGGCCAGCTCGTACTGGGCGGCCAGCCGGGTGCCGAACAGCAGCGGGTCGTCGGCGCCCAGCGCCAGCGGGACGCCCGCGTCGAACAGTCGCCGCAGCGGGACGTCCTCGGCCCGCTCGTAGACGCCCAGCGAGACGTTGGAGGACGGGCAGACCTCGCAGGTGACCTGCCGGTCGGCCAGCCGCTGCATCAGCCGGGGGTCCTCGGCAGCCCGGACGCCGTGGCCGATCCGGCCGGCGCCCAGGTCGTCCAGGCAGTCCCGGACCGACTCGGGCCCGGCCAGTTCGCCGCCGTGCGGGGCGGCCAGCAGCCCGCCCTTGCGGGCGATGTCGAAGGCCCGGTCGAAGTCCCGGGCAAGGCCGCGCCGTTCGTCGTTGGAGAGGCCGAAGCCGACCACCCCCCGGTCGGTGTAGCGGACGGCCAGCCGGGCCAGCGTCCGGGCGTCCATCGGGGACTTCATCCGGTTGGCCGCGACCAGCACCCGGATCCCGACGCCGGTCGCCCCGGCGGCCTGCTCCACCGCGTCCAGGATCAGTTCGAGGGCGGGGATCAGACCGCCCAGCCGGGGCGCGTACGAGGTCGGGTCGACCTGGATCTCCAGCCAGCGCGAGCCGTCCCGCCGCTCGTCCTCGGCGGTCTCCAGCACCAGGCGGCGGATGTCGGACTCGTCGCGCAGCACCGAGCGGGCGGTGTCGTAGAGGCGCTGGAAGCGGAACCAGCCGCGTTCGTCGGTGGCCCGCAGCCTGGGCGGCTCGGCGGAGCTGAGCGCCTCCGGCAGCCGGACGCCGTGCTTGTCGGCCAACTCCAGCAGGGTGGCGGGGCGCATCGAGCCGGTGAAGTGCAGGTGCAGGTGGGCCTTGGGGAGGTCCCTGACGTCTCGCGGATTCAGCAGGCGTTCCATTCGCCGATACTGCCGTATCGGGCCCCGATACGGGAACCGCCCCCTTCCCGTCCCCCGAAGGGGTGAAAAGGGGGCGGTCCGCGGTGGAGCGGGACGGTCGGGACCGTCAGGCGGTGGCCTCGGCGAGCAGCTTCTGCATCCGGCCGACGCCCTCGACCAGGTCGGCGTCGCCGAGCGCGTAGGAGAGCCGCAGGTAGCCCGGGGTGCCGAAGGCCTCGCCGGGGACGACCGCGACCTCGACCTCGTCCAGGATCAGCGCGGCCAGCTCGGCGGAGCTCTGCGGACGGGTGCCGCGGATCTCCTTGCCCAGCAGGCCCTTGACCGACGGGTAGACGTAGAACGCGCCCTCGGGCTCGGGGCAGAGGACGCCCTCGATCTCGTTCAGCATCTTCACGATGGTCTTGCGGCGCCGGTCGAAGGCGGTGCGCATCTCGTGCACGGCGGCGAGGTCACCGCTGACGGCGGCGAGCGCGGCGCGCTGCGCGACGTTGGAGACGTTCGAGGTGGCGTGCGACTGCAGGTTGGTCGCGGCCTTGACGACGTCCTTGGGGGCGATCAGCCAGCCCACCCGCCAGCCGGTCATGGCGTAGGTCTTGGCCACGCCGTTGACCACGATGGTCTTGTCCGCCAGCTCGGGCAGCAGGGCCGGCAGCGAGGTGAACTTCGCGTCGCCGTAGACCAGGTGCTCGTAGATCTCGTCGGTCAGCACCCAGAGGCCGTGCTCCAGGGCCCACTCGCCGATGGCCCGGGCCTCGGCCTCGGTGTAGACCGCACCGGTCGGGTTGGACGGCGAGACGAAGAGCACCACCTTGGTGTTCTCGGTGCGGGCGGCCTCCAGCTGCTCTACCGAGACCTTGTAGCCGGTGGTCTCGTCGGCCACGACCTCCACCGGCACACCGCCGGCCAGCTGCACCGACTCCGGGTAGGTGGTCCAGTACGGGGCCGGGACGATGACCTCGTCGCCCGGGTCGAGGATCGCGGCGAAGGCCTCGTAGATCGCCTGCTTGCCGCCGTTGGTCACCAGCACCTGGGAGGCGTCCACCTGGTAGCCGGAGTCGCGCAGCGTCTTGGCGGCGATCGCGGCCTTCAGCTCCGGCAGGCCGCCGGCCGGGGTGTAGCGGTGGTTCTTCGGGTCGCGGCAGGCCTCGACGGCGGCTTCGACGATGTAGTCCGGGGTGGGGAAGTCCGGCTCGCCGGCGCCGAAGCCGATGACCGGCCGGCCGGCCGCCTTGAGGGCCTTGGCCTTGGCGTCCACGGCGAGGGTCGCGGACTCGGCGATCGCGCCGATCCGGGCGGAGACCCGGCGGTCGGCGGGGCGGACGGAACTGTCGGGCTGCGGGGTGGAAGCGCTCATGCCTGCATGGTCGCAGAACCGGGACGGACCGGGCATGGGGGTTTCACCATATGTACGGGCTCGTCCGGATGGTGGCCCGAAGCGGGGCCGGTCCGTGGTCGTTGGGCGGCCGGTTCGGTGGTCGGACGTGAGAGAAGAGGTTCGACCAAACGCCTCTCGACCACGTACACTCACTCCTCGACGGCCACCGAGAAGCCACGCTTCCACCGCCTGTGCATGCAGCGGCGGGAGATGCGGTAGGTTGGTGGTCGCTACAGGGGCCGAGAGGCACCGTAGGGCAATAGCTCAATTGGTAGAGCACCGGTCTCCAAAACCGGCGGTTGGGGGTTCAAGTCCCTCTTGCCCTGCTGCTTGATCCGTATTCAGCCCGTTCGCTCCACAGAGCGAGCGGGCTTGATGCGGAGAGGGCTCCGAACAGCACCGCTTTAGCCGGCCGCTCGTGCCCTCTCGGGCACGCAGGTGATGCTCGGCAGGACCCGGATTCAGGTGAGGACGAGTGACGGAGACCACGGGCTCCACCGCAACGCCTGAGAGCGGCAACCCCGAGGGTGCCGACGGCGCTGACGAGACCACGCCTGCCGAGGGCGGGGACGAGGGGCAGTCGCGCCGCGACCGCAAGCGGGCAGGCCGCGCGGACAAGAAGTCCGGCAAGCGTGCCAAGAAGGGCGCCTTCGCCCGGCTCGCGCTGTTCTACCGCCAGATCATCGCGGAGCTGCGCAAGGTCGTCTGGCCCTCCCGCAACGAGCTGGTCAACTACACCACCGTGGTGGTCGTGTTCGTCGTGGTCGTGATGGCGTTCGTCGCCGGCCTCGACTACGGCTTCTCGAAGCTCAGCCTCTGGGTCTTCGGCTGACCGAGCGGTCCCACCTTCGAAACAGCTTCCCGACCCGGGCCGATTCTTCGGCCCGGGTCGAGCTGTCGGCGCCGGACGTACGAGGCCGCTACCGTTGACTCGGTACTGTTGAAGTCTCCGAGTCATCTTCTGGCGCCCGTGTGAAGCAGAGCGGCGCCGGAAAGGTCCCGGAGCGCGCCACCTTCACCATCTCCAGGAAAGAAGCAGCCACCGTGTCTGAGTCCCCCCTGTACGACGCCGACGAGACCGTCCGCGAGGCGGATGTCGCCGCCGAGCTGGACGCGGCCGAGCTGGCTGACGAAGCCGAGGCCGCCGAGCAGATCGTGGACGCCGCGGACAGCGACGAGGACGAGGTCGCGGCGGACGACGAGGCCGAGGCCGGCGAGCCCGCCGAGGAGGCCGCGCTGCACGCGGAGTCCGCCGAGGAGCTCGACGCCGAGGCCGCCGAGGACCAGGACGAGGACGAGGCAGTGGACGAGGCCGGCGCCGAGGCGGAGGCCGAGGAGGAAGCCGCCGAGGAGGCTGTCGAGGTCGACCCGGTCGCCAAGTTCCGCGAGGACCTGCGCTTCATGCCCGGCGAGTGGTACGTGATCCACACCTACGCCGGCTACGAGAACCGGGTGAAGCAGAACCTGGAGCAGCGCGCGGTCTCCCTCAACGTCGAGGAGTACATCTTCCAGGCCGAGGTGCCGCAGGAGGAGGTCGTCCAGATCAAGAACGGCGACCGCAAGACCATCCGCCAGAACAAGCTCCCCGGCTACGTGCTGGTGCGCATGGACCTCACCCCGGAGTCCTGGGGCGTCGTGCGCAACACCCCCGGTGTCACCGGCTTCGTCGGCAACGCCTACGACCCGTACCCGCTGACGCTGGACGAGGTCGTCAAGATGCTCGCCCCCGACGTCGAGCGCCAGGCGGCCAAGGACGCCGGCAAGCCGTCGCCGGTCAAGCCCAGCGAGATCCAGGTCCTGGACTTCGAGGTCGGCGACTCGGTCACCGTCACCGACGGCCCCTTCGCCACCCTCCAGGCGACGATCAACGAGATCAACCCGGACTCGAAGAAGGTCAAGGGCCTGGTCGAGATCTTCGGCCGGGAGACCCCGGTCGAGCTCTCCTTCGACCAGATCCAGAAGAACTAGTACGGCCGCGGGGACTCGGACGAGTCCTCCGGTTCGGGGCGGGGCTTCGGCTCCGCCCCGAAGTCGTTTTGGTCCAGCGGCGCATCCGCGTTAGCCTGGTCCGATGTGTGTGCTGGCGGCTGGGTGTCGCCCCGGTTCCGCACGCACCAGCAATCACCTCTCGGAAGGACCCGGAGAGAAATGCCTCCCAAGAAGAAGAAGGTCACGGGGCTTATCAAGCTCCAGATCAACGCCGGTGCGGCCAACCCGGCGCCGCCGGTCGGCCCCGCGCTGGGTCAGCACGGCGTCAACATCATGGAGTTCTGCAAGGCCTACAACGCCGCGACCGAGTCGCAGCGCGGCATGATCGTGCCGGTGGAGATCACGGTCTACGACGACCGTTCCTTCACCTTCATCACGAAGACGCCGCCGGCCGCGCGCCTCATCCTGAAGGCCGCGGGCGTGGACAAGGGCTCGGCCGAGCCGCACAAGACCAAGGTCGCCAAGCTCACGGCCGCCCAGGTCCGCGAGATCGCCACGGTCAAGCTCCCCGACCTGAACGCCAACGACCTGGACGCCGCGTCCAAGATCATCGCCGGCACCGCCCGGTCGATGGGCATCACGGTCGAGGGCTGATCACCCTTCTCGTCCTTGTGGTAGGGCCTGCGCGGCCCGTCCATACCACGACTCCATTCCCCATTCAGGAGCAGCAGTGAAGCGCAGCAAGGCTCTGAAGGCCGCGGACGCACAGGTCGACCGCGAGCGCCTTTACGCCCCCCTCGAGGCCATCCGCCTCGCCAAGGCGACCAGCACCACCAAGTTCGACGGCACCGTCGAGGTCGCCATGCGTCTGGGCGTCGACCCGCGCAAGGCCGACCAGATGGTCCGCAGCACCGTGATCCTCCCGCACGGCACCGGTAAGACCGCTCGGGTCCTGGTCTTCGCGACCGGCGAGCGTGCCGAGGCCGCGCGTGCTGCGGGCGCCGACATCGTCGGCTCCGACGAGCTCATCGACGAGGTCGCCAAGGGCCGCCTCGACTTCGACGCCGTCGTCGCCACCCCGGACCTCATGGGCAAGGTCGGCCGCCTGGGCCGCGTGCTCGGTCCCCGTGGCCTGATGCCGAACCCGAAGACCGGCACCGTGACCCCGGACGTGGCCAAGGCCGTGAACGAGATCAAGGGCGGCAAGATCGAGTTCCGCGTCGACAAGCACTCGAACCTGCACTTCATCATCGGTAAGGCCTCCTTCACCGACGAGCAGCTGGTCGAGAACTACGCCGCCGCGCTGGACGAGGTGCTCCGCGCCAAGCCGTCCGCCGCCAAGGGTCGCTACATCAAGAAGACCGCGATCAGCACCACGATCGGCCCCGGCATCCTGGTGGACCCGAACCGCACCCGCAACCTCCTGGTCGAGGAGGACCCGGCCTCCGTCTGAGCCCTGAGCTCCGACCGGTAGCCGCGTCCTGGGCGCAGCAGTAGTCCGCACGACGGGCCCGTACCCCCTCTCCGGGGGTGCGGGCCCGTCGTCGTGTCCGGATCGAGATCCCGGCGGTGGGGAACTCCCGGGCGGCTCGTCGTACGCTCGGCCGGTCCGATCATCTGATCGATGCCCGACCGAAGTCGACCGCCGGAGTGTGCCGTGCCGCCCGCCCTTCGCCCCGCCGCCTGGGGGGCGGCCCTCCTGGTGCTCGCCAGCGGCCTGACGGCGTGCAGCCTGCTGGCGGTCTCGGGGGACCGCACGCCGCTGGGCGCACCCGCGACGGTCCGCCCGCCCAAGCAGGTGCTGCTCTCGGCCACCCAGACACTGGACGACACCGGTGGCGCGCGGGTGCGGACGGTCGAGGAGGGCCCGGCCGGGCGGCGCACCGCCGCCGGCACCGTGGTCTGGGGCCCCCGGGACGCGGCCGAGCTGACCGTCACCGACGAGCGGGGCACCGGCCGGCTGCGCAGCCAGGACGGCACGGTCGACCTCGGATACGAGGGGGCGGCGCCGCTGCGGGCCGAGCGGGCCGAGGCCGAGTCGCTCGACCCGCGAGCCGTCCCGGGCGCGGGCGGCTACGCGGGCGGCTGGATGACCGGGCTGATATCCAACCCGGGCGACTCGGCGCACACCATGGCACTGGCCGGCCGGCTCACCTCGCTCGGCGGGGAGGAGCTCGCCGGCACCACCGTGGCGCACTACCAGGGGAGCGCGCCGGTGGCCGAGTACTTCGCCGCGGACCAGGGCCTCACCCCCGAGCGGCTCGCGGTGGTCCTCGGCTACTACCGGGAGCGCGGCGTGACCGCCATCGGGTACGACGTCTGGATCGCGCCCGGCGACCGCCTGCTGCGGCTGCGCGCCACCGCCGTGGGCAGCGCCGGAACCGTGGTCACCACGACGGACGTCTCCGAGCTCGGGACGGGCACCGAGAGCCCGGCCCCCGCGGGCTAGGCGGCGCCACCGCACGCGGTGGGGAAGGCGCCCGGTGATCCATTAGAGTCCGCTGGGTATTTTCTGATGATCAGGTCTTTGGGGGGCTCCTTATGCGCGTTCTGCGCCATGCGTGCGTCACGGTCGCGGCGACCGTCCTGGCCGCCGGGCTGGCGGCCTGCGGCAGCGACGGTACGACCGGCACCAAGGCGGCCGGTGACGCCGTGGCCGGCGCCGCGGCGGGACTCGACCCGCGGGCGGCGCTGGCCGCCTCGGCCGTGGTGATGCAGCGGGCCGGCAACGGCTCGCTCGCGCTGACCGCGGAGGCCGGCCCGATGGCCGGTACCGCCGAATGGCAGCAGCGGACCGTCGTCGACGTCGCGGCCAAGACCGAGTCGGGCACCAGGGCGAGGATCATCGGTGACGAGGTCTACCTCGGCGGCGGCCTGCAGACCACGGCCGTGCTGGGCGGGAAGCACTGGGCCAGGATCGAGCCGAAGGACCCGGTCGTCGGCTCGATGTCGGTGATGTTCCTGACCGTGGCGCAACTGACGAACCCGGTCCTCCAGTTGTCGGCGGCGGCCCAGGGCGGCAAGCTCACCAAGGTCGGCGCGGAGGCGGTCGGCGGGGTCCAGACCACCCACTACCGCGCCGTCGAGGAGGTCGCCAAGCTGGCCGACAGCCTGAGCGCGCTCGGCGGCGACCAGCGCGCGGCCGTCCGCCAGACGCTCGACACCGGCGGCAGCACGCTGACCGTGGACTTCTGGATCAACGACAAGCAGGAGCTCGTCCAGCTCCGGGAGTACGGCGACAAGGGCGGCGAGTCCTCGGCCGTCACCGTCACCTACTCGGGCCTCGGCGCCGCGCCCAAGATCGAGGCACCGGCCGCGGGCGACGTCGGCAAGGGGGCCGACTTCGCCAAGGTCTTCCGCAGCTGACCCCACCGGGCGCCGGCGACACCGCCCGACGGGCCGAGGGGGTCGCCGCAGGTCGGTCCGGTCCCTGGTGGCAAGGTGGCTGGAACAGCACGGCCGGTCCACGGCGGCCGGGGACGGGGCGGCCCGCAGCGGGACCGCCGCAGTGGTGACCGGACGGAAGGAGAGGGGGCATGGCGGTGCGGCAGCGACTGGCGGCCATCACGGCCGCGGTGCTCCTGGCGAGCGGTCTCACCGCGTGCGGCAGCGGCGGGGGCGCCTCGCCGGTGCCGTCCGGCACCCCGTCGCCGAGCACCGTCGCCGCGACCGGGCCGGCCAAGCCCACCGACCGGTCGCCGCACGGCGTCCTGCTCTCCGCCCAGCTCACCATGCAGACCGCCCGCCGGGCCAAGGTCAGCTACCGGCTGGGGGCGGACGCCGGCTCCGGCCCGCTGTTCTGGCAGCCGAAGACCGCGCTCCAGGTCAAACGTTCCACTTCGGCCGAGGCCGAGCAGCTGATCGTCGTGGACACCGTCGCGTACCAGGGCGGTGACGCGGCCACCGCGGCCCGGCAGGCCGGCCGGCACTGGGAGCGGTTCTCCGTGGCGCCGACCGCGGACGGCCACCGGGAGATCCCCTACGCCGGGCTGATCGACCTGCTGAACCCGGTCGAGGCGCTGGCCGCCGCGACCGCCGACGGGATCGAGGCGCAGTACCTCGGCGAGGAGAAGTTCGAGGACTCGGCGGTCGAGCACTTCCGGGTCACCACCGACGCCGAGCGCTACGCGGCCGCCCAGGTCCAGCTGGGCCAGGCCCGCCGGGACGGCCTGCGGGCCGCGCTGGCCCCCGGCGGCTCGGTCTCGCTGACCCTGGACCTGTGGCTGAACGACAAGGACCAGCTGGTCCGGCTGCAGCGCACGGGCACCGGGGCGAGCGGCCGGGCGGACGACGCGGTGCTCTACAGCGACTTCGCCGGCACCCTCTCGGTGCAGGCCCCGGCCGAGGCGGACACCGTGGACGTGGGCACCCGAAGCATCTCCCCGCTGGCCCGCTGAGGGCCCCGGGTGGGCGATTTGCCCCGGACGGACGAGTCCGGCTAGTGTTACCGAAGCCAAAGACCGCTGGTTGTCGCCGTGCACTCGCAAGAGGCGCGGGGACCGAAGGATCTGCGATTCGTCGCAGGCAGCCCGCGCAGGATTGTTTGGAGCTTGGACTTCCGGGACCCGCGTGTTCGCACGTGGACCCGTCGAGGTCGAACTGAGCCCCGTGCGCCTGCGCACCGGGGCTCATCTGCTTTTCCGCAGGAGCTTTCCTTCCGTCCGGTGGTCCGAGGTTCGAATGGTCGACTTTCGCGGTCGGCCTGACTTCGACATCACGGAAGGAGGCGTAAGCCTATGGCTAGGCCCGACAAGGCTGCCGCCGTCGCCGAGATCACGGAGCAGTTCCGTGCCTCGAGTGCGGCCGTGCTGACCGAGTACCGCGGTCTGACGGTGAAGCAGGTTAAGACCCTGCGTCGCTCGCTGGGTGACAACGCCCAGTACGCCGTGGTGAAGAACACGCTGACCAAGATTGCGGCCAATGAGGCCGGGATCACGGAGCTCGACGACCTGTTCGCCGGTCCGACGGCTGTCGCCTTCGTCACCGGTGACCCGGTGGAGTCGGCGAAGGCTCTGCGTGACTTCGCCAAGGAGAACCCCGCTCTCATCATCAAGGGCGGTGTCCTTGACGGTAAGGCGCTGACCGCCGATGAGATCAAGAAGCTCGCGGACCTCGAGTCCCGCGAGGTGCTGCTCGCCAAGCTGGCCGGCGCGCTGAAGGGCAAGCAGTCCCAGGCTGCCGCGCTCTTCCAGGCCCTGCCGTCGAAGCTCGTCCGCACTGTGGACGCGCTGCGCGACAAGGTCGAGCAGGGCGGTGCCGGTACGCCGGCTCCCGCCGCCGAGGACGAGGCCACGGAGTAATTCCGCAGGCTCACGCCTCGCTGCGGGCCCGTACGCCCGCCAACCCGTACATACGGCACCACCTGCCGAATTAGTGGAAGGACGCCAATCATGGCGAAGCTGACCCAGGACGAGCTGCTCGCGCAGTTCGAGGAGCTCACCCTCATCGAGCTCGCCGCCTTCGTGAAGGCGTTCGAGGAGAAGTTCGACGTCACCGCTGCCGCTCCGGTCGCCGTTGCCGCCGCCGGTGGCGCTGCCCCGGTCGAGGCTGTTGAGGAGCAGGACGAGTTCGACGTCATCCTCGACGGTGCCGGCGACAAGAAGATCCAGGTCATCAAGGAGGTGCGCACCCTGACCTCCCTCGGCCTGAAGGAGGCCAAGGACCTCGTTGACACCGCTGGTGCCAAGGTCCTGGAGAAGGTTGCCAAGGACGTTGCCGAGAAGGCCAAGGCTGCCCTCGAGGCCGCTGGCGCCAAGGTCACCGTCAAGTGACTCCTCCCCGGCCCTGAGGGCCGGGAGGCAGCCGCACGCCCTCACTGAGGGCGGAGGATGCCACGGGTCGGGCCGATCACCCTCGCGGGTGGTCGGCCCGGCCTTTTTCGTGTTCCCGGGCCCCGGGAGGGTCCGGACCGGGCGCCGGCGCCGGGCGCCGGGCAGAGGCGTCCGGAGCGGGCCCTCCCGGGGCCCCGCGGCGGCCCCCGCGGCCCGGCGGCACCGGAGTGGCCGAGAGCGCACTCGGCACCGTCGGTGCGGGCGGGTATGGTGATCGCTGTCATCGAGAGTGGCCCTCACCACGGCTTCTGTAACGCCGGGCGGGTCCAGGGCGATGGACGGGTCGAGGTCCGTGCCGGAGGCGGGCCCTTGACGAACCGGGCGCGGCGCGCGATTCTCGTGGCGCGAGTCCGCCCCGGTTGGTTCGCTGGTGGATGCATAACCAGCGGCTCCGGAGGGAAGTGACTCCACGTGAGTCGAGGCGGCCCGGCGGTGTCCGGGCCAGTGCAGTACCCGGCGGGCGTTCGCGTTCGCCGGCTACCGGGAGGAGTCTCCGATTCGGTTTCCGAATCAGAGCTGGACAGCAGTGTGCCGTTTGGCTACACTGTCCCTTTGCGCTGCCTGTTAGCTGCTCCGTGACTCGTCGCCCGGAGTTTGCGTTGCCCTGAAGGGGTCTGGCACCGCCTCCGCAAAACGGCTCTGACCTCGGGTTTCACGACCCGGCAGAGGCCAGTGGCGAGGGAGGTGGGACCAAGCCTTTCCAGGCCCGGCCGGTACGCGCGCAGTGAGCTCCGAGCCCTCGGAAGGACCCCCCTCTTGGCCGCGCCGCGCAACGCCTCGAACAATTCCGCCGCATCCACCGCCCCGCTCCGCGTTTCGTTCGCGAAGATCAAGGAGCCCCTCGAGGTCCCGAACCTCCTGGCCCTGCAGACCGAGAGCTTTGACTGGCTGCTCGGCAACGCGGCCTGGAAGGCCCGGGTCGAGGCGGCCCTGGAGAGTGGTCAGGACGTCCCCACCAAGTCCGGTCTGGAGGAGATCTTCGAAGAGATCTCGCCGATCGAGGACTTCAGTGGGTCGATGTCGCTGACCTTCCGCGACCACCGTTTCGAGCCGCCGAAGAACTCCATTGACGAGTGCAAGGACCGCGACTTCACGTTCGCGGCCCCGCTCTTCGTCACGGCCGAGTTCACCAACAACGAGACCGGTGAGATCAAGTCTCAGACGGTCTTCATGGGCGACTTCCCGCTCATGACCCACAAGGGCACGTTCGTGATCAACGGCACCGAGCGTGTCGTCGTCTCGCAGCTCGTCCGCTCCCCGGGTGTGTACTTCGACTCCACCCTGGACAAGGTGTCCGACAAGGACATCTACTCCTGCAAGGTCATCCCCTCGCGTGGTGCCTGGCTGGAGATGGAGATCGACAAGCGCGACATGGTCGGCGTCCGCATCGACCGCAAGCGCAAGCAGTCCGTCACCGTGCTGCTCAAGGCGCTCGGCTGGACCAACGAGATGATTCTCGAGGAGTTCGGCGAGTACGAGTCGATGCGCGCCACCCTGGAGAAGGACCACACCCAGGGCCAGGACGACGCGCTGCTCGACATCTACCGCAAGCTGCGCCCGGGCGAGCCGCCCACCCGCGAGGCCGCGCAGACGCTTCTGGAGAACCTCTACTTCAACCCGAAGCGCTACGACCTCGCCAAGGTCGGCCGTTACAAGGTCAACCGCAAGCTGGGCAACGCCGAGTCGCTGGACTCCGGCGTGCTCACCGAGCCCGACATCATCGGTGCGATCAAGTACCTGGTGAAGCTGCACGCGGGCGAGACCGAGTGGCGTGACACCGAGGGCCGCGACATCGTGGTCGAGGTCGACGACATCGACCACTTCGGCAACCGTCGTCTGCGCAACGTCGGCGAGCTCATCCAGAACCAGGTCCGTACGGGTCTCGCCCGTATGGAGCGCGTCGTGCGCGAGCGCATGACCACCCAGGACGTCGAGGCGATCACGCCGCAGACCCTGATCAACATCCGGCCGGTCGTCGCCTCCATCAAGGAGTTCTTCGGCACCAGCCAGCTGTCGCAGTTCATGGACCAGACGAACCCGCTGTCGGGCCTGACCCACAAGCGCCGTCTGTCCGCCCTCGGTCCCGGTGGTCTCTCCCGTGAGCGCGCCGGCTTCGAGGTCCGTGACGTGCACCCCTCGCACTACGGGCGCATGTGTCCGATCGAGACCCCGGAAGGCCCGAACATCGGTCTGATCGGGTCGCTGGCCTCGTACGGCCGGGTCAACGCGTTCGGCTTCATCGAGACCCCGTACCGCAAGGTCATCGAGGGTGTCGTCACCGAGCAGGTCGACTACCTCACGGCCGACGAGGAGGACCGCTACGTCATCGCGCAGGCCAACGCCCCGCTGACGGCGGAGCTGACCTTCGCCGAGCCGCGTGTCCTGGTCCGCCGCCGTGGCGGCGAGATCGACTACATCCCGGGCACCGAGATCGACTACATGGACGTCTCGCCGCGCCAGATGGTGTCGGTCGCGACCGCCATGATCCCGTTCCTCGAGCACGACGACGCCAACCGCGCGCTCATGGGCTCGAACATGATGCGCCAGGCGGTGCCGCTGCTGAAGAGCGAGGCTCCGCTGGTCGGCACCGGCATGGAGTACCGCTGCGCCGTCGACGCCGCGGACGTCATCACCGCCGAGAAGGCCGGTGTCGTCCAGGAGGTCTCGGCCGACTACGTCACCGTGGCCAACGACGACGGCACGTACACCACGTACCGCGCCGCCAAGTTCACCCGCTCCAACCAGGGCACCGCCTTCAACCAGAAGGTGCTCGTGGACGAGGGCGCCCGGGTCGAGGTCAACCAGGTGCTGGCCGACGGCCCGTGCACCGACGAGGGCGAGATGGCCCTCGGCAAGAACCTGCTCGTGGCGTTCATGTCGTGGGAGGGTCACAACTACGAGGACGCGATCATCCTGTCGCAGCGCCTCGTGCAGGACGACGTCCTCTCCTCGATCCACATCGAGGAGCACGAGGTCGACGCCCGTGACACCAAGCTCGGCCCCGAGGAGATCACCCGGGACATCCCGAACGTCTCCGAGGAGGTCCTCGCCGACCTCGACGAGCGCGGCATCATCCGGATCGGCGCCGACGTCGTCACCGGTGACATCCTGGTCGGCAAGGTCACGCCCAAGGGCGAGACCGAGCTGACCCCGGAGGAGCGCCTGCTCCGCGCGATCTTCGGTGAGAAGGCCCGTGAGGTCCGCGACACCTCGCTGAAGGTGCCGCACGGTGAGTCCGGCAAGGTCATCGGCGTGCGCGTCTTCGACCGCGAAGAGGGCGACGAGCTGCCCCCGGGCGTCAACCAGCTGGTCCGCGTCTACGTGGCCCAGAAGCGCAAGATCACCAACGGTGACAAGCTCGCCGGCCGTCACGGCAACAAGGGCGTCATCTCGAAGATCCTGCCGGTCGAGGACATGCCGTTCCTGGAGGACGGCACCCCGGTCGACATCATCCTCAACCCGCTGGGTGTCCCGTCCCGAATGAACCCGGGACAGGTCCTGGAGATCCACCTCGGGTGGCTCGCCAAGCAGGGCTGGGACGTCTCCGGCCTCGCCGACGAGTGGGCCCAGCGCCTCCAGGCGATCGGCGCCGACACCGTCCAGGGCGGCACCAACCTCGCCACCCCGGTCTTCGACGGCGCCCGCGAGGACGAGATCACCGGCCTGCTGGACAACACCACCCTCACCCGTGACGGTGAGCGCCTGGTGAACTCCACCGGTAAGGCCCGGCTGTTCGACGGCCGCTCCGGCGAGCCGTTCCCGATGCCGGTCTCGGTCGGCTACATGTACATCCTCAAGCTGCACCACCTGGTCGACGACAAGCTGCACGCCCGTTCGACCGGCCCGTACTCGATGATCACCCAGCAGCCGCTGGGTGGTAAGGCGCAGTTCGGTGGTCAGCGCTTCGGTGAGATGGAGGTGTGGGCCCTTGAGGCGTACGGCGCCGCCTACGCGCTGCAGGAACTCCTCACCATCAAGTCCGACGACGTTCTCGGCCGCGTGAAGGTCTACGAGGCCATCGTCAAGGGCGAGAACATCCCCGAGCCCGGCATTCCCGAGTCCTTCAAGGTGCTCATCAAGGAAATGCAGTCGCTCTGCCTCAACGTGGAGGTGCTGTCCTCGGACGGCCAGTCCATCGAGATGCGGGACTCCGACGAGGACGTGTTCCGCGCCGCCGAGGAGCTCGGCATCGACCTGTCCCGGCGCGAGCCGAGCAGCGTCGAAGAGGTCTGACGGAGGCAGGGCCGGCTCTTCACCACTGGGAGCCGGCCCGCCCCCAGGCCCCCCTCAGACCACATGAACGACTCTCGACTTACGAAAGAGGGCTTGACGACCAGTGCTTGACGTCAACTTCTTCGACGAGCTCCGCATCGGCCTGGCCACCGCCGACGACATCCGCCAGTGGTCGCACGGCGAGGTCAAGAAGCCGGAGACCATCAACTACCGCACCCTGAAGCCCGAAAAGGACGGACTCTTCTGCGAGAAGATCTTCGGTCCGACCCGGGACTGGGAGTGCTACTGCGGTAAGTACAAGCGCGTCCGCTTCAAGGGCATCATCTGTGAGCGCTGCGGCGTCGAGGTGACCCGCGCCAAGGTGCGCCGTGAGCGGATGGGCCACATCGAGCTGGCCGCCCCGGTCACCCACATCTGGTACTTCAAGGGTGTCCCGTCCCGCCTGGGCTACCTGCTCGACCTGGCGCCGAAGGACCTCGAGAAGGTCATCTACTTCGCCGCCTACATGATCACCTGGGTGGACGACGAGCGTCGCCAGCGCGACCTCCCGTCCCTGGAGGCGCACGTCTCGGTCGAGCGCCAGCAGATCGAGAACCGCCGCGACTCCGACCTCGAAGCCCGCGCCAAGAAGGCCGAGACCGACCTGGCCGAGCTGGAGGCCGAGGGCGCCAAGGCCGACGTGCGCCGCAAGGTGCGCGAGGGTGCCGAGCGCGAGATGAAGCAGCTGCGCGACCGCGCGCAGCGCGAGCTCGACCGCCTCGACGAGGTGTGGGCCCGCTTCAAGAACCTCAAGGTCCAGGACCTGGAGGGCGACGAGCTGCTCTACCGCGAGCTGCGCGACCGCTTCGGCACCTACTTCTCCGGCTCGATGGGCGCGGCGGCCCTCAAGGACCGCCTCGAGACCTTCGACCTGGCGGAGGAGTCCGAGCGCCTGCGCGAGATCATCCGCACCGGCAAGGGCCAGAAGAAGACCCGTGCGCTGAAGCGCCTCAAGGTCGTCTCCGCGTTCCTGCAGACCACCAACAAGCCCAACGGCATGGTGCTGGACTGCGTCCCGGTCATCCCGCCGGACCTGCGTCCGATGGTGCAGCTGGACGGTGGCCGCTTCGCGACCTCCGACCTGAACGACCTGTACCGCCGCGTGATCAACCGCAACAACCGCCTGAAGCGCCTTCTCGACCTCGGTGCCCCCGAGATCATCGTGAACAACGAGAAGCGCATGCTCCAGGAGGCCGTCGACGCGCTGTTCGACAACGGCCGTCGTGGTCGCCCGGTCACGGGCCCCGGCAACCGCCCGCTGAAGTCCCTCAGCGACATGCTGAAGGGCAAGCAGGGTCGTTTCCGTCAGAACCTGCTCGGCAAGCGAGTCGACTACTCGGCCCGTTCGGTCATCGTCGTCGGCCCGCAGCTCAAGCTGCACCAGTGCGGTCTGCCCAAGGCCATGGCGCTGGAGCTCTTCAAGCCGTTCGTGATGAAGCGCCTGGTGGACCTGAACCACGCGCAGAACATCAAGTCGGCCAAGCGCATGGTCGAGCGTGCCCGCCCGGTCGTGTGGGACGTGCTCGAAGAGGTCATCGCCGAGCACCCGGTGCTGCTGAACCGCGCACCCACCCTGCACCGCCTCGGCATCCAGGCCTTCGAGCCCCAGCTGGTCGAGGGCAAGGCCATCCAGATCCACCCGCTCGTCTGCACCGCGTTCAACGCGGACTTCGACGGTGACCAGATGGCCGTCCACCTGCCGCTCTCCGCGGAGGCGCAGGCCGAGGCCCGCATCCTGATGCTGTCCTCGAACAACATCCTGAAGCCGGCCGACGGTCGCCCCGTCACCATGCCGACCCAGGACATGGTGCTGGGTCTGTTCTTCCTGACCTCGGACCGCGACAACGTCAAGGGCGCCGGCCGCTCCTTCTCCTCGACCGCCGAGGCCGTCATGGCCTTCGACGCCAAGGAGCTGGACGTCCAGGCCGTCATCGACATCCGCCTGCCGATCGGCACCGTCCCGCCCCGTGGCTGGACCCCGCCGGTCGACGAGGACGGTCAGTCGAACTGGTTCGAGGGCGAGTCCTTCCGCCTGAAGACCACCCTGGGCCGCGCGCTCTTCAACGAGCTGCTGCCCGAGGACTACCCGTTCGTCGACTACGAGGTGGGCAAGAAGCAGCTCTCCGCGATCGTCAACGACCTGGCGGAGCGCTACCCCAAGGTCGTCGTCGCGGCGACCCTGGACAACCTGAAGGCGGCCGGCTTCCACTGGGCCACCCGCTCGGGTGTCACGGTCTCGATCTCCGACGTCGTCGTCCCGCCGAGCAAGCCCCAGATCCTCGAGGGCTACGAGGCGAAGGCGGAGAAGGTCCAGCGTCAGTACGAGCGCGGCCTGATCACCAACGACGAGCGCAAGCAGGAGCTCATCGGCATCTGGACCCAGGCGACCAACGAGGTCGCCGAGGCCATGAACGCGAACTTCCCGAAGACGAACCCCATCTTCATGATGGTCGACTCGGGTGCTCGTGGAAACATGATGCAGATGCGTCAGATCGCCGGTATGCGTGGTCTGGTGTCCAACGCCAAGAACGAGACGATCCCGCGTCCCATCAAGGCGTCGTTCCGTGAGGGCCTCACCGTTCTCGAGTACTTCATCTCGACCCACGGTGCCCGTAAGGGTCTGGCCGACACCGCGCTGCGTACCGCCGACTCCGGCTACCTCACCCGTCGTCTGGTCGACGTCTCCCAGGACGTCATCATCCGCGAGGAGGACTGCGGCACCGAGCGCGGCCTCAAGCTGGCGATCGGCACGGTCGAGAACGGCGTCCTGCGCAAGACGGACGACGTCGAGACCAGCGTCTACGCCCGCATGCTGGCCGAGGACATCACGGTGGACGGCAAGCTCCTCGCCACCGCCAACACCGACCTCGGTGACGTGCTGATCGACGAGCTGATCCGCCACGGCATCAGCGAGGTCAAGACCCGCTCGATCCTGACCTGTGAGTCGGCCGTCGGCACCTGTGCCTTCTGCTACGGCCGCTCGCTGGCCACCGGCAAGCTGGTCGACATCGGTGAGGCGGTCGGCATCATCGCCGCCCAGTCCATCGGTGAGCCCGGTACCCAGCTGACCATGCGTACCTTCCACACCGGTGGTGTGGCCGGTGACGACATCACGCAGGGTCTGCCCCGTGTCGTCGAGCTCTTCGAGGCCCGTACCCCCAAGGGTGTGGCCCCGATCTCGGAGGCGCAGGGCCGGGTCCGCATCGAGGACACCGAGAAGACCCGCAAGCTGGTCGTCACGCCGGACGACGGCACCGACGAGATCGCCTACCCGGTCTCGAAGCGTGTGAAGCTGCTCGTCAGCGAGGGCGAGGCGGTCGAGGTCGGCCAGAAGCTGACCATGGGTGCCACCAACCCGCACGACGTGCTGCGGATCATGGGCCAGCGTGCCGTCCAGATCCACCTGGTCGCCGAGGTCCAGAAGGTCTACAACTCGCAGGGCGTGTCGATCCACGACAAGCACATCGAGATCATCATCCGGCAGATGCTGCGCCGCGTGACGATCATCGAGTCGGGCGACGCCGAGCTGCTCCCGGGCGAGCTCGTCGAGCGCGGCCGCTTCGAGACCGAGAACCGTCGTGTGGTCTCCGAGGGCGGTCACCCCGCCTCCGGCCGTCCGCAGCTGATGGGTATCACCAAGGCCTCGCTGGCCACTGAGTCCTGGCTGTCGGCCGCCTCCTTCCAGGAGACGACCCGGGTCCTCACCGACGCGGCGATCCACGCCAAGTCGGACCCGCTGCTGGGCCTCAAGGAGAACGTCATCCTCGGTAAGCTCATCCCGGCCGGTACGGGTCTGCCCCGCTACCGCAACATCCGTGTCGAGCCGACCGAGGAGGCCAAGGCCGCGATGTACTCGGCCGTCGGCTACGACGACTACGACCTGTCGCCCTTCGGCGCCGGCTCCGGCCAGGCGGTGCCGCTGGACGACTACGACTACGGTCCCTACACCGGCTGAGTCGACGGTCCCTGAACCGCCGGGCGGTCACCCCTCACGGGGGTGGCCGCCCGGCGGCGTTTCCGGGGGCCTTCCGGGGGCCTTCCCGGGGGCCGGCGGGGTCGGAGAGGACGCGGCGGGGGCTCCGCACCGGCTCCACGGGGCCGTTGGCGGGGGCGAATATCAAACCGATTAGGTTCCCCGGACGAAGTCGCGTAGAGTCGTGTTTACCGACGCGGGGTGGAGCAGCTCGGTAGCTCGCTGGGCTCATAACCCAGAGGTCGCAGGTTCAAATCCTGTCCCCGCTACACAGTGAAGGGCCCGGAGGCATTCAGCCTCCGGGCCCTTCGGCGTTCCCGGGTCGCCCGGCTCCCTCGCGCGGGGGAGCCGGGGGAACCGCTCGGGAGGGCGAGGCGCCGGCCGGGGGCGGCGGGGGAGGCTGGGCGGCGTCGGAACGACGGACGTGGAGGGGAGCCGGCGATGAAGCGGGTACTGGGTGCGATGGCGGTCACCGGGGCGGTGCTGGCCGGGGTGTCGGGCTGTCTGCAGGGCGACGAGCAGCGGCGGGACGTCGGCTACGGCGTGGACGGGCCGGTGCGGGAGCTGGTGGTCGAGGGGCGCACCGGCGGGGTCACGATCCGCGGCGGCGGGGAGGCGGTGCGGGTCACCGAGCACCAGAACTACCGGGGCGCGGCGCCGACGAGCAGCCACGAGGTCCGGGACGGCACCCTGACGCTGCGCTACGACTGCGACGACTGCGGGGTCGGGTACGAGGTGGACGTGCCGGCCGGCACCCGGGTGCGGGTCGGCACGGAGACCGGCGGGGTGCGGCTGACCGGGCTGGCCGCCGAGGTGGAGGTGAAGGCCGGCACCGGTGGTGTGGAGGCGAGCGGGCTGACCTCGCCGGTGGTGCGGCTGAGCACCGGGACGGGCGGGATCGAGGCCTCCTTCGCGGGGAGCCCGACCACCGTGGAGGCCCGGGCGCGTACGGGCGGGGTCCGGGTCCGGGTGCCGGCGGGGCAGGCGTACGCGGTGGACGCGAGCGCCGGGACGGGCGACGTCTCGGTGGAGGTGCCCCGCGCGGCGGGGGCGGCGCGCAGCATCACGGCGCGGGCCGAGACCGGCGGCGTGACGGTCGGCGGTGCCTGACGGGCCGGTGCCCACGGTGCTGCCGGTAGGGCATGATCTTCTCCGCGGGGGCGGGGTCCCCGGGTACGGGGGGTACGTGGACGAGGACCGGTTCGCGCCGGGGCGGGCCTGGCGGGCGCGGTTCGCCGGGGTGAGCCCCTACGTGCTGGACACCCTGCTGGCCGTCGGATCGGCCGGGGTCTCGTTCTGGGCGGTGTACCACGACGACGTCACCCGGCCCTGGTGGGTCTATCTGCTGGCGCTTGGCACCGCGCTTCCGCTGCCCTGGCGGCGGCGCGCCCCGCTCGCCGTGATGGCCGTCAGCGGCGGGGTGTCGGCGGTGCTCTCGGTGGTGGCGCACCCGGTGATGCCGCAGCTGCCGCTGTACGCGGTGGTCACCGTGTACACGGTGGCCGAGCGCGCGCCGGACCGGCAGCGCTGGGCGGTGCTGGCCGTGGTGGTGGCGGCCAACGTGGTGGGGACCCACTCGCTCAACGGCATGCTGTTCTCGCTGCTGACCTCGGTCGGTGCCTTCGTCTTCGGCTCGCTGGTGCGCGAACTGCGCCGGCTGGCGCAGGTGGAGGCGGAGCGGGCCCGGGAGGCCGGCCGGCGGGCGGCCAGCGACGCGGCGCGCGCGGTGGCGCAGGAGCGCGGCCGGATCGCCCGGGAGATGCACGACATCCTGGCGCACGCCGTGTCGCTGATGGTGATCCAGGCGGAGGCCGGCCCGCTGGTGGTGCACAAGGACCCGGAGCGGGCGATCAGGACCTTCGACACCATCGCCGACTCCGGCCGGGACGCCATGGTGCAGCTGCGGCGGGTGCTCGGGGTGCTGAAGGAGGACGGCGCGGCTCCGGAGCTGGCGCCGCAGCCGCGGCTGGCCGAGCTCGCGGGCCTGGTCGAGCGGGTCCGCGGGGCGGGACTGCGGGTGGAGCTGGAGCTGGACCCGGAAGGCTCGCCGGGCCCGCTGCCCGCGGACGTGGAGGCGGCCGCCTACCGGATCGTGCAGGAGGCGCTGACCAACACGGTCAAGCACGCCGGGGCGGACCGGGCGGCCGTGCGGGTGGTCCGCTCGGGCGGGGTGCTGGAGGTCGTGGTGTCCGACAACGGGCGCGGGGTGCGCCGGCCGGCGGACCGTGCGGCGGACTGGTCCGGCGGGCGCGGGCTGGTCGGCATCCGGGAGCGGGCCGCGGCCTGCGGCGGGCGGGCCGAGGCCGGGCCGGGACCGGAGGGGAACGGCTTCCTGGTGAGTGCCAGGCTGCCGCTGGGCGAGGGTGCGTCGAGGGAGGGGGTGGGCCGGTGAAGCCGATCCGGGTGGTCGTCGCGGACGACCAGGAGCTGGTGCGGGCCGGGTTCGGGATGATCCTGGACGCACAGCCGGACATCGAGGTGGTCGCGGAGGCGCGCGACGGCGCCGAGGCGGTCGAGGCGGTGCGCGAGCACGGCCCGGACGTCCTGCTGCTGGACGTCCGGATGCCGGTGATGGACGGCCTGGAGGCGGCCCGCCGGGTCTGCGCGGACCACCCGGAGACGAAGGTGATCATGCTGACCACCTTCGACATCGACGACTACGTCTTCGACGCGCTCTACGCCGGGGCGAGCGGGTTCCTGCTCAAGGACGTCCGCCGGGACGACCTGGCGCACGGCGTGCGGATGGTGGCCTCGGGCGAGGCGCTGCTGGCGCCGTCGGTGACCCGCCGGCTGATCGGCGAGTTCGCCGCCCGCCGGCCGGGCGGGGCCAGGCCGCCCGCGCAGGGCGTCCGGGCGCCGTCCCGGCTGCTGGAGCAGCTGACCCTGCGGGAGCGGGAGACGCTGCGGCTGCTGGCCCGGGGGCTCTCCAACGCGGAGATCGCCGCCGAGCTGGTGGTCAGCGAGCACACCGTGAAGACGCACGTCAGCAATGTGCTGAGCAAGCTGGGGCTGCGGGACCGGGTGCACGCGGTGGTGTTCGCGTACGAGGCGGGAGCGGTCGTCGCGGGAGAGGGCTGACGGCGGCCCGGCCCGGGGGGAGTCCCCCGCGCGGGGGAGCCGGCGGGATCGCCGGTGCGGGTGATCCGCGACGAGGGGCCCGGCGGACAGCATCCGGAGTGTCGGAAACGCACTCGCGGAGCGGAGAACACCCATGACCGTCACCAGGCTCGACCGCCTCACCCCGATCGCCGCCGTCGGCGCCCCCGTCCTGATGGCGCTGTACGGCGGTGTCCGGCTGCTGGAGGGCTCACGGGAGCCCGGCCCCGGCTGGACGGTGGGCCACGCCCTGATGCTGGCGGGGCTGCTGCTGTTCGGTCCGCTGCTCGCCGCGCTGCGCGGGCTGCTCGCGCCGCGCCGTCCGGCCGGCCGGATCGCCGCGAACGCGGCCACGGCGGTGGCCTTCGCGGGACTGGCGGCCTCGGTGGTCCAGATCGGGATCGACCTGTACGTGGGGGCGGTCGCCGTGGACAAGGCCGACCAGCACCGGCTGTTCGACGGCATCCAGAGCCGGCCGGGCGTGCTGCCGGCCTTCTACTCGGTCGGGCCGCTGCTGTTCTACGTCGGCCTGCTGGCGCTGCTGGTCGCCGCCTCGGCCGGGGCGACCCGGGCGCTGCGGTGGTGGAGCCCGGTGCTGGTGCTGGTCGGGACGGCGATGACGGCCGCCGACCTGGCGCTGATCCCGCCGGCCGCCGCGCTCTACCTGGCGGCGCTGGCACCGCTGGCGGGGTTCGGCGGGGTGCGTCGCCCGGTCGCGGCCTGAGCGGGCGGGCCGTTCGCAGGGGGGTGGGGCGGCCGGCCCGTCGTGCCCGGGGAATTCCGGTGGCGGCGGGCGGCGGCGGGCCCGTAACGTCCCGGGCATGACCGCCAAGCGCCCGCTGATCGCCGTTCTCACCGGCGCCGGCGTCTCCACCGACTCCGGCATCCCCGACTACCGCGGCCCGAACGGCCTCTGGCAGCGCGATCCGCGGGCCCAGGAACTCGTCACCATCGGCCCCTACCTGGCCGATCCGGACGTCCGCCGCCGGGCCTGGCTGCTGCGCCGGGACACCGGCGCACTGGCCGCCGAGCCGAACGCCGGCCACCTCGCGCTGGTCGAGCTGGAGCGCAGCGGTCTGCCGGTGCGGGTGCTCACCCAGAACGTGGACGGCCTCCACCAGCGGGCCGGGCTGCCCGCCCGCAAGGTGCTCGAACTGCACGGCACCGCGCGGGAGGTGGAGTGCGTGCGCTGCCACGTCGTCGGCCCGACGGCCGAGGCGCTGGAACGCGTCGCCGCCGGTGAGCCGGACCCGGCCTGCCGGGCGTGCGGCGGGGTGCTCAAGCCCCGCACGGTGATGTTCGGCGAGGCGCTGGACCCGGTGGTGCTCCAGCGGGCCGACGCCGTGGCCCGGGCCTGCGACCTGTTCGTCGCCGTCGGGACCAGCCTCCAGGTGTACCCGGTGGCCGCCCTCCCGCAGATCGCGCTGGAGTCCGGTGCCCGGCTGGTCGTCGTCAACGGCGAGCCCACGCCGTTCGACGAGGCGGCGGACGAGGTGATCCGGGAGCCGATCTCCACCGCGCTCCCCGCCCTGGTCCGCCGGCTGGTGGCCGAGCAGGCCTAGTGGACCGGACGGGCCGCCTGCGTACGATGATCACCCCGGCTCCCCCTCACGGCCAGGAGTGATCGACCGATGACGACGACGGCGAAGTTCGACCCCTGGTCGGCGGCGTTCGTGGCCCACCCCTACGACGCGTACACCGAGCTGCGCGAGCACGCCCCGGTGACGTACTACGAGCCGACCGGACAGTGGCTGGTGTCCCGCCACGAGGACGTCAGCGCGCTGCTGCGGGACCGGCGGCTGGGGCGGACGTACACCCACCGCTTCACCCACGAGGAGTTCGGCCGGCCCGCGCCCGACCCGGCGCACGAGCCGTTCCACACCCTCAACGACCACGGGCTGCTCGACCTGGAGGCGCCGGACCACACCCGGATCCGGCGACTGGTCTCCAAGGCCTTCACCCCGCGCATGGTCGAGGGGCTGCGCCCGACCGTCCGGCGGCTCGCCGCGGAACTCGTGGACGGGCTGCTCGCGGCCGGCGGCGGCGACCTGGTCGCCGCCGTCGCCGAGCCGCTGCCGGTCGCGGTGATCGCCGAGATGCTGGGCGTACCGGAGGGCGACCGGCACCTGCTGCGGCCGTGGTCCGCCGACATCACCGGCATGTTCGAGCTCAACCCGACCGAGGAGGCCGCCCGCCGGGCCGTCACCGCGAGCACCGAGTTCTCGGACTACCTGCGCGCCCTGATCCGCGAGCGCCGGACCGAGCCCGGTGGCGACCTGATCAGCGCGCTGATCCAGGCCCAGGAGGGCGCCGACGCGCTCAGCGAGCAGGAGATGGTCTCCACCTGCGTGCTGCTGCTGAACGCCGGCCACGAGGCGACCGTCAACACCACCGGCAACGGCTGGTGGGCGCTGTTCCGCAACCCCGGTGAACTCGCCCGGCTGCGCGGCTCGGTGGACGAGCTGCTCCCCACCGCGGTCGAGGAACTGATGCGCTGGGACACCCCGCTCCAGATGTTCGAACGCTGGGTGCTGGAGGACATCGAGGTCCGCGGCGTCACCGTCCCGCGCGGCTCCGAGGTCGCGCTGCTCTTCGGCTCCGCCAACCGGGACCCGGCCCGGTTCGCCGACCCGGACCGGCTCGACCTCGGCCGTGCCGACAACCCGCACGTCACCTTCGGCGCCGGAATTCACTTCTGTCTCGGCGCCCCGCTCGCCAGACTGGAGCTCACCGAGTCCTACGGCGCACTGCTGCGCCGGGCGCCCGGCCTGCGGCTGGTCCGCGAGCCGCGATGGCGCCCGGGCTACGTGATCCGGGGGCTGGAGGAACTGCTGGTCGAGATCTGAGGGGGAGCCGTGGACAAGGCGACCGGAACACTGCTGGGCCTGGCGCTCGGCGACGCCCTGGGGCGGATGACCGAATTCCGCACGATCGAGCTGATCGCCGCCCACGACCCCGACTGGCGCCGACTGCCGCTGCCGAAGAAGGCCCTGGTCACCGACGACACCCAGATGACGCTCGCCCTGGGACGCGCCCTGCGCACCGCCCTGGAGCTCGGCCCGCTCGGCCCGCCGCAGCTGGAGCGGCCGCTGCGCGAGGAGTTCGTCGACTGGTGGCGCTCGCCCGAGAACAACCGCGCGCCGGGGATGACCTGCCTGCGCTCCTGCCAGCGGCTCAGCGACGGCCGCCGCTGGCAGGAGGCGAGCGACCTCGGATCCAAGGGCTGCGGCGCCAACATGCGGGTCGCACCGATCGGCCTGGTCAGGGAGCTGACGCCGCGCCAGCTGTCCGGCGCCGCCCAGCTGCAGTCCGCGCTGACCCACGGCCACCCGACCGCGCTCGCGGCCAGTGACCTCACCGCCTACGCGGTCCGCAGGCTCGCCGACGGCCTGGCGCCGGCCGCCCTGACCGCCGAGCTGCGCGCGTACGCGCGGGCCGCCCGCACCCGGTACGACGAGTGCTGGCTCGGCGACCTCGCGGCGCACGCCCAGGACCCCTCGCCCGAGCACTTCGCCGCCCGTGGCTGGGACGAGTGCCTCGGCGTCCTCGACCGGCTGGACGCGGCGCTCGCCGAGCCCGACGTCGAGGCGGACCCGTGCCTGGCCACCGGCGAGGGCTGGATCGCCGAGGAGGCGCTCGCCACCGGCCTGCTCTGCTTCCTGCTGCTGCCCGACGACCCGGTGGCCGCCGTGCGCCGGGCCGCCTACTCCTCCGGCGACTCCGACTCCCTCGCCTGCCTGACCGGCGCCTTCGCCGGCGCGCACCTGGGCGCGTCGGCCTGGCCGGCGGACTGGGTCGAGCGGATCGAGCACCGGGACGAGCTGCTCGCGCTCGGCGCGCTCTGGGACTGACCCCGGCCCCGGGGGCGAGGGAGCCGGTCGGGCGGGGGAACCGGTCCGGCGGGCGCCGCGTCGAACCGCCATGACGAGTCGCACGCGCAGCACCCGCAGTCGCACCCGCCGCCGCCCGGCGGCCCCGCTCCTCGCCCCGGTCCTCGTCGCCGCGCTCGCCGCACCGCTGCTCACCGGCTGCGGCAGCACCGGCGTCGCGGACCAGGTCGTCCGGGCCCCCGCACCCACCTCCGCCCCGCCGACCGACCCGGCTCAGGTCGCGGCGACCGCCGCCGCCACCAACGCCCTCGGCCTGGACCTGCTGCACACCCTCACCGCCACGCCCGACGGCGCCGGCCGCAACCTCGTGCTCTCGCCGTCCGGCCTGGCCACCGTGCTCGCCATGGTGCTGCCCGGTGCCCGCGGCGCCACCGCCGACGAGCTCGCCAAGGCCCTGCACACCGGGCTCACCCCGCAGCAGTACGCCCTCGCCACCGGCGCCCTGAACCGGACCGGCCCGCCCACCGACGGCCTGACCCTGCGCCAGGCGGACGACCTCTGGGTCCAGCAGGGCTTCCCGCTCGACCAGGGCTACCTGGCCACCCTCGCCGCCGCCTTCGGCACCGGCGTGCACACCGCCGACTTCCGCAAGGATCCGGAGAGCGCCCGCAGGACCGTCAACGCGACGGTGGAGAAGGCGACCGAGGGCCGGATCAAGGACCTCTTCGCCGAGCGGACGATCAACCAGGACACCCGCCTGGCGCTCACCGACGCGCTCTACCTGAAGGCGAGGTGGGCCACCCCGTTCAAGGCCTCGCAGACCTCCGACCGGCCGTTCCACCGGCCGGACGGCTCGACCCCGTCCGTCGCCACGATGGCCCGGACCGGCACCCTGCGCTACGCCGACGGCTCCGGCGGGATCCTCGGCCAGCCCTGGCAGGCCGTCGAACTGCCCTACGCGGACGGCGGGATGGCGATGGACCTGCTGGTGCCCGCCCAGGGCGGGTTCGAGGCCTTCCGCAAGGGCCTGGACCAGGCCCAGCTCACGATGATCCTCGACTCGCTCACCGAGCGCTCGGTCGACCTCACCCTGCCGCGCTTCCACTTCGAGACCGCCAACGAGCTGACGCCGACCCTGCGGGCGCTCGGGGTCGCCGCGGCCTTCGACGCCGCGGACCTCGGCGGCATCCCCGGACCGGGGACGGACGAGCGGCTGAAGGTCGGCACGGTGGTGCAGAAGGCCACCGTGCAGGTGGACGAGGACGGCACGGTGGCCGCCGCCGGAAGCGGCGTCGGGATCGAGGCGGCGGCCGGGGCGGTCCCCAAGAGGGCCGAGGAACTGCACATCGACCGGCCGTTCCTGTTCCTGATCAGGGACACCACGACCGGCCGCCCGCTCTTCCTCGGCCAGGTCACCGACCCGCAGGCCGGGTGACCGGCGCCGTCGGCGCCGCCGGGGCCGTGCGGCGGCCCGCCCACCCGGTCACCAGGCCCGCCCGGGTCACCAGGCCGGGTAGCGCCCGTCCAGGGCCGGGTGGGTCGGCTCGCGGCTGCCGAACAGCACCAGCAGGTCGTCCGCCACCCGCAGCAGCGTCTCCGTGCCCTCGACCGCCTCGGTCCAGGCCGTCGGCAGGGCCGCCGCGCCGTACGCCGCGCCCACCAGGTTGCCGCAGACCGCGCCGGTGGAGTCGCTGTCCCCGGAGTGGTTCACCGACAGCAGCAGCGCCGTCCGGGCCGGGTCCGGCCCGGACGCGGCGGCCAGCAGGCAGTACACCGCGATCGCCAGGCACTCCTCGGCGATCCAGCCGAGCCCGACCCGCTCCACCGCCTCCGCCGAGGGCTCGGCCTCCTCGGCCACCCGCACCGCCCGGTGCAGCGCCAGGACGGTCTCCTTGGAGCCCGGCCAGTCCCGGGTCTGCTCGACGACCTGCCCGACCGCCGTCCACGGCTCGACCCCGTCCACCAGCCGCTCGACCAGCGACGCGAACGCGCCCGCCGCCAGGTAGCCGGTCGGGTGCCCGTGGGTGAGCTGCGCGCACTGCGCGGCCAGCCCGAAGGACTGCTCGACGCCCAGCCGGGCCAGCCCGAACGGCGCCGAGCGCATCACCGTGCCGCACCCCTTGGAGTGCGCGTTGATCGGCCCCGACTGCCCGAACGGCGCCGGTGCCCGGAACTCCGGGTGGTACGACACCCCGCTCAGGCAGGCGTTGCCCGGCGCCCGCCGCGCGTACAGGAACGGCTGCCGCAGCAGCCAGCCGTCGTACGGGCGGGGGAGCGGGCCCTGGTCCGGAGCGCCCTGCTGCTGCGTCAGCAGCCAGCGCCGGTAGGCGCCGTGGACGGCCTCCGGCACCGATCCGCCGCCGCCCGACCAGCCCCGGACGAAGCCGCGGATCAGCCCCTCGGCGGTGAACAGCGTCATCTGGGTGTCGTCGGTGACCTCGGCGATCCGGCCGCCACCGGGCAGCCCGGTCACCCCGGCCCGGCCGTACTGCTCCCGGATCTGCTGCAGCTGCTGGAACTCCACCGGCCAGCCCAGGGCGTCGCCGACGCCCCCGCCGAGCAGCGCCCCGCGTACCCGGTCGGCATACCCCGACTCCGTCACCGCCACCGTCGCTCCCCCTTGCTCCCGGGGCCCGCCCGGCCGGTCGGGCCGAGGCCGGACCGGCCGGACCGGCCCTGCCGACGTCCGTTCTATCAGGCCCGACCGCTACCGCCGGATCTCCCCGGCCCGGCCGTGCAGGGCGGCCCGGTCGGCCGCCGCCCGGCCCGCCACCCAGCCCTCGCCGTCGCTCACCCGGACCCGCTGCGAGACCAGCTTCGGGAACATCCGCCCGACCTGCTGGTCGACCGCCTCGGTCCGGGCCGCCAGCGCCGGCAGCAGCCGCTCGTCCGGCACCAGCTGCTCCTCGGTGCCGTCCTCGCGCAGGTGCCGGCCGGCCGCCGCGTCGCTGGTGGCCTGCTCGGTCGCGGCGGTCAGCCGCTCACGGATCCGCGCCGCGTACGCGACCAGGAAGGAGTGCCGGAACGCCTTGGTGCGCGAGGCGCCGTCCAGGTGCTGGCGCGAACCGGCCTTGTTCATCGCGTGCGTCGCCTGCACCAGCAGCGAGGTGTAGAGCAGCTCGACGCCGTCCAGGTCGCCGTCGAAGCCGATGATGGTGCAGAAGCCGAACTCCTTCGCCCAGACCACCCGGCACCGGTTCGCCGCCGCCACCGCGTCCAGCAGCATCGTCTTCGGGACCTCGTAGGGGTTGTCCACGCCGATCCGCAGCGCCGCCGGGGCGTCGCGGTCCTCGCCGCCGACCGCCAGCAGCGCGTCGTCGATGCTGTGCTGGGCCATCAGCTGCTGGGCCTTGGCGGTCAGCGCCTCGGCCTCCTCCGGGTACTCGGTGGACTCGGCCTTCGCCAGCAGCGCCCGGATCCGGGACAGCATCCGCGGCTCGCCCGGCACCGGGCCCGCGGCCCGCCGCTCCGTCCGGGGGGCCTGCCCGCCCGGCCCGGGAGCCGGGCCGACCGGGGCGATCGGGGGCAGCCGGCCCCAGCTGCGCAGCAGCTCCAGCACGTTGGTGGCCAGCGCGAACCGGTCCAGCCGGTGGCGGTCGGCGAAGGCACCCAGGTACGCCTCGTCGCCCGGCCACCACACCGCGGTCTCCAGCTCGCGCAGCTGCTCCTGCCAGCGCCGGTCGGTGGTGGCCGCCGGGTGGCGGCGGTTCTCGGCGGCGATGAGGTCCACCGCGAGGGCCAGGTGCACCGGCTTCAGCTCCCGCCGCACCACCCGGGCCAGGTCGGCCGGCCGCCAGCCCGCCGACCAGCAGCGCCCGACCGCCGTGTCCGCGTACCCGAGCAGTGCCCGGCTCACCGCCGGCCACTGGGCGGGGGAGGCGGCCAGCAGCGAGGCGCCGGTGTCCAGGGCGAGGTCCAGCCCCTCGTCCGGTGCGGTCAGCACCGCTCGCACCGCCTGCTCCAGTAGCGGTCCGGCGCTCCCGTCCGCCCCGGTCCCGCCCTGCTGCCTGCGCTTGCCCACGGTGTCGCCTGCTCTCGTCGTGCCCGTCCCGCGGTCGGGGCGGCCTCCGCCCATGATGCCGGAGCGCCCGGCCCCGACGACGGGGACCGGGCGCTCGCGGGGGTGCCCGACGGGCTGGCCGTCAGCGTTCGACGGCCTTGGCCAGGATCTCCGGGGCACGCTCCAGCAGGCGGCCGGCGGCCAGCCGGATGCCGAGGAAGGCGACCAGCGCGCCGTACAGCAGGCCGAGCGCCAGCACCGGCCAGGCCGGGCCGTCGGAGAGCAGCGCCCAGCCGAGGTAGCCGGAGACCGGCAGGCTGAGCAGCGCGGCGCCGAACATCGAGCCGAAGCTGTTGAGCATCACCAGCCCGCCCTGGCCGGGGGCGGCGTTGCGCATCGGGTTGTTGTCGGACGGCATGGTGTACGGGGCCAGCACGCTGAGCACCGCGCCGATCGCGATGCCGCAGCCGAGCAGGCCGAGCGCCAGGCCGAACGCCGGCGCCAGACCGGCCCAGTCACCGGTGACGGCGGCCAGCAGCAGCGCCAGCACCAGGGTGACCGGCACCGCGTAGGAGAGGATCGCGAACGCCCGCCCGCGCAGCTCCTCGCGGGCGTCGGCGGGGGTCAGCAGGGTCGCGGCGACCATCCAGAACGCCGAGCCGTCCATGCCGAACAGGTTGAGCATCTGCAGACCGAGGAACATCCCGGTGGCGGCCACCAGGTAGACGGTCGACCAGCCCTGGACCACCGAGAGCACGCAGATCACCACCGTCATCCCGATGCTGGTGAAGACGGCGGCCTTGGCGCGCGGCTCCCGCCAGGCGTAGCGCAGGTGGCGCTGCATCACCGCGCCGGTCCGGCCGGCGGGCAGGAAGCCCCAGCCGCGCGAGGCCTGCACGCCGCGCGCCACCTCCAGGGTGGAGGCGTCGGCGGTGACCATCAGTTGCTGGAGGCTGGCCCGCCACCAGCGCAGCAGCAGGGCCAGCACGACGGCCGTGGAGGCCAGCTGGAGCAGCGCCAGCCCGTACCGCCCCTCACCGGCGGTGCGTCCGGCGTCCGCCGCGCCGACCGGCGGCACCCAGCGCAGCACCGAGGCGATCGGTGCCAGCGGGCTGAGGTCGAGGCCGTCCTTCCCCGGCTTGCCGAAGACGCTCTGCGAACCGACGTTGGCGACCTGGATCAGCAGCGCGAAGAGCAGACCGCCGAAGATCGCGAAGTCCTTGCCGCGCCGGCTGGAGAGCAGCCGGGCGTTGCCCGCCGCGACCGCGCGGGAGAGCGTCACCAGGGTGAGCACCGTCAGCGGGACGCCGACCACCGCGGCCGTCGCCGAGGCGGCGCCGTCCGCGCCGGACAGCGCCGCGCCGGTGACCAGCACCAGGGCGACCAGCGGGCCGGGCCCGAGCAGCGCGGCCAGCGCCGAGCCGCGCAGCAGCGGGCCGGGGCGCAGCGGCAGCATGGTGAGCCGGGTCGGGTCGGCGCTCTCGTCGCTGGCGAAGAGGAACAGCGGCAGCGCGGCCCAGCTGATGGTGAGGGCGCCGACCAGCATCACGCCCGCGTCGCCGGCGCCGGCGTGCCCGTTCAGCAGGGCCAGCAGGAACGCGATCAGCGAGGCGAACAGCAGGCCGGCCACCGTGCCGACGACGTAGAGCACGGCGCGTCCGCGGCTGCGCCGCAGGCCGTTGCGGAGCAGTCGCAGCTTGAGCGACACCAGGGTGCGGACGACCACGCGCCCGTCGGGCACGGTCGCGCGGGCGGTGCGGACCCCGGTGTCGGCGCGGGTGGAGCTCACCGCTCGCCCCCGAGCCAGCCGAGGGCCTGGCCGTCGTCCTCGCGGACGCCGATCAGGTCCAGGAACGCCTCGTGCAGGCTGCGGTCGCCGCGCACGGTGTCCAGCGGGCCCTGGGCGATCACCCGGCCGGCGTTGACCACGGCGACCCAGTCGCAGAGCTGCTCGACGAGTTCCATGACATGGCTGGAGAAGATGACGGTGGAGCCGGCCGCGGCGTAGCGCTTGAGCACGCCGCGGATGGTCTGGGCGGAGACCGGGTCGACGCCCTCGAAGGGCTCGTCCAGGAAGAGCACGTCGGGGTTGTGCAGCAGCGCGGCGGCCAGGCCGATCTTCTTGCGCATCCCGGTGGAGTAGTCGGCGACCAGCTTGTCGGCGTCACCGGCGAGGTCCAGGACGGCCAGCAGCTCCTCGGCGCGGCGGTCCACCTCGGCCCCGGGCAGGCCGCGCAGCCGGCCGTTGTACTGCAGCAGTTCGCGGCCGCTGAGCCGTTCGAACATCCGCAGGCCCTCGGGCAGGATGCCGATCCGGGCCTTCGCCGCGACCGGGTCGGCCCAGACGTCGGCGCCGTGCACCAGGACGGTGCCCTGGTCGGGCCGGAGCAGGCCGGTGACCATGGAGAGCGTGGTGGTCTTGCCGGCGCCGTTCGGGCCGACCAGGCCGATGAACGCGCCGGCCGGCAGCTCCAGGCTCAGTCCGGCGACCGCCGCCTGGCTGCCGAAGTGCTTCCACAGCCCCTGGATGCTGACGGCGGCGGGGACCGGGGACGCGGGGACCGGGGACGGCGGTGCTGACGCCTGCATGGCGGCCTTCTCTGCTGGGAAACGGGTGAATGTCCAGGCCAGCCTGCCATCGCCCGGGGCGGCCTGTCGTCCGGATTGATGATCTTGGGCTGGGCTGGGCCGAACGGGTGAGTGTGAGGCGCTCCTCGGGGCCGCCGAGGCAGGTCGCGGAAAGTGGCAACTACTCAGGCCCCCTGTTCGTCCTGCACTATGAAGGCCAGTGAGCGCGCACGGCGCGCCGGGGTGTCGGAGGTGGCGGATGGCCGTTCAACCGTGGGGCGAGCAGGGCCCCGGGTACGGAGGACGGCCGCCCCAGGTACCGGCCAAGCCGTACGCGCAGCCGCAGCCGTACGCCCAGTCCTACGCGCAGCCGGCGCCGATGCCGCAGTCGGCGATGCGGGCGGCCCACACCGACCGGGACCGCACGGTCGACGTGCTGAAGGCCGCGTACGCCGAGGGCCGGCTCTCCGCCGACGAGTACGGCCAGCGCTTCGACGCGGCGAGCGCCGCGCAGACGTACGGCGAGCTGGCCCGGCTGGTGGCCGATCTGCCCTCCGGCCCGATGGTGACGCCGATGCCGCCGATGACGGCGGTCGGCCAGCCGGTGCCGCAGACCTTCCTGCTGCCGCCCCCGCCGGTGCCGACCCGCCCGACCAACAGCACGGCCGTGGCGTCGATGGTGCTCGGCCTGATGGGGCTCGGGCTGCCGGCCGTGATCACCGGGCACATTGCCAAGGCCCAGATCCGGGAGCGCAACGAGGAGGGCGACACCATGGCCACGGTCGGCCTGGTCTTCGGCTACCTGGCCAGCGCCGTCTACACCCTGCTGATGCTGGCCCTGATCGCCTGATCGCCTGATCGCCTGATCGCCTGATCGCCTGAGCGCCTGAGCGCCTGACCGCCTGGCGCCTGACCGGCCGATCGCCCTCGCCCGCCCGGCCCCCCGGCCGGCGCCCGCCCCGGTGGCGGCGCCCGCCGGGGTGTGGTAGAGCGGCAGAAGAGCGGTTCGTCACCGGGAAGTCGTGCGCGCGACACCCCGGCGCCGCCCGGCCACCGCCGCGACCTGCGGCGTTGCATTTGTTTTGACCGAGCCCGATGCGCTAGGTACGCTCTGACCTTGTGCCTGGGGTGTCCCCGGGTCCTTGTGCGTGCATGCACACCGGCCGCCGCGCCGAGCCGGAGCGCCTCCCAGTGCTCCGCGCGTTGAGCGCCGTCGCTGTACATCAGCTCATGGGATTCCGTGTCGGAATAAGCCCAACACACCCGACCGCGTGGGTCGACCACGGGGTCGTGTGCGATGGAGACACCGCAGGTTAGTTTTACCAAGCCTTGGCACACAGAAAACGGAGAAACGGTGCCTACGATCCAGCAGCTGGTCCGAAAGGGCCGGCAGGACAAGGTCGAGAAGAACAAGACTCCCGCGCTGAAGGGCTCGCCCCAGCGTCGCGGCGTCTGCACGCGTGTGTACACGACCACCCCGAAGAAGCCGAACTCGGCGCTTCGTAAGGTCGCCCGTGTGCGCCTCACCAGCGGGATCGAGGTCACCGCTTACATCCCGGGCGAGGGCCACAACCTGCAGGAGCACTCCATCGTGCTGGTGCGCGGTGGTCGTGTGAAGGACCTTCCTGGTGTCCGCTACAAGATCATCCGCGGTTCGCTCGACACCCAGGGTGTCAAGAACCGCAAGCAGGCTCGCAGCCGCTACGGCGCCAAGAAGGAGAAGTAAGAATGCCTCGTAAGGGCCCCGCCCCGAAGCGCCCGGTCATCATCGACCCGGTTTACGGCTCCCCGGTCGTCACCCAGCTGGTCAACAAGATCCTGCTGCACGGCAAGCGCTCCACCGCCGAGCGGATCGTCTACGGCGCCCTTGAGGGCGTCCGCGAGAAGACCGGCTCCGACCCCGTCGTGGCGCTGAAGCGCGCGCTGGAGAACGTCAAGCCGGCTCTTGAGGTCAAGTCCCGCCGTGTCGGTGGCGCGACCTACCAGGTTCCGGTCGAGGTCCGTCCGGGCCGCGCCAGCACCCTGGCGCTGCGCTGGATGGTCGGTTACTCCCGCGCCCGTCGCGAGAAGACCATGACCGAGCGCCTGATGAACGAGATCCTCGACGCCAGCAACGGCCTGGGCGCTTCCGTGAAGCGTCGCGAGGACACCCACAAGATGGCCGAGTCCAACAAGGCCTTCGCGCACTACCGCTGGTAGTCCGAACCCCGTCACTAGACAGAGAGAGAACGAGCCACCATGGCTGCAACCTCCCTTGACCTCGCCAGGGTCCGCAACATCGGGATCATGGCGCACATCGACGCGGGCAAGACCACCACCACCGAGCGGATCCTGTTCTACACCGGTGTCTCGTACAAGATCGGTGAGGTCCACGATGGCGCTGCCACCATGGACTGGATGGAGCAGGAGCAGGAGCGCGGCATCACGATCACGTCGGCCGCGACGACCTGTCACTGGACGCTCGACGGCGTCGACAACACCATCAACATCATCGACACCCCGGGTCACGTCGACTTCACCGTCGAGGTGGAGCGTTCGCTGCGCGTCCTCGACGGTGCCGTCACGGTGTTCGACGGTGTCGCCGGCGTGGAGCCCCAGTCCGAGACCGTGTGGCGGCAGGCTGACCGCTACGGCGTCCCGCGCATCTGCTTCATCAACAAGCTGGACCGCACGGGCGCGAACTTCTTCTTCTGCGTCGACACCATCGTGGAGCGCCTCGGCGCCACCCCGCTGGTGATGCAGCTCCCGATCGGTGCCGAGGCGGACTTCCAGGGCGTCGTCGACCTGGTCCGCATGAAGGCGCTGGTCTGGACGGCCGAGGCCGCCAAGGGCGAGATGTACGACATCGTCGACATCCCGGCCGACCTGGTGGACCAGGCCGAGGAGTACCGCGAGCAGCTGCTGGACACCGTGTCGACCGTCAGCGACGAGGTGATGGAGCTCGCCATGGAGGGCGAGGCCGTCCCCGAGGAGCTCCTGATCGCCGCGATCCGCAAGGGCACGCTGAACTCGGACTTCACGCCGATCTTCTGCGGCACCGCCTTCAAGAACAAGGGCGTTCAGCCCCTGCTCGACGCGGTCGTCAACTACCTGCCGTCGCCGCTGGACATCGAGTCCATCGAGGGCACCAAGCCCGGCGACGACACGGTCAAGATCTCCCGCAAGGCGTCGGACGACGAGCCGCTCGCGGCTCTGGCGTTCAAGATCATGTCCGACCCGCACCTGGGCAAGCTCACCTTCGTCCGGATCTACTCCGGGCGCCTTGAGGCCGGCACCGCCGTCCTCAACGCGGTGAAGGGCCGCAAGGAGCGCATCGGCAAGATCTACCGCATGCACGCGAACAAGCGTGAGGAGATCGAGTCGGTGGGCGCCGGCGACATCGTCGCCGTCATGGGTCTCAAGCAGACCACCACCGGTGAGACCCTGTCCGACGAGAAGCACCCGGTCATCCTGGAGTCCATGGACTTCCCGGCCCCGGTCATCCGCGTCGCGATCGAGCCGAAGTCCAAGGGCGACCAGGAGCGGCTCGGTACCGCCATCCAGCGCCTGGCCGAGGAGGACCCGTCCTTCCAGGTCAACACGGACGAGGAGACCGGCCAGACCATCATCGCGGGTATGGGCGAGCTGCACCTCGAGGTGCTGGTCGACCGTATGAAGCGTGAGTTCAAGGTCGAGGCCAACGTCGGCAAGCCGCAGGTCGCGTACCGCGAGACGATCCGCAAGGCCGTCGAGCGCATCGACTTCACGCACAAGAAGCAGACCGGTGGCTCCGGCCAGTTCGCGAAGATCCAGATCGCGATCGAGCCGATCGAGTCCGGCGAGGGCTACGAGTTCGTCAACAAGGTCACCGGTGGCCGCGTGCCGAAGGAGTACATCCCTTCGGTCGACGCCGGTTGCCAGGAGGCCATGGAGTTCGGCGTGCTCGCCGGCTACCCGCTCCAGGGTGTCCGCGTGACGCTGCTCGACGGTGCCTCGCACGACGTCGACTCCTCCGAGCTCGCGTTCAAGATCGCCGGCTCGATGGCATTCAAGGAGGGCGCCCGTAAGGCCTCTCCGACCCTGCTGGAGCCGATGATGGCCGTCGAGGTCACCACGCCCGAGGACTACATGGGCGATGTGATCGGCGACATCAACTCTCGCCGTGGCCAGATCCGGTCCATGGACGAGCGTTACGGTGCCCGCGTCGTTTCGGCGCTGGTGCCCCTCTCCGAGATGTTCGGCTACGTCGGTGACCTGCGCAGCAAGACCTCTGGTCGCGCAAGCTACTCGATGCAGTTCGACTCGTACGCCGAGGTTCCGCGGAACGTGGCGGACGACATCATCGCCAAGGCCAAGGGCGAGTAAGGACCGGCGCGAGCCGAGTCCTTGCCCGAGCTCGCAGGACATCCCGACATTCGGGACGATTGCGAACCCTTAGGCTATTAGGAGGCGAACCCGGGGGAACCCACTCGGATTCCCCCGGGGGCCTCCGCCCCCACCCGCGGGACGGCATGGGGCGCACTCCAGCGCCGCATACCCAACCCGATCAAAGACCAACTGACGTCAGCACGGCGTACAGAACTGTCCTCAGGAGGACTGCAGTGGCGAAGGCGAAGTTCGAGCGGACGAAGCCCCACGTCAACATCGGCACCATCGGTCACATCGACCACGGTAAGACGACCCTTACCGCGGCCATCACCAAGGTGCTGCACGACGCGTACCCGGAGATCAACCCCTTCACGCCGTTCGACCAGATCGACAAGGCGCCGGAGGAGCGGCAGCGCGGTATCACCATCTCGATCGCGCACGTCGAGTACCAGACCGAGGCGCGTCACTACGCCCACGTCGACTGCCCGGGTCACGCGGACTACATCAAGAACATGATCACCGGTGCGGCCCAGATGGACGGTGCGATCCTCGTCGTCGCCGCCACCGACGGCCCGATGCCGCAGACCAAGGAGCACGTCCTCCTGGCCCGCCAGGTCGGCGTCCCCTACATCGTCGTCGCCCTGAACAAGGCCGACATGGTGGACGACGAGGAGATCCTGGAGCTCGTCGAGCTCGAGGTCCGTGAGCTCCTCTCCGAGTACGAGTTCCCGGGCGACGACCTGCCGGTCGTCCGCGTCTCCGCGCTGAAGGCGCTGGAGGGCGACAAGGAGTGGGGCGAGAAGCTCCTCGGCCTGATGCACGCGGTCGACGAGGCCATCCCGACCCCGGCCCGCGCCGTGGACCAGCCGTTCCTGATGCCGATCGAGGACGTCTTCACGATCACCGGTCGTGGCACCGTCGTCACCGGTCGTATCGAGCGTGGCATCCTCAAGGTCAACGAGACTGTCGACATCATCGGCATCAAGGAGACCAAGACCACCACCACGGTCACCGGTATCGAGATGTTCCGCAAGCTGCTCGACGAGGGCCAGGCCGGTGAGAACGTCGGTCTGCTCCTCCGTGGCATCAAGCGCGAGGATGTCGAGCGCGGCCAGGTCATCATCAAGCCCGGTTCGGTCACCCCGCACACCGAGTTCGAGGCCCAGTCCTACATCCTGTCGAAGGACGAGGGTGGCCGTCACACCCCCTTCTTCAACAACTACCGCCCGCAGTTCTACTTCCGTACCACGGACGTGACCGGCGTCGTGACCCTCCCCGAGGGCACCGAGATGGTCATGCCGGGCGACAACACCGCCATGACGGTCGTGCTGATCCAGCCGATCGCCATGGAGGAGGGCCTGAAGTTCGCCATCCGTGAGGGTGGCCGCACCGTCGGCGCCGGCCAGGTCACCAAGATCCTCAAGTAATCGAGGCTCTGGACCTGCCTGTGTCACACAGGTGAAGTCCGAAGGGCCCCGCACACCTCGGTGTGCGGGGCCCTTCGGCGTGTCGCGCGGAGCGCGCGGGGGTCCTGTGCGTAGGGCGATCGCGCTGCGGATAGACTGAGCCACCCGCAGCCGTCGCCAGGGCGAGGCTGACCGAGGCTCTCCGCCCCACTCGCTGAAAGCGCTCCGGAATGACCTCTGCCCCCCTTCTCACGAAGCCCTCGCTTCTCCGGCGCCGTTCGGCCGCGCGCGGGGGCCAGTCGCCCGATGGTCGCGCCAAGCGCCCCCGGCTGTACGCGCTCGACGGGATGCGTCTCTTCGCGGCCCTGAGCGTGCTCTCCTTCCACTGGACCGCCTACGTCGGCATCTCCGGGGTGTGGCAGGGCGTCACTCCGAAGGACGTACTGCCGACGGTGAACCGGATGGCGGCCTACGGCTGGCTCGGGGTGGAGCTGTTCTTCGTCATCAGCGGCTTCGTGATCTGCATGAGCTGCTGGGGGAAGCGGCCGGGGGAGTTCTTCGTCTCCCGGGTGGTCCGGCTGTACCCCGGCTACTGGGCGGGCATAGCGCTCACCAGCCTGGTGGTGCTGAACCTCAAGCAGTTCGCCCGTTCGGGGGCCGGTGACGGGCTCAACGCCGGCACCATCCTCGGCAACCTGACCATGCTTCAGACTCCGCTCGGGATGCGGCACGTCGACGGCGTCTACTGGACGCTCTGGGTGGAGATGCGGTTCTACCTGCTCTTCGCGATCGTCGTGGCGACCGGCCTCACCTACCGCAAGGTGGTGGCGTTCTGCGGGATCTGGACGATCCTCGCGGTGCTCGCCCCGCAGGCGGACCTCCCGCTGCTGACCACCCTCGCCATGCCGAACGAGTCGCCGTTCTTCATCGCCGGCGTCGGCATGTTCCTGATGTACCGCTTCGGTCAGAACCTGCTGCTCTGGGGGATCGTCGGATTCTCCTGGATCCTCGCGCTGACCCGCCTGACCTCCATCCAGGAGGTGTACGTCAACGTTCTCGGCCACCCCCTTTCGTGGAACGTCATGGCCGGTGCGGTGACGGCCGCGTTCGCCCTGGTGCTGGGTGCCGCGCTGGGCGTGTTCGACTGGGTGCAGTGGAAGTGGCTGACGGTCGCCGGTGCGCTGACCTACCCGCTCTACCTGATCCACCAGGAGATCGGCTGGACGCTGATCCACTGGCTGCTCACCAAGGACTTCGGTGTCCGGGCGGCCCTGGGGACGACCCTGCTCGCGGTGATGGTGGCGGCCTGGCTGATCCACCGGTTGGTCGAGCGGCCGGTCTCGAAGATGATGAAGAACGCCTTGGACCGTTCGATGGCGACCCTGCGCCGGGCCTCGGACGAACCCGCGCCGGTGAAGCACTGACAATGCAGGGGGACGCGTGAATTCGGCGTCCCAAGAATCATTCATGCAATCGCAAAATCCTGCTGCTAGCCTGGCCGCCATCACGGGGTGGACCCAGGCCGCGCACCCCTCCTTCGCAACCATCAGCTCGGTCGTCCGGGCCACCCGGCCGCACTCCGGGATCGATCGATCGTTCTCAAAGACATAAGGGACAGGCGACAACTGATGTACAACGCAGCAGTATCGGCAGAGCAGGCCGTCCCGCCGGCGCCGCTGTTGTCGGTCGTGATGCCGATCTACAACGAGCAGGAGGCCCTGCCGTTGACGGTCCAGCGCCTGCGCCCGATCCTGGACGAGCTGGGGATCGACTACGAGGTCGTCGGTATCGACGACGGCAGCACCGACGCCACCCCGGCGATCATGCAGAAGATCCACCAGGACTGGCCGGAGTTCCGGATCGTCCGCTTCGCGCGCAACTCCGGTCACCAGGCGGCGCTGACCGCGGGCATCCACCGCGCCTACGGCGACTACGTGGTGTCCATCGACGCCGACCTGCAGGACCCGCCGGAGAAGATCCCCGAGATGCTCGCGCTCGCCCGCGAGAAGAACCTCGACATCGTCTACGGCGTGCGCGGCGACCGCGGCACCGACACCTTCTTCAAGCGGCGTACGGCCGGCGCCTACTACTGGCTGATGCGCAAGCTGGTCGGCAAGAACATGCCGAACCAGGCCGGTGACTTCCGCCTGCTCAGCCGCGCCGCGGTGGACGCGCTCAAGGCGATGCCCGAGCACCAGCCGGTCTACCGCCTGCTGGTCCCGTGGCTGGGCTTCCCCAGCGGCGAGGTCGTCTACGTCCGCGAGGAGCGGGTCGCGGGCAGCACGCACTACCCGCTGTCCAAGATGGTCCGTCTCGCCATCGACAGCATCACCAACTTCTCCGCCAGCCCGCTGCGGCTCGCCACCTGGCTCGGCCTGCTGAGCTTCGTGCTCTGCTTCTGCCTGGGGATCTACACCACGGTCGAGTACGCGCTCGGCAAGACCGTGCCCGGCTGGTCCTCGCTGTTCGTCGGCATGCTCTTCCTCGGCGCCGTCCAGCTGGTCTGCATCGGTCTGCTGGGCGAGTACGTCGGCCGGATCTACTCGGCGGCACAGGCCCGCCCGGCCTACTTCGTCGGGTACGACTCGGCCGAGGACCGCGCGAAGGCGGCGAAGGTCTCCGAGTACGCGGTGTGACCCCCCCGGTCCGTCCCGCGGCGCCGGCCGCCGCGGGACGGACCGGCCGCCGACCGCCAGGAAGCCGACGCACAGCCCGCAGGAGAAGAAGAGCGATGGGCACTACCGACAGCACCGCGCCCGCCCTGGGCACGCCGACCCCGCCCGCGGGGCGGACCGGCAGTTCCGCGCCGGACGCCGGCGGTGCCCCGCTGAGCCCGCGCGACCGGGTGGTGGCGTTCCTGCCCGCGCTCGCGGCCTACCTCTTCCTGGTCGTCCTGCTGCTGGCCGCCGACACCTCGGTCAGTGACATCGCGCGGTACACCTTCTACGTGCTGTGGGGCGTCATGCTCCCGGGCACGCTGGTCTTCCGCCTGCTGCGGCGCCGTCCGCACACGCTGGTCGAGGACCTGGCCTTCGGCGCCGTGGTCGGCCTGGTGCTGGAGCTGGCCGCCTGGGCCGTCCTGGTCGGGCTCGGCCTGCAGTCGGTGGCCACGGCCTGGCCGCTGGCGGTGGTGATCCCGTTCGCCGCCGTGCCGGGGCTGCGGCGGCACTGGCGGCCGCGCGGCTACCGCCGCACCTCGCCGGGCTGGTCCTGGTCGGTCGCCGGCACCGTCGCGTTCACCAGCGCCTACATGTACGGGGCGGTGCTCAGCCGGAACCCGGTCGTGCCGGACAGCGAGACCACCCGGCAGTACATCGACCTGCCCTACCTGCTGTCGCTGGCCGGGAACGCCAAGCACAACTTCCCGCTGACCTTCCCGCAGGCCGCCGGGGAGCCGCTGCACTACCACTGGTTCACCTTCGTCCACATGGCGATGACCGACCTGGTCGGGCACATCGACCTGACCGTGGTCCAGATGCGCCTGATGGTCCCGGCGCTCGCCGCCCTGGCCATGGTGATCACCGCCGTGGTGGCGCACCGGCTGACCGGGCGGCCGTGGGCCGGGCCGGTCGCCGCCCTGCTGATCTTCGCGGTCGGCGAGTTCAACGCGATCTACCCCAACAACGTCGGCCACTGGACCTTCGGGGCTCCGGCGGTACCGCTGATGTCCTGGGCGAGCCTCTCTCTGACGTACAGCCAGCCGCTGCTGATGGCCCTGATCGGGGTGGTCGGTGACGCCCTGCGCGGGCGCGGCGGCGAGGCGCGCGCCGAGGAGGACGGGCCCGCCCGGATCCCGGCGCTCGGCCGGGGCGCGTTCGTCCTCACCGCGCTGTTCGCGGTGGCCTCCAGCGCGGCGAAGGCGAGCTCCCTGCCGGTGACGCTGGCCGCGCTGGCCTTCGCCGGTCTGATGGTGCTGATCGGCACGCGGCGCATCCCGTGGACCATCGTCGGCCTCGGCGCGGTCATCGCCGGCGCCCAGGTGTTCGCCACCGCGGTGCTGTTCCGCTTCGAGAGCTACGGCCTCGAAGTGGTGCCCTTCGGCAACATCGAGAAGTACTGGGCCGATCCGCAGCAGACCCGGACGGCGGTGACCCAGAGCGTGGTCGTCGCCGCCACGCTGATCGCGTTCCTGCTCAACCACCAGCTGCGGATGGTCGGCATGATCCCGCTCCTGTGGCGCCGCCGGCTCCGCCTGGAGCAGACCCAGTGGTTCCTGCTCGGCGGGGCCATCGCCGGCCCGGCCGTCTACCTGGTGGTCAACGGCTTCAACGCCAGCTACTTCACCCTCGCCGGCCTCTCCTTCGGCGTGCTGCTCTCGGCCTGGGGCTACTGCGAGGTCTTCGAGCGGGCCGCGCTGCCCACCCGGGGCAAGTTCGCGCTCGGCGCCGGCACGGTGGCCTTCGTCCTCCTGCTCACCCTCGGCATCTACCACTACGCGGACGACTGGGCGGCCTTCGCGCTCAAGGCGGTCGGCGACGCCGACGGCACCGAGTCCTACACGGCGCTGGTGCCGGCGCTGGCCGCGGCGGCGGCGCTGGCCGGGGCCGCGGCGGTCTGCGGCCTGCTCTGGTGGGCGGCCGGCCGGGCGCTGCCGGCGCTGCGCGGCCGCGGCGCCGTGGTGCTGCTCACCGCGGCGCTGGCGGCCGGCGCCCCCTCCCTGCTGCTCGACGTCCAGCAGTCCCGGCAGGTCCCGTGGGACGGCGCGTGGCCGCTCCCGGCCAGTCAGGTGGAGGCCGCGCGCTGGGTCCGCGCGCACAGCGACCCGACCGACGTCCTGGTGACCAACGGCCACTGCCGGTCGGAGAGCGACTACACCGTCCCCGGGGAGAACTGCTGGAACTCCCTGTCCTTCTACCTGAGCGCCTACTCCGAGCGCTCGGTGCTGGTGGAGGGCTGGGCCTACTCGCCGCGGCTGATGTCGGCGAAGTCCGCGTCCTTCTGGGACCAGGAGCTGCTCAAGCTCAACGAGGACTCCGTCTACCGGCCGACGGCCGCTATCCTCGACCGGCTGAGCGAGCGGCACCACGTCCGCTACGTGGTGGTGAACCGCAAGGTGGCGCCGGAGTCGCCGGACCTGAAGACCCTCGCCAAGCCGGTCTTCGACAACGGCCGGATGGCCGTGTACGAGATTTCCTGAACCCCCGAACCGATCGCATGGGTGCTCACATGGTTTCCACCGACCAGCCGACCGAAGCGGCCGAGGTGCCGCCGGCCGGCCAGGGCCCGCGGCCCTCCGACACCGGGACGGCCAAGCGCCAGGTCCCGTCCTTCCTGGTGATCGGGGTCCTGAGCACCCTCTTCTACCTGCTCCTCTACGTGGTGGCCCGGCGCTTCGTCGACCCCCAGGCGGCCAACCTCATCGCGCTCGCGGTCAGCGCGGTCGCCAACACCGCGGCCAACCGCCGGTTCACCTTCGGGATCACCGGCAGTGAGGGCGCGCTGCGTCACCAGCTCCAGGGCGCGGTGGCCTTCCTCATCGGCCTCGGTCTGAGCTCCGGGGCGCTGGCGCTGCTCGACCTGGCCGCGCCGAACGCCTCGAAGGCGGTCGAGGTGGCCGGGCTGATCGCCGCGAACGGTCTGGCGACGGTGGTCCGGTTCCTGCTGATGAAGATCTGGGTCTTCAGGGAGAAGTGACCCCGGGCGGCTTCGGCGGCGGCTGGGACGGCGTCCGGGGCTGCCGCGGCGGTGCCGGGGGCCGGGGCCCGCGCCCGGCGGTCCGCCGCCGCTGCCCCGGGATCCAGGACCGCAGCCGCAGCGCGGGCGCCTCGACGAGGTGCCAGGAGAGCGCCGCCAGCAGACCGGTCACGGCCAGCGCGCCGGCCAGGAAGCCGAGCGGACCGAAGCGGGCTGCGCCGGTCAGTGCCAGCGCCTGCTCGACGGGGAAGCCGAAGACGTACACGCCGTACGAGTAGTCGCCGCGCACGCCGATCGCCCGCCAGCGGCGGGGGAGCGCCGACGCGGCCCAGAACAGCAGATAGACCAGCGCGGGGACGCCGAGCACCGCGAAGCCGCCCCAGCGGGCCGAGCCGGTCAGGACGAGCGCGGCGGTCAGCGCCAGGGCGTCGTGGAGCGGGACCCGCTCGGCGTAGAGCCGCAGCACGCCGCCGAGCAGGAAGGCCAGGCCGAGGGTGGCGGCGAGGTGGAAGGTGACCAGGCCCAGCAGCGGGAGCGCCACCCCGGGCCCGCCCGCCGGGGGCACCTCGGCCGGGAGGTCCACGGCGCCGCTCGCGACCAGGAGCCAGAGCGCGAGCGCCGCCGAGGCGACGAACGCCCGCCGGCGCAGTAGCCCCAGGGCGGCCAGCAGCCCCGCCGCCAGGTAGCAGAGCAGCTCGTACTTGAGCGACCAGAGGGCGCCGTTGAGGCTCCGGTCGAAGTTGGTCCCGCTGCGGACGCCCTCGGCGATCACGCCCGAGACGTCCCAGCCGGTGGTGGGCGCGGCACTGCCGAGGCTGGTCAGATAGCTCAGCGGACCGTCCGGGCGGGTCCAGAAGCCGCCCAGGGTGCCGTGCTGCCACCAGTACAGGGCGGGCATCAGGACGGCGGCCGAGAACAGCAGCGAGCCGCCGAGGCCGGGCCCGATGCGCAGGGCCCGGTGCCAGAGGTAGCGGCCGGGCGGGAGCCGTCGGGCGCTCTCGGTGATCACGAATCCGGAGAGTGCGAAGAACCCGAGGACGGCGGCCTTGCCGAGGTCGGTCTGCCGGCCGCTCCAGAGCCAGAGCGGATCGGGGTGTCCCCAGCCGAGCGGGAAGACGTGCGAGACGACGACGGTGGCGGCCAGCAGGAGGCGGAGCGCGCCGAGCCCGTTCGCCCGGTCGTCGAGGATCCGCGCGAGGGTGCCGCGCGGGCGGAGCACTGCTGGTCGGCTGATGGCTCCCCCGGCGGATCGGCCGGGCGGCGCCCGCGGTCGTCGCGGACGCCGCCCCGTGGCGGCGTGCGGTGCTCGTCGGACGCGGGCCGGGGCCCTACGCCTGCGGAGCGGCGATCTGGGCCTCCCAGAGGTCGCGGACGGCCTCGCGCAGGGTCCGCCGGGGCTCCCAGCCGAGCCGCTCGCGGGCGACGGTGATGTCGAGCTGCTGCCACTCCGTCTCCGGGCCGGTGCCGTCCGGCGCGGGGACCTCGGTGATCTCGGTGGGCACCCCGCTCTCCTCGATCAGCAGCTCGACCAGCAGCCGGGCGGAGGACGCGGCGCCGGTGCCGATGTTGACCACCGGCGGCACGTCCGGGCGGACGGCGGCGAGCAGCACGGCGTCCAGGGTGTCGCCGAGGTCGACGAAGTCGCGCTGGGCGGTGAGCGGCTGCAGCGAGAGCTGAGCGGTCTCGCCGGCCCGGCGGGCGGCGTCCAGCTTGGCGGCCATCACACCGAGCAGGCTGTGACCGGGCTGGCCGGCGCCGACCACGTTGCCGAGCCGCAGCGACACCGCGTCCAGCCGGCCGGCTTCGACGGCGCGGACGACGGCCTCGGTGGCGGTGAGCTTGAGCTTGCCGTACTCCATCACCGGCGCGGCGGGGTCGCTCTCGCGCTGGCTGGTGCCGACCGGCGCCATGCCGTACTCGTGCACGGTGCCGAGGTGGACCAGGCGGGCGGGGGAGGCCATCGCGCAGACGGCCTCGATCAGGCGATCCACCAGGACCACGTTGGCCTGGTACATCTGCTCGTCGTTCAGGCCCCACATGCCGCCGGCCGCGTTGACGACGGTGTCGATCCGCTCGCGGTCGAGCAGCGCGGTGAGGTCGGCGGCGGCGTCGGAGGAGATGTCGAAGGCGACGAACCGGCCGGGCGCCGGCACGGCCGGGGCCTTGCGGGCGAGGCTGACGACCTCGGCGCCCTGCTCCAGCAGGCGGGCGCCGACCACGCGGCCGATGAAGCCGGTGCCGCCGAGGACGGCGACCCGGGAGGGGGCCGGGTGCGGTGCGGTCATGTGCGGTGACTCCCTGGGGCGGTGATGGGCCCGGGGCGGTGACGGGCCCGGGACGGTGGCGGCTGGGTCAGCGGGGGCGGGCGGCGGTGCTGGTGGCGTTGCGCAGCAGGGCCTTCGCCCCGTCCCACTGGCCGGCGCGCATCGCGCCCGGGACCAGGGTGAGGGCGTGGATCCGGGCCGAGAGGTGCATCCGGGAGGCCTTGGCGGCCCGCGGCCAGCCGTGCGCGTCCAGGCGGTCGGCGGCGTCCAGGAAGTACCGGCGGGCCTCGGTGAACCGGGTGCCGCTGTAGGCGGACTTCGAGGAGATGCTGACGGTGTGTCGGCGGTACTGGAACGCCCGGACGTCGTCGACGACCATGTGCTCGCCGGCCTGGAGCAGGTCGATGACGAGCGCGAGGTCCTGGATGATCTCCAGGTTGTCGCGGAAACCGGTGGTCCGCACGGCCTCGGTGCGCCAGCAGATCGACGGGAAGTACAGCCAGTTGCCCTTGAGCAGGCTGACCGCGAGCTCCTCGCCGCCCCGCAGGGTGCGGCCCTGCTGCTTGGGCGCGTAGATCCGGCGCTTGGCCTCGTCGGCCAGCGAGCTGGTCGGCTTCCCGTCGCCGTCGATCACCTGGACGCCCGGCTGGATCATCGCGACGCCGGGGTACTGGGCCAGGATCGAGCGGATGGTGGCGACGTAGTTGGGCAGCATGATGTCGTCGGTGCCCATGAACATCATGTACTCGTACTCGGCCATGCCCAGGCACTTGCGGTAGTTGCCGGTGACGCCGAGGTTCTGCTCGTTCCGGAAGTACCGCACCCGCGGGTCGCCGAGCTCGGCGAACCACTCCGGGACGCCGGGCTCCCGGCCGTCGTCGACGACGGTCAGCCGCCAGTCGGGATCGCTCTGCGCCAGCACGCTGCGGACCGCGGCCTGCATCAGCGCGACGTCGCCGTAGTACGGAAGCAGGATTTCCAGAGTGGTCATGGTGGAGGGCACATCCGCTGGTCTGAGTCGGGGCCGGGTGCGGGGCGAGGACCCCGCGGCGGGCCCATCATACTGAGCCGGTCGGCGGCTCCCGCCGGGGCGGACGACGATGCCCGGGCCCGCGCCGGAGGGCGGCGGGCCCGGGCATCGGGCGGTTCAGCGGGTGCGCAGGCTCTCGGTGAAGGCGAGGCACTTCTCGTAGTCCGGCAGCAGGCCGGTGGCGAGCGCCTCGGCCAGCGAGGGCGCGGCGTCGTCCCGGGCGGACAGCTGCGGGGCGTCGGTGGGCCACTCGATCCCGAGGTCCGGGTCCAGCGGGTGCACCGCGTGCTCACCGGTCGGGTTGTAGGTCTCGGAGCAGACGTAGGACAGCGTGGCGTCGTCGGTCAGCGCGCAGAAACCGTGGCCGAGGCCCTCGGGGATGTAGACCGACCTGCGCTCGGCGTCGTCCAGCCGGACGAACTCCCAGCGGCCGAAGGCGGGGGAGCCCACCCGCAGGTCCACGATCACGTCGAGCACGGCGCCGCGCACGCAGCTGACGTACTTGGCCTGGCCGGGCGGGACGTCGGCGAAGTGGATGCCGCGCACGACGTCCTTGGCGGACACCGACAGGTTGCCCTGGGCGAACTTCAGCGGGTGGCCGACCACCTCTTCGAGCCGGTCGAAGCGGTACCACTCCATGAACAGGCCGCGCGGGTCGCCGTGCTGCTGCGGGGTGACCTCGAAGGCGCCGGGGATCGAGAGCTCACGGAACTTCACCGGGCCGCCTCCTCTTCGAGCAGCGCGATCAGGTAGTCGCCGTAGCCGCTCTTGCACAGCGGCTCGGCCAGCTCGCGCAGCTGCGCGTCGTCGATCAGGCCGGCCCGCCAGGCCGCCTCCTCGATGCAGCCGATCTTGAAGCCCTGGCGCTCCTCGATGACCCGGACGAACTCGGAGGCCTGCACCATCGACACGAACGTGCCGGTGTCGAGCCAGGCGGTACCGCGGTCGAGGATGGTGACGTGCAGCTCACCGGTCTTGAGGTACTCCTCGTTGACCGCGGTGATCTCCAGCTCGCCGCGCGCGCTCGGGCGCAGGCCGGCCGCGATCTTGACCACGCGGTTGTCGTAGAAGTACAGGCCGGGCACCGCGTAGCGGGACTTGGGCTGGGTGGGCTTCTCCTCGATGGAGATGACCTGGCCGTTGTCGTCGAACTCCACCACGCCGTACGCGGTCGGGTCGGCGACCGGGTAGGCGAACACCATGCCGCCCTGCGGCGCGGTGCGCTGCGCGAGCCGGGTGCCGAGGCCGCTGCCGTGGAAGATGTTGTCGCCGAGGATCAGCGCGACGGGCTCGTCACCGATGAAGTCGGCGCCGAGCACGAAGGCCTGGGCGATGCCCTCCGGCTTCTCCTGGACGGCGTACTCCAGCTTGAGGCCGAACTGGGAGCCGTCGCCGAGCAGCCGCTGGAACTGCTCCTGGTCCTGCGGGGTGGTAATGATCAGGATCTCGCTGATGCCCGCCATGACCAGGGTCGACAGCGGGTAGTAGATCATCGGCTTGTCGAAGACGGGGAGGAGCTGCTTCGAGACTGCTCGGGTCAGCGGCCACAGTCGTGACCCGGTGCCGCCCGCCAAGAGGATTCCACGCATGCGCGCAGCTTATGTGAGGTTCGGAGCCCGCCGCTGACCCGGGGCGAGGGCCCCGGGGCACACCGGTAGACTGCCCGCACTATGCGCATCCTCGTCACCGGCGGCGCCGGCTTCATCGGTTCAGAGTTCGTCCGCCAGCTGCTCGGCGCCGACGCAACGGATCAGATCACCGTCTTCGACAAGCTCACCTACTCGGGCGTCGAGGCCAACCTGGCGCCCGTCGCCGGTCACAGCGGCTACTCCTTCGTGCGTGGCGACATCTGTGACGCGGAGGCCGTCGACCAGGTCATGCCCGGCCACGACGTGGTCGTCCACTTCGCGGCCGAGTCGCACGTGGACCGCTCCATCGAGGGCGCCGGCCCGTTCGTGGTCACCAACGTCCTGGGCACCCAGGTGCTGCTGGACTCGGCCAAGAAGCACGGCGTCGGCCGCTTCGTCCACGTCTCCACCGACGAGGTCTACGGCTCCATCTCCGAGGGCTCGTGGACCGAGGAGTGGCCGCTGGCGCCCAACTCCCCGTACTCGGCCTCGAAGGCCGGCTCGGACCTGCTGGCGCTCGCCTACCACCGCACCCACGGCATGGACGTGGTGGTCACCCGCTGCTCCAACAACTACGGGCACTACCAGTTCCCGGAGAAGGTCATCCCGCTGTTCACCACCAACCTGCTGGACGGCAGGAAGGTGCCGCTCTACGGCACCGGCGGCAACATCCGGGACTGGCTGCACGTCTCCGACCACTGCCGCGGCATCGAGCTGGCCATGCGCAAGGGCCGCTCCGGCGAGGTCTACAACATCGGCGGCGGCACCGAGATCACCAACAAGGAGCTCACCGAGCTGCTGCTCCAGGCCGCCGGCGCCGACTGGTCGATGGTCGAGCCGGTCGCCGACCGCAAGGGCCACGACCTGCGCTACTCGCTGGACATCACCAAGATCAGCGAGGAGCTCGGCTACGCCCCGCAGGTCCGCTTCGAGGACGGCCTCGCCGCCACCATCGCCTGGTACCGCGAGAACCGCGCCTGGTGGGAGCCGCTGAAGGCCAAGGCCACCCTGCGATGACGAACCCGGTGGCCAAGCTGCTGGGGGCGCTGCCCCCCGGTGTGCGGCTCGTCGCGGGGGGCACCGTGGTCCTCGGTGTCTCCTCGTACATCTTCCTGGCCCTGGCCGGGCACAGCTTGGACACCACCCAGGTCGCCGGCGTCTCGATGCTCTGGACCGTGGTCATGTCCGTCGGGTACGGGCTGTTCTCTCCGGTCGAGCTGGAGCTGACCCGCCTGGTGGCCGCCCGTGACGTGGCGGGACAGGGCCCCGGACCGGCGATCCGGCGGGTCCTGCTGGTCACCGCCGGGGTCCTGGTGGCGGTGCTGGCCGTGATCGCGGCCGCCGCCCGGCCGATCGCGGACCGCTTCTTCTCCGGCGACCTCGGCCTGGTGGCCGGCCTGGGCGGCGCCCTGGTCGGCCTGGCCGTGAGCTCGGTGGCCCGCGGGGCACTGGCCGGCCTGGGCAACTTCGGCGCGTACGGCATGCAGCTCGCCGTCGACGGCGGGCTGCGGATCGGGCTCGCCGCGCTGATCCCGGTGTTCGGCGCGCACTCCGCGTTCGCGTTCGCGCTGATCCTGGTCGCCGCACCGCTCGCCGCCTCGGCGATCGGGATGCGTTCGGTCCTCGCGGACCGGCGCGGCGGTCCGGCCCCGGTCTGGCGCGACGTCGTCACCGGGCTCGGCCTGCTGACCGGTTCGACGCTGCTGGCCCAGCTGATGGTCAACGCGGCCGTGGTCAGCGTCGGCGTGCTCTCGCCGTCCTCCAAGGCGCTGATCGCCGCCCTGCTGAACGCCGTGGTGCTGGCCCGGGTGCCGCTCTTCGCCTACGCGGCGATCCAGGCCTCCCTGGTCTCCTCGCTCTCCGGCGCCGCCGCGGCCGGCAACCACGGGGAGTTCCGCAAGGTCCTGCTGCGCACCGGCGGCATCGTGGTGCTGATGAGCGCCGCGGCCGGCCTGCCGACGGTGATCCTCGGCCCCTGGGCGATCCGGCTGTTCTTCAAGGCGCAGGACGTGCTGGGTTCGGTGGACTTCCTCTGGCTGGCCCTCGGCACGCTCTGCTACATGCTGGCGACCGTCTTCGGCCAGGCCCTGCTCGCGCTCGGGCGCCACCAGCGCCAGCTGCTCTCCTGGCTGGCCGGTTCCGTGGTGCTGGTGGCCGTCACCCTGGTACCCGGGGCGATCGCCACCAGGGTCGAACTCGCCTACCTGGCTGGTGCGGCGGTCAGCGCTGCTGCCATGCTGTGGGCGCTGGCCCGCTCGCTGTCCGCCCCGGCCCGGCCCGTGGCGGAACACCGGGCACCACTGGCGGCACACCAGTCGTCGGAGGTATGACGCCCGTTCGCCGGGCCCACAGCCGGCGGCGGCGGGACGTTCACGCCGCGCCTTTAATATGTGATTACCCTTGGCCACGCCACTGCCGCTGAAAGGCGCCTCCAGTCGTGCATCTCACCGTCATCACTTCGATCACCGGCGTGCTGGTGCTCGTCTACATCCTGGAGTTGCTGCGCCGACAGCAGCTCCGGGAGAAGTACGCGGCTATCTGGCTCGCGATCGGCGTCGTCGTGGCGCCGCTCGGGTTCTTCCCGACGATCCTCGACTCGACCGCCCGCCGGCTCGGCATCGCCTCCGGCGTGAGCCTCGTGCTCTTCGCGGGCTTCGTCCTGGTCCTGATGGTCTCGCTGCACCTGAGCTGGGAGGCCTCCCGGCTGGAGGCGGAGACCCGGACCCTGGCCGAGGACGTCGCCATGATGCGGGCCCACCTGGCCGAGCACCACGGGTACCCGATCGCACGCAGCAGCAACGACGCCGGCAAGGCGACGGACTCCGGGGTGACGGCATGATCGACGGCAAGCGGGTTCTGATCATCCTCCCCGCCTGGAACGAGGCGGAGGGTCTGCCCAAGATCCTCCACGAGATCCAGCAGAAGCTCCCCGGCGTGGACACCCTGGTGGTCGACGACGGCTCCGTGGACAACACCGCCGCCGTGGCCGCCGCGGCCGGCTCCCGGGTCGCGCAGCTGCCGTACAACCTCGGTGTCGGCGGCGCCATGCGGTTCGGCTACCGCTACGCGCACCTGCACGGCTACGACGTCGCCATCCAGTGCGACGCCGACGGCCAGCACGACCCCGCGTACGTGCCGGCGCTGCTGGAGAAGCTCCAGGAGGCCGACCTGGTCATCGGCGCCCGGTTCGCCGGCCAGGGCAGCTACAAGGTGCGCGGCCCGCGCAGCTGGGCGATGAAGCTGCTCTCGGTGGTGCTGTCGAGGGTCACCCGGACCCGCCTCACCGACACCACCTCGGGCTTCAAGGCCTGCAACAAGCCGATGATCGAGTTCTTCTCGCAGTGGTACCCGGTCGAGTACCTGGGCGACACCATCGAGAGCATGGTCGGCGCCGCCCGCTGCGGCTTCGTCATCCGGCAGGTCCCGGTGGCGATGCGCGAGCGGACCACCGGTACGCCCAGCGCCTCCCCGATCAAGGCGACGATCTACCTGGCCCGCGCCGGCCTGGTGCTCCTGCTCGCGATGATCCGCCGGATGCCCAAGCACCTGAAGACCATCGAGCCCGCCACCCGCACGGCGGCGGCGAACCGGCGCGAGCTGGTCGGCAAGGCCTAGCGGTACCGCGATCGACACGACTCCGGCGGTCGGCCCCACGGGCCGGCCGCCGGTGGTCGTCGGGGCACCTCCGCCGCGTGCCGCTAGGCTGAGCGCGGCGCGGAGTGTGCTATGGGTGCCGGGTCCACCGCAGCGGTGAGGTCCCGGCACGTGCCGCGGACCGGGGCGCCCGGGCACGGGCCCTCCGCGAGTTGTTAGCGTGACCTCCACCATCGAACGGGCCGGGCGGCCTGCCGGATCCACCTCAGAGCCGGGCTACCAGGGGAAGAGTCGGAGTTCAGTGCAGACTTCAGCAGAGACCGTCGACGAGCAGCTGGACGGTGTCCAGGGGACGAGACGGGTCGGCGCCTCGCGCTCGGCGGGTCTGGCGGCCCGGGCGGTGCGGCGGTTCGAGGAGGCCCGCGGGCGGCGCTGGTTCTGGCCGGCCGCACTGGTGGCCGGGTACGCCGCGGAGGTGCTCTTCCGGCTCGTCCTCGTCCGGCACATGAGCTACCCCTCCGTCCACGCGGACGAGGACGGGTACCTGGTGCTGGCCCGCGTGCTGGCCGGCCGGCCGACCACCGAGATGCCGGTCGGCGTGGTGATCCCGGGCGGCTACCCGCTGCTGATCTCCCCGGCGTTCCGGATCGCCGACGACCCGGTCACGGCCTATCACCTGATCATGGGGATCAACGCGCTGCTGAACGCGCTGGTCTTCCCGCTGGCCTACCTGGCGCTGCGCCGGCTCGGTCTGCGCCGGCTGCTGGCGTACGTCTTCGCGGGGGCCACCGCGCTGCTGCCGCCGGTGATCTTCTACTCCGAGTTCGTCATGTCGGACACCGTGCTGCCGGTGCTGATCCTGGCCTGGCTGCTCTGCATGCACGGCTGGCTGAGCGAGGGCCCGGTCAAGCACCGCTACTGGTACGCGGCCGGCACCGGCGCGGCCGCCGCGTACACGATGGCCACGCACGACCGCGGCGGTGTCGTGGTGGCGCTCACCGGAGTGGTCCTCGTCGGCGTCCTGGTGCTGCGCTGGGCCCCGTGGCGCACCACGCTGGTCGGCCTGGGCGCGCTCGCCGTCGGTTCGGTCGGCGCCAAGGCGCTGTCCTGGTGGCTCGACCGCCAGTTCACCGTCGAGCCGAGCAAGGTCGGCAGCTACCTGATCGACGGCCTGAAGAACCCCGACATCCTGCAGCGCACGCTGACCAGGACCACCGGGCAGATCTGGTACTTCATCGTCTCCACCTGGGGGATCGGCGGCCTGGCGGTCGTGGTCTGCCTGTTCGCGCTGTTCAGCGGCCGCTTCCCGCGCCCGCACCGGATCGTCGGCGGCGTGATGGTGGCCCTGCTGGTCGGCACCGCGCTCGCCTCGGCCGCCGCCCTGCCGGACGACGCCCGCATCGACAACTGGGTCTACGCCCGCTACGTGGCCTACCTCGTCCCGGTGGCCTTCGTGGCCGGGGTCGCGGTGCTCGCCCGGTTCAGCCTGCGCAACGTCGTCCTGACGGTGGCGGGCTCGGTGGCGCTCACCCTCGTCCTCGCCAAGCTGGTGATCTGGTCCGCCGGCAAGCTGCTCCACACCCAGGTCTTCATCGGCTGGGGCATGCCGGACGTGACCTTCCTGGCCGCCGACTGGTCCAGGCTGAACATGATGCGCTCGACCGCCGCGGCGTTCATCATCCTCGGCGCCGTCGCCCTGATGCTGGTGGCCGGCGGGCGCCGGGTGCTCTGGGCGGTCGGCCTCTCGCTCGCGCTGTTCGCCGGGTTCGCCACCGCGACCATCACCGAGCAGGTCGCCTACCCGCACTCGGACTGGCGCAAGCCGCTCGCGACGGGCTTCACCAAGGCCGCCGGGATCAAGCCCAAGGACAACCTGGTGCTCGCCTGGGACCTCGACGGCAGCCTGCGGATGGCCCAGGCCTTCGAGGTCTACGACGGCCGGGTCTGGTACCTGGACCCGCGCTGGCAGCCCGTCCCGGCCGCGGCGACCGCGATGGTCACCCCGCTCGCCGAGGAGGGGAAGGCGCCGGAGTCCTACTGGAAGGAACATCCGGACGAGTGGTACGTGGAGCGGACCAACAAGCAGCAGGGCTGGATGATCTGGCGCAAGCGCTGAGCGACCGGACGCGCCGGTGGACCGGGCGCACCGGGTGACCGGACGCGCCGGTTGACCGGGACGGACCCCATCGGGGCCGGCGGGGGAGATCCCCGCCGGCCCCGATTGGCTTTGTCGCTGCTCCATGTGGCAGTATGTCCAAGTTGCTCGGTTGAGTGCCGATGCTACGCGCCTCCCGCCGGGAGGACTGGAAGCGAGTCCCATGTACTCGTCGTTCCCGTGATGGCCGTTCATGTGTTCACGTGAGGTATGTGGACGCAGTGGTGTGAAGGCGACACCGCGGCAGCTGCGGGGCGGACGTACGGGAATCTTCCGGGAAGCGTGGGCGGGGCCTCGATCCGGCGCCTGGTGGATGCAAGACCTCACCGATCCGTAGGAAGATCCGCAGAGGGAAACCTCTTCGCGGACTTTTTGCAAGCGACAGGGCGACACGCCCGACCGCGTGGGTCGGAGGAAACCATCCACAGGCACCACCGGACACAGTCCACCTGGATGAATCCGGCCGTAGAAGCAGCAGACGACACAAAGGACTACTGAGTAGCCATGGCGGGACAGAAGATCCGCATCCGGCTCAAGGCCTACGACCACGAGGTGATTGACTCCTCGGCGAAGAAGATCGTCGAGACCGTCATTCGCACTGGTGCGCAGGTCGCGGGCCCGGTGCCGCTGCCCACTGAGAAGAACGTGTACTGCGTCATCCGCTCGCCGCACAAGTACAAGGACTCGCGCGAGCACTTCGAGATGCGCACTCACAAGCGTCTGATCGACATCCTCGACCCCACGCCGAAGACGGTTGACTCGCTGATGCGTCTCGACCTGCCGGCTGGTGTCGACATCGAGATCAAGCTCTGAGAGGCACACCGAAGATGGCTAAGCAGATTAAGGGCATCCTGGGCGAGAAGCTCGGCATGACCCAGGTCTGGGACGAGAACAACCGGATCGTTCCGGTGACCGTCGTCAAGGCTGGGCCCAATGTCGTGACCCAGGTCCACACCGCCGACAGCCCGGCCGGCTACGACGCCGTCCAGATCGGCTTCGGCGAGATCGACCCCCGCAAGGTGAACAAGCCCCTCGCGGGTCACTTCGCCAAGGCCGGTGTCACCCCGCGCCGGCACCTGGTCGAGCTGCGTACCACGGACGCGTCCGAGTACACGCTGGGCCAGGAGATCACCGCCGAGCTGTTCGAGGCGGGTGTCAAGGTCGACGTGACCGGCACCTCCAAGGGCAAGGGCTTCGCCGGTGTCATGAAGCGCCACAACTTCCGGGGCCTCGGCGCCGGTCACGGTGTGCAGCGCAAGCACCGCTCGCCCGGCTCGATCGGTGGCTGCGCCACCCCGGGTCGTGTGTTCAAGGGCGTACGGATGGCCGGCCGGATGGGCCACGAGCGCGTGACCACCCAGAACCTGACCATCCATGCCGTTGACGCGGAGAAGGGGCTGCTCCTGATCAAGGGCGCAATCCCGGGCCCGAACGGCGGCCTCGTCCTCGTCCGCACCGCGGCGAAGGGGCTGTGAGGATATGAGCACCATTGACATCCTGTCGCCCTCGGGCGACAAGACCGGCAGCCTTGAGCTGCCGGCCGAGATCTTCGACGCGAAGGTCAGCGTTCCGCTGATGCACCAGGTCGTCGTGGCGCAGCTCGCTGCGGCCCGTCAGGGCACCCACAAGACCAAGACGCGTGGCGAGGTCCGCGGTGGCGGCAAGAAGCCGTACCGCCAGAAGGGCACCGGCCGCGCCCGTCAGGGCTCGACCCGCGCGCCGCAGTTCGCCGGCGGTGGCGTCGTGCACGGTCCCGTGCCGCGCGACTACTCGCAGCGGACCCCGAAGAAGATGATCGCCGCCGCCCTGCGCGGTGCGCTCACCGACCGGGCCCGCCACAACCGCATCCACGTCATCACCGACGTGACCGCGACCGAGGCGCCGTCGACCAAGGCCGCCAAGAGCCTGTTCGGCAAGATCACCGAGCGCAAGAACGTCCTCCTGGTCGTCGAGCGCGCGGACGAGCTGGGCCTCAAGTCCGCTCGTAACCTGCCGCACGTGCACATCCTGGACGCCGGCCAGCTGAACACCTACGACGTGCTCGTCTCCGACGATGTGGTCTTCACCCAGGCCGCCTTCGAGCGTTTCGTGGCGGGTCCCGCCGCGTCCGCCAAGGCCGTGGCTGCTGAGGGCGAGCTCGAAGGGAGCGCCGCCTGATGGCTGCAGAGATCACGAGCAAGACGTTCACGGACCCCCGTGACGTCCTGGTGAAGCCGGTCATCTCGGAGAAGAGCTACTCGCTCCTCGACGAGAACAAGTACACGTTCGTCGTGTCGCCCGGTGCCAACAAGACCCAGATCAAGCAGGCCGTCGAGTCGGTCTTCTCGGTCAAGGTCGAGTCCGTCAACACGCTCAACCGTCAGGGCAAGCGCAAGCGCTCCAAGACGGGCTTTGGCAAGCGCAAGGACACCAAGCGCGCCATCGTGACGCTGGCTGAGGGCAACCGCATCGACATCTTCGGTGGTCCGGTCTCCTAACGGAGATCGTGATCGTCGATAAGGACGAGGACGAGAGAGCCAAATGGGCATCCGCAAGTACAAGCCGACTACGCCGGGCCGTCGTGGCTCCAGCGTGGCCGACTTCGTAGAGATCACGCGGTCCACGCCGGAGAAGTCGCTGGTTCGCCCCCTGCACAGCAAGGGCGGCCGTAACAACGCCGGTCGGATCACCGTTCGCCACCAGGGTGGCGGTCACAAGCGCGCCTACCGCGTGATCGACTTCCGTCGTCACGACAAGGACGGCGTGCCGGCCAAGGTCGCGCACATCGAGTACGACCCGAACCGCACCGCGCGCATCGCGCTCCTGCACTACGCGGACGGCGAGAAGCGCTACATCATCGCGCCGCGCGGCATCGCGCAGGGCGACCGGGTCGAGAACGGCCCTGGCGCCGACATCAAGCCCGGCAACAACCTGCCGCTTCGCAACATCCCGGTCGGTACCACCATCCACGCGGTGGAGCTGCGTCCCGGCGGCGGTGCCAAGATGGCCCGCTCCGCCGGTGCCGGCATCCAGCTGCTGGCGCGTGAGGGCAAGATGGCGCACCTGCGCATGCCCTCCGGTGAGATCCGCCTGGTCGACGCGCGCTGCCGCGCGACCGTCGGCGAGGTCGGCAACGCCGAGCAGTCGAACATCAACTGGGGCAAGGCCGGCCGTATGCGCTGGAAGGGCGTTCGCCCGACCGTGCGTGGTGTGGCCATGAACCCGATCGACCACCCGCACGGTGGTGGTGAGGGTAAGACCTCCGGTGGTCGCCACCCGGTCTCGCCGTGGGGCCAGAAGGAGGGTCGTACCCGTCGCCCGAAGAAGGCGTCGGACGCTCTCATCGTGCGCCGCCGCAAGACCAACAAGAAGCGCTAGGAGCAGGTCAGATGCCGCGCAGTCTCAAGAAGGGCCCCTTCATTGACGGCCACCTTCTCAAGAAGGTGGACGCTCAGAACGAGGCGGGTACCCAGAACGTCATCAAGACCTGGTCCCGTCGCTCCGTGATCTTCCCGGCCATGCTCGGCCACACGATCGCGGTGCACGATGGCCGCAAGCACGTCCCGGTGTTCGTCACCGAGTCGATGGTCGGCCACAAGCTCGGCGAGTTCGCGCCGACGCGTACCTTCCGCGGTCACGTCAAGGACGACCGCAAGTCGAAGCGTCGCTAGTCGCCAGCGAGATTACCGACTCAATGACTTACACCAGCAAGGGGACAACCATGGAAGCCAGGGCCCAGGCGCGGTACATCCGCGTCACGCCCATGAAGGCCCGCCGCGTGGTGGACCTCATCCGTGGCCTGAACGCCACGGAGGCCCAGGCGGTCCTGCGTTTCGCTCCGCAGGCCGCTACCGTGCCGGTCAGCAAGGTGCTCAACAGCGCCATTGCCAACGCCGCGCACAACTACAACCACTCCAACGTGGACGACCTCGTCATCAGCGAGGCGTACGTTGACGAGGGCCCGACCCTGAAGCGGTTCCGTCCGCGTGCCCAGGGCCGTGCCTACCGGATCCGCAAGCGGACCAGCCACATCACCGTGGTCGTCAGCAGCAAGGAAGGGACCCGGTAATGGGCCAGAAGGTTAACCCGCACGGGTTCCGCCTCGGCATCAGCACGGACTTCAAGTCCCGCTGGTACGCCGACAAGCTGTACAAGGACTACGTCAAGGAAGACGTCGCCATTCGTCGCATGATGACGAAGGGCATGGAGCGCGCCGGCATCTCGAAGGTTGAGATCGAGCGCACCCGCGACCGCGTCCGCGTCGACATCCACACCGCGCGCCCCGGCATCGTCATCGGTCGCCGTGGCACCGAGGCCGACCGCATCCGCGGCGACCTGGAGAAGCTGACCGGCAAGCAGGTCCAGCTGAACATCCTCGAGGTCAAGAACCCCGAGCTGGACGCCCAGCTCGTGGCTCAGGGCGTCGCGGAGCAGCTGTCCTCCCGCGTCTCCTTCCGCCGTGCCATGCGCAAGTCGATGCAGGGCACCATGAAGTCCGGCGCCAAGGGCATCAAGGTCCAGTGCTCCGGTCGTCTCGGCGGCGCCGAGATGAGCCGTTCGGAGTTCTACCGCGAGGGCCGTGTGCCGCTGCACACCCTGCGCGCGAACGTCGACTACGGCTTCTTCGAGGCCAAGACGACCTTCGGCCGTATCGGCGTGAAGGTCTGGATCTACAAGGGCGACGTCAAGAACATCGCCGAGGTCCGCGCTGAGAACGCCGCTGCCCGCTCGGGCAACCGTCCGGCCCGTCCCGAGGGTGGTCGTCCCGCCCGCGGTGGCGAGCGCCGTGGTGGCGAGCGCGGTGGCCGTGGCCGTCGTCCCGCCGGCACCGAGGCTCAGGCCCCGGTCGCCGCCGAGACCCCGGCTGCCGAGAACACCGGAACGGAGGCCTGACCCAAATGCTGATCCCCCGTCGGGTCAAGCACCGCAAGCAGCACCACCCGAAGCGCCGCGGCGCCTCCAAGGGTGGCACCGAGCTCGCCTTCGGCGAGTACGGCATCCAGGCCGTTACCCCGGCCTACGTGACGAACCGGCAGATCGAGTCCGCTCGTATCGCCGTCACCCGTCACATCAAGCGTGGCGGCAAGGTCTGGATCAACATCTACCCGGACCGTCCGCTCACCAAGAAGCCGGCCGAGACCCGCATGGGTTCCGGTAAGGGTTCGCCCGAGTGGTGGATCGCGAACGTGCACCCGGGTCGGGTCATGTTCGAGCTGTCGTACCCCAACGAGAAGGTGGCTCGTGAGGCGCTGACCCGCGCAGCTCACAAGCTCCCGATGAAGTGCCGGATCATCCGGCGCGAGGCAGGTGAGAGCTGATGTCGGCCGGCACCAAGGCTGCTGACCTCCGCGAGCTGGACAACGAGGGTCTCGTTGCCAAGCTCCGTGAGGCCAAGGAGGAGCTGTTCAACCTCCGCTTCCAGGCGGCGACCGGGCAGCTCGACAACCACGGACGGCTCAAGCTCGTCCGTAAGGACATCGCGCGGATCTACACCCTGATGCGCGAGCGCGAGCTGGGCATCGAGACGGTGGAGAACGCCTGATGACTGAGAACACCAACGAGACGCGCGGTTTCCGCAAGACCCGTGAGGGCCTCGTCGTCAGCGACAAGATGGACAAGACCGTCGTCGTCGCCGTCGAGGACCGCGTCAAGCACGCTCTGTACGGCAAGGTCATCCGCCGTACGAACAAGCTGAAGGCGCACGACGAGGCGAACGCCTGCGGCATCGGCGACCGGGTCCTCCTCGCGGAGACCCGCCCGCTGTCCGCGACGAAGCGCTGGCGCGTCGTCGAGATCCTCGAGAAGGCCAAGTAACGAAGTCGATGTGGTACGGCCGTATGTGCAACGGGTCCCTCGCGGGCGCCGGTGTGAGCAGCGGCCGGCCCGTCAGCTCTCGTTGACGATCAGGAGAAAGCTGTGATCCAGCAGGAGTCGCGACTGCGTGTCGCCGACAACACGGGCGCGAAGGAAATCCTTTGCATCCGCGTTCTCGGTGGTTCCGGTCGCCGCTACGCCGGTATCGGGGACGTCATCGTCGCGACCGTCAAGGACGCGATCCCCGGCGGTTCGGTCAAGAAGGGTGACGTCGTCAAGTGCGTCGTCGTCCGTACCGTGAAGTCGCGCCGCCGTCCCGACGGTTCGTACATCCGGTTCGACGAGAACGCCGCCGTGGTTCTCAAGAACACCGATGGTGACCCCCGCGGTACCCGCATCTTCGGCCCGGTGGGCCGCGAGCTGCGCGACAAGAAGTTCATGAAGATCATCTCGCTGGCGCCGGAGGTGCTCTAACCCATGGCGAACAGCATGAAGATCAAGAAGGGTGACCTGGTCCAGGTCATCACCGGCAAGGACCGCGGCAAGCAGGGCAAGGTCATCCAGGCCATGCCCGCCGAGAACAAGGTCCTGGTCGAGGGTGTCAACCGGGTCAAGAAGCACACCAAGCCGGGCCCGGGTACTCAGGGTGGCATTGTCACCGTCGAGGCCCCGGTGCACGTCTCCAACGTCCAGCTGGTCGTGGAGAAGGACGGCAAGAAGGTCGTCACCCGCGTTGGCTACCGCTTCGACGACGAGGGCAACAAGATCCGCGTTGCCAAGCGAACCGGTGAGGACATCTGATGTCTGAGACGTCTGTTGAGAAGGTGACCCCCCGTCTCAAGGAGCGTTACAACTCCGAGATCAAGGGTCAGCTGCAGGAGCAGTTCTCGTACGAGAACGTCATGCTGACGCCCGGCCTGGTCAAGGTCGTCGTCAACATGGGTGTCGGCGAGGCCGCCCGTGACAGCAAGCTGATCGAGGGCGCGATCCGCGACCTGACCGCGATCACCGGTCAGAAGCCGGCCGTGACCAAGGCTCGTAAGTCCATCGCGCAGTTCAAGCTGCGCGAGGGCCAGCCGATCGGCACCCACGTCACCCTCCGTGGTGACCGCATGTGGGAGTTCCTGGACCGTCTGGTGTCGCTGGCTCTGCCGCGTATCCGTGACTTCCGTGGTCTCTCCCCCAAGCAGTTCGACGGCCGTGGCAACTACACCTTCGGTCTGACCGAGCAGGTTATGTTCCACGAGATCGACCAGGACAAGGTCGACCGTCAGCGCGGTATGGACATCACCGTCGTGACCACCGCTCAGACCGACGACGAGGGCCGGGCGCTCCTGCGCGCTCTGGGCTTCCCGTTCAAGGAGGCGTGAGCCAATGGCGAAGAAGTCCCTCATCGCAAAGGCCGAGCGGAAGCCGAAGTTCGGCGTCCGGGCCTACACCCGGTGCCAGCGCTGCGGTCGCCCGCACTCGGTGTACCGCAAGTTCGGCCTCTGCCGTGTGTGCCTCCGTGAGATGGCGCACCGCGGCGAGCTGCCGGGCGTGACCAAGAGCTCCTGGTAGTCCTCTTCCCTTAGAGGGCAACCGCTCTAGTCGCATCACGCGAAGCAGGGTGCCCGATCCCACATCGCCCGTTTTTGGGCTCCCGTACGGAATCCCGTAAGGTAGTGGGGTCGGGCCCCCTGTCACGGTCGCTCCGTAGCGGCCGCTGACCCTCTTCGAGGGCTCGCACCCAGACTTACTACGTCGCAGGTCCCCTGCGCCTGTGCCCCGTGTTCCTCAGGAACACGGGGGACCTGGTGCGGAGAAACCACGGCGAGAGAGGCCTGAGGCCATCATGACCATGACCGACCCCATCGCAGACATGCTCACGCGTCTGCGTAACGCTAACTCGGCGTACCACGACTCCGTGGCGATGCCGGCCAGCAAGATCAAGGCGCACGTCGCCCAGATCCTGCAGCAGGAGGGGTACATCTCCTCCTACAAGGTTGAGGAGCCCGTCGAGGGCGAGGTCGGCAAGAAGCTGACCATCGAGCTCAAGTTCGGTCCCAACCGTGAGCGCTCGATCGCTGGCATCAAGCGGATCAGCAAGCCGGGCCTGCGGGTCTACGCAAAGTCCACCAACCTGCCGAAGGTGCTCGGCGGCCTGGGCGTGGCGATCATCTCCACGTCCTCCGGTCTCCTCACCGACAAGCAGGCAGCCAAGAAGGGCGTAGGCGGAGAAGTTCTCGCCTACGTCTGGTAATTCGGGAAACGGAGGTACAGCAATGTCGCGCATTGGACGGCTGCCCATCCCGGTTCCCGCCGGCGTGGACGTCACCATCGATGGCCAGGCGGTCTCGGTGAAGGGCCCCAAGGGCTCCCTCACCCACCATGTCGCCGCGCCGATCGAGATCGGCAAGGGCGAGGACGGCACGCTGCTCGTCACCCGCCCCAACGACGAGCGTCTGTCGAAGGCCCTGCACGGCCTTTCCCGCACGCTGGTGGCGAACATGATCACCGGCGTGACCGCGGGCTACCGCAAGTCGCTGGAGATCAGCGGTGTTGGCTATCGAGTCCTGGCGAAGGGCTCCAACATGGAGTTCCAGCTCGGCTACAGCCACCCGATCCTGGTCGAGGCCCCGGAGGGCATCACCTTCGTCGTCGAGTCGGCCACCAAGTTCCACGTGGACGGCATCGACAAGCAGAAGGTCGGCGAGGTCGCCGCGAAGATCCGCAAGCTGCGCAAGCCCGACCCGTACAAGGCCAAGGGCGTCAAGTACGCGGGCGAGGTCATCCGCCGCAAGGTCGGAAAGAGTGGTAAGTAAGCGATGAGCGTCTCTGTCAAGATCGGCAAGGGCAACGCCTACAAGAGCGCCGCTCGCAAGCGCCGCGCGATCCGCGTTCGCAAGCGCGTCGTCGGCACCGAGGTGCGTCCGCGCCTCGTTGTGACGCGCTCGAACCGTCACATGGTCGCCCAGGTCATCGACGACGCCAAGGGTCACACCCTGGCGTCGGCGTCCACCCTCGACGTGTCCATCAAGGGCGTCGAGGGCGACAAGACCGAGCTGGCCAAGAAGGTCGGGAGCCTGGTCGCCGAGCGCGCCAAGGCCGCCGGCATCGAGTCGGTCGTCTTCGACCGCGCGGGCAACCGGTACGCAGGCCGCATCGCCGCTCTGGCCGATGCTGCCCGTGAGGCCGGGCTCGACTTCTAAGCCGCTCGTCGGCTCAGTCGACGGACGTAATCGAGAGAGGTAATTCCAATGGCTGGACCCCAGCGCCGCGGTAGCGGCGCCGGCGGCGGCACCGGCGGTGGCGAGCGGCGTGACCGTAAGCGTGACGACCGGGGCAATGCCCCCGCCGTCGAGAAGACCGCTTACGTCGAGCGCGTCGTTGCGATCAACCGTGTCGCCAAGGTTGTCAAGGGTGGTCGTCGTTTCAGCTTCACCGCGCTGGTCGTGGTGGGCGACGGTGACGGCACCGTAGGTGTCGGTTACGGGAAGGCGAAGGAGGTTCCGGCCGCCATCGCCAAGGGTGTTGAGGAGGCCAAGAAGAACTTCTTCAAGGTCCCCCGTATCCAGGGCACCATCCCTCACCCGATCCAGGGCGAGAAGGCTGCCGGCGTCGTGCTCCTGAAGCCGGCTGCCCCCGGTACCGGTGTTATCGCCGGTGGCCCGGTGCGTGCCGTGCTCGAGTGCGCCGGTATCCACGACATCCTGTCGAAGTCGCTCGGCTCCGACAACGCGATCAACATCGTGCACGCCACGGTGGCCGCTCTGAAGGGCCTCGTGCGCCCCGAGGAGATCGCCGCCCGTCGTGGTCTGCCGCTGGAGGACGTGGCTCCCGCCGCTCTGCTGCGGGCTCGTGCTGCAGGGGTGAGTGCCTGATGGCTCGCCTGAAGATCACGCAGACCAAGTCCTACATCGGCAGCAAGCAGAACCACCGCGAGACGCTGCGCTCGCTGGGTCTGAAGCGCATGCACGATGTGGTCGTCAAGGAGGACCGTCCCGAGATCCGCGGGATGGCCCAGACCGTGCGTCACCTCGTCACGGTCGAGGAGGTGGACTGATTATGGGCGACTCGCCGATCAAGGTTCACAACCTGCGTCCCGCCCCGGGTGCCAAGACCGCCAAGACCCGTGTCGGTCGTGGTGAGGGCTCCAAGGGTAAGACCGCCGGTCGTGGTACCAAGGGCACCAAGGCCCGCTACCAGGTTCCGCAGCGCTTCGAGGGTGGCCAGATGCCGCTCCACATGCGCCTGCCGAAGCTGAAGGGCTTCAAGAACCCGTTCAAGATCACGTTCCAGGTTGTCAACCTCGACAAGCTGGCCGAGCTCTACCCGCAGGGTGGCGAGGTCACTGTCGAGGACCTGATCGCCAAGGGCGCGGTTCGCAAGAACTCCCTCGTCAAGGTGCTCGGCACCGGCGAGATCTCGGTCGCGCTGCAGGTGACGGTCGACGCCGTCTCCGGCTCCGCCGCCGAGAAGATCACCGCCGCCGGCGGTACCGTCACCGAGCTCGTCTGAGCCCGCTGACTCCCCACGAGCCCCGCACCTCCTTCACGGAGGTGCGGGGCTCGTGCGTTGTCCCGGTGGTCCGTAGCCGCACTCAAGTGGGTACGGGCCTCGTTCTTTTGTGTGGCAAACCCGGGCATCCCGTACCCCGTGAGTGGGGGAGGGGCCGTACGCGCTTCTTTCGAGCGGCCGCGCACTGTTAGAGTCCGTGGAGTTCCCTTGTAGGCTGCGCGTAGGCTCGCCTGTGCCGTCTGTACGGGGGCCCGAACCGCAAACTCCCCATTCAGGACCGACCCTCCCGCCGACGACGCGCGGGAGGCGCAGGAGGCACCGTGCTCAGTGCGTTCGCGCGGGCGTTCCAGACGCCCGACCTGCGCAAGAAGCTGCTGTTCACGCTGGGCATCATGGTGCTGTTCCGGCTGGGCTCCCACGTCCCGGTACCCGGGGTCAGCTTCCAAGCTGTCAACGAATGTGTGAAGGACACCAAGAGCAGCGGATTGTTCGGGCTCGTCAACCTGTTCAGTGGTGGCGCGCTCCTCCAGCTCACGATCTTCGCGCTCGGCATCATGCCGTACATCACGGCCAGCATCATCCTCCAGCTCCTCACCGTCGTGATCCCGCGGCTCGAGGCGCTGAAGAAGGAGGGGCAGGCCGGTACCGCGAAGATCACCCAGTACACGCGCTACCTGACCATCGCGCTCGCCGTGCTCCAGGGCACCGGCATCGTGGCGACGGCCTCCAGCGGCGCGCTGTTCTCGGGTTGCGTCTACGCCAACCAGATCGTGCCGGACCAGTCGGTGTTCCGGATCGCCGTCATGGTGATCACGATGACCGCCGGCACCACGTTCATCATGTGGCTGGGTGAGCTGATCACCGACCGCGGCATCGGCAACGGCATGTCGATCCTCATCTTCACCTCGATCGCCTCGGGCTTCCCGGGCTCGATGTGGGCGATCAAGACCTCCGGCACCATCGGCGGCGGCTGGGTCGAGTTCCTCTCCGTGGTCGCGGTGGGCGTCATCGTTGTGATGCTGGTCATCTTCGTGGAGCAGGCGCAGCGCCGGATCCCGGTGCAGTACGCGAAGCGGATGATCGGGCGCCGCGCCTTCGGCGGCACCTCGACCTACATCCCCCTCAAGGTGAACCAGGCCGGTGTCATCCCGGTCATCTTCGCCTCGTCGCTGCTGTACATCCCCGCCCTGGTGGTCCAGCTGACCAGCAGCCAGGCCGGCTGGGCGACGTGGATCAGGACCAACTTCGTCAAGGGTGACCACCCGGTCTACATGGCCACCTACTTCCTGCTGATCGTCTTCTTCGCATTCTTCTACGTCGCCATCTCCTTCAACCCCGAAGAAGTTGCCGACAATATGAAGAAGTATGGTGGGTTCATCCCGGGCATCCGGGCCGGCCGGCCGACGGCCGAGTACCTGAACTACGTGCTCACCCGCATCACGTGGCCGGGTTCGCTCTACCTGGGCCTGATCGCGTTGATCCCGATGATCGCCCTGGTGGCCTTCGGGCAGCAGACCAACTTCCCGTTCGGCGGCACCAGCGTTCTCATCGTCGTCGGCGTCGGACTCGAAACTGTGAAGCAGATCGAGAGCCAGCTCCAGCAGCGCAATTACGAAGGGTTCCTCCGCTGATGCGTATCGTCCTCGTCGGACCTCCCGGGGCCGGGAAGGGTACTCAGGCGCACCTGCTCGCCAAGACCCTGTCCATTCCCCACATCTCCACCGGCGACCTGTTCCGCGCCAACATCGGTCAGGGCACCCCGCTGGGGCTCGAGGCCAAGAGCTTCATGGACGCGGGTCGCCTGGTACCGGATGAGGTCACCATCGGGATGGCCAAGGACCGCATGCTCCAGCCCGACGCCGGCAACGGCTTCCTGCTCGACGGCTTCCCGCGCAACCTTGGCCAGGCCAAGGCGCTGGACGAGTTCCTGGCCGAGCAGGGCATCGCGCTGGACGGCGTGCTGGACCTGGAGGTTCCCGAGGACGAGGTCGTCCGCCGGATCGCCGGCCGTCGCCTGTGCCGCAACGACGGGGGCCACGTGTTCCACGTGGACTACAACCCGCCGAAGGCCGAGGGCGTCTGCGACGAGTGCGGCGGCGAGCTGTACCAGCGCTCGGACGACACCGAGGAGAAGGTGCGGACGCGGCTGGAGGTCTACCACACCGAGACCGAGCCGATCATCGACTACTACGCCCAGCAGGGCCTGGTGGCGACGATCCCCGCGCTCGGCAAGGTGGACGAGGTGACCCAGCGCGCGATCGAGGCGCTGAAGCAGGACAACTGACATTACCGAGCGACGCCGTACGGCCGCGCCGCCCCTCGCCGGGGCAGCGCGGCCGTACGGCGTCGTACGGTGGAACGAGTGCACGGCCGTCCGGCAAGGACCGGGCGGGAACCCTAGGAAGGCGTGACCAGATGGTGGAGATCAAGACCCCCGAGCAGATCGCGAAGATGCGAGTGGCCGGGCTGGTCGTCGCCGAGGCGCTCAAGGCCTGCCGGGAGGCGGTCGCTCCGGGGGTGACCACCCAGGAGCTCAACGACATCGCGGACAAGGTCATCACCGACCACGGCGCCACCTCGAACTTCCGCGCCGACCACGGCGGGCTCTGGTTCCCCGGGGTGATCTGCGCCTCGGTGAACAACGAGGTCGTGCACGGCATCCCCGGTGACCGGGTGCTCCAGGAGGGCGACGTCATCTCGATCGACTGCGGCGCCATCGTGGACGGCTGGCACGGCGACGCGGCGATCACCGTGGCGGTCGGGGAGGTCCGCCCCGAGGTGGAGATGCTCAGCCGGGTCACCGAGGGCTCGATGTGGGCCGGCATCGCCCAGATGAAGAAGGGCAACCGCCTGGCGGACGTCTCCAAGGCGATCGAGGGCTTCATCCGGCGCCAGCCGCTCCCGCCGAAGGGCAAGTGGGGCATCACCGAGGGCTACGGCGGCCACGGCATCGGGACCGCGATGCACATGGAGCCGCACGTGCTGAACTACGTCGAGCGGGGGCGCGGCAAGGGCCCCAAGCTGATCCCCGGCACCGTGCTGGCGATCGAGCCGATGGTCTCGCTGGGCACTCCGCACACCACCGTGCTGGAGGACGACTGGACCGTCGTGACCACCGACGGCACCTGGGCCTCGCACTGGGAGCACTCGGTGGCCGTCACCGAGCAGGGCCCGCTGGTCCTGACGGCCTTCGACGGCGGCCGCGCCGAACTCGCGAAGCTGGGCATCACCGCAGCTCCGGACCCCCTCGGGTAGTCGCGGAGGCGGTCAACTACCGCGTCCGACAACGGATCAGAGCCCTGGGGGTTTGGACCTCCAGGGCTTTTGTCCTATTTTTATCGGCTGGCAGTGGCTTCAGCGGCTTCAGCGGCTTCGATCAAGCAGGAGAGTGCAGTGCTCAAGGGATTCCGCGACTTCATGATGCGCGGCAACGTGGTCGACATGGCCGTCGGTGTCGTCATCGGTGCGGCCTTCACCGGCGTGGTGACCGGCTTCGTGTCGGCCTTCCTCACCCCGCTGGTCGGCGTGGTGGTCGGTGCCGCCGGGGACTTCAGCTCCTACAAGGCCAACCTGGGCGGGGTCATCTTCCCGTGGGGGCAGTTCCTCAACGTGCTGATCGCGTTCCTGATGACCGCCGCGGTGCTGTACTTCTGCGTCGTGCTGCCGGTGACCAAGGCCACCGCCCGCTATCTGCCGAAGAAGCCGAAGTCCCCGAAGCGCCCCTGCCCCGAGTGCCTGACCGAGATACCGCAGGCCGCGCGCCGCTGCAGCGCCTGCACCGCCCACGTCGAGCCGCTGGTGGTCAGCCCCGGCCTGTGACGGCCGGACGGGCGGCGCCGGCCGCGTCCGGCGGCCTCGTTTTGGCCCATCGGGCGCACTGGCGTAGGATGGACCGTCGGCTCACTCGTAGCGTGCTCCAGCACGCCCTCTTCCCTCTCGGGGGACGGGGTGGACCCAGGTTCGCACGAGCGTGCCGCATACGGTAGCCGGTCCCGGAAGGTGGATCTCGCAGTTCATGGCTAAGAAGCAAGGCGCCATTGAGATCGAGGGCACCGTGATCGAGTCTCTTCCGAACGCGATGTTCAAGGTCGAGCTGCAGAACGGTCACAAGGTCCTCGCGCACATCAGCGGCAAGATGCGCATGCACTACATCCGCATCCTGCCGGACGACCGGGTCGTGGTGGAGCTCAGCCCCTACGACCTCACGCGTGGCCGGATCGTCTACCGCTACAAGTAAGAACGTCAGATCTAGACCCGGAGAACCTGAAGCATGAAGGTCAAGCCGAGCGTCAAGAAGATCTGCGACAAGTGCAAGGTGATCCGCCGTCACGGCCGGGTCATGGTGATCTGCGACAACCTGCGCCACAAGCAGCGCCAGGGCTGATCAGTTCTCCTCAGCATTTCTCGTAGTACTTCGCGCGACGCGAAAACGTCATAAGCGGGCTACCCGATCCGCCCTTCGCAGGGCGGACTGCCACCCCCGGTCAGAGGCCGGGGCTCCCACACCGTGAGGTGTCGGAGTAGGTAGCACGCAAGACCTCTGAAGAAACACAGGAGCCTTGAATGGCACGCCTCGCCGGCGTTGATCTCCCCCGTGAGAAGCGGATCGAGATCGCCCTTACCTACGTGTACGGCATCGGTCGTACCCGCGCCCAGCAGACCCTGGCCGAGACCGGTGTCAGCCCGGATGTCCGCGTTCGCGACATCTCCGAGGAAGACCTCGTCAAGCTGGGTCAGTACATCGACGCCAACTACACGGTCGAGGGTGACCTCCGCCGTGAGGTGGCCGCCGACATCCGCCGCAAGGTCGAGATCGGCTGCTACGAGGGTCTGCGTCACCGCCGCGGCCTGCCGGTCCGCGGTCAGCGCACCCACACCAACGCGCGTACCCGCAAGGGCCCGCGTCGCGCGATCGCCGGCAAGAAGAAGCCGGGCAAGAAGTAGTCCGTCCCGTCACCGGACATCCCTCCGGCCCGCGGGTCAGCGGACCGACCACCTCAGTAGGAGAACAGACTTATGCCCCCCAAGGGTCGTCAGGCTGCCGGCGCGAAGAAGATCCGCCGCAAGGAAAAGAAGAACGTCGCTCACGGCCACGCGCACATCAAGAGCACGTTCAACAACACCATCGTTTCGATCACCGACCCCGCGGGCAACGTGATCTCCTGGGCCTCCGCCGGCCACGTCGGCTTCAAGGGCTCGCGCAAGTCCACCCCGTTCGCCGCGCAGATGGCCGCCGAGGCCGCTGCCCGTCGCGCGCAGGAGCACGGCATGCGCAAGGTCGACGTCTTCGTCAAGGGTCCGGGCTCCGGCCGTGAGACCGCGATCCGCTCGCTCCAGGCCACCGGCCTGGAGGTGGGCTCGATCCAGGACGTCACCCCCACCCCGCACAACGGCTGCCGTCCGCCGAAGCGCCGCCGCGTCTGACGCAGCGCCTTCGGGCACTGGTGTTCGCTTGATACCGCGTACGGGGTCCCGGTTCGTCCGGGACCCCGTACGCTGGTTCTGTTCGGCATCAAATAGTGGGTGCCGAAGACAACTGGAGGATCTGAAAACATGCTGATCGCTCAGCGTCCCTCGCTGACCGAAGAGGTCGTCGACGAATTCCGCTCGCGGTTCGTGATCGAGCCGCTGGAGCCGGGCTTCGGCTACACCCTCGGCAACTCCCTTCGCCGCACGCTCCTCTCCTCGATCCCCGGTGCCGCTGTCACCAGCATCCGGGTCGACGGCGTCCTGCACGAGTTCACCACCGTGCCGGGCGTCAAGGAGGACGTCACCGACCTCATCCTCAACATCAAGCAGCTGGTCGTCTCCTCGGAGCACGACGAGCCGGTCGTGATGTACCTGCGCAAGCAGGGCCCGGGTGTGGTCACCGCCGCCGACATCGCGCCGCCGGCCGGTGTCGAGGTGCACAACCCCGAGCTGGTCCTCGCCACGCTGAACGGCAAGGGCAAGCTGGAGATGGAGCTGACCGTCGAGCGCGGTCGCGGCTACGTCTCCGCCGTGCAGAACAAGGCTTCCGGCCAGGAGATCGGCCGCATCCCGGTCGACTCGATCTACAGCCCCGTGCTGAAGGTCACCTACAAGGTCGAGGCGACCCGTGTCGAGCAGCGGACCGACTTCGACAAGCTGATCGTCGACGTCGAGACCAAGCCCGCCATGCGCCCGCGTGACGCCATGGCCTCGGCCGGCAAGACCCTGGTGGAGCTGTTCGGTCTCGCCCGCGAGCTGAACATCGACGCCGAGGGCATCGACATGGGCCCGTCCCCCACGGACGCCGCCCTGGCCGCCGACCTGGCGCTGCCGATCGAGGAGCTCGAGCTCACCGTTCGGTCGTACAACTGCCTCAAGCGCGAGGGCATCCACACCGTGGGTGAGCTCGTCGCCCGCTCCGAGGCCGACCTGCTCGACATCCGCAACTTCGGTGCGAAGTCGATCGACGAGGTCAAGGCGAAGCTGGCCGGCATGGGCCTGGCCCTCAAGGACAGCCCGCCCGGGTTCGACCCGACCGCCGCCGCCGACGCCTTCGGCGCCGACGACCTGGACGACGCGGGTTACGCGGAGACCGAGCAGTACTAAGAGTTTGCTGGTGGGGGCGGTTCCCCGGAGCCGCCCCCGTCATCATGAAAGCCGTACGGGCACCGTGCCCGTACGCCCGCTGCGGTACCTGGTACGGCCGCAGTCGGAGATTCAAGGAGTAATTCCATGCCGCGTCCCACCAAGGGTGCCCGCCTCGGCGGCGGCCCCCACCACGAGCCGCTGCTGCTGGCCGGCCTGTGCCGGGAGCTGTTCCAGTACGGCCGCATCACCACGACCGAGGCCAAGGCCCGTCGGATGCGCCCGCTGGCGGAGAAGCTGATCACCAAGGCGAAGAAGGGCGACATCCACAACCGTCGTCTGGTTCGCAAGACGATCACCGACATCTCCGTGCTGCACACCCTCTTCACCGAGATCGCGCCGCGCTACGAGAACCGCCCGGGTGGCTACACCCGTATCACCAAGATCGGTCCCCGTCGTGGCGACAACGCCCCGATGGCCGTGATCGAGCTGGTCGAGGCGCTGACCGTCGCGCAGACCGCCGTCGGCGAGGCCGAGGGTGCCACCAAGCGCGCCGTCAAGGAGGCCGAGGCCAAGGTCGAGGAGACCAAGGTCGAGGACACCAAGGCCGACGAGGCCGAGGCCGAGCAGGCCTGACGCCTTTGGGTGCAGTGCGGGCCCGCTCTCCCATTCCGTGGGGGAGCGGGCCCGTTCCTTCTGTCTGGAGTGAAGCAGTGATCGACGATTGCGCCGAGCGTCCGCCGGTGAAGGACGGCCCGGCCGACGGGTACGTCCGGGTCCGGCTCGACCTCGCCTACCAGGGCGCGGAGTTCTCCGGCTGGGCCCGCCAGCGCGGTGGCCGCCGCACGGTGCAGGAGGAGATCGAGAGCGCGCTGCAGATCGTCACCCGCAGCACCGAGCTGTACCCGCTGACGGTCGCCGGACGGACCGACGCCGGCGTGCACGCGCGCGGCCAGGTCGCGCACGTCGACCTGCCGGCCGAGCTGTGGGCCGCGCACCGCGAGAAGCTGCTGCGCAGGCTGGCCGGGCGGCTGCCCGGGGACGTCCGGATCTACCGGATCGGCGAGGCGCCGGCCGGCTTCGACGCCCGTTTCTCGGCGATCTGGCGCCGCTACGCCTACCGCGTCGCCGACCACCCCGGCGGGGTGGACCCGCTGCTGCGCGGCCATGTGCTCTGGCACGACCGGCCGCTGGACGTCGAGCGGATGAACGCGGCCGCGGCGCTGCTGCTGGGGGAGCACGACTTCGCCGCGTACTGCAAGAAGCGCGAGGGCGCGACGACCATCCGCACGCTGCTGGAACTGCGCTGGGACCGCGTCCCGGTCGACTCCTACGCCTCGCAGGAGGGCTCGCTGGCGGTCGCCACCGTCCGCGCCGACGCCTTCTGCCACAACATGGTGCGGGCCCTGGTCGGGGCGATGCTGCTGGTCGGCGACGGGCACCGGCCGGTGGAGTTCCCCGGCGAGGTGCTGGCCGGCGGGGTGCGCAACTCCGCGGTCAACGTGATCCGGCCGTACGGGCTGACGCTGGAGGAGGTCGGCTACCCGGCCGACGACCAGCTCGCCGAGCGCAGCCGGCTGGCCCGCCGGATCAGGACGCTGCCGGGACAGCCGGTGGTCGGCTAATCCGTTTTGGTCCTGGGCCGCGGCTTGGGAGAATCGTCCGCATGGGACACGTCGAGATTTCGCACCTTGAGTACTACCTGCCGGACGGGCGGGTGCTGTTCGACGACGCGTCCTTCCGGGTCGGCGAGGGCTCCGCGGTCGCCCTGGTGGGCGCCAACGGCGCCGGCAAGACCACCCTGCTGCGCATGATCGCGGGCGACCTCCAGCCGCACGGCGGCTCGGTCACGATCAGCGGCGGCCTCGGCGTCATGCGCCAGTTCGTCGGCACCACCGGGCGCGAGGCGAAGCAGGACGACGAGGACCGGCAGGGCCCGGCCCCGCTGGCCGCCGACGCCTCCGTCCGCGACCTGCTGGTCTCGGTGGCCCCCGAGCGGATCGCCGTCGCGGCCCGCGCGGTCGACGCCGCCGAGCTGGCGATGATCGCCCAGGACGACGAGAAGACGCAGATGGCCTACGCCCAGGCGCTCTCCGACTGGGCCGACGTCGGCGGCTACGACTACGAGACCGACTGGGACGTCTGCACCACGGCGGCCCTCGGGATGCCCTTCGACAAGGCCCAGTGGCGCGGGCTGAACACGCTCTCCGGCGGGGAGCAGAAGCGCCTCGTCCTGGAGGCCCTGCTGCGCGGCCCCGAAGAGGTGCTGCTGCTGGACGAGCCGGACAACTACCTGGACGTCCCCGGCAAGCGCTGGCTGGAGGAGGCGATCAAGGCCACCTCCAAGACCGTGCTCTACATCTCGCACGACCGCGAACTGCTCTCCCGCACCGCCGAGAAGATCATCAGCGTCGAGTCCGGCGCGGCCGGCAGCAGCGTCTGGGTGCACGGCGGCGGCTTCGACTCCTTCCACGAGGCCCGCAAGGACCGCTTCGCCCGCTTCGAGGAACTCGGTCGGCGCTGGGACGAGGAGCACGCCAAGCTCAAGAAGCTGGTGGTCACCCTGCGCCAGGCCGCCTCGGTCAGCCACGCGCTGGCCACCCGCTACGCCGCGGCGCAGACCAGGCTGAAGAAGTTCGAGGAGGCGGGCCGCCCGGAGGAGCCGCCCCGCGAGCAGAACATCACCATGCGGCTCAAGGGCGGCCGGACGGGCGTCCGGGCCTTCACCATGGAGCAGCTGGAGCTCACCGGCCTGATGAAGCCGTTCGACCTGGAGGTCTTCTACGGTGAGCGGATCGGCGTGCTGGGCTCCAACGGCTCGGGCAAGTCGCACTTCCTGCGGCTGCTCGCCGGCGACGGGACGGTCGCCCACACGGGTCAGTGGAAGCTCGGCGCCCGTGTCGTGCCGGGCCACTTCCGGCAGACCCACGCCCACCCGGAACTCTTCGGCCGCACGGTGCGCTCGATCGTCGAGGAGGAGCACGCGCTCAGCCGCGGCGCCGCGATGGGGGCGCTGCGGCGCTACGAGCTGGACCGCCAGGAGGAGCAGAAGTTCGAGTCGCTGTCCGGCGGCCAGCAGGCCCGGCTGATGATCCTCAAGCTCGAACTGGACGGCGTGACGGCGCTGTTGCTGGACGAGCCGACCGACAACCTGGACCTGGAGAGCGCCGAGGCGCTGCAGGCCGGCCTGGAGGCCTTCGACGGCACCGTGTTGTGCGTCACGCACGACCGGTGGTTCGCCAAGACCTTCGACCGCTTCCTGGTCTTCGGCGCGGACGGCCGTGTGTACGAGTCCGCGGACCCGGTCTGGGACGTCACCCGGGTCGAGCGCGAGCGCTGACCGGAGCCCCGCCCGGGCGGTGCGGGAGCACCGATCGGGGCCGTCCGGGCCGCTTTCCGGCCCGGACGCCGAGGGGGGATTTTGACCGACCCCGGCGCGCCCGGTAGCCTGGGGGCTTGTTGTGCGTATTGGCTCGCTCTATCTCACGTGAGAGGTCGGTACGCCGGAGATATCAGGTCGACGACCCAGCGGCTCCCCTTGAATTGCGTCCAAGGCGGCCAGGCTGATGCCCTCGACCGGGTGCTCCTGTCAGGACTCACTCACTGAAAAGCAGAGGCTACGACCGTGCGTACGTACAGCCCCAAGCCCGGCGACGTCCAGCGTCAGTGGCACGTCATCGACGCGACCGACGTCGTGCTCGGCCGCCTGGCCTCCCAGGCCGCCAACATCCTCCGGGGTAAGCACAAGGCGATCTACGCGCCGCACGTTGACACCGGTGACTTCGTCATCATCATCAACGCGGACAAGGTGCACCTGTCGGGTAACAAGAAGACCCAGAAGCTGGCGTACCGCCACAGCGGCTTCCCGGGCGGTCTCCGCTCGGTCCGCTACGACGACCTCCTGGCGAACAACCCGGAGAAGGCCGTCGAGAAGGCCATCAAGGGCATGATCCCCAAGAACACCCTGGGTCGCCAGATGCTCTCGAAGCTGAAGGTCTACTCGGGCGACCAGCACCCCCACGCTGCGCAGCAGCCGGTGCCGTTCGAGATCACCCAGGTCGCGCAGTAACTCCGGCCACCTAGCCCCCCAACACTGAAAAGAGCTGAGGAACACCGTGGCCGAGACCACTGAAACCCTTGAGGTCGACTTCGACGAGACCGTCGTCGAGGGCGAGTTCACCTCCGAGGAGAGCTACACCTCCGAGTCGCTGGCCGGCCGCTTCGGCGAGGCCGTCCCCGGCGCCGGCCTTGGCCGCCGCAAGGAGGCGATCGCCCGCGTGCGCATCGTCCCGGGCACCGGCGTCTGGAAGATCAACGGTCGCACCCTGGAGAACTACTTCCCCAACAAGGTGCACCAGCAGACCGTGAACGAGCCCTTCAAGCTGCTGGAGCTGGACGGTCGTTACGACGTCGTCGCCCGCATCTCGGGTGGCGGCACCTCCGGTCAGGCCTACGCGCTGCGCCTCGGCGTGGCCCGCGCCCTGAACGAGGCCGACGTGGACAACAACCGCGCCGCCCTCAAGAAGGCCGGCTTCCTGATGCGTGACGCGCGTGCCGTCGAGCGCAAGAAGGCCGGTCTCAAGAAGGCCCGTAAGGCCCCGCAGTACAGCAAGCGCTAGTCGCGCCCGAGGGGGTGTGTGCCGCCCTGGTGGTGCACACCCCCGGTTGCGCTCTCACGCCCCGGAGTACCCCGTGTACTCCGGGGCGTCGTGCTCCCCGCGCATGGTGCGAAGGCCGGGGATTCGATCGAATGGACTGCCGGGTTTACCTGCCAGCAGCGGTGATGGAGGACGGGACAGTGGGACGACTCTTCGGTACGGACGGCGTACGCGGTGTGGCCAACGTGGGGCTGACGGCGGAGCTGGCGCTCGGGCTGTCCGTCGCGTCGGCGCACGTCCTCGGTGAGGCGGGGGCCTTCGACGGCCACCGGCCGGTCGCGGTGGTCGGCCGCGACCCGCGCGCCTCGGGCGAGTTCCTGGAGGCCGCGGTCATCGCCGGCCTGGCGAGCGCGGGCGTCGACGTACTGCGGGTCGGCGTGCTGCCGACCCCGGCGGTGGCCTACCTCACCGGCGCCCTCGGCGCCGACTTCGGCGTGATGCTCTCCGCCAGCCACAACGCGATGCCGGACAACGGCATCAAGTTCCTCGCCCGGGGCGGCCACAAGCTGGACGACCGGATCGAGGACGCCATCGAGGCGCACTACCGCGCCCACGCCGTCGGCGGCGAGGAGTGGAAGCGCCCGACCGGCGAGGCCGTCGGCCGGGTCCGCGAGTACACCGAGGGCTTCGACAAGTACGTCGCCCACCTGATCGGCGTGCTGCCCAACCGCCTGGACGGCATCCGGGTCGTCATCGACGGCGCGCACGGCGCGGCCGCCTACGTCGCCCCCGAGGCGTTCGCCCGGGCCGGCGCCGAGGTCGTCCACACCCTGGGGGCGGAGCCCACCGGTCTCAACATCAACGACGGCGTCGGCTCCACCCACCTGGACCGGCTGCAGGCCGCGATGAAGGAGTACCGGGCCGACCTCGGCATCGCGCTCGACGGCGACGCCGACCGCTGCCTGGCCGCCGACGCGGAGGGCAACGAGGTCGACGGCGACCAGATCATCGCGATCCTGGCCGTCGCCATGAAGGAGGCCGGCACCCTGCGCGGCAACACCGCCGTCGCCACCGTGATGTCCAACCTGGGCTTCAAGCTGGCGATGGAGCGCGAGGGCGTGGAGCTGGTGCAGACCGCGGTCGGCGACCGCTACGTGCTGGAGGCGATGAAGGAGCACGGCTTCGCGCTCGGCGGCGAGCAGTCCGGCCACGTCATCCTGCTGGACCACGCCACCACCGGTGACGGCACCCTGACCGGTCTGATGCTGGGCGCCCGGCTGGCCGCCACCAAGCAGCCGCTGGCCGACCTGGCCGCCGTGATGACCCGGCTTCCGCAGCTGCTGATCAACGTCAAGGGCGTGGACAAGGGCCGGGTGAACTCCTGCGTCGAGCTGTCCGCGGCGGTCGCCGAGGCCGAGGCCGAGCTGGGCTCCACCGGCCGGGTGCTGCTGCGCCCCTCGGGCACCGAGCCGCTGGTCCGGGTGATGGTCGAGGCCGCCGACCAGGTGCAGGCCAAGGCCGTCGCCGAGCGGCTGGCCGAGGCCGTCCGCACGTACCTGGGCTGACGCCCGCTCAGCGTGTGAGCAGGGCCCCCGCCGTGACGAACGGCGGGGGCCCTGCGGCGTTCTGTCGGGGCGGCCCAGGTCAGAGCTTGCGCAGCAGCGCGCGGCGGACCTTGTGGTCCTGGCCCTTCTGCAGGACGAGGGTCGCGCGGCCGCGGGTGGGCAGCACGTTCTCCAGCAGGTTCGGCTTGTTGATGGTGCGCCAGACCTGGCGGCCGTACTCCATCGCCTCCTCCTCCGGCACCTCGGTGAAGCGGCGGAAGTAGGAGTTCGGGTCCTGGAAGGCGGTCTGCCGCAGCTTGCGGAAGCGGTCCAGGTACCAGTTCTCGATGTCGTCGGTGCGGGCGTCGACGTAGATGGAGAAGTCGAAGTAGTCGGTGACCGCGAGCCTGGTCCGGCCGTCCGTTCCGGGCAGGGCCGGCTGGAGCACGTTCAGGCCCTCGACGATGAGGATGTCCGGACGCTCCACGGTCAGCCGCTCGTCGGGCACGATGTCGTACACCAGGTGCGAGTACACCGGCGCGGTGACCAGCTCCTTGCCGGCCTTCACGTCCGCCACGAAGCGCATCAGCGCACGGCGGTCGTAGGACTCCGGGAAGCCCTTGCGGGCCATCAGACCGCGCCTGCGCAGCTCGGCGTTGGGCAGCAGGAACCCGTCGGTGGTGACCAGCTCGACCCGGGGGTGCTCGGGCCAGCGGGCCAGCAGCGCCTGGAGCAGACGGGCGGTGGTGGACTTGCCGACCGCGACGGAGCCGGCCACGCCGATGATGAACGGCGTGCGGGTGCGTTCGGTGTCCGGCGTGTCCAGGAAGGTGCCCAGCGCGCCCCGCAGGTCGTGGGTGGCGTGGATGTAGAGGTTCAGCAGGCGGGACAGCGGCAGGTAGACGTCACGGACCTCGTCCAGGTCGAGGGCGGTGCCGAGACCGCGCAGCCGTTCCACCTCCTCGGCGGTCAGCGGCAGCGGCGTACGCTCGCGCAGCGCGCTCCACTCGGCCCGGCTGAGGTCCACGTAGGGGGACGGCGACGGGCCGGGCGTGGCGGCGCCCCGCGTACAGAGTTCGGTCAGCACATGCTCCATTGTGGGCCGTAGCGGCGTTCACGGTGGCTGTGGTGTCGGTCACGCACGGTGGGGGAAGGGTGCGAATGGGGCGTCCCGGGCGCCCTTATGCTGGCACGCATGTGCGGAATCGTTGGATACGTGGGCTCTCAGCCCGCCCTTGATGTAGTAATCGCAGGCCTGCAGCGACTGGAGTACCGGGGCTACGACTCGGCCGGTGTCGCGGTGCAGGTGCAGGGCTCCGACGGGCAGTGGAGCCTCGCCACCGACAAGCGGGCGGGCAAGCTCGCCAACCTGGAGAAGTCGCTCGCCGAGACCCCTCTTCCCGGCGGCACCACCGGCATCGGCCACACCCGATGGGCCACCCACGGCGGCCCGACGGACGCCAATGCCCACCCCCACCTGGACGACGCCGTCCGGGTGGCCGTGGTCCACAACGGCATCATCGAGAACTTCGCCCAGCTGCGGGCGGAGCTGACCGAGCGCGGCCGCACGCTGCGCTCCGAGACCGACACCGAGGTCGTCGCGCACCTGCTGGCCGAGGTGTACGAGGGCGACCTCGCGGAGGCCATGCGGATCGTCTGCCGCCGGCTGGACGGCGCGTTCACCCTCGTCGCCGTGCACGCCGACGCGCCGGACGTCGTGGTCGGCGCGCGCCGCAACTCGCCGCTGGTGGTCGGGCGCGGCGAGGGCGAGAACTTCCTCGCCTCGGACGTGGCCGCGTTCATCGCCCACACCCGTGAGGCGATCGAGCTCGGTCAGGACCAGGTCGTCGAGCTGCGCCGGGACGGCGTCACGGTGACCGACTTCGACGGCAACCCGGCCGAGGTGCGCGAGTACCACGTCGACTGGGACGCCTCGGCCGCCGAGAAGGGCGGCTACGACTACTTCATGCTCAAGGAGATCGCCGAGCAGCCGAAGGCCGTCGCCGACACCCTCCTCGGCCGGATCGGCACCGACGGTCGGCTCACCCTCGACGAGCTGCGGATCTCCGACGCCGACCTGCGCTCGGTGGACAAGGTCGTCATCGTCGCCTGTGGCACGGCCTTCCACGCCGGCATGATCGCCAAGTACGCGATCGAGCACTGGACCCGCATCCCCTGCGAGGTCGAGGTGGCCTCGGAGTTCCGCTACCGCGACCCGATCATGGGCCCGGGCACGCTGGTCATCGCGATCTCGCAGTCCGGCGAGACCATGGACACCCTGATGGCGCTGCGGCACGCGCGCGAGCAGGGCGCCAAGGTGCTGGCGATCTGCAACACCAACGGCTCGACCATCCCGCGCGAGTCGGACGCGGTGCTCTACACGCACGCCGGCCCGGAGGTGGCGGTCGCCTCCACCAAGGCGTTCCTGACCCAGCTGGTCGCCTGCTACCTGGTCGCGCTCTACCTGGGCCAGGTGCGCGGCACCAAGTGGGGCGACGAGATCTCCGCGGTCATCAAGGAGCTCGGCGACGCGCCCAAGCAGGTCGAGCAGGTGCTCCAGACCATGGAGCCGGTGCGCGAGCTGGCGCGTTCGCTGGCCGACGCCAAGTCCGTGCTGTTCCTCGGCCGGCACGTCGGCTTCCCGGTGGCCCTGGAGGGCGCGCTCAAGCTCAAGGAGCTGGCGTACATGCACGCCGAGGGCTTCGCGGCGGGCGAGCTGAAGCACGGGCCGATCGCGCTGATCGAGGAGGGGCTGCCGGTCGTGGTGGTCGTGCCGTCGCCGCGCGGGCGGTCGATCCTGCACGACAAGATCGTCTCCAACATCCAGGAGATCCGGGCCCGCGGTGCGCGCACCATCGTCATCGCGGAGGAGGGCGACGAGGCGGTCGTCCCGTACGCGGACCACCTGATCCGCATCCCCGTGACGCCGACCCTGCTGCAGCCGCTGGTCTCCACCGTGCCGCTGCAGGTCTTCGCCTGCGAGCTGGCCACGGCCAAGGGCCACGAGGTCGACCAGCCGCGCAACCTGGCGAAGTCGGTCACCGTCGAGTAGCCGATCGCCGTTCTGACTCGGGTGGTGCCCCTGCGGTGGTTGCGTCCTACCGCAGGGGCACCGTGTCGAGCGGCGGGGGGAACGGGGCGGGTCGATCAGCTTCGCTGAACGGGACCTCGTCGCGGTCGCGGTGGCTGCCGTGGTCGACCGGTCCTTGACCGGGTCGGGCGACGTCACCTCGAAGACCACGAGGACGCCGGGCGCCGGACGCCTCCGGCCGGGAGCCGGCGCTCGGGCTCGGGAAGTGCCCCGACCGGACTGATGGTGCCGCCGGGGGTGAACCGTCCGGTCGGCGCGGTCGGGCCCCGCGCGATGGGGCCCCGCGCGGTCGGGCCCTGGTGGCCCGGAAGGTCGAACTCGATCGCGGCCTTTCGGATGAACTGCCGGTCGAGCGGTGCGGACGCGGCCTCGTGTGCTCCGTCCGGCGTGGCGTCAGGACGATGTCGCCCCCGATCGGCACGGCCTTGAGCCGGCGGTGTTCCCGGCCCCAGGAACGCCCGGAGGACTTCCCCGGGCCCGGCGGGGCGTTCGACCGCCGGCGTGGCGACCCCGGCCCTTCTCCTTACTGCCTCTCCTTGCTTCCGCCGGGCGTCGTGGGCGACACGGTAGGTGTTCGCGAAGCGGGGGAGCGCCGTGGTGGGAGGGGCTGCGCGGCAGCCGAAGGCGGCGTCGGCTCGTGGCAGGTGTCGCTCGGCCACGACGCGGGCGTAGCGTCGGCGGTAGTCGTTGCCGAGGGTCAGCCTAGGGTTAGGGGCTTGCGCATGCGCCGTGCTCACCGTGTCGAACAGGTCCGGGCCGTTGAGGCCGAACTGATGGCCCGGCTGCCCGAGGGCACCCTGATGCAACGGGCCGCCGCCGGTCTCGCCGCCACCTGCGCCCGGCTGCTGACGCGCCGTCGCGGCCGGGTGTACGGGAGCCGGGTGGTGGTGCTCGCGGGCGGCGGGGACAACGGGGGTGACGCGCTGTACGCCGGCGCGGCACTGGCCCGGCGGGGCGCGCGGGTGACGGCGGTACTGCTCGCGCCCGAGCGCGCGCACGTGGACGGGCTGGCCGCGCTGCGGGCCGCGCGCGGGCTGGTCGTACTGGAGCAGGAAGTCGGCCTGGCCGACTTCTCGCGCGCGGACCTGGTGCTGGACGGCATCGTCGGCATCGGCGGCCGGGGCGGGCTGCGCCCGGAGGCGGAGCCGTACGCACGGGCGGCGCGTCGGGGTGTGGTGGTCGCGGTGGACGTGCCCAGCGGTGTGGACGCCGACACCGGTGAGGTGGCGGGAGTGGCGCTGCGGGCGGACGTCACGGTCTGCTTCGGCACCCACAAGCCCGGGCTGTTGATCGATCCAGGAGCCTCCTACGCCGGTGCGGTGCAGCTGGTGGAGATCGGGTTGGAGCTGCCGACGGCCGACGTGGAGGCCCTGCAGCACGCCGAGGTGGCGGCGCTGCTGCCGGTCCCGGGAGCGGAGAGCGACAAGTACCGGCGCGGCGTCGTCGGGGTGGCGGCCGGCTCGGCGACGTATCCGGGGGCCGCACTGCTGGCGGTCGCCGGGGCGCTGCGCGGTGGCGCGGGGGCGGTGCGGTACGTCGGCACGGCGGCCGAGGAGGTGGTGCGACGGTTCCCCGAGGTGCTGGTCACCGAGGGCGGACCGGCCGGGGCCGGGCGGGTGCAGGCCTGGGTGGTCGGCCCGGGCGGCGGGGACGGAGCCCGGCAGGCGCTCGGTGAGGCGCTGGCGAGCGACGTGCCCGTGCTGGTGGACGCGGACGGGCTCACCGAACTGGGCCGACTCGGCCCGCAGGCCCTGACCGGGCGGACGGCGCCCACGCTGCTCACCCCGCACACCGGTGAGGCGGCCCGGCTGCTGGCGGGGGCGGGGGCTGCGGGCACCGCACCGCCGCCCGCCGACGACCTGGCCGCCGCCCGGCTGACCACCGCGCGCCGACTCGCCGCCGCGTACCGGGCGACGGTGCTGCTGAAGGGCTCCACCACGGTGATCGCGGACCCGGGAGGCGCGGTGCGGGTCAACCCGACCGGCACGCCGTGGCTGGCGACGGCCGGGAGCGGCGATGTCCTCGCCGGCCTGGCCGGCTCCCTGCTGGCGGCCGGCCTGTCCACGCTGGACGCGGCATCGGTGGCGGCGTACCTCCACGGCCTGGCCGGCCGCCGCGCAGCAGGGTTGGCGGGGGGTGTTGGCGCAGGTGTGGGCGCGGCGAGCGACGAGGGGGCGCTGGGCGTGCCGGGTGCGCCAGTCACCGCGTTGCAGGTGGCGGGCGCCCTGTCGGCGGTCTGGCGCGATGTGCGGGGCGCTGGGTCCGCGGGGGCTGGCGGGGAATAGGTCGACCGGTCTACATAGTGGGTGGGTTGCGCGCGCTCGCCTCGCCCGGAGCGGAGTGGGAAGTCGGCCGGGCCGACTTCTCGTGCAGGTGGGGCGGAGAGTGACTGAATATGTAGACCGGTCTACATATTGGGCGGCCGATGCCTGTGAGCCTCTGAAGAGCGGAGGCCGGAGTGGGAAGTCGGACAGGTCGACTTCCCACTCCGGCGTGTTGGTGCGGGGGGCGGGGCCGGCCTCGGAAGGTAGACCGGTCTACATATTTGCCCGTGGTGATGCGCTCGGTAGCGAGCGCGGGGCGGGCGGCGACCGCCGGGGGAGTGGGAAGTCGGCCGGGCCGACTTCCTGTGCGGTGAATTGAGGGACGAGGACTGAAAGGTAGACCGGTCTACCTATTCCTGCCCCCGGCGGCGGGTCCGGTCGGAGCACGGCGGAGCCCGGAGGGGCCGGGCGGAGAAAGAGCAGGAGCAGGAAGTCGACCGGGCCGACTTCCTGCTCCCACGCCTGGCCCAGCCCCGGCCGCCCCGGCCGCCCCGGCGGCGCCCGCTCCCCGGGTGCCGCAGGTGCCGCGGTGCTCCGGCCCCGGCGGGAACCGGTGGTGCTTCGGGGGCGTCGGGGACGAGGTGGCGGGGTGTAGGGGCGGGTCGGCGGGTGGGGGCCGGGCCGCCGCGCCGACGGGCCGTTCGGCGAGGACCATGAGACGTCTGGGAGACTGACCCTGATGACAACTGCGAACACGACCGGCACGGCCACTCTCACCGACGGCGTACGGGCTGAGGCGACCATCGATCTGGCCGCCCTGCGCGGCAACCTCGCCGCGTTGCGCGAGCGCGTCGGCGCCGCCACGGTGATGGCCACGGTCAAGGCGGACGCCTACGGCCACGGCGCGGTCCGCTGTGCCCGCGAGGCGGTCGCCGCAGGCATCGGCTGGCTCGGCACCGCCCTCCCGCAGGAGGCGCTGGCTCTGCGCGCCGCCGGGATCCGCCCCGACCAGGCCCGCATCCTCTGCTGGCTCTGGACGCCGGACGGCCCCTGGCGCGAGGCGCTGCTCGCCGACATCGACGTCTCCGTCAGCGCCCAGTGGGCGCTGGACGAGCTGCTCGCCGCCGTCCGCGCGACCGGTGTCCCGGCCCGGGTGCATCTGAAGGCCGACACCGGCCTCGGCCGCAACGGCTGCCAGCCGCACGACTGGCCGGAGCTGGTCGGCGCGGCGCGCCGCGCCGAGGCCGAGGGGCTGCTCACGGTGGTCGGCGTCTGGTCGCACTTCGCGGCGGCGGACGAGCCCGGCCACCCGTCCATCCAGGCCCAGCTGGACGCGTTCCGCGAGGCGCTCGCCTACGCGGAGGCGGCCGGGCTGCGCCCCGCGGTGCGGCACCTCGCCAACTCCCCGGCCACCCTGCTGCTCCCGCAGTCGCACTACGACCTGGTCCGTACCGGCCTGGCGATGTACGGGCTCTCGCCCGTCCCGGAGGTCGGCTCGCCGGCCGACTTCGGGCTGCGCCCGGTGATGGCGCTGACCGCCCGGCTGGCCCTGGTCAAGCACGTGCCCGGCGGGCACGGCGTCAGTTACGGCCACCACTACACCACGCCCGGCCCGACCACCCTGGGTCTGGTGCCGGTGGGCTACAGCGACGGCATCCCCCGGCACGCCAGCGGCACCGGCCCGGTGCAGATCGCGGGCAAGTGGCGCACGGTGGCCGGTCGGGTGGCGATGGACCAGTTCGTCGTCGACCTCGGCGGCGACACCCCCGCGGTCGGCGACGAGGTGCTGCTGTTCGGCAACGGCGAGCAGGGCGAGCCCACCGCCGAGGACTGGGGCCGGGCCTGCGGCACCATCTCCTACGAGATCGTGACCCGGATCGGCGCCCGGGTGCCGCGCCGCTACCTGGGCGCGACCGCCGAGGCCCCGACGGCCGACGCCCCTGCCGCGGAGGGCGTGCCGACGGCGGGCGCGGCGACCGAGGGCGCGAGCGTATGAGCGAGGAGGCCGGCTCCGGTCCGGTCGCGGCGGTGGCCAAGGCGGCCGGTGCGGCCTCCGGGGTGAGCCGGGCCGGTCTGATCGGGATCTCGGTCGGCGTGGTCGCGGCCGGCGCGGCCGCCGGTGTGGCGATCGAGCGGCTGACCGTCGGCCGGGCCACCCGCCGCCGGGCCCGCGCGGAGCTGGACGCCAACGCCCCGTACGGCTCGCTCCGCGGGCGCCCGTGCACGGTGACCGCCGCCGACGGCACCGAGCTGTACGTCGAGCTGGACGGCACCGGCTGGCCCGAGCCCGTCAGCGTCCGGCCCGAGGAGGACGCGGAAGAGCACCCGGAAGAACACCCGGACGACGAGGTCGTCGCAGCCCCACGCCCAGGCCCAGCCCCCGGTACCAGTGCCGCCGCCCGCCGCGGCTGGTTCGTCCGCCGCCGGACGGACGGCCCCGGCACCGCTACCGGCTCTGGCCCCGGCACCGCTACCGCTACCGGCACCGGCGACGGACCGGTCGACCGGAGCGGGCTGCCCGGTCTGCTGGGCGGCTCCGGCGCGCTGGTGCGGGCCGGCCGGCGCTCGGGCCTCGGCCCCGCCGCCGTCGGGCGGCGCGAACCGCTGACCGTGGTGTTCTGCCACGGCTACTGCCTCAACCAGGACAGCTGGCACTTCCAGCGGGCCGCGCTGCGCGAGGGCATGCGCCTGGTCTTCTGGGACCAGCGCAGCCACGGCCGGTCCGAGCGCTCCCGCTCGTTCCTGGCCGGTGAACTCGCGAGCATCGACCAGCTGGGCGGGGACCTCAAGGCGGTGATCGACGCCGTCGCGCCGACCGGCCCGCTGGTCCTGGTCGGCCACTCGATGGGTGGGATGACGGTGATGGCGCTCGCCGACCAGGAGCCGGAGCTGTTCCGGGACCGGGTCGCCGGGGTCGCGCTGATCGGCACGCTGGCGGGGGACTGGGAGGCCGTGACGCTCGGTCTGCCGGCGGTCGGCGCCAAGCTGTTCAAGAAGGTCGCACCCGGCGTGATGAAGCTGCTCGGCCGCCAGGTCGAGCTGGTGGAGGCGACCCGGCGGCTCGGCGCGGACGTCAGCGCCGTCTTCTACCGGAAGTTCTCCTTCGGGGGGAAGGACGTCGACCCGGGCGTGGTGCGGTTCGCCGAACAGTTGCTCGACGCCACGCCGATCGACGTGGTGGCCGAGTTCTACCCGGTGTTCGGCGCGCACGAGAAGACCGCCGCGCTGGCGGCCCTGCGGGGCATCCCCACCCTGGTGCTCGCCGGCACCAAGGACCTGCTGACCCCGCCCGCGCACAGCGAGGCGATGGCCGAGCAGCTGCCCGGTGCCGAGCTGCTCCTGGTGGAGGACGCCGGGCACCTGGTGATGCTGGAGCGCCCGGACCTCGTCGACCAGCGGCTGGTCGCGCTGCTCAAACAGGCGGTCGACTACCGCGGCGCGGCGCCGCTGCCCTCCTCGGTGGGCGAGACGCCGTAGCGGCCCAGGGCCACCGGCGCACGCCCGGCCGGGGATGTGGCACCGTAGCGGAGGCGCCCGGCGGTCGGTGCGCCGCAGTACGGATCGAAGGGCTTGAATCGCGCATGGGCTCGCACGCCACTCTCACCGTCGCCACTCCCGAGCGGATGGGCCGACTCGGCCGGGAGCTGGCCGCGCTGCTGCGGCCGGGGGACCTGGTGCTGCTCTCGGGGGAGCTGGGGGCCGGGAAGACCACGCTCACCCGGGGCCTGGGGGAGGGCCTCCGGGTGCGCGGGGCGGTCACCTCGCCGACCTTCGTGATCGCCCGGGTGCACCCGTCGCTGGTCGGCGGCCCGGCGCTGGTGCACGTGGACGCGTACCGGCTGGGCGGGGACCTGGACGAGATGGAGGACCTCGACCTGGACGTCTCGCTGCCGGAGTCGGTGGTCGTGGTCGAGTGGGGCGAGGGCAAGGTCGAACGGCTCGCCGAGAGCCGGCTGGAGGTCCGGATCGAGCGCGCCATCGGCGCCGAGGCGGACGACGACGATCTGGACCCGCGCCGGGTGCTGCTGAACGGGATCGGGTCGCGCTGGACCGGGGTGGAGCTGGCCGCGCTGGCCTGAGCCGACGAGCGCTGGCGGGCCCGGACGGACGTCGGCCGACACAAGTGAATACCCGCGGGCACGGGCCGATACCGACGGTTGCCGACAGGCTGTCGGCAAAGTGTTGCGGGCGGGGTGCCGGGCGTGATGGGATGGGTGTCGCGGTTAGGTCTGCCTAACTAGGGAGGCGCCATGTCGAGCACCACCCCCGCCCCGGAGCGCGCGCCGCGCGGTACCGGGGCCGGAGAGCCCGCCCGCAGCGTCCAGGGCGCGCCGATGCGGGCCCTGCTGGCCGCGTGTGCGGCCGCGGAGGCGGTCTCCACTCCGCCGGAGCGCCGGGAGAGCGCGGCACGGGCCGAACCGGTGGCCGACACGCCCCGCGCGGCCTGACACTCGGCACCCGCCCCGAACCGGGGGCCGCACCCGAGCCGGATACCGCCTCGGGCCCGCCCCCCGCCCCGGCCTGCGGGTCGCGCGTCCTCAGGCGATCACGACGACCTTGGTGCCGCTCGGCGCGAAGTCCCAGAGCAGCTGCCCCTCCGCCCGACCGCTGCGGATCCCGCCGGTCTTGGTCTTCGGGTCGGCGGCGGGGGTGGCGCCGTCCACGGCCGCGCTGAAGCCGAACACCACGCCGTTCTGCTGGGCGAAGCGCACCACGTGCTCGATCTGCCGTCCGTCCGTGCCCGTGCTGGTGGCGGCCCGGCTGTACACCGGGTAGCTGCCGGGGGTCGGCTCCACCGATCCCGGGGTGACCGCGAAGGAGGCCACCACCTGCGGGTTCTTCTTGGGGTCGACCAGCCAGACGTAGTGGCTGCCGGCCGAGTAGACGACCCGCAGACCGGCCCCCGAGGTGGTCGGGAGCGCGGGGACGGTCGGGGTGGCCGAGGCGGTCGGGGTGGCCGACGCGGACGGTCCGCCGGACGAGGCGGTGGTGCTCGCGGTCGGCCCGGTGGCGCCTGCGCGGTCCTGTGCGCCGTTGGCCTGGAAGGCCAGCAGGCTCACCACCGCCAGGGCCCCCAGGGTCAGCCCCGTGACCACCACTCCAGGACCCATCTTCGCCACGTGTCGCTCCCACCGCCGTCCCAAAACCCGTCGGCCCCATCGTGCCAGGTCCGCTCGTTCCCGCCCGCACCCCGTAGGACGTGTGTTCCGAACCAGGACACCTTGTCGATCGGGCGGACCAGGACCGGAGGCGGTCCACGGCTCCGACCGGTCTAACCTTGACCCGTGCTGCTGCTCGCGTTCGACACCGCTACCCCCGCCGTCACCGCCGCCGTCCACGACGGCACGGCCGTCCTCGCCGAGACCGACCAGGTCGACGCCAGGCGCCACGGTGAACTGCTCCTCCCCGCCATCGACCGGGTGCTGCGGGAGGCCGGTGTCGACAAGCACCGGCTGACCGGCATCGCGGTGGGCGTCGGCCCCGGCCCCTACACGGGCCTGCGGGTCGGCCTGGTGACCGCCGCCGCGCTCGGCCACGCCCTGGGCGTCCCGGTGCACGGCGTCTGCACCCTGGACGCGATCGCCCACCGGGCGCGCGCCGAGGGCCTCGCCGGGCAGCCGTTCACGGTGGCCACCGACGCGCGCCGCAAGGAGGTCTACTGGGCCTCGTACGACGCGGACGGCCGTCGCGCCGAGGGCCCCGCCGTGGACCGCCCGGCCGAGCTGACGCCGCGGCCGCGGGCCGTCGGCGCCGGTGCGCTGCTGTACCCGGAGGCCTTCCCCGGCGCGCACGGGCCCGAGCACGTCTCGGCCGGCGCGCTGGCCGACTTCGCCGCCGCCGAGCTGGCCGCCGGGCGCGAGCTGCTGCCCAACGTGCCGCTGTACCTGCGCCGCCCGGACGCCCAGGTGCCCGCCGGCTACAAGGCGGTGCTCCCGGCGTGACCGGCCCGAACGGCGCGCACGGCCCGAACGGCGCGCACGGCCCCGACGGACCGGGCCACGGCACCACGCTGCGCCCGATGCGCTGGTGGGACATCGCGCCGGTGATGGAGCTGGAGCTGGCGCTCTTCCCCGAGGACGCCTGGTCGACCGGGATGTACTGGTCCGAGCTGGCCGAGGCCCATCGCGGCGGCACCCGCCACTACACCGTGGCCACCACCCCGGACGGCGCGATCGTCGGCTACGCCGGGCTGATGGCGGTGGCCGGCGAGGGCGATGTGCAGACCATCGCCGTCGACACGCGGCACCAGGGCACCGGCCTCGGCGCGCTGCTGCTCACCGACCTGATCCGGGAGGCCGCCCGGCGCGACTGCGCGGAACTGCTGCTGGAGGTGCGGGTGGACAACCCGCGCGCCCAGCGGCTCTACGAGCGCTTCGGCTTCGAACCCGTCGGCATCCGGCGCAACTACTACCAGCCGGCCGGCATCGACGCGCTGGTGATGCGCCTCGACCACCCCAGTACTGACCCGAAGGACCTGAAGGAAGACCGCCATGGCTGACGAACCGCTCGTCCTCGGTATCGAGACCTCCTGCGACGAGACCGGCGTCGGCATCGTGCGCGGCACCACCCTGCTCGCCGACGCGGTGGCCTCCAGCGTCAACGACCACGCCCGGTTCGGCGGTGTGGTGCCCGAGATCGCCAGCCGCGCGCACCTGGAGGCGATGGTCCCGACCATCCAGCGCGCCCTGGACACCGCCGGCATCAAGGCGAGCGACCTCGACGGCATCGCCGTCACCGCGGGCCCCGGCCTGGCGGGTGCGCTGCTCGTCGGCGTGAGCGCCGCCAAGGCCTACGCCTGGGCGCTGGACAAGCCGCTCTACGGGGTCAACCACCTGGCCTCGCACATCTGCGTGGACCAGCTGGAGCACGGCCGCCTGCCCTCGCCGACGATGGCCCTGCTGGTCTCCGGCGGGCACTCCTCGCTGCTGCTCAGCGAGGACATCACCCGTGACGTCCGCCCGCTCGGCGCGACCATCGACGACGCGGCCGGCGAGGCCTTCGACAAGGTCGCCCGGGTGCTCGGCCTCGGCTTCCCCGGCGGTCCGGTGGTCGACCGCACCGCCCGTGAGGGCGACCCCAAGGCGATCGCCTTCCCCCGGGGCCTGAGCGGCCCGAAGGACCCGGCGTACGACTTCTCGTTCTCCGGCCTGAAGACCGCCGTCGCCCGCTGGGTGGAGGCCAAGCGCCGGGCCGGCGAGGAGGTGCCGATCGCGGACGTCGCGGCCTCGTTCCAGGAGGCGGTGACCGATGTGCTGACCCGCAAGGCGGTCAAGGCCTGCAAGGAGAACGGCGTCGACCACCTGATGATCGGCGGTGGCGTGGCGGCCAACTCCCGGCTGCGCGAGATGGCCCAGCAGCGCTGCGACAAGGCGGGCATCCGGCTGCGGGTGCCGCGTCCGGGCCTGTGCACCGACAACGGGGCGATGGTCGCCGCGCTGGGGTCCGAGATGGTCTGGCGCGACCGCGCGCCCTCGTCCTTCGACCTGTCGGCCGACTCCTCGCTGCCCGTCACCGAGGTGCACGTCCCGCACACGGACGTGCACGGCCAGGCGTACCAGGCGCTGGGCGGCGGTCGGTGACCACCACCGCCGCGATGTGGGAGGCGCGGGCCGCCGACGGCCGCGGGGCCGAGCTGTCGGCCTGGGTCCGCGAGGTCGCGCTGCCCGCGCTGCGCGGCTCGGCCGGTCTGGTCCGCGCCGAGCTGTTCGGTGCGCCGGGCGACCGGGTGCTGCTGATCACCTGGTGGACGGCGGAGCCGGTGCCCGTCCCCGAGCCGCCCGCCGCACTGATCGGCCGCCCGGTGCACCGCTGGTCCTTCGCCAGCGAGCACCTGGAGTCCAGCGAGCACCCGGAGTCCAGCGAGCACCCGGAGACCGGGGCGGGCCCGGAGACCTGCGCGAACCCGGCGTCCGGGCCGGACCCGGAGTAGCGAGCTGCCGGGCCTGTCCGGGAACCGAACGGCCGGCCACTACCGTGCATAGCTGAGAGCATGCTGGACGGTAGCTGGGAGCGCGGCGCGGTGGAGCGGTACGGGCGGGGCAGGACGAGGACGTACGCGGTGGGGGCGCTGGCGCTGCTGGCCGCCGCCACCGGCTGTGGCAGCGGCGGCACGGGCGCCGGGCCCGCGGCGACCGCCGCGACGACGCCGGCGGCCGGGCAGCGGCCGTCCGCCGCGGCGAGTCCGACTCCCACGGCGACGCCCGCCGCGGTGCCCGCCGCCGGGGACGCGGCGGCCTGGGCGAAGTGGAACCTCAAGCCGCTGCCGCCCGCCCCGCCGGCGCCGGCCGACAAGCCGGTCAAGCTCGAACGGACCGGCCCCGTACCGGTGTTCAGTGAGGTGAAGACCACCGACAAGGTCGTCTTCGTGACCATCGACGACGGCGCCGAGAAGGACCCGAAATTCGTCGAGATGCTGACCGACCTCAAGGTGCCGGTCTCGATGTTCCTGACCCGGGACATCGTCAAGGACGACTACGGCTACTTCAAGCCGCTCCAGGCGCTCGGCAACCACATCCACAACCACACCGTCGACCACGCCCAGATGAGCAAGGTCGCGCCGGAGAAGCAGAAGTCCGAGATCTGCGACGCCCAGTCCGCGCTGACCCAGCAGTACGGCACCGCGCCGCTGCTGTTCCGCCCGCCGTACGGGGACGGCGCCAACACTCCGGCGCTGAACACCTCGGTGCAGCAGTGCGGGCCGCGCGCGATCGTGCTCTGGCGCGAGTCGATGCAGATCCACGACATGCAGTACCAGGCGGCGGACAAGAAGCTGCGGCCCGGCGACATCGTCCTCGCCCACTTCCGGGGGCCCAAGGACCTCAAGGGCGAGACGATGACGCAGATGTTCGGGGAGCTGCTGGCCCGCATCCAGGAGCAGGGATTCGCGGTGGCCCGGCTGGAGGACTACATCCGGCCGCCCGCCGGCTGACCGGGAGTCCGCCTACGGGAGCGCCACCGGCCGGCCGAGCATCATCAGCGGGCCCTGGTCGGTGCGGCAGAGGATCACGGTGACGCTGTTCGGCCCGCTCGGCTTCAGCTGGCGGCGCAGCTCCTCCGGGGTGATCGCCATCCCCCGCTTCTTGATCACCACGGTGCCGACGGCCCGCTCGCGCAGCAGCGCCTTCAGCTTCTTGATGTGGAACGGCAGCACGTCGGTCAGCTCGAAGGCGTGCGCGTACGGGGTGGCGACCAGCCGGTCCGAGGTGAGGTAGGCGATCTTCGGGTCGATCAGCCGGCCGTGCACCCGCTCGGCCACCTCGGCGACCAGGTGGGCCCGGATCACCGCGCCGTCCGGCTCGTAGAGGTAGCGGCCTACCGGTCCGGCCGGCGGGTCGGGCAGGTCGCCGCCGGTCAGCGAGCCGCCGTGCGGCAGCAGGGTGGCGCGGTGCGGGCGGTCGGCCCCGGTGCCGAACCAGAGCACCGCCTCCTTGACGTCGCCGTGGTCGGAGACCCACTCGGCCTCCGCGTCGCCCGGCACGGCCGTGTGCGGGATGCCGGGGGCCACCTTGAGCGCGCCGATCGGGGTGCGCCGGCCGGCCTCGATCGCCCAGGACAGCGGCGGGGCGTACGCCTCGGGGTCGAACACCCGGCCGCGCGAGGTGCGGCGGGCCGGGTCGGTGAAGACCGCGTCGTAGCCGGTGACGTCGACGTCGGCGACGTCCGCGCAGCGCACCTCGACCAGGTCCGCCAGGCCCAGTGCGGCGGCGTTGGCGGCGGTGGCCGCGCAGGCCGCCGGGTCCCGGTCCACGGCGAGCACCTCGATCCCGGCCCGGGCCAGCGCGAGGACGTCGCCGCCGATCCCGCAGCAGAGGTCGGCCAGCCGCCGCACGCCCAGCTCGGCGAAGCGCCGTGCCCGCCACTCGGCGACGCTGCGCCGGGTGGACTGCTCGACGCCGTTGGGCGTGAAGTACATCAGGTCGGCGTCCGCGCCGAACTTCGCCCGCGCCCGCTGCCGCAGCCGGGCCTGCCCGAACGCTGCCGAGACCAGCTCCGCCGAGTGCTCCCGGCGCAGCCTGGTCGCCAGCGCCAGCTCCTCCTCGGGCGCGAACTCGCGCAGCTCGGCGAGCAGGGACTGCCCCTCGGGGGTCAGCAGGGGCTGCAGGTTCTCGGTCTCCACCCGCTCATTCTCCCCGGTCGGCGCGCCGGGCCGCCCGGGGCCGGCCCGCCCGGGGCGGACGGGACGGACCGGACCGGGGCGGAGGGGCGCGCGCACTGGTGGAGTGGGCCCTGATCGGACGCACACGCGTGCGGATCATCGGCGGCGTCGTACGGGAGTGCGGCCCGGCAGCCGCCCGCGAGAACCGTTTCGGGCGCGCCGTTGGCACTCTGGTTGACTGAGTGCTAACCGCGGCCTATGGTCGTCCTTGGCACTCACCACCAGGAGAGTGCTAACGCGAAGAAGCGTGTCTGACCCCCGCGACGGCAGGCCCGTAGGTTCGCCACTACCCGTTAGACAACCCCGTAATCTCCGAAGGGGAGCTCGGACGTGACCACCAGCAGCAAGGTTGCCATCAAGCCGCTCGAGGACCGCATCGTGGTCCAGCCGCTCGACGCCGAGACCACCACGGCCTCCGGCCTGGTTATCCCGGACACCGCCAAGGAGAAGCCCCAGGAGGGCGTCGTCCTGGCTGTCGGCCCGGGCCGCTTCGAGGACGGCCAGCGTCTGCCGCTCGACGTCGCCGTCGGTGACATCGTCCTGTACTCGAAGTACGGCGGCACCGAGGTGAAGTACCAGGGCGAGGAGTACCTCGTCCTCTCGGCGCGCGACGTTCTCGCCATCATCGAGAAGTAAGCAGCACCGAGAAGTAAGACGTTCCAGCCCGCCCCGGATCCGTGTCCCAGTGACAGGGGCCCGGGGCGTGGTTGTTGGTTCACGTAGTCCGGTGGCCGGCGTGCCGGTCGCAGCCCCGAGGGAATAGGGAACATGGCGAAGATCCTGCAGTTCGACGAGGACGCCCGCCGCTCGCTGGAGCGCGGTGTCAACAAGCTGGCCGACACCGTCAAGGTGACCATCGGCCCCAAGGGCCGCAACGTCGTCATCGACAAGAAGTTCGGTGCGCCGACCATCACCAATGACGGTGTCACCATCGCCCGTGAGGTCGAGCTCGACGACCCGTACGAGAACCTTGGCGCGCAGCTCGTCAAGGAGGTCGCCACCAAGACCAACGACGTCGCGGGCGACGGCACCACCACCGCCACCGTGCTGGCCCAGGCCCTGGTCAACGAGGGTCTGCGCAACGTCGCCGCGGGCGCCGGCCCGGCCGCCCTGAAGAAGGGCATCGACAAGGCCGTCGCCGCGGTCTCCGAGCACCTGCTGTCCATCGCCCGCGAGATCGAGGGCAAGGACGACGTCGCCGCCGTCGCGTCCCTCTCCGCGCAGGACACCCAGGTCGGCGAGCTCATCGCCGAGGCGATCGACAAGGTCGGCAAGGACGGTGTCATCACCGTCGAGGAGTCCAACACCTTCGGCGTGGAGCTGGACTTCACCGAGGGCATGCAGTTCGACAAGGGTTACCTGTCGCCGTACTTCGTCACCGACGCGGAGCGGCAGGAGGCGGTCCTGGAGGACCCGTACATCCTGATCAACCAGGGCAAGATCTCCTCCATCCAGGAGCTGCTCCCGCTGCTGGAGAAGATCCTGCAGGGCGGTGCCTCGAAGCCGCTGCTGATCATCGCCGAGGACGTCGACGGCGAGGCGCTGTCCACCCTCGTGGTGAACAAGATCCGCGGCACCTTCAACGCGGTCGCCGTCAAGGCCCCGGGCTTCGGTGACCGCCGCAAGGCGATCCTGGGCGACCTGGCCACCCTGACCGGTGCCACCGTCATCTCCGAGGAGGTCGGCCTCAAGCTCGACCAGGCCGGTCTGGACGTGCTGGGCACCGCCCGCCGCGTGACCATCACCAAGGACGAGACCACCGTCGTCGACGGCGCCGGTGACAGCGAGGCCGTCGCCGGCCGCGTCGCCCAGATCAAGGGCGAGATCGCCAACACGGACTCCGACTGGGACCGCGAGAAGCTGCAGGAGCGCCTGGCCAAGCTGGCCGGCGGCGTCTGCGTCATCAAGGTCGGCGCCGCCACCGAGGTGGAGCTGAAGGAGCGCAAGCACCGCCTGGAGGACGCCATCTCGGCGACCCGTGCCGCGGTCGAGGAGGGCATCGTCGCCGGCGGTGGCGCCTCCCTCGTCCACGCCGCCAAGGTGCTGGAGGGCGGCCTGGGCCTGTCGGGCGACGAGGCGACCGGTGTCGCGGTCGTCCGCAAGGCGCTCGCCGAGCCGCTGCGCTGGATCGCCCAGAACGCCGGCCTCGAGGGCTACGTCATCACCCACAAGGTCGCCGAGCTGGAGGCCGGTCACGGCTTCAACGCCGCCACCGGTGAGTACGGCGACCTGCTGAAGGCCGGCGTCATCGACCCGGTCAAGGTCACCCGCTCCGCGCTGGAGAACGCCGCGTCGATCGCCTCCCTGCTGCTCACCACCGAGACCCTCGTGGTGGAGAAGAAGGAAGAGGAGGCCGACAACGGCCACTCGCACGGCGGCCACGGCCACTCCCACTGACGCCTGATCAGTGACCGCAGGCCCGGTCCGCGCCCCTCGGGGTACGGGCCGGGCCTGCGGCGTGTGGGGCGTTTGACTCTTCAACTATCAGTTGAATTTTGCATAAAGCAAAGATTGCCTTATAACTGAGGCATGATCGAGGCCCGCCACCTGCGCGTTCTGCGTGCCGTCGCCCGCACCGGCTCCTTCTCCGCCGCCGCCCGTGAGCTGGGCTGTACGCAGCCCGCCATCAGCCAGCAGATGAAGGCCCTGGAGAAGTCCGTCGACACCCCGCTGGTGGTCCGTTCGGGGCGCGGCATGCAGCTGAGCGAGGCCGGGCGGGTGCTCCTCAAGCATGCCACCGGCATCCTGGCCGGGCTCTCCGCCGCCGAGGAGGAGGTCGCGGCGATCGCCGGACTGCGGGCCGGACGGGTGCGGCTGGTCTCCTTCCCCACCGCGAGTTCCACCCTGGTGCCGCCGGCCGTCGCCCGGCTGCGGGACAGCCATCCGGGGGTGCGCGTGTCGCTGGTCGAGGCCGAACCGCCGGAGTCGCTGGCGATGCTGCGCGGCGGCGAGTGCGAGATCGCGCTGGCCTTCAGGTATCCGCAGGCCCCCGGCGGCGCGCCGACGCCCCTTCCGGCGTCCGCCCCCGGGCACGGCACGCCGCGCGAGGCGCGGGCCGAGGCCAATCTGGAGGCCCAGCAGCTCAGCGCCACCACCGACTGGTCCGACCTGGTGGTCACCCCGCTGCTCGACGACCCGATGGTCGGCCTGCTGCCCGCCGCGCACCCGCTGTCGGGGCGCGGCGACGGGCGCGAGCCGGTGGAACTCGCCGAACTGGCGGGGGAGCAGTGGATCGCGGGCTGCCCGCAGTGCCGGGGGCACCTGGTGGAACTCTGCGCGGGGGCGGGCTTCGAGCCCCGGATCGACTTCGCGACCGACGACTACCCGGCGGTGGTCGGCCTGGTGGCGGCCGGGCTCGGGGTGGCGGTGCTGCCGGGGCTGGCGCTGGAGTCGGTGCGCCCCGACGGCGTGTCGGCGGTGCCGGTGCGGACCGCCTCGGGGGCGCCGGCGGTGCGGCAGGTGGTCGCCCTGACCCTGCCGGACCTCGCCGAGGTGCCGGCGGTGGCGCTGATGCTGGAGCGGCTGGCGGGCGCGGCGGCCGGGCGCTGACCGGGCGTTCGCCCGGGCGCACCGGCGGCTCGAAGCGCCATGAAGAAACGTTTCTTCATGGCGCGGAGCGGGTGCGTGCCTAGCGCGGCAGCCCCGTCGGCGCGACCAGCGGTACTTCCACGAGGCGGTTGCGCGAGCGGCCCATCATCTCCTCGCGCTCATCCTCGGTCAGGCCTCCCCAGACGCCGTACGGCTCGCGGACGGCCAGTGCGTGCGCCGCGCATTCGGTGCGTACCGGGCAGCGCATGCAGACCTCCTTGGCGCTCGCCTCACGCGAACTCCGCGCGGCGCCGCGTTCCCCTTCGGGGTGGAAGAAGAGCGAGCTGTCCACGCCGCGGCAGGCCGCGGAGAGCTGCCAGTCCCAGAGATCGGCGTTGGGGCCGGGGAGGCGGGAGAAATCTGCCATGGCTCATTCCCTTCAGAGGCTCGCGGCCGCGGACCGGCCATCGGCGGGCGGGGCTGCACGGCACGGCGAGGCATCGATGCGCTGGTGTGGACACCTGGAAATATGACTTACGGCAACTCCATGGACAAGTCACCCACAGAGTGGCACAACAGTCAATGACCATACAAAAGCTATAAAAACGGGCAAAGTGGGCATGGAGTTCGGCGGGCGCAGACGTGGCAATCGGGTGGCCGACGGGCGCGCGACGATCCGTACCGGTGTGCGGGTGGTGCGCCCACCGCGCGCGAGCTGCACAAAAGAGCGGCGTGTGCACCGCGAGGTAGCTGATCGGTAACGGGTTGGCCACGTACAGTGGTGGAGATGGCCCTGAAAGCCGTAACTCATTCGAGTGACGGTCGTTGGAAGTGCGGAGGCGGTTAGCGGGCGCCGGACGTCGGGAACGATCGCGGGGAAGTTCAGGCGATCGGCACGGAGTCCGTCGCCAATCGGCCGTGTCGGAGAGATTCGTACCAGCCAGGAGGCTCAACGTGACGCGGATCAGCTGCGGAGGACGACGGTCATGACTTCCGTTCTCGTTTGCGACGATTCCCCGCTCGCCCGCGAGGCGCTTCGCCGCGCGGTCGCGACCGTACCCGGCGTCGACCGGGTCACCACCGCGACGAACGGGGAGGAGGTCCTCCGCCGCTGGGTGGCCGACCGCTCCGATCTCGTTCTGATGGACGTCCGGATGCCCGGCCTCGGCGGGGTCGAGACGGTCCGGCGGCTGCTGTCCGCCGACCCGGGCGCGCGGATCATCATGCTCACCGTCGCCGAGGACCTCGACGGCGTCGCCCTCGCGGTGGCCGCCGGTGCCCGCGGGTACCTGCACAAGGACGCCTCGCGCGCCGAGCTGCGGGCGACCGTCACCCAGGCCCTCGCCGACCCGACCTGGCGGCTCGCCCCGCGCCGGCTGCGCAGCCCCGACATGGGCGCCGCGCCGACGCTGACGGCGCGTGAGATCCAGGTGCTGGAGGGCATGAGCCACGGCCGCAGCAACGCCGAGATCGGCCGCGAGCTCTTCCTCTCCGAGGACACCGTGAAGACCCACGCCCGACGGCTGTTCAAGAAGCTCGGCGCCTCGGACCGCGCGCACGCGGTGGCCCTGGGCTTCCGGTGGGGCCTGGTCCGCTGACCACCGCCGGCTCCGCCGGCTGCGGCGCGCTCGTCGCGGTTCCCCCCGCAGGGGCGTGTGACGTTACGGTCCCGAGGTTGCACCATGGAGGTGTGGAGCACCTCGGGGACCAGCGGACAGGCACTGCGGCGAACCACGGAGCCGCAGCGCATTCGGCGGACGGCGCGACGGACGGGACCACCGACGGCAGCGGGGCGGGAGGTGGCACGGTGCAGGAGGGGCCGGTGGTGCGCGACGGCGCGGTGCCCGGCGTCGCACCGCATAACGTTCCGGTGCACAACTCCGGACGCGGTGCCGCGTTTTCCCGTTCGACCAGGCACCATGGACCGATGCGTGACGACGTTGCCGGTACTCCCGGCGAGGCTGACCCGGTGGAGGCCGAGCCCTCCGGTCCGGGCCGCGGTCCGTCGTACGCGGATCTCGGTGGCGGCGAGCCGGACCACGGCTCCGGCCAGGGCCCCGAACACGGTCCCGACGACATCGGCCCCGGCCGCCCCCCGGTGCTCGGCACCGGCAGCTCCCCGTTGGTCGGCGAGCTGGTCGCGGCCGCCGTCCGGGGCGAGGGCCCGGCGATCGACGCGCTGCTCGCCTACGTCCACCCGCTGGCACTGCGCTACTGCCGCGGCCGGCTGGTCCGGCTGCCGGGCGGGGCCCGGCACCACGTGGACGACGTCGCCCAGGAGGTCTGCGTCGCGGTGCTCTGCGCCCTGCCGCGCTACCGGGACCAGGGCCGCCCGTTCGAGGCCTTCGTCTACGGCATCGCCGCGCACAAGATCGCCGATCTGCAGCGGGCCGCGATGCGCGGCCCCGGCTCGACGGTCGTCCCGCAGGACGACCTGCCGGAGGTGCCGGACGAGGCGCTCGGCCCCGAGGAGCGGGCGCTGCTCAGCAGCGACGCGGCCTGGGCCAAGGAGCTGCTCTCCAACCTGCCGGCCCGTCAGCGTGAGCTGGTGCTGCTGCGGGTGGCCGCCGGGCTGTCGGCGGAGGAGACCGGCGAGATGCTCGGGATGTCGCCGGGCGCGGTCCGGGTCGCCCAGCACCGGGCGCTCAGCCGGCTGCGGGCGCTCGCGGAGGAGTCCTCCTGATCGTCCGCCCTGGTGGGGGGCCGGAATGGCCCATGGGCGGTCGGTGTTGTCAAGGGCACACGAGGACACATTCGCGGTGCCAGTACCATGGGGTATCGGCGCCTGGGCGGGTCGCCAAAGTTCCGTGGGTGCGAGCGGGGTTTCCCTGGAGGTTCCTCCAATGGCACCGAGCTTTCGGCGGCCTGAGCGAGTGAGCGATGGAGTGCGCCCCCACCCTCAGGGCGCGAGCGGATTAGGCCGGCCACGGAAGGTACCCCCAAATGTCCTACAACGCCGCAGGCGTACCCGAGAAGTTCGCGATGCTCGGGCTCACGTACGACGACGTGCTGCTGCTGCCCGGGGCCTCCGAGGTGCTGCCGAACCAGGTCGACACCTCCTCGCGGGTCTCCCGGAACGTGCGCGTCAACATCCCGCTGCTGTCCGCGGCGATGGACAAGGTCACCGAGGCGCGGATGGCGATCGCGATGGCCCGGCAGGGCGGCGTCGGCGTCCTGCACCGCAACCTCTCGGTCGAGGACCAGGCCAACCAGGTCGACCTGGTGAAGCGCTCCGAGTCCGGCATGGTCACCGACCCGATCACGGTCGGCCCGGAGACCACCCTGGCCGAGGCGGACGCGCTCTGCGCCAAGTTCCGGATCAGCGGCGTGCCGATCGCGGACGAGTCGGGTCGGCTCCTCGGCATCGTCACCAACCGTGACATGGCCTTCGAGTCGGACCGCACCCGCCAGGTCCGCGAGATCATGACCCCGATGCCGCTGATCACCGGCAAGGTCGGCATCTCCGGTGAGGACGCGATCGGGCTGCTGCGCCGGCACAAGATCGAGAAGCTCCCGCTGGTCGACGACGAGGGCCGGATCAAGGGCCTGATCACCGTCAAGGACTTCGTCAAGGCCGAGAAGTACCCGAACGCCGCCAAGGACGCCGAGGGCCGGCTGCTGGTCGGTGCCGCCGTCGGCGCCAGCGCCGAGGCGTTCGACCGGGCCCAGGCCCTGGTCGAGGCCGGCGCGGACTTCCTGGTCGTGGACACCTCGCACGGCCACAGCCACAACGCGCTGGCCTGGATCGCCAAGATCAAGGCCGCCGTCGGCATCGACGTGGTCGGCGGCAACGTCGCCACCCGTGACGGCGCCCAGGCGCTGATCGACGCCGGCGTGGACGGCGTCAAGGTCGGCGTCGGCCCCGGCTCCATCTGCACCACCCGCGTGGTCGCCGGCATCGGCGTCCCGCAGGTCACCGCCATCTACGAGGCCGCGGTCGCGTGCCAGGCGGCCGGCGTGCCGGTGATCGGTGACGGCGGCCTGCAGTACTCCGGCGACATCGGCAAGGCGCTCGCCGCCGGTGCCGACACCGTGATGCTGGGCTCGCTGCTGGCCGGCTGCGAGGAGTCCCCGGGCGAGCTGCTGTTCATCAACGGCAAGCAGTTCAAGTCCTACCGCGGCATGGGTTCGCTGGGCGCCATGCAGTCCCGCGGCCAGGGCCGCTCGTACTCCAAGGACCGCTACTTCCAGGCCGAGGTGGCCTCGGACGACAAGCTCGTCCCCGAGGGCATCGAGGGCCAGGTGCCCTACCGCGGGCCGCTGTCCGCGGTGCTGCACCAGCTGGTCGGCGGCCTGCGCCAGACCATGGGCTACGTCGGTGCGGCCACCATCGCCGAGATGGAGAGCAAGGGCCGGTTCGTCCGGATCACCTCGGCGGGTCTCAAGGAGAGCCACCCGCACGACATCCAGATGACCGTCGAGGCACCGAACTACACCAGCCGCTGACACCGCCCGACACCGAGGGACCCACCGCCACCCGGCGGTGGGTCCCTCGCGCTTGTCCGGGGTGCGGACCGGTGCCGTAGGGGCGCGCCCCGCTGCTGCCTGCCCGAGCCCCGGCCGACCCGACCCGCCCCGAGTCGAAGGGGCGCGCCGGTGCCGAAAGGGAGAAGCGAGGACGACCCGGCCCGCCCCGAGTCGAAGGGGCGCGCCGGTGCCGAAAGGGAGGAGCGAGGACGACCCGGCCCGGCCCGAGCCGAAGGGGCGCGCCGGTGCAGAAGGGAGGAGCGAGGACGACCGAGGTACGAGGGCGTTGGAGTGACGAGTGTCGGCGCCGGGTCGAGCGCCCCGGAGGCGAGCGGGCGAAGATGCGGGGGGCGTTGGAGTGACGAGTGTCGGCGCTTGGGTCGAGCGCCCCGGAGGCGAGCGGGCGAAGATGCGGGGGGCGTTGGAGCGACGAGTGTCGGCGCCGGGTCGAGCGCCCCGGAGGCGAGCGCGCGACTAGCACGGTGTGCGGGATACTGGGGGCGGCCGGGGTGACCCGGCGGGTATGAGCAACAAACCAGAAGGGCTCGAACGAAGTGACTGAGATCGAGATCGGGCGAGGCAAGCGCGGCCGCCGGGCGTACGCATTCGACGACATCGCCGTCGTCCCCAGCCGCCGCACCCGGGACCCGAAGGAGGTCTCGATCGCCTGGCAGATCGATGCCTACCGCTTCGACCTGCCGTTCCTGGCCGCCCCGATGGACAGCGTGGTCTCCCCGCAGCAGGCCATCGCGATCGGCCGCCTCGGCGGTCTGGGCGTGCTCAACCTGGAAGGCCTCTGGACCCGCTACGAGGACCCGCAGCCGCTGCTGGACGAGATCGCCACGTTCACCGACGAGGCCGCCGCCACCCGCCGCCTGCAGGAGATCTACGCCGCGCCGATCCAGGCCGACCTGATCAAGCAGCGGATCCAGGAGGTCCGCGACTCCGGCGTGGTCACCGCCGCCGCGCTCTCCCCGCAGCGCACCGCCGAGTTCTCGAAGGCCGTCGTGGACGCCGGTGTCGACGTCTTCGTCATCCGGGGCACCACCGTCTCCGCGGAGCACGTCTCCAGCGGCGCCGAGCCGCTGAACCTCAAGCAGTTCATCTACGAGCTGGACGTCCCGGTCATCGTCGGCGGCTGCGCCACCTACACGGCCGCGCTGCACCTGATGCGCACCGGTGCGGCCGGCGTGCTGGTCGGCTTCGGCGGCGGCGCCGCCCACACCACCCGTGGCGTCCTCGGCATCCAGGTGCCGATGGCCACCGCCGTCGCCGACGTCGCGGCCGCCCGCCGCGACTACATGGACGAGTCCGGCGGCCGCTACGTGCACGTGATCGCGGACGGTGGGGTCGGCTACAGCGGCGACATCCCCAAGGCCGTCGCCTGCGGCGCCGACGCGGTGATGATCGGCGCGGCACTGGCCCGCGCCACGGACGCCCCGGGCAAGGGCTTCCACTGGGGCATGGAGGCCGTCCACGAGGAGCTGCCGCGCGGCAAGCGGGTCAACCTCGGCACCGTCGGCACCACCGAGGAGATCCTCACCGGTCCGTCGCACACCCCCGACGGCACCATGAACCTGTTCGGCGCGCTGCGCCGCGCGATGGCCACCACCGGCTACACGGAGCTCAAGGAGTTCCAGCGGGTCGAGGTGACGGTCAACCCGGCGCTCAACCACCGCTGAGCCGCCCCGCTGTGCGGGAGGCCCCCGCCGGACGCGTTCCGGCGGGGGCCTCCCGCGTTCAGTCCCGGGCGGCCGCGCGGCGGGTGAGCAGGAAGCCGCCGATCAGCGCGATGCCGTAGAAGACGGCGTCCAGCGGGTGGCGGTCGGCGCGCCAGTGGGCGAGGGCGTCCCGGAGCAGCGCGTCGTACGCACCGGTCGGCCCGGGCAGCCGGCGGGCCTCGCCGATCAGCTGGCCGAGGAAGAGCGCGCCGGCGGCGAGCAGCGCGCCCAGCGGGGGCAGGGCGTGGCCGCGGCCGCCGAGCCGGCCGAGCGGCAGGGCGACGGCGGCGGCCGGGGCGATGGCCAGCCAGCCGACGGTGCTCGCCGCCCGCGCCGGGGCGAGACCGTAGGCCAGCGCGCCGGCCAGCATCGCGGCGACGGCGAGGGCGATCGCGACGGTGGTGCGGCCGCCCCGGCGGCCCCGGCGCCGCCGGCCCTGCGGGGCGGGCTCGGGCGCGGGGGCGGGGTGGTAACCGGCCACCGGGGCCCCGGGCATGCCCGGGGCGACATAGCCCTCGGGGGTCTCCGGTTCCGGTGCGACGGAGTAGTGCGTGGCCGTACGCGGCCGGTCCGACCGGCCGTCAGTGCCCGGTGCGGGTGCGGTCATGGGCGTCGAATCCCCCCGGGAAAGACGGTGAGCTGCCGAACGCTAGCAGCGCCCGGGGGCGGCCGGACAGAGTTTTCGATCACAGATCGGGCACGGAGCGCCGGGGCCGTTCCGGTCCGTCACCAGGCTGGCCGGGGGCCGGGTGGTCGCGGGCCCTCGGGACAGGGGATGATGGAGGCTTGGCGTTCGGGCCCGCGCCGGGCCGACGCGCCGTCACCTCGACCGCCAGCAGCACATGGGGGAACGTTCCGAATGACCCAGGCGCAGGGCTCCACCGGCCGCCTCCTGGCCGGACGCTACCGGCTGGACGCGGTGCTCGGGCGCGGCGGCATGGGCACCGTGTGGCGTGCCGAGGACGAGATGCTGGGCCGGATCGTCGCGGTCAAGGAACTGCGGATGAACGGCAGCGTCGACGAGGACGAGAAGCACCGGCTGATCGTCCGGACACTGCGCGAGGCCAAGGCCACCGCCCGGATCCGGCACAGCTCGGCCGTCACCGTCTTCGACGTCGTCGAGGAGGACGACCGGCCGTGGATCGTCATGGAGCTGGTGGAGTCCCGCTCGCTGGCGGACGTGATCAAGGAGGACGGGCCGCTGTCGCCCGGCCGGGCCGCCGAGATCGCGCTGGACGTGCTGGGGGTGCTCGTCGCCGCGCACGCGCACGGCATCCTGCACCGTGACGTGAAGCCGTCCAACGTGCTGATCGGCGAGGACGGCCGGGTGGTGCTCACCGACTTCGGCATCGCCAGCGTGGAGGGCGACGCCTCGGTGACCTCGACCGGCATGCTGGTCGGCGCGCCCTCGTACATATCCCCGGAGCGGGCCCGCGGGCAGAAGCCCGGGCCGCCGGCCGACCTCTGGTCGCTGGGCGGCACGCTGTACGCGATGGTCGAGGGCCGGCCGCCGTACGACCGGGGTTCGGCGCTCGCCACCCTGACGGCGGTGATGACGGAGGAGCTCGGCACGCCGTTCAACGCCGGGCCGCTGCGGCCGGTCATCGAGGGGCTGCTGGCGAAGGACCCGGCCGAGCGGCTGGACGCCTCGCAGACCCGCTCGCTGCTCAAGCGGGTGGTGGCCGACGCGACCACCCGGGCGGAGTCGACCACCGAGCACGCGATGCCGGTGAAGGCGGCCGCCGGGGAGCCCGCGGCCGACGAAGCCGGGGGAGGCGACTCCGAGGGCGGCGCCACGGCGAAGCCGACGGGCGGGGAGACCCCCCGGCGCACGATCGGCGGGCTGCTCGGCACCGTCCGGGTGGGCAGCCGGGCCAAGGACGCCGAGCCCGCCGAGGGCACCGCGAAGCCCGCCGCCGGGGCCGCCGCCGCGCCCGCGGCGGAGCCGATCCGGCCGGTGACCAGCGAGTGGACCCTCGGGGCGACCCAGGCGGCCGGCGCCGATCCGCGCAAGGGCCGGCGGCGGCTCGCCGTGGTGACCGTCGTGGTGGTGCTGCTGCTGATCGCCGGGGCGGTGGCGATGGTCCGGGCCTTCGGCGACGCCGACGGTGGCGCGGCCAACGGCGCGGGCGCCACCTCCCCGGCCGCCGTGACCGGTTCCTCTGCACCCGACACTCCGGCGGCCGCCACCGCGGGGCCCGGCAGCGCCGCGCCGGGTACGCCGGCGCCGGGGGCACCGGCCGCGACGACCCCGGCGGGGAGCGGGGCGGCTCCGGCCGAGACCACTCCGGCCGCCGCGCCCGCGACCCAGCCCGCCGCCGTGCCGCCCGCCCCGGCGGCTCCCGGCGCGGCGGTACCCGCCGGGTACCACGAGTACAAGGACCCGACCGGCTTCTCGATCGTCCTGCCGGACTGGCTGCAGCCCGCCGGCTCGGAGTCCATCCGCCGGGTCTTCAAGGGCAACGGCAGCACCCTGAAGATCGAGTGGACCACCACCCCGGGCCCGAGCGCGGTCGCCGACTGGCAGGAGTCCGAGCCGGGGCTGCGCGCCCAGGTCAGCAACTACCAGCGGGTGCAGCTGCAGGCCATCACCTACCGGGACTGGGCCAACTCCGCCGACTGGGAGTGGACCAACGGCACGCCCAGGATGCACTCGCTCAACCGGGGCTTCGTGACCGGCACTCCGGCCAAGTACGGGTACTCGATCTACTGGATCACCCCGGACGCGGACTGGGGCACGCCGGCGAGCGTGCAGGCCCGTCAGGTCGCCTTCGACACCTTCCAGCCCGCACCGTAGGCGGCTCCGCCGGCCGGGCCCGAGGCCGGGCCCGGCCGGCGGTGGTCAGCCGATCAGGCGCTGCTTGGCGCGGCTGAACTCCTCGTCGGTGAGCGCCCCCGCGGTGTGCAGGGCGGCCAGCCGCTCCAACTGGTCCAGCAGCTCGGTGCCGGAGGCGGCCGGCGCGACGGCCGGGGTGCCGGCGGGTGCGGCCGGGGCCTTCGCCGCGGCCTCGCGGACCAGCCGGGCGGTGGCCCGGATCTGCTCGGCGAACACCTCGGCCTTGACCACGTCCTCGAAGCGGTGCGAGCCGGTGAGCGCGACCACCAGCAGCACCTCGCCGTTGAGCCTGCTCCGGTTGACGGTCGCGTCCGTCACCGCGGAGAGCGGAACCGGGACGGGCGGCTTGCCGTCCTTCAGGAAGAGCAGCCGCTGGGTGGTGAGGACCAGTACGCCCTTGCGGAAGTGGTCGGGGTGGCGCCCGGCCGTGGAGGCGACCGGCTTCTCGTCGGGCACGACGTTCGCCTCGACGGTGCGCAGGGCCTCGGCCCGATTGTCACGGTTGCTGTTGCCGGCCACGTCGAAGGCCGCGTCGATCAGATCGGTCCAGTCCATGGAACGAGCGTAATGCGGTCGTCGACGCGGCCCCGTTGGGCCGGTCGCCGCGCACCCGGCGAGGTTCGGCCGGTCAGGGCCTAGGCTGGGCGGTGAGCGAGAGGAACACCCATGCGAGCGGGTCCGGGTCAGGTACTGGCGGGGCGTTACCGACTGACGGACCGTCCGGAGGCGCTGCGGGCACTCGCGGTGGACGAGCGGACGGGAGCCACCGTCCTGCTGCGCGCGCTGGAGCTTCCCGCGCTGCTGACGAGCGGTCACGACCCGGACGATCCGGACGGCCCGATGCCCGAGCAGAGCGAGCGGCTGGTCCGCCGGGTGGCCGAGGTCGGTTCGGCCGCGCCCGTGCACCCGAGGCTGCTGCAGGGCGTCGGCGCGTTCGTCGAGGGTGACCTGCTCCGGACGGTCGAGGAGTGGCCGGCCGGGGTGCTGCTGGCCGACCTGGCCGCCGCCGGACCGGTCGCGCCGTACCGGGCGGCCGAGTTGGCGGCGGACCTGGCCGGCGCGCTGCGGGCGCTGCACGAGGCCGGGCTCACGCACGGCAACCTGACCGCCGAGTCCGTCCTGGTCTGCGAGGACGGTGCGGCCCTGCTGGGCGGGCTGCTCCCGGGGGTGGCGGAGGAGGCGCTGGCGGAGGAGCTGGGCGGGCCCGGCGGCCGCCGCCGCTACGAGGTCCGGGCCACCCTGGTCGGTGCGGTGGCGGAGCGCTGGCCGCTGGACGGCGGCCCGGCCGGGGACTGCTGGGCGCTCGGCGTGCTGCTGCACCGGCTGGTGACGGGCCGCTCGCCGTACCCCGACCAGGGGGTGCCCGAGTTGGTGACCGCGGTGCGCGACGGCCGGCGGGAGCCGTCGACGGTCTGCGGGCCGCTGGCGCCACTGGTCGAGCGGCTGCTGCAGCCCGATCCGGCGCTGCGGCCGGGGGCGGAGGGGATCCGGCGGGAGCTGGCGGACCTGCTGGCGGGTGCCCCGGAGCCGGTCGACGAGGAGCGCGCGGCCCGGGCGCTCGAACTCCGGCCGGAGGGACCGCTGGTACCGCTGAACCCGCGCCGGCGCGGCCGCGGCGCCCCGCGCCCGGAGGCGGCGCCCGACGCCGGTCCGCCACCCGCCCGGAAGCCGTTGCTGCCACCCGCCCTGCTGGGCCCGGTCCTGGTCGGCGGGGTGTTCCTGCTGCTGGTGCTCGGGGTGGCCGCCGTGGTGATGTTCGCAGGCTGACGGTGCCCGCCCGGCCGCCCCCGTCCCTCCTGCGGCCGGGGGAGGTTACCGGGGGCCGGGCGGTGCGCCTAGGGTGTGCCGTGAGAGCTGTTCGAAATGTGGTCTGTACCGGGCCCTCCGTCGCGGTGACGGCAGGTGGAGGAGGGGGAGCGGTCGCCGATGGGCGTGCAGGACCGGCCGGGGACGGCCGAGGGTGAGCGGCTGCTGGCCGGGCGCTACGAGCTGGGCGACCGGCTCGGCCGGGGCGGCATGGGCACGGTCTGGCGGGCCTGGGACCGGATGCTGGACCGCGAGGTCGCGGTCAAGGAGCTGACCGTCAGCCACCTCCCCGAGGAGGAGCTGCAGATCCTGAACGCCCGGATGAAGCGCGAGGCCAGCGCCGCCGCCCGGATCAAGCACCCCGGCGTGATCACCGTCCACGACGTGCTGGAGCAGGACGGCAAGCCGTGGATCGTGATGGAGCTGGTCGACGGCCGCTCACTGGCCGATGTGATCAGCCAGGACGGCACCCTCTCGCCGCGCGCCGCCGCCGAGGTCGGCGGCCAGGTGCTGGCCGCGCTGCACCGCGGGCACCAGCTGGGCGTGCTGCACCGGGACGTGAAGCCGGCCAACGTGCTGCTGGAGCGCGGCACCGGGCGGGTGGTGCTGCTGGACTTCGGCATCGCGACCTTCGAGGGCTCGACCGAGCTGACCCGGCCGGGCGACCTGGTCGGCTCGCCGGACTACCTGGCGCCGGAGCGCGCTCAGGGCGAGCGGCCGGGCCCGGCCTCCGACCTGTGGGGCCTCGGGGCGACGCTGTACGCGGCCGTGGAGGGCGACTCGCCGTTCCGCCGGACCTCGCCGCTGACCACGCTGGCCGCGGTGGTCGGCGAGCCGCTGCCGGAGCCGCGGCGGGCCGGGGCGCTGGGGCCGGTGCTGGCCGCGCTGATGGCCAAGGACCCGGCCGAGCGGCCGAGCGCGGACGAGGCGGCCCGGATGCTGGCCGAGGTGAAGGCCGGGCACACCATGGGCTTCAAGCCCGTCGCGCCGGTCAAGACGCCCACCCAGTCGGTGCCGGTGGTCGACCGCACCGACGCGCCGGCCGGGCCGGTCCCGGCCGTCGACTCCGAGGGGCCGACCACGCCGCAGCCGCCGGTATACGCCGCGGTGGACGCCGAGCGGCCGGGTACGGGGCCGCTGGGGCCCGCCGGACCGGCCGTGCTGTCCGGGGCGCACGCCGCCACGCCCATGTCGGGGGCGCACGCCGCCACGCCCATGTCGGGAGCGCACGCCGCCACCCCCATGTCGGGAGCGCACGCCGCCACCCCCATGTCGGGAGCGCACGCCGCCACGCCCACGCCGGGAGCGCACTCCGTTTCGCCCGCGCGTGGCCCGGCGAGGCGCCGGGCCGTGCTGCGGGTCGTCGCGATCGCCCTGACCGTCGCGGTGGTGGCCGCCGGGGCGACCTTCCTCGCGACCCGTGACCGGGGAGCCCCGGAGCCCGGTCCCTCCCCGACCGCCACCGGCTCCGGGACGCCGCAGCCCACCGCGTCCGGCGACACCGATCCCCCGCCCACCGGCTACCGCTGGGTGGACGACCCGGCGGGCTTCCGGTTCCCGCTGCCGGTGGCCACCCCGGCCTGGCAGCGCAGCACCGACACCGCGAACCAGATCTTCTACAGCCCGGACAACAAGACCCACTACCTCCAGTTCGCCGTCACCGTCGGCCAGTCGGTCAAGCCGCTGGAGCACCTGCGGCAGATGGAGACCACGGTCTCGAAGCTGAAGGAGTACCGCCAGCACAAGCTGACCAGCGTCCTGGTGAACGGCCACGACGCGGCGGTCTGGGAGTTCAGCTACGCGGCCAAGGAGGGCGGCCGGCGGCGGGCGATAGAGGCGGAGTTCATCGACCGCGACGGGACGGGCTACGCCATCTACCTCTCCAGCCCGGACACGGACAAGGACTGGCCGGAGGGGGAGCAGCGGTTCAACGCGGTGCTCAAGGACTTCACGCCCACCCGCTGAGCCGTCGCCCCACCGGGTCGGCGGGCTCCCGGCCGCGCCGCGGCGCGCCGACATTCTTGTTACCGACGGGTACCGAACCGGCCGCCGAGCGCCTAGGCTGCGCCCCATGACGGACCTCACAGCAGATGCCACGGTCTCCGAGCAGCCCGGCGCCGGCGCCGCGGACCGCAACCCCGCCGCCCCCGGCGGCGGCCGTACCGTCGCCGCGGCCGTTCCGCCCTCCCTGGTCACCCGCCTCGCCGCCGGGGTCACCGCGGCGGGCGAGCCGGACCTGGTGGAGACCGTCGCCCCGCTGACCGGTGAGCCGCTGGCCGCCCTGCCGCGCTCGACCCCGGCCGACGTCGAGGTCGCCTACGAGCTGGCCCGGCGCGCCCAGCCGGTCTGGGCCGCGCTGCCGGTCCGCCGCCGCGCCGCCGTCCTGCTGCGCTTCCACGACCTGCTGCTCAAGCGCCAGGACGAGGTCCTGGACCTCATCCAGGCGGAGACCGGCAAGGCCCGGCTGCACGCCTTCGAGGAGGTGCTGGCCGTCGCCATGGCGGCCCGGCACTACGGGCGCGCCGCGCACGGGTACCTGCGCGACAAGCGGCACGGCGGGGCGCTGCCGGTGCTCACCCGGGCGGTCGAGGCCCGCCGCGCCAAGGGCGTGATCGGGCACATCTCGCCCTGGAACTACCCGCTGGAGCTGTCCATCGGCGACGCGCTGCCCGCCTTCGTGGCGGGCAACGCGGTGGTCAACAAGCCGGACACGCAGACCGCGCTGACCGCGCTCTGGGCCCGCGAGCTGCTGATCGAGGCCGGGCTGCCGGCCGACCTCTGGCAGATCGTGATCGGTGACGGCCCGGTGGTCGGACCGGCCGTCGTCGAGCACGCCGACTACGTCTCGTTCACCGGCTCCACCCGCACCGGCCGCGAGGTCGCCCAGCGCGCCGCCGCCCGGCTGGTCGGCGCTTCGCTCGAACTCGGCGGCAAGAACGCCATGCTGGTGCTCGCCGACGCCGACCTCGACCGGGCCGCCGAGGGCGCCGTCCGGGCCTGCTTCTCCTCCGCCGGCCAGCTCTGCATCTCGATCGAGCGGCTGCTGGTGCACCGCTCGGTGGCCGACGCGTTCCTGGCGAAGTTCGCCGCGCGCACCCGTGCGCTGCGGCTCGGCGGCGGCCTCGCCTACGGCGCGGACATGGGGTCGCTGGTCTCGGTGCGCCAGCTGGACGCCACCACCCGGCACGTGGAGGAGGCGGTCAAGGCCGGCGCCACGGTGGTGGCCGGCGGCCGCGCCCGGCCGGACCTCGGCCCGTTCTTCCACGAGCCGACCATCCTGGACGGGGTCACCCCGGAGATGGCGGTCTGCTCCGAGGAGACCTTCGGCCCGGTGGTCTCGGTGTACCGCTTCGACACCGAGGACGAGGCGGTGGCCATCGCCAACTCCACGCCGTACGGGCTCAACTCCAGCGTCTGGACGAAGGACGGCCGGCGCGGCCGGGCGATCGCGGCGCGGCTGCGTACCGGCACGGTCAACGTCAACGAGGGCTACGCGGCGGCGTACGGCTCGGTCGGCTCGCCGATGGGCGGGATGGGCGAGTCCGGGCTCGGCCGGCGGCACGGTGCCGAGGGCATCCTGCGGTTCACCGAGGCGCAGACCATCGCCAGCCAGCGGGTGATGCCGCTCGCGCCCGCCTTCGGCCTGGACGACCGGCAGTTCGCCGCGGTGTTCACCGGCGGGCTGCGGGTCCTGAAGGCGCTGCGGTTCAAGTAGTCCCCTCCGGTCCGGCCCGAGGGCCGGACCGACCGGCGGAGCCGCCCGGCCCGGGCGCCCGGCCCCGAAGTCCGTTCGTATCCCGAAGGAGCAGTGGCACATGGTGGCGTCCCGCGACGAGGCGGACTTCGACTACGACGTGGTCGTGATCGGCTCGGGCTTCGGTGGTTCGGTCTCCGCGCTGCGGCTGACCGAGAAGGGCTACCGGGTCGCCGTCCTGGAGGCCGGGCGGCGCTTCGAGCGCGACGAACTGCCCCGGAACTCCTGGGACCTCGCCAAGTACCTGTGGGCGCCCAGGCTCGGCCTGTACGGCATCCAGCGGATCCACCTGCTGGCCAATGTGATGATCCTGGCGGGCGCCGGGGTCGGCGGCGGCTCGCTGAACTACGCGAACACCCTGTACGTGCCGCCGAAGGCGTTCTTCGAGGACCGCCAGTGGCGCCACATCACGGACTGGCAGGAGGAGTTGGCGCCGTTCTACGACCAGGCGCAGCGGATGCTCGGGGTCCGGCTCAACCCGACCGTCACCCCGTCCGACGTCCATCTGAAGGCGGCCGCCGAGAAGATGGGCGTCGGGGACACCTTCCACCTGGCCCCGGTCGGGGTCTTCTTCGGCGACGGGAAGGACTCCGACGGCGCGGTCGGGGCGGCGCCCGGCGAGGAGGTGGCCGATCCGTACTTCGGCGGGGCCGGCCCGGCCCGGCGGGCCTGCGTGGAGTGCGGCGAGTGCATGACCGGGTGCCGGCATGGTGCCAAGAACATGCTCACCGAGAACTACCTGTACCTGGCCGAGCGCGGTGGCGCCGAGATCCACCCGCTCACCACGGTGGCCCGGATCCGCGAGCACGGCGAGGGCTTCGCGGTGGACGTCCGCCGGACCGACGCCCGCTCCACGACCGACCGGGTCAAGGCGGGCGCGCGGACGATCACCGCCGCCCGGGTGGTGGTCGCGGCCGGCACCTACGGCACCCAGTCGCTGCTGCACCGGATGCGCGACGGCGGCCACCTGCCGCGGCTCTCCGCCCGGCTCGGCGAGCTGACCCGGACGAACTCCGAGGCGCTGGTCGGCGCGCAGACGACCGACCGGCGCTACGGCAGCCGGGCGGACTTCACCAAGGGCGTCGCGATCACCTCCTCGATCCACCCGGACGCGAACACCCACATCGAGCCGGTGCGCTACGGCAAGGGCTCCAACGCGATGGGCGCGCTGTCCGTCATGCAGGTCAAGGGCGGCGGGAAGGGCCCCCGCTGGCTGCGCTACCTGGGCACGGCGGCCCGCCACCCGGTGACCTTCGCGCGGTCGATGAACCAGCACCGCTGGTCGGAGAAGACCATCATCGGCCTGGTGATGCAGTCGCTGGACAACTCGATCACCGTCTCGCTGAAGACCAAGGGCCTCGGCAAGGGCCAGCTGACCTCCACCCAGGGCCACGGCGCGCCCAACCCGAGCTGGATCCCGGCGGCCGAGCAGGGCGCCCAGGCGCTGGCCGCCGAGATCAACGGGTTCGCGGGCAGCACCGTCGGCGAGATCTTCGACATCCCGATGACCGCCCACTTCCTCGGCGGCTGCCCGATCGGCGACTCCGCCGAGACCGGCGTGGTCGACCCGTACCACCGGCTCCACGGCCACCCCGGGATCAGCGTGGTGGACGGTTCCGCGGTCTCCGCCAACCTCGGGGTGAACCCCTCGCTGACGATCACCGCGCAGGCCGAGCGGGCCATGTCGATGTGGCCCAACAAGGGCGAGGCGGACGGCCGCCCGGCTCCGGGCGAGGCCTACCGGCGGGTCGCGGCGGTGGCGCCGGTGCGTCCGGCCGTGCCGGCCGAGGCCTTCGGTGCGCTGCGACTGCCGCTGCTCGCCGTTCCGGTGGTGCCCAAGAAGCGTGACCCGGAGGTCTCCTGACGCTCCGCCGGTCCGATCGGCAGCCGTGGCCGGTGCCGGTTGACAGCCGTCCGGGCACGATGGGATAAACGGGCTCCCTGGGGGGACCAGGGAGCAACCGTTCACGGGGGGGTCGGGGTCCATGGCCATCTGCGCATCGTGCGGCGCGGCTTCGGGGGAGGGGGCGCTCGGCTGTGCCTCGTGCGGGCGGCCGCTGCTGCCGCCGCCCCCGCCGCCGCCCGCCCCGCCCGCGGCACCGCCCGCCGGGTTCACGCCTCCGCCGCCCGCCGCACCACCGGCCCCGCCCGCCTTCGCGCCGCCGGCGGTGGGCAGTTGGGGCACCGGCCGGCCCTACGACCCGGCCACCGCGCGCCCGGCCGTCCTGCGGGGGCTGACCGGCGCGGACTGGCGGCCGGCGTTCAAGGTGATGGTCGCGCCGACCGCGGTGCTCTTCCTGGCGGCGCTGATCGCGGCGGTCCCGGACGACTACACCTTCTTCTACCTGTTCCGGGCGCCGTCCTTCGGCGAGCGCTTCGGTGGTGCGCTGGCCCTCGCGCTGGCCGCCCTCGGCGCGCCGTTCGAGTTGGGCTTCACCGGCGGGGGCCGGTACGGGGACGGTGGCGGCGAGGCGCTCGTCCGGGCGGTGCCGATGACGGTCACCGCGCTCTGGCTGCTCGCGCTCTGGATCGGTCTGCGGGCCGCCGCGCGCCGTCGCCAGGCCGGTACCGGTGAGCAGTGGACCAGCCGGCAGGCGGCCGCCGAGGCGCTGCGGACCGCGGTGGCCGCGGCGGCGGTGACCCTGCTGATCGGCCTGGTCGCCGGCGCCGACTGGCACCCGGGGACCTCCGACGGCCGGTTCGACGTGGACGACTACGCCGGCTCGTTGGGCGGTGTGACGTACTCGGCCGACTCCGGCTGGCTCCAGGCGGTCGGCTGGACGGCGCTGCTGGCCGGGCTGGTGGCGTTCGCCGTCCACGGGACGGACGCGCTGCGCTGGGCGGCCTGGCGCAACCGGGCGGTACGCGGCTGGGCGGTGGCCGCGCTGGCGGCGGGCCGTGCGCTGACGATGACGATCGGACTCGCCTCGCTGGTCGGCTTCGTGCTGATCGCCGTCCAGGGCGAGGGCGGCGAGGCCGGCGCCTCGCTGGCCGTGCTGCCGAACGTCGGTCTGCTGCTGCTCGGCCTGGGGTCGGCGGCGACGCTGAAGGTGGGCAGCGGCGGGAGCCCCTCCACCGCGGACCCGGACTGGGAGTCCGGCCCGCGTGACAACGGCGAGTTCTCCTTCTTCGACCTGCACGGGGAGAGCGCCGACTGGCGGTGGACCGGCCTGCTCGCGCTGGCCGCGGTGGCCTTCCTCGGGTGGACGGCGTACCGGCGGCGGCTGGACGCGGCCGACCGGCTCCGGCTGGCGGTGGTGTACGCGGCGGGGCTCAGCCTGCTGATGGCGATCGCCGGCGCGGTGGTCTCGACGAGTTCCACCACGACGTACTCCGGGCGGCAGCGGGAGTTCGGCGCCGAGTACGCGGTGGGGCTGGCCTTCGCCACCGTACTGGCGGTCAATGTGATCTGGGCGGCGATCGGCGCGCTGGCGGTGCCGCCCTTGCTGGCGGCCACGGGCGGCGGCCGGGCCCAGGCGGTGCCCGGCGCGGCGCCGCAGGACGCGCCGTACCAGGGGGCGCCCGCTCCGGCCCGCGCGCCGCAGGAGGCGGGGATCGCGCCGGAACCCGATCTGCGGCCGGGGGTGAGCGAGGTGATCGGTTCGCACGAGGAGCCGCCGGCGAGGCCGTCCGGCGGGGTGCCGCCCGCGCGGTCGCCGGGCGAGGACGAGCCGGTCGACCCGAGCGTCTGGCGCAAGCAGCAGTAGCGGTCGAGGGGCGCGTGGCCAGCAGCCGCGCGCCCCTCACGTGTCCGTGCGGCTCGGCCGACCGCCGCCGGAACGCGGTCGCGGGCCGGCGGCGGTGGCGTGGTCGGCAGCGGTGGCGCGGCCGGAGCGGTGCGGAACCGGGCGCTCCGCCCCCGAACAGGGCAAAGGGCCCCGCGGGGGAACGGGGCCCTTTGTCGCTCAGCACTCGGCGTCAGGGCTGCGCCGGTGCTGGGGGTGACGGCGCCGGGGGAGGAGCGCCGTCGCGTCGAATGGCTTCTGGGTGGTGCCGGCGCGGCACCGGCATGAGGTGGGCCGGTCGCGCAGGGCGGGTACGCACGCGGCGGGGCGGGCCGGCGCGCATGCCTGCACCGGACTCTCGCTCACGGAGCGTGAGGTGATAATCGTTGCCATCGCGGGTCTCGGAGGCATCGGGACGGCACTCCGCGGGGGCCTTCGGTTGCCGGGAGAACCTCTTCCAAGCAGCATCGTGCTGGACGAAGGGCTTGCTCTGCAACCGATTCGGCATGATTCGGCACAGTCCATTTTCGTCCCGGCCGGGGCGCGGCGGCCGTTCGGACCGGCTCGGCGGTCCGCCGGGAGGCGCGGGGCAGGCGCTGTCGATGATCACCGTGCGTAGTGGTGGTGCTGCAGCGCACAGGGAAGCGCACGGTGGCGCGGGGACGGTGAACGGTGCGCGCCCGGGGCGCGCCGGGGTGCGGCGGCCGGTACCCGGGCGTCCCCGGGGCCGGCCGCCCCACCTCCTTGGGTGTCCAGTCACGGCCGGGGTCGCTGTCCCCTGCTGGCCGGCCGCTGCACCCGCGCGCGGTCCCACGGCGCAGCGCTCCCGGCGGGGCCGGGACAGCGGCTGCGCCACGCGCGCCGGTGGACTGGGATGAGCTCCACGCGTGGTCCTGCTAGCCCGCACGGCGGCGCCCCTGCCGGGGCGGAGGCGGCGCACCTGGCGGGCGCGGCGCGGTCGTGCGTTCGTCAGATGCAACGAAGCGGCCGCCCGGCCGGTCACGGTCTCCTGGACGTGCAGACGAGTGAAACCGGCCAGCCCGGTAGACTCGTGCCCAGACCCCCGCCCGTCGCCGCCGCCGTCCCTCCGGGGGCGTGCTCCGCGACACCTCTAGATACCGCTGCCGGAAGGCCGTCCGTGTCCTCTGCTATTCCCGACCAGTCCGCGCCTGAGACCGACACCGTCCTGGTCGTCGACTTCGGTGCCCAGTACGCCCAGCTCATCGCCCGTCGGGTGCGTGAGGCCCGGGTCTACAGCGAGATCGTGCCGAGCAGCATGCCGGTCGCGGAGATGCTCGCCAAGAACCCGAAGGCGATCATCCTCTCCGGCGGTCCCTCGTCGGTCTACGAGCAGGGCGCGCCGCAGCTCGACCGCGCGATCTTCGAGGCCGGGGTGCCGGTCTTCGGCATGTGCTACGGCTTCCAGCTGATGGCCAAGACGCTCGGCGGCACCGTCGACAACAGCGGTGCGCGTGAGTACGGCCGCACCCCGCTGACGGTCTCCCGCACCGGCTCGACCCTGTTCGAGGGCGTCCCGGCGCAGCACTCGGTGTGGATGTCGCACGGCGACGCCTGCTCCGCCGCGCCCGAGGGCTTCACCGTCACCGCCTCCACCGGGGTGGTCCCGGTCGCGGCCTTCGAGAACGACGAGGCCCGCCTCTACGGCGTGCAGTACCACCCCGAGGTGCTGCACTCCGACCACGGCCAGCAGATCCTGGAGCACTTCCTCTACCGCGGCGCCGGCATCGCGCCGACCTGGACCACCGGCAACGTGGTCGACGAGCAGGTCGCGCTGATCCGCGCCCAGGTCGGCGACAAGCGCGCCATCTGCGGCCTCTCCGGCGGCGTGGACTCCGCGGTCGCGGCCGCCCTGGTCAACAAGGCCATCGGCACGAAGCTGACCTGCGTCTACGTCGACCACGGCCTGATGCGCAAGGGCGAGACCGAGCAGGTCGAGAAGGACTTCGTCGCGGCCACCGGTGTGCAGCTGAAGGTCGTCGACGCGCAGGAGCGCTTCCTGAACGCGCTGAAGGGCGTCAGCGACCCGGAGGAGAAGCGCAAGATCATCGGCCGGGAGTTCATCCGGGTCTTCGAGCAGGCCCAGGCCGAGATCGTGGCCGAGGCCGGCGAGCACGGCGAGTCCGTGGACTTCCTGGTCCAGGGCACCCTGTACCCGGACGTGGTGGAGTCCGGCGGCGGTACCGGCACCGCCAACATCAAGTCCCACCACAACGTCGGCGGCCTGCCCGAGGACCTGCAGTTCCAGCTGGTCGAGCCGCTGCGCAAGCTCTTCAAGGACGAGGTCCGGATGGTCGGCCAGGAGCTCGGCCTGCCGGAGGAGATCGTCCAGCGCCAGCCGTTCCCGGGCCCCGGCCTGGGCATCCGGATCGTCGGCGAGGTCACCAAGGAGCGCCTGGACCTGCTCCGCGAGGCCGACGCGATCGCCCGCGAGGAGCTGACCGCGGCCGGCCTGGACCGTGAGATCTGGCAGTGCCCGGTGGTGCTGCTCGCGGACGTCCGCAGCGTCGGCGTCCAGGGCGACGGCCGGACGTACGGCCACCCGATCGTGCTGCGCCCGGTCTCCTCCGAGGACGCCATGACGGCGGACTGGTCGCGCCTGCCGTACGACGTGCTGGCGAAGATCTCCACCCGGATCACCAACGAGGTCGCCGATGTGAACCGCGTGGTGCTGGACTGCACCAGCAAGCCGCCGGGCACCATCGAGTGGGAGTAGGCACTCCCCGCCGGCCCTGAACCGGCATTGAACGGCCGCGCCGTCGTTCCCGTACACAAGGGAGCGACGGCGCGGCCGTTCGCGGTGGCGGACCGGGGCACCGGGCGCCCGCCGGGTGGGATCTCCCACCGAAAGCGCTCACGAGCGTGCAGAATGCGGACCGGACCTGTCAGGTGATGGCGGGCCGTGAAGGAAGGTGTGAGGGATGTCGGAGGCCAGCAGCTCCGTGGCGACCAGCAGCTCCACGGCGGCGGGCGACTCCACGGTGACCGGCGCGGTGGCGGCGGGCGGCGGCAGGGCCGGGCGACTGGCCCAGCGCAAGGCGGCCGCCTCCCGGTACGCGCTGCTGCCGCTGCGGATCTTCCTGGGCGTCACCTTCGTCTACGCGGCGCTGGACAAGCTCGCCGACTCGCACTACCTGGCCGGCGCGGGCGACCCGGCGTCGTTCGTCTCGCAGACCCAGGCGGCCAAGGGCTCCAGCCCGATCTCGTTCCTGCTCGGAGCCGCGCTCGACGCGCCGACCCTGTTCGCGCTCGCCGTCGCCTTCGGCGAGCTGGCGGTCGGCCTCGGCACCCTGCTCGGCCTCTGGGGCCGGGTCGCGGCGCTCGGCGGCGCGCTGATCAACCTGAGCCTCTGGCTGACCGTCAGCTGGAACGTCTCGCCGTACTACCTCGGCAACGACCTGGCCTACCTGATGGCCTGGACCCCGCTGGTGCTGGCCGGCACCCCGTACCTCTCGCTGGACGGCTACCTGGCCCGGCGGGCCGCCCGGGACCGCGAGCGCGGGCTGCGCGAGCAGCACGTCCGGCGGCGGGCCCTGATGGACGGTGGGATCGCGGCCGTCGCGATCGGCGGCGCCGGGCTGCTCACCGGCTCGCTGACCGCCACCTTCGGCCGGGACAAGAAGGCCGTCGGCCCCTCGGCCGCGCCGGCGCCCGCCGGACCGCCCGTCTCGGTGGACGCCGCGAGCGTCCCGGTCGGCGGCTCGGCCCAGGTCAAGGACCCGGCCACCGGTGACGCGGTCTACATCGTCCAGCCCAAGGCCGGCCAGTACTGCGGGCTCTCCTCGATCTGCACGCACTCCGGCTGCGCGGTCGACGCGCCGAAGAACGGCCAGTTCTACTGCCCGTGCCACGGCTCCCGGTTCGACGCGGCCACCGGCGCGGTGGTCAACGGCCCGGCCACCAAGCCGCTGCCCCGGTACGGGGTCACCAAGGACGGCGACAAGCTGAACCTCGGGCCGCTGCAGAGCTGAGCTGCGCGGCCCCCGCCGGGGCGCGCCCGTCAGGGCGCGTCCTGGTCCCGCGGCTCCGGACGGCCGCGCCGCACCGCCGCCGCGACCGCCCCGGCCAGCCCGCCGACGCCGAGCACGATGAAGGTCACCGGGATGACGATCCGGCCGTTCACGGAGACGTCGTTGATCGCCGCCACCAGGTAGAGCACCGCGATCACGGTGAACAGGCCTCCCGCGATCAGCGAGAACAGGTCGAGCTGGTGCTTCCTCACGACTGGACCACCTTGATGTCGCCGAGCCCGACCCTCAGCGAGAGGACGAGCGTGCCCTTGGATGCCTGACCGTTCACCGGGTGCAGTTGGAAGCCGCGGGAGCTGTTGCCGCTGACCTCGTCCGACCCGGGCACCTTGACGTTGCCCAGCCCGACCCTGGTGTCCAGGCTCACCGTCACGTCCGGCGGCACCACCACGGTGAGCTGCCCCGCGCCGAGGTCGACGGTGCTGTGCAGGGTGGCACCGGCCGGGTCCAGCCCGCTGAGGTCCAGCCGGCCGTTGCCGAGTCCGAGCGTGTACCGGTCGTCCAGGTCGCCCGCCGAGACGACCGTCCAGTCGCGGTCGCCGACGGCGTTCTGGACCGAGAACGACGAGCCGTGGGTGAACGCCAGCGCCAGGGTGAGCAGCAGGCCCGGGACGACCAGCCGGCGGGCCCGGCCGAACTTGGCGCCCACCAGCAGGGTCAGCCCGACCACCAGCAGCGCGGTGGCCAGTACCGTGCCGGTCACCACTTCGGCGCCGCCGTGGGCGGAGGCCGACCAGACCGCGCTGGCCGCGCCGACCGCCAGGAGCAGCCCGATCAGGCCGAGCGGCGAGCGCTCGTGCCGGCGGTGCACCACCACCGGCCGCGGCGGCGGAGGGGCGGCCGGACCGCCCTTGCGCAGCGGGTCGCCCTCGGGCAGGTCGGGGCGCTGCCACCAGGGCTGCGCGGGGCCGCCGGGAGGAGGCGTGGCGGTTGCGCCGTACGGGTTGCGCTCGGGGTGGCGGGGGTCCCACAGGTAGCCGCTCGGGCCCGCGTGCGGGGTGTCGGCCGGCACCGTGCCGGATGCCCGCTCCCGGGCGTGCCGCTCGCGGGCCCGCTCGCCCTCGTCGGTGCGCGGCCAGGAGTGGTCGGCGGGGGCCGGCTCGGCCTCCGGGAACCACCGGTCGTACGGGCCGTGCCGCCGGTCCCGGCCGCGTCGGCGCCCGCGCGGCCGGCCGTGGCGCCGCTCCGGGTCGTAGCGGACCGCCAGGAAGACCAGGGCCCCGAGCAGCAGCAGCGGGAACATGGTGTCCCCGTCGCCCATCGAGGCGAAGAAGACGCCGGTGCCGATCACGGTCAGCAGCACCGCGCCGATCGACTGGCCGTCCACCCGGCCGGTGAGCACCCGCTGGAGCTCGGTGCGGCCGCCCTTGCTGCCGCCCCGGCCGTCCGGGACCGGCTCGGTCGGGATGATCAGCCAGGCCAGCCCGTACAGGAAGAGCCCGAGGCCGCCGGAGAGGCAGAGCACGACCGTCACCACCCGGAAGACCACCGGGTCGATGTCCAGGTGCCGGCCCAGGCCGCCGCAGACCCCGGCCACCACGCGGTGGTGCTCGGTGCGGTTCAGCGGCGGGCGGTCGGGTGCCGGGGGGGCGCTCGTCCCGGTCTCCTGGATGCGGTGGTCCTCGGTCATGCCCACCATCCTGGTGGCTCCGGCGGCGCCGCCCAACCGGTGCGAGCCCTGTCCGTACCCTGACTTGTCCCTGAGAGGGATGGGGGCTCCACCCTGATGCGCCCGGGCCCGCGTGCGTGGAACCATCGGTGCCGTGGCAGCACCCGGTACCGATCCCCGCCCCCTCGTCCCCGACCCCGTGTCGGCGGCCGTCGCCGACCCGGCCGTGCCCGGCAGCGAGCGCCCGCCGTACCGGCGGCTCTACCGGAGCCCCCAGGGCCGGATGCTCGGCGGCGTCGCGCACGGGCTCGCGGTGCACCTCGGGCTGCCGGTCGCCTGGGTCCGGGTCGCCTTCGTGCTGCTCTTCTTCGCGCAGGGGATCGGCGCACTGCTGTACGCGGCGTTCTGGTTCGTGGTGCCGATCGGCATCGGCGAGCCCGCGCAGCGCGGCGGCGCGCACTGGGTCTACGTCAACGGCGCCTTCGTGCCGGCCGGCTCCTGGCAGGCCTCCGGGGCGTCGGGGGCGGAGCTGAGCAAGGGTCGGCGCGGCTGGATCGGCCGGCTGCGCGAACTGCTGCAGCACGCGCTGCAGGGCGAGCCCGCCACGGCGGTGGCCGAGCCGGGCGGGGAGCCCGCCCCGGGGCGGGCCGGGCGGCGCCAGGGCGGTCTGGGGCAGCTCGCCGCGCTGGTCATGGTGGTGATCGGGCTGATCGCCCTGCTGAACGCGCTCGGCGTGCAGACCGCCCGGCCGTACACCTGGCCGCTGCTGGCGATCGGCGTCGGTGTCGCGCTGGTCTGGCGGCAGGCCGACGACTCCCGCTGGCAGCGCTGGTTCGGCCTGGAGGAGGGCGAGAAGCGGCGCGGGGCCTACACCCGGGTCGGCGGCGGTGTGCTGCTGGTGGTGGCCGGCACCATCGCCTTCCTCGCCATGCAGGGCAGCGGCTCCACGCTCGGCTCGGTGGTGGAGGCCTCGCTGGCGGTGCTGGCCGGCGTCCTGGTGCTGGTGGGCCCGTACGCGCTGCGGATGTGGCAGGACCTCGGCGCCGAGCGGACCGCCCGCATCCGCGCGCAGGAGCGCGCCGAGATCGCGGCCCACGTCCACGACTCGGTGCTGCACACCCTGACCCTGATCCAGCGCCGGGCCGAGGACCCGAAGGAAGTGCTGCGGCTCGCCCGGGCCCAGGAGCGCGAGCTGCGGCTCTGGCTCTACCGCCCGGAGGCGGTCGCCGAGGACGCGCCGGACACCATGGCGGAGAGCCTGCGCGCGGTGGTCGCCGAGGTCGAGGACCGGCACGGCGTTCCGGTCGAGCTGGTCGTCGTCGGCGACTGCCCGATGGACGAGCGGATCGCCGCGCAGATGCAGGCCGCGAGGGAGGCGACGGTCAACGCGGCCAAGTACGGTGGCGGGGGACCGGTCCAGGTCTACGCCGAGGTGGAGGGAGAGACGGTGTCGGTGTTCGTACGCGACCACGGCCCCGGCTTCGACCCCGACACGGTGCCCGAGGACCGGATGGGTGTCCGCGAGTCGATCATCGGCCGGATGAAGCGCAACGGCGGCACCGCACGGGTGCGGCCCGCGCCGGACGGCGGCACCGAGGTCGAGTTGGAGATGGAGAGAACGAATGACTGACGCAGCGCCGACGGGAGGGACCCCGGCCGAGGGCGGGGGGAGGGTCGCGCGGGTCGTACTGGTCGACGACCACCGGATGTTCCGGACGGGGGTGCGGGCCGAGATCGGGCGCACCGAGGTCACCGGCATCGACGTGGTCGGCGAGGCCGACGACGTGGAGTCGGCGGTCCGCGTGGTCGCCGAGACCAGGCCCGACGTGGTGCTGCTCGACGTCCACCTGCCGGGCGGCGGCGGGGTCGAGGTGCTGCGCCGCTCGGCCGGGCTGATGGGCGAGCAGGTGAAGTTCCTGGCGCTGTCCGTCTCGGACGCCGCCGAGGACGTCATCGGCGTGATCCGCGGCGGTGCCCGCGGCTACGTCACCAAGACGATCACCGGCACGGACCTGGTCAACGCCGTCTTCCGGATCGCCGACGGCGACGCGGTGTTCTCGCCGCGGCTGGCCGGCTTCGTGCTGGACGCCTTCGCCGCCACGGACACCCCGCCGGTGGACGAGGACCTCGACCGGCTGACCCAGCGCGAGCGCGAGGTGCTGCGGCTGATCGCGCGCGGCTACGCGTACAAGGAGATCGCGAAGCAGCTGTTCATCTCGGTGAAGACGGTGGAGAGCCACGTCTCGGCCGTGCTGCGCAAGCTCCAGCTGAGCAACCGGCACGAGCTGACCCGGTGGGCCACCGCCCGCCGCCTGGTCTGACGGCCCTCGCGACGCCGCTCGCGCCAGGGCCGACGGCCCTCGCGAGGCCGCCCGCCCGGCCCGGATTCCTCCGGGCCGGGCGGGCTTGTCAGTGCGGGGCCATAGACTCGGAGTGCCATGAGTAGCCTCTTTGACGACCTCCCGCTCCCCGGTTTCGAGGCCCCCGCCGCCGGGTCGAAGCAGCAGCCCGCCGCCGCCCCGACGACGCAGGAGCCGCCGCCGTTCGAGGACGACGTCCCGTACGACGCGTACGAGGAGGCGATCCCCGAGGGGCTGTTCCAGACCGACCACGCGGCCCAGGCCGAGCGGGACGCCTTCTACCGCAACGGCGCCGCCCGCCCGGTGGTGGACCCGGCCCAGCTGCTGGAGGGGATGAACGACCCGCAGCGCGAGGCGGTCCTGCACGCGGGCTCGCCGCTGCTCATCGTGGCCGGCGCCGGCTCCGGCAAGACGCGCGTGCTGACCCACCGGATCGCCCACCTGCTGGGCGCCCGCGGGGTGCAGCCGGGCGAGATCCTGGCGATCACCTTCACCAACAAGGCGGCCGGCGAGATGCGCGAGCGCGTCGAGCAGCTGGTCGGGCCGCGGGCCCGGGCGATGTGGGTGTCCACCTTCCACAGCGCCTGCGTGCGGATCCTGCGCCGGGAGAGCAAGCTCCTCGGCTTCACGTCCTCGTTCTCGATCTACGACTCGGCCGACTCGCAGCGGCTGATGTCCCTGGTCTGCCGGGACCTCGACCTGGACCCGAAGCAGTTCCCGCCGAAGTCCTTCACGGCCAAGGTCAGCAACCTCAAGAACGAGCTGATCGACGAGGAGACGTACGCCGACCAGGCGGCCAACCCGATGGAGAAGAAGCTGGCCGAGGCCTACTTCCTCTACCAGCGGCGGCTGCGCGAGGCCAACGCGCTCGACTTCGACGACATCATCATGACGACGGTGAACCTGCTCCAGGCCTTCCCCGACGTCGCGGAGCACTACCGGCGGCGGTTCCGGCACATCCTGGTCGACGAGTACCAGGACACCAACCACGCCCAGTACATGCTGGTCCGGGAGCTCAGCGGGGGCTCCGCCGCGACCGCGCCGAAGCGCACCGTGGACGGCGACTACGTGGACCCGGCCGCCGGACGGCTGGCCGAGGTGCCGCCGGCCGAGCTGTGCGTGGTCGGTGACGCGGACCAGTCGATCTACGCCTTCCGCGGTGCGACGATCCGCAACATCCTCCAGTTCGAGGAGGACTACCCGAACGCGACCACGATCCTGCTGGAGCAGAACTACCGCTCCACGCAGACCATCCTGAGCGCCGCCAACGCCGTCATCGAGCGGAACACCAGCCGCCGAGAGAAGAAGCTCTGGACGGCCGGCGACCACGGCGAGAAGGTCGTCGGCTACGTCGCGGACGACGAGCACGGCGAGGCCCAGTTCATCGCCGACGAGATCGACCGGCTGACCGACCGGGGCGAGGCCAAGCCCGGCGACGTCGCGATCTTCTACCGGACCAACGCCCAGTCCCGGGTGTTCGAGGAGGTGTTCATCCGGGTCGGCCTGCCGTACAAGGTGGTCGGCGGGGTGCGCTTCTACGAGCGCAAGGAGGTCCGGGACGTCCTGGCGTACCTGCGGGTGCTCTCCAACCCGGAGGACACCGTGCCGCTGCGCCGGATCCTCAACGTGCCCAAGCGCGGCATCGGCGAGCGGGCCGAGGCGATGATCGACGCGCTCGCCGGGCGCGAGCGGATCTCCTTCGCACAGGCGCTCCAGCGGGTCGACGAGGCGTACGGCATGGCCGCCCGCTCGGCGAACGCGGTGAAGAAGTTCAACGCCCTGATGGCCGGGCTGCGGCAGGTCGTCGAGTCGGGTGCCGGGCCCGCCGCGGTGCTGGAGGCGGTGCTGGAGGAGACGGGCTACCTCGCCGAGCTGCAGTCCTCCACGGACCCGCAGGACGAGACGCGGGTGGAGAACCTCCAGGAGCTGGCCTCCGTCGCCCTGGAGTACGAGCAGGACCCGGGCGAGCGGCCCGACGCGGGGGAGGACGACGCGCCGCCGGTCGGCTCGCTGGCCGACTTCCTGGAGCGGGTCGCGCTCGTCGCGGACTCGGACCAGATCCCGGACGAGGACGAGGAAGGCCGGGGCGTCATCACGATGATGACCCTGCACACCGCCAAGGGGCTGGAGTTCCCGGTGGTCTTCCTGACCGGCATGGAGGACGGCATCTTCCCGCACATGCGGGCGCTCAACCAGGTCAAGGAGCTGGAGGAGGAGCGCCGGCTCGCGTACGTCGGCCTCACCCGGGCGCGGGAGCGGCTCTACCTGACGCGTTCGGTGCTGCGCAGTGCCTGGGGGCAGCCCTCCTACAACCCGGCCTCGCGGTTCCTGGAGGAGATCCCGGACACGCTGGTGGAGTGGAAGCGGACGGGCGCGGCGTCGGTGCCGGCCTCGCGCGGGTACTCCTCGGGGTCGTCCTGGGGCGGGAAGTCCGCCGGTTCGGGCGGCTCCTCCCGGGGCGCGTCGCGCGGTGCGGCGGCGACGGCCTCACCGAAGGCGGGCTGGGGGCAGTCGGCCCGGCGGTCCGGTACGGCGGTCGAGCGCGAGGTCGTGGCCCTGGCGGTGGGGGACCGCGTCACCCACGACACCTTCGGCCTGGGCACCGTGGTGGCCACCGCCGGTGTCGGCGACAAGGCGCAGGCCACGGTGGACTTCGGGACGGAGGGGCGCAAGCAGCTGCTGCTGCGGTACGCGCCGGTGGAGAAGCTGTAGGGCCCGGCGGCGCGGGCCCGGGGTTCCACCCGGGTCCGCACCGGGCCGGAGTGGGCGCGACCGGCCCGGCGGGGCGGGCCGGGGTCGGGGTGGCCGGCTTGGCGGGTCGGGGAGGGTGCGGCCCGGCGGGGCGCGGTCAGCGGGGGTCGACGCCCTGGGCGAGGAACCACGGCAGTGGGTCGACGGGGGCGCCGCCGCCGGCCGGGCGGATCTCGAAGTGCAGGTGCGGGCCGGTGCTGTTGCCGCTGCTGCCGACGAAGGCGATGACGTCGCCCGCCTTCACGGTCCCCTTGCGGATCTTGTACGACCGCAGATGGCAGTACCAGGCCTCGGTGCCGTCGGCCATCTTCAGTATCGACATGTAGCCGTACGACGGGTTCCACTGCGTGCGGATGACGCCGTCCGTGACCGCCATGACCTGGGTGCCGCCGTCGACGGGGAAGTCGATGCCGGTGTGGCGGGCCGCCCAGTGCGTGCCGGACGCACCGAACATCTCGCCGAGCCCGCGCTGGGCGACCGGGAGGACGACCTTCGGGAGCTCGGGCTCCGGCGCCGGGGCCGGAGCGGCGAGCGCCGTCCCGCCCGCCGGGCCGGCGGGCTGGGTGCCGGAGAGCGGAGCGCGGGCGTCGCCGCGGGATGCCTGGTCGGCCTCGCCCGCGGCGAGGACCTGCTGGGCGGCGGCCCTGGCGGGCGCGGTGTCCGGGGCCTCGGCGGCCTGCTCGGGGGCCCGGCCGGCCGCCTGCGCACGCTGCTGGTCGGCCTCGCCCTGGACGGTCGCGGCGGCTGCCCCGGCCACTCCGAGGGCGGCCATCGACGGCAGCGCGACGCGCAGCAGAGCGGTCCGGGTGGCGGCCTTGGCGGCGCCGCGGCGCTGGGCGCGCGACTGCTCGCGGGCGGCCACCCGCAGCTCCGCACGGGTCGGGCGGGCGGCTGCGTCGGGAGCCATCGGGGGCTGCCTCCTCGGTGGACCTCGGGCACATCGTCGGGCGAGGGGAAGGGCGAGGGGAGGGACGGACGGAAAGGCGAGGGGAAAACAGCCGAGACTGTAGCCGTAACGCCGGGATCCGGACAAAAGTCCGTATGTCAAGAGGGGAGTTGGCGGCCTGCGGACGGAGCCGTCGGGGTCTACCCGTCGGTAGCAAGGGGTGGGCCTGTGATTTTGCCCTCCTCTTGAGGGGCGGCACGGTCAGTCCGCCCGGGTGACGCTAACCTCCCCTCAGGTTGTTATTGCTGGTTAACCGCGCCCGTGCCCGACGAGGTCCGGTGGGTGGTGGACGACGAAGTCCAGGAGGCAGTGATGGGTGTGTCAGGCCCGATCCGTGTGGTGGTCGCCAAGCCCGGGCTCGACGGTCACGACCGCGGCGCCAAGGTCATCGCGCGTGCCCTGCGTGATGCCGGTATGGAGGTCATCTACACCGGCCTGCACCAGACGCCCGAGCAGATCGTCGACACCGCGATCCAGGAGGACGCGGACGGCATCGGGCTGTCGGTCCTGTCCGGGGCGCACATGACGCTCTGCGCGCGGGTGCTGGAGCTGCTGCGGGAGCGCGAGGCGGAGGACATCAAGGTCTTCTGCGGCGGCATCATCCCGGAAGAGGACATCGTCGAGCTCAAGGCGATGGGCGTCGCGGACATCTTCACCCCGGGGACGCCGACCCGGGACGTGGTGGCCTGGGTCGAGGCGAACCTGCGGGCCGCGAGCTGACCCCTCGGGCGGAGGTGTTCCGCGGGGCGCGCGCCTGCCGGGTACGCGCCCGCCGAAGTGCGCGCCTGCCGTAGCGCGCCCGCTGCGGGCGAGCGGCTGCTTCCACCGTGCGCCTGCTTCGACCGTGTGCCAGCCGGGTGCGTGCCCGAGGGGTGCGCGCCGGTGGGGTGCGCCTGCCGAGTGCTGGGCCGGGCCGGTACGGGACACCCCCGTACCGGCCCGGCCGCGTTCCGGCGCGGGCGGTCAGGCGCCGAGTTCGGCGAGCATCGCCTCCCGGAAGCGCAGGGTGCCGGCCAGCCGGGAGAAGGTCTCGGCCCAGGCGCCGGCGGGCGCCGCCTCGGCGGCCAACTCCTCGACGGCGGTGGCCGTTGCGGGGGAGAGCGCGCGCTCCGTCATGCCGAGCACCCCGCTGTGGCTCCACGGGTACGCCCCGGAGGCGGCCGCCCGGGCGAGCGCCGCGACGACGGCGGTGGACAGCGGCGGGGACCACGGAGCCGCGCAGGCCCCGAGCAGTTGGAAGGCCTCGCCGAGGCCGTGCACCTCGATGAACGCGGCCGTCCAGACGGCGCGTTCGGTGGGCGGGAGGACGGCGAGCAGCTTGGCGGGGGCTCCGGTGCTCCGGGGGGCACGGGCGGCGCGGCCGCCGCGGGACCCCGGTGCGGGGGCCGGGGCGGGGCCCAGCAACGCCCGTGCCCAGTCGGCGTCCTGCTGGCGGACGGCGGCCCTGGCCCAGGCCTCGCGCAGGTCGTCGGCCCAGCTGCTGTCGCTCTCGTCGAGGCTGTCGCCCACCCGGAGCCCGAGCAGCCGGCCCGGCGTCAGACCGGTGGACTCCGGCCACAGCGAGAGCGGCGTGGCGGCGATCACCTCGCCGAACCACCAGGCCCGCTCGCCGCGCCCGGTGGGCGACTTGAGTGGTATGCCGTCGCGCTGCATCGCGGTGTCGCACTCGGTGGGCGGGGTGACGAGCAGGTGCGTGCCGCGCTCGGAGAGGCGGACGGCGGCCCGGGCGCGCTCGGCCATCCGGTGGGCGAGCGTGGAGCCGGGGAGGGTGGAGAGCAACTCGGCGGCGGTGGCCCGGACGTTCTTGCTGCGATCGCCCAACGCGGCTTCGAGGAAGGGCTCGTCGGCGAGCGACAGGCCGTCCTGGAGGGCGTCCAGGAAGAGCAGCCGGTCCTCGGCGCGCTCGGTGGGCCAGGTGCTCACCAGCAGGGCGAGGCCGGCGGCCGGGTCGCTCCGGCGCAGTGCGGTCAGATGGGTGACGCGCTCGGCGAAGAGCCCCTCGTGCCAGAGGTGGTGGTCCCCGGGAGCGGCGGCCGCCGCTCCGTCGGGTCCGTCCGGTCCGTCGGGTCCGTCCGGTCCGCCGGGCGCGTCCGTGGTGGTGCGGAGGACGAAGCGCCAGTCGGCGTTCCGGGCGGCGAGCCAGCGGCCCAGGGGGCCGGCCAGCGCCACGGCGTCGGGGCGCAGCTCGGTCCGGCCGCGGGCGGCGTCCAGCAGGGCCGGTACGGCGGCGGCGGGTGGGCGGAAGCCCCGGGCGCGGGCGGTGGCGAGCCACTGCGGGAGCAGTTCGGTGAGATTGGCGAGGGTGCCGGGAGATCCGGCGCCCCGGCTGCCGAGCAGGAGGGTGAGCCGGCGGGCCGCGGGGGTGGGCAGTTCGGGCCGGTGGTCCTCGGGGGCGGGGGCGGCAAGCAGGGCGGTGACGGCCTCGCCGGCGGGGGCCGGGCGGGCTCCGGCGCGGCGGCGGACGGTCTCCAGGGCGGCGAGTTCGAGCAGGGCGGTGGCCGGGTCGGTGCGGTCGACGGCCAGGTGGGCGGCGGAGTCACCGGCGGCCGGGGGCGGCAGGGGGCGGCGGTCGGTGCCGAGGAGGGCGGTGGTGTGGAGGGACTCCCAGGGGTCGGTCGGGGTCGGGGCGGTGGGCGGCACGCGGGGCTCCTGCGGGTCGGTGGGTGCTGGTCGGAGGCTCTCGGGCGGGTGGGGCGCCGGGGCCCGCGGCGGGCCCGTGGGCCGCGCGGGCCGGTCCCCGCTTCGGGGGCCTACCCGGTGGTGAGGTCGATCGGGCGGTGGTCCGCGCCCCAGGCGGTGACCGGGGCGAAACCGTGGTGGCCCTGCTCGCCGAAGACGGTGAGGGGGCGGCCGGTGGAGACGGCCGCGAGGCGCCAGAGGGCCGCTTCGGGGGTGGCACCACGGTGGATCGGGAGCGTGTGCCGGCCGTCGGTGAGCTGCCAGCCGTCGGGGGTGAGGACCGGGACGACGCCGGTCAGGACGGCCGGCCAGGCGTCGAGCCAGGGATCGTCCGCGACGGCGTCGCCGTAGGCGGCGACCGCTTCGGCGGGGGTGAGCCCGGGCGGCGGGGCGGCGGGGCCCTGGCCGGGGGCGTCGTAGCGGGTGCCGAGGGCGGCGCGCAGGGGGCGGGCCCCGGGGTGGAAGGCGAGTTCGGCCTCCAGCAGGTGGCCGGTGGGGAGGGCGAGGTCGGGGGCCCGGCCGGGGCGGCCGAAGGCGAGGAGCAGGGCGGCCCGGCCGGTCTTCGCGCCGCGCAGCCAGAGCCGGCGGGTGGTGAGGCGTTCGTCCGCTGCGCCGTCCAGCGGGGAGGTGCGGCTGCCGAGGACGTACCAGCGGTCGCGGACGGTGGGGCCGGCCAGTACCTCGGCGGCGTCGGTGGTGTAGCCGACCCGGGCCCGGACGGTGGCGGCCAGCGGGGCGGGCAGGTCGTCGATCCGGGTGGCGGCGGTGGCGAGCAGATGGAGCATGGCGTACTCCTCCAGGAGGTCGGGCCCGGTGACGGCGTCGAGTTCGCGGACGCGGGTGGCGAGGCCGGGGGCCTGGGCGTCGACCATCCGGGCGGCGACCTCCTCCCAGGGGCCGGCGGCGGACGGGTCCGCGAGGCCGTGGCGGACCCGGTCGGCCAGCCGCAGACGCAGCTCACCGGCGCCGGCGGCCACCCGGGCGTGGCGCTTCTCGGCCCGGCGGAGGGCGGCGGCCGGGTCGGCCGCGGCGGTGGCGCCGGTCGCCCGCCGCTCGGCGCGGTCGCGGCGCTCGGCCAGCCAGTCGGACGCCCAGTCGGAAGGCTCGCCGGCCGGGACGGCCTCGGGGGTGCCGCTCCAGAGCAGCAGCAGCCCGAGCGCGTGCTTGCAGGGGAACTTCCGGCTCGGGCAGGTGCACGAGTAGGCGGGCGTGGCCAGCTCGACGGCGGTGCGGTAGGGCGTCCGGCCGCTGCCCCTGCACTCGCCCCAGAGCGCGGCGCCGTCGGTGCCCGTGGCCGACCAGGGCGCGGGCGAGGAGAGCTTGCCCGCGGCCTTCTGCGAGCTCGCGTCGGGTGCCAGGGACAGGACGTGTTCGGTGCTCCAGCGTTCCTCCATGCCGACGACGGTAGGCGGAGGGACTGACAGGCCGGGTGGTCGAACTGAGGTCCGGTCAGGAATGTCAGTGGTCCGGTGCAGGGTGGTTCCCACAGGCCGGGACGCCGACCTGGCTCCCCCCGATCACCTCGCCGCCCGCCACCGGTGTGTCCGGCGGCCGACCCGAAGGAGCCCCCTGATGACCGACGTTCTGCGGCAGCACGCGGAGGACGCCTTCGCGGCGGAACTGGCCGCGCTGGCCGCGCAGGACGACCGCCCGCGTCCCGAGCGCTGGAAGCTCTCGCCGTGGGCCGTCGCCACCTATCTGCTCGGTGGCGAGCTGCCGGACGGCACCGTGGTCACCCCCAAGTACATCGGCCCGCGGCGGATCGTCGAGGTCGCCGTGACGACGCTGGCCACGGACCGGGCGCTGCTGCTGCTCGGCGTGCCCGGCACCGCGAAGACCTGGGTGTCGGAGCACCTCGCGGCGGCGATCAGCGGCGATTCGACCCTGCTGGTGCAGGGGACGGCCGGTACGCCGGAGGAGGCCGTCCGGTACGGCTGGAACTACGCCCAGCTGCTGACCAACGGTCCGAGCCGGGCGGCGCTGGTGCCCTCGCCGCTGATGCGGGCGATGGCGGACGGGAAGATCGCCCGGGTCGAGGAGCTGACCCGGATCCCGGCGGACGTCCAGGACAGTCTGATCACCATCCTGTCGGAGAAGACGCTGCCGATACCGGAGCTGGGCGGCGAGACGCAGGCCGTGCGCGGGTTCAACCTGATCGCCACGGCGAACGACCGGGACCGCGGCGTCAACGAGCTGTCGAGCGCCCTGCGCCGACGGTTCAACACCGTGGTGCTGCCGCTCCCCGGCTCGCTGGAGGAGGAGGTGGACATCGTCACCCGGCGGGTCGACCAGCTCGGCCGCTCGCTGGAGCTCGCCCCACTGCCCGGTGGAGCCGAGGAGATCAGGCGGGTGGTGACGGTCTTCCGGGAGCTGCGGGCCGGCCTCACGGTGGACGGCCGGACGAAGGTGAAGACGCCGAGCGGCACGCTGTCGACGGCCGAGGCCATCTCGGTGGTGACCAACGGTCTGGCGCTGGCCACCCACTTCGGGGACGGCGTGCTGCGGGCCGGCGACGTCACGGCCGGCATCCTCGGCGCCGTCGTCCGGGATCCGGTGGCGGACCAGGTGGTCTGGCGCGAGTACGTCGAGGGCGTGCTGCGCGAGCGGGACGGCTGGAAGGACTTCTACCGCGCCGCCCGGGAGAACGCCCGCTGACGCCATGGCAGTTCATGGCGGGTCGCGGCAGTTCAAGGCGGTCCAAGGCAGTTCAGAGCAGTGCTGAGCAGTTCGATTCAGTCCGAGTCAGTTCGAGGCACGAGGAGGGAGGGCGCGATGAGCGCGGAGGTGACGCTGCTGGGCGTACGGCACCACGGTCCCGGCTCGGCCCGCGCGGTGGCCGCCGCACTGGAGCAGTTGCGGCCGGACGCGGTGCTGATCGAGGGCCCGCCGGAGGCCGATCCGATCGTCGGGCTGGCGGCCGAGAAGGACATGGTGCCACCGGTCGCCCTGCTCGCCCACGTCGTGGACGACCCGGCCAGGGCCGCTTTCTGGCCCTATGCCGAGTTCTCCCCGGAGTGGGTGGCGATCCGGTACGGACTCGACGCCGGTGTACCGGTCCGCTTCATCGACCTCCCGGCGGCCTACGGCCTCGCCGAGGAGCGGGAGCAGCCGGAGCAGGGGGAGCAGCCGGAGCGGGCGGCGGACCCGATCGGGATGCTCGCCGAGGCCGCCGGCAGCGACGACCCGGAGCGCTGGTGGGAGGACGTGATCGAGCACCGCTCGCCCGGTACCGACGCGCTGGCCCCGTTCGCCGCGGTCGCCGAGGCGATGGCGGCGCTGCGCGAGGACGTCGCGCCCGGCGGGGCCGTCCGGCGCGACGACCTGCGGGAGGCGTACATGCGCCAGCAGATCCGGGCCGCCAAGCGGGCCGGGCACCGGCGGATCGCCGTGGTCTGCGGGGCGTTCCACGTCCCGGCGCTGGCCGTGCTGCCGACCGTCGCGCACGACCGGGCGGTGCTGGCCGGCCTGCCGAAGAAGGTGCGCACCGACATCACCTGGGTGCCGTGGACGCACCGCCGGCTCTCCCAGCAGAGCGGTTACGGCGCCGGGATCGTCTCGCCGGGCTGGTACCACCACCTGTTCACCACCACGGGTGATCCGGTGCCGCTCTGGTTGACCAGGGCCGCCGACCTGCTGCGGGCCGAGGACCACCCGGTCTCCTCGGCGCACGTGATCGAGGCCGTCCGGCTGGCCCGGACGCTGGCGGTGATGCGCGGCCGCCCGCTCGCCGGCCTGACCGAGACCCTGGACGCCGTCCGCTCGGTGATGTGCGACGGCTCGGACGTCGCGCTGGCGCTGGTGCACGACCGCCTGGTCACCGGGGACGTCCTCGGTGGGGTGCCGGACGGCGCCCCGGCGGTGCCGTTGCAGCGGGACCTGACCCGGCTGCAGCGCTCGCTGCGGCTGAAGCCGGCGGTCGAGCCGCGGGAGTTGGACCTGGACCTGCGCAAGGAGAACGACGCGGCCCGCTCCCGGCTGCTGCACCGGCTGCGGCTGCTCGGCATCGACTGGGGCGTGCCGAGCCGCTCCGCCGTCACCTCGACGGGCACCTTCCGGGAGAGCTGGCGGCTCTGCTGGCAGCCCGAGTTCGCCGTCCGGATCGCCGAGGCCGCCCAGTGGGGCACCACCGTCGAGGAGGCGGCGACCGGCCGGGCGGTCGGCGCGGCGCGGGCCGCGGTGGAGCTCGCCGAGCTGACCGCCCTGGTCGAGACCTGCCTGCTGGCCGGGCTGGCCGACGCGCTGCCCGCCGTGATGCGGATCCTCGCCGACTGCGCCGCGCTCGACACCGACGTCGCCCAGCTGGCCGGGGCGCTGCCGGCGCTGGTCCGCGCGCTGCGCTACGGCGACGTCCGCGGCACCGACCACCGTGCGCTCGGTGAGGTCGCGACCGGCCTCGCCGACCGGATCTGCGTCGGGCTGCCGCCCGCCTGCACCGGGCTGGACGCGGCCGGCGCGGAGGCGGTGAGCGGCCGGCTCGACGAGGTGCACGGCGCGATCGGCCTGCTGGAGCCGGGCAGCGGGCTCGTCGACCGGTGGGCCGGGACGCTGCGGGCGCTCGCTCGCCGCGAACCGGTCGGCGGTCCGGCCACGGGCGTGCCCGGCCTGCTGCGCGGGCGCGCCGTCCGGCTGCTGCTGGACGACGGACGGCTCGACTCCGAGGAGGCCGGCCGCCGGATGGGCCTCGTCCTCTCGGCGGCCAACGCCCCGGCGGACGCGGCCGGCTGGGTGGAGGGCTTCCTCAGCGGCGGCGGCGCCCTGCTGCTGCACGATCCCCGGCTGCTCGGCCTGCTCGACGGGTGGCTGACGGCGGTGCCGGCCGCGGTCTTCACCGATGTGCTGCCGCTGCTGCGCCGCACCTTCTCCGCGCTGGAGGCGGGCGTCCGCACCACCGTCGGCAGCAGGGTCGCGGCCGGTCCGCTGGGCACCGAGCCGGTGGCGGCGGCGGGCACGGGCCCCGAGCTGGATCCGGCCCGCGCCGACGCGGCGCTGCCCGTGGTCGCCCTGCTGCTCGGCCTGCCCGGCTGCCCCGTCCACCCCGCGGGGCCGCCGCGGATCCCCCGACAGGCCGAGGGCCGCGACACCTGACCCCGCACCCGACGCGCCCGACCCGACGCACCCGACCCGACGACGCACCTGACCCGATGGACCGGAAGGAGCACCCGATGGCAGAGGCCACCACCCCCGCCGCTCCCGTCACCCTCGCCGCCGAGGAGCGGCTGCGCCGCTGGCGGCTGGTGCTCGGCGGCGAGGCGGACGGCACCGGCAGCGCGCTGCGCGGCCGGGACGCCGCGATGGACGGCGCGCTCGCCGCGCTGTACCGGGGCACGCCGCAGGAAGGCCGGGCCGGGCGGTCCGGCCGGCGCACCGCGGGGCTGGGCGGTTCGGCGCCGCAGGTGGCCCGGTGGCTCGGGGACATCCGCGAGTACTTCCCCACCAGCGTCGTCCAGCTGATGCAGCAGGACGCCATCACCCGCCTCGGCCTGGACCGCCTGCTGCTGGAGCCGGAGATGCTGGAGGCCGTCGAGCCCGACGTCCACCTGGTCGCCACCCTGCTCTCGTTGAAGCACGCGCTGCCCGAGACCACCCGGGAGAGCGCCCGTGCGGTGGTCGGCAAGGTGGTCGCGGAGCTGGAGCGCCGGCTCGCCGACCGCACCCGGGCCACCCTGGGCGGCGCGCTGGACCGCAGCGCCCGGGTGAACCGCCCGCGCCACCGCGACATCGACTGGGACCGCACCATCCGGGCCAACCTGAAGAACTACCTGCCCGAGCACGGCACCGTCGTCCCCGAGCGGCTGGTCGGCTACGCCCGGGCGCAGCGCGCGGTGAAGAAGGACGTCATCCTCTGCGTCGACCAGTCCGGCTCGATGGCCCCCTCGGTGGTGCACTCGGCGGTGTTCGGCGCGGTGCTGGCCTCGATGAGGACGCTGGACACCCGGCTGGTGGTCTTCGACACCTCGGTGGTCGACCTCACCGAGCAGCTCGGCGACCCGGTGGACGTCCTGTTCGCGACCCAGCTCGGCGGCGGCACCGACATCAACCGCGCGCTGGCCTACTGCCAGTCGAGGATCACCCGCCCGTCCGAGACCGTCGTGGTGCTGATCAGCGACCTCTACGAGGGCGGCATCCGGAACGAGATGCTCAAGCGGGTGGCGGCGATGAAGGCGGCCGGCGTCCAGTTCGTCGCGCTGCTCGCGCTCTCCGACGAAGGGGCGCCCGCGTACGACCACGCGCACGCGGCCGCCCTGGCCACGCTCGGCGCCCCCGCGTTCGCCTGCACGCCGGACGCGTTCCCGGACGTCATGGCGGCGGCGATCGAGAAGCGGCCGATCCCCGTCCCGCCGCAGGGCGGGTAGCGACCGGGTGCGCGGGTTCACCCGGACGAGCGAACCCGGGCCCGGCCCCACCGCTGATCTGCGCACCTGCTGAGCAGGGCGCGCGGCAGCCGGTCGGGGCCTGGCTGTGACGGTTCTCACCCAAGCCGGGCCGGTCCCGGGCGAAACACGCCTGCCGTCCGGGGATAACCTGCCAGACGGACGTGACGCGCGTGTTGATTGACGTGTGCGCCCGTGGCTGTGTGGGCCGCAAGGCCGTACCTCTGCGTACCCGCACCGCCCCGACGACCCGCAGCGAAGATCCTGCCGTGGCACGCTCGTAGAGACACAATCCGCGACCACGAACAAGGACAAACACGTGGACCTGTTCGAGTACCAGGCGAGGGACCTCTTCGCCAAGCACGGGGTTCCCGTGCTTGACGGTGATGTCATCGAGACCGCCGCAGACGCTGCCGCCATCGCGGAGCGCTTCGGCGGCCGCGCCGTCGTCAAGGCTCAGGTGAAGGTGGGCGGCCGAGGCAAGGCCGGTGGCGTGAAGCTCGCCGCCGACCCGGCGGACGCCGTCGCCAAGGCCGAGGCGATCCTCGGGATGGACATCAAGGGCCACACCGTTCACAAGGTGATGCTGGCCCAGACGGCGGACATCAAGGAGGAGTACTACGTCTCCTTCCTGCTGGACCGCACCAACCGCACCTTCCTGGCCATGGCCAGCGTGGAGGGCGGTGTGGAGATCGAGGTCGTCGCGGAGGAGAACCCCGAGGCGCTCGCCAAGATCCCGGTCGACGCCAACGAGGGCTGCACCCCGGAGAAGGCCGCCGAGATCGTCGCCGCCGCGAAGTTCCCGGCGGAGATCGCGGACCAGGTCGCCGATGTCCTGCAGAAGCTCTGGGTCGTCTTCATCAAGGAGGACGCCCTCCTCGTCGAGGTCAACCCGTTGATCAAGTCCGGCGACGGCAAGATCATCGCGCTCGACGGCAAGGTCTCCCTGGACGAGAACGCCGAGTTCCGCCAGCCCGAGCACGAGGCGCTCGAGGACAAGGCCGCCGCCAACCCGCTGGAGGCGGCGGCGAAGGCCAAGGGCCTGAACTACGTCAAGCTCGACGGCCAGGTCGGCATCATCGGCAACGGCGCGGGTCTCGTCATGAGCACCCTCGACGTGGTCGCCTACGCGGGCGAGAGCCACGGCGGCGTCAAGCCCGCCAACTTCCTCGACATCGGTGGCGGCGCGTCCGCCGAGGTCATGGCGAACGGCCTGGAGATCATCCTGGGCGACCCCGACGTCAAGTCGGTCTTCGTCAACGTCTTCGGTGGCATCACCGCGTGCGACGCCGTCGCGAACGGCATCGTGCAGGCCCTGGCCCTGCTGGAGTCCAAGGGCGAGAACGTCTCCAAGCCGCTGGTCGTCCGCCTGGACGGCAACAACGCCGAGCTTGGTCGCAAGATCCTCGACGACGCCAACCACCCGCTGGTGCAGCGCGTCGACACCATGGACGGCGCCGCCGACCGTGCCGCCGAGCTGGCCAACAAGTAAGGAAGGGGACTTAACACCATGGCTATCTTCCTTACCAAGGACAGCAAGGTCATCGTCCAGGGCATGACCGGCTCCGAGGGCATGAAGCACACCCGCCGCATGCTCGCCTCGGGCACCCAGATCGTCGGTGGCGTGAACCCGCGCAAGGCCGGCACCACGGTCGACGTCGACGGCACCGATGTGCCCGTCTTCGGCTCCGTCGCCGAGGCCATCGAGAAGACCGGTGCCGACGTCACCGTCATCTTCGTGCCGCCGAAGTTCACCAAGGACGCCGTCGTCGAGGCCATCGACGCCGAGATCGGCCTCGCGGTCGTCATCACCGAGGGTGTCCCGGTCCACGACTCGGCCGCCTTCTGGGCGTACGCGGGCTCGAAGGGCAACAAGACCCGGATCATCGGCCCGAACTGCCCGGGCCTGATCAGCCCCGGGCAGTCCAACGCCGGCATCATCCCGGCGGACATCACCCAGGCCGGCAAGATCGGCCTGGTGTCGAAGTCCGGCACCCTGACCTACCAGCTCATGTACGAGCTGCGGGACATCGGCTTCTCCTCGGCCGTGGGCATCGGCGGTGACCCGGTCATCGGGACCACCCACATCGACGCTCTCAAGGCCTTCCAGGAGGACCCGGAGACCGAGCTCATCGTCATGATCGGTGAGATCGGTGGCGACGCCGAGGAGCGTGCCGCGGCCTACATCGCCGAGCACGTCACCAAGCCGGTCGTCGGCTACGTCGCGGGCTTCACCGCCCCCGAGGGCAAGACCATGGGCCACGCCGGCGCCATCGTCTCCGGCTCCTCGGGCACCGCGCAGGCGAAGAAGGAGGCCCTGGAGGCCGCCGGCGTCAAGGTCGGCAAGACGCCGTCCGAGACCGCCCGCCTGGCGCGTGAGCTGATCAACGGCTGACGCTCGCCCCGCGCATCGAGCGCCCCGTCCGGATCTCCGGGCGGGGCGCTCGCCGTTGTGGCGGGGCCTCCGGCCGGGAGAGCGGCGGCCCCACCGCCCGCCGATCCGGCCGCGGCTCCGGCCGTCGCCGGTGAGGTGTGCCCCGTCGCCCCGTCGCCCCGTCGCCCCGTCGCCCCGTCGCCCCGGCGTCCGACCTGGCCCGGGTCGGACGCCGGGGACTCCGCCGGCGGGCCGCTCAGCGGTCCGCCGGGCAGGGGAGGAGCGACCAGCGGGTGCAGGCCGCCGGCCCGCCCGCCGAGCCGGGCGGGGGCAGGGCCGCCGCGGCGCGCGCGGCGGCCGGCAGCTCCCACAGCGGCGCCCGGGGCGGCGGCGGGTCCGCCACGACCGGCTCGACCCCGGGCGTCGGACTGCACCAGAGGCTGCGGATGCCCGTCGGCGGACCGTCCGGGACGAGCGGCACGGCGGAGCCGTTGACCGCGCCGCAGACCGCCTGCTTCGGCGGTTCGGGGGCCCGGTGGAACAGCGACCCCGGGCCGCTGCCGGCCAGGGTCGCCGCCGCCGCGCCGCCGACCGCCACCGTGATCAGCACCGCCGCCCCGGTCCGGGTGGCGTTCGCCAGTCGGTGCCGGGCGCGCAGCACCGGCACCGGAGGCCGCTGCGGCTCCGGGCAGCCGCGGACGGCGGCCCGGTGCAGCAGTCCGGCGAGCCCGTCGGCGAAACCCTCGGCGGCCGGATCGGGCCCGACCAGGTCCGGTACCCACTCCGCCAACGCCGTCCGGGCGGCCCACACTCGGCCCTCGGCGGCCGCCACGGTCGACTCCACCTCGACGGCCACGGCGGCGGCGGGCAGGCCCAGGCCGTCGTGCAGCACCAGCGCCCGGCGCTGCGGGCGGGAGAGCCGCTTGAGCGCCTTGAGCAGTGCGCGGTCCCGGTCGGTGAGCCGGTCGTGGTCCGGCAGTACGGCCTGCGACTCGTCGGCCGGGCGGACCTTGATCCGCCGGTGCGGCAGCCGCCAGACGTGCGTCCGCCGCGGACCGCCCCGGTGCCACGGCGAGAGCGCCGCCTCACAGGCCCGCGCCCGCACCCAGCCCTCCGGATCGGCCCCGGCCGCCACCTCGTCCCAGTGCCGGCGCGCCTCGCCGAAGGCCAGCCGCACGCAGTGCACGGCGCGGTGCTTGCAGGAGGTGAGCAGGAAGACCTGTTGGACCAGGCGGGTGTGGGCGGCCTCGTACAGCTCCTCGAAGGACGGCACGGGTACGGCGTCCAGGTGCTCCGAGGTCGCACCTGCCGCGTTCGCGGCGGCCAGCGCGGCGGTGGCGGGCCCGTGGTCGTTCGGCTCGGGGGCGCTCCCGCCGTCGGTGCGAGGGGACCCGGCGGGTGCGGGGCCGTCGGCGGGGTCCGTCCGGGCGGGCGGCTTCGCGGCGGTGCCGGCCGGCCTGCCGCCGTTCGGCCGCGGCGGCGCGCCTGACGCCGGTCCGCTCCGGGGGGCGGTGCGGCCGTCGGTGCGGGGTGTCCCGGCGGCGGCGGGGGTGTTCACCGCGCCGGTGGCCGGGGCGCCGGGTGTGCCGTCGTCGGTGCGGGGCGTCCCGGAGGCGGCGGGGGTGTGCGCGGCACCGGCCTTGCCGCCGTTCGGCCGGGGTGGCCCGGGGTGCGTGGGGGTCGAGTCTGCGGCGGGTCGCGGCGTGGGGGCCTCCTCCCCGGGGCGCGGGGCTCCGTGGGAGGCGGCGTCGCCCGGGCCGGCCGGCCGGGCCTTGGCGTGCCCGCGCCGTTCCCGCCCGGCCGGTTGCTCCACCGGGGTGTCGGACCCCGGCGTGTCCGGCGGGCCCGCCGGACCGCCGGAGGCGCCCTGAGCGGGGCTCAGCAGTGCGGCGAAGGCGACGATCTCGCCGTGGGTCCGCGTGCCGAGCTTGCGCATGGCCCGGTGCTGGTAGCTGCGCGCGGTGGCCGGGGTGACGCCGAGCGCCGCCGCCGACTGGGCGAGGTCCCGGCCCGCCGCGAGGTGGGCGAGGGCCTGGGCTTCACGCGGCGTCAACTGCCGCAGCAGCCGGAGCGCCTCGCTCTGGTCTCCGGCCGGCCCGTTCGCCCCGGTGGCCCGGCCGGGCCCGGCGGCACCCGCGGCACCGGCGACACCCGCAGCACCTGCGGCGGCCTGCGCCCCCCGGCCCCGTTCGGTCCGGCCCTTTCCGGGGCGTCCCTTCCCGAGGCGTCCCTGGGGTGCCGGGGGGTCGGCGGATCCGGCGGTCCGGGCGGGGTGGTTGGCGGCGGCGGCGTCGGCCGGGCGCTCGGCGGTCGGCGGCGTGGTCATCAGACGCTCCGGGCCGGAGCGGGGGCGTCGGCATGAGGGCAGGGTCTGAAAATGCGCATAAGCCAATAATCTGGGACACGACGGTGGTTTGCCTCTTCACGGAGCATGGCGAGTCGCCTTGGCACCATGAGGCGCATGACGCAGCTGATGGGCCGTCCGATCCTGGAAGTGCCGGGCGAGCTGGGCGCCAGACCCGTCCTGGCCGACGTGCTCACCGGGGTGCGGACGGCGCTGCTCGGCCTGGCGGTGGTCGCCGTCCCGGTCCTCGGGCTCTGGGTGGTGACCCCGTACGCGGACGACGGCGCGGCCGGCGCCGTCCGGCTGGCCGGGGCGCTCTGGCTGCTCGGGCACGGTGCGCCGGTGCTCCGCGGCGCCCTGGACGCCCCGCTGACCGTGGCTCCGCTGCTGCTCGGCCTGCTGGCGGTGGGCCAGCTCCACCGCGCGGGTGCCCGGGCGGCGGCCCGGCGCCGGCTGCGGCCGCGCTGGAGCGGTCCGTTGGCGGTGTGGTCCGGCTACTGCGCCGTCGCCGTGGTGGTGGTCGCGCAGTGTTCGGGCGCGGGCCTGTTCCGCGCGCGGGTGCTGCCGGACGTCCTGGTGGTGGCGCTGGTGGCGGCCGTCGCGACGGCCGCCGGCGCCCGGGGGACCGGGGCGCCCTCGCCGAGGTCCGGACCGGCGTCCTGGCCGACCTCCTGGACGGCGCCCTGGGGGGTGCTCCGGCGGCGGGCGCTGGACGGGCTGCCCACCTGGGCCCGCCTGGACGGGGGCGCGGCGGCGATCCGGTCGGCGGCGCTGGCCGCCGGTGCGGGGCTGGTGGCGGCGGGTGCGGCGGTGGTCGCGGTGGCGGCGCTGCTGGACGCGGTGACCGGGGGCGGCCACGGCACGGTGGCGCTCGCGCAGGGCCCGGCCGCGGTCGCCGGACTGCTGCTGCTCAGCGTGGCACTGCTGCCGAACGCGGTGCTCTGGGGGACGGCCTACGCGCTGGGCCCGGGGTTCGCGGCGGGTGCGGGGACGGTGGTGGCGCCGTCCGGCACGGTGCGGGGGCCGGTGCCGGACTTCCCGCTGTTCGCCCTGCTGGCGGAGCCCGGCGCGGGCGGTTGGCGGCAGCTGGTCTGCCTGCTGCCGGCCCTGGCCGGGGTGGTCCCGGCCGTACTGATCGGCCGTGCGGCGGCCGGGGCCCGGTACCCGGGCGGCGCGGACCGGACCATCCGGCAGCGGGAGGAGCCGGCGCCGGCCCGGCCCGGTGCGTGGCGGCCGACGGGGACGGCCGTCGCCGTGCTGGCGGTGGCCCTGCTGACCGGTGCGGCCGCCGCGGTGCTCGGCTGGCTCTCCGGCGGGGCGCTGGCCGGCGGCCGGATGGCGGAGCTGGGCCCGGTGCCGTGGCGGACGGGGCTGGCGGCGGCGGGCTGGATCGCCGCGGTGGCCGTCCCGGGCGCCCTGCTGACCCGGGCCCGGGTCGCGGCCCGGGCGTCGGCCACCACGGCGGCGGCCGGTGCGGACACCGGACTCGATACCGACGCGGTCGGCCTGCCCCGGGGCGGGACTGTCGGCGTCCCCGGAACCGTCGGCGTGCCCGGGGCCGTCGGCGTGCCCGGGGCCGTCGGCGTGCCCGGGGCCGTCGGCGCCCCCGGGAGCGGCGCGATCGCCGGCCGCGCGCGCCGGGGCGTGCTGTGGCTGCGCGCCCGCGCGTACGCCGTGGTGCTGCGGCTGGGTCGGTCGGCCGACGGCGCGGAGGCGGCCGCGGAGGACGCGACCGGCCTGGACGAGCTGGACTGACGGCGCCGCCGTCCGTCCGTCCGCCCGCTACCCGCTACTCGCTCTTCGAGGTGATGTCCACGTACCACTTCGGCGCGAGGCGCTCGCAGTTGTCCGCGCCGGTCGAGGTGAGCGAGTCCCGGACGCAGGTCACGTAGTCGTTGTAGTAGAGGCTGAGGCCGATCACCGAGGAGACGAAGACCACCGTCATCGCGCCGGTGAGCACCCCGGCGAGGGCGGCCGGGGTCAGCGGGTTGGGGGCGGCGGACTCGCCGGCGGCGGGTGCCGCCCCGCCGGTCGCGGTCGCGGCGGCCGGCTTGGGGGCCCGCATCGCGGCGACTCCCCAGACGATGGCCAGCGCGCCCACGAACAGCGCCACGTAGTGCAGCGAGGCGAACGCGCAGACCAGCGCGCCCATACCGGCCAGCGCGGCGTTGCGGGCCTTGCGCTGCGCCGGGTCGCTCGGGTCGAGCTTGGGCGGCTGCGGGGCGGGCGGCCGGGGGTGCCAGCCGCCGCCCTGGTAGCCGGGGCTCCACGGGTGCGGCGGCGGGACCTCGGGCCGCTCGTCCGGGTTCCCGCCGCCGTCGGTGCCGTCGGCACCGTTGGAACCGTCCGAACCCCCGGCGTGCCCGGGGTTGCGGGGCTGCCACGGCTGGTCCGGGGCATCCGCCGGCGGCGGCGCGAAGGGGTTGCGCTCGCCGGTGTTGTCACCGCTGCTCATGGTTCAGCCATTCCTTCTCGGTCGGTGGGGCGGACGCCCGCGCCACCCTATGATCCCGCAGTCGCCCGTGGAGCCTTCGGCGGCCTGCCTTCGGGGCGCGTTCCACCGCACCGGCGAACCCGCCAGGGCCCGCCCGCCCGGCCGCACCCGACGTCCCGCCCCCGGGCCCGCCGCCCCACTCCGCCGGCGCCCCGCCCCGCCCGGCCGGCCACCGCCGACAGCTCCGCACCACCCCGTCGCTGCCGTCGGCCCGCCGTCCGCGCACGGCCGGCGGGCGGACGCCGGGCCGACGGCGGGTGAACGGCGCCCCGATGGAGATCCCCGTCTCAACTACGCGCGTAGCGCCGCCAGGGCGTTTCAAGGGCCGTCCGACCAGCCGTTATCGTGGTGACGGTCAGCAGCTCAGATAGGTTCCCCGGGCCCGCATCGCGGCGGGTTCCTCCGGTGTTCCCCCTCGCTCGACCTGCCGTTCGTAGTGGCCCCACCGCCGGTGGATGTACCAGCGGGCGGCGCCCGACCTACGGAGAATCGCGCAGTGGCCGCCGCCCCCGCTCAACTCTTCCCGCCCCGCACTCCCGGCCCGGCCCGGCTGGTGGTGCTGGTCTCCGGCTCCGGCACCAACCTACAGGCGCTGATCGACGCCGTGGCCGATCCGGCCTTCGGCGCGGAGATCGTCGCCGTCGGTGCCGACCGTGACGGCATCGCGGGCCTGGAGCGCGCCGAGCGGGCCGGGCTGCCGGTCTTCGTGCACCGCCTGAAGGACTTCGCCGACCGCGCCGCGTGGGACGGCGCGCTGACCGCCTCCGTCGCGGAGCACCGGCCGGACCTCGTGGTCACGGCGGGCTTCATGAAGATCCTCGGCCCCGCGTTCATCGCGGCCTTCGCCGGGCGGATCATCAACACCCACCCCGCACTGCTGCCCGCCTTCCCCGGCGCCCACGGCGTCACCGACGCGCTCGCGTACGGGGTGAAGGTCACCGGCTGCACCGTCCACCTGGTCGACGCCGGGGTGGACACCGGGCCGATCATCGCGCAGGGCGTCGTCGAGGTCACCGACGCCGACCACGCCGATGGCGGCGAAGCGCTGCACGAGCGCATCAAGACTGTCGAGCGAAAGCTGCTCGTCGACATCGTGGGCCGGCTGGCCCGCGAGGGTCACCGCATCGAGGACCGAAAGGTATGGATCCCGGCATGAGCGCCGCCCCCAGCACCACGTCCCCCGTCACCGCCCCCCTCGACGAGGAGAGCGGCGTCCGCCCGATCCGTCGCGCGCTGATCAGCGTGTACGACAAGACCGGTCTGGAGGAGCTGGCCCAGGGCCTGCACGCCGCCGGGGTCGCCATCGTCTCCACCGGATCCACCGCCGGCCGGATCGCCGCCGCGGGCGTCCCGGTGACCGAGGTCTCCGAGCTGACCGGCTTCCCCGAGTGCCTCGACGGGCGTGTGAAGACGCTGCACCCCCGCGTGCACGCCGGTGTGCTCGCCGACCTGCGGCTGGAGTCGCACCGCGCGCAGCTCGCCGAGCTGGGCGTCGAGCCCTTCGAGCTGGTCGTGGTGAACCTCTACCCGTTCAAGGCCACCGTCGCCTCCGGCGCGAGCCCGGACGAGTGCGTCGAGCAGATCGACATCGGCGGCCCGAGCATGGTCCGCGCCGCGGCCAAGAACCACCCGTCGGTCGCCGTCGTGGTGGACCCGGCCCGCTACGGCGACGTGCTGAAGGCCGTCCAGGAGGGCGGCTTCGACCTGGCCACCCGCAAGCGCCTGGCCGGTGCCGCGTTCGCGCACACCGCCGCCTACGACGTCGCGGTGGCCTCCTGGTTCGAGGCCGGCTACGCGGCCGACGACGTCGAGGGCTTCCCGGAGTTCCTGGGCGCCACCTACGAGCGCCAGAACGTGCTGCGCTACGGCGAGAACCCGCACCAGGGCGCCGCGCTCTACAGCGACGGCACCGGCGGCCTGGCCGGCGCCGAGCAGCTGCACGGCAAGGAGATGTCGTACAACAACTACGTCGACACCGATGCCGCCCGTCGCGCCGCGTACGACCACGCCGAGCCGGCCGTCGCGATCATCAAGCACGCCAACCCGTGCGGCATCGCCACCGGCGCGGACGTCGCCGAGGCGCACCGCAAGGCGCACGAGTGCGACCCGGTCTCCGCGTACGGCGGCGTGATCGCGGTCAACCGCCCGGTGACCGTCGAGCTGGCCGAGCAGATCGCCCCGATCTTCACCGAGGTCGTCGTCGCCCCCGGGTACGAGGACGGCGCCGTCGAGGTGCTGGCGCGCAAGAAGAACCTGCGGGTGCTGGTCGCCCCCGAGGCGCCGGCCAACCGCCAGGAGGTGCGCCCGATCTCCGGTGGCGTGCTGCTCCAGGACGCCGACCGGATCCACGCCGCGGGCGACGACCCGGCGAGCTGGACGCTGGCCACCGGCGAGGCGCTCCCCGCGGCCGAGCTGGCCGAGCTGGCGTTCGCCTGGCGGGCCTGCCGGGCCGTCAAGTCCAACGCGATCCTGCTGGCCAAGGGCGGTGCCTCGGTGGGCGTCGGGATGGGCCAGGTCAACCGGGTCGACTCGGCGAAGCTCGCCGTGGAGCGGGCCGGCGAGCGGGCCCGGGGCTCCTACGCGGCCTCCGACGCCTTCTTCCCGTTCGCGGACGGCCTGCAGATCCTGCTCGACGGCGGCGTCAAGGCCGTGGTGCAGCCGGGCGGTTCGATCCGGGACGAGGAGGTCGTCGCGGCCGCCGCCGCGGCCGGCGTGACGATGTACTTCACCGGTACCCGCCACTTCTTCCACTGACGCCGACGCCGGTGCCGGGCCGGGAGGATCCCCGTCCCGCACCGGCGGTGTGACGGTACGACGGAGCGGCCCGGTCCCCTCGGGAAGGGGACCGGGCCGCTCCGCTGTCGCCGGTGGGTGCTACTTCTTGATCACCAGGGTGCCGGCGGCACGGTCGTGCCAGCCCTGCAGCTTCCCGGAGTTGTCGAAGAACGGGGACAGGTAGACCAGCGCGGCGCCGATGTAGCAGAGGAACGCGCCGACGATCGGGATGATGAAGCGGATGAAGCCGCCGCCCAGGCCGGGGACCTGGCCGTTGCTCTCCTTGACGACGCGCAGGCCCAGGGCCATCTTGCCGAGGGTGGCGCCCGCGAAGGAGACCATCAGCCACTCGTACAGCAGGTTGAACACCGAGAGCACGCCGACCATGATCAGCATGGTGACGAAGAAGCCCGCGGCGGCGTCGTTGTTGGCGTTCAGGCAGTCGTAGTACGCCGAGTTGGAGCCGCCGTAGGTGTACTTGCCGCTGCAGTCCTGGGTGTCCTTGGCGATGCCGAGCGCGCTGGCCAGGCCGAGCGCCATCACCAGGGCGACGACCGCGCCGATCGCGAGGCCGTCGATCAGGCGGGCCAGGAAGCGCTGGCCCATGGTGGCGATCTTCACCGTGCCCAGCTGGGCGATGTTGATGTAGCCGTTGTTGGCCTGGAGGGTGCCCGGCATCGGCGCGTACCCGTACGCCGGCTGCTGCGGCACACCGTACTGCGGGGCCTGCGGCGGCTGCTGCGGGTAGCCGTACCCGGCGGCCGGCGGGGCCTGCTGGGGGTAGCCGTAGCCCTGCTGAGGGGGCTGCTGGCCGTACGGGTTGTTCGGGTCGGGCGGGTAACTCATCGATGCCTCCGGGCAGGGATGTGGGGACGTGGGACGGGACAGCGCTGGGTCCGGAACGCACCGGCGGGGCGAACTGCCGAGCGGACGGGACGATAGCGGAGCGCGGTGACAACGGGGGCGGACACGGTCCGGCGCCCGCCGGCACGGGCTGGCTCAGGAACGTGGGTGGCGCCGGTCCGGCGCGAACGGGAGCATCGACGGCTGCGGTCCTGGCAGCACGCGGCCGTGGCGGTCGGGCGGCACGGTGTGGTGTGGTCGGCTCACTCTGTTCTTCCCCCGGGTACGCCCCGCCGGTGTCCGTCGGCCCGTCACCGGGCCGGAGGCGGCAGGGAATGCCCGCTTATCGTCGACCGGGCGGCCCGGCGCTGTCCAGCCGCGCCCGCGTGGCGGACCGGACTGTGGCGCAACCGCAACGTGGTCCGAACGGTTTTCGAGCCGCCGGGGCTCCCCGGCACCGCTGTCGCCGGGGGCTGGCGCCGTCCGCCTCCGGCATCCGGGAGAATGGGGTCATGACTGCCCAGATTCTCGATGGCAAGGCCACCGCCGCCGCGATCAAGTCCGAACTCGCCGCCCGTGTGGTGGCCCTTCGTGCCAAGGGCGTCACGCCCGGTCTCGGCACCGTCCTGGTCGGCGACGACCCCGGCAGCCGCTGGTACGTCAACGGCAAGCACAAGGACTGCGCCGAGGTCGGCATCGCCTCCATCCAGCGCGAACTGCCCGCCACCGCCACCCAGGAGGACGTCGAGAACGTCGTCCGCGAGCTGAACGCCGACCCGGCCTGCACCGGCTACATCGTCCAGCTCCCGCTGCCCAAGGGCCTGGACCAGAACCCCGTCCTGGAGCTGATGGACCCGGACAAGGACGCCGACGGCCTGCACCCCACCTCGCTCGGCCGGCTCGCGCTGGGCATCGAGGGCCCGCTGCCCTGCACCCCGCTCGGCATCGTCGAGCTGCTGCGCCGCCACGACGTGGCGATCGACGGGGCCGAGGTGGTCGTGATCGGCCGCGGTGTCACCGTCGGCCGCTCGATCGGCCTGCTGCTCACCCGCCGCAGCGAGAACGCCACCGTGACCCTCTGCCACACCGGCACCCGGGACCTCGCCTACCACCTGCGCAAGGCCGACATCGTGGTCGCCGCCGCCGGGGTGCCGCACCTGGTCAAGCCGGAGGACGTCAAGCCCGGCGCGGCCGTGCTGGACGTCGGCGTCAGCCGCAGCGAGGGCAAGATCGTCGGTGACGTCCACCCGGGCGTGGCCGAGGTGGCCGGCTGGATCTCCCCGAATCCGGGCGGCGTCGGCCCGATGACCCGCGCCATGCTGCTGAACAACATCGTCGTGGCGGCCGAGCGCCGCGCCGGCCTCTGAACGACCGCGATCCGACTCCGGAAGGACGGCGAGCTATGAACGGGCGGACCGAGCGAAGGCCGGCGAGCCGCGCGTTTCGCGACGCGGCGGCCGAGCGGGGCGGGGTGGGCCGATGAGCGGGCCACGGCCGGCGAGCTCCCGGCGCAGGCCGGTGAAGACCACCGGAACGCTGCCCCCCGAGGGCTCGGCGGCGGCGCTGGGGCGTGACCACGCCCTGCCGGTGCGCCAGTGGCCGATAACCCTCGTCCTGCTGGTGGTCGGCGCCGGGCTCGCCGTCACCTGGTTCGCCGACTTCAAGGACGGCTTCAAGTACGGGCTGCTGATCCTCGGCGGCGGCGTGCTGCTCGGCGCGCTGCTGCGGCTGGTGCTGCCCGAGGTCGGCATGCTGGCGGTGCGCAGCCGGTTCACCGACGTGATCGTGCTGACCTTCCTGGGCGTCTCGATCGTGCTGCTGACCCTGGTGGCCCAGCCCAACCCGTGGCTGGAGATCCCGCTGCTGGACAACGTCGGCGAGCTGGTCGGGCGGCCGAAGCACTGACCCGCCCGGCCCGCCCGCCCGGCCCGCCTGCCCGGCCCGATCGGCCCCCGCCCGCACCGTCGGGACGGGGGCCGTCATCGTCTGTGACCAATCAGCCACGACGGCACCCGCGGCATACGCTTCGCTTTGCGATAACCTGACGCCGGTCTCTCGATGTCGAGAGATCATCCTCGGCTCCAGTGCGCCGGTGTGCCTGGGGCACCTGGCGATTTGCTGGAGAAGGTAGAAATGACCCGCACCCCCGTCAACGTCACCATCACCGGAGCGGCCGGCCAGATCGGCTACGCGCTGCTCTTCCGCATCGCCTCGGGCCACCTGCTCGGCGCCGACGTGCCGGTGAACCTGCGCCTCCTGGAGATCCCGCAGGGCCTGAAGGCCGCCGAGGGCACCGCGATGGAGCTTGTCGACTGCGCCTTCCCGCTGCTGCGCGACATCAAGATCACCGACAACGCCAACGAGGCCTTCGACGGCGCCAACGTCGCGCTGCTGGTCGGCGCCCGTCCGCGCACCGCCGGCATGGAGCGCGGCGACCTGCTGCAGGCCAACGGCGGCATCTTCGGCCCGCAGGGCAAGGCCATCAACGACCACGCCGCGGACGACATCAAGGTCCTGGTCGTCGGCAACCCGGCCAACACCAACGCCCTGATCGCCCAGCGCAACGCCCCGGACGTGCCGGCCGCGCGCTTCACCGCGATGACGCGCCTGGACCACAACCGCGCGCTCGGCCAGCTGGCCGCCAAGACCGGTGCCGCCGTGTCGGAGATCAAGAAGGTCACCATCTGGGGCAACCACTCGGCGACCCAGTACCCGGACATCTTCCAGGCCGAGATCGCCGGCAAGCCGGCCTTCGAGGCCGTCGGCGCCGACCAGGCGTGGCTGGAGGGCGACTTCATCCCGACCGTCGCCAAGCGCGGCGCGGCCATCATCGAGGCCCGTGGCGCCTCCTCGGCCGCCTCGGCCGCCAACGCCGCCATCGACCACGTGTACACCTGGGTCAACGGCACCGCCGAGGGCGACTGGACCTCCATGGGTGTCGTCTCCGACGGCTCCTACGGCGTTCCGGCCGGTCTGATCTCCTCCTTCCCGGTCACCACCAAGGACGGCGAGTTCCAGATCGTCCAGGGCCTGGAGATCTCCGACTTCTCCCGCGGCCGCATCGACGCCTCGGTCCAGGAGCTGGTCGAGGAGCGCGACGCCGTCACGGAGCTCGGCCTCATCTGAGCCCGTTCCCGGCAGGACCTTCGACGGCCCGCCGCCTCCTTGACCGGAGGCGGCGGGCCGTCGCCCTACACTGACCCGCTGTGAACGAAACCCTGGAGGACGCGGCCCTCGTCCTCGTCTTCATCATGCTGGGTGGCCTGTTCAACGTCGCCGAGATCTCGCTGATCTCGCTGCGCGAGGGCCAGATCAGGTCACTGGAGGGGCGCGGGACCCGGCGCGCGGCCCGCGCCGCACACCTGGCCGCCGACCCGAACCGCTTCCTGGCCGCCGTGCAGGTCGGGGTGACCTGCATGGGCTTCCTGTCCGCCGCCTTCGGCGCGGACACCCTGGCCGGCAAGGTGGCGCCGCTGTTCGTCCGGGCCGGGCTGTCCGCGGGCGTCGCCGACGCGCTCGCCCTGGTCGGCCTCACCCTGCTGATCAGCTACGCCTCGCTGGTGCTCGGCGAGCTCACCCCCAAGCGGATCGGCCTCCAGCGCGCCGACTCCATCGCCGTCCTCGCCGCCCCGGTGGTGGACGTGATGTCGGTGGCGTTGCGCCCGGTGATCTGGCTGCTCGGCCACTCCACCAACCTGATGGTCCGCCTGCTCGGCGGCGACCCGGCGGCCGGGCGCGGCTCGATGAGCTCCGAGGAACTCCGCGGCCTGGTCGCCACCAACACCGAACTCGGAAGCGACGAGCGGGCGTTGATCGCCGACGTGTTCGCCGCGGGGGAGCGCCAGCTGCGCGAGGTGATGGTCCCGCGCACCGAGGTGACCTTCCTGGACGCCGAGCGCCCGCTCGCCGAGGTCCGCGAGCAGGCCGACTCCTCGCCGCACTCGCGCTATCCGGTGGTCGAGGGCAGCTACGACGCGGTCACCGGCTTCGTCCACGTCCGCGACCTGTACGGTGCCCGCGGCGAGCAGGCGGTGAAGGTGCGCGACCTGGCCCGCCCGATCAAGCTGCTGCCCGGCACCAAGCGGGTGCTGGCGGCGATGGGCGAGATGCGCCGGGAGGGCCACCACCTGGCCATCGTGGTGGACGAGTACGGCGGCACCGCCGGCATCGTCACCCTGGAGGACCTGGTCGAAGAGGTGATCGGCGAGATCCGTGACGAGTACGACTCCCAGGAGCCGAGCACCACCCGCCGGCTGGCCGGCGGCGCCATGGAGCTGGACGGCCTGCTGAACCTCGGCGACTTCACCGAGGAGACCGGCGTCACCCTGCCCGAGGGCCCGTACGAGACGGTGGCCGGCTGCCTGGTGGCCGCGCTCGGCCGGTTGCCCGTCGACGGTGACCAGGTCCGGATCCCGATCGGCGCCGAGGAGGTCCGGCTGACGGTGGCCAAGCTGGAGGGCCGGCGGATCGCCCGGGTCGGGGTGAGTGCGGTCACACTGTCGGAACCTCCGGGGGCAGAGGTTTCCTGACCGGTCGGTGGAACTGGAACAATGGCCCGCATGGTCAACGCAGCGGTCACTGGTCCGGTCAAGGACCGTCCCCGGGTACTCTCCGGCATCCAGCCCACCTCCGGCTCGTTCCACCTGGGCAACTACCTCGGTGCCGTCCGCCAGTGGGTCGATCTCCAGGAGGCCAACGACGCCTTCTACATGGTGGTCGACCTGCACGCGATCACCGTGGAGCAGGACCCGGCGACGCTGCGCCAGAACACCCGGGTCTCCGCCGCCCAGCTGCTCGGCGCCGGCCTGGACCCGGAGCGCTGCACCCTGTTCGTCCAGTCCCACGTGCCCGAGCACGCGCAGCTCGGCTGGGTGATGAACTGCCTCACCGGCTTCGGCGAGGCCTCCCGGATGACCCAGTTCAAGGACAAGTCCGCCAAGCAGGGCGCCGCGAGCACCTCGGTCGGCCTCTTCACCTACCCGATCCTGCAGATCGCCGACATCCTGCTCTACCAGGCGGACGCGGTGCCGGTCGGCGAGGACCAGCGCCAGCACGTGGAGCTCACCCGGGACCTCGCGGAGCGCTTCAACACCCGCTACAGCCCGACCTTCACCGTCCCGAAGCCGTACATCCTCAAGGAGACGGCGAAGATCCAGGACCTCCAGGACCCGGGCATCAAGATGAGCAAGTCGGCCTCCTCGGCCAAGGGCCTGGTCAGCCTGCTGGACGAGCCGAAGGTCAGCGCCAAGAAGTTCAAGAGCGCAGTCACCGACACCGGCACCGTCGTCTCCTACGACGAGGAGGAGAAGGCCGGCGTCTCCAACCTGCTGCGCATCCACTCCGCGCTCAGCGGCCAGTCGGTCGACCAGTTGGTGGCGCACTTCGAGGGCAAGATGTACGGCGCCCTGAAGACCGAGCTGGCCGAGCTGTTCACCGAGTGGGTGACGCCCTTCCAGGAGCGCACCCGCACCTTCCTGGACGACCCGGCCGAGCTGGACCGGGTGCTGGCGATCGGTGCGGAGAAGGCCCGCACGGTGGCGTCGCAGACGCTGGAGACGGTGTACGACCGGATCGGCTTCCTCCCGGCCGCCAAGCGGTGACAGCCCTGACGAGCCTGCCCGATGGTGACGAGCTCCCCGAGCTCGTCACCATCGGCGTGTCCGTGAGCGTCCCGGATCCGTACGGCTCGGCGATCCAGGACGCGCGGGCCGGGTTCGGCGATCCGCTGGCCCGGTCGATACCCACGCACGTCACCCTGCTGCCGCCGACCGAGGTGGCGGCCGCCGAGCTGCCGAAGATCGAGGAGCACCTGGCGGCGGTGGCCCGGGCGCACCGGCCGTTCCGGATGCTGCTGCGCGGCAGCGGGACCTTCCGGCCGGTCTCGCCGGTGGTCTTCGTCCGGGTCGAGGGGGGCGCCCAGGAGTGCCGGCTGCTGGAGGCGGACATCCGCTCCGGCCCGCTGGCCCGGGAGCTGGCCTTCCCGTACCACCCGCACGTCACGGTGGCGCACGGGCTGGCGGAGGACGTGCTGGACCAGGCGTACGGGCAGACCCGTGGCTTCCGGGCGGCCTTCGCGGTGCCGGGCTTCGGCCTGTCCCGGTTCGACGCCGACGAGGTCTGGCGCCCCTGGCGCTCCTACGACTTCGGCTGACCCGCGCCGCCGCCGGCGGCCGCGCGGCCGCCGGGCCGCGGTGCCCCGTGCCCGCCCGCCCGGCCGAGGTCGAGCATCCGGTCGACCACCCGACGCGCGGCCCCGCCGTCCTCCAGCCCGCAATGCGTGGCGCGGAACGCGCGGTAGCGCTCCCGGTACCCGGGCGGCGGGCCGGAGCCGTCGTCGGCGAGCCCCCGCAGTGCGTCGAGCAGCCCGGCCGAGTCGGGAATGAGCGGGCCGGGGGCCTGCGCCTCGAAGTCGAAGGAGAAGCCGCGCAGCGTGTCGCGGTAGTGCGCCAGGTCGTAGGTGAAGAAGAGCACCGGGCGGCCGGTGATCGCGAAGTCGAACGTGATCGAGGAGTAGTCGGTGACCAGCACGTCCGCGATCAGCAGCAGTTCCTGGACGTCGGGGTAGTCCCCGCAGTCGAGGACGAAGCCGTCCCCGGCGCCGGGCAGCGGCTCGCGGACGTGCGCGTGCGGGCGGATCAGCAGGACGTGGTCGTGGCCGAGGGCGCGCCGGGCCCGGTCCAGGTCGATCCGCAGGTCGAGGCGGAACCCCTCGCCGTCGCCGCGCCGCTGGTCCTCCCGCCAGGTCGGGGCGTAGAGCACCACGCGCCTGCCGTCGGGGATGCCGAGCCGGCGCCGGACCGCCGCCGCCCGCCCGGCGTCCGGCCGGGCCAGCACGTCGTTGCGCGGGTAGCCGGACTCCAGGACCTCGCCCCCGAAGCGGAACGCCCGGCGCAGCAGCGGAGTGGCGAACGGGCTGGGCGAGAGCAGCAGGCTCCACTGCGGGGTCTCCCGGTCGAGCGCCGCCAGGTAGCCGTGGTCGGCGAGCCAGGGGTTCTCGACGTCGTGCGCGATCCGCTTGAGCAGCGAGCCGTGCCAGGTCTGGACGACCACCTGGCCGTCCCGGCGGTCCAGGAAGTCGGGGAAGTGCGTGTTGCCGACCAGGTACCGGCTGGTGGCCAGCGCGCGGTACCACTCGGGGCTCCAGACCCGTACCGCGCGGACGCCGGCGGGCAGGTCGGCCTGGGCGTCGTCGACCGCCCAGAGGTGCTCCAACGGCTCGCCGCGCCGGGCGAGTTCGGCGTGCACCGCGCGCGGTGAGTCGGCGTACCCGCGGCCGCCGAACACGTCGTACAGCACGGCGTCGCGCAGCGGCTCCCGGCGGGCGGCCGGGTACCCGTCGGCGCGCTGGCGCGCCTGGCTCCAGGCGCTGCGCTCGGCGGGCGAGAGGACGGGGGTGGAGTCCACCAGCAGGGTGTCGTGCCAGCGGCGTTGGAGCAGGATCCGCTTGCCGCCGGCCCCGGTGGCGGCGGGCAGCGCGGGGAGCGCCGCGGGGGCGGCGATCAGCGGCCGGGGCGCTCCCGGCCGGCCGGCCGGGAGCAGCGAGGCCTCCCAGACGCCCTTGCGCAGCGGCAGCGCGGTGCCGTCGGAGCCGGTGCGGGTGGCAGGCAGCCGGACGGTGAAGCGGCCGTCCGCCCCGCGGTCGACCCGGTGGCGGACCTCGCCGGCCGTCCCGGTGTGCCGCAGGACGAGGTCGAGCGGCTCGCGGCCGGGGCAGTGCCCGGTGAGCTCGAAGCCGCCGGCCCGCACCGCGATCCGCTCGACGTAGCCGGCCGCGGGCTGGACGCAGAACTGCAGCCGGCCGTCGGCGAGGTGCTTCAGGTAGAGCGCCCGATCGAGGGTGCCGGGCAGCGCGTGCTGACCGGCCACCGGGCCGCCGCGCTCGTCCAGGGTCAGCTGCTCGGTGGAGCCGTCCGGGCGCAGCAGTTCGGCGTCCCAGTGCTCCAGGTGGCCGGCGCCGCGCCCGTCGGCGGTGAACGGCCGGTACGGCAGATGGAGGGCGAAGGTGTTGCCGGTCCGCGCGACCGGCCGCAGCAGGACGGCGTCGCTCTCCCGGTGGCGCAGCCGCAGCGCGGTGCCGGGCGGGCAGTGCCCGGCGGTGCCGCGCAGGTCGAGGCCGTCCGGGGCGGGGGCGGCGTGGGTGAGCCGGACGCCGGGGCGTTCGAGCCGCAGCCGCAGCCGGCCGTCGGCGAAGTGCGGCTGGAGGCGGACGTCGTGGTCGACCCAGCGGGCCGGCGGGTACTCGCCGGAGCCGCACCAGTGCGGGGCGAGGGCGCCGTACTGGCGGCGCAGCCGGGTGGGCCGGGGGCGGGTGAACAGGGTGGCCTCGATCCGCCAGTCGCCGAGCAGCCACTCCTTGGCCCGCCGCAGCCGGCGCGGTTCGACCAGGGCGGTGAAGCCGGACCAGTCGTGGTTGTGGTCGGGCTGGGCGCTGTCGTCGGTGATCTCGGGCAGCCGGCGCGGCCGGGACCGGAGGTGGAGGGGCGGTTCGGCGTCGTCCCGGAGCAGGGTCAGCCAGGTCCAGGCCGAGCCGGGGCGGGCGGTGTCCAGGTCGTCGGGGCGGGCGAAGCCGGTGAGTTCGAGGCCGCGGGCGTTCCAGCGGGCGCGCAGCAGGCCGAAGGCGACGCCCTCGTCGGCGGCGGGCAGGTCGTCGTGCGAGTGGGGGGCGGCCTGCGGGAGGACGAACCGCGTGAGGACAGGCATGGGGTGGCCCTTCGGCAACGGGATCCCGGCCCATGGCGGCGGTCCGGGGCGGCATTCGTACCGGGGGAGCGGACGAAGCCGATTCAATATCGAATACCGAAATGACACCCGGGGTCAACTGAGAAATCCGAAGGAATAGCTGAGAAATCCGTCGGCGAAACATGGGTTCGATTGAATTGTTCATATGAATCTTCGGTGACTCCCGGAAAGCGTCCAGAAAAGTCCGGAAAGCTGTCCGAAGCGGCCCGGAGAGCAGCCGGGAGAGCCGCCGGGAGAGCCGCCCGGAGCCGTCTGAAGCGGCCCGGAAAACACGGAGGCGCCCGACGCGGGATTCGCGTCGGGCGCCTCCGGGGCGGTACCGGTTACTGCTGGCGGAGCATGCCGTCCACCACGCGGGCCGCGGCCTGGCCGTCGTCCAGGTCGCAGTACGCCTCGCGGAACGCCGTGTACTTCTCGGCGTACTCACCCGTCAGCTCGTCAACCCGGCCCAGCGCCGCGACCAGCTCCTCGGAGGTAGCCAGCAGCGGGCCGGGCATCTCCGCCTCGTAGTCGAGGCTGAAGCCGCGCAGGTTGTCGCGGTAGTGCTCCAGGTCGTGCGTGAAGAACAGGACCGGCTTGCCGGTGGTGGCGAAGTCGAACACCGTCGCCGAGTAGTCGGTGACCAGGACGTCCGCGATCAGCAGCAGCTCGGCCATGTCGGGGTAGCTGCCGACGTCCCAGATGTAGCCGTTGCCGGCACCGGGGATCTGACCGCACATCACGCTGTGCCGGCGGACCAGCAGCACCTGGTCGTCGCCGAGCGCCGCCTTGGCCGCCTCCAGGTCGATCCGCAGGTCGATCTGGTAGCCGCCGTTCGGGCGGCGGCGGTCCTCACGGAAGGTCGGCGCGTAGAGCACGACCTTCTTGCCCTCGGGCAGCCCGAGCCGCTCGCGGACCTGCTCGGCGGTCTTCTCCCGGTCGGGGGCGAACAGCAGGTCGTTGCGCGGCGCGCCGCTCTCCAGGATCTCGCCCTTGAAATCGAACGCGCGGCGCAGCACCGGAGCCGACCAGCTGTTGCCGGCCACCAGCATGCTCCAGTTCGGGACCTCCTTGACGACGCCCTTCAGGTAGTTGGCGTCGGTGAACCAGACCTTCTCGAAGTCGTACCCGATCTGCTTCAGCGGGGTGCCGTGCCAGGTCTGCACGACCACCTGGCCGGGGCGCCGGACGAAGAAGTCCGGCAGGTGCGCGCTGGTGACGATGTACTTGGCGGTGGCCAGCGTCTCGAACCACTCGGGGCTCCAGAGCCGGATCGCGCCCGCCGTCTGCGGCAGTTCGGCCTGCAGGTCGTCGCTGCCCCAGAGGTGCTCCAGCGGCAGGCCGCGGCGGACCAGCTCCTCGTGGATCGCCCGCGGGGAGTCCGCGTAGAGGCCGCCCAGCGCGACGTTGTAGAGCACGGTGTCACGCAGCGGGAGCCGGCGGGCCGACGGGTAGTCGGTGGTGCGCAGCTGGCGCTGCCGGAAGCCGCTGCGCTCCTCGGGCAGCAGCGCGGAGTGCGACTCCAGCGAGAGGCCGTCGTAGTGGCGGCGCTCCAGCACGATCCGCTTGCCGCGCGACTCCACCTCCAGCGGCAGGGTGGCGAAGCACTCCGGGGCGATCAGCGCGTAGCGGGTCGCCAGGGTCTCGACCGGCTCGCCGAGCGGGCGGAAGAAGACGTCCCAGGTGCCCTGGGCGAGCGGCACCCGGCCGGCGAAGGAGGCCGTCGGCACCGCCGGCAGCGCGGCCCGGAACCCGCCGTCCGCGATCTCCACGGGGTAGACGTGCTCCTCCTCGCGCCAGTTGTGCCGCACGACGAGCTCCCAGCGGTGCGTGCCGGGCAGCGGGAAGGTGCCGCTGAGCAGGTAGCCGTCCGCGCCGCGCGAGGCGACCTCGGTCACCACCGGCTGCAGCAGCTGGTCGGAGAGCTGGAGGTAGCCGCCGGGGGAGGGCTTCGAGTACAGCGCGCGGCGCTCGTCGACCGGGGCGTCCGGGTTCAGCGGCAGGTGCAGCTGCTCGGGTGCGTTGCGGTCGTCCCAGGCCACCGGCACGGTGCTGCCGTCGGCGAGCAGTATGGCGGTGTCCCAGCGGTCCCGGGCCCGCTCCGGGGCGACCGGGTCCAGCTCGGCCCAGGCCTCGCGGACGGCCGTCAGCTCGTCGACCGGGGCGGTGACGGTGAACGGCTGGAGGGTGCCGACCGGGGCGGTGAGCTCCAGCGGGTAGACCACCTCGCGGTCCGACTCGACGTGGGTCAGCTTGAAGCGGGCCCCGGCGAGGTTCGGGCCGGAGCGGGCGGCGCCGGAGATCTCCAGCCGGCCGTCCCGCACGGCGAGCCCGGTCACCCTGGTCCGGACCGTCTCCACCCGCAGGTAGACGCTGCCGTCGCGGACCCACGGCACGATCCGCACGTCCGGCTCGACCCAGTGCGCGGGGAGGTACTGGGCGGTGTCGCTCCAGCCCGCCGAGATCCGGCCCTTGTAGACGCCGCCCTTGCCGGCGCCGGCCACCAGGACGCGCCAGTTGCCGTCCTTCCACTGGCCCCGGTGCTTGAGCCGCTTGGGGTCGATGGCGGCGGTGAAGCCGGCCCAGTCGCAGTTGTACAGGTCGTGGTGGCAGCTGGCGGTCGCCTCCGGGCTGTACTGCGTCCTGGTGGGCACGGCCAGCACGCGCCGGCCCTTGGTCTCGCGGAGCACCAGCACCCGGACCATGTCGTGCCGGTTCTCGGCGCCCAGCTGCTCCGGGTACGCGTGCCCGGTCAGCTGCAGCTTGCCGCCCTCCCAGGCCGACTCGTACAGCCGGCTGCGCATCACCAGCGAGTTGTCCAGCTTGAGGATGCCGGCCGGCACGCTCTTGCGGCCGCCGCGCAGGAACGGGTAGTCGGCGTACGGGCGCAGCAGGCCGCGCGCGGCGACGCCGCCGTTGCTCTCGCCCTCGTACTTGATCTGCTCGACGAACTCGTCGATCCGGCCCGCCAGGGTCAGGTGGTACTTCAGCCGCAGCGGCGCGCGCAGCTTGCGGACCTGCTCGGGGCCGATCGACCGGAGCAGCCGGCCGACGTTCTTCTGGTAGGCGTCCCGGTACTCCTTGTCGCCGTCCACGACGGACCAGAAGAACATCGGGATCTCCTCGACGAGGGTGTTCTCGTCGTAGGAGCGCAGGTACTCGGCGAAGCGCGGGTCGGTCTGCTTCTTCAGCCAGGTGCGGACCAGCTCCACCGAGGTGACGCGGTCGACCAGGCCCTTGGGGTTGGTCCGCATCTGTGTGATCGACATCTCGCCGACCTCGCGCTCGCGCCAGTGGTAGATCGGCTCGGAGAGCACGTCCACGCTCGTGGCGAGGTAGTGGTGCGGCACGCTGACCGGGGCGTCCTCGTACAGGATGCCCTCGGGGTAGAGGATGCCGGCCGCGTCGAAGAAGGAGCGGCGGTACACCTTGTTCCACGCCGTGCGGTCGGTGACCAGCGCGGGGATCTCGGTGATGTGGGTCTTGAGCCTGGTCTCCTTGAACGGCCGCGAGTGCCCGCCGGACTGGTAGTAGCCCACCGCGCGGAACCGCAGGACGTTGCCGGTGGCGAAGTCCGAGCCGGTCTCGTCGAGCGTGTTGATCATCAGCTCGTAGGCGCTCGGCGGCATCGAGTCGTCGGAGTCGACGAAGCAGAGGAACTCGCCGTCCGGGTCGATGTGGCGGATGCCGGTGTTGCGGGCCGCGCCGAGGCCCTTGTTCACCTGGCGGACCAGCCGGAACCGGGAGTCCTTGGCGGCGTACGCCTCGGCGAGTGCCGCGCTGCCGTCCTTCGAACCGTCGTCGACCATGACGCACTCGAAGTCCGTGAAGGTCTGGGCGGCGATCGAGTCGAGGCATTCCACGAGGTAGCGCTCGACGTTGTAGATCGGAACGACGATGGAGAGGCGGGGAGCCATCGGCTACGCAGGCCTTTCTTGGGAAGGAGCGTGGCAGCCCGGTCGGGGTCTGGCCGCACTTTGAACCGGTGCGTACGTGCCCACCGATCCTACCGTCCGGCCCCGGGGACCCTCCGGGGCCTTCGGTCCGCCCGCGGGCGCCCGGGTGCCCGGGCGCGGTGGGTCCGGCCGTCCGGGGGGCCACTACTCTGTGGCCATGCCCCGCTTCAGCGTCATCGTCCCCGTCCACAAGGTCGAGGAGTACCTTCCCGAGTGCCTCGACTCGGTGCTCGGCCAGGGCGGTCCGGACTTCGAACTGATCGCGGTGGACGACCGCTCCCCGGACGGCTGCGGCGCGATCCTCGACGAGGCCGCCGCCCGCGACCCGCGCGTGCGGGTGCTGCACCTGGCGGAGAACGTCGGCCTCGGCCGGGCCCGCAACGCCGGCCTGGCGGTCGCCACCGGCGACTACGTGATCTTTCTGGACAGCGACGACACGCTCACCCCCGGCCTGCTCAAGGCCGTCGACGACCGGCTGGCGGCCGGCGGCGACCCGGACGTCCTGGTCTACGACTACGCCCGCACCTACGCCGACGGCCGGATCACCAAGGCCGCCTCGGCGCATGTCTTCGGCGCCGACTCCCCGGACGTCTTCGACCTCGACCGCCGCCCCGACCTGCTGGACCTCCTCCAGGTGGTCTGGAACAAGGCCTACCGCCGCGGCTTCGTCGCCGAGCAGGGCCTCACCTTCCCCGCCGGGTACTACGAGGACACCCCCTGGACCTACCCGGCGCTGCTCGCCGCCGGGAGCATCACCCTGCTCGACCAGGTCGGCGTGCACTACCGCCAGCGCCAGGAGGGCGGCAACATCCTCGCCACCGCCTCGCGCAAGCACTTCGACGTCTTCGCCCAGTACGACCTGGTCTTCGCCTTCCTGGACGGCCGCCCGGACCTCGACCGCTGGCGCCCGGTGGTCTACGGCCGGATGCTGCACCACCTGAACACCGTGGTCTCCAAGCCCGGCCGGGTTCCGCCCCGCGACCGCCGCGAGTACTTCCGCCGGGCCGCCGAGCACTGCGCCCGGCTGCGCCCGGCCGGCTACACGCCGCCCGCCGGGGTGGCGGGGGTGCGCACCGAGCTGCTGAGCCACGGCCGGTACGGCGCCTACCGCACGGTCCGGGTGCTGGCCGGGGCCCGCCGTCTGCTGAAGCGCTGACCCCGGCGGCCGCGGCGCCCGTCGAACCCCTTGCCGCCCGCCGAGCCTGACGGCCGTTCGGGCGAACGGCCGGTATAACCGGACAGGTGGACTTCCTCACCCGGCTCCCGGTCATCGGCCCGCTCGTGGCGCGGGTCCTGCGCAGCCACCCGTACCGCGTGTACGAGCACTTCACCGCCGCGCGCGGCAACCGGCTGGCGGGCGCGGTCACCTTCTTCGGCTTCCTGGCGCTCTTCCCGCTGCTCACCGTGGCGCTGGCGATCGCGGTCGCCACCCTGACCGACTCCCGGGTCGACGAGATCCAGAAGCACATCTCCGACCAGCTGCCGGGGATCTCGGACGCGCTCAACCTCAACTCGCTGGTGGCCAACGCGGGCACCGTCGGCCTGGTCAGCGGCGTGCTGCTGCTGATCTCCGGCCTCGGCTGGGTCGACACCATGCGCACCTCGATCCGGGACGTCTGGCAGCTCCCGGAGGAGGAGGGCAACCCGATCCTGCGCAAGGCCTGGGACTGCCTGGTGCTGGGCGGCCTGGGCCTGGTCTCGCTGTTCTCGCTGGCGGCCTCCGCCGCCGGGACGACGCTGGCCGGCCGGATCGCCGGCTGGATCGGCCTGGGGACGGGCGGGCCCGGCGGCTACCTGCTGACCGGCGTCGGCCTGCTGATCGCCGTCGCCTCCGACATGGTGCTCTTCGCCTACCTGCTGGCGCCCTTCCCCCGGATCGGCGGCCAGCACCGGTGGGACGTGGTGCAGGGCGCGCTGATCGGCGGGGTCGGCTTCGAGCTGCTGAAGATCCTGCTCGCCTCCTACCTGGGCTCGGTCGCGGGCAAGAGCCTCTACGGGGCCTTCGGGGTGCCGGTGGCGCTGCTGCTCTGGATCAACTTCGTGTCCCGGCTGCTGATGTACTGCGTCGCCTGGACGGCGCTGGCCGACCCGGCCGCCGCCCGCGACCGGGCCCGCGAGCGCGCCGGGGCCATGCTGAAGGCCGCGAACGAGGCGGAGGCGGCCGAGCGGGACGACGCCGCCACCGCGGGCAAGGAAGGCAAGCACGGCAAGGACGGCAAGGACGGCAAGGACGGCGGGGGTGACGGGGACGGCGGGGGTGACGGGGACGGCGGGGACGGCACGCCGAAGGCCCGGCCCCAGGAGTGAGACCGGGCCCCCGACGGCGCCGCCGTCAGTCGGCGGCGGGGCCGCGGCGCCGCCGTAGCAGGAACAGCGCACCGGCGCCGCCCGCCGCGAGGGCCAGCGCGATCCCCACCCAGCCGACCGGGCCGGGGCCCGAGCCCCCGTCACCACCGGCCGCGGCGGCCGCCGGGGCGGTCGGGGGGGCGCTCGGGGAGGGGTGCGGCGGCGGCGCGGGCGCACCGGCGGTGCCACCCGCCTGTCCGGTCGGCTCCCCGCCGGCCGGCGCCTCGTCCACCAGCCTGCCGACCGGGGTGACCTTGTCGGCCGCCGCGAACCCCCAGTCCAGCAGCGCCGCCGTCTCGTCGTAGACCTTCTGGTACGTCGAGGGGTGCATCACCGTCACCAGCAGGGTGCGGCCGTTCCGTTCGGCGGCGCCGACGAAGGTCGAGCCGGCCTCGGTGGTGAAACCGTTCTTCACGCCGATCAGGCCCGGGTACTTGCCGAGCAGCCGGTCGGTGTTGGCGATCCCGAAGCTGCCCCGCTGCCCGGTGTTCTTGTCCACCGCGCCGGGGAACTGCGCGTCCCGGGTGGCGCAGTACATCCGGAAGTCGGGATTGCGCAGCCCGGCCCGGGCGAACAGGGTCAGGTCGTAGGCCGAGGAGAGCTGGCCGTCCATGTCGTAGCCGTCCGGGGAGATCACCCGGGTGTCCCGGGCCTGCAGCGCGTCCGCGCGGGCCTGCATCTCGGCGACGGTCTGCTGGACCCCGCCGTTCATGTGCGACAGGACGTGCACCGCGTCGTTGCCCGAGCTGAGGAAGACCCCGCGCCAGAGGTCCTCGACCCGGTAGTCCAGGTTCTCCTTGATGCCGACCAGGCTGCTGCCGGCGCCGATCCCCTGGATCTCCGCGTCCTCGACCCGGTGCACCAGGTTGCGGTCGAACTTCGGCAGCACGGTGTCCGCGAAGAGGATCTTCAGGGTGCTGGCCGGCGCGAGCCGCAGATGGGGGTTGCTGGCCGCCAGCACCTCTCCTGACGTCGCGTCGGCGACTATCCAGGACCGCCCGGTGAGATCCCCCGGCAGGGCCGGGGCGCCGGGCAGGGGTGCCACCTGGGCACCGGTGAGCCCCAGTCTCTCGCCCCCGATCGCGGCCGGCGGGGGCGGCGGCTCGTGCGGGGCCGCGACGGCCGCCGGGGCGGCGAGGATGACGGGGAGCGCCGCGGCGTACGCGACGAGCAGGTGTGCGAGCTTACGGCGTGTGGGCACCAGCAGACCGTACCCAGTCGGGGCCGCCGCCGTCCGCCCCTTCGGGCCCGTCCTCCACAGGAGGGGGCCACCGTACGCCGAACGGCCGCCCGCGCATACTGGAACCGCACACCATCTTCACCTCAGCCGCCGAGGACGCTCCATGAAGCTCAGCCGCCGCACCTCCTGGTTCCTGACCGCCTTCGGCGTCTGGTCCATGATCATCTGGATCACCTTCGTCAAGAACCTCTGGAAGGACTCCGGCGGCCAGGCCTTCACCGACGGCGACCACTCCCAGCCGACCGCCTTCTTCTGGATCCACCTCCTGCTCGCCGTGACCTCCTTCGTCCTCGGCGTCACCGTCGGCGCCATCGGCCTCCGCGGCCTCCGCGCCACCCGCCGCGAGCCCGCCGCCGAGTAGCCGCAACGCCGAGGCCCCGTCCGATCGGGTGATCGGACGGGGCCTCGGCGTGCTCGGGCAGGAACTAGAAGCGGCGGGTGACCAGGGCCCGCTTCACTTCCTGGATCGCCTTGGTGACCTCGATGCCGCGGGGGCAGGCCTCCGAGCAGTTGAAGGTGGTCCGGCAGCGCCAGACGCCCTCACGGTCGTTCAGGATCTCCAGCCGCTGCTCCGCACCCTCGTCGCGCGAGTCGAAGATGAAGCGGTGCGCGTTGACGATCGCGGCCGGGCCGAAGTACTGGCCGTCGTTCCAGAAGACCGGGCAGGACGACGTGCACGCGGCGCACAGGATGCACTTGGTGGTGTCGTCGAACCGCTCGCGGTCCTCGGCGGACTGCAGGCGCTCGCGGGTCGGGTCGTTCCCCTTGGTGATGAGGAACGGCATGACGTCCTTGTACGCCTGGAAGAACGGGTCCATGTCCACGACCAGGTCCTTGAGGACCGTGAGGCCCTTGATGGCCTCGATCGTGATCGGCTTCTCCGGGTTGACGTCCTTGATCAGGGTCTTGCACGCCAGCCGGTTGCGCCCGTTGATCCGCATCGCGTCGGAGCCGCAGATGCCGTGCGCGCAGGAGCGGCGGTAGGTGAGGGTGCCGTCCTGCTCCCACTTGATCTTGTTGAGCGCGTCCAGGACGCGCTCCTTCGGGTCCAGGGTCAGCTGGTAGTCGACCCACACCGGGTCCGGGTGCTCCTCCGGGTTGAACCGGCGGATCCGGAAGGTGACGGTGATCAGCTGGATACCGCCCGCCTCGGCCGCGTCCAGAGCGGCCGAGTGCTTCTCCGCAGTAGGAGTGCTCATCAGTACTTACGCTCCATCGGCTGGTACCGGGTCGTGACGACCGGCTTGTAGTCGAGGCGGATGGAGGTGGTGCCGTCCTCGGCGACCTCCTGGTACGCCATGGTGTGCTGCATGAACTTCACGTCGTCACGGGTCGGGAAGTCCTCGCGGTAGTGACCGCCGCGCGACTCCTCGCGGGCGAGCGCGGAGACGGCCAGCACCTCGGCCAGGTCGAGCAGGTTGCCCAGCTCGACGGCCTCCAGGAGGTCCGTGTTGTAACGGAAGCCCTTGTCCTGGATGGAGACGTTCTTGTAGCGCTCGCGCAGCGCGGCGATGTCCTCGACCGCCTGCTTCAGCGTCGCGCCGGTGCGGTAGACCATGGCGTTGGTGTCCATGGTCTCCTGCAGCTCCTTGCGGATCTGCGCCACGGACTCGGTCCCGGTGGACTCGCGCAGGCCCTCGACCAGCGCCTGCACCTTCTCGGCCGGGTTCTCGGGCAGCTCGGTGTAGTCCACCGTCTGCGCGTAGTCGGCGGCGGCGATGCCCGCGCGCTTGCCGAACACGTTGATGTCCAGCAGCGAGTTGGTGCCCAGGCGGTTGGCACCGTGCACCGAGACGCAGGCGACCTCGCCGGCCGCGTACAGGCCCGGGACGACGTCGGTGTTGTTGCGCAGCACCTCACCGGCGACGTTGGTCGGGATGCCGCCCATCGCGTAGTGCGCGGTGGGCTGGATCGGGATCGGGTCCGTGTAGGGCTCGATGCCGAGGTAGGTGCGCGCGAACTCGGTGATGTCCGGGAGCTTGGCGTCCAGCTGCTCCGGCGGCAGGTGGGTGAGGTCCAGGTAGACGTGGTCGCCGTCCGGACCGCAGCCGCGGCCTTCGCGGATCTCGGTGTAGATCGCGCGGGAGCAGACGTCACGGGACGCGAGGTCCTTCATGACGGGGGCGTAGCGCTCCATGAAGCGCTCGCCGTCCTTGTTGCGCAGGATGCCGCCCTCGCCGCGGGCGCCCTCGGTGAGGAGGATGCCCATGCGCCAGATGCCCGTCGGGTGGAACTGGAAGAACTCCATGTCCTCCAGCGGCAGGCCGCGGCGGTACACCAGGGCCTGGCCGTCACCGGTGAGGGTGTGGGCGTTGGAGGAGACCTTGAAGAACTTGCCGGTGCCGCCGGAGGCGAACACGACCGACTTGGCCTGGAAGACGTGGATCTCGCCGGTGGCCAGCTCGTAGGCGACGACGCCGGCCGTCCTGCCCTCGTTGATCAGCAGGTCGAGGACGTAGAACTCGTTGAAGAACTCGACACCGTGCTTGACGCAGTTCTGGAACAGCGTCTGGAGGATCATGTGGCCGGTGCGGTCCGCCGCGTAGCAGGACCGGCGGACCGGGGCCTCGCCGTGGTTGCGGGAGTGACCGCCGAAGCGGCGCTGGTCGATCCGGCCCTGCTCGGTGCGGGAGAAGGGCAGGCCCATCTTCTCCAGGTCGAGGACGGCGTCGATGGCCTCCTTGCACATGATCTCGGCGGCGTCCTGGTCGACCAGGTAGTCACCGCCCTTGACCGTGTCGAAGGTGTGCCACTCCCAGTTGTCCTCCTCGACGTTGGCGAGGGCGGCGCACATGCCGCCCTGGGCCGCGCCGGTGTGGGACCGGGTGGGGTAGAGCTTGGTGAGCACCGCGGTGCGGCTGCGCTGGGTCGACTCGATGGCCGCGCGCATGCCGGCGCCGCCGGCGCCGACGATGACGGTGTCGTACTGGTGAATCTGCATGGGGGTTCTAACTCGCCTCTGGCCTCTGCCGATTAGATGTTCGGGTCGAAGGTGAAGATGACCAGGGTGCCGAGCAGCACGGTGAAGACCGTTGCGGCGCCCATGAGGCCCTTCAGCCAGAGCCGGGTGGAGTCCTTCTCGGCGTAGTCGTTGATGACCGTCCGCATGCCGTTGGCGCCGTGCAGCATGGCGAGCCAGAGCATCAGGAGGTCCCAGCCCTGCCAGAACGGCGAGGCCCAGCGGCCGGCCACGAAGGCGAAGCCGATCTTGGAGACGCCACCGTCGAGCACCAGCATGATCAGCAGGTGGCCGAGGATCAGGACCACCAGGACGATGCCGGACAGGCGCATGAAGAGCCACGCCAGCATCTCGAAGTTGGTCCGGGTGCGGCGCGGGGTCTTCTTGGTCCGCTGGCGGGCCGGCTCGACCACGAAGGCGTCGGCGGGGTTGCCGGTGCCGAGGCCCTTGCCGGTGTGCGCGTGGGCGGAGGGGACCACCAGGGCGTCGGAGATTTCCGTGGACATGTCTCAGATCACTTCCCGAACCAGGTGGTCAGCGTGTGCTGAAGGATCGGGTAGAAGGCGCCCGCCATCAGGACGACCCACACCCCGACCACGGTCCAGAGCATCTGCTTCTGGAACTTCGGACCCTTCGACCAGAAGTCGACGGCGACGACCCGCAGGCCGTTGAGGGCGTGGAACAGGATGGCGGCCACCAGGCCGTACTCCATCAGGTTCACCAGGGGCGTCTTGTACGTCTGAATCACAGAGTCGTACGCCTCGGGCGACACTCGCACCAGTGCGGTGTCCAGGACATGAGCGAACAGGAAGAAGAAGATGAGGACGCCGGTGACTCGATGAGCCACCCAGCTCCACATGCCTTCCCGGCCGCGGTACAGCGTTCCAGCCGGCACGGAAAAACCCTCCGGAAGCGATTGGGGGCTCGGCCGGCTTCGGTGTCGGTCAGCCCGGCCGGGTACGGTCCACCGGCCGCCAGCATCCTATCGACGCGTTATTGCGAACCGCCTCCGGGGGCCCGAGGTGTGATCAATCAGGCACGACTGGCCTAGTGGGGCGGGAACCCGGGCGGCTCCGGAGGCCCCACGGCCACGCAGCGTGACCGTTCGACTGCGCTACCGTGGCCGCCGCTTCCGTCGCCGACACTCTGCCGAGGCCCCCGTGCCGCTCAGCCCGCCCCGCCGCCCGTCCCCCGCTGTCGCGGTCTACGCCCTGCTGCTCGCCGCGGGCTGCACCACGGTCGGCGGCTCCGCCGACCGGGCCGCGCCGGCCCGCGAGCTGTCCGCCGCCGAGTTGCGGGCGGCCGCGGTGGCCGACGGCGACCTGGGGGCCGGGTACACGGTGACGGTGATGACGCCCGGTCACGGCGAGACCGGCTCGGGCGGCGGCCGGGAGGTCTCCGACCTGCCCGTCTGCCAGCCGCTGCTGGACGCGGTGACCCCGGCGGTGGCGGCGGGCGGCGCCACCGCCTCGCCGGGCCCGGGGGATCCGTACGCGGAGACCGATCTGAGCGTGGCGCGGGCGGCCGATCCCCAGGGGGGCGTGTACGGAGGACTGCTCGGCTACCGGACCGGGCGGGCGGCGCAGCTGCAGTCGGAGCTGGAGAAGCTGTTCGGCCCGTGCTCCTCGTTCGTCTCCAGCGCTCCGCCGCCGCCGGCGGAGAAGAGCCGCAAGCCGGTGCGGACCAGGCACCGGTTGATCCGGGACGACACGCCCACGCCCGGGGGAGCCGACGCGGTGACCGGGTTCACCCTGACGAGTGAGTCGGGCAGCGTGGTGCTCGCCCAGCGTGCCGTGGTGGCCCGGGTCGGACCGGTGCTGGCGGTGCTCACCACCGTCGGCGTCGGCGCGGAGCCCGCCCCCGTGCCGGACGAGCGGATCGTCCGGCAGCAGGTGGCGAAGCTCCGCGCCGCGCAGGCCCACGGGTGAGGGCGGGCCCGGCTCAGCGGGCTCCGGCCTCGGAGTGGGTGGCGACCAGGTGCTCCAACCGGGTCAGGGCGATCCGGCGGAGCTCGTCCGAGGCGATCAGCCGTTCCTCGTCCGGGTCGTGCGCCAGGCGGGTGCGGATCGAGCTGAGCACGGTGTCGAGCATCTCCTCGGGGGCCACCCCTTCCAGGCAGACCACGAAGACGTGCCCGAACCGGGCCTCGTACGCGGCGTGGGCGGCGCGAAGGGCGGTGTGCGCCGCCTGGCTGCCGGGTGCGCGCATGCCCAGGAGCGGCTGCGGCATCCAGCTCTCGTCCGCCAGCGCCTCGGCCAGGTCGGCCGGTCGCAGGTCGTAGGAGGCCTCGCTGGCCGCGGCCAGCAGGGACTCTATGTCGGGGTAGGGCCGGTGGGCGGTGAGCCGCAGGGCCCAGCGGTGGCTGCCGCAGCAGGCCAGGAGGGCCTCCTCGGCCGCGCCGGCGTCGGCCTCGTTGAAGCGGTGCAACCCGAGGAGGGTCGGCTCGGAGCTGGGATCGAGCCGCGGTGACGGGATGTCGCTGGCCAGCGGGTCCTCCTCGTGAGGGCGGGAAGGTGCCGGTGAAAGGGGGTGGTGAAGCAGGTGAAGTATGAGGCCGCGGGGCGGTGTTCGAGACCCGCCGGGCAGCGGCTCAACGGTAGTTGAGCAGTCATCAGTTGGGGAGAGCGCACGCGGAATTCATCCGATCGAGCTATCAAGTTGTGACGTTGACACCTAAGTGTCAGCGCCCTCCCCGTTCACATCTGCTAATCGTCCAGGCCTTTCGGCCGCCGGCTCCACTCAGGAGCAGCGCGTCCCCGGCGCCGGCATCGTCCCCTCGACGAGGTACGCGGTCAGCGCGGCGTCGACGCAGCCGTTGCCCTTGCCGAAGGCGCCGTGCCCCTCGCCGACCCGGGTCAGCAGGGTGGCGTCGGCGAAGCCCTTGGCGAGCGCCTCGGCGGAGGCGTACGGGGTGGCCGGGTCGCCGGTGGTGCCGACCACCAGGATCGGCGCGCTGCCCTCGGCGCGGACGGCGTGCGGCCGCTCCGTCGTCCGGAACGGCCAGCGGGCGCAGCCGGCCTCGCTGTAGTCCTCCACCGTGACGCCCTTGGAGACCAGCGGGGCCTCGGCCAGGAGCCTGGCCACCGCCTGCTGGGCGCGCTCCGCGGTGGGCGCCGGCGGGGCGGCGTCGGCGCAGCTGATCGCGCGGTTCGCCTCCTCCATCGGGCTGAAGTGGCCCTTCTCGTCGCGGCCGTCGTAGCCGTCGGCGGAGGCGAGCAGCGGGTCCACCTTGTGGCCGACCATGGCCCAGCCGAGCGCGTTGCGCAGGTACGTCCAGGACGTCTTCTCGTCGCCGTAGAGCGCGCTGATGACGCCCGTCCAGGCGAGGTCGCGGCCGACCTTCCGGCCGTCGGAGGCGGTCATCGGGTGGCCGTACAGGCCGTCCAGGAAGTCGGCGGCCTTCTGGGCGGCCTTGGCCGGGTCCTTGCCGAGCGGGCACTCGGCCGCGTGGTTCTTCACGCAGTCGGCGGCGAAGCGCTCGAAGGACTTCTCGAAGCCGATCTGCTGGTCGACGCCGTGGTCCAGCCGGTCCTGGGCGGGGTCGACGGCGCCGTCCAGGATCAGCCGGCCGGTGTTCTGCGGGAACTCCTCGGCGTAGAGCGCGCCGAGGTAGGTGCCGTAGGAGATGCCGAGGTAGTTGAGCTTCCGGTCGCCGACGGCGGCGCGCAGCACGTCCAGGTCGCGGGCGGTGTTGCGGGTGCCGACGAAGGGCAGCAGCCGGCCGGACTTCGCCTGGCAGGCGGCGGCGTGGTCGGTGGCGTTCCCGACCCGGTCGGCGGTGCGGGCGGCCGGCTCCAGCGGGGTGTCACGCTGGTTGACCTCGTCGTGCTGCTTGTCGTCGTAGCAGACCACCGGGGAGCTCTCGCCGGTGCCGCGCGGGTCGAAGCCGACCACGTCGAATCGGTCGTGCAGGGTGCCGTCGTACTCCGTGGCGCCGTACTTGACCATCTCGACGCCGGAGGCGCCCGGGCCGCCCGGGTTGACCATGAGCGAGCCGAGCCGCTGGTCCGGCCGGGCGGCGGGCAGCTTGATCAGCGCGAGGTCGAGGGCGTCGGCGGCGGGGGCGGTGTAGTCGAGCGGGACGTGCAGCCGACCGCAGAGCATCGCGGATATGTCGATCTTGGCCCGGGCGGCCTGCGGGTCGGCCGGGCAGGCGGCCCAGGCGATCTGCTGGCCGTAGAACGGCTTGAGCGCGGGGTCGTCGGCGCCGGTGGGCTTGGCGGTCGGCGTCGGGGTGGCCGTCGGGGTGGCCGGGGCGGCCGACGGGGCCGCGGCGGCCCCGTCCTGAGCGGGCTTGGTGCCGTCGTTGCAGGCGGAGCCGAGAAGCAGGGTGCCGGCCGCGAAAGCGGTCAGCAGAAAGCGCGGGCGGGCGGCCCGAAGAGATCTCATCGCACGTATGTATCACTGCCGGGTGACCGCGTGGATCATGGCCCCGGCGTCGGACCGCCCGCCCGCGCCGCCCGGCCGTCAGACCCGGTGCACCTTGTGGTTGGCGGCCTGGGCCCGTGGGCGGACGACCAGCAGGTCGATGTTGACGTGCGGGGGCCGGGTCACCGCCCAGGCGACGGTGTCCGCGACGTCGTCCGAGGTCAGCGGCTCGGCGACGCCCGCGTACACGGCCGCGGCCTTCTCCTCGTCGCCCCGGAAGCGGGTGACGGCGAAGCCCTCGGACTTGACCATGCCGGGGGCGATCTCGATCACCCGGATCGGCTCCCCGCACAGCTCCAGCCGCAGGGTGGCCGCGATGGTGTGGGCCGCGTGCTTGGCCGCCACGTAGCCGCCGCCGCCCTCGTACGCGGCCAGCGCCGCGGTGGAGGAGAGCACCAGCACGGTGCCGTCGCCGCTCGCCCGCAGAGCGGGCAGCAGGGCCTGCGTCATGTGCAGCACGCCGAGCACGTTCACCTGGTACATCGCCAGCCAGTCGGCCGGGTCGGCGGTCTCGACCGGCTCCGCGCCGATCGCCCCGCCGGCGTTGTTGACCAGGACGTCCACCCGGCCGACCTCGGCCGCGAAGGCGTCCACGGCCACCCGGTCGGTGACGTCCAGGGTGTGGGCGCGGCCGCCGAGCTCCTTGGCGAGCTCCTCGATCCGCTCGGTGCGGCGGGCGGTCAGCACCACCTCGAAGCCCTCGGCCGCGAGCCGGCGGGCGGTCGCCGCGCCGATTCCACTGCTGGCTCCGGTGACCACGGCCACCTTCTGCTCGGTCATTGCCACTCCCTGGAGGAACGCGTCGGTCGGGGGAAGTACGTCGGTCGCTCGTCCGATCATCTCAATGACGCCGACCGGGCCCGCGCCGCGGTGGGGGACGTCCACCCCGGTGGGTCCTCCAGCCGTCCCGAACGGCGTCAATCCCCCGTCGGAGTGGCCCCGTGACCGCCGGTGCGGGTCGTCGTTGCACAGGGCACGCAACCCGGGGAAGGCGACTGAAACGAGATGTCATACCCACCTGCTCAGCCCCTATGCGCCCATACGGGGACTTCTTTTCGGGAAGTCGGGCCAAATCCCCCCAACAGGCCTACCCTTGTTGAGATGAACCGTCCTGAGTCCGCCCAGCCGGCCGTCATGCCCACCGCTGCCCGCCCCGTCGCCGCCCTGCGCGACCGTGTCGCGGCGCTGGAGCCGGAGCTGATCGCGTTCCGCCGCGATCTGCACCGCCACCCGGAGCTGGGCCGCCAGGAGTTCCGCACCACCGCCCTGCTGCGCGACCGGCTGACGGCCGCCGGCCTGGCCCCCCGGGTGCTGCCCGGCGGCACCGGGATGATCGTCGACATCGTCCCGGAGGGCGCCCCGCGCGGCGCCGAGTTCCTGGCCTTCCGCGCCGACATCGACGCGCTGCCCATCGACGACGCCAAGACGGACGTGCCGTACCGGTCGACCGTCGCCGGCCGGGCCCACGCCTGCGGCCACGACGTGCACACCTCCGTCGTGCTGGGCACCGCCCTGGTGCTCGCCGAGGCGGCCCGGTCCGGCGAGCTGCGCCGCCCGGTCCGGCTGATCTTCCAGCCCGCCGAGGAGCTGATGCCCGGCGGCGCGCTGGACGTGATCGCCGCCGGCGGGATGGACCGCGTCGGCCGGATCTTCGCGGTGCACTGCGACCCGAAGGTGGAGGCCGGCCGGATCGCGCTGCGCACCGGGGCGATCACCTCGGCCTGCGACCGCCTGGTGCTGCACCTGGACGGCCCCGGCGGCCACACCGCCCGCCCGCACCTGACCACCGACCTGGTGACCGCGATCGCCCGGATGGCCGCCGACCTGCCGGCCGCGCTGTCCCGCCGGATGGACCCGCGCTGGGGCGTCAGCCTGGTCTGGGGCCGGATCGCCTCGGGCTCGGCCCCCAACGTCATCCCGCAGCACGCCGAGCTGGAGGGCACCGTCCGCTGCCTGGAGCTGGAGGGCTGGCGCGAGGCGCCGGACCTGCTGCACGAGCTGATCGCCAAGCTGGCCGAGACCTACCGGGCGAAGTGGACGCTCGACTACCACCGCGGGGTGCCGCCGGTGGTCAACGAGGCCGTCTCGGTGGGACTGCTGGAGGCCGCGATGACGGCCCGTTTCGGGCACCGGGACGAGGGGCGCGCCACGGCGGCCGCCGGCCAGGTGGTGGAGGACACCGAGCAGAGCCTCGGCGGCGAGGACTTCTCCTGGTACCTGGAGCACGCCCCGGGCGCGCTGGCCCGGCTCGGCGTCCGCACTCCCGGCGACAGCACGGTCCGTGACCTTCACCAGGGCCGTTTCGACGCGGACGAGCGGGCGATCGGGATCGGCGTGGAGCTGTTCGCGGCGCTGGCGCTGGAGACCGAGGGGGCGTAGTCCGCTCCCCGGTGGGCGTCCCGGGCCCGGTCCGCAACGGACCGGGCCCGTCGTCGGTTCACCGGGCCGGGCCTCGATCGAGCAACGCCCGAGTTATCTGCTTCCTGGCTTTTTGTCCGGTTACGTACACTGGGCAGCGCCAGTTCCGATCACCCTCCGCGTACGGGAAAGGGGCCCCGGGAAGACTGTCAGACCACGGTTTGATAACAACCCGAATGCTCCGGCGACCTGTGACCCAACCGTGTTCTACGCGCGTTACGGTGGCGTCCGACCACGCTAAACGGGTGCGTGTGAGAAGGAGATACTCCCTTGCGCCGTTCTACTAAGCTCGCTGCGGTTGTGCTCTCGGGTTCCCTGGGCATCGCCTCGCTCGCCGCTTGCGGCGCAAAGAGCAACGACACCACCGCTTCCTCCGGCTCGTCCGAGGGCGGCCTGAAGGTCGGTATGGCCTACGACATCGGTGGTCGTGGCGACCAGTCGTTCAACGACTCCGCCGCCCGCGGTCTCGACAAGGCCAAGGCCGACCTGGGCGTCGCCGTCACCGAGGCCGACGCCAAGACCGGTGAGGCCGAGGCCGACAAGGAGACCCGGCTCAAGAACCTGGTCACCGCCGGCTACAACCCGATCATCGCGGTCGGCTTCGTGTACCAGGGCGCCGTCGAGAAGGTCGCCAAGGACAACCCGAACACCAAGTTCGCGATCATCGACTCGGCGTCCGACACCCAGCCGAGCAACGTCACCTCGCTGACGTTCTCGGAGCAGGAGGGTTCGTACCTGGCCGGTGTGGCCGCCGCCCTCAAGACGAAGACCAAGCACGTCGGCTTCATCGGCGGTGTGCAGTCCGAGCTGATCAAGAAGTTCGAGGCCGGTTACAAGGCGGGTGTGAAGTCCGTCGACCCGAGCATGGCGGTCGAGACCACCTACCTGACCACCCCCCCGGACTTCTCCGGCTTCAACTCGCCCGACAAGGGCAAGGAGGCCGCGCAGGGTCAGCTGGACAAGGGCGCGGACGTCATCTACACCGCCGCCGGCTCCTCCGGCAACGGTGCCATCGAGGCCGTCGCCAACGCCGGCAAGCTGGCGATCGGCGTCGACTCCGACCAGGCCGCCCAGCCCGCCCTGGCGAAGTACAAGGCCAGCATCCTCACCTCGATGGTGAAGAACGTCGACAAGGCCGTCTTCGCCTACATCGACTCCGCCAAGAAGGGCTCCCCCTTCACCGGTGTGAAGAACTTCGACCTGAAGGCCGACGGCGTCTCGCTCGCCACCACCGGCGGCAAGATCGACGACATCCAGGGCAAGCTCAACGACGCCGCCACCGCCATCAAGAGCGGCGCCACCACCGTCCCGACCGCTCCGTAAGGCGCGCCCGGACGTCGCTGCCGCTGCCGCCTGCCCGGCAGCGCAATGATTGACGCAGCATCAGGGAGGGGCCCGGAAGGGTGCGCTCAGTGCGTACCCCCGGGCCCCGTCCCGTACCCCACCGTTTTTTCTTGGCCCTCCAGCGCAACGACGCGCCTCCAGACCACCAGGAGATCGCCATCACCGCATCCGACCCCGCCCTCAGCAAGGGCGGTACCCCCAGCGCGGGGACGGCGACACCGGCCGTCGAACTGCGCGGCATCACCAAGCGCTTCCCCGGCGTCGTGGCCAACCACGACATCAACCTCACCGTCCGCACCGGCACCGTGCACGCCCTCATGGGTGAGAACGGCGCCGGCAAGTCGACGCTGATGAAGATCCTCTACGGCATGCAGAAGCCGGACGAGGGCACCATCGCGATCAACGGCGAGCAGTGCGAGTTCAACACCCCGGGTGACGCCATCTCGCGCGGCATCGGCATGGTGCACCAGCACTTCATGCTCGCCGACAACCTCACCGTCTGGGAGAACGTCGTCCTCGGCGGCGAGAAGCTCCACGGCATCGGGGCCAAGGCGAAGGCGAAGATCAAGGAGATCTCCGACCAGTACGGCCTGGGCGTGCGCCCGGGCGCGCTGGTCGAGGACCTCGGCGTGGCCGACCGCCAGCGGGTCGAGATCCTCAAGGTGCTCTACCGCGGCGCCAAGATCCTGATCCTCGACGAGCCCACCGCGGTGCTCGTCCCGCAGGAGGTCGAGGCGCTCTTCGGCAACCTGCGCGAGCTCAAGGCCGAGGGCGTCACCGTCATCTTCATCTCGCACAAGCTGCACGAGGTGCTGTCGGTGGCGGACGCGATCAGCGTCATCCGGCGCGGCACCACGGTCGGCGACGCCGACCCGGCGAACGTCACCGCGCGCCAGCTGGCCGAGCTGATGGTCGGCGCCGAGCTGCCCTCCCCGGGGAGCCGCGAGTCGACCGTCACCACCACCGAGATGCTCGACGTCCGGGACCTGCGGATCGCCAAGACCGACGCCGAGGGCATCGAGCGCGTGGTGCTCGACGACATCTCGCTGCGGATCCACAAGGGCGAGATCCTCGGCATCGCCGGTGTCGAGGGCAACGGCCAGGCCGAGCTGGTCGAGGCCATCATGGGCATGCTGCCGCTGGACGGCGGCGCCGTCACACTGGACGGCAAGGACCTCTCCGGCTCGCTCACCCGCAGCCGCCGCGAGGCCGGCATCGGCTACATCCCCGAGGACCGCCACCGCCACGGCCTGCTGCTGGAGGCCCCGCTCTGGGAGAACCGGATCCTCGGTCACGTCACCGAGAGCCCGAACTCCAAGGGCCTGCTGCTCGACCCGGCCGGTGCCCGCAAGGACACCCAGCGGATCGTCGACGAGTACGACGTCCGCACCCCCGGCATCGAGGTCACCGCGGCGTCGCTCTCCGGCGGCAACCAGCAGAAGCTGATCATCGGCCGCGAGATGAGCCACGACCCCAAGCTGCTGATCGCCGCCCACCCCACCCGCGGGGTGGACGTCGGCGCGCAGGCGCAGATCTGGGAGCACATCCGGACCGCCCAGCGGGCCGGTCTCGCGGTGCTGCTGATCTCCGCCGACCTGGACGAGCTGATCGGCCTCTCCGACACCATCCGGGTGATCTACCGCGGCCGTCTGGTGGCCGACGCCGACCCGGCCACGGTCACCGCCGAGGACCTGGGTACCGCGATGACCGGTGCCGCCCGCGGCCACATCGAGTCCGAGCCCGAGGCCGTCGAGGAGTTCCACGCGGTCACCGCGGAGGGCACCGAGGCCGAGGCCGCCGGGACCGGCTCCACCGAGGACGCCGCCGCCCAGGACGCCACCTCGTCCGACACCCCCACCGACACCGCCGACCCGCAGGCGGGGGAGTAGCCACATGACCAGTCCCAACCCCGCGGCCAAGAGCAAGCTGGCGCAGCGGTTCGACGGCGAGAAGATCGTGCTCGCCCTCGCAGCGCCGGTGCTCGCCGTGCTGCTCTCCGTCGTGATCTGTTCGGTGCTCCTGGCGACCTCGGGCAAGAACCCGTTCGACGCCTGGAACGTGATGATCACGTACGCCACCAAGTCGGACGGCCAGGTGGCCATCCTCAACCGGTCCACCACGTACTACCTGGCCGCCGCGGCCGCCGCCTTCGGCTTCCGGATGAACCTCTTCAACATCGGTGTCGAGGGCCAGTACAAGGTCGCGGCGCTGTTCGCGGCGTTCGTCGGCAGCCGGCTCGACCTGCCGTCGTTCATCCAGATCCCGCTGCTGCTGATCACCGCCATGCTGGTCGGTGGCCTGTACGCGAGCATCGCCGGTCTGCTGAAGGTCTTCCGCGGCGTCAGCGAGGTCATCTCGACCATCATGCTGAACGCCATCGCGGTGGCGATCGTCGGTCTGCTGCTCGTCCCCGGCATCTTCGCGCCGGAGAAGAGCTCGACCAGCAACTCCATCCAGACCAGCCCGGTCTCGGAGTCCAGCCACTTCTTCGCGATCAACACCGACGGCGGGCCGCTCTACGGCTTCCTCTTCATCGCGATCCTGGTCGGCGTGGCCTTCCAGTTCACCCTGACCCGCACCCGCTTCGGCTTCGACCTGCGCGCCACCGGCCGCTCCGAGACCGCCGCGACCGCCTCCGGCGTGAACGTCAAGCGCATGGTCGTCACCTCGATGGTGGTCTCCGGTGCGCTGGCCGGTCTGATCGGCATGCCCGAGCTGCTGCAGAACTCGTACAACTTCGGTCAGAGCTTCCAGGGCGGCCTCGGCTTCCTCGGCATCTCGGTCGCCCTGCTCGGCCGCAACAGCCCGATCGGCATGGCCTTCGCCGCGCTGCTGTTCGCCTTCCTGGACGCCACCGGCTCGCAGCTGCCCCTCCAGGGCGGCTTCCCGTTCGAGATCGTCCCGGTCATGCAGGGCACCATCGTCATCTGCGTCGTCGTCGCCTACGAGCTGGTGCGCCGCTACGGCCTCAAGCGCCAGCAGCAGAAGGTCGGCGCCGAGCTCGCGGCCCAGGCTGCCGCCAACGAGAAGAAGGAGGTGTCCGCATGAGCACGGCCACCGCTGCCCGCGCGAAGGCGCCGGGCGCTCCCGCCAAGAAGCGCAAGTTGTCCTGGCCGGTGGTGCTGCTGCTGATCGCGGGCGCCCTGGTCCTCTTCTCCGCCGTGGGCATGGCCACCGGCAACCACTCGCTGACCTCCTCCGGCCAGGTCACCGCCGCGCTCAGCGCCGCCGTGCCGATCGGCATGGCCGGTCTGGGCGGTCTCTGGTCCGAGCGGGCCGGCGTGGTCAACATCGGCCTCGAAGGCATGATGGTCGCCGGCACCTTCTGCGGCGCCTGGGGCGGCTACCTGGTCAACCCGTGGTTCGGCCTGGTGGCCGGCATGCTCGGCGGTGCGCTCGGCGGTCTGCTGCACGCCGTCATCACGGTGACCTTCGGCGTCGACCACATCGTCTCCGGTGTCGGCGTCAACCTGCTGATCCCCGGCATCTGCGCGTACGTCAACCGGATCTACTACAAGGACTACATCTCCGTCGGCGCCGGGGCGAACCAGTCCCCGCCGGCCGATCCGCTGCCGTACATCACCATCCCCGGGCTCTCCTCCGGGCTGAAGGACATCGAGACCCACCACTGGTTCCTGGTGTCCGACGTCGCGGGCGTGCTGGGCGGTCTGGTCACCAACATCTCGGTGGTCGTGCTGCTGGCCGGCGCGCTGATCGTGGTCAGCTACTTCGCCCTCTGGCGCACCGTGTTCGGCCTGCGCCTGCGCTCCTGCGGCGAGAACCCGACGGCGGCCGAGTCGCTGGGCGTCAACGTCTACAAGTACAAGTACCTCGCGGTCATCACCTCCGGTGCCTTCGCGGGCCTCGGCGGCGCGTACCTCTCGCTGGTCGCGGCGCACTTCTACAAGGACGGCCAGACCAACGGCCGAGGCTTCATCGGCCTCGCGGCGATGATCTTCGGCAACTGGATGCCGGGCGGCCTCGCCATGGGCGCCGGCCTGTTCGGCTTCACCGACAGCCTCCAGCTGCGTGACCCGGAGTCGGTGCACGTGCTGATCCTGGTGGTCGCCATCGCGATGTTCCTGCTGGCGCTCTGGAACCTGTACCGCCGCAAGATCCCGGCCGCGCTGATCACCTTCGTGGTGGCCGGCGGCCTGGCGGCCTGGTACGCCACCACCGAGGAGGTGCAGCGTCCGCTGATCGTGGCGACGCCGTACGTGATCACCCTGGTGGTGCTCTCGCTGGCCTCGCAGCGGCTGCGGCCGCCGAAGGCCGACGGCCAGATCTACCGCAAGGGCCAGGGCAAGTGACGGCCCCCGCGGCGGCGGTCGACTGGGAGGCACTGCGGGCGGCGGCGCGCGAGGCGATGACCCACGCCTACGCCCCGTACAGCAGGTTCCCGGTCGGCGCGGCCGCGCTGGTGGACGACGGTCGGGTGGTCACCGGCTGCAACGTGGAGAACGCCTCGTACGGACTCGCGCTCTGCGCCGAGTGCGGCCTGGTCTCCATGCTGCACGCCACCGGTGGCGGCCGGCTGACCGCGTTCACCTGTGTGGACGGCAGCGGCGGTCTGCTGATGCCGTGCGGCCGCTGCCGCCAGCTGCTGTACGAGCACGGCGGGCCCGATCTGCTGGTCGAGCTGCCGTCCGGCGTGAAGCCGATGAGCGAGGTCCTGCCCGACGCGTTCGGGCCGGAGCGGCTCTAGTCTTTGTTTCTGTTACGCGCGTAGAGTGTCGCGAGTGGGGCCGCAATCCGGCCAGCTCGCGACACTCTTCGCATTTTGAACCCCCTCTTGGAGCAGCCATGGACGCCATCTCCGTCATCAGGACCAAGCGCGACCGCGGAGAGCTGAGCGACGCTCAGATCGACTGGGTCATCGACGCCTACACCCGCGGCGACGTCGCCGACGAGCAGATGTCCGCCCTCGCCATGGCGATCCTGCTGAACGGCATGAACCCGCGCGAGATCAGCCGCTGGACCGACGCGATGATCCGCTCCGGCGTCCGGATGGACTTCTCCTCCCTCGCGCAGCCCACCAGCGACAAGCACTCCACCGGTGGCGTCGGCGACAAGATCACCCTGCCGCTCGCCCCGCTGGTCGCCGCCTGCGGCGCCGCCGTCCCGCAGCTCTCCGGCCGGGGCCTCGGCCACACCGGCGGCACCCTGGACAAGCTGGAGTCGATCCCCGGCTGGCGCGCCCTGCTCTCCAACGACGAGATGATGAAGGTGCTGCACGACGCCGGCGCCGTCATCTGCGCCGCCGGTGACGGTCTGGCCCCCGCCGACAAGAAGCTGTACGCGCTGCGCGACGTCACCGGCACCGTCGAGGCCATCCCGCTGATCGCCTCCTCGATCATGTCCAAGAAGATCGCCGAGGGCACCGGCGCCCTCGTCCTGGACGTGAAGGTCGGCTCCGGCGCCTTCATGAAGAACCTGGACAACGCCCGCGAGCTGGCCCGCACCATGGTCGGCCTGGGCACCGCGGCCGGCGTCAACACCGTCGCGCTGCTGACCGACATGTCGACCCCGCTCGGCCTCACCGCCGGCAACGCGCTGGAGGTCCGCGAGTCGGTCGAGGTGCTGGCCGGCGGCGGCCCGGCCGACGTCGTCGAGCTCACCCTGGCGCTGGCCCGCGAGATGCTCGCCGCGGCGGGCGTGCACGGCAAGGACCCGGCCGACGCGCTGCGCGACGGCTCCGCGATGGACCACTGGCGCCGCATGATCTCCGCCCAGGGCGGCGACGTCGACGCCCCGCTGCCGGTCGCCCGCGAGCAGCACGTCATCCCGGCCCCGGCCTCGGGCGTGCTCACCGCGCTGGACGCGTACGCGGTGGGCGTCTGCGCCTGGCGCCTGGGCGCCGGCCGGGCCCGCAAGGAGGACCCGGTGCAGGCCGGCGCCGGCGTCGAGATGCACGCCAAGCCCGGCGACACCGTGGTGGCCGGGCAGCCGCTGCTGACCCTGCACACCGACACCCCCGAGCGCTACGAGTACGCGATCGAGGCGCTGGCCGGCGGCATCGAGGTCGCCCCGGCGGGCACCGCGTTCACCCCGAACCCGATCGTGCTGGACCGCATCGCGTGACCCGCCGTCCTGCGCACGTGCGGCCGCTCAGGCGTACGTGCGCAGGACACCGGTGTCCAGCGTCCACGGGCCGACGGTGACGGTGTCGCCGAAGGCGAACTCCCTGCGGGACGGGTAGCCGGGCCCGTCGTGGACGATGCCGGTGCCCTTGCGGGGGTCGACCAGCAGGTAGAGCGGGATGCCCATGGCCGCGTAGTCGCGGACCTTGCCGTGGTAGTCGTTCTCCGGGTTCGACTTCGAGACGATCTCCGCCACCAGCAGGATCTCGTGGGGGAGCAGAGCTCGTCCCTCGTCGTCCAGGGCGGCTTCGGGGAACACCATCAGGTCGGGATTGCGCAGCCGTCCCAGTCCGACGTCCTCCAGATCCGCGCCACCGTGGGCGATGTAGCCGGGGTGGGTGTTCGGCAACTGGGCGTTCAGTTGCCGGGCCAGGCGGATCACGGCGAGCTCGTGCCGTTTCACCGGGGACATCATCATGACGATCTCGCCGTCAGCGATCTCGACCTTCCCTATTCCGGGAATCTGCGGCAGCTGATCGGCGATCTCGCGCAACCGGGCGTACACAGCAGGATCGATGCTCATGCTCGGAGTGTATCGACGGGCCCCGGCAGCCGCGCCGTCGCTCAGCCGGCCGCCGTGAGGGCGATCTTCAGGAACTCCTCGGGGGCCTCGCGGATCAGGTCGTGGCCGACCGGGAGGGTGTGCACGGTCCAGGCCGGGTCGTCGCGCAGGCGGTCGAAGGTCTCCAGCAGCGGGCTGTCCTCGAAGCGCTCGGCGTGGATGTAGACCCGGCGGGTGACGGCGTCGGCCGCGCCGGTGAGGGCGATCGGCTGGAGGAGGCTGGCCACCGGGTGGACGGTGGCGCGCGGGTCGAGGGCGGGGTTCGAGCCGACCACGGTGACACCGCCGCCCGCCGCGGCGCCGGCCAGGTAGCGCTGCTTCCAGACCTCGTTGACGATCCGGTAGGCCGACTCGCCGTCGCGGGGGACGAAGGCGTCCGCGTACACCAGCGCCCCGACCCGCTCCGGCACCCGGTCGGCGACCCCGGAGAGGACCATCCCGCCGTAGCTGTGCCCGACCAGCACCACGTCGGTGAGCCGCTCCGCCTCCAGCAGCCCGACCACGTCCTGCACGTGGGTGTCCAGGTCGACCACCGCGTTGTTCAGGTGCCCGCGCTCGGAGACCCCGGTCAGCGTCACCGGGTACACCTCGTGCCCGGCGGCGCGGAGCCCCTCGGTGAGCGGCCGGTACCACCAGGCGCCGTGCAGCATGCCGGGGACGAGTACGTAGCTGGCCATGGCGTCTTCTTCCTCTGGGCGGATCGGTCGATCGGTCGAAGGCTCGATCGGGCTGGGCGACGCGAGGAAGGCTACGGCGGATACCCGACACCCTGTGTCAGGTATCCGCCGGGGAGAAGCCGATCGTCAGCGCCCCACCGGGACGGCCGCGCGGCGGGTGGTGTGGGCACGGCGGGTGGCGTAGAGGGTGACGCCGGCGGCGAGGGTCATCGCGGTGAGGCCGACGGCCGCCGCGCCGGGCCAGCCGGTGGAGTGGTAGGCGTCGGCGCCGATCGTGCCGCCGAGGCTGTTGCCCAGGTAGTAGGCGATCAGGTACAGCGCGGAGGCCTGGGCGCGGCCCTCGGTGGCGGTGCGGCCGACGGCGGAGGACGCGGTGGCGTGGCCGGCGAAGAACCCGGCGGTGATCAGCACCAGGCCGAGCAGCGCGCAGAGCAGCGAGTCGGCGAGCGAGAGCAGCAGGCCGGCGGTGGTCACGCCGATCGCCACGTACAGCGCGCCGCGTCGGCCGAGACGGCCGGAGAGCCGCCCGGCGGCGGCCGAGGTGCCGGTGCCGACCAGGTAGACCACGAAGATCGAGGCCGCCACCGACTCCGGCAGGTGGAACGGCGCGGAGATCAGGCGGTAGCCGACGGTGTTGTAGACCGCGCCGAACACCGCCATGAAGAGCAGCCCGAGCGCGTACAGCCGGACCAGCAGCGGGTTGCCCAGGTGGCGGCCGACGGTGCGGGCCAGCGCGCGGGCGTCCACCGGGGCGGGTGTGAAGTGGCGGGCGGGCGGGATCAGCAGCCGGAAGGCGAGCGCGGCCAGCAGCGCGAGGGCGGCGGAGGCGGCCAGGCCCCAGCGCCAGCCGAAGCCGGCGGCCGTCCAGCCGGAGATCAGCCGCCCGCCCATGCCGCCGATGCTGTTGCCCGCCACGTACAGCCCCATCGCGGAGGCCAGCGCGCTGGGGTGGATCTCCTCGGCGAGGTACGCCATCGCGGTGGCGGGGAGCCCGGCGAGGGCGGCGCCCTGGAGGACGCGCAGCACCACGAGGGTGGTGAGGTCCGGCGCGAAGGGCAGGGCCAGGGCGAGCGCGGAGGCGGCGAGCACGGAGGCCGTCATCACCGCGGTGCGTCCGTACCGGTCGGAGAGGGCGCTGGCCGGGAGCAGGGCGAGGGCGAGGCCGAGGGTGGCGGCGGAGGCCGTCCAGCTGGCCTGGCCGGGGGTGAGGTCGAGGTCGGCCGAGAGGACCGGCAGCAGGCCCTGGGTGGAGTAGAGGAGGACGAACGTCGCGATGCCGGCGGCGAAGAGGGCCAGGTTGGCGCGGCGGAAGGCGCGCTGCCCGGGGCGGTGGCGGGCGTCGTCGGTGGCGAGCGGGGACGGCTTGGTGAGGGCATCCGGCACGGTCGCGGACGCCCCGGTACTGGCGGGCTGCATGTCGTCGACGTTAGGACCGGCGGCTCTGATGCGTCCAATGCATGAATGCGGGAGAATCGATGCGCAGACGTATGAGTGCAGGTCGAAGCGGTGAGGATGGCGCGGGAGTGGCGGAGAGCACGGACGAGGCCGATCGCCCGCACCGGCCGGCGGAGCTGGGGCCGGAGTTGCCGGCCGTCCAACTCGCGCCCCGGCTCGCGCAGTTCGCGGCGGTGGCCCGGCTGGAGCACATGACGCAGGCGGCCGCGCTGCTGGGCGTGCCGCAGCCGACGCTGTCCCGGGCGGTGGCCCGGCTGGAGGCCGAGCTGGGCGTGGACCTGCTGGCCCGTCAGGGCCGCACCGTCCGGCTGACCAGGGCCGGCCGGCTGCTGCTGGCCTCGGTGGAGCGGGCGCTGGCCGAGGTCGAACGCGGTGCGGAGGCGGCCCGGGCGGAGGCGGACCCGGCGGCCGGGCGGGTGGTCTTCGGCTTCCTGCACACCATGGGGACGGACGCGGTGCCGGCGCTGCTGCGGGGGTTCCGGGCGGCGCACCCGCAGGTGCGGTTCCAGCTGGTGCAGGACTACGTCGGCGCGATGCTGGAGCGGTTGCTGGCCGGCGAGCTGGACCTCTGCCTGGTCTCGCCGGTGCCGGACGACCCGGCGCTGGTGGCCCGGCCGCTGGACGAGCAGCGGCTGCACCTGGTGGTGCCGGCCGACCACCGGCTGGCCGGGCGGCGCCGGATCCGGCTGGCCGAGGTGGCCCGGGACCCGTTCGTCGGGCTGGAGCGCGGCTACGGGCTGCGCGCGATCACCGACGGCTTCTGCGCCGAGGCCGGGTTCGTGCCGCGGCTCGCCTTCGAGGGCGAGGACGCCGAGACGCTGCGCGGCCTGGTCGCGGCCGGGCTCGGGGTGGCGCTGCTGCCGCCCGCGCTGGTGCCCCGGCCGGGGGTGGTCGAGCTGGAGGTGACGGCGCCGCGCACCCGGCGGGCGATCGGCCTGGCCTGGGCGGCGGGCCGGCCGCCGACCCCGCCGGTGGCGGCGTTCCGCGACTTCGTGCTGGCCCGCCGGGGGCGGCTGCTGCAGCACGACTGACCCGGCGCGCCGCGCGCCCGTGCGCCGCGCTCGGCCCTTCGGAGGAATTCCCGATGCACATTGGCCGAACCGGCCGCGTGGGTGTGGCCTGTCTACGCGCGTAGGAGCTACACTCCCGCAATGGAGAACCAGACCCCTGTCACCACCGCGGGCACCGGCCCCCGGATCCCCACCCCCGACCAGATCGCCCGCGCCCCGAAGGTGCTCCTGCACGACCACCTCGACGGCGGGCTGCGGCCCGAGACCATCGTCGAGCTGGCCGCCGCGGTCGGCTACGAGGGCCTCCCCACCACCGACCCGAAGGAACTCGGCGAGTGGTTCCGCGAGGCCGCCGACTCCGGCTCGCTGGTCCGCTACCTGGAGACCTTCGCGCACACCTGTGCCGTGATGCAGACCCGCGAGGCCCTGATCAAGGTCGCCGCGGACTGCGCCGAGGACCTGGCCGCCGACGGCGTCGTGTACGCCGAGGTCCGCTACGCCCCCGAGCAGCACCTGGAGGCCGGCCTCACCCTCGACGAGGTCGTCGACGCCGTCAACGAGGGCTTCCGCCTCGGCGAGGCGAACGCCCGCGCGGCCGGTCACCGGATCCGCGTCGGCACCCTGATCACCGCGATGCGGCACGCGGCCCGCTCCTCGGAGATCGCCGAGCTGGCCAACCGCCACCGCGACCGCGGCGTGGTCGGCTTCGACATCGCCGGTGCCGAGGCGGGGTACCCCCCCACCCGCCACCAGGCCGCCTTCGACTACCTCAAGGGCGAGAACAACCACTTCACCATCCACGCGGGCGAGGCCTTCGGCCTGCCGTCGATCTGGGAGGCCCTGCAGTGCTGCGGCGCCGACCGGCTCGGCCACGGCGTGCGGATCGTCGACGACATCACGGTGAACGAGGACGGCAGCGTCGAGCTGGGCCGGCTGGCCGCGTACGTGCGCGACAAGCGCGTCCCGCTGGAGATGTGCCCGACCTCCAACCTGCAGACGGCGGCCGCCACGTCGTACGCCGAGCACCCGATCGGGCTGCTCAGCCGGCTGAAGTTCCGGGTCACGGTCAACACCGACAACCGGCTGATGAGCGGCACCAGCATGAGCCGCGAGTTCGGGCACCTGGTGGAGGCGTTCGGCTACACGCTGGGCGACATGGAGTGGTTCACCGTGAACGCGATGAAGTCGGCGTTCCTGCCGTTCGACGAGCGGCTGGCGATGATCAACGACGTGATCAAGCCGGGCTACGCCGAGCTCAAGGCGGAGTGGCTGTTCAGCGCGACCTCCTGAGGCGGTGCGGTCGGTCGGGTGAACGCCCTGGTCACCCCTGGGTGTTGGCGTTCATCTGACTACCCACTCGTGTGGGTTAACGGCCTTTGGTCCCCGTGCGATCCGATCACTACGGTGTGGCAGTCAACGCCGACCGGCGGAGGTGGCGGAACCCGCTACCCCGCCGTGAATGTCGGCCACCGACGAGGATCCAAGGGGACGAACATGAAGCAGGCCACTCTCAAGGCCGCCGGCACCGCCGTGCTCGGGCTCGCCATCGCGGCGGTCGGCGCCGGCAGCGCGTCCGCCGACCCGGTCGCCGCGGGTGGCCTCGGGCTTCCCACCGGCGCGGTGACCAACCCCGCCGTGACCGGCGCGGTCACCGACACCGCGAGCAAGCTGCCCGGCGGTGACAAGGTCGCCGGCACCCTCGGCACCCTGACCCCGAGCGCCGGCCAGGCGATGGCCCCGGCCGCGGACGCCACCCCCCGCGCCGGCGTGCCGAGCATCCCGGGTCTCGGCAGCACCCCGGTCGGTGGCCTGACCCAGGCCCTCCCGCTGCCCGGCCTCGGCGGCTGACGCTCCCGCCACGGCCGACGGGCCGCCCGCACCCCGGTGATCCCGGGGCGCGGGCGGCCCGTTTCGGCGTTCGGACTCAGGTGCGTGGGGCCGTGGGTGCGTGGGTGCTGGGCGCCGGAGGCGTAGGGGGCGTGGGGGCGCCGGGGCTCACGGCTCCTGGGGGAGGAGCAGCCAGAGCGCCAGGTAGATCAGGAACTGCGGGCCAGGGAGCAGGCAGGACGCGAGGAAGATGATCCGGACGGTCCAGGGGGTCAGGCCGAAGCGCTCGGCGATCCCGGCGCAGACGCCGGCGATGACGCGGTTGTGGCGGGGGCGGGCGAGGCGGCTCATGGCGGTCTCCGTGTTCCTGGCGCCCGGTCCGGGCTCTCCGGAGGGCGTACTTCCATACTCCGCCGCCTCCACCCCCGGATCCTCAGCCTCGGCGGCGATCCCGACCCTGGCCTTCGTCCCCGGTGAGGAGGACCCGACCTCGGGGTTTGTCTCGGGGGTGCCCCGGAGGTTCGCCTGCGCAGGAGTGGGAAGTCGGGCGGGCCGACTTCCGGTGCGAGGGGGCTGGAGGGCCGCTCGCGGGGGCGACGGTCCGGTCCGGAGTTGACGGCCGATCATCTCAGGTGCACTATTCCACTAGTTAACTAGTGGAAAGGTGGATGTCATCGTCGAGTACCTCATCGACCGTCGCGGCGGCCTCTCGCCGTATCTGCAGATCATCGAGCAGACGAAGCGGGCACTGCGGCTCGGAGTGCTCCAACCCGGTGACCAACTCCCCACCGCCCGCGAGGTGGTGGAGGCGACGGCGATCAATCCGAACACCGTGCTCAAGGCCTACCGCGAGCTCGAACGCGAAGGCCTGGTCGAGAGCAGGAGGGGTGTCGGGACCTTCGTCCGGAAGTCCCTCGCCAAACCGCCGACCGTCGAGGACTCGGTCCTGCGCGTCGACCTCGCCGACTGGATCGCCCGGGCGCGGGACGCGGGCCTGGAACGCGAGGACGTCGCCGCTCTCGTCGACACCGCCCTCGACCGCGCCTACCCCACCAGCACCGAGGCCCCCGAGGAGTCCGGGTGAACCACCCCGCAGCAGAGCACCGACCGACCGAGGACGCCCCCGCCCTGGAGGCGACCGGCCTCGGTCTGAAGTACCGCCGGCGTTGGGCCCTGCGCGACTGCGAACTCCGGCTCCCGGCCGGCCGCGTCTGCGCGCTCGTCGGCCCGAACGGCGCCGGCAAGAGCACCCTGATGGCGCTCGCCGCCGGACTCCTCGCGCCGACCGAGGGAACGGTCGCGGTGTTCGGGACCGGACCGGGCGGAGCCGCCGCCCTGCGGCGCACCGCCTACCTGCGGCAGGACAAGCCGCTCTACCCGCGGTTCACCGTCGCGGAGACCCTGCGCGCCGGCCGGGAGCTCAACCCGGGCTGGGACCAGGAGATCGCGGAGCGGATCGTCCGGCTGGGCGATCTCCCGCAGAACGCCAGGGTGGGCACGCTCACCGCCGGCCAGCGCACCCGGGTCGCCCTCGCGCTCGTCCTCGGCAAGCGCCCCGACCTGCTGATGCTCGACGAGCCGCTCGCCGACGTCGACCCGGTGGCCCGCCAGGAACTCACCGGCATCCTGATGGCCGAGGCGGCGGAGCACGGGACGACCATCCTCATCTCCTCGCACGTCCTCGCCGAGCTGGACGGCGTCTGCGACCACGTCACCGTGCTGCGCGACGGGCGGATCCGGCTCAGCGGTGACGTCGACGACCTGCTGGACGACCACCGCCTGGTGGTCGGCGCCACCGAGGGCGCCGACGGCACCCCGGCCGAGCTGGCGCGCCACGAGATCGTCGAGCTGCGCCGCACCGGCCGCCAGGCGACCGCGCTGCTCAGGCCCCACGGAGAGATCGACCCGCGCTGGGACGTCAGCCGGCCGAACCTGGAGGAGATTCTGATCGCCTATCTGCGTACCGCCGCCCCGCAGGGCCGGCCCCCGGCCGGGGTCGGCGCGCACACCGCCGGTCGCGAGGAGGTGGCGGCCCGATGAGCACCGCCGACCTCGCCACCCCGCCGCGGAGCCGCCCGTCCGGGCGTCGCCTGCTGAGCGGCACCACCTGGCTGGGCCTGCGCCAGGACCGCACGCCGCTTCTGATCGCCGGTTCCGTCCTGGTGCTGCTCTGCGGTTGGATGGTCTACCTGCACAGCCGGATCGCCGACCAGATAGCCGAATGGCGCCTCCAGGGCTGCACCGTCGTCTACTTCCCGGCGGAGTGCGAGGCCAGTCGGGCGATCACGCTCGACGCGCACTGGGGCATCGCCGTGATGATCACCGGCTGGCTGCTGGTGATCCTGCCGATCGCCTTCGGCGTCTTCTACGCGGCGCCTTTGCTGGCACGGGAGTTCGAGACCGGGACGTACGCGCTGGCCTGGACGCAGTCCGTGTCGCGGCAGCGTTGGCTGGCGGCCCGGCTGGGCGTGCCGCTGCTGCTGACCCTGGTGGGGTCGAGCCTGCTCGCGGTCGTCTCGACCCGGTTCGTCCACCAGGTCGAGGGGCGGTTCTCCATCCCCGGCCTGTACCACTGGTTCAGCTGGATGAGCCGCAGTGCCTCCGGGCCGTCGCTGGTCGTGTCCTGCCTGCTCTCCGTCGCGCTCGGGGCCGCCGTCGGACTGGTGGTGCGGCGGGTGGTGGCCTCGATCGTGGTCACGGCGGTGCTGACCGTCGCCGTACGGTTCGCGGTGGACTCCGGGCGGTACCTGCTGACGCCGGCGCGGGAGGCGCTGGCGAGCGTCCGGATGGCTGCGCCCGATGCGGTCGGCCCGATGTCCGTGGTCCAGACCGGACGGGTGACGACGTCCTCGCCGCTCGAATCGCACATCGTGGAGAACGGTTTCCTGACCCGTGACGGCCTGCGGATCCCGGCCGACAGCGACTGGATCGGCACCCTCCCGGACGGGACGGCCGTCTGCCCCAGCGATGCCTGCCAGGCCCACTACGACACCATCGACCGGTTCTACACGCTCTACCACCCGCCGGCCGACGAGTGGATGATGCACTGGACGCAGACCGGGCTGAGCATGCTGGCCACGGCGGCGCTGCTGGTCTTCTGCGCGCTGTGGGTGCGCCGCGTGCGCTGAGCCGGCGTTGGGTGCGGTTGTCGGGCAGGGCCTCCCTCGTGGGGCCCTGCCTTCCGCTTGCCCGGATGAGGTGGCAACTCTGCAATGGAGTGGAGAGTCGGACGGGCCGACTTCCGGCGTGTGGGGGCCGCGGCGGCTGGGGCGGCAGCCGCCGGGCGGGTCAGCGTGGCAGCCGCTCGCGTTCGGAGTCGTCCTCGGTGCGCCGGTTCACGCTGAGCGCGGTGATCACGCCGAGCACGACGGTGAGGAGCGCGAGGGCGAGGAGGAGCACGAAGGCGGTGGCGACGAGGAAGTCGACGGTGCCGCCGGCCCTCACCACCGGACGCCGATGACGCGGCGGCCGAGACGGGCGGCTAGTGCGTAAAGCAGTTCGTCGGCCTGGTCGCGGGTGAGCGGGAGGGCGAGGTGCTCGCCGGGGCTGGCGTTGACGTCGAGGTCGACGGCGACGCGGAGTTGGAGCGCGGCGTCGGGAACGGTCTCCACGGCGAGGTAGGCGACGGTGGTGCGCTCGGTGTGGATCGCCTGGGTGAGGAGAGGGATCAGGACGCCCACGGGTCACCCCGTTCGGCGGCGCTCGCGGCGGCGCGCAGGAGGCCGAGGAGGTTGAGGAGGGTGGCGACGGGGGCGTTGCCGAAGCCGATGAGGACGCGGCCGTCGACGCTGCCGTTGGTGGCGGCCGAGTCCCAGGCGATGCCGAACGGGCGTCCGAGTTCGTGGAGTTCGGCGAGCAGGGTGGTGACCTGGGGTTCGGTGTAGTCGCGCATCCGGGGGTCGTCCGGTGCGACCGGGGCGTGGCGGGTCATGCGGCGGCGTCCAGCTCGAACCAGACGACCTTGCCGTCCTTGCGGGCGTCGGCGCCGAAGCGGTGGGTGAGCGAGCGGACCAAGTGGATCCCGCGGCCCGAGAGTTCGTAGGGATCGGCGGAGGTGCGCTGCTCGGGGAGGGTGGGGCTGTCGTCGGCGACCGAGACCCGGAGGGTGCGGTTCGCGAGGACGACGACCACGAGGGGCGCCTGGCTGCCCGCGTGGCGCCAGGCGTTCGCCTGCTGTCTCTTCCCGTAGTAAGAGAGGCTGAATGAATGCCCCGCCCAGGCGAACCCGGACGGGGCTGTGAGGGTCTAGCGGCCTTGCTGCGGGACGCAGGGCCTCCGGCACGCCCAACGAACGTAGGACGGGCCGCTCACGCGGTCCACGACGCCGATCACCTTGCCGTCAGCGGTCGACGTCCCGCAGAGGCAGCACACGAACGCCTTCATCGTCTTCTTCCGGGCCATCACGCACCCACCCCCGCGAGAACCCGGTGAGCGTCGGTCGCGTCGTCCAGCCAGTGGAGTGGGCCGGGCAGATCGAGCTGCGCCGCGAAGGCTGCCGCCCGCCGTCGGGTCTGCTCCCAGCGTTCCGCCTGTTCCATCGCCTGCCGCTTCCGGACTGCCGCCTTCTCGTCGTCCGGAGCCTGCTCCCACGCTTCGAGATACAGGGGGACCAGCCGGGGCAACTCCGGAAGAGGCATGGTGCGGACGAGCAGGTGAGCGGGGAACGGTCGGCGCCACCCGCAGATGCAGCGCGCTCCCTGGGGCGCCTGAACGTCGGGGGCGCGGTGCTCCCCGCACGCCGGCAGTAGCAGGCGCAGCACCCATAGGAACGCGAGAACGATAAACTGGGTCATGTCTTAGCTCCACAAAGCTAGGGCCACTCCCCGGGACGGGTGCAACCGTCGCCGGGGTTTTTGTTGCATCGAAAGTACCGTGCTTGTATAGGTACGTCTGCCCATGAGCAGGCTCATATAGGTGCGTGGCGCGACGGTCAGGTTTGTTTAGGCTTCTCCCCATGGCTTCCTCCGTGATCGACTACGAGTCCCCCGATCCGCCCTACAGGCAGATTGCAGCGGACCTGATCAGGGATATTGAGAACGGCTCTCTCGCGGTCGGGCGCCCGGTGCCATCCGAATCGGATCTTGTCCAGCGGTACGGCGTCGCCAGGAACACGGCCCGGAACGCGATCGCCTACCTCAGGCGCGAGGGGTACGCCTTCACCGTGGCGCGACGCGGCAGCTACGTGAAGGATCGGACGACGGAGTAGCCCCGCCCCGGCGAACCGGGGCGGGGCCGTTTCGATGGGTGACTCAGCGAGACTGCGGAACGACGAACCCTCGCGCCGGACCGCCCTGTTGGGACCTGCCCGCAATGACTGTCAGTGCTTCGTCGGTGATGTCCCGCCGGGTAGTGGCATCGGCGCTGTCGTACACCCGCCAGCGGCCGTTCGGATTGTCGAGGTCTTCGGGGGAGACGATCCCCCGAATGCCCAGCCGCCGAAGGGTGTTGGCCACCTGCTGGGCTTCGTTCTCGTCCACGTTTCCCGCCCTTTCGGAGTTCGGTGCGCCCAGGCTAGCGGGCGCCGCCACCACCTCCGCCGCCTCCGCCACCCCCGTTGCAGTGCGACGCGCACCCTCCGGGGTTGATCGGCCCGCAACCACCGGGTACCGGAGTGTGGGAACAGTTCGCGGCCACGGACACCAGGGCGCGGGTCGGGCCGGTCCACAGTTCGTGGTCGGGCGTGTACCCGGCCTCCTCGATCAGGGCGACAGTCCGCACCAGGGCCGCCTCATCGTGGCGCTCCGGGTCGGGACGCTCCGGGTAGTGGTGGACGAACCCGCCGAGCTTTTCGCACAGCTCGGCGTACACATGGGTGTGCAGGATGAGCGCGTGCCACCCCTCGTCCACGACGTTGGACGGAGTGACCCGCGCGGTGGGGAACGTGCGGGCGGTGGCAACGAACTTGAGCGCTTCGGTAACAATGCGCTCAGCCGTGTCTGTGGCCATACCGGGGTTGTTGTCCAGGACGGTGAAGACAGTCCCGTCGAACTGCGCGGGGTTCAGCAGGTTGCGGGCCCCAGGGCCGGTGTCGCCGGGCGGACGCTCAGGCGTGGTCATACTGGTGTCTCCTCGCATCGTGCGGAGCCTGGGCACCGGTTGGTGTCCGGGTCGTGCGGTGTTGCGGAGCCCGCTCCGGTCGGCTGCCTGCCAGGGATTTCCGGCCGGAGCGGGAGTCTTGTAGATCGTTTCCGTCAACTAGCTGTCCACGGGGGCGGCCGGTTGGAACGGGAGTCTCGCGCTTGCCGGCGGGCGGCCGTCGCGGTTCTGCTCGTACCGGTTCTCGACCACAAGCGGGTCGGCACAGCGAATGGTCTTGAAGACCGGTCGGCCGGCCTCCGTGCGTCGGATGAGGATGGTCGTCGCTCGGACCTTGCCGGTCAGCGGGTCGGCAACGCGCTCCCGCCCCAGGACGGTCCACACGCGGCGGAACCGATCGCGAAACTGTTCCTGCAACCCCGGCAGCCCCAGGTCTTCGACGCATCCGCCGTCGACCCGTCGGGGGCACTGGCAGCCATCCGCGCTCTCGTCCGGGTCGAACTCCGGCGCGAGGAGGTAGGTCTCCGCGCTGTCGTAGAGAGGCGGTGCCACCGGCTCAGGGGGCGGTTGTCTCAAGCGGGGCACGCTGTCTTGCCTCTCTGGCGTAGCGGGGGGTCGACCCCGCCCGTCGCGCCGGGGGGTACGTGGCGGGCGGGGCCGGGCTCGCGGGCTGCGGGACCCGGAGTCGCCCAGCGGTAGAAATGGGAGGACGCCCACCGCTGGGGGTGGAGCCCGCCCCAACCGCAAGTCCTTGGACGGTCGTTGCGGCCGGGACGGGGGCTAGTAGCGCCGACTGTCGAGCTGCCGGCGGAGCTTCATTCGGTGCGCGAGAGCACGCCGGTAGGGGCTGAACAGCGTTACGGGCCAAGTCCATTGGAGGTAGGCCCCCCAGGCGACGTGGACGGCCGTGATCGGCTGCGTGAGGATCAGCCGCAGCCACCGCCCGGTTCGGGCTGTCCGTCCATACGGGTTCACGCGGCTACCGGCAGGTGTGCCTGCCTCTTCCGGCCGCAGACCATGACCGGCGGCTCGTCGGGGTGCCGCTCCTGGTAGCCGGCCGGGAGCACGATGCCGAACCGCCTGCACTCGCACACCCAGTCGGGTACGTCGGTGTCCGTCACGGTGCCGGTCAGTTGGACCGGCCTGCCGCACTCGCACCGGCAGGACTCCGCAGTGTCCGGTACGGGGGTCGGGTTGCGCTTCGCCATTGCCGCTCCTCTGTGTCCACGGAGGGCTTGATGGTGTCCTGGGAGGTCGAACCATTGCGACGCCACGAGGGCGTCCCTCCGACGTCTTGGCAAGGCGTCATTTCGGTGTCGTACAACAGCAACCGGTTCTATCGTGGAGTGCATGACGACGCCGAACGAGACACTGCGGGCCGTACGCCTCGGACTTCGCCTGAGTCAAGACGAGTTCGCGAAGCGCCTGAGGGAGGAGGGGGTCGCCCGAGGGGAACCCAACGACGCAAGCAAGCGCCTTGTGCAGCGCTGGGAGTCCGGAGATGTCAAGGCCCCCCGCCCGGTGTACGTTCGGGCTCTTGAGGCAGTCACGAAGCTTTCCGTGAACCGCCTCGGCTTCGACTCGCCACAGCTGTCACTTGCAGTCAGCGTGGACGGTACGGGAGGGCATGACGTGACCATCAATGAACCGGGCGTGCCCGTGCAGGCTGAACCCACCCCTACGGGCGAGGACTACTCAGGGGTCTGGATCAGCCACTATGAGTTCTTCAGCAGCAGCCGGGAGAACACGTACACCGGCCTGCACCACGTCGTACTGTCTCAGCGGGGGAATCGGATCACCGGCCGCTCCCTTCCCGGGGCGTCGTCCAACCCCGACTCACCGCTGTCGTTCGATCTCACTGTTGATCGGAACATTGTGACGGGCTCATGGGTGGAGCAAACCGCGCAGGATGGCTACTACCAGGGAGCGAGGTACCACGGCGCCATTCAGTTGCTGGTCGATCCGACCGGGCGCCGCATGGCTGGCAAGTGGGTCGGATTCGGCAAGGAATTTGACGTCAACACCGGCCCCTGGGAACTCCGATTGCTGGACAAGTCCACAGCGGACGAAGTTCTGAGCCGTTACAGCGTGCCGCCGGAGGCGTAGCACCGCAAAATGCATAAAGACCCCAGCGGGAATCCGCTGGGGTCTCATTGCTGTTCGTGGGACGTTACGGCCCTTGACCGCATGGTTAAGAGTGCATACCGGGGGCCTTTATCGTGGGTTGATTTCATCAGCATCCCTACTCCACAGCGCAGTTGATCTCTGGGGGGCGCCCTGGGTCCGGGCCCACACTCAGGGCGCGTGTTTCGAGCTGGGGCCGGGATCGCTGGCGGGCACGGCCGGGAACTTTCGCAGCGCCCTGCCCAGCCAGCCGCACGGAAGCTCCTGCCTCAGATGCAGATGATCACTGCGTCTGACTGCGGTGTCCGGCCCTGGTGGACCCTCGCACCTTCCAGAACGGGCAAGCCGTCGGTCCGCCCGGTGTCCCGCCAGCACCCGAGGCACGACGCGTGAACATTCCCGTGCTCGCGCCTGCCGCCGCTGCGGATCGGCTTCGTCCACGCCAGGACGAGACCAGCCACCGGGCCCGTGTGGTCGCACCGCTCACAGCGCAGCGGTAACCGCCTGAGCCCGATCTCTGCCAATCGCGCAGCTATCTCGGTCAGCAATGGCTCACGATGCGGTGGCCGGCCACGCCACCGGTACAGGTTGGCGAGACAGACCACCCCCTTCCTCAGCACCCCCATGGCGAGGACACCCCCCTACCCCCGGTTGCTGTGATCACTGCTGCGCCCGTGCCCGTGCCTGCTGCTGGCGGTCGCGGAGCCGCTGGGCTTGGTCGTCCGTGAGCTTCGGCGCCGATACCGTGACGCGCTTGCTCGGGTCGGCTCGCAGGCGGGCAAGCTCCTCCATGTGCTGTGCGTCCTGGGCGGCAAGCATCTCGGGAGAGTTCAAGTCCGGCTCCGGCTGGTCCGCGAAGGCAGCCAGGTTCGGGGTCTTGTCCGGGAGTGTGGCGCTAACGATCTGCACTGACGTGGCTTCCTGCACCCATACGCCCGCCACACGGGCCAGAGCACGGAACAGCGCGCGGTCCTGCCCGAATGCCTCGGGAGCCGTCCGCGACACCATGATTGAAACTCCACTGTGCAGCCCGACGAAGATCCGCGAACTGTCCGCAACTACAACAGCAAACGGTGGCCACTGCGGTTCGTGAGGCGCTCGCCAAGGCCCGGCGGTCGGCCGTGCACCTTGAGATGCGTGACAGCTACATGCGTGACGACCCGGCGTTCATCTCCTGGCAGGGAGGGCACCGGGAAGATCCGGAGGATCGTGAATCCTGGTGGCGGCCATGGCTCGATGTCGTGGCCGAGACGACCGGACGAGGCGTTTCGATGCGGCGGGCCCGCGTCGTGTCGGAGCCTGTCAGTGACTACATCCAGTACGAGTACGACGGCACGTTCACGAATATCGCAGCAGGTGAGCAGGTGCGCTGGCTGCCTCGATCGACAGCGCGTGATCTGTTGTTGCCCGCTCTGGACTGCTGGGTAGTGGACAGCGAGACGCTGATCCTCCATCACTTCAGCGGTGACGGGCAGTGGGCCGGCTCGGGCATGGAGGTCTGCACGGACCCGGCTCTGGTTGAGCTGTACGCCAGGGCATTCGAATCCGTCTGGCTGCGCGCCGTCCCCCACTCGGAGTACCGGCCGACCTGATCCATGACTCTGTCAGCATCGTCAAGCGTTCAGCAGGCGCGCCGGGATCTCGCCGATCGGCTCGGCGAGATCCGGCGGGAGGCGGGGATCACCGGGCGGGAACTCGCGCAGCTCTGTGGCTGGCATCCGTCCAAGACGTCCCGAATCGAGAATGCCCGGACGGTGCCTTCACCGGCAGATCTTCTGGCTTGGTGTCGGGTTTCCGGAGCCGATGACCAGGCCTCGGATCTCATTGCCTCGTTGCGGGCTGTCGAGGGCATGTTCGTCGAATGGCGCCGCATCGAGCGTGACGGTTTGAAGCGCGTGCAGGAGTCAGTCCTACCGCGCTACGAGCGCACGCGCCGCTTCCGGGCGTATTCGTCGTGGCTGGTGACCGGGTTGCTCCAGACGCGGGCCTACACCGACGCGGTGCTGCGGGCCGTGCAGCGGCGCCGGGTCGTGGTGGACGATGTGGACGCCGCTGTGGAAGTCCGGATGGAGCGGCAGCGGATCCTCCGCGAAGGTGACCGGCGGTTCGCCGTTCTCCTGGAGGAGTCCGTCCTGCGGTCGGGTCCCGGCAGCCGGGATGTTCAGCGCGAGCAACTGGCGCACCTGCTGACCGTGGGCGCGCTGCCCCATGTCAGTCTCGGCATCGTCGCCATGGGGCCGGGCCGTTCCCGGATGCCGGTCGAGGGCTTCTGGATCTACGACACCGTCCAGGTCAACGTGGAACTGGTCTCCGGCTACCTCACCATCACCCAGCCCAGCGAGATCGCCCTCTACGCCCAGGCCTTCGCCGAACTGGCCGACCAGGCCGTCCACGGTGAGCAGGCCCGGGCCCTGATCGGTGCGGCGATGGAGGCGCTGGCGTGACGGGCGGGGAATCTGCGCCAGCAGATTCCCCGCCCGTGAATGCTGCTCTCGCTCGCCGCCGTCCGCCGGGCGGGTGCCCGGCGGACGGCGTGGGGATGCGAGCCGGTCAGCCGGCCGGGGGAGCCTGCGGGGCCGGCGGCTGGGCGACCGGGGCCGCCTGCGGGGCCGGGGCGGGCTGGGCGTAGGGGTTCTGCGCCGCGTTCGGGTTGTACGCGGCGTTCGGGTCGTACGGGGCCTGGTAGGCCGCCGGTTGCGGGACCGCCGGGGCGTTGCTGCGGGCGACCAGGGCCTTCACGGCGTTGGCGATCAGCAGCACGGGGAGGATGAACGCCTGGAAGAACATCCGGTACTCACCGCCCTCGAAGACGAACGCGAGGTAGTACGCGTAGCCGGCGAACGCGATGCCGGCGATCACGTTGATGACCCGCCAGCCGCCGCTCAGGCCGCCGCCGACGTTGACGGCGCCGAGCACGACCATGGCGATGCCGCTGATGGCCAGCAGCACGACGTACCAGGAGAAAAGCGGGTCAACGGTGAAGTCGAGATTCACGGAGTCAATTCCTGTGGGAGGTGAGAGAAAGAAATCCTTGGGGACGAGTGGGCACAGTACTGGACCCCGCGGACAATCGCCGCCACGTTTTCGTCACGACCTCGTATACCGGCGGCGCCCCCACCCGTGGTTGGGTGGGTGAATGACTGACTATGAGGTCCTTCGGGTCTTTTGCGGCCCCGACGGCGGCCACGGGAACCCGCTCGGCGTGGTCCGCGACGGCGCCGCCGTTCCCGGTGCGGCCGACCGGCTGGCCGTCGCCCGGCAGCTCGGTTTCAGCGAGACCGTCTTCGTCGACGACGCGGAGCGCGGTGTGATCGACATCTACACGCCGAGCCTTCGCCTGCCCTTCGCCGGGCACCCCTGCGTCGGTGCGGCCTGGCTGCTGGGCGTGGACCGGCTCGTGACCGCCGCCGGCGCCGTCGGGGTGCGCCGCGACGGCGAGTTCACCCGCATCGAGGGCCGCGCCGCCTGGGCGCCGGGCCGCGCGCTGAGGCGGTACGGGTCCGCCGCCGAGGTGGACGCGCTGGACGTCCCGCCGCCGGGGGAGTGGATCTACGCCTGGGCCTGGCAGGACGAGCGGGCGGGCACCGTACGGGCGCGCGCCTTCCCCGGCCGCGGTGACGGGATCGACGAGGACGAGGCCACCGGCGCCGCCGCGATCCTGCTCACGGCCGAGCTCGGGCGCGACCTGATCATCACTCAAGGCGTCGGCTCCCAGCTCGTCACCGGCGTCCGGCCCGGCGGCCTGATCGAGGTCGGCGGCCGGGTGCGGCGAGCGGCGTGACAGCCGTCACCCGGCGTTCGTCCCGGCGACCGATACTCCTTCACGAATGGTCCACACGTTCGGATATGATGCCGCCGTTGCTGGAGGTTTGGGGGCGAAGCAGCGGGACGGACATGGCCTGCGACGAGGTTCCCTCTCAGTCCAGGCGACCCATCGTCTGCCGGGCTCGGCCCGCTCTCCTCCGTGAGGTCCCCTTGCGCACTCAGCACCGCAGTCTCCTCGCTCTGGCGGCCACAGCCACCCTGGTCTCCGGCACCGCCGTCGCCGCCGCCCCGGCGGCGCTCGCCGCCCCCTCGATCGCCCGGCACACCCAGGGCACCCTGGGCGCCCAGACCCAGAACGGGCCCGTGTCGATCACGCTGAGCGGCCTGCCCGGCACCTTCACCGCCGGTGCGGCGCCGGTCGAGTTCACCGCGACCCTGAAGAACTCCGCCGACCACGCGGTCGACGCCACGACCGGCTTCACCCTGGCCGACGTCAACTCCGGCATCAAGGAGACGCAGCTCAAGCTGGAGTTCCAGTCGCCCGGCGGCACGCAGTGGAAGAACGCCCTGCTCAGCCCCGGCCAGACGGTCGGCGCGGTGTGGGAGCTGGACACCTTCGCCACCAGGATCAGCGTGCCGGCCGGGGCTTCGGTCACCTACCGGCTGCGTCTCGCCGTCACCGCCGGCGCCGTCGGCGGCACGGCCACGGCCGGGTTCCGGGCCGTGGTGTCGGACCCGACGCTGCCCCCGGAGCAGCGGATCTCCACCCCGGCCAGCGAGTTCGGACGTTTCACCATCGCCCCGGTAGGCGGCCCCAGCACCCCGCCGGTGACCGCTCCCGGCCCGGCCGAGCCGAGCGTCGAGGGCGTCCCCGCCTCCTTCACCACGGGCGGCGAGGCGAAGGGCTTCAAGCTGGTCCTCGCCAACCACAGCGGCAAGGACATCCGCGTCCTCCCCGAGGTCACCCTCCAGGCCGGGAGCACGCTGCCCGCCGACGCGGTCCGGTTCGAGTTCCAGTCCCCGGAGGGCGAGTGGCTGGCCGCCAGGCCCCTCCCGGAGCCGGCGACGAGCAGGCTGATCCTGGGGCTCCCGTCGGGCAGCAAGGACGCCGACCTCGTGAAGCTGCACGACGGCGAGTCCCGCACGATCAACGTCCGGCTGGCCTTCGCCAAGGATGCCCCGGTCGGCGCCGCGTCCGTGCTGCTCACCGGGCACAGCATGCCGGAGGTCAGCGGGCTCGGCGTCACGACGTCCAGCCGGGCGGTCCCGTTCGGCATCGCGGCGCCGGGCGGCGCCGGTACGCCGTCCCCCACGGCGTCTGCGACGCCCTCCGCCACCGCGACCGCCACCGGGACGGCGAGCGCTCCGGCGAGCCCCGCTCCGGTGCCGACCGCGCCGTCGGCGGCCGCGGTGGTCGTCGCGCAGGTCACCGCCTCGGCACCGAACGGCCCGGCGACCACGGCCGCTCCGGTGCCGGTGCCCGTCCCCGTGCCGGACCAGGCCTCCGGGCTGGCGTCGACGGGCGGCGGGTCCTCCTCCGCGCCGATGGCGATCACCGGCGGCATGGCGATCGCGATGGGGCTGGGTGCCCTGGTGGTGCTGCGCCGCCGGCAGCGCACGCAGCGCCCCGGCCGCTGACCGCCCGCCGGGTACGCCCGGCCGGGCGGAGCGAGCCGGAGCGGGCGGGCGGGCCGGGGAGGGCCGGGCGGGCCGGAGCGGGCAGGCGGGCCGGAGCGGGCAGGCCGGGGAGGGCCGGGCGGATGGAGGAACCGGAGTTCGTCGCCGAGCTGACCGGCGCGGGGGAGCGGCGGATCGAGCTGCTCCGCGCCCTCCGCGCCGTGACCGGGCTGAGCCTCTGGCACGGCAGGCTGCTGCTGGACGACCTGCCCGCCCCCGTGCGGGACGGAAACCTGCGGGACCTCGACGTCGCGGTGGCCCGCCTGCGGGCGGCGGGCGGGCGGGTCACGGTGCGCTGCCGGGCGTGCGGGCGGGTCGCCCCCGACGACGGGCGGCTGCTCGACCCGGGCACGTGCGCGGTGGCAGCTCCCGGCTGCTTTTCCTGCCCGGCGAGCAGCGAGCCGCCTCAGCGGCCGTGGGAGGAGACGGGCTCCGCGTAGACGGGAGCGTGGGTCGGTGCGTGGACCGGCGTGCGAGTCGGCGTGTGGGCCGGCGCGGGGGCCCGGGCGGGCGCCGGGCGGCCGGCGCCCGCCCGGCGGGGCCGGAGCAGCAGGGACCGGCAGCCGGGCACCAGGGCCAGGTGGACGATCGCCACGCCGACGCTGGCGAGCAGTATGTGGTCCACGTTCAGGATGTGGCCCGGGGCCCAGGAGGAGAGGAACTCCAGGGCGGTGGCCAGCAGGGCGGAGGCGCCGGTGGTGCGGAGGAAGGACGGGAGCCAGGGGGCCCGCAGGCGGCCGCCCGCGAGCGGGAGCAGGACGCCGAGCGGGGCCAGCAGCAGCAGCTCGCCGAGGACCTGCCAGGCGGTGGAGGAGCGGAGCGAGGCCAGCGGCGTCAGGTTGGCGTCGTAGACCCAGGCCACCGGCAACGGTCTCAGCACCAGCCAGCCCGCCAGGGCCAGGTGGAGGGTGAGGCCGACGAGGCCGACCAGCCGTAGGGGACGGTGGACGGCCGCCGCCGGCCCGGTCTCGGTCCGCACGCCGGAACGCTCGTCGCGTGCCCTGGTGCCATCTCGCTGCACGCGGGGAAGGACGTGAGCCGGTGGCGCGGCGGTTCCACGCCCGGCGTGAACATTCCGCCGCACGCCCGGAGCGGACCGAAACGGCCCGGAGCGCCCCCGTTCGGACCCGATCCGGTCGAGATGCGGCCCGGATCCCACGGAGTCGATCAGCGGCAGGTGGCCGACGCCGTCGGCGACGGCGTCGCCACCGCGGTGAACACGTTGTCCGTCGGCGGGGTGGACGGCCCCGGGGTCACCCGGGTGACCGACGGGGACGGGCTCCCGAAGAACTTCGCCGAGGAGTGCGCGGCGGGCGGTGTCGGGCCGACCGGTGACGGTGCGGCCGGCGCCGTCGGTATCTGCGGCGCGGTCGGGCAGGCCGTCCGGCTGGCGGGCGCGCCGGCGTCCACCGGGACGGCGGTCGGGCGGATGCCGCACCCGGCGGCGAGGGCGGCCAGCGCCACCAGGGCGGCGGCGCCGAACACCCGGCCCGGGCGGGAACCGCGGTCCGGGCGGGAACCGCGGACGGCGCGGGCCCGGTCGGCCGGACCCGCCGGAACGGACGGGCGGGAGGTCACAGCGCACTCTCCTCGGAGTCGTCGGCCGACGGCGGAGGCTGGGTCCGCGGCAGCGTCAGCGTGAACACCGCCCCCACCTCCCCGTTCGCGGCCGTGATCGTCCCCCCGTGGATCTGCGCGTTGGCCATCGCGATCGACAGGCCCAGACCGCTGCCCTCCGAACGCGCCCGCCCCTTGTCCGCCTTGTAGAACCGGTCGAAGACGTGCGGCAGCACGTCCTCGGGGATGCCGGGGCCGCTGTCCGAGACCTCGACGATCACCGTTCCGACCGCCGGGCCGACCACCGGGCCGTCATCCTCCCGGCCGTCCGTCGGGCCGTCGGCCGGGCCGTCCGCCGGAGCCTGCGCGGGGCCCTCCTCCCGGACCGTCACCCGCACCGGCGAGCCGCCGTGCTTGAGCGCGTTGCCGATCAGGTTGGCGAAGACGACGTCCAGCCGGCGCGGGTCGACCACGGCCCGGACACCGCGCGGCGCGTCCAGCTCCACCGCGTCGTACCAGGCCCGGCCGTCGATGCAGGACATGATCAGATCGGCGATGTCCACCTCGTCGGCGACCAGCTTGGCCGTACCGGCGTCGAAGCGGGTCACCTCCATCAGGTTCTCCACCAGGTCGGAGAGCCGGCGCGTCTCGTTGACCACCAGCCGCACGGCCGGCTCGATCATCGGGTCCAGCGACTCGGCCTCGTCCTCCAGGATGTCCGTCACGGCGGTCATCGCGGTCAGCGGCGTCCGCAGCTCGTGCGACATGTCGGCGACGAACCGCCGGCTCTGCGCCTCCCGCGCGCTCAGCTCCTCGACCTGCTCGTGCAGCGACTCCGCGGTGCGGTTGAACGTCCTTGCCAGATCGGCGAGTTCGTCCGAGCCCTCGACTTCGAGCCGGGTGTCCAGATGGCCCTCGCCGAGCCGCCGGGCGGCCTCGCCGAGCCGCTTGACCGGGCGCAGCACCGTCGCCGACGCGGCCTGGGCGAGCAGCGCCGAGCCGATCAGCGCCAGCAGCGTGGCGATCGCCAGCGACCAGCCGAGCGTGCTCAGGTCGGCCCGCTCGTTCTCCAGCGACTTGAACATGTAGGCCGTCGGCCCGGTCGGCACCACCTTGGTGCCGCCGATCACGAACGGCCGCCCCTCCAGGTTCTGCCGCTGCCAGTACAGGTGGAACGCGTACGGGTTGTTCTCGGTGAGCTCGCGCGGCTTCGCGACGGTGTCCCGCAGCTTGGCCGGGACGTCGGCGAGCGTGTAGGTCAGCGGGGCCGAGGAGGCGAGGCAGTCCGGGCGGGCGGGGTCGGAGACCACCACCTCGTAGCTGAGCCCGGAGCTGGCGACGCTGGCGGCGAGCTGGTTCAGCTCGGCGCAGGTGGCGTTCAGCGGCAGCTCGGAGACGTTGCGGGTGAGCGAGACCCGGAAGTCGTTGAGCGCGGTGTTCTGGGCGCGCTTGAGCACCGCGTCCCGGTTGAGCCAGTACGCGATGCCGGAGGCCGAGACGGCGGCGAGCAGCGCGACCGCGGCGAACACCGCGATCAGCCGCACCCGCAGGGAACGCAGCCGTCGCCACGGGCCCGAGGAGAAGCGGCTGGTCGTCGTCTGAAGGTCAGTCACGGGAGCCTGTCGTTGCGGAAGATCAGGAGAGGCGGGATATCAGCAGCGGGGCGCTGCCGGGCGCGGTCACGCCGGCGGGTCCAGACGGTAGCCGACCCCGCGCACCGTGCGGATCAGGGTGGGCGCCGAGGGCACGTCCTCGACCTTCGCCCGCAGCCGCTGGACGCACGCGTCCACCAGCCGGGAGTCGCCGAGGTAGTCGTGTTCCCAGACCAGGCGCAGCAGTTGCTGGCGGGAGAGGGCCTGCCCGGGCCGGCGGCTGAGCTCCAGCAGCAGCCGCAGCTCGGTCGGCGTGAGCTGGAGGTCCTCGCCGTCCTTGGTGACGGTCATCGCCGCGCGGTCGATCACCACGGTCCCGTACGCGGAGGAGTCCGAGCTCTCCCGCTCACCGCGTCGCAGCACGGCCCGGATCCGGGCGTCCAGGACGCGCGGCTGCACCGGCTTGACGACGTAGTCGTCCGCGCCGGACTCCAGGCCGACCACGACATCGATGTCGTCGGACCGGGCGGTGAGCAGGATGATCGGAAGCTGGTCGGTGCGGCGGATCCGGCGGCAGACCTCGAAGCCGTCGATTCCGGGCAGCATGACGTCCAGCACGATGAGGTCCGGCCGCTGCTCCTTGAAGAGCCTCAGACCGTCCTCGCCGGAGGCGGCGGTGGCCACTTTGTGGCCCTGGCGGGTGAGAGCGAGTTCGAGGCCGGTACGGATGGCGTCGTCGTCCTCGATCAGTAGGAGGAAAGGCACGGCCTCATTCTGGCTCACCCGGAGCGCCGAATCACCCCCCGGCACCGGTCACCGACCGGGTGGGAACCGGAACCCGAGCCACCGGCGTCCGTCACGGCGGGAGGCGATGCGGGACGAAAGCCCCGCCCCTGTGACAGCCCTGTGACAGTCGACGGACAGCGTCATCACAACCGGCGGGCAAGATTTTCCATGTCGCCGCAGGACAGCGGGCCAACTGGCCGGCTGAACGGCGGCAACAGGAACCGCTCGTACCGACCAAGGGGGCGCACGATGAACGCCAGGCTGCAGACCCGGACCAACCCGGCTGACCGCACCGCGCGTTCGTCATCGGCCACCCACCGGACCCGGTACGAGGTCAGGACCGACGAGACCTCCGGTGCCGTGACCGTGCGGGGGTGCGCGCACAGCGCCGGTGGAAACACTGTCGCCCGCCGGGTGAGCGGCGGCGGCAGGCAGGGGGAGCTGTACGGGATCGGCCACCGGGGGAACGTGGCCGACTCCGCCAACACCCTGACGCTGCGGGGGATCCTCCCCGTCCGCGTCGAGGGCAAGGACACCCTGGGGGGGAACGGGGGAACCCGGGGGATCGGGGGGAGCGGGCTGCGGAAGGTCGACTCGGGGGAGTCGGCCGGCCGCGGGGCCGCGGGTGCGACGCTGCTGCGGCTGAACCCCGCGGCGACCCGCACCGCCGAGGCGGGACAGGGAGACGCGCAGGGGGAGCACCCGGCCGTCGCGGAGGACTACACCACGGAGTTCACCGCGTACGTGCGCGAGCGCCGCGCCTCCCTGTACGCCACGGCGTACCACCTGACCGGGGACCGCTTCGAGGCCGAGGACCTGCTGCAGAGCGCGCTCTTCAGCACCTACCGGGCCTGGGGCCGGATCACCGACAAGGCCGCGGTGGGGGGCTACCTCCGCCGCACCATGACCAACCTGCACATCTCCGCCTGGCGGCGCCGCAAGGTCAACGAGTACCCGACCGAGGAGCTGCCGGAGACGGTCGGCGACACCGACGCGATGGGCGGCACCGAGCTGCGCGCCGTGCTCTGGCAGGCGCTGGCCAAGCTGCCGGAGAACCAGCGCACCATGCTGGTGCTGCGCTACTACGAGGGCAAGACCGACCCGGAGATCGCCGACGTGCTCGGCATCAGCGTCGGCACGGTCAAGAGCAGCATCTGGCGCGCGCTGCGCCGGCTGCGCGACGACGAGCACCTGAACAAGTCGGGCGACACCGCCCGGGCGTTCGGCGAGCTGGTCGCCTGAGAACGGCCCCGCGAGGGGCGAGGGACTCCCGTCGGGGGACGGGTGAGGACGGTCAGGGAAACTGGCAGCGCCGGCTCGGGGGAGCGGCGTAACCGGGGGAGCCCGATGACCGTCCGGGAAGGCGGCGGGCCCGGTGCGGGGGAGACGCACCGGGCCCGCCGTTCTTCGTGCGTGAGTGCAAGCGTGCCTGCGGGCGTGGCGGCCCCCCGGGTGGAGCTCAGACCGCGGAGAGCTGCCGTCCGGCCGCCGCGCGGATCCGCCGGTCCGCCTCCGGGCCGGTGCAGGGGTGGGCGCCCAGTTCGACCTGCCGGCCGACGATCGAGCGCTCGGCCCGCATCAGCCGCCAGCCGCGGCGCACCAGGACGGGCAGCGACTTGCGGCTCTCCCGGACGTCCCGGCGCAGCCGCCGCCAGGCGGTGGTGAGCGCGCCGTTGCGCAGGCACAGGGCGTCGCCCAGCAGGCCTTCGGCGGCGCAGGCGCCGGCGATCTCGGCGGCGAAGATGCCCTCGGCGATGAACGCGGGCGCCCCGGCGAGGTCCAGCACCTGGGTGGAGACGCGGCCGTTGGCCGGGATCGAGTACACCGGGACTTCGGCGCGGCCGCTCTCGTGGAGGCCGCGGATCGCCGCCAGGGCCTCGTCACGGTGCCAGGCGAGCGGGGAGTCCCAGTCGACCGCGCCGTCGTCCAGCAGCGGCAGGGTGGGGTCGTCCCCGTCCTTGTAGAAGTCGTCGAGCTGGAGCACCGGAAGGCCGCTCCGTTCCGCCAGTGAGGACTTCCCCGATCCGGAGGGCCCGGACAGCAGGACCACTCGGGCACGGGCTATCGGCGCGGCATTCAGCGGGGAGTCACTCACGGGACACCAGTCTGACGCATCGGGGCCGGATGCCGAAACCCGTCGGGTCACACCTTGTGCGGCGACTCCGGTGCGGCGAGGGCGAGGTGCAGCAGCGGCAGGTACCGGCTGTCGACCTGGAGGAAGACCGGCTGCCCGGAGCCGGGTGCCAGGTAGGCGGTGGCGGCCCAGTCGTGGTCGTGCCAGGTGTCCGGCTCGGGGGCCCGGAAGGCCCCGCCGGCGGCCAGTACGACCGGGCCGGCGCCGTCGAGTTCGCGTGAGCCGAACTCGGCGCTCGCGGCGCCCGGTGTGACGCGGATCCTCCCGCTGACGTAGCGCGGCGGCCAGCCGGGGCCGTCGGAGCGGGCCGAGCAGGGGATCCGGACCGGCTTGCCGGCGGCCAGCCGGCGCCGGGCGCGGGCCACGAACAGCCTGCGGACGAACCCGTCCGCGAACAGTGCCATCAGCTCGCCGGCGATCTCTCCCACGCGGTGCCCCCCTCGGTGTGCGGTGTCGCCCCAGTCTGCGCGGGGGCGGGGGCCGGCCGGGAGCGCCGAAAGCATGGCGGGCCGGCGACGAAAGTCGACGGATCCAGGGAGGAGAGCCGCCGGGGACACCGGAGGCGGAAAGTCGACGGACCCGCGCCAGGGGGGGAGAGGCGCGGGTCCGTCCAATGACCGTCCGGGCCCTGGGGGGGTGAGGGCACTGGGGACGGCCAGCTTGTGGAGTTGTTACTCGGTGGGCCCACCGGGCCCGGGGGGTGACGAGGAGGTCAGATCCCCATCGGGTGCCAGACCGTCTTCGTCTCCAGGAACGAGAGTAGCCGGTCGGTACCGGGAGCATTGGTCCAGTCCTGGGCGAACGGGTCCAGCTCCGGACGGACCACCCTCTTCAGGGTATCCGCGGCGGCGGCTTCCAGCGCGCCCGCCGCGCCGGGACCGTCGGCGGCGATGGCGCCGGTGAGGTCCACCGCGTTGACGTCCTGGTGCGAGGCCAGGGTGGGCGCGATGTCGGCGGTCCGGCCCGAGATGATGTTGACCACGCCGCCGGGGACGTCCGAGGTGGCCAGCACCTCGCCCAGCGACAGGGCCGGCAGCGGGGCGTCCGCGGCCGCCGCGACCACCACGGTGTTGCCGGTGGCGATGGCGGGCGCGATCACCGAGACCAGGCCGAGCAGCGAGTGCCCGTAACCGGCCTGCGGGGCGACGATCCCGACCACACCGGTCGGCTCCGGGGTGGAGAGGTTGAAGAACGGCCCGGCGACCGGGTTGGCGCCGCCCGCGATCTGGGCGACCTTGTCGGTCCAGCCCGCGTACCAGACCCAGCGGTCGATGGCGGCGTCCACCAGGGCGGCGGCCTTCTTCGGGCCGACGCCCTCGGAGAGCGCCACCTCGGCGGCGAACTGCTCGCGCCGGCCCTGCAGCATCTCGGCGACGCGGTACAGCACCTGGCCGCGGTTGTACGCGGTGGTGCCGGCCCAGCCCTTGACGGCCGCGCGGGCCGCCAGCACGGCGTCCCGGGCGTCCTTGCGGGTGCCGAGCGGGGCGTTGGCCAGCCACTCGCCCTTCGAGTCCGTCACCTCGTACACCCGCCCGCTCTCGGAGCGCGGGAACTTCCCGCCGACGTACAGCTTGTAGGTCTTGAGGACATCAAGACGGCTCACGACATCAGACATCGAGGTAGGCCTCCAGACCGTGGCGGCCACCTTCGCGGCCGTAACCCGACTCCTTGTAGCCGCCGAACGGCGAGGTCGGGTCGAACTTGTTGAAGGTGTTGGCCCAGACCACGCCGGCCTTGAGCCGGTTGGCGGTCCAGAGGATGCGCGAGCCCTTCTCCGTCCAGATGCCGGCGGAGAGGCCGTACGGGGTGTTGTTGGCCTTGTCGACCGCCTCGGCCGGGGTGCGGAAGGTCAGCACCGACAGGACCGGCCCGAAGATCTCCTCCTGGGCGATCCGGTGGGCCTGGCTGACGCCGGTGAAGACGGTCGGCCTGAACCAGAAGCCGGTGCCGGGCAGCTCGCAGGCGGGCGACCAGCGCTCGGCGCCCTCGGCCTCGCCGGCGTCGGTCAGCGCGGTGATCCGGGCCAGCTGGGCGGCCGAGTTGATGGCGCCGATGTCGGTGTTCTTGTCCAGCGGGTCGCCGACCCGCAGGGTGCCCATCCGGCGCTTCAGGGCGTCCAGCAGCTCGTCGTGGATCGACTCCTGGACCAGCAGGCGCGAACCCGCGCAGCAGACGTGGCCCTGGTTGAAGAAGATGCCGTTGACGATGCCCTCGACCGCCTGGTCGATCGGCGCGTCGTCGAAGACGATGTTCGCGGCCTTGCCGCCGAGCTCCAGCGAGAGCTTCTTGCGGGTGCCCGCGATCTGCTTGGCGATCGCCCGGCCGACCGGGGTGGAGCCGGTGAAGGCGACCTTGTTGACGTCCGGGTGCGAGGTGAGCGCGGCGCCGGTGCGGCCGTCACCGGTGACGATGTTGACGACGCCCTTCGGCAGGCCCGCCTGGCGGCAGATCTCGGCGAAGCGCAGCGCGGTCAGCGGGGTGGTCTCGGCCGGCTTCAGCACCACGGTGTTGCCGGTGGCCAGCGCCGGGGCGATCTTCCACGCCAGCATCAGCAGCGGGAAGTTCCACGGGATGACCTGGCCGGCCACGCCCAGCGGGCGCGGGTTCGCGCCGTAGCCGGCGAAGTCGAGCTTGTCGGCCCAGCCCGCGTAGTAGAAGAAGTGCGCGGCGACCAGCGGAAGGTCGACGTCGCGGGTCTCGCGGATCGGCTTGCCGTTGTCGATCGACTCCAGCACGGCCAGCTCGCGGCTGCGCTCCTGGATGATCCGGGCGATCCGGAACAGGTACTTGGCGCGCTCGCTGCCGGGCAGCGCCGACCAGTCGGCGAAGGCCCTGCGGGCGGCGGCGACCGCGCGGTCGACGTCCTCCTCGGTGCCCTGGGCGAACTCGGCGAGCACCTGCTCGGTGGCCGGGTTGACCGTCTTCAGGGCCTCGCTGCCGGAGGAGTCGACGAACTCGCCGCCGATGAAGTGGCCGTACGAGGTGGCGATGTCACCTGCGGCGGCGGGGGACTCGGGTGCCGGGGCGTAGCTGAAGAGGCCGCCGGTCGGCTGGGCCGCGGGCTCCTCGATGTTCTTCTTCTTGGCCATGGTGATCAGTCCACCGTCACGTAGTCGGGGCCGGAGTACCGTCCGGTGGTCAGCTTCTGACGCTGCATCAGCAGGTCGTTGAGCAGGCTGGAGGCGCCGAAGCGGAACCAGTGCGGGGTCAGCCAGTCGTCGCCGAGGGTCTCGTTGACCATCACCAGGTACTTCATGGCGTCCTTGGTGGTCTTGATGCCACCGGCGGGCTTCACGCCGACCTGGACGCCGGTCTGCGCCTTGAAGTCGCGGACGGCCTCCAGCATCAGCAGGGTGACCGGCGGGGTCGCGTTGACGGCGACCTTGCCGGTGGAGGTCTTGATGAAGTCGGCGCCGGCCAGCATCGCCAGCCAGGAGACGCGGCGCACGTTGTCGTACGTCTGCAGTTCGCCGGTCTCGAAGATCACCTTGAGGTGGGCGGCGGTGCCGTCGGGGCGCTTGCACGCCTCCTTGACGGCGACGATCTCGTTGAAGACGTCCAGGTAGCGGCCGGAGAGGAAGGCGCCCCGGTCGATCACCATGTCGATCTCGTCGGCGCCGGCCGCGACCGCGTCGGCGGTGTCGGCGAGCTTGACCGGGAGCGCGGCGCGCCCGGCGGGGAAGGCGGTGGCGACGGAGGCGACCTGGATGTCGGTGCCGCGCAGGGCGTCCTTCGCGGTGGCGACCATGTCCGGATAGACACAGATGGCGGCGACGCGCGGGGTGGCCGGGTCGGACGGATCCGGGGTCCGGCCCTTGGCGCACAGCGCGCGCACCTTGCCGGCGGTGTCCGCGCCTTCGAGGGTGGTCAGGTCGATCATCGAGATGGCCAGGTCGATGGCGTACGCCTTCGCCGAGGTCTTGATCGAGCGGGTACCGAGAGTGGCGGCGCGCGCCTCCAGGCCGACCTGGTCGACGCCGGGCAGGCCGTGCAGGAAGCGGCGGAGCGAGGCCTCGGACGCCGCAACGTCCTCAAGACCGCTGCCCGCAGCGCCGGGGGCATTGGCTGCAAGAGTGGACATAGTCACCACACCAGCATATCTACGCGCGTAGCCAACCGCTAGGGGGCCCGCTTTTCGATGCCGGACCGAGATCTCGGCCCGGTGGGCCCGGCCCGGAAGCGCTCGCGGCCGGGGAACGGCGGGGAGCGGCGGCGGAACGGCGGCGGAACGGCGGGAAGCGGCGGGGCCCGCCGCCGGGCCGGGGGCGACGGCCGGGGCCACCACGGTGATCGCCACCCCTGTAGATCACGGGGTGCATGGGGCAGAATCGTCGCCATGACCGAATCCGACGGCAAGCCCCACCAGGGCTCGGCCGGCTCCGACGGGGAGCCCGTGTACGCCGACCGCGTGTACCGCTCCATTCCCGGTGTGATCTCCGGTGTGCTCCTGCTGGCCGTGGCCGGGTGGCTGATCGGGGACGCGGTGCTGAACGGGACGGGCAGGACCCCGTACGTCGCGCTGGCCGCGGTACCGGTGTTCGCCTTCCCGGTGATCGCCTACACGCTGCGGCCGGCCGTGCGGGTGAACGACCGCCGGCTGGTGGTGCGCAACCCGCTGCGGACGATCACCGCGCCGTGGGCGGCCGTGGACGCCCTGCGCGCGGGGTACTCGGTGGAGCTGCTGGCCGGGGGCCACAAGTACCAGGTGTGGGCCGTGCCGGTGTCGCTGCGCCAGCGCAAGCGGGCCAACCGGATCCAGCAGCGCGGCGGCGGGCAGCAGCACGCCTCCCGGCTGGGCACGGCCTTCGGGCGGCCGGCGCCGTCGGTGGTCGAGGGCGCGCCGGACCCGAACCGGGCCTGGTCCGACCAGGTGGTCGCGATCCTCCAGGAGACCGCCGAGCGGAACGCGGGCCGCCCCGACGCGGCAGGCCCGCTGGTCGTGCGGTGGTGCTGGTGGATCATCGCGCCGACCCTGCTCGGTCTGGTCGCGCTGATCGCCGCGATCGTCGCCTGAGCACGCCGAGGAGCACGACGAAGGGGCCCGCCGGGAACGGCGGGCCCCTTCGTCGTGCGCGGGTGGATCAGGCGTCGATGCCGGCGGCCGCGGCCAGGTCGCGCTTGATCGCGCCGAGCAGCTCGGCGGCGCGCTCCCGGGCGGGGGCCAGGTCGGCGGCCGAGCCGACCGGGAGGACGACCTCCAGGTAGCACTTCAGCTTGGGCTCGGTGCCGGACGGCCGGACCACGATCCGGGCCGAGCGGACGCCCTCGCCGGCCAGGTAGTAGCGCAGGCCGTCGGTGGGCGGCAGGTCGGCGGAGCCGGCGGTCAGGTCGTCGGCCCGGGTGACCGTCAGGCCGGCCAGCACGGTCGGCGGCCGCTCGCGCAGGCGCTGCATCGCCTCCGCGATCAGCGCGAGGTCCTCCACCCGGACGGAGAGCTGGTCGGTGGCGTGCAGGCCGTGCTCCAGCGCCAGGTCGTCCAGCAGGTCGGCCAGGGTGCGGCCGGACCGCTTGAGGGTCGCGGCCAGCTCGGCGACCAGCAGGGCGGCGGTGATGCCGTCCTTGTCGCGCACGCCCTGCGGGTCGACGCAGTAGCCCAGCGCCTCCTCGAAGCCGTAGCGCAGGCCGTCGGCGCGGGCGATCCACTTGAAGCCGGTCAGCGTCTCGGCGTAGCCCAGCCCGGCCGCCTCGGCGATCCGGCCGAGCAGGGTGGAGGAGACGATGGTGGTGGCGAAGGTGCCGGTGGCCCGCTTGGCGACCAGCGCGGCGCCCAGCAGCGCGCCCACGTCGTCGCCGCGCAGCATCCGCCAGCCGGTGCCGTCGCCGCCGGCGGTGCCGTTGGCCGGGACGGCCACCGCGCAGCGGTCGGCGTCCGGGTCGTTGGCGATGACGATGTCCGGGCCGACCGCGGCGGCGGTGCGGAAGGCGAGGTCCATCGCCCCCGGCTCCTCCGGGTTGGGGAAGGCCACGGTCGGGAAGTCCGGGTCGGGCTCGGCCTGTTCGGCGACCACGGTGGGCGCGGGGAAGCCGGCCCGGTCGAAGGCGGCGACCAGGGTGTCCCGGCCGACGCCGTGCATCGGGGTGTAGACGACGGCCAGGTCGCGCGGGCTGTGCGGGTCCACGATGGAGACGGCGCGGGCCAGGTAGGCGTCCACGACGTCCTCGCCGACGACGTCCCAGCCGTCCTCGGCGAGCGGGACTTCGGCGAGCGAGCCGATCGCGTCGATCTCGGCGGCGATCCCGGCGTCGGCCGGCGGGACGATCTGCGAGCCGTCGCCCAGGTAGACCTTGTAGCCGTTGTCCTGCGGCGGGTTGTGGCTGGCGGTCACGGTGACCCCGGCGGCCGCGCCCAGGTGGCGGACCGCGAAGGCGAGCACCGGGGTGGGCAGCGCGCGCGGCAGCAGGGCGGCCCGCAGGCCGGCGCCGACCACCACGGCGGCGGTGTCCCGGGCGAAGTCGAAGGACTTGTGCCGGGCGTCGTAGCCGATGACGACGAGGTCGCCCAGGTTCTCCTTCTTCACGTACGCCACCAGGCCGGCGGCGGCCCGGATCACCACGGCGCGGTTCATCCGCATCGGGCCCGCGCCCAGCTCGCCGCGCAGGCCGGCGGTGCCGAACTGGAGGCGGTCGGAGAACCGCTCGGCCAGTCGCGACCAGGCGAGCTTGCTGTCCGACTCGGCGTCCGGGCCCTCGGCCGCGGCCAGCAGCGCGGCCAGCTCCTCGCGGGTCTGCGGGTCGGGGTCCTCGGCCAGCCAGGTCCGGGCCCGGGCGAGGAGATCGGTGGTGGGTGCCTGCGTCATGGCTGCGACTCCATGGGGAAGTGCGTCGGTTCGGTCGGCCGGAGGGTTCCGCGAGAGTGGGGCGCGCATGCGGACGGGGCCCGCGGGCGGGTGTGATCAGCGGATCACAGCCGCCCGCGAACCCCGTCGCTCACGATTGTGCGTCAGAGCCGGATCAGATCCGCTCAAGGACCTTCGCGAGCAGCGCGCCCATGCGCTCGGCGGAGGCCTTGCCGGCCTCCAGCACCTCGGCGTGGTTGAGCGGCTCACCGGTGATGCCGGCCGCCAGGTTGGTGACCAGCGAGATGCCGAGCACCTCGGCGCCGGCCTCGCGGGCGGCGATGGCCTCCAGCGTGGTGGACATGCCGACCAGCTCGCCACCGATCACCCGGGCCATGTGGACCTCGGCCGGGGTCTCGTAGTGCGGGCCGCGGAACTGCACGTAGACGGCCTCGTCGAGGGTGGAGTCCACCTCGCGGCAGAGGTCGCGCAGCCGCTTGGAGTAGAGGTCCGTCAGGTCGACGAAGTTGGCGCCGACGATCGGGGAGTCCGCGGTCAGGTTGATGTGGTCGCTGATCAGGACCGGCTGGCCGGGGACCCAGCCGTCGCGCAGACCGCCGCAGCCGTTGGTCAGCACGATGATGCCGCAGCCGGCGGCGGCGGCGGTGCGCACGCCGTGGACCACGGTGGCCACGCCGTGGCCCTCGTAGTAGTGGTTGCGGCCCAGGAAGATCAGGGCGCGCTTGTCGCCGATCTTCACCGAGCGGATCGTGCCGGCGTGGCCGGCCACGGCGGGGGCGGGGAAGCCCGGGAGGTCGGTGACCGGGAACTCCGCCACGGTCTCGCCGAGGGCGTCGGCGGCCGGCACCCAGCCGGAGCCCATCACCAGGGCGACGTCGTGGCGCTCGGCGCCGGTCAGCTCGCGCAGGCGCTCGGCGGCGGCCTGGGCGGCGGCGTAGGGGTCGGCGGAGACGACCGACTGAGGAGATGCGTTCACAGGTCCGAGGATAGACGGGAATCGGCTACGCGCGTAGAAGATCCCGGTACGACGTGCCGGATCGTTACCCGGATGGCGTGAAAGTACAGCTCGGAGGCCTGCTTCCGGCGGCCCGGGTGGGAGCAAGCTACAGCCGTCCGGCGCCGCGCGGCCGCCGCCGGGCCGGGCGGGCGCCGAGCCGTGCGCCGGCCCGGGGCGGCGGGCGCCCGGGCCGGGGGGAGTCGGGGCCGGGGAAGTCGGGGGTGCGGCGGTGCCGCGCGGGCCCGGAGGTCAGCAGGGGCGGCGGCGCAGGTCCAGGACGTAGTCGTGCGGCGCCCCGGCGCTCTCCGCCGCGTCGGCGACCAGGCCCAGGTAGCGGGCGGCGGGCAGGCCGCCCTCGTAGTCGTTGAGCACGTACGTCCAGACCGGGATGTCGCCGTCCAGGGTGTGCGCGCGCAGCTTGATCTTGCGGTAGATGCCGAGCTGGACGCCCTCCCAGCGGTCCAGGCCCTCCTCGTCCATCGGCGCGACGTCGTAGAGCGAGACGAAGACCTGCTCCTTCTCGTCCTCGACCACGGTGGCCAGCGAGCCCTCCCAGCCGAGCTGCTCGCCGCCGAAGGTGAGCCGCCAGCCGTCCAGCCACCCGGTACCGCGCAGCGGGGAGTGCGGAGCGCGGCGGGTCATCTGCCGAGCATCGAGGTTGGTGGCATACGCGGCGTAGAGGGGCATGAGGTGCAGCCTACGGCGACTGGGCGATCGGACAGAAGCCCCGACCCCGGCGTGGCAGCGCGCTCGGCATACGGGACAATGGTGGACGTGACTCGGATCGTGATCATCGGTGGCGGACCCGGCGGCTACGAGGCGGCGCTCGTCGCCTCCCAGCTCGGCGCGGAGGTGACCGTCGTCGACCGCGACGGTCTGGGCGGATCGGCGGTGCTCACGGACTGCGTGCCGTCGAAGACCCTGATCGCGACCGCGGAGGTGATGACGACCTTCGACAGCTCGTACGAAGAGCTGGGCATCATCGTCGCCGACGACACCCCACCGCTGGAGCGGCAGGCCCGGGTGGTCGGCGTGGACCTCGGCAAGGTCAACCGACGCGTCAAGCGCCTCGCCATCGCGCAGTCCCACGACATCACCCAGTCGGTGACCCGGGCCGGGGTCACCGTGCTGCGCGGCCGGGGCCGGCTCGGCGGCGGCGGGCAGGCCGTGGACGGCTCCCGCGAGGTGCTGGTGGACGCGCCCGACGGCAGCGTCCAGTCGCTGCACGCGGACGCGGTGCTGATCGCCACCGGCGCGCACCCGCGCGAGCTGCCGGACGCCCAGCCGGACGGCGAGCGGATCCTGACCTGGACCCAGGTGTACGACCTGGAGGAGCTGCCGGCCGAGCTGATCGTGGTCGGCTCCGGTGTGACCGGCGCCGAGTTCGCCGGCGCCTACCAGGCGCTCGGTTCCAAGGTCACCCTGGTGTCGAGCCGCGACCGGGTGCTGCCGGGCGAGGACCCGGACGCCGCCGAGGTGCTGGAGGAGGTCTTCCGCCGCCGCGGCATGAACGTGATGGGCCGCAGCCGGGCCGAGACGGTCAAGCGGGTCGGCGACCACGTCGAGGTGACGCTCTCCGACGGCAAGGTGATCAGGGGCACGCACTGCCTGATGGCGGTCGGCTCGATCCCCAACACCGCCGAGATGGGCCTGGAGGAGGCGGGGGTGAAGCTCAACGACTGGGGTCAGATCAAGGTCGACCGGGTGTCCCGCACCAGTGCCCCCGGCGTGTACGCGGCCGGTGACTGCACCGGCGTCTTCATGCTCGCCTCGGTGGCGGCCATGCAGGGCCGGATCGCGATGTACCACGCGCTCGGCGACGCGGTGCAGCCGCTGAACCTGAAGACCGTGGCCTCCAACGTCTTCACCGACCCGGAGATCGCCACCGTCGGCTACACCGCCGCCGACGTGAGTTGCGGCAAGATGGACGCGGTCGAGGTCAAGCTGCCGCTGCGGGGCAACCCGCGGGCCAAGATGCAGGGCATCCGGGACGGCTTCGTGAAGCTGTTCTGCCGCCCGGGCACCGGCATCGTGGTCGGCGGCGTGGTGGTCGCCCCGCGCGCCAGCGAGCTGATCCACCCGATCGCGCTCGCGGTGGACGCCAATCTGACGGTCGAACAGGTGGCCAGCGCCTTCACCATCTACCCGTCCGTCTCCGGCTCGACCGCCGAGGCCGCCCGGCAGCTGCACATCCGCAAGCGGGCCGACGGCGAATCCTGAGCACCGGACGCGCAGTTGGGGGTGGCTGCCGGTCGGCGGCCGCCCTTCGCGCGGGCGGGTCCGTCACCCGGACGGCGGGCGCAGTCCCGGGTTGCTGACGGCGCGTATTGTACGGTCACGCGCCGCTCGTGCGTGAGCAATTCCCGCTACTAGCTGCAAACGCCTGAAAGCAGACGGTCACGCAGGTTACCGTCGGTTCTGTGTTTGCAGCAGAACGTCGCCAGTTGATCCTCGAAATGGTGCGCGCCAACGGAGCTGTGTCGCTCCGCGAACTGGCCCGCGTCGTCCAGACCTCCGAAGTGACCGTACGTCGTGACGTACGGGCACTGGAGGCAGAAGGGCTCCTCGACCGCCGGCACGGCGGCGCGGTGCTCCCCGGCGGCTTCAGCCGCGAACCCGGCTATCCGCAGAAGACCCACCTCTCCGCGGCCGAGAAGAGCGCCATCGCCGATCTCGCCGCGGGCCTGGTGGAGGAGGGTGACGCGGTGGTGGTCGGCGCCGGTACCACCACGCAGGAGCTGGCCCGCCGACTGGCCCGGGTGCCCGGGCTGACGGTGGTCACCAACTCCCTGCTGGTCGCGCAGGCGCTGGCGCACGCCAACCGGGTGGAGGTGGTGATGACCGGCGGCACCCTGCGGGGTTCCAACTACGCCCTGGTGGGCAGTGGCGCCGAGCAGTCGCTGCACGGGCTGCGGGTCTCCAAGGCGTTCATCTCCGGCAGTGGACTGACCGCCGAGCGCGGGCTGTCGACCACGAACATGCTCTCCGCGAGCGTGGACCGGGCTCTGGTGCAGTCGGCTGCCGAGGTCATCGTCCTCGCCGACCACACCAAGCTCGGCGCGGACACCATGTTCCAGACCGTCCCGACCGAGACCATCACCCGGCTGGTCACCGACGAGCACGCCGCCGCCGACGACACCACCGCCCGCGAGCTGGACGCGCTCGCCGACTGCGGGGTGCAGATCGACCTGGCGCCGCTGAGCGCCGCGCCGACCGGGGACGCCCCCGTGCACGGCACCGGCAGCGGGCCCGTCCACCAGACCCAGCCCGGCCCGCTGGCCCGGCGCGCGGCCCCGCCGCCCGGCGGTGCCCCGCTGCCCGGTCAGCGCCGCCCCGGCGCGCACGGCGGCCCCGGCGGGCCGGGCGGTCCGCTGCCGGCCCGGCTCGCCGAGCTGGGGGCCGTCCCGCGCGGGCGCTGACGCCGCCACCGGGCGGGCGCCGTGCCGGTGGCGGCGCCGACCGGTACCGCCGTCGCGGGGCCGGAAACGGAACCGGTCCGCACACCCCGAGGGGCGTACGGACCGGTCCGGCGGCCTGAGCCGTCAGTCCTTGATCTCGCAGAGCGCGGCGCCGCTGCTGACGCTGCCGCCGACCTCGGCCTTGAGGCCGACCACGGTGCCCGCCTTGTGGGCGTTCAGCGGCTGCTCCATCTTCATCGCCTCCAGGACGACGATCAGCTCGCCCTCGGCGACGACCTGGCCCTCCTCGACGGCGACCTTGACGATGGTGCCCTGCATCGGCGAGGCCAGGGTGTCACCGCTGACCGCCGAGCCGGCCTTCTTGGCACCGACCCGGCGCTTGGCCTTGGCCGCACCGCCGGTGGCGGCCGCCGGGGCGGACGCGACGCCCAGCGAGGACGGCAGCGAGACCTCGATCCGCTTGCCGCCCACCTCGACCACCACGGTCTCGCGGCCCTCGGCCTCCTCGCCCTCGCCGGGCGCACCGGCGAACGCGGGGATGGTGTTCTGGAACTCGGTCTCGATCCACCGGGTGAAGACCGTGAACGGTCCGTCGCCGCCGTGCACCTCGGGCGCGAACGCCGGGTCGGTCACGACCGCGCGGTGGAACGGGATGGCCGTGGCCATGCCCTCGACCTTGAACTCGGCCAGCGCCCGGGCGGCGCGCTGCAGCGCCTGCTTGCGGGTGGTGCCGGTGACGATCAGCTTGGCGAGCAGCGAGTCCCAGGCGGGGCCGATGACCGAGCCGGTCTCGACGCCCGCGTCCAGCCGGACGCCGGGGCCGGACGGCGGCGCGAACAGCGTCACCGTGCCGGGCGCGGGCAGGAAGCCGCGGCCCGGGTCCTCGCCGTTGATGCGGAACTCGATCGAGTGACCCCGCACCTCCGGGTCGTCGTACCCGAGCTCCTCGCCGTCGGCGATCCGGAACATCTCGCGGACCAGGTCGATCCCGGTGACCTCCTCGGAGACCGGGTGCTCGACCTGGAGGCGGGTGTTGACCTCCAGGAAGGAGATCAGCCCGTCCTGGGAGACCAGGAACTCGCAGGTCCCGGCGCCGACGTAGCCGGCCTCCTTGAGGATGGCCTTGGACGCCCGGTACAGCTCGGCGTTCTGCTCGGGGGTGAGGAACGGCGCGGGCGCCTCCTCGACGAGCTTCTGGTGCCGGCGCTGCAGCGAGCAGTCACGGGTGGAGACGACCACCACGTTGCCGTGCCGGTCGGCCAGGCACTGGGTCTCGACGTGCCGGGGGTTGTCCAGGTACTGCTCGACGAAACACTCGCCGCGACCGAAGGCGGCGACCGCCTCGCGAACCGCGGACTCGTAGAGCTCCGGGATCTCCTCCAGCGTGCGGGCGACCTTGAGGCCGCGGCCGCCACCGCCGAACGCCGCCTTGATGGCGACCGGGAGGCCGTGCTCCTGGGCGAAGACGACGACCTCGTCGGCGCCCGAGACCGGGTCCGGCGTGCCGGCGACCAGCGGGGCACCGGCGCGCTGCGCCACGTGCCGGGCGGTGACCTTGTCACCGAGGTCGCGGATGGCCTGCGGGGGCGGGCCGATCCAGGTCAGGCCCGCGTCGAGGACGGCCTGGGCGAACTCGGCGTTCTCCGACAGGAAGCCGTAGCCGGGGTGGACGGCGTCCGCCCCCGAGTCGGCGGCGGCCTTCAGGACCTTCGCGATGTCGAGGTAGCTGGTACCGGGGGTGTCGCCGCCCAGCGCGTAAGCCTCGTCGGCCGCGCGGACGTGCAGCGCATCCCGGTCCGGCTCGGCGTAGACGGCGACGCTGGCGATACCGGCGTCCGAGCAGGCCCGGGCGACGCGGACGGCGATTTCTCCGCGGTTGGCGATGAGCACCTTGCGCACTGTGGCTCCCTTCTTGAACCTGGTCGAGTTTATGGATTTCTGGGTGGTACCGGCGAGTAGCCCCAGGTTGTGAACTATCCCACACGGAGGGTGATGCGTTCGGGGACCCGATCCGCGACCCGGTCGGGGTCTTCCCAGGTGGGTGCCGGTGCCGTCGCCGGGAGCCGTCCCGTGCGGACGGTGACGGGGCGGCGCGGCGACGCGGTGGCCTTGGCCACACTCACCCCGCGGGGGCCGCGGAGGCGGCCCGCTCGCGGGCCGGCGCGGTGATGTCGGCGGCCAGTTCCACCACATCGGGGCCGTAGGCCTTCGGGTTGACGACCTTCAGGACCAGGGCGAACGAACCGTCCTCACCGTACCGGCGGGCGAGCCGGCGGTGGTTGGCGACGAGGTAGCGGACGCCGGCGTGGTTGGCGATGCCGGTCTGGCCGGATATCAGGAAGACCGGGCGCCCGCCCTCGGGGGTGGCGAGGCGCGCCAGCAGGGCGTACACCTCGGTGTCCCAGTCGACGGTGAAGGTCCGGTCGCCCACCACGATGACGTTGTTCGGGCCCTCCGAGCCGTTGGTGACCGTCACTCCGGGCAGCCCCCAGGCCAGGTGGGCGGCCATCCGCTCGTTGCTGCTGGGGCCGCCGAAGCAGAACTCGGTCTTGGTGCCCAGGCCGCGGTGGACGGCGTCGTGCGCGACCAGGTCGGTCCGCGCGTCGCACTCCTTGACCAGTGCGGCCAGCTCCATCAGCGCGTAGGCGTCGCGCCGGGTGACCGTCCGGGCGTGCGCCCCGACCCCGACGCTGCGGTTCACCACGATCAGGCACTCGCTGCCGGCCGGCAGGCCGAAGAAGGCGCGGACCCGCTCCAGCCGCCGGCGGCGGCGCAGGTTCTGCGCGAGCCAGGCGAGCGCGGCACTGATCGCGCTCGCCACCAGCCCCAGCAGCACGTTGAGCAGACTGTCGGTCATCGGCCTGTCCCCTCCCCGTTCGAACGGCGGCGGTCAGCCTAGCGGGCTCCCGCGAGGGCCACGGGGACGGACGGTGAGGGGACCGGTCGGTCCTCGTGGCGGGGGAGCCGGCGGCGGATCAGGCCCAGAGGTCGGTGATCCGGACGCCGAGGTCGGCGAGCAGCCGGCGGAGCAGCGGCAGGGAGAGGCCGATGACGTTGCCCGGGTCGCCGTCGATGCCCTCGACGAACGGCGCCGAGCGGCCGTCCAGGGTGAACGCGCCGGCCACGTGCAGCGGCTCGCCGGAGGCGATGTAGGCGGCGACCTCGTCGTCGTCCGGGGTGCCGAAGCGGACGGTGGTGGAGGCGGTGGCCGAGGACTGCTCGCCGGTGGCGGTGTCGATCACGCAGTGCCCGGTGCGCAGCACCCCGGACCGGCCGCGCATCGCCTGCCAGCGGGCGAGGGCCTCGGCGGCGTCGGCGGGCTTGCCGAGCGCCTGCCCGTCCAGCTCCAGCACCGAGTCGCAGCCGATCACCAGCTCGCCGCCGGTCAGCTCGGCGGCGACCGCCTTGGCCTTGGCCTCGGCGAGGACGAGGGCGAGCTCGGCGGGGCTCGCGGCGGTGATCGCGTCCTCGTCGACGCCGCTGACCACCACGCGCGGGTCGAGGCCCGCCTGGCGCAGCAGCCCGAGGCGGGCGGGGGAGGCGGAGGCGAGGACGAGGGCGCGGCGGTCGGTCATGCCCACCAGGGTAGGGGGTGGGCCGCCGTCGCTCCGCCCGCCTGCCGGGGGCCGGTCCGGGCGCCGGTCAGACCATCACCGGTCAGACCATCAGCAGGACGGCGATCAACAGGAGGCAGGCCGCGAGCACATGGCCGGCGCGGCGGAGCCTCTCCTGCAGTCGGCGGGCCTCCGGGGAGGGCTCGTCGCGGGGGTCGGACCAGAGCACCTGTCCAGGGTGCGTCGCGCCGCCGCGGTGACGCCTGAGTACGCGTACTCAGCTTTCGGGGCAATCCGGGCGCGCGAAGGGGGTGGGACGCCGGACGGGCCGGCCTCCCACCCCCTCCCGGCGGTGCTAGCCGGCCCAGCCCGAGGTGCGCCAGGCGTTGACGCCCGGGCGGGGGGTGGCGCGCAGCCGGCGGGCGCGGTCGTTCCAGGCGGAGTCCGGGCCGGCGCCGGCCCGGCGGGCCGCCTCGGCGGCCGCCTGCGCGGCGGCGGCCCGGGACTGGACCACCGCCAGGACGGTGGCCAGCTCCTCGGGGGTCGGCTGCCCGTGCAGCACGTGGATCGGGGCCATGGCTCAATCCTCTCGCGGCAGCGCTTACAGGGGGATGTTTCCGTGCTTCTTCGGCGGCAGCACCTCACGCTTGCCGCGCAGCGCGCGCAGCCCGCGGACGATGTGCCGGCGGGTGTCGCTCGGCGCGATGACGGCGTCCACGTAGCCGCGCTCGGCGGCCAGGTACGGGTTGAGCAGGGTGTCCTCGTACTCGGAGACCAGCTCAGCCCGGCGGGCGTCGACGTCGGCGCCCGCGGCGGCGGCCTCGGCCAGCTCGCGCCGGTAGACGATGTTGGCCGCGCCCTGCGCGCCCATCACCGCGATCTGCGCGGTCGGCCAGGCCAGGTTGAGGTCGGCGCCCAGGTGCTTGGAGCCCATGACGTCGTACGCGCCGCCGAAGGCCTTGCGGGTGATCACGGTGATCATCGGCACGGTGGCCTCGGCGTAGGCGTAGATCAGCTTGGCGCCGCGGCGGATGATGCCGTCCCACTCCTGCTCGGTGCCGGGCAGGAAGCCGGGCACGTCCACGAAGGTGATCACCGGGATGTTGAAGCTGTCGCAGGTCCGGATGAACCGGGCGGCCTTCTCGCTGGCGTTGATGTCCAGGCAGCCGGCCAGGTCCATCGGCTGGTTGCCGACGATGCCGACCGGGTGGCCCTCGACCCGGCCGAAGCCGGTGATGATGTTGCCCGCGTACAGCGCCTGGGTCTCCAGGAACTCGCCGTCGTCCAGGACGTGCTCGATCACCGTGTGCATGTCGTACGGCTGGTTCGCCGAGTCCGGCACGAGGGTGTCGAGTTCGAGGTCCTCGTCGGTGACGGAGAGGTCCGCCTCCTCGGGGAAGGCCGGCGGGTCGGAGAGGTTGTTGGAGGGCAGGTACGAGAGCAGGCTCTTGACGTACTCGATCGCCTCCTTCTCGTCCGCGGCCAGGTAGTGCGCGTTGCCGGACTTGGTGTTGTGGGTGCGCGCGCCGCCCAGCTCCTCCATGCCGACGTCCTCACCGGTGACGGTCTTGATCACGTCCGGGCCGGTGATGAACATGTGCGAGGTCTGATCGGCCATCACCACGAAGTCGGTGATCGCGGGCGAGTACACCGCGCCGCCCGCGCAGGGGCCCATGATCAGCGAGATCTGCGGGACGACCCCGGAGGCGTGCACGTTGCGGCGGAAGATCTCGCCGTACAGGCCGAGCGAGACCACGCCCTCCTGGATCCGGGCGCCGCCGGAGTCGTTGATGCCGATGACCGGGCAGCCGGTCTTCAGCGCGAAGTCCATCACCTTGACGATCTTCTCGCCGAACACCTCGCCGAGCGAGCCGCCGAAGACGGTGAAGTCCTGCGCGAAGACGGCGACCTGACGGCCGTCGACGGTGCCGTAGCCGGTCACCACGCCGTCGCCGTACGGGCGGTTCTTCTCCTGGCCGAAGTTGGTCGAGCGGTGCCGGGCGAACTCGTCGAACTCCACGAAGGAGCCCTCGTCCATCAGCTCGACGACGCGCTCACGCGCGGTCAGCTTCCCCTTGGCGTGCTGCTTCTCCACGGCCTTGGCGGAGCCGGAGTGCACCGCCTCGTCGATCCTGCGCCGCAGGTCGGCGAGCTTGCCGGCGGTGGTGTGGGGGTCGTACGGGGCCTCGGTCATCGGGTGGGCTCTCCCTGATCCATGGGCCGCGGCCTGTTCGGTGGTACGCGCGTCTGGGCGGGGACACGCGCATGAGGGCAGGGCGGCGCAACGAACTACCGTCGAGTAGCGTAGCCAGCACCGGGGCTTTCCGGTTATGGCCAGCGACACAGTGTGTCAACGCCCGTTCTGCGGGACGATATGGCGGCCTACGGCCACCGCGCGGCGGGCGGGGCGAAACCCCTAGTCTCGTGGTCATGACCGACTCCGACACCCCCCGCCGCAGTGGACTGCGCGGCTTCGGCCACGCCGGGCCGTCGCCCTGGACCGATCTGGACCGGCCGCCGCTGGACGCCGAGGCGCTGCGCCGCGACCTCGTCCGGCCGGGCGGGTTCTGGACCGCGCTGGACGTCGTCACCGAGACCGGTTCCACCAACAGCGACCTCGCCGCCCGGGCCGGGGCCGGCGCGCCGCAGGGCGCCGTGCTGGTCGCCGAGGCGCAGAGCGCCGGGCGCGGGCGGCTGGAGCGGCAGTGGACGGCGCCGCCCCGGTCGGGGCTCTTCCTCTCCGTCCTGCTTCGCCCGGACGAGGTACCCGTCGAGCGGTACGGCTGGTTGCCGATCCTGGTCGGCGTCGCCGCGGCCGCCACGCTGAGCCGGGTCGCCGAGGTCGAGGTCGGCCTGAAGTGGCCCAACGACCTCCAGGTCACCGTCGACGGCGCGGAGCGCAAGCTCGGCGGCATCCTCACCGAGCTCAGCGGCGGCGCGGTGGTGGCCGGCCTCGGCCTCAACGTGTCGCTGCGCGAGGGCGAGCTGCCCGTCCCGACCGCCGCCTCGCTGCTGCTGGCCGGCGCCGCGGTGACCGACCGGTCCACCCTGCTCCGCGCGCTGCTGCGCGAGTTCGCCGTCCTCTACACCGAGTGGACGGCCGCGGCCGGCGACCCGCACGCCAGCGGTCTGCTGGCCGCCTACGCGGACCGGTGCACCACGCTCGGCCGTCCGGTCAAGGTCCACCTGCCGGGCGACCGCGAACTCGTCGGCGAGGCGGTGGCGATCGACGGCGACGGCCGGCTGGTGGTCCGCACCCCCGACGGTGCACGGCGTCCGGTGGGCGCGGGAGACGTCGTCCACGTGCGCCCCGAGCCGCGCTGAGCGGCACTCTTCACCTCTCCTTGACCCGGGCGGATGCCCCGGATCGCGGGATTCCGTGCGAACATTCCACCTGGCAGCAGTGTGAGGCGCGCCACTGCCCGGCGGGTTGCGGGCGCGTTCGGACAGGCAGGACACGAGGCAAGTGCGGCGACCGCACGGGGACGGACCGGTGGCAGAGGACGGCGGCAACGGCGGTACGGCGGGCTCCGACGACCAGACGGTCGCGCTCGACCTGGAACGCCTGATCCTGGACGCGCCACGCCGCTACACCCCGTACCAGGCCGCGCGGGCCGCCGACGTCCCGATGGAGCTGGCCACCCGCTTCTGGCGGGCGATGGGCTTCCCGGACATCGGGCAGTCCCGGGCGCTCACCGACGGCGACGTGATCGCGCTGCGCCGGCTCGCCGGTCTGGTGGAGTCGGGCCTGCTCAGCGAGCCGATGGCGATCCAGGTCGCCCGCTCGACCGGGCAGACCACCGCCCGGCTGGCCGGCTGGCAGATGGACACCTTCCTGGAGAACCTCACCCAGTCCGTCGAGCCCGGGCTGACTCGCGCCGACGTCGCCTACCCGCTGGTCGAGCTGCTGCTGCCGGAGCTGGAGCAGTTCCTGGTGTACGTCTGGCGCCGCCAGCTGGCCGCCGTCACCGGCCGGGTGGTGCAGGCCGCCGAGGACACCGAGATCACCAGCGGCCGGCTGGCCGTCGGCTTCGCCGACCTGGTCGGCTTCACCCGGCTCTCGCGCCGGCTGGAGGAGGAGGAGCTCGGCGAGCTGGTCGAGACCTTCGAGAACACCTGCTCCGACCTGATCGCCGGCCAGGGCGGCCGGGTGATCAAGACCCTCGGCGACGAGATCCTGTACGTCTCCGAGGATCCGGGGACGGCCGCCGAGATCGCGTTCAGCCTGATCGAGGCGCTGGCCGAGGATGACACCATCCCCGCGCTGCGGGTCGGCATGGCCTTCGGCACCGTCACCTCGCGGATGGGCGACGTCTTCGGCACCACGGTCAACCTGGCCAGCCGGCTCACCTCGATCGCCCCGAAGGACGCGGTGCTGATCGACGGCGAGTTCGCGGCCGCGCTGGAGCAGAACGGCAGTGTCGCCCCGGCCGACGCGGACGGGCCGGGGCTGGCCGAGGCGCTGTCGGCCGCCTCCGGACTGCCCGCCTCCGGGCTCCCGGTGCCGGCGCCGGACGCGGGGCGCCGGTTCAGCCTCCAGCCGATGTGGCGCCGGCCGGTGCGCGGGCTGGGGCTGGTCGAGCCGTGGCTGCTGTCGCGGCGGCCGCGCGGCGAGTAGCGGGCGCCGCCCCGGACCGCCGGGCTCCCGGAGGCCGCGGGGAGTACCCGGCCGCTCACGGGGTAGGCGGACGTCCGGGCAGGGCGCGGCGGAGTCCGGGCCGGTGGCACGGTCACCCGGCGGGGCGGGTGGCCGTCGTCCGAAAGCCGTACGGCTGAAACCGGTCCGGCCGGGCGGATCCGTGCGGGCAAACGGGGCATAACCGAGCGAAACCGCCCTAGTCTTGGTGCAGGCGGACGGGTCCGGTTCGCGGTGGGTGAGCCACCGCGCCGGACGGGACCGAGCACAGGGAACGGGGCGAGCCGGTGGGCAGTGAGGCGATCACGACGGACCGCGGTTGCGTGTGCGACCGCCCGGAGCTGCCGGCCGCCCCCGACCCGCGGCTGACGTCCGTGGTGGAGCTCGCCCAGGACATGGCGGGGGCGCTCACCCCGCTGGAGGCGGTCCGCGCGGCCGCCGTCCGCGCCACCGAGGCCCTCGGCGCCACCATGGCGGCCGTCTCGGTCTGGGACCGGGAGTCCGGCCGGCTGCGGGTCCTGGTCAACCACGGGGAGCTGGCGCCGGGCGAGGAGGAGCTGCCGGAGGACGAGTCCTACCCGGTGGCGGACTTCCCCGAGATCGTCACCTACCTGGAGGAGCGCTGGACCACCGGACGGCTGCCCCGCGCCTGGCTGCAGAGCGCCGAGAACACCGAACTCCACGCCGGGCACGCCCACCCCACCGCCGGGGCCTACTGCCAGGAGCGGGCCGCCGCGCTGCGCCGGCGCGGCCGGGGCTGCTGCGTGGTCGCCCCGATCGTGCTGCACGGACAGGCCTGGGGGGAGCTCTACCTGGCCAGGTCCACCGGGACGGCGGAGTTCACCGAGGGCGACGCCGAGTACGCCACCCTGCTCGCCGCCCAGATCTCGGCCGGGCTCGCGCAGACCGAACGCCTCGCCGACCTGCGCAAGCTCGCCTTCTCCGACCCGCTGACCGGGCTGGCCAACCGGCGGGCGGTGGACGCCCGGCTGGAGAGCGCACTGGAGGCGCACAACCGCGACGGCACGGTGGTCTCGCTGGTGGTCTGCGACGTCAACGGCCTGAAGCGGGTCAACGACCAGCTCGGACACGAGATGGGCGACCGGCTGCTGGAGCGCTTCGCCCACCAGCTGTCGCTGGCCGCCGCCAGGCTGCCCGGCAGCCTCGCCGCCCGTCTCGGCGGCGACGAGTTCTGCCTGCTGGTGGAGGGCCAGAAGGCGGACGAGGTGGTCGCCGTCGCCGAGGAGCTGTGCGCGCGGGCCCTGGCGCTGGCCGAGGGCGAGGGCGTCGCCTGCGGGGTCGCCTCCACCGGGGACTCGATCGGCCCGGTCACCACGCCCGACCGGCTGTTCCGGCTCGCCGACGCCGCGCAGTACCGGGCCAAGGCCGCCCGCGCCGCACATCCCGTGGTGGCCGGCCGCAGCCACGGCCCCGGCCTGTCGCCGGACCCGACCGTGCTGCTGGCCGACGCCGCCGATCCGCACCATCGGGCCGACGGCCGGGGGCGCGTCCCGGGCCGGCCGGGCGCCGGCGACCGGCGGCGGTTCCGCGGCGCCGCGCACAGCGCCGACCCGGGACAGCTGCTCACCGCCGTGCTCGCCGCCCTGGACCAGCGCGGGGTCACCCGCTCGGTCCACCCCGCCGACACCATCGGCAAGCTGGCGGTGGTCGCGGAGACGGCCTCCCGGCTGCTCGACGCGGTCGGCTGGTGGGTCTCCTACGTGCCGCCCGGCTCGCACCTGATGCGCACCGCCCAGCACGCCGTGTACCGGATGACCAGCGGACCGAGCAGCTCGCGGGCGGAGACCCAGCGGGCCCAGATCGAGGCCCCGGACGCCGTCTTCGACCTGCGGCACTACCCGATGACCCGGCAGGCGGTGCGCGGCGGGTCCTTCGCGCTGCGCGCGGGCGCGGCCGGGAACGACCCGTCCGAGGAGGCCATGCTGGTGGTCAGCGGCTACCGGGGGATGGTCGCGGCGGGCGGCCAGAACCCGGCCGGCGGCTGGCTGGTGGAACTGTTCGCCGACGACGCGACGCTGCCGCTCGGACAGGTCGCCAGCGCGATGCGGGCCCTGGTCGCCGTGGCGCTCTCCGGCCCGGCCTCCCCGCCGCCGGGCTGAGGCGGGCCCGGTTCGTGGACGGACCGGTTGGGGGGCTTGTGCCGGTTCGGTGACCGGCCTGTTCCGAGCCGGTCGCGGTCCGGTGCGGAGGCTGCCGCGGGGCTGGGCGGCGAGCCCCGGACGTGGGATGGTATCCGCCGTCGGCGGGCCACGGGGGCCGGGCCGGAACGGGGGTCGAAACCCATGCGCGCTCGTCTGACGAGCCTTGTCCTCTCCGCGGTGCTGGCGCTGGGCGGTGCCACGCTGGCAGCCGCCCCGGCGGCCGAGGCCGCGCCGCGCGCCGCCGCGGTCAGCACCGCCGCCGGTTCCGCCGCCGGTTCTGCCGCCGCGGGGGGCGCCGTCCAGGCGGCCCAGGCGGCCCCGGCCGTGGCCGGGCAGCAGGACGGCACCCGGCTGGCCGGGTCCAAGGACAAGTCCAAGTCGAAGTCGAAGAAGAAGAAGAAGGGCTTCTTCGGCAAGATCATCGGTGTGGTGATCGGCATCGTGGTGGTGCTGATCGTGATCGCCGTGATCATCGCGGTGGTCGTGATGCTCCGCCGCCGCAACCGGCAGTAGACCGCGCGGGCCCGTGGACCCGGTGGGTCCACGGGCCGGCCGCCGGACCGGTCACGGCCGCAGGGCGCGCAGGACGCCCGCCACCAGACGGTCCGCGTAGGCGTGGTCGAGCGGGCCGAGGCCGTGCAGCCAGCGGTAGTACATCGGGCCGTAGAGCAGTTCGACGGCGAGGTCGAGGTCGGCGTCGGCGGCGATCTGCCCGGCCTCGCGGGCGGTGCGCAGGCGCTCCCGGGTGACCTCCAGTAGAGGGTCCAGCAGGCGCTCGCGGTACTCCCGCAGCAGGGCCGGGTCGCGCAGGTGCTCGGAGACCAGGCCGCGGCCGGTGTTGTCGAAGCCCGGGTCGGCGAGCTGGTCGGCCGTCGGCCGCAGGACGGCGCGCAGGTCGGCGGCGAGGTCGCCGGTGTCGGGCAGCGCCAGACTGCCGGAGGCGTTCTCGTTGGCGGCCTGGAAGGCGTCGAAGACCACCGCGCCCTTGGAGGGCCACCAGCGGTAGATGGTCTGCTTGCCGACGCCGGCCCGGGCGGCGATCGCCTCGATGGTCAGCTTGCCGAAGCCCACCTCGGCCACCAGTTCGGCGGCGGCGGTGAGGACGGCCTGGCGGGAGCGCTCGCTGCGGCGGGTGGGATCGGGAGAGCTGCTGCGGGTCATGGGCCCATTCTAGGGCGCTGGCGAAACGATACGTCTCGTCTTGCTGAAGGATCGGACCGAGCCCGCACGCTCCGGGGCGGGTCGGCTCTCCGGGGTGGGGCGGGCGGAGGCCGGCCGGTCAGCCGCTGATCCGGTCCGGGCGGGTGTAGACGTTGGCGCGTTCGCCGCGCAGGAAGCCGACCAGGGTCAGGCCCAGCTCCTCGGCGAGGTCCACCGCGAGGGAGGACGGCGCGGAGACGGCGGCCAGCAGGGGGACGCCCGCCAGCGCGGCCTTCTGGGTCAGCTCGAACGAGGCGCGACCGCTGACCAGCAGGACGTGCCCGGTCAGCGGCAGCCGGCCCGCGCGCAGGGCCCAGCCGACCACCTTGTCCACCGCGTTGTGCCGGCCGACGTCCTCGCGGGCGCAGAGCAGCGCGCCGCTCGTCCCGTCGAACAGCCCGGCCGCGTGCAGGCCGCCGGTCGAGTCGAAGGTCCGCTGGGTGGCCCGGAGCCGGTCCGCCAGCCCGTACAGCAGGGCCGGGGGGACGGTCAGCGGGTCGTCCCCGACGGGGTGGCGGACGTGGGTGCGGACGGCGTCCACCGTGTCGCGGCCGCAGAGGCCGCAGGCGCTGGTGGTGAGCAGGTTGCGGTGGGCGGAGAGCGGGAGGGCGCGGGCGCCGCGCAGGGCCGCGTCCACCACGTTGTAGGTGTTCGCGCCGTCCTCGTCCGTCCCGGCGCAGTAGCGCAGGGCCGCGAGGTCCTCGGCCGTGTGCACCAGCCCCTCGCCGACCAGGAAGCCGGCCACCAGGTCGAAGTCCTGGCCGGGCGTGCGCATGGTCACCGTCAGCGGCTCGCCGCCGACCCGGATCTCCAGCGGCTCCTCCGCCGCGAGGGCGTCCGGTCGCGTGCTGCGGCCGTCCCCGTGCAGCCGCACCACTCGCCGCCGTGCCGTCGCCCGCGTCATCGGTCCTCCGCCTCCGTGCCGTCCGTCGACCCCAGCGTGCGGTATCGGGGTGGCGCTTCGGAAATCGGGGTGGGGCCGGTGGCCGGGCGCCGGTGGGGGCGACTCGTGGGGCGGGCGCCCGTCACCCGATCGGCGATGCCGTGAGGCGGCCGGCGCCCGCCGTCGGCGAGGGTGGTGTGGAGGTCCCGGCCGGGCCGTCGGCGCCGGCGCGCCCTCCGGCGGGACGTGGAGGGCGGCCGCGGCCGGCTCCGTCCGGCGGGCGGGAGTCCGCCAGGTGGGATCCACTGGTTGTCATATCTTCATTCAGCTGGTGTGATGATGCATATGGATATGCACAGTGCTGTGGCCCCCGATGCGCCCCTCGTCCAGGTCGGCAAGGCCGACGTCAGCGCCGAGGACGTGCTGGCCGTCGCCCGGGGCAACGCCCGGGTAGAGATCGGTCCGGACGCGCTCGCCGAGATGGCGACCGCGCGGGCCCGGATCGAGGCCCTCGCGGCCGAGCCGCGCCCCGTCTACGGCGTCTCCACCGGCTTCGGCGCGCTCGCCGTCCGGCACATCAGCCCCGAGCTCCGCGCCCAGCTGCAGCGCTCGCTGGTGCGTTCGCACGCCGCCGGGATGGGCCCGGCGGTGGAGCGCGAGGTGGTCCGCGCGCTGATGTTCCTGCGGATGAAGACGCTGGCCTCCGGCCGGACCGGCGTACGCCCGGTGGTCGCCCAGACCATGGCCGCCATCCTGAACGCCGGCATCACGCCGGTGGTCCGCGAGTTCGGCTCGCTCGGCTGCTCCGGCGACCTCGCCCCGCTCTCGCACTGTGCGCTGGTCCTGATGGGCGAGGGCGTGGCGACCGGCCCGGACGGCGTCGACAAGCCCTCCGGCGAGCTGCTCGCCGCGGCCGGCATCGAGCCGGTCGAGCTGCTGGAGAAGGAGGGCCTGGCCCTCATCAACGGCACCGACGGCATGCTCGGCATGCTGGTGATGGCCATCGCCGACCTCCAGCGCCTGTTCACCACCGCCGACATCACCGCCGCGATGACCCTGGAGGCGCTGCTCGGCACCGACAAGGTGCTCGCCCCCGAGCTGCACGCCCCGATCCGCCCCCACCCCGGCCAGGCGCTGAGCGCCGCCAACATGCTGGCCGTCCTCAAGGGCTCCGGCCTCACCGGCCACCACCAGGACGACGCCCCGCGCGTCCAGGACGCCTACTCGATCCGCTGCGCCCCCCAGGTCGCCGGCGCCGGCCGCGACACGGTGGCCCATGCCGCCCTGGTCGCCTCCCGGGAGCTGGCCGCCTCGGTCGACAACCCGGTGGTGCTGCCGGACGGCCGGGTCGAGTCCAACGGCAACTTCCACGGCGCCCCGGTCGCCTACGTGCTGGACTTCCTCGCCATCGCGGCCGCCGACCTCGGCTCGATCTCCGAGCGCCGTACCGACCGGCTGCTGGACAAGGCCCGCTCGCACGGCCTGCCGGCCTTCCTCGCCGACGACCCGGGCGTGGACTCCGGTCTGATGATCGCCCAGTACACCCAGGCGGCCCTGGTCAGCGAGAACAAGCGGCTCGCCGTGCCGGCCTCGGTCGACTCGATCCCGTCCTCCGCGATGCAGGAGGACCACGTCTCGATGGGCTGGTCGGCCGCCCGCAAGCTGCGCCAGTCCGTCGAGAACCTCGGCCGGATCCTGGCCGTCGAGCTGACCGCCGCCTCCCGCGCCCTGGAGATCCGCCGGCAGGCCGACGCCAGCGGCACGCCCTCGCCGGCGACCCTCGCCGCGCTGGCCGTCGCCCGGGAGGCCGGGGTCGGCGGCGCCGGCCGCGACCGCTTCCTCTCGCCGGACCTGGAGGCCGCCGCCGCGCTGGTCGCCTCCGGCGAGCTGGTGTGGGCCGTCGAGAAGGTCACCGGGCCGCTGGCCTGACGAGGCCGCCGCCGCCCGGGGCGGGCGGGAGTCAGTCCCACTCGCCCCGCGGCGGCCGGGCGCGCTTCTCCTCGCGCCGGTCGGCGGCGATGGCGGCGTAGTTGACGCCGACGATGCCGGCCCAGCAGACCAGCAGGCCCATGAAGCCGTTCGAGCCGCTGGTCGCGATGCCGGTCAGCGGGATGCCGAGGACCAGCGAGATCAGCGGCAGCTTCGAGCCGGAACGGCCGAAGGAGCGCCGGCGCAGGTGCTCCGCCGGGCCGTAGCCGTCGAGCCGCTCCGCCACCCGGCGCTCCACCCGGGCGTCGAGGCGGGCGTCCAGCCGGGCGAGGAACGAGTCGACGATCTCCGACTCGTACTCCTCGCCCAGCTCCTTGCGGGTCTGCAGAGCCGCGTCGAGGTCGCGTCGCAGTTCGTCCTGGCGTGTGTCCATGGCGCTCAGCCTGGTGCAGCGCCGGGGCTCCAGTCCATCGGTTCGCGCCGGGATCGGGGCGGATCAGGGGGAAATCAGGGTCACCCGGAGGGGTGATCCGCACCGCCGGGGGGTCTCATCGGGCGTCCCGGCGTACGAGACGTCTTTGCCAGCGGCAGTCCGCTGCTGCACAGTCGTCGTCCGAACAGCTCGCACCCGGAGGTACCGCTGATGACCGCCACCGACGACACCGGCACGGTAGGCCCCTCCGCCCGACTCCTCCAGCTCTTCGAGGGCCACCGGCTCACCCCCACCCAGCGCCGGATCGCCCACTCGCTCGTCCGGCACGCCACCGAGGCGCCGTTCCTCTCCAGCGTCGAGGTCGCCGAACTGGCCGGCGTCAGCCAGCCCTCGGTCACCCGCTTCGCGGTGGCTCTCGGCTACGACGGCTACCCCGCGCTGCGCAAGCAGCTGCGCGAGCTGGGCGCGGGGGAGCCGAGCGCCGCCCCGGAGACCCCGGACGACGTGGTGCGCAACGAGCACCAGCAGGCCGTCCTCGCCGAGATCGAGCACCTGCGGCTGCTCGCCGAGCTGCTCGCCGACCCCGAGCCGATCATCCGCGCGGCCCGGCTGCTCGCCGCCTCCCGCCCGCTGCCCGTCCTCGGCCTGCGGGCCGCCTCCGCGCAGGCCCGCGGCTTCGCCTACTTCGCGGCCAAGGTGCACCCGGACATCCGGCTGCTCGACGAGGGCGGCAGCATGCTCGCCGACCGCCTGGAACAGGCTGCCGCCGCCGGCGCCTCCGCGCTGCTCTGCTTCGCCCTGCCGCGCTACCCGCGCGAGCTGATGGACGCCCTGACGGTGGCCCGGGACTGCGGTCTGACGGTGCTGACGGTCGCCGACAGTGCCTTCGCGCCGGTCGCCAAGCTCTCCGACCTGATGCTGCCGGCCGCCGTCGGCACCGGCCTGGTCTTCGACACCGCGTGCGCGCCGATGATGCTCGGCCGGGTGCTGCTCCAGACCATGTGCGACGAACTCCCCGGCGCCGAGGCCCGGTTGGAGTCGATCGAGCAGTCCGCGACGGCTCGTGGGCTGTTTTTGGAGTAGGACCGTACTTGGGGCGGGAATCCTGTCAACAGGCCCCGGAGCAGGGCCGACCGGCAGGGGGAGCCTGTGATGCGCGTGATCCACGAGATGAAGTTCGTCGGCCGACTCGCCTCGGGCGCCGACGAATGGTCCTGCCCGGCCTGCGGACGCCGCGTCACCCTGCGGCGGCTGCCCGAACCCGAACTCGTCGTCCTCGACGCCGGTGACGAGAGCGCCGTCCACGTCGGCGTCATCGAGCCCGACGGCCGCGCCGCGGCGGCCGCCGACAAGTACGGCCTCGGCCCCGTCCAGGAGATCCCCCGCCCGCCGCGCCCGGCCGCCCCGGCCGCGCCCGCGGACCCCGACGCCGACGACCGCCGCTGGCTCGCCGAGATCGGCATCGACTGGGACGGCGACGCGGCGGCCTGACGCCGGGTCGGGTCGGCCGTCCGCCTCGCGCGCCCGCCGCGCAGGGCCGGGCGGCTCCCGCGACGATCCCGCGCGCGCAGGCCCGTGCCTCGCCCGGACTCCGCGGCGGCCGTCGCGCGGCCGCCGCGGGGCTGTCCGGGGTGTACGGCGGGGCGCATCGCCGTGCCCTCCACCCGGCGGCGCCTGGGCCGAGTGGCTGGTGTTCGCCCGACTCGGGGTAGCGCGGCGGGGTTGTCGCGATGCCGGCTGATCGGATGCGCTCAGGTCTGGCCGGAGACTGAATGATTGGATATATTCAGCCAAGTCGAGCTTGAATGAATTCATCCGTAGGGAGCCGGGACATGGTGCAGCAGCAGGCGAGCGGGCCGCGCGAGGTGCGGGCGGCGCGCGGTACGGGGCTGACGGCGCAGGGGTGGCAGCAGGAGGCTGCCCTGCGGATGCTGATGAACAACCTCGACCCCGAGGTGGCCGAGCACCCGTCGAAGCTCGTCGTCTACGGCGGCACCGGCAAGGCGGCGCGGGACTGGCGCTCGTTCGACGCCATGGTGCGCACGCTGGAGACGCTGAAGCAGGACGAGACCATGCTGGTCCAGTCCGGGCGGCCGGTCGGCGTCATGCAGACGCACGAGTGGGCGCCGCGCGTGCTGATCGCCAACTCCAACCTGGTCGGCGACTGGGCGAACTGGGAGGAGTTCCGGCGGCTGGAGAGCCTCGGCCTCACCATGTACGGCCAGATGACCGCCGGATCGTGGATCTACATCGGCACCCAGGGCATCCTCCAGGGCACCTACGAGACCTTCGCCGCCGTCGCCAACAAGCGGTTCGACGGCACCCTGGCGGGGACGATCACCCTCACCGCCGGCCTCGGCGGCATGGGCGGCGCCCAGCCGCTGGCCGTGACGATGAACGGCGGCGTGGCGATCTGCGTCGACTGCGACCCGTCCCGGATCTCCCGCCGGATCGAGCACCGCTACCTGGACGTCGAGGCCAAGAACCTCGCGCACGCGCTGGAGCTGGCCACCGCCGCCCGCGACCGCCGCGAGCCGCTCTCCATCGGCCTGCTGGGCAACGCCGCCGAGGTGTTCCCGCAGCTGCTCTCGATGGACGCGCCGATCGACATCGTCACCGACCAGACCAGCGCCCACGACCCGCTGAGCTACCTGCCGGTCGGCGTCGCCTTCGACGACATGGCGACCTACGCGGCAGAGAAGCCCGCCGAGTTCACCCAGCGCTCGCGCGAGTCGATGGCCCGGCACGTCGAGGCGATGGTCGGCTTCATGGACGCCGGCGCCGAGGTGTTCGACTACGGCAACTCGATCCGCGGTGAGGCCCAGCTGGCCGGCTACGACCGCGCGTTCGCCTTCCCGGGCTTCGTCCCGGCCTACATCCGGCCGCTGTTCTGCGAGGGCAAGGGCCCGTTCCGCTGGGCGGCGCTCTCCGGCGACCCGCAGGACATCGCCAAGACCGACAAGGCCGTGCTCGACCTCTTCCCGGAGAACGAGTCGCTGCACCGCTGGATCAAGATGGCCCAGGAGAAGGTGCACTTCCAGGGCCTGCCGGCGCGGATCTGCTGGCTCGGCTACGGCGAGCGCGACAAGGCCGGCGAGCGGTTCAACGACATGGTCGCCTCCGGCGAGCTGTCCGCGCCGATCGTGATCGGCCGCGACCACCTGGACTGCGGCTCGGTCGCCTCCCCGTACCGGGAGACCGAGGCGATGCTGGACGGCTCCGACGCGATCGCCGACTGGCCGCTGCTCAACGCCATGGTCAACGTCGCCTCCGGCGCGTCCTGGGTCTCCATCCACCACGGCGGCGGCGTCGGCATCGGCCGCTCGATCCACGCGGGCCAGGTCACGGTGGCCGACGGCACCGCGCTGGCCGGCGAGAAGATCCGCCGGGTGCTCACCAACGACCCGGGCATGGGCGTGATCCGCCACGTCGACGCCGGCTACGACCGGGCCGACGAGGTCGCCGCCGAGCGCGGCGTCCGCGTCCCGATGAACGAGCACGGCTCGACGGGTGAGCTGTGACCTTCGAAGAGATGTGGGCGGAGCTGCTCCCGGTGGGCCGCTCCGCCTCCTCCGGCGGCTACCGCCGCTTCGCCTGGAACTCCGCCGACGCCGAGTGCCGGTCCTGGTTCGAGGAGCAGGCCCGCGGCCGCGGGCTGACCTACGAGCTGGACCGCAACGGCAACCAGTGGGCCTGGCTGGGCGACCCGGCGGGCGAGGGCGCGATCGTCACCGGCTCGCACCTGGACTCCGTCCCCGACGGCGGCGCCTTCGACGGCCCGCTCGGGGTGGTCTCCTCCTTCGCCGCGCTGGACGAACTCCGCGGGCGGGGAGCCGAGTTCGACCGGCCGCTGGCCATCGTCAACTTCGGTGACGAGGAGGGCGCCCGGTTCGGCGTGGCCTGCATCGGCTCCCGGCTGAGCGCGGGCGTGCTCGGCCGCGACCAGGCGTACGAGCTGCGCGACGCCGACGGCGTCCGGCTGCCCGACGCGATGGAGAAGGCCGGCTACGACCCGGCCGGGATCGGCGCGGACGGCGACCGGCTGGCCCGGATCGGCGCCTTCGTCGAACTCCACGTCGAGCAGGGCCGCTACCTCGCCGAGGACCAGCCGGTCGGCGTGGCCGGCGCGATCTGGCCGCACGGCCGCTGGCGGTTCGACTTCCACGGGGAGGCGAACCACGCCGGCACCACCCGGATCGAGGACCGCCGCGACCCGATGCTCACCTACGCCAACACCGTGCTCGCGGCGCGGAAGAAGGCGCGGACGGCAGGGGCGCTGGCCACCTTCGGCAAGGTCGCGGTCGAGCCCAACGGCACCAACGCGATCGCCTCCCTGGTGCGCGGCTGGCTGGACTCCCGGGCCGCCGACGAGCAGACGCTCACCGCCCTGGTCGAGGAGATCGAGCGGGCGGCGTACGAGCGCGGCGACCGCGACGGCGTCCGGGTCGAACTGACCCGCGAGTCCTACACGCCGGTGGTGGAGTTCGACGGCCCGCTGCGCGACCGGCTCGCCCGGCGGCTCAACGCGGCGGGCGCCCCCGACGGCGTGCCCATCCTGCCCACCGGCGCGGGACACGACGCCGGAATCCTGGCATCGGCGATCCCGACCGCCATGCTGTTCGTACGTAACCCGAGCGGGGTCTCGCACTCCCCGGCCGAGCACGCGGAGACGGCCGACTGCCTGGCCGGCGTGACCGCCCTCGCCGACGTACTGGAGGACCTGGCGTGTCAGTAGGCCGTGCCGGAGGCGCGCACATGACGACTTACTGGGCGGAGCACGCCTGGCTGCCGCACGCCAACGGGCCGGTGGTCGAGCAGGACGTGCTGATCGCCACCGGCCCCGGCGGCCGGATCACCGCGGTGACGCCGGACAGCGGGCCCTGTCCGCCCGGCGCCGTCCGGCTGGCCGGGCTGCTGCTGCCCGGCCAGGCCAACGCGCACTCGCACGCCTTCCACCGGGCGCTGCGCGGCCACGTGCAGGTCGGCTCCGGCACCTTCTGGACCTGGCGCGACACCATGTACCGGTTCGCCGGGGCGCTCGACCCGGACAGCTACCTGGAGCTCGCCACCGCCGTCTACGCCGAGATGGCGCTGGCCGGGATCACCGCGGTGGGGGAGTTCCACTACCTGCACCACGCGCCCGGCGGGAGCCGCTACGACGATCCGAACGCGATGGGCGAGGCGCTGATCGAGGCCGCCGCCCGGGCCGGGATCCGGATCACCCTGCTGGACACCTGCTACCTGTCGGCCGGCTTCGGCGCCGAGCCGACCAGGCCGCAGCTCCGGTTCAGCGACGGCGACGCCGACGCCTGGGCCGAGCGGGTGGAGGCGCTCAAGCCGCGCGAGCACGCCCGGATCGGCGCCGCGATCCACTCGGTGCGGGCGGTACCGGCGGAGCAGCTCGGCACCGTCGCGCGGTGGACGGACGGCCGCCGGGCCCCGCTGCACGTCCACCTCTCCGAGCAGACCGCCGAGAACGACGCCTGCCTCACCGCGCACGGCGTCACCCCGACCAGGCTGCTCGCCGACCACGGCGCGCTCGGCCCGCGCACCTCGGCGGTGCACGCCACCCACCTCACAGACGAGGACATCAAGCTCCTCAGCGACTCCTCGACCGCCATCTGCATGTGCCCCACCACCGAGCGGGACCTCGCCGACGGCATCGGTCCGGCCCGCCGGCTCGCCTCGGCGGGCTGCCCGATCACCCTGGGCAGTGACAGCCACGCCGTCATCGACCCGTTCGAGGAGGCCCGCGCGCTGGAGCTGGACGAGCGACTGCGGACCAGGACCCGGGGCCACTGGACGGCCAACTCGCTGCTGCGGGCGGGCACCGAGGACGGACACGCCTCGCTCGGCTGGCCGGAGGCCGGGCGGATCGAGGCCGGCGCCCTGGCCGACTTCACCGTGATCGCCCTGGACTCGGTGCGCACCGCCGGGCCGCCGAGCCGGCTCGGCGCCGAGATCGCGGTGTTCGCCGCCTCGGCCGCCGACGTGCGGCACGTGGTGGTCGGCGGACGGCAGATCGTCCGGGACGGCGCCCACCAGCTGGTGCCCGACGTCCCGGGCGCGCTGCGGTCCTCGATCGCCGCGCTGAGCTGCTGAGTCCCCGTACCTCCCGGGGGCGGGCGGGGGCCGACCCCGCCCGCCCCGGGTCCAGCCCCGAAAGGCCTGATGTGAGCACCCCGAGCAGCCCGCAGAGCCAGGGCATGCCGAGCACCCTGATCACCGGGATCGGCAGCCTGGTCACCAACGACCCCGCGTACGGGACCGGGCCGCTCGGCCTGCTCACCGACGCGGCCGTGGTGGTGGACGGCGGCACGGTCGCCTGGGTCGGGCCGGCGGCCGAGGCGCCCGCCGCGGACGAGCGGTTCGACGCGGCCGGGCGGGCGCTGCTGCCCGGCTTCGTCGACTCGCACGCCCACCTGGTGTTCGCCGGGGACCGCACCGCGGAGTTCAACGCCCGGATGTCCGGCCAGTCGTACACCGCGGGCGGGATCCGGACGACGGTGGCCGCCACCCGGGCCGCGAGCGACGCCGAACTCGACGCCAACCTGGCCCGGTTCGTGCGCGAGGCGCTGCGGCAGGGGACGACCGCGATCGAGTGCAAGTCCGGCTACGGGCTGACCGTCGTCGACGAGGCCCGGGCGCTGCGGATCGCCTCCTCGTACACCTCCGAGACCACCTACCTGGGCGCCCACGTGGTCGCCCCCGAGTACGCCGACGACCCGGCGGGCTACGTGGACCTGGTCACCGGCGACATGCTGGACGCCTGCGCGCCCTACGCCCGCTGGGTGGACGTCTTCTGCGAGAACGGCGCCTTCGACGGGGACCAGGCCCGGGCGATCCTGACCGCCGGGATCGAGCGCGGTCTCACCCCCCGGGTGCACGCCAACCAGCTCTCCTACGGCCCGGGCGTCCAGCTCGCCGTCGAGCTGGGGGCGGCCTCGGCCGACCACTGCACCCACCTCACCGACGAGGACGTGGCCGCGCTGGCCGGCTCGGACACGGTGGCGACGCTGCTGCCGGGCGCGGAGTTCTCCACCCGCGCCGCCTACCCGGACGCGCGCCGGCTGCTCGCCGCGGGCGCCGTCGTCGCGCTCTCCACCGACTGCAACCCGGGCTCCAGCTTCACCAGTTCGATGGCGTTCTGCATCGCGGTCGCGGTCCGGGAGATGGGGATGACGCCGGACGAGGCGGTCTGGGCCGCCACCGCGGGCGGCGCCCGGGCGCTGCGGCGCACCGACGTCGGCGTGGTGACGGTCGGCGCCCGGGCCGACCTCCAGCTGCTGGAGGCGCCCTCGCACGTCCACCTCGCGTACCGGCCGGGCGTCCCGCTGACGGCGGCGGTCTGGCGGGCCGGGGTCCGCGAGGTCTGACCTTCACGGCTCCGGGGGCTGGGGGGCGACGGCGACCGCCGTCGCCCCCCAGGTCGTTACCGGCCCCGCGCGGCGAGGCCGCGGCGCAGGAAGTCCAGCTGGTGCAGCAGCAGGTTCTCCGCCACCGTCTCGTCGCTGGGGGAGTGGGTGGCCCCGCTGAGCGGCAGCAGCTCGTGCGGGCGGCCGGCGGCGAGCAGGGCGGCGGAGAGCCGCAGCGTGTGCGCGGGCAGCACGTTGTCGTCGGCCAGGCCGTGCACCAGCAGCAGCGGCCGGCGCAGGCCGGCGGCGTCGGGGATCAGCGAGCAGGCGTCGTAGCGCTCCGGGTGCTCGTCCGGGTGGCCGAGGAAGCGCTCCTTCCAGTGGGTGTCGTACAGCCGGTGGTCGGTGGGCGCGGCCCCGGCCACCGCGGCGTGGAAGACGTCCGGGCGGCGCAGCACGGCCAGGGCGGCCAGGAAGCCGCCGAAGGACCAGCCCCGGACGGCGACCCGGTCGAGGTCCAGCAGCCCGGGGTGGGCCAGTGCGGCCTCCCGCAGGGCCTCGACCTGGTCGTCCAGGACCGGCGTGGCGATGTCCGCGAACACGGCCTTCTCCCAGTGCGGGCCCCGGCCGGGAGTGCCGCGTCCGTCCACCACCAGGACGGCGAAGCCCTGGTCGGCGAACCACTGCGAGACCAGGTCGGGCCAGCCGCCGGCCGCGGTGGCCTTCTGCAGCGCGGGCCCGCCGTAGGGGTCGAGCAGGACGGGCAGCGGGCCGTCGCCGGGGCGGTGGCCGGTGGGCCGGAAGAGCGTGGCGCGAAGCTCGCGCGGGCCCAGCCGGAGCAGCTCGGGCCGGGCGGTGAGGACGGGGCGCTGCGCGTGCGAGCGCAGGTCGACGGCGGGGCGCCCGTTCCGGTGGACGATGGTGTGCCCGCCGGGCGCACCGGGCGTCCGCGCGGTGTGGACGAGGGTGCCGTCGCTCCGTACGCCGGTGTGCGCGCCGGGCGCGGAGCTGAGCCGTACGGCGCCCTCGGCCGGGTCGTACGACCACAGGTGGGTTTCGGTCGGCTCGGTGGAGGCGGTGAAGAGGACCTGCTCGCCGTCGGTCCCGAGCACCGAGCGCAGTTGGAGACCGGGCGGGGTGACGGGCTCGCCGCCCACTGTGAGCCGGCGGGTGTCGCCGAGGTCCGCGGCGTCGACCAGGACCCCGGCGGCGGTGCGGACGGGCAGGCCGGGGACGAGTTCGACCCAGTGCTCGTCCCGCTGCTCGGCGAGCGTCCGGGTGGCGCCGTCGGCCGGATCCACGGCGAGGGTGCGGACGGTGCGCTGGTCCCGGCTCTGCACGGCGGCGAAGGGGCCGTGGGCGTCCCAGCCGGCGGCGGCCAGGTACTCGAACCCGGGCCTGTCCCAGCGGGCCTCGGTACGGCCGCCGTCGAGGTCCAGCAGCCAGAGCGAGACGTCGGCGTTGGCGGTGCCGGCCAGCGGGTAGCGCAGGACGCGCGGCGGCCGCGCCGGATCGGCCGGGTCGGCGAGGTGGAGGCGGGCGAGCGGGCCGTTGTCCACCCGGGCGGCCAGCAGCCGGGTGCCGTCCGGCGACCACCAGTACGCCCGGGTGCGGTGCATGGACTCGGCGGCGACGTGGTCGGGGACGCCGTACGCGACCTCGGCGTGCTCGGGCTCGGCCAGCGCGCGGTCCCCGGTGCCGTCCACCCCGATGACGCGCAGCGCCCCGTCACCCACGTAGGCGATCCGGCGGCCGGTCGGGTCCGGGCGCGGGTCGTAGACGCCGGTGGCGGTCGGTATCCGGCGGACGCCGCCCCCGGCGGGGTCCGCCACCCAGAGCTCCCCGCCCAGGGCGAAGACGACCGCCCGGCCGGCCCGGTCGGCGGCGAAGGCGGTGATTCCGGTGGCGTGCACGCGGGAGCGCTCGCGGCGGATCCGCTCCGCCTCGGGGACGTCCCGGCCCTCGCCGCCCAGCCCGGCCGGATCGGCCAGCAGCCGCTCCTCGCCGCTGTCGGCGTCCAGCGCCCAGAGACAGCCGACCGGGTCGTCCCCGGCCCGGCTGCGCAGGAACAGCACCGTCCGCCCGCCGTCGCAGACGACCGGATGGGCGGGCACCCCGAGGGAGAACCGACGGGTACGGGCGAGCTGACGGGGCAGCGATTCACTCGACATGCCCGACACCCTGACACGCCTCGGGGCGGTCACGCGCCCGAAAAGGGGGCCGGTACGGATCTTCCGATCCGTACCGGCCCCTCGCGCCGGGCGTGCCCGGCGGTGCTTCGGGGTGAGTCAGTGGACGTTGCCCATCAGCTTCACGACCTTCTTGCGGTACATCGCCAGACCGATGCCCGCGACGATCGCCATCGCACCCTGGACCGCGAAGTACCAGGTGCTGCCGACCACGCTGTCGCCGAGGACGAGCTGGAAGATGGCCGCGACGCAGTCACCGGCGGTGACAGCGAGGAACCAGACGCCCATCATCTGGCTGGCGTACTTCGCCGGGGCCAGCTTGGTGGTGACGGACAGGCCCACTGGGGAGAGCGTCAGCTCACCGACCGTCTGGATCAGGTACACCATGGCCAGCCAGAGCGGGGTGACCTTGGTGCCGCCCGCGGCAGCCGCCATGGCCAGCATCATGACGAGGAAGGAGGCGCCGATCATCAGCAGACCGAACGCGAACTTCATGGTGGTGCTGGGGTTCTTGGCCTTGTGGGAGAGGGCCACCCAGAGCCAGGCGAAGACCGGGGCCAGCGCCATGATGTACAGCGGGTTCAGCGACTGGAACCAGGTCGACGGGAAGTCGAAGCCGAACAGCGTGGACGAGGTGTTCTCGTCCGCGAAGATGCTCAGAGTCGAGCCCGACTGGTCGTAGATCATCCAGAACACGGCGGCGGCCACGAAGAACCAGATGTAACCGCTCATCTTGGACTGCTCGCCCGCGTCGAGGTCCTTGTCGCGCTTCACCTTGGCGAAGACGAACACGGGAAGCGCGATGCCGGCGATGGAGAGCGGCCAGATCGCCCAGTTGATCGTGAAGTGGCCGGTCAGCGCGACGACCGCGTAGAACACGGTGGCCAGCGCCAGCCAGAAGCCGGCCTTCCTGAAGATCACGCGCTTCTCGGCTGCCGAGATCGGCGAGGTCACCACGTCGCTCTTGGCGCTCAGGTGGCGGCTGCCCAGCATGAACTGGATCAGGCCGATCGCCATGCCGACACCGGCGAGGGCGAAACCGAGGTGCCAGTTGACGCTCTGGCCGATGGTGCCGATCACCAGCGGCGCCGCGAAGGCACCGAGGTTGATGCCCATGTAGAAGATGGTGAAGCCACCGTCACGGCGAGGGTCGTTCGGACCGTCGTACAGGTGGCCGACCATCGTCGAGATGTTGGCCTTCAGCAGGCCGGAGCCGAGCGCGATGAACGCCAGGCCGACGAAGAACGACACGCTCGCCGGAACGGCCAGCAGGAAGTGGCCGATCATGATGATCGAGCCGCCCACCGCGACGGTCTTGCGGGCACCGAGGAATCGGTCGGCGATCCAGCCGCCCGGCAGGGCCAGCAGGTAGACCATGGCCGTGTACACGCTGTAGACCGCGCTGGCCACGGCCATCTTCATGCCGAGACCGCCCTCCGTGATGGAGGCGGTCATGTAAAGGACCAGCAGGGCGCGCATGCCGTAGTAGCTGAAGCGCTCCCACATCTCACTCATGAAGAGAGTGGCGAGTCCACGGGGGTGCCCGAGGAAGGTCTTGCCGCTGGGAGAGGCCGACTGAATGCCGGACTCCAGGGTCGTAGACGCCATGTGTAGTGGTTCCTTGCTGACAGCGTCCGCCTAGGGGGGTACGGCGGACGTGGACCAAACCACTGTACGTGGCCAGATTTGGCGTTATCAGCTGACAAAACACGCCAATTAGGTATGGCGATGGCAAAGTCTGCGATCAATCTGATCGATAGATCCATGGTAGGGCTGGACATGTTCCTTCGGATGCAAGACCCAGCCGTGGAATCTTCGCCGAACGGGCGGCTGGGGCATGTCCGTTGAGCGGTGATCGCGCTCCGTATAACGATCACGCTCTGTGAACTACCTCACAGCGCAGGCCCCCTATCCCCGGCGGACTACCATCACCACATGACCTGTGTGCTGCTCGCCGAGGACGATCCGGCGATCTCCGAACCGCTCGCCCGGGCCCTGCGACGCGAGGGCTATGAGGTGCTCGTCCGCGAGGACGGTCCGGCCGCACTGGCCGCCGGGCTCACCGAGGAGGTCGACCTCGTCGTCCTCGACCTCGGTCTTCCCGAGATGGACGGCCTGGAGGTCTGCCGCCGCCTGCGGGCCGACGGCAAGAGCTGCCCCGTCCTCGTCCTCACCGCCCGTGCGGACGAGGTGGACACCGTGGTCGGCCTGGACGCCGGTGCCGACGACTACGTCACCAAGCCCTTCCGCCTCGCCGAGCTGCTCGCCCGCGTCCGGGCCCTGCTCCGGCGCGGCAACGTGGACCAGCTCACCACCGGTGCGCACGGGGTGAAGATCGACATCGAGTCCCACCGCGCCTGGCTCGGCGAGGAGGAGCTGACGCTCTCCGCCAAGGAGTTCGAGCTGCTGCGGGTGCTGGTCCGGGACGCCGGGCGGGTGGTCACCCGGGAGGAGATCATGCGCCAGGTCTGGGACACCACCTGGTGGACCTCCACCAAGACGCTGGACATGCACATCTCATGGCTGCGCAAGAAGCTCGGCGACGACGCGGCCAACCCCCGCTACATCGCCACCGTGCGCGGAGTGGGCTTCCGCTTCGAGAAGAACTAGCCCCTCAAGAAGAAGTAGCCCCCGTAAGGGGAACGAACCACCACGGGGAGCGGCCGCGTGAAGCGCCGGATGATCAACTCGCTGCTGGGCGTCGTCCTGGTGGTGGTCGCGGTGTTCTGCGTCCCGCTCGCCCTGGTCGAGAAGCGCACCATCGTGAACTCGGCGCAGGACCGGGTGGACGCGGCCGCCGTCCGGGTGCTCGCCCTGGTGGAGAACCGGCTCTCCGCGGGCGAGCCGGTCACCGGCGACAAGTTCGCCAACCAGGTCACCGACGGCCAGTACGTCGAGGTGGACATCCCCGGCAAGTCCGTCGTCTCCAGCGGCGAGCGGCCGGCCGGGACCCATCTGCTGAAGTCCGTCGAGCAGGGCGCCAGCGGTGAGACCGTCACCGTCGAGCAGTCCCGGGCCGGCGTCGACCACGAGATCGCCAACATGCTGCTGCTGCTCGGCGTGGTGGCGCTGCTCGCCGTCCAGGCGGCCGTCGCCCTGGCCGTCTGGCAGGCCAAGCGGCTGGCCCGGCCGCTCACCGACCTCGCCGAGACGGCCGAGCGGCTCGGCTCCGGCGACCCGCGCCCGCGCGACCGCCGCTACGGGGTGCCCGAGCTGGACCGGGTCGCCGAGGTGCTGGACGTCAGCGCCGAGCGGATCGCCCGGATGCTCACCGCCGAACGGCGGCTCGCCGCCGACGCCTCGCACCAGCTGCGCACCCCGCTCACCGCGCTCTCCATGCGGCTGGAGGAGATCACCGCGGTCGCCGAGGATCCGGAGACCGTCAAGGAGGAGGCGACCATCGCCCTCCAGCAGGTCGAGCGGCTCACCGACGTCGTCCAGCGGCTGCTCACCACCCAGCGGGACCCGCGCAGCCCCACCGCCGTCGCCTTCGACCTGGACGACGTGGTCAAGCAGCAGGTGGAGGAGTGGGGCCCGTCGCTGCGCGGCACCGGCCGGGTGCTCCAGGTGGAGGGCCTGCACGGGGTCACCGCCGTCGGCACCCCCGGCACGGTGGCCCAGGTGCTGGCCACCCTGATCGAGAACTCGCTGATGCACGGCGCCGGGCTGATCACCCTGCGGGTGCGGCCGTCGGGGACGTCGGTGGTGGTCGAGGTGCAGGACCAGGGCGCCGGGGTGCCGCCGGAGCTGGGCAACCGGGTCTTCGAACGGGCGGTCAGCGGGCGCAACTCGACGGGGATCGGCCTGGCGGTGGCCCGCGACCTCGCGGAGGCGGACGGCGGCCGGCTCGAACTGCTCTCGCTGAAGCCGCCGGTGTTCGCCATCTTCCTGGGCCGCAGCCAGCGCGAGGCCTGAGCGGCAGGTCCTTCGCGCGGCGCTCCCGGTCCGGCCCCTGCGGTGCTCTCAGAACCGGGTGTCGCGGACCACGTCCAGGTCCGTGAAGGTCGGCGGCTCGTCGCAGAGCGCGACCATCTCCCGGAAGATCCGGTCGGTCTCCGGCAGCGCGGAGTTCTTCATCGCGTCCTCGTAGGAGGCGAACTCGACGATCTCCACCAGGTGCCGCGGGTCCGCGCGGTCGGCGCCGACCATCGCGTGTCCGACCGTCCGCCGGCCCTCGGTCTGTTCGGCCCAGCTGTCCATCAGCCGGTTGAGGTCGTCCACCTTGTCGGTCTTGCAGTCGATGATCTGGACGAACGCCATGGCGAGCCTCCTGGGATCCCCCGGGCCTCGATCGTTCGCCGGCCGTGCTCGCCCTCGGTCACCACTGTCCTCCCGCCCGAGCGGGCGGGGCAAGGGGGTGGGCCTATTCGGCCTTGGCGTACCGGATCTCCTCGGCGGCGAGCACCAGCTCGGCCTGCGCGACGACCTCGGCCGCCGGGGCGGGCTCGGCGCCGGTCTCCGGGACGGCCGTGAAGACCCACGTCCGGTAGGAGACGAAGCGGAACACCGTGGCCACCGCGAGGCCGGCCACCTTGGCGGCCAGCTGCTCGAAGTGCGAGTCCAGGCCGAGCACGTAGACCGAGAAGCCCAGCACCCCGGTCTCGATCAGCATCCCGGCGCCGCTGAACAGCAGGAACAGCGTGATCTCGCGCTTGCGCGAGGCGGCGTCGCGGTCCCGGTACAGCCAGTAGCGGTAGCCGAGGTAGTTGGTCGCGATGGCCACCAGGGTGGCGGCGATGTTGGACCGCAGCGAGGCCAGGTGGAACCCGTTGATGCAGATCCAGAAGACGGCGAAGTTGACCACCACACCGCTCAGGCCGACGATGCCGAACTTCACCACCTCGCCCGACAGACCGCGCAGTCTCTGCGTCAGCGGGGGGTTCGACGCTGCGGTCGTCGCCATACCGGGCTGCCTCCATGTGCTGCGGACGAGGGGGCCCGGAGCGGATGCGCGGCTGGCCCCTTGAGCCCTGCGTGCACGCACATGATCGGACCACGCGTACCAGGACCTAGCGGTCCAGGCTACCCGGTTCCGCCGATCGGCTCAGCCCCCAGGGCTCCTCGCTCCCTGGGACGGTGCCCGCCGGCCGTACGGTTCCATGGCGGTTCCATGGCCCCCGACCGGCCCGGATATCCTGGCGGGGTGACTTCCCCGGGCAATGCGAATTTTCCAGTAGTGGGCATGATCGGCGGCGGGCAGCTGGCCCGGATGGCACACCAGGCGGGCATCCCGCTCGGGGTCCGGTTCAAACTCCTCGCCGACACGCCCCAGGACTCCGCCGCGCAGGTGGTCTCCGAGACCGTCCTCGGCGACTACCGCGACCTCGACACGCTGCGCCGCTTCGCGGCCGGCTGCGATGTGATCACCTTCGACCACGAGCACGTGCCGACCGAGCACCTGCGGGCCCTGCAAGCCGACGGCGTGGCCGTCCGGCCCGGCCCGGAGGCGCTGGTCAACGCCCAGGACAAGGGCGTGATGCGGGCCAGGCTCGACTCCATCGGGGTGCCCTGCCCCCGGCACCGGATCGTCTCCGGCCCGGCCGACGTGACGGCCTTCGCCGAGGAGGGCGCCGGCTACCCGGTCGTCCTCAAGACCGTCCGCGGCGGCTACGACGGCAAGGGCGTCTGGGTCGTCGACGACGAGGAGCAGGCGCACGCGCCGTTCCTGGCCGGCGTCCCCGTGCTGGCCGAGGAGAAGGTGGACTTCGTCCGCGAGCTGGCCGCCAACGTGGTCCGCTCGCCCAGCGGCCAGGCCGTCGCCTACCCGGTGGTGGAGAGCGTCCAGGAGAACGGCGTCTGCGCCGAGGTGACCGCCCCGGCGCCGGACCTCGACCCGGCGCTGTCCGACGAGGCCCAGCAGCTGGCCCTGCGGATCGCCGGCGAGCTGGACATCACCGGCCACCTGGCGGTCGAGCTGTTCCAGACCCGGGACGGCCGGATCCTGGTCAACGAGCTGGCCATGCGCCCGCACAACTCCGGGCACTGGTCCCAGGACGGCGCCGTCACCTCCCAGTTCGAGAACCACCTGCGGGCCGTGCTCGACCTGCCGCTCGGCGACCCCCGGCCGCGCGCCAAGTGGACCGTCATGGTCAACGTGCTCGGCGGCGACTACCCGGACATGTACCACGCCTTCCTGCACTGCATGGCCCGTGACCCCGGCCTGCGGATCCACATGTACGGGAAGGACGTGAAGCCCGGCCGCAAGGTCGGTCACGTCAACGTCTTCGGGGACGACCTCGACGACGTCCGCGAGCGCGCCCGTCACGCGGCCGCCTACCTGCGAGGAACGATCACCGAATGACCTCCTCTTCCCACGGCCCCCTGGTCGGCATCGTGATGGGCTCGGACTCCGACTGGCCGGTCATGGAGGCCGCGGCCCAGGCCCTCGACGAGTTCGAGATCCCCTACGAGGTGGACGTCGTCTCCGCGCACCGGATGCCGCGCGAGATGGTCGCGTACGGCGAGGAGGCCCACCGGCGCGGCCTGAAGGCGATCATCGCGGGCGCCGGCGGCGCCGCCCACCTGCCGGGCATGCTCGCCTCGGTCACCCCGCTGCCGGTCATCGGCGTCCCGGTGCCGCTGCGCTACCTGGACGGCATGGACAGCCTGCTGTCGATCGTCCAGATGCCGGCCGGGGTGCCGGTGGCCACCGTCTCGGTGGCGGGTGCGCGCAACGCGGGCCTGCTGGCGGTGCGGATGCTGGCCGCGTTCGACCCGGAGCTGACCGAGAAGATGACCGACTTCCAGGCCGAGCTGAACAGCCAGGCCACCGAGAAGGGGAAGAAGCTGCGGGCCAAGGTGGCGGGTTCCGCCTCCTTCGGCTTTGGAAAGTAGTCATATCGGATACAACAGCTCGTATGACCTCTGAGCTGTTGGACTCCGCTGAGCAGCCCGACCCGGCCGCCCTGCTGGACCGTGCCCGCGCCCTCCTCCGCGACACCCCCGTGGTGGACGGCCACAACGACCTCCCCTGGGCGATGCGCGAGCAGGTCGGCTACGACCTCGACACGCTCGACCTGGCCGCCGACCAGAGTTCACGGCTGCACACCGACCTCGCCCGCCTCGCCGCGGGCGGGGTCGGCGCGCAGTTCTGGTCCGTCTACGTCCCCTCGCGGCTGGCCGGCGACCACGCCGTCAGCGCCACCCTGGAGCAGATCGACTTCGTCCGGGCCCTGGCCGCCCGCTTCCCCGACCGGCTCCGTCTCGCGTTCACCGCCGAGGACATGGAGGCCGCCCGCGCCGACGGCCGGATCGCCTCCCTGATGGGCGCCGAGGGCGGCCACTCCATCGACTCCTCGCTGGCCACCCTGCGCGCCCTGTACGAGCTCGGCGTCCGGTACCTGACGCTCACCCACAACGACAACACCCCGTGGGCCGACTCCGCGACCGACAAGCCGGCGGCTGGGGGCCTGACCCGGTTCGGCGAGGAGGTCGTCCGGGAGATGAACCGGCTCGGCATACTGGTCGACCTCTCGCACGTCTCCGCCGACACCATGCGCGACGCGCTGCGGGTCAGCGAGGCGCCGGTGCTCTTCTCGCACTCCTCGGCGCGCGCCGTCTGCGACCACCCGCGCAACGTCCCGGACGACGTGCTCGGCCGGCTGGCGGCCAACGGCGGCGTGGCGATGGCCACCTTCGTCCCGAAGTTCATCCTGCCCGCCGCCATCGAGTGGACCGCCGCCGCGGACGAGAACATGCGCGCCCACGGCTTCGACCACCTCGACACCACGCCGGCCGGGATGGCCTGCCAGCGGGCCTTCGAGCAGGCCACCCCCCGCCCGGTCGCCACCCCGGCCACCGTCGCCGACCACCTCGACCACATGCGCGAGGTGGCGGGCATCGACCACATCGGCATCGGCGGCGACTTCGACGGCACGGCGTTCCTCCCGGCCGGGCTGGACGACGTGGCCGGCTACCCCAACCTGATCGCCGAACTGCTCGGCCGGGGCTGGTCGCCGACCGACCTCGGGAAGCTCACCTGGCACAACGCGGTACGTGTGCTGCGTGACGCCGAGGCCGTCGCGCGTGAGCTGCGGACCACCCGCCGCCCGTCCATCGCCACCCTCGCGCAGCTCGACGGCCTCGCCGGCTGAGCACCAGCGCGGCCGGCCGTTCCCGGCCCGGTCCGCCCGGGAATGGCCGGGCGGACCGGGGTGCTGCCAGTGGTTGAGTCCGCGGCTGCGAGGAGGCAGGGCATGTACGGCGACCCGGAGACGGTCCGCAAGATCCTTACCGAGCTGGGCGACACCTGGGCCGTGGTCGGCCTGTCGTCCAACCGCCGGCGCGCCGCGTACGGCGTCGCCGAGGTGCTGCAGCGCTTCGGGAAGCGGATCGTGCCCGTGCACCCGAAGGCCGAGACCGTTCACGGGGAGCAGGGGTACGCCTCGCTGGCGGACATCCCGTTCGAGGTCGACGTGGTCGACGCCTTCGTCCGGTCCGACCTCGCCGGCGCGGTGGCCGACGAAGCCGTGGCCATCGGTGCCAAGGGCGTCTGGTTCCAGCTCGACGTGGTGGACGAGGCCGCCTACGAGCGGGCCCGCGCGGCCGGTCTCGCGATGGTGATGGACAAGTGCCCCGCCATCGAGATCCCCCGGCTCGGGCTCGGCGGGCGGTTCGGTTAGCAGGCACGAGGCCCGCCGGTCGTCGGAACGACCGGCGGGCCCCGGCGCGTGCCGCGTCAGCTCGGGCGGCCCAGCGCCCGGTACGTCCAGCCGGCGGCGCGCCAGGCGTCGGCGTCCAGGGCGTTGCGGCCGTCCAGCAGGCGGCGCTCGGCGACCACCGTGCCCAGCTCGGCCGGGTCGAGGTCGCGGAACTCCTGCCACTCGGTGAGGTGCAGGACCACGTGCGCGCCCTCGGCGGCCTCCAGCGGGGACTGCGCGTAGGCGAGGCCCGGGAACATCTTGCGGGCGTTGTCCATCGCCTTCGGGTCGTACACCGTGACCTGCGCGCCCTGGAGCTGGATCTGGGCGGCGACGTTGAGCGCGGGGGAGTCCCGGATGTCGTCGGAGTTGGGCTTGAAGGCGGCGCCGAGGACGGCGACCCGGCGGCCGAGGAAGCCGCCGCCGCACTGCTCGCGGGCCAGCTCGACCATCCGGGAGCGGCGCCGCATGTTGATCGAGTCGACCTCGCGCAGGAAGGCCAGCGCCTGGTCGGCGCCCAGCTCCCCGGCCCGGGCCATGAACGCGCGGATGTCCTTGGGCAGGCAGCCGCCGCCGAAGCCCAGGCCCGCGTTGAGGAACTTGCGGCCGATCCGGTCGTCGTGGCCGAGCGCGGTGGAGAGCAGGGTGACGTCGGCTCCGGCCGCCTCGCAGACCTCGGCCATCGCGTTGATGAACGAGATCTTGGTGGCCAGGAAGGAGTTGGCGGCGGCCTTGACCAGCTCGGCGGTGGCGAAGTCGGTGACCACGAACGGCACGCCGGCCGCGATCGGCTCGGCGTACACCTCGCGCAGCAGCCGCTCGGCGCGCTCGCTGCGGGCGCCGACCACGATCCGGTCCGGCCGCAGGGTGTCCTGGACGGCGAAGCCCTCGCGCAGGAACTCCGGGTTCCAGGCGAGCTCGGCGTCCTCGCCGACCGGCGCCAGCGCGGCCAGCCGCTCGGCCAGCCGGTTCGCGGAGCCGACCGGCACGGTGGACTTGCCGACCACCAGCACCGGCCGGGTCAGGTGCGGGGCCAGCTCGTCGATCGCGGCGTCCACGTAGGACATGTCGGCGGCGAACTCGCCCTTGCGCTGCGGGGTGTTGACGCAGACGAAGTGCACGTCGCCGAACTCCGCGGCCTCCTGGGCGGAGGTGGTGAAGCGCAGCCGGCCGGTCGAACCCTCGTGGCCCGCCACGTGCTTGAGCAGCAGCTCGGACAGGCCCGGCTCGTACATCGGCACCCGGCCGGCGGTCAGCGTGGCGATCTTCTCGGGGTCGATGTCCAGACCCAGCACCTCGAAGCCGAACTCCGCCATGGCGGCGGCGTGGGTGGCACCGAGATAGCCGGTGCCGATCACGGAGATGCGGAGGGTCACGGGTTCCCCTTTGCGGAATCTCGACCTTGCCTGCCGTGGGACGGGCAGGACGTGCGAGCACCGATGCTATCCGCCCGTCCGGACCCGGCCCAGGCCGTCCCGCCTGCGCCGATGTTCCGGGCACCCGGGTGCTGCCGCCGGGCGCCGGGTGTGCGCCGGGCGCGATCCGGCGGAACCCCCACACGGGCGCTGTGACCGGCGGCACAATGCGCGCATGGATCCGAAGCCCGAGAGCACGGACACACCGGACACATCCCACGCCGAAGAACCGCCCCACGCCGCCGAGGCGCCCCACGCCGAAGAACCGCCGCGCCCGCCCCACGCCGAAGAACCGCCCCACGCCGAAGAACCGCCCCACGCCGCCGAGGCGCCCCACACCGAAGAACCGCCGCGTCCCGACGGGTCCGCCGGGCCGGCGGAGGGGCTCAGCCTCTTCGGGCCGCGCGCCGGCGGCGCGGAGGCCGCCGGGCCGGACCGGGGCCCCGAGCCGCCGGCCCGCCGCCGTCGCACCCGCCGCGTCCTGCTCTGGACGCTCTCCGCGCTGCTGGTGGTGGTCCTCGGTACGGGCGGCGCGCTCTTCTGGGCGGCCGAGCACTACGCCTCCTCGGTCACCCGGATCCCGGACGCCTTCCCGACGGCGCCGGAGTCCGCCCAGCCGAGGCCCGTCCCGGCGAGCGGCCTCAACCTGCTGCTGGTCGGCCTGGACGCCCGCTCCGACGTGCCGACCACCGGCAGCCGGGCGACGGCCCCGGTCTGGCAGGAGGGCGCGGCCCGCAGCGACACCATGATGCTGCTGCACCTGTCCGAGGACGGCCGCAGCGCCTCGCTGGTCTCGCTGGCCCGCGACACCTGGGTGGACGTCCCCGGGCACGGCAAGGCCAAGCTGAACGCCGCGTACTCCTGGGGCGGCCCGGCCCTGATGACCGAGACCGTGCAGAACCTCACCGGCATCCGGATCGACCACCTCGCCGTGGTCGACTGGAACGGCTTCCGCGCCCTCACCGACGCCGTCGGCGGCGTGGACATCACCATTCCGCGCACCATCGAGGCGGCCGGCGAGGCCCGCGCCTGGGAGGCCGGGACCCATCACATGGACGGCGCCCAGGCGCTGCTGTACGTCCGTGAGCGCTACGGTCTGCCCGGCGGGGACCTCGACCGCACCAAGCGCCAGCAGAACTTCCTGCGCGCGCTGATGCTCCGGGTCATGGACTCCGGCACGCTGGCCAGTCCGTCCCGCCTCGGCGGCCTGCTGCAGTCGGTCGGCGAGGTGGTCAGCGTGGACGACCGGCTCTCCAACACCGACCTCTTCCAGCTCGCCTGGGGCCTGCGCTCGCTGCGCGCCGACGACGTCCGCTTCATGAACGCGCCGTTCGGCGGCTTCGACACCCGCGACGGCCAGAGCGTCGTGCTGCTGGACGAGCGTCCGGCGGCGCAGCTCTGGGAGGCGATGCGCAACGACCGGATGCCGGAGTACTTCCAGGAGCACCGGGCCGGCGACACCCTCGGGTCCGACGTCGACTGAACCTAGGCAGCCGCAGGTCGGAGCCCTAGGATCTACTTAACGGTAACTAACAACTGAGCGGCGAGGCAGGCATCATGGCGGGCAGCGCAGGGTCGGCGGACTTCGATCTCTTCCGGATCTCCGAGGAGCACGAGATGCTGCGTGAGGCGGTGCGTTCGCTGGCCGAGGCGAAGATCGCTCCGTTCGCGGCGGAGGTGGACGAGGAGGGTCGGTTCCCGCGGGAGGCGTTGGACGCGTTGCGGGGCAACGACCTGCACGCGGTGCACGTGCCGGAGGAGTTCGGTGGTGCGGGGGCGGACGCGCTGGCGACGGTGATCGTGATCGAGGAGGTGGCGCGGGTGTGTGCCTCGTCGTCGTTGATCCCGGCGGTGAACAAGCTGGGGTCGTTGCCGGTGCAGTTGGCGGGGTCGGAGGAGTTGAAGGCGAAGTACCTGGGGGCGCTGGCGCGGGGTGAGGGGATGTTCTCGTACTGCCTGTCGGAGCCGGAGGCGGGTTCGGACGCGGCGGGGATGCGTACGCGTGCGGTGCGGGACGGTGATTTCTGGGTGCTGAACGGGGTGAAGCGCTGGATCACGAACGCGGGGGTGTCGGAGTTCTACACGGTGATGGCGGTGACGGATCCGGAGCTTCGGTCGAAGGGGATCTCGGCGTTCGTGGTGGAGAAGGGTGATGAGGGGGTGTCGTTCGGGGCGCCGGAGCGGAAGTTGGGGATCAAGGGGTCGCCGACGCGTGAGGTGTACTTCGACGATGTGCGGATTCCGGCGGATCGGATGATCGGTGCGGAGGGGTCGGGGTTCGCGACGGCGATGCGGACGCTGGACCACACGCGGGTGACGATCGCGGCGCAGGCGGTGGGGATCGCGCAGGGGGCGTTGGACTACGCGAAGGGGTATGTGCGGGAGCGTCGGCAGTTCGGGAAGCCGATCGGTGATTTCCAGGGTGTGCAGTTCATGTTGGCGGACATGGCGATGAAGCTGGAGGCGGCGCGGCAGTTGACGTACGCGGCGGCGGCGAAGTCGCAGCGGGGGGACGCGGATCTGACGTTCTTCGGGGCGTCGGCGAAGTGTTTCGCGTCGGACGCGGCGATGGAGATCACGACGGACGCGGTGCAGTTGCTGGGTGGGTACGGGTACACGCGGGACTACCCGGTGGAGCGGATGATGCGGGACGCGAAGATCACGCAGATCTACGAGGGCACCAACCAGGTCCAGCGGATCGTCATGGCCCGCAACCTGCCGTGACCGGAGCCGGCGACCTGGGCACATGGCCTCCGAGTTCGTGCGCCCCGAGCTGGTGACCCCTGAGCTGGTGACCCCTGCGCTCATGACCTGAGATCATGGATAAACCCTACAAAGAGCTCGTGGTCGAATCGGTTGCGTTGCACATCTGAATGACCATCAATGCCCTGGCACAGTGGCAGATGAGTCCGCGACTCCCCGTGCTCACCGGTGCGGGGAGTTGTGGCTCTCTCACAATCTCCACAACAAGCAGGGGGTTCGGTCGATGAGTGCTGACGACGACCGCGTGGTGGTCACCGGGCTCGGCGCGACGACGCCGCTCGGCGGGGACGTCGCCTCGACCTGGGCCGGGATGCTGGCCGGGCGGTCGGGCATCCGGGCGATCGAGGACGAGTGGGCGGCCGGGCTGCCGGTGCGGATAGCCGGGCGGCTGGCGGTCGAGCCGTCCGAGGTGCTGGACCGGGTGCAGGCCCGGCGGATGGACCGCTGCGAGCAGGTGGCGCTGATCGCCGCCCGGCAGGCCTGGGCCGACGCGGGCACGCCCGAGGTGGATCCGGAGCGGCTGGCCGTGGTGATCGGCACCGGTACCGGCGGCGCGCTCACCATGCTCGGGCAGGACGACGTGCTGGAGGCCTCCGGGGTCCGCAAGGTCTCCCCGCACACGGTGCCGATGCTGATGGCGAACGGCCCGGCGGCCTGGGTCAGCATCGACCTGGGCGCGCGGGCCGGCGCGCACACACCGGTGAGCGCCTGCGCGTCCGGCGCCGAGGCGATCGCGATGGGCCTGGACCTCATCCGGCTCGGCCGGGCGGACGTGGTGGTCGCGGGTGGCGCCGAGGCCTGCGTCTGCCCGCTCACGCTGGCCGGGTTCGCCCAGGCCAAGGCCCACTCCACCCGCAACGACGAGCCCGAACTGGCCTCCCGGCCGTTCGACGCGGGCCGGGACGGCTTCGTGATCGGTGAGGGGTCGGTGGTGGTCGTCCTGGAGCGGGCCGGGTTCGCCGCGGCCCGCTCGGCCCGGGCGCACGCCACGCTCGCCGGCGCGGCGGTCACCTCGGACGCGTTCCACATCACCGCGGCCGCGGCCGAGGGCCAGGTCCGGGCGATGCGCCGGGCGGTGGCCGAGGCGGGCCTGGCGCCGGTCGACATCGCGCACGTGCACGCCCACGCCACTTCGACCCCGCTGGGCGATCTGGTCGAGGCCGAATCGGTGGCCGAGGCGATCGGGCTCCACCCGGTCGTCACGGCGACCAAGTCGATGACCGGCCACCTGTTCGGCGCGGCCGGTGCGATCGGCGCCCTCGCCGCCGTCCTCGCCCTGCGCGACGGCGTGGTCCCGGCCACCCGGAACCTCGACACCGTCGACCCGGCCGTGAAGCTGGACGTGGTCACCGGTGCCCCGCGCCGGGGCGCGCTGACCGCCGCGCTCACCAACTCCTTCGGGTTCGGGGGCCACAACGCGACGCTGGTCTTCACCCCGGCGCCGTGAGGTCCGGCGGGGGCCCCGGGGGCCCGGCTCCGGGCAGTCCGGGGGCGGGCCCGGCGAAACCCGGGAGACGGTTCGCCGGGCCCGACCTAGGGTGGCCGCCATGTCTACGTCATCGTCGACCCTCCGACTGGAGAAGGTCACCCCCGCCACCATCGACGCCGCGCTCGAACTGAAGGTGCGCCCGGACCAGGAGCAGCTGGTCTCGCCGGTCGCCAAGTCCCTGGCCGAGGCGTACGCGCACGGCGACACCGCCTGGCCCCGGGTGCTCTTCGACGGCGACCGCGCGGTCGGGTTCGTGATGGCGTTCTTCGACATCGCCTTCCAGCCCGACCGGCCCGGAGACCGGCTCCGCTCCGGCCTCTGGCGCCTCAACATCGCCGCCGACGAGCAGGGCCGGGGCTACGGCCGCTTCGCGGTCGAGCAGGTCTGCGCCGAGATCCGCCGCCGCGGCGGCGACCGGGTGACGGTCACCTACGTGCCCGGCGACCACGGCCCGGCCGCGTTCTACCGGCGCCTCGGGTTCCGCCCCACCGGCGAGCTCAGCGGCGACCAGGAGGTGGCGGAGCTCGACCTCTCCGGCGCCGAACCCTCGGGCGCCTGAGGCCGGCGGGCGGAAGTCAGGCCCGCCGGTGCCCGCCGAGCCGGGGGCGGGGGCCGGAGATCGGGCCGTCCGAGGCGTCCCCGTTAGGAGTGCGGAGCAGGAAGTCGGCCCGGCCGACTTCCTGCTCCGGCGGTGCGCGGGGCCTCAGCCCAGCAGCAGGTACTTGGTGGACGGGACGCCCTGGGTGTAGCTGCAGTCGGTGTTCTGGGTGCTCTGGCTGTACGTGAAACCGGACGGGACGGTGCACGCCCAGAGGCCGTTGACCGGCTTGCGGAGGTGGAAGGTGGTGGCCTGGACGCCGGGCTGGAGGCTGCACGCGCTCGTGTAGGTGATCCGGTCGTACGTGAACGCCGGGGTGCCCATACAGGCGGTGAGGCCGTCCACCGGCGTCCGCAGGTGGTACGCGTTGGAGGTTACGCCGGGCTGCTGGCTGCAGGCGCTGCCCCAGGTGATGGCGTCGTAGACGAACCCGGGAGAGCTCTTGCAGGCGGTCAGTCCGTCGACGGGCGTCCGCAGGTGGAACTGCGGTGCGTTCCAGCTGCCGGAGCTGCACGTCCGGTTCATGGCCACCTGGTCGTAGACGTACCCGGCCGGGACGTCGCACGCCCAGGCCCCGTCGAGTCCGGTGGTGGCCGCGGCGGCGGTGGTCGCGGTGGCGGCCCCGGTGAGCAGGAGCGCCAGGGCCGCGAAGGCGGCCAGGAGCAGGCGGATCGGGCCGGTGCGGCCGGTGCGTGCGGTGCGTGCGGCGGACATGGGTCTCCCGGGGAAGCGGTCGGTGACATGGGATCGCACGGTGGCGCCGGGCGCGTGCGCGCCCGCTGCCGCCGCCGGTTCTAGCACGGACGGCCGCGCCGCCACCCCGGTACGGCGGCCCGGTCGGTCGCGGCGACCACCGCCGTCCACTCCGGCCCGTGGCCGGGCTCCGACCCGACTCAGCCGATCAGCGCCGCCGCCTCCTGCCGCGCCTGGCGCAGCCACTGCGCGCGGACGGCGTCGGCCGAGTCCGTCACCGTGCGGAAGACGGTCCGCCGCACGTCCGTCACGCCGACGTAGGGCAGCACGCAGGCGGCCCAGATCCGCTCCAGCGGATCGCCGAACTCGGCCCGCTCGCGCTCCTCCGGGGTGTCGGAGGTGTTCAGCACCAGGGCCCGCCCGGCGCGGAGCAGCCCGGCCGGCTCGCCGTCCGCCGTGCCGAGCTTGTACGCCACGCCGGGCACGAGCACCCGCTGCACCCACCCGGTCAGGACGGCCGGCGGCATGCCCCACCAGTTGGGGTGGATCAGGACGAGCGCGTCCAGGGTGGCCACCTCCGCCCGGTGCAGGGCCAGTCGCGGATCGGCCGGCTCCGCCGCGGCGTCGACCGTCCCGGTCTCCCCGGCGGCCAGCGCGGGTTCGAACCCCTCCGCGCAGAGATCGTGCGCGAGCACCTCGTGGCCGCGTCCGCGCAGTTCGTCCACCACGGCGTCGAACAGCGCGTGGTTGAAGCTGCCCGGTCGCGGGTGCGCCAGATAGACGCCGATCCGCCCCGTCTCCGTCGTCACGCTCATGTCCCGTTCCCCCCTTGTCGGTTGACCTGAGGGCGATGCTAGGGGACCGCCCGGCGGGGTGCGGGCCCGGGACCTGGCCGGACTCCCCGCGCGAGCGGGCCGCCGGGGACCGCCACCGCCACCGGGACCACCCCGGTCGCCCTGCCACCCGCCGCCGGCCCCTGTCGAGGCCGGTCCGGAGCCGCGGCACGCCCGGCGACCGGACGATTTACGGGGCCGTCGCGCGTCCCCGGGGGCGGCATGCCATGATCCCTGCATGGGTTCCAACGTTTACTTCGACATCACCATCAACGACGAGCCGGCCGGGCGCATCGTCTTCAAGCTCTTCGACGACATCGTCCCGAAGACCGCCAAGAACTTCCGCGAGCTGGCCACGGGCGAGCACGGCTTCGGCTTCAAGGGCTCCTCGTTCCACCGCGTCATCCCGGGCTTCATGCTGCAGGGCGGTGACTTCACCCGCGGTGACGGCACCGGCGGCAAGAGCATCTACGGCGAGAAGTTCGCGGACGAGAACTTCACCCTCAAGCACACCAAGCCGGGCCAGCTCTCGATGGCGAACGCGGGCCGCAACACCAACGGCTCGCAGTTCTTCATCACCACCATCGTGACCGACTGGCTGGACGGCAAGCACGTCGTCTTCGGCGAGGTCGTCGAGAACCTCGACCTCGTGACGAAGATCGAGTCCTACGGTTCGCAGAGCGGCCGTACCTCGGCGAAGATCACCATCGCCGACTCGGGCATCGTGGCCTGAGGTCCGACCCCCTGACGAGCCCAGGAGCAGGAAGTCGGCCGGGCCGACTTCCTGCTCCTCGCACGTCCCGGCCCGGTACGACCGGCCGCGCGACCTGAGCCCTACGTCCAACGACCGATGGCCCGGCTCCCCGCCGGCCCGCTGGAATGGACACCGTGGATCACCCCCCGGCCGTCGACGGCCTCACCGACACCCAGGTGGACGCCTACCTGGCGCGGATCGGCCTGCCGCGCCCCGGCCGGCCCTCGCCCGCCGCCCTCGCCGAGCTGCACCGCGCGCACCTGGGCACCGTGCCCTTCGAGAACCTGGCCATCGGGCTCGGGGAGCCCGTCGTCCTCGACCCCGGCGCGCTGTTCGCCAAGCTCGTCACCCGGCGCCGCGGCGGCTTCTGCTACGAACTCAACGGCCTGTTCGCCGAGCTGCTGCGGGCGCTCGGCTACCGGGTGGACCTGCTCGGCGCCCGGGCCTTCGACGGGGACCGGCCCGGCCCGCCGTTCGACCACCTCGCCCTGCGGGTCGACCTGGCCGAGCCCTGGCTGGCCGACGTCGGCTTCGGCCGGTTCAGCCACTTCCCGCTGCGCCTGGACGAGCGCGGCCCGCAGCGCGAACCGGGCGGTGAGTTCATCCTGGTCCCGCACGCCGACGACGAGCTCGACGTGCTGCTGGACGGCCGGCCGGAGTACCGGCTCGGCCTGCGCCCCCACCGGCTGGCCGACTTCGTGCCGACCTGCTGGTGGCAGACCACCTCGCCGGACTCCCACTTCACCCGCTCGTCGACCTGCTCGCGGCTCACCCGGGACGGCGGCCGGATCACCCTCGGCGGCGTCCGGCTGATCCGTACCGGCCCGGACGGCGCGCGCACCGAGGAGGACCTCGACGAGGCCGGCGCCCTGGCCGCCTACCGCGAGCACTTCGGCATCACCCTCGACCGCCTGCCGGTGCCCCCGGCGCCCGCCGCCCGACCGCGGCCGGAGGATACCTAGGCGGTGCGGCCCGGCCGGGCGGTGGCCGGCCGCCAGGCGTCCTCCCGCAGCCCCAGGCGGTGACGGCGGCGGCGGATCAGCGCGGTGACGAGAGACGTCCACTCATGGTGGCCGGCCCGTCGCAGCGCCTCGCGGAGGCCGGCGGTGTCACTTCACGTCCGGTACGGCGGTGTCGTTCTTGAAGGCGTCGAAGACCTGCTTGGCCTTGGCGCTGTCCCACTTGACCGCCGACTCGCCGGTGTTGGTCCGGAAGTCCGGGTTGGCGATCGGGACGGTGATGCTCTTGCCGTCGCCGCCGTTGACGTCCTTCATGGCGAGGAAGAGCGAGCCGAGGTCGGTCAGGCCGGCGTCGTCGTCGACGATCAGGGTGCCGAGGCCGGAGTCCACCAGCGGGTAGAAGGTGAACGGGTTCAGCACGGTGGCGGGGGAGGCGGCCTGCTTGGCCAGCGCGCCGAGGAACTTCTGCTGGTTGCGCATCCGGCCGAGGTCCTGGTCGGCCATCTGGTGGCGCTGGCGCACGAAGGCGAGGGCCTGGGTGCCGGTCAGGCTCTGGCAGCCGGCCTTCAGGTCGAGGCCGGAGTCCTTGTCCTTGACGTCCTGGTCGATGCACATGTCGACACCGCCGACCGAGTCCACGATGCCCACGAAGCCGGCGAAGCCGATCTCGGCGTAGTGGTCGATGCGCAGGCCGGTGTTGAGCTCGACGGTCTGCGCGAGCAGCTTGCCGCCGCCCGACGCGAAGGCCGAATTGATCTTCGAGGTGGTCGCCTTGACCGGCTTCCCGTTGTCGCCGGTGTGCTCGGGGATCGGCACCCAGGAGTCGCGCGGGATGCTCATCAGGGTGTTCCCGCCGTCCCCGATGTGCAGGATCATCATCGAGTCGCTGCGCTTGCCGCCGGCGTGGCCGGTGTGCAGGTCCTCCTCCTGGGAGTCGGAGAGCCCGTTGCGGCTGTCGGAGCCGACGATCAGCCAGTTGGTGCCCTTCCCGGCGGCGGGGCGGCCGGGGTAGTCGGCGAGCACGTTCTCGTGGTTCAGCTTGGAGTCGGCCCAGAACCAGGTCGAGACGGCGGTGACCATGACGGCGATCAGGACGCCGAACACCGACCACTTGACGATCCGGCGCCGCGGCCAGCGCGAGGGCCGGGCGGCGGGCGGCTGGGTACCGCCCGGGGTTATCGGCTCGCCGGGCGCGCCGGGGCCGCCGGGCGCCCCCTGGCCCTGCGCGGGCACGCCGGGACGGCCGCCCAGCTGCCCGTACGCCTGGGGCTGCCCGTAGCCCTGCGCGGACCCGTAGCCGGGTGCCTGGGCCGGCGGCTGCGCCTGGCCGTACTCCTGCGGCTGTCGCGGCGCCGGGGCCCCCGGGCCGCGGGGGTTCAGCCCAGCCGGCAGCGGCGGCTCGGCCGCGTTGCCACCGCCGCGTCCGTACGCGCCGCCGCCGTTGCCACCGCCGCCCGGGCGGCCCTCCTGCCACGTGTTCATGTGGGAGAGAATGCCCGACGCCGGGTGCGGTGACTCCCCCCGGGGCCCCCACCGGGGCCCTTGTAGCAGTTTTGATGCACGCGCCGGATCGTTCCGCCGCACGTTCCCGCGCGATGCGCGGGCGGGCTCACGGCGGGCTCACGGCCGCCCCACGGAGGGTGGCGGACGGCGCCGCGCCGGCTGCCGCCGCCGCCCCCGTCCGCCCGCCGCCCGTCTCACCATCCGTCTCACCCTGTGTTCACCAGCCGGAACGATCCTTGACCGGTTCGAACAGCGCGTGTTTGCATGACTGCCATGGATCAGCGATGGACCCTCACGCGTCGGCGGCACGTCGACCTTCAGCGTGTGTCCTGTTCGCTCTGTCGTGGCTGACGCGCGCCCGTCGAACCCTCTCCTCCCCGCACACCCCTCTCCAGCGTTTCCCGCCGCCCGCGTGGCGTGCTCTCCGCTGTCGTAGCGCCGTCCCCGCTTCCTGCCCCGAGGTGAACCCATGGCCACCGTCCTGTCCGTTTCCGGCTCGCCGTCCGCGACCTCCCGCACCACCCGCCTGCTGCGCCACGTCGACGCGCAGCTCGAAGCCCGAGGTCACCGGGTCGTCCCGTTCGAGGTGCGCAGTCTGCCCGCGCACGCCCTGCTCTCGGCGGACTTCTCCCATCCCGAGATAGTCGCCGCGCTGGAGCTCTTCGCCCGGGCGGACGGCGTGGTGATCGGCACGCCGGTCTACAAGGCGGCCTACTCGGGTCTGCTGAAGACCCTGCTCGACGTGCTGCCGCAGTACGCGCTGACCGGCAAGGCCGTCCTGCCGCTGGCCACCGGCGGCTCCACCGCGCACGTGCTGGCCGTCGACTACGCGCTGCGTCCGGTGCTCAGCTCGATGGGCGCCGGCCACATCACCCAGGGCTGGTTCGTGCTCGACCGTCACATCACCGTCCGGGAGGACGGCGCGACCGTGATCGAGCGCGAGACGGACGTGCTGCTCACGCCCGTGGTGGAGGCCTTCGCGACGGCGCTGGAGCGGCTCGCCACTCCGGCCTTCGCCGGCTGACGGGGCCTGCGGCACGGTCCCGTACGGGCCGACCCCGAGAAGGGTGGCGGCGACCCCTAGGGGGAGGGGCGCCGCGCCCCGTACAACTACGGTTGGGCCGCTTCATACCGGCGGATGACGAGCGGTTCGCTCGCCGCTCCTAACGTGGATCACATCCCCGCTCGTGCGGATCAGGACCGAGGTTCCGGTGAACCGGAGGGTCCTGGACACACCGGGTGGGTGGGGCTGACTACCGGTCAAGAACTCTCTCCTGCACCATTTCGCGGGCAGGTGGGAGCGACGAGGCTGGAGTCAACGGGTGGGCCCACTTCTGAGGAGAATCCAGTGACGACGGCAGCAGCAGCCGTGTACAACCCCCAGCTTCCCGGCGGTGCCGCCGCCGTCGCCGCCTCGGCCCGTCAGGTGACCAAGGCCTACGGCACGGCCGAGACCAGGGTCACCGCACTGAACGCGGTGGACGTCGACATCCAGCGCGGCCGCTTCACCGCGATCATGGGCCCCTCGGGCTCCGGCAAGTCGACCCTGATGCACTGCCTGGCCGGCCTGGACACCGTCACCGACGGCCGGATCTGGATCGGTGACACCGAGATCACCGGCCTGAAGGACAAGCAGCTCACCAGGTTGCGCCGGGACAAGATCGGCTTCATCTTCCAGGCGTTCAACCTCCTCCCCACGCTGAACGCGCTGGAGAACATCACGCTCCCGATGGACATCGCCGGCCGCAAGCCGGACACCGCCTGGCTGGACCAGGTCGTCGAGACCGTCGGCCTGGCCGGCCGCCTCAAGCACCGCCCGGCGCAGCTCTCCGGCGGCCAGCAGCAGCGCGTCGCGGTCGCCCGGGCCCTGGCCGCCCGCCCCGAGATCATCTTCGGCGACGAGCCCACCGGGAACCTCGACTCCCGGGCCGGCGCCGAGGTGCTGACCTTCCTGCGGCGCTCGGTGGACGAACTGGGCCAGACCATCGTCATGGTCACCCACGACCCGGTGGCCGCCGGCTACGCGGACCGCGTGCTCTTCCTCGCGGACGGCGTCATCGTCGACGAGATGCACGCCCCCACCGCCGACTCCGTCCTCGAACGCATGCGCCGTTTCGACGGCAAGCGCACGAGCTGAGCGGGGACCGGGACATGCTGCTCAAGACCTCACTGAGAACCTTCCTCGCCCACAAGGGGCGGATGGTGCTCTCGCTGCTCGCGATCGTCCTCTCGGTCGCGTTCGTGTCCGGCACGCTGGTGTTCTCCAACACCGCCACCAGCACCTTCGACCGGCTCTTCGCCTCGACCGCCTCCGACATCTCCGTCCAGCCCGCCAAGGCCGGGATCGACGGCGACGACGACGCCCCCGGCGGCAAGGTGGCGACCCTCCCGGTCGACACCGTGCAGCGGATCGCCGCTACCCCGGGGGTGCGGACCGCGGTCGGGCAGGTGTTCACCCAGGACGCCGTCCTGGTCGACCCGGCCACCAACAAGGCGATCGGCCCGACCAGCGGCGCGCCCACCCTGACGGGCAACTGGACGGAGACGCCGCGCAATTCGGTGGAGATCACCTCGGGGCACACCCCGCAGGGCGCCGACCAGGTCGTGCTGGACGCGGACACCGCCAAGAAGGCTGGCCTCGGCCTCGGCGGCAAGCTGCGGGTGATCGCCGGCAGCGGCAAGCACGACTTCACCATCGCCGGCATCGCGACCTTCAAGACCACCAACCCGGGCGCGGCGCTCGCCTTCCTGGACACCGCGACCGCCCAGCAGGTGCTGCTCGGCACCACCGCGTACACCTCGGTCGAGGCCTTCGGCGACGGCACCCGCACCGACGAGCAGCTGAAGGCGGACGCCCTCGGCGCGCTCGGCGGCGGCTACCAGGTGAAGACCGCGGCGGAGCAGAAGGCGGAGAACAACAAGGACGTCGGCTCCTTCCTCGGCTTCATGAAGAACGCGATGCTCGGCTTCGCGCTGATCTCCGCCCTGGTCGGCGGCTTCCTGATCATCAACACCTTCTCCATGCTGGTCGCCCAGCGCACCCGGGAGATCGGGCTGCTGCGCGCCATCGGCGGCAGCCGCAAGCAGGTGAACCGCTCGGTGCTGATCGAGGCGCTGATCCTCGCGGTGCTCGGTTCGACCATCGGCCTCGGCGCCGGCCTGGGCCTGGCGGCCGGTCTGATCCAGCTGATGAAGGCCATCGGCATGAACCTCAGCGCCGCGGACCTCCAGATCACCGCGGACGTGCCGATCGCCGGTTACGCCCTCGGCATCGTGGTCACGCTGGTCGCGGCCTGGTTCCCGGCCCGCCGGGCCGCCCGGATCGCCCCGATGGCGGCCCTGCGCGACCACGGCACTCCGGCCGAGGGCCGCTCCAACCTCGTGCGCACGGTGATCGGCCTGGTGCTGACCGCCGGCGGTGGCGGCCTGCTCGTCCTGGCCGCCAAGGCCGACAAGGCGGCCACCGGCGGGCAGTACCTGGGCCTGGGCGTGCTGCTCACCCTGATCGGCTTCGTCGTCCTCGGTCCGCTGCTGGCCACCAGCGTGGTCCGGGTGCTCGGTGCGCTGCTGCCGGCCCTGTTCGGCCCGTCCGGCAAGCTCGCCCAGCGCAACGCGATGCGCAACCCGCGTCGGACGGGCGCCACCGCCGGCGCCCTGATGATCGGCCTCGCGCTCGTCATCGGTGCCTCGGTCTTCACCTCCTCGGTGATCAAGTCCACCAACGAGCAGATCGACAAGTCGGTCGGCGCGGACTACATCATCTCCGCCGGCCGCACCGGTCTCACCCCCGAGATGGTGAAGGCGGCCGAGAACACGCCGGGCATCGAGCACATCACCCGTCAGCAGTTCGTACCGGCGCTCTTCACCACCCCGGACGGCAAGACGGCCAAGGAGGGCGTGTCCGCGGTCTCGCCGAGCTTCACCGCCGACTTCAAGCTCCCGGTCAAGTCCGGCAGCGCGGACGCGCTCGGCCAGGGCGCGATCGTGGTCGGGGAGACCTTCGCCGCGGACCACGGTCTCAAGGTCGGCGACCGGATCGGCATCGACTACGGCAAGGGCCGCGCCCAGACCCTGCCGGTCGGCGTGATCCTGACCAAGGGCAACTCGCTCTTCGACGGCAACTACTTCATCGGCCTGGACACCCTCGGCAAGGCCGTCCCGGTCGCCGACCAGGGCAATGACGCGGTCGTCTTCGGCAAGGCCCGGCCCGGTTCGGACGTCGCCGGGACGCTCACCGCGCTGGAGTCCTCCTTCAAGGAGTACCCGCAGGTCACCGTGCGGGACCAGGCCGGCTACAAGGACCTCGTCCAGGAGCAGGTCAACTCCCTGCTCTACATCATCTACGGCATGCTCGGCCTCGCGATCGTGGTCGCGGTGCTCGGCGTCGTCAACACCCTGGCGCTCTCGGTGGTGGAGCGGACCCGGGAGATCGGCTTGCTGCGGGCGATCGGGCTCTCCCGGCGTCAGCTGCGCCGGATGATCCGGCTGGAGTCCGTGGTGATCGCCCTGTTCGGCGCGATCCTCGGGACCGGTCTGGGCCTGGCCTGGGGCATCACCGGTCAGCGGGTCCTCAAGGACCAGGGGCTGGAGACGCTGGCCGTCCCGACCGGCACGATCGTGGTCACGCTGGTCGCCTCGGTGGTCATCGGCCTGGTCGCGGCTCTCGTACCGGCCTTCCGGGCCGGTCGGATGAACGTCCTCGCGGCCATCGCGACGGACTGACCCCCGGATCGGGGGATCGGGGGAGGGCAGGGGCCGGGTGCGTCACAGCACCCGGCCCCTGCCGGCGTTCCCGGCGCCGCGGCCCAGGGCCCGGCAGCACGAGACCTGCGCCTGCGGGCCTACGGGCAGACGATGTCGGACGCCTTCTCGGCCGCCACGGTGGCCGACGGGGTCGCGGCGGGCGCCGGGGGCGGCGGCAGCGGTGCGACGGTGGCCGCGGCCGGGCTCGCGCCCGGGGCGGCCGGGTAGTCCCCGCCCGCGTACACCTGGAGGGTGGGCCCGAGGCCGGGGACGGCGGTCGACTCGGCGCCCGGGAGCGCGGCGGCGAGCGTCCGGGCGGACTCGGTCCAGCGCGGGTCGTAGCGGACCACCGTCCGGCCGGGCGCCGTCCCCGCCGGGGCGTTCGACGGCGCGCCGGTGGTGGCGAAGCCCGCCCGCCGCAGGTCGCCGTCGACCCGGGCGCCCAGACCGGGCACCCCGGCCGCGTTGAACACCTGGACGTGCACCTGCTCGGGGGGCACCGCGGACGGGGCGACCGGGGTCGCCGCGGCGCTCGGCGTGGTGGTCGCGGCGCCGGGGGAGGCGGCCGCCGCGGGGGAGGCGGCCCCGCCCGGTTCGGGCTCGCCGGCCGGTGCGGAGCCCGGGGCCGGGCCCGCCGCGGCCGCCGCGGCATTCAGCGGCCGCCCGGCCCGCACGGCGTCGAACAGGGCCTTCGCCCCCGCCTGGTCCCAGAGCACGGTCGAGCCCCAGCCGGCCACCTGGTGGTCCAGCTTCGCCAGCGGCACGGTCGCGAAGTCCGCGCGCCCCGCCGAGAGCTCCCTCAGCCTGGACGCCAGGGTGATCAGGTCGCCGGTGGTGAGGTCCTTGTCCGCCTTCACCGAGCCGAGCAGGCTGTCCGTCAGCCGGGCCAGCCGGACGGGGTTGAACAGCGTGCCGCTGTCGGTCACCTGGTGCAGCAGCTGGGCGACGAACTTCTGCTGGCGGTGCATCCGGCCGAGGTCGGCGCTGCCGTCCACGTGCCGGGCGCGGACGTACCTGAGCGCCCCGGCGCCGTCCAGGGTGGTGGTGCCGGCCGGCAGGTCGAGGCCGGAGTAGTCGTCCTTGAGCGGCTTGCTGGTGCAGACCCGCACGCCGCCGACGGCGTCCACGGCGGAGACGAACCCGGCGAAGTTCACCTGGAGGTAGTGGTCGATCCGCAGTCCGGTGTTCTGCTCCACGGTGGCGACGGTGAGCTGCGGCCCGCCCATCCCGAACGCCGCGTTGACCTTCCCCTTGCCGGCCGGGACGTCCTTGCGGGTGACCTGGTCCCGGTGGGCGGGGATGTCCACGTAGGAGTCCCGGGGGATGCTGATCACGCTGGCCCGGGAGCCGTCCCCGGCGACCTGGACGATCATCATGGTGTCGGTGCAGTGGCAGGACTCGCCCCCGGCGTGCAGCACCTCCTTGAGCGTCTTCTCGGGGATGCCCTCCCGCTCGTCGGTGCCGACCAGGAGGAAGGTGGTGGAACCGTCGTCGGCGGGCCGGGCCGCGTCGCCGCTGAAGGCGTCCACCCGGTCGATCGAGCCGAGGCCGTGCAGGACCGCCCAGCCGCCGCCGGAGGTGGTGAGGACGCCGAAGGCGATGCCGGCGGCCAGTCGGCGGGGCCAGGCACGGCGCCGTCCGGGCAGGGCGGAACAGGGGGAAACGGGCATCTCTCGGATGGTAGGGGTGGCCCGCTCCGGGGCCGGTGAGGGCGCGCCGGGGGCGGGGAGTACGGTGGGCCCGAGCGGCGAATCGTTCCTTCGGCGCCGGGGGTGTCACGTCGCCCAGACCGGGACAAGACGGAGACCGGTCCGCACCGGTACGGTTGGCCCCGATGAACACCAAGGCTGCTGAGGAGCTGCCGGCGGTCTCCGTGATCATGCCGGTGCTCAACGAGGAACGACACCTGCGCACGGCCGTCCGGCACATCCTGGAACAGGACTACGCCGGGCCGATGGAGGTGGTGATCGCCCTCGGTCCGTCCTCCGACCGGACCGCGCAGATCGCCGCCGAGCTGACCGCCGAGGACGCGCGGGTCAGGACGGTGGAGAACCCCACCGGCCGCACCCCCGCCGGGCTGAACGCCGCGATCCGCGGCTCCAGCCATCCGATAGTGGTCCGCGTCGACGGGCACGGCCTGCTGACCCCCGGCTACATCACCACGGCGGTCCGGCTGCTCGGCGAGATGGAGGCCGCCAACGTCGGCGGCATCATGCACGCCGAGGGCGAGACCGAGTGGGAGAACGCCGTCGCCGCCGCGATGACCTCCAAGATCGGGGTCGGCAACGCGGCCTTCCACACCGGCGGCCTGGCCGGCCCGGCGGACACCGTCTACCTCGGGGTGTTCCGGCGCGAGGTGCTGGAGCGGCTCGGCGGGTACAACGAGGAGTTCGTCCGCGCCCAGGACTGGGAGCTCAACTACCGCATCCGGCAGGCGGGCGGGCTGGTCTGGTTCACCCCGCAGCTGCGCGTCACCTACCGTCCCCGGCCCACCGTGCGGGCGCTGGCCAAGCAGTACAAGGACTACGGCCGCTGGCGCCGGGTCGTCACCCGCTACCACAAGGGCTCGGTCAACTTCCGCTACCTCGCCCCGCCGGCGGCCTTCCTCGGCGTGACCCTCGGGCTGGTGCTCGGCGCGGCCGTCCACCCGGCCTTCCTCGCGGTGCCCGGCGCCTATCTGCTCGGCATCGTCGGCGGTGCGCTGGTCGAGGGCCGCGGCCTCTCGGCGAAGGCCAAGGCGCTGCTCCCGGTGGCCTTCGCGACCATGCACCTCAGCTGGGGCTTCGGCTTCCTCACCTCGCCGCGTTCGCTGGCCCGCCGGGTGATCGCCAGCCGGTCCCCGGCGACCGCCGACGTGGTCGCCGAGGCCCGCTGACCCGATCCGGCCAATCCCCCCGACCCGCTCTCACCGCCCCCGCCCCGACGCTATCGTCGGGCGCCATGGGGACAGTTGAGGGCGGGTCCGTCGTCGGTGCCCGGGTCGAGGCGACCGCGGACGTGGACGGCCGGGCGGTGCTCGGCGCCGGGACGACCGTCTGGCACCTGGCCCAGGTGCGCGAGGACGCGGTGATCGGCGCCGACTGCGTCATCGGGCGCGGCGCCTACGTCGGCCCGGGCGTGCGGATCGGGGACCGGGTCAAGCTGCAGAACCACGCGCTGGTGTACGAGCCCGCGGTGGTCGAGGACGGCGTGTTCATCGGCCCGGCGGCCGTGCTCACCAACGACCTCTACCCGCGCTCCGTCGACGTCGACGGCCGGCTCAAGCGCGGCGACGACTGGCACGCCCGCGGGGTGACCCTCCGGGAGGGCTGTTCGATCGGCGGCCGCGCGGTGCTGGTCGCGGGGGTGACGGTCGGCCGCTGGGCGCTGGTCGCGGCCGGCGCCGTGGTGCACCGGGACGTCCCGGACTTCGCCCTGGTGGCCGGTGTCCCGGCCCGCCGGATCAAGTGGGTCGGCCGGGCCGGCGAGCCGCTGGAGCCGGACGGCGGGGACGGCTGGCGCTGCCCGCGCACCGGTGAGCGCTACCGCGAGACGGACGGCCTGCTCGCCCCGCGCTGAGGCTCACTTGGCGCAGACGTCGGTGTCGTCCGCCTGGACGCGCTGGAGGTCCTTGGGCGCCTCGGTCGGCGCGACGGACGGGACGGCGTTCGCGGCGGCCAGGACGTCCTTGCCGAGGACCACGGCCAGCCCGTCCCTGCTGCCGGCCTTCGGGTCCTCCCGGACCGCGTCGGCCGGCAGTCCGAGGGAGGCGGCCAGCGCGGCCGCCTCGGCAGCCTTGCCGGCCGGGTAGGACACCGAACTGCTGGGCGTGGCCGTCGCGTTGGGGGCGGTGGTGGCCTTGGCGAAGCCCTGGGCCCGGAGCTTGTCGACGGCCTGCTGGGCCTGCCCGGGCGTCCCGCTGCCGTTGTGCACCGCCACCCGGACGTCCTTGGTGTCCACCGCGGCGGCGGTGGCCGTGGGCGAGGGCGCGGCCGCCGTCGGCGCGGTGGCGGCCTCGGTGGCGCCGGCCCCGGGCGCGGCGGCGGCGTTCCCGGTCAGTGAGCGGTCCTGGGCGACCAGCGAGAACACCTGCCCGGCGTCCGGCTGCTTGAGCACCAGCCGGTCCTTGTCCTTCGGGTCGTCCAGCACCGGCGCGGTGGTGAAGGTGATGTTCTTGGTGTCGACCTTGCTGATGTCCAGCGCCAGGTCCTTCAGCTTGTCGACGCTGCCGATCCCGTCGTCCACGGTGAGCGCCTTGGTGGCGGCGTCGGCGAGCTTCCACAGCTTGGTCGGGCTGGTCAGGGTGTCACTGCTCTTGATCGAGCGGATCATCGAGCTGATGAACTGCTGCTGCAGCGGGATCCGGGTGAGGTCGCCGCCGAAGCCGACGGCGTGCCGGGTGCGGACGAAGGCCAGCGCCTCGTCGCCCTGGACGACGTGCCGGCCCTTGCTCATCCGCAGGTGCGAGTCCGCGTCGTTGATGTCCTTGGCCGCGCACACCTCGACCCCGCCGACGGCGGTGGAGAGCGTTTTCACGGCGTCGAAGTTGACCATCACGAAGTGGTCGACCCGGATTCCCGTCGCCTTCTCCACGGTCTTCCAGGTGCAGCCCGGATCGCGGCCCTCCTGGCCGAGGCTCTCGTTGAACATGGCCCGCGCGGAACCGGGGATCTTCTTGCCGCCGGTGTTCTCGCAGTCGGGGATCGGCACCATCAGATCGCGCGGAATGCTGATCACGGTGGCGTTGCTGCGGTCCTTGGCGACGTGGAACAGCAGGGTGGTGTCCGCGTGTCCGGTGCTGCCCTCGTCGCCGTACTCCCGGCCCAGGCCCTCGCGGCTGTCGGTGCCGATGACCAGGATGTTGAGCGCGTCGCCGGCCGCCTTGGGCCGCTCCGCCTCGCTGCCCAGCTGCACCTTGACGGCGGTGATGTTGTTGTTGAAGTGCTGGTACGCGTAGTAGGCCCCGCCGCACCCGGCCATCAGGACCAGCGCGCCGACGCCGGCGGTCCACTTCAGCACCCGCCGGCGCGGGCGCTCGGCGGCGGCCTGGCGGCGGCGGGCGGCCCGGCCGCCGGTGTGCGCGGCCCCGGGGGCGGCCTCGGCGGCGGTGCCGGGCGTCCGGCGGCGCTGGACCGGGATGCTCGCGGCCTGCTCGGACCGGGCCTGCTCGGACCGGTACGGCGCGCCGTGGGCCGGCGGGATCCGCGGGTCGGCGGGGTCGGTCTCCTGGCTGTCCTGCTGCACGGGGTTCCCTCCCTCCGACCGGTCCTCGGGTGGCGCACGGGCTGCGCGCCGACCCGGACACACTAGACGAGTCGAGTACGGGAATTGTTCCTGGTGTGATCTCCGCCATGTTCGGGAACCGCAATTCACCAGGCACATCGTGTTCCGGTGAATTTCCCGGAAAGCCATTCCGGGGCATGATCTGTACACAAAAGGGTGACCCTGGCCAGGCTGTCAATGGGTCGCGCAGCCGTCCATGTCCGCGGTGCGTCCCTCGAACGAGGGCGCCGTGGTCGCGGTGGGTGACGCACCGGCGGCCCGGTCCGATCCGGCCGCCGCCGTCGCGGCCCCCGAGGGCCCCGGGCTCGCGCCCGCCACCGCCGACGGGTCGGGGGAGCCCGGCGGGCGGACGGTGATCGAGCGGTCGTCGCGCAGCGCCGTGAACAGCTGGGTGGTCAGCGGCTGCACGAACTCGTCCCGGTCCGAGTCGAAGCGGTACGGGCGGCGCGGCGCGGTCAGGAAGACCGCGTCGGCGGACGGGATGCCGCGCAGGTCCTGGGTCAGGTCGTAGAGCGCGCCGAGCGAGGAGAGGCCGCCGTCGGCCCGGACCGAGGAGGTCGCCGCGTCGAGCACCGGCCAGAGCCGGGCCGGGTTCAGCAGCACCCCCTGCGACTGGACCTTGCGGATCAGGGCGGCCAGGAACTGCTGCTGACGGCCCATCCGCTGGGTGTCGCTGCCGTCGCCGAGGGTCTCCCGGGCGCGGACGTAGCCGAGCGCCTGTTCGCCGCGCAGGGTCTGCCGCCCGGCCGGGAGGTCCAGCTTGGCGTCCTTGTCGTGGATCGCCTGCGGGACGCACACCTCGACGCCGTCCACGGCGTCCACCATCGTCTTGAAGCCGTGGAAGTCGAGGATCACGTAGTGGTCCATCCGGATGCCGCTCAGCTGTTCGACGGCCCGGATCGAGCAGGCCGGGCCGCCGGTCTCGAAGGCCGAGTTGAACTGCGCCAGCACCTGCCTGCTCCGGGTGCCGTCCGGCTTCTCGCAGACCGGCACGGTGACCATGACGTCGCGCGGGATGGAGACGGCGGTCGCGTGCTTCCGGTCCGCCGCCAGGTGCAGCAGGATCGTGGTGTCCGAGCGCTGGCCGCCGGCCTCGCCGTACGTGGCATTGGCACCGGTGCGGTCGTCACTGCCGATCAGCAGGATGTTCTCGGCGCCCTTGGCCCCCGCGGTGCGGCTGGGCCGTTCGGCCTCCAGCCGGGCCAGCAGCTGGTCGGTGGCGGAGTCGGTCCGGATGTTGCCGTCCAGCTTGCGGTAGGCGATCCAGAGCACGGTGCCGCAGGCGACCAGCAGGAGGGCGAGGACGCCGGCGGTGATCATCAGCCACCGCCGGCGCCTGCGCCGGGGCCTGGTCGGGGAGTCCGGGGCCGCGGGCTCCGGGTCGGGGGAGTCCCGGTCCGGGGAGCCCGCGGTCGCGCGGGCGTCCCCGGTCGGGGGGTTCTCGGTCGGGGGGTGCTCGGTGTCGTCCTCGGCCATGGCAGGGATGCCTACCCGCCGGGCCGGAGCCGGGGGTTAGCCGAGGCGCAGTGTCACCCGTTCGGACTCGGTCCGCTTCTCCCACTGCTCGGCGCTCAGGCCCTCCGAGTTGCGGCAGAGCACCACCGAGGCGCCGGCCGCCAGCGGTGCCAGCAGACCGGCCTCCAGGCCCGCCCAGTCCTGGTAGGAGAGGGTGGAGAGCACCCGGTCGCCGGCCGTGATGCCGAGCCGGGCCGCGCCCTCCCGGGCCAGCTGGACGGTCTGGTCGCCGGTCAGCTTCAGCGGCAGGCCGTCGATGCCGGTCTCCAGCGCGAGCGCGTCCGGGGTGACGGGGGAGTAGGGCGCGAAGCGGTCGCCCTGGCCGGGCACCTCGGCGGCGTAGTCGAGGAAGCCGTCCGGGCGCTGGGGGAACCGGCCGCCCAGCGGACGCAGGGCGAGGGCCACCCGTTCGCCCTCGCAGGCCTGGGCGGCCTCCAGGCCGTCCGGTCCGCTGACCACCAGGTCGGCGTCGGCCGGGTCGCCGGCCGGCACCGCCGTCACACCGACCGACCAGCAGGCGAGCAGCCAGACGGCGCTCTGCCAGTGGGCGGGCAGCAGGAGGGCGGCGCGGTCACCCGGACCGGCGTTCAGCTCGTCCTGGAGCAGGTTGGCGGTCTTGGCCACCCAGTTGTCGAAGGTCCGGGCGGAGAGCTCCACCCGTTCGCCGGTGGCGTCGTCGTAGAAGGTGACCAGCGGAGCCGCGGGGTCGACTGAGGGAGTGCCACCTCGCAGGAATGCGTGCAGCAGCTCGACAGGGGTCCGGGCATCGGCAGCGAAAGGCGCAGTCATGGTGCGCCCCAGCCTACGGCCTTCGGGTGGGCGACCGGGAGGGGTGGCGGACCCTGCGCAAGGTGGCATGGCGGGTGCGGTGTTTTGCCCTGAACATCCCTTTTATGGGTATCTCTTTGCCGGCCGCCGCACTCGCCGGCTGCACCGCCGTCCTGCTCCTCCAGCCCGTTCCGGCCGCGGCCGCCGCCGATCCCGCCCAGCAGCGCCGCACCTCGGCCGGCGGCGGCTCGGTCACCTCGCTGCCGTTGGGCGCCGACCGCGCCCTGGCGCCGCGCGCCACCCGCCCCTTCGAGCTGCTCGGCGTCGGCTGGAACGGCCCCGCCCGCTCGCTCGACGGCGGCTCCGTCCGGGTCCGCACCAGGGACGCCGCCACCCACGTCTGGGGCGACTGGCAGGTGCTGGAGGCGGACGGCGAGGACGGACCGGACGCCCCGGGCGGCGGAGCGACGGCGCCGCTCTGGACCGGTCCGAGCGACGGCGTGGCGGTCCAGGTCACCGCCGGCCCCCGCGGCCTGCCGGACGGCCTGCGGCTCGACCTGGTCGACCCCGGGCAGGGCGCCGCCGGGGCCGCCGGCCGGACGCTGCCCGCCGAACCGCCGGACGGGCGCCGGGCCGCCCGGCCCGCCGTGGTCACCCGGGCCGGTTGGGGCGCCGACGAGTCCCTCCGGGATCCGCAGGTCGAGTACACCGGCCCGGTCCGGGTGGTCTTCGTCCACCACACCGCGACCGCCACCGAGTACGACTGCGCCGACGCGCCCCGGATGATCAGGGCGATCTACCAGTACCACGTGCGGAGCAACGGCTGGCGGGACATCGGCTACAACTTCCTGGTCGACCGCTGCGGCACCCTCTACGAGGGCCGGGCCGGCGGCGCCGAGCTCGCGGTGCACGGCGCGCACACCCTGGGCTTCAACACCGACTCGGCGGGCGTCGCGGTGCTCGGCACCTTCGTCACCGACACCCCGCCGCCGGCCGTACCGGAGGGGCTCGCCCGGCTCGCCGCCTGGAAGCTCGGGCTGGCCGGCCAGGACGCCGGCGGCCGCACCCAGCTGGTCTCCGGCGCCGACGGCACCCGTTACCCCAAGGGCACCACCGCGACCTTCGACGCCGTCTCCGGCCACCGCGACGCGGTCGCCACCGAGTGCCCCGGCGCCACCCTCTACCCGCTGCTCCCCGCCGTCCGCACCCAGGCGGCCGCGCTGCAGAGCGCCGCCCGCCCGGCGGCCCCTTGGGCCCGCTGAACCCGCGAGCCCGGGGCCTATACCGGGCCGGGGCCCCGGGGCACCAGCGCCCGCAGCTCGGCGGTCAGCGCCCGCGCGACGTCCGGCCGCAGGTCGTACCGGGCCGGAGTGTTCTGCAGCAGCGCGATCCGCCAGCCCGCGCCCGCGTTGACGGCGATCACCGTCTGCAGGGCGTTCAGGCCGGGATCGAGGTCCTCGGCGTCGTCCGGCACCAGACCGGCGACGGCGTCCAGCTCGGCCACCCCCGGGCCGAGCGCCCGGATCCGCCGCACCTTGGCGACGTACTCGGGGGTGGCGTGGTCCGCGAAGATCCGCCCCAGTTCGGCGGCGATCACCGACCGCCCCGCGTACCTCGTTCCGTCGAATCCGACCATCTCCCCGTCCTCGGCGAACGGTCCGGCGCACGCCGCGCCGTCCCGCAGGTTCCACCCGTCCAGGGTCCGGTGGTAGAGCGCCCGCACCGCGCCCTCGTCGGCGTGGGACAGCTCCGGCAGCCGCGTATCGTTCATATCCCCATGGTCGGCGAAGGCGGTGGAGCCGGACAGCGGAGGAGGCGCGGGGCGGTGTCGGACGAGGCGGCGACCGGTGCGCGGGTGCGCCTCTGGCGCCCGGGCTTCCCGCTGGACGTGGCCCGCACCCTGCTGCCGCTGCGGCGCGGCCCGGCCGACCCGGCCTACCGGACCACCGGTGACGGCGCGGTCTGGCGGGCCTCCCGCACCCCGGCCGGCATCGGCACGCTGCGGGTACTGGCCAGGCCGGCCGACGGCGAGGTCGAGGCGCGGGCCTGGGGCCCGGGGGCGGCGTGGCTGCTGGACCGGCTGCCCGTGCTGCTCGGCGCCGAGGACGACCCGGCCGCCCTGGTGCTGCCGCCCGGCCCGCTGCGGGAGGCCCAGCGGCGGGCGGCCGGCGTGCGGCTCACCCGGACCGGGCTGGTGCTGGAGTCGCTGGTGCCCGCGATCCTGGAGCAGAAGGTGACCACCGACGAGGCGTACCGGGCCTGGCGGACGCTGCTGCGCGACTTCGGCACCCCGGCGCCCGGCCCGGCCGAGGGCATGCGGGTGGCGCCGTCGGCCCGTGAGTGGGCGCTCGTCCCCAGCTGGGAGTGGCACCGCGCGGGGGTGGACCCGAAGCGCTCCGCCACCGTGGTGCGCGCCGTCCGGCTGGCCGCCCGGCTGGAGGAGGCCTCGGCGATGGACCACGCCGAGGCGTTCGCCCGGCTGACCTCCGTGCCCGGCATCGGGATCTGGACGGCCGCCGAGACCCTGCAGCGCAGCAACGGCGACCCGGACGCCGTCTCGGTCGGCGACTACCACCTCCCCAACCTGGTCGGCTGGGCCCTGGCCGGCCGACCCCGCAGCGACGACACCCAGATGCTGGCCCTGCTGGAGCCCTACCGCCCGCACCGCCACCGCCTCTGCCGCCTGCTGCTGAGCACCGGCACCCACGCCCCGCGGTACGGCCCCCGGCTGACCCCCAACGACCACCGGCGGCGGTGAACTCCGGCGCCGACCCGTTCGCCGACGGTCCGAGCGTGAATAAGCTGACCGGCTATGACGGGCTCTACCGGCTGTGGGTCGGCGACCACCGCGTGGTCTACGAAGTCCAGGGCGACGTGATGGTCGTCCTCGTGGTCAATGTCGGCAACCGCCGTGACGTGTACCGCCGGTACTGACCCCTACCGAACCTCGACGAAGGCGTCGGCGCCGCGGGCCGGGCGGTCGCGGGGCGGTTCGGCGGGGCGGCCGACCGCGACGGCGCCCATCGGGTCCCAGCCGGCCGGCAGGTCGAGGGCCGCGCGCACGGTGTCGCGGCAGAACATGGTGGACGAGACCCAGGCCGTGCCGTAGCCCTCGCCGGCCAGGGTGACCAGCAGGTTCTGCACGGCGGCGCCGATGGCGACGGTGAACATCTCGCGTTCGGCGGCGGCGCGGCGCGCGTCGGGGTAGTCGTGCGAGCCGTCCATCACCAGGCAGGGGACGACCAGGTAGGGCGCGTCGCGCAGGACGTCGCCGCGGGCGGTGCGCCGGGCGATCAGCGCGTCGTCCCAGCCGTCCAGCTCGCGCAGGTCGCGCTGCCAGGCGGCGAGCATCGCGTCCAGCAGCCGGGTGCGGACCGCGGCCGACTCCAGCAGGACGAACCGCCAGGGCGTGGTGTGGTGCGGGGCGGGCGCGGTGACGGCGGCGGCGACGGCGCGGCGGACGGCGCCCGGGTCGACCGGTTCGGGGGTGAACGCGCGGATGGTGCGGCGCAGGGTGACGGCCTGCCGGACCGCCTCGGAGGTGCCGAGCCGGAACATGTCGTCCGCGGCGGCGCGCACCAGTGGGCGGGCGCCCGCGCCGTCCTCGGCGGTGACCAGGTGGCCGAGGCCTCGGACCACGGCGACCGGGGTGCCGGTGGACTTGCCCTTGACCAGGTCGGCGGCGGCGGCGAGTTCGTCGGCGGTGGCGGTGACGGTCATCGCCAGTTCGTTGCCGTGGCTGTCGGTGCGGCCGCGGTGGTCCTCCAGGACGGGCAGTCCGGCGGCGCCGATCGCGACGTCGGTGAGGCCGTTGCGCCAGGGCCGGCCGAAGGTGTCGGTGACGACGACGGCCAGCCGCAGCCCGGTCAGCTGCTGGAGGCGGGCGCGCAGCGCGCGGGCGGAGGCGTCCGGGTCCTCGGGCAGCAGCAGCACGGTGCCGGCGGCGGTGTTGGAGGCGTCCACCCCGGCGGCGGCCATCACCAGGCCGTTGCGGTTCTCGACGATCCGGACCGGGCCGCGCCGGGCGACCACCCGGACGGTCTCGGCGTCGATCGCGGCCTCGCGGTCGGCGGCCCGCAGCACCCGGCCCTCGGCCTTGCTGACGATCTTCGAGGTGACGAGCAGGATGTCGCCGTCCCGGTACGTCCCGGCCTTGGCGATCAGCGCGGCGAGGTCGGCACCGGCGTCGATCTCGGGCAGGCCCGGGACGGGCAGGACGTGCAGGGTCACGCCCGCACCAGCTCGGCGAGCGCCAGCGCGGCCCGGGCCATCTCGGCGGTCGCCGCGACGTCCGTCATCAGCAGCGGCACGGCCCGGCAGGCGATCCCGCCGGCCTCGACCGCGCCGACCGAGGCCTCGTCGGCGGTGTCCACCAGCCAGCCGTCCAGCAGGTCGGCGCCGTAGTCCAGGGCGACCGCCGCCGCGGTCGCCTCGACGCCGACGGCGGCCAGCACCTTGTCGGCCATGCCGCGGACCGGGGCCCCGCCGATGATCGGGGAGAGCCCGACCACCGGTGCCGCGGCTGCGGCCACCGCGGCCCGGATGCCGGGCACGGCGAGGATGGTGCCGATCGAGACCACCGGATTGGACGGCGGGAACAGGATGACGTCGGCGGCGGCGATGGCCTCCAGCACGCCGGGCGCGGGCTTGGCGGTGTCCGCGCCGACCGGGACGATCGCCTCGGCGTCGACGGCGGCGTGCAGCCGGACCCAGTACTCCTGGAAGTGGATGGCCCGGGTGCCGTCCGCGTCGGTGATCCGCACGTGGGTCTCGACCCGGTCGTCGCTCATCGGCAGCAGCCGCACCCCCGGCTGCCAGCGCACGCAGAGCGCCTCGGTGACCTGGCTGAGGGTGTACCCGGCGGTGAGCATCTGGCTGCGGACGAGGTGGGTGGCGAAGTCGCGGTCGCCGAGCCCGAACCACTCGGGCCCGACGCCGTACTCCTTCATCTCGGCCTTGATCGACCAGGTCTCGTCGGTGCGGCCCCAGCCCTGCTCCTCGTTGATGCCGCCGCCGAGGGTGTACATCACGGTGTCGAGGTCGGGGCAGACCTTCAGGCCGTAGAGGTGGATGTCGTCGCCGGTGTTGCCGATGACGGTGATCTCGTCCTGCGGGCCGAGGGCCTCCTTGAGTCCGCGCAGGAAGCGCGCCCCACCGATTCCGCCTGCCAGTGCCACGATGCGCATGCGCCCATCCTGCCACGGCCCGACTGGCCGTCAGCCCGGTCCGCGGGCCGCCGCCCGCCCGTCGTCAGCGGGCCTCGGCCTGCTCCTGCGGGTGCTGCTCGGGGACGGTGGCGCCGCCGCCGTACTGGTTCATCTCGGTCAGCCCGGGCGTGTAGAGGTGGATGGAGACGGCGGGCTCCAGCGCGCCGTTGACCACCTCGTGCAGGTACCCGGAGGAGAACACCCGCTGCCCGCCCGGGCGCAGGGTGCGGGCACCCTCGCCCGCGTGCGTGAGGGAGCGCTCGATCAGCTCGCCCCGGACGACGCTCATCACCCCGGAGGAGACGCCGTGGTCGTGGAAGCCGCTGCTCTGGCCGGGCAGCCAGCTGAGCAGCCAGACCTCGTAGCCGGGGCCGGTCTCCAGCCGGGCGTACCAGCGGGTGAGCGCGTCGTAGCGGACCAGCGGCTCCCAGCGGGCGCGGTCGGCGGCGATCTCGCGGACCAGCCGGGCGTAGCCGGCGACGGTGGTGGGGTGGCCGGGCAGGTCGGTGCGGGCCAGGTGCGGGAAGGCCAGCGGGTCGCCGGCGATGGAGACGTCGCTCAGTCCGTCGGCCCAGCCGCGGGAGGGCCGGGCGGCCGCCGGGGGAGGCGTGGTGGGCGCGAGGCCGCGGCGGGTGAGCTTGTTGCGGTCGCGGTTCCGCTTGCGGATGCGGTTCATGCGCACGGGAGTCGTCCTCGGAGTACGGCTGGTTCGACAGGGATCAGCCGGATCCGGGATGTCCTGGGGCGGGAATCGCGGGCGGCCTCTGTGCTTCCTGGGCGGCGCGCGGTGGGACAGCGGGCGCCTAGATACAGGAACAGAGGCGACAACAGGGGTTCACGGCACGGCGGAGCGCGGAACCGCTCCGGGGGCGAGTGAACTCTGACATGTGGGAAAGGAGACCGCATCGAGCGCTCCGGTGTCAACTCATGAGCCGGGGCAATCGGGCGGGATAGGCCATGAACTACCCGATGGGGTGATAAATCACCCTCTAGGTTTCGATGAGAAGATCGCCGGGAAGGCAGGCCGATGACCGACCTGTGACGATGACCGCGCGTCACGTGGTGGAGGGTTGCAAGGGTTCGACGGGATCCGGGCTGTTAGTCCGATGTGTCCAGATATGTACACTATTCGTAACGGCTTGGTGCCGGGGAGTGAATCCTGGCCCCAATACCAGAGCTCGGCTTGACTGGGCCAGAGTGACGCAACTGTAATTTCTCTCGTGTCGTCCGCCGCACGAGGCAACGGCAACCACGGGGACGCCAAATAGGGGCAGAGGAGGCGCGCCACATGAGCGAGCTCTTTGAGCTGTTGATCGGTGACGGCATCGAGGAGGAGGAAGAAGAACTCGGTTGGCAGGAGCGCGCGCTGTGCGCCCAGACCGACCCCGAGTCCTTCTTCCCGGAGAAGGGCGGCTCCACCCGCGAGGCCAAGAAGGTCTGCCTCGCCTGCGAGGTCCGCTCCGAGTGCCTGGAGTACGCCCTCGCCAACGACGAGCGGTTCGGCATCTGGGGCGGCCTCTCCGAGCGCGAGCGCCGTCGGCTCAAGAAGAGCGCGGTCTGACCGGGCGGCCCCTGGCCCTGCTGACCCTCCGACAACCGCACAGCTCGACGGGCGCCTCACCGCGACGGTGGGGCGCTTCCGTGTTTCCGGGCCCTCGCGCGGCCCGGTGCGCACAGCTCCTCCACGGCCCGCGGACGGCGGCGCCATCCGGAGCCGTTAGTGTGGTGCGCCATCCGGTTGCCGTTCACCGGCTGTGTCCACCGAGAACTGGGGCCCGCGCACTCGATGACCGTCTACAGCCACCAGAGCGGCTTCACCGCTGCCAGGCCGCCCGCCTATCCGCGCCACCTGGTCACCGCGGTGATCGTCTCGCACGACGGGGCCCGCTGGCTGCCACAGGCCCTCGCCGGCCTGCTCGGCCAGGACCGTCAGGTCCAGCGGGTGCTCGCCGTCGACACCGGCTCCACCGACAGCTCCCCGCAGTTGCTCGCCGACACCCTCGCCGACTGGCTCCCGGAGAGCGGCCCGATCGTCCTCGGCCGCCGGGCCGGCTTCGGCACCGCCGTCGGCGAGGCCGTCTTCAACAGCCCGCCGCTGCGCCCCGAGGACCTCCCCTACCGGCTCGACCCGTCCGGCTACGACCCGGTCACCGGCGGCTGGGACGACTTCGGCGACCCGCTCGGCCACGAGGACGACCTCGGCCGCGGCGGCCCCAGGGAGACCCAGCCGGTCGAGTGGCTCTGGCTGCTGCACGACGACTGCGAGCCGCAGACCGACGCGCTGCGCCGCCTCCTCCAAGTCGCCGACTCCACCCCCAGCGCCGCCGTCGTCGGCCCCAAGCTGCGCAGCTGGTACGACCGCCGCCAGCTGCTGGAGGTGGGCGTCACCATCGCCCGCTCCGGCCGCCGCTGGACCGGCCTCGACCGCCGCGAGCAGGACCAGGGTCAGCACGACCAGGTCCGCCCGGTGCTCGCCGTCTCCACCGCCGGCATGCTGGTCCGCCGCGACGTCTTCGAGGAGCTCGGCGGCTTCGACCGGGCGCTGCCGCTGATGCGCGACGACACCGACTTCTGCTGGCGGGTCAACGCCGCCGGCCACCGCGTCGTGGTCGCCCCCGACGCCGTGCTGCGGCACGCCGAGGCGGCCAGCCGCGAGCGCCGCGCGATCGACTGCGGCCCCTCCCACCCGCACCGGCTGGACAAGGCCGGCGCCGTCTACACCCTGCTCGCCAACTCCAAGGGCGCGCTCTTCCCGTACGTCCTGCTGCGGCTGGTGCTCGGCACCCTGCTGCGGGTGGTCACCAACCTGCTCGGCAAGGACCCGAAGCAGGCCTTCGACGAACTCGCCGGTCTCGGCCACGAACTGCTCCGGCTGCCCCGGCTGCTGGCGGCCCGCAAACGCCGGGCCCGGCTGCGGGCCGCCGACGCCCTGGACGACCGCTCGCTCTTCCCGGCGCCCGGAGCCACCGCCCGGCTCGCCGTCGAGGGCGTGATCGGCTCGCTCGGCATAGGGGGCGGCGACGACTCCGGGGCCGGCCGGCACGGCTCGGTCGAGGCCGGCCCGGGCGACGAGGACTCCGAGGACCTGGTCGTCGAGCAGTTCACGCTGATCAAGAAGCTGGCCCGTCGCCCGGCGCCGGTCCTGTTCGCCGCGCTGCTGGTCTTCGCGCTGGTCGCCTGCCGCGCCCTGTTCGGCGCCGGCGCCCTGTTCGGCGGCGCGCTGCTGCCCGCCACCGGCGGCGCCGGCGGCCTCTGGTCGATGTACGCGGACGCCTGGCACCCCGTCGGCACCGGCTCCACCGCGGCGGCGCCGCCGTACCTCGCGGTGCTGTCGGTGCTCTCCTGGGCGCTGTTCGACCACGCCGACCTCGCGGTCACCCTGCTGGTCGTCCTCGCCGTGCCGCTCGCCGCCGTCAGCGCCTACCTGGTCTCCCGGCCGCTGCTCGACTCCAAACTGGTCCGTGCCTGGGCCAGCGCCACCTACGCCCTGCTGCCCGCGGCCACCGGCGCGCTCGCCCAGGGCCGGATCGGCACCGCCGTCCTCGCCGTCCTGCTGCCGCCGCTGGCCCGCGCGGCCGCGATCTCCGCCGGCCTCGGCATCCGCGCCGAGAGCGCCGCCAAGGGCGCCCGGCCCGGCTGGCGCCCGGTCTGGATGACCGTCCTGCTGCTCACCCTCGCCACCGCCTTCGTGCCGCTGGCGTGGGCGCTGGCCGTGCCGCTCTGCCTGGCCATGCTCGCCGCCGCCGTGGTGCGCGGCGGGGCGTTCGGCTCCGGCGGGGCCGCGCTGCGGCTGCTCGGGCTGCGCGTGCTGGTGATCCTCGGCGCGCCGGTGCTGGTGCTCGCGCCCTGGTCGCTGCAGGTGCTCTCGCACCCCCAGCTGCTGCTGCTGGAGGCCGGTCTGCCCGGTCTGCACGGCGGCGGCGCGAACGCCGTCGGCCTGCTGCTGGTCAACCCGGGCGGCGCCGGAGTGCCGCCGGTCTGGCTCTCGGCGGGCGTGGTGCTCGCCGCGCTGGCCGCGCTGCTGCGCGCCGACCGCCGCCGCGCGGTGCTCGCCGCCTGGGGCGCCGCCGGCGCCGGCCTGGTCTTCGCGGTCGCGGTGGCGGGCACCTCGGTGACCCCCGCCTCCGGCGGCCCGGCCGTGCCCGCGTGGGCCGGCCCGGCCTCGCTGCTCGCCGGCATCGCCCTGCTGGCCGCCGCCGCGATCGGCGCCGACGGCGCCAACGCCCGGGTGGCCGGCATCGCCTTCGGCTGGCGCCAGCCGGTCGCCGCCCTGGTGGTGGCCGCCGCGGTGCTCGCCCCGCTCGGCACCGGCGTCTGGTGGGCCGTCACCGGGGCCGACGGCCCGCTGCACCGGGCCCCGGCCGCCCAGGTGCCCGCGTTCATCGCCGAGGAGGCCGGCACCAGCGACCGGGCCCGCACCCTGGTCGTCACCGGCGACCCGAAGGGCGGCTCGGTCCGCTACACCCTGGTGCGCGGCGCCGGGGTGACGCTCGGCCAGGCCGAGTCCACCGTGGACCCGGCCACCGGCACCACCGAGCGCCTCGACAAGGTGGTCGGCAGCCTGCTGGCCGGCTCCGGAGCCGACCAGGCCGAGGTGCTGTCCGACTACGGCATCGCCTACGTGCTGGTCGACCAGCCGGCGATCGGCGCCTTCAAGGACGTCCTGGACACCACCCCGGGCCTGGTCAAGGCCAACCAGGACGGCGGCACCGCGCTCTGGCAGGTCAACGGCACGCCCGCGACCCGCGCCCTGATCACCGCCCCCGGCACCACCCCCGTGGCGGTGCCGTCCGGCGAGCGCGACCTCGACACCGCCGTTCCGGCCGGTCCCGAGGGCCGGGTGCTGCGCCTCGCCGAGGCGGCCGGCCCCGAGTGGAAGGCGACCCTCGACGGCACCGCGCTGGAGGCCACCACCGTCGACGGCTGGGCGCAGGGCTTCAAGCTCCCGGCCGCCGCCGGCAAGCTGGTGGTCACCCGTGAGGGCGGCCTGCTGCACACCGGCTGGATCTGGGCCCAGCTGCTGCTCGGCCTGACCGTCCTGGTGCTGGCGCTGCCCGGCCGCCGCAACCACAAGGACGACGACCTGCCCGAGGAGGTCGTCGCCGCCGCCGCGCTGGCGGCCGCCGCCCAGGCGCAGGCGCCCGCCCCCGGCAGCCGCCGGGCCCGCCGGATGGCCGAACGCGGCGAGGGCGGCGAAGGCGGCGACGGGGACGGCGAGGGCGGCGTGTACGAGGGCCGTCCGGGCGCGATCCCGCCGCAGCCCGCGGGCGAACCGCCGGTCGAGGCGGTCCAGGCGGCCGCGGCCGTCCAGGAGGCCGAGCAGTACGCAGACCCGTACCAGACGTACCAGCAGGCCGACCCGTACAGCTACGGCTCCTACCCGGCCCAGCAGCCGACCGCCGCGCCGTACGGCGGCGGCCAGGAGTACGGCGGCGACGGGTACCAGCAGCAGGCCTACCCGCAGGGCGGCCAGCAGGGCTACGACCCGTACCAGCAGGACCAGCAGTACGGCGGCTACGACCCCTACCAGCAGGACGGGCAGCAGCCGTGGGTGCCGGGGCAGCCGCAGGGCGAGCCCTACTACGACCCGAACGATCCGAATGACCCCAACAACCCCAACAACCCCAACGGGCCGGGCCGGTACCCGCACCACCACGGATCGGGGAGCTGACCCGCCATGAAGAAGCCCGCCTTCCCGAAGAAGTCCAAGGGCCGGACCGGCTCCGGGGCACCGGACGAGGCCGCGTTCGCCGCGGCCGGCCCCGCGGGGTCGTCCGGAGGGACGAAGACGACCCAGTCGCTGCTGGCCGCCGCCGCGGTGCTCGCCGTGGTGTTCGGGGTCGCCCAGGTGCGCCCGCCGGCCACCGCGGCCGGCCCGGACCAGGGCGGCGCCGCGACCTCGGCGCAGGTCGAGCGGACCGCCCTGGTCTGCCCGCAGCCGCTCCAGGGCCTGACCGGCTCGACCACCCTCACCGCCTACACCCCGCCCGGCACCGGCACCGGCACCGGTGGCGACGCGGCCGCCGGAGTCGGCTGGGTCGCCGACGCGGCGGCGCCCGCCACCGCCACCGCGCCCTCGGCCCCCGCCGCCCCGGCGCCCTCCGCTCCCGCACCGTCCGCCCCGACGGCCGCCGCCTCCACCGCGCCGGTCGCGGCCAAGGACACCGCGCCCGGCGACGCCCGGCTGAACCTGACCAAGCCGGGCGCCCCCGTGGTCGCCCCCGCCGCCAACAGCGACAACGCCCCCGGGACCGGCGCGGTCGCCACCGGCGCCCTCGCGCCCGGCTTCACCGTGACCCAGACCACCACCGTCACCGAGCAGCGCGGCCAGGGCCTCTCCGGCCTCACCTGCACCCCGGCCGGTACCAGCTTCTGGTTCGCCGGCGCCAGCACCGCGGGCGACCGGGTCGACTACGTCAGCCTGGTCAACACCGAGGCCACCGCGGCCGTGGTCGACATCAAGCTGTACGGCGACAAGGGCCTGATCGAGAACGACGCCGCCAACGGCATCACCGTCGCCCCCGGCAGCTCGCAGTCGGTCCTGCTGCCCACCATCAGCAAGGGCCAGGTCGCCGACCTCGCGGTGCACGTCGTCGCCCGCAGCGGCCGGGTCGGCGCCGCCGTGCACGCCGCCGACGGCAGCAAGGGCGCCGACTGGGTGCCCGCCTCGGCCGCCCCGGCGCCCGTCCAGGTGCTCCCGGGCCTGCCCGCCGACACCGCCAACGCCCACCTGGTGGTCTGGGCGCCGCCGGAGGACGACGCGGACCTGAAGATCCAGCTCTCCGGCAAGAACGGCCTGTTCACCCCGGCCGGCAACGAGTCGATCCACGTCAAGGCGGGCATGGTGGCCGCCGTCGACCTCGGCAAGGTCACCCGGGACGAGGTGGCCGGCCTGCGCCTGTCACCCACGGACGACAAGCACCCCACCCCGGTGGTGGCCGGCCTGCGGATCGACCGGGTGGGCCAGAACGGCAAGTCCGACGCCGCCTGGCTGACCGGGACCGCCCCGGTCGGCGCCCGCGCCACGGTGGCCGACAACCGCGGCGGCGGCCCGACCACGCTCTTCCTCACCTCCACCGGTGAGGCCGCCAAGGTCAAGGTCACCGCCTCGGCCGGCAGCGGCGGGGGCACCCCGGTCAGCAAGGACGTCGAGCTGCCCGCCGGCGGCACGGTCGCCGTCCCGGCGCCCGAGCCCACCGGTCTGAACGGCGCCTTCGCGCTGACCGTGGAGACCGTCTCCGGCGGGCCCGTCGTCGCCGCCCGGATGCTGGCGATCCCGACCAAGGACGTCCCGATGTTCACCGTCCAGGCGCTCCGCGACGACCGCAGCAGCGTCAAGGTCCCGCGGGCCGCCCAGGACCCGGCGGTCGTGCTCCGCTGACGCCATGACGGAGGGGCGGTACCCGGCACCGGGTACCGCCCCTCCGTCGTCGGGTCACTCCTCGTCGTAGCGCGGGTCGATGGCGTCCGGCGACAGCCCCAGCAGCTCCGCCACCTGCTCGATCAGGATCTCGTGCACCAGGGCGGCGCGGTCCTCCCGCGACTTCGCCCGGATCTCCACCGGCCGGCGGTACACCACGATCTGGCTCTTGCGCCCCTGCCGGCCCGGCGACACCTGCCCCAGCGGCACCCCGCCGTCCGTGTCCGGCCCCTGCGCCTCGCGCAGCGGGACCTCCTGGACGGCGAACTCCACTTCGATCAGCTGAGGCCAACGCCGTTCGAGACGCTCCACCGACTCGCGCACGTAGTCGTCGAACAACTCGGAGCGGGTGAGCGAGATCGGCACCTGCGGAGGCGCCAGCGGGCCGCGCAGACCCCTGCCGTGCCGGTCGCGGTGGCGCGGGCGGCGCGAAGGTCCCGTCGATGACTGCGGTGCAGAGCTGTCCATATCACTGCCGAGGGTAGTCCTTGGACGGTCGGAAGTGGACCACCTCGACAGCGAACGGCCAGGGCGGCGGGTGCACGGACGGGCGCGCGGAGCGCGACACGGCACGCCCTCCGGACAGGCGGTCTTCGCTCCCCGGCGAGGAGTGCGGTACCGTCCACCCTCGTGAGCTCTGTACGTCGTTGTTCGCGGACCGCGTGCGGCCGACCGGCCGTCGCGACGCTGACGTACGTCTACGCGGACTCCACCGCCGTCCTCGGCCCGCTCGCCACCTACGCCGAGCCGCACTGCTACGACCTGTGCGCCGAGCACGCCGAGCGCCTCACCGCCCCGCGCGGCTGGGAGGTCGTCCGGCTCGCCGCCGAGGCCGGTCCGCTGCGCCGCAGCAGCGACGACCTCGAAGCGCTCGCCAACGCCGTCCGCGAGGCCGCCCGCCCGCAGACCCCCCGTCAGGGCCGGGGCCCCGACGGCGAGTCCACCGAGGCCGGCCGCCGCGGCCACCTGCGCGTGCTGCGCTCGCCCGACAACTGACGGCCCGCCCCGCCCGCACCGGGCGAGGAGCGGCCACCCGGCCCCGGTACGCTGCCCGTCTACCGCCCGCCCGACGGCGCGGTGCCCCGACGTATCGTGACCCGGGGGCGGCCGGCCGGCCCCGGGAAGCACACCGATCAGACAGAGACCAGGGTGGAGCCGCAGTGCGCGACCTCAAGCAGCTCGTGAAGGCGTACGACGTTCGAGGCGTCGTCCCGGACCAGTGGGACGAGAGCCTCGCGCGGGCCTTCGGCGCCGCGTTCGTGCAGGTCACCGGAGCGTCCTCGATCGTCACCGGCCACGACATGCGGCCGTCCTCCCCGTCGCTGAGCCGGGCCTTCGCCGAGGGCGCCGCCGCCTACGGCGCCGACGTGGTCGAGATCGGCCTCTGCTCGACCGACCAGCTGTACTACGCCAGCGGCAAGCTCGACCTGCCCGGCGCGATGTTCACCGCCAGCCACAACCCGGCGCAGTACAACGGCATCAAGCTCTGCCGGGCCGGCGCCGCCCCGGTCGGCCAGGACACCGGCCTCGCCGACATCCGCGAGCTGGTCGAGTCCTGGACCGGCGAGGACGACACGGTCACCGTGCCCGTGCGGGACGTCAAGCCCGGCGCGCTGTCCGCCCAGGACACCCTGCGCGGCTACGCCGACCACCTGCTCGGCCTGGTCGACCTGACCGCGATCCGCCCGCTCAAGGTCGCCGTCGACGCCGGCAACGGGATGGGCGGCCACACCGTGCCGACCGTCTTCGACGGCCTGCCGATCGAGCTCGTCCCGATGTACTTCGAGCTGGACGGCACCTTCCCCAACCACGAGGCCAACCCGCTCGACCCGAAGAACCTCGTCGACCTGCAGGCCAAGGTCCGCGAGGTCGGCGCCGACCTCGGGCTCGCCTTCGACGGCGACGCCGACCGCTGCTTCGTGGTCGACGAGCGCGGCGAGCCGGTCTCCCCGTCCGCCATCACCGCCCTGGTCGCGGTCCGCGAGATCGCCCGGGCCAAGGCGGCCGGCGAGGACGAGCCGACCGTCATCCACAACCTGATCACCTCCTGGACCGTCCCCGAGGTGGTCCGCGAGCTCGGCGGCAAGCCGGTTCGCACCCGGGTCGGCCACTCCTTCATCAAGCAGGAGATGGCCGTCACCGACGCGGTCTTCGGCGGCGAGCACTCCGCGCACTACTACTTCCGCGACTTCTGGCGCGCCGACACCGGCATGCTGGCCGCGCTCCACGTGCTGGCCGCCCTCGGCGGGCAGGACGGCACGCTCTCCGCGCTCACCGCCGAGTACGACCGCTACGCCGCCTCCGGCGAGATCAACAGCACCGTCGCCGACCAGGCCGGCCGCTCCGCCGCCGTCCGCGCCGCGTACGCCGGCCTGGAGGGCACCACCGTGGACGAGCTGGACGGCCTCACCGTCGCCGGGCCGGACTGGTGGTTCAACCTGCGCGCCTCCAACACCGAGCCGCTGCTGCGCCTCAACGTCGAGGCCAAGGACCCGGCGCGGATGGCGGAGCTGCGCGACGGCGTGCTCGCCATCGTCCGCGGCTGACACCCGCCCGACGCACGCCCCCGGCGGGCGTCCCGAGGCGTGCGCCCGACGCACGCGCCTGACGCACGCCGCCTGTGCCCCGGCCGGTAGGGTTTCCTCCTGGCCGGGGCACCGCCGTGCCACCCCCGAGATCTGGAGCCCGACACCCCATGAAGCTCGAATCCTTCCTGCTGGAGATCCTGGTCTGCCCGCAGTGCCGGGCCGCGCTCACCGAAGGCGGCAGCGAGGAGCACCCCGAGCTGCTCTGCACCGGTGAGGGCTGCGGCCTCGCCTACCCCGTCCGGGACGGCATTCCGGTCCTGCTGGTGGACGAGGCCCGCCGCCCGGCCTGATCCTTGGGGCCAAGACCCGCAGGGGGCACGGACCCGTACCCGCCCCCGCCACCCCCAGCGCCCTGCCAGCAGCCGGAGGCCCGCCGCATGCTCGACGACACCCTGCTCGACGACCCGGCCGCCCTCCAGCGCGCCGACCGCGACCGCGCGCTGCTGGCCCTGGCCGGCGCCGGCGCACGGGTCCGCACCGCCCTGCGGCTCGCCGACGCGGCCGGCCTGGACCGGCTGCGCCCCGACGGCCGACCGCGCGCCGTGCTGGTGGCGGGCCACGGCAGCGCGCTGACGGCGGGCGAGATCCTCGCCGCGCTGGCCGGCACCGCCAGCCTGATCGCGCCGCTGCCGCCCACCGACGCGGCGGCGCCGCCGCGCACCGACCGGGCCAGCGCGCCGCCGGTGTTCGCCGACGGGCTGGCCTGGCAGCTCCCGGGCTGGGCCGGACCGCTCGACCTGCTGGTGATCAGCTCCGCCGACGGCGGCGAGCAGGGTCTGGTCGCCCTCGCCGAACAGGCCTACGCGCGCGGTTGCGCCATCGTCGTCACCGCCCCCGCCGGCAGCCGGCTGGCCGAGGCCGCCCTCCAGGTCCGCGCGCTGCCGCTGCCCTACGTGCCGTCCAACCTGCCTGACGACGGCACGCCCCCGGCCGGGCCGGGGGCCGAGCCCGACCTCCCGGCCGAGGACCCGGCCGCGCTCTGGGCCCACCTCGCCCCGCTGCTGGCGCTGGCCCAGAAGCTCGGCGTCACCCAGCTGCCCTACGACGCGCCGGCCGCCACCGCGGACCTGCTGGACGAGGCCGCCGTGCGCTGCCGGCCGGACGCGGCCGCGTACACCAACCCCGCCAAGAGCCTGGCCGCCCGGCTGGCCGGTACCGTGCCGCTGCTCTGGGCAGAGGGGCCGGTGGCCGGCGCGGCCGCCGCCCGGTTCACCACCCAGCTCGCCGAGCGGGCCGGCCGCCCGGCGCCGGCCGGTCTGCTGCCGCAGGTGCTGACCGCGCACCGCGGCATGTTCGCCGGCCAGCTCGGCGCGGGGGCCGACCCCGACGACTTCTTCCGCGACCGGGTCGACGAGCCCGACCCGCTGCACCTCCAGGTGCTGGTGCTGCGGCACCTCCCGGGCACGCCGGCCCCCGGCGAGGAGGACCGGGGCCCGGCCGAGGTGCCGGCCGACGACGAGCGTCCGCGCAGCTACCCGGTCACCCGGGGGCAGCGGCTGGCCGCCGCCCACGACGTCCGGCTCACCGAGTACGCCACCACCCGGCCCGACCCGCTGCACGCGCTGGCCGACCTGATCGCGCTGACCGACTTCGCCGCCGTCTACCTGGGGCTCGCGGCGCAGTCCTGAGCCCGCGGCGCGGCGCCCTCCCGGGCCGGGGCCGGGGCGCCGTCCCGACCCCGCGGCGCGGCGGCCCGGTACCGTATGCGCTCGACGGACTCGGCCGGGGCGCGACCCGGCCGAGGCAGCACCCGACAGAGCAGAGCGCGGGCCGCCCGAGCGGCCCCCGGCGGAGGGATCCACACCGGCATGAGCACCGAAGGCGGTACCAAGGCCCTGGTCGCGGCCCTGGCGGCGAACCTGGGCATCGCGGTCAGCAAGTTCGTGGCCTTCGCGTTCTCCGGCTCCTCCTCGATGCTGGCCGAGGGCGTCCACTCGCTGGCCGACTCGGGCAACCAGGTGCTGCTGCTGGTCGGCGGCAAGCGCTCGCAGCGGGCGGCCACCCAGGAGCACCCGTTCGGCTACGGGCGCGAGCGCTACATCTACGCGTTCCTGGTCTCCATCGTGCTGTTCAGCGTCGGTGGCATGTTCGCCGTCTACGAGGGCTACGAGAAGATCGCCCACCCGCACGAGCTGGACAACTGGTACTGGCCGATCGGCGTGCTGGTGCTGGCGATCGGGCTGGAGGCGTGGTCCTTCTTCACCGCCTACCGCGAAGCCGTCAAGGACAAGGGCACGCACGGCTGGCCCGCCTACATCCGCCGGGCCAAGGCGCCGGAGCTGCCGGTCGTCCTGCTGGAGGACACCGGCGCACTGATCGGTCTGGTGCTGGCGCTCTTCGGCGTCGGCCTGACCGTGATCACCGGGGACGGCGTCTGGGACGGTATCGGCACCCTGGCGATCGGCCTGCTGCTGATCGTGATCGCCCTCGTGCTGGCGTCGGAGACCAGGTCGCTGCTGATCGGCGAGTCCGCCCACCCGGAGGTGGTGGCCGAGATCCGCGACGCGCTGGTCGACCACGACTCCGTCACCCGCGTGATCCACATGCGGACCCTGCACCTCGGCCCGGAGGAACTGCTGGTCGCCGCCAAGATCGCGGTCAACGCGGAGGACTCCGCCGCGCAGGTGGCGCAGGCCATCGACGCCGCCGAGATCCGCGTCCGCCGGGCCGTCCCGATCGCCCGGGCGATCTACCTGGAGCCCGACGTGTACAGCGCCGAGAAGGAGGCGCAGGGCGACGACCCGTACGCCACGCCCGGTGGACCGGTGCCCGGCGCGCACTGAGCACCCGCACCCCCGGGGCGGCGGTGCGCGGGCCGAAAAACGGTCATAGCGAGCCGCCGTCCGGGCCCGCCGGTGTAGATTCGTCACCAGAGCCAGAACGTCGCTGCTGATGGCGGTCGATCGGTGTTCCGTCCCCTGGGGGCGCGTACCGGTCGAGGGAGAGAGGTCCTCCGACGGTTTGTGCTGAGCAGCAGGGAACCGGTCCCGCCGCGGATCCGGTGGCCCCGGCGTTGCCGCGCACCCGTGCGTCCCCGCCGTGCCGCGACGCACACCCAGGACCTTTGGCCTTGCCCCATCCCCATCAGCGAGGAGCAGACGCATGTCGACCGACATCACCGGTGACTTCAAGGTCGCCGACCTTTCCCTGGCGCCGTTCGGCCGCAAGGAGATCCAGCTGGCCGAGCACGAGATGCCCGGCCTGATGACGATCCGCGCCGAGTACGCCGCCTCGCAGCCGCTCGCCGGCGCCCGCATCACCGGCTCGCTGCACATGACCGTGCAGACCGCCGTGCTGATCGAGACCCTCACCGCCCTCGGTGCCGAGGTCCGCTGGTGCTCCTGCAACATCTTCTCCACCCAGGACCACGCCGCCGCCGCCATCGCGGTCGGCCCGGAGGGCACCCCCGAGAACCCGCAGGGTGTGCCGGTCTTCGCCTGGAAGGGCGAGACGCTGGACGAGTACTGGTGGTGCACCGAGCAGGCGCTGACCTGGCCGAACGGCCAGACCCCGAACATGATCCTGGACGACGGCGGCGACGCCACCCTGCTGATCCACAAGGGTGTCGAGTTCGAGAAGGCCGGCTCCGCGCCGGACCCGTCGACCGCGGACAACGACGAGTTCCGGATCATCCTGGAGCTGCTCAACCGCACCCTGGTCGAGACCCCGAACAAGTGGACCGAGGTCGCCGCCACCATCAAGGGCGTGACCGAGGAGACCACCACCGGTGTCCACCGCCTGTACGAGATGCACCGCGACGGCAAGCTGCTGTTCCCGGCGATCAACGTCAACGACTCGGTCACCAAGTCGAAGTTCGACAACAAGTACGGCTGCCGCCACTCGCTGATCGACGGCATCAACCGTGCCACCGACGTGCTGATCGGCGGCAAGGTCGCCGTCGTCGCCGGCTACGGCGACGTGGGCAAGGGCTGCGCCGAGTCGCTGCGCGGCCAGGGCGCCCGCGTCATCGTCACCGAGATCGACCCGATCTGCGCGCTCCAGGCGGCGATGGACGGCTACCAGGTCGCGACCCTGGACGACGTCGTGGAGACGGCCGACATCTTCATCACGACGACGGGCAACAAGGACATCATCATGGCCTCGCACATGGCCCGGATGAAGCACCAGGCCATCGTCGGCAACATCGGCCACTTCGACAACGAGATCGACATGGCCGGCCTGGCCCAGCTGCCGGGTGTCGTGAAGACCGAGGTCAAGCCGCAGGTCCACGAGTGGCGCAAGGAGGACGGCCGCACCATCATCGTCCTCTCCGAGGGCCGCCTGCTGAACCTGGGCAACGCGACCGGCCACCCGTCGTTCGTGATGTCCAACTCCTTCGCCAACCAGACGATCGCGCAGATCGAGCTGTTCACGAAGACCGAGCAGTACCCGATCGGCGTCTACGTGCTGCCGAAGCACCTGGACGAGAAGGTCGCCCGTCTGCACCTCGACGCGCTGGGCGTGAAGCTGACCACCCTGACCAAGGACCAGGCCGACTACATCGGCGTCCCGGTCGAGGGCCCGTACAAGGCGGACCAGTACCGCTACTGATCAGGTGACACGGCCGTGGCCGGCGCCCCTTCGCGGGGTGCCGGCCACGGCCGCGTCCGGGCCCGGTCAGCGCAGGACGTCGGTCGTCCAGGCGCTCTCGTCGGCACCCACGGACCTGATCTTCGCCAGCACCCCGGGGAGCCCGCCGATCGCCTCCAGCGCCGGGTTCGCCCCGGAGCGGGTCGACACGCAGATCCGCACGCCCTTGTCCACCTCGCACTCGCGCGGGTCGGCGCCCGGAGCGACCGCGGGCTCGGCGGTCTCCGGCTGGACCATGACGTCGACCGAGAGCTTCTCGGCGGTGAGCGCCAGGCTGACCCGCCAGGGCTCGTCGATGACGGCCGAAGGCCGCAGCAACGACACCGCCGACACCTTGAACGCCGCCGGAAGCCCCGTCAGGTAGACCGGCAGCGGGAGGTCGGTCCGCCCGAAGCGGGCCCCGGCCGCGATCCGCAGCAGCGTCTCCTCCGGCTTGGCCTCCTTCGGCGCGTAGGCGTCCAGCTGCGCCCACCGGCCCGAGGCCGTCTCCCAGGACAGGGTCACCGGGTCGACCGGCAACGGGTTGTCGGAGACCAGCCAGTGGGCCGAACGCCCGTCGACCGGAGGAGCCGGCACCGTGTGCCGGCCGACGTGCGCGGGCTCGGCGTTCCCCGGCGCGAGCGACAGCGAGAGGTTCGGCGTGGACTGCCCCTTCGTCCACACCTTGGCGGACGTGTGCTCGGCGCCCAGCGCGTCGGCGTAGCCGTAGCCGATGCCGCCCGCCGCGTTCAGCGAGTCCGGCAGCCAGCCGAACCGCGCCTCGGTGAAGAAGGGGTCGGTGCCCGTGCGCGCGGCGGACGAGACCTGGGGGGAGCTCGCGGCGACGAGCGTGCCCGGCGCCTCCGGCGTGGCGCTCCCGCCGGCCGGCCGGGTCAGCAGCGAACCGCCCAGGACCGCCGCCGCCGTCACCGCCGCCGCCGCGCCCCACGCGGCCCCGCGCCGGCGGCGCAGCCGCGACCGGCCGCGGACGACGGCCCAGGCGGTGTCGACGGCGGACGGCGGGGCGGGCTCGTCGGCCAGCGAGCTCAACCGCCCCGTGAGGTTCTGGTACTCGTTGTTCGTCATGACGTCCTCTCTGCGGTGGCGGGGCGGGCGGCGAGGGAGACGCGGAGCGCCTCCAGACCACGCGAGGTCTGGCTCTTGACGTTGCCGGACGAGCAGCCCAGCGCCTCGGCGGCCTGGTCGATCGTCAGGTCGCAGTAGTACCGGAGCACCACGGTGGCCCGCTGCCGCGGCGGCAGCGCGGCCAGCGCCTTGCGCAGGTCGAGGGAGGCGTCGAGGTCGACGCCCACGCTCGCCGTGTCGGGCGCCGTGCCGTTGCGCGTCGTCCGCCGCCACCAGGGTGACCGCTGCTCGGCGAGGAACGTGTTGACCAGCACCTTGCGGGCGTAGCCGTCGACGTTCTCGACCCTTCCGGCCCGTGGCCAGTTCACGTAGAGCTTGGTGATGCTCTCCTGGACCAGGTCGTCCGCGCGGTGCCAGTCCCCGCACAGCAAGTAGGCGACCTTGCGCAGCCAGCCGCTCCTGGACGCCACGTACTCGGTGAACTCCGCTTCGCGTGCCGTCTTCGCCATCCCTGCCCCCCTTCCGTAGTACCGACGGCGCCGAACCGCGCCGTCCACCCCCTAATGCGGGCACCCCCGCCGAACGTTGCATGCAGGACGGCCGTGATCGTCCACGTAGGCTTTCGGGCATGCCCAACGGCCGGTACTCGCTCCACGACACCCATGACCACGTCCTGCTCGGCGAGGAGCGGTTCAGCTGCGCGCCCGGTCCGGCCGGCTGGCGGTACGTCTCCAAGACGTACGGGCCGGAGGGCCGGGTTCTCGGCACCCTCGACCTCACGCTGGACTCCCGGGCCCGGCCGCTGCGGACGGAGCTGAAGGCGGGCGGCTGGCAGGTCCGCGGCGGGGCGGTCGACGGGGTGGCCTGGGTGCGCACCGACCCGGCCGACCCGGCCGGGGAGCACGCGGTGGAGGGGCACGACCGGGCCCACGGCTTCGCCGGGCGCTCGCCGGCCTTCCTGGTCGCCACCGCCCGGCTGCTGCGGCTGCGGGAGGGGGCGAGCGCCAAGGTGCGGCTGGTCGCGTTCACCGAGCCGGTGCTGGCGCCGCGCACCTTCGACCAGGGCTGGCTGCTGGAGGCGGTGGAGACGCACGCGACGGACTCGGGGCCGCTGCTGGTCGAGCGCTACCAGGTGGCGGACCTGGAGACGGGCGAGCAGCAGGTGGTGCACCTGGCGGGGGACGTGGTGCTGGCCGCGGCGGGGGTGGAGCTGGAGGAGCTGGAGTCGCCGCCGAACGCCTGGCCGGTCGAGTTCGACGGCCGGTAGCGGGCGGCCGCCCGGGTTGCCCCGCGGGTCAGGCGGGCGGGGCGAATCCGGTGCCGGGGGCCGGCTGCGGGGCGGGGGCCGGCTGGGGCTGGGCTTGTACCGGGGGTGTCGTGGGCATCGCGGGTGCGGAGGCGGGTGCCGGTGCGGCCGGTGCCGTGGGCGGCTGGACGTGGGGCCGCGGCTGGTGCTGAAGTCCGTAGCCCTGGGCCCTGGTCCACTCCCGCCGCTGGCGCTCGGTCAGCACCGCGCCGAGGTACGCCGCCGGGTGCAGCCCGTACGGGACGGGGTGGCCGGTGCGGGCGGCGAGGTCGTCGGCGAGCCGGGCGGACATCCGGTGCGCCACCGCCGGGTCCAGCTCGCCGACCCGGCCGAGCAGCTGGCGGATCGCCAGCCAGAGCGGCTCCGGCACGGCGGAGAGGTCCAGGGCGACCAGCTCGCCGCCGATCGTCTGCAGCAGCTGCGGGTGCACCGGCGGCAGCGCGTTCGCCGCACCGCCGCCCCCGGGCACCCGCTCGCGGACCACCAGGGTCCCCGCGAAGACATCGCCGAGCCGCTTGCCGTCCGCCGAGACCGCCGAGCAGATCGCCGCCGGCACCCCGCTCAGCACGATGATCTCGAAGAACCCGACCAGCCCGCGCACCAGCGAGTGCCGGAACCGCACCGGTCCGCCGTCGCTGCGCACCACCCGCAGGCCCAGCGCGGCCTTTCCGAGAGAGCGCCCCCGGGTGAGGGTCTCGACCATGACGGGCAGGCCGACCAGGAAGAACACCATCAGCCCGAGCAGGACGGCGGCGAGGGCCGCACCGTCGAGGTCGACCAGGGCGAAGCTCAGTACCAGGGACGTCACCACCAGTGCGGCGCCCTGTACGAGCAGGTCCAGCCCGGTCGCCAGCGCCCGGCTCGGAAGCTTCGCCGTGCGCAGGCCGAGGACGACCGCCTCGCCCGTCACCAGGTCGCTCAAGACACCCGTCCGTTCCCGTCGCTGGTTCATGGTCCGCGGTCCGCGGGGAGGGAAGGCCGTCGGATCGGCCCCCACGACCCCGTGATCTGCAGTCGTCAACATACGGGGCCGCGGACCCGCTCGGGAAGGGAGGTCCCGGCGGCCCGGGTGGCCGCCGCCCCTGGCATGCTGGGCCCACCTGTCCGCACCCCGCCTGCCCGCGCGCCCCGCGCCGACCATGGAGCTGCCGCATGGACCTGGACGTCTTCGTCGCCACCCACCAGGGGGAGTGGGCACGGCTGGACGCCCTCGCCAAGAACCGCCGGCTCAGCGGCGAGGAGGCGGACGAGCTGGTCACCCTCTACCAGCGCGTCACCGGTCACCTGGCCAGGGTGCAGGCCGCCGCGCCCGACCCCACCCTGGAGGGCCGGCTCACCAGCCTGGTCTCGCGTGCCCGCGACGCCGTCACGGGCACCCGCACCAGCGGCTGGCGGGACGTCGCGCGCTACTACAGCGTGAGCTTCCCGGCCGCGCTCTACCGCTCGCGCCGCTGGTGGCTGCCGGTGGCCGTGCTCTCGCTGCTCGCCACCGCCGTGATCGCGTGGTGGGTCGCGACCCACCCGGAGGTCCGGAACAGCCTGGCCACGCCGGACACGCTCCGGGAGATGACCAGGCCCGGCGGCGAGTACGAGGCGTATTACTCGGACCGCCCGGCGAGCTCGTTCGCGGCCCAGGTCTGGACGAACAACGCCTGGATCGCCGTGCAGTGCCTGCTGTTCGGGATCGCGCTGGGCATCCCGGTGCTCTTCGTGCTGTGGAGCAACGTCCTCAACCTCGGCCTCGGGGTCGGGCTGATGGCCTCGGCCGGCCGGCTCGACGTCTTCCTCGGTCTGCTCATTCCGCACGGTCTGCTGGAGCTCACCGCCGTCTTCGTGGCCGGCGGGCTGGGCCTGCGCCTGGGCTGGACCATCATCGACCCCGGCCCGCGGACCCGGGGGACGGCCCTGGCGGAACAGGGCCGGTCCATCATCGGCATGGCCATCGGCCTCGCGACGGTGCTGGGGGTCTCCGGTGTCCTGGAAGCCTTCGTCACCCCCTCCGGCCTGCCCACCTGGGCCCGCATCACGATCGGCGCGCTGGCCGAGGTCGCATTCCTGTTCTACGCCCTCGTCCTGGGCCGGAAGGCCGCGGCGAACGGCGAGACCGGTGATCTGGACGCGGCCGATCGGGCGGACCTTCAGCCGGTCGCGGCCTGAGCCGATGTGATCGACATGCCGCTGACCTGCTACTCTTCTCGCATCCCGGTCAAACCATTGACGTGGCACGAGTGGGCTAGTAGGTTTCAACGGTTGGGACTGGTTGGACAACATCCGGTCCGAGGCGTTAGTGTCTACGACACCGCCGAATCAGGGCGATCGCATTTCACGAAGTGCGCGCCCTTTGACGAGGTAAACCCCCGGAACTGAGCACACCGAAAGCTTTGATAAGCTTCGGAGCGAAGTCGAAGGAAATCCCCCCAGCGGGAATTCAGAGAAACAAGCGCCGGTAAGAACGGCCGCGAGGATCTGATAAGCTGGGAACACGAAAGAACGAAGCGCCCGGAGGGCCCGCTGGAAGGCGGTCCGAAGGAAGTGTCCGTTCCTTGAGAACTCAACAGCGTGCCAAAAGTCAACGCCAGATATGTTGACATCCCCGGCCTCGATCGTCTGATCGGGGTTGGAGATTCCTTTATGAAGTAAACACTAGCGAGGACGCAGTGCGCGGGGCCGCCCTATTCCGGTGGTTGCCGTGCCGCTCGACGCGAGTGCGGCTCGATTACGAGCAGACATTCACGGAGAGTTTGATCCTGGCTCAGGACGAACGCTGGCGGCGTGCTTAACACATGCAAGTCGAACGGTGAAGCCCTTCGGGGTGGATCAGTGGCGAACGGGTGAGTAACACGTGGGCAATCTGCCCTGCACTCTGGGACAAGCCCTGGAAACGGGGTCTAATACCGGATATGACCTTCCTCCGCATGGGGGTGGGTGTAAAGCTCCGGCGGTGCAGGATGAGCCCGCGGCCTATCAGCTTGTTGGTGGGGTAATGGCCTACCAAGGCGACGACGGGTAGCCGGCCTGAGAGGGCGACCGGCCACACTGGGACTGAGACACGGCCCAGACTCCTACGGGAGGCAGCAGTGGGGAATATTGCACAATGGGCGAAAGCCTGATGCAGCGACGCCGCGTGAGGGATGACGGCCTTCGGGTTGTAAACCTCTTTCAGCAGGGAAGAAGCGCAAGTGACGGTACCTGCAGAAGAAGCACCGGCTAACTACGTGCCAGCAGCCGCGGTAATACGTAGGGTGCGAGCGTTGTCCGGAATTATTGGGCGTAAAGAGCTCGTAGGCGGCCTGTCGCGTCGGATGTGAAAGCCCGGGGCTTAACCCCGGGTCTGCATTCGATACGGGCAGGCTAGAGTGTGGTAGGGGAGATCGGAATTCCTGGTGTAGCGGTGAAATGCGCAGATATCAGGAGGAACACCGGTGGCGAAGGCGGATCTCTGGGCCATTACTGACGCTGAGGAGCGAAAGCGTGGGGAGCGAACAGGATTAGATACCCTGGTAGTCCACGCCGTAAACGTTGGGAACTAGGTGTTGGCGACATTCCACGTCGTCGGTGCCGCAGCTAACGCATTAAGTTCCCCGCCTGGGGAGTACGGCCGCAAGGCTAAAACTCAAAGGAATTGACGGGGGCCCGCACAAGCAGCGGAGCATGTGGCTTAATTCGACGCAACGCGAAGAACCTTACCAAGGCTTGACATATACCGGAAACGGCTAGAGATAGTCGCCCCCTTGTGGTCGGTATACAGGTGGTGCATGGTTGTCGTCAGCTCGTGTCGTGAGATGTTGGGTTAAGTCCCGCAACGAGCGCAACCCTTGTTCTGTGTTGCCAGCATGCCTTTCGGGGTGATGGGGACTCACAGGAGACTGCCGGGGTCAACTCGGAGGAAGGTGGGGACGACGTCAAATCATCATGCCCCTTATGTCTTGGGCTGCACACGTGCTACAATGGTCGGTACAAAGGGCTGCGATGCCGCGAGGCGGAGCGAATCCCAAAAAGCCGGCCTCAGTTCGGATTGGGGTCTGCAACTCGACCCCATGAAGTTGGAGTTGCTAGTAATCGCAGATCAGCATGCTGCGGTGAATACGTTCCCGGGCCTTGTACACACCGCCCGTCACGTCACGAAAGTCGGTAACACCCGAAGCCGGTGGCCTAACCCGTAAGGGGAGGAGCCGTCGAAGGTGGGACCAGCGATTGGGACGAAGTCGTAACAAGGTAGCCGTACCGGAAGGTGCGGCTGGATCACCTCCTTTCTAAGGAGCACATGGCCGCTTGCAGGCGAATGTTCTGCACGGTCGCTCATGGGTGGAACGTTGACTATTCGGCACACTAGGTAGGGTCTGTCAGTACTGCTTCGGCGTGGAAAACAGTTCTCTGGTTGGTGTGTCGGGCACGTTGTTGGGTCCTGAGGGAACGGCCGTAAGGCTGTTGCTTCAGAGATGCCGGTCTCATGCGAGGCGGTCTTCGGATCGTTGAGTGTGGGTGACTGGTCGTTGTTTGAGAACTGCACAGTGGACGCGAGCATCTGTGGCCAAGTTTTTAAGGGCGCACGGTGGATGCCTTGGCACCAGGAACCGATGAAGGACGTGGGAGGCCACGATAGTCCCCGGGGAGCCGTCAACCAGGCTTTGATCCGGGGGTTTCCGAATGGGGAAACCCGGCAGTCGTCATGGGCTGTCACCCATACCTGAACACATAGGGTATGTGGAGGGAACGCGGGGAAGTGAAACATCTCAGTACCCGCAGGAAGAGAAAACAACCGTGATTCCGGGAGTAGTGGCGAGCGAAACCGGATGAGGCTAAACCGCGATGGTGTGAGACCCGGCAGGGGTTGCCATCGCGGGGTCGTGGGATTCTTCTTGATCGGTCTGCCGGCCGGTCGACGAGTCAGAAACCGTATGGGTAGTCGAAGGACATGCGAAAGGTCCGGCGTAGAGGGTAAGACCCCCGTAGACGAAATCTGTACGGCTCGTTTGGAGAACACCCAAGTAGCACGGGGCCCGAGAAATCCCGTGTGAATCTGGCGGGACCACCCGCTAAGCCTAAATATTCCCTGGTGACCGATAGCGGATAGTACCGTGAGGGAATGGTGAAAAGTACCGCGGGAGCGGAGTGAAATAGTACCTGAAACCGTGTGCCTACAAGCCGTGGGAGCGTCGTTGGCAGGCTTGCCTGCCAGCCGTGACTGCGTGCCTTTTGAAGAATGAGCCTGCGAGTTTGCGGTGTGTAGCGAGGTTAACCCGTGTGGGGTAGCCGTAGCGAAAGCGAGTCCGAATAGGGCGATACAGTTGCATGCCCAAGACCCGAAGCGGAGTGATCTAGCCATGGGCAGGTTGAAGCGGAGGTAAGACTTCGTGGAGGACCGAACCCACCAGGGTTGAAAACCTGGGGGATGACCTGTGGTTAGGGGTGAAAGGCCAATCAAACTCCGTGATAGCTGGTTCTCCCCGAAATGCATTTAGGTGCAGCGTCACGTGTTTCTTGCCGGAGGTAGAGCACTGGATAGGCGATGGGCCTCACCGGGTTACTGACCTTAGCCAAACTCCGAATGCCGGTAAGTGAGAGCGTGGCAGTGAGACTGTGGGGGATAAGCTCCATGGTCGAGAGGGAAACAGCCCAGAACACCGACTAAGGTCCCTAAGCGTGTGCTAAGTGGGAAAGGATGTGGAGTCGCAGAGACAACCAGGAGGTTGGCTTAGAAGCAGCCACCCTTGAAAGAGTGCGTAATAGCTCACTGGTCAAGTGATTCCGCGCCGACAATGTAGCGGGGCTCAAGCACATCACCGAAGTCGTGTCATTGCAGCATATAGGGCCAACGCCTGCTGTGATGGGTAGGGGAGCGTCGTGTGCCGGGTGAAGCGGCGGTGGAAACCAGTCGTGGACGGTACACGAGTGAGAATGCAGGCATGAGTAGCGATACAAGAGTGAGAAACTCTTGCGCCGATTGACCAAGGGTTCCTGGGTCAAGCTGATCTGCCCAGGGTAAGTCGGGACCTAAGGCGAGGCCGACAGGCGTAGTTGATGGACAACGGGTTGATATTCCCGTACCCGCTTTGAAGCGCCAACGTCGAACCAGGTGATGCTAAAGCCGTGAAGCCGGCCCGGAGTCTTCGGACGAAGGGACGTGGTGGAGCCGCTGATCCAAGTCTGTAGTAGGTGAGCGATGGGGTGACGCAGGAAGGTAGTCCAGCCCGGGCGGTGGTTGTCCCGGGGTAAGGGTGTAGGCCGAGTGATAGGCAAATCCGTCACTCATTAAGGCTGAGACCTGATGCCGAGCCGATTGTGGTGAAGTGGATGATCCTATGCTGCCGAGAAAAGCCTCTAGCGAGTTTCATGGCGGCCCGTACCCCAAACCGACTCAGGTGGTCAGGTAGAGAATACCGAGGCGTTCGGGTGAACTATGGTTAAGGAACTCGGCAAAATGCCCCCGTAACTTCGGGAGAAGGGGGGCCATTCCTGGTGATGAGTCTTGCACTCTGAGCTGGGGGTGGCCGCAGAGACCAGCGAGAAGCGACTGTTTACTAAAAACACAGGTCCGTGCGAAGCCGTAAGGCGATGTATACGGACTGACGCCTGCCCGGTGCTGGAACGTTAAGGGGACCGGTTAGCTTGGATTCGTCCGGGCGAAGCTGAGAACTTAAGCGCCAGTAAACGGCGGTGGTAACTATAACCATCCTAAGGTAGCGAAATTCCTTGTCGGGTAAGTTCCGACCTGCACGAATGGCGTAACGACTTCTCGACTGTCTCAACCATAGGCCCGGTGAAATTGCATTACGAGTAAAGATGCTCGTTTCGCGCAGCAGGACGGAAAGACCCCGGGACCTTTACTATAGCTTGATATTGGTGTTCGGTTCGGCTTGTGTAGGATAGGTGGGAGACTTTGAAGCAGCAACGCCAGTTGTTGTGGAGTCGTCGTTGAAATACCACTCTGGTCGTGCTGGATGTCTAACCTGGGTCCGTGATCCGGATCAGGGACAGTGTCTGGTGGGTAGTTTAACTGGGGCGGTTGCCTCCTAAAGAGTAACGGAGGCGCCCAAAGGTTCCCTCAGCCTGGTTGGCAATCAGGTGTTGAGTGTAAGTGCACAAGGGAGCTTGACTGTGAGACTGACGGGTCGAGCAGGGACGAAAGTCGGGACTAGTGATCCGGCGGTGGCTTGTGGAAGCGCCGTCGCTCAACGGATAAAAGGTACCCCGGGGATAACAGGCTGATCTTCCCCAAGAGTCCATATCGACGGGATGGTTTGGCACCTCGATGTCGGCTCGTCGCATCCTGGGGCTGGAGTAGGTCCCAAGGGTTGGGCTGTTCGCCCATTAAAGCGGTACGCGAGCTGGGTTTAGAACGTCGTGAGACAGTTCGGTCCCTATCCGCTGTGCGCGTAGGAGTGTTGAGAAGGGCTGTCCCTAGTACGAGAGGACCGGGACGGACGAACCTCTGGTGTGCCAGTTGTCCTGCCAAGGGCATGGCTGGTTGGCTACGTTCGGGAGGGATAACCGCTGAAAGCATCTAAGCGGGAAGCCTGCTTCGAGATGAGCACTCCCACCTCCTTGAGAGGGTAAGGCTCCCAGTAGACGACTGGGTTGATAGGCCGGATATGGAAGCCTCGTAAGGGGTGGAGTTGACCGGTACTAATAGGCCGAGGGCTTGTCCTCAGTTGCTCGCGTCCACTGTGTTGTTCTGAAACAACGACCCCCATGACATGGCCTGTCGTGGGTGCGGTTGATAGTTTCATAGTGTTTCGGTGGTCATAGCGTGAGGGAAACGCCCGGTTACATTCCGAACCCGGAAGCTAAGCCTCACAGCGCCGATGGTACTGCAGGGGGGACCCTGTGGGAGAGTAGGACGCCGCCGAACAATCATTCCAAAGAACCCCCCGGTCCGTAAGGATCGGGGGGTTCTTTGCGTTTCCAGGGGCATTCTCCGGCGGCATTCGCGGTGGGTGGCTCCGGCTCGCCGGGGACCATAAGGGCAAGCTTCGGGCCGCAGGCGGCACTTCGTAGCGGGGTCACCAGGCGCCGGTGGCGAGAGACGGCAGCAAACCCTGGGGGCAGGCAGGCCTCCTCGCTCGACCGCCGGCAGAGTAGAAGGCGGTTAGTGGCCACCACAGGGCACCAGGGACAGAGACCCTCCCGAAGCGGCCGAAGCAGCCGAAGCGGTCGTCAGGGCGCCCGCTGACCGGACGTCCGTCCACGGGCAAGGCGTACGACTGACCCCCCGCCACGGATGTGGCGGGGGGTCAGTCATGCGGTCTCACACCGGCCGTACGGCCGGGGGCTCAGAGGCGGCCGGCGGCCTTGAGGGCGAGGTAGGTGTCGGCGAGGGCCGGGGCCACCGCGGTCGGCGGGGCGTCCAGGACGGTCACGCCGTGCCGGGTGAGCCGGTCCGCGGTGAGCCGGCGGTCGGCGCGGGTCTGCTCGGCGGCGGCCGCGCCGTACACGGCCTCGACGGTGCCGCGGCCGGTGGCCAGTTCGTCCAGGTGGGGGTCGGAGACGGAGGCCAGGACCACTTCGTGGCGCTTGGTCAGCAGCGGGAGCAGCGGCAGCAGCCCGTCCTCGACCGGGGCCGCGTCGAGGCCAGTGAGCAGGACGATCAGGGAGCGGTGCGGCGCCATCTTGAGCGCGGTCGCCACCAGCGAGCGCATGTCGGTCTCGTAGAGGGCCGGTTCCAGGACGGCCATCGCGTTGGTGAAGGCCGGCAGGATCTCGCTGGGGGAGCGGCCGGCCACCGAGACGCGCTTGCGCAGGTCGTGGGCGAGCAGGTCGACCCGGTCGCCCGCCTTGGTGGCGAGCGCGGTGAGCAGCAGCGCGGCGTCGAGCGAGGCGTCCAGGCGGGGTGCGTCGCCGACGCGGCCGGCGGAGGTGCGGCCGGTGTCCAGGACGATCAGGATGTGCCGGTCGCGCTCGGGGCGCCAGGTGCGGACGGCGACGGTGTTCCGGCGGGCGCTGGCGCGCCAGTCGATGGAACGGATGTCGTCGCCGGGCAGGTACTCGCGCAGGGAGTCGAACTCGGTGCCCTGGCCCCGGGTCAGGACGGAGGTGCGGCCGTCGAGTTCGCGCAGCCGGGCGAGCCGGGACGGCAGGTGCTTGCGGCTGTTGAACGGCGGCAGGGCGCGGACCGTCCAGGGGACGAGGTGCGAGCCCTGCCGCCCGGCCAGTCCGAGCGGGCCGAGCGAACGGACCGTCACCCGCTGGGCGTGGTGGTCGCCGCGCCGGGTCGGGGTGAGCACGGTGGTGGCCCGGCGCCGCTCGCGGCCGGGAATGCGCAGGGTGTGCCGGGAGGCGGCGATCTCGGTGCCGCGCCGCCACGCGGACGGGGCCCAGGCGTCGCGGACGCGGCCTCTGAGCGGGCGGCCACTGGGGTTGGTGACGGTCAGTTCGACGGTGGCCGGCTCGCCGAGCCGGACGGTGGTGTCGCCGCCCCGGGTGATCCGCAGGCTGCGGACGGGGGCGGCGAGCACCAGGTCGACGACGACGGCGAGCAGGACCGTGCCGGTGACGGCCGCGATCCCGCCCCAGGACGGCAGGAGCAGGCCCACGACGAGCGCGCCGAGTGCGGCGAGCAGGGCGGTTCGCCCGGTGAGGGCCATGCGGTTGCGCTCCTTCGTGAACGGGGCGGGGCGGTCGGTCAGCGGGGGGCGGGCGTCTGGGCCAGGACCGCCTGGATGACGGAGTCGGCGGTGACGCCCTCCATCTCGGCCTCGGCGCGCAGCGCGACGCGGTGCCGCAGGGTCGGCAGGGCGAGTGCCTTGACGTCGTCGGGGGTGACGTAGTCGCGGCCGGCCAGCCAGGCCCAGGCGCGGGAGGCGCCGAGCAGGGCGGTGGCGCCACGCGGCGAGACGCCGATCGAGAGCGACGGGGACTGCCGGGTGGCCCGGCAGAGGTCGACGATGTAGGCGAGCACCTCGGGCGAGACGGTGAGCTTGGCGATCTGCTCGCGGGCGGCGGTGATGTGTTCGGGGCCGGCGACCGGGCGCACGCCGGCCGCGGCGAGGTTGCGCGGGTCGAAGCCGCCGGCGTGCCGGGCGAGGACCTGGAACTCCTGGTCGCGGTCGGGCAGCGGCAGGATCAGCTTGAGCAGGAAGCGGTCGAGCTGGGCCTCGGGCAGCGGGTAGGTGCCCTCGTACTCGACCGGGTTCTGGGTGGCGGCGACCAGGAACGGGACCGGCAGCGCGCGGGGCGAGCCGTCGACGGTGACCTGGTGCTCCTCCATGGCCTCCAGCAGGGCGGCCTGGGTCTTCGGCGGGGTGCGGTTGATCTCGTCGGCGAGCAGCAGGTTGGTGAAGACCGGGCCGGGCTGGAAGGAGAACTCGGCGGTGCGGGCGTCGTAGACGAGGGAGCCGGTGACATCGCCCGGCATCAGGTCGGGGGTGAACTGGATCCGCTTGGTGTCCAGGCTGAGCGCGGTGGACAGGGTGCGGATCAGCAGCGTCTTGGCGACGCCGGGGACGCCCTCCAGCAGCACGTGGCCGCCGCAGAGCAGGGCGACGACCAGGCCGGTGACGGCGGCGTCCTGGCCGACCACGGCCTTGGCGATCTCGGCGCGCAGGGCGGTGAGCGCCTGGCGGGGGTCGTCGGTGGCCCCGGGGGTGCCGGTCGCCGTGCCGGGGGTGGAGACGGGGGTGGCGGTGGCCTGTTCGGTCACGGCTTCCGTACCTGCCTTTCGAGGGCGTCGAGGTCGTCGGCGAGCCGCAGCAGCGCGGCGTCGTCGGTCGGGGGCGGGCCGTAGAGGAGGGCCCGTACGTCCCCGGCGGGTCGGTCGGGGAGGCGGTCGAGGACGGCCGCGCAGAGCGCGGTGGCGTCGGGTGCGCCGCCGGTGGGCGGCACGCCGAGGACGGGCGCGAGGCGGTGGGCGGCGGCGCGGCGCAGGGCGTCGGCGGCGCGGCCCCGGGCCCTGGCCCGGCGGTAGAGGCGGGCGCGGCCCTCGGTGGTCTCGGCGGCGCGGACCACGACGGGCAGGTTCTCGCTGATGACCGGGCCGAGCCGGCGGGCCCGCCAGAGCGCGGCCAGCAGGGTCGCGATGCCGAGCTGGACGGCGGCCCAGCGCCAGCCGTCGGGGATGTAGTCGGTGAACCGCTTGTCGCCGACGCTGTCGCCGAGCGGGGCGGTGTAGTCCGGCAGGTGCCAGGTGAGGCGGGGCTGCGAGCCGAGCAGGCCGAGCGCGAGCGAGGCGTTGCCGTCCTTCTTGATCAGCTCGTTGCTGAGGAAGTCACCGCTGCCGAGGACGACGACGTCGGTGCCCTGGCCGGTCCGGACGGCGACCAGCGGGTAGCCGTGGCCGCGCGGGTAGCAGCCCTCGCCGCGGCTGCCGGCGGTGTACAGCAGGCCGCCGAGGTGGGCGGTGCCGGCCCGGACGGCCTCGGTGAGCGCGCACTGGGCGGCGGTGCTGCGGACGGCGGCGTAGGGGGCGCCGCCGCCCTCCTCGGAGGGGCGGACGCCGGGGGCGAGCGCGCTGAGGGCCGCGGGGCCGGGGGAGACGAGGACCAGCCGGCCGTGCCGGGCTGCGGCGAGGGCGCGCAGCTGGTCGGGTCCGAGCAGGTCGGGTTCGGGGACGACGAGGGTGTCGTTGCCGGTGGAGCGGGCGGGGAGGTCGGCGGTGACGTCGACGTCGAGGCCCTGGCGCTGGAGCAGCGCGACGACGGCGTGGGAGCCGGAGGCGTCGTAGGAGCGCGGGTCGAGCGGGGGGTAGCGGCGGTCCTGGTTGAGCCCGGCCAGCACGGCGGCGGCGAGCAGCAGGAGCACGGCGGTGAGCAGGTACCAGCGGGAGCGGTGCCAGAGGCCGCGGCCGGTGGGCGCGAGGCTGCCGGCCGCGGCGGGCCCGGCCGCGGGCGCGGTCTGCGGCGGTACGGGCGGTGCGGCGGGCGGCGGCCCGCCGGGGGCCGGCGGAGCGGCCGGACCGGGGGTGGGGCTGGTCATGCCGCTCCTCCCGCGGCCGGGGCGAACGCCGGGCGGGCGCGTTCCAGGGTCTGGTCGAGGTCGCGCAGCAGCTGGTACGCGGCGCGGTCGGCGGTGCGGTCGCCGTAGGCGATGTCGTCGAAGGTGCGGGCCGCGGCGCGGAGGGCGTCGGCGTGCGCCGGGAGGGCCCGGCCGGCCTCGGCGGCGGCTTCGTCGGCGGTGCGGCCGGGCCGGGCGTCGAGCAGGGTGCGCTCCTCCAGGGCCCGGACGAGGGCGCGCATCTGCTCGCGGACGGCCTCCGTCCACCGGCCGGCCGCGGCGTGCTGTTCGGCGTCGGCCCGGTACTGGCCGGCGCTGCGCGGTCCGGCGGTGCCGAAGACGTCGAGCACGGTGCGGGCGGCCCGCTTGGGCGCGCCGAACCGCCACCAGAGGGCGGCGGCGATCAGCACGGCGATCACCAGGAAGAGGATCAGTCCGGTGGTGCCGCTGGTGCCGTCGCCGGCGATGGTGGTGAGCGCGTCGTCGATCCGGTCCATGACCCAGTCGTAGACCCGCTGCTGCAGGCTCGGGTCGTGCCGGTGGTACTCCGCGTTGAGCAGTTCGTCGCGGGCGGCGTCGCGGGCCGGGTCACGTGGAACGGTGACCGGGGCGCCGCTCGCCGCCAGCGTCCTCTCCCCCCAGTTCGGCATCCGGTTCAGAGCCTCGCCGGGTTCTGGCCGGCCTGGTCGCCCCAGCCGGTGCCGCCGTACTCGGTCAGGCCCGCGGCGCGGGCGAGCTCGATGTCCAGGGCCTCGCGCCGGATCCGCTGGTCGACGTAGAGCAGCACGCCGATGGTGGCGGTGAACGGGATGGTGACGGTGGAGGCGATCACGCCGGCGATCGCGGTGGTGATCAGGACGGCGGTGGGCAGGGTGGCCGGGTCGCCCGCGTCGACCTGGCCGACGAGGTCGTCGAAGCCGAGGGCCAGGCCGACGATCGTGAACGGCACGCTGATGATCCCGGCGACGATGCCGGCCAGGACCTGGCTGAGGAGGTTGATCCCGAACAGCCGCCACCAGGAGCCGCGGACCAGCCGGCGCGAGCGGGAGAGCGCCGTGATGACGCCCTGCTTCTCCAGCATCAGGGCGGGGGCGGCCAGGCTGAGCTGGATCCAGATCCAGATCGCGACCGGGATGCTGAGCAGGCCGACCACGAAGAGCAGGCCCGCGATGGCGGGTTCGTCCGCGCCGGTCAGCAGGTAGCCGATCATCGGGGCGAAGCCGATCAGCACCACGCCGGCGCCGATCAGGGCGGTCAGCAGGGTGAGGCCGGTCAGCTGGAGCAGCCGGGGGCGGGCGTCCCGCCAGGCGTCGCGGATGGTGGCGGACTGCCCGAGGATGGCGCGGCTCACCACCATGGTCAGCAGGGCGGCGGCGACCACGCTGAGCAGCATGGTCACCGGGAGGCTCACCAGGGCGGAGATCACCGGGGTGAGGTCGCCGGTGTCGCCCCGCACGGCCAGCTGGGTGCCGGTGACGGCGGCCTGCTCGACGACGGCGACGCCGAGCGAGAGGCCGAGCGTCGTGCGCCAGTGCGTGCGGATGGTGGAGACGGCTCCGTCGAGGATCTCGCCGAGGCCGAGCGGGCGCAGCGGGATGATGCCCGGCTTGGGGCTGACCGGGGCGCCCCAGCCGTACTGGCCGTGGGGGCCGTGCGGGCCCTGGCCGCCGTACTGGGGGCCGCCCGGTCCGGGGCCGCCGTAGCCGGCGCCCCAGGCGGGGGGCGCGGCCTGGGGTGGTACCGACGGCCCGGGCGCGGCGGCGGACGTGTCGGCCGGGGGCCGGTCGTCGTCGCGGGACGGCTCGGACGAGCTGGGCGAGGCCCAGCCCGGGGTGTCGGTCATCACTGCTCCTCGGAGGGGCGTCAGGGTTCGCGGGGCCGGGTGGATCTTCACCCGCGCGCAGCGCCCATCGTGCCATGGTGGTCGGACGGCCCCCAGGGGTATCCGGTTGCTGAACGGCAACGGGAGGCCGTCGGGCGGGCGGGACGCGGTCCGGACGCGGCCCGGGGGTGACCGGTGGGGCCGGAGGGGCCGGTTCGGGCCAGGTCATTCGTCCGGTATGGCCGGAATTCGCCGGGCTGCCACTTGGCCGTTCTGGAGCAAAGGGACTGCTGTGCGGCAGGTCACAATCCGGTAATGAGAAGATGGACGCATGAAGGGACGCGTCCTCGTCGTTGATGACGACTCCGCACTGGCCGAGATGCTCGGCATTGTGCTGCGTGGTGAGGGTTTTGAGCCGTTTTTCGTCGCGGATGGGGACAAGGCACTAGCCGCGTTCCGGGAGACCAAGCCCGATCTGGTCCTGCTGGACCTGATGCTGCCCGGACGGGACGGCATCGATGTCTGCAGGCAGATCCGGGCGGAGTCCGGCATCCCGATCGTCATGCTGACCGCGAAGACCGACACGGTCGACGTCGTGGTCGGTCTGGAATCGGGTGCCGATGACTATGTCACCAAGCCGTTCAAGCCCAAGGAGCTGGTGGCCCGGGTACGTGCCCGACTTCGCCGTGCCGAGGAGCCGACTCCCGAGCAGCTGACCATCGGCGATCTGGTGATCGACGTGGCCGGCCACTCCGTCAAGCGGGACGGCCGGGGCATCCCGCTGACCCCGCTGGAGTTCGACCTGCTCGTCGCACTGGCCCGCAAGCCCTGGCAGGTGTTCACCCGGGAGGTGCTGCTGGAGCAGGTCTGGGGCTACCGCCACGCGGCGGACACCCGACTGGTCAACGTCCACGTCCAGCGGCTCCGGTCCAAGATCGAGAAGGACCCGGAGCGTCCCGAGATCGTGGTGACCGTCCGTGGCGTCGGCTACAAGGCCGGACCCAGCTGACGTGACGTACCAGGCTGACGACACCCCGTCGGAGTCCTCGACCGACGGGGACTCCGCCGTGCGCGGCGACGTGCTGAGCTCGACCACGCGCAGCCGCCGCCGTCGCGGGCCCGCCGCACTGCTCGCGCCGGTGACCCGTCAGCTGCGCCGGCCCCTGCACCGGGTCTCGGCGCTGTACCGCCGTTCCATCCAGCTGCGGGTGGTCGCGGCCACCCTGATGCTCTCCGTCGTGGTGGTCCTGGTCCTGGGCGTGGTGGTGGTGGCCCAGGTGCGCAACGGGCTGCTGGGCACCAAGCGGGACTCGGCGCACAGCCAGGCCCGGGCCGGCTTCCAGACCGAGCAGAAGAAGATCGACGAGGCCAAGGACCTGCGGCTCAAGGTCGGCGCACCCGCCGACCAGGCCGTCGAGGAGACCGGTACCTGGCTGCTCAACCAGGTCGGCGACCTCGCGGCCAGCGGCCAGAACGTCTACTCGGTGATCGCGGTGGTGCGCGGCGGCAAGACGGTCTCGCCGGAGACGGCCGGCCTCGGACCGCGCTACACCGGTGACATCTCGCCGGTCAGCATCCCCGACACGCTGCGGGCCAGGGTCTCGGCGGAGCCCGGCCAGATCTTCGACCAGCCGACGCGGATCCACCGCGTGGACGGCGCTGGGCGGACCGAGCCCGGACTGGCCATCGGCATGCAGTTCACCGGCCCCAACGGCGTCTCCTACGAGCTGTACTACATCTTCTCCTTCGGCCAGGAGACGGACACCCTCGACCTGGTCACCGGGACCCTCGCCACGGCCGGGGTCTTCGTGGTGATCCTGATGGGCGGGATCGCCTGGCTGGTGGTGCGCCAGGTGGTCACCCCGGTCCGGATGGCCGCCGGGATCTCGGAGCGGCTGGCCGCGGGCCACCTGGAAGAGCGGATGAAGGTCACCGGGACGGACGACATCGCCCGCCTCGGCGAGTCCTTCAACCGGATGGCGAACGCGCTGCAGGCGCAGATCCGCCAGCTGGAGGAGCTCTCCCGGGTGCAGCGGCGGTTCGTCTCCGACGTCTCGCACGAGCTGCGCACCCCGCTGACCACCGTCCGGATGGCCGCCGACCTGATCTACGACAGCCGCGAGGACCTGGACCCGATGGCGGCCCGCTCGGCCGAGCTGCTCCAGGGCCAGCTGGACCGTTTCGAGTCGCTGCTCGCCGACCTGCTGGAGATCAGCCGCTTCGACGCCGGCGCCGCGATCCTGGACGCCGAGCCGGTCGACCTGCGCGAGATCGTCACCCGGGTGGTGGAGGCCGCCGACCCGCTGGCCCAGGCCAAGGGCAGCGCCGTGGTGATCCGCGGCGACGGCGAACCGGTGCTGGCGGAGGTCGACTCCCGCCGGATCGAGCGCATCCTGCGCAACCTGGTGGTCAACGCGCTGGAGCACGGCGAGGGCCGGGACGTCGTGGTCCGGCTGGGCTCGGCGGACGGCGCCGTCGCGGTCGGCGTGCGCGACTACGGCATCGGGCTCAAGCCCGGCGAGGCGTCCCGGGTCTTCCACCGCTTCTGGCGGGCCGACCCGTCCCGGGTGCGTACCACCGGCGGCACCGGCCTCGGGCTGTCCATCGCGGTCGAGGACGCGCACCTGCACGGCGGCTGGCTGCAGGCCTGGGGCGAGCCCGGCGGTGGCTCGCACTTCCGGCTCACCCTGCCGCGCACCCGCGGCGGCGACATCAACCGGGCACCGTTCCGGCTGGAGCCGGAGGACTCGCGCAACAACCGGGGCCTCGGCTCGTACGGCGTGCCGTACCGCCGGGCGATCCGGCCGGGCGGCGCCACCGCGCTGACCGCCACCGACGAGCCGGCCGTCCCGGAGACCCCGGAGGGCTCCGGGGGCAGCGGGTTCGGCAGCGGCCTCGGCGGCGTACTGAGCATCGGCCCGGGCCTGGGCACCAGCCGGCTGCCCCAGGGCCCGCGGGCCGACCCCTCGGACGTCCGGACCGCCGGCGCCGGGTACGGTGCCACCGGAGCCCAGGTGATGGTGGACCCGACGCCCGGCTGGCCGTCGGTGGCACAGCGGACGGCGGAACCGGGCCTGGCGGAGGCCGGGCACGGCACGGCCGGGACGGACACGGAGGGGTCGCAGCGTGCGAGGGACGAGCGGGACTGAGCCGCGGCTGGCCGCGGTGGCCGGCGTGGTGCTGGGCACCCTGCTGGCCGGCGGCTGCGCGGCCATGCCGGACTCCGGCGGCGTCAGCAAGGTCGAACTGGCGCAGGACTCGGTGGACAAGAACCTGCAGGTCAGGGTCTTCCCGAAGGCGCCCGACAAGGGCGCCAAGCCGCGCGACCTGCTGGCCGGGTTCCTGGACGCCGTCACGGCGGACGAGAGCTACGACACCGCCCGGATGTACCTCACCGAGGAGGCGGCGGCGAGGTGGAAGCCGGACGAGCGCATCCAGGTGCTCTCCGCGACCCCGTCGCTGCCCGTCCAGACCCTGACCGAGGCCGACACCTCCTTCGCCGTCCCGGTGTCCGGCATGGTGGTGGCCGAGGTGGACGCCAAGCACTCGTACACCTTCCTGGACGGCCAGAAGGACGTGGACTTCCAGTTCTCGTTCGTCCGGGACAAGAAGAGCGGCGAGTGGCGGATCGACGCGCTGCCCGACGGCCTGCTCATCAACGAAACCAACTTCCGCAACAGTTACCGCCAGGTGGACCGCTTCTTCTACGCGGCCGACGACCCGTCCGCGGCCGCGACGCTGCGCTCCCCGGCCGTGCTGATCGCCGACCCGATCTACCTCCGGCGCCGAATAGACCCGCTGACCTCGGCCGCCAGGGCCGTGGTCGCCGGGCCGTCCGACTGGCTCTCGCCGGTGGCCCGGAGCGCCTTCCCGACCGGTACCGCCGTCGAGCGCGTGAGCGTCGACGAGGCCCGCACCGCCCACGTGGTGCTCACCGGTGTCGACCTCGGCGGCGCGATGCTCTGCAAGCGGATGGCCACGCAGCTCTTCTACACCCTCGCCGACCAGGGCAAGGGGCAGGTGGACAAGTTGGACCTGAAGGGCCCGCGCAACAGCGGCTGCCAGGCGACCCGCGGCGACCTCCCGCAGACCGGACCGGGCGCGCTGACCGGGGCCGGCTCCCAGCGGCAGTTCTTCCAGCGGGCCGACAACGGCGTCCTGACCGAGGCTCAGGAGACCGGCGACGGCAACCCGGTGCGCGGCCCGCTGGGCCGTCCGCAACCGGCCGGCCGGGACCCGCTCGGCACGATCGCGGTGGCCCGGGACGGCGAGCGGGCCGCGGCGATCGGCGGCAGGGGCCACCAGCTCTACACGGTGCCGCTGGCGGACGGCGTGCAGGCCATGCCCGAGCCGGTGCTCACCACCCCCGTCCGCACCGGGCAGAAGGACGAGGACGGCCTGACCTCGCCCAGCTGGGACGGCCGCGGCGACCTCTGGGTGGTGGACCGCGACCCGCAGAACCGGCGGGTGGTGATGGTGCGCGGCAACCAGCCCCCGGTCACGGTGCCGGTGGACAGCCCCGACGGGCAGGTGCTGCAGGACCTCAAGATCTCCTCGGACGCCGTCCGGATCGCCCTGGTGTTCAAGGACCAGCGCGGGGCGCAGTCGCTCTGGCTCGGTCTGGTGGTGCACGGCGGCACCAAGGACGCCCCGACCGCGCGGATCACCGGACTGCGCCGGGTGGCCCCCGCGATCACCGAGGTCTCCTCGGTGTCCTGGGCGGAGGCCGACCAGCTGCTGGTGCTGGGCAAGGAGAAGGGCCGCCTCCAGCAGCTGCACTACATCAGTACGGACGGCTCGCAGAGCAGCGAGGCCCCGCCCCAGGGCGGCGAGGGGATGGCCTCGGCCCAGGCCTCGGAGGCGCCCGCCGACACCATGGACCAGGCTCCGCCGGTGCTCGCGCGGCAGGGCACCGACGGCAAGATCTACCGGCTGGTCAACAGCCAGTGGCGTGAGCTCGTCCTGAACTTCCGGGCGTCCTCCTTCATCTATCCCGGCTGAGCGGGCGGTCCGGTCCCGCTTCAGCTATCCCGGCTGAGCCGGCGGTCCGGTCCCGGCTTCGTCCGAGCTGGTCCGGGGCTACCGGGGGCGGGGCCCGCCGCAGGGGTGGGGTACCCGGCCGGCGGGCCGGTGCGGGACGGCGGCCGCGACGGTGGCGGCCGCCTTCGGCGGGAGCCCGGCCGACGCCAGCGCCCGAGCGGCCTCGGCGAGGCTGGCCCCCGTGGTCACCAGGTCGTCCACCAGGACCGGCCGGCGGCCGGTCAGCCGGCGGTCCGCCCGCGGCAGGACGGTGAGCGCGCCGTGCAGGTTGCGCCGGCGCTCGGTGGCGGTGAGGCCGGCCTGGTCCGCGACCGGCCGGGTGTGCCGCAGCAGGGCCGCCGCCCTGGCGTCCACTCCGGCCCGGCGCAGTGACCGGGCGGCCGCGCCGGCCAGCCGCAGCGTCGGATCGTGCCCGCGGGCGCGGACGGCGGAACGGGCCGAGGGCATCGGGACCAGCAGCAGCGGGCTCAGCCCCGCGCGCGGCCCGAGCGAGGAGCGCACGGCCCGGGCGAGTGCTTCGCCGAGCGGCCCGGCGAGGTGCAGCGCGCCGCGCTCCTTGTGGGCGAGCAGCAGCTGCCGGACCGGCCCGGCGTACGGGGCGGCGGCGTGCACCCAGGGCAGCGCGGTGGGGCCGAGCCGGGCGGCGGCCAGGGCGTGCCGGCAGGCCGGGCAGAGCTGGGTGCGGTCGGCGCCGCAGCCGGCGCAGCGGGCGGGCAGCAGCACCTCCAGCAGACTGGCCAGTGCGTGGCCGAACGGCCCTTGGGCGGACCGTGGACGGGTGGGGACGGCGGTGGGCGGCACGGCTGCTCCTGGCGGCGGCAGGCACGGAGAGTGAGCACAGGATGCGCCGTACGGGGGGTGTTGTCCAGGTATTTACCCATGCTTCACTCGCAAGAGGGTAGACAGGGTGCAACAGCTTGACCGCCAGCCCACAGCCTCGGGTCGTACCCGTATTCCCGTTTGGGGAGGCGAAAACCCCGTGTGAGGTGTTCGATGAGGCTCCAGGGGGTTTCAACCGTCCCTGGTGGGGAGGAAGTGAGGTGAGGGCCAGTCGCTTTCGTCGCTCGCGGCGGAGGTGGAGGGTCAGCAGCGAATTGGCTGGTCCGGCTGGGTCTCAGCCCGATCCGGTAGCACCCGGATCGGCGTCAGCACGAGGGATCGGAGTTCTGCGTGGACATCGTCGTCAAGGGCCGCAAGACCGAGGTGCCCAAGAGGTTCCGCGAGCACGTGGCCGAGAAGCTGGAGAAGGTCCAGAAGTTCGACGGCAAGGTGATCAGCCTCGACGTCGAGGTGTCCAAGGAGCACAACCCGCGTCAGGCCGACCGGTCCGAGCGGGTGGAGATCACTCTCCGTACCCGCGGTCCGGTGATCCGGGCCGAGGCCGCCGCCGGCGACCCGTACGCGGCGCTCGACCTGGCTTCGGCGAAGCTCGACGCGCAGCTGCGCAAGTCCGCGGACCGGCGCCGGGTGCACAAGGGCGGCAACGGCCGTACTCCCATCAGCGTCGCCGAGGCGACCGCGGCCCTGGCCGCGCTGCCCGAGACGACCAAGCCGGAGAACGAGACCAACGGGGCCGTCCGCAAGACCATGATGGGATCCCTGGAAGTGGAGGGCGAAGGCCCGCTGGTGGTCCGGGAGAAGACCCACCCGGCCGCCCCCATGGCGCTGGACCAGGCGCTCTACGAGATGGAACTGGTCGGCCACGACTTCTACCTGTTCGTGGAGAAGGACAGCGGCCTGCCGAGCGTCGTCTACCGCCGGCACGGTTACCACTACGGAGTCATCCACCTGAAGGCCGACGGAACGACCGGGCCGGGTGGCGGTGCCGGCGGCGCCATCGGCGGCGCCGACGACGAGGACTGACCGTCCGAGCGGTGTGGGAGTGGTGACCCCGGTGGCGCTGCCGCCGGGGTCACCGGCGTTCGGGGGGCGTTCCGGACGCGTTCGGGGGTGTTCCGTGGCGTTCGGGGCTGCTCCGGAGCGGGTGCCGGGCCGGTCCGGGCCGGTGACCGGCCGATTCCGGGCGCCGGGAGGTCACCCGGTGCGAGGGAATCGGCATCGGAGGGTGACCGGAGGACGCCTGCGGCGTGGAATGATTGGCGAACGACGACCGGCGACGGGGGAGGAGCGGATGGGGGATCACTTCGGGCTGGGGCCCGGTGCGGGGCCGGTCGGGGGGGTGGCGCGAGGGTCGGGGGAGGACCTCGACTACGCCCCGCGCCGGAGGGAGCCGATCCGCGTCCTGGTGGTGGACGACCACGCGCTGTTCCGCCGCGGCCTGGAGATCGTGCTCGCCGAGGAGGAGGACATCACCGTCGTCGGTGAGGCGGGGGACGGCGCGGAGGCCGTGCTCAAGGCCGCCGACCTGCTGCCCGACATCATTCTGATGGATGTTCGGATGCCCCGTCGCAGCGGGATCGAGGCCTGCACCGCGATCAAGGACGTGGCCCCCAGCACCAAGATCATCATGCTGACGATAAGCGACGAGGAAGCCGACCTCTACGAGGCGATCAAGGCGGGTGCCACCGGGTACCTGCTCAAGGAGATCTCCACCGACGAGGTGGCCACCGCGATCCGGGCGGTCGCCGACGGCCAGTCGCAGATCAGCCCGTCGATGGCCTCCAAGCTGCTCACCGAGTTCAAGTCGATGATCCAGCGCCGCTCCGACGACCGGGACCTCGTGCCCGCACCCCGGTTGACCGACCGGGAGTTGGAAGTGCTGAAGCTGGTGGCGACCGGGATGAACAACCGGGAGATCGCCAAGGAGCTGTTCATCAGCGAGAACACCGTGAAGAACCACGTGCGCAACATCCTGGAGAAGCTCCAGCTGCACTCCCGGATGGAGGCCGTGGTCTACGCGATGCGGGAGAAGATCCTCGAAATAGGGTGACGGCGGAGCCCGTCGCGGGCCCGGTGCCGGCTCAGTCGGCGAGCAGCCTCTCCAGCGCCGGGCGCAACGCCTCGTCGTGCAGCGTCTCCACCCGGACGCTGTCGCAGCCCACCCACGCGGCCGCCTCGCGCAGCGCGGTCGCCAGCGCCCCGACGTGCCGCGCGGAGTCCAGCGAGACCTGACGGGCCACCAGGGTGCCGCCCGCCCGGGCCGGATCGACCCGGCCGACCAGCTGCCCGCCGGCCAGCAGCGGCATCGCGAAGTAGCCGTGCACCCGCTTGTGCTTGGGGGTGTAGGCCTCCAGCCGGTGCGTCATGCCGAAGATCCGCTCGGTGCGCGAGCGGTCCCAGATCAGCGAGTCGAACGGCGAGAGCAGCGTGGTGCGGTGCCGGCCGCGCGGGGCGGTGGCGAGTGCGGCCGGATCGGCCCAGGCCGCGGCGGGGGCGCCGGCCGGGCCCCAGCCCGCGACCCGCACCGGGACCAGGCCGGAGTCGGCGAGCACCGCGTCCAGCTGCTCGGCCTTCAGACGGTGGTAGTCGAGCAGATCGGCCCGGGTGGCCACGCCGAGCGCGGCGCCGGCCTGGGCGACCAGGGTGCGCAGGCACTCCTCGTCGGTCGGCTCCGCCTCGAACAGCTCGGTGGGGATGGCCTGTTCGGCCAGCGCGTAGACCCGCTTCCAGCTCCGGCGCTCGGTGCAGACCACGTCGCCGAAGGCCAGGGCCCGCTCCACCGCGATCTTGGTGTCGGACCAGTCCCACCAGTCGGCCGTCTTCTTGGCGCCGCCCAGCTCGGTCGAGGTGAGCGGCCCCTCGTCGCGCAGCTTGGCCAGGACGGAGCGGTAGGTGGCGGCGTCCACCTGCATGCCCCAGACGTGGGCGCGCTCGCGGTAGCGCCGGCGGCGGAACGCGAAGAGCGGCCACTCCTCGATCGGCAGGATGCAGGCCGCGTGCGACCAGTACTCGAAGCTCGCTCCCGACGCCCAGTAGGCCGCGTCGACGGCGGGCCGGCCGACGGCGCCGAGCCGGGCGTACGGGACCAGCTCGTGCGAGCGGGCCAGCACCGAGATGGTGTCGAGCTGGACGGCGCCGAGGTGGCGCAGCACTCCGCGGACGCCGCCCCGGCGGTCCGGCGCGCCGAGCAGGCCCTGTGCGCGCAGGGCGATCCGGCGGGCCTCGTCGGCGCCGAGGGTCGTGGCGGGAGTCATGACGGTCATGTCGGCGAGCGTAGACCGCGGCACCGACAACGCCCCGGCCCGGAAGGACCGGGTGCCGGGGCGTGGTCGGCGGCCGCCGGCGGGGTGTGGCGGCGGGGCGGGGCCTCGGAGTCGGGGTACGGGGCCGCTCAGTCCGCGAGGTCGGTGGCGAGCAGCCCGCCGACCCAGGAGTCGCGGAACTCGCCGCGCTGCTCGGCGTACGAGCGCAGGGTGCCCTCGAAGCGGAAGCCGACCTTCTCGGCGACCGCGCGGGAGCCCTCGTTGCCCACGTACGCCGTCCACTCCAGCCGGCGCAGGCCCAGCTCGGTGATCGCGTGGTGGGCGACCGCGCGGGCGGCCTCGACGGTGTACCCGCGGCCGCGGTGCTCCCGGGTGGCCCACCAGCCGACCTCGGCGGTCCCCGGCCTGCCCGGGACGCGGACCAGCCCCTGGGTGCCGACCAGGGCGCCACCGGCGCGCTCGACCACGCACCAGACGAGGTTCTCGCCGGTGCGACGGCCGTTCACGGCCAGGTCGTTGACGAAGTACTCCGCGTCCTCGCGGCGGTACGGGCTGGGAACGACCGTCCAGCGCTGGATCTCCGGGTCCTGGCAGGCCTCGAAGATCGCGTCCAGGTCGGATTCCCGGGGCGGTCGCAGGAACAGCCGCTCGGTGACCAGGAGGCCGGGAACGGAGTCGGGCGCGGTGGGCTCGGGGTGCTCTGCCATGAACGGATTATTCCGTGCAGAAAGGAAACCGGGCATCCGAATAACCGGCTCGACCGCTCAACCGCCCGGGTAGCTGACCGTTTTGCCCCGGTGGGCGATGCTATCGGGCCATGTGCCCGCACGGGTGACACGGGAATAGCGTGCTGACGCACCTCCCGGGGTGTTGGACTCCTCGCATACGATGGCCCGTGCGGTGGGGTAAACCCGTCGTGCAGTCGTCCAGTGCCAATACAGGCAAGGAGCCCGCTCAAGTGTCCGTCTTCGACAAGATCCTGCGCGCCGGCGAAGGCAAGATCCTTCGCAAGCTGCAGCGGATTGCTGCCCAGGTCAACTCCATCGAAGAGGACTTCGTCAACCTCACCGACGCCGAGCTGCGCGCGCTGACCGACGAGTACAAGCAGCGGATCGCGGACGGTGAGTCCCTGGACGACATCCTCCCCGAGGCGTTCGCGACCGTCCGCGAGGCCGCCCGGCGAGTGCTCGGGCAGCGGCACTACGACGTCCAGATCATGGGTGGCGCCGCGCTGCACTTCGGCTACGTCGCCGAGATGCGCACCGGTGAGGGCAAGACCCTGGTCGGCACCCTGCCCACCTACCTCAACGCACTGACCGGCAAGGGCGTCCACCTGATCACGGTCAACGACTACCTCGCCGAGCGCGACTCGGAGTGGATGGGCCGGGTGCACCGCTTCCTCGGCCTCGAAGTCGGCGTGATCCTGGGCAACATGACGCCCGCCGAGCGCAAGCGCCAGTACGCGATGGACATCACGTACGGCACCAACAACGAGTTCGGCTTCGACTACCTGCGCGACAACATGGCCTGGTCGAAGGACGAACTCGTCCAGCGCGGCCACAACTTCGCGGTGGTCGACGAGGTCGACTCGATCCTCATCGACGAGGCCCGTACCCCGCTGATCATCTCCGGCCCGGCGGACCAGGCGACCAAGTGGTACGCCGACTTCGCCAAGCTGGTGCAGCGCCTGAAGATCGAGCGCGACTACGAGGTCGACGAGAAGAAGCGCACCGTCGGCGTGCTGGAGGAGGGTGTCACCCGGGTCGAGGACTACCTCGGCATCGACAACCTCTACGAGTCGGTGAACACCCCGCTGGTCGGCTTCCTGAACAACGCCATCAAGGCCAAGGAGCTGTACAAGCGGGACAAGGACTACGTCGTGATGAACGGCGAGGTCATGATCGTCGACGAGCACACCGGCCGCATCCTGGCCGGGCGCCGCTACAACGAGGGCATGCACCAGGCGATCGAGGCGAAGGAGGGGGTGGAGGTCCAGAACGAGAACCAGACGCTGGCCACCATCACCCTGCAGAACTTCTTCCGCCTGTACGACAAGCTTTCCGGAATGACCGGTACCGGTACCACCGAGGCCGCCGAGTTCCACCAGATCTACAAGCTCGGCGTGGTGCCCATTCCGACCAACCGGGACCCGCTGCGCATCGACCAGCCCGACCTGATCTACAAGTCGGAGCCGGCCAAGTTCGCCGCCGTGGTCGAGGACATCGCCGAGAAGCACGAGAAGGGCCAGCCGGTGCTGGTCGGCACCGTGTCGGTGGAGAAGTCCGAGTACCTGTCGCAGGAGCTCCGCAAGCGCGGCATCCCGCACGAGGTGCTGAACGCCAAGCACCACGAGCGCGAGGCGCAGATCGTCGCGCAGGCGGGCCGCAAGGGCGCCGTGACCGTCGCCACCAACATGGCCGGCCGTGGCACCGACATCATGCTCGGCGGCAACTCCGACCACCTCGCCGCGGCCGAGCTGGCCCAGCGCGGCATCACCCCGGTGGACACCCCGGAGGAGTACGAGGAGGCGTTCCCGGCCGCGCTGGAGAAGGCCAAGGCGTCCGTGAAGGCGGAGCAGGACGAGGTCAAGGCGGCCGGTGGCCTCTACGTCCTCGGCACCGAGCGGCACGAGTCCCGCCGGATCGACAACCAGCTGCGCGGCCGTTCCGGCCGTCAGGGCGACCCGGGCGAGTCCCGCTTCTACCTGTCGCTCGGCGACGACCTGATGCGCCTGTTCAAGGCCGGCATGGTCGAGCGCGTGCTCTCGATGGCCAACGTGCCCGAGGACGTGCCGATCGAGTCCAAGATGGTCACCCGCGCCATCGCCTCGGCACAGACCCAGGTCGAGCAGCAGAACTTCGAGATCCGCAAGAACGTCCTCAAGTACGACGAGGTGCTGAACCGCCAGCGCGAGGTCATCTACGGCGAGCGCCGCCGCGTCCTGGAGGGCGAGGACCTGCAGGAGCAGGTCGGCCACTTCATGGACGACACCGTCGAGGCGTACGTCAAGGCGGCCACCGGCGAGGGCTACGAGGACGACTGGGACCTCGACAAGCTCTGGACGGCGCTGAAGCAGCTCTACCCCGTCACCCTGGACCTGGAGCAGCTGGAGGAGGACGCCGGCGGCACGGCCGGACTCACCCCGGAGTTCCTCACCAAGGTCATCCAGGAGGACATCCAGGGGCAGTACGGCGCCCGCGAGGACCAGCTCGGCGCGGAGATCATGCGCGAGCTGGAGCGCCGGGTCGTCCTCTCGGTGCTGGACCGCCGCTGGCGCGAGCACCTCTACGAGATGGACTACCTCCAGGAGGGCATCGGCCTGCGGGCCATGGCGCAGCGCGACCCGCTGGTCGAGTACCAGCGCGAGGGCTTCGACATGTTCACCGCCATGATGGAGGGCATCAAGGAGGAGTCCGTCGGCTACCTGTTCAACCTGGAGGTCCAGGTCGAGCAGCAGGTCGAGGAGGTGCCGGTCGAGGACGCCGAGGTGCTGCTCGACAAGCTGGAGAAGGACGCCGCCCGTCCGGAGATCAAGGCCAAGGGCCTGGAGGCCCCCAAGCCGCAGCGGCTGCACTACACGGCCCCCTCGGACGAGGTCGGTGGCGGTGTCGTCGAGGGTGACTTCGAGGACCTCGCGCCGGAGGACGAGGGCGACGGGCTGACCCGCGCCGAGCGCCGCAAGGCCGCCAAGTCGGCCAAGGGCCGCCGTCGCAAGAGCTGAGGCGGGGCCGGTCCGCCCGGTCCGCCGCCACGCAGGGCGCCACTCCCGCAGGGGGGTGGCGCCCTGCGCCGTTGCGCCGGTGCCGCTGCCGGTGCCCACGGCGTCGGCGGGCCGGTCGGACCGTGGGGCGGGGTCGGACCGCGGGGTCCACGCGGCCCGTGCGGGCCGCGTGGCGCCGTCGCGGAAGCCGCCGTGGGCATCTGGTGCGGGCCGGCCGCCGCGGCCCGGTGCGGCGCCCGTCCGGGACCGGGGGCGGTGCGACGGGAGGGTCGCGCCGGGCGGGTTCACCGGGCCTCCACGGCGGTGCGACGGGAGGGTCGCGCCGGGCGGGTTCACCGGGCCTCCACGGCGGTGCACTGCCACTGCCCGGCCGTCCCGCGCTGCTCCAGCCGGAACGCCACCATGTGGTGCCGGCTGCCGAGGTCGACGCGGACGCAGGCCTCGATCGCGTCGGGCGAGGGCGACCGGTCGTGCACCGGCCCGAGCCGGGGCCGGTCGGCGGCGCCGCCGCGCCGCAGGATGCCGATCCGGACGAGCGAGGCGAGCTGGCCGTAGCCGTCCAGGCTGGTGTGCCGCATCAGCTGGCCGGACGGCCGGGCGCCGGTGAGCACCTCGACCAGCTGGTGGGCGAACCGTGTGCTCAGCCCGGTGCGGGGGCCCGGGGCGGCGGGGGCGGCGCAGGCGGTCCGGGGCCGGCGCGGTCGCCGGCCGTCGTAGGGGTGGTGGCCGGTCCGGGCGGTGGGGTGGTGCGGCCGGTGCGGGTGGACCGAGGGGCGGACGGGCCGGCCACCGTGGCCGCCGGGCGGTACGGCGGCCGGCCCGGCGGGTCGGGGGGCGGGCTGGGCGGCGGCGGGGACCGGGCTGGTGGTCATGGGGCCCTCCCGGGCAGTTGGTGCGGGTACGGACGGGTCCTTGGTAGCCCGGTGCCGCACGGGGCGGCAAGCGGGTTCGGCGCATCCGGCGGGCCCGCCCGCCGTCTCACCTATCCGGGTGAAAGACCCGGCGCCGCAAGGGCTGCCGGGCCCGTCGAGAGGGCGCCCGGTTGACGTACCGGGGCCAGCGGGAAGGCCCGAAAGGGGACACCCCGCACCGTCGGGACGGGCGGCGCGCCCGCCGGGCGCGACGTTGCGCCGCCTGGCCCTGGGCGCGCACGATCGGAGCCGGTCCGGGAACCGTGGAGGACGGACCACGACAGCGCCCCGACGAGGACAGGCGGCCGGCATGACGACATGGGTAGCGCAGACACGGGCGTCGTCGTCGGCGCCGCCCGCCGACGGCCGGCCCCGGCGCGGCCTGGTGCTGGGCGGTGGCGGGATGCTGGGCGCGGCGTGGACGGTCGGCGCGCTCTGCGCCGTCGAGGAGGCGGTCGGCTGGCGGCCGGGCGACGCCGAGGTGGTGCTCGGGACGTCGGCGGGCGCGATCCTCGCCGCGATGCTCGCCGGTGGGGTCGGTACCGGCGAGCTCCGCGACCACCAGCGCGGTCTGCCCATTCCGGACGGCCCGCTGGCCGGGGTGGCCTTCGACTACGAGACCGCGGTCGGCGGGGCGCTGCCTCCGCGCCCGCGCGCCGGCATCGGCTCGCCGGGCCTGCTGCGGGACGCCGTCCGCCACCCGCGCGAGTACCCGCTGCTGACCATGGTGTCGGCGATGGCGCCGCACGGCCGCGGCTCGCTGGAGCCCGTCGGCGAGCTGGTGCGCGGTCTGCTGGGCGGGGACGGCTGGCCGGCCGGCTCGCCGCTGCGGGTGGCGGCGGTGGACTACCGCGGCGGCCGCCGGGTGGTCTTCGGCGATCCGGGCGCGCCGGCCGCCGCCGTCGCCGACGCGGTGATGGCCTCCTGCGCGATCCCCGGCTGGTTCGCCCCGGTCCGGGTGAACGGCTCGGCGTACGTGGACGGCGGCTGCTGGTCGGCCACCAACGCCGATCTGATGCTCGGCCGCGGTCTGGACGAGGTGTTCGTGCTCGCCCCGATGGCGCTGCGGCTGCACCCGCGCGGGCGCGCCGAGCCCGGTCGCGGCACCGTGGTGGCGCTGCGCGAGTGGCGCGCCCGGGACCGCCCGCGCGGGGTGCTCGCCCAGCTGGTCGGCCGCTACCGCCGGGCGGTGACCAGGCAGCTGATGCGGGAGACCCGGCTGCTGCGGGCGAGCGGCGTCCGGGTGCACCTGCTCGCGCCGACCCTGGCGGACCTGACGGTGATGGGCCCGAACATGATGGACCCGGCCCGCCGCGGAGCGGTGCTGGAGAGCGCGCTGCGGACCAGCCGGGCGGCCCTGGACGGCGTGCGGTGATCCGGCCCGCGCGCGGGCGGTCGCCGGTGGGGGCAGCGCGTGCGGCGGGTCGTGGCGGTCGGGGGCGCGTGCTCCGGCCGAGGGCGTGCCCGGCCGCCGGGGGCGCCCGGTCCCCTCGCGTGCGGTGATCCGGCCGGCGCCCCGGGTGGTCGGCGGCCGTGTCCGGCACGCCGCAGGGCCGCCGGCCGGCCCGGTTCCCGGCGGCACCAGCGGTGCGCGGCGCCGTCGCCGGGAGCCGGGGGTGCGGGCGGGAGTGAGCGCGTGATCACGGATGCCACCCCGGCGCTTATTCTTGGGGCGCTGGAAGCTGTGCCGCTGGACGAACCGGAGAGTGCCACCGATGCGCGTGTACGTGCCCACCACCCTGACCGGCCTGGCAGCGGCGCACCCGGGCGGCGCCCTGGAGCAGTCCGCGGCGTACGCCGTGACCCCCGCGCTGCGCGAGTGGTACGTCAGTGACGACCTCGAAGAGCTGGAGTACGCGGCGCTGAACCGGGCCGCGCAGTCCTCGCTGCGGCTGCTGGCCGCCGACCCGCAGGCGCCGCGCCGCCGGGTGGTGGTGGCGCTGGACGTCGCCGACTCCGCGGTGCGGCCGTTCCCCGGCGACGAGTACCAGGACCAGGCCTCGCTGGGCCGGGTGGTGCTGGCCGGGCCGGTGCGGCTGGCGAAGGCGGCCGCGGTGCACGCGGACGTGGCCGACCAGGAGGTGGTCGCGGACGTCGAGGCGGCGGTCGCGGCCGTCGCCGCGGCCGACGAGGGCGATCAGGACGCCCAGTTCACCGTGGACGGCGCCGAGGACCACGAGCTGCTCTGGTTCGCCACCCAGGAGATCGCCGCCCTGCTGCCCTGAGCCCGGCCCGGGCGGCCTGAGCGGCCCGCCTCGCGCCGCCCGCCCGCCGGGCCCCGGCCACCCCGTCGTACCGCTTCGTCGGTGACCGGGGTTACCGTTCCCTGCGTGCGCACTCATATCGTCTGGGACTGGAACGGCACGCTCTTCCACGACATGGAGGCGGTGCTCGGCGCGAGCAACGCCGCGTTCGCGACCATCGGCATCGGCCCGATGACCATGCAGGAGTACCGCGAGCAGTACGAGATCCCGATTCCCCGCTTCTACCAGCGGCTGCTCGGTCGGATGCCCTCCGACGCCGAGTGGCTGCGGCTCGACGACGTCTTCCACGACCGCTATCTGGAGCTGAGCGTGGCGTGCGGGCTGACCGAGGGCGTGCTGGAGCTGCTGAGCGGCTGGGGGGAGGCCGGGCACAGCCAGTCCCTGCTGTCGATGTACGAGCACCACAAGCTGCTGCCGGTGGTCGACGGCTTCGGCCTGACCGGTCACTTCCTCCGGGTGGACGGCCGCAGCGGGCCCGCCGGTGGCCAGAAGGCGGAGCACCTGGCCAGGCACCTGGCCGCGCTCGGGGAACAGGTGGACCCGGCCCGCACGGTGCTGATCGGCGACGCCGCGGACGACGCGCTGGCGGCGCTGAGCGCGGGTGCGCACGCGGTGCTGTACACCGGTGGCTCGCACACCCGGGCGAAGCTGGAGCCGGTGGGCGTCCCGGTGGTGGACAGCCTGGCCGAGGCCGTCGAGCTGGCCGCGAGCCTGGTCGGCTGAGTCCGGCCCGGTAGCCCGGCGTCCGGTGGCCCGGCGTCCGGTGGCCCGGCGCCCGGACGTGGCGCGAACCACGTCCACCGGTGGCGTGTCCGAGCGGGCGAACCGGCCCTCCGCTCGTCAGTCTGGATTGACGCCAGGCCATCAGGACGACGAGCGGAGCCGCCATGCCCATCGACGCAGTCACCCAGGTCCCGACCCCGGGCAACGAGCCGGTGCACGGGTACGCGCCCGGCAGCCCGGAGCGGACCGGGCTGGTGCGCCGGCTGGACGAGCTGGCCGCCGAGCAGATCCCGCTGCCGATGACCATCGCCGGCGAGCAGCGGTTCGGCGGCGGCGAGCGGATCGAGGTCGTCCAGCCGCACCACCACGCGGCGAAGCTGGGGGTGCTGGGCAACGCCACCCGGGAGGACGCCCGGGCCGCGGTGGACGCGGCGCTGGCGGCCGGGCGCGAGTGGCGCGGGCTGTCCTTCGACGACCGGGCGGCGGTCTTCCTGCGCGCCGCCGACCTGCTGGCCGGCCCCTGGCGGGAGACCCTCAACGCGGCCACCATGCTGGGCCAGTCCAAGACGGTCCAGCAGGCCGAGATCGACTCCGCGTGCGAGCTGATCGACTTCTGGCGGTTCAACGTGCGGTTCGCCCGCGAGATCCTGGCCGACCAGCCGATCTCCTCGCCCGGGGTGTGGAACCGCACCGACCACCGCCCGCTGGAGGGCTTCGTCTACGCGATCACCCCGTTCAACTTCACCGCCATCGCGGGCAACCTGCCGACCGCGCCGGCCCTGATGGGCAACACCGTGGTCTGGAAGCCGGCGCCCACCCAGACCCTGGCCGCGTACTACCTGATGCGCCTGCTGGAGGCCGCCGGCCTGCCGCCCGGGGTGATCAACATGGTGACCGGCGACGGGCAGCAGCTCTCCCAGGTGGCACTCACCGACCCCGCCCTCGCCGGGCTGCACTTCACCGGCTCCACCGCCACCTTCCAGTCGCTCTGGCAGACCGTCGGCGCCAACATCGGCGGCTACCGGACGTACCCGCGGATCGTCGGCGAGACCGGCGGCAAGGACTTCCTGCTCGCCCACCGCTCGGCCGACCCGGCGATCGTGCGGACCGCGCTGATCCGCGGCGCCTTCGAGTACCAGGGCCAGAAGTGCTCGGCGCTCTCCCGGGCCTACCTGCCGCGCAGCCTCTGGCAGACGATCAAGGACGAGTTCCTGGCCGAGGTGGACGCGCTGGCCGTCGGCGACGTCACCGACCTGTCCAACTTCATGGGCGCGCTGATCGACCGGCGCGCCTTCGAGAAGAACCGCGACGCGATCGACCGGGCCAAGGCCGACCCGACGGTGGAGCTGGCGGCCGGCGGGCAGTACGACGACGCGATCGGCTGGTTCGTCCGCCCGACCGTGCTGGTCTCCTCCGACCACCGGGGCGAGATCTTCCGCACCGAGTACTTCGGTCCGATCCTGGCCGTCCACGTCTACGAGGACTCCCGCTGGGAAGACGTCCTCCGACGGGTGGACTCGGGCGCGCCGTACGGCCTCACCGGTGCGGTGATCGCGCAAGACCGCTACGCCATCGCACAGGCGGTGGAGGAGCTGCGCTTCGCGGCGGGCAACTTCTACATCAACGACAAGCCGACCGGCGCGGTCGTCGGCCAGCAGCCGTTCGGCGGCGGCCGGGCCTCCGGCACCAACGACAAGGCCGGCGCCGCCCAGAACCTGCTGCGCTGGACCTCGGCGCGGTCGATCAAGGAGACCTTCGTCCCGCCGACCACGTATGTTCACCCGCATATGGGCTGATGGCGAACACAGCGGGTCGGATTGGACATGGTGTCCAGGACGGCGGGATCTTCCTGCAGGATTGCGCCTCCCTGTCCCCTGACACCTTCGAATCGGCCCGTTAGGCTGGCTGGCGTCGTCGGGTGGCTGCAGGCCGAACGTCTCGTCCTACCCGCTGCGGAGGTGTTTCATGCGCGCCATGGAGACCTTTCAGCCGGTTGGTGCGGCAGGATTGCGGTGGACCCGGCGGTGAGACCACACACCACCGAGTCACGCAACGGCGCGCGACAGGAGCCAAGAAGTCATGCAGACCAAGCTGGACGCAGCCAAGGCCGAACTGCTCACGAAGGCAGCAGCAGCCGCTGAGAACAGCCAGGTGGGGGGAGCGGCGCCGGGGGAGGGTCTGAGCAACGGCGCTCTGACCGCGTACCTGCACCACTACTACCTCCACACCGCGCCTGAGGACCTGGTCGACCGCGACCCGGTCGACGTGTACGGCGCGGCCGCCTCCCACTACCGCCTCGGCCTCAAGCGCCCGCAGGGCACCGCCGAGGTCCGCGTGCACACCCCGTCGGTGGAGGAGAACGGCTGGTCCTGCGGCCACACCGTGGTCGAGGTCGTCACGGACGACATGCCCTTCCTGGTCGACTCGGTCACCAACGAGCTGTCCCGCCAGGACCGGGCGATCCACATCGTGATCCACCCCCAGCTGGTGGTCCGCCGTGACATCACCGGCAAGCTGCTGGAGATCCTGGACATCGACGCCTGCGCCCGCAGCCAGGCCGCCGGCGCCGAGTGGCCCGCCGACGCCGTCGTCGAGTCCTGGATGCACATCGAGGTCGACCGCGAGACCGACCGCGAGGACCTCCGCGCGATCGAGGCCGACCTGCGCCGGGTCCTGGGCGACGTCCGCGAGGTCGTCGAGGACTGGACGAAGATGCGCGAGTCCGCGCTGCGGCTCGCCGACGAGCTCGCCGAGGAGCCCCCGGCCCACCTGCCCGAGCAGGAGGTCGGCGAGGCCTGGGAGCTGATGCGCTGGCTGGCCGACGACCACTTCACCTTCCTCGGCTACCGCGAGTACGACCTGGTGGAGCACGAGGGCGAGGAGGTCCTGAAGGCCGTCGCCGGCACCGGCCTCGGCATCCTGCGCTCCGACCCGCTCAGCCACGACGACGACCACCACCCGGTCAGCGAGGCCTTCGGCCGGCTCTCCGCGCCGGTGCGCGCCAAGGCCCACGAGAAGAAGCTGCTCGTCCTCACCAAGGCCAACAGCCGCTCCACCGTGCACCGCCCGGCCTACCTCGACTACGTCGGCGTGAAGAAGTTCGACGCCAACGGCGAGGTCGTCGGCGAGCGCCGCTTCCTCGGCCTGTTCTCGGCCGCCGCCTACACCGAGTCGGTCAGCCGCATCCCGGTGGTCCGCCGCAAGGTCCAGGACGTCGTCCTCAGCTCCGGCTTCTCCACCGAGAGCCACGACGGCCGCGACCTGGTGCAGATCCTGGAGACCTTCCCCCGGGACGAGATCTTCCAGACCCCGGCCGAGGAACTGCTCCAGATCGCCACCAGCGTGCTCTACCTCCAGGAGCGCCGCCGGCTGCGGCTCTTCCTGCGCCAGGACGAGTACGGGCGCTACTTCTCCGCGCTGGTGTACCTGCCGCGCGACCGCTACACCACCCGCATCCGGCTGCGCCTGATGGACATCCTGATGCAGGAGCTCAACGGCGCCTCGATCGACTACACGGTCTGGTCGACGGAGTCCGTGCTGACCCGACTGCACTTCGTCGTCCGGGTCACCCCCGGCAGCGAGCTGCCGCACCTGACCGACGCCGAGATCGAGCGGATCGAGGGCAAGCTCGCCGAGGCCGCCCGGTTCTGGATGGACGGCTTCAACGACCAGCTGCACCTGGAGCTGGGCGAGGAGCGGGCCGCCGAGCTGTCCCGCAAGTACGCCAACGCCTTCCCCGACGGCTACCGCGCCGACTTCACCGCGCGCACCGCCGTCGCCGACCTCAAGCAGATCGAGTCGCTGCACGGCGAGGGCGACTTCCGCCTCAACCTGTACCAGCCGGTCGGCGCGGGCGACGACGAGCGCCGCTTCAAGATCTACCGGGTCGGCGGCCCGATCTCGCTGACCGAGGTCCTGCCGGTCCTGCAGCGCCTGGGCGTCGAGGTGCTCGACGAGCACCCCTACGCGCTGACCCGCTCGGACCAGACCACCGCCTGGGTCTACGACTTCGGCCTGCGGCTGCGCGAGGCCGTCGAGCTGACCGACGAGGCGCGCGACCGCTTCCAGGAGACCTTCGCCGCCACCTGGACCGGCAAGGCCGAGAACGACGGCTTCAACGAGCTGGTGCTGACCGCCGGGCTGACCTGGCGCCAGGCGATGATGCTGCGCGCGTACGCCAAGTACCTGCGCCAGGCGGGCTCGACGTTCTCCCAGGACTACATGGAGGACGCGCTCCGCAACAACACCCACAGCACCCGGCTGCTGGTCAACCTCTTCGAGGCCCGGCTGAGCCCCAGCCACCAGCTGGGCGCGGCCGAGCTGACCGACGCCATCCTGGAGGAGCTGTCCGGCGCGCTGGACGAGGTCGCCTCGCTGGACGAGGACCGCATCCTGCGCTCCTTCCTGCACCTCATCAAGGCCACCCTGCGCACCAACTTCTTCCAGCACACCGGAGAAGCGGGCGCCTGGCACTCCTACGTGTCGATGAAGTTCGACCCGAAGGCCATCCCGGACCTGCCGGCCCCGCGCCCCGCGTTCGAGATCTGGGTGTACTCGCCGCAGGTCGAGGGCGTGCACCTGCGCTTCGGCAAGGTCGCCCGCGGCGGTCTGCGCTGGTCCGACCGGCGTGAGGACTTCCGCACCGAGATCCTGGGCCTGGTCAAGGCGCAGATGGTGAAGAACACCGTCATCGTGCCGGTCGGCGCCAAGGGCGGCTTCGTCGCCAAGCAGCTGCCGGACCCGTCGGTGGACCGGGACGCCTGGCTGGCCGAGGGCATCTCCTCCTACAAGACCTTCATCTCGGCGCTGCTGGACATCACCGACAACCTCAAGGGCGGCGAGGTCGTCCACCCGGCGGACGTGGTCCGCCACGACGAGGACGACACCTACCTGGTCGTCGCCGCGGACAAGGGCACCGCGACCTTCTCCGACATCGCCAACGGCGTCGCCGAGTCGTACGGCTTCTGGCTGGGCGACGCGTTCGCCTCCGGCGGTTCGGCCGGCTACGACCACAAGGGCATGGGCATCACCGCCCGCGGCGCCTGGGAGTCGGTCAAGCGCAACTTCCGCGAGCTCGGCCACGACACCCAGTCCGAGGACTTCACCGTCGTCGGCATCGGCGACATGTCCGGTGACGTCTTCGGCAACGGCATGCTGCTCAGCGAGCACATCCGCCTGGTCGCCGCCTTCGACCACCGGCACATCTTCCTCGACCCCAACCCGGACGCGGCCGTCTCGTACGCCGAGCGCCGCCGCCTCTTCGAGCTGCCGCGCAGCTCCTGGGACGACTACGACAAGTCGCTGATCTCGACCGGCGGCGGGGTCTTCCCGCGCAGCGCCAAGTCGATCCAGCTGACCTCGCAGGTGCGGGCCGCGCTCGGCGTCGAGGAGAGCCGGCTCACCCCGGCCGAGCTGATGAAGCGGATCCTCCAGGCGCCGGTCGACCTGTTCTGGAACGGCGGCATCGGCACCTACGTCAAGGCCTCCACCGAGACCAACGCCGAGGTCGGCGACAAGGCCAACGACGCCATCCGGGTCAACGGCGAGCAACTGCGGGTCCGGGTCGTCGGCGAGGGCGGCAACCTCGGCTGCACCCAGCTCGGCCGGATCGAGTACGCGGCGTCCGGCGGCCCGCAGGGCGCCGGCGGCTGGATCAACACCGACGCCATCGACAACTCGGCCGGGGTGGACACCTCGGACCACGAGGTCAACATCAAGATCCTGCTCAACCAGGTCGTCGGGGACGGCGACATGACGGTCAAGCAGCGCAACCAGCTGCTCGCCGAGATGACCGACGAGGTCGGCCACCTGGTGCTGCGCAACAACTACGCGCAGAACGTGGTGCTGGCCAACGCCGTCGCCCAGGCGACCAGCATGGTCAACGTCCACTCCCGGATGATCAACCGCCTGGAGCGCGACGGCCGGCTCGACCGCGGGCTGGAGTTCCTGCCCACCGAGCGGCAGATCCGCGAGCGTCAGCAGAACGGCCGCGGCCTCTCGCAGCCCGAGCTGTCGGTGCTGCTCGCCTACACCAAGATCACCCTGGCCGACGAGCTGCTCGCCACCGAGCTGCCCGACGACCCGTTCTTCCGCACCGCGCTGCACGAGTACTTCCCCAGCGCGCTGCGGGCCCGGTTCGCCGAGGCGATCGACAACCACGCGCTGCGCCGCGAGATCATCACCACGCTGATCGTCAACGACACGATCAACCGCGGTGGCTGCACCTTCGCCTTCCGGCTGAAGGAGGAGACCGGCGCCACGTACGAGGAGATCGCCCGGACGCACACCGCCGCGCGGGCCGTCTTCAGCCTGGAGCAGATCTGGTCCGAGATCGAGGCCCTGGACAACCGGGTCCCGGCCGGCGCCCAGACCAGGATGCGGCTGCACTCGCGCCGGCTCGTCGAGCGCGCCACCCGGTGGATGCTCAACAACCGCCGCCAGCCGCTCGACATCGCCGGCACCATCGAGTTCTTCCACGACCGGGTCAACCAGGTCTGGGGCTCGCTGCCCAAGCCGCTGCGCGGCGAGGACCTGGCCTGGTTCGAGTCGGTCTACGGCGAGCTCGCCGCGGCCGGCGTGCCGGAGGAGCTGGCCACCCGGATCGCGGGTCTGTCCTCGACCTTCCCGACCCTGGACATCACCGAGGTCGCGGACCGGTCCGGCAAGGACGTCGCCGAGGTCGCCGAGCTGTACTACGACCTGGCCGACCGCCTGCAGATCACCCACCTGCTCGACCGCATCATCGAGCTGCCGCGGACCGACCGCTGGTCGTCGATGGCCCGCGCGGCGATCCGCGAGGACCTCTTCGCGGCCCACGCGGCGCTGACCGCCGACATCCTGGCCTGCGGCCCCGAGGGCGCGACCCCCGAGGAGCGGTACACCGCCTGGGCGGAGCTCAACTCCACCCTGCTGAACCGCGCCAAGAGCACGCTCGACGACATAAGGGGTTCGGACAACTACGAGCTGTCCAGCCTCTCCGTCGCGATGCGCGTCATCCGCACCCTGCTCCGCACGGGTTCGATGCGCTGACGACCGGGAGCCGGACGGCCCGGACGGCGGGGCCGCGTCTTCGGACGCGGCCCCGCCGTCGTCGTTCTCCGGGTCGGCGGCCGGGGCTGCGGCCGGGTCGGCGGGAGGGCGTCGGGGCGGAGCGTGTCAGGGCGGTCACTCCGGGTGCGAATCCGTTTGTGGCCCGGATGTGAGGTGCGGGTGAACGCGGGGTCACAATGTCCGGTACGTCGGCCCCGAAGTGTCGTCAGGTGGCGGAGTTCCTCCCCAACTGCCCTGATTGGCAACTGTTCTGACATGCCAAGAGTTGCAGTAAGCTAACTCCGCGATAGGCGTTGCCGCAGGTCCGTGCCGGAAGAGCTCCACCGACGTGCTGGAACAACAGGTGTCTTTCGGCGGGGAGCAGGCCGCCAGTCCCACCCGCGCAGGGCGGTCCGGACCAGTTCCTGACGCGATGCCACCTGAAGAGAGTTTCATGACGTCATTTGTGCAGGAACCCTTTTTCTGGGTCTCCATCGTGGTGATGCTCGTAGTAGTCGGGGTCTCCCTCCAAGCCCGCAGGACGAACCTCTCCCTGCGCAGGCGAAACGTTTCCCTTGAGGAGACGGCCGCCCAGGCGCAGCGGCAGCGCGACGAACTCGGCGCGCTGAACTCGCGCCTGCAGAGCCAGCACGCGGCCGTGCTGGCGGAGGTCCGCCGGGACGCCGAGGAGGACACCAAGGCCGTCCTCAAGGCGGCGATGCGGACCCTGCAGGGTCTGGCCGACGAGCAGCAGGTCGTCATCGACAAGGTCCAGCGCAAGTACGGCGACAGCCCGCAGATCCTCGCCGACCTGATGCTGATCGACCACACCAACAGCCAGTTCGGCCGGCGCGCCCAGGGCATCGCGGTGCTCTGCGGCGGCTGGCTGGGCCGCCGGGAGACCGTCGCCTCGATCTACGACGTGGCCCGCAGCGCCCAGGGCCGGATCCGGCACTTCGACCGGGTGCAGATCCACTCCCGGGTCAGCGTCTCGCTGGTCAGCAAGGTCGTCGAGCCGGTCGCCGTCGTGCTGGCCGAGCTGCTGGCCAACGCCACCAACTACTCCGCGCCGGACACCCCGGTGGAGATCAGCGTCCAGGCCGTCCCGACCGGGGTCTGCCTGATCATCGACGACGCCGGCCTCGGCATGGGGCAGGAGGAGAAGGACCGCGCCGCCGCGCTCCTGAACCCCGGTGCGCCGATCAGCCTCACCGGCCTCGGCAACCCCCCGAAGTTCGGCTTCGCCGTCTCCGGCATGCTGGCCGCCCGCTACGGCTTCCGGGTCTCGGTCGACTCGGTCTCCCCGTACGGCGGGGTGCGGGCCGTGGTGCTGCTTCCCGCCGAACTGCTCAGCAGCGAGGTCGCGCCCCCGGCGGCCGCCGGCCACGGCGACTACAGCGGTGCCTACCAGGGCGCCCAGCAGAACGCGTACCAGGGCGAGTACGACGGCGCCCAGCAGAGCACGTACCCGAGCACGTACCAGGGTGAGTACCAGGGGGAGCCGGTGGAGCAGCCCGTACCGGCCCGGGCGCAGCGGCTCGCGTCGCTGCCCGAGCCCGTTCCGGCCGCCCTCGCCCAGGTCGCCCCGGCCGCGGCGCAGGCGGTCCCGGAGATGACGGCGGACGGACGGCTGCCCAGGCGCCGCCGCCAGCGCACTGTCTCGGTGGTCCCGCACCCGCAGGACTCCGGCCGCGTCGACGAGCCGGTGCCGAGCACCGGCCAGGAGACGGCGTCCCGCCTCGGCGCGTTCCAGCGCGGGACGCTGTCCGGGCGCAACACCATGACCACGGAAGGAACCGAGATCCAGTGAGCCCTGATCTGACCTGGGTGCTCAACGACGTGCTGCAGGTGCGCGGTGCCCGGCACGCCATTCTCGTCTCCGCCGACGGCCTCCTGCTCGAACGGTCCAGCGAGATCGGCCGCGACGAGGCGGAGACCAACGCCGCCGCGATGAGTTCGATGCAGTCGCTGAGCCGCGCGGTGGCCCCGTTCGTCGGCGGCAACGGCGGGACGTGGCGCCAGACGCTCCTGGAGTACGACCACGGCTGGATCTTCCTGATCGCGGCCGGCAGCGGCGCCTACCTCGCGGCCTCCACCGCCTCCGACGTGGACATGGAAGCGATGTCCTTCCGGATGCAGCAGCAGGTGGGCGCGCTCGGACGGGCCATGACAGCGGCGCCGCGCCAGAGCACACACAGCGGCTCATGACGGTTCCCGGCGAGGAGCAGCGGGTTGCCAGCGGATTCATCCGCTCCTATGTCATCACTGGCGGCCGTGAGCTGCCGAGTGCGGACGACCTGTCCCTGATCACCCTGGTCACCGTCGCTCCCGAGCAGGGCCTCCCGGCCCGGCCGAGCCCGGAGACCACGGCGATCTGGGAACTGTGCTCCGGCGGCTACCTCTCGGTGGCCGAGGTCGCGGCCCACCTGGTGCTCCCGGTGGGGGTGGTCCGGCTGCTGCTGACGGACCTGATCCGCGAGGGGCGGCTGCTGCGCCGGGCGGCCCCGCCACCGGCCCAGGCCCCGGATCCGAGACTTCTAGAGAAGGTACTGCATGGACTTCAACGCCGGTTCGCCTGAGGACATCTACGTCCCGGGCGGGGTGACGACCGCCGTCAAGATCCTGGTCGTGGGCCACTTCGCGGTCGGCAAGACCACGCTCATCGGCGCCCTGTCGGAGATCGCCCCGCTGAGCACCGAGGAGAAGATGACGCAGGCGTCCACCGGCGTCGACGACCTCCGGGGCGCACCGGACAAGAAGACCACGACCGTGGCCCTGGACTTCGGCCGGCTGACGCTCGGCGACGACCTGGTGCTGTACCTGTTCGGCACGCCGGGCCAGCAGCGCTTCATGCAGCTCTGGGAGGACATGGCGCGGGGGGCGCTGGGAGCGCTGCTGCTGACCGACCCGACCCGGCTCACGGACACCTTCCCCGTCATCGACCTGATCGAGCAGTACGGCCTGGAGTACGCCGTGGCGGTCAACAGCTTCGACCGGCAGAGCGACTACACCGAGGACGAGCTGCGCGAGGCGCTCGACCTGCTGCCGCACACGCCGGTGGTGTTCTGCGACGCCCGCGACCAGCGGTCGTCGGCCGACGCGCTGCTGACCCTCGTCCGGCACCTGCTCGAACGCGCCTCCTGACCCTTCCCCGTCACCGCCCCCCGTCACCGCCTCCCGGGGCCGCACCCGCCCGGGGCCATTTCCGAGGAACGACCCATGGAATCTCCGCAGCGCTCCGCCCCGCAGTCGCCGCCCCCGGGCTGCCCGATGCACGGCGGCCCGACCCCGCTGTACGGGGAGATGTTCTCGTCCGACCCCGAGGCGGTCTACGACGCGCTGCGCGCGCACGGCCCCGTCGCGCCCGTGGAGTTGTCGCCCGGTGTGGACGCCACGCTGGTGACCTCGCACGAGGTCGCCCTGCGGGTGCTGCAGAACCCGGGGCTGTTCGCCCGGGACTCCCGGCGGTGGTCGGCGCTGAAGGAGGGGCGGGTGCCGATGGACAGCCCCGTCCTGCCGATGATGTTCTACCGGCCCAACTGCCTGTTCACGGACGGCACCGAGCACCTCCGGCTGCGCAAGGCCGTCACCGAGAGCCTGGAGCGGCTCAACGACAACCGGCTCAACCGGCACGTCGAGCGGATCGCCGGCTACCTGATCGACCAGTTCAGCCCGCTGGGCCGGGCCGACCTGATCAACGACTACGCCAAGCTGCTGCCGCTGCTGCTGTTCAACCAGCTCTTCGGCTGCCCGGCCGACATCGGCGACCGGCTGACCCGCAGCATGTCCGCGCTCTTCGACGGGCTGGACGTGCTCCAGGCCAACGAGGAGCTGAACGCCTGCCTGATGGACCTGGTCGCGCTGAAGCGCCGCCAGCCCGGCGACGACATCACCTCGTGGCTCGTCCAGCACCCGGCCGGGCTGCGCGACGAGGAGCTCAAGGACCAGCTGGTCATGCTGATGGGCGCCGGGGTCGAGCCCGAGCGCAACCTGATAGGCAACGCGCTGCTCCTGCTGCTGTCCGGTGACGCCGGCTCCGGGATGCGCATCGAGGACGCCCTCGACGACGTGCTGTGGAACAACCCGCCGATCGCCAACTACGCGACGCACTTCCCGATGCAGGACGTCGAGGTGGGCGGGGTCCGGATGCCCGCGGACAGCCCGGTGGTGATCAGCTTCGCCGCCGCCAACACCGACCCGGCGCTGACCGACGCCCGACTGACCCTCAGCAAGGGCGCCCACCTCGCCTGGGGCGCCGGCCCGCACGCCTGCCCGGCCAAGTCGCCGGCCCAGCTGATCGCGCTGACCGCGATCGAGTGCCTGCTCAACGCGCTCCCGGACGTCACGCTCGCGGTGCCCGCGCAGAGCGTGGGCTGGCGGCCGGGCCCGTTCCAGCGCGGACTGGTCTCGCTGCCGGTGCGGTTCAGCCCGGCGCCCGTCCGCCCCCCGGTGGCGGGCACGGGAGCCGGCCTCGGTGGCCCGCCCGCCGGCCAGGCCGCCACCAACGGGACGCCGCACCCGCCGGCCGCCACCGCCGCGGCGCCCGCCGCGGGCCGGGCCCCGGCCAAGCAGAAGGGGTGGTGGAGCTCCTTCCTGGACGTCTTCCGGCTCTGACCGGGACGGCGCGGGGGACCGGACGACCGCTCAGCGGTGCACGTGGTCCGGTGACTTCGCGCATGTGACGGGGGCAACTCCGTTCGACGCTTGAGCGTGCTCCCGGTGGGTAGGTCGCCGCCGTACTGCCCGCCAGCGCAAGGAGCCCCGTGTGACCGCCATGATGGAAGCCCGCCCCGGGACGCCGGAGTGCCGTGCTGGAACCGTCGACCGCCGCGCCGCCGTGCCGTTGCTACGGCGGCTGCGGTCGGCGGAGGGGCTGGCCGATCCGTTCCCGATCTACGACGAGCTGCGGGCCATGGGCGATCTCGTGCCGGCGCCGTGGGGCGGGTACCTGGTCACCGGTTACGACGCGTGCGACCAGGTCCTGCGCGGCAGGAACTGGCTCGTCCCCGACCTGGCCTGGCAGGGGCGGCAGACCGAGACCGAGCGCTGGCAGGCCGTCGCCACCCAGGAGATGAGCCGGACCCTCCACCGGCTCAACGCCCCCGTCCACACCCGGCAGCGGCAGGGCCTCGGGAACCTCTTCGGCCGCCACACCCTCCAGGCTCTGGCGCCGGAGATCGAGGCCGACGTCACCGAGCTGCTCGACCGGCTGGCCGAGCGAATACGCGTGGACGGCGAGGCGGACCTGGCCTCATTGGTCGGCGACCGGCTCCCGATCAACACCATCGGGCGCTGGCTGGACCTTCCGCCGGAGGACTACGCGCACATCCTGGAGATCACCCACAACCAGGTGCACGCCCAGGAACTCCTGCCCACCAAGAGCCAGTTGGCGATCTCCGAAGCGGCCACCCTGCACCTGCGCCGGTACTTCACCGACCTCGTCCAGGAGCGTCGTGCCCATCCGGGCGACGACGTGGTGTCCGGCTGGATCCGCACCTGGGACGCGCTGGAGTCGGACCGCGAGGCCACCGACCGGACCGTCTACGAGCTCACCATGTTCGTCACCATCGCGTCGCTGGAGGCCACGGCGGCGTCGCTCTCCCTGATGGTGTGGTCGCTGCTCCGGTCCCCGGGCACCTGGGACTGGCTGCGGGCCCGGCCGGAGCACATCGACGACGCGGTCGAGGAGGCGCTGCGCTACGACCCGCCGGTCCGCCTCAACAGCCGGGTGGCGGGGGAGGACACGGAGCTGGCCGGGGTGTCCATTCCCAAGGACACCATGGTCCACGTGATGTACGGCGCGGCCAACCGCGACCCGCGCCGCAATCCGGCTCCGCACACCTTCGACGTCCTCCGCAAGGGCTCCCACATCGCCTTCGGCGGGGGCGCCCACTACTGCCTCGGCGCGGCCCTGGCCCGGCTGGAGGCGCGCACCCTGCTGGGGCAGCTGCTGCGGCGCTTCCCGACCCTGCGGGTGGTGGGCCAGCCCGAGTTCGCACCCCGGATGGTCTTCCACCGGGTGATGTCCTTGAGAGTGGCGGCATGAACGTTTCCTCCGAGGCGATCCCGTACCCTCCGTACCCCCTCCAGCCGCCGGCGCCGCCCGGGCGGGCCCCCGCGGGCGAGGCGGCCCATGACCGCGCCGCGTACGAGGCGGGCGATCCGGAGCCCGCCGGTTCCCACGCCCCGGCGCCCCGCGCCGTCCACGCCGAGCGCCGGGGCGCGGTGCTGTACGTCGAGCTGGACAGCCCCGAGACCGGCAACGCCGTCACCGAGGCCGTGCTGCGCGACCTCCTCGCCGTGCTGGCCGCGCCGGACCCGGCCGTCCGCGCCGTGGTGCTGTCCGGCGCCGGTCCGGACTTCTGCCTCGGCGGCGACCGGGACGAGTTCGCCGACTCGCTCGGCGCGGACCCCACGGGTGGCGGCATCCGCACCGCCGGCACCCTGGCCCGCCAGGTCTGCGCGGCCCTCACCGACAGCCCGGCCGTCACCATCGCGCGGGTCCAGGGCCGGGCGATCGGCGCCGGCTTCGCGCTGGCCCTCGCCTGTGACCTGCGGGTCGGCGCCGACACGGCCGCCTTCCGGCTGCCCGAACTCGCCCTCGGCCTGCCCGTCGCGTGGGGCGGCCTGCTGCCCCGACTGCTGCACGAGGTGGGCGCGGCCCGGGCCCGCGAGATCATCCTCACCGGCCGCCCGGTCGGAGCCGCCGAGGCGTACGACCTCTCCATCCTCCAGCGGGTCGTCCCCGAGGAGGAGCTGGACGTGGCGGTGGCCGAGTGGGTCAGGCCCGTGACGCGCCGCCCCGAAGCCGCGCTGCGGGTCACCAAGACGCTGCTCAACTCCCACGCGGCGGCGACCAGGCTGGCCGACACCTCTGTCCTGGACGCGGAGTTGATGGCCGCCGTCCTCGCCGGCGCCCACTACGCCCGCGGGACCGGCGCTCCGCCGTCCTCCTGAGCCACCGCGCCTCCTGTGCCGCTCGACGCGGTGGGTCCGTGTCCGGGGCACGGGCCCACCGGCCGCGACGCCGATCCGGCTTCGGTACGGTGGCCCGCGACAAGGGGGAAGATCATCATGACGACGACGCGCATCAGGCGCACCGTGGGGACCGCGCTGACCGTGGCGCTGCTCGTCACGGGGGCGGCGGCCTGCGACTCCGACGGGAAGACCGCGGCCGCCCCGGCGGCGACCAGCGCGAGCCCGGCCCCGGAGCCGTTCGGCGCCGCCGGCTACCGGGGGCTCAAGCCCGGCATGGCGAAGGACGCGGCGCTGGCCGTCGGCGCCCTGGAGGCGGCCCCGGTGTCGCTGCTCAACGGCTGCACCGACTTCGTCTACAAGGGCGGCCCGGCGCCGGACGCGGCCAGGATGGCGGCCGAGGCGGCCCTCCAGGCCAAGATCGACGAGCTGGACGCCAAGGCGCAGGCCGGGCGGAGCACCCCCGGCGCGGTGCCGCCCCTACCGTCCAATCCCACGCTGCAGGACCTCAAGGCGCACTCCGCGCTGCTGCTGGCCGAGACCGAGCGGATGAAGGCCAACCAGGGGACGCTCGAACAGCTGGCCAAGGCCACCGACGAGCTGAAGGCCGCGCGGGCGACCCGCGACGCCGCGTTCCTGGCCACCGGCCGGGCCGGGTTCGGCCTGGACGGTCTGCGCGAGCTGGTGGCCCCGGCGGGCGCCCGGACCGCCGAGGGCATCGGGGCCGGTTCGACGGTCGAGGCGCTCAGGCAGGCCTACGGCGACAAGGGGCTGGAGCTGGCCAAGAGCGGCAAGTACGAGATGCCGGTCGAGGGCGGCCGGGGCACGCAGGGCTGGAAGTACGAGTTCACCCTGGACGGCGACAAGGTCGGCGGCCTGGCCGTGGCGAACCGCGGCATGTACTGCTCGTGAGCACCCGCGCGCCGGACGACCGGGGGCGGGGCGGACCGGCGACCGGTCCGCCCCGCCGCCGTGTCAGTGCGTGGCCGCCCGCTGGAGCGCGCTCGCCAGCAGGGCGAGGTCGGTCGGGCCGTTGCCGAGCTCGCGTACCGGCCGGCGGGCCGGCGGGGCACCGAGCTGGAGCGGGTCTATCGCGACCACCGTCGGCCGCAGGGTGGCGGTCCGCGGGATGCGGCCGCTGATCCGGGCGCTCTGGAACGCGGTGACACCGCCGTCCGGCAGCCGCAGATAGCCGCGGCCGGGGGTGTCCTCGCCCAGGGCGGCGGCGTCACCGAGGTGGATCAGCAGGTCCGAGTCGGCCGGGTCGTCGGTGCGCAGCGCGATCCGCAGCAGCGCGGCCTCGTCGACCTCGGTGCCGGCGCTCTCCTCGGGGCGGCCGGTGGTGACGGCGAGGTGGACGCCGAGCGGGCCGCCGCGGCGGGCGACGGCCGCGAGGGCGCGGGCCAGGGGCCGGCCGGCCGGGGAGGTCGGGGCGAGCAGGGCGTCGTAGTCGTCCACCACGACGACCAGCCGGGCGGGCACCACAGGGGCCGGGGCGGCGGCGGACCGGGGGGAGTCGCCGCTGCGGGGGTGGATGATCCTGGCGGTGGTCGCCGGCGCCGTGGTGCCGGCGGCGCCGACCGCGGCGGGTACCGGGACGGCCGGCCGCCCCGCTTCCAGGCCCCGGGCGTCGTCCTGCCCGCGCTCGCCGTCCAGGCCTCGCTCGCCGTCCAAGATGCGGGCCGCGTGCCAGGAGGCGAAGTCCAGGCCGTCGAACAGCCGCTCGCGCAGGGCGAGTTCGTCCTCCAGTGCCTCCGCCGCGAGCAGTGCGGCGCGCGGGTCGGTGGCGGCGTTGACCAGCCCGGTGACGTGCGGCAGTTCGGTACAGCCGTCCAGGCCCTCCTCCGTCGCCCGGCCCTCGATGAGGGAGACGGCCAGCCGCTCGGGCCGCTCGGAGACGGCCAGTGAGGCGACCAGGGTGCGCAGCAGCTCGGTCTTGCCCGAGCCGCGCGCGCCGCCGATGAGCAGGTGCGGGCCGCCCGGGTCGGGCGAGGGCAGGGTGAGCTCGGGGTCGGCGAGGTCAAGGGTGCAGAGCTCGTCGCGGGTGGTGCCCAGCAGGGCGGTGGCGGCGCCGATGCCGCCGGCGTGCGCGGCCCAGCGGGCCGAGAGCTTGGCCGGGGTGACGGTGTCGAGCTGCAGCAGGTCGAGCAGGCGCAGCGCGTCGGGCAGCGGGCCGCGGGCGGCGGGGACGGCCTCGCGCAGCGGGGCGAGGACGCGGGCCAGCCGTTCGGCCCAGACGTCGGAGACGGCGTCCAGCGAGACCTCGTGCAGCGTCTCGCGGCCCCGGGCGACCGGCCGGTCGAGGGAGAGCTGGGTGCCGACCTCGCCGGTGATCAGGGCGGTGGCGCCGACGCCGCGCGGCAGCAGCTCGGGCTGTTCGGCGAGGCAGATCGGGAAGATGCCGACGGCCGGGCCCTGGCGCAGCAGCAGGTCGAGGGCCTGCCGGGCGGCGTCGCCGGGCGGGCGGCCGTCGACCACGACCACGGTGGCGGGGTGGCCGCCGAGCCCGACCGGGCCGCTGAGCCGGGCGGTGAGCTCGGCGAGGCGGGCGGTGGCCTGCTCGTCGTCGAGGCCGATCAGCAGCCGGCAGTCCTGGCCGTCGACGGGGCGCAGGTGCGGCAGCCACAGCGCCCAGGCCCAGGTGTCGACGCGGTCCTGCGCGGGCCGCGCCGGGTCGGCGTCGACCACGACGAGGCTGAGGCCGGTGGGCGGGTGCAGGGCGGCCAGCTGGGCGACGACCGCGCGGGTGAGGGCGTCCAGCCGCTCGCGCGGGCCGCTGAGGCCGAGGCTGCCGGCGGTCTGCAGGTCGAGGGTGACCGGGACGGCGGGCAGCAGCGTGCCGGGGGTGGTGCCGGGCCCGCCGGGCCGGTCGGCGGTGCCGAGGCGCAGGGTGAGCGCGTCGGGGTGGCCGGGGCCGCGCTCCCAGAGCCGCGGGCCCGGGCCGAGGGCGTTGAGCAGCAGGGTGGCGAGGTCGGGCCAGCGCTCGCGCTGGGCGGCGGCCTGCCGGGTGCGGACGGCGGCGTGGTGGCGCTCGGCGCTCTCCTGGCCGGGCGGCTCGGCGCCGGCGCGGCCGAGCCGGAGCGAGAGCAGGCCCCGGCCGCGGCCGGGGGCGGGCTCGGGCGCGGCGGGCGGTTCGGCCACCGGCGGCGCGGGCCGCGCGGGGGCGGGCGCGGCGAGCTGGAGGTGGCCGTTGCCGTCGGGCAGCGCAGCGCGGGCGGGCGCGCCCGGGCCGGACCCGGGATCCGGCGGGGTGACCCGCAGGGTGGACTCGCCGATCCGCAGCAGGGCGCCGCCCTCCAGCGGGACGGCCTCCTCGGGCGGTCCGGGCGGGACGATCCGGCCGTCCAGGGTGGTGCCGTTGGTGGAGCCGAGGTCCCGCACGGTGACCCGGCCGTCCTCCCCGAGGTGCAGCGCGAGGTGGAGGCGGGAGACGTCGGGGTCGTCGAGCGGGACGTCGGCCTCGCCGGAGCGGCCGACCCGGATCTCCCGGCCGTGCAGGCGGTGCACGCCGCCGGCGTCGGGGCCGCCGACCACCCGCAGCTCGGCGGCGGCCGGGCCGTCGTCCGGGTCGTCGGCGGTCGGGTCGGGCTCGTTGAGGCTGAGGACGGCGCCGTCGAGCAGCGGGGGGTGGCCGAGCAGGGTGTGCTCGTCCACCCGGTGCGCCCCGGCGTACAGGTGTACATGGGTGGCGGCTCGTGGGCCGCGCACGCCCACGGCGCCCGCGAGGGCGCCCGCGAGGGAGCCGAGCGCGGTGCCGACGGGCGCGGTGACCAGCACGTCCACGTAGGGGATGGCGGAGCCGGCGGCTGCCGGGCCGCTGCGCGGTCGGAGGACGGTCAGCCGGATCTGCATCTCGCCCGCGGTCCCTTCTGCTGGTGCTGACGCCTGGTGCTGACGCTTGCTGCCCGGGCTGCCTGCGGTGGACGCCCCTGCGGGCGGCTGCGACGACGGTGGGCCACAAGAGTGGCGACTGTCATCCTGCCATCCGTCACCGACAGTCCGCGCACGGTACCGGATTTGACGATCTTGCGATCATCGCCATGGTGGGGGCGACGGAGGGTCAGGTCAACCGTCCCCCCGAACGCCCCGCCCGCCGGCCTCGGGGACCCCCCTAGGGGATGTCCCCCAGACCCGTCCGGAACCCTCGCCGGTCGCCCCGAAAACGTGAACGGACCCGGTTAGAGTGGCCGCAACACGGGCCCGGCAGGCTCACCGCACCTGCGGAGGAGCGCCCCGCGCGGGCGGCACGGCGAGGAGTGCGACAGGTGCGGCCAGTCGGCAGCAAGTATCTGCTTGAGGAGACCCTCGGACGGGGGGCCACCGGCACCGTCTGGCGCGGACGGGTCCGCGCGGATGTCGCGGTGCCCGGCAGCGAGCCCGGGCAGCCGGTGGCGATCAAGGTGCTGCGCGAGGAGCTCGCGGCCGACCCCGACGTGGTGATGCGCTTCCTGCGCGAGCGCTCGCTGCTGCTGCGGCTGACCCACCCCAACATCGTCAAGGTCCGCGACCTGGTGGTCGAGGGTGAGCTGCTGGCCCTGGTGATGGACCTGATCGAGGGCCCCGACCTGGCCCGCTACCTGCGCGGCAACGGCCCGTTCAGCCCGATCGCCGGCGCCCTGCTGATGGCCCAGGTCGCCGACGCGCTGGCGGCCAGCCACGCCGACGGCGTCGTCCACCGCGACCTCAAGCCGGCCAACGTGCTGCTCGCCTCCACCGTGGTGGACGGCACCGAGCAGATGCACCCGATGCTGACCGACTTCGGCATCGCCCGCCTCGCCGACTCTCCCGGCATCACCCGCACCCACGAGTTCGTCGGCACTCCGGCGTACGTCGCGCCCGAGTCCGCCGAGGGCCGCCCGCAGACCTCCGCGGTGGACGTCTACGGCGCCGGGATCATGCTGTACGAGCTGGTCACCGGCCGCCAGCCGTTCCAGGGCGACGGCCCGCTGCAGATCCTCCAGGCGCACCTCGCCCAGGAGCCGCAGCGGCCCTCCACCATGCCCGACCCGCTCTGGACGGTGATCGAGCGCTGCCTGCGCAAGGACCCGGCGCAGCGGCCGAGCGCCGTCGCGCTGGCCCGCGCGCTGCGGGTGGTCGCGGCCGGGGTCGGCGTGCACGCCTCCCCGGCGGCGGTGGACGCGGCGCTCGCGGTGGGCGCGCTGCTGCTGCCGGACCCGCAGCCGGCCGCCGTGCCGGGCAACCCGCCGGGCGTCCTGCCCGACGCCGCCGCGGGCGGGCCGGGTACGGAGGACCGGACCCAGGTGCTGCCGGCCGGCCAGCCGGGCGGGCAGCACTACGACCCGGCCGCCGCGACCCGGGTGATGGGCACCCAGCCGCCGCCGGCCGCCCCGTACGGCGCCGCGGACCGCACCCAGGTGATGCCGCCCACCCCGCCGGGACCGCCGCAGCCGGAGGCGCCGCACCCCTGGCAGAGCCAGCTGCGCGCCGCCCGCGACCGCAACCAGCAGACCGAGATCGGCTACTTCGACCCGGCGGACTTCGAGGCTCCGCCGGTCGCCCCGCCGCCGTACCAGGCCCGACCGGGCGGCCGGCCCGACCAGGGCGGCCAGGGCGGTCAGCCCCGGCCGCAGGGCTACCCCCAGCAGCCGCCGCCGCGCGGCTACCAGCAGGCCCCGCCGCCCGGCTACGCCCAGCGGCCGCCGGTGGCCCCGCCGCCCTACCAGGCGGGGCAGGGGGGCCAGGCCCCCGGCGGCCGCCCGCAGCCGCCGGGCGGCTACAACCAGGCCCCGCAGCACAACCAGGCCCCGCAGCCCTACGGGCAGCAGCAGCCGCAGGCCGGCCCGCCCGGCGGCTACCAGGCCCCGCCGCCGCCCGCGCCGCAGCGCCGGGCGGAGCCGCCCGCCCCGCAGCGGCGGGAGCCCCCGCAGCGCCGCGAGGCACCGCCGGAGCCCGCCCGGCGGGAGGCCGCGCCGGCCCGCGAGCCGCGCCGGCGCAGCCGCAACCGGATGTACATCCCGGGCCTCGGCTGCCTCAAGGGCTGTCTGATGGTGCTGCTGGTGCTGGCCGTGGCGGCGGTGGCGCTGTGGAACTTCACACCGCTCCCGCAGTACTGGGCCGACGTCCAGGACTGGTTCAGCAGTGCGAGCGACTGGGTGAGCAATATCGTCGGCAGCTCCAAGAACTGACCGCGGGGGCCCGGCGCCGCGCCAGGGGCCGGGCCCGGCGGCAACATTGACGCTTTATCGACAATCCACGAGATTTCTCGCCCGTCAGTGCCCGCCGAGCGCCCTCAGGCGGCCCGCGAAGGGCGTTCGGGCGCGTAGGTTGGTCGCTGTTGTCCCGCCCCACCGAGCGCACCGGACCCTCCCCCGCGCGCTCCCGCCGCCCACGGAGCAGCATTGGCACGCAAGATCGGCAGCCGCTACACCGTCCACCAGGTGATCGGCCGGGGTTCCGCCGGGACGGTCTGGCTCGGTGAGGGCCCGGACGGCCCGGTCGCGGTCAAGCTGCTGCGCGAGGACCTCGCCGCCGACCAGGTCCTGGTCGGCCGCTTCGTCCAGGAGCGCGCCGCGCTGACCAGCCTCGACCACCCCCGGGTGGTCGGCGTGCGCGACATGGTGGTCGACGGCAGCGACCTCGCCCTGGTGATGGAGCTGGTCCAGGGCACCGACCTGCGCTCCCGGCTGGAGCGCGACGGCGCGCTCGCCCCGCAGACCGCCGTCTCGGTCATCGCCGACGTCGCCGACGGCCTGGCCGCCGCGCACGCCGCCGGCATCGTCCACCGCGACGTCAAGCCGGAGAACGTCCTGCTCGACCTCGCCGCCGCGCCCGGCCCCGGCGGCGCCCCGCGCGCCAAGCTGACCGACTTCGGCGTGGCCCGCCTGGTCGACGCCCCGCGCCGGACCCGCGCCACCCGGATCATCGGCACCCCCGACTACCTCGCCCCCGAGATCATCGAGGGCCTGGAGCCGCGCGCCGCCGTCGACATCTACGCGCTCGCCACCGTGCTCTACGAGCTGCTGGCCGGTTCCACCCCGTTCGGCGGCGGCCACACCGGCGCCGTGCTGCGCCGCCACGTCACCGAGCAGGTGCCGCCCGTCCCCGGGCTGCCCGACGGCCTCTGGCGGATCATCGCCGAGTGCCTGGCCAAGGCCCCGGCCTCCCGGCTGCGCGCCGCCGAGCTGGCCGCCCGGCTCCGCGAGCAGCTGCCCGCGCTGGCCGGACTGCCGGTGCTCGCCGTCCCGCAGCAGGGCCGGACCCCGGCCGAGGAGCAGCTGACCCCCGGCGAGGCGGTGTACGCCGAGGTGGACGCCGCCCCCGGCGCCCACAAGCGCCGCCGCGGCCCGGCCGTCCCGCTGGTGCCCGGGGTCGCCCCCGACTCCACCCGGGACACCCACACCAGCCTGCGCCGCCCCTCCGCGCAGGAGCTGGCCTCCTACGCCGCCGAGTCCCGGGCGCAGCGCACCGCCCCGGGCGCCACCCACCGCCGGGACCGCCAGGCCCTGCTGCGCCGCCGCCGGCTGCTGGCCGTCCTGCTGGCCACCGTGCTGCTGCTGGCCGGTGCGGCCGCCGCCTGGACGGCCTTCGCCGCCACCGCGCCGGAGGGCGGGCAGGCGCCCCGTCCGGCCGTCCACTCCGCGCCGCCGCGGGCCCCGTAGGAGGCCCGGCGACCCCGGTGTCGCCAGGTGCCCCCCCGGAACCATTACCCTGGGTGCGTGGCAGCCGTCGATCCTTCCGAAGAGCTCAAGAACCTCGACACGACCATGGGGTCGATCGAGGCAGTCCTCGACCTGGACAAGATCCGGGCCGACATCGCGCGTCTGGAGGAGGAGGCAGCCGCCCCCGACCTGTGGGACGACCTCGCGAACGCGCAGAAGGTGACCAGCCGGCTCTCCTTCCTCCAGGGTGAACTGCGCCGCGTCGAAGGCCTGCGCAGCCGCATCGACGACCTGGGCGTCCTGTTCGAGCTCGCCGAGGCCGAGGACGACGCGGACACCCGCGTCGAGGCCGAGCAGGAGCTCGGGGTCGTCATGAAGGCGGTCGAGGAGCTGGAGGTCCGCACCCTCCTGTCCGGCGAGTACGACGCCCGCGAGGCGCTGATCAACATCCGCGCCGAGGCCGGTGGCGTGGACGCCGCCGACTTCGCCGAGCAGCTGATGCGGATGTACCTGCGCTGGGCCGAGCGGCACGGGTACCCCACCGAGGTGTACGACACCTCGTACGCGGAGGAGGCCGGCATCAAGTCCGCGACCTTCACCGTCAAGGCGCCCTACGCCTACGGCACCCTCTCGGTCGAGCAGGGCACCCACCGCCTGGTCCGCATCTCGCCCTTCGACAACCAGGGCCGCCGGCAGACCTCCTTCGCCGGTGTCGAGGTGCTCCCCGTCGTCGAGCAGTCCGACCACGTCGACATCGACGAGTCCGAGCTGCGGATCGACGTCTACCGCGCGTCCGGCCCCGGCGGCCAGGGCGTCAACACCACCGACTCGGCGGTGCGCATCACGCACCTCCCGACCGGCGTCGTGGTCTCCTGCCAGAACGAGCGCTCGCAGATCCAGAACAAGGCGTCCGCGATGAACGTCCTCCAGGCCAAGCTGCTGGAGCGGCGGCGCCAGGAGGAGCGGGCGGCCATGGACGCGCTGAAGGACAGCGGCAGCTCCTGGGGCAACCAGATGCGCTCCTACGTGCTGCACCCGTACCAGATGGTGAAGGACGTCCGCACCGAGTACGAGGTCGGCAACCCGCAGGGCGTGCTGGACGGCGACATCGACGGCTTCATCGAGGCCGGCATCCGCTGGCGCAAGCAGCGCGAGACCGCCGCGAACTGAGCGTGAACGACGGAAGGCCCCCGACGGGGATCCGTCGGGGGCCTTCCGGCTGTCCGTCGTGGCTCAGGCCAGCGCCTGCCGGGCGATCAGTGCCACCGCGATCAGCCCGGCCAGCAGGGCCAGCAGCATCACGGGGGAGAGCGCGGCGAACGGACCCTGCTGCTCCTGCAGCCGGGCCCGGTTGGCGCGGCACACGGGGCAGCGGCCATCGCTCACGCGGCCGTTGCAGTTGGCGCACACCAGATGGTCGCAGGTCATGCGATCTCCTCCTCGCTGCTACTGCCAACGCACCGGACGGGGCTTTGGTTCCTGTTCTTGCCCTGTGCGGGGGAGTGGCCGGCCCCGGCCACCACCTCCACTCTGCCAGGTTCCGACCGTTCCGGCCCCCGGGCTGTGAGATGCCTCCAAATTTTCCGGGCATAACCGGACATTGTCTCCCAAGATGAGGTTTCCGTCCCGGACCGGCCCTGCGAGCCGGACGCCGGTTCGCGTATGGTCCCAAGCCGGGAGCGGCCCTTTCCGCTCCCGCCGCCCGCCCCCGGGCCGGGCGCCCGGGGTGGACCGACCGAGGACTGGCGCCGCCTAGGATGGCCTCCGTGATGCAGCCGTGATCAGATTCGACAACGTCTCCAAGACCTATCCCAAGCAGAACCGTCCCGCCCTGGACAACGTCTCGCTGGAGATCGAGAAGGGTGAGTTCGTCTTCCTGGTCGGTTCGTCCGGCTCGGGCAAGTCCACCTTCCTGCGCCTGTGCCTGCGCGAGGAGCGCCCCAGCACCGGCGAGGTGCACGTGATGGGCAAGGACCTGGGCAAGCTGTCCAACTGGAAGGTGCCGCACATGCGCCGCCAGCTGGGCACCGTCTTCCAGGACTTCCGCCTGCTGCCCAACAAGACGGTCGCGCAGAACGTGGCCTTCGCCCTCGAAGTGATCGGCAAGCCCAAGAGCGCCATCAACAAGGTGGTGCCCGAGGTGCTGGACCTGGTCGGCCTCGGCGGCAAGGAGGACCGCATGCCGGGCGAGCTCTCCGGTGGTGAGCAGCAGCGCGTCGCGATCGCCCGGGCGTTCGTGAACCGCCCGATGCTGCTGATCGCGGACGAGCCCACCGGCAACCTCGACCCGCAGAACTCGGTCGGCATCATGAAGCTGCTGGACCGGATCAACCGCACCGGCACCACGGTGCTGATGGCCACGCACGACCAGGCCATCGTCGACCAGATGCGCAAGCGCGTCATCGAACTCGACAAGGGGCTGCTGGTCCGCGACCAGGCCCGCGGCGTCTACGGGTACCAGCACTGATCCCGTAGGCCGCCGGCCCGTCTCGCCCGACCAGCAACCGACCCTGGAGTTGTTACCCGCATGCGCGCCCAGTTCGTCCTGTCGGAGATCGGTGTGGGTCTCCGCCGCAACCTGACGATGACCATCGCGGTGGTCGTCAGTGTCGCGCTCTCCCTCGCCCTCGCCGGTGCCTCCCTGCTGGTTCGTGACCAGGTGAACTCCATGAAGGGGTACTGGTACGACAAGGTCGAGGTGAGCATCTACTTCTGCACCAAGGCGGATGCCCGCAACTCGCCGCAGTGCCAGGCGGGTGCGGCCACCGACCAGCAGATCGCCGACATCAAGACCCAGCTCGACAAGATGGACTCGGTCGTCCAGTCCTCCGTGTTCGAGGACTCCGCCGAGGCCTACAAGCACTGGAAGGAGATGAACCCGGACAACCCGCTCATCTCCGTCCTCGGGCCGGAGGCCATCCCGCAGTCCTGGCGGGTGAAGCTGAACGACCCGACCAAGTACGACGTCATCCAGAGCGCCTTCGCGGGCAAGCCCGGGGTGAAGTCGGTCGAGGACCAGCGCAAGATCCTGGAGAACCTGTTCGGCCTGCTGAACGGCCTCCAGACCGCGGCCTTCGTGATCATGGTGCTGATGCTCTTCGTCGCGTTGCTGCTGATCGTGAACACCGTCCGGGTGTCGGCGTTCAGCAGGCGGCGCGAGACCGGCATCATGCGCCTGGTCGGTGCCTCGAACTTCTACGTCCAGATGCCCTTCATCGCCGAGGCGGCGTTCGCCGCGCTGCTCGGCGCGGTGATGGCCTCCGGACTGCTGCTCGGCGGGCACTTCTTCGTCCACAGCTGGCTGGCCGAGCGGGTGCAGTTCATCCACTTCATCGGGCTCGGTTCGGTGCTGGCGGTGATACCGCTGCTGGTGGTGGTCGGTATGGGCATGGCCGGCATCGCGGCGTTCTTCACCCTGCGCAAGTACCTCAAGGTCTGACCCCGCACGGCCCTGACGGCCCCGGACGGCACTGCGCCGTCCGGGGCCGTCGGGGTTTCGCCGTCGGCCGATCCGGCCCACCGCCCCGCACGCTGCGCCTACACTCCGATGCCATGCCAGAAACTCCGCGCAGAGCACGTCAGGTGGTCACCCTCAGCCTGGTGTTCGGCGCCGTGCTGCTGGCCGGGGCCGCGACCGGTGCCTGGGGCGACCCGGCCGCGCCGCACCCGCGCCCCTCCGGCGACGCGGCCCCGGCCGCCGTCGCCACGGTCGGGGCCGGCCAGGACCCGGCCGGCGCGGCCCTCTCCGAGCAGCAGGCCGAGCACCTGATCGGCGCCACCGGCGACCGCTGGGGCGCCTACTACAGCGCGCGGGAGTACGCCGAGTTCAGCCAGGGCCTGGACGGCCGCTACCTCGGCGTGGGCCTCTCGGTCGGCCGGGGCCAGGACGGCGTCACCACCGTCTCCCAGGTGCTGCCGGCCGGTCCGGCCGCCGCCGCCGGGATCGCGGTGGGCGACCGGCTGCTGACGATCGACGCGGACCAGGCCGACCGGCTGCCGGTCACCGAAGTGGTCGCCCGGCTGCGCGGCCGCGAGGGCGAGCGCCAGGCCGGCTCCGAGGTGACCCTGACCGTCCGGCGCGGCGATGGCGAGGTCCGCGAGGTCCGGCTGCGGCGGGCCCTGCTGGACAGTCAGCAGGTCGCGGTGGAGCGGCTGGACAAGGGGGTCGTGCGGATCACCGTGCGGGCCTTCACCAGCGGCGTCGCCGAGCAGGTGCGCGCCGCCGTGCACGGCGCCCACGGGGTGGTGCTCGACCTGCGGGGGAACTCCGGCGGGCTGGTCGAGGAGGCCGCCGGCACCGCCGCGGTCTTCCTGGACGGCGGCCCGGTCGGCTCCTACCAGGAGCGCGGCGGGACGCGCGAGCTGACCGCCCCGCCCGGCGGCGACCAGCGCACCCCGCTGGTGGTGCTGGTGGACGGCGGCACCATGAGCGCCGCCGAGCTGCTCACCGGCGCCCTCCAGGACCGCAGCCGGGCCGTCGTGGTGGGCGGCCGGACCTTCGGCAAGGGCACCGTCCAGCAGCCCAGCCGGCTGGCCGACGGCGCGGTGCTGGAGCTGACCGTCGGGCGCTACTACACCCCCGCCGGCCGCTCCCCGGAGGGCGTCGGCCTGGTGCCCGACGTGCCCGCGTCCGGCGCCGAGGACGCCGGCGCGCTGGCCCTGCGGGTGCTCGCCGGCCTCGGCACCCGGACCTGAGGCACCGCGGGTAAAGGAGCTGCCCGCCACCGCGTCGAGGTGCGAGAATGGCGGCGCTATGGCAAAGGAAACCGGACACAAGCTGATCGCGCAGAACAAGAAGGCGCGACACGAGTACACCATCCTCGACACCTACGAGTGCGGTCTCGTGCTCACCGGCACCGAGGTCAAGTCACTGCGCGAGGGGCGGGCCAACCTGGTCGACGGCTATGCCTACATCCAGAACCACGAGGCCTGGATCGACAACGTCTTCATCCCCGAGTACACCCAGGGGACGTGGACCAACCACGCCGCGCGGCGCAAGCGCAAGCTGCTGCTGCATCGGCTGGAGATCCACAAGATCGAGGCGAAGGTCCGGGACGCGGGTCACACCCTGATCCCGCTCTCGCTGTACTTCAAGGACGGCCGGGTGAAGCTCGAACTGGCACTCGCCGTCGGCAAGAAGCTGTACGACAAGCGCCAGACGCTGCGGGAGAAGCAGGACACCCGCGAGACGGCCCGCGCCGTCGCCGCCGCCCGGCGGCGCCAGCAGTGACCCGGCGGCCACGTCGGAGTTAATCCGCTGGACCCTCGCAGGCCGCCTCGCGTAGTATGGCGCCAGCACCACGGACGGTTCGCCGTCCGAGTTGTTTCTCAACAAAACATGGGGATGATCGGTTTCGACAGGGGAAGTCGAAACAGGAGAAGCGAGCCGAGGAACGCGGCAATGATCTCGTTAACCATCTGTCGCAAACAAATAATCGCCAACTCTAAGCGCGATTCCCAGCAGTTCGCTCTCGCTGCCTAATAAGCACCGATAGCGCTTGGGTGTCAGACCGGGGAGTTCCCGACCCGGACCCTGGCATAATCTAGGGAACTCAACCGTCCACCCGGGCTGCGGGGGTGGAGGGGAAATCAAACAGCAGCTGGGCCTGTTGGCGGCTTGTCCGCGTGACCGCCAGGGCCGAGAAAATCACAGCGGACTGCGCTCGGAGAAGTCCTGAATCCACTCCACTGGACCCGGGTTCGATTCCCGGCATCTCCACCACCCCATGTTTGAAGATCGAAGGCCGCCCACCGCTCAGCGGGGGGCGGCCTTCGTGCGTCCCGGGTCCCGTCCGGAGCCTCCCGCGCCACATTCCGGCCCTGGTGCGGCGCGGGGGAGGGGTGGGGGCGTAGGATTTTCCGTCCGCTCGTTTCGCCGGGCCGGACCCCATCCATCGCAGGACGTACGTCAGGGGGCTTCTTGGGCGAGACCGGCTCCACCCAGTACTCCGCCGCAACCACCGAGGCCATGCAGAGCAACACGGACACCACCGCCGTCACCGATTCCGAGACCGTCCGCGAGCGCGAGATCGCCGGGGAACAGCGTCACCTCGACACGGTCTACCACCGCCTGGAGGAGAAGCTCGCCGAGGCCGAGTACATCCTGGAGGACGCCGCCAAGCGCGTGCAGGTCGGCACCCCCGGCGCGCTCGCCGAGCGCGACGCCCAGGTGTACCGAGCCGGCGCGCACCTCCAGCGGCTCAACAACGAATTCGAGGACTTCCTCTTCGGCCGGATCGACCTCCAGCAGGCCGATGCGCCGGAGGAGCACGGCATCCCCTCGGACACCCCGCTCGACCCGGCCGACCCGGCCGTCGCCGAGACCCTGCACATCGGCCGGCTCGGGGTGCTGGACGCCGAGTACGGCCCGCTGGTGATCGACTGGCGGGCGCCCGCGGCGGCGCCCTTCTACCGCGCCACGCCGCTGGAGCCGGGCCGGGTGGTCCGCCGCCGGGTGATCCGGTCCAAGGGCCGCCGGGTGATCGGGGTCGAGGACGACCTGCTCCGCCCCGACCTGACCCCCACCCTGGACGGCCGCGAGCTGGCCGTGGTCGGCGACGGCGCGCTGATGGCCTCGCTCGGCCGGGCCCGCAGCCACTCGATGCGCGACATCGTCTCGTCCATCCAGAAGGAGCAGGACGAGGTGATCCGCGCCGCCGCGGCCGGGGCCACCCTGGTCACCGGCGGCCCCGGCACCGGCAAGACCGCCGTCGCCCTGCACCGCGCCGCCTTCCTGCTCTACCAGGACCGCCGCCGCTACGCCGGGGGCATCCTGGTGGTCTCCCCGACCCCGCTGCTGGTCTCCTACACCGAGGGCGTGCTGCCCTCGCTCGGCGAGGAGGGGCAGGTCGCCGTCCGCGCGGTCGGCTCGCTGGTGGACGGCATCGAGGCGGGCACCTACGACACCCCGGAGGCGGCCCGGATCAAGGGCTCGGCCCGGATGACGCAGCTGCTGCGCCGGGCCGCCAGGGGCGCCCTGGAGCTGGGCGCGCCGCAGGAGCTCAAGGTGGTCGCCCGCGGCGAGGTGCTGCGGCTGGACGCCGGCCGGCTGAAGGCCGTCCGCGGCCACGTGATCGGCTCCGGCGGCACCCCGCTGAACCTGCTGCGCCCGCGCGCCCGCCGGCTGCTGCTGGACGCCCTCTGGCAGGAGCTCACCCGGCACCTGCCCAGGCCCGCCGACCACTACGCCCGCGAGCAGCGCCAGGAGGAGAAGGAGTCCTTCGACGACTACGTCTCGGACGAGGCGCCGTTCCTGGACTTCCTGGACGCCTGGTGGCCCGCGCTGACCCCGCGTCGGGTGCTCGCCACGCTGAAGCAGAGCCGGCACACCAACCGGATCGCCCGTCGCGCCGTCACCCCGGAGGAGGCCAGGGTGCTGGCCGGCTCCTGGCGGCACCTGTCCGAGCGCGGCGAGGGCGCGCTGTCGGCGCACGACGTCGCGCTGGTGGACGAGCTCCAGGTGCTGCTCGGCGAGGCGGCCCGCCCGAAGGTCCGCGAGGTGGACGCGGTGGACCTGCTGAGCGGGCTGGACGAGGTCACCACCTTCGCCGACCGCAGCTCCAGACAGCGGGAGAAGGTGCCGGTGGAGCGCACCGAGTACGCGCACATCATCGTGGACGAGGCGCAGGACCTCACCCCGATGCAGTGGCGGATGATCGGGCGCCGCGCCCGGATGGCCACCTGGACGATCGTCGGCGACCCGGCGCAGTCCTCCTGGCCGTTCCCGCAGGAGGCGCAGGCCGCGCTGGACGAGGTGCTGGCCGGCAAGCCGCGCCGGCGGTTCACGCTGACCGTGAACTACCGCAACCCCGCCGAGATCGCCGAGGTCGCGGCCAAGGTGCTGGCGCTGGCGGCCCCGGGCACGCCCTCGCCGAGCGCGGTGCGCCACGTCGGCGTGGAGCCGCGCTTCGCGGCCGTCACCGATCCGTCGCCCCGGGCCTTCGGCGCGGCGGCCCGGGCGGAGCTGGAGCGGCTGCTGGCGGAGGTGGACGGCACCGTGGCGGTCGTCGTGCCGATGGACCGGCGGGCCGAGGCGGCGGGCTGGATCGAGGGTCTGGGCGCCCGGGCGGTGGCCCTGGGCAGCCTGGAGGCCAAGGGCCTGGAGTACGACGCGACCGTGGTGGCCGACCCGACCGGGATCGCCGGCGAGTCGGAGGCCGGTCTGCGGGTGCTCTACGTGGCCCTCACCCGGGCGACCCAGCGGCTGACGGTGCTCTCCGGTCCGGACGACCTGCCGGACGCGGCCGGGGTGCCGGCGCTGCTGCACGGCTGACCGACCGTCGCGTGCCGCGGGCACGAAGAAGGCCCCTCACCGGTGGTGAGGGGCCTTCAGACGTTGATGACACCGACCCGCCATGCTCGCCTCGCGGCAAGTGGTCCCTCGAAGGGACGAAGGTTGGGCCCGGGGGCTTGGATCGAGCCGGTGTCCCGTCCAATGTAACGCATCTGCCCGGGGAGGCAAGAAGTTGTCGAGTCCGCACACTCAATGAACGTTATTTCTGGCTTCGCCCTGGTAGGTGCGACGATCGAGGTCTAGCATGCGCAGGCGAAGGGCTTCAACATTCTGTTGAAGCAGCTGACGGACGGAAGAAGGAAACGTCGATGGCGACGGTGCCCAGTGTCTCCAACTCGATCACGGTGCGGCTGGAGGTCCCGGCCAGGGGCAACGCCGTCAGTGCGATCACCACGGCGGTCGAGTCCTCCGGCGGCTCGGTCACCGGCCTCGACGTGACCGCCTCCGGCCTGGAGGCCCTGCGGATCGACGTGACGGTGGCCGCGTCCTCGGTCGCGCACGGCGAGGAGATCGTCGAGAAGCTCCGCACCATCGACGGCGTGTCGATCGGCAAGGTCTCGGACCGCACCTTCCTGATGCACCTCGGCGGCAAGATCGAGATGTCCTCGAAGCTCCCGATCCGCAACCGTGACGACCTGAGCATGATCTACACCCCGGGCGTCGCCCGGGTCTGCATGGCGATCGCCGAGAACCCCGAGGACGCCCGCCGCCTGACCATCAAGCGCAACAGCGTCGCCGTGGTCACCGACGGCTCCGCGGTGCTGGGCCTGGGCAACATCGGCCCGGCGGCCGCGCTGCCGGTGATGGAGGGCAAGGCGGCCCTGTTCAAGCGCTTCGCCGGCATCGACGCCTGGCCGATCTGCCTGGACACCCAGGACACCGACGAGATCGTGGCCATCGTCAAGGCGATCGCCCCCGGCTTCGCCGGCATCAACCTGGAGGACATCTCCGCGCCGCGCTGCTTCGAGATCGAGGCCCGGCTGCGCGAGGCCCTGGACATCCCGGTCTTCCACGACGACCAGCACGGCACCGCGATCGTGGTGCTGGCGGCGCTGACCAACGCGCTCAAGGTGGTCGGCAAGGAGATCGGCGACATCCGGGTGGTGATGTCGGGCGCCGGCGCCGCCGGCACCGCGATCCTCAAGCTGCTGCTGGCGGCCGGCGTCGAGCACGCCACCGTCGCGGACGTGCTGGGCGTGGTCCACCAGGGCCGTGAGGACCTCAACGACTCGCTGCGCTGGATCGCCGAGCACACCAACCGCTCGGGGCGCACCGGCAGCCTCAAGGAGGCCGTGGCGGGCGCCGACGTCTTCATCGGCGTCTCGGCCCCGAACGTGCTGGACGGCGACGACCTGGCCACCATGGCCGAGGACGCGATCGTCTTCGCGCTGGCCAACCCGGACCCGGAGGTCGACCCGGCGATCGCCCGCCAGACCGCCGCGGTGGTCGCCACCGGCCGCAGCGACTTCCCGAACCAGATCAACAACGTGCTGGTCTTCCCGGGTGTCTTCCGCGGCCTGCTGGACGCGCAGAGCCGGACCGTCAACACCGAGATGATGATCGCCGCCGCCCGCGCGCTGGCCACCACCGTCGCGGACGACGAGCTGAACGCCAACTACATCATCCCGAGCGTCTTCCACAAGGACGTCGCCAAGACCGTGGCCGCCGCCGTCCGGGACGCCGCCCTGGCCGGCCCCCAGGAGGAGCAGGCGCCGTCCCGGCCGACCCCGGGCATCGTCGGCACGCTCGACACCTCGTCCTTCCCCGTCTTCAAGCTCTGATGGCGGTACGCGACAGGTGTCGCGGATCGGTCAAATGACCGATTAGCGTCCTTACCCGCCCAAGTCCGCCCCGAACCCTTGCGACACAAGGGCGAGGGGCGTGTTTGGGCTTGTCGGGCCTAGGGCGTACGGTAGCCCTGCACGGGGCAGGCGTGTCCGACAAGTACGGAACGTCCCCCTGGTCTTCCGGCGCGTCGTCCCGACCGCCGCCCGCGCCCGGTCCGCCGGAGCCGACGGAGCGTCACACCTCCGGCGGGCGGGCTTTGTTCGGGTGGCACGGCCGGGGCCCGATTGGCTTTCTCGGGGCCGGTCGGGGCAGGATTCGTATCCAGGCAGGCAGACGGGCCGTCGACGGCACCGACCGCGGCACAGGGCGCGAACCCGGCCTGCGACCACGCATTGCCTGAATGAGCACTGTGTGCGGACCTGCGGCCTGTCCGGGTGCCCCCGGAGGGGAGCACCGATGGGCCCCCGCACACCGCAAGCGAACAGACCACAGGAGTACACATGAACCGCAGTGAGCTGGTGGCCGCGCTGTCCGAGCGCGCCGAGGTGACCCGCAAGGACGCCGACGCCGTTCTGGCCGCCTTCGCCGAGATCGTCGGCGAGGTCGTCGCCAAGGGCGACGAGAAGGTCACCATCCCCGGTTTCCTGACCTTCGAGCGCACCCACCGCGCTGCCCGCACCGCCCGCAACCCGCAGACCGGTGAGCCGATCCAGATCGCGGCCGGCTACAGCGCCAAGGTGAGCGCGGGCTCCAAGCTCAAGGAAGCCGCCAAGGGCGCCTGAGCAATCCCTTGAACGCCGAGAGGCCGGGTTCCCTTCGGGGAGCCCGGCCTCTCGCCGTGCGGCCGGGCTCCCCGAAGGGAACCCGGCCCAGGGTCAGGCGGTGACCAGCCGCTCGTTGGGCAGCTCGACGTGGGCGCCCAGGTCGCGCAGCTTCTCCATGAAGTTCTCGTAGCCGCGGTTGATCAGGTCGATGCCGTGGACGGTCGAGGTGCCCTCGGCCGCCAGCGCCGCGATCAGGTACGAGAAGCCGCCGCGCAGGTCCGGGATGACCAGCTCGGAGCCCATCAGCTTGGACGGGCCGGAGACGACCGCGGAGTGCAGGAAGTTGCGGGCGCCGAAGCGGCACGGGGTGGCGCCCAGGCACTCGCGGTAGAGCTGGATGTGCGCGCCCATCTGGTTCAGCGCCCCGGTGAAGCCCAGCCGCGACTCGTACACCGTCTCGTGCACGATGGACAGGCCGGTCGCCTGGGTCAGCGCGACGACCAGCGGCTGCTGCCAGTCGGTCTGGAAGCCGGGGTGCACGTCGGTCTCCAGGGCGATCGCCTTGAGCTCGCCGCCCGGGTGCCAGAACCGGATGCCCTCGTCGTCCACCTCGAAGGCGCCACCGACCTTACGGAAGGTGTTGAGGAAGGTCATCATCTCCAGCTGGCGGGCGCCGCGGACGTAGATGTCGCCCTTGGTGGCCAGCGCCGCGCAGGCCCAGGAGGCGGACTCCAGGCGGTCCGGCAGGGCGCGGTGGTTGTAGCCGGAGAGCTCGTCCACGCCGGTGATCAGGATCGTCCGGTCGGTGCCCATGGTGATGATCGCGCCCATCTTCTGCAGCACGCAGATGAGGTCGACGATCTCGGGCTCCACGGCCGCGTTGCGCAGCTCGGTGACGCCCTCGCAGAGGACGGCGGTGAGCAGCACCTGCTCGGTCGCGCCGACCGAGGGGTAGGGCAGCTCGATCCGGGTGCCGCGCAGGCGCTGCGGGGCCACCAGGTAGGTGCCCTGCGGGTGCTTCTCGATGCTGGCGCCGAACTGGCGCAGCACCTCGAAGTGGAAGTCGACCGGGCGGCCGCCGATGTCGCAGCCGCCGAGGCCGGGGATGAAGGCGTGGCCGAGGCGGTGCAGCAGCGGGCCGCAGAAGAGGATCGGGATGCGCGAGGAGCCGGCGTGCGCGTCGATGTCGGCGACGTTGGCACTCTCCACGTGGGAGGGGTCGAGGATCAGCTCGCCGTCCTCGTCACCGGTGCGCACGGTGACTCCGTGCAGCTGGAGCAGGCCGCGGACCACCTTGACGTCGCGGATGTCCGGGACGTTGCGCAGTCTGCTGGGGCCCTGCCCGAGGAGGGCGGCGACCATGGCCTTGGGGACCAGGTTCTTCGCACCGCGGACGCGGATCTCGCCTTCGAGCGGGTTTCCGCCGTGGACCAGCAGGACGTCGTCGGTCATCGTTCTCGCAATCCGGGGTGCCAGAGGAGTGGGTGCGGCTCCGGGTGGGAGCCGGGCGGTGGACCGGTCGTACGGGCGCGCTCGGGCCCCCGGCGTGACCGAGTCGGCACCGCATAAGGGCGTCCACCATCAGTAGATGGTAGTAGGCGTATCGGTGGTTCCCGTCTGCCTCTCCCGTGATGGTGCTCCCGTCCGGGGGTGTCGCGCCCGCCGGTGCGTCCGTACGGGTGTTCGCGCCGCCGTCCGCGGCGGGTGGCGGGCCCTCGCCGGCCGGCTTCGCGTCGAGGTGTCCGGCCCCGGTGGTTCTGCGGGATCATGTGAGACATGACGGCGGCCCATACGCACGGAGGCCGGTCGCACACCGGCCGATTGCTCGTCGCTACGCCCGTGCTCACCGATCCGAACTTCGCCCGGGCGGTGGTGCTCCTCCTCGACCACGACGCCGAGGGGGCGCTCGGTGTGGTCCTCAACCGGCCGACGCCGGTCGAGGTGGGCAGCGTGCTGGACGGCTGGGGCGGTCTCGTCGGGCACCCCGCCGTGGTGTTCCAGGGCGGCCCGGTGGCGCTGGACTCCGCGCTCGGCCTGGCGGTGGCACCGGGGGAGCCGGAGACCGTGGAGCCGCTCGGCTGGCGCCGGGTGCACGGGGCGATCGGCCTGGTGGACCTGGAGGCGCCGCCCGAGGTGCTGGCCGGTGAGCTCGGCGGCCTGCGGATCTTCGCCGGGTACGCGGGCTGGTCGCCGGGGCAGCTGGAGGCGGAGCTGGGCACCGGGGCCTGGTACCTGGTCGACTGCGAGCCGGGGGACATCTCCAGCCCGGAGCCGGAGCGGCTGTGGCGCGCCGTGCTGCGCCGCCAGCGCGGCCCGTTGGCGCTGCTCGCGACGTACCCGGACGACCCCACGCTGAACTGACCCGAGGGCCGGCCGGCGGGCCGGTCCGCGCCGCCCGCGGCGGCCCCGCGGGCGCGGCCGCCGGCACGACACTGGCCCGGTTTCCCGGGGCGCCCATAGACTTGGCACCTATGAGCACTCTTGAGCCCGAGCGCGGCCTCGGCACCGGCACCCTGGTCGAGCCCGTCCCCCAGGTGTCCCACGGGGACGGCGACCACGAGCGCTTCGCGCACTACGTCCAGAAGGACAAGATCATGGAGAGCGCGCTCTCCGGGTCTCCCGTGGTGGCGCTCTGCGGCAAGGTCTGGGTGCCCGGGCGCGACCCGAAGAAGTACCCGGTCTGCCCGATGTGCAAGGAGATCTACGACGGCATCGGCAAGCCCCAGGACGGCAAGGGCGGCGACGACAAGTAGCCCGGCCGCCTGGCCCGGCCGGGTCGCCCGGCCCGGGACGGCGCCGACCCGTCCGCACGGCGCGGTTCCGCACGGCACCGTTTCGCACAGCGCTGTTCCGCACTGCGCCGTTTTGCACGGTGCCGTTTTGCACTGTGCGGCATTGTGCAAAGTGGTCTATGCCAATTGACCGGGCCGGGGGCAGGATGGCGGAATGGACCTCATTCCCGCCCCCTTGAGTTCCGTCCGCCTCCAGGACCAGGACTTCCCCCTCGACCGCTCCACCACCCTGACCGCGCCGCCGGAGCTGTCCGGGGCCGAGCGGTGGCTGCGCACCGCGCTGACCGCCGCCACCGGACTGCCGCTCGGTCCCGGGCGGCCCGGCGAGGGCATCGAACTGGTCCACGACGCGGCGCTGGCCGGTGAGGCGTACCGGCTCTCGGTGCGCCCCGGCCGCGCCGTGGTCACCGCCGGCGGCCCGGCCGGCGCGCTCTGGGGCGCGCAGACCCTGCGCCGCCTGCTCGGCCCGGACGCCTACCGCCGGGCGCCGCTGCGCGACACCGGCTGGGTGCTGCCCGGCGTCGACATCGAGGACGCCCCCCGCTTCGGCTGGCGCGGCGCGCTGCTGGACGTCGCCCGACACTTCCTGCCCAAGTCCGACGTGCTGCGCTTCATCGACCAGCTCTCCGCGCACAAGCTCAACGTGCTCCACCTGCACCTGACCGACGACCAGGGCTGGCGGGTGGAGATCAAGCGCTACCCGAAGCTCACCGAGCTGGCCTCCTGGCGGGAGCGCTCGATGGTCGGCTACCGCTCCGCCCAGCGCCGCGACGACCGCCCGCACGGCGGCTTCTACACCCAGGACGACCTGCGCGAGATCGTCGCGTACGCCGCCGAACGGGCGATCACCGTCGTCCCGGAGATCGACCTTCCGGGTCACTCCCAGGCCGCGATCTCCGCCTACCCCGAACTGGGCAACACCGACGTGGTGGACACCGCCGCCCTCGGGGTGTGGACGGACTGGGGCGTGAGTCACAACGTGCTCAACCCCTCCGAGGCCACCGTCCGCTTCTTCGAGGGGGTGCTGGAGGAGGTCCTGGAGCTCTTCCCGTCGGAGTTCGTCCACCTGGGCGGCGACGAGTGCCCGAAGGAGCAGTGGAAGGACAGTGCCGCGGCCCAGGAGCGGATCCAGGAGCTCGGGCTGAGCAACGAGGACGAGCTGCAGAGCTGGGTGATCCGGCACTTCGACCGCTGGCTGGCCGAGCGCGGGCGCCGGCTGATCGGCTGGGACGAGATCCTGGAGGGCGGGCTGGCACCCGGTGCGGCGGTCTCCTCCTGGCGCGGCTACGGGGGCGGGATCGCCGCCGCGCAGGCCGGGCACGACGTGGTGATGTGCCCCGAGCAGCACGTGTACCTGGACCACCGGCAGGCCCCGGGCGAGGACGAGCCGGTCCCGGTCGGCTTCGTCCGCACCCTGGAGGACGTGTACCGCTTCGAGCCGGTGCCGGCGCAGCTCGACGAAGCCGCGGCCCGCCGGGTGATCGGCACCCAGGCCAACCTGTGGAGCGAGTTCATGGACAGCGCCCGGGACGTCGACTACCGGGCCTTCCCCCGGCTCGCGGCCTTCTCGGAGGTGGCCTGGTCCGCGCTGCCCGCCGACCCGGCCGAGCGCGACTACGCGGGCTTCGAACGGCGGATGGAGTCGCACCGGGCCGTGCTGGACGCGCTCGGCGTCGAGTACCGCCCGGTCGACGGGCCGCACCCCTGGCAGCGCCGGCCCGGGGTGGCCGGCCGTCCGATCGAGGGTGCGCCGCCGGCGGTCTGACCACGATCGGCCACCGGGCTCCATGGCGACCGGGAACTTCTGAGTGGTCATCCGACGTCAAGAACAGATGAACATCTGCTCCGGTCCGGTTTCGGGCCGGAGCAGATACCGCCCGGTATGCGTCCCAATCGGGCAGTTCCGTTCGCCCGTCCCGAAATGATCATCGAGCATTGTGTGCCAGAGTTGCCCAACCCGGCCCGATCGCCCGTACCCTACGGGCCAGGCCGGGCTGCCGACGCGGACACCCCGGCCGAGGGCCGCGGGCGGCAGGCGATCGATGAGCAAGTGGAGCACGGTGGGACCCAGGTGAACCGGACGATCATGCTGCCGGCCTCCCTCGACGAGGCCGTCGACGCGCTGGCCGCCACCCCGGCCGCGGTGCCGGTGGCCGGCGCCACCGACCTGATGGAGGCCGTCAACGCCGGGCGGTTGCGCCCCGCGGCCCTGATCGGCCTCGGCCGGATCACCGAGCTGCGCGGCTGGCGCTACGAGGACGGCGGCACCGCCGTGCTCGGCGCCGGGCTCACCCACGCCCGGATGGACCGCCCCGACTTCGCGGCCCTCATCCCCGCCCTGGCCGACGCGGCCCGGACCGCGGGGCCCCCGCAGGTGCGCAACGTCGGCACCCTCGGCGGCAACATCGTCACCGCCGCGCCGGCCGGCGACACCCTCCCGGTGCTGGCCGCGCTGGAGGCCACCGCGACCCTCGCCCGGGCCGGCGCCACCCGCGAGGTCCCGGTCAGCCACCTGCTCACCGGCCTCGACCCGCTGCGCCCCGGTGAGCTGCTCACCTGGGTGCGCGTCCCGCTGCTGCACGCCCCGCAGGTCTTCCTCAAGGCCACCGGCCGCAGCGGCCCGGCCCGCGCCACCGCCTCCGTCGCGCTCGTCCTCGACCCCGCCCGGCGCGCCGTGCGCTGCGCCGTCGGAGCCGTCGCCCCGGTGCCGCTGCGCCCGCTGGAGGCCGAGGCCTGGGTGGCCGGCTGCATCGACTGGGACGGCAGCCGCGAGATCGACCCCACCGCGACGGCCGCCTTCGGCGAGTACGTGGCCGCCGCGTGCGTACCCGACAGCTACGGCGCCGAGGGCGCCTGGGAGGCCGTGACCGAGGGGCCGAGCGCGGCCGCCGTTCGGCTGCGGCGTACCGTATCGGTGCTGGCCCGCCGGGCACTGGGAAGGGCGCTGAAGTGACCACTGACCCCATCGGAACCCTCGACGCCGGCCCGTTCGACCACGCGCCGCAGGTCAGCCGCGAGCTGCGCCCCTGCGCCTCGTACACCCTGCGGGTCAACGGATTCGAACGGCCCGTCACCGACGCCTGGATCGGCGAGAGCCTGCTGTACGTGCTGCGCGAGCGGCTCGGGCTGGCCGGCGCCAAGGACGGCTGCGAGCAGGGCGAGTGCGGCGCCTGCTCGGTCCAGGTGGACGGCCAGCTGGTGGCCGGCTGCCTGGTGCCCGCCGCGCTGGCCGCGGACAGCGAGATCAACACCGTCGAGGGCCTCTCGGCCGGCGGCGGCGCCAGCGAGGTCCAGCAGGCGCTGGCCGAGTCCGGCGCGGTGCAGTGCGGCTACTGCACGCCCGGCATGGCGATGGCCGTGCACGACCTGCTCCAGCGCAACCACCGGCCCACCGAGGTCGAGGCCCGCCAGGCGCTCTGCGGCAACCTCTGCCGCTGCACCGGCTACCGGGGCGTGCTGGCCGCGGTGCAGTCCGTCGCCGACGCCCGCGCCCTGGAGGCCGAGGAGGCGGAGGAGGCCCACGCGGCGGCCGCCGGAGCGGCCGCGCCCGCCGGCGACGCCCCCGCGGGCGGGGCACCGGCGCCCGAGCCGGCCGCCCGGGCCGCCGACCTGCCGGTCTACACCGACGCCGACGCCTGGATCGAGCACGTCCCGCAGTCGCACGGCTCGCAGCCGCACGCCCCGCAGCCGCCCGTCGAGGAGGCCCCGGCCACCGGCGGGGCGGGCCCGGGCGTGCCCTACGGCAGCCCCGACGGCCACGGCGGCTACGACACCGGCGTGTACGACACCGCGGTGCTCACCCCCGTCACCGGCATCCCCGCCCAGGCGGCCGGCGAGGGGCAGGGCTACTACCCGCCGCAGGGCTACCCCGAGCAACAGCCCTACCAGGGCGCCCCCGCACCCGGCGGCTACCTGCCCGGCGGCTACCCGGACGGGGGCTACCCGCAGCAGTCCGGCTACGACGCCTCCCCGTACGACGGCCCGGTCTACGAGCAGACCCCGGCGCACGGCATCCCGGCCCCCGGCGGCGGGTTCGACGGCACGGCCCCGAACGGGGCCGGGTACGACGGCACGCCCGCCCACGGCACGCCGTACGCGCACACGCCCCCGCACGGGGTCCCGGTCGAGGGCGTCGCCCCCGCCGGCGTCCCGTACGGTGCCACCCCCGCCCACGGCATCCGGCTCCCCGAGGACGACCACGCATCATGACGTCGCCTACCGACATCGGCGCAGCACCCCAGCAGGACGGCGACGAGGGCGGCGCACGGGAGCCGTTCGGGCTGGGCAGCTCCCCGCTGCGCAGCGACGCCCTGCCGAAGGCGCTCGGCATCTACCCGTACGCCGCCGACCTCTGGGCCGAGGGCCTGCTCTGGGGCGCGGTGCTGCGCTCCCCGCACCCGCACGCCCGGATCAGGGGCATCGACACCTCGGCCGCGCTCGCGCTGCCGGGCGTGCACGCGGTGGTCACCTCCGCCGACCTGCCGCCCGGGCCGGACGGCACCCCCGACGGCGCCCCGGCCGGGCCGATCGTCGCGGACCGGCCGGTGCTGGCCGCCGGTGTGGTGCGCCACCACGGCGAGCCGGTCGCCGCGGTCGCCGCCGACCACCCGGACACCGCCCGGCTGGCGGTCGGTCTGATCACCGTCGAGTACGAGCCGCTGGAGGCGGTGACCGATCCCGAGCAGGCCTTCACCGCCGGCCCGCTGCACCCGGACGGCAACCTCTTCCGGCACCTGCCGCTGCGCACCGGGGACCCGGACGCGGCCGGCGAGGTCATCGTCGAGGGCCTCTACCAGGTCGGCCGCCAGGACCCGGCGCCGCTCGGCGCGGAGGCCGGTCTGGCCGTGCCGCGCCCGGACGGCGGCGTCGAACTGCACCTGTCGTCCACCGACCCGCACGGCGACCGCGACCGCACCGCCGCCTGCCTCGGCCTGGAGCCGGACCGGGTCCGACTGGTGGTCACCGGCGTGCCCGGCGCCACCTCGGACCGCGAGGACCTCTCCTTCCAGGTGACCCTGGCGCTGCTGGCGCTGCGCACCGGCCGCCCGGTGAAGATGACCCTCACCCGCGAGGAGTCGTTCCACACCCACACCTCCCGCCACCCGGCGCTGCTGCGCTACCGCCACCACGCCGACGCCGAGGGCAAGCTGGTCAAGGTGGAGGCGCAGATCCTGCTGGACGGCGGCGCCTACGCGGATGTCTCGGCCGAGGCGCTGGCCGCCGCCACCGCCTTCTCGGTCGGGCCCTACGTCTGCCCGAACGTCTTCGTGGACGCCTGGGCGGTGCGCACCAACAACCCGCCGGCCGGCCGGATGCGCGGCGAGGGCGCCCTGCAGGCCTGCTTCGCCTACGAGTCGCAGCTGGACCAGCTGGCGGCCCGGGTCGGCGTGGACCCGGTGGAGATCCGTCGGCGCAACGCGATGGCGACCGGAGACCCGATGCCCACCGGACAGGCCGTCACCTGCCCCGCGCCGGTGGCCGCGCTGCTGGACGCGGTCGCCGAGGAGCCGCTGCCCCCGCTGCCGGTGGACGACCCGGACGCCGAGTGGCTGCTGCCGGGCGGGCCCGGCGGGGCCGGCGACCCGGCGGCGGTGCGCCGCGGCATCGGCTACGCGGTCGGCATGGTGCACATGCTGGGCGCCGAGGGCGAGGACGAGGTCTCCACCGCGACGGTGCGGGTCAGCGGCGACCACGCCACGGTGATCTGCGCCGCCGTCGACTCCGGGCAGGGCTTCGCCACCCTGGCGCGGCAGATCGTGCAGTCGGTGCTGGGGATCAACGAGGTCTACATCGCACCGGCCGACAGCGACCAGTCGATCGCCGGGCCCGCCGCCCGGGGCCGGCACACCTGGGTCTCCGGCGGCGCGGTCGAGCGGGCCGCGCTGATGGTCCGCCACCAGTTGCTCCAGCCGATCGCCGCCGACTTCGGGATGTCGGTCGAGCTGCTGCAGATCTCCGACGGAAAGATCACCTCCTACGACGGCGTGCTCGGTATGCCGGTCGCCGAGGCGCTGGAGGGCAAGGAGCTCTGGGCGACCGCGCAGTGCCGCCCGCACCCGACCGAGCCGCTGGACGAGGCCGGGCACGGTGACGCCTTCGTCTCCATCGCGTTCTGCGCGATGCGCGCGGTGGTGGACGTGGACATCGAGCTGGGCGCGGTCCGGGTGGTGGACGTGACGGTGGCCCAGGACGTGGGCCGGGCGCTCAACCCGCGTCAGATCGAGGACCGGATCGAGGCGGGCGTGGCCCAGGGCGTTGGGCTGGCGCTGCTGGAGGACCTGCGCACCGAGGGCGGCCTGCTGCTGAACCCCTCGCTCACCGGCTACCGGCTGCCGACCGCCCTGGACACCCCGGAGGTCCGCATCGCCGCCCTGGTCGAGGAGCGCGACGTGGTCGCCACCTTCGGTGCCAAGGCGGTCAGCGCGGCCCCCGCGGTGGTCGCCCCGGCCGCCGTGGCCGCCGCCGTCCGGGCCGCGACCGGCCTGCCCGTCGGGCGGCTGCCGATCCGGCCCGAGGACGCCGTCGCCGGCTGACCGCGGGGCGGGGCACCCGCCCCGCCCCCGGGGTGAATTCCCGACGGTATTCCGGGGCCCGGAATATCCGGCCGGGAGAACGCCGAACAGCCGGTCCGCGAATTCTTCGCGGACCGGCGCATTCATTTCGGTGGAGGCCATGACGGGAATCGAACCCGTGTAAACCGCTTTGCAGGCGGTTCCCTAAACCACTCGGGCACACGGCCGTGGGAGGAGCTGTTCCGCAGATGCGCTCAGGCGTGGCGGCAACAGCGACAGGCGCGACAACACCGGGGAGCCGCGGCACAGGCGCGGGGCGCGAGAAGGGCCACCGTCTTCCTGTCCATTGCCGACTCCTGTCGTCGTTCGCCGTGTTGGTGAATTCATCTTCGCGGAATGGCGGGCGGCCCGTCAATGTCCTTGTGTAAATTCTGTGTGGCGGGTCGTGCTACCGTCGAAAGCAGGTGGCCGGACTCCGGCCACTCCGGACGAGCGCGTCGTACCCGGTGACGACAAGACGGCGCAGCACGGCGGCAACCCGGCCGCTGCTGACTGCGGAGGTCCCTCGTCATGGCATGGCTCGTTCTCATCGTCTCCGGTGTCCTGGAGACCGTCTGGGCGGTGGCCCTGGACTCGTCCAAGGGCTTCTCCCGGCTCGTCCCCACCGTGGTCTTCGCCGTCGCGCTGGCGCTCAGCATGGGCGGTCTGGCGTACGCGATGCGCTCCATCCCGATCGGCACCGGCTACGCGGTCTGGGTCGGCATCGGCGCGGTCGGTACGGCGCTCTACGGCATGGCCGTCCTGGGGGACGCGGTCACCGCGGCGCGGATCGGCTGCCTGCTGCTGATCGTCTCCGGCGTGGTGGGCCTCAAGGTGCTGCACTGAGCGGGTCGCCCCACGGGCCGGGGTCCCGGTCCTAGGCCCTGCGGACCACGCGGAACCGGTCCACCGGTCAGGGGTCATGGTGCCCTACGGGCCTTACGATATGACCCATGACCACAGCCTCCGCCACCTCGGTCGACTCCGGCCCGACACCCCCCGACGAGACCGACCCCGGTGGCGGCGTGCTCACCGGCCGCTACCGGGCGCTGACCCTGGGGATCGTCTCGGTGGTCCTGCTGCTCGCCTTCGAGGCGACCGCCGTCAACACCGCGATGCCGGTGGCTGCCCGCCAGCTGGACGGGCTCCCGCTGTACGCCTTCGCCTTCTCCGGGTACTTCACCACCACGCTGTTCGCCCTGGTGGTCTCCGGCCAGTGGTGCGACCGGCGGGGTCCGCTGCGACCCCTGTTCACCGGCATCGCGGTGTTCGGGGCCGGTCTGGTGGTGGCCGGGGCGGCGCCCGGCATGTGGGTCTTCGTGGCCGGCCGGGCGATCCAGGGCCTGGGCGGCGGGCTGGTGATCGTCGCGCTGTACGTGGTGGTCGGCCGGGCCTACCCGGAGCGGCTGCGGCCGTCGGTGTTCGCGGCCTTCTCCTCGGCCTGGGTGCTGCCCTCGATCGTCGGCCCGGTGGTCTCCGGCGCCGTCACCGACCACCTGGGCTGGCGCTGGGTGTTCCTCGCCGTCCCGGTGCTGATCCTGCTGCCGCTCGCGGTGATGGGGCCGGCGCTGCGCCGCTCCGAGCGCGAGCAGCCGGTACTGAAGGGCGCGGAGTTCGACCGCCGCCGGAGCAGGTTGGCCGCGATGGCGGCGCTGGGCGCCGGTCTGCTGCAGTACGCCGGCCAGCGGTTGGACCTGATCGGGCTGCTCCCGGCGTTCGCGGGGGTGGCGCTGCTGGTGCCCGCCGTCCTGGGGCTGCTGCCGGCCGGGACGCTGCGGGCCGCGCGCGGGCTGCCGACGGTGATCCTGCTGCGCGGCGTGGCCGCCGGGGCGTTCTTCGCGGCGGAGGCGTTCATCCCGCTGATGATGGTGACCCAGCGCGGCCTGTCGCCGACGCTGGCCGGTCTGACCCTGACCAGCGGCGGTCTGTCCTGGGCGCTCGGCTCCTGGCTGCAGGGCCGGCCGGGCGCGGAGCCGTACCGGGAGGCGATGATCCGCTGGGGCTTCCTGCTGACGGCGGTGGCGATCGCGGGGGCGGCGCTGGTGCTGGTCCCGGCGGTGCCGGCCTGGGTGGCGGCGGCGGCCTGGGGTGTCGGCGGGATCGGGATGGGGCTGACGGTGGCGAGCGTCAGCGTGCTGATGATGAAGCTGTCGACGCCCGAGGACGCCGGGGCCAACTCCGCCTCGCTGCAGATGAGCGACGCGCTCGGCAACGTCCTGCTGGTGGGGCTGTCCGGGGTGCTCTTCTCGGCGCTGGGCGGCGGCTCGGTGGCCGCCGCCCACGGGGGCGCCGAGGGCTCCGGTTCGGTCGGCGCGTTCACCGTGATCTTCCTGACCATGACGGGCGTGGCGCTGGTGGGCGCGCTGCTCGGCGGCCGGGTCCGGAGGACGGCGTAGCGTCAGCCGGCGGCGGCACCGGCCGGCGCGGGGGAGCCGAGGAAGGTCTCCCAGCCGCCGGTCGGCGCCTGGCCGACGGCGAGGCCCTGCAGCTTGCGGAGCACCGCCGGGTCCTGGGCGTCCAGCCAGTCGACCAGCTGGCGGAACGAGACCAGCCGCACCCCGGGCTTTCCGGCGATCTCCTTGAGCGCGTCCTCGACGGCGTTCATGTAGATGCCGCCGTTCCACTGCTCGAAGTGGTTGCCGATGACGAACGGCGCCCGGTTGCCGTTGTAGGCGCGCTCGAAGCCCATCAGGTAGGAGTCCCTGGCCTGGGTCTGGTACGCGGCGTGCAGCGAGGGGTCGGCCTTGGTGTTGCTGCCGGACTGGTTGAACATGATGTTGTAGTCCATCGACAGCACCTGGAAGGTGTGCCCGGGGAAGGGGATGGACTGCAGCGGGAGGTCCCAGAGCGCCCCGCCCTGGATCTTCTGCGGCCAGACCTGCGTCCCGTTGCCGCTGCTGTCGTAGCGCCAGCCGCGCTTGACGGCGGTCGGCAGCAGGTTGCGCTGGCCCTCCAGGCACGGGGTGCGGCTGCCGATCAGCTCCTTGCGGTAGTCGAAGGGCAGCGCCGGCAGGTCGGTGAAGCCGGTGGTGGTCTTCCAGTTGGTGACGAAGTCCATCGCCTGCTGGATCTCGCTGTCCCACTCCTGCGGCGACCACTGCCCGACGCCGGTGGCGCCGCAGAAGTGCCCGTTGAAGTGGGTGCCGATCTCGTGCCCCTCCAGCCAGGCCGCGTGCAGGTTCTCCAGGGTGTCGTGGATGTGCTGGTCCGACAGGTAGCCGATGTCGGAGGCGCCGACCTTGTGCTGCGGCGGACGGTAGAGGTCCTTCTTGGCCTCGGGCAGCAGGTAGAGGCCGCTCAGGAAGAAGGTCATCGACGCGTTGTGCTCCTGCGCCAGCCGGCGGAACCGGCGGAACAGGCCGTTGTCCAGTTCGCCGGCGCCGTCCCAGGAGAAGACCACGAACTGCGGCGGGCGCTCGCCGAGCTTCAGCGGCTCGACGGCGGGCTGGTTCGGCTGCGCACCGGTGTCCGAGGTGGAGCCGTCGCCGATCAGCGTGACGGGGGCCTTCGGGGGCGCGGAGCCCGGGCCGGCGTGGTCCGCCGCGGGGCTGGCCGGGGCCGGTTCCGGGGTCGCCGCCTGCGCTCCGCCGGCCCCGCCCTTGGTGCCGCAGCCGGCCGTGAGGGCGGCTGCGGTCGCGGCTCCGGCGGCCAGTAGGGTGCGGCGGGAGAGAGCGTCCATGGTCACTCCGTTCGTGGGGCGTGCGGCGGACCGGAGGCGCCCGGTCGGACAAGTGCGGTGATAGGCCTGTGAACGGGGTCAGCATGGCATGCGGACACGATCGGTCGGTGATCCACCACGAACGGTCGCAACTGATCGCCCGATTGGTGCAACCGGACAGGTGTCCGAGATTGTCGATGGTCATGCAGGTGGACTCGGGGGCGGTCCGTCCGGCGGGATCCGGTCTCTCCCCGTGTTCGCCCCCCTACCCGGAGCACGGATCGGGCCGGTAGCCCTGCCGATCGGGGGGTGTCGATAGGACCATCGTATGGACGTGCCTTAAGGTCCAATCCGGTTGAATTGTTCCCAGGAAACTCTCAGGAACGATCGAGCTGTCAGCAGAGGGGAGCGCCGGGTGGGCGCCCAGCAGAGCAGGAGCCCGTGGCCGGGTACCCTGGCGGTCGGCGCCGCGATCGTCCTCGGGGCCTGGCTGCTGAACGACGGGGGCCACGCCGCACTGCCTCCGGCCCCCGGTGCGGGACAGTCCCTCTCCGGCTTCGCCCCGGTCTCCGTCGTCCCCCCGCTCGGCCCCTCCGCCCCGACCCGGATCAGGATCCCCGCCGTCAAGCTCGACGCCCCCGTCACCGGACTCGGACTGGACGGCGACGGCCGCCTCCAGACGCCCCCGGCGGCCGACCGCAACCTCGCCGGCTGGTACCGCGGCGGCGCCACCCCCGGTCAGCGCGGCACCGCGATCCTCGCGGGGCACGTCGACAACCAGAGCGGGCCCGCCGTCTTCTATCATCTGGGCGCGCTGCACCGCGGCGACCGGATCGAGATCGCCCGCGAGGACGGCGCGACCGCCGTCTACCAGCTCTACGCCATCGAAGTGCACGACCGAAAGGACTTCCCGGACGACCGGGTGTACCGCCAGGCCGCCGACGCCCAGCTCCGGGTGATCACGTGCGGCGGCGGGTACAGCGAGGAACACGGCTACCAGGGAAACGTGGTCGCCTACGGATTCCTGGCCGACACCACCCGGCCGGGGACACGTACATGACCACCGCCACGCTCGCCGTCCAATGGAACCCGATCGACTGGCCGCTGACGCACGGCCCGATCCCGCTCGCCGTGCTCGCCGCCGGCTGGGGCTCGCTGCTCCTGCTCGCGCTCGCCCGCGGCCGGAGCTGGTGGAACCGCCGGCTGCCCGCCGCGCTGTTCAGCGCCGCCGCGCTCAGCCTGGTGCTGGACGTCGTCGTGGACGACTGGTGGCACCCCTTCCCGGAGGGCCTGCCCCGCTACGTCACCTGGTGGATCGCCGTCGCGCTCCTCGGACTCTGCCTGGCCGGCTTCCGGATGCCCCGGCTCGGCCGGCGCGGCAAGCTGCTGGCGGTCGCCGCCGGAGCGCTGGTGCTGCTGATGGCCTCCTCCCAGGTCAACCGCGGGTTCGGCCAGTACCCCAGCGGCCGGGTCATGCTCGCGCCCTGGCTCTCCAAGACCCAGGGCCTCACCACCGGCTTCGACGCCCGGACGGTGAGCCCGCCCCCCGGCAAGGTGCTCGCCGACGTCTGGCAGGCGCCGCCCGGGCTGCCCGCCAAGGGCACCGTCTCGATCGAGCCGATACCGGGCGGAAAGTCCGGCTTCAAGGCCCGCGACGCGTACATCTACCTGCCGCCCGCCTACCAGGCCAGCCCGCGCCCGCTGCTCCCGGTGGTGGTCCTGGTCACCGGCCAGCCCGGCAACCCGGGCGACTGGGTGCTCGGCGGCCAGGTGAACGAGGCGCTGGACGCCTTCGCCGCCGAGCACGACGGCCTGGCCCCGATCGTGGTGATGCCCGACCAGCTCGGGTCGATCTGGAACAACACGCTCTGCATGGACTCCAAGCTCGGCAACGTGCAGACCTACCTGGCCGAGGACGTGCCGAACTGGGTGCACCAGCACCTCCAGGCCGCCAAGGGCCGGGGCTCCTGGTCCATCGGCGGCGCCTCGATGGGCGGCACCTGCGCGCTCCAGATGGCCGTCAACGCCCCCGACGTCTACGGCTCGTTCCTCGACATGTCCGGGCAGGAGGAACCCACCCTGGGTACCCGGGAGCAGACCGTCGCCGCCGCCTTCGGCGGTGACCACGCCAAGTTCGACGCGATCGACCCGCTGCAGGTGATGCGGCGCAAGCGGTTCCCGGACACGGCGGCGGCGATCGTCGTCGGCCGCACCGACGGCGAGTTCCGCCCGCAGCAGGAGAAGGTCTACCAGGCGGCGCTCGACGCCGGGATGAAGGCGAGGTTCGATCTGATGCCGGGTGGGCACGGCTGGGTGGTGTTCCGGCCCGGAATCGTCGACCAACTGCCGTGGCTGGCCCAACAGACGGGATTGATCCGGTGATCCGGCTCAGCGCGGCTCCGGCGGTCGTCGCCGCCCGCGAACGGGAACGCGAGCGCGAGCGTGAACGCGCGCACGACCACGGCCCCGGGCCGGTACCGGTGGCGACCGTCCCCGAGCCGGCCCCCCAGTCCGGGCGGCAGGCCGTCACCGGGATCGCCGACCGGCTGCGCGCCGCGCCGCTGACCCTGGCGCTGCTCGGCCTGCTCTGGACGGTCGGCGCCGCCACCGGCAGCCTGGCCGGCGGCCCCTCCCGGGGCCTGCTGGCCCACATCGGCGTCGGCCTGCCCACCCTCGGCGAGGGCCGCTGGTGGACGCCGTTCACCTCGCTGCTCTGGTGCTCCAGCGCGGGCTCGTACGTCTTCACCAGCCTGCTGCTGCTCCTGGTCGGCCCGGCCGCCGAGAGCCGGCTCGGCCGGCGCCGGACCCTCCTGGTGCTGGTCGGCGGGCAGGTGCTGGGCACCCTGCTCGGCACCGGACTGGTCGCCTTCGGCTCACGGGCCGGCGAGCAGTGGACCCTCGCCGTCGCCGACCAGACCGCGACCGGCCCGGTCGTCGGCCTGTTCGCGCTGGCCGGCGTGCTCGGCTACCGGCTCACCGTGCTCTGGCGCCGCCGGCTGCACCTGCTGGTGGTGCTCGTCCCGCTGGTGATGACGCTGTACGTCGGCCACCTGCAGAGCGTCCAGCGCAGCGCCGGCGCGCTGCTCGGCCTCGGTATCGGCGCGCTGCTCGCCCGGCGCCGATGGCAGCTGCGCCCGCACCGCTCCTCGCACACCGAGACCCGGGTGCTGGTCGCGCTCTGCCTGGTGGCCGCCGCCCTCGGGCCGCTGGTCGCCTCGCTGTACGACAACGCGGCGGGGCCCTTCAACACCTTCTCCGAGCTGTACTTCTCGCACCGGCTCTCCCCGGACGAGGTCGCCGACTTCTGCGCGATGTCCGCCCACGACTGCGCCCGCGCGCACGCCGTCGAGCGGATATTCGACACCCCGGCGCGGCTGATGGCCGCGCTCTTCCCGGCCCTGCTGCTGGTCCTCGCCGAGGGCCTGCGCCGCGGCCTGCGGCTGGCCTGGCGGATCACCGTCGCCACCGAACTGCTCTGGGCGGCGCTGCTGCTCTGGCTGTTCGCCGGCACCGGCACCGGCGCCGGCGACGTGGTGCAGTACTTCGTCGAGGCGCTGCTGCTGCCGCTGCTCACCACCGGCCTGCTGCTGGCCACCCGGCACCGGTTCGGCCTGCGGCTGCCGGCCGCGGTGCTGCGGCGGCTCGCCCTCGTCACCGGCGGGGCGGCGCTGGCCGCGGCGGCCGCGTACGTGGGGTTCGGCCGGCTGGTGGCCGGCGAGTTCGACCCCCGCGCCGGGGTGGGCGGCCTGGTCGCCGGACTGCCGGCGCAGTTCCTGCCGCCCGCCTACAACGACCTGCTGCCCGACTACCCGATAGCGGTCGGCCCGCCGGCCCGCCTCCTGGAGACGTACTGCGGCCTGGCGTTCTGGGTGGTCGCGCTGACCGCCCTGCTGGTCGCCTTCCGCCGCCCGGTGGTGCACGCCGACGCCGAGGACGCCGCCCGCGCCCGCGCGCTGCTCACCGCGCACGGCGGCGGCACGCTGTCCTTCATCACCACCTGGGACGGCAACCACTACTGGTTCGACGAGGAGGGCCGGGCCGCCGTCGCCTACCGGGTGCTCTCCACCGTGGCGCTGACCACCGGCGACCCGTTCGGCGAGCCGGAGGCCCGACGCCGGGCGGTGGCCGGCTTCGCCCGGTACTGCGACACCCGCGGCTGGACGCCCTGCTTCTACAGCGTCACCCCGGAGACCAGCGACGCCGCCGGGCAGCTCGGCTGGCGCTCGCTCCAGGTGGCGGAGGACACCGTGGTCGCCCTGCCCGGACTGGCCTTCACCGGCCGCAAGTGGCAGGACATCCGGACCGCCCTCAACAAGGCGGGCAAGCAGGGCATCACCGCCGAGTGGTGGGCCTACCACGACGCGCCGCTCGCCCTGCGCGACCAGATCCGCTCGATCTCGGAGGAGTGGGTCTCCGAGAAGGGCCTGCCCGAGATGGGCTTCACCCTCGGCGGCCTGGAGGAGCTGGACGACCCGGCGGTCCGGCTGCTGGTCGCCGTCGACGGCGACCGCGTCGTGCACGGGCTGACCAGCTGGATGCCGGTCTACGAGGACGGGGTGCCGGTCGGCTGGACGCTGGACTTCATGCGCCGCCGCTCGGACGGCTTCCGGGGGGTGACGGAGTTCCTGATCGCCTCGGCCGCGCTCGGCTTCAAGGAGGAGGGCGCGCGCTTCGTCTCGCTCTCCGGCGCGCCGCTGGCCCGCTCCGGGCAGGACGCGCCGCCCACCGGGCTGCAGCGCACGCTGGACTGGATGGGCCGGGTCCTGGAGCCGGTCTACGGGTTCCGCTCGCTGCTGGCCTTCAAGGCGAAGTTCCAGCCGGAGTACCGGCCGCTGTACATGGCGTACCCCGACCCGGCGGCGCTGCCCAGCATCACCCGGGCGATAGGGAAGGCCTACCTGCCGCACCTGACGGCGGCGCAGGGCGTCCGGCTGATGCGCCGGCTCTCCTCCTGAGCCGCTCCGCTCCCGGCCCGCCGGGACGCCCGCCCGGGCCTCGGCCCCGGGCGGGCGCCGGCAGGCGCGCCACCGCCACCGCCCTCGCCGGTCAGCCCAGGAGCTCGGCGAGGGCGCGGTCGGCGTCCAGGTGGCGGTGCTCCTCGCCCTCGGGAACGACCAGCCGGCTGTGCCAGAGGAAGCGCCGCAGGTCGGCGGTGTCGAACCGGACCAGCGCGGTGCCCTCGGCCGCGCGCAGCTCGACCATGGTGCGCCGGCCGGGGGCGGGCCGGACGTGGACGTCGCCGTCGCCGGCGGCCAGCTCCAGGCCGGCCGACAGCAGCTGCCGGGCGAAGACCCACTCGATGTCCGGGCCGGCGTCCCGGCCGGAGCCCGGCCCGGCGCCGTCGCCCGGTTCGTCCAGCGAGAACTCGGCGGGGAAGCCCATCCGGACGGCGAGCGGGTCCTCCCGGCGGTAGCCGAGGGCGACCCGCAGCCGGACCGACCGGTGGGCGGACAGGATCAGACGGGCCTGGACGGTCTCTTCGACGGTGGCGTGCACGGCGCGCCCTTTCTGGGGGAGTGAGGTCTTCGCGGGGGCATGAGGCCGGGGTGGCGGCTGTGGAGGGTGGGGCGGCCTCACTGGAGAGAGTCGGGCGGGGCGGTAGCGCTTACGCGGTTCCGGTGGGTGATTTCCGTGATCCGGGTCACATCGGTTTCCGGCCGTCCGGGCGTACCGGAGGTCGAGCCTGGCCGCTCGAACGGCGCCGGACCGGTACGCTGGACCGGTTGTCCGATTGCCGCCCGACCGCGGCCGGGGGCCGCTAAACGGCCTCTGACCTGCGATGATCCCCCTCGGAGACCGTGAGTACTGCCGCCGCCTCCTCGATGCCCCTCTTCTCCGACGCGCAGGAGCCGCACGCGCCCGCCCGGGCCGCCGGCCAAGGCGCGTCGGCCGCTTCGCACCACCTGTCGCCGGCCTTCCCCGGCCGGGCCCCCTGGGGCACCGCCGGCAAGCTCCGGGCCTGGCAGCAGGGTGCGCTGGACAGGTACATCGAGAACCAGCCGCGCGACTTCCTCGCGGTCGCGACCCCGGGCGCCGGTAAGACCACCTTCGCCCTGACGCTGGCCTCCTACCTGCTGCACAACCATCTGGTGCAGCAGATCACCGTCGTCGCGCCGACCGAGCACCTGAAGAAGCAGTGGGCCGAGGCCGCCGCCCGGATAGGCATCAAGCTCGATCCGGCCTACTCCTCGGGCCCGCTCTCCCGCGAGTACCACGGCATCGTGGTCACCTACGCGGGCGTCGGGGTCAACCCGATGCTGCACCGCAACCGGACCGAGGCCCGCAAGACGCTGGTCATCATGGACGAGATCCACCACGCCGGTGACTCGAAGTCCTGGGGCGAGGCCTGCTTCGAGGCCTTCGAGCCGGCCTCCCGCCGACTGGCGCTGACCGGTACGCCGTTCCGTTCGGACACCAACCCGATCCCGTTCGTCCAGTACGAGGCGGGCGGCGACGGCATCCGCAAGTCGGTCGCCGACTACACCTACGGCTACGGGCACGCGCTCGCCGACCACGTCGTGCGTCCGGTGATCTTCCTGAGCTACAGCGGCAACATGCGCTGGCGCACCAAGTCCGGCGACGAGCTGGAGGCGCGGCTCGGCGAGCCGATGACCAAGGACCTGATCGCCCAGGCCTGGCGCACCGCGCTGGCGCCGCAGGGCGAGTGGATCCCCAGCGTGCTCCAGGCCGCCGACCGGCGGCTGAGCGAGGTCCGCAAGGCGATCCCGGACGCCGGCGGCCTGGTGATCGCCACCGACCAGAACACCGCCCGCGCCTACGCCAAGATCCTCCGGGAGATCAGCGGCGAGAAGGCCACCGTGGTGCTCTCCGACGAGGCGGAGGCGTCCCAGCGGATCTCCGACTTCTCGGCGGGCGACGCGCGCTGGATGGTCGCGGTCCGGATGGTGTCCGAGGGCGTCGACGTGCCGCGGCTGGCCGTGGGGGTGTACGCCACCTCGATCTCCACCCCGCTGTTCTTCGCGCAGGCCGTCGGCCGTTTCGTGCGGGCCCGCAAGCGCGGCGAGACCGCGTCCGTCTTCCTGCCGACCATCCCGACGCTGCTGGGCTTCGCCAACGAGATGGAGCTCCAGCGCGACCACGTGCTGGACCGGCCGAAGAAGGAGGGCGAGGGCCTCTTCGACGAGGAGGACCGGCTGCTCGCCGAGGCCGAGCGGGCCAACGACGGGCCGGACGGCGCGGGCGGCGAGGAGTTCTCCTACGAGGCGATCGGCTCCGACGCGGTCTTCGACCGGGTGCTGTACAACGCCATGGAATTCGGCATGCAGGCGCACCCGGGCAGCGAGGAGGAGGAGGAGTACCTCGGCATCCCGGGCCTGCTGGAGCCGGACCAGGTGCAGATGCTGCTGCAGAAGCGCCAGCACCGCCAGATCCAGCGCAGCAAGGCCAAGCCCGCCGAGGAGGCCGACCTGCTGGAGCTGCCGGCCGAGCAGCGGCCGGTGGTCACCCACCAGGAACTGCGCGAGCTGCGCAAGGAGTTGAACGCGCTGGTGGCGGCCTGGCACCACCGGACGAGCCAGCCGCACGGCACCATCCACAACGAGCTGCGGCGCCAGTGCGGCGGTCCGCTCACCGCGCAGGCGACGGTCAATCAGCTGAAGGCCCGGATCGAGCGGATCCGGGAGTGGGCGAAGTAACGGACGTCGGCGAATTGTCCGGCAACGCCCGAAGGTCATGTGACGGTCAGGCGAACGCGAAGAATCTGTGGAGACAGCCGGTGTGATGATCGGCTAGTGTTCCGCGTGCCGCGCCGCCTCCGGGTCTGTCGTGGCTGCGCCCCGCCCCGTCCGGACGGTGGCCGCAGCCCCCGGTGAGCCGGGCCGGCAACCTCACCAGTCGAGGCAGCGACCGTCCCGTCGCGAGCTCGAACATGCCGTCACAAGGAGCACACCGAACGTGTCGTACCCGCCCCACGCCCAGCCCGAGCTCTCCGACAAGTCCAAGGTCGTCGCCGGCATCCTGACGATCCTGCTCGGCAGCCTGGGCGTCGGCCGCTTCTACACCGGCCACATCGGCATGGGCATCGCCCAGCTGCTGACCTGCGGTGGTCTCGGTGTCTGGTCGCTGATCGACGGCATCCTGTTCCTCACCAGCAACGACCGCACGGACGCCCAGGGCCGTCTGCTGCGCAGCTGATCTTGCCCAGGCCATTCGCGGCGCGCCGCCCCGGCTCCGGCCGGGGCGGCTTCCCCGTGCCCGGGGCCGACGGCCCCGCCCCCCGGCTGCCACTCCTCGCCCGGCTGCCCCTCCCGGCCCGGCTGCGCACCGCGGGACCGCCGCTGGCGGTGCTCGGCGGCGGCCTGGCCGGCTGCGCCTACCTGTGGTCGCGCGACCCGCACCTGCCCGGGCAACTGCTGCCGTTCTGCCCCTGGCACAAGGTCACCGGGCTGGACTGCCCCGGCTGCGGCGGCACCCGGATGACGTACGACCTGCTGCACGGCGACCTCGCGGCGGCCTGGCATGACAACGCGGCGCTGCTGCTCTCGCTGCCGCTGGTCGCGCTGCTCTACCTCACCTGGCTGCGGCACGGCCTGGCCGGCCGGAGCTGGCGGCCGACGCTCGGCCGGGGCGGCACGGCGGTGGTGCTGGGCACCGCGGTGGCCTGGACGGTGCTGCGCAACCTGCTCTGAGCCGCGATCTGCTCCGAGCCGCCACCTGCTCCGAGGCGCGACCTGCTCCGAGCCGCCACCTGCTCCGAGGCGCGACCTGCTCCGAGCCGCGCCCGGCGAGCGGCCCCCGCCGCGGCGGGGCTGTCCGAACTTCGGACTGTGGTCGAACTTGCGCCCAGTCCAGGGCTGTGAAATGTGGGCGTTTGTCCGGGTTCGTCATGCGTGACGAAATCGATCATGCCCGAATTTTGGACAACCACTTCCGCCGCGACAATTCCTTCACTACCTTTCCCACACGCTCCCCCGTCGGGTAACCCCCGTCGGGACGGGCGCTGCAGGACCGCCAGGACGTCAAGGACGACACACCGCGGCCCGAGCGCGGCCACCCACCTGCGCGCGACACCTGAGTCCCGGACCGGCGCCGCCGCTCCGGCGGCCGCCGCGGAAAGGACATGCGCGTCGTGACTGCAGAGACCTCCCAGACCCTGGACCGGGGCGTCCGGGTCCTCAAACTCCTCGCCGACTCGGAACGCGGGCTCACCGTCACCGAGCTCGCCGCCCGCCTCGCGGTCAACCGGACCGTCGTCTACCGGCTGCTGGCCACGCTGGAGCAGCACGGGCTGGTCCGCCGCGACATCGGCGGCCGGGCCCGGGTGGGCCTGGGCGTGCTGCGGCTGGCCCACCGGGTGCACCCGCTGCTGCGCGAGGCGGCGCTGCCGGCCCTGCGCAGCCTGGCCGAGGACCTCGGCGCCACCGCCCACCTCACCCTGGTCGACGGCAACGAGGCGCTGGCCGTCGCCGTGGTCGAGCCCAGCTGGACGGACTTCCACGTCGCCTACCGGACCGGGCTGCGCCACCCGCTGGGGGAGAGCGCCGCCGGGCGGGCGATCCTGGAGGCGCGCGGCTTCCCCAGCCAGCGCCGTCCGGAGTCCGGTTTCGTCATCACCCGTGCGGAGGAGCAGTCGGGTGCGAGCGGCGCGGCCGCCGCACTGGTCGGGCTGAGCGGGATCGAGGGCAGCGTCGGCGTGGTGATGCTGAACGGGCTCGTCCCCGAGCGGGTCGGCCCCCGGGTGGTGGAGGCGGCGACCGAGGTCGCCGACGCCCTGCGATAGCGCCGGGTGTGTTTGGATGCCTCTGTGTCCGACACCAAGCTGCCCAAGGCCCTGACCGCCCCCCGCACCCGCGCGCTGGCGCTGTGCGGGGTGCTGGTCGCCGCGCTGTTCGGCGTGGCGGCCTTCGTCCCGCTGCCGTACACGCTCACCTGGCCGGGGGTCACCGCGGACACCCTCGGCAGCTACCAGGACAAGCCGGTGCTGACCGTCACCGGAGCGCCGGTGCGCACCACCGACGGGGAGCTGCGGATGGTGACCATCTCGGCGACCAATCCGGGGGACCGCACCACCTTCTGGCGGTCGCTGCGGGCCTGGTTCGACCAGGACGAGGCGGTGCGTCCGACCGAGACGGTCTACCCGCAGGGCGATCCGGCCAAGGCGCAGGAGGTGACGGCCCAGCAGATGACCGAGTCGCAGGACAGCGCCACCACGGCCGCGCTCTCCTACCTCCACCTCTCGCCCGCCCAGGTGAAGGTGAAGGTCGACCTCGGTGACATCGGCGGCCCGAGCGCGGGCCAGATGCTGGCGCTGGGCATCGTCGACAAGCTGGCCGGCGACGGCAAGGGCGGCGACCTCACCGGCGGGCTGACGGTCGCGGGGACCGGCACCATCGACGACCAGGGCGTCATCGGCCCGGTCGGCGGCGTGCCGCTGAAGACCCAGGCGGCGGCCCGGGACGGCGCGACGGTGTTCCTGCTGCCCAAGGACGAGTGCGCGGACGCCAAGGTCAACCTGCCCGGCGGTCTGCGGCTGGTGCCGGTGGGCACGCTGAGCGAGTCGATCTCCGCGCTGGACGCGCTGCGCGGCGGCGGGACCGTCCCCACCTGCTGAGTTCCCGGCGGGCACCGCCGGAGCCGGACCGGACGGGCTACTCGGCCGCGGCCTGGTCCACCAGCGGCAGGATCCGGTACGGCACCGGGTTCTCCAGCGCGATGGCCGTCGAGGAGCGGACGATCCCGTCGAACCCCACCACCCGGTCGATCACGCGCTGCAGATCGGCGTTGGACCGGGCCACGATCCGCACCATCATGTCCCCGTGCCCGGTGATCGTGTGCAGCTCCAGGACCTCCGGCACCGCCGCCAGGTGGGCCCGCACGTCGGCGCCCTGGCCCTGGGAGATCTCCAGCGTGGCGAAGGCCGTCACCGGGTAGCCGAGCGCGGCCGGGTCGACCTCGGGCCCGAAGCCGCCGATCACCCCCTTGGCCTGGAGCCGGTCCAGCCGCGCCTGGACGGTGCCCCGGGCCACCTGGAGGCGGCGCGAGCACTCCAGCACGCCGATCCGCGGCTCCTCCGCCAGCAGCCGGATCAGCCGACCGTCCAGGACGTCGATCGCGTCGTTGGCGGTACCCGGCGCGGCGGCCGAAGACGCTTGCCCAGGAGTGGAGTTGGGCGATTCGGTGGAGTTCGGGGAACTCGGGGAGTGGGCGGGGGGCATCGCGGGGCTCCGTCCTCCGGTGGGCATTCTGTACAGCGGTGCGGCCGATTCTCCCGCCCCGGCGCACACCTTGACCAGGAGGAAACGGAACAGTTGCGCGCCGGTCGGCCCGGCGCCACCCTCCAGCCACAACCCCGTGAGCCGGTCCCCACACCGGCCCGCGGGGCAGACCGTGGTTGCGCACGCCCACCGGGAGGGCCGTCATGACCGACACCGCCGCCGAACCCCTGCTGTTCACCGCGGGCCTGGAGGAGCCCGACCTCGTCCCGATGGGGCACGCCGACGCGGTGGTCTTCGCCGTCGCCGACGCGGAGCGTGCGGCACGCCGCTACGCCACGGCGCTCGGCCTGCGCTGTACCGCCTACGCCGGGCCCGACACCGGCGAGCCGGAGACCGTCTCCTACGTGCTGCGCGCACCCGGGACCAGGTTCGTGCTGACCTCGCTGGTCCAGGTGATCGGGCCGCGCGGCCGGGAGCTGGCCGGCCACCTGGCCCGGCACGGCGACGGGGTGCTCGACCTCGCCGTCGGCGTTCCGGACGTCCACTACGCCTACGACTACGCGGTGGACCGGGGCGCCAGCTCGCTCGCCGAGCCCTACGAGGCTCACGACCGGTACGGGGTGGTGGTGCTGGCCGCGATCGGGGTGCCCGGCGGCACCCGGCACACCCTGGTCGACCGCTCCCGCTACCGGGGCCCGTACCTGCCCGGGTACGTCCCCTTCGACCGGTGGTGACCGCCCGGGGGACCGCCGGGCGGACGGCGGTCAGCGGACGACCGTCTCCACCGTCGGCGGGTGGCCGTTCCAGGCGACGAAGACCGAGTTGGCCTGGTCGCCCTTGGTGAAGTCCACCCGCATCCACTGCGGGCCGTTCCAGACCTGCATCTGCCAGCCCGGGTCCGGGGTGGCGGAGACCAGCGAGGCGTTGTCCGGCCGGATGTCCAGGGCCACCTTGCCGCCGGGGACGGGGTAACTGCGCACGGTGGACGTGGCGGTCGGGGCGGCGGCCGCGGTCGTCGTGGCGGTGGTGGGCGCGGGACGGCGTGACGCGGGCGGGGTACCGGGCGCCGCCGCACTGCGCTGGGTGGTCGACGAGGCCGGCGCGGGCGTCGGGCCGGAGCTCTCCGGCCGGGGCGTGGACGGCTCCTGGGGCGGCGTCGGAACCGGCGCCGACGCGACCGGGGAGCGTGCTCCGCCGGCGGCCGGGGACGGCAGCGGCAGCGCCGTCGGCTGCTCGAACGCGGCGCCGGTCAGCACCGCGTGCACGCCGAACCAGGACAGCGCCACCGCCGCCCCGGTGGCCGCCGCCCAGGCGCCGAGCTGTACCAGTCCGTTCCGCATCGTGCGCACATCCTGCCGTATTCGGGGCCGCCGCAGGTGGGCAGCCCTGCTATTCAGCAGGCAACTTGCACAAAACACCAGGGGACGGAGCGAATCGGTCCGGAGCCGTCCGGCGGCCCTTCCCGGACCCACCCCGAGGTACAGACCACCGCACGCCGATGGCGTACCGTGCAGCCCCATGGCAACAGTGCTCGTGGTCGAGGACGACCCCTTCGTACGCTCCGCCCTCATCCGGCATCTGGCCGACACCGGTCACGCGGTCCGCAGTGTGGGCACGGCACTTGAGGCGTTGCGCGAGGTGGCCCAGGTCGGCTGCGACCTGGTGATCCTCGATCTCGGCCTGCCCGATCTGGACGGCAGCGAGGCGCTCAAGATGATCCGTGGCCTGACCAACGTGCCGGTGATCATCTCCACCGCCCGGGACGACGAGGCCGAGATCGTCCGGCTGCTCAACGACGGTGCCGACGACTACCTGGTGAAACCTTTCTCCGGGGAACACCTCAGCGCCCGGATGGCCGCTGTACTGCGCCGCCTCGGCGGCGGGACGGCCCCGGTCACCCAGGTGCTCCGGGTCGGCGGGCTCGCCATCGACCTCCAGCGCCGCGAGGCCACCCTGGACGGCCGGGCGCTCGACCTGACCCGCCGCGAGTTCGACCTGCTGGCCTTCCTCGCCGCCCGCCCCGGCGTGGTCGTGCCGCGCAAGGAGATCCTGGCCGAGGTGTGGCGCCAGACCTACGGCGGCGACCAGACCATCGACGTCCACCTCTCCTGGCTGCGCCGCAAGCTCGGCGAGACCGCCTCCAACCCCCGCTACCTGCACACCGTGCGCGGCGTCGGCGTCCGGCTGGAGGCGACCGGGCACCCGGCGGGGCCCGGCCCCGCCCCCACGGAGGGCCGGGCGTGAGGCGGTTCGGGCACTCGTTGCGCTGGGCCCTGATCAAGGCCGCGGTGGCCGGGACCACCATGGTCGCGCTGGCCTTCCTCATCCCGCTCGGGCTGATGGTCCAACAGACCGCGCGGGACCGGGCGTTCACCGCGGCCGAACGGCAGGCGGCGGCGCTCGGCCCGGCCCTCGCCATCACCACCGACCAGGGCGCCATCGCCCGTGCGGTGGCCAGTACCGACGCCGGTGCGCAGGGGCGGATGGCGGTCCATCTGCCGGCCCCGGGCCCGGTGCCGGCCGCGGACTCGCCCTCGCCGCCCTCGGCGCCGCCGAACCCGCCGTCGAACCCGCTGCCGTCATCGCTGCCGTCATCGCTGCCCTCCTCGTTGCCCTCCTCGCTGCCCTCCGAACCGTCCTCCGCCGGGGCGCCGATGATCGGGCCGGACGGCGGGGCGACCATCGGCGAGGCCCGTGCGCTGGCCGCCGACGTGGGCACCGCCGGCGGCCAGGGCCGCTCGTTCACCGTCGAGGTGCCCGGCGGCTTCGCCCTCCTGCAGCCGGTGGCCGTCGACACCGGCCGGACGGCCGTGGTCGAGGTGTTCGTGGCCGACGGCGACCTCACCCGCGGGGTCTCCACCGCCTGGCTGGTGCTGTCCGCGGTCGCGCTCGCCCTGGTCGCCATCTCGGTGCTGGTGGCCGACCGGATGGGCACCCGGATCGTCGGCTCGGCCCGCCGGCTGGCCGCCGCGGCCCGCTCGCTCGGCGGCGGCAACCTCGCCGTCCGGGTGCCCGTCGACGACCGGCAGACCGCCGGGAGCCCGGAGGAACTGCGCGAAGCCGCCCACGCGTTCAACACGATGGCCGACCGGGTCGTCCAGTTGCTCGCCGCCGAACGGGAGTTGGCCGCCGACCTGTCGCACCGGCTGCGCACCCCGCTCACCGTGCTGCGGCTCAACGCCGCCTCGCTGGGCGAGGGCGACGCGGCCGACGCCACCCGGCACGCCGTCTCCCAACTGGAGCGCGAGGTCGACCAGATCATCCGTTCGGCCCGGCGGGCGCCCGAGGACGCGCCCGCCGTCACCGTCGGCTGCGACGCCGCCGAGGTGATCCGGGAGCGGGTCGGCTTCTGGTCCGCGCTCGCCGAGGACGAGGGGCGCCGCTGGCAGTTGGCCGGCGCCGACCAACCCGCCGGCGTGTCCGTCCAACGCGGCGACCTCGCCGCCGCCGTCGACGCCCTGCTCGGCAACGTCTTCCGCCACACCCCCGTCGGCACCGCGTTCTCGGTCGACGTGCTCGCCACCGACAGCTCGGTGATCGTGCTGGTCGGCGATGCCGGACCGGGCTTCACCGATCCCGAGGCCGCCCTGGAGCGCGGGCAGGGCGACGGCGGCGAGGGCTCCACCGGCCTCGGCCTGGACATCGCCCGCAAGCTCGCCGAGGTCACCGGCGGCGACCTCGCGCTCGGTCGCTCCGCCGGGCTCGGCGGCGCCGAGATCCGGCTGCGGCTGCAGGCCCGCCCCGACGGCGCCCCCGCCCGCGCCAGCCGCCGGCGAAGCCGCGGCACGCTGTTCCAGCGCTGAGCGGTCCCCGGGGCCGGGCGGCCCCGCGCGCCGGTGCCGCGCACCGGTGTCGCCCCTCTTCCTTAAGCGGGCCCTAAGAGAGCTGTACCCCTCGCTCAGCAGGCCCGTTCCGGCCCTCCCGCCCCACTAGCGTCATCCGCGCCGGTCACCCGACCGAGCCGGGTCACGCCGCCCGCGACGGGTCCATCCACCCGCGCCCGGCCGCCGCGACCCCGTCCGGCCCAGCCGTCCCCCGCGCCCTCCGGGCGGGAGGCGCCCCCTACGGAGGTACGCCCATGACGACCCAGCCCGAACGCCGCCGGGGCCGCCGCCGACGCAGCCGCAAGGGAGTCGTCCTCGCCTCCTCGGCCGTCGCCGCCGCGCTGGTCGCGGGCGCGGCCGTGGCCCTCGCCTCCTCGGCCAGCGCCGCCTCGCTCGGCGCCGTCTACACCCGCACCAGCGCCTGGGACGCCGGCTACACCGGCCAGTACCTGGTCACCAACCCGGCCGGCAGCGCGATCGAGGACTGGACGCTGTCCTTCGACCTGCCGGCCGGAGCGAAGATCGACTCGCTCTGGAACGCCACCTTCAGCGCCGACGGGCAGCACGTCACCGTCAAGCCCGAGGCCTGGAGCAAGCGACTGGAGCCCGGCCGGAGCCTGGTGGTCGGCTTCGTCGCCCAGGGCGCCGGCGCCGCGCAGGCGGAGCCCGGCAACTGCCTGATCAACAACGCCTCCTGCAAGGCCGGCGACACCGTGCCGACCCCCTCGGGCCGCCCGACGGGCACCCCCGGCACCTCGCCGACCCCGACCGGCACGCCCGTCGTGACGCCGACCGCGACGGCCACCGCCACCGCCCGGCCGACCACCGCGTCCCCGAGCCCCACCGCCACGACCAGGCCGACCACCCCGGCGCCGACCACCAGCGCCACCCCCGCGCCCACCGCCACCGCGACCGGCACGCCCGCCCCGGCCACCGGCGCCGGCTTCGCGCCGTACGTGGACACCTCGCTGTACCCGCCGTACGACCTGGTCGCCACCGCGAAGGCCACCGGCGTGAAGAACTTCACCCTCGCCTTCGTGGTCTCCGGCGGCGGCTGCACCCCGAAGTGGGGCGGCGTCAGCGAGCTGTCCGCCGACGCGGTGGCCGCCCAGATCGGCGCGCTGCGGGCGATCGGCGGCGACGTCCGGGTCTCCTTCGGCGGCGCCAACGGCAGCGAGCTGGCCCTCGCCTGCGCCACCACGGCCGACCTGACCGCCGTGTACCAGAAGACCGTCGACGCCTTCGGGCTGACCAAGGTCGACTTCGACGTCGAGGGCGGCGCGATCGCCAACACCGCCGCCAACACCCGCCGCGCCCAGGCCGTCGCCCAGCTGCAGAAGAACGCGGCCGCCAAGGGCAAGGCCCTGGACGTCTCCTTCACCCTCCCCGCGCTGCCCTCCGGCCTCACCCAGGAAGGCGTCGACCTGGTGGCCGACGCCAAGCGCAACGGCGTCGCGATCGGCGCGGTCAACATCATGGCGATGGACTTCGGGGACGGCGTCGCCCCGAACCCGCAGGGTCAGATGGGCAAGTACGCCATTGCCGCGGCCACCGCCACCCAGGCCCAGGTCAAGAGCGTGCTCGGGCTGGACGACGCGGCCGCCTGGCGCAAGGTCGCGGTCACCCCGATGATCGGGGTCAACGACGTGGCCAGCGAGGTCTTCACCGTCGCCGACGCCAAGCAGCTCGCCGAGTTCGCCGGGACCAAGCACCTGGCCTGGCTGGCGATGTGGTCCGGCACCCGCGACAAGGCGTGCGCCGGCGGTGCCAAGGCGTACGCCGACGCGAGCTGCAGCAGCATCGTCCAGCAGCCGCTGGACTTCACCCGGGCCCTCGGCGCCTACGCCGGCTGAGCCCCGCGATCCCTCCCCGGACCCCGGCCGTCCGTGCTCCGCCCGCAACGGAGTACGGCCGGCCGGGGTGCACTTCCACCCGGGCGATCACGCTCGGTAGTCGGCTCGACCGGACCCGGTCGCCGGGCATCCGGTATCGTCGCTGGTTGGCCGAACGGTGGACGGAGCGAACAGTGACAGCGGTGCAAGACGAGCGCAGCGTGGTGCCGACGGCACCGGACCCGGCGCCCGGACCTCTGTCGGACCGCCTCAAGGACGCCCTCGGCGCGCCCGTGCGGGCCCTGCGGGAGGCACCGCGCCGCCCGCTGCTGGCCGTCTCCGCCGTGGCGCTGCTGTCCCTGGTGGTCTACGCCGTGGTGCGGCACTTCGTCCACACCTCGATGGTCGACATGATCGTCTACCGGGCGGAGGGCGGCGCCGTCGCCGACGGGACCGACCTCTACGCGCTGCGGGTCACCGAATGGAACCTGCCCGCCACCTACCCGCCGTTCGCCGCGACGCTGTTCGTGCCGACGACCTGGTTCCCGGTGCCGTTCCTGCGGGTGGCGATCACGCTCGGCAACCTCGGGCTGCTCGCGCTGCTCACCCACCTGTCGTTCAAGCTGGTCGGCTGGCCGCGCCGCGAACTGCGCCCGCTCGGCGTGATCCTGGTCACCGGCGGCGGCGTCTGGCTCGAACCGGTCTTCACCACGCTGCGCTACGGCCAGATCAACCTCGCGCTGGCCTGCCTGATCCTCTGGGACCTCACCCGCCCCGACGGCCGCCGCAGCAAGGGCGTCGCGATCGGCATCGCCGCGGGCATCAAGCTCACCCCCGGCCTCTTCGCCGTCTACCTGCTGCTCACCGGCCGGATCCGGGCCGCCTTCGTGGCCGGCTTCACCTTCCTCGGGACCTTCCTGCTCGGCGCGCTCGTCCTGCCCGACGCCACCTGGGGCTTCTGGACCAAGTACCTGTACGACTCCTCGCGGGTCGGCAAGACCGAGATCGTCGACAACCAGTCGGTACGCGGCGCCGTGGCCCGGCTGCTGCACACCGCCGAGCCCGGGACCGTCGCGACGCTGGCCGGCGCCGTGATCGCGGTGCTCGGCCTCGCCATCGCCGCCTGGGCGGCCTCCAGCTCCCGCTGGCTGCCCCGCGCCGAGGCGTGGGGCGTCTGCTGCGCCGCCGTCACCGCGGTCCTGATCTCGCCGATCAGCTGGACCCACCACTGGATCTGGTGCGTGCCCGTGCTCGCGCTGCTCGCCTGCGAGGCCGCGGTCGAGCAGGCCCGCCCGGCCGCCGTCCGCCGGCTGCGCTGGCGCGCGGCCTTCGGGGCGACGCTGATCGCCTTCTTCTCGTTCGGGATGTGGGTCGTGCCGCACCACGGCGACCTCGACCTGCACCTGTCGGCGGTCAGCCAGATCCCGGCCTCGGTCTACCCGCTCGTCGGGATCTGCTTCCTGCTGGCCTCGGCGCTACGGATAAGGGCGCGGCGGCGGGCCGCCGGCGCCCCGCTCGTCCCGCTGCCCGGGCAGCGCAGCGGCGGCGGCCGTCCGGGCCCCGCGCACGACCGTCAGCAGGCCCCCGCGGCCCGCTGAGTCGCCGGGGACTCCCGGGCCCACGGGCCCGGGGGTGCTCCGCCCGGGGCCGCCGTGGGCGGGGGTCCCGCTTCCGGGGGTTCCGCGGCCGGGGCTGTCCCGCCCGGGGGTGCCCGGTGCCGGGACGGCCGGGGTGGGGCGGCGCCGTGCGGCGCGGTCGCTCACGCGAGCAGCTCGGCGAGCGACCCGTCCATGTCCAGCGCGGCCAGTTCGCTGCCCGGCGGCACCAGCCGGTGCGCCCGCTCCAGCCAGGCGGCCACCACCGGCAGCGGGGCCTCCAGCAGGGCGTCCCCGGCGGGCGAACTCAAGGCCAAGCAGAGCACGCTGCGCCGGCCCGAGCGGGTCGGCCAGATCCGCACGTCCCCCTGGCCGCACGGCCGGAAGGTGCCCTCCACCAGCAGCTCGCGGGCGAACACCCAGGTGACCGGCGAGCCGGTGTCCAGGTGGAAGGTGATGTGCACCGCGTAGGGGTCGTGGCTGCCGTAGGACAGTCGGGCCGGGACGGGGACGCTGTGCTCGGGGGAGAGCACCAGGTTGAGTTCCAGCTCGTGCTCGACCACGCTCGTCGCGCGCTCCATGATCGGGTTCCTCTCTGACTCCGGTTCGTGCCCGGTTCCGGGCCCTGTGACCTTGGAGAGCGCGGGTCGAGGGCGCTCTTACACATGTTTCCGAGATTTCTTGGCGGAGTTCCCGCGGGCGTGGGCGGGCCGTGGAGACCGTGGGGGAGGGGGCGGGGGTCCGCTGACGCGCGCCGTCCTCCTTATCCCGGGCGGACCCGGCCTGTCCGGCGATCGCGCAACTTGCCACCTTCGCGCCGCCGAGGTACTACCCTTTGTGACTGCCCCGCGACTGTCCGCCAATGAGGCGGTGTCCTCGCGCGCGCCGACGGGCGAAGCGACCTCCGCCGCCCGAGTCGCCGTCGCGTGGTCCGCCCGCCGGGTGCGCCGCAACGGCCCTGCCAGAAAGAAGACCCCATGACGGACCGGCCCTTCGCCGGCGGCGCGGAGACGGCCGTCGGCCCCACACCGGGGTACTACCCCGACCCCTCGGTGCCCGGCTTCGTCCGCTACTGGGGCGGTACCGCGTGGGTGCCGGGCACCAGCCGCCCGGCCCCGGCCGCGGGCGAGGTGCTGCAGCCGCCCCGGTTCGCGGCCCGCCGCGGCGGCGTGGCGGGTGGCGCGGGGGCCGGCGCGGGGGCCGGGCCCGGGGCGGGGGCGCGCTTCGTGCCGCCGCCGGCGTCGCCGGAGGCCCGTCCGCCGTCGTCCGCGGTGCCGTCTTCCGCTGTACCTCCGTCCGTCGCGCCTTCGTCCGTCGCGCCTGCGCGTGCGGTGCCCTCGCCCGCGGTGCCGGCGATCGCCGGGATGTCCGGGGAGACCGGGCCGGTGTACCTGGACCAGACGGCGGGTGGGGCGTCGTTCAGCGTCGGGCCGCATCTGGCGGCCCGTGCGGCGGTGCGTCCGGCGGTGGCGCAACCGGCCGCCGGTGAGGAGGCGGAGGAGGTCGAGGAGCAGCGTGCGGGCGAGCCGGGGGCCGTCGGCTGGCAGGTCGACCCGCGGGCGCAGCGTGGCCTGATGGAGACCGGCGGTGCGCCGCGCTGGGTCTCCTGGGGCGTGCTGCCGGGGGCGGAGCCGGACTCCGGCGCGGACGGGCCAGCGGAGGATCGGGCGGTGGGTGCGGCGCGGCTGTCCGGCGAGGCATCCGGCGAGCGGGCGGAGCCCGTCGCCGCGCCGGTGGCCGGGCGTGCTCCCGAGGCGGTGCCGGTGCCCGCGTCGGTGCCTGCGCCTGCCTCGGAGCCGGAGTCGCAGCCGGAGCCGGAGTCGCAGCCGGTGTCGGAGCAGGCCTCGGGGTCGCAGCCGGACGCTTCGGCCGAGTCGGCCGTCGCGGTGGTGCCCGCCGTCACGGTCCCCCGCACCCTCACCACCTCGTCCGCCGCCACCACCTCGTCAGCCGCCCCGGTCGCGGGGCCGGTCGGAGCCCCCGCTCCGGGCGCGCTCGCCGACCCGGCGAAGGCCGGGGCCGCCGCGCCCCGGCCGGCTCGCCGTCGTCCCCCCGCCCCGCTGCCCGCCGGGCTCGGACGCCGGCTGGCCGCCCGACTGGTGGACACCGCCGTCCTCGCCGTGGTCGCCACCGCGACCGCCATCCCGCTCGGCAACTCCGTGGTGTCCCACGTCCAGCAGAAGCTCGACCAGGCCAGGATGGCCAGCGCGCTGACCCGCCGCCAGGTGGACGTCTGGCTGGTGGACGGGGTGGTGCTGGGCAAGGTGGCCGTCCTGTTCGCCGTCCTCGCCTTCGTCGGGGTGCTCTACGAAGTCCTGCCGACCGCCCGCACCGGGCAGACCTTCGGCAAGCGCCTGGTCCGGATCCGGGTGGTCCACGCGGCCCCGTCGGCCGCCCGGGACCGGCTGAGCCTCGCCCGGTCGCTGGCCCGCTGGCTGGCCCGGAACGCCTCGGCGGTGCTGCTGCTCGGCCTGGTCTGGCCGCTGTTCGACCGCCCCGCCCGGCGCGGGTGGCACGACCGGATGGCGGGCACCCGGGTGGTCCGGGGCTGACCGCGGTACGCCGGAGGTTGCCGGGCGAAACGGACTAAATATCCGAAACTTAGCCAATCTGCAATGTTCTACTCGTTGAATGAGCACCCAGAACCCCTCAGGCTCCGAGCCGGAGGGGGGCGGTCAGCCCTCCTTCGACAAGCAGCCCCCGTCCCCGGGTGGCGGCACGCCGGAAGGTGCGCCGTCGGACCCGTCCGGAAACCCGCCGCCGTCCTCGACCCCGCCGCCCGGCAGTCCCTACGGCGATCGGCCCGGCGCGTACGGGGGCGACTACGGGGGCACTCCCGGCGGTTCGCCGTACGGGCAACCGCCGTACGGGCAGGACCCGTACGGCGGGCCGCCGTCCGACCAGCCGCCGCCCGGATACGGGTCTGCGGGGCACGGCACGCCCGGCGCCGGGCCCGTCCCCGGGATGCCGCCGCTCGGCACCTGGCCGAACCGGATCCTCGCGCAGGTGATCGACTACGTCCTGGTGCAGATCGTGGCGATCGTCCTGGTGCTGCCCTTCGCCACGCTCAGCGACCGCTCGGGCGAGGCCGGCGCGTTCTGGCTGGCCTGCGGCCTCTACCTGATCTACGACGGCGTGATGCTCAGCCGGGACGGCCAGACCCTCGGCAAGAAAGCCATGAAGATCAGGGTCGCGATGCTGATCGACGGCAGCACGCCGCCACCGGCCGCCGCCTGGACCAGGGCCGCCGTCTTCATCCTCCCTGCGGTCATCTGTTGCGCGGCGCTCTGGTGGCTGATCGACGGGCTGTTCGGCGTCTTCGACAAGCCGTACCGCCAGTGCCTCCACGACAAGGCCGCGAAGACCGTGGTGGTCTCCACAGTCTGATCCCGTCCGCGTGTCCGGACCGCCCGGTGGTGCCGCCTCAGCGCTGCCGGGCGTACGCGTGCCCGGCCGGGGCCGGGGCGTCGGCTTGGAGGTGTGCCGCGCCGGGCGTGGCGGTGGTGCCGGCCGTGGCGGTGGTGCGGCGCTGCGCGGCGGTGGACAGCGACAGCAGCGTCACCAGCGTCCCGAGCGCGAGCGCGAAGCCCACCAGCACGGCGATCTCCAGGACGCCCGTGGCGCCCGAAACGGCCAGCAGCGCCACGGCGGCGGCGACGACGGTGCAGGTGCCGAGGCAGAACTGAGCGGTGGTCGGGCGCGGCATGGCGATCGGTCCTTCGCACGTCGGGGGAACGGGCGGGAAGCGGGGTGGAGCGGTGCCGGTGCTGGAAACCTCTCCACAACTCCTACCCAGTACGGCAGTTCGGTAAGTGCAGCCTAAGCCGCCGGATCCGGGGCACGGGGGGCGCACAGGCTCACTGCGGGGTCGTCCGCCCCACTCGGTACGGTGACAGGGACACATTCCTTGACACCCGACGCCCCAGGGGGAGACCCTCCGTGCCCATCCCCGCCGACTGGCCCGCCACCGAGGCCGAGGCGCTCACCGAACAGGAACGGCTGCGACCGCTCGTCCAGCCGTACGGCCCCGGCCCGGGGGCCGGCACCGAGGCCGACGACGCGCTGATCGCCGGTGTGGACGTCGCCTACGACGACGAACGGGACCTCGTGGTCGCCGCCGCCGTGGTCCTGGACCGCGAGACCCTGGCCGTCGTCGACGAGTCGACCGCCGTCGGCCGGATCGCCTTCCCCTACGTGCCCGGCCTGCTCGCCTTCCGTGAACTCCCGGCCGTGCTGGACGCCCTGGCCGCCCTCCGCCGCACCCCCGGCACCGTGGTCTGCGACGGCTACGGCCTCGCCCACCCGCGCCGCCTCGGCCTGGCCAGCCACCTCGGCGTGCTCACCGGCCTGCGCACACTCGGCGTCGCCAAGACCCCGTTCGTCTTCGACCACCACGAGCCCGGGGCCGCCCGCGGCGCCTGGACCCCGCTCACCGACCCGGCCACCGGGGAGGAGGTCGGCCGCGCCGTCCGGACCAGAGCCGGCGTCAAACCGGTGTTCGTCTCCGTCGGCCACCGGATCGGCCTGTCCGAGGCGGTCGCCACCACCCTGGCCCTCGCCCCGCAATACCGGCTGCCCGAGACCACCCGCCGCGCCGACTCGCTCTGCCGCCGCGCCCTCACGGCCCGACAGCGTGGAACATCCGTGAATTGACGGTCCGCCAGGACGTCGACCGCTTCGCCGCGAGCACCGTTCAGCTTGCCCCGCCCATGTGTTAGACATGTGTCTCCCGGAGCTGTGCACGACAGCGCGGGGCGGACGCACGGGGGAGGCGCCGGACGTGTCAACGGGGACCGGATCGACGGGCGGGGCCGGCGGCGGCTACCGCGTCGAAGTCGAGCAACTACGTGCCTTCGCCGCCCAGGTGCGGCTCCTGCTGGCCGAGTTCGAACGCCATGCCGACGGCACCCGCACCCACGGACAGAGCGCCGTCGGCAAGACCTCCTTCGGCACCTTCGCCGAGGCCACCGAACTGCACGGCCGGTACCAGACGATGCGCGACGGCCTGCGCGACGTGCTCAACCAGCTCCAGGAGGCCGTCGACGAGGCCCAGAAGAAGGCCGAACTCACCGCCACCAACTACCAGGAGCAGGAACACCGCACCGCCGGCAAGCTGAAACTCGGCGACGACGGCTGGTCGGTGGCGGCACCGTCCGCCACCAGCACCGCCGCCTACACCCGCACGGTGGCGCCGCCCCGGCACGACGGCGGGAAGTCCGAACGATGAGCGCCGACCGGGCACAGCCCCGCGGGAACGGAGGCGGCCACCGATGACGTACACCAACTTCAACGACTACAGCCACGCCGAACTCCGGAAGATGGCCCAGGCCCTCAACCCCGGAGAGGTGATGGCCGCCGGCGACCCCTGGCGCCGCGCCGCCGACACCCTCAAAGCCATCCGCGCGACCCTCACCCGGGCCAGCACCGAGGCCGCCATCAGCTGGGAGGGCACCACCAGCGACGCCTTCCACACCCGCATGCTCAACCTCGCCGCCACCATCAACAACGCGGCCTCCTACGCCAACGACGCCGCCAACACCCTCAAGGCGATGTCCGAGGCCATCGCCAAGGCCAAGCACGACATGCCCGAGGAACCCAGCGGCTGGGACCAGGTCAAGGACGGCATCGGCGACACCGTCTCGTCCCTCTTCGGCGACGACGACGAGGACAGCAGAACGGCCGTCGCCGAACAGCGCAAACTCGAAGCCGCCGCAGTGATGCAGACCCTCGCCATGCACTACCGCGTCGCCACCCCGATGCTGAAGCCACCACCGCCTTACCAGCCGCTCGGAAAGCTGGGCGACAATCGCGACATCGGTCCTCAGGACGATTCGAGCGGCTCGGCAGCGGTCGCCAGCGCGATGATGGCGGGTACCGGCCTCGGCGGTCCCACAATGACTCCGACCCAGGTCGGGGAGCAGCAGGCGCAGCCTCGGAGGACGTCCGAGCCGCCCCTGGTCAAGCGCCCCGTCTCGGCCGCTCCTCCCGCGCCCACCGATGCGGGGATCAAGGGCGGCACCGCGCAGACGCTTCCCAAACCGCCCGGAACGACGAACTACGGCCCGGGAGTGGGTATCGATGCCGCGGTGGTGAACGCTCCCAACAACGCCACCAGCAACAACGTCGTGACAGCCGGAACACAGTCGTCCGGTGGCAATCCGGGTAGCGGGCCCGGAGGGCTTCCGAGGCCCACCGGGGCCGTCCCCGGAGGCGGGCCGTCCGTCGACCCGGGCGGGACGACCGCGGGTGCGAAGAGTGCCTCCGGAAGCGTCCAGGGCAAGGGCGCCGCCTTGGGTAAGGACCCGATGGGCCGGCCGAGCGTCGCTGAGAAGTCTGTGAACCGTAGCGGTCGAGCCGTCGGCGCCGGCGAGGTGTTCGGGAGCGGGACCGGGAGCGGGAGCGGGAGCGGAGCCGGTGGCCGTGGCGCAGGTGCGACCACGGGTGGCAGCAGGACACCGGGGCGCACCGGCGGTGTCATCGGTGAGGGCGGCCGTTCCAGCACCGGCGGGGGCGGTAGGTACGCATTCACCGAGGGAGGCTCGGGCCTGGGCGCCCGAGCCCGGGCGAAGGCCGACCTGGGGGTCGGAGGTACGAGCGGCGTGGCACCGGGAGTGCCGGTCGGCGAAGCCAGGCAGCGCAAGAAGAACGAGGAGAAGAGCTCCAAGCGCCCGGACTATCTGGTGGAGGACGAGGAGACCTGGGCGTCGGACAAACCGACCAATCCGAACGTGGTGGAATGAGCCTGTCCTCGGGGAGGACGGGTTGATCTGATCCGGTGCCCCGCAGATCGGTGATCTGCGGGGCACATCGCTGAGTGGAGTGACCAGATTTGACGAGCAACCGACTGGCGCGCAGTACAGCGGCTATCGCCGCTGGGGGCCTGCTCTGGGCCACCTGCGCCACGCCGGCAGCGGCAGATCAGATCCGCGACAAGCAGTGGGCTCTGAAGACCTTCGAAGCCGAGAAGAAGGTCTGGCCCGTCAGCCAGGGCGAAGGCGTGATTGTCGGGCTGCTGGACAGTGGAGTCAGCCAGGAACACCAGGACTTGGCAGGGCAGGTCCTCCCCGGCGCCGACTTCTCCGGGGCGAACTCGGACGGGCGTGTCGACAGCGACGGCCATGGAACGTCGATGGCGAGTCTGATCGTGGGGCACGGGCACGGCGCCCAGGACGGAATCATGGGGCTGGCGCCCAAGGCGAAAGTCCTCCCCGTCAGACTGACGGCGAACGGCGAAGCGACAGGGCTTCAACAGAACAGCCTTGCGTCGGCCGTTCGGTTCGCGGTGGACCACGGCGCGAAGGTGGTCAATATGTCCATCGGCGGAGCGTCCCGATTCGACTCCGAGGTGCGCGAGGCCATCGGCTATGCCGCTTCCAAGGACGTCCTGCTGGTAGCCGCCGCCGGGAATACCGGAGGGGATCTGAAGGCAGTCTCGTACCCGGCCGCGTTTCCCGGAGTCGTCGCGGTCGGAGCCGTCGACGACGGAGGACGGGTCTGGGAGAGATCCACCTCGGGGCCCGAGGTCACCCTGGCCGCACCGGGGGTCGAGGTCTATCAGGCCACGGCCAAGTCCGCGTCGAGCTATGGCATCGGCAACGGCACCTCCGACGCCACCGCCTACGTCTCGGCCACCGCCGCGCTGATCAGGTCGAAGTATCCCGGGCTCTCGGCGGGGCAGGTCATCAATCGGATGATCAAGAGTGCGACGGCGCCGGGGGACGGGTCGGCGGTGCCGAACGCGCATTACGGGTACGGGATCGTCGATCCGGCCAAGGCGCTGGAGGCGAATCCCGCGGTGGACGGCGGCCCCAGGGCCAATCCGTTGCTCGGGCGGGCGGAGTCGCAGGGGGCTCCGCCGGATTCCGGGGCGGTGCCCGGCGACGGTGCCTCCGGGCCGCCGGTGGCGGCGCCGGTGGCGGGGGCGGGCGGGAACGCGGGGGTCACGTACACGCTGCTCGGGGCCGGGGGGCTGCTGGTGCTGGTGGTCGCCGGGGTGGCGGCGGGGTTGGCGGCGCGGGCGCGGAAGCGGCGGCGGGCCGTCGCGGCGAGCCCCTATCCGTACCCGCCGCAGCAGCCGCCGCAGTGGTGAGCCGGGTGTGCGCGGGCGCCGTCCTCAGAGCCGGCGGTGCATGATGTGCAGGCCGACGTAGCCCTTCCGGGGGTGGTGGAAGGCTTCGGGGACGGTGGTGAGGATCTCGAAGCCCAGGGACTCCCAGAGGGCCACCGCACGGGTGTTGGTCTCCACGACGGCGTTGAACTGCATCGCCCGGTAGCCGTCGGCGCGGGCCTGGTCGAGGACGTGGGCGCCGAGGGCGCGGGCGACGCCCCGGCCGGAGTGGCGGGGGTCGACCATGAAGCCCGCGTTGGCGACGTGGGCGCCGCCGCCGGCCTGGTTGGGGTGGCTCTCGGCGGTGCCCAGGACGGTGCCGTCCTCGTCGACGGCGACGAAGGTGCGGCCGGGGGCGGGTTTGCACCAGAGCGCGCGGGCCCGGTCCTCGGTGGTGTCGCGGTCCCAGCTGTAGGTCTCGCCGGCGGCGACGATCTCGCGGAGGAAGGCCCAGATGGCCGGCCAGTCGGCGGGGGTGGCTTCGCGGATGAGCATGGTGCCCAGCATGGACCCGGGCACCCCCGCCCGACCAGGGGGGAGGCGTACGAGCGGGACGAGGCCGGGCGGAACGGCTGAGCCGGGCGGGACGGCCGAGCGGGGCGGCGCGGCCGTGCGGCGCTGGCAGGATGTCGGCGGTCGGTGGCGGTCGGGCCGCTGGTGGCGGGCCGTTCCCCGCGGCCATCCTGGACGCATGACCAGCCCCGAGAACGCCCCCGCCCCGAAGGCTCCGGCCGCCGCCCCCGGAACCGTCGACACCCCCGACGCCGTCGTCCCGGACACCAAGGACTGGACCTGGGTGCTGGAGCGGGCCTGCCCGGACTGCGGCCTGGACTCCGGGGCCGTGGCCCGCGAGGCCGTCCCCGGGCTGATCCGGGCCAACGCGGACGCCTGGGTGGCGGTCCTGGCCGGCGACGGGGAGGCGCTGCGCCGGCGGCCCCGCCCGGAGACCTGGTCGGACCTGGAGTACGCCTGCCACGTGCGCGACGTCTTCCGGCTGTTCCACGTCCGGCTGAACCTCATGCTCGACCGGGAGGGCCCGGACTTCCCGAACTGGGACCAGGACGAGACGGCCGTCGCCGAACGCTACGGGGAGCAGCGGCCGGACGCCGTCGCGGCGGATCTGGCCGCGGCGGCGCGGATCCTGGCGGACGCCTTCGAGCGGGTCACGGACGAGCAGTGGCGGCGCACCGGCAACCGCAGCGACGGCGCGCGCTTCACGGTGGAGTCGTTCGCCCGCTACCTGGTCCACGACCCGGTCCACCACCTCTACGACGTGACGGGCGAGCGGGTCTGATCCACCGGTCGCGGGTCCGGGCGCCGGTACGCGGCGCGGCGGCCCGGCGCGAGGGCTCGGCCGGGGTCACCAGCCGGAGGCCTCACGCAGCATGGTGCGGCGGAGTCGGCCGGCCACGCTGGCGGTGTCGGTGCCGATGACATCGGCGATCTCGGGTGCGGCGAGGCCGACCACGTAGTGCAGGATCGCCAGGTCGTCGTCGGCGGCCGGGTGGTCGGGTCCGGGCCGGCGGGTGTGGTCGCCGACCGTGCCGCGCAGGATCTGCCAGGCGTGCGCCGTGGGGTTGGAGCTGCCCAGCAACTCCCGCCAGTGGACGGCGATTTCAGCGAAGGCCTGTTGGACCGCGCCGTCCGCCTCGGTCTGGTCCGGCAGCCATACCCGGGCGTAGCTGAGGTACCGCGGTCGGTGCAGCTCGCAGAAGGCCGCGAACTCCAGCGGTACGGCAGGCGGTTCGTCGAGCCCCGGGGGAGGCTCGGCGGTGCTGTCATGACGGTTGGTCATCTCGGCTTCTCGGCAAGTGAGATGGGCTTCTGACGGTCGATCATCTGTGCTCACTCTACGGTAGGCGCTCGGTGCGCTGGGTGACCAATCGGATTGAATGCCCGGAACGCACCGCCGCTCGGCCGGTTCCGGCGGTGGCCGGATGCGGGCGAGCGGACGGCAGGGTGGCGCGGGGCCGGTGGTGGAGTGGGGCGCAGTGGTGCGGCAGGCGCGGATCTGAGTGCGTCGTGGCCGGTCAGCGGGGTGGGGCGACGGAGTCGCGGGGCGGTTGATGAGCCACCGTAGGCGGTTCGGCGGCTCACGTCCACGCCATCGGCGTGAAGCCGCACGCGCGCAACCGGTCGCGCGCGTGGCGGGCCTGGGCAGGTGTTCGGACGGTCCCCGGGGCGGGTCGGCGAAGGGGTGGTGCGCTCGCGCCGCCGGGGGGCGGTGCCGGGTGGGAGCCGGCCGGCCGGGGAGGGGTCACGTGGGGCCGGATGGGGCCTGACGGAGTCCCCGGTGCAGCCCTGTGGGGCCGTGCGTGCTCGGCGGGGCCGTGCGGTGCTGGGCGGTGCTGTGCGGAGACGGTGGGGACGGGTGGACCGGGGCCGGGAGCGGGTCGAAGCGGTGCGGTCGGTGCTGCGGCGTCCAGAGCGGCCCTTCGAGCGGTCCGTCGGGCGGTGCCGCCCGGTCGGTGCGGTCGAGGCGGCGGGGCGGGCGGTCCGGCCCCCTCCGGCCGCCCTGTCCGTGTCGGTGGCGCTCCGGCGCCCGGCGCGCGGGCGCGTGACGCGGGTCGCTCGTCCGAGCGAACGTCAGCCGGTGCGCCCGGCCTCCGAAGTGGTGATCCGGCCGTCCGCCGCGGCGGCCCTTCCGAGCTGGGCGGGAAACGCCTCGACGGCCCGCCGCCGGGCCAGTTCGGCCGCCGCCGCAGCGGCTCCGGCGGCGCTCGCGGCCGGGTCCGGCCCGGTGGGGTCGTCGGTCCGTCGTTCGCGGCCGACCGCGGTGCGGGCGGCCTGGTCCTCGGCCGCCTGTCTCGCGGCCAGGTAGGCCTGGACGGCGGCCATCCCGTAGACGGGCTGGATCAGCTGGTGGCCCTTGAAGAAGGGCCTGGCCGGGGCGAATCCGGCGGCGACCACCAGGTCGCGGATCTCGGCTATCTCCGCCTCGCTGCGGGCGGTGAAGCGAACCTCCCAGCCCTTTTTGTACGTATGGCCCTGTTCGCCGCTGCGGCGGGCCGGGTCCGGCCGGCGGACGTATCCGGGCAGGCGGCCAAGGCGGAGCTGGGCCGCGCGGAGGCCGGCGGTCTCGTCACGTGACATGCACCAAGAGTAGGCAATCCGGGGAGTGGGAGTGACGTCCGGACGCGCTTCATCGTATGCCCTTGGTCACGCACGGTCAGACACCCTGGTGGTCGATCGGCATCGATCAATGATGACAAGTATATGAACGCCCATTACGCCGAATGAGTGAGGGTATGAGGACTTTAGTGCGGGCTGGTCCCGGTTTCGCGACGGTTGGGTAACAGTGCGTCAGGTGGCCGATGGTCGGTGCGGGCGGTTGGGGATGGTGTCGGCATGAGCTACCGGATCCCCTCGCCGCCGCCCTCCCTGGAGGAACTGGCGAAGCGTCAGCAGAACGTCATCACCGCCAGCCAGCTGCGCGCCCGGGGCGTGCCGGCCCGGGTGGTCACCGAGCACTGCCGCCGCGGCGGCCCCTGGCAGCGGCTGCTGCCCAGGGTCTACCTCCTGCAGTCCGCCGAGCCGACCCCGGAGCAGCGGATGTGGGCGGCCCTGCTCTACGCCGCGCAGAACGGGCGCGAGGAGGGCCGCCGGGAGGGCGCCGTGATCACCGGGACGGCCGCGCTGGCGCTCTACGGCTTCGCCGCCGTGCCCCGGCTGCCCGCCGTCACCGGGGTGGACGTCCTGGTGCCCCGCCAGCGCCGCCTGAAGGACGCCGGCGGGGTGCGGATCCGGCGCACCGAGCGGGAGTTGGTCGCCAGCTCGGTGCACGGCCTGGCCTGCGCGCCGGTCGCCCGGGCGGTCGCCGACGCGCTGCGCGAGTGGACGGCGGACGGCGCCGCGCCGGAGTTCGGCGAGGGCGTCGCGCTGCCGGTCCGCGCGGTGCTGCGGGAGGCCGTGGCGCGCCCCGGCATCCGGTGCACCGTCCGGGAGTTGGTCGCCGAGCTGACCGAGTCCGGGCTGGCCGCCGACCTGCGGGTGCGGGCCGCGCTGGACGAACTGCTGGCCGCCGAGCGGGAGGCGGTGCTGGAGCGGGTCGGCGCCCTGCTGGACGAGTGGCTGCTGCCCGCCCCGCTGACCGGTCCCGAGCTGCGGATGCGCGGCGGCACCTACATCGCCGTCCCGGACCTCTACTGGCCGCGGTCGGGGGTGGCGGTGGAGGTCGACTCCGAGCTGCGCTGCGTCAGCGAGGGGGAGGCCGCCTGGGTGCGCGCCGGCCAGCACCGGATGGAGTACCTCGGGGTCCGGGTGGTCTACCTCTCCGGTGCGCGGCTGGCCGACGAGCCGGAGGCCGTCGGCGCCGAGCTGCGCGAGGCCTTCCGGCAGGGCGGCACCGACGTGGTGGAGCTGCTGGTCACCGAGCGGTGAGCCGGCGCCGCTCCGGGGCTCAGCCCCGAACCGTCGGCGTCCCGACCAGTTCGACGCCGGCCGCCCGCAGCTCCTCCAGCGCGGCGGCGGTGGTCCGCGGCGACACGCCGGCCGTGAGGTCGAGCAGGATCCGGGTCGCGAAGCCCGCCCGGACGGCGTCCAGCGCGGTGGCCTTGACGCAGTGGTCGGTGGCGAGCCCGACCACGTCGACCTCGCTGACCTGACGCTCGCGCAGCCACTCGATCGGGCCGCGGTTGTTCTCGTCGACGCCCTCGAATCCGCTGTACGCCGCCGCGTAGGCGCCCTTGTCGAAGACCGCCTCGATCGCGCCGGAGGTGACGGAGGGCGCGAAGTTGGGGTGGAAGCCGACGCCCTCGGTGCCCGCCACGCAGTGCACCGGCCAGCTGTTGACGTAGTCCGGGTGGTCGGAGAAGTGGTCGCCCGGATCGATGTGGTTGTCGCGGGTCGCGAGGACGTGCTGGTAGCCGGCGGGGGACTCGGCGATCAGGTCGGTGATCGCGGCGGCCACCTCGGCCCCGCCGGCGACGGCCAGGCTGCCGCCCTCGCAGAAGTCGTTCTGCACGTCGACGACGATCAGTGCCCGGTGCATGGCTTGCATCCTCGGTGGTGTGGTGGGGGCGGTGCGCTGGTTCTCCGCGCTTCCGGTTGAACTCTACGGTCGACTGTAGGCAGTGGCACCCGGTGGCGGAAGGCCCGGGGAGCGCCCGGGCCCTCCGCCGCCGGCCGTGCGGCCCGCGCCGACCGGCGGTCAGACGATCAGTTCGGTCGGCAGCACCGGGTCGCCCTTGGACAACTGGGTCGCCGACAGCGGCAGCCCGGCCAGGGTCCGGACGAGCCGCTCGCGCGCCGCGCCGAGCGGCTCCCGGCCGACCACCTCGCCGGCCCGCACCAGCGGTACCTGAAGGAGGTGCGGCTCCAGCTCGGCCGGGATCGGCCCGGTGCCGACCACCTCGGCCTCGGCGACGCCGTCCTGGTCGGGGCGGCGGGCCGCCCACTTGCGGCCGCCGACACTGCTCTTGGCGCCCGCCGAGCGCTTGGCGACCGGCAGCAGCGGTCCGTCCGGCACCTGGGCGCGGGCGACCAGCTTGTAGACCATCGCGCAGGTCGGGTGGCCGCTGCCGGTGACCAGGCTGGTGCCGACGCCGTAGCCGTCGACCGGGGCGGCGGCCAGCGCGGCGATCGCGTACTCGTCCAGGTCGGAGGTGACGATGATCCGGGTCTTCTCGGCGCCGAGCTCGTCCAGCTGACGGCGGACCCGGTGGGCCAGCAGGGTGAGGTCGCCGGAGTCGATCCGCACCGCGCCGAGCTCGGGGCCGGCCACCTCGACGGCGGTGCGCACGGCCTCGCGCAGGTCGAAGGTGTCGACCAGCAGGGTGGTGCCCCGGCCCATCGAGGCGATCTGCGCCCGGAACGCGCCCCGCTCGTCGTCGTGCACCAGGGTGAAGGCGTGCGCGGCGGTGCCGGTGGTCGGGATGTCGTAGGTGAAGCCGGCCTCCAGGTCGGAGGTGGCCGCGAAGCCGGCCACGTACGCGGCGCGGGCGGCGGCCACGGCGGCCTGCTCGTGGGCGCGCCGGGCGCCCATCTCGATGCACGGGCGGCCGCCGGCGGCGGCGGTCATCCGGGCGGCGGCGGCCGCGATCGCCGAGTCGTGGTTGAGGATCGAGAGGATCACCGTCTCCAGGATCACCGCCTCGGCGAAGCTGCCCTCGACGGTGAGCAGCGGCGAACCGGGGAAGTAGACCTCGCCCTCCGGGTAGCCGTGGATGTCGCCGGTGAACCGGTAGTCGGCCAGGAAGCGCAGGGTGTCCTCCTCGACCACGCCCTGGCCGGCCAGCCAGTCGAGCTGCGCGCTGGTGAAGCGGAAGTTCTCGACGGCGTCGAGCACCCGCCCGGTGCCGGCCATCACGCCGTAGCGGCGGCCGGCCGGCAGGCGGCGGGTGAACACCTCGAAGACGGAGCGGCGGTGCGCGGCTCCGCTGCGCAGGGCGGCCTGCAACATGGTGAGCTCGTAGCGGTCGGTGAGGAGCGCGGTCGAACCGGCCGCGCGCACTGAAGTGGCGTCCATGGGGATGATGCTACTACCACTTAGCGTCAGATTGACGATTTCTCATCGGGGGTGTTCGCGGACCCCGGGTCGGAATCGCCCGGAGGTTCCCCGGATGGCAGCATGGGGGCTGAAGGGGTATGTGCGGGAAGAACGGCGAGGAGGACCCAGCGGTGAGTGTCGCGCCCGTGGAGATCGAGCGCCCGGAGGTCGAAGGCCTGCCGGTGGCGGAGCCGGACACGCCCTGGGTGACCATCGTGCACAACGACCCGGTCAACCTGATGAGCTACGTCCAGTACGTGTTCCAGGCCTACTTCGGCTACCCGAAGGACAAGGCCCGGAAGCTGATGATGGAGGTGCACAGCAAGGGCCGGGCGGTGGTCTCCAGCGGATCCCGCGAGGAGATGGAGCGCGACGTGCAGGCGATGCACGGCTACGGGCTGTGGGCCACGCTGCAGCACGACTGACCCGCGGACCGCGTCCCCGCACCCCACCGAAGACGACGAAGACGGGCTGACCGATACAGATGGCTGGGTTGTTCGAGAGTGCCGGCGGCGGGAGCGCGGCGATCGCGCTGGACGAGCTGGAGGCCTCCATCCTGCGCTCGCTGGAGGTGCAGATGCTGGAGCTGATCGGACCGGGCCCGGGCGGGGACTCCGACGACCCGCTCGCCGCGCTGTTCGCGGACGGGCCGACCGAGGCCCCCGCCGACCCGGCGCTGGCCCGGCTCTTCCCCGACGCCTACGGCGACCCGGAGAAGCCGGACGACGCCGAGGCCAGGGAAGCCGCCCGGGAGTTCCGCCGCTACACCGAGCTGGACCTGCGGGCCCGCAAGCGCGAGGACGCGCTGCAGGTGGTCCGCGCGCTGGACGGTCTCGGGGGCGAGGGCGGCGTGCTCAAGCTGGCCGCCGCCGACTGCCTGCGCTGGCTGGGCGCGCTCAACGACCTGCGGCTCACCCTGGGGGTGCGGCTGGAGGTCGAGGAGGAGGACGAGCAGGGTCTGTACGACCTGCCGGACAGCGACGAGCGCAAGCCGCTGGTGATGGCCTACCTGTGGCTGGGGGCGCTGCAGGAGTCGCTGCTGGAGGCGATCGCGGACTGATCCCGCCCCGCTGCCGGGCCGCCGTGACCCCCCGTCCGCATGCTGGACGGGGGGTCACGGCTTTTCCGCTCAAAACGGGCGGAATCATATGACGACATGCTCAAATATCGCTCAGATGAACACCGCTATCCGGAACCTGCGTGGTACGACTGCTCCACCCCACGAGACCCACCCAGGACGGTGCACCATGGCCGAACAGATCTACGACGAGGTCGTCGACTCCAAACCGGACGAGGAGGGCTACGAGCGGGGTCTGGGCAGTCGCCAGATCCAGATGATCGCCATCGGCGGCGCCATCGGCACCGGGCTCTTCCTCGGCGCCGGCACCGCGATCTCCAAGTCCGGACCGAGCCTGATCCTCTCCTACGCCGTGGCCGGCGTGGTGATCTTCGTGATCATGCGGGCCCTCGGCGAGCTGCTCACCTACCGCCCGGTCGCCGGCAGCTTCGCCGAGTACGCCCGGGAGTTCCTCGGCCCCTTCGCGGGCTTCGTGACCGGCTGGACGTACTGGCTGTTCTGGGTGGTCACCGGCATGGCCGAGACCACCGCCGCCGCCGTCTACGTGAAGTTCTGGGCGCCCGGCATCCCGCAGTGGCTCAGCGCGCTCACCTTCCTGGTCATCCTCTACGGGGCCAACCTGATCTCGGTGAAGCTGTTCGGCGAGATCGAGTTCTGGTTCTCGATGGTCAAGGTCACCGCCATCATCGGCATGATCCTGATCGGCATCGGCGTGCTGACCCTCGGCTTCAGCGACGCCGGTGACACCGCGTCGATCACCCACCTCTGGGACAACGGCGGCTTCTTCCCCAAGGGGATCGGCGCCACCGTGATGACCCTGCAGATCGTCATGTTCGCCTACCTCGGCGTCGAGCTGGTCGGCGTCACCGCCGGTGAGAGCGAGAACCCGCAGAAGACCCTGCCGCGCGCCATCAACACGCTGCCCTGGCGGATCGCGCTCTTCTACATCGGCGCCCTGGTGATCATCCTGTCGCTGGTGCCGTGGACCGAATTCCAGCCCGGCGTCAGCCCGTTCGTCGCCGCCTTCGGCAAGATCGGCATCCCCGCCGCGGCCGGCATCATCAACTTCGTGGTGCTCACCGCGGCGCTCTCCTCCTGCAACTCCGGCATGTACTCCACCGGCCGGATGCTGCGCGACCTCGCCCTGCGCGGCCAGGCCCCCGGCCGGCTCACCAAGCTCAACTCCCACCGCAGCCCCGCCGTCGCGATCACCCTCTCCTCGCTGCTGATGGGCGCCGGCGTGGTGCTCAACTACCTCGTCCCGGCCAAGGCGTTCGAGTACATCACCTCGGTGGCCACCGTCTGCGGCCTCTGGACCTGGGCGGTCATCCTGGTCTCCCAGATCCGCTACCGGAAGGCCTGGAAGGGCGGCCACCTGCCGCCCCCCGGCTTCAAGGCGCCCGGCGGCCTCTGGAGCAGCTGGGCCGCCCTCGGCTTCCTCGCCCTGGTGATCGTCCTGATCGCCCTCGACAAGGACAACCGCATCTCGCTGTACGTCTTCCCCGGCTGGGCCGTCCTGCTCGTGGTCGGCTACCAGGTGCTCAAGCGCCGCCGCCCGCAGGCCGTCCACGCCGTCGCCCACGACCACCTGCACGCCCGCAACGGCAACGGCGGCGGCCACTGAGCCGCCCGCCGTCCGCCTCCTGGACCGGCGCCGACCACGCCCCGGACGCTCCGGCGGACACCCGCCGGGGCGTGGCTATCCTGACCGCATGCTGACCATCACCCGAGAACTGCGCGACGCCATCGTCGCCCACGCCCGCGCCGACCACCCGGACGAGGCCTGTGGCGTGGTCGCCGGACCGGCCGGCAGCGGACGGCCCGAGCGGTTCGTCCCGATGCTCAACGCCGCCCGGTCGCCCACCTTCTACGAGTTCGACTCGGGCGACCTGCTGAAGCTCTACCGCGAGATGGACGACCGGGACGAGGAGCCCGTGATCGTCTACCACTCGCACACCGCCACCGAGGCCTACCCCTCGCGTACCGACGTGAGCTACGCCTCCGAGCCGTTCGCCCACTACGTCCTGGTCTCCACCGCCGACGGCAACGGCCCGGACGACCCGTACCAGTTCCGATCGTTCCGCATCGTGGACGGCGCGATCACGGAGGAAGACGTCCAGGTCGTCGAGGCCTACCAGCCCTGACCGGCACCCCCCTGGGCGCGGCCCGCCGACCGTCCGAGCGACGGCGGCGGGCCCTGCCGTCTCAGCCACAGAAACGGAAACATCCGGATTCCGAGACGGGCATGTCGGAGCGAGCCCGGGAATCTATACGATGAGCCCATGCGTTCCGTCGATGTGAGCACTCAGGCCCCGGGCACCCGCCTCGTGGCGCGCCTGCACGTCGACCTGTGCCGGCTCGCCAGCGCGATCTGTCCCGGCACGCCGGCGCGCTCGCGCTGAGCCGCCCGCCCCAGGCCCGCCGCACGCCCTGCGCACCGGGCCGGACCCGACCTGCCGCGCCCGCTGCGGCCCACCCACCTCACGACTCGCACAGGAGCGCACCCATGGCCATCGAGGTCCGCATCCCGACCATCCTCCGCACCTACACCGACGGCGCCAAGGCCGTCGAGGGCACCGGCAGCAACCTCGGGGAACTCTTCCAGGACCTCGACGCCCGCCACCCGGGCATCGCCGCCCGCCTGCTGGACGGCGGCGAGCTGCGCCGCTTCGTCAACGTCTACCTCAACGACGAGGACGTCCGCTTCCTGGAGGGCATCTCCACCGCCCTCGCCGACGGCGACAGCGTCACCATCCTGCCCGCCGTGGCCGGCGGCGCCCGCTGACCTCCGGTCCTCCCGCCCGCCGGCCGCGCGGGCGGGAGGACCGCCGCACCCGACCCTCACCGCCGTTGCCGGAGGCACCCCTTGCGTTACGACAGCCCGCTCGAAGCCGTCGGCAACACCCCGCTGGTCCGCCTGCCCCGACTCTCCGCCGCCGTCCCCGGCAACACCGACGGCCTGGTGACGCTCTGGGCCAAGCTGGAGGACCGCAACCCCACCGGCTCCATCAAGGACCGCCCCGCGCTGCACATGATCGAGCGCGCCGAGGCCGCCGGGCTGCTCACCCCCGGGTGCACCATCCTGGAGCCCACCAGCGGCAACACCGGCATCTCGCTCGCCATGGCCGCCAAGCTCAAGGGCTACCGGATGGTCTGCGTGATGCCGGAGAACACCAGCGAGGAGCGCCGCGAGCTGCTGCGCATGTGGGGCGCGGAGATCATCCCCTCACCGGCCGCCGGCGGCTCCAACACCGCGGTGCGGATCGCCAAGGAGATCGCCGCCGAGCATCCCGACTGGGTCATGCTCTACCAGTACGGCAACCCCGACAACGCCGGCGCCCACTACGCCACCACCGGCCCCGAGATCCTCGCGGACCTGCCCTCCGTCACCCACTTCGTGGCCGGCCTGGGCACCACCGGCACCCTGATGGGCGTCGGCCGGTTCCTGCGCGAGAAGGTGCCCGGGGTGCGGATCGTCGCCGCCGAGCCCCGCTACGACGACCTGGTCTACGGCCTGCGCAACCTCGACGAGGGCTTCGTTCCCGAGCTGTACGACGCCGAGGTGCTCACCACCCGCTTCTCGGTCGGCTCCGCCGACGCCGTCCGCCGCACCCGTGAACTCCTCCAGCAGGAGGGCATCTTCGCGGGCGTCTCCACCGGCGCCATCCTGCACGCCGCGATCGGCGTCGGCCGCAAGGCCGCCACCGCCGCGGAGCGCGCCGACATCGTCTTCGTCGTCGCGGACGGCGGCTGGAAGTACCTCTCCACCGGCATCTACACCGCCGAGTCGACCGAGGCCGCGGTCGAGGCCCTGCAGGGCCAGCTCTGGGCCTGACGGAGGCTCCGGGCCCGTCCCTGCGGCCCGGCCCGGCCGGACGCCCCTAGCCCGAGACCGCCTGCCGGGCCCGGGCCCAGATCCGCCCGTCGACCACACCGGCCCGGCGGCGGAAGGCCGAGAGCGGCACCTCGCGCAGCTCGTCGGTCTCCAGCCAGCTGGTCCGCCCCTGGCGGTCGCCCACCGAGCCGGGCGGCAGCGCCAGCACGCCCGGCCGCTCCGCGTGGTGCTTGCTGGTGATCTTCGCGACGGTCGCGGTCCGGCCCCCGACCCGCAGCACCAGGCAGGGGCGGTCCTTCGCCCCCGGGCCGTCCTCGAACGGCACCTCCGCCCACCAGATCTCCTGCGGCGCCGGGCCCGGGCGCCCCTTCGCCGGGCGCGGCCGCGGCGCCGGCCGGGTCGGCGCGGGCCCGCCGCGGGCCCGCCGGACCAGCACCGACACGACAACGGCCAGCAGCGCGGCACCCGCCACGGCCAGCAGCACCCAGAAGCCAGTCATGCGCCAGACCGTACCCGGCACCCGGCCGGCCCCACCACCACGACGGCTGTGACAGTCGGGCATTTATCCGTTCCCTGCTCCCGGTTCGTCACGGAATGACCACGGAGTCCGTTGTGCGCAGGATGCCGCTCCCGGGGCCCGGAAAGCTGATCACGCACGTCCCCCCTGCACCCCGAGGTGACCCGTGAGCCGCAGCACCGACCTGTGGTCGTACGCCGAGATCGCCCGCCACATCAACGTCCAGCCGGAGACCGTCCGCAACTACCGCCGGCACGGCCTGCTCCCCGACCCCGATGCCGTCGACGGCAACGGACACCCCCGCTGGCACCCCGACACGATCAAGGCCTGGGCCCGCCGGCGCCCCGGCCACCGCTGAACCACCGCACCGAGCCGCCCCCGGCGTTCTGGTGATTCCAGCCACAGCCCGGCACGGAGACGGGGGCAAAGTGCCCCTCCGCCCTTACTCTCGACACGCGAACGCAGTGCTACCCGCCGGTTCACCGGCCGGTACTGCCATTGACCAGCAGCAGCCGAAACGTGTCGGGGCGGAGGGGCTCGGATGAAACTGACCGTGGTGGGGTGCTCGGGGAGCTTCCCGTCCGCCGACTCGCCGTGCTCCAGCTACCTCGTGGAGGCCGACGGCTACCGCGTCGTACTCGACCTCGGCAACGGCGCGCTCGGCGCCCTGCAGAAGTACGTCAGCCTCTACGAGGTCGACGCCGTCCTGCTCAGCCACCTGCACGCCGACCACTGCGTCGACCTCTGCGCCTACTGGGTCGCCCGCAACTACCGGGCCGAGGGCTGCCCCGACCCGCTGCCCGTCTACGGCCCCGCCGGCACCGCCGAGCGGATGGCCCGCGCCTACGACATGCCCGAGAACCCCGGCATGAAGGGGGTCTTCGACTTCCGGACCCTCACCCCCGGCGCCTTCGACCTCGGCCCGTTCCGGATCGAGGTCGCCCAGGTCAACCACCCCGTCGACGCGTTCGCCTTCCGACTCGAACACGCCGGCCGCACCCTCGTCTACTCCGGCGACACCGGCGAGAGCGCCGCCCTCGTCGAACTCGCCCGCGACAGCGACCTCTTCCTCTGCGAAGCCGCCTACATCGACGGCCGCGACACCTACCGGGCCGTCCACCTCAACGGCCGCGAGGCCGGCGAACACGCCACCGCCGCCCGCGCCCGCCGGCTCGTCCTCACCCACATCCCGCCGTGGACCGACGCCGAACACAACCGCCGGGACGCCGCCGCCGCCTTCGCCGGACCGGTCGACGTCGCGAGAGCCGGCGCCGTCTACGACCTCTGAACGCTCACCCCACCGGCGTCAGCCAGCGCCGGTAGCGCGGGTCCTCGCCGGAGACCGCCGCCTCGTACGCCTCGCGCAGCCGCTCCGTGACCGGGCCGGGGGAGGACGGCAGCTCGCGGTCGTCCAGTGACCGCACCGGCACCACCCCGGCCGCCGTCCCGCACAGGAACACCTCGTCCGCCGCGTAAAGGTCCGAGCGCAGCAGACCCTCCACCCGCACCGGCACCCCCAGACCGGCGGCCAGCTCCAGCACCGTGTCCTGGGTGATCCCCTCCAACGCGCCCGCGCTCGACGGCGGCGTCCGCAGCACCCCGTCACGCACCAGGAACACGTTCTCGCCGGTGCACTCGCTCACCGAACCGTCCGACCCCAGCAGCAGCGCCTCGTCGTACCCCGCGTCGCTCGCCTCCCGGCGGGCCAGCACCGAGTTCAGGTACGGCCCGGTCGCCTTCGCCGCAGGCGGCACCGCGTTCGGGTCGTTCCGCCGCCAACTGCTCGTCTTCACCCTGATCCCACCACCGCCGTCCGGCAGTTGGGACTGCCACTGCCAACTCGCGATCGCCGTGGTGGTGGGCGAGAAGCGCATGTCCAGGCCCATCGAGCCGTACCCCAGGAACGCGAAGTGCCGCAGATAGCACGACCGGTGGCCGTTCGCCCGGACCATCTCCACCGTCGCCTTGGTCAAATCCTCCACACTGTAGGGGAGTTCCATTCGCAGCATCCGCGCACTGCGGTCCAGCCGGCGCAGGTGCTCGGGCAGCCGGAACACCGCCGGACCGTCCGCCGTCTCGAACACCCGGGTGCCCTCCAACACCCCCGTGCCGTAGTGCAGGCCGTGCGTCAGCACATGCGTCCGCGCCTGCTGCCAGGGCACCAGCGCGCCGTCCATCCAGATCGTCGAAGCCTCGGGAAGAGCCATGGCCCCATCCTGGCCGCCGCCGGACCGCGGCCGGGCCCTCCCGGCGCTGCCGCAACCGGACATGACCGGGAGCGGAACCGGCCCGCCGCCCCGCCCCTCGGAAACCCCGGCCCGCCGCCCCGCTCCTCGGAGACCCCGGCCCGCCGTCTCGCTCCTCGGAAACCCCGGCCCGCCGTCTCGCTCCTCGGAAACCCCGGTCCGCCGTCTCGGTCCTCGGAAACCCCGGCCCGCCCGCGCCCGGCCTCACTACGCTGCGCCGATGGAGCGCATGGAGAGTGCGGCGCGGGCCGACCACCCCGCCGGCGGCCCCGACCGAGACGCCACCCGGCTCTACGCCCGGCTGCTCGCCGAACCCGGCCGCCCGGCCGCCGACCTCGGCCTCGGCTGGGACGAGCCCCGCCTGGCCGCCGCCACCGCCGAACTCCGCGCCCTCGGCCTGCTCCAGCCCACCGCGGCCGCCGGGGCGGACGGCACCGGCACGGCCGGACACGCCGCCGTCTCCGTCGACACCGCCGTCCGTCAACTGCTGCTCGACGCGGACAACCAGGTCACCGCCCTCGTCGAGGCCCTGGGCCGGGCCCGCGACTCCGTCGACCGGCTGCACACCGGCTACCTGCCGGTCCAGCACCGCCGGCCCGGCGGCGCCGCCCTCGAACTCGTCCGCGGCGCCGACCGGATCGCCGCCCTGCTGGAGGACGCGGCCCGCGGCGCCCGCACCCGGGCCCTCTCCCTCCGGCCCGGCCAGGACCTCTCCGGCCCCGCCCTGGCGGGCAAGTTGGCCCGCGAACGCCTCGCCCTCGACCGCGGCGCCGCCCTGCGCTCCGTCTACCCGGCCGCCGCGCTGCGCCGACCCGCCGTGCTCGCGCACGTCCGGGAGCTGACCGGGGCCGGGGCGCGGATCAGGGTCGCGCACTCGCTGCCGCTCCGGCTGATCGTGGTCGACGCCCGGCTGGCGGTCCTGCCCGCGCCGGGCGACCTGTCGGACGAGGTGTCCGAGGACGGGCCGGACGCGGCTGCTCCCCGGGTCCGGGGCCGTGCGGAGGCCGCCGTGGTGGTCCGCGAGCCGGCCCTGGTCGCTCTGGTCGCGGAGCTGTTCGAGTACTTCTGGTCGGCGGCCTCGACCCCGCCGGAACTGCATCCGGGGGCGGCGGGGAGGACGGACCGTCATGACGTGGTGCTGCGGCTGCTCGCGGCCGGGCTGACGGATGCCGCGATCGCCCGGAAGCTGGAGGTCTCCGAGCGGACGGTGCGCCGGCTGGTCGCCGAGCTGACCGCCGACCTGGGCGCGGAGAGCCGCTTCCAGGCCGGCGTCCACGCGGCCCGCCTCGGCCGGATCTGAGGCCGTTCCGGGCGGGGCGCCCGCCCGTCCGAGGCGCTCAGCGCCGCCCGGGAACGGGCAGGCCGAGGTGGTCGCGCAGGGTCGTCCCGGTGTACTCGGTGCGGAACACCCCGCGTTCCTGGAGCAGGGGTACCACCTGGTCCACGAAGTCGTCCAGGCCGCCCGGCGTGAGGTGCGGGACGAGGATGAAGCCGTCCGCCGCGTCGTTCTGCACATAGGCGTCGAGCTGCTCGGCGACCGCCGCCGGGGTGCCGATGAAGGACTGCCGTCCGGTCACCTCGATCACCAGCTCGCGGCTGCTGAGCCGCTTCTCGGCGGCGACCGCGCGCCACCGGGCGGCGATCTCCAGCGGGTCCCCGATCCTGGTCCGGCCCTGGACGACGGTGCTGTCGACCACCGGGTCGGCGGTGGGCAGCGGGCCGTCCGGGTCGTGGTCGGACAGGTCGATGCCCCAGACCTGCTCCAGATAGGCGATGGCGGTCCGCGGTCCGACCTGGGCGCGGCGGATCTCGGCGGCCCGCTCGGTCGCCTCCTCGTCGGTGTCGCCCAGGACGTAGGTGACCCCGGGCATGATCTTCAGCTCGTCCGGCTTGCGCCCGTACGCGGCCAGCCGGCGCTTGACGTCGGTGTGGAAGGCCTGGCCGGCGGTGAGGGTCGAGTGCCGGCTGAAGATGATGTCGGCGGTGGCGGCGGCGAACTCCCTGCCCTCGTCGGAGTCCCCGGCCTGGATCACCACCGGGTGGCCCTGCGGCGGGCGCGGCAGCGACAGCCGGCCCTCGACGTCGAACTGCGGGCCGCTGTGCCGGACCAGCCCGCCGTCCCAGAACTCCCGTGCCAGCTGGACGAACTCGGCGGCCCGGGTGTACCGGTCGGCGCGGTCGAGGAAGCCGCCGCGGCGGAAGTTCTCGCCGGTGAAGGCGTCCGAGGAGGTGACCACGTTCCAGGCCGCCCGGCCGCCGGAGAGGTGGTCGAGCGACGCGAACCGGCGGGCCAGCTCGTACGGCTCGTTGAAGGTCGCGTTGACGGTGGCGGCCAGTCCGAGGTGGGTGGTGACGGCGGCCAGCGCGCCGAGCACGGTGATCGACTCGGGCCGGCCGACCACGTCCAGGTCGTGGATCAGGCCGTTGACCTCGCGCAGCCGCAGGCCCTCGGCGAGGAAGAAGAAGTCGAACCGGCCGCGCTCGGCGGTCTCCGCGAGGTGGCGGAAGGAGGCGAACTCGATCTGGCTGCGGGACGCCGGGTCGGTCCAGACCGTGGTGTTGTTGACGCCCGGGAAGTGCGCGGCGAGGTGGATCTGCTTCAGCGGTCGGTCCGTCATCGGGTCACCTCGGCGTGGGCGGCGGCGGTCGCCGTGGGAGCGGCGGGAGCGGGAGTGGCGGGGGCGTACCGGTTGGCCGGGCGGCCCAGGCCGAGGTGGTCGCGCAGGGTGGTGCCGGTGTAGCCGGTGCGGAACAGGCCGCGCTCGCGCAGGGCCGGGACGACGTGGTCGGCCACCGCGGCGAGGTCCCGGGCCGGGTCGGCGGGAACGAGGTGGAAGCCGTCGACGCCGCCGCCGCCCTCGGTGACCTCCCGGATCAGCGCGCTGATCGAGGCGCCGTCGGGGAGGTCCGCGGTGAGCCGGGCGAGGATCCGCAGGCCCTCGCCCGCCCGCAGCCGCAGTTCGGTGGCGGCGGTCAGCCGGGCCGCCGGGCCGGGGGCGTCCAGCAGGACGACGTCCGCGTACCGGGCGGCCGTCTCCACCCGGGCCCGGCTGCCGGCGGGGGCGCCCGGGGCGAGGTCGGCGGCGGAGACCGGGACGGCGATCACCGGTCGGCCCTGGGGCGGGCGAGGGGTGATGGAGGGGCCGCGGACCGAGAAGTGCGGGCCCGCGAAGTCGATGTAGTGCAGCTTGCCCCGGTCGATGAACCGGCCGGTGGCCACGTCGCGGATCTCCGCGTCGTCCTCCCAGCTGTCCCAGAGCCGCGCGGCGACCTCGGCGGCGTCGGCCGCCTCCGCCCAGAGCTCGTCGGCCGGGGCGACGCCCTTGCGCCCGAAGGCCCGGGCCTGCGCCTCGGTGTCGGAGATCCCGATCAGCCAGCCGGCCCGGCCCTCGCTCACCCAGTCCAGGGTGTTGACCGATATCGAGGTGTGGAACGGCTCGGTGTGCGTGGTGGTGACGGTCGGGACCAGGCCCAGCCCCCGGGTCAGCGGCGCGAGCCGGGCGAAGGTGGCGAGGGCGTCGAGCCGGTGCGGCTCGGGTGCGTAGGAGTCGTCGAGGGTGACGAAGTCGAGCGCGGCGCGCTCGGCGTGGCGGGCGAGGGCGGTGAAGTGCCCGGCGTCGAAGCGGCCGGGGCTGTCGACGGCGGCGGACAGGTGCAACTGGCGCGGCATGGCGTGGCCTTGACTTTCCTCGTGCGTGCGCTGCTTCATCTTCGTTTCGCGCACGGGACGCAGCTGGGTACGTGGCGGTGGCCCGGGTACGGGCCGACACGAGAGGCGGGGAAGCGGGGGCCGGGGCGCGGCGGGAGGTCAGCCGGGCGGCGGCGGGGGGAACGGACGGGTCAGGCGCAACACGCGGCCGACCACACACGACCGAAGTCGATGTGGCAGCGGCTGACCAGGATGCGCGGCGCGTTCACCGCCTCAGTTGACCAGCGCGGTCGCCGGTTCGTCAACCGTCGTCCCACCGGCCGGGCGGTGGCCGCGGGCCGGGCCGGGACGCGCGACGGCCCCGCCCCGCCGCTCGGGGGAGCGAGCGGCGGGGCGGGGCCGTGGGGTGGTGCGGGTCGTTCCTCGGCCTCAGGCCTTGGTGACGTCCTCGATCTCCTCGTCGTCCTCGCGACCGGGGGTCTTGAGGTTGAACTTGACGATCGCGAAGCGGAACAGGAAGTAGTACAGCGCTCCGAACACGAGACCCAGCGGGATGATCATCCACGGGTCGGTGGCCTTGTTCCACGCCAGCAGGTAGTCGATCAGACCACCGGAGAAGGTGAAGCCGTCGTGCACGCCGAGCGCCCAGGTGACGGCCATCGAGACGGCGGTCAGCAGCGCGTGGATCACGTACAGGACCGGGGCGATGAAGACGAAGGAGAACTCGATCGGCTCGGTGACACCGGTCACGAAGGAGGTCAGCGCCAGCGAGAGCATCATGCCGGTGACGGCCTTGCGGCGGTGCGGCTTGGCGGTGTGGGCGATGGCGAACGCGGCGGCCGGCAGGGCGAACATCATGATCGGGAAGAAGCCCGACATGAACTGTCCGGCGGTCGGGTCACCGGCGAAGAAGCGGGTCAGGTCGCCGTGCACGACGGTGCCGTCGGGCTTGGTGAAGTCACCGGTCTGGAACCAGGCGTAGGAGTTCACGAACTGGTGCATGCCGACCGGCAGCAGACCGCGGTTGACCAGGCCGAACGCACCGGCGCCGAACGCGCCGGCACCGATCAGGGAGTCGTTCAGGCTCTTGATGGCGTCGCCGATCGGGCCCCAGGTCAGGGCGAAGACCACACCGACGGCGGTGCCGACGAAGGCCATGATGATCGGGACCAGGCGGCGGCCGTTGAAGAAGCCGAGCCAGTCGACCAGCCGGGTGCGGTGGTACTTCTGCCACAGCACGGCCGAGAGCAGACCGATCACGATGCCGCCGAGCACGCCCGGGTTCTGGTACGTGGCGGCCGCGTCCTTGCCGGGCAGGACCTGGGCCTCGGTGACCGGGAACGCGGTCAGCACGTTCTTGTACACCAGGAAGCCGACGAGGGCCGCGAGCGCGGTGGAGCCGTCGGCCTTCTTGGCGAAGCCGATCGCGATGCCCACCGCGAACAGCAGCGGCAGGTTGTCGAAGACGGCGCCACCGGCGGTGTTGAACACCGCGGCGACCTTGTCCCAGCCGAGGCCGTCCTTGCCGAACACGTCGTCCTGGCCGAGCCGCAGCAGCAGACCGGCGGCGGGGAGAACGGCGATGGGCAGCTGGAGGCTGCGGCCGATCTTCTGCAGACCCTGCAGCAGGTTCTGGCCGAACTTCTTGGTGGGGCTTGGCGTGGCCGGAGCCGCGGCGGGCGCCGGTGCCTGCGCAGACTGACTCATGGGGGTGGGTTCCTAACGGCAGGGCGGGTCGGTCGGGGGGTAGGTGCACAGAGGGGCCGAACCGCGAACTGGTCTACACCACACGTGGTGTAGACCAGTTTTGTAGCACGGGTGGAGAAGGGGGGGAAGCCCTGAAAGCGGTGCTGGTGAGAAGCGCTATGAAATCGAAACCTACTTGCGGATCGACGATCATGATTACCCGCCGTGATTGGGATTTTGGCTATTTGCGCAACAAAAAGGCCGGGGCAACCCCCGGCGGGCCCGGCGCCCCCCGGACGGACGGCCGGGAGGGCGGCGGCAGCCGGCGGGCGCGGGCGGCCGGACGCTCCCGCCGGGCGCCGTCCGCCGCCGGGCCGGGGGTCGCCGCGGGTGCCGGACGGCCGGGGTGCGGCCGGTGCCGGGCTCGCGGCGAGGGGCCGGTGCGATGTGCCGGACCCCCCTGAACCCGCCGCGGCTATTCGCCGCCGCATTGCGACCGGACTCGGCGGTCGCCCTCGCCGGCTCGGAGAAACCAAAGGCGAAGCCGGTGGGCGAGTACGGTGACGCATTGCCGCGCGGTGCGCCGCGCGGCGGCGGTGATCTTCCCCCCACCCGGGGCGCCGGCTTCGCCGGCGACCGCCCGTCCGGCTGCCGCCGGGGTGCCGAGGCCCTGTCCCGGCCGGGCCCCGGGCCGTCGGGCGCCGGGTGCCGGCCCGGCGCCCCGTCGGCGGCGGGGCCGGCCGCCGAATTTCCCGGACCGGTCCGGGAATGGTTTTCCGGCCGGGACCATCGTCCTTTCACGAATATGCCGAAGGCCCCCGGACCAAGGGTCCGAGGGCCTATTCCGGCGGGCGTCCGGTGACGCTCGGTTTATGCCTTGGTCACGTCCTCGACCTCGTCGTCGTCCTCGCGTCCGGGTGTTTTCATGTTGAATTTCACGATGATGAACCGGAAGAGCGCGTAGTACACGACGGCGAAGCAGAGCCCGATCGGGATGATCAGCCAGGGCTTGGTGGCCAGGCTCCAGTTGATCGCGTAGTCGATCAGGCCGGCCGAGAAGCTGAACCCGTCGTGCACCCCGAGCGCCCAGGTGATCGCCATCGAGGCGCCGGTCAGCAGCGCGTGCACCGCGTACAGCGCGGGCGCGACATAGGCGAAGGAGTACTCGATCGGTTCGGTGACGCCGGTCACGAAGGACGTCAGGCCGACCGAGAGCATCAGCCCGTAGATCTCCTTGCGGCGGTGCGGCTTGGCCGCGTGCGCCATCGCCAGCGCCGCCGCCGGCAGGGCGAACATCATGATCGGGAAGAAACCGGAGGTGAACTGGCCCGCCGTCGGGTCACCGGCCAGGAAGCGCGGGATGTCGCCGTGCACGACCATGCCGTCGGGCTTGGTGAAGTCGCCGAACTGGAACCAGACGAAGGTGTTCAGCAACTGGTGCATGCCGATCAGCAGCAGTACGCGGTTGGCCACGCCGAAGATGCCGGCGCCGCCCGCGTCCAGGTCGGCCAGCCACTGGCTCACGTCGTTGAAGGCGCGGCCGATCGGCGGCCAGGCCCAGACCGCCAGCACCGCCAGCAGCATGCCGACCACGGCGGTGATCATCGGGACGAGCCGGCGGCCGTTGAAGAAGCCGAGCCAGTCGACCAGCCGGGTGCGGTGGTAGCGCACCCAGAGCCACGCCGACAGCAGGCCGATCAGGATGCCGCCCAGGACGCCCGGGTTCTGGTAGGTCGCGGCGGCCGACTTGGCCGAGGTGAAGTCCACGCACTGGTTGCCGACCAGGACGGTCGGCAGCTCGCAGTCCTCCGGGAAGGCGTGCAGCACGGCGTAGAAGACCAGGAAGCCCACCACGGCCGCCAGCGCCGTGGAGCCGTCCGCCTTCTTGGCCATGCCGATCGCGACCCCGATGCAGAACAGCAGCGGCAGGCCGAGCGAGGAGTCCAGCAGAGCGCCGCCGGCCGCCGCGAACACCTTGGCGACGTCGTCCCAGCCGAGGCCGTCCTTCCCGAACACGTCGGGCTGTCCGAGCCGGTTGAGGATGCCCGCCGCCGGCAGCACGGCGACCGGCAGCTGGAGCGAGCGGCCCATCTTCTGGAGTCCGCCGTAGAAGGTGTGCCACCACGTGGTCCGCGGGGCTGTGGCGCCTGCCGAACTCATCCTTCGCCCTCCGAGAGCAGTTGCCGAGCGCTGGCCCCCTGGGGGACCCTCGGACGGGGCTCAGGAACACCCGGGGCGCTTCCTGCGTTCATCGGAGTACACATATATTGGTGTAGACCACTTTGGGAGGCAGGCCGCGCGCACCGGGGCAGAAGCCCCGCTGATCGTCATCCTCGGACGAAGATCCAGACCGTGCGCGCCGGAATGGGCCAAAAGTGGACTAACGTGGCAGATCGGTCCAACTCGGGTGATGCTGGTCGCGCTGCGGCGCAGCGCGACGGCAGCTGAACCCGCGTCAGCACCGACAGCGACGACCCCGGCCGGCGGCCGGGGCACCCCGCACAGCGCAGGACGGCACCCGGCAGAGCAGCCGACGGGCCGAGACAGAGGGAGAAATCAGATGGCCAGCAAGGCTGAGAAGATCGTCGCCGGTCTGGGCGGCATCGACAACATCGAAGAGGTCGAAGGCTGCATCACCCGCCTGCGTACCGAGGTGAAGGACGCCTCCCTCGTCGACGAGGCCGCGCTGAAGGCCGCCGGCGCCCACGGCGTCGTCAAGATGGGCACCGCGATCCAGGTCGTCATCGGCACCGACGCCGACCCGATCGCCGCCGACATCGAGGACATGATGTGAGCTGAGCCCACCAGGCTCGGCACCACCAGGCTCGGCACCACCCGGCCCGCCGCCCCCCGTGGGCGGCGGGCCGGCGCCGTCCGGCGCACCGGGCACAACCGTTCGGGCACCCCGCCACGGGCCCGCCGGGCACCGCCGACGACCCGTCCGACCCTGCCGGAACCATCCGACCGGACCGACTACGCTCGGTGCCTATGTCACGCATCGACGGCCGCACCCCCGACCAGCTCCGCCCCATCACCATCGAGCGGGGCTGGAGCAAGCACGCCGAAGGCTCCGTCCTCATCTCCTACGGCGACACCAAGGTGCTGTGCACCGCCAGCGTCACCGAAGGCGTCCCGCGCTGGCGCAAGGGCAGCGGCGAGGGCTGGGTCACCGCCGAGTACTCCATGCTCCCGCGCGCCACCAACACCCGCGGCGACCGCGAGGCCGTCAAGGGCCGCATCGGCGGACGCACCCACGAGATCAGCCGCCTCATCGGCCGCTCGCTGCGCGCCGTCATCGACCACCGCGCCCTCGCCGAGAACACCATCGTCCTCGACTGCGACGTCCTCCAGGCCGACGGCGGCACCCGCACCGCCGCCATCACCGGCGCCTACGTCGCCCTCGCCGACGCCGTCTCCTGGGCCCGCGAGAAGAAGATCCTCCGCGCCAAGGGCCAGCCCATCACCGGCGGCGTCAGCGCCGTCAGCGTCGGCATCATCGACGGCGTCCCGATGCTCGACCTCCGCTACGAGGAGGACGTCCGCGCCGAGACCGACATGAACATCGTCTGCACCTCCGACGGCCGCTTCGTCGAGGTCCAGGGCACCGCCGAGGGCGCCCCCTTCGACCGCGCCCTGCTCGACCAGCTCCTGGACCTCGGCAACCTCGGCTGCGCCGAGCTGGACGAGATCCAGCGCAAGGCCCTGGAGGGCTGAGCCCGCCACCGGTGCCCGAAGGGGCTCCGGCGCGTGGCCGAACCGCGACACCAGCGCTGTACAGGCCGGGCCCGGAGCCCTTACGGTTCCCGCAGCACCCCGTTGTGGGAACCGCGCACCCCCGGGGGCGCGTCATTCCGTTCCGGAACCCGCGCACCCAGGAGGACCGGATGCCCCAGAGCATCGCCCGCCCCGCCACCCTCGCCGTGGCCGGCCTGATCGCCATCCTCCCGCTCAGCGCCGTCAGTTGCTCGGCCGCCCAGAAGGCGCTCGACTGCGGCAACACGGCGGTCCGCATCACCGGGGACATCAGCGACGTCACCACCGCCTTCAACAACGCCAGCAACGACTCGGCCGCCGCCGGCCAGGCCCTGCAGAAGCTCAAGAACGACCTCGACGACCTCGGCAAGAACTCCAAGAACACCGACGTCGCCAAGGCCATCACCGACCTCAACACCCAGGTCGGCAAGGTCCAGCAGGCCATCAACGACAAGCAGGCCCCCGACCTGAAGCCGCTCGGCGACGCCGCCGGCAACCTCACCCAGGTCTGCACCGGCTGACGTCCGGTTAGGGTGGGTTCATGTCCACCCGTCTGATTCTCGCCACCCGCAACCGGAACAAGGTCGCCGAGCTCCGCGCCATCCTCGGCGAGGCCGGCATCGACGTCGAACTGGTCGGCGCCGATGCCTACCCGGAGATCCCGGACGTCCGCGAGACCGGCGTCACCTTCGCCGAGAACTCGCTGCTCAAGGCACACGCCCTCGCGCAGGCCACCGGCCTGCCCGCGGTCGCCGACGACTCCGGCCTCTGCGTCGACGTCCTCGGCGGCGCCCCCGGCATCTTCTCCGCCCGCTGGGCCGGCAAGCACGGCGACGACCGCGCCAACCTGGACCTGCTGCTGGCCCAGCTCGGCGACATCGCCCCGGAGCACCGCGGCGCCCACTTCTTCTGCGCCGCCGCCCTGGCCCTGCCGGACGGCACCGAGCGCGTCGTCGAGGGCCGCCTCCTCGGCACCCTGCGGACGGCCCCGGCCGGCGAGGGCGGCTTCGGCTACGACCCGATCCTGGAGCCCCTGGGCGAGACCCGCACCTGCGCCGAACTGACGGCGGCGGAGAAGAACGCCATCAGCCACCGCGGCAAGGCCTTCCGCGCCCTGGCCCCGGTCCTGAAGGACCTGCTGGGCTGAGAAGCCGCGGGAACGACGACGGCCCTCTCGCCTTCGATTCGAAGGGGAGAGGGCCGTTTCGCTGGGTACGCCCGGTGGGACTCGAACCCACGACACTACGGACCTAAACCGTATCTCTCTAGCCAGCTGGAGTACGGGCGCATGCCAGGTCCAGCCTACCGGCTCCCCGTCCAGCAGGCCGCACCTTTTCCGGTGGTGGGTCCTCCTACGCGGCGGCAGCCTCCGGCGGCGTGTCCCGGTTCCTGTTCCGGCCGCAGTAGGTCGGCGTGATGGAGTGACAGTTGGGGCAGAGCAGGCGGAGGTTGTCCCGCCTGTTGTCGAGCCAGTCGCCGTTGATGTGGTCGACCTCCAGGGTCATGGGGTGTCCGAGCCAGGTCGGCGGGGCGCCGCACATCTCGCAGACGTCGGGGTGCCCGATGTGCACGAGCATCGCCCGCAGGCGGTCGCCCGGAACTCGCTGACTCCCCGGCGGGCGTCGGACGAGCAGGTCCTCGGGCGTGCGTCGCGGTCCGGTCTTCCGGCCCTTGTTGTGGGCCCGACCGGTGAAGTGGGAGGTGTCGAGGCGGTGGAACGCGATGCTCTCCCGCAGCAGCGTCCGGGAGCTGCCGCAGTCGACCATCCCCAGGGCGAGGATCACGCCGCGGAGGCTGCGGTGTTCTGCCACGGCGTGTTCCAGCGCGCCCTTGGCGACGGCCCCGACCCTGTCGCGGCCGTCGCCCCTGAAGGTGAAGTGGGTGGTGTCGATGCCGAATTCGACCAAGCGCCGCTTCAGGTACGAGTAGAGGCTGTCGTACGGAGTGACGCCGAGGTGGGCCATCATCGCGTTGATGCTGTCGCTGTGGGCCGCGGCTTCGGCCAGGATTTCGCGCGGGTAGCGGCGGCGCCCGTAGTCGGGGCGGCCCTCGTTGAAGTGCGTGGTGTCGATCCCGTAGTGCCGCAGCCGCTTGCTGAGGTAGCTGTGGGTGCCGCCCGCCATCGGCACGCCGAGCCTGCGCATCATGTCGTTCACGCTGGTCGACTCGGCGGCGAGTGAGGCCAGCAGCTCACGGGTGTACTTGACCGGCATGGTCGTCCCCCTTCGGGCCTGTGTGCGCCCGTCCCCCGTGGGGGCGAACGAGTGGGGGGCGGGGTGGTTACGGGGTCACCACCAGTACGTCGGGTAGGTGCGGCGGGTGAGGCGGGCGGCGGCGAGGCCGGTGGCGGTGAGCAGCAGGGTGGCGAGGAGCAGGAGGGGGAGGAAGCGGGTCGGGTCGGGGGCGGTGAGGGTGACGATGACGGCGGTGGCGGCCGCGGGGGAGTGGGGGGTGCGGGCGAGGGTCATGGCGCCGAGGGCGAGGCCGCCGGCGAGGGCGGCGGACCAGTAGGCGGGGGTGGTGGCGGCGAGGACGGCGTAGCCGGTGAGGGCGGAGACGAGTTGGCCGCCGATGACGCTGCGGGGTTGGGCGAGGGGGAGGGCGGGGGCGCCGGCGATGAGGGCCATGGAGGCGGCGAGCGGGGGGATGAGGAGGGGTTGGCGGGTGAGGGTGCCGAGGGCGGCGAGGGTGAGCAGGGCGGTGACGGCGGTGGCGGTGGAGGTGAGGACGGCGGTGGGGGCGGGTCGGGCGGGGGCTTGGCTGGAAAGGGGCATGGCGAAGGCATTTCCTAACGCTTGAGACGGCAGGCAAGCGTTAGTCTGCGGGCTTTGGCTAACCGGTGGCAAGTGGCGTTACCGTTAGGCATGGGCATGGTGGAGCGTGGCGCGGTGGACGAGATGCCGGTCGGCGGTGAGCATCTCGCGCTGGATCTGGTGAACAGCACCTTCGTGCGGGGTGGTCTGCGCGGGCATCTGGTGGACGTTCTGGTGGAGCCGTCGGACCTGGCGGTCTGGGTGGACCGGCACGCCGTCGAGCTGGATCTGGCGAGCGTCCCGGCCGGGTCGCCGGGGCCGGCGGAGCTGGCGGCGTTCCTGGAGCTGCGCGGGGCCCTGCGGGCGGTGCTGACGGCGGTGGTGGCGGGTGAGCCGGCGGGGGCGGCGGAGGTGGCGGTGGTGAACGCGGCGGTGCGGGCGGCGCCGGGGTGGGTGGAGCTGGGGCCGGGGGCGGCCGCGCGGGGGGTCCACCGGACGGCCGCGGGGGAGCGTGGGGCAGTGCTGCTGGGGCGGGTGGCGCAGGCGGCGGTGGAGTTGCTGACGGGGGATCGGCGGGAGCTGGTGCGGGCCTGTCCGGCGCCGGGCTGCATCCTGTTCTTCCTGCAGCGGCACGCGCGTCGGGCGTGGTGTTCGACGGCCTGTGGGACGCGGGTCCGGGTGGCCCGGCACAGTCGTCGGCATGCGGACGGCTGACCGACGGGTATCGGCCGTTCGACCGGTGTTGTTGGGGATTTGATTACCAATTGGTACAGACCTATTGACCTTTGTGGTTCAGACCACATAGCTTCAGCGCCAATCTGCATTCCCCCACGTGCGTGCTCCCCCACAGGCATGCGCCGACACTCTCTCCCGGAGGACCGAGTGTTGATCCGAAGCACGGCCGAGCGGCGTCCCACCGCTGCCCGGCATTCCAAGAACCCGGCCGCCCGGGCGGGCATGGCCTCGCTGGCGGTCGCCGGCCTGGCCGGCCTGCTGATGGCGACGCTGGGTGCGGCGCCCTCGCAGGCGTCCGCCACCGTCGACAACGCGGCCTGTCGGCCGGACGGCATGTACCAGACGCCCGGGGTGGACGTCCCGTACTGCAGCGTCTACGACACCGAGGGCCGCGAGAAGATGGGCGCGGACCACCAGCGCCGCGTCATCGGCTACTTCACCGGCTGGCGTACCGGCAAGGACGGGACCCCGCCCTACCTGGTGAGCGACATCCCCTGGGACAAGGTCACCCACCTGAACTACGCGTTCGGGCACGTCGGCAGCGACAACAAGATCTCGGTCGGCACCGACAACGACAAGAACGAGGCGACCGGGATCTCCTTCCCGGGCGTGCCCGGCGCCGAGCTGGACCCGTCGCTGCCCTACAAGGGCCACTTCAACCTGCTGACGAAGTTCAAGAAGCAGCACCCGAACGTCAAGACCATGATCTCGGTGGGCGGCTGGACCGAGACCGGCGGGTACTTCGGCGACGACGGCAAGCGCGTCAACTCCGGCGGCTTCTACTCGTTGACGGTCAACCCGGACGGCAGCGTCAACCAGGCGGGCATCGACGCCTTCGCCAACTCCTCGGTCGACTTCATCAAGAAGTACGGCTTCAACGGCGTCGACGTCGACTACGAGTACCCGACCTCGATGAAGGACGCGGGCAACCCGCTGGACTGGCAGCTCGCCAACGGCAAGCGGGCCTCGCTGGCCAAGGGCTACGCGGCGCTGATGAAGACGCTGCGCGAGAAGCTGGACCGGGCCGGCGCCGCCGACGGCAAGCACTACCTGCTCTCGGTCGCGGCCCCGTCGTCCGGTTACCTGCTGCGCGGCATGGAGACCTTCCAGATCGCGCAGTACCTGGACTACGTCAACATCATGTCGTACGACCTGCACGGCGCCTGGAACAAGTACGTCGGCCCGAACGCCTCGCTGTTCGACGACGGCAAGGACGGCGAGCTGGCGGCGGCCAACGTGTACGGCACTGGCCAGTACGGCGGCATCGGCTACCTGAACGCCGACTGGTCGTACCACTACTTCCGCGGCTCGATGCCGGGCGGCCGGATCAACGTCGGCCTGCCGTACTACACCCGCGGGTTCAAGAACGTCACCGGCGGGACCAACGGCCTCTGGGGCACCGCGTCCGCGACCACCTGCCCGGTGGGCGCCGGGCTGACCTCGTGCGGTGACGGCGCGGTCGGCATCGACAACATCTGGAACGACAAGGACGACGCTGGCAAGGAGTCCCCGGCGGGCTCGAACCCGATGTGGCACGCGAAGAACCTGGAGAAGGGCATCGTGCCCGACTACCTCTCCAAGTACGGCGTGACCGACACCGCCCTGCAGGGCACCTACACCCGCAACTACAGCTCCACCCTGGTGGCGCCGTGGCTGTGGAACGACACCAAGAAGGTGTTCCTCTCCACCGAGGACGAGCAGTCGGTGGCCGCCAAGGCGGACTACATCGTCAACCAGGGCGCCGGCGGCGCGATGATCTGGGAGCTCGCGGGCGACTACAGGTGGGACGCGGCGGCCAACGGCGGCAAGGGCCAGTACGTGCCCGGCTCGACGCTGACCTCGCTGATGTACGACAAGTTCAAGGCGGCCTCGCCGTACAACGCGACCCGCTCGACGATCGCGCTGCCGCAGCAGACCCTGCCGGTCGACGTGTCGTTCACCAACTTCGCGCTGGGCGACTCGAACTACCCGATCAACCCGAAGATCCACATCGTCAACAACTCGACGCTGACCCTGCCGGGCGGGACCGAGTTCCAGTTCGACTACAGCAACTCGGCCCCGGGCAACGCCAAGGACCAGTCCGGGTTCGGGCTGACCGTCATCAAGCAGGACAACCCCGGTCCGGGCAACGTGGGCGGCCTCAAGGGCACCTACAACCGCGTCTCGGTGAAGCTGCCGGGCTGGCAGTCGCTGGCGCCGGGCGCTTCGGTGGACCTGGACTTCGTCTACTACCTGCCGGTCTCGACGCCGTCGAACTGGACGGTCAACGTCGCCGGCACGCTGTACGGCCTGAAGGGCGACCTGACCCGCGGCAGCACGGGCGGCGGCACCGCGACGCCGACCGCGACGCCGACGGTCACCCCGACCGTGACGCCCACGGTCACGCCGACCGTGACGCCCACGGTGACCCCGACGGTCACGCCCACGGTGACGCCGACCGTCACGCCGACCGTGACGCCCACGGTGACGCCGACCTCGGGTGCCTGCACGGGCGCGCCGGGCTGGGACGCGGGCACCACCTACGCGTCCACCACCAAGGTGTCCTGGAAGGGGCACTACTACCAGAACAAGTGGTGGACCAAGGGCGACGACCCCAGTGCCAGTGGCTCGTGGGGTGTCTGGAGCGACCTCGGGGCCTGCTGATCGGTCGATCCGATGAGCGTGGCTCGCTGAGGTGAGAGACGCGGTGGCGGTGCACCCGGTCGGGGGGTGCGCCGCCACCGCTTCGTTTCCGCCCCCGCGGGGGCGGCCGTCAGGCCGCCTCGACCTTGAGGTCGCGCAGCAGCTTGGCGACGTGACCGGTGGCCTTGACGTTGTACAGGGCGTGCTCGACCTTGCCGTGCTCGTCGACGATCACGGTCGAGCGGATCACACCGGTGACGGTCTTGCCGTACAGCTTCTTCTCGCCGAACGCGCCGTAGGCCTCCAGCACCTTCTTCTCCGGGTCGGAGAGCAGGGTGACCTTGAGGTCCTCGGCCTCGCGGAACTTGCCCAGCTTCTCCGGCTTGTCCGGCGAGATGCCGATGACGTCGTACCCGGCGCCCGCGAAGACCTCCAGGTTGTCGGTGAAGTCGCAGGCCTGCTTCGTGCAGCCGGGGGTGAGCGCGGCGGGGTAGAAGTAGACGATCACCTTCCGGCCGAGGTGGCCGGCGAGGGACACCTGGTTGCCGTCGGCGTCGGACAGGCTGAAGGCGGGTGCGGTGTCGCCGGGCTGGAGACGCTCACTCACGGGGGACTCTCCTGGTGCGTGGACGGGTGGTCGTACCACGGTCAACTTACCTCCGATGGTGGGTGGGGCCGCGCGGGCCGGGGCGGCAGCTGACAAACTGGGTCAGTCGCACAGGACAACATCAGTGAATTGGGGTGGCCCGAGTGGGCGAGGCGAGCACGAAGGACAAGTCGGCGCGGACGACGGCTCAGATCGAGGCGGACATCACCCGCACCCGCACCCAGCTGGCCGCGACCCTGGACGAGCTCGCCATGCGCGTCCACCCGAGCACCATCACGGCCCAGGTCAAGGCGAAGGCCGTGGCCTCCGTGGAGGAGAAGGCCGGCCGGGTGTACGTGGCGGCCAGCGGGCTGGTCGAGCAGGCCAGGGCGCAGTTCGTGGACGAGAAGGGGCAGCCGCGCAAGGAGCGGATCGTGCCCGCCGCGCTGGTCGGCGTGGGCCTGGTGCTGCTGGTCGCCTCGGCCCGCAAGCGCCGCAAGGGCTGAGGGGCGGGGTCCTGCCGGGCCGGGTGCCACCGCACCCGGCCCGCCGGATGCCGGTCCGGGGTCACGCGGGGCGCCGCGGAGCGGTACCTTCGGGGTCGTGAGTACGAACGACGAACCGACCCAGCGGACCACCTCCCCCGAGCAGGACCCGCCGCGCCACGACCGGCTGGGCGAGAAGCTGCCGATCAAGATGCTGCACGACCGCGTCCTGGTGAAGACCGAGGGCAGCGAGGGCGAGCGCCGCTCGACCGGCGGCATCCTCATCCCGGCCACCGCGGAGCTCAGCAAGCGGTGCACCTGGGCCGAGGCCGTCGCGGTGGGCCAGAGCGTCCGCTCGGTGGAGCCCGGTGACCGCGTGCTGTACGACCCGGAGGACAAGCTGGAGGTCGAGGTCCGCGGCGCCACCTACGTGCTGCTGCGCGAGCGGGACCTGCACGCGGTGGCCGCGATGCGCTTCGGCGACGCGGAGGGCTCGACCGGGCTGTACCTCTGAGGACCCGGGCGGGCACCCCGTGAGGGCTTTCCGGGCGGGTCGGCGCGCCGAGGGCGCGGCGGCCCGCAGCGCCGTGTCCGGGCGGTTGTCGGGGGCCGGCAGTAGGGTCCGGGCATGAGCAGCGGTGTGCCTTCGGGCGGAGTGCCTTCGATCGGTGACGACCAGCGCCGGGCCCGGGTCGGGCGGCGGCACCTGCTGGCGCGGGCCGAGCGGGCGGCGCGGGTGGAGGAGGTGGCGGACGCGGTCGTCGGGCTGCACGCCACGGACGCGGCGACGGTCTACCTGTCGGCCTGTGCTCGGCTGGCGGAGCCCTCGGCGGCGGAGGTCGAGCGGGCGCTGTACGAGGACGTCTCGCTGGTGAAGCTGCTGTCGATGCGGCGCACCCTCTTCGCGGTGACGGAGGAGTTCGCCCCGTACGTCAGCTCCGCGGCGGCGCGGGCGATCGCGGTCAAGGAGCGGGCCACGCTGGTGAAGCACCTGCGGGAGTTCGCCGAGGGGTGGGACGAGCCGCGGCTGGCCGCGACGGAGCGGGCCGTGCTGGCGGCGCTGGCCGTGCGGGGCGAGGCGACGACGTCCGAACTCGCCGAGGACGTAACGGCGTTGCGCGAGACGATGCTGATGGCGCAGGGCAAGCCGTACGAGGCCCGGCAGAGCGTGGGCAGCCGGCTGCTGCGGCTGCTGGCCTCGGACGGGCACGTGCGGCGCTCCCGGCCGCGAGGTTCGTGGCTGAGCAGCAGCTATCCGTGGGCGCCGGTGCCGCAGTGGCCGGACGTGCCGGTGCGGGAGGCGAAGGCCGAGGTGGTCCGGCGCTGGCTGGCGGCGTACGGTCCGGGGACGGTCGAGGACGTGAAGTGGTGGACGGGCTGGACGCTGGGGGACACCCGCAGGGCGCTGGGGGACGTCGGCGCGGTGGAGGTGGTGCTGGCCGGCGCGGTGGCGGGCCTGGTGCTGCCGGGGGACGACGGGCCGGTGGCGGAGCCGGAGCCGTGGGCGGCGCTGCTGCCGGCGCTGGATCCGACGGTGATGGGCTGGCGCGGGCGGGACTGGTACCTGCGGCCTGAGGACGTGCCGGCGCTGTTCGACCGGGCGGGCAACGCCGGGCCGACGCTCTGGTGGTGCGGCCGGGTGGTCGGCGGCTGGGCGCAGCGCCCCGACGGTGAGCTGGTGTGGCGGTTCCTGGCGGATGCCGGGGCCGAGGCGCGGGCGGCGGTCGAGGTGGAGGCGGCGCGGTTGGCGGGCTGGTTGGGCCAGGTGCGGGTGACGCCGCGGTTCCGGACGCCGCTGGAGCGGGAGCTGGTGTCCTGAGGTCCTGAGGTCCTGAGATCCTGCGGGCGCCGATAGAGGGCTCTGGGCTCCGGGCGCTACGGGGCCTGTCCGGCGGGGTGTCCGTCGGCCGGTGCGGGGGGCTGGGCGGTGGCCGGGCGGGTCGGCGGGGTGCTGGTGTCGCCGGCCGGGGGCGGGGTGCTCGGGGGCGCGGTCGGGGTGTGCGTCGGCCGCGGCGGCGCGGTGGGTCGGTTGGTGGGCGCGGGCGGCTGTTCCGGGGTGCCGGTCGGGGCGGGGGCCTCGGGGCTGGGCGCCGGCGCCGTCTCGGTGGGCCGGCTGCTGGGGCTGGGCGGGGCGGGGGCGGACGGCGTCGGGGTGTGCGTCGGCGCGGTGGTGGCGGTGGCCGTGGCGCTGGGCGACGGCGACGGGGAGGGCGAGCCGCTGCCGGTCGGCCCGCCGGTCTGGGTGGTGCCGCGGCCGGTCTGGAGGTCGAAGCGCTGGACGTCGGTGCCGTCGAGGGCGTCGGCCATGTAGGCCGTCCAGATCCGGGTGGGGAAGGCTCCGCCGTTGATCCGTTCGTAGCCGGCGGTGCCGGACAGCGGCTCCTTGGCGTGGGTCTTCGGGTTCTCCCGGAACAGGCCGACGGTGGTGGCGAGTTCGGGGGTGAAGCCGGCGAACCAGGCGGAGAGGTTGGAGTCGGTGGTGCCGGTCTTGCCGGCAGCGGGGCGGCCGAGGTCGAGGGCGGCGGCGCCGGTGCCGCGGGTGCTGACGACGTCGCGCAGGACGTCGGTGACGGCGTCGGCGGCGCCCCGGTCGAGGGCGCTGGTGGGGACGTGTTCAGGCATCTTGGGGACGTCGATGGCGCCGCCGGAGTTGACGCGTTCGAGTTTGCCGACCGACCAGGGGGCGTACGTCTGGCCGTGGTTGGCGAGGCCGGCGTAGGCGCCGGCCAGGTTGAGGGCGCTGGGGGTGGCGGTGCCGAGCGTCATCGAGGTGTTGGCCGGGTCCATGCCGGGGACGTTGTCGGGGATGCCGAGCCGGACGGCCGTGTCGCGGACGTGGGCGAGTCCGGCGTCGACGCCCTCCTGGGCGTACACCGAGTTGACGGACTTCACCATGGCGTAGCGCAGGGTGATGCTGCCGTAGTCGATGCCGTCCTCGTTGGGCGGGGCGTACGGGGTGGGGCCGCCGGTGACGGGGCGTTCGCTGGTGCCGTCGTAGCGGGTCTCGGTGGTGATCGGGCGGCCGTCGCCGCTGCTGCGGCCGGAGGTGAGGCCGGCGGCGAGGTCGAAGGCCTTGAAGGTGGAGCCGATCTGGTTGTCCTGGCGCAGGACGTCGTTGTAGGGCTGCTTGGCGTAGTCGGGGCCGCCGTAGACGGCGACGACCCGGCCGGTGGCGGGTTCGACGGAGGCGCCGGCGACCCGGACGTCGGTGTCGGTGGCGGGCCGGGCCACGGGGTCGAGTTCGGCGGTGAGTTCCTGCTGGACGGCCTGGACGAAGGCGTCCTGGCGGGGCTTGTCGAAGGTGGTGGTGATGCGCCAGCCGCCGGACTTGAGGGTGGCGGCGTCGATGATGCCGGCGGAGACGAGGTAGTCGTCGGCGACGCCGACCAGGTAGCCGGACTGGCCCTTGAGCCCGGTGGCGGGCTGGGGGTCGATCGGGTCGGGGAAGGTGGTGGCGGCGCGGTCGGCCGGGCTGAGGAAGCCGAGTTGGACCATGCCGTCGAGGGTGTAGTTCCAGCGGGCGACGGCCTTCTCGCGGTTGGCGGGGGTGGCGGTCTTGACGTCGTAGGCGCTGGGGGCCTGGAGCAGCGCGGCGAGGTAGGCGCCCTGGGGGAGGGTGAGGCGGGAGACGTCGGTGCCGTAGTAGGCGTGGGCGGCGCTCTGGATGCCATAGGCGCCCCGGCCGAAGTAGCTGCTGTTGAGGTACCCGGTGAGGATCTGGTCCTTGCTGCGCTGCTGGTCGACCTTGAGCGCGATGAAGAGTTCGCGGCCCTTGCGCTCGATGGTCTGGTCCTGCGTCAGGTAGTAGTTCTTGACGTACTGCTGGGTGATGGTGGAGCCGCCCTGGGTGCCGCGTCCGGTGAGGGTGTTCCAGCCGGCCCGGACCATGCCCTTCAGGTCGATGCCGCCGTTGCGGTAGAAGGTGCGGTCCTCGGCGGAGACGACGGCGTGCCGGGTGTCGAGCGGGATCTGGTCGATCGTGACGTCGGTGCGGTTCACGGCGCCGGTGCGGGCGATCTCGGTGGTGCCGTCGGCGTAGAGGTAGATGTTGTTCTGGGCGACGGCGTGGGCGTTGGCGTCGGGCACGGGGACGATGAGGTAGAGCACGGCGAAGGAGCCGACGGCGAGCAGCAGGGTCGCGGTGAGCGCGCCGAGGGTGACCCGCCAGGTGGGCAGGAGCCGGCGCCACAGCGGCTTGGCGCGGCGGGCTTCGCGGCGGGCGGCCCGTCTGGCGCTGCGCCGGGTGCTGTGGTCTGCCCTCAAGGTCATGCCGCGATTATGTGCTATTTGACCCGTGATCAGGCGTTGGAATAACCGGGTGCGCGGGAAGATCGCCGGAGGTACGGTGAAAGGTGCGAACCACATAGCGCACCCAGTTCGGGCAGCTCCGCCCGCCTGACCCGGCACCCCCCCGGGTGGGGTCGGCCGGGGCCGGTCCGCGTGCGCCGGTGTCCCCGGGGACATCTGCCCGCTCCTATTTGTCGACAAGGAGACAATATGTCGAACGCTCTTCCCGCCGAGTCGCGGTTCCGACACCCTCCCGATCCCGATCCCGATCCCCGTGGTGCTCCACATCCCGCGGGCGCCGTCGGCGGTCCGGGCGCCGCGGTGGCGCTCTACCTCGCCATCGCCCGCGGAGCCTTCCGCCGCTACGCCACCTACCGGGCCGCCACCCTGGCCGGGGCCTTCACCAACACCGTCTTCGGCTTCATCCTCGCCTACACCTTCGTCGCCCTCTGGCAGGCCCGGCCCGGCCTCGGCGGCTACGACCAGAGCGCCGCCGTCACCTACATCTGGGTCAGCCAGGCGCTGCTGGTCACCGTCGCGGTCTGGGGCGGCGGCTTCCAGGACGACGTCCAGGACCGGTTCCGCAGCGGCGACATCGCCATCGACCTCTACCGCCCGGTGGACTTCCAGGGCTGGTGGCTGGCCACCGACCTCGGCCGGGCCGGCTACCACCTGCTCGCCCGCGGCACCCTGCCGATGCTGGCGGGGGCGCTGGTCTTCCGGGTCCGGCTGCCCGAACACCCGCTGACCTGGCTGTACTTCCTGCTGTCGGTGCTGCTCGCGGTGGTGGTCAGCTTCGGGCTGCGCTTCCTCGTCTCGCTCACCGGCTTCTGGCTGCACGACTCGGAGGGGGTGCGCTCGGTGATGCTGGTGGTGTCGATGTTCTTCTCCGGGATGCTGCTGCCGCTGGCCCTCTTCCCCGGCCTGCTCGGCGAGATCGCGCCGGTGCTGCCGTGGGCCGCGCTGATCCAGGTGCCGACCGACGTCTTCCTGGAGCGCTCGACCGGGGCCGCGCTGCTCGGTGCGCTCGGCTTCCAACTCGTCTGGGGCCTCGGGCTGGTCCTCCTCGGCCGGGGCGTCCAGCTGCTCGCTACCCGCAAGGTGGTGGTCCAGGGTGGCTGAGCCGGCCCTCGCCCGCGCCGCGGCCCCGCCCGCCGGAGGCGACCCGCTCCCGAACGACCCGCTCTCCACCGGTCCGCTCCCGACCGAGCGGGGCCTGCTCGCCCGGACCCGCTGGGCGCTGCGCGCCTGGTGGCTCACCGCCGCGATGTGGACCAGGGCGACGATGTCCTACCGGGCGTCCTTCGTGCTGATGCTCGTCGCCAACCTGGTGATCACCTTCCTCGACTTCGTCGTGGTGATCCTGATGTTCCGGCACACGGACCGGCTCGGCGGCTGGACGCTGCCCGAGCTCGGCTTCCTCTACGGCACCTCGGGCTTCGCGCTCGGCATGGCCAACCTGCTGGTCGGCAGCGTCGACGGCCTGGGCCAGCGGATCCGGGCGGGCACGCTGGACACCATGCTGATCCGGCCCGCCCCGGCGCTGGCCCAGGTCTGCGCCGAGCGCTTCTCGCTGCGCCGGATCGGCCGGCCGGTGCAGGCGGTCGGGGTGCTGGGCTGGTCGCTGGCCGCCCTGGACGTCGACTGGACCTGGGACCGGGTGCTGCTCGTCCCGTCCCTGCTGGTCTGCGGTACGGCGATCTTCGCCGCGGTGTTCGTGGGCTTCGCCACCCTCCAGTTCTGGTGGGGCGAGGCCAAGGAGATCCAGAACGCCTTCACCTACGGCGGCGCCACCGTGCTGCACTACCCGCCGACCGTCTTCGCCAAGGAGCTGGTGGCGGGCACCGTGTTCGGCGTCCCGCTGGCATTCGTCAACTGGCTGCCCGCGCTGCGGATCCTCGACCGGCCCGACCCGCTCGGCCTGCCGACCGCCTTCCAGTACGCCTCGCCGATCGCCGCCGTCCTCGCACTGGTGGCGGCCGGGCTGGCCTGGCGCGCCGGGCTGCGGGCCTACCGCGGCACCGGCAGCTGACCCGGCCCCGAACCCCCTTCGAAAGCAGGACTCCCATGGCACTGATCGAACTCGACGACGTCCGCCGGACCTTCACCGTCCGCGCCAAGGCCGGCCGGCTGAAGCGCGAGAAGCGCGAGGTCCGCGCGGTGGACGGGCTGAGCTTCACGGTGGAGGCCGGCGAATGCGTCGGCTACATCGGCCCGAACGGCGCGGGCAAGTCCACCACCATCAAGATGCTCACCGGCATCCTGGTGCCCTCCGGCGGCCGGCTGCGCGTCGCCGGCGTCGACCCGGCCCGGGAGCGCGTCGCGCTGGCCCGCCGGATCGGCGTCGTCTTCGGGCAGCGCACCACGCTCTGGTGGGACCTCCCGCTCCGGGACTCCTACGAGCTGGCCCGCCGGATCTACCGCATCCCCGAGCACCGATATCGGGCCAACCTCCGACGCTGCGTCGAACTGCTCGACCTCGGCGCCCTGCTGGACACCCCGGTGCGCCAGCTCTCGCTCGGCCAGCGGATGCGCGGGGACCTGGCGGCGGCGCTGCTGCACGACCCGCAGGTGCTCTACCTGGACGAGCCCACCATCGGGCTGGACGTGGTGAGCAAGGGCCGGGTGCGCGACTTCCTGCGCGAGGTCAACCGCGACGAGGGCACCACCGTGCTGCTCACCACCCACGACCTCACCGACATCGAGCAGCTCTGCGGCCGGGTCATGGTGATCGACCACGGCCGGGTCGTCTACGACGGCGGCCTGGAGGGGCTGCACGCGGCGGGCGACAGCGAGCGGACCCTGGTCGTCGACCTCGCCGAGGCGCGGCCGCCGATCGAGGTGCCCGGCGCCCGGGTGGTGAAGGTCGACGGGCCGCGGCAGTGGCTGGCCTTCCCGGCCCAGCAGAGCGCCGCCCCGATCGTCGCCGCGGTCGCCGACCGGTACCCGATGGTCGACCTGTCGGTCCGCGAGCCGGCCATCGAGGACGTGATCGCCCGGATGTACGCGGAGGTCGCGATCGGCTGACCGGCCCCGGCGCGGCGGGCGTGCGTCCGGTCCGGTGGCCGGGCCGGGCGCACGGCGTTCCCACGGCGGGGGCGCGTCTTTGTGGGGCGCGCCCTCCGCATGCGCCGGCAACGGGCAGACTGGCGGGGTGAGTGACGATGCCTTCAGCGGGACCGGGCCCGGGGTCCGGTTCACCGCGGCCGACGAGGAGAAGAGACGCGGCGTCCGCCGGATGAAGACCATCGCGACCGGCCTGCTGGCCTTCGCGACCCTGGTCTTCGCCCTGGCCACCTGGGCGAAGGCGGCCGGTGCCGGCGCCTGGGCGGGCTACCTGGCCGCCGCCGCCGAGGCGGGCATGGTCGGCGCGCTCGCCGACTGGTTCGCGGTGACCGCGCTCTTCCGCCGTCCGTTCGGCCTGCCGATCCCGCACACCGCGATCATCCCGACCAAGAAGGACGCCTTCGGCAAGTCGCTCGGCGACTTCGTCGGCGACAACTTCCTCTCCGGCCAGGTGGTGCGCGGCCGGCTAGCTGCGCTCGGCATCGCCCGCCGGCTGGGGGAGTGGCTGGCCGCGCCCGGCAGCGCCGAGCGGGTCACCAAGGAGGCGTCGGCCGCGCTGCGCGGCGTCCTCGCGGTGCTGCGCGACGACGACGTCCAGGCGGTCGTCGGCGAGGCGGTGACCAGGCGGGCCGCCGCCACCTCGGTCGCCGAGCCGATGGGCCGGATGCTCGGCAGGGTGGTCGCCGACGGCGGCCACCACGGCGTGGTCGACCTGATCGCCGTCCGGGTGCACGACTGGCTGACCGAGAACCACGAGGAGGTGGTCCAGCGGGTCACCCAGAAGACCCCGGGCTGGACGCCGAGGTTCCTCGACCACCAGGTCGGCGAGCGGGTCTACAAGGAGCTGATGCGGTTCGTCACCGACATCCGGGACGACCCGCACCACGCCGCGCGCGGCGCCGTCGACAACTTCCTCGCCGACTTCGCCACCGAACTGCAGAGCGACCGGGAGACCATCGCCCGGGTCGAGCGGGCCAAGGCCGACCTGCTGGTCCGCCCCGAGGTGCAGGAGCTCATCGCCTCCACCTGGGCCGCCGTCCGCGCCCTGGTGCTGACCGCGGCGGAGGACGAGGACAGCGAGCTGCGCCGGCGCATCCGTGACGGCGTGCGCGACTTCGGCGCGCGCCTGGCGACCGAGCCGAAGCTCCAGGCCAAGGTGGACGGCTGGCTCCAGGACGCCGCCCAGTACCTCGTCGACACCTACCGTGCGGAGATCACCTCGCTGATCTCCGAGACCGTGGCCGGCTGGGACGCGGACGACGCGTCCCGCAAGATCGAGGCCAACGTCGGCCGTGACCTGCAGTTCATCCGGATCAACGGGACCGTGGTCGGAGCGCTGGCGGGACTGCTCATCCACACCGTGGCGGTTGCCCTCGGGGGCTGAGCCACCTGTGCTTATCCTTGCGGACACAGCTTGATACGCGCGTAGAGAAGAAGGGCACCACCGTGGTCCAGCCGGACGGAAGTCGGATCGGAAACCCCACCGCGAACCGGGGCATCGAGGCGTTCATCGCCGGGATGCCCAAGGCGGAGCTGCACGTCCACCACGTGGGCTCGGCCTCGCCGCGGGTGGTCGCCGAGCTGGCCGCGCGCCACCGCGGCCGGTCGAAGGTGCCGGTCGACCCGGCCGCCCTCGCCGAGTACTTCACCTTCACCGACTTCGCCCACTTCATCGAGGTCTACCTCAGCGTCGTCGACCTGATCCGCGACGCCGAGGACGTCCGCGCGCTGACCTACGGCGTCGCCGAGGACATGGCCCGGCAGAACATCCGGTACGCGGAGCTGACCATCACGCCGTACTCCTCGGTCAGCCGGGGCATCCCCGACGTCGCCTTCATGGAGGCCATCGAGGACGCCCGGGTGCGGGCCGAGAAGGACCTCGGCGTCGTGCTCCGCTGGTGCTTCGACATCCCCGGCGAGGCCGGTCTGGCCGCCGCCGAGGAGACCGCCCGGCTCGCCGTCGACCTCGCCCCCGAGGGCCTGGTCAGCTTCGGCCTCGGCGGCCCGGAGATCGGCGTGCCGCGCCCGCAGTTCAAGCCGTACTTCGACCGGGCGCGGGCGGTCGGTCTGCGCAGCGTCCCGCACGCGGGCGAGACCACCGGCCCCGAGACGGTCTGGGACGCCCTGCGGCTGCTCGGCGCCGAGCGCATCGGCCACGGCACCCAGGCCGTGCGGGACCCGGCCCTGATGGACCACCTCGGCGAGCACCGGATCGCCCTGGAGGTCTGCCCGACCTCGAACATCGCGACCCGCGCGGTCGAGCGGATCGAGGAGCACCCGATCCGGCAGATGGTCGACGCGGGCCTGCTGGTCACCGTCAACAGCGACGACCCGCCGATGTTCGGCACCGACCTCAACACCGAGTACGCGGTCGCGGCCCGGCTGCTGGACCTGGACGAGGCGGGCGTCGCCGCGCTGGCGCGCAACGCGGTCGAGGCGTCCTTCCTGGACCCGGCCGGCAAGGCCCGGATCGTCGGCGAGATCGACGCCCACCTGGCCGGGTGGGGCACGGTCTGACCTTCCCCTGGAATGCCTGCGGGCCGGTGCCGTCCTGGACGGTACCGGCCCGCGGTGCGTCCGGCGGCGGGCCCCGCGCCGACGCGTGGCGCCACTCTTTCGGGTCATGGCGCCAAAAGGGCTTGGTGTGGCGCCATCGGTGTGCCATTCTTGGGTCATGGACCTCTCGCCGTACGTCGACAACCTCCGGAACGAGCTCGCGGTCGCAGCGAGCGCGGGCGGAGACGAAGCCCGTGCCCTGGCCGAGCGCCTGACTCTTCCGCTGGAGTCGGCCGTGCGGCTCACCCTTCTCAACGCCCTCTCCGCCGCGATGGGCGAGGTCACCCGTGATCTCGCGCCCGGCTCGGTGGACGTCCGGCTCCGGGGGCTGGATCCGGAGTTCGTGGTGATGGCGCCACCGTCGCCGGAGGTGTTCCACGACGCCGGTGAGCGGTCACCGGCGCCGGTGGCACCGCCGGTGGCACCGGCGGGGCCGGAGGGGGAGGACGGCAACACCGCCCGGATCAACTTCCGCCTGCCCGCCCACCTCAAGACCAGGGTCGAGGAGGCGGCCGGTCAGGAGGGCCTCTCGGCCAACGCCTGGCTGGTGCGCGCCGTCGCCGCCGCCCTGGAGCCGGGCGAGCCCGTCCGGGCCGTCGGGCGGACGGTGTCACCGACCGGGCAGGGGTTCACCGGCTGGGTCCACTAGGTTCCGCGCTTCCCACTCCTTCTCCTTCCACCCCGTCCGACCGGCGGGTTCATCCATCAGAGCCAAGAGAACGGGACAGCCATGCCTTCTTTCGACACTCCCGGCCCGATCAGCGCCACCATCGAGTTCGACATCGCGTCCGTCCGGATCGCCGCGGGCAAGCGCACGGACACCGTGGTCGAGGTCCGGCCGGCGGACCCGGCGGTCGAGGCGGACGTCAAGGCCGCGGAGCAGACCAGGATCAGTTACGCGGGCGGCGCCCTGGTGGTGAAGGGCCCGAAGAAGCGCTCGCTCTTCGGGCGGGCGGGCTCGGTCGATGTCACCGTCGAGCTGCCGGCCGGCTCGGAGGTCCACGGCAACGCGCCGATGGGGGACTTCCTCTGCGAGGGGCTGCTGGGCGACTGCCGGGTGCGGACGTCGGTCGGCCGGATCCAGGTCGAGCACGCGGACTCCGTCCACCTGCGGACGGACCACGGCGACGTCCGGCTGCGGCGGGCCGACGGGGACGCCGAGGTCAACGGCTCCGGCCGGGTCGAGATCGGCACCGTGGCGGGCACGGTGACGGTGAAGAACCTCAACGGCGAGACGGTGATCGGCGAGGCCGGCGGGGACCTCAAGGTCAACTCCTCCAACGGCCAGATCCAGGTCGGCGCGGCCCTCGGGGACGTGGACATCAAGACGGCCCAGGGCGCCATCCGGATCGGTGAGGTGGTCCGCGGGCGGGTCGTCCTGCAGAGCGCCATCGGCGAGCTGGAGGTCGGCATCCGCGAGGGCACGGCCGCCTGGCTCGACGTCCACACCAAGCTCGGTAGCCTCCGCAACTCGCTCGGCGCCGCGGCGGGCCCCGGCGAGGCGACGGAGCGGGTCGAGATCCGGGGGCGGACGCAGCTCGGTGACATCGTGATCCGGCGCTCCTGACCACCCGGTCACGGCCCGGCGTACCCGGTAGCGAAGGAGGCGTGAGCCATGACCCTGAGGCCGGTCCCCGCCGCCCCGATCACGGCGGCGGTCTCCGTGGCCGGACTGACCAAGTCCTACGGGGGGAGAGTGGTGTTGGACGGCATCGACCTGACGGTCCCCGAGGGCACGGTGTTCGCACTCCTCGGGGCGAGGGCAGCCGGGAAGAGCACCGTCGTGCGGATCCTCTCCACGCTCGTCCCGGCCGACGGCGGGGTGGTGCGGGTGGCCGGGCACGAGCTGGTGCAGCGGGCGGGCCGGGTCCCGCAAGCGGGCAGGGCCCTGCGAGGGGGCAGGGCTCGGGGCGCGGGTGCGGGTGCGGTCCGGGGCGTGGGCGGAGTTCGGGGTGCGGGTGCGGGTGCGGTCCGGGGCGTGGGCGGAGTTCGGGGCGCGGGTGAGGTCCGGCGGGCGATCGGTGTCGTCGGCCAGGTCTCGGCGGTGGACAAGCTGCTCACCGCCGAGGAGAACCTGCTCCTGATGGCGGACCTTCACCACCTGGGTCGTCGGGAGGGGCGCAGGAGGGTCGCGGAGCTGCTGCGGCGCTTCGAGCTGAGCGAGGTGGCGAACGGAGCGGCCGCCGGTCTCCCGGTCGGCGTGCTGCGCACGCTGGATCTGGCGATGGCGCTGGTCGGGGAGCCTCGGGTCGTCCTGCTCGACGAGCCGACCGCCGGCCTCGACGCGGCCGGCCGGCAGGCGCTGGGGGAGTCGGTCCGGGGCCTCGCCACCGACCACGGCCTCACCGTCCTGCTCACCACGCGGCACCTGGAGGAGGCGGACCGGGTCGCCGACCGGACGGCCGTGCTCAACGGTGGCCGGATCGTGGCCGAGGGCACGGCGGCCGAGCTGAAGCGGTTCGTCCCGGGCAGTCACCTGCGGCTGAGCTTCGCCGGCCGGGCCGAACTCCGGGCGGCCGCAGCGCTCTTCGACTACGCGGCGCCGGACGAGGAGGCGCTGGCGCTGTCCATACCCGGCGACAACTCGATCGTCACGGTGAAGGCCGTGCTGGATGCCCTGGACCTCGCCGCCGTCCGCGCGGAGGCGCTGACGGTGCACGGCCCTGATCCGGAGGAGGTGCTCACCGCCCTGTTGTCGGCGGGGTGACGGGTGAGGGCGGTCGAGCAGGGCGGGGCGAGCAGGGTGCGGCGAGCAGGGTGGGGCGAGCAGGGTGCGCGGGCTCAGCCGAGGAACTCGACGCGGTCGATGAGGCCTTCGCGGACCCGGTAGGCCACCAGGACGCGGACCGGTTCGTCGGACAGGCCGTGGGCGACTTCGTGGTCGACCACCCAGTCGCCCTCGGTGAGCCGTCCCACGATCTCCGCCCGGCAGCGGCCTGCGGCGAACTGCCGGGTGTAGGTGTCGCGCAGTGCCTGGCGGCCCTCCAGTCGGCTGCCGTCCCGCCGCAGAACGAGGACGTCCTCGGCGTAGGTGGCGACGAAGGCGTCGATGTCGTGACCGTTGTAGGCGGTGAGCTGCTGCTCGACCACGTCCTGCGGGCTGGTCATGCAGGGTGTCCTTTCGGGTCGGATTCGGTTCGGAGCCGGGTCAGTTCTTCAGGACGAAGACGAGTCCGACGACGACCGCGATGAGGAGGCCGGCGATCATCCCGACCGCCATGGGGCCCACCCGGTCGCGGAGTTGCTTCGACGGCTGGACACGGATGCTCGGATCCGTGCTCAGCTCCCACCAGTTGAGGATGCGCTGGAAGTCCACCTGGAAGTCGGGGGAGGGGTAGATGTCGCTGTGCTGGAGCCCGGGCAGTGAGCGGCGCCGGCCGTTCGTGAGGTAGATCCGGGGCACGAGCGAGTACCCGTACTGGTTGTCGGTCTCGCGGATGTCGATCCAGCGGATCTCGTGCCAGGGATAGGTGCGGCCGCGCCCGAGGCCCCAGCAGATGGTGATGCCGGAGGCGTCGACGGTGGTCCAGGACCGGAGCACGACGAAGGTGGCGAGGCCGACCAGCACCAGGGTCCCGCCGAGCACCCAGCCGAAGCCCGCCGGGCCGAGACGGTAGGCGGCGAACACTCCCTCCACGGCCAACACCAGGCAGAGGACGCCGAGGTGAAGCCAGGACGGGCGATACCGGTCTTTCCCCCGGAAGCTCAGTTCGATCACCGTTCGCACACTACGCCCCGGGCCCCGGGCCCCGGTGGAGAGGGGGTGAGGCCCGGGCGGGCCCGGGTGTCAGACGTCGAACTCGCCGTTGCGGATCCCGGCGAGGAGGTCACGCCACTCGTCGGTGGTGAGTTGGGCGACGGAGGAGGGCTGGAGGCTGCTGCGGAGGTAGACGGTGTCGGCGGTGATGGCCACCTCGGGGCAGTTGTTGGAGTTGGCGCACGCGGCAGGGCGCATCCAAGAAAGGTTCTCCATTGGCCTAAATCTCCCTCTTGATGGTTGAGATCAGGTCGCGTGAATCATCAGCGGAAAGAGACCTATCGGTCATCTTCGCTATGATCGCGCTGTACTTGTCCAAGTACTCCGTTGAGTGGAGGTAGATCGGCCCATCCACGGAGTCGTACTGGACCGTATCAAGGCGTGGCACTGGACCATTTGCATAGATGATCGCCTGGCCGGATCCTACGAATCCTCCTGATTCGAAGGGCACAACGCGCAAAGTCACATGGGGAAGATGTGAGAGTTCAAGCATCCAGTCCAGCTGCTCGCGAGTGACCTCGCGACCCCCGAAGCGCATGCGAAGAGCCGCTTCGTGAACCAGTGCCGTGTATGGCTCGGCGCCGCCCGTCATGAGAATCTTGGATCGCTTCATGCGATGCTCGACGCGAGTCTCGATGATTCGAGGCGTAAGTGGCGGCTGAGCCTCCACGAAGACAGCCCTGCTGTAGCGTTCGGTTTGCATGGGGCCGGGTGGATGGCAGATCTGGTATGAGTGCATGCCCTTGGCATGGAACTCGAACTCGGCGATTTCCAGAAACCCTGCCGGTACGGATTCCCGATACTCTTCCCACCAGCCCTTGGCTCGCTCACCTGCCATCTCGGCGAGAGCGTTGACGTACTCGGAATCGGATTCCTTGTATCTGTCGGCAAGGGCGATCACTCGCTCGGGAGTCACTGTGTAGCTCCCCTGCTCGATGAGCGTGACCTTCGTGCGGGCCAGGCCGAGGACTGCGGCGGCCTCAGCAGTCGTGACACCCGCAGCGTCGCGCATCTTGCGTAGTTCGGAACCGATGCGCTGCCGTCGTGCAGTCGGGGGAGATGACATGGGGTCAAGCATCCATCGCGACCGTGCTGGGAGTCCAGTTGCAGAGAGGGACATGTACTAGACCGGGTGGTACATGTCCCTCGCATGCCCTACAGTCTGTGATGCACCGCTCACCGAACGGGTTGTCAGTAACGCCAACCCCTAGGGCAGTTGGTACCTGCTGCCCGGGCACCGAAGAGCATCCGTATGTGGTCCTTCCAGCGCCGCTGCGGACTTGCTCACGGCGACACCCTCACCGGTGTGCCCCCCCTACACCGCAGGGAGATTCCCCGTGTGTAATCGCAACTCCCCTTCCCTCACCCTCGCCCGCGAGGGCCTCCGCAGCGCCATGGCGCGGAGCGGCTGGCACCCCGAGGTCATCGCCGACGCCGAACTCGCGCTCGCCGAACTCATCGTGAACGCCTGGCGGCACGGCCGGACGTCCTCGCCAGTCGTCCTGGTGTTCATCAACGACACCACGCTGCGGGTCTCCGTGAACGACGACAGCTGCGAGCTGCCTGAGCAGCGCCACCCCTCCGACCTCGCCGAGTGCGGGCGCGGCCTCCAGCTCATCGAGGGCCTCACCCACCGGTGGGGCGCCGAGCCCTGCAAGCGCGGCAAGGCCGTCTGGTTCGAGCTGGACGCCGTCGCGTGAACGTCGTCCACCTGCCCGTTCCCCCGCGGCCTCACGAGGCCGCCACCACCACCGTCCCCTACCTCGCCGTCGAACCCTCCCCGGACGCCGCCGTCCAGCTCCGGCTGGCCGTCGACGACCCCGTCGGTGCGGATCCCGACGAGCAACTCGTCTTCCGTCTCACCACCCGGCAGGCCGAGGACCTCATGCACGGCCTCGCCTGGCGGCTGGGCTGGCGCTGCGGCAGGCCCCTCGGCGCCATCTCGACGAGTCCGCCGTGCTCGGACTCCTGAGCCTGATCGTCCTGTCCGCCGTCGTCGGCGCGGTCTGCCAGGCGAGGAGCGACGCCCTGCGCCGCGACGCCGCCGACCGCGCCGGGACGGTCCGGTGGCCGGTCAGCGCAGGCGCGACGAGGAGAGGATCGACGCCAGGTGGGCGACGACCATCCCCCAGGTGATCACCGCGATCGCGGCCAGCGCGATCCGGGTCGGCCCGAGGTCGCCGACCGCCGCGTCCGCCACCGCCGTGGCCAGCAGCACCAGCGAGGCCTCGATGCCGTTGGTCACCCGGTGGATCTTGAAGATGGAGGCGAACCGTCGCGCGGTGGCGATGCCCTGCGAGCGCGGCTGGGTCGACTCCTCGTCGGCGGGCGCCAGCCCGCTGCGGGCCCGGGCCACGTCGACCAGGTCGGTGGAGGCCTTCAGCAGGACGACGCCCAGCGCCGTCGCCAGGCCGACCGAGATCCACAGGTCGGACCCACCCCGGGCGGCCCGGATGCCCGCACCGATCATCAGCGCGGCATCGGCCAGGTAGGCGCCGAGCCGGTCGACGTACACGCCCGCCGTGCTGAACTGCCGCTTCCAGCGGGCCACCTCGCCGTCGACGCAGTCGAACAGCAGGAACCCCTGGAACAGCAGGGCGGCCAGGATCGCGCCCGTCAGCCCGGGGATCACCAGGGCGGCCCCGGCGCCGACGCCGCAGACCACCATCACCCAGGTCAGGGTGTTCGGCGAGACGGACGTCCGCACCAGCCGCCGCGTCGTCCGCAGCGAGATCCGGCGCATGTAGAGGCGGCCCGCCCAGTGCTCACCGTTGCGGCTCTGCATCTTGGCCTGCGGCTGGCAGACCTCCCGCATCTCGGCCAACGTCGGGGCTGCGACCTTCACGAATTCCTCCACCTTGTCCGGCCGGACTCAGAAACGATCAAAGGCTACGGCCTGCCGTGGCCACGGTCCGGGGCGGGTCTCCAAGTGGCGCCGCCGGGCCGGCGCGGAGGCGCGAGGGCACGGGATCAGCCCGCGAAGGTCAGTGCGGCGGCCGCGACGAACAGCACCTGGAGAGCGGTGCGGGGGCCGATCGGGGTGACGCCGGGGAGTCGGCGGCGGGCGGCCGAGACGTTCGCCGGGAACATCGCGATCATCATGAGGATCAGACCCGCGGACGCCAACCTGGTCGTCGCCGGGACGAGGATCAGGACGGCGCCGGCCAGCTCCAGCAGGCCGGTCAGCGTGATCAGCAGCTCCGGCCGGGGCAGGTCCGGCGGGACCATGGCGACGAGTCCGCTCCGCAGGCGCGGGAGGAAGTGCGCGGACGCGGTGAGCAGGAACATCGCGGCCAGTCCGACCCGCAGGGCGGGGTGCCAGCCGTCGAGCACGTCCACACCCGCCAGTCCGGCCAGGCGGGCGGCCAGGAATCCGGCGACAAGAGCGATCAGGGGTGCCATCTCGGCCTCCGAAGGTGCGGGTGGTGCCCTGCGTGCAGGGCATCTTGACACCATCAAGTTAGGTGCGGCCGCGCCATCTTGTCAATGGAAAGTTATGATCGGGGCATGTCTGCTCAGCCCTATCACCACGGTGACCTGAGGAATGCCCTGCTCGCCGCCGCCGCCGCGGCCATCGAACAGAGCGGGCCCGCCGCGCTGAGCCTGCGCGAGCTGGCCCGCCGGGCCGGCGTCTCCCACGCCGCCCCCGCCCACCACTTCGGCGACAAGGCGGGACTGCTCACCGCACTCGCCGCCCAGGGGTACGAGCTCCTCGCCGACGCGGTACGCGCTGCCGGGCCGGACCTGGCCGGGGCGGGGATCGCCTACGTCCGGTTCGCCGTCGGGCACCGCGCCCACTTCACGGTCATGTTCGAGCCCGGCCTCTACCACCCGGACGACCCGCACCTGTCCGCCGCCCGGGCCCGCGCCGACGAGGCCCTCGCCGCCGCGCTCGCGGCGTCCGCCCCGCAGCACGCGCGGGAGCGCGAGCTCAAACTGGCGGCCTGGTCGATCGTCCACGGCTTCGCCCAGCTGTGGAACAGCGGGAGCCTGCCCGACCGCGCCGGGGAGGACCCGGCGACGATCGCCCGCGCGGTGATCGGCAACCTGCTGCGCGCCTGAGCCGCCCCGGCGGCGGGGGCCCCACCCGCCGCCGGACCGTGCGCCGCGCGCCGGTCAGATCAGCGCCACCGCCGGCACCGGCGCGGTCCCGCCCCGGTGCAGCCAGCCGCGTTCGGCGGCCGACCAGGCGGACGTGGTCAGCAGGTAGAGCGCGGCGGCCAGCGGCACCAGCGCCGCGAACAGCACGGTGCCGAACGACAGGTACGGCATGACCGCCATCAGTCCGGCCTGCCCGGGCTGTCCCGGCTGTGCCGGCTGCTTCGGAGCGGCCGCCTGCGCACGGCGGGCCCGGCGGAAGTTGACGTACCCCACGGCGGCCAGCCCGGCGTACAGCGCGCCGAACACCACCCACTGCGCGGCGCTCTGCGCGCTGCCCGCGTGCAGGCCGAGCGGGACGCCGAAGAGGGTGTGGCCGAGCAGGTCGTTCGGGGTGGTGAACAGCCGGTACATCACCGAGAAGAACGGGATCTGGATCAGCATCGGCAGGCACCCGGCGAACGGCGAGGCCTTCTCCTCCCGGTACAGCTCGGCGAGCGCGGCCTGGAGCTTCTCCGGCTTGCCCTTGTGCTTGCGGTTCAGCTCGGCGACCTTCGGCGCGAGCCGGGCCCGCGACTTCTCGCCGCGCGCGGCCGCCCGCGCCAGCGGGTGCAGGGCGAGCCGGACGCAGACGGTGAACAGGACGATCGCCAGCGCGGTGGGCACCAGCTGGGCGAGGGAGGCGACGACGTCGTGGGCCAGGCCGACGGCCGGGTCGAGCACTGCGAAAACGGACATGGTGGAGCGAGCCCTCCGGGGTCTCAGCGTCTCAGGACATGAGTGATCGGCGGAGGGCGGCCGCGTGGACGGCGGTGGAGAAAGGGGTGGTTACGCGGCCGCCGGGGCCGCGCCCGGGGCCCTGGGGCGTCGCCTGCCCCGGGCGTCGGGATCGCGCTGCGGGAGGAAGGCCGTCCGGAGCGCCCGGCGCCGCAGCGTCCCGTCCCGGACGGCGGCCGGCGCCCGCGCGCCCAGCAACCGGGCCGCGGCCAGCGTGCCCGCGACGGCGCCGGCCAGCAGCACCACGGCCGCGGCGGCGGCCACCGAGGTCAGCGTCCCACCGTCGGTGAGCGCCTCCCCGGTCAGCACCCGGAGCAGGCCGAGCAGCATCGCGACGAATCCCACGGTGAGCTCCTCTCCTGCCGAGTGCCGAGTGCCGAGTGCCGAGTGCCGAGTGCCGGGCACCGAGTGCCGGGCGTACCGGCTGATGAACCGACCGGTGTGCCGACGGACGCGCCGTGCTCGGCGGCACCGAGTCCGGGCGTTGTCGACGATGGTACGACGCCCGGCGCTCCCGGGGGAGCGCGCGCTCACGGCGGGCGGCCCCGGCGCTCCCGCGCACCGTAGCCAGCGGTGCTACCCGGGGCTACCTTGGAAGGATGAAGACGATTACCCAGCGGGAGTTCCGGAACAACTCCGCCGCGGTGATGGACGCGGTGGAGGCGGGCGAGACCTTCCACATCACCAGGAACGGGGTCGAGGTCGCGGAGCTGCGGCCGGTCGCGGAGCGGCGGCGGCTCACGGCCGAGGAACTGGTGGCGCGGCACGTGAAGCTGCCGCGGGTGGACTACCAGCAGATGCGCAAGGAGGCCGAGGAGTACTTCGGCCCCGAGGAGCTGGTGGGGGACGACGGCGACGACCCCTTCGAGCGGCGGCGTGGCTGAGCGGCGCAGGGCGCCCCGGCGCCGACCGGCCGGGGTGCTGGACACCTGCGTCTACATCGACCTGGCGCTGCTCAACCCGGCCGAGCTGCCGGCCGTGCCGGAGCTGACCGCGATCACCTTCGCCGAGCTCCAGCAGGGCGTCTCGATGGCCCGGGACGCGGTCAGCCGGGCGTCGCGGCTGGAGGTGCTGGGCGCGGCGATGGCCGACTTCGACCCGCTGCCCTTCGACGCGGCCGCCGCCGCCCGGTACGGGACGCTGGTCACGCTGACCATCGCCGCCGGGCGCCAGCCGCGTCCGCGCCGGATCGACCTGATGATCGCGGCCGTCGCCTCCGCGCACGGGCTGCCGCTGTACACGCGCAACGTGGCGGACTTCCGGGGCCTCGGCGCGGCCGTCGAGGTCATCGGGATCTGACCGGATCCGACTCGGTCCGGCCGACTCCAGCCGGGGCCGACCGGGTCCGACCGGCCGCGCCGCGCCCCCGGAAGGGGTCAGCCGAGCCGGACGGTCGTGCCGGTGGCGGCCGAGGTGCGGGCGGCCTCCAGGACGGTCAGGGTGGCCACGGCGTCGAGCGGGTCGACCGGCGGCGGAGTGCCCGGGTCGGCCAGGGCGGCGGCGACGCCCGCGTAGAAGGCGGGGTAGTCGCCCAGGTCGGTCGGGACGGTGGTCGCGTCCTCGTCGGTGCCGACGGTGCCGTACCGGGAGGGCTGGTCGGCGCCCCACGGCGCCCCGGCGCGGCCGGTGCCGTCCGGGCGCTGACCGGCGCGGAGGTCCTCCTCCTGCGGGTCCATGCCGAACTTCACGTATCCGGCGGTGTCGCCGAGCACCCGCAGCCGGGGCCCGACGAGCGGGGTGATGGCGCTGGTCCACAGGTGGGAGCGGGTGCCGCAGGCGTGGGTGAGGGCGAGGAAGGCGTCGTCGTCGACCACCGCGCCGTCCCGTCGGGTGTCGATCTCGGCGTAGACCGTCTCGACCGGGCCGAACAGGGTGAGCGCCTGGTCGACCAGGTGGCTGCCCAGGTCGTACAGCGTGCCGCCGCCCTCGGCCGGGTCGGCCAGCTCGCGCCAGCCCGCCTTGGGCTTGGGGCGGAACCGCTCGAACCTGGACTCGAAGCGGTGCACCCGGCCCAGCGCGCCCTCGCGGACCAGCCGGGCGGCGGTGAGGAAGTCGCCGTCCCAGCGCCGGTTCTGGAAGACGGAGAGCAGGACGCCCTGCGACCGCGCCAGCGTGCAGAGCTCCCGCGCGTCGGCGGCGGTGGCGGCCAGCGGCTTGTCGACCACGGTGGCCAGCCCGGCGCGCAGCGCGGCCCGGGCGAGCGGGACGTGGGTGCGGTTGGGCGAGGCGATCACGATCAGGTCGAGCGCGTCCCGGTCGGCCAGCAGCTGCTCCGGGGTGTCCACGGCACGGGCGCCGGGGTGGTCCGTGCGCAGCTGGGCGCGGCGGTCGGGGTTGGCGGTGACCACCGCGTCCAGCCGGAGGCCGGGGGTGCTGGCGATCACCGGGGCGTGGAAGGCGGATCCGGCCAGACCGTAGCCGATCAGGCCGACACGGAAGGGGCCGTCGTGGTCGCGGGAAGGGCGTGAGGAGGGGCTCATGCGCCTTACTCAATCACGGTGCGCCAGCACGAGGTATCCGATTGGCCCCGGTTTCGGTGCCCTCGGTGTGACGGACGGTGAGGCGGCCGGGGTGGTTCGACCGGGACGCCCGCCGGTGGGGCGGCGGGCGTCCCGGCGGTCCGGGGGCGGGTCGGTCCGGGGTGGTCGGGGTCAGCGGGCGGTCCGGGGTGGCCGGGGCCGGCGGGCGGGTCAGCGGGCGTGGGCGCCCGGGGTGCGGCGGCGCTGACGGTGGATGACGGCGACGACGGCGCCGGCCAGGAGGAAGGCCGAGCCGATCGAGGCCAGGACGCCGAGGGAGCGGTCGGAGCCGGTCTGGGCGAGCCGCTCGTGATCGGTGGCCGGCACCGGGGCGGGCGCGGCGGCCTGCGCAGGAGCCTGCGCGGGAGCCTGCGTGGTGGAACCGGGGCCGGCCACCGCGGCGGGGCCGGCCGTGGGCGGCGGCGTGGTGGCGGAGGCGGCGGGGGTGGTGGCCGCGGCCGTCGGGGCGGCGGTCGGCGTGGCCGGAGCGGTGGTGTGGTCGTGCCCGGCGGGGTGCCCGGACGACGGAGCCGGGGCGGTGCCGCCCGGAGCGGGGGCGGGCGGCGTCGCGGGTGTCGTCGTCGGTGCGGTGCCGCTGCCGTCGAAGACCACGTCCGAACAGGAGTAGAACGCCTCCGGGCTGTCCGAGCGCTGCCAGATCGCGTAGATCAGCTGGCGCCCGGTCTTCCCCGCCGGGACCTTGCCGGGCAGCACGTAGGAACCGTCCGTCAGCTGCGGGTCGGTGACCGTGAGGAACGGCTGGGGCTCCAGGTCCGCCCAGGTCAGCGGCTTGGTCGGGGAGTAGCCGGCGTTGGTGACGAAGAGCTGGAAGGTGCCCCGGTGCGGCGCGGTGGCGCGGTAGCGGAAGGTGAAGTCCGACCCGGCCGTGAGGTTGGTGGCCGGCCAGTCGGCGCGCGGCAGGTCGAGGCCCTTGTACAGGTCCGAGCCCGCGCTGCACAGCCGGCCGTCCGGGATCAGCTCGCGGTGGCGCCCGGTGGCGTCCCCGATCCGCAGGCTCATCCAGTCGTAGAGGGCGGCCGTGCCCCCGGCGGCCACGGCGGCCCGGCAGGCCGCCGACTTCGGGTGCTCGGCGCCCTCCAGGTAGCAGCCCTCGATCCGGCTGAGCGGATTCTGCATCGAGCCGTGCGCGGCGGCGGATCCGCCACCGACCCCGACGGTGAGGCCGGCGGCGGCGAGGGTGAGGACGGCGGCGGGGAGGCGGTGGCGCACGGGCATGGTGAGGGGACTCCTTCGCGGGAGCGGGGTGAGGGTGGTGCGGTTCACGCTAGCCGGGCGGCGGGGGCCTGCTGAGGGGCGCTCAGAGAGGTTAGGGGCGGCTTAAGGAGCCGTTGAGGCGGGAGATCCGCAGGACGGTACCGGAGCCCGTCCGGAGCCGGTCCCGGCCCGGGGCCCGGTGCGGGTCCCGGGGCGGGCTCCGGCGCGGTCGTCCGGACCTGGGCGTTCCGGTGGGCGGGACGTACTGCCGTCGGGCTGGTGTGCGGATTAGGCTGTGCCCCGTTGGGGCAGCCAGCAGTACCCCCGGCGGTCCGGTGTCCCGAGGTGGGTCCGGCCGGTGGGAGGCGCAACGGTGACGGCGGTGCGCCGCAGATTTGGTACGACCATCGCAAGACGTTGCAACTTCGGGAGACACGCACGTGGCAGAGCGCAAGCCCATCGAGTCCTGGCTGACCGACATGGACGGGGTCCTCATCCACGAGGGCACGCCGATCCCCGGCGCGGAGGAGTTCCTGCGCCGGCTGCGGGAGTCCGGCAAGCCCTTCCTGGTGCTCACCAACAACTCGATCTACACCCCGCGCGACCTCAGCGCGCGCCTGGCCGGCATGGGCCTGGAGGTGCCGGAGGAGTGCATCTGGACCTCCGCCCTGGCCACCGCGAAGTTCCTCAAGGGCCAGCGCCCCGGCGGCACCGCCTACGTGATCGGCGAGGCCGGCCTGACCACCGCGCTGTACCAGGCGGGCTACGTGCTGACCGACAACAACCCGGACTACGTCGTCCTCGGCGAGACCCGCACCTACAGCTTCGAGGCGCTCACCAAGGCGATCCGCCTGATCAACCAGGGTGCCCGCTTCATCTGCACCAACCCCGACGAGACCGGCCCGTCCACCGAGGGCGTGCTGCCGGCCACCGGCTCGGTCGCGGCGCTGATCACCAAGGCGACGGGCGTCGAGCCCTACTTCGTCGGCAAGCCCAACCCGCTGATGATGCGCGAGGCGCTGAACAGCGCCGGAGCCCACTCGGAGACCGCCGTGATGATCGGCGACCGGATGGACACCGACATCGTGGCGGGCATGGAGGCCGGCATGGAGACCATCCTGGTGCTCACCGGCCTCACCGCCGCCGCCGACGTGGAGCGGTTCCCGTACCGGCCGACCCGGGTCGTCCAGTCGATCGCGGACCTGGTCGACCTGGTCTAGCCTCTGCTCTGATGACGCGGGCCCCGCCCGGCCGATGGCCGGGCGGGGCCCGTCCGTTTGCGTGCGCCTGTTGCGTATGCGGAGGAGGGGGCGGGATGAGTACGGCGGGGGAGTCCATCGACGAGAAGCGGGTGACCTGGGCGGAGCTCTACTTCGACCTGGTCTTCGTCTTCGCGGTCACGCAGGTCTCCGGCCTGCTGCACCACCACCACGACTGGGGCGGCGTCGCGCGGGCGCTGGTGGTGTTCGTCCCGGTGTACTGGTGCTGGGTGGGCACCACTGTGCAGGCCAACATCCGCGACGTGGACACCCCGAGGGACCGCCTCGGGATCCTCGCCGTCGGCCTGGCCGGCCTCTTCATGGCGCTGGCCGTGCCCGGCGCCTACGAGGGCCGGGGCGTGCTGCTCGGCGCCGGCTACTGGGCGGCCCGGGTGCTGCTGCTGGTGCTGCTGATCCGCGTCCCGGGCGTCTGGCGCGGACCGTACGGGGTGGGCGTGCTGGTCAGCGGGCCGCTGCTGTTCGTGGGCGGGCTGCTCCCGGAGGGGCCGCGGCTGGTGCTCTGGACGCTGGGCGCGCTCTGCGACCTGTCCGGCCCGGTGCTGTTCCGCAACCGGCTGGCCAAGGTGGCGTACCACCCGCAGCACATGCCGGAGCGGTTCGCGCTGTTCCTGCTGGTGGCGCTCGGCGAGTCGATCGTCGGGATCGGCGCCACGGCCGCCGCCGTCCGCCTCGACGCGGCCGAACTGGCCGCGGTGGCGGCGGCGTTCACCATCTCCGCCGGGCTCTGGTGGCAGTACTTCGTCTACGCGGCGGACGCCATGCGGCATGCCGTGACCGTCGCGGACTCCCGCCGGGACGTCATCCGCCGGGTGTTCCAGTACGGCCACCTCGCGCTGGTGGCCGGGGTGATCGCGGTCGCGGTCGGCTTCGGCGAGACGGTGGCCGACCCGCGGCGGGCCCTCGGGGCGGGCTCGGTGGCGCTGCTGTACGGGGGCTGCGGGCTGTACCTGCTGACCTTCGGCTACACCCGGTGGATGATGTTCCGCGCGGTGTCGACCACCCGGATCGTGGCGGCGGCGGTGGTGTTCGCCCTGGTGCCGGCGATGGTGCGGCTGCCGGCGCTCGTCGTCCTGGTGGTGCTGGCGGTGCTGGTGGTGGCGCTGAACGTGGTCGAGCACGTCCGGGTGGCGCGGGCCGCCGCCGCCGTCCCCGCGGTCGGTGACGGGCCGCCCGGTGTCGAGCCGGTGGGTGCGGGCGCCGCGGCGGAGTGAGTTGTCGGTGGAGCTGTGTAGCGTTCGGTGTGGAAGAGGGCGGGCGGCGCAAGCGGCGCGGTACGCCGGAGGTCGGGGCGGTGCGGCGGTGAGCGGCCGTCCGGTGGGAGGTTGATGTCGTGACGGACACGGTCGAGGCAGGCGTGGTCGAGGCAGCCGGGGTCGAAGCAGGCGGGGCCGAAGCAGGGGCGGTCGGCGGGCTGGAGCTGCCGGAGTCCTGGCGCGAGGTGCTGGGCGCCGAGGCGGAGCAGCCGTACTTCGCCGCGCTGGCGGCCTTCGTGGCGGCGGAGCGCGCGGAGCACCAGGTCTTCCCGCCGAGCGGGCAGGAGTTCTCGGCGCTGGAGGCCACGCCCTACGAGAAGGTCCGGGTGCTCGTCCTCGGCCAGGACCCGTACCACGACGACGGCCAGGCGCACGGCATGAGCTTCTCGGTGCTCCCGGGCACCCGGACGCCCCCGTCGCTGCGCAACATCTTCAAGGAGCTGAACGCCGACCTGGGCATCCCCGCCCCGGACAACGGCTACCTGATGCACTGGGCCGAGCAGGGCGTCCTGCTGCTCAACGCGGTGCTCACGGTGCGCGCGCACGAGGCCAACTCGCACAAGGCCAAGGGCTGGGAGAAGTTCACCGACGCGGTGATCAAGGCGGTGAGCGCGCGCGACGAGCCGGTGGTCTTCGTGCTCTGGGGCAACTACGCCAAGAAGAAGCTGCCGCTGATCGACACCACCAAGCACGTCGTGGTCCAGGGCGCCCACCCGTCGCCGCTCTCCGCCAAGCTGTTCTTCGGCAGCCGCCCCTTCTCGCAGATCAACGAGGCGCTGGCCGGCTTCGGCGTCGACCCGATCGACTGGCAGGTGCCGAACCTGAAGCAGGACTGACCGCACGGCGGGCCGGGCGTCGCGCCGGCCCGCCGTCACCGGCCGTTCACCGGCGTCGGCCGGAGGCCGGTACCCGGTGTGCGAAGCTGGGTGCCGACCTGGTCGCCGGACCGGGTCTGGGAGGGGCGGTACGTGCGCCGGGTATGGCGAGGGGCGGGGTTCCGGCTGGCCGTGGGGGCGGCGCTGCTGGGGCTGACGGCAGGGGTGGCGGGCTGCGGCGGCGGGAGTTCGGCCGACCCGCCGGGGAGTGCGGGCACAGGGTCCGCCGCGGCGCCCGCGCCCACCGGTTCCACCACGGCGAGCGGCGGCGCCGCCGGCGCCGGGCCCGTCCAGCTGCCGGGTCAGACGTTCTACGTGTCCGACCGGACGTCCGCGGCCCGGCAGTTGGCCGCGCTGCGCGGTCAGGGCCGGACGGCCGAGGCCGACACCCTCGCCGGGATCGCCTCCCAGCCCTCCTCGCAGTGGCTCGTCGACCAGGCCGCCCGGGGCAGCGTCGAGCAGTTGAGCCGTCTGGCCGCCGAGGTGGACCGCACCCCGGTCTTCGTCGCGTACAACATCCCGCACCGGGATTGCGGCCAGTACTCGGCCGGCGGCGCGGCCGACGCCGCCGCCTACCGCTCCTGGATCACCGGCGTCGCCGAGGCGATCGGCGACCGCAAGGCCTGGGTGGTGCTGGAGCCGGACGCCGTCGCGCACACCCTGGACGGCTGCGGGGTCAAGGGCGAGACCGCCGCCGAGCGGTACGGCCTGCTGGCCTTCGCCGTCCAGGAGTTGAAGAAGCGTCCGCAGGTCCGGGTCTACCTGGACGCGGGGAACCCCGGCTGGGCCCAGGACCCGTCGGCGATGGCCGGGGCGCTGGGCAAGTCCGGCGTCGCCGTGGCGGACGGCTTCGCCGTGAACGTCTCCAACTTCTACAGCACCGACCGCGACGCGGCGTACGGCGCCGAACTCTCCGCCGCGCTGGGCGGGAAGCACTTCGTCATCGACACCAGCCGCAACGGCAACGGCCCGCTGAGCAGCGAGGCCTGGTGCAACCCGCCCGGCCGCGCGCTGGGCGAGCCGCCCACCGCCGCCACCGGCCGGCCCGGGGTGGACGCGTACCTGTGGATCAAGAACCCGGGTGAGTCGGACGGCGAGTGCGGCCGCGGCGAGCCCCGGGCGGGCGAGTTCTGGCTGCCGTACGCCCTGGGGCTGGCGCGCGGGGGCGCGTAGCCGGGCGTGCCGAACGCCGGGTGTTCGGGCGCGACGGCCGTTCGGGGCGCCCTGGGATCAGGCGGTCACCTGGATCCAGCGCGCGACCGAGGGGGTGCCGGCCCGGTCCGTCACGAACAGCATGTACCAGCCGGGCGGCAGCAGATCGGGGTTGCCGGGCAGGGTGAGGGCGACCCCGCCGGCCGAGCGCGTGCCGACGTCCAGGGCCACCGAGCGCTGCTCCACGTCGGTGGCGTGGGTGACCGAACTCGGCCGGACCAGCTTGGCGGTGGCGATGCCCGCCGGGTCCGGGGTGCCCACCGTGAGCGTGGTGCCGAGCTTCGCGCCGGCCGGGGCGTCGGTCACCCGCGGCCGCGCGCCGTGGAACAGGTACGGCGGGGTGTAGATCTCGATCCGCTGCTCGAAGGTGCCCGGTTCGGTGTCGGCCCTGTCCGCGAAGAGCGGGTCGGAGCCGAGGACCACCACCCGGCCGTCGGGCAGCAGCAGCGCCTCCGAGTGGTAGTCGCGTCCGACGGTCGGCTCGGCCGCGGCGCTGAAGGTGTTGGTGTCCGGGTGGTAGACCTGCGACTTGAGCAGGTCGCTGCGGTGCTTGCCGCGGTAGTCGCGGGAGCCGCCGGTGGTGAACACGGTGTCGTTCGGCAGGATCACGCTGTTGAGGTAGCGGGTGCCGCCGGCGGGCAGGTCCGGCCCGGGGGTGAAGGCGGGCTTCGGGGCGGAGAGGTCGGCGATGTCGGTGCGCGCGGTGGAGAGCGGTGACTCGCCGACGCCCCCGCCGCCGAGCACCATCACCTTCTGCGCCTGGGCGGGCGGCAGCAGGACGGAGGACGAGGTCTCGGTGAGCGCGGGGTCGCGCAGCCCCGGGACGGGCTGGAAGCTGTTGTCCCGCAGGTCCCAGAGCCCCGGGTCGCGGCCCTGGTCCGCCGGGCCGTAGCCCGCGTTGGAGCCGGAGTAGAAGAGCTTGCCGGAGGCGGTCAGGAAGATCGACGGGTAGGTCGGGAAGTAGCGGTCGGGCGCCTTCGACCAGGTCTTGCGGGCCGGGTCGTAGATCTCGTTGTCGTTGCCGCCGAGGATCTGCCCGGTGTCGTCCAGCCCGGAGACGGTGACCACCCGCCCGTCGCCCAGCCCGGTGAGCGTCGGGTACCAGCGGGCGTACGCCATGTCGGTGACCTGCTCGTACAGCTCGGTGTCCGGGTTGAACTCGAAGGCGGAGCGGATGCCCTGGAAGTCCTGCTTCTCCAGCGTCAGCCGGTCGGCCATGCCGTAGAGGTTGCGGGCGTCGGCGCCGTCCAGGCCCTTGATCGCGTACTGGGCGGGGGAGTCCTCGACGGACCCGGTGCCCGCCGCCACCGCCTCCACGAACACGTGCTGCTCGCCGGCCTTCACCACCGTCCGGTCGCCGGCGCCGGTCTTCGTCGCGGCCGGGACGGTCACCTCGGCGGTGGACAGGTAGGTGTGGCCGCCGGGACCGGTGAACACCGTGCCCTTGGGGAAGGTGCGGGCCGCGTCCGGGTTCTCGTTGCGCACCCGCATGGTGCCGGCCGCCTTCTTCACGGCGCCGTCCAGCGCCTCGTAGCGCAGGGTGCCGCCGGCCACCAGCAGCCGGCCGTCGGGCAGCGCGGTGTGGCCGCCGCAGAACATGTCCGCCGGGGTCGGGATCCGCCGGTAGGTGTTGGCGGCGGGGTCCCAGAGCAGGCTCTTGAAGGAGCCCGCGTCGAAGCTGCGCCGGCTGTTCCCGGAGCCGGCGATGATCAGCACCTTGCCGGTGCGCAGCAGGCTGGCGTGGACGGCGTTGATCCGGAACTCGGCCGGGAGGACGACGGTCTGCCAGTGGCCGTACTCGGCCTTGTAGGCCGGGCGGTTGATCACGTACTGGTGGTACTGCTCGTGGGCGAAGCCGAGGACGGCCGGCGCGTTCATCCCGGCCACGGTCAGGGCGACCGTGCTGCCGAGGGCGAAGCGCCTGGTCCGGCCGGCGTTGCGGATCCTCACGGTGGGTGGTCCCTCCTACTGCGGCGCGACGACGGGCTGGTTCGACGGGCTGGTTCGACGGGCCGGGGCTGAGCGGCCGGGGGTCAGCGGCCGGTGGCGGCGGGTGCCGTGGCCTCGGTGCTCTGCGTGCCGGGGGCGGCCCCGGCACGCTCCCCGGCCCGGGGCTGCCGCGGGACCCTCGGGGCGGCGGCGCCGGTGACCGTGAGCGTGGAGGTCGGCCGGGTCCGCCCGCGGCGGACCGCGTCGGCGGCCAGCACGAGCATCGGCAGCAGGCTCAGCAGCAGCGCCAGGCAGGCCCAGGTGCGCATGGCGAGGTGGTCGTGGCCGGTGAAGAACGAGGCCGTGACCGCCCCGCCGAACACCAGCGCCCAGAACAGGTGGACGCGGAACGTCGCCACCCGGTCGGGGCTGGCCGAGTGGCCCTTCGGTGTCACCACGAACCGGCTGCGCCGGCGGAGCAGGGCCTGGAGGAGCGAGGCCGCGTAGATCGGCCCGCACAGCGCCGACATCACCATGCCCGCCACCCCGGACGACCCGGCCGGCTCGTGCGGGCTGACGTTGTGCTTGCGGTTCCAGGTGTAGAGCAGCACCTGGAGGGCGGCCGCGTCGCTGTAGAGCATCATCCAGATCTCCGAGGAGACGTGGACCCCCGAGGCCCCGAAGCCCAGGTAGAGCACGCTCGACACCCCGCCGAGCAGCCAGGTCAGCGCCGCCATCGGGTAGAAGCAGACCATCAGCGTGTAGTTGAGCAGCCGGCCGGGCGACAGCCGCCAGGCGGCCCGCCAGTACTGGGTCAGGAGCGTTTCGTAGGTGCCCCGGCTCCAGCGGAGCTGCTGGGAGAAGAAGTCCGTCCAGGAGGAGGGGCCCTCGCCGACCGCCAGGACGTCCGGGGTGTAGACCGACCGCCAGCGCGCCCCGGTGGCCGGGTTGCGGCGGCGGTGGAACTCCAGCCCGGTCGCCATGTCCTCGGTGATCGAGTCGGACAGCCCGCCGATCGACCGCAGCGCGCCGATCCGCACCGCGTTGTTGGTGCCGACGAACATCGGCGCGCCGTAACGGTTGCCCGCCCGCTGGATCAGCGCGTGGAACAGGAACTGCTGGCTCTCGGAGAACCGGGTGACCGCCGAACCCGAGCTGCGGTAGTTCCCGTACACCTGCGGGCCGACCACGAACGCCACGTCCTCGTCCCGGAAGTACCCCAGCATCCGCTCGCCGAACTCGGGGAGCGGGACGTGGTCGGTGTCCACCGAGAGCCAGAAGTCGTAGGCGGCGCCGTGGGCCTGGAGCCAGCTGTTGTAGTTGCCGTGCTTGCTCCCGGCGCGGAACCGCCCCTCGGGCCGGTTCCACGGCCCGATGCCGCGCCGGCTGAAGTGCCGCACGCCCAGGTGGGCGCAGAGCGCGCGCATCGCGGGATCGTTCCCCTCGTCGAGCAGCCAGACGTCGTACGGTCCGTGGTGCCGGACGGCGAGCGCGGCGACCAGTGTGGTGCGCACCAGCTCCGGCGGCTCCTTGCCCGGTACGCAGGTGGTGAGGAACGCGACCCGGGTGCCCGGTTCGGGCGTGACCGGCACGGGGTCGCGGGCGACCAGCGTGGCGTGGGTGTTGGAGACGACGTTGACCAGGCGGAACAGCTCGACGACCGCGATGATCGTGACCATCGCCTTGTCGGCGATCAGCAGCCAGGCGTGCGTCTCGCCCGGCCGGACCGGCCAGTGGCCGGGGAGCAGCAGCCAGACCAGCAGCACCGACTCGACCGCCGGGGCGGCCAGCAGGAGCAGCGCGGCCCGGATCCGGTGCGGCTCCCGGCGCAGCAGGCTCTGGTAGCGGACGCGGTAGGGGCCGGGGGTGTCGCCGCCGCCCGGGGTGGTGGCCGGGCCGGCGAGTCGGCTGAAGTGGGCGTAGTCGTACGGGGCTTCGGGGACGGCCAGGGGAGCACCGGGCGCGCTCTCTTCGCGCGGGCGCCGCGAGAACTGCTTGACCAACTGTGGCTCCCCCCAAGGCCGGCCGCTCGGGCCGGCTCGATCGTGCGTGCTCCGACCGGAGGTGTGCGGTCCGATGCCCAGTGGCTGTGCCTGGGCGTCCTGGAAGGCCGCTCCCCCCGGAGCCTGGCCTTCGAAGCGGGGCGCCGCCCGGGCGACTGCGGTGTCGCCGGGCGGCTCCCGGGCGGCATCGGTGAAACGTGTACGACCGATCATCGCGCGCGGTCGTCCGGCCACTTCGAAGGCGGGGTCCCGGCGCGCTCTCCGGACTCCCTTCCGGGTGCGCGGGACCTTCTGGCTGCCCCAACTCTCCCGGAGGGTTGACGTGATCGCAACCAGTCCTGGAAACGATCATCGCGCGGGGGTGAGGATATGACGATTCCCGGCCATGCGGCCCGAGTTGGTGTGACGAGGGGATGATTCCTGCCCCGCGTACGCGGGCCGGTCGGACGGACGAGCGAAGGCCGGACCGCCGTACGGGTGATCCGGCCTCCGCGCGGGTCCCTCGGTCAGGACGGCGGCAGCAGGGCCGTGCCGGTCGCGGCGCGGACCTCGTCGAACGAGACGCCCGGCGCCGTCTCGACCAGGCGCAGCCCGCCGGGCGTGACGTCGACGACGGCCAGGTCGGTGACGATCCGGTCGACGACACCCCGCCCGGTGGCCGGGAGCGAGAGCTCCTCGACGATCTTCGGCGAACCGTCCCGGGCGGTGTGCTCCATGACCACGATCAGCCGGCGGGCGCCGTGCACGAGATCCATCGCCCCGCCCATGCCCTTGACCGTCTTGCCCGGGATCATCCAGTTGGCGAGATCGCCGGCGGCCGAGACCTGCATCGCGCCGAGCACCGAGACGTCGATCCGACCGGACCGGACCATGCCGAAGGAGAACGCCGAATCGAAGTACGAGGCGCCGGGGGTGACGGTCACGGTCTCCTTGCCCGCGTTGATCAGATCGGGGTCCTCGGTGCCCTCCAGGGGGTACGGGCCGACGCCGAGGACGCCGTTCTCCGAATGCAGCACCACCCGCACGCCCGGCGGGAGGTGACCGGGGACCAGGGTCGGCAGGCCGATCCCCAGGTTCACGTACTGGCCGTCCCGGAGCTCCCGCGCGGCCCGCGCGGCGAGCGCGTTCCGGGCCTTGGCAGCGCTCCGGGCGTCCGCGTCGGAAGCGCTCCGGGCGTCCGGGGCGTTCCGGGATTCGGGCGCCCGGCCCGGGGCGGCGACGGACCGCGGGGCGGCGGCGAAGGTCTCGGCGGTCATCGGCTCAGGCCTCCTGGAGCGCGGTGCGGACGGTGCGGCGCTCGACGCGGCGGTCGGCGGGATCGGCGAGGACCAGGCGGTCGACGTACACCCCGGGCAGGTGGACGGCGTCCGGCTCCAGCACGCCCGGTGCGACGATCCGGTCGGCCTCGACCAGCGTGGTCCGGCCGGCCGTGGCGCAGAGCGGGTTGAAGTTGCGGGCGGCGGCGTGGAACACGCAGTTGCCGTGCCGGTCCGCGACCTCGGCGCGGACCAGCGCGAAGTCGGCGGTGACGGCCTCCTCCAGCAGGTAGCGGCGCCCGCCGAACTCCCTGACCTCCTTCGGTGGCGAGGCCAGCGCCACCGAACCGTCCGCGCCGTAGCGCCAGGGCAGCCCGCCCTCCTCGACCTGGGTGCCGACCCCGGCCGGGGTGAAGAACGCGGGGATGCCCGCGCCCCCGGCGCGCAGCCGTTCGGCGAGGGTGCCCTGCGGGGTCAGCTCCACCTCCAGCTCGCCGGAGAGGTACTGCCGGGCGAACTCCTTGTTCTCCCCGACGTAGGAGGAGGTCATCCGGGCGATCCGGCCGGCCCGCAGCAGCAGGCCGAGCCCCCAGTCGTCCACCCCGCAGTTGTTGGAGACGACGTGCAGGCCGGTGGCGCGGGTGGCGGCCAGGGCGCCGATCAGGGTGCTGGGAATGCCGCAGAGGCCGAAGCCGCCGACGGCCAGCACCGCTCCGTCGGGGATGTCCCCGACCGCTTCGGCGGCGGAGTCCAGGACCTTGTCCACAGGGTCACCTCGTGAGGGGGGAGGGGGCGGAGGAACGCCCCACCACCGTCCCCGAGCGCGGGGCACGGCGACCATGTCGCCCGGCCCCACGCCGGTGCGCGCACACATGGCCGGCGCCCACACCCGGCACGCCCGCGCCCCGGGCGTCCGCGTACCGCGCCCGCGCCCCGGGTGCCCGCCCGCCGCGCCTCAGGAGTCGGTCACCCGGCGGCGCCGAGGAAGGTCCCCCACCCGCCGGCCGGGGCCTGCCCGACGTTCAGCGAACGCAGCTTGCGGATGGTGGACTGGTCCTGGACCTCCAGCCATTCGACCAGCTGCCGGAAGGAGACCAGCCGGACCTCCGGCTTGCCGGCGATGGTCTTGAGCGTCTCCTCGACGGCGTCCATGTAGATCCCGCCGTTCCACTGCTCGAAGTGGTTGCCGATGAAGAAGGGCGCACGGTTGCCGTTGTAGGCCCGGTCGAACCCGGCCAGGTAGGAGTCCCGGGCCTGGGAGCGCCAGTCGTCGTACTTCGCCGGGTCGCCCTTGGTGCTGCCGGCCGACTGGTTGGCGAGGATGTTGTAGTCCATCGAGAGCACCTGGAACGAGTGCCCGGGGAACGGGATGCTCTGCAGCGGGAAGTCCCAGACCTTGCCGTCCTGCACCTTCTGCGGCCATATCTGGAGGCCGCCGGAGGAGCTGGCGTCGTACTTCCACCCGAGGGCGGCCGCGGTCGGCAGCAGGGCCTTCTGCCCCTCCAGGCACGGGGTCCGCCCGCCGATGAGCTCCTTCTTGTAGTCGAAGGGGAGCGGGTCGACGTCGGTGAAGCCGGTGTTGGTGCGCCACTGGGTCACGAAGGAGACCGCCTGGTCGATCTCGCTCTGCCAGTCCTCGGGCGTCCACTTGTTGACGCCGTTGCCGTCCGAACGGGTCGAGCAGAAGTGCCCGTTGAAGTGGGTGCCGATCTCGTGGCCGGCCAGCCAGGCCTGGCTGATCAGCTTGATCGTGCTCTTCACCGCGCCGTCCGAGAGGTACGGGATGTCGGACGCGCCGACCGAGTGCTTCGGCGGGTGGTACAGATCGGCCTTGCCCTTGGGGAGGGTGTAGATCCCGGAGAGGAAGAAGGTCATGGCGGCCTTGTGTTCCTCGGCCAGCTTGAGGAAGCGGGGGAACTGGTTGTCGTCGGTGCCGCCGGCGCCGTCCCAGGAGAAGACCACGAACTGCGGCGGCCGCTCACCGGGCTTGAGCTTCTCCGGCTTGGGCTGGTTCGGCTGGGGGCCGGTGTCGGACGTGGAGCCGTCCCCGATCGGCGTGCCCTTGGCGCCCCCCTTGGTCGGCGTACCGGTCACCGCCGGCCCGCCGGTGCCGGTGCCGGTGCCGGCGCCGCCGGGGGCGGAGGAACTCGATCCTGAACCCGATCCGCTGCTGGAACACGCCGCCGCCGCCCCGAGCGCGACGGTCGCGGCGGTGGCGCTGAGCACGGTCCTGCGCGAGATGCTGGTCATGGTCTCCCCTGGGTGCCGCCGGCCGGGTCGAAGGGCGCCAGTGGGCCGCACCGGTCATATCGGGCAATTGATATGTAATACGCCGTTAGCATGTCATGTGGACGCGGAAGGCATCAAGGAAGAAGAAGCCCCGAGGTCCAACAACAGTCAACACGCCTACCCGGCATCGACCGGCTGCAACGGCCGGCCTTCTGTTGCGGTCCTGTGACGTTTTGCACGGTCTTGGGCGATCGGCTCCCGGCGGGGCGGGCGAGCGGTCCTCCGCGCGACCGGAACCGCGAACTCCGGTACGCCGCAGGGGCGGAGGCCGGAGTGAGAGCTGCTGGGGCGGAGGCCGCACGGGCGCGGCACCGCAGCGTCGACGACGCCGCGGTGCCGTAGGAGCCCTCGACGCGGTTCCGCGCCCACGCCGGCGCGGCGTCAGGTGACGACGAGCCGGCGGTTGCGCCGCACGATCCGGGCGATCGCGGTGCTGATCACGGTCGCGGCGGCGCAGGAGACCGCGAGGCTCAGCCAGGCGGTGTCGAACCAGTGGCTGTTGAGCCAGCCCAGCGTGACGATGTAGGCGGCCCAGACCAGGGCGGCCAGGGCCGACCAGCGCAGGAAGCGGTACGGCTCGGCGGGGGAGTGCCCGATGGCCAGGTCCAGCACGGTCCGGCCGGCCGGCACGAACCGCGCGACCACCACCATGGCGGCCGCGGCCCCGGTGGTGCGCCCGTCCAGCGCCTGCTGGACCCGGGCCACGCTGGCCGCCAGCTGCGGCCGGTGTTCGAGCCGTCGCTGCAGCGAGGGGGCGCCCCGGCGGGCCAGCCGGAGCAGCAGGAGGTCTCCCAGGAAGGAGGCGATCGCCACCCCGAATCCCAGTACCACCGGAGCGCCGTCTATCTGGGCCGTCTTGAGCACGGCCAGGATGACCAGCGTCCCGCTGGGGATGAAGGGGAGAAAGGCGTCGCCGAGTACGGCGCAGAGAGCCAGGGCGCAGATCCATGAGGATCCGATCACCGTCGCGATGTCCAAGTCAGGTACTCCCTCCAGGCTGCCCGGGGGAGCAGATGGCTGCAGGGGACAACGCTAGCGCCTCGACTTTTCATGCCATGAAGCACCCCGGCTGTGCTCGGCCTCACACGACGCGAGCCCCTGGAGCGGGGTGCCGTTCCAGGGGCTCGCGGGGATCGATCGGTGCTGGTCCAGCCCGACGACCTTGCAGGTGGGAGTGGATCCCGTTGGGTGATCCGCTCTGCGTCCTAGCCTGCCGGACGCCGCCCGCCCGTCGCGAGCCCTGCGGCTGGCGACTTCCCGCGCTGGCGTGAAGTCGCCACACGTGTTCGCGCGCTGGCTCTGAGTCAGCCGAACGGTCGGTAGGCGGGTGGTCGCACGGTGGAGCCGGGGAGCGGGAACACCCGGCCCGGCGGCGTGGTTGACCCCCCTTGGCAGTGGCGGGGCCGCGGACGAGGTGCGCGGCCGTCCCAGACGCCACACGGACACCGGCAGGACGGCCAGGAGGGCGGACGGCATGACCACCGACGACCAGCAGGAGCGCGGGCCCGGACCGCGGAGCCACGCGGCGATCCGGGGCACCGCCCGGGGCTCGGCGCCCGCGCCGCTCTCCATCCTGGACCTGGCCACCGTGGGCGCCGGCTACACCCCGGCCGAGGCGCTGGCCTCGACCACGGCCCTGGCCCGCAGCGCCGAGGAGTGGGGCTACCACCGGTTCTGGGTCGCCGAGCACCACGGCATGCCGGGCGTCGCCAGCTCGACGCCCGCCGTCCTGCTCGCCCACCTCGGGGCCCACACCACGACGCTGCGGCTCGGGTCCGGGGGCGTGATGCTGCCCAACCACGCGCCGCTGGGGATCGCGGAGCAGTTCGGCCTCCTGGAGGCGCTGCACCCCGGCCGGATCGACCTCGGGCTCGGCCGCGCCCCCGGCACCGACCCCGCGACCGCCCGGGCGCTGCGGCGCGGCCTCGCCGAGGGGGCCGACGACTTCCCCCAGCAGCTCTCCGAGCTGACCCACTTCCTGGACGGCGACTTCCCGGACGGCCACCCCTACGCCCGGCTCGCGGCCGTTCCCCGGAGTGCCGGCCGGCCGCCGATCTGGCTGCTCGGCTCCTCCGGCTTCAGCGCCCAGCTGGCCGGCCGGCTCGGTCTGCCGTTCGCCTTCGCCCACCACTTCAGCAGCACCAACACCATCCCGGCCCTCGACCTCTACCGGTCGTCGTTCCGCCCCTCGGCCGTGCTCGCCGAGCCGTACGCGCTGATCGGGGTGAACGCGGTCGCGGCCGACGACCGGGAGGCCGCCCGCAGGCTCGCGCGCTCCTCGGCGCTCGGCATGCTGCGCCTGCGCCGGGGGAACCCGGGCCCGATCCCCACCCCCGAGGAGGCGGAGAGCTACCCGTACAGCCCGGTGGAGGCCGACTTCGTGGACGACTGGCTGGGCAACGTCGTCCTCGGCTCGCCCGGCGAGGTCGCCGACGGGCTGGAGTCGCTGCGCAAGCGGACGGGGGTGGACGAGCTGATGGTCACCTCGCACATCCACGGCCACGAGGCCAGGCACCGCTCGTACGGGCTGATCGCCCGGGCCTACGGGCTCACCGGCGAGGCGGCCGCCGGCGCCTGAGCCCACCGGCGGGTCCGGTTCCCGGCCCGGCCGGTGCCCCGACAGGGGCGCGGCCGGGCCGTCGTCACGGCGTGGCCGGCCGAGGGCGGCGCTCGCGGAGTATCGCGGCGACGTGCTCCGCCTCACCGGGCTTGGCGAAGTACCAGCCCTGCGCGGTGTCGCAGCCGGTGAGCCGCAGCCGTTCGGCCTGCGCCGCGCTCTCGATCCCCTCGGCGGTCACGGTCAGCCCGAGCGTGTGGGCCAACTGCACCATGGCGCCGACGATCTGCTCGTCGGCGTCGCTCCGGCGCGAGCCGGCCCCGGGGAGGCCGGTGCGGCCGGCCGGGTCCGGGTCGCGGAAGCCCTCGATGAAGGTGCCGTCCAGTTTCAGGACGTGCACCGGCAGCCGGGAGAGGTAGGCGAGGTTGGAGTAGCCGGTGCCGAAGTCGTCGATGGCGATCCGGACGCCCATGTCGGCGAGGGCCTGCAGGGACTGCAGCGGCCGCCCGCCGGGGCCGAGCAACGCGCTCTCGGTGATCTCCAGTTGCAGGAGCCGGGCCGGCAGGCCGGAGCTCTCCAGGGCCCGGGCCACGTCGGCGACCACGTCGGAGTCCCAGATCTGACGGGCGGCCAGGTTGACGCTCACGAAGGTCTCGTTGTCCGGGAACTCCGTGAGCCAGCGCCGGGCTTGGCGGCAGGACTCCTCCAGCACCCAGGTGCCCAGCGGCACGATCGCGCCGGACTCCTCGGCGAGCGGGATGAAGCGGTCGGGCGAGAGTGTCCCGTAGCGCGGGTGGCGCCAGCGGACCAGGGCCTCGGCACCGTGCACGGCGCCGTCGGCGAGGCCGACGAGCGGCTGGTACTCGACGGTGAACTCGCCGCGCTCCAGGGCCGGACGGAGCGCGGTGGCGAGCAGCTGACGGGTCAGCTGGTGGGCACCCCGGTCCGGGTCGTAGAGGGTCCAGCGGGCCCGGCCGTCGGCCTTCGACCAGTACAGCGTGGAGTCGGCGTCCTTGACCAGGTCGGCGGGCGTGGTCTCGTGCACCGACCGCTCGACGACGCCGACGCTGGCGGTGACCGCCAGCCGGTGCCCGGCCACGTCGAAGGGGCGTTCGAGCGCTTCGAGGAGCCGGGCGGCCAGTTCGGTGAGCTGCTCGCTGCCCCGGCTGTCGGCCACCAGGACGGCGAACTCGTCACCGCCCATCCGGGCGACCAGGTGGGAGCTGTGGTCGGAGACGCCGTGCCGGAGCCGGGCGGCGACCGCGATCAGCAACTGGTCGCCGATGTGGTGGCCGAGGGTCTCGTTGATCGCGGCGAAGCCGTCGAGGTCCAGGTAGCAGACCCCGACCCGACGGCCGTCCGGCCGGTCCGCCGCCGTCTCCGCGGTCTCCGGCGCGGTCGCGGTGGTCCCGGCCGTGAGGCAGGCCGCGTCGAGCCGGTCGAAGAAGAAGGTCCGGTTGGGGAGCCGGGTCAGCGGGTCGTGCAGCGCCTGGTACTCCAGGCGGTCGCCGAGCCGGCGCTGTTCGGTGATGTCCTCGACCATGGCGAGCGTGTACTGCGGGTTGCCGGCGCCGTCCCGGATCAGGGAGATGGTCACCTTGCTCCACACCGTGCGGCCCTCGCGGTGCTTGAGCTGCTTCTCCACCCGGACGCGTTCGCGGTCACCGCGGACCAGCTCGGGGAAGAGCCGGTCGGGCATGCCCTCCGGGTCGATGATGTCGTGGATGTGGGTGTGGACCAGGTCGACGACCCCGCAGCCGACCAGGGTGGCGAAGGCCGGGTTGACCTCGATGATCCGGTCGTCGGGGTCGAGCAGGGCCATGCCGATCCCGGCGTCGCAGAAGGCGGCCCGGAACCGGGACTCGCTGGCGCTCAGCGCGGCCAGCAGGCGGTCGGTGCTCCCGGGCGGGGGAGCGGGGGCGGGATCGGCCGGGTCGGCGGGCCGGTGCGTTCCGTCGGCGAGCGGGGCCGAGCAGGTGGGACAGCGGGCGGCGCCCGGCGCATCGTCGGTGCCCGGCCGCCGTCCTGATCCCGCGTCGGGCGCGTCGTCCGACGCGGCACCGGGTGCCCGGTCGGTGCCCTGGGCCGGGCGGAGGTTCGGAAAGATGAGGTGGCGGTGCTGGTGCGGTTGTTCGTGCCGCACGCTTGGGTGTGCGTCGGCCCCCTCGTTCTGGCCCGGCACGGCATGCTCCCGTCCGCTGCTGACGCTTGATGCTGGTCAGGCCGGTCACCTGGAACTGCGGCGGCCGGCTCCCGCGCCCTGTCGAGGTCCTCACGGTCCGGTGCGCAACGCTCGCTGTGGAGCGTTCGCGTGGGGGATCCGCGTGAAGAACAGGGCGCTGCGGCCGATCATAGGACGCGGCGGCAACACGCGGTGACCGCCGCCAGGGTGATTTGCCTGCTTTCACGGCATCTGAGGTGGTACATGCAGACGCCCCCGGTACACATCACATGATGTGCGCCAGGGGCGTGTGCTCCACAAGTGCGCCCCGGGCGCTTGTCGAGCGCTGGGAGCGCGCCGCCGGGGAGCGGCGGGCGGCGGTGCGTCAGGCCAGCGTGGCCGTCAGGGTGATGGTCGTCCCGGTCAGGGCCTGGCTCACCGGGCAGTTCGCCTTGGCGTCCTCGGCGGCCTTCACGAAGCCCGCCTCGTCGAGGCCGGGCACCGTGCCGACGACGGTCAGGTGGATGCCGGTGATGCCGGTGCCGGGCTGGAAGGTGACGTCCGCCTTGGTCTCCAGCCTGGTGGGCGGGTTGCCCGCGCCGGTGAGGCCGTGCGAAAGGGCCATCGAGAAGCACGCGGAGTGCGCGCCCGCGATGAGCTCCTCCGGGCTGGTCTTGCCGTTCGGCGTCTCGGCGCGCGCCGGCCAGGAAACCGGGAACTCGCCGATGCCGGACGAGTCGAAGGTCACCAGACCCTTGCCGTCGAGCAGGCTGCCGTCCCATTCGGTGTGCGCGGTGCGAGTGGTTGCCACGATCGGTACCTCCATTACTGGGGGACTGCCGTCCCGTCACTTCCGGTCATGCCGCGCACCAGCCTACGGGCAGGCCGGGGGGCGATCACGGGTAACGCTCCAGGGCGCCGCGCCCGACGGCGGCCGGTCCGCCCGCCGGCCGGCAACGGCCCTGGCCGGGCGGCCGATCCGCGATCCGGTCACCGGTCCGGCCGGCGTCCGGATCGTGGACGGCTGAGCCAAATGGTGCGGATGCGCGGCGAGCGCCCTGTTAGATTTGCCCGGGCCCGAGCCCCGGCCGACGGACGGTCGGGTGCCCACCCCCAGAGAGCCGCGGAGCCGCCCCGATGACGGATCACCCCACGACCCCCGAGACCGGACCGTCCGACGGGATCGACGACGCCGTCCGGGCCGAGCTGACCAGCCTGCGCGAGAGCATCGACAACATCGACGCCGCGGTGGTCCACATGTTGGCGGAGCGGTTCAAGGCGACCCAGCGGGTCGGCCGGCTCAAGGCCGAGCACAAGCTGCCCCCGGCCGATCCGGCGCGGGAGCGCGACCAGATCCGCCGCCTGCGGGAGCTGGCGGCCGGCGCCCACCTGGACCCGGTGTTCGCGGAGAAGTTCCTCACCTTCATCATCGCCGAGGTCATCCGCCACCACGAGGCCATCGCCCGCGCCTGACCGCATCGGCCCGCGCTTCCTCGCGTTCCTTCGTGTCCCTCCGCTCCTCCCCGCGTTCCGGCGCCCGAGCCGGGCCGCGTCCCGGAGGCCGGCCGGCCCCCGGCGGGACGGGTCCGCGATGTCTGGCACGGGTAAAAGCGCGATTTCGCGTGGCTTCCCGGGTGGCGTAGCGTGCAGGTTCCCCCAGCCGGAGAGGTGGAGCAGCGACGATGGCGGTGAACCTGCCCGAAACGCACGGCGATGCCGGGAGCGCTCAGGCCCCGGCCGCCGGCCCCGGACGCGGCGCCGACGGTGCTCCCGGTGGCCGGGCGGAAGCCCGCCGGGCGCGGTCGCGCAAGGCGTCGAGGGGCGGCAAGGGGCCCAGGAGCCCGAAGGCCCGCCGGGCCGGGCGCCGTCCGCGGCCCTGGTGGATCGAGATCCCGGTGATGGCCGCGGTCGGGCTGCTGGTCGCGCTGCTGATCAAGACCTGCCTGTTCCAGGTGTTCATGATCCCGTCCGGGTCCATGGAGAACACCCTGCGGATCGGCGACCGGGTCGGCGTGAACAAGCTCGCTCCGCTCACCGGCTGGGAGCCGGAGCCCGGCCAGCCGGTGGTGTTCAAGGACCCGGGCGACTGGCTGCCGCCCCAGCCGACCGACGGGAACCCGGTCACCCGGGCCGTGGGCTCGGTGCTGGGCTTCGTCGGCCTGGTGCCGCCGAAGGACGACAACTACCTGGTCAAGCGGGTCATCGCGACCGGCGGCCAGACCGTGCAGTGCTCCGGCACCACGCTGACGGTCGACGGGGCGAAGGTGGACGAGCCCTACCTCCACCCCGGCGACGACTCCTGCGCGGGGCTGGACTTCGGTCCGGTGACCGTGCCCCAGGGGTACGTCTGGGTGGAGGGCGACCACCGGAGCGACTCCGCCGACTCGCGCTACCACCAGCGGGGCCCGGGCGGCGGCGCCGTACCGGTGGACAACGTGGTCGGGCCGGTGGCGGCCGTCGTGTGGCCGCTCAGCCACCTCGACTGGTTCGGCTCGGTCGGCCGCTGACCACGGCGGTTCCGCGCTCCCCGTCGTCCGGGGCCCCGGCGGTCCGCGCCGGGCGCTCGCCGAGCGCGGTCGCCCCCGTCAGGTCGTCCGTCGGTGCCGCGACCTCCACCGGTGCCGCGGCGGGGGACGGCTTGCTCGCCTGGGCCGCGAACGCGCCCGCCAGCACCAGCAGGCCGCCGGCCGTCTGGGGCAGGCCCAGGTGCTCGCCGAGCAGGATCCAGGCCAGCACGGTGGCGACGACCGCCTCCAGGTTGGCCACCACCCCGGCGACCGGCGGCGACAGGTGCCGGACGGAGACCACCCCGGTCAGGTAGGCGAGCACGGTCGCGACCAGGACCATCCAGGCGGCCGGGAGCAGTGCGGGCAGCGAGTGCCCGTTCATCACGACCTGCCCGCCGAGGAGCCCCCAGTCGGCCTCCCAGGGGCGGGTGAGGACGGTGAGCACGACCGCGCCGATCAGCAGCCCGAAGGCACTGACGGCGATCGGGTCGACCGGGCGGTCGCCCCGGCTGCCGGCGTCGGCCAGCACGAAGTAGCCGACCTGGCAGCAGGCCGCCCCGAGGGCGAAGAGCACGCCCAGCGCGTCGAAGCCCAGGCCGTTCCAGACCTCCACCACGCAGGCCAGACCGGCCACGGCCACCCCGGCGCCGACGGCGGCGCCCCGGCTGATCGGCTTGCGCTGGACGAACTTCACGTAGCCGATGAGCAGCGGCGGTCCGAGGTACTCGATCAACAGGGCGACGCCGACCGGGATCCGGGAGATCGCCGCGAAGTAGCAGGCCTGGACGCCGGCGACGGCGAGCAGCCCGAAGCCGATCAGCAGGCCGGGCCGGCGGAGCACGGCGGCCCGGTGGCGGTAGGCCAGCGGGAGCAGGACCACGGCGGCGCCGGTCACCCGGAGCCAGACCACGTGCAGCGGTGAGAGTCCCGCCTCGATCAGCGGCTTGGCGGCGGTGCCGGAGCCGCCGAAGGCGAACGCGGAGACCAGGGCGAGGGAGAGGCCGAGAGTTCTGCCCGGAGCGTGGCCGGTCAGGGGCTTTGAGCTGTGCACCGAGGCATTGTGACAGTCATACCGCCGATTCGGTAAGGCGCCATTTCGTCATTTGGTCCTGCACTGAACTGTGCGCAGTGGCGGGGTCCGCCACGGTGGCCGCCCTGCCCGCGGGAACGCGGAACGGGCCCGGAGCGGAGCCGGGTGGCTCCGCTCCGGGCCCGTCGGAGGGCGCCGCCCGCGGCCGGCTACTGCCCGGTGCCCGCGCCGGCCCCCGCCGGCGACCCCGCGCCCGTGCCCGAACCGGACCCCGTGCCCGTCCCCGTCCCCGTGCCGCCCGAAGGCTGGGGCGCGGTGGTCGGCCCGGTGGTCGGGGCCGTGGTGGGCCCGGTGGTCGGCTGCGGCGACCGGGTGGGCCGGCCGGTCGGCTGGGAGGTCGGCTGCTGGGTCGGCTGCTGGGTCGGTGCGGTGGTCGCGCCACCGGACCGCGAGCCGTCCTGGTCCGTACCGGCGGAGCCGCCCGGGCCGCCCGGCGTGCCGGTCGGGCCGGAGCCGTTGCCCGCGCCGCCGGTCGTCCCGCCGGTCGCGCCGCTCCCGGGCGTGGCCGACGGCGAGGCCGACCCGGACGGCGACGGCGAGCTGTCGGCGGGGCCGGCCGTGCCGCTGCCGCCCGACCAGTCCTTGCCCGAGGGCTCGGCGAAGTCGGTGACCGGCTGCCCCTTGAGCGCGGCCTTCATGTAGCTCGTCCAGATCTGGGCGGGGTACTGGCCGCCCGCCGCGCCGTCGATCCCGCCGGTACCGCTGAGGCTGACCTGGGCGCCGCTGCCCGGATCCTGGCCGAACAGCGCCACCGAGGTCACCAGCTCGGGGGTGTACCCGACGAACCAGACCGACTTCTGGTCGTCCGTCGTCCCGGTCTTGCCGGCGACCGGGCGGCCCAGCGACTTCGCCCGCCAGCCGGTGCCGCCCGGGTCGCCGACGACGCCCTCCAGCATCGAGGTCACCTGGCGGGCGGTCTCCTCGCCGACCGCCTGGGTGGTCTTGTGGGACGGCAGCGCGAGCGCCTCGCCCTCGCGGTCCACCGACTGCACCAGCCAGGGGGTGATCTGCTTGCCGCCGTTGTCCAGCGTGGCGTACACGCCGGCCATGTCGAGCACGCTCGGGGTGGCGGCGCCGAGCGGGATGGACGGCACCGGGTCGAGCCCGGGGGTGTTGCTGGGCAGGCCGAGCGCGACGGCGGTGTCGCGGACCTTCTGCAGGCCGGTGTCCTGGGCGAGCTGGGCGAACACCGAGTTCACCGACCAGTCGGTGGCCTGCTGCAGGGTGACCTGGCCGTAGCTCTTGTCGCCCTCGTTCGGCGGCGCGTACGGGGTGCCCTTGCCGCCGCGGACCTTGCGCCCGCTGGTGCCGTCGTAGACGGTGCGCGGGGTGACGGTCTGGCCGGACTGGGTCTTGGCGCCGTTCTCCAGGGCCGCCGCCAGGGCGATCGCCTTGAAGGTGGACCCGGCCTGGTAGTCCCGGCGGGTGGCGTTGTCCACGTAGTGCTTGGTGTAGTCGACGCCGCCGTAGAGGGCGACCACGGCACCGGTCCTCGGGTCGACGGAGACGGCGCCGGCCTGGGCGTTCGCGTCCTTCTTCCGCTTGTCCGGGTCGAGGGTGTCGTGCAGCTGCGCCTGGACCGAGTCCTGGAGGGCCTGCTGGCGCGCCGGGTCGACGCTCAGCTTGATGGTGTAGCCGCCCTTGGCCAGCTCGGACTCGGTGATGACGTTGTTGGCGGTGAGGTACTCGGTCGCCGCGTTGACCAGGTAGCCGGCCTGACCGGAGAGGCCGAGCTGGGCCTGCGGGCCCTTGACGTCGGGGAAGGCGGTGGCGGCCCGCTCCTCGGCGGAGAGCCAGCCCTCCTTCACCATGCCGTCCAGGACGTAGTTCCAGCGGTTGACCGCGTTCTGCTTGCCGGCCGGGGTGGCGGTGGCCACGTCGTAGGCGCTCGGGGCGTTCAGCAGGGCGGCCAGGTAGGCGCCCTGCGCCGGGTCGAGCGCGGCGGCGTCGACACCGAAGTACTGCTGGGCGGCGGCCTGGATCCCGTAGGCGCCGCGCCCGTAGTACGAGGTGTTGAGGTAGCCGGACAGGACGGCGTCCTTGGTCTCGGTGGCGTCCACCTTGATCGCTATGAAGAGTTCCTTCACCTTCCGGGTGACGGACTGCTTCTGGTTCAGGTAGGTGTTCTTCACGTACTGCTGGGTGATCGTCGAGCCGCCCTGGGTGCCCTCGCCCTTGGCCGTGTTGACGGCGGCGCGGACCAGACCGGACACGTTGACGGCGCCCTCGTGGTAGAAGTTGCGGTCCTCGGCGGCCAGCGCGGCGTGCTGGGCGGCGGGGGAGACCTTGTCCAGGCCGACGTTCTGCCGGTTGGTCTGGCCGGTCCGGGCGACCACCGAGCCGTCCTGGTAGAGCCAGGTGTTGCTCTGGGCGGTCGCGGCGGCGTGCGCGTCCGGCACCTTCACCAGGGCGATGCCCAGCGCGAACAGGCCGACGCCGAGCAGCAGCGCGGCCGCGAGGCCGAGCAGGCTCATCCGCCAGGTCGGGATCAGCCGGCGCCAGCCGGTGCGCTTCGGGCGGCGCGGCCTGCGGCCGCCGGCCGGACCCTCCGGGGAGCGCTTCAGGCGCTCCACCGGGCGGAGCCCGAGGGACGGCGTGCGTCGGCCGCTCCGGGTGTTTGGGGACAAAGCGGCAGCCTTTCCTGCGGGCGAACCGTGCGGCCAGCACAAAACGGGAATGTCGACGGTTGGGGACCTTTGCCCCGTTTCCGGTGTACAGCCCAGGACGTGCCGAGCGGGCCGATTGGCTCCGCCGAAGCGGCAAGCGAGACCGACATCACACGCAAAACGGACGCCGAAGGGCAAAAAAATCAGGGAGCCTCTCGCGACTGCGAGAGGCTCCCCAAGTGTCTGTGCGCCGCCAGGGACTCGAACCCCGGACCCGCTGATTAAGAGTCAGCTGCTCTAACCAACTGAGCTAGCGGCGCCTGCTGACCTGGAGAACAATACACGGTCCGGCCGGGTGCCCCGAACCACCGGGGGCGAAGGGCCCGTCCACCCTCGGCCCAGCGCCCGTTTCCGCCCGGTTGGGGCGGAGTTCGTGCCCGGTTAGGGTGGGAACGTGCCCAGCTCCCGCCCCGGCCGCCGGGGGACACGGCTCGCCGTCGCCGCCCTGCCGCTCCGGCCGGCGGGCGAGGGGGTGGAACCGCGATGACCGGATCGGGGGCGCACGACTCCGCGATGTTCCTGCGGATCGACGGGACGCCCCTGCACGTGCGCACCGAGGGCGGCGGACCGGTCTGCCTGCTCACCGGGGGGCTGGGCAGCAGCTGGTTCGACTGGGACCTCGTGGTGCCCTTCCTCACCCCCTACCGGACGGTGGTCCGCTTCGACCGGCCCGGGTACGGGCTGAGCGCCTCCGAGCCCGCCACCCGGCCGGCCCCGACGGCGGCGGGGGAGGCGGCCCGCATCCGGGGCGTGCTGGACGCGCTCGGACTGCGCGAGCCGTGCACGGTGGCGGGCCACTCGCTGGCGGGGTTCCACGTCGAGGCCTTCGCGCGGCTCCACCCGGGCCGGACGGCCGGGCTGGTCCTGCTGGACGGCAGCGTCGAGTCGGACCCGCGGCCGCTGCCGGCCCCGGGGCTGCGCGACCTGGCGGCCCGCGCGGTCGCGGGCGCGGCCACGGCCGTCGCGGCGCCGTACCTGCTCGGGCCCACCGTGCGCGGGCTGGTCGCCCGGGCGACCACCGTCCGCCACGAGGACCTCGCCCCGGTGCCGCTGGTCCGGCACTGCTACCGGACCGGGCGCGCCCTGCGCGCCCTGCTCCGGGAGAACGCGTGCTACCTCGACATGGCCGCCGAACTGGACGAACTGCGGGGCGCCGCACCGCTGCCGCCCGGACTGCCGGTCACCGTGCTCGCCGCCGACGACGGGTGCCGCGGCAGCCGCACCCTGGACCGGCTGGCCGAGCAGCGCGGTCTCGCCGCGCTGCTCGGGGGCGACTTCCGCAGCACGGCCCCGGCCGGGCACCTGCTGATGTTCGACCGCCCGGACGCGGTGGCCTCGGCGATCCTGGACACCCGCTGAGCCCCGCGCCGGAGCCTCCCGGCGCAGGCCCCGGAAACGCCTCAGGCCGCCCACCGGAGTGGACGGCCTGAGACCTTGCCATGTGCGCCGCCAGGGACTCGAACCCCGGACCCGCTGATTAAGAGTCAGCTGCTCTAACCAACTGAGCTAGCGGCGCCTGCTGACCCGCACGACATTACACGGAGTCCGGCCGATCTGCCGAATCGAGACGATCCGGTCACGCTCGGTGACGGTCGGCGCCGCCGGGTGCCACTACTCCGGGTAGTGGCAGGCCGCCTGGTGGTCCAGGTCCGGCGCGGGGCCGGTCAGCGGCGGGGCCTCGGTGTCGCAGCGGGTGCGCGCCCCGGCTTCGAGCCCGGCGTAGACGGGGCAGCGGGTGCGGAACGGGCAGCCGGTGCGCCGCGCGGTCGGCGAGGGCGGGTCGCCGGCCAGCAGGATGCGGCTGCGGGCCCGCTCGGCGGCCGGGTCCGGCAGTGGCACGGCGGAGAGCAGCGCCCGGGTGTACGGGTGCCGGGGCCGCTCGAAGACGGCGGAGACCTCGCCCTGTTCGACGGTCCGCCCGAGGTACATCACGCTCACCCGGTCCGCGAGGTGCCGGATCACCGACAGGTCGTGCGAGACGAAGAGGTAGGACAGGCCCAGCTCGGCCTTGAGCGACTGGAGCAGGTTGAGCACCCCGGCCTGGATGGAGACGTCCAGCGCGGAGACCGGTTCGTCCAGCACCAGCAGCTTCGGCCGGACGGCCAGGGCCCGGGCGATCGAGATCCGCTGGCGCTGTCCGCCGGAGAACTGGTGCGGGTAGCGGACGGCGTGCGCCGGATCCAGGCCGACCTGCCGCAGCAGTCCGGGCACCCGGCGGCCGATCTCAGCACGGTCGGTGCCCTGGGCCCGCAGCGGTTCGGCGACGATGTCACCGATCGGCATCCGGGGGTCGAGGCTGGCCATCGGGTCCTGGAAGACGATCTGCAGGTGGGACCGCATCCGGTGGGCGGCCGAGCGGGAGAGCGCGGCGGTGTCCTGCCCGAGCAGCTCGATCCGGCCCGACTCCGGCTTCGCGAGCCGCAGCAGCTCGAACAGGGTGGTGGACTTCCCGGAGCCGGACTCGCCGACCAGGCCGAGCGTCTCGCCCTGCCGGATGTCCAGCTCGACCCCGTCCACGGCGTAGACCTCGCCGATCCGGCGCTTGAAGACGGTGCCCTTGAGCAGCGGGAACGTCTTGGTGAGGCCGCTGACGGAGAGCACCGCCGGGCGCTCCCCGCGCGGCCCGGACACGGCGGCCGCGGCCGGTGGCACCGGCGGTACGGGGTAGACCTCGGCGGGCGCGGGCCGGCGTTCGGCCAGTTCCCCGGCCCGCACGCAGGCGGCCAGGTGCGCCTCCTCGGCACTCCCGCCGGACGCCGCCGGTCCGCCCAGGTCCGGCTCCGTCGTCCGGCACCGCTCCTCGACCAGCGGGCAGCGCGCGGCGAACGGGCAGCCGGGCGGCAGTTCGGCCATCGGCGCGGGGGCGCCGGGGATCGGCACCAGCGGTCCGCCCCGGCCGTCCAGCCTCGGCACCGCGCCGATCAGGCCCAGCGTGTAGGGGTGGCGGGGCGCGGCGAAGAGTTCGTCCACGCCGGCCGTCTCGACCACCCGGCCCGCGTACATCACGGCGACCCGGTCGGCCATCCCGGCGATCACTCCGAGGTCGTGGCTGACCAGGACGAGCGCGGCGCCGGTCTCGCGCTGGGCGGTGCGCAGGACGTCGAGCACCTGGGCCTGGATGGTGACGTCCAGGGCGGTGGTGGGCTCGTCGGCGAGCAGGATGTCGGGGTCGTTGGCGATGGCCATGGCGATCATCGCGCGCTGGCGCATCCCGCCGGAGAACTCGTGCGGGAAGCTGTCCAGCGCGCGGTCCGGGGCCGGGATGCCGACCAGGTCGAGCAGTTCGGCGGCCCGTTCGCGGGCGGCCTGCTTGTCGAGGCGCTGGTGGATCCGGAGCGCCTCGACGATCTGGTCGCCGATCCGGTAGACGGGAGTGAAGGCGGAGAGCGGGTCCTGGAAGACCATGGCGACCCGGCTGCCGCGGATGGCGGCGAGCTCACGGCCGGGCAGGCCGACCAGCTCCCTGCCGTCCAGGGCCACCGAGCCCCGGACCCGGGCGGTGCCCGGCAGCAGTCCGAGCACGGCCAGGGCGGTCACGGACTTGCCGGAGCCGGACTCGCCGACGATGCCCAGGGTCTCGCCGCGGCGCAGGCTGAGGTCGACGCCGCGGACGGCGGGGACGGTGGCGCCGCGCGGTCCGGTGAAGTCGACCCGCAGGTCGCGGACGGCCAGCAGCGGGGTCTCGACGGTGGTGGTCACGTTCTTCCGCGCTTCCTACGAGGGGTACGGGCGACCTCGGTGGTCGGGTCGAGGGCGTCGCGCAGCCCGTCCCCGATCAGGTTGACGGCCAGGACGAAGAGCACCAGCAGCCCGGCGGCGAAGTAGAACAGCCAGGGGAACACCGGGGCGTCGCTGGTCCCGGCGGCGAGCAGGGTGCCGAGCGAGACGTCGGGGGCCTTCACGCCGAAGCCGAAGTAGGAGAGCGCGGTCTCGCTCATCACGGCGCCGCCGACCGCGATGGTGGCGTCGATGATGAGGAAGGAGGCGACGTTCGGCAGGACGTGCCGGGTGATGACGCGCAGCGGCCGCACCCCCATGAACTGTGCGGCGCGGACGAATTCGCGCTCGCGCAGCGAGATGGTCATCGAGCGGACCACCCGGGCGGTGATCATCCAGTTGAAGAGGGCGAGCAGCAGCACGAAGGCGAGCCAGCCGGTGCCCTTCAGCCGGGGCGAGATGATCGTGATGATCAGGAAGCTGGGGAAGACCAGCATCAGGTCGACCAGGAACATCAGCACCCGGTCGGTCCAGCCGCCGAAGTACCCGGCGCAGGCGCCGACCAGGGAGGCCAGCACGGTCGAGAAGAGCGCCACCAGCAGGCCGATCACCAGGGACTTCTGCAGTCCGCGGACGGTCTGCGCGAAGACGTCCTGGCCGACCCCGTTGGTGCCGAACCAGTGGCTGCCGGAGGGGGGTTGGCGCAGGGCGGTGTAGTCGGGGGTGGCGTAGTCCCAGGGGGTGAGGTACTGGCCGCCGAAGGCGAGCGCGAACAGCAGCAGGACGACGACGGTGCCGGCCACCGCCCAGCGGGCGGCGAGCAGCCGGGCCAGGACGAGCCGGCCGCGGCCGGCCGCCGCGGGGGTGCCGACGGGCGGGGCGGCGACGCCCGGTGCGGCCGCGACGGCGGGTAGGTCGAGCGCGCCTGGGGCGCCCGCGACGAGCGGCAGCACGGGTGCGGCCGGTGCGGCGGGTGCGGCGGGCGGAGCGGGTACGGCGGAACCGGTGGACCGGGCGGGCTCGGCGGGCTCGGCGGGTTCCGTGGTGACGGCGGTCATGGCGGCTCTCCTCCGGTCAGGACCGCACGCGCGGGTCGAGGGCGGCGTGCAGGGTGTCGGCGAGGAAGCCGGAGGCGAGCACCACCACCGCGGCGAACAGGTTCACGGCGACGACCGAGTTGACGTCCTGTTCGTTGATGGACTGGATGAACCACTCGCCCATCCCGTGCCAGCCGAAGATGGTCTCGGTGAAGGCGGCGCCGGTGAAGATGCCCAGGAAGCTGTAGGCGAACATCGTCGACATCGGGATCACCGCCGTCCGCAGCCCGTGCTTGACCAGGGCGCGGCCGCGGGTGAGGCCCTTGGCCTCGGCGGTGCGCAGGTAGTCGGAGCCGAGCACGTCGAGCATGGTGCCGCGCTGGTAGCGGCTGTAGGTGGCGAGGCCGCCGAGCGCCAGCGAGAGGGTGGGCAGCAGCAGGTGCAGCGCCCAGTCGCCGAGGTGGGCGCCGATCCCGCCGGCCAGCCCGGGGGTCTCGTAGCCGGTGAAGGGGATCACCTCGTGGCCGGCGACGTCCTTGGCGGCGATGGCGCCGTTCTTGAGGAAGAGCGCGACCAGGAAGACCGGGGTGGAGAGCATCACGAAGGAGAAGACGGTGAGCAGCCGGTCGGATATCCGGTACTGGCGCACCGCGCTCCAGGCCCCGGCGGCCACGCCCAGGGCCATCCCGAGCAGGCTGCCGATGAGCAGCAGGCGCAGTGAGACCCAGATCCGCCGGCCGAAGTCGTCCGCCACCGGGGTGTCGTGGATGGTGCGCCCGAGGTCCCCGTGGAGCAGGTCGCCGGCCCAGCGGCCGAAGCGCTCGACGACGGGGGTGCGGTCGTTCAGGTTGAGGTCGGTGAGCTGGCGCTCGACCGAGGCGGCGGCCGGTCGCGGCACCTTGGCCTCGAAGTAGGCGCGCGGCTGGAGGGCGGCGGCGGACAGCGCGTACGCCAGGAACACGGCGGCTATCAGCAGCACCGCGTAGTAGCTGAGCCGCTTCGCCAGGTAGCGGAGCATCAGCGGCCGCCCGGGGTGGGGGCGGGGCCGACGCGTGGGGTGGGCATCGGTGGGTGGCCTTCGGTCGGTGGCCCTGGTGGAGCCGTCGGGGAATGTCCAGGTCAGGAGTGTTGCACCGGCTCAAGGCCGGGGTGTTGCGGCAGTGTTGCCGTCCGTTTCGTTTGGATCAGGTGTGAACTCCGCCCCCTGGTACTCGTGCTGATCGGCTGTTACGTTCGCTCCGCCGGCACCGACTTGGCTGCCCACGCTCAAGCTTCGCCACACCTCGCGACGCTCAACCCTCACCAACCTGATGGATTTCACCCGGGGGGAACCCTCATGGACGCTTCCACCACGCCCGTACGCCGTGCCGGCCGGGCCGCCGTGCTCGCCCTGGCTGTCGCGCTGGCCGCCACCGCGTGCAGTTCGGGCGGCGGCGGGTCGGCCGACAAGGTGGCCAAGAGCGAGCCCCCGAGACAGGGCGCGATCGACGTCAACGCCAAGTCGCCGGACCAGCTGCGCGACGGCGGGGAGGTCCGGTTCCCGCTCTACCAGTGGATCACCCAGTGGAACCCGTTCCAGGTGGACGGCCGCTACGGGGACGCGGTCGAGATCATGCGGGCCCTGGAGCCGAACCTCTTCACCACGGACGAGACCGGCACCTTCAAGCCGGCCCCCGACTACCTGGTGGACGCCAAGGTCACCTCGACCTCGCCGCAGGTCGTCACCTACAAGCTGAACCCGAAGGCCAAGTGGTCGGACGGCAAGCCGCTCGGCTACCTGGACTTCAAGGCGGACTGGGAGGCCAGCGGGGGCAAGAAGGACGGCTACAACATCGCCGACTCCTCCGGCTACGAGCTGATCTCCGGGATCGAGCAGGGCGCCGACGCCTCCGAGGTCAAGGTGAGCTTCTCGGAGCCGTACGCGGACTGGCAGAACCTGTTCCGCCCGCTGATCCCGGCAGCCGGGATCAGCACGGCCGACGACTTCAACAAGGGCTGGGTCGAGAAGATCCCGATCACCGCCGGCGCGTTGAAGATCGGTACGGCGGACAAGACCGCGCAGACCATCACGCTGGTCCCGGACCCGGCCTGGTGGGGGAACAAGCCCAAGGTCGAGAAGATCACCTTCCGGGTGATGTCCCAGTCGGCGACCACCCAGGCGTTCCTGAACAACGAGATCGACTTCGCCACGGCGGGCACCGCCACCGCGTACGGGCAGCTCAAGGACGCCAAGGACGCGGTGATCCGGACCGCCAGCCCGTGGGACGAGGTGCACATCTCGTTCGGCGGCGGCGGCCCGCTGGCGGACCAGAAGGTGCGCCAGGCGCTCGGCAAGGCACTGGACCGCCCCTCGCTGATCAAGATCGCCAACAACGGCGTGCCGGTGGAGTTCAAGCCGCTGGGCAACCACATCTTCATGCCCAACCAGGCCGGCTACCAGGACAACTCGGGCGAGTGGGCCAAGTTCGACCTGGCCGCGGCCAAGAAGGCGCTGGACGAGGCGGGCTGGAAGGAGGCCGGCAGCGGGCAGCCGCGCACCAAGGACGGCCAGCCGCTGACCCTGCACTGGGTGCTCACCGACGCCGCTCCGCAGGCCCAGCTCGACCTGGCCACCGCGGCCCAGTCGATGTGGCTGGCGGCCGGTGTGAAGGTCGAGCTCGACAAGGTCCCGAGCAACGACTTCTTCACCAAGTACGTCAACCCGGGCAAGTTCTCCATCGCCAGCTGGCGCAACACCGACTCGTTCCCGCTCTCCAGCAGCCTCGGCAACTTCCGCCTGCCGCAGGGCGACAACGTCTTCGGCAACTACTCCAAGCTCGGCACGCCCGAGATCGACGGGCTGCTCAAGAAGGCGGCCGGCACCATCGACCCGGTGGAGGCCGCGAAGCTGTACAACCAGGCGGACGCCAAGATCTGGGAGCTCGGCCACACCGTCGAGCTGTACCAGCGGCCGACGGTCGTCGCGAGCCGCAAGGGCCTGGCGAACTACGGCGCGTTCGGCCTGGCCAGCGTCGACTACACCACGGTGGGCTGGGAGAAGTAGCGGCCGCCACCGCGGCGGTGGTGGCGCCGGCGGCACGGCTGGCGTCGACGGCACGGCGGGCGCTGGCGAGCAGCGCGGTGATCACGAGGCCGGTGGTGCGGACACGGGTGGAACGGCTCTGCCGCCCCCGCTGTCCTGCCACCGGTCTTGACCTTCCGCGATGCCCGCAGGCACCCGTGTCGTGGGGTCCGTCCGGACCCGCGCGCCTCCAACCGAGGAAAATCTAGCGGGGAGATCCGGGTGGCCGGGCCGTCCGGCGGGGGCGCGCCGGAAACCCGTCGCGCTGTCACCCGGTTCGCGCACCGCGTCGTCAACTCTCGCTGACGGCAAGGCAGAACGGACCTGGGCGCCCGGAGCGGCGCGGTGCGGGAGCGGCGTGCGGGCGTACCGGACGCGGGTCGACGTGGCGCGCCCGGGGGCCCGAGCGGTCTCCCGCGCGGGCGTGGGGGCGCTCAGGCCGGGCGCGGGGCGGCCGCGCCGGTGCGTGCGCCGGGCCCGGGCCGCTGCCAGGATGCGGCGGGTACAGCCCGTCCGCCCCGGAGCCCGGAGACCCGTCCATGACCAGCGATCCCGCCGCAGCACCCCGCCCGCACCACGTCGACCCGCGTCCGGTGCGCCGGATGGTCCCGCGCAGCCGGAACGAGCCGCACCGGGTCGCCACCCCGCTGGAGCTCTTCTTCGACCTCTGCTTCGTGGTCGCGGTCGGCCAGGCCGGTCGGGAGCTCGCCCACGACCTGGCCGCCGGCCACTACGGGGACGGCCTGCGCGGGTACGTCTTCGCCTTCTTCGCGATCTGGTGGGCCTGGATGAACTTCACCTGGTTCGCCTCCGCCTACGACTGCGACGACGTCCCCTACCGGGTCACCACGCTGGTCCAGATCGCCGGGGTGCTGATCCTCGCCGCCGGGGTGCCCCGGATGTTCGCCGAGCAGGACCTGGTGCTGTCGGTCGTCGGCTACGTGGTGATGCGGCTGGCGATGGTCACCCAGTGGCTGCGCGCGGCGGCCGGCGAGGAGGGGCAGGCCCGCGGGGTGGCACTGCGCTACGCGGCCGGCATCACGCTCTGTCAGCTCGCCTGGGTGGTGATGCTGCTGCTGCCGCACGACGCCCGGGCGTACGTGATCCCGATCGGCATCGTGGCCGAGCTGTCCGTGCCGGTGATCGCCGAACTGCGGCTCCGGACCAGCTGGCACCCGCACCACATCGCGGAGCGGTACGGCCTGTTCACCCTGATCGTGCTCGGCGAGACGGTGGCGGCGGCGACCGTGGCGGTGCAGTCGGCGGTGGACGAGCACGAGGGGCTGGCCCGGCTGCTGCCGGTGGCCGGCGGCGGTCTGCTGATCTGCTTCTCGGCCTGGTGGATCTACTTCGCCCGGCCGGTCCACGACCACCTGCGCACCAACCGGCAGGCCTTCTCCTGGGGCTACGGCCACTACCTGGTGTTCGGCTCGGCGGCGGCGATCGGCTCCGGCCTGGAGGTCGCGGTGGAGTCGGCGGTGCACAAGGCGCACGTCTCGGAGACGGTCGCCACCGCGACGGTGACCGTGCCCACCGCGATCTACCTGTTCACCGTCTGGCTGCTGCACTCGCGGCACACCAAGAGCGGGGCGGAGCAGGCCATGCTGCCCGCCGCCTCGGCGGCGGTGCTGGCGTGCACGGCGGCGGGCGGCTCCGGCGTCCTGGTGGCGGGCCTGGTGACCGCGGCCACGGTGGCAGTGGGCGTCGTGCTGCACGCGCGCAGCGACGCCCGGGCCGCCGCCGACGCGGCCTGAGGCTCCGGTCGGCCGGGGGCGGCCGCGGCCGGGTGCCCGGCGGGGTGTCCGCCGGGGTGGTGCTCGTGGGGCTGCCCGGGGGAGTGGCCGATGGAGGGCCCTGGGGAGTGGCCGACCAGCTGCTGGAGCGCCTGGCCGTGCCGGGACAGCCAGCCGAGGTAGGTCGGACTGACCCGGGCCAGGTCCAGGTAGGCGGCCCGCAGCTCCCCGTAGAGCGCGTCCAGGGCCGGCGGGCTGAGCGCCCGCGGCCGCCAGGTGAGCAGCAGCCGGACGGCCAGCGGGTCGCCGTGCACCGGCCGGACGACGGTGCCGGGCCCGGGGGCCGAGGTCGGCTGGCAGGGGCGGACGGCCTCGCCGGAGGCGACCAGCTCGGCGGCGGTCGCGTTGTCGCGCACCTGCACCACGCGGGGGTTGAGCCCGGCCTCGCTGAAGACCCGGCGCATCGCGGCGTACTCGTGGTCGGCCGTCGGGTCGACCATCCAGGTGTCCTCGGCGAGGTCGGCCAGGTGGACCACCGGCCGGGCGGCGGCCGGGTGGCCCGCGGCGAGCGCGACGAACTGCGGCTCCCGGGCCATCAGGACCCGGTGCTCGGTGTCCGCCGGGACCTTCAGCGGGAAGCCCTCGCTCTCGTGCACGAAGGCGACGTCCAACTGGTCGGCGGAGACCATCCGCAGCAGGGCGTTGGCGGAGATGTCGATGTGGATGGTGGTGTCGGTCTCCGGCAGCCGGTCGTGCACCCGGCGCAGCCAGGCCGCCACCGCCCTGCTGCCCACGCTGCCGATCCGCAGCCGCCGGGCGCGCTCGCCGTTGGCGGTCTCACGGGCCTCCTGGCGGGCGGCGGCGACCAGTGCGGCCATCTCGGCGATCACCGGCCGGGCCCGGGACAGCACCGAGTGGCCGAGCGCGGTGGGCCGGCTGCCGGTCTGCTCGCGGGTGAACAGCGTGCCGCCGACGGCCCGTTCGATGCGGTGCAGCTGCGTGGTGAGGGAGGGCTGGGTCATGCCGAGCTGGAGCGCAGCCTTGCGGAGGCTGCCGCTGTCGGCAATCGCGCACAGCACCCGGAGGTGTCTCACGTCGAGCTCCACGTCGGGAGCATAACGGTCAATTCGGTGTGACGCCAGGGACATGACAGGTCGTCCGTCCGAACGCCCCCGGCTCCGCGGGTGATTGCCCGGTGCTATCGCCGGTTGACATCATCCGCCGCGCGGCCGCGCTGACCCAAGCTCTGGGGACAGCAAGCATTCATCCGATGCCCGCGACCGGCCCCCACCGGCCGCGGCGCACCCCACCATCGGAGCCCCCACATGCACCGCATTCCGCGGACGTTCTCCGCTGCCCTGGGCCTGGCGCTCGCCGCCGGCCTCGCCGCCCTGCCCGGCACCGCGACCGCCGCCCCCGCGACCGGCGCGGCCCAGCACTACACCGCCGCCGCCTCCGCGCACCCGGGCACCGGGAAGGCCGACAACCAGGCGTTCTACGAGGCCGTGATGAAGTCCGCGCGGTCGAAGCAGGCGGCCACGCCGTACCTGAAGGCCGTCGTGGTGACCTACGACGCGAGCAACGCGCCGTCCTTCGCCTCCGAGATATCCCGGAGCGCCCAGATCTGGAACGGCTCGGTCGCCAACGTCCGCCTCCAGTCCGGCGCGAACGCCGACTTCTCGTACTACGAGGGCGACGACCCGAGCAACGGCTCGTACGCCAGCACCGACGGCCACGGGTCCGGCTACATCTTCCTCGACTACACCCAGAACCAGGAGTACGACTCCACCCGGGTCACGGCGCACGAGACCGGCCACGTGCTCGGCCTGCCGGACCACTACTCGGGCCCGTGCAGCGAGCTGATGTCCGGCGGCGGCCCGGGCCCCTCCTGCACCAACCCGTACCCGAACAGCACCGAGCGCAGCCGGGTCAACTCCCTGTGGCGCAACGGTCTGAGCGCCACCACGCGCTGACCGGTCCGCGGGCCCCCGCGCCCCGCCGGTCCCTCCCGCCCCACCTCGTCGGACCGCTCCACCGCCCCACGGTGGAGCGCTCCGCCCGCCCCACCGCTCCGCCCGCTCCACCGTTCATCAGTTCACCCGTTCACCCGTTCGCCGTGGCCCACCCCCAGCGGCCCCGGCACCCGCGAACAGGAGCCCCCACATGAACCGCATGTCCCGCACGCTCTCCGCGGCCGTCGGCCTGGTGCTCGCCGCCGGCCTGGCCGCCCTGCCCACCACCGCCGTCGCCGCGCCCGCCCCGGCGGTCCAGGGCTACACGGCCACCACCGCCTACGCCGGCTCGGCCGCCGAGGACGCGAACAACCAGGCGTTCTACGAGGCCGTGATGAAGTCCGCGCTGGCCAAGCAGGCGGCCACGCCGTACCTGAAGGCCGTCGTGGTGACCTACGACGCCAGCAGCGCGCCGACCTTCCGCAACCAGATATCGCAGAGCGCCCAGATCTGGAACGGCTCGGTCACCAACGTGCAGCTGCGCTCCGGGACCAACGCCGACTTCCGCTACTACGAGGGCAACGACTCGCGCGGGTCCTACGCCAGCACCAACGGGCACGGCCAGGGCTACATCTTCCTGGACTACGCCCAGAACCGTCAGTACAACTCCACCCGGGTCACGGCGCACGAGACCGGCCACGTGCTCGGCCTGCCGGACCACTACTCGGGCCCGTGCAGCGAGCTGATGTCCGGCGGCGGCCCGGGCACCTCCTGCACCAACCCCTACCCGAACAGCACCGAGCGCAGCCGGGTCAACTCGCTCTGGCTCCGCGGCTGACCCCTCGGCCGATCCCCGGTCGGACCGCGTGACCGCGTGACCGCGTGACCGCGTGACCGCGTGACCGCGTGACCGCGTGAACCGCCGACAGGGCCCGGCCGCTCCCCCCGAGCGGCCGGGCCCTGTCGGTGCCACGTGCGAGCATGCCGACGAGGACCAGTCCACCGACCGCGAGGTACCGCCGCCATGCCGCTCTCCGTCCCCGACCGCCTGGCCGACCTGCCGTACGCCCACCTGCTGCGCCCGCACTCCGGCCCGCTGCGCAGCGACGAGCGCTACGACACCGTCCACTTCGACGGTGGCGAGTACACCGACCAGTCCGCCGGCGGCGCCACCTTCCTGGAGTGCGCCTTCACCGGCGTCGCGCTGAGCGGGGTCAGGCTGCGCCGGGCCCGCTTCAACGAGGTCTGGGCCCAGGCCGGCCGCTGGGTGGCCTGCGACCTCAGCGACACCGAGTGGCAGGACAGCGCCGTCACCGGCGGGGTGCTGGCGGGGGTGGCCGCGCACGGTTCGGCGCTGCGCCGGACGGTCTTCCGCGGCTGCAAGCTGGAGGCGGTCAACCTGCGCGCCGCCGTCCTGCGCGACGTCGTCTTCGAGGACTGCCTGCTGCGCGACGTGGACTTCGGCGACGCCAAGCTGACCGAGGTCTCCTTCCCGGGCTCCACCCTGGAGGAGGTCCGGTTCCGCGGCGCCAAGCTGACCAAGGCGGACCTTCGCGGCGCCGTCCGGCTGGGCCTGCCCGACGGCCACCAGGGCCTGCAGGGCGCCGTCATCAGCTCTCCGCAGCTCCTCGAACTGGCACCGCTGTTCGCCCAGGCCCTGGGGATCACGGTGAAGGACTGACCCGGGGCGGTGAGCCCGCCGTTCAGACCGGCGTCGCCCGGTGACGACCGGGCGAACAGTCCGCCAACCCTGCCCCGGCCCTCTGGTGGGGCGGTCCGGGCGGAGGGAGGATGCTGCGCGATCGAGCCCCAACTTGTGTGCACAACATCGCCAGTGAAGGGACGGGCTGGGCTGATGGCCGAGCTGAGTCGTAGAAAGTTCGTCGCGTTGTCCGGAGCCGCCGCGGCAGGCCTGGCCGTGGCCGGGACCACCGGTGCGGGGGCGGCGCCGGGCGCGCCCGCACCGGCGCCGTCGGCGGCGCTGTCGCAGACCGGCACCATCGCGGACGCGAAGCACATCGTCATCCTGATGCAGGAGAACCGCAGCTTCGACCACTACTTCGGGATGCTGCGCGGCGTGCGCGGCTTCGCCGACCGCAGCGCGATCCAGATCGCCAACGGGTACAGCGTCTTCAACCAGCCCAACGGGCTCGGGCGGCAGTACCCGTGGCAGTTCAGCGCCACCAAGCCGGCCGGCGGCGCCGACCCCGAGCGCCTGGCCCAGTGCAACGGCGACCTGGCTCACGGCTGGTCCGACCAGCACCGGGCGTGGAACGGCGGCAAGATGGACTCCTGGGTCGCCGCCAAGGGCAACGTCCGCACGCTCGGGTTCCTCACCCGCCAGGACATCCCGTTCCACTACGCGCTCGCCGAGAACTGGACCATCTGCGACGCCTACTTCTGTTCCGTCCTCAGCGCCACCGGCCCCAACCGCACCTACCACTGGTCCGGTCAGATCGACCCGGACGGCGCGGCGGGCGGCCCGGCGAACGACGGCGGCGACGAGAAGGGCCTGCGCTGGCAGACCTACGCCGAGGCGCTGGAGGGCGCCGGCGTGAGCTGGAAGGTCTACCAGAACGCGGCCGACAACTACGGCGACAACGCCCTGGCCTACTTCACGGCGTTCAGCTCCGCCCCGGCCGGCAGCCCGCTCGCGGTCAAGGGCATGGGCTCCGTCCCCAAGGCGACCGGCCGGACCCCGGACGACATCGTCGCCGCGCTCAGGGCCGACGCGCTGAACGGCACGCTCCCGCAGGTCTCCTGGATCGTCCCCGACCAGGGCTCCTCCGAGCACCCCTACTCGACCCCCCAGGACGGCGCGCACTTCGTCCACAACGTGATCGACGCCCTGGCCGCCGCCCCGGACGTCTTCAACTCCACCGTCCTCTTCCTCAACTACGACGAGAACGACGGCTTCTTCGACCACGTCCCGCCGCCCGCCGCGCCGGCCGGCACCCCGGGCGAGTTCTACGGCGGGACCAACATCGGCCTCGGCTTCCGCGTCCCGATGATCGCCATCTCGCCCTGGACCCGCGGCGGCTGGGTCAACTCCGAGGTCTTCGACCACACCTCGGTGCTGCGCTTCCTGGAGAAGTGGACGGCCGCCATCGGCAAGCCGGCCACCTGCCCCAACATCACCGACTGGCGCCGCCGGGTCTGCGGCGACCTCACCAGCGCCTTCGACTTCGCCAACCCGGTCTACGGCCTGCCCGCCCTGCCCAACACCGACGCGGTGATCGGCATGTCGAGCTGCGGACCGCTGCCCAACCCGGCGCCGGTCGACAACAAGCTGCCCGTCCAGGAGCCCGGCACCCGTCCGGCCCGCGCCCTGCCGTACCAGCCGAACGCCAACCTGGACCGCCTGGAGTTCGGCTCCGCCGGGGCGATCAAGGTCTGGCTGAAGATGGCCAACGAGGGCGCGGTCGCCCAGAAGTCGGCGCACTTCGCGGCCTACGCCAACGCCTACCGCAGCGGCGGGCCCTGGCAGTACACCGTCGACCCGGGCGGCAACCAGAGCGACTTCTTCAACTGCGGCACCGGCTTCGGCGGCGGCCCGTACGACCTCTCGGTGGTCGGCCCCAACCGCTTCCTGCGCCGCTTCAGGGGCGATGCCACCAAGGCGGGCAAGAACGCGGCGGTCACCGCCTCGTACGCGGTCGAGCCGGGTACCGGGAAGCCGGCGCTCTACCTCAAGCTCGCCAACACCGGCACCACGGCGCTGACCTTCACCATCACCTCGAACAACTACCGCACGGACGGCCCCTGGACCTACCAGGTGCCGGCCGGCGGCAGCGTGAGCGACTTCTTCAACGTGGTCGCCTACACCAACGGCTGGTACGACTTCACCGTCACGGTGACCGCGGACAGCTCCTGGTCGCAGCGGTTCACCGGCCATCTGGAGACCGGTACGGCCAGCGTCAGCGGCTGATCCCCGGGCGCTGGATCCAGCCACCGGATCCAGCCGCCGCCGGGCCCCGGCCCCCGGGAGGACGACGGTCGGTGATCCCCCGGGGGCCGTCCGCGCGCGGGCTCCCGGGGGCCGGGGCCCGGGCGGCCCGCCAGCGGATGCGCCCGCCGGACACCGGTGTGAGAGTGGGGGCAGCCCGGAAGTCGTCCGGAGGAGGAGTCATGGGCATCTTCGACAGGTTCCGCCACAAGGCGCACGACGCCGCCGGGGAGGCCAGGTCCTCCTCACTCGGCGGGAGCCACGAACAGGACACCACCGCGATGACGGACCCCGCCCAGCGGGCCGCGCTCGCCCACGACGAGGCCGCCGACGCGTTCGGCGCCGAGACCGAACGGGCCCGCCGGGTCGGCGAGGCCCGGCAGACCCCCCGGGTCACCGAACGGGAGGCCGAGGAGCGGGCCCGCGAGGACATGACGGCCGAGGGTGATCCCTGGGACTGACGCCGACCGCTGATCGCCGACTGCCGACCGCTGATCGGCACGCCGTAGGGACGCGCCCGCCGGGCGCGTCCCTACGGCGTTCCCGGGCGCCGGTCAGTGCCCGCGCGGCGGCAGCGGCGGCCGCCGCAGGTTCGGCCGCGGGGTGTCGTCCGGTGGCGGGACGGCGGCCGGCGCGTCCTCCAGCAGGTCCAGCGCCAGCCGGACGGCCGTGACCAGCTCGGGGTGCTGCCCCCGGGCCCAGTCCTGCGGGGTGCGCAGCACGTGCACGTCCGGCTCCACGCCGTGGTTCTCCACCGACCAGCCGAGCCCGCCGGTGAACCAGGAGGCGTTCTTCGGCACCGAGATCTGCGTCCCGTCGCCGAGCGTGTGCCGCCCGGTCATGCCGACCACCCCGCCCCAGGTGCGGTTGCCGACCACCGGGCCGAGCCGCAGCAGCTTGATCGCGGCGATGATGACGTCGCCGTCCGAGCTGGTGGCCTCGTCGGCCAGGGCCACGATCGGTCCGCGCGGTGCGTTGCGCGGCCAGCGCACCGGCTGGCGCCCCCGGCTGAAGTCCCAGGCCAGCACCGGCCGGGTGAGCTTCTCCAGGACCAGCTCGGAGACGTTGCCGCCGGCGTTGCCGCGGACGTCCAGGACCAGCGCGGGCTTGTCCAGCTCCCGGCGGAGGTCCCGGTTGAACTGCGCCCAGCCCGAGCCGCCGAGGTCCGGGATGTGCAGGTAGCCGCACCGGCCGTCGCTGAACTCCCGGACCAGGGAGCGGCGCTTGGCCACCCAGTCCTGGTAGCGGATGGGCCGCTCGTCGGTCAGCGGGGTGACGGTGATCCGGCGGATCCCGGTGCCCCGGCCGTCCCGGCCCTCCCGGCCGCGCAGGGTCAGCTCGACGCTGGTGCCGCCGGTGCCGGCCAGCAGCGGGGCCGGACCGCGCACCCGGTCCACCGGGCGACCGGCCACCGCCAGCAGCTCGTCGCCGTCCCGGACGCCCTGGGAGGCCAGCGGGGCCCGGGCACGCGGGTCGGAGGACTCGCCGGGCAGGATGCGGTCGACCAGCCAGCGGCCGTCGGCGGAGTGGCGGGCGTTGGCGCCGAGCAGGCCGAGCGGCTGCTGGACCGGTGAGGGCCCCTCGCCGCGCCGGGACGGCGTGACGTACGCGTGCGAGGTGCCCAGCTCGCCGAGCAGCTCGCGGAGCAGGTCGGCGAAGTCGTCCGGCCCGGCGATCCGCTCCAGCAGCGGCTCGTACTGGGCGACCAGCGCGGGCCAGTCCAGCCCGGACATCCCGGCGTCCCAGAACTGGTCCCGGACGATCCGCGCCGCCTCGTGGTACGCCTGGCGCCACTCGGCGGCCGGACGCACGGTGTGGGTGATCCGCCGCAGGTCCACCGTGGTGCCGGCGGACGGCGCGGTGACCGGGACGATCCGCAGGGTGCCGGCCGAGTAGACCGCGACCGAGCCGCCGTCGCCCGAGACGGCGTAGCCGTCCAGCTTGTCGGCCAGCGTGCTGCGGGTGCCCCGGGCCAGGTCGAAGTACTCCAGCGAGGGGCGGCCGGAGGTGTCGTCCGGGTTGGTGAAGGTCTGCCCGAGGGTGCCGGAGATCGGCCAGCGCAGCCAGACCAGCCCGCCCCGCACGGCGTCGGTCGCCGAGTACTTGGAGGCGATCACCGGGAACGGCAGCAGCCGCTCGCCGATGCCCCGCGGGTCCACGTGCACGGTGCCGTCCCCGCCGCCGTCGCCGCGCGGGGCGCCGTCCTCGGCGGGGGCGGCGAACGGGGACGGGGTGTCGGCGGTGAGCGGGACGAGGTAGGGCCGGCAGCCGAGCGGGAAGGAGAGGTCGCCGGTGTGCACGTCGTGCACCGGGTCGAAGCCGCGCCAGGACAGGAAGGCCAGGTAGCGGCCGTCCCGGGTGAACACCGGCTGCTCGTCCTCGAAGCGGCCGTCGGTGATCTCGGTGATCGGCGCGGGCACGTCGGTGCGGGTCAGCCGGATCCGGCGCAGGGAGCGCCCCGCGACCGGCTGGGACCAGGCGATCCAGTGCGAGTCGGGGGAGAAGCGGGCACCGCCGACCGGCCCGTGCTCGGAGGCGGCCAGTTCGCGGACGGCGCCGTCCGCGGTGGCGACCAGCAGCAGCCGTCCGTCGGAGGCGGCGGCGGCCAGGTGGGTGCCGTCGGGGGAGGCGGTGAGCTCCAGGACGCGCCCGAGCCGGCCGGCGGCGAGCACCCGGTGCCGGTGCGTCCCCGTGCCGTCCGCCGCCGGGCCCGTGCCGTCCGCCGCCGGGCCCGTGCCGTCCGCCGCCGTGTGCGTGCCGTCCGCCGCCGGGCCCGTGCCGTCCGCCGCCGTCCCCGGATCGTCGCCCCCGTGCCCGGGGGCGTCGTGGCCGGGCAGCGGGACGATCTCGACCGCGTCCTCGCCCTGTGCGTCGGTGATCCAGCCCGCCTCACCGGTGTGCCCGAGCAGGACCGGCAGCCGGGTGCGCACGCCCGGGGTGTCGGCGAGCGCCCGGGCCGGGCCGTCCCGGTGGGTGAGCCAGTACTGGCTGCCCCGCACGGTGATCAGCCCGGCGCGGCCGGTGTGGTCGCAGGCCAGGTCCTTGACGTGGGAGGCGGCGCTCACCTGGTACGGCCGCCGGCCGGCCCGGGCGCCGCCCAGCGGCACCCGCAGCCGGTGCGGCGCGGGCGCGTCCAGGCCCTCCAGCACCCAGAGGTCGCCGGCGTGCTGGTAGACGATCCGGGTGCCGTCGGTGGCGGCCTCGCGGGCGTAGTAGGAGGCGTGGTCGGTGTGCCGGCGCAGGTCGGTGCCGTCGGGGCGGCAGGAGTAGAGGTTGCCGATGCCCTCGTGGTCGGAGAGGAAGGCGATCCGGTCGCCGACCGGCATGGGCGAGGCGAGGTGCCCCCGGTGACCGGCCAGGACCTGCTCGCCGTCCACCCAGAGCCGGCCGGTGGCGCCGCCCCGGTAGCGCTTCCAGGCGGCCGGCTCGTGCGGCGCCGAGCCGGTGAGCAGCACGGTGTGCGCCCGGCTCAGCTGGGCGTCGCCGACCGGCCCCCAGGGCATCCGGCGGCCGGGGGAGCCGTCCGGCGGCAGCGCGTGCGCCCAGGTGTAGTGGCCGAAGGGCTCGTGGTAGGAGGTGACGGCGAGGAGTTCGCCGTCCGGCAGCCAGCCGCGCAGCCGGGTGTCCTGGCTGCCCCAGTAGCTGAGCCGGACGGCCTCGCCGCCCTCGACCGGCGCGGTCCAGATCTCGGGGGTCGGGCTCTGCCAGGCGGTCCAGGCCAGGGTGCGGCCGTCGGGGGAGATCCGGGGGTGGCTGACCCTGGTCCGGTCGCAGCTGACCCGCCAGGCACGGCCGACGGTGCCGCCGGGGGAGAGCGGGGCGATCCAGACGTCGTCCTCGGCGGTGAACGCCAGCAGGCCCCCGCGCAGGTGCGGGTAGCGGAGGTAGCCGGGTGCCGTCATCTCTCCATGGTTCGACGGGGTGTTACGCGCGGCAACCGGACGCGCCGCGCGGCAGGGTCCGACCGGTCTGGACCATTGACACCGCACGGCCGAATCCACTTCAGTGGTCTAGTCCAACTAGGGTGCGCGGTCGGGCCGAACCCCCACTGGCACGTACCTTCGCCGTGCCCTCGGACGTCCCCCACGATCCGCGCCCCCGCAGGAGTCCCCGCATGCGCAGAACACCTGTAGCCGCACCCGTCCCGCCCCGCCGGCGCCCCCGCACACTGCTCGCCGCCGGCACCGCCTCGGCCGTCGCCGCCGCGACCATGGTCGGCCTGACGCTCGGCCTCGCGCCCGCCGCCTCGGCCGGGGAGTTCCTGGTCAACGGCGGTTTCGAGAGCGGGGCCAGCGGCCCCTGGAACTGCTCCGCCGGCACCGGCAGCGTCGTCACCGGCCAGGCCCACAGCGGCAGTTACGCCCTCGCCGCGGCCGCCTCGGCCGGTGACACGGCCCGCTGCGCCCAGACCGTCACGGTCGCCCCCAACACCACCTACACGCTCAGCGCGTACCTCAAGGGCTCGTACGTCTACCTCGGCGTGGACGGCGGCACCAGCACCTGGACGCCGGGCACCGGCGGCGCCTACCAGAAGCTCAGCGTCAGCTTCACCACGTCCGCGACCCAGACCAGCGCCACCGTGTACACCCACGGCTGGTACGGCCAGGGCACCTACTACGCGGACGACGTCTCGCTGGACGGGCCGGGCGCGCCCAGCCCGACGCCCACCGTGACGCCCACGGTCACCCCCACGGTGACCCCGACCGTCACGCCCACCGTGACCCCGACGGTCACCCCGACCGTGACGCCCACCGGCACGCCCACCGGTACGCCCACCGGGCCGGCCGGCAGCCACGCCCTGGTCGGCTACCTGCACGCCAGCTTCGCCAACGGCGCCGGCTACACCAAGGTCGCCGACGTCCCGGACTCCTGGGACTTCATCAACCTCTCCTTCGGCGAGCCGACCTCCGTCACCTCCGGCGACATCCGGTTCAACCGCTGCCCGGTCACCGAGTGCCCGGGGGTGGAGTCCGACGCGGACTTCAAGGCCGCGATCGCCGCCAAGCGGGCCAAGGGCAAGAAGGTGCTGATCTCGATCGGCGGCCAGAACGGCCAGGTCCAGCTCACCACCACGGCCGCCCGCGACGCCTTCGTCAGCTCGGTCTCGGCGATCATCGACAAGTGGGGGCTGGACGGCCTCGACATCGACTTCGAGGGCCACTCGCTCTCCCTGAACACCGGCGACACCGACTTCAAGAACCCGACCAGCCCGGTCGTCGTCAACCTGATCTCCGCCGTGAAGACGCTGAAGGCCAAGTACGGCCCGAACTTCGTCCTCACCATGGCCCCGGAGACCTTCTTCGTCCAACTCGGCTACCAGTACTACGGGTCCGGCCCGTGGGGCGGCCAGGACCCGCGCGCCGGCGCCTACCTGCCGGTGATCCACGCCCTGCGCGACGACCTCACCCTGCTGCACGTCCAGGACTACAACTCCGGCTCGATCATGGGCCTGGACAACCAGTACCACTCGATGGGCGGCGCCGACTTCCACGTCGCGATGACCGACATGCTGCTCAAGGGCTTCCCGGTGGCGGGCAACACCAACAACGTGTTCCCGGCGCTGCCCGCGAGCAAGGTCGCCATCGGCATGCCGGCCACCACCAACGCGGGCAACGGCTACGTCGCCCCCGCCGAGGTCAACAAGGCGCTGGACTGCCTCACCAAGGCCACCAACTGCGGCAGCTACGTCCCCAAGGCCGGCCCCCAGCCGAACCTGCGCGGCCTGATGACCTGGTCGATCAACTGGGACCAGTTCGGCGGCCGTGAGTTCTCCAAGAACTTCGACAGCTACTTCCGCCGCTGACCGACCACCGCTGACCGACTGCCGCTGACCGACCGCCCGCGCCGGGCGCCGGACGGGATCGCCCCCGTCCGGCGCCCGGCGCCACGAGGTCCGGCTTCAGGGGCCCGGAAACGCCGGAAGGCCCCTCGCTCTCACGAGGGGCCTTCCGGCTGTCTGTGCGCCGCCAGGGACTCGAACCCCGGACCCGCTGATTAAGAGTCAGCTGCTCTAACCAACTGAGCTAGCGGCGCCTGCTGACGCGGAGAACATTACCTGGTCAGCAGCCGAAACTCACAATCGGGGGCCGAACGGCCCCGCGCCCGGCCCGCCGCCGGTGGCCCGGGGCGCGGCGTCCGGGGATCGGGGGCGCGCCGGGATCACGGGGTGAGCACCACCTTGCCCCGGACGTGGCCGGTGCCGACCATCCGGTGCGCCTCGGCCGCGCGCTCCAGCGGGAAGGTGTCGGCGATCTCCAGCCGCAGACCGCCCGACTCCCAGAGTTCGACCAGCTCGGCCAGCCGGGCCGCCGTCCGCGGCCCCCGCAGCATGCGCAGGCCGAGCCGCGCGGCGGTCGGGAAGTCCACGATGGTGCCGATCCGGTCCCGGTCGGAGACCAGCTCCACGGAGGCCTCCAGGGCGCCGCGCCCGGCCGCGTCGAAGGCCGCGTCCACCCCCTGCGGCGCCACCGCCCGCACCCGCTCGACCAGCCCGTCCCCGTACCCGACCGGGATCGCGCCCAGCTCGCGCAGATAGGCGTGGTTGCGGTCGCTCGCGGTGCCGATCACGGTGGCGCCCCAGGCGCGGGCGAGCTGGACGGCGACCGTGCCGACTCCGCCCGAGGCACCGTGGACCAGGACGGTGTCGCCCCGGCCGACCCCCAGCAGGGTCAGCGCGACATGGGCGGTCTGCCCGGAGGCGGACAGCGAGCCCGCCTGCTCCCACGGCATCCCGGCCGGCTTGGGGACCAGCTGGGAGCCGTCGACGGTGACGAACTCGGCGTGGCTGTTCAGCGGCCGGAAGCCCAGCACCTGGTCGCCGACCGCCCAGCCCCGGCTGTCGGGGCCGAGCTGGTCGACCACCCCGGCGAACTCGTTGCCCGGGACGGCCGGCAGCTCGACCCGCACGCCCGGTGGCGCCCAGCCCTCCCGGACGGCGAGGTCGGCGGGCTGCACCCCGGCCGCGTAGACGCGGACCCGCACCTCGCCCGGTCCGGCGGCGGGGGTGGGTACCTCGGTCACCCGCAGTACCTCTGGGCCGCCGAACCGGGGGACGGTCACAGCCTTCATCTGGAGCTCCTGCCTCGTGGTCTGCGCTCTCGGTCCTGCCTGCGCCCCGATCATCGAAGGTGAAGCGGACTTGAGGTCAAGGGCCCTCCGGCGTGTTGCGTCAACTGAGCGCATTGTCGGATTTATCCTCGACGGCGGCCCGAGTCGCGCCCGGCCGCCCCGTCGTCCGCCACCCGCCCGTCGCCACCCGCTCCGCCAGCCACCCTCCGCCACCCGCTCTCCGCCACCCGCTCTCCGCCACCGATCCGCCGTCGAGAGGAACCTCCCCGTGGGCCAGCTGCCCCTGCTCTTCGTGGTGCTGCTCGCCTCCGTCGTGACCATGCCGCTCGCCCGGCGGACGGGCGTGCCGCAGCCCGTGCTGATGACCCTGCTGGGCATCGTCATGGCGCTGGTCCCGCAGATCCCGGACGTCACCCTCGACCCGGACCTGATTCTCCCGCTGGTCCTGCCGCCGCTGATCTTCGCCGTCGCCCGGCGCTCCTCGGTCCGCTACTTCCGGGCCAACATCCGCTCCATCCTGCTGCTCGCGGTCGCGCTGGTGGTGGTCACCACCACCGCGGTCGCCGGCACCGTGCACGCGCTGCTTCCCGCGCTGCCGGTCGCGGCCGCCGTCGCGGTCGGCGCGCTGGTCTCCCCGCCGGACCCGGTCGCCGCCGTCGCGGTGGCCGGCAGCATCGGCCTGCCGCGCCGGCTGGTGTCGATCCTGGAGAGCGAGGGCCTGTTCAACGACGTCACCGCGATCGTCATCTACTCGCTGGCCATCGACGCGGTGGTCAGCGGCGACTTCTCGCCCGGCCACGCGGTGCTGCGCTTCGTGCTCTCGGCCGTCCTCGCCGTCATCATCGGCGTCGGCCTCGGCTGGCTCAACGCCAAGCTCGCCTCCTTCCTGGAGGACCCCACCCAGCAGGTCGCGCTCAACCTGCTGGTGCCCTTCGCCGCCTACACCCTGGCCGAGGAGATCCACGGCTCCGGTGTGCTCGCCGTCGTGGTCTGCGCGCTCTACCTGGCGGAACGCGCCGCGGAGGCCGACGCCGTCTCCTACCGGCTGGTGGGCAACGCCTTCTGGGAGATCGTCGAGATCCTGATCACCGGGGTCGCCTTCGGCCTGATCGGCCTGGAGCTGGCCACCGTCCTGAAGGAGGCCGGCACCGGCTGGACGAGCATGCTCGGCGACGCGGCCGCCGTCATCGCCGTGGTGGTCGTGACCCGGCTGCTCTGGCTGCTGCCGGCCGGCTGGCTCTCCCGGAAGCTGCGGGCCGACGTGGAGGAGGACACCCCGATCAGCTGGCAGGAGAGCGTGGTGCTCTGGTGGTCCGGGATGCGCGGGGTGGCCACCGTCGCGCTCGCCCTGGCCGTCCCGCTGACCGTCGACTCCGGTGAGGGCTTCCCCGAACGCGGCCGGCTGGTCTTCATCGCCTTCAGCGTCGTCCTCTTCACCCTGCTGGTCCAGGGGCTCACCCTGCCGTGGCTGGCCAAGCGGCTGCACCTGGACATCGACCAGGACAAGCACGAGCAGGCGGTGCGCGAGCTCTGGTGGCGGGCCGCCCGGGCCGGGCTCGAACGGCTCGGCGAACTGGAGGAGCAGGACAAGCTGCCCGCCGAGGTCGCCGATCGCCTGCGGGACCGTCAGCACGACCGGCTGGCCCGGCTCTGCCCGGAGAAGTACGCCGAGGAGGAGGCCAGCGAGGCCAAGCTGCGGCTGAGCCAGTGGCGCGCCGCGTACAGCGTCGAGCAGGAGATGATCGCCGCCTCCCGGCGCGAGATGCTGGCCGCCCGCAGCGAGCTCGGCGCCGACCCGGAGCTGGTCGACCGGGTGCTGCGCGGGCTCGACCTCCGCTCCGAACGGAAGTGACGCGCCGTCCGGGGGTGTCGGCGGCGTCCGCGCAGCCGGCCCGGGGGCACCCCGGCGGCGGCCCGCCGGGCCGGTGGCCGCCGGGCCACGGAGCGTCCCCGAACGGAATGTGCGCAGGTGGTCCCGACGTTGCATAGGCTGGCCCCGGGCAGGCCGTCAACGGAGTCGGCGCACCATCAGTACCCGCACGACCTCGCGAAAACCCTCCCGCCTGGCCCTGCCGGTATCTGCACCCAGATGAAACGAGGAGCCACCGATGTCGGAGACCCGTGCCGACTCCCGTACCCCCCTGGACCGCACCCCGCAGTGGGCCGCCCTCGGCAAGCACCGCACGGAGCTGGGCGAGACGCACCTGCGCGAGCTGTTCGCCGCCGACCCGGAGCGCGGCCGCCGCTACACCCTCCGGGTCGGCGACCTGCACGTGGACTACGCGAAGCAGCTGGTCACGGACGAGACGCTGACCCTGCTGCGCGAGCTCGCCGAGGCCACCGGCGTCGCCCGGCTGCGGGACGCGATGTTCCGCGGCGAGAAGATCAACAACACCGAGCACCGCGCCGTCCTGCACACCGCGCTGCGCGCCCCGCGCGGCGCCGTCGTCGAGGTGGACGGCGAGAACGTGGTGCCCGCCGTGCACGCCGTCCTCGACAAGATGGCGGCCTTCGCCGAGCAGGTCCGCGCCGGCGACTGGCGCGGCCACACCGGCAAGCGGATCCGCACGGTCGTCAACATCGGCATCGGCGGCTCCGACCTCGGCCCCGCGATGGCCTACGAGGCGCTGCGCTCCTTCGCCGACCGCGACCTCGACGTCCGCTTCGTCTCTAACGTGGACGGCGCCGACCTGCACGAGGCCGTCCGCGACCTCGACCCGGCGGAGACGCTCTTCATCGTCGCCTCCAAGACCTTCACCACCATCGAGACCATCACCAACGCGGTCTCCGCCCGCAGCTGGCTGCTCGCGGGCCTGGACGCCGGCACCGAGGCGGTGGCGAAGCACTTCGTCGCCCTCTCCACCAACGCCGAGGGCGTCGCGGACTTCGGCATCGACACCGCCAACATGTTCGAGTTCTGGGACTGGGTGGGCGGCCGCTACTCCTACGACTCGGCGATCGGCCTCTCGCTGATGATCGCCATCGGCCCGGACGCCTTCCGCGAGATGCTGGACGGCTTCCACCTGGTCGACGAGCACTTCCGCACCGCTCCCGCCGAGGAGAACGTCCCGCTGCTGCTCGGCCTGCTCGGCGTCTGGTACGGGGCCTTCTTCGACGCCCAGGCGCACGCGGTGCTGCCGTACTCGCACTACCTGTCGAAGTTCACCGCCTACCTCCAGCAGCTGGACATGGAGTCCAACGGCAAGTCGGTGGACCGCGAGGGCAACCCGGTGAGCTGGCAGACCGGCCCGGTGGTCTGGGGCACGCCCGGCACCAACGGCCAGCACGCCTACTACCAGCTGCTGCACCAGGGCACCAAGGTCATCCCGGCCGACTTCATCGGCTTCGCCCGGCCGGTCGCCGACCTGCCCGACGGCCTGGTCGCCCAGCACGACCTGCTGCTCGCCAACTTCTTCGCCCAGACCCAGGCGCTGGCCTTCGGCAAGACGCCGGAGGAGGTCGCGGCCGAGGGCGTGCCGGCCGAGCTGGTCCCGCACAAGACCTTCAAGGGCAACCACCCGACCACCACCATCCTGGCCGGGGAGCTGACCCCGTCGGTGCTCGGCCAGCTGGTCGCGCTGTACGAGCACAAGGTGTTCGTCCAGGGCGCGATCTGGAACATCGACTCCTTCGACCAGTGGGGCGTCGAGCTCGGCAAGGTGCTCGCCAAGCGGATCGAGCCGGTGCTGCTGACCGGTGAGGGCGCCGACGCGCTGGACAGCTCCACCGCGGAGCTGGCCGCGCGCTACCGCTCGCTGCGCGGCCGCTGAGCCCGCGGGGTGCCGGACGGGATCGACCCGTCCGGCACCCCGTACCTGCCCCAAGGATCGGAAAACGCCGGAAGGCCCCTCGCTCTCGCAAGGGGCCTTCCGGCTGTCTGTGCGCCGCCAGGGACTCGAACCCCGGACCCGCTGATTAAGAGTCAGCTGCTCTAACCAACTGAGCTAGCGGCGCCTGCTGACAGAGAAGACTTTAGCAGCGGCGCGCGGCCCGGCCAAAATCGAATACCCGGAGCCGGGGGCGGCCGCGCCCCGGCCCACCGGCAGCGCCGGGCTCAACCCACCGGCAGGGCCGTCGAACCGGCCCGCTCGGCCGACTCTCGGGCCGCCCGGACGCAGGCCCAGAGCACCACCGAGGCGCCCGGCAGCCACGGCTCCCGGGCCTCCGGGGCGACGATCCACCGCCCGGCACCCAGACCTGGCGAGTCCGGGCTGTGCAGCATCCGCTGCACCGGCGGGACGGTCACCGCGTCGCCGCGGCCGTGGCAGAGCAGCGGCGGGACGTCACGGGCCCACTCCTCCCAGGCGAGCAGCCGCCGCAGCCGGGCCGCCGCCCCGGGCCGGACGAACAGCAGGGTGCGCCCCCGGTACACGGCGACCGGGCCGCAGCCGGGGCCGGAGGTCCACAGCTCCTCCAGCACCCGCCGGCCGAACAGGGACGGCATGCTGATCACGTCGAAGGCGCGCCCGCAGGGCAGCACCGAGGGCGCCCACGGGCGCGACTCCCAGAGGGCGCGCATGCTGCGGGGGTACTCGCTGGCGGAGGCGAGCCAGGCCTCCCCGGCCACCGTGACGTACTCCACCGACTGATAGGTCCAGATGTCCACGGACAGCAGAGTGGGGTGTCAGCCGGGTGTCCGGGAGGGAAAGCGTGGTTCGCCGGACAGCACGGCGGGGAGCGGCGTACCCTGCCGCGCCGCATATGCCACTGGCGAGGTTGCCGCCCCGATCGCGGTCCGGCCCCCGATCGCGGCCCGGCCCCTGATCGCGGTCCGGCCCCCGGGAGGGGTCAGCCCTCGTGGCGGCGGGGCTGGAGCAGGCCGCGGCCGTACTCGATCATCTTGGTCGCGTAGTCCGGCGTCCAGTCCGCCCGCTCGGCGATCTCGGCCTCGGAGAGCGCGTCGAACCGGCGGGTGTCCGCGAGCTGCGCGGCGGCGACGGCCTGGAAGTCGGTGGCCCGCTCGGCGGCCGCGCGGAAGGCCAGCGCCAGCTCGGTGGAACGGCGCAGCAGCTCGGCCGGGTCCTCTATCGACTCCAGGTCGAAGAACCGCTCCGGCTCCGGCTCGGCGAGGTTCGGCTCGAACAGCAGCTGGACCGGGCGCCGGCGGCGGGCGGGCGCTTCACCGGCGCCTGCGCCCGGACCGGCCGGCACGGTCGAACGGCTCGGGTCGGACGCCTGGGCGTGGGAGTCGGGCATGGACGGACACCTCCGGGGGCTCGGTGGGGGCGGACGGCGGCGGCCGGGGAGGACGCCGCCCGGTCCTGGCCGCCGTCCATTGTCTCGCGGCGACTGCCGGTAACGGAACGGTGCGAGTCCGGGCGCTATTCCCTCCCGGCGCGCCGGGGGCGTGCACCCGGCGGGAGGCGCCGCCGACCTGCGGGAGCCGGCCGCCGCCCCCGGCCGGCCCGCTCAGCGCGCCAGCCGTACCCGGTGCCCGGCGAGGTGCTGCAGCACCTGGTGGTTGGCCTCCCAGCCGTCGGGGAACTTGACCGAGACGCCCAGCTGGACGGGTTCGGTGGCCGGGTGCTCGTCCAGCAGCTCGGCGATGCCGGCCCGGGCCACCACGATGCACGCGTGCCGGTGCCGGGAGGCGAGCACGCAGAGCCGGCCCGTCTCCAGGTGGAAGGCGGTCGCGTCCGGCCGCCCGGAGAGCGGGTGCAGCACCACCGTGACGTCGTACTCCCGGCCCTGCAGCCGGTTGGCGGTGTCCACCGTGACGGCCGGGCCGGTCGTCGGGTCGACCGGGACACCGGCCTTGACCAGCGCCGCCCGGACGGCCGCCGCCTGGTCCCGGTGGGCCGTGCCGACCGCGATCCGGCCGGGGGCGAGCGGGACGGTGCCCTGCTCGGAGTGGGCCGTCAGACCGCGCTCCAGCAGCCGGCGGACGGTCGCCGCCACGGCGGCCACCGCCTGCGGATCGGTCCGGACGGTGTGCCGGGCGGGCAGCTCCAGCAGCGCCCAGCCGTGCTCGGCCGCCCGGTCGATCGCCGCGTCCAGCGCGGAGCCGTCCGGCCGCACCGAGGCGGTGAGCAGCCGGTCGCCGGGCCCGGTGCCGGACCGGAACGGCGTGTACGGGTAGAACGCGTCGGAGATCAGCGGCGCCGCGCTGGCCGGCAGCCGCCAGGAGACCGGCAGCCGGTGCGGCTCGATCTGCGGGTTGTGCGCGAGCAGCGTGACCACGGCGCTGCTCGACGGGTCGTACGACAGCCCCGCCCACTGCTCGGTGCCGACCACCGTGAACGGGTCCAGCTGGCCCGGGTCCCCCACGAAGAGGGCCCGCTCGAACAGCCGGGCCACCGCGAGCAGGGCGTCCGAGCGCATCTGGTACGCCTCGTCGACGATCGCGTGCCGCCACGGCGCCTCGGTCCTCACCCACTGCCACTTGGCGGCCGTCGAGACCACCACGTCGTGCTCGGCCAGCTCCGCCACCTTGTCGGAGGGCGTGACGTTGGGGTGCCGCAGCACCTCGGGGCCGGGCCGGGAGTCCGCGGCGTGCAGCCGGCCGATCGTCAGCCCGGGCGCCTTCTCGGCCAGTCGGTCGACCAGGTCGTCCACCTGTCCGTTGGTCTGCGCGACGATCATGAGGCGCTCACCGGCCTCGACCAGCTCGCGGGCGGCCCGCACCACCAGGGTGGACTTCCCGGCGCCGGGCGGGGAGTCGACCACCACGCCGCGCGGGGCGCCCACGGCCGGGCGGACGGTGGCCTCCAGGATCCTGGCCACCGCGGCGTCGGCGGCCGCCCCGGGGGCCTGCTCGCTGTTCATCGTCCGGGTCACTCCCACTCCTCGACGGCGGTGGCGGCTGCGGCGCCGGCGGCGGCCGGCCCGGGGGTGGCGGCGGCGCCGGGCGGGCCGCCGTGCGTCCACGGCGTGTCGTCCGGCTCGGGCAGCGGCGCGGACTGGCGGACGGTCAGTTCGAACAGGGTGAAGGTGATCCGCTCGCCGGGCTCGGGCAGGCTGCCCGGCTCCGGCTCCTTCCGGCGCCCCATGCCGGACAGCACCCGCAGGGTGATGGTGCCCGCCACCGGGTCGACCGCGGTGATCACCGCCTTCTGCGGGCTCGGCGCGGCGCCGGAGTCCGCGAGGGGGGAGGCCCTGACCCGGTGCGCCTCCCGGCCGAGGTCCGCGTGCGGGCGGTCGGCGGTCCGGACGGTCACCAGCGGACGCGGCTTGGGCGAGCGCCCCGAGGTGTCGTAGTCCGGCACCACCTCGGTGACCACACCCGCGAAGGCCTCGCCGGCCAGCCGGTGCTCGGCCATCGCCAGCGGGTCGTCCAGGGCCTCCTGGACGACCAGCCGGGCCTGCTCACGCTCGCGCTGCGCCAGCTTCCGGGCGGCCGTCACGGCGTCGTCCTGCCGGGGCTGCGGCGGCTCGCCGGCCGCCAGCCGGTCCCGGTGGCCGGTGTAGGACCAGCGGTCGCCCGTCCAGCGCTCCGCCAGGTGCCCGGCCGGCGGCAGCTCGCGGAGCAGGTCCAGGCCGTGCCACACGTCGTGCCAGGTGGGCAGCAGCACCCGGGAGAGCACCGCGCGCAGCTGCTCGACAGCCGTCCGGACCGCGGCCCGGGCCTGCTCCGCGTCGGTGCCGCCGGGCTCCTGGGCGGCGTGCGCCAGGGCGGCCGCGGCGGCGTCGTAGCGGGCGATGGCCGGGCCCAGCACCAGTTCGTCGAAGCGCGGGTCGGTGGCCGGGCCGGCGGGCGGGTGGAGCAGCTGGCCGGCCCCGTCCCGCGCGGACTCGGCCAGCTCGGCGGCCTCGGCCCCGGTCAGGCCGGCCGGCGGCGCGTGCCAGGCCAGCCGGGCGGCGAGGTGCTGGTCCTCCAGGTGGCTCTGGCCGGTCGCCCAGTGCCGGGAGAGCAGGCCGGTCATCGCCAGCAGCAGGCTGGAGCCGGGCACCTGGGCCCGGTCGGTGAGGTGGGTCAGCCAGCGGCCGAGCAGCGGCACCCGGGCCGGCGCCGGGTAGGGGCCCGGCTCGTCGTCCTCCACGGTGCGGCGGAAGCGGGTGGAGCGGCCGAGCAGGGCGAGGTGGTGCACGCCCGCGGCGTTGGGCACGATCAGCTGCGGCGCGTCGGCGCACAGCTCGCGGAAGACCTGCGTCTTCTCGCCGGTCTCCGGATCCTTCTCGGAACCCTCGATCTGCTCCACCTCGTCGGCGAAGGACTCCAGGTAGGGCAGCAGGTCGGCGGCCAGTTCGGCCAGGAAGTCGAAGCGCAGGGTGCGGTTGAGCGGCTGCGGGACGATGTGCAGCCGGGGCGCCGAGCGGTCGGTGCCCAGCAGCACGGCCAGCGGTGCGCCCGCCTCGCCGGCGGCGGTCAGCGGGACGACCACCATCGGGCGTTCGGCGAGGTGCCGGTGGCGGACGGTGGCCAGCGGCTCGGCCCGACCGCTGCGGACGGCCTCCAGCCGGGCGAGGGTGCCGAGCAGGCTCATCGGGCGGCTCCGGCCCCGGCGAACGCCTCCGCCGGCGGCTCGGCGAGCGGCCGGCCCAGCGCCTCGGCGCGCAGCGCGGCGGCGTACGCGAGCCGGGCGGCGGCCTCGTCGTTGCCGTCGCCGCTGTCGTTGCCGTCGTGGCCGGCGTCGGCGGCCGTGGATTCGGGGTGGGCGGCCTCGGGGCGGGGGCCGGTCTCCTCGGCGGCGGCCAGTGCCTCGGTGACGGTCCGGATACTGCCCAACTCGCCGCGCACGCCCCGGCCGAGCTGCTCGACCCGGTCCTCGCAGCGGGCCCGGGCACGGCAGTGGAAGCCCAGCTCACAGGTGGAGAGGCAGTCCGGGCTGTACGCGGCCGGCACCGCCTCGACCGACTCCGCCAGTTGCTCGGCCGAGCGGGCGGGGGCCCCCGTCGGATCCGACGCGAGGTCGAAGCCGGCTCCCGGCGGCAGCGCGTCCAGCAGCCGGCCGATGCCGGTCATCCGGCTGAGCTGGCGGCGGGTGGTGGCCAGCTCGCGCCGGACGTCCACGGTCACCGCGGTCGGCCGGTTGCTGAAGTCCTTCGGGCAGACCAGCAGCACGCTCAGCCGGGGGCTGCCCGGCAGCCGCTGCTCGACGTACGGGTTGCGGTCCGGCTCCCGGCCGGCCAGCGCGGCGGCCGTCTCCTGGAGCGCCAGGACGTAGACAGCGGCCTGGCGGGCAGCGGCACCGACCTTGGCCGGGTCCGCACTGCCGTCCAGCACCGGGAAGGACTTGATCTCGATCACGGTGCACCGCCCGCCGTGCACCACGACCGCGTCCGGCTCCAGGTAGGCGGTGCTGCCGGCCACGGTGAGCCGCAGCAGCGGGTGGTCCAGCAGCGTCCAGGCCCGCGGATCGGCGGCGGCCTGGGCCAGTGCGGCGGTCGTCCGCTCGGCCCGGACCGCGGGGCCGGAGCGGCGCAGCAGATCGGGCACGGCGAGCGGGGCGCCGCCGTCGGCCGGCAGGCCGAGGTGGCGGCGCAGCGGCTCCAGCAGCGCCGTGTAGTCGTCCTCCTTCAGCCGTGACTCGAAGATCACGCCGCGGGCGAGGGCGAACGGGGACTGGCCGAACGGGGCGGGCCGGCCGAGCCGGGCGGCCAGTGCCGACTTGTCGACCCCGGCGGCGTCGAGCACGGCGCGGCGGTGACAGCCCGGATTGGCGGCGAGCGCGGCGAGCGCGCGGGCGTTCAGGCTGCGCTGCGGTGCGGGACCGCGCAGGTCGGCGAGCCGCTGGGCGAGCGGCTCAAAGTGCCCGTGGGACGGGACGTTCGTCGAGACGTTCATGGTGCGGCCCAGTGTCGCACCCGGGTCCGACAATCCGGTCCGGTCCGGCCATCCGCGGCCATCCGCGCCGATTCCGGGCGGTGGGCGGGCGGGTGTGCCGGTCGCCGCCCACCCGGGGGCCGATTCGCTGCGGCGGCGCCCGGGCTCGTAGGAGGTCCGCAGGTGAGGGATCATGGAGTGCCGGTGCTCAATGGTGAGACCGACCGTTGCCACCGCCCCGCTGCGAGGAGCCACTCATGCCCGCCCGAATCGTCCTGGTCCGCCACGGCGAGACCGAGTGGTCGGCCACCGGCCGCCACACCGGCCGGACCGACATCCCGCTGACCGAGGAGGGCCGCGCGATGGCCCGGGCGCTCGGCGCCCGCCTGGCCGAGGCCCCCTGGAACGGCCTGCCGGACGCCCTCGTCTACACCAGCCCGCTCGGCCGCGCCAAGGAGACCTGCGCCCTGGCGGGCTTCGGCGACCGTGCCGTGGACCGGCCGGAGCTGCTGGAGTGGGACTACGGCCAGTACGAGGGCCGGACCGGCCCGGACATCCGCGCCACCGACCACCCCGGCTGGCTTATCTGGCGGGACGGCGTGCCCGGCGGCGAGAAGCTGTCCGAGGTCGCCGCCCGGGTGGACGGCTTCCTCGCCGGCCTCAACGACGAGCACGGCGTGCCGGACGAGGCGACCACGGTCATGCACGGCGCCGACCGCGACGTGGTGCTCTTCGCGCACGGCCACCTGCTGCGCATCCTGACCGCCCGCTGGCTCGGGCTGCCGCCCGAGTACGCCCAGCGCTTCAAGCTCGGGACGGCGGCGCTCTGCGTGCTGTCCTGGGAGTACGGCGCACCGGCGGTCGAGGTCTGGAACGACCTCAGCCACCTGGAGGGCCTGCAGCACTGACCGGTCGCCGCGCCCCGCGTCCGACGGTCGGTCAGGGGCGGGGCGCGGCCGCGGTACCGGCGAGCGCCGGCCCCGGCCCGCTCAGGCGGCCGCCGCTAGGTCGTACTCGGTCAGGAACCGGCCGACCTCCGGCACCGTCCGGTGCGGGCGCAGCCGCTCGGCGGTGTCCGCCAGCATGCTGCGGATCCGGGCCGAGCGGACCTCGCCGAACAGGGCCACGGCGGCCGTGCCGTGGCCGGCGGCGCCGGCCACGTCCCCCCGGCCGAGGCGGTCGTGCGCCAGCTCGGCGGTGTACAGCACGCGGTTGCGCACGAAGTGCGGCTCCTGGAGGGCTATGGCCAGCCCCGCCTGTTCGCTGGCCCGGTCCCAGTCGCCGAGCGCGGACCAGCACTGGGACTGCAGCCCGGCGATCTCGGCCTCGCCGAAGAAGGACATCCACTCGGGGTCGGCCTCGGAGGGGCCGCGGTCGAACAGGGTGTACGCCCGGCCGAGCGCCCGTTCGCAGGCGGCCCGGTCCTGCAGCAGCGCCCAGCCGCCGGCCTCGCGCATGGCCAGCAGGGAGAGCAGCCGGTCGGAGTCCAGCTGCCGGGCGGCGGCCTGCCCGGCCTGGGCGGCGCGGAGCGCCTCGCGGGGGCGTCCGGCGTCCCGGGCGAGGAAGGCGCTGTTGCAGAACACGTGCGCCTCCAGGGCGGAGTCGCCCGCCATCCGGGCGGTGGCGAGCGCCTCGGCGTAGAGCGACCGGGCGTCCGCCAAGCGGTTCGAGTCGTGCGCCAGCCAGCCCACCGAGATCGCGAGTTCGCCGGCACCGGCCTGAAGTCTTCGCTCCGTCTCGGCGCTGTACTCGCCCTCGTTGAGCAGCACGTAGGCGGTGCGCAGCGACTGCCCGGCCAACTCGAACAGGGCGTCGGCGCCGTACACGTCGTCGGCCAGCCGGATGTCGCGGACGGCCTGCTCGACGTCGAGCACCTCCGCGGCGCCGATCCGGCGGGGCGGAGGCACCGGCCCGGGGCGGCCCGGGACGAAGCCGCTGCCCCGCTCGGGGTCGAACAGGCCCGGGGCGGCGCCGAGTCGGGCGGTCTCCTCGGCCCCGGGTGTGCCCGGGGCGGCGCGGTCGGCGGCCCAGGCCGGCCGGTCGATGCCGATCACGGTGGCCAGCGCGGCCGGGCCGCCGGCCAGGAACGTACGGCGACGCACGTCGTCGTTCTCCTCGTCGAAATGGTGCGGTCCATCGGGCCCCCGGAGTGACGCCGGGGACCTCGGCGACGCAGGTCCGTCCGGTGGGGGTGGTTCCGCGTACGGCGAGGCAGCGTACGGGAGTTGGATGGAGTGCGGCGAGCGCGGGGCGGGCAGGGGCGGGAACTGCGGGTGGAGCCGGGGTGGTGCGGAACCCGCGCCGCCGTCCGCCGAGCGGCGGCGGACGGAGGTGCGGGGGGCGAAGCCGAGGTCGGCCAGCGAGCGGTCCGGCCACATGTGCCGGAAGACCCGCTCGTAGGCGTAGTTGGGGCAGCGGATCTCGCCCGCCTCGACCCGCCCTACGTAGCGGGCGTCGCAGGAGACGTGCTCGCCGATCTCGCGGGCGGCCCGTCGTACGGCCATCGCGAACTCGCCCGGCGAACGGTCGCCGCGCAGTGCGCGCATCACGGTGTTGGGTGACGGGCGGTTCGGCTCGGCCGGTGGGGTGGCTGCCATGGTGCGCTCCGTGGTCGTGCGGGGTGCAGGTGCGAAGTGGGGCGGTTCCGGAGGGTGTCGGTCCTGGGTACGGTGGTTCGGCCCGGTGGTGGTGGTGCCGTGCGGCCGGTCGGCCGACCGGGGCCCGCTCGGTCGCGTGGACTCCGCTCGGCCGCGGGTGGGCCCGGTGGGGTCGGCCACGGGTGGGCCCGGTGGGGCTGGATGGGCCCGGGCTCGCAACCGACAGTACCCGGAGTCACCGATTGGACACAGCGCGTTTGTGGATGATGTGCTGTCAATTGCGGTCAAACCGGGCGCTGTTGCCTGGATCTGCCATGAAATGCCATGCCTTGCTGTAAGGCGCCCCGTGGCCTCGACCGTGTCCCCGGCGTTGTCCTGTTACGTGGAAGCCCCGGTCGTCGCCCAGGCCCACCGCCCGCAGTGGCGGCCCCCACCCCGGAGCAGCGGCACTTCCGATCGGACGAGGTGACAGGAGAGCCCGTGATGGCCATCGGAGTACCGCAGTACCACCGCCTGGTCGCCGGAGGGGTGCTGGCGGCCGCCGCCCCCGCCCTGCTGCCCGAGGCGGCCGACGACCGCGGCCCGGGCCGCGGGCCCCTGGAGGGCGGCCGGGCCCCGTGCGGCGGCGGCAGCGGGCCGGCCCGCCGGCTCGGCTCGGAGGGCGGTGTGGTGGTCACCGGCTGCGACACCGTCACGGTGGCGCTGCGGCACGGCCTGGAGACGGTCGACATCCTGCGGCTGCGCCGGGCCTGCGGTGCGGCGCTGCAGAGCCGCAACGGCAGCACGGTCTCCTTCTTCGTCCCGGCCGGCACCTCCGAGACGTGGCACCTGCCCGGCAGCTCGTGTACCGCCGGCGCCCTGCTCCTGCCCGCCACCGATCCACGCTGGGTGATGCCACCGGTCGGAGCGGACTTCACCGCCCGCCCCACCGACGCCTGGGTCCTGCGTTCGGCGCTCTGCGAGGCCGCCTGCACCCTGACCGCCGGCGGCCTCGGACCGTTCTGAGACCCCTTCCGAGGCCCGTCCGGAAGGCCAGCACCGAACGGTGCCGTCCATGCTGCCCGGGCCGCGGAGACACGTCGTGCCCGTCATCGGGCGGGGCCACCCGGACCGCTTCCGGACCGGCCACCCCCTCTCCTCCTTCCGCCGGTCCCTCGCTGAGCTGCGGAGACCTTCGGCACGACGGCGATAATGGCCGGTATGGGACGAAGCAGCAGGGCCGGCCGCGGCACGGACAAGGCCCGTACCGACAAGGGCCGTACGGCGGCGGAGCCGCAGTCGGCGGTCACCGGCCCCGGCGGCCGCACGCACGCCCAGGGGGCGCTCACCCGTCCCGTCGACTCCGGGCTGGCCGAACTCCGCCCGGACCGTGACCGTTCCGCCGCCTGGTCGCTGCTGATCGACGGCGCCCCGCAGTCGATGGTCGACCTCGCCGACCCGACCCACCTGGGCTTCGAGTACCAGCGCCGGCTCGGCCACCTGATCGACCTGGTCGCCCCGCCCGGCCGGCCGGTCACCGTCCTGCACCTCGGCGGCGGCGCCCTCACCCTGGCCCGCTACGTCGCGGCCACCCGCCCGCGCTCCCGCCAGCAGGTCGCCGAGATCGACACCGCGCTCACCGAGCTCGTCCGGACCGAACTCCCGCTGGAACGCGGCTGGCAGATCAAGGTCCGCGGCGCGGACGCCCGCAGCGTCCTGGAGCGGACCCCCGAGGGCACCGTCGACCTGGTGATCGCCGACGTCTTCTCCGGCGCCCGCGTCCCGGCCCACTGCACCACCGTCGAGTTCACCGCACTGGCCGCCCGCGCGCTCGCCCCGGGCGGCTGGTACGCCGTGAACATCGCCGACGGGTCGGCCCTGTCCTTCGCCCGCTCGCAGATCGCCACCCTCGGTGCGGTCTTCCCGGAGCTCTGCCTGGTCGCGGACCCCGCCGTGCTGCGCGGGAAGCGGTTCGGGAACCTGATCCTGGCCGCCGCGCACACGTCCCTCCCGATCGCCGAACTGAGCCGCAAGGTGGCCTCGGACGCTGCCCTCGGCCGGGTCGAACACGGCCGCGCGCTGGCCGACTTCGCCGCCGGTGCGGCGCCCGCCACCGACGTCACCGCCGCCCCCTCCCCGGCCCCGCCGCCGGAGGTCTTCCGGTAGCCGTCGGGGTGCGCCCGGCCTGCGCCGCCCGTCTCCCGCCCCGCCCGTCTCCGGGTGGTCGGCGGGAGTCCGAAGGCAGGCCCTGGACGCCTGCGCGCCTCAGCGCCCGGGCGCCCTGGGGGAGCCGTCCCCACAGCGGGGGCGACGCCCGGGCGCCCGACGAGGTCCGGCTCAGTGCCCGCGCGGCAGCCCCCGGTGCTTGCACATCGCGGCACCGGTGAGCAGCAACCCGGCCGCGATGGGCGCCAGGACGGCTGTCCCGGTGCCGGAGAGGCCGTGCCCGGCGAACTCGGCGGCCGTGCCGGTCGCGACCGGGCTCTCGTGCGGCGCGGACCGGTCGGCGACGGCGGTCCGGGCGCTCTCGCCGCCGCCTGCCCCGGGGTGTCCCGCGGTCTGCGCCCGACGGTCGGCGGCTTCGCGGTCGGGCGGCGGGACGGCGGGGCCGTGCGACCCGGTGGCGGTCGGGGCGGACGGCCCCGCCGGAGCGGCGCCGCCCCCCGTCCGACCGGGTTCGGCGGCCGGCTCGCCGGTGTCGGCGTCCCGGGAGGCGCGGGTCTCGGCGGAGCGGGTCTGGGCCGGCACGGCGGCGAGCAGTCCGGAGGCGATCGCGAAGGCGTCCGGGACGGAGGCCCGCTGACCGGGCAGCGGCAGGTCGCCCGCTCTGATCCGGTCCTGGAGCAGGCCGCCGACGGGTGCGGCTGCGGCGCTGAGAGCAGGCACGGGCACGGCCGCGGCGGCCGGTTCGGCGAGCCGGCCGAGGACGCCGGGCGACGCGGCCTGCCCGGGCGGCGTCCGGCCGGGCGCCGCCCGGGCAGGGCCCGGCTGCCCGGCGGGTGCCAGGTCGGCGGACGGCTGCTCGGCGGAGGGTCGGTGGGCGGCTGCCTGCCCGCTGGGCGCCGGACCGGGGGAGTGCGGCGCCGCGCCCTGGCCGGCCGCGCCCACGGGGTGCCCGGCTGACCCCCCGTCGAGGACCGGGCCGCCGTCCAGCGTCCGGCCGACGGTGCGGCTGACGGGTTCCGGCAGCGGCCCGGCCGCCGCCGCGTAGGCGCCGGCCGCTCCCAGGCCCCAGAGCTGTGCGAGGAGCGCCCCGCCCGCGGCGACGACACGCGGGCGGGGCAGCCACCGGCCGCCGGGGCGCCGGGCGGCACCGACGGCGCGTCGGACGGGTTCCGGGGCCTTGGTCGCGTGATTGGCTCGCACGTGAGTTGAGAACGAGCGAACGGGCCGTGAGGTCACGGGCGTCGTCACGGACAGTCATCACGCGGACCAGGTGTCATCGGCTCGCCGGCCCCGCCGACGGACCCGTGACCGGGCCAGGGCTCCTGCGGGGATTAGGAGTTGGGGCGCAGCGTCCAGATGACGGTCATGATGCCGGTCACGGCGCCGTCGGCACGGGTGATCTCGACGGTGACGGGGAACTCCGGCCGCTCGCCCTTGTCGAGCTCGGCGACGATGTCCGCGGCCGGACGGCCCAGCACCGCGGTGGCGGTGACGGTGCCCATGGCCAGCTTCTTGTAGGAGATCTCGGCGCTCACCGCGAGCGGCACGGCCCGCGAGAGCTGGTCACCGAAGGCGCCCAGCACGATGCAGCCGCTCGCCGACTCGGCGAGGGTGAACATCGCGCCGGCGTGCGGGCCGCCGACGTGGTTGTGGTACTCGGGCTGGTCCGGCAGCCGGAGGACGGCACGCTCCGGCGTCGTCTCCAGGTACTCCAGCTTGAGGGTGCGTGCCATCGGCACGGTCGAGTCGAGGAGCTGGCCGATCGAAGGTGTGGTCATGGCAGCAATGTTACTAGTCGGTAGCTTCTGGCGGCAGACCTCCCGGAGGGGAAACCACGGGAACCGGGAGGAGGCGGGAGGCCGTGGGAACGCGAAAACGCCTGAGGGGCCGATCTCTTGAAGAGATCGGCCCCTCAGGCTCTGGGGTGAGTGACGGGACTTGAACCCGCGGCCACCTGGACCACAACCAGGTGCTCTACCAACTGAGCTACACCCACCATCTGTCCGGCTCGTTCCCGCTCTTCGCGTTCCCGTTCCGACAGGAAGAACAATACAGGATCCGGAAGGGTGCTCGCGCCAGGGTTTCCCTCAGCCCGGCGCGGGCCTTTCCCTCAGCCCGGCGCGGACCCCTCCCGGGGCCGACGGCGGCCTTCGCGTCCGGCCCCGGGAGGGGCGGACGGGTCAGTCCGTCGGGGCGTGGTACTTCTCGGCGATCGCGCGCGCGGTGTCGGTGTCCGGGCCGGGCTGGGGGACGAACACCGCCTCGCGGTAGTACCGCAGTTCGTCGATGCTCTCGCGGATGTCCGCGAGCGCCCGGTGGTTGCCGCCCTTCTGCGGGCTGTTGTAGTACGCCCTCGGGTACCACCGCCGGGCCAGCTCCTTGATCGAGGAGACGTCGACGATCCGGTAGTGCAGGTGCCCCTCCAGTGCCGGCATGTCCCGGGACAGGAAGCCGCGGTCGGTCGCCACGGAGTTCCCGCACAGCGGCGTCCGCCCGGCCTCCGGCGCGTGCTCGCGCACATAGGCGAGGACGAGTGCCTCGGCCTCGGCGAGCGTGACGCCCTGCTCCAGCTCGTCGAGCAGCCCGGAGGAGGTGTGCATGGTGCGTACCACCTCGGGCATGTTCGCCAGGGCCTCGGCGGGCGGGCGGATGATGACGTCGACGCCCTCGCCGAGGACGTTCAGCTCGGAGTCCGTCACCAGCGCCGCGACCTCGACCAGGGCGTCCCGGTCGAGGTCGAGGCCTGTCATTTCACAGTCGATCCATACCAAACGGTCATTCACGCCACTCACCCTACGGCGCGATCACGCGCCACGGGCACCGAAGGAGCCGAGCGGGGTGCCGGGGCGCAGGACTCGGAGCCGTGCGCGTCCTGACCGTGGCCGTCGGGCTCGTGCGCCTCCCGGGCCGTACCGGCCTGGTGGGCGGGGTGGACCGGGTGCGCCTGGTGACCGTCCCGGGCGGGACGGGGGTCACGCGGCTCACGGGCCCCGTCCGGGCCCGCGGCCCGGCCACCCTGCGGTCGGACCTGGGGGCCGCGGGCCTGGCGGGCCCGACCCTCCGGCGTCGCCGGAGCGGCCGACGCCGACGCCCGGCCGGTGGCCGCACCGTGCCCCCGGCCGCCGGAGCCGTCCTCCGACGGTCGCTCGGCCGCGCTGCGGTGCCCCTGCCCCTGACCGCGGGCTCCGGGCTGCGGCTGACCGTCCTCCGCCGCGGCGTGCTCCGCCGTGCGCGGCGGCCGGCCCGCCCCGGGACCGGCCTGCGGCGGGACCAGGGGCGGCCGCGCCGTGCCCCGCCCCGTCCCCGGCTGGCCGGAGTGCGGCTGGTGAGCCGCCTGCGGATGCGGGTAGGGCTGGGAGGCACGAGCGTGCACCCCCTGCCCGGACGGCTGGCCGTGCTGGCCGTGCTGGCCGTGCTGCCCGAGCGAGCCGTGCTGGCCCGGGCCGCCGGAGGGGTACGGCAGTGCGGGTGCTGGCCCGTGCTGGCCGGGGACCACCCCGCCCGCCGCCGTGGCGGCGGCCGCCAGGGCCGCCGTGGCATGGGCCGCGGCCGACGCCGGCACGGCACCGGCCAGCCGGAGGTCACCGGCGTGCAGCGGCGCCGGCGTCGGCGAGGCCGAGCCGGGGCGACGGGCCCGGTAGCTGGTCCGGTACGCGGCCGGCGAGACCCCGAGCTGGCGCCGGAAGTGCCCGCGCAGCGCCACCGGCGACCGGAAGCCGCAGCGGCGGGCGACATCGTCCACCGACAGCTCCGACGTCTCCAGCAGCCGCTGTGCCTGGAGCACCCGCTGGGTGATCAGCCACTGCAGCGGGGCGCTGCCGGTGAGCGTGCGGAACCGGCGGTCGAACGTCCGTCGGCTCATGTAGGCACGCGCGGCCAGCACCTCGACGTCGAACTGCTGGTTGAGGTTCTCCAGCGCCCAGGTGACCACCTCGGCGAGCGGGTCGTTGCCGATCTCCTCCGGTAAAGACTGATCGATGTACTGGGCCTGGCCTCCCCCGCTGCGGCGGCTGGGCACCACCAGCCGGCGGGCCAGCGCGTTGGCGGCCTCGGCGCCGTGGTCGCTGCGCACCACGTGCAGGCAGAGGTCGATGCCGGCGGCGGTGCCGGCCGAGGTCAGCACGTCGCCGTCGTCGACGAAGAGCTCCCGCGGGTCGACGTGGACCCGGGGATAGCGCTTGGCCAGGGTCGGCGCGTACATCCAGTGGGTGGTCGCGGGGCGGCCGTCCAGCAGGCCGGCGGCGGCGAGCACGAAGGCGCCGGTGCAGAGGCCGATGATCCGCGCGCCCTCGTGGTGGGCCTTGCGCAGGGCGGTGATCGCCTCGACCGGCGGCGGCTGCGAGATCGAGCGCCAGGCCGGGACGACGATGGTGCCCGCCCGGGCGAGCGCCTCCAGCCCGTACGGAGCGGAGAGGGTGAGGCCTCCGGTCGTGGCCAGCGGCCCCTCCTCGCCGGCGCAGACCAGCAGGCGGTAGCGGGGCACTCCGGCGTCCTGGCGGTCGACGCCGAAGACGGAGAGCGGGATCGAGCTCTCGAAGATCGGGGCGCCGCCGAAGATCAGCACCGCGACGGTCTCGCGCCGGCGCCGGCCCGAGAGCTTCCGGGGGGCGGCGGACATCAGGGGGACCGAGGGGCCGTTCAGGCCGGACCCGCCGGCGCCGTAGCCGCCGTGGCCGTTGACACCCTGGCCGCCGTGGCCGCCCTGGCCGCCGTGGCCCTGGCTGTTGGGGCCGCCGCCGTTCGCGTTCTGGCCGTTCTGGCCGCTCTGGCCCTGGGGGCCGGGGCTGTGGCTGTTGGGGCCGTGGAGGTGGGGGCCGTGGCCGCCCGAACCCTGCCCGCTCGGACCCTGGCCGAAGGTGCCTCCGGGCAGCCCGGTGGGCGTCGTCGCGGCGCCCGGACCGGGGGAGGCCGGGAACGTCGCGTCCGAGCCCGGATGGCCGAGCGCCCGGCCGAGCTGGTGCCCGCCGGGCTGGGCGCCGGACTGAGCTCCGGGGTGACCGCCAGGATGGCCGGGAACCGACGGGCCGGCATGCCCGGCCGTCCCCTGGCCCTGGAGACCGCCGTGGCTGACGACGGGTCGGCTGACGGGTCGTCCGGCATGGTCCGGGGCGCCCGAGGAGGTGCCTGTACCGGAGCCCGCTGGTGCGGAGGGGGTGTGTGAGGCCGGTGAGGCCGGAGTGTTCACCGAGGCGTACGGGGCGTATGGGGCGGCGCTGGAGGTGCCGGGGGAACGGGGGTTGGCAGCGGTGGCCGAAACGCCGGTGCCTCTCACGGACCGACCCGCGATATCGGCCACGGCCTGGTCGCTGTCAGGACCCGCGTCGCTCCTGCTCACCCTGCTCAAGGCGCTCAAGCCCCCTCGGTGGTGTGGTGTGGTGGTGCGGCACTGCTGGCCAAGATCGAATCTATCGGGTGGACCGTTGCCGTTGTGACAAGTTCACCATCCGACGCTATGTCGACATGGCAATTTGGCGTGATGCATTCGATCACGAAGCGTGGCACCCGTCGACCCTTCTGGGAAGGGGGCCGGTGCAACGGTGGCTGGTTGTCGCGGGGCCGGTCCTGGGGTGCCCCGCTTCGGCGTACCCGGCCGGCGGGTCTGGGCTGCGGCTTTGCCCAAGGGCGAGGGAGTCGCGCGAGATTGACCGAAAATAGGCGGTGCACGGGAGGGCGCACGCCTCTCGAAGTGTGCGCCTCCCTGGCTCCATCCGGCCAGTGCCAGGGCTGCGGATCGGACGCCGGTCGCCCGCGCTACCGTCCTGTCGTGGACAACCTCAGCCGGCTCGAACAGGCCAACGACAACGCCGCCGCCTTCTGGCTCGCCCAAGCGCGCGCCCACGGGTGGCAGCACCTCATCCGTCCCGGGTTCACCGCGGTCCGCTGCGCCCGGACCCCGGACGACGCCCACCGCATCGTGGTGACCCGTCCCTATGACCAACCAGCCGTGCTGGAAGACGAACTGGCGGCCCTGCTGGAGGAATGGTCCACCACCCGGCTCACGCTGGAGGACCCCTACCTCGGACTGGACATGTCGCGCCACGGCTGCGCGCACGGCCGGGCGATGCCCGTGATGGTCCGTGAGCCCGGCGCTCTCGAAGCACCCTTGCTCGGCGCGCTGCCGTCGACAGGCGCCCGGGTCGGCGGCGACCTGACGGTCGATGAGGCGCTGGACGCCGACGCCTTCGCCGAGGTCGAACACGCGGTGGTCGACGGCTTCCCGATCGAGGACCGCCAGCCCTGGATACGGGGTGTGATGCTGCCCGAGCGCCTCCTGCACGAACCCGGTTGCCGGGCCTGGCGGGCCAGGATCGCCGGTGAACTGGCCGGCGCCTGCCTGACCTTCGACGACGGCCGCGCCACCGGGGTGTACTGGGTCGCGACGCTCCCCGAACACCGCTCCCGGGGCGTGGCCCGGGCCGTCCTGGAGACGGCCCTGGCCGCCGCGGACCCCGACCGCCCGGCGACCCTGCTCGCCACCGCGCTCGGTGAACCGCTGTACCGCAAGCTCGGCTTCACCGTGGCGGGCCGCAGCCACTGGTGGACGAGGTCGGCCCCCGCGGAGTCGGCCACCGCGCAGCCGTAGCAGGCCGCGTGCCCGGCCCCGTGTGCCCGGTCCCGTGTGCCCGGCCCCGCGTGCCGAGGTGAAGGTGGCGAGCAGGGTCGTCGGTCGGTCGCCGCGGTCGGTCGTCGGGCGGTCCGGCGCCGGGCGCAGTCGGGCCCGGGCCGTCCGTCCGGCCGGCGACTCACCCGGCCGGTGTTCCCCGGACGCTCCTCGGCGGTAGGTCGGCCACGGGTGACTGCGGCAACTCCGGCTGAACGGTTTCAGACACGGACGGCCGCCACGGCGGCCGGAGCGCCGCTGTCCGGGCGGCCCCCGGGAACAGGCGCACGCAGGCCGTCCAGGGCGGAAAGCGGGGCCTGCGCGCCGGGTTTCGCGCCGGACAGCGCTGCTGCGGGCGCCGCCCCGTCGGCGGGCCCCCGGAGCCGCCGGCTGCCTACCATCGCGGCCGTGCCCACTGCCCGCCGGTGGCCCGGTCCGGCGGCCCGGATGCCGGGCCTGGCGCCCGGCGCGCTGCGTGCGGCGAGTACCTGCCCGACCGCCTCCGGCAGACCGGCCGCCTTGAGCGTCGGCCGGTAGCCCGGCTCGGCCCAGGGGCGGCCGTGGTGCAGCCAGACGCTGCGCAGCCCGGTCAGCTCCGCGCCGGCGATGTCGGCGGGGGCGTGGTCCCCGACCATCCAGGTGTTCGAGGCCCAGTCGCCGGTGGGCGCGATGCCGCACCGCTGCGCGGCGATCTCGAAGATCAACGGGTCCGGCTTGACGCACTCCGCCTCCTCCGAGATGACCCAGCCGTCGACCATCGGTCCCAGCCCGGTCCGGCGGATCTTCTCCAACTGCGGCCGGGTGTTGCCGTTGCTGACGATGCCGAGCGTCCACCCGGCCGCACGCGCCACCCGCAGCGCGTCGATGTTGCGGGAGGGGCAGTGGATGTGGGAGTTGATGCCGCGTCGGAAGTGGGCGAGCAGGAAGTCGAGAGAGTCGTCCAGGCCGTAGCGGCGCTGGATCGCGGACAGTACGGTGCTGCGCGGCACGTACCCGCCGCCGTCGATGGTGACCAGCCAGTCGAGGTCGTCCGGCGGAAGGCCTCGCTCGGTCAGGAAGTCCCGGGCCCAGGCTCGGAAGGCGGCGTCCCTGGGGAGCAGCGTGTTGTCGAGGTCGAACAGGAGCAGCGGCATGTCGTGCATGGTGCCAGCGGCCGTGGGTATGCACGTGGCAAATGCCAGGCAGCGTCGCGAACCCGTGCGAATTGGCTGAAACGGATAGCGGCAGGCGCGGCAGGGATGGGGCCGGGGTTGGAGTGCGGGGCGGCTGCTCGGGGTGGGGGAGAGGATCCGGGGGAGGTGGGGGCGGCCACAGCGGTTCGGCGGCGGACCGGTCGGCGCGGGCCCCACCGGGAGCGGCCCGACGGTGGAACACAGGCGGCCCGGAGCCGGGCAGGGGACGGCCTGACGTCGATCCGGACGCGGCGCGGGGGTGGACCCGGATTCGGCCCGGACCGGTGGGCTGATGGATGGCGGCCGGGGGACGGCGCAGAGGGCACGGCACGGCGCACGGGCTGTGGGTCGTGGCGGCCTCGTTCGGACGTCCTGCGACGCCGGTTGCCGGTGTCGGGCGGCGACGGATCGTTGTCGATCAATGACAGTCCGGTCACGGTGTCCCGGTGGCCTGTTGCATCGCTCCGTTCGCTCAGTCAAGCTCCAGAGACCCTCCTTTGCCGGAGGGGGCGCGACCGCGCGCTGGCAGGGGGCGCATCGCCGGCGGCGGGCGCATCCTCCATTCGCGGTAACAAAGCCGTTCCGAGGCTTTGCCGCTGGGCTGAGCCTCCTGCCCGTCGTACTCTGAAAGGAACAGGTCACAAACGGTGGTGCTCGGCGCAGACCGACGTCTTCCCGCGTGCGGGCCTGCTGCCCGGGCAGCGTTGTCCTCTCTTGTCGGCCCATCTTCCTCGAAGAGCCTTGAGCCATGGCTGGTTTTGAGTCCTCCCGACCGGTTGAACCGGATGCGGTCCGCAGCGCGGGCGCAGTGCCCGGGGGAGACAGTGGTTGTGCACAGACCGGAGTCGGCGCGGACCCTGATGTGGGCGCGGACGCCGTGGATATCCGGGGATTCTCCCGCCTGCTTCGCGCTATCGCGCGCCGGGACCGCTCCGGCTCCCGCCAGCAGCGAGGCGACCACCGGCCCGACCCGGCGGAGTCCGCGATGACGGGCCGCCTGGGGCCGGGTGCCGACCACCCGGGAGGCTCCGGCCTGCCGAGCGCCGCCGGCGAACCCGGGGTGCAGCAGAAGCCCGGCGGCTCGTGTGACCCCGCCTTCCAGCACGGCGTGGTGGTGGGATTCGACGGCTCGCTGTCGAGCGAGCGTGCCCTGGCCTATGCGGTGGGCATGGCTCGTCGCTCGAATTGCGGGCTGGTGATCGTACACGTGGCCAATCGCCTGCCGGCCACGGTGTGGGCGGGCTGCGAACCTCCCGTCTTCGTCGACCTTCCCGATCACCGGACCGAGGTGCTCGGTCTGGAGCTCGCCTGCGCGGACTTCCTCGCCGGGGTGCCCTGGATCCTGGTCGAGCGGGGCGGCGACATCTGCCATGAGATCGAGGAGGTCGGCCGCGAGTACGCCGCGGACGCGATCGTCGTCGGCAGCACGCACGGCCTGCTCGGCAAGATCTTCGGATCGGTCTCCGGTCGGCTGGCCCGTCGCGCCAACCGTCCGGTGATTGTGATTCCCTGACGGTTCATCGGCTATGAGGGTGCCTGCCGTCGTCGTCGACGCGTCCGCCCGCCGTGCTTTCGTCCGGTGCCTCGGGTGCCTCCTCTCCGGTGGTCCGAATGTCATGGATCTCTGACGACTGCCGTGAAGGACAGGGTGGCCTGCCCGGGCCCCACTGTCTCTCCTGTCTCTCGGCGGCGTCTCTCGGCCTGCCGGTGCACCGGCAGGCCGAGAGACGGGGAGCCGAGGGCGCCGGCGGCGCCCCGGAGCTGGTGCGGGTGCCTCAGGAGGTGACGCCGAGCTCACGGGCGATGAGCATGCGCTGCACCTCCGAAGTGCCCTCCCCGATCTCCAGGATCTTGGAGTCACGCCAGAAGCGCGCGACCGGGAATTCGTTCATGAAGCCGTACCCGCCGTGGATCTGGGTCGCCTCACGGGCGTTGTCGACGGCGGCCTCGGACGAGTACAGCTTGGCGATCGCGGCCTCCTTCTTGAACGGTTCGCCGTGCAGCAGCCGGGATGCGGCGTCCCGCCAGGCCAGGCGGGAGGTGTGGGCGCGCATCTCCATGTCGGCGAGCTTGAACTGGATGGCCTGGTTGGCGCCGATAGGACGGCCGAAGGCCCGGCGCTGGCCGGCGTAGAGGACTGACTGGTCGACGCACCCCTGGGCCAGGCCGGTGGCCAGGGCTGCGATCGCGATGCGGCCCTCGTCGAGGATCCGCAGGAACTGGGCGTAGCCGCGGCCGCGCTCGCCCAGCAGGTTGGCCGCGGGAACGCGGCAGTCGGTAAAGGACAATTCGCGGGTGTCGGATGCGTTCCACCCGACCTTCGAGTACTTCTTGGACACCTGGAACCCCGGGGTTCCGGTGGGCACGATGATGGAAGAGATTTCCCGCCGTGGCGAGGGGAATTCGCCCTCTTCACTCGAACGAGCGATCGGTTCGGTGAGCGCGGTGACGGTGACCAGGCCGGTGATCTCGGTACCGGAGTTGGTGATGAAGCACTTGGTGCCGTTGATGACCCACTCGTCGGTGGCCTCGTCGTAGCGCGCCGTGGTGCGGGTCGCGCCGGCGTCGGAGCCGCCCTCGGGCTCGGTCAGGCCGAACGCCCCGAGCAACTCGCCGGAGGTCAGCCGCGGCAGCCACTCGCGCTTCTGCTCCTCCGTCCCGAAGCGGTAGATCGGCATCGCGCCGAGCGAGACCGCGGCCTCCAGGGTGATCGCCACCGAGGAGTCGACCCGGGCGAGCTCCTCCAGGACCAGGCAGAGCGCGAAGTAGTCGCCGCCCATGCCCCCGTACTCCTCGGAGAACGGCAGGCCGAAGAGGCCCATCCGCCCCATCTCACGGACGATCTCGTAGGGGAACTCGCCCTGCTCGTAGAACTCGCCGATCTTCGGCGCGACCACGTCCTGGGCGAACTCGGCGACGGTGCGCCGCAGCTCCTCGTACTCGCTGTTCAGCCGGTGATCGAGCATGGTGATCCTCCTGGGGCCCGGCCGGGGTGGCCGCGGGCGTGATCGGGATGACCGCATGTCGGTCCGATGATGTGACGGACATGCGGGCTGTCGAGCGGGTCGGGTGGTACGGAGAGATCCGGCCGGACCGGGTCGCGGCCGACGCGGGTCCTCGCGGGGTCTCGAAGCGTGCGGGGCGGTCAGTCCCGGCCGTCGCCGAGCAGCGCCTGGACGGTGCGCGACGGGCTCGGCCGGCCGAGTTGCCGCGCCATCCAGCCACTGGTGGAGACGAGGGCGCGGAGGTCGACGCCGGTCCGGATGCCGAGGCCGTGCAGCATCCAGACCAGGTCCTCGGTGGCCAGGTTGCCGGTGGCGCTCTTGGCGTACGGGCAGCCGCCCAGGCCGCCGGCCGAGGCGTCGACCGTGGTCACGCCACCGCGCAGGGCGGCCAGGGTGTTGCTGAGCGCCTGGCCGTAGGTGTCGTGGAAGTGCACCGCGAGCCTGTCGACCGGGACTCCGGCCCGGCCGAAGCCGTCCAGCAGCGCGGTGACCTGGCCCGGGGTGGCGACGCCGATGGTGTCGCCGAGGCTCAGTTCGGTGCAGCCCATCTCCAGCAGCCGCACGCCGAAGCGGATCACCTGCTCGGCCGGGACCGGGCCCTCCCACGGGTCGCCGAAGCACATCGAGAGGTAGCCGCGCACGCGGACGCCGGCGCCGGTGGCGCGTTCCACCACCGGGCGGAACATCGCCATCGCCTCGTCCGCCGAGCGGTTGAGGTTGCGGCGGGCGAAGGTCTCGGTGGCGCTGGCGAACACCGCGATGTCGGTGGCGTGGTGGGCGAGCGCGCGGTCCAGCCCGCGCTCGTTGGGCACCAGGACCGGCAGTCGCAGCCCGGGGTGGCGGGCGGGCAACCCGGCCAGCCGGGGCGCCAGTTCCTCGGCGTCGGCGAGCTGGGGCACCCACTTCGGGTGGACGAAGCTGGTGGCCTCCACCGTGCGCAGGCCCGCGCCGGCGAGCCGGGCGATGAACTCGGCCTTGACCTCCACGGGGACGAGGGCGCTCTCGTTCTGCAGGCCGTCGCGCGGCCCGACCTCGTGGATCCGGACCTCCTCGGGCAGGCCCGCGTCGCGGACCTCGGCGGGCAGGCCCAGGTCGAGCGCGTCGGGCTCGGGCGCGGCGGCGGTCATGACCGCACCTCGGCGGCGACCGCACCGAGCGCCGGGCCGTCCGCGGGCGATCCGGCGGAGGCCGGTCCGCCCTTCCCCGGTTCCTCCCCGCCCGGTCCGTCCTCGGCCGGGGCGACCACGACCAGCAGCTCCTCCATCGCCACCGTGGCTCCCGCGGTGGCCCGCAGCTCGCTCACGGTGCCGTCGTGCGGGGCGGCGATCACGTGTTCCATCTTCATGGCCTCCAGGACGAGCAGCGGTTGGCCCTTGCGGACCAGCTCGCCGGCCGTGGTCTTCACGACGGTGACCGTGCCGGGCATCGGGGCGGTGAGGGCGCCGTGGTGGGCCGCGCCGGCGGTGGTGCTCTCGCCGACCGGGTCGTAGCCGTGCACCGGCCAGGCGTCGCCGTCGATCCCGAGCCAGGTCACCGGGCCGGTGGCCGTGCCGGGGGCGCCGTCGGCGGCCAGGGCGAACGTCGTCTGGAGCCCGTCGGCGGTGAGGTGCAGCCGGTCGCCCGACCGGACGGCCCGGGCCCGGTGGACCGGTCCGGAGCCGAGCCGGATGTCCACCTCACGGGTGACGCCCGGGGGAATGTCAGTGGCCTCGGCTACGTTGCCGACGGTGATCGGACGGATGCTCACCGACACCGGGTCCTGGCCGGGGGTACGGAGTCGATGGGTGGTCCAGGCCGCTTGGCCGCCGATGCGCCAGCCGGAGGGAAGGGAGAAGGGGTCGGTCCAGCCGTCGCCGTCGGCGGTGGGAGTGAGGCTCAGGTGCCGCGCGAGCGCGGCCGCGTAGTAGAGGAGGTGGGCGGGCGTCGGAGCCTCGGTAGGCCGGGGCTCGGTGCCCCCGGCGGCTTCGTCGGAGTGGCCGGGGTCTGCGTCGGCGGTGCCGGTGTCGGCGGTCGGAGCGGTGGAGGCCGCGTTGGCCGGAGCGTAGGGCGAGGCGAGCAGTGCGGGCTGCTGCTGCGCCGTCTGCTCCACTAGCCCGGTGTCGAGGCGGCCGGCGACGACATCGGGGTGGGCGAGCAGTCGCCGCAGGAAGCCCGTGTTGGTGGTCACGCCCAGGATCCGGGTGTCGGCCAGCGCGGCGCGGAGCCGGCGCAGCGCGGTCGGGCGGTCGGGCCCGTACGCGATGACCTTGGCGAGCATGGGGTCGTAGGAGCTGGTGATCTCGGTGCCCGGGGCGACACCCGAGTCCACCCTGATGCCTTCGCCCTGCGGCTCGTCGAGGGCGAGGATGCGTCCACCGGTGGGGAGGAAGTCCCGCTCCGGGTCCTCCGCACAGATCCGGGCCTCGATGGCGTGGCCCAGGAAGGAGATGTCCGGCTGGGTGAAGGTGAGGCGCTCGCCCGAGGCGATCCGCAGCTGCCACTCGACCAGGTCCAGTCGTCGCTGCTGGGTGCCGCCCGTCCCGGCGGAGCCGTCGGTGGTGCCGCTGACGGCCACGGCGAGTTCGGTGACGGGGTGTTCGACCTGGAGGCGGGTGTTCATCTCCATGAAGAAGAAGTCCCGTACCCCCTCGGTGGGGACGGGGGAGTCCGGGTCGAGGCCGGGGACGATGAACTCCACGGTGCCGGCCCCGGTGTAGCCGCAGGACTCCGCGGCGCGGACGGCGGCTGCGCCCATCGCGGCGCGGGTCTCGGCATTGAGCAGAACGGAGGGTGCTTCTTCGATCAACTTCTGGTGGCGGCGCTGCAGGCTGCACTCGCGCTCGCCGAGGTGGACGGTGGTGCCGTGGGCGTCGGCGAGCACCTGGACCTCGATGTGGCGCGGCCGGTCGACCCACCGCTCCAGCAGCAGGGTGTCGTCGCCGAAGGCGGTGCGGGCGACCCGCCGGGCGGCGGCGATCTCGGTCGGCAGCTCGGCCCGGTCCCGCACCAGGCGCATGCCCTTGCCGCCGCCCCCGGCGGACGGCTTGAGCAGCACGGGGAAGCCGATCTCGTCGGCGGCCGCGACGAGTTCCCCGTCGGTGGGCGCGGTGGCTTCGCTGCCCGGGACCACCGGTACGCCGGCGGCCCGTACGGCCTCCTTGGCGTTGATCTTGTCACCCATCAGCTCGACCGCAGCGGGAGGAGGACCGATGAAGACCAGGCCCGCGTCGGCGCAGGCGCGCGCGAAGGAGGAGTTCTCGGCGAGGAAGCCGTAGCCGGGGTGAACGGCCTGGGCACCGGTGCGGCGGGCCGCGGCGAGGATCTGGTCGGTCCGCAGGTACGTCTCGGTGGCCGAGCTGTCACTGCGGTCGGCCGGTCCGAGCCGTACCGCGACATCGGCCTCGCGGACGTGCGGTGCGTCGGCGTCCGCGTCGCTGAAGACGGCGACGGAGCGCACGCCGAGCCGCCGCAGGGTGCGGATCACCCGGACGGCGATCTCGCCACGGTTGGCGACCAGAACTGTGTCGAACATGGGAGGCGATCCTCCGGGTCGAGGGGAGCCGTGCGAAGGAGGTGGTGGGAGGCGGCAGCAGCAGCGACGCGTCGTGCGCGGCCGGGCGGGCCGCCGTCGGGCCGGGCCTGGCCCGGGTCGGCACGCCCGGTGCGGCACGCGGGCCGACGAGCGGGCCGACGAACAGGCCGACGAGCGGGTCGAGCGGTCCGGCGGCTCGGGTCTGGTGGGTGTGCCGGGCCCGGGAGGGCCGCTCGTCCGGAGGAGGCTCCGTGGTGACGCGCGGCCCTGCCCGGGCGGCCGTCACATCCGGAAGACGCCGTACGGGCCGGGCGGCGGGAGCGGGGCGTTGGCGCAGGCGGTGAGGGCGAGTCCGAGGACGGTGCGGGTGTCCATCGGGTCGATCACTCCGTCGTCCCAGAGCCGTGCGGTGGCGTAGTAGGCGTTCCCCTGGCGGTCGTACTGCTCCCGGACGGGGCGCTTGAACTCCTCCTCCGCCTCGGTGGGCCAGGACTCGCCGTGGGCTTCGAGCTGGTCTCGCCGGACGGTCGCCAGCACCGAGGCGGCCTGCTCGCCGCCCATCACGGAGATCTTCGCGCCCGGCCACATCCACAGGAAGCGGGGCGAGTAGGCCCGGCCGCACATCGAGTAGTTGCCGGCCCCGTACGAGCCGCCGATCACCACCGTCAGCTTCGGGACGCGGGTGGAGGCGACGGCGTTCACCATCTTGGCGCCGTGCTTGGCGATGCCGCCCGCCTCGTACTGCCGCCCGACCATGAAGCCGGTGATGTTCTGGAGGAAGAGGAGGGGGATGCCCCGCTGGTCGCACAACTCGATGAAGTGGGCACCCTTGAGGGCGGACTCCGCGAAGAGCACACCGTTGTTGGCGACGATGCCGACGGGGTGGCCGTGGATCCGGGCGAACCCCGTCACCAGGGTCGCGCCGTACTCGGCCTTGAACTCGGCGAACCGGCTGCCGTCGACCAGCCGCGCGATCACCTCGCGGACGTCGTACGGCGTCCGGGGGTCGACCGGGACGGCTCCGTACAGACCCGCCGGGTCGACGGTGGGCGGCTCGGCCGGGGCCAGCGGCCACGGCCTGGCCGCGCGCGGGCCCAGTCCGGCGACGATGGTGCGCACGATGGAGAGGGCGTGGGCGTCGTCCTCGGCCAGGTGGTCCGTCACGCCGGAGGTGCGGGAGTGGAGGTCGCCGCCGCCGAGCTCCTCGGCGGTCACCACCTCGCCGGTGGCGGCCTTCACCAGCGGCGGTCCGCCGAGGAAGATGGTGCCCTGGTTGCGGACGATGACGGCCTGGTCGCTCATCGCCGGTACGTACGCGCCGCCCGCCGTGCAGGAGCCGAGCACGGCGGCGATCTGCGGGATCCCGGCGGCGGAGAGGCGGGCCTGGTTGTAGAAGATCCGGCCGAAGTGGTCGCGGTCCGGGAAGACCTCGTCCTGCATCGGCAGGAAGGCGCCGCCGGAGTCCACCAGGTAGACGCAGGGGAGCCGGTTCTCCAGCGCGACCTCCTGGGCGCGCAGGTGCTTCTTCACCGTCATCGGGTAGTAGGTGCCGCCCTTGACGGTGGCGTCGTTGGCGACGACGACCACCTCGCGCCCGGCGACCCGGCCGATGCCCGCGATCACGCCGGCCGCCGGAGCGGCTCCGTCGTACATCCCGTCGGCCGCCAGCGGCGCCAGTTCGAGGAACGGCGAGGCCGGGTCGAGCAGCGTGTCCACCCGGTCGCGGGGGAGCAGTTTGCCGCGGGCGGTGTGGCGCGCCCGGGCCTTGGCCCCGCCGCCGAGTGCGGCCGCGGCGAGCTTCTCGCGCAGCTCGCCGACCAGCGCACGATGGGCCTCGGTGTTGGCCCGGTAGGCCTCCGAGCCCGGGTCGGCGGCGGTGCCGAGCCGGGGGGCGGGCGCGGCGGCGCCCGGTGGAACGGCTCCGGCGGCCGCGCCGTTCGTCGCGCCGCCCGCCGTGGTTCCGGCCGCTGCGCCGCCGTGGAAGCCGGTGGGTGCACCGGCGGTGGAGATGACCATTCCAAGAGCTCCCTTGCTCTCGGCACCAGGTGGGCAGCAGAGCCCGGGTGTGCCTGCGACCCCCACGTTAATGAGCGTTAACTCGTGCCGCCCAGGTTAACGGGCGATAACCCGACTGTCTACGATGGGCAGCATGCCGAACGTCCCGGGCGCCTCCGCGCTCCCACGCCGTGACCAGATCCGCAGGGAGGCCGCGCGGCTGTTCGCCGCCCGGGGCTTCCTGGGCGTGGGTGTCGACGAGATCGGCAAAGCCGTCGGCATCAGCGGGCCGGGGCTCTACCGGCACTTCGCCGGCAAGGACGCGATGCTCGCCGATCTCCTGATCGGCATCAGTGAGCGCCTCCTGGAGGAGGGCCGCCGCCGGGCGGGTGGCGGCGACGGCGGCGCCGAGGCGCTGGACGCCCTGATCAGGGGGCATGTCGACTTCGCGCTGGACGACCGCGACCTGATCACCCTGCACGACCGTGAGCTGCTGAACCTCAAGGACGAGGACCGCCGGACGGTCCGCCGGCTCCAGCGCGGCTACGTCGAACTGTGGGTGGACGTGGTCCGCCGGGCCCATCCGTCGCTGGCCGTGCCCGATGCCGAGCCGGTGGCGCGGGCCGCGGTGCACGCCGTCTTCGGGCTGATCAACTCGACTCCGCACAGCCTCGGCCCGAGTCCCGCCCAGGAGGACCGCGGCGCGCAGGAGGACCGCGCCGCCCTCCAGCGCGACAGCATGGCCGCCCTGCTGCACAGCCTGGCGCACGGCGCCTTCTCGGCGGCCGCCGGCACGGCCGCGCGCAGCTGAATCGAGCGGCGCGGGCGGCCGGGCCGGCCGGGGGCGGCCGGGAGGGCCGCCCGGTCGTGCGCCGTCGCACCGAACGGTCCGACGACAAGCGGTCGACGGCAAGCGCTCGACGGGGCCGGGCCGGGTCCGGCTGACCACCCGCCGGACGACCGGGGTCGGGCGTCCGGCCTAGGCCCAAAGGACGGCGCCGGGCTGCGTCGGTGGCCGGTGGGCGTTCGGCGCGATCTCGTTCACCCTGGAGGGTGACGGCCGAGGCGCGCGCCCCGGCCGGGAATCACCGCAGGCCGCAGGCTGTTGGTTCCTCAGCCGGGCCGGTTCACCCGGCCTGCCCTGGCCTGAAAGTCCATGGCGGCCACCGGACGAAATGGTTAGCATCCCTAAATATGCCTGAGACTCATGGATCTACGGTGGAGCTTTCCCCGAGCGGCACCCGGACCGGCCCGCGAGGCACGAAGGGGCGGCGGGGCGGAACCGGCCTGCCCGGCGGCAAGCACGGCGGGCAGGCCGCGGCCGGAGCCCGGCCGGACGGCGCCGGGGCCCCGGCCGACGGCGGCGGGAGCCCGGGCGAGGGTTCGGCCGCCGGCGGGACCGGCACGGGCTGGCTGCGCCGGCTGATCGGCTACTGCTGGCGCTCGCGGCGGAGCGTGCTGCTCGCCTTCGGCGCCTCGATCGTCGGAATGGCCGTCACGGCGCTGGTGCCGCTGGTCACCAAGTTGATCATCGACGACGTCATCACCGCGCACACCCGCTCGCTGGCGCCGTGGGCCGTGGTGCTGCTGGCGGCGGCCGCCCTGGTGTTCGCCTGCACCCAGGTCCGCCGCTACTACGGGGGCCAGCTCGCCCTCGACGTCCAGCACGACCTGCGCAGCGACCTCTTCCGTTCGCTCGGCCGGCTCGACGGCCACCGGCAGGACCGCCTCGACACCGGCCAGGTGGTCGGCCGGGCCACCTCCGACCTCCAGCTGATCAACGGCCTGCTCTCGATGCTGCCGATGATGACCGGCTACCTGCTGATGTTCGTCATGTCGCTGGCCGTGATGCTCTGGCTGTCGCCGCCGCTCACCCTGATCGCGCTGGTCATGGGCCCGGCGCTGTGGTGGGTCTCGGTCCTGAGCCGCAAGCGGCTGTTCCCCGCCACCTGGGCGGCCCAGCAGGAGGCGGCCGCCGTCGCGGGTGTGGTTGACGAGTCGGTCGGCGGCGTCCGGGTGGTCAAGGGCTTCGGCCAGGAGTCCCAGGAGCTGGACAAGCTGGCGGCGGCCTCGCACAACCTGTTCGCGGCCCGGCTCCGGTCGATCCGGCTCAACAGCCGCTACAACCCGGCGATGCAGGCGATCCCGGCGCTCGCCCAGGTCGCGGTGCTGGCCTTCGGCGGCTGGCTGGCGGTCGAGGGCCAGGTCACCCTCGGCACCTTCGTCGCCTTCTCCACCTACGTCGCGCAGATGACCGGTCCGGTCCGGATGCTGACCATGGTCATCACCGTCGGCCAGCAGGCCCGGGCCGGTGTGGAGCGGGTGCTGCAGCTGATCGACGAGCGGCCGCTGGTGCAGGAGCGCCCGGACGCCGTCACCCTCGACTTCACCCGCGCCGACGGCCTCCACCCGTCCCACGACGGCGCCGGACCGACGCCGGCCGCCGCCGACCGCTTCGGGCGGCCCGTCGGCCCCCGGACCGCCGAGGTGGCGCTGGAGTTCGACCAGGTCGAGTTCCGCTACGACCCCGAGCACCCCGCCCCCGTCCTGCACGGGCTCACCCTGAAGCTCGCCCCCGGCGAGACGCTGGCCCTGGTCGGCGCGTCCGGCTCGGGCAAGTCGACGGTGGCGCAGCTGGTTCCCCGGTTCTACGACCCGGCGGGCGGCACGGTCCGGCTCTACGGCCACGACCTGCGCGACCTCACCCTCGACTCGGTGCGGTCGGCCGTCGGCATCGTTCCCGAGGAGAGCTTCCTGTTCTCCGAGACGGTCCGCACCAACATCGCGTACGGGCGGCCGGACGCCACCGACGAGCAGGTCGTGGCGGCCGCCCGGGCCGCGCAGGCGGACGAGTTCGTCCGGGAGCTGCCCGACGGGTACGCGACCAAGGTCGGTGAGCAGGGCCTGACCCTCTCCGGCGGCCAGCGCCAGCGCATAGCCCTGGCCCGGGCGATCCTCACCGACCCGCGGATCCTGCTGCTCGACGACGCCACCTCGGCGGTCGACCCGCAGATCGAGGCGGAGATCCACGACGCCCTGCGGTCGGTGATGGCCGGCCGCACCACACTGCTGATCGCGCACCGCCGGTCGACCCTCCAGCTGGCCGACCGGATCGCGGTCCTGGACCACGGCCGCCTGCTGGACATCGGTACGCACGAGGAACTCGACGCCCGATGTCCCCAGTACCGCGTCCTGATCTCCGACCCCGAGGCCGGCCGGACCAAGCCCCCGACCGCCATCGCCGCCGGGGCCGTCACCGCCGAGTCCGACACCGAGGCCGAGACCGAGTCCGAGCCCCGGACGGGCGCCCCCGCACAGCCGCCCGCCGTCACCCCGCCGACGCCCGCCCTGCCGACGCCCGCCCTGCCGACGCCCGCGCTGGCCAAGGCGGCCCGCACCGCGGACCCCGCCCTCCTCGACAAGGTCGCCGCCCTCCCGCCGGCCACCGACACCCCGGCGGTCGCCCGGGCCGAGGCCGAGGCCGGCGACCCGGACTTCAGCCTCCGCCGCCTGCTGCGCCCCTTCCGCCGCCCGCTCGCCCTCGCGCTGCTCCTGGTCACCCTGGACGCGGGCGCCGGGCTGGTGCTGCCGATCCTGATCCGGCACGGCATCGACGACGGCGTGAGCAAGGGCCTGATGTCGGGCGTCGCCGCCGCCTCGCTGGTGGCGCTGGTGATCGTGCTGTTGGACTGGCTGGTGCAGAGCGCCGAGAGCCGGGTCAGCGGCCGCACCGGCGAGCGGGTGCTCTACACCCTCCGGCTCAAGATCTTCGCGCACCTCAACCGGCTCGGCCTGGACTACTACGAGCGCGAGCTGTCCGGCCGGATCATGACCCGGATGACCACCGACCTGGACTCGCTGACCTCCTTCCTGCAGACCGGGGTGGTCACGGCGGTGGTCAGCCTGCTGACGTTCCTCGGCATCTTCGCCGCCCTGCTGATCATCGACGCGGGCCTGGCCCTGGTGGTCTTCGCCGTGCTGCCGCTGCTGGTGGTGGCGACGCTGGTGTTCCGCAAGAAGTCCAAGACGCAGTACGAGATCTCCCGAGACCTGATCAGCACGGTCAACGCCGACCTCCAGGAGAACGTCGCGGGCATGCGGATCGTCCAGGCCTTCCGTCGGCTGGACGCCAACACCGATCGCTTCGTCGCCCGGGGGATGGCCTACCGCGAGGCCCGGGTGCGGGCGCAGCTCTACATCTCGCTGTACTTCCCGTTCGTGCAGTTCCTCTCCAGCGTCGCCGCCGCACTGGTACTGATCGTGGGGGCCTCGCGGGTCGACGCCGGGACGCTGACGGTCGGCGCCCTGGTGGCGTACCTGCTCTACATCGACCTCTTCTTCGCACCGGTCAACCAGCTCTCGCAGGTGTTCGACGGCTACCAGCAGGCCGCCGTCGGCCTGGGCCGCACGCGTGAGCTGCTGCGGACCCCGACCACCACCGCCGAGGCCGTCGATCCGGTGCCGGTGACGGCGGCGCTGCGCGGCGAGATCGAGTTCGTGGGCGTCGGCTTCGCCTACAACGGCGGCGCCGACGGGGCCCGGGAGGTGCTCACCGGAGTGGATCTCCGGATACCCGCCGGCCAGACGGTGGCGCTGGTCGGTGAGACGGGCGCCGGCAAGTCGACCCTGGTCAAGCTGGTTGCCCGGTTCTACGACGCGACCTCCGGCACCGTCCGGGTGGACGGCGTCGACTTGACCAGGTACGACCTCGCGCAGTACCGCCACCGGCTCGGTGTCGTGCCGCAGGAGGCCTACCTGTTCGCGGGCACGGTGCGCGAGGCGATCGCGTACGGCCGACCCTCGGCCACGGCGGCCGAGGTGGAGGCGGCGGCCCGGGCGGTCGGTGCGCACGACATGATCCGCCACCTGTCCGACGGGTACGACCACGAGGTCACCGGCCGTGGGCGGAACCTCTCGGCGGGGCAGCGCCAGCTGATCGCGCTGGCCCGGGCCGAACTGGTCGACCCGGACATCCTGCTCCTGGACGAGGCCACCGCCGCGCTCGACCTGGCCACCGAGGCGGCGGTCAACCACGCGGCGGACCGGCTCAGCGGCGGCCGCACCACGCTGGTCATCGCCCACCGCCTCACCACCGCGGAACGCGCCGACCGGGTCGTCGTCCTGGACCACGGCAGGGTGGTCGAGGACGGCACGCACACCGAACTGCTCGCGCGGGGAGGCGTGTACACGCGGCTCTGGCAGGCGTTCATCGCCGACAAGCACCCGGTGCCCGACGAGGCGGCGGGCCAGGTCCTCGGCCGCTGAGCCTCCCGGTCCCGCAGTCCGCCGCCCGGCCCTCGCGCCGAACCGGCGTCAGGCCGCGATCAGCGAGGTGAGCAGCGCGGAGGCGTCGATCCCGCGCGGCAGGTCGCTGACCTGACCGTCACCCACCTCCACCACCCGCCAGCCGGAGCCGTCGGCCCGGCTGGCGAGGTCGGTGGTGACGAAGCGGCAGCCGAGGGCTCGGACCAGCGGCCGGACGTCGGTGAGGTCCGGTTCGGCCGACTGGCCGGGCGTGTCCGGATGGGGCCCGACCAGCACGGGTTCGCCGTCCAGCCACCAGACCCGGGCCTCCACCGTCCGCTCGTCGCCGCCCCGGCGGGCCCCGGAGGCACCGCCGCTCGCGCCTCCCCCCGGTTCGTCCGGTCCGTCCCCGTTCCCGCCGTCCCCGTTCCCGCCGCTCCCGTTCCGCCCGCTCCCGGCGCCCCCGGCCCGTCGGAACTCCTCGTACCGGCGCAGCACCACGCCGCCGGTGAGGTACTCGCCCTGCAACTCGACGAAGCGCGCCACCACCCGCCCGACGGCGGCCAGGTCGGCCATGTCGGGGACGTAGCAGGCCTCGTGCCACTCGTGCTTCCGGGACTTCACGTAGTCCTTGACGATCGCCGGACCACGCCCGCCGAGCCGCTCGACGGCGGCGGCGAGTTCCGCCGGCTCCGGCCGGGCCGCCGTCCGCACCGGAATCCAGACGCTCGGCGGTGTCGCCCCCTCGAACACCCCGTACCAGCCGGGCAGTTCGTGCGCCGAGGCATACCCGGCCGCGCTGGTCAGCAGATGGGCGCCGCGCCCGGCCAGCGCCCGGGCGAAGGCCGCGTAGTCGGCCGACGGAACCATCCAACCCCGGTACCAGAGCGGGCCGCAGTCCCGCGGTACCTGACGGACCGCCTCCTCCGCGTTCCCCGCGAGCAGTGCGTCGTGGTCGACGAGGTACAGCTCACCACCCAGGCCCCGCAGGACACGGGCCTCCCAGGCGAAGTGCGGATCGGGCCGGTGCGGGTTGAGCGGGTCGGCCGGGAAGATGAGCGCGGGTGCGGGCATGGGCGTCAGGCTACGTCCACCGGCCGTTTCCGGCGGCGCCAACACCCCTTCTCCGCCAGGGCGATGCCGTCCCGCGGCCCACAGTCCGTCCGACGCCGCACCACCCGCAGTCCGTCCGACGCCGCCCGCCCATCGACCCGCCCGCAATCCGTTCGACGCAGCCGGGCCCGAACTGGGAAGGTGACCCGATGCGAAATCTGTGGCATCGCGCGAAGCGAACCCCGAGGCAGGCCGCCCGGACGGTGGTACTCGCCGAGAACGGGTCGGTCTTCCTCCTCCGCTCGGACAACAGCGAGGTCGGCGTCCACTGGACCATGCCCGGCGGCGGCATCGAGAAGGACGAGACGCCGTGGACCGGCGCCCGTCGTGAGCTCTGGGAGGAGACCGGCTGGACCGATCTCGAACCCGGTCCGTTGCTCTGCACCTGGGAACACGACTTCACCTGGCACGGCATACCCGTCCGCCAGCACGAGCACATCTACCTGACCAGCGGGCCGCACCGGGAGCCGGTGGGCGACCTCAGCGCGATGCACGCCGCCGACCGGATCCTCGACTGGCGCTGGTGGACGGCCGACGACCTCACCGACGAAGACGCCGACGCGGTCTGGCCCCCTCGGCTCGCGGAGCTGCTGGCCGAGGTCCGGGAGGGCTGGCTGGCCGACCGCCGCGAGCCGGTGCCCGTCGAGTTCGGCTACGTCCCGAACGCGCCGAGGGTCTGACGCGCCCGACGCCTCGGCGTCATGGACGAGGCGGCGCCCCTGGCGGCCGGCCCGGCGGCTCCCGACGGCGCCCGTCCCCCGCCGCTACGAGGGCTGCTGCTGCCCGCCGCGTCGGCCCGCCCGCCCGGCCGGGCCGACCTGCCAGCCGTGCAGGTCGAGCTCCCGGTCGTGCAGCGCGCCGGGGTTGATCAGCACCGAGAGCTGCGCGGAAGCCAGCTGGTCGAGGGCGAGGCCGGTGGCGGACAGCAGTTGGTCGGTCGACACCGAGACGGCGATGGCGGGTCGCCAGCCCGGCAGGACTACCAGACTGGTGCCGGGGCTGATGCGCACGGGCTCGGCCGCCACCCGGACCGGCCGCCGTTCTTCGGGGCGGCCGACGGCCTCGGGGAGCTGCGGGGTGCCGCCGATCAGGATGCCCAGCGGCGTCTCGGCGCTCCCGCCGGGAGCGCCCCCGCCGGTGGCGTTCCCGGCGGTGGCGTTCCCGGCGTTACCGTCCGCCTCCTCACCGGCGCCGGCCACCGGCCCCGCTGCCCCGACGAGCGGGTCGGGGGTCGTCGGCGGCAGGAGGAGCGCAGGAGCGGCGGCCCCGGCGCCGGAAGCCTCCAGCGGCCGGTCCGGTCCGGGGGCCTCCGGGTGCATCCGGCGTAGCCGCCGGGAGGGGGAGGGCCGCTTGGACAGGACGGTCCGCAGCTCCGCCTGAGCGGCCCGGAGCACGGGGACGCTGCGTTCCTCCGTCGGCTCCGGCGCCCGGAGCCGTACGAACGCCTCCGGGCCGGTGGTGGAGGCGGTCCGGGGCTCGTCCGTCGTTCCCGCTTCGGTGCCTCCGAGGGCTTCGGCGAGCAGCGCGCGGACCTCGGCGACCGGCCGACGACAGGCGGCGGCCAGCTCGGCGAGCGAGCGGCCCTGGCCGTGGGCGGTGCGCAGCCGGTCGGCCAGCCCCGCGCGAAGCCGGGCGGCCGTCTGTCCGTTCGCGTCGACGGCACGCCCGGCGTCACCCGGGCCATCGCCGCCGACACCGCCGACACCGCGTCTACCGGCGCCTTCACCAGGGCCTTCAGCAGCGCCGGTGCCGGAGTCCCGGACGTCCTCCCCGTCGGTCCCACCGCCCCGGGGCCGGGGCACGGACCCGTCGGAGGAGGCCCCGCCGGTGCCGTGGTCGCCGGCCGGGGCCGCCATCGTGCAGCGCGAGTCCACGGCTGCGGTGCTCGCCCCGGTTCCCGGTATGTCCTCGGTGGCAGGCACCCGGCGGGACCCGTGGGACGCGCAGGACACGATTCCGTCGGACGCACCGCCCCCGGACGCACCGCCCCCGGGTACGCCGCCCCCGGACGCACCGCCCCCGGGCACGTCGACCGCGGGCACGCCGACCGCGAGCGCGCCGACCGCGAGCGCGCCGACGGAGGACGCGCCGGCGGTGGGTGGGCCGGACGGGGGCAGGTCGGCGGCGTTCTGATGGAGCGTGGTCATCGGCAGGTGCCCTTCGGGGTACGGTCCCGATGATCCTCCCGCACCCCGGGACCAGCTCCAAGCGCCTTACCGGCGGGTGTGTGCGAGGACACCGCCCTGGTCAGCTCCGCTCCCGCCCGGTCGCCCGCCGTGCCGCCCGGGCTCAGGTGCCCGGTGCGACGAACCCCTTGAGGTCGGCCAGCACGGCATTGGCCGCCAGGACGCCGAGCCCGAGGAACCAGGTCTCGTCCGAAACCGGCCGCGCCTGGCCGGACTTGGTCGCCGAGAGGGTCTTCCAGAGCGCGCCGCCGAGCACCGCGTCCTGGTTGGTGGAGCTGGGGCTGCCGTACACGCCGTAGAAGATCCAGTCGGCGTCGGCCTTGTCGATCTGCTCGGGGCTGATCTCGACCGCGAGTTCCTTGACCTGCTCGATCTTGGGCTGCGGCAGCGGCACGTCGGTGAGGATGGTGCCGATGAAGGAGAGCTCCGCGTAGAGCCGGGTCTTGCCGGGCATGAAGCGCAGCGGCGTGATGGTGGGCCGCTTGTCGCCCAGCCCGGCGCCGATCGCGGTGGCCGCGGCCTGGTACGCGTCGAGCTGGGCCTGGGCCTGCGCCTCCAGGCCGAACGGCGCGGCGTTGAGCTTGAAGTTCTGCTTCCAGGGGTAGCCCGGGCGCAGCGAGAAGACGGTCGGCGCGATCTTGGAGAGCTGCGCGTACTGGTCCTGCGCGCGCAACTGGCTGCCGAGGATCAGGTCGGGCTTGAGCGCGGCGATGGCCTCCAGGTTGAGGCTGTTGATGGTGCCGACGGCGGCCGGGCTGCCGACCGCGTCCTTGAGGTAGGCCGGCATGCTCTTGGAACCGTCGGTGTAGACGACGCCGACCGGCTGGATGCCCAGGGCGACGACGTTGTCGAGCTCGCCGGTGTCCAGCACCACGACCCGGACCGGCTTGGCCGGGATGACGGTCTCGCCCATGGCGTGCTTGACGGTGCGCGGGTAGACGCCGGGGGCGGCGTCGGTGCCGAAGTCCTTCATCTTCTCGATCACGGCGGCGTAGTCGTCGCCGCCCTGCTTGACCGACTTCTGGTTCGGCGAGGAGCCGGACGAGGCCTGCGCCGACCCGCTCGCGGCTCCGCCGGAGCTGCCACAGGCGGTGAGCAGCCCGCCGAGGCCGAGGACGGCACCACCGGTGAGCCCGGCGGCGAGGAACCGCCGGCGGGACGGGGTGCGGCTGACGAGGGTCCGGTCGGCGGGGTGGGGGGCCACGCGACGCTCCTTCTCGATCGATCAATGTTAGGTGAGGCAAACCTATCCGACGGTTCGGACCGGATCGATCGAGGGTTCGGGATGCGGGGGAGAAATCGTCTCAGCCCATGACATAAGGGATAAATCAAATCGCCCTCAGTCCTTGGAAACCAAGGTACATGAGTCGAGCTGCCATGAATCCACCGCTCCGCGTCCATTTGCGACGAAGGAATCAAAGCGAGTGGCTCAGATCACCAAGGGTTGGCCTACACAACCTTCGACGCGTCCACCTAGGGTGCGCAGGTGTTTGATCAGCAGCTCTCAGAGCACGGAAGCAGCGGACGGGCAACGGCGCCCGCCGCTCCGCAGGGCGCCCCGGACAGTGGCGCCAGTGGTGGAGTCCCCGACCGGGGGGCGGCGGGGGCAGCGGGGGACAAGGGCCTACGGGGGAACTCGGTAGGCCTGTTGAGCAGCGTGGTCCTGGGCCTCTCCACGGTCGCCCCGGTCTACTGCCTGACCGCGACGCTGGGCCCGACGGTCACGGCCGTCGGCGTGCAGATGCCCGCGGTGTTCCTGGCCGGCTTCCTGCCGATGCTGCTCGTCGCGTTCGCCTACAAGGAGCTGAACAAGGACTTCCCGGACTGCGGCACGTCCTTCAGCTGGACGGTCCGGGCCTTCGGCCCCCGGGTCGGCTGGATGGCGGGCTGGGGCCTGACGGTCGCGACCATCATCGTGCTCTCCAACCTGGCCGGGGTGGCGACCGACTTCCTCTACCTGATGCTCGGTGAGATGACCGGCAGCGGCGGAATCGCCGAACTGAACGACAACAAGGCCGTTCACCTGCTCACCGTGGTCCTGCTGATCGCCGCCGCCACCGCGATGAGCTACCGGGGGATGACGGCCACCAAGTGGTTCCAGTACAGCCTGGTCGGCCTCCAGCTGGCCGTCCTGGTGCTCTTCTCGGCCATCGCCATCGACAAGGCCGCCGCCGGCGACCTGCCGCACTCGATCGGCTTCTCCGCCTCCTGGCTCGACCCGCTCCAGGTGAGCTCGTTCAGCGCGTTCACCGCCGGGCTGTCACTCTCGATCTTCATGTACTGGGGCTGGGACACCTGCCTCACCATGAACGAGGAGACCCTCGGCAGCGCCAAGACCCCGGGCCGGGCCGCGATGATCTCCATGGTCACCCTGGTGGGCTCGTACCTGCTGGTCGCGATCGCCGCCCAGATGTTCGCCGGCGTCGGCGCCACCGGTACCGGCCTCGGCAATCCGGATACCGCCGACAACGTCTTCTCCGCGCTGGCCCGGCCGGTGCTCGGCTCGCCGTGGAGCATCCTGCTCTTCCTGGCCGTCGTCGCCAGCGCCGCCGCCAGCCTGCAGACCACCTTCATCCCGGTGGCCCGCACCCTGCTCGCGATGAGCTCCTACCGGGCCGTGCCGCCGCGCTTCGGCACCGTGCACCCGCGCTTCCGCACCCCCGGCTACGCGACGGTCGCCGCCGGCGCCGCCACCGCGGTGTTCTACGTCGGAATGAGCCTGATCAGCGAGAACGTCGTCCAGGACACCATCCTGGCGCTCGGGCTGATGATCTGCTTCTACTACGCCCTGACCGCCTTCGCCTGCGTCTGGCACTTCCGCGCCTCGCTGCGCACCAGCCCGCGGAACCTCGTGCTGCGCGGCCTCGCACCCCTGCTCGGCGGGGTGCTGCTCGCGGGCGTCTTCCTGCAGACCCTCACCGACGCCTGGGACCCGGCGTACGGCAGCGGCGCCGTCCTCGGCATCGGCTCGGTGTTCGTCATCGGCGTCGGCATCCTGCTGCTCGGGGCGGTGCTGATGACCTGCTACGCCGCGTTCCGGCCCGAGTTCTTCCGCGGCGAGACCTTGCACGCGGGAACGCCCGCGCTGGTGGTGGAGGACTGACGCTATCCTCGAACGCATGAAGCGCTTCGCAGGTCTCGACTGGTGGCCGTCCTAGGACGGCCACCAGCCACGCCTGACCAGGGCCGTCCGGATGGACGGCCCTGTCGCGTTCTCCGACGGGACGGGCCCGGAACCCCGGACGGCCACCACCACCGCCGTTCCGAGGAGAGATCCGATGACCACCACCGTCCCCGCCACCACCTCCACCCATCCCGCCGTCGACCATCCGACCGTCGACCGGCCCGGCGTCGACCGGCCCGGCGCCGACCGGCCCGGCGCCGATCTGGACGAGCTGATCCGCCGGGACCCTGGCGCCCACCGTGTCCTGACAGGCGACCGCCCCACCGGCCCGCTCCACCTCGGCCACTACTTCGGCACCCTGCAGAACCGGGTCCGCCTCCAGCGCCTCGGCACCGAGATGTTCGTCGTGGTCGCCGACTACCAGGTCATCACCGACCGGGACGTCGCCGACCGCCTCGCCGAGCACACCGAGAACCTCGTCCTCGACTACCTGGCCGCCGGGCTCGACCCGGACCGCGCCACGATCTTCGCCCACAGCGCCGTCCCCGCCCTCAACCAGCTCCTGCTCCCCTTCCTCAGCCTGGTCAGCGTGGCGGAACTGGGCCGCAACCCCACCGTCAAGGACGAGATCGCCCACTCCGGCCAGTCCGCGGTGAACGGGCTGATGTTCACCTACCCGGTCCACCAGGCCGCCGACATCCTCTTCTGCAAGGCGAACGTCGTCCCGGTCGGCCAGGACCAGTTGCCCCACCTCGAAGTGGCCCGCACCGTCGCCCGCCGCTTCAACGAGCGCTACCCGCACCCGGACGGCACCGGTGTCTTCCCCCGCCCGGACGCCCTGCTGTCCGCCGCCCCCATGCTGCTCGGCACCGACGGCGGAAAGATGAGCAAGAGCCGTGGCAACGCCGTCGCGCTCTCCGCCACCGCCGACGCCACCGCCCGGCTGATCCGCGGCGCCAGGACCGACACCGACCGCCGGATCACCTATGACCCGGCCGCCCGGCCCGAGGTCTCCAGCCTGGTCCTGCTCGCGGCGCTCTGCCAGGACCGCGCACCGGAACTGGTCGCCGAGGAGATCGGTGACGGCGGCGCCGCCGCGCTGAAGCGCACGGTGACCGAGGCCGTCAACGAACGCTTCGGCCCGATGCGCGCCCGCCGCGAGGAACTCGCCGCCGACCGCGGGTACGTCCGACAGGTCCTGCGGGACGGTGCCGAACGGGCCAACGCCGTCGCCGACGCCACCCTCGCCGAGGTCAGGGCGGTGATGGGATCGGTCTGAACCGAACGGGGCATACCACCTCCGGGCGGCTCCGGCCGGTCTGAGCGCGCGTCACCCCTCCCCACAGCGCCACCCGCACCCCTGGAAGGATCCCGGCCATGGACCAGTACCCGACCACGCCCGGCCGCGGGCTGACCCGCCCGCCGCAGCTCCGTCCGGGGGACCACGTCGTCGTGGTCGCCCCCAGCAGCCCGATCGACCCCGAGCGGCTCACCGCCGGGTGCGCGATCCTGCGCTCCTGGGGGCTGCGGGTCACCGTCGCCCCGCACGTCCTCGACACCCATCCCACCCTCGGCCACCTGGCCGGCACCGACGCGGACCGGGCGGCGGACCTCCAGTCCGCCTGGCTCGACCCCACCGTCGACGCCGTCATCTGCGCCCGCGGCGGCTACGGCGTCCACCGCATGGTCGACCTGCTCGACTGGGACGCGATGCGCGCCGCCCCGCCCAAGGTGCTGGTCGGCTTCAGCGACGTCTCCTCCCTGCACGAGGCCTTCGCCCAGCGCCTCGGCGTGGCCACGCTGTACGGGCCGATGAGCTCCGGCGCCTCCTTCATCTCCGACGGACCGACGGCCGAGCACCTGCGGCGCACCCTCTTCGACCCCTCGGCCACGACGGTCCTCACCTCGGCCACCGCCTCGGCCCTTGTCCCCGGCCGGGCCCGCGGCATCACCGCCGGGGGCTGCGTACACGTCCTCACCGCCGAGCGCGGCACGCCCGCGGCCCGGCCGTCCTACGCCGGCAGCATCCTGCTCCTGGAGGACGTCAACGAGCATCCGTACCAGCTCGACCGCCTCTTCACCCAGCTGCTGCGCTCCGGCGCCTTCGAGGGGGTCGCGGGGATCGCCCTCGGCTCCTGGGAGGGCTGCGGCCGCCCCGAGCGGGTCCGGGAGCTCATGCTCGACCGGCTCGGGCCGCTCGGCGTCCCCGTCCTGTGGGAGCTGGGCTTCGGCCACTGCCCCTCCACCCTCACCGTCCCGCTGGGCCTGCCCGCCCTGCTCGACGCCGACGCCGGGACCCTCACCCTGGAGACGCCCGCACTCGCCGCCCGCTGAGGCCGGCCGCGCCGGGATCAGTAGGGTGCGGCCATGAACGAGGACACCCTCATCACCCTCGCGCTCGGCCTCCTCCGGGGGCCGGGCAGCAATGCCCGCGCCATCCTCGGACTTGCCGGCCCGCCCGGCGCCGGCAAGTCCACCCTGGCCCGGTACCTGGTCGCCGAGGTCGAGCGCCGGGAGGGACCCGGGAGCGCCGCCTACCTCCCGCTCGACGGCTTCCACCTCTCCGCCGCCCAGCTGGAGCGGCTCGGCCTGGCCCACCGCAAGGGCGCGCCGGCCACCTTCGACGCGCACGGCTACGTCGCACTGCTGCGCCGGGTCGCGGCGGACCGGTTCCAGCCCATCTACGTCCCCGACTTCGACCGTCGCCTCGACGAACCCGTCGCCGCCCGCCATGTCGTGCTGCCGCAGGCCCGCCTCGTCGTCACCGAGGGCAACTACCTCGCCGCCGCCGAACACCCCTGGCCGGACGCCCGCCGACTCATGCGCGAGCTCTGGTACGTCGACGCCGATGACAGCCTCCGCGAGGAGCGCCTGGTCGAGCGCCACCGGGCCGGTGGCCGCGACGAGGCCACGGCCCGGCAGTGGGTCACCGGCAACGACCACCCGAACGGCGAGTACGTGAAGGCCGGCCGCTCGCTCTGCACGCGGACGGTGCCCGGCACCGGGTTGCCTCAGACTCCGGACGGGCGTAGTGTTCTCTAGTCGCTCGGCTGGGAGCACCGGACACGTGTCTACGCGGACGGTCCCGGAGCGGCCAATCCCTTGAAACATCACTTCCCGGTTCGGGCTGGGTTGTGCTTTGTCATTTCGACGGCAGGCACGGCTCATGCCTTATTCGGTGTGCCTGTTTATATGGATTGCGGCCGGATTCGCCTTTCGGGGCGGGGATCGGCTAGAGTTTGAAACGTCGGACAGGGCGTCAAGCCCGGGAAGACACCAGCGAGTTGGATGAACGAAGCGCCGGAAACGGAGCGGAAAACATCTGGTAAGCTGGAAACACGAAAGAACGAAGCGCCCGGAGGGCCCGCTGGAAGGCGGTCCGAAGGAAGTGTCCGTTCCTTGAGAACTCAACAGCGTGCCAAAAGTCAACGCCAGATATGTTGACATCCCCGGCCTTGATCCTTGTGATCGGGGTTGGAGATTCCTTTATGAAGTAAACACTAGCGAGGACGCAGTGCGCGGGGCCGCCCTATTCCGGTGGTTGCCGTGCCGCTCGACGCGAGTGCGGCTCGATTACGAGCAGACATTCACGGAGAGTTTGATCCTGGCTCAGGACGAACGCTGGCGGCGTGCTTAACACATGCAAGTCGAACGGTGAAGCCCTTCGGGGTGGATCAGTGGCGAACGGGTGAGTAACACGTGGGCAATCTGCCCTGCACTCTGGGACAAGCCCTGGAAACGGGGTCTAATACCGGATATGACCTTCCTCCGCATGGGGGTGGGTGTAAAGCTCCGGCGGTGCAGGATGAGCCCGCGGCCTATCAGCTTGTTGGTGGGGTAATGGCCTACCAAGGCGACGACGGGTAGCCGGCCTGAGAGGGCGACCGGCCACACTGGGACTGAGACACGGCCCAGACTCCTACGGGAGGCAGCAGTGGGGAATATTGCACAATGGGCGAAAGCCTGATGCAGCGACGCCGCGTGAGGGATGACGGCCTTCGGGTTGTAAACCTCTTTCAGCAGGGAAGAAGCGCAAGTGACGGTACCTGCAGAAGAAGCACCGGCTAACTACGTGCCAGCAGCCGCGGTAATACGTAGGGTGCGAGCGTTGTCCGGAATTATTGGGCGTAAAGAGCTCGTAGGCGGCCTGTCGCGTCGGATGTGAAAGCCCGGGGCTTAACCCCGGGTCTGCATTCGATACGGGCAGGCTAGAGTGTGGTAGGGGAGATCGGAATTCCTGGTGTAGCGGTGAAATGCGCAGATATCAGGAGGAACACCGGTGGCGAAGGCGGATCTCTGGGCCATTACTGACGCTGAGGAGCGAAAGCGTGGGGAGCGAACAGGATTAGATACCCTGGTAGTCCACGCCGTAAACGTTGGGAACTAGGTGTTGGCGACATTCCACGTCGTCGGTGCCGCAGCTAACGCATTAAGTTCCCCGCCTGGGGAGTACGGCCGCAAGGCTAAAACTCAAAGGAATTGACGGGGGCCCGCACAAGCAGCGGAGCATGTGGCTTAATTCGACGCAACGCGAAGAACCTTACCAAGGCTTGACATATACCGGAAACGGCTAGAGATAGTCGCCCCCTTGTGGTCGGTATACAGGTGGTGCATGGTTGTCGTCAGCTCGTGTCGTGAGATGTTGGGTTAAGTCCCGCAACGAGCGCAACCCTTGTTCTGTGTTGCCAGCATGCCTTTCGGGGTGATGGGGACTCACAGGAGACTGCCGGGGTCAACTCGGAGGAAGGTGGGGACGACGTCAAATCATCATGCCCCTTATGTCTTGGGCTGCACACGTGCTACAATGGTCGGTACAAAGGGCTGCGATGCCGCGAGGCGGAGCGAATCCCAAAAAGCCGGCCTCAGTTCGGATTGGGGTCTGCAACTCGACCCCATGAAGTTGGAGTTGCTAGTAATCGCAGATCAGCATGCTGCGGTGAATACGTTCCCGGGCCTTGTACACACCGCCCGTCACGTCACGAAAGTCGGTAACACCCGAAGCCGGTGGCCTAACCCGTAAGGGGAGGAGCCGTCGAAGGTGGGACCAGCGATTGGGACGAAGTCGTAACAAGGTAGCCGTACCGGAAGGTGCGGCTGGATCACCTCCTTTCTAAGGAGCACATGGCCGCTTGCAGGCAAATGTTCTGCACGGTCGCTCATGGGTGGAACGTTGACTATTCGGCACACTGGGTTGGCATCCGTTAGTACTGCTTCGGCGTGGAAGACGGATTGTTGATCGGGTGTGTCGGGCACGTTGTTGGGTCCTGAGGGAACGGCCGTATGGTCGTTGCTTCAGAGATGCCGGTCTCATGCGAGGCGGTCTTCGGATCGTTGAGTGTGGGTGACTGGTCGTTGTTTGAGAACTGCACAGTGGACGCGAGCATCTGTGGCCAAGTTTTTAAGGGCGCACGGTGGATGCCTTGGCACCAGGAACCGATGAAGGACGTGGGAGGCCACGATAGTCCCCGGGGAGCCGTCAACCAGGCTTTGATCCGGGGGTTTCCGAATGGGGAAACCCGGCAGTCGTCATGGGCTGTCACCCATACCTGAACACATAGGGTATGTGGAGGGAACGCGGGGAAGTGAAACATCTCAGTACCCGCAGGAAGAGAAAACAACCGTGATTCCGGGAGTAGTGGCGAGCGAAACCGGATGAGGCTAAACCGCGATGGTGTGAGACCCGGCAGGGGTTGCCATCGCGGGGTCGTGGGATTCTTCTTGATCGGTCTGCCGGCCGGTCGACGAGTCAGAAACCGTATGGGTAGTCGAAGGACATGCGAAAGGTCCGGCGTAGAGGGTAAGACCCCCGTAGACGAAATCTGTACGGCTCGTTTGGAGAACACCCAAGTAGCACGGGGCCCGAGAAATCCCGTGTGAATCTGGCGGGACCACCCGCTAAGCCTAAATATTCCCTGGTGACCGATAGCGGATAGTACCGTGAGGGAATGGTGAAAAGTACCGCGGGAGCGGAGTGAAATAGTACCTGAAACCGTGTGCCTACAAGCCGTGGGAGCGTCGTTGTGGTCTTCGGACCATGGCCGTGACTGCGTGCCTTTTGAAGAATGAGCCTGCGAGTTTGCGGTGTGTAGCGAGGTTAACCCGTGTGGGGTAGCCGTAGCGAAAGCGAGTCCGAATAGGGCGTTTGAGTTGCATGCCCAAGACCCGAAGCGGAGTGATCTAGCCATGGGCAGGTTGAAGCGGAGGTAAGACTTCGTGGAGGACCGAACCCACCAGGGTTGAAAACCTGGGGGATGACCTGTGGTTAGGGGTGAAAGGCCAATCAAACTCCGTGATAGCTGGTTCTCCCCGAAATGCATTTAGGTGCAGCGTCACGTGTTTCTTGCCGGAGGTAGAGCACTGGATAGGCGATGGGCCTCACCGGGTTACTGACCTTAGCCAAACTCCGAATGCCGGTAAGTGAGAGCGTGGCAGTGAGACTGTGGGGGATAAGCTCCATGGTCGAGAGGGAAACAGCCCAGAACACCGACTAAGGTCCCTAAGCGTGTGCTAAGTGGGAAAGGATGTGGAGTCGCAGAGACAACCAGGAGGTTGGCTTAGAAGCAGCCACCCTTGAAAGAGTGCGTAATAGCTCACTGGTCAAGTGATTCCGCGCCGACAATGTAGCGGGGCTCAAGCACATCACCGAAGTCGTGTCATTGCAGCATATAGGGCCAACGCCTGCTGTGATGGGTAGGGGAGCGTCGTGTGCCGGGTGAAGCGGCGGTGGAAACCAGTCGTGGACGGTACACGAGTGAGAATGCAGGCATGAGTAGCGATACAAGAGTGAGAAACTCTTGCGCCGATTGACCAAGGGTTCCTGGGTCAAGCTGATCTGCCCAGGGTAAGTCGGGACCTAAGGCGAGGCCGACAGGCGTAGTCGATGGACAACGGGTTGATATTCCCGTACCCGCTTTGAAGCGCCAACGTCGAACCAGGTGATGCTAAAGCCGTGAAGCCGGCCCGGAGTCTTCGGACAAAGGGACGTGGTGGAGCCGCTGGCCCAAGTCTGTAGTAGGTGAGCGATGGGGTGACGCAGGAAGGTAGTCCAGCCCGGGCGGTGGTTGTCCCGGGGTAAGGGTGTAGGCCGAGTGATAGGCAAATCCGTCACTCATTAAGGCTGAGACCTGATGCCGAGCCGATTGTGGTGAAGTGGATGATCCTATGCTGTCGAGAAAAGCCTCTAGCGAGTTTCATGGCGGCCCGTACCCCAAACCGACTCAGGTGGTCAGGTAGAGAATACCGAGGCGTTCGGGTGAACTATGGTTAAGGAACTCGGCAAAATGCCCCCGTAACTTCGGGAGAAGGGGGGCCATTCCTGGTGATGAGTCTTGCACTCTGAGCTGGGGGTGGCCGCAGAGACCAGCGAGAAGCGACTGTTTACTAAAAACACAGGTCCGTGCGAAGCCGTAAGGCGATGTATACGGACTGACGCCTGCCCGGTGCTGGAACGTTAAGGGGACCGGTTAGCTTGGATTCGTTCAGGCGAAGCTGAGAACTTAAGCGCCAGTAAACGGCGGTGGTAACTATAACCATCCTAAGGTAGCGAAATTCCTTGTCGGGTAAGTTCCGACCTGCACGAATGGCGTAACGACTTCTCGACTGTCTCAACCATAGGCCCGGTGAAATTGCATTACGAGTAAAGATGCTCGTTTCGCGCAGCAGGACGGAAAGACCCCGGGACCTTTACTATAGCTTGATATTGGTGTTCGGTTCGGCTTGTGTAGGATAGGTGGGAGACTTTGAAGCAGCAACGCCAGTTGTTGTGGAGTCGTCGTTGAAATACCACTCTGGTCGTGCTGGATGTCTAACCTGGGTCCGTGATCCGGATCAGGGACAGTGTCTGGTGGGTAGTTTAACTGGGGCGGTTGCCTCCTAAAGAGTAACGGAGGCGCCCAAAGGTTCCCTCAGCCTGGTTGGCAATCAGGTGTTGAGTGTAAGTGCACAAGGGAGCTTGACTGTGAGACTGACGGGTCGAGCAGGGACGAAAGTCGGGACTAGTGATCCGGCGGTGGCTTGTGGAAGCGCCGTCGCTCAACGGATAAAAGGTACCCCGGGGATAACAGGCTGATCTTCCCCAAGAGTCCATATCGACGGGATGGTTTGGCACCTCGATGTCGGCTCGTCGCATCCTGGGGCTGGAGTAGGTCCCAAGGGTTGGGCTGTTCGCCCATTAAAGCGGTACGCGAGCTGGGTTTAGAACGTCGTGAGACAGTTCGGTCCCTATCCGCTGTGCGCGTAGGAGTGTTGAGAAGGGCTGTCCCTAGTACGAGAGGACCGGGACGGACGAACCTCTGGTGTGCCAGTTGTCCTGCCAAGGGCATGGCTGGTTGGCTACGTTCGGGAGGGATAACCGCTGAAAGCATCTAAGCGGGAAGCCTGCTTCGAGATGAGCACTCCCACCTCCTTGAGAGGGTAAGGCTCCCAGTAGACGACTGGGTTGATAGGCCGGATATGGAAGCCTCGTAAGGGGTGGAGTTGACCGGTACTAATAGGCCGAGGGCTTGTCCTCAGTTGCTCGCGTCCACTGTGTTGTTCTGAAACAACGACCCCCATGACATGGCCTGTCGTGGGTGCGGTTGATAGTTTCATAGTGTTTCGGTGGTCATAGCGTGAGGGAAACGCCCGGTTACATTCCGAACCCGGAAGCTAAGCCTCACAGCGCCGATGGTACTGCAGGGGGGACCCTGTGGGAGAGTAGGACGCCGCCGAACAATCATTCCAAAGAACCCCCCGGTCCGTAAGGATCGGGGGGTTCTTTGCGTTTCCAGGGGCATTCTCCGGCGGCATTCGCGGTGGGTGGCTGCGGTTCGCCGGGGGGATCTCCCGGCCGGGCGGGACGGAGTGCCGCTCCGGGGTGGTGCTAGGTCCACCCCGGAATCGGGGTGCGACAGCCAGTGCCCCGCCCCTTGCCACCCGGCGACACTGGGTGGACAACCGGTACCGGCCCCAGGAGCATCCGTGACAGCAGCGAACCGAACGAGCGGCGCGGGCGTACGCGCTCAGACGGAGGCGGCCTTCCTGGCGGGCGGCCGCGGTCTGGTGCGGCTGGCGCTGGTGGCGCTGGGGGCGGTACCCACCGTCGCCCTGCCGATCCTGGCGGCGTCCTTCGCCGGTGGTGCGGTGAACTCGATGCTGGACCCCTATGACCTGGGCACCGTGTTCACCCTGCTCGCGGCGGCCCTCGCGGGCGCGGTCACCGTCGGCCTGCTGGTGCGCCGGGTCGCGAACCGGACGCGCGGTCAACTCGCCCGCTGGTACGGGATCCGGCTGCCGGTCGAGTACGACCCCCGGCCGGCGTTGGAGCGGGACGAGCGCGGCCACTGGTGGACGGGGTACTCGTACCACCGCTCCCACGGCGTCGCGAAGCTCGCCCACCTGCTGCACTGGGCCGCCCGGGACCGGGCCACCCGGTCGGAGATCGCCTGGCTGGTGATCAGCCCGGCGGCCGCGGCCGTACTCGCCCTGCCGGTGGCCGGTCTGCTGGTGGGCGGGGCGGGCTACGCGGTGACCGCTCCGGTGGAATACCGGGAGTACGGGCCGATCGATCCGGCCGGCGCTTCCCCGCTGGTCTCGGTCGTCCTGGGGTTGCTGCTGATGGCGCTCGGCGTCGTCCTGGCGCCGTACGCGGTGCGGGGCTACGTGGAACTGGCCCGGCGGGTGCTGGACCAGGACGGCCGCGCCTCGCACGCCCAGCTGACCAAGCGGGTCGCCCAGCTGACGGAGACCCGGGCGGACGCGGCCGGCAACCAGGCGGCCGAACTGCGCCGGATCGAGCGCGACCTGCACGACGGCGCCCAGGCACGGCTGGTCGCGATCGGGATGACCCTCGGCACGATCGAACACCTGCTGGAGACCGACCCGGTGGCCGCCCGCGAACTCCTCTCCGAGGCCCGGCAGTCCTCGGCCCGGGCGCTCCAGGAGCTGCGCGACCTCGTGCGCGGCATCCACCCGCCCGTCCTCGCCGAGCGCGGACTGGGCGACGCGGTGCAGTTGCTGGCGCTGGACAGCGCCCTGCCGACCGAGGTGTGCGTGAGCCTCCCGGACCGGCTGCCGGCGCCGGTCGAGGCCGCCGTCTACTTCAGCATCTGCGAGCTGCTGGCCAACGCGGCCAAGCACTCGGGCGCGGAGCAGGTCTGGGTGGACATCCTCTACCGGGCCGGCAACCTGCGGGTCACGGTGACGGACGACGGCGTCGGTGTGGCGGATCCCAGCCGGGGCACCGGCCTGCGCGGGATCGAGCGGCGATTGGGTACCTTCGACGGTGTCCTGGCCATCGACAGCACGTCGGGCGGTCCGACCACCATCACCTTGGAGCTGCCGTGCGAGTTGTCCTCGCCGAGGACCTCTACCTCCTTCGCGAAGGCCTGATCCGGCTGCTGGAAGCGCACGGCTTCACCATCGCGGCGGCGGTCGAGACCGGCCCCGAACTGCTGGACGCGCTGCTGACGCACCGGCCGGACGTCGCCGTGGTCGACGTCCGGCTGCCGCCGACGCTGACCGACGAGGGCCTGCAGGCCGCGCTCCAGGCGCGCCGGGAGATCCCGGGCCTGCCGGTGCTGGTGGTCTCGCAGCACGTGCAGCAGCTATACGCGCGGGAGCTGCTGGCGGACGGCACCGGCGGTGTCGGCTACCTGCTGAAGGACCGGGTCTTCAACGCGGACCAGTTCATCGACGCGGTCCGCCGGGTGGCGGCCGGCGGTACCGCGATGGACCCGGACGTGATCGCCAAGCTGGTACAGCGCACCTCCCGCCGGCCGGGCGCGCTCCACCACCTCTCACCGCGCGAGCGGGAGGTGCTGGAGCTGATGGCGGAGGGCTGCTCCAACTCGGCGATCGCGGCCCGGCTGGTGGTGAGCGACGGCGCGGTGGCGAAGCACATCGCCAACATCTTCACCAAGCTCGGTCTGGCCCCCGCCGACGACGCCAACCGCCGGGTCCAGGCCGTCCTCGCCTATCTCAACGGGACGGCGGGGCGACCGGCCTGACGCCCCGCCCGGCCGGTCGGCACCCGATCGGCACGCAGCCGACACCCGGTCGACACGGGGCCCGCGCCCGGTGTCCGCCGGGGCCGGTTCCACCCCGGGCTGCGAGGAAGCTGAAACAGCTGTACGAGTAAACTCCGGTGGGCCGAGCCCGGCGGCTGCTCGGTCGTCCGGCGCCCCGACCACCGGGAACCGGCGCCGAGGCAGCGCACGGCCGCAGCCGACACCCAGGGGTTGATAGACGTTATGGCACGCCCTCCGCTCACCAAGGCTCACCGCAGCCTGCTCGGGCTGGTCGCCGCCGGGGCCTGCCTGATCTCGGGCATCGGCTTCGCGGGTTCGTACAACGCGGTGCGGGAGCTGGCGTCCGAGAAGGGCTTCGGCGCCTTCTCCTACGCCTTCCCGATCGGTGTCGACGCCGGCATCGTCGTGCTGCTCGCGCTGGACCTCGTCCTGACCTGGCTCCGCATACCCTTCCCGCTGCTGCGGCAGACCGCCTGGCTGCTGACCGTCGCCACCATCGCGTTCAACGCGGCCGCCTCCTGGGGCGACCCGCTCGGGATGGGCATGCACGCCGTCATCCCGGTGCTGTTCGTGGTCGTCGTCGAGGCCTCCCGGCACGCGGTCGGCCGGATCGCCGCCATCACGGCCGACCGGCACATGGAGTCCGTCCGACTGATGCGCTGGCTGCTCTCCCCGGTGCCGACCTTCCGGCTCTGGCGGCGGATGAAGCTCTGGGAGCTGCGCTCCTACGACGAGGTCGTCCGGCTGGAGCAGAACCGGCTGGTCTACCGGGCGCAGCTGCGCTTCCGGTACGGGCGCGGCTGGCGCCGCTCGGCGCCGATCCAGGCGCTGCTGCCGTTGAAGCTGGCCAAGTACGGGGTGCCACTGGACCCGGCGCTGCTGGACCGGCTGGACGAGGAGTCCCGAACGGCCACCGAGCTCCGGGAGAGCCGGACGCCGGCCGCCGCCATCCCGGTGGCCGCTGCCGCCGGCACCCAGCCGCAGGCGCAGCCGCTCGCGCAGGGACAGCCCGCGAACGCCCGGCCGGAGAACGCCCGGCCCGAGGGCCTTCAGGTGGAGCAGGTCCGGTCCGAGGCGGCGGTGCCCGCCGTGGCGCCGGTGCCCGCGGAGGTGGCCGCGCCGATGCTGGCCAAGCTGGCCGCGGTGCGGCTGCGGGCCTCGCAGGAGCCGGCCGCCGAGGAGGAGCAGGCACCGCCGCAGCCCCGGGAGGAGCTGAACGTCTGGACCGAGCGCCCGGTGCGGACCACCGGGCCGCAGGGCGACGGCTCCCCGGGCGGCCGGGTGCCGGGCCAGGCCTCGCCGTGGTTCAAGCCGCCGCGGGCGTCCGCCGCCCAGCCCGAGCCGCAGCCGGCGGCGCGCCCGGCCGCCCAGGCCGTCGCGCAGTCCGAGGTCCACACCGGTCCGGACGGCGCCGGCTACGCGGACCTCCCGGTGGAGCCCGGCTACGCGCAGGACGCCGCGTACGTCCGCGAGGCCGACTACCCGCAGGAGGAGGGCTTCGCCCCGGAGCCGGACGAGGCCGAGGGCTCCGGCCGCCCGTACGACTCCGCCTCCCGCCCGGCGCCGTCGCGGCTCGACCCCGAGCTCTGCTACACGGCGCTGGTCAGCTACATCGACACCTTCGAGAAGGAGCCCAGCCCGCAGCGTCTCGCGGACTGGCTGACCAAGGAGTACGGCGTGACCGGCACCCGGCCGGACGGCTCGGTGCACCACAAGGACGTCGCCGAGCTCTTCCCCGAGCTGCGCGACCGCTACGCCGCCGCCGGGAGGGACTGACCGGCCGACCCGCCCAGGAGCCGGAGCCGCCTGCCGCCTGCCCCCTGCCCGCCCGTCCGCCGCTCGGTCGGCCATTGACGCCCGACCCCGGCGGGGCTACCTTCGCCTCAACAAACTGTTGAAGCGCTGGTTCGGCACGGAGGAGTACGGATGTCGCAGGTCGAGGTGGACGGTACCGGTCCGGCGGGCGGAGCCTCGTTCTCCGGAGCGGCGCGTGCCGCGGTGGAGGCGCTGCTCGCCCCGGTCGACGCCGACCTGGCCCGCCGCTACCCGGGCGACTCCGGCAGCCGGCAGCCGGTCCACACCGTCTACGTCCCGGCCGACGCCTTCGGTGCCGACACCGTCCGCGACTGGGGCCGACAGGCGCTGGAGGCGTTCGACACGCACGCCGGTACCCCGGCGGCCCTGGCCGGCGCGCTCGGCGTGGCCGACGACGCGCTGCTCGCCGACGTGCACGCCCGGGTCCGCGCCAAGCTGGAGCGGGAGCCGGTCGAGGACCTGCGGATCGACTTCGAGGACGGCTACGGCCCCCGGCCCGACGCCGAGGAGGACGCGGCCGCCGTCCGGACCGCCGAGCTGATCGCGGCCGCCGTGGCGGACGGCAGCGCCCCGCCGTACATCGGCATCCGGATCAAGTGCATGGAGGCGGCCGTCCGTGACCGCGGCATCCGCACCCTGGAGCTGTTCCTGACCACCCTGCTGGCCTCCGGCGGCCTGCCCGAGGGGCTGGTGCTCACGCTGCCCAAGGTGACCTACGCCGAGCAGGTCACCGCGCTGGTCCGGCTGCTGGCGGACTTCGAGCGCTCGGCGGGGCTGCCGGCCGGCCGGATCGGCTTCGAGATCCAGATCGAGACCACCCAGGCGATCCTCGGCCCCGACGGCCGGGCCACCGTCGCCCGGATGATCGAGGCCGCCGAGGGGCGGGCCACCGGTCTGCACTACGGGACCTTCGACTACAGCGCCGCCTGCGGGGTCGGCGCCGCCTACCAGAGCATGGACCACCCGGCCGCCGACCACGCCAAGGCGGTGATGCAGGTGGCCGCCGCGGGTACCGGCGTCCGGCTCTCCGACGGGTCGACCAACGTCATCCCGACCGGGTCCACCGAGCAGGTGCACGCCGCCTGGAAGCTCCACCACGACCTGGTCCGCCGCTCGTTGGCCCGTGCCTACTACCAGGGCTGGGACATGCACCCGGCGCACCTGCCGACCCGTTACGTCGCGGTGTACTCCTTCTACCGCGAGGGCCTGGCGGTCGCCGCCGCCCGGCTGGCGGCGTACGTCGCCAAGACCGGCGGCGACGTGATGGACGAGCCGGCGACCGCCCGGGCGCTCAGCGGCTACCTGCTGCGCGGGCTGGACTGCGGGGCGGTCGACCTCGCCGAGGTCCTCTCGCTCACCGGTCTGGACCGCGCCCGGCTGGACGCGCTGGCCGGCCGCTGAGCCCTCCCGGCCCCGCCCCGACTCGCCGCCGCCCCGACCCGCCGCCGCCCCGAGTCGTCCTTGCCCCGACCCGGCGCCCTCCGGCTCGGACCGGTGACCGGACGGGCAGGGCCTAGGCTGGCGGTGGCGCCCCGGAACCACGTGGGGCCGCCGCCAGCCTTCGCCGTCTTCCGGGAGAACCGCCGCACCATGTCCGCCACGCCGGAGCCGACCCCGAGGCAGTACCTGACCATCCGGCACGCGGGCAGCCACGAGATCGAGATCAAGAAGTCCCGCTTCATCTGCCACCTCGCCCGGGTCACCGACGAGGACGAGGCGCAGGCGTTCATCGCGGGCATCCGCAAGCAGTACTGGGACGCGCGGCACAACTGCACCGCCTTCGTGGTCGGCGACGAGCAGCGGCGCGAGCGCTCCAGCGACGACGGGGAGCCCGGCGGTACGGCCGGGGTGCCGATGCTGGAGGTGCTGCGCCGGCGCGGGCTGACCGACACCGCGGCCGTGGTGACCAGGTACTTCGGCGGGATCAAGCTCGGGGCGGGCGGCCTGGTCCGGGCCTACGGGAGCGCGGTGTCGGAGGCGGTGGACGCGGTCGGGCTGCTGGAACGGCGGCCGGTGGCGCTGCTCGCGGTAGCGGCGGACCACACCCGGGCCGGGCGGGTCGAGAACGACCTGCGGGCGGCCGGCTACACGGTGAGCGACCTCGCGTACGAGGCGGCCGGGGTGCGGATCGAGGTCGGGGTGCCGGAGCCGGAGGTGGCCGAATTCCGCACCTGGCTGGCCGAGGCGACCGGCGGTACCGCGGTGGCGGTGGCGGCGGGTCGGACGTATGTCGAGGTGCCGGTCTGAGCGGGTTCCCCGCGGCGCGGGGGTGACGCTCGGGCCGGGGTTCGCGGAGCGACCGGGCCGGGGGCCGGACAGACTTTCGGCCAGATCGGGTCCGGCCGGGTTCCCGTCCTCCCGCACCCTGCCTAGCCTGGGCGGATCGCCGACCAGGAGGCCGAGCCGAGATGTCCCTCGTCCAGACCATCACCCTGCCCCCGGGCGCCAGTACCGGCTGGCACTACCACCCGGGCCGGGTCGACGTGGTGGTGCTGTCGGGGACGCTGACCCGGACCCTGCACGACGGCCGGGTCGAGGTCAGCCGGGCGGGCGAGTCGCTGGTCGAGGAGGCGGGGCCGGTCCACGTCCACGTCGGCCGCAACCACGGGACCGTCCCCGTGGTGCTGATCGCCGATTACGACGCCCCGGAGGGCTGCCCGCTGGCGGTGCCGGTCGCCGAACCGGAGTGGAGCCGCAGCGGCGCGGGCCGCGCGGAGGGCTGAGACCGGCCGCAGCAGAAGCCGGTCCGGTCCGGTGGTCGGCTTGAGCAGATTCACTCGAACGTATTGACGTGGCCCGGAGTTGGAACTTCCGCTCCGGGCTGTGGCGTTTCCTGGGCAAGGATCCGGCAAGAACCGGACGAACACACCCCCATCGATGGAGGACGACAGACCCCACCACCGCACCACGGAGGTATGCGCATGACCTCAGACCGTTCCTCGTCGCCCGCCCGCGCCGGTCTGCCCGGCCCCAGGGGCCTCGCGACGCCCTATCGGATGACCGTCACCACCGCGCTCCCGCACGCCGACGCCGTGGCCCTGGCGGACCAGCGCCTCGCCGCCTGGCTGAAACACGAAGGCTGTGAGGAGCCCCCGCCGGCCGCCCACCGGTCCGTCGCCGCCGAGGCCGCCGAAGTCCCCGCCGAACGCCTGCGCCTGGGCGACCGGGTCCTGCTCGACCGCGACGGCGGTCCCCTGCGGGGCGGCCCGGGGGCCGGGCGCTACGACCGCCGCCGGCTGCGCACCCCGGCCCCGCACGGCACCCACCAACTCACGCTGACCACGGCGACCGGCTCCGACGGCCGCACCTGGGTCCGGCTGGAGGCCGAGACGCACACCACCGGCACCGGGGTACGGACGCCGTGCCGGGTGCCGGTGCCCGAACTCGCCTGCAGTCTGCTGCCGCTGCTGGACGCCACCGACGGCCCGGCCGCCGTCCAGTCGGCGCCGAGGGTGCTGACCGCCGCCGAGGTCGACGGCCTGATCGACGCCCTCTGCGATCCGGAGCGCCGGCTGCCCGTCGTGGTGGCGAGCGTCCCGGTCAACCACGACCTCGACCGCTGGGTGGAGGACGTCGTCCGCCCGCTCTGCCGCCAACTCCCCGGCCTCGCCACCACCTACGTCCTGGATCCGGGCGCCCGTACCGAGTTCAACGTCGCACTGGAGTACCACACCGTCTACGGCGGGGCGGTGCGCACCTATCAGCCCGAGGTCGATCCGGCCTCCCGGTCGGACGGTGCGCGGCATCCGGTGCTGGCCCGCCACCGGATCGAGGAGGACCTGCGCCGGGCGGCCGGGCTGCTGGCCCGCGAACCGCGCCGGCTCGCCGCCGAGCTGCCGCTGCCGGCACCGCTGGCCGCCGTCCCGGTGCTGCGGGTGCCCGCGACCGCGGCCCGTCCGGGCACCGGCCCGGAGGACGCCACCGCCCGGGCCGAGCGGGCGGCGCTCGCCCACGAGGAGCAGCAGGACCACGCCGAGCAGCAGGCGAGGGCCGACGAGCTGGAGCGGGTGCGGCACAGCCTGCGCCGGGAGCGCCGCCGGGGCCGCCGGGTGCCGTCGGCGGCCGACGAGCCGCCGGGCGGGTCGGTCACCGGGCCGCGCCGGGGCGTCCAGTCCCGCGGGCCGGCCGGTCGGCTCTGCGTCGGCCCGGGTTCGGCGGGGCGCCGCCCGGCCGCGCCCGGGGCGGGCAGCAGACCGGGCTCACCGGGCGCTCCCGGGTTCCGGGCGGTGCCGGACAGCTTCACCGAACTGATGGCCCGGTTGGACGAGTTCCCGCTGCTCACCTTCACCGGGGACCAGAAGAGCGCGCTCGCCCTGGACGACCTGCGGTGCGCCGGGGCCGGCTGGGCCCGGCTCACCTGGGGCGGTCTGACGTCCCTGCAGGAGTACGCCGAGGCGGCGGTGCGCGGCGAGGCGGGCGGCGACTTCAAGCAGTGGTGCGAGCACACCCCGGCCGGCCGCCACCGCTTCCCGCCCCGCAAGGCGGTGCGCGGGGAGTCGCGGACGGTCTTCAGCCACACCAAGTGGAAGCGCGAGCGGATACTTCCGGTACCGGAGTGCGTGGACGCCTCCCGGCGGGCGTTCATGGGCGCGCACCTGCGGATCGGCGGTGGGCGGACGGCCCCGCGGCTGCACTACCTCGACGACTGTTCGGGCAGTGGCCGGATCTATGTCGGCTACATCGGCCTGCACCTGACCAACACCCGGACCAACTGAGAGGCTTGGCTGACCGGTGCGCCCGTTCGGTGGACAATGTCCGGCAGGGGCGGCCCGTAGGCTCGCCGGCCGCCCCGGGCAGGCGCCGGACGAGCATGGGGGAACCGCGACCGATGCAGCACTCAGCAGACGGCCAGCCCGACGGCGCCGTGATGGCCCCCCAACCCGGCTTCCTGGCCTCGGTCTTCCGTGACCTCGGCGTGAGCGGCCCGGACGGTCCGGACGGATCCGACGGATCGTCCGGGCCTGACGGGCCTGACGGTCCGTACGGGCTCGACGGGCCACCCGGCTCGCCGGGCCCGGCCGACCGGGCGGCCGGCGGTCATGGCGGCCGGGACGGCCTGAGCGGCGCGGCCGGCCTGACCGGCCCGGAGGACGCGGACGAGGCGGTCGCCGCGCACACCCGGGCCGCCGCGCTGACCCACCACCGGTCCGTCACCGTCCGGGCCGAGCACGAGCGGCTCGCGGACCTCCTGCGGCGGGCCGCGCTGCCCGTCTCGGCGATGGACTTCGAGAGCCAGCTCCGCCACTACGAGCCGAGGCCCTACCCGGCCACCGGCCCGGGCGGCGGCGAGGCCGACGCCGAACCGCGCTGGGAGGACTACGCGCCCGAGCGGCCGGCCGGGGCCGACCCCGACGAGCCGCCGACCCGGCGACTGCTGGACTCCGGCTTCCAGCGCGAGCTGGCCCAGGCCCGGCTCACCCACCAGCGTGCCCTCCGGGAGTGGCGCACCCGGCGGGCCGGGGCCGACCGCCCGGCCGAGGACGAGTCGCGGCGGGTCCACGAGCAGGCCGAGCAGGCCAGGGCCCGCGCGGTCCGCGAGTACAACGAGACCCTGGAGGAGTGCCGGCGGGCATACCGGCTGGCCGAGCCGGCCGCGGTCGAGTCCCTGCTGGAGCGGGCGCTGGCGGCCGCCGAGACGGCCACCCAGGACGTACCCGCGCCCTGCCGGGCGGTCTTCCGCCCGCTCACCCGCACCGCCGTGCTCGACCTCGACCTGCCGTCCCTCGACCTCGTGCCGTCGCTGACCGGGTACCGGCTCGCCCCGGACGGCGAGATACTCCCGGTGCCGCGCCCGCCGGCCGACCGGGCCACCGACTACCTGCGGCTGGTCGCCCGGCTGGCCCTGCGCGCGCTGCAGGCCGCCGATGCCGTCGATACCGACGAGATACTGGCCGGGGTGGTGCTGAACGGCTGGCTGCGCGAGTCCGCCGGAGCGGAGCCGCTCTGCCTGGTGAGCGTGGACGCCGACCGCGACGCCCTCGCCCGGACCAGGCTGCTGCCGGCGGCCGCCCCCTACGAGGAGCACGACGGCGAGGGCGTCTACGCGGACGCCGAACAGGACGAGGCACTGGTCCGGCTGCGCCAGCTCGGCGCCGCCGTGACCCCGGACCCCTACGCCAGGGCGGGCGTCGAACCGGCCGCCCTGGCGGGCGCCACCGTGCCGTCCGCGCCGGACCTCTCGGCGAACGAGTTCGCCCACCTGGTCCGCGAACTGCTCACCCGCGGCGGGCTGGAGCAGTGGAGCGTACGACTGCGCGGCCCGGCGGGCCTGGTCGCCACCGGGGAGGGGGCGGCGGGCAGCGCGCTGCCCGGGCGCTGGGTGGTCTGGGCCTCCCGCGGGTCCGGGGCGGTGGGCGAGGAGGAGATCAGGACCTTGGCGGAGGCCGTCCGCGAGGAGTCCGCCGAGCACGGTCTGCGGCTGACCACCGGCCGGTTCACCGACGAGGCGCTCGACCTCACCGGCGAGGACGGGCACCAGCACATCCATCTGGTCGACGGCGACGGCGTGCGGGAGCTCGCCCGCGCCCACCTCGGGCTGCCGCTCGCCTCCGGTCACTGAACGGGCCCGGTCGGGCCGCGAGCCTGACAGGTGCCCGGGTGCTCTCGTGGCTCACCCTCACGGACCGTCCGGCGGGCGGCGCCCCGGGCACCGGGCGAGGCTGGGGGGCACCGGCACCGGGGCGTTCCCGGCCCGGGTCGTCCGGCACCGTTCGGCGGTCGGCCCCGGCGAGCCACCGGGGCACGGGACGCCCGGGGGTTGCCCGGGACGCTCAGGACACGGGGGAGGCGAGGGGATGCGTAGGGTCTCCGGTACGGGGGAGGTGGGATGACCGCGATCCTGGTCGCCGCCGGCGCCTTCCTGATGACGCTCATCGGTGGCTACGTCGCCCAGCGCACCGGTGACCGGCGCCATCTGGTGCTCGGGTTCGCCGCCGGGCTGATGCTCGGGGTGGTGGCCTTCGACCTGCTGCCGGAGGCGCTGCACCAGGCGCCCGGGGAGATCCACGGCGTCCCGCAGGCGCTGCTGATGTTCGCGGCCGGGTTCCTGGCGATCCACGTCGTCGAGCGGGCGGTCGCCATCCACCGCGGCCACGAGGGCGAGTACGCCGCGCACACCCACGGCCACCAGCACGTCCACACCCGTGCGCACGCCCAACCGGCGGTCGCCGAGGGAACGTCCGCGCCGGGGATCGGGCTGACCGCGGCGCTCGCCCTGGTCGGCCACAGCGTGATGGACGGCTTCGCGATCGGCGCGGCCTTCCAGGCCGGGACCACCGTCGGGACGGTGGTCGCCGTCGCCGTGGTGGCCCACGACTTCGCCGACGGCTTCAACACCTACACGATCACCCGGCTGTACGGGAACGACCGCCGGCGGGCGCTGACCCTGCTCGCGGCCGACGCGCTGGCACCGGTGACCGGCGCCGCGATCACCCTGCTGTTCACCATCCCCGAGCAACTGCTCGGCCTCTACCTCGGGTTCTTCGCGGGTTTCCTGCTCTACCTGGCGACCTCCGACATCCTCCCCGAGGCGCACAGCCCGCACCCCTCGCGCGCCACCCTGCTCTGCACCATCCTCGGGGTGGGCTTCATGTGGCTGGTGATCGGGTTCGCCGGCTGAACAGCCGGACCCGGGCAGTCCGGGCAGCCCGGGCGGCCGCGCACCCGGCCCGGGCGGCCCCTCACCCGGGCCGGGCCCGCGCTCACGCCGCCAGGGCGGCCCACCGGTCCCGCATCGCGGCCAGAGCCTCGGTGATCGCCGGCCGCCGGGAGGCCTGGGCGCGCCAGAGCGCGAACACCCGCCGGGCCGGCTCCGGCACGACCGGCCGGGCGACCACCCCCGGCGGCAGGGCGCCCCGGCCGAGCCGCGGCACCAGCCCCATCCCCAGACCCGCCGCGATCAGCGCGATCTGGGTCTCGAACTCGCCGACCTGGTAGCGCACGTCGGGCTCCTCTCCGACCTCGCGCAGCGTGCGGACCAGCCAGTCGTGGCAGATGTTGCCCGGCGGCACGCTGATCCAGCACTGCCCGCGGAGCCGCTCCACCGGGACCACGGCCTCCCCGGCCAGCGGGTGCGCGGCGGGCAGCAGCAGGTCCACCGGGTCCGGGCCGAAGTCCAGCCGGACCAGGCCCTCCTGCACCGGCAGCGGCACGGTCGGCCAGTCCTGGACCAGCGCCAGGTCCACCTCGCCCCGGGCCACCAGCTCGGCCGCCGGGTACGGGTCGCTCTCCAGCAGCCGGACGTCCAGGTCGGGGCAGCGCTCGCGCAGGGCGGCGAGCGCGCCCGGCATCAGTCCGCGCGCGCCGGTGGCGAAGGCGGCCACCAGGAGCCGCCCGACCGCCCGGCCGCGCTGCTCCTCCAGCCGCACCTGGGCCTGTTCCACCAGGCCCAGCACCGCCTGCGCGGTGACGGCCAGCTCGCGGGCGGCGTCGGTCAGCACCACGCCCCGGCCCTGACGCTCCAGCAGCACCGTCCGGGTCTCGCGCTCCAGTTTGGCGATCTGCTGAGAGACCGCCGACGGCGTGAAGCCGAGCGAGGCCGCCGCCCCGCCCACCGAACCGTGCACGGCCACCGCGTGCAGCGCCCGCAGGCGTCCCAGATCCATCATGCAGCAATGCTAAATCCCGCCCTTCAGAATTCATCGCTGGTGCTACATGGTTGGTGGCGGCCATCCTCGACCCATGACCGCAACACCGGCCGCCCCCGGCGGCAGCATGAGACCGCGTCACATCGCGCTGGCCGTCCTGGTCGCCGCCGTCTGGGGCCTCAACTTCGTCCTGATCCACGTCGGCCTGGAGAACTTCCCGCCGCTGCTCTTCTGCGCCCTGCGCTTCGCGGTGGTCGCCGTCCCGGCGGTCTTCTTCGTCGGCCCGCCGCGCGTGGCGTGGCCGTGGGTCCTCGGGGTCGGCCTGGTGCTCGGGGTGGTCAAGTTCGGACTGCTCTTCCTCGGCATGCACGCCGGGATGCCGGCCGGGCTCTCCTCGCTGGTCCTGCAGGGCCAGGCGGTCTTCACCGCACTGTTCGCCGCCGTCCTGCTGGGCGAGCGGCCCGGCCCGCAGCGCCTGGCCGGCCTCGGGATCGCGCTCACCGGCATCGGACTGAGCGCCGTCGACCACGGCGTCGGCGGCCCGGTCGGGGCCTTCGTCCTGGTCGTCCTCGCCGCCGTCGCCTGGGGGCTGTCCAACGTGCTGACCCGCAAGGCCGCCCCGCGCGACGCGCTGCGCTGGATGGTCTGGGTCAGCGCCGTCCCGCCGCTGCCGCTGCTCGGGCTCTCGCTGCTGGTCGAGGGCCCGGCCGCCGACCTGCGGGCTCTGCGCGACCTCACCCCGGCCGGACTGGGCGCGATCGGGTACGTCGGACTGGTCTCCACCCTGTTCGGCTTCGTCGCCTGGAGCTTCCTGCTGCGCAGCTACGACGCCACCACGGTCGCGCCCTACTCGCTGCTGGTCCCGGTGTTCGGGATGTCCTCCGCCTGGCTGCTGCTCGGTGAGCGGATCGGCCCGGTGGTCGGCTGCGCGGCGCTGCTGGTGATCGCCGGGATCGGGATCACCGCGCTGCGCCCGGGGGCGCTGTCCGGCGCGGCGGCATGGTGGCCGCGTACGCGCTCTCGGCGGAGCGCAGCGCTCGCAGCAGGGCGTCCTGGTCGGCCGGGTTGATCGGGCCGAAGTACTCCTGCGCCACCTCGTGCCGGACCTGCCCGATCCGCTCCACCGCCGACCGGCCGGCCGTCGTCAGCACGATCCGGACGGCGCGCCGGTCGGCCGGGTCCGGGGTGCGCTCGACCAGCCCCGCCTCCTCCAGCGCGTCCACCACGGTGGTGGCCGAACGGGGGGCGATGTGCAGCCGCTCCGCCAGGTCGCCCAGGCGCATGGCGCGGTCCGGCAGCTCGCAGCCGGGGGCGTGCGCGAGGGTGCGCAGGGCGCGGCCCTGACCGGGGGTGATGCCGAAGGGCTCCAGGCGCTCGCTGGTGAGGCGGCGGATCCGCTTGATCGCCCTGGTCATCGCGTCGGCGAGCTCGGCGGTGGTGTCCTGGGCCGCGGTGTCCTGGGCCGCGGTGTCCTGCACTGCGGTGCCGTCCGGCGCGACGGTGAGGTCCCGGGCCGCGGCGCCGTCCCGGGCGGTGCCGGGGCCGGTGGAGGAGCTCCCCGCGTCGTCGGTCGGCGTGGTGGTCATGGGGGCTCTCCTCGGCAGGTGTCGACCAAGGGTATCGGCCGGTCCGGGGGCGGGAGCAGGGCAGGACGCGCCACGGACGAGGGCTCCGTAAAGTTGTTGAGTCTGGCTCACTATCTGGGTTAGCTTGGTTCCGAGTGAGGGCAACCTAAGTTCCCTCCCGTGATTCTGGAGGGCCCGTGCCCCGTTCCGAAGCCCGCGTCGCCACCGACCGGTCCGCCCGCTACGCCAAGCAGCTCGCCGCCCACATGGGGCGCAAGATCGAAGCCGAGTGGTCGGAGGAGACCGGTCGCGGCACCCTGACCTTCGGCCGCGGCACCGCCACGCTGGAGGCCGCCCCCGACGCCCTGCTGCTCACCGTCGAGGGCGAGACCGAGAACCTGCCGGGCCTGGAGGACGTGGTCGGCCGTCACCTGGTCCGCTTCGGTGCCCGCGACGAGCTGGTCGTCAGCTGGCAGCGCGACAACGGCGAGCCCGGCCTCGTCCAGCGCAACGACGAGCCCGCCGAGCCCGCCGAGGGCTAGCTGATTGATTCCAAGGGTGGTGACGGTCCTGAAGGTTGACCAACCCCTGCTCAGGCGCTGGGCAAGCTGCTCTCTTGATTTCCCATCCGACGCCTGGGCCGCCTTTCGGCGCTGCCGGCGCCAGCGCCGGGGGCAAGTTGACGCTCTGACCTGCGGCCACCGCTGTTCGACAGTGTCTTCGTACCCAATGGCGACCAACGGTGGCCGGAGCCCGGGGCTTTACTGAGGTCGGCGCTTCAGAGTGACCAGGTCGTCACGAAGCAGCTGACGCCGTCCACGGGGCCGGCGTACAGGAGGCGGTGGGTGGTCAGGTCTCAGTCGGCCCCGTCCAGGAGCTGCCAGGGCGAACGGCCCGACGCCTCAGCTCACGAGCGAGGCGCGCGTCCGGGTTCGGGTTCGGGAAGAATCCGTCCTCCTGAGGCGTGTTCTCAGCAGCGGGCGCTCACGGCCGAGCCGTCGGGCTGACCCGGCGCCGGGCAGGGGCCGGGCGGACGTCTGGTCTGCGGACGGCGTCCGGGAGCGCTTCGACAACGGGGATGCGGTCGGCGGGGGAGCTGGTGCCGGACACCGGCTCGTCGCGGGTCGCACACCATGTCGTAAGGTTTCCGATCATGCTTGCAAGACGACTGGCCGGCCTGCTCGTCGGTGCCCTGGCCCTCACCACGGCCTGCACCTCCGCTCCGGCAGCCGACAGGACCGCGCAGCCCGCACCCCCGGCCACGGACGAGCCCTCGCCCGAACCGAGCACCCCGCTCGCTGTACAGAGCCTCACCTCGCCGGAGCTGCAGTCCCGCTGGTGGAACTGGGCCACCGCCACCGCGGAGGACCGCAACCCGGTCCTCGATCAGGACGGCCACCTGTGCGGCCAGGGCCAGGAGGACGGCATCTGGTTCCTCGCCGGTACCACCGGCGGCGCGGCCACCCGCACCTGCACCGTCCCCGTCGGGGTGCCGGTCGTTTTCCCGCTGGTGAACCTGTTCGGCGAGTCCGCAGACTGCCTGGAGTTCATGAACGCCGCCAAGGGAAGCGCCACCCTGGACGGACGCTCCCTGACCCCCGAGGAGCTCGGTTCCACCCCGATCCGGATGAACCCGCGGAAGGGCAACCCGTTCACCACCACGGCCGGCCCCCTCAACACCTGGTCCTGCGGCCTCTGGGTCCGGCTGGACCCCCTCACCCCCGGCAGCCACGAGCTGACCCTGCGGGGCGAGTCAGGCACCTTCTCCACCTCCGTGGACTACCGCCTCCAGGTCGCCCGGCCGACCCCCACCAGCGCGGTCTGACCGTTCACTAGTTGCGGCACGGGGAGCGAGGACGGCCGCCGACCGTGAGCCGAGGGGACCTGACCAGCTGGCCCGGTGCACCCCGAACCCCGTGTGTCGCCGGAACTCACTGTCCCGGCCGCCTGGAAGTGGCCGGGAATTGCCTTCTTGGGGCACGCCTGAACTGCGGCGAATCCTTCAGCAGGTCGTCGGTCATCACATAGAGTGCGGCCGCGAGGGAGTCCAACTCTGTCTTCACACGGTGACGGTGGACTCCCCCTCCCACACGCGCAGGCGATCCCTCGGAATCGATCATCTAGGGGTGGCGCCGGGAGCCGCGGCCGTTCCGGGCCGGTGGCAGCCCGGCGAGCGCCCGGAGCACCAGCCCGCCGAGGCACCAGCCGGCCACCACGTCCAGCAGCCAGTGGTAGTCGCTCCACACCAGCCCGAGGCCGACGCCGGCCGCGAGCAGGGCGGCGGCCGCGTACAGGCGGCGGCGGGCGCGGGCGCCGGCGGTGCGGGCCAGCAGGAACGCGGCCACCCCGTAGGAGAGGGTCGCGGTCGCCGTGTGGCCGGACGGGTACCAGCCCCACTGGTCCGGCGCCAGGGGCATCCCGAACGGCCCCGGCCGGGCGAACGCGGCCTTCGCCGGGACGACCAGCAGTGGGATCAGCCCGGTCGTCAGCACCGCGATCAGCGCCGGCAGCCACGGGCGCGCCGCCCCGGCCCGGCGGGACCGCCAGGCCGCCGATGCCCCGGCGGCCAGCAGGACCGGGATCGCCGGGACGGAGCTGCCGAGGTCCGAGAGGGCCTCGCCGAGATGGTTGAGCAGCGTGCTGTGGAGGTCGTGCCGGGTCTCCCGGACGCCGTGGCGGACCCAGCGGTCCAGTCCGAGCAGCGGCCCGTCGACGGCCACCTGCCAGGAGATCAGCACCAGCACGGTGGCCAGCGCCACCGGCAGGGCCGCCGATCCGGCCGGGCCCGCCAGGCGCTCCGGAACGCGAAGTGGCCGCCCCGGAGCAGGGGGGAGAGCTCCGGGGCGGCTCTGATGATCGCCGTTCCGCGCGCCCCGGGGGGTATGGGTCGGACGGTCGGTCGATCGGCCTTCGGTGTGCGCCGGCCCTTGCGGGTCGGCCTGGTTGTCCTCGCGGGCGACCTGCGGATCCGCCGGTGGGGGCGGTGCCGCGGACGGGTCCGCCAATGGCTGGGGCTCGCTGTCCATCTGTCATGACACTACGTCAACGGCCGCGGCGCACTGAGGAGCTTCAGCGATTCGGCACAGCATCTTCACCCCTGGTGGGCGGTGCGGCGGCCCGCCCCGCACACCAGGACGAAACCGCCCGTAGCGACCGAACGGCCCGTGCGGACGAGGTGTCCGCACGGGCCGTTCGATGCTGTCCGGAATCCCTCCGGCGGGTCGGTGTCACCCGGTCACGGGCGGCCCGGTGGGGGCGCCGCCGCTCAGACGGTGGCGAAGGCGTTCTCCAGGATGTCCAGGCCCTCGTTCAGCAGGTGCTCCGGCATGACCAGCGGCGGCAGGAAGCGCAGCACGTTGCCGTAGGTGCCAGCGGTCAGGACCACCAGGCCCTCGGCGTGGCACGCCTTGGCGATGGCCGCGGTGGCCTCCGCGTTCGGCTCCTTGCCGCCCGGCTTCACCAGCTCCACGGCGATCATCGCGCCGCGGCCGCGGACCTCGCCGATCCGCACCGAGTCGTGGTGGGCGAACTTCTCCTGCAGGGCCCGCAGACGGCCGAGCATGATCTCGCCGATCCGCTGCGCCTTGCCGTTGAGGTCCTGCTCCTTCATGGTCTCGATGGCGCCCAGCGCGGCCGCGCAGGCCACCGGGTTGCCACCGTAGGTGCCGCCCAGGCCGCCGGCGTGCGCGGCGTCCATGATCTCGGCGCGACCGGTCACCGCGGCCAGCGGCAGACCGCCGGCGATGCCCTTCGCGGTGGTGATCAGGTCCGGGACGATGCCCTCGTCGTCACAGGCGAACCACTGGCCGGTGCGGCAGAAGCCGGTCTGGATCTCGTCGGCCACGAAGACGATGCCGTTGGCCTTGGCGTACTCCACGATCGCCGGCATGAAGCCCTTGGCCGGCTCGATGAAGCCGCCCTCGCCCTGGATGGGCTCGATGATGATCGCGGCGACGTTCTCGGCGCCGATCTGCTTGTTGATGATGTCGATCGCCTGGGCGGCGGCCTCGGCGGCGCAGTTCTCCGCGCCGGTCAGCCAGCGGTACGGGTAGGCCACCGGCACCCGGTAGATCTCCGGCGCGAACGGACCGAAGCCCTGCTTGTACGGCATGTTCTTCGCCGTCAGGCCCATCGTGAGGTTGGTGCGGCCGTGGTACCCGTGGTCGAACACCACGACGGCGGTGCGCTTGGTGTGGGCGCGGGCGATCTTCACCGCGTTCTCGACCGCCTCGGCGCCCGAGTTGAACAGCGCGGTGCGCTTGTCGTGGTCGCCCGGGGTCAGCTCGTTCAGCTGCTCGGCCACGGCCACGTAGCCCTCGTACGGGGTCACCATGAAGCAGGTGTGGGTGAAGGCGGCCAGCTGCTCGGTCGCCTTGGCCACCACGGCCTCGGCGCTGTTGCCGACGTTGGTCACGGCGATGCCGGATCCGAAGTCGATCAGCGAGTTGCCGTCCACGTCCTCCAGCACGCCGCCGTTGGCACGGGACACGTACACCGGCAGGGTGGTGCCGACGCCGGCCGCCACCGCACCCAGCTTGCGGGCCTGCAGCTCCTGCGACTTCGGACCGGGGATCGCGGTGACCAGGCGGCGCTCCTGCGGGAGCGGCGTTGCGGCGCTCATGGGTTTCTCCAGACTTCTCGGCTCGGTGCTTTGCAGGCTACGGCGGCCCTCCCCGGCCGGGCATGCGCCACTCGGTAGCACTGGGCCGTCCGACTTGTCCGGGGCGGCCAGCGCAGGGAGTGCGACTACCGGCAGCCCACGCTCCACTACATTGAGCGCGGGCGTGTCGCCGGTGCGGCGGCATGGGTATGGCGGGACCGACGGTGGTCGGGCCGGGCGGGCGAGGGAGCGGGGCCGTACATGGGACTGGACGGGGCACGGGGCCACGGCGAGCGGACCACCGCCGCACCTGCGACACCCATGCCGCACCAACGTCCCGGCCGCCCCGCGGCACCCCCGCCCTTCGACCTCGCCGCCTGGGTCGCCGCCCCCCGCCCCGACGCCGCCCCGGGCGTCTACCGGCAGGGCTACGACCAGGTCGACCCCGACCGGGCGGACGACGCCAAGGTCCCGACCTGGCCCCTGCTGCTGAGAGCGGGGCTGAACGCGGTGGTGGGGTGGTTCGCCTATCTCTACGGCACGCAGTTGACGACGTACGTACTGGTCTGGTTCGGCGGGCAGACCGGCATCGGTCCGCTGGCCGAACCGTCGCAGTCCGAAGCGATGTTCACCCTGCTGATCGTCAACGTGCTCGTGCTCGCTGTCGTGATCAAGGTGTTCGGCCGGATGGGCCGCTGGCCGGAGGTGTGGCGGCGGTATGTGGCGCCGTTGATGGCGCGCACGGTGACCACGGAGGAGCCCGCCGAGGAGGGCGTGGCGGTGCAGGCCGAGTGGGCGCGTGACCCGTGGGCGGCGCTGCGGCTCGGCGGGGCGGCCGCGGCGGCGGGCCGGCTGGACGGCGAGCCCGTCGGGGACGTCGACTACGTGCGGATCCAGCGGGCCTGGGAGTCGGCCCAGGCCGACCCGGTGTTCGTGCCGGCCTTCGTCGAGCAGGTGGCCGCCCGGGGCGCGGCGGCGTTCGCCCACCCCTCCGAGGCGCGCGAGCTGGCCGGGCGGGAGGAGCAGCACGATCTGCTGCTGGGCCAGGTGCGGCTGGGCACGGCGCAGGACGTTCCGAAGAACCCGTTGACGCACCGGGCGGCCGGTTTCGCGCTGGATCCGTCGCTGCTGGGCACCTCGTTGCTGGCGGTCGGCCCGGCGGGCACCGGGAAGACCGCGCGGCTGGCCCGGCCGGTCGCCGAGGCGCTCTGCCTCCAGGCGCTGGCCGGTACGGCGTGCGCGGTGGTGATCGGTGCGGCCGACGCGGAGCTGGGGCCGGATGCCTGGTACGACGTGGTGATCGCGCCGGGGGACCGGGGCTCGGCGTACGGGCTGGACCTCTACGGGGCGGTGCGGGATCCGGACGAGGCGGCCGCCCGGCTGGCCGAGGCGCTGCTGCCGGACGAGCTGACGGCCCGGGCGGAGACCGCCCGGACGGCGCTGCAGCAGGTGGTCGGCCCGTTCCACGCCGGGTTCGGCCGCTACCCGGCGGTGCGTGAGCTGCGGGCGCTGCTCGGCGGTGAGCCGGAGGCCCTGGAGGCGCTGGTGAAGGCGCTGCGCGCGGCGGGCCGGCTGGCGGCGTACGAGCGGGACCTGGAGTACCGGGAGCGCCAGCGCGGCCGGGCGGACGACCCGGGGGCGCTGCTGGCGGACCGGCTGGCCCTGCTGGACCGGCCGGCCTTCGAGGGGGCGTTCGCGACCGACGGTACCGGTCGGCCGCCGTTCGCGATGCGGGTGCTGGACCACCCGCTGCGGGTGCGGGTGAAGCTGCCCGAGCGCAGCCACCCGGAGGCGGCGCGGATTCTGTCGCGGCTGCTGGTGGGCCAGTTCGTGCAGGCCGCGGCGGCCCGGGAGGACCGTTCGCTCTTCGCCGGCCTGGTGGTCGACGACGCGTCGACGGCGTTGGACGCGCACATCGTCCGGGGGCTGCAGCGGCTGCGCGCGGCCAACGCCGGCGCCGTGCTGTTGCTGCGGACCCTGGTCGATCTGCCCGAGGCGCTGCGGGCGCCGCTGTTCGGGGCGGTCGGCTGCCGGATGGTGTTCCCGGGGATCGCGCCGTGGGACGGCCGGATGTTCTCCGAGGCCTGGGGCACGCACCTGGTCCGGGAGACGGCGGTGACGCACGCGCCGGACACCTCGGGCGGGCTGGTCCGCCGGGCCGGGCGGCTGGGGCGCAAGGCACTATCGGGGACGACGGCGCAGACCGAGTCGGTGACCACCCGGGACGTGGAGCGGCTGCGCTGGTCGCCGTCGGACCTGGCGCACGCGTTGCCGGCGGGCCATGCGGTGATCTCGCTGACCGCGGTCTCGGGCGAGCAGGTGCCGCCGCTGCTGGTGGACCTGCGGGGCTGAAGCTCGCCTCCGAGGTGGATTCGGCAGTGCCGGTTGTCCGGAGCGTCCATAATGAGGGGAGAGACCCCCACCAGACTCCCCAGCCCTCTCCTCGCCCGGCCGCAACGGCGCGGTCAGGTCGTCCCCCGAAGGTGCCATGCCTCCCACACTCGCCTCCGTCGTCCGCAACACCTCGCTCCATCTGACGGTCCTCGCCGGTGCGGACCACCTGGAGCGGCCGGTCCGCTGGGTGCACACCAGTGAGCTGGACGACCCGACGCCCTTCCTCGAAGGCGGTGAGCTGCTGCTCACCACCGGGATCAAGCTGGGCCGCACCGCGGCCGGGTTGCAGGCGTACGTGCACCGGCTGGCCGACGCGGGCGTGGTGGGGCTGGGCCTCGGTGTCGGCCTGTCGCACACCGAGGTGCCGCAGCCCCTGGTGGACGCGGCCGCCCAGCGCGGGCTGCCGCTGCTGCGGGTGCCGGAGCCGACGCCGTTCATCGCGATCAGCAAGGTCGTCTCGGCGGCCCTGGCCGCCGAGCAGTACGAGGCGGTCACCACCAGCTTCGAGGCGCAGGAGGAGCTGACCCGGGCGGCGCTCGGCAAGGACGGCACCACGGCCGTGGTGCGCCGGCTGGCGGCGCGGCTGGGCGGCTGGGCGGCGCTGTACGACGGCTCGGGCGCGCTGTCGGTGGTGGCCCCGGACTGGGCGGCCCGCCGGGCCGGCCGGCTGGCGGCCGAGGTGGACCGGCTGCGCCGGCGCCCGGCGCCGTCGAGCGCCGCGCTGCAGGGGCGTTCGCCGGGGATAGACACCGCGGACGAGGACTACGTGGTGGTCCAGTCGCTGGGGGCGGACCGCCGGGCCCGGGGCTTCCTCGCGGTCGGCACCGAGGACCGGATCACCCCGACCGAGCGGTACGTGCTGAACGCGGCGGTGGCGCTGCTGACCCTCACTCTGGAGCGCTCGCGCGAGCTGCGCCAGGCGGAGGAGCGGATGGGCGCGGCGCTGCTGCGGATGGTGCTGGCGGGCGAGGTGGCGACCGCCCGGCAGGTGGCGGCCGGGCTCTTCGGCGGTCTGCCGGAGGGGACGGTCCGGGTCATGGTGGCCGGTGCCGGCCAGGGAGTGGACGCCACGGAGGCGCTCGGCGAGCTGGGCGACCGGGCCGAGCAGGCCGGCGCCCGGGTGGGGGAGAAGCTGCTGGTGGCGCGCGAGGAGGGCGGCACGCACGGGCCCCGGCTGATGGTGCTGGCGCTGGACAACGGTGCCGTGCACCGGGCCTGCCTGGGGGCGGTGGAGGAGCACGAGGGCCTGTCGCTGGGGGTCTCGGCGCCGGCCGCGCTGGAGGAGGCGGGTACCGCGAACGCGCAGGCCGAGCGGGCGCTCGCGGTGGCGCTGCGCGGCGGCCGCCGTGCGGTGGACCACGAGGAGGTGGGCGCCGGCTCGCTGCTGCCGCTGCTGGGCGAGGACGCGGTGACGGCGTTCGCGGAGGGGCTGCTGCGCCCGCTGCGGGACCACGACCGGACCGCCCGCGGCGACCTGGTGGCGTCGCTGCGCGCCTGGCTCTCCAGACACGGCCAGTGGGACGCGGCCGCCGCCGACCTGGGCGTGCACCGGCACACGCTGCGCTACCGGATGCGGCGGGTCGAGGAGTTGCTGGGCCGCTCGCTGGACGACACCGACGTCCGGATGGAACTCTGGCTGGCCCTTCGCTCCGGCGAAGAGTAGGCGAGGAGCAGCGGAGCAGTGGCCGAGTAGCGGAGCAGCCGCCCGGCGGGCGACATCCGGCCGCCCCGCCCACCCGGGCGGCGGAGCACCGGAACCCGGCCCGTCCGCTGGACGGGATGGAGTGAGCGCGGGGGCGAACGCTACTCCGTGGCCAACCCGGTCGGCGCGCCGCCGCCCCTACCCTCGGTTCTGGTTCCACGTCCGTGGGGCCGTGAGGACGACGAGGAGAGGGCCGGTACCACGGTGACCACCACGTACGATTTCTGGCTGGCCGGCCGCCGGGCGAGCGGCGACGCCGACTTCGAGGTGCACAACAGCTGGGACGGCCGCCTGGTCGGCAAGGTCAGCGTCCCCACCGAGGCCCAGGTCGAGGAGGCGCTGGACGCCGCCGTGGCCGCGCTGCCGGTGTTCGCCGCGACCCCCGCGCACGTCCGTGCCGCCGCGCTGGACCACGTGGCCAAGCGCCTGGCCGAGCGCACCGAGGAGATCGCCCAGCTGATCACCGCCGAGAACGGCAAGCCGATCAAGTGGGCGCGCGGCGAGGTCGGCCGTGCCGTCTCCGTCTTCCGCTGGGCCGCCGAGGAGTCCCGCCGGACCAACGGCGAGACGATGCGGCTGGACACCGACCCGGGCGGCGTGGGCCGTTTCGCGGTGGTGCGCCGGTTCCCGCGCGGCGTGGTGCTGGGCATCGCCCCGTTCAACTTCCCGCTGAACCTGGTCGCCCACAAGGTCGCCCCGGCGATCGCGGTCGGCGCCCCGATCATCCTCAAGCCGGCTCCGGCCACCCCGCTCTCCGCGATGGTGCTGGGCGAGATCCTGGCCGAGACGGACCTGCCGGCCGGCTCCTGGAGCGTCCTGCCGGTGCCGAACGACCGGATGCCCGCGCTGGTGCAGGACCCGCGTCTGCCGGTGATCTCCTTCACCGGTTCGGACAAGGTCGGCTACCAGATCATGGACTCGGTGCCGCGCAAGCACACCACTCTGGAGCTCGGCGGCAACGCCGCGGCCGTGGTGCTCGCCGACTGGTCCTCCGAGGCCGACCTCGACTGGGCCGCCACCCGGATCGCGATGTTCGCCAACTACCAGGGCGGCCAGTCCTGCATCTCGGTGCAGCGGGTGATCGCCGACGCGTCGGTGTACGACGCGCTGGTGGAGAAGGTGGTGGCCAAGGTCGAGGCGCAGGTCACCGGCGACCCCAACGACGACGCCACCGATGTCGGCCCGCTGGTCGACGAGAACGCCGCGAAGCGGGTGGAGTCCTGGGTGGACGATGCCGTGGCCAAGGGCGCCAAGGTGCTCACCGGCGGTACCCGTGCGGGCGCGACCTTCGCCCCGACCGTGCTCGCCGAGCTGCCCGCCGACGCGATCCTGGCCAAGGCCGAGGTGTTCGGCCCGGTGCTGTCGCTGCACCGGGTGGACGGCACCGACGAGGCCTTCGCCGCCGTCAACGACTCCGCCTTCGGCCTGCAGGTCGGTGTCTTCACCCGTGACCTGCAGACCGCCTTCCGCGCCCATCGGGAGCTGGAGGTCGGCGGTGTGATCATCGGCGACGCGCCGTCCTACCGCGCCGACCAGATGCCGTACGGCGGGGTCAAGGACTCCGGCGTCGGCCGCGAGGGCGTCAAGTACGCGATGGACGACTACACCGTGGAGAAGGTCCTGGTCCTCACCGGCCTCGACCTCTGATCCCGAACGATCCCGAACGATCCCGAAGGGCTCCCGGCACGCCGAGGGGCCCGAACGGCCCGAGGGGCCCGGTACCGCCGCGCTGCGGCGGTACCGGGCCCCTCGGCGTGTCCGGGGAAGGTTCAGACCCGGCCGGCCGCGGCCGCGACGGCCTCCGCCACGGAGGCGTTGCCGGCGACCAGCTCCAGCGTCTGCCCGGCGGTGCCCGCCTCGTGCAGCAGCTCGGCCAGCACCGCCGCCACGTCGGCGCGGTCCACCGCGCCGCGTTCGACGGAGGGGGCGAGCCGGACCAGGCCGGTGCCCGCGCCGTCGGTGAGCCGGCCGGGGCGCAGCACCGTCCAGTCGAGCGCGGTACGGGCGCGCACGGCGTCGTCGGCGGCGCCCTTGGCCCGCAGGTAGGTCTCGAAGACCGGGTCGGCCGGGTAGTGCGCCTGGGCGTCGGCGCCCATCGAGGAGATGATCAGGTAGCGCCGGACCCCGGCGAGTTCGGCGGCGTCGGCGAGCAGGACGGCCGCGTCGCGGTCGACGGTGTTCTTGCGGTCGGCGCCGCTGCCGGGGCCGGCGCCGGCGGCGAAGACCACGGCGTCGGCGCCCGCCAGCAGCCGGGCGAGTTCGGGGGCGGTGGCGCTCTCCAGGTCGAGCAGCAGCGGCTCGGCTCCGGCGGCGGCCAGGTCCCCGGCCTGTTCGGGGCGGCGGATGAGGCCGGCGGGGCGGTCGCCGCGCTCGGCGAGCAGCCGTTCGAGCTTGAGCGCGATCTGTCCGTGGCCTCCGGCGATGACGGTACGCATGGCTCCGACGGTAGCGGGGACGCGTCCCGGCGTCCTGTGGAGTCCGGCCGGCAGGACACAATGGGCGCATGACTTCGCTCGCCCACCCGCAGCTGCGCTTCACCCCCGTGGTGAAGGACCCCTCCGCTCCCCGGGAGCTGGTGATCCTCGGCTCGACCGGTTCGATCGGCACCCAGGCCATCGACGTGGTGCGCCGCAATCCGGACCGGTTCCGCGTGGTCGCCCTGTCGGCGGCCGGCGGCCGGGTGGAGTTGCTGGCCGAGCAGGCCCTGGAGCTGGGCGTGCACACCGTGGCGGTCGCCGACCCGGCGGCCGAGCCCGCGCTGCGCGAGGCGCTGGCCGCGAAGGCGGCGGGGCGTCCGCTGCCCGCCGTGCTGGCGGGCCCGGACGCGGCCACCGAGCTGGCCGCGATGGAGTGCCACTCGGTGCTGAACGGCATCACCGGGTCGATCGGCCTGCGCCCGACACTGGCGGCGCTGCGGGCGGGCCGGGTGCTGGTGCTGGCGAACAAGGAGTCGCTGATCGTCGGCGGTCCGCTGGTGAAGGCGGTGGCGAAGCCCGGGCAGATCGTGCCGGTGGACTCCGAGCACGCCGCGCTGTTCCAGGCGCTGGCCGGCGGCACCCGCGCCGAGGTGCGCAAGCTGGTGGTCACGGCGAGCGGCGGCCCGTTCCGCAGCCGGACCCGCGAGCAGCTGGCGGGGGTGACGCCGCAGGAGGCGCTGGCGCACCCGACCTGGGCGATGGGGCCGGTGGTGACGATCAACTCGGCCACCCTGGTCAACAAGGGCCTGGAGGTGATCGAGGCGCACCTGCTGTACGACGTGCCCTTCGACCGGATCGAGGTGGTGGTCCATCCGCAGTCGGTGGTCCACTCGATGGTGGAGTTCACGGACGGCTCCACGCTGGCGCAGGCCAGCCCGCCGGACATGCGGATGCCGATCGCGCTGGGGATGGGCTGGCCGGACCGGATCCCGGACGCGGCGCCGGCCTGCGACTGGACGAAGGCCGCCACCTGGGAGTTCTTCCCGCTCGACGACGAGGCCTTCCCGGCGGTCCGGCTGGCCCGCGAGGTGGGATCGCTCGGCGGGACGGCGCCGGCGGTGTTCAACGCGGCGAACGAGGAGTGCGTGGAGGCCTTCCTGAAGGGCCGCCTCGCCTTCACGGGAATCGTGGACACTGTTGCCAAGGTCGTGGCCGAGCACGGACAGTACGACAGCGGGCGGGCCGCGGCGGGAACTTCTCTGACCGTCGAGGACGTCCTGCACGCGGAGGACAGGGCCCGCGCCCGGGCCCGCGAGCTGGCGTCGGGCTGACGGTTCCCGGCGGACGACCGGACGACGAGCGGAGCGCAATGACGGAGGGCCTGCGGTGGCAACGGTTTTGACGGTGGTCGGCATCCTGGTCTTCGCGATCGGGTTGCTGATCTCGATCGCCTGGCACGAGCTCGGCCACCTCTCCACGGCCAAGCTGTTCGGCATCAGGGTGCCGCAGTACATGGTCGGGTTCGGTCCGACGGTCTGGTCCCGGAAGAAGGGCGAGACCGAGTACGGCGTCAAGGCGATCCCGCTGGGCGGGTACATCCGGATGATCGGGATGTTTCCGCCCGGTGCGGACGGGCGGATCACCAAGCGCAGCAGTTCGCCCTGGCGGACCATGATCGAGGACGCCCGGGAGGCCTCCTACGAGGAGCTCCAGGAGGGTGACGACAGCCGGCTCTTCTACACCCGCAAGCCGTGGAAGCGCGTCATCGTCATGTTCGCCGGGCCGTTCATGAACCTGATCCTGGCCTTCGGGCTCTTCCTGACCGTGATGATGGGCTTCGGCGTCTCGATGACGGTGCCGACCATCGGCACCGTCGCGCAGTGCGTGGTCAAGGCCGGCCAGCCGACCGACAGCTGCCCGGCCGACGCGCCGAAGACCCCCGCTGCCCAGGCCGGGCTGCGGCCGGGCGACAAGGTGGTCTCCTTCGACGGCGACCGGATCGGCGACTACGACCAGCTCCAGGCGGACATCCGCCGTTCGGCCGGGAAGACCGTGCCGGTGGTGGTCGAGCGCGAGGGGCAGCAGCTCACCCTCACCCCGACCATCGCCGTCAACGACGTCCAGAAGTACGACGGCAACGGCATGCCGGTCAAGGGCGAGACGGTGCAGGCGGGCTTCCTCGGCTTCACCCCGACCAGCGGTGTCGTCCGGCTCGGCGTCGGGCAATCCCTCGACCGGATGTACGACATGGCCGAGAGCGGTGTGAAGTCGCTGGTGGCCCTGCCGGGCAAGATCCCGGGGCTGTGGAACTCGGTGGTGGACGGCGCCCCGCGCGACGTCGACTCGCCGATCGGCATGGTCGGCGCCGCCCGGGTCAGCGGCGAGGTCTTCTCGCTCGACATCCCGGGCACCCAGCGGATCGCGTACTTCGTGAACCTGCTGGCCGGCATCAACCTGTCGCTCTTCCTGTTCAACATGCTGCCGCTGCTCCCGCTGGACGGCGGCCACATCGCCGGCGCCCTGTGGGAGTCGGTGCGCCGCCGATTCGCAAGCCTGTTCAAGCGGCCCGACCCCGGTCCGTTCGACGTCGCCCGGCTCATGCCGCTGGCCTACGTCGTGGCCAGCGTCTTCATCGGGTTCACCCTGCTCGTCCTGGTCGCCGACCTGGTCAACCCGGTCAAGATCAGCTAGTCGCCCGGTACGGCTGGTGTGCCCGGGGCCACCGCCGTGCCGTACCGTTGGGGGCCGGGCGCGCGTTTCATCGGCGCGCCCGGCCCAGGCCGTCGAACGGCCGGACCGACCACACCTCAACCCCGGGGAACCCTGCGCACATGACCGCGATCTCGCTCGGTATTCCGTCCCTGCCGCTCAAGCCGCTCGCCAAGCGCCGAGTCTCCCGGCAGATCATGGTCGGCAACGTGCCGGTCGGCGGCGACGCCCCCGTCTCGGTGCAGTCGATGACCACCACGGTGACCTCCGACATCAACGCCACGCTGCAGCAGATCGCCGAGCTGACGGCCTCGGGCTGCCAGATCGTGCGGGTCGCCGTACCGTCCCAGGACGACGCCGACGCCCTGCCGATCATCGCGAAGAAGTCGGGCATCCCGGTCATCGCGGACATCCACTTCCAGCCGAAGTACGTGTTCGCCGCGATCGACGCCGGCTGCGCCGCGGTCCGCGTCAACCCGGGCAACATCAAGGCCTTCGACGACAAGGTCGGCGAGATCGCCAAGGCCGCCAAGGGCGCCGGCGTCCCGATCCGGATCGGCGTCAACGCCGGCTCGCTGGACAAGCGCCTGCTGGAGAAGTACGGCCGGGCCACCCCCGAGGCGCTGGTCGAGTCCGCGCTCTGGGAGTGCTCGCTCTTCGAGGAGCACGACTTCCGCGACATCAAGATCTCGGTCAAGCACAACGACCCGGTCGTGATGATCAACGCCTACCGCCAGCTCGCCGCCGCCTGCGACTACCCGCTGCACCTCGGGGTCACCGAGGCCGGTCCCGCCTTCCAGGGCACCATCAAGTCCGCGGTCGCCTTCGGCGCGCTGCTCGCCGAGGGCATCGGCGACACCATCCGGGTCTCGCTGTCGGCCCCGCCGGCGGAGGAGATCAAGGTCGGCAACCAGATCCTGGAGTCGCTAGGCCTTCGCCAGCGCGGTCTGGAGATCGTCTCCTGCCCGTCCTGCGGCCGCGCCCAGGTCGACGTCTACAAGCTCGCCGAGGAGGTCACCGCCGGCCTGGAGGGCATGGAGGTGCCGCTGCGCGTCGCGGTCATGGGCTGCGTCGTCAACGGTCCGGGCGAGGCCCGCGAGGCCGACCTCGGGGTCGCCTCCGGCAACGGCAAGGGCCAGATCTTCGTCAAGGGCGAGGTCATCAAGACCGTCCCCGAGTCCAAGATCGTGGAGACCCTGATCGAGGAGGCCCTCAAGCTGGCCGAGCAGATGCAGGCCGAGGGCGTCGAGTCCGGTGCGCCGACCGTGACCGCCGCGGAGTGACCGGCGGGCAGTAGTTTCCGGAAGCGGGGCCGTCCGTGCGCGGACGGCCCCGCGGCCGTAGCCGGGTGGGGCCACGGAGTAGGGTGCGGCCAGAGTCGTCTCAGTGAGGTGCTGTCTCGATGCTCGATCGAGGTGTGATGCTCCCCAGCTCGTTCCAGGCCGTCCGCGCCCTGGCGACCACGCGCGTCCTGGAGGCCTCCGACCTCGCGGACACCCTGGCGGTGCTCCGGCGCGATCCGGTCGCCAACGCCTTCGTCGCGACCAGGGTGGAGGCCGTCGGGCTGGACCCCTGGCGCCTCGGCGGCGAGATGTGGGGCTGGTACGACGAGCGCGGTGAGCTGGACGCGCTCTGCTACGCCGGCGCGAACCTGGTCCTCGTGGACGCCGGCCCGCAGGCCGTGCAGGCCTTCGCCGAACGGGCCCGCCGCCAGGGCCGCCGCTGCTCCTCGATCGTCGGCCCGGCCGAGGCCACCGCCGCCCTCTGGGCCCTGCTGGAACGCAGTTGGGGACCGGCCCGCGAGGTCCGCGCCCACCAGCCGCTGCTCGCCACGGCCGTGCCGTCCGCCGAGATCGCGCCCGACCCGCTGGTACGGCGGGTGCGGCGGAGCGAGATCGAGACGCTGATGCCGGCCTGCGTGGCGATGTTCACCGAGGAGGTCGGGGTCTCCCCGCTGGCCGGTGACGGCGGGCTGCTCTACCAGGCCCGGGTCGCCGAACTGATCTCCACCGGGCGTTCGTTCGCGCGCTTCACGGAGGACGGTCAGGTCGTCTTCAAGGCCGAGGTGGGGGCCGTCACCGAGGGCGCCTGCCAGATCCAGGGCGTCTGGGTCGACCCGGCCCACCGCGGCCGCGGCCTCTCCGAGACCGGCATGGCCGCCGTCCTGGACATCGCCCTGCGCGAGGTCGCCCCGGTGGTCTCGCTCTACGTGAACGACTACAACCTGCGGGCCCGCGCCGCCTACCGCCGGGTCGGCTTCCGCGAGGTCGGGGCGTTCATGAGCGTGCTGTTCTGAGCTCCTTGCCGCCTCCGCCCGCGTGGGGGGCCGGACGGGTAGTAACGTCCGGGGCATGGATCAGCTGACCGGGGTGACGATCGAGGCCATCGACCTTGCGGCATGGGCTCCGCAGGCGCTCGACGTCCAGGCGGTGGCGTTCGGGCTGACCCCCGAGGAGGTCCTGGTCCGGCTGCACATCGTCGGGCGGCACGCCCAGCAGCCCGGGGTGATCGCGCTGGGCGCGCTCAGCGGCGGCCGGCTGGTCGGCTTCGGCTACGGCATGCCGAACCGCCGGGAGCACTGGTGGAGCACCGTGATCCAGCCCTATCTGGAGGCCGGCGGCCACGGCGCGTGGCTGGACGAGGTCTTCGCGATCACCGAACTGCACGTGCTGCCCGAGTTCCAGGGGCAGGGCATCGGCTCCACCCTGATCAGGACCCTCTGCGCGCGCTCCGGGCTGTCGCGCACCATCCTCTCCGCGATCGACGCCGAGACGCCCGCCCGCCGGCTCTACCGTTCGCTCGGCTACCGGGACCTCGCGCGGGCGGTGCACTTCCCCAACACCGAGCGCCTGTACGCGGTGATGGGCGCGGAGCTGCCGCTGCGGGGGACCGGACCGGCTCAGAGCGCGCCGGCGAACTCCAGGTAGAGCTCGGCGTCCTCCCGGCGGCCCGCGGCCAGGGCGCGCAGGCCGAGGTCGGCCGCCCGGAACAGCGTCCAGCCGCGCAGCCGGTCCCGGTCCACGTCCAGGGCGTCCGCGAGCTGGTGCAGCCGGCGGCGGACGGCGGCGGGGACGCCAGGGGAGCCGACCAGGGTGTCCGCCCGGTCCAGGGCCAGCCGGGCCAGGTCGTAGGCGCGTTCGCCGACCAGCGGCCGGGGGTCGATCGCCAGCCAGGGCGCGCGGTCGGCGGCGAGCACGTTGCCGTGGTGGAAATCGCCGTGCAGCAACACCTCCTCGTCGGCCGAGGCGCAGAGCCCCTCGGCAACCGCCAGCGCCTCGGTGACCAGCGGGGCGGCCTCGGCGGCGCCCGGCAGCGCGCCGCGCCGGCGCAGTCCGGCGGCGGTCGTGGCCGTCCGGTCGGCGAGGGTGGCGAAGCCGTGGTCGCCGGGCGGCTCCACCCAGAGCCGGTGGAGCAGGCTGGTGGCCTCCAGCATCGCCTTCGGCTCGGCCAGCGAGCGCAGCGGGATGTCGCCGTGCAGCCGCTCCAGCAGCAGCGACCCCTCGGCGGGGTCGGCGGCCAGCAGCAGGACGGCGCCGCGGCCGGCCCACTGGGCGAGGGCGGCGTGCTCCCGGTCGGTCTCCGGGGTGACCAGCCCGGTCTTGAGGACGGCGGGGCTCAGGTCGTCGCGGTGCACGTAGGCGATCAGGCTCAGACTGCCGCCCGGGTCGGCCACCCGCTCCAGGGTGAGGTCCCAGCGTGCCAGCCCGGCGCCGACCCGGGCCGGCAGGCCCGTGAGCCAGTGCCGGCCCTCCTCGTCCGCGCCGACGCTGCGCGCCAGCCATGCGGGGACGGTGATCTGCCCTGGTGCTCCCGACATGCCGGCCTTCCGGTTGTGCTTCCCCCGTGGTGCTACCCGTCCATTGTCGGCCATGGCGGTGAAACCGCAGGTCAGCGATTCGGGGTGGCAGCGGTGGCGGCGCGCCCGCAGGTCAGGGCGGTGCCGGGGGTCAGGCGGCCGGGCCTGCGGGGTCGGGGCCGGCGGTGGCGGGGCCCGTCGTGGCGGGCGTCCCGGCGGGGTCGGGCAGGCCGGGGAACGCGGTCGGGGCGGCGCCCCAGCGGCGGGCGCGCAGCGCGCAGTCGCGGAGCGCGTCCGCGGCACTGCCGCGCTGCGGGGCGGCGACGGCGGCGACCAGGTCGGCGTAGACCGCGGTGAGCCGGCTTTCGAGGTGCGCGGCCAGCCGGCCGGCGCCGGCCGCGTCGGTGACGGCGAAGGGCAGCTGGTAGCCGGCCGCCGCCGCGCCCGGGGTGGCCCCGGCGCCGCCGAGCAGCCGTTGCCAGGCGTCCCGCCGGGCCTGGTGGGCGGCCAGGGCGGTCCGCGCGTCGGTGCGCTGCTGGTCCTCCGGGAGCCGGGCGCCGACCACGCCGTAGCCGTAGATCGCGGCGTGCTCGGCGGCCAGCGCGCCCTGGAGGGCGGTGAGCGCCTCCGGGGCGGTGCCCGCCGTGCCGCCGGAGGGGGCGGGGGAGGCGTCCGGGGAGGCCGGGGCGGTGCCGGACGGCGTGGCGGGCCCGCCGGGCGGGTCGGTGGGCCCGGGCAGCGGGGCGGCGGCCGGAGCGGTGTCGCCCAGGGCGACGGCGTGCAGCACCCCGGCCGCGGAGACCGAGGCGAGCAGCCGGGCCAGCCCCGGCGAGGCGGCGCCGAGGTCGGCGAGCCGGGTCTGCGCGGTCTGCCGCTCCAGCGCGGCGAGCGCGGCGACGGTGGCCACCGGCGGGGCCGGGGCGGTGGCGGACGACGACCCGGGGGATCCCGAGGGGGACCCGGACCCGCCGGCGGACGGCGACAGGGACGTGGACTGCGACAGGGACGGGGAGGCGGAGGGGCCCGGGAGCCCGGCGGCCAGGGCGGCCCGGTGCTGGAGCACCTCGGCCCGCAGCGGCTGGAGCTGCCCGGCCTGCCCGGCCCCGGCCCCGGCCAGCAGGGCGTCGTACCCGGCCAGCAGCGCGTCGGTGGCGTCGACGGCGCGCAGCCGGACCGGCTCGTCCGGGTCGGGCCGCCGGTGCTCGCCCCCGCCCGCGCCGCCCTCGTCGGGGGAGCCGGTGCAGGCGGCGAGGGCGCCGCCGGTGGCGAGGAACAGTCCGAGGGCCAGCAGGGTCCGTCGGCTGGGCGGCTGCATCGCGGTCACTCCGGGGCGTGTGCGGGAGGACGGCCTGCGTGCCCTCGTTGGCGTGAATGATTACAGAATCCTCACGGGTCCGGCCCCGGATTCCCAGGCCCTGGACCACGCCCCACCGGTGTGACCTTGCTCGCAGTGGGTGGCGCCCGGGCGCCCGCACGTGGTCCGGAATCGGTGGTTGGCGACTTCACCGGATAGGATTTGGGCCGAGCTGCCGCGACCCGGCCTGCGCCCGAGCGGCGCCGGACGGCGCGGTGCGCCCTCTGACAACAGCAGACGCGGCCGAGGAGTCCACCCGGATGAGCACCACCCACATCGACCGGCTGCGTGCGTTGCTGGAGCCGTTGGCCGCCCAGGCGGGCCTGGACTTGGAGGACGTCAAGGTCACCCAGGCCGGCAGCCGCCGCCAGGTGCAGATCGACGTGGACGCCGACGGCGGCGTGGATCTGGACGCCATCGCGGAGTTCAGCCGGGTGGTCGGCGAGGCCCTGGACACCTCCGACGTGATGGGCACCGGCGCGTACGTGCTGGAGGTCGGCTCGCCGGGCGCGGAGCGCCCGCTGGTCGAGCCCCGCCACTGGCGCCGGGCCGAGGGCCGGCTGGCCGCGATCCACCTGGTCGACGGCGGGGAGATCGTCGCCCGGGTGCTGGAGGCGGACGAGGACGGCGCGCTGGTCGAGGTGCAGCCGGTGAAGGGCCGCGGCCGGCCCAAGGAGCGCCGCCTGGAGTACACCGAGGTGTCCCGGGCGCGCGTCCAGGTGGAGTTCAACCGCAAGGACGACGAGCTCCTCGACCAGGCCCAGGACTTCGTGGACGACGACTCGGCGGACGACGGCGCCGAGGAGGGGGACGACGGTGCGCAGTGACGACCTGCCCACCGACCGCACCATGACGAACGTGACGAAAGACGAGGAGGCGTAGCCGTGGACATCGACATGAGTGCCCTGCGCACGCTGGTCAACGAGAAGAACATCCCCTTCGACCTGCTGGTCGAGTCCATCGAGTCGGCCCTCCTCACCGCGTACCACCGCACCGAGGGCTCGCGCCGCCGCGCGCGGGTCGAGCTGGACCGCAAGTCCGGCCACGTGACGGTCTGGGCGACCGAGGACCCGGCCGAGCTGGACGAGGGCGTCGAGCCGAAGGAGTTCGACGACACCCCGAGCGGCTTCGGCCGGATCGCGTCCAGCATCGGCATCCAGGTGATGATGCAGCGCCTGCGCGACGCCGCCGACGACCAGACCTTCGGCGAGTACGCGGGCAAGGAGGGCGACATCGTCACCGGTGTCGTCCAGCAGGGCAACGACCCGAAGAACGTGCTGGTGGACATCGGCAAGCTGGAGGCCATCCTGCCGCCGCAGGAGCAGGTCCCGGGCGAGGACTACCGGCACGGCACCCGTCTCAAGTGCTACGTGGTGGCCGTGCGACGCGGCGTGCGCGGCGCGTCGGTGACGCTCTCGCGCACCCACCCCAGCCTGGTGAAGAAGCTCTTCGCCCTGGAGGTGCCGGAGATCGCCGACGGCAGCGTCGAGATCGCCGCGATCGCCCGTGAGGCCGGTCACCGCACCAAGATCGCGGTGTGGTCGCGCCGGTCCGGGCTGAACGCCAAGGGCGCCTGCATCGGCCCGATGGGCAGCCGGGTGCGCGCGGTGATGGGCGAGCTGCACGGCGAGAAGATCGACATCGTCGACTGGTCCGAGGACCCGCGCGAGATGGTCGCCGCGGCACTGTCCCCCGCACGGGTGACGAGCGTCGAGATCGTGGACCTCCAGCAGCGCTCCGCACGGGTGATCGTGCCGGACTACCAGCTGTCGCTGGCGATCGGCAAGGAGGGCCAGAACGCCCGACTGGCCGCCCGCCTGACCGGCTGGCGGATCGACATCCGCCCGGACACCGAGGGGCAGTCCGACGACGGCGGCCGGGAGTCCTCGGCCGAGTAGTCGCGCCCGGGCACCACCGTTCCACCGCCCCCCGCCGTTCCACCCCGGATCGGCGGGGCGGCGCCATGTCCCTTCGGAGGGGTAGACTTGCCTTCGTCTGGCCGGACGCACGTCCGAGCACGCCCGGAACGCACCTGCGTGGGCTGCCGCAAGCGCGCGGCCAAGCACCAGCTGTTGCGTGTCACGGCGGTCGAGGGCGTTTGCGTCCCCGATCCGCGTGGCGCGCTGCCGGGCCGGGGCGCGCACCTGCACCCCGATCCGGCCTGCCTCGACCTCGCGGTCCGCCGTCGGGCGTTCCCCCGGGCCTTCCGGCTCCAGGGCACACTCGACACCGAGCGGCTCCGCGAGTACATCGGGGAGCGGGCAGGCGACACCCCGGCGCCCTGAGCTTCCTCAGGCCTCTGGCGGGCACCTCCCCGTTACGGCCGCCGCTCCACGCGGCGGAGAACCACCGCACCAAGCACAGTGCGCGGGCAGCCGCACGCCGTGCCACCAGTCAGGTACCTCGCGATGTGGAAGTAGGTCGAGATTGCGATGAGCACTCGATGAGTACGCGATGAGTACGCGATGGGTACGCCCATGAAGTAGCGACGGTCCGGCGGACGAGACACCCCGGACTCATAGATCAGGAGTGAAGTGGCTAAGGTCCGGGTTTACGAACTCGCCAAGGAACTTGGTTTGGAGAGCAAGGCCGTGATGGCCAAGCTGACCGAGCTGGGTGAGTTCGTCCGTTCGGCGTCCTCGACCATCGAGGCGCCGGTCGTACGCAAGTTGACTGACGCGCTGGGAGTCGCCCCCACCGGTGGCGCTGCCAAGCCTGGCCCGCGGAAGCCCGCGGCGCCCCAGCCCGCCGGCGGTTCCGCCGCCGGTGCGGCCGCACCCAGGCCGGGTGCCCCGACCCCGGGTCCGCGCCCTGCCGCGACCCCGGGACCCCGTCCCACCCCCGCTGCCGCGGCGCCCGCCGCCCCGGCCGCACCCGCCCAGGCCGCCCCGGCCGCTCCGCGCCCGGCCGGCGCGCCGACCCCGGGCCCGCGCCCGGCGGCTCGCCCCGCCGCCGCGCCCGCGGCCCCGGCTGCTCCGGCGGCCGAGTTCTCCTCCCCGGCCCCGGCCGAGGAGACCCAGGCCCAGCGCCCGGCCGCGCAGGCCCAGCGCCCGGCCGGCCCCGCCGCCGGCAGTGGTGCCCGTCCGGGCCCGCGTCCGGCCGGCCCGCGCCCGGGCAACAACCCGTTCACCTCGGGCAGCGCGACCGGAATGGCCCGCCCCGGCGACCGCCGTCCGGCCGCGCCCGGTGCCCGTCCGGCCGCCGGTGCCCCCGGTGCCGGTGACCGTCCGCGTCCCGGTGGCGACCGTCCGCGTCCCGCCGGTGCCCCCGGCGCCGGTGACCGTCCGCGTCCCGGTGGCGACCGTCCGCGTCCCGCCGGTGCCCCCGGCGCCGGTGACCGTCCGCGTCCCGGTGGCGACCGTCCGCGTCCCGCCGGTGCCCCCGGCGCCGGTGGCGCGCCGCGCCCCGGTGGCGCCCCGCGTCCCGACGGCATGCCCCGCCCGGCCGGTCCGCGTCCCGGTGGCCCGAGCCCGTCCGGCATGCCGCGTCCGAACCCCGGCATGATGCCGCAGCGTCCGGCTCCGGGCCCGCGTCCGGGCCCCGGCGGCCGTGGCCCCGGTGGCCCCGGCGGCCGTCCCGGTGGTCCGGGTGGCGCCGGTGGCGCCCGTCCGGGCTTCGCCGGTCGTCCGGCCGGTCCGGGCTCGCGCCCGACCGGTGGCTTCGGCGGCCCCCGTCCCGGTGGCGGTGCCCCCGGTGGCGGCGGCGGCTTCGGTCCGCGTCCCGGTGGCTTCGGCGGCCGTCCCGGCGGCCCGGGTGCCCGTGGTGGCACGCAGGGTGCCTTCGGCCGTGGCCCCGGTGGCCGTCCGGCCCGTGGTCGCAAGTCGAAGCGGGCGAAGCGCCAGGAGTACGAGGCCATGCAGGCCCCGTCCGTCGGCGGTGTGATGCTGCCCCGCGGCAACGGCCAGACCGTTCGCCTGTCCAGCGGCGCCTCGCTGATGGACTTCGCGGAGAAGATCAACGCCAACCCGGCCGCGCTCGTCTCCGTGATGTTCAACCTCGGTGAGATGGTCACCGCGACCCAGTCGGTCTCCGACGCGACCCTCGAGCTGCTGGCCGGCGAGATGGGTTTCATCCTGGAGATCGTCAGCCGCGACGACGAGGACCGCGAGCTGCTGGAGTCGTTCGACATCGACTTCGGTGCCAACGAGGGCGACGAGGACCAGCTGGCCCCGCGCCCGCCGGTCGTCACCGTCATGGGTCACGTCGACCACGGTAAGACCCGACTGCTGGACGCCATCCGCAAGTCGAACGTGGTGGCCGGCGAGGCGGGTGGCATCACCCAGCACATCGGTGCCTACCAGGTGGCCACGATCGTGAACGGCGAAGAGCGCCCGATCACCTTCCTGGACACCCCGGGTCACGAGGCGTTCTCCGCCATGCGTGCCCGTGGTGCCAAGTCCACCGACATCGCGATCCTGGTGGTCGCGGCCAACGACGGTGTCATGCCGCAGACGGTCGAGGCGTTGAACCACGCCAAGGCCGCGGGTGTGCCGATCGTGGTCGCGGTCAACAAGATCGACGTCGAGGGCGCCGACCCGACCAAGGTCCGCGGTCAGCTGACCGAGTTCGGTCTGGTGGCCGAGGAGTACGGCGGCGACACCATGTTCGTCGACATCTCCGCGCGCCAGGGCCTCAACATCGACCAGCTGCTGGAGGCCGTGGTCCTGACCGCGGACGCCTCGCTGGACCTGCGGGCCAACCCCGAGCAGGACGCGCAGGGTATCGCCATCGAGGCCCACCTCGACAAGGGCCGCGGCGCCATGGCGACCGTGCTCGTGCAGCGCGGTACCCTCCGCGTCGGCGACTCGATCGTGGTCGGCGACGCCTACGGCCGCGTCCGCGCGATGCTGGACGAGAACGGCAACAGCCTCGCCGAGGCCGGCCCGTCCCGTCCGGTGCTGCTCCTCGGTCTGACCTCGGTGCCCCGCGCCGGCGACAGCTTCATCGTCGTCGACGAGGACCGCACCGCGCGCCAGATCGCCGAGAAGCGCTCGGCCCGCGACCGCAACGCCGCGTTCGCGCAGCGCCGGGTCCGGGTGTCCCTGGAGGACCTCGACAAGGCCATCGCCGCGGGCGAGATCGAGCAGCTCAACCTCATCATCAAGGGTGACGTCTCCGGTTCGGTCGAGGCCCTCGAGGACGCCCTCGTCAAGCTGGACGTGGGCGAGGAGGTCGAGCTCCGCATCCTGCACCGCGGTGTGGGTGCGATCACCGAGTCCGACGTCAACCTGGCGATGGGTTCGGATGCCATCATCATCGGCTTCAACGTGCGCGCCGAAGGCCGTGCGCGCGCCGCGGCCGACAAGGAAGGCGTGGACGTCCGGTACTACTCGGTCATCTACCAGGCGATCGAGGAGATCGAGAACGCCCTTAAGGGCATGCTCAAGCCCGAGTACGAGGAGGTGCGCCTCGGCTCCGCGGAGATCCGCGAGGTGTTCCGTTCCTCCAAGTTCGGCAACATCGCGGGTGTCATCGTCCGCGAGGGCCTGCTGCGCCGCAACGCCAAGGCCCGCCTCATCCGCGACGGCAAGGTCGTGGCGGAGAGCCTCACCATCGAGGGTCTGCGTCGCTTCAAGGACGACGCGACCGAGGTCCGCGAGGGCTTCGAGGCCGGTGTGACCCTGGGGTCGTTCAACGACATCAAGGTCGAGGACATCGTCGAGACCTACGAGATGCGCGAGAAGCCGCGCGCGTAAGCGGGTGGTGTCCGGGGCCGGTCGACGGGTGGTATTTCCGTCGACCGGCCCCGGTCTCGCTGTGTAGGGTCCTGGGGTAGTCAGCGATGACGAGAAGCAGCCCGGTCCAGGGCTGCCCCCGAGGCCTCCAGGTCGGCGAGACCTGTCATACATGTTCGTGGGAACACTCACCTTCGACCTGCTGCTGGGCGACGTACATTCGCTCAAGGAGAAGCGTTCGATCGTGCGGCCCATCGTGGCCGAACTGCAGCGCAAGTACAGCGTGTGCGCTGCCGAGACCGGGAACCAGGATCTGCACCGCAGGGCCGAGATCGGCCTGGCGGTGGTGTCCGGCGAAGCCGGGTACGTCACCGAGATCCTGGACAGCTGTGAGCGGTTGGTCGCCGGCCGCCCCGAGGTAGAGCTGCTCTCCGCCAGGAGGCGCTACCACAACGACGACGACGAATGAGGTCTGCGGAACGGACCGGCGCGAGTCGCCGTTCTCACACAGATCAGGACCGAGAGCGCCCACAAGGCTGGGCGCGGGCCGGTACTTTGGGGCGTGGGCCCCGACGGGCAGGCAGTACGCCCGAGTTACCCGGCCCATTGCACGAGGAGGCAACGTGACCGACACCGCTAGGGCGCGCAAGCTCGCAGACCGCATCCAGGTGGTCGTGGCCGAGACCCTGCAACGCCGGATCAAGGACCCGCGACTGGGCTATGTGACCATCACCGACACCCGGGTCACCGGCGATCTGCGCGAGGCCACCGTCTTCTACACCGTCTTCGGTGACGAAGCCGAGCGCGAGGCCTCGGCCGCCGCGCTGGAGAGCGCCAAGGGAGTGATCCGCTCCGAGGTCGGCAAGATCGGGGTGCGTTTCACCCCGACGCTGACCTTCGTCGCGGACGCGCTGCCGGAGAACGCGAGGAACATCGACGACCTGCTCGACCGGGCCAGGGCCATCGACGCCGCGGTGCGCACCACCGCGGCGGGCGCGAAGTACGCCGGTGACGCGGACCCCTACAAGGTCCCGGCGTCCGAGCGTGACGACGAGGACGAGTAGTCATGGCAGGTGAGCCGGCGTCGACCGGTTCGACGGCCGGAGCAGTCGCGGGGGCGTCCTCCACCACCACGGTGGAGGGTGCCCTCGCGGTGCTTCCGGGGCCGCGCGCCGAGGCGCCCGGCTTCGAGCTGGTCTGGCAGCAGGTGGTCGCGGAGATCGGGCGCGCCCGGTCCATCGACCTCATCTGCCACATCTGCCCGGACGGCGACGCGCTCGGCTCGGCCCTGGCGGCCGCGCTGGCCCTGCGCGGGCTGGGCCACGAGGTCCGGGTCTCCTTCGGGGACGACCCGCAGATCGTGCCCGAGTCGCTGGCCTTCCTGCCCGGCCAGGAGCTGATCGTGCCGGCCTCCGAGGTGCCCGCCGTCCCGGAGCTGGTGCTCTGCTTCGACGTGGCCGCCGAGAGCCGGCTGGGCCTGCTGCACGAGAAGGCCTTCGCCGCGCCGGTGCTGGTGGTCATCGACCACCACGCCTCCAACCCCGGCTTCGGCACCCACCAGCTGATCGACCCGAGCGCGCCGGCCACCGCCGTCCTGGTGGACGAGCTGCTGCGCCGGCTCGGCGTCGAGCTGGACCAGTCCCTGGCCACCTGCCTCTACACCGGTGTCGCCACCGACACCGGCTCGTTCAAGTACCGGGCCACCACGCCAGCCACCCACGAACTCGCCGGGCGGCTGCTGGCCACCGGCATCCGGCACGACCTGATCTCCCGGCAGCTGTGGGACACCTCGTCCTTCGGCTACCTCAAGGTGCTCGCGGCCGCGCTCGACCGGGCCGTCTACGAGCCGGACGCGGCCGGCGGCCTGGGCCTGGTGTGGACCTGGGTGCCCTACCAGGACCTGGCGCTGTTCAGCGTCACCGTCGAGGAGATCGAGGGCCTGATCGACATCCTGCGCCGCCCGGCCGAGGCCGAGGTCGCGCTGGTGCTCAAGCAGGACCCGGACGGCACGCTGCGGGGCTCCTCGCGCTCCAAGGGCGCGGTGGACGTCGCGGCGGCCTGCGCCGGGCTCGGCGGCGGCGGGCACACCTTCGCGGCCGGATTCTCCACCCGCGAGCCCGTGGCCGACGCGGTGGAGCGGTTCCGGGGCGCGCTGCGGCCCGTCAGCTGACCACTTCCAGAGAAGCCTCCAGAGAAAAGAACAGATGAAGCGCAAGGGAACCGGCCCGGACGGCCTGGTCATCGTCGACAAGCCGGAGGGCATCACCTCGCACGGGGTGGTCGCCAAACTGCGGTGGCTGGCCGGGACGCGGAAGGTCGGCCACGCCGGCACGCTGGACCCGATGGCCACCGGCGTGCTGGTCATCGGCATCGAGCGGGCCACCCGGCTGCTCGGCCACCTGATGCTGACCGCCAAGACCTACGAGGCGACCGTCCGGCTCGGCCAGACCACCGTCACCGACGACCGGGAGGGCGAGGTCACGGCGTCCGTGCCGGCCGACGGCGTGCGCCGGGAGGACATCGACGCCGGGATCGCCGCCCTCACCGGCGAGATCATGCAGGTGCCGTCCAAGGTCAGCGCGATCAAGATCGACGGCAAGCGCTCCTACGCGCGGGTGCGCGAGGGCGAGGACTTCGAGCTCGCGGCCCGGCCGACCACCATCCACTCCTTCACCGTCCACGAGCAGCGGGCCGCCGTCGCCGAGGACGGCACCCCGGTGATCGACCTCGACGTGACGGTGGAGTGCGCCTCCGGCACCTACATCCGGGCGCTGGCCCGCGACCTCGGCGCCGGCCTCGGCGTCGGCGGCCACCTCACCGCGCTGCGGCGCACCCGGGTGGGCCCCTACGGCGTGGAGTCGGCCCGGACCCTGGAGCAGCTGGAGGAGGCGGTGACCGGTGACGCCGGCGCTCCGCTGGAGGTGCTGCCGATCGGCGACGCCGCCGCGGCCGCCTTCCCGCGCTGGGACCTCGACGCCGAGCAGGCCAAGGTGCTGTCGCACGGCGCCCGGCTGAAGGCACCCGGGATGGGCGTGGCCGGTCCGATCGCGGTCTACGGGCCGGACGGGCGGTTCCTCGCGCTGGTGGAGGAGCACGGCGGTCAGGCGAAGCCGGTGGCCGTCTTCGTCGGCTGACGCCGGGAGCTCCGGGCCGCGTGCCGGTCGAGCCCCCCGCCGCCCCCGTCCGGGGCGGCGGGGGGCTCTCGGCCTTCCGCGCGGGCACCTGGCGGAGCGGGGCCGGAGAGGTTCACCCGCACGGGGGAGCGCGCGAGGTGAACCCCGGTGGTGAGCGGCGCGGGTGCGGTCGGGCCTGCCCGGCACCGGGCAGGCTCCCGGGCGGCGAGCAGGTCGCCGCGACGCGTCCGCCTCCCGGGCCGCTCGGCCCTGCCGGGAGGGCTGCACGCATGCCGGGAGCACTGGACGGCGACGGGGTGGCGGACGATCCGGGGCGCTACCTGCTGCGGATCCGCGACCTCGACGGACGACTGCGCGGGCTGGGGTTCGTCGCGGACCCGCAGGGGACCGTCCTCACCGCGCACGAGAGCGTCGCGGACCTCGACCGGATCGTCCTGCACACCCCGGGCGGCCAGACCAGGGTGCTGGGCCCGGACAGCGTCCTGCCGCTGCCCGGGCACGGCCTGGCCCTGCTGCGGACCGACGGCGTCGGCGGGCTGCCGGTGCCCCCGCTGCCGATCGCGGCGCCGGGCGCGGTGGCCGCCGGGCGGGAGGTGCTGCTGCCCGCGTTCACCGGCGAGGGGGAGCGGACGGTCGCCCTGCGCTGCGGCGTGCTGGGCGTCACCGGCGCGGTCTACGCCCGGCCCGACCGCTTCCACCTGCTGGGCGGGGTGCTGCTGCTGGACCTGCCGGTCGTCACGGGTGCCGGGCCGGTGCCCGCCGGGGCGCCGGTGCTGGACGCCCGCAGCGGCGCCGTGATCGGCGTCGCCGCTCCGGCGCTGCGGGCACCGGAGCAGGGCGGCGCGCTGACCGCCGCCCCGGCGAACGGCAGCGGGTCGGGCGAGGGCGCGCCGGCGCTGGCCGAGGCGCTGGCGCGCAACGCCGCCGGTGTCCCCGCGTACGGATCGGCGCTGAACCTGGCGGGGGTGCTGCGGCTGGCCGCCGCCCAGGTGGCGGCCGCCGGGGCCGGTCCCGGCCGGGTGGCCGCCCTGGCCGCCGACCGGGTCGACCGCCCGGACGGCCTGGCCGGGGACGATCCGCGGGCGACGGTCACCGCGCTGGTCGGCGCCCCCGGCTCCGGCCGGACCACCGAGCTCGCGGCCCTCGCCGTCCGGCGCGGAGGCGAGGACCGGGCGCTTCCCACGCTCTGGCTGCGCGGCGCCGACCTGCGCGCCGAGGACGCCTCGCTCGCCGCGGCGGTGCGGCGGGCGCTGGCCTCGGCGGCGGCCGGCCTCGGCACCCGGCCGCCGCCCGGGCCGGACGCCGTGGCCGCCCTCTGCGCGGCCGCGCGGCGGCCGCTGCTGATCGTGCTGGACGGCCCCGAGGAGGCGCCCGTCCCGCTCGACCGGGCCTGGCTGCGGGCGGCCTGGGAGTGGCTGACGGCGGTCGGGGCCCGGCTGCTCACCGCCTGCGGGGACGAGGCCTGGGAACTGCTGGCGGGCCTCGACGACGACCGCGCGGCGGCCGGGCCCGGTACGGCGCCGGCGGGGTGTCCGCGGCACGGCGGGGACGGCCCGCCGTGGGACCGGGAGCCGTGGGACCGGGAGCCGTGGGACGGTGACGAGTTACCGGCGGGCGGCACCACGGCCGGGCCGGCCGGGGCCGACTGCCGCTGCGCGGGGGCGGCCGGGAGCTTCGCCGTCCGCCGGCTCGGCCCGCTCCCGGCCGAGGCCGCCGACCGGGTGCGCCGCCGCTACGGGCTGCCGCCGGACTGGACGTCGGCCGCGGACGCCCGCCACCCGCTCGCCGTCCGGCTGGCCGGGGAGCTGTGGGCGCAGGGGCTGCGCGGGGAGCCGGTGGGCCGCGGCGAGCTGTTCGCGGCCCACCTGGACCTCTGCTGCCTGCGGGTGGCCCAGCGGATCGCCGCCGACGGGCGGCCCCGGCGCCCGGGCGCCCACCGGCGGGGTGCCGGGCGGCCGGCGGGTCCGTCGCCCGGCCGGGTGCGCAGGCTGGCCGCCGCGGTGGCCGGGCGGGTGCACGAGGCGGCCCGGCGGATGCTCGGCGCGGAGCAGGGCGGGCTCGGCCGGGCCGCCTTCGAGGAGCTCTTCCCACCCGGCAACTGGGCGGCCGCGGTGCTGGCGGAGGGCCTGTTCGTGCCCGCGGGCCCGGGCTTCCGGCTCGCCCACGGCGAGTTCTCCGACTGGCTTCAGGGCCTGCACCTGGACCTGGACGCGGCGCTGCGGCTGCTCCTCGGCGAGGCCGAGGACACCCCGCCGCCGGGGGAGGCCCGTACGGTGCCCCGGCACCGCGTCGCCCCGGTGGCGTCCGCGCTCGGGCGGCTGGCCGAGACCTGGGGCGCCACCGCCCTGGACCCGTGGCTGCACCGGCTCTGGCGGGCGCTGGACCTGCGCCCGCCGGGCAGCGAACCCGGCTGGTGGGCCGGCCGGTTGCTCGCCGCCGGGCTGGCCGCCAGCCCCGATCTGGACGAACACCGGGCGCTGCTCGCCCAGTTGGCCGGCCGGATCGCCGAGGTGGCACCGGCGGCCGGCGGGTTCGAGCGGCTCCCGGCGGCCGGTCTGGGCCGCTTCGGTCCGCGCTTCTGGACTGCTCTGGGCCTGCCGGTCGAGAGCGAACTGGCACTCCTGCGGCGACTGGTCACCGCCGACGGACCGGCGCGGCCGTTCCTCGCCGCCACGGCCGAGCGGCTGCGCGCCGACCCGGCCCGGGTGATGCCGCTGCTCTGCGCCTGGTTCGACGACCCGCGCGGGCTGCCCGGCCGCCCCGGCACCACCGTCGCCGACCTCGCCCACGACCTGCTGTACCACCACCGCGCGCTGGCCCTGGACGACCTGACGGAGGCGCTGGCCGACGCGGCGCACCCCCGGGCGGACGCGCTGCTCACCGTGCTCGCCGGTGAGGAGCCGTCGGCACTCTGCCGCGCCGTGGACCGCTGGAGCCACGACCGGCGGCCCGAGCGGCACGTCGCCGCCGCCGTGCACGCGTTGCGCGCCGCGCCGTACGCGCGCGGGGCCGGACCGGAGTTGCTGCGGTTCGCCGCACTGGCCCTGCTCGCCCGCGAGGAGGAGCCGTGCCTGCACGGCGCCGCGCTGGCGCTGCTGGTGCGCGACCCGCGGGCCCGGGCCCGGCACCTCCCGGCCGCGCTGGCGGCGTACCGGCACGGCGAGGACCGCTTCCTGACCGCCCGGGCGCTGGCCCCGGCGCTGGAGAGCGACCCCGAGCCCGTCCTGGCCGCGTTCGCGCAGCGGCTGGCGGCCCCCGGCGCGGCCGTCGCCGAGACGCTGCGGGTGCTGGCCGACGCCCGGACGCCGCAGGCCACCCGGCGCGGCGCCGAACTGGCGGCCCGGCTGCTGCGGGAGCGCCCGGCGCTGGCGGGCGCGGTCGCCGTCGACTACCTGGGCCGCCGGCTGACGCGCGGCGCCGCCGGGGGACCGGCCGCCCGGCTGGAGCTGCGGGTGCTGCTCGGCAGCGCCCTGGCGGCCGGTCCGGTGGCGGTGCGGCGGCCGTTCGCCCAGGTGCTGGCGGTCCCGGTGGCCGATGCCGAGGCCGACGCCCTGCGCTGCGAACTCCTGGACACCCTGCTGGCCACCGAGGGCGACCAGGAGGTGCTCGCCGCCGTCGTGGAGCGGCTGGCCGAGCACTGCGCGGCCGAGCGCCCGGCGCGGGCCCGGACGGTGCTGGCCCGCGCCGCGGCCGGGCTCACGGACGCGGACGAGCTGCTGGCCCGCTGCGCGGGCCGTTCGGCGGCGTTCGCGCTGCTGCTGGCCCGGTGGCCCGAGGGCGAGGCCCCGGCCCGGCCCGCCGACCCCCGGTCGGCCCGGCTGCGGGAGCCGGCGGCGGCCGGGCGCGACCCGCGGGAGGCCGCCGCCGAGGCCGGGCGGGAGGCGGACCGGGCGACCCCGCGGGAGCCGGTTCCCACCCCGGTGTCCGGGACCGGACAGCCGGCGGTGCGCCCAACCCGCCTTCCGGTGCCGAAGCAGGGGCGGGCGCATGGCACGCTATAGGGGTTCGGGTTTGAGCGTTTGAGCGTACAGAAGGTACGCGCCGTAGGGAACAAGGAGCGGTCAGGGTGCAGCGCTGGCGTGGCCTGGAGGAGATCCCCGGGGACTGGGGACGCAGCGTCGTCACCATCGGGTCGTTCGACGGTGTGCACCGCGGGCACCAGCTGATCATCAACCGGGCGGTCGAGCGCGCCCGTGAGCTCGGCGTCCGCTCGGTCGTGGTCACCTTCGACCCGCACCCGAGCGAGGTGGTCCGCCCGGGCAGCCACCCGCCGCTGCTCGCCCCGCAGCCGCGCCGCGCGGAGCTGATCGAGGCGCTCGGGGTGGACGCCGTCCTGGTGCTGCCGTTCACCTCCGAGTTCTCCCAGGAGTCCCCGGAGACCTTCGTCCGGCAGGTGCTGGTGGACGCGCTGGGCGCGCGGCTGGTCATCGAGGGGCCGAACTTCCGCTTCGGGCACCGCGCGGCGGGCGACGTCGCGCTGCTGGCCGAGCTGGGCCGGGCCGCCGACTTCGACGTCGAGGTGGTCGACCTCCAGGTGCGCGGGGCGGCCGGGGACGGCGAGCCGTTCTCCTCCACCCTCATCCGGCGGCTGGTCGCGGCCGGTGACATGGCCGGCGCGGGCGAGGTGCTGGGCCGCCCGCACCGGGTCGAGGGCGTGGTGGTGCGCGGCGCCCAGCGCGGCCGCGAGCTGGGCTTCCCGACGGCCAACGTGGACACGGTGCCGCACAGCGCGATCCCGGCCGACGGCGTCTACGCGGGCTGGCTGACGGCGGACGGCGAGCTGATGCCGGCCGCGATCTCGGTCGGCACCAACCCGACCTTCGACGGTACGGCCCGCACCGTGGAGGCGTACGCCATCGACCGGGTCGGCCTGGACCTGTACGGGCTGCACGTCGCGGTCGACTTCCTCGCCTACCTGCGCGGGATGGAGAAGTTCGACTCGATCGACGCGCTGCTGGACCGGATGGCCGACGACGTGAAGCAGGCCCGCGAGCTCACCGACGGGGGCTGACCGGACCGGTCGCGGATGCCGAAGGGCCCGCCGGCCGTCCACGGATCCCCTGGATCCACGGACGGCCCGGCGGGCCCTTTCGGTTCGCTACGGCTGCGGCTGCTGCGGGTAGCCGTACCCGGCGGGGGGCGGCGGCTGCGCGCCCGGCTGGGGCTGCGGGTAGCCGTACCCGCCGGCCGGCGGCTGGGGCTGCTGCTGCCAGTCCTGCGGGGGCTGCTGGGCCCCCGGCTGGGCCTGCGGGTACCCGTAGCCGGGCGGGGGCGGCGGGGCCTGCCCCGGCTGCGGGGCCCACGGCGCGCCGGGCGCGGGCCCGCCGGCCGGGTAGCCGCCCTGGCCCGGCTGCGGGTACGGCTGCTGCTGGGCCTGCTGCGGGTAGGGCTGCTGCGGGTCGGCGTACGGCTGCGGCTGGCCCGGGTAGGGGGCGGTGGGCTGCGGGGGCTGGTGGGCCTGCTGCTGCCAGCCGGACTGCTGGGCGGCGGCCTGCTGGGCGCGGACGATGTCCTCGCCGACCAGGGTGGCGAGTTCGAAGTACGCCTCGCGGACCTTGGGCCGCATCATGTCGAGGTTGACCTCGGCGCCCGCCGCCAGGCTCTCGTCGAACGGCACCACGATGACGCCGCGGCAGCGGGTCTGGAAGTGCGCGACGATGTCCTCGACCTTGATCATCTTGCTGGTCTCGCGGACCCCGGAGACCACCGTGATGCTGCGCTGCACCAGGTCGGCGTAGCCGTGCGCGGAGAGCCAGTCCAGCGTGGTCGACGCGGAGGAGGCGCCGTCCACGCTCGGCGTGGAGACGATGATCAGCTGGTCGGCGAGGTCCAGCACCCCGCGCATCGCGCTGTACAGCAGGCCGGTGCCGGAGTCGGTCAGGATGATCGGGTACTGGCGGCCCAGCACGTCGATGACCTGGCGGTAGTCCGAGTCGTTGAAGGTGGTCGAGACGGCCGGGTCGACGTCGTTCGCCAGGATCTCCAGGCCCGAGTGCAGGTCCTGGGAGGTGAACTGACGGATGTCCATGTAGCTGCGCAGGTGCGGGATGGCCGTCACCAGGTCGCGGATGGTCGCGCCGGTCTGGCGCTTGACCCGGCGGCCGAGGGTGCCGGCGTCCGGGTTGGCGTCGATCGCGATCACCTTGTCCTGGCGCTCGCTGGCCAGGGTCGCGCCGAGCGCGGTGGTGGTCGTGGTCTTGCCGACGCCGCCCTTGAGGCTGATCACCGCGATCCGGTAGCAGCTCATCACCGGCGTCCGGATGACCTCCAGCTTGCGGCCGCGCTCGGCCGCGGCGGCCTTGCCGCCGAACTGGAAGCGCGGCTGCTGGCGCTGCTGCTTCGGCTGGTTGCGCAGCAGCCGGTCCGAGGAGAGCTCGACGGCGGCCGTGTAGCCGAGCGGTGCGCCGTGCGAGACCTGCTGCGGGGCGGCGGACTGCTGGAACGCGGCGGGTGCCTGCGGGACCCCGGACTGCTGCTGCCACGGCTGGGCGGGGCCCGGCTGCTGGGGCTGGGGCTGGGGTTGCTGGGGGTGGGCCTGCTGCTGCGGCGGCTGCTGGTACGGGGTCGGCTGCGGCCAGCCGCCCTGGCGGGGGTCGACCGGCGGTGCCTGCGGGCCGGGCGCCTGGGGGCCGGGCGCCTGCTGGGCGGCCGCCCAGGCGGCGGCCTGCTGCTCCTGGGGGTCGGCCGGCTGCTGCGGCGGTGCCGGCTGCGGCCACGGCTGGGCCTGCTGCGGCGGCTCCGGGTAGGGCTGCGGCTGGGCGTACGGCTGCGGGTCCGCGTAGGGCTGGGGCTGGGCCTGCTGCGGCGCCTGCTGCTGGGGCTCGGCGTAGGCCGGCGGCTGGGCCTGCTGCGGCGGCCCGGGGTAGGGCCGCGGCTCCGCGTACGGCTGCTGCGGCGGGGGCACGGCCGGGCCGGGCTGCTGGTGCGCGGCCACGTCGGCCGGCGGCCACGGCTGGGCCGCCGCGGCCTGCGGCTGTTCGGGGGCGGGGCCCGGCGCCGGGGCGGGCGCGGGCCCACCGGCGGTGGGCGCGGCGAACGGGACGTGCTGCGCCTCGACATGGGTGGCCGGCGCGGGGACCGGCGGGGCCTTCTCCGGGGCGGTCGCGACGGCCGGGGCCGGCTCGGCGGCCGGGACGGGCGCGGGGGCGGGCGCGGGGGCGGGCGCAGGCGCAGGCGCGGGCACCGGAGCCGGTGCGGCGACCGGCGCCGCCGCCGGACCGTCCGCGGCCGGAGGAACGGCCGGTGCGACGAACGATTCGGCCGCGGGCACGGGCGCGGGCGCGGGGACCGGTGCCACGACGGGTGCCGGTGCCGGTGCCGGTGCGGCCGGGCCGCCGCCCGCCGCCGGAGCGGCCGCACCCTCCGGTGCTCCGCCCGCCTGGACGGGTGCCGGACCGGCGCCCGGACCGGCGGCCGGAGCCGCCGCGGAGTCCGTCTGCACGTACCAGGACGGGGGAGTGTAGTCGGGCGCGTCGGACCAGTCGTCGTCGTCCTCCGCCGCGTTGTCGCCGACGTAGACGCCGTCCCGATCGCTGCTCACCTAGGGCTCCCTCGTGTTCGCCGCCGCTCGTCGCGGTGCCGTTGCCGCATCAAAGACTAGGCCGTGCACCACCCCCCGTTGAAGGCGGAGTCTCATCTCGCCCGGGGCGCGATCGGGTCCCGGCAGGTCAGTCCATGCGTCGTGCCCCGCCCAGGACCTGCTGCTCGGCCTGCCCGGCGACGGTCCGTACGTACTGGCGGCGCATCCGGGTCGTCCAGAGCGTCATGTCGTCCCCGAGGGTGGGCAGCGCGGCGATGTCCTGCGGGCCGAGCGAGAGCACCCGGCCGATCAGCTCGGCCTCCTGCGGCGAGACCCGCTGCACGCCGACCAGGTCGGCGGCGTTCAGCACCCGGGCCGCGTTCGGGCCCAGGTAGGGCAGCAGGGTCAGGGTGGTCTGCCAGGGCGCGGCGGAGAGCCGGCTGCGCGGCGGGCGGGCGCCGAGGTCGCGCACCACGAGCACCGGCGAGGTCACCGAGGCGCCCTGCGGGCCGAGCCGGCCGACCTGGTGGACGGTCACGCACGGCTGGCCGCCGCCCGCGGCCTGCGCCATCGGTCCCCACAGCTGCCCGCGCGCGGTCTCGACGGCGATCCGGGCGCCGGTGGCGGCCGCCCGCAACGCGATGACCTGGGCCGTCCAGACGCCGCCGACCAGGACCAGGTCGTAGGCGCTGGGCCGGAAGAGGCCGAGCACGGCGGGCTGCTTCTGGACGTCCTCGCCGATCAGCACGCCGTCGTCGCCGACCGGGAAGGAGAGCGCGCCGAGGTCCTCGGTGGTCAGCACGTGCTTCTCGCGGCGCGGGCCGCGCAGTCCGAAGCCGGGCAGGATCCGCGGCCGGACCCGGGGCTGCTCGGTGGAACCGGGCTGCGGGCCGGGCGTCGGGTAGGTCTGGTACGCCATCAGGAAGCACCTCCCAGGGGCAGGGTGGCGAGCATGCCGGGGGCCTGCTCCAGGTCGAGTCGGGCGAGGCCGAGGCCGGTGCTCTGCGCCCGGGCCTCCACCAGTCGTCCGACCTGGACGACCTCGCTCTCGCTGCGCCCGGTCACCCGGACGTGGCCGCTGATCGCCACCGAACCGCCGGTGCCGTGACCGGCGGTCAGGCTGAAGGTGCTGGCCAGGGCGGGCGAGCCGGTGATCAGGTTGACGAGGTCCGGCGCGGCGATCCGGCCGGGGGCGCCGCCGGGGCGGCTGAGCTGCGGCCACCGGGAGATCCAGTAGGTGCTGTGCCAGCGGTCGTCGATCCGCCAGAAGCGGTTGCTCTCCTGGGTGCGGCGGCCGCTGCCGCCACCGCTGCCGGTCCCCTGGCGGCCGGCCACGGCGAGCGGGTTGGCGCAGGTGGAGATGGCCAGTGCGGCGATCAGCTCGCGCTCGTCCAGCACGGTGGCGTTGAACCCGGCGCTGTTGAGCCGCCCGGCGAGCTGGTCGGTGACCCGCTGCAGGGCCTTGCGGGCGCCCTCCTCGCCGCCGCCGCGGGCGCGGACGGCGGTGGCCGCGCGCTCCGGGTCGAGCTTGAGCGCCACCCAGGTCAGCCGCAGGCCGGGGGTGGCGGTGCCGTCGGGCAGCTCCTGGTAGGCGCGGGCGGCCAGCGACTGCTCGGGCAGGTGCGGGGCCGGCGCCGGCTGGGTGTGCTGGACGATCTGGACCGACTCCAGCGTGATGTCGTCCACCCGCAGTGCCGAGCAGATCACGTCCAGCGGCAGCGGCAGCGCGGTGCGCACCGGCCGCAGCGGCTGGTCCTTGGCCTGGACGAGCAGCACCGAGCTGAGGAAGGTGCCGTCGCCGACCATGCCGGTCTCCCGGCGCATCGGCCGGCCGCCGAAGTCGGTCTCGGTGGCGTGGGTGCAGGTGCGCAGGGCGGGTTCCAGCTCCAGCGCGGGGGCGATGGCCGGGTCGGTACCGACCGGCGGGACGTTCGTCCGGGCCTGCTTGCGACGGGCCTTCAGGGCGGCGCGCACCCGCAGCGCCTCGGGGATGGTGCGTCCGCGCAGCGGGATGACCGCGAGGACGACCAGCGCCAGGGCGACGGCGCCGAAGCCGCCGGCCACCGGCTTGCTGATCGTCCAGCCGACCGCCACGAGTGCCACCGCGACCTCGACCAGCACGAGTTGCTGGAGCCTCAGCCGGCCGCCGAGCAGCCCGGGCCTGGGGTGGACGCGGACCGGTACGGGGGCCGTCGGCCCGACGGCGGCCGCGGGTTCGGCGACCTGGCCCCGTTCGGGCCGGGCCCGTCGGCCGGAGCGGCGCGATCCCCTGCCCTCGTCGGTGCTGCGGCGCCCTGGAGCGGTCTGGCTTGGCATCCCCCGAGTGACCCTCTCTGAATCAGTTGTCGCGGCCCGGTTGGCCGGTTCGCGAACCGTACCCGTACCGTACTCACCGTCTGCTGCCGCATCGTAGAGGGTTCGAAGCCGCTCTCGCCCGGCGGGTGCGGACCACGGGGTATGTCGGTCAGACAGGGGAGACGACGAGCATGGCATCACGCCGGGACGAGCTGAACGCCTACACCTTCGCGCGGAAGCGAACGGTCGGCGCGTTCCTGCTGCCCAACGGGGGCGGCAGCGACGAGGACGCGCCGCGGCCGGTGAAGGCGATCCTGCCGAGCGTCATCGTGGGCGCTCTGGTGGTCGGCGCGTTCGGGGTCTGGGGGGTGTTCAAGCCGAGCGCCCCGGTGGGCTGGGACAGCGGCAAGAACATCGTGCAGGGCAAGAAGAGCACCACCCGGTACGTGGTGCTGACCGATCCGGACGGCAAGACCAAGCGGCTGCACCAGGTGCTGAACATGTCCTCGGCGCGGCTGGTGCTGCCGGTGGACGCGAAGGTGGTGGTGGTCGCCGACGAGGTGCTCGACAAGTACCCGAGCCACGGCCCGACCATCGGCATCCCGAACGCGCCGGACCGGCTGCCGACCAGGGAGAACGCGAGCAAGCCGATGAAGTGGTCGGTCTGCGACAGCCCCGGTCCGGACGACAAGCAGGAGACGGCCAATCAGGCGCTGTTCCTCGCGGGCGGTGCCGACGCCAAGACGCTGGCCGCCAAGGACCGGGTGCTGGACACCGACCAGGCGCTGCTGGTGAAGGAGATCGACGACCAGCAGGTCGCCGCGCAGCCCGGCCCCGGCCAGCCGCCGATCGACCAGAGCAAGTTGAACCTCTACCTGATCGACTCGCAGGGCCGCAAGCACGCCATCGGGGGGACGCAGACCTCCGAGAGCGACAAGAAGCAGCTGATGGCGGCGATCTTCGGGGCGAGCGCGAAGCCGCAGCCGGTGAAGAGGGAGTGGATGGACACCCTGGTCACCGGCTCGGTGATCCAGTTCCCCAAGATCGACGGGCTGGTCCCGGACGTCAAGGGCCCCAACTCCTCGGTGGCGCTGCAGAAGCCGGAGGACCGCAAGATCGGTCGGCTGGTCCGGTACGGCGACCGGAACTTCGTGGTGGGCAAGGACCAGCTGTTCGTGGTCACCCAGCTCCAGGCCGAGCTGATCCGGCAGAATCCCGCGTGGCAGGGGCTCTACAACCAGGACGCCGACCGGACGCCGCGGATCGACGAGCTGATGCCGGCCGACTACGCCGCCTTCAACTCCAGCACCCCGCTGAAGGACGCCGACGACTGGCCGACCAGGACGGGGGCGCCGGCCAACAACTGGCAGGCGGCGAAGGACGCGAAGCCGGTGATCTGCAGCACGTTCGACGGGATGGCCGAGGACGGCAAGACGCCGCGGCGCAGTGTCTGGGCCGGCCCGGACTTCCCGGCGAAGCACAGCAGCGGCGTCGGTTCGGCCTATGTGACCCCCGGTCAGGGCCTCTTCTACCGCGCGCTGGACGGCGGTGCGGGCGGCTCCGGCAGCGACTACCTGATCACCGAGACCGGGCTGCGCTACGCCGTCCCCGCCAACACCACCGGCGGCAAGGGGGCGCAGGCCGCGCCGTCCGCCCAGCCGGGCAAGCCGGTCCCGACCGTCACCGCGACCCCGACCGTCCAGCCCGGTGACCCGGCCGCCGGGCAGCCGGGTCAGCAGCAGGACGAGGCCGGCGGCAACCAGGCCCGGCTCGGCTACCAGGGCCTGCAGCCGGTGCCGGTACCGCTGGCCTGGTCGGCCCTGGTGCCGTCCGGTCCGGCGCTGAACGCGAAGACCGCGGCCCAGCAGCAGAACGCCTGACCGGCCCGTTCCGGCAACGGAATTGGCCCCAGTGTCATGGTCTGGTAACTAGCGGTTCCCCGGTGTTGGGCGAGTTGCGTGTGCCGACTACAGTGCTGCTGGACATCACACCGGTGATGCGGCGGACCGGCCGGGAACGGCGGTCCGGACACAATGTCTGTCTCATGGGGGACGGTAGAGCATGGGTCAGTTCAAGACGACCGCTCAGGAGATGCTGGCTTTCGCCAAGCACATGGACGAGGTCATCGGCCAGATCGAGGGCGAGATTCGCAAGCTCGACAGCCTGGTGGGTTCGATCGCCGGCGGTTGGCAGGGTCAGGCGGCCACGGCCTACAAGACCCTTCAGGGCCAGTTCAACGAGGACGCGGTCGAGCTCAACAAGTCGCTGAAGGCGATCAAGAGCGCGATCGAGATCACGACCAAGCAGTACTCGGCGACCGACGCGGACCAGCAGGCGGCGTTCGGCGCCGGCAAGATCTGATCCCCTCTCTGCCAGGTCATTCACCGGCGGCCCCTGGTGAGGGAGCGCGTCGGTTCCTCGACAAGGAGACATCGTGTCCGACCACATTCTCGTCAACTTCGAAACTGTCCGGAACGCCGGCAGCGAGGTTCGCGCCACCGCCAACCGCATCAACTCCCAGCTTGAGGAGCTGAAGGCGGGCGTGACCAAGATCGCCTCCAGCTGGGAGGGTGCCGCTCAGCAGGGCTACCAGGCCCACCAGGCGAAGTGGGACTCCCGCGCCAGCCACCTGCAGCAGGTGCTGTCCCAGATCGCCGGCTCGCTGGACAAGGCGGCCGAGAGCTACAACAGCACCGAGAACAACAACGCCAAGCTCTGGGGCTGACGGATCCCGCCCCCGGTCGTGGGGGCGATCGATTCCGCCGAAGGGGCGGGTGCCCGGTCCGGGCACCCGCCCCTGGCGCGCAACACGGGTGGACGACAAGAGGGGTGGCAGGGTGTCCGTAGTCAGGTACCGGAAGGCGGCCGCGACGGTGGCCGCGCTCGCGGTGCTCGGCGGTCCGCTGGCCGCCCCGGCCCACGCGGACGGGCCCGGCATCGCCGCCGCCGGTGACTGCGCCAAGGACGCCCAGAACGTGCAGGCCGTGCCGTGGTCGTTGCAGCGCATGGTGCTCGACGAGCTCTGGCAGGGCGGCACCGTCACCGGTGCGGGGGTGACCGTCGCGGTCATCGACACCGGGGTCAACGACCAGAACCCCCAGCTGGCCAACCGGGTGGTCGACGGCGGCTCGCTGTTGAAGGACAAGGACAAGAAGAAGGTCGAGGGCACCGGCAAGGACGACCTCGTCGGCCACGGCACCAAGGTCGCGGGCATCATCGCGGCCGGCCACTACGACCAGACCGGCTTCGTCGGCATCGCCCCGGACGCCGGCATCCTGTCGATCCGGCAGAACGACGCCGAGGGCAACGGTGACGTCTACACCCTGGTCGAGGCGATCTACATCGCGATCCAGCGGGGCGTCAAGGTCATCAACATCTCGCAGGACGTGCGCGGCGCCGGCAACGCCGACTTCGGCGGCTACGCGGAGCTGAAGGCCGCCGTCGAGGCCGCCGAGGCCAAGGACATCGTGGTGGTCGCCTCCTCCGGCAACGACGGCAAGGAGGGCGACACCTACCCCGCCGCGTTCCCGACCGTGCTCGCCGTCGGAGCCTCCGACCGCAACAACGAGCGTGCCCCGTTCTCCCAGTACGGCGACTTCGTGGACGTCGTCGCGCCCGGCGTCGACATGCTCTCCACCGTCCCCCGGGGCGGCCAGTGCGTGGACAACGGCACCAGCTTCGCCGCGCCCTACGTCGCCGGCCTGGCCGCGCTGCTGCTCGGCGCCCACCCCAAGTGGAAGCCGGCGCAGGTGCGCGCCCGGATCGAGCAGACCGCGCAGCGCACCGGGCACGAGGCGAACGCGTACATCGGCTGGGGCGTGGTGGACCCGGTGAAGGCCGTCACCAAGGCACCCGAGGACCCGCCGTACAAGGCGAAGCCGGACGAGCCCGTCCAGCTGGCCGCCGCCCCGATCGTGCCGCAGCCGCTCGGCCTCGGCGAGACCCAGGCCGACCGCGACGGCCGCACCGCGACCTACGTCCTGGGCGTCGGCGCCCTGCTCGTCGCGCTGCTCATCGGCGGCGGCGTGGTGCTCCGCGACCACCGCCGGCGCCCCACGGACTGATCCGGAGCCTCCTCCCCGCCGCGAGCCTGCGCCGGCCGGTCGGCCCGCGTCCGACCGGCCGACCCCGGGGTGGCCGGCGCGTGCGGAACGGCGGTGCCCGGACCAGGGGGGAGTGGTCCGGGCACCGCCGTGTGGGGGAGGGGTGGGGGTCGGGGGCGGCCCCGCCGGGGTCAGGCCTGCTGGTCCTCGGGCAGGCTGATCACCCAGCGGGTCTCCTGCCGGGGGCGCAGGTAGAAGAGCCAGTAGAGGGTGGCGGCGGCGGTGATGCCGCCGGTCCACAGCAGGGGCACGGTGTCCAGCTGGGTGATGATGTAGACCAGCACGACGATCAGGACCACCGGGACGGCCGGCCAGAGCGGCATCCGCCAGGCGGTGGCGTGCTTGTGCCGATCGCGGCGCGACAGCAGCGCGGCGATGGCGACCAGCAGGTACATCCCGGTGACGGCGACGCCGGTGATCTCGCTGAGCAGCTCGCCCTTGACGAAGCAGAGCGCGGCGCCCGGCAGGCCGACGGCCAGCGTGGCCACCCACGGCGAGCCGAACCGGCCCAGGGTGGAGAAGGCCTTGTTGACCGGCTCGGGCCAGGCCTTGTCGCGGGCCGAGGCGAACAGCACCCGGGAGTTCTGGATGACCATGACGATGCCGGCGTTGATGATCGCCAGCGCCACGCAGAGGCTGATGAAGGTGCCGACGGCGGAGTTGCTCCACGCGGTGACCATGCCGGAGATGTCGCCGGAGGTCAGGGTGGCCAGGTCGGGGGCGCCCATGGTGATCGCGGTGACCGGGATCAGGATGACCGCGGCGGAGATGCCGAGGGTCCACAGCACGGTGCGCGAGACGTTGCGGCGCGGGTCCTCCAGTTCCTCGGAGAGGTAGACCGCGGTGGAGAAGCCCTGGGTGATGAAGAGGGCGATGCCGAGCGCGCCGACGATGGCGCCGATGCCCACCGTGGTGGTGGCGCCGCCGTCGCCGGCGACCACCCCGTGCAGCAGGCTGGGCGCGTCGCCGTTGGCGTGGGCGAAGCCGAGCACCGACACCACACCGGCGGCGACGACCTCCAGGACCAGGAAGACGCCGGTGATCCAGGCGTTGGCGCGCAGGTCCAGCAGACCGGCCAGGGTGGCGGCGAGCATCACCGCGGCGCCGGCGATCGGCTTGTCGACGTGCAGCACCGGGGCGAGGTAGTCGGCGGTGCCGAGGGCGATCACCGAGGGGACGATCAGCACCACGATCAGCGAGAGCACGAAGACCAGCCAGCCGGCCAGTCGCCCGGCCAGGGTGCCGACCATCGCGTACTCGCCGCCGGCGCTGGGGATCAGGGTGCCGAGTTCGGAGTAGCAGAAGGCGACCGCGATGCAGAGCACCGAGCCGATCGCGATGGCCAGCGCGGTGGCGCTGCCGATGCTGGAGAACAGCTCCGGGACGATCACGAAGAGCGTGGAGGCCGGGGTGACGCAGGACAGCGTGAGCAGGGTCCCGCCCACGACGCCGATCGAGCGCTTGAGCGTCTGGGGGGAGGCGGCGCCCTCGGCCGCCGTAGTGGGGGCTACGGCGTGTGGCGGGCGAAGCGTGTCGGTCATGTGGCTTCCGATCGGCTCTGTGCGGTCCTGGAGAGGGAGCGGTATCGCCTCCGCTGGCTTGCTGCTGTGGGGTTCTGGTCCTTCGCTCCCGGGCCGTCATGGAACCTTGGCCGTAATGACCGCGTCAATGCCGGAAATGCTTCGGAATCCGTTGCGAAGGTGGGCATAAACATGCGATCCGATGATCACCGACGGTGATTGTCACGCATGTCCGACTTGTTACCTCTGCCACATCGCGCTTGAATCCAAGGTGAACAGAGCATTGCGCGCGCTCATTCCAAGGCTGATGCCCGGCTCGGAGAAGGTCGCCCAGGCGGCTTCCCGGCGCCGGTCACCGCCCGCCCGGGGTGCGGGAACCGCAGCCCAGGGCCGGAAAGATCTCCATAACGTTTCAGCACGTGGACGCGGAAGGGGCCGGGCTCCTCGGAACCCGACCCCTTCCCTCACTTTCCGTCACCGCCACCGGGGGCGGCCGCTCCCGCTACGCCGACGGCAACCAGCCCGTCTGCACCATCTGCCCGCTGGTGATCCGGCGCGAGACGAACACGCCCCGGCCCGGCGGCAGCGGCTGCGGCTTGACCGTGCCCAGCAGCGCGCCCTCGTCCTTGTTGCCGGAGAGGATCACGCCCTGGCCGCCCAGCTCCCGCATCCGCTGCATCACCGGCTCGTAGAGCGAACGCCCGGCGCCGCCCGCGCTCCGCGCGATGATCATGCGCAGGCCGATGTCCCGGGCGAACGGCAGGAACTCGGCCAGCGGCGCCAGCGGGTTCCCCGAACCGGTCGCCACCAGCTCGTAGTCGTCCACGATCACGAACATGTCCTTGCCGCTGTACCAGCTGCGGTTGCGCAGCTGGTCGGCGGTCACGTCCGGACCGGGGAGCCGGCGCGAGCAGGCCCCGCGCAGCATCTCCACGATGCTGGTCATGGCCGGCTGCGCGGCCGCGTACTCGACCAGGTACTCCTGCGGCACCGCGCCGAGCAGCGCGCGCCGGTAGTCGCCGACCACGATGCCGGCCTGGTCCGGGGTGTACCGCTCGGTGATCTGCTTGATCAGCATCCGCAGCGTCGCCGACTTACCGGACTCGGTGTCGCCGAAGACGATGAACAGCGGGTCCGTCTCGAAGTTGACGAACGCCGGCGCCAGCTCGACCTCGTCCACGCCGAAGGCGACCCCGCGCTCCGGGTACTCGAAGCCCTTCGGCAGCGAGTGGCCGTCCAGCACCGCCGGCAGCATCCGGACCTGCGGCGCGCGCGGGCCCGTCCAGGCCGCGTCCACGGCGGCGACCAGCGCGGTCACCCCGTCCTGGAGGTCGTCCACCGAGGACGAGCCGTCCAGCCGGGGCAGGCCGGAGAGGAAGTGCAGCTTGCCGGAGGTGACGCCGCGCCCCGGCAGGGCCGGGATGTTCTGCGCCACCCGGCGGTCCACCTCGGACTCCATCGCGTCACCGAGCTTGAGCTCGGTCCGGTTCTGCAGCAGGTCCTTCAGCGCCGGGCGGACCTCCGCGTAGCGGGCCGCCGTGATGATCAGGTGGACGCCGTACCCGAGACCGCGCTGGGCGACGTCCCCGATCACCGGCTCCAGCATCTCGAACTCCTGCTTGAAGGTGTTCCAGCCGTCGATCATCAGGAAGACGTCGCCGAACTGCTCGTCCGGCAGCTGACCGCTGGCCCGCCGGGCCCGGTAGGTCGCGATCGAGTCGATCCCGGTCGCCCGGAACAGCTCCTCGCGCCGGTTCAGCACCCCGTGCACCTCGCTGATCATCCGGCGCACCTTCTCGGCGTCCAGACGGCCGGCCACCCCGCCGACGTGCGGCAGGCCCTGCAGCGACTGGAAGCCGCCGCCACCGAAGTCCAGCAGGTAGAACTGCGCCTCCAGCGGCGTGTGGGTGAGCGCGAACCCGGCCACCGTGGTGCGCACCAGCGTCGACTTGCCGGACCGCGGGCCGCCCACGATCAGACCGTGACCGGCCGCACCCGAGTAGTCCTGGTGCAGCACGTCGCGGCGCTGCTCGCGCGGCCGGTCCACGATGCCGACCGGCACGTTGAGCCGGCCCAGCGCGCCGAAGCCCGGCGAGGTGAGACCGCGCTCCGCGGTCGCCTGCAGCGGCGGCAGCAACTGGTCGACGCTGGGCGCCTCGTCCAGCGGCGGCAGCCACACCTGGTGCGCGGCCGGGCCCTGCCCCGCCATCCGCTGCACGAAGACGTCCAGCACGGTGTCGACCAGCGCGTCGTCCTGCTCCACGACCTCCGGCTCCACCTCCTGCACCGGCGGCTCCAGCACCGGCACCTCGGCCGCGGTGAACAGCACCGGCTGCGCCGTCACCAGCCGCCCGCCGGTCGACCGCTGCTGCCCCGGCGCCCGGTAGGGCCCCGAGACGTACGCGGCCTTGAACCGGTCCATCACGTCGGTGCCGAACTTCAGGTAGCCGACACCCGGCACCGGCGGCAGGTGGTACGCGTCCGGCACACCGATGGCCGCCCGCGACTCGGCCGCCGAGAAGGTGCGCAGACCGATCCGGTACGACAGGTAGGTGTCCAGACCGCGCAGCTTGCCCTCCTCCAGGCGCTGCGAGGCCAGCAGCAGGTGCACGCCCAGCGAACGGCCGATCCTGCCGATCTGGATGAACATGTCGATGAAGTCCGGCTTCGCGGTGAGCAGCTCGGAGAACTCGTCGATGATCAGCACCAGCGAGGGCAGCGGGTCCAGCGCCGCACCAGCCGCGCGCGCCCGCTCGTACTCGTTGAGGTTGGCGTAGTTGCCGGCCGAGCGCAGCAGCTCCTGCCGGCGGTTCATCTCGCCCTCGATCGCGTCGCGCATGCGGTCGACCAGGGTGAGCTCGCCCTCCAGGTTGGTGATCACCGCCGAGGTGTGCGGCATGTCCGCCATCCCGGCGAAGGTCGCGCCGCCCTTGAAGTCCGCGAGGACGAAGTTCAGCGTCTCCGAGGAGTGCGTCATCGCCAGGCCCAGCACCAGGGTGCGCAGCAGCTCCGACTTGCCGGAGCCGGTCGCGCCGACGCAGAGGCCGTGCGGGCCCATGCCTTCGAGCGCCGCCTCCTTGATGTCCAGGTAGACGTGCTCGCCGCCGGCCCCGACGCCGATCGGCACCCGCAGCTTCTCGTGCTGCGCCCGCGTCCGCCAGCTGCGCGTCACGTCGAACGAGCCCGGGTCGCCCGAGTTCATCAGCTCGGTGAAGTCCAGGTTGGACAGCAGCGGTTCGTCGTCGCCGCCGGCCGAGATCCGGTACGGCGCCAGCTGCCGGGCCAGGGCCTCGGACTGCCAGGTGGAGAGCGTGTCCGGGGTGCCGGAGTACGTCGCGCCGGAGGCCGAACGCAGCACCAGCTCGTCCGGGGTCACCGTCACGATCAGGTGGCCGGTCGGCTCGTCCAGGTCGCCCGGGACCACCTCGACGATGGTCACCCCGTGCACGCCCTCGGCGCCGGCCAGCAGCGAGTCGTGCGGGACGGACGCGCCGTCCATCACGACGATGATGTGCGGCTGGTCCGAGGACGGCGCCGCGTCGCGCACGAAGCGCTGGCGCCCCGCCAGTTCGTCCTGGAGCAGGTACTCCAGCTCACCGAGGCCGGTGGCGATCAGCCGGCGCGAACCCGCGCCGTCGCTGTCCTTGCGGTGCTGGTTGTGCGGGAGCCACTTGGTCCACTCCCACTCCTCCACCGCGCCCGGCGCCGCGGCCACCGTCACCAGCAGGTCGTCCGGCGAGTGCAGCGTCGTCAACTGGGCGATCATCGCCCGGACGTTGCCGTACACGGTGTCCGGGTCGCCGCACACCGTGATGTGGTAGAAGGCGCGCAGCGAGACCGCCAACGGCAGGTCCTGCAGCGTGCCGTGGGCCTTGAGGAAGGTGTGCATGGCGGCCGCGGCGAGCGGCTCCAGCTCCTCCATCGGCGCGGTCTGCGGCGCCACCAGCGGGGTCGACAGCTGGACCGGCCCCCGGCCGACCCGGATCTGGGCGAAGTCGGCGTCCCCGGTGCGGCGTTCCCAGAGCCGGCGGCCGTCCGCGACGATCGACCAGAGCTGGTCCGGCTCCGGGTTCAGGAACAGCTGCGCGCCGCGCTGGCGCTCCGCCGTGCGGCGGACCTGGCGGCGCATCTGCTGCAGGTACTTCAGGTAGTCGCGCCGCTCGTCGGCGGTGGCGGTGGAACCGCCCTTGCGCGCCCGCACGATCTGCGCCAGCGCCATGCCGACGGTCGAGACGACCATCAGGCCGCCCATGATCTTCATCGGGGCCTGTGCGCCGGGCGAGAAGAAGAACACCGCCGACCCGCCCATGCCGAGCATCGGCAGCAGGCTCATCATCCAGTCCTCGCCGCCCGACCGGGGCAGCTCGGGCGGGGTGACCAACTCCACCGGTTCGTCCGGCACCGCCGGGGGATAGGCCCGCGCGGGGCGCTTGACCGTGATCACGCTCATACGCACCCCACCCCGCGGTTTCGAACGGTCTGATCGTTCACTTCGGCATCAGCCCTCACGCAAACTGGATACGTACGGGTGAGGGCGCCCCGTGTGACGCCGCCCCCGCTCCGCCGACCGCAGGCACCCGGGGAGGAGCGCGGCCCCTGCCCCCGTCGCCTTGCGCAGGGGCCGATCCTACTGGGGCGCTTTCCGGCGGATCAGCCAGGGCGGCCCCGTGGTGCCCGGGGCCCCGCCGGCCGCCGTTCCACCGGCCCCTGCGCGCCGGTGGGCGGGAACGGAACGGGTAGGGTAACGCCGCGCCAACTCATGGCCGGATCGAGTCAGTTCCAGCCCCGACCGGCCCGCGCCAGCAGCCAGCAGGAACCGCCGCCGGTACAGCGGCACCGTCAACAAGGGGGAGCGCCCAGTGCGTCGAGCGATCGAGGGGTGCGCAGTGAGCGAGCGGAACGAGCCACTCGTCAGGGAAGCGCGCCGTTCCCGGCACGCGTCGAGCGTCCGCGAGGTGGGGGCATGAGCACCTCCGCCGCGACCGGCTTCTGCCGCGTCACCGTCGTCGCCCCGGACAGCCGGATCGACGTCGCCCTGCCCGAGGACGTCCCGCTCGCCGACGTCTACCCCGAGGTGCTGCGGCTCTCCGGGCAGACCCAGCCCGACGGCGCCCCGACCGGCTTCCACCTGGTCCGCCGCGACGGCACCGTGCTGGACAGCGGTCTGCCGCTCGCCGCGCAGCAGGTCCGCGACGGCGACCTGCTCAGCCTGCGCCCGTTCGCCGAGTCGCTGCCGCCGGCCGTCTACGACGACGTCGCCGACGCCATCGCCACCGCCGTCGAGGCCGACCGCCGGTTCTGGAGCCCCGAGTTGATGCGGGCCTTCGGCCTGATCGGCGCCGGCGTGCTGCTCACCCTGCTCGGCTTCGCGCTCTGGTTCTCCGACCTGCGCCACGACATGCACGGCCTGCCCGGCGTCCTGTCCGGCGTCATCGCCGTCGTGCTCACCGCCCTGGCCGGCGTCCGCGCCCGGGTGTACCAGGACGCCTGGGCCGCGCTCGCGCTCGGCCTCGGCGCGCTGCCGCACGCCCTGATCGGCGGCAGCGGCCTCATCGCGGTCGCCCACCCGTGGGACGGCCCGGGCCGGCTCCAGTTCCTCACCGGCTGCGTCGCCGTCCTGGTGGTGGCCGTCCTGCTGGTCGGCCTGCTGCCGGAGAAGGACTCGCTGTTCGTGGCCGCCGCCTTCGTGTCCGCCGCCGGCGCGCTGGCCACCTTCGCGGCCGTCCTGCTGCCGTCGACCCCGGCCAACCACATCGCCGCGGTCACCGGCGTCGCCGCCGTCGCCGTGATCGGCTTCCTGCCCGGCCTCTCCGCCCGGTTCGCCCGGCTGCCCGTCGGCTTCAGCGCCCCCGGCCAGACCCGGACCCGCAGCCGGGACTACGACGAGGAGGCCGGCCGCGCCGAGGCCGTCCAGTACGAGCGCATCGCCCACCAGGCCCGCCGCGGCCACGAGGTGCTGGTCGGCCTGGTCGGCGGCTGCGCCGCGGTGATCGTCGGCACCTGCGCCGTCCTCGGCTTCACCGACGAGCTCTTCCCGGAGCTGCTCGCCCTCACCCTCGGCATCGCCACCATGCTGCGCGCCCGGCTGTTCCGCTACACCGCGCAGGTCTTCAGCCTCACCATCGCCGGCCTGTTCGGCCTGTCGCTGCTGATCGTCGGCCTCTCGCTGCACACCCCGCTGTTCATCCTGAAGGCCGCCAGCTCCACCGACGTGGACCTGCGCACCATCTGGCTGGCCACCTCGATCGCCTTCGGCGCCGCGGTGCTCACCGCGATCGCCCTGGTGGTGCCCCGACTCGGCGTCTCGCCGTTCTGGGGGCGCATCCTGGACCTGGTCGACAGCCTCACCCTGATCGCCCTCGTCCCGCTGGCGCTGGGCGTGCTGGAGGTCTACGGCCTGGTCCGCGGTGCCACCGGCTGACCGGTCGCACCGGGCACACTGGTACGCTTGCCCTTCGAGTGCAGCAGGGTGTCCGCCCCTCGCGGGTCGCCGACCGCCGGCCGCACTCAGTCACGACACCGAGTTCTCGCAGAGTCCTGTGCCGTAGACCAGGCCCGCTCGGTACCACCTCAAAGGAGTTGCAGTGGCTCTCGCCTCTGACGTCAAGAAGCAGATCTTCGCCGAGTTCGGCCAGAAGGAGGGCGACACCGGCTCCCCCGAGGTCCAGGTCGCCATGCTCTCGCGCCGCATCTCGGACCTGACCGAGCACCTCAAGGCCCACAAGCACGACCACCACTCGCGTCGTGGCCTGCTGATCCTGGTCGGCCAGCGCCGCCGCCTGCTGCAGTACCTGGCCAAGAAGGACATCGAGCGCTTCCGTACGCTCGTCGACCGCCTGGGCATCCGCCGCGGTGCCGCCGGTGGCGCCCGCTAAGACCGCCGCTCGGGGCGGCTCCCCACACCGGGGAGCCGCCCCTCGCGCGTATGCCGCGGTCGCCGACCCGCGACCCGGCACCGCATAACAACTCGCGCGCACCTCCCCTGGTGGCCGAGGATTGCACCGTAGGGTTGTGGGCATGCCGGGTGATGGCGCGACACCGCGCCACCCGGGCGAAAGACCCCGACCCCCCGCGGGACGAAGGCTTCAAACGGAAGCCGCCCGCATCCGAGAGAGCGTCCAGACGCGGACCGCCCGCCCCGGCCCGGCAGCCGAGAGGCGCCGGTCCTCGGTAGTGGCCGCCGGAAGCCCCGCAGACCGAGCGGGGCCCACCGGAGGCTTCGATCGAAGACCGGCCCGACTGCCTTCCTCTGCGCAAGAGCGCACGAGGGCCCCGGGCCACCGGCAGCGATGCGCGGGGGCGCTCTCCCGGAGACGTACGAAAGAGGAGATCTTCCAGGTGGAAGAGAACGTGTTCTACGCCGAAGCCGTGATCGACAACGGTTCCTTCGGCACCCGTACCATCCGCTTCGAGACGGGCCGCCTGGCCCGTCAGGCCGCCGGCTCCGCCGTGGCCTACCTGGACGACGACACCATGGTGCTGTCGGCCACCAGCGCCTCCAAGCAGCCGAAGGAGCACTTCGACTTCTTCCCGCTGACCGTGGACGTCGAGGAGCGGATGTACGCCGCCGGGCGCATCCCCGGCTCGTTCTTCCGTCGCGAGGGCCGGCCCTCCGAGGACGCGATCCTCACCTGCCGCCTGATCGACCGCCCGCTGCGCCCGTCCTTCGTCAAGGGCCTGCGCAACGAGATCCAGGTCGTCGTCACCGTGATGGCGCTCAACCCCGACCACCTGTACGACGTGGTGGCCATCAACGCCGCCTCCGCGTCCACCCAGCTGGCGGGCCTGCCGTTCTCCGGCCCGATCGGCGGCGTCCGCGTCGCGCTGATCAAGGGCCAGTGGGTGGCCTTCCCGACCCACTCCGAGCTGGAGTCGGCCGTCTTCGACATGGTCGTCGCCGGCCGCGTCCTGCCCGACGGTGACGTCGCGATCATGATGGTCGAGGCCGAGGCCACCGACAAGACCATCAAGCTGGTCGAGGGCGGCGCCGAGGCGCCGACCGAGGACGTCGTCGCCGCCGGTCTGGACGCCGCGAAGCCGTTCATCAAGGTGCTCTGCGCCGCGCAGTCCCAGCTGGCCGCCCAGGCCGCCAAGCCCACCGGCGAGTTCCCGGTCTTCCTGGACTACCAGGACGACGTGCTCGCCGCCCTGACCGCCGCGGTCAAGGACGAGCTGGCCCAGGCGCTCACCATCCCGGGCAAGCAGGAGCGCAACAACGAGCTGGACCGCGTCAAGGCGATCGCCGCCGAGAAGCTCCTGCCGGAGTTCGAGGGTCGCGAGAAGGAGATCAGCGCCGCGTACAACGCGCTGACCAAGAAGGTCGTGCGCGAGCGCGTCATCAAGGACAAGGTCCGCATCGACGGCCGCGGTGTCACCGACATCCGCACCCTGGCCGCCGAGGTCGAGGCCATCCCGCGCGTCCACGGCTCGGCCCTGTTCGAGCGCGGCGAGACCCAGATCCTGGGTGTCACCACGCTGAACATGCTGCGCATGGAGCAGCAGCTGGACACGCTCTCCCCGGAGACGCGTCGCCGCTACATGCACAACTACAACTTCCCGCCGTACTCGGTCGGTGAGACCGGCCGCGTGGGCTCGCCCAAGCGCCGCGAGATCGGCCACGGCGCGCTGGCGGAGCGGGCGATCCTGCCCGTGCTGCCGACCCGCGAGGAGTTCCCCTACGCGATCCGCCAGGTCTCCGAGGCGCTGAGCTCCAACGGCTCCACCTCGATGGGCTCGGTCTGCGCCTCCACCATGTCGCTGCTGAACGCCGGTGTGCCGCTGAAGGCCGCCGTCGCCGGTATCGCCATGGGCCTCATCTCGCAGGAGATCGACGGCGAGACGCACTACGTCGCGCTGACCGACATCCTGGGCGCCGAGGACGCGTACGGCGACATGGACTTCAAGGTCGCCGGTACCCGCAACTTCATCACCGCGCTGCAGCTGGACACCAAGCTGAACGGCATCCCGGCCTCCGTGCTGGCCGCCGCGCTGAAGCAGGCCAAGGACGCCCGCCTGCACATCCTCGACGTGATGAACGAGGCCATCGACGCGCCCGACGAGATGTCGCCGAACGCGCCGCGCATCATCACCATCAAGATCCCGGTGGACAAGATCGGTGAGGTCATCGGCCCCAAGGGCAAGATGATCAACCAGATCCAGGAGGACACCGGCGCGGACATCACCATCGAGGACGACGGCACCATCTACATCGGTGCGGTCGACGGTCCCTCGGCGGAGGCTGCCCGTACGACGATCAACCAGATCGCCAACCCGACCATGCCGGAGGTCGGGGAGCGCTACCTGGGCACCGTGGTGAAGACCACGACGTTCGGCGCGTTCGTTTCGCTCATGCCGGGCAAGGACGGCCTGCTGCACATCTCGCAGATCCGCAAGCTGGCCGGTGGCAAGCGCGTGGAGAACGTCGAGGACGTGCTCGCCGTCGGCGCCAAGGTCCAGGTCGAGATCGCCGAGATCGACCCGCGCGGCAAGCTCTCGCTGATCCCGGTCGTCGAGGGCGAAGAGGGTGGCGAGGCCGCTTCCGAGTGAAGCGCCGCTAGCCCCCCGGTTCGATAGAAGCGGCCGCGGCCCGCACGCCCCGTCGGCGTGCGGGCCGCACCCTGTTGTTGCACATGCTTTCTACGGAGGTACACCCCGTGGCCCAGGCCTCGGCGGCGAAGCAGCGCCCCGGCACCACCCGGACCCTGCTCAAGGGCGTGGACGGCGCCGGCACGGTGCGCCGCACCGTCCTCCCCGGCGGCCTGCGGGTCGTCACCGAGACCCTGCCGACGGTGCGCTCCGCGACCTTCGGCATCTGGGTCGGAGTCGGTTCGCGGGACGAGACCCCCCAGCTCAACGGAGCCACGCACTACCTGGAGCACCTGCTCTTCAAGGGCACCGAGCGGCGCAGCGCGCTGGACATCTCGGCCGCCCTGGACGCGGTCGGCGGTGAGATGAACGCCTTCACCGCCAAGGAGAACACCTGCTACTACGCCAGGGTGCTCGACACCGACCTGCCGCTCGCCATCGACGTGGTGTGCGACATGCTCACCGGCTCGCTGATCCGCCCGGAGGACGTCGAGGCCGAGCGCGGCGTCATCCTGGAGGAGATGGCGATGGCGGAGGACGACCCGGGTGACGTGGTGCACGACCTCTTCGCCAAGGTGATCTTCGGCAGCGGCCCGCTCGGCCGCCCGATCCTCGGCACCCAGGAGACGGTCAACGGGCTCACCCGCGACCAGATCGCCGGGTTCTTCCACCGCCGCTACAAGCCCGAGCACCTGGTCGTCGCCGCGGCCGGCAATCTCGACCACCGCAAGGTGGTCCGCCAGGTCGAGAAGGCCTTCGCGGCGCTGCTGGCGCGCTCCGGGGCCGAGCCCGCCGAGGCCCGCCGCGGCGTCAAGGCCGTGCGCACCGCCGGCAAGGTCGAGGTGCTCAACCGCTCCACCGAGCAGGCCCACCTGGTGCTCGGCGTGCCCGGGGTGCCGCGCCACGACGAGCGCCGCTGGGCGATGGGCGTGCTGAACGCGGCACTCGGCGGCGGGATGAGCTCGCGGCTGTTCCAGGAGGTCCGGGAGAAGCGCGGCCTGGCGTACTCGGTGTACTCGTACTCGTCCTCCTACGCGGACAGCGGCCTGTTCGGCATCTACGCCGGCTGCCAGCCCAAGCGCGTCGAGGAGGTGCTGCGGATCTGCCGCGAGGAGCTCGCCAAGGTGGTCGCCGACGGCATCACCGAGGAGGAGCTGCGCCGGGCGATCGGCCAGATCTCCGGCTCCACCGTGCTCGGCATGGAGGACACCGGCTCCCTGATGAACCGGATCGGCAAGGCCGAGCTGAGCTACGGCCACCACCTCTCGGTGGACGACATGCTGGCGAGGATCGCGGCCGTGACCCTGGACGACGTCCACGCGGTGGCCCGTGACGTGCTGGGCGCGCACCGGCCCTCGCTGGCGCTGATCGGTCCGATCAACGACAAGCGGGCCGCCCGGCTCGCCGACCTGCTGGTCTGAAGGGACTTCTCACCATGACGCTGCGTGTCGCCGTGATCGGCGCCAAGGGCCGGATCGGCTCCGAGGCGGTCAAGGCCGTCGAGGCCGCCCCCGACCTGGAGCTGGTCGCCGCCCTGGGCCGGGGATCGGACCTCGACGAGCTGACCCGGGCCGGGGCCCAGGTCGCTGTCGAGCTGACCCACCCCGACTCGGTGATGGCCAACCTCGACTACTGCGTCCACCACGGCATCCACGTCGTCACCGGGACCACCGGCTGGGACGACGCGCGGCTGGGCGAGCTGGAGGGCTGGCTGATGCCGGGCGGCGAGCCGCGGCCGCTCGGTGTGCTGGTCGCGCCGAACTTCTCGCTGGGCGCGGTGCTGGGCATGAAGTTCGCCCAGACCGCCGCCAGGTACTTCGAGTCGGTCGAGGTCGTCGAGCTGCACCACGACCGCAAGGCCGACGCGCCGAGCGGTACGGCCACCCGGACCGCGCAGCTGATCGCCGCGGCCCGCGCCGAGGCCGGCCGCCCGCCGCAGCAGGACCCGACCACGCACAGCCTGCCCGGTGCCCGCGGCGCGGACGTGGACGGGATCCCGGTGCACGCCGTCCGGCTGCGCGGCCTGCTGGCGCACCAGCAGGTGATGTTCGGCGACACCGGCGAGACCCTCACCATCCGGCACGACTCGCTGCACCACAGCAGCTTCATGCCGGGCATCCTGCTCGGGGTGCGCAAGGTCGTCGAGAACCACGGTCTCACCGTGGGCCTTGAGAACTTCCTGGACCTGTGAGCGACCGGTGACCTCCCGTACCGGTTTCTTCGTCCTCTCCGGCGTGCTGCTGCTGGTGGCCCTGGTCTGCGTCGGCGAGGGCGTCCAGCTGATCGCCACCGGCAAGCCGCTCGGCATCGGCCTGGGCCTGTGCGCCTTCGTCGTCCCGCCGATCGGGGTCTGGTTCCTGCGCCAGACCGTCCGCTTCGGCCGGGCCAGCGAGCGGCTCGCCCGCGAGCTGGAGGCCGAGGGCGGCCTGCCGGTGGACGAGCTGAAGCGCACCGCCGGCGGCCGGATCGACCGGGACTCGGCCGACGCGGTGTTCGCCCGCCGCAAGGCCGAGGCGGAGGCCTCGCCCGGCGACTGGCGGGTCTTCTTCCGCCTCGCGGTGGCGTACGCCGACGCCGGCGACACCCCGCGCGCCCGTAAGACCATGCAGCACGCGATCCGGCTGCACCGCACCAACGAACCCGCAAGGAGTACCGCGTGACCGACGAACCCACCGCCCCCAGGTTCCGCAGCGATGTCACCGTGGAGCTGGTCCGCAGCTCCGCCGCCGACTCGGACGTCATCTGGGCGGCCCGGGTCTCGACGGCCGGGGAGCAGTCCCTGGAGGCGTTGCAGCAGGACCCGGAGAAGTCCACCGGTCTGATCAACTACCTGATGCGGGACCGGCACGGTACGCCGTTCGAGCACAACTCGATGACCTTCTTCATCAGTGCGCCGATCTTCGTCTTCCGGGAGTTCCACCGCCACCGCAGCGGCTGGTCGTACAACGAGGAGTCCGGCCGCTACCGCGAGCTGCAGCCGGTGTTCTACGTGCCCGGTGAGGAGCGCAAGCTCGTCCAGCAGGGCCGCCCGGGGCGCTACGAGTTCGTCGAGGGCACGCCGAAGCAGTTCGACGTGGTCGCCGAGCAGATGGAGGCCGCCTACCAGGGGGCCTACCGGGCGTACCAGGAGATGCTGGCGGCCGGTGTCGCCCGCGAGGTGGCCCGGGCCGTGCTGCCGGTCGGCCTGTTCTCCTCGATGTACGCGACCTGCAACGCCCGCTCGCTGATGCACTTCCTGTCGCTGCGGACCAAGAAGGAGAACGCCGCGGTGCCGTCGTTCCCGCAGCGCGAGATCGAGATGGTCGCCGAGCAGATGGAGGAGCAGTGGGCCCGGCTCATGCCGCTCACCCATGCGGCCTTCGAGAAGCACGGCCGGGTCGCCCCCTGAGCTGGGGTGACAGGCATATGGGCGGCTTGCCTGGCATGTCTGGATTGCGGCTTTTCTAGCCGCTCCCTACGCTCGTGACACGGATTCCGGTGCTGCGTGAACCCCCGAGCATGCAGCACCGGAATCCCATCTTTGTGCCGCTCCGCGCGCCACACCTGTCCGAACCCTGGACCGGCCTGGGTACCGCCCCACCGCCTACGAGTAGTTTTGGACGCATGGCTCCGACCTCCACCCCCCAGACGCCGTTCGGCCGGGTCCTGACCGCGATGGTGACCCCGTTCACCGCTGACGGCGGGCTCGACCTCGACGGCGCCCAGCGCCTCGCCGCACACCTCGTCGACGCAGGCAACGACGGCCTCGTCCTCAACGGCACCACCGGTGAGTCCCCGACCACCAGCGACGCCGAGAAGGCCCGGCTGGTCCGCGCCGTCGTGGAAGCGGTGGGGGACCGCGCCCACGTGGTGGCCGGTGTCGGCACCAACGACACGCACCACAGCGCCGACCTCGCCCGCCAGGCCGAGGCGGCCGGGGCCCACGGCCTGCTGGTCGTCACGCCGTACTACAGCAAGCCCCCGCAGGAGGGCCTGTACCGGCACACCACGCACATCGCGGACGCCACCGGCCTGCCGGTCATGCTCTACGACATTCCCGGCCGCAGCGGTGTCGCGCTGAGCCACGAGACGCTGGTCCGGCTCGGCGAGCACCCGCGGATCGTCGCCAACAAGGACGCCAAGGGCGACCTCGGCGCCGCCGCCTGGGCCATCGCCCGCTCCGACCTGGCGTGGTACTCCGGCGACGACATCCTCAACCTGCCGCTGCTCTCGGTCGGCGCCGTCGGTGTGGTCAGCGTGGTCGGGCACGTGGTCGCCGCGGAGCTGCGCAGCATGCTCGACGCCTACCTGGGCGGGGATGTGGCCAAGGCCACGGCGATCCACCAGAGCCTGCTGCCGGTCTTCAGCGGTATGTTCCGCACGCAGGGTGTCATCCTCACCAAGGCGGCCCTGGAGCTGCAGGGCCGGCCCGCCGGCCCGCTCCGGCTGCCACTGGTCGGCGCGACTTCCGAGGAGATCGCGCAATTGAAGAAGGATCTCGCCGCCGGCGGGGTACACCTGTAACAGACAAGACGTGCGCGCCCCGGCTCGCCGGACCTCCCAGGAGGGCCGCCGCTGGACCGGAACGAAGGCGTGAGAGTACTTACCCAGTAGGAAACCGACACTGAGTACGCACGCCATATGTCTCTCGGGGAGGACCCCAGGCATATGGCGTGCGTCGTGAGGAGAGTCTTTTGAGCCACCCGCATCCCGAACTCGGCGCGCCCCCGGCCCTCAAGGAGGGCGCCCTGCGCATCACTCCGCTCGGCGGCCTCGGCGAGATCGGCCGCAACATGACGGTCCTCGAATTCGGGGACCGCATTCTCATCGTCGACTGCGGGGTCCTCTTCCCCGAGGACGAGCAGCCCGGCGTCGACCTGATCCTCCCGGACTTCAGCTACATCCGGGGCCGGCTCGACAAGATCGACGGCATCGTGCTGACCCACGGGCACGAGGACCACATCGGTGCCGTCCCGTTCCTGCTCCGGGAGAACCCGGACATCCCGCTGATCGGGTCGAAGCTCACCCTGGCGCTGATCGAGGCCAAGCTCGCCGAGCACCGCATCCACCCGTACGTGCTGGAGGTGAAGGAGGGCGACCGCGAGCGGATCGGCCCCTTCGACTGCCAGTTCATCGCGGTCAACCACTCCATCCCGGACGCGCTGGCCGTCGCCGTGCGCACGCCCGCCGGCATGGTGGTCGCCACCGGTGACTTCAAGATGGACCAGCTGCCGCTCGACGGCCGCCTCACCGACCTCCCGGCTTTCGCCAAGCTGGCCGAGGAGGGCATGGACCTGCTGCTGGTGGACTCCACCAACGCCGAGGTCCCCGGCTTCATCCCGCACGAGCGGGACATCTCGGCCGCGCTGCGGAACGTCTTCGCCAACGCCGACAAGCGCATCATCGTCGCCTCCTTCGCCAGCCACGTGCACCGCATCCAGCAGGTGCTGGACGCCGCGCACGAGTACAAGCGCAAGGTCGCCTTCGTCGGCCGCTCGATGGTCCGCAACATGGGCATCGCCCGCGACCTCGGCTACCTGAAGGTCCCCGGCAACCTGGTCGTCGACGTCAAGCAGCTGGACGACCTCCCGGACAAGGAGGTCGTGCTGATCTGCACCGGTTCGCAGGGCGAGCCGATGGCGGCGCTGTCCCGGATGGCCAACCGCGACCACCAGATCCGCATCGTCGAGGGCGACACCGTCATCCTGGCCTCGTCGCTGATCCCCGGCAACGAGAACGCCGTGTACCGGGTGATCAACGGCCTGACCCGCTGGGGCGCCAAGGTCGTGCACAAGGGCAACGCCAAGGTGCACGTCTCGGGCCACGCCTCGGCCGGCGAGCTGCTGTACTTCTTCAACATCTGCAAGCCGCGCAACCTGATGCCGGTGCACGGCGAATGGCGCCACCTGCGCGCCGCCGCCGACCTGGGCATCGCGACGGGCATCCCGAAGCACCGCACGGTCATCGCGGAGGACGGCGTCTGCGTCGACCTGGAGAACGGCGTCGCCCGCATCGTGGGCAAGGTGCAGGCCGGCTACGTCTACGTCGACGGTTCGTCCGTCGGCGACATCACCGAGGCGTCCCTGAAGGACCGCCGGATCCTCGGCGAGGAGGGCTTCATCTCGGTCTTCGTGGTGGTCGACTCCACCAACGGGAAGATCGTGGGCGGTCCGACCATCCAGGCCCGCGGTTCCGGCATCGACGACAAGGCGTTCGCCCCGGTGACGGCCAAGCTCCAGGAGGCACTGGACCGCTCGGCGGGCGACGGCGTCCTGGAGATCCGCCAGGTCCAGCAGCTCGTGCGCCGGACCATGGGCAAGTGGGTGGCGGACAACTACCGCCGCCGGCCGATGATCCTGCCGGTCGTCGTCGAGGTCTGAGCCTCCCCACGGCCAGTTTGACGTGGGGCAACCCGGTGCGTAGTGTTCTCCGGGTTGCCCCACGGGACGGCCTGCCGGAAGTTCTCGAACGAAATTCGAGAACAACAGGCGAAAAACGGCCCGAGAAACTCTGCTAGAGTTCGGGAGCGCCGAAAGGCAAAAGCCGATCAGGTAAATGAAACTCCGGAAAACGGAGCGGAAAACATCTGGTAAGCTGGAAACACGAAAGAACGAAGCGCCCGGAGGGCCCGCTGGAAGGCGGTCCGAAGGAAGTGTCCGTTCCTTGAGAACTCAACAGCGTGCCAAAAGTCAACGCCAGATATGTTGACATCCCCGGCCTTGATCCTTGTGATCGGGGTTGGAGATTCCTTTATGAAGTAAACACTAGCGAGGACGCAGTGCGCGGGGCCGCCCTATTCCGGTGGTTGCCGTGCCGCTCGACGCGAGTGCGGCTCGATTACGGGCAGACATTCACGGAGAGTTTGATCCTGGCTCAGGACGAACGCTGGCGGCGTGCTTAACACATGCAAGTCGAACGGTGAAGCCCTTCGGGGTGGATCAGTGGCGAACGGGTGAGTAACACGTGGGCAATCTGCCCTGCACTCTGGGACAAGCCCTGGAAACGGGGTCTAATACCGGATATGACCTTCCTCCGCATGGGGGTGGGTGTAAAGCTCCGGCGGTGCAGGATGAGCCCGCGGCCTATCAGCTTGTTGGTGGGGTAATGGCCTACCAAGGCGACGACGGGTAGCCGGCCTGAGAGGGCGACCGGCCACACTGGGACTGAGACACGGCCCAGACTCCTACGGGAGGCAGCAGTGGGGAATATTGCACAATGGGCGAAAGCCTGATGCAGCGACGCCGCGTGAGGGATGACGGCCTTCGGGTTGTAAACCTCTTTCAGCAGGGAAGAAGCGCAAGTGACGGTACCTGCAGAAGAAGCACCGGCTAACTACGTGCCAGCAGCCGCGGTAATACGTAGGGTGCGAGCGTTGTCCGGAATTATTGGGCGTAAAGAGCTCGTAGGCGGCCTGTCGCGTCGGATGTGAAAGCCCGGGGCTTAACCCCGGGTCTGCATTCGATACGGGCAGGCTAGAGTGTGGTAGGGGAGATCGGAATTCCTGGTGTAGCGGTGAAATGCGCAGATATCAGGAGGAACACCGGTGGCGAAGGCGGATCTCTGGGCCATTACTGACGCTGAGGAGCGAAAGCGTGGGGAGCGAACAGGATTAGATACCCTGGTAGTCCACGCCGTAAACGTTGGGAACTAGGTGTTGGCGACATTCCACGTCGTCGGTGCCGCAGCTAACGCATTAAGTTCCCCGCCTGGGGAGTACGGCCGCAAGGCTAAAACTCAAAGGAATTGACGGGGGCCCGCACAAGCAGCGGAGCATGTGGCTTAATTCGACGCAACGCGAAGAACCTTACCAAGGCTTGACATATACCGGAAACGGCTAGAGATAGTCGCCCCCTTGTGGTCGGTATACAGGTGGTGCATGGTTGTCGTCAGCTCGTGTCGTGAGATGTTGGGTTAAGTCCCGCAACGAGCGCAACCCTTGTTCTGTGTTGCCAGCATGCCTTTCGGGGTGATGGGGACTCACAGGAGACTGCCGGGGTCAACTCGGAGGAAGGTGGGGACGACGTCAAATCATCATGCCCCTTATGTCTTGGGCTGCACACGTGCTACAATGGTCGGTACAAAGGGCTGCGATGCCGCGAGGCGGAGCGAATCCCAAAAAGCCGGCCTCAGTTCGGATTGGGGTCTGCAACTCGACCCCATGAAGTTGGAGTTGCTAGTAATCGCAGATCAGCATGCTGCGGTGAATACGTTCCCGGGCCTTGTACACACCGCCCGTCACGTCACGAAAGTCGGTAACACCCGAAGCCGGTGGCCTAACCCGTAAGGGGAGGAGCCGTCGAAGGTGGGACCAGCGATTGGGACGAAGTCGTAACAAGGTAGCCGTACCGGAAGGTGCGGCTGGATCACCTCCTTTCTAAGGAGCACATGGCCGCTTGCAGGCGAATGTTCTGCACGGTCGCTCATGGGTGGAACGTTGACTATTCGGCACACTAGGTAGGGTCTGTCAGTACTGCTTCGGCGTGGAAAACAGTTCTCTGGTTGGTGTGTCGGGCACGTTGTTGGGTCCTGAGGGAACGGCCGTATGGTCGTTGCTTCAGAGATGCCGGTCTCACTTGAGGCAGCCTGTATGGGTTGTCGATGGTGGGTGACTGGTCGTTGTTTGAGAACTGCACAGTGGACGCGAGCATCTGTGGCCAAGTTTTTAAGGGCGCACGGTGGATGCCTTGGCACCAGGAACCGATGAAGGACGTGGGAGGCCACGATAGTCCCCGGGGAGCCGTCAACCAGGCTTTGATCCGGGGGTTTCCGAATGGGGAAACCCGGCAGTCGTCATGGGCTGTCACCCATACCTGAACACATAGGGTATGTGGAGGGAACGCGGGGAAGTGAAACATCTCAGTACCCGCAGGAAGAGAAAACAACCGTGATTCCGGGAGTAGTGGCGAGCGAAACCGGATGAGGCTAAACCGCGATGGTGTGAGACCCGGCAGGGGTTGCCATCGCGGGGTCGTGGGATTCTTCTTGATCGGTCTGCCGGCCGGTCGACGAGTCAGAAACTGTATGGGTAGTCGAAGGACATGCGAAAGGTCCGGCGTAGAGGGTAAGACCCCCGTAGACGAAATCTGTACGGCTCGTTTGGAGAACACCCAAGTAGCACGGGGCCCGAGAAATCCCGTGTGAATCTGGCGGGACCACCCGCTAAGCCTAAATATTCCCTGGTGACCGATAGCGGATAGTACCGTGAGGGAATGGTGAAAAGTACCGCGGGAGCGGAGTGAAATAGTACCTGAAACCGTGTGCCTACAAGCCGTGGGAGCGTCGTTCATCAGCTTGCTGATGGGCCGTGACTGCGTGCCTTTTGAAGAATGAGCCTGCGAGTTTGCGGTGTGTAGCGAGGTTAACCCGTGTGGGGTAGCCGTAGCGAAAGCGAGTCCGAATAGGGCGATACAGTTGCATGCCCAAGACCCGAAGCGGAGTGATCTAGCCATGGGCAGGTTGAAGCGGAGGTAAGACTTCGTGGAGGACCGAACCCACCAGGGTTGAAAACCTGGGGGATGACCTGTGGTTAGGGGTGAAAGGCCAATCAAACTCCGTGATAGCTGGTTCTCCCCGAAATGCATTTAGGTGCAGCGTCACGTGTTTCTTGCCGGAGGTAGAGCACTGGATAGGCGATGGGCCTCACCGGGTTACTGACCTTAGCCAAACTCCGAATGCCGGTAAGTGAGAGCGTGGCAGTGAGACTGTGGGGGATAAGCTCCATGGTCGAGAGGGAAACAGCCCAGAACACCGACTAAGGTCCCTAAGCGTGTGCTAAGTGGGAAAGGATGTGGAGTCGCAGAGACAACCAGGAGGTTGGCTTAGAAGCAGCCACCCTTGAAAGAGTGCGTAATAGCTCACTGGTCAAGTGATTCCGCGCCGACAATGTAGCGGGGCTCAAGCACATCACCGAAGTCGTGTCATTGCAGCATATAGGGCCAACGCCTGCTGTGATGGGTAGGGGAGCGTCGTGTGCCGGGTGAAGCGGCGGTGGAAACCAGTCGTGGACGGTACACGAGTGAGAATGCAGGCATGAGTAGCGATACAAGAGTGAGAAACTCTTGCGCCGATTGACCAAGGGTTCCTGGGTCAAGCTGATCTGCCCAGGGTAAGTCGGGACCTAAGGCGAGGCCGACAGGCGTAGTCGATGGACAACGGGTTGATATTCCCGTACCCGCTTTGAAGCGCCAACGTCGAACCTCTTGATGCTAAGCCCGTGAAGCCGGCCCGGAGTCTTCGGACAAAGGGACGTGGTGGAGCCGGTGACCCAACAGGGTAGTAGGTGAGCGATGGGGTGACGCAGGAAGGTAGTCCAGCCCGGGCGGTGGTTGTCCCGGGGTAAGGGTGTAGGCCGAGTGATAGGCAAATCCGTCACTCATTAAGGCTGAGACCTGATGCCGAGCCGATTGTGGTGAAGTGGATGATCCTATGCTGTCGAGAAAAGCCTCTAGCGAGTTTCATGGCGGCCCGTACCCCAAACCGACTCAGGTGGTCAGGTAGAGAATACCGAGGCGTTCGGGTGAACTATGGTTAAGGAACTCGGCAAAATGCCCCCGTAACTTCGGGAGAAGGGGGGCCATTCCTGGTGATGAGTCTTGCACTCTGAGCTGGGGGTGGCCGCAGAGACCAGCGAGAAGCGACTGTTTACTAAAAACACAGGTCCGTGCGAAGCCGTAAGGCGATGTATACGGACTGACGCCTGCCCGGTGCTGGAACGTTAAGGGGACCGGTTAGCTTGGATTCGTCCGGGCGAAGCTGAGAACTTAAGCGCCAGTAAACGGCGGTGGTAACTATAACCATCCTAAGGTAGCGAAATTCCTTGTCGGGTAAGTTCCGACCTGCACGAATGGCGTAACGACTTCTCGACTGTCTCAACCATAGGCCCGGTGAAATTGCATTACGAGTAAAGATGCTCGTTTCGCGCAGCAGGACGGAAAGACCCCGGGACCTTTACTATAGCTTGATATTGGTGTTCGGTTCGGCTTGTGTAGGATAGGTGGGAGACTTTGAAGCAGCAACGCCAGTTGTTGTGGAGTCGTCGTTGAAATACCACTCTGGTCGTGCTGGATGTCTAACCTGGGTCCGTGATCCGGATCAGGGACAGTGTCTGGTGGGTAGTTTAACTGGGGCGGTTGCCTCCTAAAGAGTAACGGAGGCGCCCAAAGGTTCCCTCAGCCTGGTTGGCAATCAGGTGTTGAGTGTAAGTGCACAAGGGAGCTTGACTGTGAGACTGACGGGTCGAGCAGGGACGAAAGTCGGGACTAGTGATCCGGCGGTGGCTTGTGGAAGCGCCGTCGCTCAACGGATAAAAGGTACCCCGGGGATAACAGGCTGATCTTCCCCAAGAGTCCATATCGACGGGATGGTTTGGCACCTCGATGTCGGCTCGTCGCATCCTGGGGCTGGAGTAGGTCCCAAGGGTTGGGCTGTTCGCCCATTAAAGCGGTACGCGAGCTGGGTTTAGAACGTCGTGAGACAGTTCGGTCCCTATCCGCTGTGCGCGTAGGAGTGTTGAGAAGGGCTGTCCCTAGTACGAGAGGACCGGGACGGACGAACCTCTGGTGTGCCAGTTGTCCTGCCAAGGGCATGGCTGGTTGGCTACGTTCGGGAGGGATAACCGCTGAAAGCATCTAAGCGGGAAGCCTGCTTCGAGATGAGCACTCCCACCTCCTTGAGAGGGTAAGGCTCCCAGTAGACGACTGGGTTGATAGGCCGGATATGGAAGCCTCGTAAGGGGTGGAGTTGACCGGTACTAATAGGCCGAGGGCTTGTCCTCAGTTGCTCGCGTCCACTGTGTTGTTCTGAAACAACGACCCCCATGACATGGCCTGTCGTGGGTGCGGTTGATAAGTTTCATAGTGTTTCGGTGGTCATAGCGTGAGGGAAACGCCCGGTTACATTCCGAACCCGGAAGCTAAGCCTCACAGCGCCGATGGTACTGCAGGGGGGACCCTGTGGGAGAGTAGGACGCCGCCGAACAATCATTCCAAAGAACCCCCCGATCCTTACGGATCGGGGGGTTCTTTGCGTTTCCGGCAAGGCGATCCCGGTCAGCCCGAAGAGGCCCGAAGAGGCCGGGAAAGACCCGAAGAGGCCCGGAGAGGTCCGTAGACCACCGTGCGGCCGAGGGCACGCGGGGCCGTGGGGCGGCCGGCGGTGCCCCGGCCAGGCCGTTCCCGCCGTCAAAATGCCGCTAAAACTGCCTGATCAGCGGCCGGATCGCTGGAGAATCGCAGGCCACGCCGTAGTCTCCAAGGTGAGGGGAACACGTGTCCGGGGTGGTCCCCGGTACCGGCCGGATCAAGAATGGTGCACATGGGACGCGGCAGGCTGCGGATCTACCTCGGAGCGGCGCCCGGGGTCGGCAAGACGTACGCCATGCTCTCCGAGGCGCACCGGCGGCGGGAGCGCGGCACGGACGTGGTGGTCGGCTTCGTCGAGGACCACGGGCGGCGGCACACCGCGGAGCTCGTGGACGGCCTGGAGGTCGTCCCCCGCCGCGAGCTGGACCACCGGGGCGCCGCGTTCACCGAGATGGACCTGGACGCCGTACTGGCCCGCCGTCCGCAGGTGGTGCTCGTCGACGAACTCGCGCACACCAATGTGCCGGGCTCCCGCACCGCCAAGCGGTGGCAGGACGTCGAGGAGCTGCTGGCGGCCGGCATCGACGTCATATCGGCCGTGAACATCCAGCACCTGGAGTCCCTGGGCGACGTCGTCGAGGGGATCACCGGGGTCCGGCAGCGGGAGACCGTGCCGGACGAGGTGGTGCGGCGGGCCGACCAGCTCGAACTGGTCGACATGTCGCCCCAGGCCCTGCGCCGGCGGCTGGCCCACGGCAACGTCTACGCGCCGGAGAAGGTCGACGCGGCCCTCGCCAACTACTTCCGCCCCGGGAACCTGACCGCACTGCGCGAACTGGCCCTGCTCTGGACGGCCGACCGGGTCGACGAGTACCTCCAGAAGTACCGGGCCGAGCAGGGCATCAAGGGCACCTGGCAGGCGCGCGAGCGGATCGTGGTCGGCCTGACCGGTGGGCCGGAGGGGGCGACCCTGATCCGCCGGGCGGCCCGGATCGCGGCCCGCGGCTCCGGCGGCGAACTGCTCGCCGTCCACATCTCCCGCTCGGACGGACTGGCCGGCTCGGGATCCGGCTCCTCCCAGACGCTGATCGAGCAGCGGGCGCTGGTGGAGAACCTCGGCGGCAGCTTCCACGCGGTGCTCGCCGACGACCCCGCCGCCGGGCTGCTGGACTTCGCCCGCGGGGTGAACGCCACCCAGATCGTGCTGGGCACCAGCCGCCGGCCCGCCTGGCAGTACCTCTACGGCCCCGGCGTGGGCACCACGGTGACCAGGGCCTCCGGCGACATCGACGTGCACATCGTCACGCACGAGCAGGCCGCCAAGGGCCTGGGCCGGGTCCCGATCCGCCGGGTCACCGACCTCGGCCGGTCGCGGACCGTCGCGGGCTGGCTGATCGGCCTGGGCGGCCCGCCGCTGCTGGCCCTGCTGCTGACCCACGTCGACGGCCTCGGGCTCTCCACCGACATGCTGCTGTTCCTGTCCCTGACGGTCTGCGCGGCGCTGGTCGGCGGTCTCTTCCCGGCGATCGGCGCGGCGCTGGTCGGATCCTCGGCGCTGAACTACTACTTCGCCCCGCCGATCCACACCTTCACCATCGACGAGCCGCAGAACATCATGGCGGTGGCGATCTTCACCGCCGTCGGCATCGCCGTCGCGTCCGTGGTGGACCTCGCGGCCCGGCGGACCCACCAGGCGGCCCGCAGCCAGACCGAGGCACAGACGCTCAGCGCGCTGGCCGGCACGGTGCTGCGGGGCGCGCCGAGCGGGGACGGCGTCCTGACCGCGCTGCTGGAGCAGGTCCGGGAGACGTTCCAGCAGGACGCCGCCGCGTTGCTGGAGCGGCCCGATCCGCTCGGGCCGTGGCAGTCGGTCGCCGCAGCCGGTCCGCGGCCGCCGCTGCGACCGGAGACCGCCGACGTGGACGTCCCGGTCGGCGACACGCTGGCGCTGGTGCTGCGCGGCCGGGTGCTGCCCGCCGAGGACCGCCGGCTGCTCGGCGCCTTCGCCGCCCAGGCGGCCGTGCTGCTGGAACGGCGCCGGCTGGCGGGGGAGGCCGTCGCGGCCCGGCGAGAGGCCGAGGGCAACCGGATCCGCACGGCGCTGCTCGCCGCCGTCTCGCACGACCTGCGGACCCCGCTGGCGGGCATCAAGGCCTCGGTCAGCTCGCTCCGCTCGGCGGACGTCGAGTGGGACGAGGCGGACGAGGCGGAGCTGCTGGAAGGGATCGAGGCGGGCGCCGACCGGCTCGACCACCTGATCAACAACCTGCTCGACATGAGCCGGCTGCAGACCGGCACCGTCACGCCGCTGATCCAGGAGACCGACCTGGACGAGGTGGTGCCCTTCGCCCTCGGCGGCGTGCCGCCGGAGGCCGTCCGGCTGGACGTCCCCGAGACGCTGCCGATGGTCCGGGCCGACGGCGGGCTGCTGGAGCGCTCGCTGGCCAACCTGGTCGAGAACGCCGTCAAGTACAGCCCGGCGGGCGTGAAGGTGCTGGTCAAGGCCGATGCCCTGCACCCGGTGGGCGGCCGGGGCCGGGTCGAGCTGCGGATCGTCGACCGGGGGCCCGGGGTGCCCGAGGACGCCAAGGAACGGATCTTCGCGCCGTTCCAGCGGTACGGGGACGCGCCGCGCGGGGCCGGGGTGGGCCTCGGGCTCGCGGTGGCGCGCGGCTTCGTCGAGGCGATGGACGGGACGGTCACCGCCGAGGACACCCCCGGCGGCGGTCTCACCATGGTCGTCACCCTGCCGGCCGTGGACCGGCCGCCGGAGCTGGCGGAGCGGGCCGACCCGGTCGAGCGGGCCGGCCGGGACGGGCCGGCCGAGCAGGCCGGGGCGCCCGAACGAGCCGAGCGCCCCGGGCCGTCCGGGCACCCCGCGACGGCCGGGCCGGCCGACCGCCCGTCCCCCCTATGACCACCACCCTTCCGACTGCTGTGAAAGGCGGAGCCCGTATGACCCGGGTCCTCGTCGTGGACGACGAACCGCAGATCGTCCGCGCGCTGGTGATCAACCTCAAGGCCCGCAAGTACGAGGTCGACGCGGCCCACGACGGGGCGGGCGCCCTGGAGCTGGCCGCCGCCCGCCACCCCGACGTGGTGGTCCTCGACCTCGGCCTGCCCGACATGGACGGCGTCGAGGTGATCAAGGGCCTGCGCGGCTGGACCAGGGTGCCGATCATCGTGCTCTCGGCCCGGCACGCCTCCGACGAGAAGGTCGAGGCGCTCGACGCGGGCGCCGACGACTACGTCACCAAGCCCTTCGGCATGGACGAGCTGCTCGCCCGGATGCGCGCCGCCGTCCGCCGGGCCGAGCCGGTGGCCGGTGAGGACGACTCGCTGGTGGTCACCGAGAGCTTCACCGTCGACCTCGCGGCGAAGAAGGTCAACCGGGACGGCGCCGACATCCGCCTGACCCCCACCGAGTGGCACCTGCTGGAGGTGCTGGTCCGCAACGCCGGCCGGCTGGTCAGCCAGACCCAGCTGCTCCAGGAGGTCTGGGGCCCGGCGTACCGGACCGAGACCAACTACCTGCGGGTCTACCTCGCCCAGCTGCGTCGCAAGCTGGAGCGGGACCCTTCGCACCCGCGCCACTTCATCACCGAGCCGGGCATGGGCTACCGCTTCGAGGGCTGACCCGAGGGCGCCCGGCCCCCTGGCCGCCGCCGCGGCCTGCCGCCACGGCTCCCAAAACCGGTACCCTTCCGACATGAGTGGTGACAACAGCAGCGACCAGCCGCAGGGCCGCTTCCGCCGCATGCTCAGCCGGCTGACCTCCTCCACGGAGGAGCTCCAGGCGGAGGAGCTGCGCCAGGAGATCGCGGCGGAGTCGGGCTGCACCCCGATCGCCAGTTGCGGGGACCGTCAACTGGTCACCGTCGCCGGCACCCTGCGAACGGTGACCCTCCGCCCGCGGGCCGGTGTGCCCGCGTTGGAGGCCGAGCTCTTCGACGGCACCGAGGCGCTGGACGTGGTCTGGCTCGGCCGGCGCTCCATCGCCGGCATAGAGCCCGGCCGCCGCCTGGTGGCCAGCGGCCGGATCGGCCACGCACGCGGGCGCCGCGTGCTGTTCAACCCCCGCTACGAACTGCGTCCGGTCGGACACGGGAGCGAATGAGCGTGAGCAACCACTCCGGCGGCGAGCCCGCCGCGCAGCTCGACCTGGTCGAGGCGGCTCCCGGCGAGGAGGAGGCCAGGCAGGCCGCCTCCCGCGAGGCGGCCTCCCGTGAGGCCGCCGACACCGTGATGCAGGCCTTCGGCGGTGTCCGCGGCATGGTCGACATGACGCTGCCCGGCCTGGTCTTCATCGTCACGTACAACATCACCCACCAGGTCCCCGCGGCCGCCTGGGCCGCGCTCGGCCTGAGCGGCCTGTTCGTGGTGGCGCGGCTGGCCCGGCGGGAGACCGTCCAGCACGCCTTCAGCGGTGTCTTCGGGGTCGCCATCGGCGCCTGGATCTCCATGAAGACCGGCAAGGCGGAGAACTTCTACCTGCCCGGTCTGCTCTGGAGCGTCGGCTACTGCATCGGCCTGGCCGTCTCGGCACTGGTCCGCTGGCCGATGATCGGGCTGATGCTCGGCCCGATCACCGGCGAGATGTTCACCTGGCGCAAGCAGAACCCGGGCCGGCTCGCGGCCTACACCAAGGCCACCTGGGCCTGGGTGGTGATCATGGGCATCAAGCCGGTGATCCTCTTCCCGCTGTACTTCACCCACAACGTCAACCTGCTCGGCTGGCTGAAGGTCGCGCTGGGCATCCCGCCGATGCTGCTGGCGATGTACGTCACCTGGCAGATCCTGCTGAAGGCGCCGCCGCCCATCAAGGCGCAGCTGGACGAGGAGCCGGCCGGGGACGGGGCCGAGGCGCCGCCGGGCGACCGGTAGCGGCGGCGGAGCCCGCCGCCGGGACAACGGCAGCGGGGCCCGCACTCGGATCCGAGTGCGGGCCCCGCTGCCGTGTCAGCCGTGGCGTCCGTCGTCGGCCGGAGCCGCTACTGCGCGCCGGAGGTCGCGGAGAGCAGGTCCTCCAGCTCCTCCTCGCGCTCCTGGGCGGCCACGAAGAGCAGCTCGTCGCCGCCCTCCAGGGTGTCGTCCTTGCCCGGGGTGAGGACCCGGCCCTCGCGGATGATGGTGACCAGCGAGGTGTCCGGCGGCCAGGCCACGTCGCCGACACGGGTGCCGACCAGCTCGGTGTCCTCCGCCAGGGTCAGCTCGACCAGGTTGGCGTTGCCCTGGCTGAAGCGCATCAGCCGGACCAGGTCGCCGACGCTGACCGCCTCCTCGACCAGGGCGGACATCAGGCGCGGGGTGGAGACGGCGACGTCCACGCCCCAGGACTCGTTGAAGAGCCACTCGTTCTTGGGGTTGTTCACCCGGGCGACCACCCGCGGCACGCCGTACTCGGTCTTGGCGAGCAGCGAGACGACCAGGTTGACCTTGTCGTCACCGGTGGCGGCGATCACCACGTGGCAGCGCTGCAGCGCCGCCTCGTCCAGCGAGGTGATCTCGCAGGCGTCGGCCAGCAGCCACTCCGCCATGGGCACCCGCTCCACCGAGATGGAGTTCGGGTTCTTGTCGATCAGCAGGACCTCGTGGCCGTTCTCCAGCAGCTCGCTCGCGATCGAGCGGCCGACGGCACCGGCCCCGGCAATGGCGACGCGCATCAGTGACCCTCTTCCTTCGGCCCCTGGGCGAACGCGGCCTCGACGGCCGGCAGGTCGGCCCGGCGCGCCATGACGTGCACCAGGTCGCCCTCCTGCACCACCATCTGCGGCGTGGGCAGCACGCCCTCGCCGAGCCGGGTGACGAACGCCACCCGGGTGCCGGAGGCCTCCTCCAGCCCGCTGATCCGGTGGCCGACCCAGTGCGGGTCGTAGGCGACCTCGGCGAGCTGCACGGTGCCGCTCGGGTCCTGCCAGAGCGGCTCGGCGCCGCTCGGCAGCAGCCGGCGCAGCATCTGGTCGGCCGTCCAGCGGACGGTGGCCACCGTCGGGATGCCCAGGCGCTGGTAGACCTCGGCGCGCCGGGGGTCGTAGATCCGGGCCGCGACGTTCTCCACGCCGAAGTTCTCCCGGGCCACCCGGGCCGCGATGATGTTGGAGTTGTCACCGCTGGAGACGGCGGCGAACGCGCCGGCCTCCTCGATGCCCGCCTCCTTCAGGGTGTCCTGGTCGAAGCCGACGCCGGTGACCCGCCGACCGTTGAACCCGGCGCCGAGGCGGCGGAACGCGGTCGGGTCCTGGTCGACCACGGCGACCGAGTGCCCCTGTTTCTCGAGTGCTCTGGCGAGGGCGGACCCCACGCGGCCGCAGCCCATGATGACGATGTGCACCGGCGCTACCTCACCCGTCCCGTTGGGTTCTTGACCTGCGCAAACACCGTTCGTCTTCCTTTCCCGCCCGGTCGCCCGGGGCGAGCGTGTTCGTGGGGCTGGGTACGACAACCTGAGTGTTGCCCGCCTGCTCGTATCCGACACGCTAGCCGGTCCACCGAACACAGTCGCGACGAAGGGGGGGCCATAAGTCGGACCCCGGGCCTAAGAGCCCCTACGATTCCTTATCGTGCCTATGCCGACTGACCTTCCGAAACGCATCCTGATCGGGCGTGCGCTGCGCAGCGACAAGCTCGGGGAAACGCTGCTCCCCAAGCGCATCGCGCTGCCCGTCTTCGCCTCGGACGCGCTCTCCTCGGTCGCGTACGCGCCCGAGGAAATCCTGCTGACGCTCTCCCTGGCGGGTGCCTCGGCCATTCACTTCTCCTGGCAGATCGGCGTCGTCGTCGCCGTCGTGATGCTCGCCGTGGTGGCCTCGTACCGGCAGAACGTGCACGCGTACCCGAGCGGCGGTGGCGACTACGAGGTCGCCACCGTGAACCACGGTCCCAACTCCGGCCTGGTGGTCGCCAGCGCCCTGATGGTCGACTACATCCTCACCGTGGCGGTCTCGACCACCTCCGGGGTGGCCAACGTGGTGTCCGCGGTGCCCTCGCTGCGCGGCCACGAGCTGACCCTGTCCGTGGTCGTGGTCATCGTGCTGATGGGCATGAACCTGCGCGGTGTCCGCGAGTCCGGCAGCGCCTTCGCCGTCCCGACGTACGCCTTCATGGTCGGCGTGCTCGGCATGGTGGTGTACGGCGTGGTCCGGCACTTCGGCCTGGGGCAGGACATCCCCGCCGAGAGCTCCGGGTTCCACCTGCAGGCCACGCCCGGCAACGAGTCGCTGGCCGGCTTCGCGATGGTGTTCCTGCTGCTCAAGGCGTTCTCCTCGGGCTGTGCCGCGCTGACCGGCGTCGAGGCGATCTCCAACGGTGTGCCGGCCTTCCGCAAGCCGAAGAGCAAGAACGCGGCGACCACGCTGCTGATGATGGCGTCCATCGCCGTGGTGATGTTCATGGGCATCATCTGGCTGGCCCGCCTCACCCATGTCCAGATGGCCGAGAACCCCGCCGAGCAGCTGGTCGGCGCGGGCGACGGCTACCACCAGAAGACCGCGCTGGCCCAGATCAGCGAGGCCGTCTTCTCCAACTTCACGCCCGGCTTCTACTTCGTGGCCGCCGTCACCGGCCTGATCCTGGTGCTGGCCGCCAACACCGCCTTCAACGGCTTCCCGGTGCTCGGCTCGATCCTGGCCCAGGACCGCTACCTGCCGCGCCAGCTGCACACCCGCGGCGACCGGCTGGCCTTCTCCAACGGCATCATCCTGCTGGCGCTGGCCGCGATCCTGTTCATCATCGCCTTCGACGCCGACCCCACCCGGCTGATCCAGCTGTACATCGTCGGCGTCTTCGTCTCCTTCAACATGAGCCAGTCCGGCATGATCCGGCACTGGACCAGGCACCTGCGCACCGAGACCGACCCCGCCAAGCGCCGCCACATGCAGCGCAGCCGGGCGATCAACGCCTTCGGCCTGGTGATGACCATGGCCGTGCTGATCGTCGTGCTCGCCACCAAGATCAGCCACGCCTGGATCGCGATCGCCGCGATGGTCGTGCTGTTCGTGATGATGAAGGCGATCCGCCGGCACTACGACCGGGTCTCCGAGGAGCTGGTCGCCGCCGAGGAGCCGGACGACGTGGTGCTGCCCACCCGGGTGCACGCCATCGTGCTGGTCTCCAAGCTGCACAAGCCGGCCCTGCGGGCCCTGGCGTACGCGCGGCTGGCCCGCGCCCACACGCTGGAGGCCGTCACCGTCAACGTCGACCCGGTGGACACCGCGGCGCTGCGGGCGGAGTGGGACGAGCGCGGCATCGAGGTGCCGCTGAAGGTGCTGGACTCGCCGTTCCGCGAAGTCACCGGGCCGGTCCTGGACTACGTCAAGAACCTGCGCCGCAGCAGCCCGCGCGACGTGGTCTCGGTCTACATCCCCGAGTACGTGGTCGGGCACTGGTACGAGCACCTGCTGCACAACCAGAGCGCGCTGCGCCTCAAGGGACGTCTGCTGTTCAAGCCCGGAGTGATGGTGACCTCGGTACCCTGGCAGCTGGAGTCCTCCGAACGGCGCAAGCCGCAGAAGGCCTGGTCGGCTCCCGGCGCCGTTCGTCGTGGTGAGCCGCGGGCGCCGAAGGCCGTAAAGTCGAAGGCCTCCGCACAGCCCGACGACACCGCTGACAGCAGCAAGGACTCCTCCCAGTGACCCGCAACACCCCGCCCCGCTCCAACGGCTCCAAGGGCTCGTCCTCGAAGGGTTCCTCCGCGAAGGGTGCCCGCAAGGGCGGCGCCGGCAAGCCCGGGCAGGTCGCCCGGCCGCGCTGGGGCAAGCCCGTGCGCCCGGCCGCCACCGACCGCGACGGCTTCACCGCGCAGACCGCCCCGCTCGCGCCGGGCGAGCGCGCCCCGGAGCCCGAGCCCGAGCGCCCGGCCCCCGCGCAGGCGCGGAAGGAGAAGCCGGCCGACCGGTCCAAGGGCGGGGACCGCCCGCGCAAGCAGGCCGTCCGCCCGCCGAAGGTGCTGCGCACGCCGCGCGCGCCGCGGGTCGAGGCCGCCCCCAGGGGGCCCGGCGGTGACCCGCTGGTCGGCGAGCGCTACGAGGTCGAGATCGGCGCCGTCGCGCACGGCGGCGGCCACTGCGTGGCGCGCCACGAGGGCCGGGTGCTGTTCGTCCGGCACGCGCTGCCGGGCGAGAAGGTCATCGCCCAGGTCACCGAGGGCACCACGAAGTCGCGCTTCCTGCGCGCCGACGCGGTGGAGATCCTGGAGCCCGCCAAGGACCGGATCGCCCCGCCCTGCCCGTTCTCCGGGCCGGGCAAGTGCGGCGGCTGCGACTGGCAGCACGTCACCCCGGGCGGGCAGCGCAAGCTCAAGGTGCAGGTGCTCACCGAGCAGCTGGCCAAGCTGGCGGGCCTCACCCCGGCCGAGGCGGGCTGGGACGGCACCGTCGAGCCGATCGGCGGCAAGCTGCCGGCCGGGCAGGTGCCGGCCTGGCGCACCCGGGTGCAGTACGCGGTGGACCAGGAGAGCGGCAAGGTCGGGCTGCGCAAGCACCGCTCGCACGACATCCAGCCGATCGACCGCTGCCTGATCGCCGCCGAGGGCGTCACGGAGCTGGGCGTCGAGGCCCGCGACTGGCCGGGCATCACCACCGTCGAGGTGATCGCCGCCGCGGGCTCCTCGGACCGCCAGGTCGTCCTCACCCCGGCGCCGGGCGCCCAGCTGCCGCTGGTCGAGCTGGACAAGCCGGTGTCGATCGCCCGGATCGACGAGCACGACAACATCCACAAGGTGCACGGCCGCTCCTTCGTCCGCGAGCGTGCGGCCGGCCGGACCTGGCGGGTCAGCAACGGCGGCTTCTGGCAGATCCACCCCGAGGCGCCGGACACCCTGGTCGACGCCGTGCTGGCCGGTCTGGACCCGCAGTGGGGCGAGAGCGCGCTCGACCTGTACTGCGGCGTCGGGCTGTTCGCGGGTGCGCTGGCCGACCGGGTCGGCGAGGAGGGCGCGGTGCTCGGCATCGAGTCGTCCAAGCAGGCCGTGGTCGACGCCCGGCACAACCTGGCGGTGCTGGACAACGTCCGGATCGAGTGCGACCGGGTGGAGACGCTGCTGCCGCGCACCGGCATCACCGCCACCGACCTGATCGTCCTGGACCCGCCGCGCGCGGGTGCCGGGCGGGAGACGGTGGCGCACCTGGCTGGCCTGTCGGCCCGCCGGATCGCCTACGTGGCCTGTGACCCGGCCGCGCTGGCCCGGGACCTCGGGTACTTCCGCGAGGGCGGCTACCGGCCGGTCTCGCTGCGGGCCTTCGACCTGTTCCCGATGACCCACCACTTCGAGTGCGTGGCGATCCTGGAGCCGATCGCGGCCTAGCCGGGGCTTCGCGGCCCTGGCGGTTCTCGTACTTTCGCAGTGACGCGCAGGCGGTGTCCGGACGCTCCGGGTGCCGCCTGCCGTCGTCTGCGGGGGCGCTTCGGGGCGAGCGGGTTTGTCGGGACCCGGTGGTCGGCGCCGGCGCCGACCACCGGGTCAGCCGAAGGACACGCCCAGGCCGCCGGCCGGCCCGGTGCCGGCGGCGGTCCCGGCGGCCGCGCTCTCGTCGCCCGCGCTCTCGACGGCGGCCGGGGGCGCGGCCGGGGCCGGCATCGTCCCGGCGGGAAGGCCCTGGTCCCGCAGCCGGCAGCAGACCTCCTGGAGGAGGGCGATGCCGGGCTTCTCCTGGTCGTCCGCGGGCCAGACCACGCCGAAGTCGCAGGGCACCAGGCCCTCCACCGGGCGGTAGCGGACGTCCGGGCGGGGGAAGAGCTCGGCCGCCACGGCGGGCAGGAAGGCCGTCGCCCCGTCGAAGGAGACCGCGGAGAGCAGCGACTCCACCCGGGTGACCTGGTGGCCGGTGTAGCGGACCCGGGTGCCGTCGGGCCGCGGGTCCATCGCCCAGAAGCTCCGCTCGGAGGGGGAGACCTCCGGGGCGAGGCCGACCATCGGCCGGTCGGCGAGGTCCGCGAGCCGGAGCACCGGCTGCCGGGCCAGCGGGTCGGAGGCGGCCACGCAGACCACCCGGGGCTCGGTGGTGAGGGGCTCGGCGTGGAAGCCCTCGGGCGCCGGCAGGTAGACGAAGGCGGCGTCGATCTTGCCGATCGCGAGGGCGGTGGTCTGCTCGACCAGGTCCAGGACGTGGAAGTCCACGTTCAGACCCGGGTGCAGGGTGGTGAGCGTGGCGATCACCCGGCGGGTGGCGGCCAGGGCGGCGGCGCAGTCGGTGAGCCCCAGCCGCAGGGTGGGCCCGTCGCCGTCGTCGGGCGAGTGCCGGGCGGCGTCGCGCAGCTCGTCCGCGGCGTCCACCACGTTCCGGACGAGCGGAAGCAGGGCATGCCCCAGGGGCGTCAACGTCACTCTTCTGCTCGTCCGGGTGAACAGCTGCACCCCCAGCCGGCGTTCGAGGGTGCGGATCTGCTGGCTGAGGGCGGGCTGGGTCAGGTAGAGCCGTGCGGCGGCGCGGCCGAAATGCAGCTCCTCGGCCAGCGTCAGCAGTGATCGCAGTTGGTGAACCGCCGGGTCGTCCACGCCGACCATCGCCGTTGCCTCCCATCGCCCCGGAGCTGGCTCCGCCATCCATCAATCATGCTAATCGATGGAGGATTGCGCGGAGCCTTGCGCGCGAGGGAAGCTGACAACGCCTCAGCGAGATCGCGGGAGAATCCGGTACGGCGTGGTCGGGGTGGCCGAAAACCGGCCGGCCGCTTCTTTCGGCGTGCCCTGATCCACCCGCGCACGCGGAGGCGCAGTCGTCGTTTCGGCGAGAACGGCCGTCGGGGGCCGGGCGTCCACTGGGCACGACCGATCCTGAGGCTCCCGCCGGGAACCACCGAGCACCATCCCAGAAGCGGTTCCGTGCCGCCCGGCGCGGACACGAATTCAGGAGCGGTGAAATGAGTGTGCAGACAGGAATTCCACCCGAGTCCGCCACGTGCGGAGTGCATGATTCCGGCTTCGCGCCCGAACGGGAATGTTGTCTGGAGGAGTGTTGAACCACAACACCACGGGGGAGCCGTCCGCCCGGACGGCATCGGCGCGAGTACTCGAACTGCTCTACCGGTACCAGCGGATCGACGAGGCGCTGGCGGCCGAACCGACCGGACCGGCCGGACCGGAGGAGCCCGGCGGGACGTCGGGGAACGCGCGCTGCGACGCGTGTTCCGAGGTCCACCGGGCCAAGATGGAGCGCTTCACCGCGCGCGACGAGCCCATCCACTTCGTCGTGCCGGCGTTTCCGGCGAAGTCCCCGAACCAGGGCAAGGTGCTCGGCGCGCTGCCGGACCTCGGCGAGCACCTGGCGGTCGGCTTCCTGCAGTCGCTCTGCGACTACGTGCGGCACTTCTACGCGCCCGGCGCCCGGGTCACGATCTGTTCGGACGGCCACGTCTTCGGTGACGTCGTCGGGGTGACCGACGGGGCGGTGACCGCCTACCGGCAGGCCCTCGCGGACATGATCGGCGCCTCGCACTGGTCGGCGCTGGACCTCTACGGTCTGGACGACGCGTTCGGCAGCCTCGACTACCCGAAGATGCGGCGCGTGCTGGAGGAGAACTACTCCGCGACGCTGGACGAGCTCAAGGAGAACGTCCGCACCGACCGGAACACGCGTGCGCTGTTCAACGGGATCCACCGCTTCATGTTCGAGGACGCGGTGGCGCGCCAGGGCGGCGGGACGACCCGGAACCAGCTCCGGAAGAACTCCAAGGACGCCGCCTACCAGACCATTCTCCGCAGCAACGCGTGGAGCCGGCTGGTCGCCGAGAAGTTCCCCGACGCGATACGCCTCTCGATACACCCGCAGCCGCCGCACTCGGAGAAGTTCGGGCTCCAGCTCATGCCGACCAGGGACGGCTGGCTGACCCCGTGGCACGGCGTGGTGCTCGACGACGGCGTCAGCCGGTACCTGGTCAAGCGGTGGGACGCGGAGAACCTCCAGGCCTCCGTCGTCTGGCGGGACGGCCGGCCGAGCCATTTCGTCGCCCCGCACCTCGCCGCCCGCCCGTAGGGAAAGCCCGTTCCAGAAAGGAGGACAACGCGCCATGACGACTTCCATTCCCTCGGCCGCGGAGCTGCGCCACATTCCGCTCCGGCCGTTCGGCCGCGTGGTCGAGGCTCCCGGCGGAAATGCCCGGATCGGCGACATTCCGGTGGACACGCTCGCCCGCTGGACCGAGGAATCGCGGGTCCTGGTGCTCCGCGGATTCTCGTTGCTCGGAAAGCAGGAATTCGCCGACTACTGCCGGCGATGGGGTGAGGTCCTGAAGTGGGAGCCGGGCGAGGTCATCGACCTGGTGGTCGAGGAGAATCCCCGGAACTACCTGTTCGCCAGCGGCGACGTGCCGTTCCACTGGGACGGTGCCTTCGTCGAGGCCGATCCGCGGTACTTCTTCTTCCAGTGCCTGGACGCGACCGCGGGGGCCGGCGGGGAGACCGTCTTCTCCGACACCACCGCCGTCTACCGGGACGCCGACCCCGAACTGCGCGACCTCTGGGCGCGGATCAGCGTCACCTACACCACCGAGAAGATGGTGCACTACGGCGGCGAGGTCACCGAGCGGCTGGTCGCCCAGCACCCCGGGACCGGGGTGCCCGTGCTGCGCTTCGCCGAGCCGCTGGACCCGGCGGTCTACAAGAACCCGGTGTCCGTCCACGTCGACGGCGTCGACGGCGCGCAGGCCGAGGAGTTCATCGCCTCGATGGCGGAGCGGCTGCACCGGCCCGACTACTGCTACGCGCACGACTGGCGCCGGGGCGACATCGTGATCGCCGACAACATCGCGCTGGTGCACGGGCGCAACGCCTTCACCGGGCCGACCTCCCGCCATCTGCAGCGGGTCGAGGTCATCTGAGGCGTCCCGGGCCGGCTCCCGCCCGCGGGGCCGAACCCGCCGACGGCTTTCGTCACCCGTCACCCGCCATCACCCGTCACCCGTCATCACCCGTCAACGCCGGGAGGCCGGCACTTCCGGCACAGGTGGAGCGAGAACATGAGTATCGGCATTGTGGGAACCGGGATCTCCGGTCTTCATCTGGCGTTGAGGCTAAGGCAGTTCGGCATCGACGCCACCCTGTACACGGCCCAGGGGCCCGACGACATCCGCAGCGGTCCGCCGCTGAACTTCGTCACTCGATTCGACTCCACCCGGGAACGGGAATCCGCGCTCGGCGTCACCGAATGGTCGTCGCCGGCGTACGACAACGCGTGGATGCACCTCCACCTGGAAGGCCCGGACGGGTTCTCGTTCCGCGGCCGGCTGCCGAAGCCGGCCAGCTCGGTCGACTTCCGGATGTACCTCGCCGCGCTGCTGGAGGAGTTCCAGCGGCGCGGCGGGGACCCGGTCCACCTCAGGGTGGCCGACCGGGCCGGACTGGACCGGCTGGCCGAACGCCACGAGCTGGTGGTCGTGGCGGCCGGCCGGGGCGCGCTCACCGACGTCTTCCCCCGGGACGAGGCCCGCTCGCCCTACCGCTCGGCGCCGCGCCGGCTGGCCGGCGGCCTGTTCCACGGGGTCCGTCCGCCGGAGCCGGCCGGTATGACGATGCACATGGTCCCGGGGGCCGGGGAGATCCACGCCCCCACCTACCACTCCTTCGCCGGGCAGGTGACGGCCGTGCTCGTCGAGGCCGTTCCGGACGGCCCGTTCGCGGAGCTGACCGGCCGGGACCACCGCGGCGACCCGGACGGGTTCGCCAAGGAGGTCCTCGCCCTGGTCACCGCCCACGCGCCCGCCCTGCGGGAGCGCGTGGACGAGCAGGACTTCGCGCTGGCCCGGCCGGTGGACCTGCTCCAGGGCGCCGTCGTCCCGGTGGTCCGCCGGGGCTGGGCCGCCCTGGCCGGCGGCCGGTACGCGCTGGCGGTCGGCGACGCCTGGATCGCCAACGACCCGCTCACCGCCCAGGGCGCCAACCTCGGCTCCGAGCTCGCCTTCCTCCTCGCCGACGTGCTGCGCGACCACACCGGCCGCTACGACGAGGCGTTCTGCCGCGCCGCCTCCGAGCGGATGTGGCAGCGCGCCCAACCCGTCGTCGACTTCACCAACCTCTTCATCGGCCCGCCGCCGGCGCACCTGGGCACCCTGCTCGGCGCCGCCGCGGCCGACCAGCGGGTGGCCGACGCCTTCGTCGCCCACCTCGACCGGCCGGCCGCCATGTGGCGCGGCCTCGCCAGCCCCGAAGGCACCGACGCGTTCATCGCCCGGGCCCAGACCGTGAGGAGCGCAGCATGAGTGTCGAGGTCGGCCTGGTCTGGGACGCGGTCGGGCGGGTCGAGGACGGACGGGGGCTGCTGCACCTCGCCCGGCAGGCCGGGCTGGACACCTTCCTGGTCTTCGACCACCTGATGAACGTCTTCCCCCGGCAGGCCTGGGACACCGACTTCAGCCACGTCGCGGCGGGCCTGCCGACCCCGGACCGCTGCCTGGACTTCGCGACCGTGCTGGGCAACTTCGCCCCGCAGGCCGGCCCGGTCCGGCTCGCCATCGGCGTGACCGACCCGCACCGGCGCCACCCCGCGGTGCTCGCGCAGACCGCGCTGACCCTCGCCCAGCTCACCGACCGGGCACCCGTCCTCGGCATCGGCGCGGGAGCGCTGGAGAACCTCGTGCCGTACGGCGTGCCGCACGACCACCAGGTGGACCGGGTCGAGGAGGCGCTGCGCGTGCTGCGCCTGCTCTTCTCCGGGGAGGGCCCGCACGACTTCCGCGGCCACCACTTCACCCTCGACCGGGCGCTCATCACCCCCGCCCCCGAGGGCCGCACGCCCCGGATCTGGCTCGGCGCCAACCGCCCGCGGATGCTCACCCTGGCCGGCCGCTACGCCGACGGCTGGCTCCCGTCCGAGCTGATGGCCCCCGACGAGTACGCCCGGCGGCTCGACACGGTGCGCGCCGCCGCCGTCGACGCCGACCGCGACCCCGACACCATCGTCGCCGCGGGCGGCGTCCCGATCGTGGTGGCGGAGACCGACGCCGCCGCGCAGGAACTGCTGCGGGCCACCCCGATCCGCTTCCTCGCGCTGCACGCGGGCGCCCGGGCCTGGCGGCGGCACGGCGCCGCCCACCCCTTCGGCGAGGACTACCGCGGCCTGGTCGAACTGCTGCCGCACCTGCTCACCCGCGCCGAGGTGGAGCGGGCGCTCGCGGTGGTGCCCGACGAGGTGGTGGCCGACCAGGTCATCGCCGGCAGCCGGGAGACGGTGCTCAAGCGGATCGGCGAACTGCTCGACGCCGGTATGCGCCACCCCATGCTGATCCCCGCCTCGGCGCTGGCCTCGCCGGAGGCGGCCGGCTACACGATCGAGTCGATCGGCTGGCTCGCCGCCCGGCTGCGCTCCGACGCCGGCCCGGGTGGCGGTCCCGGCTCCGGCTCCGGCCCGGCCACCGCGGCGGTGTCCTCATGACCGGCGTGGGCATCGTCGGGTCCGGCATCTCCGGCCTGCAACTGGCGCTGCGCCTCCAGCAGTCCGGCGTCCCGGCGACGGTGTACTCGGAGCACGGCATCGAGGGGCTCAAGGGCGGACCGCCGCGCAACTTCCCCGCCCGGTTCGGGCCGACCCAGCAACGGGAGCGGGAACTCGGCGTCCACGAATGGGAGTTCGCCGACGCGCAGGTGCGGCATTGGGCGGTCACCATGCACACCGGCGAGCCGCGGCCGCTGGAGTTCCTGGCCGCCCTGCGGCCGCCGTCCAGCGTGGTCGACTTCCGGATCTACCTGCCCCGGCTGCTCAGCGCCTTCGTCGACCGCGGTGGCGAACTGGTGACCGGCGACCACCCGGTCGAGGAACTCGCCCGGCACCACGACCTGCTGGTCGTCGCCAACGGCAACCGGTCGGTGCGCCGGCTCTTCCCGGCCGACCCGGCCCGCTCGCCGTACAGCACGCCGCAGCGGGTGATCTGCGCCGGGATCTACTTCGGGATCGACGAGGAGGTGCCGCACTCGCTCGACATCCACTTCCTGCCCGGCGCCGGCGAGATCCTGCGACTGCCCTTCTACTCCCCGGCCGGCCGGGCCGACGTCCTCGCCTTCGAGGCCGTCCCCGGAGGCCCGCTGGAGTCCGCCGGCCACCTCGACGCCGACGCCGACCCGGCGGGCTTCCACCGGCACGTGCTGGACCTGGTCGCCGCGCACGCCCCGGGTCTGCGCGAGCGGATCGACACCGCCGGCTTCGCGCTGACCGCGCCGGGCGAGCTCGCCCGGGGCGCCATCACCCCGGTGGTCCGCCGGGGCTGGGCCCGGCTCGACGACGGCACCTGCGCGCTGGCGGTCGGCGACGCCTGGATCACCAACGACCCGCTCACCGCCCAGGGCGCCAACCTCGGCTCGCACACCGCCTTCGCGCTGGCCGAGCTGATCACCCGGCACCGGGGGCGCTACGACGAGGAGTTCTGCCGCGACGCGTCCGCGCGCCTGTGGGAGCACGCGCGCCACGTCGTGGAGTGGAGCAACGCCTTCCTCGCCGGGCCCCCGCCGCACGTCGGCGCGCTGTTCGGGCGGGCCGCGGTCGACCGGCGGGTCGCCGACGCCTTCGTCGGCAACTTCAACGACCCGGTCGCGATGTGGCGGGCGCTGTCCACCCCGGACGGCGTGAGCGCCTTCCTCGCCGACTGCGAACGGACCGCACCGGCCGCCGCCGCGAGCGGCACCACGACCACCGAAGGAGCGCGATGACCTTCCCCGACATGGCCCGGGACGAGAAGGGCCGGCTGATCCCCGAGTCCGAACAGACCGCGGTGTGGCTGCTCGGCGGCCTGGCCCAGATACGGGTGCCCGGCGAGGCGACGGGCAACGCCTTCACCGTCGTGCAGCACACCGGCAACCGCGGCTACAACACGCCGCTGCACATCCACGACTACGAGGACGAGGTCTTCATGGTCCTGGACGGCACGCTGCGCATGATCTGCGACGGGCAGGAGCTCGTCGCCGAGGCCGGCAGCACGATGATCGTGCCGCGGACCGTTCCGCACGGCTTCGTGACGACCTCGCCGAACGCCCGCTTCCTCACCATCCACTCCACGCCCCAGCCGGACCGCAGGCCGCAGTTCGACCTGTTCCTGAAGGCGGAGATCCCGCACGCCCGGGCCCTGACGCTGCCCACCGAGGACGTGGGCGGCCCCGACCTCGACCACATCATCGCGCTGGGCACCACGTACGCGTACCGCTACGCGGGCCCGCCGCCCGCCCCCTGACGGCCGCTCCGGCCCCTCGGCCGGCCGGCCAACGCTCCCGTTCCGACAGAAGAGACACCATGTCGTTGAAGCTCCTTTCCCTGATGCTGTGCGTGTTCGGCATCACCACCGGCGAGTTCGTCATCGCCGGCATCCTGCCGGACGTCGCCTCCGACCTCGACGTGTCGATCCCCGCGGCCGGGCTCCTGGTCACGGCGTACGCCATCGGAATGATCATCGGCGGTCCGGTGCTCACCGCGCTGACCGCCCGGTACCCGCGCAAGCCGCTCATCGTCGGCCTGCTCGTCATCGTGATCGTCGGCAACGTCGCCTCGGCGCTGGCACCCGCGTACGCGGTGCTGTTCGTCGCGCGCGTCGTCACCGCGCTGGTGACCGCCACGTTCTTCGCGAACGCGATCGTGATCGCCGCGTCCACGGCCCCGGAGGGCAAGCAGGCCTCGACCGTGTCCAAGCTGGTCTTCGGGATGAACCTCTCGATGATGCTCGGCGCGCCCATCGGCACCTTCATCGGCGACCACTTCGGCTGGCGCGCCACCTTCGCGGTGATCGCCGCGGTCTGCCTGGTCGGCCTGGTCCTGGTGCTGCCGCTGGTGCCGGACGTGGCGGCCTCCACCACCAGCGCGGTGGCGGAGCTGCGGGTGTTCCGCAACCGCAACGTCCAGCTGGCGATCGGCATCACCGCCGTCGCCAACATGGGCCTGCTGATGGTGTTCACCTACTTCTCGCCGCTGCTCACCGACCTCACCGGCTTCGCCGACGGGGCCGTCCCGCTGCTGCTGCTGGCGTACGGGGTGGGCGCGGCGGCCGGCAACTTCGTCGGCGGCTGGCTCTCCGACCGCTCCCTGATGGCCTCCCAGGTCGGCCTGCTGGGCCTGCTCACCGGGGGCCTGCTGGTGATGTGGGCGGTCAGCGGCGGCACCGTGCTCACCGCGGTGATGGTCTTCGTGATCGGGGCGCTGGGCTTCTCCGTGATCCCCGGCATGCAGACCAGGGTGCTGACCACCGCCAGCTCGGCGCCGACCCTGGCGATCGCGGTGAACGCCTCCGGCTACCAGCTCGCGGCCGCCCTGGCCGGCTGGCTGGGCGGCCGGGTCATCGACGGCCCGGGCCTGCGCTCGGTCTACCTCGCGGCCGCCGGGGTCACAGTCCTCGGCATCCTGCTCAGCGCCTACGCCTGGCACCGGGACCGCACCGGTGGCGGCAAGGCGGTCGGGGCCGGTGCCGAGGAGCGGACGGCCGAGACCTCGCCGGCCTGACACCTCCGCCCGGCGGGGCCGCGCCCGGTGCGCCGGCCGGCCCCGCCCGGTCCGCTTCGCCCGGCCCCGTGCGGGGGCCGGGAGTCCCGCCGGGGCCACCCGGCCGTCACTTCACGAGGGGCAACCATGGGTCGTGATTCCGTCCTGGTCACCGGCGACTGGGCCGAGCGCCGGCTCGGCACCGCCGGAGTGGTCTTCGTCGAGACCGGCAACGAGGACACCGAGTACCGCAAGGGCCATCTGCCGGGCGCCGTCTGGATCAACTGGAGCGAGTTCCAGGACGACCTGCGGCTCGGCGTCGTCGGCCGGGCCGGATTCGAGCGGCTGATGCGGGCCAAGGGCATCGGCGAGGAGGACACCGTGGTGGTGTACTCGGCCAACGCCAACCTGCTGGCCACCCAGGTCTACTGGTACCTCACCCTCTACGGCCACCGGTCCGTGCGGCTGCTCGACGGCGGCCGCCGCAAGTGGGAGCTGGACGGCCGCCCGCTGACCACCGCGTCGCCCGGCCGCCCGCCCACCGGTTACCTGGTCACCGACCCCGACCCGTCCGTCCGGGCGACCCGGGACGACGTCCTGGCCGGCATCGGGCAGCGCAACATCATCGACGTCCGGAGCCCGGAGGAGTACTCCGGACTGGTCTTCGCGCCCGGCTTCGCCGGGGAGGCCTTCGCGACCGGCCACAACCCGCACGAGGTGGCCCAGCGCTCCGGCCACGTCCCGGGCGCGGTCCACCTGCCCTGGCAGGACGTCGTCGGCGAGGACGACACCTTCCGCTCCGACGAGGAGCTCGGCCGGCGGTTCGCCGCGCTGGAACCCGCCCGCGGCACCATCACCTACTGCTGGGTAGGGGCCCGCTCCGCGCACTCCTGGTTCGTCCTGCGCGAACTGCTGGGCTGGCCGGACGTCCGCAACTACGACGGCTCCTGGGCCGAGTACGGGTCGCTGATCGGCGCGCCGGTCGAACGTGGCACTCCCGGCGACTGAGCCGCCCCCGCCCCCGCCCCGCCCCTCTCCTCTCTCCTCCCCGACCCACCGCACGCCCCTGCCCGATTCACCGCACGCCGATCCTCCGAGCCTGAAGGGAGCGGGGCCGGCCTCGGACGGCCCCCACCACCAGCCATGAACGAACGCAACACGACGCAGCCCCCGCTCGGCGCGCCCGCCCGGGACCGGCTGGCGGGCAAGGTCGCCCTGGTGACGGGCGCCAGCTCCGGCATCGGCGAGGCGGCCGCCAAGGCACTGGCCGCACAGGGCGCGAGCGTGGTGCTGGCGGCCCGGCGGCGGAGCGAACTGGACCGGGTCGCCGGGGAGATCACCGCCGCCGGCGGCGCCGCGATCGCCGTCACCGCCGACGTCACGGTCGACGAGGACCTCGCGGCCGCCGTCCGCACGGCCGAGCGGCACTACGGCGGTCTGGACATCGCCTTCAACAACGCCGGGACGCTGGGCACCCCGGGCCTGGTCGCCGACCAGAAGCCGGAGGCCTGGACGGACGACCTCGGCCGGGTGCTCACCAGCGTCTTCCTGTCGATGCGGCACGAGATCCCGGCCCTGCAGCGGCGCGGCGGCGGAGTGATCGTCAACAACGCCTCGCAGCTGGGCGTGGTCGGGTTCGGCGCCGGGATCAGCGCCTACGTGGCCGGGAAGCACGGCGTGGTGGGCCTGACCAAGGCCGCCGCGCTGGAGTACGCCGGGGAGAACATCCGGGTCAACGCCCTGGCGCTGGCGACCGTGGACACGCCGATGTACCGCTCCTCGGTGGGCGGCAGCCAGGAGATGGCCGACATGTTCACCGCCCTGCACCCGCTCGGCCGGATCGCCAGCGCGCAGGAGGCGGCCTCGGCGGTCGTCTACCTGGCCGGCGACGAGGCGGGCTTCTTCACCGGCTCGGTGCTGGTCATGGACGGTGGATGGACGGCCCGGTGATGCCCGCCACCGCCACCGGGCCGGAACGGGCCACCCGCGGCGTACCGGAGGTCGTCGGCGGAGACCTCAAGGTGCCGCTGGTGACCGGCTCGTGGGTGCCGTACGCCAACCTCGACTACGCGGCGAGCACTCCGAGCCTCGCGGCCGTGCAGCACGCGGTGGACCGCATGCTGCCCTGGTACAGCAGCGTGCACCGGGGCGCCGGGTTCGCCTCCGCGGTCTCCACCCGGGCGTACGAGCGGGCCCGGGAGACGGTGCGCCGCTTCGTCGGCGCGGCCCCGGACGCCCAGGTGGTGTTCACCCGCAACACCACCGACGCGCTCAACCTGCTCGGCCGCGCGCTGCCCGCCGGCACGGCGGTCTTCCGGTTCTCCACCGACCACCACGCCGCCCTGCTCGCCTGGCGCGGCTCCCCGGTGTACCGGCTGGCCCGGCCGGCCACCGCGGCGGACGCCGTGACCGCGCTGGCGAAGGCGCTCGCCGGCGCCCCCAGGGGGCCGAAGCTGGTGGTGATCACCGGCGCGTCCAACGTGACCGGGGAGCTGTGGCCGGTCGCCGAGCTGGCGGAGGTGGCCGCCACCCACGGCGCGCGCACCGTCCTGGACGCCGCCCAACTGGCCGGGCACCGGCCGCTGGACCTCGCCGGCTGGGGCGTGGACTGGGCCGCGCTCTCCGGGCACAAGCTGTACGCGCCGTTCGGCGCCGGCGCCCTGGTGGGCTCCGCCGACTGGCTGGACAACGCCGACCCCTACCTGGCGGGCGGCGGGGCCACCGCCCGGGTCGCCGAGGAGGACGGCCGGGAGAACATCCGCTGGACCGGGCTGCCGCACCGGCACGAGGGCGGCTCGCCGAACGTGGTGGGCACCCACGCGATGGCGGTCGCCTGCCGGACGCTGACGGCCACCGGCTGGGACGCCGTCGCCGCGCACGAGCAGGCCCTGACCGCCCGGCTCCGCGGCGGGCTGGCGGCCGTCCCCGGAGTCCGCCTGCTGGACCTGTGGCCGGGCGGACACCCGCGGCTCGGCGTGGTCTCCTTCAGCGTCGCCCGCTGCGGCGACGCGCCCGCCGACCAGCGGCTGGTCGCCACGGCGCTCTCCGCGGAGCACGGGATCGGCGTCCGGGACGGCGCGTTCTGCGCCCACCAGGCGGTCCACGCCCTGCTGAGCGACGCACCCGGGCACCAGGGCGACCGCGCGCTGCGCGCCAGCATCGGCCTGGGCACCACCGCCGAGCACGTCGACCGGCTGGTGGCGGCGCTGGGCGAACTGGTCCGGCGCGGGCCGCGCTGGTCCTACGACCACCCGGAGGACGGCTGGCGGCCGGTGCCGGATCCGCGGCCGGTACCGGAATTCCTCCGATGAGCGGGAATTCCCCGGGTGACCCGTTACGGGTGACCGCGGCTCAGTAGGCTCCGACACCGGAAGGAGAGTGCCCGACATGACCGGAACACGCACGACCGAACAATTGGACCATTCCCGATCGCCCGCCCACCGATTCGGCGTCATGCTCTATCCGGACCAGCCCTTTCCGGTGCTCGCGCAGCGGCTGGGGTGGCTGGAGGAACTCGGTTTCGACCAGGTGTTCGTACCCGATCACAGCGCGGACCTGCGCAATCCGAGCGGCCTCTGGTTCGACAGCTGGTCGGTGCTGGCCATGGCGGCCGTGACCACCCGGCGGATCCGGATCGGCACCATGGTGGCCAACCAGATCCTGCGCCCGCCGGCCCAGCTGGCCAAGCAGGCGATCGCCCTCGACCACCTCTCCGGCGGCCGGTTCGACCTGGGCATCGGGGCCGGGCTGTTCCCTTGGGACCACCACAGCGTGGGGCAGGTCCCGTGGTCGCCCAAGGAGCGCGCCGAGCGCTTCGCGGACTACCTGGCGATCGTCGACGGGGTGCTGCGCGGCGGGATGTTCAGCCACCAGGGGGCCCAGCTGTGGGTCAAGGACGTGGTGACCGTACCCGGTTCGCTGCAGTCGCCGCGGCTGCCGCTGATCGTCGGCGGTCAGTCGCCGACGCTGATCCGGGTGGCCGCCGCGTGCGCCGACGCCTGGAACACCCACGGCCCGCCGGGCGCGAGCGCCCAGGAGGTGCTCGGCATCACCGCCGAGCAGAACCGCCGGCTGGACCGGCTCGCCGGCGAGGCCGGCCGCGACCCCGCGGCCGTCCGGCGCGGGTACACGATCTTCGGGCCCTGGGACCCGAGAAGGGGGCGGCACGGCTACGAGGAGATCTTCGAGCGCTTCACCGGGGCCGGTGTCGCGGATTTCGTCCTGGACTGGCCGGGGGAGGCCCATCGGGAGGAATTCGAAAGAGTCGCCCGTGAGGTGATTCCGCCGCTGCGCGACAGCTGACGGAAACAACGCACACCACGGGGGATTTCACGACGCGATCCTGTCCCGCGTATCGGCCGGGAGGGCCCGGCCGATACGCGAATGCCGTACGGGGGATCACAGGAATTCGGCAGTTCGTCGCAGACGGGCGGTTAGCCCGGGATTCGCGTGAAGAGAAGGTGTGACAGAGATGATCGAAGACGTGGCCGGCACGGCCACCACGGGGGCTTCGGACAACGGGAGTGCTCTGGACCACGGGGGTGCTTCGGACCACGGGAACGCTCCGCGCGACGGGGGTGCGGCGGACGGCGGGGCCGTCGGCGGCGGGGCGGCCGACGGCGGGACGGCGGCGGACCCCCTGCGGGGCCGCGGCGGGATCACCGTGACCAAGGCCGACCGCCAGTACGAGGACCTGGTCAGCGGCCTCAACCAGCGCTACGTCGCGGCCCCCGACTCGGTCCGGCTGGTGAGCACCACCGAGGAGGTCGTCGCCGTCGTCCAGGAGGCGGTCGACCGGGGCAAGCGGCTCGCCGTGCGCTCCAGCGGGCACTGCTACGAGGACTTCGTCCACAACCCGGAGGTCCGGATCATCCTGGACATGTCCGGCATGCACGCGGTGGGCTACGACCCCCGGCTCAACGCGATAGCCGTCGAGTCGGGCGCCACCAACCTGCGCACCTACCAGACCCTCTACCCGGAGTGGGGCGTCGTGGTCCCCGCCGGGTTCTGCTACTCCGTCGCCATGGGCGGCCACGTCAGCGGCGGCGCGTGGGGTCCGCTCTGCCGGCTGCACGGCCTGGTCGTCGACCACCTGTACGCGGTCGAGGTGGTCGTGGTCGACGCGGCCGGCCGGGCCCGCGCGGTGATCGGCACCCGCGACCCGGACGACCCGAACCACGACCTCTGGTGGGCCCACACGGGCGGCGGAGGCGGCAACTTCGGCGTCGTCACCCGCTACTGGTTCCGTTCGCCGGGCGCCACCGGGCGGGACCCGCGCGCCCTGCTGCCGAAGCCGCCCGAGGAGCTCCTGGTCAGCGCCGTCAGCTGGCCGTGGGACGAGCTGAGCCGGGACGAGTTCGTCCGCCTGGTCCGCAACTACGCCGACTGGCACGTGGCCCACCTGGGGCCCGACGACCCGGCGCGGGCGCTGATCAGCCAGCTGGTCCTCAACCACCGCAGCGCCGGCCAGATCGGCATGCTCGTCCTGGTGGACGCCTCGGCGCGGGGCGCCGAGCGGCTGCTCGCCGGCTACCTGGAGCGGATCGGCGAGGGCGTCACCGTGGAGCGCGGCGCGCTGACCCGGCACATGGGCGAACTGCCCGCGATGCCCCAGTTCGCCGCCCCGCGCCGGCTGCCCTGGCTCCAGGCGGTCCGGATGCTCGGCACCACCAACGGGGTGCTCAACGACCCGACGCTGCGCGCCGAGTACAAGTCCTCCTTCATGCGCGCCGGCTTCCCCGAGGGCCAGCTCGACGCGCTCCACGCGCACCTCACCCGCGAGGATGTGACCAACCCGAACATCAGCGTGCAGCTGACCTCCTACGGCGGCCGGATCAACGCGGTCCACCCGGCGGCGACCGCGGCGCCGCACCGGGACGCGGCCTTCAAGATGCTCTGGCAGGTGTTCTGGAACGACCCGGCCGACGACGACCGCAACATCGGCTGGGCCCGCGACTGCTACCGCGCGGTCTACGCCGAGACCGGCGGGGTGCCGGTGCCGAACGGGGTCACCGACGGCTGCTACGTGAACTACCCCGACATCGACCTCAACGACCCGGGCCTCAACACCTCGGGGGTGCCCTGGCACGACCTCTACTACAAGGGGAACTACCCGCGCCTGCAGCGGATCAAGGCGGCGTGGGACCCGCTCGACGTCTTCCGGCACGGCCAGTCCGTCGAGCTGCCCACGGCCTGAGCGGCGGCCCGGGCGGCGGCTCGAAAGGCGCCCCCGGTGGCGGCTCGGATCGCGTCCCGGACGGTGCTCGGCGAGGGCCCCGGACGGGTGCCCGGACGGGTGCCCGGTGGGGCCCGCTCCGCGGCCGGGCTGCCCGCCGCCGTGCCCCGCCGCCGCCGTGACCCTCGAAGGAGCCTTCCGATGACCTCCCTGCTCGCGATATCCGCCAGCCCCTCGGCCGGCTCGCGCACCGCCGCGCTGACGGCCCACCTCGTCCAGCTCCTGGCCGAGGCCGGCTTCCGGACCGGGCACGTCCGGGTCCGCGACCTGCCGGCGGCCGAGCTGCTCGCCGGGCGGGCCGACAGCGCCGTGCTGCGCGACGCCCTGGCCGCGGTGGCCGCCGCGGACGGGCTCGTGGTGGCGTCGCCCGTCTACAACGCGGCCTACAGCGGTCTGTTGAAGGCCTTCCTGGACGCACTGCCCCGCTCCGGGCTGGCGGGCAAGACGGTGCTGCCGGTGATGACCGGCGGGAGCCTCGCCCACGCGCTGGCCCCCGACTACGCGCTGCGGCCGGTGCTGACGGCGCTCGGCGCGCGGTACGTCGTCCGCGGCGCGTTCGTCCTCGACGCGGCGGTCGAGCCGCGGGACGGCGGGCCGCCGCGGCTGGCGTCGGAGGCCGCTCCCCGGCTGGAGCAGGCGGTGGCGGACTTCCTGGCCGCGCTGCCGCCGGACGTGCCCGGTGGACTGCCCGCGGCCGGGCGGTCCGGGCCGGGCGCCCTGGCGCGGAGATGACGACGGCGGTCCCCGGAGCCTCCGGGGACCGCCGTCGCCGTCCTGGGGGGGTGTGCGCAGAGTCCCGCCGGGTCCGCGACGTTGCGCAGACCCCCTAGCCCTGGGCCTCGTCGGCGGTGTGCGGAAGGGTGATCCCGTGCTGGGCGGCGAGCCGCAGCAGTCCGGCGATCCGGCCCTCGTAGGCCTGGACGCCGTCGGCGTCCTGGTCGGTCCGGGCTGCCGCGAGTTCCTCGCGGGCCCGGGCGAGCTGCTCGCGCAGCTCCTGGTCGAACATCGCTGTCATTGCCGGCCTCCAAAAGGTCGGTGCCGCTCCGGGGAATGCGCGGGGCAGTTCAGAGTCTACGAAGGTGAAGAACTCTTCAAGTCCCGCCCGCCGCGTCGCCCGGGGTGGCGTTTTCCTGGCGTACGTGCCGTCGGGTCGGTCCGCCGGCAGGCGGGCGGCGGGCGCCGCCGGGGCGCGCGGCCCGGGCGTGTGCGCCCTTGTTGTGCTAGCACTTCAGCGCTAGCATGAATTTCATGGGTAAGAAACAGCTGAACGTCCGGGTGGACGCCACCACCGCGGAGATGGCCCGGGAGCGGGCGGAGCAGCAGGGGATCAGCATGAACCAGTACATCGAGCGCCTGGTCCAGCAGGACATGGGCGAGGCCGGGCGGGCGTTCGTCGACGCCGCCGCGCAGTTCATGAAGGAGTACGAGACGGCCTTCCTCGCCGAGTTCGGCGAGCACGGAGACCTCCAGGACGTGCGCCGTTGAACCTGGAGGTCGACCTCTCATGGCTGCTCATGACAGCCGAACAGTACACACCCGGTGACCCGCAGGTCACCGACTACGGATCGCTGCTCGCGGCGGTCACCCGCCACCAGGCCGAGATCTTCGACATCGCCGTCTACCCCGAACCGCAGGACCGCGCCGCCGCCCTGATGCACCAGCTCATCCGGGTGCCGGCCCTGGAGAAGACCAACGAACTGTTCGCCACCGCCGTCGCCTATGCCTACCTGGTGGCCAGCGGGTGCACCGTGGCGACCACCGCCCGCGAGGTGCGCAGCCTTGCCCGGGCCATCCGGGAGGGGCGGCTCGGGGTGTCCGGCGTCGCCGAGCGGCTGGCCGCCTGGGTGGTGGACGAGGCCGAGGGCGAGGACGTCAGCGGCGAGGACAACGAGGACGAGGAGTAGGCGCGGGCGCCTGGGTCTGGCGCCGGCCCGGCCGGGGCCGGAGTAGGCGCGGGCGCCTGGGTCTGGCGCCGGCCCGGCCGGGGCGCCGGTGGGTCGGGGCTCGGCCGGGTGGGCCCGCCGGTGCCGGCGGGCCCCTCGCTCGCCGTCGGCTACGCCGTGGCGGGTTCGCTCGCGGCGGGCTCGGTCGTGGTGGGTTCGGTCGTGGCGGGCTCGGCGATCAGGGCCGTCGCGAACGGGCGGAAACCCGCCCGGCAGTAGATCCGCGCGACGTCCTCGTCGGCGGCGGACAGGAAGACCGTCCGCACGCCGTTCGCCCGCGCGTGCGCGACCAGCGCCGCCGTCACCGCCAGGCCGAGGCCGCGGCGGCGGGCCGTCGGCAGGGTGCCGACGCCGGCCACCTCGGTGACCGGGCCGACCGGGTTGTGCTGGCCGGCGCAGAGCGCCGTACCGTCCTGGACGGCCGCGGCGAGCACGGTACGGCCGGCGGCGATCCGCTCGGCGATCCGCGCGACCGTGCCGTCGGAGGCCAACTGCTGTGCGGCTGCCGCCAGTTCGTCGGGGCCGGCCAGGCCGGTGGCGGTGCCCGGCTCGCCGAACGCGAGGTGTGGGACGGCCACCGCGCTCGCGAGGTCCGGGTCCTCGGCGGCCAGCACCCGCACCGACACTCCCGCGGGCGGCGCGGTCTCCGGCAGGGTGGGCTCCTGGTCCGGGCCCAGCACCAGCAGCGGGTGCTCGTGCACCGTCAGCCCGGCCTCCTCGACCGCCGCGCGCAGCCGCGGATCGTGCTCGGCCACCCACTCGAAGGCCTGCGGCGCGCCCAGCTCGCGCTGGCGGGCCAGCACGCGCAGGACGTCCTCGGCGGTGACCGCCGGGCCGGTGTGGCCGAGCGCCGGGCGGGCGTAGTACGGCCAGCCCTCGCCCTCGCGGACGAACAGGCTCAGCGGCCCGAAGTCCTCGACGCGGGCTGCGCTGCGCGGTACGGCGTCGTAGTAGCGCTCGATCTCGTCGAGGAGGGGGCGGAGGGCGGGATCAAGAGCGGCGGCAGAAGTCACGCGGTGCATCCAAGCAGGCCGGTCGGGTTCCTGCCAGCGATTTGCGGTCGGCCCGCCGTGCGCGGGGTCGGCGCGCGGACGGCCGGTCCGGGTGCGGACGGCCGGGTTTCCCGGGCCGCTGCCGCCCACTCCGGGGGCCGGGCATATCGGACCGATTGTTGCCGAATGCTTACAGGCCGGGCGATCTTGTGTGCGGGCCGCGTGGCATCCTGGGGCCTTTACAGCTCCGCCGGACCGGACGGCGGGCGTCGGCACGGGGAGAGGCGAGGGGGATGACAGGCTCATGAGGCTCTGCTTTCTGGTCGAGGAGCACTACCGGCACGACGGCATGCCGCTCGACGTGGTGCGTCAACTCACCGCCTGGGGCCACCGGGTGGACGTGCTGCGGCCCGGGAACTCGCTGATGGCGATCTCCGAGGCGGTGCGGGCCGGCAGCCATGACGCCTGGGTGCTCAAGACCGTCTCCGGCGGACCCGGCCTGACCCTCCTGGAGGCGGCCGCCGCCGTCGGCCTCACCACCGTGAACGACGTCCGTTCCATCCGCGGCGTCCGGGACAAGGCGCTCGCCGCCGTGATCGCGCGCACCCGGGGCCTGCCGGTTCCGGTGACCTACGCCGCCGCCCGCTGGGAGTGGCTGGCCGAGATCCCGGCCGCCGAGTACCCGCTGGTGGTCAAGCCCGCCGACGGCAGCTCCGGTCGGGCCGTGCGGCTCGTCCCCACCCCCGACCACCTGGTCGAGCTCGGACCCGAGCTGGCCGGCGAGGGCCTGTTGATCGCCCAGCCGTACGTGCCCAACTCCGGTACCGACCTCAAGGTGTACTGCGTCGACGGCGAGCTCTACGCGACCGAGCGCTGCTCCCCGCTCCACCCCGGCCAGGGGGTGCGCGAGCGGCAGGTGCCGCTCGGCGGCGACGTCGCCCGGATCGCCGCACAGGTCGGGGAGGTGTTCGGCCTCGACCTCTACGGCGTCGACGTGCTGCTCGGCCCGGACGGACCGGTGGTCGTCGACATCAACGACTTCCCCAGCTTCCGCCAGGTGCCGGACGCGGTCGCCCGCGTCTCCCGCGCCGTGCTGCGGCTGGCCCGCACCGGCACGGCCGTCTCCGCCCCGGCGCCCGCGCTCGCGCAGGAGCCGTCCGGGCCGATCGCCGAGCCGGTCCGGCTGCCCGTCCAGGGCGCGGCCGTGGCCGTGGGCGGCGCGGGCCCGTTCGACGGCCTCGGACGCGCCGACCTCGTCAACGGCGCGGTGGGCGGAACGCTGTGAGGATCGGCCTGCTCACCCCCGACCCCGGTCACCCGCTGCTCGCCGCCACCGCCGCGCTGCTGGCCCCCGACCACCGGGTCGAGAGCCTCGACGCCAACCGCGACGACCTGCCGCCCGCCGACCTCCTCGGCCCCGGCCCGCTCGCCGACGTGTACCTGCTCAAGGCCCGCACCCCGCAGGCCCTGGCGCTCGCCCGCCACCTGGAGGAGCGAGGCGCCCCCGTCGTCAACTCGGCCGCCGCGACGGCGTTCTGCCAGGACCGCACGGCCATGGCCGACCTCGCCCTGCGGTCCGGCCTGCCGTTCGCCGCCACCCGCACCGCCGCCGCCCTCACCGAACTGCCCGATCCCGACTACCCGTTGGTGATCAAGAGCCGGCACAGCCGCCGGGGCGACCTGGTCGCCCTGGTCGACGACGCCGCCCGGCTGCGCGCCCTCGCCGAGGAGTGGCCCGACGAGCCCGTGGTGGCCCAGCCCTACCTCGCCGGCACCGGCTGGGACCAGAAGCTCTGGGTCGTCGACGGGCAGGTGTTCTGCGCCCGCCGGCGCTCCGAACTCGCCGAACCCGCCGGCGAACCCGCCGAGGGCGGGGCGTTCGGCCCCCGCGAGCTGCCCGCCGACCGCGCCGGGCTGGCCCGCCGGGTCGGCGAGGTGTTCGGCCTCGACGTCTACGGCGTCGACCTGCTCGACGGCCCCGCCGAGCCGGACATCGTCGACATCAACGCCTTCCCCGGCATCCGCGGCCAGGCCGGCGCCCCCGAGGCCCTCGCCGCCCTCGCCCTCCGGGTGGCCCGGCAGGGCGGCGGCCACCGCGTCCCGGCACCACGGGATGCGCGGCGGGACACCGCCGGTCGTTAGGCTTGAGCCCTCCGGCCGGACCGCACGACCGGACGGCGAGAGAAGACGGACGTTGCTGCAGGACATCCAGCCCTACCTGGCCTGCCCGCACTGCGCGCAGGCCCTCACCCCGGACGGACGCGCGCTGCGCTGCCCGACCGGGCACAGTTTCGACGTCGCCAAGCAGGGCTACGTCAGCCTGCTCGCCGGTGACGCGCACACCGGCACCGGTGACACCGCCGACATGGTCGCCGCCCGCAGCGACTTCCTCGCCGCCGGCCACTACCGCCCGATCGCCGACGCACTCGCCGAAGCCGCCGCCGCCGTCGCGCCGGACGGCCTGGTCGCCGACCTCGGCGCCGGCACCGGCCACTACCTCGCCCACGTCCTGGACGCCCTGCCCGACCGGCCCGGCGCCGCCCTCGACATCTCCAAGTACGCGCTGCGCCGGGCCGCCAGGGCCCACCCCCGGATCGGCGCCGTGGTCTGCGACGCCTGGCGGCCGCTGCCGCTGCTGGACGGCGCCGCCGGGCTCGTCCTCAATGTCTTCGCGCCGCGCAACGGCCCCGAGATCCGTCGTGTGCTGCGCCCCGGCGCCACCCTGCTGCTGGTCTCGCCGACGCCGCGCCACCTGCGCGAACTCGTCGGCGCGCTCGGGCTGCTCTCGGTCGACGAGGAGAAGCAGCGCCGGATCGACGAGAAGCTCGGCCCCCATCTGACACCGGCCGGGCGCCAGGAGGTCGAGTTCGGGCTGCGGCTGTCCGCCGCCGACGTCCGCACGGTCGTCGGCATGGGGCCGAGCGCCTGGCACACCGACCGGGAGCGGCTGGCCGCCCGGCTCGCCGACCTGCCGGACCCGGTCGAGGTCACCGCCTCCGTGACGGTCGCCGCCTACCGGCGCTGAGCGGGTGGGGCGGGGAGCCGGGGGAGCCGGGGGTGCTCGGCGGTGTGGGGGCCGTAGTCCCGGGTCGGTACACGGCATAGCCCCTGGTCGGGCTGCGGCCGCCTCGTTGGGATGAAGGTGCCTCATTGGGATGAATCTGCCGGGCAGGCACGTTTCTGCCATCCGAGCGAGGGCTAACGTCCGACGGGTGAACCGCGACGCCACCCGGCCCGCAGCGCCGGCCCACCCCCATCAGCGGACCCCGGACCCAGGCCCGCCGCCCGTGCAGCGCCCCACCGTCGAGGAGATCCGGCTCACCTCGTTCAAGTCCTACCGGCGCGCGGTCCTGCCGCTCGCGCCCCTCACCGTGCTGTACGGGCCCGCCGGCGTCGGCAAGTCCAACGCCCTCGACGCCCTCGCCGTCCTCTCCCGGCTCGCCCTCGGCGAGGAGATCGGCGACTCCCTCGACGGCCTGCCCGGCCGCGGCGGCCCCCTCGGCACGGCCATCCGCGGCGGCCTCGACGGCTGCGTCCCGCACGGCCGCGACGCCGTCATCCTGGGCTGCACCGTCCGCTCGGACCAGGGGCAGATCCGGCTGGAGCTGGTCATCCGCACCGACGGCCCGGTCCGGATCGCCCGCGAGCAGCTCACCCTCGACGGCCGGACCCTCGTCGAGACCGGTGAGCAGGACCTCCTCCGCCGCCGCGTCAACGTCGGCTGGCACAACGACACCCGGCAGGGCGACATCCACGCCCCCTTCCCGAACACCACCCTGATCACCGCCCAGATCCCGCTGCGGGTCGCCGGGTCCTCGCCCGGCGAACGGACGGTGCTGGCCGCCACCGAACAGGTGCTCACCGCCCTGCGCGAGGTCTTCCCCGTCCACCCCGTGCCCGGGCTGATGCGCGACTGGGCCCGCCCCGACCCGCAGGCCCGCCTGCTCGGCAGCGCCGCCAACATCTCCGCCGTGATCGCCCGGCTCAGCAACGAATGCGCCCGCCGGTACGGCCAGCTGCTGCGCGTCGTCCAGTCCGCCGCCCCGCACCCGCTGCTCGGGATCGACCTCGCCCACCGCGGCGCCGGCGCCGACGAACGGGTCCTCGCCGTCTTCGACGAGGGCGTCCTCGGCCGCACCGGCGCCGACCAGGCCTCCGACGGCATGCTGCGCCACCTCGCGTTCGCCGCTGTGCTGCTCACCGGCGCCGGGGTGCTCGACCTCGACGTGGCCACCGAGGTGCCCTGGGCGCACCGGCAGCTCACCGTGCTCGCCGAGGACCTCGGGGCGGGGCTCGGCACCGAGCAGGCGGCCTCGTTGCTGCGGCTCGCCCGGGAGATGGCCGGCCGCAACCAGCTGCGGGTGCTGGCCGCGCTCCAGGAACCGGCCGCGGTGCGGGAGGCGTTCGGCGGGCCGGGCGAACTGCCGCCCGGCGTCGCCCTGGTGGAGTGCCGGCGCGACCCCGGCTCCGGGCACACCGTGCTGCGCACGGAGACCGCGCGGGTACCGGCCCAGGCCGCGCGCGGGGAGGCGGCGGGGCCGGCTCCGGGAGCGCCGGGGGCGGTCGGGCCACCGCGGCGGGCGGCCGCGGCCCGGGATGCGGTAGACCTGGACGGGTGAGCGATCGAGAGACGGAACCCGCCGGCCCCACCCTGGAGGGCCTGCGACAGCGGCTGACGGAGTTCGCCGCGGCGCGCAGCTGGGAGCCCTTCCACACGCCGAAGAACCTGGCCGCGGCGCTGACCGTGGAGGCCGGCGAGCTGCTGGAGATCTTCCAGTGGCTCACCCCCGAGCAGGCCGCCTCGGTGATGTCCGAGCCGGACGCGGCGCACCGGGTGCGGGACGAGGTCGCCGACGTCCTCGCGTACCTGCTGCAGTTCTGCACGGTGGTGGGCGTGGACCCGCTGACCGCCCTGGCGGCCAAGATCGAGCGCAATGAGCTGCGCTTCCCGGCGCCGGGGGCCGGGCCGGGACCGGGGGCGGGGTCCGCGCACTGAGGGGCGGTCCGGGCCGGGGGCGGACCGACGGGGCCGGGCCGTGGCCGGGCCGTGGCCGGCTCGTGGGCGGGTCGTGGGCGGGACCGTCGGGTTCCGGCTGTGGGCGGGAACCGTCGGCCGGGCCCCGGCCGCGCCTCGTGCTGCGGTCGGCGTCAACCGGGCGTGGGCGAACAACCCCTGGGAGGGACAAGAGTTGTCCACAGCCCCGGGGTTGTCCACAGGTTCCGGGCAGGTGGCTGCGCCGGTCCCTTCGCCGGCGCACGCTTTCGCCGTGACCAGGTGTCCACCGGTCGTACGGGTCCTACGGGCCGTACGACCGGGCGGGCACGGCGAGAACGGGTGGAAGGGGTGGCGGCCGATGGAGGCGCTGCGACTGATCAAGACGGCCCGGCACGCCCTGGCGGAGGCCAGGAACGTGTCCGACGTGCTGCTGGAGGCGCGGCAGGCCGCGCTGCTCACCGAGGCGGTGGGTGCCCGGCTGGCGGAGCTGGAGGATCCCGGACCGGACGACCTCGGGCTGGCGGGCCTCGGCCAGCAGCTGGCCGAGGCGGGTGCGCACGCGGCCGGCTGCCTGGACCAGTCCGCGGGCGACTCGTCCGCCCTGCTGGGCCTGGGCATCGGCGGCCGCGCCGGGCGGCTGACCGGGCTCGGTGAGATCGGCCCGGCCCTGGAGGGGCTGCTCGGGCTGCTCCAGGAGGTCGGCGAGACGCTGGTGGTGCTGGCCTGCGGGGCCGACACCGAGAGCCTCTACTGGACGTGCATCGACGGGGTCGACGCCGGAGCCGACTGCAAGGAGGTGGTGGGCCGGCTGCGGGAGGCCGTCCGACGGGCCGAGGGCGATCGGGAGACGACGGGCGACGAGGTCGATCCACCGCCGGTCCCGGTCCCGGCGGCCGGACAGGGGTCGCCGTTACTGGTGCTCCGGCTCGGCCCGCCGGGTGACGGCGAGCCGGGACAGGAGGCTCCGCGGCCGGACTACCGCGTGCCGGGCCCGGCCGGTGCGCCGGAGGTGTCCGTGCCGGTGGGGTAGCCGCTCGGGGAGGTGCGCCGGGCGCCCGACGACTGCAGGTCGGCGAGGTCCGCGGTGACCGAGGCGAGCAGCTCCTGCATCTGCTCCAGCAGGCTCTTCGGGGTGGCGGCGCCGGTCGGCCGTGCGGCGGCCGACCCGGACGGGTCGCTCGGGGACTGTGGCGCGGCAGGTGCCTCGGACCAGGGTTCGGACATGAGGGGACCTCTTCGGATCGGTGGTGCGGCGTCAGGCGGGCGGCGGCGGGCCGGCCGGTGGCGCGGGGTGGCCCGCCGCCTCGCCGACGGTTCCGACGCCCCGCCGCAGCAACCAACGAATCTCCGCGCGGCCGGGTCACCGGGCACCACCCGATGCGGTCCAACTCCCGTCGATGGTAAGCCTCCCGGGTGAGCCCGGGTTGCCGCCGGTGAGCCGCCTCGGCTAGGCACCGGGCAGGCGGGCAGGCGGGCAGGCGGCTGGGCCGAGTGGGGCCAGTGCGGCCGGTGTCGGCACGGCCGTGCCCGTGCCTGGACCCGGCGACCGTCCGGCTCGTCGTCCGGGCTGTCACCGGCCCGGACGACGAGTGCCTCGGGAGGGGAGCGGTGGGAGGGGTGGGGGTGGGCCCCCGAAGACGGGCAGACGCCACCCCGGGCAACCGCCCCGGAAAGCCGAAGCCCCGGCGCCGCAGAAGCGGCGCCGGGGCCCGAGACCTCGAAGGAGGCGATCAGTTGTGCGCGTGCAGCTCGGCGTTCAGACCGCCCCAGGAGCCGGCGCGGGCGATGACCTCGACCGCACCGGTCTGCGAGTTGCGACGGAAGAGGAGGTTGTCCTGGCCGGACAGCTCCACCGCCTTCGCCACCTTGCCGTCCGGGGTGGTCACCCGGGTGCCGGCGGTGACGTACAGACCGGCCTCGACCACGCAGTCGTTGCCCAGCGAGATGCCGATACCGGCGTTGGCGCCGAGCAGGCAGCGCTCGCCGACCGAGACGACCTGCTTGCCGCCGCCCGACAGGGTGCCCATGATCGAGGAGCCGCCGCCGATGTCGCTGTGGTCGCCGACCACGACGCCCGCGCTGATCCGGCCCTCGACCATGGAGGTGCCCAGGGTGCCGGCGTTGAAGTTGACGAAGCCCTCGTGCATCACGGTGGTGCCGGCGGCCAGGTGCGCGCCGAGCCGGACACGGTCCGCGTGCGCGATCCGCACCCCGGAGGGGGCGACGTAGTCGGTCATCCGCGGGAACTTGTCGATCCCGTACACGGCGAGCTGGCCGCCCTGGGCGCGGACCGCCAGCCGGGCCTGCTCGACCTTGTCCACCTGCACCGGGCCGATGCTGGTCCAGGCCACGTTGGCGAGCAGCCCGAACAGGCCGTCCAGGCTCTGGCCGTGCGGCTTCACCAGACGGTGGCTCAGCAGGTGCAGGCGCAGGTAGGCGTCGTGCGCGTCGATCGGCTTCTCGTCGAGCGAGGCGATCGTGGTGCGCATGGCGACCACCTCGACGCCGCGGCGCGCGTCGGCGCGCAGCGCCTCGGCGGCGCCGGCGCCCAGCTCGGTCTCGGCCTGCTCGGCGGTCAGGCGGACGGTGCCGGCCGGGCCGGGCTCGGCGGCCAGGGCGGGGGCGGGGTACCAGGTGTCGAGGACGGTGCCGTCGGCGGCGATGGTGGCCAGACCGGCGGCGACGGCGCCGCTTGCGAGGGAGGTGGATTCAGCAGTCACATCGTGCACGTTAACGAATGCGGGCCGTCGGTGCCGAACACGCTCACCGTGCGGACGGGGCCGCAGGCCGCTCCGGGCCGCGGCGCGACCGGGTCCGGAGCCGTCGCGGAAGGCCCCGGACGCGCCGTGCGCGAGGTCCCCGGCGGGCTGTCGCGGGGCCTCCCCGGGAGACCACGCCACGCCCGGGCGCGCGGAACCCGGTGCCCGGCGCGCAAAACCCGGTGCTCGGCGGGCAGGAGCTGGGCAATACTCGGGCCGGTGTTCATGTCGATCTCCACCACCGGTACTGCCGAGAGCCCGGCCACCGACCTCGGCTTCCTGCTGCACAAACACCCCGGCAAGGTCCAGCGGTTCGGGACGTCGCACGGCGAGGCCCACGTCTTCTACCCGGAGGCGGGCGACGAGCTCTGCACGGCCGCGCTGCTGCTCGACATCGACCCGATCGCACTGGTCCGCCGCGGCCGGGGCAAGGGGCGGGGCGGCTCGCCGGACTTCGCGCTCGCGCAGTACGTCAACGACCGCCCCTACGCCGTGTCCTCGCTGCTCGCGGTGGCCCTGCGGACGGTGTTCCGTTCGGCGATGAAGGGTGTCTGCGAGGCCCGCCCCGGGCTGGCCGAGCGTCCCCGCCCGCTGCGGATCGCGCTGCCCGCCGTGCCCGCCAACGGTTCGGGCGAGGGCGGCGGCCCGGCCATGGTGGCCCGGCTCTTCGAGCCGCTGGGCTGGCAGGTCGAGGCGGTGGCGATCCCGCTGGACGAGGAGTTCCCCGAGTGGGGCGAGTCGCGCTACGTGCGGGTCGAGCTGTCCTGCGCGGCCGTCCGCCTCGCGGACGCGCTCCAGCAGCTCTACGTCCTGCTGCCGGTGCTCGACGGTGCCAAGCACTACTGGGTCGCCCCGGACGAGGTCGACAAGCTGCTCGCCGCCGGCGAGGGCTGGCTGGCCGACCACCCGGAGCGGGCCCTGATCGCCCGTCGGTACCTCTCCCGGCGCTGGTCGCTCACCCGGACCGCGATGGAACGCCTGGAGCTGGCCCGGCTCGCCGAGGCCGACGACCGCGAGGTCGAGGAGATCGACAACGCGGTGGACGACACCGACGGCTCCGAGCCCGGCGCCGCGCACCCCGCAGGCGCCGAGCCGGCCGAGCCCGCCGGTCCCACCGAGGAGACGGCGCCGGGGGCCGCGCCGAAGCAGCCCCCGCTCGCCGAGCAGCGCCGGACGGCGATCCTGGCCGCCCTGCGCGAGGTCGGGGCGGCCCGGGTGGCCGACCTCGGCTGCGGGCAGGGCGAGCTGATCGGCGCCCTGCTCAAGGACGCCCGGATCACCGAGGTGCTCGGGGTCGACGTGTCCGCCCGGGCGCTGGCAGCAGCGGCCCGCAAGCTGCGGCTGGAGCGGATGCCGGAGCGTCAGGCGGCCCGGGTCAAGCTGGTCCAAGGCGCGCTGACGTACACGGACGCGCGGCTGAAGGGCTTCGACGCGGCCGTGCTCTGCGAGGTGATCGAGCACCTGGACGTGCCCCGGCTGCCCGCCCTGGAGTACGCGGTGCTCGGGGCGGCCCGCCCGTCGGCGGTCGTCGTCACCACGCCGAACGCCGAGTACAACGTCCGCTGGGAGAGTCTGCCGGCCGGCCACGTCCGGCACGCCGACCACCGCTTCGAGTGGGACCGCGCGCAGTTCCGTGCCTGGGCCGAGCGGGTGGCGCGGACGTACGGCTACACCGTCGTGATCCGCCCGGTCGGGCCGGAGGACCCCGAGGTGGGGCCGCCGACCCAGCTCGCGCTGTTCCGCGTCGGCACCCCGGCCGAGCCCACGGTCCCCACGGCCGGCTCCACCGTCTCCACCGACCCGGAGGCCGCCGGTGGCGGCACCGTCGCCGCCGGCACCACCGCACCCGCCCGCACGACGCCCGAAGGGGGCGAGCCCCGATGACGACCGACGACGACGCACAGTCCCCGAGCCCCACCGGGCCCACGCCCACCACCGCGGAGACCCCCGGCACCCCCGGCACCCGCACCCCCGGGGCGCGCCGCCTCCCGGTCACCGACGTCTCCCTCGTCGTCCTGATCGGCACCAGCGGCGCGGGCAAGTCCAGCTTCGCCCGCAAGCACTTCCTGCCCACCCAGGTGATCTCCTCCGACTTCTGCCGCGGCCTGGTGGCCGACGACGAGAACGACCAGTCCGCCTCCGCCGAGGCCTTCGACGTGCTGCACTACATCGTCGGCAAGCGCCTCGCGGCCGGCCGGCTGACCGTCGTCGACGCCACCAACGTCCAGTCGGAGGCCCGCAAGCAGCTGATCCGGATCGCCCGCGACCACGACGTGCTGCCGATCGCGATCGTGCTGGACGTCCCCCCGGGCGTCTGCGCCGAGCGCAACCGCTCCCGCCCGGACCGCCAGCTGCCCGCGCACGTGGTCCCGCGCCAGCACCGCGAACTGCGCCGTTCGGTGCGGGGCCTGGAGCGCGAGGGCTTCCGCAAGGTGCACGTCCTGCGCGGCGAGGCCGAGGTCGAGGCCGCCGAGATCGTGCCCGAGAAGCGCTTCAACGACCTGCGCCACCTCACCGGTCCGTTCGACATCGTCGGGGACATCCACGGCTGCCGCTCCGAGCTGGAGACGCTGCTCATCCGCCTCGGCTACGCCCTCGCACGGGACGACGCCGGCCGCGCGGTGGACGCCGTCCACCCCGAGGGCCGCACCGCCGTCTTCGTCGGCGACCTCGTCGACCGCGGCCCGGACACGCCGGGCGTGCTGCGCCTGGTGATGGGCATGGTCGCGGCCGGGCACGCGGTCTGCGTCCCGGGCAATCACGAGAACAAGCTCGGCCGGGCCATGGACGGCAAGAAGGTCACCGTCTCGCACGGCCTCCAGGAGTCGCTGGACCAGCTGGCGGGGGAGTCGGAGGAGTTCCGCGCCGAGGTCCGGGCGTTCATGCGCGGCCTGGTCAGCCACTACCTGCTGGACGGCGGCGCCCTGGTGGTCTGCCACGCCGGCCTGCCGGAGAAGTACCACGGCCGGGCCTCCGGCCGGGTGCGCTCGCACGCGCTCTACGGGGACACCACCGGCGAGACCGACGAGTACGGCCTGCCGGTGCGCTACCCGTGGGCGGAGGAGTACCGGGGCAGGGCCCTGGTGGTCTACGGCCACACGCCGGTGCCGGTGGCGAGCTTCCTCAACAACACCATCTGCCTGGACACCGGCTGCGTCTTCGGCGGCAGCCTGACCGCGCTGCGCTACCCGGAGCGCGAGCTGGTGAGCGTCGAGGCGGAGCAGGAGTGGTACGCGCCGGTCCGGCCGATGATCACGGACGCGCCCGGCTCGCGCGAGGGCCGTCCGCTGGACCTCGCGGACGTGGCCGGCCGCCGGGTGGTCGAGACCGCGCTGCACGGCCGGATCGCCGTCCGGGAGGAGAACGCGGCGGCCGCGCTGGAGGTGATGAGCCGCTTCGCGATCGACCCCCGGCTGCTCGCCTACCTGCCGCCGACCATGGCCCCGAGCGCGACCTCGCGCCGCCCCGGCTACCTCGAACACCCGGAGGAGGCCTTCCTCGCCTACCGCGAGGACGGCGTCCGGCAGGTGATCTGCGAGGAGAAGCACATGGGCTCCCGCGCGGTCGTGCTGGTGGCCCGGGACGACACGGCGCTGGAGAAGCGGTTCGGGCTGGCCGGTCCGGGGGCGATCTGGACCCGGACCGGCAGGGCGTTCCTCGGCGACGACGGCCTGACCGCCGCCGTCCTGGGCCGGCTGCGGGCCGCGGCCGAGAGCTCCGGGCTCTTCGACCGGCTGGGCACCGGCTGGCTGCTGCTGGACACCGAGCTGATGCCGTGGTCCCTCAAGGCCACCGAGCTGCTGCGCCGCCAGTACGCGGCGGTCGGCGCGGCGGCGCGCGCGGCGCTGCCGCAGGTGCTCACCGCGCTGGACCAGGCGGCCGGCCGCGGGCTCGACCTCTCCGCGCTGACGGCCCGCCAGCGGCAGCGCGCCGCCGACGCGCGGGCGTTCACCGAGGCGTACCGGCGGTACTGCTGGCCGACCGAGGGCCTGTCCGGCATCCGGCTGGCGCCGTTCCAGGTGCTGGCCGCCGAGGGGGCGAACCTCGCGGTGCGCCCGCACGACGAGCACCTCGCCTGGATCGACGGCCTGGTCGACGCCGACCGCGCGGCCGAGCCGGACGCCCCGGTCCTGCACCGGACGGCCCGGCTGCTGGTGGACACCGGTGACGAGGCGTCCGTCGCCGCGGCCGTCGCCTGGTGGGAGGAGCTCACCGGGGCGGGCGGCGAGGGCATGGTGGTCAAGCCGCTGGTCTCGCCGGCCCGGGGCAGGGCCGGGGAGGGCCGCCCGGGCGGGCTGGTCCAGCCCGGGGTCAAGGTCCGCGGCCGCGAGTACCTGCGGATCATCTACGGGCCGGACTACACCGAGTACCTGGACCAGCTGCGGCAGCGCTTCCTCGGGCACAAGCGCTCGCTGGCGCTGCGCGAGTACGCGCTGGGCCTGGAGGCGCTCGACCGGCTGGCGGCGGGCGAGCCGCTCTGGCGGGTGCACGAGCCGGTGTTCGCCGTCCTCGCGCTGGAGTCCGAGCCGGTCGACCCCCGGCTGTAGGGGCGGGACCGCGGTGGCCGGCCTGCGCCGCCCGCCGCGCCCGGTCCACCCGTCGGCGGGTCCGTCCAGGAGCCGCGTCACCGGGGCGGGCCGGGCCCCGCGGGCACCCCGCGGGGCCCGGCCCGCCCGGCGCCCGGTACCGTCGCCCGTCTCGGCGGGCCCGGCCGCGCCCCGGTTCGCCCGGTTCGCCCGAGCGGCCGGGGGTGTCGAAGCCCGGCCGGCCGGACTGCCGCGAAGGCTTTGCATACAAATTCCAACCGTCGTATACAATTGCCGCTTCGCCGTTCGTCCACGTCACCCCAGGAGCCCGGCATGGCCTTCAACCTCCGGAACAGGCACTTCCTCAAGGAGCTCGACTTCACTCCCCAGGAGTTCCGTTTCCTGGTGGACCTCGCCGCTCAGCTCAAGGCGGCGAAGTACGCGGGCACCGAGCAGCCCCGACTGCGGGGCAAGAACATCGCGCTGATCTTCGAGAAGACCTCCACCCGGACGCGCTGCGCCTTCGAGGTCGCCGCCCACGACCAGGGCGCCACCACCACGTACCTGGACCCGTCCGGCTCGCAGATCGGCCACAAGGAGTCGATCAAGGACACCGCGCGGGTGCTCGGCCGGATGTTCGACGGCATCGAGTACCGGGGCCACGGCCAGGAGGTCGTCGAGGAGCTGGCCGCCCACGCGGGCGTCCCGGTCTGGAACGGCCTGACCGACGAGTGGCACCCCACCCAGCTGCTCGCCGACGTGCTGACCATCCAGGAGCACACCGCCAAGCCGCTGCCCGAGGTGACCCTCGCCTACCTCGGCGACGCCCGCTCCAACATGGGCAACTCGCTGCTGGTCACCGGCGCGCTGCTCGGCATGGACGTCCGGATCGTCGCGCCCCGGGCGCTCTGGCCCGCCGCGGACGTCCGCAAGGCGGCCGAGGTGCTCGCCGAGTCGACCGGCGCCCGGATCACCCTCACCGAGGACGTCGCCGCCGGGGTGGCCGGCGCCGACTTCCTCTACACCGACGTCTGGGTCTCGATGGGCGAGCCCAAGGAGGTCTGGGCCGAGCGGATCGAGCTGCTCAGGCCCTACCAGGTGTCGATGGACACCGTCCGGGCCACCGGCAACCCGGCCGTGAAGTTCCTGCACTGCCTGCCCGCCTTCCACGACCTGGGCACGGTGGTCGCGCGGCAGCTGCACGAGCTGACCGGGATGGCCGAGCTGGAGTGCACCGACGAGCTGTTCGAGTCGGACCACTCCATCGTCTTCGACCAGGCGGAGAACCGCCTGCACACCATCAAGGCCGTCCTGGTCGCCACCCTCGGGTCATAGGGATCGCCGGACGGCCCCTGGCGGCGGTCAGAGCTTCAGCTTGACGCAGGCGGCCCGGTCGCCCGCGGCGTGCGGTCCGGCCGGGGTGCCCGCGTGCAGGACCAGCGAGCGCGCCTCGCCCGGCCGGGGGTGCCAGGCCACCGAGCCGGCCGCCGAGCCGGCGCCCCGGCCGTCGGTGCGCAGCGTCAGCCGCAGCTCGTTGCGGTCGTTGGCGTAGGCGGGGTCGGTGGACGGCTGCACCGGGTCCACCACGTGCTGGTAGTGCGGGCCGGAGGCGGCCGGGTCGGCCCCGCAGGAACCGGTGTGCAGGTGCGCCGGGAACTCGTGGTCCGGAGCGAGCCCGGACACCGTCATGGTCAGCAGGGTCTGCCCCGGCACCGAGCGGTCCACCACCACGCGAACGTGCGAGCCGTACGGCACCAGGTCGGCGGCGTGGCTGATCGCGGTCGGCGGGACGAAGGCGGACGCCGGGTCGAAGTCCGCCTCGACCACCGAGACCACCCGGGCCCCGGTGCCGTCGGCGTCAGCGGCTTCACCGGAGGTCCCGGCGCCGCCGGACCCCTCGGAGAGCGGCGACGCCGGCGCGGCCTGGGCGGTCTGGGCGGCCCGGGCGGGGGGAGCGGTCGCGGCGGTGGCGGCGGGCGCCAGCAGGGCGAGCGGGAGCAGGGCGGCGGCGATCGGACTGGGCATCGGCGGGCCTTCCGGGGAGCGGGCGAGCGGTACGGCGGACGCCGTGCTCAACGGCGGTCGCCACCGAACGGACACCCCCGGCACGCGCCCGGTCTCCCCGGGCCGCCCGCACCGGCTCGGCCGCCCCGCCTGCGCCCGGTCCCCACCCCGGTCCCGCGCCGCCGCCGCCTCGCCTGAGCCCCGGTCCCCGCCCCGCGAACACCGCTGGACACCCGGCCTTGGGGGCCTCGTCACGAGGGGTTCGGAAGAGATGTGCCGGGCGCGGGCAGCGTGGAGGTGGTGCCGACGTGGCGGACGCGCCGCCATGCACTATGGTTTATCTCGACATCGAGATAACTGCCCATTACTCTATATCTCGACATCAAGATACTTGCCGAGAGGCGCTCACCGGCGGTGCGGGCAAGGTCAGCCTAAGTAAGGCTGACCTTACCACCGTGGCGGCCGGATACCGCACGAAGCACCTAGAAGGAGTCAGTCGTGTCCGCGAACAGCTTCGACGCCCGCAGCTCGCTGCAGGTGGGCGACGAGTCGTACGAGATCTTCAAGCTCTCCGCCGTCGAGGGTTCCGAGCGGCTGCCCTACAGCCTCAAGGTGCTGCTGGAGAACCTGCTCCGCACGGAGGACGGCGCGAACATCACCGCCGACCACATCCGCGCGCTCGGCAACTGGGACGCCGACGCCCAGCCGAGCCAGGAGATCCAGTTCACTCCGGCCCGAGTGATCATGCAGGACTTCACCGGCGTGCCGTGCGTGGTCGACCTCGCCACCATGCGTGAGGCCGTCAAGGAGCTGGGCGGCGACCCGGCCAAGATCAACCCGCTGGCCCCGGCCGAGCTGGTCATCGACCACTCCGTCATCGCCGACAAGTTCGGCACCCCGGACGCCTTCGTCCAGAACGTCGAGATCGAGTACGGCCGCAACAAGGAGCGCTACCAGTTCCTGCGCTGGGGCCAGACCGCGTTCGACGAGTTCAAGGTCGTCCCGCCCGGCACCGGCATCGTCCACCAGGTGAACATCGAGCACCTGGCCCGCACCGTCATGGTCCGGGGCGGCCAGGCCTACCCCGACACCTGCGTCGGCACCGACTCGCACACCACCATGGTCAACGGCCTGGGCGTGCTGGGCTGGGGCGTCGGCGGCATCGAGGCCGAGGCCGCGATGCTCGGCCAGCCGGTCTCCATGCTGATCCCGCGCGTGGTCGGCTTCAAGCTCAACGGCCAGCTGCCGGCCGGCACCACCGCCACCGACCTGGTGCTCACCATCACCGAGATGCTGCGCAAGCACGGTGTGGTCGGCAAGTTCGTCGAGTTCTACGGCGAGGGCGTCACCGCGATCCCGCTGGCCAACCGCGCCACCATCGGCAACATGTCGCCGGAGTTCGGCTCGACCTGCGCGATCTTCCCGATCGACGCCGAGACCATCAACTACCTCAAGCTCACCGGCCGCAGCGAGCAGCAGCTCGCCCTGGTCGAGGCGTACGCCAAGGAGCAGGGCCTCTGGCACGACCCGTCGGTCGAGCCGGTCTACTCCGAGTACCTGGAGCTGGACGTCTCCACCGTCGTCCCGTCGATCTCCGGCCCGAAGCGCCCGCAGGACCGCGTGATCCTGGCCGAGGCCGCCGACAAGTTCGCCGAGGCGCTGCCGACCTACTCGGCCGAGGCCTCGAAGCCGACCGCGGTGACCGCCCCCGACGGTTCGACCTACGAGATCGACAACGGCGCGGTCGTGATCGCCTCGATCACCTCCTGCACCAACACCTCCAACCCCTCCGTCATGCTGGGCGCCGCCCTGCTGGCGAAGAAGGCCGTGGAGCGTGGCCTGACGGTCAAGCCGTGGGTCAAGACCACCCTGGCCCCCGGGTCCAAGGTCGTCATGGACTACTACGAGAAGGCCGGCCTGCTCCCCTACATGGAGAAGCTGGGCTTCAACCTGGTCGGCTACGGCTGCGTCACCTGCATCGGCAACTCGGGCCCGCTGCCCGAGGAGGTCTCGGCCGCGGTCAACGAGTCCGACCTGGCCGTCGTCTCGGTGCTCTCCGGCAACCGCAACTTCGAGGGCCGGATCAACCCCGACGTCAAGATGAACTACCTGGCCTCCCCGCCGCTGGTGGTCGCCTACGCCCTCGCGGGCAACATGAACGTCGACATCACCCGCGACGCGCTGGGCCAGGACGCCGACGGCAACGACGTCTTCCTCGCCGACATCTGGCCGTCGGAGCGGGAGGTCGCCGACACCGTCGCCGGCTCCATCGACGAGGCCATGTTCGACAAGGGCTACCAGGACGTCTTCGCCGGTGACCACCGCTGGCAGTCGCTCCCGGTCCCGACCGGCAACACCTTCGAGTGGGACGCCGAGTCCACCTACGTCCGCAAGCCCCCGTACTTCGAGGGCATGGCCAAGACCCCGAGCCCGGTGACCGACATCGCCGGCGCCCGCGTCCTGGCCAAGCTGGGCGACTCGGTCACCACCGACCACATCTCCCCGGCCGGCAACATCAAGCCGGGCACCCCGGCGGCGCAGTACCTGACCGCCAACGGTGTGGAGAAGCGCGACTTCAACTCGTACGGCTCGCGCCGCGGCAACCACGAGGTGATGATCCGCGGCACCTTCGCCAACATCCGCCTGCGCAACCAGATCGCGCCGGGCACCGAGGGCGGCTACACCCGCGACTTCACCCAGGCCGACGCGCCGGTGTCGTTCATCTACGACGCCTCGCAGAACTACCAGGCCGCCGGCATCCCGCTGGTCGTCCTGGCCGGCAAGGAGTACGGCTCGGGCTCGTCCCGTGACTGGGCCGCCAAGGGCACCGCGCTGCTGGGCGTGAAGGCCGTCATCGCCGAGTCCTACGAGCGCATCCACCGCTCCAACCTGATCGGCATGGGCGTCCTGCCGCTGCAGTTCCCGGAGGGCCAGAACGCCGAGTCCCTCGGTCTGACCGGCGAGGAGACCTTCTCCTTCACCGGCGTGACCGAGCTCAACGAGGGCCGCACCCCGGCCACCGTCAAGGTCAAGGCCGTCGGCGCGGACGGGAGCAGCAAGGAGTTCGACGCGGTCGTGCGCATCGACACCCCCGGCGAGGCGGACTACTACCGCAACGGCGGCATCCTGCAGTACGTGCTGCGCAGCCTGATCGGCTGAGCACCGCACGGGCGGCGGGGCTGAGCGAGGAAGAACGGCTCCGCCGGTAAAGAGGCAGTCAAGAGGCCGGATCGCGTCAACGCGGTCCGGCCTCTTGTATGTCCGGCCCGAATGGACTAAACCTCTGTTTCAGCTTGGTCCAGACCATTTGACGCTGAATCAGAGAAAGCCGCAGGTCTTCTCCCATGCGCATGATCAGTCGCACCGCCGCCTTCATCGCCGCCGCCACGGTGGCCGCCGCCCTCGCGGCCCCCACGGCCCAGGCCCACGACCGTGACCACGGCCCGAAGCTGAAGGGGCAGCGGGTCGGCTACTTCACCCAGTGGGGCGCCGACAGCTCCGCGAAGCGGGTGCAGGAGTCCGGTCAGGCCGAGAAGCTCACCGTCATCAACTACGCCTTCGGCAACGTCTCCGCCGAGGGCACCTGCTTCGAGTCCAACGAGGCCGGCCAGGGCGACGCCCTGAACGACTACCAGCGCCCGTTCTCCGCCGCCGACTCGGTGGACGGCGTCGCCGACCGCCCGGGCCAGAAGCTCAAGGGCCACTTCAACCAGCTGCGCAAGCTCAAGGCCGAGAACCCGCGGCTCAAGACGGTGATCTCGCTCGGCGGGTGGAGCTGGTCCAAGTACTTCTCGGACGCCGCCGCCACCGAGGAGTCCCGCCGGAAGTTCGTCTCCTCCTGCGTCGACCTGTACATCAAGGGCAACCTGCCCCAGCTCGGCACCGCCGAGGGTGGCAAGGGCGTCGCGGCCGGCGTCTTCGACGGCATCGACCTCGACTGGGAGTACCCGGGCGGCGGCGGTGACGCCGGCAACGTGGTGCGCCCCGAGGACGGCCGCAACTTCACCCTGCTGGTGCAGGAGTTCCGTCGCCAGCTGGACCAGCTCAGCGGCCGCAGGGGGCCGCACTACCTGCTGACCGCGGCGGTGGCCGCCAACGAGACCGTCGCCGCCCGGCTGGACCTGCCGGCGCTCTCGCGCTCGATGGACTGGCTCAACCTGATGACCTACGACCTGCACGGCCCGTGGGAGGGCACCGGCCCGGCCGCCCACCACGCCAACCTGTACTCCGACCCCAAGGACCCGTCGCCGCTGCAGCGCAGTGCGGACAAGGCGGTCGACTACTACACCCAGCACGGCCTGCCGGGCTCCCAGACCGTGCTCGGCGTGCCGTTCTACGCCCACGGCTGGACCGGGGTGGCGGCCGGCAAGCAGGGCGGCCTGTACCAGCCGGCCACCGCGGCCACCGCCGACTTCACCTACAACGAGGTCTCCCGGCTGCCCGGCAAGGTCTACACCGACCGTGACCACGGCGCGTCCTGGAAGTACGACGGCACCAACTTCTACAGCTACGACAACGCCGAGGTGCTCACCCAGAAGGCCCGCTACACCCGGTGGAACGACCTTGCCGGGGTGATGGTCTGGTCGCTGGACGGCGACGACGCCGACGGCAGCGCGCTCGCCGCCCTGGACCGCGGCCTCCAGCGCGGCTGACCGCTCCCGACGCGGAGCCCCTGCACGCCGGCCTCCGACGCGGAGCCCCTGCACGCCGGCCTCCGACGCGGAACCCCCGACGCGGAACCCCCGACGCGGAACCCCCGTACACCGGCCCCCGACGCGGGAGCCCCCGCCGCGCGTGCGCGCGGCGGGGGCTCCCGGGGGACGGACCGCCGTGCCTCAGACGCCGTCGCAGGCCCGCGCCCGCAGGGCCCGGGCCAGGTCGTCCCGGCGCTCCAGCACCAGCCGGCGCAGCGCCGGCGCCGCCTCCGGGTGGCCGGCCAGCCAGGCGTCCGCCTCGGCCAGCGTCTCCTCGCCGACCTGGGCGTGCGGGAAGAAGCCGCCGACGATCCGCATCGCGATCTCGATGGTCCGCTCCGACCAGATCCGCTCCAGCAGCTTGAAGTACGGCGCCGCGTAGAGCGCGGTCAGGTCGCGGTGCGCGGGCAGCGCGAAGCCGGCGATGTTGGCCTCGACCAGCGCGTTGGGCAGCTCCTCCGAGTCGATCACGGCGGACCAGGCGGCGGCCTTGGCCTCCGGAGTCGGCCGGGCGGCCAGGCACTGGGTGTACTGGCGCTTGCCGCTCGCGGTGTTGTCGGCCGTCAGCTCCCCGGCCAGCTCCTCGTCCGAGGCCTGGCCGGCCGCGGCCAGCGCCAGCCAGAGCGCCCAGCGCAGCTCCTGGTCGACGTCCAGCCCGTCGATCCGGGCGGTGCCGGCCAGCAGGCCGCGGACCAGGCCCAGGTGCTCGGAGCCGTTCGCGGTCTGCGCCAGGAAGCGCGCCCAGGCCAGCTGGTGGTCGCTGCCGGGGGCCGCGGCGCGCAGCTCGCGCAGCGCGCCGTCGGCCAGCAGCCGGCCGCCCTCGCCGTGCCAGGCCGGGTCGGCGTAGAGGTCGACGGCGCCCTTGGCCTGGAGGTGCAGCGACTGCAGCACACCGATGTTGGCCTCCCGCCCGGCGAAGCGCAGCACCAGGGCGATGTAGTCGCGGGCCGGCATCAGGCCGTCCCGGGTCAGGTTCCACACGGCGGACCAGGCGAGCGCCCGGGCCAGGTCGTCGTCGAGGTCGCCGAGGCCGGTGCGCAGCGTCTCCAGCGACTCGGCGTCGAAGCGGATCTTGCAGTAGGTCAGGTCGTCGTCGTTCAGCAGCACCAGGGCGGGCCGGGGCCGGCCGGCGGCCTCGGTGACGACGGTGCGTGCGCCGGTGACGTCCAGCTCGATCCGGTCGGTGCGCACCAGCGCGCCCTCGGCGTCCCGGTCGTAGAGGCCGACGGCGATCCGGTGCGGGCGCAGGGTGCTGCCGTTGCCGGCGTCCTGGAGGACGGCGAGCTCGGTGATCCGGCCCTCCGCGTCCACGGTGACCTGCGGGGTCAGCGAGTTGACGCCGGCGGTCTGCAGCCAGGCGGCGGCCCAGGACTTGAGGTCGCGGCCGCTGGTCTCCTCCAGGATGTCCAGCAGGTCGGCGAGTTCGGTGTTGCCGAAGGCGTGCCGCTTGAAGTAGCGGCGGGCGCCCTCGAAGAAGGCCTCCGAACCGACGTACGCCACCAGCTGCTTGAGCACCGAAGCGCCCTTGGCGTAGGTGATGCCGTCGAAGTTGAGCTTGGCGTCCTCCAGGTCCCGGATGTCCGCGGTGATCGGGTGCGTGGTCGGGAACTGGTCCTGGCGGTAGGCCCAGGCCTTGCGCTGGTTGGCGAAGGTGATCCAGGCGGAGGAGTACCGGGTGCGGGCGCCGATCAGCGCGTAGGAGCCCATGAAGTCGGCGAAGGACTCCTTCAGCCACAGGTCGTCCCACCAGCGCATGGTGACCAGGTCGCCGAACCACATGTGCGCCATCTCGTGCAGGATGACGTTGGCCCGGCCCTCGTAGGCGGCGTCGGTGACCTTCGAGCGGAAGATGAACTCCTCGCGGAAGGTGACGCAGCCCGGGTTCTCCATCGCGCCGATGTTGTACTCGGGGACGAAGGACTGGTCGTACTTGCCGAAGGGGTACGGGTAGTCGAACTCCTCGTGGAAGAAGTCGAGTCCGAGCTTGGTGACGCCGAGGATCTCGTCGGAGTCGAAGTAGGGCGCGAGCGACTTGCGGCACAGCGCGGCGAGCGGGATCTCCAGGGCGGTGCCGTCGGCCAGCGTGCGGCTGTAGTGGTCGGTGGCCACGTGGTACGGGCCGGCGACGACGGCGGTGAGGTAGGTGGAGATCGGCTGCGTCGGCGCGAACCGCCAGGTGCGGGCGGCGCCGTCGTCGGTCACCTGCTCGTGCACGGCGTTGGACCGGACGTCCCAGGCGGCGGGCGCGGTGACGGTGAAGGAGAACGGGGCCTTCAGGTCGGGCTGCTCGAAGGTGGCGAACACCCGGCGGGCGTCGGCCGGCTCGTAGTGGGTGTAGAGGTAGGTCTCGCCGTCCACCGGGTCGGTGAAGCGGTGCAGGCCCTCGCCGGTGCGGCTGTACGCGCAGTCGGCGTCCACCACCAGGAGGTTCTCCGCGGCGAGGCCGTCGACGTGCACCCGGGCGCCGTCGAAGGCGGTGGCCGGGTCGAGCGCGCGGCCGTTCAGGGTGACCGCACGGACGGCGCTCGCCAGCAGGTCGAGGAAGGTCGAGGCGCCCGGCTCGTCGCACCGGAAGGCGATCGTGGTGGTGGAGCGGAAGGTGGCGGCCGCCGGGTCGGGGGCCGAGGTCACGTCCAGCCGGACCTGGTAGCTGTCCACGGCCAGGATGCTGGCCCGCTGCTGGGCTTCGTCGCGGCTCAGGTTCTTGCCCGGCACGGCGGTACTCCTTTGTCCGGCTCGCACGGTGGTGCGGTCTCAACTGGTGCGGTGGGTGCTGCGCGTCGTGGTGCTGCGGGGCATCCTTTCACGCCGCCCGCGCCGGTACCATTGCACAAACCGGGGCGCCGGTACGGAATCAGCGGCGCCGCGCGGGCGTTCGGGATCGGGTGGGCCCCGTGCCGGGGACCGCCCCGCATCTCACCGAAGGACGACAGCCGTGACGACTGCCGCTGAGCGCAAGACCGCCGACTTCTGGTTCGACCCGGCCTGCCCGTGGGCCTGGATGACGTCCCGCTGGCTGATCGAGGTCCAGCAGCTGCGCCCGGTGGACGTGAACTGGCACGTGATGAGCCTGTCCGTGCTGAACGAGCACCGTGACCTCCCGCAGGACTACCGCGAGCTGCTGGACAGCGCCTGGGGTCCGGTCCGGGTCTGCATCGCCGCCGCCCAGCAGCACGGCGACGAGGTGCTCGGCCGGCTCTACACCGAGCTGGGCACCCGCTTCCACAACCAGGGCCTGCCCCGGACCCGCGAGACCGTCGAGGCGGCGCTGGTCGCGGCGGGCCTGCCGGCCGGGCTGGCGGACGCCGCCGACACGGACGCGTACGACGAGGCCCTGCGCGCCTCGCACAAGGAGGGCATCACCCTGGTCGGCGAGGACGTCGGCACCCCGGTGATCGCGGTCGAGGGCGCGGACGGCGAGCGGGTGGCCTTCTTCGGCCCGGTGGTCACCCCGGCCCCGCGCGGCGAGGCCGCCGCCCGGCTCTGGGACGGCACCCTGCTGGTCGCGTCGACCCCGGGCTTCTACGAGATCAAGCGCACCCGTACCGCGGGTCCGTCCTTCGAGTAGCGGACGGCCCGCCCGCACCGGCGGGCGCCACGCGCGAGGGCCCGGTACCGCCGAGGAGCGGTACCGGGCCCTCGCGCGCGCGGCGGGACCTGTCGGACGAGCCCTAGCGGGCCGCTGCGGCGTCCCGGCGCTGCTTGAGCAGGCCGGCTCCGATCAGCAGCGCGACGAGCACGCCGGCCGCGTACAGCTGCTGCCGGTTGCCCTCGGTGGTGGTCATCAGCGCCAGGATGCCGACCACGGCGGCCATCGCCACCCAGGTCAGGTACGGGAAGCCCCACATCCGGACGGTGAGCAGCTCGGGCGCCTCGCGTTCCAGCCGGCGGCGCATCCGCAGCTGGACGACGCAGATGAAGAACCAGACCACCAGGATGGCGACGCCGGTGGTGTTCATCAGCCAGGTGAAGACGGTGTCGGGCCAGAACTTGGAGGCCAGCACGGCGCCGAAGCCGAACAGGCAGGAGGCGACCACGGCCAGTCGCGGCACCCCGCCGCTGACCCTGGCCAGCGCCTTCGGGCCCTGGCCGCGGGAGACCAGCGAGTACGCCATCCGGGAGGAGCCGTAGATGTTGGCGTTCATCGCGGAGAGCAGGGCGATCAGCACCACGGCCTCCATGATGGTGCCGGCGCCGGGCACGCCCAGGTGCTGCAGGACGGTCACGTAGGGGCCGTTCTCGACGACCGACGGGTCCTTCCAGGAGACCAGCGTGACGACCAGGGCCATCGAGCCGATGTAGAAGATCGCGATGCGCCAGACCGCCGTGCGCACCGCGTTGGCGACGTTGCGCTTGGGGTCGTCGGACTCGGCGGCGGCGATGGTGACGGTCTCCAGGCCGCCGTAGGCGAAGACCGAGGCGAGCAGGCCGACGATCAGGCCGCTGACGCCGGTGGGCAGGAAGCCGCCCTGGCCGGTGAGGTTGGTGGTGCCGGGAGCGCCGGGGCCGAGCACCCCGGTGACGCCCAGCGTGCCGATCACCAGGAAGGCGACGATCGCGGCGACCTTGATGGTGGCGAACCAGAACTCGAACTCGCCGAAGTTCTTCACCGCGGTGAGGTTGCTGGCGCAGAAGAAGACCATGAAGAGGCCGACCCAGACCCAGGCGGAGACGCCGGGGACCCAGCCGTTGACGATCTTGCCGGCGGCGGTGGCCTCGGCCGCGACGCCGCAGCAGAGCATCACCCAGTACATCCAGCCGGCGGTGATCCCGGCCCACGGGCCGATCTCCTTCTCGGCGTGCACCGAGAACGAGCCGGAGGCCGGGCGGGCCGCCGACATCTCGCCGAGCATCCGCATGATCAGCATGACCAGCAGGCCGGAGAGGGTGAACGCCAGGATGATGGCGGGTCCGGCCGCCGCGATGCCCGCCCCGGAGCCGACGAAGAGGCCGGCGCCGATGACCCCGCCGAGCGCGATCATCGAGAGGTGGCGCTGCTTCAGACCGTGCGAGAGCTGCTGCCCGCCGGCCGGTGCTTCGGCGGTGGAGGTCGTCCCGGGCGCCGTGGGCGCGGAGGTACGGGCCATGAGGTGGGAATCCAGACTGTTCGGAATGCGGTGCGAATTGCCCAATATCCGGGGGCACCGCTGTCCATGCCAAGAATGACGCGCCCGGGCTCACGATACGGACCGGATCGTGACGGTATTCGGCCGGATCGCTCACGGTCCGTGGCCGCGACGGGGACGGACCCGACAATCACGGCCGTCGGGGCTTTGTCCGGTTCCCTGACGGTGCCGGAGGCGATCACCACGTAGGTTCACAGGTGTTCACTCACCTGATCGTCCGATCGCCGACCGTCCCCGTGCGGAGGAAACCCCGATGGCCACTGCCACCACCCCGACTGCCACCACGTCGATACTGAGCCGCGGCGTCCTCGCCGACCTGCTGCCCGCCGCGTCCGGCCGGTTCGGCGCCCAGGCCCGCGACCTCGTCCTGGTGACCGGCGGCGCGGCCCTCACCGGTCTGGCCGCCCAGTTCTCGGTGACCGTCCACGGCTCCCCGGTGCCGGTCACCGGCCAGACCTTCGCCGCGCTGCTGGTCGGCACCGCGCTCGGCGCCCGCCGCGGGATCGCCTCGCTCGGCCTCTACCTGCTGGCCGGCATGGCGGGCCTGCCCTGGTTCGCCGAGGGCGCCTCCGGCTGGTCGATCCCCACCCTCGGCTACATGATCGGCTTCGTCCTGGCCGCCGCCCTCACCGGCGCGCTGGCCCGCCGGGGCGCCGACCGCACCCCGCTGAACACCGCCGCCACGATGGCGCTCGGCACCCTCGCCATCTACGCCGTCGGCGTGCCGTACCTCGCCTTCTCGCTGGGTGTCCCGCTGTCCCGCGCCGCCGAGCTCGGCCTCTACCCGTACCTGGTCGGCGACGCGCTGAAGGCCGTCCTCGCGGCCGGCGTCCTGCCGCTCGCCTGGAAGCTGCTCGGCAGGCGCTGACCGGTCCGCTCCCGGGCCGGGCGCCCCGCGGGCCCGCTCGGCCGCCCCCTGCGCGGCCCGGGTGCACGCACGTGCCACACTCATGGCATGCGCGTGTACCTGGGCTCGGACCATGCCGGATACGAACTGAAGAACCACCTCGTGGAGTGGCTCAAGGAGGCCGGCCACGAGCCGGTCGACTGCGGGCCGCACATCTACGACGCGGCCGACGACTACCCCCCGTTCTGCCTGCGCGCCGCCGAGCGCACCGCGGCGGACCCGGAGGCGCTGGGCGTCGTGATCGGCGGTTCGGGCAACGGCGAGGCGATCGCCGCCAACAAGGTCAAGGGCGTCCGCGCGGCGCTGGCCTGGAGCGAGCAGACCGCCTCGCTCGGCCGCGAGCACAACAACGCCAACGTGATCTCCGTCGGCGGCCGGATGCACACCCAGGAGGAGGCGACCCGCTTCGTCGAGGTCTTCCTCAACACCCCGTACAGCGGCGACGCCCGGCACACCCGCCGGATCACGATGCTGAGCGAGTACGAGGTCACCGGCGAGCTCCCGCCGATCCCGGCCCACCACCCGCAGGGCTGATCCACCCCGTCGACCACCTCCACCGGCCGGCCGCGCTCCCCAGCGCGGCCGGCCGGCGCGTCTGCGGGCCCGCGCGCCGTCCTGTGTGATCGGCCACAGCGCCCGCCCCGCCCGTCCGGCGCGCCGACGGCGCCGCGCCCGGCGCGCGGGTGCGGCCCGCACGGTTCGTACGCCCAACCGGCGTACGCCTCCTGACGCAGCGGCCGACGCCCGCCGCGATCGGCCGAAACCCGCTGACGCGCCCGCGCCACGGCGGCGCCGCCCGCGCCCGGGCCGTCGACGCCGACCCGTACCGGTGGATATGGTCGGTCCCCATGGCTGGCAGACCGCCGGGCGAAACGCCCCAGACGACTGCGACGAGGCCCGGCGCCGCCACGGCGCCCGACCCCGTGACGGCCCGGTTGCGCAAGAAGCTCCGCCGGGTCCGCCGAAGGCTGCGCACCGCCGGTGTCGACTACTTCCGCGGCGGCGCCGCCGACTGGCCGGTGCTCTGCGTGCTGGCCCTGCTCGTCCCGCTGCTGATCCTGCTCAACATCTGGATCCCCGCCTGGGTCCCGCCCACCTCTCTGGTCCTGCCGATCCTGGCCGCCGCCCTGCTGCTGCGCCCCGGCAGCCTGGTGGTGCTCTACGCGCTGGCCGCGCTCGGCCTCTCCGCCGAGTCCGTGATCCACACCGGCCAGCGGGTCGCCAGCGCCGATCCGGACGCCTACACCTACGGCGTCACCCCCGGCGCCGCCCTGGTGGTCGGCGCGGCCGGGGTCGGCGGCCTGCTGCTGGCCCAGTTCCGCAGCCGGGTCGGCGTCCCCTGGTGGGGCGGTTCCACGATGCTCTTCGACCTGCGCGAGCGGCTGCGGGTGCAGAGCCGCGTCCCGGAGCTGCCGGACGGCTGGCACGCCGACATGGCGCTGCGTCCGGCCGGCGGGCAGTCCTTCTCCGGGGACTTCGTGGTCGCCGCCCGGACCGGCCCCGCCCAGCGGGTGCTGGAGGTGGTCCTGGCGGACGTCTCGGGCAAGGGCATGGACGCCGGTTCGCGGGCCCTGCTGCTCTCCGGCGCCTTCGGCGGCCTGGTCGGCTCGCTGCCCGCGCACGACTTCCTGCCCGCCGCCAACGGCTACCTGCTCCGCCAGTCCTGGGAGGAGGGCTTCGCCACCGCCGTCCACCTGGTCCTCGACCTGGACACGGGGGAGTACGAGCTCCTCTCGGCGGGCCACCTGCCCGGGATGCAGCGGCTCGCGGGCGCCGGGCGCTGGGAGATCAAGGAGACCACCGAGGGTCCGCTGCTCGGCATCTACGACGGTGCCAAGTTCGAGGGCGTGCGGGGCCGGCTCAACCGCGGCGACGTCCTGATGCTCTGCACCGACGGCATGGTCGAGGCGCCCGGCCGGGACCTCTCGGACGGGATGGACCGGCTGATGGGCGAGGCCGACCGGCTGGTCCCCGGCGGCGGTCCCGGCGCCGGCGCGGGCGCTGCCGCCCGGCTGATCGAGACGGTCGCCCGGGACATCAATGACGACCGCGCCGTCCTGCTGCTCTGGCGCGACTGACCGCGCGCGTCCCCGCCGGCCCGGCCCGGGGAGGCCCTGACCGGGCCGGTTCCCCCCGACGGGCGGGCGGGCGGTTCCCGGGCACATGCCGCGGGCAGCTGCTGTCAAGCCTGGGAGCTGATCTTCGGCCATTTCCGACCCGCCGTCACCGGAGCGGACCAGCCCGTTCCGGTCCGGCCCGCCGACCGTTTCCCGGCCGCTCAGCGGCGCCCCACCGACGATTCGTCAGAACGGCTCCGCTATCGTCTCGGTCGGCGGAAACTCGTCTCGCATCGCAGGATATCGGCGTTCGGCTGACAGTCAGACCTTTACGCAATCGGCACGGTCGACCACACTGAGTCCGGGCGGGATGGTCAGGATTCGGGGGATGGGGGCGCCACATGCGGCACGACGGACACCGTCCGGCCGTACCGGACTCTCCTTCCGGCCGCGACACGTCGGACGAACTGCCGTTCCGCCTCGGGACCGTCGGACAGGCCGGGGTCCGGCTTCGCAGGGGTCAGCCGATGGCGCCCCGCTATGAAACGAGGAAGTGAGTCCGGGTGGCACTCTCCGTCTCCGCACTGGTCCTGTTCGGCGTCATCTGCTTCATCTTCATCCGCAACAAGCAACTGAAGGTCGGGCACGCGATCCTGGCCGCCCTGTTCGGCTTCATGCTCAACCAGAGCACGGCCGCCAAGCCGATCCAGGACTTCCTGAGCCAGATCGCCAAGAGCATCTCCAACATCGCCAGCTGACCCCCGGCCCCGGTCGGGGCCCCGAGAGCGGGTTCAGTAGGGGAGGAGGCCGGCCGTCCGGGTCACCGGTCGGCCCGTCTGGCCTGCCGCCAGCGGGCGAACAGCCCGCGGGCCCGGGCCGCCGCCAGGGTCCGCGGCCGAACCGTGACGGGCGCCGCCACGCCCGTCGGCGCGGTCGTCACCACCGCCGTGTCCGGGGCCGTCAGCAGCACGAACAGCCGTGCCCAGCAGAGCCGTTCGCCGCGCGGCCAGTCCAGCGCGCGCAGCGCCGCCGACGCGGCCTCCGACACCTCGCCGTTGACCCGGACCTCGGCGACGTCGTCCCCCGACTTGCCGCCGAGGAAGAGCTTCACCCCGTTCAACTGCCGCCCGGCCAGGTCCGGCAGCAGCGCGGGCGCCAGGGCGGGCAGCACCCGGTGCTCCGCCAGCCAGCCGGCCAGCCGTTCGTTGCCGAAGCCGAACACCGCCGCCGGCCCCTGTACGGCGTGCCAGCCGGGCAGTTCCGCGTGATCGGCGTGGTCGGCGTACTCGCCGCGGCGTTCCCGCAGTTCGACCAGCGCCGCCGCGGTGGTGGTCGCCCACATCCGCACCGCGTTGTCGAGCTTCTCCTCCTCGGTCTTGCCGAGGCCGGCCGAGCAGTCCCAGACCACCGGCGCGTCCGCCCGGCCCAGCCGCAGCACGAAGCCCAGGTCGACGTGGCCGGCGCCGTCGATGCCGGGGTGCTCCCGGACGGCCACCGCGGTGGTGCCCGGACCGCGCACCACCTCGCCGTCGACGGTGAATTCCTGCCCGAAGCGTGCCATTTCCCGGACCACAGAGCGCTGTATGACGGCCAGTCGGTCCTGGGGACGCACCGGACACTCCTCCACCCTCGGGTTCGCAGCGTTCTCGAACTGCTCTCGAACTACTTTCGAACGCCGCCGAGGCTATCGGCCCGGAGCCCTGCCGGGAAACCGAAGCGGACCGCCGCCCGTCGGCGTGAGCCCGGCTCTCCGGTCGCAGAAATGTCCCTTATGCACCATTTTGGGTAGCGGCAACCGTAGGCCACCGCCTGGAGAACCGCATGCCCCGCACCGACCTGACGCCCGCTCCGCCGCTGCTCACCCCGGACGGCACCGGCCTGGTCGCCGAGATCGAGGCGTACCTCGCCACGCTGCCCGCTCCGGCGCGCACTCCGGCGCCCTACCTCCGGCCGCCGTACGTCTGCCCGCTCGGCTCGACCGTGCAGCCGTGGCACGCCGGCCACCCCTCGCCCCGGGCCACGCTGCTGGACCGCGCGCTGCGCCGGCCGCCCCGTCCGGTGCCGGTGAGCGCCGCCGAGCACCTGCGGCTGGCCTCCCGCTACATCGGCGCGGCCGGCTGGCTGCAGGGCGCGATGTGGGACGGCGCCGGCCGGGTCTGCCTGCTCGGCGCCCAGGCCGCCGTCCTCGCCCACGGCTACGGGACCCCGGACACCGTCCGCACCGCCCGGACGCAGCTGATGGAGGTGCTGCACGCCACCGGCCGGCCCGCGGCCTCCCCGGACGAGTACAACGACCGGCCCACCACCCGGCAGGCCGACGTCCACCAGCTGCTCGACCGGGCGGCGGCCCGCGCCGGACGGCTCGGCCTCTGACGGACCGCCGGGCGGCCCCGGTGCCGCCGGGCGGCCCCGGGTGCTGACGGGAGGCCGGGAAACGCGACGGCCCCGGAACGACGGTGATGTCGTTCCGGGGCCGGGCGGTCGGAGCGGGTGACGAGAATCGAACTCGCGTGACTAGTTTGGAAGACTAGGGCTCTACCATTGAGCTACACCCGCGCGATCCTCCGGCCGTCGCCGGACGGAAGGTCGGGAACAGCGTACCTGGTCCGGTCGCCCGAGCGCACACCACATTCGTTCCGGGGCCCCGGATATGTCGCCGACCGGGCGGGGCCCGGCGTGTACGCTTCCTCTCGGCACCACGGGGTGTGGCGCAGTTTGGTAGCGCGTCCGCTTTGGGAGCGGAAGGCCGTCGGTTCGAATCCGGTCACCCCGACAGTGCGGCAGGGTCTCGTCCTCGGCGGGGCCCTGTTGGCGTCTCCGGGGGTCCCGAGGGGTCCGGTCGCCGGCCCGTGGGCGCGGAAGATCGGGCCTGTTGTCCTTTTCGGCCCGGTCCGGCATGGTGAATGGTTGACCTTTCACCAAATGCTGGAGCCCGGATGAGCCCGATGAGGATGAACCCCAAGATCGCGGTCGGAGTCGTCTTCGTCGCCTCGCTCTTCATGTCGATCATGGACACCACGATCGTCAACGTCGCCCTGCCGGCGATCGGCCGGGAGTTCGGCACCGATCCGGCCGGGGTCGGCGTGATCAACGTCGGCTACCTGGTCAGCCTGGCCGTCTTCGTCCCGCTCTCCGGCTGGCTGGGGGACCGCTTCGGCACCCGGCGGGTCTTCCTCGCCTCGCTCGCCCTGTTCACCGTCGCGTCGCTGCTCTGCGGCGCGGCCGGCTCGATGACCTCGCTCACCCTCTACCGGATCCTCCAGGGCGCGGCCGGCGGCCTGCTCACCCCGGTCGGGATGACCATGCTCTTCCGGGCCTTCCCGCAGGAGGAGCGGATGCGGGCGACCCGCATCCTGATGCTGCCCACCGCCGTGGCGCCGGCCGCCGGGCCGGTGCTCGGCGGCTGGCTGGTGGACGGCTGGTCCTGGCACTGGGTCTTCATCGTCAACGTGCCGGTCGGCCTCGCCGCCCTGGTCTTCGGGCTGCTCGCGCTGCCGGACTACCGCGCCGAGCGGGCCGGGCGCTTCGACGCGGCCGGCTTCCTGCTCTCCGCCGTCGGCTTCGGCGCCGCGATGTACGCGCTCTCCGAGGGCGCGTCGCAGGGCTGGGGGAGCGCGCGGATCGTGGCCTCCGCGCTCGCCGGCGGCTGCGCGCTGGCGGCCCTGGTCGTGGTCGAGCTGCGCCTGCCCGAGCCGATGCTCGACCTGCGGCTCTTCCGGGACCGCATCTTCCGCACCACCAACCTGCTCTCGCTCTTCTCCGGCGCCGCCTTCCTCGGCATGCTCTACCTCTTCCCGCTGCTGATGCAGGACGCGCTCGGCATGGACGCCCTGCACAGCGGTCTGATGGTCTTCCCCGAGGCGCTCGGGGTGATGCTCGCCTCCCAGATCGCGAGCCGCCTGTACCCGAGGATCGGCCCGCGCCGGATCCTGGCCACCGGCTCCGCCGTGGTGGCCTGCTGCCTGGCCCTGATGGCCACGATCGGGCCGGACAGCAACCTCTGGGCGGTCCGCGCCCTGATGTTCGTCACCGGGTACGCGATGTCGCACGTCTTCATGCCCTCGCAGACCGCCGCCTTCGCCACGATCGGCGCCCGCGACACCGGGGCCGCCTCCACCCTCTACAACGCGCAGCGCCAGCTCGGCTCCGCGCTCGGGGTCGCGGTGCTCGGCACCGTGCTGACGGCCGTGGGGGCCGTCACCGTGAACGCCTCGGGTACGCCCGTGGCGAACCTCGCCGCCTACCGGGCGGCCTTCCTCACCGCCGCCGGCCTGGCGCTGGCGGCGGCCGCGATCTCCTTGCTGGTACGGGATTCCGACGCCGCCGCCACCATGCGCGCGGTACCGGCCGGGGGTACCGGCGAGGGGGCGGCCGAATCCGTCGCGGAGCCCGTCGGGAAGGGCTGAGCGACCCCCGGCGGCGACGTCCTGGCGTCCGCCTTTCGTGGTACCGGTAGGATGGGGCGCTGGCGGTAGTCCCTGTGGCGTCAACCCAGGTCAACCGCACGAGGGCGAGGAGTCACGCTCACCGTCCACCCCCCACGGGAGATGCAGCTCCAACCGCCCATCGCCCGTCTCGCCCGACCCGCCCGCACCGGCCCAGGCCGGCGTCGATGGGGAGGGCGGAGGCAACCTGACCGCAAGCCCATAGGAGACCAAACCGTGAAGAGCGCCGTCGAGACTCTGAACCCGACCCGGGTTCGACTCACCGTCGAGGTGCCCTTCGAGGAGCTCAAGCCCAGCCTCGACGCGGCGTACAAGAAGATCAACCAGCAGGTCTCGGTCCCGGGCTTCCGCAAGGGCAAGATCCCGAACCGTGTCATCGACCAGCGTTTCGGTCGTGGCGCCGTGCTGGAGGAGGCCGTCAACGACGCCCTCCCGCGCTTCTACACGCAGGCCGTCGACGAGGGCAAGATCGAGGTCCTCGGCCAGCCCGACATCACCAACATCGAGGGTGTCGAGACGATCGCCGACGGCGGTGACCTGAAGTTCACCGCCGAGGTCGACATTCGTCCCGAGATCACCCTTCCGGACTTCTCGACCATCGAGGTCACCGTCGACCCGATCGTGGTCACCGACGAGGACGTCGACAAGTCGCTGGAGCAGCTGCGCGAGCGCTTCTCCTCGGTCAAGGACGTCGAGCGCGCCGCGGCCGCCGGCGACATCGTGGTCGTCGACCTGGAGGCCAAGGTCGACGGCGAGGTGCCGGAGGACGGCATCGCCAAGGCCGTCAGCTACGAGATCGGCTCCGGCCGTCTGATCGACGGCATCGACGACGCCGTCGTCGGCCTGGAGGCCGGTGGCACCGCCACCTTCTCCACCGAGCTCAAGGGCGGCACCCAGGCGGGCAAGACCTCCGAGGTCACCGTCACCGTCACCGCCGTCCAGGAGAAGGAGCTCCCCGAGCTGGACGACGAGTTCGCCCAGCTGGCCAGCGAGTTCGACTCGCTGGAGGAGCTGCGCGGCGACTCCCGCAAGCGCCTGGAGCGCATGAAGGAGTACGACCAGGCCACCCAGGCCCAGGAGAAGGTGCTCGACGCGCTGCTGGCGCTGGTCGAGATCGAGTTCCCGGAGAAGCTCCTCAAGGACGAGATCGAGACCCGCAAGCACAACCTGGAGCACCACCAGCTGGAGCCGATGGGCCTCAACCTCGCGACCTACCTGGAGACCCAGGGCAAGACCGAGGAGGAGTTCCTCGCGGAGACCGAGGAGCAGGCGAAGAAGGGCATCAAGACCCAGTTCGTCCTGGACCAGATCGTCGCCGACGAGGAGCTGGGCGTCGACCAGCAGGAGCTCACCGAGCACCTCATCCGCCGCGCCGCCGGCTCGGGCCTGACCCCGGACCAGTTCGCGCAGCAGGTCGTCCAGGGTGGCCAGGTGCCGCTGCTGGTCGGCGAGGTCGCCCGCGGCAAGGCGCTGGCCACCGTGGTCGAGGCCGCCAAGGTGGTCGACACCGAGGGCAACGAGATCAACTTCGACGACGACGAGACCGACGAGTCGGCCGAGACCGTCGCCGCCGAGGCGCCGGCCGCCGAGGCCGACGCCGAGGAGAAGACCGAGGCCTGACCGCCCCGGTCCGACTGACGCAGTAGCGGGCCCGGACGCCGTACGCGGCGTCCGGGCCCGTCGCGTTCCCCGGCCGACCGCGTTCCCCGCCGGGCGCGGCGGCCGGACGCCCCGGCCGCGCCGTGAACCCTGCGCTCACAGCGAACAGTTCGGCGTGAGGGATTCTGCGGCCCGGCCTGCGCGTTAGGGTCCTTGGACAGCAACAATCACACCGTGATACCCGGAAGCTGTGCGACACCGTGAGGGCCGTGGCACGGCCCTCCAAATCGACTGAGCAGGTGGCTAAGTGACGTTCCCGCAGATGCAGATGCCTGGCCCGATGGCGCCGCACGCCGCCTCTGGTGACGTGCTCGGCGGCCTGGGCGACCAGGTCTACAACCGGCTGCTCAACGAGCGGATCATCTTCCTCGGCCAGCAGGTCGACGACGACATCGCCAACAAGATCACCGCCCAGCTGCTCCTGCTGGCCGCGGACCCGGACAAGGACATCTTCCTCTACATCAACTCCCCGGGCGGCTCGATCTCGGCCGGCATGGCGATCTACGACACCATGCAGTACATCAAGAACGACGTCGTCACCATCGCGATGGGCATGGCCGCCTCGATGGGCCAGTTCCTGCTGACCGCCGGCGCCAAGGGCAAGCGCTTCTCGCTGCCGAACGCCAACATCCTGATGCACCAGCCGTCCGCCGGTCTCGGCGGCTCGGCCACGGACATCCGCATCCAGGCGGAGCAGCTGCTCCGCACCAAGAAGCGGATGTCCGAGCTGATCGCCTTCCACAGCGGCCAGTCCTTCGAGCAGATCACCGCGGACTCCGACCGCGACCGCTGGTTCACGCCCGAGGAGGCCCTGGAGTACGGCCTGATCGACGCGATCATGCACAGCGCCGCGGACGTCCCCGGCGGCGGCGGCACGGGCGCCTGAGCCTCGGCCCGGCTCCCACGAGACCACAGCCACAACGCTCCGGAGGACTAGAACCCCCATGAACATCCCCAGCCTGTCCAGCGCCAAGGCACGCGTCGAGGACATGCGCGCCGAGGGCCGCTACATCGTCCCGCGCTTCGTCGAGCGCACCTCGCAGGGCATCCGTGAGTACGACCCGTACGCCAAGCTGTTCGAGGAGCGCATCATCTTCCTCGGCTCGCAGGTCGACGACGTCTCCGCGAACGACATCATGGCTCAGCTGCTCTGCCTGGAGTCGATGGACCCGGACCGCGAGATCCAGATGTACATCAACTCGCCCGGCGGCTCGTTCACGGCGCTGACGGCCATCTACGACACCATGCAGTACGTGAAGCCGGACATCACCACCGTCTGCATGGGCCAGGCCGCCTCCGCCGCCGCCGTGCTGCTCGCGGCCGGCACCCCCGGCAAGCGGATGGCGCTGCCGAACGCCCGCATCCTGATCCACCAGCCGTACACCGAGACCGGCCGCGGCCAGGTCTCGGACCTGGAGATCCAGGCCCGCGAGATCTTCCGGATGCGCGAGCAGCTGGAGGAGATGCTCTCCAAGCACTCCAACAAGTCGGTGGAGCAGGTCCGCGACGACATCGAGCGCGACAAGATCCTCACGGCCGAGGAGGCCGTCGAGTACGGTCTGGTCGACCTCGTCATCTCCACCCGCAAGGCCTCGCTGACCTCCTGAGGCCGGCACTCTCCCGCCCTGCCCCGTGGGGGCGGGGCGAAGCTCCCGGGCGGGGCGCGCAAGGAGTCGCGCGCCCCGCCCCCGGCGCATCGGCGGCGCGGCCGCCGGCATCTGTTCGGTATCAATTCGCCCAGGGCGTAGGGCAGACCTGGCGAAGAGGACGGAATCAGGGGCCCGGCAGAGTACCGTCGGATAGCGAGACCGGGCGCCGTCGGCGTGTACGGTCCACAGCACCAGGCCCCGGAACCCCCGCGGGGCCCCTGGCGAAGGGGAAGCACCTCGTGGCACGCATCGGAGACGGTGGCGACCTGCTCAAGTGCTCGTTCTGCGGCAAGTCGCAGAAGCAGGTGAAGAAGCTGATCGCCGGCCCAGGCGTGTACATCTGCGACGAGTGCATCGACCTGTGCAACGAGATCATCGAGGAGGAGCTCGCCGAGACCTCCGAGGTGCGTTTCGAGGAGCTCCCGAAGCCGCGCGAGATCTACGAGTTCCTGGACCAGTACGTGGTCGGCCAGGACCTCGCCAAGAAGGCGCTGTCGGTGGCGGTGTACAACCACTACAAGCGCGTGCAGGCGGGCGAGGCCGGCCGCAGCGGCGGCAACGGCCGTGAGGACGCCATCGAGCTGGCGAAGTCCAACATCCTGCTGCTCGGCCCGACCGGCTCCGGCAAGACGCTGCTCGCGCAGACGCTCGCCCGGATGCTGAACGTGCCGTTCGCGATCGCCGACGCCACCGCGCTGACCGAGGCCGGGTACGTCGGCGAGGACGTCGAGAACATCCTGCTGAAGCTGATCCAGGCGGCCGACTACGACGTCAAGAAGGCCGAGACCGGGATCATCTACATCGACGAGATCGACAAGGTCGCCCGCAAGAGCGAGAACCCGTCGATCACCCGGGACGTCTCCGGCGAGGGCGTGCAGCAGGCCCTGCTGAAGATCCTGGAGGGCACCACCGCCTCGGTGCCGCCGCAGGGCGGGCGCAAGCACCCGCACCAGGAGTTCATCCAGATCGACACCACCAACGTGCTGTTCATCGTGGGTGGCGCGTTCGCCGGCCTGGAGCGGATCATCGAGGGCCGCGCGGGCGCCAAGGGCATCGGCTTCGGCGCGAACATCCGCTCCAAGCGGGAGCAGGACGCCAGCGACCACTTCCGTCAGGTGATGCCGGAGGACCTGGTCAAGTTCGGCATGATCCCGGAGTTCATCGGCCGCCTCCCGGTGATCACCAGCGTGCACAACCTCGACCGCGAGGCGCTGCTGCAGATCCTCACCGAGCCGAAGAACGCGCTGGTCAAGCAGTACCGCAAGCTCTTCGAACTGGACGGCGTCGAGCTGGAGTTCTCCCGCGACGCGCTGGAGGCGATCGCCGACCAGGCGATCCTGCGCGGCACCGGCGCGCGCGGCCTGCGGGCCATCATGGAGGAGGTGCTGATGTCCGTGATGTACGAGGTGCCCTCGCGTCAGGACGTCGCCCGCGTGGTGGTCACCGGGGACGTCGTCTCCAAGCACGCCATCCCCACGCTCGTCCCGCGTGACATGATCAAGCGGGAGCGGCGCGACAAGAGCGCCTGACCTTCCGCGTGAAAGGGCCCCCGGAGACCGTCGGTCGGTCTCCGGGGGCCCTCGCGTTCCGCGCCGCGGGCGGAGGAGGTTACTTCGCCACCTCGGCGACCGCGCGCAGGTCGCGGGCGTCGGCCGCGAGCTTCTCCAGGTCCGGCGCCTTGCCGTCCTCGGGCGCCTGCATCAGCAGCACCAGGGTGCTGTTGTCGGCCCAGGCGCAGATGCCCAGGTCGGTGCCGGACTGGGTGGCCTTGGCGCACTCCATGGTGCCGCCCTTGGAGCCGGCGTCGACCGCGTGCCGGTCGGTGACGGCGGGGCCGCCGGACGAGAAGCCCTTGAACATGGCGTCCAGCTCCTGCTTCGGGAGCAGCACCTTGCCGTAGCCGCCGACCACGATGAGCTGGGGCTCCTCCGAGGAGTCCTGGTAGACGGCGCTGACGCCGGTCGGGTTCCAGGCGCCGTCGCCCTTGCCGAACTCGGAGGTGATCTCCTTCTCCATCGCGTCCGCGATCTCGTTGTCGGTGTCCTTCGTGAGGTCCTTGAAGGTGGCCGGCAGGACGATCTTCTGGGTGCCCGCGTTGGACGTCACGTCGAAGACGAAGTAGGCGAGACCGCCGCCGATCAGCGCCAGCACGCCGACGAACACGCCGAGCAGGATCCAGAGCGTCTTGCGGGACTTGCGCGGCGGAACCGGGGCGTACGCGCCGTAGCCCGGGTAGCCGGGCTGGCCCTCCGCCGGCGGGAAGCCGGGCGGCGTGCCCTGCGGCGGGACGGCGCCCCAGGCCTGGTCGGCCGGGGGCGGCGGGGGCGTCGCGCCGTAGCCGGGCTGGGGCGGCACGGGAGCGCCGCCCTGGGGCTGTCCGGCGGGCGGCGGCGGGGCTCCGTACGGGGTCTGATCGGTCACGATGGCCCTTTCTGGGGACGGGAGGGGACGGGACGGCGGACGTGACGCACTCCCACCCGGAGCCGGGTGGCAGGTGTGAGGGTGAGCGGCGCCGGGGCTACTTGGCGACGACCATGGCGGAGCGGATCGCCCGGGTCTTCTCGGCGGCCTGGGCCGGGGTGAGCGCGGTCTGGGCGGCGCCGGTGAGGCTGGCCTTCAGGAAGGAGACCCGGGCCGTGGTCGACTTGTCGGCCCAGATGCAGACGGTGGACTGCGACTTGCCGCCGAGCACGCCGTAGACGCCGCAGGAGAGCTTGGCCGAGGAGTTGTGGCTGTCCTGGGCCGGGAACTCCGCCAGCGGGGTGGTCCAGCTGCCGCCCTCACCGGGCTTCTCGGAGTCCTTCATGATCTTGTCCGGGTCGTCGAGGTTCCCGTAGACGCCGATCACGCTGATGGTGTCCAGCGGGTCCGCGCCCTTGGCGTAGCTGGCGACCAGCACGTGCAGGTCGGTGCCGAGCTTGGAGGTCTCGGCCTTGCTCGGGTCGGCGGCCTGCTCCTTGGCGGACTTCTGGGTGTAGCCGTCCGGCAGCGACTGGGCGGCGGTGATCTTGTACTTCCCGCCGGTGTCCCCGCCGAGGACCTTGTAGAGGCCGAAGCCGCCGCCGCCCAGCACCAGGGCCCCGATCACCAGACCGACCACCAGCCCGGCCCTGCTCTTCTTCGGCGGCGGCGCGACCGGGTAGCCGGGCGCGCCGTACGGGGCCTGCGGCGCCGCCGCGCCGTAGGGCGGCTGCGGGGCGCCGTACGGGGGCTGGGGCGCGCCGTACTGCGGGGCCGGGGTCCCCTGCTGCGGATAGCCGTACTGCTGCGGCGGCTGGCCGTAGGGCGGCTGCGGCTGCGGTGCGCCGTAGGGCTGCGGTGCCCCGTACGGCTGCGGCTGACCCTGCGGATACTGCTGACCCTGGCCGTACATCTGCCTGTGCTCCCCCGCCGCACCCGCGGCCTGTCGTGATGAAGTCCTCCGTGTCCCTACCAAGGACCGGACGATTGTGCGGGCACGTTATCGCACAGGGCCGACGGCCCGCCCGGGCCGGGCGCGAGGGGCCCGGACCGAAAGCGGTTCGTAACCCACGTCCCCAGGTACGTAAACTGTGCGTCGTGACCGACACCACGAACCAGCGCCCCGTGAGCACTCACGCCGGGGACGACGCAGCCACCCTCCCGACGACCTACGCCCCGGCGGACGTAGAGGGCGAGCTGTACGAGCGCTGGGTAGAGCGCGGTTACTTCACGGCCGACGCCAAGAGCGACAAGCCCCCGTACACCATCGTCATCCCGCCGCCGAACGTCACGGGCAGCCTCCACCTGGGCCACGCCTTCGAGCACACGCTGATCGACGCCCTCGTCCGCCGCAAGCGGATGCAGGGCTACGAGGCCCTCTGGCAGCCCGGCATGGACCACGCCGGCATCGCCACCCAGAACGTCGTCGAGCGCGAGCTGGCCAAGGAGGGCAAGTCCCGCCACGACCTCGGCCGGGAGGCCTTCGTCGACCGGGTCTGGCAGTGGAAGGCGGAGTCCGGCGGCCAGATCTCCGGTCAGATGCGCCGCCTCGGCGACGGCGTGGACTGGTCCCGCGAGCGCTTCACCATGGACGAGGGACTCTCCCAGGCCGTCCAGACCATCTTCAAGAAGCTCTTCGACGACGAGCTGATCTACCGCGCCGAGCGCATCATCAACTGGTGCCCGCGCTGCCTCACCGCGATCTCGGACATCGAGGTGGAGTACCAGGACGACGACGGCGAGCTCGTCTCCATCCGCTACGGCGAGGGCGACGCCTCGATCGTCGTCGCCACCACCCGGGCCGAGACGATGCTCGGCGACACCGCCGTCGCGGTCCACCCGGAGGACGAGCGCTACCGCCACCTGGTCGGCACCGAGATCGAGCTGCCGCTGACCGGCCGCCGCATCCCGGTCGTCGCCGACGCCCACGTCGACCCGGAGTTCGGCACCGGCGCCGTCAAGGTGACGCCGGCCCACGACCCGAACGACTTCGAGATCGGCCAGCGCCACGGCCTGCCGTCGATCGCCGTCATGGACGAGCACGCGGTCATCACCGTGCACGGCCCGTTCCAGGGCCTGGACCGGCTGGAGGCCCGCTCGGCCATCGTCGGCGCGCTGCGCGCCGAGGGCCGGATCGTGGCGGAGAAGCGGCCGTACGTCCACTCGGTCGGCCACTGCTCGCGCTGCAAGACCACCATCGAACCGCGGCTGTCCATGCAGTGGTGGGTCAAGGTCGGCCCGCTCGCCCAGGCCGCGGGCGACGCGGTCCGCGACGGCAAGGTCAAGATCCACCCGCAGGAGATGGAGAAGCGCTACTTCGACTGGGTCGACAACCTCCACGACTGGTGCATCTCGCGCCAGCTCTGGTGGGGCCACCGGATCCCGGTCTGGTACGGCCCGGCCGGCGAGATCGTCTGCGTCGGCCCGGACGAGCAGCCGCCGACCGGTGAGGGCTGGCACCAGGACACCGACGTCCTGGACACCTGGTTCTCCTCCGGCCTGTGGCCCTTCTCCACCCTCGGCTGGCCCGAGCAGACCGACAGCCTGGCGAAGTTCTACCCGAACGCCGTCCTGGTGACCGGCTACGACATCCTCTTCTTCTGGGTCGCCCGGATGATGATGTTCGGCCTCTACGCGATGGACGGCACCCCGCCGTTCCACACCATCGCGCTGCACGGCATGGTCCGTGACCAGAACGGCAAGAAGATGTCGAAGTCCTTCGGCAACGTGGTGAACCCGCTGGACTGGATGGACAAGTACGGCTCCGACGCGCTGCGCTTCACGCTGGCCCGCGGCGCCAACCCGGGCGTCGACGTCCCGATCGGCGAGGACTGGGTCCAGGCGGCCCGCAACTTCGCCAACAAGATCTGGAACGCCACCCGCTTCGCGCTGATGAACGGCGCCACCGTCGAGGGCCCGCTGCCCGCGCCGGAGGAGCTGACCGCGGCCGACCGCTGGATCCTGTCCCGGCTGAACAGCACGGTCGCCGAGGTGGACGCGCTCTACGAGGACTACCAGTTCTCCAAGCTGTCCGAGGCGCTCTACCACTTCGCCTGGGACGAGGTCTTCGACTGGTACGTCGAGCTCTCCAAGACCACCCTCGCCAAGGGCGGCCCGCAGGCCGACGCCGCGCGCCGGGTGCTCGGCGAGGTCCTGGACGTCACGCTGCGGCTGCTCCACCCGATCGTCCCGTTCGTCACCGAGACCCTGTGGACGACGCTCACCGGCGCCGAGTCGGTGGTCATCGCCGACTGGCCGGCGGACAGCGGCTACCGCGACGCGGCGGCCGAGGCCGAGATCGCCACGCTCCAGCAGGTGGTCACCGAGGTCCGGCGCTTCCGCACCGACCAGGGCCTGAAGCCGGGTCAGCGGGTCCCGGCCCGGCTGGAGGTGGCCGGTACCGTGCTGGCCGTCCACGAGGACGCGATCCGCTCGCTGCTGCGGCTGACCGCTCCCGAGGAGGGCTTCTCGGCCACCGCCTCGCTCCCGGTCGCGGGCGCGACCGTGCTGCTGGACCTCTCCGGCACCATCGACGTCGCGGCGGAGCGCAAGCGCCTCGCCAAGGACCTCGCGGCCGCCGAGAAGGAGAAGGCCCAGACGGCCGGCAAGCTCGGCAACGAGGCGTTCCTCGCCAAGGCGCCGGACGACGTGGTCGCCAAGATCCGGACCCGTCAGGAGGCCGCCGAGGCCGACATCGTCCGGATCACCGCTCAGCTCGCGGCGCTGCCGCAGGCCTGACCGGCCGGCTCACCAGGGGCCGCACTCCGCCGACGCGGAGTGCGGCCCCTCGGCGTTCGCGCGGGCTTTCGGCCGGGCGCCGGCCGGGGCGGTGGGAGCGCTCCGGCCGACCGCTCCGGCCGAACGGTGAAATGGGCCCTCTAATAGCCCAGTGCCATTGCTCTGTTCCGGCGAATATTCATCATGGACCGGGTGAAGTCCTATTCCGCCCGAATTCATTCCGGTCTTGCCCGCGCGGGTTCGCGGAAGTTTGCAGGTCGGCTGTGTACGGTGTGACGGAGTTTCGCCAGCCGACGACCGACGGGAGGGCATGGCGTGATGGTGACCGAGAAGTTGGCCGACGAACTGCCGGTGGAAGCGGTCCAGGAGGCCAAGGGCAGGGCGGCGACGCTGCTGCTCGCGTTCCGGCACGGGAACCAGCTCGCCTTCGACCACGCGCTGGACCGGCTCTTCGAGGAGCACGCGGAGCGCGAGGTGACCACCCTGCTGGCCTGGATCGCCGCCGAGGCGGTCCGCAAGGCGTACGCGCCCGAGGTGGGTGACCGGGTGCTGCACGCGATGGCCCGTCGCGCCCCGGCCGACTGCGGTGCGGTGGCGGTGGACGAGGACACCGCCGACGCGGCCCGCCTGATCGAGGCGGTGGCGGCGGGCGAGGTGACCGAGGTGCGCGGCCTGGTGGCCGCCACCGCCGACACCACCTTCCTGCTCGGCGGCCTGCTCCAGGGCGTCGCCATGATGCTGCCGCTGCTGCCCGAGGGCGAGCTGGCCGAGATCACCGCCGAACTGCGGCGCCGGCACTGCGGCCCCTGCCCCGAGATCCCGGAGGCCCGGGCCGGGGTCTGAGACCCGGCCCGGACCCAGGGGGCCGCGCCTACGGCATCGCGTGCAGGTGCGAGCCGACGGTGCCGGCGATGCCGCCGCCGGCCTTGGCGTCCCAGTTGGTCGACCAGGTCATCGCCCCGCCGATGCCGGGCCACTTGGTGTCGGGCTTGAAGCTCCCGCAGTTGGTGCCGGCGGCCAGGCAGTCCAGGGCGTTGTTCACCACGGACGGGCTGACGTACCCGCCGCCCGCCGCGCTGGTTGACGCGGGCACCCCGAGCCCGACCTGGTCGGGCCGCAGCCCGCCCTTGAGCTGGATGCAGGCGAGCGCGGTCAGGAAGTTGACGCTGCCCTGGGAGTACACCTGCCCGTCGCAGCCGAGCATCGCGCCGGAGTTGTAGTACTGCATGTTGACGATGGTGAGGATGTCCTTCACGTTCAGCGCCAGCTTGAAGTACTCCATCCCGGTCGACTGCATGTCGATGGTCTGCGGCGCCATGGTGAGGACGAACCCGCTGCCCGCCTTCGCCGCCAGCGCGTGCAGGGCCTGGCCCATGTAGGTGGCGCTGACGCCGTTCTCCAGGTCGATGTCGATCCCGTCGAAGCCGTAGCTCTGCATCAGGGCCCAGGCGGTGTTGGCGAAGGTTGTGGCCGAGGCGGAGCTGTTCACCGAGACGGTGCCGTTCTGGCCGCCGATCGAGAGCACCACCTTCTTGCCGGCCGCCTTCTTGGCCGCGATGTCGGACTTGAACTGCGCGTCGGTGTAGCCGCCGAGCTTGGCCGACAGGGCCGGGTCCAGGGTGAAGCTCAGGCCCCCGGGCGTGCCGGTGGCGTCCGCGAAGGAGACCGCGATGATGTCGTACGCGGCCGGGACGTCGCTGATCCGCTGCACCGTGGCGGTGTTGTCGAAGTTCTGCCAGTAGCCGGTGAGCAGGTGCTTGGGCAGCCCCGGCCGGGTCGGCGTGACGGTCGGGGTGACCGTCGGAGTCCCGGTGGGCGTCGGGGTCGTGGTCGGGGTCGGGGTCGGCGTCGCGGTGGGGGTCGCGGTCCCGGTCGGGGTGGGCTTCGGGTCGCCCGGCCCGATCAGTGAGACGTCGTCGGCCAGGTAGGAGGGCTGGCCGTACCAGCCGTGCAGGTAGACCGTGACGCTGGTGGTGGCGGCCCCGGTGGTGAAGGTGGTGGAGAGCTTGGACCAGCCCGCCGAGTTGGTCCAGGTGCCGGGGTCGGTGCCGCCGGTGCCGCGGGCACCCAGGTAGACGTAGGAGCCCTGCACCCAGGCGCTCAGGGCGTACGTGGACGAGGGCTTCACGGTGACGGTCTGGGTGCACTCGCCGGTGTCGCCCGAGCCCGGGGTGGCGCGCAGCGCGTACGAGCCGGAGTGGACGGTGGCGGTGTCCGCGGCGGCGCCGGACGGACAGGTCCAGTGGCCGAGGTGGTCGGCCGCCTCGAAGCCGCCGTTGTCGATCACGTCGACGTCGGCGGTCGCCGCGCCGGAGGCGCTGGTGGCGACGACCAGGCCGCTCAGGCCCAGGGCGATCGCCGAGGCGCCGGCGAGCAGGGTGTGGACGACGCGGGCGCGCCGGTGTCGGGCAGGTGGCATGACTCCATCTCCTGTGGGGGGAGACCGTCGGCTCACGTGGGGGAGAGCCGTCCGGCTGTCGCTGGTGCGGGAGCTACCGACAACTCAAGTCCCTGTCGGGGGAGGAGACTTGCCCTCACAAGGTGGAGTAGACCAATCCGGCTGTCAAGAGTGCCTGTCCGGGCGTCAGGCGGCGGCGGGCTCCGAGCGCGCGGCGAGCCCTGCCGTGAGCCGGGCGATCCGGGCGGAGGCCAGGCCGTCCCCGTACGGGCTCGGGGTGGCCGCCAGCCGGGCGAGCCGCTCGGGGGTGTCGGCCAGCCAGGTCCGGGCCAGGCCGCCGAGCTCCTCGCCGGGGGCGACCAGGGCGGCGAACCCCGCGTCGACGGCCTCCGGGCGTTCGGTGGAGCGGCGCACCACCAGCAGCGGGCGGCCGAGTACGGTGCACTCCTCCTGGACCCCGCCGGAGTCGGAGACCAGCAGTGCCGCGTGCCGGGCCAGGCCCAGGAACTCCGCGTACCCGACCGGCGCGGTCACGGCGATCCGCTCCAGCAGGCCGTCCAGCGCGAACCGCTCGACGGCGGCCGCGGTCCGCGGGTGCATCGGGAACAGGACGGGGGTGCCGGCCCGGGCGATCCGGTCCAGTTCGGCGAGGACGGCGCCCAGGGCCTCGGCGCTGTCGGTGTTCTCCGGTCGGTGCACGGTGGCCAGGACGTAGCCGTCCGGCTCCAGCCCGTGCGAGGCCAGCAGCGCGGTCCGGGCGGCCCGGTCGGGCAGCCGGCGGTGGACCACCTCGACGACGGTGTTGCCGGTGACGGTGATCCGTTCCTCGTCCAGCGACTCGGCGCGCAGGTTGGCCGCGTTCTCCGCGGTGGCGGCGCAGAGCAGGTCGGAGACGTGGTCGACCATCACCCGGTTGTGCTCCTCGGGCATCGCCCGGTCGAAGCTGCGCAGCCCGGCCTCGACGTGCACCAGCGGGATCTCCCGGGCGTTGGCGGCCAGCGCGCCGGCCAGGGTGGCGTTGGTGTCGCCCTGGACGACGACGGCGGCGGGCCGGTCCTCGGCGAAGGCGGCGTCCAGCTGGCCGAGCGACTGGGCGATCTGGCCGGCCCGCGGGCGGCCGCCGACCCCGGTCAGCAGCTCCGGCCGGGGCAGGTCGAGGTCGCGCAGGAAGCGGCCGGACAGCGCCTCGTCCCAGTGCTGGCCGGTGTGCACCAGCCGGGTCGCGGCGCCGAGCTCGTGGATCAGCGGGGCGAGCTTGACCAGCTCGGGGCGGGTGCCGAGGACGACGGCGACACTGGCGGGCGGCAGCGGGGGAAGGCACGGGGACACGGTGGAACTCCGGACGGGTCTGGGCGGGACGGCGGGATCGCCTGCGGGCATCGAGGGCGTCGAGGATGTCGAGGATGTCGAGGCGGAAGCGGGTGGAGGGCGGAGCGGGCGCGGCTCAGGTTTCGAGGGCGGTGGGGGCGCCCACCGCGACCTTCTCGGCGTTGCGCCTGGTCTTGGCCCAGCCGTTGCGGCCGAGCAGCAGGCGGACGGCGGCCCGGGTGGCGACCAGGAACAGGTGGTAGGCGTAGAGCCAGACCAGGACGCCCCAGAGCAGGCCGGTGAGCCGGCTCCGGTCGGGGTGCACGCGCCGGCGGTAGGCGAAGCCCCAGAGCACCATCGGCAGCGTCGCGATCACGAAGGCGGCGGCCATCAGCGGCCCGAACCGGGCCTGGAAGTCGACGGTGTCCTCGGGGAACAGCGCCAGTCCGGCGGCCGTGATCCCGAGCGACAGCGGGGTGAGCACCACCAGCAGCACGCAGACCACCGGCTGCAGGAAGGTGTACAGCACCTCGGCCTTGCCGGCCCAGCGGTAGTGCGGCGAGCGCAGCACCCGCCCGGTGTAGCGCAGGCACTGCATGTTGCCCTGGGCCCACCGGGTGCGCTGGGTGAGGAGGCGGCGGAGCGAGACCAGCCCCTCCTGGGACACCCGGGCCTCCGTCACGTGGGTCAACCGCCACCCGGCCAGCCGCAGTTCGAGACCGGACTCGTAGTCCTCCAGGAGGGCCCGCTCCGGCCAGGGGCGGCCCTCGCGGCCTTCGTCGGCGGTGAGCGAGTCCAGCGCGGTGAGCCGGACGAACTGGCCGTTTCCGCCGAGACCGACGCTGCCGGTGCGCCGGCGCAGCAGCTGCATGCCGGCGTTGTTGGCCTGGAACTCGACGTCCTGCATCCGGACCAGCGCGCGGGCCAGCGCGTTGGCGGTCCGGCCGCGGCCGGGCAGCGGCCGTTCGTCGTCCGCGTTGCGCATCCGGACGCCGATCTGCACGGCGCCGGTGTCGGGGCGGGCCAGCGCGTGTTCGGAGCAGACCAGGCCCAGGGTGCCGGGCTCCAGCTCGCCGTCGGCGTCGACGACGCCGATGATCACCCGGGCGCGGTCGGCGTCCTCGGGCAGCCAGGCGTCGACGCTCCGGTAGGCGGCGTTGAGCGCGGCGCCCTTGCCGATCCGCGCGTGCGGACGGCGGCGCTGGACGAGGTGGATCCGGTCGTCCCGCTCCGCGGCGGCCAGGACCAGCTCGCGGGTGCGGTCCTCACTGTCGTCGTCGATCACCCACAGGTGCGCCTCGGGGGCGGCGGCGCGCAGCCCGGCGAGGGTCTGGGTGACGACGGCCTCCTCGTCCCGGCAGGGGATCAGCAGGTGCCACTGGAAGGCGGCCGGATCGCCCGGCTCGGCGGGCCGGTCGTGCCGGAAGGCGTGCCGGGAGCCGGCCCAGTAGAGGAGGAAGCGGCCGAACACCAGGACCATGTAGGCGAGGAGCACCAGCGACAGCAGCTCGGCGAGCTGGACGACACCGCTCCGATGGACCAGGAACGACTCGCGCAGGGCGTCGGGCATGGGACTGTCCTCCTGGTGATCAAAGGTGATGCGTCTCCCTGGGGTGCGAATCGATGCTTCATTGCCGTCTGAACTCGCTGAATCAATAGTAAATCGGGTGAATCGGAAAGTCAGGGCAAAGTGGTGGTTCTCACCCCGTCGGGAGCGCGCGACGCCGCTCCGTAGACTGTGCTCGTGAGCGACAAGGCCGACCCGAACCCGTACACCCTCCGCCCCGCCGACGACGGCTCCGGCGACGCCCTGCGCGACGTCGAGGTGGAACTCTCCAAGCGCTGGCCGGAGAACAAGCTGGAGCCCTCGCTCGACCGGATCGAGGCGCTGATGGACATCCTGGGCCAGCCCCAGCGGTCCTTCCCCTCGATCCACATCACCGGCACCAACGGCAAGACCTCCACCGCGCGGATGGTCGAGCAGCTGCTCAACACCTTCGAGCTGCGCACCGGCCGCTACACCAGCCCGCACGTGGAGTCCGTCACCGAGCGGATCAGCCTGGACGGCGCCCCGATCACCCCCGAGCGGTTCGTCGAGGTCTACCGGGACATCGAGCCCTACGTCCGGATGGTCGACGAGCGCGAGCCGGTCGCGATGTCCTTCTTCGAGGTGCTGACCGGCATGGCCTACGCGGCCTTCGCCGACGCCCCGGTGGACGTCGGCGTGATCGAGGTCGGCATGGGCGGCTCCTGGGACGCCACCAACGTGATCGACGCCGCCGTCGCGGTGATCGCCCCGATCTCGCTGGACCACACCGACAAGCTGGGCGAGACCACCGGCGAGATCGCGGTCGAGAAGTCCGGGATCATCAAGCCGGGCTCCATCGCGGTCGTCGCCCAGCAGCAGCTGGACGCCGCCCAGAACATCCTGCGGCGCGCCGTCGAGGTGGACGCGACGGTGGCCCGCGAGGGCATGGAGTTCGGGGTGATCCGCCGTGAGGTCGCCATCGGGGGCCAGCTGGTGACGCTGCGCGGGCTCGGCGGCGAGGAGTACACGGACGTCTTCCTCCCGCTGCACGGCGCCCACCAGGCGCAGAACGCGGCGCTCGCGCTCGCGGCGGTCGAGGCCTTCTTCGGTGTCGGCGGCGCGCGCGGCGGGCAGCTGGACGCGGACAAGGTGCGGCAGGCGTTCTCCGGCGTCGCCTCGCCGGGCCGCCTGGAGGTCGTCCGCCGCAGCCCGACCATCGTCCTGGACGCCGCGCACAACCCGGACGGCGCGCGCGCCACGGTGGCCGCGATCGGCGAGTCCTTCGGCTTCACCCGGCTCGTCGGCGTGATCGGCACCAGCGGCGACAAGGACGTGGCCGGCCTGCTGGAGGCCTTCGAGCCGATCCTGGCCGAGGTCGTCATCACCCAGAACTCCACCCACCGCGCGATGGACGCGGACGCGCTGGCCGCGCTCGCGGTCGAGGTCTTCGGCGAGGACCGCGTCCAGGTCGAGCCCCGGCTCGACGACGCCATCGCCGCCGCCGTCACCCTCGCCGAGGAGGACGGGGACCTCGGCGGCGCCGGGGTGCTGGTCACCGGTTCGGTCATCACGGTGGGCGAGGCCCGCCTGCTGCTCGGGAGGAAGTGACGATGAGGACGCTCTGTTCCTCGACGCTGATCGGCGAGGCGCTGCTGGCGCTCTTCGCCGGGCTGGTGGCCATGCAGCTGTCCGACGTGCCGACCGCCACCGTGTGGACCGTGACGGGCATCGCGATGGCGCTGTGCGTGCTGCTCTGCGGCATGATCACCCGCCCCGGCGCGGTCGCGATCGGCTGGGTGCTCCAGCTCGGCCTGATCGCCAGCGGCTTCATCCTGCCGACCATGTTCGGCCTGGGCGTGGTCTTCGCCGGACTCTGGTGGTGCTCGGTGCACTACGGCCGGAAGATCGACGAGTTCAAGGCCGCCCGCGCGGCCGGCGCGGTCCCGGCGGCATAGGGCCCGGGCTCGCCCAAGGCCCGCTGCTCACGCAAGGTAACCTCTGCGGTAGTCGCACTCCGCACCGCGAACCGGGTGCGCGCCGAACCGAATTCCCAGGAGACGCACCGTGTCCCAGCGCACTCTCGTCCTGCTCAAGCCCGACGCCGTCAAGCGCGGCCTGGCCGGCGAGATCATCAGCCGCATCGAGCGCAAGGCCGGCTGGCGGCTCGCCGCCGTCGAGCTGCGGACCTTCGACCGGGCGACGCTGGAGCAGCACTACGCGGAGCACGTCGGCCGCCCGTTCTACGAGCCGCTGCTGGAGTTCATGACCTCCGGTCCGTCGATCGCGCTGATCGTCGAGGGCGAGGAGGTCGTCCCCGGCATCCGGATGCTGGCCGGTGCGACCAACCCGCTGGAGGCCGGTGCCGGCACCATCCGCGGCGACTACGCGACGATCACCCGGGAGAACCTGATCCACGCCTCCGACTCCACGGAGTCCGCCGAGCGCGAGATCAAGATCTTCTTCCCGACGCACGCCTGAGAACCACCCAGGACCTTCGGGTGCCCCGGTCGGGACCATTGGCCCGGCCGGGGCATTCTTATCGTGAAATAGGGAACTGGGGACGCCGACACGGCGTCCCAATGCTCGGAGAAGCGATCACGCTCCGGACAATGGACGGTATGCCCCACGTCGACGTCCGTACTGGCGGGCGTGACTACGATGGACGCGACTCATGGGCCCGGTACGGCTGGTCAGCTCGTCTTCGCCCAAGCCGTGGGCGCGCTCCCTCGTCCACCCCCCGCAATGACTCCGAGCCCGGGAAGGCACCTACACCCCATGGCAACCAACCTGTCGTTCATCGGCCGCGATCTGGCGATCGACCTCGGAACCGCCAACACGCTGGTGTACGTCAGGGGCAAGGGGATCGTGCTCAACGAGCCGTCCGTGGTCGCGGTCAACACCAACACCGGCGGCATCCTGGCGGTCGGCGCCGAGGCCAAGAAGATGATCGGCCGCACGCCCGGCAACATCGTCGCCATCCGCCCGCTCAAGGACGGCGTGATCGCCGACTTCGAGATCACCGAGCGGATGCTCCGCTACTTCATCCTCAAGATCCACCGCCGCCGCTACCTGGCCCGCCCCCGCGTCGTGGTCTGCGTTCCCTCGGGCATCACCGGGGTCGAGCGCCGCGCCGTGATCGAGGCCTCCTCGCAGGCCGGCGCGCGCCAGGTGCACATCATCGAGGAGCCGATGGCGGCCGCGATCGGCGCCGGCCTGCCGGTCCACGAGGCCACCGGCAACATGGTGGTCGACATCGGCGGCGGCACCACCGAGGTGGCCGTGATCTCGCTCGGCGGCATCGTCACCGCGCAGTCGATCCGGGTGGCCGGCGACGAGCTGGACAACGCGATCGTCCAGCACATCAAGAAGGAGTACTCGCTCCTCCTGGGCGAGCGCAGCGCCGAGCAGATCAAGATGAGCATCGGCTCCGCCTTCGCGCTGGAGGGCGAGAAGGACGAGCACGCCGAGATCCGCGGCCGCGACCTGGTCAGCGGCCTGCCCAAGACCGTCGTCATCTCGGCGGCCGAGGTCCGCGAGGCCATCGACGAGCCGGTCAACTCGATCATCGACGCGGTCAAGACCACCCTCGACCAGTGCCCGCCCGAGCTCGCCGGCGACGTCATGGACCGCGGCATCGTGCTCACCGGCGGCGGCGCCCTGCTGCGCGGCCTGGACGAGCGGCTGCGCCGCGAGACCGGCATGCCGATCCACATCGCCGAGAACCCGCTGGACTCCGTGGCGCTCGGCTCCGGCAAGTGCGTCGAGGAGTTCGAGGCCCTCCAGCAGGTACTCGACGCCCAGCCGCGCCGTTAGCAGGAACGTCAGACCTTGTAGTCAACTGAACGGCCCCCGCCCGGGCCCACAGCCCGGGTGGGCGGCCAGGTACGAAGGGGCAGTACCAGCACCGTGAGGGACACACGAGAGAGCCGGCTGCTGCTCATCCTGCTGGTGGCCGTCGCCTTCGCGCTGATCACCGTGGACATCAAGGGCGGCGAGAGTTCGCCGCTCGGCGGCGCCCGGCGCGCCGCGGCAGGCGTCCTCGGCCCGGTCGAGCGCGGCGCCGCCACGGTGGTCGACCCGGTGGCCGACACCGTCCGCGCCTTCCGCGACGCCACCGGCCACAGCGGCCGCACCGACCAGCTGGCCCGCGAGAACACCGAGCTGCGCCAGAAGCTGGCCTCCTCCGACATGGCCGGCGGACGCACCAAGCAACTCGACGACCTGCTGCGCACCGCCGGCTCCGGCGGGTACACCGTCAAGGCCGCCCAGGTGATCGCGATCGGGCCGGCGCAGGGCTTCTCCTGGACCATCACCATCGACGCCGGCGGTGACGACGGCCTCACCCGGGACATGACGGTGATCAACGGCCAGGGCCTGGTCGGCCGGATCACCACCGTCGCCCCGACCACCTCCACCGTCCTGCTCGCCTCCGACCCGGGCTTCAGCGCCGGGGCCCGGCTGGAGGGCAGCGGGGAGATCGGCTTCGCCTCCGGCGGCGGCACCAGCGCGATGAAGGTCTCCCTGCTGAACGGCAAGGCCCAGGTGAAGGAGGGCGACCGGCTGGTCACCTTCGGCTCGCAGAGCGGCCGCCCGTTCGTGCCCGGAGTCCCGGTCGGCAAGGTGGTCCAGGTCGAGGCGACCCCGGGCCAGCTGACCAAGACGATCCTGGTCGAGCCCTTCGTCCAGTTCACCCGGCTCGACCTGGTCGGCGTGGTGGTCGTGCCGCCGCGCACCGACCCGCGCGACGCCGTCCTGCCGCCGGCCCCGGCCGCCCAGGGCCAGGCGGCGGCACCGGCCCCGGCCGCGCCCGCCGTCCCGGCCGCCGCCGCCCCGCCCGCCAAGACCACTGGGGGGAACTGAACCATGCGCCTCGCCCGCGTCCCCGTCACCGCCGTCCTCGTCCTGCTCGGTCTGATCCTTCAGGTCAGCGTCTTCGGCAGGCTCCAACTCCCGGGCGCCACACCGGACATACTGCTCCTCGTGGTGGTCGGCCTGGCGATGGTCTACGGGCCGACCGGCGGCTGCCTGGTGGGCTTCGCCGCCGGCCTGCTGGCCGACCTCGCGCCGCCGTCCGACCACGCGATCGGCCGCTACGCGCTGGTGCTCTGCCTGATGGGCTACGCCGCCGGACTGCTGCGCCCCGACCACGGCCGGCAGCGCTCGGTCTCCAGCGCGCTGCTGGTGGTGGCCGCCGCGGCGGTCGCCTCCACCCTGCTGTACGCGATGGTCGGCGCCCTGGTCGGCGACACCGCCGCCCGCCACGTCGGCCTCGGCAGCCTGGTGCTCACCGCCCTGCTGTACGACCTGCTGCTGGCGCCGTTCGTCGTCCCGGCGGTGATGCTGATCGGCCGCCGCTTCGGGCGCGACCCGGTGGCCGCCGCGGCCGGTGACGACGAGGGCGGCCCCGGGCTGGGCACGCTCGCCCGCTACCGGACGACCCGTGAGACCTCGTCCGGGCCGGGCTACAAGAAGCGGCGCTCGCTCGGCTTCGCCAAGCGGCCGTAGCCCCCGCCCTCGCCCATGAACCCCGGAACCCCGCACTCTGGAGCGCACGAGACGTGAGCAACATCCCCGAGACCGGCCGTACCCGGCGGGTGACGATCCGTCTGGTGGTACTGCAGATCCTGGTGCTGTCGCTGCTCGCCACCCTCGGTGGCCGGCTCTGGTACCTGCAGATCCGCAACGCCAGCGTCTACACCGCCAAGGCGACCGGCAACCACATCCGCGAGGTCGTCGAACCCGCCGTGCGCGGCGAGATCCTCGACGCCTCGGGCCGCATCCTGGCCGGCAACGAGACCCGGCTGGTGGTCTCGGTCAGCCGCACCTCGCTGCTCCAGCAGAAGGACGGCGGCAAGGCGGTGCTGGGCCGGCTCGCCGAGGTGCTCGGCATGCCGGCCAAGGACGTCCAGGAGAAGGTCCGGCTCTGCGACGCCAAGACGCCGCAGCCGTGCTGGAACGGCTCGCCGTACCAGCCGATCCCGGTCACCAAGGAGGCGACCACCCAGCAGGCGCTGCAGATGATGGAGCGCCGCGAGGACTTCCCCGGGGTGACCGCGCAGCCCACCGCCGTGCGCCACTACACCGGCGTCGAGGGCGCCAACATGGCCCAGGTGCTCGGCTACCTCTCGCCGGTGACGGACGAGGAGGTCAGCAAGACCGCCGACAAGACCGGCCTGGACCGCTACCTGCCGGCCGACCAGATCGGCCGCGCCGGCCTGGAGTCGGTGTACGACCGCGACCTGCGCGGGACGGCCGGGATCACCAAGCTGGAGGTGGACAACCTCGGCCGGGTGATCGGCAACGCCGGCATCGTCGAGCCGCAGACCGGCAACAACCTGGTGACCAGCATCGACGCCCGGGTGCAGAAGGTCGTCGAGGACAACCTGGCGCAGGCGATGAACGACGCCAGGAAGACCTTCGACAAGGTGACCAACCGCAACTACGAGGCCGACTCCGGCGCCGCGGTCGTCATGGACGTGCACACCGGGCGGATCGTGGCGATGGCCAGCGCGCCGACGTACGACCCCAACCTCTGGCAGGGCGGTATCTCCGGCAAGGACTACCAGGCACTGACCAGCAAGGACTCCAACTTCCCGCTGCTGAACCGGGCCATACAGGGTCAGTCCGCGCCCGGCTCGACCTTCAAGGTCATCTCCACCACCGCCGCCGTGCAGGCCGGCTACTCGCTGGACGGGACGTACCCGTGCCCGAAGAGCATGACCATCGGCGGCCGTGAGTTCAAGAACTTCGAGAGCGAGAGCTTCGGCTCGATCACGCTGGAGAAGGCGCTCGAAGTCTCCTGCGACACGGTCTTCTACGGGCTGGCCTACGACCAGTGGATGAAGGACGGCGGCATCAAGCCGAAGAAGGAGACCGCCGACTGGTTCTTCAAGACCGCCCACCAGTTCGGCCTGGGCGCCAAGACCGGCATCGACCTGCCCAGCGAGGTCACCGGCCGGGTGCCGGACCGGCAGTGGAAGCAGTCCTTCTACGACAACAACAAGGACGCCTGGTGCCGGCAGGCGGAGAAGGGCGGCAACACCTTCTCCGACCAGATCGCCCGGGAGAACTGCGTCGACGGCTACCAGATGCGCGCCGGTGACTCGGTCAACTTCGCGATCGGCCAGGGCGACACCCTCGTCACCCCGATCCAGATGGCCCGGATCTACTCGGCGCTCGCCAACGGCGGCACCTTCTACCGGCCGACCGTCGCCAAGGCGGTGATAAGCCCGGGCGGGGAGCTCGTCCGCGAGATCGCCCCGCACGAGGACGCCAAGTTCCCCGGCGACCAGAAGCTGCTGAGCTACATCGACCAGGCCACCGCGGGCGTCGTCACCAGCGGTACCGCCGCCTGGAAGTTCACCGGCGCCGGCTGGCCGCAGGGCAAGATCGAGCTGCACGCCAAGACCGGCACCGCCGAGGTCGAGGGCAAGCAGACCACCTCGTGGCTGACCACCTACAGCGGCGACTACGCGGTCGTGATGACGATAAGCCAGGGCGGCACCGGCTCCGGGGGCTCCGGCGACGCGATCCGACGGATCTACCAGTCGCTCTACGGCGTCGACGACAAGGGCAACATCGACAACGGCAAGGCACTGCTGCCCAAGCCGCAGGCCGAGCTGCCGAAGTTCAACGCGGACGGCACCGCCATCATCAAGCCGGCCGGCTTCACCGCCGCCGCCGGGGACCCGGGCGTGACCGGCGGCTCCCCGCGGGTCTTCCTGGACCCGGCACCGCCGGCCGGCCCGCCGATCGCGCTCGCCGCGGTGGACGCCGCCGCCGTCGAGCCCAACCGGAGCACCGGAAGGAGCCGGACATGACCTCCTACGGCTCGTACCGCCAGCTGCGGCTCGCCCCGCAGCGCAGCGGGGTCTCGAAGGCCCTCGCCAAGGACTCCCCGCTCTGGCGGATCGACTGGATACTGCTGCTGGCCGCGATGGTGCTGTCGCTGGGCAGCTCGCTGCTGGTCTGGTCCGCCACCCGGGGGCGGGACTCGCTCACCCACGGCGATCCGCAGTACTTCCTGTTCCGGCACCTCACCAACGTGGTGATCGGACTGGTGCTGTGCGCGGTGGTGATAGGGATAGGGAGCCGGCGGTTCCGCACGGTGGTGCCGTTCCTGTACGTCGCGGTGATCCTGCTGCTGGTGGCCACGCTGAGCCCGCTCGGCTCGACCATCAACGGCCAGCACTCCTGGATCCAGCTCGGCGGCGGCTTCTCCGTCCAGCCGGCCGAGTTCGCCAAGCTGGCGATCGTGCTGGCGATGGCCGTGGTGCTGTCCGACCAGGTGGACGCGGGGGAGCGGGAGTTCCCCTCGCACCGGGCGGTCTTCCGCGGACTGGTCTGGGCCACCGTGCCGATGGCGATCGTGATGCTGATGCCGGACGCCGGGTCGGTGATGGTCATGGCCGTCATCGTGCTGGGCATCCTGCTCGCCTCCGGCGCGGCCAACCGCTGGGTGTTCGGGCTGATCCTGGCCGGCGTCGGCGGCTGCGTGGCGATCTGGAAGCTCGGGGTGCTGAGCAAGTACCAGATCGACCGCTTCGCGGCCTTCGCCAACCCGGCGCTGGACCCGTCCGGAGTGGGCTACAACACCGCCCAGGCCCGGATCGCGATCGGCTCGGGCGGGCTCACCGGCAAGGGCCTGTTCCACGGGACGCAGACCACCGGGCAGTTCGTGCCGGAGCAGCAGACCGACTTCGTCTTCACGGTGGCCGGCGAGGAGCTGGGCTTCCTCGGGGCGATGGCCATCATCCTGCTGCTCGGCGTGGTGCTCTGGCGGGCCTGCCGGATCGCCCGGCACGCCACCGACCTGTACGGCACCATCGTGGCCGCCGGAGTGGTCGCCTGGTTCGCCTTCCAGGGCTTCGAGAACATAGGGATGTGCCTGGGCATCATGCCGGTGGCCGGCATCCCGCTGCCGTTCGTCTCCTACGGAGGGTCGTCGATGTTCTCGACCTGGGTGGCGATCGGACTGCTGCAGGCGGTGCAGAGCCAGCGGCCGATAGCGGCCTGAGCGCACGGACGCACCGGCGGGGCCGGTCCGGGGTCACCCCCCGGACCGGCCCCGCCGCCGTGCGGGCGGCCCGCCGCTACCGGCTCCGGCCGCGCAGGCAGGCGGCCGCGGCGAGCACCGCGCGGGTCTGGTGGGCGGTCTGGACCTCCACCGGCACCCAGCGGGCGCCGAAGCGGTGGCGCAACTGGTCCAGGCTCTCGGTGACGATCCCCAGCGCCCGCTCGCGGGCAGCGTCCACGGCCGGACCCCCGGTGTCCGCCAGCAGGCGCAGCAGCACCGAGGCCACCCGCAGCGGGATCCGCGCGGCGGCGAGCCCGGCGGTGGTCACCCGGGAGACGGTGAGAGGCTGGGCGCACCACTGCTCCAGCCACTCGTCGGCGACCGGCGAGCAGACCGCCAGCGTGAACTCCACGGCGCGCACCATCGGGCCGTAGGCCCGACGGGCGTGCGGCGGGACGTGTACGAGCAGGCCGGACAGCTCCTCGGCGCGGTCCCGCAGCACCCGGGCGGCGGTCCCGACCGCCTGCCGGACGGCCGGGTGCCGGCGGCCGTCCCCCACCGCGTCGACGGCCCACATCGGCACCTCCAGGACGGCCGTCACCCCGCCGTGGCGGCCGGCGTACGACCAGGTGGACAGCTCGGGCTCGTCCGGGAGCGCCCGGGACAGGCCGGAGCCGCCGGGCGCGGGCATCAGGTACGTCCCGGGGGCGGGGCTGGCCCAGCCGACCGCGTCGTACGAGTCGACGTCCAGCGGGACGGCGCCGCGCGCCGCCGAGCGGCCGAAGCGCTCGGACAGGCCCGGGACGGGCCCGGTGAGCTGCACGAAGGCGCCGCCGAAGTCCACGCCGTGCAGGGAGCACTGCAGGAACGGCCGCAGCTCGTCGATCAGACCGGTCAGCGCCAGGCTCTCCGGCATCGGCGCGCGGTCGGCGCCGGCGGGCGGCAGCAGCTCGGGCTGCTCCTCGAAGGAGGGCCGGAAGAAGTGCTCGTAGTGGCGGCGCATGGTGAGCGGGCCGTCCAGCCATCCGGCGTTGAACGCGGCGCCGTCCGGGTCCAGGCAGGGCAGGATGTGCCAGGAGACGCCCGGCCGGGGCGGGTGGTCCAGCAGCCGCTCGGCCAGCCGCAGGGCGCTGCTGACGCCGACCGGCTCGTTGGGGTGCGGGCCGCCGACCACCAGGACGGCGTCCGGGCCCGCGTCCACGGAGAGCAGCAGCAGCGGGTGCCCGGCCCGGGAGCGGCCCACCTCCCGCAGCCGGCAGCGGCCCGGATGGCGGCGGGCGAGCCGGCGGGCCGCCGCCTCGGCGCGGGCCACCGTGAGGTAGCGGTCCGCCTGCTCGGGCGCGGGGTGGCACTGGGGCACCCGCCGGCCGGTGTCGGTCATGTCAGGAGGCCGGTGTCGGTGCCGTCGTGCATGGTCAACTTCCTTGTCCCGATGGCGTGCAGGGCCTCCCGGCGGAGCCCTGCCAGTACCGCATGGGCCGTCCGGGGCTGTCAACAGCCGATTCGACCCCCGCTCGGGGGCCGGCCCAGGCCCGCGGCCGGCCGGAGCGTCCCGGGATTCGGCTACCCTTGAGGGTCACCCCTCCCAGCCGTCGCGCACCACCCCACCGGGTCCGATGCCAGCGACACCATTCAACGTCGTAAGGGTTCCTAGTACATGACTGTCGAATCGGTCTTCCCACGCCTGGAGGCCCTCCTCCCGCACGTCCAGAAGCCGATCCAGTACGTCGGCGGCGAGCTCAACTCGACCGTCAAGGACTGGGACGCCTGCGACGTCCGCTGGGCGCTGATGTACCCCGACGCCTACGAGGTCGGCCTGCCCAACCAGGGCGTCATGATCCTCTACGAGGTGCTCAACGAGCGCGAGGGCGTGCTCGCCGAGCGCACCTACAGCGTCTGGCCGGATCTCGAAGCGCTCATGCGCGAGCACGACGTCCCGCAGTTCACCGTGGACGCGCACCGGCCGGTCAAGGCCTTCGACGTGTTCGGGCTCTCGTTCTCCACCGAGCTCGGCTACACCAACATGCTGACCGCGCTCGACCTGGCCGGCATCCCGCTGGAGGCCCGCGACCGGACGGTGGACGACCCGATCGTGCTGGCCGGCGGCCACGCCGCGTTCAACCCCGAGCCGATCGCCGACTTCATCGACTGCGCGGTGGTGGGCGACGGCGAGCAGGCCGTCCTGGACATCACCGAGCTGGTCCGCGGCTGGAAGGCCGAGGGCCGCCCGGGCGGGCGCGACGAGCTGCTGCTGCGCCTGGCGCGCACCGGCGGCGTGTACGTCCCCCGGTTCTACGACGTGGAGTACCTGGCCGACGGCCGGATCGCCCGAGTGGTGCCGAACGCGCCGGGCGTGCCGTGGCGGGTCTCCAAGCACACCGTGATGGACCTCGACGAGTGGCCCTACCCCAAGCAGCCGCTCGTCCCGCTCGCCGAGACGGTGCACGAGCGGATGTCCGTCGAGATCTTCCGCGGCTGCACCCGCGGCTGCCGCTTCTGCCAGGCCGGCATGATCACGCGCCCCGTGCGGGAGCGAAGCATCACCGGCATCGGCGAGATGGTGGAGCGCGGGCTGAAGGCCACCGGGTTCGAGGAGGTCGGCCTGCTGTCGCTGTCCAGCGCCGACCACACCGAGATCGGTGACATCGCCAAGGGCCTGGCCGACCGCTACACCGAGGACAAGATCGGTCTGTCACTGCCGTCCACCCGGGTCGACGCCTTCAACATCGACCTCGCCAACGAGCTCAGCCGCAACGGCCGCCGCTCGGGCCTCACCTTCGCCCCCGAGGGCGGCAGTGAGCGCATGCGCAAGGTGATCAACAAGATGGTGTCGGAGGAGGACCTCATCCGCACCGTCTCCACCGCGTACGGCAACGGCTGGCGCCAGGTGAAGCTGTACTTCATGTGCGGCCTGCCCACCGAGACCGACGAGGACGTCCTCCAGATCGGTGAGATGGCGAAGAACGTCATCCAGAAGGGGCGCGAGGTCACCGGCCAGAACGACATCCGCTGCACCGTCTCGATCGGCGGATTCGTGCCCAAGCCGCACACCCCGTTCCAGTGGGCCCCGCAGCTGTCCGCCGAGGACACCGACGCCCGGCTGGCCAAGCTGCGCGACTCGATCCGCGGCGACCGCAAGTACGGCAAGAACATCGGCTACCGCTACCACGACGGCAAGCCCGGCATCGTCGAGGGCCTGCTCTCCCGGGGTGACCGCCGGATCGGCGCCGTCATCCGGGCGGTCTACGAGGACGGCGGCCGTTTCGACGGCTGGCGCGAGCACTTCTCCTACGACCGCTGGATGGCCTCGGCCGAGAAGGGCCTGGCCGGCACCGGCGTCGACGTCGACTGGTACACCACCCGCGAGCGCACCTACGAGGAGGTGCTGCCCTGGGACCACCTGGACAGCGGCCTCGACAAGGACTGGCTCTGGGAGGACTGGCAGGACGCCCTCGAAGAGGTCGAGGTCGACGACTGCCGCTGGACCCCGTGCTTCGACTGCGGTGTCTGTCCTCAGATGGACACGGCCATCCAGATCGGCCCGACGGGCAAGAAGCTCCTGCCGCTGACGGTCGTCAAGTAGGGCGGCGCACGCCATCGCGGGACCCCGGCCGGGCGCTCCGGCCGGGGTTTCGCGCATCCGGGCTGACCAGGGGCGGAGCGAAGGTGGCGCGCGGGCGCGTACCCTTTGGGTGACAGAGTCCGGAGAGTGGCGCGATCGTGTCACGCCGGACGGGGACATCTGACTAAGGACTGAGCGACTCTGGCACGCCGTACGCCCGACGGTCCGCCGCCCGCGCCGACGGTGCAGCGGATCCGTCTCCGCTACACCAAGCGCGGCCGGCTCCGCTTCACCAGCCACCGCGACTTCCAGCGCGCCTTCGAGCGCGCCCTGCGCCGGTCGGCCGTGCCGATGGCCTACTCGGCCGGCTTCACACCGCACCCGAAGGTGTCCTACGCCAACGCGGCCCCCACCGGGGTGGCCAGCGAGGCGGAGTACCTGGAGATCGGCCTGGCGGCCCACCGCGACCCCGAGGAGCTGCGCGCGCAGCTGGACGAGTCGCTGCCGAAGGGCCTCGACATCATCGACGCGGTCGAAGTCCGGACGCCGAACTTCGTCGAGCGTCTGGAAGCCTCCGAATGGCAGGTCCGGCTGGACGGTGTCACCGGGCCGGAGGCGTCCCGCGCGGCCGCCGCCTTCCTCGCCGAGGAGCGGGTCGAGGTCGAACGCCGCACCAAGAACGGCGTGCGCGTCTTCGACGCGCGCGGCGCGGTCGCGGCGCTGGAAATCCTCTCGCCGCAGGTCGACGACGGTGCGGACACGGAGGGCGAAGGGGCCCGCGATGTTCGGACCGGCCGTGCCTGTGCGATACTGCGCCTGGTAGTACGACACGCCACACCAGCCGTACGACCCGACGACGTATTGTCCGGTCTCCGTGCGACGGCTGACCTGGCGCCGCCGGTCCCCGCAGAGGTGACCAGGCTGGCGCAGGGGCCGCTCGACGAGGAGACCGGCACGGTGACCGACCCGCTGGCGCTCGACCGCGCCGCGGCCCCGGCCGGCCCTGTGGCCGCCGACGAGCCGCGCGCAACCGCGTCCGCCTAGCGGGCGGAGGCCTGGTCCAGTGCCTCACTGGACCCGTTGGTCCTCCAGGCCCCCGCGGCTCCCCAGGGGAGCGAGCGTCGTCGAAGCACAGGCCGGCCTCTTGCGGCCCGCCGACCCGGATGGTCGGTGGGCCCGAGGTCCCCGTCCGGGAGCCACCCGGGGTTGGGGAACGGCGCAGCTTGGGAAAACCTCAGAAGACTGGGCAGACCAGAAGACTTTCGACACCCCGCCGCGTGCGGGGCGCCGAGCGAGACTACGAGCCCCTGTGCGGCCTCGCGTCCGCACGGCGGCACCAGGAAAGGGTCCGGCCCGAGCATCCTCGTGATGCCGGCCGGCCACCGGTGCCCCGCCGTGCCCGGATACGGAGCCCGGGGGCCTGACGGGAGATCCACCCGCATGCTCGATAACACCGATCCGCAGCAGAACGCGGCGACGGAACCGAACGAGAACACCGCCGCCACCGGCGACGGCACGACCGGCGCACCGCCGCGCCGCCGCCGCCGTGCGGTGTCCCGCCCCGCGGGCACCCCGCAGGGCGCGGCCGCCGACGGCGCCGAGACGGTCATCGCGGCCGAGGCGCCCGCCGCCGAGGCCCCCGCCGTGGAGGCGCCGGCCGCCGAGAAGCCGGTCCGGGCCCGCCGGACCCGCAAGCGGGCCGAGGCGCCCGCCGGGGCGCCCGAGGCCACCCCGATCGTCGTCACCCCGGCCGAGGCCGAGGCGCCCGCCGCAGAGGCCCCCGCCGTGAAGGCACCGGCGGCCGAGCCGGCCGCCGAGCCCGTGGCCGAGAAGCCCGCCAGGGCCCGCCGGACCCGCAAGCGGGCCGAGGCGCCGGTGAGCGCGCCCGCCGCGGCCGACGCACCCGTCGAGACCCCGGTCGAGGCCGCACCCGCCGAGGCGCCCGCCGCCGAGGCCGCGCCGGTCGAGGAGGCCCCCGCGGCCCCCGCCCGCCGCCCCCGTCGCCGCCGCGTGGCCGAGGCCGCGCCGGTCGTCGAGGAGGCCCCGGTCGAGGAGCCCGCCGCGGAGGAGGAGCCCGCCGAGGAGGCCGAGGCCGTCGCGCCCGCGGCCGAGCCGGAGCCCGCCCCGGCCCCCGCGCCGGTCGCCGAGGCCGAGCCGACCCACCGGGTGCGCCGCCGTGCGGTCCGCCCGTCCACCGCGATCTTCCAGGCCCCCGTCTTCCAGGAGCCGGCCCCCTACACCGCGCCGTCGGCCCCGGCCGCCGCCCCCGCCGCGGCCGCCCCGGCCGAGACCCCGGCTCCGGCCGAGGCCCCCGCCGTGAAGAGCACGGAGGAGGACGAGTACGAGTACAGCGGCGTCGGCCGCCGTCGCCGTACCCGCACCCAGGTGCGGGTGCAGACCCCGAACCGCCGCAAGTCGGCCGCCGCCGCCGCTCCGGTGGCGCCCGCCGCCCCCGTGGTCGAGGCCCCGGTCGCGCCGCCCGCCCCGGTCGCGGCCCCGGCCGCCGTCGAGGCGCCCGCCGCCGGTCCCGAGGCCGAGGACGAGTGGGAGGACGGTCGTCCGTCCCGCCGTCGCCGCCGGGGCGGCCGCCGCCGCCGTCGTGGCGAGGCCGAGGACTTCGAGGCCGAGACGGCCGAGACCGAGCAGCCCGTCCAGGAGCCCGCCGCCGAGGCCGAGGACGAGGACGGCGAGGACGACGACGACCTGTCGGCCGGCCTGGCCTCGTCCCGTCGTCGCCGTCGTCGCCGCCGTCGCAGTGGCGAGGCCGGTGCCGGCGAGGCGGCCGAGACCACCGAGGACGGCGTCCGCACGGTGGTGAAGGTGCGCGAGCCGCGCCGCCGCTCCACCGAGCCGTCGTTCGACCCGGACGAGGTGCAGTCCATCAAGGGCTCCACCCGACTGGAGGCCAAGAAGCAGCGCCGCCGTGAGGGCCGCGAGCTGGGCCGCCGCCGGGTGCCGATCATCACCGAGGCCGAGTTCCTGGCCCGTCGCGAGTCGGTCGAGCGCGTCATGGTGGTGCGCCAGAACGGCCAGCGCACCCAGATCGGCGTCCTCGAGGACGGCGTGCTGGTCGAGCACTACGTCAACAAGGAGCAGGCCACCTCGTACGTCGGCAACGTCTACCTGGGCAAGGTCCAGAACGTGCTGCCGTCGATGGAGGCCGCCTTCGTCGACATCGGCAAGGGCCGCAACGCGGTGCTGTACGCCGGTGAGGTGAACTTCGGCTCGCTGGGCGGCCACGGTGGCCCGCGCCGGATCGAGTCGGTGCTGAAGTCCGGCCAGTCCGTCCTGGTACAGGTCTCCAAGGACCCGATCGGCCACAAGGGCGCCCGCCTGACCAGCCAGATCTCGCTGCCCGGCCGCTACCTGGTCTACGTGCCCGAGGGCTCGATGACCGGCATCTCGCGCAAGCTGCCCGAGAACGAGCGGGCCCGTCTGAAGCAGATCCTCAAGAAGATCGTCCCGGACGACGCGGGCGTCATCGTGCGCACCGCCGCCGAGGGCGCCTCCGAGGACGAGCTGACCCGTGACGTCCAGCGCCTCCAGCAGCAGTGGGAGGAGATCCAGAAGAAGGCCGCGACCGGCAACGCCCCCGCGCTGCTCTACGGCGAGCCGGACATGACCGTCCGGGTCGTCCGCGACATCTTCAACGAGGACTTCACCAAGGTCATCGTCTCCGGCACCGAGGCGTGGAACACCATCCACGACTACGTCTCCAACGTGGCCCCCGACCTGGCCGAGCGCCTGCAGCGGTGGACCTCCGAGGTCGACGTGTTCGCGACCTACCGGATCGACGAGCAGCTGATGAAGGCGCTGGACCGCAAGGTCTGGCTGCCCAGCGGCGGTTCGCTGGTGATCGACCGCACCGAGGCGATGGTCGTCATCGACGTCAACACCGGCAAGTTCGTCGGTCAGGGCGGCAACCTCGAAGAGACCGTCACCCGCAACAACATCGAGGCGGCCGAGGAGATCGTGCGCCAGCTGCGGCTGCGCGACCTCGGCGGCATCATCGTGATCGACTTCATCGACATGGTGCTGGAGTCCAACCGGGACCTGGTGCTGCGCCGTCTGCTGGAGTGCCTGGGCCGGGACCGGACCAAGCACCAGGTGGCCGAGGTCACCTCGCTGGGCCTGGTCCAGATGACCCGCAAGCGGGTCGGCCAGGGCCTGCTGGAGTCCTTCTCCGAGCCGTGTGTCCACTGCAACGGGCGCGGCGTGATCGTCCACATGGAGCAGCCGAGCAGCCACGTCCACACCGGTGGCGGCCACGCCGTCGCGGCGGGCGAGCCGGCCTCGGGCGGCGGCAAGCGCCGGCGCCGGGGCAAGGGCGGCGGCGCCCAGGACGAGGCGCAGACCGTGGTCGAGGCCGACATCGAGGCTCCGGAGCACGAGGAGGTCGAGGGGCAGCTCGCGATCGACGTGCCGGTGGCCGAGGTCGAGGCCGAGGCCGTCGTCGAGCCGGTGGCCCAGCCGGTGACCGAGCCGGTGGTCGTCGAGGAGACGGCCCAGCCGAGCCTGGTCGAGATCCCCGCCGCCACGGCGGCGCCGGCCGGCCGCACCCGCCGCCGGGCGGTGCGCAAGGCGACGGCTCCGGCCGGGGCGCCCGCCGAGGCCGAGATCGTGGTGCTGCAGGCCCGTGCCGACGCGGCGCTGCAGGCGGCCTTCGCGGCCGTCGAGACGCCCGCCGAGGCCCCGGCCGCGGCCGAGCCGGTCGCGACGGAGCCCGAGCCGGCCGCGGAGACCGGTACGCCGGAGCCCGCCGCCGAGGCCGCCCCGGCCGAGGAGCCCGCCGAGGAGGCGCCGGCCCCGAGGAAGCGGGCCGCCCGCAAGACCACCGCGAAGAAGACGGCCGCCAAGAAGACCACCACCACGGCGGCCGCCGCGAAGAAGACCACCGCCCGCAAGACCGCCACCAAGCGGACGAGCGCGGCGGCCAAGAAGGCCGCGGCCGCCGAGGGTGATTCGGCAGCCGAGTAGTGCGTCGGTCCGGGGCGGGCTCGCGCCCGCCCCGGACCGGGACGGCCCGGTTTGCCCCCGAGGGGGCCGGTCCGTATTCTTGACCCTCGGCGTGTCTACGCCGTCGCTCCCGAACACATCACCTTCCGGGCCCCTCGTCAGAGGAGTCGGGGAGAGGCCCCTGTGTCCGTACCCAGGTGGCTGGCATCTGGAGCTCCGACCGAGTTAGGAAAGTGGGTACCGCATGTACGCGATCGTTCGCGCAGGCGGCCGCCAGCACAAGGTCGCCGTCGGCGACGTGCTGGAGATCGACCGTATCGAGGCCAAGCCGGGTGACTCGGTGGAGCTCTCCACCATCCTGGTCGTCGATGGTGAAGCTGTCACCTCCGACCCGTGGGTGCTGGCCGGCGTGAAGGCTCACGCCGAGGTGGTCGACCAGACCAAGGGCGACAAGATCGTCATCCTGCGCTACAAGAACAAGACCGGTTACCGTCGCCGCCAGGGTCACCGCCAGCAGCACACTGCTGTGCGGATCACGAGCATCGACTCCGTCAGCAAGTAAGGGGATAGCGAGATGGCACACAAGAAGGGCGCAAGCTCTACCCGGAACGGCCGTGACTCGAACGCCCAGCGCCTCGGCGTGAAGCGCTTCGGCGGCCAGGTCGTCTCCGCCGGCGAGATCATCGTCCGCCAGCGTGGCACCCACTTCCACCCGGGCGCCAACGTCGGCCGTGGTGGCGACGACACCCTGTTCGCGCTGTCCGCCGGTGCGGTGCAGTTCGGCACCCGTCGCGGCCGCAAGGTCGTCAACATCGTGGCCGTCGAGGCCTGAGTCCGACAAGACTCACAATGAAGGGTGGGCCGGAATGATCCGGTCCACCCTTCATGCTTGAGAAGCAGGCAACACTTTCTTCGCACTGGAGGCACAACCATGACCACCTTCGTGGACCGCGTCGAGCTGTACGTCGCCGCGGGTAACGGGGGCCACGGCTGCGCCTCCGTTCACCGGGAGAAGTTCAAGCCGCTGGGAGGCCCCGACGGCGGCAACGGCGGTCAGGGCGGCAGCGTCATCCTCACCGTGGACGCGCAGATCACCACCCTGCTGGAGTACCACCACTCGCCCAAGCGCAAGGCGACCAACGGCAAGCCCGGCGCGGGCGGCAACCGGACCGGCGCCGAGGGTCACGACCTCGTCCTGCCGGTGCCGGACGGCACCGTCGTGATGGACCGGCAGGGCAACGTCCTCGCCGACCTGGTCGGCCACGGCACCAGCTTCGTCGTCGCCGCCGGCGGCCGGGGCGGCCTGGGCAACGCGGCGCTGGCCTCGTCCCGCCGCAAGGCGCCCGGCTTCGCGCTGCTCGGCGAGCCGGGTGAGGCCCGTGACATCGTCATGGAACTCAAGTCCGTCGCCGACGTGGCCCTGGTGGGCTACCCGAGCGCCGGCAAGTCCTCGCTGATCTCGGTGATCTCCGCCGCCAAGCCGAAGATCGCGGACTACCCGTTCACCACCCTGGTCCCCAACCTCGGCGTGGTGACCGCCGGCGACTTCGTCTACACCGTCGCCGACGTCCCCGGCCTGATCCCGGGCGCCAGCCAGGGCCGCGGCCTCGGCCTGGAGTTCCTGCGGCACGTCGAGCGCTGCTCGGCGCTGGTCCACGTGCTGGACTGCGCGACCCTGGAGCCCGGCCGCGACCCGCTGACCGACCTGGAGACCATCGAGGCCGAGCTGGCGCAGTACGGCGGCCTGGAGGACCGGCCGCGACTGGTCGCGCTCAACAAGGTCGACGTCCCGGACGGCCAGGACATCGCCGACCTCACCCGGGCCTCGCTGGAGGAGCGCGGCTACCGCGTGTTCGAGGTGTCCGCCGCCTCCCGCAAGGGCCTGCGCGAGCTGAACTTCGCGATGGCGCAGATCGTCGCCGAGGCCCGCGCCGCCAAGCCGCTGGAGGAGTCCACCCGGATCGTGCTGCGGCCCACCGCCGTGGACGACGCGGGCTTCACCATCACCGAGGAGGACGGCGCCTTCCGCATCCGCGGTATCAAGCCGGAGCGCTGGGTCCGCCAGACGGACTTCTCCAACGACGAGGCCGTCGGCTACCTCGCCGACCGGCTGGCCCGCCTCGGCGTGGAGGACAAGCTCTGGAAGGTCGGCGCCCACGAGGGCGACACCGTCATCATCGGCGCGGAGGACAACGCGGTCGTCTTCGACTGGGAGCCGACCATGGCCGCCGGCGCCGAGATGCTCGGCCGCCGCGGTGAGGACCACCGCCTGGAGAGCCCGCGTCCGGCGGTCGACCGCCGCCGCGACAAGCTGAAGAACCGGGACGCGGCCGAGTCCGAGTTCCTCGCCTTCGAGGCGCTCTCCAGTGGCCGCCAGGCCGCCGTCGAGGGCGACGACGACGAGGAGTAGGACCGGCCGGTCCGACCCGTGTAGTGCCGCGGCCCCGCCTCCCTCCCGGAGGCGGGGCCGCGGTGCGTCGGTGCGTCGGTGCGTTGATGAACGTCACTTCGCTTGGCGGGAGCCGGACTTGGCGGACCGCCCCCGGCCCGGGTGGCGGGACGGGGCCCGCCGGGCGGGTGCGGTCCGCCCGGCGTCCCGCGACCGGTCCGGGCCGGCCCGTGACCGGGGAGGGGCGCGGTCCAGCCGGTGAAATGCCCTGCGGACGGACTGCGCCGATCGCGTAGATTGCGGGGGTGACGGCCGGGCCCGGGCCCGGCCGTACCCGCACCACACCGGAAGGGCGTACAGCGAGATGAGCGAGGACTCACTGCGGCAGGAGGTCCTGACCGCACGACGGATCGTCGTCAAGGTCGGTTCCTCCTCTCTCACCACGGCGGCCGGCGGCCTGGACGCCGACCGGGTCGACGCCCTGGTGGACGCGCTCGCCAAGGTGCGCAGCGGCCCGGACGCCCCCGAGGTGGTCCTGGTCTCCTCCGGTGCCATCGCGGCCGGCCTGGCCCCGCTGGGCCTGGACCGCCGGCCCAAGGACCTCGCCCGCCAGCAGGCCGCCGCGAGCGTCGGCCAGGGCCTGCTGGTCGCCCGCTACACCGCTTCCTTCGCCCGGTACGGCATCCGGGTCGGCCAGGTGCTGCTGACCGCCGAGGACGCCAGCCGGCGCGCCCACTACCGCAACGCCTACCGGACGCTGGACCAGTTGCTGGCGATGGGCGCGATGCCGATCGTCAACGAGAACGACACCGTCGCCACCGCCGAAATCAAGTTCGGTGACAACGACCGGCTGGCCGCGCTGGTCGCCCACCTGGTCCGGGCCGACCTGCTGGTGCTGCTCTCCGACGTGGACGGGCTCTACGACGGCGACCCGAGCCGCCCCGGCACCAGCCGGATCGCCCAGGTGGCCGGGCCGCACGACCTGGACGGCGTCTCGATCGGCAGCGCGGGCAAGGCCGGGGTCGGTACCGGCGGCATGGTCACCAAGGTGGAGGCGGCCCGGATCGCCACCGGCGCGGGCATCCCCGTGGTGCTCACCGCCGCCAGCCGGGCCGCCGACGCGCTGGCCGGCCGGCCCACCGGCACGCTCTTCCTGCGCACCGGCAGCCGCTCCTCCGACCGGCTGCTCTGGCTGGCGCACGCGAGCAGCCCGCGCGGCGCCCTCCACCTGGACGAGGGGGCCGTCGCGGCGGTCGTCTCCGGGGGTGCCTCGCTGCTGCCCGCCGGGGTCACCAAGGTCGACGGGGAGTTCGCCGCGGGTGATCCGGTGGACCTTCTTGGCGAAAACGGCCACATCGTGGCGCGCGGACTGGTCAACTTTGATGCGAGGGAGTTGCCCCGGCTGCTCGGCCGGTCCACCCGAGACCTGGCCCAGGAGTTCGGTGCCGCGTACGAGCGCGAGGTCGTCCACCGCGACGACCTGGTCGTCCTGCGGGGCTGACCGGTCCGCGGGCGCGGCGGCGGTGCGGGCCTTGCCGCGGGCGAGGGGGCGCAGCCGTACGCGCCGGACCGGGGCCGGCGGGTACGACGACACGAGATCGCCGAACAGGAGGCCGCCGGTGGAACGCAGGCGCGAGGCAGCGCTGACCGGAGGAACGGCGGGCCGACGGCTGACCAGCATCGACGGCGGGCGCGGGGCGGACACCCCGGCCGGGCCGGCCGGTCCGCCGCCGCAGGAGCCCGGCGCGCTACGCGGGGTCCGGCCGGACCGCCGGGACGAGGGGGAGCCGCCCACGGTGCCCGAACAGGCCCGGCTCTGGCACGTGGTGCTGAGCGTGGCGGGGCAGACCACCCCGCTGTCCGCGTTGCGGGCGGGGCTGGAGCGGCTGGCGCACGACCACTCGTTCTTCCTGACCGCCCGCTACGCGGCCGACCACGCGGAGATCCGCTACTGGGAGCAGGCCCGGGACCTGCACGACGCGGCGGCGATCGCGCTGCGGCTCTGGGGCGAGCACAAGGTGACCGCGAACCTGCCGCCGTGGGAGATCGTCGGGCTGGAGGTGGTCGACCGGGCGACGTACCACAAGCGCGTCGCCGAGGGCTTCGGCGGCCCGCCACCCCATCCGGGCGGGGTGCACCCGTACTGACGCACGTGTGCCCTGCCCGGGGCACGGCACGTGCGGGCCTTGCTGGGCGCCCATGTCTCACCGGGCGAAATGCCCGGCGGGCGGGGGCGGCGCACTCGCTACCCTTGGCGCATGACCAGCGACCTCGCCACCGCCGACAGCCCCGTCCTCGCCGTAGCGCGCCGAGCCCGGGAGGCCGCCGCCGTGCTCGCCCCGCTCCCGCGCCGGGCGAAGGACGCCGCGCTGTCGGCGATCGCGGACGCCCTGGTGGCCCGGAGCGCCGAGATCACCGCCGCCAACGCCGAGGACGTCGCCCGGGCCCGTGAGGCGGGTACCGCCGAGTCGGTGATCGACCGCCTGACCCTCACCGACGAGCGGATCGCCGCGATCGCCTCGGACGTCCGCGACGTGGCCGGCCTGCCCGACCCGGTCGGCGAGGTGGTGCGCGGCTACACCCTGCCCAACGGCCTGGACGTGCGGCAGGTCCGCGTCCCGCTCGGCGTCGTCGGCATCATCTACGAGGCCCGTCCGAACGTCACCGTGGACGCCGCCGCGCTCTGCCTGAAGTCCGGCAACGCGGTACTGCTGCGCGGTTCGGCCTCGGCCTACCGCTCCAACACCGCGCTGATCGCGGTGCTGCGCGACGCCGTCGTCTCGGCGGGCCTGCCCGCCGACGTGATCCAGCTCGTCCCGGGCGAGAGCCGGGACTCCGTCCAGGAACTGATGCGCGCCCGGGGCCTGGTGGACGTGCTGATCCCGCGCGGCGGGGCCGCGCTGATCCGTACCGTGGTCGAGGGCTCGACCGTGCCGGTGATCGAGACGGGGACGGGCAACTGCCACGTCTACGTGGACGCCGAGACGGACCTGGCGATGGCCGTCGGCATCCTGCTGAACTCGAAGGCGCAGCGGGTCAGCGTCTGCAACTCGGCCGAGACCCTGCTCGTCCACCAGGACGTCGCGGGAGCCTTCCTGCCGCTCGCGCTGGCGGCCCTGGCCCAGGCCGGGGTGACGGTGCACGGCGACGACGCGGTCCTCAAGGCCGCCGAGGGCTCGGCGGCGACCGTGGTGCCGGCCACCGAGGCGGACTGGGAGACCGAGTACCTCTCCCACGACCTGGCGGCGGCCGTGGTGCCCTCACTGGAGGCCGCCGTCGCGCACATCCGCCGCTGGTCCTCCGGCCACACCGAGGCGATCGTGACCACCTCGCAGGCCGCGGCCCGCCGTTTCACCCAGTTGGTCGACGCGACGACGGTGGCCGTCAACGCCTCGACGCGGTTCACCGACGGCGGTGAGTTCGGCTTCGGCGCCGAGATCGGCATCTCGACCCAGAAGCTGCACGCCCGCGGCCCGATGGGCCTGCCGGAGCTGACCAGCACCAAGTACATCGTCACTGGTGACGGGCATGTCCGGGGCGAGGCGACGCAGACCGTGGGCGGGGCGGCCGACGCCGGCTGAGCCGGCCGGGAGCCCCCGGCGGGCGGTCCGCGTCACACGGGTGACGGACCAAGTGCGAGGAGCCACAGACAAAACGCCCGACCGGTAATACGCTGAATCCGTGGCTGACGATGTGGGGGGCTTGCCGTACCCCGACGGCGCCGACCACGGTGGTGCGGACGACGAGTTCGCCACCGTGGTCTTCGATGAGGCCTTCGTCCGGTCCGCCGCCGTGCACGAGCCGACAGCCAAGGAGCGGCAGCTCGCCGCCGCCGAGGCCCGGTTCGAGCCGGACGCGGTGGTACCGGGCTGGGGCTATGACGTTCCCGTGGGGGACGGGGTGCCGCTGGAGCTGCGCCCCTACCCGAGCGGACTGGACGACGACCGCCTCTACCCCGATCCGTGGTCGGGCCCCGGCCGGGTGGTCGGGCGCCGGGCCGGGCGCTGGGGGCGGGACAGTGTCTACGACCCGGTCCGGTCGCGGCGCGGGCGCTATGTCGCCCAGCAGCGCTGGCACCGGCCGGTGGCCTGGGTGCTCGCCGTGATCATGGGCGTGAGCCTGGTCGCGGTGGCGGTCGCGGCGGTCTACCAGGGTGTGGGCGGCTCCGGTGGCGGTACGCCCCGGCGGCCCGACTCGGGGAGCAGCAGCGCGGGTGTCGATCCGGCGCCCACGCCGGCCGAACCGTCGCTCGTGGTCACCGCGCCGGCGGGCTGAGGCACTGGTTCGCGGACGCTGCGCCGGAGTGCGCCGGAGCGCGTTCGCGCGCCGGGCCTCCGGTCACGGAGCGCTCCCGGGAATCTGGGTGAACACCCTCGTGGCGGGGCGCGGATGCGGCTTACCCTGGTGTCATGGGTGACCCGCGAGAGCCTCCGGAGGGTGCGCCCGACGGTGGTTCCGGAAGCGATGACGAGTACCGGTCCGTCGTCTTCGACGAATCCTTCGTCCGTGCTGCCCGGATCCAGGAGCTCTCCGCCCGGGAGCGGCTGGCGGGCTCGTTCGGCCGGGCCACCCGCCCGCGGGTGCGGCTCGGTCCGCTGGGCACCGTGCCGCGGCAGGCGCTCGCGCTGCTGCTGTTGATCCTGCTGGCCTTCGCGGCCGCCGTGTACTTCGGCATCAGTACGCCGAACCGGCAGACCTCCCGCCCCGAGGGCAGCCAACTGACCGTCAGCCTGGTGGCGTTGAGCCCGGCGTCGGCCGTGCGGCCGGTCGCCGACCCGGCCGCCCCGTTCGCCGCGCTGCCGCCCGGCTACGGGGACGGTGCCATCGGGCTGGGGACGCCCGCCGGGGCGGCCACCGCGCACTTCAGCAAGATCGAGGTCACCAAGGCGCTCGACACCGTCCAGCGCTATCTGGTGGCGTCCTCGCTGGCGCCGACGGCCCTGGTCCAGGGGTCGACCGCCGATGTGCGGGCCTTCGTGACGCCCGGCGAGCAGGCCCAGTTCGACGCCAGTGCGGCGCACCCCGTCGACGACCGCCACCACGCGCTGACCGGGTGGGTGGTCCGGTTCGACCCGGCGCAGGTCGCGCTGGCGGCCGACAGCGTGAAGGTGGCCGGAGCGATGCGGATCGACGAGGCGGACAGCACCACCCTGCAGATCACCACCGACCACACCTTCGTCTACGCGCTCAAGCCCGCCGGGACCCCGAGCGGCGCACCGGTGACGCTGGAGACCGTCCGGCGGCAGCTGACCTTCCAGTTCGACCGGATCGACCTGGCCTCCGCCCAGCTGCGGCTGGTGGACTCGGTGCTCCAGGCCGGGCCGGCGCCGTGCGCCGGTTCGCTGGCCGGGTACGTCCGGCCGCTGCTGGCGGGGGCGGACGGCGCCGTGACCGGTGCGCAGCCGACGGAAGGCGCGCAGTCGCCGGAGGGCGCGCAGCCGATCGATCCGGGCAACCACGCCCGTCCGGCCTGGCAGGTCTGCGGGGTCCTGGCGGGCAGCTGACGTCCGGCGGCGGGCCCCGTCGCGGCCGGCCGCTCGGGCACACCGGGGCCGCCGCCGGGGCACGGCGGGTGCCGGGGCCGGGGACGCCGACGGCCCCCGGCGGGAAGCCGGGAGCCGTCGGGAGCCGTCGCGGGATCAGTCCTCGTCGCGCGGCGTCGAGGAGCCGTTGGCGCGGGTGGCGCCGGTGAAGGTGTCGCGGAGCTTGCCGCCGACGGTGGCGGCGCCGCCGGCGACGTCGCGGATCAGGCCCATCAGCGGGTCCTTGCTCTCCTTCACCGAGGTCGTGTAGTGGTCGGCCGCGGCCTTCCACTGCTCGCCGACCGAGGTGTCGCCGTCGTCGGAGCGGCGCGGGTAGGCACCGGCCAGGATCGAGCGGTACTCCTCGCTCTCCGCCCACTTCTTCAGCTTGGCGACCCGCACCACCGCGAACGGGTGGCTCTGCGGCAGCACCTGCAGCAGCTTGAGCACGCCGTCGCGCAGGTCCCCGGCCTTGTCGTACTCCTCGGCCTGCTCCAGGAAGGCGTCGACGTTCATCTCGGCCAGGTTGTGGCCGCCGGCCAGCTTCATCAGGGCCCGCATGGAGGCCTGGAGGTCCTGTCCGGCGAGCAGGCCGGCCCGGTCGCTGGAGAGCTCGGCCTTGCGGAACCACTCCTTGAGGGCCGTCACGATCGCCATGATCGCGAGGTTGCCGAGCGGCACCCAGGCGATCCGGGCGGCGATGTTGGTGAGGATCAGCAGCATCGTCCGGTAGACCGCGTGGCCGGACATCGCGTGGCCGACCTCGTGGCCGATGACGGAGCGCAGCTCCTCCTCGTCCAGGAGCTCGACCAGGCCGCTGGTCACCACGATGATCGGGGTGTCGATGCCGATGCAGTAGGCGTTGACCGTCGGGTCCTGGGAGACGTAGAGGTCCGGGACCTTCTCCAGGTCCAGCACGTACGCGGCGTCGCGCACCATCCCGTGCAGCTCGGGGAACTGCCGCTCGGACGTCTTCACCGCGGTGGCCAGGAACATCAGCCGGATCGAGCGCTCGGAGACCAGCCCGGCGAGCTTCTTCAGGATGTCGTCGAAGCCGGTCAGCTTGCGCAGCGCGACGAGCGCGGAGCGGTCCGCCGGGTGCTCCCAGGCGCGGGTGGAGATCTCCGGGAAGCGCTGGCGGCGCCGGCTCGGGGTCTTCGAGGTCGTATCGGTCATGGTGTGAGTACCCTCCTGGTCGACGGCGGCCCCGGCAGCTGGCCGGCCCCCGCTGGTCTTCGCCTGCAACGACTGTCTGTGCAACGTCCGTGGTTGCGTACTCGTCCCCGCGCTCACCCTACGCGGCGCGAACGGCGCCGCAGGGGGCGGTGGCCGTCGCGGGTGTGAGGCCGGTTTACCCTGAATGCCCTGGAGAGCCGAGACCAGACCTGGCCGCGGTACCGAGCAGTCCGAGGAGCCCGCAGATGTCCACCTCCGCCCTTGTCAGCCTGGCCGGCCCGATCTCCACGGAGAACGGCCCGGGGCTCTTCCTGCGGATCATCGTGGTGGCCTCCTTCGTCGGCGTCGGCCTGCTGGCGTGGGTCCTGCTGCGGGCCGGCCGCAACAACTGAGCACCCGCCCGCCGGGCCCCGCCGGGCGCCCGGCTCACGCCGGATCAGACGCGGTGGGCCGCCGAGCGGTTGCCGTGTCGGCACCCGTACGATGACAGATGGGCCCTCACCGGCCCGCACACCCCTGGTCCGTCATCCGAGCCGAGAAGGTCCGCCGACCATGAGCACTGCCGCCGCACTCCCCGTCCTGAACCTGCTCGCCTCCGAGGGCGAGGGGGGCAATCACGACAGCCTCAACCCGTACCTGACGGGTGGCGCCGCGCTGTTCATCCTGCTGCTGCTGCTCTACGTCACCACGCGCTTCAACCGGGACCGCTGAGCGGGGCACCGAGCCCCCGCCGGGGCGGCCCGGGGAGCGTCCGGCGGGAGCGCCGGCCGCTCCCTCACGCGTCCTCCCGGCGGCCGCCACCCGGTCGTTCCCGCCCCGTCACGGGCGTCGCGTAAGGTGTGGCGCCATGGGAGAGCAGGCCGGGAATCCCGGCGGACCGGAACCGGTGAAGAAGCGGCTCGGTGTGATGGGCGGCACCTTCGACCCGATCCACCACGGGCACCTGGTCGCCGCCAGCGAGGTGGCGAGCGCGTTCCACCTCGATGAGGTGATCTTCGTGCCGACCGGACAGCCGTGGCAGAAGACCGACCGCCTGGTGACGCCGGCCGAGGACCGCTACCTGATGACGGTCATCGCCACGGCGGAGAACCCGCAGTTCTCGGTCAGCCGGATCGACATCGACCGCGAGGGCCCGACCTACACCGTCGACACCCTGCGCGACCTGCGCGCGCTCCACCCGGACGCCGACCTCTTCTTCATCACCGGCGCCGACGCGCTCGCGCAGATCCTCTCCTGGCGGGACTCCGAGGAGCTCTTCTCGCTCGCCCACTTCATCGGCTGCACCCGGCCGGGGCACACTCTGTCGGACGCCGGACTTCCGGTGGGCGGGGTCTCCCTGGTGGAGGTCCCGGCGCTGGCCATCTCCTCCACGGACTGCCGCAACCGGGTCGCCAAGGGCGAACCGGTCTGGTACCTCGTCCCGGACGGCGTGGTCCGCTACATCGACAAGCGGGCGCTCTACGCGCCGCACCGGACCTGATCCCCGGAGGGGCCGACGGATGACCGATCGCAGGGGACAGCAGGACGACTGGTCCACCGGGCAGTACCAGCAGCAGTACCCGCCCCGGCAACAGGGCGGCTACGAGCAGCAGTACGACCAGTACGGGCAGCCGGTCCCGCCGGCGCAGCCCTACGGGCAGGACCAGTACACCGCCTACCAGGGGCAGGGCCAGGACCAGTACCAGCAGGCGTACCAGCCGTACGAGCAGCAGCAGCCGCAGCAGGGCGGCGGGTACGACCAGCAGCAGTACGACCAGTACGACCAGTACGACCCGTACGGGCAGCCGCAGCAGGGCGGCGGCCAGGCGTACCAGCAGCCCGGGGTCTACCAGGGGCAGTACCAGCAGGGGTACCAGCCGTACGAGCAGCAGCAGCCGCAGCAGGGTGGCGGGTACGACCAGCAGGGCGGCTACGAGCAGCAGTACGCGACCGCGCCGCAGCCGGTCGTCACCGAGCCGGTGGCCGAGCAGGCCGCCCCGGCGCCGCCGCGACCCCGGACGCCCCGGCCGGCCCCCGCCGAGGCGGCGCCGGCCCGGCCCGCGGCGCCGTCCGAGCAGGTCGGCGGAAGCCGCGCGGCCAAGGCCGCCGGCGGTGCCGGCAAGACGCCCACGGGCGACTACCCCACCGGTGAGTTCACCTTCGTCGACGAGGAGGCGGAGGAGACCGAGGACGTCATCGACTGGCTGAAGTTCGCCGAGTCGCGCAGCGAGGTGCGCGCCGAGCGCCGCCGCAAGCTCCGCAACCGGCTGGTCGGCGTCGGCGTGGTGCTAGCCCTCGCCGCGGCCGGCACCGGCGGCTACCTCTGGTTCACCGGCGACAAGCAGAGCGCGGCGACCGCCGCGGGCCCGCGCCAGGTCAACGTGGTGCACCTGCGGGACCTCCAGGGCAAGGTCTCCAGCGCGCTGCTGGTCAACGACGCCTCGGGGCACAAGGGCACCGTGCTGCTGCTCCCGGACACGCTGCGCCTGCCCGGCCCGGGCGACCCGCCGGTCACCACGGTCGGCCAGGCGATGGACAGCGTCGGTCCGTCCGCCACCCGGGACGCCCTGGCCACCGTGCTGGGCGCCCCGGTGGCCGGCACCTGGCGGCTCGACACGCCGTACCTGGAACTGCTGGTCGCCCAGCTCGGCGGGGTCCGGGTGGACACCAACGCCGAGACCCACGAGGGCGGCAAGCCGGACGGCAAGCTGCTCGCCGCCGCGGGCAAGAACACCCTGCTGAGCGGGAAGGCCGCGGTCGCCTACGCCACCCTGCAGGGGGCCGGCGAGGGCCGCGACGCCCAACTGGCCCGGTTCGGGCAGGTGATGGACGCGGTGGTGCGGACCATGCCGACCGAGTTCAAGGACGCCAAGGACGACGTGCACCGGATGAACGCGGTGCTCGACCCGTCGCTGCCCGAGGACGCCCTGGCCGGCGTGCTGGTCCAGCTCGCCCAGCAGGCGAAGGACGGCCACCTCGGGACCACGGTGCTGACCGTGAAGCCGGACGGCTCGCTGGACGAGGCCGCCGCCGGCCAGCAGGTCAAGGACGTGCTGGGCGGCACGGTGAAGTCCGCCACCTCGGCCGACACCCCCGCCCGGGTCTCGATCCAGGACGCCACCGGCAACGACCAGGCGGCCGCCGCCGCGCAGGTCCAGGTGGTGAACGCGGGCCTCACCTTCATCCCCGGCGGGACGAAGACCGCGGCCCAGGCCGCCAGTGAGATCCGCTACACCGACGACGCCCGGCAGGCCGCGGCGAAGTCCCTGGCGCTGAGCCTCAACCTGCCGGAGACGGCGGCGAGGAAGGTCACCGACGCGCAGAACGCCGACCTGGTGGTCGTCCTCGGCAAGGACTACCAGCCGCCGAAGACCCCGTAGGGCGTCGGCGGCCCCGCCTCCTCCACGCAGGGTCGTGGGGGCTCGGGGCGGGGCCGCGGCGGGCGCGGGCCGGTAAACGGTTCCTGGGCCACCTGGGCGGCGTGAGATCCTGGAAGGCGATGCCCGGCCGCGTGCCGGGCATCGCCCCCAAGCCGCCGAGCCGGAAGAACATCGTGACCGCCACCGAGCACAGCCAGGAAATCATCAACGTCGCCGCCCAGGCGGCGGCCGACAAGCTGGCGCACAACATCATCGCGTTCGACGTCAGCGACGTGCTGTCGATCACCGACGCGTTCCTGATCGCCTCCGCGAACAACGACCGCCAGGTCAAGTCCATCGCCGAGGAGATCGAGGACAAGCTGCGCGAGCAGCTGGACATCAAGCCGGTGCGCCGGGAGGGCGAGCGCGACGGCCGCTGGATCCTGCTCGACTACCTGGACATCGTGGTGCACGTCCAGCACTCCGAGGAGCGCTCCTTCTACTCCCTGGACCGGCTCTGGAAGGACTGCCCCGAGCTGCCGCTGCCGGCCGACGCGCTGGCCTCGCGCAACCGCCCCGACGCGCACACCGACGAGGCCGGCAACGCCCTCGCCCCGGCCGAGGCCGCCCCGGCCGACAACTTCGGCGCCGAGGACTACAGCTGAGCCGGGAGGCGCGGGGCCCGCGCATCGTCTTCTGGCGGCACGGCCAGACCTCCTGGAACCTCGAATCGCGGTTCCAGGGCACCACGGACATCGAGCTGACCGGCCAGGGCGTCCTGCAGGCCCAGCGGGCGGCCCGGCTGCTCTCCGGCCTGCGCCCCGACCTGCTGATCTCCTCGGACCTCCAGCGCGCCCGGCGGACCGCCGACGAGCTGGCCGTGATCACCGGCCTGGACGTGCAGCACCACGAGGGGCTGCGCGAGACCTACGCCGGCTCCTGGCAGGGGCTGACCAACGCGGAGATCCGGGCCCGGTTCCCGGAGGAGTACGAGGCCTGGGCGCAGGGCGAGCCCGTCCGGCGCGGCGGCGGAGAACTCTCCACCGAGGTCGCCGACCGTTCGGTGCCGGTGGTGCTGGACGCGGTCGGCAAGCTGCCGGAGGACGGCACGCTGGTGGTCGTCAGCCACGGCGGCACCATCCGCACCATGCTCGGGCGGCTGCTCGGACTGGAGCCGGAGCTCTGGGAGTGCTTCGGCGGCCTGTCCAACTGCTGCTGGTCCGTGCTGGGCCGCGGCGCGCGCGGCTGGCGCCTGCTGGAGCACAACGCGGGCACCCTCCCGCAGCCGGTGATCGGCGACGACACCTGACCGGCGACGGCACCTGACCGGTGGCGACGGCCGATCGGCGACGGTCGAGCCGCGCCCCCGCCGTTCGCCGGCACCGCGCGGGGACGGATTTCGCAGTTCCGGGCCTGACCGGTTAGAGTCTTCCTCGTTCGCACGGAAGAAACGCGGCCCGGAAGGGAAGCGGGAAATCCGGTGAGTGCGGGGCTGTAGCTCAGTTGGTAGAGCGCTTGCATGGCATGCAAGAGGTCCGGGGTTCAATTCCCCGTAGCTCCACTCCGCACCTGCGGTCCGCGAGGGCCGTGCGTGTCGCGGGGCTGTAGCTCAGTTGGTAGAGCGCTTGCATGGCATGCAAGAGGTCCGGGGTTCAATTCCCCGTAGCTCCACAGACCGCGAGAAGGCCGTCACCCACCGGGTGGCGGCCTTCGGCGTTCCCCGGGCCCCGGACGCAGGCGCGCCGGGCCCCCGGCCGTTCAGGAGTGGCAGCTGTTCAGCCAGCCGCCGGGCGGCAGCGCGGCGAGCTCCTCGATCCGCTCACGGTCGCCGGCGCCTTCCGGGAGGTAGACCACCACATAGGTCTCGGGCACCCCGGGCAGCGTCAGGTACGAGGCGTTCAGCCGCAGCACCCCGACCTGCGGGTGCCGGAACACCCGCAGCGACGTCTCCGGCGGCGCCACCTCCTGCCGGGCCCAGAGGTCCCGGAACAGCTCGCTCTTCGCCGACAGCCCCTGCATGTGCTGCTCCCAGACCGGCTCGCCGACGTGCTTGCCGTACGCGGCCCGCAGCACCGCCACCATCCGCGGCAGCGCCTCCGCGCGGTTCAGGAACGGGTTGCAGCACGGCGGCATGAGCAGCGTGCACCAGATGCTGTTGAACCGCCCGCTGGGCGTGACGTTCCGGTTCGTCCCGAACAGCGACTCGTACGACCGGTTGTACATCAGCACGTCGAACCGGGTGTTCGAGACCGCGGCCGGCAGCGGCGCGAGGGCGTCCAGGATGGCCTGGGTGGACGGGTCGAGGACGGGGGGCTCGGGCCGGCTGCTCGGGCTCGCGGACACCCCCGCGAGCCGGAACAGGTGCTCCCGCTCGGTGTCGTCCAGCCGCAGCGTCCGGGCCACCGCCGCCAGCACCTGCTCGCTGGCGTTGATCGGCCGCCCCTGCTCCAGCCAGGTGTACCAGGTGACGCCGACCCCGGAGAGCTGCGCCACCTCCTCCCGGCGCAGCCCCGGCGTGCGGCGGCGAAGCCCCGGCGGCAGGCCGACCTCCTCGGGGGTGACCCGGGCGCGGCAGGCCTTGAGGTAGCCGGCCAGCTCGGTGCGGCGGCGGTCCTGCCGGCGCGGTCCGACGGTGGTGGCGGTGCGGTCGTCCAGGACGGTCATACCCGCCATCGTGCCGCAGACCGGGCGGCCGAGACAGGTGCTGCCAGTACCAGGATCGGCAGGCTCTAACCACCAGTACCGGGCGCGCCGCAGGCTGGGCCCATGACGGACCTTCAGATCCGGCCCGGTGCGGCCGGCGCCACCACCACCGGCGGCCCGGCCACCAGGCCCGGGCTGCTCCTCACCCTCCTGCTCTGCGGCCAGTTCATGGCCATCCTGGACGTCTCCATCGTCAACGTCGCGGTGCCGACCATCCGCACCGACCTGCACGCCTCGGGCGCGGCCCTCCAACTCGTGATCGCCGGCTACACCATCGCCTACGCGGTGCTGCTCATCACCGGGGCCCGGCTGGGCGCCCGCTACGGCTACGGCCGGCTGTTCCAGCTGGGCCTGGCCGCCTTCACCCTCGCCTCGCTGGCCTGCGGGCTGGCACCGGCCACCGGCTGGCTGATCGCCTTCCGGCTGCTCCAGGGCGCCGGTTCGGCGCTGATGGTGCCGCAGGTCATGAGCCTGCTGCAGCGCACCTTCACCGGCGCCGCCCGGACCAGGGCGCTCGGCCTCTACTCGGCCGTGCTGGCCGGCGGTCTGGCGGTCGGCCAGGTGCTCGGCGGAGTCCTGGTCAGCGCCGACCTGTTCGGGACGGGCTGGCGCCCGGTCTTCCTGGTCAACGTGCCGATCGGGCTGGCCCTGCTGTCGGCCGGCGCCCGGCTGCTGCCGGTCCTGCCGGGCGACCGCGGGCGCGGGTTCGACCTCCCCGGCCTGGTGGTGCTCGGCGCGGCCCTCGGGCTGCTGGTGGTGCCGCTGGTGCTCGGCCACGAACTGGGCTGGCCCGTCTGGGGCTGGGCGATGCTCGCCGCCAGCGCTCTCCTGTTCGCCCTGTTCGCGGTGGTCGAGCGGCGGATCGCCCGGCGCGGCGGACAGCCGCTGATCAGCGGCCGGGTGCTGCGGACGGCCACGCTGCGACCGGCAGCGGGCGCGATCTTCATGATCATGGCCGCCTTCGCGGGCTTCCTGTTCGCCTTCGCGCTGCACCAGCAGTCCGGCCTCGGGCACAGCGCGCTGCGGGCAGGCCTCTGCTCGGCGCCGATGGCGCTCGGCTTCGGGTTCTCCAGCCTGCACTGGCACCGGCTGCCCGCCCGGCTGCACGGCGTCCTGCCGCTGCTCGGCGCCGGGCTGCTCGTCCCCGGCTACCTGCTGCTCGGGCTGCTGCTCGGCGGCGGCGCGGAGATCGGCCCGGTGGCGCTGCTGCTGATGACCGGGCTGGGCCTCGTGGCCGGCTGCACGTACTCGCCGCTGTTCGCCCGGGCGCTGGGCGGCGTCGCCCCGGCCGACGCGGCGGACGCCAGCGGGGTGATGGTGACGGTCGTACAGCTCGGCCAGGTGGTCGGGGTCGCGGTGCTGGGCTCGGTCTTCCTCGGCGGGGTCTCGCTGCCGGCGGCGGCCCGGGACTCCGGACACGCCCTGCTGGTGACCACCGCCGCGATCGCGGGCCTGGTCGGCGTCGGCGCGGCCCTCGCCGCCCGCGCCCGCCCGACGGCCGGGTAGTACCTCCGGTAACGGATTCGTGGAGCACCCCTTCGACCGTGTAAAGTAGTCGATGTCGCCGAGGGAAACCGAAGGAAACCTCCGGTGACGCAGCAGGTCAAGGGGCTGTAGCTCAGTTGGTAGAGCGCTTGCATGGCATGCAAGAGGTCCGGGGTTCAATTCCCCGTAGCTCCACAGCAGTCGAGGGCCGCCTCCCGTTCCGGGAGGCGGCCCTCGGTGTTTTCCGGGGCGCGCTGGCCGCGTTTCCGGGGCGCCCCGGGGTGCGTTCCGCGGCGTCCGGGGTGCGTTCTCGCGGCCCGGGATCCCTCCGGAGGGTTCGGGGGCGCTCGCGGCCCCGGCGGTCCGGGGTTTTCCGAACGGCTCGGCAACCGGCCCCGCCGGACCGCTACCGTCGTCCCATGGCCGATCTGGAGCGCAGGCGCAACGAGGAGCTGGCCCGGATACTGCACCAGCTCGGCTGGAACCCGGAGCGCCTGGCCCGCGAGGTGAACCTCACCCTGCCGCCCGGTCTGGCGATCAGCTCCACCGCCCCGTACAAGTGGCGCGACCGGGGCATGGTCCCGCGAAGCCCGCACGACCAGACGGTCTGCGAGGTGCTCGGCCGCGCCCTCGGCATCGCCGTCACCTACGAGCAGCTCTGGGGCCGGATGGGCGGCAACCGGGGGGCCAAGATCCTCTCGCCGCGGCTGCTCACCGACCCCTGGACGGCCGACACCGCCCAGACCGCGTTGCGCGAGGCGGCCACCGACGCCGGCCCGGTCCGTCTCACCGACCTGTTCCGCGGCGCCGACCTCGACCAGGCCGCCGGCCGGCTGGCCACCGCGCCGCCCCCGGTCGGCGGCGGGGAGGGCGCGCTGCGGATCGACCCCGCGCTGGTCGGGGAGCTCCGGCTCTCCTACCGGAGCAAGCTGCGGCTGGAGCGGGCCTGCGGCGGGGGCCTGGTGCTCGGGCCGACCCGGGCCGAGCTGGCCATGGTCGCGAAGCTGCTGGAACTCGGCGGGTACGACGAGGAGTTGGGCCGCGTGCTGTACGGCACGGCCAGCCGGCTGGCCCGGCTGGCGGGCTGGGCCGCGTACGACCTGGGGCACGAGGCGGCCGCCCAGCGGGCGTTCGTGGCCGCGCTGCGCGCCGCCCACCTCAGCGGGGACCTGCGGCTCGGGGTGGGTGTGGTGGGCTGCCTGGTGGTGCTGGCCACCCAGGGCGGGGGAGGGCGCGGGCTGGACGCGGTCACCGTGCTCGCCGGGGTGCTGGAGACGGCGGGTGACGCGCTCGGGCCGGTCGACCGGGCCCTGCAGCTCGGCCGGATGGCCCGGGCGTACGGGCGGCGCGGCGAGCCGGAGGAGCTGGCGGCGGTGGCCGGGCGGGCGTTCGCGGAGCTGGACGCCGCGGCGGGCGCGGGTGCTTCTGCGGGTGCGGGCGCGGGTGCGGGTGCTTCTGCCAGTACCAGTGATGGTGCCGCTGCCGGTGCGTCTGCTTGTGCTTGTGCGGGGCAAGGTGCGGCTTCCGGCGCGGGTGCCGGGCCGGATGTGGCGCAGGCCCGGGCGGACCTCGCGGGGATGGTGGGGGAGGGCCACCTGTTCCTCGGCGACCACCGCGGCGCCCAGGCCCTGCTCACCGAGGCGGTGGCCGGGCTGGGCCCCGGCCGCGCGCGGGCCAGGGCCCTGCTGATGGTCCGGCTGGCGGACTCCCAGCGCCGCACCGGCTCCCTCCGGGAGGCCGCCGACACGGCCGAGCGGGCACGCGCCCTGGCCGCGGGCATGCAGTCCGAACGGGTGGCCCGCGCGCTGCGCGACTTCGACGCGGCCTCGCGGTCGATATCTCCGGAGGAGGCCTGAGCCCCTTGCGGTACCCTGAGCCCATGCGAACCGTGCGCCTGCTCCTTAGCCGGCCGCGCTGACCAGGACCGGCCGCGCCCCAGGGCGGGTGCCGGAGTCGGCGTGGCACCCCCTCCTGCGAGGGGCTTTTTTGTTTTCCGCCGCCTTTCGTGCCGCGCCCGGCCCTGTGCCCGGTTCGCCCACTGACATCGATGGAGCCTGAAGGACCATGAGCGAGACGACCCCTGCTTCCGGCGCGGCCGAGGCCGCGACCGAGCCGTTCCGGTACAGCGCCACCCTGGCAGCGGAGATCGAGTCCCGCTGGCAGGACATCTGGGAGAAGGAGGGCACGTTCAGCGCCCCCAACCCGGCCGGTGACCTGGCCGACCCGAGCGCCGGGGACGTCTCCGCGAAGCCGCACAGCTTCATCATGGACATGTTCCCGTACCCCTCCGGCGCGGGCCTGCACGTCGGCCACCCGCTGGGCTACATCGCCACCGACGTCTTCGCCCGCTACCAGCGGATGACCGGCCACAATGTGCTGCACACGCTGGGCTACGACGCGTTCGGCCTGCCCGCCGAGCAGTACGCGGTGCAGACCGGTACCCACCCGCGGGTCTCCACCGAGGCCAACATCGCCAACATGCGCCAGCAGCTGCGCCGGCTGGGCCTGGGCCACGACCCGCGCCGCTCGATCTCCACGATCGACCCGGAGTACTACCGCTGGACCCAGTGGATCTTCCTGCAGATCTTCAACTCCTGGTACGACGAGGAGGCCGGCCGGGCCCGCCCGATCGCCGAGCTGATCGCCGGCTTCGCGGACGGCTCGCGCGAGGTCCCCGGCGGCCGCGCGTGGTCGGAGCTGTCCGCCACCGAGCGCGACGAACTGCTGGGCGACTACCGGCTGGCGTACTCCAAGGAGGTGCCGGTCAACTGGTGCCCCGGGCTGGGCACCGTGCTGGCCAACGAGGAGGTCACCGCGGACGGCCGCTCCGAGCGCGGCAACTTCCCGGTGTTCAAGTCGAACCTGCGCCAGTGGATGATGCGGATCACCGCCTACTCGGACCGGCTGATCTCCGACCTGGACCTGCTGGACTGGCCCGAGGCCATCAAGCTGCAGCAGCGCAACTGGATCGGTCGCTCGGAAGGCGCCCGGGTCGACTTCGCGGCCCCCGGCGACCGGAAGATCACCGTCTTCACCACCCGCCCCGACACCCTGTTCGGCGCCACCTACATGGTGCTGGCCCCCGAGCACGACCTGGTCGACTCGATCGTGCCGGCCGCCTGGCCCGCCGGCACCCGTGACGAGTGGACCGGCGGCGCCGCCACCCCGGCCGAGGCCGTCGCCGCCTACCGCGCGAGTGCCGCCGCCAAGTCCGACGTGGAGCGCCAGGTCGAGGCCAAGGTCAAGACCGGTGTCTTCACCGGCGCCTACGCGGTCAACCCGGTCAGCGGCGAGCCCGTCCCGGTCTTCGTCGCCGACTACGTGCTGATGGGCTACGGCACCGGCGCGATCATGGCCGTCCCGGCCCACGACCACCGCGACTTCGCGTTCGCCCGCGCCTTCCAGCTGCCGATGCGCTGCGTCGTCAAGCCGACCGACGGCCGCGACGAGGACCCGCGCACCTGGGACGACGCCTTCAGCACGTACGACTCCGTCATCGTCAACTCGGCCCACGCCGAGGGCACCGAGAACGGCATCTCGCTGGACGGTCTGAGCGTCGCCGACGGCAAGGCCGCAGTGACCGCCTGGCTGGCCGAGCGCGGCATCGGCGAGGGCACCGTCAACTACCGCCTGCGCGACTGGCTGTTCAGCCGCCAGCGGTACTGGGGCGAGCCCTTCCCGATCGTCTACGACGAGGACGGCGTGATGCACGCGCTGCCCGAGTCGATGCTGCCGGTCGAGGTCCCCGAGGTGGACGACTACTCGCCGCACACCTACGACCCGTTCGACTCGACCTCCTCCCCGAAGACGCCGCTGTCGCGCAACGAGGACTGGGTCAACGTCGAGCTGGACCTGGGCGACGGGCCGAAGAAGTACCGCCGCGAGACCAACACCATGCCCAACTGGGCCGGTTCCTGCTGGTACGAGCTGCGCTACATCGACCCGTCGAACGGCGCGCGGGTCGTCGACCCGGCCAACGAGCAGTACTGGCTGGGCCCGACCGCCGAGAAGCCCGGCGGCGGCGCCGACCTGTACGTCGGCGGTGCCGAGCACGCCGTGCTGCACCTGCTGTACGCGCGGTTCTGGCACAAGGTCCTGCACGACCTGGGCCACGTCTCCTCGGTCGAGCCGTTCCACAAGCTGTTCAACCAGGGCATGATCACCGCCGACGTCTACCGCGACGAGCGCGGCTTCCCGGTGCCCGCCACCGAGGTCGAGGAGCGCGACGGCGGCTACTTCTGGCAGGGCGAGCCGGTCAAGCGCGAGGCCGGCAAGATGGGCAAGTCCCTGAAGAACGCCGTCGCCCCGGACGAGATCGCCGACGAGTACGGCGCCGACACGCTGCGCCTGTACGAGATGTCGATGGGCCCGCTGGACGTCTCCCGCCCGTGGGACACCCGCGCGGTGGTCGGCTCGTACCGCTTCCTGCAGCGGCTGTGGCGCAACATCGTCTCCGAGGCCACCGGCGAGCTGGTCGTCACCGACGAGGAGCCGGACGAGGCGACGCTGCGCGCGCTGCACAAGGCCATCGACGGCATCCGCGGCGACATGGCCGCGCTGCGCTTCAACACGGCCGTGGCCAAGGCGATCGAGCTGAACAACTTCCTGGTGAAGCGCGGCTCCACGCCGCGACCGGTCGCCGAGCGGCTGGTCCTGCTGGTCGCCCCGCTGGCCCCGCACATCGCGGAGGAGCTGTGGCGCCGACTGGGCCACGGCGACTCGCTGGCCCACACCGACTACCCCGTCGCCGACCCGGCGTACGTGGTGGACGAGGCGGTCACCTGCGTCGTGCAGATCAAGGGCAAGGTCAAGGCCCGGCTGGAGGTCGCGCCGTCGATCTCCGACGCCGAGCTGGAGGCGCTGGCGCTGGCCGACCCGGCCGTCGTCGCGGCGATCGGGAACGCGCCGGTACGCAAGGTGATCGCGCGGGCGCCGAAGCTGGTGAACATCGTCACCGGCTGACTGCCGGTGGTCGCCGTGGGTCGTTGACGGCCGGGGCGGGTGTCCTTCGGGGCGCCCGCCCTTCGGCGTTCCCGGGGCGGGGGTTCGCCGGGTGTGTGTGGAGGCAGGTGGGGGGCGGGATGCGTTGCCTGCGGCCGGGCCCGCCTCGGGGAGATCCCCCATCTGTCCCTGATCTCCGGAGCCCGGGCCCGTTCGACCTGCCCCCGGCACGGGTCGGGCGGCTACCGTGGAACCCACGGTGGGCCGGCCCGCGTTGGGCCCGGTGGGGGCCGGTTCGGCGGACGGAAGGTGGCTCGTGATGGACGCGCTCGGCGTGATGGTCGGTCTGGCCCTGCTCTTCGGCCTCGCGATGCTGGTGCTGGTGGTGGTCGGGACCGTCAAGGCGGCGAGGGCGGTCGCCACGAAGGTGGAGCGGCACGAGGCCAACGCCCGCCGCGCGGTCGAGAACGTGACCCTCAAGGCGAAGACCTACGCCAAGCCCGGCCCGCAGGGCCAGATCTCCGCCGTCCGGCTGGGGCTGCGGACCTCCCTGGACGGCACGCGCCAGGTCCTGGAGAGCGGTCTGGTGCAGGACGGCCAGCTCGGTGAGGCACTCGCCCTGCTCCGGCGGCTGGACACCCACGCGGCCGAGCTGGACGCTGAGCTGCGGATCCTGGAGCGCGAGCCGGACCCGGGCCGGATCGCGGCCAAGCTGCCCGAGCTGCGGGAGCGCGCCGAACGGATCACCCACTCCGCCGAGACCATGCGCTGGGCGGCCCAGGACCGGATGCACCGCTTCGCCGACGACGAGCTCCGGCGGCTCAGCCAGGAGTGCGAGAGCGAGGCGGGGGCGTTGCGGCACTGGGACCACTCGGGGGCGGGGTCGGATTCCGGGTCGGGTACGGGGGCGGGCTTCGGCTCGGGCGTCGGTTCCGGTGGGTCGGCTGGCGCTGGCGGGGCGGCGGCAGGTCGGGCCGGGCTGACGGACGGGAAGGGGCGCCCGAGCGCCGAGGAACTGCTGGGGCTGAACGACCCGCTGTCGCGGCTGGCGGACCGGCTGCGGAAGCCGTCGGCCGGGCCGACGGCGGGCTGACCGGACGTCCCGCTCCTCCGGCCCCGCCACATCCCGGAAGACTCGACCTCTCCCGGAGGGCTCGGGTGGGGTCGCCGTGCCCGGCGCACCGACCGGCTGTCCCTGGCGCCCGCCCGGTGCCGGCGGCGAGGCCGGGGCCGGACGGCGGGCGGGCGGGCCGGGGCAGGCCCGGTTCGGGCGCTGTCCTCCTGGCCGGACGCGGAGTAACCTCCGCCTCATGCCCGCCGACCTCGCACTTGTCACCGATTCCACGGCTTATCTGCCCCAGCAGGCCGTCGACCGTCACGAGATCGCGGTGGTGCCGCTGAGCGTCGCGGTCGGTGACACCGTCCTCGCCGAGGGCGTGGAGATCTCGCCCAAGGACGTCGCCGAGGCGCTGCGCGGCAAGCAGCGGGTGACGACCTCCCGGCCGAGCCCCGAGGCCTTCGCCGCCGCCTACCGGGCCGCCGCCGAGGCCGGCGCGAAGGGCATCGTCTCGGTGCACATCTCCGCCGAGTTGTCCGGGACCGCGGAGGCGGCCCGGCTGGCGGCCGCCGAGGCGCCCGTCCCGGTGCGTGTGGTGGACAGCCGGCTGGTCGGCATGGCCCTCGGATACGGCGTACTGGCGGCGGCCGAGGCGATCGAGGCGGGGCGGGAACTGGACGAGGTGGTCGCCGCTGTGACCGCGCGGACGGCGGTGACCAGCGGATTCTTCTACGTGGACACCCTGGAGCACCTGCGTCGGGGCGGCCGGATCGGGGCGGCCCGGGCGCTGCTCGGGTCGGCGCTGGCGGTGAAGCCGCTGCTGCACCTGGACGGCGGGCGGATCGAGCCGCTGGAGAAGGTCCGGACGGCGTCGCGGGCGATCGCGCGGCTGGAGGAGATCGCGGTCGAGCAGGCGGGGGAGCGGGTGGTCGACATCGCCGTCCACCACCTGGCGGCGGAGGAGCGGGCCGAGCCGCTCGCGGAGCGACTGCGGGGGCGGATCCCCGGGCTGTGTGACCTGTACGTGAGCGAGGTGGGCGCGGTGATCGGGGCGCATGTCGGACCGGGGCTGCTGGCAGTGGTGGTCTCGCCGCGCTGAGGCCCGTGAAGCCGGGGTGCGTGAAGCCGCGGTGGTGAACCCTGAGGGACGTGAAGCCGCAGTGCGTGAACCCTGAGGGGCGTGAAGCCGCGGTGCGTTGAAGCCGCGGTGCGTGAGGACGCCTCCGGACGGGGGCTGAGACGGGCCTCGTGAGGGCCTTTGCCAGGCGGGAAGTCAACTCCGACAACTGCTGATCACTCGTGCGAGCGACCTGAGTTGTCCACAACCCCGGGGTTTTCCACAGGGTTTCGCCGATTCTCCCATCGACGGCGGACGGCTCCTAGCGTGCTCCGCATGACGAGCATGAACATCGGCGCGGTGAAGCGCCAGCGGGTCGGGGAGACGGCGCGGCGTCGGCTGGCAGCGCTGCTGCCGGCGGCCGGGGGAGGCGCTGAAGGGGCCGCCGAGGAATCGGCCGCGAGGGTGGCCGGGGGAGCCGCCGGTGCGGCGGAGCCGTCGGCCACCGGGCCGCCCGGGGGCTCGCCCCTCGGGGGCGGGTTGGGCGGCGGGTCGGGTGACGTGCCGAGTGCGCCGGTCGATGGACCCGCTGGTGGCGCGGGGTTTGACGGTGTGCCGCCCTACGGTGTGCCGTCCGACGATGACGGGTCTGCCGACCCGGGTCGCGCGCCGTTTCGTTTCGGTCCTGCGGTGATGCTCGACCGGCGGGCCGTGTCGGGGCTGGTCGTCCTGCTGCTGCTCGCCGTGGGCTACGGCGTCCAGCACTTCTGGCTGGCGCGGCCCCAGCCGGTCGCCGTGCCGGCGGTGGCGGTGCCAGCGCCGGCGGTCGCGCCGGCCGAGCCGGGGGCATCGCCCCCGAGCACACCGGAGGCCTCCGCCGGCCCCGTCCCAGCAGCTCCGGGAGACGCCGAGGCGCGCACTGTCGTCGTGGTCGACATCGGGGGGCGGGTGCACGCACCCGGTGTCCACACACTGCCCGGCGGCTCCCGGGTGGCGGACGCGTTGCGCGTGGCCGGCGGACCGCTGCCCGAGACGGAGACCAAGGGCCTCAACCTGGCCCGGGTGCTGACGGACGGTGAGCAGATTCTCGTCGGCGAACCGGACGGCGCGGCGCAGGCCGTGGGCGGGCCGGCCACGGGCGCCGTGCCGAAACAGCCGGTCAGTCTGAACCACGCCACCCTCGAACAGCTCGACACGCTCCCGGGCGTCGGTCCGACGCTGGCGCAGCGCATCATCGCCTTCCGCGCGTCGCACGGATCGTTCCGCTCACTCGACCAGCTCCGGCAGGTCAGCGGCATCGGCGAACGCACCTATGCGGAGCTCAGACCGATGCTCACGCTCTGACCCGCCCGTACCCGCCAGGTGACGCTTCCGGTCGATGCTCCTGCTTCCGGCTCGCCCGACGCACGGAGCCGTGCGACCCGTCAGCCCATTGACCTGTCTTCCCGTCGACCTGTCTGCCCATCGACCCGTCGGTCACTCCCCGGAAGGAGGTGCCGTCATCGCCGCCACCGTCACCACAGACGCTGTCGTGCCGCACCGGCCTCCCGGCGATCTTCGCCTGCTCCTCCCCGCCGTCGCGGCCTGGGTGGTCACGGCGGGTGTTCTCGGGCTGGGCCCCGGGCACGGCCTCCTGCTGTCCTCGGCCGCCGGCACGGCCGTCCTGTTCGCCGTCCTCCTGCTCGCCCGCCCGGGAGTGCGGCGGCGTCGCGGCGCCGCCATGACGCTGGCCGCCCTGCTGCTCACCGGTGCGGCGGCCGCCGCCGCGACCCTGCTGCACACCGCCGACCTCCACCGGGGGCCGCTGCCCGGGCTGGCCCGGGCCGGAGCCGCCGCGCCGGAGGTGGGTGTCGAACTGACCATCACCGCCGACCCGAGAGCCCACACCTCCCGCACCAGGGGAACGGCTGCCGGGCAGACCGTCCTCACCGTGGACGCGGTGGTGGAGCGGGTCACCGTCCCGGCGGGCTTCGAGCCGGCGGCTCCGGCCCCGGGCGACGGCGCGGGCGGCCCGCCGCCGGTTGGCACCGGGGCGGTGACCAGGACGCGGACGCCGGTGACGGTGATGGCGCGAGGGCCGGAGATCGGCGCGTGGCAACGGCTGCTCCCGTCGGCCCGTGTCGCCGTGGAAGCGGACGTCCGCCCGGCGGGGGAGGGCTACGACGACGAGTCGGCCGCGCTGCTGATCGCCCACGGGCCGCCACGGGAGCTCGCGCCGCCCAGCCTGCCGCAACGGGTCGCCGGCCGGTTGCGGGCGGGGCTGCGGACGGCAAGTGACGATCTGTCGCCTGACGCGCGGGGGTTGCTCCCGGCCTTGGTGGTCGGTGACACCTCACGCCTGCCCGGGGACCTCCTGGACGCCTTCCGGGCCACCGACATGGCGCATCTGGTCGCGGTCAGCGGGGCCAACCTCGCGATCGTGCTGGGTGTCCTGCTCGGTGCCCCCAGTCGTGCCGGTACAGCCGAACGACGTGGCCTGGCCGCCGCGTTCGGTATCCCGCTGCGCACCACCGCGCTGCTCGGCACAGTCGTCACGCTGGCCTTCGTGACCGTCTGCCGACCGGAACCCAGCGTGTTGCGGGCCGCCGGTACGGGGCTGATCGGACTGCTCGCGCTCGCCACCGGCCGACCCCGGCAGGCGGTGCCCGCCCTGGCCGGTACGGCGTTGCTCCTGGTGCTCCTCGACCCCTACCTCGCCCGGTCGTTCGGCTTCCTGCTCTCCGTGCTCGCCACCACCGGTCTGCTGGTGGTCGGCCCGCACTGGGCGCAGCGCCTGCGGGCGCGGGGCTGGCCGCACCACCTGGCGGGCGCCGTCGCCGCGACGGCAGCGGCCCAGGCGCTCTGCGCGCCCGTGACGGTCGTGCTGTCCGGACACATCAGCCTGGTCGCGGTGCCGTGCAACCTGCTGGCCGAGCTGGCGGTGGCTCCGGCGACTCTGCTCGGCTTCGCGGTGCTCGTCCTGGACCCGCTCTCGCCGGCCCTGGCCCGGCTGCTCGCGGAGCCGGCCGGGCTCCCGGTGGGCTGGCTCGCGGCGGTGGCCCGGCATGGGGCGGAGCTGCCGGGCGCTCAGATCTCCTGGCCCGGCGGGCTGCTCGGCACGGTGACGCTGGCCCTGGCGACGGTGGCGGTGTGCTGGACGGTTCCTCTCCTGGCACCCGGACGCGCCGAAGCGGACGGTCTGCGCGTCAGGGGCGGCTGGGCCCGGCCGCTGGTGGCGGGCCTGCTCCTCCTGGTCCTGCTGGCCGTGCTGGTGCGGCCGCCCCTGCTCACCCGGCTCGCGACCGGCTGGCCGCCACCGGGCTGGCGGCTGGTCATGTGCGACGTGGGTCAGGGGGACATGGTGGTGCTGCCGGTCACCGCCGGCGGCGGGGCGCCGGGGAGCGCGGTGGTGGTGGACGCCGGGCCGGATCCGCGTGCGGCGGACCGCTGTCTGCGCGACCTCGGGATCACCCGGGTGCCGTTGCTGGTGGTGACGCACTTCCACGCGGACCACGTGGAGGGTGTGCCCGGGGTGTTGCGGGGGCGTTCGGTGGGCGCGATCGAGGGGACGGTCCTGGGTGAGCCGCCGGGCGAGGCCGCCCGGGTGTCGGGGTGGGCGGCTGCGGCCGGAGTGCCACTGGTGCGCGCGCGGACAGGCGAGCGCCGGTCGGCCGGACCGGGGCTGTCATGGGAGGTGGTGTGGCCCGATGCCGTGCTTCCGGCGGAGGCTGCCGGGGCCAACAACGCGAGTGTGGTGCTGCTGGTGACGGTGGCGGACGGTGTGCGGCTGGCTCTGCTGGGCGATCTCGAACCGCCCGCGCAGGCCGCGCTGTCGGCGCGGTGGGGCCGTGGTGTCCGGGTGGATGTGCTGAAGGTGGCCCACCACGGGTCGGCGCACCAGGACTGGGAGCTCGCGGCCGCGTTGAGGCCCAGACTGGCGTTGATCTCGTGTGGCGAGGGGAATCCGTACGGGCATCCGTCCGTGCGGACGGTGGAGCGGCTGCGTGCCCTCGGTGCCACGGTGTTGCGCACCGATACCGCTGGGGACATCGCGGTGACGGGCGACACCCCGGCTCGTCTGGGGGCGTCGGTGCACCCGCACGGCGGGCGGACCCGCCACGCCGCGGCCGCGTCGCGCGGTCGGCACACGGCCGGCGGGCCGCGCGGCCCGCCGGCGTGAGCCCTCTCGCTCAACCCGCCCTCTCCACAGGGAGGAGGTGGAGAGGGCGGGGAGGGGGAGCGGGGGTGGGGGGTGGGGGCGGGCCCCGGAGGACCTGGCGGGGCCGACGGATCAGCCCTCCTCGCGCCACCCCTCGTGCTCGGCGGCGACGGCGTCCAGGGCGCGGAGCAGCTCCGCGGTCCAGCCGTCCTCGGGGGGTTCCACGACCACCAGCCACTGGGCGTCCTCGGCGTCGTCCTCGCCGGCGAGGGCGTCCCGGACGATTTCGAGTTCGCCGAGGTCGGGGTGGTTGGCGCTGAGTTCCTCCGTGGCGTCCTCGGCGGCATCGCGGTCGGGCAGGACGAGGAGCTGCCGGGCGCTCGGGTCGAAGTCGTCCGGCTGGTCGGTGGTGAGGTGTTCGGTCACCGGCCCATTCTCCCGGGAGCGCCTCCCGCGTCGGAGCACACCCCCCACTGGTCGGGCCCACGCTGGCCCACCCCCGGCGGCTCCGCCCCTCCGGCCGTCGGACCCGGCCCGCCCACCCCCGCCCGCCGGTCGTTCCTCCGGGTGGGAGTGTCCCCACCCCATGGGATGCTGGTAGGCGATGGCCAGGAAGAGTGCACCCGACGACCTGCTCGCCCCGCTGACCCTCGCGGTCGGCCAGGAGGAGCTGCTGCTCGACCGCGCGGTCGCCCAGGTGGTGGCGGCGGCGAGGGCTGCGGATCCGGACACCGATGTGCGGGACCTCCCGCCCGGGACCCTGCAGCCCGGCAGCCTCGCCGAGCTGACCACGCCCTCGCTGTTCGCCGAGCGCAAGGTGATCGTCGTCCGGGCCGCCCAGGACCTCTCCGCCGACTCCGTCAAGGAGCTCAAGGCGTACATCGAGGCCCCGGCCGACGAGGTGATCGTGGTGCTGGTGCACGCGGGCGGCGCCAAGGGCAAGGGCCTGCTGGACGCCGGGCGGAAGGCCGGCGGCCGTGAGGTCGCCTGCGCGAAGCTGGCGAAGGCGTCGGACCGGCTGGCCTTCGTCCGGGGAGAGTTCCGCACGCTCGGCAGGTCGGCCACCCCGGAGGCGTGCCAGGCCCTGCTGGACGCGCTCGGCAGTGACCTCCGCGAGCTGGCGGCCGCGTGCAGCCAGCTCACCTCGGACGTCGAGGGCACCATCGACGAGACGGTGGTGGCCCGCTACTACAGCGGCCGGGCCGAGGCCACCGGCTTCGAGGTGGCGGACTTCGCGGTCACCGGCCGGGCCGCCGAGGCGCTGGAGCGGTTGCGCTGGGCGCTGGCCGTCGGGCAGCCGCCGACCGGTATCACCTACGCGCTGGCGTCCGGGGTCCGCAGCATCGGTCGGCTGGCGACCACCGGGCGGAACATGCGCCCGGCCGATCTGGCCCGCGAGCTGGGGATGCCCCCGTGGAAGGTCGAGCGGGTCCGCCAGCAGATGCGCGGCTGGACGGGCGACGGCGTGGCCACGGCCCTGACGGCGATCGCCCAGGCGGACGCGGCCGTCAAGGGCGGCTCCGACGACCCCGCCTTCGCGCTGGAGCGGGCCGTGGTGGCCGTCGCCCGGGCCGCGCGCGCCGGCTCCGGGGGCCGTTCCTACTGATCCCGGCACGGGCGCCCCGGCGACCCGAGCCCGCCCGCCGGGACGGCCGGCCGCCACGAGCAGCTCCTGCGACCGACCCGACCGACCCGACCGGCCCGACCGGCCCCACGGGAAACCCTCCCGACCCGGCCGCCACGACCGGCCCTTACGAGCCGCCGATCGCCTTCAGGATGTCCCGGGTGTCGTCGAGCATCGCCCGGCGGACGGTCTCGCGGTCCAGCGTGGTGTTCTTCCCGACCTGGTAGTTGTCCGTCCAGAACAGGGAGTACGTCATCCCGCCGTCCCGGACCTGTAGGTAGTGGTTGATGTCGTGGAAGGTCTGGTCCGAGCTGGTCGGCTCGTCGCCGTAGGCGAAGTAGGCCTCCTGGCCGAGGTTCGGCACATCGGTGATCTCGTACTTCTGCTGCTCGAAGTAGCTTCGGGTGGCGGCGAATTCGGGCGCGGAGTCGACCGCTCGGTGCAGTTCGGCGCGGATGTCGAGGGTGGCGTAGTCGGCGACGTCGCTCCCGCTGACCGCCCGTTTGACCAGCGCATAGCACCGCATGATGTCCATGGAGTCGGACCGGCCGGTGTGCTGCAGCGGGTAGTCGTCGACCATGCGGTACTGCTTCTTGAACGCGGTGAGCGTGCCCGACTCGCAGAGCCTGTCGACCGCGTGGTAGCCGTGGAGGCTCTGCGCCGGGGAGCCGCTGTCGACGATCCGCGGCACCAGGGCCACGGCGCCGGACCAGGCGGCCGAGGCCAGCACGGCGCCGACGAACGCCCAGACGGCGTTGCGGCGCAGGTTTCCGCCCCTGCTGACCGTCCCCACGCGCGGCCCGGGCTCCCCGGCGGGGGCCGTACCGGGTGAGGGGACGGGCCCCGGAGCGGGGGGAAGTCCGGGGGAGGCGGGAAGGCCGGGCGACGCGGGCAGTCCGGGCGGAGGTCCGAAGCCCGGGGCCGTCCCGGGCGGCGGTGGCTGCTGCGGGAAGCCGCCGAATCCCGGTCCGCCCTGGGCCGGTGGTGGTGGCGGTGGTGGCGTCGTCATAGGTGCCCCCTGAGCGTCGACGAAGATGCCTGCCACGAAGGTGCCGCCCCGGAACCGTGACTCGCAACGCTGCCCCGAAACGGTGCCCCGAAACGGTGACCCGGAACGCGGTGGCCCCCCGGGAGGGGGACGCGACCGCCACCCGCCCGGTTTCCGTGAGCGCGGCCCCCCGAGCTGCCGTCACCGACCATAGCGGCAGGACCACAGAACGCGACAGAAGCCACAGGATCCGCAGCCGCAGCCGCAGCGACAGAAGCCGCAGCCGCAGGATCCGCAGCCGGTCCGCCGGGCGACGGGGATCCGCGCGAGAACGTCCGCGGCGGAAGCCCCGGCCCGAAACGACGACTGCCCGCCCGGTGGGGACCGGGCGGGCAGTCGGGGAAGTGCCTACGAACGGGCACTTCCGGTGGATCTTCGTGCACCGCACCCGCGTGGCGAACGCAGGCCGCGTGCGGTGCGAGTCTTGAGCTTGTGCCTCAGGGGACCGGGTAGAGGGCCGGTCCGTCCTGGGACGGTCGGGGCCGTGGGCCCCGGCGGAGTCAGGCCTGGACGGCGTTGACGCGCTTGGTGATGGCCGACTTCTTGTTGGCGGCCTGGTTGGCGTGGATGACGCCCTTGCTGACGGCCTTGTCCAGCGCCTTGGAGGCGGCGCGGGCCAGCACGGTGGCCTTCTCGGTCTCGCCGGCGGCAGCGGCCTCACGGGCCTTGCGCAGGGCGGTCTTCAGCGAGGACTTGACGGCCTTGTTGCGCAGGCGCGCCTTCTCGTTGGTCTTGTTGCGCTTGATCTGGGACTTGATGTTCGCCACGAAGGAGCCTCAGTCTTGTCAGTAAACGGTTCTGGGGTCCCCCCGGCCGAAGGCTGGGGGAGAGTTGCACCGCGCGGCCGCCGGACTGCTGAGAGGGCATGCCTGGGCCAGGTGCAGCGCCCCACGCTACCAGGGGGGTACCGCACGACCCAAACCGGCCGGATCCGGATCAGGCCCGGAGTACCGGCTCGCCGTAGTGCTCGACCTCGGGAAACGGCCGGTAGAAGCGGTGCAGCAGCTCGCGCCACCGCTGGTACTCGGCGGAACGGCGGAACCCCTCCGTGTGGTCCTCCAGCGTCTCCCATTCCACCTGGAGCAGGAACCTGGCGCCGCGGCCCTCGTCGAGGCAGCGGCGCAGCGCGAGGGAGCGGAAGCCGGACTGGACCGCGATCAGCGGCTTCGCCTCCGCGAAGGCGGCGAGGAACGCGTCCTCCTGGCCGGGGACGACGTCGAGGAGGGCGCTTTCCAGGATCATGGACGACCATCCTGCCCCGACCGGTCGGGGCGCGGGAAGGGGGACGGCCGTTCAAGGGCCCCGCGGCGGCACTTGAACGGGCCCGCGGACCAGCCCCGGACGGACTTCCCCGACGGACTCCCGGACGGACCCGCGCACCGACCCCCGGAGCACCCCCGGCGCGGCCCGGGTGGAACCGAACGGCGGCGGAGGTCGCGCTCGTGGGAGGATGGGAAGAACTATTTCGATCGGACGACTGTCCGGTCCCCGGGAAACCGGTCAGCGATGACCCGGACGCCCCCGGCCCCCGGACCAACGGAGAATCGGACCAAGGTGCCCGCGACCCCCAGCAATGTGCCAGAGCCCAGCCGTACCGACCCGGCGCTGATCCGCAACTTCTGCATCATCGCCCACATCGACCACGGCAAGTCGACGCTCGCAGACCGGATGCTCCAGATCACCGGTGTGGTCGACCCGCGGCAGATGCGCGCCCAGTACCTCGACCGCATGGACATCGAGCGTGAGCGCGGCATCACCATCAAGTCGCAGGCCGTCCGCCTCCCATGGGCGCCGAAGACGGGGCCGAACGCCGGCTCGACGCACATCCTCAACATGATCGACACCCCGGGCCACGTGGACTTCACGTACGAGGTGTCCCGCTCCCTCGCCGCCTGCGAGGGCACCGTCCTCGTGGTGGACGCCGCCCAGGGCATCGAGGCGCAGACCCTCGCCAACCTGTACCTGGCGTTGGAGAACGACCTCACGATCGTCCCGGTGCTCAACAAGATCGACCTGCCGGCCGCCCAGCCGGAGAAGTACGCCGCCGAGATCGCGCACATCATCGGCTGCGACCCGGACGACGTGCTCAAGGTCAGCGCCAAGACCGGTCTCGGCGTCGAGGAGCTGCTCGACCACCTGGTCGACAGGATCCCGGCCCCGGTCGGCGTCAAGGACGCCCCGGCCCGCGCGATGATCTTCGACTCGGTCTACGACTCCTACCGCGGCGTGGTCACCTACGTCCGGGTCGTCGACGGCCAGCTCACCAAGCGCGAACGCATCGCCATGATGTCCACCGGCGCGACCCACGAGCTGCTGGAGATCGGCGTCATCTCGCCGGAGCCGAAGGTCGCCGACGGCCTGGGCGTCGGCGAGGTCGGCTACATCATCACCGGGGTGAAGGACGTCCGGCAGTCCAAGGTCGGTGACACCATCACCTCGATGCACAAGGGTGCGACCGAGGCGCTGGGCGGCTACAAGGACCCGCGTCCGATGGTCTTCTCCGGCCTGTACCCGCTGGACGGCTCGGACTACCCGCTGCTGCGCGACGCCCTCGACAAGCTGCGCCTGAACGACGCCGCGCTGGTCTACGAGCCGGAGACCTCGGTCGCCCTCGGCTTCGGCTACCGCTGCGGCTTCCTCGGCCTGCTGCACCTGGAGATCATCCGGGAGCGCCTGGAGCGCGAGTTCAACCTCGACCTGATCTCCACCGCCCCGAACGTGGTCTACCGCGTCGTGATGGAGGACGGCACCGAGCACACCGTCACCAACCCCAGCGAGTTCCCGACCGGGAAGCTCGCCGAGGTCTACGAGCCGGTCGTGCGCGGCACCATCCTGGCGCCGAACGAGTTCGTCGGCGCCATCATGGAGCTCTGCCAGGCCCGTCGCGGCAACCTCCAGGGCATGGACTACCTCTCCGAGGACCGCGTCGAGCTGCGCTACACCCTGCCGCTCGCCGAGATCGTCTTCGACTTCTTCGACCAGTTGAAGTCCAAGACCCGCGGCTACGGCTCCTTCGACTACGAGCCCATCGGCGAGCAGAGCGCCCAGCTGGTCAAGGTCGACATCCTGCTGCACGGCGACGCGGTGGACGCGTTCTCCGCGATCGTGCACAAGGACAAGGCCTACAACTACGGCGTGATGATGGCCGGCAAGCTGCAGAAGCTGATCCCGCGCCAGCAGTTCGAGGTGCCGATCCAGGCCGCCATCGGCTCCCGGGTGATCGCCCGTGAGACGGTCCGCGCGATCCGCAAGGACGTTCTCGCCAAGTGCTACGGCGGTGACATCTCGCGCAAGCGCAAGCTGCTGGAGAAGCAGAAGGAAGGCAAGAAGCGGATGAAGATGGTCGGCCGCGTGGAGGTCCCGCAGGAGGCCTTCATCGCCGCGCTGTCCACCGACGCCGAGGCGCCGAAGGAGAAGAAGTAGCCGGCGCGAGCCGGGTGTTTCCGGCCGGCCCGGCGGGGTCGGCCGCAGCGGTGCCCGACGGGCCCGGGGCGTCTCGCCCCGGGCCCGTCGGCCTGTCCGCACGGTCGGCCTGCCCGAATGGCCGGCCTGTCCGCACGGTCGGCCTGCCCGAATGGCCGGCCTGTCCGCACGGCGGCCGGTCGGTGCGGCGGCCCGGCTCAGGCTCTCAACGCAGCGCCCAGACCACGCCGTTGACGATGGCGGCCTTGGTCAGCCGCCCGGCCCGGCCGGTCAGCACCGAGGGCCGCATCGAGTCGTCGCCGTGGATCAGCTGGACCAGGCCGTCCCGGCGGCCGAGGCTCAGGCACTGCACGGCGTAGCGGAACGCGAAGGGTTTGTCGGTGCGCCCGGTGAGCAGCTTGCCGAGGTAGCGGCCCATCGGCTGGGCGGTGGCGCAGCCCATCCGCAGGGTGCCGGTGCCGGGGACGGTCACCGCGGCGGCGTCGCCGATGACGTGGACCTCCGGGTGCGAGACGGAGCGCAGGTGGCCGTCCACCACCGCCCGGCCGGCCGGGTCGACGGTCAGGCCCGCCTCGGCCGCCAGCGGGTGCGGCTCCATGGCGGCGGCCCAGGCGACCAGGTCGGCGGGGATCCGGCCGCCGGTGGTGTCGAGGCCCCCGGCGTCGACCCCGGTGACGGTGTGCCGCTCGTGCACCTCGATCCCGAGCCGGGTCATGACGGTGCGGACGTGGGCCCGGCCACGGGCCGAGAACCAGCCGCCGACCTGTCCGGCGGCGACGATCCGCACCCGCCAGGCGGGGTGGGCCTCGGCGATCTCGGTGGCCAGTTCGATGCCGGTGGCGCCGCCGCCGACCACGGCGACGGTGCCGGGCCGCTCGGCGGTGCGCAGCCGCTCGCCCAGTTCGGCGGCCCGCTCGGCGGAGTAGGCGTGCTCGGCGGCACCGGGGACGGCGTGCCAGGCGGTGCGGCTGCCGAGGGCGTAGACCAGGGTGTCGTAGGGGAGGGCCTCACCGGTGTCCAGGAAGACCTTGCGGGCGGCGAGGTCCAGGCCGGTGGCCCGGGCCGGGACGTGCCGCACGCCGCGGCCGCGGACCACCTCGGCCAGGGCGGGCCGGTGCTCGGGGAGGCTGGCGGCGGTCTCGTGCTGGCGGACGCGGTGCAGGAAGCGGGTCTCCGGGGCGATCAGGGTCACCCGGTGGTGCCGGCCCGCCCGGGTCGCCGCGGTCAGCCCCGCGTAGCCGGCTCCCAGTACGACGATCTGCTTCTCGGTCATGTCGTCCGCCTCCTCCGAAACGCCCCCGCGGAGCGTTCTGTCGACACGTTCTCGGTGTCCGTTCGGGAAGGGGACGACGCGGCCGGTCAGGGTGTGACGGTGAGCCGGGTCACAGGTCCGTCGGCGTGCCGGCGGCGTCGGCCACCCGGGTCAGCTTCTCGGGGTTGACCACCACGAAGGCCTCGGTGATCCGGCCGTCGGCGACGGTGAACGCCAGCACGCCGCCGGGCCGGCCGTCCGCGTCCTGGACGAGCAGCCCCGGCTCGTCGTTGACCAGGGCGGGCACCAGGCTCATGCCCGGCAGGAACCACTTCGCGACCAGGCCGGCCACCAGGCGGGAGACCTTGTCCGCGCCGAGGACCGGGCGGGCGCCGGCGCTGACGACGCCGCCGCCGTCGGAGTGCCAGACCACGTCCGGGTCGAGCACGGCCAGCAGGCCCTCGATGTCGCCCCGGGTACTGGCCGCCGCGAAGGCGGCCACGGCCTGCCGGTGCTCGGCCGGGTCGGCGGTGGCGCGGCGCCCGCCGTCCTTGACCCGGCGCCGGGCCCGGGAGGCGAGCTGGCGGGCGGCGTCGGGGGAGCGGTCGAGGGAGGCGGCGATCTCGTCGAAGCCGACCGCGAACACGTCGTGCAGCACGAAGGCGGCGCGTTCGGCCGGGGTGAGCTGCTCCAGGACGGCGAGCACCGCGAGCGAGACGGACTCGCCGAGTTCGGCGAGCTCGGCCGGGGAGGCGGGGGAGTCCTGGTAGGAGACGGCCGGTTCGGGCAGCCATTCGCCGAAGTAGGCCTCCCGGCGGGCCCGGGCGGAGCCCAGCTGGTCGTAGCAGAGCCGGGTGACGACGGTGGTCAGGAAGGCGCGCGGGTCGGCGACGGCGGACCGGTCGGTGCCGCGCCAGCGCAGCCAGGCCTCCTGCAGCACGTCCTCGGCGTCGCTGAACGAGCCGAGCAGCCGGTAGGCGACCGAGCCCAGGTAGCGCCGGTGGGCCTCGAAGGCGTCGGGTTGTGCGGCGGCAGCGGCCGACAGGTCGTCACTCACAGGCCCACCGTAGCGGCCCGGGGCGGCGGCCGGAGCGTTCGAGGGGGCACCCCCGGACGGGGCCACGCTGCCCCGGCCTCCCCGTCGGCGGAACGCCGGAGGGGGAGGCCGGGTGACCCCGACCTCCCCCTCCGGTGCGGCCCGCCGGTCAGTCCACCTCGGCGACGGCCTCGGCGAACTGCGCCTGGTACAGGCGGGCGTACGCGCCCTCGGCGGCGATCAGCTCGTCGTGCGTGCCCTGTTCGACGATCGAGCCGCTCTCCATCACCAGGATCACGTCGGCGTCCCGGATGGTGGAGAGCCGGTGGGCGATCACGAAGCTGGTGCGGCCGGTGCGCAGCCGGGCCATGGCGCGCTGGATCAGCACCTCGGTCCGGGTGTCGACCGAGCTGGTCGCCTCGTCCAGGACCAGGATCGACGGCTGCGCCAGGAACGCCCGGGCGATGGTGATCAGCTGCTTCTCGCCGGTGCTGACGCCGGTGCCCTCGTCGTCGATGACGGTGTCGTAGCCGTTCGGCAGGGTCCGGACGAAGCGGTCCACGTGGGCGGCCCTGGCCGCCTCGACGACCTGCTCGTGGGTGGCGCCCTGGGCGCCGTAGGCGATGTTCTCGGCGATGGTGCCGCCGAACAGCCAGGTGTCCTGGAGGACCATGCCGATGCCGGAGCGGAGGTCCTCGCGGGACATCGCCGCGATGTCGACCCCGTCCAGGGTGATCCGCCCGCCGCTGACCTCGTAGAACCGCATCAGCAGGTTGACCAGGGTGGTCTTGCCGGCGCCGGTCGGGCCGACGATGGCGACGGTCTGGCCCGGTTCGACCTTCAGCGAGAGGTCGTCGATGAGCGGCTTGTCGGGGTCGTAGCGGAAGGAGACGTCCTGGAAGGCGACCCGGCCGCGGATCGCGTCGGGGCGTTCCGGCATGGCCGGCTCAGGGGTCTGCTCGGGCGCGTCCAGCAGCTCGAAGACGCGCTCGGCGGAGGCGACGCCGGACTGCACCAGGTTGGCCATGCTGGCGACCTGGGTGAGCGGCTGGCTGAACTGCCGCGAGTACTGGATGAACGCCTGCACGTCGCCGATCGACAGCGCGCCGCTGGCGACCCGCAGGCCGCCGACGACGGCCACCAGCACGTACTGCAGGTTGCCGATCAGCATCATCGCGGGCTGGATGATGCCGGAGATGAACTGGGCCCGGAAGCTGGCCGTGTACAGCGCCTCGTTGTGCTCCCGGAAGGTCTCGGCGGACTCCTTCTGCCGGCCGAAGACCTTCACCAGGGCGTGGCCGGTGTACATCTCCTCGATGTGCGCGTTCAGCTGCCCGGTGGACTTCCACTGCTGGACGAACTGCGGCTGCGCCCGCTTGCCGACCCTGGTCGCCACCACGACCGACAGCGGGACGGAGATCAGGGCGATCAGGGCGAGCAGCGGGGAGATCCAGAACATCATGGCGAGCACGCCGACCACGGTGAGCAGTGAGTTCACCACCTGGCCCATGGTCTGCTGCATGGACTGGCCGATGTTGTCGATGTCGTTGGTGACCCGGCTGAGCACCTCGCCGCGGGGCTGCTTGTCGAAGTAGCTGAGCGGCAGCCGGGCGAGCTTGGACTCGACGTCCTGGCGCAGCCGGTAGCTGGCCCGCTGGATCGCCTTGGTGGCGAGCCGGCCCTGGACGATGCCGAAGGCGGCGGAGGCGACGTAGATCGCCAGCACCCAGAGCAGCACGGTGCCGATCGCGCCGAAGTCCATGTGCTGGCCGGGGGTGAAGTCGACCGCGGAGAGCAGGTCGGCGGCGCCGCCGTCGTGCGCCCGCACGTCCGCGACGGCCTGCGCCTTGGAGATGCCGGCCGGGAACTGCTGGCCGACCACGCCGGCGAAGATCAGGTCGGTGGCCCTGCCGAGCACCTTGGGCCCGGTCACGGCGCAGCCGATGCTGAGCACGCCGAGGGCCAGCACGCCGCTGAGCAGGGCGCGTTCGGGGCGGAGCAGGGCGAGCAGCCGCTTGCCCGAGCCCTTGAAGTCCATCGACTTCTCGGAGCCCTGGCCGCCCATGAACCGGCCGGGGCCGGCCGGGCCGCGGCGGGCGGCGGCGGCCTGCGAGTCGCTGGGCACCTCGCCGGAGCCGGGGCCCTTCGTCATGGGCGCCTTCTTCTGCGGGGTGGTCACGCCGCCTCCTGCTCGGTGAGCTGGGAGAGCACGATCTCCCGGTACGTCGGGTTGTCGGCCATCAGTTCGCCGTGGGTGCCGCTGCCGACGACCGCGCCCTCGTCCAGGACGACGATCCGGTCGGCGTCGCGGATGGTGGAGACGCGCTGGGCGACGATCAGCACGGTGGCGTCGGCGGTCTCCCGGGAGAGGGCCCTGCGCAGCCTGGCGTCGGTGGCGTAGTCCAGCGCCGAGAACGAGTCGTCGAACAGGTAGACGCCGGGCTTGCGGACGAGCGCGCGGGCGATCGCCAGGCGCTGGCGCTGGCCGCCGGAGACGTTGCTGCCGCCCTGGGCGATGGGCGCGTCGAGGCCCTCGGGGAAGCGCTCGACGAACTCCTTGGCCTGGGCGACCTCCAGGGCGTGCCAGAGCTCCTCGTCGGTGGCGTCGGGCCGGCCGTAGCGCAGGTTGCTGGCGACGGTGCCGGTGAACAGGTAGGGCTTCTGCGGGACGAGGCCGACGGTCTCGGCGATCGTCTCGGGGGCGAGTTCGCGGACGTCCACGCCGTCCAGCAGGACCTGTCCGGCGGTGGCGTCGAAGAGCCGGGGGACGAGGCCGAGCAGGGTGGACTTGCCGCTGCCGGTGGAGCCGATGACGGCGGTGGTCTCGCCGGGGCGGGCGGTGATGTCGACGCCGCGCAGGACGGAGGCTTCGGCGCCGGGGTAGCGGAACTCGACGGCGCGCAGTTCGAGCTTGCCCCGGGCCAGGAGTTCGGTGACGGGGGTGGCCGGCGGGACGACGCTGGAGCTGGTGTCCAGGACCTCCTGGATGCGCTCGGCGCAGACCTCGGCGCGCGGCACCATCATGAACATGAAGGTGGCCATCATGACGCTCATCAGGATCTGCATCAGGTAGGAGAGGAAGGCGGTCAGCCCGCCGATCTCCATGCCGCCGCTGTCGATGCGCATGGCGCCGAACCAGAGCACGGCGACGCTGGAGGCGTTCACCACCAGCATCACGGCCGGGAACATGAACGACATCAGCTGGCCGACCTGGAGGGCGACGCCGGTCAGGTCCCGGTTGGCGCCGGCGAACCGGGCCTGCTCGTGGTCGTCCTTGACGAAGGCGCGGATGACCCGGATGCCGGTGATCTGCTCGCGCAGGACCCGGTTCACCGTGTCGATCTTCTTCTGCATGCTGCGGAACTTCGGGCGCAGCGCGCGGACGAGCAGGGCGACCACGACGCCCAGCAGGGGGACGACGGCCAGCAGCAGCGCGGAGAGCGGCACGTCCTGGTTGAGCGCCATGACGATGCCGCCCACGCACATGATCGGCGCGGCGACCATCAGGGTGAAGGTCATCAGGGCCAGCATCTGGACCTGCTGGACGTCGTTGGTCGTCCGGGTGATCAGGGAGGGGGCGCCGAAGGAGCCGACCTCGCGGGCGGAGAAGGTCTGCACCCGGTCGAAGACGGCGGCCCGGACGTCCCGGCCGAACGCCATGGCGGTGCGCGCGCCGTAGAAGACGGCACCGATCGAGCAGAGCGCCTGGGCGACGGTGACGGCGATCATCACACCGCCGATGCGCAGGATGTAACCGGTGTCGCCCTTGACCACGCCCTGGTCGATGATGTCGGCGTTCAGCGTCGGCAGGTAGAGCAGGGCGAGCGTGGACACCAGCTGGAGGAGCACCAGCAGGGAGATCGGTCGGGAGTACGGGCGCAGGTACGCCCTCAGCAGTCTGATCAGCACTGGCACACTCTTGTCTTCGGCAGTGGGGTTCGCATCCCAATTCTCATGCTTCTGTGGACTCGCACAGTTGATTCCGGCCCCGCGCCCCGAGGTTTGTCCAGTCCTTTGCTGAACGCACCGGCGGGCCCGGTTGCGCCGTGCACCGGCGGCTCGACAGTGTGCCAGCTGTCCTCACCCTCTTACGGAATGACCGGTTTCCCCCTAGGCTGCTGATTGCCCCCTTGTTACTCACCGGTATCGGATCGATTGCCCGGGGGCCCGGCGACCGCCCCCACGGGCGCCGCGACATCCCTCAGACGGCCACCCGCCCCCGGAGGTCCTCGTTGAGTTCCGCGCAGTCCCTGATCGACTCCGGCCGTGCCGACATCGTCGCCGGGCGGCCCGCCTCCGTCGCCCACCTGTTCCTGGAGCGGGTCGCCGCCACGCCGGCGGGTGAGGCCTACCGCTTCCCCGTCCCGGTGGACGAGCACGCGGCGGACGGCGCCCCCGGCGCCGAGCAGTGGCGTTCGCTGACCTGGGCGCAGACTGCCACCCGGGTGTACGCGGTGGCCGCCGGCCTGCTGTCGCTGGGCATCAGCCCGGAGGACCGGGTCGCGCTGATGTCCTCCACCCGGCTGGAGTGGGTCATCGCCGACCTCGGCAACATGTGCGCGGGCGCGGCCACCACGGCCGTCTACCCGAGCACCAACGCCGACGAGACGGCCTACATCCTCTCCGACTCGGGCTCCAGGGCGATCTTCGTCGAGAACGAGAAGCAGCTCGCCAAGGTCGTCGGCGAGCTCGGCCAGCTGCCCGAGCTGCGCACCGCCGTCCTCTTCGACGGCACCGGCCCGGTCGCCGGGGCGCCCGGGCTGAACGTGCTCACCCTGGCCGAGCTGGAGCAGCTCGGCGCCGAGTACCTGGAGCAGCACCCGGACGCCGTGCGGCGGGCCGTCGACGCGCTCGACAAGGAGCAGCTGGCGACCCTGATCTACACCTCCGGCACCACCGGCCGCCCCAAGGGCGTGCGGCTGGTCCACGACTGCTGGGCGTACCAGGGGCGGGCGCAGGAGGAGAGCGGGCTGCTGCGCGCGGACGACGTGCAGTTCATGTGGCTGCCGCTGTCGCACGTGTTCGGCAAGAGCCTGATCTGCGGCCAGATCGCCACCGGTCACGTGATGGCGCTGGACGGCCGGGTGGACCGGATCATCCACAACCTGCCGGTGATCCGCCCGACCATGATGGCCTCGGCGCCGCGCATCTTCGAGAAGGTCTACAACGGCATCGCCGGCAAGGCCCGGGCCGAGGGCGGCGCCAAGTACAAGATCTTCATGTGGGCGGCGAAGACCGCCCGCGACTACGCCCGGGTCACCCAGGCCAACCGGATCGCCACCGGGCACGACAGCGCCCCGCTGGGGCTGCGGGTGCGGCACGCGGTGGCCGACAAGCTGGTGTACGCCAAGATCCGGACCGCGTTCGGCGGGCGGATGCGCGGCTCGGTCTCCGGCAGTGCCGCGCTGGCACCCGAGATCGGCTACTTCTTCGCCGGCGTCGGCGTGCCCGTCCTGGAGGGCTACGGCCTGACCGAGAGCTCGGCCGGGATCTGCGTCAACCCCGCCGAGGACCTCCGGGTCGGCACCATCGGCACCGTGCTGCCCGGCAGCGAGATCCGGATCGCCGAGGACGGCGAGATCCTGCTGCGCGGCCCCGGCGTCATGCGCGGCTACCACAACCTGCCGGAGAAGACCGCCGAGGTGCTGGAGCCGGACGGCTGGTTCCACACCGAGGACATCGGCGAGATCGGCCAGGACGGCTTCCTGCGGATCACCGACCGCAAGAAGGACATGTTCAAGACCTCCGGCGGCAAGTACGTCGCGCCGAGCGAGGTGGAGGGCAAGTTCAAGGCGGTCTGCCCGTTCGTCAGCAACATCCTGGTGATCGGCAACGGCCGCAACTACTGCACCGCGCTGATCGGCCTGGACGAGTCGGTGATCATGCCGTGGGCGGCCGAGCACGGCCTGGCCGGCAAGTCCTACGCCGAGGTGGTCGGCGACCCGAAGGTGCACCAGCTGGTCGACGGCTTCGTGCAGCGCCTCAACGGCGACCTCCAGCGCTGGCAGACGATCAAGAAGTTCACCCTCCTCCCGCGCGACCTGGACATCGAGCACGGCGAGCTCACGCCGAGCCTGAAGATCAAGCGGCCGGTGGTCGAGCGGACGTACGCGGACGCCGTCACCGAGATGTACGCGGGCGCGAACGAGGCCTGATCCGTCCGTCGTCCCGTACGGCCTCGATGATCACCGGGGCCGTACGGGACAATGGGGTCATGCCCTCCGCACTCCCCGACGGCGAACCCGTGCCGTCCGACGGTTCCCTGCCCGCGCACGCCCTCGCCGGGCTCGGGTCGCGGCCGTTCGGCTTCTACCTGCACGTGCCGTACTGCGCGAGCCGCTGCGGCTACTGCGACTTCAACACCTACACCGCCACCGAGCTGCGCTCCTCCGGCGCCGTCGCCTCCCAGGAGACCTACGCCGACAACGTGGTCGCCGAGATCCGGCTGGCCCGCGAGGTCCTCGGCGACACCGACCTGCCCGTGCGGACCGTCTTCCTCGGCGGCGGCACGCCCACCCTGCTGCCCGCCCGGGACCTGGTGAAGATGCTGGCGGCGATCCGGGCGGAGTTCGGGCTCGCCGACGACGCCGAGGTGACCACCGAGGCCAACCCCGAGTCGGTCGACCCGGCCTACCTCGCCGAACTGCGCGAGGGCGGCTACAACCGGGTCTCCTTCGGCATGCAGAGCGCCCGGCCGCACGTCCTGCGGCTGCTCGACCGCCACCACACCCCGGGCCGCCCGGAGGCCTGCGTGGCCGAGGCCCGCGCGGCCGGCTTCGAGCACGTCAACCTGGACCTCATCTACGGCACCCCCGGCGAGTCCGACGACGACTGGCGGGCCTCCCTGGACGCCGCGATCGGCGCCGGGCCGGACCACGTCTCGGCCTACTCGCTGATCGTCGAGGACGGCACCAAGCTGGCCGCCCGGGTCAAGCGCGGCGAGCTGCCGATGATCGACGACGACGTGCACGCCGACCGCTACCTGATCGCCGAGCAGGCGCTCGCCGCCGCCGGCTACTCCTGGTACGAGGTCTCCAACTGGGCCACCACCCCGCAGGGCCGCTGCCGCCACAACGAGCTCTACTGGACCGGCGGCGACTGGTGGGGCGCCGGCCCCGGCGCGCACAGCCACGTCGGCGGCGTCCGCTGGTGGAACGCCAAGCACCCGGCCGGCTACGCCCGCGCCCTCGCCGAGCGCCGCACCCCGGCCCAGGGCCGCGAGCGGCTCACCGACGAGGACCGCCGGGTCGAGCGCATCCTGCTCGAACTGCGCCTCGCCGAGGGCATCCCGCTGGACCTGCTCACGGCGACCGGCCGCGCGGCCGCCGACCGGCACCTCGCCGACGGCCTGCTCGACCGCACCACCCACGAGCGCGGCCGGGCCACCCTGACCCTCCAGGGCCGCCTCCTGGCCGACGCCGTGGTCCGCGACCTGGTGGACTGAGAGTCGTTGCCGTGGTGTCGGCCGCCGGCTCGCGGTCGCGGGCCCACGGCTGACCGGTCAGTCCTCCAGGGTGACGAAGTCGATCAGTTCCTCGACCTTCGCCAGGAGCGCGGGCTCCAGGTCCTTGAAGGAGTCGACCGAGGCGAGGATCCGCTTCCACGCGGCGGGGGTGTCGGCCGGCCAGCCGAGGCGGCGGCAGACGCCCCCCTTCCAGTCCTCGCCGTAGGGGACGTCCGGCCAGCCGGGGATGCCGACGGAGGAGGGCTTCACGGCCTGCCAGACGTCGATGTACGGGTGGCCGACGACCAGCACGGCGTCGCCGGTGACCCGGGCGGCGATCCGGTGCTCCTTGGTGCCGGGGAGCAGGTGGTCGACCAGGACGCCGAGCCGGCGGCCCGGGCCGGGGGCGAAGTCGGCGACGATCGCGGGCAGGTCGTCGATGCCCTCCAGGTACTCGACAACGACGCCCTCGATCCGCAGGTCGTCCCCCCAGACCCGCTCGACCAGTTCGGCGTCGTGCCGCCCCTCGACGTAGATCCGCGACTCCCGGGCCACCCGGGCCCGCGCTCCGGGGACGGCGACCGAGCCGGAGGCCGTCCGGCCCGGGGCGCGCGGGGGAGCCGGCGCCGCGGCGGCGGGGCGGACCAGGGTGACGGTCCGGCCCTCCAGCAGGAAGCCGCGCGGCACCAGCGGGAACACCCGCCGCTTGCCGAACCGGTCCTCCAGGGTGACGGTGAACCCCTCGGCGGTCTTCTCGCAGCGCACCACCGCGCCGCAGAAGCCGGTCGCGGCCTCCTCGACCACGAGGTCCCGGTCGGCGGGCACCTCGGGGGCGGGCTGCTGCCGCTTCCACGGCGGGGTGAGGTCGGGTCCGTACTGGCGGCTGCGCATGCAGGTGACTATAGGCAGGCCCGACGGGGCGTCACAGGCCCGGCGCGCCCCAGACCGGGAACCAGCGGGTGAGGTCCTTCTCCAGCCGCAGGTCGTTCCCCAGCATGGCGTTGACCTGCAGTTCCAGCGGGCTGTCGCGCTTCTCCCCGCCGCCCGGCACCGGCGCGAACGGGTAGAAGGTGCCGCGCTTGTACAGGTAGACCAGCGCCAGCGGCTGCCCCTCGGCGCCGCGGAAGGCCACCAGCGAGCAGAGCAGCTGCGGGCCGAAGCCGTTCCCCTCCAGCTCGCTGTTGACCGCGTGCAGGTCGTTGACCAGCTCCGGCAGCTCCTCGGGGGTGTGCCGGGCGAGCAGCCAGGAGTAGCCGTAGGCGTCCTTGGAGGCCTCCACCGGGACGCCGCCGCGCTCGGTGTCGGCGTCCAGCAGGGCCCGGACCTGCCGCTCGACCTCGACGAAGGCGCCGCCCTCGACCGAGGAGAAGCAGACCGACCCGACGCCGGTCGGCCGGAAGCCGGCCGCCGCCTCCAGGGTCAGCGCGGCCGAGGGCACGCCGAACAGCTGGTCGAGGTCGGGCCGGACGGGCTTGGTGCGGCCGAACAGTGCGTCCAGGATTCCCACGGCGGTCCCCTCCGGGGCGTGTCGTCGGCTCAGCGGCCGAGCTGGGTGGAGATCTTCGCCAGCTGCTCCAGCCGCTGCTCCAGCGAGGGGTGGGTGGAGAACAGCTGCGAGGCGGCCTCCCGGGCGCTCAGCGCGGGGGCGAAGTAGAAGGCGTTGTACGGCTGGGCCTGCCGCAGGTCCTTGGTCGGGATCGCGGCGATCTGGCCGGTCACCTTGGTGAGCGCCGAGGCCAGTGCGCTGGGCCGGCCGGTGAGCTGGGCGGCGGCCCGGTCGGCGGCCAGTTCCCGGTAGCGGGAGAGCAACCGGGTCAGCAGGAAGCTGATCGCGTACACCACCACCGACACCAGCGGGATGACCAGCGCGGCGATCGCGGCGTTGGAGTCGTTGCTGTTGCGGCCGCCGCCCATGAAGCCGCCGTACATCGCGATCCGGGTCATCGCGCCGGCCAGTACGCCGAGGAAGCCGGCGATGGTCATCACCGCGACGTCCCGGTGGGCGACGTGCGACAGCTCGTGCGCCAGGACGCCCTCCAGTTCCTCCGGTTCCAGCCGCCGCAGCAGCCCGGTGGTGACGCAGACCACCGCGTTCTGCGGGTTGCGGCCGGTCGCGAAGGCGTTCGGCATGTCGTTGTCGGCGACCGCCACCCGGGGTTTGGGCATGTCGGCGAGGGCGCAGAGCCGGTCGATGGTGCCGTGCAGCTGGGGGTACTGCTCCGGGGTCACCCGGTGGGCGCCCATCGCCCGTTCGGTGATCTTGTCGCTGAACCAGAACTGGGCCACGAACAGCCCGCCGGAGATCAGCACGATCAGTGGCCAGGCGCCGCGCAGCAGCGCGATCAGCAGGCCGGTGAAACCCACGTACAGGAGCCCGATCACGAACATGGTCCCGACCATCCGGCCGGTCAGGCCGCGGTCCGGGGCGAAGCGGGTGGGCTGGCCCGAGGTCGACATCGCTGGTCCTCCGTTCGCCGTTCGCTATCGATGCTGCCACCCGGCCGGTCCCGCGGCATCACCCGCGCGCCGCGCGATGCGGGCAGGATCACCCCGGCGGTGCCGTTCCTGCCGTCGGACCCGGGCCTTACACTGGCAGGTACGGTTCTGGCACTCCTCTGTTCAGAGTGCCAAAGGCCGCGGTCCGCCCGGCGGACCGCACCATGCCGGAACGACACACGTCACCACGGACAACGTGCGAAGAGGGAGGTGCGTGCCCCATGGCCGGTGAGGTCCGCCAGCTCGACGAACGCAAGCTCGCCGTGCTCCGCGCCATCGTCCAGGACTACGTGGGCACCGAGGAGCCGGTCGGCTCCAAGGCTCTCGTCGAACGCCACAACCTCGGGGTCTCCCCGGCCACCGTCCGCAACGACATGGCCGCGCTGGAGGAGGACGGCTTCATCCACCAGCCGCACACCAGCGCCGGGCGGATCCCCACCGACAAGGGGTACCGCCTCTTCGTCGACCGGCTCGCCGAGGTCAAGCCGATGAGCGCACCCGAGCGGCGGGCGATCCGGCACTTCCTGGACGGCGCGGTGGACCTGGACGACGTGGTCGCCCGCACGGTCCGGCTGCTCGCCCAGCTCACCCGGCAGGTGGCGGTGGTCCAGTACCCCTCGCTCTCCCGCTCCACGGTGCGCCACATCGAGCTGGTCGCGCTCGCTCCGGCCAAGGTCATGCTGGTCCTGATCACCAACACCGGCCGGGTCGAGCAGCGGATGGTCGACTGCCCGGGTCCGGTCGGCGAGGTGGTCCTCGCGGACCTCCGTGCCAAGATCAACACGAGGGCCGTCGGCGTGCGGCTGCCCGACGTGCCGGGGCTGCTGGACGAGCTCCCGGCGATGTTCGAGGCGGTGGACCGGCCGGCCGTCACCATCGTCCTGGCGACGCTCTTCGAGGCGCTCGCCGAGCAGAACGAGGAGCGGATCATGTTGGCCGGCACGGCCAACCTGACCCGCTTCGGCCACGACTTCCCGCTCACCATCCAGCCGGTGCTGGAGGCGCTGGAGGAGCAGGTCGTCCTGCTGCGCCTCCTGGGTGAGACGGCGGACGCCGGGATGACGGTCCGGATCGGCCGGGAGAACGCGTACGAAGGGCTCAATTCCACCTCGGTCGTCTCGGTCGGTTACGGTTCGGGCGACGAGAGCGTGGCCAAACTGGGTGTGATCGGTCCGACCCGGATGGACTATCCGGGCACAATGGGGGCGGTGCGAGCGGTGGCACGGTACGTGGGCCAGATCCTGGCCGAGTCGTAGGGAACGACCGGTGTCACACAGGTGACACCGGTACCAGTCGCAAGCACTTCTACAGGCGGAACAAGCGGAGCATTTGGTGGCCACGGACTACTACGCGGTACTCGGCGTCCGACGGGATGCGGGGCAGGACGAGATCAAGAAGGCGTTCCGGCGCCTGGCGCGCGAACTGCACCCGGACGTCAACCCCGACCCGAAGACGCAGGAGCGGTTCAAGGAGATCAACGCCGCCTACGAGGTCCTCTCCGACCCGCAGAAGCGGCAGGTCTACGACCTCGGCGGGGATCCCCTCTCGCCCAACGGCGGAGGCGCGGGCGGCTTCGGCGCGGGCGCGGCCGGGTTCGGCTTCTCCGACATCATGGACGCGTTCTTCGGCGCGGCCGCCGGTCAGCGCGGCCCGCGCTCGCGCACCCGGCGCGGCCAGGACGCCATGATCCGGCTGGAGATCACCCTGGAGGAGGCCGCGTTCGGCACCACCAAGGAACTCCAGGTCGACACCGCCGTCACCTGCACCACGTGCAGCGGCGAGGGCGCCGCCCCCGGCACCTCCGCGCAGACCTGTGACATGTGTCGCGGCAAGGGCGAGGTCTCCCAGGTCACCCGGTCCTTCCTGGGCCAGGTCATGACCTCCCGGCCCTGCCCGCAGTGCCAGGGCTTCGGCACCGTCGTGCCGACCCCGTGCCCGGAGTGCGCCGGTGACGGCCGCGTGCGGGCCCGCCGCACCCTGACCGTGAAGATCCCGGCCGGTGTCGACAACGGCACCCGGATCCAGCTGGCCGGCGAGGGCGAGGTCGGCCCCGGCGGCGGCCCGGCCGGCGACCTCTACGTCGAGATCGCCGAGAGCACCCACCCGACCTTCCAGCGCCGCGGCGACGACCTGCACTGCACGGTCACCATCCCGATGACGGCCGCCTCGCTCGGCACCCAGGTGCCGCTGCAGACCCTGGACGGGCTGGAGGAGGTCGACATCCGGCCCGGCACCCAGTCCGGCCAGTCGATCCCGCTGCACGCCCGCGGCATCACCCATCTGCGCGGCGGCGGCCGGGGCGACTTGATAGTGCACGTCGAGGTGCAGACGCCCACCAAGCTCGACCCCGAGCAGGAGGACCTGCTGCGCCGGCTCGCGGTGCTGCGCGGCGAGGAGCGGCCCTCCGGCCAGTTCGCGCCGGGCCAGCAGGGGCTGTTCTCCCGGCTGAAGGACGCCTTCAACGGCCGCTGACCGTACCGGCGCCCGGTGCCCCGCTCCCGGCGGGTCACCGGGCGCCGTCGTTCCCCCGTCCGTCCCCCCACCCCCACTCCAGGAACCGCCATGACCGCGCCCGTGTTCGTCGTCGAGACCGCGCAGCTCGCCTCCGCCGCCCCCGGCGCGGTGGTCCGGCTGGACGGCCCGGAGGGGCGGCACGCCGCCGCCGTGAAGCGGCTGGAGCCGGGCGAGGCGGTGACCCTGGCCGACGGGCTCGGCCTGGGCGCCGACGGCACCGTCACGGCCGTGCACGGCAAGGACGCCGTCGAGGTGACGGTCGCCGGGGTCCGCCGGGAGGCCGAGCCGGCGCCGCGGATCGTCGTCGTCCAGGCGCTGCCCAAGGGCGACCGCGGCGAGCTGGCGGTGGAGACCATGACCGAGGTCGGCGTGGACGTGGTGATCCCCTGGGCCGCCTCCCGCTGCATCACCCAGTGGAAGGGCGAGCGCGGTGCCAAGGCGCTCGCGAAGTGGCGCTCCACCGCCCGCGAGGCGGGCAAGCAGTCCCGCCGGCTGCGCTTCCCCGAGGTCCGCGAACTCGCCACCACCCGCCAGCTGGCGTCCGTCCTGGCCGGGGCCGCGCTCGCCGCGGTGCTGCACGAGGACGGCGCCGAGCCGCTGGCCGGCGCCGCGCTGCCCGGCGGCGGGGACATCGTGCTGGTGGTCGGCCCCGAGGGCGGGGTCTCCCCGGAGGAGCTGGCCGCCTTCGCCGAGGCCGGTGCCAGGCCGTACCGGCTCGGGTCCTCGGTGCTGCGCACCTCGACCGCGGGAGTGGCCGCCGGCGCCCTGCTGCTGGGCCGCACCGGCCGCTGGGGCTGAGCGGGCCGGTCGCCGCACGGACCGTTCGTCCCCCGGTGGTTCGTTCCCCGGCGGTTCGTCCCCCGTAGGGGGCGGCCTGCGCGAAACCGGAGGCGCGCCGCCCCGGCGGGTGCGTAGGGTGCGGCTGTGAGCGAATCCCCGAGCACCCCTGCCGGCGCCTACCTGCGCCATCCGCACCTGCACGGTGACCTGATCACCTTCGTCGCGGAGAACGACGTCTGGCTCGCCCCGCTGGACGGCGGCCGGCCCTGGCGGCTGACGGCCGATCACGTCCCGGTCCGCCGCCCGCGCTTCTCGCCGGACGGCCGGCACATCGCCTTCGTCTCCACCCGGGACGGCGCGCCCGAGGTGCACGTCGCGCCGGTGGACGGCGGGCCGTCCCGGCGGCTGACGTACTGGGGCAGCGACCAGACGCAGCTGCAGGGCTGGACGGCCGACGGCAGCCCGGTCGCCACCACCTCCGCCGGACAGGCCACCCTGCGCCGCACCTGGGCCCACGCCGTACCGCTGGACGGCGGCGAGCCGCGGCGGCTGCCGTACGGGCCGGTCGGCGGCGTGGCGTACGAGCCGGGCGGCGACCGGGTGCTGCTGCTCTCGGCGGCCGGTGCGGAGCCCGCGCGGTGGAAGCGCTACCGGGGCGGCCGGGTCGGCAAGCTCTGGATCGGCGCCGAGCGGTTCGCCCGCGTCCACGAGGAGCTGGACGGGCACATCGAGGCGCCGCTCTGGGTCGACGCGCCCGGCGGCGCCCGGATCGCCTTCCTGGCCGACCACGAGGGCGTCGGCGAGCTCTACTCCAGCCTCCCCGACGGCAGCGGCCTGCGCCGCCACACCACCTCCCCGGAGGGCTTCTACGCCCGCGGCGCGACCAGCGACGGCACCCGGGTGATCTGGCACCGGGCCGGTGACCTCTGGCTGCTGGACGACCTCGACGGCGCCGAGCCGCGCCGGCTGGACGTCCGGCCGTCCGGCCCCCGGGCCGGCCGGCGGCCCCGCCCGGTGCCGGCCGCGCACTGGCTGGAGAGCGCCGCCCCCGACCGCACCGGCCGGGCCGGCGCCGTGGTGGTGCGCGGCAGCGTGCACTGGCTGCCGCACCGGGAGGGCCCCGCCCGGGTGCTGGACGAGACGCCCGGCGTCCGGGCCCGGCGGGCCCACGTGGTGCCGGGCGAGGACGGTGCGCAGGGCGTGCTCTGGGTGACCGACGCCGACGGCGAGGACGCCGTCGAGTACGCCCCCGCCGTGCTCGGCGAGGAGCGCCGCCGGCTGGCCGGCGGACAGCTGGGCCGGGTCCGCGCGCTGGCGGTCTCGCCGGACGGCAAGCAGGCGGCGGTCGGCGCGCACGACGGCCGGGTCCTCCTGGTGTCGCTCGCCGACGGGACGGTGCACGAGCTGGACCGCAGCACGGACGGCGAGGTCAGCGGGCTGGCGTTCAGTCCGGACTCCGCCTGGCTCGCCTGGTCGCGGCCGAGCCCGGGCTTCGGGGCCTGGTCGCTGCGCCAGATCGTGCTGGCCAACCTGGCCACCCGCACGGTCGGCGAGGTCACCCCGGCGCGCTTCATCGACACCTCGCCGGCCTTCACCGCCGACGGCCGCCACCTGGCCTTCCTCTCGGTGCGCAACTTCGACCCGGTCTACGACTCGCACGTCTTCGACCTGTCGTTCCCCAACGGCTGCCGCCCGTACCTGGTCACCCTGGCCGCCGACACCCCTTCCCCGTTCGGCCCGCGCCGGGCCGGGCGGCCGGCCGGCGGGGAGGACGACGAGCCCAAGGGCAAGAAGGCGGACGGCGAGGAGGGGGCGGCCGACGCCCCGCCCGCCACCCGGGTCGACCTGGACGGGATCGCCGACCGGATCATCCCCTTCCCGGTCGAGGGCGGCCGGTTCGGCGAGCTGGCGGCCGCCAAGGACGGCGTGCTCTGGACGCGGATCCCGCTCACCGGCGAGCTCGGCGACGACGCGGCCACGCCGGAGGACGAGCAGCCGCGCCCCACTCTGGAGCGGTTCGACCTGCGCAAGCGCCGGGTCGAGCAACTGGTCGACGGGCTCGACGAGTTCGCGGTCAGCGGCGACGGCACCCGGGTCGCCGTGCTGGACGAGGGCGAGCTGCGGATCGTCCCGGCGGACCACAAGGCGGCGGGCGACGACGACGAGATCGACGTCGACCTGCACCGGCTGCGGGTGACCGTCGACCCGGCCGCCGAGTGGCGGCAGATGTACGACGAGAACGGCCGCCTGATGCGCGACAACTTCTGGCGCCCGGACCTCGGCGGCCTGCCCTGGGCCGAGATCCTCGACCGCTACCGGCCGCTGGTGGAGCGGCTCGGCTCGCACGACGACCTGGTCGACCTGCTCTGGGAGGTGCACGGCGAGCTGGGCACCTCGCACGCCTACGTGCAGCCCTACGGCATCCACACCGAGGCCGCCCGCCGGCAGGGCAAGCTCGGCGCCGACCTGGTCAAGGACGGCGAGGTCTGGCGGATCGCCCGGATCCTGCCCGGCGAGTCCTCGGACCCGCGGGCCCGCTCGCCGCTGGCCGCGCCGGGCGCCGCCGTCCGCCCGGGCGACGCGGTGCTGGCCGTCAACGGCCGCCCGGTGGACGCGACCGCCGGCCCGGCCCCGCTGCTGGCCGGCACCGCCGGACAACCGGTCGAGCTGACCGTGGCCGGCAAGGACGGCACCGACCGCCGGTACCCGGTGGTCGTCCCGCTCGCCGACGACGAGCCGCTGCGCTACCACGACTGGGTGGCCGGGCGGCGGGCCGCCGTCCGGGAGCTGTCCGGCGGGCGGCTCGGCTACCTGCACATCCCCGACATGCAGAGCACCGGCTGGGCCCAGATCCACCGCGACCTGCGGTCGGAGATGGCCCGGGAGGGCGTGATCGTCGACATCCGGGAGAACCGCGGCGGCCACACCTCGCAGCTGGTGATCGAGAAGCTGGCCCGGCGGATCGTCGGCTGGACGGTCGCCCGCGACCTCGCCAACCCGGTGCCCTACCCCGGTGACGCGCCGCGCGGGCCGATCGTCGCGCTGGCCGACGAGTTCTCCGGCTCGGACGGCGACATCGTCAACGCCGCCATCCAGGCGCTGAAGCTCGGCCCGGTGGTCGGGACGAGGACCTGGGGCGGCGTGATCGGCATCGACAGCAAGTACAGCCTGGTGGACGGCACCCTGGTCACCCAGCCGAAGTACGCGTTCTGGCTGGAGGGCTACGGCTGGGGCGTGGAGAACCACGGCGTCGACCCGGACGTTGAGGTGCCGGTCGCGCCGCACCAGTGGGCCGCGGGGGAGGACCCGCAGCTCGCCGAGGGCGTCCGGATCGCCCTGGCGGCGCTGACCGAGACCCCGGGCAGCACGCCGCCGCCGCTGCCCTGGGAGCAGGGCCCGGCGCCGGACGCCCCGCGGGGCGCGGGGCAGGAGAGCGGGGACGGCGCCGGGCAGGACGCCGGGTAGGAGGGGCGCAGGTCCGGCGGGGGTGCCCGGGCAGCTGCCCGGGCACCCCCGCGGGCCGTACGCCCCCCGCGGGCGGCGGGTCCGCGGGGGCGGGCGCGACTGCCAGCAGGCGACCGGGCCGCTCGGCTAGCATGCGGCCGTACGCCCCGACCGACACCGTGCGACACCGCGAGGAGACCCCGATGGCCGGCGAGCCGCAGTCCGACTGCCTGTTCTGCAAGATCGTGGCGGGCGAGATCCCGGCCACCGTGGTGCGCAAGACCGAGCGCGTCCTCGCCTTCCGGGACATCGCCCCGAAGGCTCCGACCCACGTCCTGGTCATCCCGCACGCCCACTACCCGAACGCCGCCGCGCTGGCCGCCGCCGAGCCGCGGATCGCCGGCGAGCTGCTCGCCGAGGCCGGCGAGGTCGCCCGGGACGAGGGCCTCGACGACTACCGGCTGATCTTCAACACCGGCGCGGGCGCGGGCCAGACCGTCTTCCACGCCCACGTCCACGTGCTCGGCGGCATGCCGATGAACGAGCGCATGGTCTGAACGACGTGTCACAGCGCGAACTCGTCGTCCTCGGCACGGCCAGCCAGGTCCCGACCCGGCACCGCAACCACAACGGCTACCTGCTGCGCTGGGACGGCGAGGGCCTGCTGTTCGACCCCGGCGAGGGCACCCAGCGCCAGATGCTGCACGCCGGGGTCTCCGCCACCCAGATCACCCGGATCGCGGTCACCCACTTCCACGGCGACCACAGCCTGGGCCTCGCCGGGGTGATCCAGCGGATCAACCTGGACCGCGTCCCGCACCCGGTGGACATCTACTTCCCGGCCTCCGGGGAGGTCTACTTCGAGCGGCTGCGGCACGCCACCGCGTTCCACGAGACCGCCGTGCTGCGCCCCCGCCCGATCGACGGGCCGGGGCCGCTGCCGGCGCCCGGCGCCCGCTTCGCGCTGGACGCCGTCCGGCTCTCGCACCCCGTCGAGTCCTTCGGCTACCGGCTCACCGAGCCGGACGGCCGCCGGCTGGTGCCCGAGCGGCTGGCCGCGCTCGGCATCGCCGGCCCGGACGTCGGCCGGCTCCAGCACCGGGGAGCGATCGAGTCGGGCGGCCGGCGGGTCACCCTCGACGAGGTCAGCGAGTTCCGCCGGGGCCAGCGGTTCGCCTTCGTGATGGACACCCGGCTCTGCGAGGGCGTCCACGAACTCGCCGAGGGCGCCGACCTGCTGGTCATCGAGTCCACCTTCACCGACGCCGACACCCGGCTCGCCGAGGAGCACGGCCACCTCACCGCTGGCCAGGCCGGCAAGGTCGCCGCCGAGGCCGGCGCGGGCACCCTGGTGCTGACCCACTTCTCGCAGCGCTACCCGGACCTCGGCCAGCACCTCGCCGACGCCCGCAAGCACTTCGACGGCACCGTCGTGCTCGCCGAGGACCTCGCCCGGGTGCCCGTGCCGCCCCGCCGGCGGCCGTGAGCGGCCGGGCGCGCGGAGCCGCGGGCCGGTGGCCGTGCGCCCGGGCGGGGCACCGGTCCCGGGCGGAAAACCGTTCGCGCCGCTCCGCGATCTGCCCCAGCATCGTCGGGAGCGGCCCCGCCGCCCGCCGCAGCGATCACGCTCGCGGCGTACCCTGGTGCCCCGGAAGGACCGCGCGGCACCACGAGACCACGGATTGGGATGAGGCAGGCCCCAGCGCCGACCTATGAGTGACACATCGCAGACCCGTACGAACGGACAGCCGCGCCCCGAACCGGCCGACGAGGGCCGTACCAGCGCCCGGATCGTCATCCCCGAGAAGCACCCGATGGTCACCCTGCTCGGCACCGCGGACTCGCTGCTGAGGGTGATCGAGCGAGGCTTCCCCGCCGCGGACATCCACGTCCGCGGCAACGAGGTGACCGCCACCGGAGAGCGCGCCGAGGTCGCCCTCGTCAAGCAGCTCTTCGACGAGATGATGCTGGTGCTGCGCACCGGCCAACCCCTCACGGAGGACGCCGTGGAGCGCTCCATCGCCATGCTCCGGAGCGCCGTCGACGACCCGGACAGCCCGGCGCCGTCGCAGGTGTTCACCGCGAACATCCTGTCCAACCGGGGCCGCACCATCCGCCCCAAGACGCTCAACCAGCAGCGCTACGTCGACGCGATCGACAAGCACACCATCGTCTTCGGGCTCGGCCCGGCCGGTACCGGCAAGACCTACCTCGCGATGGCCAAGGCCGTCCAGGCCCTCCAGGCCAAGGAGGTCAACCGGATCATCCTGACCCGTCCGGCGGTCGAGGCGGGGGAGCGGCTGGGCTTCCTGCCCGGCACCCTCTTCGACAAGATCGACCCGTACCTGCGCCCGCTCTACGACGCGCTGCACGACATGATGGACCCGGACTCCATCCCGCGCCTGATGGCGGCCGGCACCATCGAGGTCGCCCCGCTCGCCTACATGCGCGGCCGGACCCTCAACGACGCCTTCATCATCCTCGACGAGGCCCAGAACACCTCGCCCGAGCAGATGAAGATGTTCCTCACCCGCCTCGGGTTCAACTCCCGGGTGGTCGTCACCGGCGACACCAGCCAGATCGACCTCCCGGGCGGCACCCGCAGCGGCCTCAAGGTCGTCCAGGAGATCCTGGTCGACGTGCCCGACATCCACTTCTCCGTGCTCACCAGCACCGACGTGGTCCGCCACAAGCTGGTCGGCCGGATCGTGGACGCCTACGAGCGCTGGGACGCCCGGCAGGAGGCCGAGGAGAACGCTCCGTCGGCCCGCAAGCCCGGCCAGCGGCGCCCCGGCAAGACGACCGCACCGCGCGCACCCCGACAGTCCCATCGCACCGAAAGCTGAGTAACCAGCCCGTCATGTCGATCGACATCGCCAATGAGTCCGGTTGGGACGCCGACGAGGAGTCCATCCTCGACGTCGCCCGCTACGCGCTGGACAAGATGCGGATCCACCCGCAGTCAGAACTGTCCGTGATCCTGGTGGACGGTGCGGCGATGGAGGAGCTGCACATCCAGTGGATGGACCTCCCCGGCCCGACCGACGTGATGTCCTTCCCGATGGACGAGCTGCGTCCCGGCAAGGAGGGCGAGGAGCTGCCGCAGGGCCTGCTCGGCGACATCGTGCTCTGCCCCGAGGTGGCCGAGCAGCAGGGCAAGGCGGCTCCGTCCAAGCACTCGATGGACGAGGAGCTGCAGCTGCTCACCGTCCACGGGGTGCTCCACGTGCTCGGGTACGACCACGAGGAGCCGGACGAGGAGGAGGAGATGTTCGGCCTCCAGAAGGCCATCCTCGACGGCTGGCGGGCCGGCCGCGGCCTGGGCGGGATCTCCCCGGCCCCCACCACCCACTGAGCGCGGAGCCCGAACCCCTGTGAGTGGTGAGAGTACGAGTTTCATCCTCGGCGCCGTGCTGCTGGTCGTCCTCGGCTGGCTGGCGGCCTGCGCCGAGGCGGGTATCTCCCGGGTCTCCCGGTTCCGCGCGGAGGAGGCGGTCCGGGCCGGCCGGCGGGGCTCGGCCCGGCTGCTGGCGCTGGCCTCCGACCCGATCCGCTACCTCAACCTGGCCACCCTGATCCGGGTGGCCAGCGAGATGGCGGCGGCGGTCCTGGTCACCGTGGTCTGCGTGCGGAGCCTGGACTCCACCTGGCAGGCCGTGCTGCTGGCGTTCGGCGTGATGGTGCTGGTCTCCTTCGTGGCGGTCGGCGTCTCGCCCCGCACGATCGGGCGCCAGCACCCGCTGACCACCTCCACGGCGGCCTCCTTCGTGCTGCTGCCGCTGGCGGGCGTGCTCGGCCCGATCCCGCGGCTGCTGATCCTGCTCGGCAACGCGCTGACCCCGGGCAAGGGCTACCGCGAGGGGCCGTTCGCCTCCGAGGCGGAGCTGCGCGCCCTGGTGGACCTCGCCGAGAAGGACGACCTGATCGAGGACGAGGAGCGCCGGATGGTGCACTCGGTCTTCGAGCTGGGCGACACCATCGTCCGCGAGGTGATGGTGCCGCGCACCGACCTGGTGATGATCGAGCGTCACAAGACCGTCCGTCAGGCGCTGACCCTGGCACTGCGCTCGGGCTTCTCGCGGATCCCGGTGGTCGGCGACAACGAGGACGACGTGGTCGGCATCGTCTACCTCAAGGACCTCGTGCGGCGCACCCACATCAACCGGGAGGCCGAGTCCGAGGAGGTCGGCGCGGTGATGCGGCCGGCCGTCTTCGTCCCGGACTCCAAGCCGGCCGGCGACCTGCTGCGCGAGATGCAGCAGCGCCGCTCGCACGTGGCGATCGTGATCGACGAGTACGGCGGCACGGCCGGACTGGTCACCATTGAGGACATCCTGGAGGAGATCGTCGGCGAGATCACCGACGAGTACGACCGGGAGATCGCGCCGGTCGAGGACCTCGGTGACGGCTCGTACCGGATCACCGCCCGGCTGCTGGTCGAGGACCTCGGCGAGCTGTTCGGGATCGAGCTGGAGGACGAGGACGTCGAGACCGTCGGCGGCCTGCTCGCCAAGCACCTCGGCCGGGTGCCGATCCCGGGCTCGTCCTGCGAGATCCCGCTGCCCGAGGACGCGGCCACCGACCTGACCGCGATCCGGCTGACCGCGGAGAGCTCGGCCGGCCGCCGCAACCGGATCGGTTCGATGGTCGCGATCCCGGTCCGGGTCTCGGCCGAGGCCCTCCAGGAGTCCGGCGAGTAGCGTTCGGGCGGCCGCGGGGCGACGATGGCGTTATGACTCATCTACTGCGTGCGGAGTACGGCCCGCAGGGTCGGTCGGCCGGGGCGAAGACCTGGCACGTCGTCCGGGCCGCCGAACCCGCGGCGGCCCTCTGCGGCCGCACGATGGACACCGACGCCGAGACCCGGCCGGACCAGGAGTGGGGCACCGGGCTGCGCTGCTGTCAGCAGTGCGGCTCGCTGTACATGCACGAGGTGCCGCACATGCAGGGGAGCCACCCCTACAGCTAGGCACATGCGGGGGTACCGCCCCCCGGAAGCCAGGCCGTGCGCCCGCTCCGCGGTCGGAGTAGCGTGAACGAAGGCCGTTTCGACGTCGCCATGGTGGAGGTCACCATGAAGCTGCAAGACGAACTGCCGGTCGACCACCGGCTGCTCCTGGTCTGGCGGACCGGGGCGGGGCTCGGCGGGATCTTCCTGATCGTGTTCGGCATCCTCGGGCTGGCGGACCATCCCGGCTTCCTGTCCACCGAGGGCGACGACATCGCCGGGATGTCGACCAACGGAGCGCTGAGCATCCTCTCCATCGTGATGGGCGCGGTCCTGGTGGCCGGCGCGGTGATCGGCGGGAACTTCGCCGCCAACCTCAACATGGTGGTCGGCATCCTCTTCGTGCTCTCCGGTTTCTACGGGCTGACGGTGCTCGGCCGGCCGGACGCCAACATCCTCAACTTCCGGATGTCCAACGTGCTGTTCGCGTTCATCTTCGGACTGGTCGTGGTGACCTTCGGGATGTACGGCAGGGTCAGCAGCCATCTGCCGCACGACAACCCGTACTGGCGCAAGCGGTCCGCCGAGGAGGAGCCGCTGCCGAACGGTCCGAAGACCTTCGTCAAGGTCATGCGGCCCGGGCCGCCCAATCCGATCGGCCACTGAGGCCACTGAGGCCGCTGAGGCGACCGACCGGCCGTCCGCGTCGCAGGGCGCGGACGGCCGGTCGGCGGGGCGTCCTATGCTCGGCGCCATGAGTGACATCGTCGAGCTGGATCCCGAAGACAAGAAGATCATCACCCTGGCCCGCTCCGCGCGCGCCCGCAACGGCGTCGCGGAGGGGGCCGCGGTGCGTGACGAGACCGGGCGCACCTACGTGGCGGGCACGGTCGCGCTGGAGTCGCTGCGGCTCAGCGCGCTGCAGACGGCGGTGGCGATGGCGGTGGCCAGCGGCGCCAGGTCGCTGGAGGCGGCCGCCGTGGTGAGCGAGGCCGGGGAGCCGGCCGAGGCCGATCTGGCCGCGGTGCGGGACCTCGGCGGGGCCGGGACGCCGGTGCTGCTCGCCGGACCGGACGGGGCGTTGAAGGTGGCGGCCGAGGCGCGCTGAGGCGCGTCGACGGCATACCGGGGCCCGCCGGGGGACGGCTCGGGGCGCCCGGGGCAGCCCGGGCGCCCGGCCCTCCAGGATCCGCAGATAATCTCACCGGTACAGATGGTGAGCAGGTCGCGGTGAGGGGGCTGGGGGCATGGGACCGTTCGCGTTCTTCGCGGGCCTGCTGCTGGGCGTCATGGGGATGGGCAAGTGGCAGGAGACCGGGTCGCCGTTCTGGCTCTGGGGCTCCGTCGCCTTCCTCCTCATCGTCCTGATCAGCGGGATCTCCGCCGTTCTGGGCGGCAAAAAGGGCTGACGGGGGCGGGCTGTCCGCCGGGCGCCCGGTGATCAGGGAGAATGGGGCCCATGAGTGCCCCTTCCTCCTCGTACCGCTCCGGCTTCGCGTGCTTCGTCGGCCGGCCCAACGCGGGCAAGTCGACCCTGACCAACGCCCTGGTGGGGACGAAGGTCGCGATCACCTCCGACCGTCCGCAGACCACCCGGCACACCGTGCGCGGCATCGTGCACCGCCCGGACGCCCAGCTCGTGCTGGTCGACACCCCCGGTCTGCACAAGCCGCGCACCCTGCTCGGCGAGCGGCTGAACGACCTCGTCCGCTCCACCTGGGCCGAGGTCGACGTGATCGGCTTCTGCCTGCCCGCCGACCAGAAGCTCGGCCCCGGCGACAAGTTCATCGCCAAGGAACTCGCCGACATCAAGAAGACCCCCAAGGTGGCCATCGTCACCAAGACCGACCTGGTCGACTCCAAGCGGCTGGCCGAGCAGCTGATCGCCGTCCACCAGCTCGGTGCCGAGCTGGGCATCGAGTGGGCCGAGATCATCCCGGTCTCGGCGGTCGGTGACAAGCAGGTCGAGCTGGTCGCCGAGCTGATCACCAAGCTGCTCCCGGAGGGCATGCCGCTCTACCCGGACGGCGACCTCACCGACGAGCCCGAGGTGATCATGGTCGCCGAGCTGATCCGGGAGGCCGCCCTGGAGGGCGTCCGGGACGAGCTCCCGCACTCGCTGGCCGTGGTCGTCGAGGAGATGATCCCGCGCGAGGACCGCCCGGCGGACCGGCCGCTGCTGGACATCCACGCGAACGTCTACATCGAGCGGCAGAGCCAGAAGGCCATCGTGATCGGGGCCAAGGGCGCCCGGTTGAAGCACGTCGGCACCACCGCCCGCAAGCACATCGAGGCGCTGCTCGGCACGCCGGTCTACCTGGACCTGCACGTCAAGGTCGCCAAGGACTGGCAGCGCGACCCGAAGCAGCTGCGCAAGCTGGGCTTCTGAGCCCGCCCGCACCGAGCGGGGCCCGTCCGGACGACCGCGTCCGGACGGGCCCCGCGCCGTCCCCTAGGCGCCCTCGCGCAGCACCAGCGAGACCAGCTCCCGTTGCGACTCGGTGAGCTTCGGGTCGGCGCAGTGCACCGTCCGGCCGTCGACGGTGATCTCGTAGTGGAAGCCGTCCGGCACCCCGTAGGAGGGCGCCCGCAGCCCGCCCGCGACGGCCTCGCGGGCGAGCGCGTGCACGTGCGGGGCGTCCGTCCGCGCGGTGGTGTCGAGCTCCGCGCGGCGGACGTTCCCCGCGAGGCCGCCGGTCCGGGTCACCTGGATACGCATGGTGTCCATGGTGCTACGCAGGGATGGCGTTTGCCGGGCTTTTCCAGGACCTTGACCTTATGCGCTCTTAAACCTTATGACCGCTCAAGTCGGGCTCGACCGCGGTCGGGCGGCTCAGGCCGTACTGACCCCGACCTTCGCCCAGGCCGCCGTCACGGTGTCGCCCACCGCGGGCTCGGGGTAGCGGGCCCGGGCGGCCGCCACGGTGGCCCGGGCGAAGGCCGCGAAGTCGGCGTCCCCGGGCAGCTGCCGGCCGGTCAGCGCGTCGTACCAGATCCGCCCGGCCCGCTCCCAGGCCGGTCCGCCGAGCGCGGTGGCCAGCAGGTAGAAGGCGTGGTTCGGGATGCCGGAGTTGATGTGCACGCCGCCGTTGTCCTGGGCGGTGCGGACGTAGTCGCGCAGATGGGCCGGCTGCGGGTCCTTGCCGAGCCGGGGGTCGTCGTACGCGGTCCCGGGCGCCTTCATCGAGCGCAGTGCCACCCCCTGCACGCCCGGGGCGAGCAGGCCGGCGCCGATCAGCCAGTCCGCTTCGCCGGCGTCCTGGCGCAGCGCGTACTGCTTGACGAGCGAGCCGAACACGTCGGAGACGGACTCGTTGAGCGCGCCGGGCTGGCCCCGGTACTCCAGTGCGGCGGTGAACTGGGTGACGCCGTGGGTGAGTTCGTGGCCGATCACGTCGACGCAGGCGGTGAAGTCGCCGAACACCTCGCCGTCGCCGTCGCCGAAGACCATCCGCCGGCCGTCCCAGAAGGCGTTGTCGTAGTCGCGGCCGTAGTGCACGGTGGCGTCCAGCCGCAGACCCTGGTCGTCGATCGAACGGCGGCCGAAGGCGTCGGCGAAGAGGGCGAAGGTGTCGCCGAGGCCGTCGTAGGCGTGGTTGACGGACTGGTCGGGGACGGGCCCCTGGTCCTCCCGGCGGACGGTGCGGCCGGGCAGCCGTTCGCTGTGTCCGGCGTCGCAGACCACCCGCTCCAGGCGGGTGCCGCCGGGCTGCGGCGCAGTGGCGGTGAGGCGGGCCGTGCGGTGCGCGGCATCCAGGGCGAGGGAACGGGCGGCGGGCTCGTGACCGGCCTCGGCGAGGCGGTCCAGGACGTACGGCGGAACGATCGCGCAGAGCGGCGGTTCGGCGGTCATGTGGCCAAGGGTGAGGCATTCGTGACCCGTTGTCACCGGCGTGGACGGAATCGGGCGCCGTCTCAAGGGGTGGAATGTCCGCCCGGCTCACTTCGGGGGCGCGTGCTCCTCGGTTACGCTGGACGACATCATGCGCAACGGGCTGCTTCTTCTTAGCTGCCGCGTCGAGGGCCTGTAGTCCACCAGGGCCGGCTCCCTCGCCGCGGGGACTGTGCTGTGCGCGTTGCAATACTGCGGCCCACCGAGGGGTCGTGCGCGGCAGCAGGCCGGCCGGTCGGGTGTCCATCTCACCCCGACAAGCCCCGCATCACAGGAAGCCGAGAGTCACCTCCATGACCGAGCAGAGCTCCGCCGCGTCCATCCCCGCCGGTCGCGCGTTCGTCGACCGTCCGACGCCGATCACCGCCGCGACCGTGCGCCAGCGGGGCGCCGGCATGCGCCACGGCCGCTACCTGCCGTTCGGCACGGTCGACCTGCCGGACCGCAGCTGGCCGTCGAAGGTGATCACCAAGGCGCCGCGCTGGCTCTCCACCGACCTGCGGGACGGCAACCAGGCGCTGATCGACCCGATGTCCCCGGCCCGCAAGCGCAAGATGTTCGACCTGCTGGTCGGCATGGGCTACAAGGAGATCGAGGTCGGCTTCCCCTCCTCCGGCGCCACCGACCACGCCTTCGTACGGTCGCTGATCGAGGAGGGGGCGATCCCGGAGGACGTCACCATCTCGGTGCTGACCCAGGCCCGCGAGGAGCTGATCGAGAAGACCGTCGAGTCGCTGGTCGGCGCGCCGCGGGCGACCGTCCACCTGTACAACGCGACCGCGCCGCTGTTCCGCCGGGTGGTGTTCCGCAACGACCGGGCGGCCACCAAGGCGATCGCCACCGACGGCACCCGGCTGGTGATGGAGTACGCCGAGAAGCTGCTGGGCGACGACACCGTCTTCGGCTACCAGTACTCGCCGGAGATCTTCGTCGACACCGAGCTGGACTTCGCCCTGGAGGTCTGCGAGGCGGTGATGGACGTCTGGCAGCCGGGCGAGGGCCGCGAGATCATCCTGAACCTGCCGGCCACCATCGAGCGGGCCACCCCGAACGTCCAGGCCGACCAGTTCGAGTGGATGTCGCGCAACCTGTCCCGCCGCGAGCACGTCTGCCTGTCGGTGCACCCGCACAACGACCGCGGCACCGCCGTCGCCTCCGCCGAGCTGGCCTACATGGCCGGCGCCGACCGCATCGAGGGCTGCCTGTTCGGCCAGGGCGAGCGGACCGGCAACGTCGACCTGGTGACCCTGGGCATGAACCTGTTCTCGCAGGGCATCGACCCGCAGATCGACTTCTCCGACATCGACGAGGTGCGCCGCACCGCCGAGTACTGCAACCAGATGGAGGTGCACCCGCGCCACCCGTACGCCGGCGACCTGGTGTACACCTCCTTCTCCGGCTCGCACCAGGACGCGATCAAGAAGGGGTTCGACGCCCTGGAGGCCGACGCGAAGGCGGCCGGCGTGCCGGTGGGCGAGCACACCTGGGGTGTGCCGTACCTGCCGATCGACCCGAAGGACGTCGGCCGCACCTACGAGGCGGTCATCCGGGTCAACAGCCAGTCCGGCAAGGGCGGCGTCGCCTACGTCCTGAAGAACGACCACAAGCTGGACCTGCCGCGCCGGATGCAGATCGAGTTCTCCCGGATCATCCAGGCCAAGACCGACGCCGAGGGCGGCGAGGTCACCCCGGCGGCGATCTGGGCGGTCTTCCAGGACGAGTACCTGCCGACCACCGACAACCCGTGGGGCCGGATCTCGCTGAGCGGCTCGCGCAGCCTGACCACCGAGGACGGCCGGGACGCGCTGACCGCCCAGGCCGTGGTCGAGGGCGCGCCGGTCACCCTGGCCGGTACCGGCAACGGCCCGGTCTCCGCCTTCGCCGACGCGCTGGGCCGGATCGGGGTGGACGTCCGGGTGCTGGACTACGCGGAGCACGCGCTGAGCGAGGGCGGCGACGCCCAGGCCGCGGCGTACGTCGAGTGCGCCGTGGACGGCAAGGTGCTGTGGGGCGTGGGCATCGACGGCAACACGGTGCTGGCCTCGCTGAAGGCGATGATCAGCGCCGTCAACCGGGCGCAGCGCGGGTAGTTCGTACGAGTGGTAGTGGCGGGCCGTCCTCCGGGGCGGCCCGCCGTCGTCGTGGGCGGTCCCGGGTGGGCGGCTGTGGCCTGCGCCACATTTTTTCGGCCCGGAAGCCGTTCGAGGTACTGACACGTGCCGGTAACCATGGCAACATCGACCCACCGGAAATCCGGGTCGGTGGGACGGCCTCGGGGTCCGGTCGCGTGACCTGCCCATTGTTGTGCAGGCCGCCTGCCATGTCTGGGGAGTGGCGCCGTGACAGGGTTGTGGGGTGTTCGCCCGCGCTGGCGGACTGACGTTCTCGGTGACTTCTTCTGTCCAGGCTGCGGCGGTGACCGCAACTACCGCCGGCAGCACGGCCGGCGGTGGCTGCGGTTGCTGGGCGCGGCGGTGCTGCCGCTCGGCCCGGTCGTCCGCAGCGTGCAGTGCACCACCTGCCACGGCCGCTACGGCGTGGAGAGCCTGGACCAGCCCACCTGCGTGCGCCTCGGCGGGATGCTGCGCGACGCGCAGTACACCGTGGCCCTCGCGCTGCTGGCGGCCGGCGGGACGGCGCACCGGGCGGCCCGCGAGGCGGCCTGCGCGGCCGTCCGGGAGGCCGGTTTCGACGACTGCGGCGAGGCCCAGGTGCTCGCCGCGCTGGCCGCGCTCTCCGGGCTCGGCGGCGAACTCCGGGACGCCCACGACCTGGAGGCGTCCTCCGGGCTCGGGGACGCCGGCGCGCTGGCGGTGGAACTGCACGCGGTGCTCGAACCGCTCGCCCCGCACCTGGCCCACCACGGCCGGGAGCGGCTGCTGCTGCAGGGGGCGGCGATCGCGCTGGCCGACGGGCGCTACCTGCCCCAGGAGCGGGAGGCGCTGGCCGCCGTGGGGCGCTGCCTGGACCTGCCGCAGGCGAGGGTCGGGGCGCTGCTGGAGGCGGCCACCCGCGCTTCGTACTAGGCCGCGCGGGCCACGTCCCGGCCGCGCGGGAAGGACCTCGGCCGTCGCACCACGCGGACCCCGGACGGCCGCCCCCGGGACCCCCACGAACCGGGCCCGAACCGCCCCCCGGCCCCCCGGCCGGGCGGCGCCCCACCCCGGGCCCGCCGTGCCCCGCACCGATCGGGTCTCCCCCACGGCCCCGGTGCGGGCCACACGGCTGCCGCCCGGAGGTCGGCCGGTGGGGGACAATGGTGGGATGTCCACACTGTTCGACGCCGGCCGCGAGGCCGCCGCATGAGCCTGTTCCGGGACGACGGCGTGGTGCTCCGGGCGCAGAAGCTCGGCGAGGCCGACCGGATCATCACCATGCTCACCCGCCAGCACGGCAAGGTGCGTGCGGTGGCCCGTGGGGTGCGCAAGACCAAGTCCAAGTTCGGCGCCCGGCTGGAGCCGTTCTCGCACGTGGACGTGCAGTTCTTCAGCCGGGGGAGCGAGCTGGTGGGGCGCGGGCTGCCGCTCTGCACCCAGGTGGAGACGATCGCCCCGTACGGCGGCTCGATCGTCACCGACTACGGCCGCTACACCGCGGGGACGGCGATGCTGGAGACGGCGGAGCGGTTCGCCGAGAACGAGGGCGAGCCGGCCGTCCAGCAGTACCTGCTGCTGGTCGGCGGCCTGCGGACGCTGGCGGCCGGGGTGCACGAGTCGCACCTGGTGATGGACGCCTTCCTGCTCCGCTCGCTGGCCGTCAACGGGTACGGCGCGAGCTTCACCGACTGCGCCAAGTGCGGCCTGGAGGGCCCGAACCGGTTCTTCTCGCTCCAGGCGGGCGGCGTGCTGTGCGGAGACTGCCGAGTCCCCGGTTGTGCCGTACCCTCCCCTGAGACACTGGTACTGCTCGGGGCGCTGCTGTCAGGGGACTGGCGGACGGCCGACACCTGCGAGCCGAGGTACTGGCGGGAGGGCAGCGGCCTGGTCGCGGCCTATCTGCAGTGGCACCTGGAGCGGGGCATCCGCTCGATGAGATACGTGGAGAAGTGAGCACATGGCAGCGCGACGGCTCTTCGGCGGTGGCAAGCAAAGGGAGTACCTCCCCCCGACCCCGCACCCCAGCGGCGCACAGCCCCCGAAGATCCCCGGCGAGCTGGTCCCCAACCACGTCGCGATCGTGATGGACGGGAACGGGCGCTGGGCCAAGGAGCGCGGGCTGCCGCGCACGGAGGGCCACAAGGTCGGCGAGTCCGTGGTGCTGGACGTGCTCAAGGGCGCGATCGAGCTCGGTGTGAAGAACATCTCGCTGTACGCGTTCTCCACCGAGAACTGGAAGCGCTCGCCCGACGAGGTGAAGTTCCTGATGAACTTCAACCGGGACGTCATCCACCGCCGCCGTGACGAGATGGACGCGATGGGCGTGCGGGTCCGCTGGGCCGGCCGGATGCCCAAGCTGTGGAAGAGCGTCGTCCAGGAGCTCAAGGTCGCCGAGGAGCAGACCAGGGAGAACGACGCCGTCACGCTCTACATGTGCGTCAACTACGGCGGCCGGGCGGAGATCGCGGACGCCATGGCGGCCATCGCGGCCGATGTCGCGGCGGGCCGGCTGGACCCGAAGAAGGTCAACGAGAAGACCATCGCCAAGTACCTGTACCACCCGGACATGCCGGACGTGGACCTCTTCCTGCGCCCGAGCGGCGAGCAGCGGACGTCCAACTTCCTGCTCTGGCAGTCGGCGTACGCGGAGTTCGTGTTCCAGGACGTGCTCTGGCCGGACTTCGACCGCCGGGACCTCTGGCGGGCCTGCGAGCAGTACGCGCGGCGCGACCGCCGCTTCGGCGGGGCGATCCCCAACGAGGTCGCCCCCGGCGAGGCCGCGGAGGTCCCCGCGCAGCGCTGAGCCGCCGTCGGGCGCGGTCCGCGTCCCGGCGCCGGGACGCGGACCGCGCCCGACGGGGTACGCCGAAGGGCCCGTGGGAGCCAGCTCCCACGGGCCCTTCGGCGCGGCCGGATCAGGCCTTCTTGGCGCACTCCGCACAGGTCCCGAAGATCTCCAGGGTGTGGGCGATGTCGCTGAACCCGTGCTCGGCGGCTACCGAGTTGGCCCAGCGTTCGACGGCCGGCCCCTCCACCTCGACGGTCGCGCCGCAGTGCCGGCAGACCAGGTGGTGGTGGTGCCCGCTGCTGCAGCGGCGGTAGACGGCCTCGCCGTCGGCGGTGCGCAGCACGTCGACCTCGCCGGCGTCGGCGAGCGACTGCAGGGTGCGGTAGACCGTGGTCAGACCCACCGAGTCGCCTCGGTGCTTGAGCATGTCGTGGAGCTCCTGCGCGCTGCGGAAGTCCTCGATCTCGTCCAGGGCCGCCGAGACGGCGGCTCGCTGCCGGGTCGAGCGGGCGCGCGGCGACGGGCCTGCGGTGGTCACCGTGGGTCCTCCTGGGGGTGTGGGCATCTCGCACCTCATTGTGCCAGCCCCGCCCTCCGGTCCGGAGTGGTCGCGTCGGACGCGCTCTGCCCGGGCAGTTGGACGTCGCAGACCGCGGGGCCGGGGTCGGCCTTCGCCGTCCGGTGCCGGTGGCGGGCCAGCGGCGCGGCGATCGCGCTGAACACCGCGAACACCGCGATGGCGAGCAGCACGATGGCCGGTCCGGAGGGGACGTCGAGCTGGTAGGAGCCGGTGACGCCGGCCAGCGAGACCAGGACGCCGAGGCCGATCGAGGCGGCCTGGGTGGCGGCGAAGGAGCGGGTGAGCTGCTGGGCGGCCACCACCGGGACCACCATCAGCGCGCTGACCAGCAGCAGCCCGACCACCCGCATGGCGACCGTGACGGTGATCGCGGCCATCACCGCGAGCAGCAGGTTGAGGAGGCGCACCGGCAGGCCGGTGACCCGGGCGAAGTCCTCGTCCTGGCAGATCGCGAAGAGCTGGCGGCGCAGGCCCACGGTGACGCCGATGACCACGGCGCCGAGGACGCCGATGGTGACGAGGTCGGCGGGGGCGACGGTCAGGATGGAGCCCCAGAGGTAGCTCTCCAGGCTGCCGGCGCCGGCCTGGGCGGACTTCGAGACGAGCAGCTTGCCGCAGGCCATGCCGCCGTAGAACAGCATGGCGAGGGCGATGTCGCCGCGCTGGTTGCCGCGCGAGCGGACCAGCTCCATGGTGACGGCGCCGAGGACGCAGACCAGGACGGCCATCCAGACCGGGCTGGTGTCGAAGATGAAGCCGAGGCCGACCCCGGTCATCGCGACGTGGCCCATGCCGTCGCCCAGCAGTGCCTGGCGCCGCTGCACCAGGTAGATGCCGACGGCCGGCGCGGTGATGCCGACCAGGACGGCGGCGAGCAGGGCGCGCTGCATGAAGTCGTAGGAGAGCATCTCGGTCATGCGAGCAGCCTCGGCGGGGTGTGGTCGGCGTGCGGATGGACGTGGTCGTGGCCGGGCAGGGCGTGCAGGCCGGTGTTGGGGACGGGCGGGCCGTCGTGCGCGACGCAGCCGTCGCGCAGCACCACGGCGCGGTCGATCAGCGGCTCCAGCGGCCCGAGTTCGTGCAGCACCAGCAGCACGGCCGCACCGCGTCCGACCTCGGCGCGCAGGGTGTCGGCGAGCACCTGCTGGCTGGTGGCGTCCACTCCGGCCATCGGCTCGTCCATGATCAGCAGGTCGGGGGTGCCGACCAGGGCGCGGGCGATCAGCACCCGCTGCTGCTGGCCGCCGGAGAGGTCGGCGACGCCGTCCCCGGCCCGGTCCAGCATGCCGACGGCGGTCAGCGCGCGGTCCACCGCGTCCCGGTCCCGGCGGCGGAAGGGCAGCAGCCGGTGCTGCGGGAGCCGCCCGGTGGAGACCACCTCGCGCACGGTGGCCGGCACGCCGGAGGCGGCGGTGGTGCGCTGCGGCACGTAGCCGACCCGGTGCCAGGCACGGAACTTGGCGAACGGGATGCCGAACAGGTCCAGGCTGCCGTGCTCCAGCGGGACGGCGCCGGTGACGGCCTTGACGGTGGTGGACTTGCCGGAGCCGTTGGCGCCGAGCAGGGCGACCACCTCGCCGGGTTGCACCGTGAGGTCGACGCCGCGCAGCACCGGCCGGCCGCCGCGCGAGGCGACGGCGTCGTGCAGGCGGACGGCCGGGGGTATCGGGTGGGTCATGGCGTGTTGTCGTCCCCTCAGCTGGTGGTGGCGCCGGCCGTGCCGAGCGCGGCCCGCAGGTTGGCGAGGTTCTGCTCCATCACCGTCAGGTAGGTGTCCTTGGCCGGGTCCTTGACACCCTCCAGCGGGTCCAGCACCGCGGTCCGGAGGCCGAGGTCCTTGGCGACGGTCTCCGCGAGCTTGGGGCTGACCAGGGTCTCGAAGAAGATCGTGGTGACGCCGTTGTCCTTGGCGGCCTTCTGGACGTCGGCCAGCCGGGCGGGGGTGGGCTCGGACTCCGGGTCGACGCCGTTGATGGCGACCTGGGTGAGGCCGTAGTGCTCGGCGAGGTAGCCGAAGGCGGCGTGGCTGGTGACGAAGGTCCTGGTGTTCGCGTCCTTGAGGCCGTCCCGGAACCGCTGGTCCAGGGTGGTGAGCTTGCCGACCAGTTCGTCGGTGTTCTTCCGGTAGTCGGCCGCGTGCGCCGGGTCGGCCTTGGCGAACTCGGCGCCGACGCTCTGGGCGACCGCCGCGTAGCGGGTCGGGTCGAGCCAGATGTGCGGGTCGCCGGGGGCGCCGTCGTGCTGGTGGCCGTCGCCCTCGGCGTGGCCCTCCTCGCCCTCGCCGAGGTGGTGGTCGACCAGCGGGCTGGCGGCGGTGGCGTCGACGACGTGCTTGGCGCCGGAGTCGGCGACCGCCTTGTCCACGGTCGGCTGGAGGCCCTTGAGGTAGAGCAGGGCGTCGGCCTTCTTGACGCTCGCGACCTGCTTGGCGGTGAGGTCGAGGTCGTGCGGCTCGGTGCCGGCCGGGGTCAGGGTGGTGACCTTGACGTGCTCGCCGCCGATCTGCGAGGCGAGGAACTCCATCGGATAGAACGAGGCGACGACGCCCAGCTTGCCGTCCGTGCCCTTGGCGCCGCCGTCCCCGCCGCAGGCGGTGAGCAGGAGGGTGCCGGCGAGGGTGGTCGCGGTCAGGGCGAGGACGGTGCGGGTAGGTCGTCGGATCATCATGACAACCATTCTCAGGTTAGATGGAAATGATTGTCAAATCACTCGGACGGGTGAACGGTGGATGGTGATGGTTGGGCGGGGCCGGGCGATACCGATTTGAACCCCGTACCCGTATGGCCGGTAACCTGAGGTATTCGGGTACGCGCAACCAGCCGTGCCCTGACCGTGCCGTCGTACTGAAGAGAGCACTGTGGCCGCCGACAAGATCGACACGATCGTCAGCCTGAGCAAGCGCCGTGGCTTCGTCTACCCCTGCAGCGAGATCTACGGCGGCACGCGTGCCGCCTGGGACTACGGGCCGCTGGGCGTCGAGCTGAAGGAGAACATCAAGCGCCAGTGGTGGCGCGCGATGGTCCAGGCCCGTGAGGACGTCGTCGGGCTCGATTCGTCGGTGATCCTGGCCCGTGAGGTCTGGGAGGCCTCCGGTCACGTCGCCACCTTCAACGACCCGCTGACCGAGTGCCTCTCCTGCCACAAGCGCCACCGGGCCGACCACCTGGAGGAGAAGTACGAGGCCAAGCACGGCTACCCGCCGGCGAACGGCCTCAAGGACATCAACTGCCCCGACTGCGGCACCAAGGGCTCCTTCACCGAGCCCCGGGAGTTCTCGGGCATGCTGAAGACGCACCTCGGCGTCACCGAGGAGGCGGGCGGCCTGGCCTACCTGCGCCCGGAGACGGCGCAGGGCATCTTCACCAACTTCAAGGCCGTCCAGACGACCTCGCGCAAGAAGCCGCCGTTCGGCATCGCCCAGACCGGCAAGAGCTTCCGCAACGAGATCACCCCCGGCAACTTCATCTTCCGCACCCGCGAGTTCGAGCAGATGGAGATGGAGTTCTTCGTCAAGCCGGGCGAGGACGAGCAGTGGCACGACTACTGGCTCCAGCAGCGCTGGGACTGGTACGTCGACCTCGGCCTGCGGACCGAGAACATGCGCTTCTTCGAGCACCCGAAGGAGAAGCTGTCCCACTACGCCAAGCGCACGGTGGACATCGAGTACCGCTTCAACTTCGGCGGCCAGGAGTTCTCCGAGCTGGAGGGCGTCGCCAACCGCACCGACTACGACCTCACGGTGCACAGCGAGGCCTCCGGCCAGGACCTCAAGTACTTCGACCAGGAGTCCGGCGAGCGGTACTTCCCGTACGTCATCGAGCCGGCGGCGGGCCTCAACCGCGCCATGCTGGCCTTCCTGATCGACGCCTACTTCGAGGACGAGGCGCCCAACGCCAAGGGCGTCCTGGAGAAGCGCGTCGGCATGCGGCTGGACCCGCGGCTGGCCCCGGTCAAGGTCGCGGTGCTGCCGCTGTCGCGCAACGCCGACCTCTCGCCGAAGGCCCGCGGCCTGGCCGCCGACCTGCGCACCGCGTGGAACGTCGAGTTCGACGACGCGGGCGCGATCGGCAAGCGCTACCGCCGCCAGGACGAGATCGGCACGCCGTTCTGCGTCACCGTCGACTTCGACACCCTTGAGGACAACGCGGTGACCGTGCGCGAGCGCGACACCATGTCGCAGGAGCGCGTCTCGCTCGACCAGGTCAAGTCGTACCTGGCCGCGCGGCTGATCGGCTGCTGACCGCAGCACACCCGGCCGTCGCGCCGAAGGAGCCCCCGTCCGCCTTCCGGCGGGCGGGGGCTCCCCGCGTCCGGCTCGTCGAATCCGCCGACCCCGGCCTACCGGCGGCCCCAGCGGGAGCGCGGCGGGCCGGCCGGGGCGGTCGGCAGGCCGGCGCCGCGCAGCGAGGCGAGGGTGCTGCGGTGGCGGCCCTCGTCCTCCAGGAGGGCGGCCAGCAGGCCGTCGTAGAGCCGCCGGTGCGGGGCGAGCGCGGTGGCGAGCCGGACGAGTTCGGCCGGCGGGCGCAGCGCCGCGAGGTCGCGCAGCAGGACGCCGGACAGTGGCTCCGGCAGGGTGCCGGCCAGGTCGGTGAGCTCGGCGGCGGGCCGGCCGGCGGCCTGGCGCAGCAGCGTCCGGGCGTCCTCGGAGCGGCCGGCCCGCTCCAGCCCGGCCGCGAGGGCGGCCAGCTCGGCGGTGGGCGCGGAGCCCCACTCCCAGAGCAGGGTGGCGCTGTCCGCGTGCTGGCCGGCCCGTTCCAGGGCCACCAGCAGGGCCGGCAGCGCGTCGGCCGGGTAGGCCCAGAGGGCGTGGAACAGTTCGGTCGCCTCCTGGGCCAGGCCGGCGGAACGCAGTTCGGCGAGGGTGCTGGCGGCCTGCGTCGGAGTGCCGGCCGCGGCGCCGCGGGCCAGCTGGACGGAGGCGTCGGGCGGGCCGCCGCGGGCGAGCAGACCGGCCAGCCGGGCGGTGTCGAGCGGGAGGAGCAGGGCGGCGGCCTGGCCCAGCAGGGAGGTGATCTCCTGGGTGGCGCCCTGGCGGTGCAGAGCGGTGATCCGCTCGGCGAGGGCGGTGAGTTCGGCGGGGGAGCGGCGCCGGGGCGGCTCCGGTGGCTCTTCGGGCGCGGGCGGTGGCTGGGGCGCCGGGACCGTCCGGGGCGGGGTCGGTTCGCCGGCCTCCTCGGGGCGGGACCGCGGGGAGCCGAACCGGGCCCCGGTGGCGGGTGGCGGCGGAGCGGCTCGGCGCGCCGACGGGGCGTGCGCTCCTTCCTTCTCCCGCACGCCCCCGAAGCGGGCGCCGGTGGGCTGCCGGGGCACCGGATTGCGGACCGGCGGCTGGCGCAGCCGGTCCTCCAGCGCGGTCAACTGCTCGCTGAGCTCCAGGCAGCGGGTGCCGAGCCCCTCGCGCAGCGTCCGCGCCTGGGCCAGCTGCCGCAGCAGTTCCGCGTCCGGCCGCTGCCGCTCCGGGACGGCCCGCACGGCCTCGGCGAGCCGCCGTTCGCGCTGGTTGGCGTACTGCCGGGCTCGCAGTAATTCGTCCAGCTCGGCACGGAGGTCGAGCGCGTCCTGTTCGCTCTCGCCGCTGTGCTGAGCCGGGGGTTGTTCCGTGTGCCGTATCCGCATGATCGCCGCACCCTGTCCATCTCGACCCTGACTGCGGGTCATCCTGGCGTCGATATACGGCGACAGAGTTACGGGAGTGCGTCGAAATGTTTGCGACTGCCGTCCAGGACCGCGCAGACGGCACCGGTGGTGAGCAAGCCGACGACGGCCGCCCGGAGCAGAGCCGCCTCGAAGTACGGGTCGGTGGACCACCGGACGGCCAGGTATCCCGCCCCCGCGCCGACGGTGGCGGGCAGGGCGAGCCGGCCCGCGCGCCGGCCGACGGCGGCGATCAGCACCGCGGCGCCCGCCGCGGCGGCCAGCCGGGGCGTGCCGAAGCTCCCGGCGTACCGGAGAGCGAGGGCGGGGACGAGGAACAGCGCGAGGCCCCGGCCGAGGGAGTCCGTGAGCGCGGCCACGCGGGGGCCGGCCGGGGCGCCGGGCCGTTTCGCCGCCAGGACGCGGGTCGCGCCGAGCACGGCGACCGCGGTGATCATGCCCGTGAGCCGTTCGCCGAGCCGGGAGAGGTTGTAGAGCAGCACGGTGTCGTAGAGGGCCAGCATCAGGGAGCCGAAGGCCCACAGCTCGACCGCGAGGACGAGCGGCCCGGGGGAGCGGGGCGCGGTGTCCGCCTCCCGCCCCGCGATCCGGGCGAGCAGCGGCGCGGTGACCAGCGCCGACACGACCCGGATGACCAGGTCGTCCACCGTGTACGGGTTGCGCAGCTCCCACTCCACCGCGCAGAACGCGACGGTGTACGAGCCGGCGGCGAGCGGGAGCAGCGGTGAGCGGGCCACCCGGACGTACAGCTGCCGGTCGAGCCGGCGCAGCACGGCGAGGAAGGCCAGCAGGACGAGCGGGAGTTCGAGGAAGGCCTGGACGCGCAGCACGGACGGCGCGAGCAGCTCGGGTGCGGGGGTGTGGGCGGCGACCCAGTCGACGAACGGGTTGCCGCGGGGCACGGCGAACCACCCGGGGGGCAGGTAGCGCGCGACGAACGCGGTGCTGCCGTCGTGCACGCGCTGGACGTAGACGGCGAAGGCCAGTTGGTTGAGGAGGAGCAGCGCCACGACGGCGGCGAGCAACGCCTCCGGCCCGGGCGCTCCCCCGCGCCCGGGCCGGACCTCCCGCCGCAGCACCCTCGGGGTGAGGGCGAGCGCGGCGCCCACCGACAGCACCGCCGTGGCGTCCAGGGCCGGGGCGATCGTGCTCATCGGCTCCTCCGGCGGGTCGCGCTTCTCCGGCTCGTCGTGCTCGTCGTTCTCGTGGCGCTCGTGGCGCTCGTGGCGCTCGTGGCGCTCGTGGCGCTCGTCGTGCCCGTCCTGCTCGTGGCGCTCGCGATGCTCACCGGGCCAGCCGGGTGCGGGCCTCCATCAGGGCGAAGCCGAGCAGGTTCTCCCCGCGCCAGTCGGCCGGTCGTGCGGCCCGTTCGTCGTCGGCGGCGAGACCGATGCCCCAGAGCCGGTCCACCGGGCTGGCCTCGACCAGGACGCGCTGCCGGGTGCCGAGGAGGTAGTCGCGGAGGGCGTCGTCCTGCCCGAACTTGGCGACATTGCCCGTCACCACCAGCTCGAACCGCCCGGCGGCCCAGGTGGGTTCGTCGAACCCCCGCACCTGGCGCCCCAGCTTCTTCGCCTCGGCCGGGCTCCGGGCGGCGAGGATCCGCGGCACGATCGCCTCGTCGCCGAACAGCCGGGCCTTCCCGGCCATCATCCAGTGCTCGGCGCTCGCGTACGTCACGCCGTCCACGGTGAAGGGGGACGGCCACCACTGGCTCAGCGCCCCCTGCCCGACCGAACCGTCCTGCTGCGGCTGATGCCCCCAGAACATCAGCCACTTCGGCTCGGCGCCGGAGGCGACGGCCGCCACCAGCTCGGCCCGGTTGCGGGTGTCGAGGGGGTTCCCCTTCTCCATGCTGCTCATATCGTCATCCTGACGCAAAGGGGCGCTTGGTGCCAGTGATTTGATCGGGGCGGTCCGCCCGTGACCGACTCCGGGAACGGGGCTGAATCCTTTGCGCAGGGGTGTGCCTCTTATGAATGTCTCCGACGAAAGGGTCGGACCGGACTGGGAGGTTCTCGTGATCGTTGGCATCGCCGTGGCTGTCGCCCTGCTGCTGCTGTGCACCTGCACCGTGGTCGTGATGAGGAAGCGGGGGCGGGGCCGTGGCTGACGCGGGGGGCTGGCCGGGGGAGCGCCTGGTCCACGCGGCGCAGCGGGGGGACGTCGACTCGATCGCCGCGCTGGTGTCGGGGGCGCACCCGCATGTGCGGCGGTTCGCCCGGACGTTGTGCGCCTCGCCGGAGGATGCCGAGGACGCGGCGCAGGAGGCGCTGATCATCCTGTACCGCAAGATCGGGATGCTGCGGGCCTCCGGTGCGCTGGCGTCGTGGATGTTCCGCATCGTGCGCAACGAGTGCCTGCGCCGGGCGCGGGTACTGCGGCGGGACCCCGTGCCGTCGGGGGACGAGACCGTGCTGTCGGCCGAGGAGGAGGTGCTGCGACGCCTGGAGGCCGGGCGGGTCGCGGCGGCGATCGCCGCGCTCCCGGCAGACCAGCGGCGGGTGCTGGTCATGCGGGACATCCAGGGCCTCGACGGGCGGACGGTCGCCGACGCGCTGGGGCTGAGCGGCGCGGCGATGAAGTCACGACTGCACCGGGCGCGATCGGCCGTCCGCTGCGAGCTGCGGGCCGCGCCCGAGACCGTCCTCGGAGGCATCGGTGAGTGATCGACCCGACTTCGCGAGTGCGTCCCTGCCCCGCCACCTGGTGCGCGGCGCGGTGGGGTTCGGCGGCCTGATCGGCGCCTTCGCGCTGCTCCCGGTGGTGGGGCCGGCCGCGCTGCTGCTCCTTCCGATCGGCGTGCTCGCCCTGCGCGGATGCCCGATGTGCTGGACGATCGGGCTGATCCAGACCGTCTCGCGGGGCCGCCTGGAGCGCTCCTGCACGGCGGACGGCCAGTGCCGGCTGACCGTCGCCGGGTCCGGCTGACGACGCCCCGCGCACCCGAGCGCGCCCGACCGCGACTTCGCGGGCGGGCGCGCGGGCTGTGCGGGAGCCGGTCGTGACCCGGCCGTCCGGGGTCACCCGATGGAGCGGGGGAGCCGGGTGGTCAGGTACAGGATGCTGAAGGAGCCCAGCAGTTGGACGGCGAGGCAGAGGGCCAGCGCGCGGTCCATGCCCACGGTCGGGGCGAGGGCCAGGTAGAGGCTGCCGAGGGTGGCCACGCCGAGGGCCAGGCTGGACTGCTGGCTGGTGGCGAGGACGCCGCTGCCGACGCCCGCGCGGTCGGCGGGCACCTTGGAGAGGACCACCCGGAACAGCGGGGTGCCGATCAGGCCCTGCCCGATGCCCGCGAGCGCGACCCCGGGGGCCATCCGCAGTGGGGAGAAGTGCGACCAGTCGGCGAGCACCGTCAGGATCAGGGCGGCCAGGCCGAGCGCCTGGACGACGGCGCCGGCGGTCAGTACCCGGCTGCCGAAGCGGCCGATCAGCCGGGGGCCGGCGAGCGAGGCCCCGAAGTAGCCGACGGCCATCGGGACGAGCGCCCAGCCGGCCGCCACCGGGCCGAGCCGCAGGCCCTGCTGGAGGGCGATCGCGATCACGAACATGAAGCCGCCGAAGCCGCCGAAGTAGGGGAGGGCGATGCCGAGCCCGCGCCGCATCTCGGGGATCCGCAGCAGGCTGGGCGGCACCAGCGGGGTGGCGCCCCGGCGTTCGGCGCGGGTCTCGACCAGGGCGAAGGCGACCGCGAGCACCGGGGAGAGCGCGAGCAGCACCCAGGACCAGAGCGGCCAGCCGGCGGCGCGGCCCTCCATCAGCGGGACGAGCAGGGCGAGCATGGTCGCGGTGAGCAGGAGGGTGCCCAGGACGTCCACCCGGGCGGCCTGCGGGGAGCGGCTCTCCGGCACGTACCGGAGGGCGAGCACGAGGGCGAGCAGGGCGAACGGGACGTTCAGCAGGAAGACCGAGCGCCAGCCGGTGCCGAGGACGTCGGCGGCGACCAGCATCCCGCCGAGCACCTGGCCGACCACCACCGAGATCCCGGCGACCGCGCCGTAGACGCTGAGCGCGTGGGCGCGGCGGGCGCCGTGGGTGGCGGCGGTGATGGTGCCGAGGACCTGGGGGACGATCAGGGCGGCCGAGGCGCCCTGGGCGGCGCGGGCGGCGACCAGTGACCAGGCACCGGGGGCGAGCCCGCAGGCGAGCGAGGTGAGGGCGAACGCGGCGGCGCCGACCACGAAGAGCCGTCGGCGGCCGAAGATGTCGCCGAGCCGTCCGCCGAGGACGAGCAGGACGGCGAACGCGATGCCGTACCCGGCGGCGACCAGCTCCAGCACGGCGGGGCCGGCGGCGAGGTCGCGGTCGATGGTGGGCAGGGCGACGTTGACGATGAAGAAGTCGAGCATCGGCAGGAACGCCCCGAGCAGTACGGTGACCAGTCCGGCGGTGCCGATCGAAGCGCTGCCGATCGAAGCGCTGCTCGGCGAGGTGGTGCCGGAGGCGGCAGAGGCGGTGGTGCTACCGGTGGTGGTGGTACCGGCCGTGGTGGAGCCGGTGGGGCGGGCTGACGCGGTAGCGGTGGTGGTCGTGGCGACGGCGAGTTGTTGGGTCACGGGTCATACGATCTTCCGTCCGACAACCTGGTACCAGAGTGTGCTTATCCAGGTATCAGAAGTACCTGGCACCCGGCTCCCGCATGGCGCATGCTGAGTCCATGAGCCTGACCACCGCGCCCGTCCGAAGCACCGCCGCGCCCGCCGGGTCGACCGCGACCGCGAGCCCCGCAGCCGCTCCGTCGACCCCGCTCGCCGCCGAGGCCCGACGGCACGAGCTGGCGGCGTTCCTGCGCAGCCGCCGCGAGCGGATCGCACCGGAGCAGGTGGGCCTGCCGACGACCGGCCGCCGCCGGACGCCGGGGCTGCGCCGCGAGGAGCTCGCGCAGCTCGCCGCCGTGGGGGTCACCTGGTACACGTGGCTGGAGCAGGGCCGGGACATCCAGGTCTCCACCCAGGTACTGGACGCCGTCGCCCGTGCCCTGCGGCTCGATCCGGCCGAGCGGTCGCACCTGTTCGCCCTGGCGGCCGCCGAGGACCCCGCTCCGGTGCTGGAGTGCCCGACGGTGACCCCGGCGGTGCGGCTGGTGCTGGAGCAGATGGCGCCGATGCCGGCGGCGGTGATCAACGCCCGGTACGACATCCTGGCGCACAACCCCTCCTACACCCACCTGGTCGGGAACGTCGACGAGTTGCCGTTCGAGGAGCGGAACCTGGTCTGGATGGCGTTCACACCGTCGCGCTTCCGGGACGTGCTGGTGAACCACGAGCAGGAGCGCGAGGGAATGGTGGCCCGGTTCCGGTCGGGCATGGCGGACCACACCGCCGAACCGGCCTGGAAGGCACTGCTCGCCCGGCTGCGCAAGGCCTCGCCGGACTTCGAGGCGGCCTGGCAGCGGCACGACGTCCAGCGGCCCGGCAACGGACTCAAGCAGTTCCTCATCCCGGGGGTCGGGCTGCTGCACTGCGACTACACGAGCTTCTGGCTCGGGCCCCGCCCCAGCACCCGCCTGATCGCCTACACCCCCAGGGACGAGGAGACCCGGGCACGGATGGCCCTCATGGCGGGCGGCCTCTGACCCGGACGGCCGTCGGACCGGGCGTCGGGCCGCCCGTCGGGCCGCTCGGTCGGGGCCCGGCCGCCGCCGAGCCGGCCCGCCGCGCCCGGTACCGGCCCCGACCCCGGCTCGGCAGCCGCCGCGCCCCGACCGAGCGCCAGGCAGAGGACGGCCAGCGGCAGCTCGACACCGCAGGCCATCACCAGGGCGGCGAGCAGCGGCAGCCCGCGTCCGGCGGTGCCGACGTCGGCCAGGGCGTCGCCCGCGAGCAGCAGCGCCACCACGCAGGCGGGCCCGAGCGCGCCCGGACTGCGGCGGCGCAGCAGCGCGTCCAGCCAGAGCAGGGCGCTCAGCTCGCCCAGGTCGAGGACGACCCAGACGGTCTCGTGGCAGAGCACCAGCACGGCCAGCCAGGGCAGCAGGGCCAGCGCCGCCAGGGCGGGCACCTGCGGAGCCCAGCCGGGCAGCGCCGGGGCGGTCGGCCGGGTCGGCCGGACGCGCGGAGCCGGCCAGGTGAACGACGTCGGCCGGGCTCCCGGCAGGACGGCGCTCATCGTGCGCTCCGGCCACGCGGGCGGACCCGCTCCAGCGACCGCCGCACCCGGCCGGCCGGGTGCTCCACCAGGACGCCGTCGAACGGGCCCCGCGCCCAGGCGAGCCAGAACTCCCCGGCCACCGTGACCACCTCGGGTGCCTCGACCACCCCGGCCCGCCGCCCCGCCCGGCGCAGCCGCCCGGCGGTGAAGCCCACGGCGGGCGCCGGGCCGCCCTGCGGCAGCCGGCCCCAGACCAGCCCGTACGACTCCCGCGCGCCGAGGGCCGGGCACCGCCGGGCGCCGCGCAGCAGCTCCGGGGCGAGCCGGGCCGCGACCACGACGTCGACCAACTCGCCGTGCTCGTACACCTCCAGCGCGGCCCGCCCCCGGGACGCCGGGACGCCCCGCACCGACCAGGGCCCGAGCAGCCCGAGCGGGGCCGCCGACCCGAGAAGGCCGACCGGCCGCGCCCACGCGGCGCCGGCGTCGCCGAGACCGGCGGCGGGCCGCGGGTACGGCGCGGTGGTGGGGTGCGAAGGAGTGCTCGTCATGCCGTCAAGACTTCCGTGGACGGCGCTCGCTGTCGGTAGTGCACCACACCGAATCAGGGGTGTACCCAGCTACACCCCAGGTCTCCACTCCCCTTCATGGCGGCCGTCGATCTTCGCGCCCTACGCTGTCCGTCATGCCCTCCACCCCGCTGCGCCGTGCGCTCGCCAGGAGCGTCGGGCGGCCGCTGTGGGCGGCCGTCTGGCGCGACACCCGGTTCATAGCCGCCGGCGTCCCACTGGCCGCGCCGATCTGGCTGGCCGTCCTCTACCTCAAGGTGTTCCTGCTGGTCCTCGGCCTGAGCCTGGCCGGCATGCGCCTGCTGACGACGGCCCAGCGCGGCCGGTTGCGCGCCCTGCGCGGGGTCGAGGTGCCGCCGCTGCTCCGTCCGGTCCGGACCTCGGCCGGTCTGCTGACCGGGCTGCGCACGGGGGTGAGCTGGCGCCAGGTCGGCTACCACCTGCTCGCGGGCCCGCTGCTCGCGCTCGGCGCCGTCGGGCTGCTCTACGCCTGGGGCGCGGGCCTGGTGATGGCCACCGTCTACGGCTGGACGTGGCTGATGCCGTCGTCGAGCCCGGTCCGCGGGCAGCTGGTCACGCTGGACGTCGCGGTCACCGTGGGCGGCGTGCTGCTGCTCCTCGTGCTGCCGTGGGCGACGGTCCTGCTGGCCCGGCTGGAGGAGTGGACGGCCCTGCGGCTGCTCGGCCCCGGCCGGGCGGAGGCCCTGGAGCGCCGGGTCGAGGAGATCGCCGAGAGCCGGGCCGGCCTGGTCGACGCCGTCGACGCCGAGCGCCGCCGGATCGAGCGCGACCTGCACGACGGCGCCCAGCAGCGGCTCACCTCGCTGGCGATGAACCTGGGCCTGGCCCGGCGCACCCTCAAACACGCCCCGCCCGAGGTCATGCAGGTGATAGTGGACGCGCACGAGGAGGCCCAGGCCGCCATCGACGAACTGCGGGACCTCGTGCGCGGCCTGCACCCCGCCGTTCTGGAGGACCGCGGCCTGGACGCGGCGCTGTCCGGCATCGCCGCCCGCTCGCCGCTGCCGGTGCGCGTCGACGTCGCCCTGACCGAGCCGGTCGCCCCGACCGTCGAGGCGGTCGCCTACTTCACCGTCTCCGAGGCGCTGACCAACGTCGCCAAGCACGCCCGTGCCTCCCGGGTCGACCTCTCGGTGCGGACGGCGGGCGGCCGGCTGCGCCTGGTCGTCAGCGACGACGGTGTCGGCGGCGCGGACGCCGCGCGCGGCACCGGCCTGACCGGGCTGCGCAAGCGCGCCGCCTCGGTCGACGGCACGCTGTCCGTTCTGAGCCCCCTCGGGGGCCCCACCACCATCACCGTGGAGTTGCCGTGCGTGCTGTGATCGCCGAGGACTCGGTCCTGCTGAGGGTCGGTCTGGTCAAGGTCCTGGAGGCCGTGGGCTTCGAGGTGGCGGCCGCGGTCGGGGACGCCGAGGCGCTGCTCGCCGCCGTCGAGGAGCACCGTCCGGCGGTGGTGGTGGCGGACGTCCGGATGCCGCCCGACTACACCGACGAGGGCGTCCGGGCCGCACTGATGATCCGCCGGCAGTGGCCGGAGGTCGCGGTGCTGCTGCTCTCGCAGTACGTCGAGGAGCGGTACGCGGCCGATCTGCTGGCCACGAACACCAGTGGGGTGGGCTACCTGCTCAAGCAGCGGGTGGCCAATGTGGACGACTTCGTGGACGCCCTCCAGCGGGTGGCCGAGGGCGGCACCGCGCTGGACCCGGAGGTGGTCGCCCAGCTGCTGGTCCGCCGCCACCGCGATCCGCTGGAGAAGCTGACCCCGCGCGAGCGGGACGTGCTCGGCCTGATGGCGGAGGGCCGCTCCAACGCGGCGATCGCCGCCGCCCTGGTGGTCAGCGACAGCGCCGTGGCGAAGCACATCAACTCGATCTTCACCAAGCTCGACCTGCCGCCGGCCGACAACAGCCACCGCCGGGTGCTCGCGGTGCTGCGGTTCCTGGAGGTCGGGTAGCCGTGGGCGCACGTCGGGCCTGGCAGATCACCGGGACGCTCACGCTGGCCTTCGCCATGCTGTTCGGCGCCGTGCAGACCTGGGCGGTGGTGGTGCAGCAGAAGGCGGTGTCCGAGCACTCCTACCAGGTCGCGGTGACCAGGGTGGAGCTGGACACCGGGACGGCGGAGGTCCGGATCAAGCCGGGCGTCCCCGGACGGGTGACGATGAGGCAGTACCTGGACTGGACGGTCCGCAAGCCCACGGTCTCGGCGATCTTCCAGGGGGACGTCCTCACCGTCCGGATGCGCTGCAACCAGCTGCTGCCTGCGGTGGACGTCGGCTGCGGCGCCTCGATCGATCTGGAGGTGCCGGCCGCGGCGTCGGTGTCCGGCGGCGGGACGTCCGGTGCCCTGGAGGTCCGGGACCTCACCGGGGACGTCCGGCTCACCGCGACCTCGGGCACGATCCGGCTGACCGGGCTCTCCGGACAGGTGTACGCACGCACCACCTCCGGGGAGCTGAAGGCCGCCGGCCTCGGGTCGCCGCGGGTGGAGGTGAGAGCCTTCTCCGGGGAGATCGACCTGGGCTTCGTGCGGCCGCCGCAGCTGGTGGACGCCGGTGCCACCTCCGGGTCGGTGGCGATCGGACTCCCGAAGGGCTCCCGGTACGCCTTCGACTTCAGCGGCGCCGCCGGTCCGGGCGACCGCCACATCGACCCCGAGCTGGCCGACTCCACCAGCTCCGACACCGTCCGGGTGGTGACTACATCGGGTTCGGTGCGCATCGTCACCGCGGCGGGCTGACGGACAAGGGCCGACGGACGCGGGCCCACGGACGCGGGCCCACGGACGAAGGCCCACGGCCAAAGGCCCACCGCCCGGCCCCCGGAAGGGCCCGGTGAGCAGCGCCGACCGGCCCCGGCGCGCGGTGGGGGACAATGAAGAGTCCCGAGCCCCCGTCCACGAGGTCAGCCGCGCATGACAGCCCCGCTCGACACCACCGCGTCCGCCACGGCATCCGCGCCCGCGCCCGCGCCCGCCACGGCCCCCGCCGCCGCGAACGCGGCCGCCGGCGAGCCCGCGGCCGCCGCCGCGCCCGCGACCAGCTCCGAGTTCGCGCCGCTGACGATCGGCCCGATGCGGGTGTGGCCGCCGGTCGTCCTGGCACCCATGGCCGGCATCACCAACGCGCCCTTCCGCACCCTCTGCCGCGAGCAGAGCGGCGGCAAGGGCCTGTACGTGAGCGAGATGATCACCACCCGGGCCCTGGTCGAGCGCAACGCCAAGACCATGCAGCTGATCAAGTTCGACGCGAGCGAGAAGCCGCGCTCGATCCAGCTGTACGGAGTGGACCCGGTGACCGTCGGCAAGGCCGCCCGGATGATCGCCGACGAGGGCCTGGCCGACCACATCGACCTCAACTTCGGCTGCCCCGTCCCCAAGGTGACCCGCAAGGGCGGCGGATCGGCGCTGCCGTACAAGCGCAACCTGCTGCGCGAGCTGTTGCGCGAGGCCGTGGCGAACGCGGGGGACCTCCCGGTCACCATGAAGATGCGCAAGGGCATCGACGACGACCACCTCACCTACCTGGACGCGGGCCGGATCGGCGCCGAGGAGGGCGTGGCCGCCATCGCCCTGCACGGGCGCACCGCCGCCCAGCACTACGGGGGCACGGCGGACTGGTCGGCGATCGCCCGGCTGCGCGAGTCCGTCCCGGCGCACATCCCGGTGCTCGGCAACGGCGACATCTGGTCGGCGGACGACGCGGTGCGGATGATGCGCGAGACCGGTTGCGACGGGGTGGTGGTCGGACGCGGCTGCCTCGGCCGGCCGTGGCTGTTCAAGGACCTGGTCTCGATCTTCGAGGGCGAGGTCGACTACGCCCGCCCGAGCTTCGCCGACGTGGCGCGGGCGATGGTGCGCCACGCGCAGCTGCTCGGGGAGTGGCTGGGGGACGAGACCCGCGGCGTGATCGACTTCCGCAAGCACGTCGCCTGGTACACCAAGGGCTTCTCGGTCGGCTCCGAGCTGCGGGTGAAGCTGGCGAACTCCTCCTCCTTGGCCGAGTTGGCCGAAACCCTGTCCATGGTGGAGCAGTCGCAGCTCTGGCCGGCCGGCGCGGACGGGCCGCGCGGGCGGACGAGCGGCAACAACCGGGTGGTTCTGCCGGAAGGCTGGTTGGACGATCCGTATGACTGCGCTCTTCCCAGTGCAGACGCCGAATCGGACACCTCTGGCGGTTGATCTGGCCGCTTAGGCAAAAATGGCGCTCGGCGACCCCTCGCCACCGCGGCCCAGCCCTCTTGTCCCATCTGGACAAGAGGGCTCCTTTTCGGTGTACGAGTATCACGGAAAGAGCACGAATCCGGACGCAGTGCGACGATCGGCGGAGGAGACCTACGCCCGACGGGCGAGATGCGTCCGTGACGCTTGCCACATACGGTGGCGACTGACGGCCCTTCAGGTGACGAAATGGACAGGTCGGCAGGGAATCGCTTCCCGAAGGGGGTGGCGCGGGATCGGGTGCTCGGGGTGCAGGAAATCAAGCCGGGGCAACACGCTGGACCGCCGACCGCTACCCTGCGTCCCCCTCGTGTGATCTTCCTGTTTCCTTGAGTTCAAGACTTGAAGGAATGCTCGCGTCATCCGGACGATTTCACCAACAGAGGTGAACGCCTTTACGTGCATTCGATCTGTTGGGTTACCACTGGGTACCGGCCTCATACGGCCTATTGGCGGCGCAGAAGCGCCTTCGAAATGGGTATGTTCTCCGGCGTCAGGGCAACCGTGTGCGAGGAGACCGACCCGTGCCGTCCCAGCAGAAGTTTGTTTACTCCTTCACCGAAGGAAACAAGGACCTCAAGGATCTTCTCGGCGGCAAGGGCGCGAACCTGGCCGAGATGACCAACCTGGGCCTCCCCGTCCCTCCGGGGTTCACCATCACCACCGAGGCCTGCAAGGTCTTCCTGGAGACCGGCAGCGAGCCCGCCTCCCTCCACAAGGAGATCAGCGCCCACCTGGACGCCCTTGAGCAGGAGATGGGCAAGCAGCTCGGCCAGGCCGACGACCCGCTGCTGGTCTCGGTCCGGTCCGGGGCCAAGTTCTCCATGCCCGGCATGATGGACACCGTCCTGAACATCGGCCTCTCCGACACCTCGGTGGTCGGTCTGGTCGCGCAGTCCGGCAACGAGCGCTTCGCCTGGGACTCCTACCGCCGCCTGGTCCAGATGTTCGGCAAGACCGTGCTGGGCGTCGACGGCGAGCTGTTCGAGGAGGCCCTGGACGAGGCCAAGCACGCCAAGGGCACCGTCAACGACCTGGACCTGGACGCTTCCGACCTCCAGGAACTGGTCGAGGTGTTCAAGGGCATCGTCCAGCGCGAGACCGGCCGGGCCTTCCCGCAGGACCCGCGCGAGCAGATGGACCTCGCCATCCACGCCGTCTTCCACTCCTGGAACGGCGACCGCGCGCGGCTCTACCGCCGCCAGGAGCGCATCCCGAACGACCTGGGCACCGCCGTCAACGTCTGTTCCATGGTGTTCGGCAACCTCGGCGAGGACTCCGGCACCGGTGTCGCCTTCACCCGCGACCCCTCCACGGGCGCCGTCGGCGTCTACGGCGACTACCTCTCCAACGCCCAGGGCGAGGACGTCGTCGCCGGCATCCGCAACACCCTGCCGCTCGCCGATCTCGAACAGCTCGACAAGAGGTCGTACGACGAGCTGATGACGATCATGCAGAAGCTCGAGAACCACTACCGCGACCTCTGCGACATCGAGTTCACCATCGAGCGCGGCAAGCTCTGGATGCTCCAGACCCGGGTCGGCAAGCGCACCGCCGCCGCCGCCTTCCGGATCGCCGTCCAACTGGTCGACCAGGGCCTGATCGACCTGGACGAGGCCCTGATGCGGGTCACCGGCGGTCAGCTCTCCCAGCTGATGTTCCCGCGCTTCGCGCCGAACGCCGAGTCCAAGCAGATCGCCTGGGGCCTGGCCGCCTCGCCCGGCGCCGCGATCGGCAAGGTGGTCTTCGACTCCTACACCGCCGTCAAGTGGTCCCGGTCCGGCGAGAAGGTCATCCTGGTCCGCCGCGAGACCAACCCGGACGACCTGGACGGCATGATCGCCGCCGAGGGCATCCTCACCTCGCGCGGCGGCAAGACCTCGCACGCCGCCGTCGTCGCCCGCGGCATGGGCAAGACCTGTGTCTGCGGTGCCGAGGAGCTGGAGGTCGACACCAAGCGCCGCCGGATGACCACCTCCGACGGCCTGGTGCTGGAAGAGGGCGACATCGTCTCCATCGACGGTGCGAGCGGCAAGGTCTACCTGGGCGAGGTACCCGTCCTGCCGTCCCCGGTGGTCGAGTACTTCGAGGGCACCCTGCACGCCGGCGCCGACGTCCAGGGCGGTCTCGTCCAGGCCGTGCACCGGCTGATGTCGCACGCCGACGGCCGCCGCCGGCTGGCCGTGCGGGCCAACGCCGACAACTCCGAGGACGGCGGCCGCGCCCGTCGCTACGGCGCCCAGGGCATCGGCCTCTGCCGCACCGAGCACATGTTCCTCGGCGAGGAGCGCCGCAAGGAGGTCGAGCACCTGATCCTGGCGGACAACGACAAGGACCGCGAGACCGCGCTCTCCACCCTGCTGCCGCTGCAGAAGGGCGACTTCCTGGAGCTCTTCCAGGCGATGGACGGGCTGCCCGTCACCGTCCGCCTGCTCGACCCGCCGCTGCACGAGTTCCTGCCGGACATCACCGAGCTCTCGGTGCGCGTCGCCCTCGCCGAGGCCCGCAAGGACCCGAACGAGAACGACCTGCGACTGCTCCAGGCGGTGCACAAGCTGCACGAGCAGAACCCGATGCTCGGCCTGCGCGGCGTCCGCCTCGGCCTGGTCATCCCCGGCCTGTTCGGCATGCAGGTGCGCGCCATCGCCGAGGCCGCCGCCGAGCGCAAGCTGGCCGGCGGGGACCCCCGCCCCGAGGTGATGATCCCGCTGGTCGGCACCGTCCAGGAGCTGGAGCTGGTTCGCGACGAGTGCGATCGCGTGCTGGCCGAGGTCGCCCAGTCCACCGGCGTCCAGCTGGACATCAAGCTCGGCACCATGATCGAGCTGCCCCGGGCCGCCCTGACGGCCGGCCAGATCGCCGAGGCCGCCGAGTTCTTCTCCTTCGGCACCAACGACCTCACCCAGACGGTCTGGGGCTTCTCCCGGGACGACGTGGAGGCCTCGTTCTTCACGGCCTACCTGGAGAAGGGCATCTTCGGGGTCTCCCCGTTCGAGACCATCGACCGCGACGGTGTCGGCGCGCTGGTCAAGCACGCCGTCGAGGCCGGCCGGGCCACCCGCCCCGACCTCAAGCTGGGCGTCTGCGGCGAGCACGGCGGCGACCCGGAGTCGGTGCACTTCTTCCACGAGGTGGGGCTGGACTACGTCTCCTGCTCCCCCTTCCGGATCCCGGTGGCGCGCCTGGAGGCAGGCCGCGCCGCCATCGAGACGGCGGGCAGCGACTCGCGCTGACGCGGAGCCCCGGCCAGGCATCGGCCGGGGCACCGCCGACGCGGTCACTGACCGCACCCCCTCCCACCGGGGAGGGCGTACACCGGAGCTCGGCGCAGGAGAACCGGCGTACGTAACGCGAGCGGGGCGGGAACGGACAATGGCGTCCGTTCCCGCCCCGCTCGTCTGTCTGTGCGGAAGACCCGCGGGGAACGGCGGGCAACGGCGGCGACTCTGCCCGAAGGTCTGCCCGCCCGGCCGCCCGGGTCTGCCCGTCCGGTCCGCCATACCGTTCCTCTGCCCACCCGCGCCGCCCGCCCGTCGCACCCGACGAGCGGCCGCGGGTGTGGCCGCGGCCACGCGTGTGGCTGGCCGGCCACGGCCCGGCCGGCTGCCAAGCTGGAGCGCATGACCAGCAAGAACCGCCTGTTCGCCCTGGTGGCCGTCCTCCTCTGCGCGCTCGCCGCGCTCGCCGGGTGCCAGCTCTCGAACGACGGGGCGGACAGCCCGAAAGCCACCGTCGCCGCCTCCACCGGAGCGAGCGCCACCGGCCCGAAGCCCTCCGCTCCGAAGTCCTCCCCGCCAGTCGGCACCACCCCGGCCCCGGCCGGCGGCTGGGTGCCCACCGACCCCGCGCTGGCCGACGTCTGCCGCACCAAGCTGCCCGCCCAGGCCGTCGACACCCTCGGCCTGATCGCCAAGGGCGGCCCCTACCCGTACCGCTCGGACGGCATCGTCTTCGAGAACCGGGAGAACCGCCTCCCGCGCAAGGCCTCCGGCTACTACCACGAGTACACCGTCGTGACCCCGGGCTCCGGCGACCGCGGCGCCCGACGCGTCGTCACCGGCGGTACCGGGGAGCAGTACTGGACGGCCGACCACTACGGCTCCTTCCAGGAGATCGACGCCCGCTGCTGAGTCATCGGCTCTGGAAAGTACTTTCCACATCGGAAAGTAGATGCCATAGTGGAAGTACCAGCAACGCCGGGGCGCCCACGGGGTCCCGGGCACTCCAGGGGGATCCATGAACGCCGCCGAACCCGCCGACCCGTCCGCCGCCGACCGGTCCGCCGCCGACCTGCCCGCCGCCGAGGCGCTGCGCCTGGCCGACCGGGCCAGGGCCGCCGCCCAGGCACCGGGCCGCCTTCCCGGCTGGTACGGACCGGCCTTCGCGGTGGCGTTCACCGTCTACGGCACCGGCGTCGGACAGGCGATCGGAGCCGGGATGGGCTGGCTGGGCGGGCTGTTCGGGGCGCTCTTCGCCGCCCTGACGGGTGCGCTGGCCCGGGTCGCCGTGAACCAGGGCGGCATCGTGCACCGCATGGCGCCCGGCATCGGTCGGCCGGTGGTCCTGGCCGTCCTCGCGGTGATCCTGGTGGGCCTGGCCGCCCTGCTGCTCGCCTGGCTGGCGGGCGGCGGTGCGCGCTGGATGGGCGCGGCGGCGGGCTTGGCGGCGGGCGCGGCCTTCTGGGTGGCCACGGACCGGCTCACCGCGTCGATCCGCCGGATGCCGGCGGCCCGCTGATGCCGGCCGCGCTCGACCCCCTGCTCCAGCACCCGACCCGGCTGATCGTCCTGGCCTTCCTGAGCGCCTGCACCGAGGCCGAGTTCGCCACCGTCCGGGACCACTGCGAGGTCTCCGACTCGACGCTCAGCAAGGCGGCGGCCGCCCTGGAGGAGGCCGGATACGTGGTGGTGAAGAAGGGGTACGTCGGCAAGCGTCCGCGGACCTGGCTCGGCGCCACCAAGGCCGGCCGCAAGGCGCTGGCCGCCCACCTCGCCGAACTCCAGCGGCTGGTGGCCGCGGCCGAGTCCGCCGGCGCCGCCCAGGACCCGGCCTGAGCCCACGCGCCGACCGGACCGCGCCCGCCCACCGGTACGCCCGCAAGTCGCTACGCCCGCAAGTCGCTACGCCCGCACACCGCCGCCCCCGCAGGCCCGCCGCCCTACCGGGCCCGCCGCCAGCCGATCCGCGCGTGCGGCCCGTGCGGGCCGGTGGCGAGCAGGGTCCGCAGCTCCCGCAGCACGGGCTCCGGCTCCCGCCGCAGCTGCACCGGCGTGGCGCGGACGACCGGGAGTCCGGCGGCGGTGAGGCGGTTGGCCCGCGCCAGCCCGCGCTCGTGGTCGGCCGGGCGCAGGTGCCAGGCCCGGGAGTCGATCTCCAGTGCCACGCAGGCCTGCGGCCAGTAGGCGTCGGGGACGGCGAGGAAGCGCCCGTCCAGGAACAGCACCGGGTTCCAGAGCGGCTCCGGCAGGCCGGCCCCGCGGACCAGCTCACGGGCCTCGCCCTCGACGACCGAGCGCACTCCGGCGGTGAGGTCCTCCACCACCTGGGCGACCTGCGGCAGTGCGAGCGCCCCGGGCCGGGTGAGCAACTGGTCCAGCAACTCGCCGAGGTCGCAGTGCCGCCGCTGGACCGCCTCCGCGCAGAGCGCCCGGAACCGGCGCCGGCCGCCCTCCCGCGGTACGAGGTCGGCCAGGGCCCGGGCGACCGTCGTGCTCCAGAGCCCGTCGTCCCGCTCGAACCCGCCCGGCAGCGGCCCGGCGGCCCGGTGGATCCGGACGAAGCCCCGGTCCGAGACCCGGCGCGGGCCCGCGATCAGCACGTCGACGTCCCCGAGGTCCGCCGGGTGCCCGGCGGACGGTAGCCCGGCCGAGGCCAGGACCGCCTCCCCGGTCAGCAGCACCTCGCCGGGCCGCGCCGACCGCCCCTTCGGAGCCGCGTACGCGAGCGCCGCGCGCAGCCGCTGATGCGGGGTCAGCCGCCCGCTCTGCAGGCAGATCACCCGGGGCAGCACCTGCTGCCAGGGCCCGCCGGGCCGCAGCCGGTGCGCGATGGTGCCGGACGGCACCCCGAGCCGGCGCAGCTGTGCCCGGGTGACGATGTGCTGCTGGTCGGCGCCGAGCAGCAGCAGGGGGTCGAGGAGGTCCGTGCGGGTCATGCCGGGGTGCTTCCCGCCCGGGTCGGGGGTATGCGAAACATCGCCCGTCGGGGGAGCGGGCCGCCAATCGGGTTGACGCGGCGCCGGTCGGCCGGGTGGGCTTGGCCGCGATGACTTCCCTCCGCGCCGGCCCCGGGCTGCTGGGGCACGCCGCGACCGGCGGGTCGCCGGTCAGGCCGTGATCAGCTGCCCAGCACCGCCGCCGTGTCTAAGGCACTCCTGGTTGATCGCGCGTTCCGGGGCGCTCGGCGAGGTGGCGGCGGCGATCCGCAGCTCGATGATGTCCCGCACGGCGGGCCACTCGGAGTCGAGGATCGAGTAGAACGCGGTGGAGCGCACCACCCCGTCCAGCCCGCGCGAGTGTGCCCGGCGGACGCCCTCGGACGTCGCGCCCAGGCGCTCGATCGCGGCCCGGGAGCGCAGGTTGCGGGCGTCCGCGCGCATCGAGATCCGCTGCACCCGCCACTCCTCGAAGGCGTACCGCAGCATCAGCAGCTTGGCCTCGGCGTTGACGCCGGTGCCCTGGGCACGCGGGGAGAGCCAGGTGTTGCCGATCTCGGCGGCGTCCGGGACGGCCGTGGCCGGATCGCCGAACGGCACGCCGGGCACCGGCGGCCAGACGACCGGGCCCTGCCAGTAGTCGAGTTCGAGGAAACGGGTGGAGCCGACCACCCGGCCGTCCGCGAGGTTCACCGTCGCGAACGGCAGCGCCCGGCCCGCGGCCCGGTCGGCGAGGGCGCGCGCGATGTAGTCGCGGGCCGCTTCCAGGCCGTGCGGGACGGGGGTGAAGGCGTAGGTCGTACGGTCCTCGGCGCCGGCCTCGGCGATGGCCTCGGCATGGTGCGCGGCAAGGGGCTCCAGCCGCACGGTGCGGCCGGTGAGGATGACAGGTACGGGCACGGAACCATCGGTCCTTCATCGGTCGGAGGGCGCGTCCCGTGCCGGGGTGCGGCTCGGGCTGCGTGGACGTTCGCCCCGGCCCCGGAATCCGCCCGCCCGGGACCGCGCACGCCGGAGGACCGGTCGGACGGGGTGGGGGCGGCGGCCCGGAGGCGGGCAGCGCGGTGCCGGAACGGACACGGGTCGACGGACCGGTCCGGCGGGATGAGCGAGGGGACAGTGTGCGTCCGCGAGATGGCCGAAGAGGAAACGTGAGCGCGAAGGGGAGCAGGCGGCCAGATGAAGGCAAGATGCGTCGTGGGTGACTGGCCGAGCACCGGGCCGGGACGTGATCGACGGCGTTACGGACGACGTGACGACGACGCGGCGATGCGAGGCAGCGAGAGGACGATACCCGCCAGAAGGCGGTGCGTCACCTCGCGGCACACGAATGGGCGCGCGGGCCTTCCGGACGCACGCCCGGGAGGGGCTTCGGGCGCCCGTAACCAGCGGGTTTGCCGCCGGGTGCGATCATGGTCCGGAGGGCATCGCGGCGCGCCGCCGGGGCACCCCGGCGGGTCGCCGGGCGTTCCCCGGGGAAGCGGCCGCGCGACGGCTGCGGCCGGCGGGAATTCCGGCGGCGTCCGGCACGCTGGAGACGACGACAAGCCGGTACCGGTCGACGAGTAGAGAACGGGGTGTGGGTGCGCGGTGCGTGATCCCCAGGAGCTGTACGAGCTGGATCAGCAGGGCGTGGCCGCCGTGGCCGCGGCGAAGGCCGCGCTGGCCGACACCGGCGCGGGCCTGGTGCTGCTCCACCACTTCGAGGGCTTCATGGACGCCGGCGAGGCCGGCGGCCAGGTGGTCGCCCACCTGCTGGAGGAGGGCGAGCCGCAGGTGGTGGCCCGCTTCGACCACGACCGCCTGGTGGACTACCGGGCCCGCCGCCCCGCCATGCTGTTCGACCGCGAGCACTGGGCCTCCTACGAGCCGCCGGAGATCCTCCTCCAGCTGGTCCGCGACGCGGCCGGCTCGCCGTTCCTGCTGCTCACCGGGCCCGAGCCGGACGTCGAGTGGGAGCGCTTCGGCGCCGCCGTGCGCCGGCTCGTCGAGCGCTTCGAGGTCCGGCTGACGCTGGACTTCCACGGCATCCCGATGGGCGTGCCGCACACCCGCCCGGTCGGCCTGACCCCGCACGGCACCCGGCTGGACCTCGCCGCCGGCTACCCGCAGTGGTTCGAGCAGGCCCAGGTGCCGGGCAGCGCGCAGGCACTGCTGGAGTACCGGCTGGCCGAGGCCGGGCACGACGTGCTGGGCTTCGCCGTGCACGTGCCGCACTACGTGGCGCGCTCGGCCTACCCGGCGGCCGCGGTGCTGATCCTGGAGGCCGTGCAGTCCGCCACCGGCCTGGTGCTGCCGGGCACCCGGCTGCGCGAGCGGGTGGGCGAGGTGTACGCCGACATCGAGGAGCAGCTGGCCCACGGGGACGGCGAGTTGCGCTCCGCGATCCGCGGCATGGAGGGCCAGTACGACGCCGTCGCGGGGGCGGAGGGCCGGGAGAGCCTGCTGGCCGAGCCGGTCGACCTGCCGTCGGCGGACGAGCTGGGCCGGCGCTTCGAGCAGTTCCTGGCCGAGCACGAGCGCGGCCCCGAGTAGTCCGCGCGCCGGCGTCCGCCGGACTCTCCGCCCCGGGCGGGAGAGTTCGGGCGCCGTCGTTCGTTGGCGGTGAGGTGCCCGGGGGACGGGCCGCCGTGAAGAGATGCGTCGCCGGCTCCGGCCCCCGGGGGGATTCCATGTCCGTGTCCACACGCCCGACCGCGGTTCTGGCCACCGGGCTGGCCGCGCTGCTGCTGGCCGCCTGCAGCGGCGGCGGCGGTGCCGCGGGTACCGCCGCCCGGTCACCGGGCGGCCCCGAGCCGGTGCGGGCCACCCCCACCCCGACCCCGCTCCCCACCGGCCCCTACGTCGCCCTCGGGGACTCCTACACCTCCGGGCTGAAGATCGCCCCGCAGGTGGGCGAACCGAGGGGCTGCGCCCGCTCGGCCGTCAACTACCCGTCCCTGGTGGCGAAGGCCCTCGGCCTGGCGGACGACCGGTTCAAGGACGTCAGCTGCAGCGGTGCCCGCACCGGGGACCTCACCGGCTCCCAGGAGACCGACGGCGGCGGGGTCAACCCGCCGCAGCTGGACGCGCTCTCCCCGGCCACCCGCCTGGTCACGGTCGGGATCGGCGGCAACGACGCCGGGTTCATGGAGGTCGTCGGCGAGTGCGCCAAGGAGAACCTGGCGGACGTGGTGAAGAGCCTGATCGGCTCGGGGCGGGCGCCGGCGCCGTGCAAGGACCACTACGCCTCCGCCGGCGGCGCCGCCGACCAGGTGCAGCGCAAGGTGGACACCGCCGGCGAACGGCTGGGCCAGGTGCTGCAGGAGGTCAAGCGCCGCTCCCCGCAGGCCCGCGTCTACGTGGTCGGCTACCCGGTGCTGCTGCCGGCCGACCCGGCGAGCTGCGCACCGGTGCTCGGCCGGGCCCTGGCCGCGGCCGACCTCGGCTTCATCGCCGAGAAGGAGCAGCAGTTGAACGCGATGCTCAAGCGGCGCGCGGAGACGGCGGGCGCCGTCTTCGTCGACGCGGCCGCGCCCTCGGCCGGTCACGACATGTGCGCCGGCGAGGCGGCCCGCTGGGTGGAGCCGCCGTTCCCGGCCCCCGGGCTGGCGGCGATCCACCCCAACGCGAGGGGCCAGGAGGGCGTGGCGGCAGCCGTGTTGAAGGCCGTCCGGGGCTGAGCCCCCGCCAGCCGGGGCCGGTCCGGCCGGGTGCCGGACCGGCCCCGGCCGGACGGCCAGGGTTCACGTCCCGGCCCGCACCCCTTCGCGCGCCGCACATCCCGGCTGTCGGAGCGGCGGCGTACGGTGATTGGCATATGGACGACACTGCACACCGCCTCCCCGACGCCCCGTTCCCGTACGACCACGCCGCCGAGGCCCGCTGGGTGCCCGAGCCGGACAAGCGTCCGGGCCGGACGGCCTTCCAGCGCGACCGCGCCCGCGTGCTGCACTCCGCAGCCCTGCGCCGACTCGCCGGCACCACCCAGGTCGTTGCCCCGATGCGCAGTGACTTCCCCCGGACCAGGCTCACCCACTCGCTCGAATGCGCCCAGGTCGGGCGGGAGTTGGGCGCCGCCCTCGGCTGCGACCCGGACCTCGTCGAGACCGCCTGCCTGGCCCACGACATCGGCCACCCGCCGTTCGGCCACACCGGCGAGGAGGCCCTCGACCAGGCCGCCGAGGCCTGCGGCGGCTTCGAGGGCAACGCGCAGTCGCTGCGCATCCTGACCCGCCTGGAGCCCAAGCGCTTCGCCCCGCAGGACGAGCAGCCCGCCCGGCTCGCCCCCTGGCCCGGCCGCAGCGTCGGCCTCAACCTGACCCGGGCCGCGCTGGACGCCGCCACCAAGTACCCCTGGACGTACGGCGCGCACCCGGTCGACCCGGCCTCGTCCAAGTACGGCGTCTACGCCGACGACCTGCCGGTGTTCCGCTGGCTGCGGGCCGGCACCCCGCCGGGGCGCAAGTGCTTCGAGGCCACCGTGATGGACTGGTCCGACGACGTCGCCTACTCCACCCATGACGTCGAGGACGGCCTCCAGGCCGGCCACATCGAGCCGGCCGTGCTGCGCGCCCCGAGCGAGCGCGCCGAGCTGTTCAAGGTGGCCGAGCGCTACGCGCCGGACGCCGAGCCCGAGGAGCTGGCCGCCGCGCTGGACCGGCTGCTCGGCCAGGAGTGGTGGCCCAGCGCCTACGACGGCTCGGCCCGCGCCCGGGCCGGGCTGAAGGACCTCACCAGCCAGCTGATCGGCCGCTTCTGCCTGGCCGCCGAGCAGGCCACCCGGGCCCGCTACGGCCCCGGCCGGCTCAGCCGGTACGCGGCCGAGCTGGTGGTGCCGCGGGACGTCCGGCTGGAGTGCGCGGTGCTCAAGGCCGTCGCGGTGCGCTTCGTGATGCAGCGCGACGAGCAGGCCCAGCTCCGGGCCCGCCAGCGGATCGTGATCGCCGAGCTGGCCCACGTCCTCGCCGAGCGGGCGCCCGAGGGCCTGGACCCGGTCTTCGCCACCCTCTACCGCGAGGCGGAGGACGACCGCGGCGCCCTCCGTGCGGTGATCGACCAGATCGCCACCCTCACCGACGCCTCCGCCCTGGCGCTGCACGCCCGACTGGTGGGGCCGCCCCGGTCGTGAGGAGGTCGCCCCGGCGCGGTCGGTAACCCGCGCCGCCCCAGTAGACTTCCGGGGTGGCCGGGCGGATCAGGGACGAAGACGTACAGGCGGTGCGGAGCGCACTGCCGATCGACGTGGTGGTCGGCGACTACGTACAGCTCACCAACGGTGGCGGTGGCGAGTACAAGGGCGTCTGCCCGTTCCACGACGAGAAGTCCGCCTCCTTCTACGTGAACCCCGCCAAGGGCGTCTTCCACTGCTTCGGCTGCCAGGAGAACGGCGACACCATCGCCTTCCTGATGAAGATCGAGCACTTCACCTTCGCCGAGGCCGTCGAGCGGATGGCCGCCCAGGCCAACATCACGCTCCGCTACGAGGAGGGTGGCTACAGCCCCCGCCACCAGCAGGGCGAGCGCACCCGGCTGGTCGAGGCGCACAAGGTGGCCGCCGCCTGGTTCCGGGAGCAGCTCGGCTCGCCGGAGGCCGAGATCGGGCGGCGCTTCCTCGCCGAGCGCGGTTTCGACGAGGCGGCGGCGGCGACCTTCGGCGTCGGCTACGCCCCGGCCGGCTGGGAGAACCTGGTCCGCTACCTGCGCGGCAAGGGCTTCAGCGACAAGGAGATCCTGCTCGGCGGCCTGGCCTCGCAGGGCCAGCGCGGCGGCCTGATCGACCGCTTCCGGGGCCGGCTGGTCTGGCCGATCCGCGACATCGCCGGCGAGACGGTCGGCTTCGGCGCCCGCCGGCTGCGCGAGGACGACAACGGCCCGAAGTACCTCAACACGCCCGAGACGCCGATCTACAAGAAGTCCCACGTGCTGTACGGCATCGACCTGGCGAAGAAGGAGATCGCCAAGTCGGGCCGGGCGGTGGTGGTCGAGGGCTACACCGACGTGATGGCCTGCCACCTGGCCGGGGTCACCACGGCGGTGGCCACCTGCGGCACCGCCTTCGCCGAGGACCACATCAAGATCATCCGTCGGCTGCTGATGGACACCTCCCAGTACCGCGGCGAGACGGTCTTCACCTTCGACGGCGACGCGGCCGGCCAGAAGGCCGCCCTGCGGGCCTTCGAGGACGACCAGAAGTTCGCCGCCAAGACCTCCATCGCGGTCAGCCCCGGCGGCATGGACCCGTGCGACCTGCGCCTGGCCAAGGGCGACGAGGCGGTCCGGGAGCTGATCGACAACCCCGTCCCGCTGTTCGAGTTCGCGCTGCGCTCGGCCGTCGCCCGGCACCGGGTGGAGAACCCGGAGGGCCGCTCGGCGGCCCTGGAGGAGGCCGCGCCGATCGTCGCCAAGATCAAGGACCGCTCGATCCAGCACGAGTACGCCGTCCGGCTGGCCGGCATGCTCGGCATCCTGGACGAGCAGTTCGTGGTCCGCCGGATCTCCCAGCTGGCCCGCTGGGAGCGCGAGCGCCAGCAGAACCCGCGCGCCAACGGCCAGCAGCGCCGCCCCGAGCAGGGCCAGCCGGTCCGCTCCGCCCCGCCGGCCTTCCGGCTCAACCCGCGGGACCCGGCCCAGTTCGTCGAGCGCGAGCTGCTCAAGCTGGCCCTGCAGCACCCGGACCTGGTCAGCCCGGCCTTCGACCACTACGGCGAGGACGAGTTCCCCACGCCGCCGTACACCGCCGTGCGCCGCGCCATCGGCCAGGCCGGCGGCGCCGCGTACGGGGCCACCCTGGCCGACTTCACCAGCACGGTCCGCGAGGCGGCCCCGGACGACCGGGTCCGTTCGCTGGTCACCGAGCTGATCGTCGAACCGGTGCGCTCGCGCCGCAAGGTGGACGCGATCTACGCCGGGGAGTTCCTGGTCAAGCTGCGGCTACTGGCGGTCGACCGCCGCGTCGAGGAGGTCCGCGGGCACCTCCAGCGGCTCGGCACCCGGGCCTCCGCCGAGGAACTGCACGCGGTGCAGACCGAGCTGTGGCAGCTCCAGCAGTACGGGCAGAGCCTGCGCAGCCGGGGCGCCGCCGCGCTCTGACGCCGGGTCCGGTCCGGCGCCGGCGCGGGTGCCTCCCGGAGGAGCGGCCCTCGCGGCCCGCCGGAGAAAGTCCGCGCACGAGTCTCGGCCACGAAGCGTGGCGTACCGCACACTGGAGGGCGTCCCACCTCCGTCCAGCGCGCGGGTCCGCCAGAGTCGCGCCCGCCCCGAGGGATGCCCGTGGACCAAGGCCTAGCCGCGACCGCCCGCCCGACCACCGATCCGCTCGCCCCCCACGACGACGACCACGGCCGGGCCGGCCCGCCGCCCGCCGACGGTGCCCGGGTGCCCGCGCAGGGCCTCCCGGAGGGCCACCCCGGGGCCGCCGACCCCGATCCCGATACCGTGCCCGCCGCCGGTCGGGCGGCGGAGCCGGGGTCCGCGGCCGAGCCGGACCTCGACGCCGAGCCCGACCCCGGCCCGGCGGGCGCCACCGGCCCGGCGGCGGACCTCTTCCGCCAGTACCTGCGCGAGATCGGCCGGATCCGGCTGCTGAACGCCGCCGAGGAGGTGGAGCTGGCCCGCCGGATCGAGGCCGGCCTGTTCGCGGAGGAGCGGCTCAACCGCGAGCCGCCGCCGCCCGACCCGCTGGCCGGGGAGCTGGACACCCTGGTGGTGACCGGGCGGATCGCCAAACGGCGGCTGATCGAGGCCAACCTGCGTCTGGTGGTCTCGGTCGCCAAGCGCTACGTCGGCCGCGGCCTCACCATGCTGGACCTGGTCCAGGAGGGCAACCTCGGCCTGATCCGGGCGGTGGAGAAGTTCGACTACGCCCGCGGGTACAAGTTCTCGACCTACGCGACCTGGTGGATCCGCCAGGCGATGAGCCGGGCGCTGGCCGACCAGGCGCGGACGATCCGGGTGCCGGTGCACGTGGTCGAGCTGATCAACCGGGTCATCCGGGTGCAGCGCGCGCTGCTCCAGGAGAGCGGGACCGAGCCGGGCCCGGCCGAGATCGCCGTCGCCCTGGAGCTGACCGAGGCCCGGGTGCGCGAGCTGCTCCGGCTGGCCCAGGAGCCGATCTCGCTGCACACCCCGGTCGGCGAGGAGGACGACGTCGCGCTCGGCGACCTGATCGAGGACGCGGACGCGGCCTCCCCGGCCGAGTCCGCCACCTTCCTGCTGCTGCGCCAGCACCTGGAGGCGGTGCTGGCCACGCTGGGGGACCGCGAGCGCCAGGTCGTCCAGCTCCGCTACGGCCTGGACGACGGCCGCCCGCGGACCCTGGAGGAGATCGGCGTGCTGTTCGGCGTGACCAGGGAGCGGATCCGCCAGATCGAGTCCAAGACCCTCGTCAAGCTCCGGGAGCACGCCTTCGCCGAGCAGCTCCGCGGCTACCTCGACTAGGAGCTGGGCACCGGGGCGGCGGGGGTGGCCGGCGGCGAGGCCGGGCCGATCGGGATCGGGGTCGAGGCGATCATCTCGGCCAGCCCCGAGACGCCCGCCGTGCAGGCGTCCCCGGCCGGCTGGTGGCCGCAGACCCGGAAGGTGGCGTTCGGGTCCGCCGCGTTCACCATCGCCGAGTAGTTGTCGTACCCCCAGTGGATCAGCGCCGTCTCGGTCTCGCCGCCGCTGCTGGTGATGGTCGCCCAGTCGTCCGGCGCGCCCTCGGTGATGGCGGCCCAGGCAGCCTGGCAGCGCTGGCTGTAGCGGAGGTAGATCACCACCTTGCCGATGTTGCCGGTCAGCAGGGTGCGGGCGTCGGCGCCGCAGCCGGTCGCCTTGGGATCCTTGTGCGAGCAGCCCATCGCCTGGCAGGACGACTCGGTCGGGGCGGTCCGCGCGGTCGGGGTGGCCGTGGCCGTCCCGGCCCCGGTGACCTGTGCGACGGCGGCCGGTTCGGCGCCGTCGCCGCGGGTGTAGTGGACCCCGGCCAGCACCATCAGGGCGGCCACCGCGGCCGCGCAGCCGACCAGGGCGACCGGCCGCCGCCACCAGCGGACGGACGGCGCCAGGTCCGGCCGGTCCTCGACCACCGGTTCGGCGCCGTCGGGCTCCGCGGGTTCCGCCTCCGGCTCCGGGTCCGGGTCCGCCCCGGCCCCTTCCACCGCCGGGTCCTGGACCGCCGGGCCGTCCGGGGCCGGGTACGCCTGCGCCTCCGTGTCCGCCGGCACGCCGTCGGTGCCGGCCGCGTCCCGCGCACCCGCCGCGGTCTGCTCCCAGAGCGCCCGCAGCGCGGGGCCGTCGCACTCGACCGCCCTGATCAGGGCGTCGAGCGCCTGCTCGGTGATGACCCGCTTGCCGTTCAGCCAGCGTTCCCAGGAGGCCCGGCTGTAGTGGGTCCGGGAGGCGAGCTCGGAGAGCGAGAACCCGGTGGCGTCCTTGACCGCACGGAGCTCCTCCGTCAGGCGCCTCGCGGGCACGGAGAGGTCGTCCGGCAGTTGCTTCCAGGCGGAGCCCATTTCGGTCAGTCCCAACATCGGAGGCGGGCGGCGGAGGCGCCGGAAGGGCCTGAAGGGGCTCCGGCCCGGGCCGTGGGGGCCGCTCCCGTGTCTCCAACCTCATCGGCATGTTGTCCCAAACACCAGGTCCTGGCCCTGAGACGGACGGAAGTGTCTCACAACCCCGGCTGACGCTCGAGCAGGTGCCTGGTCGTCATGCAGAGTTCTCTCACCGGTGCGTTTCGCGGTCCGGATGTTTCGTCCGGACCCTGCTTTCCAGGCCGGTCCCCGACGTCCCGATCCCCCACCGGACATGGCAGCCTCGCGGGGGGAGGCTGCCCCGTCCGAGGGACGTACGGCGGGGGAGGGCGCTTCTGTGCGCCCTCCCCCGCCGTGGTCACGGGCCCGCCGGCGCCCGCCTCGGCCGAGCCGGTGTCAGTGGTGGAAGGCCGTCCTGGGCGGCACGCCGTACTCCTTGAGCGGGCGGGGCTGGCTCCGCAGCTCCGGCAGCAGCCGGTCGAGGTCGGCGAGCAGCAGGTCGGCCAGGTCCCGGGAGAAGCCGTTGCGGCAGACCACCCGGAGCACCGAGAGGTCCTCCCGGTCGGCGGGGAAGGTGTACGCCGGTACCTGCCAGCCGCGCTCGCGCAGTCTCCGCGAGACGTCGAACACGTCGAAGGTCACCTCCTCGGAGGTGGTGAAGGCGAAGACCGGCAGTTCGTCGCCCCGGGTCAGCAGCCGGAAGTCGCCGAGCGCCTCGATCTGCCCGGCCAGGTAGACCGCGACCTCCCGGCAGGCTCCCTGGACGGCCGTGAAGCCGCTGCGGCCCAGTCGCAGGAAGGTGTAGTACTGCGCGATCACCTCCGCGCCGGGGCGGGAGAAGTTCAGCGCGAAGGTCGGCATCTCCCCGCCGAGGTAGTTGACCCGGAACACCAGCTCCTCGGGCAGCGAGTCGTGGTCCCGCCAGAGCGCCCAGCCGACCCCGGGGTAGACCAGGCCGTACTTGTGGCCGGAGGTGTTGATCGAGGCGACCCGCGGCAGCCGGAAGTCCCAGACCAGCTCGGGGTCCAGGAAGGGCGCGACCATGGCGCCGGAGGCGCCGTCCACGTGGACCGGGATGTCCAGCCCGGTGCGCTGCTGCAGCGCGTCGAGGGCGGCGCTGACCTCCGCCACCGGCTCGTAGGAGCCGTCGAAGGTCGATCCGAGCACGGCCACCACCCCGATGGTGTCCTCGTCGCAGAGCGCCAGCGCCTCCTCCGTGCCGAGGTGGAAGCGCTCGCCGGCCATCGGCACGAGGCGGGCCTCGACCTCCCAGAAGGTGCAGAACTTCTCCCAGCAGACCTGGACGTTGACGCCCATCACCAGGTTCGGGCGGGCGCCGGCCGCGTACCGGTCGGCGTTGCGCTTCATCCAGCGCCGCTTGAGGGCGAGGCCGGCCAGCATGCAGGCCTCGCTGGAGCCGGTGGTGGAGCAGCCGACCGCGGCGCTCGGGTCGGGCGCGTGCCAGAGGTCGGCGAGGATCGCCACGCAGCGCCGCTCCAGCTCGGCGGTCTGCGGGTACTCGTCCTTGTCGATCATGTTCTTGTCGAGGCACTCGGTCATCAGCCGGGTGGCCTGGACCTCCATCGACGTGGTGACGAAGGTCGCCAGGTTGAGCTTGGCGTTCCCGTCCAGCATCAGCTCGTCGTGGATCAGCTGGTACGCCGTGTCGGCCGCCACCGGGCCGTCGGAGAGGCGGTGCAGCGGTGGGGCCAGCTCCATCGCGCTCAGCGGGTCGGCGGAGCCGACGAACGGATTGACGGACAGCCGGCGGTCGTCGCCGGTCCCCTTGTGCAGCGCCATGTGGTCCTGTCGCCCTTCGCTCCGGTGACCGCGTCGCTCCTCACGCTGCCACCGGCCACCGGAAGGCGCATCTCCACGGCGGCGCGGCACGCCCGCTCCCGGGGGCCGCCGGGCGGATCAGGCGGCCGTCTCCGGGTGGATCTGCTCGCGGGCGGCGCGGTACTGCTGACGGACCGCCGAGCCGACCGGCAGGTCCTGCTCGGCGTCCGGTGTGACGGTGACGGCCTCCGGAAGCTCCCAGTGCGGCGGTTCGGGGGTGCCGGCCAGCGCCCAGGCGGCCTGCCGGGCCGCGCCGCGCGCCGCGTGGGCACCCGGCGGCGGCACCACGACCGGGATGCCGAACAGCTGCGGGGCGATCTGCCGCACGGCCGGCAGCCGCCCGGTGGCGCCCAGCAGGAAGACCCGCTTCACCCCGACGCCCTGGGCGCGCAGCACGTCCAGCGCGTCCGCGATGTTGCAGAGCATGCCCTCGACGGCGGCCCGGGCCAGGTGCTCGGGGGTCATCGACTCGGCCCGGAGCCCGGTCAGGGTGCCGGCCGCGTGGGGCAGCGCGGGCGTCCGCTCGCCGTCCAGGTAGGGCAGCAGCACCAGGCCGTACGCGCCGGGGGAGGAGCGCAGGGCCAGGTCGCTGAGGCCGTCCAGGTCGCAGCCGAGCATCGCCGCCGTGGAGCGGAGCACCTGGGCGGCGTTCAGGGTGGCGACCATCGGCAGGTGGCGGCCGGTGGCGTCGGCGAAGGAGGAGACCAGCCCGGTGGCGTCCACCACGGCCTGCTCGTTCACCGCGAAGATCGTCCCGGAGCTGCCCAGCGAGACCACCGCGTCGCCGGGCCGCAGGCCTAGCCCGAGCGCGGCGGCCATGTTGTCGCCGGTGCCGGCCGAGATCAGCAGGCCCTCGGGGGTGTGCCCGGCGGGTTCGGCGGGGCCGAGCACGTCGGGCAGCCTCAGCTCGTGGCCGAGCGCGAGCTCCACCAGGTCCTGCCGGTACTCACCGGTGATCGGCGACCAGTAGCCGGTGCCGGAGGCGTCGCCCCGGTCGGTGGTGCGCCGCTTGGGGTGGCCGAGCAGTTGCCAGACCAGCCAGTCGTGCGGCAGCAGCACCTCGGCCACCCGGCGGGCGTTGGCCGGTTCGAACTCGGCCAGCCAGCGCAGCTTGGCGATGGTGTACATCGGACCGGGGACGGCCCCGATCGCCGCCGTCCAGGCCGCCGGGCCGCCGAGCGCGTCCAGCAGCGCGGCGGCGGCGCCGCTGGAGCGCGGGTCGTTCCAGAGGATCGCGGGGCGGACCAGGACGCCGCCCGCGTCCAGGCCGATCATGCCGTGCTGCTGGGCGCTGACGCCGATCGCCCGGACGCCCTCCAGCAGACCACCGGCGGCGGCGTCCCCCAGCGAGTGCAGCCAGACCTGCGGGTCGGCCTCACCGGCCCGCAGGTCGGCCGCCTGCGGCACGGGGTGCGGCGCCTTGCCGGACCGCAGCACCGCGCCGGTCTCGCTGTCGCACGCGACGATCCGGGTGCGACCGGTCGAGCTGTCTATCCCCGCGACGATGGCCATGTCGAGATCATGCCTCAGCGCACGTCCGGACGCTGCCAGGCCCGGTAAGTGTTGCTCGTTCGGTACCGCTCCGGAGCCGTCCCGGCCGCCCCGCCGTCACCGCCCGGTCACGGGCGGAAGGTACCCCAGCTGTCGTCCTCGACCCGGGTGCGGTTGAAGTACGACACCCGGTCGGTGACGGCGTTCGGCAGCTTGTCGCCGACCTTGTCGGCGACGGCACCCGCCGCCTTCCCGGCCACCGCGCCGGCCTGTTGCTTGGCCTTGTCGGCCGCGCCCTGCACCTTGGGGTTCCGGGCCACCTGCCGGGTGGCCTTGGCGATCTGTTCGTACCGCTGGCGCCCGGCCCGCGAGCCCAGGATGTAGCCCGCCGCGAGTCCCACGGTCAACGACAGCTTCCACATGATCGGATTCCACCCTCTCCTGGCGGCCATTGCCGCAATGCTCTACCCGTTCAGCGGGGCGGCGAACCGTCCGCGCTCCCCAGCATCCCCGGGTGCCGCGCCGGGCGCGCGCGGGGCACGCCGGGCAGGGGGTCCGCCGGGGCGGCCGGGGAAAGCGATTGGCGGACCACCCCCCCGAGTGCGCTAATGTATGTCCCGCAGCGAGCGCCGAGGAGCCCGGGGAACCGGGGGCCGAAGCGGAAGCTCGATCCCCCATAGCTCAATTGGCAGAGCAGCCGACTGTTAATCGGCAGGTTATTGGTTCGAGTCCAATTGGGGGAGCTCAGGTGGCGGGCCTTCGGGTCGGCCGTCCTGGCCGTGGTGCGACTGTGGTCCACCGCGATCCCGCATAGCTCAATTGGCAGAGCAGCCGGCTGTTAACCGGCAGGTTTTTGGTTCGAGTCCAAATGCGGGAGCTTCACCGGGCCCGCCCGGTGAGTGCTCAGAGCGAAGGCCCCCCGGTCACCGGGGGGCCTTCGTGTTTCCCCGACCCGCCCCGACCCGCCCCGCCCCGACCCGCCCCGACCGGGCCGGATCGGGGCAGTCGGGGTCAGGCGGTGGCTTGCCGGTACAGCTCGGCGACCCGCTCGTCGAAGGTGACGCTGTACGAGGTGCCGGGCGTCTCGCCGCCCTCCTGGTAGCCGCCGATCACGCCGACCACCGCACCGGTCGTGGTGACCCAGGGGCTCCCGCTGGTGCCGTCGGTGTAGCCGCCGCAGTCGAAGCGCTCCTGGGTCGGACTCTGTGAGCGGGTATGTGCCGAACAGGTGATCGGTTCATCGCTTCCATTGGGATAACCGGTCACCGAGACGGCGAGGCCGAAGCCCTGGCCGGTGCCGAGCGGGTTGCCGCCGACCGCGTCCTCGATGTCCCGCCCGCCCGCCCCCCGCAGGGTGACGAAGGCCACGTCGTACTCGGGGTCGTCGTCGGAGGCCCAACGCGGATCCACGGTGATCGACTCGACCGGCCAACTCCCGTACGGCGAGTACCCGTTGCGATAGCCAGGGGTGAACACCAGGCCGTCCAGCAGGCCGATCCGGCGGCTCTGCACGCAGTGCGCGGCGGTCACCAGCAGATTGCGCCCGGGGCTCTGCACCACGCTCGCCGTACAGGCCCGCGGGCCCTGCGGGGTCCGCACCGAGAGGGTGCCGATCCGGTCGCCCACCGGGCTCCGCGGCGCCACCTCGGCGGTCGGCGCCCGGTCGCTCCCGCCGCAGGCGGCGCCGGCCAGCAGCAGGGCCGCCAGGGCGGCCGCCTGGGCCGCGCGCGCGGGCCGTACCGGGCGGGAGTCCATCGGGGCTCCGTCTCGTGCTCGGGGCGGGCCCTGCCGGTCCTGCGGTCCGCCGTTCGTGAGGAAGATCTACCAGGCCGGGCGCGGCGACGCCAGCCCGGCCCGGTCAGCCCGTGGCCCGGTCGTAGAGGGCCCGCACGCGGTCGCCGAAGTAGCAGCTGTACGAGGTGTCGGGGCTGTTGCCGCCCTCCTGGTAGCCGCCGATCACGCCGACCACGGTCCCGGTCCGGGTGTCCGGGTCGAAATCCGTCACCCAGGGGCTGCCGCTGGTGCCGCCGGTCCAGTCCGGGCAGTCGATCCGCAGCTGGGAGGGGCTCTGTTCGGAGGTGGTGTTGCTACAGGTGATCGGGACGTCGCTGGTGCCGGGGTAGCCGGTCACCTTCACCGGCAGCCGGTGGCCGCGGTCGACGCCCAGCCGGTTGGCGCCGAGCACCTGCTGCACCTGCAGGCCGCCCTGCGGCTGGACCACGGCGAAGGCGACGTCCACGTCCGGGTCGGCGCCGTCCTTCCAGGCCTGGTCGACGGTGACGGCCAGCAGGGGCCAGACGCCGCTCGGGGTCTCGCCGTCCCGGTAGCCGGGGACGAAGACCAGGTCGCCGCGCTGACCGAGCTTCGGGTCCCAGACGCAGTGCGCGGCGGTGACGATCAGGTTCAGCCCGGCGCTGTCGACCACGCTGGCGGTGCAGAAGTGGTCGCCGTCCGCGTTGCGCGTGAAGACGGCGCCGACCAGGCCGTTGAGCACGGTGGGCTTGGCGGTGCGGGTGACGCCGGTGTGCCGGGCGAGCGCGCCGCGCAGCCGCTCGCTGCTCCAGCCGTGGCTGTCCGCGGGGGCCGTGGCAGGGTGGGAGCTCACCGTCGGGGTGGCGCCGCCGGGGCCCGCCGCCGTGGTGCAGCCCGCCGCCGCCAGGACCGCCAGCGCGGCGCCGGCCGCCGCCAGCTCACGTACCGTCATCCGCCCAGGCTCCCGGGGCCGCCACGGGCCCGCCAGCGGGGCTGCTCCGGCCGGGGAGGCGTGAGTGGCCGGGCGCACCCATGTGCGCCCCCGGCGCGCACCACGGGTGATCGACCGGCTATGCTGCCCGGGACGGCCTTCCGGGGCCGTCTGCTGCTGCCGTGACCGGGTCACCGGCGCGCGCGGCGAACCGGGGCGGTAGCTCAGCCGGTTAGAGCAGGGGACTCATAATCCCTTGGTCGTGGGTTCGAGTCCCACCCGCCCCACCTTTCGCCCGGACGACCGGGCTTGACCAGGTGTGGTCATCTGCACGAACTCTAGTGACCGGCGACGGCGGCGACTGTACCGACAGGCCGGGAATCACCCGAATAGGGCCGCTTCGAAGCCACGTTGACGCCCACGGGCGGCCCATGGGCCGCCCGGGGGCGTTCCGCTGTCGGCCGTGGCGGCCCCTCCGCCGTCAGCCGAGCCGGGCCGGCTCCACGACCAGGTCGCCGTCGCCGTCCTTGCGGAGCACGGAGACGGCCAGCTCCGGGTGCTTGCCCCCGGCGGTCAGGACCCGGAGGTCGGCGAGCAGCTGGGAGGAGTCGTCGACGAAGAACCTCAGCGGCTCCGGGGAGGTGGCCGCGAAGTCCAGCACGTCCTGGGCGCTGCGGCGGTGCAGCGCCCACTCCCAGGCCCGCCAGGAGCGGCCCTGGTCACGGTTGAGCACGCCGAGCCAGAGGTTGTCCTCGGCCGATCCCCAGTCCTCCACCGTCTCGCCCCAGGCGCGGCTCCCGGCGAGGGAGACCGCCACCCGGCCGTCCCCGGCGCCGCTCGCCTCGATCACGGCGACCCGCTCGGCCACGCCGGGGCGGGCCGCCTCGCCGCGCAGCAGGTCCCGGCCGGCGCTGCCCGCCCAGCCGGTCCGCCCGCCGTCCGGCTGGGCGTTGCTGACGACGGTGAAGGTCAGGCAGCCCGCCACGGCCGCCACGGCCGCGCCCGAGCGGAGCCGGGCGGCGCCCGTTCCGCCCGTCGTACCGGGGTGCTGCCCGGCCAGCGCCCGGCGGCCGAGCATCGGCAGCAGCGCGGCGGCGAAGCAGATCAGCCCGACCACCAGCAGTTGGTGGAGCATCTTCTCGTAGAAGTAGGACGTCACGCCGACGGTGGCCAGCTGGTACTCCATCACGCCGAAGCAGAGCAGCGAGACCGCGGTGAGCGAGAGCAGGGCCACCCGGCGCGGCCGGTTGGCGCGCGCGCCGCGCGTCAGCAGGGCGGCGAACGCGGCCACCACGAGCGGCAGCAGGAGGTGCCGGCTGACCGGGCCGATGCCGCCGGGCAGCGTCAGGACGTCCGCGGAGCCGGCCGACTGGTGGTTGACGTACGGCGGGAACAGCGCGAGCGCGCCGCCGAGCAGGGCGACCGGCAGCACGGTCGCCCAGTGCCGGAGCCAGCCGCGCCGGTTCACCACGGCCCAGGCGAGCACCGTGGCGGCGGCCGCCGGGAGCAGCAGGTAGTGGCCGAAGGAGACGCCGACCGTCAGCGCGGCCAGCACGGCGACCTGCTCGCGGGTGCGGTCGAGCGGGCGGATCGCCAGGCCGACCAGGATCGCGAGCAGACCGAGGGCGAAGAGCTCGCTCAGGAAGCCGCGGCCGTGCAGACGGGGCAGCTCGGCGACGATCAGGTAGGCGGTGGCCGGGACGGCGAGCGCCAGCCCCCGCCAGCCGCGCAGCGCGGGCCCGGCGGCGCGGCGCACCGCCCACAGGACGGCTGCCGCCAGCGCGGCCGTGACCAGGGTGAAGAGTGTGACGAACAGCGACGCCTGGGCGAGCGGCGCCCCCCGCTCGGTGCCCCCGTGCAGGAAGCTGGTCACCACCGCCAGCGTCAGGTGGCTGCCCTGCGGGTAGGTGCCGAGGCCCAGCGTCACGGTGTCGAACGCCGCGTCCCGCTGCAGGGAGGCGAGACCGCCCAGGCGCAGGATGGTGTCGTAGAGGGCCGCGTGGCGGCCGAGGTCCTCGGCCTCCAGGACGGTACCGAGGCGGCCGACGGCGTCCCGCCGCAGCAGTGGGTAGAAGAGGAACACGGCGGCCGCCGCGGCGCCGAGGAGCACCGGGCGGTCGCGGACCGGGACGACGCGGCGCAGCCGGGCGCGCAGCGGCTGCGGGCCGGTGGGCGCTTCCGGAGGGCGGACCAGCCGGAGCGCGGCCAGCGGGAGGGCGGTGGCCTCCGCCAGTGCCACCGGGTGCAGGCCCCAGGGCCAGTAGCCGGCCAGCAGGCCGAGCGCGCAGGTCCAGCCGATCAGCACGGCGCCGGAGATCATCAGCCGGTCGAAGGCGGAGGCCCGGGAGCGGATCAGCGACGCGGCGGCGAACCAGACGAGTGTGAAGGTCACGAGGTCGGCCGAGGCCAGGTGGAGGACCGGCGGGAGCCCGAGGAGGGCGGCGGCGAACCAGAGCTGCCGGGAGTCCGGGCGGCGGCGGTCCCGCGGAACGCGGAACCGTCCACCCCCGGCGGAACCCTGTCCCGTCGTCACCGGATCCTCCACAGATCTGACGGGCGTCGCGATCGACATCTATCCCCCATGGACATGATGAAAAGTTGAGAATATTGAGCAGTAAGTATGAATATCCGTGCCAGCACTAGTGTGAGCCATGGTGCGTGTGCTCAGCGCACCGGGGAGGCCCGGGCGAGCGACCCCCGCGCCCCGGCCGGACCGCTGTCCCGTCCGGCCCGCGGCCGCAGGGGCGTCGCCGTCGGCTCCGTATCCTGGCCCGATGCTCGAACCCGCACTGCTGCCGACCCCGCTGACGGACTGCACCGACGAGGCGTTGGCGCGGGCCGGGGTGGAGCTCCGGCTCAAGCGCGACGACCTGCTGCACCCCACGGTGCCCGGCAACAAGTGGCGCAAGCTCGCACCCAACCTGGCGGCCGCCGTGGAGCAGGGGCACACCCGGCTGCTGACCTTCGGCGGCGCCTACTCGACCCATCTGCGGGCGGTGGCGGTGGCGGCCGGCGCACTCGGGCTGGAGAGCGTCGGGCTGGTGCGGGGCGAGGAACTGGCCGGCGCCCCGCGCAACTGGTCGCTGCGGGCGGCCGAGGCGGCGGGCATGCGGCTGGAGTTCCTGCCGCGGTCGGCCTACCGGGAGACGGCCGGCCGATGGGCGGCCGACACCGGGGTCGAGGCCGCTCTGCGCCGGCGCTGGGGCCCGTGCCTGGTCCTGCCGGAGGGCGGCTCCAACGCCTTGGCGGCGATCGGCGCGGCGGCCGTCCCGGCGGAGCTGCCCGACCTCGGCGCACGGGACGTGGTCTGCTGCCCGGTCGGCACCGGCGGCACCCTCGCCGGGATCGCGGCCGGACTGCCGCCCGGCGCGCGGGCGCTCGGCGTGGCGGTGCTGCGCGGCGGCGCCGGCTACCTGGAGGGCGAGGTCGCCCGGCTGCACCGGGCCGCGTACGGCCGCGAGTTCGACAACTGGCGGATCGACCACGACCACCACGGCGGCGGCTACGGCAAGGTGCCGGCCGCGCTCGCCGCCTTCGCCGAGGACTTCGAGCGGCGCCACGGGATCGCGCTGGAGCACCGCTACGTCGCCAAGCTGCTCGCCGCCCTGACGGAGCTGGCCGCCGCCGGTGCCTTCCCGGCCGGCACCCGGCTGACCGCGGTGGTCACCGGCCTGCCCGACCCGCAGCAGGGCCGGCCCTCGCCGACCTGACGGGCCCGGGACGCCCGCTGGTGCGACCACGCGTCCCCGGCCTTCCGGCGGGAGGTGTCGCCATCGCACGGATCTCCTCCGCCCGCGCCGCGCGGACCCCGACGCCGCCGCTCCCTAGCCGAAGGTCAGGTTGGCGCAGGGGTCGGTGTCGGCCCCGCGGGCGTTCTCGGCGATGCCGGTGGGGACGCCGGTCGGGGTGCCGGTGGCGGCGGCGCCCGGTGCGGCCGTCCGGTCGGCCGCCGGCCCGGCCGGGGCACCCGGGGCACCCGCGACACCGGGGGTGCCCGGGACGGGCCCGGTGGCCGCGGCGGGGTGGTAGTCGCGGCCGAGCGTGATGACGATGCCCCCGGCGCCCGGCTCCTCGACGGACCGGGCCTGCGGGAAGACCAGCGCCAGCTGGTCGGCGGCGGTCCTGAAGGCCGGGTCGTACGCGATCTCGGTGCGCAGCCGGCTGCCGCCGGTGGCGTCCAGGGTGATGTTCTGGAAGCCCTTGGTGCGGACCGCCTCGGCGCCCTTCCCGGCCAGCCCCGGGGTGCCGACCCCGTTGACCACGGTGATCGGTACGGCCGACTGCTCGGGCGAGAGCGCGGTGGGCGAGGCGTCCGGGGCGGCGGAGGGGGAGGGCGGGGCGGCGGCCGGGTCGGCCGCCTGGCCGGTGCTCTGCCCGTCCAGGGTGCGGTCCTCGCGCAGCAGCTTCCAGAGGGTGTCCACGTCGGGGTGGACCAGCGCGACCCGTTCGCCGGAGAAGCGCCAGGGGGTGGTGACGAAGGTGATGTCGGAGAGCTTGATGCCCTGCAGCGACTGGGCGAAGTCCACCAGCTTCATCGCGGTGCCCAGGCCCTCGTCCACGGTGAGCGAGCGGGTGGCGGCGTCGGCCAGCGGGAGCAGGGTCGGCAGCGAGAAGCCGAGTCCCTGGATCTTGCTGATCATCGCGGAGAGGAAGGCCTGCTGGCGCTTCATCCGCCCGATGTCGGAGTTGTCGCCGAAGCCGTACCGCGCCCGCAGGTAGTCGACCGCGGGCTGCCCGGAGAGCTTCTGCAGCCCCTTCCTGAGCTTGATGTTGTGCGAGTTCACGTCGTTCGGGACGCAGACGTCCACGCCGTTGATCGCCTCGGTCATCGCGGCGACGCCCTTGAAGTCGACCACGATGGTGTGGTCCACCCGCAGGCCGGTGAGCGCCTCGACCGTGTTCTGCGTGCAGGCGGGGTTCCCCTGGGGGAACTCGCCTATGGTGAACGCCGAGTTGAACATCTGGTTGGTCCGGGGCTCGGTCCACCGGCCGCTGGGCAGCTTGCAGGCCGGGATGGTCACCAGCGCGTCGCGGGGGATCGAGACGCCGACGGCGTGCTTGTGGTCCGCGTAGACGTGCAGCAGGATCGCGGTGTCCGAGTGGCCGACGCCCTCCTCGCCGCCGCCGAGGTCGGCGTTGCCGTCGGTGCGGGTGTCCGAGCCGAGCACCAGGACGTTGACCGGGACGGACGCGCCCGGGGTGACCGGGACGGGGGCCGGCGGCCGCTCGGTCGCGACGCCGCCCGCGTCGAAGGTGGTGATGTTGCTGTCCAGCCGGTGGTAGAACCACGCCCCGGCCCCCGCCACCGACAGCACGAGAACGGCGGCGAGGCCCACGGCGGTCTTCACGATGCGCCGCCGGCGCGAGCTGCTGCTCATCCCCCGGGCCCCCCGTCTCCTGATGTCGTCCCCGCACGCACCGGCCCATGGGCAGGCCCGTGCGAATCTCGAACGTTAGACGTTTCGGGGGAGGGTTCGGTTACAGCCGACGGGCGGCCAATTCGGCCGGATCGGCCCCGGGGCCTGTGATGCTTCTCACCCGGCCGCTTCTCACGCGCCGGGGCCGGAGGCTCCCGCCAGCATCCGGCGGAGCAGGTCGCGCAGCGCCGTCCGCTCGTCCGGGCCGAGCGCGGCCAGCGGTTCGCGGGCGAAGTTCAGCGACTCGCGCAGCTCTTCGGACGCGGCGGAGCCGGTCTCGGTGGCGGCGACGAGCTTGACCCGGCGGTCCTGCCGGTCGGCCTCCCTGGTCACGAAGCCGCGCGACTCCAGGCGGTCGACGATGCCGGTGATGTTGGAGGGCTCGCAGCTGAGCGTCTGGGCGATGTGGCGCATCGGCATCGGTCCGCGCCGCAGCAGGGCGAGGACCTTGGCCTGGGCGCCGGTGAGCGAGCGGGCGGCGGCGGCCTCCTCGTACTCGCGGTGGAAGAGCGCGACCAGATTGGCCATCAGGTCGACGACCTCACGGGTGATCTCGTCGGGCTGCGGCGTGGCGGCCCCGGTCGGCTGGGTGTCCATGGGTGACAGTCTACCTGAACAGTTGACAACCTGAACCTTTCATGTCCATCGTTACTTCAGTCGCTCAACCTTTCAGGTCGCGCGGCATCACCGGGGGACCACCCAGACACCTCAAGGAGCACCACCGATGGCAACGCAGGAAGCGCCCGCCACCGCCCGCGAATGGCACCTCGCCGCCCGCCCGCAGGGCTGGCCGGTCCCGACGGACTTCGCCCTGGTCGAGGCACCGGTCCGGACCCCGGGCCCCGGCGAGATCCTGGTGCGCAACGCCTACCTCTCGGTCGACCCCTACATGCGCGGCCGGATGAACGACGTGAAGTCCTACGCCCCGCCGTTCCGGCTCGGCGCGCCGATGGACGGCGGCGCGGTCGGCTACGTGGTCGCCTCCGCGGCCGAGGGCTTCGCCCCGGGCGACGCCGTGCTGCACGGCCTGGGCTGGCGCGAGTACGCCACCCTGCCCGCCGAGCAGGCGGTGAAGGTCGACCCGGCCGCCGCACCGCTCTCCACCTACCTCGGCGTCCTCGGCATGACCGGTCTGACCGCCTACGCGGGCCTGCTCGCGGTCGGCGGCCTCAAGGAGGGCGACCGGGTCTTCGTCTCCGGCGCGGCCGGCGCGGTGGGCTCGATCGTCGGCCAGATCGCCCGGCTCAAGGGCGCCTCGCTGGTGGTCGGCTCGGCCGGCTCGGCGGAGAAGGTCGCCCGGCTGGTCGAGGACTTCGGCTTCGACGCCGCGTTCAACTACAAGGACGGCCCGGTTCACGAGCAGCTCGCCAAGGCCGCCCCGGAGGGCATCGACCTCTACTTCGACAACGTCGGCGGCGACCACCTGGAGGCCGCGATCGGCGCGCTCGGCGTGCACGGCCGCGCGGTGCTCTGCGGCGCGATCGCCCAGTACAACGACACCACCGCCCCGGCGGGCCCGCGCAACCTGGCGCAGGCGATCGGCAAGCGGCTGCGCCTGGAGGGCATGCTGGTGCGCGACCACGCGGCCCTCCAGCCGCAGTTCGTCGCCGAGGTCGGCGGCTGGCTGCGGGAGGGGAAGCTGCGCGAGGAGCAGACCGTGGTGGACGGCTTCGAGAACACCGCGGAGGCCTTCCTGGACCTGCTGCGCGGCGCCAACACCGGCAAGATGGTGGTCCGCCTGAACGGCTGACGCCGGATCGGCCCGTCGACCGCCCCGCCGCCCTCCCCGGGCGCGGGGCGGTTTGCGTACCGGGCGCAGGGAAGCGGGCCGCACTACCGCATTCCGGCCCGATCCGAAAGTGCGTCAGTCATGGTGCGGGACGGCGCGGTACGGTGGTCCCGCCTGACGATGGGGCCGTTCGGGGGAGAGATCCCACCGAGGGGTGGACCTCCTTGGGGATTCGATTAGCATTGAGCGAAAGCCTGTCCGTTTTGCTCAATTTAGTGGCTTAATGTCGGCTAACGTGGGTAACTGTGGATCAACTACAGGCGCGAACGCGAGGCAGCTGGGGAAGGCGACCCTCGTCCACAGCCTGGAGGTCCCGGTGACGACACGTGGAGTCCTGTACGTCCACTCCGCGCCCCGCGCGCTGTGCCCGCACGTCGAGTGGGCCGTCGCGGGGGTGCTCGGTGTGCGGGTGAGTCTGGACTGGATCCGCCAGCCGGCCGCGCCCGGGCACTGGCGGGCCGAGCTCTCCTGGCAGGGAGAGACCGGTACGGCCTCGAAGCTCGCCTCCGCGCTGCGCGGCTGGCAGTTGATGCGGTACGAAGTCACCAGCGAGCCCTGCGCCACGGCGGAGGGCGAGCGGTACAGCAGCACACCCGCGCTCGGCATCTTCCACGCCGTCACGGGCATCCACGGCGACATCCTGATCCCCGAGGACCGGCTCCGCGCCGTCCTGCTGCGGGCCCGCAGCGAGGGGGCCGACCTGGAGGCGGAGATCGCCCGGCTGCTCGGCAAGCCCTGGGACGACGAACTGGAGCCCTTCCGCTACGCCGGCGAGGGCGCCCCGGTGCGCTGGCTGCACCAGGTGGTCTGAGGCAGGTGCTCTGAGCCAGATGGTCCGAGCCAGGTGGTCCGGGCCGGAGCCGTCCGGCCCGGACCATGACGAAGGGGCCGGCGCTCGTCACGAGCGCCGGCCCCTTCGTCATGGGCGTCGGAGCGGGCCTCAGACGGTGCGGAAGGCCAGCACCACGTTGTGGCCGCCGAAGCCGAACGAGTTGTTCAGCGCGGCGATCCGGCCCTCGGGCAGCTTGCGCGGCTCGTCCCGGACGATGTCCGCGTCCACGTCGTCGTCCAGCTCGCCGACGTTGATGGTCGGCGGGGCGATCCGGTTGTACAGGGCCAGTACGGTGGCGACGGTCTCGATGCCGCCGGCGCCGCCCAGCAGGTGGCCGGTCATCGACTTGGTCGCCGAGACGGCGATGTGGTCGAGGTGCTCGCCGAGCTCCTTGCGCAGCGCCTTCAGCTCGGCCGTGTCGCCCTGCGGGGTCGAGGTGGCGTGCGCGTTGACGTGCACGATCTCGGCCTTGTCGAGCGGGTTGCGCTCGAACAGGTCGGCCAGCGCACGGGCCACACCGGCACCGGTGGGCTCGGGCTGGGCGATGTGGTGGGCGTCCGAGGAGAGGCCCTGACCCACCGCCTCGCAGTAGATCCGGGCGCCGCGGGCCTCGGCGTGCTCGACCGACTCCAGCACGACCACGCCCGCGCCCTCGCCGAGCACGAAGCCGTCGCGGCCCTTGTCGTACGGGCGGGAGGCGCCCTCGGGGTCGTCGTTGTTCTTGGACATCGCCATCATGTTGGCGAACGCGGCGATCGGCAGCGGGTGGATCGCGGCCTCGGTACCACCGGCCACCACGACGTCGGCGCGGCCGCTGCGGATCATCTCGATCGCGTAGCCGATCGCCTCGGCGCCGGAGGCGCAGGCGGAGACGGGGGTGTGCACACCGGCCCGGGCGCCGACCTCCAGGCCGACGTTGGCCGCCGGGGAGTTCGGCATCAGCATCGGCACGGTGTGCGGGGAGACCTTGCGGGCGCCCTTGTCCTTCAGCACGTCGTACTGGTCGAGCAGGGTGGTGACACCGCCGATGCCCGAGGCGATCACGGCGCCCAGGCGCTCCGGCGCGAGCTTGGAGGACTCGTCGGTGGCCGGCGTCTCGTAGCCGGCGTCGGCCCACGCCTCGCGGGCCGCGATCAGCGCGAACTGCGCCGAGCGGTCCAGCCGGCGGGCCAGCGGACGGGGGAGGACCTCGCCCGGCTCGACCGCGGTGCGCGCGGCGATCCGGACGGGCAGCTCGGTGGCCCACTCCTCGGTCAGGGCAGCCACTCCGGAGCGCCCGGCGACCAGGTTCTCCCAGGTGGTGGCGGCGTCGCCGCCCAGCGGCGTGAAGGCGCCGATACCCGTGACGACCACGGTACGGTTTTCAGCGGTCACTGGATCTTCTTCTCTCACGTTTGTGCGGGGGGCGGCGGCGAGCCGTGGATGGCCCGGCCGGGCGCCCGGTGGGGCGTCCCGGCCGGCGTGTCGGCCGCCTGCTGGAGGCGGCCGACGTCAGGCGTCGAACGAGTCGAACGCTCAGGCGTTGGCGAGGATGTAGTCCACCGCGTCGCCGACGGTCTTCAGGTTCTTGACCTCGTCGTCCGGGATCTTCACGTCGAAGCGCTCCTCGGCGGCCACGACGACCTCGACCATGGAGAGCGAGTCGACGTCCAGGTCATCGGTGAAGGACTTGTCGACCTCGACGTCCTCGGTCGGGATGCCGGCGATCTCGTTGACGATCTCAGCGAGACCTTCCAGGACCTCGTCCTTGGTAGCCATACTGGCTGCTCCTCTTCGGTGTTGAATGCGCCGCCCGGCGGACGGACGCAGGCTTGTGGATGGGTTGGGGCGAAAGTTGCCTAGGGGAGCGTAACGACTGCTGCCGCGTAGACCAGACCCGCCCCGAACCCGATGATCAGCGCGAGGTCCCCGCTGCGGGCCTCACCGCTTTCCAGCATGCGTTCCATCGCCAGCGGGATGGAGGCCGCGGAGGTGTTGCCGGTCTCGGTGATGTCGCGTGCGACGGGCACCGATTCGGGCAGCTTCAGCGCCTTGATCATGGCATCGGTGATGCGCATGTTGGCCTGGTGGGGGATGAACGCGCCCAGCTGGTCGGTGGTGATCCCGGCGGCGTCGAGCGCCTGCTGGGCCACCTTGGCCATCTCCCAGACCGCCCAGCGGAAGACCGACTGGCCCTCCATGCGCAGGGCCGGCCACTTGATCTCCTCGCCGGCGCCGTTGACGGCGTCCTCCTTGGCGAAGGCGGTGTCCCAGGCCTGGGTCTGCGAGATGACGTCCTTCTGGGAGCCGTCCGAGCCCCAGATGACCTTGCCGATACCGGGCGTGTCGGACGGGCCGACGATCGCGGCACCGGCGCCGTCACCGAAGATGAAGGCGGTCGAGCGGTCCGACTGGTCGGTCAGGTCGCTGAGCCGCTCCACGCCGATCACCAGTACGTACCCGGCGCTGCCGCCGCGGATCATGCCGTCGGCCAGGCCCAGGCCGTAGCCGAAGCCGGCGCAGGCGGCCGAGATGTCGAAGGCCGGGGCGGTGCCGCAGCCCAGCCGCTCGGCGATCTCGGTGGCGATCGCGGGGGTCTGCTTGAGGTGCGAGACGGTGGCGACGATCACGCCGCCGATCTGCTCCGGGCTGATCCCGGCCTGCGCGATGGCCTTGCCGGCGGCCTGCACCGACATCTCGGCGACGGTCTCCTCCGGGCCGGCCCAGCGCCGCTCGGCGATCCCGCTGCGGGTGCGGATCCACTCGTCCGAGGAGTCGATCCAGTTCAGGACCTCGGAGTTGGGGATCACCCGGACCGGGCGGTAGCCGCCGACGCCGTGGATGCGCGAGTAGCGGGCACCGGTGACGGGCTTGATCTGGGGCTGGCTCATGCCTTGTTCTCCTGATCCTGACCGCCGTGCTCCGCGACGAGGTCACGGGCCTTGTCCAGATCGGCGGGGGTCTTGAGGGCAAGCGTCGCCACACCCTTGAGGTTGCGCTTGACCAGTCCGGTGAGGGTACCCGCAGGCGCGAGCTCGATGACCGCGGTCGCGCCCAGCCGCTGCAGGGTCTCCATGCAGAGGTCCCAGCGGACCGGGTTGGAGACCTGCGAGACCAGCCGGTCCAGCACCTCGGTGCCGTCCGTCACGACCTCGCCGTCCCGGTTGGACACGTAGGTGACCTCCGGGTTCGCGACCGTCAGGGTCGGGGCGAGCTTCGCCAGCCGCTCGACACCGGGCGCCATGTGCTCGGTGTGGAACGCGCCGGCGACCTTGAGCCCGATCAGCCGGGAGACCGGCGGCGGGTCGGCCTTCAGGGCCTCCAGCTGGGCCAGCGTGCCGGCCGCGACGATCTGGCCCCCGCCGTTGTTGTTGGCCGGGGTCAGGCCGTGCTCCGCCAGCTTGGCGGCGACGACCTCGGGGTCGCCGCCGAGCACGGCGAGCATGCCGGTCTCGGTGGCGGCGGCGGCCTCGGCCATCGCCAGACTGCGTTCGCGGACGAAGGTCAGCGCGTCGTGGGCGGACAGCACCCCGGCGCCGGCGGCGGCGGTGATCTCACCGACGCTGTGACCGGCCACGGCACCGACCAGCGCACGGGCGCGGTCCTCGTCCGGGAACAGCGCGCGGGCGGTCACCAGACCGGCCGCGACCAGCAGCGGCTGGGCGACGGCGGTGTCCTTGATCTCCTCGGCGGACGCCTCTGTGCCGGCGTGCACCAGGTCGAGCCCGGCGACCTCCGACCAGCCGCGCAGGCGGTCGGCGACGCCGTCGAGCTCCAGCCAGGGGCTGAGGAAACCGGGGGACTGGGCACCCTGTCCAGGGGCGACGATTACGAGCACGGTTCAACCCTCTCTCGCCAGGCGCCCGGGGGCGGGTAGGCGACGGTAACGAAGAAAAGCATCCGGGATTGTCAGTTCCCTACATCGGGGTCAACTCTGCTCCCCGGCTGCGGCGAGTCGGCCCAGCGCCAGTGCGATACGCAGCGTGAAGGCCGAACGTACGTCGGAGGGAGCGTAGCCCGTGACGTCTGTCACACGTCGGAGCCGGTAGCGCACCGTGTTGGGGTGAACGAAGAGCATCCGGGCGGCTCCCTCCAGGGAGGAGGCCTGCTCCAGGTAGACACTCAAGGTCTCCAGCAGTGCCGAACCGGCCTCGTCGAGCGGTGTGTAGATCTCCTCCACCAGCTGACGGCGCGCCGCCTGGTCGCCGGCGAGCGCCCGTTCGGGCAGCAGGTCGTCGGCCAGGGCCGGGCGCGGGGCGTCGGGCCAGGCGGCGCAGGCCCGCAGGCCGGCCGCGGCGGCGTGCGCCGAGCGGGTCGCCGACAGCAGGTCGGGCACGGTCGGACCGACCACCACCGGCCCCGGCGCGAACTGGCCGATCAGCGCCCGGGCCGCGTGCACCGGCTCCTTCTCGCCACCGACCACCACCACCAGGCGCTTGCCCAGCACCCCGGTCAGGACGTGCAGCTTGGCGTAGCGGGCGGCCCGGCGGATCGCCTCGACCACCAGCTCGCTGTCGCCGTCCGGCGCGCTGCCCATGACCACCCGGACCTGGCTCGGCTGGCCCCAGCCGAGCGCGGCGGCCCGCGACAGCACGCCCTCGTCCGCGTCGCCGGACAGCAGCGAGTTGACGACCAGCGCCTCCAGCCGGGCGTCCCAGGCCCCGCGAGCCTCGGCGGCCTGGGCGTACACCTGGGCGGTCGCGAAGGCGATCTCCCGGGCGTAGACCAGGACGGACTCGCGCATGTCCGCCTCGTCGCCGGGCGAGGCCACCTCCTCGATGGCCTCCTCCATCACCTCGATGGTGGTGCGGATCAGCTCGACGGTCTGGCGCAGCGTGATCGCCCGGGTCAGCTCGCGCGGCGCGGTGCCGAAGACGTCGGTGGAGATCGCCTGCGGGGCGTCGGGGTGGCGGTACCACTCGGTGAAGGCGGCGATGCCGGCCTGGGCGACCAGGCCGATCCAGGAGCGGTGCTCCGGGGGCATCCGCCGGTACCAGCCGAGCTGGTCGTCCATCCGCGCGATCGCGGCGGTGGCCAGCTTGCCCGAGGACTTCTCCAGCCGCTTCAGCGTCGCGACCCGCCGTTCGGCCCGGTCGGCCGCGAGTCTGCGCTCCTGCGCGGTCAGGCGTGGCGCCGCCCGCCCGGGCCGGTCCCGCCCGGAGCCGGGCGTCGGGCTCTTCCCGTTCTTGTCGGGCTTGGCGGTCGGATCGTTCTTGGAGTTCGCGGAGGCGGCTGGCACAAGGACAAGACTGCCTCACCGGAGTGACTGCTCGTGCACAGCCCCCGGCGGAGCGGCACGACGGCGGGCGTCGCGCGCCGGCCCCGCCCCGGCCACCGGGCCCGCCGGGGAGCGCCGCCGCCGGGGCCGCGGTGCCCGCGAACCGGCCGCGGACCACGCTACGGTGAAGCCCGTGACCGACGCCCCCGCCCGCCCCCGCGCCGACCTGCGCCGCACCGCCGAGCGCTACCGCTCCACCCCGGCCGAGGGCATCGAGACCAGACACGCGTTCTCCTTCTCGGGCCACTACGACCCGAAGAACACGCACTTCGGCGCGCTGCTCGCCTGCAACGAGGAACTGCTCGCCCCCGGGGCGGGGTTCGAGGAGCACAAGCACCGGGACACCGAGATCCTCACCTGGGTCCTGGAGGGCGCGCTGGCCCACCGGGACTCCCGGGGCCACAGCGGGGTGGTCCGCCCCGGGATGCTCCAGTACCTCGGCGCGGGCTCCGGCGTCAGCCACACCGAGCGCAACGTCGGCGGCGCCGACGGGCCGGTCCGCTTCGTCCAGATGTGGCTCCAGCCGGACGTCTTCGACGCGCCGCCGGCGTACGGGCTGCGCCGGGTGGAACCGGCGGACGGCGGGTTGACGCTGCTCGCCTCCGGGCTGGCGCGGGACGCCGGGACGGACGCCCTGCGGCTGCGCCGCCGCGACGCCGCGCTCTGGCTGGTGACCGCCGACCCCTGGCAGCCGCTGCCCGCGCTCCCGCCCGCCGCCTGGCGGTACGCCCATCTGACGGCCGGCTCGCTGGGCTTCAGGACGGTACCCGGACCGCAGGGCGGCGGCCGCTCGATGGTGCCCGGCGACAGCGTGCGGATCACCGGCGAGGCCTTCGCCGACCCGACGGCGGGCCAGGACGGCGCCGTCCTGCTGCTCTGGGAGATGCACTCGCCGGTCTCGTACGGCTGAGGGCGGCCCGGTCGGCGCGCCGCCGACCGGGCCCGCCGGGCTCAGCCGCGCAGCTCGGCCAGCACCGCGTCGCCGAGCGCCGGCCAGACCTCGGCGGCCCACGGCCCGAAGTCCCGGTCGGTGAGCGCGACGCAGGCCACGCCGGCTTCCGGGTCCACCCAGAGGAAGGTGCCGGACTGGCCGAAGTGGCCGAAGGTGGCGGGGGAGTTGGCGGTGCCCGTCCAGTGCGGCGCCTTGCCGTCCCGGATCTCGAAGCCGAGGCCCCAGTCGTTCGGCCGGCGGTGGCCGAAGCCGGGCAGCACGCCGCTCGTCCCGGGGAAGGCGACCTCGCGGGTGGCCGCGCGCAGGGTGGACGGGTCCAGCAGCTTGGGCGACTGCAGCTCGGCCGCGAACAGCGAGAGGTCCGCCACCGTGGAGAGGCCGCCGGCGCCGGCCGGGGACTTGTGCGCGGTGTTGATCAGCGTGGAGTGCATCCCGAGCGGTTCGAACACGGCCTCGGCGGCGTAGCGGCCGAACTCGATGCCCGAGGCCTCCTGGAGGGTCCGCGCCAGGACGTCGAACCCGGCGTTGGAGTAGAGCCGGCGGTTGCCCGGCGCGGCCATCACCCGGTGCTCGTCGAAGGCCAGCCCGGAGGTGTGCGCCAGCAGGTGGCGGACGGTCGAGCCGGCCGGCCCGGCCGGGTCGTCCAGCTCGAAGACGCCCTCCTCGACCGCGACCAGCACCGCGTACGAGGTGAGCAGCTTGGTCACCGACGCGAGCGGGAACAGGTGCTGCCGCGGGCCGTGCCCGCCCAGGACCGCGCCGTCCGCGCCCCGCACCACCGCCGCCGCGGCGTTGGGCACCGGCCAGGTCTCGATCATCCGCAAGCTCTCCATGGCGCCGACTCTAACGGGCGGCCGACGGCGGGTGCCGGGTCACCCGGGTGGCAGGCTTGCCTGGAGTGCACTCCAACTCACTAGCGTCGTCGTCATCGTTCACCACTGGGGGTACCGATCATGGCCACACTCGCACCGGTCGCCGTCGACCTGCGGACCTGCTCCGAGGTGTTCAGCACACCGGTCGGCGAGCCGAACCGGACTCCTCGGCACACGATCAGCGAGGTGGCGGCGGCCAGCGGACTGACCGCCCACACCCTGCGCTGGTACGAGCGGATCGGCCTGCTCGACCCGGTCGACCGCTCCGCCTCCGGCCAGCGCCGCTACTGCGACGCCGACCTGCACCGGCTGGCCTTCCTCGGCCGGCTCCGGCTGACCGGCATGACGGTCGCCGACATGCTCCGGTACGTGGAGCTGGCCCGCCGCGGCGAGCGGACCCTGGAGGACCGGCGCGGGCTGCTGCTCGCCCACCGCGAGGAGGTCCGGCAGCGGATCGCCGACCTGCACGCCACCCTCGCCGTCATCGACTACAAGATCGACCTGTACGCCGGAATGATCGCCGACCGCGGCGCCCCCGAGGACGCCCCGGACCCGGCGGACGGCCCGCGGGGGAGGAAGCGGAGCGCCTGATCCGCCCCTGCCCGCACCGGCCGCGAACCGCCCGCCCGGTGCGGGGGTTCAGACCGCGCGGCCCGTCCAGGCGGCCAGCCGGGTGTAGGTGTCGGCGCCGTCCGGCACGGGCTGCACGGCGGCGAACGGCACCGGGCCGCCGCGGTACTCGGGTGACAGCACGGCCTCGGCGACCGCCAGCGCGGTCAGCGCCAACCGCTCGTCCAGGGCGAGCCGGCTGCCGAGCGCTCGGGCGATGTCCCAGGAGTGCGTGACCGTCTCCATCACGTAGCCGCCCAGCGCGGCCCGGCCGGGCACCTCGCCCCAGGGGGCGACGGCGGGGCGGTCCAGCTTCGCGTCGTCCGCCCAGGCGGCGACGGCCCGGGCGCGGGCCCGGTCGAGGGCGGCCGGCCAGGCGTCGTCGGCCAGCTCGCCGGTGGCCGCCACGACGTCCTCCGCCCGGCCGCCCTCGCCGATGTAGGCGAGCCGGTGCACGCCGCCGACCACGTGGCTGAGCAGCTGTCGCAGGTCGTACTCGGGGCACGGGGTGGGGCGGTCCAGCGCCTCCGGGGTCACCTCGGCGATCAGCTTCTCCAGCTGGCCGAGCGCGAGCAGGTACTGCGGGCGGGGGTCCTGGGTGGTGTCCATCGGTGATCGGCTCCGTCGAGTGGAAGGGGTTTCGGCTCTCGGGAGGCAATCTCCCGGTAAAACCTGACAACCGCCGTCAGGGTTTCTGGAACCCTCGTGCCATGAAGGCCGACCGCCTGCTCTCGATCCTGCTGTTGCTCCAGACCCGCGGCCTGGTGTCCGCCACCGAACTGGCCGAGCGCCTGGAGGTGTCGGTCCGCACCATCTACCGCGACGTCGAGGCGCTCTCGTCGGCCGGCGTCCCGGTGTACACCGAGCGGGGCCGGCACGGCGGGATCGCCCTGCTGCCCGGGTACCGCACCGACGTCAGCGGCCTGACCGCCGACGAGGCCCGGGCGCTGTTCGTGCTCTCCGCCCAGGGCGCGCACAGCGATCTCGGGCTGGACGGCGCGCTCGGCTCCGCGCTGCGCAAGGTGATGGCCGCGCTGCCCGCCCCGCACCGCCCGGCCGCCGAGCGGATCAGCGAGCGGATCCTGGTGGACCCGGCCCGCTGGCTCCAGGCCGGCGCACCCGCCGGGCCCGACCTCGGCGAGCTGCAGTACGCCGTCTTCGCCGACCGCCGGCTGCGGCTGCGCTACCGGCACAGCGGCGCGCCGGCCCCGGCCGAGTACACCGTCGACCCCTACGGCCTGGTGAGCAAGGCCGCCGTCTGGTACCTGGTGGCCGATCTGCGCGGTGAGCCCCGGCTGTTCCGGGCCGACCGGGTGCTGGCGGCCGAGGCCACCGAGGAGCCGGTGCGCCGGCGCCCGGGGCTGGGGCTCGGCGAGGTGTGGGCGGTGCTGCGCGAGCAGGTGGAGCGGCTGCCGAAGGAGGTGCTGGTGAAGGTCCGGGTGCGGCGCGGGCGGCTGGACCTGTTCGTCCGGATCCACGGCAGCCGGCTCACCGCGCCGCCGCCGGAGTCGGGCGCGGGCGCCCCGGACGAGTGGGTCGAGCTGGCGATGGGCTTCCCGGCGCTGCCGGCCGTCCGCGCGCTGCTCTCCTTCGGGCCGGACGCCGAGGTGCTCGCGCCGCCGGCCGCCCGGCGGGAGCTGGCCCGGGCCGCCGTCGAGGCGGTCCGGCTCTACCAGGAGTGACCGGGGTGGGGCCGAGCGGCCGTCAGGCCTCGGGAGCGGGCCGGACCACGTCCTCGTAGTGGCCGAGCGAGATGGCCGCGAAGTTGTGCAGGCTGTCGGTGCCCTCGGTGAAGTAGCCGTTGTGGCCGGAGGAGCGGGCCGAGGAGATCTGCTCGGCGCCGAACTCGGCCGAGGTCGGGTCGGCGCCGTGGCCGAGCCCGCCGACCTCCAGGTACGGCACGTTGCCGATCCAGTCGCTGCCGTTGCGGGTGGCCCAGACGTGTACGCCGGCGCCCAGTTCGGAGGTGCTCTGCACGCCCATGCCCGGGCTGCCGAACACCATCAGGTCGGTGATCCCGGAGGTGTCGGACGGCGAGGCGGCCGCCCGGGGGATCTCGGGGGCGGCGGTGCCGCAGACCACCGAGCCGTAGGAGTGGCAGAGCAGCGACGGCGGCGCGTCGGGCCGGGTGGTCTCCTTGAGGCCGGCGAGCAGCCGCTCCAGCCGGGGCGCGCCGACGTCGGCGAGCCGGGAGGTGACGGCGTCCGGGCCGAGGCCGGAGGGCGTGACGTAGCCGGTCCAGGCGATCACCGCGGTCCGGGTGCCGGGCGACTGCCGCCGCTCCTCGGCGTACAGCGCGCGGGCCATCCCGGCGGGGGAGCGCAGCGGGTCGGCGGCCTGGTCGAAGTGGCCGAGGTCGGCGTCGGAGCCGGGCACGAGGACGGAGATCCGGTCGGCGTCGGTGAGGTCCCCCCAGACCTCGCTGACCAGGCCGCGGCCGCGCGGGTCGAAGGCGAGCACCTGGCGCTCGGGGGCGAGCAGGTGCTCGACGTCGTTGGCGCGGGAGACGGCGAGCGCGCGCAGGTCGGAGTCGAGGGTCCGGTCGGCGGCGCGGGCCCGGGCGCGGTCCCGCTCGGCGGTGAGGGCGATCCGGTTGGCGCGGTAGCGCAGCTCGACCGGGGCGCCGTCGAAGTTGCCGACGACCAGCGGGTAGTCCTGGATCAGCCGGTCCAGCTCGGTGGGCGCCAGCGAGGCGAAGAAGTCGGCGGCGGCGGCCGGCGTGGTGAGGGCCGGATCGGGCAGGGTGCGGTCGAAGGAGTGGTCCTCGACCCAGGCGGCGCTGCCGGCCGGGGGAGTGGAGATCGCCAACTGCTCGGTGGACGCGGCGGCCTGGGCCGCGGCGGCGCCGGCGTCGGCCAGCACGGCGCATCCGGCGAAGGCACCGATCAGTACACGCTTCCACCGCCGACGGCGCATCGCGTCAACTCCCTAGGGGCCCGTGACCGTTCTGCGGGCGGGGCCCGGAGGTGGTACGACTGCCAACTTCCCTGGGTAAGCGTAGGGGGCGTGGCGCGGTGTCGGGCCCGCTCAAACTGTGGGATGGATCACATGAACCGGCGGTGTCCTTTCGGCGTCACCGGTCCTGCGCCGCGTCGAACTCCCTGACCATGCGCTTGGGAGCGGTGCGGCGCCAGGCCTCGGTGAGCAGCTCGCGCAGCTCCTCCGGGTCGACCAGGTCGAGCCGGACACCGACCCAGCCGTGCCGCCCGACGTACGGGGGGTAGGAGAACACCTCGGGCGCGGCGGCGAGCAGCTCGCTCTGGTCCTCCGGGGAGGCCTTGACGCTGACGCCGGTGCCGTCCGGCGAGCCCATCGCGAAGATCTTCGTGCGGACCCGCAGGGTCTCGATCTCCCAGGTCGGCTGCTGCACGGCCTCCGGCAGGGCGAGCGCCATCGCGCGGAACTCATCGAACGTCACCATGGCGGCAGCGTAGGGCAGTGGACCGACACCGCGCCCCCGGCACGCGTCACGGGCGGGGGCGCGGTGACCGGCTCAGACCAGGGAGGTCCAGCCGTCGCACGAGCGGTCGTCGGCGATCTTGCGGTCCGGGTGGCCGCTGCCGTCGGCCACCGAGATCTTGCGGTAGTTCTCGCCGTGGAACACCCAGTACTCGCTGCGGCCGCCGACCCGCTGGACGTCGGGCACCGGCAGGAAGCAGTCCACCTCGGTGATGCCGTCCAGCGAACTCCACCGCGAGAGTTCACGGTCGGTGCGCTCGCAGACGTCGGTGTGCGCGGCGCCGTCCGCCACCGAGATCAGCCGGTACCGCTGGCGGCCGCCGGTGGTGTGGAACGCCCAGTACCAGCTCTTGCCGCCGACCCGCTGCTGGTCGGGCACCGGGAGGAAGCAGTCCATCCGCTCGACGCCGACGAGCGAGTTCCAGGCCGAGAGGCCGCGGTCCGGGCGCTCCAGGGCGTCGGTGTGCGTCCCGCCGCCGCAGGTGATCGAGACGGACCGGTACTGCTGCCGGCCGCCGGTGGTGTGGAACACCCAGTACCAGCTCTTGCCGGCCGGGTTCTGCAGATCGGCCATCGGCAGGACGCAGTCGATCCGCTCGACCCCCCGCAGGCAGGGCCAGGTGGTCAGCGCGGCGTCGCGCTCGACCGGGTGGTCGGTGTGCGCGGCGCCGTCCTCGACCGCGATCCGGCGGCACTGCGGGCCGTGGAACGCCCAGAACTGGCTCCGGCCGCCCTTGCGCCACTGGTCCGGGACGGCGACGAAGTCGTCGCACGGGTAGCCCCTGTCCTGCCGCGAGGAGGTCTGGCCGCCCTGCCGGCCCTGCGACTGCCCGGTGAGTCGCCCCTCGGCGAGCGCCTTGAGGGTGCTGATGGACGGCGCGAAGGCGTACACCGAGCCCTGGGTCTGCACGAACTGCTGGAAGTGCAGCGGGGTGTGCTTGATCGCGCCGTCCGGGCCGCGGCTCTCGAAGTCGACGTCGTCGGCCTCGGTGATCACCGGGTCCTTGCCGGGGACGGGGTTGCGGCCGGGCGGGAAGTCCGGCTGGTCGATCCAGTCGGCCTGGATGAACTCGAACTGCCGGGCGATGTCGGCCTGGTAGCAGACGAAGAGCAGGCCGCGCGGGTCGTCGGGCCCGCCGGGGCCCTCGGAGGCCGGGTCGAACGGGAACCCGTAGGGCGCGCCGCGCCGCATGATCCGCCGGCCGTCGAGCTCCTTGGCGTCGAACGGCGGCCGGCTCGGGTCGGGGGCCTGCAGCCCGGCCCGCGGGCTGGACTTGCGCAGGTGCGAGAAGAGCGGGGTGACCAGGCCCTCCAGGTCGTCCCGGAAGTCGAAGTCGTTGTCCGAGGACGCCTTCGGGTCGTTCGGGACGTCGCGGTCCTGGTGCTTGCAGACCGGCGCCCCGGAGCGCCAGCGGCCGACCAGCCGGGCGGCCAGCCACTCGGCGGTGGCGGTGTCCGGGACGGCCTTGGCCTGCTTGAGCTCCTTCAGCTTGACCGAGACCTGCGACCACCAGCCGGGGACGTCCTGGGAGAGCCGGCGGACGACCTGGAAGGAGCCGTCGCGGGCCCACGCGGGGAAGTCGGTGAAGCTGCCGGGGGCGGGCTGCTCGCCGACGACGAACTCGCCGGCCGGAATGATCCGGGTGCCCGGGTGGCCCTCGACCTCCTCCTCGTTCGCCGGGTTCGGCGGGTCGAAGAAGCGGACGCCGGGCTCGCTGATGCCGTCCTTGAAGCCGAAGTGCTCCTTGCCGCGGCGGCTGCCGAGCAGGGTCTTGGCGTTCTGCTGGAAGATGGTGACGATCTTCGCCTCGGCGGCCGCCTCGCGCTGGGCGGTGACGGTGGCGGCGAGGTCCTGCTCGGTGTCCGAGGCGATCGTCAGCACGGCGTGCACCTGCTGGTTCCTGCCGTTGCCGAAGAGCCAGTTCTCCGGGGAGTTGTCGCCGGTGTCACCGAGCGCGCCGGCCCGCTTGGCCGAGCCCTCCTTGAACGCCTCCAGGCCGCTGCCGACCGGCGGGGCCTGTTCGAACGGGTCGGTGGCGGAGAGCTGGCGCATGCCCTCGTAGGTGAGGCTGAGGCCCAGCCAGGTGGCCTTGAGGGTCTTGGGGTCGTCGCCGCCCGAGCTCTTGCGGGCCTCGCTGAACGCCGCGTTGAACTCGGCGACCTGCCGGGTGGTGGCGATCTGCGGGGCGACCGCGCGCAGCCAGTCGCGGGCCCTGGCGGCGTCCTCGAACTTCAGGAACAGCAGGGTGACGTTGTCCTTCTTGAAGCCGGCGACGATGTCGCCCTGGATCTCCTCGCTCCGGCGCAGTCTCAGATCCGTTGCCATGGGGTTCCTCCGTGGGGTGGGTGGGGGAGGCCGGGATCAGGCCGGGGAGCCGAGCTGCACCCACTGCGCGACGCTGGGCACGCCCTTGTCGTTGAGCAGGAAGAGCATGTACCAGCCGGGGGGCGCGGCCTTGGCGTCCGGCGGCGCCTGGAACTCCAGCCGGTTTCCGGCCCGGCTGCTGAGCCGCAGTTCGATCTGGCGCTGGCTGGTGTTGACCGAGTGGGTGGCGGTGGTCGGCGCCAGCAGGACGGCCTTGGCGGCCCGTTCCGGGGTCGAGGTGGTGACCAGGAACTTCTTGTCGTAGCCGACCGGGGAGGTGGGCCCCCGGTCGAGCGAGGGGCGGTCGGCCTGGTGCAGGTAGGCGGGCTCGTAGATCTCGATGGTGCCGTTCATGGTGACGGGTCCGGTCGTGCCGGGGATGCCGCTCACCGTGCCGTCGATGTCCGGGTTGTTGGCGATCTGCTGCAGCTCGTCGCCGGTCACCATGACCCGTCCGTCGGGCAGCACGACGGCGTTGGAGTGGTAGCCGCGCGGCAGCCGCTGGACCGGGCCGAGCTTCCAGTTGCCCTGGTCGTCGCGGAGTTCGACCTGGCGGTACTTGAGGTCGGCGTTCGGGTTGTAGGGGCCGTTGCCGTAGTCCCGGATGTCGTAGGCGCCGTTGACGGTCATCAGCTTGCCGTCGGGCAGCAGGATGGTGTCGTCCTGGGTGCGGCCGAAGGCGCGGGACTTCTCGGCGGTCCAACTGCCGTTGGAGAAGCGCAGGGTGCTCGGGTTGTCGCGGTCCCCGCCGAGGACGAGCGCGGAGTCCGGGCCGTTGACGCCGCCGGGCAGCATGACGGCCGAGCCGTAGTTGCGCTTGCGGCCGTCCGGGCGGGCGGTCAGGTCGCTGCGGGTCTCGTTGACCGGGTCGAACTTCCACTGCTCGGCGGCCTGGCGGCCGAAGCCGTAGATGTTGCCGTCGTTGAGCGAGAACAGGTGCGGGTAGTCCAGGGTGAACGGCGCGTCCGCCTTGAACCGGTCCACCGGGGTGTTCCTCGGCGTCTCGGTCTTCAGGTGCGGCACCGGGTGGCCCTTGGCGGGGAAGCGCTCGACGACCGGGGTCGGGGTGCCCCAGCCGAGCTCGGACTGGCCGGACATGATCAGCTGCCGGCCGTCGGCGCCGGTGACCACCGAGGGGTACCAGCGGCCGACCGACATGTCGGGGTTGCGGGTCCAGGCCTCGGTCCACGGGTCGAAGATCAGCGAGAGCTTGGCGCCGGTGCCGCCGTTGCCGCCCAGGTTGCCGCCGAAGACGCCCAGCATGCCGTTGGGCAGGTAGGAGTGCCCGGCGCAGAAGAACGGCGCCGGGCGCTCCTGGCCGAGGCCGTCCGGCATGTCGACGACCGGCGGCGTGACCTGCTTGAAGGCGGCGGTGCCGGTGCCCTTGGCCGGGTCCCAGAGGAAGGCCCGGCCGGCGTTCTCCCGGCCGATGGTCTGGGTGGGGGCCGGCTCCTTCTCCGGGTTGGTCTCGATCCGTTCGAAGGAGAACAGCAGCACCTTGCCGGTCGGCAGCAGGGCGATGTGGTCGCCGAAGTCGGGGGAGGGGAAGTACGCCTTGAACGCGCCGAAGGTCGCCGGGTCGAAGCCGGCGTTGGCGGCGGTCTGGGAGTCCGTCAGCGCCTTCAGCCGGTTGGTCCGGGTGGTCTGCGGGTAGTCGCCGACGCCGCGGACGGCCGCGCGCATCCGGGCGTGCTCCTCGGCGTGCTCCGGGCCGAGCGCGGCGACCTCGTCGTCGCGCATCTCGGCCAGCACCCGGGGCGCGGTGATGTGCGGGGCGGTGTCGGCCGGGACCGCGGCCTCGTCGTGGCCGCCGCCGTGGGCGAGGACCAGGGCGACGGCGGGGGTGGCGGCGGTCAGGACGGTGCCGGTGGTCAGCGCGCAGACGACGGCGGTGGCGACGGAGGCGAGCCGGCGGCCGGATCTCGGCCGTGGTCGGGACAGGGACATGGGACTCCTCGGAAGGGGGTGTGGGGGAGAAGCCGGCGGGTGCGGACGGCCCGGCCGTGGGCGGGCGGGGAAGACCGACCGTCGCCGACCGCCACAGGACATCACAGTGCGTGTCGGTTCGCATGCGGATCCATCCCCGGCCGGGTGCGTGTCGCCGACGGACGGGGCGTGGGCCCCCGTGTGCGGCTCACGCCCCGTCAGTTCCCCGGCTGCGCCGACCGGCTCACACCACGCCCAGCGCGTACGCGGCGAACAGCGCCGCGGCGGCGCCGGCCACCGTCTTCCAGGGGCGGGAGAACGCCGTCCAGGGGCCGTCGAAGCGGCGGGTGAACCACCCGATCGCGACCAGGACGGCGCCGAACAGCGGTAGCAGCGCCACCCGGGCGGCCGCCCAGGCCAGCGAGTCCGGGGCGCCGGTCAGGCCGGGCACGGTGCCGAGGACGGCCGCGCCCGGTACCGCGACGGCCAGCATCGCGCTCTGGTGCCAGCAGAAGATCGTCATCGCCGAGAGGTTGACCGCCACCACCGGCAGCCAGAGCATCGGGCGGCGCAGCAGCCGGCCGAGCCGCTCGCGCAGCAGCACCGCGGCGCCGATCTGCACCGCCGCCAGCGCCAGGACCAGCAGGGACGGCGGGTGCGAGTTGGTCCGCCCGGCGCCGGGCACGCCGACCATGCTGGCGGGGTAGTGGAAGACCAGCAGCAGCGCGGTGAACAGCGCGGCGCCGCCGAGCAGCAGCAGGCGCGCGGCCGGACGGCCGAGCCGCCCGTGGGCCCAGAGCACGCCCAGCTGATAGCCGAAGAGCCAGCCCGGCAGGATGTTCAGCAGCCCGACCCAGGACGGCACCGCGTCCGCCCACGGGCCGTAGCGCAGCAGGTCGACCACCGCGACCACGGCCGCCAGGACGCCCGCCGACCAGCCGCGCAGCCGCCGGGCGGCGGTTACGCAGAGCGGGGTCAGCGCGGTCAGCCCCAGGTAGACGCCGATGTACCAGAGCGGCTGCACCACCAGCACCGAGCCGGTCCGGACGGTGTCGCCGGGGACGCCGAGTCGGCCCAGCACCGGGATCAGCAGCGCCCAGACGGCCGCCACCCCGAGGACCGGGCGCAGCAGCCGCACCGAGCGGGCCCGCAGCCAGCCGGCGTGGCCGACCCCGCGGGCGCGGGCCCGCTCCAGCGAGCGGACCGAGGAGTGGCCACCGACCAGGAAGAACACCCCGAGCATCTGGAGCACCCAGCTGGCCGGGGCGAGGAAGCCGAGCGAGCCGAGCGGGCTGGCGTTGTGCAGGGCGCCGTCGGCGGAGAGGGTGAAGCCGCCGAGCAGCCAGTGGCCGACGGGGACGGCGAGCAGGGCGAGGGCGCGCAGCCCGTCCAGGGCGCGGTCGCGGGTCTCGGGGGTGCGGGTGTCGACCTGGTGCGCGGCGCGGCGCAGGGCGGTCAGCGGGTGGGGCATGGCGTTGCTCCTCGGGAGGTGGTGGGGCTCAGCGGCCGAGCGCGAGGGCGGCGTAGGCGGCGAGCGAGGCGGTGCCCGGGGTGAAGTAGCCGGTGTGGCCGTGGGATCCGGTGGCGGGCAGCGGGCGGGCGCCGAACGCGGGACCGGTCGGATCGGCGCCGTGGCCGAGGCCGAGGAGCGAGACGTTGGGCACGTCGCCGATCCAGTCGGAGCCGTTGCGCCGGGTGGCCCAGAGCGGCACCCGGGGGTCGAGGTCGGCGGCCGAGCCGACGCCCATGCCGGGGGAGCCGAGCACCACCAGGGCGGCGGCCTGCTCCGGCCCGGGGCGGGCCAGGCCGCAGACCACCGAGCCGTAGCTGTGGCAGAACACCGTGGCGGGCGCGGCCGGCCGGGTGGTGACGGCGAGCCCGTCCAGCAGCCGGGTGAGCCGCCGGGCGCCGGCCCGGGCGAGGGTCTCGGTGGCGGCGTCCGGGCCGAGGCCGACCGGAGTGGTGTAGCCGGCCCAGGCGATCACGGCGGTCTGCCGGCCGGTGGCCTCGTACAGGGCGCGGGCCATCCCGGCCGGGGTGCCGTACGGGTCGGTGGGCCGGTCGAAGCTCCGCAGGTCGATGTCCGAGCCGGGCACGACGACGGCCGTCCGGGGTGCGGTGGCCAGGTCGCCGAGGACTTCGGCGACCTGGCCGCGTCCGCGCGGGTCGAAGGCGAGGATCCGCCGGTCGCCGTCCAGCAGGGTGCGGTAGCGCTCGGCGCGTTCGCGGGCGGTGCTGCGGTCCTGAGGGGTGAGCGCCGGGTCGGCGGCGCGGGCGAGTTCGCGGCCGCGCTCCTCGGCCAGGGCCAGGGCGTTGGCCCGGTAGCGGAGGCCGACGGGGGCGCCGTCGAGGTTGCCGACCACAAGCGGGTGGCGGACGGCCAGCGCGTCCTGACGGGCGGTCGGCAGTTCGGCGAAGAAGGCGGCCACCGCGGCGGGGGAGGCGGTGGCCGGGTCGGGCAGCCGGAGGCCGAGGGTGGTGTCGGCGACCCAGCCGGCGGTGCCGGGCGGTGGGCCGGTGACCGGGTGCTGGGTGTCGCAGGCCCAGCCCCCGGCGCCCAGTACGGCGGCCAGGGCGACCGCGGCGGCGGCGACCGTGCGGGCGAAGCGCCGGGGCCGGGGTCGGTGCTCGGTGCGAGGCTGCCGCATGTGCGTGTTCTCCCTTGTCCGTCGGGTGTCGACGGAGAGGAAGGTAGAAACGCGGCGGCCCCGCGGACGTCACTCCGCGGGGCCAACTCCCGGGTACTACCCGGGTAGCAGGAGGGGAACGGGACCGGCCGGGGCCGGGCCGCTCACTGACCCGGCGTCACCAGGCCGGACTCGTAGGCCAGGACCACCGCCTGGGCGCGATCGCGCAGGTCGAGCTTGGCGAGGATCCGGCCGATGTGGGTCTTGACGGTCTGTTCGGCGAGCACCAGGCCGGCGGCGATCTCCTGGTTGGACAGGCCGCGGGCGATCATCTCCAGCACCTCGGTCTCCCGGGGGGTCAGGCCGTTCAGCCGCAGCTTGGGGTCGCGGCGCCGGGCCGGCCTGGTCCGGGCGAAGTCCTCGATCAGCCGGCGGGTGACCGAGGGGGCGAGCAGCGCGTCGCCGGCCGCCACCACCCGCACCGCGGCGATCAGGTCGGCGGGGGGCGCGTCCTTGAGCAGGAAGCCGCTGGCCCCGGCCCGCAGCGCCTCGTACACGTAGTCGTCCACGTCGAAGGTGGTCAGCATCAGCACCTTCGGCCGGTGGGCCCCGGGGACGGCCGGGTCGAGCAGCCGGCGGGCCGCCTCCAGGCCGTCCATCACGGGCATCCGGACGTCCATCAGCACGACGTCGGGGTGGGTGCGGCCGCAGACCTCCAGGGCCTGCGCGCCGTCCGCCGCGTCGCCCACCACGTCGATGTCGCTCTGGACGCCGAGCAGGGCGGCGAAGCCCGCCCGCACCATCGCCTGGTCGTCGACGATGATCACGCGGATGGTCATGCGGCGGGCTCCCGGGGGGTGTCGATCGGCAGGACGGCGGCCACCTTGAAGCCGCCGTCGGGCAGCGGGCCGGTGTCCAGCTTCCCATCCAGCAGCCGCACCCGTTCCCGCATGCCGACCAGCCCGTGACCGGTGCCCTCGGCGGCGGCCTCCAGCGACTCGGCGCGCGCGGGCGGGGCCCCGTTCACCACGGTGACCAGCAGGGCCGGGCCGTCGACGGCCAGCGACACCCAGGCCTCGGCGCCGGGCGCGTGCCGGACGACGTTGGCCAGCGCCTCCTGGACGATCCGGTAGACGGAGAGGTCGACGGCCTGCGGCAGGGCGTCGACCAGCTCCGGGAGCACCGCCAGCTCGGCCGGCACCCCGGCCCGGCCGACCGTCTCGACCAGCTGGGCCAGTTGCGCGATCCCGGGCTGGGGCGCCTTCTCGGTGCCGGACTCCTCGCTGCGCAGCACCCCGAGCAGCCGCCGCATCTCGGACAGCGAGTCGCGGGCGGTGCCGGCGATGGCGCCGAACTCCTCGGCCGCCTCGGGCGGCACGCCGGCGATCCGGTACGGGGCGCTGGCGGCCTGGACGGCGATCACCGACATGTGGTGGGCGACCACGTCGTGCAGCTCGCGGGCGATCCGGGCGCGCTCCTCCAGCAGGGTGCGGCGCTCGCGCTCGGCCTCGCTGATGTGCTCCTGCTCGGCGAGCAGCCGCTGGGCCTCGGCCCGTTCCCGAAGGGCGCCGCCCAGGACCAGGACGGCCCCGGTCAGGGCCACCGCGAGCAGGCTGTTGTCGCTGCCGACGTCCGCGCGGATGCCGAGCAGCGACAGCGCGAGGCTCGTGGCGGTGGTGGCCAGCCAGACGGAGAGCAGGGTGCGGCGCCGTTCGCGCAGCGCGAGCGGCAGCATCAGCAGCAGGTAGCCGACCACGCCGGGGGCCGGCCACGGCCAGGAGGAGGAGGTGTCCCGGCCGGTGGTGAGGATCAGCAGGGAGGTCAGCAGGTCGGCGGCGCCGATCATCCACCAGGCGGGCAGCGGGCGGCTCACGGCGAGCAGCAGCGGCACGGTCTGGGCGATCGAGAGGGCCGCCGCGAGGCCGACGTTGAGGCCGTAGTCGGTGGCCAGGACGTTGGTCGCGCTGGGCAGCAGGGAGCTGATCGCGGCCAGCGCGAGGACGTACGGCAGCCAGCGGGCCCAGCGGGCGGCGGCGTGGGCCAGCAGCGGGGTGTGGTCGGTGGACGGGCGGGCGAGCGGGGCGAGCAGACCGGGGAGCAGGCCGCCCCGGGCCGGCCCGGTGGGCGGATCGATCATCCCGTCAGCCTAGGGCGGCCCGTGCCGACGGGCGTCGGACCGGGGACCGGACTCCGCCGTAGTACTCCGGTATGACCCGGTGGCCGCCGGGGCCGCTCCCGGACGGGGTGCTAGTGCCGCCAGTCGCCGGCCAGGGCGGGGCCGAGCTGGTCGAAGTGACGGGTGATCAGCGCGATCATGCCCTCCAGGCCGGACGCCTCGTGGTCGGCGCTCCAGGACAGGTGGGCCGCGCGCAGCACGCTGCCGAAGACCGCGGCCATCACGGTGGGGCGCAGGTCCTCGGCCGGGTCGAGGCCCTCGCGGGCCGCCAGTACCTGGACCACCACCCGCTCCTGCTCGGTGACCCGGCGCAGGTGGGCGGCGAGCAGTGTGGGGGTGTCCTCGATCATCTGCATCAGTTCCAGCGCGCTGGTCACCGAGCCCGGGCCGGTCCGGTGCCGGGAGCCGAGGTCGTGCCAGGACTCGACGATCGCGGCCCGCAGTGCCTGCAGCGGGTTCTCCTCGGCGGGGCGGGCCCGCAGCCGGTCGATGAAGTAGTCCTCGGCGTCGGCCATGACGGCGAGGGCGACCTCGTCCTTGTTGGCGAAGTAGCGGAAGAAGGTGCGCTGCGAGACGTCGACGGCGGCGGCGATCTCGTCCACCGTCGTGCCGGCGAACCCCTGGCTGAGGAAGAGCCGGTGGGCGGCCTCGATCAGGGCGTCCCGGGTGCGCTGCTTCTTGCGCTCGCGCAGGCCGGGACCGGCGCCCTCGGCCGGCCGGAGGGCCGGGGCGGTGGCGAGGGGCGAGCGCTGAGCGGCCATGGCGGGGGCCTTCCGGACGGCGAGGCGGAGGGGGGTACTGGTGCACAACTGTAGCGGCCTGACAAATGTCAGTCCCCGCAACAAGGCAGAGTTTGCCAAATGTCAGTTGCTGACATAATCTCCGGAGCGTGGCGCCCCCAGGCCGGGTAACTCGTGGGGACGGGTGGGCCCGGGGCGCCACGACCACGTCTGTTCGCTGCCATGCCCCCGGAGGGCCCCAGATGAGCCAGTCCGTCGTCAAGAGCACCAAGGCGGACGACCCGCCGCAGCCCGACTCGTCCTCCGGGGGCGGCCTGAAGGGGCATCCCTGGCTGACCCTGCTGACCGTCGCCGTCGGCGTGATGATGGTCGCGCTGGACGGCACGATCGTCGCGATCGCGAACCCCGTCATCCAGGCCGACCTCAAGGCCGCGCCGTCCGAGATCCAGTGGGTGACCAGCGGTTACCTGCTCGCCCTCGCGGTCTTCCTGATCACCGCCGGCAAGATCGGCGACCGCTTCGGCCACAAGCGGACCTTCCTGGTCGGCGCGGCCGGCTTCGCCGCCACCTCGGCCGCGATCGCCTTCGCGGGCAACATCGAGACGGTGATCGCCTGCCGCGTCCTGCAGGGCCTGTTCGGCGCGCTGCTCCAGCCGGCCGCGCTCGGCCTGCTGCGCGGGGCCTTCCCGGTCGAGAAGCTCAACATGGCGATCGGCATCTGGGGCGGGGTGATCGGCGCGTCCTCGGCGGCCGGTCCGATCGTCGGCGGTCTGCTGGTCGAGCACGTCAGCTGGCAGTCGGTGTTCTTCATCAACATCCCGGTCGGCCTGCTCACGCTGGCCCTCGGCATCTGGATCCTGCGGGACGTCCGGGCCGAGAAGGCGGCCAAATCCTTCGACGTCCCCGGCATCGTGCTGCTCTCGCTGGCGATGTTCGCGCTGGTCTTCGGCATCATCAAGGCGCCCGAGTGGGGCTGGGGCGACACCAGCACCCTGCTCTTCCTGGGCGGCGCGCTGGTCCTGATGACGGCCTTCGCGCTCTGGCAGCGGGTCGCCCGCGAGCCGCTGATCCCGCTCAGCCTGTTCCGCTCCGTCCCGCTGTCGGCCGCCACGCTGCTGATGGTGCTGATGGCCTTCTCGTTCTTCGGCGCGATCTTCTTCGTGACCTTCTACCTGCAGAACGTCCACGGGATGGCGCCGGTCGAGGCCGGCGTCCACCTGCTGCCGATGACCGGCATGATGATCATCGGCTCGCCGGTGGCGGGGCTGGCCATCGGCCGGCTCGGCCCGCGGGTCCCGATCGTGGCCGGCATGCTGATCACCACCGTGGCGATGTTCGGGATGTCCACCCTGGACGAGGGCTCCGGTGCCGGGGTGATGTCGCTCTGGTTCGTCCTGATGGGCCTGGGCATGAGCCCGGTCATGGTCGGCGCCACCGAGGTGATCGTCGGCAACGCGCCGATGGAGCTCTCCGGCGTGGCCGGAGGCCTCCAGCAGGCCGCGATGCAGGTCGGCGGCAGCCTCGGCACCGCGGCGCTGGGCGCCCTGATGGCCGCCAAGGTCGGCGACGTGCTGCCCGGCAAGTGGGCCGAGGCCGGCCTGCCGCCGGTCCAGGGCGCCGAGGCCGAGGGCCTCAAGCAGGCGGCCCAGCTCGGCTTCGCCCCGCCCGCCCCGGAGGGGACCCCGGCCGAGGTGGTAGACGCGATGGCCGGCGCCGTCCACCAGTCCTTCCTCAGCGGGATGTCGCTCGCCTTCGCGGTGGCGTCCGTGGTGGCCTTCGCCGCCGCCCTGCTCGGGCTGCTCGCCCGCCGGGGCAAGGGCGAGGCCGGCCCGGCCGTCCACATCTGACCGCCCGCGGACCGCGAAGCCGGTGGCCCCGGACTCCCGAGGGAGTCCGGGGCCACCGGCTTCGCGCGTCGGCCTTCCGGGTCAGCCCGCCGCGCGGCGCAGCTCCACCAGCGGCACCACGCGCCCGGCCCGCGCCCGGTAGGCGGCGAACGCCGGCTGGGCGGCGATCTGGGCCGCCCAGAGTGCCTCGTACCGCTCGCCGCCGGTCACCGGGACGGCCAGCGCCGGGTAGCGCTCGGCGCCGAGCTCGACGGTGACCTCGGGGCGGGCGGCCAGGTTGCGGTACCAGTCCGGATCGGCCGGGGCGCCGCCGTTCGAGGCGAAGACGACGGGTCGGCCGCCCTCCGTCAGATGGACCAGCGGGGTGGTGCGCGGCTCGCCGCTGCGCCGGCCCCAGGTGGTGAGCAGCAGCAGCGGGGTGCCCGCGAAGGAGCCGCCGACCGTGCCGGCCGAGGCCCGGAACTCGGTGATCACACCGCGGTTGTACGCGTTGCCGCCGGCGGCGGGCTCGGGGTGGACGGCGTTCATGGGAGACCTCCTGGGTGGTCCGGTTCATCTGGGAACGACCCTAGGAGCTCACACCTGTGTGAGGTTCAAGGGGATGTGACGGAGGTCACACCGGGGATCCGGCGGCGGGAACGGCGAAGGGCCGGACCTCCACGGAGGAGGTCCGGCCCCTGGGTTCACCGGTTCACCGGCTCACCGAGCGCTCAGGCGTCGCCGCCGGCGGCACCCGGGTCGGCCGCGGCCACGTCCAGCAGCTGGTAGCGGTCGATCGCGTCCTTCAGGGCGCTGCGGTCGATCTTGCCCTGCTTGGCGAGCTCGGTGAGCACGCCCAGGACGACCGACTGCGCGTCGATGTGGAAGAAGCGACGGGCCGCGCCACGGGTGTCGGCGAAGCCGAAGCCGTCGGCACCCAGCGACTGGTACTGCCCCGGCACCCAGCGCGAGATCTGGTCCGGCACCGCGCGCATCCAGTCGGAGACGGCGACGAACGGGCCCTCGGTGCCCTGCAGCTTCTGCGTCACGTAGGGGACGCGCTGCTGCTCCTCCGGGTGCAGGAGGTTGAACTCCTCGGCCTCCACCGCGTCGCGGCGCAGCTCGTTCCAGGAGGTCGCCGACCAGACGTCGGCCTTGACGTTCCACTCCTCGGCGAGGACGCGCTGGGCCTCCAGGGCCCACGGCACCGCCACGCCGGAGGCGAGGATCTGGGCCGGGATCTGGCCGGCGGTCGCCGGGGCGTACCGGTGCAGACCCTTGAGGATGCCCTCGACGTCGACGTTCTCCGGCTCGGCCGGCATCTTGATCGGCTCGTTGTAGACGGTCATGTAGTAGAAGACGTCCTCGCCGTGCGGGAACTCCGCCGACGAGCCGTACATCCGCCGCAGGCCGTCCTGGACGATGTGCGCGATCTCGAAGCCGTACGCGGGGTCGTACGCGACGACGCCCGGGTTGGTCGAGGCCAGCAGGTGCGAGTGGCCGTCCGCGTGCTGCAGGCCCTCGCCGGTCAGCGTGGTCCGGCCGGCGGTGGCGCCGATCACGAAGCCGCGGGCCAGCTGGTCGGCCATCTGCCAGAACTGGTCACCGGTGCGCTGGAACCCGAACATCGAGTAGAAGACGTAGACCGGGATCAGCGGCTCGCCGTGGGTGGCGTAGGAGGAGCCCGCGGCGATCAGCGAGGCCGTGCAGCCCGCCTCGGAGATGCCGTCGTGCAGCATCTGGCCGGTCGGGGACTCCTTGTACGCCAGCAGCAGCTCGCGGTCGACCGACTCGTAGGTCTGGCCCAGCGGGTTGTAGATCTTCGCCGACGGGAACAGCGAGTCCATGCCGAAGGTGCGGTACTCGTCGGGCGCGATCGGCACGAAGCGGTTGCCGATGCCCTTGTCCCGCATCAGGTCCTTGAGCACCCGGACGAACGCCATCGTGGTGGCGATGGTCTGGTTGCCCGAACCCTTCTTGACCGCCTTGTACGCGTCGTCGCCCGGCAGCTCCAGCTGACGCGGCCGCACCTTGCGGGTCGGCACGTAGCCGCCCAGCTCCTTGCGGCGGTCGTGCATGTACTGGATCTCCTCCGAGTCACGGCCCGGGTGGTAGTAGGGCGGGTAGCCCTCCTCCAACTGCTTGTCCGTGATCGGGATGTGCAGGCGGTCGCGGAAGCGCTTCAGGTCCTCGACCGTCAGCTTCTTCATCTGGTGCGTCGCGTTGCGGCCCTCGAAGTTGGGGCCGAGCGTCCAGCCCTTGACCGTCTGGGCCAGGATGACCGTCGGCTGGCCCGTGTGCTCGCGGGCCGCCTTGAACGCCGCGTAGACCTTGGCGTGGTCGTGGCCGCCGCGACCCAGGTGCTGGATCTGCTGGTCGGTCATGCTCTCGACCATCTTGCGCAGCCGCAGGTCGCCGCCGAAGAAGTTCTCGCGGATGTACGCGCCGGTCTCGGTGGCGTACGTCTGGAACTGGCCGTCGACCGTGGTGTTCAGCTTGTTCACCAGGACGCCGTCGCGGTCCTGTGCGAGCAGCGGGTCCCAGCTGCGGTCCCAGACCAGCTTGATGACGTTCCAGCCGGCGCCCCGGAACTGGGACTCCAGCTCCTGGATGATCTTGCCGTTGCCGCGGACCGGGCCGTCCAGGCGCTGCAGGTTGCAGTTGACCACGAAGGTCAGGTTGTCCAGGCCCTCACGCGCGGCGAGCGACAGCTGGCCCAGCGACTCCGGCTCGTCCATCTCGCCGTCGCCGAGGAAGGCGTACACGTGCGAGGCGGAGGTGTCCTTGATGCCCCGGTGCTCCAGGTAGCGGTTCATCCGGGCCTGGTAGATCGCGCCGAGCGGGCCGAGGCCCATCGAGACGGTCGGGAACTCCCAGAAGTCCGGCATCAGCCGCGGGTGGGGGTAGCTGGAGAGGCCGTACGGCGCCTTCGACTTCTCCTGGCGGAAGGCGTCGAGCTGCTGCTCGGACAGTCGGTCCAGGAGGAAGGCGCGGGCGTAGATGCCGGGGGAGGCGTGACCCTGGAAGAAGATCTGGTCGCCGGACTCGCCCTCGGCGTCCTTGCCGCGGAAGAAGTAGTTGAAGCCCACGTCGTAGAGCGACGCGGAGGAGGCGAAGGTGGCGATGTGGCCGCCGACGCCGATGCCCGGACGCTGCGCCCGGGAGACCATGACGGCCGCATTCCAGCGGGTCGCGTTGAGGACCTTGCGCTCGATCTCCTCGTTGCCGGGGAAGAACGGCTCGTCCTTGGTGGCGATGGTGTTGATGTAGTCCGTGCTGCGCATCTCGGGCACGGCGACACGCTTCTCGCGGGCGCGCTCGATCAAGCGGAGCATCAGGTAGCGGGCACGCTCGCGCCCCCGCTCGTCGATGGCCGCGTCAAGCGACTCCAGCCATTCCGCGGTCTCCTCGGGATCGAAGTCCGGGACCTGACTCGGAAGGCCGCCAATGATGATCGGGTTGCGATCGGATCCGGAAGCCACGCTGTTCCTTCACTGTCGGTCGAAACTGAGGTGTGTCGCGCCGCCTCCATCGTGCTACCGCGCTCGGAGATCCGTCATCTCTACCGATCGGTAACCGCTGCGCCCGGTAGGCGGAGCGGTCTGGCGGCGCGCGGAGCAGGCGCTATTGCCTGCGCCCCGCACCACCGGGTGTTACGAACAGAGGTGGTCCGACCTGGTTGCCCGATCGTCCGATGGCGGGCGGTCGGGGTGAGGGCCAACAGGAGACTCTACGCCCGCGCACGCGCGGACCCGAATGCCGTTCGCATCTCGGGCACGCGTACGGCCTGTGGACCGGGGTCACCCGAAGCATCCTTGTCCCATGCAGAGAAGGGCAAATCGGTGTGATTCACGACACGTCGACCGGCGTGTCCCCCTGCGACACGTCAACCTTTGGAGGGGATCGGGGGTCGGGTACTTGCGCGAACCGCCGCGCCCGTGTGGACTACGGCCACAGCCTCGGCATGGATGCCGAGCCGAATACTGGAGGTTATTCCCGTGAGCGCGACCGCGGACCCCGCGGACAAGTCCAACCCGGCCCACCGTCTCGGATTCGAGAAGGACCAGATCATCCAGGAGCTGGGGTACGACGAAGACAGTGACCAGGAACTCCGCGAGGGCATCGAGGAGATCACCGGGACAGATCTCGTCGACGAGGACTACGACGACGTCGCCGACGCCGTCCTGCTGTGGCACCGCGACGACGACGGAGATCTCACCGACTCCCTCGTCGACGCCCTGGAATACCTGGCCGAGGGCGGCCTGATCTGGCTTCTGACGCCCAAGACCGGCCGGGACGGCCACATCGAGGCGTCCGACATCGCCGACGCGGCCCGGACCGCCGGCCTCTCGCAGACCAGCTCGATCGCCATCGCCAAGGACTGGGCCGCCACCCGGTTGGCGACCAAGGCCGCCAAGGCGGGCAAGCGCTGAGCGCCCCTCGCGCCTGAGCCGCGATCCAGAGCCGGGCCCCGTTGGAGCTTCCTCCAGCGGGGCCCGGCCGTTTCGCGTTCCGGGCTGGATCCCCTGCCGGGGTCGCGTTCGCCGAGGGCGAAAGCAGGCGCCCCGAGCACCGGCCGCCTCACCCGTTCGGCCGAATCGGGGTCGGCGAATGCAAGGATGGCGCTCACCGCGCCCGCCGCGCGGCCCTGTCGCGTCAGAAAGGTCCCACCATGGCCATCGAGGTCGGCACCGAGGCTCCGGACTTCGAGCTGAAGAACCAGCACGGCGAGCTGGTCAGGCTCTCCGACTTCCGGGGCGAGAAGAACGTCGTCCTGGTCTTCTACCCGTTCTCCTTCACCGGCGTCTGCACCGGCGAGGTCTGCGCGATCCAGAAGGAGCTGCCGCGCCTGCAGAACGACGAGGTCCAGGTGCTCGGCGTCTCCAACGACTCGCCGTTCACCCAGCGCGTCTTCGCCGAGCAGGAGGGCCTGGAGTACCCGCTGCTCTCCGACTTCTGGCCGCACGGCGAGGTCTCCCGCGCCTACGGCGTCTTCAACGAGGAGAAGGGCTGCGCGGTGCGCGGCACCTTCGTGATCGACAAGGCCGGCGTGGTCCGCTGGAGCGTCGTCAACGACCTGCCGGACGCCCGTGACGAGCAGGAGTACCTGAAGGTCCTCGGCGCGCTCTGAGGTCCCCGCGCGCCCCTTCCCGGGGGTGCCCGACGGGCCCGGCGGGCTGCGGACGGACCGCGGGGCGGGCCCCCGCGCGGATTCGAACAGCCACGCCGGGCCCGTTCTCCGCCCAGGACGGGAACCCGGCACTACGATCGGTCCGTTGGCTGGTCAGAGGCTCGGCGCAATCGTCGCCGCACCTCCGACCGCACCACGGGGGCACCAGCGCGTGCCTCCCGAATCTTGGAGGACAAGTGGGTGTCAGCCTGAGCAAGGGCGGCAATGTCTCGCTCACCAAGGAAGCCCCCGGCCTGACCGCCGTGGTCATCGGCCTTGGCTGGGACGTCCGTACCACCACCGGCACGGACTTCGACCTGGACGCCAGCGCCCTGCTCTGCAACGACCAGGGCAAGGTCGACAAGGACGGCAACTTCGTCTTCTTCAACAACCTGAAGAGCCCCGAGGGCTCGGTCGAGCACACCGGCGACAACCTGACCGGTGCCGGCGAGGGCGACGACGAGGCCATCAAGGTCGACCTGGCGACCGTGCCGGCCGATGTGCAGAAGATCGTCTTCCCGGTGTCGATCTACGACGCCGAGAACCGGACCCAGAACTTCGGCCAGGTCCGCAACGCGTTCATCCGCGTGGTGAACCAGGCCGACAACAAGGAGCTGGCCCGGTACGACCTCTCCGAGGACGCCTCGACCGAGACCGCGATGGTCTTCGGCGAGCTGTACCGCAACGGCGCCGAGTGGAAGTTCCGCGCCATCGGCCAGGGGTACGCCTCCGGCCTGCGCGGCATCGCCCAGGACTTCGGCGTCAACGTCTGAGCCGGGCGGCGGGCCCGCCGGGCCTGACGGAGTACCACCGGGCCGGGGCCGGCCGCGGACGCGAGGGCGTCGGCGGCCGCCCCGGCTTCGTGCTGTCCGGGGCCGTGTCGCTCGGGTTCGCGCTGTGCGGCTTCGTGGCGCCCGGGGCGGGCGGCGGGTGGGGCCCGGCCGGGGGTCACCGGTTCGTGCGCCCCGGCTTCGAGCCGGTCCGGCGCACTGGAAGGATAGGAGTTCAGGAAGTTCAGCCGGCCGAAGGAGGCCGGGCGGGGCCACGGGGGAATAGACCTTGAGATGCGCCCCGGGAGGAAAAGGGAGGAAGGACAGCCATGAGTGTCACGCTCGCCAAGGGTGGAAACGTCTCGCTCACCAAGGCCGCGCCGAATCTGACGCAGGTCCAGATCGGCCTCGGCTGGGACGCCCGCTCGACCACCGGTGCGCCGTTCGACCTCGATGCGAGCGCGCTGCTCTGCTCGGGAGGCCGGGTGCTCGGTGACGAGTACTTCGTCTTCTACAACAACCTGAAGAGCCCCGAGGGCTCGGTCGAGCACACCGGTGACAACCTCACCGGCGACGGCGACGGCGACGACGAGGTCGTGCTGGTCAACCTGGACCTCGTCCCCCCGCAGGTGGACAAGGTGGCCTTCCCGGTGTCGATCTACGACGCCGAGTCGCGCCTGCAGAACTTCGGTCAGGTGCGCAACGCCTACATCCGGGTGGTCAACTCCCTGGACGGGCAGGAGATCGCGCGGTACGACCTGACCGAGGACGCCTCCAGCGAGACCGCGATGATCTTCGGCGAGCTGTACCGCTACGCGGGCGAGTGGAAGTTCCGCGCGGTGGGCCAGGGGTACGCCTCTGGTCTGCGCGGCATTGCCCTCGATTTCGGCGTGAACGTACAGTAACGGCGGCCCGAGACCCGCGTCCGACGCGGTCGACGTCCTCGGCGCCATGAACTCGAAAGGTAACCAAGTCCCGTGTTCCTCCGCACCTTCGGCTGGTCATTCGCGATCACCGTCATCGGGCTGATCGCAGCCGGCCTGCTCTGGGGAGCTGAAGGATTCGGCATCGTGCTGATCCTCTCCATCCTGGAGATCTCCCTGTCGTTCGACAACGCGGTGGTCAACGCCACGGTGCTGAAGCGGATGAACCCGTACTGGCAGAAGATCTTCCTCACCGTCGGCGTGCTGATCGCCGTCTTCGGTATGCGGCTGATCTTCCCGCTGCTGGTCGTCGGCCTCACCGCGCACCTCAGCCCCGCGACCGTCATCGACCTCGCGCTCAACTCCGACAAGACCTACGAGGGTTCCACCTACGCCCAGTACCTGGAGGCCGCCAACCCGGCCATCGCGGCGTTCGGTGGCGTCTTCCTGCTGATGATCTTCCTCGACTTCATCTTCGAGGAGAAGGACTACAACTGGCTGGCCTGGATCGAGCGTCCGCTGGAGAAGGTCGGCAAGCTGGAGGCCTTCTCGACGGTCGTCGCGCTGGTCACGCTGCTGCTGGCGTCCAACTTCTTCGCCGGGGAGCACGCCGAGACGGTGCTGCTCGCCGGAGTGCTCGGCCTGGTCACCTACCTCTCCGTCAACGGGCTCTCCTCGATCTTCGAGGCGGGCCTGGAGGAGGAGGCCGAGGAGGAGGAGGAGACCGGCAAGTCCGGGAAGTCCATCGTCCAGGTGGGCGGCAAGGCCGCGTTCTTCCTCTTCATGTACCTGGAGGTGCTGGACGCGTCGTTCTCCTTCGACGGCGTGGTCGGCGCGTTCGCGATCTCCAGCGACATCTTCCAGATCACCCTGGGCCTCGGCATCGGCGCGATGTACATCCGCTCGCTGACCGTCTACCTGGTCCGTCAGGGCACCCTCGACGACTACGTCTACCTGGAGCACGGCGCGCACTACGCGATCGGCGCGCTCTCGGTGATCCTGCTGGTCGGCATCGAGTACCACATCCCGGAGATCGTCACCGGCCTGATCGGTGTCGCCTTCATCGGCCTCGCCCTCGGCTCGTCGATCCTGCGCAACCGCAAGGAGGCCGCCGCGGGCGGCGGCGGGGACGACCACGAACTGGCGAGCGCCGGCAAGTAGCGCTCCGCACCCGGGGCCGTCGCCCCGGGGCCCGACGAGAACGGCCGCCCCCTCCGGTGAGGGGGCGGCCGTTCTGCGTGCGCGGTGCTCGGTTCGGTTGTCCCCGCTGCGGGAGGGTCAGCCGAGCTGCTGCTCGATGGCGCGCAGCTTGCGCTCCAGCGAGTCCAGCTTGGGCATCGACAGGGTGTCGTCGTCGGCCGTCAGGTCGATGGTCGAGCTGCGGTAGGAGGACGAGGAGGAGCCGCTGCCGAGGTAGGACGAGTCGCCGAACGGGTCGGTCGAGGAGGACCCGACGGCGGCCCGCGGGCGGCGGCCGGCCTCCAGGGCGCTCAGCGAAGCGGGCTCCAGCACGGAGCGGCCGGTCTGGGAGGTGGCGTCGGCGTCAGCGGCTAGGGCAGGCTCCGAAGCGTTCGGGCCGTCTCCGGCAGCGGTGAGCGCGGGCACCTGCCGGCCGCCGCGGGCCCGGGCCAGCATCCCGCTCTGGCGGGAGATGGCCTTGAGCTCGGCGCGCTCGCGGCGGTCGGCGCTGCGGGCACGCAGCTTGGCCGCCTCCTTCGTCTGGCGCTCCTCGCGGACCTCCTCGACCGCCTCGTCCAGGCTGCGGACGTTCTCCAGCAGCATCAGCGACCAGGCGGCGTAGGTCTCGCGGGGGGCGCGCAGCCAGCGGACGATCCGGATCTGCGGCAGCGGACGCGGGACGAGGCCCTGCTCGCGCAGCGCGGCCTTGCGGGTCTGCTTCAGCGCCCGGTCGAACAGGATCGCGGCCGAGATGGACATCCCGGAGAAGAACTGCGGGGCGCCGTCGTGGGACACGCCGCGCGGGGCGTGCACCCAGTTGAACCAGGCCGAGGCGATCGCGAACACCCAGACCAGCAGGCGCGAACCGAGCGCCGCGTCACCGTGGCTGGCCTCGCGCACGGCGAGCACGGAGCAGAACATCGCGGCGCCGTCCAGGCCGAACGGGACGAGGTACTCCCAGCCGTTGGACAGGCCCAGGTTCTCCTTGCCGAAGCCCACCAGGCCGTGGAACGAGAGCGCGGCGGCGACTCCGGCGCAGCAGAACAGCAGGACGTAGGAGGAGATTCCGTAGATCATCTCCTTGCGCCGGCGGCGCTCCTCGGTGCGCTCCCAGGAGTCACCCGAGTCCTCGTTCTTGGTCGTGTTCTTGAAGCGCAGCGTCGCCACCAGGATGGCGGTGAACAGCAGGGCTGCGCCGCCGATGACGGTCCAGACCAGCTGTATGGAGGTCAGGTTCATTGCGGGTCGGGCCTCGGGTTTCCGCAGGGGACAGGTCACAGTGCGACACAGACGATCAGATCCCGTCGCCGGGACAGGGCCTGACGGTACGTCCTTGCCGCCGGGCGCCCACCGCGCCCGGGCAGGGGCGGTCGGGACACCTGTGCGGCTAGACGATATCGCGTCCGAAGGGGCGGCATGTTACGGGAGGGGACCTTCGTCCCGCCAGCCGACCCGCCGTCGGCTCCCGGCCGCCGTCGGGTCGGCTGGCGGGTGGTCGGCCGGTGTCCCGCCGGTGCACCGTCGGTGTCCGGTTCACGTGGCTGGGTAAGCAGTTCGGGTACCCGGCGGGCGGGCTGATGCCGGATCATTGGGCGACGGACCGCCGGACCGACCGGCGGCCCTGGGGGAGGACTGGGATGGCCTCGATTTGGGAGTACCTGCGCGGGGAGCGGAACACCCTGGACCCGGGCGGGCAGCACAAGATCACACTCACCAAGTCGACGCCGCAGCACGCGATCACCGGGGCCGCGGCCACCACCGGCTACCTCTACGTCAACCTGCACTGGACCACCCGGATAGGAGCGCCGCGCTCCTCCGGCCGGGACGCGCTCAAGCGCTGGTTCAGCCCGCGCATCCTCAGCCCGGTGGAGCCGGACACGCAGCAGGGCGCCCAGCTCAACGTCGACCTCGACCTGGCCTGCATGTACGAACTGTCCGACGGCAGCCGGGGCGTGGTGCAACCGCTCGGCGGCTACTTCGGGGACCTCCAGCGCGCGCCCTTCGTCAAGCTCAGCGGCGACGACCAGTACGGGGCGCCGTCCGGCGAGACGATGTACGTGAACCTGGAGAAGAAGGACCAGTTCAAGCGGCTGCTCATCTTCGTCTACATCTACGACGGCACACCCGCGTTCGAGCAGGCCAACGCGGTGGTGACGATCGTGCCGCAGACCGGTCCGCGGATCGAGATCAAGCTGGAGGAACGCGCCCCGGCCGCCCGTTCCTGCGCGGTGGTGCTGATCGAGAACTCCGGGGACAACCAGCTGACGGTGCGCCGCGAGGTGCGCTACGTCAACGGTTTCCAGGCGGACATCGACCGGCTGTACGGCTTCGGGATGCAGTGGCAGCGCGGGTACAAGGGCCCGTCCGGGCCGGAGTAGCGGCCCCGCGCGGCGGTCAGCGGGGCTGGAACTGCGGGCCCTGCGGCGGCAGCGCGAACTCCTCGGGGGCGGCCGGGGGCTGCGGGGCCGGCGGCGCGGGCTGCTGGGCCTGCTGCTGGGACGGCGGCGCGGTGGCCGACTGGGGGTAGCCGTAGCCGCCCTGCTGCTGCGGTGCGGGCTGCGGCGGGTACCCGTAGGTGCCCTGCTGCTGCGGGTAGGGCTGCTGCGGTGCCTGGTGGGCCGGCTGCGGGTAGCCGTACCCGGGGCGCGGGGCCTGCTGGGGATAGCCGTAGCCGCCCTGCTGGGGGCCGGGCTGCGGGTACCCGTACCCCGGTTGCCGGGCCGGGGGCGCGGGCGGGACGGTCGGCGCGGTCGTCGGCATCGCGGGCGGCGCCTGCGGCGGCGGCGGAGCGTGGGCGGGTACGGCCGGGGCCGACGCGGGCGGCTGCGGGGCGGCGGCCTGCGCGGCGCCGAGCGGGACGGCGGGCGCCAGGGTGTACGTGCCCGGCTCGGGGCGGGCGACGGGGCGCGGGTCCGGCACGGCGGCGCGCGGGTCGGCCGGACCGGCGCCGCGGGCGTCCGCCGCGCCGTCCTCGACGGTGATCCCGAAGTCGGTGGCCAGGCCGATCAGCCCGGACGCGTAGCCCTGGCCGACGGCCCGGAACTTCCACGACCCGGCCCGGCGGTAGAGCTCGCCCGCGACCAGCGCGGTGACGTCGTCGTTCTCGGGCATCGCGAACTCGGCGAGCGCTGCGGCGCCCTCGCCGGCGCCGGCGTCGAAGAGCAGCAGGCGCAGCCCGGTCACGGAGCGGAACGATCCGGCCTCGGAGGAGCCGGCCAGCACCACCCGGTCCACCTCGGGCGGCAGCTTGGCGAGCTCCGCCTCCACGGTGTCGGCGATCTCGGCGCCGGCGGCGGTCTGCTGCTTGGGCAGGTGGCGCACCAGGCCCGACGGGTGCCTCGGCTGGTTGTAGAAGACGAAGTCGGCATCCGAACGAACCCTGCCCTCGGCGCCGAGGAGCAGCGCGGAGGCGTCCACGTCCGGCGCACCGGGCGTGGCGCTCCAGCGCAGCACGGCGCGGACCGCCGCCACCGGCAGTGCGATGTTGGCGCCCTTGGCCATCACGTGCGTCATAGCGGACCATCCTGCCTGTTCGCCACCCCTTCGGACAACGTGACCGGAGGGGGCGCGGCCATCGGACTTTGCCAATGCTTGCGGTTTGTGAAGCGGAGGGTAATCTTCCGAGAATTCGATGTTTCCGAATCGCATTCGACCGGAAGTCGTCCGTACGATAGGCGGCCAGAGGGCCCCGGGGGGGTTCGGCGAGGGGGATCAGCAGCGCGCGCCCGGGAACCACCGGGCCCGGTGGACCGGTTAACCATCGTGACGCCCCGCACCCCGCAACGGTGCCCGACGGCCCGCACTCCGACCTCCCGCAGCCCGACTCCCCACCTGATCGCGGCACCCCCCGAGCCGCCTCCGCACTCCCTCCCGGCCCCCTTCCGCACCCCCGAGCACCGCCCGAACCTCCCCGAGCACGAGCCCCGCACGCCCCTGAGCACGAACCCCGCACGCCCCTGAGCACGAACCCCGCACGCCCCTGAGCACGAACCCCGCCGGGACCGGCGGCCGCAACCCCTGAGGAGAGCACCATGCGCCATTTCGGCCACCTCGCCGACGACGTACGCGGCCGGCTCTTCCTCGAACAGCCCAGGGCCTTCTCGGCGGAGAGCGACGCGGCCGTCCTCGCCACCGCGCTGGGCGCGACCCTCTACAGCCCCGCCACCCGGCCCACGCTGGGTGAGGACATCCGCAAGCAGGCGGGTCGAGGCGTGGTCTCGATGGTGCTCTGCCTGGAGGACGCGATCGCCGACCACGAGGTGACCGCGGCCGAGGCCAACCTGGTGGTGCAGCTCGGCGAGCTCTTCGAGGGGCCGCACGGCGGGCTTCCGTCGCGGGGCGGGGCACCCGGCGCGGCCGGGGAGGCGGCGGTCCGCGACGACCTGCGGGCGCGCGGCGAGGTGCGCCCGGAGATGCCCGGCGGGTGGCTCGGGAAGGTGCGGGGAGTGACGCCCGAGCCGGTCGAGGCCGCCGAAACCTCCACGGCTCGCACACAGGATCTGCCCCTCCTCTTCATCAGGGTCCGAGCAGCCTCCCAGATCACCGACCTGGCCGGCCGGCTCGGCCCGGCGATCGGGCTGCTCACCGGTTTCGTCCTGCCGAAGTTCACCGACGAGAGCGGCGGCGAGTTCCTGGAGGCGCTCGCCGGAGCCGAGGCGGCCACCGGCCGCCGGCTGTTCGCCATGCCCGTCCTGGAGTCCCCCGAACTGGCCCACCTGGAGACCCGCCGCGAGCAGCTGTTCGGCATCGCCCGGCTGCTCGACAAGCACCGCGAGCGCGTCCTCGCCGTCCGGCTCGGAGTCACCGACCTCTGCTCCGCGTACGGGCTGCGCCGCTCGCCCGACCTGACCGCGTACGACGTCGCGCTGGTCGCGTCGGTGATCGGGGACGTGGTCAACGTGCTCGGCCGGGCCGACGGCACCGGGTTCACCGTGACCGGTCCGGTCTGGGAGTACTTCCCCGTCCAGGAGCGGATGTTCAAGCCGCAGCTGCGCCGCACCCCGTTCGCCGAGGCGGAGCCCTCCGGGGTGGCCGTGCGCCAGCGGATCATCGACCACGACCTGGACGGCCTGATCCGCGAGATCGAGCTCGACCGGGCCAACGGACTGCTCGGCAAGACCTGCATCCACCCCAGCCACGTCCCCGCCGTGCACGCGCTCTCCGTGGTCACCCATGAGGAGTACAGCGACGCGCGGGACATCCTGGACCAGGAGCGAGGCGGCGGCGGGGTGCTGCGTTCGGCGTACACCAACAAGATGAACGAGGCCAAGCCGCACCGGGCCTGGGCCGAGCGGGTGATGCTGCGCGCCGAGGTGTTCGGGGTGGCGAGGGAGGACGTCAGCTTCGCGGAGCTGCTCTCGGCCTGCCTCTGCGGCTGACCGCGGGGGCTCGTGGCGCGTGGGTCTCTCGCGCTTCTCGTACCTCGCGGGCCGCTCGTACCTTTCGTACCTCTCGCGTTTCCCGTACCTCTCGGACCGACCGCACGACTCGCACCGCTTCGCACCGACCGCACGACTCGCACCGCTTCGCACCGACCGCACGACTCGCACCATCGAAGGCAGGACCAGTAGTGACAGCACAGCAAGAGTGGACCGGTCGCTGGGTGGCCGACCGGGCGGGCGTCGGTCTGACCGGCTCGGACCGCCTCCCCGACCTGGTCGGCCTCGCCCTGCGCGAGAACCCCAAGCGCGCCCACCTGCTGGTCTCCACCGTGCTCGGCAAGCACGTCCCGCAGCGCCCGTCCGTGGTGCACGGCGCCGGTCTCGACCTCGGCCGCCTGGTGCGCGAGCTGCTGGGCGAGGAGGCGGCCGCCCGTGCCGTCGTGCTCGGCTACGCCGAGACCGCCACCGGCCTCGGCCACAGCGTCGCCGACGCCCTGGACGCCCCCTACCTGCACTCCACGCGCCGCCCGGTGGCCGGGCTGACCCCGGTCGGCGGCTTCGAGGAGGAGCACTCGCACGCCACCTCCCACCTGCTGCTGCCCGCCGACCCCGCGCTGCTGGCCGGTGACGGCCCGCTGGTCCTGGTGGACGACGAGTTCTCCACCGGCAACACCGTGCTCAACACCATCCGCGAGCTGCACGCGCGCCACCCGCGCGCCCACTACGTCGTGGTCGCCCTGGTCGACCTGCGCGACGAGAGTGACCGCCGCCGACTGGTCGACACCGCCGCCGAACTCGGCACCCGGCTCGACCTGGTCGCCGCGGCCGGCGGCGGCGTCGAGCTGCCGGCCGACATCCTCGCCCGCGCCGCCGAGCTGATCGCCGAGGTCGGCCCCGCGCCGGAGCCGCCCCCGGCCGCCCCCGCCCCGCTGGTCCGGGTCGCCCTCGACTGGCCCGCGGGCCTGCCGGACGGCGGACGGCACGGCTTCAGCGCCGCGCACCGGGCACAACTCGAAGAGGCGCTCCCGCGGTTGGCGTCCCAGCTGGCCGCCGCGCTGGAGCCGGGCGACGCCGGCCCGGCAGCGGGAGAGGGCCCGGCGGCGGGCGAGGGCCCGGCGGCGGGCGAGGGCCGGGAGTCCGGCGCGGCCGGCTCCGGCCGGGTGCTGGTCCTCGGCTGCGAGGAGCTGATGTACGCGCCGCTGCGCCTCGCCGGCGCCCTCGCGGACCACCTCCCCGACGGCGAGGAGCGGGTCCGCTACTCCACCACCACCCGCTCGCCCGTCCTCGCGGTGGACGACCCCGGCTACGCCATCCGCACCCGGCTCTCCTTCCCCGCCCACGACGATCCGCAGGACGGCGGTTCGCGCGAGCGCTTCGTCTACAACGTCGCCCCCGGCGCCGACCCGGCCCGCCGCTTCGACGCGGTGGTGCTGGTGGTCGACGACGTGGCCGACACCCCCGAACTGCACGACGGCGAACGCTCTCTGCTCGCCCAGCTGCGGCAGGTCACCGACCGGGTGGTGCTCGCCGTGCTGCCCTCGCACCGGCCGGTCCCGGCCGTCCGGCCGGAGCGGAGCGCGCTGCCCGTGCCGCTGCACGGCCCGGAGTTCTCCTCCTACCGCGCCGACGAGGTCTCCTGGCTGCTCAAGGACCTCTCCGACGTCCCGCTGGAGGCCCCGACCGAGGAGCGCGAGGAGGCCGTCCAGAACGGCGGCGCCCACTATGCGGAGTCCCTGCCGGTGGAGTACCAGCCCAGCCCCGAGTACCAGGAGCTGTTCCACCAGGCCTTGCGGGTCTCCGCCCGCCGGATCGCGCTCGCCGTCGGCACCGTCGCGGAGACGCTGCTCCGCGAGCGGGGCCGCGGCCTGGTGCTCGCCTCGCTGGCCCGGGCCGGCACCCCGGTGGGCGTCCTGATCCGCCGCTGGCTGGCCTTCGCACACGGCCTGGACACCCCGCACTACGCCGTCTCGATCATCCGCGGCCGCGGCCTGGACCCGGTCGCCGTCCGCTACCTGGACGCCCACCACCACGCCCCCGACGTGGTGTTCGTGGACGGCTGGACCGGCAAGGGCGCGATCACCCGCGAACTCGCCGAGGCCCTGGCCGGCACCGCCTTCGACCCCGAACTGGCCGTCCTGGCCGACCCCGGCCGCTGCGTGCGCACCTACGGCACCCGGGACGACTTCCTCATCCCCTCCGCCTGCCTCAACTCGACCGTCTCCGGCCTGGTCTCCCGCACCGTGCTGCGCACCGACCTGATCGGCCCGGACGACTTCCACGGCGCCAAGCACTACACCGAACTGGCCGGCGGGGACGTCTCCGGCGCCTTCCTGGACACCGTCGCCGACCACTTCGCCGAGGTCCTGGACGAGGTGCGGACGGCGGCCGACCGGCTCGCCGCCGAGGACCGCACCCCCGACTGGGCCGGCTGGGCCGCCGTCGAGCGGATCAGCACCGAGTACGGCATCGACAACGTCAACCTGGTGAAGCCCGGCGTCGGCGAGACCACCCGGGTCATGCTGCGCCGCGTCCCCTGGCGGGTGCTGGCCCGCCGCGGCACCGGCGCCGACCTCGACCACGTCCGCCTGCTCGCCGCCCAGCGCGGCATCCCCGTCGAGGAGGTCGACGACCTGCCGTACTCGTGCGTCGGCCTGATCCACCCCCGCTACAGCCGGGGAGCGACCGGCGCCTCCGGCACGGCCGTCCTGGTGAAGGAGTCCTGAACCCGATGAGCAGCCCCAGTGGTTTCCTGGTCGCGAGCGACCTCGACCGCACCCTGATCTACAGCAACCGCGCCCTCGCCCTGGACGTGCCCGACCGGCTCGCACCGCGGTTGCTCTCCGTCGAGGTGCACGACGGCAAGGCGCTCTCGTTCATGACCGAGCAGGCCGCCGGGCTGCTCGTCGAACTCGCCCGCGAAGCCCTGCTCGTCCCCGCCACCACCCGGACCAGGACGCAGTACGAACGGGTCAACCTGCCCGGCCCGACGCCCGGTTGGATCCCCGCCTACGCGATCTGCAGCAACGGCGGCCGGCTGCTCGTCGACGGCGTCCCGGACGAGGACTGGCAGGCCGAGGTGGCCGGCCGGCTGGCCACCGCGTCGGTGCCGCTGGCCGAGGTGGTCGAACACCTGGCGCTCAGCGCGGACCCGGAGTGGACCCACAAGCGCCGGGTCGCCGACGAGCTCTTCGCCTACCTGGTCGTCGAACGCGCCGAGCTGCCGGCCGGCTGGCTCGACGAACTCACCGGCTGGTGCGCCGAGCGCGGGTGGACGGTCTCGCTGCAGGGCCGCAAGGTCTACGCCGTCCCGGCGCCGCTGAGCAAGAGCGCGGCGCTGGCCGAGGTCGAGCGGCGCGTCGGCGGCGCCACCGTGCTGGCCGCCGGCGACTCGCTGCTCGACGCGGACCTGCTGCTGGCCGCCGACGCGGCCTGGCGCCCCGGGCACGGGGAACTCGCCGACAGTGGCTGGACGGCCCCCGGGGTCACCGCGCTCGACCAGGTGGGCGTGGCGGCGGGGGAGGAGATCATCCGTCAGTTCCTGGCCCGTGTCCGGGGCGGGGCAGGCGTGGGTGTGGGTGTGGGTGCGGGCCCGGAGGTCTCGCGGACCGTCGGTGCGGAGGGCCCGCGGACCGTCGGTGCGGAGGTCTCGCGGACCGCCGACTCGGACGGCGGGCCGGAGGCCGGCTCGCTGGAGTCCGTGGCCAAGGGCTGAGGCCCGGCGCCGCCGGCCGTTCCGCGCTCAGGTCAGCCGCTCCCCGTGCCCGCCGGCCGTTCCGCGCTCAGGTCAGCCGCAGCAACCGCCGCCGCAGCAGCCGCCCCCGCCACCGGACGGGGCCTGCTGCGCGGCGCCGCCGGACGCGCCGCCGGTGACGGCGACGGCCGACAGCAGCTTCACGGTGTCCTCGTGCCCCTGCGGGCAGACCGCGGGGTCGTTGGCCTGCGCCATCGTGCGGCGGAGTTCGAAGGTGGCCCCGCAGGAGCGGCAGCGGAAGTCGTAGCGTGGCATACCCGCAGGGTAGCCCGGCGCGGGCCGGCGGTGCAGGGGGCCCGCACGATCCGTGGGGGGCCGCCGAGGTCGGCGGGGCCGCCAAGGTCCCGGGGTCCCCGGGGCTGCCGGGGCTGCCGGGGCCGCCGGCCGGGTGGCCGGGGGCGGCTCGCGCTACCGATGGCCGCCCAGGTCCTCGCGGATCAGCTCCACCACCTGCGCCGCCGTCTCCCGCACCGCCGCCAGCTCGGTCAGGAAGTGCCAGTAGTCGGGGTGCCGGCCGGCCGTCTCCAGCGCCTCGACCGCCCGGTCCAGCCGGCCGACCGCCGCGTCCAGCGGAGCCGCGTGCCGCGGGTCCGGCGCCTGCCGCCCCGCCATCGCGAGCCGCTGGGCGTCCCGGAGCGCGAAGCGGGTCCGCTCGATCTCCCGGTTCGGATCGTGCTGCACCTCGTTCAGCTGCCGCAGCCGCTCGTTCACGGCGACCACCGAGCCGTCCGCGGTGTCCAGCAGCGCGCGCACCGTGCCGAGCGCGCCGGTCGCGTCCGGCCAGCGCTGCTCGTCGCGCGCCCGCGCCGCCTCGGCGAGCTTCTGCTCCGCCGCCCGCCCCGCCTCCGCCACCTGGTCCGGCACTCGTTGGAGGTCCTGCCAGCACGCCGTGGCGAACCGCCGCCGAAGCTCGCTCAGGGCCGGCTCCACCGTGCCGGCCTTGGTCTCCAGCGCCTGGATCCGGGTCCGCAGGCTGGCCACCCGCCGGTCGATCTCCCGGGCCCGCTCCGGCAGGTGCTCCGCGTCCGCCGTGATCGCGTCGGCCCGCTCCTTCACCCGCTCCGCGCGCTGCAGCGTCGCCGCCACCCCGTGCCGACCCGCGCCCTCGTTCAGCCGGCCCAACTCCGGGCTCAGCTCCGCCAACCGGGCCGCCAGGTCGTCCGCCTTCAGCCCCGCGCCGCGCACCGCCTCCAGCGTGGTGGTCGCGGTCAGCAACGACCGCTTCGCCCCCTCCACCGCCGGGGTCACCCGCATCAGCTGCGACTCGGCGTGCTGCAGCACCGGCTGCAACCGCTGCAGGAAGCCGTCCAGCTCAGCCTGCGCCGACCCGAGCTGCCCCTTCACGTCCTGCAACTGGTGCCGGGCCCGCGCCGCGGCACCGGACTCCAGCTCCTCGGCATCCAGATCGTGCGCGTCCAGCGCCGCCAGGTAGTTCACGGTCACCTGGTCCACCCGGCCGGAGATCGCCTCGAAATCCGCCGCCGCCCGCTGCGCCGTCGCGCCGTCCTCCGCCGCCCGCACCGTCTCCACCGCCAGCCGCACCTCGCGCTGGGTGGAGTCCAATTCGTAGAACGCCTGCTGCGCCGCGTCCCGGGCCGCCTTCGCGTCCGCCCGCACCCCCTCGCCGCCGCGCCGGCCCCACCAGCCCCCGCCCGTACCGAACGACGCCGCCCCGGCGGCGCCCAGCGCGCCCGCGATCACCAGCGGCAACACCAGGGCCTCGGCCACCGCACTCCCCGGCCGCCGCCCCCACCCACTCCCGTCGGCCACCCTCACTGCGCGCTCCCTGTTCCGACCGCTGATCCACTGCCCATTGTTCCCGATCGCCCCACCACACCGGCACCCCCACCCGTCCCACTCCCCGAGCGCCCGCACCACACCACCCCCGGGACCAGGTACTCTAGGCAGTCGTCGTGCCCCCACCGGGCCGCGACGGGGGGCGCGTAGCTCAGTGGTAGAGCGCTGCTCTTACAAAGCAGATGTCGGCGGTTCGAAACCGTCCGCGCCCACCAGCCCAAATGCCCCGGACCGATCATGGTCCGGGGCATTTGACACCTCAGACCGACATCAGTGACGACGCTTGAGCAGTCGGTCCATGTTCCCGAGCGCCTCGCGCTGGGTGTCCTGGGCCACGTGATCAGGTGAGGTTGGCGGGAAGAGCCCGGACCCGTCCGCCCTTCCCATGCGTACATCGAGAACGTCGGCCCCTTCCAGCTGCGCGAGCGCGTGCCGGACAGTTTCCCGAGCGGCACCAGTCCTCTGGGCGAGTCGAGCGTCTGAGCGATCGCGGTGAGTCGGTCGAGCACCGGGGTACCTTGGGCTCGGCGCCCGCGACGACCCAACTGACACCGGGCTGCGATCGGATCAGGCCCTTGGCAGCCAGAACAGCCAGAACATCGAGCGCGCGCTTCACCGTGGTGCGGGCGACGGAGTGCTCCTCCACCAGCGCGGCTTCAGAGGGAAGCGACGTCATCGTAGAGTCCCTGCCAAGGCCTTTCTGGTCGCCGGTGCAGATGTCGCAATCCACCGGTCGGCCCGCGGAGTCGACAGCGGCATGGACCTTGCTGCTCAACCCGCCCCGGGAGCGGCCGAGTCAGGCTCTCGCGGCCAGTCCGGACGACTCGTGGTGGGCCCGGACGATCGTCGGCCCAGGTCGGGACGGTTGTTCTGGTCTGGGCCGCAGGCGTTTGCGGGGAGGGGGCGGGTGGGCGGATTGATCATCGGGGGAGCGGGTAGCCCCGGGGCATGATCGGAGGTGATCGCTGATGGGCGGACAGACTTCGGCCGAGGTGGCCGGGGAGGCTGACGGGCCGGCGCAGGGTGAGAGTCGGGCCGAGCTGTCGTCGCGGCTGAACTGGTTGCGGGCGGCCGTGCTCGGGGCCAATGACGGTGTGGTCTCGACGGCGGGAATCGTGACCGGTGTCGCCGGGGCGTCGGGTTCGCGGACGGCGCTGGTGGTGGCGGGGGTGGCGGGTCTGCTGGCCGGGGCGATGTCGATGGCGGCCGGGGAGTACGTCTCGGTCAGCACGCAACGTGACACCGAGCAGGCCGCGTTGGCGAAGGAGCGGCGCGAGCTGGCGGAGGATCCGGAGGGGGAGCTGGACGAGTTGACCGACTTCTTCCGGGGCGCCGGGCTCGACGACGGCCTGGCCCGTCGGGTGGCCGTGGAGCTCACCGAGCGGGACGCGCTGGCGGCGCACGCGCACACCGAGCTGGGGATCGACCCGGAGGCGCTCACCAACCCCTGGCAGGCGGCGTTCGCCAGCGCCGCCGCGTTCACGCTGGGGGCGCTGGTGCCGTTGCTCGCCGTGCTGTTGCCGCCGGAGTCCTGGCGGCTGGGCGTGACGGTGGCGGCCGTCCTGCTGGCGCTCACCGCGTCGGGCTGGGTGAGCGCCCGGCTGGGCGGCGCGGGGCCGCTGCGGGCAGTGCTGCGGAACGTGGCGGGCGGCTCGCTGGCGATGGTCGTCACCTACAGCGGCGGTGTCCTGCTCGATCGGGTGACGGGCGGCTGACCGGCACCTGACCGGCGTCCGAGCAGGTGCGGGGCCAGGGAGGCTGTGTTTGTGTGAGCGCAGACTGCTTGGGAGAGGTGAACCACGGTGACCATGCCCCCGTTCGGATCGAGCGATCCGTTCTCCGACCTGCTCAGCCGGTTCTTCGGCATGAGTCCGACGGCCTCCCCGCCCGCCGTGCAGCGGGTGCCGATCGGGCGGCTGCTGAGCGAGTCCTCGCAGGAGTTGCTGGCGCTCGCCGCGCGACGCGCCACCGAGGACGGGAGCAGCGACCTCGACACCGCTCATCTGGTCTGGGCCGCCACCAAGGTGGAGGCCTCGCGGCGGATGCTGGAGCGTGCCGGCATCGACCCCGAGCAGCTCGCCGAGGACCTGGGCAGGGAACTGCCGTCCGGGGGCGGGGCGCAGACGCCAGGCGGCCGCCCGGCGCTCACGCCGTCCGCCAAGCGCGCGCTGCTCGCCGCGCACGCCCGTTCCCAGGAGGCCGGCGCGTCGTACATCGGGCCGGAGCACATCCTCGGCGCGCTGCTGGACGAGGAGCGCTCCGGCGCCGGCACGGCGCTGCGCAACGCGGCGCCCTCGCCGGAGGCGCTGCGCACGGTGATGGAAGGGCGCGGGACGGGTGGTGAGCGCAGCGGCACCGGCGCGCGGCCGAGCCAGACGCCCACGCTGGACGAGTACGGCCGGGACCTGACCGAGGAGGCGCGGGCGGGCAGGCTGGATCCGGTGGTCGGCCGGGCCGAGGAGATCGAGCAGACCGTCGAGATCCTCTCCCGCCGGACCAAGAACAACCCGGTGCTGATCGGCGAACCCGGCGTCGGCAAGACCGCCATCGTGGAGGGTCTGGCGCAGCGGATCGTCTCCGGGGACGTGCCGCAGAGCCTGCGGGAGAAGCGGGTGGTCGCCCTCGACCTCACCGGGCTGGTGGCGGGTTCCAAGTACCGGGGCGAGTTCGAGGAACGGCTGAAGAGCGTGATCGACGAGGTCACGGCGGCCGAGAAGAGCGTGATCCTCTTCCTGGACGAGCTGCACACCGTGGTCGGCGCGGGCGGTGGCGGCGAGGGTTCGATGGACGCGGGCAACATCCTCAAGCCGGCGCTGGCCCGCGGCGAACTGAGCGTGGTGGGCGCCACCACCCTGGACGAGTACCGCAAGCACGTGGAGAAGGACGCCGCGTTGGAGCGCCGCTTCCAGCCGGTGCTGGTGCCGGAGCCGAGCGTCGAGGAGACGGTCGAGATCCTGCACGGGCTGCGTGACGCCTACGAGGCGCACCACCAGGTGCGGTTCACCGACGAGGCGCTGGACGCCGCCGCGAGCCTCTCCGACCGCTACGTGAGCGACCGCTTCCTGCCCGACAAGGCGATCGACCTGCTGGACCAGGCCGGTGCGCGGGTGCGGCTGCGGAGCCTGAGCGGCTCCACCGAGGCGATGCCGGTGCAGGACCGGATCACCAAGCTGCGCCGGGAGCTGGAGGAGGCCGTCGCGGACGAGGAGTTCGTGCGGGCCGCCAACCTCAAGACCGAGCTGCGGCAGACCGAGGACGAGCTGGCCGCGGTCAGGGAGTCGCGCGAGGAGGTCGTCGCGGTCACCGCGGAGGACATCGCGCAGGTGCTCTCGGGCCGGACGGGCATCCCGGTCGCGGAGCTGAACGCGACCGAGCGCGAGCGGCTGCTCCAGCTGGAGGAGCACCTGCACCGGAAGGTGATCGGGCAGGACCAGGCCGTCACGGCGGTCGCCCAGGCGGTGCGGCGCGGCCGGGCCGGGATGGGCGACCCGGAGCGGCCGACCGGGTCCTTCCTGTTCCTCGGGCCGACCGGCGTCGGCAAGACCGAACTCGCGAAGGCGCTGGCCGAGCTGCTGTTCGGTGACCCGGACCGCATGATCCGCTTCGACATGAGCGAGTTCCAGGAGAAGCACACCGTCTCCCGGCTGGTCGGCTCGCCGCCCGGGTACGTCGGCTACGACGAGGCGGGGCAGCTCACCGAGGCGGTCCGCCGCAAGCCGTACAGCGTGCTGCTCTTCGACGAGGTGGAGAAGGCGCATCCGGACGTCTTCAACCTGCTGCTCCAGGTGCTGGACGACGGGCGGCTGACGGACGCCCAGGGGCGCACGGTCGACTTCCGCAACACCGTGGTGATCATGACCAGCAACATCGGCTCGCAGCGGATCCTGGAGCACGCGGGCGACGTGGACGAGATCAGGGACGACCTGATGGGGGACCTGCGGACGCACTTCCGGCCGGAGTTCCTCAACCGGATCGACGAGGTGATCGTCTTCCACGCGCTCTCCCGCAAGGACCTCCTGAAGGTGGTCGACCTGATGCTGGAGCGGAGCCGGCGCCGGCTGAAGGCGCAGAACATCGACCTGGAGATCACCGACGGGGCCAAGGAGTGGCTGGTCAACCGGGGCTACCAGCCGGAGTTCGGGGCGCGGCCGCTGCGCCGCACCATCCAGTCCGAGCTGGACAACCGGATCTCCAACCTGCTGCTGGACGGCACGGTGCGAGAGGGGGACACGCTGATCGCGGAGGTGGACGGGGGCGAGCTGGTGGTGGCGCTGGCCCGGCCGGAGCCCTCGGCGAAGGCGGAGGACGCCTGGGCGAAGGCCGCCGATCCGCAGTAGCGGTGCGGTCGGCTCTGCCGGTGCGGACCAGGTCGGACCGGTCAGCGAGGTTCGGGCGTACTCCCGCGGGAGTACGCCCGAACGCCACCCCGGGGTGACGCGGTGGGCCGGGCCCGGGGTCTAGCCTTCCGGGCATGACGCCGCGTACACCCAAGCCGTCGCGGGCGCACCCCGGGCCGTCGTCGTCGGAGGAGCAGCCCGTGTCGGGAATGCCCCCTGGGGCGGGAGAGCATCCCCGGCCGGGGTCCGCCATGCCCGAGGGCGGGCGGGCCGAGCCCTGGCGCCCGCCGTGGGTGCGGGCGGCGAAGGCAGGCTGGCCGGTCGCCACCGCGCTGGTCGTCGCGGCGGTGCAGGTGGTGGGGTCCACGGCGGCCGCCGGCCACCAGAGCGGACGGGTCCAGCTGGACCCGTTCGGCTACCTGCTGCTGCTCCTTGGGCCGGCGTTGCTGGTGCTGCGCCGCCGGTGGCCGGTGGCGGCGGTGGCGGGGAGCTCGGCCGTCACGGTGCTGTACCTGGCCGCCGGCTATCCGTACGGGCCGGTCTTCGCCAGCTGGGTGATCGCCTGCTGCGTGGCGGTCGCCTCCGGGCACCGTCAGGCCGCCTGGGCGGGCCTCGGCGGGGTCTACCTCGCCCATGTGCTGATCACCTTCGTGGTGCCGGCCGACTGGCTGCGTACGGAGCCGCAGCAGATCGCCTGGTGGCAGGAGCTCGGGCTGGTGGCCTGGCTGCTGCTGGTGCTGTCGGTGGCCGAGATCGTCCGGTTCCGGCGGGAGCAGCTCGCCGCCCACCGCGAGTACCGCCAGCAGCAGGAGCAGCGCCGGGCCGACGAGGAACGGCTGCGGATGGCGCGCGAGTTGCACGACATCCTGGCGCACAGCCTGTCGCTGATCACGGTCCAGGCCGGGGTCGCGCTGGAACTGATCGACAGCAGGCCGGAGCAGGCCCGTACGGCGCTCACGACGATCAAGGCGACCAGCAAGGAGGCCCTCGGCGAGGTCCGCCAGGTGCTGGGGACGCTGCGCGGGCCGGGTACGGCCGCGCCGCGCGGTCCGGCGCCCGGGCTGGCCCGGCTCGACGAGCTGACCGAGCAGGCGCAGCGGGCCGGGCTGGCCGTCGAGGTGCGCGAGACGGGTGACCGGCGCGCACCGGCCGCCGGCGTCGACCTCACGGCGTTCCGGATCGTCCAGGAGGCGTTGACCAACGTGATCCGGCACTCGGTGGCCCGGCGGGCCACGGTCGGTCTGGACTGGTCGGACCCGACCGCGCTGGTCGTCACGGTCGACGACCCCGGTCCGGCCGCGGTCGGCGACGCGGGTGGCACCGGCAGCGGGCTCATCGGCATGCGGGAGCGGGCCGCCGCGTTCGGCGGCGCCATCACGGCGGGGCCGCTGGTCGGCGGCGGATTCCGGGTCCGGGCGAGGCTGCCCACGACCGGTGCGGAGGACGAGTGATTCGGGTACTGCTGGCGGAGGACGAGTGATTCGGGTACTGCTGGCGGACGACCAGTTGCTGGTGCGGGCGGGCTTCCGGGCGCTGCTCGACCAGCAGGACGACCTCACGGTGGTCGGTGAGGCGGACGACGGCGACGCCGCCGTCCGACTCGCCCGCGAACTCCGCCCGGACGTCGTCCTGATGGACATCCGGATGCCTCGGACGGACGGGCTGGAGGCGACCCGGCGGATCGCCGCCGATCCGGCCCTGACCGAGGTGCGGGTGGTCGTGCTGACCACCTTCGAGCTGGACGAGTACGTCTTCGAGGCCCTGCGATCGGGGGCGGCCGGCTTCCTGGTCAAGGACACCGAGCCGGCCGAGCTGCTGCGTGCCGTGCGGGTCGCGGCCGCGGGGGACGCGCTGCTCTCGCCGGGGGTGACGCGCCGTCTGATCGGCGAGTTCGCCGCCCGCTCCAAGGCGCCGGAGCAGACCCCGGCGGGGCTCTCGGACGTCTCGGCGCTCACCGAGCGGGAGCGGGAGGTGCTGGCGCTGGTGGGTCTGGGGCTGTCCAACGCGGACATCGCCCGCCGACTGGTGGTCAGCCCGCTGACCGTCAAGACGCACGTCAGCCGGGCGATGGTGAAGCTCGGCGTGCGGGACCGGGCGCAACTCGTCGTGCTGGCCTACGAGTCGGGGCTGGTCCGGCCCGGCTGGCTGGGCTGAGCGCGGCTTCCGGCGGGTGGGGGCCCGGGTCTGGACGACGTCCCGGCCCGGGCCTTCTCGTATGCCCTGGGCCGTCCCGCACGCCCTGGGCCGGTACGTCGTACACCCCTTCCCCGTGCCTGTCCGCTACTTCCCAAGCGCGGCTGCCGGACCGTCCGTACTCCCGCGGGAGTACTTCAACGGCCGCTGCCCGGAGGACGCGGGAGCAGGCTCCCCGGCGGGACGCTCTAGGCGTTTCGGGACGCACCCCGAAGCGGCTGAAGCCCACCGCCGAGGAGATGAACCACCATGTACACGCTGCTGGCCGACCACGACGGGCATTGGCCCGGTCCCTGGATCCTGCTGATCCCGCTCGCCTGGGCCGCCGTGGTGTTCCTTGTGATCGTCGTGCTGCGCCGGACGGTCTGGCGCCGCGGCTGCGGTGCCGGGGCGGACCACCCGCTGGCCGTCCTCGGCCGCCGGTACGCCGAGGGCGCCATCGACGCGGAGGAGTACCGCGCCAAGCGGGCCGTCCTCACCGAGAGCCGGCGCGGGCGCGAGCAGGGCCGAGGGGGCGCGGGGAAGTGAGCACACTCGATGTCGTACGCGACACCGCCGCGCGGGTCGTCGACGCCGTGAAGGTCTACGGCGTCGGCGACACCGTGGTCCGGGCGCTGGACCACGTCACGGTCGACTTCCCGGCCGGGGGGTTCACCGCGATCATGGGGCCGTCCGGTTCGGGCAAGTCCACCCTGATGCACTGCGCGGCGGGCCTCGACACCCTCACCGCGGGCCGGGCCTACATCGGCGGTACCGAGCTCGGCCCGCTCGGCGACCGGCGCCTCACCCTGCTGCGCCGGGAGCGGATCGGCTTCGTCTTCCAGGCGTTCAACCTGGTACCCACACTGACCGTCCGGGAGAACATCACCCTCCCGCTCGACCTGGCCGGCGCCGCACCTGACCGGGGCTGGCTGGACGCGCTGATCGACATCGTCGGCCTCGGCGACCGGCTGCACCACCGCCCGAGCGAACTCTCCGGTGGCCAGCAGCAGCGCGTCGCCGTGGCCCGGGCGCTTGCCGGGCGGCCCCAGGTGGTCTTCGCCGACGAGCCGACCGGCAACCTCGACTCCCGCACCGGCGGCGAGGTGCTCGGCCTGCTGCGCCGGGCGGTCGACGAGATGGGGCAGGCCGTCGTCATGGTCACCCACGACCCGACCGCGGCCGGCTACGCCGACCAGGCCCTGTTCCTCGCCGACGGCCGGCTGGTCGACCGGATGGAACAGCCGAGCGCCGACCGGGTGCTGGACCGGATGAAGGCCTTCGAACGGGGGCGGTCATGAGTTCCACGACGGCCGCCGCGACCGCTGCCGCCCGGCTCAGTGTGCGCTCCCTGGGAGCGCACAAGCGGCGCCTGGTCGGCACCTTCCTCTCGATCCTGCTCGGGGTCGCCTTCCTGGCCGGGACGATGGTGCTTGGCGACACCCTGCGCTCCAACTTCGACACGCTGTTCGCCGACGCCAACGCCGGTACCGACGTGGTGGTCCGCAGCGCCGACGTCCTGGACTCCCCCGGGACACCCGGAGGTGTCCGGGCACCCGTCGACACGGCGCTCACCGAGCGGCTGCGGGCCGTCCCCGGGGTGGCCGCCGCCGAGGCGTCGATCCAGGGCGCCGGCCAACTGGTCGGCAGTGACGGCAAGCCGGTCGGCGGGCAGGGGCCGCCGACCCTGGCCGGGAACTGGCTCACCGACAGCCGGCTCAACCCCTACCGGCTCGCCGAGGGACACCCGCCGCAGGCGCCCGGCGAGGCCGTGGTCAACCGCGGCGCGGCGAAGGCCGGCGGGCTGCACATCGGCTCCACCACCGTGCTGCGCACCCCTGACCCGGTGACCGTCACCGTCGTCGGCATCGCCACCTTCGGGGACAGCGCGGACGGGATGGGCCCGAGCACCTTCACCGCACTCACGCTGGCCGACGCCGAACGCCACCTCACTCCCAAGGGCGCCGGTCAGGCCGGCTCGATCCAGGTCCGGGCGGCGGACGGGATCTCCCAGCAGGAGCTGGTGAGGAGGGTCGCCCAGGAGCTGCCCGGCGGGGTGGAGGCGATCACCGGTACGGCGGCCACCCAGGAGAGCACCGCGATGGTCTCGGGGCGGTTCCTGACGATGTTCACCACCCTGCTGCTGGTCTTCGCCGGGATCGCCCTGCTGGTCGCGACCTTCACCATCCACAACACCTTCGCGATCGTGGTCGCCCAGCGGACGAGGGAGAACGCCCTGCTGCGGGCGCTCGGGGCGGTGCGGGGCCAAGTGCTGGGGGCGACCCTGGCGGAGGCGCTGGTCGTCGGTGCGCTCGCCTCGCTCGGCGGGCTGCTCGCCGGGATCGGCGTGGCCGCAGGGCTCAAGGCACTGTTCTCGGCACTCGGCTTCTCGCTGCCGACGGGCGGCATGGTGATCAGTACGGCCGCGGTCGTGCTGCCGCTGCTCGTGGGCACGCTGGTCGCGGTCGGCTCGGCGCTCCTGCCGGCCGTCCGGGCCGGGCGCACCGCGCCGCTGGCGGCGCTGCGCGAGACGGGAGTGGACCGGGCGGCCGAGGGGTGGTCCGGCAGGGCCCGGGTCGGGCTCGGCGGCCTGCTGGTAGCGGCGGGTGTCCCGGTCACCGTTCTCGGCGCGACGGACGGGCCGTCGGTCGCCCTGACCACCGGGGGTGGGCTGGCCGTCCTGGCCGGTGTGGTGGTGCTCGGTCCGGTCGCCGCGGCACTCGCCGTCCGGGCGCTGGGCGCGCCGCTGCCACGGCTGCGCGGGGTGTCCGGCACGCTCGCCCGGCGCAACGCGGCCCGCAACCCGCGCCGCACGGCGGCCACGGCGAGTGCCCTGATGATCGGCGTCGCGGTGGTCACGCTGTTCACGGTGTTCGGCGCCTCGGTCAAGGCCACCCTGGATTCCACGGTGAGCTCGTCCTTCGCCGGTGACCTCGCCGTCACCGCGCCCTCCTTCGGTGCGGGCGGCAGCGGGGTCAGCCCCAAGCTGGCGGACGCGCTCGCCCAACTGCCGGAGGTGCGACAGACGGTGGGCCTCGGCCGAGGCGTGGCGCGGATCGACGGTCACGGGCGGGTCCTGGACGTCACCGACCCGGCGCGACTGACCGGGATCGTCGACCTCGGCCGCGTCGACGGCGCCCTCGACGCGCTCGGCACCGACGGCCTGGCGGTGGCTCGCAGCGAGGCGGAGCAGCGCGGCTGGCGGCTCGGCCAGAGCGTGACCGTCGCCTTCACGGACGGCGTGAGCGGCCCCTTCACGATCCGCGCCCTGTACGACGAGAGCGGTCTGGCCGGGGACTATCTGATCACCCGCCAGGCGTGGGCGCCGCACCGCGGGCAGGACGCGGACACCATGGTCGCCGTCGGGCTCAAGGCCTCCGTGCCGCTCGCTGCGGGCCGGGCCGCCGTCGAGAAAGCCGCCGCCCCCTTCGGGAACCCTCAGGTGCAGGACCGGGCGCAGTACGCGGCGAGCGCGGCCGGCGGGGTCGACATGATGCTCTCGGTGGTCTACGCGCTGCTGGCCCTGGCGGTGCTGATCGCCCTGCTCGGCATCGCCAACACCCTGACCCTCGCCGTGCACGAGCGGACCAGGGAGCTGGGGCTGCTCCGGGCGGTCGGCCAGACCAGGGCGCAGCTGCGGGGCATGGTGCGCTGGGAGTCCGTCCTGGTGGCGGCCTTCGGGACGGTCGGTGGGCTCGGTCTCGGGGCGTTCCTCGGCTGGGCGCTGGTGCGGGCCTCGGACAGTGCCGGGACGGCCTCGTTCGCGATCCCGCCGGGACAGCTCGCGGTGGTGCTGGTGGCCGGACTGGCGGCGGGCGCGGTCGCGGGCCTGCGCCCGGCAGGCCGGGCGGCGCGGCTCGACATCCTCAGGGCGATCGCGACGGAATGAGGAGGTGTGGCATGAGGAGGCGCGGGGTGACAGGACGACGAGGTGACGGCCGTCGGGGCGGCGGCCGGGTGAGCGCAGGGTGGGTGAGCCGGCGGGCCGTCACGCGCCGTGGGCCCACCCGGCCCACCTGGCCCACCTGGCCCACCTGGCCCACCTGGCCCCCGGCCACCGGTCCGAGCCGGCGCCGGCTCGGTCACCTCGGCCCGACCGGCGTTCCGTCCAGCCGGGCACCGGGGTCGCCCCGGTGCCCGGCCGGGCGGATCCAACCCGGCCGGGTCCGGCGCTCGGTCGAGCTAGGGGAACACCTGACGCAGCAGCGGGTCCGGCAGGCCGCGGCGGCGCCACTCGCGGGGGTAGCCCAGCGAGACCTCCTCGAAGCGGACGCCGTCGTAGTTGGTCACCCGAGGGATGTGCAGGTGCCCGTAGATCATCGCGGCGGTGTTGAAGCGCCGGTGCCAGTCCGCCGTCAGCTCGGTGCCGCACCACTGGGCGAACTCCGGATACCAGAGGATCTCGGTGGGCTGGCGGACCAGCGGGTAGTGGTTGACCAGGACCAGCGGCAGCTCCGGGTCGCAGGCCGCCAGGCGCTTCTCGGTGAGCCGGACGCGCTCACGGCACCAGGAGTCGCGGTCGGGGAACGGGTCCGGGTGGAGCATCCGCTCGTCCGAGCAGACCACACCGCTGTTGTACGCGGCTTCCAGGGACTCCTTCTTGGTGGTCGTACCGGGAGCCCGGAAGGTGTAGTCGTACAGCAGGAACAGCGGCGCGATGGCGACCGGTCCGCCGGCGCCCTCCCAGACCGGGTACGGGTCCTCGGGAGTGACGACACCGAGTCGGCGGCAGAGGTCCACCAGGTACTCGTAGCGGGCGACACCCCGCAGCTGCACCGGGTCGTCGGGGTGGGTCCAGAGCTCATGGTTGCCGGGGGCCCAGATGACCCGGGCGAAGCGCTCGGCGAGCAGGCTCAGGGACCACTCGATGGTGGTGCTGATCTCGGCGATGTCACCGGCGACGATCAGCCAGTCGTCGGGCGAGTCGGGTTGCAGCTTCGCCACCAGGTCGCGGTTCTCCTGGTAGGAGACGTGCAGATCGCTGACGGCGAGCAGCCGACCGGCCCGTCCGGGGCCTCCCGTCCGCCCCGACTGCGCGTCACTCTGGTACTCGGTCGTCACTCCAGCCCCCATGTCGTCACCCGGCCGATGCCGCCACAGTACGGGGGCGGACGGGCTTCGCGCCGCAGGTTGGCTGGATCAGTCGTTCGAGCGGCTCGGTTCCGCCGTTGGGACCAGGGTGACCAGGGCGACCAGGGTGACCGGAGCGGCCAGGGCGACCAGGGCGACCAGGGCGTTCGAGGGCCGAGGGGGCCGCCAGGACGCCGGAGCCGCTGGGCCGTCAGTGCGGCGTGACCGGCGCCGAGGTCAGTCGCCGATCTGCCAGAGCACGCCGTGGCTGGTGGCGGTGGTGACGGCGAGGACGACCAGCGCGGCGACGCCGAGGACGATGCCGAGCAGGGCGCGCCCGCGGCGGTGGGTGCCCCGGACGAGGGCGAGCGTGCCGAGGGTGATGGCCAGGGGGCCGAGAACGATGTTGAAGAGCAGCAGGCCCGGCAGGCCGAGCAGGAAGGAGGCGACGGCCAGGTTGTCGGCCTCGGCGGTGCGGTGGCGCCGAACAGCGGCGCCGGTGCTGGTGGCGGTGGCGGTGTTCATGACGGCGGGTGTCCTTCCGGGACGGTGGTGTGGCGAGAGGGTCAGCGCTGACGCAGGCGGGCGATGCCCTCGCGGGCGCCGAACGCGAGCAGCCAGGCGGCGATGGCAGCGGCGGCGGTGAGGAAGACCGGGAGCGTGGTGTGCGCGGCGGCGCCGATGAGGACGCCCATGGCGACCAGGGCGGTGAGCAGGATCATGGCGGTCCCTTCCGGCGGCTTCCACCGCCTTGGGTTTACAAGTGTTCGCTGAATCCTCTGTCACTCTACGCGGGCTGGCCATTTTCGGCAAACGATTGTTTACTGAATGGCGTGAGTCACACCGTTGGGGCCAGACAGGCCCAGAAGCAGCAGAGTCGGCGCGCGTTGCTGGACGCGGGGCTGCACCTGCTGGCCGATCAGAACCTCGCGAGCGTCGGCGTCCGCGAGGTCACCCGGGAGGCGGGGCTCTCGCCGGCCGCCTTCTACCGGCACTTCCCGGACCTCGCCGCCCTCGGGGTGGCCCTGGTCGAGGAGTCGCTCGCCAGCCTCCATGTGATGATCCGTTCCGTACTCGCCGGTGCGGGCGGGTCCGACGAGCTGATCGACCGGACGGTGGACGTCATCGAGCAGCATGTGCGGGACCACCGGCCGCACGTCCGCTTCCTGGCACGCGAGCGGCACGGGGGAGTGCGGCAGGTACGGGAGGCGATCGACGTCGAACTCGGGCGCTTCGCCACGGAGGTGGGTGCGGCGCTCGCGCTCCAACCGGTGTCGCAGGGGTGGAGTGAGGAGGATCTGCGGATGCTCGCCGAGCTGTACGTCGACCACATGGTCTCCACGGCTGCCGCCCTCCTGGAGGCGCAGGAGGTCGACCCGGCGCGCGAACGGCACATCGCCGCCACCGCCCGACTGCAGCTGCGCCTGATCAGCCTCGGTCGCCGCCACTGGCAGGGCGGCTGACGGTAGCCCTGCCCGGCGGTGCCGGCCCCACCCGGGGCGCGTCGCCGGGCACCGCCCGCGCGCCGGGCTCGGTCCCGCGCCCCACTGCCGCGCCCCACCGCCGCGCCCCACTCCCGCCGCCCCACTCCCGCCGCTCCGCGCCCCGGTCCCCGCCCCGCTCCCCAGCCCCCGAGGCCTTCCTCCGTCTGACCTCCCCTCGTGGTGGACCCTTGACAACTCGTCATGTCCGCGCCAGTTTTGGTGCACCCCCACAACGAGAGGTCTCTCATGAAGAAGCCGCTCATAGGCACGTTCGCCGCGCTCCTGTTCGCCGGGGCGACCGCCCTGGCCGGCGCCCCCGCCGCCGTCGCCTCGTCGCCCGCGGACGCGCGGACCGCCCCCGCGGCCGCGACCGAGGCACAGGTCGCGGCCCAGACCCTGGCCGACCCCCAGCTCCAGGCCTCGTCCCAGGACCAGCAGGCCCGGGCTGCCGTGAACTTCGCCGGGACGGTGGCGCTCAGCAACTGTTCCGGTTCGCTCGTCCGGCTCCCGGCCTCCGCCGCGACGGACCCGGCGCTCATCCTCTCCAACGGCCACTGCCTGGAGACCGGGTTCCCCGGCCCCGGCCAGGTGGTCGTCAACCAGTCCTCCAGCCGCACGTTCTCGCTGCTCAACGGCACCGGCTCCAAGGTCGCCACGCTGCGTGCGAACAAGGTGGTCTACGGCACGATGACCGACACCGACGTGTCGATCTACCAGCTGAACACCACCTATGCCGCGATCCAGTCGAGCTACGGCATCGCCCCGCTGACCATCTCCGCGAGCCACCCGGTGCAGGGCACCTCTATCAAGGTCGTCTCCGGGTACTGGAAGAAGACCTACTCGTGCTCGGTCGACGGCTTCGTCTACCGGCTCAAGGAGGGCTCCTGGACCTGGAAGGACTCGGTCCGTTACACCTCCAGCTGCAACACGATCGGCGGTACCTCCGGCTCCCCGGTGATCGACACCAGCACCGGCCAGGTCGTCGCCGTGAACAACACGGGTAACGAGGATGGCGAGCGCTGCACGGACAACAACCCGTGCGAGGTCGACCAGAACGGTGTGGTGACCGTCCGCCAGGGCATCAACTATGCCCAGGAGACCTACGGCATCCCGGCCTGCTTCGCCGCCGGGAACCGCCTCGACCTCACCCGGGCCGGCTGCACCCTGCCGCGCCCCTGATCAGCACATCTTTCCCCGGTGGGCCATCCGCGATCCCGCGGGTGGCCCACTCGGCCGTCTACCGGACGGCCGATCGTCCGGCAGTCGGGCGCCGATTGCCGGAGAGTGTCGAACAGTTCCGTTGACCCGATGGAGAGTTGATGTCCACCAAGCTCAGAAGGCTGCTGGTCTCCGTTCTGCTGATGCCGCTGCTCGGCCTCGGTCTGGCGACGCCCGCCCTGGCGGCCGGCGCCGACGCGTCGGCCGGCCCGGTGTCGGCCGCGGACAACCCCGCGGCCGACATCAAGGACCGCCTGGCCGCGATCCCGGGGATGACGGTCACCGAGGAGAAGCCGACCACCACCGGTCACCGCTACTTCCTGCTCACCTACACCCAGCCGATCGACCACCTCCGCCCCTGGCTGGGCACCTTCCAGCAGCGGCTGAGCGTGCTGCACCGGGGGTACGACCGCCCGACCGTCTTCTACACCAACGGCTACACGCTCGGCACCAACCCCTCGCGCACCGAGCCGACCCGGCTGACCGACGGCAACCAGGTCTCGATCGAGTACCGCTACTTCTCGCCGTCCCGCCCGGAGCCGGCCGACTGGACCAAGGCCGGCATCGAGCAGGCCGCCACCGACTCGCACCGGATCATCACCGCGCTGAAGCGCGTCTACCACCGCGCGTGGCTGTCGACCGGGGCCAGCAAGGGCGGTATGTCCTCGACCTACCACCGCCGCTTCTTCCCGGACGACGTGGACGGCACCATCGCGTACGTCGCGCCGAACGACGTCGACAACCGCGAGGACTCCGCCTACACCGAGTTCTTCCGGACCGTGGGCACCCCGGAGTGCCGGGCCACGCTCGCCGCCGCGCAGCGCGAGCTGCTCGTCCGCCGCGACCGCCTGGAGGCCCGCTACGTGGCCGACAACGCGGCGGCCGGCTCCACCTTCGCCACCACGGGCAGCGCCGACCGGGCCTACGAGGCGGGCGTGCTCGACGTCGTCTGGGCGTTCTGGCAGTACAGCACCGAGGCGGACTGCGCCGCCGTCCCGGTGGCGGCCACCGCCACCGACGACGAGCTGTACGCGTGGTTCGACACCCAGTCCGGCATCACCGGCAACAGCGACCAGTCGCTCGCCCAGTACACCGCATACTACTACCAGGCGGGCACCCAGCTGGGTTCGCCGTCCTTCGACGTCTCGCACCTGAAGGGCCTGCAGCACTACGACTACAAGGAGCTGTACTCGCCGCGCACGTACGTGCCGAAGAACATCCCGATGCGCTTCGACGCGTCCGCGATGCGCGACATCGACCGCTGGGTGAAGCACTCCGCCGAGCGGATGATCTTCGTCTACGGCCAGAACGACCCGTGGGGCGCCGAGCCGTTCCGGCTGGGCCGGGGCAGTGAGGACAGCTACGTCTACACCGTGGCCGGCGGCAACCACGGGTCCAACATCGGCAAGCTGAAGGCCGACGAGTCGGTCCAGGCCACCGCCAAGGTGCTGGAGTGGGCCGGCCTGGCCGACCCGGCCGCCGCCAAGTCCCTCGCGCAGTCCCACCAGATCCCGCCGTTCGGGCCGCTGGACGAGGAAGGCCTCAAGCTGGAGCACCACCGGCTGTAACGCGCCTCGGCTGTAACGCGCCACGGCTGTAACGCGCCACGGCACGGTTGTCATGCGTCGCCGGCCGTCACGCATCACCGAGTGTCACGCGTGAGCCGACCGACCCACCGGGGCCACCCGTCGCCATCGCGACGGGTGGCCCTTCGGCGTCCCCGCCGCTGCGGAACGTCTGCCCGGCCCGGAGCCTCCGCCGGACGCAGGCCCCCCGCCGGACGCGGAGAACGCCGCGTGCCCCCTCCCCGAAGCAATGAATCGGTGCTTCAATACTTTCATGGCCTATCGACGCACCCCCGCCGTACAAGCCCGACTGGACGCCCAGCGCGAGGCGGTCCTGCAGGCTGCGGTCGGGTTGCTCGCCGAGCGCGGCTACGGCGGCTGCTCGATGGCCGCCGTCGCGGACCGCGCCGGGATCGCCACCGGCAGCCTCTACCAGCACTTCGCCAACAAGGCCGAGCTTTCGGTCGAGCTGTTCCGCCGGGTGGTCAACCGCGAGATCGCCGCGGTGACCTCGGCCGTCGCCCGCCACGAGACCCCGAAGCGGCGGATAGCCGCCGTGGTCGAGACCTTCGCCGCCCGCGCCCTGCGGGCGCCCAGGCTCGCCCACGTACTGCTGGTCGAGCCGGCCGACGCCGTCGTGGACGCCGAACGGCTGGTGTTCCGGCGTGCGTTCCGCGATGTGATCGCCACCGAGATCGCCGCCGCCGTGGCGGCCGGCCAACTGCCCCGGCAGGACCCGGAGCTGACCGCGGCCGCCCTGGTCGGCGCCGTGGGCGAGGCGCTGGCCGGTCCGCTCGCCGCTGCCCACGCACCCGTTTCCGGGGACACCCCGCCCGAGGTGGTCCCCGCCCTGGTCTCCTTCACCCTGCGTGCCCTGGGAGGACGCGATGACAGCGACGCCTGAGACGACCACGCCTGACACGACCACGCCTGACACGACCACGCCCGCCACGACCGCACCCGACGTGACCGCACCCACTCCGGTGGCCCTCGCTCCGGTGTACGCGCCCTCCCGGACGCACGAGGTCACCAACCAGGTGCCGCTGCCGTACGGGCACGACACCGCCGCCGACCCGACCCTGCTCGCAGGCCTGCACCGGGCCGGCGCGGGCTGGGCCGAGGCCGAGCTGCATGAGCTCGGCCGGCTGGCCGGCTCCGAACAGGCCGCCGACTGGGGGCGGTTGGCCAATGAGCACCCGCCCGTGCTGCGCACCCACGACCGGTTCGGTCACCGGATCGACGAGGTCGAGTTCCACCCGTACTGGCACGAGCTGATGCGCACCGCCGTCGGCCACGGTCTGCACGCCACGCCCTGGCAGGACGGCCGGCCGGGCGCGCACTCCGCCCGCGCCGCCAAGTTCTTCGTCTGGGGCCAGGTCGAGGCCGGTCACACCTGCCCGATCTCGATGACCTACGCCGCCGTCCCCGCCCTGCGCGCGAACCCGGCGCTGGCTGCCGAGTTGGAGCCGCTGCTGGCCGCGACCGAGTACGACTTCGGGCTGCGCGAGCCGCACGGCAAACGGGGACTGATCGCCGGCATGTCGATGACCGAGAAGCAGGGCGGCTCGGACGTCCGCACCAACACCACCACCGCCGCTCCGCAGGCGGACGGCACCTACCGGCTGACCGGCCACAAGTGGTTCACCTCGGCGCCGATGTCGGACCTCTTCCTGACGCTCGCCCAGGCTCCGGGCGGGCTGAGCTGCTTCATGCTGCCCCGTGTCCTGCCGGACGGCACCCGCAACCGCCTCCACCTCCAGCGGCTCAAGGACAAGCTGGGCAACAAGTCCAACGCCTCCGCCGAGCTCGAGTACGACGGCGCGGTCGGCTGGCTGGTGGGGGAGGAGGGCCGGGGGGTCCGGACCATCATCGAGATGGTCAACATGACCCGTCTCGACTGCACCGTAGGCGCCGCCTCCGGCATGCGCCTGGGAGCCACTCGGGCGGTCCAGCACGCCCTGCACCGGCGGGCGTTCGGCAAGGCGCTGGTCGACCAGCCGCTGATGCGCAACGTGCTCGCCGACCTGGTGGTGGAGTCCGAGGCGGCCACCGTCGTGGCGATGCGCCTCGCCGAGACCACCGACCGGGCGCTGGCGGGGGACGGGACCGAGGCGCTGGTGCGCCGGCTGGGGCTGGCCGTCGCCAAGTACTGGGTCTGCAAGCGCGGCCCGGCGCACGCCGCCGAGGCACTGGAGTGCCTGGGCGGCAACGGCTACGTCGAGGAGTCCGGGATGCCCCGGCTCTACCGCGAGGCGCCGCTGGTCTCGATCTGGGAGGGCTCCGGCAACGTCGCCGCCCTGGACGCGCTGCGTGCCATGGCCAAGCACCCGGAGACCGTCGAGGCCTTCCTCGGCGAGCTGGACGCCGCCGCCGGCGCGGACCGCCGGCTGGACGCCGCCGTCGCCGAACTCCGCAAGCAGCTCACCGATCCGAGCGATCTGGAGTACCGGACGCGCCGACTGGTCGAGGCGATGGCGCTGGCCTTCCAGGGAGCGCTGCTGGTCCGCCACGGCGACCCGGCGGTGGCCGACGCCTTCTGCGCCTCCCGCCTCGGCGGCGACCACGGCGCGGCCTTCGGCACCCTGCCCGCCGGCCTCGACGCCGGGGCGATCATCGACCGCGCCCGCCCGGTGCCCGCATGAGCGCGGACGACGCGGCTGAGACCGCCGAGACCGCCGAGACCGCCGAGACCGCCGAGACCGCCGAGGTGGCCGAGGCGGACACGGCGACCGAGGCCATCCAGGCAATCGAGGCAATCGAGGCGAACGAGGCGAACGAGGCGAACGAGGCGAACGAGGCGAACGAGGTAAACGAGGCGAACGAGGTAGACAAGGCAACCAAAGCGGACGAGGCCGCTGCGGTCCGCGGCTTCTGGCAGGCGCTCGGCCTCCCCGGCCTGATCGACGTGCACACCCACTTCATGCCGAAGAACGTCCTCGACAAGGTGTGGGCGTACTTCGACCTGGCAGGTCCGCTCGTCAACCGGCCCTGGCCGATCACCTACCGCGTCGCCGAGGCCGAACGGGTCGAGCGGCTGCGGGAGTTCGGCGTCCGGGCGTTCACCTCCATGCTGTACCCGCACAAGCCCGGGATGGCGGTCTGGCTGAACGCCTGGGCCGCCGACTTCGCCGCCCGCACCCCGGACTGCCTGCACACCGCGACCTTCTTCGCCGAACCCGAGGCGCCCGGCTACGTGGCGCGGGCGGTCGAGGACGGCGCCCGGGTGTTCAAGGCGCACCTCCAGGTCGGCGGCTACGACCCGACGGACCGCCGGCTGGACGCGGTCTGGGGGCTGCTGGCCGAGACCGGTACGCCGGTGGTCACCCACTGCGGATCCGGGCCGGTGGCGGGCAAGTTCACCGGCCCCGGCCCGATCGGCGAGGTCCTGGACCGGCACCCGGGGCTGGTCCTGGTGGTCGCCCACCTCGGCATGTCCGAGTACCGGGACTTCCTCGACCTCGCCGAGCGCCACCCGTCCGTCCGGCTGGACACCACCATGGCGTTCACCGACTTCGTCGAGGCCGACGACCCGTTCCCGCGCAGCGAACTGCCCCGCCTGCGAGCGCTCCAGGACCGCGTCCTGCTCGGCAGCGACTTCCCCAACATCCCGTACCGGTACGTCCACCAGCTGGAGGCGCTGGCCGGGCTGGGACTGGGGGAGGAGTGGCTGCGGGCGGTCTGCCACGACAACGCGGCCGCACTCTTCGTGCTCACCCCGAAGGGCTGACCCCGAAGGGCTGACCCCGGCGGACCGACCGGTGGCGGGCTGACTGGCGGCAGGCCGGCCCTGGCCCACCCCGCCCGGTGCCCGGCCGGCCCGGCCGGGCACCCACCACGCCCCGGTCACCGCACGGTCCGCAGCACCTCCACCAGGGCCGGGTGCAGCCCGGGCGCGGCGGCGAGGAAGCTGTCCGCGCCGGGCGTCCAGGCCGCCCCGGCGGCGTCCGTCACCGTCGCGCCCGCCTCGGCCGCGATCAGGGCGCCCGGCAGCAGGTTGCCCGCGTCCGCTCCGTACTCCCAGAACAGCGTCAGGTGTCCGGAGCCGACCTGGGCGACCTGCAAGGAGGTCGGGCCGAGGCAGCGGACCGCCAGGACCGAGCCCAGCACCGCCGTGAGCGACTCGCCCGCGCGGCGCAGCGCCACCGGGTCCGCGGCCACCGGCGGCGGCTGCGCCGTCCCGGCGACGGCCACCGCCGGGTCGCGCTCCAGCGGTGCGACGGGCCGCCCGTCCAGTTCGGCGCCGCCGCCGCGGACCGCGCGGTACGTCCGCCCGCCGAGCTCGGGGGTGTGCACCACGGCCAGCACCGCGACGCCGTCCCGGACCAGCGTGGCGGTGACCGCCCACTGCTGCTGGCCGAGCAGGTACTGCACGGCGCCGTCGGTCGCGTCGCAGAGCCACCACTCACCCTCGGCCGGTAGCGTGCCCGCCGGTTCGTCGCTCACCCAGCCGGCCTGCGGACGCAGCGCGCCCAGCCGGGCCCGCAGGCGGGCGGCGGCCGGGTCGTCCAACTCGGCGAAGCGCGCGGTCAGTTCCCCGAGCGTCCGCCCGGGGGTGGGCCCGGCCGGCCGCGCCGCCGCCAGCTCCGCGCCGACCTCGCGCACCGCCGCCTCGACCCCGGGCAGCAGCTCCCTGAGCGCCCGTACCTCGTCCATGGCCGTCCTCCGATCCGTCGCGCGCCGGGAGGGGAACCCCCGGCCGTCGGCTACCAGGGGTACCGTCGGTGCTGCCGAACAGGACGGACGGCCGGGTGGTTCCGGCGGAGATCGGACTTCATGGACCTCTCGACTGCTGATCCGGACAGCATGCTGGACGCGCTGGACCGCCGCCTGGTCTGCGCGCTGCAGGTCGACGGCCGGGCCGAGACCGGCCGGATCGCCGAGGTGCTCGGCGTCTCCACGCGGACGGTCACCCGCCGGCTGGCCCGGCTGCAGCAGACCGGGCTGCTGCGGGTGGTCCGGATGCCCGACGTCGAGGACGCCGCCGTCGGTGCGCTGCTGCTGCGCGTCCGGGTGCTGCGCGGCAAGGCCGACACCATCGCCCAGGCCCTGGCCGACCGCCCGGACGTTCCCTTCGTCGACGTCATGCTCGGCGGTCAGGAGATCGGTGCGGTGATGCTGGGCGACGCCGGTGGGCGGGACCAACTGCTGTACGGGCGGTTGCCCGCCACCGCGGCGGTCACCGAGACCACCGCGCACGCGGTGCTGCACGCCTTCTCCGACGCGGGGCAGTGGCGGGCCGGCTATCTGGACGAGGCCGAGGTGGCCGCCCTGACCCCGCCGCCCGTCGCGACCGCCCCGGAGAAGCCCCCGCTCGACGCGTTGGACCACGCGCTGCTCGCCCGCCTCGGCGTGGACGCCCGGCAGTCCCACGCCGCCCTGGCGGCGGCCGTCGGCGCTCCCGAGTCGACCGTCCGCCGCCGGCTGCACCGGCTCGCCGGCGCCGGGCTGCTGCGCACCCACGCCACCGTCGATCCACGGCTGCTGGGCATGGCCGTGGACGCCAACCTCTGGCTGGACGTCCCGCCGGGCCGGCTCGCCGAGGTCGGTACGGCGCTGGCCCGCCACCCCCAGGTGCACGGGGTGTTCGCGACCAGCGGTCCGGCGAACCTGGTGGCCACCCTGTTCTGCGTGGACCACGGCGGTCTCTACCGCTTCCTCACCGGAACGCTCGGCCCACTCGGCGTCGACCGGGCCGAGACGGCGATCGTCGCCCGCGCGGTGAAGCGGGCGGGCGTCCCGGTGCGGCGTCCGCGACCACGGCCCTGAACCGGCTCGCGGCACCGGGCGCGCGGCAGCGCCCCCGCACCGGTATCCCCCGCACCGGTATCCCCCGCGCCGGTATCCCCCCGGCGGGGCGGCCGCAGGTCAGGCGCCGGTGGTCGAACCGGGCCGGATGACCATCAGGACGACGACCACGGCCCAGAGCAGGTTGAACACCCCGGCCGTCATCGGCAGCAGCCGCAGGCCCTGGACGGCCTTGCCGTGCTCCGGTGCCCCGGCGTCGAGGTCGAGCGCGTCCACCGCGGCCTGCTGCGCGGGCAGTACGAACAGCAGCAGCGCGAGCGCCGAAAGCGCGGTGAGCACCATGGAGACGATCAGCCAGGACTGCCCGAGCACGTCCATCACCTGGGCGACGCCGATGCCCAGGATCGGGACGGCTATCCCCAGCAGCGCGTAGACCTGGGTGATCCGGTGCAGCAGTCGCAGGGTGCCGGCCTCGGCGGCCCGCTCCGGTCCGCCGGCCAGTGCGGCAGCGGCCCGGCGCGGGAACATGCTGACGGCCACCGCCACCGGGCCGATGAACAGCACCGAGGCGAGGACGTGCAGGCTCAGCAGGAACTTGGCCATGGCGGGAACACCCTTTGATCCAACGGGGGCTGCGCGCCGGGGACGCGGCGCGGGCAGCCGGGGCGTCCGGTTTCCGAGCCCCGAGCAGGCACGCTAACACCGCTTATCCGGGCCCCGGCCGCGCGGGTGGGACCACGGTTCCAGGGGCGGGCGGGCCCGTGGGTCAGCCGGCCGGCGGCGTCAGCACCACGACCCGGGGGGCGGCGGTGCTGGCGACCGAGACGGCCGCTCCCTGTCGGACGTCCGCCCAGTCGAGCAGGTGGAGGTCCTGGTAGCGGCTGTGCAGCGGCTCGCCCGCCGGCACGTCGAGCGGCAGTGCGGAGAGGTCGACGCCGGCCAGGGTGTCCAGGCTGGCCCGGCCGAGCTTGATCAGCGACTCCTTGCGCACCCACAGGCGCAGGAACGCCCGCCCGGGCTCCGGGTGCGCCTCGACCTGCCGCAGTTCGGCCGGGCTGAGCACCCGTGCGGCGACGTCGAGGAGCGAGCCGCTCCGTGCCGTCAGCTCGACGTCGACGCCGACCGGCTGGTACCCGGCGGCGGCCGCGACGACGCCGCGGGTGTGCGAGAGGCTCACCTGGACGTCCGGGTGGTCCGGCAGGTAGGGCCGGCCGTGGTCGCCCTTGCCGCAGTCGGGGCAGTTCTGGGCCAGCGTCAGCCCGGTCGCCGGTACGCCGAGCAGCCGGGCGGCGCAGAGCCGGACCAGGATGTGCGCGGCGGTGAAGTCGACCCGCCCCGACTCGTGCCGGAAGCGCGCGGCGCGTTCGTGTTCGAGGGCGGTGAGCAGGTGGTCGCCGGCTTCGGGGTGCCGCAGGACGTCCGCGCTGGCCGAGACGGCGGCGAGCGGAGCCTGCGGGTCCTGGTCCTCGGAAGTCATGGTCCCAACCTAGCGGGGCCGCCCGTGGTCGTGGCCGCCCGCGGGCGTGATCGGCGCCCGCCCGGACTGCTTGGGATCGATCCTGACGGTCTGTAGGGTGTGGTTCGTCCGATTTGGTGTTAGATGTACCGGATCTGTCGTGTATCAGATGGGATCAACTGAAACGTGGCGGGTTGTGCGACCCGCCGCTCTCTCTGTGCGGAGGAATGTGTCGATGGATCAGGGCATGGGTTCACCGGAGCGCAGGACGGCCGCCGACCGGAGGCCGTCGGCCGTCCGCGGACGCGGGGCGGTCCGACTGGCGGTGGCGACCGCCGTCGCCGCGCTCCCGATGGCCGCGGTGCTGACGGTGGGCTCGGCCGCACCACTGGCCCCGCCGCTGGGGGCGTGCTCCGGGCCCGACTGCCCGGCGGTCTGGCCGACGCCGCCGCACAACGGGGACTTCGCCGGGCGGGACGCCACGATCAACGTCTTCACCGGCGGCGACTACACCGTGAACGGCCGGGCGGCCGAGGTCGAGGGCAAGATCGTCACCCTGGGGGACCTCACCGTCGACAAGAGTCAGGGCGGCGGCGCCTTCAACATGGGGGTGGTCGGGGTCGGTTCGCGGGTGGTGCCGCCCAACGGCAGCGACTTCGTGACCGTCGGCGGCGCCGTGGACGTCAAGGCCGGCAACCGGATCCTCATCGGCGGCAGCGACTCCAAGGGCGCGGCCTTCGGCAACCTCCGTCACGCGGGCACGGTCACCGGCACCGTCGACATCGACCCCACCGGCCGGTCGATCGCGGATCCGGACGCCGCCGCGCCCTACCGTTCGGTGCTGAACCAGATCGAGGAGGTCTCCGCCTGCGTCGCCAGGGCGACCGCCACCGGCACGGTCACGGTGACCGGCAGCGAGGCCACCTTCGCGGGGGACGGGACCAGCATGAAGCAGGTCTTCAACGTCACCGGGAACCTGGGCTCGGCCACCCGGCAGATCGGCCTGGTCTTCACCGGCGTCCCGGCCGGCGCCACCGTGGTCGTCAACATGCTGGCGGCCGACCCGGTCATCAACACCTACACCGGTACCGGCCTCCCGGGGGACCAGACCACCGAGATGCGTTCCAGGCTGATGTGGAACTTCCCCACGGCCACCGACGCGCGGATCCTCGGCGGCGCCCAGTTCCAGGGCTCGGTCATGGCGGGCAACGCGGGGGGCACCACGACCCTCGCCCAGCCCGGCATGAACGGCCGGGTCTACCTGGCGGGCAATCTGATCCAGACCGGCAACGGCGGCTACGAGATCCACGGTTACCCGTTCGACGGGGACCTGCCGGACTGCGCCGTGACGCCCAGCCCGTCGCCGACCTCGCCGAGCCCGTCGCCGACCTCCCCCAGCCCCACGCCGACCTCCACCTCGCCGTCTCCGACCTCGGCCTCACCCTCCCCGACCTCGGCCTCACCCTCCCCGGCGTCGCCGACCTCCACGTCCAGCACCCCGGCCCCCACGTCGTCCAGCCCCGCTCCGACCGGTCCGAGCGAGCACCCGACCAGCCACCGGCCCAGTAGCCACCGGCCGACCAGCCATCTGCCGGCTCCCGGCTCGTCGACCGGCGGGGGCGGGCAGCTGCCGTCGACCGGCGCGGGTGACGGCCCGGTCGTGCTCGGCCTGGCCGGTGTCGCCGTGCTCGGCCTCGGCGGCCTCGCCGTCCTGGTCGCCCGCCGACGCGGACGCCACAGCTAGCCCGCAGGGCCTGCAGGCCCCACCAGACCCGCAGGCCCCACCGGACCGAGGCGCCTGACCGCCGAGGCGCCGGAGCTCCGTCGGGTCGCCCGGTCGGCCGACCGGGCGACCCGACGGAGCTCCGGCGCCGTCGGCCGGGGCCCCGGTCCGGGGGCTGCCCTGCGGTGACCTGCGGTGATCTGAGCTGGCCACCGGATCGACCGGCCCGGGCAGGCCCGCCCTGGCGGGTGCGGGGCCGTTCGGCCGGTGCGAACGGGCGTGCGCCGCACCGGCTCAGTGCTCGGCGAAGAAGCGCTCCACCGTGTCGCGCTCGGCGGCGACGGCCGCCAGCGACTCGCCGACGATCCGGCCGGCCAGGTCGACCGCCAGTTCGCCGACGTCCTGCCGGAGGGCGACGGCCGCGAGTGCCTGGTCGACGGTGATCCGGGCGTGGGCCTCGGCGACCAGCCGGTCGCGCTCCCGGACCCCGTCCTCGCGGGCCGCCGCGATGGCGGCCGCGCCCTGTTCGGCGGCCTCCTGCCGGATCCGCGCCGCCTCGTGCCGCGCGTCCGCCAGTTCGTTCCGGTAGGCCTCGTAGACGCGGTCCGCCTCGGCGTGGAGCGCCTCGGCCCGCTCCACGCCGCCCTCGGTGGCGTCCCGGCGATCGGCCTGGAGCCGCTCGATCCGCGGGAGCACCCGGCGGCCCAGCACCCGGACCATCAGGAGGAAGCAGATCAGGCCGACGATCAGTTGGCCGGGTCCGGGCTTCAGCGGACCGAGCTCGAAGTTCATCTGCTCCCCCTAGGACCTGATGTCCAGTCATAGAAGGTGTTGCCCGCCCTGGTTGGCGCCGAACCGCAGCCGAACCGCGGCCGAACCGCCGACCCGGCTCCGGCGTCGGCCCCGCACCGGAGCCGGTGCGCACCGGAGCCGGCCCCGCACCGGAGCCGGCCCCGGTCCGCTCCGGTCAGGTCACCTCGCCGCGCCGGCCGAACCGCTCCGCCCGCCACTCGCCGGTCTCCAGCACCTCGGCCAGTTGCCGCGCGGCGTCCCAGACGTCCACGTACGACAGGTACAGCGGGGTGAAGCCGAAGCGCATGAGGTCCGGTGCGCGGAAGTCCCCGATCACCCCGCGCTCGATCAGCGCCTGCACCACCGGGTAGCCGTCGGCGTGCCGCAGAGCGACCTGGCTGCCGCGCCGGGCGTGCTCGCGCGGGGTGGCCACCTCGATCCCCTCCAGCCCCTCCACCAGCGCGATGAAGAGGTCGGTCAGGGCCAGGCTCTTCGCCCGTACCGCGTCCAGGTCGGCGCGCTCCCAGATGTCCAGGCTGGTGCCCAGCGCGGCCTGGCCGAGCAGCGAGGGCGAGCTGGTCAGGAAGCGCCCGATGCCCTCCCTCGGGTCGTACCCGGGCTCGAAGGCGAACGGGCGGGCGTGGCCGAACCAGCCGCTCAGCGGCTGCCGCGGGCCGGCCGCGAGGTGGCGCCGGGCCACGTACAGGAAGGCCGGCGCGCCGGGGCCGGCGTTCAGGTACTTGTAGGTGCAGCCGACCGCGAAGTCCGCGTTGCTCGCGTCGAGTTCGATCGGCAGGGCGCCCACCGAGTGGCAGACGTCCCAGATCATCAGGGCGCCCGCGGCCTGCACCCGGGCGGTGATCCCGGGCATGTCCAGCAGCTCGCCGGTGCGGTAGTCCACATGCGAGAGGACGACGACGGCGACGTCCGCGTCCAGGTGCCGGTCGAGCTCCCCGGGGGTGGTCAGCACGCTGCGCGCGCCCTCGAACAGCCCGGTCACGCCCTCGGCGATGTAGAGGTCGGTGGGGAAGGCCGCGCCGTCACCGAGCACCGTGTGCCGGCCGGGGCGCAGCCGCAGCGCGGCCGTCAGCACCTTGAACAGGTTGACCGAGGTGGTGTCGCAGACCACGACCTCCTCGGGGCCGGCCCCGATCAGCGGCGCGATCCGTCGGCCGAGCCGGTAGGGCTGCTCGAACCAGCCGGCCTCGTTCCAGCTGCGGATCAGCTCGCGGCCCCACTCCTCCTCGACGACCTGCCGCACCCGCTCCGGGGTGCGGGCCGGCAGCGCTCCGAGCGAGTTCCCGTCCAGGTAGACGACGCCCTCGGGCAGGGCGAACTCCTTGCGGAACGCCGCCAGCGGGTCGACGGCGTCCAGCGCCGCGCACTCCTCGCGCGTCATGATGCCCAACGTCCTGCCCACTCTCTCGCTCACAGCTCGTCCCGTACGGTCCACAGCTCGGGGAACACGTCCTGCTCGGCGGCCTTGCGCAGCCAGGTGAGGCCGCTGGAGCCGCCCGAGCCGGGCTTGGCGCCCATCGCGCGCTTCACCGCGGCCAGGTGCCGCTGGCGCCAGCGGGTGACCCGCTCGGCGACGTCCAGCAGCGCTTCGGCGAGCGGCTGCAGCGCCGCGTGCGCGGGGTCGGCGTAGACCTGCCGCCAGGCGGCCTCCACGGCCGGATCGGCCCGGTGCCGCTGCTCGGAGGGCTCGTGCGGCACCGCCAGTCCGCGCCGGGCGAGCAGCGCCAGGGCGTCGTCGTACAGACCGGGGGCGCGCAGCGCCTCGCTCAGCTCGGCCCGCGTCTCGGGTATCTCGTCGTACATCCGAAGCAGGCCGGCGTTCTTGTTGCCCAGCAGGAACTCCAGGTGCAGGAAGGCCGATGACTGGAACCCGGAGGCCTCGCCGAACACCGAGCGGAAGGCGTTGAACTCCTGCGGGGTCATGGTCGCCAGCAGGTCCCAGGACTCCACCAGGACGTCCTGCACATGGGTGCCGCGCCGCAGCGCGGCCAGCGCGGCCGGCAGGTCGTCCTCGCGCATGGCCTGCTGGGCCAGCGTCCACTCGTGCCGGAGCAGGCCGAAGAGCAGCTCCATCACCTGGGTGGTGACGATGAACGACAGCTCGGCCGGGACCTTGCTGCGCGGCTGCTGCAGGCTGTGCAGCTCCTCCAGGCGCGCGTACCGGGCGTAGGGGGTGCCCCGACCCGGCTCACCGCCCCGACCGAACGACAGGTTGGGTGTCTCCACCGTGTCGTGCCCCATCCCGATCCCTCCTGATGACCCGGCCGGCGGATGCCGCCCTACCGGTGACGCGGCCGCCTGCTGGTCCGTAGTGGCCGGGGCCCCATTGTGCGGCGGTCACTGCCCCCTCTTGAATGGGCACCGGGCACGGCAACCGCAGCCGGACCTGCCGATCGAGAGGTCTTCCCACCGATTCCCTTTACGATCGCAAAAGAGCGGGATCCAGCCAGTCGATCAACCTCTCCGGGAGCCGCCATGGACGCCGTCGACCGCCGCCTGCTGGCCGAGCTGCAGGCCGATGCCCGGCTCTCGTACAACGAACTCTCCCGCCGGGTGAGCCTCTCCGCACCCGCCGTCGCCGAACGGGTGCGCCGGTTGGAGGCCGAGGGGGTGATCAGCGGGTACCACGCCCACGTCGACCCCGCCCGGGCCGGGCTGCCGATCACCGCGCTGGTCCAGCTCCAGTGCTACGGCCCGCGCTGCGTGCTGCGCGACCCGGAGGTGCCGCGGTGGCCGGAGGTCCTCCAACTGCACCGGGTGACCGGCGGGGCCTGCTGCGTGCTGCTGGTGGCGGTCCCCGCGATGGCCGCCTTCGAGGCACTGATCGACCGCCTCGGCGGCTATGGGCAGCCGGCCAGCTCGATGATCCTCTCCAGCCCGGTGCCCTGGCGGCCGGTGGTCGCGCCCTGACGCCCGCGCCGGCGCCGCGCCGCCCTCAGTGCGCCTCGGGCAGGTGCAGTCCCAGCCCCGCCAGGCCGTTCAGGAACAGCTCCACGCCGACCGCCGCCAGCAGCAGGCCGAGCAGCCGGGAGAGCACCTCCAGCGACGTCCGGTGGGTGCGTCGCATCAGCGGGGCGAGCGCCGCCACGCAGATGTAGTTGATCGCCACCACGGCGAGGTAGGCACCGACGACGGTGGTCCGCCAGCCCCAGTCGTCCTTGCTGAGCGAGCCCACCAGCACCGCGGTGACCGCCAGCGGGCTGGCCACGTACGGGAGCATCAGTTCGCGGATGCCGTCCACCATCGGGTTCGGCAGGTGGTCGTCGTCCTCGCCGGTGCCGGCGCCGAGGTGGATGCCGAGGACCAGGGCGACGGCGTAGACGAAGAAGATCGTCCCGCCGGCCAGTTGCAGCGACTGGTCGCTGATGTGGAACAGCGAGGTCACGAAGTCCGCGCTGTAGGCGAGCACCAGGCCGATCAGGGCGGTGATCAGGGAACTCCAGGCCGCCAGCCGCCGCAGTTCGTGGGTGCTGCGGGTGGCGGCCAGCCGGGCGAAGGACAGCAGGACCTTCGGCGGGCCCACGACGGCGAAGAAGGCGATGAACGCGCTGCTCAGGTTGAAGACGAACATGGGCCAAGCATGATCGGGACGCTCAGCGCAGTTCGACCGCCACGCCCTCGGTGCGCAGGGTGTCGAGGATCGCGTCGAAGTAGCTCAGCCGCCGCCCGCCGATGACGACGGTGCCCGTGAGGTGCCGCCGGGCGGTGCCGGCGTCCCGCCAGACCAGGGTGAACGGGGGAGCGGGCCCGAAGCCGCCGTGCAGGCAGTCGGCCAGTGCGTCGAGGTTGCTGCCGTAGTAGCCGCCGGGGCCGTTCAGGGCGGCGCCCAGGGCGGTGTAGAACGCGACGCGGTCGGTGATCGCGTGGCCGTCCAGCTGGTAGGCGGGCGGCGGCGCGGGCGGGTCGGTGGCCATCGTTCCTCCATTCCTCGGTGCTCCGATGTTCGCCCGGATGGCGGCCCCGGGTCGAGCCGGCCCGCCCTTTCGGCTCCTATGGAAGCCGGATCACCTCCGCTGGAACGAGGGGATCACCTCCGCTGGAACGAGGACTCGACATGTGTCTGAACCGTAAGGATCTCGGCCTGCTGGCCCTGCGCGGCGCCGTCGGCGGGGTGCTGATCGCGCACGGCACCCAGAAGCTGTTCGGCTGGTTCGGTGGCGGCGGCCTGGAGGGCACCACCCAGGCGATGGAGCACATGGGCTTCCACCCGGCCCGGCAGAGCGCCCTGGCGGCCGGCCTCGGCGAGGCCGGCGGCGGCGCGCTGCTGGTGGCCGGGCTGGCCACCCCGGCGGCCGGCGCGGTGGTGGCCGGCACCATGGCGGGCGCGGTCGCGGTGCACGCCCCGTCCGGCTTCTTCGTGATGTCGGGCGGCTACGAGTACCCGGCGTTCCTGGGGGCGACCGGGCTCGCGCTGGGGCTGGCGGGCCCGGGGCGGTACTCGCTCGACCACCTGACCGGCCACGCCTTCGACCGGCCCTGGGTGGGCCTGGTGGCGTTCGCCGCGAGCGCCGCCTCGGCGTACGGCGTGGTGGCCCGCCGCCGGCACGTGGTGCGGCTGCGCGAGGAGCGGGCCGCCGTGGAGGCGCAGACGCAGGAGGGCTCGGGGCTGTCCTGAAACCGCCCCACCGGAGTTCCGCGCGCCGGGGGCGGTGCGCGGAACCCCGCGGTCGCGGCCCGCCGCGACCCTCACCCGGATGCCCACCCTGTTGGCGGGCGCGGTCGCGCCCTCGGAGGGTGGGCGTGAGGTGTGCCGGGCAGCCCGGCGCCGAGCCGGAGCAGAGCCGCCGCAGCGCGGAGACGAAGCAGCGCGGACGACGACGCGCAGAATCGAGGACCCATGGACCGCCAGTCGCCGACCCGGGCGAACCGCCCGACCGGCCCGACCCACCCGACCCGCACCACCGCCCAGGACGTCACCGCCGCGGTGGTGCGCCGTCCCCGCCGGGCGGTGGCCGGTGTCCTGGCCGCGGCCGCCCTGGGCACGGCGGCGCTGGCCGGCTGCTCCTCGGACAGCGAGCCGAGCAAGGCCGTCTCCTCGGCCGCCGGCGCGGTCCAGTCGGGCCTCTCGGCCGCCGCCTCCGCCGCCGCCTCGGCCGTGGAGTCGGCCGCGAGCGGGCTCTCCTCGGCGGCCTCCTCCGCGGTGGCGTCGGTGGCCGCCTCGGCACAGGCGGCGGCCTCCTCGGCGGTCTCGAACGTCAAGGGCGGGCTGGACGCCAAGGGGGACGTCACGGTGAGCGGGGTGACGATCGGCTCGGACGGCAAGGCCGAGGCGACGCTCTCCGTCGCCAACCACGAGCAGCAGTCCAACCGGTACGTGATTCAGGTCAACTTCACCGACGACTCCGGCAATGTCCTGGACGCGACGGCGGTGACCGTTCCGGACGTGGCCGCCGGGCAGACCGCCCAGGCCACCGCCCGGAGCAACCGCGACCTCTCCGGCTCGGTGAAGGTCGTGGTGGCCAACGCCGTCCGGTACTGATCCGCAGGTCAGCGGGGCCGGCCCGGCGGGGGCCAACCTTAAGCGCGACTCAAGCCTCAACATCACCCCTTGACGGGCGAGTTGGTCTAGTCCATTTTAATCCACAGGTGCAGGGAGCCCCTGAACCGGCGTCAGCGGTCTGTGGCCGCGGGCGCCGGTTCGGCATATCCCGGTGTCCGTCAGGCATGTACCCGCTCGATTCCCTTTCCCCCGTTCTGTCATGCCCTGGTCGTACGGCCCCACCCCGTACGAGCCCGCCAGGCGCGGCGGATCCCCCACAACCAGGAGTCACGCACCCATGCTCCGTTCACGTATCGAAAGGGCCGGGACCCCGGCTCAGGAGGGCGGCCGCCGGCGGCGCCCGAAGAGCCTGGCCGCCCTCGCGGTCGGCACGACCGCCTCCCTGCTGCTCGGCGCGGGCCTCGCCCTCACCGGTGGTGCCTCGGCCAGCGCGGCCGTCACCAACTCCACCGGCGCGCCCGCCACCAGCGGTGGCATCAAGGTCGCCTACTTCGACCAGTGGTCGATCTACGCGAACGCGTACTACCCGAAGACGATCCAGGACACCGGTGTCGCCGGGAAGCTGGACTACCTGATCTACTCGTTCGCGAACATCCACCCCACCAACCTGAACTGTTTCGAGGCCACCAAGGCCGCGAGCCAGGACGACAACAACCCCAACGCGGGTGACGGTGCGGGCGACGCGTTCGCCGACTACCAGAAGAGCTTCGGCCCGGACATCTCGGTCGACGGCGTCGGCGACGCCTGGGGCCAGCCGATCGCGGGCAACTTCAACCAGCTGAAGAAGCTGAAGGCGAAGAACCCCAACCTCAAGGTCCTGATCTCGCTGGGCGGTTGGACGTACTCCAAGTACTTCTCGGCGGCGGCCGCCACGGACGCCTCCCGCAAGAAGCTGGTCTCGTCCTGCATCGACATGTTCATCAAGGGCAACCTGCCGACGGACGCCGGCTACGGCGGCCCGGGCTCGGCGGCCGGCATCTTCGACGGCATCGACATCGACTGGGAGTACCCCGGCGGCGGCGGCCACACCGGCAACATCTCCAGCCCGAGCGACAAGCAGAACTTCACCCTGCTGCTGAAGGAGCTGCGCGAGCAGCTGGACGCCCAGGGCAAGACCGACGGCAAGACCTACGCCACGGCGGCGGCGGTCGGCGCCGGCCAGGACAAGATCCGGAACGTGGAGACCGACAAGATCGGTCAGTACCTCACGTTCCTGGACATCATGACCTACGACATGCACGGTGCCTGGGACGCCAAGGGCCCGACCAACCACCAGGCCCCGATCTACTCCGGCCCGGACGACCCGATGACCCCGGCCGCGCCGGGCAACGGCAAGTACTCGGTCGATGCCGCGATCAAGGCGTACACCGCCGGTGACACCGACTACGGCATCCCGGGCGGCTTCCCCGCCAAGAAGATCAACGTGGGTGTGCCGTTCTACTACCGCGGCTGGACCGGCGTCCAGAACAACGGCAAGAACGGTCTCTTCCAGCCCGCCACCGGCCCGGCCGCCGGCGCGGCGATGTCCGGAAACGTCCCCGGCATCCAGATGTACAAGGAGCTCGCGGGCTTCGTCGACAACCCGGCCCGGACCTTCTGGGACGACACGGCGAAGACCACGTACTTCTACGACGGCTCCACGTTCTGGAGCGGTGAGGACACCCGGTCGATCCAGGCCAAGGTCGACTACGCCCACTGCAACGGCCTCGGCGGCTCCTTCGCCTTCTCGCTGTACGACCTGGGGACCAAGACCGCGCTGTTCGACAAGATGGTCGAGGCCACCAACGGGTCCGCCGCCGCCTGCCCGGCCGCGCCGAGCCCCACCCCGACCCCGACCAAGACGGTGACCCCCACGCCGACCCCGACGGCCACCCCGACCGCGACGGCCACCCCCACCGCGACCCCGACCGCCACCCCGACCTCTCCGGCCGGCTGCTCCGCCGCCCCGAGCTGGGACGCGGCGGCCACCTACGCCACCTCGACCAAGGTCTCCTGGAAGGGCCACTACTACACCAACAAGTGGTGGACCAAGGGCGAGGACCCCGCCACCACCGGTCAGTGGGGCGTCTGGACCGACAACGGCCCCTGCTGAGGCCGTACCGCTCCACCGTTCAGGTGCCCGGCCGTCCGCGGGCCCGCGCACCTGAGCAGTACCTGAAGATCTGAGGGCCCTGACGGACCCTCGCACCACGAGTCCGGCCCGCCGGGGGACGACACCCCGGCGGGCCGGACTTTCCACGTTCCCGGGCCCGTGGCGGGCCGCCCGGCCACCCGGCCCACCGGCCCGTCGGGCTCAGGCCAGGTCGTCGGTGCGCCCGAGGGCGTCGGGCTGGCTCTCCTCGATCCGGCGCAGCATCCGGGCCAGCATCGCGGACAGCACGGTGCGGTCCTCGCCGACGACGTCCTGGAGCAGCTCCTCCTCGAAGACGGCCGCCATCCGCATCGACTCCAGCCACTTGTCGCGGCCGTTCTCGGTCAGCTCGATGATCACCCGGACCCGGTTGGTCTCGTCCCGCTCCCGGGTGACGAGGTCCTCGGCGACCATCCGGTCGATCCGGTGGGTCATCGCGGCCGGGGTGAGCCCGAGCCGCTTGGCCAGCTCGCCCGGCCCCAGCCGGTACGGGTTCCCGGCGACCACCAGGGCCTTGAGCACCTCCCACTCGGCGGAGGTGATTCCCAGCACAGTCAGCTGCCGGCTGTAGGAGACGCCCATCCGCCGGGCGACCCGGGAGAGGGTCTGCACGATGGTCTCCACCTGCGGGTCCACGGTGGGGAATTCCCGCTGGTAGACGGCCACCTGCTCGGCGATGCCCAGCTCGTCGGGGGCGGCCGGCGCGGGCTTGTCTGCTGTCATGCGGACCAGTGTCGCACGCGGGGGTGCAGCCCTTAAGCCTTTGACTCCGCAGTCTTCCGGTGCTAAGACTTTATCTCGGCAGACTTTAGCTCTTAAATCTTCTGCCCTTAAGAGTATTCATTGAAACCAGCGAAGGGGTGTGCACGGTGACCGGCACGGTGAAGCAGCAGAGGCAGCGGCGTCATGGGGCGGGCGGCCCGCTGCGCCGCGTCCAGATCGGCAACGCGCTCAGTGCGTTCGGCAGCGGATTCACGATGCCGTACATGTTCGTGTACGTGGACCAGGTGCGGGGGCTGGGCTCGCTGGCCGCCGGGATGGTGTTCACCGTCTTCGCGCTGGCCGCGCTCGCGGTGCTCCCGTTCACCGGCCGCGGCATCGACCGGTACGGCCCGCGCCCGGTGCTGCTCGCCGGTGCCGCGCTCGCCGCCACCGGCGCGTTCGCCTTCGGCCACGCCACCGGCACCCCGGCCCTGCTGGTCTCGTCCTTCCTGTTCGGCGCGGGTGTCACCACCTGCCAGCCGGCGCTCGCCACCATGATCGTCCGCTGCTCGACCGCCGCGACCAGGTCGCACGCCTTCGCGCTGCAGTTCACCCTGATCAACCTGGGCATGGGCATCGGCGCGCTGGTCGGCGGCCAGATCGTGGACGTCGCCGACCCGGCCAGCCTGACCCGGCTGTTCACCATCGAGGCCGTCACCTTCCTGGGCCTGGCCCTGGTCACCGGCGGCGCCCGGATCCCGAACGCGGCCCCGGTCCTGGTCCCGGGCGCGGCCAAGGGCCCCCAGGGCCTGCGCGCGCTGGTCGCCGACAAGGCGATGCTGCGGCTCTGCGTGCTCGCCGGGCTGATCTTCTTCACCTGCTACGGCCAGTTCGAGTCCGGTGTCGCGGCGTTCGCCACCGACACCGTCGGCACCGCGCCCTCCACCCTGGGCATCGCCATCGGCGCCAACGCGCTGACCATCGTCGTGCTGCAGATGTTCGTGGTGCGGATCACCGCCCGCCGCCGGCGCACCACCGCGATGGCCGCGGCCGGCGTGGTCTGGCTGGGTGCCTGGGCGATGGCCCTGGTGGCCGGCCTGATCCGGACCGAGACCATGGCCGCCACGGTCGCGATCGTCTCGATCTACGCCCTGTTCGGGGTGGGCGAGTCGCTGCTCGCCCCCACCCTGGGCCCGATCGTCGCCGATCTCGCCCCGGCCCGGCTGCTCGGCACCTACAACTCCGGATACGCCCTGGTGAAGCAGGTCGCGATCGCGGTCGGCCCGGCCGTCGGCGTGCTGCTGGTCGGCTCCGGCACCTGGCCGCTCTACCTGGCGGCGATGGCCGGCTCCACCGTGCTCATCGTGGTCCTGGCGCTGCGGCTGCGCCCGTACCTCACCGCCGTCCAGGACAACGCGGCCCCGGCCGTCGTCCGGACGACCCTCCCGGTCCGGGAGCTCCAGACCGCGGCGTGACGCCCGGCCTGACATGCCACGACTGCGCCGTCCGGGTCACCTGGACGGCGCTCGTCGCGCTTGGATTCGTGACCACCGGCACATAGTGTCAGTGGCTGTTGACCGTCCGGCTCCGACCGGCACAGGCGAGACAGGCGAAATCGGCGAGGCTATGACGCAAGCGGCGCTCACGCACCCACCCGCACCAGCGGCCCCCGCAGCCCCCGTACCGGCCCGTCGGGGGCTGCCGCGCTGGGCGGCCGAACGGGCCGGCTGGCTCGGGCCGATCGGCGTGGCGCTCTTCGCCGGACTGCTGCGGTTCTGGAACCTCGGCTACCCCAACGCCTTCGTCTTCGACGAGACGTACTACCCCAAGGACGCCTGGTCGCTGCTGCGACAGGGCTACGAGGGCACCTGGCCGGACAGCGCCAACGCCGACATCCTGGGGGTGCCGCAGCGCATCCCGCTCACCTCCGCGCCGGAGTTCATCGCCCACCCGCCGCTCGGCAAATGGGTCATCTCGCTCGGCGAATGGGGCTTCGGCCTGCACCCCTTCGGCTGGCGTTTCATGACCGCGCTGCTCGGCACCGTGACCGTGCTGATGCTGGCCCGGATCGGCCGCCGGCTGTTCGGCTCCACCCTGATCGGCTGCACCGCCGCCCTGCTGATGGCCGTCGATGGGCTCCAACTGGTGATGAGCCGGGTCGGCCTGCTGGACGGCGTCCAGATGTTCTTCGTGCTCGCCGCCTTCGGCTCCCTGCTGGTCGACCGCGACCGTACCCGGGCCCGGCTGGCGTCCGCCCGCGACGGCGCGCAGCCGGACGGCGACCGGATCCGCCTCGGCCCGCGCCCCTGGCGGATCGCCGCCGGGGTCGCGCTCGGCGCCGCCTGCGCGGTCAAGTGGAACGGCGTCATGGTGCTCGCCGCGTTCGGCCTGCTCACCGTGCTCTGGGACCAGTCCGGCCGCCGCTGGGCCGGCGCCCGCCGCCCCTGGCGCTCGATGCTGCGCCGGGACGCGCTGCCCGCCCTGCTCGCCATGGTCGGCTCGGCCCTCGTGGTGTACGTCGGCTCCTGGGCCGGCTGGCTCGCCGCCGGCGGCCGCACCGGCGGCGGGTACGACCGGCACTGGGCCGACGACCGGGCCGGCCTCTCCGCCGACAGCTTCCTCGGCGTCCCGCTGCCGCAGGTCCCGCTGAGCTGGGTGCCGGCGCCGCTGCGCAGCCTCTGGCACTACCACGCCCAGATGTACGACTTCAACACCGGCCTGAGCACCCCGCACACCTACCAGTCGAACCCGTTCAGCTGGCTGGTCCAGGGCCGCCCGGTCTCCATGTACTGGGAGCAGGTGCCGAACGGGCAGCAGGGCTGCACGGCCTCCGGCGGCTGCGCCGCGCAGATCCTCGGCCTCGGCACCCCGCTGCTCTGGTGGACGGCCTGCTTCGCCCTGGCCTACCTGCTCTGGCGCTGGTTCTTCCGCCGGGACTGGCGCTCGGGCGCGGTGCTCTGCGGCGTCGCCGGCGTCTACCTGCCGTGGTTCCAGTACCAGGAGCGGACGGTCTTCTCGTTCTACATGGTGGTGCTGGTGCCCTTCCTCTGCCTGGCCGTGGCGCAGATGCTCGGGGCGATGCTCGGCCCGGCCGGGTGCTCGCCCGAGCGGCGCCGGGTGGGTGCGGCCGGGGCCGGGCTGATCGTGCTGGCGATCGTGGCCTGCTTCGCCTTCTTCTATCCGCTCTACACGGCGGAGGTGATCCCCATGACGTCCTGGCAGGACCGGATGTGGTTCACCAGCTGGATCTGAGGCATGGCGCTCGCGGCGGCCGCGGGGAACCAGCTGCTGCCGGTCACCCCCCTGCTGGGGGTGGTCGTCGCCGTGCTGCTGGCCGCCGCCGTGGCGGTGGCCGGGTGGGGCCTGCTCGGGCACGGCCACGCGGTGCTGCGGGCCGGGCTGCGCGCGGCGGCGCAGCTGGCCGCCGTCGCGCTGGTGATCACCTGGGTGGTCGGCTCGCTCTGGTGGTCGGCGCTGTTCGTTCTGCTGATGTTCGCGGTCGCGGTGCGCACCGCCGGGCGGCGGCTGACCGCCGGCCCGCAGTGGGTCCGGGCGGCCGTGCCGATCGGCGCCGGGGTGCTGCCGGTGCTCGGGCTGCTGCTGGGGGTCGGGTTGCTGCCGCCGAAGGGCCTCTCGGTCATCCCGGTGGCGGGCATCCTGATCGGCGGAGCGCTCACCGCGACCTCGCTGGCCGGCCGGCGCGCCCTGGACGAGCTGCGCCAGCGGCACGGCGAGGTGGAGGCGGCGTTCGCGCTGGGCTTCGAGGAGCGCGACGCCCGGCTGGAGATCTGCCGGACGGCCGCCGCGACCTCGCTCGTCCCGGCCCTCGACCAGACCAGGACGGTGGGCCTGGTCACGCTGCCCGGGGCGTTCGTCGGCATGCTGCTCGGCGGCGCCTCCCCGGTACAGGCCGGCGCGGTGCAGCTGTTCGTGCTGGTCGCTCTGCTGGCGGTGGAGTCGGTGGCGGTCGTCGTGGTGCTGGAGCTGGTCGCCCGCGGGCTGCTGGGCGCCTCGCCGCCCGGCGCCGTCGGGTAGGCTTGGCGCGTTGAAGGGGAGTAGCCCTCCACCGGACCGTCGACATACTGGCCCCTCGGGGCCCGGCGCCCGGGGCATCTGTCAGCTGGATGCCGGCGAGACCTTCGGCCGCAGTGCTGTGATGTTCTGACCAGCGCTGTCGGGCCGGAGCGACCCCTCACGGAGCTGCCGAGGCCGGGCAGCCCGACCCCTGAGGGATACCGAACCCCCGATGAGCCTGACCGTAGCCGCGATCACCTTCGGCATCGTCTTCCTGTCCGAACTGCCGGACAAGACCGCCCTGGCCAGCCTGATGCTCGGCGCCAAGTACCGGGCGAGCTATGTCTTCGCGGGCATCGCCGCCGCCTTCGCCCTCCAGGTCGGCATCGCCCTGGTCGCCGGGCACCTGCTCGCGCTGCTCCCGCACCGCTGGGTGGAGGGCGTCACCGGCCTGCTGTTCCTGGCCGGGGCCGCGATGCTGCTCTTCCACGGCGGCGGTGACGACGAGGACGGCCACGCCGCCAAGGAGCCGTCCGCCAACAGCTTCTGGAAGGTCGCCGGGGCCAGCTTCGTGGTCGTGGCGATCGCCGAGTTCGGCGACCTCACCCAGATCATGACCGCCAACCTCGCGGCCAAGTACGCCGACCCGCTCGCCGTCGGCCTCGGCGCCTGGCTGGCGCTCTGCGCCGTCGCCGGCATCGCCATCCTCGGCGGCCAGAAGCTGCTGAAGCACGTCCCGATGAAGATGATCATCCGGGTGGCGGCCGGGATCATGGTGCTGATGGCCGGGTTCAGCATCTTCCAGGCGATCACCGGCTGACCGGGGGTCAGCAGGTACCCGGGTCGCTCTCCAGGGCGGCCCGGGTCTTCGGCCCGTAGAAGGCGCCGTTCGGCCCCGTCTCGCCCTTGATCTTGAAGCTGCGCTGGTAGTCGCCGAGCACCGTCGCCGTCCACCAGTCGAAGGTGCTGGTGGCGATCGACTTGTCGACGAATCCGCACGAGGTGGCCGCGAGCCGCAGCTGCATGTCCTTGACGTCCGCCCCGGTCATCCCGCGCTCCAGCACCCGCACCGTCGGCGTGGGGGCCGGGGTGGTCGCCGTCGGAGTCGGCGTGGCGGTGGCCGTCGGGGTCGGCGCGGTGGAGGCGGGGGCCGGCGCCGGGGGAGCCGCCGGGACCGGAGCGCTCGTCACGGCCGTGGCGCTCGGCGCCGCCGGTCGGCTCGTGGTCGGTCTGGCCGTCCTGCTCGGGGACGGGCTCGGGGCCTCGCTGGTGGACGGCGGCGCGCTCGGGCTCGGCGCCGGGGTGGTCGGGTCGACCGGGACGGGCGCCAGCGTCGTGGAGGGGGCGGGCTGCGCCCGGTCGCCCGGCTCGGCGGAGGGCGTCACCGCGTACGCCAGGCCGACGGTGAGCACCAGCAGCCCGGCGCCGGCCGCGGCCAGCAGGCCCTTGCGCCGGGCGGGCATGCCCTCCTCGGCCTGCTCCGCCGTGCGCCGGGCGGCCCGGCCGCCGGTCGGCCCCGGGGCGTCGGGCGCCGCCGGGTGGAACGGGAAGTAGCCGATCTCGGCGCCGTCGGCCGGGGGCTGTCCCACCGTCGGCCCGGGGCCCGGAGGCGGCACCGATATCACCGGCGGGAGCACGGTCGTCGCGTAGGCGTCCGCGTCCGGTCCGGCCGGTCGCGCCGGCGGGCCGTCAGCGGCCTGGGCGGGCGGCAGCACGGTGGTGGCGAACGGGTCCGCTGGGGCGCCGGCCGGCGGGGCGTCCACGATCGGGCCGAGGGCCTGCGGCACGTACGGGCGGACCAGCGGCGGGCCTTCGAGGTGCGGGAGGACGGCGGTCTCGGTCAGGCCCGGATCCGGGAGGCACCGGCACCCGGCGGAGCGTGCGGTGCCGCACGTCGGGCAGTGCTGGTCCGGCATCGCCGGTCCTCCTCGGTCTCGAATCGTCTTCCGCCCGCCCCGGGAGGGGTGTCCCCGGGGGCGAACGCGCCTGATTATGCAGGACGGTCCCAGGGGTGGACAGGGGCGTCCGGGCCACCACGGGGGTGTTGTGACGGTTGGTGGTGGTTGTGACCCGATGAACGGCCGGCCGGTCGGCGACGTCCCCCGAATGGCCGCCGTTCTTACGTTCGGCTCAACTGAACGGCGCAGACCGGGGCATTTCTGACAGCATGGTGGCTGGGAGTGATCATCCGCACGGACCCCGCCGACCGGGATCCGCGACCCCTGGAGTCTCCATGACGGATCCGATCGCCGCGTCCGACCGCAGCCCGGCCGGCGAGCCCGGGCCGCCGGAGGTCACCGCCCCCAACCTCTGGGTGCCGATCGGCGCGCTGCTGCTGGCGATGCTGCTGGCCGCGCTCGACCAGACCATCGTCTCCACCGCACTGCCGACCATCGTCAGCGACCTCGGCGGCCTGGAACACCTCTCCTGGGTGGTCACCGCCTACATGCTGGCCTCCACGGCGGCCACCCCGCTCTGGGGCAAGCTCGGCGACATGTACGGCCGGAAGCGCTTCTTCCAGGCCTCGATCGTGATCTTCCTGGTGGGCTCGGTGCTCTGCGGCATCGCCCAGAACATGGGCGAGCTGATCGCCTTCCGGGCCCTCCAGGGCCTCGGCGGGGGCGGGTTGATGGTGCTCTCCCAGGCGATCGTCGGTGACCTGGTCTCACCCCGGGACCGCGGCAAGTACCAGGGCCTGTTCGGCGCGGTCTTCGGCGTCACCAGCGTGCTCGGACCGCTGCTCGGCGGACTCTTCGTGGACAACCTCAGCTGGCGCTGGGTCTTCTACATCAACCTGCCGGTCGGGGTGGTCGCCCTGGTGGTGATCGCCGCCGTCCTGCACGGGACGGAGGTGAAGCGCCGGCACCGGATCGACTACCTGGGCACGGTCCTGATCGCCTCGGTGGCCACCTGCCTGGTGCTGATGACCTCGCTCGGCGGGACGACCTGGGCCTGGAGCTCCTGGCAGATCGTCGGGCTCGGCGTGCTGGGCGTCGTCCTGCTGGTCGCCTTCGTCCTGGTCGAGCGGACCGCGGCCGAGCCGGTGCTGCCGCTGCGGCTGTTCCGCTCCCGGACGTTCAGCCTGGTCGCGGTGATCTCCTTCGTGGTCGGTTTCGCGATGTTCGGCGCGCTCACCTACCTGCCGACGTTCCTCCAGGTGGTCATGCAGGTCTCGCCGACCATGTCCGGCATCCACATGCTGCCGATGGTGCTGGGGATGCTGTTCACCTCGATCGGCTCCGGCCAGATCGTCGCCCGGACCGGCCACTACCGGGCCTTCCCGATCGCCGGAACGGCCGTCACCACGGTGGGCCTGTTACTGCTCTCCGGCCTGGACGAGCACAGCAGCACCTTCGAGATGAGCTGCTACTTCCTGGTCTTCGGCCTGGGCCTGGGCCTGGTGATGCAGGTGCTGGTGCTGATCGTGCAGAACTCCGTCGGCTACCAGGACCTGGGCGTGGCCACCGCCGGCGCCACCTTCTTCCGGTCCATCGGGGCGTCGTTCGGCGTCTCCATCTTCGGCACCGTGTTCGCCTCCGGGCTCAACAGCCGGCTCTCCGACGCGCTCGCCTCCGGGGTCCCGGTGCCGGCCGGCTTCGACCCCGGCGCGATCACCTCCGACCCCCGGGTGATCGCGGCCCTGCCGGCCGCCACGCAGGACGCGATCTACCACGCGTACTCCGAGTCGATCACCCGGGTCTTCCTGTACGCGGTACCGGTGGCGCTGGTCGCCTTCGTGCTGTCGCTCTTCCTGCGCGAGCAGAAGCTGCGCTCGACGGTGACCGCGCCCGACCTGAGCGAGTCGATCGGCCTCAATCCGGTGGAGCGCTCCTCGCTGGACGAGATCGCCCGCTCCCTGTCGGTGCTGAGCACCCGGGAGGCCCGGCGCGACCTGTTCCGGCGGATCACGGAGGGCGCCGGGCTCGACCTCAAGCCGGCCTCCAGCTGGCTGCTGCTGCAGATGCACCACCACGGGTCGGCCGAGCCCGCCGAACTGGCGGAGCGCCGGATCGTGCCGCTCGCGGTCGTCGAGGAGGCCGCCCGGGAGGTCGAGGACAGGGGGCTGGCCGCGCGCACCGGCGGCCTGCCGCTGCGGCTCACCGAGCCGGGGGAGGCGGCGGCGGTCCGGCTGGTGGCGGCCCGCCGTGAGCAGCTCTCCGAACTGCTCGGGGACTGGGACGAGAAGCAGTACGCGGACCTGGCGGCGCTGCTGACCAAGCTCTCCGCCGCGCTCTGCGCGGACGAGCGTGACCGGCCGGACCGGGCCGGGGCGGAGCCCGCGGAGCGGCGGTCGGGGTAGGGGGTGGGTGCCTTGGTGGTGCGTCGGGCGTGCCGGGGGCGTCGGTGCCGGGTGGTGCGTCAGGGGGTCCCGAACCACCGGGGCGTGTCGAGCCGGAACGGGTCGCCGGGGGCGAGGGTGCGCAGGTCCGTCTCCAGGGCGCGCAGTCGCTCCTCACCGAGGGTGTCGGACCACTGGGCGCGCAGTTCGTCGAAGATCCGGGCGGACCGGACCAGGCAGTCCACGCCCCGGGCGGTGAGCCGGACCACCTTGCGGCGGGCGTCGGCGGGGTCGCTGCCGCGCTCGACGTAGCCGAGCTGTTCGAGCTGTTCGACGGTCTTGCCGGCGGCCTGCTTGGAGACGCCGAGGCGGCGGCCGAGTTCGACGGCGGTGGTGCCGTCCGGCCCGATCGCCTGGAACACGAAGCCGTGCATCGGCCGCAGGTCGGGGTGGCCCTCGCGGGCGATCCGCTCGTGCAGCTCGTCGATGATCAAGCGGAAGGCGAGCAGCAGCCGCAGTGGCAGCTCGAAGCCGGGGGGAGCGGAGTCGCTTGACACGATAGACAACCTCATTGACCATATAGACAACGTCATTGACCATTCTAGGGGGCCGCACCCATGTCCGTCATCCGCCGTACCGAAGCCCGTCGTACCGAGACGCCCAACGCCGCCATGACCACCCTCGCCTCGCCCACCCAGGGCGGCAGCGCGCTCGCGATGTGGCGCGTGGAGATGGCCGCCGGCGGCCAGGGCCCGCTGCACGTCTTCGACGTCGAGCAGGTCTGGACCGTCCTGACCGGCGCCCTGTCCGTCGAACTGGGCGAGGACGCCTTCGCGCTGGCGGTCGGCGACACGGCCGTGCTGCCCGCCGGTGTGGCGCGCCGGATCTCCGCCGGGGAAGCCGTCACCGCGCTGGTCGCCGCGCCGGGCGGGGCCCGGGTGTCCGTCGCCGGTCGGTCCGAGGAGGAGCCCTTCGTCCCCGGCTGGATCGCCTGATCCACGGGCATCGGCCCCGCACCGCCCCTTCCGGAGCGGTGCGGGGGCCGGTGGAGGTTCGGCGGCCGCCGGGGGCCGGGCCAGGCGGAGGTGGCCGCCGCGGTTCAGCTGGTCGACCATGCCCAGGAGGCCTCGTCGTTGCGCGGGTCCGGGTCAGGCTGCCGCGACTTCGGGACGCGCCACCGCTCGGTCGGGGAGACGTTCCGCGCCTGCCGCCACCCGCTTGTGGGGCAGGATGGAGCCATGAGCGTAGTCAAGATCAACGTACTGACCGTCCCCACCGAGCAGCGCGAGGTGCTGGAGAAGCGCTTCGCCTCCCGCGCGGGCTCCGTGGAGAACTCCGACGGCTTCGAGTGGTTCGAACTGCTCCGCCCGGTCGAGGGCACCGACAACTACCTCGTCTACACCCGGTGGGCCGACGAGGAGTCCTTCAAGGCCTGGATGGAGGGCCCCATGCAGGCTGCCCACCGCCAGGGCCCGCCGCCCGCCGAGGGCGAGGCGCCGCAGCGCCCGGCGGCCTCCGGCTCGACCCTCTGGTCCTTCGAGGTCGTCCAGTCGGCCGGCCCGAAGGGCTGATCGCTTCCCTCGGGCCCTCTCCTCGCACGGGTTTCGCGGGGGAGGGCCCGAACCACGTTCTCAGCCGCCCGCGATGACGGCGAGGTGGGCGGCGGCCGACCGGGACGGGCTGTCGAGGAGCGCCTTGCCCTTCGCCGCCGTTCCGAGAGAAGGCTGCCCGAGGCGACGCCAGGGTCTCCAGGTCCGGCCTCTTCTCTTGATCAGAAGCGGTTCGGCTCCTCATCAACGGGAGGAGTCTGCGTCGGGGTTGCCCGATCCGCCTGGATGGCCCCGGCCGCCTCGGCTGCTTCCCGGAAGGTGACGACCGCCTCGCCGTTCTCCCGCGCCCATGCGGTGAGCATCCTGATGGGCTCCTCCAGGGTTCGCCCGAGATCGGTCAGGCAGTACTCCACGCGCGGCGGCGCCTCGGCGTACGCGTGCCGCTCGACCAGCCCGTTGGCCTGGAGCCGGCGCAACGTCTGGGTCAGCACCTTGCGCGAGACGCCACCGCTCAGCTCGACCAACTCGCCGTGACGCAACGGGCCGTCGGTCAGCGCGAAGAGCGTGACCATGGACCACTTGCTGGCGATGATCTCCATGGCCAGGAGAGCGGGACAGTCGGCGAGGAAGGCGATTCCCGGTCGCAGGCTCATGACCCGAAGGTTACCTGGAGGTACCTGATGGCCGCCTATCGTCGTGGAGGTGCGCACGCCTCTCACTCGCATCGCATGATTGAGGTTCAGCCATGTTCGTCTCACTCGCCGTCGTCACCGTGGTCATGTCGGCGCTTCTCCTGGCATCGGCCGGGGCCAAGGCTCTGCGGACGCGGCACATCACCGAGCAGATGTCCACACTCGGACTGTCGCAGAGCATGATGGCCTTCCTGATCGGCGCTCAGATCGCTGGCGCGGCCGGTGCGATCGCCGGACTCCGGTGGGGACCCGTCGGGATCGCCGCCGCGATAGGCCTTTCGCTCTACTTCGCCGGGGCGGTCGCCTTCCACCTGCGCGTCGGCGACCGCAGGGGCGCGTCTCCGGCGGCGGTCCTCACCATCGTCTCCGTCGCCCTGGTCGTGCTGCGCGCCGCCACCCTCTGACAGCGGCCGGCCGGCCCGGCGCCGGCCTCGACTGTGCCGAGTCTCCTCCGAGGGCGGCCACCGGTGAGCGTCATGAGTTGTCGTCGACAACGATGATCAGCCGGTGGCCGTGGGCCACAGCGGGTCAACAGCCGGCCGCCGTCGGGGCGGTGGGGGAGACGTTCCAGGCCGCCAAGCGCCTGGCCACAGTTCGGCCGAGTTGCCCCCGGACCTTCTCGCGGGTCTCGGCCGTCCTGCCCATCGAGGTGGTGCGCCCCGGATTCGGCCCGGGCGCACCACCGTTCAGGGGGTGGGCGGTGGGCGGAACTCGACCGGGGCGGCGAAGGCGGCGCGGCGGGTGGCTCGGCGGAGGGCGCGGAGGACGGTGGTGCCGAGGGTGAGGCAGAGGACGACGGTGAGGACGGCGCGGGGGAGGTCCCAGCCGAGGGAGGTGGTGAGGCAGTAGGCGGCGAAGCGGACCAGGTTGGCGCTCACGTCGTCCCCCGGGACGAAGGAGATCGAGCCGGACAGGCCGGCGATATAAGGCCAGCCCTGGAGGTTCATCACCGTGCCGTAGAGCAGTGAGGCGACGGCGCCGTAGCCGGCGAGCAGGGCGAGTTCGCGGCGGCCGCGCAGGGTGGCGGCGCCCGGGAGCAGGCCGGCGCCCAGACAGACCCAGCCCATGGCGAGCATCTGGAACGGCAGCCAGGGGCCGACGCCGCCGGTCAGCAGCGCGGAGGCGAACATCGAGAGCGAGCCGAGGACGAAGCCGAAGCCGGGGCCGAGGACCCGCCCGGCGAGCACCATCAGGAAGAACATCGGCTCCAGGCCGGCGGTGCCCGCGCCGAGCGGGCGCAGCGCGGCGCCCGCCGCGGCCAGGACACCGAGCAGGGCGACCGACTTGGCGTCCAGGCCCGGCGCGCCGCCGCCGGCCGCGCGGCCCTCGGAGATCTGGGCGATCACCACCGCGAGGAGGAGCGGCAGGAGGAGGGCGAACAGCCAGGGGGCGTCGGTGGAGTGGCCGACCAGGGCGGAGTCGGTGGCGGCGAGCAGCGGCCAGCCGAAGGCGGCCACGCCGACCGAGGAGGTGAGCAGCAGGGTGGCGATCGAGCGCTGGCCGAGGGGGACGGGGCGGTTACCCGCGCGCGGGGTGCGGTTCGTCCGGCTTGGGTTCGTTCGGCTTCGGGGCATTCGGCTTCGGTTCATTCGGCGCTCCCGGCGAGGGCCCGTTCGACCTGGTGGACGGTGAGCCAGGGCCCGGGCGCGAGGATCTTGGAGACCTGCGGGGCGAAGGTGGGGGAGGAGACCACCACCTCCGGGGTCGGGCCGTCCGCGACGATCTCTCCGTCGGCCAGGATCACCGTGCGGTGGGCGAGTTCGGCGGCGAGTTCGACGTCGTGGGTAGCGAGCAGGACGGCGTGGCCCTCGGCGGCGAGCGTCCGCAGGATCTCCACCAGGCGGGCCTTGGCGGCGTAGTCGAGACCCCGGGTGGGCTCGTCGAGCAGGATCAGCGGCGGCCGGGCGGTGAGCACCACGGCCAGTGCCAGAGTGAGCCGTTGGCCCTCGGAGAGGTCGCGCGGGTGGGTGGCGTCGGCGATGCCGGGCAGTAGCCGCTCCACCAGGGCGCGGCAGGTGCCCGGGTCGGCGCCCGCGTCGCCGTCCGCCGCGGCGCACTCAGCGGCGACGCTCTCCCCGTACAGCAGGTCGCGCGGGTCCTGCGGGACGAGGCCGACCTGGCGGATCAGCTCGGCGGGCCGGGTGCGGTGCGGGGTCCGGCCGCCGACCCGGACGCTGCCGGCGGCGGGGGCGTGCAGGCCGACCAGGGCGCCGAGCAGGGTGGACTTGCCGGCGCCGTTGCGGCCCATGAGTGCCGTGATCTCCCCGGGGTGGAGGGCGAGGTCCACTCCGCGCAGAGCCGGGACGGGGCCGCGCTTGACGGCGAGGCGGTCGGCGGTGGCGAGCGGGGCGGTGGCCGGGTCGGTGGGTGCGGCGGCGGGGAGCAGGCCGTCCAGTCGGGTACGGAGGGTGGCGGCCTTGCGGCGGGCGTCGCGGACCGTGAGCGGCAGCGGGGTCCATCCGGCGAGCCGGCCGAGGCCGACCACGGGCGGGTGGACGGGGGAGTGCGCCATCACCTCGGCCGGTTCGCCGAGGACGGGCGGGGCGCCGGGGGTCAGCAGCAGGACCTGGTCGGCGTACTGGACGACCCGCTCCAGCCGGTGCTCCGCCATCAGGACGGTGGTGCCCAGGTCGTGGACCAGGCGTTGCAGGACCGCCAGCACCTCCTCGGCGGCGCCCGGGTCGAGGGCCGAGGTGGGCTCGTCCAGGACCAGAACGCGCGGGTGGACGGTGAGCACCGAGCCGATGGCGACGCGTTGTTGCTGGCCGCCGGAGAGCGAGCCGAGTGCGCGGTCGCGCAGATCGGCGAGGCCGAGCATGTCGAGCGTCTCCTCGACCCGGCGCCGCATCACGTCCGGCGCCAGGCCCAGCGACTCCATGCCGTAGGCGAGTTCGTCCTCGACCGTGTCGGTGACGAAGTGGGCGAGCGGGTCCTGGCCCACCGTGCCGACCAGGTCGGCGAGTTCGCGCGGCCGGTGCTCCCGGGTGTCGCGCCCGGCGACGGTCACCCGGCCGTGCAGCACGCCGCCGGTGAAGTGCGGGACGAGGCCGCTGACGGTGCCCAGCAGGGTGGACTTGCCGGAGCCGGAGGGGCCCACCAGCAGGCAGAGCTCCCCTTCGGGGACGGTCAGGTCGACGCCGCTGAGCGCCGGAGCCTCGGCATCGGCGTACTGGACGGAGACCTGCTCGAAGGTGATCACGAGGCCCTCCGGGGCGGGTGCGGGGTGACGAACGCCGGTACCAGGCCGATCAGCACGGCGAGCACGGCGGTCAGGGGCAGGGCGGGAGCGGTCGGCGGGACGACGGTCGGGGCGAAGGCGGCGGGGTCGAGGGCGGAGAGCCAGATCGTCAACGCGGCCACGGCGGCGCCCGATCCGGCGGTCAGCCACTCGGGGAGGGACCACGGGTCGGGGCGGTAGCGCGTCCGGGGGGAGCGGCGGCCGCCGAGCAGCAGACCGGCGAAGGCCGCGGCCAGGCCGAGCAGCAGGACGGGCGCCGCCCAGCCGGCGCCGCCGGCGGTGAGCAGTCCGTAGGCGGCGAGGCAGATCCCGAGCAGGCCGGACAGGGTGAGCGCGGCGGTGGTGCGGGCGAGGCGGGGCGGGACGTCGGTGGTGCGGCCGAAGCCGCGGGTGTCCATCGCGGCGGCCAGTGCGACCGAACGCTCCAACGCGCCCTCCAGGACGGGCAGTCCGACGCTCAGCACGGCGGCCACGCCCCGGTCGGTGCGCCCGCGCAGACGGCGGGCGGCGCGCAGCCGCTGCACGTCGGCGACCAGGTTGGGCGCGAAGGTCATCGCGACCACGACGGCCACGCCCGCCTCGTAGAGCGCGCCGGGCAGCGTGCGCAGCAGGCGGGTCGGACTGGCGAGGGCGTTCGCGGCGCCGACGCAGACCAGCAGGGTGGCCAGCCGCAGCCCGTCGTAGAGCGCGGCGAGCAGGCCCTCGACGGTGACCCGGCCGCCGATCCGGACGCCCTGCGCCCAGGCGGGCAGCGGTACTTCGGGGAGGGTGAGGAGGACGTGGGTGCCGGGGATCGGGGAGCCGAGCAGGACCGCGAAGACCAGGCGGATGCCGAGGACCACCAGGCCGAGGCGGAGGAACGCGCCGTAGGAACGGGACCACGGCGCGTCCCCGCGGCGGGCGGCCACGACGTAGCCGGCGACGGCGGCGAGCAGGAGGAGCAGCAGCGGGTTGGTGGTGCGGGTGGCGGCCGCGCCGAGGCCGAGTGCCCACAGCCACCAGGCGCCGGGGTGCAGTTGGCGGGGGCCGAGCGGGGTGCGGGCGGCGCGCGGGGTGCGGCGGGGAGGCCGGGGGAGGCGGGCGCGGCGCGGGGGGCGGGGCTGGCCGGGGGCGCGGGGTGTGGTCACGGGGTGGGGTCCAGGTCGGGGCGGTTGGGGGAGAGGGTGGAGGGCGGGTGCAGGTGTGGGGGTGGGTGCAGGTGTGGGGGCGGAGTAGGAAGTCGGCTGGGCCGACTTCCTACTCCGCGGGCTTCCTGCGGCCTTGTCCACGTTTCTGCGGGCGGGGTCCTGCTTTCGCTTAGGGCCCGGGGTTTCTGTAGACCGGTCGGTATATGTAGACCGGTCTACAGAGATGGGCTGCTCTCTATGTAGACCGGTCGGTATAAAGGTCCCGGTCCGGCTCGGGGTGGGGCTGGGGGCCCGCTAGGCCCGGACCCAACCCGGGGGCCGGGTTGGGCTGACGGGCCGGGCGCGTGGTGCGCGCCCGGCCCGGTACCCCTTCTATGCAGACCGGTCTACATAGGTGGACCGGTCTACATATTCGACTCGACTCAGCGGCGACGGCGGGCCTGCCAGACCGCACCGGCGGCCAGGGCGGCGACCAGGACAGCCCCCGCGATCAGGCCGATGTCGGGGCCGCTGCCGTGGTCACCGTCGGCCGAGCCGCCCCCGGAACCGCCCCCCGCACCGTTCGCGGCCGGTTTGTTCGCCGCGCCGAGCTGGTCGCCGCAGCCGGCCTTCGGATAGCCGGCGATGGCACAGAGTAGGCCGTTGGTGTCGTACCGCAGTGGTGGGGCGACGGCCGCCAGGACCTCGGCCGAGTTGGCACCGGTGGGCACGACCGCACAGGCCGTGCGGAGTCCGGGCGGGGTCTCGCCGGGGGAGTCGGCGGCGGTGCCGAAGTCCAGGACCACGGCGACGCGTTTGCGCCCCGGCTGTTCGGCGGTACCGCCGCAGGTGGTGGCGAAGTCCCCGGCGGCACCGGGCCGGGCGGCCTCCCGGCCGCCGTCGGGGCTGACGGCGAAGCGCCACCCGTCCACGCCCCCGTCCTGCGGCACGTACACGGCCGGGCCCTGCTGCTGGTAGCCCCAGGCGCCGTCGGACCACTTCCAGAACGACCAGTACCGGTACCCGGCGGCCTGCGCGGGCGCCGCGCCGATGACCAGCAGGATCAGCACCCCGGCGATCAGTCCGGCGAGGAACCGGACGACCGCGGCCACCACCCGCCGACGCCGCTGGGGGTCGGCACAGGCCCGCCCGGCACGAACAGCACCGGCGCGACCAGCACCAATGCGACCCGCACCAATGCGACCCGCACCAATGCGACCCGCACCGGCACGACCGACACCGGCATCGTCGGCATCGGCGGCGTGGGCGGTGGCTCGGGGGGTGCCGGGGGTGGTCACAGCTTCTGGCCCCGCTTGCGCTGCAGGCTCAGCAGCAGCCCGCCGCCGATGCCGATCAGCAGGCCGACGCCGATCACCCACCACTGGCCGAAGCCGCCGTCCTTCTTCTTCTCGGCCGGCGCCGAGGAGGCGGGGGCGGAGGCCGCGCCGGTCGCCTTGGGCGCCGGGCCCAGCGCCGTCAGCTGCGCGACCAGGTCGCCGCCGAACGCGGCGGGGTCCCGCTGGGCGGCCTGGGCGACCAGCAGCAGGGTGGCGGTGGCCGAGGCGTCGCTGCCGCCCTTGGTCCAGGTGCCGCCCTCCTTGGCCAGCCAGCCCACCGCGCCGGTCGCCTGCTGCGGGTGCCCGCTCTGGATCAGGCCGAGCGCGGCCCAGGCGGTGGCAGTGTAGTCGGGGGTCGGGGCGGCCCCGGGAAGGGTCAGCGTCAGGTGCTGGTCACCGGCCGCGAGCTGGGCGGTGAGGTAGGCCCCGGCCGCCTCGGCGGAGTCCGCGCGCGCCACGAGCGGTTCCGTGGAGCCGTTCGCGCAGGACAGGGCCTTGGGCGCGGCGTCCGTCCGGTTGGTGTTGGTGACCGGCAGCTTCCCGCCCGCCGCGGCGAGCGTGGCCTGGGCACTGGCCAGGGCGTTCGGGGCGAGCGCGCCGGCCGGGTCGGGCTGGTAGGCGAAGGCCCCGCGCTGGTCGGCGGGGGCGGCGCAGCCGAGCTGGAAGAGCGCCAGCCCGTCGTAGGCGCTCCGGCCCGCCTTGGCGACGGCCGCCGGGTCCAGCTTGGCGGCGAGCAGGGCGTTCACGGCCAGGCCGGTGGAGTTGGCGTCACCGGGGCTGCCGGGGTTGTAGGGCCAGCTGCCGTCCGCGTTCTGGTTGGCCTTGAACCACTGGACGCCCTTGTCGACGGAGTCCTGGTAGCCGCCGAGCGCGACCAGGGCCTGGACGGCGACGGCGGTGGCGTTGCTGTCCTCGGTCTTGGGGTCGCACGCGGCGGAGGTGTCCGCGCGGTAGGACGGCCAGCCGCCGTCCGCGCACTGCTGGCCGGTGAGCCAGGAGACGGTGGAGTCGGCCGGGGTCACCTTGGCGCCCGCCAGCGCGGTGAGGGCGAGGGACTGGCGCCACACGCCGTCGTACGTCGGGTCGCCCTTGCCGTAGAGGCCCTCGGGGACGGGCGCGGTGGCGCCGGCCGAGGGGCTGTCGGCGAGGGCCGGTGCGGCGGCGGCGCCGGCCAGCAGGGCGGCGGACAGGGCGGCGGCGCCCAGGCGGGCGGCGGTGAGCATGGTGGGGTTGAGCCTTTCGATGAGCGGTGGGGTGGCCCGGGTGGGCCGTTCCGTAGACCTCGACGGTGCCGGGCACGGGGGTGCCCGGCATGGCCGCTCGCCTCTCTCCGGGCACTCCGACTGCCCCGGCCGTCCAGCGCCGGGCTCACGGTTGCGGGTCAGTGCCGGATTCGCACCGGCTTTCCCCGGAGGAGAAGCGGGATGGAGTTGTCGTGCCCGTCGACTTTAGCCGCCGCGACCGTGACTGCCGTGCCTCCGGTCGCCGCGCGGAGGAGTCGGGGCGCCGACCGCGCCCGGATCCCGGAGCCACCCCAGCCCCGAACCCACCCGAGCCCCGGAACCACCCCGACCGATCCCGCCCGCGCCCCGAGAACAGGTTCCACTTCCCCGCCCCTTCGCTGCCCCGCCCGCGGGCGCGCGCTCAGGGCAGCGTGAGCAGCCGCGCGGCGGTGTGCAGATCGGCGCGGACCTCGGCGATCGAGGCCCGCCCGGAGAGCCAGGAGACCAGGGCCGAGTGCCAGGTGTGCTCGATCACCCGGACGGCCGCACGCTGGCTCTCGGTCGGCGGCCCGGACTGGCCGATCGCGTCCAGGATCAGCTGCCCGGTGGCCGAGCTCACCTGGTCCACCTCGGCGCTCACCGAGCGGTCGGCGAACGACAGCGCCCGCACCATCGCCTCGGCCAGCAGGGGTTCGCGCTGGAGGGCGTGGAACGCCCGGGTGAGCGTCTCGGCGACCCGCGAGGCCGCGTCCTGCTCGGCCGGCGGGTGCCGTCGGACCTGCTCCTGGAGGCCCTGCAACTGCTCCAGCATGACCGCGACCAGCAGATGGACCTTGGACGGGAAGTACCGGTACAGGGTGCCGAGCGCCACCTGCGCGCCCTCCGCGACCTCCCGCATCTGCACCGCCTCGTACCCGCCGCGGGCGGCCAGCCCGGTCGCGGCCCGCAGGATCCGCCGCCGCCGTTCGGCCTGGCGGGCGGTCAGCGGCGGGTCGGCGGACTGCCCGGCGGGCCCGGCGGGGCCGGCGGGGCCGGGGGCGGCGGCGGGCACGGAGGTGACGGGCGGTGGCAAGGGTGCTCCCGGGGCGCGAGAGTGACGGGGGGTGCTCCGGCCGGTCCGGCGGACGCTCCGGCAGTGCTCCGGCGTGGCGTGAATCACCAGCCCTGGCATCTGAGGAGAAGCTACGGGCCGGTATCTTCGAGGTCTCTCATTGTTCACATGGTCACGGGCGAACTCCACACCGCACTGAAACCTGATCTACTTTAGCGACCGGCAGCACAGACTTCAGCAAGGACGGGAGCCGACGATGACCGCGCAGCCGCTGCGGATTGCCCTGCTGTCGTACCGCGGCGACCCGTTCTGCGGCGGCCAGGGCGTCTACGTACGGCACCTCTCCCGCGAGCTGGCGCGCCTCGGCCACCACGTGGACGTGATCGGCTCCCAGCCCTACCCCGTCCTGGACGAGGTCGAGGGCCCCGGCTCGGTCCGCCTGGTAGAGCTGCCCAGCCTGGACCTCTACCGCGCCGACGACCCGTTCCGCACCCCGGGGCTCGCCGAGTACCGGGGCCCGGTGGACCTGCTGGAGTTCGCCACCATGCGCACCGGCGGCTTCCCCGAGCCGCTGACCTTCTCGCTGCGCGCCCGTCAGTACCTCGCGCTGCACAAGGGCCGCTACGACGTGGTGCACGACAACCAGACCCTCGGGTACGGGCTGCTCGGCCTCGCGCGGCACGGCTTCCCACTGGTCACCACGATCCATCACCCGATCACCGTGGACCGGCAGCTGGAGCTGGACGCGGCGCCGAGCCTGGCCCGCCGGCTGTCGCTGCGCCGCTGGTACGCGTTCACCCGGATGCAGCGCCGGGTGGCCGCCCGGCTGGACAGCATCATCACCGTCTCCGGCACCTCGAAGCGCGAGATCGCCGAGCACCTGGGCGCCTCGCCGGGCGCCGTCTCGGTGGTGCCGATCGGCGCCGACACCCGGCTCTGGTCGCCGTCCGAGCGGGTCGCCCGGGTGCCCGGCCGGATCGTCACCACCTCCAGCGCCGACGTCCCGCTCAAGGGCCTGGTCCACCTGGTCGAGGCGCTGGCCAAGGTCCGCACCGAGCGGGACGCGCACCTGGTCGTGGTCGGCAAGCCGCAGAAGGAGCGCGGGCCGGTCGCCGAGGCGGTGCGCCGCTTCGGGCTGGAGCGGTTCATCGAGTTCCGGCACGGCCTGACCGACGGGGAGCTGGTCGACCTGTACCGCTCGGCCGAGGTGGCCTGCGTGCCGTCGCTGTACGAGGGTTTCTCGCTGCCCGCCGCCGAGGCGATGGCCACCGGTACGCCGCTGGTCGCCACCACCGGCGGGGCGATCCCCGAGGTGGCCGGGCCGGACGGCGAGACCTGTCTCGCGGTGCCGCCGGGCGACGCGGGCGCGCTGGCGACGGCGCTCGGCCGGCTGCTGGACGATCCGGCGCTGCGTCGCACTCTCGGTGAGGCCGGGCGCGAGCGGGTGCTCGCCCGGTTCACCTGGGAGCGGGCCGCCACGCTGACCGCCGACAGCTACCGGGCGGCGATCGCCACCGGTGCCGGGCGGCGGGCCCGGTCCGGTCCGGGCTGGCGGTACGTGGCCTGACGGGTCGCCGGACCCGTCCGCGTCGGACTTGCCCCGGGCGGATCCGGCGCTCCGCCGGACTCGGCCGGCCCGGCCGGGACCGGCCGGGCGTCACAAACGTTTGGTACCAGAGGAATGGGAGCCCGCAGTGCTGACCGTTGATTTCTCGCGCTTCCCGCTCGCCCCCGGCGACCGGGTGCTCGACCTGGGCTGCGGCGGGGGGCGGCACGCGTTCGAGTGCTACCGGCGCGGGGCCCGGGTGACCGCCCTCGACCAGAGCGCCGAGGAGATCGCCGAGGTCAAGAAGTGGTTCGCCGCCATGGCGGAGGCCGGCGAGGCTCCGGAGGGCGCGTCGGCGGTCGCGATGGAGGGCAACGCGCTGGCCCTGCCGTTCGAGGACGAGTACTTCGACAAGATCATCATCTCTGAGGTGATGGAGCACATCCCCGACGACAAGGGCGTGCTCAACGAGATGTTCCGGGTGCTCAAGCCCGGTGGGCTGCTGGCCGTCACCGTGCCGCGCTGGCTGCCCGAGAAGATCTGCTGGGCGCTCTCCGACGAGTACCACGAGGTGGAGGGGGGCCACATCCGGATCTACCGGGGCGACGAGCTGCTCGACAAGCTCAAGGACGCCGGTCTGGAGCCGTACGGCACCCACCACGCGCACGCGCTGCACTCGCCCTACTGGTGGATCAAGTGCGCGGTGGGGGTGGACAACGACAAGGCGCTGCCCGTCAAGGCCTACCACCAGCTGCTGGTCTGGGACATCGTCGGCACCCCGGTGATCAGCAAGCTCACCAAGGCCGCCGAGAAGGCCCTCAACCCGGTGATCGGCAAGAGCTTCGTCGCCTACGCCTCCAAGCCGAACCGCGCCGAGCCCGTGGCGGACCTCGTCGAGCCCGCCACCGGCCGCGCCGACGAGGCGGCGGACCGCGCCGACGCCGGGCGGGCGGGCGAGTGACCGCCGCCGTCCCCGAGGCGCTGCTGCTGGACGGGGTGCTCGATGCCGAGCAGGCCGCCCGGACCGTCCGCAGCATCCTCGCCGAGCAGCAGGACGACGGCGCGATACCGTGGTTCACCGGCCACCACCTGGACCCGTGGGACCACACCGAGGCAGCGATGGCCCTGGACACCGCCGGCGAGCACGCCGCCGCCGAGGCCGCCTACCGCTGGCTGGCGGCCCACCAGAACCCCGACGGCTCCTGGTACGCCGCCTACGCGTACGGGCAGGACGTCCCGGACGGCACGGTCTCGGACGCGGCCAAGGAGACCAACTTCTGCGCCTACGTGGCGGTCGGCGTCTGGCACCACCACCTGAGCACCGGGGACGACGCGTTCCTGGACTGGATCTGGCCGGTCGTGCGTCGCGCGCTCGACTTCATCGTCGGCCTTCGGCTGCCGGGCGGTCCGATCTCCTGGCGGGTGGACGAGCACGGCGAGGCGCCCGACGAGGCGCTGCTGACCGGCTCCTCCAGTATCCTGCACGCCCTGCGCTGCGGTCTGGCCGTCGCCGACTACCTGGAGGAGCCGCAGCCCGACTGGGAGCTGGCGGCCGGCCGGCTGCGGCACGCCATCGCGCACCACCCCGAGCGGTTCCTGGACAAGGACCGCTTCTCGATGGACTGGTACTACCCCGTGCTCGGCACCGCGCTGCGCGGCCGGGCCGCGCTGGAGCGGATCGAACGGGACTGGGACCGCTTCGTCGTCCCCGGCCTCGGGGTGCGCTGCGTCAGCGACCGCCCCTGGGTGACCGGCGGGGAGAGCGCGGAACTGGCCATGGCGCTCTGGGCGGTCGGCGAGTCCGACCGCGCGGTCGAGATCCTGCGCTGGATCCAGAAGCACCTGCGGCACAGCGACGGCTCGTACTGGACCGGCTACGTCTTCGAGGACGACGCCATCTGGCCCGAGGAGCGCACCACCTGGACGGCGGGGGCGCTGCTGCTGGCCGTCGCGGCGCTCGGCGGCGACCCGGCCACGGTGACGGTCTTCGGCGGTGACCAGCTGCCCACCGGGCTGGTGGTCCAGGACTGCTGCTGAACGACCGCCGCTGACCCGCCCGCACGCCGCGGCGCACGCACGACGAACACGCACGACGAAGGGGCGGGACCGGAGTTGATCCGGTCCCGCCCCTTCGTCGTGCGTGGCGGTGCGTCAGCCGCGCTGGATGCCGGTGGTGTCGGCCAGCAAGCCCTGGGAGCCGTCCTGGAGCTGGGCGACCAGCGCGGCACCGCGCTGCTCGACCGCCAGGTACCAGGTGCCCGGGACGAGTTCACCGACCGGGGCGCCGGCCGGGTTGTCCTTCGGGGACAGCTGGCGCGGCGCCGGGACGGCGAACCAGAACGGCGCGAAGTCGGGCGCCGGAGCCTGCTGGGCCTGGGCCGGCTGCGCCTGGGTGGGCGCCGGGGCCTGGTGCGCGGCCTGCTGGGCGGCGGCGTGCTGCGCGGCCTGCTGCTGGGCGGCGTCCTGCGGCTGGCCGGCCTGCGGGGCCGGGTAGCCGTAGCCGCCGGGCTGGCCGCCGAACGCGGGCGACTGCACCTGCTGCGGGTCCTGGCCCGGGGCCGGGTAGCCGTACTGGCCGGGCTGGCCCGGCTGCGGGGCCGGGTAGCCGCCGGGGTAGCCCTGCGGGACAGCCGGCTTGTCGGTGACCAGCGGGGCCTTCAGCGCGGGCACCAGCGGACCGGCCGCGGCGGCACCGGCGAGGACCAGGAGCGAGATGACGGCCAGCCAGGCGCCGAAACCGTGGTCCAGACCCTTCGGGCCACCGCCCAGGGCCCAGATCGAGGTCCAGAGCGCGGCGACGGCGAACGCGATGCCCCACTGGTCCAGCCGCAGGCCGAGCACCTGGCGGGTGGCGGCGGCGGCGCCCTGGAAGCGCTGCACCAGGATCAGCACGGCGGAGAGGATGCCGAGCAGGAAGACCGAGGGCAGTACGGGGAACAGGACGCTGTCCCAGGCGTTCTGCGACGTGTCGCCGCAGTACCTGCCACTGCAGTCCACGGTCCAGTACGGCAGGAAGGAGGCGATGAAGAGCAGGACGGCCGCACCTGCGACGGCGGCGTCTCCCCTGGTGAGAGCGCGCAGATTCACTAACGTTCCCCTCGTTGGTGTGTCGTGGACGGCGGTTATCTCGCGGTCGGCTGACCGGTCCGGAAAAGTCTGAACGGACCAGAAGCCTAGGGCCAACCGCCTCGCGGGTGCACAGCGGGCTCGGGAATGGGGCGAAGTCGTTGCAAACTGCGCGCGCCCGGTCCCTTGCTGTCCACCTTCCGGCGGCGCGGGCCGGGCCGCCCGGGTCGGCTACCGCGTGGTCAGAAAGGCCGTCAGTGCGTCGGCGATCCCCTGGGCGGCCTGCTGGCGCCACTGAGGGTCCGTCATCCTTTTGGCGTCGGTCGAATTGCGCATGTTACCGCACTCGATGAACACCTTGGGCACGGTCGAGAGGTTCAGCCCGCCGAGGTCGGAGCGGGTGTCCAGACCCTGGCTCGCGATGTAGTCGGCGTACGGCTCGCCCGTCGCCGCGTGGAAGCTGTCGCGCAGCAGCAGGCCGAGCCGGTGCGAGGGCGCGACGATCGCGGAGTTGTCCGCCGTGCCCGCGACCACCTTGGCGGGCATGATCACGTGGAACCCGCTGCCGCCGGGCGGGCCGCCGTCCCCGTGCACCGAGACCGCCGCGTCGGCGTGCGCGGTGGCGCCCGCCTTCGCGCGCGCGTCGATGCACGGGCCCCAGGGCTGGTCGCCGTCCTGCACCAGGACGACCGTCGCGCCCCGGGCGGTGAGGATCGCGCGGGCCCGGCGGGAGACGTCCAGGGTGTACTCGGCCTCGCTGTACCCGGCGTTGGTGGAGGTGCCTGTGGTGTCGCACTCCTTGCGGGCGTTGCCGATGTCGACCTGACGGTTGATCTCGGTGGTGTGCGCGGCGTTGCCGGGGTTGTGACCGGGATCGAGCAGGACGGTCCGCCCGGCCAGCGCGGTGGCGGACCCGGCGCTCTCCGAGGCCGTCGGAGCGGTCGTCGGGGCGGTCGTCGGGTCGGCTGTCGGAGCGGCCTGGGCGACCGTCGGCGGGTCGGCCGACGCGGTGGGGGCCCCCGGCGGGGCGGTGTCCGCCGGTGCGGAGAACGGCGCCGCGGAGAACGGCCCCGACGGCGGGGCGGCGGCCCCGGCGGCGTGGGCGGCCCCGGTGTCGTCCCGGCCGCGGTCGGCGACGGCCTGCCAGCCCAGCCAGCCGGCCAGGCAGAGCGGCACCAGGACGGCGGCCACGGTCGTGGTGCGCAGCAGCCGGGAGCGGCGTGGCGGTTCGTCGTGCGGAGCGGCGGTGGTGCGGGTCACGGGTGGTTCAGATCCTGTCCTGGGTGCGCGCGGTCAGGCCGTACGGGTCGGCGATCGCCTTCCACTTCGTCACGAAGTCCCGCTTCGCCTGGGTGGCCTGCGGGTTGAGCTCGTCCGCGTGCTTCTTGTCGGCGGTGTTCGGGGCCGAGCCCGAGCAGCCCTGGGCGGAGACGGCACGGGCCCAGCTGGCGTACGCCCGGTCGATGTCGGCGGACAGCTGCCAGGCGGACTTCAGCGACTGCACCGCGTCCGCGCCGCCGGGCAGGTCGGTGACGGTCAGCGTGGCGAGCTTGGCGAGCAGCTGGTCGCGCTGCTTGGCGCCGCTGTCGAAGACCTGTGCGGCGCTGTCGATGTCGGCCTTGGCGGGGCAGCTGCTCACCTTGGCGACCGCGCTGCCGATCGGCGCCTTCGCGCTCTCGCCCTGGGTCAGCAGCTCGTCCAGGGCCTTGGCCTGCTCCGGCGCGCCCGGCCCGGCCGCGCCGGCGGTCGGGCTCGCGGAGGCGGACGCGGTGTCGCTGGCGGCGGGGCTCGGCGCGCCGGACGATCCGTCGGGGCCCGGCGCGGGCGGCGGGTTCCCGGCCGTGCTCTGGCCGGCGCTCGCGGAGGGAGCCGGGGCGGCGCTCCGGTCGGCCGGGTCGTCCTTGCCCTTCGCGGCCCACAGGATGCCGCCGCCGAGGGCCAGGACGAACAGCAGCGCGAAGGCGATCAGCAGCGGGGCGCGCCGGTTGGCCGGGCGGTCCTCGGCGTCGAGGTCCTCGTAGTCCGTGGCGTAGTCCGGCTGCTGGTACGGCGGGTACTGCTGGGCCGGGTACCCGGGGTACTGCTGGGGGTACGGGCCGGCGTCGTACGGGGGCTGGGCCTGCGGCTGGGCCGGGGGCGGCGGCGGGTAGCCGTAGCCGCCGCCGGCGGGGCCCTGGGGGGCCGCGTGGCCCGGGAAGCCGGACGCGGGCGGCTGCGGTCCGGTGGGCGGGGCGGGGTGGCTCTGGCCACCGGCCAGGTACGGGCGGGCGGCCAGCGGCGGGCCCTGGTCGCCGACGCCGCCCGCCGTGGGCGGCTGCGGCGGGAAGGGCGACGGGCCGGGCGGCTGCGGCGCCTCGCCGGGGCGGCCGGGCGCGGGAGGAACCGGCCGGGCGGCGGCGGGCGGAGCGGCCGGGGGCTGGGCCGCGCCGGGGGCGGGCTGCTGCGGTCCGCGCACCCAGCCGCCGGCGCCGCCGCGCGCGGTCGGATCCCAGACCGCCGGAGCGGTGTTCTGCTGGTCCGTCATTGCTGGCCCCCACCGTCCGCCCGGTCGCTCTGCCTGGTGCTGTGCCGCTGTCGTCGGCGCGCGTGCGCCGCGCGGACACCGTACCGTTCGAACCCCCGCCCGACAGCCCCGGCACGACGTTAGAGCATCCGTGATCGGCTGGGGGCCGGTCCGGCGATCTCGTCGGGCCGGCCCGGTGTTCGAGCGCGGCGTTCGACGGCGGCGCTCGAAGGGCCGGGCCGGGCGGGGCTCCGCGGCCCGCTCGCTCAGCCGCGGGAGCGGCGCAGGACCCGCAGCGAGCCGGTCACCGAGACCTCCTCGAAGCCCTCGGCGAGCGCCCGCAGGTAGACCCGGTACGGCGCCTGGCCGCCGTCCGCCGGGTCGGGGAAGACGTCGTGCACCACCAGCAGGCCCTCGGGGGCCAGGTGGCGGGCCCAGCCCTCGTAGTCGCCGGTGGCGTGCTCGTCGGTGTGGCCGCCGTCGATGAAGACCAGGCCGAGCCGACCGCCCCAGAGCGCCGCGATCTGCGGCGACCGGCCGACCAGGGCGACCACGTGGTCCTCCAGCCCGGCCGCGTGCAGGGTGCGGCGGAACCGGGGGAGCGTGTCCATCCGGCCCACCTCCTGGTCCACCAGCGTCGGGTCGTGGTACTCCCAGCCCGGCTGCTGCTCCTCGGAGCCCCGGTGGTGGTCGACGGTCAGCGCCACCGTGCCCGCCTCCCGGGCGGCGGCGGCCAGCAGGATCGCCGACCGCCCGCAGTAGGTGCCGATCTCCAGCACCGGCAGCCCGGTCCGCCGGGCCGCCGTCAGCGCCGCCGCGTACAGGGCGAGGCCCTCGTCCACCGGCATGAACCCGGTCGCGCCCTCGAAGGCCGCCAGCACCTCGGGTGCGGGGCGCGGGTTCTCCAGGAGGTCGGACATGGTGCAGCTCCCTTGCCGGGTGATTCGGTGCTCGTGCTCGCCGTCGGACCCTACTGGACGGTAGGCCGCGGCGCCCGTCCCGGGCGGATCCTCAGCCGGCCAGCAGGGTGCGCGCGATGCGGACGCGGTGCGGCGCCAGTTCGGCGGCGATGGCGGCGGTCTCGGCGGGCGTCGTCGTGACGGCGGCCGGCAGCTCGGGGCCCCGGTCGAGGAGGGCGAGCCGCAGGTGGGTCGGCGGGTGGGTGGGGTCCACCGCGCCCCGCTCCAGGGCGGAGCGGCGCAGCAGGCGCTCGTGCTCCAGCGCAGGGACGTCGGCGGCCTGGTCGCGCAGCCGCTCCCAGAACGCCTCGGGGGTGGCCGCCGTCCGCGTGGACGGCGCCGCCGGGGCGTGCTGCGGACCGCGGCGCGACGCGCGGGGCCGGCTCTGCAGCTCCGCGCGTGCCCGGGCCGCCGCCGTCTCCACCGCCTGGCCGAGCAGCAGGGTCCGCAGCAGGCGCCGGGCCGCCCCGGTGGACGCGGTGCGGGCGGCCAGCGTGTCCGCGTGGTACTCGGCCTGCTGCCCGGCGCGCGAGGTCAGCCGGTCGAGCAGCCGGAGCAGCGCCAGCAGCAGCCGGGCGACGCCGCCGAGCAGGACGACGAGGAGCAGGTCGGTGAGCTGGAACAGCAACTGCAGCCCCACCGCGTCCCGGTAGTGGCCGCGCGGACGGGTGAGGTCGTACCAGTGGGCGAGCGCGTGGATCGCCGAACCGAGCCAGAGGCCCTGCCGGTGGTCGCCGTTGACCCGGTGGCCGAATTCGTGCCCCAGCAGGGCGATCCGCTCCTGCTCGCCGAGTACCTCCCAGAGCGGCAGACCCAGGGTGAGCACCGACCGTCGGCGCAGCCCGACCGCCCCCATGCTCGCGTTGAACGCGCAGTCGACCCGGATCACGCCGACCGGCCCGGCGCCCACCTCGGCGGCGACGCGGTCCGCCAGGCCGTAGAGGGCGGGCGCCTCGGCACGGTCCAGCACGCCTTCGCCGCGCGGGGTCCGGCCGAGCCGGGGCCGGAGCAGGACCGCCACGGCGAGGACTGCCGCGCCCAGACAGCGGAGCGGGGTGTTGCCGGTGACGAGCAGCCACAGGCCCCAGCCGCACAGGGCCGCGGTGGTCAGGTGGACCACGCCGGCGATGACCGAGGCGGCCAGCCAGGCCCGCTGCCCGACGGCGGCCGGCCGACCGGCCGCGATGTCCTCGTAGAGCCGGTCGGTCCGGGCCGTCGCGGCCGCCGCGTGCCGGGCGGCCGCGACGGCCCGGCGGGTGGCGGCGGGCGCGTCCGCCGGCTCGGGGGACAGGTTCCATTCGCACTGCGGGCACCAGACGGCGAACCGGGGGTCGGCGTCGACGGGGGCGGCGCAGCGCGGGCAGTCCTGCGGTGCGGCGCCGGTGGCGGCGGGCGCGTCCGGGGCGGTGGCGGTGGGCGCGGCCCCGGTGGGCGTGGGTCTGACGGGTGTGGACACGGCGGGTGATCATGCCAGGGGCGCGGCGCCGGAGGCCAACCGTGTCACGGGCCGGTCGTCCAGGGGCGAATGGAACGTGTTCTACTCCGCCCGGGCGCGTCGTGCCAGAATCGGCCCCGACCACCGACCGAGGCGAACCGGGAGCAAGCTCCATGCGCGCAGCCATCCTGCACAAGACCGGCCAGGACACGCTCGACGTCCGCGACGACGTGGTCGCGACCGGCTTCGGCCCCGGCAAGGTGAGGGTCCGCCTGCGGGCCGCCAGCCTCTGCCACTCGGACCTGTCGGCGATGAGCGGCGTCCTGCCGCAGCCCGCGCCGTTCGTTCCCGGCCACGAGGGCGCCGGCGACGTGGTGGAGGTCGGCGAGGGCGTGGCCGACGTCCGGGTCGGCGACCGCGTGGTGCTCTGCTGGATGGCGCCCTGCGGCCGCTGCGCCCACTGCGAGCGCGGGCGGGGCCACCTCTGCGTCGCGAGCCTGCGCCGGCTCGGCGCGCCGGGCTTCCGGTTCGGCGGCGACGGCGTCTCGGGGGCGCCGGTGGAGGCCTCCGGCTTCTACGGCACCGGCGCGTTCGCCGAGGAGGTGGTGGTCGACCGCGACGCCGTCATCACCGTCCCCGCCGACCTGCCCTACGAGCTGGCCGCGCTGATCGGCTGCGGGGTGACCACCGGCATCGGCGCCGCCGTGCACACCGCCCGGGTCGAGCCCGGGGCCTCCGTCGCGGTGATCGGCGCGGGCGGCGTCGGGATCGCCACCGTGCAGGGCGCCCGGGTCTGCGGCGCCGGCCGGATCGCCGTGGTGGACCCGGTCGCCTCGCGCCGGGAGCGGGCACTGGCCTTCGGCGCCACGGAGGCGCTGGCACCCGACGAGCTGAAGGCCGCCGCGAAGGCCCTGCCGGGCGGCGGGTTCGACTACGTCTTCGAGGCGGTCGGCCGCTCGGCCACCGTCCGGGCCGGTTACGACGCGGCGCGGCGCGGGGGCGCGGTCGTGGTGATCGGCGCCGGCGCGCAGGACGACCGCGCGCAGTTCACCATGGGCGAGCTCTTCTTCAACGAGAAGCGGCTGCTGCCCTCGCTGTACGGCGGTGCCTCCGTGCCGCGCACCATGGCGCTGGTGGTGGAGCTGTGGCGGGCCGGGCGGATCGACCTCGCGGGCATGGTCACGCACCGGGTCCCGCTGGCGGACGTCAACGAGGCCGTCGCGCAGATGCGGGGCGGCGAGGCGCTGCGCACGGTCGTCACGCTGGACTGAGCGGCGCGGGCGTCGGCGGTGGAGCCGGGGCCGCCCGGGAGGCCGCCGTGACGCGACAGGGCCCGCCGGCGCACGCGGCGGGCCCTGTCACGAAGGACGGCGGGGCTGCGTCAGCCCCGCGCGGCGCCCAGGCCGAGGCGGTGCCGGCCGTGCGGATCGGCCTCGGGCCTGTCGTCGGGGGCGGAGGGGCCCCGGTGGCGACCGTGCGACGCGCTGTCCTCGGCCGTGGTCCCGTCGGCGTCGGTCCCGGTGATCGCGGGTCCGGTGGTGTCGGTGAGGGTGTCGGACATCAAAATCGTCTTCCGTGCGAGGGGCGGGTGGTTCGGCGCCGGCTGGCACCGCGGACGCGGTCGGGCGCGTGACCGGGCGCCTGGACCGCGCCAGGGCCGGTGATCACGGCCCGCGCCCCGGCCACCCTAACGGCCGGAACGGGCGGGATCCTATCGAGATCACGAGGGGCACCCGGGGAGCGGCGCGGGCGCTCGGTGTGTTCCCGGAACGGCCTCCATCCGCCGTCCCGGGTACCGCCCCGGGCCATCGGCCCGGGAGTCTGTGAGATCCGGCGGCTAGCCCGGCCGACCGGTGCGCAGGAAGCCGGCCAGCAGCTCGTGCAGCACGGCCGCGCCCTCCTCGGCCAGCACCTCGTGTCCGGCCCCGGCCGCCTCGACGTACCGGAAGTCGGCGCCCTCGGTACGTCCGATCCGCAGCAACTCGTGGCGCAGCGCGCGGGACTGGCTCACCGGGACGACCTCGTCCCGGTCGCCGTGCACCATCAGCAGGGGTGCGCGGAGCCGGTGCGCGAGCTGGAGGACGTCGCGCGGGCCGCGGGCGTCGGCGATCGACTCGCCGCCGCCCAGCCGGGTGGTCAACGCCCTGACCGGGGTGGCCGCTTCGGCCAGCAGTCGGGCGCCGGACAGGAACGGTGCGACCACCGCGCAGCGCGCGACCTGCTCGGCGGGCGCGTGCGCGGCCGCCAGCAGGGCGAGGAACGCGCCGTAGCTGACGCCGAACAGGGCCGGTGGCTCCAGGCCGAGGGCGGCGCGCTGGCCCGCGATGCCGTCCAGCAGGTACAGGACGTCGTCGAGGTCCGGCCCGCCCCAGGCGCCGCGGATGGCCAGCGCGTGCGCCACCCCGTAGCCGGTGGAGCCGCGCTGGTTCGGCGCGATCACGGCCAGGCCGCCGGCCGCCATCCGCTGCAGGGCGGGGTCGAACTCCAGCCGCCAGGCGTCGGCCGGGCCGCCGTGCAGGGCGAGGACCAGGTGCGGGCTGCTCAGCCAGGCGTCCCCGCCGTAGACCACGGCCTCCAGCGGACCGGCCGGTCCGGCCAGTTCGATGCTCTGCGCGGAGTGCCAGCGCCCGCCGTCGCCCGGCGGGGTGCTGCCGTCCAGCTGCCAGCCGGCGGGTGAGCCGCGGGAGGCCCGCGATCCGCCGGGCTGCCACGGCAGGGCGGCGTCCCGCCAGGGGCCGGGCAGACCGGAACCGAGTGGCGCCAACTGCAGGGGCAGCGGCACCGGTCCGGGCGCCGCCGCGATCGGACCGTGCGCCAGCAGCGTGTCCACGTCCAGGGTGGCCAGGGCGGCCGGGTGTTCGGGCGAGGAGTACGGCATGCGCAGCCCCGCGTCCGACCAGTGCCCGACCGCGCCGAGCCGCCCGGGCGGCACCGGCAGCGGGTCCAGCCGCCCGGCGGCGGGCCGCCACACGGCCAGCGCGGAGCCGGCGCCGTGGTCGATCTGGACGACCACCCGGGCCCCTTCGGGGGTGGTGCGCAGTGCCACCGGCCGCAGGAACATGCCCGCCACGTACAGGCATTCGGGGAACCGCAGCGGCTCGCCGCCGCCGAGCAGGCCCCAGCCCAGCCGGTCGGTGCCGGGGGCGTCGCTGCGCACCATCGCGAAGCGGGTCTCCGGGTCGTACAGGACCAGCCGGTCGTTGCTGCGCTCGCCGATCTCCAGCAGCGGGGTGACCGTGCCGGTGCGCAGGTCCAGGACGACGGTGCGCACGACGCCCGCGTCGACCCGGTCGAGCGCCAGCAGGGCTCCGGTGCGGTCCAGCCAGACGCCGCCGCCGTGCAGGCCGGGGATCTCGGCGACCTGCCGGGGCTCGCCGCCGTCGGCGTACACCAGCCAGACGGTGGTGCCGGGCCGGGTGTCGGTGCCGAGCGCCAGCGCGACCGGGGTGCGGGTGCCGTCGGGCGGTGTCGCCGCGGGGAGCGGCAGCAGCCGCATCCCGGGCCGCCTGAGGGTGGCCAACGGCCGTTCCACGGTGACCGGTTCGCTGCCCGGCGCGGCGGCGGAGAGCGTCACCAGGTCGTGCCGCTCGCCGTCGTGCCGGCAGACCAGCACCGAACCGTCCGGCAGGGCGACCAGCTGGCAGCGCAGGCTCTCGGCGCGGTTGCCGGGCAGGGTCAGGGCGGTCGGTGCGGCCGGACCGGAGGCCGGCAGGGACCAGCTCTCGGCGTACCAGCCGCCGTCGGCCGCGGAGGCCAGGCAGGCGGCGTGGCTGCCATCGGTGGCGAAGGTGAAGCTGAGGCGGCGCAGGGCCTGCGTCGCGGAGCGGACGGCCACGTTCACGAGGTGCTCACCCCGTCGGATCCGGGGGGCGGTCCGCCGGCCCGGGTGGGCGGCACCGGGTCCACCCAGAGCCGGGGGCCGCCGTGCCGCAGGCGCAGCAGGAAGGCCAGCGCGCCCGCCGTCCCGGTGCCGTACGCGGCCGCGCAGCCGGTGCCGGTCTCGTCGGGCAGCACCAGCAGCCCGTCGCGGAGCGCCGATCTGGCGGCGATCAGCTGGGCCAACTCCTCGGCCCCTGAGCGGAATTCCGGCTCGCCGGTGGCCGCGGCCAGGTCCAGCAGGTACTCGCCGTTGCCGGCCAGGCCGTGGCAGGCGCTGACGCCGCAGTGCCAGCGCCCGGCCAGCACGGCCCGGCCGGCGGCGAGCGCGAGTTCGTGCGCGGTCTCGTCACCGGTGGCCTGCCAGAGCCGGAGCAGGAACGTCCCCGCGCCGGAGGATCCGCTGCACCAGTGCGCCAGCCGGACGTGCTCCGGGTCGCCCGCGCCCTGTGGCCACCAGGCCGTCGGGCGGATGTCGGCCCGGTCACCGTTCCCGGCCGCCGCCGCCTCGCCGTACCACCCGTCGTTCGGTCCGTCGAACGGCCCGCGGTGCTGTCCGCCGTACCGTCCGCCGTGCTCCCCGCGGACGGTGGCGGCGAGCGTGCGCCCGGCCTCGGCCGCGCCGTCGAGCAGAGCCCGGTCGCCGGTGGCCCCGGCGGCGGCCAGCAGGAAGGCGCCGACGCCCGCGACCCCGTGGGCGAACCCGAGGTGGGTGATCCCGGCGAGCGCCGAGTCGAACTCCTTCGGCACCGGCCAGACCACCCCCTCCGGCGTGGGCCGGGCGGCGGCCAGCAGGCCGTGCCCGCAGCGGGCGGCCCGGGCGAGGAACTCCCCGGCCGCCTCGGGTGCGGCCGTCCGGGGGTCGGCGGCGAAGCGCAGCTGGAGGAAGCCCGCGCCGGCCGCGCCGTGGCACACGTCCGGGTTCGGCCACTCGACGGCTATCCGGCGGGCGAGCCCGGCGGCGCGTCCGGCGAGGGCGTCGTCGGCCAGTGCCTCGGCGGCGTCCAGCAGGGCCCAGGCGGCGCCCGAGCGCCCGAAGTGCAGACCCGGCAGCACGACCGGCTCGGCGGCGCACCGGCGCTCGATCCACTCGACGGCCGTCCGCGCCGTCCGGCGGGACTCCTCGCGGACCTGCGCGGGCAGGCCGTCCGCCACGGCGGCCCGGGCGAGCAGGGCGAGGACGCCGGCGGCGCCGTGCTGCACGTTGCACGGGTCGGACCACTGCCCGGCGGGTACGGCGGGCCAGAGCCGGTCCCGCCGCAGCGGGGTGGCGGTGAGGGCGAGGTGGCGCAGCCCGTCGTGCAGCACCCGGTCGACCAGGGCGGTGGGGCCGGTGCGGCCGTCCGCCGGGCCGTCCGCCGGGCCGTCCACCGCGTCGTCCGCAGAGGCTGCGGCGCCCCGGTCCGCCGGCGCGTCGGCCTCGCCCGTCACGTCGCCCGCGCCCGCCGGTCCCGCAGCGGCCGTGCTCCCCGCGCCCGGGTCGTCCGGGGCGCCCGTCAGGGCGTACCGCACCCGGGAGAGGCTCCAGCGCCGCTCCGGCTCCTGCGCCCGCAGCCCGAACACCACCGGCGCGAGCCGCCGCGCGGTGGCGCCCGAGCGGGCGGCGAGGGCCAGCCAGCGGCCGAGACGGTCGGCGACCGGCCGGGCCCGCGGCAGGTCCTCGGGCAGCAGCGGGTCGTGACCGGTGGCGAGCAGGAAGAACAGCCCGCCGAGCGCGTACAGGTCGACCGCCGGCTCGGCCACGCAGGTGCCCTCCCGGACGGTGCGGCCGGCGCCCGGGGCGTCCCTGCCGAGCGGGTCCCCGCCGAGCGAGTCCCGCCGCGACCGGCCCGCGCCCGCCGGGTCGAAGGAGCCCGGGACCAGGGCGAGGCGCCCCGGCCCCTGTTCGGGGGCCCGGTAGCCGGGGGTGCCGGCCGAGCCCGCCGCCCGGCCCGCCTCGGCGGCGAGCTCCAGGTCGACCAGCCGCAGCGACCCGTCCGGCCGTACCAGCACGTTGCCGGGGGAGAGGTCGCGCAGGACCAGCCCCAGCCCGTGCACCCGCTCGACCAGGTCGAGCAGGGCGTGCGCCAGCGGTCCGGCCTCGGCCCAGTCCACGTCGGGGCTGCCGTCCCGGCGCAGCCGGGCCGCCACCCAGCTGCCGAGCGGCTGCCCGGTGATGCGTTCCTGCACCAGGAACAGCGAGTCGTCCTGCTCGATCAGCTCGACCGGTCGCGGCGCCAGGCCCTGCCCCTCCAGCCGCGTCAGCAGCGCGGCCTCGTGCCGCAGCGCCGCCCGGGCGTCGGTGCCGGCCCGGTCCACCTCGATGTGCGCGCGGGCCTGCTTGACCACCACCTCGGCGCCGCCGTCGGTGTCCCGGCCCAGGAAGACGCCGCCCTTGGCGCTGTGCCGGATCGCCCCGGTGACGGCGTACCGCCCGGCCAGCAGCACCCCGCCGGTGCCGCGCCGGGGTGCCGCCGGCCGGGTCGCCCCGGGTCCGCGCCCCGGCGCCGTGCCGTCCCGCGGGGGAGCCGCCGGCCCCTCGGCCAGCGGGTCGCGCGCCCACGGCGGGCAGCGGTACGAGGCTCCGCGCACGTCCTCGACCCGCTCGCCGCCCGGCCCGCGCAGCATCGACCGGTAGCCGCCGTCGTTCCCCAGCTCGGCGCGGGCCGCGAAGGCGCCGTAGCGGTAGTGCACCCGGCTGCCCGGCCGGTAGGGGCGGTCGGAGAGCACCACCGGCCCGGGCAGGCCGTCGGTGGCCCGGTGCAGCGCGGCGGCCAGCCGCCGGAACTGCTCCGCGTCCGCCGGATAGACGGTGATGAACTTGCCCGCCGAACCCCGGTCGCTGTTGCGCGAGTTGATCTCGTGCAACTGCTCCGGTCCGGCGGCGAACTTGAAGGTGCACGGGTCACCGGCCAGTACCCCGGTGACGGCGGTCAGGACGGCGCGGCCGACCGCCGACGCCGCGCTGACATGGATCTTCCAGCCCTCGTCGGCCAGTTCCGCCGCGGCCGGCCCGGCCGTGCACCAGAAGCCCTCGACGGTGACCTCCCAGTCCCCGTCGCCTCCCCGGCCCCCGGCGCCGGCCAGTGCCGCCCGCGCCACCTCCGGCCACCCGCCGGCCGCATCCGGCCGGTGGCCCGCCGATCCGTTCCCCCCGGCCGTACGCAGCGATGTGCCCGCCCCCATCCGCATTCACATCCCTTCGTCTCGGCCGGCGCCCGCCGGTGCCCACTGCTCCGGCACCGCTCGACGCACGCCGGCGGCCTGATCGGTTTCTCGGAAGTACGGGAGCGCGGCCCTGCCGCGTCCGGCGCGGGCCGGTCCGACCTGGCCCGCATCCCGGCCGGGTGCCCTTCCGGCTCCCTGGCCGAGGCAACTCCCGTTCGCAGAAGTGAAGTTACTTTCGGTTTCCGGACGGGCTCAACGCGTAGCGGGTCACTTCACTCGTAAGGGTGATCTGGGCGTGGTTTCGAATATGTGCGAGCCGGCCGATGTGTGCGGTGCCCCCGCGTGGCCGGGCGGCCACGGCGCCCGCACGGCCCGTGTCCCGGCCCGCGACCGCGCCCGCGGGCGCCCCGAGCGCTCCGAACGAGCCCCCCGACGGCGCCCCGGCGGCCGCTCGAACGCCCGGAACCGCAGGTTGACGCCGGGCCGCGGACCCCCGGGCCGGGCCCCGGGCGGCCCGGGCGCCCCCGCGCGCACGGTAGTCTCGACAGGTGCCGAAACTGTCCGACGTCATCACCGCGCTCGAAGAGATCTATCCGCCGCAGTGGGCGGAGTCCTGGGACGCCGTCGGCCTGGTCTGCGGAGACCCTCGGGCCGAGGTCCGCCGCGTGCTCTTCGCCGTCGACCCCGTGCAGACGGTGGTCGACGAGGCCGTCGAGTGGGGCGCCGACCTCGTGGTCACGCACCATCCCCTCTACCTGCGCGGCACCACCGGCGTCGCGGCCACCACGCCCAAGGGCCGGGTGGTGCACACGCTGATCCGCGCCGGCATCGCCCTGCACGTGGCGCACACCAACGCCGACCACGCCGACCCGGGCGTCTCGGACGCGCTGGCCGAGGCCGTCGGCCTGCGCGTCACCGGCCCGCTGGTGCCGGACCCGACGGACCCGCTGGGCCGGCGCGGCAGCGGGCGGATCGGCCTGCTGGAGCCGCCGCTGACCCTCGCCGCGTTCGCCGCCAAGGTCGCCGGGGGCCTGCCGGCCACCGCCGCCGGCGTCCGCGTCTGCGGCGACCCGGACCGCCTGATCGGCCGGGTCGCGGTGTGCGGCGGCGCCGGCGACAGCTTCCTCGCGCAGGCGCGCGAGGCCGGTGTCGACGCGTACGTCACCGCCGACCTGCGCCACCACCCGGCGTCCGAGGCCGCCGAGGCGGCGCCGGTCGCACTGGTCGACGCCGCGCACTGGGCCACCGAGTGGCCCTGGCTCACCCTGGCCGAGCGGGCGCTGCACGGCGCCGCCGAGCAGCGGGGCTGGGCCGTGGAGACGAAGGTCTCCCACCGGGTCACCGACCCGTGGACCGCGCACGCCCCCATGTCCTTCACCGCCTGACCCGATTCACAGGAGCTCTCCGCTTGAACGCCGCGCCCGCCGACCAGATCCGCCTGCTCGACCTCCAGGCCATCGACTCGAAGCTCGACCAGCTGGCCCACCGGCGTCGCAGCCTGCCCGAGCACGCCGAGATCGACAAGGCCACCGCCGACCACACCGCGCTCAAGGACCTCGTGGTGGCCGCCCAGGCCCAGCAGGGCGACACCACCCGCGAGCTGACCAAGGCCGAGCAGGACGTCGAGCAGGTCCGCAGCCGCTCCGCCCGCAACCAGCAGCGCCTGGACTCCGGCGCGATCACCTCGCCGAAGGACCTGGAGAACCTCCAGCACGAGATCGGCTCGCTCGCCAAGCGCCAGGGGGACCTGGAGGACGTCGTCCTGGAGATCATGGAGCGCCTGGAGTCCGCCCAGACCCGGGTCACCGAGCTGACCGCGCGCCTGGAGCACTCCACCGTCGTGCTGACCGAGGCCGAGGCCCGCCGGGACGCCGCCTTCGCCGAGATCGACGCCGAGGCCGACAAGGTCAAGCGCGACCGCGAGGCCGTCGTCGCCGTCGTCCCGGCCGACCTGCTGAAGCTCTACACCCGGCTGCGCGAGCAGCAGGGCGGCGTCGGCGCGGCCCGTCTCTACCAGCGCCGCTGCGAGGGCTGCCGGGTCGAGTTCGCCGTCTCCGACCTGAACGCCATCAAGGCCGAGCCCAAGGACGCGGTCGTCCGCTGCGACAACTGCGGCCGCATCCTGGTGCGCACCGCCGATTCGGGTATCTGAGCCGATGGCGGGGCGCAGGTTCGTCGTCGAGGCCGACGGAGGCTCCCGGGGCAACCCGGGGCCGGCCGGCTACGGCGCGGTGGTCCGGGACGGCGACACCGGCCTGATCATCGCCGAGGCTGCCGAGTTCATCGGCCACGCGACCAACAACGTGGCCGAGTACAAGGGCCTGATCGCCGGTCTGAAGGCGGCCCGGGAGCTGGACCCGGACGCCTCGGTGGACGTCCGGATGGACTCCAAGCTGGTGGTCGAGCAGATGTCCGGGCGCTGGAAGATCAAGCACCCCGACATGCAGCCGCTCGCCGCCGAGGCCCGGGCGGTGCTGCCGCGCGGCCAGGTCAAGTACACCTGGATCCCGCGCGAGCGGAACAAGGACGCCGACCGGCTGGCCAACGAGGCGATGGACGCGGGCAAGGCCGGCCGGCAGTGGGAGCCCAGGGCGGCCGGGGCCGAGCGGCCCGCCGTCGCCGACGAGCCCCCGCTGGAGACCGCCGCGCCCAAGGCCGGCTGGGCGGCCGCCGCCGACCTCGGCACGCCGACCACCTTCGTCCTGCTCCGCCACGGCGAGACCCACCTCACCCCGGAGAAGCGCTTCTCCGGCAGCGGCGGCAGCGATCCGGAGCTCTCCGAGAAGGGCCGCTGGCAGGCCGAGCGGGCGGCCGAGGCGCTGGCCTCCCGCGGTTCGGTCCAGGCCGTGGTCAGCTCGCCGATGCTCCGTACCCGGCAGACCGCCGAGACCGTCGCCGCCCGCCTCGGCCTGGAGGTCCGCTACGAGGACGGCCTGCGCGAGGTGGACTTCGGCGCCTGGGAGGGGCTGACCTTCGCCGAGGTGCAGGAGCGCCACCCGGAGGACCTCAACGCCTGGCTCGGCTCGGCGAAGGCCAAGCCGACCGGCGGCGGCGAGAGCTTCACCGCGCTCACCCACCGGATCGGCGTCGCCCGGGACAAGATCCTGGCCCGCCACCACGGCCGGACCGTCCTGGTGGTGTCGCACGTCAGCCCGATCAAGACCCTGGTGCGGCTGGCGCTCGGCGCCCCGCCGGACTCGCTCTACCGGATGGAGCTGTCCGCCGCCTCGCTCTGCGCCGTCCAGTACTACGCGGACGGCAACGCCTCGGTGCGGCTGCTCAACGACACCGGGCACCTGCGCTGACGCCCCGGCGGCGGGCCCACCGGGGCCCGCCGCCGGCGCCGTTCGGCGCGGCTCAGTGCACCTCGGTGACCACCACGTCCAGCTGCCAGGGCTTGCGGGCGGTGCCCTCGGCCGCGACCTCCACCCGGTGCCCCAGCCCGAGCAGCGCGTCCACCAGTTCGCCGGGCGTCTTCGGCTCGGCCCCCGCCACCAGCAGGTCACGGACCAGCCGGCCCTTGGTGGCCTTGTTGAAGTGGCTCACCACCGAGCGCTTGCCGGCGCGCTCCTGGAGCACCCGCACGGTGGCCGTCCGGGTCACCAGCTCACCGGCCGGCTTCCACGCCGCCGCGTACGCGGAACTGCGCAGGTCCAGCACCAGGCCGTCGGCCACCTCCGGCAGCACGGACGCCGTCGCGGCGCGCCAGTACGGGCCGAGGGCACCCGGGCCGGGCAGCTTCACACCCATCGAGCAGCGGTAGGGCGGGATCCGGTCCCCGATCCGGACGGCGCCCCAGAGGCCGGAGAAGACCAGCAGCGAGCGCGCGGCCCGGTCGTACGCGGCCTCGTCCAGGGTGGCCAGACCGAGGTTGTCGAAGAGCACGCCGGTGTACACCTCGCCGGCGGGCCGCGCACCGGCCGTCGGCAGCCCCGCGTTCCGGGCCACCTCGCCGCGCAGCCCGGGGCTCAGGCCGAGCACCCCGGCGGCGGCCTCCTCGTCCCCCCGGCAGAGGCCGACCAGGGCCTCCAGCACCCGCGCCCGCGCCGCCGTCAGCCCGGGCAGCGACAGCGCGTCGAGCGCCACCGGAACGCCGTCCCCGGACGCGGCCTTGCCCTCCGAGGGCGGCAACAGCACCAGCACAGCGGACTCCTCAACATTTTGTGGCGGGCGAACCCCGCCACCCTACGCAAGCCGGCCCGGCCGCGGGTAACCCCGCTACCGCCCGGGCCGCGGGGCCGCCGCCGCGACCAGCGCCGCCCCGGCGCCGAGCGCCAGGCAGAGCGGTGAGTAGTAGCGCGTGTTCAGCCGCCTGAAGCGCTCCGTCCGTTCGTTCAGCACGCCGAAGACCAGCGGCCCGGCCGCCCCGCGCGCCAGCAGGACCCCCGCGACCGTCCGGACGCCGGCCCGGCGCACCCCGCGCGGCCCGACCGCCGGCAGCGCCCCGGCCTCCGCGCCGACCAGGTAGGCCGCCGTGCCCAGCAGCCCCGCCACCGCCAGGCAGGCCGCCGCCGGCGGCACGCCCCCGCCGGTGCCGATCACGGTGTCCGCGAACTCCTGCGGCGACCGCGCCGGCCACGGCGTCACCGTCCAGAGCGCGTGCAGCGCCCCCGTCACCGCCAGCCCCCCGGCCACCGCCGCCCCCGTCACCCGTACCGCGTCCATCCGCCGAGCCCCCTCCCGCGTCCGATCGATGAGGCCACCCTACGAGCGCTTACGGAGAACCCGTTGGGCCGCCGCCCGGCCGCGGCATACGGTGGCACCGAAGGAGAGTGACGAGATGACCATGCGCCCCCTGGACCTGGTGCCCGGCGACGACGACGCGGTGGCCCTCGCCGCCATGGACCTCAGGGCCCTGCTCGGCCGCTGAGCGGGGGCGGGCCCGGCCGGCGCGGCGGCCCGGGCGGACGTCGGCGCGCCCTGCCGCCGACGTCCGCCCGGAATCACCCGATTCGCCCTACGCTGCCTGCATGCCACGCCGAAAACTGCGCGTCAAAGCCGCCGACTCGGCCCGGATCAACGCCGAACTGGCCGAGCTGCGCGCCCGCCTGGAGATCCGTACCGAGTGGCCGGAGGCCGTGCTCGCGGAGGCCGAGCGGGCCGCCGAGTCGCCGCGGCTGCCGGAGTACGACGCGACCGACCTCCCGCTCTTCACCGTCGACCCGCCCGGCTCCCGCGACCTCGACCAGGCCATGCACCTGGCCCGCCGGCCCGGCGGCGGCTACCGGGTGCACTACGCGATCGCCGACGTCGCCGCCTTCGTCCGCCCCGGCGGCGCGATCGACGCCGAGGCCCGCCGCCGCGTCCAGACCCTCTACTTCCCCGACCACCGCGTCCCGCTGCACCCGGCCCGGCTCAGCGAGGACGCCGCCAGCCTGCTGCCCGGCGAGACCCGCCCGGCCCTGCTCTGGCAGCTCGACCTGGACACCGACGGCGCCGTCGTCCTCGCCGACCTGCGCCGCGCGCTGGTCCGCTCGCACCGCCGGCTCGACTACGACGACGTCCAGCGGGCTGTGGACGCCGGCGGCGCCGACGAGCAGCTCGCCCTGCTCGCCGCCGTCGGCCGGCTCCGGGAGGAGCAGGAGCGGGCCCGCGGCGGGATCAGCCTGCCCGTCCCCGAGCAGGAGATCGAGGACACCCTGCACGGGTACGTCCTCGGCTACCGCGCGCTCGGTCCCGCCGACGGCTGGAACGCCCAGATCTCCCTGCTCACCGGGACCGCTGCGGCGGACCTGATGCTGGACGCCGGCGTCGGCCTGCTGCGCACCCTGCCCGCCGCGCCCGCCGCCGCGTACGAGCGGCTGCGCCGCACCGCCCGCGCGCTCGACATCACCTGGCCGGACGACCTTTCCTACCCGGACCTCGTCCGCTCGCTCGACCCCGGGGCCCCGCTGCACGCGGCCTTCCTCAACGAGTGCACCGGACTGCTGCGAGGGGCCGGCTACCGGGCCTTCGACGAAGCCCGGGGCCTGCCCGCCCCGGCCGACCCGGTGCACGCCGCGCTGGCCGCCCCGTACGCGCACTGCACCGCGCCGCTGCGCCGGCTCGGCGACCGCTTCGCCCAGGAGGTCTGCGCGGCCGTGGCCGCCGGCGAGGAGGTGCCGGACTGGGTCCGGGAGGCACTGCCCGGCGTCCCCGCCCTGATGGCGGCCGGGGACCGCCGCTCGGCCGAGGTCGAACGGGCCTGCGTGGACCTGGTCGAGGCGGAGCTGCTGTCCGGCCGGGAGGGCGAGGACTTCCCCGCGGTGGTCATCGACGTGGACGAGCAGCGGCCCGCGCGCGGCACCGTACAGCTGCGCGAACCCGCCGTCCGGGCGCGCTGCGAGGCGGCGGGCGGGGCGGTGCTCCCGCTCGGCGGCCGGATCGTCGCCCGCCTGACGCAGGCCGACCCGGCCACCCGCACCGTCCGCTTCGCCGCGCTCTGAGGCGTTCTGACGCGCGTTCCGACGCCCCCCGCGCCGGCCCCCCGCGCCGGACCCCCGCGCCCGGGCCTCCGCCCGGACCGCCCGGACCCGTCCGGACCGTCCGGGGCCGCGCCACCCGGACGGGCCGATCCACCGCCGCTCCGGGGCGCCCGGGTGGGAGGATCGACCCGTGGCCGAACCGACCTCCCTCCCCGCGCCGTCCGCCGACCCGGGCCGGCGCCGCAGGCTGCTGATCCTCGGGATCTGCTGCCTGAGCCTGTTCATCGTCGGGCTCGACAACACCGTGGTGAACATCGCCCTCCCGGCGATCCAGCAGGACTTCGACGCCCCGGCCTCCGGCCTGCAGTGGATCATCGATGCCTACACCCTGGTGCTGGCCTCGCTGCTGATGCTGTTCGGCTCGGTGGCCGACCGCTTCGGCCGCCGCCGGGTGTTCCAGACCGGTCTGCTGCTCTTCGTGCTCGGCTCGCTGCTCTGCAGCCTGGCCCCCAGCCTGGAGTGGCTGGTGGTGTTCCGGGCGGTGCAGGCCGTCGGCGGTTCGATGCTGAACCCGGTGGCGATGTCGATCATCACCAACACCTTCACCGAACCGCGCGAGCGGGCCCGGGCGATCGGCGTCTGGGGCGGGGTGGTCGGCATCTCGATGGCGCTCGGCCCGCTGCTCGGCGGGTTCCTGGTGGACATCGCCGGCTGGCCGGCGATCTTCCTGATCAACGTCCCGGTCGGGCTGGTCGCCTGCCTGCTGACCGCCCGTTACGTCCCCGAGTCGCGCTCGCCCCGGCCCCGCCGGCTGGACCCGGTCGGCCAGGTGCTGATGGTGGTGCTGCTCGGCTGCGGCACCGCCGCGATCATCGAGGGCCCCGAGCACGGCTGGACGTCCCCGCTGATCCTCGGGCTCGGCGCGGCCGCGCTGGCCGCGCTGGTGGCCTTCCCGTTCTGGGAGCTGCGGGTGACCGAGCCGCTGGTCGACCCGCGGTTCTTCCGCAGCGCGCCGTTCACCGGAGCCACCGTCACCGCCGTCTGCGCCTTCGCCGCGCTCGGCGGCTTCCTCTTCCTCAATACCCTGTACCTGCAGAACGTCCGGCACTACAGCCCGGTCGAGGCGGGCCTGTGGACGCTGCCGATGGCCGGGATGATGCTGGTCTGCGCGCCGCTCTCGGGCCGGATCGTCGGCGGCCGGGGGCCGCGCGGCCCGCTGGTCGCGGCGGGTCTCGGCCTCGCCGCCAGCGGGCTGCTGCTCACCCGGCTCACCGCCGACTCCCCGCCGGGCCTGCTGCTGGCCGCCTACGCGCTGTTCGGCTTCGGCTTCGGCATGGTCAACGCGCCGATCACCAATGCCGCCGTCTCCGGGATGCCGCGCGCCCAGGCGGGGGTGGCGGCGGCGGTCGCCTCGACCAGCCGCCAGGTCGGCCAGTCGCTCGGCGTCGCGGTGATCGGCACGGTGGTCACCTCGGCCGTCGTGGGCCCGGTCGCCACCGGCTTCGCCCCGGCCAGCCACGCCGGCTGGTGGATCGTGACCGGGCTGGGCCTCGCGATCCTCCTCCTCGGGCTGGTCACCACCACGGCCTGGGCCACCGGCACCGCCACCCGGGTGGCCGCCCGCCTCGGCGGCGACCCGCCCCTCGTCCGGGCCGGGGTACGGGACGCCCCGCCCGAGCGGTTACGATGACCACTACGGCGGAAGAGCCGGCCGGGCGGTCGCGACGGGTCCTCAGGGCCCGCCGAGGAACGTCCGGGCTCCACAGAGCAGGGTGGTGGGTAACGCCCACCCGGGGTGACCCGCGGGACAGTGCCACAGAAAACAGACCGCCCACCGCTTCGGCGGCGGGTAAGGGTGAAACGGTGGTGTAAGAGACCACCAGCGACCGGGGTGACTCGGCCGGCTCGGTAAACCCCACCTGGAGCAAGGTCAAGATCGGTGCCCCCGGGCACCGTGCGCGGATGTTCGAGGGCTGCTCGCCCGAGTCCGCGGGTAGACCGCACGAGGCTGTCGGCAACGGCAGTCCTAGATGGATGACCGCCTCCCCGGGCCGCGCGAGCAGCCCAGGAGACAGAACCCGGCGTACAGGCCGACTCTTCCGCCCCTCTCCGCTCCCGCCCGCCCCGGCACGGGCGCGGGCAGCGCCCGCCCGTGCCGGGAGCGACCGGTCCGTGCGCCGCTCAGGCCGGGTGGGCCCCGACCGCGTCGCGGATCTGTTCGCCCAGGCCGCCGTTGACCCGGGCGCAGTGCGCGCAGCAGAAGAACCGGCCGGCGACCTCGACGCCGTGGCCGACGATCCGGACCTGGCAGTGCTCACAGCGCGGGGCGAGCTTCTCCATCGCGCACTCGAAGCTGTCGAAGGTGTACACGTCGCCGGTGATCGTCTTTATCTCGAAGGACAGCCAGTAGTCGTTGGAGCAGACGTCGCAGACCGCCATGGGGCCGTCTCCCTTCCTGTCGGGGGGCTGACCGACCTGGCGGGCGCTCAGCCCTCCCAGTCTCGGAGCCCCCGGGGGGAGCGGCCACTCGGCGCACCCGGTCAGGCGGACCGGGCGGACAGCTCCTCCAGGGCGCGCACCGCGCGGTCGGCGTCGTCGGCGCCGACGAACAGGTGGTCGTGGTGGAAGCCGGCCACCACGTTGCAGCTGATCCCCTCCTCGGCGAGCCGCACCGCCACGGCGGCGGTCAGGCCGACGGCCTCCAGCGCCGAGTGGATGTGCAGGGTGATCCAGGCCGCCACGTACTCGTAACGCAGGCCGAGCGCGTCGGCCTCCTCCTGCGCGACCACCACCGTCACCCCCTCGGGTTCGGCGACCGTCACCACCGGCCGCATCCCGGCGGGCACCTTCGCGGGCAGCGTGCAGTACACGTAGCGCCCCGGGTTGAGCCGCGGGCGCATGCCGCGCAGCAGGGTCGCAAGATCTCGTTCTCCGGCCATGCCCGCCACCGTAACGGCTGGGGGGCGGGCACCGGCCCGCCGTCGCGGCGTGTCGGTGCCCGGGCCCGGCCCCCGGTCAGCCCTGCGTCTTGTGGCGCCGGCTCTTGAGCATCAGGGCGCGCGAGAACTGGTCGTCCGCCGTGGTGGTCCGCTTGGGGAAGTTGGCGTTCATCAGCTTCTGGTAGGCGTCGGGCCGGAACTCGGCCATCAGCAGCCAGCCGCTGCGGACGTAGTCGGTGGGCGCGCTGTTCCCGGCGCCGTCGGTGCCGTCGATCTTGCCCGCGTAGTGGTGCGGCGGCTTGCTCATCACGTCCACGAAGGTGTTCGCGAGCGGGGCCAGCATGGCCGGGGTGATCTTGTAGCGGCCGGACAGGTAGGCCCGGTACAGGCCCGCGCAGTCCAGGCTGCCGTGGTTGTTGTCCTCCTTGCCGTTGGTCGCCGGGGCGTACCCCCAGTCGTAGGCGGGCCTGCCGGCGTGGTCGGTGTAGGTGCGCACCGAGGAGAAGAACCAGTCGACGCTGCTCTGCACCAGGGCGTCGTACCGCTTGACCCGCTTCGGGTCGTCGCCGAGGAGCTGGTGGGCGATCGCCAGGTTCTGGAAGGCGTAGTCGAACATCATCTGCTGGTTCCACGGCACCGGCTGGCCGCCCTTGTAGGGCGAGTCCGCGGCGAAGTACTGGCGGTTGCCCTTGGAGACGTCCAGCAGCCGGGCGAGGATGTGCCGGTCGACGGCGGTGTCCGCCTCGGCGACGAACCGCTTGGCCCGGTCGAGGTAGGTGGCGCCGTACCCGTGCGGGTCGCCGGTGGTCACCGGCGTCTGCCAGAGCGCCGGCGTCCGCAGGATCAGCCGGGCGCAGTTGGCGAGGTGGCCCACCGGGTCGCCCTGCTCGCCGCCGGTGCCGACGGGCTTGGTGGTGACGTCGTTGGGCCAGGCGGGGTCGACCTTGCCGGTCCAGAGCACGTGCTGCCCGACCGGGCGCTTGGCCAGGTCGTTGCGCTCGGAGAGGACGGCGTCGCAGAAGACGATCATCCGGTCGAGGATCGCGCGGTCGGCGGAGACCTCGTACACCAGGCCCATCGCCTTGGTGTCCTCGCCGCTGTGGCCCTGGGCCCACTGGTTGCCGATGTTGTCGGCGGCCGGCGTGAGCGTCTTGATGTACGCGGTGAAGGACTTGATCTCCTCCGGGGTGACGGGGCCGTCCAGGCTGCTGAACGTCAGGGCCGGGCGGGCCTTGCCGACCGCCGCGACGGAGGCGGTCGCCCCCGTCCCCTCCGTCCCGGACGCCACGCCGGCGACCGCGATCACGCCGGCGCTGAGACAGGCCAGCGTCGTGCTTCCGAGCAGGACCTTCACGGGTTTCTTCGGTGCCATGCGCGGACCTCCTGGGCATCGGTCAGCCGTCTGACCGGGGTGAGCCGTCGTTCGGCCCCGCGCGCCCACGGCGAGCGGGGCCGAACCGGCCGGCCCGGAGGGCCGACACCACGGTTGACGGCCCCCGCACCGGCCCGGGTTCACCACCGGCGGGCCGCCCGCGACCGGTACCGGCCGCCCCGACTCCCGTGACAGTGCCGTCCGTTCACCGGCCCGGTCCGGCCCGGCCCCACGGCGACCGGTCGGCAGCGCGCCGGGAGACGTCCCGGCGGCGGTGGCCCGTCCCGGCCGGCCGCAAACACGCGCGACCCACTCGGCAACGATTGACGAGCGATAGTCAGCGATATATCGTCGAGCTATTGAGACAGTGACGTGAATGCTGTCCGATCCACAGGAGGTGAGCGCGATGCGCTCTGGAACGCGATTCGGGAAAGAGGGTCCGCGCGGCGGTCGGCGCCGCGGGCGGGGCCCGGAGTTCGGGGAGTTCCCCGGTGAGGGCGGAGAGGGCCGTGGGGCGTTCGGCGCGTTCGGGCCGCCGTTCGGCGGCGGTCCCGGGCGGCCGCCGGGCGGGCCGTTCGGCCACGGCTTCGGCGGGCACGGCGGGCGCGGGCACGGTCCGCGCGGCCGGCGCGGCGGGCGGGCCCGGCGCGGGGACGTGCGGGCCTCGCTGCTCGCGCTGCTCAAGGAACGGCCGATGCACGGCTACGAGATGATCGCGGAGATCGCCGAGCGGACGGGCGGGGCCTGGCGGCCGAGCCCGGGCTCGATCTACCCCAACCTCCAACTGCTGGAGGAGGAGGGCCTGATCACCGCCGAGGAGGTGGGCGGCAAGCGACTGGTCTCGCTGACCGAGTCCGGCCGGGCCGAGGCCGAGGCCGGGCCCGCCGAGCCGTGGGCGGAGGCCGGCCGGGAGGTCGACTGGGAGGCCGTCCACGAGGTGGGCCAGGCGCTCGGTGCGGTCGACCAGGCGATCCGGCAGGTGGTGGCGACGGGGACGGAGGCGCAGCGCGCCAAGGGCCTCGCGGTGCTCAACGAGGCCCGCAAGAAGCTCTACCTGATCCTCGCCGAGGATGCCTGACGGCCCGAGGGGGGCGGGAACGGCGGACGGTGCCGCCGCTCAGCCGCGGACGGCGAACAGTGCCACGCAGGCGAGCAGCAGCACCGTCCAGCCGAACCAGAGCCAGGCGTTCGGCCCGAGCGCCGCGCTGTAGAGGCTGACCACCACCAGCAGGGCGGCGGTGACCACCGCGACCTGCCGGTTGTGCTGCGTCACGGCCTGCGGCCGGCGCCGGGTGCGGGTCCGTACGGTCTTCGCCATCGCCGTCCTCCCGGGGGGAGCGGCCGTCACCCGGAGGTGCGGGCGGTGGCCGTCTCGTCGTACTCGTAGCGCCAGAACCAGCGGAGGCCCCGCTGCTCCTTGACCCGGACGTACACCAGTGTGCGCGCGGGAGTCTCCCCGTGCGCGGGGACCGGCACCTTGTAGGTCTTGGGCACGCCGTACATCGGCCCCAACGGGATCGGGAGGATCCGGCCGTCCAGGGGGCCGCCGACGAATTCGGTGTCCGCGCTCTTCACCCCACCAGGGTCTCACCCCGCCGCGGCGGACCGGCGGGCGACCGGTGGCCGACCGCGGGCGGGGCGGTACGGCGGCGCGGGGAGGCACTGTGAGGGCCGGGTGCCGGGAGTGTGACCGGAGAGGCACCGCCCCCGGTCATCCGAAGGGCCCGCGCACCCTTATCCTTCCTGTTACGCCCTCGGGGTTCACCCGGGTCAGCGGGCCCCGTACGGGCCGGGTGAGGCGCACAGCGGTGTGCCCGCCGGGCCGCCGAGCCGCAGTCTCTGTACTGCCGCGACTCCGTGCCGTGACCCGGGCGTCGGCCGTCCGGCAACCCCGGCTCCGGCCGACGGGGCGCGGACAGCAGGGCCGAGCACCGTCCCGGGAAGCAGCGGGGGGCGCTGTGCGTTGCGTCGGAGTGGTACGTCGAATGCTGTGTCACACCAGGCACGGCAATGCGCGGAAGGGGCCCGATGGAAGCCGGCAGCAGGTGGACGACCTGGTGGCAGAAGCGTGAACGTCAGCGGGCCCGGTCGGCCGACGCGGACAGCCCCGCCGCCAGACTGGATCAGCTGCTGGGCGCCGTGCGCGCCGGCTTCCCGCTCGCACCCGCCGCCCATCCGGCCGGCTACCGCTGTTCCTGCGACCGGGTGGCCTGTCCGGCCCCCGCGCAGCACCCGGTCTCCTTCGCCTGGCAGAGCCAGGCGACCACCGAGCCGGAGCAGGTCGCCCGCTGGCTCTCGCGGGACCCACTGGCCAACTTCATCACCGCCACCGGCCGTGCCCACGACGTCCTGGACGTCCCGGCCGAGGCCGGCCGGCTGGCGCTGGAGCGGCTCGCGGCGCTGGGCGTCGAGGGTCCGGTGGCCGCCGTCGGCGAGGACCGCTACCTCTTCTTCACGTCCACCAGGGGCACCCCGGTGGACGAGGACGAGTGGTGGCCGAGCGCGCTGGACTCCACGCCGGACACCATGTCCGAGCACCCCGGTCTGCGCTGGCACTGCCGCGGCTCGTACACCCTGCTGCCGCCGGCCGCGCTGCCGGACGGCTCGCAGGTGCGCTGGCTCCGCGGGCCCGAGCAGCCGCTGCCGGATCCGCTGCGCGTCCTGGACGTGCTCACCGACGCCTGCACCGAGGTGGGCGCGGTCGCCGAGGAGCAGTGGCTGATCGGCTAGCGCGCCCACCCGGGGGAGCGGGCTACGGCAGGGTGAGGACCTCGGCGCCGTCGGCGGTGACGACCAGCGTGTGCTCGAACTGGGCGGTCCGCTTGCGGTCCTTGGTGACGACCGTCCAGCCGTCGGCCCAGATCTCGTAGTCGTAGGTGCCCAGGGTCAGCATCGGCTCGATGGTGAAGGTCATCCCCGGCTTGATCACCTCGGTGGCCCGCTCGCTGTCGTAGTGCGGGACGATCAGGCCGGAGTGGAACGACGTGTTGATGCCGTGCCCGGTGAAGTCCCGCACCACGCCGTAGTCGAAGCGCTTCGCGTAGGACTCGATGACCCGGCCGATCACGTTGATCTGCCGGCCGGGCTTGACCGCCTTGATCGCCCGGGCGAGCGACTCCCGGGTGCGCTCCACCAGCAGCCGGGACTCCTCGTCCACGTCGCCGCAGAGGTAGGTGGCGTTGAGGTCGCCGTGCACCCCGTGGATGTACGCGGTGGCGTCGATGTTGACGATGTCCCCGTCCTGCAGCACGGTCGAGTCGGGGATGCCGTGGCAGATCACCTCGTTGATCGAGGTGCAGATCGACTTGGGGAAGCCCCGGTAGCCGAGGTCGGACGGGTAGGCCCCGTGGTCGCACATGTAGGTGTGGGCGACGGCGTCCAGCGCGTCGGTGGTGACGCCCGGCGCGATCAGCTTGGCGGCCTCCGCCATCGCCCGGGCGGCGATCCGGCTCGCGATCCGCATCTTCTCGATGGTCTCGGCGGTCTGCACCTCGGGCCCGGTGTACGGCGCCGGCGCGGGCCGTCCGACGTACTCGGGGCGAGCGATGTGCGCCGGGACCTTGCGGGTGGGGGACTGGATGCCGGGTACGAGAGCCATGGTCGCGAGTCTATCCGCCGGTCCCCGGCCCTCCGGGGGTGTGCGGGACGGGCGGCCGCGCGCGATGATCAGTGACGACAGGCCCATCGAACGGGAGTGACCGCCATGCCCCTGGGATTCCACCGCAAGCCGACCGGACTGCCGGGCGAGTGGTTCTACTGCATCAAGCACGCCAAGGTGGAGGAGGGGCCGGAGTGCCCCGCCAAGGACCGTCTCGGCCCGTACGCCAGCCGTGAGGAGGCGGCCCACGCGCTGGAGACCGCCGAGGAGCGCAACCGGGAGTGGAAGAACGACGACGAGCGCTTCGACGGACGGCCGACCGAGGGCTGACCCCGCGACCGGCGCTGCCCCGCCCCTGGCCCGCCACCGCGGCGGGGCAGGGGCGGCGCCGTGTCAGGCGCCCTGCGGGCCGACGTACTTGGCGCTGGTCAGCGGGGCGAGCACCCGCCAGCCCAGCGTGCTGTACAGCGCGCGCCCGTCCGGCGTCCCGGCCAGCACCCCGGTCTGGGCGCCCCGGTCGTGCGCCGCGCCCGCCAGCGCCCGCATGACCAGTGAGCCGAGGCCCTTGCGGCGGTGCTCGGCGGAGGTCTCGATCTGGTCCGCGACGGCGGTCGCGCCGCAGACGCCGATCTGGCCGCGGGCCGCCAGTGCGCCGTCCTCGGCGGTGACCAGGGCGCGGACGACCTCGCCGCGGGCCCAGGTGCGCAGGCGGTAGCCCGCGGGGGCGGTGAGCCCGGGGGCGGGGGTCAGCCGGACGGTCATCAGGAAGGCCGGCTCGTCGTCGACCCACCAGTCGGGTCCGAGCCAGGGGGCGATGACGGCGGGATCCGCGAAGACCTTGAGCCACGTCCCCCGGGCGCGCACCGCGCCGGCGACCTTGCGGACGTCGGCCTCCCGTACGGCGTCCCCGGTGGCGTCCAGGACGTGCCGGGTCACGTGGTCGGTGAGGCCGACGTCGACGGTGTAGCCCCAGGGCTCCACGATCGGCGGCGCGGCCGACCGCGACACGACCCAGCCGTCCACCCAGCTCCGTACGACGTTCTCCGCCGTGATCTCCAGCATGGCCACCCTCCGCTCGCCGGACGTCAACGGAGTCCAGGGTAATAGTCTCAAGCCATCTATGTCACTTACTTTCTCGGGGCGTGGCACCGGACCGGGCCGGTCAGACCGCCGCCCGGGCCCGTGCCTCCTCGGCCTTCGCGTGCTCGGCGCGCACCGCCGCCGCGTGCGGGTCGGTGCGGTCGTCGTACGAGAGCAGCCGGGGCAGCGCGGCGGCGAGCGCCAGCACGCCGACCACGCAGGCCACACCGCCGGCCCAGACCGAGGCCCGGACGCCGACCAGACCGGCCATCCCGCCCGCCCGGACCTGGCCGAGCTGCGGGCCGACCGAGTAGCTGAGCAGCTCGACACCGGCCATCCGGCCGCGCACCTCGTCGGGGATGGACTGGTTCCACATGGTCGAGCGGGCGATCCCGCTGATCTGGTCGGCCCCGCCGGCCAGGGCGAGGCAGAGCAGCACCGGCCAGACGGCGCCGCAGAGACCGGCCAGGGCCATCGCCGCGCCCCAGCCGAGCGCGGCCACCACCAGCAGCCGGCCGTGCCGGTGGACCCGGGACGTCCAGCCGCTGGTCGCCGAGACCGCCAGCGCGCCCACCGCCGAGGCCGCGTACATCGGGCCGAGCGCCCAGTCGGCGCCCAGCTCCGAGGCCAGGAAGGGGAAGATCGCCACCGGGAAGGCGAACAGCATCGCGCAGACGTCGATCGCGTAGGTGCCCAGCAGGTCCTTGCGGCTCCAGGCGTAGCGGACCCCGGTCAGGACGGCCCGCACGGACGGCTTCTCGGCGCCGGTGGGCGGCGGCACCGCGCGGATCCGGGCGAGCAGCAGCAGCGAGGCGCCGAAGGTGAGCACGTCCAGCGCGTAGGCGGTCTGGACCCCGGCGAAGGCCACGATGATCCCGGCCAGCGCCGGGCCGGCCACCGAACCGGCGTTGCGGTAGAGCGAGTTGAGCGCGAAAGCGGCGGTCAGCTGGTCGTGCGGGACGATCCGCGGGGTCAGCGAGTCCAGGGCCGGGCGCTGCAGGCCGTCGGTCGCGGCGACCAGGGCGGCCACCAGGTAGACCGGCCAGAGCACCGGTGTCGGCAGCAGCGCGTTGATCAGCAGCAGACCGGTGAGCAGGCCGAGCCCGGCCTCCGAGAACAGCACCAGCTTGCGCCGGTCCAGCGCGTCGGCCAGGGCGCCGCCCCAGAGGCCGAAGACGATCAGCGGCACCAGCTCGAAGGCGCCGACCAGGCCGACCGCGAAGGAGGAGCCGGTGAGGTCCTTGATCTGCATCGGCACGGCGACGTAGGTGAGGAAGCTGCCGAGGCTGGTGATGCAGCCCGAGAGCCAGAGCAGCCGGAAGTCCCGGGAGGAGTGCCAGGGTGCCAGGTCGGGGCGCAGGGAGGTCAGCAGTGTCCGGACTCGCCCGGACGGAGGTGGTTCGGCGTCGTTCACGAACGACCATCCTCGGCGCCGCCCCCTCGGGGCCGCAACGGATTTTCGCCCGTCCCACCGCCTCGGGTGCCGTCTTCCCCGCCCGCCGCTACCAGCGGCTGAGCCCCGGCCCCGAGCCGAGCCGCCCGGCCAGCGCCGCCAGCCGGCCGAGCGCGCCGCGCCGGGCCGGCGCCTGCCCTGCGGCGGCGCTGACCAGGTGCTGCGCGAGGTCGAACGGCTCCTCCTCGCCGGTGCCGACCGCCAGCCGCTCGTGCGCCAGCCCCGCCAGCTCGCCCCGCTCGGCGGGGCCGTCCAGGGCGAGCACGGTCGCCCCGCCCCGTCGCGCGTCGTGGACCCGTTCGAGCAGTGGCGCCCCGGCCGCCGTGGGCGCCACCACCAGCACCGTCGCCCCGCGCCCGGCCTCGGTCAGCCGCCGCAGGCCGTGCGCCAGATGGGCCGGCGCCCGAGCGGGCACCCGGTGCCGCAGCAGGGTCGGCGCCAGCCGGGGGACGTCGGACCAGGCCGCCTCGTCGTCCAGATGGGCGGCCAGGTGCCAGGGCTCGTACTCCTCGGTGCCGACCAGCAGCAGCGCGCCCGCCCCGCGCCGGGAGACGGCGTGGCGCAGCGAGCCGGCGAAGCCGCCGACCGCCTCCAGCCAGCCCGTGCCGGTCAGCCGCTCGCGGAGTGCCGAAACTCTCACCTCGTCCATGGGCCACAGAATGTCGCGGCGGGCCGGGCGTTTGGCAGGATCGGCCCATGACTTCCCTCGATTCAGCGACAAACCCGGCCCACGAGCTGCCGGACGTCTCGCAGCTGGTGGTCGGTGTCCTCGGTGGCACCGGCGACCAGGGGCGGGGGCTCGCCCACCGGCTCGCCAAGGCCGGCCAGCAGGTGATCATCGGCTCCCGTGACGCGGCCCGCGCCGAGGCCTCGGCGGCCGAACTCGGCCTCGGCGTGCGCGGCGCCGACAACGCGACCACCGCGCGCGAGAGCGACATCGTGATCGTCGCGGTGCCCTGGGACGGGCACGCCGCCACCCTCACCGCCCTCCGCGAGGAGCTGGCCGGGAAGATCGTGGTGGACTGCGTCAACCCGCTCGGCTTCGACAAGCAGGGCGCGTACGCGCTGGTGCCGGAGGAGGGCAGTGCCGCCCAGCAGGCCGCCGCGCTGCTGCCGGACTCCCGGGTCACCGCCGCCTTCCACCACCTCTCGGCGGTGCTGCTCCAGGACGAGTCGGTCGAGCGGATCGACACCGACGTGATGGTGCTGGGCGACGAGCGGGCCGCCACCGACCTGGTCCAGGCGCTGGCCGCCCGGATCCCCGGGATGCGCGGCATCTTCGCCGGCCGGCTGCGCAACGCCCACCAGGTGGAGTCCCTGGTCGCCAACCTGATCTCGGTCAACCGCCGCTACAAGGCCCACGCGGGCCTGCGGATCACCGACGTCTGACCGGCGCCGGGGCGCGCCGATCTCACCCCCGGGCCCGGCCCGGGGGTGAGATCGGCGAGAATGGGGCCGTCCGTCACCCGGCCCTAGGAGCCCCCCGCCATGCCCCGCACGTCCCTCTTCGCCTCGATCGTCGTCGTCCTCGCGCTGGCCGCAGCCGTGGTCTCCCTGGTGCGGGGCGACTGGGTGGGCCTGGTCTGGATCCCGCTGGCCGGCGTGGCCAGCAACGTCCTCTGGCTGAACCTGCGCCGGGCGAAGCTGGCGAAGGCCGCGGCCGAGCGCGCCGCGGCCTCCTGAAGCCGGCCGGCTAGTTCTTCCAGAAGGTGAACAGGTCGTGGCCGACCTGGGCGTACAGCCGGTCGACGCCGAGCAGGTCCATCACGCCGTAGACGGCCTCGAAGAAGTAGTGGTTCACCTCGGGCTGCCAGAGCAGCGCGAAGATCGCCAGCATCCCGTACGGGGCGAACGGCTCGACCGCCCGGCGGGCCTTGTGGGACAGCCAGGGCTCGATGATCCCGTAGCCGTCCAGACCCGGCACCGGCAGCAGGTTCAGCAGGGTCGCGCTGAGCTGCAGCATGCCGAGGAAGCCCAGGGCCAGCGCCAGCGGCGACACGCTCAGCTCGTAGCCGTTCCAGACCGCGTGCACCTCGGTGCCGTCCAGCCAGCCGGCGCCCACCGGGACCAGGATCAGCACCGCGGCGGCCAGGTTCACCAGCGGGCCGGCCGCCGAGATCAGGCTGTGCTTGAGTCGCCCGTTGATCCGGTGCCGCTCGATCCAGACCGCCCCGCCGGGCAGGCCGATGCCGCCGAGCAGCACGAAGACGATCGGCAGCACGAAGCTGAGCAGCGCGTTCGCGTACTTGAGCGGGTTGAGCGTGAGGTAGCCCTTGGCGCCGACGGTGATGTCGCCGCCGTGCAGGGCGGTGCGGGCGTGCGCGTACTCGTGCAGGCACAGCGAGACCATCCAGCCTGCCACCACGAACAGGAAGATCCCGAACCGGGCGTTGCCGTAGCCCGCGTAGACCGCCCAGCCGGAGGTCGCGAGGGTGGCCAGCATGGCCCAGAACACCGGGCTGATCCGTCGGTCCTCGCGGCGCGAGCGCTGCGTTGCGGCGAAGGTCATGACGTGGTCGCTCCGGAGGTCTGGGGTGCGGGCAGGGGACCGATCATGCCCGGCGGGCCCGTTGCCGGACAAGCCGTCCCCGGTGAACGTCCGGAGCAGCGGTCCCGGTTCCGGTCTCCGGGCCCGGCCCGGAAATGCGTGCGTGGCACGACCCTTCATCGACCAGAATGGGCGGGTGCACTACGGCATCCTCGGTACCACCACCGCCCACCACGACGACGGCACGCCGGTCCCGCTCGGCGGTGCCCGGCTGCGGGCGCTGCTCGCCGCGCTGGTCCTGCGGCAGGGACGGCCGGTGCCGGCCGACCTCCTGGTGGACGAGGTGTGGGACACCGAGCCACCGCAGGACTCCTCCGCCGCGCTGCAGACCCTGGTCGGCCGGCTGCGCCGCACCGTCGGCCGCGACCAGATCGGCTCCGGCCCGGCCGGCTACTGGCTGACCGAGCCGCGGACGGACCTCGGCGACTTCCAGCGGCTGGCCGGCGAGGGCCGCCGGGCGCTGGAGGAGGCCGACCACGCGCTGGCCGCCGAGCGGCTGCGCGCCGCCCTGGCGCTCTGGCGCGGACCGGCCCTCGCCGACCTCCCCGACCGCGGCGGCCCCGCCACCCGGCTGGAGGCCCAGCGGGACGAGGCCCGCCGGCACCGGATCACCGCCGACCTCGGCCTCGGCCGGGCCGCCGAACTCACCGCCGAACTCGCCGAACTCTGCGAGCGGCAGCCGCTGGACGAGCCCCTGCAGTACCTGATGATCCGGTCCCTGCACGAGAGCGGGCGCACCGCCGAGGCGCTGCGTCACTACGAGCGGACCAGGCACGCCCTGGCGGACGAGCTCGGCGCCGATCCGGGCCGCCGCCTCCAGGACCTGCACGCCGAACTGCTGGCCCCGGTCGGGGCGCCAAGGCCGTCCGGGCCGCCGCCGGCTCCCGAGCAGGCACCGCCGGCGGCGCCGACCCGCGGCGCGGGCAATCTGCGCGGCCGGCTCACCAGCTTCGTCGGCCGGGAGGACGACCTCGGCGCACTGCGCACCGCCCTGGCCGGCAGCCGGTTGGTCACCCTGACCGGCCCCGGCGGCTCCGGCAAGACCAGGCTCTCGATCGAGGCCGGCCGCGTCGAGCAGGCCGCCGGCCACTGGCCGGACGGCGTCTGGCTGGCCGAACTCGCCCCGCTGGAGAGCCCGCTCGCCGTCCCGGCCGCGGTGGTCTCCGCGCTCGGGCTGCGCGAGACGCTGCTGCACACCGGCAGCCTGGTCGCCGAGGCGCTGGAGAGCCGCGCGGAGGATCCGCTCCGCCGGCTGGTCGAGTACTGCGGCCACCGCCGGATGCTGCTCGTGCTGGACAACTGCGAGCACCTGATCCAGGCCGCCGCCGACCTCACCGACCAGCTGCTCGCCGAGTGCCCCGGCCTCACCGTCCTCGCCACCAGCCGCGAACCGCTCGGTGTCCCCGGGGAGAGCGTCCTGCCGGTCGAACCGCTGCCCGACCCGGTCGCGCTGCGGCTGCTCGTCGAGCGCGCCGCCGCCGCCCGCCCGGGCTTCGACCCGCAGAGCGATCCGGCCGCCTGTGCCGAGATCTGCCGCCGGCTGGACGGCCTGCCGCTCGCCATCGAACTGGCCGCCGCCCGGCTGCGGGTGATGACGGCCCGCCAGATCGCCGACCGGCTGGACGGCCGCTTCGCGCTGCTCACCGGCGGCAGCCGCACCCTGCTGCCCCGTCAGCAGACCCTGCGCGCGGTGGTCGACTGGAGCTGGGACCTGCTGGGCAAGCAGGAGCGGGCGGTGCTGCGCCGGCTCTCGGTCTTCGCCGGCGGCTGGCGGCTGGAGGACGCCGAGGCGATCTGCGCCGACGAGGCCGAGGTGCCCCGCGAGGAGGTCGCGGACGCCCTGCTCTCGCTGGTCGACAAGTCGCTGCTGGTGGCCGACCTGGGCGGCGAGGGCCTGCCCCGCTACCGGATGCTGGAGACCATCCACGAGTACGCCACCGAGCGGCTGGCCGAGGCGGCCGAGCGGAGCGAGACCGGGCGCCGGCACGTCGAGCACTTCCGCGAGCTGGTCCGGACCGCCGAACTGCGCCTGCACGGACCGGAGCAGCTGACCTGGCTGGCGGTGCTGGAGCGGGAGCAGGAGAACATCCGGGCGGCGCTGCGGCGGGCGGTCGACCGCGGCGACGAGCACGAGGCACTGGTCCTCGTGCTCGGCATGAGCTGGTACTGGTCGCTGCGCGGCTTCGGGCTGGAGGCCCGGGAGTGGTACGAGGCGGTGGCCGCGCTCGGCCCGGACCCGTTCGACCCGGCCACCCTGCCGCTGCGGCCGCTGGAGCGGCCGGTGCTGGAGTACGGCATGCCGCTGCCGCCGAGGGTGGCCGAGGAGGCCCGCCGCGAGGTGGTGATGTACCGGCTGGTCGGGCTCTTCGAGGGCAACCTGGAGGTGCTCGGCGACCCGGAGGCGCTGCGGCTCTCCCGGAACCTGCTCGACGCGTACACCCCGGACCTCCCGCAGGCCTACCGGTTCCCGGGCCTGATGCGGGTGTTCGGGGCGTTCCTGGCCGGCAAGCTGGAGCTGCTGCGCGACCTGCTGAACGACGCGGTGGACGGCTGCCGCGTGCACGGCAGCGACAACGACCTGGCGTTCATCCTGCAGATCCGGGCCAAGATGATGAACGACTGGCCCGGCGGGATGGAGCAGTCCCTGCGCGACGGCGAGGAGTCGCTGGAGCTGTTCCGGCGCTGCGGCGACCGGTGGGGGATGTCCCAGGCCTACGCGGCCCGCGGCGAGTCGATGTCCAACGAGGGCCGGTCCGAGGAGGCCGTCCTCGCTTACGAGCGCGCCATCGAACTGGCCGAACTGCTGGGCGCCCCGCAGGAGGTGCCGATGCTGCAGGTACAGCTCGGCGGTGCGATGCTCGGCATCGACCTCGACGCCGGCGAGCGGCACATCCGGGAGGCCCTGGCCTCGGTCGAGCCGGGCGAGAGCCACGCGGCCAACGGCGCGCTGCTCTTCGGGCACCTGATGCTCTGCGCGGTGCACGCCCAGCGCGGTGAGTTCGACGCCGCGCTGCGCGAGCTGGACCAGCTGAGCGGGACCAAGGTGGGCGGCTTCGCCCCCGGCCTGGTCGGCGGGCTGCTGACGGTCACCCGGGGCTGGATGGTGGCCCGTTCCGGGGATCCGGACCGCGGGATGGAACTCCTGCGGGAGGGGCGGCGGTTGCTGCGCGAGCTGACGGACACCACGAGCGGTTTCGCGGAGCAGATGTCCGTGATGATGGTGCTTCCGGCGGTCGGTGTCCTGTGGGCCTATGCCGAGCGGGACGACGACGACGAGGCGGCCCGCCGGGCGGCGGTCCTGCTCGGCGCGCACGTCGGTCTGACCGGGCCCAAGGGCGGCTACCTGGAGCGGGTGGAGAGCGAGCGGACCGAGGCGGGCCTGCGGGCCCGGCTGGGTGAGGACGCCTTCGCCGAGGCCCGCGCGCTGGGCGCCTGCCGCTCGATCGCCGAGGCGAACGCGCTGCTGGAGCGGATGATCGACTGGCCGGCCGGCTGACCCCCCGTCCCAGGGGTCGGCCGGCCGGCGGACCAGGTGGTGCGGGCCCTCAGGTCCGCTTGCGGAACCGGGCCACCGCGAGCGGCGCGAAGACCGCGGTGATGCCGATCGACCAGCCGAGCACGATGAGCACCGGGTGGGCCACCGCGCCCTCGCCGTTGAGCAGCGCGCGGCAGGCGTCGGCGAGCGCCGAGAGCGGGTTCACCTTGGTGAAGGACTGCAGCCAGCCCGGCATGGTGTCGGTCGGCGCGAAGATCGAGCTGCCGAACTGCATCGGCATCAGGACGAGCATGGACACTCCCTGGACGGCCTGGGCGCTCTTCATCGCCATGCCGAGCAGCATCGAGATCCAGACGATCGACATGCCGAAGACCAGCGAGAGGCCGACCGCGGCCAGCGCCTCCAGCGGTCCGGTCTTCACCTCGAAGCCGAGGATCAGCGCGAAGCCGATCAGGATGGCGAAGGAGACCAGCGCCCGGCAGGTCTCCGCGGCGATCTTGGAGAGCAGGACGGCGGAGCGTCCGATCGGCAGGGTGCGGAAGCGGTCCATCACCCCGGTCTGGAAGTCGCTGTTCAGACCGGTGCCGACGGCCATCGCCAGGGTGAGGCCGGTCTGCCCGAGCAGACCGGGGATCATGTACTGCTTGTACGCGTCCTGGCCGCCGGAGATCGCCCCGCCGAAGACGTAGACGAAGAGCACGGTGAAGATGATCGGCATCAGCACCGCGTCGAACATCGACTCCGGGTCCGCCTTGATCCGCATCAGGTTGCGGCGGGTCAGCGCCCCGATGTGCCGGAAGGTGCCGGCCAGGCCGATCCGGGTGTCCTCCACCCGGGCGGGGGCGAGCGTTGCGGTGGTCATGCGACGGGCTCCTTGGCGAGGCTCGGGGCGGCGGCCGCGACGGTCGCGGGCTTGCCGGTGATGGTGAGGAAGACCTCGTCCAGGCTGGGGACCAGGGTGTCGATGCCGGCGATGGCGAAACCGCGGGTCCCGAGCACCCCGACCACGGCGGTCAGCTGCGCCTCGTCGGTGATCGGGACCGACAGCAGGCCGGTGTCGGCCGAGACGGTGGCCCCGGCGATGCCGCTCTCGCGCAGGCAGCGGGCCATCTCGGAGAGCTCGCCCGGGTGCGCCGGGCGGACCTGCAGGGTCTGGCCGCCGACCTGGGCCTTGAGCTCGGCCACCCCGCCGGAGGCGATCACCCGGCCGCGGTCGATCACGGTCAGCTCGTTCGCGAGCTGCTCGGCCTCCTCCATGTACTGGGTGGTGAGCAGCACGGTGGTGCCCTCGCCGACCATCCGCTGCACCTCGTCCCAGACCTCGTTGCGGGTGCGCGGGTCCAGGCCGGTGGTGGGCTCGTCCAAGTAGAGGACCCGGGGCCGGCCGATCATGCTGGCGGCCAGGTCGAGGCGGCGGCGCATGCCGCCGGAGTAGGTCTTGGCGACGCGCTTGGCGGCCTCGGTGAGCGAGAAGCGCTCCAGCAGCTCGGTGGCGCGGGCCTTGGCGTCCTTGCGGGAGAGGTCCAGCAGCCGGCCGATCAGGTAGAGGTTCTCGTAGCCGGAGAGCATCTCGTCGACGGAGGCGTACTGGCCGGTCAGGCCTATCGTGCGGCGCAGTTGCTTGGGCTGGCGCAGCACGTCGTAGCCGCCGACGAAGGCCGTGCCGGCGTCCGGCTTGATCAGCGTGGAGAGGACCCGGACGAGCGTGGTCTTGCCGGCGCCGTTCGGGCCGAGCACGCCGAGCACGGTGCCCTCGCGGACGGTGAGGTCGACACCGTCGAGTGCCTTGGTCGCGCCGTAGTGCTTGACGATGCCGCGCACCTCTACGGCATTGCCCGCGGCGGGCCCCCGGTCGTTCGGGGCAGTGGCGATTCGTGTCATGCCCCCCAGACTGTCCGCCCCCACTGACAGTCTGCTGTCACGGTGTGCCCGGGCCCGGGCGGCCCGCTGTCATACCGCTGTCGCGGCGCTCCCGGCGCGGCGTCCCGGGCACGGGTGGGGCCCCGCTCCGAGCGGAGCGGGGCCCGTACCGGCCGGTCAGTGGAAGGTGTGCTCCGGGGCCGGGAAGGCGCCGGACTGCACGTCGGCGGCGAACTCGCGGGCGGCCTCGCCGAGGACGGCCCGCAGGTCGGCGTACTGCTTGACGAACTTCGGGACCCGGCCCGCCGTCATGCCGGCCATGTCCGTCCAGACCAGCACCTGCGCGTCGGTGTCCACCCCGGCGCCGATGCCGACGGTCGGGATCGCCAGCTGCTCGGTGACCTGGGCGGCCAGCTCGGCGGGGACGGCCTCCAGGACGACGGCGAAGGCGCCGGCCTGCTGGACGGCCTTGGCGTCGCGCAGCATCCGGTGCGCCGCCTCGTCGCCGCGGCCCTGGACGGGGTAGCCGCCGAAGGCGTGCACGGACTGCGGGGTGAGGCCGATGTGGGCCATCACCGGGATGCCGGCCTCGACCAGCAGCTCGATCGACCGGGCGCTGCGCTCGCCGCCCTCCAGCTTGACCGCGCCGACCCCGGCGTCCTTCATCAGCCGGACGGCGTTGTGCATGGCCTGCGCGGGGGACTCCTGGTAGGAGCCGAAGGGCAGGTCGGCGACGATCATGGCGCGCTTGGTGCCGCGGACGACGGCGGCGGAGAGCATCACCATCTGATCCATGGTCACCGGCACGGTGGTCTCGTAGCCGAGGTGGCAGTTGGCCGCCGAGTCGCCGACCAGCAGGACGGGGGTGCCGGCCTCGTCGAAGACGCCCGCGGTGAGGGCGTCGTAGGCGGTGAGCATCGACCACTTCTCGCCGCGCTGCTTGGCGGCGGCGAGGTCGCGGACGGTGACGCGGCGGTTGGTGACCCCGCCGTAGAGGGTCGCGGTCGACGCCTGGTTCTGGGCAGGCGAAGGCGAAGAAGCGTTCATCGAACAGGCTCCTGAAGGGTTGTCGTCTCGTGGCGCCGTGTGGCGTCCCCGGATCCCCTCCATGCTTGCACGCCCCGGCGCGGGCGCAAAGAGGCGTGCCCGGACCGCGCTGCGATCTAGGGCACACCGGCCGGGCGCCCGGTGCGGCACCCGGCCCGGCCGACCGACGCGCACCGGCCCGGTGCGGCTCGCCGCGCCGGCCCGGCGCCGAGCCTTTGCCCGAGCTTTACGAAACGGATTCGTCTCGTATCGAAAGTCGCGCTAGGGTGATCGCGGGGGTTACGAGACGCATACGACTCGCAAAGGCCCGCCAGTGACACGCCACCACGGACGGGAAGACCGCAATGACCACCGCAGCCGCGCCACCTCGGGTGCCGGAAGCCATCCACCGCCGACGCTGGGCGATCCTGTGCACCCTGGTGCTCGCCCTCCTCGTCGTCGTCCTCGACAACTCGATCCTGAACGTCGCGATGAAGACCATCGCGTCACCCGCGCCCACCGGGCTCGGCGCCAGCCAGAGCGACCTGGAATGGTCGATCAACTCGTACACCCTGGTCTTCGCCGGGCTGCTGTTCACGGCGGGGCTGCTCGGTGACCGGTTCGGCCGCAAGCGCGCCCTGCTGGCCGGCATGGTGGTCTTCGGGATCGCCTCGCTGCTCTCCGCGATGGCCGCCTCGCCGGGTGAACTCATCGGCTACCGCGCGCTGATGGGGGTCGGCGGCGCGCTGGCGATGCCCGCCACGCTCGCCATCATCATGAACGTCTTCGAGCGCGCCGAGCAGCCCAAGGCGATCGGCATCTGGGCCGGCGCGGTCGGCCTGGCCATCGCGATCGGCCCGATCACCGGCGGCCTGCTGATCGAGCACTTCTGGTGGGGCTCGGTCTTCCTGATCAACGTCCCGATCGTGGTGGTCGCCGTGATCGCGATGGTGCTGCTGGTGCCCGAGTCCAAGGACCCGAACCCGGGCCGGCTCGACCCGATCGGCGTGCTGCTCTCGATCATCGGCCTGGTCGCGCTGATCTTCGGCATCATCAAGGGCGGCGAGCTGGCCGACTTCACCTCCCCGGAGGCCTGGGGGCCGGTGCTGGTCGGCGTGGTCGCGCTGGTCGCCTTCGTCTGGTTCGAGCGCCGCACCGCGTACCCGGCGCTGGACATCAGCTGGTTCCGCAACAAGGTGTTCAGCGCCTCCGTGGTCGTCGTCGGCGTGGTCTTCTTCGCGCTGATGGGCGTCTCCTTCTTCGGCGTCTTCTACACCCAGAGCGTGCGCGGCTACAGCGCCCTGCAGGCCGGCATGCTGATGCTGCCGCTGGCCGCCGCCCAGCTGCTGTTCGCCCCGCGGGCCCGGCTGGTGGTGGACCGCTTCGGCGTCCGCGCCACCTGCGCCGGCGGCATGGCCCTGATCGCGATCGGCTTCCTCGGCTACCTGCTGCTCGACGTCGACACGCCGATCTGGGTGCTGGTGGTCCTCGGCCTGCTGATGGGCAGCGGCATGGCGCACGTGATGCCGCCGGTCACCGTCGCGATCATGGGCTCGCTGCCGCGCGAGAAGGCCGGTGCCGGTTCGGCGATCAACAACACCTTCCGCCAGGTCGGCGGCTCGCTCGGGGTGGCCGTGCTCGGCGCGGTGCTCTCCACCGTCTACCGCAACGGGATGTCCGACCAGCTGGACAAGCTGCCGGCCGGCGCGCTGCGGGAGAAGGCCGGTGAGTCCCTGGAGGCCACCATGGCCGTGGCCGGCCGGCTCGGGCCGCAGGGCGCCGAGCTGATCGGCCCGGCGAACGCCTCCTTCATCGACGCCATGCACGTGGTGGCCGGCCTCTCGGCCGGAGTCACCGCGGTCGGCGCCCTGCTCGCCTGGTTCCTGCTCCCCGGCCGGATCACGGCGGGCGGCCCCGGCGGCGCGCCGGGGGGCGCACCCGCCCCGGCGAAGGCGGCCGGCCCCGTGCGGGAGACCGAAGCGGCCGACGCCTGACCGGTCGCGGCCGGCCGGACCCCGGCTGAGCTGCGGCCGAGCTGAGCGAGAATGGGCCCCTGGCCGCCCGGACCCGTCCGGGCGGCCGGGGCCATGTGCGTACGGCGGCTTCCACCGGGCCGGAGTGCGGACGACAATCGGTACTGGAACGGCGCCGCGCGCCCGCGACCATCGAGGGAGACCAGCGGGGATGAAGACGGACACCACGGTCGCGCCGGACTGCACGAGCCCGCGGCGGGGCCGCCCGCGCAGCGAGGCGGCCGAGCAGGCCATTTTCACCGCCGTCGAGGAGCTCATGGCGGCCGGCAGCAGTCTGGCCGAGCTGACCATCGAGGGCATCGCCACCGCCGCCGGCGTCGGCAAGGCCACCATCTACCGGCGCTGGCCCAACAAGGAGGCCCTGCTGGTCGACATGGTCAGCCGGCTGGAGGCGCCCGTCCCGGAGAGCACCGGCGGCGCCGTCCGGGACGACCTGATCGCGATGGTCGAGTACATGCGCATCCGCGGCCTCGCCAAGCGCTCCCGCTGGGTGCTCAAGGCCGCGCTCAGCCAGATGCACAGCTGGCCCGAGCTGCACGCGGCCTACCGGGAACGGGTGATCGGGCCGCGCCGGGTGATGGCGCGCGACCTGATCCGCCGGGGCGTCGCCGAGGGCGTGCTCCGGGGCGACCTCGGCGAGGAACTCCTCGCCGACCTGCTGATCGGTCCGATCCTCACCCGCAGCATCCTGTGGGAGGAGTCCGACCTCGACGATCCCGAGCTCGCCACCACGATGATCGACGCGCTGCTCCAGGGCCTGGCCGGCCCGGCCACCCGCGACTGACCCGCCCCGCCGCGCTCCGTCGCGACCGGCCTGCCGCGACCGACCTGCCGCGGGGGCCTCCGTGCGGCTTCCCGGCGTGGCCTGGCTCACCAAACCGGGCCACGCCGGAACCCGCTCCCCGGAGCCCGCGTCTGTCCCGGCATAGGCTGAGCCGGGAATCCGATCAAACCGGCACCAGTCCGGCACCGTGCCCGCCCTCCGGCGGGGTCGCGCGTCGGACCGGCAGACGGCACGAACGAACGGGAGCCACGGGATGGCGCAGGCGGACTGGACGGACCGGACGGCACCGGCGGCGGGAGGCGGAGCCCCGGCCACCGCCGGGAGCACCGGCACCGGCACCGGCCCGGACGGCGCCGGTAGCCCCGGTGGCGCCGGTGACCTCGGCGGACCCGGCCCCGGCCCCGGCCTCGGCGGTCCCGGGCCCGGTGGTCCGGGGGGTGCCGGCCGGTCCGGTTCCGGCGCCGGGTTCCTCGGCCTGCGCGGCTGGGGCCGGGACGCCCGGGGCAGCAACCCCTGGCGGCGCGGCCTGCTCCTCGCCGCCCTCGCCCTGCTCGCCGCCGCCCTGCTGGCCTTCCACGCCGAGGTGCCCAACACCGTCGGCAACCTCGGCAGCCTGCTGGAGACCTTCCTGCCCTGGGTCGGCCTGGCCGTACCCGTCCTGCTGGTGCCGGCCCTGCTGCGCCGCTCCGCCACCGCGCTGATCGCGCTGCTGCTGCCGGTGGTGATCTGGTTCAACATGTTCGGCGGGCTGCTCAGCGACAAGAGCGGCGGCGCCGGGGACTGGATGGTGGTCAGCCACAACGTGGCCGCCGCCAACACCGATCCGCAGCGCACGGTGCAGCTGCTCAAGGACTCGGGCGCCCAGATCGTCGCGCTCCAGGAGCTGGCCGGCCGGCCGCTGCGCGCCTACGAGACCGGGCTGGCCGACAGCTACCCGTACCACGCGGTGGAGGGCACGGTCGGGCTCTGGTCGAAGTACCCGATCAGCGGCGTCTCGGTGGTGGACATCAAGATGGGCTGGACCAGGGCCTTCCGTGCCCAGGTCGGTACCCCGCAGGGTCCGGTCGCGGTGTACGTCGCGCACCTGCCGTCCGTCCGGCTGAAGGCCGAGGGCGGCTTCACCGTCAACCAGCGGGACGCCAGTGCCCAGGCCCTGGGTGACGCGATCGAGGCCGAGTCGCTGAAGAAGGTGCTGCTGCTCGGTGACCTCAACGGCACCATGAACGACCGCAGCCTGGCGCCGGTCACCTCGCAGATGCGCTCGGCCCAGGGCGCGGCCGGTGACGGCTTCGGCTTCAGCTGGCCGGCGTCCTTCCCGATGGCCCGGATCGACCAGATCATGAGCAAGGGCGGTCTGAAGCCCACCGACTCCCGCACCCTGGGCCACGACGGCAGCGACCACCTCGCGATCGCGGCCACCTACCGCTACCAGGGGTGACCACCGGCGGCCGACCGCCGGCCGGTGATCAGCCCCGGCGCCAGCGGTTGGTGATCGGCAGCCGGCGGTCCCGGCCGAAGCCCTTGGCGGAGATCTTCGGGCCCGGCGGGTACTGCCGGCGCTTGTACTCGGCGGTGTCGACCAGCCGGACCACCCGGTCGACCACCGCCGGGTCGAAGCCCGCCGCCACGATCGAGTCCCGGCCCTCGTCGCCCTCGATGTAGCGGCTGAGCACGGTGTCCAGCAGGTCGTAGTCGGGCAGCGAGTCGGTGTCCACCTGGTCCGGCCGCAGCTCGGCGGACGGCGGCTTGTCGATGGTGTGCTCCGGGATCGGCGCCGGTTCGCCGCGCCGCGCGGCCTCCTCGTTGCGCCAGCGGGCGAGCCGGAAGACCAGCGACTTGTAGACGTCCTTGATCGGACCGAACGCGCCGACCGAGTCGCCGTACAGCGTGGAGTAGCCGACCGCCAGCTCGCTCTTGTTGCCCGGTGCGAGCACCAGGTGGCCCTCCTGGTTGGAGATCGCCATCAGCAGCGTGCCGCGCAGCCGGGACTGCAGGTTCTCCTCGGCCAGGCCCGTCAGCTCGGTGGCCGCCAGGTAGGCGTCGACCATCGGGGCGATCGACACCGTCCGCAAGTGCAGCCCGGTCCGGCGGGCCAGCTCGGCGGCGTCGTCCCGGGAGTGCTGGGAGGAGTACCGGCTCGGCATCGAGACGCAGTGCACGTTCCCGGCCCCCAGCGCGTCCACCGCGATGGCCGCCACCAGCGCGGAGTCGATGCCACCGGAGAGGCCGAGCAGCACCGAGCGGAAGCCGTTCTTGCGCACGTACGCCTCGGTGCCGGATACCAGCGCGGCCCAGATCTCGGCCTCGTCCGAGATCCTGGGCGCCACCTCCGCCCGGAGCGGCGCGGCGGGCGCGGGCAGCGGCTCGCCGCCCAGTTCGCGGCGGACCAGGTGCAGGCCGTCGGCGAGCAGCAGCCCGTCGGTGTGGTCGCTGCTCGCGGCCGGCAGGTCGAGGTCGAGGACGAGCAGGTGCTCCGCGAACTGCGGCGAGCGGCCCAGCACCCCGCCGTCCGCGCCGACCACGATCGAGTCGCCGTCGAAGACCAGCTCGTCCTGGCCGCCGACCATGTTGACGTAGGCCAGCGCGCAGCCCGCCTCGGCGGCGCGCCGCCGGACCAGTTCCAGCCGGGCGTCGTCCTTGTTCCGCTCGTAGGGCGAGCCGTTGAGCACCAGCAGCAGGCCGGCCCCGGCCTCGCGGGCGGCGCTCACCCGGCCGCCGTCCTGCCAGATGTCCTCGCAGATCGCGAGCGCCACGTCCACCCCGTGCAGCCGCAGCACCGGCAGCTGGTCGCCGGGGACGAACCAGCGGTACTCGTCGAACACCCCGTAGTTGGGCAGGTGGTGCTTGGCGAACCGGGTGACCACCCCGCCACGGTGCAGCACCGCGGCGCAGTTCTGCGGCGACCCGGCCGGGCGGCCGAACCGCGGCGAGGCCTGGTCGGACCGGCCCAGGTAGCCGACCACGACCGGCACCTCGCCCAGCCCCTCGCCGGCCAGCCGCGCGGCCAGGGCGACCAGCGCGGACCGGGAGGCCTCGACGAAGGAGCGGCGCAGGGCGAGGTCCTCCACCGGGTACCCGGTCAGGGCCATCTCGGGGAAGGCGATCAGCCGGGCACCGGCCTCGACGGCCTGGGCCGTCCGGCGTACCACCTCGTCCGCGTTGCGGTCGAGATCACCGACCCAGGGGTCGGTCTGGCACAGGGCGAGACGGAGATTGGGCATGCCGCGAGTCTAATCGTCGATCTGACGCGATGTCGCGTCCGAGGGTTGCCACTGCCCTCGGCGGCCGCGATCCGCCATGATGGGGACAGTCGCTTTCGGGTGGTTTCCGGGCGTAACACGAACGTAAAGAGCAGAGGTGAGACTGTCCCCATGGGCAAGCAGCAGGAGTTCGTGCTCCGGACGCTCGAAGAGCGTGACATCCGTTTCGTCCGACTGTGGTTCACCGACGTGCTCGGGTTCCTGAAGTCGGTCGCGGTGGCGCCGGCGGAGTTGGAGCAGGCCTTCGAGGAGGGCATCGGCTTCGACGGGTCGGCGATCGAGGGCTTCGCCCGCGTCTACGAGTCCGACATGATCGCCAAGCCGGACCCGACCACCTTCCAGATCCTGCCCTGGCGCTCGGAGACGCCCGGGACGGCCCGGATGTTCTGCGACATCCTGATGCCGGACGGCTCCCCGTCCTTCGCCGACCCGCGGTTCGTGCTCAAGCGCACCCTGGAGAAGGCCTCCGAGCTCGGGTTCACCTTCTACACCCACCCCGAGATCGAGTTCTTCCTGCTGAAGAACCTGCCCGGCGACGGCACCGCGCCGATCCCCGCCGACCAGTCCGGCTACTTCGACCACACCCCGCGCGGGGTGGGGCACGACTTCCGCCGCCAGGCGATCACGATGCTGGAGTCGATGGGCATCTCGGTGGAGTTCTCCCACCACGAGGGCGCGCCCGGGCAGCAGGAGATCGACCTGCGCTACGCCGACGCGCTCTCCACCGCCGACAACATCATGACCTTCCGTCTGGTCATGAAGGAGGTCGCGCTGGAGCAGGGCGTGCACGCCAGCTTCATGCCGAAGCCGTTCTCCGACCACCCCGGCTCGGGGATGCACACCCACCTCTCGCTCTTCGAGGGGGACCGCAACGCGTTCCACGAGTCCGGCGCGGAGTACCAGCTCTCCAAGGTCGGCCGGTCCTTCATCGCCGGACTGCTCAAGTACGCCGCCGAGACGGCCGCCGTCACCAACCAGTGGGTCAACTCCTACAAGCGGATCTGGGGCGGCTCGCAGCGCACCGCGGGCGCCGGCGGCGAGGCGCCGTCGTACATCTGCTGGGGCCACAACAACCGCTCGGCCCTGATCCGCGTCCCGATGTACAAGCCCGGCAAGCAGGGTTCCACCCGGATCGAGGTCCGCTCGCTGGACACCGGCTGCAACCCCTACCTCGCCTACGCCGTCACCCTCGCGGCCGGCCTCAAGGGCATCGAGGAGGGCCTCGAACTCCCGCCCGGCGCGGACGACGACGTCTGGGCGCTCACCGACGCGGAGCGCCGCGCCCTCGGCATCCAGCCGATGCCGCAGAACCTCGGCGAGGCCATCGACCTGATGCAGCGCAGCGAGCTGGTCGCCGAGACCCTCGGCGAGCACGTGTTCGATTTCTTCCTCCGCAACAAGCGCCAGGAGTGGGAGGAGTACCGCTCCGAGGTCACCCCCTTCGAGCTGCGGAAGAACCTCCAGGTGCTCTGACGGGCCGTCAACCGCGCGAGTGGGCCTGCTCCGGTCGGAGCAGGCCCGTTCCGTTGTGCGGGTCCGCCCTCGCCCGCCGGTCTCCGGCGGGCGAGGGCGGTGCGGGCGTCCGGGCAGGGGTCCCCCGCGCACGCTAATTCGTTGGGCCAATGCGGTTACCCTGCAGCGGTGCGAGCCGTGACCAGGTGACGCGGGAGCGTATTCAGAAGATCCGTTTTGCGGATCATCCTGGAGTGTCATGCGTACTCGAATCACCACCCTGGTCCTGTCCGGACTGGCCTCGGCCGCCCTCGCCCTGGGCGCCGGCGGCACGGCCTACGCCTCGCCCCTCGTCGACCACACCGTTGCCTCCGAATCGCCGGAGGCCCAGGGCGAGTGGGTCGACAGCCTCCTGCGTCTGGCCGAGGAGGACACCGGCTCCGCCGCCCGCGCCTGGGCCTTCCCCGGTCGCAGCACCGTCTACTCCTCGCCGGTGGTCCGCCCGGCCCACCGGGCGGACGACGGCGACGGTGAGGACAGCGAGGCCGGCGAGGCCTCGGACGCCGACCTCTCGGAGGTGGCCGAGGGCGACGCCGTCGAGCAGGGCGACGCGGCTCGGCGGGCCGAGGGCGAACGAGCTCCGACGGCCCAGTCGTCGGAGCTCGTCCGCTCCGAGGACTCGTCAGCCGGTGGCGGCGAGCACTGCGACGAGAACGCGCCGGGCCACCCCGGCGACCACGGGCCCGCCGGCTGCGACTGCGAGCACGGGGAGCACGGAGAGCACGGGGAGCACGAGGGTCATGGCGGCCACGAGGGCCATGAGGGTCACGGTGGCCACGAGGGTCACGGTGGCCACGAGGGCCAGGGGCAGGGCCAGGGCCAGGGCCAGGGCCAGAGCAACGAGCAGGGTCAGGGGCAGGGCCAGGCCCAGGGTCAGGACCAGGGGCAGAGCCAGAGCGGCTCGCAGAACCAGGGTCAGGACCAGCACGTCCAGGTGACCGTCAACGTGCAGAACGTCGTCACGAACAACCTCAACAACAGTGCGAACAACAGCGCCGCCAGCAACTCGAACAACTCCGCGCAGAACAGCGCGCAGAACTCGGCGCAGAACAACCAGTCGGCCTCGCAGGCCAACAACCTCTCCAACCAGCAGAGCCAGTCCAACCACCAGGCCTCGCACAACCTGAACAAGGCGACCCTCGTCGCCAAGGGCCAGGCGCCGGGCAAGTCGGCTCACCACGGTGGCGGAGAGCACGGAGAGCACGGAGAGCACGGCGAGCAGACCGGGCACGGCGGGGGCGGGCACTACGGTTCGGGCGGGGGCTACGCGTCCGGCCAGCACGGTGCGGGCGAGCACCACCCGGCCGAACACCCCCACGGGGAGCTGGCCGAGACGGGCTCCCGGGGGACGCCGATCCTGATCGGCCTCTCGGCCGCTTTCCTCGCGGCGGGTGTGGCGGCGATGCGGCTCGGCCGACGGCGCGCATGATCGGGTCCGTCCCCCCGGGCTGCCGGACAGCGCGCCGGGGCCGGACAGCGTGACCGTCCGGCGGGGCACCCGGTCGGGCGTTGCGGGCGACAGGGCGGTGCGCCGTGAGCGGCCGCCCGGCGCTCTGCGTCCGGCCTTCACCCGTTCGACGTACAGGAAGCCGATGCCGCCGTCCGCCTCGAAGGAGGAGAGGACGGCGGTGTCCGTGCTGCCCGCCGGAGGGCTGCCGGGGCCAGGGGCGACCGGCGCCGGTGAAGGCGCTCGGCGGCGGGGCCCGTCCGCCGGCCGACCGTGAGGCTCCCGGTCGTGGCCGGGCGGGGCCGGTCCGCGGTCGCGTCCGGCGCCGCGCCGTGCGGGCGCGTAACCTGCTGAACGGGCGGATGGAGGGGTCATGGAGGAGCAGCGGGCCGGGAGCCGGGTGAGCCGGCCGGAGATCAGGCTGGTCCGGCGCGGGTTCACCGACCCGGCGCAGGCCGTCCGGCTGCTCGCCGGCCCCGGTCTGGAGGGACTGGCCGACGACCCGGTGCTGCTGGACGCGCTCGGCGCCACCGCCGACCCGGACCTCGCCCTGCTCGGCCTGGCCCGGCTGCTGGAGGGCGCCGACGAGACCGAGCGGCACACCCTGCGCGACACCCTCACCACCTCCAAGCCGCTGCGCGACCGGCTGCTCGGCGTGCTCGGCGCGTCCACCGCGCTCGCCGACCACCTGGCCCGGCACCCGCACGACTGGCACGTCCTGGTCACCTTCGAACTGCGCGACATGCACCCCGGCCCGGAGGACTTCCGGCGCGCGCTGCGCGAGGGCCTGCGGGCGGAGGCCGCCGTCAGCCCGGCGGACGCGCTGCGGATCGCCTACCGCCGCTGCCTGCTGGCCATCGCCGCCCGCGACCTCACCGGCACCACCGACCTCGCGCAGACCGCCGCCGAACTGGCCGACCTGGCCGGCGCCACCCTGCAGACCGCCCTGGAGATCGCCGCCGAGGAGGATCCGGAGGCCGCCGGCGCCTGCCGCCTCGCCGTCATCGGCATGGGCAAGTGCGGCGGGCGCGAGCTCAACTACGTCTCCGACGTGGACGTCATCTTCGTCGCCGAACCGCGGGAGGGCGTCGAGGAGCAGGAGGCGATCAAGGCCGCCACCCGGCTGGCCGCCGCGCTCACCCGGCTCTGCGCGGACACCACCGGCGAGGGCACCATCTGGCCGGTGGACGCCAACCTGCGCCCCGAGGGCCGCAACGGCCCGCTGGTCCGCACCCTGGCCAGCCACCAGGCCTACTACCAGCGCTGGGCCAAGACCTGGGAGTTCCAGGCGCTGCTCAAGGCCCGTCCGGTCGCCGGGGACGCCGAGCTCGGGGCCGCCTACCTGGCGGCGCTGGAGCCGATGGTCTGGCAGGCCGCCGCCCGGGAGAACTTCGTCACCGACGTGCAGCAGATGCGCCGCCGGGTGATCGACTCGATCCCCGTCACCGAGCTCGACCGCCAGCTCAAGCTCGGCCCGGGCGGCCTGCGCGACGTCGAGTTCTCCGTCCAGCTGCTCCAGCTGGTGCACGGTCGCACCGACCCGGCGCTGCGCAGCGGCAACACCCTGGAGGCACTCGGCGCGCTCTCCCGGGGCGGGTACGTGGGCCGGGCCGACGCCGCCTCGCTGGACACCGCCTACCGCTTCCTGCGCTCGCTGGAGCACCGGATCCAGCTGCACCGGCTGCGCCGCACCCATCTGATGCCCACCGGCGAGGAGGACCAGCGCCGGCTGGCCCGCTCGCTCGCCCCGCTGATCAACGACGACACCCGGGCCGACCCGGTCGCCGCCCTCCAGCGGGAGTGGAAGCGGCACGCCGTCGAGGTCCGCCGGCTGCACGAGAAGCTGTTCTACCGGCCGCTGCTGGACGCCGTCGCCGAGCTGCCGACCGGTGCGACCGGGCTGAGCCCGGACGCCGCCCGGGCCCGGCTGGAGGCGCTCGGCTACGCCGACCCGGCCGCCGCGCTGCGCCACCTGACCGCGCTGGCCTCCGGCGTCAGCCGCAAGGCCGCCATCCAGCGGACCCTGCTGCCGGTGCTGCTGGGCTGGTTCGCCGACTCGGCCGATCCGGACGCCGGGCTGCTCAACTTCCGCCAGGTCTCCGACGCGCTCGGCCGCACCCCCTGGTACCTGCGGCTGCTGCGCGACGAGAGCGCCGCCGCCGAGCAGCTGGCCCGAGTCCTCTCGGCCGGCCGGCTCGCCCCCGACCTGCTGCTGCGGGCCCCCGAGGCGGTCGCCATGCTGGGCGACCCGCAGGGCCTGGCGCCGCGCGGCCGGCCCGCCCTGGAGCAGGAGATACTGGCCGCCGTCGGCCGCGCCGACTCCGCCCCCGCGGCCGTCGCCGCCGCCCGTTCGGTGCGGCGCCGGGAGCTGTTCCGGACCGCCGCCGCCGATGTCCTCGGGCGGCTCGGTGACGACCCGGCCGAGGCCCTGGACGTCGCGGGCGAGGCGCTCACCGCGCTCAACGCGGCCACCCTCCAGGGCGCGCTGCGCGCCTGCACGGCCGGCTGGGAGGCCCGGCACGGGGAGCTGCCGACCCGGATCGCGGTGATCGCGATGGGCCGGTTCGGCGGGCACGAGCTCGGCTACGGGTCCGACGCGGACGTCCTCTTCGTCCACGAGCCGCTGCTCGGTTCGCTCGACCAGGACGCCGCCCGGGCCGCCCAGGCGGTCTGCCACGAGCTGCGCACGCTGCTCTCCGGGCCGTCCACCGAGCCGCCGCTGGTGGTCGACGCCGATCTGCGCCCGGAGGGCCGCAACGGCCCGCTGGTGCGCACCCTCGCCTCCTACGCGGCGTACTACCGGCGCTGGTCGCACGCCTGGGAGAGCCAGGCACTGCTGCGCGCCGACCCGGTGGCGGGGGACGCGGAGCTGGGGGAGCGGTTCCGGCAGCTGATCGACCCGCTGCGCTACCCGGGCTCCGGGGTGCCGGAGCGGGACGTGGTGGAGATCCGCCGGATCAAGGCCCGGATCGAGGCCGAGCGGCTGCCGCGCGGCGCCGACCCGACCACCCACACCAAGATCGGCCGGGGCGGACTGGCCGACGTGGAGTGGACCGTCCAGCTCCTCCAGCTCCAGCACGGGCACGAGCTGCCGGCGCTGCGGACCACCCGGACCAGGCCCGCGCTGGCGGCCGCCGCCGAGGCCGGGCTGGTCGGGGCGGAGGACGCGGCGGTGCTGGACGCCGCCTGGGTGCTGGCCTCCCGGGTGCGCTCCGCGGTGATGCTGGTCCGCGGCCGGCCCGGGGACAGCTTCCCCGGGGAGGCCCGGGAGCTGGCCGCGGTGGCCCGCTACCTCGGGTACGGCGCCGGGCACAGCGGCGAGCTGGTGGACGACTACCGGCGCACCACCCGGCGGGCCCGGGCGGTGGTGGAGCGGCTGTTCTACGGCTGATCCCCGACCGGCTGCGCCCCGGCCACCGGAGGAACGCTGAGCCCCGGCCCCCGGAGGTCCGGCGAAGGGGCCCTGGGCAAGGGCAAGGCCCGGGGTACGGCGAAGGGCCCGCGGAAAGCTCCGCGGGCCCTTCGCCGTACCGGTCTCAGCGCCGTCCGGCGCTCACCGCGGGCTCGCTCCACTGCTCGGGCACCGTGATCGGCTCGTCCGCCGCCCCCCGGGCCGGGACCTTCGGCAGGCGGTAGACCCAGACGTGGTAGATCAGCCGGGCCACGACGAAGCCGACCGTGAGGCAGGCGACGCCGCCGACGGCGTCCATCCAGAAGTGGTTGGCGGTCGAGACGATCACCACCAGGGTGGCCACCGGGTAGAGCAGGCCGAGCGCGCGGGCCCAGGCCGCGCGGGCCAGGAAGAAGATGGCCAGGCCGCACCAGAGCGACCAGCCGATGTGCATCGAGGGCATCGCCGCGTACTGGTTGGAGACGTGCGTGGCCGGCCCGGAGGCCATCGAACCCCAGGTGTTGTGGACCTTCAGGGTGTCGATGAAGCCGCCGTCCGTCATCAGCCGGGGCGGGGCGAGGGGGAAGAAGTAGAAGCCCACCAGGGCGATGCCGGTGGTGACGAACAGCACCGTGCGGGCCGCGGCGTAGCGGCCCGGGTGGCGCCGGTAGAGCCAGACCAGGACGCCGATGGTGATGATGAAGTGCAGCGTCGCGTAGTAGTAGTTCATCCCGACGATCAGCCACGAGAACTTGTCGACCGCGTGGTTGACCGAGCGCTCGACGGCCACGCCGAGGCTCTGTTCGAAGTCCCAGATCCAGCCCGCGTGCTTCTGGGCTATCGCTTCCTGTTCCGGGACGGCGTTGCGGACGAGGGAGTAGACCCAGTAGCTGATCCCGATCAGCGCCAGCTCGAACCAGATCCGCGGTCGCGCCGGTGAACGGCGCTGGTCACGGATGCGGCCGCGCAGCGCGGCCGCGCGGGACTGGGCGACGCGGGTGGCTCCGTCGGGCACCCGGCCGGAGCCGGCCGGGCCCGCTGCGGAACCGCCACCGTGCGCCGCCGCGGCGCGCTCGGCGCCGGTCTGCTGGATCTCGGTCGGTTCCCCCATGGACGAGAAGTCTGCCAGACGTCCCGTAGCCGTCTGCTCATCCTCTGGAAGTGGATTCTTCACCGACTGTCCCCCTTGAGGGCTAGGGGACTGCTCCCACCGGGGTAGGGGGTGCTGTGGGATCTGGTACGAACCGGCAGGACGGGCATACGTCCTATTCTCACGCCGAGTGCCTCGGGTGGCGCAATCGGGGGCGGGCAGCGGCACGCCGGGGGCCGAAATTTCCGGGACCGAAACCCTTTCTGCATCTTGCTGAAACAGATTGCAGGCCGCTAGCGTCCTGGCAACTCGACACCCTTACCCCCGCAAGGGAGCCCTCAGTGGCCGATGTCCCGCCCCGCCGCACACGCCGACGGAGCACCACCCCGATCCGCAGACCCGGCCGCACGGCCGTGCTGCTGGCCGCCGCGCTGACCGCCGCCACCCTGGGCGGCGCGGCTCCCGCGGCCTTCGCCGCGTCCCCGCCCGGCCCGCCCTCGGACGCCGCGCTGGCCGCCACCGCCGGGCGGCACGACCTCTCCCGCGAGCAGTTCTACTTCGTCCTGCCGGATCGTTTCGCCAACGGCGACCCGGGCAACGACACCGGGGGCATCACCGGCAGCCGGCTGGACCACGGCCTCGACCCGGCCGACAAGGGCTTCTACCACGGGGGCGACCTCGCGGGCCTGCTCCAGCGGCTCGACTACATCCAGGACCTCGGCACCACCGCGATCTGGATGGCTCCGATCTTCAAGAACAAGCCCGTCCAGGGCGCCGGCGACCAGGCCTCGGCCGGTTACCACGGCTACTGGATCACCGACTTCACCCAGGTCGACCCGCACTTCGGCACCAACGAGCAGCTCAAGGAGCTGATAGCCAAGGCGCACGCCAAGGGCATCAAGGTCTTCTTCGACGTCATCACCAACCACACCGCCGACGTCATCGACTACGCGCAGCAGCAGTACGGCTACCGCTCCACCGGGGCCTACCCGGTGCTGGACGCCGACGGCCGGCCGGTCGACGAGACCGCCGTCGCCGACGCGGGCGCCGGCTCCCCGGCCGCCTGGCCGAAGCTGACCAAGGACTCGTTCCCCTACAGCCCGGTCTTCCGCAAGCCCGCCGACACCGCCGCCAAGGCCCCGGCCTGGCTCAACGACCCCGCGCTCTACCACAACCGGGGCGACTCGACCTTCGTCGGCGAGTCCGCCACCGAGGGCGACTTCTCCGGCCTGGACGACCTCGACACCCAGAACCCCAAGGTGGTCCAGGGCTTCGAGAAGGTCTACCAGCAGTGGGTCAAGGACGCCGGCGTGGACGGCTTCCGGATCGACACCGTCAAGCACGTCAACATGGCCTTCTGGCAGCAGTGGGCGCCCGCGCTCAAGGACTTCGCCGCCAAGCAGGGCAACAAGAAGTTCTTCATGTTCGGCGAGGTCCTCTCCAGCGACCCGGCGGTCACCTCGCCGTACGTCACCAAGGGCCGGCTCCAGGCCACCCTGGACTTCCCGTTCCAGAGCGCCGCCCGCTCCTACGTCTCGCAGGGCGGCTCGGCCCGCGGCCTCGCCGACGTGTACGGGCAGGACTACCGCTACACCACCGCCGACACCGACGCCTACGAGCTGCCGACCTTCCTCGGCAACCACGACATGGGCCGCTTCGGGTCCTTCCTGCTCGGCGACAACCCGGGCGCCGACGACGCCACCCTGCTGAAGAAGGACCGGCTCGCCTCCGAGCTGCAGTTCCTCACCCGGGGCCAGCCGGTCGTCTACTACGGCGACGAGCAGGGCTTCACCGGCGCCGGCGGCGACAAGGACGCCCGGCAGGACCTCTTCGCCTCGCGGACCCCCTCCTACAACACGGACCGGGTGCTCGGCGGCCCCTCCGGCTCCGCCGACCGCTACGGGCGCGACGGCGAGCTCTACCGGGGCATCGCCGGGCTGGCCGCGCTGCGCCGGGACCACCCGGCCCTCGCCGACGGCGCCCAGATCGAGCGGTACGCCGCCGACGGCGCGGGCGTCTACGCCTTCTCTCGGATCGACGCCGGGCAGCAGGTCGAGTACCTGGTCGCGGTCAACAACGCGGCCGAGGCGAAGACCGTCACCCTGGACACCTTCTCGGCCGGCCAGGGCTTCGACCGGATCTACCCGGCCGCGGGGGAGCGGCTGACCAGTGGCGCGGACCGCGCGGTCACCGTCACCGTGCCCGCGCTCTCCTCGGTGGTGTTCAAGGCCGCCGGGAAGCTGGCGCCGGTCGCGGCCGCGCCGAAGCTCGCGCTGCGGACGCCGGCCGACGGCTCCACCGGCACCGTCACCGTCGGCGCGGACGTCGACGGCGGCGGCTTCGACCGGGTCACCTTCGCCGCGCAGATCGGCGACGCGCCCTGGCGGACCCTCGGCACCGCCGACAACGGGACGTACCGGGTCACCCAGGACCTCGGCGCCGTGCAGCCCGGCACGGTGGTCCGCTACAAGGCCGTGGTCCAGGACTCCAGCGGCCACCTGCGCTCGGCCACCGGCAGCTTCACCACCGGCACCCCCGCCCCCGCCCCGGCGCCCAGCACCACCGCCCGCCCGTACGCCGTCGTGCACTACCAGCGCGAGGACGGCGACTACGACGGCTGGAACCTCTACGCCTGGGGCGACCTAGCGGACGGCGAGGCCACCCCCTGGCCCGCCGGGCACGGCTTCACCGGCCGGGACGCCTACGGCGCCTTCGCCTACGTGAAGCTGAAGGAAGGGGCCTCGGACGTCGGCTTCGTCGTCGAGAAGGACGGCGTCAAGGACGTCGACACCGACCGCCACCTCGACGTCGGCGCGACCGGCGAGGTCTGGCTCAAGGAGGGTGACCCGACCGTCCGGACGGCGAACCCCGGGCCCGCCAACACCCAGCCCGCCGGCACCGCCGTCATCCACTACAACCGGGCCGACGGCGACTACACCGGCTGGGGCCTGCACGACTGGACCGGCGCCGCCACCCCGACCGACTGGGGCAACCCGCTGCTGCCGGTCCGCCGAGACGCCTTCGGCGCCGTCTTCGAGGTGCCGCTGGCCCCCGGAGCCACCAGCCTCAGCTACGTCCTGCACCGGGGCAACGACAAGGACCTGCCGGCCGACCAGTCGCTGGACCTCGCCGCCAACGGCCACGAGGTCTGGATCCTGGGCGGCCGGGAGGGCTACCTGCTCCCGCAGAACGCCGCCGCCGCCTCGCAGCTGGACCCCGGCTCCGCCAAGGCCCAGTGGATCGACGCCCGCACGGTCGTGGTGCCCGCCGGGTACGGCGCCAACGACGCCGCACTGGCCGGCGGCACCAGCGCCCAGCTGGTGTACGACCCCGAGGGCGGCATCCGCGCCGAGAAGGGCGTGCTGAGCAAGGCCGGGCAGTGGATCCGGCTGACCCCCGCCGCCGGGCTGACCGACGCCCAGAAGGCCGCCTTCCCGCACCTGGCCGGCTACCGGGCCTTCACCGTGGACGCCCGCGACGCGGCCCGGGTGCCCGCCGCGCTCCGCAGCCAGCTGCTCTTCACCGAGCACCTGCCCAGCGGCGCCGCGCTGGCCGCGACCGGGGTGCAGACCCCCGGCGTGCTGGACGACCTGTACGCCCGCCGCACCGGCCGGGTGGACTTCGGACCGGCCTACTACAACGGCAAGGTGGCGCTGTCGGTCTGGGCGCCGACCGCGCGGGAGGTCTCCGTCCAGCTCTTCGACGGACCGGCCGGCGGCACCCCGAAGACCGTCCCGCTGAAGCTGGACGACGAGACCGGTGTCTGGGAACTCGTCCGTGACAAGGCCGAGTTGGACGGCAAGTACTACCTGTACCAGGTGAAGGTCTGGGCGCCGTCCGTCCAGCAGCTGGTGGTCAACACCGTCACCGACCCGTACTCGGTGGCGCTGTCCGCCGACTCCGGGCGGAGCCTGGTCGCCGACCTCGCCGCCAAGGCGCTGAAGCCCAAGGGCTGGGACGACCACACCGTCCCGAAGGCCGTCCCGCCGGCGCAGCAGCAGATCCAGGAGCTGCACGTCCGGGACTTCTCGGTCGAGGACGGCACGGTGCCGGCCGCCGAGCGCGGCACCTACCTGGCCTTCACCGAGTCCCAGTCGGCCGGCATGCGGCACCTGCGGGAGCTGGCCCAGGCCGGCGTCACCACCGTGCACCTGCTGCCGACCTTCGACATCGCCACCATCCGGGAGAACCGGGCCCAGCAGAAGCTGCCGGCCTGCGACCTCAAGGCCCTGGCGGCGGACAGCGAGCGGCAGCAGGAGTGCGTGGCGGCCGTCGCCGCCGAGGACGCCTACAACTGGGGCTACGACCCGCTGCACTACAACGTGCCGGAGGGCTCGTACGCCACCGACCCGGAGGGCACCGCCCGGACGGTGCAGTTCCGGCAGATGGTGCAGGCGATCCACCAGGCCGGGCTGCGCGTGGTGCTGGACGTGGTCTACAACCACACCGCCGCCGCCGGCCAGGCCGAGCACTCGGTGCTGGACCGGGTCGTCCCCGGCTACTACCAGCGGCTCGACGCCAACGGCAAGGTGACGACCGACAGTTGCTGCGCCGACACCGCGCCCGAGCACGCCATGATGAACCGCCTGGTGGTGGACTCGGTGACCACCTGGGCGCGTGAGTACAAGGTCGACGGCTTCCGCTTCGACCTGATGGGCCTCGATCCCAGGTCCACCATGCTGGACGTGCAGGCCGCACTGCGCAGGATGACACCGGATTCGGACGGCGTCGACGGGAAGAACGTCTTCCTCTACGGCGAGGGCTGGAACTTCGGCGTCGTGGCCAATGACGCCCGCTTCGCGCAGGCCACCCAGCTGAACATGGCCGGCACCGGCATCGCCACCTTCGACGACCGGATCCGGGACGCGGCGCGCGGCGGCAACTTCCAGCTCTCCTCGGCCCCGCAGCAGGGCTTCGCCTCGGGCCTGTACTCCGACCCCAACGGCTCGCCGGCCAACGGCACGCCGCAGGAGCAGGAGGACCGGCTGCTCAAGCAGATGGACCAGCTCAAGGTGGCGCTCACCGGCAACCTGGCCGGCTACGCGTTCACCGACAGCGCTGGCCGGGCCGTCACGGGCGCGGGCGTCGACTACAACGGCGCCCCGACCGGGTACGCGGCCGTGCCGGGCGAGGCGGTGGAGTACGTGGACGCGCACGACAACACCGACCTGTTCGACGCGCTGGCCTACAAGCTGCCCGCCGCCACCGCGCCCGCCGACCGGGCCCGGATGCAGGCGCTCGCGCTCTCACTGACCGCGCTCACCCAGGGGCCGGGCTTCGTCCAGGCCGGCACCGACCTGCTGCGTTCCAAGTCGCTGGACGCCAACTCCTACGACTCGGGCGACTGGTTCAACGCGATCCAGTGGGACCCGGCGCAGGGCAACGGCTGGGGCCGCGGCGTGCCGACGGCGGCCGACAACAAGGAGATGTGGCCGGCCGCCAAGTCGCTGCTGGCCGATCCGAAGCTGGCGATGGGGGCCGCCGACATCCGGGCGACCAGCGCGCAGTACCAGCAGTTCCTGCGGATCAAGCAGGGGTCGCCGCTGTTCTCGCTGCCCACCCTGGCCGCCGTCCAGCAGCGGCTCTCCTACCCGCTCTCCGGCACGCCCGGCGAGACGCCCGGGGTGATCACGCTGCACCTGGACGGCACCGGGCTGGCCGGCGCGCAGAAGGGCATCACCGTGGTGTTCAACGCCACGCCCACCGCGCAGAGCCAGACCGTGGCCGCCCTGAAGGGCACGGCGCAGGCGCTGCACCCGGTCCAGGCGGGCGGGGCCGATCCGGTGGTCCGGCAGTCCGGTTTCGCCGCCGCCACCGGCACCTTCACCGTGCCGGGCCGCACCGTGGCGGTCTTCGTCCAGAACTGACGCTCCGCCGTACCCGGCCCCGCACCGCCCTCGGGCGGCGCGGGGCCGTGGTATTTCCCGCCGGTGCCCGGCGCGCGAGTGGCCGAAAACCGTCGTTGGCACGGCCGGAAAGGTGAGGTGACGGATCCGTCCGGCAGTGAGGTCCACCATGCTGACGCCGAGCGGGCCCTGAGCGCTGGTCAGTGCCCGCCGGAAGTGATCGAACCTTTCGGGTGGCGATGAAAACCGTCGTCGGTAGTTCCCGCGCCTGTAACACGGACGGGGGTCCGACGGATGAACGGTCCCGGTAGCTAATCGGCCAATCAGTGGCATGCATCTGTCATTCACGGCTCGTTTACTGCCACGATTCCCCCGGCTGCAGACGAGGGGGCCCCACCCCCCGGTGCGGCTGTCCCAGGTCAGGTTCAGCGCCTCTTCCTGCCAGCAACTGCTCGGTCTTTGCTCCGCAACCGCACCCGCGCCGCGCACCCGGCGGCGGGGGCCCCCACTGCGCCGCAACCCTGCGGCCAGGTTCTCTCCACCGCACGCGCACCCCGCGTCGGTCGGAAAAGGAGTCCGCATGTCCCGTTACACCCAGGCTCGGAAGGCAGCGGTTGTCATGGCCGCCTCCACCGCGCTTCTGGTGACCGGCATCCCCGTCATCGCGCAGGCCGCCACCCCGGACGCGCCGGCCGCGGTCGCCGCCCAGCAGGCGAGCCGTGCCCAGCTGATCGCCTCGGCGACCGGGCAGACCGCCGCCCTCGCCCAGACCCTGGGCCTGGGCAGCGAGGAGAAGCTGGTCACCAAGGACGTCTCCCAGGACGCCGACGGTACCCGCCACCTGCGGTACGAGCGCACGCTGAACGGCCTTCCGGTTCTCGGCGGCGACCTGGTCGTGCACCAGAGCGCCACGGGTGCGACCAAGGGTGTGGACCGCGCCAGCACCGCCCCGCTGACCGCCGTGAGCACCACGCCGAAGCTGGCCGCGCCGGCCGCGCAGTCCGCCGCGCTGGCCGCCGAGTCGGGCGCCGCGCTGGAGTCCGCGCCCCGCCTGGTGGTCTGGGCCGCCGACAACAGCCCGCGCCTCGCGTGGGAGACGGTCGTCTCCTCCACCGAGGCCGACGGCACCCCGAGCAAGCTGCACGTGGTCACCGACGCGACCTCCGGCCAGGTCATCCAGAAGTTCGAGGGCATCCAGACCGGCACCGGCAAGGGCGTCTTCGTCGGCAACGTCACCATCGGTACGACCCAGTCGGGTTCCTCGTACCAGATGAAGGACGGGGCTCGCGGTGGGATGTACACCACGAACCTGAACCACGGGACCTCGGGCACCGGCACCCTGTACACCAAGTCGACCGACAGCTGGGGCGACGGCACCGTCGCCAACAGCGAGTCGGCCGCGGTCGACGCCCACTACGGCGTCGCGGCCACCTGGGACTACTACAAGAACACCTTCGGCCGCAACGGCATCCGCAACGACGGTGTCGGCGCCTACAGCCGCGTCCACTACGGCAACAACTACGTGAACGCCTTCTGGGACGACTCCTGCTTCTGCATGACCTACGGCGACGGTGACAGCAACACCCACCCGCTCACCGAGCTCGACGTCGCGGGCCACGAGATGAGCCACGGCGTCACCGCGGCCACCGCCAACCTGAACTACTCGGGTGAGTCCGGCGGCCTGAACGAGGCCACCTCGGACATCTTCGGCACCATGGTGGAGTTCTACGCCAACATCCCGACCGACAACCCCGACTACCTGATCGGTGAGTTGATCAACATCAACGGGGACGGCACCCCGCTGCGCTACATGGACAAGCCCTCCAAGGACGGCGGCTCGGCCGACTACTGGTCCTCCACGGTCGGCAACAAGGACGTCCACTACTCGTCCGGTGTCGCCAACCACTTCTTCTACCTGCTGTCCGAGGGCAGCGGCGCGAAGGTGATCAACGGCGTCAGCTACAACTCGCCGACCCAGGGCAACATCGCCGTCAGCGGCATCGGCCGGGACAAGGCGGCGGCGGTCTGGTACCGCGCGCTGACCACCTACATGACCTCCACCACCAACTACGCCGCGGCGCGCACCGCGACGGAGAAGGCGGCCACCGACCTGTACGGCGCCGGCAGCGCCGAGCTCAACGCGGTCAGCACCGCCTGGGCGGGCGTCAACGTGGGCACCGCTCCGAACCCGGGTGGCGTCACCGTCACCAGCCCGGGCAACCAGAGCACCGCGCTCAACGGCTCGGTCAACCTGCAGATCGCCGCCACCGGCGGCACCGCCCCGCTGACCTTCACGGCCACCGGCCTGCCGACCGGCCTGTCGATCAGCTCCAGCGGCAAGATCACCGGCACCGCCACGACCGCGGGCACGTACAACGTGACCGTGACCGCGAAGGACGCCGCCAACAAGACCGGTTCCACCAGCTTCACCTGGACCGTCTCCGGCGGCGGCGGCAGCTGCACCCCGGCGCAGCTGCTCGGCAACGCCGGCTTCGAGACCGGCAGCGCCGCCCCGTGGACCGCCTCCAGCGGTGTCGTGGACAACAGCGCCTCGCAGGCCGCGCACGGCGGTACCTGGAAGGCCTGGCTGAACGGCTACGGCTCCGCCCACTCGGACAACCTCTCGCAGACGGTGACCATCCCGGCCGGCTGCAAGGCCTCGCTCAGCTTCTACCTGCACATCGACACGGCCGAGACCGGCTCGACGGTGTACGACAAGCTGGCGGTCACGGTCAACGGCACCGCGCTGAAGACCTACTCGAACGTGGACGCCGCCGCGGGCTACCAGCTCCGCACCTTCGACCTCTCGTCCTACGCGGGCCAGACGGTCACCCTGAAGTTCGCCGGCACCGAGGACGCCTCGCTGCAGACCAGCTTCGTGATCGACGACACCTCGATCGCCACCAGCTGACCCGCTCCGGCGGTCAGTAGAACCAAGTAGGACAGGGAGCAGGGCCCGGTAGCCACGGCTGCCGGGCCCTGCGTCGTGGGTGCGGCGGGCGGCCCGTCCGGGGGCCCGCCCGGCGGGCACGGGGCGTGAGCTTCCGGAAACGGACCGGCAACCGCGGGGCAACCGCCTGGCAACACGAAACACGGGCGAAACGTGTCCGTCCGCAACCAGAAATCCGCCCTCGCGACACTCTCCCAACCGACCCGCGCTCCTCCCTGGCGCGGGCCCGTGGGAAGGCACGCCCCTATGTTCCTGGCTGACCCGTCGCCCGGCCTCGACACCGGAGACACCGCCTGGCTGCTGGCCAGTACCGCACTCGTCCTGCTGATGACCCCCGGCCTGGCGCTGTTCTACGGCGGCATGGTCCGCACCAAGAGCGTGCTCAACATGATCATGATGAGCTTCGTCTCCATCGCCGTGGTCACCGTGGTCTGGCTGCTGGCCGGCTATTCGCTCGCGTTCGGCCCGGACGTCGGCGGCTGGGGGCTGATCGGCGGCCTGGACCACCTCGGGATGGCCGGAATCACCCCCTCCTCGCTCACCGGCCACGTCCCCACCGTGCTGTTCGCCACCTTCCAGCTGACCTTCGCGATCATCACCGCCGCGCTGATCAGCGGCGCCATCGCGGACCGCGCGCGGTTCGGTTCCTGGGTCGCCTTCACCGCCGTCTGGACGCTGCTGGTCTACGTCCCGGTGGCGCACTGGGTGTTCGCGCCCGGCGGGTGGATCCTGTCGAAGCTCGGCGCGCTCGACTTCGCCGGCGGCACGGTGGTCGAGGTCAACTGCGGGGCCAGCGGACTGGCCCTGGCCCTGCTGCTCGGCCCCCGGATCGGCTTCCGCAAGGAGGCGATGCGCCCGCACAACCTGCCCCTGGTGCTGCTCGGCGCGGGCCTGCTCTGGTTCGGCTGGTTCGGCTTCAACGCGGGCTCGGCGCTGGGCGCCAACGGCCTGGCCGCGTCCGCGCTGCTCAACACCCAGGCGGCCGGCTGCACCGGGCTGCTCGGCTGGCTGCTGGTCGAGAAGCGCCGGGACGGCCACGCCACCACCCTGGGCGCCGCTTCCGGCGCGGTGGCCGGCCTGGTCGCCATCACCCCCTCCTGCGGGAGCGTCGACCTGCTCGGTGCGCTGGCGATCGGGCTGGCGGCGGGCGTGGTCTGCTCGTACGCGGTCAGCTGGAAGTTCCGCTTCGGCTTCGACGACTCGCTGGACGTGGTGGGTGTGCACTTCGTCGCCGGGGTCATGGGCACCGCGCTGATCGGCCTCTTCGCCAGCGCCGCGATGACCGGCGGCCCGGTCGGGCTGCTGCACGGCGGCGGCCTCGGCCAACTCGGCAAGCAGCTGGCCGCGGTGGCCGCCGTCGCCGTCTACGCGTTCGCCATGACGTACGGGATCGGGCGGGCGGTCGACCGGGTGATGGGCTTCCGTGCCGACGAGGAGCACGAACTCACCGGTCTGGACCTCGCCGTGCACGCCGAGACCGCGTACGATCACGGCGTCCTGGGCCACGGTACGACCGCCCATGCCACCACCGTGCTCACGCACTCCTCCGACAGGACCCCCTCCGCATGAAGCTGATCACCGCGATCGTCAAGCCGTTCAAGCTGGACGAGGTCAAGAACGCCCTGCAGGCCATCGGGGTGCACGGACTGACCGTCACCGAGGCCAGCGGGTACGGGCGCCAGCACGGGCACACCGAGGTCTACCGGGGTGCCGAGTACCGGATCGACCTGGTCCCCAAGGCCCGGATCGAGGTGGTGGTCGAGGACGCCGACGCGGACCAGGTGATCGAGGAGATCGTCCGGGCCGCCCGGACCGGGAAGATCGGCGACGGCAAGGTCTGGGCGGTGCCGGTGGAGACCGTCGTCCGGGTCCGCACCGGCGAGCGCGGGCCGGACGCCGTCTGAGGCCCGCCCCGCCGTCCTGAGCGGCGCTGAGTGGCCCTGAGCGGCCCTGGAGACACTACGGCGATGCCCCCGTGCGCGACCGCGCGGGGGCATCGCCGCGCCGCGCGACGAGTGGAAGGTCGCATACGAGGTTTCCGGGGCTGCGGAAACGTTGTTCCCAAGGCCTTGACGGGCTCTCAGTGTGACCTTAGGTTCAGCGCTGCAAGTTTCCTGCAAGTTTCAGCAACCTTTCACGCGCGGTACCCCAGGCTGCCCCACCCCAGCCCCCAGGAGACATCGTGGTCACCACCGCCCCCGTCCGCCGGCCTGCCCGGACGGCCGGCGCGCTCGCCGCCTCCGCGGCGCTCGCGCTCTCGCTCACCGCCGCCTTCGGCGCGGCCCCCACCGCCCAGGCCGCCCCACCCGGCAACGGCAAGGACGTCACGGCCACCCTCTTCGAGTGGCGCTTCGACTCCGTCGCCAAGGCCTGCACCGACACCCTCGGCCCGAAGGGCTACGGCTTCGTCGAGGTCTCGCCGCCCCAGGAGCACATCCAGGGCGGCCAGTGGTGGACGTCCTACCAGCCGGTGAGCTACCGGATAGCCGGGCGCCTCGGCGACCGGGCGTCCTTCAAGAGCATGATCGACACCTGCCACGCGGCGGGCGTCAAGGTGATCGCCGACTCGGTGATCAACCACATGTCGGCCGGCTCCGGGACCGGCACCGGTGGAACCAACTACAGCAAGTACACCTACCCCGGGTACTACCAGGACCAGGACTTCCACTCCTGCCGCACCGCGATCAGCAACTACGCCGACCGCTCGAACGTGCAGAACTGCGAACTGGTCAACCTCTCCGACCTGAACACCGGCAGCTCCTACGTCCAGCAGACCATCGCCGGCTACCTGAACGACCTGGCCTCGCTCGGCGTCGACGGCTACCGGATCGACGCGGCCAAGCACATCGCCGCCGCCGACCTCGCCGCGATCAAGGCGAAGACCGCCAACCCCAACGCGTACTGGGTGCAGGAGGTCATCTACGGCGCGGGCGAGCCGATCCAGCCCACCGAGTACACCGGCACCGGCGACGTCGACGAGTTCCGCTCCGGCACCTGGCTGAAGAGCGCCTTCCAGGGCGGCCGGATCGCCGACCTCGCCTCCTGGGGCTCCGGTCTGCTGCCGGGCGACAAGGCCCGGACCTTCGTCGACAACTGGGACACCGAGCGCAACGGCTCCACGCTGACCTACAAGGACGGCTCCGCCTACACCCTGGCCAACGTCTTCATGCTGGCCGACCCCTACGGCTCGCCCAACGTCTACTCCGGCTACGCCTTCTCCGGCCACGACGACGGCCCGCCCAACGGCGGCACCGTCAACGCCTGCTACAGCGACGGCTGGAACTGCACCCACGCCTGGCGGCAGGTCGCCAACATGGTGGGCTTCCGCAACGCGGTGGCGGGCACCGGGATCACCAACTGGTGGTCCAACGGCAACAACGCGATCGCCTTCGGGCGCGGCGGCAAGGGCTTCGTGGCGATCAACCGCGAGAGCGGGCCGGTCACCCAGACCTTCCAGACCTCGCTGCCGGCCGGCTCCTACTGCGACGTCCAGCACGGCGACCCGGCGGCGGGCGGCTGCGGCGGCCCGTCCTACACCGTCGGCTCGGACGGCCGCTTCACCGCGACCGTCGGCGCGGGCGACGCGGTGGCGCTGTACGTGGGCGCTCCCGGCGGCGCGGGCAGCTCGGGCGGTTCCAGCGGTTCCGGCGGCGGGACGCCGGTGAGCGGCGGCGCCTCCTTCGCGGTCAACGCGACCACCGTGCCCGGGCAGAACATCTTCGTGGTCGGCGGCACGGCCGCGCTCGGAGGCTGGGACCCGGCCCGGGCGCTGCCGCTCTCCTCGGCCGCGTACCCGGTCTGGAAGCTGGACGTGACGATGCCGGCGGGCACGTCCTTCGAGTACAAGTACGTCCGGAAGGACGCCTCCGGGGCCGTGACCTGGGAGTCCGGCGCCAACCGCACGGCGACGGTGCCGGCCTCCGGCGGCCTGGTCCTGAACGACACCTGGCGCGGCTGACCCGCGCCGACGGCCGCCACCCTCCGCCCTGCGTCGGGGAGGGCGGCGGCCGTCAGCGTGCCACCCTCCCCGGGCGGCCGTCAGCGCGCCGCCCGGCAACTACCCCGGGCGAGTGGATCCCGCCGCTTCGCCGCCCCGGTACGGGTGAACGCTGTCAGCATCACGGGATGAGAACCACCCCCGCCGTCCTGGACGTCGAACTGTGCGGCGGCCGCTGGGACGGTCACCGCAAGCGGGTCCACGCCGCGGCTCCGCCGCCCTCGCTGCGGATGGTGCTGCGGGCCGAACTGCCCGCCGCGGAGGCCGGCGAGTACTGGCCGACCACCAGCGTCTACCGGCTGGACGAGACCGGCGGCCGACGGCGCTACCGCCACTCCCACGACGAGTAGCGCCGGGTGCCCCGCGGCCCGCGTCGGCCGGGTGCCCCCGCGGCCCGGGTCAGCCGCGTCCGATGTACGGCATCGCGGTCGCCATCACCGTGGCGAACTGCACATTGGCCTCCAGCGGCAGCTCCGCCATGTGCCGCACGGTGCGGGCCACGTCCGCGACGTCCATGGTCGGCTCCACCGCGATCCGCCCGTCCGCCTGCCGCACGCCGGTGCTCATCGCCGCCGTCATCTCGGTCGCCGCGTTGCCGATGTCGATCTGCCCGCAGGCGATCCGGTACGGACGCCCGTCCAGCGACAGCGACTTGGTCAGCCCGGTGACGGCGTGCTTCGTCGCGGTGTACGCGATCGAGTGCGGCCTCGGCACGTGCGCGGAGATCGAGCCGTTGTTGATGATCCGGCCGCCCCGCGGGTCCTGGGCCTTCATCCGCCGGAACGCTGCCCGGGCGCAGAGGAAGGCGCCGGTCAGGTTGAGGTCGACCACCGCCCGCCATTCGGCGATGTCCAGCTCGTCCACCGCGGCGGGCGCGCCGAACGTCCCGGCGTTGTTGAACAGCAGGTCGACCCGGCCGAACGGCTCGGCGGCCGCCGCGAAGAGCGCGTCCACCGCCGCCGGGTCGGTGACGTCGGTCGGCACCACGACGGCCGCCCCGCCGCCCGGTCCGGCCGCCGCGCAGAGTTCGGCCGTCCCGCGCAGCGGCTCCTCCCGCCGTCCGGCGAGCACGGGCAGCCACCCGGCGGCGGCCAGCTCCACGGCCACGGCGCGCCCCACCCCGCTGCCGGCTCCGGTGACGACGGCGATCTGCTGTGGCATGGCGGTACTCCTCGGAGGGTCTTCGGGCGGCCCGTCGGTCGACGGCAGGTGCGATCGTTCCCGATCCGCCGCCCCGAGTCACTGGTGGAAGGTCCCAAAGTCCAGCCCCCCTCCCGTCCGGCGCGCCGTCGGTTGTGGGGGGACCCCGGGGGAGCCCCCGCCACCCGGCGGGTGGCCCGCCCCGCCGGGTGGCGGGGGCGCCTGCGGGGCTTGACCCGATCGGGGACAAACCTTGAATCGGCGCAGGCCGCAGCGCAACCGGGCCGCCCGGGTCCACGTCATAAGATCGCAGGACGGCGCGCTCCCGCGAGGGGCGGCGCGCCGCCGCCCCGGGGACCGGCGTGACGTCGCACCCCGGGTCTGTCCGGCCCCACCCGGGGGCCGCCGGCCGGCTCCCGAGGGGCCGGGCGTGACATCGGTCGGAGAGTCCTCACCGTGCAGCCGCAGTCCACCCGTGTCCGTGCCGCCCTGACCGGCGCCGCCGCCTTCGCCCTGGCCGCCTCGCTGGCGGCGTGCGGCAGTACGGATGCCGGCGGCAAGGGGGACGCCGCCAAGGCGAGCGGCGCCAAAGGCGGCGCCGGTGCGGCGAGCGGCACCCCCGCACCCGGCAGCCCGACGGCCGCCCCCGGCACCCCGACGACGACGGCCCCGAACCCGGCCGGCAAGGTCCTCATGCCCACCGGCCCGGAGGCGAGCTTCGGCAAGGCCCGGGACACCGCGGCCGGACAGATCCTGATGACCACGTTGAACGGGCCCAAGTCGGGCGTCTCCGGCAAGGTCTGGGTCTGGCTGCCGCCCCAGTACAACGACCCGAAGTACGCCCGGACCGGCTTCCCCGTGCTCACCCTCTACGCGGGCGGCCAGAGCGCGGGATACAACACCTGGACCGACAACCAGCTGCCGATCCAGGAGATCGACGCCGATCTGGCGAAGGCCGGCAAGGCGCACCCGTTCATCATGATCATGCCGGTGCAGAACCTCGACTCCAACGAGGCCAAGGCCCTGGAGTGCGCCGACATCCCGGGCCAGCCCAAGATGGGCACCTGGATGGCCGAGGACATCCCGGACTTCGTCCGCGCCAACTTCCGGACGGTGAAGGGCCGCGACGGCTGGGGCCTGATGGGTGCCTCCACGGGTGCGTTCTGCAGTGCCAAGCTGGCGCTGCAGCACCCGGACAAGTTCAAGGCCGCCGTCCCGATCGACGGCTACTTTAACCCGGACTCGCCGCTCTGGAAGGGTCACGAGGCGGAGCGGCAGGCCAACAGCCCCGATCTGCTGGTCACCCAGGGCAAGGCCGAGGTGAAGATGCTCGCCACCGCGGGCGGCGCCAACCCGTTCGAGATGAAGCTGGTCAAGGCGTGGGTCGCCAAGGCCGCACCGCCGCTCTCGGTCGAGTACTACGAGCAGGCCGGCGGCAAGCACCTCACCAGCGACTTCAAGAAGATGATCCCGGACACGCTGCAGTGGCTGACCAGGAACCTCGCGGGGCCGCAGAGCGACTGACCCGGCCGGGGAGGCGCCGCCGTGGACGCGTCCGGTGGCCCCGCCCCGGCGCGGGCCGCCGGCCGCCGCGTCGGGGCCCCGCCTCCGTCTTCGTCCCCGTCGGCGCGCCCGTCGCCGACGGCGCGGACGGCTGCCGCCAAGTCCGCGGCAGGCCGCTGACCTGCGCGTCAATCGGACATTGATTCGCCTCTGATCGACTACGGCCACTGTGGTGGGACCGCATTCCGCCAGTGCTGCCAGCCACGGAACCGGTCCGGGAGGACCGGTCGTGCCATGCCGTGCAAGCCCGCCGTGCCAAGTCGTGAAGAGAGTGCCATGCCGAGCCGTCTGCTGTCCCTAGCGTCCCCCTCCGTGCCCGCCCAGGCGGGCTCCCAGTGTCAGCGGGCCGCCGACGAGGAGCCGCAAGCCATCCGGTTCGCCGGGCTGCGACTGGTGCACAACGCCCTCCGTCGCGACCTCGCCCGACTGCCCAACGCCCTGCGGCTGCTCCAGCCCGGCGAGGACGAGAAGGGCGAGGCGCTCCTGCGGCACTGGACCTTCGTCACCGCGATGCTGACCTGCCACCACGAGCAGCAGGACATCCGGGTCTGGCCGTTGGTCCGCCGCTTCGCGCCCGAGCTGCGCCTGCTGCTCAACTGGCTGGAGAGCGACCACCACAACCTGGACCACTCCTTCACCCGGGTCACCACCCTGGTCCGGATCGCCAGCCGGGACGCGGGCAGCACCTGGCCGGTCGCCTACGCCATGGACGACCTGGCGGCCCGGCTGGAGACCCACCTGCGGATCGAGGAGCGCCAACTGCTGCCGCGGATGGAGCGGGTCTTCGCGCGGGCCTCGCGGGTGGGAAGCCTGCCGGAGCTGCTGGACCTGCTGCGTTCCGCCGACGGCCCCGGTACCGCCGACGCGCTCGCCTGGCTGCTGGACGGCGTCGAGCCGGCGGTGGTCGAGTCCCTGCTGGCCCAGTGCGACGACGATGTGGCGCGCAACTGGCCGCACTGGCACGCGACCTACCAGCGCTGCACCGGCCTGCTCTGGGGCCCGGCGGAGGCCCTGGACGGCTCCGCCGAGTGAGCGGCGGGCCTTTCGCGGGCCCTCGATCTACGCGCGTGGCATATGCCGCGCGCCTATGCCGCGACGGTGTGCGATGATCGGCGCCGGGTCCGCGTCGGGCGCGCTGGGCGTCTCAACTCCCCGTGCCCCCGAAGGGATTGGCCCCGGTGCCGTAGGGGGCGGGATGGTCCGGACAGTCCGGGGCGGCCAGGGGGAGGGTACCGCCGGGGGCCGATGGTGGGGCCCGGACCGCCGCCTACCGTCGGAACCATGACCACGGCGACCACCACCGCGCGCCCCGCGCGCCGGCCCGCACCGGTCCGCCCGACCCTGTTCGCGGCGGCCGCCGTGCTGCTGCTCGGTGCCGGGCTGACCGCCTGCGAGGGCGGCGCCGCGCTCTGCACCAGCGACAACAGCTGCGTCGTCGTCGTCCGCACCGCCGGCGGCGACTCCACCCACACCGTCGAGGTCTTCGGCGGGGACCGGACCGTCGAACTGATGATCAGTCATATCACGGACAGCGCGGCCGAGGTGAGACTCGGGGACGACACCAGGACCGTCGCCGAGGGCGCCGAGACCACCATCGGCACGGCCAAGATCACCCTGCGCAACGCCAACGCCCACGACCACTACGCCGAACTCCACGTCAGCCGCTGACTGTCGCCGCGGTCGAACGTCGCCGCGGTCGAACGTCGCTGCCACGCGCCGGGTGCCGCAGTCGCCCGTCGCCGCCATCGGCCGGGTGCCGCCGCAGGCCGGTACCGGGCCACGACCGTGGGCCGCTACTCGGGCAGGCGATTGAGCCAGGTCAGCGGAGTCACCCAGATCGCCTTCTCCGGCGAGCCGTCCCACTCCACCGGCAGGCCGGCCGCCTCCAGCGCCGCGACCACCGCGCGGCCGATCTCCACCGTCCTGAGCTCCGCCGACTCGGCGCTCCCGCCGTCGGCCCGGAACCCGCCGTAGCGCAGCATCAGTCCACGCCCGGCGGCCGCCCCCTCGGTGTCCTGCTGATGGAAGAAGACGAAGCCGCGCGAATCCTCGTCCGCCTCGCCGCCGATCTCCGCATAGCCGCAGTTCGCACAGCAGGTGAAGTCCATCGCCGCGACGATGCCCTGCTCCTCCAGCGCGTCGAAGGCCTCCTCCAGCCGGTCCACGTCCGTGGTCTCCGGCCACGAAGCCTGCTCGGCCAGCCGCTCCTGCCAGAGCGGGCCGACGATCTCCTCGGCGTCCTCCGGCTCCAGTCCCTGGTCCTCGAACTCGTCGACCAGGGACTCGGCTATCTCGTCCGGCTCCTGGAACCCGCAGCGGATCAACTCGCGGGCACGCTCCTCCGCCTCGCGCCGTACCTCGAAGCTGAGCTCGGTCTCCTGGTTCATGCCCGCATCCTCGCACCGACCACCGACAGTCCCGCCGGCCGCCCCCGGTGCTACCGTCCCCCGGTGCCCTCCCTTCTCGAACCGCCTCTGATCACCCGTCTGCTGGCGGCCGACCGCATCCTGATCGCCGGCGCCGGCGGAGGATTCGACGTGTACGCGGGCCTGCCGCTGGCACTCGCGCTGCGCGCGGCCGGCAAGGAGGTGCACCTGGCCAACCTCTCCTTCAGCCACCTCCACGGCCTCCCCGCCGAGGTCTGGCTGGAGCCCGACGTCGCCCGGATCCGCCCCGACACCGCGGCCCCCGACGGCTACTTCCCCGAGCGGACGCTGGCCCGCTGGCTGCACCGGCAGGGCATGCCCGACACGGTGTGGGCGTTCCCGAAGGTCGGGGTGCGGCCGCTGCGCGACGCCTACCGGGCGCTCACCGCTCATCTCGCCGTCGACGCCGTGCTGTTGGTCGACGGCGGCACCGACATCCTGATGCGCGGCGACGAGGCCGGCCTGGGCACGCCGGAGGAGGACATGGCCAGCCTCGGCGCGGTCGCCGGGCTGACGGAGGTCCCCGAACGCCTGGTCGCCTGCCTGGGTTTCGGCATCGACGCCTTCCACGGCGTCAACCATGCACTGGTGTTGGAGAACCTCGCCGCGCTGGAGCGGGCCGGCGGCTACCTCGGGGCGTTCTCGATCCCGCGCGACAGCCGGGAGGGCGCGCTCTACCTGGACGCCGTCGAGTACGCGAGGGCCGCGTTCCCCGAGTACCCGAGCATCGTCAACGGTTCGGTGGCGGCCGCCCTGCGCGGCGAGTTCGGCGACGTCCGGTTCACCGACCGCACCAAGGGCAGCCCGCTCTTCGTCAATCCCCTGATGACGCTGTACTTCGGCGTCACCGTCGAGGCCCTGGCCGCCGAGCACCGCTACCTGCACCTGATCGAGCGGACCGTGCTGACCCGCCAGATCAGCAGCGTGATCGAGGAGTTCCGCGACGCCCTGCCGGTTCGGCGCCCGCCCCGGCAGTTCCCGCACTGACGCCGGCGGGTGCGCCGGGCCCCGGCGCCCGTTCAGCCCGAGGCGAGCCGGAACTCCAGGTTCCCGAACCGGACCTGGTCGCCCGGGCGGACGCGGACGCCGCCCGCGACCCGCAGCCCGTTCACGTGCGTGCCGTTGGTCGAGCCGAGGTCGTACAGCACCCAGTCCTCGCCCTCCCGCCGCAGTTCGGCGTGGTGGCGCGACACCGAGGCGTCGTGCAGCCGCAGCCCCGAGCCCGGCACCCGGCCGATCGTCAACTGCCGTGCGGCGGGGTGCGGCAGGCTCAGTCCGGGCAGCCGCTCGATCCGCCAGGCCCCGCGCAACCGCACGCCGAAGGCCGAGAGCTGACCCACCGTCCGCAAGACGAAGCGGCCGAACGGATTGCCGGTCGGCAGGTCGGCCATCGCCCGGTCGAGCTCGGCCCGACTGCCGGCGTGCAGGACGAGTTCCATCCGGCCGAGGAAGGTGTCGTGGGACAGCCGGCCGCTGCCCGCGCCCTCCCGCAGCACCCCGAGCGCCTGGTCGCGCTCGGCCTCGGACGGCCGGACCACGTGCGTCCGGATCTCAGGAGACGTCATGGCCCGATTGTCGGGTCACCCGCCCGTGCCTGTCCAGATTGCCGGGCGCGCAGGTCGGCCCGGCGGCCGCCGGCCCGTCCGCCGGCCCGTCCACCCGGCCGGCCGCCGGCCCGGGGTCAGGCCTTCCTGGCGGCGGCCAGGATCTTGACGGTGGTGTGCAGGAAGCGGGCCGTGGCCGAGCCCCGGTAGGACGCGCCGAAGAGCTTGCTGCCGGTCCGCCACTTGCCGTCCCGCAGGTGGATCACCACGTACGCGGCGCCGGCGTCGGCGCCGATCACCTCGTAGTCGCCCTTTGGCGAGGTGTAGGGGACCGGGAAGTCCGCCGGCAGCGGCTCGGAGAGGAAGTTGACCACCAGACGGATCTCCGGGGTGGCCTCGATGCCCGCGAACGGCTCGGCGTCGAGCAGCGCCGCCACCTCGTCCACGGTGCGCAGCATCGTCGGGACGGGGTAGCCGAGCGCCTCGGCCAGGTGCTCCTCGATGCGCCGGGTGAGCGCGGCCCGGTCCGGCTCCGCGGTGCGGAAGAAGACGTTGCCGCTCTGGATGTACGACCGCACGTCGTCGAGGCCCAGCTCGGCGAAGAGGGCGCGCAGCCGCTCCATCTTCACCGTCCGGCCACCGACGTTGAGGGCCCGCAGGAACGCGATGTACGTGGTCGTGGTGGTCACCCGTCCAGTCTGGCACCGGGCACCGACAGCGCCTCCCGGGCACGGTCGGTGCCCGGTGCCAGACTTGAGGCCATGGCTACCTGGCAGGATTTCGAGCGCGAGGCACCGGAGCTGGCCCTCGCCGTGCGGGCCCGTTTCGAGGCGAACAAGCACCACGTCCTGGCGACGCTGCGCGCGGACGGCTCGCCCCGGGTGAGCGGCATCGAGGTGGACTTCCTCGGCGCGGACCTGACGCTCGGGTCGATGCGGGGCGCGCGGAAGGCGCGCGACCTCCAGCGCGATCCCCGCTTCGCGCTGCACAGCACCCCGAGTGACGAGACCCTGGCGGGTGGTGACTCCAAGCTCTCCGGCCGGGCCGTCGAGATCACCGACGAGACCGAGCTGGCCGCCTACGCGGCTGACCTGCCGGAGCCGCCGCCCGGCCCGTTCCAGGCCTTCCGGCTGGAGCTGGAGCAGGCGGTGCACACCACCGTGGGCGACGACCACCTGTGGATCACGTCCTGGCGGCCGGGAGAGCCGGTGCGGCGGATCGAGCGGCACTGACCGGTGCCGGCCGCCCGGTCGCGGCGGCACCGTCCGCTCGCGGGCCCTACGGCAGGACCGACTTGAGGACCTCCGGCGTGCGGGCCACGACGGCGTGGCCGTCCTCCGCGGTGATGATCGGGCGCTGGATCAGGATCGGGTGCTCGGCCATCGCCGCGATCCAGCGCGCCCGGTCCTCCGGCTCCCTGGTCCAGCGCTTCATGCCCAGGTCCTGGGCCGCCTGCTCGTCGAGCCGGGTGATGTCCCACGGCTCCAGCGACAGCCGCTCCAGGACCTGCTCCAGCTCCGCGGCGGTCGGCGGGTCCTCCAGGTAGCGCCGCACGGTGTACTTGGCGCCGGCGGCTTCCAGTGCGCCGAGTGCCGTGCGGCACTTCCCGCAGCGGGGGTTGATCCAGATCTCCATGCCGCCAGGGTACCGACTGCCGGTCCCCGGCCGGGTGAACCCGGGCTCCCGGGAACTACCGTGCGTCCACCGGCGGTTTACGAACCGGCAGCGAGGCCCCGGCAACGCGGTCTCGGCAGCGGATCGCGGGAGGGGAGCACCGGGTGGACGGCGCGTCGATCATCGAGCGGCTGACGGCCGACAGGGGCATGGCGGACCCGTACCCGCTGTACGCGCGGCTGCACGAGCTGGGCCCCGCCGTGCCGGCCGGGCCCGGTACGGTCCTGGTGGCCGGCCACGCCGCGGCCAACCGGGTGCTGCGCGACCCCGGCTTCGGGCTGGAGGACATCGAGCTGCTGGCGGAGGCGAACGCCGAGGTGGCCCGGCACTCGTCGGTGACCCTGCTCGGCCGCTCGATCCTGCAGCGCAACGCGCCCGACCACGCCCGGGTCCGCTCGCTGATCGCCTCGGCCTTCAACGCCCGCCGGGTGGCGGCGCTGCGGCCGGCCGTAGAGGCCGCGGTCGGCCGGCTGCTGGACGCGATGGCGGAGCAGGGCGCGGACGGCTCGCCGGTCGACTTCATGGACGCTTTCGCGTTCCGGCTGCCGGTCGAGGTCATCTGCGAACTCCTCGGCGTCCCGGAGCCGGACCGCTACCGGTTCCGGGCCCTCGCGGGAGACCTGACCGTCGCCTTGGAGCTGGTCCAGGACCTCGCCGAGCTGGCCGTCGCCGACGCCGCCGCCGACGAGCTGTCCGGTTACTTCGCCGCGCTCGCCGCCGAGCGCCTGGCCCGTCCCCAGGACGACCTGGTCAGCGACCTCGCCCGGATCGCCGTCGAGGCCCCGGAGCGGATCTCCGGCCGCGAGCTGCTGGCCAACCTGGTGCTGCTGCTGGTGGCCGGCTTCGAGACCACCACCAACCTGCTCGGCAACGGGCTCTCGCTGCTCTTCCGGCACCCGCGCGCGATGGCGGGGCTGCGCACCGGCGCGCTCGCCCCGGCGCGGTTCACCGACGAGGTGCTGCGCCACGACTCGCCGGTCCAGCTCACCACCCGCATCGCGCTGGCCGCCGGGCTCGACGTGGCCGGTGTGCCGACGCCGCCCGGCACGGTGGTGCTGGTCCTGCTGGCCGCGGCCAACCACGACCCGGCCCGCTACCACCGCCCGGAACTCTTCGACCCCACCCGGACGGACAGCCAGCCGCTCAGCTTCGGCGGCGGCGCGCACTTCTGCCTCGGCTCCCAGCTGGCCCGGCTGGAGGCCGAGCTCGCCGTGCCGGCGCTCCTCGACCGCTTCCAGCGACTCGCCCCCGGAGGCGTCCCCACCCGCCGCGACCGCCTCGTCCTCCGCGGCTTCGACACCCTCCCCGTCACCATCCGCTGACCCCGCCGAGCCCGGAACGCACCGTGCCCTGGGGGTCAGCGAAACGCTGACCCCCAGGGCACGGTGCGAGGCCGAACCGCCGTGCGGCGAGGGCCTTCTAGAGGTCGTAGTACAGCTCGAACTCGTGGGGGTGGGGGCGGAGGGCGATCGGGGCGATCTCGTTGGTGCGCTTGAAGTCGATCCAGGTCTCGATCAGGTCGGGCGTGAAGACGTTGCCCGCGAGCAGGTACTCGTGGTCGGCCTCCAGGGCCTCCAGGACGGCCGGGAGCGAGGACGGCACCTGCGGCACGTTGGCGTGCTCCTCGGGGGCCAGCTCGTACAGGTCCTTGTCGACCGGCTGCAGCGGCTCGATCTTGTTCTTGATGCCGTCGAGGCCGGCCATCAGCATCGCGGCGAACGCGAGGTAGGGGTTGGACGACGGGTCCGGCGCGCGGAACTCGATGCGCTTGGCCTTGGCGTTGGAGCCGGTGATCGGGATCCGGATCGCCGCCGAGCGGTTGCGCTGCGAGTAGACCAGATTGACCGGGGCCTCGAAGCCGGGCACCAGCCGGTGGTAGGAGTTCACCGACGGGTTGGTGAAGGCGAGCAGCGAGGGGGCGTGCTTCAGCAGGCCGCCGATGTAGTAACGGGCGGTGTCGGACAGGCCGGCGTAGCCCTGCTCGTCGTAGAAGAGCGGCGAGCCCTCCGTCCACAGCGACTGGTGGACGTGCATGCCCGAGCCGTTGTCGCCGAAGATCGGCTTCGGCATGAAGGTGGCGGTCTTGCCGTTGCGCCACGCGACGTTCTTGATGATGTACTTGAACAGCATCAGGTCGTCGGCGGCGTGCAGCAGCGTGTTGAACTTGTAGTTGATCTCCGCCTGGCCGGCCGTGCCGACCTCGTGGTGCTGGCGCTCGACCTCCAGCCCGGCCGCGGCCAGTTCCAGCGACATCTCGGCGCGCAGGTCGGCGAAGTGGTCGACGGGCGGGATCGGGAAGTAGCCGCCCTTGTACTTGACCTTGTAGCCGCGCACGTCGCCCTCGGCGGAGCCGCTGTTCCAGGCGCCGGCCTCGGAGTCGATGTGGTAGTACGACGCGTTGGCGCTGGTGTCGAAGCGCACCGAGTCGAAGACGTAGAACTCGGCCTCGGGGCCGAAGAACGCGGTGTCGGCGATGCCGGAGGAGGCGAGGTACGCCTCGGCCTTCTTCGCGACGTTGCGCGGGTCACGGCTGTACGCCTCGCCGGTGACCGGGTCCTGGATGAAGAAGTTGATGTTGAGGTGCTTGTCCCTGCGGAAGGGGTCGAGGCGGGCCGTGGCCAGGTCCGGGACGAGTGCCATGTCGGACTCGTGGATGGCCTGGAAGCCGCGGATCGACGAGCCGTCGAACATCAGGGTCTCGGACGGGTCGAAGGTCGCCGCGGGCACGGAGAAGTGCTGCATGACGCCCGGGAGATCGCAGAACCGGACGTCGATGAACTTCACATCGTTGTCCTGAATGAACTGCTTCACTTCGGCGGCGTTGTTGAACATCCATCCTCCTCGGCGTGCGAATGGGGCTCACCCTAGGAACAGGCCGTTTCCGACCGGTGACCCGCTCGTTTCCTGAATGTTAACCGCCGCCCCCGGGCGGGCGGCAAAGTCGTACGCTCCGGGGCAAAACGCTTCGCCGGCCCGGATCGCGCCCCACGAGTGGTCTGGACCACTTGGAAAGCCCCGGGAGACGCGATTCACCCTCCGGGGGAGCCGGTGCCGAGCCGCACCGTCCGCCCGGTTAGTGTGGATTCGTGGACACCAGAGAAGCGTTGGGATCGTGGATCGACGGCCCGAAGGCGGCCGCCGAGAAGATGGGTGCCGACTTCGGCCACCGCGGTGAGCGCCTCGGACTGCCCAAGGAGGGCACCGGCTCGATCGGCGGCCCGGGCCGGCGCCTGGGCGCGCTGTTCGTCGACGGCTGGCTGATCGCCCTGGTCGCCTACGGGCTGCTGGGCAAGGGCTCGCCGGCCTCGGCGAACCTGTGGACCACCCCGCTGTTCTTCGCCGTCACCGTGCTGCTGCTCGCCACCACGGGCACGACCGTCGGCAAGCGGCTGTTCGGCCTGCGGGTGGTCCGCCTGGACGGCCGCCGCGCGACCATCCCGCAGGTGCTGCTGCGCACCCTGCTGCTCTGCCTGGTGGTGCCGGCCCTGGTGTGGGACCGCGACACCCGCGGCCTGCACGACAAGGCGGTCGGCACGGTCGAGGTCCGCATCTAGCGGACGCCGCCCCACGGCACCCCCCCGGAACGACGAACGGCCCCGACGCGGAGATTCCGCGGCGGGGCCGTTCGCGTCGATGGGGGAGGGGTCAGCGGACCTGGCCGCCCTTGGGCATCCGGGCGCCCTTGGGCATCGGGCCCTTGGGGATCGGCGCCTTGGAGAGCAGGTCGCCCAGCGCGCGGAGGCGGTCGTTGGTCTCGGTGACCTGGGCGGGCGTGATCGCGCGGGGCAGTCGCATCAGGTGGACCTGCAGCTTCTTGAGCGGGATCTCGCCCTCGCCGGTGCCCACCACGATGTCGTGCACCGGTACGTCGCCGACGACCCGGGCCATCTTCTTCTTCTCGGACGCCAGCAGCTGGCGGACCCGGTTCGGGTTGCCCTCGCCGATCAGCGCGATGCCGGCCCGGCCCACGGCGCGGTAGACCGCGTCCTGGTTACGGGTGACCGCCACCGGGGTGGAGCTCGCGCTCCAGCCTCGCTTGATGTTGTTCAGCACCGCCGCCACGGCCCCCGGCTGCCCTTCCATCTGCCCGAACGCCGCGCGCTCGGCCCGGCGCCCGAAGACGATCGCCATGGCCAGGAAAGCCACGATGAAGCCCAGGATGCCCAGATAGATCGGGTGGTCGATCGCGAAGCCGATGGCGAGGAACACGCCGAAGGTCAGCAGGCCGACGCCGGCGATGATCAGGCCGATCTTGGTGTCGACCTTCTTGGTCATGGTGTATGCCAGGCGGATCTGCTTCAGTCGCCCGGGGTTCTCGGATGTTTCCCTCGCCATAACGCTCATGGTACGTGCCGTCGGTACGGGATAACCAAGCCCGGGTACCCGTTCGCACCGAACCGTGACCCGGGTGCCCCGGGACGGTCGCGCACAGTGGTCGCGAGGAGGCGGCGCCGGAGGGGCCCTAACGGCGCGCGGACTCCACCACGGGGCCTCCCGGCACCGTGTCGCGCTCGCGGTCCGCCGCGTAGCGGCGGTTCTCGCAGACCGCGGCCCAGGCGTTGCGCCGGGCCTGTCGCTGCCCGCCCGCGAGCAGCACGCTCTCGGCCAGCCGCAGCGCGGTGCCCACCGACCGGATGCCGACCTGCATGTCGAACAGCTCCTCTTGTGGCGGATCCTGTCGTGGATCTCGTCGCGGATCTCGTGGTGGATCACAGGGTGGATCGTGTGGCGGAAATGATTCGAACGCTTCCATCCTCACCACTCCGTGTTACCAGCCCGTGACCCGTCAGTCAAAGCCCGGTGAACCCGAAGGGGCGGAGCCGTAGCTCCGCCCCTCAGATGGCTCACACCGGACGGCGGCCGGACCGGACCGCGGCCCCGCGGCCGGAACACGACCGGACGCGGTCAGACCGCCGCGGTCCGCTCGCGGTGCTCCAGTGCCTGCCGGTACAGCCGCCCGGCGCGGTACGAGGACCGCACCAGCGGGCCGGACATGACCCCGGCGAAGCCGAGCTCCTCGGCCTCCTGCTGCAGCTCGACGAACTCGTGCGGCTTCACCCAGCGCTCGACCGGGTGGTGGCGCAGCGACGGGCGCAGGTACTGGGTGATGGTGATCAGCTCGCAGCCGGCGCCGACCAGGTCGGCCAGCGCCTGGCTGACCTCCTCGCGGGTCTCGCCCATGCCCAGGATCAGGTTGGACTTGGTCACCAGCCCGGCCGCGCGGGCCTGGGTGATGACGTCCAGCGAACGCTCGTAGCGGAACGCCGGGCGGATCCGCTTGAAGATCCGCGGCACCGTCTCGACGTTGTGCGCCAGCACCTCGGGGCGGGACGAGAAGACCTCGGCCAGCTGCTCCGGGACGGCGTTGAAGTCGGGGATCAGCAGCTCGACGCCGGTGCGGCCGCTCTCGCGGCCGGCGGTCAGCGCGTGCACCTGGCGCACCGTCTCGGCGTACAGCCAGGAGCCGCCGTCCGCCAGGTCGTCGCGGGCGACGCCGGTGATGGTGGCGTAGTTGAGGTCCATGGTCACGATGGACTCGGCGACGCGGCGCGGCTCGTCACGGTCGAAGTCGGCGGGCTTGCCGGTGTCGATCTGGCAGAAGTCGCAGCGGCGGGTGCACTGGTCACCGCCGATGAGGAAGGTCGCCTCGCGGTCCTCCCAGCACTCGAAGATGTTGGGGCAGCCGGCCTCCTGGCAGACCGTGTGCAGCCCCTCCTTCTTCACCAGCGACTGGAGGGCGTTGTACTCCGGCCCCATCTTCGCGCGGGTCTTGATCCACTCGGGCTTCCGCTCGATGGGGGTCTCGCTGTTGCGGACCTCCAGGCGGAGCAGCTTCCTGCCGTCGGGTGCGACAGCGGACACGTGCGACTCCTAGAACTAGACGGGGTACCCCCAGGGTACGCCTGTGCTTGTACGGCCTTCGCCGGGCCCGTGGCCCGCAAACGCAGGGCAACAGTGCTACCGGCCGGTAGATTCCCGGGTGGCGAGGTCGGTCGGCCCCCGGGAGCGGGCTCAGCGGCCGAGTGCCGGTTCCGGCAGCTCGGCGAACACCTCCGCCAAGCGCTTCTCGACCACGGACAGCGCCTCGCCGACTTCGAAGTCGCGGCCCAGCTCACCGGAGAGCGAGGCCACGCCCGCGTCCCGGATGCCACAGGGCACGATCCGGTCGAACCAGGTCATGTCCGGATTGCAGTTCAGCGCGAAGCCGTGCATCGTCACCCCGCGCGAGACGCGGACGCCGATCGCGGCGAGCTTGCGGTCGTCGCCGCGCTGCCCGGCGTTGGACGGCGCGTACTCGGGGCCGGCCAGCCGCGGGTCGATGCCCAGCGGCAGGCCCATCCGCAGGGTGAGCTTGCCGATGTCCACCACCTGCGCCGGGTCGACCACCGCGTCCGGGATGCTGGCGCCGAGCACCCAGACCCCGCTGCGGCCCTCGATCCGGGTGGTCTCCACGCCGAACTCGCCGCAGGCCCGGATCAGGGCCTCCTCCAGCCGGCGCACGTAGGCGACGACGTCCATCGGCTCGGGGAGCTTCACGATCGGGTAGCCGACCAGCTGGCCGGGGCCGTGCCAGGTGATCTCGCCGCCCCGGTTGACCTCGACCACCGGCGTGCCGTCCAGCGGCAGGTCGGCCGGGTTGGTGCGGCGGCCCATGGTGTACACCGGGGGGTGCTCCAGCAGCAGCACGGTGTCGGGGATCTCGTCCGCGACCCGCAGGGCGTGCAGCCGCTGCTGCTCCTCCCAGGCCTCCTGGTAGGGGACGGCACCTTCGCCGGTGCCCAGGCGCACGAACCGTACGTTCCCGCTCATGCGCCCACCTCGTCGCGCTCTGTGGCCACTGCTGCTCCTTGCCCGGCGTTCGAGACCAACCTCGCCACTGTACGCCCGAGCCCCGGCCGGTCGTTCAGGTGCCCGAATGCGGTGGACGACCGGCCCGAATCGCCCGCAGCGACCCCGGGAGCGCCCCGGGAAGGCCCCGGGAACACCCCGGCTCAGGCGCCGGCGAGCAGTTGGAGGCGCAGCGCCAGCTGGAGCTCCAGCGCGCGCTCGGGACGGTTCCAGTCCGGGCCCAGCAGCGCCTCGACCCGGTCCAGCCGCTGCACCACGGTGTTCACGTGCACGTGCAGCTCGTCCTTGGCCCGGGTCAGGCTGCCGCCGCAGTCGAAGTAGGCGCGCAGGGTGCGGACCAGTTCGGTGCCGCGCCGGGCGTCGTAGTCCAGAAGCGGGCCGAGGGTCGCGCCGACGAAGCCGTCGACGTCGTGGCCGTCGCCGAGCAGCACGCCGAGGAAGCCCAGGTCGCGGGCCGAGGCGCCGTCCCCGGCCCGGCCGAGCACCCGCAGGGCCCGGACGCAGCGCAGGCCCTCGGCGTACGAGGAGGCCAGCGCGACCGGCCCGGCGGCGGGACGGCCGACGCCCACGGTGACCGGGAAGCCGGCCAGCCGGGCCAGCCGCTCGGCGGCCAGCTCGGCCGCCTGCTGGGCGGACGCCGGGCCCGCCGTGCCCGCGGGGCCCGTCGGCGCGTCCTCCGGGAGCAGCAGGACCACGGCCTCGCCGTGCTCCGCGCTGATGCCTCGCGAGCCGAACAGGTAGCGCCCCGCCGCGCCCGCCAGCCGGCCGCGGTCGGTCGCCGCGGCGCCGGGGGCGCCGGCCGGCTCCGCCACCAGCACCAGGTGCGGGCGGCCGAGGTCCACGCCGAGCCGGCGCCCGCGCGCGGTCAGGCCGACCGGGTCGCGGTCGGGGGCGGTCAGCAGGTCGGCCAGCAGCTCGCCGCGGACCCGGTTCTCGGTCTCGGCCACCGAGCGGCGCAGCAGCAGGAGCAGCGCGGTGACCACGGCGGCCCGTTCGAACAGCCGCCGGTCGGCGTCCTCCAGGCCCGGCCGCCCGCGCAGCACGAGGGTGCCCAGGGGCTCCTGGCCGGCCAGCACGGCGCAGACCCAGTCCTCGCCGTGCCGCACCGACCGGCCCTCGGCCCGGGAGGCGGCGACGGCCCCGGCCAGCCCCTCGGCGGGTCCGGCCCGGCCGGCCAGCGGGTCGCCCTCGGTGTCCAGGACCGCCACCTCGCCGCCCAGCAGGGCGGCGACCTCGGCGGCGACGTCCGGCACCTCGGCGCCGCGCAGCACCAGGTCGGTGAGCCGGTCGTGGCCCTGCTCGGCCCGCTGGACGGCGGCGGCGTGGGCCCGGATCAGTTCGTTGGCGCTGTTCAGCCCGGCCAGCGCGGCCCGGGTGTCGGCCAGCGACTTGGCGGTGTCCAGCGCGATCGCGGCGTGCGCGGCCAGCGAGCAGAGCAGCGCGACCTCGTCGGGGGAGAAGGCGCGCGGGGCGCGGTCCGCGGCGAACAGCACGCCGATCACCCGGCCGCCGAGCAGCAGCGGCACTCCGATGATCGCCACCAGGCCCTCGTCCAGCACGCCCGCGTCGATCGTGCCGGTGTGGTGGAACCGCTCGTCGGTCCGGTAGTCGGGGGTGGCGTACGGGCGGGCGGTCTGGGCGACCAGGCCGCCGAGGCCGTCGCCCAGGCTCAGCCGCAGGGTCTGGAAGAGCACCGAGACGGAGCCGTCGGTGACCCGCATGTAGGTGTCGCCGGCGGCCTCGTCCGGGAGGGTCAGATAGGCGGTGTCGGTGCCGAGCAGCAGCCGGGCCCGGCGGACGATCGCCTGGAGCACGGTGTCCAGGTCCCGGGAGGCGGCGAGGTCCCCGGCGGTGTCGAAGAGCGCCGTCAGCTCGGCCTCGCGGCGGCGGTGCTGACGCAGCGTCCGGTGCACCCGCAGCGCCTGCCAGGTGGCGTCGTCGATCGCGCTCAGCACGGCGGCCGGCGCCCCCCGGCGGCGGGCGTCGGCCAGCACCTCGGCGAAGTCCTCGGTGGCGGCCCCGGAGGCCAGGAGGTCGAGCAACCGCCGTAGCGCGGGCGCCGCGCCGGTCTCGGGACGGTGGTCGTTCACGGTACGGCCGCCAATCGGCAGTGGGTCGCTACCCCAGGGACGGAAGCGCGATCGTAGCCGCTCGGCCCGGCGGGCGCGGGTGGCCGGTGCGGGTGACCGGTGCGGGTGGCCGGCGCGGGTGACCGGCGCGCACGGGGTCGTGGGCGCCGGCCACCGGTCCGTCAGGCCCGCGCGGTCTTGGTGACGGCGGCGCTCTCCGGCGCACCCGCCACCCGGTCCTGCGCACCGGCCTCCGGGTCGGCCTCGGTCAGGTCGCGGCCGCGGGTCTCCCGGGCGCAGAGCACCGCGAGGACGGTGATCACCGCCGCGACGGCGACGTACACCGCGATCGGCGTCGAGCTGCCGTAGTCCTTCAGCAGCGCCGTCGCGATCAGCGGGGCCGGGGCGCCGGCCGCCACCGAGGCGAACTGGGCGCCGATGGAGGCGCCCGAGTAGCGCATCCGGGTCGCGAACATCTCGGAGAAGAAGGCCGCCTGCGGTGCGTACATCGCGCTGTGGAAGACCAGCCCGACGGTCACCGCCAGCAGCAGCGAGCCGAACGAGCGGGTGTCCACCAGCCCGAAGAAGACGAACGCCCAGACCCCGACGCCCACCGCGCCCGCCAGGTACACCGGCTTGCGCCCGACCCGGTCGGAGAGCGCCCCGAACACCGGGATCAGCGCGAACTGGATCGCCGAGGCGATCAGCACCGCGTTCAGCGCGGTCTGCTTCGGCAGGTGCACCTGGGTCACCGCGTAGGCCAGCACGAAGGTGGTCATCACGTAGTACGAGATGTTCTCCGCCATCCGGGCGCCCATCGCCACCAGCACCTCCCGCCAGTGGTGGCGCAACACCGCCACCAGCGGGGGCTGCTCCACCGCCCGGCCGGCCGCCTTCCGGGCCTCGGCGGCCGCCAGCGCCTGCTGGAACAGCGGCGACTCGTCCACCGCCAGCCGGATCCACATGCCGACCGCCACCAGCAGCGCCGACAGCAGGAACGGCACCCGCCAGCCCCAGGACAGGAAGGTGGCGTCCGACTGCACGGTGGTGAGCAGCGACAGCACGCCCGCCGCCAACAGGTTGCCCGCCGGGGCGCCGCCCTGCGGCCAGGACGCCCAGAAGCCACGCCTGCGCGCGTCCCCGTGCTCGGAGACCAGCAGGACCGCGCCGCCCCACTCGCCGCCGAGCGCGAAGCCCTGCACCAGCCGCAGCACGGTCAGCAGCACCGGCGCGGCGGCGCCGATCTGGTGGTACGTCGGCAGCAGGCCGATCAGCGTGGTCGAGCCGCCCATCAGCAGCAGGCTCACCACCAGCAGCCGCTTGCGGCCTACCCGGTCGCCGAAGTGCCCGAAGACCAGCGCGCCCAGCGGCCGGGCGGCGAAGCCGATCGCGTAGGTGAGGAAGGCGAGCAGGGTCCCGGTCAGCGGATCGCTCGCCGGGAAGAACACCTTGCCGAACACGAGCGCCGCGGCCGTGCCGTAGAGGAAGTAGTCGTACCACTCGATGGTGGTGCCGATGAGGCTGGCGCCGACCACCTTCCAGAGGGGGGAGCCTGGTCTCGCGACGGCGGGGGAACTGGCCATGGGCGGGGTCACCTCGAAGGGGGGAGTGGGGTGCGGGGGCATCAGCGGGCCGTCCAGCCGCCGTCGACGGGGAGGCTGGCGCCGGTGATGTAGGAGGCGTGCGCGGAGCAGAGCCAGAGGGCCAGCTGCGCCACCTCGACGGGTTCGATCAGCCGCTTGACGGCGGGTCGGTCGAGCATGATCTGCTCCACCACCTCGTCCTCGCGGATGCCGTGCGCGAGCGCCTGGTCGGCGATCTGCCGCTCCACCAGCGGGGTGCGCACGTACCCCGGGTTGACGCAGTTGCTGGTGACGCCGTGGGGCGCGCCCTCCAGCGCGACCGTCTTGCTCAGACCCTCCAGGGCGTGCTTCGCCGTCACGTAGCCCGACTTGAAGGCGCTGGCCCGCAGGCCGTGCACGGAGGAGATGTTGACCACCCGCCCCCAGCCCCGCGCGTACATGTGGGGCAGGGTGCGGCGCAGGATGCGGAACGGGGCCTCGACCATCACCCGCTGGATCAGGGTGAAGCGCTCGATCGGGAACTCGTGGACGGGCGCGACGTGCTGGAGACCGGCGTTGTTGACCACGATGTCGGCGTCGTCCGGCAGCGCCTCCACCGCCTCCGGGTCGGCGAGGTCGGCGACGTGCGCCACGCCGCCGATCCGCGCGGCGAGCTCCCGGGCCGGGGCGGCCGCGAGGTCGACGACGTAGACCCGGGCGCCGGCCTCCGCGAAGGCTTCGGCGCAGGCCCGGCCGATGCCCGAGGCGGCCCCGGTGACCAGGGCCGTACGGCCTTCGAGCGGGCGGGCTGAAGTGGTGTCCATGGCCGAGAACGGTAGGAAGTCGTCGGCCCGGCTCCCATGTGATGGCGTACCACAGCGGCCGGGCGCCCTGTGGTGGTCACCGCTACGAGGGCCGATCGGCGGTTCGGCCGCCCCGGGCCAAACCCGTGCCGGTCGGGCTTCCCCACAATGGGCGCCGATGCTTCACCCGTTCGGAGGATTGCTCGGTCAGAACCGCCCATAGCGCCCGAATGCTCGCTACATTCACGCCGATTCCCGACAGGGGGCGCCGCCACAGGCAGCCGAAGTGCTGGTGGAGCCGGTACGGCGTCCGAGAGGTGTTGACTGACTATGCCCCAACGGCCTGCAACCGACAGCCCGGCGTACGGACCGCTCGACCCGCTCGACCAGCACCGAGGTCCGGTCGGCCGGGCCCTTCCGGACGCCCCCGAGGCCCCGGCCGCCGACGATATGCGGCTGCCCGCGCAGGTCACGACCGCACGGCACCGGAGCGCCCCGGCGCCCGCGGACGCGCCCGTCGCACCCGCGCCCGCCCCGCCACCGGCCGCGGTGAGCACCGGTCCGGCTCCGCAGAACGGCCAGCTGGCCGCCCTGATCGAGGAGGCCGGCTTCTCGCACGCCGGCCTGGCCCGCCGGGTCGACCAGCTCGGCCTGGAGCACGGCCTGGACCTGCGGTACGACAAGACCTCGGTCACCCGCTGGCTCCGCGGCCAGCAGCCGCGCGGGGCCACCCCGGCGCTGATCGCCGAGGTGTTCACCCGCCGGCTCGGCCGCCGCCTCACCGCCCAGGACCTCGGCCTGGACGCCTGCGCCCCGGTCTACGCCGGCCTGGAGTTCGCCGAGACGCCGCAGGAGGCGGTGGACATCGTGGCGAGCATGTGGCGCAAGGACAACGGCCCGCAGTCCGAGCTGCGCCGGATCGCCTTCACCCCGGCCGGCCCGGTCGTCCCCAGCCGGGACTGGCTGATCGGCCGCACCGACGAGCGGGTCGCCCGGGACGGCTCCACGCTGCCCCGGCCGGACACCGCCGCCGCCCCGGCGCCCGGCGGTCCGGCCGGGCCCGGCGGCCCGTCCGCACCCCAGGCGCGCGCTGCGGCGCCCGGAGCGTCCCCCGCGCGCCCGGCCCGCGGCGGGGCCGGCGCACCGCCGGCCCCGGCCGCCTCGGCCGCCGCGCTCGGCCGGGTGCCGACCCAGAGCCGTCGGCCGCCGACCGCCGTCGAACCGCCGTACACCGACCCGGCCCGCGAGCCGAGGCCCGCGCTGCGCGTCGGCCGGGGCGACATCGCCGCCATCCGCGCCGTCGGGGACCTCTTCCGCGCGCTGGACCACGCCTACGGCGGCGGGCACGCCCGCCAGGCGCTGGTCCGCTACCTGGAGAGCGAGGCCGAGCCGATGCTGCGCGGCCGCTACGGCGAGCAGATCGGGCGGGCGCTCTTCGGGGCCGTCGCCGACCTGACCAGGCTCGCCGGCTGGACGTCCTTCGACATCGCCGCGCACGGCCTGGCCCAGCGCTACTTCGTCCAGGCCCTGCGGCTCTCCCAGGCCGCCGGGGACCGCGCGCTCGGCGGCTACATCCTGGTGACGATGAGCCAGCAGGCCGTCCACCTGGGCCACGGCCGGGAGGCGGTCCAGCTGGCCCGGGTCGCCCAGCAGGGCGTGGGCACCGCCGTGCCGCCCACCGTGCAGTCGCTGCTGCACGCCGCCGAGGCGCGCGGCCACGGCCTGCTGGGCGACGTCCGCTCCTGCACCACCGCCCTGGTCCGCTCCGAGCGGGCCCTGGCCGGCGCCCGGGCCGGCGATGAACTGCCCTCCTGGGCGCGCTACTTCGACGAAGCGCAGCTCTCCGACGAGTTCGCCCACTGCTACCGGGACCTCCAGCAGTGGCGGACGGCGGCGCAGCACGCCGAGAAGTCCCTGCGGCTGCGCTCGCCCGCCTACGCCCGCAGCCGGATCTTCTGCCGGATGGTGCTGGCCACCGCCCGGCTCGGCATGGGGGACTTGGACGAGGCGTGCACCATGGCCACCGACGCGTTGCGGGCGGCCGGGGAGATGCGCTCGGCCCGTTCGCTGGAGTACGTCCGGGACTTCCACCGCCGGCTCACCCCCTACCGGGGCAGTCCGGTGGCCCGCGCCTTCGAGGAGACGGCGCGCCAGGCGGGGGTGATCTGACGACGGCCCGCGCCGGGGCCGCCCGGCCGGGCCCGGCGGCCGGCCCGCCGCGGCGGCTACCAGCTCTCGGCGTTGACCCGCTGCCGGTCGCCCCCGGCGGCCGGTGGGCGGGCGCTCCCGCGCAGCCGCTGGGCGAGCAGCGGGAAGGCCAGGACGGAGAGCATGCCCGCGCCGACCAGCGCGGCCGCGGTGGAGGACGGCAGGTGCCCGGCGTCCACCTCGATCGTGGTGATCACCACGACCAGCGGCAGCGCGGTCGCGCCGTACAGGCCGAGCGCCGCCCGGTCGTGGCGGCCCAGCCCGATCGGGGCGAGGAGGGCCGCCGGCAGTCCGCGCACGGCCAGGAGCAGCAGCAGGAACACCGGGACGAGCAGCAGGCCGCCCGGGTCCCGGAGCAGCGCCTCCAGGTCGAACTTCATCCCGCTGACCACGAAGAACACCGGCACGAGGAAGCCGAAGCCGATGCCCTCCAGCTTGGCCTCGATGACCTCCTCCGTGGCCTCGGGCACGTCGGTCAGCAGCAGATGGGAGACGATCCCGGCGGTGAAGGCGCCGAGCAGCATGTCCAGGTCGAGCCAGACCGCGGCGGACACCATCGCGGTCAGCACCAGGATCACCGTGCGGATCGCGAACTGGCCGGAGGTGCGCAGGGTGCGGCGGATCAGCCGGGTCACCCAGTCCGGCCGGGGCCGCCGGGCGAAGCCGACGGCGGCCGTCGTGATCACCGCGAAGACGGCCAGGATGACGGCGGTCCTGGCCGGGCTGTTGCCGCTGAGCAGGATCGCGACCGCGATGATCGGCCCGAACTCGCCGACCGCGCCGGTGGCCATCACCAGCGAGCCGAACGGCGTCGGCAGCTCCCCGGAGTCGCGCAGGATCGGCAGGATGGTGCCGAGCGCGGTGGTGGTGAGCGCGAGCCCGGCGAAGGCGCCGTTCAGCGGGTCCCGGTTGACCATGGCGCCCACGCCGAGGGCCACCACCAGGGACACCAGCCACGCGGCGCCCGCCCGCTTCAGCGGGCCGCCGCGCAGCTTGGCGAAGTCGATCTCGTAACCGGCCAGGAACATCAGCATCGCCAGTCCGAACTCGGAGAGCGCGTCGACCAGCCCGTCGACCTGCGCCCAGTCCAGGACGTCGGGGCCGATCAGGACGCCGAGCACGATCTCGAACACCACCGTGGGCACGGCGACCCACCGCAGCAGCCGGTCGGCCAGCAGCGGGGCGGCCACGGCGGCGGCCGGGATCAGGATCAGTGCGAGCGGGTCGATCCGGCAGTCGGCGCTCACCGGGCGAGGGGCCCGGGGTCCTGGACGGAAAACGTCCGATTAGCGGTCATATCGGCATACTGGCACGCCGTGGCGTGCCGTCCCGGCAGCCCGGCGGCCGCGTGTTACGCCGCCGCCTCCGCCTCCCGGGCGGAGACCGGCAGCCCGAGGTCCCGCGCCACGGCCAGGGCCGCCCGCCGCCCCGACACCAGGGCGCCCTGGACGCTGCTGGTGTCCCGGTGGTCGCCGCAGACGTACAGCCCGGCCAGCAGGCGCACCGGGCGGCGGTTGTTGTGCGGCGGCGGCATGGCCGGCACCGCGTCCGGGACGTGGCGCACGCTCAGGAACTGCCAGCCCTTCGTCGGGACGCCGTACAGCTCCGCCAGCCGGGCCCGCACCGCGGGTTCGAGCGCGGCGGGCCCGCCGGAGTCGAAGGAGCGCCGCCCCAGCACGGTGCTGGCGATCAGGGCCTGCCCGGGCGGGGCGTACGAGTGGTGCAGCTCGCTGAGCACCAGGGAGTGCGAGACCAGCGGCGGGTGGCCGTTCGGCCGGTCGCCGTCCAGCAGCAGGACGGCCTCGCCGATCGGCGCCCGGTCGGCCGCGTGGTAGAAGGTCGTGACGGGGTGGAAGTCCGGCAGCCGCAGCCCGGGCAGTAGCGCGGCGGCCGAGCGTGCGTCGGTCGCCACCACGACGGCCTGGGCGCCGATCCGGCCGTGGTCGGCGGTCTCCACGCCGTCGGCCGCGATCGAGGTGACCCGCACGCCGGGCCGCAGGGTGTCGGCCGGCAGGGCGGCGGCCACCTGGGCCGGGACGGCCGCGATCCCGTCGGCGGGCAGACAGAGGCGGCCGCGCGCGTAGCAGCGCAGCACCAGGTCGGCGATCCGGCTGCTGGTGCCCAGGGCCGGATCGCTGAGCAGGGCGCCGAGCAGCGGCCGCAGGAAGCCGTCGACGGTGCGCGGGGCGAGCCCGCGTTCGCCGAGCGCGCGGGCGGTGGTGGTCTCCGGCCGGGCCTGCAGTCGGCCGGCCGGGGTGGCGGCCAGCCGGCTGAGCCAGCTGCCCAGCCGGGCCTTGTCCAGCGGACTGCCCAGCGGGGCCCGCGAGGCCGCCTGGCGGGCGGCGGTCAACTGCGGGTCCCCGGCGCGGTAGCGGCGGCCCCCGCTGTGCACGAGCACGCCGGGCGCGAGCGGGTGCAGGCCGAGCCGGTCCAGGTCGAGCGCCCGGCTCAGCTCGGGGTACGCGGTGTTCAGCAACTGGCTGCCGTGGTCGAGCCGGAAGCCGTCCAGCTCGCGGGTGGCCATCCGGCCGCCGATCCGGCCCGAGGCCTCCAGGACCTGGACGGTCAGGCCGTAGCCGGTGAGCGCGCGGGCGGCGGCCAGGCCCGCGAGTCCGGCCCCCACCACGACGACGTCCGGATCGGACTGTCGGCGGGTGCGGCGGGTGAAGTCGTATGTGGGCACTGGCGTGCTCCCTCCCTGGTCCCGGAGCTTCGGCCGACGCAGGCAGCGGGGTGCCGGGACACGGTCCGACGGTGTGATGCCCAGTCAGTACGAGCGTCAGACAAGCACACCGGGCCCTATCCGGGTCCCGGGGAGGGTTCGACAGCATGCGGTGGGGGCGCGGTCACACACGGTGCCCGCAAGTGGTCCGGTTCGGGCTCCACGGGCGCGCACCGTCACCAGGGGCGTGCGGCGCGCCTGGTTCGTGCTCCCGTGCGCCCCCTCCCGGAGCCCCGCCCGACCCCCGCTCGGCATATGCCCCCGGCCAGGGCTGATGCCGTAGCGGGCGTACGCGGGCGGCCCGGGCGGGGCATCCGCGCCCGGACCACTCGGCCTACCGCAGGCGCCCTACCGGACGCGCCCGCTCCGCGCGCACCCCGCGGCCGCCCGGAGCGGCCGCCGCCATGCCGCCCCGCGGCGACGGCACCACCGCGACCGCACCGCACCGCCGCGACCGCACGGCACCACCGCGACCGCACCGCACCGCCGCGACGGCTCCGCCACTCGCGGAGCCGCCGCGACGCCGCCCCGCCGCTACAGTGCCGCCCGCACCGCCGAGTCCACGTCCGGGTGCTCGAAGCGGAAGCCGGCCTCCAGCAGCCGCCGCGGTACCACCCGGTGGCTGCCGGTCACCTCGACGGCCAGCTCGCCCAGCACCGTCTTGAGCGCCGCCTCCGGCACCGGGAACGGCGTCGGCCGCTTCAGCACCCGGCCGAGCGCCGCCGTCAGCTCGGCGTTGGTGACCGGCTCCGGCGCGCTGAGGTTGAACGCGCCGCTCAGGTCGTCGCGGTCGATCAGGAACCGCAGTGCGGCGACCTCGTCCGCCAGTGAGATGAAGCTCCAGTACTGCCGGCCGTCGCCGAGCCGCCCGCCGAGCCCCAGGCGGAACAGCGGGAAGAGCCGGTCGCCGGCCCCGCCCGCGGCCGAGAGCACCAGCCCGGTGCGCGGGTGGACCACCCGGATCCCGGCCCGTTCGGCGGGCCGCGCGGAGGCCTCCCACTCGACGCAGACCTCGGCGAGGAAGTCGTCCCCGGCGGGCGAGTCCTCGTCGATCACCCGGTCGCCGGTCTGGCCGTAGTAGCCGACGGCCGAGGCGCTGACGAAGACCCGGGGCGGCTTGTCGAGTTCGGCCATCGCGACGGCCAGCGTCTCGGTGCCGAGCACCCGGCTCTCCCGGATCTCGCGCTTGTACGCGTCGGTCCAGCGGCGGTCGCCGACCCCGGCGCCCGCCAGGTGCACCACCGCCTCGACGCCGGCCAGCCCGGCCCGGTCCACCTGGCCCAGCAGCGGGTTCCAGCCGATCGCCGTCGTCCCGTCCGGCCGCGGACCGGTTCTGGAGCGGTGCCGGACCAGCCGGACCACCTCGTGGCCGTCGGCCAGCAGCGAGCGGACGAGTGTCGAGCCGATCAATCCCGTGGATCCTGTGACCGCGATGCGCATGGGCCCATCCTCGCAGTTTCCGGCGGCCGGAACTCCGTATCCACCCCGGGCGCGGCTGACTAGCATGGCGCGCATGCACGCCGAAGATCTGATCATCCGTCCCGCGCAGACCGAGGACGAGAAGGAACTCTCCGCGCTCAACCGGGCCGCCTGGTCCTGGCAGAGCGACGTCGCCCCGCAGCCGGCCGAGGGGGACACCGTGTTCGACGAGCGCCACACCCCGGACCAGTTCCTGCTCGCCCTGCTGGGCGGCCGGATCGTCGGCTACATCCGGGTGGTTCCGCCCACCCCGCTGGCCAGTAACGGGCACGTGCGGCAGATCCAGGGGCTGGCGGTCTCCGCCGGGGCCCGCGGCCGGGGCGTCGGCCGGGCGCTGGTGGAGGCGGGCTGTGCGGCCGCCGCGGAGCAGGGGGCGCGCCGGATCACCCTGCGGGTGCTCGGGCACAACGCCCCGGCCCGCCGCCTCTACGAGGCCTGCGGCTTCGTGGTCGAGGGTTCGCTCGCCGAGGAGTTCCTGATCGACGGCCGGTACGTGGACGACATCTGGATGGCCCGTTCACTGCTGGGGTGACCCCGCGCGCCGCTCGGCTGACCCCGCGCTCCGGCTGACCCCGCGCTCCGCCCTCCCGCGCCTGGCGGGTCGCCCGTCGCCCCCTCCGGCGCGGCGGGTGGGTCGCGTGCCGCCTCCCGGGGCCCGAGTCGCTGACGGGACGTCAGATCAGGGTCCCCGGGGTGGTGCAGACTCGTGACAAACCCAACCTGTCTGGAGCAGTGCCGCGCCGGGTACCGTACGGCCGTGAGCAACTCGACGCCTCCCGGGTGGTACCCGGTACCGGGTGCGGACGGCACGCCCGGTCATGAGCGCTGGTGGGACGGCAACGCCTGGACCAGCGACGTCCGCCCTCTCCAGGCGGGCGGCGGCGGGCTCGCCGACGCCCCGACCCAGGTCTCCTGGCAGACCCCGCAGCAGCCCGCCCCCGTCTCCCCGCCGCCCGCGTACGGCTACGGCGCGCCCCAGCAGGGCACGCCCGGCTACGGCTACCCGACGCCGGACCAGCAGGCCTACGGCTACCCGCAGGGCGGCTATCCGCCGTCGCCGCCGCCGCCCGGCCGGATGAAGCCGGGCGCGGTCGTGGGGATCGTGGTCGGCGTGCTGGCCGTGGTCGGCGTGGTCGCCGCGATCGCCCTCAACAGCGGCGGCGATCCCAAGGCCGACCCGGAGCCGGTGCCGACGGTCACCGTCACCGACACCCCGAGCCGGACGCCGAGCCCCGGCCCGACCACGCGCACACCCGCGCCCACGCCCACGCCGGCCCCCAGCCTGCCGCCGGTGCCGGTGGTCAAGGACACCGCCGCGGACGCCCAGCACTCCATCACGGTGCCGATCTTCCAGGGCTGGGACTCGCAGACCGACACCACGCACTCGACGGTCTTCCTGGGCAGCGGCCGCTACACCTGCCCGAGCGGCGGCTCCTGCATCAGGGGCCAGTTCTCGGTGGAGAAGGACACCATCTCGGGAGCCTCGGCCCGGGCGGCGGCGGAGGCGGCGATGCCCACCTACGCGGCGGCGATCTTCACCGGGATCACCTCGCACACCGACGCGGGCTCCGCCAACACCACCGTGGCGGGCGTCTCCGGCTACGCGGTGCGGTGGCACATCACCACCTCGGACGGCACCAAGGGCTACATCCTGCTGGCGGCCGTCCCGGCCAAGGGCGGTGGCTTCGTGGCCTTCGAGGGCGGGGTCGACGACGCCGCGGGCGCACCCGATCCCACCGTGCTCGACCAGATCCTCAAGGGCATCAAGCAGGACGGCAGCGGCTCCGGCTCCGGCACCTGAGCCCGGGCGTCCGACGCCACCGGCACCCCGAGCGGGTGTCCGAGCCACCCGCTCGGGCACCCGCTCCGGCCGCCACCGGGCCGGACCTCCCGCCGGGCCGGACCCTTCGCCGGGCCGCTCCCGGTACCGCTCCCGGGTCAGTCCCCGTACCGCTCCCAGAGCTTGGGGAACCGTTTCGCCATCGTGTCCGGGTCCTCGAAGTCCAGCGCGGCGCCGGCCGGCCGCGCGGGCTGCCGGTCGCCCACCTCGGGCAGCGGCAGCCCGGTCAACTGCTCGTACGCCTCGTCGGCCGCGTAGCCCAGGTCCTCGGCCTCGCCGTCCTCCTCCTCGTCGAACTCCGGGAGCAGGTCGGCCAGATCGTCCGGCTCGTGCAGGCCGCCCTCGAACACCTCCCGCCCCTGGCCGATCAGCCAGCAGCGGAAGTAGTCGAAGGTGTCCTCGGAGGCGCCGTCCAGCAGCAGGTGGGCCGCGCCCCACAGGTCGGTCCGGTAGGCGCGCTGGAACCGGGCCTCGAAGAGCCGCGCGAAGTCGATGACGTCGTCCGGGGTCAGTTGGACGAGCCGTTCCACCAGCCGTTCCGCCTGCTCGTCGGGGTCGCCGTCGGCGTCCTCCCGGGTGTCGTCGATGATCTGCCAGAAGTCGGTCTCGTCCATCACCGCTCCAGCATCCCTGTTCGCCCGCGCGATCGCATGCGATGGGCCCGGCGAAACGCGGGCCGCGCCGGGGGAGTACGGGTACCGAGGCCGGTGCCGGGCGGCCGGGCGCCAACGCGGAACCCCGCGCCGTCCGGGGACGACGCGGGGTTCCGTACTGCGTGGGCTGCCGTGGCGGCCGGCTCAGAGGCCGAGCTCGACCTCGAACTCGCCGGCCTCCAGGATCTCCTTGACGGCCACCAGGAAGCGGGCGGCGTCGGCGCCGTCCACCAGGCGGTGGTCGTAGGAGAGCGACAGGTAGGTCATGTCACGGATGCCGATGGCGGTGCCGCCGTCGGCCTCGATGACGACCGGGCGCTTGACCGTCGCGCCGATGCCCAGGATGGCGACCTGGTTCGGCGGCACGATGACGGTGTCGAACAGCGCACCGCGCGAACCGGTGTTGCTGATGGTGAAGGTCGCGCCGGACAGCTCGTCCGGAGTGATCTTGTTGCCGCGGACCTTGCCGGCCAGCTCCGCGGTCTTCTTCGAGATGCCGGCGATGTTGAGGTCGCCCGCACCCTTGATGACCGGGGTCATCAGACCCTTCTCGGAGTCCACCGCGATCCCGATGTTCTCGGCGTCGAAGTAGGTGACGGTGCCCTCGGCCTCGTTGATGCGGGCGTTGATCACCGGGTGGCTCTTCAGCGCCTGGGCGGCGGCCTTGACGAAGAACGGCATCGGGGACAGCTTCACGCCCTCGCGGGCGAGGAAGGCGTCCTTGGCCTTGCCGCGCAGCGAGATGACCTTGGTGACGTCCACCTCGACGACGCTGGTCAGCTGGGCCTGCTCGTGCAGGGCCTTCAGCATGTTGTCGCCGATGGCCTTGCGGATGCGGGTCATCTTGACCGTCTGGCCACGCAGCGGGGACGGCGCGGCGGCGGCCTTCGGCGCGGCGGCCGGGGCGGCAGCGGCGGGGGCCGGAACGGCCTTCGCGGCCTCGGCAGCGGCGATGACGTCCTGCTTGCGGATGCGGCCGCCGACACCGGTGCCGGTGACGGAGGCCAGGGCGACGCCCTGCTCGGCGGCGAGCTTGCGCACCAGCGGGGTGACGTAGGCGTCACCGCTGTCGGCGGCCGGCGCGGCGGCGGCCGGAGCGGCCGGCGCGGCCGGAGCCGGGGCGACCGGGGCAGCCGGAGCCGGGGCGGCGACGGGGGCCGGCGGGGCCACCGGGGCGGCCGGAGCCGGGGCCGGAGCCGGGGCGGGGGCGGGGGCGGCGGCCGGAGCGGGGGCGGCGGCCGGAGCCGGAGCGGCAGCCGGAGCCGGAGCGGCCGGGGCCGCGCCCGGGGCGCCGATCAGCGCGAGCTGGGCGCCGACCTCGGCGGTCTCGTCCTCGCCGACCAGGATCTTCACCACGACACCGGCGACCGGCGACGGGATCTCGGTGTCGACCTTGTCGGTGGAGACCTCGAGCAGCGGCTCGTCGACCTCGACCGTCTCACCCTCGGCCTTCAGCCAGCGGGTGACGGTGCCCTCGGTGACCGACTCGCCCAGCGCGGGGAGCAGCACCGGGGTGGCGTCGGCGGCCGGCGCGGCGGCCGGGGCGGCCGGAGCCGGAGCCTCGGCGGCCGGGGCCGGGGCCGGGGCGGCGGGCGCCTCCGCGACCGGGGCCGGGGCGGCGGCCGGAGCGGCCTCGGCGGCCGGGGCCGCGGCGGGGACCGGCGCGCCGGAGCCGTCGTCGATGACCGCCAGCTCGGCGCCGACCTCGACGGTCTCGTCCTCGCCGACCTTGATCGAGGCCAGGATGCCCGAGGCCGGGGCCGGGATCTCGGTGTCGACCTTGTCGGTGGAGACCTCGAGCAGCGGCTCGTCGACCTCCACACGCTCACCCTCGGCCTTCAGCCAACGGGTGACGGTGCCCTCGGAAACGCTCTCGCCCAGCGCGGGCAGTGTTACTGAGACCGCCATGGTTTCAGCGACTCCTATCAAGTCTTGCGTACTGGAATGGGGGGAGTTGGGCGTGATCAGTCGTGCGCGTGCAGCGGCTTGCCGGCCAGCGCCAGGTGCGCCTCGCCCAGGGCCTCGGACTGGGTCGGGTGGGCGTGGATGAGCTGCGCGACCTCGGCCGGCAGAGCCTCCCAGTTGTAGATCAGCTGCGCCTCGCCGACCTGCTCGCCCATCCGGGCGCCGACCATGTGGACGCCGACCACGGCGCCGTCCTTGACCTGGACGAGCTTGATCTCGCCGGCGGTCTTCAGGATCTTGCTCTTGCCGTTGCCGGCCAGGTTGTACTTGAGGGTGACGACCTTCTCCTTGCCGTACAGCTCGACGGCCTTGGCCTCGGAGATGCCGACGGAGGCCACCTCGGGGTTGGAGTAGGTCACGCGGGGGACGCCGTCGTAGTCGATCGGCACGGCCTTGAGGCCGGCCACGCGCTCGGCGACCAGGATGCCCTCGGCGAAGCCGACGTGGGCCAGCTGCAGGGTCGGGACGAGGTCGCCGACGGCGGAGATGGTGGGCACGTTGGTGCGCATGTACTCGTCGACGAGCACGTAGCCGCGGTCCATCGCGACGCCGTTCTCCTCGTAGCCGAGGCCGGCCGAGACCGGGCCGCGGCCGATGGCCACGAGCAGCAGGTCGGCGTCGATCTGCTTGCCGTTCTCGGTGGAGACGCGCACGCCGGTCTCGGTGTACTCGACACCGGAGAAGCGGGCCTTCAGCTCGAACTTGATGCCGCGCTTGCGGAACGCGCGCTCCAGCAGCTTGGAGGAGTTCTCGTCCTCCAGCGGGACCAGGTGCGGCAGCGCCTCGACGATCGTGACGTCGACGCCGAAGGACTTCCAGACCGAGGCGAACTCGACGCCGATCACGCCGCCGCCGAGGATCACGGCGGACTTCGGGATGCGGTCGAGCTTGAGGGCGTGGTCCGAGGAGATCACGCGGTCGCCGTCGATGGTCAGGCCCGGCAGCGACTTCGGCACGGAGCCGGTGGCGAGGACGATGTGGCGGCCCTCGACGCGCTGGCCGTTGACGTCCACCGAGGTCTGCGAGGAGAGCTTGCCCTCGCCCTGGATGAAGGTCACCTTGCGGGAGGCGACCAGGCCCTGCAGGCCCTTGTACAGGCCGGCGATGACGTCGTCCTTGTACTTGTGGACGCCGTTGATGTCGATGCCCTGGAAGGTGGCCAGAACGCCGAACTCGGCGGCCTCCTTCGTCTCGTCCGCGATCTCGGCGGCGTGCAGCAGTGCCTTGGTCGGGATGCAGCCGCGGTGCAGGCAGGTGCCGCCCAGCTCACCCTTCTCGACCAGGGCGACGCTCAGACCCAGCTGAGCGGCGCGGAGCGCCGCGGCGTAACCGCCGCTTCCGCCTCCGAGAATGACTACGTCGAAAACGGTGCTGGCGTCGTTCGCCACGTCACGTCCTCCATGCAATGGGGTGGGTCGCCGGGCCGGTCGCGGTCCGGTGGGTCGGAAGCCTTTGTGGGGCGCCCAGTCGTGCCGGAAATACATCTTCGCACTTGTTCACGGCAGCTGATGTCCGGGTCCACCCCAGGGGCGTCCCAAAGGGTGGTCACAGGGGCGGGAACAGCCCCGACCGAAGGGCATCATCGCAGCTCAATGCGGGCTTGACAGCGGCGGGAGCAGCCTTTGGCGCGGTCCGGCCCGCCCCCGGTTCCGCACTGTGGAACAAAGTTTCGCCCGCAGCGAACAGAGGTGCGGACGCGCTCCCGCCTTCTACTCGCAGGTAACAGCGCCGCGGGCGGGCACCCGCCGGGGGCGGGCCGGGCCCGGGAACGCGGACGGGGTCCGGCGCGAGTGCGCGGGACCCCGTCCATCCGAACCCCGGATCAGGCCTTGTCGCCCGCCGCGGTCCGCTCGGCGAAGCGGACCAGGGTGCGCACCGCGCTCGCGGTGCCGCCCTTGGGGGTGTAGCCGAACGGCGCGCCCTCGTGGAAGGCGGGGCCGGCGATGTCCAGGTGGGCCCAGTCGATGCCCTCGGCCACGAACTCCTTGAGGAACAGGCCGGCCACCAGGCCGCCGCCCATCCGCTCGCCCATGTTGGCCAGGTCGGCGATGGTCGACTCGGTCATGCCCTTGCGCAGCTCGGCCGGCAGCGGCATCGGCCAGGACTGCTCGCCGGCCTCGCCCGCGACGGTGTGCAGGGTCTCGCGCAGCTCGTCGTTGTTGGCCATCACGCCGAAGGTGCGGCTGCCCAGCGCCAGCATCATCGCGCCGGTCAGCGTCGCCACGTCAACGATCACGTCCGGGTTCTCCTCGCCGGCGCGCACGATGGCGTCGGCCAGCACCAGGCGGCCCTCGGCGTCGGTGTTCAGCACCTCGACGGTCTTGCCGCCGTACATGCGCAGCACGTCACCCGGGCGGGTGGCGGTGCCCGACGGCATGTTCTCGGCCAGCGCCAGCCAGGCGGTGACGTTGACGGCGAGGCCCAGGCGCTTGGCGGAGACGACGGCGGCGAACACCGCGGCCGCGCCGGCCATGTCGCACTTCATGGTCTCGTTGTGGCCGGCCGGCTTCAGCGAGATGCCGCCCGAGTCGTAGGTGATGCCCTTGCCGACGAACGCCAGGCTCGCCTTGGCCTTCGGGTGGGTGTAGGCCACCTTCACCAGCCGCGGCGGGTTGGCCGAGCCGTTGCCGACGCCGAGCAGGCCGCCGAAGCCGCCCTTGAGCAGCGCCTTCTCGTCCAGCACCTCGACCTTGAGGCCGTGCTCCTTGCCGGCCGCCTGGGCGATCGCGGCGAAGCCCTTGGGGTTCAGGTCGTTCGGCGCGGTGTTGACCAGGTCGCGGGCGCGGTTCATCTCCTCGCCGAGGACGACGGCGCGCTCGACGGCGGCCTTGGCGTCCTTGCTGCCCTTGCGGACGGTCAGCAGCACGAGCTCGCCGACCGGCTCCTTGGCGCTGCCGTTGCCCTTGTAGGTGCCGAAGGAGTAGGCGCCGAGCAGGCCGCCCAGCGCGACCGCCTCGACCTCGTCGGCGGACTCGGCCGGCAGGGCCAGCGCGGCCTTCTTGCTGCCGCCCAGGGTGCGGGCGGCGACACCGGCGGCGCGGCGCAGCGTCTCCAGGCCGTAGCCGGCGTCGGCGGCCTCGCCCAGGCCGACCGCGAGCACGAGCGCGGCCTTCAGGCCGGCGGGGGAGGGGACCTTGACGGCCTCGCCCTCGGCGCCGGTCGCGCCCAGGGTGGTGAGGACCTCGGCCAGCTTGCCCTCGAACGCCTCGCTCACGGCCTCGGCGCCCGGCGCCAGCACGATGCCCTTCGGGCCCTTCGCCACACCGATCACCACGGCGTCCGCGCGCAGCGAGGCGGCGGAGGAGGTGCTCACAGACAATGCAGTCACGTAATGCGTCCTGTTCTATCGCGGTCCACGGCACCGGTCACGGCACGGCTGCCGCACCGGCGCAGCCCGGGGCCGCCACTGCGGGCCGTCCCGCCGGAGCGGGCCGGGTCCGGGGCCCCTGGCGCGTGCGTCCACCGGTCACGGCGGCCGCACACACCAGAAGCCCCGGCTCCTCGACGCGCGTCGGCCGGGCCGGACCTGCGACGGTGCAGGGCTGCGGTGCTCCACGCATGGTAGTCCGCATGCTGGGATCACGCGCCGCCGGTGTCCCAACGCCGGGAGCGGGGGCCGGCGGCGGGTCTCAGCCCATCAGCGCGAGGGTGACCAGGGTGCCGGTCGCGGCGGTCTCCGCCATCGCGCCGAGGACGTCCCCGGTGATGCCGTCGAACCGGCGTACGCAGCGCCGCAGCAGCAGCCAGGAGCAGCCGAGGCCGACCGCAACGGCCAGCGGCAGCCGCAGGACTGACGAGCCGTCGAGCAGGCCGAGGGCGGCCAGCAGCAGCGCCGAGCCGGCCGTCGCCGCCACCGCCGCGGCCGGCGGCACGGTGCCGGCCACCATCGCGCCGAGCCCGCCCGGCCGGGCGGCCGGCACCGGGCGCAGGCAGCCCCAGCCGAGTGCGCACCGCGCGGCCGTCGCCGAGGCGAGCACCGCGAGCGCGCCGCCGGCCGGCGACGCGTCGAACCGGCCGGCCAGTGCGGCGATCTGGGCCAGCAGCACCAGCACCAGGGTCAGTACGCCGAACGGCCCGATGTCGGACTGCTTCATGATGCGCAGGGCGTCCTCGGCCGGTTTGCCGCTGCCCAGGCCGTCGGCGACGTCGGCCAGGCCGTCCAGATGCAGGCCCCGGGTCAGCGCGGCCAGCACGCCGACGGCGGTCACCGCGCCGAGCGGCCCGCCCGCGCGCCAGGCCACCAGCGCTCCCGCGCCCGCGGCCAGTGCCCCGAGCGTCAGGCCGACCACCGGCGCCGCTGTCATCGCCCGGCCCGCCGTGGGGCGGTCCCACCGCTCGACCCGCACCCTCAGCACGGAGAGCGTGCCGAACGCGAACCGCAGCCCCTCACCCCACCGGGCCGGCTCCCGTGCCGAAGCGTCCTGCATGGCCCGCCGCTCCTCGCATCCGTACCGTGGTGCGTCGCGCACCGCGACGACCCGCCCCCGTCCGGGCCCCGGGGCGGTCAGACCCGGCCGAGCAGCTCCGCGGCCGAGGGCAGCTTCGGCTGCTCCTTGGGGGCCGCCGGGGTGCTCGGGGCGGGCGCGTGCTCGGCCAGGGCGTCCGCCGCGGCCTGCAGCAGCGGCAGCGCCATCAGCGCGCCGACGCCCTCGCCCATGGTGATCTCCTGCTCCTGCAGGGGCGTCAGGGTCAGCCGGTCGTAGGCCTTGGCCTGGGCCGGCTCGCCGGTGGACTGCCCGGCCCGCCACCACTCCGGCGCCCGGAACGCGATCCGCTGCGCGACCAGCGCGCAGGCCGCCGAGACCACACCGTCCAGCAGCACCGGGAGCTTGCGGACCGCGGCCTGCAGCAGGAAGCCGGTGATCGCCGCGAAGTCGGCACCGCCGGTGGCGCCGAGCAGCGCCAACTGGTCGCCCAGCACCGGCCGGGCCCGCCGCAGCGAGTCCCGGACGGTCGCGCACTTGACCATCCACACCCGGTCGTCGATGCCCGAGCCGCGCCCGGTCACCGCGGCCGCGTCGGTGCCGCAGAGCGCGCCGACCAGGACGGCCGCCACGGTGGTCGCGCCGACTCCGAGGTCGCCCAGGACGATCAGGTCGGTCCCGGCGTCGGCCTCCTCGTCGGCGACGGCCATCCCGGCCCGGAAGGCCTTGACCGTCTCCTCGGGGCTCAGCGCGTCCTCGACGTCGACCCGGCCGGAGCCGCGCCGCACCCGGTGGGCGACGACCTCGTCCGGGAAGTCGGAGGGGTCCGCGTCCACCGCGACGTCCACCACCCGCACCTCGGCGCCGAAGCGCCGCGCGAGCAGGGCGACCGGCGCGGTGCCGTCCAGCACCGCCCGCACCCGGGCGGCCGTGCCGCCCTGCGCGGGCAGCCGGGACACCCCGAGGGCCGCCACCCCGTGGTCGGCGGCGAACAGCAGCACCTTGGGCGCCGACAGCGGCCGCACCGGGGAGCGGCCCTGTACGGACGACAGCCAACTGCCCAGCTCCTCCAGCCGGCCGAGGCCGCCGCGCGGGCGGTCCAGCGCCTGCCAGCGCTCGTCGGCGGCCCGCCGGGCGCTCTCGTCGGGGCGCTCGACGAGCGAGGAGAACGTATCGAGATCCACGGTCGTGTCCATCGATCGGAAGGCTACACGCCGCGGGTGTTCAGCCCGCGGCGGGCTTGACCGTCAGAACCTGCCCCGCCACGACGAGCAGCACACGCTCCGAGGCTTCGGCCACCGCCATGTTCAGCCGGCCCAGGGTGTCGCGGAACCGGCGGCCCGAGGCGGTGGCCGGGACGACGCCCATGCCCACCTCGTTGCTCACCGCGACCACCGGGCGCCGGGTCGCCGCCCAGGCCCGGGCGAGCTCCTCGCAGCGCCGCTGGACGGCCGCCTCGCCGCCGTCCGCCCAGACCGCGTCGTCCCAGGCGCCGCACTCGTCCATCACCGCGGTCAGCCAGAGCGCCAGACAGTCGATCAGCACTGGCGCCGGGTCGGCGGGGTCGGCCAGGACCGCCGCCAGGTCGCAGGTCTCGGCGGTGCGCCAGCTCGCCGGCCGCCGGTCGCGGTGCAGCGCCACCCGCTGGGCCCACTCGGTGTCACCGTCGCGGGCGCCGCCGGTGGCCACGTACAGCACGTCCGGGTACCGGGCGAGCAACTGCTCGGCCCTGGTGGACTTTCCGGAGCGGGCGCCGCCGAGGAGCAGGGTGCGGGGGAGTGCGGGGTGGGCTGCCATGCCGTCCATCCTGCCAAGGCGGTGGCGCCCCGCCCCGCGCGGGCCCGGCCCGGCCGGGCGGGGAGCCGCGACCCGGCCGACAATGCGGCCCCGGTCAGGCATACGGAAGATCGGGCCGGGCAGGCTAAGGTGCGCGCAGCAGCAGGCAGCGCACAGGTCGTCAGTGGGAGGAACCGGGCATGGTCTGGACGTGGCGGTACGAGAAGGCGGACGGCACCGTGGTGGCCCCGAGCGGCGGCCAGGAGGAGGAGTTCGCCGGCCAGGGTGACGCCGAGACCTGGATCGGGGAGAGCTGGAAGCAGCTGGCCGAGGACGGCGTGGACACCGCGGTCCTGCTCGACGACGGCCGGGAGATCTACTCGATGAGCCTGCACGAGGCCTGAGCCCGCCCGCACGTCTTCGGGAGCGGCCGCTACTTGGCCCCGAAGACGTGCAGCAGCGCGGCGACCTGCCGGTACGGGTCGGTGCGGCCGGCCCGCTCCTCGGCCTCCAGCAGCTGGGCCAGCTGCCGGCCGTCCACCGGCGGCGCCGCGTCGTCGGGCGCGCTGTCGGTGAAGACCCGCACGCCGTACCAGTGCCGCAGCGGCACGGACACCTCGGAGAGGGTGACGGCGAGGTCGGCGAGCCGGTCGGCCCGGGCGGCCAGCCCGAGCCGGTTGTAGTAGCGGTCGCTCTCGAAGGCGTGCAGGGCGGCCCGCCAGTCCCCGGCGGCGGCGGGCCGCAGGGCCAGCGCGTCACGGTTGCGGACCAGCAGCGAGAGCAGTCCGCCCGGGGCCAGCAGCCGGGCCAGCGAGGCGATCATCGGATCCGGGTCCGGCAGGTACATCAGGACGCCGTGGCAGAGCACCACGTCGAAGCTGCGCGGCCCGAACCAGCGCCCGCACTGGTGGCCGTCGCCGCTGAGCAGCTGCATCCGGCCGCGGACCTCGGGCGGCTCCTGGGCGAGCGCCCCCTGGGCGACGCCGAGCGCGACCGGGTCGGAGTCGATCCCGGTGACGTAGTGGCCGTCCCGCGCCAGCCGCAGGGCCTGGGTGCCCTGGCCGCAGCCGATGTCGAGGACGCGCTGTTCGGCGCGGCCGGTCAGCTGCTCGGCGAGCTGCCGGGCGACCAGCTCCTGCCGGACGAGGTTGCGCAGGCTGCCGAGGCGGTCCAGCCACGGGCCGGTGCCGCCGGCGAAGGAACCGCTGCGCGAGGGCAGTCGGCGCTCCTGGGCGAGCCGGTCGTGGCCGCCGTCACCCTGGCCCGGAAGCGCGTACAGGCCGGGCCCCTCCCAGGAGGGAGGGGCCCAGCCGGAGTCCACCGGTTCGGCGGTCAGGGCTTCTCTCCGCGCCTCACCTGCGGCTTGGGCAGGCGCAGCCGGCGCATCTGCAGGATGCGCATCAGGCCGTAGGCGACCGCGCCGCGGGTGTTCTGGCCCGCGAACCGCTCGGTGAGCGACTTGCGCAGACCGAACCCGAGGCGGACGAAGTCCAGCACCACCAGCACGAAGAAGGCCAGGAAGAGCAGGGTGGAGAGCAGCTGGAGGGCGGGCACCTTGACGATGCTGAGCACCAGGATGACCACGGCGGCGGGCAGGAAGAACTCGGCCAGCGACCAGCGGGCGTCCACGTAGTCGCGGGTGAACTTGCGCACCGGGCCCTTGTCACGGGCCGGCAGGTGCCGCTCGTCGCCCTCCAGCAGCGCGGTGCGCTGCTTCTCGCGCTCGCTGCGCATGCGCTCGCGCGCCTGGCGGGAGGCCTCCTTGCGGTCCTTGGGTACGGTCACCCTGGTCCGCCGGTGGGCCTCGGCCTCACTGCGCTTGGGCGTCGGCCGGCCCTTCTTCGCCTGCGGATCGCGGGTCTGGGTCGTCTCGTCCTGCTTCTCCAGCACGGCGGCGGAGGCAGCGGCATCATCTGAACGGCGTCGGAACACACCCCCAGCGTACGGGGTGCGCGACCGCTTCCACGGGTGTCCTCGGACCCAAACGCATATCGATCGCGCCGGTCCGGGCCCCCGGCCGGGTTTCCGGGGGTCTTCCCGTAGGGGATCACCGCTTCGGACGATGGGTGGGATGAGGGGCGGATCCACCCCGGGGATGAGGCCCGGGAGGGGGACGCTGTAGCAGTCTTGTTGCAGGCAGGTGCACTGCGGCGAAGGGCTCGCTGCACATACACTCGTCGTGTCTGGTAACGAGATAAAGACCGCAGGCCGGAGAAGGGGGCACCCGAGGCCCATGAGCGACGGAATCATGAAGCGTATGGGGTTGATCTTCCGCTCCAAGGCGAACAAGGCCTTGGACCGGGCGGAGGATCCCCGTGAGACGCTCGACTATTCGTACCAGAAGCAGCTTGAGCTGCTGCAGAAGGTGCGTCGCGGTGTCGCGGACGTGGCCACCTCGCGCAAGCGCCTGGAGCTCCAGCTGACCCAGCTGCAGCAGCAGTCCGCCAAGTACGAGGACCAGGGCCGCAAGGCCCTCTCGCTCGGCCGGGAGGACCTCGCGCGCGAGGCCCTGACCCGCAAGTCGAACATGCAGTCCCAGATCACCGACCTGGAGACGCAGTACCAGCAGCTCCAGGCCGAGGAGGAGAAGCTCACGCTCGCCTCCCAGCGGCTGCAGGCCAAGGTCGACGCCTTCCGCACCAAGAAGGAGACGATCAAGGCCACCTACACCGCGGCCCAGGCGCAGACCCGGATCGCCGAGTCCTTCTCCGGCATCTCGGAGGAGATGGGCGACGTCGGTCTGGCGATCCAGCGGGCCGAGGACAAGACCGCCCAGATGCAGGCCCGGGCCGGTGCGATCGACGAGCTGCTGGCCTCCGGCGCGCTCGACGACGCCAGCGGTCTCGGTCGCAAGGACGACATCGAGGCCGAGCTGGAGCGGGTCGCCGGCGGTTCGGACGTCGAGCTGGAGCTGGCCCGGATGAAGGCCGAGCTGACGGGCGGCTCGTCGGCCTCCGGTCCGCAGGCCATCGAGCCGGGCAAGGGACAGCCGCAGGACGCCCAGCCGGACTCCCCGCGGATCAACTACAACAAGTGACCTGAGCTCCACCCCACGAACCAGGGAGACGCACGGCATGATCATGAGGGTCATGGGGGAGGGCCAGTTCGAGGTGGGCGACGCCCATCTGAACCGGCTGAACGAGCTGGACGACGAGCTCGTCACCGCACTGGACTCGGGGGACGAAGAGCATTTCCGCCGAGCGCTCGGGGAGCTGCTGGGCGCCGTCAAGGAGTTCGGCACCCCGCTGCCGGACGCCTCGCTGGAGCCCTCCGACCTGATCCTCCCGGATGCCGACTCGACGATCGACCAGGTCAGGGAGCTGCTGCGGGCCGAGGGTGACGGCCTGATCCCCGGATTGCCCGAGTAGCGGCCGTCTCGCGCCAGACGAAAGGGCGGGCTCCTCCAGTGCGGAGGAGCCCGCCCTTCGGCGTGCGGTGGCTACGGCAGGGCGAGCATCCGGTCCAGCGCCGCCTTGGCGTGCTTCTCGGTCTCCGGGTCGACCCGGATCACGTTCGGCACCCGGCCCTCGACCAGCGACTCCAGTGCCCAGACCAGGTGCGGCAGGTCGATCCGGTTCATCGTGGAGCAGAAGCAGACCGCCCGGTCCAGGAAGACGATCTCCTTGTCCGGGTGCGCCTTGGCGAGCCGGCGGACCAGGTTCAGCTCGGTGCCGATGGCCCACTTGGAGCCGGGCTCGGCGGCGTCCAGCGCCTTGATGATGTACTCGGTCGAGCCCACCATGTCGGCGGCCGCGACGACCTCGTGCTTGCACTCGGGGTGCACCAGCACGGTGACGCCGGGGATGCGCTCGCGGACGTCGTTGACCGAGTCCAGCGAGAACCGGCCGTGCACCGAGCAGTGGCCGCGCCAGAGGATCATCTTGGCGTTCCGCAGCTGCTCGGCGGTCAGGCCGCCGTTGGGCTTGTGCGGGTTGTAGAGCACGCAGTCGTCCAGCGAGAAGCCCATCTCGCGCACCGCGGTGTTGCGGCCCAGGTGCTGGTCGGGCAGGAAGAGCACCTTCTGCCCCTGCTCGAAGGCCCACTCCAGGGCCCGCTTCGCGTTGGACGAGGTGCAGATGGTGCCGCCGTGCCTGCCGGTGAAGGCCTTGATGTCGGCGGAGGAGTTCATGTACGAGACCGGGACGGTGATGTCGGCTATGCCGGCGTCGGTCAGGACGTCCCAGCATTCGGCGACCTGCTCGGCGGTGGCCATGTCGGCCATCGAACAGCCGGCCGCGAGGTCCGGCAGGACGACCTGCTGGGCGTCGCCGGTGAGGATGTCGGCGGACTCGGCCATGAAGTGCACGCCGCAGAAGACGATGTACTCGGCCTCCGGGCGGGCGGCCGCGTCGCGCGCGAGCTTGAAGGAGTCGCCGGTGACATCGGCGAACTCGATCACCTCGTCGCGCTGGTAGTGGTGGCCCAGGATGAAGACGCGATCCCCGAGCGCCTCCTTCGCGGCCCGCGCACGGGCGACGAGGTCCGGGTCGGAGGCGGCGGGAAGGTCGCCGGGGCACTCGACGCCGCGCTCGCTGTTCGGGTCGGCCTCACGGCCGAGCAGCAGCAGAGCGAGCGGCGTCGGAGTGGGGTCGACGCCGTAGGTCTCGGTGATGGTGGTGGTCACGGGCGGGTGCCCTTCTGTGCGGCCGATCAGTCGGTGCAGCCTTCTCGTCTATCTGACGCTATCTATGATAACCGCTTAGCGTCAGACTGACGATGGCCATTCTGTCGATGTGACGAGAACCGCTTCCCGCTTCGGGCCCGTTCGGTGGCGCCGGAAGCACGATATGGGGCGGTTCGGCGTGGCCGAACCGGTATCCGGGCCCGGCCGGGTTTGGCTGGGACCATGAAGGCAATCGCGATCCGCCGCTACGGCGGCCCCGAGGTGGTGGAGTACACCGACCTCCCGGACCCCAAGGTCGGGCCGGACTCGGTACTGGTGGAGGTCAGGGCGGCCGGGGTGAACCCGGTGGACTGGAGGGTTCGGGACGGCGCTCTGGACGGCCTGCTGGACGTCCACTTCCCCCTGGTGATGGGCTGGGACGCGGCCGGGGTGGTCCGGGCGGTCGGCGGCGGGGTGACCGAGTTCGCCCCCGGCGACGAGGTCTACGGCTACGTGCGCAAGGACTCCGTCGAGCACGGGACCTACGCCGAGCTGGTCGCCGCCCCCGTCCGCACGCTGGCCCGCCGGCCCGCGGCCCTGGACTGGGCGCAGAGCGGCGGCCTGCCGCTGGCCGGCCTGACCGCCCTCCAGGGCCTGCGGGCGCTGCGGGTGGCCGCGGGCGACACCGTGCTGGTGCACGCCGCGGCCGGCGGCGTCGGCCACCTGGCCGTGCAGATCGCCAAGGCGTTCGGGGCCCGGGTGATCGGCACCGCGGGCGAGCGCAACCACGACTACCTGCGCGGCCTCGGCGCCGAGCCGGTCGCCCACGGCGAGGGCCTGGCCGAGCGGGTCCGGGCCCTGGCACCCGGCGGGGTGGACGCCGCCCTCGACCTGGTCGGCGGCGGGGCCGTCGAGGTCTCGGCCGCCCTGGTCGCGGACCCGTCCCGGATCGCCTCGGTGACGGACTACCGGGTGAAGGCGCTCGGCGGCCACTACGTCTGGGTCCGCCCCGACGCCGCCGGGCTGGCGGAGCTGGCCGCGCTCGCCGATGACGGGCGGCTCACCGTCACCGTCGCCTCCACCTTCCCGCTCGCGCAGGCCGGCTCCGCCCAGGCGCTCAGCGCGGAGGGCCGCACCCGGGGGAAGATCGTGCTCCTGGTGGACTGAGAACGGTCCGCGAGCCGTCATCTGCCAGCGGTGGACTCGGTCCTGTCATCCGCCAGAATGGTGCAGAACCGTTTCGGCGGCCACCGTCCCGCCGACCCCCGTACGACCCGTGGAGCCCCGCACCGATGACCAGCAGTCGAGCACACGAGACGGTCGGGGCGACCCTCGACGAGACCGACCGTCTCCTGCTCGCCCGGCTGGGCAGCGACGGCCGGGCCTCCTACGCCGAGATCGGCGTGCAGGTGAACCTCTCCGCCACCGCCGTCCGCCGCCGGATCGACCGGCTGCGGGCGCGCGGGGTGGTCCGCGGCTTCACCGTCGTCCTCGACCCCTCGGTGCTCGGCTGGCAGACCGAGGCCTTCGTCGAGGTGTACTGCCGGGAGCGGACCGCCCCGGAGGAGATCCTGGCGAGCCTGCGCCAGTTCCCCGAGGTGGTCGCGGCCTGGACGGTGACCGGCGACCCGGACGCCCTGGTCCACCTGCGGGCCTCCGACACCCGGCACCTGGAGGCCGTGATCGAGCGGATCCGGCGGGAGCCCGGCGTCCAGCGCAGCCGCTCCTCGGTCGTGCTCTCCCAGCTCATCGGCTGAATCCGAACGGCCCAGTCCGCTCCCTCCGGGGGCCGGCGCGGCCGCCCCCTGGGGCCGCCCGGCGGCCTGCGCAGGAATCCTGCGCGGGCCCCGGCCAAGACGCTCGAATCCTGCCTGACCAGCCGCGTTCGGACGCGCGGCGGGGGCGCGGTGCTGCCTAGGCTGATCACATCCGGCGGAGCGGTGAGACGTCCCGCGCCGCCGGACCTCCCCCGACACCCCACAGCCGAGAGGGACCCCCGTGTCCGCAGCACCCGACCGCATGCACCGGCCCGACAACGAGCTGGTCGACCTGGTTTTCGACTACATGCGGGAGCGGCTGCAGTACGACCCCGTTCCGCTCGACCACCCCGGTGACGGCGAGCACCTGCGCACCCAGCTGGCTGGTCTGCTCAACGCGGACGGCAACAACCCGGCCGACGTGCTGAAGCTCTACGACCACGAGCTCTCCCGCGCGGTGATCTCCGCCGACAGCCCGCGCTACCTCTCGTTCATCCCGTGCGCGCCGACCAAGGCCGCGCTGCTCTTCGACATGGTCGTCTCCTGCGCCTCGCTGCAGGGCATCTCCTGGCTGGAGGCGGCCGGCGCCATCGCCGCCGAGAACCAGGTGCTGCGCCTGATCGCGGACCGGGCCGGGATGCCCGAGTCGGCCGGCGGCACCTTCGTCTCCGGCGGTTCGGCCGGCAACCTCTCCGCGCTGGTCGTCGCCCGCGACACCGCCCGCCGCCGGCTCGGCGTCGGCCCGGAGGCCCGGCTGCGGATCGCCGTCGCCGACCAGGTGCACTCCTCGGTCAAGAACACCTTCAACATCATCGGCGTGGAGGCCTTCAAGGTCCCCACCGTCGACCGCCGCTTCACCGGCGAGGCGCTGCGCGCCGCCCTGGCCGCCGACCCGAACCCGGAGACGGTGATCGCCGTCGTCGGGACGGCCGGCACCACCAACGAGGGCATCATCGACGACCTCCAGGGCCTCTCCGAGGTGGCCCGCGAGCGCGGCCTCTGGTTCCACGTGGACGGCGCCTACGGCGGCGCGGGCCTCTTCGCCCCCTCCGTCCGGGCCCGCTACGACGGCATCGAGCACGCCGACTCCTTCGTGGTGGACCCGCACAAGTGGCTGTTCGCCCCGTTCGACTGCGCCGCGCTGATCTACCGCAACCCGCAGCTCGCCCGCGCCGTGCACACCCAGGACGCCTCCTACCTGGACGTGCTGCACACCGAGGGCGACGAGTGGAACCCCACCGACTACGCCTACCACCTGACCCGGCGCGCCCGCGGCCTGCCGCTCTGGTTCTCGCTGGCCGTGCACGGCACCCAGGCCTACACCGACGCCATCGAGACCGGCCTCACGCTGGCCCGGGACACCGCGCAGCTGATCCGCGACACCGAGCACCTGGAGCTGCTGTTCGACCCGCAGCTCTCGGCGGTCTGCTTCCGCCGCAAGGGCTGGACCAACGACGACTACTACCGCTGGTCGCAGCAGCTGCTCGCGGACCAGATCGGCTTCGTCACCCCGACCGGCTGGGACGGCGAGACGGTCGCCCGCTTCGCCTTCCTGCACCCCGGCACCACGATGGCGATGGTCCGGGAGATCCTGGACACCATGGTCTGAGCCCCCGCGGCCGACCGCGCGAACGCGACCACCCCCCGCCGGCCGACCGGCGGGGGGCCGTCGCGTCACAGCAGCGCGCCGTCGGGCAGGTACGGCGCCGGCGGGCGCATCCCGCGCAGGCCCAGGAAGCCCACGGTCCGCGGGCTCAGCCCGACCTCCAGGCCGACGTCCAGCGCCCACTCCTGCTCGGCGGTCAGGTGCCCCACGTGGGCGTCCACGCCGTCCGGCACCCGCGCCAGCGCCTCGCGCAGCAGCCGGGCGGCGATCCGCTTCGAGGTCGCGGCCAGCAGCCGCACCTCGCCGCCGTCGCGGTAGCAGTAGCCGCTGCCGGCCAGCGCGTCGGCGATCAGCAGCTCCTCGCAGTGGCCCAGCATCAGCTCGTGGTCCGGCCCGTGCGCCGCGCCGCGCAGCCGGCGGTCCACCGAGTCCAGCAGGTGCCGGTGGCTGGCGTTGCCGGGGTGCACCGGGATGTCACCGGGGTCGAGCAGCCCAGCCCGGTCCACCCGGCCGGTCAGCGCCATCGCCGGGTGCAGGGTGAACCCGGCCAGCCGGTACCGGCGGGCCGCCGCCGGGGACGGCGGGACGCAGAGCATCCCGCGCAGGCAGCCGCGCCCGTAGGCGGCGGCCCGCTCCAGCAGCAGCCGGCCGAGGCCGTGCCCCTGCGCCTCGGGCCGCACCACGAGCAGCGCCAGGATCCAGAGGCCCTCGCGGCGCAGCGACAGCACCGCGCCGACCGGTTCGCCGTCGCTCTCCGCCAGCCAGCAGCCCTGCGGGTCGGTCCGGACGAGGTGTCTGGTCCTGGCCAGCCGGCCCACCGGGGGCCCGTCCTGCGGGGCCGGGCCAGCGGTGTCGGGGAGCGGCGCGAACGAGGCGCGGGCGATGTGCTGGACGGCCTCCGCGTCGGCGGCGGTGTCCTGGACCAGGCGCAGGATCATGCTCACCATCCTGGCCGTCGCACCGGGCGCCCGGGGCCGGTTCCGCCGGATCCGCGGTCGGGGCGGTGTCCGAGCCGCGCCGTCTGTGCGAGCATGGGGAGCGTAGGGGAGCGGGTGGTACACCCGGCCCACGAAAATTCCGCCGCCGAAAGCCGCCGAAATTACACCGCCGTCCGGGAAATGAATCCGGACGGCCGTTGGTTGGCACTGGCGGCAGACCGTCGTCAAGACCGGGAGAAAGCAGATGACCGTCCAGGACGAGACCACCGTCGAGAGTGGCATCCTCCTTACCGATGCCGCCGCGGCCAAGGTCAAGGGCCTGCTGGAGCAGGAGGGCCGCGACGACCTTGCGCTTCGCGTCGCCGTCCAGCCCGGTGGTTGCTCCGGCCTGCGTTACCAGCTGTTCTTCGACGAGCGCTCGCTCGACGGCGACGTGCTCAAGGACTTCAACGGTGTCAAGGTCGTCACCGACCGGATGAGTGCCCCGTACCTCGGCGGCGCCACCGTCGACTTCGTGGACACCATCGAGAAGCAGGGCTTCACGATCGACAATCCGAACGCCACGGGCTCCTGCGCCTGCGGCGACTCGTTCAGCTAGTCGGTAGACGGCGAGGGCGGCCCCGGATCCTCCGGGGCCGCCCTCGCCGTTTTCCCGTACCGGGCCACGGGCCCTACTTCCCGCCGATCTCCGGGCCGGGGCCGGCCGGGTCCGGGCCGACGTGCGGGTCGCTCTCCAGCGGCACCGGCTGACCGGTCGCGAGGTCCGTCACCGCCCGGCCCATCAGCGGCTGCTTCAGGTCGGCGGTCACCGTCTGCCGCTTGGCCAGCTCGGCGCAGGCCTGCCCGGCCGGCATCGGCGCCGCCACCGTGACGCGGACGTCCACCCGTCCGGGCTTGGACTCGTCCGCCTTCAGCGCGTACTTCTCGCAGATCCCGCCGTAGAACCAGACCGTCAGCTTGGTCCCGTCCACCCGGTAGGTGATCGCGGGGTGGGCCGGCCGGCCGTTCGGGTCGGGCTCACCGACCGCGATGCCCTCCCGCGGGGGAGTGGGCACCGGGGTGGGCGTCTGGCCCGGGCCGGTGCCCGGCGCGGGGCCGGTCGGCCGGGGGTCGGGGGTGCTCGCCGTCGGATCGGTCGGCGGGGTCGCCGGCGGCGAGTCCGGGGCCGACGGCGCGGTGCTGGCGGTCGTCGGGGCGGGGGAGCCGGGCGAGGGCGTCGCGCTCGCCGACGGCGAGGCCGAACCGGTGGCCGAATCCGCGGCCGCCTTGCCGTCACCGTCCCCGCAGCCGGCCAGCGCGGCCGCCGCCAGCAGCAGACCCGCCAGGGCCGCCGCCCGCCGTCGGCCCGGCCGGGCGGGCCGTGCTCCACCGGTACGCCGGGGCATCGTCTCCAGGTCCATCTGACATCCTCCCGAGGGTTTCGGCGGCGCCGCCTCCACGGCCGCACCGCGCGGATGTGACGTGCCTCGGACGAATCCGGTTCCCGCCCGCCCCCGGGGAGGATCACATGCCGTACTCGGCCATCCCCGCGACCAGGCGCTGGGCCCCGGAGGAGACGCTGAAACCGACCGGGGCGGGAGCGCTGGGCTCCGGGCCGGTCGCCAGCAGCGGCCAGAAGCGGCGCAGCTGCCGGGAGGAGTCCACCAGCGCGTCCAGCGTCTCGCCGTCGGCGTCGCCCTTGAGGGCGGGCGGAACACGCAGCGGGTGGTGATTTGGCATCATCGGGCATCGCTCCGATCCACGGTGCCGCGGCCGCACTGCCACGGCTCGGTCAGGGCCGGACCGGCCCCTGCCAGCGACCCTAGGCCGCCCGTCCGGCCCCCACCAGAGCTACCCGGGGGTAGTACACGTTCGACGGCGACCGGTGCCAGGAGGGGCGCTCTTGCTGCCGCCCGCCCCCCGCCCGGTACCGTGGGTGGGTTCCGCCCCCTGCTTTCCCGTGGCCCATGCCGCCCTCCTGAGGAGACCTCCCGTGCGTATCGCCGTCGCCGGTTCGATCGCGACCGACCACCTGATGACGTTCCCCGGTCGGTTCTCCGACCAGCTCGTGGCCGAGCAGCTGCACACCGTGTCGCTGTCCTTCCTGGTCGACACCCTCGACATCCGTCGCGGCGGTGTCGCGCCGAACATCGCGTTCGGCATGGGTGTCCTCGGGCTGAGCCCGATCCTGGTCGGCGCCGCCGGCGCGGACTTCGGGGAGTACCGCAGCTGGCTGGAGCGCAACAACGTGGACTGCCGCTCGGTCCACATCTCCGAGACCCGCCACACCGCCCGCTTCATGTGCACCACGGACGAGGACCACAACCAGATCGCCTCGTTCTACACCGGTGCCATGGCCGAGGCCCGCAACATCGAGCTCAAGCCGATCGCCGACCGGGTCGGCGGGCTGGACCTCGTGCTGATCGGTGCCGACGACCCGCAAGCCATGGTCCGCCACACCCAGGAGTGCCGGACCCGCGGCTACGCCTTCGCCGCCGACCCGTCGCAGCAGCTGGCCCGCCTGGACGGCGAGGACATCCGCGAGATCGTCGACGGCGCCGCGTACCTGTTCACCAACGAGTACGAGGCCGCGCTGATCGAGACCAAGACCGGCTGGGACGCCGAGGAGATCCTGACCCGGGTGGGCACCCGGATCACCACCCTCGGCAGCAAGGGCGTGCGGATCGACCGCAAGGGCGAGGCCCCGGTGGTCGTCGGCTGCGCGCCCGAGGAGGCCAAGGTCGACCCGACCGGCGTCGGCGACGCCTTCCGGGCCGGCTTCCTGGCCGGTCTCTCCTGGGAGCTGGACCTGGAGCGCTCCGCCCAGCTCGGCTGCATGCTCGCGACCCTGGTGATCGAGACCGTCGGCACCCAGGAGTACGAGCTGCGTCCGCTCGCCTTCCTGCAGCGCTTCGAGGCCGCGTACGGCGCCGCAGCCGCCGCCGAGGTCCGGGCGCACCTGGTCAAGTAGCCGAGCGGTCCGGCGTACCCGCTCAGGCGGTGCGCCGGACCAGGTAGGCCGAGCCCCGGTCACCGCCGAAGTCGGCGGCCGGGGCCTCGCCCAGGTACTCCTGGCCGCGCATGCCGCACCAGGCCGGGACGTCCAGCCGGGCCGCCTCGTCGTCGGCCAGCACCGCGACCGTCCCGCCCGCCGGCACCTCGCCGATCCGCTTGGCGAGCTCGATCACCGGCAGCGGGCAGCGCTTGCCCAGCGCGTCGATCACCAGCGCGTCGGTCGCCGGCGCGCCGCTCTCCGGCCCGGGGGCGCCCGCCGGCTCCCCGGCCGGCCCGGGCAGCGCCAGGTCCAGCCCGAGCGGGGCGCGGACCCGGGCCACCAGCTCCGGCAGCACCGTGAGGAACCGCTCGACGTCGGCTTCGGCCGCGCCGAACGGCAGCGAGACCCGGACGTTCCCCTCGGTGAGCACGCCCATCGCCGCCAGCACATGGCTCGGCGTCAGGGTGGAGGAGGTGCAGGACGAACCGGAGGAGACCGCGAAGCCGGCCCGGTCCAGCTCGGTCAGCAGCACCTCGCCGTCGACGTACAAGCAGGAGAAGGTGACGAGGTGCGGCAGCCGTCGCACCGGATCGCCGACCACCTCGACCTCGGGCACCGACCGCGGCACCCGGGCCCGGATCCGCTCGACCAGCGCGTGCAGCCGGGCGTTCTCCCGCTCGGCCTCGGCCCGCACCGCCCGGAGCGAGGCGGCCGCGGCCACGATCGCCGGGACGTTCACGAAGCCCGGCACCCGGCCGCCCTCGCGCTCGTCGGCCGGCAGCGGCGAGGCGTACCGGACCCCCTTGCGCACCGCCAGGACGCCGACCCCGGCCGGGCCGCCCCACTTGTGCGCACTGGCCGTCAGCAGCGACCAGCCGCCCGGGACGTCCACCCGCCCGGCGCTCTGCGCGGCGTCCACCAGCAGCGGGACGTCACCGCAGACCTCGGCCACCTCGGCCACCGGCTGCACCGTGCCCACCTCGTGGTTGGCCGACTGGAGCACGGCCAGCGCGGTGTCCGGCCGCAGCGCCGCCGCGAACCCCTCCGGCGACACCCGCCCGTACCGGTCGACCGGTACCACGCCCACCTCGCCGCCGGCCCCCGGCCGGGAGTGCTCCCAGCGCTCGGCGGTGTGCAGCACGCTGGAGTGCTCCACCGCGGAGTGCACCAGGTGCGCGCCCCGGCGCCGGTGGCCCGCCAGCGCGCCGAGCATGCCCGTCTGGACGGCCTGGGTCCCACTGGTGGTGAAGGAGATCTCGTCGGTCCGGGCGCCGAGCACCTCGGCGACCGTCTCGCGGGCGGCGTCCAGCAGCATCCGGGCCTGCCGCCCGGAGCGGTAGAGCCGGGCCGGATCGGCCCACCCCTCGTCCAGCGCGGCGGTCAGCGCCTGCCGCGCGACGGGGTGGAGCGGGGCCGTGGACGCCACATCGAAGTACACGGTCACATTTAACGACACTCCCGGTCGCGTTCCGGCCGTCGGCCACGCTCACCGACCGTCAGACGATCAACCCGAATGTCCGATTCGTCCTCGTCCGACGGGCCGTCACCCACGTTGTTCGAGGTCATCCCCCGATCGGGCGTACGGACCTCTAATGCCTACGATGACCTGCGGCGCAGCCCTTGCGGGGCCTGATCGGGCGACCGGGCGGCGCGTTACCGGGACCTGCCCGTCAGCAGCGCATAAGGCTGGAGTAGGGTTTGGCCCGCATAAGCATTCAAACCGTGCCCGTGGACGGGTCGCCGGGGAGGCTCACAAACCTCCGCGGGGCGACGCGAAGGCGGGCGAGACTTCGGGAAGGCGCTACGTGAGTCCCAACGGCTCCGACCGCTCGCCGCGGCGCACGATGCGGCGGAAGCTGCCTCAGGCGCTGGCACTGGGCCTCGTCATCGCGACCGCCACCGGCTGCTCGGCCAACGACCTCCCCAGGCTTGGCCTCCCGAGCCCCGTCACCGAGGAAGGGCCGCTGGTCCTCCACATGTGGCAGGGGTCCTGGATCGCGGCGCTGGTGGTCGGCGTACTGATGTGGGGTCTGATCATCTGGAGCGTGATCTTCCACCGGCGCAGCCGCACCGGTGTGCAGGTCCCTCCGCAGACCCGGTACAACGTGCCCATCGAGGCGCTCTACACCGCGGTCCCCATCATCATCGTGTCGGTTCTCTTCTACTTCGTCGCCCGCGACGAGTCGAGGCTGATCTCCGTCTCCGAGAAGCCGCAGCACACGGTCAACGTGGTCGGCTTCCAGTGGAGCTGGGCGTTCAACTACGAGAACACCGAGAACCCCGACCCGGCCAACAAGGACGCCGCGTACGACGTGGGCACCCCCAAGGAGGTGCCGACCCTGTACCTGCCGGTCAACGAGTCGGTCCAGTTCCGGCTGACCTCTCGTGACGTCATCCACGACTTCTGGCCCGTCAACTTCATGATGAAGATGGACGTCGTCCCGGGTGTGGTGAACAAGTTCGAGGTCACCCCGACCGTCAAGGGCACGTACATGGGCAAGTGCGCCGAGCTCTGCGGCGTCGACCACTCGCGCATGCTCTTCAACGTGAAGGTCGTCGACCGCGCGGAGTACGACAAGCACCTGGCGGACCTCCGGGCCAAGGGCCAGACCGGCGCGGTGCCCTCCGGCATCACGACCATGGGAAGTGAAGAGAAGTGACCATCCTCAACGAGCCCGCCGCGGCCGGCGGGGGCGCCGGGGCCGTCACGGTCGGGGCGCAGCGGACCCGGAAGCCGGGTTCGACCATCATCAAGTGGCTGACCACCACTGACCACAAGACGATCGGCACGCTCTACCTGGGCACGTCGTTCGCCTTCTTCCTGATCGGTGGCATCCTCGCCCTGGTCATGCGCGCCGAGCTGGCTCGTCCCGGGACCCAGATCCTGTCGAACGAGCAGTTCAACCAGGCGTTCACGATGCACGGCACGATCATGCTGCTGATGTTCGCGACGCCGCTCTTCGCCGGCTTCGCGAACTGGATCATGCCGCTCCAGATCGGCGCCCCGGACGTGGCGTTCCCGCGTCTGAACATGTTCGCGTACTGGCTGTACCTGTTCGGCTCGACCATCGCGGTGGCCGGCTTCGTCACCCCGCAGGGTGCGGCCGACTTCGGCTGGTTCGCCTACTCCCCGCTGTCGGACGCCGTCCGCTCGCCGGGCATCGGCGCCGACATGTGGATCATGGGCCTGGCCTTCTCCGGCTTCGGCACCATCCTCGGTGCGGTCAACTTCATCACCACGATCATCTGCATGCGCGCGCCCGGCATGACGATGTTCCGGATGTCGATCTTCGTCTGGAACGTCCTGCTGACCGCCGTGCTGGTCCTGCTGGCCTTCCCGGTCCTGGCCGCCGCGCTGTTCGCCCTGGAGGCGGACCGCAAATTCGGGGCACACGTCTTCGACCCGGCCAACGGCGGGGCGCTGCTCTGGCAGCACCTCTTCTGGTTCTTCGGCCACCCCGAGGTGTACATCATCGCGCTGCCGTTCTTCGGCATCGTGTCGGAGATCATCCCGGTCTTCAGCCGCAAGCCGATGTTCGGCTACTCCGGCCTGATCGCGGCCACCATCGCGATCGCCGGTCTGTCCGTGACGGTGTGGGCCCACCACATGTACGTCACCGGCCAAGTGCTGCTGCCGTTCTTCTCCTTCATGACCTTCCTGATCGCTGTCCCGACCGGTGTGAAGTTCTTCAACTGGGTCGGCACCATGTGGAAGGGCTCGCTGAGCTTCGAGACCCCGATGCTCTGGACGGTCGGCTTCCTGGTCACCTTCCTCTTCGGTGGTCTGACGGGTGTCCTGCTCGCCTCCCCGCCGATCGACTTCCACGTCTCGGACTCGTACTTCGTCGTCGCCCACTTCCACTACGTGGTCTTCGGCACCGTCGTCTTCGCGATGTTCGCCGGCTTCCACTTCTGGTGGCCGAAGATGACCGGCAAGATGCTGGACGAGCGCCTCGGCAAGATGACCTTCTGGACGCTCTTCATCGGCTTCCACACCACCTTCCTGGTGCAGCACTGGCTCGGCGCGGAGGGCATGCCCCGCCGCTACGCCGACTACCTGGCCGCGGACGGCTTCACCACGCTGAACACCGTCTCGACCATCGGATCGTTCCTGCTCGGCCTGTCGATCCTGCCGTTCCTGTACAACGTCTGGAAGACGGCCAAGTACGGCGAGAAGGTCGAGGTGGACGACCCGTGGGGCTACGGCCGCTCGCTGGAGTGGGCGACCTCCTGCCCGCCGCCGCGGCACAACTTCCTCACGCTGCCCCGGATCCGCTCCGAATCGCCGGCCTTCGACCTCCACTACCCGGAGATCGCCGCGCTGGACTACCTGGAGAACCACGGTGAGCCGGCCAAGCACCTCGCCGGTGTGACCCCGGCCAAGTACGACGTCCCGCAGCTGGGCAAGGGCAAGAAGGAAGGCGACGCCTGATGAAGGAACAGGGCAAGATCTTCCTGGGCCTCGCGGTCTTCACGCTCGCGATGGCGATCACCTACGGCGTCTGGACCAACCACTCCGACCTCGGGGTGGAGGCCGCCGGTACCACCGCGCTGTTCCTCGCCTTCGCCCTCTGCGCCTTCATCGGGTACTACCTCGCCTTCACCGCCCGCCGGGTGGACAGCGGCGCTGGTGACAACCCCGAGGCCGAGGTCGCGGACGACGCCGGCGAGCTGGGCTTCTTCGCCCCGCACAGCTGGCAGCCGCTCTCGCTGGCGATCGGTGGCGCGCTCGCGTTCATGGGCGTGATCTTCGGTTGGTGGCTGCTGTACTGGTCGATCCCGATCATCCTGATCGGCCTGTTCGGCTGGGTCTTCGAGTTCTACCGGGGCGAGAACCAGAACCAGTAGGTCTCCCTCGCACAGGGCCGGGCATTCCGCAAAGGATGCCCGGCCCTTTTGCGTCCCCGGAGTGACGGCCTCACCCCCCTGGGCGAACGGGGGGTCGCTCGGATGTCGCTCCGCCGCTTCACGTTCCTACGATCTGATCAATCGTGCGAACCCTCGGAGGCGGTCATGGCCGACAGGCGCGGAACCGCAGGTATCGGCAGCATCTCGCTGGCTCTCGTCGTACTGGCCCCACTGGCCGCCTGCTCGTCCGGTGAGGACGACGCCCCGGGCGCCGTCCACCGGGTCGACGCGGCCCCGCTGGTGCACCTCTCGGCGACCGGGACGGTGGATCCGTCCCAGCCGGTGACGGTGACGGCGGTACCCGGCAGCCGGCTCACCGACGTCACGGTGGTCGGTCCGGACGGCCGGGTGGTGGCCGGACAGCTCTCGGCGGACCAGCTCAGCTGGCAGACCACCGGGCGTCTCAAGGCGGCCACCGCCTACACCGTCAGGATCGCCGCCGACGACGGCAAGGGCGGTCGCGGCGAGACCACCGCCGGCTTCAGCACGGTGGCGGGCCAGCGCCTGCTCACCGCCAAGCTCGGCCCGGACTCCTCCGGCACCGGCCTCTACGGCGTCGGCCAGCCGCTCACCGTCCAGCTCTCGGAGGCGGTGAAGGACCCGCAGGCCCGCCAGGAGGTCGAGCGCGCCCTGACCGTCACCTCGCAGCCCGCCGTCACCGGCGGCTGGTACTGGGTGGACGACAAGAACCTGCACTTCCGGCCGGAGGAGTACTGGCCGACCGGCACCACCGTCAGCCTGGTCTACGACGGCACCGGCAGCCGGATCGCGGACGGCCTCTACGGCGGCGACCGCGCCGCGCTGGCCCTGCGGATCGGCGAGCGGGTGGAGTCGGTGGTGGACGCCGCCACCCACGAGCTCACCCTGACGCGCGGCGGCGAGGTGGTCCGGACGATACCCGTGACCACCGGCAAGCCCGGCTTCGACACCCGCAACGGCGTCAAGGTGGTGCTCGGACAGGAGCGCCAGGTGCGGATGAGCGGCGAGACGATCGGCATAGCCGCCGGCAGCTCGGAGGCCTACGACCTCAACGTCGAGTGGGCCACCCGGGTGACCTGGAGCGGCGAGTACGTGCACGCCGCGCCCTGGTCGGTGGGCTCGCAGGGGGTGGCGAACGTCAGCCACGGCTGTACCGGCATGAGCACCGAGAACGCGAAGTGGTTCTACCAGAACACCCGGATCGGCGACCTGGTCACGGTGGTCAACAGCCAGGGTCCGAGCATGGAGTCGTTCGGCAACGGCTTCGGGGACTGGAACATCGCCTGGACCGACTGGGTCAAGCACAGCGCCCTCGGACAGCCCGTCAGCACCACGCCGCCGGCCTCCCGGGCCCCCGCCACCGGGATGATCCGCCCGGAGCTCTGACGCCCCTCCCGGCCCCGGCCCGGGCCGCTCAGCCCTCCCGGCCGGGCTCCCGGTGGGCCAGCCGCAGCGCCGTCGCCACGGCCGCCAGGGCGTCCGCCTCCGGCACGCCGAGCCGCCGGACCCGTTCGGCGTACTCGGTGGCCGCGGCGGCGGCCAGCCGGTGCGCGGTGTCCCCGGTGGCGGCGATCAGGGTGCCGCGCCGGCCGTGCGTCTCCACCACCCCGTCGGTCTCCAGCTCGCGGTAGGCCCGCGCCACCGTCCCGGCCGCCAGCCCGAGCTGCTCGGCCAGGGCCCGGACGGTGGGCAGCCGCAGCCCGGTCGGCAGGTCACCGGTGCGGGCGCGCTCGGCGATCTGCTCCCGGATCTGCTCGTACGGGGGCGTGGCGGCGGCGGGGTCGACGGACAGCTCCACGGGGGCTCCAGACGGTGGGGCGGACGGGAAAGCCCGAGGGCCGCCGACCAGGAAGAACTCTGGTCGGCGGCCCTCGGGGGTGACGCGGGGGATGCGTACGGGATCAGTGGTGGCCGTGGCCGCTGGTGATCTCGTGGTGCTCCTCGGCGGTCGGCTTCGGGATCCGGCTGCCCTCGCCGTAGAAGCCGCGGGAGAGCTTCGCCCGGGTACGGGGGATCAGCCCGGCCTTGGCGGCCACGCCGTTCTCGTCCGTCTCGGCCGGCAGCTCGAACACGGGCGGCTGCTCGTGCGAGGTGAGCTTGTGCAGGTCGGCCTGCGGCAGCTGGGCGTGCACCTCGATGAACTCGCCGTGCGGCAGGCGCTTGATGACGCCCGTCTCGCGGCCGTGCAGCACCTTCTCCTTGTCCCGGCGCTGGAGGCCGAGGCACCAGCGCTTGGTGGCGATGAAGGTCAGCACCGGCACCACGAAGAAGCCCACGCGGACGAAGTACGTGATGTCGTTGATCGACAGGTGCAGGTGGGTGGCGAACAGGTCGTTGCCACCACCGACCAGCAGCACCAGGTACAGGCTGATCCAGGCGGCGCCCAGCGCGGTGCGGACCGGCGCGTTGCGCGGGCGGTCCAGGATGTGGTGCTCGCGCTTGTCGCCGGTGACCCAGGACTCGATGAACGGGTAGACCGCGATCGCGACCAGGACCAGCGGGAAGATCATCAGCGGGACGAAGACACCCAGGTTCAGGGTGTGGCCCCACAGGCCGATCTCCCAGCCCGGCATGACGCGGATCAGGCCCTCGGAGAAGCCCATGTACCAGTCCGGCTGGGCGTCCGTGGACACCTGGTCGGGGCGGTACGGGCCGTACGCCCAGATCGGGTTGATCGTGGCGATCGCCGAGACGGCGGCGATGAGACCGAAGACCAGGAAGAAGAAGCCACCGGCCTTGGCCATGTAGACCGGCATCAGCGGCATGCCGACGACGTTCTTCTCGGTCTTGCCCGGGCCCGCCCACTGGGTGTGCTTGTGGTAGAAGACCAGGATCAGGTGCGCGACCAGCAGGCCGAGCATGATGCCGGGGATCAGCAGCACGTGGATGGTGAAGAACCGCGGCACGATGTCGTGGCCGGGGAACTCGCCGCCGAACAGGAACATCTGGATGTAGGTGCCCACCAGCGGGACGGCGAGGATCGCGCCTTCCATGAAGCGGATACCGGTGCCCGAGAGCAGGTCGTCGGGCAGCGAGTAGCCGAAGAAGCCGTCGAACATGCCCAGGACCAGCAGCAGGAAGCCGAAGACCCAGTTGATCTCACGCGGCTTGCGGAACGCGCCGGTGAAGAACACGCGCATCATGTGCACGAGCATCGCGGCCACGAAGACCAGCGCGGCCCAGTGGTGGATCTGGCGGACCAGCAGGCCGCCGCGGACCTCGAAGCTGATGTCCACCGTCGACGCGTACGCCTCGGACATCGGGATGCCCTTGAGCGGGATGTACGAGCCGTCGTAGATGACCTCGCCCATGCTGGGCTTGAAGAACAGCGTCAGGTACACGCCCGTCAGGATGATGATGACGAAGGTGTAGAGGCAGATCTCGCCCAGCATGAAGGACCAGTGGTCCGGGAAGATCTTCCGCAGGTTGGCCTTGGCGAGGGAGTAGATCCCCAGCCGGCCGTCCGTCCAGTCAGCAGCCTGCTCCCACTTGTTGGCGGGCTTGGCACGCGTGCTGCCGGCGGGCTTGGCGGCACCGGAGGTGGTGCTGCTCGCGCTACTCATCGAGCACGCTCCCAGTAGCTCGGGCCGACGGGCTCGTCGAAGTCGCCGGTGGCGACCAGGAAGCCCTTCTCGTCAGTGGTGATCTTCAGCTGCGGCAGCGGGTGGCCGGCCGGGCCGAAGATGACGCGCGCGCCGTCCGCCAGGTCGAAGGTCGACTGGTGGCAGGGGCAGAGCGCGTGGTGGGTCTGCTGCTCGTACAGGCTGATCGGGCAGCCGACGTGGGTGCAGATCTTGGAGTAGGCGAGGATGCCCTCGAAGCCCTTCTCCCGGGACTCGGTGTCCTTGATGTCCTCCGGTGCGATGCGCACCAGCATCAGGGCGTCCTTGGCGATCTGCTGCTGGAAGTCCTCGTCGTGCGTGCTGAGACCCTCCGGCATGGCGAAGGTCAGCGAGCCGACGATGACGTCCTCGGCCTTCATCGGCTGGTTGGTGTTCATGTTGATCAGCTGCAGCGGCTTCACATCGGTGGCCTCGCGCCAGCCGGTGTGCTCCAGCTTGTCCTCGGGCAGCGGGCCCAGGTCGCGCAGCAGCACGACGCCGGACAGCGGCACCAGGGCCATCGAACCGATGAGGGTGTTGCGGATCATCTTGCGGCGGCCGAAGCCGGACTCGGCGGCGCCGGTCCTGAACTGCTCGATGACGTCCGCGCGGACCTCGTCGTCGGCCTCGATCGGGTGACGCTCGGCCGGGATCTCGTGGTCCGACATCAGGGTGCGGGCCCAGTGGACCGCACCCGCGCCGATGCAGAACAGCGCGACGCCCAGGGTCATGCCCAGCGCGAAGTTCAGCGCGCTGACGTGGCCCAGCGGGAAGATGTAGACGATCTTGTCCGGGTCGATGGCCACGTAGGAGGCGATGAAGCCCACGGTGGCGAGCATCGAGACCACGAACATCAGCGAGACCTGGCGCTCGGCCCGCTGGGCGGCCCGCTCGTCGATGTCGGTGCGACGCGGTTGGTGGGCCGGCAGGCCCGGGTCGGCGAACGGATCGCCGTGGGCGGCCACCTCGTGGTGTCCGGCGGAGCCGTGTGACTCCGGGAGCTTCTCTTCTGACATGTCGTGGCTCATGACTTCTTGGCCTTGGTGGTGTGGGCGGCGACCCAGATCGCGACCGCGATGAGCGTGCCGAGACCGAAGATCCAGCCGAACAGGCCCTCGGTCACCGGACCGAGGCTGCCGAGCGTGAGACCGCCGGGGTTCGGCTCATCGTTGGTGGTGTGGCGGACGAAGGCCACGATCTGCTTCTTCTGCTCCTCGGGCATGGTGGTGTCCGGGAACGACGGCATGTTCTGCGGGCCGGTCTGCATGGCCTCGTAGATGTGCTTGGCGTCCACTCCCTCCAGCGACGGGGCGTACTTGCCCTGGGTCAGGGCACCGCCCTGGCCGGCGAAGTTGTGGCACTGGGCGCAGTTGGTGCGGAACAGCTCGCCACCCTTGGAGAGGTCCTCGGGGTTGGTCGAGGTGTACTGCTCCTCGGTCGGGATGACCGGGCCGGGGCCGAGCGAAGCCACGAAGGCGGCGAGCTGGTCGATCTCCGCCTGCGAGTAGATGTTCTTCTTGCTCGGCACCTGGGCGCCGGGCTGCTGGGCCGGCATGCGGCCGGTGCCGACCTGGAAGTCGACCGCGGCTGAGCCGACGCCGACCAGGCTCGGACCGTCGCTGCTGCCCTGGCCGTTCAGGCCGTGGCAGGAGGAGCAGCCCACGGCGAAGAGCTTCTTGCCCTCATCGATCGCGAGCGACTGCGCGGCGACGTCGGCCTGCGCCTTGTCGGCGGGCGCGAACGCGGCGTACAGCCCCCCGGTTGCCGCCAGGGCGAGAAGTAGGACGACCAGCGCCGCCAATGGGTGGCGCCGTCGTGCGGAGAGCTTTTTCACGGAATAACCCCGGTGTCAGGATCTGGTCGACTGGTGGGTGCACCCGGCGGCCGGTCTGGCCGGCACGAGGCTGCCTGTCTAGGGCTGCGCGCGCGGTCGGTCGGTTGGGAGCGTAGGCACCGGCAAATCGGGCCGTCGCCGGTGAGGGCGGGACCCGGAGCCGGTGGCCAGCGACCTGATCAGCTGGTTACTTGATCAGGTAGATGGTCGCGAACAGGCCGATCCACACGACGTCGACGAAGTGCCAGTAGTACGACACCACGATGGCGGCGGTGGCCTGCTCGTGCGTGAAGCGCTTGGCTGCGTACGTCCGTCCGAGGACCAGCAGGAAGGCGATCAGACCACCCGTCACGTGCATACCGTGGAAGCCGGTGGTCAGGTAGAACACCGTGCCGTACGGGTCGGAGGACAGCGAGAGGCCGTCCTTCTTGACCAGCTCGGTGTACTCGAAGATCTGGCCGCCGATGAAGATCGCGCCCATCACGAAGGTGATGACGAACCACGAGCGGAGCTTCTTCACGTCCCCGCGCTCGGCAGCGAACACGCCGAGCTGGCAGGTGAGAGAGGAGAGCACCAGGATCGTGGTGTTGACCGAGGAGAAGGGCACGTTGAGGGCGTGCGCCTTCTCGCTCCAGAACTCGGCTCCCTTGACGGAGCGGAGCGTGAAGTACATCGCGAAGAGGGCCGCGAAGAACATCAACTCGGAACTGAGCCAGACGATCGTTCCGACGCTGACCATGTTCGGCCGGTTGACCGATCCGTGCGCGTGCCCGGTTTCTACTGCTGTTGCTGTCGCCACGACGGACATTATGTCGGTCCCTTATTCCGTCTTCACGCCGGGGGGTGTCCCTCGGAGTGTCCGGTGCGTGCGGTATGCCCCGGTGGGGCCCGCCGGGACGCCCGGATGGCGGCTGAGCAGGGGCGTGTCCCTTTTCTGACGGTTCTTCGAAGGCATCTTCGACCCTGATGCCCAGCGTGTCGCTCCACTCCTTCGGGGTCCGCCGGGAGTAAGGGAAAGGCCCTCGGGTCGGCCGTACGGGTGGACCGCGACTGCGGGGGTGACGGCCTGTCCTCCGGGCGGGTGAGTCGTGGGCGCGGCGGCTTGAGACGGATCGTGCGGGAGTGGCTCGGCGGGCGGTGATCGGGAGTAGCATCCGGGTTGAGACGAACGTGGTCCGGATCACACTTGAGGGAGCAGGGCCCATGGCGTACACCACCGACGAGACGCTGACCGTTCTCGTCTACAGCCACGACCGCAACACCCGCGAGCAGGTGCTGACGGCCCTGGGCCGCCGGCCCGCGGAGGATCTGCCGGAGCTGACCTACCTGGAGTGCGCGACGACCCCCGCGGTGCTGAAGGCACTGGAGAAGGGGGGCGTGGACCTCTGCGTGCTGGACGGCGAGGCGGTCCCGGCCGGCGGCCTCGGGCTCGCCCGGCAGTTGAAGGACGAGATCTACGGCTGCCCGCCGGTGCTGGTGGTGATCGGCCGGCCGCAGGACTCCTGGCTGGCCGCCTGGAGCCGGGCCGACGCGGCCATCTCCCACCCGGTGGACCCGGTGGCGCTGGCCGAGGCGGCCGCCACGCTGCTCCGGGCCCGGCTGGCGAAGCGGGCCCCGGCCGCCCGGTAGGACCGCGTCTCAGTGGGAGAGAAGTGAAGGCGACGGCGGGGCGGAGGCGTCCCGCCGCTCGATAGGCTGGCTCCATCCTTACGGAGAACCCCTCGGGGAACCGACAAGAGCTGGAGTCAGCCATGGTGAACGTGAACCCTGCGAACGGCGGCAAGGACCCCGTGCAGGTGGTCCGCACCTGGCCGGACATCCTGTCGGCGCTGCTGCGGGGCGAGGACCTCGACCGGGCGGACACCGCCTGGGCGATGGACCGGATCATGAGCGGCGAGGCCTCCGCGGTGCAGATGGCCGGCTTCATGGTCGCCCTGCGGGCCAAGGGCGAGACGGTGGACGAGATCGTCGGCCTGGTGGACTCGATGTACGCGCACGCCGAACCGCTCTCCATCCCCGGCCCGGCGGTCGACATCGTGGGCACCGGCGGCGACCGGGCGAAGACCGTCAACATCTCGACCATGTCGGCGATCGTCGCCGCGGCGGCCGGTGCCAAGGTGGTCAAGCACGGCAACCGGGCGGCCTCCTCGGCGAGCGGCTCCTCGGACGTGCTGGAGAAGCTCGGCGTCAATCTGGACCTCTCGGCCCGGCGGGTCGCCGAGGTGGCCGAGGAGGTCGGACTGACCTTCTGCTTCGCGGCCAGGTTCCACCCCGCGATGCGGCACACCGCCCCGGCCCGCAGCGGCCTCGGGGTGCCGACCGCCTTCAACACCCTCGGCCCGCTGACCAACCCGGCCAAGGTCACCGCCCACGCGATCGGCTGCTTCGACACCCGGCTGGCCTCGCTGATCGCCGGGGTGCTGGCCCGCCGGGGGTCCACCGCGCTGGTCTTCCGCGGCGACGACGGCCTGGACGAGCTGACCGTCACCACCACCTCCCGGGTCTGGATCGTGCGCGACGGCGAGGTCACCGAGACCTCCTTCGATCCGCGCGACGTCGGCGTCCAGCTGGTGGGCATCGAGGCGCTTCGCGGCGGGGACCCGGCGTTCAACGCGGACGTCGCGCGCCGGCTGCTGGCCGGGGAGCGCGGGGCGGTGCGGGACGCCGTCCTGATGAACACGGCGACGGCGCTGGTGGCGCTGGACCTCACCGACGCGCCGCTCGCCGAGCAGCTGGCGGCCGGAATGGAGCGGGCCGCGGCGGCCATCGACTCGGGCGCCGCGCAGGATCTGCTGCGGCGCTGGTCCGAGGCCACCACCCGGGTGTGAAGCGGCGGTCGGGCCCGCGGGGGGATGCCTCCCCGCGGGCCCTTCGCACGTCCGGCGGTGGCGTCGCCGGGCCCCGGCGGTGGACCGCTGTCCGGATGGCGGACCCCTGTTTGACCACTCGACGGACGCGACCTAGAGTCTTCGCCAGGTCATGAGTGACAGCGTCAAGCCCCAGCTGGCTGTCCGGCAACCCTCCGTCCGTGGCGGGGTGCCCTGGGTGAGGACCGGGTCTCGCGGCGAACCGTCCGCGTGACAAGCGCGGACGCCGGCTGACACGCACCTCCGGGGTCCTTACCCGTCGAAGGAGTGCACCCCCATGTCCGTCGCCACCGAGATCTGCGCCCCGCTCCCCGTCCTCGGCCACGACGTCGAGGTCCCGCTGGTCAACGGTGACAAGGTCACCTACGCCGCGCTCGACTACGCCGCCAGCTCCCCGGCGCTGCAGCGGGTCTGGGACGACGTCGCCGCCTACGCCCCCTACTACGGCAGCGTGCACCGGGGCGCCGGCTACCTCTCCCAGCTCTCCACCGACCTCTTCGAGCAGAGCCGCCGCACCGTCGCGGACTTCCTCGACCTGCGCGAGGGCGACCAGGTGGTCTTCACCCGGGCCACCACCGACTCGCTGAACCTGCTGGCGGGCGCCGTCCCGGCCGGCACCCGGGTCTTCGCCTTCGAGACCGAGCACCACGCCTCGCTGCTGCCCTGGCGCCACGCCGGGCTGAGCGTCACCTACCTGCGCGCCCCGCGCTCGCACGCCGAGGCCGTCGCCGCGCTGGACGCCGCGCTGGCCGAGGCCCCCGAGGGCCCCAAGCTGCTCTGCGTCACCGGCGCCTCGAACGTCACCGGCGAGCTCTGGCCGGTCGCCGAGCTCACCGAGACCGCCCACCGGCACGGCGCCCGGGTGGTGCTGGACGCCGCGCAGCTCGCCCCGCACCACCGGGTCTCGGTGCGCGAGCTGGGCGTGGACTGGATCGCCTTCTCGGGCCACAAGATCTACGCGCCGTTCGGCGCCGGGGTGCTGGCCGGCCGGGCCGACTGGCTGGACGCGGCCGAGCCGTACCTGGCCGGCGGCGGCGCCACCCGCACGGTCGCCCGGGAGGCCGACGGCTCGGTGGCCGTGCAGTGGCACACCGGCCCGGCCCGGCACGAGGCCGGCTCGCCGAACGTGATCGGCGTCTACTCCATCGCCTCGGCCTGCCGGGCCCTGACCGAGGCGGGCTTCGACGCGCTGGAGGCCCGCGAGCGGCAGCTGATCGCCCGGCTGAAGGCCGGGCTGGCGGAGGTCCCGCAGGTGCGGGTGCTGAACCTGTTCGGCGCGGACTCGGCCCGGGTGGGCGTGCTCTCCTTCGTCGTCCAGGGCTGGAACAGCTCGCACTTCTCGGCCGCGCTCTCCGCCGAGTACGGCATCGGGGTGCGCGACGGCCTGTTCTGCGCGCACCCGCTGGTGCGCACCCTGCTCGGCGACGAGGACGTGGCGCCGTCCGAGTGCGGTGCGCCGGAGGCGTCGCTGCCGGGGGAGCGCAGCCTGAACGCGATCCGGGTCAGCTTCGGCGCGGGTACCCCGGACGAGCACATCGACCGGTTCCTGACCGCCGTCCGCGAGCTGGTCACGGACGGCGCGGCCTGGAACTACCGCAACGAGGGCGGCCGCTGCGTCGCGGACACCCGGCGCGAGGGCTGAACGGGGGAGGCTACTCGCCCAGGCCGAGCGCGAAGGCGGTCTCCAGGTCGTGCTGGGAGTAGGTGCGGAAGGCGATCTGGGTCTCGGTGTGGGCCACGCCCGGGACCTTGTTCAGCCGGCCGGGGATCACCTCGGCCAGGTCGTCGTGCCGGCGCACCCGCACCATCGCCACCAGGTCGTAGCCGCCGGTGACCGAGTAGACCTCGCTGACGCCCTCGATGGCCGCGATCGCCTCGGCGATCTCCGGGATGCGGTCGACGCTGGTCTTGATCAGGACGATGGCGGTGATCACTGTTCGGGCTCCTTTGTGAGGTGCCGCCAGGGTATCGGGCGTCAGCGGGGCCGTCGCGAGGGGCGGGTGGCCAGCGTGCAGGCGTACAGGAACCCCGCCGAGAAGCCGATCACGTGGACCAGGTAGGCGACGCCCGGCCCCGCCGAGTGCACCGACCACCACTGGAGCGCGAACCAGAGGCCGAGCACCAGCCAGGCCGGGAACCGCAGGGGCAGGAAGAGCAGCAGCGGGACGAGCGTGGTCACCCGGGCCCGCGGGTGCAGCCTCAGGTAGGCGCCGAGCACGCCGGCGATCGCCCCCGAGGCGCCGATCAGGACCCGGGTGTAGTCCGCCGAGTGCGCCTCGGCCAGCGCGAAGCCGTAGGTGGCCAGCGAGCCTGCCGCCAGGTAGAAGAGCGCGAACCGGGCCCGGCCGAAGCGGGCCTCCACGGTGGGGCCGAAGACCTGGAGGAAGAGCAGGTTGCCCAGCAGGTGCAGCCAGCCGGCGTGGACGAAGAGCCCGCTGAGGACGGACATCGCCGGGTGCTTGCCGGGGGTCGGGGCGGCCGGGCAGCCCGGCACCGGGTCGGGGGCCTCGGCCACCTGTTCGGCGCTCAGCGGCCGTCCGGCCAGCAGTTCGGCCGGGACGGCGCCCCAGCGCTGCTCGTACCGCTGCTCCGCGCAGACCCGGTCCTGCCCGCGGCCGTACAGCGGGTTGAGCCCGGCCGCCGGGCCGAGCAGGAAGACCAGCACGTTCAGCGCGATCAGCGCGTAGCTGACGGCCGGGACGGGCGCGGCCGGGGGGCCGTCCCGCGCGCCGGTGTGGTCGAGGACCGGGATCGCCATGCGACCAAGCATCCCTCCGTCCGGCCCGGGCGACACCGCGCTGTACGGCAGGTGGAGCACCCCCGCGATCGCCGTGACCGGTGGCCGGGGTGGTTGCCCCAGGCAATAGGCTTGGGGCGGGCAATCCCGCCTCCCGCCGCCGATGCCGGGGCTCCGGGGGGAGCGCCTGAGCCCACCCAGGGACCACCCGAGAGGACCCCCGATGACCGTCCCCGCCCTGACCGCAGAGACGCGTTGGCGCTGCACCCTGTGCGGCAACCTGACCCGCTTCGACGTCACCCGTACCGCCCGGGTGACCGAGTTCCTGCACTTCGACCTGGCCGGCGAGTCCAAGGTGGAGGAGACCGAGGTGCACAGCGAGACCATCGAGTCGGTGCGCTGCCGCTGGTGCAACGCGGTGGACCAGGTCGAACTGGTGGCCCGTCCGGGCGCCGAGGCCGCCGAGCAGGCTTGATGCCCGCCCCGCGCGGTGGACGGTGCGCGGCACTGCCGTCCGCCGCGCGGGACAATACAGACAGAGCGCACGGAGCGTGACGACCAGGGGTACGGCCGACGGCCGTACCCCGCTGGCGAGGATCGGAGCCGAGGACGTGGTGGACGCAGCGCAGGAGCCCGCCGGGCCGCAGGGGCGGCAGCCCGCTGTGGACGCGCAGGCGCCGGACGCGGTCGAGGCCGCCGCGCCCGGCACCGGCGCCCCCGCCGAGGAGGTCGACGGCGAGGAGGCCGGCGGCTCCGGCGGTGAGGAGCCGGCGGCAGCCCGCGCGGCCGAGAAGCTCGACCGGCCGCTGCCCGAGGGGGTGCGCCGGCGTGTGGTGGGCCTCGCCGCCGACGCGCTCGGGGGGCTGCCGGTCGCGGAGCTGCCGCAGACGCTGCGCCCGTACGCCAAGTTCACCCCGGCGCGCCGGGCCAAGTACGCCGCCACCGCGCTCGCCGCGGCGCTGGAGTCCGAGCCGGCGTTCCGGGTACGGATAGCGGAGCGGCTGCGGCTCGGGCAGCCGGACCTGGTCCGGGCGCTGGAGTCGGGCACAGTGCCGGGCGCCGCCGATCCGATGGACGTGGCGGCCGCCGCCTACCTGGTCCGGTCGGCGGGCTGGAGCCGCCTGGTCGTCGAGGCCGGCGAGGAGGCCGAGCGGGCCGGCGCCGAGGGCGCGGCGGCCGAGGCGGCCCGGCTGGCCGAGAAGCTGCAGGCGGAGCTGGCCGAGGTGCGCGCCGCCGCCCGGGCGGACCTGGACCGGCAGCGGGCCGAGTCGGAGGACGTCCGCAAGGAGGTGGAGTCGCTGCGCAAGAAGGTGCGTTCGCTGGAGAGCGACACCCGGCGGGCCCAGGCCGAGACGCGCCGGGTCACCGGGGAGCTGGAGGCCCTGAAGGCGCAGACGGGCGTCGAGCGCGGCGCCGCCGAGAGCGAGGCGCGGCGGCTGCGGCACCGGATCTCCGAGCTGGAGAACGCCGCCGAGCAGGGCCGCCGTTCGGCCCGCGAGGGGCGCAGCGTCGAGGACATGCGGCTGCGGCTGCTGCTGGACACCGTGCTGCAGTCGGCGCAGGGGCTCCAGCGGGAGCTGGCCCTGCCGGTCTCCCAGATCCGCCCGGCCGACCTGGTCGAGGCGGTGGTGCCGGGTTCGGCCTCGCCGCACGACGTGGCGCGGCGCGGGCTGGCCGAGGACGACCCGGCGCTGCTGGACCAGCTGCTGGCGATCCCGCAGGTCCACCTGGTGGTGGACGGCTACAACGTGACCAAGACCGGCTACCCGGCGCTCCCGCTGGAGCAGCAGCGGATCCGGCTGCTGGGCGGGCTGGCGATGCTGGCCCAGCGCACGCAGGCGGAGGTGACCTGCGTGTTCGACGGCCAGGACCTCGACGTGCCGGTGATCCTGGCGCCGCCGCGCGGGGTCCGGGTGCGGTTCAGCCGGACCGGGGAGACCGCCGACGAACTGATCCGCCGCCTGGTGCGGGCCGAGCCGCAGGGCCGGCCGGTGGTGGTGGTCTCCACCGACCGGGAGGTCGCGGAGGGCGTGCGGAAGGCGGGCGCGCGCCCTGTAGCCTCGGTGCTGCTGCTGAACCGACTGGCCCGGCCCTGACCTCGGCCGGGGGCCGGCCGGCAGGAGATGACGCCTGGTCAGCGCCCGGTTTGCGGGGATGTGTGGATCCCGTGAAGTCATGGCGGGGGGCGGGAGTTCACGCCATCGGGGGAGTGGCGCAAAGCGTGGATCTTCACTAGGGTCTGGCGTCAAACCTATTTTCCGGATTCTCACTCGTTCGGGTGAGTCCGTTGGAAGAAGGAGCCGGTCACTTGGCCACCCACCGCCGTCCCAAGCAGTCGAGCCGTGCACGGGTCACCGTGCTGACCGCTGCCGCTGCGACCGCGGTCGCCCTCTCGGCCCAGGTCAGCGCCCACGCCGCGCCCAGCCCGTCCCCCAAGAAGGAGGACGTGAAGGCGCAGGTCGACCAGCTGCAGGAGGAGGCCGAGCAGGCCACCGAGAAGTTCAACGGTGCCAAGGAGCGGGCGGACCAGCTGCGCAAGCAGGCGGACCAGCTCCAGGACCAGGTGGCTCGCGGCCAGGACCAGATGACCCAGCTTCAGGGCGGGCTGGCCGAGGTGGCGGCCGAGCAGTACCGGACCGGCGGCATCGACCCGTCCGTCCAGCTGATGCTCGCCTCCGACCCGTCCGGCTACCTGGACAAGGCCGCCAGCGTCCAGCAGGCCAGCTCCAGCCAGACCGAGGCGCTCAAGGGCCTGCAGGACCAGCAGCGCCGGCTGGACCAGCAGAAGGCCGAGGCGGCCGCCGTCCTCGCCTCGCTGGACAGCACGACCAAGGACCTGAACCAGTCCAAGGCCGAGGTCAACAAGAAGCTCAAGGAAGCCCAGGACCTGCTGAACTCGCTCAGCGCCGCCGACCGGGCCGCGCTGAAGGCCGCCCAGCAGCAGGCCGACCGGGCCTCGCGCGGCAGCGAGCGCACCGACCTGAGCAGCCTCCCGCAGGGCAGCGGCTTCGCCGGGCAGGCCGTCGCCAACGCGATGAGCAAGCAGGGTTCGCCGTACGTCTGGAGCGCGGTCGGCCCGAACTCCTTCGACTGCTCCGGTCTGATGGTCTGGTCGTACGCGAAGGCCGGCGTCTCGCTGCCGCGCACCTCGCAGGCGCAGGCCAACTACGGCTCGAAGGTGGCCTCGCTGGCCGACGCCCAGCCGGGCGACCTCATCATCTACCGCCCGGACCGCAGCCACGTCGGGATGTACATCGGCAACGGGATGGTGGTCCACGCGCCGCACACCGGTGACGTGGTGAAGGTGATGAAGGCCGACGCGATGCCGATCAACGCGATCCGCCGGGTCTGACGGACCGACATGCCCACGGGCCGGGATCCGGCCCTGTGATCCGCGCCACCCCCGGAACCGGGGGTGGCGTCGGTGTCTGCGGCCGCATCATGACAAACGATCAGCTCCATGTGGGCGCGTGATCACACCCGGTCATATTCACAAATGAACTTGGATATTCTTCCGGCATTTTTCTGACAAGGATTTGAACGGATCACGGTTCTGTTACTAGGGTCATGCCTCGAACCACCGCACAGTCGATCACCCAGCAGGGGTGGCGGCGGAGGTTTACCGCCGAGTTCGTGAAGCAGCGGGGCAGAGCATCTGCCCGTCGGGGAGTCCAGTAGTCGGGGGCGCTGTGGAACGGAGCCGGGGAACCATGTTCCTCCGGGGTGAATCGGCGCCAGGTCGACCGTCGTGCGGTCGGTGAGGCGTCGTAGGGCACGCTTCCGGCCCGAACCCGTCAGCTCACCCGGTAGGCGGACGTAGGAAGAAGGAGTCCGCCTTCGTGGCGTCCCATCGTCGTCCCAAGCCCGCCGGCCGCGCCCGGGTCTCGATTCTGACCGGTGTCGCCGCCGCGGCGGTCGCGCTCTCCGCGCAGTCCGGCGCCCACGCCGACCCGACGCCGACCAAGGATCAGGTCAAGGAGCAGATCGACCAGCTCAACGAGCAGGCCGAGCAGGCCACCGAGAAGCTCAACGGCGCCCAGGCCAAGCAGCAGGAGCTGCAGAAGCAGGTCGGTGAGCTGCAGGACAAGGTGGCCCGTCAGCAGGCCGCGGTGACCGAGGCCCAGGGCGGTCTCGCCGAGATCGCCGGCGAGCAGTACCGCAACGGCGGCATATCGCCGACCGTGCAGCTGATGCTCTCGTCCAGCCCGGACAGCTTCCTCAGCCAGGCCGGCGCCATCAACCAGGCCGGCAGCACGCAGTCCGGTGCGCTGAAGGACCTCCAGGAGCAGCAGCGCAGGCTCGACCAGGACCGCAACGAGGCCCAGGGCAAGCTCGGCGAGCTCGAAGCCACCACCCAGCAGCTGAAGGCCTCCAAGGAGGAGGTCCAGGGCAAGCTGGCCAAGGCCCAGGACCTGTACAACTCGCTGTCCGAGCAGGAGCGCCAGGCGATGCGCGCGGCCGAGGAGAAGGCCGCCGCCGAGGCGAAGGCCAAGGCGGACGCCGCCAAGGCCGAGGCCAAGGCCAAGGCGGACGCCGACCGCGCCTCCCGCGACAACACCCGCGACCAGCTGCCCGCCCCGTCGTCGCCGGCCGCCAAGCCCGCCGCCGCGGCCGCCGCGCCGTCCGCGCCCGCCGCCAACGGCTCGCGCGCCGCCGCCGCGATCGCCGCCGCGGAGAGCAAGCTGGGTGCCCCGTACGTCTACGGCGCGGCCGGTCCGAGCTCCTTCGACTGCTCCGGCCTGACCAGCTGGGCCTACGCCCAGGCGGACGTGTCGCTGCCGCGCACCTCGCAGTCCCAGGCCACCGCCGGCACCAACGTGGGCACCAACATCGCCAACGCCCAGCCCGGCGACCTGATCATCTACCGTGCGGACCGCAGCCACGTCGCGCTCTACGTCGGCGGCGGCCAGGTCATCCACGCGCCGAAGCCCGGCGCGAACGTCCGGTACGAGACCGCCAGCATGCTGCCGATCTCGGCCATCGTGCGCGTCTGATCCGACGTCTGCTCCCACAGGCCCGGTCTCCCCTCGCGGGAGGCCGGGCCTGCGGCTTTCGTGCCGGACCGTGCTGATGTCCGATTGCGGGTCAAATATTCGGGTTGGGAGGGGTTTGGACTCGCTCGCCCGGACTCGCTAACGTCTGCCACCGGACTCCCGCTCGACGGCCGCCCGCACCGGTGCGGCGGCGGGGCCGGGTCGCAGGATCGGAGTTACCGTCGTATGGCCGTGCACCGCCGTTCCCCCCTGCCGGGCGCGTTCGCCCGTGCGCTGGTGCTGACCGCCGCGGCCACCACCGCGCTGGGGGTGGCCACGGGGGGTGCCGCCCAGGCCGCCCCGGGCACGCCGGACGGGCCGTCGAACCGCAAGGACGTCAAGGCGCAGGTGGAACAGCTGTACGACGAGGCCGAGCAGGCCTCGGAGAAGTACAACGCCGCACTGGACGTCCAGCAGCGCCTCCAGCACGAGACCGGCACGCTCCAGCAGCAGGTCGCCGTCGCCCAGGGCGAGCTCAACGAGCTCCGCGGCGACCTCGCCACCGTGGCCGGCGCCGAGTACCGGGGCGGCGGGATGGCGCAGACCGTCCAGCTGATGCTCTCCACCGACCCGGAGGGCTACCTCTCCAAGGCCCGCAGCCTGGACCAGGCCGCCGAGCGGCAGAACGAGACGCTGCACGAGGTGGTGGCCCGTCAGCGCCGGCTCGACCAGCGCCGGTCGGAGGCCTCGATGAAGCTCTCCGAGCTGGAGGAGACCCGCCGGGCCCTGGCCGAGAGCAAGCAGCAGATCCAGCAGCGGCTGGCCAAGGCGCAGCGGCTGCTCAACAGCCTGGGGGCGGGCGAGCGGGCCCGGATGGTGGCCCAGGACGCCCGCGAGGCCGAGCAGCGGGCCACCCGTGGCACCGACCGCCTCGACCTGGGCACGGCCCCGCCCGCCTCCGAACGCGGCGCGGCCGCGCTGGCCGCCGCCGTGCGGATGATCGGTTCGCCCTATGTGTACGGATCCGCCGGGCCCCGCGCGTTCGACTGTTCCGGTCTGATGTACTGGAGCTGGCGGCAGGCCGGAGTGACCCTGCCGCGCACCTCGCAGGCCCAGGCGTACGCCGGCCAGCGGGTCAGCATCTCCGACGCGCGACCGGGAGACCTGGTGATCTTCTACCGGGACAGGCACCACGTCGGCATGTACGCCGGCGGCGGGGTGATCGTGCACGCCCCCTACCCGGGCGCCAAGGTCCGCTACGAGAGCGTCAACGCGATGCCCGTCGCGGAGGTGATCCGGCTCTGAGCCGGCCCGTCCCGACCCCTCCCGCCGACGCCGTGACACGCTGCCGCGCACTGTCCCGGCGCGGGGCCCTGCTGCTCGCGGCGGGCGGACTGGCCCAGCTGTCGCTGCCCCGCGCGGCTCCGGCGGCCTCCGTGGCCGCGGTGGCGGACCAGCGGGCCGAGGTGGCCGCGCTGCTGGCCGAGCGGGCCCGGACGCTGACCGCCGGACCGTCCGCGCCCCCGGTGGAGGCGGCCTACCGCAACCTCGTGCTCGGTCCGGCCGGTCGGCCGGACCAGCTCACCGCCACCGCCGAACTGACCGTCCGGGTGACCGGCTACGACGCCTACCCGGTGGTCCACCAGCGCCGGCTGGAGCTGTGGCGGACCGGCGGGGGCTGGCGGGTCGAACGCGAGGACGGCCCGGACGGGCCGGCGCCGCTCTGGGACTTCGGGACCGTCCGGGCGGCGGTCGGCGCGCACTGCCTGGTGCTCGGCCTGGCCGACGGCCCGGACCCGGCGCAGCTCACGGCCGTGGCCGACCGGGCCGTCCCGGCCGTCACCGCGCTCTGGGGCACCGCCTGGCCGGGCCGGCTGCTCCTGGAGCTGCCCGGCACCGAGGAGCAGTTCGGCCGGCTGCTGGACGCCGACCCGGCGGGCTGGACCGGCATGGTGGCGGTCACCACCGCGGCGCCCGGCGCCCCCCGGCACACCCCGGCCGACCGGGTGCTGGTCAACCCCGGGGCCTACCGGGGGCTCAGCGACTTCGGCCGCCAGGTGGTGATCACCCACGAGGCCGTGCATGTGGCGACCCGGGCCGACACCCGGGCCTGGACGCCGCTCTGGCTCTCCGAGGGCGTCGCCGACTGGACCGGCTACCGGGACTCCGGCCGCTCGCCCCGGCAGATCGCCCCCGAGCTGGCCCGGGACGTCGCCGCCGGCCGGGTGCCCTCGGCGCTCCCCGCCGACCAGGACTTCACCGCCGGGGCCGACGGCATCGCCCAGGCCTACGAGCAGGCCTGGCTGGCCTGCGACCTGATCGCCCGCCGCTTCGGGCCGGACCGGCTGGTCGGCTACTACCGGGCGGTCGGCGCGGCGGGCGCGGGCGCGGGCCGGGAGGAGCAGTCGGACCGCGTCCTGCGGGACGAGCTGGGCCTCGGACTGGCCGAGTTCACCGCGCTCTGGGTCGCCGAGGTCCGCCGCCTGGCGGCCTAGCGCCGCCGCTGGGCCGGCGGCCGGTCGATGCCGTCCAGCAGGTCCTGCTCGTACGCGATCCCCGGGCGCACCGGGTAGCCGGTCGCCGACACCGGCTCCGGCTCCGCGCGGTCCAGCACGACGGTCGGCGGGAGCTGGGCGGTCCCGCGGGTCGAGCGCCAGAGCCGGACGCAGGAGAGCCCGGTGGCGGCCAGCAGCAGCAGGTTGCGCAGGGTCAGCGCGGTGACGGCCCAGGGCTCGCTGCCGACCAGCTCGCTGAAGAGCAGCGGGAACTCCACCACGGTCAGCGGCGTCGCGGCCAGGACCAGCAGCGCCACCGGGCGCTGGCTGGTGCCGCGCACGGTCAGGCAGACCGCCGCCACGCCGACCAGCCAGACCAGGTACTGCGGGCTGATCACCCGGCTGGTCACGGTGAAGATCAGCAGCGCGGCCAGCGCCGCGTCGTACATGGTCGCCGCGTTGCGGCGCTTGGCGGTGAAGCGCCAGAGCAGCAGCCAGGCGAAGCCCAGCAGGCTGCCGGCCAGCATCACCTTGCCGACCACGTTCACCCACGGCCCGAGCATCTCGACCGAGCCGTAGTTCATCGTCACCCTGCCGTCCCAGGCGCCGGCCATCCGGGCGAAGTGCAGCGGCAGCGCGCCGACCGACTCCACCTCGACGCCGCGGTCCTTCTGGAAGGTCAGGAACTCGAAGGCGCCGTTCATCCCGGCCGCCAGCAGGAAGCCCACCGAGACGGCGGTGGCCGCGGCGGCGGTCCAGGAGCGGCGGGTGCGGCGGCCGGACGGGGTGCCGATCAGGCCGATCAGCGGCCAGATCTTGATGATCCCGCCCAGCCCCAGCAGGATGCCGCCGATCGCCGGGCGGCGGATCAGCGCCAGCAGGCCGGCCACCGCGACGGCGGTGACGATGACGTCGTACCGGTTGTAGATCATCGGACCGAGCAGCGGCACGCCGGCCACCCAGACCCAGGCGCCGGTCAGCGCCCGGCCCCTGCGCAGGCCGGTACGCACCAGCAGGGCCATCGCGACCGCGTCGGCCAGCCCGCAGATCACCCAGAAGGAGACCAGGTACGACCAGGGCAGCAGCCCGGGCAGCATGATCACCAGGGCGGCGCCGGGCGGGTACTGCCAGGTCACGTCGTCCAGCGGGAAGGTGCCGGTCTGCAGGACGCCGTACCAGCCGTGGTAGATCAGCCAGACGTCCGTGGTGATGTCCCCGCCGGCCATCCGCAGCACGCCGGTCACCAGCAGCAGCAGCAGTGCCCGGGAGGCCAGCCACGTCCCGCCGAGCGCGCAGAGCGCCCCGGTACGCCGGGAGGGGCCGGTGGGGGCCGGTACGGGCTCCTGGCGGACGGCCAGCGCCGTGCCGGGGCCGTCGGCGCCGCTGGGTGAACCGGACTTGGTGGCCGGGGCCAACTCCACTGCGCTCCCTCGTTCGTCTCGGACGTCCCACCGGAGGCGTCGCGCGACGGACGCCCGGGCGGCCGGTGCCGGGCGCGGCGCCACGTTCGGCGGGGCCGCACCGGCTGCCTAGGTTCTAGGACAGACCCGGGGGAGAAACGGTTGCCGTGCGCGGATCCGTTCCCGGCGGGTCGTGGTGTTGACCTATCGTACGGATCACCCAGCGGTACACCGAGCACCCCCCGACCGAGCGAGCCGTGGCCAGATGCACAAGACCTTGATCGTCACCAATGACTTCCCGCCGCGACCCGGCGGCATCCAGGCCTTCGTCCACAACATGGCTGTCCGTCAGCCCGCCGGGAGCATCGTGGTCTACGCGTCGACCTGGCGCGACGGCGCCGAGGTCGCCCGCTTCGACGCCGAACAGCCGTTCCCGGTGATCCGCGACCGGACGAAGGTGATGGTTCCCACACCGCGCGTCACCCGCCGGGCCGCCGAGATCCTCCGCGCCGAGAAGTGCGACTCGGTCTGGTTCGGCGCGGCCGCCCCGCTCGGGCTGATGGCGCCCGCGCTGCGCCGGGCCGGAGCCGGCGGGCGGCTGCTCGGCATGACGCACGGCCACGAGGCCGCCTGGGCCCAGCTCCCGGTGGCCCGGCAGCTGCTGCGCCGGATCGGCGCCGGTACCGACACCCTCACCTACCTCGGCGAGTACACCCGCTCCCGGATCGCCGACGCGGTCGGCCCGGAGGCGGCCGCCCGGATGGTGCAGCTGCCGCCGGGGGTCGACGAGCAGACCTTCCACCCCGACTCGGGCGGCGCCGAGCTGCGCCGCCGGCTCGGGCTGGCCGACCGGCCGGTGGTGGTCTGCGTCTCCCGGCTGGTGCCGCGCAAGGGCCAGGACACCCTGATCGAGGCGATGCCGCAGATCCTCGCCGAGGTGCCGGACGCCGTGCTGCTGATCGTCGGCGACGGCCCCTACCGGGCGGACCTGGAGAAGCTCGCCGACGCCCGGGGCGTGCGCCACGCGGTGCGGTTCACCGGCGCGGTGCCGTGGTCGGAGCTGCCCGCGCACTACGGCGCCGGGGACGTCTTCGCGATGCCCTGCCGGACCCGGCGGGGCGGGCTGGACGTCGAGGGCCTGGGCATCGTCTACCTGGAGGCCTCGGCGACCGGTCTGCCGGTGGTGGCCGGGGACTCCGGCGGCGCGCCGGACGCGGTGCTGGAGGGCGAGACCGGCTACGTGGTGCCGGGCGGCTCGCCGGCCGCCGCGGCCGAGCGGATCGTCCGGCTGCTGAACGACGAGGAGCTGCGCCGGCGGCTCGGCGAGGCCGGGCGGCGCTGGGTGGACCGCTCCTGGCGGTGGGACCTGCTGGCCGGGCGGCTGACCTCGCTGCTGGCGGGCTGACGAAGCGGTGCGGGCCCCGCCACCGCGGCGGGGCCCGCACCGTACGGTCAGCGCTGGTAGATCGCCTCGACGTCGGCCGCGAAGTCCTTCAGCACCAGGTTGCGCTTGAGCTTGAGCGACGGCGTGAGGTGGCCGCTCTCCTCGGAGAAGACGGTGTCCAGCAGCCGGAACTTCTTCACCGCCTCGGCGTGCGAGACGGCGGCGTTGCCGTCGTCCACGGCGGCCTGGACGGCGGCCAGCAGGTCCGCGTCCTCGCGCAGCTCGGCCACCGTGGCGGTGGCGGGCTTGCCGTTCAGCTCCTTCCACTTGGGGAAGAAGTCCTCGTCCACGGTGACCAGGCAGCCGATGAACGGCCTGCGGTCGCCGACCACCATCACCTCGCCGATCAGCGCGTGCGCCCGGATCCGGTCCTCGATCACCGCCGGGGCGACGTTCTTGCCGCCCGCGGTGACGATGATCTCCTTCTTGCGGCCGGTGATGGTGAGGTAGCCCTCGGAGTCCAGCGAGCCGATGTCGCCGGTGGAGATCCAGCCGTCCTTCAGCGCCTCGGCGGTGGCCTGCGGGTTGTTCCAGTAGCCGGTGAACACCTGCGGGCCCTTGAACAGGACCTCGCCGTCCTCGGCGATCCGGACGGCGGCGCCGGGCAGCGGCTGGCCGACCGTACCGATCTTCGGCTTGTCCCACGGGTTGAAGGCGGTGGCCGCGCAGGTCTCGGTCAGGCCGTAGCCCTCCAGGACGGTGAAGCCGATGCCCCGGTAGAAGTGGCCGAGCCGCTCGCCGAGCGGGGCGCCGCCGGAGATCGCGTGGGTGGCCCGCCCGCCGAGCGCGGCGCGCAGCTTGCTGTAGACCAGCTTGTCGAAGATCTTGTGCTTGATCCGCAGGCCCAGGCCCGCGCCGCCGGCGTCCAGCGCCCGGCTGTACGCGATCGCGGTGTCGGCGGCCTTGTCGAAGATCTTGCCCTTGCCGTCGGCCTGGGCCTTCGTGCGGGCGGTGTTGTAGACCTTCTCGAACACTCTCGGCACGCCCAGGATCAGGGTGGGCCGGAACGCCGCCAGCTCGGCGGTGACGTCCTTGATGTCCGAGACGTGGCCGAGCTTGATCGGGGCCATCGCGGGGGCGATCTCGGCGATCCGGCCGAGCACGTGGGCCAGCGGCAGGAAGAGCAGCACCGAGCTCTCGCCGGTGCGGAACAGCGGGGCCAGCCGCTCCACGATGTTGCCGCACTCGGCCATGAAGTTGGCGTGGGTCAGCTGGCAGCCCTTGGGGCGGCCGGTGGTGCCCGAGGTGTAGACGACGGTGGCGATCGAGTCGGCCGTCGCCAGCGACCGGCGCTCGGCCACGGTCGCGTCGGTGACGTCCCGGCCCGCCCCGGCCAGCGTCGCCAGGGCGCCGCCCTCGATCTGCCAGGTCTGCCGCAGCAGCGGCAGGCGCCCCCGGACCTCCTCGACCACCGCGGCGTGCTGGGCGGTCTCGGTGAGGACGGCCACCGCCCCGGAGTCGCCGAGGATCCACTCCACCTGTTCGGCGGAGGAGGTCTCGTACACCGGCACGGTGATCGCGCCGGCCGTCCAGATCGCGAAGTCCAGCAGCGTCCACTCGTAGCGGGTGCGGGACATGATGCCCACCCGGTCGCCGGGCTCGATGCCCGCGGCGATCAGACCCTTGGCGGCGGCGTGCACCTCGACCAGGAACTGGGCGGCGGTCAACTCCTGCCACCGGCCGTCCACCTTGCGACTGAGCACCACGACGTCCGGGTGCCGCTCGGCGTTCTGGTGCACGAGGTCGGAGAGGTTACCGCCGCTCGGTACCTGGTAGAGGGCCGGAAGGCTGAAGTCGAGCAAGACTGCTCCTCGTTCGCGACGCTGCGGGACGGCAGGACGTTACTGCCCGGTAGGCAGCTTCGACCAGGGGGGTCGGCTCCGGTGTTCGAAGTGTCACACCTTTACCCGGTCCGACCAGGCCGTGACCGGGTCGTTCGAATGGCACCCTACGGCAGCCCGGACGTGACCGGCGGGTAGCCTGCGAGCGCCCCCGAGCCCGGGCCGCGCACCCTCCGAGCCCCGGACCTGAGGGATCGCCGGGCGCGATAGCCTGCTCCGGGCGCACCCGACCGAGCAGGCTCGGCCGGGCCGGCAGCAAGGGACGACGCGGAGGGCCATACCCATGGCGGAGCACACCAGGTCGAGCATCACCATCGACGCGACCCCGGCGAAGGTCATGGCCGTGATCGCCGACTTCGCCGCCTACCCGGCCTGGACCGGCGAGGTCAAGGAGGTCGAGGTGCTGGAGACCGCCGAGAACGGCCGCGCCGCCCAGGTGCGCCTGCTGCTCGACGCCGGCGCCATCCGCGACGAGCACGTGCTGGCCTACACCTGGGACGGCGACCGCGAGGTCGGCTGGACGCTGGTGCGCAGCCAGATGCTCCGTTCGCTGGACGGCTCCTACTCGCTCGCCCCGCTGGACGGCGGCCGGACCGAGGTCACCTACCAGCTGGCCGTCGACGTCAAGATCCCGATGCTCGGGATGATCAAGCGCAAGGCCGAGAAGGTCATCATCGACCGGGCGCTGGCCGGACTGAAGAAGCGCGTCGAGGGCTGACGCCGGGAAAGCGGGGCTGGACGGCATGACGGCGACACGCACCATCCTGGTCAGCGGCGACGGGGCGGCGCCCATGGTGGCCGCCGCCACCGCCCTGCACGCCGCCCGGCAGGGGCGGCGCACCCTGCTGCTGGCCGCCGACGACCCGCACCGCACCCTGGACGCCGTCCTCGGCGCCCGGCTGGAGCCCGAACCGGCCCCGTACGCCCCCGGCCTGACCGTGGCCCGGATCGACGAGCAGGCCGCGTTCCGGCACGCCCTCGGCGAGATCGGCGGCCGGATCAAGCCCGCGCTCGACCTGCTCGGCGCCGACCCGCTCGACCCCGAGGAGCTCACCGCCCTTCCCGGCACCGCCCGGCTCGCCCTGCTCCGGGCCCTGCCCGCCGCCGAGGCCGACGTCCTGGTGGTGCTCGCCCCGCCGCCCGCCGAGCTGATCGCCGCGCTCGCGCTGCCCGAGCAGCTGGAGCGCTACCTGGCCCGGCTGGTGCCCGAGCAGCGGCAGGCCGCCCGGGCGCTGCGCCCGCTGCTGGCCGGCCTGGCCGGGGTGCCGATGCCCGCCGACTGGCTCTACGAGGGCCGGACCAAGGCGGCCGCCGCGCTCGCCGAGGCCCGTGCGGCGCTCGCCGCCCCCGGCACCAGCGTCCGCCTGGTCACCGCCGCCGACGCCCACCCGTACGGGGAGCTGCGCCGGATCCGGGCCGGGCTGGCCCTGCACGGCCACCGGCCGGACGCCGTGGTGGTGCACGGCGCGCTGCCGGACGCCGCCGCCGATTCGGCCGATCCCTGGCTGGCCGGGCTGGCCCGGCGCCGGCAGGAGGAGCTGGCCGCGCTGACTGCCGCGAGCGACGTCCCGGTGCTGGTCACCGGGTTCGCCGAGGTCACCCTGGAGGCCGTCGCGGACCGCCTCTACGGCGCGGGGGCCGACCCGGCCCCGCTCGACCCGAAGCCGTGGAGCGTCGAGGACCGGCTGGCCGAGGACGGACTGCTGGTCTGGCACCTCGCGCTGCCCGGTGCCGAGCGGGCCGACCTGGACCTGGTGCGGCGCGGCGACGAACTCGTGGTCGGCCTCGGTGCCCACCGGCGGGTGCTCACGCTGCCCTCGGCCCTGCGCCGCTGCACGGTGGCGGGCGCGGGCCTGCACGACGGGGCGCTCGCCGTCCGCTTCGCGCCCGATCCGGCGCTCTGGCCGCGCGGCTGAGCACCCTGCGCGGACGCGACCGGGCCTCCCGCGCCGCCCGGTGCCCGTGCGCCGGTTCGTCTCCCGCGCCGCCCGGTGCCCGTGCGTCGGCGCCGATGGCGGGCCGTCGGGGCGGTCGGGCCCGTCCGGTAGCGTCGGGGCCAGGGGCCGCAGGCGCGGCCGGAGCTGAGGAGACGCCCGCGATGACCACTGCCGACGACCGCACCGAGCAGGCCGCCGAGCACCCGTTCGGCCCGGAGCTGGGCCCGCTGGTGGACGAGGTGCGCCGGTTCGCGTCCGTCGTCGGCCAGAAGGCCCAGGAGGCGAGCGCCGACACCCTGATCTCGCTGGCCGGCCTCGCCGAGCGCCTGCGCGAGAAGCAGCCCGAGGTGTACGGCCACCTGTCCGCCGCCGGCACCGGCCTGGCCGCCGCCGGCGGGGAGCTGATGGCCGCCTACCGGGCCGCCGTGGCCGGCCACGAGCACCGCTGGACCGCTGGGGACGCCGCGCGCAGCGAGCGGATCGACCTCGACACACCTGACGGGCCGTCCGACAAGCAGTGAACCCCGGGCTCCCGGGAAGTGACCGTGCGGACCCTTGCTGTGACGGAGCGGGGTGGAATGTACGACTTTTGAAGCTGCTCGGCGAGCTTGGTCGTGAATTGTCTTCGGTTAATGTAGGCGACGGTGTGTACGGGGGCAGGGTTGGACGGTACCGTTCCGTCCAGCGGGAACGAGTGAATAGCTGAGGGACACATGGCTCTGACCATCGGCGTCGACGTCGGCGGGACCAAGATCGCGGCAGGCGTGGTCAACGAGGCGGGCGAGATCCTGGCCCGGACCAGGGTGCCCACCCCGGCCGACCCGCAGTGGGCGGTCGATGCCATCGCGCAGGCCGTGCGCGAGCTCAAGGAGCAGTACCCCGACGTGGTCGCGGCCGGCGTCGGAGCCCCCGGCTTCGTCGACCGCGACCGTTCCACGGTGATCTTCGCCCCCAACATCGACTGGGAGGACGAGCCGCTGCGCGGCCGGATCGAGGAGCTCACCGGCCTGGACACCGTGGTCGAGAACGACGCCAACTGCGCCGCCTGGGCCGAGTTCCGCTTCGGCGCCGCCGCCGAGTACTCGGACATGGTGCTGATCACCGTCGGCACCGGCATCGGCGGCGGGATCGTCCTGGACGGCCGGCTGCACCGCGGCCGGTTCGGCGTGGCCGGCGAGATCGGCCACCTCAACATGGTCCCCGACGGCCTGCCCTGCGGCTGCGGCGGCAAGGGCTGCTGGGAGCAGTACGGCTCGGGCCGGGCGCTGCGCCGCTACGGCCGGGAGATGGCCGCCGCCGACCCCGTGCGCGGCCGGCGGATGCTGGAGCTGAACGACGGCGTCGCCGAGACCATCCGCGGCATCCACATCACCGAGGCGGCCGAGGCGGGCGACCCGCTCGCCCTGGACTGCTACAACGAGCTGGCCGACTGGCTGGGCCGCGGCATGGCCGACCTCGCCGCGCTCTTCGACCCGGCGGTCTTCGTGCTGGGCGGCGGGGTCTCCGACTCCGGCCGGCTGCTGCTCGACCCGGTCGCCAAGGCCTTCGAGCACTACCTGACCGGCGGGGTGCACCGCCCGCGCGCCGAGGTGGTGCTCGCCTCGATGGGCTCCGCCTCCGGCATCGCCGGCGCGGCGGACCTCGCCCGCACCGTCTGACCCACCCCGCACCCGCCGACGGCGGCGGCGCGACCGGAGCCCTCGTGGCCCGGCCGCGCCGCCGCCGCCGTGTTCCGCCCCGGCCGCCCGGCCCCTGTCGTACGGTCGACACCGGACGAAAGGGGAGGACCGCCTTGACCACCGGACCGACCGACCTGCCGCCGCCCGGCCCGCGGCGGCTGCGGCTGCTCAGCTACAACATCCGCTCGCTCCGCGACGACCGGCACGCCCTCGTTCGGGTGATCCGGGCTTGTGAACCGGACGTGGTCTGCGTTCAGGAGTCGCCGCGTTACTGGCGCCCGCGGGGCCGGGCGGCCTGGCTGGCGCGGGCGACCGGCACCGAGGTGCTGGCCGGCGGCGGCCGGATCGCCGCGGGGCCGCTGCTGCTCGGCGGCCCGGGCGTGGAACTGCTCGCCGTCCACGACCGGCTGCTGCCCAAGACCCGCGGGCTGCACGCGCGCGGCTTCGCGAGCGCGCTGGTCCGGATCGCCGGCTCGGCGCCGTTCGGCGTCACCAGCTGCCACCTGAGCCTGGACGCCGAGGAGCGCCGCGGCCAGTTCGAGCTGCTGCTGGACCAGCTGAAGATCGCCGAACTCGGCGTGGTGGCGGGGGACTTCAACGAACACCCGGACGGCGCCGGCTGGCAGCTGCTGGCCGGCCGGCTGCAGGACGGCCATCTCGTGGCGCCCTGGGGCGGCACCTTCACGTCCGTCCCGGAGAACCCCTACCAGCGGATCGACGCCGTCTTCGCGACCCCCGGCGTCCGGGTGCTCGCGTGCGGGGTGCCGCACGGCCTGCCCGGTGTCATCGAGGGCGATCTGCGGGCCGCCACCGACCATCTGCCGCTGCTCGCCGTCCTGGAGCTCCCGGCCGGCTGAACTCCGTGGCCGGGCCGGGGTGACCGGCTCGGCCCCGGGCCGCCGGTGCGCCGGCCCTACACGACGGCGCCGCCGTGCGGGTCCTCCGGTTCGTCCTCGTCGCGCTCCTTCATCCGGACCACCAGGGTGACGAAGCCACCGAGGAAGGCGGTCACGCCGACCCAGGCCGGCCAGCCGGACACCTCGCGCCAGACCACCGCGTCGAACAGCAGCAGGGCCGGGCCGCCGAGCACGGCGAGCCAGGCGAACTTGGCGGTGACGTCGGCGGCGGGCAGCGGCGGCGGCTCCGGCGGGACGAAGTGGCCCTCGTCTGTCTCCTCGGTCAGCTCGAAGTCGCGCGGGCCCGATCCGGCGGCCGGCATCACCGGGCGGGTGGAGCGGGGCCGCGGCTGCGGTGCCAGGTCGGCGAGGTCGTCCGGGTCGGTGCCCTCCTTGAACCCGCCCTTGAGCTCGCCGCGCGCCCGGAGGTCCTCGACCTCCGGCCAGTCCGGGTTGTTGAGGTCGACGGGGTCGTCGAACTGGGCGACCAGCGCGGCGAAGATCTCGTCCTGCTCGGCCTGGCTGCGCTCGGGCGCGCGCCGCACCCGGGGCGCTTCGGGCGCCGGGGCGGCCTCACCCGAGGCGCCCTCGGTCTTCACGCCGTCGGTCTTGGCGCTCTCGGTCTTCGCGCTCTCGGTCTTGGCGGCCTCGGTCCTCACGCCGTCGGCCTTGGCGGCCTCGGCCTTCGAGGCGTCCGCCTCGGTGTTCTCCGCGTCCTCGCGGGGCGCCTCGTCCTCGCCGCCCGCCGTGCTGCTCTCGTGCACTTCCGGCCCTTCAGCCTTGGTGATCGTCGGATTCGATCCGGGTGACGCCCGCCGCGTGCGCGGGAGCCAGCCGTCGGATGAAGTCCTGGCCGGCCGCGAATATTTCCGCCGCGTCGTGGTCCAGCGTCGCGACGTGGTAGCTGCGCTGGCACAACCGCTCCGTCACGTCGGTCGAGGATATCCGGGCCAGCACCAGTTCCGAGTTGGCCGCCGAGACCACGTGGTCCTGCGGGCTGTGGAAGAGCAGGACCGGCTGGGTCACCTGTGGCAGCCGGCGCTGCACGTCCTTCCAGAGCCGGGCCAGCGACCAGGCGGCGTGCAGCGGCGTCCGGTCGTAGCCGACCTCGACGGAGCCCGGGCGGGCGATGTCGTTGGCGATCCCGGGCAGGCTCGGCACCACGTGGCGCAGCACCGGAAGCAGCACGCTCGCGGGGTTGTCGGAACGCACCGACGGGTTGACCAGCAGCAGTCCGGAGACCACCGGGCCGTGCAGCGCGGCCAGCCGCAGCGCCAGCCCGCCGCCCATCGACAGCCCGAGGACGAAGACCCGCTCGCACTCGGCGGCCAGCGCCAGCAACTCCCGCTCGACCTCCGCGTACCAGTCCTCCCAGCGGGTCACCTGCATGTCCTGCCAGCGGCTGCCGTGGCCGGGCAGCAGCGGCAGCGAGACGGTGTACCCGGCCGCCGCCAGCTCCTCGGCCCACGGGCGCAGCGACTGCGGCGAGCCGGTGAACCCGTGGCAGAGCAGTACGCCCACCGGCCCGCCCCGGTGGCGGTACGGTTCGGCACCGGGCAGCAGCGGCATGACGGGCTCCTTCGCGGGCGGCGGCGCGTTGGGACGGGGGAGGGCGGGACGGCGGGCTGCGGAGAACCGCATCGTCCCACGCGCCCGCACGCGTCGTACACCCCTGCCGGACACCCCGGCGGGGCGGGGCGGGGCGCGGGCGGTGGCCGCGGGGCATTAGGATCGACCGGTCCGCATAACAGGAGGCCCGGCGTTGTTCTACCGACTGATGAAGATGATCGTCGCGCCACTGCTACGGATCTTCTTCCGGCCGTGGATCGAGGGTGAGGAGAACATCCCCGCCGAGGGTGCCGCGATCATCGCGAGCAACCACCTCTCCTTCTCGGACTCCTTCTTCTTCCCCGCGCTGATCAGGCGTCGGGTGACCTTCATCGCCAAGGCGGAGTACTTCAACACGCCGGGCCTGAAGGGCAAGCTGACGGCCGCCTTCTTCAAGGGCGTCGGCCAGCTGCCGGTGGACCGCTCCGGCGTGCGCGGCGCGGGCGAGGCGGCGATCCGCAGCGCGATCGCCGTGCTGGACCGCGGCGAGCTGTTCGGCGTCTACCCGGAGGGCACCCGTTCGCCCGACGGCAAGCTGTACCGCGGCAAGGTCGGCGGCCTGGCCCGCGTCGCGCTGGCCACCGGCGCGCCGGTGATCCCGGTCGCGATGATCGACACCGAGAAGGTGCAGCCGCCCGGCCAGGTCGTCCCCAACTTCGGCATCCGTCCGGGCATCCGGATCGGCCGACCGCTGGACTTCTCCCGCTACCACGGCATGGAGAACGACCGCTTCATCCTCCGTTCGGTGACGGACGAGGTGATGTACGAGATCATGCGGCTCTCCGGCCAGGAGTACGTGGACGTCTACGCGACCGCCGCCAAGCGGCAGATCGCCGACGACAAGAAGCGTGCCGACGCCGAGCGCAAGGCCGTCCAGAAGGCCGAGCAGGCCGCCGCCAAGGCCGAGAAGGCGGAGGCGGAGAAGGCGCAGAAGGCCGCCGAGCAGGAGCAGAAGGAGAGCGGGTCGGCCTAGGCCGGGAGGCCGGATCCGCCCGCAGGGGGAGGGGCACGGAGATGTCGGACGGGAACAGACCCGGAGCGGTCGGCGCGGCGGTGGCGGCCGGCGGCATGTCCGTCGAACTGCCGCTCTGGCGGGCCATCTCGTTCTTCCGGGTGCTGGCGCTCTGCTACGCGGTGCTGCGCTACCTCGACTCGTACCTGGAGTTCCTGCACCCCGTCGCCGGCTGGATCTACCTCGGCGCGCTGACGCTCTGGACGCTCGCCAGCACCCGCGCCTTCGCCGGGCCGCTGCGCTGCACCTGGTACGTGCTCGGCACCGACCTCACCCTGGTCGTCACCGGCATCGTGATGAGCGGGATGACCGACGACCCGGCCCGGATCGCCCACGGCGCGCCCACGCTGCCCACCATCTGGGCGGCCGGCACCGTCCTGGGTTTCGCGGGCCGGGGCGGCTGGCGCTGGGCGGCGGCGGCCGGATCGGTGATCGGGGTGGCGAACATCCTCGGCCACGGCGGTCCGACCGGCGACAACATCCACAACATCGTGCTGCTGATGGTGGCCGGCTGCGCGATCGGCTACGTGATCGAACTGGCCCGCGCCAGCGAGGCGACGCTGACCCGGGCGCTCCAGGTCGAGGCCGCGAACCGGGAGCGCGAGCGGCTCTCCCGGGACATCCACGACGGGGTGCTCCAGGTGCTCGCCCTGGTCCAGCGCCGGGGCGGCGAGCAGGGCCCCGGCCGGGGCGCGGACTTCGCCGAACTCGGCCGGCTGGCCGGCGAGCAGGAGCGCGCGCTGCGGGCCCTGATGAGCGGCGGACCGCTGCCCGCGCAGCGCGCGCCGCTGGAGCCGCAGGACCTGCGCACCCTGCTCGGCCCCTACACGGACGAGCGGATCACCCTCTCCGCCCCCGGCACCCCGGTGCTGCTGCCCGGCCCGGCGGCCGGCGAGCTGGCGGCGGCCGTGGGCGCCGCGGTCGACAACGTCCGCCGGCACGCCGGGCCCGGGGCGCACGCCTGGATCCTGCTGGAGGACGAGCCGGAGGCCGTCACGGTCAGCGTCCGCGACGACGGTCCGGGCTTCGCGGCGGGGCGGCTCGGTGAGGCGGAGCAGGCCGGCCGGCTGGGCGTCTCCCAGTCGATCCGCGGCCGACTGCTGGACCTCGGCGGTACGGCCGAGCTGTACTCGGTGCCCGGGGAGGGCGTCGAGGTCGAACTGCGCGTCCCGAGGAGGGGTTCCGATGGCTGACCAGCCGATGACCGACCGGCCGCCGGTGCGGGTGATGGTCGTGGACGACCACCCGATGTGGCGCGACGCCGTGTCGCGCGACCTCGCCGAGGCGGGGCTGGACGTGGTGGCCACCGCCGGGGACGGCGAGGAGGCCGTCCGCCGGGCCCGTGCCTGCGCCCCGCAGGTGGTGGTGCTGGACCTCAACCTGCCCGGCCTGTCCGGCGCCGAGGCCTGCCGCCAGGTGGTCGCCCAGGATCCCTCGGTGCGCGTCCTGGTGCTCTCCGCCAGCGGTGAGCACGCGGACGTGCTGGAGGCGGTGAAGTCCGGGGCGACCGGCTACCTGGTGAAGTCGGCCGGCCGTGACGAGCTGCTGGAAGCGGTGCGCCGCACCGCCGTCGGCGACGCGGTCTTCACCCCGGGCCTGGCCGGGCTGGTGCTCGGCGAGTTCCGCCGGCTGGCCGCCGAGCCGGCCGCCCCGACGGCCCCCGCCGCGCCGCAGCTGACGGCCCGGGAGACCGAGGTGCTGCGGCTGGTCGCGAAGGGCCTGTCGTACCGGCAGATCGCCGACCGGCTGGTGCTCTCCCACCGCACGGTGCAGAACCACGTCCAGAACACCCTCGGCAAGCTCCAGTTGCACAACCGGGTCGAGCTGGTCCGGTACGCGATCCAGCAGGGCCTGGACGACGAGGCCTGACGCCCCGGGGCCGGGGCGGGGGCGCGCCGGACGAACGCGCGCACCCCGCCCGGGGTCTCAGCCGTGGACGGCGGCGGCCGACCGCAGCAGCCCGGCGACGATCCCGACGCCGTCCCGGGTGAGCACCGACTCCGGGTGGAACTGCAGTCCGGCGAACCCGGCGCCGCGCAGCGCGTGGACGTCGCCGGTCAGCCGGTCCCGGGAGACCTCGACGCCCTCGGCGGCGAGCCGGGCGGCGTCCTGGTCCGAGCAGCGCGCGGTGAAGGTGTTGTAGAAGCCCACCGTGTGCCGGGCGCCGAAGAGTTCGACCGTCTCCTGCGCGCCCTGGTGGGGCACGGCCTTGCGGGCCAGCGGCAGTCCGAGCCGCTCCGCGAGCAGCTGGTGGCTCAGGCAGACGGCGAGCAGGGGCGCGGTGCGGGCACCGGAGCGGACGGCGGCCAGCGCGTCGGCGACGATCGGGCGCAGGACGCCCATCTTGGGGTCGTCGGCGGCGGCCGGGTCGCCCGGGCCGGGGCCGAGCACCAGCGGGCCGGGGTGGGCGGCGACCCGCTCGCGCAGGCCGGCTTCGTCGAAGCGCGCCACGGTGACCCGGTGGCCGAGCGAGGTCAGCAGGTGGGCGAGCATCGAGGTGAAGGTGTCCTCGCCGTCCACCACCAGGGTCTCCTCGCTCCGGGTGACCGGGGCCGGCTCCTGCATCCGGAGCCAGAACGGCGCGAGGTCGGCCCGCCGGGCGTCCAGCGCGGCCTGGACCCGGTGGTCCTCGGCGAGCCGCGGGCCGGACGGGTTGGGGAGCCGGGCGGGGGCCGGGCGGGCGCCGATCGCGGTGAGCACCCCGGCGGCCTTGGCGTGGGTCTCGGCGACCTCGGAGTCCGGGTCGGAGTGGCGGACCAGGGTCGCGCCGACCCGGACGACCAGCCGGCCGGTGGCCGGGTCGATGTCGGCGGTGCGGATGCAGATCGGGGAGTCCATCTGCTGGCCCCCGCTGGCCGAGCGGCCGATCAGGGCGAGCGCGCCGGCGTAGTAGCCGCGCCCGCCGCGCTCGTACCGGCTGATCACCCGGGTGGCGTTCTGGACCGGGCTGCCGGTGACGGTGGCGGCGAACATGGTCTCCTTCAGCACCTCGCGGACGTCCAGCGAGGTGCGCCCGCGCAGCTCGTACTCGGTGTGCGCGAGGTGGGACATCTCCTTGAGCCGGGGGCCGAGCACCTGGCCGCCGAGGTCGCCGACGGTGCACATCATCTTGAGTTCCTCGTCGACCACCATGGTCAGCTCCTCCAGCTCCTTGGGGTCGCGGAGGAAGGCGAGCAGCGAGTCGATGTCGGAGCCGCCCGCCGGATAGCGGTAGGTGCCGGAGATCGGGTTCATCACGACCGTGCCGCCGCTCTGGCGGACGTGCACCTCGGGGGAGGCACCGACCAGGACCCGCTCCCCGGTGTGCACCAGGAAGGTCCAGTAGGCGCCGCGCTCCTGTTCGAGCAGCCGGCGGAAGAGCGTCAGCGCGAGCGCGGGGGAGTAGTCCTCCAGGGTGGCGGTGAAGTCCCGCCGGATGACGAAGTTGGCGCCCTCGCCCCGGCCGATCTCGTCCGCGATCACCCGGCGGACGATCCCGGCGTACTCCTGGTCGTCGATGTCGAACGCGCCGCCGGTCAGGGCGACCGGCCGCCGGGGGAGCGCCGGGAGCAGCTCGGCCAGCGGGAGGGCGTACTGCTCGGTGACCGAGAGCGCCTGCAGCGGGGTGGCGTCGTCGACGGCCTCGAAGCCGCGCTCGCGGATCTGCCGGAACGGGACGAGGGCGAGCAGGTCGTGCACCGGGCCGTCGGCCGGGACGCCCGCGCGGACCGGCAGGTCGGCCAGCCGTTCGTAGCTGTCGACGGTGCCCAGCAGGACCTCGACGGTGTCCGGCGCGAGCCGGGGGGCGCGGCGGTGCAGCAGGGCGAACGCCGGGGCGTCGGGGCCGGTGAGGCGGGCGAGCAGGTCGGCTGCGAGGTTCACGGTGCGGCTTCCTTCCGGGAGGGCGGGTGCGGTGGTTCGGGGTTCCGCTCCCGGGAGGGCCGTCTGCGCCGAAACGCCGACGGCCGCCCCGAGGGGCGGCCGTCGTGTTCGTCTAGGAACGCGCGATCGGTGGGCCACCCGAGGGGTCGGCCCACCACCAGGAAGAGGTGTGCGGCGCGTTCATGCGTCGAGCGTAGCGGATCCGGCGGGCGCCGTGAGCCGCCTCACACGATTGTCCACCGGGTGTCTCACCCAGCGAGCGGCGGTCACAATTCGGTTGTCCCACCCCGTAGCCTTGCCGTGTGACCGTGACGAATCCCCACCCCTGGCAGTCCCTGCCCGCGGCGCAGCAGCCTGAATGGCCGGACCACGAGGCTCTGCGCAAGACCCTTGCGGAGCTCGCCTCCTATCCGCCGCTCGTCTTCGCGGGCGAGTGCGACCAGCTGCGCGCCCGGCTCGGTGCCGTGGCGCGTGGTGAGGCGTTCCTCCTGCAGGGCGGTGACTGCGCCGAGGCCTTCGACGGTGTCTCGGCCGAGCACATCCGGAACAAGCTGAAGACCCTGCTGCAGATGGCGGCCGTGCTGACGTACGCCGCCTCCGTCCCCGTGGTGAAGGTCGGCCGGATCGCCGGCCAGTACTCCAAGCCGCGCTCCAAGTCGACCGAGACCCGCGACGGCGTGACGCTGCCGGTCTACCGGGGCGACTCGGTGAACGGCTTCGACTTCACTCCCGAGTCCCGGAACCCGGACCCGGAGCGCCTGAAGCGGATGTACAACGCCTCCGCCGCGACGCTCAACCTGGTCCGCGCCTTCACCACCGGCGGGTACGCCGACCTGCGCCAGGTGCACGCCTGGAACCAGGACTTCGTGCGCAACTCGCCGGCCGGCCAGCGCTACGAGCAGCTCGCCCGCGAGATCGACAACGCGCTGGCGTTCATGAACGCCTGCGGCGTGGCGCCGGAGGAGTTCAAGACCGTCGAGTTCTACTCCTCGCACGAGGCGCTGATCCTCGACTACGAGACCGCGCTGACCCGCGTGGACTCGCGGACCGGCGAGCTGTACGACGTCTCCGGCCACATGGTCTGGATCGGCGAGCGCACCCGCCAGCTGGACCACGCGCACATCGAGTTCGCGTCCAGGATCCGCAACCCGATCGGGGTGAAGCTCGGCCCGACCACCTCGGTCGACGAGGCGCTCACCCTGATCGAGAAGCTGGACCCGGAGCGCGAGCCCGGCCGGCTCACCTTCATCACCCGGATGGGCGCGGGCAAGATCCGCGAGCACCTGCCCACCCTGGTGGAGAAGGTCACCGCCTCCGGCGCCCAGCCGGTCTGGATCTGCGACCCGATGCACGGCAACACCTTCGAGGCCTCCAGCGGCCACAAGACCCGCCGCTTCGACGACGTGCTCGACGAGGTCAAGGGCTTCTTCGAGGTGCACCGCGGCCTCGGCACCCATCCGGGCGGCATCCACGTGGAGCTGACCGGCGACGACGTCACCGAGTGCGTCGGCGGCGGCGACGAGGTCCTGGTCGACGACCTGCACCAGCGCTACGAGACGGCCTGCGACCCGCGGCTCAACCGCAGCCAGTCGCTGGACCTGGCCTTCCTGGTGGCCGAGATGTACCGCGGCGGCAACTGAGCCGTCGCCCCCGGGCGGGCCGTCCGGCCGGCCCCGATGTGACGAAAGCCCCTCCGGATTCGGGATTTCCGAACCCGGAGGGGCTTTTTCATGCCCGGATCCCCGGGTAAGGTGAGGCTTAGTGAACTAAGGCATGCCTTAGTCAAGATCGATTTCGAGCCAGTCGCCTTCGCAGGGAGAGACCGCGATGTACGTGTGCATGTGCCATGCGGTCACCGAGGCCCAGGTGAAGAAGGAGATCGACGCGGGTGCCAACACCCCGCGCCAGATAGCCCGGGGCTGCAAGGCCGGTACCGACTGCGGCTCCTGCGTCCGACGGATCCAGGCGCTGCTCGGTGAGCACGGCGCACGGCCCTGCCCGACCGCCCGGCTGGCGGCCAAGCTGGGGCTGGCCGACGACCAGGAGGCCGAACCGCGGGACGGGGCCCAGGCGCCGGCCGTCCTGCCGGCCCGGCCGCTGCGCGCGGCCTGAGGGTACGGCCGGGGGTTCAGGACTCCGGCTGCTCGATCAGCTGGGCGAGGTAGAGCGCCTCCCCGAGCTTCTCCAGCAGTTCCAGCTGGGTGTCGAGGTAGTCGATGTGGTGCTCCTCGTCGGCCAGGATGTCCTCGAAGATGTTCGCCGAGGTGACGTCGTTCTTGGCCCGCATGACCACGATCCCGCGCTTCAGCCGGTCGATCGCCTCGACCTCGACCTGGCGGTCCGCCTCGAACATCTCCTTGACGGTCTGGCCGATCCGGACGTGGAAGAGCCGCTGGTAGTTGGGCAGCCCGTCCAGGAAGAGGATCCGGTCGGTGAGCACCTCGGCGTGCTTCATCTCGTCGAAGGACTCGTGCCGGGTGTACTTGGCGAGCTTCGTCCAGCCGTTGTTCTCCTGCATCTTCGCGTGCAGGAAGTACTGGTTGATGGCGGTCAGCTCGGCGGTGAGCTGCTCGTTGAGGAATTCGATGACCTCGGTGTCGCCCTTCATGGCGGTGCCTTCCTGCTTCGCGTCCGGGACTCACGGCCGTACCCTCCGGCTGCACGCATCCTGGCACCGCGCCGGGGCCGAATTCCAGTAAGTTCACACTCACTAGGACATGTGTCGGAATATCCGATTTGGTGGCTCAATGGGCCGTACGGGCGGGGCGCACGGCACCCGAAAGGGGCGCGCGCCGGGCGTTGTCCGCCGTCTGTCACCATGGAGCCATGGGTCAGTCCGAGCAAGAACCACCTCCGCCGTCTGACCCGAGACTCCCGCCGGGCCAGCGGACGCAACGCGGCTGGCCCGCCCTGCACTACGGCCCCGTACCCCGCTTCAAGCCGCTGACCTGGGACTTCCAGGTGTTCGGCGCCACCGCCTCGGCGGCGAAGCACCGCTGGGACTTCGCCGGCTTCAACGACCTGCCCCGGGCGACCGTCCGCGCCGACTTCCACTGCGTGACCAAGTTCTCCGTGCTCGGCAGCGAGTGGACCGGCGTGTCGGCCTCCGAAGTGCTGGCCCGGGTGCCTCCGGCGCCCGGTGTCACCCATGTGATGGTCTGGGCCGAGTACGGCTACAGCGCCAACCTCCGGCTGGCCGACTTCGCCGACCCCGCGACGCTCTTCGCCACCCACCGCAACGGCGAGCCGCTCACCGCCGAGCACGGCTTCCCCGTCCGGCTGGTCGTCCCGCACCTCTACGCCTGGAAGGGGCCCAAGTGGGTGCGGGCGGTGGAGTACATGCGGGCGGACCGGCGCGGCTTCTGGGAGGAGCGCGGGTACCACAACCTGGCCGACCCCTGGCGCGAGCAGCGCTACTCCTACCAGGAGGAGCCGGGCGACGGGCCGCTGCGGTAGCGGCCCCTCAGGGCCGGATGTTCTGGTTCAGCCGGAACAGGTTGCCCGGGTCGTACCGCCGCTTCAGTTCGGTCAGACGGGCGTAGTTGCCCCGGTAGTTGGCCTCGATCCGGTGCTGGTCGTCGTGGTCCATGAAGCCGATGTAGCCGCCCTCGTCGGAGTGCGGGGCGAGCGCGTCGTAGTAGCCGCGCACCCAGGCGGTGTCGGCCGCGTCGTCGGCCGGGTCGGTCCAGGCCGCGAGGATCACGGTGGCGAAGGTCGCCTCCCGGTGTGCGAAGGCCGTCGCGTCGGCGGGCACCCGGTGGCAGGCGCCGTTGATCGGGTAGATGTGCACCGCCGAGTGGACCGTGGGCACCCGCGGGCCGTGCTCGGTGTGCGCGGCGATCGCCGCGTCCGTCAGCTCGGTCGCGAAGGTGCCCTTCCAGTACTGCCGCAGGCCGGGCGGCAGCAGCGGGTCGAAGGCGGCGGCGAAGGCCGGGTACGGCACCGTGTCCACGCCCTCGGCGACCACCGGCGCGGCGTCCCGCAGCGGGGCCAGTACCGCCTCGGCCCGGTCCGGCGGCCCGGACCAGCACGGCACCAGCAGGATGAAGGAGTCGCCGACCCGGTCCTCGGGGAGGAACGGCAGCGGCGGCGCGACGTGGAAGCCGGGGAAGATGCCCAGCTCCTCGGGGGCCTCCCGGACGTACTCGCGGTAGAACCGCAGCACCTCGGCCGCGTGCTCCAGCTCGTAGACGAACGGCCCGGCGACCACGTCCTTGACCGGGCTCAGCCGGTACTCGAAGGACGTCACCACGCCGAAGTTGCCGCCACCGCCGCGCAGCGCCCAGAGGAGGTCCGGCTCCTGCTCCTCGCTCACCGTCCGGAACCGCCCGTCCGCGGTGACCACATCGGCCGAGACCAGGTTGTCGCAGCTCAGCCCCAGCCCCCGGGCGAGGTGGCCGAAGCCGCCGTTGAGGGTCAGCCCGGCGATGCCGGTGGTGGAGACGATCCCGCCGGTCACCCCGAGCCCGAAGACGTACCCGGCGTCGTTGAGGTCGCCCCAGGTGACGCCGCCCTCGCAGCGCGCCGTCCGGCCCACCGGGTCGATCCGGACGCCGTGCCGGTCGGAGAAGTCGATCACCAGGCCGCCGTCGCAGGTCCCGTAGCCGGGCGCGCTGTGGGCGCCGCCGCGCACCGCGAGTTCCAGGCCGGTCTCCCGGGCGAAGTCGACGGCAGCCATCACGTCCCCGGCGTTGGCCACCCGGACGACCGCCGCCGGCCGGCGGTCCACCGTGCCGTTGTAGACCCGGCGGGCCTGCTCGTAGCCCTCGTCGTCGGGCGTGATCACCGCGCCCCGTACACGCTCCCTCAAGCCGTCGACGGCGGGTCCGCCCATGACGACCACATCCTCGGGTACCGGCCGCCGCGCAGCCCCGTCCGGAGATCCCGGCGCCACAGCCCTCCTGGCCGTGGCAGGCGGGGCCGGGCAGGCCTGGTTCCACGCTACGTCGCGTGACCCCAAGGCTGGGCAAAATCCTTAGATGAAAGGGAAGTTGACCGTGACCACGGTGCGCTGCGGGCGGCGCTCGCCCGGGGCCGGGGACTGGCTGGAGACCTTGCCGGTGCCGAACAGGTTGACCCCGCTGCTCTGCATGGCGAACCCGGCGGCCTGCAGAGCCTTGGCGGCGTCGTCCTTGGACATCCCCGTGACGTCCGGGACGGCCACCATGCCCTTGCTGACCACCAGCGAGACCGGGGTGTTCTCCGGCACCTGCTGGCCGGCCACCGGCGAGCTGCTGATCACCGAGCCCTCCGGCACGGTGTCGTTGTACGTCTCGGTGACGCCGCCGCGCGCCAGCTGCACGCCGCTCAGGGCGGCGGCGGCCTGCTCGGCGGGCCGGCCGACCAGCTCGGGCACGGCGATCCGCTTCGGCCCCCGGGAGACGGTGACCCCGACCGCGTCGCTCTTGCGCGCCCGCGCCCCGACGCCGGGGTCGGTGGAGATCACCTGACCGGCCGGGACGCTCTCGCTGTACACCTCGGTGAACCGCCCGTGCATCCCGGCGCCGTCCAGGATCCGCTGCGCCTCGCCGCGGTCCTTGCCGATCACGCCCGGCACCGTCGTGTACAGCGCGCCGGAGAGCGCGTACGTGGTGCCGCCGACCAGCAGCACCAGCGCGGCCAGGACGGAGGTCCAGATCAGCGGCTTGCGCGGGAGCCGGCGCCACGGGCCGGGGCGGCGCCGGGTGCGCACCGGCGCGGGCTCGTCGTACGGGCGCGGTTCGGTGAGCAGCTGCTCCATCACCTCCGGCGGCACGTCCAGCACGCTGGTGCGCTCGACCGGGGGCGCGACCACGGCCGGCCGGATCACCGAGGTCGGCTCGTTGGTCGGGTACCGCGGGCTGGGCCGGGTGGAGGCCGGGGGCTCGGCGTCGAGCTGGGCGGGGGTGAGCGCGCGGCGGACCCGTTGCAGGGCGGCCAGCAGCTCGACCGCGTCGTACGGGCGGTCCCGCGGGTCGCGCGCGCAGGCCGCGGCGACTATCGCGTCCAGCTCGGGAACGACGCCCGGCACGGTCAGCGAGGGCGCCGGGACGTCCTCGTGCAGGTGGCGGTACATGACCTGGACGGGGTTCTCGCCGGTGTGCGGACGGTGGCCGGTGAGCAACTCGTAGAGCAGGATGCCGGCCGCGTAGACGTCCACCCGCTGGTCGGTCCCGGCGCCGGGTCGGATCTGTTCGGGGGCCAGGTAGGAGACGGTGCCGAGGACGGTGTCGGTGGTCGCGGTGCCGGAGCTCGCCGCGCCGTCGGCGGCGTTCAGCAGCCGGACCAGGCCGAAGTCGGCGACCTTCACCAGGCCGCCGTCGGTGATCAGCACGTTCTCGGGCTTGACGTCGCGGTGGACGAGACCGGCCCGGTGGGCGGCGCCGAGCGCGGCGAGCACCGGCTCCAGGACGTCCAGGGCGGCCCGGATGGAGAGCGCCCCCCGGTCGCGGAGCAGGTCGCGCAAGGTCCGGCCGGGCACGTACTCCATCGCGAGGAACACGTGGGCGCCGTCCGCGCCCTGGTCGAAGACGTTGACGACGTTGGGGTGCGCGAGCCGGGCGACCGCCTTGGCCTCGCGGATGAACCGGCCGGTGAAGTCCTCGTCGCCGGCGAGCGAGGGGTGCATCACCTTGACCGCCACGACCCGGTCGAGCCGGGTGTCGGTGCCCCGGTAGACGGTGGACATCCCGCCGGCCGCGATGCGCTGCTCGACCCGGTACCGGCCGTCGAGCAGGGTACCGATCAGCGGGTCGTCCAGTGCCATGTCCACCCGGCGAGTGTAGTGGGGGCGCCCGGCACCGGCCCCGGGAGACACCGCTCCCGGGGCGCTCTGTGCCCGGCTTGTGACACCGCCTAGAACGCCGGGCGCTCGCGGGTGTCCAGCGCGGCCCGGCCGGCCATCGCCGAGGAGGCCTCGGCGTGGAAGCGGCGCGGGATCCGGCCCGCCCGGTGGGCGAGCCGGCCGGCCTCCACGGCGTGCCGCATCGCGTCGGCCATCAGCACCGGCTCCTGGGCCCGGGTCACCGCCGAGGCGAGCATCACCGCGGCGCAGCCCAGCTCCATCGCCAGGGCCACGTCCGAGGCGGTGCCGGCGCCCGCGTCCAGGATCACCGGGACGGTCGCGCCCTCCACGATCAGCTGGAAGTTGTGCGGGTTGCGGATGCCCAGGCCGGAGCCGATCGGCGAGCCCAGCGGCATGATCGCCGCACAGCCGACGTCCTCCAGCTTCCGGGCCAGCACCGGGTCGTCGTTGGTGTAGGGCAGGACGGTGAAACCGTCGTCGACCAGTGTCTCGGCCGCGTCCAGCAGCTCGATCGGGTCGGGCAGCAGGGTCCGCTCGTCGGCGATCACCTCCAGCTTCACCCAGTCGGTGCCGAGCGCCTCACGGGCCAGCCGGGCCGTCAGCACGGCCTCACCGGCGGTGAAGCAGCCGGCGGTGTTGGGCAGCACGCGGATGCCGTTGCGGGTCAGCACGTCCAGGACGGAGCCCTGGGTGGTGGCGTCGACCCGGCGCATCGCCACGGTGGTCAGCTCGGTGCCTGAGACCCGCAGCGCCTGCTCCAGGACGTCCAGGCTGGGGGCGCCGCCGGTGCCCATGATCAGGCGTGAGCCGAAGGCCGTCCCGGCGATGGTGAACACGTCGTCGGCCATGGTCAGCCTCCCTGGACGGCGGTGAGGATCTCGACCCGGTCGCCCGCGGCCAGTCGCGTCAGCGGCCACGAGCCGCGCGGCACCACGGCCTCGTTGAGAGCGGCCGCGACGCCGGAGTTGGCCCGGCTGAGGGTGGTCACCACCTCGGCCAGGGTGGTGGCGGCGGGCACCCGGCGGGGCTCGCCGTTGACGGTGAGTTCGATCTCGCTCATGCGGGGACCTTCGTGGTGAAGCGGGTGGGGGAGAACGGCTCGGCGAGCGCGGGCGTCGTGCCGGTGACCAGGTACTCGGCGAGCAGGTCGGCCGTCACCGGGGTGAGCAGCACGCCGTTGCGGTAGTGGCCGGTGGCGGCGACCAGACCGGGCAGGGCGGTCGGCCCGAGCAGCGGCGCGTTGTCCGGCGAGCCCGGCCGCAGCCCGGCGGAGGTCTCCACCAGCGGCAGCTCGGTGATGCCGGGGACCAGCTCGTGGGCGTCGCGCAGCAGCTCGTACACCCCGCCGGCGGTGACGGTGGTGTCGTAGCCCTGCTCCTCGCTGGTGGCACCGATCACCAGCTCGCCGTCCTCGCGCGGCACCAGGTAGAGGTGTTGGCCGCGCACCACCGCGCGGACGTTGCGGGAGAGGAACGGCCGGTAGGCCGGCGGGATCCGCAGCCGCAGGATCTGGCCCTTCACCGGGCGGATCGCCGGCAGCACACCGGCGGGCAGGCCGGGCAGCAGATGGCTGCGGGAGCCGGCGGCGAGCACGACCCGGTCGGCGGTCAGGGTCTCCCCGGTGCCGAGCCGGACGCCGACGGCCCGGTCGCCCTCGACCAGCAGCTCGGCGGCCTCGGTGCGGTGCAGCCGCACGTCGGCCCGCTCGCAGGCGAGGACCAGCGCCGCGGCCAGCCGGCGGCCGTCCACCTGGTGGTCGTCGGTGACGTGCAGGCCGCCGCGGACGCCGGGGGCGAGCATCGGCTCCAGCTTGCGGGCCTCCCGGCCGGTCAGCCACTGCGAGTCGAGGCCGAGCCGCCCGTGGAAGGCGTGCAGCTCGCGCAGCTCCTCGCGGTCGTCGGAGTCGAGGGCGACGGCGACGGTGCCGCACCGGCGGTAGCCGGTGTCCCGGCCGCCGGAAGCCTCGGTGAGCTCGTCGGCGAAGGCCGCGTACCGCTCGTTGGAGGCCATCCCGAGGCGCAGCAACGGCTCCTCGCCGTACTGGAGTTCGGTGACGGGGGCCAGCATTCCCGCGGCCACCCGGGCGGCCCCGCCGCCCGGGTCGGGGTCGACCACCGCGATGTCCGTCAGTCCGCGCCGGGCCGCCCGCCAGGCGACGGCGAGGCCGATGATGCCGCCGCCGACGACCAGCACGTGGGCATGGGTACCTGCTGCCAAGCGTGTCAAAGTCGCTGCTCTCCCTTCGCCGGTATGACCCGGATCAGGTTCGGACGGTCGCAGGCCGTGCAAGCCCGCCTCTCAGCCCGGTCCGCCGGGCTCCCGTGATGGTGCCCCCACCATAACTCCGGGGGTCGCCGCCACCGAAGGCGCGTACGAGGGGCGGACGCGGGGCGCCCGAGGCCCTCTGGCGCCCCGTGCGCCCGCCAGTACAGTGACGGGCGTGGCAGAGCTGAGCGGGACGGATCAGGTGGTCGTGGTGGGGGCCGGGCTGGCCGGGGCGCACTGCGCCGCGGGCCTGCGGCAGGGCGGCTGGCGGGGGCGGATCGTGGTGGTCGGCGAGGAGCCGCACACCCCGTACGACCGGCCGCCGCTCTCCAAGGAGGTGCTGCTCGGCAAGGCCGACGCCACCCCGCTCGACCTCGACCTCGCGCAGCTCGGCGTCGAACTGCTCACCGGCCGCCGCGCCACCGGCCTCACCCCCGGCGTGCTGCGCACCGACGGCGGCGACCTGCCGTACGACGCCCTGGTGATCGCCACCGGCGCCGCCCCGCGCGCCCTGCCCGGCGCCGAGCGCGCCCACCTGCTGCACACCCTGGACGACGCGCTGGCGCTGCGCGCCCTGCTCCGGCCCGGCCTGCGCCTGGTCCTGGTGGGCGCGGGCTGGATCGGCGCCGAGGTGGCCACCGCCGCCCGGGCGGCCGGCTGCGAGGTCACCGTCGTCGAGGCCGGCCCGGCGCCCGTGCCCGGCGCGCTGCCGGCCGTGATCGGCGGGGCGATGGCGGCCTGGTACGCCGAGGCCGGGGTGGAGCTGCGCTGCGGGGTGGGCGTCGCGGCGGTCGAGTCCGGCGCGGTGCTGCTGGCGGACGGCTCGCACCTGCCCGCCGACGAGGTGGTGGTCGGCATCGGCGCCCGCCCGGCGACCGGCTGGCTGGCCGGCTCCGGGGTCGCGCTGGACGCCGCCGGCGCGATCCTGGTCGACGAGCGGCTGCGCACCACGCTGCCGGGCGTCCACGCGGCCGGCGACTGCGTGAGCTACCCGTCGGCCCGCGCCGGCGCCCGGCTGACCGTCCAGCACTGGGACCACGCGCTGCAGTCCGGTGCGGCGGCGGCCGCCGCCGTGCTCGGCGCGGAGGTGGCGTACGACCCGGTGCCGTACTTCTGGTCGGAGCAGTTCGGCCGGACGGTGCAGTACGCCGGGCGGCACGGCGAGGGTGACGAACTGCTCTGGCGCGGCTCCCCGCAGGACCCGTCCTGGGCGGTGCTCTGGCTGCGGGACGGCGTGCTGCGGGCCCTGCTGACGGTGGACCGCCCGCGCGATCTCACCCAGGGCCGCCGGCTGGTCGAGCGCGCCGCGGTGCTCGATCCGGTCCGCGCGGCGGACCCGGCGGTGGCCCTGAAGTCGGCCGTAGCGGGGTAGTCCGCGGGGCCGGTTGGTGCGCGGCGGGCCCCGGAGGTGGCAGTCTGGTGACGTGAGTGAGATCGAAAGCAAGATTGAATCCCTGGTCACCGACTGGATGTACCTGCCCGACATCTCGGAGCAGTGGGGGGTCCGGGTCACCGAGGTGCGCGACCTGGTCAAGAACGGCGGGCTGATCGCCGTCCGCCGCGGCCCGAACAGGTCGCTCCAGGTGCCGGCCGCCTTCATCGACGGCCCGGGCCTGGTCAAGCACCTGTCCGGCACCCTGACGGTGCTGCGCGACTGCGGGTACAACGACGCGGAGATCCTGGAGTGGCTCTTCACCGAGGACCCGTCGCTGCCCGGCAGCCCGATCCAGGCGCTGCAGGAGAACCGCGGCACCGAGGTGAAGCGCCGCGCCCAGGCGATGCTGATCTGATGGCGGCGGACACACCGCGCCGGCGCCTCGCCGACGCCCGGCTCTACCTCTGCACCGACGCGCGCCGCGAGCAGGGCGACCTCGCCGCGTTCCTGGACGCGGCGCTGGCCGGCGGGGTGGACATCGTCCAGCTCCGCGACAAGGGCCTGGAGGCCAAGCAGGAACTGGCGGCCCTGGAGGTCTTCGCCGACGCCTGCCGCCGCCACGGCAAGCTGCTCGCCGTCAACGACCGCGCCGACGTCGCGCACGCGGCCCGGCCCGACGTGCTGCACCTCGGGCAGGACGACCTGCCGGTGCCCGCCGCCCGGGCGATCCTCGGCGAGGACGTACTGATCGGCCGGTCCTGCCACGCCGAGTCCGAGGTCGACGCGGCGCTCGTCGAGCCCGGCGTCGACTACTTCTGCACCGGCCCGGTCTGGCCCACCCCGACCAAGCCGGGCCGCCACGCGCCCGGCCTCGGCCTGGTCTCGTACGCGGCGAAGCAGAGCACCGACCGGCCGTGGTTCGCGATCGGCGGCATCGACCTCGGCAACCTGGACGAGGTGCTGGCGGCCGGGGCGAGCCGGGTCGTGGTGGTCCGCGCGATCACCGCCGCGGACGACCCGCGGGCGGCGGCCGCCGCGTTCGCCCGGCGGCTGCGCGCGGTCTGATCCGGACGGCTGCCGCCGTTCCCGGTACGTCCGGGTGCCCGTTTTTCGGACACCCGGCTCAGTACTTGCGGACGGTGGCGGCCTCGGCCAGTGCCAGCAGCACCTCGCGGGCCCGCCGGTCGGCCAGCGGGGCCGCCTCCAGCGCGGCCAGCGACTGCCGCATCAGCTCCTCGATCCGCCGCTCCACCAGCTCGGGCGCGCCGCTGCGCCCGACCAGCTCGCGCAGCCGGGACACCTCCTCGGGCGCCAGGTCCGGCGCGCCGAGCCGGTCGTCCAGGTGGCGGGCGTCGGCGGCGGGCAGCCCCCGCATGGCGTGCGCGACCAGCAGCGTCCGCTTGCCCTCGCGCAGGTCGTCCCCGGCCGGCTTGCCGGTGACCGCCGGGTCCCCGAAGACGCCGAGCAGGTCGTCACGGAGCTGGAAGGCCTCGCCCAGCGGTAGGCCGAACGCGCCGTAAGCCTCGACCAGCTCCGGCCCGGCGCCCGCCAGCAGCGCGCCGACCTGCAGCGGCCGCTCGATCGTGTACTTGGCTGACTTGTAGTGCAGCACGGTCCGTGCCCGGTCCAGCGCGCCCTCGTCGGTGGAGTCCCCGGCGACCGGCTCCAGGACGTCCAGGTACTGGCCGACCATGACCTCGGTGCGCATCAGGTCGAACACCGGCTTGGCGGCCAGCACCGCGGCCGGGTCCAGGCCCGAGCGCAGGAACAGCTCGTCGCACCAGATCAGCAGCAGGTCGCCGAGGAGCACGGCCGCCGAGGCGCCGAACTGCTCGCGGTCGCCCCGCCAGCCGCTCGCGCGGTGCAGCGCCTCGAAGCGGCGGTGCACGGAGGGCAGGCCGCGCCGGGTGTCGCTGCGGTCCATCAGGTCGTCGTGGACCAGCGCGCTGGCCTGCAGCAGCTCCAGGGCGGCCGCGGCGTGCGCGATGGCCTCGCCGGCGGCCGGGCCGCCGGCGCCGCGCCAGCCCCAGTAGCAGAACGCCGGGCGCAGCCGCTTGCCGCCGTCCAGCAGGAAGTCGCGCAGGGCCTCGACGGCGGGCGCCAGCTGCGGGGAGATCTTCCCGAGCAGGGCCGACTGGCCGTCCATGAACCCGGCGAGCGCGGCGTTGACGCGCTCGCGCACGTCCTCCACGTCGATCGGGTTGGCCGGCCGGTTGCTGGACGAGGTCACGATGAGGCTCCGGAGGGTTCGCTGGGGGTCCGGCAAGCCTAGCCGGAGGGCCGCGAACGGCCGTCGGGCAGGGCCGTGCACCCGTTCGGACCGAAAGCGGACGGTCGTCCACCAGTTGTCTCAATACCTGGAACCGGGTTGTCCGTGTCCTTCGGCCGACGGTTAACCTGCCCCCATGGCACTCGGCATCGCTTCCACCAGAACAGACCGCGCTTCGACGGTCCGCGAGCTTCTGGCGGCCGGCAAGCGGTCCTTCTCCTTCGAGTTCATGCCCCCGCGGACCGAGGTCGGTGAGCAGCGCCTCTGGGACGCCATCCGCCGCCTCGAACCGCTCGACCCCAACTTCGTCTGCATGACGTACGGAGCCGGCGGCTCCTCGCGCGAGCGCACGGTCAACATGGTCGGGCGGATCGCCACCGAGACCACCCTCACCCCGGTGGCGCACCTGACCGCGGTGGACCACTCGGTCGCCGAGCTGCGCAACATCATCGGCCAGTACGCCGACCAGGGCGTGCGCAACGTCCTCGCGGTGCGCGGCGACCCGCCCGGCGACCCGACGGGCGAGTGGGTCAGCCACCCGGACGGCGTCACCTACGCCTACGAGCTGGTGGAGCTGATCAAGGGGATCGGCGACTTCTGCGTGGGCGTCGCGGCCTCGCCGAACATGCACCCGCGCTCGACCGACTGGGACGAGGACATCCGGCACTTCGTGGCGAAGATCCGCTCCGGGGCCGACTACGCGATCACCCAGATGTTCTTCGAGGTCGACGACTACCTGCGGCTGCGCGACCGGGTCGCGGCGGCGGGCTGCGAGGCGCCGATCATCCCGGAGATCATGCCGGTCACCAACGCCAAGCAGCTGGAGCGCTTCCCCCAGCTGAGCGGCTCGGCCTTCCCGCCCGACCTGGAGGAGCGGCTGCGCGCCGCGATCGACGACCCGGCCGCGCTGCGCGCGATCGGCATGGAGCACGCCACCGCGATGTCCGAGCGGCTGCTGGCGGAGGGCGCCCCCGGGCTGCACTTCATCACGCTCAACCACTCGACCGCGACGCTGGAGATCTACCAGAACCTCGGCCTGCACCAGCGCTGAGCGGGCCGCCGTTCCCGGCCGGCCGGGCCCGCCGTTCCGGCCGGGAACGCAATGCGGTACCCGGACCGTTCAACCGGTACAGTCGCCGAACACGCGCGGCGCGCGCGGGCACGCGACTGGAGGTAGCGGGCGGATGGGCATCGGATACCTGCTGCTGTACGGCGCGTTGGCGGTCGTGGCGCTCTGGCTGCTGGCCGAGCTGCTGCTGCAGAACCGCGCGCCGGTGCACTGGCGCGCCCTCGCCCTGACCGGCTTCCTCGGCGTGCCGGCCGGGATGGCGGCCGGTTCGGTCCCGCTGATCGGCGCGGGCGCGGCCCTCTTCGCGGTCGGCCAGACCCTCGTCACCCTCTCCGTGAAACGCGGCTACGCGGCCGGCTGGTCGCTGCGCCGGGCCGACGGCGGACTGCCCGGCCCGCTGGCCAGGGTGCCCCTGCTGGGCGCGCTGACCGGTGGCGCGGTGGTGGCCACCGCGGTGGCGGCCGACCGGATCGGCACGGTCAGCGCGGTCGAGGAGAGCCCGGCCCCGGCCCCGGTGGCCGAGGACGTCCCGGCCGTCGAGCAGACCGCCGCCTTCGAGATGCAGGAGATCGCCGCCGACGGCGTCTACACCCCCGGCTACTACGAGCAGCAGCAGCCCGCGCCACCGGCCCAGCCCGACCCCTACGCCGAGGCCTACCAGGCCGGCTACGACACCTCGCAGCAGCAGCCCGGCTGGGACGCGAACGGCCAGCAGCAGTGGCAGGCCCAGCAGCAGCCGGCCTTCGCCTACGACCAGGGCTACGGCACCTACCAGCAGCAGCCGGACCCGTACGCGGGCTACCAGCAGCAGCCGCAGGTGGACGCGTACGGCGGTTACCAGCAGCAGCCCGACCAGTACGGCTACGACCAGGCCCAGCAGGCGCAGCAGGCCCAGCAGCAGTGGCAGCAGCAGGCCGACCAGCAGCACCAGCCCTACCCGCAGCAGCAGGGCATCCCCCAGCAGCCGCAGTACGACCAGTACGGCTACCAGCAGCAGCCGACCTGGCAGCAGCAGGGCTGAGCCCCGCCCGCCGGGCCGGTCCGGAGCGGCTCAGGCCGGGCCGATGAGGTTGGCCGCGATGCAGGCCGACATGCCGACCCGGGCCAGCCCGCCGCCGGGGTGGGCGGCGCCGCCCACCAGGTAGAAGCCGGGTGCCTCCTCGGTCGGCGCCTGGAGGTAGGCGCCGCGCGCGCCCGCCAGGGCGGGCAGCGGGACGGAGCCGAGGAAGGAACCGGTCTCCCGCGCGGTGTCCGCCGGCGTCCGCACCACCCGCCAGAGCACCCGCTCACCGAGGCCCAGACCGGCCGCGTCCGCCTGCGCGACCATCCGGTCGGCGAAGCGCTCGGCGACGCCCGGTCCGGTCCAGTCGAAACCCATCGCCGGCGTGGTCGCGGTGAGCACCACGGCCTCGTGGCCGGCGGGGTGCAGCGAGGCGTCGTCCGGGCGCAGCACCTGGACGGTCGGCCGCTGGGCGAGCGGGGCGCCGGCGCGGAAGATCCCGTCCAGTTCGGCGGCGCGGTCGGCGGCGTGCACCACCGTCCGGTGCGCCGTCCCGGCGGGGCGCTCCCCGCGTAGGGCGAGCAGCACCACGACGCGGCCGGGGGCGTCGTGCAGCCGTTCCATCGACGACGGCCAGTCGTCCTGGGAGCCGGCCGTGCCGAGGTACTCCGAGAAGACCACCCGGGCGTCCATCGCGGAGACCACCACGTCGGCGTCGATCCGGCCGGCCGCGGTGTCGACGCCGCAGGCCCGGCCGTCCTTCTCCAGCACCTCGGCGACCCGGGTGTCGAAGCGGAACTCCACCCCGCGCCGCTCGCACCGCCGGTACACCGCGTCGGCCAGCGCCCGGATGCCGCCCCGGACGTACCAGACGCCGAAGGACTGCTCCATGTACGGCAGCACGGTGGCCCCGGCCGGCGCGGTGCGCGGGTCGAGGCCGAAGCGCAGGGCGTGCTCGTGCAGCAGGGCGGTCAGCCCGTCGTGGCCGCCGAGTCCACGGGCGGCCACGTCGGCGAGGGTCCACGCCCTGGCCCCGAACAGGCGGGCGAGGCGACCGGGCCGCGGCGCCGGGTACGGATCGGTGCGCAGCGGCGCGGTGTCGGCCGGCAGCGGCTCCTCCAGCAGCGGGCGGCGGGTGGCCTCCCAGACCGTGCGGCCGTGGTTCATCACCTCGGCCCAGCGGGCGCCCGAGCCGGTGCCGAACGCCGTGTCCAGCGCCTGGATCACCCCGCCGCGGGAGGCGTTGGGCAGCAGCAGGTCGGTGCCGTCGGGGAACAGGTGCCGGCTCTCCGGATCCACCGGCGCCAGCTCGACCAGCTGCTCCAGCGGCTCCCGGCCGGTCTTCAGCGCGAGGTCGCGGTAGACGGCCGGGAGGGTGAGCAGCCCGGGGCCGGTGTCGAAGGCGAAGCCGTCCCGCTCGTAGCGGCCGACCATGCCGCCGTACGTCCCGGTCGCCTCGCAGACCGTCACCCGGTGGCCGAGGGTCGCCAGCCGGGAGGCCGTCGCGAGCCCGCTCATTCCTGCGCCGATGATGACGATCCGTGCCATGGACCGCATCCTACGGCCGGGGGACGGGCACCTCCCGCGCCGGTCGCACGCCCGCCGCCCGGGCGGCCCGGCGCTCGCGGCGGCGGTCCCGGAAGCGGCGGATCCGGCTGATCGCGAACCAGACCAGCAGCAGGCCGACGGCCAGCAGCACGGCGGAGATCGAGGCGGCCACCCACGGGTGGAAGATCGCCAGCGTGACCAGACCGGCGACCGAGAGGTCCTCGGCCAGGCTCACCACGATGTTGCTGGCCGGCTCGGGCGAGGTGTTGACCGCCATCCGCAGCGAGGCCTTCACCAGGTGGCTGACCAGCGCCGTGGTCCCGCCCATCGCCCCCGCCGCGACCTCGCCCAGCGAGCCCGGGTCGGCACTGGCCAGCAGCGCGCCGACGGTGGCGCCCGCGATCGGGCGGATCACGGTGTGGACGCCGTCCCAGACGCTGTCCACGTACGGGATCTTGTCGGCCACCGCCTCCAGCAGGAACAGCACCGCGGCGGCGGCCAGCACATCGGTGCGCTCCAGCGCGGCCGGCACCGACTCGGCGCCGCCGAACCGGCCGAGCAGCCCGAGCAGCAGCACCACCGCGTACGCGTTGATCCCGCTCGCCAGCCCGCTGGTGAAGATCAGCGGAACGATCGTCATCCGTTCCTCCTCGTGGCGCCCGCCGGGATCCGCCCGGCTCGCCGTACCGTACCGGGACGCCGGCCGGGCGGCTCGCGGTTCCAGCCCCGGACGGACTGAGTACGGATACTCAGAAACCCGGTTGAGTACCTGAGCGGATGGCCCCCGACCTGCGGAGACGGGACAGTAGGGGCACCGGGACGGCGGCGCGTCGGGCGCTGAGGTCCCGGGACGGCGGACAGGTGCCGTCCAGCGGGCACGGGGGCCGCGGACGTCACCGGAAGGTCCGTACGGGAGCCGGTCGCAGGCCGCGCACCGCCGACACGGGGCGGCGGAGCGCGGTCAGGGGGGAACCGGTGACCCGGAGGGGGCTCCGGAGCGGCGGCCGTGGGGGGCGGCGCTCCGGCGGGGTGCGGGGCGGTGGGACGCGGGGCCGACGGGGGCGGCCGGCGGGCCGCCGCCCGCACGCGGATCCGCCGCGCGGCCGCGTTGTCAGTGGCCCAGGTCACGATGGAGGAGCACGGACCACCCGGTCCGCGCGCTGCCTCGGACCGGGGGAGACCATGACCATCAGCCGTCCTGAGCCCGTCACCACCCGCCTCCACTCCGCCGCCCACCGCCCGGACGCCCACCGCCCCGCCACCGGGGACGTCCACCCGGTGGTGCGCCGGATCGCCGCTCCGCCCGCCGCCCTCGACCTGCTCGCCGACGCGCACCGCACCCTCGCCGGAGCCCGCGCCCGGGAGGACCCGCTGGAGCGGTACGCCGCCGCCCACCTCGCCGCGCTGCGCACCGTCGCCGCGGTGCTCGCCGCGCGCGGCCGGCCGGAGAAGAACGCCAGGCGCCGCCAGGCCATCCGCAGCGCCTGGGAGGTGCTGCCCGAGATCGCCCCGGAGCTCGCCGAATGGGCGGTGTACTACGCGGCCGGCGCCCGCCGCCGGGCCGCGGCCGAAGCCGGGATCCGGGGCGCCGCCTCGGCCCGCGACGCCGACGACCTGATCCGCAACTCCGCGCTCTTCCTGCGGCTGGTCGAACGGCTGCTCGGCCTGCACCCGGTGCCGCCCGCCCCGCGGCTGCCCCTGGACGACGGCCCGGGCGACGGCCGCGACCCGGGTCCGCGGCGGTGACCGGCGGCACGGTCCGGCTCCCGGCCCGGTCTAAGGTGGAGGCATCCTGATCCATCTGCACGTGCCAAGGAGCCCGACCTTGTACCCGACGCGTCCCCGCAGCGCCCTGCGTACCGCCGTGGTGTGGGAGGTGGTGCGGGCAGCCCTGGAGAAGCGGGCGGCCGAGCTGGACCAGCCCGTGCTCGACGTGGTCGACACCGGCGGCGGCACCGGCAACTTCGCGGTGCCGGTCGCCCGGCTCGGCCACCGGGTGACCGTGGTCGACCCGAGCCCCGACGCGCTGTTCGCGCTGGAGCGCCGGGCCGCCGAGGCCGGGGTCACCGACCTCGTCCGCGCCGTCCAGGGCGACACCCAGACGCTGCCCGAGCTGGTCGCCCCCGGCACCGTCGACGCGGTGCTCTGCCACGGGGTGCTGGAGGTCGTGGACGACCCGGCCGAGGCGCTCGGCAGCCTGGCCGCCGCCCTGCGCCGCGGCGGCTTCGTCAGCCTGCTCGCCGCCAACCGCAACGGCGCGGTGCTGGCCCGCGCCCTGGCCGGCCACTTCACCGACGCCCGTACCGTCCTGGAGGCCGACGACGGCCGCTGGGGCGCGAGCGACCCGATGCCGCGCCGCTTCAGCGGCGAGGAGCTCGGCCGGCTGGCCGCCGGCGCCGGCCTGCGGGTGGACTCGGTGCACGGCGTCCGGGTCTTCGCCGACCTGGTGCCCGGCGTCCTGGTGGACACCGAGCCGGGCGCGCTGGAGGCGCTGCTCAAGCTGGAGGAGGCCGCCGCCGAGCAGCCGGCCTTCCACGCCGTGGCGACCCAGCTCCACCTGCTGGCCACGCTGGCCTGACCCCGGTTCCTCCCGCCGTTCTCCGGCGGGTCTCCTCGCGATCCGCGCGGAAGCTCCCCAGGTCCCGGCCGATTCCACGCCGTCGGGCACTTGTCCGGTGTCGGCCGCGTTGAGCCCTGTGCGGCCGGGTGCGGCCCGGTACGGCCCGGCCCACGCGCGGCCGACCGCCCCGCAACGAGCCTGTGGACCGTATGATCTGGGTAAAGCCGGAAAGCATGACAGCCGGATGCATGGGGCATATGGACGACACGGGCCTGGGCCCCCGTACAGGCGTCCGACCGCGTGTTCTGAAGGCTGATTGGACTTTGCCTCCCCGACCGGGGCGGCGGACCGGTCGCACCGGCGACCGACGAGTAGGAGGACTCCGTGCCGCTCTCGGAGCACGAGCAGCGACTGCTCGACCAGATGGAGCGAGCGCTGTATGCCGAAGATCCCAAATTCGCGACGGCGCTTGAGGGAACCGGGCTGCGCACCTACACCCGTCGGCGGGTCTACCTGGCTGTCGGCGGCTTCGTGGTGGGCATCGGGCTGCTGATGGGCGGCATGGTCGTGCCGGACCAGATCTGGGTCAGCGTGGTCGGGTTCCTGGTGATGCTGGGGTGCGCCGTCTTCGCCGTCACCGGCTGGCGGCGCGGGCCCGCGGGGCAGGCCTCCGGCCCGCGGCCGGCCGCGGCACCGCGCCGCAAGGCGGGGGTGATGGACCGGGTGGAGCAGCGCTGGCAGCGCCGCCGGGACGAACAGACCGGCGGCTTCTGAGCCACCGGCCGAACCGTAACGCCACGAGGGCGGGCAGTCGATCCGACTGCCCGCCCTCGGCGTTCCCCTCGTGTGCCCGGTGTCGGCGTTCCGTGTGCGTCCGGTGTCAGGACGGCGTCCGGTCGCCTCCGCCGCGGCGGCGCAGCCGGCCCAGCACCCGCCGCGACGGCGCGGCCGCCCGGGAGGCCAGGCCGCGCGTCGCGAGCCGGGCGGCCACGACCGCGTCCGAGAACCGCCACCAGAGCGTGGCGGCGGACGGCGGCAGCAGCGCCGCCTTCGTCCGGCCGACCCTGCCAACGCCGGCCCGCAGGCCGTCCCGGGCGGTCCGGACGTCCGCCGCCAGGGGCTCGGACACCTCGGCGGAGCGGGCGTAGAGCACCCGTTCGGTGGCCAGCGCCACCCGCCCGGCGGCGGCCGCCGAGGCCTCGTCCAGCTCGGCGGCCTCGGCGATCCGGCGAGCGGCGGCGCGCGGGGTCTGCGAATCGACCGGCGGGATGCCGAGGTCCCAGGCGGAGTCGATCAGCTCGTCCCAGGCGGCGAGCACCTGGGCGTCGGTCGGCCCGGCCGGGCCGTCCTCGCCGGGCCGGCGCCGTCCGCCCGTGCCGAGCCGGCGGCGGCGCAGCCGCTCCCGCCAGATCATCGGGGTGAACAGCAGGGCGAGCAGCGCCAGTACGGCGGCCAGGGTGGTCAGCACCTGCCAGGACAGCAGCCAGGAGTCCTGGTGGGCGCCGGCCGCGGCCTTGCCGTCGTTCCCGCACTCGCCCATCCGGCGCAGCTTGGGGTCGCAGTCGCTGCTGCTGGAGGGCGCCGCGACCGGCGCGGTGCTCTGCGCGGCGGCGGTCGGCTGCTGGGTCGGCGCGGTGGCGGGTGCGGCGACCGGCGCGGTGTAGCGGGGCTGCACGCCGCGGGTCGGCGTGGGCTCGAAGCGCAGCCAGCCGAAGCCCTGGAAGTAGAGCTCGGGCCAGGCGTGGTACATCAGCCCGTTCACCGAGTACCGGTCGTTGCCCTTGGCGTCGCCCGGGGTGAAGCCGACCGCGACCCGGGCGGGGATGCCCAGGGTGCGGGACATCGCCGCCATCGTGGAGGCGAAGTGCACGCAGAAGCCCTTGCGGTCGCGCAGGAAGGTCTCGATCGCGGTGCTGCCGGTACCGGCCTTGATCTTGGTGCTGTAGGTGAACTCGGAGCTGGTGAACCAGTCCTGCAGCGCGAGCGCGCGGTCGTACGCGGTGGACGCGTTCCGGGTGACCTCCTGCGCCTTCTCCCGGACCGAGGCCGGCAGGTCCTTGGGCAGCTGGGTGTAGTGGTCGGAGATCTTCGGCGGTACCGATCCCACGCTGCGCAGCTCGGCCGCGGTGGGCCGGATGTCGAGTGCGGTGGCCTGGTAGCGCAGGCCCTTGATGGCCTTGTCCCGGTCCGGGAGCACGGTGCCGGTGAGGGTGTCCACCCGCCAGTCGCCGGGGTTGGGGACGCTGACGCCGGCGGCCGGGTACGGCAGCGGCAGCCAGCCCGACTCCAGCTTGTCGGAGGCCTGGAAGTCGCCCGACTCCGACGGGACGTTGGTGCTCGCCAGGCCTTCCGGCGGGGCGAAGGTGGTCTTGAGCTCGGTCACCCCGGGGTTGCTGAGCTTCCACGCGGTGCCGTCGAACTCGTCCAGCGAGCCGGTGCGCAGGTAGGCGGTGTCGGCGAGGCTGCTGTCCATCCGGTAGGTGAGCAGCTCGACGTTGCTGGGGGTGGCCAGGGCCGCCTCCAGGGTCACCAGCGGGTCGAGGGTGGTGATGCCGCCGCCGGCGCCGCCGGCGGCCGTGCCGCCGGACGGACCGGTGTGGATCAGCCCGCCCTCCCAGCGCGGCAGGAAGGCCGGGACCAGCAGGGCCACCGCGAGGGCCAGGACGCCGATCCGCCGGCCGCCCTGGCTGAGCGCGCCGGAGCCCTCGCCCTGGCGCGAGGTGCCGCGGAAGATCCGGCCCCAGCGGGAGACCCGGTCCTGGCCCTCCGCGAAGAGCAGCACCAGGTAGCCGGCGGCGGCGAGGCCGAACCAGGCCCAGCTGCCGCCGTCGCCGGCCAGCCCGTTGCCCACCGAGTAGAGCGCCAGCAGCGGCAGCCCGGCCAGCGCGGAGCGGCGGTAGGTGACCGCGACGGTGTCCACCGCGATGGCGATCAGACCGACGGAGGCGACCAGGATCAGCCGCAGGCCCGGGTTGGGCGGCGCGGGGATGCTGTACTCCCGGATGTCGTCCAGCCCCTGGCCGAGGACCTGCGCCAGGGTGTGCACCGACTGGGTGCCGGGCAGCACGCCGCCCCAGAGCGCGGTCGAGCTGGCGAAGCCGACCAGCAGCAGGACGGTCAGCACGAGCAGCTGCCCGAGCGGCACCGTCCAGCGGTAGAACGGGGTCCGGCGCAGGCCCGCGCCGGCCGCCGCGACCACGGTGACGACCAGGTAGGCGTGGGTGATCCAGCCCTTGGTGGTGAGCAGCGGGAGCAGGCAGAGCGAGGCCAGGGCGGTGGCCAGCGCCGAGTAGACGGTCAGTTTGGCCCGGGTGGTCACGCGCCGGCCTCATCTCGGTAGGGGGAGGGCGACTCGGTCCGGTCGGCGGCCTGCCAGAGCTCCGGCGCGGAGTCCCCGGCGCGGACCGGCAGGACGGTCCAGCCGGCCTCGCGCAGCTGCCGCACCCGGGCACGGAACTCGTCCCCGCCGGTGTCGGGCGCGAGCATCCGCAGGCCGGACCAGGTGCCGGTGTCGAGCAGGAAGACGACGGCGCCGCCGGTCCGGCCCCGCAACCGGGCCAGCCGGGCCGTCTGGGCCTCGTCCAGCTCGCCGAGCACGGCGACCAGCAGGCCCTCGCCGGAGCTGCGCAGGGGCTCCTCGGCCCGGGAGAGCCCGCCGCCGTCGGAGAGGTCGACCACCGCGAGCGCGTCCAGGATCAGGCCGGAGGCGTCGGCGGCGGTGTTGCCGCCGCCGGCGTCCGGGCCGGGCACGCAGTGGCCGGTGTCGGTGAGCAGCCGGGTCTGGTAGCCGCGCTCCAGCAGGTGCGCGGCGACCGAGGCCGCGCAGCCGACCGCCCATTCGAAGGAGGACGCCGGGCCGCTGCCCCGGTGGCCGGACTCCCGGGTGTCCAGCAGGACGGTGGCCCGGGCCTTCTTCGGCTGCTCCTCGCGGCGGACCATCAGCTCGCCGTACCGGGCGGTGGACTTCCAGTGCACCCGGCGCAGGTCGTCGCCGTGCCGGTACTCGCGCAGGATGACGTCGTCGTCACCGGCCAGCGCCAGGGTGCGGGTGCGGCTCTCGCCCTGGCCGACCCACTCGCCGCTGAGCCGCACCTGCGGCAGCTGCTGCACCTGCGGCACGACGGTGAGGACGTCCGAGGCGGTGAAGGAACGATTGACCTCGCACATCCCGAACGGGTCGGAGAGCCGCAGCTGGAGCGGGCCGAGCGGGTAGCGGCCGCGCAGGTCGGAGCGGACCCGGTAGGACACCTCGCGGTGGCCGTGCGGCTCGACCCGGTCCAGGACGAAGCGCGGGCGCGGCCCGAGCACGTACGGGACCTTGTCCTCCAGCAGCAGCAGGCCGGTGGGGACCCGGGAAACGTTGTCCACCCGCAGGTGGACGCGGGCCTCGTGGCCGGCGACGGCCCGGCGCGGGCTGAGCCGGCGTCCACTGGCCACCCGGTAGCGGGTGTTGGCCAGCAGCAGCGCGGCGGCCAGCGGCAGCGCCGCGAGCAGGACGCCGACGCGCAGCAGCGCGTCCTGGTCGAGCACGTAGGCGCAGACCACCGAGGTGGCCCCGGCGGCGAGGAAGGAGCGACCCCGGGTGGTGAGGCCGTTCAGGCCGGCGCGCAGGCCCGACGGTGCGTCGGACGGTCCCACCTCAGCCCCTCCGCAGGGCCGGGCCGGCCTGGCCCTGCGGGCGCGGCAGCGGCAGCCGGGCGACCAGGTCGGTCACGATCTGCTCGGCGGTGCGCCGGCTCAGCTGGGTCTCGGCGGTCGGCATCAGGCGGTGCGCGAGCACCGGGACGGCCAGGCGCTGGATGTCGTCCGGGGTGACGTAGTCGCGCCCGTCCAGCGCGGCGGCGGCGCGGGCGGCCCGCACCAGGTGCAGGGTGGCGCGCGGCGATGCGCCGAGCCGCAGCTCGTGGCTGTTCCGGGTGGCGCCGACCAGGTCGACGGCGTAGCGGCGGACCGGGTCGGCGACGTGCACGGTGCGCACCAGGTCGATCAGCTTGAGGATGTCGGCGGCGTGCGCGACCGGCTGGAGGTCGTCCAGCGGGCTGGCGCCGCCGTGCACGTCGAGCATCGCGAACTCGGCCTCGGGGCTCGGGTAGCCGATCGAGATCCGGGCCATGAAGCGGTCCCGCTGGGCCTCCGGGAGGGGGTAGGTGCCCTCCATCTCGACCGGGTTCTGGGTGGCGACCACCATGAACGGCGACGGCAGCTCGTAGCTGGTGCCGTCGATGGTGACCTGGCGCTCCTCCATCGACTCCAGCAGCGCGGACTGGGTCTTCGGCGAGGCCCGGTTGATCTCGTCGCCGACCACGATCTGCGCGAAGATCGCGCCCGGGCGGAACTCGAAGTCGCGCTGGTGCTGGTCGAAGATGTTGGTGCCGGTGACGTCGGAGGGCAGCAGGTCCGGTGTGAACTGGATGCGGCGCACCGTGCAGTCGACGGACCGGGCGAGTGCCTTGGCCAGCATGGTCTTGCCGACGCCGGGCACGTCCTCCAGCAGCAGGTGGCCCTCGGCGAGCAGCACCGTCAGCGCGATCCGGACGGCCTCCGGCTTGCCCTCGATCACGCTCTCGATGTTGGCCCGGACCCGTTCCACCACGGCGGCGAGCTCGGGCAGGCCGACCGGGTGGTACCCCTTCGTCCCCCGGTCGCCCCCCGGACGACCTTCGAGACCGGCCTGATCGTTGTAGCTCGTCACCCGTACGCTCCCTGGCACACTGCGCCCGCCTCACCCCGAGGCGGGCCCCCACCCCATGCTGGACGCGGCTCCTCGGGAAGCGGTTCCGTGGCGGGAGCCGGTGCCGTCGTGGGGGCCTGCGGCTGGCCGCCCCAGGTGGTTCGGGGTCCGACCGGCAGGCGCATTCTCCCCCGGGTGGTGGCCAGAAGTCACCACCCGGCCGAAAGCGCCCGGGAAGCCGCGGGGAGGTGGGGCGCCCGCGCGGGGGCGGCGGGACGGGTGCGGAGGCCGTCGGCGGGGGTGCCGGCGGGGGCCCGGACGACGTTGGCCGGGCCGGAGACGGCCGGTGGACGGGGTGGGTCAGTCGATCTCGCGGAGCAGACCGGTGTGGACGTCGAAGACGAAGCCCCGGACGTCGTCGGTGTGCAGCAGGAAGGGCGAGGTGCGGACCCGCTGCATGGACTGCCGGACGTCGCCGTCGAGGTCGATGAAGGACTCCACCGCCCACTGCGGGCGCTGGCCGACCTCCAGCTCCAGCTCGCGCCGGAAGTCCTCGGTGAGGCCGAGCAGACCGCAGCCGGTGTGGTGGATCAGCGCGACCGAGCGGGTGCCGAGGGCACGCTGGCTGATGGTGAGCGAGCGGATGGTGTCGTCGGTGACGACACCGCCCGCGTTGCGGATGACGTGGGCGTCGCCCAGTTCGAGGCCGAGCGCGGCGAACAGGTCGAGTCGGGCGTCCATGCACGCCACCACGGCGATGCGCTGGACGGGGCGGGCGTCCATGCCGCCGTCGCGGAAGGTCACCGCGTACTCGCGGTTGGCCGCCACGAAGCGGTCGATGATCTTCGGTTCGGTGGTGTCGGCAGCGGCTGTCGGCGTGGGCCGGTCGGGGGTCACTGTCATGGTGAAGACGTTAGTGCGAATCCGGCTTCCGTGGTGGGGCGGAGGGCTACAGACCGGGCGGCTGTGACCGAGTGCATATCGACAACCGGGTGGAGCGGCGTGCCGGTGGCCGAGGTGTTCCGAGCGGGTTTGTCCGGCCTCGTCGGGGTCGGGGCGCGCGGCCGTGCCGCGCGACCCCCGGACGGTGCCCCCGGCAGCCCGCCGGACGGCCGCGACCTGCGGTGATCCGTACCGCCGCCCGGGTGGTGCGCCGGAGCGGACCGTTGACTGACGGGGTGTCCGCGATAGAGTTGCGGTGCAGTGGAGAAGCACACCCGCCGGCGCCCGTCAACCGGGCGGTTCCGGCCGGTGCGGCGGCCGACGCGGCCGGTGGCCTCCACCCGCTCCCGTGCCACCTGGCGCACCTTCCCCGGCGCCGGGCGGTCACGATCTTCCCCCTGAGCGGGCGGGGACCACGGGCCGCGTCCCGGCCGCCGGCGGCTGCCACCCGCCGCCCCACGCGGCGACTCCGGCGCACAGTGGGCCAAAATAGGTCGGAGCTCCCGGACGTCGGGCTGCTCCGCACCGAAGAAGGGCGCCACCGCGCATGAGCACCAACGATCCGGCCCCCAAGCACGTCCCCGTGATGCTGCAGCGGTGCATGGACGCGCTGGCCCCGGCGATCTCGCAGCCCGGCGCGGTGGTGGTGGACGCCACCCTCGGCCTGGGCGGGCACAGCGAAGCCCTGCTGACCCAGTTCCCGGAGGTCCGGCTGGTCGCGGTGGACCGTGACCCGGCGGCCCTGAAGCTCTCCGCGCAGCGGCTCGCCCCGTTCGGCGACCGGGCCACCCTGGTGCACGCCGTCTACGACGAGATCCCCGAGGTGCTGGAGCGCCTGGAGATCCCCCGGGTGCAGGGCGTCCTGTTCGACCTCGGGGTCTCCTCGATGCAGCTGGACGAGGCCGAGCGCGGCTTCGCCTACTCCCAGGACGCCCCGCTGGACATGCGGATGGACCAGACCCGGGGCCTCAGCGCGGCCGAGGTGCTCAACACCTACACCCACGGGCAGCTGGCCCGGATCCTCAAGGTGTACGGCGAGGAGCGGTTCGCCGGGAAGATCGCCTCGGTGATCCTGCGCGAGCGGGAGAAGGAACCGTTCACCAACAGCGCGCGTCTGGTCGATCTGGTGCGCAACGCCATTCCGGCCGCGACCCGCCGCACCGGCGGGAACCCGGCCAAGCGCACCTTCCAGGCGCTGCGGATCGAGGTCAACGGCGAGCTGGAGGTGCTGGACCGGGCGATCCCGGGTGCCCTGGACGCGCTGGCGCTGGGCGGGCGGATCGTGGTGATGTCCTACCAGTCGCTGGAGGACCGCCTGGTCAAGCAGTACCTGGCGGCGGGCGCGACCACCACCGCCCCGCCCGGGCTGCCGTTCGTCCCGGAGGAGCACCAGCCCTGGCTGAAGCTGATCACCCGCGGTGCCGAGCTGGCCACCGAGCAGGAGATCGAGGAGAACCGGCGCGCCGCGCCCGTGCGGCTGCGGGTGGCGGAGAGGATCAGGGACCGAAGCACCCGGGGCTGACCAGGTTCACGGGGCGGTCCGAAGGGCGGAGGGAACAGCGTGGGGCCGGTGGCCGGAGGCGGGGCGGGGAGCGCGGTGCTCCCCGGGCAGGGCGGCAGGGCGCGGATCACGGTGCGGCCCGGGCGGCGCCCGGTACGGGGGAGGACACCGTTCGCGGTCCTGGTCGTGGTGCTGCTCGCGGCCGGGCTGCTCGGCCTGCTGGCGTTGAACACCGCCCTCAACGAGGGCTCCTTCGAGCTGTCCAGACTGCAGCGGCAGACCACCGTGCTCACCGACGAGCAGCAGGGACTGCAGCACCAGATCGACCAGAACTCCGCACCGGACGCGCTCGCCCGCCGGGCCACCGAGCTGGGCATGGTGCCCGCCGGGGGGATGGCCTTCCTGGACGTCCCGAACGGCGGCAAGGTGCTCGGCACGCCCGGACCGGCCCAGGACAGCCCCCCGGTGAAACGGTCCACCGCCGAGCCGTGGCCCGGGAAGCAGCCGTCGCCGAGTGCCCAGCCGGGTGCGCCGGCCGCGCCGGCGCCCGGCGGTGACACCACCGTCCAGATCAACCCGGCCGCTCCGGCCGCCCCCGCCCCCGCCGGTTCGCCGGCCGCGCCCCAGCCGGCGCCGACCGCGACCGGAGGTGCGGGCCGATGAGCACGCCCCGACAGCCCACCGGCGGGACCGGCGGCGCCGGTGGCCGCCGATTCGTCGCCAAGGGCGCCGCTCCGCGGCAGACCCCGCGCGGCCAGGCCGGCCGGGCCGAGCCCGGCAAGGCGCAGCCCGCGAAGGCGCAGCCGGCCAAGGCCCAGCCGGCCAAGCCGCAGCCCGCCCGGGCGAAGCAGCCCCCGAAGGCCCAGTCCCCGAAGGCGCAGTCCCCGAAGGCGGCAGCACCCCGGAAGGCCCAGTCCGTCAAGGCCCAGTCGGCCATGCCGCGGCCCCCGCGGGCGCAGTCGGCCGGGACCGGCGACCCCAAGGCCGCCCGCCGGCCGCTCCGCACGCCGGGCCAGCGCCGCCCGGAGGGCCGGCTGCCCGGCCGCCCGCGCCCGAAGTCCCGCCCGCCGCAGCGCCCCCAGTCCAGGGCGATCCGGCTGGCCGACCCGCGCCGCCGGCTGCGGGTGGTCACCGTCGCGTTGTTCCTGGTGTTCTCGGTCTTCGCCGGCCGCCTCGTCCAGCTCCAGCTGCTGGACTCCGACGCACTGGCCGCCGACGCCAACACCAACCGCTACCTGAGCATCCCGATCACCGCCGAGCGCGGCTCGATAACGTCCGCCGACGGCGTCGCCCTCGCCACCACCGTCGACGCCTACGACATCACCGCGGACCCGGCCATGTTCACCCCGGAGGCCGCGGGCGTCCCGGACGCCCCCGAGCAGGCGGCCGCGCTGCTCGCGCCGATCCTCGGCCTGTCCAAGGAGAAGCTCGCCGCCGACCTGCACACCCCCAAGACCCGCTACAAGCGGCTCGCCGCCCAGCAGAGCCCGGACGTCAAGAACCAGATCAGCGACCTCAAGTCGGGTCTGGAGAAGCAGGCGAACTCCAAGGCCTGCCTGGCCCAGAAGCGCCTGCTGACCAAGTCGGCCGAGGAGGGCGGCCGGAGCAGGGTGGACAACGAGTGCGCCAACCCGCTGGCCGGCGTCTTCAACCGGGACACCCAGAAGCGCGTCTACCCCTCGGACGGGCTGGCCTCCAACCTGGTCGGCTTCGTCAACGCCGAGGGCGAGGGCGCCGGCGGCCTGGAGCAGCAGTACCAGAAGCAGCTCGCCGGCAAGGACGGCCACAGCAGCTACGCCCAGGCGGGCGGCCGGCTGGTGCCCACCGCCGGGGGTTCGCTGGACCAGGCCGTGCCCGGCACCGACCTGCGGCTGACCGTCAACCGGGACATCCAGTGGGCCGCCCAGCGCGCCATCACCGACCAGGTCGCCAACGCCGGGGCGGAGAAGGGCTACGTCGTCGTCCAGGACGTGAAGACCGGTCAGGTCCTGGCGATGGCCACCTCGCCCGGCTTCAACCCCAACGACCTGAGCACGGCCAAGTCCTCCCAGCTCGGCAACCCGGCCCTGCAGGACTCCTACGAGCCGGGCAGCACGGCGAAGCTGATGACGATGGCCGCGGTGCTGGACAGCGGCAAGGCCACCTGGGACACCAAGGTGACGGTGCCCGGGCGGCTCCAGCGGGCCGACGTCAACTTCCAGGACGACGTCGACCACGGCACCTGGTACCTGACCCTGGCCGGGGTGCTGGCCAAGTCCTCCAACATCGGCACCATCGAGGCCTTCGAGACGCTCGGCGCCGACCAGCCGGAGGCCAACCGGGTGCTCGACGGCTACCTGCGCAAGTTCGGGGTGGCGCAGCCCACCGGGCTGGGCTTCCCGGGGGAGGCCGCCGGAAAGCTGAAGAAGCCGGAGGACCTCGTGGCCTCGGAGAAGTACAACATCACCTTCGGGCAGGGCCCGATGACCCTCAGCGCCCTCCAGGCCACCTCGGTCTACTCCACGATCGCCAACGGGGGCGTGCGCGTGGCGCCGAGCGTGGTCCAGGGCACCACCTCGCCGGACGGCAGGTACACCCCGGCCGCGCCGGGGGCCCAGACCCGGGTGGTCAGCGAGCAGACCGCGAAGACGCTCACCGAGATGCTGGAGTCGGTCGTCACTGACGAGCAGGGCACCGGCGGCAAGGCCGCCGTCCCCGGCTACCGGGTGGCCGGCAAGACCGGCACCGCCAACCGGGTGGACCCGAAGACCGGCGGATACCGCGGGTACACCGCCTCGTTCATCGGCTTCGCGCCGGCCGACGCGCCCCGGGTCACCGTCTCCTGCGTGATCCAGGACCCGGTCAACGGCCACTTCGGCGGCCAGCTCTGCGGTCCGGTGTTCAAGCAGGTGATGGAGTTCACCCTGAAGACCCTGCAGGTGCCGCCGAGCGGCAGCGAGGCACCCAACCTGCCCGTCGAGTGGAAGCCGTGATCGACCATGAGCAACGAGCGGGCCGGGCGGGACGACGGCACGGCGAGGGCCCGGTTTGGCCCTGGACGCCCTTCGACGGATAGCCTGCCCGCCGTGCCGAAACCCGATCAAATCACCGTGAGCCCGCCCCGCCCCACCGGGGTGAAGGCCCTGCCGCTCGCCGAGCTGGCCCGTCTGCTCGGCCTCGCGCCGGTCGAGGGGGGCCCGGTCACCGGCGTCACCCACGACTCCCGCGCGGTGCGCCCCGGCGACGTCTACGTGGCCTTCCCGGGCGCCAACCACCACGGCGCGGCCTTCGCGGCCCAGGCCGCGGCCGCCGGCGCGGTGGCGCTGCTCACCGACCCGGCCGGTGCCGAACAGGCGGCCGGCAGCGGTCTGCCGTCGCTGGTGGTCGACCGGCCGCGGGCCCGGATGGGCGAGCTGGCCGCCGCGGTCTACGGCCGCCCCGCCGACCGGCTGCTGATGATCGGGCTGACCGGCACCAACGGCAAGACCACCACCTCCTACCTGGTCGAGGGCGGTCTGCGCGGCGCCGGGCACAGCCCCGGCGTGATCGGCACCGTCGAGATGCGGGTCGGCGACGAGCGGATCAAGAGCGAGCGCACCACCCCCGAGGCCACCGACCTGCACGCGATCCTCGGCGTGATGGGGGAGCGCGGCGCGGACGCGGTGACCATGGAGGTCTCCAGCCACGCGCTGGTCTTCGGCCGGACCGACGGCGTCGCCTACGACGTCGCGCTGTTCAACAACCTCACGCCGGAGCACCTCGACTTCCACCCGGACATGGAGGACTACTTCCAGGCGAAGGCCCGGCTCTTCCAGCCCGGCAAGTCCCGGCTCGGCGTGGCCAACCTGGACGACGCCTACGGGCGCCGGCTGGTCGCCGAGGCGAAGATCCCGGTCACCTCGTTCTCCGCGACCGGTGCGGCCGAGGCCGACTGGCGCGCGGTGGACGTCCAGCTCGGCCCGATCGGCTCGACCTTCCGGGTGCTCGGCCCGGACGGCGCCGAGGCCGACGCGTCCGTCCCGCTGCCGGGCCCGTTCAACGTCGCCAACGCGCTGGCCGCGATCACCGTGCTGGTGACCGCCGGGCTGCCGCTGGAGCAGGTCGTCGCCGGGATCGCCGAGGTGCCCGGCGTGCCGGGCCGGCTGGAGCGGGTGGACGCCGGGCAGCCGTTCGTCGCGGTGGTCGACTACGCCCACAAGCCGGACGCCCTGCGCGCCGTCCTCGCCTCACTGCGCGAGGTCACCAAGGGCCGGCTGCACGTCGTGGTGGGCTGCGGCGGCGACCGCGACCCGCACAAGCGCGCCCCGATGGGCGCCATCGCCGCCGAGCTCGCCGACACCGCCCTGCTGACCAGCGACAACCCGCGCAGCGAGGACCCGTTGGCGATCCTCGCCACCATGCTCACGGGCGCCGCCTCGGTGCCCGAGGCCGAGCGCGGCGCCGTCCTGGTCGTGCCCGACCGGGCCGAGGCGGTCCACCTCGCGGTGGCCCGCGCCCAGGCCGGTGACACCGTGCTGGTGGCCGGCAAGGGCCATGAGCTCGGCCAGTACGTAAGAGACGAGATCCGCCCCTTCGACGACCGGGAGGTACTGCGGGACTCGATCGCGCGGACCACGGCCGCCCGGGGCACCGGAGGAGTAGAGCAGCCGTGATCGCACTGACCCTCGCCGAGGTGGCCGCAGCCGTCGGAGGCACCCTGGACGGCGCCGACCCCGACACCCCGGTCACCGGCCCGGTCGAGGTCGACTCCCGCAAGGTGCGCCCCGGCTGCCTGTTCGCGGCCTTCGCCGGTGAACACGTGGACGGCCACGACTATGCCGAGAAGGCGGTCGCCGCCGGCGCCGTCGCGGTGCTGGCCGCCCGCCCGGTCGGGGTGCCCGCCGTCCTGGTCGACAGCGTGGTGGACGCACTCGGCAAGCTGGCCCGGGCGGTGGTGGCCCGCGCCGAATCCACCACCGTGGTCGCGCTGACCGGCTCGGCCGGCAAGACCAGCACCAAGGACCTGATCGCCCAGCTGCTCCAGCGGCTCGGCGACACCGTCTACCCGCCCGGCTCGCTCAACAACGAGATCGGGCACCCGATGACGGCGCTGCGGGTCGAGGCCGGCACCCGGCACCTGGTGATGGAGATGGGCGCCCGGCACAAGGGCGACATCGAGTACCTCACCTCGATCACCCCGCCCCGGATCGGCCTGGTGCTGAACGTCGGCACCGCCCACGTCGGCGAGTTCGGCTCCCAGCAGGCGATCGCCGAGGCGAAGGGCGAGCTGGTCGAGGCGCTGCCGGCGGACGGTGCGGCGATCCTCAACGCCGACGACCCGCTGGTGCGCGCGATGGCCTCCCGCACCAGGGCCCGGGTGGTGTACTTCGGGGAGTCCCGCGAGGCGCACGTCCGGGCACAGGATGTTCGCCTGGACTCCACCGGACGGCCATCGTTCACACTGACCACCCCGGCCGGTTCCGCACCCGTGCAGCTGCGCCTGTACGGTGAGCACCACGTCTCGAACGCCCTCGCCGCCGCAGCGGTGGCGGTGGAGCTCGGGATGTCCGTCGATGACACCGCCGAAGCGCTGAGCGAGGCGGGTGCGCTGTCCCGCTGGCGCATGGAGGTCGTCGACCGGGCCGATGGTCTCACCGTCGTGAACGACGCCTACAACGCGAACCCCGACTCGATGCGGGCCGCGCTGCGGGCGCTGGTCTCGATCGGAGGGCGCGGCCCGGAGCGCCGCCGCACCTGGGCGGTGCTCGGCGAGATGCGGGAGCTCGGCGAGGACAGCCTGGCCGAGCACGACGCCATCGGGCGGCTCGCGGTACGGCTGGACGTCACCAAGCTGGTGGCGGTCGGCGGACGCGAGGCGGCCTGCATGGAACTGGGCGCTAGGAACGAAGGTTCGTGGGGTGAGGAGTCGGTGCTGGTGTCCGACGCGGACGCGGCGGTCGAACTGCTGCGCAGTCAGCTTCGGCCGGGGGATGTGGTCCTGGTGAAGGCTTCCCGTTCGGTGGGGCTCGAGAAGGTGGCCGAGGCACTGCTCGCGGACGGTGCGGCCGAGTAATGAAGCAGATCCTCTTCTCCGGCATGATCGGCCTCGTCCTCTCGCTGCTCGGGACCCCGGCCCTGATCAAGCTGCTCGCCAAGCGCGGCTACGGCCAGTACATCCGCGACGACGGCCCCAAGGCGCACCACAGCAAGAAGGGCACGCCCACCATGGGCGGCATCGCCTTCATCCTGGCGACGCTGATCGCCTACTTCGCGACCAAGGCGATAACGGGCGACTCGCCGACCGCCTCCGGTCTGCTGGTGCTGTTCCTGACGGTCGGTCTGGGCCTGGTCGGCTTCCTGGACGACTACATCAAGGTCGTCAAGCGCCGTTCGCTCGGCCTGCGGGCCAAGGCCAAGCTCTTCGGCCAGTCGTTCGTGGGCCTCGCCTTCGCGATCCTCGCGCTGCAGTTCAGCGACGACCGCGGGCTCTCCCCGGCCTCCCAGCACCTCTCCTTCGTCCGGGACTTCGGCTGGTCGATCGGCCCGGTGCTGTTCGTCATCTTCGCGTACTTCATGATCGCCGCGATGTCGAACGGCGTGAACCTGACGGACGGTCTCGACGGCCTGGCCACCGGCGCCTCGGTGATGGTCTTCGGCGCCTACACCTTCATCGGCGTCTGGGAGTACGGCCAGAGCTGCGCCTACGCGATCTCGGCCACCTCCAGCTGCTACGACGTCCGCGACCCGCTGGACCTCGCGGTGGTCGCCGCCGCCCTGATGGGCTCCTGCTTCGGCTTCCTCTGGTGGAACACCTCGCCCGCCAAGATCTTCATGGGTGACACCGGCTCGCTCGCCCTCGGCGGCGCCCTGGCCGGTCTGGCGATCTGCTCGCGCACCGAGCTGCTGCTCGCGCTGCTCGGCGGCCTCTACGTGATCATCACCCTCTCGGTGATCATCCAGGTCGGCTCCTTCCGGATGACCGGCAAGCGGGTCTTCAAGATGGCCCCGCTGCAGCACCACTTCGAACTCAAGGGCTGGACCGAAGTCCTGATCGTGGTCCGGTTCTGGATCATCCAGGGCCTCTGCGTGGCCGTCGGTCTCGGCCTCTTCTACGCGGGATGGGTGACGGGATGACCGGACCGGTGTGGACCGGACTGCCGGTCGCCGTCGCCGGCCTGGGCGTCTCCGGCATCAGCGCCGCGCGGGTGCTGCACGGCCTCGGCGCGCTGGTCACGGTCGTGGACGGCGGCTCCGGCCCGGGCCTGGAGGCCCGGGCCGCCGAGCTGCGGGCACTGGGCGTCACCGTCCGCCTCGGCGACGGCGACAGCCTGCCCGAGGGCACCCGGCTGGTCGTCACCTCGCCGGGCTGGCCGCCCAGCAGCCCGCTGTTCGCCGCCGCCGAGGCGGCCGGCGTCGAGGTCTGGGGCGACGTCGAACTGGCCTGGCGCCTGCGCGCGCCGCTGGCGTCCACCGGCGAGCCGGCCCCCTGGCTGGCCGTCACCGGCACCAACGGCAAGACCACCACCGTCCAGATGCTCGCCTCGATCCTCACCGCCGCCGGCCGGCGCACCGCCGCCGTCGGCAACGTCGGGGTCTCGGTGCTGGACGCGGTGCTCGCCGAGGAGCCGTACGACGTGCTCGCCGTCGAGCTCTCCAGCTACCAGCTGCACTGGGCGCCCTCGCTGCGCCCGTACGCGGCGGCCGTGCTCAACCTGGCACCCGACCACCTCGACTGGCACGGCTCGATGGAGGCGTACGCCGCCGACAAGGGCCGGATCTACGAGGGCAACGTCGTCGCCTGCGTGTACAACCTGGCCGACCCGGCCACCGAGGCGCTGGTCCGCGAGGCCGACGTCGAGGAGGGCTGCCGGGCGATCGGATTCGGCCTCGGCTCGCCCGGCCTGTCGAACCTCGGTGTCGTCGACGGCCTGCTGGTGGACCGCGCCTTCGTGCCGGACCGGGACAAGAACGCCGCCGAGCTGGGCTCGGTCGCCGACGTCCACCCGCCGGCCCCGCACAACATCGCCAACGCGCTCGCCGCCGCCGCCCTCGCCCGGGCGTACGGGGTGGACGCCGCGGCCGTCCGGGAGGGGCTGCGGGCCTTCCGCCCGGACGCCCACCGGATCGCCGAGGTCGGCGTGGTCGCCGGGGTCACGTACATCGACGACTCCAAGGCCACCAACACCCATGCCGCCGCGGCCTCGCTGGCCGCGTACCGGCCGGTGGTCTGGATCGCCGGCGGGCTGGCCAAGGGCGCCGCGTTCGACGACCTGGTCCAGGGCGCCGCCGAGCGGCTGCGCGCCGTGGTGCTGATCGGCGAGGACCGCGGGGTGATCCGGGACGCGCTGGCGCGACACGCGCCGGATGTCCCGGTGATCGAGGCGGCCGAGGGCCAGACTGGCGCGGTGGCGATGACCGAGGTGGTCCGTACGGCCGCGTCACTCGCCCGATCGGGTGACACGGTGCTGCTGGCCCCGGCCTGCGCCTCGATGGACATGTTCACCAACTACGGCGAGCGCGGCGACCTCTTCGCCGCGGCGGTCCGGGAGCTAGCGAACAGCTGACGGTCGGCCGGCCGACCCGTTCGCCCGGACGTCCGACTCGGCTCATCCGCCCGTGCACGGCGGCCCGTCCCGTTCGAACGGACGTCCGGCTCGGGCCGCCGACCGGTGCACGGGCGAGCGAGCCGAAGGGGCGCGCCGAGCCTCGATAAGGAATGAGGGGCAGCGTGGTGGCGGGGCAGGGCAGGGAGGGCGGTTCCGGTACGCCGGGAAAGGGCTCCGGCGATCCGTGGCGGGTGCTCTCGGCGACCACGACCGCCTACAAGTCGGCCGGCCCGTTGGCCCGTCTGCAGGCCTTCCGGGCCCGTCTGCGGTACACCCTGGACCGGCCGCTCACGCCCTATCTGCTGATCATCGGCGCGACGCTGCTGCTCGTGGTGCTCGGCCTGATGATGGTCTTCTCGGCCTCGCAGATCCTCGCGCTGGGCCAGCACCGGTCCACCCAGTTCTACTTCTTCAAGCAGCTGGTCGCGGTGCTGCTCGGCTTCTCGCTGCTGGTCGGCTTCGCGCTGGTCCCGGTGGCGGTGCTCCGGGTGATCGTCTACCCCGTGATGTTCGGCGTGATCGGTGCGCTCGCGCTGGTCGCGATCCCCGGGGTCGGGGTGGAGGTCAACGGCAACCGGAACTGGCTGGATCTGGGCTTCTTCCAGTTCCAGCCGTCCGAGTTCGCCAAGCTCGCGCTGGTGCTCTGGGGGGCCGACCTGCTCGCCCGCAAGCAGCGGACCGGCACCCTCGACCAGTGGAAGCACCTGCTGGTCCCGCTGGTGCCGGGCGCGCTGCTGCTGCTCGCGATGATCATGCTCGGCGGCGACATGGGCACCTCGATGATCCTGGTCGCCATGCTGTTCGGCCTGCTCTGGATGGTCGGCGCCCCGATGCGGCTGTTCGTCGCCACCCTCGGCGTCGCCGTCGTGGTCTGCACCGCCCTGGTGGTCACCGTCCCGCACCGGGCCGAACGGCTCTCCTGCATCGGGGTGACCAAGCTCGACCCGGCCGGCGCGTGCTTCCAGGCGCTGCACGGGGTGTACTCGTTCGGACTGGGCGGTCTGTTCGGTTCCGGCCTCGGCGCCGGCGTCGAGAAATGGGGCCAGCTCCCGGAGGCGCACACCGACTTCATCTTCGCCACGACGGGCGAGGAACTCGGTCTGGTGGGGACGCTGTCGGTGATCGGTCTCTTCGCGGCACTAGGCTACGCGGGTATCCGTGTGGCCATCGGTACGAAGGACCCCTTCGTCAGGTACGCCGCGGGGGCCGCCACCACGTGGATCATGGCGCAGGCCGTGATCAACCTGGGGTCGGCACTGGGACTGCTGCCCATCGCGGGCGTCCCGCTCCCGCTGTTCTCCTACGGCGGTTCCGCCATGCTGTCGGCCATGTCCGTGATCGGTGTGCTGCTGTGCCTCGCGCGCAGCACCTCGGGCGCGAAGGCGGCCCTGGCCGCCCGGAGCAAGAACTCCCGGATCAGGAGACGACTGGCCCGGGTGCTGCCACGACGACGAACCACAGCGCGCCCGGCCCCGGTGCCGGCACGCAGGGAGCGGTGAATTTCGGTGCATGTCGTACTCGCCGGCGGGGGGACCGCCGGTCACATCGAGCCGGCCCTCGCCCTCGCGGACGCCCTCCGCAGGCACGACCCGTCCATCGGGATCACCGCCCTGGGCACCGAGCGCGGCCTGGAGACTCGGCTGGTGCCCGAGCGGGGCTACCACCTGGAGCTGATCCCGGCCGTTCCGCTGCCCCGCAAGCCCACCCCCGAGCTGATCACCGTCCCGGGCCGGCTGCGCGGCACCGTCCGGGCCGCCCAGGAGATCATCGAGCGGGTCAAGGCGGATGTCGTGGTCGGCTTCGGCGGCTACGTCGCGATGCCGGCCTACCTGGCCGCCAAGCGGGCCGGGGTGCCGATCGTGGTCCACGAGGCCAACGCCCGGCCCGGCCTGGCCAACAAGATCGGTGCCCGGTACAGCGACTTCGTCGCCGTCTCCACGCCGGACAGCAAGCTGCGCGACTCCCGGTACATCGGCATCCCGCTGCGCCGGACCATCGCCACCCTGGACCGCAACGCGGCCCGGCCGGAGGCCCGGCACTACTTCGGCCTCGACCAGCGGCTGCCCACGCTGCTGGTCTCCGGCGGCTCGCAGGGCGCCCGCCGGCTCAACGAGACCGTCACCGCCATCGCGCCCCGGCTCCAGCAGTACGGCGTGCAGATCCTGCACGCGGTCGGACCGAAGAACGAGCTGCCGCAGGTGGACGACATCCCCGGGATGCCGCCCTACCGCGCCGTGCCGTACGTGGACCGGATGGACCTCGCGTACGCCGCCGCCGACCTGATGCTCTGCCGGGCCGGCGCCATGACGGTGGCCGAGCTGGCGGCGGTGGGTCTGCCGGCCGCCTTCGTCCCGCTGCCGATCGGCAACGGCGAGCAGCGGCTGAACGCCCAGCCGATGGTCAAGGCCGGCGGCGGGCTGCTGGTCGACGACGCGGAACTGACCCCGGAGTGGGTCCTGCAGAACGTCCTGCCGGTGCTCACCGACCCGCAGCGGCTCTGGGACATGAGCCGGGCCGCCGCCGAGTTCGGCCGCCGGGACGCCGACGACCTGCTGGTCGGCATGGTCTACGAAGCGATCGAGGCCGCCAGGGGTGGCCGCCGCCGTGGCTGACGGTCGGTCCGCCGATCAACCCCCGGCCTCCGGCCGGGGGCACCCGCGGGAGGAGGTGGAGTTCGGGGACGAGGAGTACTCGCCCCGGCTCCGGCTCTCCCGGCGGGGCATCGCGGTGCTGGCCGCGCTCGGCGCCTCGGTGCTGGGCGGGCTGGCCTGGCTGGTCTTCCTCTCCTCGGCCCTGGACGTGCGCAGCGTCGCGGTGCAGGGGGCGCAGGACGACCGGCTGACGGTCGACCAGGTCCGCGCGGCGATCGGCACGGTCGGCGCCGGCCCGCTGGCCCGGGTCGACCTGGACGCCGCCACCCGGCGGGTGGAGGCGATCCCGCGGGTGGCCCGGGCCGAGGTCTGGCGGGGCTGGCCGCACACCCTGCGGGTGAAGATCACCCAGCGCACCGCGGTGGCCGCCGTCAAGGGGGACGACGGCAGATTCACCCAGGTGGACGCAGGTGGCGTGAGCTTCGCCACCGAGGACGCCGCCCCGGCCGGAGTGCCGGTGGTCGAACTGCGGCTCAGTCAGCAGGCGAACGACGCGGGCGGGGTGATTTCCCGTCCGCAGTTGGTCCAGGGGGCGGTGGCGGTCGCCGCCGGGCTGCCCGCCGAGGTCCGGCAGCGGGCCGGGGCGGTGCTGGTGCACTCCTACGACGACATCCAGCTGCAGCTCAGCGGGGGTGCCACGGTCCGCTGGGGGAGTCCGGACCAGATCGATCGAAAAGCCCGGGTGCTGGTGGCACTGATGAGTCAGAAGGGTACGAACTTCGACGTCAGTGCGCCGGACGCGCCGGCGGTGTCGGGATGATCCGGTAGGTTCTCTCCCTGGGGGAGGGGTTGACGCCTTTCGGTGACGGCCCGACCCTTGGTGGTCACCCCGGTTTCATAAGCTGGTTGATGATCACATAGGCTCAAAAGAAAAAGGGAAGCTCGGCGTGTTCGTTGAAACACGTGCCCGGGGCCACCTAGTGTCCTGTGTCACCAGACTGTGCTTCCTGGTGATGTGACGGAGGCACAGCACTAACCCTAAACGTCAAGTTTAGGGTTGGGGTCGGCGGTCGGCATTTCGGACATTCAGTCAGAAACCAGGCTCCCTACCCATCGACATCCGTCGGTACGGCACCCCACAGGGGGCCGGCCGACCCGGAAATTCGAGGCGAGAGGCCTTCGACGTGGCAGCACCGCAGAACTACCTCGCAGTCATCAAGGTTGTCGGCATCGGCGGCGGTGGTGTCAACGCCATCAACCGGATGATCGAGGTCGGTCTCAAGGGCGTCGAGTTCATCGCGATCAACACCGATGCGCAGGCCCTCCTGATGAGCGACGCCGACGTCAAGCTCGATGTGGGCCGTGAACTCACCCGGGGCCTCGGCGCCGGCGCCAACCCCGAGGTCGGCCGCAAGGCCGCCGAGGACCACCGCGAGGAGATCGAGGAGGTCCTCAAGGGGGCCGACATGGTCTTCGTGACCGCGGGCGAGGGCGGTGGTACCGGCACGGGCGGCGCGCCGGTCGTCGCCAACATCGCCCGCTCGCTCGGCGCGCTGACCATCGGCGTGGTCACCCGCCCCTTCACCTTCGAGGGCCGTCGCCGCGCGAACCAGGCCGAGGACGGCATCGCCGGCCTGCGCGAAGAGGTCGACACCCTCATCGTGATCCCCAACGACCGCCTGCTGTCCATCTCGGACCGCCAGGTCAGCGTGCTGGACGCGTTCCGCTCCGCCGACCAGGTGCTGCTCTCCGGCGTCCAGGGCATCACCGACCTGATCACCACCCCCGGTCTGATCAACCTCGACTTCGCGGACGTCAAGTCCGTCATGTCGGAGGCCGGTTCGGCGCTCATGGGCATCGGTTCGGCCCGGGGCGAGGACCGCGCCAAGGCGGCCGCCGTGATGGCGATCTCCTCGCCGCTGCTGGAAGCCTCGATCGACGGCGCCCGCGGCGTGCTGCTCTCCATCTCCGGCGGCTCCGACCTCGGCCTGTTCGAGATCAACGAGTCCGCCCAGCTGGTCAGCGAGGCCGCGCACCCCGAGGCCAACATCATCTTCGGTGCGGTGATCGACGACGCGCTCGGCGACGAGGTGCGGGTCACCGTGATCGCGGCCGGCTTCGACGGCGGCCAGCCCCCGGCGATCGTCCGCGACCCGGTGGTCAAGGCCACCCCGGCCACGCCGCCGCCGGCCGCCCCCGAGCGCCCGGCGACCCGGCCCTCCTACGGGAGCATCGGGTCGGTGACGGCCCGCTCCGAGGGCGACGCCCCGGCGCGTTCGACGGAGAGCCCGGCCACCACGACCGCCGCTCCGGTGCCGCCGCAGGTGCAGCCGGCCCGCCAGCCGTACGTGGAGAGCCCCGCCGAGGAGCTCGACGTGCCGGACTTCCTGAAGTAAGCAGTGGTCGATCACGCAGTACGCAACGGTGCTCACTTCGCCTTCACCGACCGGTGGGGCGGGGTGAGCACTTCGCCGTACGGGGAGCTGAACCTCGGCGGCGCGGTGGGGGACGACCCGGCCGCCGTCCGGCGCAACCGGGCGATCGCGGCCGGCGCGCTGGGCCTCGACCCGGCGGACGTGGTCTGGATGAACCAGGTCCACGGCGCGGAGGTGGCCGTGGTGACGCGGCGCCAGTCCGCGGGGGAGGCGCCGACCGTCGACGCGGTGGTCACCGACCGGCCGCTGGCGCTGGCGGTGCTGACCGCGGACTGCACGCCCGTCCTGCTGGCCGATCCGGTGGCGGGCGTGGTGGGCGCGGCCCACGCGGGCCGGCCCGGGCTCGCGGCCGGGGTGGTGCCGGCGGCGGTCCGGGCGATGGTGGAGCTGGGCGCCGAGCCGGGGCGGATCACCGCCGCGACCGGGCCCGCGGTCTGCGGCCGCTGCTACGAGGTGCCGGCGGAACTGCGTGCGGAGGTGGCCCGGCTGGTGCCGGCCGCGCACGCCGAGACCTCCTGGGGCACCCCGGCCCTGGACGTGCCGGAGGGAGTGGCGGCGCAGCTGACCGCTGCGGGCGTCACCGAGTTGGTGCGATCATCGGTCTGCACCCTCGAATCCGCCGATCACTACTCCTATCGCCGCGAGCGGCGCACGGGCCGGCTCGCGAGCTACGTCTGGTTGGGCTCTGATCACTCATGACGAACGACATCTACGGACCGTTCCCGGGCGGTGCGGATTTCCTCGCCGCCCTGACGCCGGGCCAGCGGGCCCGGTACGAGGAACTCGGGACCAACCTCGACGTGGTCGAACGCCGGATCGCCGACGCCTGCGCGGCCGCGGGGCGGGCGCGTGACGAGGTGCGGCTGATCGTCGTCACCAAGACCTACCCGGCGCAGGACAGCGCACTGCTGGCCGCACTGGGCGTCACCGACGTCGCGGAGAACCGCGACCAGGACGCGGCGCCCAAGGCGGAGCAGTGCAGAAACCTTCCGCTGGACTGGCACTTCGTCGGCCAGCTGCAGACCAACAAGGTCCGCTCGGTGGTCCGGTACGCGAACCACGTGCACTCGGTGGACCGGCCGCGGCTGGTGGAGTCGCTCTCCGCGGCGGTGCTCAAGGCCGAGCGGCCCGAGCTGGGCTGCCTGGTGCAGGTCGCGCTGGAGAAGGAGCACGGCGAGGGCGAGGGCCGGGCCGGGGCGACCCCGTCGGAGGTCGAGGCGCTGGCCGACGCGATCGCCGACGCGCCCGGGCTGCGACTGGACGGTGTGATGACCGTCGCTCCGCTCTCCGGTCCGCTCGCCGGCGATCCGGCCCGGGCCTTCGAGCGGTTGACGGAAATCGCAACCGCCGTACGGGCGGCCCATCCTGCTGCCACCATGGTTTCCGCAGGAATGAGCGGTGACCTGGAGCAGGCCGTTGCCGCCGGGGCGACACATGTGCGCGTCGGAACGGCGGTACTCGGAGTGCGGTCACCCCTCGGGTAACGTCACCGGGTAGTAGATCAGACTGCAGGACAAAATAGGACAGAAGCTAGCAGCTTTCCAGAGCGCTGGCGAACCGTGGATCGTAGCTCCGCGGCCCCCACCCACGAGTTCTGACCGGCCGTCGGCCCGTCGGCTCGTCGTGGGCGGACCGCGGAATCCGCAGCCGGGGCCGGACGGCCCGGCCGTCGGTACGGAGCCGGTCCACCACGGAGCGGGCAGGGCGAGCGACCATCGAGAGGCGCGCGTTCGCGAAGCGACCACCGCGCGGACAGCGAGGTGGGCATGAGCGGAGGAGACAGGAGCATGGCCGGCGCAATGCGCAAGATGGCGGTCTACCTCGGCCTCGTGGAGGACGAGACGTACGACGGCCAGGGGTACGACCCCGACGACGACTACGACGCGGACCCCGAGCCGATCCGAACGGGGCGGACGGAGGACATCCCCCGGCCCGCCGCGGCACCCGCCCCGGTCTCCTCGATCACGCCGCAGCCGGTCCCGGCCGCGGTCCCGATCCGCCAGGAGACCCCGAGGATGGCCCCAGTGTCGTCCATCACACCCGAACGCCGCCACAACCTGGAGAAGAGCGCCCCGGTGATCATGCCCAAGGTAGTGAACGAACGAGAGCCCTACCGCATCACCACGCTGCACCCCCGGACCTACAACGAGGCCCGTACGATCGGGGAACAGTTCCGTGGCGGGACCCCGGTGATCATGAATCTCACCGAGATGGACGACACCGATGCCAAGCGGCTCGTAGACTTCGCCGCTGGACTCGTCTTCGGTCTGCACGGCAGTATCGAGCGCGTGACACAGAAGGTGTTCCTGCTGTCGCCTGCTAACGTCGATGTCACGGCGGAGGACAAGGCTCGGATCGCCGAGGGTGGGTTCTTCAACCAGAGCTGACCCGGCCACGACTTTACGTGTGGATCTGATCGACAGTGAGTTAGTGACAGGCGGCACGGCCGAAGGGCCGAGAACCGGGGAGAGGGAAGCGCGATGGGGATCGTGTGGGCGGTGCTCTATTACGCGCTGACCGTCTTCCTGGTGTTCCTGCTTGTGCGGCTGGTGATGGACTGGGTCTTCCAGTTCGCACGTTCGTGGCGGCCCGGCAAGGCCATGGTCCTGGTCCTGGAGGCCACGTACACTGTCACGGATCCGCCGCTCAAGCTTCTTCGGCGGTTCATTCCGCCGTTGCGTCTCGGGGGCGTGGCGCTCGACCTGTCCTTCTTCGTACTGATGATCATTGTGTATGTCCTGATCTCGCTTGTGCGGCCCTAGTCGTAGGTGAGCGATGCGACAGGATGCCGGTGTGCCGACGATCACGTTGAGGTGAAGAGATGCCATTGACCCCCGAGGACGTTCGGAACAAGCAGTTCACGACCGTCCGCCTGCGCGAAGGCTATGACGAGGACGAGGTCGATGCCTTCCTCGACGAGGTCGAGGCGGAGCTGACCCGCCTCCTCCGCGAGAACGAGGACCTGCGCGCCAAGCTGGCCGCCGCGACCCGTGCCGCCGCGCAGAACCAGGCCAACATGCGCAAGGAGCCGCCGCAGGACTCGCGTCCCGGCGCCCCGGTGCCGGCCGCCATATCCGGCCCGCCGGTGCCCGGACAGCAGCAGGGCCCCGGCCCGCAGCAGATGGGCGGCCCCGGCGGTCCGCAGCAGATGGGCGGCCCGCAGCAGCAGCAGCAGCAGATGGGCAACCAGCCCCTCGGCCTGCCGTCCGGTGCCCCGCAGCTCCCGTCCGGCCAGGGCGGCCCGATGGGCGGCCAGCAGCAGCAGATGAACCAGACCATGGGCGGCCAGCAGCAGCTGGTGCAGCCGATGGGCGGTCAGATGCTCCAGCCCATGGGCGGTCCGGGTGGCCCGCAGCAGATGGGCAACCCGATGGGCCAGGGCATGGGCCAGCAGCAGATGCAGCAGATGGGCGGCCCGATGGGCCAGCCGCAGCAGATGGGCGGCCCGATGGGCGCTCCGATGCAGCAGCAGCAGGGCCCCGGCGGCGACAGCGCGGCCCGCGTGCTGGCGCTCGCCCAGCAGACCGCGGACCAGGCGATCTCGGAGGCCCGTTCCGAGGCCAACAAGATCGTCGGCGAGGCGCGCAGCCGGGCCGAGGGTCTGGAGCGCGACGCCCGTGCCAAGGCCGATGCCCTGGAGCGGGACGCGCAGGAGAAGCACCGCGTCGCGATGGGCTCCCTGGAGTCCGCGCGGGCCACGCTGGAGCGCAAGGTCGAGGACCTGCGGGCGTTCGAGCGTGAGTACCGCACGCGTCTGAAGTCCTACCTGGAGACCCAGCTGCGCCAGCTGGAGTCGCAGGCGGACGACTCGCTCGCTCCGCCGCGCATCCCGGCCACCGCCTCGCTGCCGCCGGCCGCGTCGTCGATGGCTCCGGCCGGTGCGTCCGCGATGAGCGGGGGTGCTCCGAGCTTCGGTGGCAACCAGCCGTCCTTCGGCGGGAACCAGCCCTCGTTCGGCGGCCAGAGCTCCTTCGGCGGCAACAACGGTGCGCCGAGCTTCGGCGGGCAGTCCTCCGGTGGCAACTCCGGTGCCCCGCAGATGCAGCCGGCCGGGATGACGCAGCCGATGGCCGCCGTCCGCCCGCAGCCGCCGCAGCCGATGCAGCAGGCGCCGGCGCCGATGCGCGGTTTCCTGATCGACGAGGACGGCGACAACTGAGGTTGTAGCCAGGCATTTCGAGGGCGCCCCTGCCGTGACTTCCGGGTCATGACGGGGGCGCCCTCGTCGGTGTGCCCGCCCGGGTGAGCGCCGGTGCGACCGGGCGCCGGGGCGCGGGCTCCGGAGACGGCGGAGCCGCCGCCACCCCGGGTGGGGCGGCGGCGGCTTCGCCGTGCGGGTCGGGCCCGACGGGTCGGGCCGTGCGGGTCAGGCCTTGCGGAGCCGGAAGGTCAGGCCGAGGCCCTCGTCCGAGAAGGTCTCGGACTCCCAGTCGGCGGCGCCCGCCGCGAAGTCGGTGGCCAGCACCTCCTCGGCGACCAGCGGGCCGTGCTCGGTGATCGCCTCGGTGGTCTCGTCGGAGGCGGCCTGCCAGCGCAGCACGATCCGGTCGGAGACCTCCAGGCCGGAGTTCTTCCGGGCCTCCTGGATCTGCCGGATCGCGTCGCGGGCGATGCCGAGGCGCTTGAGCTCCGGGGTGATGGCCAGGTCGAGGGCGACGGTGGCACCGGACTCGTTGGCGACCGCCCAGCCCTCGCGCGGGGTCTCGGTGATGATCACCTCGTCCGGGCCCAGCTCGATCCGCTCGCCGTTCAGCTCCACCCCGGTGCTGCCGGTGGCGCGCAGCTCGGCGGCGAGCACCGCGGCGTCGGCGGCCGCGACCACCTTGGCCACGTCCTGCACGCCCTTGCCGAAGCGCTTGCCGAGCGCCCGGAAGTTCGCCTTGGCGGTGGTGTCGACCAGCGAGCCGCCGACCTCGGCCAGCGACTCCAGGGTGGAGACGTTGAGCTCCTCGGCGATCTGCGCGCGCAGGTCGGCCGGCAGCTCCTCCCAGCCCTGGGCGGCGATCAGCGCGCGGGAGAGCGGCTGACGGGTCTTCACACCGGACTCGGCGCGGGTGGCCCGGCCCAGCTCGACCAGCCGGCGCACCAGCGCCATGTGGCGCGAGAGGTCGGCGTCGATCAGCGCCTCGTCCGCCTCCGGCCAGCCCGCCAGGTGGACCGAGGCCGGGGCCTGCGGGGCGACCGGGACGACGAGGTCCTGCCAGACCCGCTCGGTGATGAACGGCGTCAGCGGGGCCATCAGCCGGGTGACCGTCTCCAGCGCCTCGTGCAGGGTGGCGAGCGCGGCGGCGTCGCCCTGCCAGAAGCGGCGGCGGCCGCGGCGGACGTACCAGTTGGAGAGGTCGTCGACGAAGCCGGAGAGCAGCTTGCCGGCGCGCTGGGTGTCGTACGCCTCGAAGGCCGCGTCGACCTCGCGGACCAGGGTGTTCAGCTCGGAGAGCACCCAGCGGTCCAGCTGCGGCCGCGCCGCCGGGGCCGGGTCGCTCGCGGACGGCGCCCAGCCGGAGGTGCGGGCGTACAGGGCCTGGAAGGCCACGGTGTTCCAGTAGGTGAGGAGGGTCTTGCGGACCACCTCCTGGATGGTGCCGTGGCCGACCCGGCGGGCCGACCAGGGCGAACCGCCGGCCGCCATGAACCACCGCACCGCGTCCGCCCCGTGCTGGTCCATGAGCGGGATCGGCTGCAGGATGTTGCCCAGGTGCTTGGACATCTTGCGGCCGTCCTCGGCCAGGATGTGGCCCAGGCAGACGACGTTCTGGTAGCTGCTCCTGTCGAACACCAGGGTGCCGACGGCCATCAGCGTGTAGAACCAGCCGCGGGTCTGGTCGATCGCCTCCGAGATGAACTGCGCCGGGTAGCGCTTCTCGAAGAGCTCCTTGTTCTGGTACGGGTAGCCGTACTGGGCGAAGGGCATCGAGCCGGAGTCGTACCAGGCGTCGATCACCTCGGGCACCCGGGTGGCGGTGCCGGAGCACTCGCGGCAGGCGAAGGTGACGTCGTCGATGTACGGGCGGTGCGGGTCCAGGCCGCTCTGGTCGGTGCCGGTGAGCTCGGAGAGCTCGGCCAGCGAGCCGACGCAGGTGAGGTGGTTCTCCTCGCAGCGCCAGATCGGCAGCGGGGTGCCCCAGTAGCGGTTGCGGCTGAGCGCCCAGTCGATGTTGTTGTTCAGCCAGTCGCCGAAGCGGCCGTGCTTGACCGTCTCCGGGTACCAGTTGGTGGCCTCGTTCTCGCGGATCATCGCGTCCTTGACGGCGGTGGTCCGGATGTACCAGGACGGCTGCGCGTAGTAGAGCAGCGCGGTGTGGCAGCGCCAGCAGTGCGGGTAGCTGTGCTCGTACGGCAGGTGGCGGAAGAGCAGGCCGCGCTCCTGGAGGTCCGCGACCAGGGCCTCGTCGGCCTTCTTGAAGAACTGGCCGCCGACCAGCGGGACCTCGGGCGCGAAGGTGCCGTCGGCGAGCACCGGGTTGACCACCGGCAGGCCGTAGCGGCGGCAGGTCGCGAGGTCGTCCGCGCCGAAGGCGGGGGACTGGTGGACGATGCCGGTGCCGTCCTCGGTGGTGACGTAGTCGGCGTTGAGGACGTAGTGCGCGTCCTCGATCTCGACCAGGTCGAAGGGGCGGCGGTACGCCCAGCGCTCCATCTCGGCGCCGGTGAAGGACTCGCCGGTGGCCTCCCAGCCCTCGCCGAGCGCCTTGGCCAGCAGCGGCTCCGCGACGACCAGCCGCTCGGTGCCGTCGGTGGCCACCACGTAGGTGACCTCGGGGTGGACGGCGGCGGCGGTGTTGGAGACCAGGGTCCACGGCGTGGTCGTCCAGACCAGCAGCGCGGCCCCGCCGGCCAGCGGGCCGGAGGTGAGCGGGAAGCGGACGAAGACCGAGGGGTCGACGACGGTCTCGTAGCCCTGGGCCAGCTCGTGGTCGGACAGGCCGGTGCCGCAGCGCGGGCACCAGGGGGCGACCCGGTGGTCCTGGACCAGCAGGCCCTTGTCGAAGATCTGCTTGAGCGACCACCAGACCGACTGGACGTAGGACGGGTCCATCGTCCGGTAGGCGTCGTCGAGGTCGACCCAGTAGCCCATCCGGGTGGTGAGCTCGGTGAAGGCGTCGGTGTGGCGGGTCACCGACTCGCGGCACTTGGCGTTGAACTCGGCGATGCCGTACGCCTCGATGTCCTGCTTGCCGGAGAAGCCCAGCTCCTTCTCGACGGCCAGCTCGACGGGGAGGCCGTGGCAGTCCCAGCCGGCCTTGCGGGCGACGTGGTAGCCCTTCATCGTCCGGTAGCGGGGGAAGACGTCCTTGAAGACGCGGGCCTCGATGTGGTGGGCGCCGGGCATGCCGTTGGCGGTCGGCGGGCCCTCGTAGAACACCCACTCGGGGCGGCCCTCGGACTGCTCCAGGCTGCGCTGGAAGATCTTGCTGTCCTGCCAGAAGGAGAGGATCTGGTGTTCGAGGGCAGGCAGGTCCACCTGTGCGGGGACGGCGTTGTAGGTGGTCATCGCGGTGTCAAACCTCCGGCGGATATCGGCTGGATCCGACGGAGGGACGAGACGGCGAGCCGCCCCGCGGTACCACCCTCCTTGGCCGCGGTGCTGCTGCGACCCTCTTGTTTGGGCTTGCTGCCGGTTCTACCGGGCCGCTGGGCTGACCAGCGGCCGTTCTTCCGGCGGCTCCGGGGTGATCTTCCCGCCGCGCACACCCCCGGGCTCGCACCGTCCCCGGGTCGCTGGTGGCTGCGTACGTCGGTACTCGTCCCATCTGCGCCTTGCCGGCCCAGTCTATCGGCAGCCGCAAGTCGGTTTGTCCGCCGCCGCGACGGCGCGCGGAGGCGGTTAGGCGGGGGTGTTCTGGGCACAACTCAGGTCAGCGCGCGGGGCGGGGCGGTTGTGACGGCTGCCTGGGTGGGATCATTGTGAGGCGTCGGTATGTCATGTTGTGACCGGTTTTGATGGGGATTATCGTTCCGGCACTGGAGGCCGCCGGGAACCGGCGGCTCGATTCGTTCGTAGATGGGGTCGAAGCCATGGCTGATGAGGCAACCGGCGCGGGTACCGTCACCAAGCGGGCCCGCAAGGCCGTGGCAGGCGAACCAGGGGAGGGGACCGTGACCACTACCGCACGGCACAAGACCAGCAACGATTCCGCGCTCGTGGCCCCCGGCCGCACCCGCACCCCCGCCGCGGCGGTCCGCGGCGGCGGCGCGGAGGCCGTGGACCCGGCCGAGCTTCCCGTCCGCCCGGGCGAGGACCCGTGGACTTCGCAGGAGGTGCACGAACTGCACGCCGAGCTGATCAGCGAGCTGGACCGGCTGCAGAACGAGATCGGCGCCGCCGAGGCCGCGATCACCGGGCTGATGCGGGACTCCAACGACGGAGCCGGCGACGACCAGGTCGACGCCGGTACGAAGAACATCTCGCGGGAGAGCGAGCTGGCGCTGGCCAACAACGCCAGGGACAGCCTCGCGCAGGTCGAGCGGGCCCTGGGCCGACTGGAGGGCGTCGGCTTCGGGACCTGCGAGTCCTGCGGCCAGGCCATCGGCAAGGCCCGCATGCAGGCCTTCCCCCGGGCGACGCTCTGCGTCCAGTGCAAGGCCAAGCAGGAACGCCGCTGACCGGGGCGACGCGGGGGGTCGGGCTTGCCGTACGCTCGACCCCGTAACGTCGCCTGACTCGTCGAGGTCGGCGACCACCGGCCCACTCTCCCCCGACCTTCGGCCCCGGGGGACCCTCATCGGCAGCGGAGCGGATCATCAGTACGCAAGGTTCCCCCCAGACGCGGGACGAGTCCGTCCCGACCCCCGCCGAAGCCCTGGAGGAGGCCGTGGCCGAGCCCGGTGAGGTGACCGCTCCGGTCGAGCAGGAGGCACCGAAGGGGCGCCGGCGGATCGGTGTCCTGCTGGGCGTCGCGCTGGTCGCCTTCCTGATCGACCTGGGGACCAAGCTGCTGGTGGTCGCCCGCCTGGAGAACCACGCGGCGATCAAGGTGATCGGCGACGTGGTGACCTTCCAGGTGATCCGCAACTCCGGCGCCGCGTTCGGCATGGGCCAGGCGCTGACCATCGTCTTCACCGTGATCGCGGCGTCGGTCATCGTGGTCATCTGGCGGATCGCCCGCCGGCTGTACAGCCTCCCCTGGGCGATCGCGCTCGGGCTGCTGCTCGGCGGGGCGCTGGGCAACCTGACCGACCGGCTGTTCCGCTCGCCGAGCGCCTTCCGCGGTCACGTCGTGGACTTCATCTCCGTCCAGCACTTCGCCGTCTTCAACCTCGCCGACTCGGCGATCGTCTGCGGCGGCATCCTGGTGGTGCTGCTCTCCTTCCGCGGCAGCAACCCGGACGGCACCGTCCACCAGCCGGCCGGCAAGGGCGCGGGCGGCAAGGACGGGGCGGCCGGGGGCGACGCCGGCGGGGACCGGCCCGGCCCGACCGCGTAAGGGGCGGCTCCCGCGTCCGGCATACTCGTACGGGTGAGTACCGCAGCGCAGATCCGCAGCCTCCCCGTACCCGACGGCCTGGAGGGCGAGCGTCTCGACGCCGCCCTCGCCCGGATGTTCGGTTTCTCCCGGACGAAGGCCGCCGAGTTGGCAGCCGACGGCAAGGTGACGCTCGACGGCGCCCTGGCCGGCAAGTCGGACCGGGTCACCGCCGGCTCCTGGCTGGAGGTCGAGATCCCGGCCCCCGCCGCGCCCGTGCGGATCGTCGCCGAGCATGTCGAGGGCATGCGCATCGTCCACGACGACGAGGACATCGTGCTCGTCGACAAGCCGGTCGGCGTCGCCGCCCACCCCAGCCCCGGCTGGACCGGTCCGACCGTGATCGGCGGCCTGGCCGCGGCCGGCTACCGGATCTCCACCTCGGGCGCCGCGGAGCGCCAGGGCGTCGTGCACCGGCTCGACGTGGGCACCTCCGGGCTGATGGTGGTCGCCAAGTCCGAGCGCGCCTACACCGACCTCAAGCGCCAGTTCCACGACCGGGTGACCGAGAAGAAGTACCACACGCTGGTGCAGGGCCACCCGGACCCGATGAGCGGCACCGTGGACGCGCCGATCGGGCGCCACCCCAGCTCCGACTGGAAGTGGGCGGTCATCCAGGAGGGCAAGCCCTCCGTCACCCACTACGACCTCATCGAGGCCTACCGGGCCGCCTCGCTGCTGGACATCAAGCTGGAGACCGGCCGGACCCACCAGATCCGGGTGCACATGTCGGCGCTGCGCCACCCCTGCGTGGGCGACCTGACCTACGGCGCCGACCCGACGCTGGCCAAGCGGCTCGGGCTGACCCGGCAGTGGCTGCACGCGGTCTCGCTCGCCTTCGAGCACCCGGCCGACGGCGAGTGGGTGCAGTTCGGCAGCGAGTACCCCGAGGACCTGCGCAGGGCGCTGGACATCATCTCGGCGGAGAGCTGACATGAGCTCCTTCGCGGCGCGGATCCGGGTGGCCGAGGGCGCGGACGACCTGGCACTGGTGCGGGGCGTCCGGCACGAGGTGTTCATCGCCGAGCAGGGCGTGCCCGAGGAACTGGAGTACGACGACCTCGACGCGACCTCCGAGCACCTGCTGGCGGTCGGCCCGGAGGGCGAGCCGCTCGGCACCGCCCGGCTGATCCACGGCCCGCAGGCGCTCGCCCTCACCGGCGGGACGGCGGGCCGGGTGCTGCTCGGCCGGCTCGCGGTGGTGAAGGCGGCGCGCGGCACCGGGCTGGGCGCCGAGCTGGTCCGCGCCGTCGAGGCGGCCGGGCGCGGGCGGGGCGCCCGTGAGGTCGAGCTGCACGCGCAGGTGCAGGCGCTGGGCTTCTACGAGCGGCTCGGCTACACGGCGGAGGGGCCGGTCTACGACGACGCCGGGATCCCGCACCGGACCATGACCCGGGTGCTCTAGGGCCGGTCCCGGTCCCGGGTCGCGCCGGGACCGGGGTGCTCCTCCGTGCGCAGTCGTCGGCGCCGGCTCGTACCGGCTGAGCTCCGCCTCCGGGCCGGCCGCCACCACCCGGACGGTGAGCCGGCCGACGGAGCCGAGCAGGAACAGCGGCACCAGGTGGTGCAGGCCGTCGTCGTGCCGGTGGAAGATCCGCTCCCGCGGGGCGGCGGCGAGCGCCAGCGCCGCCCCGGCCCCCAGCTGCAGGGGGATCCGGCAACGGCGCAGCAGTGCTCAGACGGCGTCGTCCGGATGGCTCGCGGCGACGCGCTGGAGGACCTGGTCGACGATCCGGCCGATCACCAGGGTGGCGGCGATGGCGGCGAGCAGGGCGATCAGCGGCCGGAGCACAGACACCTCGTCGTCGGGCGGTGGGATGGGACGGGCGGACGATACCCGGGCATAGTCGGATGAATCGGGCGTCTCGGCACGGCCCGGCCCGGGCGGCCTTATCGGACGCCTACCGGCACGGCGGATACGATCACCGACCATGGAGCTCGGTGGGGCGTGGCGTCGGTGGCGCGGCCGCGGAACGGCTGTCGGACGAAGAGTGCTGGCCGCGGCGGTGGCCCTGGTGGTGGTGGCCGGAGTCGGCACGGCGGTGGCGGTGGCCGCCGGCGGGGACGAGCCCGTCCGGCAGGAGGATCGTTTCCTCAGCATGCCGGAGACGCCCGGCAGCGACGCCACGGTCCAGCTGGACACCTCGTTCTTCACGACCGGGACGGGCCCCCGACCGGCGGTCCTGCTCGCCCACGGCTTCGGCGGTTCCAAGGAGGGTGAGCGCGAGCGCGCCCAGCAGCTCGCCCGGCAGGGCTACGCGGTGCTGACCTGGTCGGCGCGCGGCTTCGGCCACTCCGGCGGCCGGATCGGCCTCAACGCCCCCGACCGCGAGGTCGAGGACGTCCGGCACCTGGTCGACTGGCTGGCCCAGCGGCCCGAGGTGCGCCTCGACGGGCCGGGCGACCCGCGGGTCGGCATCACCGGTGCCTCGTACGGCGGGGCGGTGTCGCTGCTCGGCTCCGCGTACGACAGCCGGATCGACGCGGTGGCCAGCCAGATCACCTGGTGGAACCTGGCCGACGCGCTGTTCCCGCAGGGCGTGCGGGGCTCGGGCGCGGTGGACGGCGTGTTCAAGAAGCTCTGGGCCGGCATCTTCTTCACCACCGGCTCGGCGGGGGACCTCGGCCCCTCGGGCGAGGCCCCGCGCGGTGGCACCGGGCCGCAGCAGGCCCCGGGCGATTCGGCGGACGCGACGGTCGGCGGCGGCCGCTTCCTGGACGAGCTCTGCCGGATGTACGACCGGGTGGCGACCGCCGGTCACGCCGATCCGGAAGCCGTGGCCCTGCTGGACCGCTCCAGCCCGTCCTCGGTGGCCGGGCGGCTCAAGGCGCCCACCCTGGTCGTCCAGGGCCAGCAGGACTCGCTGTTCCCGCTCGACCAGGGCGATGCGATCGCCCGGGCGGTCGCGGCCAACGGCGCGCCGGTCGCGGTGGACTGGTTCGCGGGCGGGCACGACGGCGGCACCGACACCAGCGCCCGGGTGGACGACCGGGTCGGTGCCTGGTTCGACCGGTACCTGCAGGAGCCGGCCGGGCAGGACCCGCCCGGCTCCACCGGGCCGGCGTTCCGGGTGACCCGCACCGGCGGGGTGGACTCCACCGGCTTCCAGGCCGTGCTGCGCGGCGCCTCCGCCGACGCCTACCCCGGTCTGGCGGGCACCGGCTCGCGGCAGGTGGAGCTGACCGGCGGCAAGGCGGGCGCCGAGCAGACCTTCGCCAACCCGCCCGGCGGCGCGCCGCCCAACATCTCCGCGCTGCCCGGCATCGGCGCGCTCAGCCAGGCCGCCTCGCTCGGGGCCGGGCTCTCGCTCGACTTCCCCGGTCAGTACGCCGGGTTCGACTCGGCGCCGCTGGACGGGCAACTGCACCTGACCGGGCAGCCGACGGTCACGGTGAAGGTCGCGGCCGACCGGCCGGACGCGGTGCTCTTCGCCAAGCTGTACGACGTCGCGCCGGACGGCAAGCAGACCCTGCCGCAGCAGCTGTCCGCCCCGCTCCGGGTGACCGGCGCGGACGCGCCCGGCGGCCGGACCGTCACGGTGGCGCTGCCCACCGTCGACCACACCTTCGCCGCCGGGCACCGGCTGCGGCTGGTGCTCGCCGCGACCGACCTGGCGTACGCCTCGCCGGCCGAGCCGGCCACCTACCGGGTCTCCCTGGCCGGCCCGGTCACCGCGCCGACCGTCGCCGAGCTGGTCACCGAGGCCACCCCGCTGCCGGCCCGGACCTGGGTGCTGCCGCTGATCGCCGTCGCCGTGGCGGCCGCGCTGCTGCTCCTGCCGCGGCTGCGCCGACGCGGCCGGACCGCCCGGGGGTCGGCCTACGACCCGGCGCTGGCCGAGGTGCCGCTGCAGATCACCGGCCTCGGCAAGCGCTACAAGGGCGCCACCGACCGGTACGCCGTCCGGGACGTGGGCTTCCGGGTGGAGCAGGGCCAGGTGCTCGGGCTGCTCGGGCCCAACGGCGCCGGCAAGACCACCACGCTGAGGATGCTGATGGGCCTGATCCGGCCCGACGCCGGCGAGATCAGGATCTTCGGCCACCTGGTGCGGCCCGGCGCGCCGGTGCTGTCGCGGGTCGGGGCCTTCGTCGAGGGCGCCGGGTTCCTGCCGCACCTGAGCGGTCGGGCCAACCTGCGGCTGTACTGGCAGGCCACCGGCCGCCCGGAGGCGGACGCGCACCTGGCGGAGGCGCTCGCCATCGCCGGGCTCGGCGAGGCGCTGGACCGGGCGGTGCGGACCTACTCGCAGGGCATGCGGCAGCGCCTGGCCATCGCCCAGGCCATGCTCGGCCTGCCGGACCTGCTGATCCTGGACGAGCCGACCAACGGGCTCGACCCGCCGCAGATCCGTGAGATGCGCGAGGTGATGGTGCGCTACGCCGCCGCCGGACGGACCGTCATCGTCTCCAGCCACCTGCTGGCGGAGGTCGAGCAGAGCTGCACCGACCTGGTGGTGATGGACCGCGGCCGGCTGGTCACGGCGGGCGCCGTCGCCGAGATCATCGGTGCGGGCGAGCACCTGCTGATCGGCACACCCGCCTCGTTCGGGCCGTCGGAGCTGGCGGTGGCCGCCGACAAGGCGGGCGCGCTGGCCGGCGTGGGCTCGGTGGAGGTGGTCGAGGGCGGGCTGCTGGTGCGGCTGGACGGCATGGCGGCCAGCCAACTGCTGGCCGAGCTGGTGCGCCTGGGAGTGCCGGTGGAGCGGGCCGGACCGCACCGCCGGCTGGAGGACGCGTTCCTGTCGCTGATCGGAGGTGCGGCGTGAGCGCCGCTGTGTCACCGGACCACGTCTCACCGGACCGCGCGCCCGGGTACCGGCCCGGGCGGACTCTGCCGCTGCGGATCGAGGCCCTGCGCCAGCTGCGGCGCCGGCGCACCCTGGTGATCGGCGGGGTGCTGGCCGCGATGCCGTTCGTGATCCTGGCGGCGTTCCAGATCGGCGGCACGCCGGGGCGGGCCGACCGGACCAGCTTCATCGAGCTGGCCACCGCCTCCGGCCCCAACTTCGCGACCACCCTGCTCTTCATGGGCACCGGCTTCCTGCTGGTGATCCCGGTGGCGCTGTTCTGCGGGGACACCGTGGCCTCGGAGGCCAGCTGGTCCTCGCTGCGCTACCTGCTGGCCGCGCCGGTGCCCCGGGCCCGGCTGCTGGCCCGCAAGTTCGTGGTGGGGCTGGCCTTCTCGGCGGCGGCCGTGGTGCTGCTGCCGACGATCGGGCTGCTGGTCGGCACCGCCGCGTACGGCTGGGGGGACCTGAAGCTGCCCACCGGCGCGACCCTGTCGGCGACGGAGGCACTGCCGCGGCTGGCGCTCGCGGTGGCGTTCGTGTTCCTCAGCGAGGTCGTGATCGCGGCGCTGGCGTTCTGGCTCTCCACCGCGACCGACGCGCCGCTGGGCGCGGTCGGCGGCGCGGTGTTCGCCTCCATCGTCACCGGGGTGCTGGACGCCGTCACCGCCCTCGGTGACCTGCGGGAATGGCTTCCCGCGCACTGGCAGTACGCCTGGGCGGACGCCCTGCAGCCGCAGTTGGAGTGGGGCGGCATGGTGCAGGGCGTCTCGCTGTCGCTCTCCTACGCGGTGGTGCTGCTGGCGCTGGCGTTCCGCGGGTTCGCGCGCAAGGACGTGGTGTCCTGAGGAGCCTGCGGAGGGGCGTCTGCGGAGGGGGTACGCCTGGGTGGCGTACCCCCTCCGGGGCGCGGCCTACTTGACGGGAGAGTAGACCCGCTCGATCTGCTGGGTGCCGGACCGGGTGCGGTAGGAGCGCGTCCACTTGGTGGTGGCGTCCTTGCGGGTGCGGTCGGAGAGGACGTAGTAGTCCATCTGGGTCTGGCTCGGGGTGATGTCCAGGACGCCGTAGCCGTGCGAGTCCAGGTCGACCCACTTGACGTGCGGGTTGGCCGACTTGATCGCCGCGGCCGCCACCAGCGAGAGGGTCTGCGGGGCGACCTTGAGGACGTCGTCGATGTTGTCCGACGTCACCGAGGTCACCACGAACTCGGTGGCCGCGCTGCCCGAGAGCGGGTAGGTGGCGGCCTCGTTGGGGACGTCCGACGCCCAGGCGGAGTGGATGTCACCGGTCAGGAAGACGGTGTTGGTGATGCCGTTCGTCTTGAGGTGGCCGAGCAGCTCGCGGCGGTCGTGGGTGTAGCCGTCCCACTGGTCGGTGTTGACCGCGAGGCCCTCGCCCGGCAGGCCGAGCAGCTTGGCCAGCGGGCGCAGCAGGTAGTCCGGCAGCGAGAAGAAGGCGACCGGGGAGATCATCACCTCATTGCCGATCAACCGCCAGGTGGTGTCGGAGGCGGTGAGCCCGGCCTTCAGCCAGTCCATCTGGGCGCGACCGGTGATGCTGCGGTCGGCCGAGTCGACGTCGCCGTTGCCGACCTTGACCTGCTCCGAGCGGAACGAGCGCTGGTCCATCAGGTGGAAGTCGGCGAGCTTGCCGTAGCGCAGGCGGCGGTAGGTGGTGCCGGCGATCGACGGGCGGACCGGCATCCACTCGAAGTAGGCCTGCTTGGCGGCGGCCATCCGGTCGGCCCAGTCGCCCTCGGTGCCGGGGGTGTGGTTCTCGGCGCCGCCGGACCAGGCGTCGTTGGCGAACTCGTGGTCGTCCCAGATCGCGATGGTCGGGACCTGCGCGTGCAGCCCCTGGAGGTCCTCGTCGGTCTTGTAGCGGCCGTGCCTGGTCCGGTAGTCGGCGAGGGTGAGGATCTCGTGGGTGGGTGCGTGCGGGCGCACGACCGAGCCGCGGGCGCAGAACTCGCCGGTCTTGTACTCGTAGATGTAGTCGCCGAGGAAGAGGAAGGCGTCCAGGTCGCCGCGGGCGGCGAGGTGGCGGTAGGCGGAGAAGTAGCCGGCCTCCCAGTTGGCGCAGGACGCGACGCCCAGGCGCAGACGGGAGAGGGCGGCGTCGGCGGCCGGGGTGGTGTGGGTGCGGCCGACCGGGGAGACGGCGGCGCCGGCGGTGAAGCGGTACCAGTAGAGGGTGTCCGGGGTCAGGCCGCGGACGTCGGCCTTGACGGTGTGGTCGGAGGCGGCGGTGGCGGTCACCGTGCCGCCCGCCGCGATCCGGGTGAAGCCCTTGTCGGTGGCGAGCTCCCAGCGGACCTCGGTGGCCGGGCCCGTGGCGGAGCCGGGAACGGCGTCGGGGGTCGGGGTGACCCGGGTCCAGAGCAGGATGCCGTCGGGGAGCGGGTCGCCGGAGGCGACGCCGTGCAGGAACTGCGGGGCGGTCGCGGCCGAGGCCGCGGAGCCGAGGGCGAGCGGCAGGGCGGCGGCGCCCGCCACGATCGCGGTGGCCTTCAGCACCTGGCGGCGGTGCGGGCGGGCAGCGGTCATGTCATCGACAAGGTCAGTCACGGCGGACAGGCTACCGGTCGGTAACGCGCCGCTCCATAGGTCGGACTGACTGTTCGTCGCCGCTTCACCGACGCGTGGCCTCCGCCACCGCCGCGCGGGCGCGAGGCCACCCGGTGGCCATGGGCGATGATGGGGGGAGTCTCCGCCCGCCCTGCAAGGAAGTCCGACCGTGGCCCAGATCCTGCTCCTCCACTCCGTCTACGGACTGCGCCCCGCCGTCCACGCCGCCGCCGACCGGCTGCGCGCCGCCGGGCACACCGTGCACACCCCGGACCTGTTCGACGGGAAGACCTTCGACGACGTCGAGGAGGGCATGGCGTACAAGGAGGAGCTCGGCAGTGACGAGCTGCTGCGCCGGGCCGTCGGCGCCGCCGCCCCGCTGCTGGGGTCGGGAGCCTCGCTCGTCTACGCGGGCCTCTCGCTCGGCGGCTCGCTCGCCCAGAACCTCGCGCTGGCCGACGAGAAGGCGCTCGGCCTGCTCCTGCTGCACGGCACCTCGGACATCCGGGAGGACGCGGCGACCTCGATCCCCGTCCAGCTGCACGTGGCCGAGCCGGACCCGTTCGAGTCCGAGGACTGGCTGAACGCCTGGTACCTGCAGCTGCGCCGGGCCGGCGCCGACGTCGAGGTCCACCGCTACCGGGGCGCCGGTCACGTCTACACCGACCCCGAGCTGCCCGACTACGACGCCGAGGCGGCCGAGCGGACCTGGGCGGTGGCCCTGGACTTCCTCGCCGAGCTGGACGACCAGGCGGCCTGAGACGCGCCCCGTGCACAGGAAGTCGGCCCGGTCGACTTCCTGTGCATCGAGCCTGGCTCAGCTGCTACGGCACCGGCACCGGCGCTGGTACAGGCACCGGCGCTGCGCCGCGCAGCAGGCCGCGCGCGAACTCGGCGCCGATCCGGTTCCGCTCGGCGGCGGCCCTGTCCGGCGCTGCGGCAGGGGGCATGAGCCCCGGTGACGCCCGGCGGCAGATCGTCCCGCCGCCGGGCGTCACCGGGGCCGCGCAACGGGCGCACTCCCCGATCGCGGCCGGGTGAGGTTCATGTCGGTCTCCGCATCGCATGTCCGGGAAGGCCGACGCTAGCGGGGATGTAGGTCGGAAACCGTCCTCGACGGGGGCTGGGGGAGGATGGCGGGGTGACACAGCGGAGATACGAGTACGCACCGGCAGCGACGCTGCCGGGGCTGTTGCAGCGGGGCCGGGGGCTCGGGGCGCGGATGGCCGAGGAGGACCCGGCGGCGGCCGCCGAGCTGGTGTACGGGTGCGTGCGGTGGGACTGGCGGTGGGAGCCCGTCGATCAGCGGGCGCTCTATCTGGCGCGGCTGGTCAGGGACCTCGCGCTGCCGGTCGGGCCGGTGGTCGAGCTGCTGGCGGGGGACGAGGACACCTGTGAGCGGGCCGGCGCGGTGCTGGTGCTGCTGGCGCTCGACGGGTCGGCGCAGGCCCGGGAGGCGCTGCGGGCGCATGTGCGGGTGGGGCGGCACTGGGCGCCGGTGCTGGAGGCGATGGCGGACCGGTGGCCGGTGGAGTGGTGGGAGGACCTGGCGGAGACGGCCGGGGAACGGGCGCGGCGGGATCCGGCGGACCGGTGGGGCGAGCCGTGGACGCGTTGGGGGTGGGTCCGGCCGGGGCCGGTGCACGGGCCCCGGGAGGCGAAGCCGTTGGCGAGGACGGGGAACGCGGAGCTGCTGGAGCTGCTGGCGGACCCGGCCGAGTCGCAGGAGCGACGGACCGCCGCGCTGGACGTGCTCGACGACCGGGGGCCGGAGCCCGGGGTGCTTCCACTGGTGCCGTCGCTGGGGACGGCGGACGGCAGGTACGTGCTGTGGCCACTGACCGGGGTGCTGGAGAAGCTCGGCGCGGGGGCGGTGCCCGCCGCGCGGGAGTGGGCCGCGGTCACGGAGCCGGACTGGCTGCGGGCGCAGGGGCAGTGGGTACTGGCCGAGTACGGGGCGGCCGAGGATGTCCCGGTGCTGGTGGCGGAGCTGGAACGGCACTGGGTGCGGCGGCACTGGTGCGGGCCGAGGAGGCAGGCCAAGGCGCTCGCCCGGTTCGGGCCGGCGGAGGCCGGCGACGCCGTCTCGCTGCTGCGCCGGTTCTGGCTGTGGACGCCGCACTCGTACGAGCGGGCCGCGTACCTGGAGGCGCTGGCCGCGATCGGCCCGGCCGGGCTGGGCGCGGGGTACACCGAGTCGCTCCGGGACTGCGAGGCGGCGGCGCGGCTGCTGGCCGTCGGGCACGCGCCGGACGGGCCGGAGGTGCGGGAGCGGCTGGCCTACCTGCGGGACGACCCGATGGAGGAGGCGGAGGTCAGGGCCGCCGCCGGGGAGCGGCTGGCGGCCCTGACCGGGTAGCCCTACAGGCCGGGGATGCGGCCGTTGCGGTAGAGGTCGACGAAGAGCTGGTGGTCCTGGCGGGCCTGCGCCCCGTAGGCGTGCGCGAAGTCGACCAGCATCGCCGGGAAGCCGGCCTCGTCGCGGGTGATGGCGGCGTCGATGGCGTGCTCGGTGGAGAACGGCACCAGGGTGTGGCCGCTGGAGGACTCGTCGGCGGCCGCGTGCATGGTGGCGGTGGCGCGGCCGAGGTACTCGGTGACGGCGAGCAGGTCGGACAGCTCGTTGAGGTCGGTCCAGTCGAGGTCGGTGGTGTAGGGGGAGACCTCGGCGACCAGCTGGCCGCGCCCGCGCAGGGTGGTGTGGCCGAGCCACGGGTCGCTGTGCGCCTGGAGGGCGCGCTGGGAGATGACCGTGCGGTGGCCCTCGTGCTCGAAGTACCCGGCGATCGCCGGGTCGGTGACGTGCCGCGACACGGCCGGGGTCTGGCCCTGCTTCATGTAGATGACGACGTCGTTCTCCAGCGCGTCGGTGTGCCCCTCCAGCAGCAGGTTGTAGGAGGGCAGGCCGGCGCTGCCGATGCCGATGCCACGGCGGCCGACGACGTCCTTGACCTTCAGCGACTCCGGCCGGGTGCGGGAGGCGGGCGGCAGGGTGGCGACGTAGGCCTCGAAGGCGGCGAGCACCTCGGCGCGGGTCGCTTCGTCCAGCTCGATCGCGCCGCCGCCGAGGCGGAACCGGCGCTCGTAGCCCTCGACGACGGTGTCGCCGTCGAGCAGCGCGACCCGGGTCTGCAGCCGGGCCCGGCGCAGGGTGTCCAGGATCGGGCCGGTGGCGGTGTCCAGGGTGAAGGGGTCGGCGTCGCCGGAGGAGACGTGGGCGGCGATCTGGGCCCGGTAGGCGGTGGCGAAGGCGGTGACCAGCTGGGTGATCGTGGTGTCGGACAGTGCCTTGGCGTAGCCGATCAGGGCCAGCGAGGCGGCGAGGCGCTGGACGTCCCAGGTGAAGGCGCCGACGTAGGCCTCGTCGAAGTCGTTGACGTTGAAGACGAGCCGGCCCTCGGCGTTCAGGTAGGTGCCGAAGTTCTCGGCGTGCAGGTCCCCGTGGATCCAGACCCGGCTGGTGCGCTCGTCCAGGAAGGTGGCGCCGTACCCGGCGAACGGGCCGTCGGCGAGGTCGGCGTAGTAGAGGCCGGCGGTGCCGCGGTAGAAGGCGAACGCCGAGGCGGCCATCTTCCGGAACTTCACCCGGAACGCCGCCGGGTCCTTGGCGAGCAGGTCGCCGAAGGCCGTGTCGAAGACGCTCAGGACGGTCTCGGCGCGGTGGTCGGCGATGGGCTGCGGGTGGGACATGGAAGGGTCCTTTGCGGCGTGGTGGGCGGCCGGGCACTTCTGGGGCCGGAGGCTAGAGTAGGACCGTGAACGTGTGAGAGCTGGTCCGGGCCCCGATGGCGGCTCGGACCACAGCTGTTTCCAGGCACCTCCGTGACCTGTGCGTTCGCCGGCCAGCCAGACAGCACCAGCCTCCGGAGGCCCCGCCTTGAGCGACCAGCCGTACGCGCACCTGCACGTCCACACCGAGTACTCGATGCTGGACGGCGCCGCCCGGCTGAAGCAGCTCTTCAAGGAGGTCGAGCGGCTGGGCCAGACCCATGTCGCGATGACCGACCACGGCAACATGTACGGCGCGGCGGAGTTCCACAAGCAGGCCACCGCCGCCGGGATCACGCCGGTGATCGGCATCGAGGCGTACGTCGCGCCCGAGTCGCGCACCAACACCAAGCGCGTCCTCTGGGGGCAGCCGCACCAGAAGCGGGACGACGTCTCGGCGTCCGGGGCCTACACCCACAAGACCATCTGGGCCCGCAACAAGCAGGGCCTGCACAACCTCTTCAAGCTGACCTCGCGCTCCTACGCCGAGGGCTGGCTGGTGAAGTGGCCCCGGATGGACAAGGAGATCATCGCCGAGCACGCGGCCGGCCTGATGGCCACCACCGGCTGCCCCTCCGGCGAGGTGCAGACCAGGCTGCGGCTCGGCCAGTTCGACGAGGCGCTCCGGTCCGCCGCCGACTACCGGGAGATCTTCGGCCGGGAGAACTACTTCCTGGAGCTGATGGACCACGGCCTGGACATCGAGAAGCGGGTCCGCGACGGGCTGCTGGAGATCGGCCGGAAGCTGGACATCCCGCCGGTGGTCACCAACGACTCGCACTACACCACCGAGTCCGACGCCGGCGCGCACGACCTGCTGCTCTGCGTCCAGACCGGCAAGAACCTCTCGGACCCGGACCGCTTCCGCTTCGACGGCACCGGCTACTACATCAAGTCGGCCGCCGAGATGTACGCGCTGGACTCCTCGGACGCCTGGCAGGAGGGCTGCCGCAACAGCCAGCTGCTGGTCGCCTCGCGGGTCGACACCGAGGGCATGTTCGAGTTCAAGAACCTGATGCCGCGCTTCCCGATCCCGGCGGGCTTCGCGTCGGAGGCGGACTTCTTCAGGGCCCAGGTCTGGCAGGGCATGGACCGGCGCTTCCCGGGCGGGTACGACGAGGAGCACAAGAAGCTCGCCGAGTACGAGATGGACACCATCATCCAGATGGGGTTCCCGGCGTACTTCCTCGTGGTCGCCGACTTCATCATGTGGGCCAAGGAGCAGGGCATCGCGGTGGGCCCGGGCCGCGGCTCGGCGGCCGGCTCGCTGGTCGCCTACGCGATGGGCATCACCGACCTCGACCCGATCCCGCACGGCCTGATCTTCGAGCGCTTCCTCAACCCCGAGCGCGTCTCCATGCCCGACGTCGACATCGACTTCGACGAGCGCCGGCGCGGTGACGTGATCCGGTACGTGACGGACAAGTGGGGCTCCGACAAGGTCGCCATGATCGTCACGTACGGCACCATCAAGGCGAAGGCCGCCATCAAGGACTCCTCGCGCGTCCTCGGCTACCCGTACGCGATGGGCGACCGGATCACCAAGGCGATGCCGCCGGACGTCATGGGCAAGGGCATCCCGCTCTCCGGCATCACCGACCCCTCGCACCCGCGCTACGGCGAGGCCGGCGAGATCCGCGGGCTGTACGAGAACGACCCGGACGTCCGCAAGGTGATCGACACCGCGCGCGGCATCGAGGGGCTGATCCGCCAGCCCGGGGTGCACGCGGCCGGCGTCATCATGTCCGCCGAGCCGCTCACCGACCACATCCCGGTCTGGACCCGGCACACCGACGGCGTCACCATCACGCAGTTCGACTACCCCACCTGCGAGGGCCTCGGCCTTCTCAAGATGGACTTCCTCGGCCTGCGCAACCTGACGATCATGGACGATGCCGTCAAGGCGATCGAGCGGAACAAGGGCGTCAGGATCAACTTGCTCGACCTGCCCCTGGACGACAAGCCCGCCTACGAGCTGCTGGCCCGCGGCGACACGCTCGGCGTCTTCCAGCTCGACGGCGGGCCGATGCGCTCGCTGCTGCGCCTGATGAAGCCCGACAACTTCGAGGACATCTCCGCCGTCCTCGCGCTGTACCGACCGGGCCCGATGGGCGTCAACTCTCACACCAACTACGCGTTGCGCAAGAACGGCCAGCAGGAGATCACCCCGATCCACCCGGAGCTGGAGAAGCCCCTGGAGGAGATCCTCAAGCCGACGTACGGCCTGATCGTCTACCAGGAGCAGGTGCAGAAGGCCGCCCAGATCCTGGCCGGCTACTCGCTCGGCCAGGCCGACCTGCTGCGCCGCGCGATGGGCAAGAAGAAGAAGGAGATCCTGGAGGCCGAGTTCGTCCCGTTCCAGCGGGGCTGCCGCGAGCGCGGCTACTCGGACGCGGCGATCCAGGCGGTGTGGGACGTCCTCGTCCCCTTCTCCGGCTACGCCTTCAACAAGGCGCACACCGCCGGGTACGGGCTGGTCTCGTACTGGACGGCGTACCTCAAGGCCAACTACCCGGCCGAGTACATGTCCGGGCTGCTGACCTCGGTGAAGGACGACAAGGACAAGTCGGCGGTCTACCTCAACGAGTGCCGGAAGATGGGCATCCAGGTGCTCCCGCCGGACGTCAACGAGTCCGACTCCGACTTCACCCCGCACGGGGATACCCTCGTCCGGTTCGGTCTCACCGCCATCCGCAACGTCGGCGGGCCGGTGGTGGAGTCGCTGATCCGCACCCGGAAGGCGAAGGGGAAGTTCACCTCCTTCCCCGACTTCCTGGTGAAGGTGGAGTCGGTGGTCTGCAACAAGCGGACCGTCGAATCGCTCATCAAGGCGGGCGCGTTCGACTCGCTCGGGCACACCCGCAAGGGGCTGACCGCGGAGTTCGAGCCGATGATCGACAACGTGGTCGGGGTCAAGCGCAAGGAGGCGGAGGGCCAGTTCGACCTGTTCGGAGGCGACGCGGTCGCCGACGAGCCGAGCTTCGGGCTGGACGTGGTCTTCTCCGAGGAGGAGTGGGACAAGGCCTTCCTGCTCACCCAGGAGCGGGAGATGCTCGGCCTCTACGTCTCCTCGCACCCGCTGCACGGCATCGAGCACCTCCTCGCCGACAGGGCGGACTGCGCGGTGGCCGACCTCGCGGAGCGGCCGGACGGCTCGATCGTCACCATCGGCGGCATCATCTCGGGCCTCCAGCGGAAGATGACCAAGCAGGGCAACGCCTGGGCGATCGCCACCGTCGAGGACCTGGCGGGCTCGATCGACTGCATGTTCTTCCCCGCCAGCTACCAGCTGGTCTCCTCGCAACTCGTCGAGGACTCCGTGGTGTTCGTCCGCGGCAAGCTGGACAAGCGGGAGGACGTGCCGCGGCTGATGGGGATGGAGCTGTCGGTGCCGGACCTGTCGAACGTCGCCGCCCAGCTCCCGATCACCCTCACCATCGCGGAGAGCCGGCTCAACCCGCAGGTGGTGACCCGGCTCGGCGAGGTACTGGCCCACCACAAGGGGACCACCGAGGTGCACGTCCACCTCCGGCGCGGCGGCACCACCACGGTGCTGCGGCTGGACCGGCACCGGGTGAAGTCCGACCCGGCGCTGTTCGGGGACCTCAAGCAGCTGCTCGGGCCGAGCTGCCTGGCGAACTGAGACCGGCCCCGGGAGACGCCCCGGGGCGAGCTCAGAGCACCGCGCCGCCGAGGGCGGGCGGGACGGCGGTGTGCAGGGCCGAGACGAAGGCCGAGATCGCCGGGTGCGAGCCCGCGCCCGCCCGGAAGGCGGCGCGGGTCCGGCGGTACATCGGCAGCCGGGTCAGCACCACCCCGGGCGGGGTCCGTTCCGTGCCCAGCTGCGGGACCAGCGCCACCCCCTGGCCGGCCGCCACCAGGGCCAGCACCGTCGCGAAGTCGTCGATCTGGTGCCGGATCCGGGGGGCGAAGCCAGCGCTCTCGCAGGCCCGGACGGCCATGCTGTGGCAGAGCGTGCCGCGCGGCGCCATGATCCAGGGCGCGACGCGCTGCTCGGCGACGGTGCCGGCCGCCCGGGCCGCCAGGTACATCGGCTCGGTGAACACCGGGCGGGTCACCGCCAGGCCGGGCTCCGGGTCGGTCGGCACCAGGTCGTACTCGTGCACCAGCGCGACGTCCAGCTCGCCCGCGCGCAGCGCCGCCGCCACGTCCGCCGGGTCCACCTCCGCCACCATCGGCTCCAGCCCCGGGTGCCAGCCGGACAGCTCGGCGAGCACCGCCGGGATCACCGCCCGGGCCGCCGAAGGATAGGTGCCGATCCGCAGGGGACCGGCCAGCCCCTCCCTGGCGTGGGCGAGTTCGGCGCCGGCCTGTTCCAGCCGTGCCAGCACCGCCTCGGCGTGCCGGACCAGGCCCAGCCCGGCCGGGGTCAGCGCGACCCGCCGCCCGGTGCGCTCCAGCAGCGGGACACCGGCCTCCTTCTCCAGGACGGACAGTTGCTGGGAGACCGCCGAAGGGCTGAACGAGAGCGACTCGGCGACGGCGGCGATGGTGCCGAGGTGGGCGAGTTCGCGCAGCAGGCGCAGGCGTCGGACATCGAGCATCGGCCCAGCTTACGAGAAGCGTCAGAAATGTGAACTGGACCTGAGTGATGACCGGGCCGCAGGATCGTGGGCATGGAACACACGGTTCTCAAGGGCATCTACGTCCCGCTGGTCACCCCGTTCGCCGAGGACGGCTCGGTGGCGCTGGACGCACTGGAGAAGCTGGCCGGTTCGCTGCTGGACGACGGCGCGGCCGGGCTGGTCGCGCTCGGCACCACCGGCGAACCGGCCACGCTGGACGCGGCCGAGCGGCGCGCGGTGGTCGACGTCTGCGCGGCCGTCTGCGCCGATCGCGGCGCCCAGCTGGTGGTCGGCGCGGGCGGGGCCGACACCCGGGCCGCCGCCGAGGAGCTGGCCGGGCTGGGCGCGCGGGTGCCGGGGGCGGCGGCCGCGCTGGTCACCGTCCCGGCCTTCGTCCGCCCGGGCGAGGCCGGGACGGTCGCGCACTTCCGGGCGCTGGCCGCGGCGAGCGCGGTGCCGCTGGTCATCTACCACATCCCGTACCGGACCGGGCAGCAGCTGTCGGCCGGCGCGCTGCTCGAACTCGCCGCGATCGACGGCGTGGTCGGCGTCAAGTACGCGACCGGCGGGCTGGACCAGGCGGCCGTCGAGCTGCTCGCGCAGGCCCCGGACGGGTTCGCGGTGCTGTCCGGCGAGGACGCCTTCCTCGCGCCGGTGCTGGCGCTCGGCGGCGCCGGCGGCATCCCGGCCTCGGCCCACCTGGCCACCGCCCGGTTCGTCGAGCTGACCGACGCCTGGGAGCGCGGGGACGTACCGCGGGCGCGGGCCCTGGGGCACCGGCTGACCGCGTTGGCGACGGCCGCCTTCGCCGCGCCCAACCCCGCGGTGGTCAAGGGCGTGCTGCACGCGCAGGGCCGGATCCCCACCCCGGACGTCCGGCTGCCGCTGCTGCCGGCGGGGGCGGACGAGGTGGCGGTGGCGCTCGCACTCGCCACCGGTCTGGACCACTAGTCCGGCCCGGGCCGATCCGGCCGGATCGGCGCCCGGCGGGACCGGCCGGACCGGGGCCGGGCTCTCACACCGTGGAATACCAGGTCGCCCCGCCCGGGTGACAAGGCATGATGGGCGGAGGGCGGCTGTGACCAGCACCATCAAGAGGAGTAGTCGGAATGAAGATCGGCATTGTCGGGGCCACCGGCCAGGTCGGCGGCGTGGTCCGCGAGATCCTGGCGGAGCGCGCAGGACTTCCCGGAGGTGTGGGTCCGGTGGAGCAGCTGCGGCTGTTCGCCTCGGCCCGTTCGGCCGGGCGCACGCTGCCCTGGCAGGGCACCGACATCACCGTCGAGGACGCGGCCACGGCCGACTACACCGGCCTGGACATCGTGATCTTCTCGGCGGGCGGCTCCACCTCCAGGGAACTCGCCCCCAAGGCGGCCGCGGCCGGCGCCGTCGTGATCGACAACTCCTCGGCCTGGCGCCGTGACCCCGACGTCCCGCTGGTCGTCTCCGAGGTCAACCCCGACGCCATCGCGAACCGCCCCAAGGGCATCATCGCCAACCCGAACTGCACCACCATGGCGGCCATGCCGGTGCTGCGCCCGCTGCACGACGAGGCCGGCCTCGCCGCGCTGGTCGTCTCCACCTACCAGGCCGTCTCGGGCAGCGGCGTGGCCGGGGTGGCCGAGCTCCAGGACCAGGCCGCCAAGGTCGTCGACGGCGCCTCGGCGCTCGCCCACGACGGCTCCGCGGTCGAGTTCCCCGAGCCCAAGGTCTACAAGCGCCCGATCGCCTTCAACGTGCTGCCGCTGGCCGGCTCCATCGTCGAGGACGGCTCCAACGAGACCGACGAGGAGCAGAAGCTCCGCCACGAGAGCCGCAAGATCCTCGGCATCCCCGGGCTGAAGGTGGCCGGCACCTGCGTGCGCGTCCCGGTCTTCTCCGGCCACTCGCTGCAGATCAACGCCCGCTTCGAGCGCCCGATCAGCCCCGAGCGCGCCGTCGAGCTGCTCGCCGCCGCCCCCGGCGTCGAGCTGAGCGAGATCCCCACCCCGCTCCAGGCCGCGGGCAAGGACCCGAGCTTCGTCGGCCGCATCCGCGTCGACGAGACGGTGGAGAACGGGCTGTCGCTGTTCGTCTCCAACGACAACCTGCGCAAGGGCGCCGCGCTCAACGCCGTCCAGCTGGCCGAACTCGTCGCCGCCGAGCTCAAGGGCTGAGCACGCGGTCGCACCCGGCGGGCCCCGTCCTCGGACGGGGCCCGCCGCGCGTTCCCGGCCCTCGCCCGCGCCCCGGCCGCACCTCGCGCGCACCTCGCCCGCGCCCCGGCCGCACCGCCGCCGGATGTTGCCGGACCGCGACATCCGCCGAGATTCGGCGGGCGAACCAGGGGTAAAGGTGACCCAACGATCGGGCGGCCACGGGCACCCTCACCCCACGGGCCCGAGCGCCGGGCCGACCGCGCCCACCCGGCAGCGCCGCACACCGGCGCCGCCGGATCCCCGAGGGCGAGCGAAAAGAGGTGCGCGATGGACCGCTGTGTCGTCCTGGTGGACGCCGGTTACCTGCTGGGCGCCGCCGCCAGCCTGCTCGCCGGCGACCCGAGCCGTTCCCGGGTCAGTGTCGACCACACCGCGCTCATCACCGCGCTGCGCGAGCGCGCCGAGGCCGAGACCGGGCTGCCGCTGCTGCGGATCTACTGGTTCGACGCCGCCCCCGACCGCCGCCCGATGCCCGAGCACCGCCGGCTCCGGGTCCTGCCGCGGGTCACCGTCCGGCTGGGCGCCCTGACCAGGGCGGAGGGCCGCTGGGTGCAGAAGGGCGTGGACGCCGCGATGCACGCCGAGCTCTCCGAGCTCGCCCGCAACCGGGCCTGCGCGGACGTCGTGCTGATCACCGGCGACGGGGACCTGCTGCCCGGCATGATGTCCGCCAAGGAGCACGGCGTGGTCGTGCACCTCTGGGCGCTGCAGGCCGCCGACGGCGACTTCAACCAGTCCGAGGACCTGGTCGGCGAGGCGGACGAGCGGCGGGTGCTCGACCGGGAGTGGATCGAGGGCTCGTTCACCCTGCGCGACACCGCCACCGCCTTCCCCGCCCCCGGGCCGCGCCACGAGATCGCCAAGATCCTGGCCGCCCCGCCCGCCGCCGTCGCGTCCGCCGCCCGGCCCGCCGCCGTCCCCGCGGCCGAGCAGGTGCCGGTGGCGAACGGGCGCGCCACCGGGACGGCCACCGCGCTGAAGGTCGTGCCGACGCCCAAGGACCTCGCCGGGCGCACCCCCCAGCTGCCGGCGACGGCGGCGCACCCCACCGGCCCGGTGCTGCGCTGGTCGTCGGACCGGGGCTGGGTCGAGCGGCCCGCCGCCGAACAGGCCGTCACCGCCGGGGACGGCCTGCCCACGCTGGCCCAGCTGACCACCGCCGAGCAGCGCTGGGCCGATCGCGAGGAGGACATCACCACCATCGGCGGGGACGCCCACGAGGTCGGCCAGGTGTTCGCCCGCCGCTGGACGGAGCGGCTCGGCGACGTCGAACGGCTCACCGTGCTCTGGCCCGACTACCCGCGCATCCCGCACCGGGTCGACGGCGAGCTGCTCCGCTACGCGGCCCGGTTCGGGCTGCTCGCGCACAAGGACGACCAGATCGACGAGCACGACCGGTACGCCATCCGGGCGGGATTCTGGAAGGAGCTCGCCGGCCGGGTGCCGGGCGGGGACCTCGTCGTCGACGACTGACCCGCCCCGCGGCCCCGGGCGGCCGGGCCCCCTTGTCCGGCCGGCCGCGTCCACCGCGTAGAGTCTTCGCTCGTGAGCGAGGGCAAGGAGCGGAGCGTCGACAGGGACGCGATCCGTGGTGCGACCGCTCGGTGGAGCGAGGCGGGCGGATGAGCGAGACGGCCGGGCGGGCACCCGGGGAGGCTTCGCCGTGCTGTGCCGTACGCGACCTGGTCAAGACCTACCGCGCCGGACGCGGCGCCGGGGCCGCCGGTGAGATCCGGGCCAACGACAGCATCAGCCTGACCGTCCGGCAGGGTGAGATCTTCGGGCTGCTGGGGCCGAACGGAGCCGGCAAGTCCACGCTGGTCCGCCAGCTCACCGGCCTGCTGCGGCCCGACTCGGGCTCCATCGAGCTGCTCGGCCACGACGTCGTCCGCCACCCCGAGCGGGCCGCCCGCCTGCTGGGCTACCTCGGCCAGGAGTCCAGCGCGCTGGACGAGCTGACCGTCGCGCTCGCCGCCGAGACCACCGGCCGGCTGCGCGGCCTCACCCGGGCCCGGGCCCGGGCCGAGGCCGCCGACGTGCTGACCGAACTCGCCCTGGAACCGCTCGCCCACCGGCCGCTCGCCAAGCTCTCCGGCGGCCAGCGCCGCCTCGCCTGCTTCGCCGCCGCGCTGGTGGGGGAGCGGCCGCTGCTGGTGCTGGACGAGCCGACCACCGGCATGGACCCGGTCGCCCGCCGCGCGGTCTGGAGCGCCGTCGACCGCCGGCGCGCCGAACGGCGGACCACCGTGCTGCTGGTCACCCACAACGTCATCGAGGCCGAGACCGTGCTGGACCGCGTAGCGGTCGTGGACGAGGGCCGGGTGATCGCCTGCGACACCCCCGGCGGACTCAAGGCACTGGTGGACGGTGACGTCCGGCTGGACCTGGTCTGGCGGGACGAGGCACCGATGGCGGTGCCCGCCGTCGCCGCGCTCGCCGAGCGGGCCGAGCGCACCGGCCGGCGCTGGACCGTGCGCACCAGCCCCGAGCGGGCCCGCGAACTGGTCGCCGCCGTCACCACCGGCCCGGCCTTCGCCGCGCTGGACGACTTCACCCTGGCCACCCCGAGCCTTGAGGACGCCTACCTCAAGCTGGGCGGCCGCCATGGAGGACTGGCCAAGTGACGCTGCTCTCGGTGCCGCCGCAGACCGCCGGGGCCCTGGCCGGCGGGCCCGCCCCGCTGGCCCCCGCCGCCCGGCTGCTGCCCGCGCTGGCCGCCGTCTACCGGGCGCAGCTGGCCCGGGCCAAGGTGGCCCGCATCCCGCTGCTGTTCGTGGCGACCTTCCAGTCGCTCGGCATCCTGGTGATGATGCGGGGCGTCGTCGACCCGGGGCAGACCTCGGCCGCGCGGTCGGTGGTGGCCGGCTCCAGCGTGCTGGTGGTGGCCTTCGTCGCGCTCAACCTGCTGGCCCAGTACTTCGGCCGGCTGCGGGCCACCGGCGGCCTCGACCACTACGCGACGCTGCCCGTCCCGGCGGCCTCGGTGGTCCTCGGCGCGGCCGCCGCGTACGCCTCCTTCACGCTGCCGGGCACCCTGGTGACGGCCGTCGCCGGGGCCTGGATGTTCGGGCTGCCGATGGGACAGCTCTGGGTGCTGCTCGCGGTGGTGCCGCTGGCCGGGGCGGCGCTCTCCGGGCTGGGCGCGGCCTGCGGGCTGCTGGCGCCCAAGCAGGAGATCGCCACCATGCTGGGGCAGCTCGGCATGTCGGCGGCGCTGCTGCTGGGCGTGCTCCCGGTGGACAACCTGCCGCAGCCGGTGCTCTGGCTGCGCGAGCTGCTGCCCTCCACGTACGGCGTCGAGGCGTTCGCCCGGACCTTCGCGGCCGACCCGGACTGGGCGGCGGTGGCGGGCGACCTGGCGGTCTGCGCCGGGGTCGGCGTGGCGTCGCTCGCGGTGGCCACCTGGGCGTACCGGCGGGCCACCACCCGCTAGGGCTTCTCCGATCGATTCGCGTCGCACCGGCGGGCGGCGGGAGGTGCCGGGCAAGCCCCGGGCCCGTGCGACGGTCCCGCCGCGCCAGGCCGGGCGGGCTCCGGGCGCGGGCCGGTACGGGTGGCGGGTCCGTTCGGGCGGCGGTCGTGAAACGATGGGGCCCGTGACCGTACCGAACACACCTCCGGACCCCCTGCGTGCCGCCGCGGGCACCGACGCGGACGCCACCGCCCCTGGTCCGGCCGCCGGCCGGGACCCGTACGCGCCGCCGCCCGTGGACCAGGCCGTCCTGCGGGCCGCGGACCGGCGGGCGCCGCTGGAGCGGCTGCTGCCCGAGCTGAAGGTCGGTGCGGTCACGGTGCTGGCCTGTCTGGCGCTGGGTCTGCTGATGGCGGTGCTCTGGGCCTGGCTGGCGCCGAAGGTGCCGCTGGTGGTCGACGGCAACAAGATCCTCTACGGCGACCCGGAGGGCGAGCAGCGGGCCGGGGCGGACAGCGTCTTCGTGCTGATCGGGCTGGGCATGGGCATCGTGACCGCGCTCGGCGCCTTCCTGTTCACCCGGCGGCGCGGCGGCGGGATCGCGGTGGCGACCGGCCTCGCGGTCGGCGGCCTGCTGGCCTCGGTGGGCGCCTGGGGCCTGGGCCGGCGGCTCGGCCCGGCGAGCGACCTCGTCGCCGAGGCACGGCGGGTCGGCAACGGCGGCCACTTCGACGCGGACATCGACCTCGGTGCCTACGGCGCGCTGCTGGCCTGGCCGATGGCCGCGATGGTGGTGCTGCTGGCGCTCTCGGCCGCCTTCGGCAAGCGCGAGGAGGACCCGCCGCCGTACTGGGCGGGCCCGTACGACCCGCAGCGGCCGGTGGCCGGGCCGCCCGGCGCGGCCGGTCCGCTGCCCGGCGGGCCGTTCCACCCGGGCCCGGCGGGGGAGCACCCGGGCGACCGCACGCCGCAGGACCAGCCGCCGCAGGGCCGGCCGCCGCAGGGCCGCACGCCGTGACGGCGCACCGGGCGGGGGCGGCCTTCGCCGGACCCGCCCGGTGCGCCCCGGCGGTCAGCGGCCGATCGGGGCGGTCAGCGCGCCGGTGACGCCGACCAGGTCGGCCGGGGCCAGCTCGACCTCCAGCCCGCGCCGGCCGGCCGAGACGTACACCGTGGCGTGGGCGAGCGCGCTGTCGTCCACCACGGTGCGCAGCGGGCGGCGCTGACCGAGCGGGGAGATCCCGCCGAGGACGTAGCCGCTGCTGCGCTCGGCGGCCGCCGGGTCCGCCATCGCGGCCCGCTTGCCGCCGACGGCGGTGGCGAGCGCCTTGAGGTCCAGCCGGCCCGCGACCGGGACGACGCCCACCGTGAGCACCCCGTCGACATCGGCGACCAGGGTCTTGAAGACCCGCTCGGGCGGCACGCCGAGCACCTCGGCGGCCTCGCCGCCGTAGGAGGCGGCGGCCGGATCGTGCGGGTAGGAGTGCACGGTGAACGCCACCGCGGCGTTCTCCAGGGCGACGGTGGCGGGCGTTCCCCCGCCGGCCTTCTTCGGCTTCCTGGCCATCGGGACCTCTTCGAACGCGTGAGTGGGCGTGGTCAGTTGGGACTGAACGACTGCCGGGTCAGATCGACCGCGGGCAGCGACGGCAGCCAGCTGAGCACCGCCGTCTCGCGGCGCAGCAGCTCCAGCTCGGAGGTCAGCCGCCGGGCGGTGTCGGGGCAGGCCAGCAGCTCCTGCTTGACCGGCGTCCCGAACACCGAGGCCGCGGCCACCAGGTAGGAGAGCACCTGCGGGTCGTCCGGCAGCTCCTGGCGGCCGACCGTGCTCGCCTCGCGGGCGCCGGCCAGCCGCTTCTGGTACGCCCGGAACGCCCGCTCGACGCCGGAGGCCAGTGCCCCGGCGCCCTCGCCGGGCAGCTCCTCGAGCGTCTCGATCTCGCCGTTCAGGTACGCGCCGCCGGTGTCCACCGAGCGCAGCCGGAACCGGGTGGTGCCGGTGACCAGCAGCTCGTACCTGCCGTCCGGCTGCTCCTGGGCCGAGGCGACGTCGGCCACGCAGCCGACGTGGTACAGCGCCTCCAGAGGGTCCCCGGTGACGGTGCCCAGGCCGTCCAGCGGACCGGCCGGGCCCTCCTCGGGCCGGACCGGCGCGACCTCGCGGCCGTCCTTGATGGCGAGCACGCCGAACCGCCGCGGCTGGTCCTCGGGGAGGGCGAGCAGGTCGGCGACCAGACGGCGGTAACGCTCCTCGAAGATGTTCAGGGGCATCACCAGGCCCGGGTAGAGCACGGTGTTCAGCGGGAAGAGCGGCAGCCGTTCTGTCACGGCCGACAGCGTAGTTCCCCGGACGGCCGCCTCGCGCCCGGGTTATCCGCGCTGGAGCATCCGGGTCGCGCCCGCGGCGACCGTGGTGGCGAGGATCCAGCCGACGATCACCAGCCCGGAGGCCACCCACTGGCTGAACCCGCCGGGGTTCCAGCCCTGCTGACCGAGGTCGACGACCGGCAGCAGCTGGCCGAGCGCGTAGAGCACCGGGTTCCAGTGCGGGCTCTCGTCGGCCTTGAGCGGCTGGAGCCGGTGGGCCGCGAAGTAGCCGCTGCCGAGCGCCCAGGCGAGCAGCAGCCAGAGCGCGGCCCGGCCGGGGCGGAAGCCGTAGCCGACGGTGACGTCCTGGACCCGGCCCCAGAGCCGGGCCGGCAGCGGCAGGGTCTGCCGGCGGCGGCGCTGCTTGGCGTACAGCACCTCACGGGCGTCGTCGTCGGCGCCGTCGCGGCGCAGGGCGGCGGCCAGCTGCTCGTAGGACTCGGGCTGGAACTCCACCGAGGAGCCCTCCAGCCAGGCGATCCGCTGCGGGACGGTGAAGGGCGCGGCCGGGCGCAGGCACTCGTAGGTGAAGCCGGTGAGGCCGAGGTGCCTGCCGTGCGGCCAGGAGTCCGGGGCGTCGACCAGGTTGCCCACCCGGGCGCGCGAGAGCGAGACCTTGCCGGTGGGCGGGGTGCGGCAGGTGAAGCGCAGCTCGGGGGTCTGGATCCGGCGCAGCGCCAGCTCGTCGTCCGTGCCCAGGTGGAACTCGGCGTCGGAGATCAGGCAGGCGTTGTCGAAGCGGCTGTCCGAGAGCCGGACGGCGCCGTGCGCGCGGAACGGCGTGCCGGCCACGCCGGCCGTGACGACCTGGCCGTAGCCGGAGCCGTAGTACGAGCCGGAGGAGGACCAGCCGCCGTCCGCCGAGCCGCTGAGGTACAGGGTGTGGCCGACGGTGAGCCGGACGGCGTTGAGGGCGTTCGGGTTCTCCGGGACGGCGTACAGCTGGGCGCCGCGCAGCGAGAGCCGGCCGCCGATCCGGGCGGAGCGCAGGCTGACCTCGCCGCGCGACTCCAGCCGGTCCGCCTCGAAGTCCTGGCTGACGGCCAGGCCGTCGGCGGACAGCGCCCGGCCGAACCGGTCGCCGCCGAGGACGGCCTGGTTGAGCAGCAGGTCGGTGCCGATCCGGGAGTCGGTGAGCCGGACGCCGCCCGGTATTCGGCAGCGGGCCAGGTGCAGGTCGCCGGAGGTGGTCAGGCGGGAGGCCTCCAGCCGGGGGATCGCGCAGCTGACGAAGCGCAGGGTGCCGGCGTCGGCCTCGGACACCAGGACCTTCCGCTCGAAGCGGCAGTCGTGCACCTCGACGTAGTGGCCGATGGTGCCGCCGGCCAGCACCAGCGGGCCGGTGACCCGGGCGCCGGTCAGCTTGAGCGAGGCGACCCGGCCGGGGGCGGCCGGCGGGCCGTCCAGCAGCAGGTGGGCCAGGACCTCGGCGCGGACGGTGCGCCCGGGGCCCCAGGGCGCGTCGCCGAAGGGGTCGTCCAGTGGGGTGCCGGTCCGGCCGCCGGCGCCGTTCGCCGGTTCGGCGCCGCGGGCCCGCAGGTCGTACACCTCGCCCTGGCGGAACGCCTCCCAGAGCCCCTGCTCGGTCCGCGTCCAGCCGTCCGGCGCACGCTCCGCCATCGTTCCCCCGTCTCCCCCGGTCGTCTCGCCTTTCGTATCACGGACTGAAATGCGGGGCCGCCGGTTCCGGCCACTCCTTACACTGGGTGGCGTGATCTCTCGAATCGACCTGCGCGGATCCCTCGACGACCCGCGCGACCTGCTGCCCCGTGCCGACTTCGACGTCGCGGCCGCCCTGGAGACGGTGCGCCCGATCGCCGAGGACGTGCATCATCGCGGGGTCGCGGCGCTGATCGACATCACCGAGCGTTTCGACGGCGTGCGGCTGGAGTCCACCCGGGTGCCCGCCGAGCAGCTCGCCGAGGCCCTGGAGACGCTGGACCCGAGGGTCCGCGCCGCGCTGGAGGAGTCGATCCGCCGCGCCCGCCTCGTCCACGCCGACCAGCGCCGCACCGGGCACACCACCCAGGTCGTGCCGGGTGGCACGGTCACCCAGCGCTGGGTGCCGGTGGACCGGGTCGGCCTGTACGTGCCGGGCGGCCTCGCCGTCTACCCGTCCTCCGTCGTGATGAACGTGGTGCCCGCGCAGGAGGCCGGGGTGACCGGCATCGCGGTGACCTCGCCGCCACAGAAGGCCTTCGGCGGCCGGGTGCACCCGACGATCCTGGCGGCCTGCGCGCTGCTCGGCGTCACCGAGGTGTACGCGGTCGGCGGCGCCCAGGCGGTCGCCATGTTCGCGCTCGGCACCGAGGAGTGCGAGCCGGTCAACATGGTCACCGGTCCGGGCAACATCTACGTGGCGGCGGCCAAGCGGTACTTCGCGGGCCGGATCGGCATCGACTCCGAGGCCGGTCCGACCGAGATCGCCGTCCTCGCCGACGACAGCGCCGACCCGGCGGAGGTCGCGGCCGACCTGATCAGCCAGGCCGAGCACGGCCCGACCTCCGGCTCGGTGCTGGTCACCGACTCGCCCGAGCTGGCCGAGGCGGTCGAGGCCGAGCTGAAGACGCAGGTCGCCCGGACGAAGCACAGCGCGCGGGTGGCCGAGGCGCTGGGCGGCCGGCAGTCCGGCGTCATCCTGGTCGACGACCTGACGCAGGGCCTGGCGGTGGTGAACGCGTACGCCGCCGAGCACCTGGAGATCCAGACCCGGGACGCCCACGCGGTCGCCGACCGGGTCCGCAACGCCGGCGCGATCTTCATCGGCCGCTACACCCCGGTCTCGCTGGGCGACTACGCGGCCGGTTCCAACCACGTGCTGCCGACCGGCGGCTGCGCCTGCCACTCCTCCGGACTCTCCGTGCAGACCTTCCTGCGCGGCGTCCAGGTCGTCGAGTACGACCGGGAGGCGCTGGCCGGCATCGCCGCGCACGTCGTCAACCTCGCGGACGCCGAGGACCTCCCCGGTCACGGCGACGCCGTCAAGGCACGTTTCGTGGGAGACGAACAGAACTGGCACAGCGACTGGACGGTTCCCCGCTCGTGAAGATCGACGACCTCCCCATCCGCGACGAACTGCGCGGACAGTCCCCGTACGGCGCACCGCAGTTGGACGTCCCCGTCCAGCTGAACACCAACGAGAACCCGTACCCGCTGCCCGCGGAGCTGGTGGCCCGGATCGCCGAGCGGGTGGCCGAGGCCGCCCGCGGCCTCAACCGCTACCCCGACCGGGACGCGGTCGAGCTGCGCGAGGGCCTGGCCGCCTACCTGACCACGACGACCGGTTTCGCGCGCACCCGCGAGCAGGTCTGGGCCGCCAACGGCTCCAACGAGATCCTGCAGCAGCTGCTCCAGACCTTCGGCGGCCCCGGCCGCACGGCGCTGGGCTTCGAGCCCTCCTACTCGATGCACGCGCTGATCTCCCGGGGCACCGGCACCGGCTGGCTCTCCGGGCCGCGCAACGCGGACTTCACCATCGACGTGGACGCCGCCGTCGCGGCGATCGCCGAGCACCGGCCGAACGTCGTCTTCGTCTGCTCGCCGAACAACCCGACCGGCACCGCCGTCGCCGCCGACGTGGTGCTGCGGCTCTACGACGCCGCGCAGGCCGCCCGGCCCAGCCTGGTGGTCGTGGACGAGGCGTACGTCGAGTTCTCGCACCGCGCCTCGCTGCTGCCGCTGCTGGAGGGCCGCCCCAACCTGGTGGTCACCCGCACCATGTCCAAGGCCTTCGGCGCGGCGGGCCTGCGGCTGGGCTACCTGGCCGCCGACGCGGCCGTGGTGGACGCGGTGCAGCTGGTCCGGCTGCCGTACCACCTGTCGGCCGTCACCCAGGCCACCGCGCTGGCCTGCCTGGAGCACACCGACACCCTGCTCGGGTACGTGGGCCGGCTCAAGGCCGAGCGGGACCGGCTGGTCGACGCGCTGCGCGGGCTGGGCCTGGAGGTGACCGAGTCGGACGCCAACTTCGTCCAGTTCGGCCGCTTCGCGGACACCCACGCCGTCTGGCAGGCGATCCTCGACCGGGGCGTCCTGGTCCGGGACAACGGCGTGCCCGGGTGGCTGCGCGTCACCGCCGGCACCCCGGCCGAGAACGACGCCTTCCTGGACGCCGTCCGCTCCGCCCTCCCGTCGCCCGCCCCCACCCCCGCAGCGGCGCGCTCCGCGCGCGCGGCCAGTCAGGAGCTGTAACCCGCATGTCCCGCATCGGACGCGTTGAACGCACCACCAAGGAGACCTCGGTCCTGGTCGAGATCGATCTCGACGGCACCGGCCGGACCGAGATCTCCACGGGCGTCGGGTTCTACGACCACATGCTCGACCAGCTCGGCCGCCACGGCCTCTTCGACCTCACCGTGAAGACCGACGGCGACCTGCACATCGACACCCACCACACCATCGAGGACACCGCCCTCGCGCTGGGCGCCGCCTTCAAGCAGGCGCTCGGCGACAAGGTCGGCATCTACCGGTTCGGCAACTGCACGGTGCCGCTGGACGAGTCGCTCGCCCAGGTCACGGTGGACCTCTCCGGCCGCCCCTACCTGGTGCACACCGAGCCGGAGTCGATGGCGCCGATGATCGGCAGCTACGACACCACCATGACCCGGCACATCCTGGAGTCCTTCGTGGCCCAGGCGCAGGTCGCCCTGCACGTCCACGTGCCGTACGGGCGCAACGCGCACCACATCGTGGAGTGCCAGTTCAAGGCGCTGGCCCGGGCCCTGCGCTACGCCTCCGAGCGCGACCCGCGCGCGGTCGGCATCCTCCCCTCGACCAAGGGTGCGCTGTGAGCAAGTCCGCGATCGTCCTCCTCTTCGTCGGCCTGTTCCTGGCCGGCGGCGTCATCTCGTTCTGGAAGCAGAAGATCCCGAAGGGCGTCATCGCCGTGCTCGCCATAGGCTCGGTGCTCTGCCTGGCCTCCGGCCTCATGCGGCTGTAGACCCGCGCCCGGCGCCGCCCCGCGGGACGGCGCCGCACAGAGCCGCTTCGGAACAGCCGAGAGACTTGGACACCTGAACATGGGCAAGAACGTCGTCGTACTCGACTACGGGTCGGGCAACCTCCGCTCGGCCCAGCGCGCCGTCGAGCGCACCGGCGCGACCGTCACCGTCACGTCGGACTTCCAGGCCGCGATGGACGCGGACGGCCTGCTCGTCCCCGGCGTCGGGGCCTTCGAGGCCTGCATGCGCGGGCTGAAGGCCGTCCGCGGCGAGCAGATCATCGGCCGCCGCCTCGCCGGCGGCCGCCCGGTGCTGGGCATCTGCGTCGGCATGCAGATCCTCTTCGAGAAGGGGGTCGAGCACGGCGTGGAGACGCCCGGCTGCGACGAGTGGCCGGGCACCGTCGAGCCGCTGGACGCGCCGGTCGTCCCACACATGGGCTGGAACACCGTCGACGCCCCCGAGGGCAGCCGGCTCTTCGCCGGCCTGGACGCCGACACCCGCTTCTACTTCGTGCACTCCTACGCGGTGCGCCGCTGGGAGCTGGAGGTCCACAGCGCGCGGCTGCACGCCCCGCTGGTGACCTGGGCCACGCACGGGCAGCCGTTCGTCGCGGCCGTCGAGAACGGCCCGCTCTGGGCCACCCAGTTCCACCCCGAGAAGTCCGGCGACGCCGGCGCCGCCCTCCTGACCAACTGGGTCAACACCCTCTGACAATCTGAGAGTTGCCACCATCATGAGCCGCCTCGAACTGCTCCCCGCCGTCGACGTCCGGGACGGCCAGGCCGTCCGCCTGGTCAAGGGAGCCTCCGGCACCGAGACCTCCTTCGGCGAGCCGCTCGCCGCCGCCCTCGCCTGGCAGAACGCCGGTGCCGAGTGGCTCCACCTGGTCGACCTGGACGCCGCGTTCGGCACCGGTAGCAACCGCGACCTGCTCCGTGAGGTGACCGCCGCGCTGGACATCAAGGTCGAGCTGTCCGGCGGCATCCGCGACGACGAGTCGCTGGCCGCGGCCCTCGCCACCGGCTGCACCCGGGTCAACCTGGGCACCGCCGCCCTGGAGAGCCCCGAGTGGGTCGCCAAGGTCATCGCCGAGCACGGCGACAAGATCGCCGTCGGCCTGGACGTGGTCGGCACCACCCTGCGCGGCCGCGGCTGGACCCGCGACGGCGGCCAGCTCTTCGACGTGCTGGCCCGCCTGGACGCCGAGGGCTGCGCCCGCTACGTGGTCACCGACGTCAACCGGGACGGCACCCTGACCGGCCCCAACCTGCGGCTGCTGCGCGACGTCTGCGCCGCCACCGACAAGCCGGTGGTCGCCTCCGGCGGCGTCTCCTCGCTGGACGACCTGCGCGCCATCGCCACTCTCGTCGGCGAGGGTGTCGAGGGAGCCATCGTGGGCAAGGCACTCTACGAGCAGAAGTTCACCCTCGAAGAGGCCCTGGAGGCGGTTTCAGGATGACGGAACGTCAGGTCGTACGCGGTCGGGTGGCCGGGTTCTCCCCCAAGGAGGACGAGTTCGGCTACTCGCGGGCGGTCGCCGCGGGAGACCACGTGCACGTGGCCGGCTCCACCGCCTGGGTGGACGGGAAGATCGAGCACGAGGGCGACCCGTACCTGCAGACCCTCGCCGCGTTCGGCGTGGGCCTCAAGGCCCTGGCCGCGTACGGCCTGACGACGGACGACGTGGTCCGTACCCGGATGTACATCACCCACTCCCGCGACGCCGACGAGGTGGGCCGCGCCCACCGCGCGCTCTTCGACGCCGCCCGCCCGGCGGCCACCATGGTGGTGGTCGACGGCCTGATCGACTCCCGGATGATGGTCGAGGTCGAACTCGACGCCTACCGCGCCGGGCTCGCACGCACTCTGGAAGGCAAACAGCCGTGACCCTCGCCGTACGTGTCATCCCCTGCCTGGACGTCGACGCCGGCCGGGTGGTGAAGGGCGTCAACTTCCAGAACCTGCGCGACGCCGGTGACCCGGTCGAGATGGCCAAGCTCTACGACGCCGAGGGTGCCGACGAGCTGACCTTCCTCGACATCACCGCCTCCTCCGGCGACCGCGAGACCACCTACGACGTGGTCCGCCGCACCGCCGAGCAGGTCTTCATCCCGCTCACCGTCGGCGGCGGCATCCGGGCCGTCGACGACGTCGACAGGCTGCTGCGGGCCGGGGCGGACAAGGTGGGCGTCAACACCGCGGCCATCGCCCGCCCGGAGCTGGTCCGGGAGATCGCCCAGCGCTTCGGCCGGCAGGTGCTGGTGCTGTCGGTGGACGCCCGGCGCTGCCCCGAGGGCACCGAGACCGCCTCGGGCTTCGAGGTCACCACGCACGGCGGGCGCCGCGGCACCGGCCTGGACGCCGTCGAGTGGGCGGGCCGCGCGGCCGAGCTGGGCGCGGGCGAGATCCTGCTCAACTCGATGGACGCGGACGGCACCAAGGACGGCTACGACCTGGAGCTGGTCCGGGCCGTCCGCAAGACCGTCGCCGTCCCGGTGATCGCCTCCGGCGGCGCCGGCAAGCTCGCCGACTTCGCCCCGGCGGTGGAGGCCGGCGCGGACGCCGTCCTGGCCGCCAGCGTCTTCCACTTCGGCGACCTGCGGATCGGCGAGGTCAAGGACGCGCTGCGGGCGGCCGGGCACCCCGTCCGCTGAGGCCGCGCCGCCCGGGCCGCCCGCGTGCGCGGCCGGCCCGGGCGGCTCCGCTCAGGCGTCCTGCCGCGGTTCGCCCTTGATCAGGGCGAACGGCGCGCCGAACGGGTCCGCCAGCCAGGCGATCCGGCCGACCTCCGGGACGTCCGCGGCGGGCATCAGCACCGTGCCGCCGGCCGACTGGGCGCGGCGCACCAGCTCGTCCACCGTGTCGGTGGCGAAGTACGGCGTCCAGGACGGCGGCTGCCCCTCGTCCCTCACCGGGGCGACGCCGCCGAAGCTGGTGGCCCGCAGGTCGCCCTCGGCGGGGGAGAGCACCAGGTACGTCATCCCCGGGGCCGGGAACTTCTCGTTGCGCCAGCCGAAGACCTTCTCGTAGAAGCCGAATCCGGCCTCCGTGTCAGTGGTGTGCAGCTCGGACCAGACCAGCGCGTTGTCCGCGGACACCGCGTCCAGGCCCTTGGTGGTGCCGGCCTGCCAGATCGCGAACTGCGCGCCCTGCGGGTCGGTCAGCTGGGCCATCCGCCCGGCGTCCATGACGTCGAACGGCGCGGCCCGGACGGTGCCGCCGGCCTGCTCGACGGCCCTGGCGGTGGCGTCCGCGTCCGCGGTCTTGAAGTACGTCGTCCAGGCGGACTTCGCACCCTCCTCGGTGAGCGGCCCGATCGCGCCCACGGTCTTGCCGTCGGCCTGCAGGAAGCCGTAGCCGCCCGCCTCCGGGCCGAGGTCCTGGAACGTCCAGCCGAACACCGCGCCGTAGAAGGCGGCGGCCGCGGCCGGGTCCGGACTGCCGAGGTCGATCCAGCAGGGCGAGCCGGTGGGAAAGTCGGTGGTGAGCATGAGGTGGTGCTCCTTCGACGGAAAGACGGCCGGGCGGCGTTCCGGAGGCGCGGCCGCGCCTCTTCCCGGCCCGTTGCGAGTCTGCACCCCGCCACTGACATCCGCAGCCGGGGCGGCCGCGGGCACGTCCCCGCGGCCGCCCCCCGGGCCCTACCCCCGGGCCGCCGGCAGCGGGAACAGGTGGTGCAGCGCGGCGAGCGCGTCCGGCGGGCCGTCCACCGACAGCTCGGTGCGGGCGCCCCGGCCGTGGACGAACAGCACCAGCTCGCCCGGCTCGCCGGTGATCCGCACCGTCGGCGCCCCCGCCGGGCCGGCCGTCAGGCTCCGCCCGTCCGGGTGGCACAGCTCCAGCCGGGCGGGGGAGCGGCGGCCCTCCAGCCGGGCGAGCAACGGCAGGCGGCGCCAGAGCGCCTCGGCCCGCCCGGGCGGCACCGGCCGCGCCTGCCAGGGGTCGCCCGCCCGCAGGACGTCCTCGGCGTGCACGAAGTACTCCACGGTGTTCGCCGCCTCGTCGGCGCCGGGCAGCGCGAAGGGGGAGAGCAGTGGCGGGCCGGCGCGGAACGTCCGCAGCAACTCCTCGTACGGGCGCTCGGCGTAGCCGGTGCGCACCCGCTCGGTCCAGCCGGCCAGCGGGCCGATCCGGATGCCGGCCGCGGCGTCCGGCCGGTGCTCGCGCAGGACCAGGTGGGCGGCGAGGTCGCGGGTGGTCCACCCGGCGCAGAGGGTGGGGGCGTCCGGTCCGGCGGCGGCGAGGAGTCCGGCCAGCCGGTGGCGCTCGGCGAGGGCGTGGTTCGACATGCGGACAGCCTAGGGGCCCGGCCCCGGGCCCGGCCGTCAGCGCAGGTGTCCGGAGAGCCGGACGCCGCCCGGGCGGTTGCTCGCCGTCAGGGTGCAGGTGAAGTCCCGCCAGCCCTGCTGGTAGTAGGTCATGGACGGACCGAACGGGTACCCGTAGTAGGGGCCGCCGCCGCCCTGGCGGGCCTCGGCGGCGGCCTGCGCCGGCTGGCAGCCCTCCCGCATCGCCTTGCCGATCTGGCTGTCGCCGGTCAGCCCGTCCGGCAGCAGCAGGTCGGCGATCGCCTCGCCGTCGTGCTCGCCCTCGCAGGGGCGGGCCTCCGGCTTGGTGACCGTCTTGTTCAGCTGCGGGTGGTCGAAGCAGGAGCCCACCGGGAGGAAGGTGTACGGCACCGTCCTGGTCGGTGTCGGGGTGGGGGTCGGGGTGGGCGTGGGCACCGGGGGGGCCTTGCTGGGAGCGGGCGGCGGAGCCGGCGCGACCGGCTTCTTCTCGGGCCAGAGCAGCACGGTGGCCACCACCGCGAGCAGGACGGCCAGCACCGCCGAGACGGCGAGGACCAGGCCCCGCGACGGACGGGAGGCGGCTGCGGGGGGCTGCTCGGAGGTCATGGCCACGAGAATGGCCCACTCCGGGGCCCGGTGACAGGCGGTTCGCACAACTCGTACGAGCAGACCGGTCCGGTGCGGCCGAGCGGAGCCCGGCCGCGGACGGGGGTCGGTTAGGCTCGCCCCGGCACGACACGATCCCAGGAGTTTCGGATGCGCGTCGGAATCACCGGTCACCACGGCCTGTCGGGTGGCATCACCGAGATGCTGGTCCGCGGGGACCTCTGGAACCTCGTCACCACCTTCGGCTCCTACGACCTGGTCGGCGTCACCTGCGCCGGCGAGGGCCCCGAGAGCTGGTTCGCCCGGTCCGTGCTGGACCACGGCGGCAAGCTGGAGGTGATCGTCCCCGCCGGGGCGGCGCCGGTGGGCCGCGCCGAGGACCGGCACCGGGGCACCCGGCTGCGGCTGATGAACGAGGCCGGCGCCGTCCACCGGCTCGCCGCCGTCGAGCACGGCGGCCTCGGCGACGACACCGCCCGCGCCCTGGTCGGCATGGTCGACGAGGTGATCGCGGTCTGGGACGGCGAGCCCGGCAGCGAGCCCGCCCACGTCGCCGAACTGGCCCGGCGGGCCGGGCTGTTCGTCCACCGGATCTGGCCGCAGGGCTGCGAGCGGCCTGCCTGAGCCGCGGCCGGGGGCGGGCCGGACCCGCCGCCGCGCGGGCCGGGCCGCGATCCGGACGGCGGCCCGGCGGCCGGGGCCGGGCTGACACAATGGCCCCATGTCCACCACACCCGCCGCCCCCGGCTCCACCGCCCTGGCCCCCGAGATCGCCGCCCGGCTCAAGCGCACGGACGACGGCCTGCTCCCGGCCGTCGCGCAGCAGTACGACACCGGCGAGGTGCTGATGCTGGGGTGGATGGACGACGAGGCGCTGCACCGCACCCTCACCACCGGCCGCTGCACCTACTGGAGCCGCAGCCGCCGGGAGTACTGGGTCAAGGGCGACACCTCGGGCCACGTCCAGCGGGTCGTCTCGGTGGCGCTGGACTGCGACGGCGACACCCTGCTCGTCAAGGTCGACCAGAGCGGCGCGGCCTGCCACACCGGCGACCGCACCTGCTTCGACGCCGACGTGCTCCCGCTCGCCTGATCCCCCAGCCCACCACGACCAGAAGGTGCCGCCCGCCATGGACCTCGAAGCCTTCCGCAAGCTCGCCGTCGACACCCGGGTCATCCCGGTCACCCGCAGGCTCCTCGCGGACGGCCTCACCCCGATCGGCCTCTACCGCAGCCTCGCCGGCGAGCGCCCCGGCACCTTCCTGCTGGAGTCCGCGGAGCAGGGCCGCAGCTGGTCCCGCTACTCCTTCGTGGGCGTGCGCAGCGCCGCCACGCTGACCGCCGGCGCCGACGGCAACGCCCGCTGGCTCGGCGCCCCGCCGGTCGGCATCCCCACCACCGGCGACCCGCTCCAGGTGCTGCGCGCCGCGCTGGAGGCGCTGCACACCCCGCGCCGCACCGACGACGGCCTGCCCCCGCTGACCGGCGGCCTGGTCGGCTACCTCGGCTACGACGTCGTCCGCCGGCTGGAGAAGCTGCCCGACCTCAACCCGGACGACCTGCGGCTCCCCGAGCTGACCATGCTGCTCGCCACCGACCTCGCCGTGCTCGACCACGCCGACGGCACGGTGCTGCTGATCGCCAACGCGGTCAACCACAACGACCTGGCCAGCGGCGTCGACGAGGCCTACGCGGACGCGGTGGCCCGCCTCGACGCGATGGAGGCCGACCTGCTGAAGCCGGTCGACCCCGGCCTCGCCACCTTCACCCCGGCCGGCCCGGGGGAGGTCCGCTCGCCGTTCGGCGGCGCGCCGTACCGGGCGGCCGTGGAGGAGATCAAGGAGCGGATCCGGGCCGGCGAGGCCTTCCAGGTGGTGCCCTCGCAGCGGTTCGAGGCCCCCTGCCCGGCCTCCGCGCTGGACGTCTACCGGGTGCTGCGCACCACCAACCCCAGCCCCTACATGTACCTGTTCCGCTTCCCCGGTCCGGACGGCGCCGCCGAGGGCGGCTTCGACGTGGTCGGCTCCAGCCCCGAGGCGCTGGTCAAGGTCACCGAGGGCGAGGCGATGCTGCACCCGATCGCCGGTACCCGGCACCGCGGCGCCACCCCGCACGAGGACGCCGAGCTGGCCGCCGAGCTGCTCGCCGACCCCAAGGAGCGGGCCGAGCACCTGATGCTGGTCGACCTCGGCCGCAACGACCTCGGGCGGGTCTGCGAGCCGGGCAGCGTCGAGGTGGTCGACTTCATGCAGATCGAGCGGTACAGCCACGTCATGCACATCGTCTCGACGGTCACCGGGCGGGTGGCGCCCGGCCGGACCGCGTTCGACGTGCTGACCGCCTGCTTCCCGGCCGGGACGCTCTCCGGCGCGCCGAAGCCGCGCGCGATGCGCATCATCGAGGAGCTGGAGCCCACCCGTCGGGGCCTGTACGGCGGCTGCGTCGGCTACCTGGACTTCGCCGGGGACTCCGACACCGCGATCGCGATCCGCACCGCCGTCCTGCGCGACGGCACCGCCTACGTCCAGGCGGGCGCGGGCGTGGTCGCCGACTCGGACCCGCACGGCGAGGACACCGAGTGCCGCAACAAGGCCGCCGCCGTCCTGCGCGCCGTGGCGACCGCCAACACCCTGCGCACGCCGACGCTCTAGCGACGCCCAGCAGCGAGGAGGCCACGATGTCGGACGACCGGCAGCCCACCGGATCGGCCTGGGACGTCCTGGCGGGCACCCGGCTGCCGCCCGGCCACCGGGTGGAGATCACCGCCGGGAAGGTCACCATGACGCCGCGCACGGCCGCCTCGGCGGCGATCGCGCGGGCCGTCGCCGCGCAGGCCGGGGAGCAGTCGGCCGGGCGCGGCACGGTGCTGGCCCAGGCCGTCGTGGACTTCCCGTCCGCGCGGTACGGCTACGCGCCGGACGTGGCCCTGGTCGCCCCGGGCGCGCGCCCCGGGGCCGGGGGCCGGTACGGCTGGCGCGACCTGGAGGCGGTGCTGGAGGCCGTCCCGCGCGGTCAGCAGGACGAGGACTTCGTGCGCAAGCACCGCTTCTACGCGGAGTGCGGGATCCCGCTGTACGTGCTGGTGGACCCGGCGGAGGCGGTCTGCACGGTGTACAGCGCGCCGCAGCCGGCCGGGACGTACCAGGAGGCGGAGCGGGTGCCGTTCGGCAACGACCTGTTCCTGCCGCTGGCGGGGCGGACCCTGGTGCTGCGGACCGACGACTTTCCGGTCGAGTCGCCGACCCCGGGTGCGGAGCCGGGCGGCGGCCGGGGGATAGTGGACGGGTGAGCGTTCCTACCCAGTCGCGTGCCGAAGCCGTATCCGCCGCCCCCGCCAGGTCGGGGCGCCGCACGCTCGGCCTGATGCTGCTGCTGACCGTGCTGGGCGCGGTGCTGGTGCTGACCGCCGTCGGCCGGGTCTGGGCCGACGGCGTGGCCGGCACCCTGGAGGTGTCCGTCACCGGCAGCCGGATCTCCGAACTGCCCGGCGGGCTGGCCCTGGTGGCGATGGCGGCGGCGCTGGCGGTGTTCGCGGTGCGCGGCGCCGGCCGGATCGCCGTCGGCCTGCTCACCCTGCTGGCCGGCCTCGGCGCGGCGGCGACCGCGGCCGCGGGGGCGGGCGACAGCGCCGCGCTGGACGGCGAGGCGGCCCGCAAGCTGGCGCTCTCCGGCACCACCGCCACCGAGGTCGGCCACACCGGCTGGCCCTGGGTGGCCCTGGTCGGCGGGCTGCTGCTGGCTCTGGCCGGGCTGCTGGTCGTCCGGTACGGGCGGAGCTGGCCGGCCATGGGCAGCCGCTACGACGCCCCCACCCGGACGGCGCCGGCGAAGGCGGCCGAGACGCCGGCGGACCTCTGGAAGGCGCTCGACCGCGGCGAGGACCCGACCGCGGGCTGACCCGCCCCGCCCCGTCCCCGATGTGACCCGATAGACGAGCACCCCCTTTGGGCCGACGGTGTGTGGCCCGGCACAATGGAACACGTCAACCCGCCAGGGGCCCGCCGGGGCCCGGCCGGGCCCCGGAGAACCAAGGAGCACCGCAGATGTCGGCAGCAGCACACGGCCACAACCCCGCCGCCTGGACCGGCGTGACCATCTCCTTCGTCGGCTTCGCGATCGCGGGCGTGGCGATGATCCTCCCGTCGGTGCCGGTCGTCTGGGGCGGCCTGGCGGTCGTCGTGCTGGGCGGCGTGATCGGCAAGGCCATGTCGATGGCCGGCATGGGCAAGCAGCCCAGCCCGCACGTCGAGACCGTGGAGGACCGCGCCGCGGCCGCCGCCGTCGCCGCCGCCGCCTGACGAAGCCCCGCGCGGTACCGAACGGCGGGCGCCACGCCCGCCGTTTCGTCGTCCCGGCCGGAACGTTTCGCCGCCGGAGGCCGTTTCGTGCCCCCGGCGGGCGCGTCGTACCGGCACAATCGTGGGCGTGAACGCCGCCCCCCTCGTCTCCGCCCGGCCGTCCGTCCTGCGCCGGCTCGGTCCGCCGCTGGCCGCCCTGGCCGCGGCGGCCGTCCCCGCCGTGTACCTCGCGGTGGTCGACCCGAACGCCCCCGGCCACTACCCGACCTGCCCGTTCCTGGCGGCCACCGGCTGGTGGTGCCCGGGCTGCGGCGGCCTGCGCTGCGTCCACGCCCTCGCCCACGGCGACCTCAGCGGCGCGCTGCACGACAACGCGGCCGCGGTGCTGCTCTTCGCGGTGCTGGCGCTGCTCTGGGTGCGCTGGGTGTGGGCGGCGCTGACCGGGGGACCGGCGCCCCGGGTCGCGCTGGGCGCCCGCCGCTGGGCGCTGGTCGCGCTGCTGGTCCTGGTGTTCACGGTGGTGCGCAACCTGTCGGTGGGCGTGGGGCTGGCGCCGCCGCTGATCTGACCCCGGCGCGGTGTGGACGGTGTGAAGCCGCAGTTGGGAGGCGTGTCGGGAGGCATGTCGGGGGGCGTCCGTTCCGCGAGACGCGCGCCGGGTGGATGCGCCTCGCGCTCCCCGGTGCCGATACCATCGAAGGGCCGGCGGGCCCATTGGCCGTCCGGCTCCTCGCTAGCAGAACTAGCAGAACTGATGGGGGCGCTCGCGTGAGTGTGCTCGACACGATCATCGAAGGGGTCCGCGAGGACCTCGCCGAGCGGCAGGCCGAGGTCTCACTGGACCAGCTCAAGGAGCTCGCCGCCAAGGCCCCGGACGCCAAGGACGGCGTCGCCGCCCTCAAGGGCGACGGGGTGCGGGTGATCTGCGAGGTCAAGCGCTCCAGCCCGTCCAAGGGAGCGCTGGCCGCCATCGCCGATCCGGCCGCCCTGGCGACCGACTACGCGGCGGGCGGTGCCGCGGCGATCAGCGTGCTGACCGAGCAGCGCCGCTTCGGCGGCTCGCTGGCGGACCTGGACGCCGTCCGCGCCGCGGTGGACACCCCGCTGCTGCGCAAGGACTTCATCGTCACCGCCTACCAGCTCTGGGAGGCCCGCGCGCACGGCGCCGACCTCGCGCTGCTGATCGTCGCCGCGCTCGACCAGCCGGCCCTGGTGTCGCTGATCGAGCGTGCCGAGTCGATCGGCCTCACCCCGCTGGTCGAGGTGCACGACGAGGAGGAGATCGCCCGCGCGGTGGACGCCGGTGCGAAGATCATCGGCGTGAACGCCCGCAACCTCAAGACCCTTGAGGTGGACCGCAACACCTTCGGCAACATCGTGCACGCGATCCCGTCCCACGTGGTCAAGATCGCCGAGTCCGGTGTGCGCGGCCCGCTGGACGTCATCTCCTACGCCAACCTGGGCGCCGACGCGGTGCTGGTCGGCGAGACCCTGGTGACCGGCCGGGACCCGCGCGCCGCGGTGGCCGACCTGGTCGCCGCCGGTGCGCACCCCGCCCTGCGGCACAAGGACTGATCCCGCCGCCATGAAACTCGCCTCCCGTCTCGCTCCCGGTTGCCGCCCGCGCGGCTGCCGCGCGCCCGCACGCCGGGTGCTGGGCAGGCGGGTGCGCTACGTGATCGGCTGCGAGCCCGGGCAGGTGCAGGGCCGCCGATGGCGCAGGACGCACGGCCGCTAGGCCGTTCCGACGTCACTGCCGTCATCTGCGAGAAGGACTCCACCATGTCCGAGAAGGACTACCTGCCCGGCGCCGAGGTGCCGGACGCCCGCGGTTACTTCGGCGCCTACGGGGGCCGTTTCATCCCGGAGGCGCTGGTCGCCGCCGTCGAACAGGTCGCCGACGAGTACGAGAAGGCCAAGGCCGACCCGGCCTTCGCGGCCGAGCTGGACGGGCTGCTGAAGGACTACACCGGCCGCCCCTCCCCGCTGACCGATGTGCACCGCTTCTCCGCCGAGGCGGGCGGCGCGCGCGTCCTGCTCAAGCGCGAGGACCTCAACCACACCGGCTCGCACAAGATCAACAACGTGCTGGGCCAGGCCCTGCTGACCCGGCGGATGGGCAAGACCCGGATCATCGCCGAGACCGGCGCCGGCCAGCACGGCGTGGCCACCGCCACCGCCTGCGCGCTGTTCGGCTTCGACTGCACCATCTACATGGGCGAGGTCGACACCCAGCGCCAGGCGCTGAACGTGGCGCGGATGCGGATGCTCGGCGCCGAGGTGGTGTCCGTGACCTCCGGCAGCCGCACCCTCAAGGACGCCATCAACGAGGCGTTCCGCGACTGGGTCGCCAACGTGGACTCCACCCACTACCTGTTCGGCACGGTGGCCGGCCCGCACCCGTTCCCGATGATGGTCCGCGACTTCCACCGGGTCATCGGCGTCGAGGCCCGCGAGCAGGTGCTGGAGCGGACCGGACGGCTGCCGGACGCCGTGGTCGCCTGCGTCGGCGGCGGCTCCAACGCGATGGGCATCTTCCACGAGTTCATCCCGGACGCCGGGGTGCGCCTGATCGGCTGCGAGGCGGCCGGCGAGGGCGCCGAGACCCCGAAGCACGCCGCCACCCTCACCAAGGGCGACCCCGGGGTGCTGCACGGCTCGCGCACCTACGTCCTGCAGGACGAGGACGGCCAGACCATCGAGTCGCACTCCATCTCGGCCGGTCTGGACTACCCGGGCGTCGGCCCGGAGCACGCCTGGCTGAAGGACACCGGCCGGGCCGAGTACCGCCCGGTCACCGACGACGCCGCCATGCAGGCCCTGCGGCTGCTGTCCCGCACCGAGGGCATCATCCCGGCCATCGAGAGCGCCCACGCGCTGGCCGGCGCCCTGGAGCTGGGCCGCGAGCTCGGACCGGAGGCCACCATCCTGGTCTCGCTCTCCGGGCGCGGCGACAAGGACATGCACACCGCGGCCGAGTACTTCGGCCTGTACGACGAGACCGGTGGCAAGGCGGCCGGCAACGCCGGCGACGGCACCGGCAACGGGGGTAAGTGACCATGGCTTCGAAGCTCAGTGATGTCCTGGCCGGGGCCAAGGCGGAGAACCGCGCCGCGCTGATCGGCTACCTGCCGGCCGGCTTCCCGACCGTCGACGGCGGCGTGCGCGCCGTCAACGCGCTGATCGAGGGCGGCTGCGACGTCGTCGAGATCGGCCTGCCGCACTCCGACCCGGTCCTGGACGGCCCGACCATCCAGACCGCCGACGACATCGCGCTGCGGGCCGGGGTGAAGATCAAGGACGTGCTGCGCACCGTCCAGGAGGTGGCCACCGCCCACCCCGCGGCGGCGGTGCTGGTCATGACCTACTGGAACCCGGTCGACCGCTACGGCACGGCGCGCTTCGCCGCCGACCTGGCCGCCGCCGGCGGGGCCGGCTGCATCCTGCCGGACCTGCCGGTCGAGGAGTCCGAGGAGTGGCGCAAGGCGGCGGGCGAGCACGGCCTCGACACCGTCTTCGTGGTCGCCCCCAGCAGCAGGGACAAGCGCCTCGCCGAGGTCACCGCGGCGGGCTCCGGCTTCGTCTACGCGGCCGCGGTGATGGGGGTGACCGGTACCCGGGCGCAGGTCGGCAACCTCGCCGAGGACCTGGTCGCCCGGACCAGGGCCACCACCGACCTGCCGGTCTGCGTCGGCCTCGGCGTCTCGACCGCCGCCCAGGCCGCCGAGGTGGCGGGCTTCGCGGACGGCGTGATCGTCGGCTCGGCCTTCGTCCAGCGGATCCTGGACGCCGACGGGGACGAGCCGGCCGCGCTGGCCGCCGTCCGCGAGCTGGCCGGCGAGCTGGCCCGGGGCGTCCGCCGCCGGTAGGCACCCGCGTCCGACGCCGACGGCCCGTCGCCCCCTCCGGAGGGGGCGACGGGCCGTCGGCGTGCCCGGCCGGACCCGAACGGGTGAACAAGGCGGCTCCGACGCATCAGGTGGGGTTGACCGGCGTTGAGTGGAGGGACGAGTGCACGAACCACGTGTACGGGGGCGTGAAGCGAACGGAAGGGGTCCGCCGGTGCCGGGTCTGCAGCGAGCCGTCCTGCTGCGGGCGGCGGCCGCCGTGCTGGCCCTGTCCGCGGCGGTCGGGGCGGACACCGCGGTGGGACACGCGCTGGCCAGGCGGGGGGCGGAGCGGGCCGAGCGGGACGCGTACGTCTGCGCCGAGGCGGCCCGGGTGGACGCGGTGGCGCGGGCGACGCGCTCGGCGCACGAGAGCCGCCCGGACCTCTACGACCCCGGGCGCCCGCCGGGCTGCGACCCGAACGGGCGCTAGAACACATTCGGACAGAACGCCATCAGACGTCACTCATCCGGCTTAATTCCTGAATATGGAGGAACCACCCTTCATCCCTTACGGTTCCTCAGGAAGTGAACGTGTTTCCCGAGGGGGGTTTCCCGATGGCCGGCCCGGCAGCGCACCTCAGCCAGACCGAGCCGGCGGCCCGGCGTCCGTGGCCGGCCTGGACGGAGTGGATCGGCACCGCCGCCCGGCTCGGCCTCGCCGTGGTCTGGGGCTGGGCCGGACTGGCCAAGATCGCCGATCCGGCGGAGGCGGCCCAGGCGGTCCGCGCGTACGAGATCCTGCCCGAGTCGCTGGTCAAGCCGGTCGGCTACGCCCTGCCTTTCCTGGAGCTGGCGCTCGCGCTGCTGCTGGTGATCGGGCTCGGTGTCCGGCTGGTCGCGGGCGTGTCCGCGCTGCTGCTGCTCGCCTTCATCGCCGGGATCGCCTCGGCCTGGGCGCGCGGCATCTCGATCGACTGCGGCTGCTTCGGCGGCGGCGGGGCGGTGGACGCCTCGCAGACCGAGTACCTCCAGGAGATCCTGCGCGACACCGGGTTCCTGCTCCTGGCCGGCTGGCTGATCTGGCGCCCCCGCACCAAGTTCTCGGTGGACGGCTGGCTGGCGGCCTGAGCGGCCGCGGGCACCCATCCCCACACCCCTTTCCCCGCTAGTGGATGTCAAGGCGAACAGTGGATGTCAAGGCGATGAGCGAGAAGAACCGAGAAGGCAAGCGCACCGCCCGCGAGCGGATGCTGGCGGACCGGGCGGCCGACGAGGCCCGCGGCCGGCGCAAGAAGAAGCTGGTGATCGGCGGTGTGGTGCTGGCGGTGATCGCCGCCGCCGTGGTGACCGGCGTCGTGGTGCAGAACGGGCGCTCCAAGCCGGAGACCCCGACCGCCGCACCGGCCGGCACCATCGGCGACAAGAACCTCGCCGTCCCGGTCGGCGCCGCCGACGCCCCGGCCGTGCTCACCGTCTACGAGGACCCGCGCTGCCCCGCCTGCGGCACCTTCGAGCGTGAATTCGCCTCCACCATCGACCAGTTGGAAGACGCGGGCAAGATCTACACCAACTACCACATCGTCTCGTTCATCGACCGGGCGGTGCCCGGCAAGGGCTCCAAGGCCGGGGCCAACGCGCTGGGCTGCGCCCAGCAGGCCGGGCACTTCCGCGACTACCACGACGTGCTCTACCGCAACCAGCCGGACGAGACCAACGACGCCTTCGGCGACAAGGCCACCCTGATCAACCTCGCCAAGCAGGTCGACGGCCTGGCCACGCCGGCCTTCGAGGCCTGCGTCAACGACAACACCTACGGCGGGTGGGTCTCCGCGGTGCAGCAGGACTTCGACAAGTCCAGCTACAAGTCGACGCCGACGGTGCTGCTCAACGGCCAGCCGATCTACCCGAAGAACGGCAACGAGGAGATCACCCCGCAGAACCTGGTCGCGTGGGTGGACGCCGCCAACCAGGGCAAGAAGCTGGGCACACCGGGTTCGCACGGGCAGTCCCCGGCGCCGACCGGCACCGCGCCGGAGAGCAACAACCCGTCGCCGAACGCCGGCTGAGGCCGGCCCCGGCCGGTCGCCCGCCGCCCCTCCCCGTCCGGAGCGGGTGGCGGTGCGTCCGGCGTCCGGCCCGGCGTCCGGCGCCCGGCACCCTGTTGTTCGGGATCTGTGACCCGCGGGGTGACCGGGGCGGGCCGCCGACCCTGTAGCGTCGGAGCTGCCATGGATATCGCCTACATTCCCAGCCCGTCGCGGGGTGTCCTCTACATCGGACCGATCCCGCTGCGCGCCTACGCCTTCTGCATCATCCTCGGTGTCGTCGTCGCCGTCTGGCTCGGCAGCAAGCGCTGGGTCGCCCGTGGTGGCGGCAAGCACACGGTCGGCGACATCGCCGTCTGGGCCGTGCCCTTCGGCCTGGTCGGCGGCCGGCTCTACCACGTGATCACCGACAACCAGCTCTACTTCGGCGAGGGGAAGAACCCCTGGAACGCCTTCAAGATCTGGGAGGGCGGCCTCGGGATCTGGGGTGCGATCGCGTTCGGCGCGGTCGGCGCCTGGATCGGTGCCCGCCGCCGGGGCGTGCCGCTGCCCGCCTACGCCGACGCCATCGCGCCGGGCATCGCGCTGGCCCAGGCGCTCGGCCGCTGGGGCAACTGGTTCAACCAGGAGCTGTACGGCCGGGAGACCACGCTGCCGTGGGGCCTGGAGATCGACAAGACGCTGCCCAACGGCGAGGTGGTCACCGGGATCTACCACCCGACCTTCCTCTACGAGTCGCTCTGGTGCGTGGGCGTCGCGGCGCTGGTGATCTGGGCGGACCGCCGGTTCACCCTCGGCCACGGCCGGGCCTTCGCGCTGTACGTGGCCGCGTACACGGTCGGCCGGTTCTGGACCGAGTGGCTGCGGATCGACGAGGCGCACACCTTCTTCGGGCTGCGGCTCAACGACTGGGTGGCGATCGCGGTCTTCATCTCCGCCGTCGTCTACCTCGTGATCGTCGGCAAGAAGCACCCCGGCCGGGAGGACCCGGCGACCATCGACCCGACCGTGACCGGCCCGTCCGACGCCGCCGAGCCCGTGGAGGCTCCGGGTTCCTCGGGTGACAGCCCGGTGGCGTCTCGCCCCTCGGACAAAAAGGTGGACGGCGAGTCGGCCCGGTCCGTCGCCGGGAGTGCCGACAAGGACGCCAAGAACCTCACCTGACCAGCTCTTTCCCCTGCCACCGGCCGTTCTCCCGACTTCCGCGGAGGGCGGCCGGAGGTGTGTTCGGACAGCCTTACTTTGCTGGAAGTGCCCAGGCCGGAAGGACTACGTTCGGGTCGTCGGACGATCGGACGGAGACCCGGGACCGTGAGCGTGACCACCCTTGAACCCGAGGCCGGGCAACACCCCCGCGTGCCCGCCGCAGGGCACCACCGCGATGTGAACGGCGGCTGGCTGCGGCCGGCGGTGTTCGGTGCGATGGACGGGCTGGTCTCCAACTTCGCGCTGATGACCGGCGTCGTCGGGGGCGCGGCCTCCAGCGGCACGGTGGTGATCACCGGCCTCGCCGGTCTGGCGGCCGGTGCCTGCTCGATGGCGGCGGGGGAGTACACCTCGGTGGCCTCGCAGCGCGAGCTGGTGCAGGCGGAGATCGAGGCCGAGCGGCTGGAGCTGCGCCGCAACCCGCAGGGCGAGCTGGCCGAGCTGGCCGAGCTCTACGCCTCGCGCGGGGTCGATCCGGAGCTGGCGCGCGAGGTGGCCCGGCAGCTCTCCGCGGATCCGGAGCGGACCCTGGAGGTCCACGCCCGGGAGGAGCTGGGGGTGGACCCCAACGACCTGCCCTCGCCGTGGGTCGCGGCCGGGTCCTCGTTCGTCTGCTTCGCGGTCGGCGCGCTGCTGCCGCTGCTGCCGTACCTGCTGGGAGCGACCTCGCTGCTGCCCGCGGTGCTGCTCGCGACGGGCGGCCTCTTCCTCTGCGGTGCGGTGGTCGCCCGGGTGACGGCGCGGACCTGGTGGTTCAGCGGGCTGCGGCAGCTGGTGCTGGGCGGGGCGGCGGCCGCGGTGACGTATCTGCTGGGCATGCTCATCGGCGGGCAGGTCGGCTGACCGGGGCCCGCCGGGGCGCTGTGGCGGCCGGGGCGGGGAATCGTCGATTGCTACAGCAGGCTGCATGGTTATGCTGTGCAGCGCGTGACGTTCCGCACATGGGCCCGGATGCCCGGTCGTCCTAGTATCGGCCGAAGAGCCGCCGGTCCGAGGATTCCTTCGGTCCGATCGGCCCCGGAGGATCGAATCGCAGGCGCGCTCGTGGCGATCTTGTCGACGGGGGATTTCGGTCCCGTTTCGGTCCTCCGCGGCACGGGCACACTGGAAGGAGCGCGCAGTCGGCAAACCGACTCCTCCCGCTCGCACTACTCGCCGGTAATAGCCCCTGACCTGGGGTCATGTCCGCCATATGGACGAGATGTTCCACTTCTCGGGATCTCCGGCATCATGTAACCTGCACGAAATCGCAGAGGGCCAACGTCGTCCCTATTGCACGAAGCTCATTGCTCAAGACGACGACGGGAGAGCCGATGCTGTCTGCATCCATGCACTCCGCCAACGAGCCCCAGGCCGGCGCCGCCCGCCCGCCGTACGCGCTCGTTCCGGATGCGCGACCTGCTGCTCAGGGCCTGTACGACCCGAGGAACGAGCACGACGCCTGTGGCGTCGGCTTCGTCGCCACGCTGACCGGCATCGCCGACCACAAGATCGTCGAGCAGGCGCTCACCGTCCTGCGCAACCTGGAGCACCGGGGTGCCACCGGCGCCGAGCCGGACTCCGGTGACGGCGCGGGCATCCTGACCCAGGTCCCCGACGCCTTCCTGCGCGCCAAGGTCTCCTTCGAGCTGCCCGCGGCCGGCTCCTACGCGGTCGGCATCGCCTTCCTGCCCGACGAGGACGAGGCCGCCGCCACCGCCGTCGCGCAGATCGAGGCCATCGCCGCGGAGGAGGACCTCACCGTCCTCGGCTGGCGCGACGTCCCGGTCACCCCCGACCTGCTGGGCGCCACCGCCCGCTCGGTGATGCCGCGCTTCCGCCAGGTGTTCCTGGCCAAGGACGGCAGCGCGGGCATCACCCTCGACCGGCTCGCCTTCGTCGTCCGCAAGCGCTCCGAGCGCGAGGCCGGCGTGTACTTCCCGTCGCTCTCCGCGCGCACCATCGTCTACAAGGGCATGCTGACCACCGGCCAGCTGGAGCCCTTCTTCCCCGACCTGTCGGACCGGCTCTACGCCTCCGCGCTCGGCCTGGTGCACTCGCGCTTCTCCACCAACACCTTCCCGAGCTGGCCGCTCGCCCACCCGTACCGCTTCGTCGCGCACAACGGCGAGATCAACACGGTCAAGGGCAACCGGAACTGGATGACCGCCCGCGAGTCCCAGCTCGCCACCGACCTCATCCCGGCCAACAAGAACGGGCAGGGGCTCGACCGGATCTTCCCGATCTGCACCCCGGACCACTCCGACTCGGCCTCCTTCGACGAGGTCCTGGAGCTGCTCCACCTCGGCGGACGCTCGCTGCCGCACTCGGTGCTGATGATGATCCCGGAGGCGTGGGAGAACCACGCCACCATGGAGCCGGCCCGCCGCGCGTTCTACCAGTACCACTCCAACCTGATGGAGCCCTGGGACGGCCCGGCCTGCGTCACCTTCACCGACGGCACCCAGATCGGCGCCGTGCTGGACCGCAACGGCCTGCGCCCGGCCCGTTACTGGATCACCGAGGACGGCCTGGTCGTCCTCTCCTCCGAGGTCGGCGTGCTCGACATCGAGCAGGAGAAGGTCGCCCGCAAGGGCCGGCTGCAGCCCGGCAAGATGTTCCTCATCGACACCGCGGAGCACCGCATCGTCGAGGACGAGGAGATCAAGTCCGCGCTGGCGTCCGAGCACCCCTACGCGGAGTGGGTCGACGGCGGCCAGATCCAGCTCGCCAAGCTGCCCGAGCGCGAGCACATCGCGCACACCCACGCGTCGGTGACCCGCCGTCAGCAGACCTTCGGGTACACCGAGGAGGAGCTGCGGGTCATCCTCGCGCCGATGGCCCGCACCGGTGGCGAGGCGCTCGGCTCGATGGGCACCGACAGCCCGATCGCGGCGCTCTCCGAGAAGCCGCGGCTGCTGTTCGACTACTTCGTGCAGCTCTTCGCGCAGGTCACCAACCCGCCGCTGGACGCCATCCGCGAGGAGCTCGTCACCTCGCTGCTGAGCAACCTCGGCCCCGAGGGCAACCTGCTGACCGCCGAGGCCGCCTCCTGCCGCTCGGTCGGCATCACCTTCCCGGTGATCGACAACGACGAGCTGGCCAAGCTCGTCCACATCAACCACGACGGGGACCAGCCCGGCCTCAAGGCCGTCACGCTCTCCGGCCTGTACAAGGTCGCCACCGGCGGCGAGGGCCTGGCCGCGCGGCTGGCCGAGATCGCCGCCGAGGCCGACGCCGCGATCGCCGACGGCGCCCGGATCGTGGTGCTCTCGGACCGGCACTCGGACGCCGAGCACGCGCCGATCCCCTCGCTGCTGCTCACCTCCGCGATCCACCACCACCTGATCCGCACCAAGCAGCGCACCCAGGTGTCGCTGCTGGTCGAGGCCGGCGACGTCCGCGAGGTGCACCACGTCGCGCTGCTGATCGGCTACGGCGCCGGCGCGGTCAACCCGTACCTGGCCATGGAGTCCGTCGAGGACCTCGTCGCCCAGGGAGTCTTCATCGAGGGCGTCGAGCCCGAGCGGGCCATCAAGAACCTGATCAAGGCGCTCGGCAAGGGCGTGCTCAAGGTCATGTCCAAGATGGGCATCTCCACCGTCGCCTCCTACCGCGGCGCGCAGGTCTTCGAGGCGATCGGCCTCTCCCAGGAGCTGGTCGGCGCCTACTTCGCGGGCACCACCACCAAGCTCGGCGGCATCGGCCTCGACGAGATCGCCAAGGAGGTGGCCGCCCGCCACGCCAAGGCGTACCCCGCCTCCGGCATCCCCGCCGCGCACCGCGCGCTGGAGATCGGCGGCGAGTACCAGTGGCGCCGCGAGGGCGAGCCGCACCTGTTCGACCCGGACACCGTCTTCCGGCTGCAGCACTCCACCCGCAACCGCCGGTACGACATCTTCAAGCAGTACACCGACCGGGTGAACGAGCAGTCCGAGCGCCTGATGACGCTGCGCGGCCTGTTCCGCCTCGACACCCTCGGCCGCACCCCGATCTCCGTCGACGAGGTCGAGCCGGTCTCCGAGATCGTCAAGCGCTTCTCCACCGGTGCCATGTCCTACGGCTCCATCTCGCTGGAGGCGCACGAGACGCTGGCCATCGCGATGAACCGGCTCGGCGGCAAGTCCAACACCGGTGAGGGCGGCGAGGACCCGGACCGCCTCTACGACCCCGAGCGCCGCTCGGCGATCAAGCAGGTCGCCTCCGGCCGGTTCGGCGTCACCTCCGAGTACCTGGTCAACGCGGACGACATCCAGATCAAGATGGCCCAGGGCGCCAAGCCCGGCGAGGGCGGCCAGCTGCCCGGCCACAAGGTCTACCCGTGGGTCGCCAAGACCCGGCACTCCACCCCGGGTGTCGGCCTGATCTCCCCGCCGCCGCACCACGACATCTACTCCATCGAGGACCTCGCCCAGCTGATCCACGACCTCAAGAACGCCAACCCGGCGGCCCGCATCCACGTGAAGCTGGTCTCCGAGGTCGGCGTCGGCACGGTCGCGGCCGGCGTCTCCAAGGCGCACGCGGACGTCGTGCTGGTCTCCGGCCACGACGGCGGCACCGGCGCCTCGCCGCTCACCTCGCTCAAGCACGCGGGCGGTCCCTGGGAGCTCGGCCTCGCCGAGACCCAGCAGACCCTGCTGCTCAACGGCCTGCGCGACCGCATCGTGGTGCAGACCGACGGCCAGCTGAAGACCGGCCGCGACGTCGTCATCGCCGCGCTGCTGGGCGCCGAGGAGTTCGGCTTCGCCACCGCCCCGCTGGTCGTCTCCGGCTGCATCATGATGCGCGTCTGCCACCTGGACACCTGCCCGGTCGGCGTCGCCACCCAGAACCCGGTGCTGCGCGAGCGCTTCTCCGGCAAGCCCGAGTTCGTCGTCAACTTCTTCGAGTTCATCGCCGAGGAGGTCCGCGAGATCCTCGCCGAGCTGGGCTTCCGCACGATCGAGGAAGCGGTCGGCCACGCCGAGCACATCAACGCCCAGGCCGCGATCGAGCACTGGAAGGCCGCCGGGCTCGACCTGGCGCCGCTGTTCCACGTCCCCGAGCTGCCCGAGGGCGCGGCCCTGCACCGCACCACCACGCAGGACCACGCGCTCGACAAGGCGCTGGACAACCAGCTGATCGACCTCGCCCAGGACGCCCTGGAGCGCGGCGACGCCGTCCGCATCCAGCTGCCGATCCGCAACGTCAACCGCACGGTCGGCACCATGCTCGGCCACGAGGTGACCAAGCGGTACCGCGGCGAGGGCCTGCCGGAGGGGACCATCGACGTCACCTTCACCGGCTCGGCCGGGCAGTCGTTCGGCGCCTTCCTGCCGAAGGGCATCACGCTGCGCCTGGAGGGCGACGCCAACGACTACGTCGGCAAGGGCCTCTCCGGCGGCGTGGTGATCGTCCGCCCGGCCCGCGAGGCGGCCGCGATCGGCGCCGACGCGCAGAGCCACGTGATCGCCGGCAACACCATCGGCTACGGCGCCACCAGCGGCCGCGTGCACCTGCGCGGCAAGGCCGGCGAGCGCTTCGCCGTCCGCAACTCCGGTGCCACCCTGGTGGTGGAGGGCGTCGGCGACCACGGTCTGGAGTACATGACCGGCGGCCGGGTCGTCATCCTCGGCGAGACCGGGCGCAACCTGGCGGCGGGCATGTCCGGCGGCGTCGCCTACGTGCTGGACCTGCGGCCCGCGAACGTCAACGACGGCATGGTGGGCATCGAGGCCCCCAGCGCCGCCGACCGCGAATGGCTGCGGGAGACCGTGCAGCAGCACTACGAGGAGACCGGCTCCACCGTCGCCGCCGAGCTCCTGGCCGACTGGGGCAGCGGGGTCTCCCGCTTCTCCACGATCATGCCGACCGACTACAAGGCTGTGCTCGCCGCCAAGGACGCCGCTGAGCGCGATGGACTCTCCGAGTCCGAGACCACTCGCAAGATGATGGAGGCGGCACGTGGCTGACCCCAAGGGCTTCCTGACCACCGGCAAGCAGCTGGCCGAGCGCCGGCCCGTGGACGTCCGTTTGCGGGACTGGAACGAGGTCTACGTCGAACGCAGCCTCCTGCCGATCATCAGCAAGCAGGCCGGCCGCTGCATGGACTGCGGCATCCCGTTCTGCCACAACGGCTGCCCGCTCGGGAACCTCATCCCCGAGTGGAACGACCTGGCCTACCGGGACGACTTCGTCGGCGCGATCGAGCGGCTGCACGCGACCAACAACTTCCCGGAGTTCACCGGGCGGCTCTGCCCGGCTCCCTGCGAGTCCGCGTGCGTGCTGGGCATCAACCAGGACGCGGTGACCATCAAGAACGTCGAGGTCACCATCATCGACAAGGCCTGGGACCGGGGCGGCGTCACGCCGCAGATCCCCGAGCGGCTCTCCGGCAAGACGGTCGCCGTGGTGGGCTCCGGCCCGGCCGGCCTGGCCGTCGCCCAGCAGCTCACCCGGGCCGGGCACACCGTGGTGGTGTACGAGCGCGCCGACCGCGTCGGCGGCCTGCTGCGCTACGGCATCCCCGAGTTCAAGATGGAGAAGCGCCACATCAACCGCCGCATCGAGCAGATGCGGGCGGAGGGTACCCGGTTCCGCACCGGCGTCCACGTGGGCGAGGACATCACCGGCCAGCAGCTGCGCGAGCGCTTCGACGCGGTGGTCGTGGCCGCCGGTGCGACGACCGCCCGCGACCTGCCGGTGCCCGGGCGCGAGCTCAAGGGCATCCACCAGGCGATGGAGTACCTGCCGCTGGCCAACAAGGTGCAGGAGGGCGACTTCGTCGACTCGCCGATCAGCGCCAAGGGCAAGCACGTCATCGTCATCGGCGGCGGCGACACCGGCGCGGACTGCCTCGGCACCGCGCTGCGCCAGGGGGCGGCCTCGGTCACCCAGCTGGAGATCATGCCGCGCCCCAGCGACGAGCGCCCCGGCCACCAGCCCTGGCCGACCATGCCGATGACCTACAAGGTCACCTCGGCCCACGAAGAGGGCGGCGAGCGGGTCTACGCCGTCAACACCACCCACTTCACGGGCGACGAGGACGGCAACGTCCAGGAGCTGCACCTGGTCGAGGTCGAGTTCCGGGACGGCCGCTTCGAGCCGGTCCCCGGCACCGAGCGGGCGATCCCGGCCCAGCTGGTCACCCTGGCCATGGGCTTCACCGGCACGGACGTGAAGAACGGCCTGGTCGAGCAGCTTGGCGTCGACCTGGACGCTCGGGGTAATGTGGCCCGGGACGGGAAGTTCGCCACCAATGTCGATGGCGTCTACGTCTGCGGGGACGCCGGTCGTGGCCAGTCGCTGATCGTCTGGGCCATCGCGGAGGGCCGTTCGGCCGCCGCCGCGGTGGACAAGTACCTGGGCGGCAAGACCCCGCTGCCCGCCCCGATTCGCCCGACGGACCGCCCGCTGGTGGTCTGACCCCGGCCGGACCGCCGGCGGCCACTCCCGCCGGTGGACCCGTCCACCCCCAGAGCGCCCGGCACCGCATCGCCGGGAGTACGAGCCGCTCCTCCCGCCAGTGTCGCCGGGCCAAACGCGGTCCCACGGCGCCTGCCCTCTCCCCGACCAAGTTGAGGGCAGGTGCCGCTTTCGTGCGCCCGCCGCGGTGGCGGTTCAGACCCGGGGCGTCGCCGGGGCGATCGTGACGGTGGGGCGGGGGAGGCCCGGATCGCCGGGCCGGGGCGGCAGCCCCCGGTCGTTCCCCTCGGCGGTGACCGTCAGGACGGCGAACACCAGGGCCGTGAGGGCCAGCACGGTGAGCAGCAGGGCGGCGGAGCTCGGGCGGCGTCGGCGCATGGCGCTTGGACGGGCCGGGGGCCGCGGCGGTTCCGGGCCCCGGCCGCGCGGCGGTCTTCGTGCCTCAGCCGCGCGGCGGCGGTTCTCGGGGCTCAGCCGCGCAGCAGCAGTTCCGCGGCCTCGGTGCGCAGGTAGAGGACGGTGCGGCCGGCGCGGTGGCGGGCGGCCAGGCCCGCTCCGCGCAGGGCCGTGAGGTGGTGCGACACGTTGGCGGCCGACAGGCCGGTCCGGGCGGCGAGTTCGGTGGTCGAGGCGGGTGCGTCGAGTTCGGCGAGCAGCCGGGCCCTGGTTCGCCCGATCACCCGGGCCAGGCCGTCGGGCACGGTGGCGCCGGAGGTCTCCCCCTCGGCGGGGCGCTGGGCGCCCTCCTGGTGGCCGGCGGCGGCACCGGGAGCCTGCGGCTGCTGGTGGCGCTCAACGGCGTCAGCTACGTCGTCGCGACCGTCCTGCTGGCCACCTGGCGGCCGGCCCCGGCGGTCGCGCCGGCGGAGGTGGCGGCCCCGGCCGAGGAGGCGGGCGGCTACCGCGCGGTGCTGCGCGACCGCCGGTACCTGCTGCTGGTCGCCGTCAACCTCACCTTCGTCTTCGGCTCGATGATCCTGAGCATGCTGCTCGCCGTCTACCTCACCGAGGGCCTGCACCGCGAGGCCTGGGTGGCCGGTTCGCTGCTGGTGCTCAACGGCCTCCAGGTCGTCCTCACCGGCAACCTGGTGGCCGGGCGGCTGGAGCGGTTCCGGCCGACCAGGGTGCTCGCCGCCGCCTCGCTCCTCAACGCCCTCGCCTTCGGCGCCTTCGCCCTGGTGGCCGCCGCCCCCGGCTGGGCCGTCCTCGCCGCGCTCCACGCCGCGATGTTCCTCTACAACCTCGCCGAGACCATGGCCACCCCCTTCCGGGAGGAGCTCAGCGTCTCGCTCGCCGACCCCGGGCTGCGCGGCCGCTACCTGGCGGTCTACCAACTGTCCTGGAACATCGGCCAGGCCGTCGCTCCCGCCCTGCTCACCCTGCTGCTGGGGCGCGGCGCCGCCTGGCCGTGGCTGTTCCTGCTGGTCCTGAGCCTGGCCGCGGTACCCGGGCTGCTACGCCTGGAACGCGATCGCTGACGGACTGTTGTTTGTCCGTGTCAGATGGCAGACTGCGGCCGACGGCCGGGGGGCTGCGCGACGTGCGGAGGGTGACGCGATGAGCATGACTCAGGCAGGCGGAGGTGCCACGGTACGGCGCCTGCTACTGGGGTCCCAACTGCGAAGGCTGCGGGAGGCCAGAGGCGTCAGCCGGGAGGAGGCCGGGTACTCGATCCGCGCCTCCGAGTCGAAGATCAGCCGGATGGAACTCGGCCGGGTCGGCTTCAAGGAGCGCGACGTCGCCGACCTGCTCACGCTGTACGGGGTCGAGGCCGAGCAGGAGCGGGCCTCGGTGCTCGGGCTGGTCCGCGACGCCAACGCGACGTCCTGGTGGCACGGTTACGGCGACGTGCTGCCGGGCTGGTTCCAGACCTACCTCGGCCTGGAGGAGGCCGCCACCGAGATCCGCAGCTACGAGGTGCAGTTCGTCCACGGGCTGCTGCAGACCGCCGACTACGCGCGGGCGGTGATCACCCACGGCGGCCACGTCACCGAGGCCGACGAGGTCGAGCGGCGGGTCGAGGTCCGGCTGAAACGCCAGCGGGTGCTCACCGCCGACCGGGCGCCGCGACTGCTCGCCGTCCTGGACGAGGCCGCACTGCGCCGCCCCTGGGGCGGGCCCGAGCTGATGCGGGCGCAGATCGACCGGCTGCTGGAGCTGACCGAACTGCCCAACGTCGTCCTCCAGGTGATGCCGCTGCGCTTCGGCGGGCTGCGCGCCGAGGGCGGCGCCTTCTCGGTACTGAGCTTCGCCGAACCGGAGCTCGCGGACGTCGTCTACCTGGAGCAGTTCACCACCGCGCTCTACCTGGACAAGCCCGCCGAGGTGGCCGAGTACTCCGGCGCGGCGGACGGTCTGGCGGCCGACAGCCTCACCCCCGAGCTGACCCGGGAACTTCTTCGCTCCGTACGCCAGGAACTGTGAGGCGTCAGTACGATGAGCCCTGATCAGATCTGATCGAGGAGAGCCTGCGGGCTTTCCCGCAGCTTTCCCGAATCAGCACGAGAGGGATCAGATGTCGTACCTTTCCGAGTTGGCGCTGCAGTACATCGACGGCGAGTGGCGGACCGGCAGCGGCTCCTGGGACATCGTCGACGTCGACCCCTACACCGGCGACAAGCTCGCCACCATCACCGTCGCCACCGTCGAGGAGGTCGACCGGGCGTACCGCGCGGCCGAGCGGGCGCAGAAGGAGTGGGCCGCCACCAACCCCTACGCGCGCCGGCTGGTCTTCGAGCGCGCGCTGCGCATCGTCGAGGAGCGCGAGGCGGAGATCACCGAGGCGATCATGGCCGAGCTGGGCGGCACCGCCCTCAAGGCCGGGTTCGAACTCTCCCTCACCAAGGACATGCTGCGCGAGTCGATGCAGCTGTCGCTGCGCGCCGAGGGCCGGCTGCTGCCCTCGCCGGTGGAGGGCAAGGAGAACCGCCTGTACCGCCTCCCGGTCGGGGTGGTCGGTGTGATCAGTCCGTTCAACTTCCCGCTGTTCCTGTCGCTGAAGGCGGTCGCGCCGGCCCTCGCGCTCGGCAACGGCGTGGTGCTCAAGCCGCACCAGGAGACCCCGGTGGTCGGCGGCACGCTGATCGCCAGGATCTTCGAGGAGGCGGGCCTGCCGGCCGGTCTGCTGAACGTCGTCATCACCGACATCGCCGAGATCGGGGACGCCTTCATCGAGCACCCCGTCCCCAAGGTGATCTCCTTCACCGGCTCGGACAAGGTCGGCCGGCACGTCGCCACCGTCGCCGCCTCGCACTTCAAGCGCACGGTGCTGGAGCTCGGCGGCAACAGCGCGCTGATCGTGCTCGACGACGCCGACCTGGACTACGCGGTCGACGCCGCGGTGTTCAGCCGCTTCGCCCACCAGGGCCAGGTCTGCATGGCGGCCAACCGGGTGCTGGTCGACCGCAGCGTCGAGGCGGAGTTCACCGAGCGGTTCGTCCGCAAGGTCGCCACGCTGCGGGTCGGCGACCCGAAGGACCCGGCCACCCAGATCGGCCCGCTGATCAACCCGGTGCAGGCCGACGCCATCACCGCCCAGGTCGACCAGGCGATCGCCGGCGGGGCCACCGCCCTGCTGCGCGGTGAGACCAACGGCAGCCTGATGGACCCGGTCGTGCTCGGCGGCCTGCCGGCCGGCGCGCCGATCCTGCAGCGCGAACTCTTCGGCCCGGTCGTCCTGGTGGTGCCGTTCGACGGTGAGGACGAGGCGGTCCGGATCGCCAACGACACCCCCTTCGGGCTCAGCGGCGCCGTGCACACGGCGGACGTGGAGCGCGGTGTGCGGGTGGCGCAGCGGATCGAGACCGGCATGATCCACGTCAACGACGGGACCATCGCCGACGAGGCCGTGGTGCCGTTCGGCGGCGAGAAGAACTCCGGGGTGGGCCGCCTCAACGGCGAGTCCACGGTGGACGCCTTCACCACGGTGAAGTGGATCTCCATCCAGCACGGGCGCAGCCGCTTCCCGTTCTGACCCCTCGGGCCCGCCGGGCCGGACGCGGGCGCCCCGCCACCCGGACCACCGGTGGCGGGGGCCCAACCCGCCGCGCGGGCGCCCGGGCTCAGCGGGGGTAGCGGATCAGCTCGGTGGTGGTGAGCTCGAAGGCGAACGGCTCCGGGACGGGCACCCGGTCGCCGAACCCGCCGCTCCACCGGCGGCGGTAGACGCCGTTGCCGGGTTCGGAGTGGAGGGTGAGCGTGCCGTCGCGCGGGTCGATCACCAGGTATAGCGGGATCTGCATCAGCGGGTAGTCGCGGACCTTGCCGACCAGGTCGTTCTCCGGATTCGAGGGCGAGACGATCTCGACCGCGATCGCCGCCAGCTCTGCCGGCACGTCGTTGCCGCCGAGCTCGACCACCGAGACCGGGATGTAGGTGAGGTCCGGATTGCGCAGCTTGCCGACGTTCGGCGAGGCGAGGTCGGTGTTCTCGCTGGGCATCAGGTCGGACGGCCGGTGCGCGTCGAACTGCTCCCGGACGATCAGCAGGTTGCGTTGGTGGATCACCGACGGGCCCGCCATCATGATGATCTCGTCGCCGGAGATCTCGATCTTCCACCCCGACGGCGGAGTCAGGCCCTGCGCGTACGCCAGGAGCTGGGCATGTCGTTCGGGGACACGGAACTCGGTCATGCCGCCATCCTCCCACCGCGACGGGCCCGCCGGGCCGGACGCGGGCGCCCCGCCACCGGGGAAGGGGCGGCGGGGCGGTCGCGGCGGTCGTGGGGCGGGCGGGGTCAGAACACCGGGCGGCCGGCCCGGACCAGGCGCCAGGACTCGGCGGCGAAGTCGGCCGGGTCGATGACGCCCCGGGCCTTCACCCAGGCGATCATCGCGTTGCGGATCTCGTCCGAGTTGGCCCACACCTTCGGGGCGGCCGCGACGTGCGGGAAGTTGCCGCCGCCGTTGGCACGGTAGTTGTTCACCGCGAGGACGAACTGGGCGGCGGGGTCGACCGGCTTGCCCTCGAAGGTGAGGTTGACGATCCGCGAGCCGGCCGGCTGGGCGATGTCGATGTCGTAGCCCAGGCCGTACACCGAGTCGTAGTTGTAGTCCGGGGTGTTCTGCGCGTTGGTCAGGGTGGCCTTGTCGACCGGCGCGTCCGGGGCGAGCTGGTTGTAGTACCGGGCCGAGAACTCCAGGTAGTCCTTGAGCTGGGCACCCGTCAGGATGCGGGCCTCCAGGGTGTTCTCGTAGATGTACAGGCCCGCCGCGTCGCGCAGCTTGACCTGGCCGGACGGGATCACGGCGGTGCGGTTGAAGGGCGCGGCCTGCGCGAGCACCGGCAGCTTGGCGTACTGGCCGCCGGCCAGCGCCTCCTTGACCACGTCGGCCTGGACGCGGCCGATCAGGTCGATGATCGGGACGTCCCGGAACGGCGCCTCGGCGATCGACAGCTCGATCTTCGCGGTGCCGATGACCTGGTTGACGTACTCGACCACCTTCTTGTGCTGGTCGGTCATCAGGCCGACGATCTCCGGGTCCTCCGGGACGGTGTTGGAGTTCAGCACCCGGGAGGAGAGCGAGACCACCTTCCAGGCGCCGTTGTCCAGCTCCACCTCGAAGTCGAAGCAGGTCAGCCGCTGGCCCCAGCAGAGCGGCTCGGAGAGCACGACCGTCCGGCCGGTCTCCTTGTTGACGACCAGCCGCTGCGGGATCTCCTTGTGCGCGTGGCCCACCAGGACGGCGTCGATGCCCGCGACCTGCTCGGCCAGCGCGACCGAGGCGTTCTCCGCCCACGGCAGCTGGTCGCCGTAGGAGGTGGCCTCGTCCATGCCGGAGTGGCAGGCCACCACGACGACGTCCGCGCCGGCCGCGCGGACCTTGGGCACCCAGATCTTCGCGGTCTCCACGATGCCGGGGAAGGTCATCTTGCCGGCGACGTTCGCCTTGTCCCAGATCGCGATGCCCGGGTTGGTCAGGCCCAGGATGCCGACCTTGAGGGCCGGGCCGTTGCCCAGCCGCAGCTTGCGGATCACGTACGGCGGGAAGGCCGGCTTGTCGGTGCGGGCGTTCAGCGCGTTGGCGCCCAGCAGCGGGAAGTCCAGCTGCTCCTCGTAGGCGCGCAGGGTGTCGATGCCGTAGTTGAACTCGTGGTTGCCGAGCGCCGCGGCCGTGTACTCCATGGTGTTCATGGCGAGCGCCATCGGGTGCTCGGGCGCGGTGTCGGCCTCGGTGGCGATCGGGTCGACCCGGGCGTAGTAGTAGGTCAGCTGGGTGCCCTGGATGGTGTCGCCGGCGTCGATCAGCAGGGTGCGGTCCCAGCCCTTCTCCTCGCGGACCTGCTTGGCCAGCGTGGAGATCTTGGCGAGACCGACCTCGTTGTGCGCCTTGTCGGCGTAGACCGCGTCGGTGAAGTAGTCCCAGTTGAGCACCCGGCCGTGCAGGTCGGTGGTGCCCATGACGGTGAAGGCCTGCTTCTTGGCCCGCCCCTTGGCGCGGGCCTCGTCCGGGCCCGCCGCTGCGGCGGGCGTGGCGGCGACGAGGCCGGCGCCGCCGGCCAGGGCGGCGCCGGCGGCGGTGGCGGCGGACCGGGCGACGAAGTCACGACGGTTCAGAGGCATGGACGGCTCTCCCGGGTGGGGACGGCGAATGGGTCGTCAGGTGTGGTGACGCGCGTAGAGGTACGCGCGTAGAAGTGTGCCGCGCGACCCGGCCGATGGGTAGCCCCGAAACGTTTCCAGCAGGTGAGATCTTGGCGACTCGTTCGTGACGCCGCCGCACCGGCATCGCGCACCGTACCCGCCGCGGCCGCGGAACAGGTCACCCGCCGCGGCCGGAAAAGCGGCCACCCGCCGCGCCGGCGGACGGGACGCGGCGGGCGGGTGGCCGAAGGACGGGCGCGGGGCCTAGATGTACCCCTCGCGGACCGCGTGGGCGACCGCGTGGGCCCGATTGCGCAACTGCAGCCGGGTCGTCAACCCGTGCAGGACGTTCTTGACCGTGCGCTCGGAGTACGACAACCGGGCCGCGATCTCACCCGTGTCCCAGCCCTCGGCGACCAGCCGCAGCACGTCCGACTCCCGCTCGGACAGCCCCGACGGCGCATGGCCCGGCATCCCCTGGACGCTCCGCTGCAACCGGCCCACCTGGCTGATCAGCCGCCCCAGCAGGTCCGCCGGCAGATCACCGTCACCCCGGGCCGCCGCCAGCACCGCCCGGCCCAGCCGCTCGGCGGTGGCCTCCCGGCGCCAGATGATCGCGGCCACGCCGCACTCCACCGCCTCCAGCAGCTCGGCCTCGCGCATCCGCTCGACGACCAGCACCACCCGCTGCTCGGCACCGCGCACCAGCCGCCGCAGGTTCGCCATCACGGCGGCGTCCGCCGACTCGGCCAGCAGCACGGTGACCGCCCCCGGTGTGGTCGGCGCACCCGGCGCCGGATCCAACAGCTCCAGCCCCGGGTGACGGCGCAGCTGCGCCTCCGCCCCGGCCCGCGAGATCGGGTCCGCGGCCTGGACGACGACGCTGGTCCGGCCACCGCTGGACGGGGGAGCGGCGGACGGGGCGACGTGCCGGGCGGACATCGGACGCTGCGGCGGCACCATCCGCTGGCCCGCCGACGCGGGAGCGTGCCTGGGCACGGCCCGGCGTTCGTGGTCGGTGTGCAGGACAGTCAAGCTGGCCCCCTCCTGGAGAATCCCCGGCTCGCGGCCGGACGGCGGTGCGCCGCGCCCAGGCCCTTGCAGGGCCCGGCGGGCACAGGCGTGCGGCGTGCGATGCGGGAACGACGACGGCCCCCCGGTAGGCTCCATGGTCCCCGCCACGGGCGGCCACGGCCATCGTGGTCCACCACGAGATCGGCCACCCGGCGGCAACGGAGCAGCGCAGCGCCGTGCGGACACGCGCACGACGGGCGCGGCCCCGGCCCGGGCGGGGGCGGTGCGGGGCGCGGAGGGCAGCCGGACGGATCGGGCGGGGGTGGGTGCGGAGCGGCTCCGAAAGGGGTGCGACGAGAATCACAGCTGTAACCGAGCCGCTGACACGGCGTCAAGCCGTTTCCCTGCACAACGGGGAAAAGTGCCCGTCCGGTCATCGGCGGGCGTCGCGGGAGGGAAGCAGATGAGTACCGTCAGGACGCGCCGACACCAGCAGGACCGGACCGTCGCCGCACCACCGCACCTCGCGGCCCGCGACCCCCAGCTGCGCCGGATCGCCGCCCTCGCCACCCGCGCCCGGACCGGCACCGGCGGCGTCCTGCTGGTCACCGGCGCCGCCGGGACCGGCCGCAGCGCCCTGCTCGCCGAAGCCGCCCGCCGCGAGGCCGCGCACGGCACCACCGTGCTGTGGGCCCGCTGCTCCGTCGACGAGGCCACCACCCCCTACGCCGCCGCCCGCCAGCTGTTCGAGGCCGCCCCCGGCCAGGGCACACCGCCCCCCGGGACCGGCCGCACCGCCCCCGACACCGACACCGACCTCTGGGCCCTGCTGCGCCTGCACGCCGCCCACAGCCCCGTCCTGCTCGCCGTCGACGACATCCACCTCGCCGACCGGGCCTCCCGGGACTGGCTGCTCCAGCTCGCCCGCCGGATCGACCGGCTGCCCGTCCTCCTGCTGGCCACCGAACGCCGCCAGAGCGCCCTCGGCAGCCCGCCCGCCCGCTTCGGCCGCGGCCTGCCCCCCGGACTGGCCGACACCACCCGGCTCGACCCCCTCGACACCACCGCCGCCACCCGGCTCGCCGAACTCCACCTCGGCCTCGGCGCCCCGCCCGCCCTCGCCGACGACTGCGTCCGCGCCACCGGCGGCAACCCGCTGCTGCTCACCGCACTCCTCGCCGACCTGCGCGACCACCCCGACGAGTGCTGCCCCGCCGCCTTCACCGCCCTGCCCGCCCCGCCCGCCCTCGTCGCCCTCCCGGCCCTGCCCGCGCCCCGCGCCCTCACCACCCTCCGCGCCCTGCCCGACAGCTGCGCCCGGATGCCCGGCGGCGCCTTCCCCGAAGCCGTCGAACAGTGGCTGCGCGGCGGCGGCGACCGCGCCCTCACCGCCGCCCGCGTCCTCGCCCGGATGCAGGAACACCCCGCCGCCCGCACCGCCCCCCTGCCCGGCGCCGGGGACTTCGACCCGGTACCGATGCTCGCCGAACTCGCCGGCGCCGACCCCGACCAGATCACCGGCTGGCTCGCCGAGCTCACCACCCAGCAGCTGCTCGACGACCCCGGCCCCGGCCGCTGGCCCCGCTTCGCCCACCCGCTGCTCACCGACGCCGTCCTGGCCGGCCACGAACCCGGCCACCGCGCCCGCGTCCACCGCGCCGCCGCCGAGTTCCTGCACCGCACCGGAGCACCCGACGAACGCGTCGCCGGACACCTCCTGCTCACCCCCGCCCCCGCCCCGCGCTGGGCCGCGGAAGCCCTGCGCCGCGCCGCCCGCAAGGCCGCCGAGGCCGACCGCCCCGAGGACGCCGTCACCCTGCTGCGCCGGGTCCTCACCGAGCCGCTCAACGACCGCCGGCGCGGCCTGCTGCTCACCGAGCTCGGCGGCCTGGAGGTCACCCTCGGCCCGGCCGAGCGCACCGCGGGCGTCCGCCACCTCGCCGAGGCCGTCCACCTCCAGCAGTCCGACGAAGGCGTCTTCCAGACCGCCAACACGCTCGGCGCCGTACTGGCCGCCCGCGGCGACGCCCCCGCGGCGCTGGAACTGATGGAGGAACTGGCCGAACGCTTCGCCGACCGCGACGACCTCGTCCACGCCGTCCAGGCCGCCGCCGCACTGATCGCCGCGCACGACGGCCACAGCTGGCTCCAGGTGGTCGAGGGCGTCCAGCGGTTCGCCGCCCGCACCCAGCACCGGCTCGCACCGCCCGCGTACGCGCTGCTCACCGAGTTCGACTCGACCAGCGGGGTGCTCTCCGCGGCCGAGGTCGCCGCCCGGGTCAAGGACCTGCTCGACGCCCCGGTCGACCCGCTCTGCCGCTCCTACGTCCTGGTCTCCGCCGCCACCCTGGCCCAGTGGGCGGACCTGCTGCCCGAGGCGGACCGGCTGGTGGCGCGTGGCCTGGCCGCGTACCGGGGGCCCTCGCTGGACCCCGGCTACCAGTGCCTGCTGAGCGTGCGCGCCGAGAGCCGGGTGATGCGCGGCGAGTACCAGGCGCTGCTCGACGACCTCGCGCTGACCGGATCGTCCGCCGCGTCGGCCGCCGCCGCGTCCGCGCCCGCCGCCTGCGCGGGGCCCGCCGCGCTCCCGGGACCGGCGCCCGCCCCCGCCCAGGCGGCCCCGCCCGCCCCCGCCCAGCCCGTCCGCCAGGGGCTGCGGACAGGCGTCCGCGGCCGGTCCGGCGGCGAGAGCGCCGAGCGGCCCGAACGCCACGAGCGCTCCGTCTGGTCCTGGTGGTGCGGGACACCGGCGGACACCGGCCCGGGCGCCAGCGGCCCGGGCGCCACCGGGCCGGGCCACCCGGGCGCCTGCGCCCCGGGCACCGCGGACCCGCACCTCGCGGACCGCGACGTCACCACGCCGGGCGCCGCGACCGCGCCCGGTGAACCGGCCGAAGCCGACGCGCAGGCTCCCGCCACCTACGCCGGCCTGCTCGGCCAGCAGAACGCCCACCTCGTCGCCCAGGCCGTCATCGCCCTCACCGAGACCGGCCGCTACTGGCAGGCCCACGGCCTCGCCCGCGCCGTCGCCGCGGACCGCGCCCAGGGCTCCTGGGAGTGGAACGAGTACCTGTACGCCCGCGGCCTGCTCCGACTCGCCACGGGCGAACCGGCCGAAGCCCTCGTCGACCTGATGGAATGCGGCCGCCGCCAAGGCGAACGGCACGTCCTCAGCCCCATCGTCACCCCCTGGCGCTCCGCCGCCGCCGACTGCCACACCGCCCTCGGCGAACCCGGCCCCGCCGTCGCCCTCGCCGAGGAGGAACTGCGGCTCGCCCGGATCTGGGGCACCCCGCGCACCGTCGGCCGCGCCCTGCGCGCCCTCGGCGCCGCCACCGGCGGCCGCCACGGACTCGACCTCGCCGCCGAGGCCGTCGAACTCCTGCGCACCGCCGAGATCGAGACCGAACTCATCCCCGCACTGATCACCCACGGCCGCCTGCTCGCCGACGGCGGCCGCCGCGGCGCCGCCCGCCGCGCCCTGCGCGAGGCCGCCGGCCGCGCCGAACGGCTCGGCGCGATACGACTGCGGGCCGTCGCCGTCGAGGCGCTCCGCGCCAGCGGCGCCCGGCGCGGCCGCGGCGAGCACGCCGGCGCCGAGGCCCTCACCGACAGCGAACTGCGGATCTGCCGCCTGGCCACGGCCGGACACTCCAACGCCGAGATCGCCGCCATGCTGCACCTGGCCGTCCGGACCGTGGAGACCCACCTGACCAACAGCTTCCGCAAACTCGGCGTCCGCCGCCGGGCGGAACTCGCCGGCGCCCTGGAGACGTGACCGGCCCGCGCCGACACCCGGCGCGAGCCTCCCCCGCTCAACCCGCCAGCACCGCCGCCATCCGCTCCACCTCCCGGGCGAGCGCCACCCCCGGATCCTCGCCGTCCGGCGTCCAGCGCTCCCAGGTCCGCGCCCGCAGATAGCCGTCCACCGCCACCGGCAGCCGCCGCAGCACGATCCGCTCCGCCGCCGGCCCCGGACCGACCACCCGCAACCGCTCCACCAGGTCGTCCAGCTTCACCGACGACGGCAGGGCCACCGTCCCCAGATAACCCGCCAGCGCGTCCAGCTCCACCCAGCGCACCGGCGGCGCGGGCAGCGGCGCGTCCGGCACCGGCACGTCCGGCACCCGCCCCGGGGTCACCGGGCGCGGCCCCGGCGCCAGCAGCACACCCACGACGTACAGCGCCGCCACGATCCCCGGCCACCACGCACCGCCGAGCCCCGCGAAGTGCAGCCCCAGCCCGACCGCCCCGCCCCCGCAGCCGACCAGATTGCGGGTGGACTCCAGATACCCCACCATCCGCCGCCCGCCCGGACCCCCGCGGCTACTGGTACCCACGGATCTCCTCGAACGCCCCGTCCAGCGACGCCGTCCCGTCGAACAGCTTGCCCCCGGTCAGATCCGCGATCCCCTGCAACTGGTTCTTCGCCGCGTCCCCGAACAGGATCGGGAACACCGGCACCGCCTTCTGCGCCGCCGACAACCCGTTGTAGAAGTTCCGGAAGTCCTTGTCCGACGCGCCCTCGTTGCTCTCACCGTCCGTCATCACCACGATCGACGTGAACCGGTCGTCCTGCGCCGCCGCCTGCTGCCGGTCCAGGAACCGGTACGCCTCCTGCAGCGAGCTGTACACCGCCGTCCCGCCGTCCGCCGACAGCGCCTGCACATCCGCGTTGATCGACGCCAGCTCCTGCTGCGCACCGGCCGCCGGCACCGTGTGCGTCTTCGTCGACTTCACCTTGGAGGCGAACGACAGCAGCGTCACCTCCTCGCGGTTGCGGAACCGCCGCACCCCTCGGGTGTCCTCCGCCCCGGTCAGCCGCCCCAGCGCCGACTTCAGCGCCGCCAGCCGGGCCCCCGCCATCGACCCCGAGGTGTCCAGCACGTACACCGTCCGCGACGGCCGGCGCAGCTCGTCCTGGTACGAGGCCAACAGGCCGTCCGCGACCGCCTTGCTGCCCGGGAACGGCAACTCGTGCCGCCGGTCGGCCGGCAGCGACGGAGCCGCCGCCACCCCCGCCGACACCGGGTGACGCAGCGTCAACTCCGAGACGCGCTTCTGCACATCGTCCTTCAGCAGGTAGTCGGTCAGCCGCCGGAACGAGTCCCGCTCCCGCTCGGCCGACGAACTGAGCAGCGTCAGCGGGTAGTTCGCCGACACCACGCCGTCGGTCGGCCGGATCACCGTCAACTGCTGGTCCGCCGCCAGCGTCTTGTTCATCGACAGCAGGACCGACTCGTAGTTGACCAGCGCCCCGACCCGGCCCTGCTCCGCCCGCGCGTACGCCTGCGCCAGCCAGCCGGACGAACCCGACGTCAGCTTCTGCCCCGTGAAGAACTGCTTCAACGAGGGCGTCGCCTTCCGCACGTCCGCCTCGGTGAGCGCCGAATCCGCCCCCGAGAACGCCGCCGCCACCGCCACCAGCGCCGAGAAGCCCGAGTTGGACCGCGACGGGTCGGCCATCCCGTACGCCAGCCTGCCGGTCGACGCCGCGTCCGCCAGCTGCCCCCAGCTCACCTTGGAACCGTCGCCCCAGCCCAGCTCGTTGAGCGCGGACGACCGCACACCCACCGCCACCGGCGACACCATCACCGGCGTCTCCGACAGCAGCTTCGACTTCCCCGCGTCGTCCAGCCGCAGATAGTGGTTCGAGGGGAACCAGACCGCGTCGTACTTGCCGTCCGCCCGGCCCGAGGCCACGGCGTCCGCACCGTCCAGCGACCCGGTCCAGGCGAACTGGACGGTCACCCCGGTCGCCTTCTGCGCCTCCTCCAGCACCGGCGCCATGTCCTGCAGTTCGCTGCCGGCCAGCAACCGCAGCACCCCCGCCCGCGCGGTCGGCGCCGGCGCGTCGCTCTGCTGCGGAGCCGGCGCCGGCGAGGACGTGCACGCCGTCGCCGCCACCAGCAGGGCGAGCCCCGCCACCAGCACCCGCCCGCCGCGCCCCGCCGCGGCCCCCACCCTGGTCGTCCTCATCGTCGCCCCGTCCGTCGTGCCGTCGTGTACCGCTTCGGGCGGTCCCGTTCGCCCCGCCACCGTCCCGCCCGCCATCGGCCGGTCACTTCCCCTTCGCCGCGTCGACCAGCTTGGCCAGCGCCTCCGAGGACGGCACCGGCGCCTGTTTCACCCGCGCCGCCGTCAGGTCCGCCGCGAAGGCCGGGTTCTCCCGCCCGGCGGTCTGCAGACCGAAGGCGGCCGGATCCGACTGCGGCCGGAACCCGTACCTGGCCTCCAGCTTGCGGAGCTTCTGGTCGTCGTTCAGCAGCGCGGCCAGCTTCTGCCCGGCCGCCGTGCGCCCGACGATGGTGTGGTCGGAGGAGATGGTGGTGTCCGGGTACAGCACCACCATGTCGCCGGTCCCCTTGCCCTCCACCGCCAGCTGCGCCGCCTGCGACTCGTAGGCGAGCACCAGCGGATTGCCCACGTTCGAGAGGAAGTCCCGGAACGGCTCGTCGCTGCTGCTCTTCTGGATGCCCTGCTTGCTGGTCAGCGAGGACAGCACGGCCTTCACCTGCTGCACCTCGGCGTCGCTCGACACCACCTGGTGGTTGTTGAGCAGGTAGGAGACCAGCGCGAGGTACAGCGCCCCGGAGGAGGACTCGGCGGGGTCCGTGGTGGTCATGAAGACCGCACCGCTGAGGTCCGCCTGGTCCTTCGCGCCGGTGAGCTCCTCCCACCGGCGGCCGGCCCTGACCACGTTGACGTACTCGTCCATCCTGAACGTCCACACCCGGGAGTTCTGGTCCTGGGAGGCCAGCCCGTTCTGCGCCAGCACCTTGGCCGTCGACCGGTGGGCCAGCACCACCAGGGGCGAGTAGAACGGGCGGACCGGCCCGTCCTTGAGCTGCAGCTGCCGGCGGATCGCCTCGGCCGGCGACAGGCTGGCCGGGAACGCGAAGTCGAGCCGGCCGAGGTCGCTCTCGCTCATCAGCCACGACCCGGTGGTCTGCACATCGACCTTGAGGCCCTGTTCCGCCAGCGCGGCCACGACGTCCGGATCCTTGAAGAAGTCTCGCTTCTCGGAGCCGATCACGCCGGTCACCGTGACGACCTTCGAGCCCGGATCGTCCTGGCCGGTGGGTTTGAGCAGCGCGAACGCCACCCCGCCGAGCAGCACCAGTGCCGCGATCACCCCGAACGCACGCTTCATACCGGGCGATTCCCCCTCGTCGGACCCGTGTCCGGGCTCCCACCCGGGTGACGAGCGTCCCGCCGGGCCGCGAGCGGCGGTCGAAGGCGTGGTGAACCGGGGGTGAACACCCCTTCACGGAATCGCATCGGCGGACGCCCGCCGGGTGCCGCGCGCACACCAGTCCGAGCGGGTGTCAGATTGTTCAACTCACCTTCCTGCAAAGGTCATCCCGCCGGTCGGACGGGCGTCGATGTTACGCGCCGGTAATGCCTACGCTCAGGGGTATGCGCCGAGCAAAAATCGTCTGTACTCTCGGGCCAGCCACCGACTCGTACGACCAGATCAAGACGCTGGTCGACGCCGGGATGGACATCGCCCGCTTCAACCTGAGCCACGGCTCCCACGCCGAGCACGAGGAGCGCTACCGCCGGGTCCGCAAGGCCGCCGACGAGACCGGCCGCAGCGTCGGCGTGCTCGCCGACCTTCAAGGCCCGAAGATCCGACTGGAGACCTTCGCCGAAGGTCCGGTACTTCTCGAACGCGGCGACGAGTTCACGATCTCCACCGACAAGGGCGTCGTCGGAGACCAGAACATCTGCGGCACCACCTACCCGGGCCTCGCCGCCGACGTCACCAGCGGCGAGCGGATCCTCGTCGACGACGGCCGGGTCACCCTGGAGGTCGTCGAGGTGGCCGGCCCGCTGGTCCGCTGCACCGTCGTCGAGGGCGGCCTGGTCTCCGACCACAAGGGCCTCAACCTCCCCGGCGTCGCCGTCTCCGTACCCGCGCTGAGCGAGAAGGACATCGCCGACCTGCGCTGGGCCCTGCGGACCGGCGCCGACCTGATCGCGCTCTCCTTCGTCCGCAGCGGCCGCGACATCGAGGACGTCCACCGCGTGATGGCGGAGGAGGGGCGCTCCGTCCCGGTCATCGCCAAGATCGAGAAGCCGCAGGCGGTCGAGAACCTGGAATCCATCGTGGACGCCTTCGACGGCATCATGGTGGCCCGCGGCGACCTGGGTGTGGAGATGCCCCTCGAACAGGTCCCGATGGTCCAGAAGCGCGCCGTCAAGCTGGCCAAGCGCAACGCCAAGCCGGTCATCGTCGCCACCCAGATGCTGGACTCGATGATCAACGCCTCCCGCCCCACCCGGGCCGAGGCCTCCGACGTCGCCAACGCCGTCCTCGACGGCAGCGACGCGGTGATGCTCTCCGGCGAGACCTCCGTCGGCAAGTACCCCGTCGAGACGGTCCGGACCATGGGCCGCATCATCGAGGCCGCCGAACAGGACGTCCTCGCCGACGGCCTCCCGCCGCTCACCGCCGGCACCAAGCCGCGCACCCAGGGCGGCGCCGTCGCCCGCGCGGCCACCGAGATCGGCGACTTCCTGGGCGCCAAGTACCTGATCGCCTTCACCCAGTCCGGCGACACCGCCCGCCGGCTCTCCCGCTCCCGCTCGCCGATCCCGGTGCTCGCCTTCACCTACGAACCGGCCGTCCGCAGCCAACTCGCCCTCACCTGGGGCGTGGAGACCTTCCTCGGCCCCTTCGCCGCCACCACGGACGAGATGGTCGAACAGGTCGACGCCGCGCTGCTCTCCCTCGGCCGCTGCCGCAAGGGCGACATCGTCGTCATCACCGCCGGCTCCCCACCCGGCCTCGCCGGCTCCACCAACCTCGTCCGCGTCCACCACGTGGGGACACTGGACAGCTGACCGGGCTTCGCCGATGGCGGCGCGCTCCGGGGGAGCGCGCCGCCATCAGTACTTGGGGCCGATGTGGGCGTCCATGAGGGCGACGGAGGCCTTGCGAGCGATGGAGACGTTGACCTGGCCGGTGGGGCGAGGGACGGAGGTCTTCCACCGCACGCCGACGGCGTCGAGGGTCGAGGTGAGGAGGGCGATGATGTCGGTCGAGGTGTTGGTGAAGAAGTAGCGCGGGTATTCGTGGCGGCGGACGACACCGTTGACGGTGCGGGTCGCCCAGTTGGTGATGCGGCAGCCGTCGGAGTGGATCAGGCCGCGCAGGAACTCCCACGGGTGGGCTTCGACGATCTCCTGTTGCCACGGCTGCAGGGCGATGAGGCGCTCGTGCTTCCTGCCGGCGCCGTGCTGGGGGAAGTAGCAGGTCAGGTGCTGGGAGTACAGCTTCACGTCGTGGGAGCCGGTTCGGCGGACGCGGCACGGCCTGTTGCGCGGCATCACCTCGCGCATGGCCTTCTCGGCGGAATCCATGATTCCCGGCCAGTTGTCGTCACAGGAGATGGACAGGCTCGCCGTGCGGTGCTGCTTGGGTCGGCTGATGTGGCCGTCGCCCAGATAGAGGCCGAGTAGGTAGGCGTAAGCGGAGCGGTTTATCCCGTCTCCGTAGCAATGGACGCAGGTCGACCGCTTGCGCCCGGGAGGCGTACCGTGCTTGGCAAGATCTTCGTGTTTCCACCAGGAGATGGTGCCGGGTGGGACGCCGAGCCTCCGTGCTACGTCGGCGTTGCGGACGCCTTGGCGAAGGAGGCGGACGGCTTGTTCGCGTGCTGAGGGGGAAGCCATGTCGCTCAGCGTGTCCGCTGCTCGGGTGACATTCGGGAGATCCCGCGATCATCCACCGGATCCGGTGAATTCCTCATTCAGCGGGAATACCGCTTGAAGTGCCGGGTGCGGGATTCGAACCCGCATGTCCTTTCGGACAGATGTGTTTGAGACATCCGCGTAAGCCTATTCCGCCAACCCGGCCGGGTGCGACTGCGACAGCATACCGCGTGCGCGTCCGCGGGTGGGTGTAGGTACCCTCATTGATGCAGTACCCCGCCGGAACGAGGAGCCCCGTGAGCACCGCCGACGAGCAGGCAGAGCCGCTTGAGACCGACATGCCCCAGATCACCCGAATTGTGATCGCCGAGGACGAGGCGTTGATCCGCCTCGACCTGAAGGAGATGCTCGAAGAGGAGGGGTACACGGTCGTCGGCGAGGCCGGGGACGGGGCGACGGCGCTGAAGCTGGTCGAGGAGCTGCGGCCCGACCTGGCGATCCTGGACGTGAAGATGCCCGTCCTGGACGGGCTCTCCGCCGCCGAGCAGATCCACGAGGCGCACCTGGCGCCCGTGCTGATGCTGACCGCGTTCTCGCAGCGCGAGCTGGTGGACCGGGCGCGGGACGCGGGCGCGATGGCGTACATCGTGAAGCCGTTCAGCAAGAGTGACCTGGTCCCCGCGATCGAGATGGCCGTCTCCCGGTACACCGAGATGCGGACGCTGGAGGAGGAGATCCAGGACCTCACCCAGCGGCTGGAGACCCGGAAGCTGGTGGACCGGGCGAAGAGCGTGCTGCAGACCAAGTTCGGGCTGAACGAGCCGGCCGCGTTCCGGTGGATCCAGAAGACCTCGATGGACCGTCGGATGACGATGGCCGCGGTCGCGGAGGCCGTGATCGAAGAGGGCGAGGCCCAGGACAAGAAGAAGGCCGACGAGGCCAAGGGCGAGCAGTAGCGGCCCGTGGGCCGACAGGCACGTGGAAGGGCCCGGCAGCGCACGCTGCCGGGCCCTTCCACGTGCCTGTCGGGCGGGAGGTCAGTCCTCGCCGAGGTAGGCCTTCCGCACGGACTCGTCGTGCAGGAGGTCGGCGCCGGTGCCCTTGAGCACGATGCGGCCGGTCTCCATCACGTAGCCCTGGTCGGACAGCGAGAGCGCCGCCTGGGCGTTCTGCTCGACCAGCAGGATGGTCGTGCCGCTAGCCTTCAGCTCCACGATGGTCGCCATGATCTTCTGCATCATCAGCGGGGAGAGCCCCATCGAGGGCTCGTCCAGCATCAGCAGCTTCGGCTGGGACATCAGTGCCCGGCCCATGGCGAGCATCTGCTGCTCGCCGCCGGACAGGGTGCCGGCGGCCTGCTTGCGCCGCTCGCCGAGGATCGGGAAGAGGCCGTAGGCCCGCTCGACGTCCGCCGCGATGCCGGCCGTGTCGGTGCGCAGGAACGCGCCGAGCAGCAGGTTCTCCTCGATGGTCATCCGCGGGAAGATGTGCCGGCCCTCGGGGGAGTGGGCGAGCCCGAGCGCGACGATCTTGTGGGCGGGGACGGTGGTGAGGGCCTGGCCGTCGAAGGTGACCGTGCCGCCGGTGGGCTTGAGCAGGCCGGACAGGGTGCGCAGGGTGGTGGTCTTGCCGGCGCCGTTGGTGCCGATCAGGGTGGTGACCTCGCCCTGGTTGACGGTGAAGCTGATGCCCTTGACGGCTTCGATCTTGCCGTAGGCGACGCGGAGGTCCTTGACCTCGAGGAGTGCGGTCACTGGTCGGTCTCCGTTGCTGCGGGGGCGGTGCCTTCGAGCGGTGCGCCGAGGTAGGCGGTGATGACGCGTTCGTCGCTCTGGACGGTCTCGCGGTCGCCTTCGACGATCTTCTGGCCCTGGACCAGGACGGCGGTGCGGTCGCACAGGTTGAAGATGAACCGCATGTCGTGCTCGATGACGAGGATGGAGATGCCCTTGTCACGGATGGCGAAGACGAGTTCCTCGGCGGCCCGGGTCTCCTGCGGGTTCATGCCGGCGGTGGGCTCGTCGAGGAGCAGCAGGCCGGGGTCGGAGGCGAGGGCCCGGGCGATCTCCAGCTTGCGCTGTTCGCCGTAGGGGAGGTTGCGGGCGAGGTGGTCGGCCTTGTCGGCGAGTCCGGTGAACGCCAGCAGTTCCATGGCGCGGGCGCGGCTCTCGGCTTCGGCGCGGTGGTAGCCGGGGCCGCGGAGGATGGCGGAGAAGATGCCTTCCTTGGTGCGGCTGTGCCGGCCGACGAGGACGTTCTCCAGGACGGTCATGTTGGCGAAGAGCCGGATGTTCTGGAAGGTGCGGGCGATGCCGGCCTGGGTGACGAGGTGGGGCTTGGGCGGCAGGACGGTGCCGCGGTAGGCGACGCGTCCCTCGGTGGGGACGTAGAGGCCGGTGAGGCAGTTGAAGAAGGTGGTCTTGCCGGCGCCGTTGGGGCCGATCAGGCCGATGATCTCGCCTTCGCCGACGGTGAGGGAGACGTTGTTGACGGCGGTGAGGCCGCCGAACCGCATGGTGACGCCGGAGACTTCGAGCAGGGGCTTGGCGGGGCCGGGCCCGGAGACGGCGGCGGGGGCGTCGGTGGTGGTCATCTGGCTGGTCACGCCCCTGCCTTGGTGAGGGCGACGGTGTCGCCGGAGAGCTGCGCGGGGATCGCGGCCTCGTGGAATTCCAGCTGGTTGCGCCGGTTGGGGATGAGCCCTTCGGGGCGGACGCGCATCAGCACGATGAGGGCGATGCCGAAGGCGAGCAGCTGGTAGTTGGAGAGGAATTCCAGCTTCTTCGGGATGAGGAAGAGGAGGGTGGCGCCGGCCAGCGGGCCGCTGATGGTGCCCATGCCGCCGAGGATGACGGCGGCGAGCAGGAAGGCGGAGTTGGGCGGCAGGGCCTCGGCGAAGGTGTACTGGTCGGGGGTGACGGTGTAGCTGACGTGGGCCTGGACGGTGCCGGCGAGGCCGGCGAGGCAGGCGCCGAGGGCGAAGGCGAGGAGCTTGAGCCGGAAGCCGTTGATGCCCATGGCCTCGGCGGCGGTCTCGTCCTCGCGGATGGCGACCCAGGCGCGGCCGATGCGGGAGTTGCCGACCCGGGCGAAGACCAGTACGACGAAGGCGGTGACCAGGAGCATCAGCAGGTAGTAGTTGGAGAACCGGCCGAGTTCGACGCCCAGGACGGTGTGCGGCTTGCCGAGGTCGAAGCCGAGGATCTGGAGGTCGGGGATCCGCGGGATGCCGTTCGAGCCGTTGGTGATCTTGGGCCCGGTGGTGCCGTTGAGGTTGAGCATGGTGATGCGGAAGATCTCGCCGAAGCCGAGGGTGACGATGGCGAGGTAGTCGCCGCGCAGCCGCAGGGTGGGGGCACCGATCAGCACACCGAAGATCATCGACACCACGGCGCCGGTCAGCATCGCGGCCCAGAAGGGGAACTGGACGTGGATCGGCGAGGCGGGGGAGCCGGAGACCAGGGCGGCGGCGTAGGCGCCGACGCCGAGGAAGGCGACGTAGCCGAGGTCGAGCAGGCCGGCCAGGCCCACGACGATGTTGAGGCCGAGGGCGACGGTGGCGAAGATCAGGATGTTGGCGGCGACCGAGGTGTACTGGTCGCTGGTCTGGGTGAACGGGAAGCTGGCGGCGGCGGCGAAGGCGGCGCCGGTGGTGACCGGGCGGTACTTGACGGTCAGCGCGCGCAGCCGGGCCAGCAGGCCGCCCTTGGCCAGGGCGGGGACGACGGCGGCGGCGAGCAGCAGGTAGGCGGTGAAGAGTTCGCCGTACTCGGTGTCGATGCCGAAGGTGATCGCGAACAGGCCGATGGCGAAGGCCAGCACGATGAGCAGGACCTCGGCCCAGGAGGGCAGTTCGCGGGCGGCGGGCAGTGGCCGCTCGACGGTGCCGAGGCGGAGCCCGCTGTTGGCGAGGTGGCCGATCTGCAGGAGCAGGACGGCGGCGGCGGCGATCACCAGGGCGCCGGCGAGGGCGGTCAGCACCGGGGCGACGGGCTTGTCCTCGGGGACGGCGTGGGTGGCGAACCAGACGACCGGGGCGGCGGGGAGGAGCAGGAACAGCCGCCGGTCGAGGATCCGCACCGGGACGTGGGTGCGCCGGTCGAGCGGCAGGCCGAGGGTGCCGACGACGGCGAGCAGCGAGCCGAGGGCGGCGACCCAGCCGCCGGGGTCGAGGTTGGCGAGGCCGCCGAGGTCGACCGCGATGGCGATGACGGAGAACCAGCTGACGGCGAAGGCGCCGGCGGCGGCGAGCAGGACGGCGTTGTGGCTGCGGGTGGGGGCGGCCCAGCGCAGGCCGCGGACGCCGTGGGTGGCGAGCAGCAGGGCGAGGGTGAGCAGGCCCGCGGTGAGGGCGAGCCACTGGAGGCCGGCGGGGGAGCCGTAGTAGGTGAGGTCGCCGGGGAACTCGTCGGTGTACGTCCAGGACATCAGGGCGGAGCCGGCGGTGGCGAGGGCGCCGAGTCCGGTGAGGATGGCGGCGGCGCGGGCCGGCAGCGGGATGACCGGGGTGGTCTCGGTGGTCGAGGTGGTGGTCATGGTGCTCACGCCCTGTCCGCGACGCGTTCGCCGAGCAGGCCCTGGGGTCGGACGAGCAGGACGAGGATGAGGAGTACGAAGGCCCAGACGTCCTTCCAGGCGCCGCCTCCGAAGAGGTGCATGCCGGGCAGGTGCTGGATGTAGCCGGTGGCGAGGGCTTCGGCGAGGCCGAGGGCGACGCCGCCGAGCATGGCGCCGTAGATGTTGCCGATGCCGCCGAGGACGGCTGCGGTGAAGGCCTTGAGGCCGAGCAGGAAGCCCATCCGGAAGTCGATCTGGCCGCTGCGCAGGCCGTAGGCGACGGCGGCGACGGCGGCGAACGCGGCACCGATGGCGAAGGCCATGACGATGATCCGGTCGGTGTCGATGCCCATGAGCTTGGCGGTGTCGGGGTCCTGGCTGGTGGCCTGCATGGCGCGGCCGGAGCGGGTGCGGGTGACGAACCAGCCGAGGGCGAGCATGCAGAGCGGGGCGGCGATGATCAGGAAGATGTCGCTGCGCTGGACGGTGACGGAGCCGAGCTCGAACGGGTCGCCGGGGATCTTCGGGAAGACCCGGGCCTTCTTCGCGTCGGGGTAGAACGAGAAGACGAGCTGCTGCAGGACGATCGACAGGCCGATCGCGGTGATCAGGGGGGCCAGTCGGGGCGCGGTGCGCAGCGGCCGGTAGGCGAAGCGCTCGGCGGCGACGGCGGTGAGCGTGGAGACCAGGATGCCGGCTATCAGCATCAGCGGTAGGGCCAGCCAGAGTGTGGTGCCGCCGGGGAGGGCGAGGTAGGCGGTCAGGGCGCCGAAGCCGCCGACCATGACGATCTCGCCGTGGGCGAAGTTGATGAGCTGGACGATGCCGTAGACCATCGTGTAGCCGATCGCGACGAGCCCGTAGAGGGCGCCGAGGATCAGGCCGTTGGCCAGCTGCTGCGGTAGGTCGTGCACCGCTGGGCCTCCGTTGTGCGTTGCGTGAAGTCCGCGTGGGTGGGGGATGTGGGCGCGCGCGGGGGCACTGGTGGCGCCCCCGCGCGGGATGACTCCGGTGTTCCGGACTGTGCCTGACGGGTGGTCAGGTCAGCCGCTGAAGGTGCCGGACTTCTCCACGGCCCACTTGCCGTCCTTGACGGTGTAGACGGTGAGCTGCTTGTTGGTGGTGTCGCCGAACTCGTCGAAGGAGACCTTGCCGGTCACGCCGTCGAAGGAGACCTTCTGGACGGCCTCGACGACCTTGGCGCGGGGGTTGCTGGGGAGCTTGCCGCCGTTGTCCTTGACGACGTTCTTGACGGCCTCGATGATCGCCCAGCCGCTGTCGTAGGAGTAGCCGCCGTAGGTCTCGTAGGCGTCCTTGTAGCCGGCGGTCTTGTAGTCGGCGATGAACTTGGCGGCGGTGGGGAGCGCCTCGACGGGCAGGCCGACGGCGGTGGCGTAGTCGCCCGCGCTCTTGGGGTTGAGCTTGATGAAGTCGCCGCTCTGGATGCCGTCGCCGCCCATCAGGGGGATGGTGAGGCCGGCGTCCTTGAGCTGGAGGGAGAGCGGGCCGGCGGCGGGGTACTCGCCGCCGTAGTAGACGGCTTCGGCGCCGGAGCTCTTGACCTTGGTGACGACGGCGGCGAAGTCGCGGTCGTCGGGGTTGACGTGCTCCTCGCCGACGATGGTGCCGCCCTGCTTGACGAACTCGCCCTTGAAGGTGGCGGCGAGGCCGGCGCCGTAGGTCTTCTGGTCGTCGATGAGGAAGACCTTGGTCTTCTTGGCGTCCTTGGCCAGGAACTGGGCCGCGAAGGGGCCCTGGACGGCGTCGGTGGTGGCGGTGCGGAAGTAGGACTTGAAGGGGCGGGCCTTGTCGCCGCTGGCCCACTTCTCGCCCTGGCTGAGCGCGACGCCGGTGTTGGCGGGGGAGATCTGGACGAGGTTGGCGTCGTTGAAGATCTGCTGCATCGACTGGGCGACGCTGGAGTTCAGCGGGCCGACGACGCCGATGACGTTCTTGTCGGCGACCAGCTGGGTGGCGTTCTGCTGGCCCGGGGCGGGCTTGCCGGTGTCGTCGAGGGCCTTGATCTCGAACTTGACGCCGGGGACCTCGTTCTTCTCGTTGGCCTGCTTGACCGCGAGCTCGACGGAGTTGCGGATGCCGAGGCCGAGGGCGGAGAGGTCGCCGGTGAGCGGCGCGTCCACGCCGATGGTGACGGTGGTGGCCCCGGCGTTGCCGTCCCCGGACTTCTTCTCGCCGCGGGATCCGCAGGCGCTGATGCTGAGGGCGCCGATCACGGCAATGCTCACGACAACTGCTGAACGGTGACGCACAGGGGTCCCCTTCGGTTCAGGAGGGCGCCGCGCCTGAGTGGCGGGAGCCGGGATGCGCAATGGGCCTGGCCCAATCCGGTGGCGCGGTGACTGGCCGTGACTCTAGATGCCTCTGGGCGGCTCGGGCAGTGCTGTGGCGAGGCTGTGATTCTCTTGTTATGAGCACACGGAGCGACCGTCTCACTATGTGGTCGTTCTGGCCCGATCGATCCTGTACTGACGGGCGTCTACCCGCTGGTAGGTGCATGTAAGGGCCAGAATTGCGGGTGACTCCTGGCCTCACCGATAATCGGACACGACTGTCCGCCGTGCTGGTGTCGGGCGTGTGCGTCCGAATATCGGACATTCCCGGGAATGGCGAAGCGCCCCCGGGTCGATGCGGGTCCGGAAGCGGTCGAAAGTTCGGATTTCCTACTTGTTACGCAGTGTTACATCCCTCGCAGTGCGCGCAAACGCGTCCGCCCCCTTGTCTGGACCAACGCCTGCCCAGGGCAGTCGAAGGTCAAACAAGGGGGCGGACAAGGGAATTGATGATCGGTCGGCCCGACCGGCGGGCCATTGACGGGTCGGCCGGGCCGACGGGGCGTCAGAGGTCGCGGAGCATGCAGGTCAGGCGGCAGCTGGTGATCCGCTTGCCGGTGTCGTCGGTGATCGCGATCTCGTAGGTGGCGGCGGTGCGTCCCTTGAACACGGCGGTGGCGACCCCGGTGATCAGGCCGGAGGTGGCCGAGCGGTGGTGGGTGGCGTTCAGGTCCACGCCCACCGCGTACCGGCCGGGGCCGGCGTGCAGCATCGCGCCGACCGACCCGAGGGTCTCGGCCAGCGCCGCCGAGGCGCCGCCGTGCAGCAGCCCGTACGGCTGCTGGTTCCCCTCGACCGGCATCGTGCCGACCACCCGGTCGCCGGAGGCCTCGACGACCCGGATCCCGAGCTTGTCGCCGAGGCGGCCGCCGGAGAAGGTGGCCGGGTCGACGCCGAGCTTCGCGAAGTGGTCCAGCACCTCCTGCGGGATGTTCAGGGCGGGGGCCGGTTCGGGGGTGGTCGCGCCGGGGGCCGCTTCGGTCATGGGGGAGCTCCTGCCGCTCGGGGGTCACGTCGTCGTGCTGCCTGCGATCGTACGACCGTCCTACTCGGCGGTAGTGATCGCGTGGGGGAGTTGGCGTGGCGGGTGCGCCCGGACCGTTCCCCCGCCGGCCGGGACCCGTCCCCCCGCCGGCCGGACCCGGCTGCTCCCGCGCGGGCGCGCCTGCGCGGGCGCGCCCCCGGGCGCCGCACCCCGCGGGCCCGGCGCCCGGACCGCGCGGCGCCCTTTTTGTCGGTGCCGGGCCATAGGATCGGTGGCCGGTAGTGGAATCGGCAGGAACGGACGTTGACGTGGCTACGCAGAGTACGGACAAGGGCGCGGCGGGTGGCGGCGGGGCGCGGCCCCGGCTGATGCTGCTCGACGGGCACTCGATGGCCTACCGGGCGTTCTACGCGCTGCCCGTGGAGAACTTCAACACCTCCACCGGCCAGCCCACCAACGCGGTGTACGGCTTCGCCTCGATGCTCGCCAACACCGTCCGGGACGAGCGGCCCACCCACCTCGCGGTGGCCTTCGACCTCTCCCGGCAGACGTTCCGCTCCGTCGAGTTCCCCGACTACAAGGCCAACCGGGCCAAGACGCCGGACGAGTTCCGCAGCCAGATCGGCCTGATCGGCGAACTGCTGGACGCCATGCGGGTGCCGCGGATGACGGTCGAGGGCTTCGAGGCCGACGACATCATCGCCACCCTGGCCACCGCCGCCGAGGCGGCCGGCTTCGACGTCGACATCGTCACCGGCGACCGGGACTCGCTCCAGCTGGTCACCGACCACATCACCGTCCTCTACCCGACCAAGGGCGTCTCCGAGCTCACCCGCTACACCCCGGAGAAGGTCGCCGAGAAGTACGGCGTCACTCCCCGCCAGTACCCCGACCTCGCGGCGCTGCGCGGTGACCCGTCCGACAACCTGCCCGGCATCCCGGGCGTCGGCGAGAAGACGGCCGCCAAGTGGGTCAACCAGTTCGGCTCCTTCGACGAACTCGTCTCCCGCGCCGACGAGGTGAAGGGCAAGATCGGCGAGAAGCTGCGCGACCACCTGGACTCGGTCAAGCGCAACCGCGTCCTCACCGAGCTGGTCCGCGACGTCGAACTCCCGCTCGCCGTCGCCGACCTGGAGCGCGCCGCGTTCGACCGCGAGGCGGTCGCCGGTCTGATGGAGTCGCTGGAGTTCCGCAACGCCAACTTCCGCGACCGGGTCTTCGGCATCGACCCGGCCGCCGCCGAGCCCGAGGCCGCCGTCGAACTCGCCCCCGGCGTCGAGGTGGACGGCGAACTGCTCACCGACCCGGGCACGCTGGCCGGGTGGCTGCGCGGGCACTCCGACGGCAAGGCCCCGGTCGCGCTGGCCGCCGTCTACCGGTGGGCGCTCGGCACCGGCGAGGTCACCGAGATCGCGCTGGCCGCCGGCGAGACCGCCGCCTGGTTCGACCCGGCGCTGCTGGCCGAGGAGGACGAACGCGCCTTCGCCGACTGGCTGGCCGACCCGGCCGCCCCCAAGGCCCTGCACATCGCCAAGCAGGTGATGCGCGCCTTCGCCGAGCGCGGCTGGACGATCGCGGGCGTCGTCGCCGACACCGCCCTCGCCGCGTACCTGGAGAAGCCCGGCCGCCGCACCTTCACCCTGGAGGTGCTCGCCGAGGAGTACCTGGCCCGTTCGCTCGCCCCGGCCGCGGTCGCCGAGAGCGGCCAGCTCGCCTTCGACGCCCCCGAGGAGCCGGACGAGGTCGACGCGGTGGCCGCCCGCGCCCAGGCGCTGATGCTCCAGGCCCGCGCCGTGCTCGACCTCGCCGCCCTCTTCGACACCCGCCTCGCCGAGGTCGGCGCCACCGAGCTGCTGCGCGACATGGAGCTGCCGATCGCCGCCCTGCTGGCCCGGATGGAGCGCACCGGCATCGCCGCCGACCGCCCCTGGCTCACCGGCCTGGAGGCCCAGTTCGCCACCGAGATCCAGCGCGTGGTGGAGGAGGCGCACGCCGCCGCCGGCCACGAGTTCAACCTCGGCTCGCCCAAGCAGCTCCAGGAGATCCTCTTCGGCGAGCTGGCCCTGCCCAAGACCAAGAAGATCAAGACCGGCTACACCACCGACGCCGACGCGCTCACCTGGCTGGCCGGCCAGACCGACAACGAGCTGCCGGTCATCCTGCTCCGCCACCGCGACCAGGCCAAGCTGCGCACCACCGTCGAGGGCCTGCTCAAGACGGTCTCGCCGGCCGGCCGGATCCACACCACCTTCAACCAGATGGTCGCCGCCACCGGCCGGCTCTCCTCGCAGGACCCGAACCTGCAGAACATCCCGGTCCGCACCGAGGAGGGCCGCGCCATCCGCCGCGCCTTCGTCGTCGGCGCGGGCTACGAGGCGCTGCTGACGGCCGACTACTCCCAGATCGAACTGCGCATCATGGCCCACCTCTCCGAGGACGAGGCCCTGATCGAGGCCTTCGCCACCGGCGAGGACCTGCACACCACCGTCGCCTCCCAGGTCTTCGAAGTCCCCGGCGACGCGGTGGACGCCGAGATGCGCCGCAAGATCAAGGCGATGTCCTACGGTCTGGCGTACGGGCTCTCCGCGTACGGGCTCTCCCAGCAGCTCGGCATCAAGCCCGCCGAGGCCCAGGGCCTGATGGACACCTACTTCGAGCGCTTCGGCGGCGTGCGCGACTACCTGCGCCGGGTCGTCGACGAGGCCCGCGCCACCGGCTACACCGAGACCCTGCTCGGCCGTCGCCGCTACCTGCCGGACCTCAACAGCGACAACCGCCAGCGCCGCGAGATGGCCGAGCGGATGGCCCTCAACGCCCCGATCCAGGGCTCGGCCGCCGACATCGTCAAGATCGCCATGCTCCGGGTGGACGAGGCGCTGACCGCCGCCGGCCTCACCTCCCGGATGCTGCTCCAGGTGCACGACGAAATCGTGCTGGAGCTGGCGCCCGGTGAGCGCGAGCAGGTCGAGGCGATCGTCCGCGCGCAGATGGCCGGTGCCTACCCGCTGCGCGCCCCGCTCGACGTCTCGGTGGGCGTCGGCGCGAACTGGGAGGCCGCCGCGCACTGACGGCCGGCGAGAAGGCGGTGGGCGCGGTCCGGATCGGGCCGCGCCCACCGCCTTCTCGCCGTCCGGCGGCCGACCGGGCCGTCCGGCGGGCGATTGCTTCGTACCGGGGGTTGATCCGGCGTCAGGAGAGCTCTTCACTTGTCATGGCACCGACGTCCATGATCCGCGCGCCGTGCCGCTCCACCCGCTCCGACGCCTCACCCGACGAGTCTGGAGATCCCCTCATGTCCGTGCCCCCTCTGCGGCGCGCCGTCGTGGCCCTCGCGGCCCTGCCGCTGCTGGCGCTCGGCGCCGGCCAGGCGCTGGCCGCCCCGGCCCCGGCACCGAACCCCACCGCTCCCGCCCAGGCGCCCGCCGCCCGGGCCATCGCCACCGCCACCCAGGTGTCCGCGATCGAGGACGAGGTCGCCCGCGCGCTGGCCGGCGCCCTCACCGACGCCGCGCTGCGTGACCGGCTGCGGTCCGCGACCGCCGACGCGGCCTCCGGCGCCGCCGACCTCGGCCCGCTGGCCGCGGCCGCCCAGGGCCCCGCCGGCCGGCTCGCCGCCACCACCGCGCAGGCGGACCGCCGGATCGCCGCCGCCAAGGGCCTCGGCGACCTCGGCCCGCTGCTGCGCGTCCAGTTGGCCGACCCGTCGATGCGGGCCGCGCTGGACGCGGGCGCCGCGCCGCTGGTGGCCACCGCCGTCGCCGACGACCACGCCCGCACCGTCCGCGCCTACGACACCGCAGGCCGGGCCCACGCGCTCGACGCCGCGGCGGTGCCCGGGCAGCCGGTCTACCTGGTGGACATCGACACCGCCAGGACGCTGGCCGCCGGTATGGCCGTCCTCCAGCGGGAGTTCGCCGCACGCGGTCTCGACACCGCCGGCGGTGCCGCCGCGGCGAAGGGGCCTGGGGCGGCGAACGGGCCGGCGACGGCGCAGGGACCGGGCGCGGCGCAGGCGGCCGGCGGCTGGTGGGCCACCAAGATCAGTGGCATCGAGGTCGCCGACGACGAGGAGTCCTGGTTCAAGGGCGCCGCCGAGATGTTCGGCCTGGTGACCGGCTTCGGCCAGGACGGCAAGGTCCGGGTCGACTCGGTCGCCATGCCGTACCTCCAGTACGACGGCACGGTGTACTACCCGAACCAGATCCTGGTGAACTGGTCGAACTACAAGTACAACCTGGCCGACGTCGTCCTGATGGAGGACGACGGCGACACCAACTACCTGGCGCTGGCCCAGGCGGTGGCCGCCGTCCTGCTCACCATCGCCGACCAGGGTGCCTACATCCCGCTGGTCAACGCCGTCCTGGCGGCCCTGCCGACCTCCTGGTGGGTCGACGACCCGGACTACGTCGAGTCCTGGTACACCCTCGCCCGGACCAGTTCGGGCCGGCTCAACGGGGCCCGCGGCAACGGCTGGATGACCGTCGAGCCGTACTTCGTCGAGCAGTTCTGACGTTCCGACGGTTCCGACCGGGCGGCCGCCCGCGGGGCGCGACCCCGCGGGCGGCCACCCGGGCGGTCAGCGCCGGGCGTTCAGGCGCCGGGTCGGCTCGGCGGTGCTCGGGTCCTCCGGCCACGGGTGGCGCGGGTAGCGGCCCCGCAGCTCGGCCCGGACGGCCCGGTAGCCCTCGCGCCAGAACGAGGCGAGGTCGCCGGTCACGGCGGCCGGGCGCCCGGCGGGGGAGAGCAGGTGGACGGTGAGCGGCACCCGCCCGCCGGCCAGCGCGGGCGCGGCGGCCCAGCCGAACAGCTCCTGCAACTTGACCGCCAGCACCGGCCGTTCGCCGCTGTAGTCGACCCGGATCCGGGAGCCGGACGGCACCGTGATCCGCTCCGGCGCCAGTTCGTCGAGCCGCCCGGCCGCGCCGCCCGCCCAGGGCAGCAGCCGCTGCAGGGCGCCCGCGGTGTCGATCCGGGCGAGGTCGGAGCGCCGCCGGGCGCGCGAGAGTTCGGGCTCCAGCCAGTCGTCCGCCCGGGCCAGCAGGGCCTCGTCCGAGACCGCCGGCCAGGGCTCGCCGAGCGCCGCGTGCAGGAAGGCCAGCCGCTCGCGCAGGCCGGCCGCCCCGGCCGGCCAGCTCAGCAGCTCACCGACGCCCTCCCGGGCCAGCCCCTCCAGCAGCGCGGCCCGCAGCAGCGCCGGTCGGGGCCGGTCCAGTGTCGCCGCGGCCAGCTCGACGGCGCCCAGCGACTCCACCCGCCGGGCGGTCACCTCGCGGCGCCGGACGTCCCAGCGCACCTCCTCCCGGGTGGTCAGCAGCGGGGCCCCCGCCAGCCGGGCCGTCTCCTCGTCCAGTGCGGCCGCGTGCAGCACCCGCGCGGACGGCGAGCCGGCCGGCCGGTCCGCCGCCGCGACGGCCAGCCAGGGCACCGAGCCGAGCGCGGTGCCCGGCGCCAGCTCGGCGGCGGTGCCCGAGGCCATCAGGTACGGGCTGCGGGCTCCCGGTTCGGGCTTCTCCACCCGGGCCCGGGCGATCCGCTCGGGGAAGGCCAGCGCCACCACCAGCCCGACCGCCGTCGCGTCCGGCAGCGGGGTCGCCGGGCTCCCGTCCACCCCGCGCAGCAGTCGCCGCACCTCCTCGCGCCAGCGGCCCGGGTACGGGTCGCGGCGGTCCCGGACGGTCCGCAGCACGGCGCCCAGGTCGTCCCCGAGGGCGCGCGGCGGCTCCTCCGACAGCAGGGCCACCACCTCGGCGGCGCGCCGCGCGCCGACCGCCGGTGCGCCGTCCACCAGGGCGCGGGCGAGCCGGGGGTGGAGCCCCGTCCGGGCCAGCCGGACACCGCGCGCGGTGGCCCGGCCGTCGGCGTCCACCGCGCCGAGCGCCCGCAGGGTCTGCCGGGCGGCGGCCATCGCCCCGGCCGGGGGCCGGTCGGGCAGCGCGAGCCCGGTCGCGTCCGGGTCGCCCCAGCAGGAGGCCTGGAGGGCGAACGGCGTCAGGTCGGCGAGCGCGATCTCGGGCGTCGGCCAGCGCGCGGCGAGGGCGTCCTCGGCCTCCGCCCAGCAGCGGTAGACGGTGCCCGGCGCCTCGCGCCCGGCCCGCCCGGCGCGCTGCCGGGCGGCGGCCAGCGAGGCCCGGACGGTCACCAGGCCGGCCAGGCCGCGCGCGTGGTCGGTGCGCGGCTCGCGCGCCAGGCCGGCGTCGACCACGACGCGCACCCCCGGCACGGTCAGCGAGGACTCGGCGACGGCGGTGGACAGCACCACCCGGCGGCCCTCGCCCGCCGCGAGCGCCGCGTCCTGCACCGACTGCGGGGCCCGGCCGTGCAACTGGAGCAGCTGCGCCGGGGCGTCCGCGAGCAGCCCGGCGACCCGGGTGATCTCGCCGACGCCGGGCAGGAAGCAGAGCACGTCGCCCCGGCACTCGGTGAGCGCCCGCCGGACGGTGGCCGCGACGTGCTCCAGCAGCGCCGGGTCGACCCGGGTGCCGTGCGCGGGCCGGACGGCCCGGGGCGGCGGCGCCCACACCACGTCGACCGGGTGCGAGACGCCGTGCGCCTCGACGACGGGCGCCGGGCCCTCGGCGCCGCCGAGCAGTTCGGCCCAGGCGGCGGTGTCCGAGGTCGCCGAGGCGCAGACGATCCGCAGCTCCGGCCGCAGCGCCGCCCGGACGTCCAGCAGGAAGGCGAGCGCGGTGTCGGCGTCCAGGTGCCGTTCGTGGCACTCGTCCAGCACCACCACGTCCACCCCGGGCAGTTCCTGGTCGCGCTGGAGGCGCTGGAGCAGGACGCCGGTGGTCACCACCTCGACCACGGTGTCCGGCCCGACCCGGCGCTCGCCGCGCACGGTGTGGCCGACCTCGGCCCCCACCGTCGAGCCGAGCAGCCAGGCCATCCGCCGGGCCGCCGCCCGCACCGCGAGCCGGCGCGGCTCGGCGACCAGCACCCGGCGGACCGGGCGGTCGCCTTCCTCGGTGAGCAGCCCGGCGAGGGCCAGCGGCACCAGGGTGGTCTTGCCGGTGCCGGGCGGGGCGGCCAGCGCGGCCACCCCGCGCCGGTCGAGCGCGCGGTGCAGGGCCGGCAGGGCGGTACGGACGGGCAGATCGCGCCAGGCGGGGTTCACCCGGACAGTCTCCCCGACTCCCGGACTCCCCGGCCCGGCCCGGCCGCGACGGCCCCGACTGCCCGGCCCGGCCCGGCCACGGCGGCCCCGACTCCCCGGCCCGGCCGCGACGGGCGCCGGTCCGACAGCCCCGGCGGCCCGCTCAGTCCCGTTCGGAGACGAAGATCGCCGTGCCCGGGATCAGCCGCCCGCGCAGCGGCGACCAGCCGCCCCACTCCTGGTCGAGTCCGGCCGGCCACTCCGGCTCCACCACGTCCAGCAGCCGGAACCCGGCGCCGACCAGCTCGCGCACCCGGTCCCCGATCGTGCGGTGGTGCTCGACGTAGGTGGCCCGGCCCCGCTCGTCCTGCTCGACGTAGGGGGTGCGGTCGAAGTACGAGGCGGTGGCGGTCAGCCCCTCGACGCCGGGCTCGTCCGGGAACGCCCAGCGGATCGGGTGGGTCACCGAGAACACCCAGCGCCCGCCGGGCCGCAGCACCCGGTGCACCTCGCGCATCAGCGCGCCGGTGTCGGCGCTGAACGGCACCGCCCCGTACGCCGAGCAGGCCAGGTCGAAGGCGCCGTCGGCGAACGGCAGCACCGCCGCGTCGGCCTGGACCACCGGTACGGGCGTGCCGCCGCGGGCGAGGTCGATCCGGCGGGAGTGCTGGAGCTGGCGGTGCGAGATGTCCAGCGCGACCGGCCGGGCGCCCCGGGCGGCCAGCCAGCGGGAGCACTGGGCGGCGCCGGCGCCGATCTCCAGGACGCGGCGGTCCGCGACCTCCCCGAGCAGTCGGGCGTCGGCCTCGTCCAGGCCCTCCGGGCACCAGGTGAAGCGGTCGTCGCCGAGGAACTCGCCGTGCTCGTCCTGGTACTCGTCCGCGTTGCGGTCCCACCAGTGCCGGCTGGCCCGGCTGCTCTCGCCGGCCTCGGCCTCGCGCCTTAGCGCGTCGTCGCCGTCGTCGTCAAGATCATGCGGGTCGGACAGGGGGGTGGTGGCCACGGTGATAGAGCCCATCGCGTAGGGTGTGGTCTGCGGAAGCGCCGCTGCCGCGAGCCGGCCCGTCAGGGCCCGGATCCAGGCGGTGGCATCCGGGGAAGGGCTTCCTGCGGCCGCCACCATAGGTGCGCAATCGGAGGATATGGCCTGATCCATACCGGCCTCCACCGTCTTGGCGCCCTTGGCGTTGACCGTGCCTGGCCGTCCCCGTATGCTACAAGTTGCGCTGCGGGCCTGCGCGCCTCGGACGGAGCAGGTCGCGCTCGCATCTGTCGAAGACCCCACGGTCGCAAGACGGACATCGATTTCTCGCTGTGCGGGATGTTTCGGTGCGCCGTGTTCTTGGCTGTCCGGCTTTCGGTGGGAGCGATACGGGCCCTCCGCGTGGCATTACCTACGACTTCATGTCCGTACCGGAGCCCTTTTCCTAATGACGAGCCCCACCGACTCCTCCCTCAGCACCACCCCGCAGGTCGCGGTCAACGACATCGGCGACGCGGAAGCGTTCCTCGCCGCGATCGACGAGACCATCAAGTACTTCAACGATGGCGACATCGTCGAGGGCGTCATCGTGAAGGTCGACCGTGACGAGGTGCTCCTCGACATCGGTTACAAGACCGAGGGCGTCATCCCGTCCCGTGAGCTCTCGATCAAGCACGACGTCGACCCGCACGAGGTCGTCTCCGTCGGGGACAACATCGAGGCCCTGGTTCTCCAGAAGGAGGACAAGGAGGGTCGTCTCATCCTGTCCAAGAAGCGTGCTCAGTACGAGCGCGCCTGGGGCACGATCGAGAAGATCAAGGAAGAGGACGGCATCGTCACCGGTACCGTCATCGAGGTCGTCAAGGGTGGTCTCATCCTCGACATCGGCCTCCGTGGCTTCCTGCCGGCCTCGCTCGTCGAGATGCGCCGCGTCCGCGACCTCCAGCCCTACGTGGGCAAGGAGCTCGAGGCCAAGATCATCGAGCTGGACAAGAACCGCAACAACGTGGTCCTGTCCCGCCGTGCCTGGCTGGAGCAGACCCAGAGCGAGGTCCGCCAGACCTTCCTCACCACCCTGCAGAAGGGTCAGGTGCGCTCCGGCGTCGTCTCCTCGATCGTCAACTTCGGTGCGTTCGTGGACCTCGGCGGCGTCGACGGTCTGGTTCACGTCTCCGAGCTGTCCTGGAAGCACATCGACCACCCGTCCGAGGTTGTCGAGGTCGGCCAGGAGGTCACCGTCGAGGTTCTCGACGTTGACATGGACCGCGAGCGCGTCTCCCTGTCGCTGAAGGCGACCCAGGAGGACCCGTGGCAGCAGTTCGCCCGTACCCACCAGATCGGCCAGGTCGTTCCGGGTAAGGTCACCAAGCTGGTTCCGTTCGGTGCGTTCGTCCGCGTGGACGAGGGCATCGAGGGTCTGGTCCACATCTCCGAGCTGGCCGAGCGCCACGTCGAGATCCCGGAGCAGGTCGTCCAGGTCGGCGACGAGATCTTCGTCAAGGTCATCGACATCGACCTCGAGCGTCGTCGCATCAGCCTCTCGCTGAAGCAGGCCAACGAGGCCCTCGGTGCCAACCCGGCCGAGGTCGAGTTCGACCCGACCCTGTACGGCATGGCCGCTTCGTACGACGACCAGGGCAACTACATCTACCCGGAGGGCTTCGACCCCGAGGCGAACGACTGGCTGCCCGGCTTCGAGAAGCAGCGTGAGGAGTGGGAGCGCCAGTACGCCGAGGCGCAGTCCCGCTTCGAGCAGCACCAGGCCCAGGTCATCAAGAGCCGCGAGGCCGACGCCGAGGCCGCTGCCGAGGGTGGCGACGCTGTCGCCGCCGCCGCCGGTGGCTCGTACTCCTCCAGCAGCGACGAGGGCTCCGGCGCTCTCGCTTCGGACGAGGCCCTGGCTGCCCTGCGCGAGAAGCTGGCGGGCGGCCAGAGCTGAGCTCTCGCCCTTGGCTAGTGCCCTGCGCATAGCCGCTTGACCGATGAGCCCCACCCGGAACTCCGGGTGGGGCTCATTGTTTTGGGCATTCACTTATTTGTTCCTTATCCGCTGGATTTTTGTGATAAGGGGCTCATCGGGTGCCTATGGGTGATTCAGGACCTAGGCCCTACCTTGGGATGAGTTGCCCGACGGGTCGTTCACTCCGGCCCCGCACGCTAGGCACCCCCGCACATGCGCCGTAGCACCGCAGTGACACCCCCCATCCGCACGTCCGCCGGCCGTCAGGTCGACGGGCGGCTCGCTGCCCTCGGCCGGTTCTGCTTCCGGCACCGGCGGTGGGTCCTCGGTCTCTGGGCCGTCGTCCTGGTGGTCGGGGTCCTGATCGGCGGCCGGGTGTTCGAGGGGTCCGTCGCCGGTGCCTCCTCGGCCAGTTCCGAGGCCGACCGCGGCAGCGCGGTGGTCACCGCGGCCGACCCGGCCCGGGGCACGGTGACCGCGGTGGTGGACGGCAGGCCCGTCGACGACCCGGGGGTCCGGGACGCCGTCACCCGCGCCACCGCCGAGATCGCCGCACTGCCGGGGGTCTCCTCGGTCAGCGACGCCTACGGCCCCGGCCCGGCCGCCGCCGCGCTGCGCTCGGCCGACGGCGACGCCGGCCTGGTCTCGGTCCGGATGGCCGACGGCAGCACCGCCGCGCAGACCGACGCCGTCGGCCAGCGCCTCGCCGGGATCCGGGCGGACGGGGCCGAGGTCACCGTCGGCGGCGACCTCGTGCTGGAGCAGGAGGTCAAGAAGCAGACCGAGAAGGACACCCGGTTCGGCGAGATCGTCACCCTGCCGCTCACCCTGGTCGTCATGGTGCTGGTCTTCGGCGGCCTGGCCGCCGCCAGCCTGCCGGTGATCGGCGCGGTCGCCTCGGTGGGCGGCGCGCTGCTGGCCATGTTCGGGTTCAGCAGGATCATGGACATCGACACCAGCGTGCTGCCGATCGCCACCGTGCTGGGACTGGGCCTGTCGATCGACTACGCACTGCTCATGGTGAATCGTTTCCGCGAGGAACGCGGGCACGGCGCGGGCATCGCCGCCGCCGTCGAACGGACCGCCGCCACCGCGGGCCGGACGGTGGCCTTCTCCGGACTGACCGTCGCCGTGGCGCTCTCCGGCCTCTTCGTCTTCACCAGCCCGGTGCTCGGCGCGGTCGCCGCCGCCGGAGTCAGCGTGGTGGTGATCGCCGTGGCGGCGGCACTGACCCTGATACCCGCGCTGCTCGGCTTCGCCGGGAGCCGGATCAAGGCACCGAGCGCGCCCGTCCCCGACGAGGGATTCTTCAGCCGCACCGTCCGCCGGGTCCGCAAGCGCGCCGTCCCCGTCGCCCTCGCCTGCACCGCGCTGCTGATGGCCGCCGGGGCGCCGTTCCTGCACGCCGACATGCGGACCTCCGGGGCCGCCGTGCTGCCCGCCTCCTCGGCCGGCCGGCAGGTCGCCGAGACCATCGACCAGCGCTTCCCGCAGTCCGCCCAGGCCCCGATCACCGTGGTCGTCGAGGGCGGCGCGCCGGTGGCCCAGGCGTACGCGGACGACGTGGTCGCCAAGCTGCCCGGAGTGGACGGCGTCCGGGCGGTGACCCCGGTCGGCGACCGGCTCTCCACCGTCGACGTGCTGGTGCACGGCGATCCCCAGGGCGCCGAGGCCGAACAGGTGGTCAAGGAGCTGCGCGCCGACCGGAGCGGGCTCACCACCTACGTCACCGGCGGGGCCGCCTCGGTGGTCGACTTCCAGCACGAACTGCTCACCCGGGGCCCGATCGCGCTCGGCCTGGTGGCGCTCGGGACGCTGGTGCTGCTCTTCCTGATGACGGGCTCGCTGGTGATGCCGGTCAAGGCCCTGCTGATGAACCTGCTCTCGCTCGGCGCCTCCCTGGGCGCGCTCACCCTGGTCTTCCAGGACGGCTGGTTCAGCGGTCTGCTCGGCTTCAGCCCCACGGGCGGGCTGGAGACGTTCATCCCGGTGCTGGTCTTCGCCTTCGCGTTCGGCCTGTCGATGGACTACGAGGTGTTCCTGCTCGCCCGGATCAAGGAACTGCGGGACAAGGGGCACAGCTGTACCCGGGCGGTCGAACTGGGCGTCCAGCGCAGCGGGAAGATCATCACCTCGGCGGCCCTGCTGATGGTGATCGTCTTCGCCGGATTCGCGCTCGGCGACATGCTGATGGTCAAGCAGATGGGCATCGCGCTGGCCGTCGCCGTGGCGGTGGACGCCACCCTGGTCCGCTGCCTGCTGGTGCCCGCCGCGATGAGCCTCTTCGGCGAGTTCAACTGGTGGGCCCCGGCTCCGCTGCGGCGGCTGCACCGGCGGTTCGGCCTCAGCGAGCACGTCGAACTGCCGGCCATCGAGCCGGCCGTGCTGCCGGTGCCGCGGGCCCCCGTCCACGACCTGGCCGGCGCCGGGGTGGGTGCGAACACCTGATCAGCCGGGCTGCCGGAGCAGGGCGAGCCGGCTGGTGGTGCGGTCGAGGTCGCGCAGCAGACCGGAGCCGGCGGGCAGTCCGGCGAGCGGGTCGGCGCCGATCAGCACCAGGCGGGTGTCGCGGTCGCAGCAGACGTCGACCAGGTTGGCGAAGCGCTGGCGCGCGTCGGAGGAGGCGGTGGCCAGCGGCGGCACACCGTCCAGGACGAGCGTGGGAAAGCGCTCGGCGAGCACCAGGTAGTCAGGTACGGCGGTGCGGCCCTCGCACAGCTCGTCGAAACCGAGCCAGACCAGGTCGTCGCGGACCGCCCGGGCCGGCAGCGCGCGGTGGTGCGCCGTCACCGCGGTGGCCTCCTCGGGCCGGGGCGGTGTGAGGCCCGCGGCCCGCTCCGTCCCCGGAAGCAGCCGGGCGCCGCGGGGGAAGCGCTGCCGGGCGTCCTCGGCGCGCGGCTGCCGCCGGAAGTCCACCGCCCCGCAGACGCCCAGGACGTCCATCCGTTCGGTGATCAGCCTGATCGTCGGCTCGAAGAGGTGGTGGTGGAGCGGGTCCGGCATCAGCCCGTCGGGCGGGTAGTTGGACGTGGTCACCAGGGTGGTCCGGCGGTTGAGCAGGGTGGTGAACAGACGGGCGACCAGCATGGCGTCGCCCGCGTCGTGGGCGTGGAACTCGTCGAAGACCAGCAGCCGGCAGTCCCCGAGCAGCTCGTCGACGGCCCGGTCGACCGCGGAGCCCTCCCGGTGGGCGTGGGACTCCTGCGCGACGCCCTCGTGCAGCCGGCGGAAGAAGTCGTGGAAGTGCAGCCGGCGCTTGCGCGGGGTGGGCAGGCCGTCGAGGAAGGTGTCCACCAGCCAGCTCTTGCCGCGGCCGACCGGTCCCCAGAGGTAGAGGTGCCGTGGTGGCTGCCGCAGCCGCCAGGTCGGGCGGGCCAGTTCGCCCGCGAGCCGGCTGAGCCGTTCGACCGGCGGTTCCTGCGCGGGGTCGAGCACGAAGCCGCGCTGCTCGGCGGCCCGGTGGAAGTGGCCCCGCATGGCCTCGTACTGCTGCTGAGCCCTGTCTGTCACGGGTTCGGACCCTAGCAGGACGTCAGAACCGCTCCCTTTCCGGGGAGTTGCCCGCCGCCGTGCGCGGCGGTCAGGGCAGGCGGCGCAGCAGGGCGACGGCGTCGCGGAGGGTCTCCCGCTCCCCGGGGGTGAGTCGGGCCTCGATGGCGGTGGCGATCCGGGCCTCGCGGCGGGCGCGCTGCTCGGCGAGGGCGGCGCGGCCGGCCCCGGTGGGGGAGACGAGCAGCTTGCGTCCGTCGGTGGCGTGCGGCTCCTGGGTGACCAGGCCGGCCCCGGTGAGCAGGGCGACCGTGCGGGCCATCGACTGGTGGCGGACGCGCTGGCGGGTGGCGAGTTCGCTGACGGTGAGGGCCTGCCCGTCGCGGATCAGCAGGCCGAGGACGCCCGCCTGGTTCTGCGGCAGGGTGTCGCCGGGGCGGAGCGCGCGGACCAGGTCGCCGACGGCGGCGCGGAGGTCGGCGGCCAGTTCGAGGGTCTCCGGACGCGGAGCGGCGGCGGTGTTGCGGCCGCCTGCGGTGTCGCTGGTCATGGGAGAAGTCTAGCGCTCAGGTGTACAGCGAAACTGCACAGCCTTGCTGTACGGTTTTCCCATGCGAATCACCAAGTTCGGCCATGCCTGCGTCCGCCTGGAGCACGGCGGCACCACCGTCGTCGTCGACCCCGGGATGTTCACCGACCCCGCCGCCTTCGCAGGCGCGGACGCGGTGCTGATCACCCACGAGCACGCCGACCACTTCGAGGAGGCCCGGCTGCGCGCCGCTCTGGAGGCCGACCCGGCGCTGCGGGTCTGGACCAACCGAGCGGTCGCCGACCAGCTGGAGGGCGTCGCCCCTCGGGTCGCGGTGGTCGGCGAGGGCGACGCCTTCGAGATCGGCGGGATCGAGGTCTCCGTGCACGGCGAGTGGCACGCGGTGATCCACCCGGACATCCCGCCGGTGAAGAACATCGGCTTCCTCTTCGACGGCCGGCTCTTCCATCCCGGTGACGCGCTGACCGTGCCGCCGCACGTCGTGGAGACGCTGCTGCTCCCGATCGCCGCCCCCTGGACCAAGGTCTCCGAACTGGTCGACTACGTCCGGGAGGCGGGCCCGCGCCGGGCGCTGCCGATCCACGACGCGGTGCTCAGCCCGGCGGGCCTGGCCGTGCACACCCGCCTGGTCGGCCCCGGCGGCCCGGGGACGGGCGCCGAGCTGCGCACCCTCGGGGACGGCGAGAGCCTCGACCTGGACTGAGCCCGGTCGGGGCTGACCGCGGGCCGGGGGCGCCGGTAGCCTGGCGCCATGCTGAAGATCGGACTGACGGGTGGCATCGGTGCGGGCAAGAGCGAGGTGTCGCGGCTGCTCGCCGCCCACGGCGCGGTGATCGTGGACTCGGACGTGATCGCCCGTGAGGTGGTCGCCCCCGGGACGGACGGCCTGGGTGCCGTGGTGGCCGAGTTCGGTGAGGGCGTGCTGCGGCCGGACGGTGCGCTGGACCGCCCGGCGCTCGGCGCCGTCGTCTTCGCCGACCCCGAGCGGCTGCGGGCGCTGAACGCGATCGTCCACCCGCTGGTCCGGGCCCGGTCCGCCGAGCTGGAGGCGGCCGCCGCCCCGGACGCGGTGGTGGTGCACGACGTCCCGCTGCTGGCGGAGAACGGTCTCGCCCCGCTGTACGACCTGGTGCTGGTGGTCGACGCCGACGACGAGGTGCGGATCGACCGGCTGGTCCGGCTGCGCGGCATGACCGAGGAGGAGGCCCGGGCCCGGATGGCCGCGCAGGCCTCCCGGGCCGACCGGCTGGCCGTCGCGGGCGTGGTGATCGACAACAGCGGACCGCTGGAGGCACTCGCCCCCCGGGTCGACGAGGTCTGGAACGCGTTGAAGGCCCGTCAGGGCTGACCCTTCTCGAAGCCGGCCGGGAAGGCGATCATGGGGGGATGGCCGATCACCCCGCACCCGCCGCCGCATCCGCATCCGCACCCGCTGCCGTTCGCCTCGCCGAGTACGCCCGGCGCGACCTCGAAGAGATCCTGGGCGCCGGTGACGATCCCTTCGGGGTCGCGCACACCGGCCTGACCTGGCTGCCGAAGGAGATCCACTTCGGCGTCCGGGCGGCGGACGGCCGCCTGGTCGCCCACGCCGGCCTGCTGCCGCTGCCGCTGACGGTCGGCGGGACGGACACCGAGGCGGTGGGGGTCGGCGGCGTGGCCGTCGCCCCCGACGCCCGGGGCCGGGGCCTGGCCCGGGTGGTGGTCGGCGCGGCCCTGGCGCACGCCCGGACGCTGGGCCCGCGGTACGCGCTGCTGTTCTGCCGGCCGCCGCTGGTCGCGCTCTACGAGCGGCTCGGCTGGCGGGAGACGGCGGGTGAGGTGCTGGTGGAGCAGCCGGGCGGGCGGGTCGTACCGATGCCGCTGCGGACCATGTGGACACCGCTGACCGAGGGGGCGCGGCTGCCCGACGGGCCGGTGCGGCTGCGGTCGCTGCCGATGTGAGCCCGCCGTTCCCGCCCGCACCCCGGCGGCCGGCTCAGGTGCGGCCGGTTCAGGCGCGGGCGGCCGCGCCGGCGTGCTCGACCGCCGCGGCGGCCAGCGCCCGGACGAAGGGGTGCGCCCGGGTGCCGTCCCCGGCCAGTTCGGGCTGGAAGAGCGAGGCCAGGAAGAAGGGGTGCTCCGGCAGTTCGAGGATCCGCGGCTCGCCGGCCTCGTCCGTACCGCTGAACCGCAGCCCGGGCGAGCGCAGCCGCTCCAGGTAGGCCGGGTTCAGCCCGTACTGGCAGTGGTAGCGCTCCAGCGTCCGGGTCTCCCCGAGCACGCGTTCGGCGAGGGTGCCGGGGGCGATCCGCACCGCGCCCTCGTGCCCGACCAGTGAACAGCTGAGCGGCACGATCACCAGGTCGTCCTCGTCGGGGTGGCTCTCGCCGTGCGCCGCGCCGTCGATGCCGCAGACGTTGCGCGCGTACTCCACCACGGCGTGCTGGAAGCCGGCGCAGGTGCCGAGGAACGGGATGCCCCGCTCGCGGGCGGTGCGGACGGCGGCCAGCGCGCCCGCTTCGCTGCGGTAGGGGCTGCCCGGGAGCAGCCAGACGGCGTCGAAGCCGTCGAGGGCGCCCGGTGCCCCGGCGTCCCCGGTGGGGATCCAGTAGGCGTCCAGGGCGAGCTGGTCGCGGGTGGCGAGGGCGTCGAGCAGCCCGGGCACGCGGGCGTGCGAGCGGACGGCGGGGGAGCGGTCGCCGACCAGGGCGAGGCGGGGGGTCAGGTAGGTCATGCGGCTATCCTGACCCCTGACTCCGGATCAGCGCCAACGATGATTTCTTACCTTTGGATCAGAGGATCTGATAGCCATGGACCCCCACCAGCTGCGCACCTTCGTCACCGTGGTCCGGCTCGGCTCCTTCTCCGAGGCGGCCCGTGCGCTCGGCTTCACGCAGTCCGCGGTCTCCCAGCAGATCGCCGCGCTGGAGGCCGATCTCGGGACGGTCCTGCTCGGCCGCCGCCCGGTCGGCCCGACCGAGGCCGGCGCGCGGCTGCTGGAGCACGCCGCCCCGCTGCTGGTGCGGCTGGACGCGGCGCGCGCCGACGTCGCACGCCTGGCGGGCACCCCGAGCGCCCGCTTGGTGCTCGGGGCCACCCCGCTGGCGGTCGGCGCCGCGCTCGGGAGCGCGCTGGCCGACGTGCGCCGGGAGTACCCGCGGCTGGACCTCGTCGTGCGGGTCCTCCCCCCGCAGGCGCTGCCCGCCCAGGTGGCCACCGGCGAGGTGGACCTCGCCCTGATCGACGGGCTCGCGGCCCCGAGCGACCCGCTGCCGCTCCCGGAGGTCGGCCCGCTCGGCACGGTCGCGGTCGGCGAGCGGCCGCTCGCCGTCGCGCTGCCCACCGGGCACCCGTTGGCCGGCCGCGCGGGTCTGGCCCTGGCCGACCTGTCCGCCGCGCGCTGGCTGGACGCTCCCGACCTGGCGCCGGACGCGGCCCGGCTGCGGGCCGCCACCGCCGTCGACGGGTTCCGCCCGGCCGCGCGCTACCTGGGTACGGACGTCCGCGGCCTGCTCGCCCTGGTCGCCGCCGGGCACGGCCTGGTCGTCCTCCCGGCCCCGGCGGCGGAGGGCGCGGCGGGTGTCGTCGCCGTGCCGGTCCGGGAGCCGCGGCTGGTCCACCGGACGGAGCTGGTGCACGGCAGCCTGCCGGAGGGTCCGGCGGCGCTGCTGGCCCGGCTGCTGGCCGGCTGACGGACTGTCGGTCGGGCGGTACCCGGGCGGGCTTGGCGGTGGGGCGGTCCGGCGGGTCCGGTCCCGGCCGAGTCTCAGCCGACGACCGGCGCGCCGTGGCAGCACGGCCGGCCGAGCTCGAAGCAGACGTACTCCAGGCAGCCGAGGCAGATCGAGAGGTTCTCCAGCCGCCAGCGCTCGCCGTGGCAGGAGCAGTACGCCCGGCCGCGCAGCAGGGCGTCCCAGCCGGCCGCGCCGCCGTTCGCCCGGTGGGCGCTCGCCACGTACGCGGCCGTGGCGGCGTCGTGCGGCCGGCCCTCGCGGATGGTCCACAGGTGCCAGCAGTACAGGGCGAAGAACGGCTTCCCGTGCACCAGCCGGTCCGGGGCCCGCCCGTCGGCCTCCCAGGCCCGGACCAGGTCGCCGACCCGGTCGGCGAACGGCTTCCCGGTCGCGATCAGCGGCCAAGGTGCGGGCGGTGGAGCCGAGTTCGTCGGTCGGTCGTCGGTCATGTGCCACCCCTTCCGGCGCCCACCGTAGGGCATCGGCGTCCGGCGACGGCCAGGGGGGCGGCGACGAGGAGTCCGCCTTCCGGTACCCCTCCCTGGACCACTGCCCCGGCGCGGTCCTGAGCTGCCGCGGCCGCGACCGCGCCCGGTGGTCGGCGGGACCGCCCCCGGCCACCCGCCGGACCGACCGGGCGCCGCCGTACGGCCCGGAACCGGGCCCGGCTACCCTGGGCCGGAACCGAAACGGGTGGAGGTGGGGGGCGTGAAGCCCTTGCGCAGGGCTGTCCTGGCGGCGGCCGCCGTGCCGCTGCTGGCGCTGACGGCGTGCCAGAGCGGCGGTACGGGGACGGGGGAGGCCACCCCGTCGGCGGGTGCCACGACGGGCACCGGCGGGCCGACGGCCGAGGTGCGGTTCCCGGAGAAGGTGCTCCTCGACACGCTGCCCACCGCGACCGAGGTCGGCGGGCTGGTCCTCTCGGTGAGCACGCACGCCGGGACGCCGGACGAGCGCTGCGTCCTGGTCACCGTCGGCGCGGACGGCGCGGCGCGGAAGGTGCGCAGCTTCGCGGTCAGCAACGGGCTCGCCAAGCCGCCGACCAACATCCGCGGCTGTGCGACCCCGGCCGGCTTCACCGCCGGCTTCGCCGGGATGGTCGGCACCGCGCAGTACGGCTTCCAGGACGCGGACCACCCCGGTGAGCCCCGCGTCTCCGTGCTCGGCCAGGGCGGCCCGGCCGACCTCAAGGACATTTCCGGCCTGCCCGCCGCCGGTGCGGGCACCCGCCAGAGCGCCCCGGTCGTCGACCCGGTGAGCGGCGAGGTCGTGCACTGGAGCGAGTCGAGCGGTCCGGCGGCCGACGGGCGCCTGCGGGCCGTCCGGCCGGACGGCACCGGGGAGCACCCGGTCGAGGGGATCGGCGTGCGCGCCCCCGAGGCGCTCGCCTTCCTCGGCGGCCGGGTGGTGCCGGCGCAGGTGGCGAAGCGGGCGGTGGCCAACGGCGACGGCTCGCTGACGGTCGCCGCGGACGACCGGCGGACCGTCCGGGTCGGCCCGGTGGCCACGCTCGCCGCCAACCCGGTCGCGGAGGTCAGCGGCGGAGTGCTCAACCCCAAGGCGCTGGTGGGCGACCGCCAGGTGCTCAGCGCCGACGGGCGCGAACTCGCGCTGGCCACCGTGGACACCGCCGACCCGGCCCACCCGCGGATCGCGCTCAAGCCGCTCGCCACCATCCCCGAGCAGTTCTGGGGGCCCGCCGTCCAGGAGGAGGCGTTCGTGGTCGACCGCGCCGCCGACGCGGCGTACACCACCGTCCAGCACGGCTCGGAGAACCAGGGGCAGCGGGTGCTGGTCCTGCGGGTCGACCTCGCCACCGGCGCGGTGAGCGCGGTGGCGATGCTGCTGACCGACGGTGGGCGGGTGATGCCGCTCGCCGTCGTGGCGTAGCGGCACCACGCGGACCCCGGCACCACGCACCCCCCCGGCACCACGCGAACCCCGGCGCCCGGGCCTACTCGGCCGGGCGCCGGAACAGGGCGCTCAGCAGCACCGGGATGCCGAAGAGCGGCGAGTCGGGCCCGTGCGGCACCATCGGGCGGATCTCGATCTCGGTGAACTCCGAGAAGAGGTGGCGCAGTTCGTCCGGGGTGTAGGCGAGGCCGCCGTCCAGCCGGCCGTTGCGGTAGAGCTCCCGGTCGGGGAGTTCGGAGCCCATGGCGCCGGCCGCGAAGGCGTTCACGACGAGGTGCCCGCCGGGCTTCAACACCCGCTCCAGGAGGGCGAGGTAGCTGATCCGCCGATGCGGCGGGAGGTGGTGCAGGCAGCCCGAGTCGTACACCAGGTCGTACTGCCGGTGCGGGAGTTCGACGGTGAAGATGTTGCCGCAGTGGAAGCGCACGTCGGCGCCGGCCTCGCGGGCCCGTTCGCCGGCCCAGGCGACGGCGGTGGGGGAGAGGTCGACGGCGTCCACCTCGAAGCCCTGCGAGGCGAGGTGGATGGCGTTGCGTCCGGGGCCGGCGCCGAGGTCCAGGGCACGGCCGGGGGTGAGCAGGCCGCGGTCCAGGTAGGAGACGAGGTTCTCGTCGGGCTTGGGGACGAAGAAGGGGCGCGGCGCGGAGCGGTCCGCGTAGAACTGGTCCCACCAGTCGCGGGCCTGGTCCGTCCACCGGTCGGCGGCGGGGAGGAAGAGCTGGTCCAGCAGGTCCAGGACGTCGTCGGTGGTGCGGATGTCGCGGTGCATCTGGTCCTCTCCACGGGCGGACGCGGGGCCGTCCGGTCCCCTCGATTCTAGTCGCCGCAAGAGGGAAAGCGGCTGGTCAGAGGCCATTTTCCGGGCCGGTGGAGGCCATGCCGGAAGCCCGCCGGGGCGGCCCCGACGGCCCGTCGGACGGCTCTGGCCCCACCCCTCGCGGCCCGCCGCGTCCGCCCGCCGGGGGTGCCTCCGGCGGCCGTCGAGGGGGCGTGGGGAGCTCGGCGGAGGGGGCCGTTTCCCCAGCAGGAGGTAAAGCTTTCCGGGCCGTCACCGGCCGCCGGTCGCCCCGCCGCCGGTCGCCCCGCCGCAGGCGTGGTCGAGCGCGTGGCCGATCGCGGTGGCGACGTCCTCGGCGACCAGGGTGGGCCGGTACGCGTCCTGCGCCCACGGGCGGCCGGCCGACACCCAGACGCTGCCCAGGCCGAGCGCGTGCGCGCCCGCGATGTCGGCGTGCGCCGAGTCGCCGACCATCCAGGCGCCGCTGAGCGGCTGCCCCACCGTCTCGGCCGCGGCCCGGAAGATCTCCGGAGCGGGCTTCTTGTGGCCGACGGCCTCGGAGACCACCCAGCCCTGGACGATCCGGTCGAGCCCGGTACGGCGGATCTTCGCCTCCTGCTGCCCGGTACGGCCGTTGGTGACGATGACGCACGCCCAGCCGTCGGCCCGGGCCCGGGCCAGTGCCCGGCGGGTGGGAGCGGCGAGCTCCACGAGGTCGGCTCCACCGTTGTCGAGCAGGGCGTCGACGGCGCGCGCCGGGACCGAACTCCCGTACCGGGCCGCCAGGGCGGCGGCCATCCGGTCCTCCGGGGTGTACCCGCTCGCGTCGAGCTCCGCGATCCAGCCGAGGTCGCTGCCGGGCAGGCCGTGCTCGGCCAGGAACGCCCGGGCGGAGGCCAGGAAGGCGGCATCACGGTCGATCAGGGTGTTGTCGAGGTCCAGCATCAGCAGCGGCATGACCGGCAGTAGACCACAGGCGTCGCCGGCGACTTCAGGGCCGGACGGGCAGCTCACCGCTGTGCAGGGCGGTCAGGAAGGAGCACCAGGCGTCGGCGGTGAAGGTGAGGGAGGGGCCGTACGGGTCCTTGCTGTCCCGCACCGGCACCGCACCGGGGGCACCGTCCGCGACCTCCACGCAGTTCCCGCCCTCGCTGCCGCTGAAGCTGCTCTTGCGCCACACCAGGTCAGTCGTCATTTCCGTACCCCTCCGCGACGAGATCGTGCATCCAGGACAGGGACTCCTCGGCGTTCATGGCGGTCGACGCGAGCTGGTCGAACACGAGCACATGACGCGCGATGTCCGACTCCTTCTCCAGGTAGAGGCTGCTCGTCAATGCCTCGACATAGACGATGTCGCCCGGTACGTCGGCGAAGGAGAGAATGTGGAAGGCCATGCTCATGGCGGGGTGCGTTCCGGTGCTGAAGGGAAGCACCTGGATCGTGACGCTGGGCTTGTGCGCCAACTCGGCGAGATGGCGCACCTGGGCGCGCATGACCTCTGCCCCGCCGACCGCGCGGCGCAGGGCGGACTCGTTGAGGACCGCCTGGACGACCGGCGGATCGGCGCGCTGGAAGACCTCCTGGCGCTGGATCCGGAGTCTGACCCGGCGTTCGATCTCCCCGTGCCCCTGCTCCGACGGCGAGATCCGGAACATGGCGCGGGCGTAGTCCGGCGTCTGCAGCAGCCCGGGGATCAACTCGGTCTCGTAGGCGCGTATGCGGGCGGCATCGGCCTCCAGCCCGACGTAGGTCTGGAACCAGTCGGGGAGGGCGTCCCCGTAGTCGTGCCACCAACCCCGCTGGGTGCTGCGGCGGGTCAGTGAGATGAACTGCCGCCGCTCGAAATCGTCCCGGACGCCGTACAGTTCGAGCAGTGCGCGGACGTCCGATTCCTTCAGGGTGGTCTGGCCCGATTCGATGCGCGAGACCTTTGCGGCGCTGAATCCCAGGGTGTCGGCGACGGTTTTCGCCTGCAGCCCGGTCTGCTCGCGCAGGCGGCGGAACTCGGATCCGAGCCTACGCCGGAGCACGGTCGGGCTGTCCACTCTGGCCGCTCCTTGTCAGTTGACGTCGAGTCACAGTCTGCCACCTCCTCTCGTGATCACAAGAGTCTTACCAGTGCGCGCAATTCCATGCGTGCGAATGTGCGGAAGGCGCGGGGTTCGGCGGAATTCCGGCGGGAGTGATGCCGGTGAATAGCCGGAATGCCGGGGCGGTGGTCGTGCCGGGAGCGGGAAGTCGGCCGGCCCGGATATTCACTCGCGCACGCGACCCGTCCGTGGCGGCCTGGCACGCGGGCGTCCGACCGTCTAGACAGGAGGGGTGAACAGAGAGACTCCCGGCCGTGTGGTGGCCGTCGGATCGGTGAACGCCGACCGGATCCTGCGCTGTCCCGTCCTGCCCGCGCCCGGTGAGACGGTGCTGGTGACCTCCGTCGACGAGGGCTTCGGGGGCAAGGGTGCCAACCAGGCGGTCGCCGCCGCCGCGCTGGGGGCGGCCACCCACCTGGTCGCGAGGGTCGGCGCGGACGACGCCGGCCGCCGGGCACTCGCCGAGCTGCGGCGCCGCGCGGTCGGCACCGGCACGGTGGGCACCGAGGGCGCGGCCGCGACGGGGCAGGCCCTGGTCATGGTGGATCCCGGCGGGGAGAACAGCATCCTGGTGCTGCCGGGCGCGAACGCGCTGCTCTCGGCCGGGCACGTCGCCGACGCCCTCGCCGCGCTGCGGCTGCGCGCCGGCGACGTGGTGCTGACCAGCGGCGAGGTCCCGCCGCCGTGCCTCGAAGCGGCGGCCGGGGCCGTCGCCGCGGTGCCGGGTGCGCGATGGGTGCACAACGCCGCGCCGGCCGGGACGCTCCCGGCCGGGGCGGCCGGACCGGGCACCCTGCTCGTCGCCAACGCGGTCGAGGCCCGGCAGCTCACCGGCGACGACGATCCGGCCGGGGCGGCCCGGGCGCTGGCGGCGCTCGGCGGGGCCGCGGTGGTCACCCTCGGCGGCGACGGCGCGCTGGTCGCCGAGGACGGCCGCGGCGAACGCGTGACGGCGCCGCCGGTCGCCGTCGTCGACAGCACCGGCGCCGGTGACGTCTTCTGCGGCGCGCTCGCCGCCGAACTCGCCCGCGGCCTCCCGCTCGCCCGGGCGGCGGCCACCGCGGCGGCCGCCGGAGCCTTCGCCGTCACCGCGCTCGGTGCCCGCGGCGCCGTGCCGGGCCGCGCCGACCTGGAGCGGTTGCTCGGAGGGTGAGGCCCGGGCCGTTCGCCGTCACGGCGCCCGGTGCGGCCGCCCTCGGCGTGCGTCGTGGGAGAGCGGTCAATCGTCGGTGCCCGGTTCGGGGCCGGTGGCCGGGTCGCGGGTGAGCAGGTAGCGCGCGCCCGGGCCGGCCGCGGCGGCGCGGTCGGCGGCGTTGTACAGGGCGCAGCGGGAGAGCGAGAGGCAGCCGCAGCCGATGCAGCCGGTGAGCTTGGCCCTGAGCCGCTCCAGCTCGGCGATCTGCTCGTCGATCCGGTTCTGCCAGGACCGGGCGACGCCGTCCCACTCGGTGCCGGTGGGGGCGCGGTGCTCGGGGAGCCGGTCCAGGGCGACCCTGGCCTCGTCGAGGGAGAGGCCGACGCGCTGGGCGGCGCGGACGAAGGCGATCCGGCGCAGCGTGCCGCGGGTGAAGCGGCGCTGGCCGCCGGTGGTGCGGGTGGCGTGGATCAGTTCGAGCTTCTCGTAGTAGCGCAGCGCGGAGGTGGCGAGGCCGCTGCGTTCGGAGAGCTGGCCGATGGTGAGCAGGTCGTGCCGGCTCGGTCCGGTGGAGGCTCCGGAGTTCTCGCCGCGGGCGGATGCGGGGGCGGTCATGCCGCTCACTGTAGCCGCTTGACTTCAAGCTGACTTCAAGTTGCAGGATCGTGGGCATGACGACGAACACCGCCACCGCGGCCGGCTTCGAGCAACTCCCGGACCTGATCGGCCGGATGACCGGCGCCGAGAAGCACGGCCCGGCCGCCACCTCCACCCTGGACGTGCTCTGGGTGCTGTACGACCGCGTCCTGCGGGTCACCCCGGGCACCGCGGAGGACCGGGAGCGGGACCGCTTCCTGCTCTCCAAGGGCCACGGCCCGATGGCGTACTACGCGGTGCTGGCGGCGAAGGGCTTCATCGACCCGGAGCTGCTCCCGAGCTTCGGCGCCTACGACTCGCCGCTCGGCCACCACCCGGACCGCCTGCTGATCCCCGGGGTGGAGATCAGTTCCGGCTCGCTCGGGCACGGTCTGCCGCTGGCGGTCGGGACCGCGCTCGGGCTGCGCGCCCAGGGGCTCGACGACCCGGCGGTCTGGGTCCTGCTCGGGGACGCGGAGTTCGACGAGGGCTCGAACCACGAGGCGCTGGCCTTCGCCGGCGCGTACGGGCTGGACCGGCTGCACGTCGTCGTCATCGACAACTCCTCGGCCACGCACGGGTGGCGGGGCGGCATCGCGGCGCGCTTCGCGGGCGAGGGCTGGTCGGCCGAGACCGTGGACGGGCGCGACCACGAGGCGCTGTACGCGGCGTTCACCGCCGAGCACCCGGGGCGCCCGCGCGTCGTGGTGGCCCGGGTGGAGCCGAAGAACCCCTGAGCGCCGCGTCCGTCCGCGGCCCCGACAAGACCTCTCACCAGTAAGGGACTTCACCTCCATGGACACCATGCGCGAGCGCTTCGTCGACGTGACCGCCCGGCTGCTCGACGACGACCCGCGGCTGGCCGTCGTGCTGGCCGACATCAGCGCCTCGGGCTTCGCCCCCGCCGCCGAGCGCCACCCCGACCGGGTGGTCAACGTGGGCATCCGCGAGCAGCTGCTGATCGGCGCGGCCGGCGGACTGGCGCTCACCGGGATGCGGCCGATCGCCCACACCTTCGCCAGCTTCCTGATCGAACGCCCCTTCGAGCAGGTCAAGTTGGACCTCGTCCACCAGGGCGTCGGCGCGGTGCTGGTGAGCGCCGTCGGCTCCTACGACTGGCCCGCCGGCGGCCGGACCCACATGTCGCCGGGCGACGTCGCGCTGCTGGACACCCTGCCGGACTGGACGGTCCACGTCCCGGGGCACCCCGACGAGGCGGAGCGGTTGCTGCGGCACGCGGTGGCCGACGGCGACCGCAATGTGTACGTGCGGCTGTCCGAGCACCGCAACGCCTCGGCGGTACCGGTCGAGGCGGGGCGGTTCACCGTCCTGCGCCGGGGCGCCAAGGGCGTGGTGCTCGCGGTCGGCCCGATGCTGGACGCCGTGCTGGCGGCCACCGAGGGGCTGGACGTCTCGGTGCTGTACGCGGCCACCGTGCGGCCGTTCGACGCGGCCGGGCTCCGGGCGGTGGTCCGCGGACGCGCGGACGTGGTGGTGGTCGAGCCCTACCTGGCCGGGACGTCCGCCGGGGAGGTGCACGCGGCGCTGGCGGACCGGGCGCACCGGGTGCTCGCCCTCGGGGTGCCGCGCGCGGAGCACCGGCACTACGGCTCGATGGCCGAGCACCTGGCCGCCTACGGCCTGGACGCGCCCGGGCTGCGGGAGCGGATCGGCACCTTCCTCTGGTGATCCGGCGGGCGAACCGAGGCGCGGGCCGGCCCCGGCCACGCCGCTCACAGCCGGACGACCGCGACGGAGTCCGGCCCCAGCCGCACCGCCGCCCCGTCGAGCGCGCACTCGCCGAAGGACGCCACCACCTCCCGCCCCGGCCCCCCGAGCGGCAGCGCGGCGGGGGCGCCGCCCAGGTTGACCGCCACCCGGTGGGCCCCCCGGTGCAGCACCAGCCACCGGGCCGCCTCGTCGTACTCGGTCCGGACGGCCGCGAGGTCCGGGTCGGAGAGCTCCGGCCGGGTGCGCCGCAGCCGGATCAGCGTCCGGTACCAGGTGAGCAGTTCGGCGTGCGGGGCGCGCCCCGGCTCGGTCCAGTCGAGGACGGAGCGCAGCACGGTGGCCGGCTCCTGCGGGTCCGGCACCGCGTCGGCCCGCCAGCCGTGCTCGGCGAACTCCCGCCGCCGGCCCTGGCGGACGGCCTCGGCCAGGTTCGGGTCGGTGTGGTCGGTGAAGTACTGCCACGGGGTGGCCGCGCCCCACTCCTCGCCCATGAACAGCATCGGGGTGAACGGCGAGGAGAGCACCAGGGCGGCCCCGCAGGCGAGCCGCCCCGGGGAGAGACCGGGGGAGAGCCGGTCGCCGAGGGCCCGGTTGCCGATCTGGTCGTGGGTCTGAAGGTAACCGAGCAGCCGGTGGCCGTGCGCGGGCGGGAAGGGCCGGCCATGGCTGCGCTCCCGGAACGAGGACCAGGTGCCGTCGTGGAAGAAGCCGCGGGTGAGCGTCCGGGCCACGGCGGCCAGCGGGGCGCGGGCGAAGTCCCCGTAGTAGCCCTGGGACTCGCCGGTGAGCGCGGTGTGCAGCGCGTGGTGGAAGTCGTCGCTCCACTGGGCGGTGAGGCCCTGGCCGCCGGCCTCGCGGGGGGTGGTGGTGCGGGGGGAGTTGAGGTCGGACTCGGCGACCAGGAACAGCGGCCGGTTGGTGGCGGTCGCCAACCGGTCCACCTCGCAGGAGAGTTCCTCCAGGAAGTGGACGGCGCGGTCGTCCGCGAGGGCGTGCACGGCGTCCAGCCGCAGGCCGTCGATCCGGTAGTCGCGCAGCCAGGCCAGCGCGCTGCCGATCAGGTACCGGCGCACCTCGTCCGAGCCGGGGGCGTCCAGGTTGACCGCCGAGCCCCACGGCGTGTGGTGCCGGTCGGTGAAGTACGGCCCGAAGGCGGGCAGGTGGTTGCCGGACGGGCCGAGGTGGTTGTGCACCACGTCCAGCACGACGCCGAGGCCCTTGCGGTGCGCGGCGTCCACGAAGCGCTTCAGCCCCTCCGGACCGCCGTAGGGCTCGTGCACGGCCCAGAGCGAGACCCCGTCGTAGCCCCAGCCGTGCCGGCCGGGGAACGGGCAGACCGGCAGCAGTTCGACGAAGTCGACACCCAGCTCGACGAGGTGGTCGAGGTGTTCGGCGGCGGCGTCGAAGGTACCGGCGGCCGTGAAGGTGCCGACGTGCAGTTCGTACAGCACGGCGCCGGGCAGCGGGCGGCCGCGCCAGCCGGTCTGCGACCAGCGGAACGCGGCGTGGTCGACGGACCGGCTGGGCCCGTCCGGTCCGTGCGGCTGCCGGGGCGAGCGAGGGTCGGGCAGCGGGCGGCCGCCGTCCAGCCGGAACGCGTAGTCCCCGGCCGGCGCCGGCCCGTGCCACCAGCCGGGCCGGCCGTCGTCCCGGGCCAGCGGGTGCCGCGCGCCGTCGACCTCCACCTCGACCCGTTCGGTGGCCGCCGGGGCCCACACCTCGTAGGTCCGGACCTCGTGCGTCGTCACGCCTCGCCCCTCCTGGTCAGCAGCGCCACGGGCTGCGCGGTCAGCAGCTCCGCCACCGGTACCGGGCCGGCCGGGTGGCGGCGTCCGGTCAGTTCGTCCGTCCACGCGCCGCCGGCCGGCAGGTCCAGCGCGGTGTCCTGCCAGCCGCCGGCCCGGGCGAGCCCGTACGGCAGCCGGGTGACCGCCGTGATCACGTCGTCGCCGCGGGCGAAGGCGAGCAGGTGGTCGGCGGCCGGGCCCCGGGCGGCCAGCGGCCGGTAGGCGCCCAGCGGCCGGCGGCGGCGCAGGTGCAGCGCCGTCGCGGTCAGGTGCAGCTTCTCCCGGGCGAGGTCGCCCGCCCGGGGGGTGGCCGAGTCGGTGAGGCGGACGGCGAGCGCGCCGAGGTCCACCACGCCCCGGTTGTCCGGGTCGACCAGGGTGTACAGCGGCTCCTCGCTGCCCTGATAGAGGTCCGGCACGCCGGGCACGGTCAGGTGCAGCAGGGCGGCGGAGAGGGTGTTGGCCCGGGCGTGGGGCGCGAGGGCCCGGACGAAGCCCTCGATCCGCGGGAGCAGCCCCGGGTTGGCGTAGGCGGCCCGGGCCCGGTCGGCCAGGGCCTGCTCGAAGCCGGCGTCGGGGGCCGTCCAGGAGGTCCGCAGCTTGGCCTCGCGGGCGGCCTTGAGCAGCGCGGGGACGAGCCGGTCCGGCGTGATCGGCCAGGCCGCGACCAGCGTCTGCCAGAGCAGCCAGTCGCTGTTCGGGTCGCCGCCCGGGCCGGCGGCGGTGGACCAGGCGGCGGCCTCGTCGGCCCAGGCCCGCGGCTGCTCGGCGAGCACGGCGAGGCGGGCGCGGGCGTCGGCGCTGCGCTTGGTGTCGTGGGTGGAGAGCACCGTCATGGTGGCCGGCCAGTGCTCCTCGACGTAGTGGCACCAGGCGTGGAACGCGGCGGGCGGGAGCCCGGGCCGGGCCGGCTCGCCGCCGACCTCGTTCAGCGCGAGCAGCGCGTTCCACCGGTAGAAGGCGGTGTCCTCGACGCCCTTGGCGGCGACGGCGGCGGCGGTCTGCGCGAAGCGGGCGCAGAACTCGTCCTTCTCGGGCCCGCTGCCGAGCCGCCCGAGGGCGAGGTCGGCGACCAGCCGCCCGGTGGCGTCCTCGGAGCCGTCGAGGGCCTCCCGCACCTGCTCCTCGGAGACCGCCGGGGCGGGCTCGCCGGGCCGGACGTACGGGCGGTACGCGGGGTAGCCGGTGAGCACCCGGCGCAGGGCGTCCCGCAGCTGCCAGGGCGCGTGGTCGGCGTGGGCGGGTTCGGCGGCGCCGATCCGCACGGCGAGCCGGACCAGCCGCTCGACCTCGGCGGCCAGCTCGCCGCGCGGGCCGGTCATGTCGGCCCGCCCGCGCCGGGCGGCGGCGACGGCCGGGTGCGGGTCCGCGCACGGCTCCCCGCCGGACCCGGCCCCGCTGACCGCGTGCTCGTAGGCGCCGGCCAGCTGGCAGGCGCCGGCGTGGTCGGTGAGCACGCCGTCGATGCGGCGCAGCGCGTCGTACCCGGTGGTGCCGGCGCACGGCCAGTCCCCGGGGAGGCGCTCCTCACCGGTGAGGATCTTCTCCACCACCGTGTAGGCGCCGCCGGTGGCCCCGGCGAGCCGGCGCAGGTAGCCGCGCGGGTCGGCCAGGCCGTCCGGGTGGTCGATCCGGAACCCGTCCAGGACGCCCTCGCGGTGCAGCCGCAGCAGCACGCCGTGGGTCGCCTCGAACACCTCGGGGACTTCGACCCGGACGGCGATCAGCTCGTTGACGGTGAAGAACCGCCGGTAGTTCAGCTCGGTGCGGGCCAGTCGCCACCAGGCGAGCCGGTACCACTGCCGGCTGAGCAGTTCGGGGAGCGGGAGGCCGGCGGTGCCGGGCCGCAGCGGGAGGGCGTGGTCGTGGTAGCGGAGCTCCTCGCCGTCGACCACGAGGTCGCCGAGGACGGCCCCGAGCCGGTCGCCCAGCAGCGGCAGCAGCACCCGGCCGCGGCCGGGGGAGTCCGGGGGGCCCGGCTGGGCGGTCCAGTCGATGTCGAACCAGGGTGCGTACGGCGAGTCGGGGCCGTCCCGCAGGACGTGCCAGAGCGGCCGGTTGAGCCGTTCGGGGACGGGGACGGCCATGTGGTTGGGCACCACGTCGGCGAGCAGCCGCAGGCCGTGCCGGTGGGCTTCGGCGGCCAGCGCGCGCAGCGCCGGTTCGCCGCCGAGCTGGGCGCTGATCCGGCCGTGGTCGACGGTGTCGTAGCCGTGGGTGGATCCGGGGGCGGCCTCCAGCAGCGGGGACAGGTGGAGGTGGGAGACGCCGAGGGCGGCGAGGTAGGGCACCGCGGCGGTGGCGTCGTGGAGGGTGAAGCCGGGCTGCAACTGGAGGCGGTAGGTGGCGGACGGTACTGCGGCCGGGCGGGGCTGGGCGGGCTCGGCGGCGTAGGTCATGTGTCCATGACTACCCGTGCGAGCCCGCGGCCAAGACCCGTTGCTGATCCGAACAGGTGAACGGTGACCGCGGCACGCCGTGGGGCCCGGCCGCGGACCCCGGGCGCCGCCCCGCGGCCGGGCGTCCGGCACCCGGCCTAGGCCGGCCGCTGGAGCACCATCAGCGAGCGGTCGACGAGCGAGAGCGCGTCCCCCGCCTTGACCCGGGCGCCGGCGCCGGGGGCGGGCAGCCGGGGCTGGGCGGTATCGACCACGACCTGCCACTCCTGGCCGTGGTCGGCCGGGACGGTGAACTCCAGCGGTTCGAAGTGGGCGTTGAACATCAGCAGGAAGGAGTCGTCGACGATCCGCCCGCCGCGCCGGTCCGGCTCCGAGATGGCGTAGCCGTTGAGGAAGACGGTGAGCGACTTGGCGTAGCTGGCGCCCCAGTTGCGCTTGGTCATCTCCTCCCCGCCGGGGGTGAACCAGGCGATGTCGGTGAGGTCCTCGTAGTGGCCGGCGGCCGGGCGGCCGGAGACCGGGCGGCCGTGGAAGAAGCGGCGCCGCCGGAAGACGGGGTGGTCGCGGCGGAGCCAGATCATGCCCTGGGTGAATTCGAGTAGCCGGGACTCGGGGCCGTCACCCTCGGGCCAGTGCACCCAGGCGAGTTCGTTGTCCTGGCAGTAGGCGTTGTTGTTGCCCTCCTGGGTGCGGCCGAGCTCGTCGCCGTGCGAGAGCATCGGCACGCCCTGGGAGAGCATCAGGGTGGCGATCAGGTTCCGCTGCTGGCGGGCGCGCAGTTCCTCGATGGCCGGGTCGGTGCTCGGGCCCTCGACGCCGCAGTTCCAGGAGCGGTTGAAGGATTCGCCGTCCCGGTTGTCCTCGCCGTTGGCCGCGTTGTGCTTGTCGTTGTAGGAGACCAGGTCGCGCAGGGTGAAGCCGTCGTGGCAGGTGACGAAGTTGATCGAGGCGATCGGGCGGCGGCCGTCGTCCTGGTAGAGGTCGGAGGAGCCGGTGAGCCGGGAGCCGAACTCGGCGAGCGTGGCGTTCTCGCCGCGCCACAGGTCGCGCACGGTGTCCCGGTACATGCCGTTCCACTCCGTCCACAGCGGAGGGAAGTTGCCCACCTGGTAGCCGCCCTCGCCGAGGTCCCACGGCTCGGCGATCAGCTTGGCCTGGGAGACCACCGGGTCCTGCTGGACGAGGTCGAAGAACGAGGAGAGCCGGTCCACTTCGTGGAACTGCCGGGCCAGCGTGGCGGCGAGGTCGAAGCGGAAGCCGTCGACGTGCATCTCGGTGACCCAGTAGCGCAGCGAGTCCATGATCAGCTGGAGGACGTGCGGGCTGCGCATCAGCAGGCTGTTGCCGGTGCCCGTGGTGTCCTCGTAGAACCGCTGGTCCTGGGCGAGCCGGTAGTAGGAGACGTTGTCCAGGCCGCGCAGCGAGAGGGTGGGCCCGAGGTGGTTGCCCTCGGCGGTGTGGTTGTAGACGACGTCCAGGATCACCTCGATGCCGGCCGCGTGCAGCGCCTTCACCATCGACTTGAACTCCTGCACCTGCTGGCCTCTGTCCCCGGTGGAGGAGTAGGAGGAGTGCGGGGCGAAGAAGCCGACCGTGTTGTAGCCCCAGTAGTTGGCCAGGCCGAGGTCGCGCAGCCGGTGGTCGCGGACGAACTGGTGCACCGGCATCAGCTCGATCGCGGTGACGCCGAGCTTGGCCAGGTGCTCGATCACCGCCGGGTGGGCCAGCCCCGCGTAGGTGCCGCGGATCTCCTCGGGGATGCCGGGGTGGAGCTTGGTGAGGCCCTTCACGTGGGCCTCGTAGACCACCGTGCGGTGGTAGTCCGTGCGCGGCGGCCGGTCGGTGCCCCAGTCGAAGTACGGATTGACGACCACCGAGTGCATGGTGTGCGGGGCGGAGTCGAGGTCGTTGCGGCGCTCGGGCGCGCCGAAGTGGTAGCCGTAGACCGACTCGTCCCAGTCGATGTTCCCGCTCATCGCCTTGGCGTACGGGTCCAGCAGCAGTTTGGCGCTGTTGTGCCGCTGGCCGAGGCCCGGGTTGTACGGTCCGTGGACGCGGAAGCCGTACCGTCGGCCGGGCTGGACCCCGGGGAGGTAGGCGTGCCGGACGAAGGCGTCCGTCTCGCGCAGCTCGACGGCCGTCTCCGACCCGTCCTCGTCGAGCAGGCAGAGCTCGATGCGGTCGGCGCTCTCGGAGAACACCGCGAAGTTGGTACCGGCCCCGTCGAAGGTGGCACCGAGGGGGTAGGGCTTCCCTGGCCAGACCTGCATGAGTCCTCAACTTCCTTGTGTCGGAGGGAAACTGACAGGTAGTCCGACTATCAGCCCGGACCCCGACGCTCTCTTCCCGGCTGGGCGGCCGGGCATGTGCGACGGTCGCGCGCCGTGACGCACGGCACAGTCCGCATACTCCCCGACGCCGCCCCCGAGGGCGGGGCCATTCGCCGCGTGTTCGCCCGAACGGGTGTCCGCCGGGTACCCCCGGGGCCGCCGGGACGCACGGGGCGGCCGGGGCGCACGCGCCCCCCTCGGCCAACCGGCTGCGGGCGCCTCGCGGCGGGCAGTACCCTTGATCGTCCGGCCGCTTCCCGCGCCGTGGCGATCCATCAGGGAGTGCGGCGCCGGCGGACGCGGCAGGACCGGCAGCACCCGACAGAAGACCCGACAGGCGATCCGGCAGACCACCGGCTCCGGCAGCAACCAGGTGAGGTGGCGCATGGTGTACCCCGCCGGCGGCCGTGGCGGTGGGCCCGGCGGCCCCGACCGGGGCGGCGCCCGCAGCGAGGCCCCGACGGTCGTCATGCGCCCCGCCATGACCGGCCGGGCCGTGGTGCCGGCCCAGGGCGGCCCGGTCGAGATACCGGCCCTCGCCTGGTCCGGCGCCGAGTGGGAGGACGCCTACCAGCGGGTCCGGCTGGCCGGGCGGGCGTACGTCTGGCTCAACCTGGTCGAGCAGCGGCTGCGCTCCCTCGTCGACGAGGTGCTCTACCCCATTTACGCGCCCGCCCACGGCGAGGACTGGGTGACGGCCGCGGCCGGCCCGGCCGGCGAGGAGTGGGCCCACCGGGCCGGCGCCGTCCGCGAGGTCAGCCGCCGCAAGGGCTACCTGCTCGACCCGGCCGACGACGACCCGCTGGTCTTCCTCACCCTGCCCCAGCTGCGCGAGCTGATGGTCCAGCACTGGCCCTGCTTCGACCCCTACCTGGCCGACCGCCGGGAGATCGAGCTGGCGCTGGACGAACTGGAGGTGGCCCGGCACGTCGTCTCCCGCAACCGCGTCCTCACCCCGACCGTGCTCGCCCAGACCGAACGCGCCGCCGCCCGGCTGCTCGCCGTGCTGGACGGCGGGACCGGCGGCGTCCCCGCCGACGTCGTCGAGTCCCTGGTGGCCGGCCGGTACGCGGACGTGGTCGCGGTGCACGCCGACCGGGTCCGGCTCCAGCGCGACCTGCCGGTGGAGGACCTGCTGGACGGCGCCCGGCGGCTGGACGCGCTCGGCATCGGCCTCGGCATGCTCTGCCAGAACTACACCGGCAAGCGCCTGGTCCGCCTCGCCACCGACGGCTGCCGGGTCCGGCTGCTCTTCCTCAACCCGGCGAGCAGCGCCGTCCGCCGCCGGGAACGCGAACTGGGCCTCGGCCGCGGCGAGCTGGCCCGTTCGATCGAGATGAACATCATGCACGTGCGCCGGGTCCGGGCCCGGCTGCGCGACCAGGGCGGCTTCGAGATCCGGGTCTTCGACGAGACCCCGCGCTTCACCGCCTACCTGGTCGAGGGCCCGCGCCCGTCCGGCCAGACCGGCGGCCCCCGCCGGCAGACCCGGGACCTCGGGGTGGTCCAGCCCTACCTGCGCCGGGCCCGCGGCATGGAGTCGCCCGCCCTGGTCCTGCGCGGCGGCGCCGGCCAGCAGCCGGGCGGCACCGACGCCGGGCTGCTGGAGGTCTACCGCGAGGAGTTCGAGGGCATCTGGGGGGACTCCCGGCCGGTCTCCTGAGCGGCCGGCGGGCCGGCTGGCGCGCAGGGGCCGGGGCCGCCGCGAAACCGGCTGGCCCGGCCGGCCGGGCCGCTGGAAGACTGCCCCGGTGACCACCACCCCCGCCTGGACGAAGCGCCCCGCCACGACCGCCGACCTCGAACCCCTGGTCGAGCTGCGCGCCGTGGTGCTGCGCCCCGACCTCGAACGGCTCGGCCGCTACGACGAGCACCGGGTCCGGCGGCGGCTGCGCGACTCCTTCTCCACCCGCTGGACGTCGGCCGTGCTGGTCGACGGCGCCCTCGCCGGCTGCGTCACCGTCCGCCCCGACGGGCGGGGCGGGCGGCTGCTGGAGCACTTCTACCTCGCCCCGGAGCTCCAGGGCCGGGGCGTCGGCTCCGGCGTCCTGCGGTCCGTCCTGGCCGAGGCCGACGCCGCCGGCGAGCCGGTGCGGCTCGACGTCCTCCGGGGCAGCCCCGCGCGCCGCCTCTACGAGCGGCACGGCTTCACCCTGGTCTCCGAGGACCCGGTGGACGTCCGGCTGCTCCGCCGGCCCGTCGGCTCGCCCGCCGCCGCCCGGCTGCGGGACCGGGCCCTGCTCTGGACCATCGGCGAGCTGCGGGCCCGCGAGGTGGTGGAGGCGGCCTGCGGGGCCCTGGCCGCCGGGCTCGACACCCCGGCCCTGCGGGCCCTCGCCGCCTGCACCTACGGGGAGGCGGACGCCTCGGTCGCCGAGCTGCTGGCGCCGGCGCTCGCGGAGCTCGGACTCGACCTCCCGCAGGTCGACAGCCGCTCCGCCGATCGGGCGGGGCTGGTGGCGCTGGCCGCCCGGCTGCTGACCGGCGAGCTGACGCCGAGGGAGCTGGCGCACGCGGCGCACCGGCGGTGGGGACACGAGGACGGGCCGGCCGAGGCGCTCGCCCTCCTCGACGACGACTACGACCTGCTCGGCCGCAGCACCCGGACGCGCGGCGAACTCGACGAGGAGGTGTGGGCCGAGGCCCGCCGGCTGACCGCGCACACGGGGGCCGGGGCCGGGGCGGCGGCCGGGGCGTCGGCCGCGGCGGCGAACTGATCCGCGGGCGCCGGGCGTCCGGCCACCACCGCCGAAGCGCCGCCGCCGCGTCGGTCGGAGACCGGCGGGCCCGGCCCGCTCGCGGCGGCCCCGGGTGGCCGCTCACCGACCCCGGGGGCTGTCGACCGGGCCTGGGCCAGTGGCGGAGCCGTCATGGCCGCGTCGGTCAGCGGCGGTCCGGACCGGCCGCCGGGCCACTCGCGGCGGGCCACCGCCGCTGGGCACTTCGCCGGTCTCCACCGGGCCCGGGACGGTGCCGGCGGGCCGGGCCGGAGCCTGCCCGGCGGGGCCCGGGGGCGGTGCCCGCCCGCCCCACCGGCGGCGTTGTCGGTGGCCCGGGCGATGATAGGGGCTGTTTTCGACCAGCAGGACGGAAGGACGCACCCCTATGAGCTGGTGGCAGCAGCCACTGGTCGGCTTCGACCTGGAGACCACGGGCACCGACCCGACCGTGGACCGCATCGTCACGGCCGCCCTCGTGGACACCGTCGGAGCCCGCCGGCTGAGCGCCACCGGCTGGCTGGTCGACCCGGGCGTCCCGATCCCCGCCGAGGCGGAGGCGATCCACGGCATCGGCGACGAGCTCGTCCGCAGCAAGGGCCGCCCGGCCAAGGCGGCGGTCGACGAGATAGCCACCGCCCTGTGCGAGCGGCTCGCCGCCGGTCACCCGGTGGTCGCCTTCAACGCCCCCTTCGACCTCTCGATGCTCGACGCCGAGCTGCGCCGCCACGGCCTGGCCCCCTTGGCCGAGCGCCTCGGCGGTCCGGTCGCGCCGGTCCTCGACGCCCTGGTCATCGACCGGGCCGTCGACAAGTACCGCAAGGGCTCGCGCACCCTCCAGCGGGTCTGCGAGGTGTACGGGGTCGAGCTGACCGACGCCCACGAGGCCGGCAGCGACGCCCTCGCCGCCGTCCGGGTCGCCGTCGCCCTCGCGGAGCGGTACCCGGCCGAGGTCGGCGAGGTGCCGCTCGCCGTCCTGCACACCCGCCAGATCGACTGGTACCGGAGCTGGGCGGAGGGCCTGGAGGCCTGGCTCCGCCGCGGCAAGGACCCGCAGGCCGTCATCGACCCGCGCTGGCCCCTGCGCTGAGGGCCTGACCGCCGGAGCACCCGGCCGGGCCGACCGGGCCTCGCGCCGCGTCGGGCACCGGCCCGGTCGTGCGGGACGGTGATCAGGTCCGCCGGCCGGGTGGCCGGCGGTGGGGAGGCGTCGCACCCCGTACCCGGTGTTCAACCGCTGTGCGGGCGCGTCGGGTTGATCGGTCGCCCGGTGCGGAGCGGTGATCACCGGGCCGGGCTGTCGCGAGGTGTTCGGCCGGTCGGCCGGGTCAGCGCGCGGGGAGGTCGAAGCGGTAGCCCTGGGCGATCAGCCAGGGGAGCAGCTGCTTCAGCGCGGCGACGGTCTGGCTCCGGTCGCCGCCGCCGTCGTGCATCAGGATCACGCCGCCGGGCCGGAGTTGGCTCTGCACGGTGGAGACGATCGAGGCGACGCCCGGGCGGGACCAGTCGCGCGGGTCGACCGACCAGCCGAGCGGGCGCAGGCCCTCGGCCGCGGCGATGTGCTGGTTGTCGGCGGTGAACCCGCCGCCGGGGGCCCGGAACCAGGCGACCTCGGTGCCCGGCCCGCCGGCCCGCACGATCATGTCCCGGCCGCCGGAGATCTGGGACGCGGCCTTGTCGTGCGAGAGCGGGGCGAACGGCAGCGGGTGGCTCACGGTGTGGTCGCAGAGCCGGTGGCCGGCCGCCCGGATCCGCTTGACCATGGCGGGTTGGGCGGCGGCCTGCTGGCCGATCTGGCAGAACGTCGCCTTGACGCCGTACCGGGCGAGCACGTCCAGGACCTCGCCGGTGGCGGGGCCCGGCCCGTCGTCGAAGGTGAGCGCCACCGTCCGCCCGCCGGAGGCGGTGGAGCGGACGACCGAGGTGGACACCCCGGTCGCGGGCGGGGCGGGCGGGGCCGGTGCCGTCGTGGGCGGCCGGGTGGCCGGTGCGGTGGACGGGGTCTTGGCGGGCACCGGGGTCTTCGAGGGCGCCGGGGTCCGGGGAGGAGCCGGTGGCTTGGGCGTGGCCGGTCCGCCGGTCGCGGGCTTCGAAGCCGGGACGGCGTCGCCCGGCGGGGCGGCGGCGGGGGCGCTGCCCGACGGCGGGGACGAGGACGGGGACGAGGACGCCGAGGAGGAGCCGGAGGGGGACCCGGCGGGCGAGGCGGACGGAGCCGGGGCGCCGGTGCCCGACGCGGTGGTGCCCGAGGCGTTCCCCGACGCGGTGGTGCCCGGCTGCGGCTGCAGCGCCCCGTTGGCGGTGCCGCAGGCGGCCAGGGCGAGTGAGGCGACCACCGCCACGCAGCCCGCGAGCAGCCGGCGGCGGCGTCGGACGGAGGGGGAGGGACGCTGCGAGGTGGTGTGCTCCGGCATGGCTGCGGCTCCTGAGGCACTGGGCGGCTACCGGTCCCCGGTCAGGGAGACTGTCCGACAAGACGCCCATCGGACCGCCCCGGTTGCACGCCGCAGCCGCCGATCCCAGGCGGGAGACGGCAGGCTCAGAACGGGTACCAGCGCACCCCGGTGGCGCCCTCGCGCAGCGAATCGACCCGCCGGCGGAACTCCGCCAGCGCGGCCGGGTTGCCCGGCGCCTGCTGGGCCACCCAGGAGGCGCTCGCCGTCTCGCGGGCGCCGCGCAGCACCGCGAAGCCCGCCCACTCCCGGACGTCCCAGCCGTAGGCCTCGGTGAACGCCCGGTACTCCTCGGCCGGGACGCCGTACCGGTCGTGGCTGAGTGCGAGCACCACCAGGTCGTGCTCGCGCAGGTCGTGCGAGGCGTACTCCAGGTCGAGCAGGACGGGTCCGTCCGCCCCGATGTGGACGTTGCGCGGCAGCGCGTCGCCGTGGATCACGCCGGTCGGCAGCTGCGCGGGCAGGCCGGGCAGCGCGGCGGCGAAGTCGTCGCGGCGGTCCCGGAGGAAGGCGACGTCGGCGGGGTCGACGTGCCCCTCGGCGGAGGCCAGCCAGCGCTCGACGGGGGCGAGGAGGTCCCGCCGGGCGAGCGGGAAGGGCGGCAGCGGCAGCCGGTGGAGGGCGAGCAGCAGCGGCGCGAGGTCCACCGGCCGGGCGGGCCGTTCGGCGGGGGCCAGCCGCTCCCAGAAGGTCACGGGGTGGCCGTCGACGACGTTCGGCTCGGGCGGGACGGCGTCGTACGGGCGGACCACCGGGATGCCCCGGTCGGCGAGCCAGCGGGCGAAGCCGAGCTCCCGCCCGGCCCGGTCGGACAGCTCGGGGCCGCGGCCGACCTTGGCCACCACGGCCGGGTCGCCGAGGTCGAAGACGGCGTTCTCGCCCAGGGCGAGCAGCCGGGCGCCGCCGGACTCGGGCAGGCCGGCGGACGCGCAGGCCCGGGCGAGCAGGAGCCGGGCGCGGCCCTCGTCGAAGGGGATCATGGGGCTGCTCCGTTCCGCGGGACGCCTGGACGGTGATCATCATGACGCACGCGGACCGGGCCCCGCGCGACGCGGGGCCCGGTCACGGCCGGCGGCCGGCGGCCGGCGGGCGGGTGGCGGCCGGTGGACGGCGGGGTGCCGGCGGTGGTGTCGGACCCCGACCCGGCGGTGCCGGGCCCGCTCGGGTTCGGCCGGCCCGGTGGTGGTTCCGGGGCCGTGGACCGCTGCGCCGACCGGCGGGAGGCTCCCGCCGTGCGAGAGCCCGGGCAGCCACCGCAGCCAGGTCGGCAGGTACCACTTGCGCTCGCCGAGCAGGGTCATCACCGCGGGCAGCAGCACCGCGCGGATCACCGTCGCGTCGATCAGTACCGCGACGGCGAGGCCGACGCCCATCTGCTTCATCGCCTGCATGGAGAGGGTGCCGAGGACCGCGAACACCGCGACCATGATCACTGCCGCGCTGGTGACCACCCCGGCGGTGAGAACCGGCCGCCGGTGCCGGCGGTGCCGGGGCGGCGCAGCCGGCCGAGCAGCGGGACGCGGCCCTTCTCGACCCGGTCGCCCAGCATGGCCAGCAGGGCGGGCAGCACGGTGAGCGAGCCGAGCACGGCGGTGACCACGACCACGATGGTGGCGTAGGCCATCGCCTGGAACTCGGCTATGCCGGTGAGGAACATGCCGGCCATCGCGACCACCACGGTGACCCCGGAGACCAGCACGGCCCGGCCGCTGGTGGCGGCGGCGACCGCCTGCGCGGTCTCCAGGTCCCGCCCGGCGGCCCGCTCCTCGCGTTCGCGGCGCAGGTAGAAGAGGCAGTGGTCGACGCCGACGGCCAGGCCGACCAGCAGCATCACCGAGCCGGCGCTGTCGGTGGTGTGCAGGACGCCGCTGCCGAGCGCGACCAGTCCGCCGGCCGCGACGAAGGCGGTGACCGCGAGCACGACCGGCAGGACGGCGGCGACCAGCGCGCCGAAGGCGATCAGCAGGATGCCCAGCGCGAGCGGGACGGCGGTCCACTCGGCGCGGGTGAAGCCGCCGGAGAACTGCTCGTCGATCCACTTGCCGGAGCTGGCGTCGCCGAGTTCGGCCACGGTGAGGTCCGGGTGCTGCCGCCGGACGGCGGCGACGGCGTCCCGCACGGCCGTGACGTTCTTCACAGCCACCTCGTCCCCGCCGGCGACGTTGAACCGGACGAGGACGGAGCGGCCGTCCGCCGAGACCGCCCCGGTGTCGTACGGGGAGCGGACGTCGGTGGCCCGGCCGGTGCCGGTCACCCCGGCGAGCACCTGGTCGAGGCGGCACGGAAGGCCGGTGCGTCGGCGGTCGTGGTGGCACTCTGGACCAGCACGGTCTCGCTCGCCGGGGCGGTCAGCCCGGCGTCGTCGAGGATCCGCGCGGCTCGGGAGACCTGGCCCGGCATCGCCTCGGAGTCGGCGACCTCGGTGCTGCCGTGCAGTCCGCCGAGGTAGCCGGAGAGGACGACGAAGAGCAGCCAGCCGAAGACGGCTGCCTTTCTGTGCCGGGCGCTCCAGGCGCCCATCGCGGCGGCGAGGCCGAGCTTGGTCTTCACGGAGTCGTTCCCCCTGGGAGAGCGGCGGTCGTCGCGGGGCGAGAGTGCCGTCGGAGAGCCGGCCGCCGGAATCGGGCGCCGGTGTGCGTTCGGCGTCACAACCGACAGTAGGGAAGGGGCCGTTGAGCAGGCATCCGGCTGGCGGGGGAGTCGTCCCGGGGGTCTGCCACGGGGGCGGGGTGGGGTTATCCCTACCGGGGAACCCTGACTTCTCCTCCCTCAGAGTGGGTGCGAACTCCACCCTGAGGGGGAGTGGTCTCCACCCCGAGCACGAGGTGAGAGGGCCGGTCGGCGGGTGAAGATGGTGCGGGGCGGCTGGACGGCGTCCCTGAGGGGGTTGGTCTACGGGGGATATTTGCTTGCCGGTCGGCAAGCAAGTTCTCGTATGATGATGTCCTCATCTCACTTACCTGCCGACCGGCTAGGGGCGGGCCTCGTCGCCATGCCCTGCCGGTCCTCCGTCGCCCGGAGTCCCGTCCCCCAAGGGCTGGCGGTGAACCATGCCCAGGAGGCATCACGAGCATGTTCCACCGACTCGGACATTTCGTCGTCCGTCGCGCCTGGTGGGTGATCGCGGCATGGGTTGTCGCGATGATCGCGATCGTGGCCGGCGCGCCGACGATCACCGCCCAGACCGACGAGGCTTCCTTCCTTCCCAAGCACTACGAGTCCATCCAGGCCTCGGCGCTCCAGGAGAAGGCGTTCCCGGCCAACTTCACGCCCTCCGCGATGGTGCTCTTCGAGCGCAACGACGGCGCCGCGATGAACGACGCCGACAAGGCCGCCATGGCCAAGATCGTCCAGGGTCTCTCGGACAAGAAGATCGCGGACGTCGAGAAGGTCATCCCGGTCAGCGAGCAGACGACGTCCAAGGACGGCAAGTACGCGCTCGCGCCGATAGCCATCGACAAGGCCAAGCAGCAGTCCGAGGACTTCGGCGAGGCCGCCAAGCACCTCCGCGAGGAGGGCAAGTCGCTCACCTCGGGGACCGACCTGAAGTTCCAGCTCGGTGGCGCCGCCGCCCAGGCGCTGGACCAGAAGGAGTCCTCCGGCTCGGCCGACGCGCTCATCGCGATGTCCACGGTCGTCCTGGTCGCGCTCATCGTCGGAATCATCTTCCGCAGCGTCCTGGCCGGACTCCTGCCGATCCTGATCTCGCTGGTGGTCGCCATGCCGACCGCCAACGGCGTGATCGCCTACGCCACCAAGGCGTTCGGCCTGGAGAGCACCCCGGTGCTGTCGGCGATCCTGATCGTCGTCGTGCTCGGTGTCGGCACCGACTACTTCCTCTTCCTGGCGTTCCGCTACCGCGAGCGGCTGCGGGCCGGGGACGACCGCAAGGAGGCCGTGGCCAACGCCGTCGGCCGGGTCGGTGAGGCGATCGCCTCGGCGGCCGGCGCCGTCACCGTCGCCTTCGCGGTGCTGATCCTCTCCAGCCTCGGCATGTTCAAGGCCCTCGGCCCGGCCCTGGCCATCGCGGTGATCGTCACCGCGCTCGCCTCGCTCACCCTGGCCCCCGCCGTGCTCGCGGTCATCCCGGCGCGCGGTGTGTTCTGGCCGGGCAAGAAGTGGATGAACGAGCCGGGCAACGCCCGCTTCACCGCGCTCGGCCGCATGGTCGAGAAGCGCCCCGCCCTGGTCGCCCTGGCCTCCGGCGGCGTGCTGGTGGCGCTGTCGGCCGGCGCCCTGGGCTACAACGGCACCTTCGACCTCGCGGGCAGCTCCATGCCCAAGGACAAGGAGTCGATGGTCGTCCAGGACAAGCTGATGAACGGCTTCTCGGCCGGCGCGGCCGACCCGAGCCACGTCTACCTGACCAGCACCGCGGGCACCAAGCTCGACCCGGCCGCGTTCGAGGGCTTCGCGGCCAAGCTCGGCGGCGTCCACGGGGTGTCCCCGGTCGCGGCGAAGCCCCAGCTCAGCGAGGACGGCACGACGGCCGACTTCACCGTGCTGCTCAACAACGAGCCGTCCAGCAACGCGGCGATCGACTCGGTCACCGAGCTGCGGGAGGTCGCGCACAGCCAGGCGCCGACCGGCACGGAGGCGAAGGTCGGCGGTCTGACCGCCGTCTACAAGGACATCAACCTCGCGATGAACCACGACTACAAGCTGGTGTTCCCGGTCGCGGGTCTGCTGATCCTGCTGATCCTGGGCCTGCAGCTGCGCAGCGTGGTCGCCCCGTGGTACCTGATGGTCTCGGTCGGGCTCGGCTTCACGGCCACCCTCGGCTCCGCCACGCTGCTCTTCCAGAAGCTGGGCAGCGAGAGCGGTCTGATGTTCATGCTGCCGATCCTGATCTACCTCTTCGTGGTGGCGATCGGGACGGACTACAACATCCTGATCATCGCCCGTCTGCGGGAGGAGGCCCGCGCGGGCCGCAACCCGCGTGAGGCGGCCCGTGAGGCGCTGCGCCACGGCGGCCCGACCGTCGCGGCGGCCGGGTTCATCCTGGCGGCGTCGTTCGCGACCTTCATGCTCGCGGGCAACGTGTTCATGCTGGAGTTCGGCTTCGCGATGGCCTTCGGCATCGCCCTGGCGGCCTTCGTGATGGCGCTCTTCTTCACCCCGGCGCTCACCGCGCTGATCGGCCGCGCCGCCTGGTGGCCCGGCCACGGCGCCGACGACCAGCACCAGTCCGGCCCGGCCCCGGTGGCCGGTTCGCACGGTGTGCCGGAGCCGGCCGGACGGCACTGACCGCCCCGTCGCACCGCACGGCACGCGGCGTCCGCTTCGGCGGGCGCCGCGTGCCCCCTTTGCGGCGCGGGCAAACGTGACGTGCCAGGCAATAAGTCCCCGGTCAATCGGGGTGGCGCCGTGCTACAGTCGACTCAGTTGCAGTTTTGGTTCCCATGAACGTTTGTGTGCGCCTGCTGGTTCAACCCAACAGGCGCATTTGTTTTGTCCGGTGTTTCAGTCTCCGGATGGGGATCGCGGCTACTTGGGGTCCACGAAGTGTGGGCTCTGATGCCCCAGTTTTTTGAGGAGACGGTTATGGCTACCGGCACCGTGAAGTGGTTCAACAGCGAAAAGGGCTTCGGCTTCATCGAGCAGGATGGTGGCGGCGCTGACGTGTTCGCCCACTACTCGAACATCAGCGCTCAGGGCTTCCGTGAGCTCGTCGAGGGCCAGAAGGTCGAGTTCGACGTCACGCAGGGCCAGAAGGGCCCGCAGGCCGAGAACATCCGCGTCATCTGAGTCCAGCTTCCGAGCTGACTCGCGATCTCGCGTAGCGAGGGCCCGTACCGCACGGTGCGGGCCCTCGTGCATGCCGCCGAACGGCCGGGGCGGCGAATTCCCACCCGACGGCCGACCAGCCCCGACCGGGCTGTGCCTCCCATCGGATGGAGAATCCATGACCACCCCTGCCCGCGCACCCCGTGACAACGAGCGCGGCGGCGACCGTTCGCGCAAGCCCCGCACCGGCGGCGGCGCCCGCAACGGCGGCGCCCCCCGTGCCTCCCGCGGCGGCGCCCCGCGCAACAGCGCCCCGCGCGCCGCCCAGGCGCCCGCCGACTTCACCGTCGTCCAGGGGGGAACCCCGCCGCGGCCGCCGGCGGCCACCTTCGGCGAGCTGGACCTGCCCAAGGGCATCCTCAGCGCGCTCACCCGCGAGGGCGTCACCGAGCCGTTCCCGATCCAGGGCGCCACCCTGCCGGACTCCATCGCCGGCCGCGACGTGCTCGGCCGCGGCCGCACCGGCTCCGGCAAGACGCTCGCCTTCGGCCTGCCGCTGCTGGCCCGCACGGCCGGCAAGCGCGCCGACTCCCGGCACCCGCTGGCCCTCGTCCTGGTGCCGACCCGTGAGCTGGCCCAGCAGGTCACCGACGCGCTCACCCCGTACGCCACCGCCGTGAACCTGCGGATCGCCACCGTCGTCGGCGGTATGTCGATCACCCGGCAGGCCAACGCCGTGCGCCGGGGCGCCGAGGTCCTGGTCGCCACCCCGGGCCGGCTGGACGACCTGATCAACCGCGGCGACGTCCGACTGGGCGACGTGGCCATCACCGTCCTCGACGAGGCCGACCAGATGGCCGACATGGGCTTCCTGCCGCAGGTCACCAAGCTGCTGGAGCAGGTCGCCGAGGGCGGGCAGCGGATGCTGTTCTCCGCCACCCTGGACCGCAACGTCGACCGGCTGGTCAAGCGCTTCCTGACCGATCCGGTCACCCACTCGGTCGACCCGTCGGCCGGCGCGGTGACCACCATGGACCACCACGTGCTCCAGCTGGACCCGGCCGACAAGGCCTCCGCGACCGCGCACATCGCCTCGCGCGACGGCCGCGTGATCATGTTCGTGCACACCAAGCACGGCGCCGACCGCCTCGCCAAGCAGCTGCTGGCCAACGGCGTGAAGGCGGCGGCCCTGCACGGCGGCAAGTCCCAGCCCCAGCGCAACCGGGTGCTCGACCAGTTCCGCGACGGTCTGGTGACCGCGCTGATCGCCACCAACGTGGCCGCCCGCGGCATCCACATCGAGGGCCTCGACCTGGTCGTCAACGTGGACCCGCCGATCGACCACAAGGACTACCTGCACCGCGGCGGCCGCACCGCCCGGGCCGGCGAGTCCGGCACGGTCGTCACCCTGGTCCTGCCCGACCAGCGGCGCGAGGTCAACCGGCTGATGACGGTCGCCGGCATCCGCCCGACCACGACGAAGATCCGCCCGGGCGACGCCGAGCTGACCCGGATCACCGGTGCCCGCACTCCCAGCGGCGTACCCGTCGCGGTGGTCGTCCCGGCCCCGGCCGCCGCTCCGGCCGCCGAGGCCAAGGCCGGCGCCCCGCGCCGCCGCCCCGCCAAGCGCTCGGGCCTGCCCACCGACGTCGACATGAACGGCAACCCGCGCCGCCCCCGTCCGAAGCAGCGCCTCGGCGGTGCCGGCGGCGGCCAGGGCGGCGGTGGCAGCCGCCAGGCCGCGGGCTTCATCGGCCGCTCCTCCGGCCGCCCGGCGCCCGGCTCGGGCTCCAAGACCGGCGCCAACTACGGCACCGGCCGCCAGCGCCGCAAGACCGACTGAGTCCTTCCGGACGCGGACGAGGACGAACGGCCCGGCTCCCCTCGGTGGGGGAGCCGGGCCGTTCGCGTGCGCCGGCGGGGGCGTGCCGGGGGTGTGTCCCGGCCGGCTCCGGTCGGACCGCTCAGGCGCTGGCGCTGAGCGCCGGTGCGGCGACGGCCCCGCGGCAGGCCCCGAGGTAGCGCCTGAGCACCAGGCGGGCGATCTCGGGGGCGGCGCCGAGGACCTCGGCGAGGACGTCCGCCTCCGCCTCGGCCGCGGCGTCCACGATCCGGTCCGGCAGCAGACCCGGGGCGAGCAGGTAGGGCGCGACGGCCACCCGGCGGGCCCCGGCCGCCCGCAGCGCGGCGGCGGCGGCGGGGACGCGCGGGCCGCCGCAGCGGAGGCGTACGCGACCTCGACGCCGGCCCAGCCGCGGGTCCGGCGCCACTCGGCGGCCACCGCCCGGGTGGCGGCGTCGGCGGCCGGGTCGGAGGAGCCGGCCGCGGCCAGCACGACACCGGTGCGGGCGCGGACGGCGGGGGAGCCGACGGCCAGCCCGGCCCCGGCGAGGCGGCGGTCCAGCGCGGCGAGCAGCAGTGGGGAGGGGGCGGGGAGCGGCCCGGTCGCCGGCGCCGCGTCCGCGACGCGCGGTCGCGCCGGGCCCAGCACGTCCGCGACCGGCAGGTCGGCGCCGGCGGCGCGCAGGGCGGCGGGGATGTCGTGCTTGGCGTGGAAGGCCCGGTTCAGCAGCAGCGGAACGGCCACGGCCGCCAACAGCCGGCCGGCCACCTGCGGGATCCGCGGCGCGCAGTGGTCCAGGTACGCGGTGGCGACCTCCAGCCCGGGGCGCAGCGCCCGGACCTGCTCGACCACCCCCGCCACGGTCGCGGCGTGGCGGGGGTCGCGGCTGCCGTGGGCGATCAGCAGGAGCGGTCGATCCGGTGCAGACATGATCACAGGAACCTCGATGGTCAGCGGGCCGTGCCCACCAGGCCCCGGTTGCGCAGCACCCGGCGCTCCAGCGGGGCGAAGAGCAGGAGGTCGATGGCGATGCCGACGAACAGGACGAGGATGATGCCGAGGAGGACGCCGGACATGCTGGCCGACTCCCGCTGGTTCTCCAGGAACCGGCCCAGGCCCAGGCCCAGGTCGGGGGAGGAGGCGACGAGTTCGGCGGCCATCAGCGAGCGCCAGGAGAACGCCCAGCCCTGCTTGAGGCCGGCCAGGTAACCGGGGAGGGCGGCCGGCAGCAGGATGTGGCGGGCGTTCGACAGGCCGGTGGCGCCCAGGGTGCGGCCGGCCCGGAGGAACAGCGGCGGCACCTGGTCGATGCCGGCCACCAGGCCGTTGGCGATGGAGGGGACGGCGCCGAGCAGGATGACGGCGTACATCATCGAATCGTTGATGCCGAGCCAGATGACGGCGGCGGGCACCCAGGCGACCGAGGGCAGCGACTGCAGGCCGGAGAGCACCGGCCCGAGCGCGGCCCGGACCGGCTTGACCCGGGCGACCAGCAGACCGATCGGGGTGCCGATCACGACCGCGATCAGGAAGCCGGAGATACCGCGCCAGACGCTCGTCCAGATGATGCTGAACAGCGTCCCGGCCTCCCAGAGCTCGACCAGCGAGCGCCAGACGTCGGCCGGGCTGGGCAGCTTGTAGGAGGAGGTCAGTTCGAGGCTGTAGGCGCCCTGCCAGAGCGCCAGCACGAGCAGCAGCCCGAGCAGCGGCGGCAGCGCCTTCGTCCGCAGGATCTCGCCGAGCGGCACGCGCCGCACCTGGACGGCGTCCAGCGCGTCCAGGCCGGCGCCGACGTCGGCGATGTCCGCCGGCCGGTCCTTGGCCAGGGTGGTGGTGCTGTCAGTGCTGGCCATGGCGGCGGATCTCCCCACGCAGTTCTTCGGTGATCTCGATGGACAGGTCGGCGACGCCGGCGGACTCGATCCGGCGCGGCTGCGGCAGGTCGATCCGCCACTCGCGGGCGACCCGGCCGGGGCGCGAGGAGAGCAGCACCACGCGCTGGGCGAGCCGGACGGCCTCCCGCACGTTGTGCGTGACGAACAGGACGGAGAGCTTGTGCTCGGCCCAGATCCGGGTGATCTCGTCGTGCAGCACGTCCCGGGTGATGGCGTCGAGCGCGGCGAACGGCTCGTCCATCAGCAGGACCGAGGCGCCCTGGGCGAGCGCGCGGGCCAGTGCGACGCGCTGGCGCATGCCGCCGGAGAGCTCGTGCACGCGCTTGCCGTAGGAGCCGCCCAGCCGGACGAGTTCGAGCAGCCGCTCTGCCTCGGGGCGGCGCTCGGGGCGGGGCACGCCGGCGAGCTTGAGCGCGAGTTCGATGTTCTTGCCGGCGGTGAGCCAGGGGAAGAGCGCGTGCTCCTGGAACATCAGCGCGGGGCGTCCGCCGGTCACCTCGATCGAGCCCGCGGTGGGCTTGTCGAGGCCGGCGACCAGGTTGAGCAGGGTGGACTTTCCGCAGCCCGAGGCGCCGAGCAGCGTGACGAACTCGCCGGGCGCGACATCGAGCGTGATGTCGTCCAGGACGTGCGTGGCGGCACCCGGGCGGCCGAAGGACTTGTGCACGTGCGAGATCCGGACGGCGGGCGAGCCGCCGCGGGTGTCGACGCCGACGGCGTCGTCCGAGGTGGTCAGTGCCGGGGTCATCCGGGCACCTCCTGCATCTGGGGGCAGCTCCCGGCCGGGGGCCGGGGGCGGTCATGGGCCCCTCCTGCCGGTCGGCGGGCGAGGAGGGCGGGTGGCGAAGGAATCGGGGCCGGGGTCCGGCCCCGCCCGTCCCGTGTGCTCTGGGGGCATCGATCGGGCATCGACCGGGCGGGCGGGGAACCGGACCTCGGGGCTTGGGTGCGGCGGGGCTTCCGTGCGCCGCGGGTGCCGCGCGGTGCTACTTGGCGCCGAGCCCGGCGTCCGCCACGGGAGCCTGGCCCTTCTCCTTGAGCACCTTGTTGAGCAGTGTGAGGTCGTAGATCCCGGCCAGGTTCGGCTTCTTGAGCAGGCCGGCGGTGACGGCGTGGTCGGCCTCGGCCTGCAGGGTGCCGGCCAGCGGGTCGTCCAGGAAGTCGATGTCGGCCCAGGCCGGGTCGAGGATCTCGGCCGGCAGGGCGTTGCCGGCCTCCTTCTTGATGGCGGCGTTGGCGTCGGCCTTGGCCTTGTCGGAGTTGGCCTTGATGAAGGTGTTGGTGTTCACCGAGCCGCGCAGCACGGCCTCCACCACGTCGGCGTGCTCCTTGAGGAACTTCTGCGAGACGATGATGTTGGTGATCACGAACTTCTTGTCCGGCCAGACGTCCTTCTCGTTGAGCAGGACCTTCGCACCGAGGGTGACCAGCTTGGACGCGGTCGGCTCGGGCACCCAGGCGCCGTCGATCGAGCCGGAGCTGTAGGCGTCCGGGGTGACCTTGTTGTCGGTCCGCACCACCGAGACGTCGCCGGCGCCGGTGTCGGGGTTGACCTTCAGCCCCTTGCCCGCCAGGTAGTTGAGCAGCGCCACGTCCTGGGTGTTGCCGCGCTGCGGGGTGGCGATCTTCTTGCCCTTGAGGTCGTCCAGGCTCTGGATCTTCTCGGGGTTGACCACCAGCTTGACGCCGCCGGAGGCCGAACCGCTGATGATCTTCAGTGACTCGCCGTTGGACTGGCTGTAGCCGTTGATCGCGGGGGAGGGGCCGATCCAGCCGATGTCGATGGAGCCGGCGTTCAGCGCCTCGATCTCGGCCGGACCGGCGTTGAAGACCTGGGTCTTGATCTGGGTGGCCCCGAGCTCCTTCTGGAAGAGGCCCTCCTGGAGCCCGACCAGCGGGGTGCCGTGGGTCAGGTTGGCGAAGTAGCCGATCTTGACCGTGTCGGCGGAGAGCTTCACACCGGAGGCGGAACCGCCGGCGGCGGCGGCCGCGGCGGGCTTGTCGTCCTCGCTCTTCGAGCCGTAGCCGCAGGCGGAGAGCAGCGCCACCGCGGTGAGGCCGGCGACGGCGGCCGCGGCGGAGCGTCTGATCCGGCCGGCGGCCGGGTGTGTCGGCCGATCGGGGAGGGTGGCGGGCGCGAGTGCGTGGTTCGGTGCCATGGGCGAAGTCCTGTTCACGGGCGGACCGTCGCGGGGACGGTCCCGGGCGGGAAGGGGCGGGTCGTGCTCGCGGCATCGGGGGATGCCGGGCAAGCCGGGTCGGTGCGCTGCACCAGCTGTGGGGTGGGACAGCGGCCGGCCCGGTGACAGGGCTCCGGTCAGCCCTGTCGGCCCGCACATCGGGTCAGGCCGCCCTGGCCGCTGCCGAGGACGCCGCTGCCGATGCGGCCGCCTTCCTTGTCCATGCCCGAGAACGCCTCGCGGGGCATCAGACCCAGTCCTCCTCGTCGGGTGCGCCGGGCGCGTCGGGGCGCACGGTGTCGAAGGCCTCGCCCGCCATGCCGGCGGTGAGGGTGGTGCCGTCGGCCGGGTCGATCAGCAGGAACGAACCGGTCCGGCGGTTCACGCGGTAGTCGTCGAGGGCCAGCGGCTCGGCGGTGCGCAGCACCACGTGGCCGATGTCGTTGACCTCCAGCCCCTGGGCGCCGGAGCGCTGTTCGAGGCTGTCGATGTCGATGCGGTAGGAGATCGCCTTGACCAGCGCGCGCACGGTGCGGGTGGTGTGCTTGAGCAGCACCTTGTCGCCGGCGCGCAGCGGGCGCTCACTGAGGTGGCTGACGGTGGCCTCGATGTCCTTGGTGGGCACCGGGACCGGGCCGGCCGCGATCAGGTCGCCGCGGGAGACGTCGATGTCGTCGGCGAGGCGGACGGTCACCGACCGGGGGGCCCAGGCGAGGTCGGTCTCCGCGCCGAGCGCGTCGATGCCGGCGACGGTGGTGGTGTGGCCCGAGGGCAGCACCGTCACCGGGTCGCCGACCCGCAGCACGCCGGAGGCCAACTGGCCCGCGTAGCCGCGGTAGTCGGGGTGCTCGTCGCTCTGCGGGCGGATCACGTACTGGACCGGGAAGCGGGCCGGCTCGACGCTCGGGTCGCTGCCGACCGGCACCGTCTCCAGGTGCTCCAGCAGGGTGGGGCCGCCGTACCAGTCCATGTGGGCGGACGGCTCGACCACGTTGTCCCCGGCGAGGGCGGAGATCGGGACCGCGACCACGTCCCGGACGCCGAGCGAGGCGGCGTAGGCGGTGAACTCCTCGGCGATGGCGGCGAAGACGGGCTCCGCGTACTCGACGAGGTCCATCTTGTTGACGGCCAGCACCACGTGCGGCACCCGCAGCAGCGCGGCGACGGCGGCGTGCCGGCGGGTCTGCTCGACCACGCCGTTGCGGGCGTCCACCAGGACGACGGCGAGTTCGGCGGTGGAGGCGCCGGTCACCATGTTGCGGGTGTACTGCACGTGCCCGGGGGTGTCGGCGAGGATGAACCGCCGGCGGGGGGTGGCGAAGTAGCGGTACGCGACGTCGATGGTGATGCCCTGCTCGCGCTCGGCGCGCAGGCCGTCGGTGAGTAGTGCGAGGTCGGGCGCTTCCTGGCCGCGGCTCAGGGAGGCGCGCTCGACGGCCTCCAGCTGGTCGGCGAGCACCGACTTGGAGTCGTGCAGCAGCCGGCCGACGAGGGTGGACTTGCCGTCGTCGACGGAGCCGGCGGTGGCGAAGCGCAGCAGGGCGGTGGCGCTGGTCCGGGTGGTGGTGCTCATTTAGAAGTATCCCTCGCGCTTGCGGTCTTCCATCGCGGCCTCGGAAAGCTTGTCGTCGGCCCGGGTGGCGCCGCGTTCGGTGAGGCGGCTGGCGGCGATCTCGGCGATCACGGCCCCGATGTCGGCGGCGTCGGAGTCGACGGCGCCGGTGCAGGACATGTCGCCGACCGTGCGGTAGCGGATCAGGCGCCGCTCGACCGGCTCGTGCTCCTTGGGGCCGCCCCACTCGCCCGCGGTCAGCCACATGCCGCTGCGGGAGAAGACGTCGCGCTCGTGCGCGTAGTAGATCTCCGGGAGCTCGATGCCCTCGCGCTCGATGTACTGCCAGACGTCCAGCTCGGTCCAGTTGGAGAGCGGGAAGACGCGCACGTGCTCGCCGACCGCGTGCCGGCCGTTGTACAGCGACCAGAGCTCGGGGCGCTGGCGGCGCGGGTCCCAGGCGCCGAACTCGTCGCGCAGGGAGAAGACGCGCTCCTTGGCGCGGGCCTTCTCCTCGTCGCGGCGGCCGCCGCCGAAGACGGCGTCGAAGCGGTTGCGCTCGATGGCGTCCAGCAGCGGGACGGTCTGCAGCGGGTTGCGGGTGCCGTCGGGGCGCTCGCGCAGCCGGCCGTCGTCGATGAAGTCCTGGACGTGGGCGACGTGCAGGCGCAGGTTGTGCTCGGCCGCCACCCGGTCGCGGTACTCGATGACCTCGGGGAAGTTGTGGCCGGTGTCGACGTGCAGCAGCGAGAACGGGACGGCGGCCGGCCAGAAGGCCTTGAGCGCCAGGTGCAGCATGACGATGGAGTCCTTGCCGCCGGAGAACAGGATCACCGGGCGCTCGAACTCCCCCGCGACCTCGCGGAAGATGTGCACCGACTCGGCCTCCAGCGCGTCCAGGTGGGACAGCGCGAAGCCGCTCTCTTCGGTGTGGACCAGGCTGTCGGTCGCGGTGGTCACGCGAGACCCCTCTCGGTCAGGAAGGCGTGGAGTTCGGCGGCGCTCTCGGCCACCTCGCGGCCCTGGGTCTGGAGCCGCAGCTCCGGGTCCACGGGGGCCTCGTACGGGTCGTCGACGCCGGTCAGGCCGGAGAGCTCGCCGGCCGCCTGCTTGGCGTACAGGCCCTTGACGTCGCGCTCGGCGCAGAGCTCGACGGGGGTGGCGACGTGGATCTCCAGGAAGCCGGTGCCGTGGGCGGCGTGCCGCTCGCGGACCGCCGCCCGGGAGTCCGCGTAGGGGGCGATCACCGGGGCGAGCACCTTGACGCCGTTGGCGGCGAGCTTCTCGGCGACGAAGCCGATCCGGGTGACGTTGGTGTGCCGGTCCTCCCGGGTGAAGCCGAGGCCCTTGGAGAGGAACTCGCGGATCTCGTCGCCGTCCAGGACCTCGACCTTGTGGCCCTCGGCCCGCAGCCGCTCGGCCAGGGCGAAGGCGAGCGTGGTCTTGCCCGCACTCGGGAGCCCGGTCAGCCACACGGTGGCGCCGCGCTCGCAGGGGGCGGCCGCGGGGGCCGCCTCCGCGGCTCCGTCGGCGGCCAGGGTGGTGGCTGTGCTCACGGTGGGTTCTCCAGACGGGTAGTGACGGTGGATCGGTGGTGGGGCGGTGGCTCGCTCAGAGGTGGATGCCGCACTCGGTCTTGCCGGAGCCGGACCAGCGGCCGGCCCTGGCGTCCTCGCCCTCCTCGGGCTTGCGGGTGCACGACAGCGGCGAGCAGCCGACCGACGTGTAGCCCTCCCACAGCAGCGGGTTGAGCAGGACGCCGTTGGCGTTGACGTAGGCGTCCACGTCCTCCTGCGTCCAGCGGGCGATCGGGGCGATCTTGACCTTGCGGCGCTTGGCGTCCCAGGCGACCACCGGGGTGCCGGCCCGGGTGGGCGACTCGTCGCGGCGCAGCCCCGTGGCCCAGGCGTCGTAGCCGCCGAGGCCGCGGTTCAGCGGCTCGACCTTGCGCAGCGAGCAGCAGAGGTCCGGGTCGCGGTCGTGCAGGGCGGGCCCGTACTGGGCGTCCTGCTCGGCGACCGTCTGCAGCGGCTTGAGGGTGATGAGGTTGACCGGCATCACCGCGGCCACCGCGTCCCTGGTCCCGATGGTCTCGGGGAAGTGGTAGCCGGTGTCCAGGAAGACCACGTCCACGCCGGGGAAGACCGAGGAGGCGAGGTGGGCGACGACCGCGTCCTCCATCGAGGAGGTGACGCAGAACCGCGCGCCGAAGGTGTCGGCGGCCCACGCCAGGATCTCCTGGGGGGTCGCCTCCTCCAGCTCGCGGCCGGCGGCGGTCGCGATCGCCTCGTAGTCAGTCGTCGTGCCGGTCATGTGACGTACCCCCGTCGGTCGCCGTGGTCCTGTCGGGTGCCGAGAGCAGGCCGAGGAACTTCAACTGGAAGGCCCGGCGGCAGCCGTGGCACTCCCAGGCGCCGTGCCCGGCCTCGGAGGGGCGCAGGTCCTCGTCGCCGCAGTACGGGCAGAAGAACGGTGCCGCCCGCTCACTCATTGCCCACCTCGCTGCGCTCGGCGTCCGCTTCGCGAGACACGCCCCTGCCCCATGATTCGCTCGCTGCGCTCACTCATGACAGCTGCTCCTCGCTGGCGCGGGCGGCCCACTGGGCGAAGCGCTCGCCCTCGGCGCGGTCGGCCTGGTAGCGCGTCAGCACCCGCTCGACGTAGTCCGGCAGGCCGTCCTTGGTGACCTTGAGGCCGCGGACCTTGCGGCCGAAGCCGGCCTCCAGGCCGAGCGCGCCGCCCAGGTGCACCTGGTAGCCCTCGACCTGCCGGCCGTCGGCGTCGGTCACCAGCTGGCCCTTGAGGCCGATGTCGGCGACCTGGATGCGGGCGCAGGCGTTCGGGCAGCCGTTGATGTTGATGGTCAGCGGCTCCTCGAAGTCCGGCAGGCGCTTCTCCAGCTCGTCGATGAGCGTGCGGCCGCGCTCCTTGGTCTCGACGATGGCGAGCTTGCAGTACTCGATGCCGGTGCAGGCCATGGTGCCGCGGCGGAAGGGCGAGGGGGTGACCCGCAGGTCCAGCGCCTCCAGGCCGGCCACCAGCGACTCGACCCGGTCCTCGGCGATGTCGAGGACGAGCATCTTCTGCTCGGCGGTGGTGCGCAGCCGGTCGCTGCCGTGGGCGGCGGCGAGGTCGGCGATCCGCCCGAGCAGGGCGCCGTCGACCCGGCCGACCCGCGGCGCGAAGCCGACGTAGTAGTTGCCGTCCTTCTGCCGGTGCACGCCGACGTGGTCGCGCCAGCGGCCGGCGGGCTCCTTCGGCGCGGGGCCGTCCACCAGCTGGTACTTGAGGTACTCGTCCTCCAGGACCTGGCGGAACTTCTGCACGCCCCAGTCGGCGACCAGGAACTTCAGCCGGGCGCGGTTGCGCAGCCGGCGGTAGCCGTAGTCGCGGAAGATGCCGATGACGCCGCCGTAGACGTCCGCGACCTCGTCGAGCGGGACCCAGGCGCCCAGGCGGACGCCGAGCTTGGGGTTGGTGGAGAGGCCGCCGCCGACCCAGAGGTCGAAGCCGGGGCCGTGTTCGGGGTGCTCGACGCCGACGAAGGCGACGTCGTTGATCTCGTGCGCGACGTCCAGCAGCGGGGAGCCGGAGACGGCGGACTTGAACTTGCGCGGCAGGTTGGAGAAGTCCTTGTTGCCGATGAAGCGGCGCTGGATCTCCTCGATGGCGGAGGTGCCGTCGATGATCTCGTCCTCGGCGATGCCGGCCACCGGGGAGCCGAGGATGACGCGCGGGGTGTCGCCGCAGGCCTCGGTGGTGGACAGGCCGACGGCCTCCAGCTTCTGCCAGATCGCGGGGACGTCCTCGATCCGGATCCAGTGGTACTGGACGTTCTGCCGGTCGGTCAGGTCGGCGGTGTTCCGGCCGTAGAGCTCGGAGACCTCGGCGATCGCCTTGAGCTGGGCGACGGTCAGCCGGCCGCCGTCGATGCGGACGCGGAGCATGAAGTACTCGGCGTCCAGCTCGTGCGGGTCCAGGATCGCGGTCTTGCCGCCGTCGATGCCTTCCTTGCGCTGGGTGTAGAGGCCCCACCAGCGCATCCGGCCGCGCAGGTCGGCGGGGTCGATCGAGTCGAAGCCGCGCTGCGAGTAGATCGTCTCAATACGTGTCCGCACATTGAGACCGTCGTCGTCCTTCTTGAACTGCTCGTTGGCGTTCAGAGGAGTGAAGTGGCCCATGCCCCACTGGCCCTCACCGCGGTGGCGGGTCACCTTGCGAGGCGCGGCGGGGCGGCGTGCCTCGGCGCGATCGGCCGTCGGCTCGGCGGTCTCGGGGGTGGTGGCCATGGTGAAGTCCTTCGGGGCAGGTGGCTCTGACGCCGGATCGGTCGCTGGGCGTGCTCGGCCGGGCGCTGCTGCTGTGACCTGCGGGTTTCTCAAGGCCGGGAGAGCAGTGACCGTGGCCGGGCGGGCGCCTGCGCATCCGCGTCGGCGGGGATGGCGGGGTGGTGGCGCCGGGTGCGGTGGGTGGCGGCGGGGTGGGGCTCAGATCACCGGACAGATGGCGCTGGACACGCGAAGGAGATCGACGTGGAGTCGACCTACTAGGGTGGTTCCGGCGCTAGGCATGGCAAGAGATTCGCACGGAGCACGACGCGAGGTCCACTAACGTCCGAATGATGGACGCAAAGGTTTCGCATACCGAGATGCCGAGACGTTCCCGCCGCTCCCCGGATCGGACCCCCGTCGAACGGCCCGCGACACGGGAGATCAACGGACCTGCCCCGGCCCGATACCGTTAGCCCTGTGCAAGCAGCAGGCGAAACGACGAGACCGAACCCGGAGCGGCCCTCCCGTCGTCGGGGCAAGGGCTCCCGACGGGCGGCCAAGGCCACCTGGCGCACGACGGCCTGGGCGCTGGTCAGGGACACCACCAACACCTGCGTCGAGTACCGGGTCACCGGGCTCGCGGCGGAGGCGGCGTTCTTCACCCTGCTGTCCATCCCGCCGCTGCTGCTCTGCCTGGCCGGCACCCTCGGCTACCTGGACGACCTCCTCGGCGCGGGCACGATCGACAAGCTGAAGCAGGACATCCTCAAGGCCTCCGGGACGGTCCTCTCGGACTCGTCCATCCAGGACGTGGTGATCCCGCTGCTGGACGAGGTCTTCAAGCACACCCGCCCGGACCTGGTCTCGATCGGCTTCCTGCTCTCGCTCTGGTCCGGGTCCCGGGCGCTGTACATCTTCATCGACACCATCACCGTGATGTACGGGCTCGACGGGAAGCGCGGCATCGTCAAGACCCGGCTGATGTCGCTCGGCCTCTACCTCGGCGCCCTGGTGATCGGCTCCCTGGTCCTGCCGCTGCTGCTGGTCGGGCCCGGGCTGGTCCAGAACACCGTCCAGGACCTCGCGACCGTGGTCAACGCGCTCTACTGGCCGGTCGCGATCCTGTTGCTGATCGTCTTCCTGACCACCCTGTACCACCTGGCCGTACCCGTCTCGACGCCCTGGCGGGAGGACATCCCGGGCGCGCTGGTCGCGCTGGTGGTGCTGGTCTTCTGCAGCGTCGGACTGCGGCTGTACCTGGTCAGCTCGGTCGAGGGCCCCTCGGTGTACGGCTCGCTGGCCGCGCCGGTGGCCGTGCTGCTCTGGATCTTCGTGGTCGCGCTCGCGGTGCTGATCGGCGCCGCGATGAACGCCGCCATAGACCGCCGCTGGCCCACCCTGGAGACCGCCGACGCCCGCGCCGAGAACGAGCGCGCGCAGGAGGAGGCCGCCGCCGCCGTGGTCCGCGAGGTGGCCGCCCGGCGCGCCGCCGAGCGCGCCCGGCGGGCGCGCGAGCTCGGCCTCGCCGAGGGGGCCGAGGAGGAGTACGCCGAGGAGGGGGAGGACGTCGACGTGCCCTCCGAGTACCCCGAGCGCTGGGCCGACGTGCTCGCCGCCGACAACGTCCGGGCCCGGCTCACCAGCCGGAGCGGTCCGCACCACCGGCCGGCCCCGCCGCCGCCGGACAGCGACCGGCCGACCGCGCCGCCGCCCGAGCGCACGCTGCCCAGCCACCCGCCGCGGCCGCCGTGGGACCAGCGCTGACGCGCCGCGGCGCCGGGCGGTCGGCGCGGCGCCGGCCGTCGGCGACCGGGTCGTCGGCGACCGGATCGGCGCAGGTGGAAAACCGGTTGGCAGCGCCGGAGACGGCCGCTACGGTGTGACCAGTTCGGTTTGAGGGGACCGCTGTACCGGTCCACGGAGAAGAGAAGCGAGGTGAGCCTTGTGACCGTCTTTGCCGTCACGGCTGCCCTGGGCAGCGCTCGCACCCACCACCTCTCCCTCCCGGCCGCCGGCTGACGCCGCCTTCGCGCGCGCAGCCGTAGCCCGGCGGGATCACTTTCCTCCCGAAGGGCCCACTGCGTTGTTCAACGCTGCCTCCGTTTCGTCCCTCCTCTCCTCCGATTCCGACTCCGGTGACTTCCCGCTGGCCGACTACGGCTGGACAGCCGAGTCCGAGGAGCTCTTCGCCCCGCTCGCCGAGGCCGGGCTGACGCCCGCCCGGATCGTCCGGGTGGACCGCGGCCAGTGCGACGTCGTCCTGGCCGACCCGTCGACCGGCGAGCCGCGCACCGTCCGGGCCGACACCCGGTCGGTCGGCGACGTCGACATGATCAACTGCCCCTGCACCGGCGACTGGGCGGCCGTGGACCTCGCGGCCCGGCCGATGCCGGCCGTCGCGGCGCTGCTGCCGCGCTCCACCGCGATCATCCGCAAGGTGGCCGGCAAGCGTTCGGACGGCCAGGTGCTGGCGGCCAACGTCGACACCGTCCTGATCGCCGCCTCGCTCGCCGCCGAGCCCGACCTGGGCCGGATCGAGCGCTTCCTGGCCCTGGCCTGGGAGTCCGGCGCCGATCCGGTGGTCGTCCTCACCAAGGCCGACCTGGTGGACGACGCCGACTTCATCCGGGCCGACGTCGAGGCCATCGCCCCCGGCGTCACGGTGCTGGTGGTCAGCGCCGAGACCGGCGAGGGGGTGGACGTGCTGCGCGCCTGCACGCCCGGCACCACCGCCGTGATCGGCCAGTCCGGCGTCGGCAAGTCCACGCTCACCAACGTGCTGGCCGGTGCCGAGGTGATGACCGTTCAGCAGGCCCGGGCGGTCGACCAGAAGGGCCGTCACACCACGACCACCCGCGAGCTGATCCCGCTGCCCGGCGGCGGCGTGCTGATCGACACGCCCGGCCTGCGCGAGGTCGGCCTCTACGGCGGCGAGGGCGTGGCGATGGCCTTCTCCGACATCGAGGAGCTGGCCGAGGGCTGCCGCTTCCACGACTGCGGCCACCACACCGAGCCCGGCTGCGCGGTGCGGGCCGCGCTGGAGGACGGCACGCTCCCGCAGCGGCGGATGGACAGCTACCTCAAGCTCCAGCGCGAGAGCGAGTGGATCGCCTCCCGTTCGGACGCCCGGCTGGCCTCGGCCCGGCTGAAGAAGTGGAAGACCATCACCAAGTCGGTGCGCGCCCGGGGCGTCGTCAAGCGGTGACGGCGGACCGGCGGGGCGGCGGGCGCGCTGCGGCGGCCCGTCGCCCCGCCGGGCGCATGCCGCTACGCTCGACCGCGTGGACGAGATCGACGGGGTGGAGGTCCTCGCCTTCGTGGACGCCCGGGCCTTCGAGGACTGGCTGGCCGCCAACCACCCGCGCCACGAAGGCGTGTGGATCAGGATGGCCAGACGGAAGTCCGGCATCGCGTCGGTCACCGACGACGAACTGGTCGACATCGGCCTCTGCTACGGCTGGATCTCCGGGCAGCGCCGCGCGCTCGACGAGCGGTACTACCTGCAGAAGTACGTACCGCGCCGGCCCAGGAGCCTCTGGTCGCAGGTGAACGTCGACCGGGTGGCGGCCCTGACGGCCGAGGGCCGGATGCGCGGACCCGGGCTCGCCGAGGTGCGCCGCGCCCAGGCGGACGGCCGGTGGGCGGCGGCCTACGCCTCGCAGCGGGCCGCGACCGTGCCGCCGGAGCTGGCTGCGGCGCTGGAGGCGGACCCGCGGGCCCGGCGGGCGTTCGAGGCACTCGACCGGACGGCGCGCTACCGGCTCGTGCTCCCGCTGCTCCAGGCGCTCACCCCGCGGGCCCGGCGGGACCGGCTCGACCGGGCCCTGCGGCGGCTGACGGGCGACGGCGGCCCGGCGGTGTAGCGGTCGGCGGGCGGTGTGCGGGGCGAGGCGGCCCCGAGCGGGCGGCGTCGGCGGCCGGTCGGTGGAGTTCCGTCAGCGCAGGAGGTCGGCCACCACGCGGAACCGCTCCAGCACGACGGGAGTGGAGTCGTCGACGGTGAAGCCGGGATCGCCCAGCGCCGCCCGCAGCTCCTCGCTGTGCCAGAAGTCCTCGTGGCCCGCGCGCCACGCGGCCACCGTGGTGAAGCCCTCGCCCTCGTCCACGGCGTGCCGCAGGTCGACCTCCGCGAGCGGGACGACCCGGACGTCCGTGGTCTCGGTCACCGCCACCGCCCGGCCGTCCGAGTCGATCACCGCCGAGCGGACGCCCACCCTCGGCAGCGGTTCGTCCTCGTGCTGGTACTCGGCGAGCAGGCCGGTGGTGCTGGTCTTGGCGCCGCTGACGACGGCCGCGACCAGCCGGTCGCGCAGCGGCCCGGGGAAGGCGAACTGCTCCACCCGTAGCGCGGTGACCCGGGGATCGTCCGGGCCGGTGTACGGCTGCTCGGTCACGGGAGGCTCCTTGTCACCGGGAGAAAGGGTCAGTCGGTCGGGCGGATCGGGTGCCCGGCCCGGCCAGGGTAGCCGCGGGCCCGGCCGCACGGCTCGCGGTTTTCCCGGCGCGGGCGAGCGGCCGGAAAGCCGCTCCGGCGGACCCGCACGCCCATGTCCGATTCCCGCCAGTCCCACCCCGCCGAGTGCCGCAGACTGGACAGCGTGATTGACGACGACATCCGGTACCGAGCCGTGGACAGCAGGGACTCCCGCTTCGACGGCGTCTTCTTCACGGCCGTCACTTCGACCGGCATCTACTGCCGGCCGAGCTGCCCCGCCGTGACCCCCAAGCGCGTCAACTGCACCTTCTACCCCAGTGCCGCCGCCGCCCAGGGCGCGGGCTTCCGCGCCTGCCGGCGCTGCCGCCCCGACGCGGTGCCCGGCTCGCCCGAGTGGAACCACCGCGCCGACCTGGTCGGCCGGGCGATGCGGCTGATCGGCGACGGCATCGTGGACCGGGAGGGCGTCGCCGGTCTGGCCCACCGCCTCGGCTACAGCTCCCGCCAGCTCCAGCGCCAGCTCACCGCCGAACTCGGCGCCGGGCCGATCGCGCTGGCCAGGGCCCGCCGCGCCCAGACCGCCCGGCTGCTGCTGCAGACCACCGAGCTGCCGGTCACCGAGATCGCCTTCGCGGCCGGGTTCGCCTCCGTCCGGCAGTTCAACGACACCGTCCGCGAGGTCTACGACCGCACCCCCAGCGGGCTGCGCGCCGAGGTCGCGGCGGGGCGGCGCACCGCGACCCCGGCCGGCGGGCTCACCCTGCGGCTGGCCTACCGGGGCGCGCTGGACAGCGACCACCTGATCGGCTTCCTGGCCCTGCGCGCCGTGCCCGGGGTGGAGGAGGTGGTCCCCGGCCCGCGCCCGGGCCTGCGCACCTACCGCCGCACCCTCACGCTTCCGTACGGCCACGGCATCGCCGAGGTGGACGGGCTGGCGGCCGACGAACCCCGGACCCGCGGCTGGCTGGACTGCCGCCTCTTCCTGACCGACCTGCGGGACCTGCCGACCGCCGTCCAGCGGCTGCGGATCCTGTTCGACCTGGACGCCGACCCGGACGCGGTGGACGGCCGGCTCGGCACCGACCCGGTGCTCGGCGCGCTGGTCCGCGCCCGCCCCGGGCTGCGTTCGCCCGGTCACGTCGACCCGCACGAGCTGGCCGTCCGCGCCGTCCTCGGCCAGCAGGTCACCGTCGGCGCCGCCCGCACCCTGGCCGGCCGGCTCGCCGAGAAGTACGGCGCCGTCCTGCCGGAGCCGAACGGCGGGCTGCGGCTGCTCTTCCCGACCGCCGCCGCCCTGGCGGTGGCCGACCCCGAGGACTTCGCGATGCCGGCCGCCCGCCGCCGGGCGCTCACCGGTCTCTGCGCGGCGCTGGCCGAGGGCGTCGTCCGGCTGGACGGCGGCGTCGACCGGGAGGAGGCGGCGGCGCAGCTGCTCGCCCTCCCCGGCATCGGCCCCTGGACCGTCGGCTACCTGCGGATGCGGGCCCTCGCCGACCCGGACGTCTTCCTGCCGAGCGACGTCGGCGTGCGCCACGGCCTCGTCCGGCTCGGCGCCCCCGGCGACCCGAGATCCGCCGACCGCGCCGCCGAGGCCTGGGCCCCCTGGCGCTCCTACGCCGTCCACCGCCTCTGGGCGGGCGCCGCGAGTGACCTCAGCACTGGAACGGAGAACACCCGAGCATGAGCACCACCGTCTTCACCTTCATGGAGAGCCCGTTCGGCCGGCTGCTGCTCAGCGGCGTCCTGCCGACGGACGGCGGACCGGCCGCGCTGGCCACCGTCACCGTCCCCGGCCAGAAGTACGCGCTGGCCGAGCCCGCCGACCACTGGGTCCACGACCCGGACGCGCTGGTCGAGCCGGTCGCCCAGCTCACCGCCTACTTCGCCGGTGAGCGCACCGCCTTCGACCTCCCACTGGCCCCGGTCGGGACCGACTTCCGCCGGAGCGTCTGGGCGGCGCTGGACGGCATCCCGTACGGCGAGACGGTCACCTACGGCCGGCTCGCCGAGCTGGCCGGTGCCTCGCCGAACGCCGTCCGCGCGGTGGGCGGCGCCGTGGGGGCCAACCCGCTGCTGATCGTCCGGCCCTGCCACCGCGTGATCGGGGCCAGCGGCTCCCTCACCGGCTTCGCCGCCGGGGTGGACCGCAAGCGCTGGCTGCTGGAGCTGGAGGGCGGCACGCTGTTCTGAGCCCGGGCGGGGACCGGGCCCGGCGTGGTCCCCGCCGGGCCCGGCCCGGTCAGGAGGACCGCCCCGGTCCGTCAGGAGGACCGCTCCGGTCCGTCAGGAGGACGCCAGGACGTGGCGGTCACGGCTCGCGCCGAAGGCCGCGACGGTCTGGGCGACGAGCACGGCGAGCAGCACGACGACCGGCAGCGACCATCCCCCGCTCGCGGAGTGCAGCAGGCCGAGACCGAGCGGGCCGAGGCAGGCGATGAGGTAGCCGATCCCCTGGGCCATGGTCGAGAGCCGGCCGGTGTGGTGAGCGTCGGGCGAGCGGGCGACGATGTAGCCGAGGGCGAGACCGATGGCGAGGCCCTGGCCCAGCCCGAGCGCGGTCATCCAGAGGTAGGCGCCCGACACGGGGGAGGTGAGCAGGCCGACGAAGCCGGTGGCGCACAGCAGGGACGCCGCCAGGGGCGGGACGAAGGCCCGGCGCAGCCGTTGCTGCAGCCAGGGGGCCGCGAAGGACGCGGCCATCCCGGGGAAGCTGGAGAAGGAGAGCATCCAGCCGGCCTCGCCGTCGCTCATGCCGTGGTCCCGCAGGAGCGTCGGCAGCCAGGAGAGGATCGCGTAGTAGCCGAGGGACTGCAGACCCATGTACAGGGTCACCGCCCAGGCGGTCCGGTCGCGCCACAGCGACCCGGGTGCGGCGGTATCGGCTCCTTCCCGCTGCACCGGCTCCGGTCGCCGGCGGTTCGCCGAACGCCGGTCCGGCGCGAGCAGTTCGGGAAGCCAGGCGAGAGCGGCCATGAGGGCGGGAACCGCCCACAGCGCGAGCACCGGCCGCCAGCCCCAGCCGGTGGCCGACGCCAGCGGGACGACCAGGCCCGCGGCGAGCGCGGCCCCGCCGGACAGGGCCAGGGAGTAGCAGCCGAGCATCAGCCCGGCGCGGCCGGCGAAGTCGTGCTTGATGAGCTGCGGCATGAGGACGTTGCCGACCGCGATCGCCACCCCGGCGATCAGGGTCCCGCCGAACAGGGCGGGCGCTCCCGGGACGGAGCGCAGCACGATGCCGCCGGCCAGCGCGAGCAGCGCGTACCAGAGCAGGTGGTGGGGGCCGAAGCGGCGGGTGAGCCGGGGCGCGAGGAACGCGAACGCCCCGAAGCAGACGACCGGCACCGTCGAGAGGGCTCCGGCGCCGAACGACGAGAGGTGTTCGTCGTGCTCGACCTCCGCGAGGACGGGGGACAGGGACGCGACGGCGATGCGCAGGTTCAGCGCGGCCAGGCTGAACGCGAGAGCGGCTTGTACGGCGCGTGCTCCGGTCGGTCCGGGGAGGGACGGCTGCCGGGACGCCGACGGGTGGGCCGCAGGGGCCTGATGGGTCAATGGGGCCTGATGGGTCACTGGGGCCTGATGGGTCACTGGGCTGGTCATGCCGTCCACTCTCGGCCGGAGCCGACGTGGCGGGCCACCGATAGGATGCCAAGCTATGAGGGAAACCCGCCATCTCGATCCCGCGGAACGCGGCCGCATCGCCCTGGCGCACGGGCAGCGGCTGCCCGTCCATGCCCACGACCGCGGTCATCTGGTCTATCCGGCCACCGGCGTGCTGTCCGTGACCACCGTCGGGGGCACGTGGATCGCCCCGCCGACCCGGGTGGCGTGGACTCCCGCGGCCTTCGAGCACCACCACACCGCGCACGGCAACGCGGACATGCGGATTCTGTTCCTTGTCGACGCGCTCGCCGCACGGCTGCCCGCGCGTCCGGCCGTGCTCAGCGTCTCCGGGCTCGCCCGCGAAGCCCTGCTCGCCCTCACGGCCGAGGAGGCTGCCGCCGGCGGGCGGGAGCCGGAGGCGGTCGACCGGCTGCACGCCGTCGTCGTCGACGAGCTCGCCCTGGCGCCCGAGCAGCCGCTGCACCTGCCCGAGCCGGCCGACGACCGGCTCCGGGCGCTGACCGGCATCCTCTACGCCGACCCGGCCAACCAGCAGACGCTCGCCGAGCTCGGGACGCGGGTGGGGGCGAGTGAGCGCACGCTCAGCCGGCTCTTCGGGCAGGAGCTGCGGATGAGTTTCCACCAGTGGCGCACTCAGCTCCGCGTCCACCACGCGCTCACCCGGCTCGCCGCGGGGAAGTCCGTCACCGAGACCGCTCTCGCCTGCGGCTGGGCCAATCCGACGACCTTCATCGAGGCTTTCGCCGCTCTCGTCGGCGAGACCCCCGGCCGTTACCGCACCCGTCAACTCCCCGGCGGGCGTGGCTAGGCGGGGTCCGCGCGGAGGTCCACCCGCCAGTCGTTGCTGCGCATGGGGCGCCCGGGCGGGAACTCGAAGGCGGTCTCGCCGAGGAGGGTGAAGCCGGCCTTGCGGCAGACGGCGTTCGAGGCGGGGTTGGCCACGTCGGGGAAGGCGTGCAGATGGGGGTGGCGGGCCTCGCGGCGGGCCGCGGCGACGGCGGCCCTGGTGGCGGCCACCGCGATGCCCCGGCCCTGGTGGGCGGGCAGGACGTTCCAGCCCATCTCGTGGACGGTCGCGCCCTGCCACGTCCGGGTGCCGTAGCCGACGGTGCCGACCGGCTCGCCGCCGGGGAGCAGCACGATGCGGTACATGCAGCCGACGCCGGAGGGGACGAAGTCGAGGTAGCGGCGGTGCCGGTGGAGGAGTTGCCGCTCCGTCTCCGGGCCGCCGACGTGCCGCTTCATCTCCGGGGTGTTGACCTGGCGGAGCAGCGCCAGATCGGCGTTCGTCCAGGGCTCGATCCGTATCCGTGCGGCGTCCGCCCGAGTGCTCTCCATCCACGGACGGTAGCCGCCGCCGGGCCCGCTCGTCACCCGACTATTCGGGCCCGGTCGGTTGCTCGGGCGCACCCGGGTCGGCCAGCGCGCGGGCGAGCCGGTCGAGGGCGGGGAGCGCCTGCATGACGGCCTCGCGGTCGGCGGCGGTCAGGGTGGCGAGGGCGGTGGCGATGCGGCGCTCGTGGGCGTGTCGCCAGTCGTCCAGCTGGCGCAGGCCCGCCGGGGTGAGCGCGATCCGGGCGGTCCGGCGGTCGCCGGGATCGGCCTGGCGGTCGACGAAGCCGGCCTCCAGCAGCTTGCCGACCAGGCCGCTGACGGTGTTCGGGGCCAGCCGCTGGCGGGCGGCGAGTTCGCCGACCCGCAGCGGCGCGGCGGCGAGCGTCTGGAGGAGCTCGACCTGCGCCATCGGCAGGGACTCCCACGGGTACTCGGTGCGGATGCTGCTGCGCAGGGCGCGGCGCAGCCGGGTGACCACGTCGGTCAGCCGCCGGGCGCGTTCGATCGCCGGAGCGGGGAGCTCCGCCGGGACCCCGGGGGCGGCCTGGGTGTCGGCAGGCGCGGCGGCGGGGTCGGGAACGGGGGGTGACGACGGCATGGCGGACAGCGTAGCGCCTGGTGGCGGCCGCGCCGTCGGCCCGATCACCTGCCGAGAAGGGGTCGATCGCCCACCCCAGGCCGCCCGCCGACCGCCCACTCCCGGCCGCCCGCCGACCGCCCACCCCAGGCCGCCCGCCGACCGCCCACCCCCGACCGCCCGCCGACCGCCCACCCCCGGCCGCCCGCCGGAGGCCGCGGCCGCCGGTCGCGTACCGTCTCGACACCGGGCCGACACCCATCGGTGACCGATCAGCTCGTAGAAAGAACATATCTGCATCCGATATATTTCGCCGTATGAACGCCACCGCCCTCGCCACCAGGCTGCTCGCCGAGCGCCCCCGGCCGCGTGGCATCGCCGGGTGGCGGCACGCCCACTGGCTGGCCGTCGGCACCGTCTGCCTCGGGGCGTTCCTCGGCCAGCTCACCGCCGGCATCACCGCCCTGGTGCTGCCCGCGCTCGGCGGGCACTTCCGGGCCGACTTCGCCGCAGTGGAATGGGTCGCGCTGGCCTATCTGCTGGTGCTGGTGGCCCTGCTGGCCCCGGTCGGCCGGCTCTCCGACCTGGTCGGGCGCAAGACGATGTACCTCGGCGGCTTCGCCGTCTTCGCACTGGCCTCGCTCGGCGCGGGGTTCGCCGGGGGCCTCTGGATCCTGGTGGCCTGCCGGGCCGTGCAGGCGGTCGGCGGCGCGATGATGCAGGCCAACAGCGTCGCCCTGGTGGCCCGCGGCGTCCCCGGCCACGCGATGCGCCGGGCGCTGGGCATCCAGGCGGCCGCCCAGGGCCTCGGCCTGGCGCTCGGCCCCAGCCTCGGCGGGCTGCTGGTCGAACACGCCTCCTGGCGCTGGGTGTTCTGGATCAATGTGCCCATCGGACTGTTCGGCATCCTGGCGGGCTGGTTCCTGCTGCCCCGCACCCGCGCCCGGGCGTGGGTCCCCGGTGTCGCCGACGGCGACGGCGACGGGGGCGGGGGCGCTACCGGGGGCGGCCGGTTCGACCTGTCCGGACTGCTGCTGCTCACCGGAGCCACCACCGCGCTGCTGCTCGCCCTCTCCACCGCCTCCGGCCTGCCCCTGCCCGGCTGGGCCGCGGCGGCCCTGCTGCTCGCCTCGGCGCTGCTCACCCTCGGCCTGGTCCGCCAGGAGCGGCGGGCCGCCCGGCCGATCCTGGCGCCGGGGCTGGTCAACACCCCGGGCGTGCGGCCCGGGCTGGCCGTCGCGCTGATCGGCTATCTGCTGCTGTTCTGCCCGCTGGTGCTCGGCCCGGTGCTGCTCGCCGGGGCGGGCGTCCCGGTGGTCCGGGCCGGTCTGGTGATCACCCTGCTCCCGGCCGCCTTCGCGCTCGCCGCGACCGTCGGCGGCGCGCTGCTGCCGCGGGGCTGGTCGGACGTCGGCCGCTGCCGGTTCGGCGCCGCCGTCGCGGGCGCCGGGCTGCTGCTGCTCGCGCTGCTGCCGGTGGGGGCGGCGACGGCGGCGGGCCCGCTGCTGGTCGCCGGGTACGGGCTGGGGCTGCTGCTGCCGGCCAACAACGCGCTGGTGATGCGGGCGATCCCGCCGCAGTGCTCGGCGGTCGGCGGCGGCATGGTCAACATGGCCCGCAGCCTGGGAACGGCGCTCGGCACCGCGCTGCCCGTCCTCGGTGTCCATCTGGCGGGCGCGGCGTCCGGCGGGCGGACGGTCCTGCTCGCGCTCGCCGCCGTGGCGGTCCTCGCGGTGGCGCTGGTCCGCCCGGCCGGGCGGACGCCGGGGCGGCCGGAGCCGGGCGGGGCCTGACCGGTGCGCCGCGGAGGGGGCCCGGGGCGCCGGCCCCGGTGACCGGTCACCCCTCGGCCCGGGCCTTGAGGAGGTGCAGCCAGGCGTCCAGCGAGGCGTCCAGCGCCGCCTGGAGTTCCGGCCGGGCGGCCTCCACCGGTGCCCCGGCCCAGGACTCCTCGGTGTGGACGCGCACGCCGTCCCGGACCGGGGTGAAGGTCCAGACGTGCACGGCGGTGATCCCCTGGGCCGGGCCGCCCCAGACGATCCGGTGCGGCGGGCGCACCTCCCGGACGGTGGAGGTGATGTCGCTCAGGCCGTGCACCGACCAGCGGAACACCGAGCCGGTGCGCAGCGGGCCGGGAGTCAGCCACTCGGTGCGGGTGACGTCGGGCTGCCAGGACGGCCAGGCCCCGATGTCCGTCTGGATCCGCCAGATCCGTTCCAGCGGCGCGTGGATGACGATGTCGTCGCGGGTGATCACCGGGGCCCGGTGGTCGATCCGGACGGCGGGCTGCTGCCCGCCGCCTCCGCAGAGCCCGGTGACGACGGCGACGGGCAGGGCGGCGGCCCTGGCGGCGAGGGTGGTGAACACGGTGGGTCTCCTGGTCGGGTGCCTGAGGGGGATGCCTGAGGGGGATGCCTGGGGGGCGGTCGGGCGGGGGCCGTGCCTACGGGACGAGGACGACCTTCCCGGCGACGGTGCCGGACTCCGCCAGGCGCATCGCCTCGGCGGCGCGTGCCAGCGGCAGCTCGGCGGCGACCCGGGCCGTGATCTCGCCCCGGTGCAGGGCCGCGAACACCTGGGAGAGGTCGGCGCGCAGGCGGGCCCGGAACCGGTTCGGGGCGAACGCGCGGCCGGCCCAGACGTTGAAGAAGTAGGCGTGGCGCCCGTTGGGCAGCAGGTTCCACAGCCACACCCGGCCGAGCAGCGCGAGCACGGGCAGCTGCTTGGAGCCCTCGGCGTCGCGGGTGGCGGCGCTGCCGTAGGAGACGAGCGTGCCGCCGGGGGCGAGCAGCCGCCAGGAGTCGGTGATGCCGGGGCCGCCGACGTGGTCGAACACGGCGTCCACGCCGCCCGGGGCCAGCTCCCGGACCCGGGCGGGGACATCCTCGCGGCGGTAGTCCACGGGCGTGACGCCGAGGGCCCGCAGGGCGTCGTGGTGGCGGCCCGAGGCGGTGCCGATCACCCGGGCGCCGGCGCCGAGCGCCAGCTGGACCAGTACCGAGCCGACCCCGCCGTTGGCGCCGTGGACCAGGACGGTCTGACCGGCCCGCACCCGGGCCTTGCGGTGCAGCATCTGCCAGGCGGTCAGCCCGTTGACGACCGCGGTCTCGGCCTCCGCCGCGCCGACGCCGTCCGGCACCTCGACGAGGTCCGCGGCGTCCAGCGCGACGTGGCTCGCCCAGCCGCCGGTCTTGGTCATGGCGGCGACCCGACGGCCGACCAGCTCGGGCCCGACGCCGGGGCCGGCCGCCAGGACCGTACCGACCAGGTCGTACCCGGGGACGAAGGGGAACGCCGGCTGGTCGTAGTAGCGGCCGCGCCGCATCTGCTGCTCGGCGAACGAGACCCCGGTGGCCTCCACCCCGACCAGCACCTGACCGGCGGCGGGCACCGGGAGCGGCAGCCCCGAATGGACCTCCAGGCCTTCCGGCTCGACCTTGCCCGGCAGGACGACCTCGACGTACTCGGTGGCAACCATGGTGATCTCCTCTGCGTTTGATGCTATCGCTTCCGTTAGAAGCTATAACTAGAATGAATGCCGCCGAGGGTCGTGTCAAGCGAGCGAATCCATCGATCGTGAGCGCCTCTGCCGTGAGTGATACCGTCTAACCCGTGCTGTGGTCCCCGTACCCGGCGGGCGGCCGGGGCGGGCGAGCGGGTACGGCGACGGACCGATCTCGGGAGGGACCGATCCCGGGACGGGCGGATCCCGGGGCGAGCGGAAGAAGGAGACAGACATGGCCGACAAGGCGCCGACCCCACGCGAGCGGTACCGGCAGCAGGTCCGCGCGGAGGTCAAGGAGCGGGCCTGGGAGCAGATCGCCGGGGTGGGCGCGTCCGCGCTCTCACTGAACGCGATCGCCAAGCAGATGGGCCTGAGCGGACCCGCGCTGTACCGGTACTTCGCCAACCGCGACGAGCTGATCACGGAGCTCGTTCGGGACGCCTACCGCAGCCTCGCCGACGCCCTGCTGGCCACCGGCTCCGCCGGGGGCACCCACCCGGCGGACCTGCTGGAGCTGACCCGGACCCTGCGCCGCTGGGCGCTGGCCGACCCGCACCGCTACTTCCTCGTCTACGGCACCCCGGTCCCGGGCTACCACGCTCCCGAGGACACCACCGTGATCGCCTCGGAGATCATGTCGACCCTGCTCGACGCCTGTGTCGCCGCCGGTCCGGGGCCGGAGCCGGCGGGGCCGGCCGCCGCGCTCGACGCCTACCTGGAGCACCACCGCCCCTGGGCCGCCGGACACCCCGGCGCCCGCCCGGCCGAGCTGCGCCGCGCGCTCGCCTTCTGGACCCGCCTGCACGGCACGCTCTCGCTGGAACTGGCGGGCCACTTCACCGGGATGGACCTCGACCCGGAGCTGCTCTACGCCGCCGAGGTGGCCTCCCTCAGCTCGTGACGCCCGCCCACCGGGCGGCCCCGTCCGATGGGAGAAACGGCCGGGGGTGAGACGGCCGGGGGCGGTGGACGGAATCCGTCCACCGCCCCCGGCCGGGTGCTGCGGGTCGATCAGGACGCGGGCACACCAGGGGTGGCGCCGCGCTCGGTGAGCATGTCGGTGATCAACTGGATCTCCGAGGTCTGCCCGACCACCATCGACTGGGCGAGCCGCTTCTCGGTCTCGTTCTTCGCCAGGTCGACGTAGCCCTGGGCCATCTCCACCCCGCCCTTGTGGTGCTCCAGCATCAGCTGCAGGTAGAGCACCTCGGCGTCCCGCCCGCTGAGCGAGCCCAGCTTGGCGAGCTGGGTGTTGGTGGCCATGCCCGGCATCAGCGAACCGTCGTGCGCCGCGTAGTCGTGGCCCATCTTCATCCAGGCCATCGGCTTGGCCGCCGAGTGCTGCGGGAGCCCCCACTGGTCGAGCCAGCCCATCATCATCCCGCGCTGGTTCGCCTGGGTGTTGATGATGTCGAAGGCGAGGGTGCGCACCGACGCGTCGCCGGTCCGGTCCCGGACGATGAACGACAGGTCCACGGCCTGCTGGTGGTGGGTCGCCATGTCACGGGCGAACCCGGCCTCGGGCGAGTCGTCCGCCGGGGCCGCGATCGAGGACGAGCCGGACGCCGACGTCCCGCTCGCCACCAGCGCGGGGACCCCGAGCGCGAGGGCGAGCGCGGCGGCCAGCGCCGCCGGCCACCAGAGCCGCTTGCGGCTGGGCGCCGCGTCCGGAGTGTCGTCCAGGGCGTCGCCGTGGCCGGTGTCCCGGCCGTCGTCGTGCGCCCCGGACACCGCCGCGTCGGCGGTCACATCGCCCCCATGGTGCAGGACGCGCCCGGCTCCTGGGTCTGCTTGCCCTGCACGTACTTGGTGAAGAACTCGCCCACCCGGGGGTCACTGGCGCTGTCCACGACCAGCTGGGTGCTCCAGGCGCTGAGGGTGATGGTGCCCTTCTCGTCCGGGTACGGGCTCATCAGCGAGTACGGGGTGGCCTTGACCTTGTCGGAGAGGGTCTTGATGTCGTCCGGCGTGGCCTTGCCGTTGTAGGTCACCCAGACCGCGCCGTGCTCCAGCGAGTGGACGGCGCGCTCGTTCTCGACCGGCTGGTCGTAGACGTGGCCCATGCAGTCCAGCCAGATCGCGTTGTGGTCGCCGCCGACCGGCGGGGTCTGCGGGTAGGTGACCTTCTCCTTGACGTGGTTGCGGCTCAGGTCGCCGAAGGTCTGGACGCCGTCGATCGGCGCGGCGGCCGCGGTCTCCTTGGCCTTCTTGTCGTTGTTGGCGTCGACCACGATCCAGGTGCCGGTGGCGATCGCGGCGATCACCAGGGTCCCGGCGATCACCGAGGCGATGATCTTGTTCCGGCGGTCGCGGCGCTGCTCGGCGGCGCGCAGCTCGGCTATCCGGGCACGACGGTCGAGACCGGCCTGCTTGCCGCTCGGCTTGTTGGACTGCTTCGAGGCGGAACCCATGAGGTGTCCTTGTCCCCGCCGGGCGCTTCGGGCGCGGCGGTCAGATGAGAGGGCGGAGGGGCGGATCCGTCGGTGCCACCCCGGCCGCCGTCCGTTCGGACGGGCGGGGGGAGGACCGGCGGTGGGTTCCGCTCAGGACCGGTGAACTTGGAGCTCGTGCAGGTCGGGTGCCGGGCGCGGACCGTCCGGGAGCCCGCGCGGAAGCATCCGGGGCCGGGCCTCGGGAGTCTCCGGGCGGGGCGTCAGGGCGGGCTGCTGCTGGGGCGGCGGATTGGGCAGCTGGGCGTCCTGGGCGCAGTACGGGTGACCGGAGCAGCCGTTGTCGCGGTGCGGCGGCTCGCCGTCGGCGGAGCACCACGTCCGGTGCCGCTTCTGCTCGGCGAGCCGGTCGGCGAGCGTGCCGGCCGGACCGGTGCGCGGGGCTCCGGCCTGCCGGGACGCGTGCTCCGCCGCCGGCGTCCGCGGTGCTCCGGCGGTCGGAGGTGTCCCGGCGGTCCGCGGTGTCCCCGTCGTCGGGGCGGCCGCGAGGGCCGGGCCGGCGACGCCGTCCGGAACGGACGCGGGGGCGGACCGGTCCACCGAGACCGCCTGGGCCTGGCCCGCGCACGGGAGCGCCGCCAGCAGCCCGACCAGCAGGAGGAACCACAGGACGCCCACCGGGCGGCCCGCGAACGCGGTCCTCCCCGGTCGGAGCGATCTGGGGGCCGACGCGGTCATGCGCACATTTAATCAGCCGAACGGGTGAAGCGATGCCCCTCCTCGGCCCCCATTTTCGGCCCCCGAACCTCCTGAATACTCCGGAAACGCCCTGCTCGGGGCAGTTCCGGCAAGCGCGGACGGAACGGAAACGAAACATGGGGCGAACCCGGTCATTGGGATCATCCGATCAGTGTGCGGTTGTCGCCGAAACCCGGACACCGTCGTTGCACTCGGAGACAATGACGTCGAGTCCGGCCCCGCCGGGGGCGGCGCGACCACGGACCGACCAGGAGCCGCCAGATGAGCAAAAAGGGTGCACCCGCACAGCAGCCCCGACCGGACGACGGTTGGTGGGAAACGGTCTACGAAGGGCCGGCGGGCACCCTCCCCGACACTCCGGACGCGGTACCGGGGGAGGGTAGCGTCGACGACTGGTTCGACACGGCGGTCGGGCTGATCGGCCAGCAGCGGACGGGCGGGCCGGAGGGCGGGGTGAAGCCCGCGGCGGCGCCCGAGGTGGCGGAACCTGCGGCGTCGGCGGCGCCGGGGCCCGAGGTGTCGGCCCCCGAGGCGTCGGAGCGGGCCGCGCCGGAGCCCGACCTGCTGGAGCGGGACAGCATCGACGACTGGTTCGACACCGCGGTCGGGGTGATCGGGCAGCAGCGCGGGCCGGAGGAGACGCACCGGTTCCCGGCCCCGGCCTGGGCGGCCGCGCCCGAGGCGGAGGCGGGGCCCGAGCCGGAGCCGGGTCCGGAGGCGGTGGAGGAGCCCGCTCTCCGGAAGGATCCGGAGCCGGCACCGGAGCCGGACCCCGTGGTGGAGCCCGAGCCCGAGCCCGAGCCGACGACTGCCGGCCCCGAGCCCGCCGTCGAGCCCGAGCCCGAGCCCGAGCCCGCTCCTGCGCCCGAGCCCGAACCCGACCCCGTCCCCTCGGCTGCGGCGGTGGCCGTCGCCCGCCCCGCCGCCCGGTCGGTGCTCGCCGACGCCGGGCCCGCCGTCCCGCACGTCGGCGAGCGCCCGCCCACGTACGGGCCCGAGCCGACCGCCGTACCGGAGGCCGACCCGGGCTCGCTCGGCGCCGTGGTGCCGGACACCGTGCTGGAGGGGGCCCAGTACGCCACCGCCACCGTGCGCGCCGTCTCGGTCCGCGGCGACTCCGCCCGCTACCGCGGCGAGCCCCGCCGGGACGCGCTGCTGGTGACCAGGTTCGGCGAGGGCACGGACGGCCTGCTGCTCGCCGTGCTCGGCGGCTTCGACCGCACGGGCGCGGGCTCCGCCGAGGCGCTCGCCGACATCGCCGACGTCGCCCCGGAGGCGGTCGCGACGGCCTCCGCCGAGGCGTGCCGCCAGCTCGCCGCCGCGATCGGCCGCAGCCGGGCCGGCCTCGCCGCCGACCTGCGCGACGGCGCGCGGGACCGCCTCCGCTACGGCCTCCAACGGCTCGCGACGGCCGCCGCCGCCCCGCTGCGCGGCCTGGCCCCCCGGGCGGCCGGCGAGGACCAGGTCTTCCCGGCCTCGCTGCACTGCCTGCTGCTCTCGCTCGACCCGGCGGCCTCCTACCGGGCGGCCTTCGGGGTCGGCCCTGGCGGGCTCTACCTGCTGCGCTCCGGTCACTGGATCGACGCCTACGCGGCCCGGCTGCTGCACCACCCGGACGGTCAGCCCCCGCTGCCGGACGGTCCGGCGCCGGACCCGCGCCCGTTCCGGTTCCGGATGGTCCCGGCCACTCCGGGCGACATCCTGCTGCTCTGCACCCCGGGTCTGGCCCGGCCGATCGCCGACGAGCCGGCCGTCGCGCACTTCCTCGCCGCCCACTGGGCACACCCGCACCCGCCGGGCACCGTGGACTTCCTGCGCCAGGTCCAGGTCCGTGCCAAGGGGTACGCCGACGACCGCACGGCGGCCGCGATCTGGACGGAGTGACGCTGCCGGAGTCCCTCCGTCAGGCGGGCGCCAGCAGGGTCCGGCAGGCCGACTCCGCGAGGTGCAGAGCCCTCGCGCGGAGCGCGCCGGGCAGGCCGAGCGCGAGCGGTACGGCGAGACCGTCCAGCAGCGCGCGGATCTGGGCGGCCCGCTCGGTGGCCGCTCCGGCCGCCGCGGCGAAGGAACCGGAGGCGGCGCCCTCGTCGAGCAGGGCGACCAGGTCGGCGTCCCAGGGGGCCTCGATCTCCAACTGCCCCTGCCGCAGCTCCTCGCTGGCGGGGGAGCGCCCCCACACCTCCACCCAGAGGATCCAGCGCGGATCGCCCGCGCCCTCGGGCAGGTAGAGCCGGGTGTAGTCGCCCAGCCGCTCCCAGACGTCCCGGTCGCCGTCGGCCAGCGCGGTGCGGCGGCGGGCCCCGAGCTGGTCCTCGCTCCAGCGCAGCGTCTCCAGCAGCAGCTGGTCCTTGCTGCCGAAGTAGTAGAGCAGGTGACCGGCGCTCATCTGCAACTGCTTGCCGAGGCCGGCCATGGTCAGCTTGGCGAGCCCGTGTTCGGCGATGGCGGCCCGCGCGGTGGCGAAGACCTCCTCGCGGGGCCGCGCCGGCCGGCGCGGGCGGGCGTCCGCCATGTGCTGCTCTCCTCTGTGCCGCTGCGACCGCGCCGCAGCGGCACCCACGATACCGGCGGCGCCCGAAGCCCCCCTGACCAGGAGCCCACCGGGCCGACGCCCCGCCCCGGCCCTCTCGGCGCGGGCGGGGCCCGCCGCCGGGGCGGCTCAGCTGTTGGTCCGCGCGAGCCGGTAGGGCCCGAGGAAGTACGAGAGTGCGGCGTGGGAAGGGCCGTCGGAGATCTCGCCGCTGGTCAGCAGCTTCACGACCCCGGCTTCCGACACCCACTCCACCCGGGCCGCTTCGGAGATGTCCTCCGGCTCGCCGATGCGGGTGCATCCGGTGACGTGGTAGCTGCGGAAGTGTGCGTCCGAGATGCCGGCCATGGCGTCGTACTCGGTCATCAGCTCGACCCGGCCCGGACGCCAGCCGGTCTCCTCCTCGACCTCGCGGGCGATCGCCACCGCCGGGTCCTCGCCGGGATCGGCCCAGCCGGCCGGTACCTCCCAGCCCCACCGGCCGGTGATGAAACGGTGCCGGTGGAGGAGCAGGAACTCGCCCGCCTCGTTGGTGACGACGGAGGTGGTGGAAGCCCGGGGCATGCGGACGACGTGATGCTCGATCCGGCCGACGCCGGGAATGTCCACGTCGTCGAGCCAGACCTCCACCCAGGGCGAGCCGTACACCTGCCGCCGACCATGCACCGGCCACTCCGCTCCCGCCACCGGGCCCTCCTCATGCGCGTGCGAGCTGGTGCCTCGACTCTCTCACGCGTGCGGCCAGCTCCTGGACGGGCTTCTCGCCCGCCCAAGGGGCGAGGGCCTGCTGGAGGGCGCGGGGCCCGGAGGATGAGCGGCTGGACGACGGCGGGGCCGGCGAGGTCAAGGCCGGCGTGCGCGGTGGCACATGCAGCAACGAGGTCGCCTTGGCCGAGTCGAACTTCGGCGAGGTCGAGGGTGAGGACGGCCCGGCCCTTGATATCGGCGACGGCCCGGTGGGCGATGGCGGTCTCCAGGAGGTGACCGGCGGCGTCGTGTTCGCCGAGGTGGGCGTAGGTCTCGCCGGCGAGACCGTCGAGGAGTGGGGACGCGGTGGAACGGCACGACCACTCGGCTGTTGTCGACGTGCGCATCTGGATGCGCGGACACCAGGAGCAGGACCACCGCTGATCTCCCTGGCCGGCCGTACCGCGGTACGGCCGGCCAGGGCTACTCGTCTCGGAAGAGGTGATCTGGAGGGATGCCGAGTGCGTGGGCGATCAACAGCAGGCTGTCGACACTGATGCTGTTCGTCCCAAGCTCGGTCTCCGGGAGATGGTGCGCCGGTCTAGGCCTGCCGCGTGGGCGAGGCCCTCCTGGGAGCGGCCAGCTGATCTTCGTACCGCGCGCATGCGGCGGCCACTCCGCTGGCGCTCGTGGAGAACCCAGCTGGGGAGATGGGACGGCACGCCGGCTCTTTCATGATCAAGTGGGAGAGAGAGGGGAGATGATCTACGAAGGAGCTGCTGTCCAGTGCCGGCACTGGACAGCAGCTCTCGGTATTCCGGCAGGTCAGGGGGGCTGATCTGCCGGGGTGTCACACCTTCGGCTGCTGCTGGGTGATGCAGTGGATGCCGCCGCCGTTGGCGAAGATCTCGCGGGCGTCGACCAGTTCGACGGTGCGGCCGGGGTAGGCCTGGCCGAGGATGGCGGCGGCCTCCTGGTCGCGGGGGTCGTCGAAGGCGCAGAGCACCACGGCGCCGTTGGCCACGTAGTGGTTGATGTAGGAGTAGTCGACCGGCTCGCCGTCCTCGTCCGACAGGACGGTGGGGGCGGGGAGTTCGATGACCTCCAGGGCGCGGCCCCGGGCGTCGGTGGACGCGCGCAGGATCGCCACCAGCTCCTGGCACACCTCGTGGTCGGGGTGGGCCGGGTCGGGCTGGACGTGGGCGACCACGACGCCGGGGCGGACGAAGGAGGCGACGATGTCGATGTGGCCGCGGGTGCCGAACTCGTCGTAGTCGCGGGTGAGTCCGCGCGGCAGCCAGATCGCCTTGGTGGTGCCGAGGTGGGCGTGCAGCTCGGCCTCGACCTCCTCGCGGGTCCAGTCGGAGTTGCGGCCCTCGCCGAGCTGCACGGTGTCGGTGACGAGCACGGTGCCCTCGCCGTCGACGTGGATGCCGCCGCCCTCGTTGATCAGGCGGGAGGCGAAGCGCTGAACACCCGTCAGTTCGCTGATGTGCTCGGCGATGTGCTGGTCGTTGTCCCAGCGGGCCCAGGACTGCGCCCCCCAGCCGTTGAAGATCCAGTCGGCGGCGGCCAGCGAGCCCTTGCCGTCGATCAGGAAGGACGGGCCGATGTCGCGCATCCAGGCGTCGTCCAGCGGGCGCTCGACGATCTCGACCTCGGGGGCGACGTACTTGCGCGCCTCCTCGGTCTCGCCGGTGTTGACCACCAGCGTCACCGGCTCGTACCGGACGATGGTGTTGGCCACCGCGGCCCAGGCCTCGCGCCCGGCGTGCAGGTGCTCCGGGCTGTCGAAGGTCGGGTTGGTGGTGGGGAACGCCATCCAGGTCCGCTCGTGCGGGTGCCACTCGGCGGGCATCCGGTAGCCGAGCGAGGCGGGGGTGGGGGTCATCTTCGCGTCCTTGGAGGGGAGGTGAGGGTGGGTCAGAGGAAGTACAGGCGGCTGAGCGAGACGCTGTCGGCGGGCTCGGAGCGCAGCGGGTCGCCGTCCAGCGAGACCAGGCCGGTCTCGGTGACCTGCACGTCGCCGATCCGGGCGTTGCGGACCATGTCGCGCGGGCCGATGCCGCGGGTGTTGCGGACGCCGACCCGGCGGCGCCGGGTGGGCATGCCGTCGGCGGCCCGGTCCAGGTAGGCGCCGTCGGCGGCGGCCTGGGCGACGAAGGCGACCGAGAGGTCGGCGGCGGTGGCGCCGTGGGCGCCGAACTGGGGGCCCAGTACGAGGGGTTCGCAGCGGTCCGTGGAGGCGTTGGGGTCGCCCACGACGCCGTAGGCGGGGAAGCCGGCCTTCAGGACGAGCTGCGGCTTGGCGCCGAAGTGGTCGGGGCGCCACAGCACGATGTCGGCGAGCTTGCCGACCTCGATCGAGCCGACCTCGTGGGCCAGGCCGTGGGCGATCGCCGGGTTGATGGTGAGCTTGGCGATGTAGCGCAGGACGCGCTCGTTGTCGTCGCCGCCCTCGGTCGTCCCGTAGGAGCCGGTGCCGTCGAGGGCGCCGAGCTCGGCCTTCATCTTGCCGGCCATGGCGAAGGTGCGGCGCACGGTCTCGCCGGCGCGGCCCATGCCCTGGGCGTCGGAGGAGGTGATGCCGATGACGCCGAGGTCGTGCAGGACGTCCTCGGCGCCCATGGTGCCGGCCCGGATGCGGTCGCGGGCCATCGCGGCGTCGCCGGGGAGGTCGACCTTGAGGTCGTGGGCGGAGACGATCATGCCGAAGTGCTCGCCGAGGGCGTCGCGGCCGAACGGCAGGGTGGGGTTGGTGGAGGAGCCGATGACGTTCTCGACGCCCGCCATCTTGAGGACGTTGGGGACGTGCCCGCCGCCGCAGCCCTCGATGTGGAAGGCGTGGATGGTGCGGCCTTCCAGGACCTTGAGGGTGTCCTCCACGGAGAGGCACTCGTTGAGGCCGTCGGTGTGCAGGGCGACCTGGACGTCGTACTCCTCGGCGACCCGCAGGGCGGTGTCCAGGGCGCGGGTGTGGGCGCCCATGTCCTCGTGCACCTTGAAGCCGGAGGCGCCGCCCTCGGCGAGGGCCTCGACCAGCGGGGCCGGGTCGGAGGAGGAGCCGCGGCCGAGGAAGCCGATGTTGACCGGCCAGGCGTCGAAGGCGTTGAAGGCGTGCCGCAGCGCCCAGGGCGAGTTCACGCCCACGCCCCAGACCGGGCCGAACTCCTGGCCGATGATCGTGGTGACGCCGGAGGCGAGCGAGGCCTCCATGATCCGCGGCGAGAGCAGGTGGACGTGGGTGTCGATGGCGCCGGCGGTGGCGATCATGCCCTCGCCGGAGACGATGGTCGTCCCGGTGCCGACGACGACCTCCACGCCGGCCAGGGTGTCCGGGTTGCCGGCGCGGCCGATGGCGGCGATCCGGCCGTCGATCAGACCGATCGAGGTCTTCCGGATGCCCTGGATCGCGTCGATCACCAGCACGTTGCTGATCACCACGTCGCAGGTGTCGCGGACGGCGGCGGCCTTGAGGTGCAGGCCGTCCCGGGCGGTCTTGCCGAAGCCGGCCAGGAACTCCTCGCCGGGCGCCTGCGAGTCGGACTCGACCCGGACGATCAGACCGGAGTCGCCGAGCCGGATCCGGTCCCCGGCGCGCGGACCGTGCACCGCGATGTAGTCGTGCGGGGTGATGGCGGTCACGATTCCACCTCGGCGTCGTCGAAGTTGGTCAGGTAGCCGGTCGCGCGGGCCTTGGCCAGGGCGGCCTCCTTGGCGCCGGGCGCGTCCAGCGGGCCGTCCACCAGCCCGGCGAAGCCGATCGCGACCCGCTCGCCGCCGATCGGCACCAGGCCGACCTCGACGGTGGCGCCCGGGTCGAAGCGGACCGAGGAGCCGGCCGGTACCGCGAGGTGGGTCCCGTAGGCGGCGGCGCGGTCGAAGGCCAGGCGCGGGTTGGCCTCGAAGAAGTGGAAGTGCGAGGTGACCGAGATCGGCACCCCGGAGGTGTTGTGGACGGGCAGCACCACCGTCTCCTCGACGGGGTCGTAGCCCGTGCCCGCGCCGAGCAGCGCGCCGCCGGGCGCGTCGTCGCCGAGCGAGCCGGCGCCCTTGAACGGGTCGTTCACCACGGCCAGCCGGGTGCCGTCGTCGAACACCGCCTCGACCTGGACCACGGTGACCACGTCCGGGACGCCGGGGAGCACGTCGTCGGCGGTGAGCACGCTGCGCCCGGCCTCGATGGCCTCGGCGAGCCGCCGGCCGTCGCGCGCGGCCTCGCAGACGGTGTCGGCGATCAGGGCGTGCGCTTCGGGGACGTTGAGGCGTACGCCTCGGGCGCGCCGGGCGCGGGCCAGCTCGGCTGCTGTGAAGATCAGCAGCCGGTCCCGCTCGGTGGGGGTCAGTCGCACGGTTCCTCGCTCGCGGTCGCCGGGGGGTGCCGATGGGTGCTGGGGGTGTCGGGGGTGCTGGGGGTGTCGGGGGTGCCGGGGGTGAAGTTAGAACGGCGTTCAAACATCTCGGGTCATTGAACCCGGACCCGGCCGCTCTGTCCAGCGTTGCCCGAAAACGACTCGTACGCATCGCAAACCTGTCCGGCGCGGGCAGTTGGATCACGAGTGCCGCGCCGTGCCCCTTTCACCCCAGGTGATCGGACGCACACTGTTCCAAACGGCGAAAGCTGGGCATGAGGATGGTGGTCAGAACGAGGCGGCGACCCGACCGGCGGGGGATCCGGCAGCGGGTGCCCGGATTGAGGGCGGGGGCAAGTGGTGATGGACGGTCAGTCGCGATTCCCGCGGCAGCGGACGGGCTCGGGGGACGCCTTCCGAGCCAGGCCCCAGGGGGGTGCGCCGGGTGCGTCGGCGGCCACGGGCACGGCGGGCCAGGCACTGCCGAGCATTCCGGCCCCGGGGTGTGCGCTGAACCGCCGGCTGCACGTGACGCTCGACGCGGCCGACCTGGTCGCCGTCGGCGCGGTCCGCCGGCGGCTGCGCTCCGCGCTCGGCCACTGGGGGGTGCCCGAGCTGGCCGACACGGCGGAGCTGCTCTCCTCCGAGCTGGTCACCAATGCGTTGCTGCACACCGGCCAGGGCGCGGTCTTCGACGCGGTGCTCACCGCCGACCTGCGGTTGCGGATCGAGGTCCAGGACAGCGTCACCCGGCTGCCCGGCCGGCGCCGGGGCGCGGACGCCGAGTACGCCACCTCGGGGCGCGGGCTGCTGCTGGTCGAGGCGCTGGCCGACTCCTGGGGGGTCCAGCTGCGCGGGGACGGCAAGGTCACCTGGTTCGAGCTGGTCACCGCCTGAGCTGTTCGAGCTGGTCGCCGCCCGGGCTGTTCGGGCTGGTCGCCGCCCGCGTTCCCGCCGCGTGACGCCCGCCCGCCTCCGCGCGCGTCGCCGCCGCGCCGCTCCGGTGGCCCCGGCGCCACCCGTTCGGCGCAGTTCCCGGACCCCGGCCGACCCGGCGTCCGAGCCGGGAGGACCAGGTCGTTCGCCGCCGAACGGCACCTCCGGGCGAAGGGCGAGCCGAAGATTCCCGGTCCGGTGCCATTGCCGCTCGGCCGAACATTGGCGAGGATGGTGGGAATGTGTGTCCACGTGCGGCAAACAGCGGGGAGACCTCACCTCGACTGGTCGCCGCCCGGCCGCACGGTCCGATCGAGCACCACCCACTCACACTGCCCCGCGGCCAGGCCGGACACCCGGCGCGGCTCGCCACGGCAGCGGCAGGAGCAGCATGCCCACTGAGCCCGAGTCGCCGGGGCCGGCGCTTCCTCCCGGTCAGTCCACGGCCGGGTCGGGGCGGGCGAGACCACCCGCCCAGGCGGTGCGCAGGCACGCACTGCGGACGACGCCCGGACTCGCCGGGGGCCGGCTGGCGCCGATGCTCTCGGGTGGCCTGCCCGTCGCCTCCGGGGACTCCACGCCGGACTGGCTGGAGCCCGCGATGGCCGCCAACGGCATCGGCTCCTTCGACTGGGACATCCGCCGCGACGTCCTGGAGGGCGACCAGCGGGCCTGCGCGATCATGGGCCTGGACGCGGCCGAGCGGGACCGCTTCGACCGCACCTCGTCCTCCTTCCTGGCGCTGCTGCACCCCGAGGACGCGCCGGTGGTGCGCCGCCGGGTCGAGCGCGCGGTCGCCGAGCTGGGCCAGTGCGGCGCCTACTACCGCACCGTCGGGCCGAGCGGGACGATGCGCGCCGTGCGGTTCCGAGGCCGGGTCCTCGCGGACGCCTTCGGCCGGGCCTCGCGGATGGTGGGCTTCATCTGGGACGCCACCGTCGAGCTGCGCAAGCGCGACCGTGCCGACCGGATGGCCCTGCTGCGGGAGGAGCGCTCGCGGTTCATCAAGGAGGCCGCCCGCGCGCTCTCCGAAGCCGTCACCGTCCGTGACGTCGCCCGGGTCTTCACGGAGCTCCCGCTGCCCGGGCTGCCGCCGGACGGCCTGGTGCTGGCCTCCTTCGAGTCCGGCCGGGTACAGATCCTGGGCGCCTCCGGCTACCGGCCCGAGGAGCTCACCTTCTGGGACCGCTCGGTGCTGCCCGCCGACCACCCGGCGGCCGAGGCGCTGCGCAACCGGGCGCCGGTCTTCATCGCCAGCCGCGAGGAGTTCCTGGAGCGCTACGCGAAGGTGTGGACGCCGACCAGCCGGACCGGCCGCAGCTCCTGGGCCTTCCTGCCGCTGGTCGCCAGCGGCCGGCCGATCGGCGTCTGCCTGGTCAGCTTCGACGACGACCGCCAGCTGGACACCGACGAGCGCACCCTGCTCTCCACCCTCGGCGGCCTGGTCGCCCAGTCGCTGGCCCGGGCCCGGCTGCACGACGCCGAGCACGAGCTGGCGGCCGGCCTGCAGCGGGTGATGCTGCCGCGCACCGTCCCGTCGGTGCCCGGCGTGACCACCGCCGTCCGCTACCTGGCGGCCGGCTCCGGCCTGCAGATCGGCGGCGACTGGTACGACGTCGTCCCGCTGCCCGGCGGGCACGTCGGGCTGGTGATCGGCGACGTCCAGGGGCACGACGTGCACGCCGCCGGGATCATGGGTCAGCTGCGGATCGCGCTGCGCGCGTACGCGGCCGAGGGCCACCCGCCGGCGGCGGTGATGGCCCGCGCCTCCCGCTTCCTCGCCGACCTGGACACCGACCACTTCGCCACCTGTACCTACGCCGAGGTCAACGTCGACTACGGCGTGGTCTACGCCGTCCGGGCCGGCCACCTCGACCCGCTGGTCCGCCGGGCCGACGGCACCGCCACCGTGGTCCAGGTGGCCGGCGGGCTGCCGCTGGGCATCGCCCCGGACGAGGAGTACCGGGTCACCCGGTTCAGCCTGGACCCGGGTGAGACGGTGCTGCTCTGCACCGACGGCCTGGTCGAGGCGCGCGGCATGGACCTCGACGACGGGATCGCCCGGCTGGCCGAGGTGGTCGCCGGCCCGCTGGCCGAGCGCCGGGAGGGCCACGCCGACCCGCTGGAGGAACTGGCCGACCGGATCTCCTCCCAGGTCGCCGACTCCAGCGAGCGCGAGGACGACATAGCGCTCCTGCTGCTGCGCTGGGACGGCCCGGAGGGCGGCCTCGCCGCCCAGCAGCTGCGCCGCCGGATCGGGCAGGCCGACCTCGAACGGATCTCCGAGGTGCGGGCCGAGCTGCGGGACGCGCTGCGCCGCTGGGGCGTGGCCGAGCTGGTGGACACCGCCGAGCTGCTCGCCTCGGAGCTGGTCACCAACGCGATCCGGCACACCGACCGGGACGCCATGTTCACCGCCCGGCTCTACCGCGAGGCGGCGGCGGACGGCGGCCGGGCCCGGCTGCGGGTCGAGGTGGAGGACGAGTCCGACCTCTGGCCGACCCGCCGGACACCGGGGGAGCAGGCCTCCTCCGGGCGCGGGCTGATGCTGGTCGAGGCGCTGGCGGACGGCTGGGGCGTGGAGCCGCGCGGCTCGGGCAAGCGGATGTGGTTCGAGCTCACCGCGACGACGCCGGCGGCCTGACCGGCCCGGCTCACCGGCGCCGGCCGGACCGGGGCCGCCCGGCGCCCCTGAGCCGGGCGCGGGTCGTGCGCCGGGCGCAGCTGTCCGGCGCCCGCCCGTCGGCCCTGCGGCGTCCGAGCGGCGCCCGAGCGGCGTCCGAGCGGCCCGGGGCCGGCCGGTGGTGCGCCGGCCGGCGGGCGGCCTCAGCCGAACTGCTGCTCCAGGTCCTTCAGCTTGCGCTCCAGCGAGTCGAGCCGGGGCAGCGCGACGGTGTCCTCCTCCATCGTGAGATCGATGGTGCGCCGCTCCGGGCGGGCCGGCAGCCCGGTCTGCACCACCGGGCCCTCGGCGGCCGGCGCGGGCGGCTCCACGGCGGGCGGCTCCACGGCGGGGCGCTCCGCCATGGGCCCGCCGGCTATGGCGGACTCCTGGCCGGCCTCCAGCTGCCGGGCGGCGCCGCGGCCGCGCCAGGCACTGTTGGAGCGGTTGATGGCCCGGATCTCGGCCCGTTCGCGGCGCCCGGCCAGCCTGCGGCGCTCCTTCTCCATGATCTTCTCCCGCTTGTCCTCGCGGACCTCGTCCACCGCCTCGTCCAGGCTGCGCACGCCCTCCAGCAGCATCAGCGACCAGGCCGCGTAGGTCTCGCGCGGGGCGCGCATCCAGCGGACGATCCGGATCTGCGGCAGCGGGCGCGGGACGAGGCCCTGCTCGCGCAGCGCGGCCCGGCGGGTCTGCTTGAGCGCCCGGTCGAACAGCACGGCGGCCGAGAGCGACATCCCCGCGAAGAACTGCGGGGCACCGGCGTGGCCGAAGCCGCGCGGGGCGTGCACCCAGTTGAACCAGGCGGAGGCACCGGCGAACAGCCAGACCAGCAGGCGCGAGCCGAGTGCGGCGTCACCGTGGCTGGCCTCGCGGACGGCGAGCACCGAGCAGAACATCGCCGCCCCGTCCAGGCCGAACGGGACGAGGTATTCCCAGCCGCCGGAGAGGTTGAGGTTCTGCATCCCGAAGCCGACCAGGCCGTGGAACGACAGCGCGGCCGCGACGCCGGCGCAGCAGAACAGCAGCGTGTACGAGGCCGCGCCGTACAGGGATTCCTTGCGGCGGCGGCGTTCCTCGGAACGCTCCCAGGAATCCGAGCCGCCCGGGCCGGCGGATCCCCGATTCCGGACCAGGGCCAGCAGCAGGGCGGTGACCAGCAGCACCGCAACGCCGGTGACGGCCCAACCGAGCGGTATGTCGGACAATTTCATCGCCTGGACCAGCCTCGCTTTCCTGCGTCGTGATGGCGGGGACCATCATGGCGGATGCTCGGCCCGAGAACGGCCGATTCTCCGTCAATGCGCTGAGGAGAGGGATTTCTGACGTGGGAGAAGTCCCATTGTCGTATTAATTAAGGGGCGCTATTCCCCGGAATTCCGGGGATTCCGGGGGCCTTCCGAAGGCCGATGCCGTCAACTTCGCGTGACGCGGGGGCAGCCGCCGCACATCTCCTCCGGCCGCACGGTGTAGACCAGGCAGCAACTGGCCCGGGCACGGTCGGTGCCCGAAGCACCTTCGGTCGCGAAGCCCGCGCCGGGGGTGAAGGACGGCGCGCACGCGCCGGGCGTGCACGCCCTGGCCACCGGGAGCGCCGGGGCTGCCGCCGGCCCGTCGTCCGCCCGGTCCGGTGCCAGCAGGTCCGAGAGCTCCGCCCGGGCCCGTTCCTCCTCGCCGAGCAGCCCGCCGACGTACCAGAGGCCCTCCACCACCGCGTCGGTCGCCATCGCCCAGAGCATCCGCGGGCTGCGCCGCACCGCCGGGCGGAAGGCGGTCAGCACCGGGGCCAGGAAACCGGCCAGCGCGGTGCGCAGTTCGGCGGCCAGTGCCGCCTCGTCGGCCACCGTCCGGGCGCCGGGCAGCCCGGCCGCCGGGTCGTCCGGCAGGCAGACGAACGCCCCCGGGCGGGCGGTGAGTTCGCCGGTGGCGCGGCGGATCGAGACGTCCTCGGGGGTGAGCAGCGGCACCCGGCGCTCCAGGAACCAGGGCAGGGTGAACAGCAGCGCCGTCGGCCAGCTGAAGCGGTGCAGGCCGAAGCCGGCCGCGACGTCGGGGCGCGGCGGGCGGCCGTACCGGGCGAGCCCCTCCCGGGCGTCGTGGGCGATCAGTTCGGCCAGTGCGTCCGGGTCGGTGAGGAGGTCGGTGCCGCTGATCCAGCCGTCGCCGGTGCGGGGTGGGGCGCTGTGCACCCGCAGTGCGGGGAAGAGCCGGCCGAGTCTGCGGTAGCTGGTGGTGCATGGCGCCGGCGTGCGGGTGACAGCGTGCGCGGGGGTGGTGCGGGGGGCGTACGGCGCGGGGCCGGGTCGGGTGCTGCTCGCGGTCATGGTGCGGGCCCTATCGGGTCGACCGGACCCGTGCCGGACCGTCCGACCCGTGCCCGGTCGGGTTCGGCGGCGGCCGGGCACGGCCGGCCGGGGCCTGGCGGAGCCCGGGAACGGCAAGGCGAACCTGGCCGGAGTACTGCTCACCCCGGCCAGGTTAGGCTCACCTTAGCTGATTGTTCCCCGGGGTTCCCGTTCGACGCGTCCGTCCGGGGGAGCGCCCGGCGTACGCACCGCGCTCAGCTGGCGTGCGAGCCAGACCGGTACGCCCCCGAGCGCCTGGACCAGCCTGGTCGCCTCGGCCCGCAGCCGGACCGCCTCGTCCGGTTCGGAGACCTCGGCAAGCGCCGCCAGCGCGGGTGCCACCCCGACCGTGAAGCCGAGCTGCTCGCGCAGCCGCAGCGAGGCGTCGAACCCCTCCCGGGCCCGGTCGTGGTCCCCGGCGGCCTGGGCCAGTGCGGCCAGGTGCCGCCAGGTGTAGGAGCGCAGCAGCTCGTCCCCGCGCTCGTCGGCCCCCTCGTGCGCGCGGCGGTAGGCGATCCAGGCCGCCGTCGGGTCGCGCAGCAGGTTCTCCGCGACCAGCCCCCGGCGGAAGTCCAGCAGCGGACGCCCGGGGGCGTCCGGCGGCAGCAGCGCCGAGGTGCGTCCGAGCGCCGCCTGCGCTTCGTCCAGCCGGTCGCGTGCGCCGAGCACGCTGGAGACGTAGGCGAGGAACCCGCGGGCGCAGGAGGCGCCCGCGCGCTGCTCGGTGCTGGTCACCAACGCCTCGGCGAGGCGCAGCGCCTGTTCCGCCTGGGTCCAGTTGGCCGCGGTGAACAGGCATTGCTCGATGAGGAGTTCGGCCCGGCCGAGGGCGGCCTCGGGGTCGCGTTCGGCGGCCGGGCGTAACAGCTCCGCGGCCTCCTGCCAGCACGCCCGGGACCGCAGCCGCCATACGGTGTCCCCCGGTTCGCGGGGCGCCGGCCGCCCCCGACCGTCGCGCCCGCCCTGGCCACTCGGGCCCCATCCGTGCTCCGACAACGCCACCTCCTTGTGTGCGCCATCCAGCAGGACGCCGGCCTCTGCCCCCAAGGCCCGCGTTGTGGCGGCAATTCAACACGGGGGTGAGCTTGTGCACCAGATCACGAGCGCAGGTTGTTGCGGGCGAACCGGTTCCGCGCCGATCGCTCCCGGGGGCGGGCGGGGCCACCGGGACGGCCGGGACCGGTGGGCCGGGCAGGCCGACGGCCCGGGCCGCGGGCGGACGGTGTCAGGCGGGCCGGGCCGGTCGGAGCGGGGTCAGGACGTCCAGCCGGTCTCCATCAGCGCCTCGGCGGCGCCGTTGGCGGGCTGGGGCACTCCGGCGAGGTCGAGGCTGAACAGGGCGACCAGCAACTGCTCGCCGCGCACGGTGGCCTGGTGCGAGTAGCCGGCCAGGGTGAACATCGCGGCGGCCATCTCCTCGGCGTGCAGGGTCTGCAGCCAGAGGCACTCCACCGACTTCACGTCGGCCGGCTCGGTCCAGGTGTCCACCTGGGCGACCATCCGGCTGCCGAGCAGGGTGACGCCGTCGCGCTCCTGGGCCTCCGTCAGCTCCAGGTCGTCGAAGCCCAGCCACTCCAGGTAGCGGGCGGCGGTGAACACGGCGTCCTGCGAAGTGCGCACCGGGTGCGGGCGGAACGGCGCGCGCCGCCGCCAGGGGGTGGCCGAGGCACCGGAGCCGCCGGGCGGGGCCGGGACGGGCGCGTTGAGCGGGTGGGCGGGGTGCGGGCGGGAGTTCTGCGGGCCGGCGGTGCCGAGCTGGCCGGTGGTCGCGCTGCCGCCGAGGCGGGTGGTGCGGTCCACCGGCAGCCGCACGGTCGCGCCGCAGTTGCAGGTGAACTCGGGCTGCGGCCACTGGTCGGAGCGGCCGCAGTGCGGGCAGCGCATGTTCAGCCAGGAGTCCTCCCAGGACCGGAACCGCACCTGGACCGGCACGCCGCCGCGCAGCAGCGGCACCTTGAGCGAGGCGCCGCACGGGCAGGGCAGCGACGGCGGCTCGTACAGGTGCTCGCGCCGACAGGCGGGGCAGCGGATCGCCCGGGCGCCACCACCCGCCACCGGCCCGTGCTGTGCGGGGTCGCGTCCGGTGAAGTCGTCGGGCAGTCCGGACATCGCGGGCACCGTCCGTTCGAATCGAGGGGAAGGACGTGTCCCATGCTCCCCGAAACGCGGGGGCCGCGGCGCGGAATGGGGCAATCCTCAGGGACAGATCAGGGGTGTGCGGTCGATCCCTCGTCGGGGAGGAGGAGCCCGCCCCACCCCGTGGGGGGACCGGCCGCCGGTCCGGACCGGGAGAGGATCACCCCGTCGTCCAACGGGCGAGGTCGGCGGGGGTGTCCAGGTCGTCGGGGACGGCGATGTCGGCGCACTCGACGAGCGTGATCCCGTCGGCGTGCGCCGCCAGCAGAGCCCGCGCGCCGGAGTCGCCGGTGGCGCCCGCCGCAGCCTCGGCGAAGTGCCGGGCGCCGATCAGGACGGGGTGCCCGCGCCGCCCCGCGTAGGCCGCCGCCGCCAGCTCGGCGCCGGCCCGGTGGGCGCCGAGCAGCCGGGCCACCGCCGCCGGGGTGACACCGGGGGTGTCCACCAGCATCACCAGGACGGCCGAGGCCTCCGGCGCCAGGGCGGCCAGCCCGGCCCGCAGCGAGGAGCCCATCCCGCCGGCCCAGTCCGGATTGGCCACCAGCCGGCAGCCCGGCAGATGGGCGGTGGAGCGGACCCGGTCCCCGGCCGCGCCCAGCACCACCGTCACCGAGGCGCAGCCGCCGGCCCGGACCACCCCCGCCGCGTGCTCGACCAGCGGCCGGCCCCGGTACCGGATCAGCGCCTTCGGCCGGCCACCGAGCCGCCGCCCGCCCCCGGCGGCCAGCACCAGGGCGGCGACCGGCCGATCACCACCCGTCCGGCCACTGGTCCCCGTGCTGTCGCGCATGGACCCAGCCTGCCCGTCCGGGGTGCCCCGGCGCAGCCGTAGGAAGCCACAGTTGTACGAACGCACAAGGAGAACCCGCAGGTCGGGGCAGCTCCCCGGTGGTTCGGCCGCTGGTATCCCGGCCCGGCTGCCCCTGTACTGGGCCGATGAACACCGCACCGCGCCCGCTGTCGGACCGCTTCGGCAGGGTCCACACCGACCTGCGGGTCTCCCTCACCGACCGCTGCAACCTGCGCTGCACCTACTGCATGCCGGCCGACGGCCTGAACTGGCTGCCGAAGGCCGAGGTGCTGAGCGACGACGAGGTGGTCCGGCTGGTGCGGATCGCCGCCGGGCGGCTGGGCATCGGCTCCGTCCGGCTGACCGGGGGCGAGCCGCTGCTGCGCCGCGGCCTGCCCGACCTGGTCCGGCGGATCACCGCCCTCGGCCCCGAGGTCTCGCTGACCACCAACGGCATCGGCCTGGCCCGCACCGCCGACGCGCTGCACCGGGCCGGCCTGCACCGGGTGAACGTCAGCCTGGACACCCTGCGCCCCGAGCGGTACGCGGCGATCACCCGCCGGGACCGGCTCGCCGACGTCCTCGCCGGCCTGGCCGCCGCGCAGGCCGCCGGGCTCGCGCCGGTGAAGGTCAACGCGGTGCCGGTGCGCGGGGTCAACGACGACGAGATCCTCGACCTGGTGGAGTTCGCCGCCGAGCACGGCTACCGGATGCGGTTCATCGAGTCCATGCCGCTGGACGCGCAGGGCGCCTGGGACCGGGCGACGATGGTCACCGCCGACGAGATCCTCGCCGTCCTCGGCACCCGGTGGGACCTCGTCCCGGTCGGCCGGCACGGGAACGCGCCGGCCGAGGAGTGGCGGATCGCCGGCACCGACACCGTGGTCGGCGTGATCGCGTCCGTCACCCGCCCGTTCTGCGGCGGCTGCGACCGCGTCCGCCTCACCGCCGACGGCCAGTTGCGCAACTGCCTGTTCGCCACCGAGGAGTCCGACCTGCGGGCACTGCTGCGCGGCGGCGCGGACGACGACCGGATCGAGGCCGCCTGGCGGGCCACCATCGGGCGCAAGGGCCCCGGCCACGCGATCAATTCGGCCGATTTCGTCCAGCCGGACCGGCCGATGTCCGCGATCGGGGGCTGAGCCCGGGCGGGCGGTGGCGGGGCGGGGTCGGGCGGGCGCCGGGGTGTGAGCTTCGACATGCTCGAACGCTCCGTGCCGCGCCGCCTTGACGGCCCGTGGGGCGACTGGTCTGCTGGGGCGCCGTCAGCCACCCCCCCAGTCCGGGAGTCCCCGTGCCCGCCCGCCGCACCGCCCTGCTCGCCGCCGTCGCCTTCCTGATATCCACGCCGGCGCTGGCCGGTTGCACCGGGGGTGCCGGGAAGCCGGCCACCGAGGCGGCCGGGCCCGCCGGCGCGGGCACCAGCCCGCTGCAGAATCCCGACGGCACCAGGCCCGGCCTGGCGCCGCTGACCACGCCCGAGGAACGGAAGGCCGGCCGCGACATCATCGCCAATGTCACCACCGCCGCCGCCGGACCCAAGGACGGCTACGACCGCGACGAGTTCGGCCCGGCCTGGACGGACAACGTCGACGGCGTCCCGGGCGGCCACAACAACTGCGACACCCGCAACGACCTGCTGGCCCGGGACGGCCGCTCGGTCGAGCACAAGGACGGTTCGGCCTGCACCGTCACCGCCATGACCATCGACGACCCGTACACCGGGAAGACCGTCCGGTGGAGCAAACAGCAGGCCTCGAAGATCCAGATCGACCATGTGATGCCGCTGTCCTACGACTGGCAGATGGGCGCGTCGACGTGGGACAAGGCCAAGCGCGTGCAGATCGCCAACGATCCGCTCAACCTCGTCCCGGCCGACGGCTCGCAGAACGCCTCCAAGGGCGACTCCGGTCCCGCCGCCTGGCTCCCGGCCAACACCGCCGTCCGCTGCTCGTACGCGGTGCGCTTCGCCCAGGTCTCGCTGAAGTACCGACTGCCCGTCACCGAGGCGGACAAGAGGGCCATGCTCCAGCAGTGCGGCGGTTGAGGAAACGTTCCGTCACGCTTTGCCCCCCTTCGCCGTCCGCCGGCCGATCACGATATGACCGGTGTGACGGTCAGGTGATATTCGTGTGCGGTGCATTCGATGATCACCCGGTTCTCCCGGCGCGCCCTGCCCGCGGCCGTCGCCGCCGCCCTCCTGGCCGGCTGCGCCGGCTCGGGCGGATCCACCGCCACCGACGCGGCCTCCGGCACGCCGTCACCGGCCGCCGCCCCGGCCACGCCCAGCGCGTCGCCGACCACCCCGCCCACGCCGACGCCCAGGCCCACCGGCGCGGCCGACCCGGCACTCAAGCCCTTCTACGGCCAGCAGATCGCCTGGGCGCCCTGCGCCGACGACCCGAAGACCGCCAAGGTCGACGAGTCGGTGCTGCAGTGCGGCTCGCTCAACGTCCCGCTGGACTACGCCCATCCGGCCGGCGACCCGCTGGCCGTGGCCGTCGTCCGGGTCCCCGTCGCCAGGCAGGACCAGCGGCTCGGCTCCCTGCTGGTCAACCCCGGCGGGCCCGGCGGCTCCGGCGTCGGCATGGTCAAGGCCGCCCCCGCGCAGTTCGACGGCCCGATGCACGACCGCTTCGACGTGGTCGGCTTCGACCCGCGCGGCGTCGGTCTGACCACGCCGCTGAACTGCCTGGACGACAAGGCCCGCGACGAGTGGCTCGCCACCGACACCCCGGGCGACGACCACGGCAAGGTGCTCGCCGACGCCTGCCAGGCCAAGTTCGCCAAGCTGCTGCCGTTCATCGGCACCCGCGACACCGCCCGCGACATGGACGTCCTGCGGGCCGCGCTGGGCGACCAGAAGCTCAACTACTTCGGCATGTCGTACGGCACCTACCTCGGCAGCCTCTACGCCGAGGAGTTCCCCGACCGGGTCGGGCGGCTGGTGCTGGACGGTGCGGTCGACCCGTCCGTGCCGCTGGCCCAGCACAACATCGTGCAGTACGCGGGGTTCGAGCGCTCGCTGCGGCTCTTCGCCGCGTACTGCGCGAAGCAGGACCAGTGCCCGCTCGGCAAGGACCCGGCCAAGGCGGCCGACAAGCTCGCGGAGTTCCTCGACGGGCTCAAGGCGAAGCCGCTCACCACCACGAGCGGGCGCGCCCTCACCGCCAACGCCGCCTGGGCCGGCGTGCTCGACAGCCTCTACGGCGACGAGAAGACCTGGGACGCGCTGCGCAACGACCTCGGGTGGGCCATGGTCCGGAGCAAGGGCGACAACCTGCTCGCCCGCGCGGACGGCGCCTACGGCCGTGACGAGAAGGGCCACTACGGAGTCTCCGCCGACGCCTACACCGCCATCCACTGCGCCGACGGCGCGACCGCCGTCCCGACCGGCGAGGCCCTCCAGGCCGCGTACGCCGACCTGGCGGCGAAGGCCCCGCTGATCACCCGGCACGAGCCGAGCCTGGCGCTGTTCGACCCCGACTGCCGTGCCTGGCCGTTCCGTTCCGCCGAGCAGCCGCACCCGATCGTCTCGAAGAGCGATGCCCCGATCGTGGTGGTCGGCTCGACCGGCGACGCGGCGACGCCCTACGCCTCGGCCGAGAAGCTCGCCGCCCAGCTCGGCAACGCCGTCCTGCTCACCCGCGAGGGCGAGGGCCACATCGGCTACGGGCGGAGCAAGTGCGTCCGGGCCGCGGTCGACGCCTTCCTGACGGACGGCACCGCGCCGGCCGCCGGAACGCGCTGCCCGACCGACTGATCCGCGCCGGACGACGACGGAGGGGACGCACCGCCGCCGGGCGGTGCGTCCCCTCCGTCGTTCTCCCGCGGCTCCCGGCTCAGGAGGTGCGGCTCAGGGGGCGGGCGTCTGCGTCAGGTCGTAGAAGGTGGTGCCGCCCACCGTCTTCGCGGTGAAGTGGCTCGCCACCCAGGTCTCGATCTGGGCGGTCTGCGACTCCTGGGCGCCGCCGTCGGCACCGGCGGTCGGACCGGCGGTCGCGGCGGTCGCGGCGGGATCGGTGCTGGTGCCGGTCCCGGTGCCCGTGCCCGTGCCGGGGCCGGCCGTCCGGCGGGAGCCGCCGCTGATGAACCAGTGCACCTTGCCCTCCCGGACGTACTGCCGGAAGGCGTCCAGGCCGAGCGACGGGTCGGTGCCGTTGAAGCCGCCGAGGGCCATCACCGGTTCGCCCGAGGCGAGTTGGTAGCTGGCGGCGGTCTGCGAGCCGCCGGTCGCGGCGGCCCAGGTGTAGCGGTCGGCGTCCTGCCGGAGCAGGGCGGCGGCCTCGTCGCTCACGCTGGCGCCGTTCAGCAGCCCGCCGATGCCGCCGGGGGCGCCGCCGGCCATTCCGCCGCCGCCGAAGCCACCCGTGCCGCCGAAGCCGCCGGCTGCGCCGCGTCCGTTGCGGCCGCCGCCCGTCCCGTCGCCGCCCGTCCCGTCGCCGCCCGTGCCGCCCGCGCCGTTCGCGGCGCCGCCGGGCAGCTGCCCGGGCGCGCCGCCCTGACCGGGCGAGCCCTGCTGCCCGTTGAGGAAGAACCGGCCGTCGCCGCCGGGCGGCATCCCGCGCATCCCGCCCGGGCCCATCCCCCGCCCGCCCGCGACCGCCGGACCGGCCGTCACGATCGAGCCGGTGTGCGGCGTGTTCACGGTGTCCACCGCGTACGCCGCCGGACCGCCCAGCGCCGCCGCCAGACCCACCAGCCCGACCGTCGTGGCGAGCCGTGCCGCCAGCCGCCCGGCCAGCAGCAGCGCCGCCCCGGCGGCGAGCCCGCCGACCAGGACCGCCCAGCGCAGCCACGGCAGGAAGTCCGCGCTGCGCCCGAGCAGGACGTACGCCCAGACCGCCGTGACCGCCAGCGTGGCGCCCAGCACCGCGGCGTAGGGCAGCCGGTGCCGGACCCGCCAGAGGCCGTCGACGCCCATGCCGACCAGCGCCGCGACCGCCGGGGCCAGCGCCACCGTGTAGTACTGGTGGAAGATGCCGGACATGAAGCTGAAGGTCAGCGCGGTGCAGACCAGCCAGCCGCCCCAGACCAGGAAGGCCGCCCGGGCGGTGTCGGTGCGGGCGTAGCGGCGGGTCGCCCAGAGCCCGAGCAGCAGCAGGATCAGCGCGGCCGGCATCAGCCAGGCGATCTGCCCGCCGATGTCGCCGTCGAACAGCCGGGTGATGCCGGTCTCGCCCCAGCCGCCGCCGCCCATCGCGCGGCCGCCGCCGGGCGGTGCCTCGGCCCCGCCCATCAGCCGGGCGCCACCGCCGCCGACACTGCCGGTCTCGTCGCCGTTGAGCCGGCCGAAGCCGTTGTAGCCGAAGGTGAGCGAGAGGAAGCTGTTGTCCTGCGAGCCGCCGATGTACGGGCGGGCCGAGGCCGGTACCAGCTCGACCACCGCCACCCACCAGCCGCCCGCCACCACCATGGCCAGGCCGGCGGCCAGCAGTTGCCGCACCCGCCGCCAGAGCCCGGTCGGCGCGACCACCAGGTAGACCAGCGCGAACGCGGGCAGCACGAGGAAGGCCTGGAGCGTCTTGGTGAGGAAGGCCAGTCCGAACATCACCCCGGTGAACACCAGCCACCGGGTGCCGGCCGCCTCGGTGGCCCGCAGCAGGCCGTACGCGGCCAGCGTGAGCAGCAGCACCAGCAGCGCGTCCGGGTTGTTGAACCGGAACATCAGCGCCGCCACCGGGGTCAGCGCCAGCGCACCCCCGGCCAGCAGGCCGCCGAGCGGCGAGAACCGGCGGCGCACCGTCGCGTACAGGGTGGCCACCGTGGCGACCGCCATCAGCGCCTGCGGGGCCAGCACCGACCAGGAGGAGAGGCCGAAGAGGCGGGCGGAGAGCGCCATCGGCCAGAGCGCGAGCGGCGGCTTGTCGACGGTGATGAAGTTCCCGGCGTCCGAGGAGCCGTAGAAGAAGGCCTTCCAGCTCTGGCTGCCCGCCTGGGCGGCCGCCGAGTAGAAGGAGTTGGCCCAGCCGGAGGCGCTCAGGCCCCAGAGGTAGAGGACGGCGGTGGCGGCCAGCAGCGCCAGCAGCGCGGGGCGCACCCAGCGCGGGTCGTCGGCGCGGCCGCGCCAGGACCGGGCCGCCAGGGTGCGCAGCCGGCCGGCCCAGGACGACGGGCCCTTGGGACCGGCGGCGGGTGGCGGGCACGGCGGGAAGAGCGCCTCGGCCGGCGCGGGGGCGGGAGCCGCTCCGGGGACGGGGGCGGGGCCGGGGAGCCCGGGGGCCGGCTGCGGCACCTCCGGCGGCGGATAGTTCGCGGCCTCCGGCCACGGTTCGCCGGCCGGAGGGGAGAAGCTGGTCGTGGTCATGGACGCTACGCTCGGCCGCCCGGCTGAGAGGACCGTGAGACCGGGCTGTGAGCCGTCTCTAATCCTGCCGGGGCGGTGCGGACGGCCACGTGCGCACGGCCCCGGCGGCCGCGGCGGGTCGGTGCGCGGTGGCCGTGCGGTGGGGAGTGCGCGGCGGGGTGTGCGCGGCGGGTGCTACGCGGCCTGGGGCATCGTCAGGTGCTTGCCCAGCCACTCCATCGCCGGCGGGATCTCCCGCGTCCAGGTGTGGAAGTTGTGGCCGCCGGTGTCCAGGGTGATCGTGGAGAGCTTGGTCGGCGCCTTGAACGCCTTCACCATGTCCTGGGTGGCGGCGTAGTTGTTCTCGTCGTGGGCGGTGGCCAGCAGCAGCGAGACCGGCGCGGCCGGCTGGTTCTGCAGCCGCCACAGCAGGTCGTTCTCCTGCTTCAGCCGGCTGTCGCCGCCGAAGAGGTCACCGGTGGTCTCGTCGATCGGCGCGGTGTAGTAGCCGGAGAGGGAGACGGCGGCCCGGTAGGCGTCCGGCTTGCGCAGCGCGAACTTCAGCGCGCAGTAGCCGCCGGTGGAGTTGCCGATCACGGCCCGGTTGGCCGGGTCGGTGCCGATCCGGTAGGTGGTGCCGAGCGCCTTGGGCAGGTCGCTGGTGAAGAAGGTCTCCACCTGCGGGCCGTTCGGGACGTCCACGCACTCGGTGTCCCGGTTGTTGACGAGGGTCGGCCGCATCATCACCAGGATGGTCGGCGGGAGCTTCTTCTGGTCGATCGCCTCCAGCGCGGAGGCCGGGTACTGCATCAGCGAGATCAGCTTCTCGGGGGTGCCGGGGTAGCCGGCCAGGACCAGGGCCATCGGGAACTTCTGCTGCGCGAAGTCGGGCTGGAAGTACTGCGGCGGCAGGTAGACGAACCCGTCGGTGCTCAGGCCGCTGCCCGCTCCTTTGACGGAGACCTTGTGGATCAGGCCGACCCGCTCCGGGTTGGAGCCCTGCTGGGCGTAGAACTTCTGCTCGCCGGTGATGGCGACGGAGGCGTTCGGCTGGTGGTCGACCACCGTGCCCGGCCCGCCGTTGGTGCCCAGGAGGTCGGTCCAGGAGCTGTAGAAGCCGAAGTAGCCGTTGGCGATCAGCCCCATCGCGACCAGCACCGAGATCTGGGTGGCGAGGAAGGCGCCGATCCGCCCGAGCCAGGCCTGCCAGCCGCGCCCGCCGAATCTCGGCCAGAGCCACATCGTGGCGGCGAAGACGCCGATCGCGAGGAGGGAGGCGATGATCTGGAGGGGGAGTCCCGTAAGCCTGAGCACGTGACCGATCGTAGTTGACGGGCGGTGGCGTCCCGTGCGCCCCTCTATGCGCCCTGCCTGCGCCTCAACACGCCTCTTGTGCGCCCTGTTGACCGCGTGACAAAGGCTCGGGATCATGTCCGCGGGGAATGCACGGAGCGTGCATGAGAGATCACCGGGGGAGCGGGCATGAAGTCCTTCGTCAAGGTCGGCCTGGCGGCCGGCACAACGCTGCTGCTGGCGGCGTGCTCCAGTGGAGGGTCCGGAGGGGCGGACTCCTTCGGCCTGGGCCCGGGCAAGAGCGCCCCGGCGTCGGCGAGCGCCAGTGCGAGCCCCAGCCCGACACCCACCCCGACCCCGACGCCGACCAAGCCGCCGTACGGGCCGGTCCTGGTGAGCTACATCGACCCGGTCAGCGCCGCGCTCGGCAAGCTCAACGCCTCCGCCGGTCTGGACGCCTTCGCCACCACGCTCCAGGAGGCGGCCACCGCCGCGTCCTCGGCCGGCAGCGGCCTGGGCCTCGCGGGCGAGCCGGCGGCCGTCAGCACGGCGCGGCGCCAGCTGGTGACGGCGCTCGGCCAGCTCTCCACCGACCTGACCAAGGTCCGCAGCGACATCAAGGCGAAGAACCTCTGCGCCACCACCTCGGCCTTCGCCCAGGTCGGCCTCTCCGAGGGCCTCAAGGCGGTGCCCCCCGCCCTCGCCCAGATGGCCGCCGCCGGGTATCCCACCACCTTCAACGTCCCGCAGACCCCGCAGCTCCAGACCCGGTCGCTGGAGAGCGGCACCATGGTCCGCTCGGGCCGCCTCAAGGGCGAGGGCGTCCTCAACGTCGACAACGGCGGCAGCTCCGACGCGGTGGTCTCGCTCGCCCAGAACGGCAAGTCGATCCACTCGGTCTACGTCGGCAAGGGGAAGAAGGCGTCCATCGAGGGTGTCGAGGACGGCACCTACGACGTCTTCTTCGCCGGCGGCGTCGACTGGGACCCGACGCTGAAGGCGTTCACCCAGAGCTGCGACTTCAGCAAGTTCGACGACAGCATGGCCTTCGAGACCGGTCGCACCTACACCTCGTGGTCCATCACCCTCCAGCCGGCGGTCGGCGGCAACGCCAAGACCAGCGACGTGGACGAGGACACCTTCCCGCAGCCGTAACGCAAGAAGTACCCGCGGCGCCGTCGGCCGATCCGGCCGGCGGCGTTGTCCTGTGCGGGGTGCCGTCCCGTGTCGCGGGCGACGTGCGCCAGGGCGGCGAGCGGTGTGCCGACGAGGACGGGCAGATCCAGGGTGCAGGTGGTGCCGGCGGGGGCGGGCAGGTCCCGGGTGGGCCTCGGACTCTGCGACACCTGACGGTCCACCCGGTGGCACCGGTCCTGCCGTCGCACCGCCGGGCAGGCTCGCGGGCGGCGCCGCGGACATGTGGTGCACATCTCGAACCTGCCTCCCGGGTGGCAGGTTTGGGGCGGGGCGCGTGCTGCGACCTCGGGTGATGGGGCGTAGGGCGGCGAAGGCCGTGGCAGCGGCGCGGAATCGGTGGCGCGAGTTCTGTCGGCATGGTTGACCCGTTGAGGTGGTCATGGCACTTTCGTGCGGCGCGGGCGTCCGCGACCGGTCGTACGCCCCGCAATCCCCCACAAGGAGAAGCATGTTCAAGAGACTTGCCGCCCTCGTCGGCGCAAGCGCCGTCGTCGCGGGTGGGCTGACCCTCGCCGCCACCCCCGCCCAGGCGGTCCAGGCCGGCGATCTGACGTCCACCATCGCGCTGAGCAACTGCTCGGCATCGCTGGTCCGTTACCCCTCGTCGGTGGACACCGACCGGGCCCTGATGCTCACCAACGGCCACTGCCTGCCGACGATGCCGTCGGCCGGACAGGTCGTCCAGAACCAGAGTGCCAGCCGCAGCGGCACGCTGCTCGGCTCCTCGGGCAACTCGCTCGGCACCGTCCAGGCGGACAAGGTCCTCTACGCGACCATGACCGGCACCGACGTCGCCCTGTACCAGCTGACCGACACCTTCGCGTCCATCACCTCGAAGTTCAGCGCCACGGCGCTGACGATCAGTGACACGCACCCGGCCGACGGCTCGGCGATGTACATACCCTCGTCGTACTGGAAGCAGGTGTGGAACTGCTCGGTCAACGGGTTCGTCGACACCCTGCGCGAGGACGAGTGGACCTGGCACGACTCGCTGCGCTACAGCGCGGGCTGCAACACCACGCACGGCACGTCCGGTTCGCCGATCGTCGACGCCGCCACGAAGAAGGTCGTCGGCATCAACAACACCGGCAACGACGACGGCCAGATGTGCACCCTCAACAACCCGTGCGAGGTGGCGGCCGACGGCACCACCAAGGCCACCAAGGGCCAGAGCTACGGCCAGGAGACGTACTGGTTCACCACCTGCCTCGGCACCGGCCGGGTCATCGACCTCAACGTCAGCGGCTGCCTGCTCACCAAGCCGGCCGGCACCAGCGTCTCGGTCACCAACCCGGGCAGCCAGAGCACCGCGCTGAACGGCTCGGTCAACCTGCAGATCTCGGCCTCCGGCGGGACCGCCCCGCTGACCTTCACGGCCACCGGCCTGCCGACCGGCCTGTCGATCAGCTCCAGCGGCAAGATCACCGGCACCGCCACGGCCGCGGGCACCTACAACGTGACCGTGACCGCGAAGGACGCCGCCAACAAGACCGGCACCGCCGCCTTCACCTGGACGGTCTCCGGCGGCGGTGGCGGCACCTGCACCCCGGCGCAGCTGCTCGGCAACGCCGGCTTCGAGACCGGCAGCGCCGCGCCCTGGACGGCGTCCAGCGGTGTCGTGGACAACAGCGCCTCGCAGGCCGCGCACGGCGGTTCGTGGAAGTCCTGGCTGAACGGCTACGGCTCCACCCACTCGGACAACCTCTCGCAGGCGGTGGCCGTCCCGGCCGGCTGCAAGGCGTCGCTGAGCTTCTACCTGCACATCGACACGGCGGAGACCGGCTCGACGGCGTACGACAAGCTGACCGTCTCGGTGAACGGCACCGCGCTGAAGACCTACTCCAACGCGGACGCGGCGGCCGGCTACCAGCTGCGGACCTTCGACCTCTCGTCCTACGCGGGCCAGACGGTCACCGTGAAGTTCGCGGGCACCGAGGACGCCTCGCTGCAGACCAGCTTCGTGATCGACGACACGGCGCTGCAGACCAGCTGACGCCTGCGCCGTAGTCCCCTCGGCCGCCCGGTCCCCGACCGGGCGGCCGTTCGCGGGTCAGAACAGCCGGTGCCCCTTCACCCAGACGCTGCGCCTGCCGTCGGCGCCCACCAGCCGGAACTTGTTGATGCCGGGGTAGGACCAGCCGATCCGGAAGAAGCTCAGCCCGAAGACGAACGCGAGGAAGGCCCACAGGAACAGGAGGCCGAAGCCGTCCGTCGCGTCCGGGTCGTTCTCATCCACGGTCTGGCCGCCCAGCTGGACCAGCATCGGAACGACGACCGCCAGCGAGAGCAGCAGCGCCGCCCCCACCACCAGGTAGATCCACCGCTTCCGGCGCGCCGTGGGGCGGCTCTCGACCCTGGCGCAGAACGCCCGCCGGCACCGATCGCAGGTGAACGACGCCACCGCGCTGCCCCGTTGAGGGCGCTTGCGGTCCTCGCCCGAGATGATGCCGATGTTCCAGTTGACCCTCGTGGCGGTGAACCCGGCCTCGACGCTCACCCGGCACCCCAGCGCGATCGAGTACCGCTCCTCGATCGACGGATTCCTGACTCCCATACGTCCCCCCTGCCGCCCGCGCCCACCGCGGGTGAGCCAGGGTACCGTCCGAAGCCGGTTCCGGGGGTCGGATTGCCGCCCAAGTTCCCTTCTTTCCAAGCGTGTTGAGGTCAATCGCCTCTGGGGCGGTGGGAGTGGTCTTCTGGAGGTGCCCCCTTCTCTGGTGTCCTCGGGTGCCGGGGTTCGTCCAGGAGGCGCTCGGCCGGGTCTTCGTGAAATGGCGCAGGACAGCCCGGCTCGACAACCCGAGCGGCTACGCGCAGACCGTGCTGGTCAACACCTTCCTCACGCACCGGCGCCGCCTGGCCTGCTCGCCCGACCGGTGCCACTGCTGCCGCCGGGTACCACGCAGACCCCGTGCTGAAGGCGATCGTCACCGACCCCGTCTGGCAGTCCTGACCCCCACCGTGGCTCGGGTGTCCGCCCCGTGGGGTGGGTCACGGTGCGGTGCGGGGGATCTGCTGCTGCCACTCGCGGGTGAAGACGATGTCGCCTGCTTCGAGGGCGGTGAGCTGGGTGCGGGTGAGGAAGTGGGTGGGGGTGCAGCGGAGTTCGGTGCGGGTCCGGAGGGTGATGTCCCAGCCGATGGCGGGGCGTTCGAGGCGGACGGTGCGGTCGCTGCGGGCCTGGGCGCTGGTGGGGGCGGCGGTGAGGATCCGGTAGGCGGTGACGGTGTGCTCGTCGCGGACCAGGCCGTCGGGGTGGGTGCGGGTGCCGTCGGTGGCGGGGGAGAGTTCGGTCCGCCACTCGTGGCGGGCGATGTCGTGGACGGTGAGGCGCTCGGGGCGGGCGGTGAGCGGTTCGGTGACGTGGACGGGCGGTGGCAGCGGGAGGGTGGGGGAGGCGAGGACGACGGGGGCGGTGTCGGGGTCGGCGGCGAGGTGGCGCACGGGGAGGATCAGGGCGCTGTGGGAGGGGTCGAGTCCGAAGCCGGCGGGCTCGGGGTCGGGCCAGAGCCACGGCCAGTAGGTGGAGGAGAGGGCGAGCCGGAGCCGGTGGCCGGGTGGGACGGTGAGCCCGGCGGGGGCGAGCTCGACGGTGATGTCCGGCGCGGGCGGGGTGGCGAGGCGGGCGCCCCGGGCGAGCAGGGTGGAGGTGCCGTCGGGGGCGACGGCGCAGAGGCGGGCGATCACCGGTCCGGCCTCGGCCGGAGGGCGCAGGCGCAGCCGCAGGGACGGGGCGCCGAGCAGTTCGAGCGGTTCGGGCAGCGGCAGCGAGTCGAAGCAGACCGAGCGTCCGTCCTCCTCCCGCTGGTCCGGCGGCCGGTCGGCGGGGCGGCCGAGCGGGACGTACGCGCCGGCGTTGAGGCCGGTGTGCTGCGGGGAGCGGACGTGGACGTAGCGGTCGTCGGAGGCGGTGCCGGCGGTGCGCAGCGGGCCGTCGAGGCCGTAGCGGACGGTGCGGACGTCGGGCGGGGGCCAGGGGTCGGCGGCGGTCCAGCGGTCGCCGGTCCAGCTGCGCAGGGCGGGCGTCCGGAGCGCGCCGGTGTCGGCGCCCTTGAGCCAGTGGTCCCACCAGCGCAGCGTCTCGGCCAGGGCGTCGTCCGGCAGGCCGTGCGGCCAGGGGCCGAGCAGGGCGCGGACGGGGACGGCGGCGGTACCGGCGGCGAGCAGGCGCAGGACCGCGGCGCAGGACGGGTCGCCCCAGCCGGCGACGGCGAGGGTGGGGACGGCGGCGGTGGCCGGCGGCTCGCCCCAGCCGGCGGCGAGCCGGGCGGGGAGGTCCGGCTCCAGGGCTTCGAGCCGCTCCCGCCACATCGCCCGCCAGTCGTCGCCGACGTACTGCGGGTCCGGGGGGCGGGCCGCGTCGGTGAGCCGGGCGCCGGCGCGGGTGTGCAGGTCGGCGGCGAGGGCGGCGCCGCCGAGGCGGTGGCCGCCGTCGGGGCAGGCGGTGACCACGGCGTGCACGGCGTCCGGGGCGCGGGCGGCCAGCCGCAGGGCGCCGGCGCCGGCCGCTCCACTGCCGAGCAGTCCGATCCGGCCGGTGCACCAGGGTTCGGCGGCGAGCCGGCGCAGCAGGTCGGCGCCGTCGGTGAGGTCCTGCTCGCCGGCCCCGTCGTCGGGCCGGCCGCCGGAGTTGCCGCAGCCGCGGGCGTCGACCCGGACGGCGGCGTAGCCGTGGCCGGCGTACCAGGGGTGGCGGCGGGCGTCGTCGGCGGCCGTCCAGTCGGTGAGGCGCCCGCCGGAGTACTCCAGCACCACGGGGACGGGGTCGTCGGTCACCGGGCGCCAGAGCCGCGCGTACAGCTCGGTGCCGTCGGGCAGCGGGACGCGGACGTCCTCGCGGACGGTGCGGTAGGAGTACGAGGGCATGGCCGCTCCCATCGAGTCCCGGATCGGCGGGGCCCCGGTGGCGGGGGGCCCGCTCGGCGGGCCACGGTGCGGGGCGGGCCGGAGCCCGCCCGCGCCGCAGGCGTCAGCAGTCCGACCCTAGGGGAGGATGCCGGCACTGTCCTGGTGAGCGGGCCCCGGCGGGGCGCGACGGGGGCGTCAGGCCTTGCTGAGCCAGGCGGTGGCGTTGAGGGCGAGGGCGGCGTTGGTGCCGGCCGGGTCGTTCCAGCCGTCGAAGAGGGTGTTGCCGGACTGCCCGGTGCCGTCGTCGGCCGGGGAGCTGTCGCCCCAGATCGCGACCCGGCCGCTGCCGTAGCCGCTGGTGACGAAGAAGGCGCCGGTGGTGCCGCTGTAGCCGGTCCGGTAGAGCAGGCCCTTGACCGAGGGGTTGTCGGCGGGCTTCAGGGTGAAGGTGGTGCCGGAGCGCAGGATCGAGCCGGTGACGGTGCCGAAGGCGCCGTGCAGGACGGGGTCGGCGGGGTCGTTGACGGCGCGCGGGTTGTCGGTGGAGATGTTCTTGACGTCGACGCTGAAGCCGAAGGGGTCGTCGTTGTCCACCCCGTTGTTGGTGAGCAGGTCGTTGATGACGGCGGGGGAGTCCCAGCCGTCGTTGTTGCGGTCGCTCTGGTTGTGGTCGGAGATCAGGAAGAGCCCGCCGCCGTTCTGCACGAAGCGGATCAGGGCGGCCTTCTCGGCGGCGCTGAAGCGGACGTTCGGCTCGGGCACCACGAAGGTGTCGAAGTTGGCGAGGTCGAGCGCGGCCCCGGTGCCGTAGCTGATGGTGGAGCCGGCCGGGAGGGTCTTGAGGCTGTACTGGCCGGTCTTCTGCAGGGCGACGCCCCAGGCGGAGAGCGCGCCCGTCCAGCTCTTCTCGGTGCTGGGGCTGGCGTTCTGGGCCAGCGGGTCGGGCTGGCTGGTGGAGATGATCCAGTCGGCGTTGCCGGCGGTCTCGGCCTTGGTGTTGTCGAACAGCACCCGGTGGGGGGCGGCGGCGGTGGCCGCGGTGGGGGCGGGTGCGGTGCCGGCCGCGGTACGGGCGGTGGGGGAGGCCGAGGCGGTGGGGGCCAGGCCGGAGAGGCCGGCGGCGAGGAGGGCCGGGGCGACCAGGGCGGCAGCCGTTCTCATGCGGATCATGTGCCGTTCCTCCGTGGGGAGTTGAGGTGTCGGCGCCCGAGTATTCGCGCGTAGATCCGAGTATCCGCGTGCGGTCCGTCCGGTGAAAGCCTCCGGAGGTTACGGGTACTTGTACGGTACATGGCGATCTTTGGGAGGACCGGAGCGCTTCCGGAATGCGCCCTCCGCGCGCCGTCAGGTCCCGACCGCCCCGGACCAGTACTTGCGTATGACTTGCAAGTACTTCCTCGCCGAGGGAAAGATGGCCCAGCTCCGCCCGCTCCCCCGAAAGGACGACACGATGTCCAGCCCCGCCGCAGGTGCCACCGCCGTCAGATGGCGCGACCGGCTCACCCGTGAGGAGTGGATCCGCCTGGCCGGCATGGGCGGCTTCATCCTCGCGCTGCACGTGATCGGCTGGTTCACCCTCCTCGCGGTCATCGCACCCGAGCACTACGACGTCGGCGGGCAGGTGTTCGGCGCCGGGATGGGCCTCACCGCCTACACCCTCGGCATGCGGCACGCCTTCGACGCGGACCACATCGCGGCCATCGACAACACCACCCGCAAGCTGATGGGCCAGGGCAAGCGACCGCTCTCGGTCGGCTTCTGGTTCTCGCTGGGGCACTCCTCGATCGTCTTCGGCCTCTGCGCGCTGCTCGCCTTCGGCATCCAGTCGCTGGCCGGCCAGGTCGAGTCCGACGACTCCACCCTGCACGACACGACCGGCCTGATCGGCGTCTCCGTCTCCGGGACGTTCCTGCTGCTCATCGGCCTGATCAACCTCGGCGCCTTCAACGGCATCCTCAAGGTCTTCCGCAAGATGCGCGAGGGCGAGTTCGACGAGGCCGAGCTGGAGCAGCAGCTCGACAAGCGCGGCTTCATGAACCGCATCCTGGGCCGGGTGACCAGGGCCGTCACCAAGCCCTGGCACATGTACCCGGTCGGCCTGCTGTTCGGCCTCGGCTTCGACACCGCGACCGAGGTCTCGCTGCTGGTCCTGGCGGGCGGCGCGGCCGCGTTCCAGCTGCCCTGGTACGCGCTGCTGGTGCTGCCGGTGCTGTTCGCGGCGGGGATGAGCCTGCTGGACACCATCGACGGGTCGTTCATGAACTTCGCTTACGAGTGGGCGTTCTCGAAGCCCGTCCGCAAGATCTACTACAACCTGACCGTCACCGGTCTCTCCGTCCTGGTCGCGCTGGTCATCGGCTCGATCGAGCTGATCGGGCTGCTCGGCGAGAAGCTGGACATCACCAGCGGGCCGGTCGCCTGGATCGGCGAGCTGGACCTCAACTTCGTCGGCTACGCCATCGTCGGCCTCTTCGTGCTCACCTGGGCGGCGGCGATCGCCTACTGGAAGCTCGGCCGGGTCGAGGAGAAGTGGTCGGCGGGCCTGGCGAGCGCGGCGGAGAAGGCCGAGTAGCGGCGGGGCTCCGCGGGCGGGCGGTCGGCGCCGGCCGGCCGGAGCGCGCGAACGGCGGGCCGGTCCGGGGGAGAACCTCGGACCGGCCCGCCGTTTCGTCGTTCGGTCTGTCCGTCCGTCCGTCTGTGTCCGTCCGCATCGTCCCGGCTCCGCCCGGAGCCTGCCGGGCGCTCGCTCGCAGCCCGCCCGGACCGGCCGGCCGACCCGCCCCGGGGGGACGGAGCGCGGGTGCCGGGCACCCGGTCGGAGCGGCGAGCGCTCGAAATCGGCCAAATTTCCGAGGGATGGGGATCGGTGGAAACCCCTACGGAAGGCCGGAAAGCGGCGCCGGCGGTGCCGTCAGGGCATCGCGGGCGCGAAGCGGCCGGTCGGGCCGGCCGCCAGGGTGCGGTCGAGCAGGGACAGCGCCCGCAGCTCGGCCACGCCCTGGTCCGGCGCGCGGACGTACAGCACCAGTCCCACACCCCCCGGGACGGCGCAGGCGCGCACGTGCTCCAGACCGTCGCCCGGCCCCGCGCACCCCCACACAGCTGCCTGGACGTCGGCGGCCCCCGCCTCGCCCGTCGGCGCGGCGGAGACGTCCAGGAGGGTCAGGTGGACGGGGAACACCGAAGGGTCAGTCCCAGCCGATGCCCGGATTCCCGGTGGGGGTGGTGTCCCAGCCGATCGCCGCGGGCAGCGGGTGGTCCCAGCCGATGCCGGTGTCGGCGGCCACGCCGGCGGTGACGGCGGCCGGCTGGGCGGCGAAGGCGGGCGCGGAGACGCCGGCGAGGGAGAGTGCGAGGGCGGCGGCGGCGAGCAGCCGGACGGTCTTGGGCACGGCGGTTCCTGTTCTGGGCACAGTGGTTCAGGGCGCGAAGGGGCAGAGCGCGGGGGAGGTGTGCGAGCGCGGGGCGTTGGAGCGCGGGGGAGGGTGCACGCACGGGGAATCCTCCCCGGTGGCGGCCCCCGGGCGGGAGGGGCAGCGGCGGGCAGCAACAGGCCAGGCAGCAAGCTGCAACCTCCTGGCGAAATCCCCGCGGATGCGCTCACCGGCCGGCCCGCCCCCGTCGGCCGGTCCGCCGGCGGGGCCGTGGGCGCGGTGGCGGTACCGCTCGCCAGGGCCGCTGCCGGTGCCCTCCGGCGACACCCCCGGGTACCGTTCCGGCGGGGCTGTCGGCGTGGTTCCCCGCCGGGGGCCGGCGTACACCCGAGCCGCTTGACCGGATCATGCCTTGTGACGCCGGTGCCACGGCGCAAGGATCGAGCCGCAGATCGCCCGATAATCCCATTGCGACGAGCAGGGGTCATTGAAGTGCTGGAACTGCTGGGCCTCGACACCACCGCGGAGGCCGTCTACCGCGAGATGCTGGCCGACCCCGAGGGTGGCGTGGTCGAGCTGTGCCAGCGGCTCCGGCTGCCCGAACGCGCCGTCCGGGAGGCACTCGACCGGCTCGCCGACCTCACCCTGCTGCGCGCCTCGCGGGACCGCCCCGGGGCGTTCTGGCCGGTCAGCCCGGAACGCGGACTGGAGCTCCTGCTGCGCCGTCAGGAGGAGGACCTCGCCCGGCGCCAGCAGGAGCTGGCCGTCTCCAAGGCGGCCGTAGCGCGGGCCGTGGCCGAGTACGCGACGCTGCGCGCCAGCACCCTGGTGGACGGCGGCGAGCGGCTGGTCGGCCTGGACGCCATCCAGGCCAAGCTGGAGGTGCTGACGGCCCGGCTGACCTCCGAGTGCCTCGCGGTGATGCCCGGCGGCGCGCAGTCCGCGGCCAGCCTGGCCGCCTCCCGGCCGTTGGACGAGGACGCCCTGGTGCGCGGGGTGAGCCTGCGCACCATCTACCAGGACAGCGTCCGCAACGACCCGGAGACCCTCGGGTACGCGCAGTGGATGACCGGTCTCGGCGGGCGGGTGCGCACCGCCCCGGTGCTGCCGCCCCGGATGCTGGTCTTCGACCGCTCCACCGCCGTGGTGCCGATCGACCCGGAGAACACCCGGCTCGGCGCCCTGTGCACCGAGGAGCCGGGCATCGTCGCCTCGCTGGTCGCGCTCTTCGAGCAGACCTGGGAGACGGCCGTCCCGCTCGGCACCCACCGGGCCGAGGACGCCGGCACGGGCCTGAGCGCCGGTGAGCGGGAGCTGCTGCGGCTGCTCTCCACGGGGCTCACCGACGACGCGGCGGCCAAGCGGCTCGGGGTCTCGGTGCGGACGGTGCGCCGGCAGATGGCCGCGCTGATGGAGCGGCTGGACGCGGGCAGCCGGTTCGAGGCGGGCCTGAAGGCCGCTCAGCGCGGCTGGCTCTAGCGGCGGTCGCGGCCGCGGCGGTCGGGCGGCGGGCGGGCGGTCGGCCCCGCCGGGGCGGTCCGACGGGGCGGCCCGGCGGGGCCGGGAGCGGCATCCCCTCGGCCCTGGGAGTGACCGTCAGGGCGGCGGCGGGACCCCGCCGGGCGCCCAACCTGTCGCGCGCGTCACAGCTTCGGGTGTGATCTCGCCGACGGTCTCGATTGTTCACCGCCGAGGTCTTGTCGCGTCATTTTCTACGCGCGTATCTTAAGGCGCTGCGGGGGCCGTCCAGGATCCCCGGGCCCGCGCCTCTACGCGGGTAGCGCACTCGCGCCCGTCTGACCCACCCTCACGTCCCGGCGGCCCCACGACTGCCGGGCCACTCGTGCCACCCCCGTTGCCGTGCCGCTGCGCGCCACGACGAACCAAGGAGTCCCGTCCAGGTGACCACCTCCCCCGCTTCCCGCCCGCGGTCGCGCCGCACCCTGCTCCGCGCGACCCTCCTTCCGGCCGGCCTGGCCGTCTCGCTGGTGCTCGTCCCGCTGCCGGCCGCGGTGGCCGCGCCCTCGGCCGACGCGGTGATCGCCGAGGTGTACGGCGGCGGTGGCAACTCGGGTGCCACGCTGAAGAACGACTTCATCGAGCTGGCCAACAAGGGCGGCGCCGCCTTCGGCCTGGACGGCTGGAGCGTGCAGTACATATCCGGCACGCCCGGCGCGAACTCCCAGTGGGGCGTCACCCCGCTGACCGGTGCGATCGCCCCCGGCACCCGCTACCTGGTCGCCGAGGCGGCCGGCGCGGGCGGTACGGTCGACCTGCCCGCCCCGGACGCGGCCGGCTCGCTGGCCCTGTCGGGCACCAGCGGCACCGTCGCGCTGGTCCGCGGCACCGACCCGCTGACCTGCAGGACCGCCGCCGACTGCGCCGCCGACCCGCGCGTGCGGGACCTGGTCGGCTTCGGCACCGCCGTCGTCCACGAGGGCTCGGCCGCCGCCGCCGGCGCCTCCAACACCGCCTCGGTGGCCCGCAAGGCGGGCCTCGCGGACACCGACGACAACGCGGCGGACCTCGCCGCCGGCGCCCCGAGCCCGACCAACAGCAAGGGCGAGGTCGCCGAGGGCTCCACCCCGACCGGTCCGACCGAGCCGGGTACCGTCCGGATCCACGACATCCAGGGCACCACCCGGCTGTCGAGCCGGACCGGCAAGACGGTCGCGGGCGTACCCGGCATCGTCACCGGCGTGCGCGGCTACGGCTCCAAGGGCTTCTGGATCCAGGACCCGAACCCGGATGCCGACCCGGCCACCAGCGAGGGCGTCTTCGTCTACACCGGCAGCGCCAACCCGACCGTCAAGGTCGGCGACTCGGTGCTGGTCACCGGCAAGGTGACGGAGTACTACCCGAACTTCAACGGCGGCTCGCAGTCGCTCACCCAGCTCAGCGGCCCGGCCGTCACCGTGCTCTCCTCGGGCAACCCGCTGCCGGCCGCGGTCGAGGTCGACACCCGCAACATCCCCGGCACCTACACCCCGCAGGCCCCGGCCGGCGGCACCGTCGAGTCCCTGCCGCTCCAGCCGGAGAAGTACACCCTGGACTTCTACGAGTCGCTGGAGGGCATGCGCGTCCAGGTCAAGGACGTCCGGGTGATCCAGGCGACCGACAAGTACAACGAGCTCTGGGTCGCGGCCGACAAGCAGGACCAGAAGAGCCGGCGCGGCGGCGTGCTGTACGAGTCGTACGAGGAGCCGAACGTCGGCCGCCTGATGGTGCAGCAGCAGGCGCCGGCCGCCCAGCAGCCGTTCCCGGTCGCCAACGTCGGCGACGTGCTGACCGGCACCACCGACGGCCCGCTGGACTACAACAGCTTCGGCGGTTACACCCTGGTCGCCGGTACCCTCGGCGCGCTCCAGGACAACCACCTGGCCCGCGAGGTGACCGCGCAGCCGGCCGACCGCGAGCTGACCATCGCCACCTACAACGTGGAGAACCTGGCGCCCGGCAACCCGGACGCCAAGTTCGCCGAGCTGGCCCAGGCCGTGGTCACCAACCTGCGCTCGCCCGACGTCCTCGCCCTGGAGGAGATCCAGGACAACAACGGCGCCAAGAGCGACGGCACGGTGGACGCGAGCCAGACCGTCGCCAAGTTCGTCGCCGCCATCAAGGCGGCCGGCGGTCCGGCGTACGACTGGCGCTCGATCGACCCGGAGGACGGCAAGGACGGCGGCGAGCCCGGCGGCAACATCCGCCAGGTCTTCCTCTTCAACCCGCAGCGGGTCTCCTTCACCGACATCGCCGGCGGCAGCGCCACCGCCGCGGTGGACGTGGCCGGCACCGGCGCGGCCACCGCGCTGACCGCCTCGCCCGGCCGGATCGCCCCGGCCGACGAGGCCTGGGTGAACAGCCGCAAGCCGCTGGTGGGCCAGTTCTCCTTCCGCGGCAGGAAGGTCTTCGTCATCGCCAACCACTTCAACAGCAAGGGCGGCGACCAGGGCATCGACAGCCGCTTCCAGGCCCCGGCCCGCAGCTCCGAGGTGCAGCGCCTCAAGCAGGCCACGGTCGAGCAGGCCTTCGTGGCCAAGCTGCTGGCCGCCGACAAGGAGGCCAAGGTGGTCTCGCTCGGCGACTTCAACGACTACCAGTTCTCGCCCGCGCTGGCCGCGCTGACCAAGGACGGCGTGCTGCGCGACCTGGTGAACGAGCTGCCGGAGAAGGAGCAGTACTCCTACGTCTACCAGGGCAACTCGCAGGTGCTGGACCACGTCCTGGTCAGCCCAGAGGTCGGGTACGCCAAGTACGACGTGGTGCACATCAACAGCGAGTTCGCCGTCCAGGCGAGCGACCACGACCCGCAGGTGGTCCGCATCAAGCCGTAGGGCCCGCGGCACGACCGAGGGGGCGGTGACCGGAGTTCCGGTCGCCGCCCCCTCGGGGTTCCCGCCCGCGCCCGCGGCTACTTCAGGGCGGCGAGCACGGCGTCCGCCATCACCTTCTCGCCGGTGGCGTTGGGGTGGAACGGGACGGCCGGGGAGCCCGGCAGCGCGCCCTCGATCCAGCGGTCGTCCGAGCAGACGTCGTGGCCGACGGTCGGGGTGGCGGTGTCCACGTAGGTGGCGCCGCCCGCGGCCGCGGTGGACCTGAGCATGGCGTTCAACTGGCCGAGCACGCCGTACATGTACTCGACGTCCCCCGCCGTGACGGGCTGGCGCAGGAAGCACTCGGAACCGTCGGCCGGCAGCACGGACGGGTAGCCCACCAGCAGGACCCTGGCGCCGGGGGCCTTGGCGTGGACGCGCTTCAGGGTGTCGGCGATCTGCGGCCGGGCGGCGGCGATCCGGTCGGCCAGGTCGTCGTTGCCGTACTGCCAGGACCAGCTGGACCAGTCCCAGTAGCCGTGGTGGAAGACGTCCTTGCAGGGCGTGCCCAGCGGGTTGACCGCCGCGCCGGCGATGCAGACCCCGACCAGTTCGCCGAGCCCGAGGTCGGTGGCGCCGAGGTCGTTGCCGCCGATGCCGAGGGTCACCAGGTCGGTGTCGGCGGTGACGGCGTCCAACTGCGGGTCGTTGACCCGGATGAACGCGTCGTACTGGGGCTGCGTCATCGCCTTCACCTTGGCGGCGGCGCAGGTGACGTCGGTGTAGGCGGTGGCCTTGAGGGCGGCCGCCACCAGGTGGCCGTAGTTGCGGTCGGAGCGCAGGCACAGGCCGGCCGACTGGCCGGGCACCCCGGCGCCGGCGGCGTAGGAGTCGCCGAGGGCGACGTAGTGGCGGGGGGCGGGCGTGGCGGCCTGCGCGCTGGTGGAGGTCAGGGCGAGGGCCGCGCCCAGTGCGGCGGCGGCGAGCAGGGCGGGCTTCCGGGAAGTCCGGGTCGTACGGCGTTTCCGGGCAGGGCTGAGCACGGGTTCCTCCTGGGGGAGAGAGAACGAGTGGGGGTCGCGCCAGCCGGGCCACAGCTTTACTACTGACAGGTAAGTTACCGCCAGGTTTCGAATGCGTCCATGCCCGGCGCGGAAATTCCCGAAAGCCCGTCAGAAGCATTTCGGAATAACGCTCCACCGTGTATCGGAGGTATTTCCGAAACGCCTCGGAGCGGAATTGCCGCCGCAGCTTGTTACTCACCGGTTGACGCGCCCCGCCGCAGGCCGCAGTATCGGGCGCACGCCGCACCGCCCGAACGCCGCACCGCAGGACCACCGGCTGCACCGCCGGACCACTGATGGAGGAGAGCGCATGGCCCTGGACGCCGATGTCATCGTCATCGGAGCCGGTCTCGCGGGCCTCGCCGCGACCGCCGAACTCGCCGACGCCGGACGGCGGGTGATCCTGCTCGACCAGGAGCCCGCGGCCTCCTTCGGCGGGCAGGCGCACTGGTCCTTCGGCGGTCTCTTCCTGGTCGACTCGCCCGAGCAGCGCCGGATGCGGATCCGCGACTCGCACGCGCTCGCCCTCCAGGACTGGCAGGGCACCGCCGGCTTCGACCGCGCCGAGGACGCCTGGCCGCGCCGCTGGGCCGAGGCCTACGTCGACTTCGCGGCGGGGGAGAAGCGGGCCTGGCTGCGCGCCCAGGGCGTGCGGTTCTTCCCGGTCGTCGGCTGGGCCGAGCGCGGCGGGCTGCTGGCCGACGGACCCGGCAACTCCGTCCCCCGCTTCCACATCACCTGGGGCACCGGGCCCGGCCTGCTCGAACCCTTCGTCCGCCGGGTCCGAGCCGCCGCCGAACGCGGCCTGGTCGACCTGCGGTTCCGCCACCGCGTCACCGGCCTCTCCGCGCACGCCGGGGTCACCGACACCGTCGCCGGCGAGGTGCTGGTGCCCAGCAACGCGGCGCGCGGCGAAGCCAGTTCGCGCGAGGTCGCCGGCCAGTTCGAACTCCGCGCGCAGGCCGTGATCGTCACCTCCGGCGGCATCGGCGGCAACCACGACCTGGTCCGCAAGGCCTGGCCCGCCCGGCTCGGCACCCCGCCCGAGCGGATGCTCTCCGGCGTCCCCGCCCACGTCGACGGCCTGATGCTCGGCATCACCGGCGAGGCGGGCGGCAACCTGATCAACGGCGACAGGATGTGGCACTACACCGAGGGCATCGAGAACTGGGACCCGATCTGGGCCCGGCACGGCATCCGCATCCTGCCCGGCCCGTCCTCGCTCTGGCTGGACGCCCGCGGCCGCCGGCTGCCCGTCCCGCTCTTCCCCGGCTTCGACACCCTCGGCACCCTCGAACACCTCCGGACCACCGGGCACGACCACACCTGGTTCGTGCTCAGCCAGAAGATCATCGAGAAGGAGTTCACCCTCTCCGGCTCCGAGCAGAACCCCGACCTCACCGGCCGCTCGGTGCGCGGCGTGCTCGGCCGCGCGCTGCCCGGCGCCCCCGGCCCGGTCCGCGCCCATCTGCGGCACGGACCCGACTTCGTGGTCGCCGGCAACCTGGCGGACCTCGCCCGCGGCATGAACGCCCGCACGCGCGAGGCGCTGATCGACCCGGACGAGCTGCGCCGCACCGTCGAGGCCCGGGACCGGCAGCTCGCCAACCCGTTCGCCAAGGACCTCCAGGTCACCGCCATCCACGGCGCCCGCCGCTACCTGGGCGACAAGCTGATCCGCACGGCCGCTCCGCACCGCATCCTCGACCCGGCCGCCGCCCCGCTGATCGCCGTCCGGCTGAGCATCCTGACCCGCAAGTCGCTCGGCGGGCTGGAGACCGACCTCTCCGCCCGGGTGCTGCGGCCCGGCGGCGAGGTGCTGGAGGGCGTGTACGCGGCCGGCGAGGCCGCCGGCTTCGGCGGCGGCGGGGTGCACGGCTACCGCTCGCTGGAGGGGACCTTCCTCGGGGGCTGCCTCTTCTCCGGCCGCACGGCGGGCCGTGCGGCGGCGGCCGCGACGGCGTAACGGGCGGCGGCCTTCGCACCACAACAGCCCTGGGCTGCTGTCGAGTTGGCCCGGGAGTGCGCTGCGGCGAACGCGGAGCCGGACCGGCCCGGTCGGCCCCGGGTGCCCGCACCGCCGCGCCCGTCACCGGCCGTTCGGCGACCACCACCCGGCCCCGGGCGGGGCCGTGCCGACCCTGCCCGGTAGCGTCTGATGCTCGCCGCGGCCCGAACGGCCGGGTCCGACCGGTACCGGTGGCGCGGCGGGCGGGGGAGAGTGGTGGCAGCACAGGCCGTGTTGGTGACGACCCGTTGGGGCGGGGCACTGCGAAGGGGCGGGGCATGAATGGTCGGGGGACCGTACTCGGAGGTCGGTACGCGCTGACCGAGTGGATCGGTGGCGGCGGCATGGGCGCCGTCTGGCGCGCCGACGACCGGGTGCTGGAACGGCAGGTCGCCGTCAAGGTCCTGCACGCGGGACTGCTGGAGGAGGGGACGTTCGCGTCGCGGTTCCGGCGCGAGGCCCAACTGCTCGCGGCGATCAGCCACCCGGGCATCGTGGAGGTCCACGACTACGGGGAGCAGGGCGGCGACGCCGGTCACGGCGCCGAGGGCGAGCGGATCGCCTACATCGTGATGGAGCTCGTCGAGGGGCGGCCGCTGGACAAGGCCCTCGCCGAGGACGGCCCGATGCCGCCCGAGCGGGCGCTGAGCCTGCTCGCCAGGGCGCTCGACGCGCTGCACGCCGCCCACCAGCAGGAGATCGTGCACCGGGACGTCAAGCCGTCCAACCTGATGCTGGGGGACGACGGCCGGGTGACGGTGACGGACTTCGGCATCGCGCGGGCGCTGGTGAGCACCACGCTCACGGCGACCAACGTGGTGGTCGGCACCGCCCTGTACATGGCCCCGGAGCAGGCCGGCGGCGGCGGAGTCACGCCGGCCTCGGACCTCTACTCGCTCGGCGTGGTCTGCTACGAACTGCTGACCGGCACGCCGCCGTTCACCGGCGAGAGCGTGGTCGAGGTGGCGCTCAAGCACGTCCAGCAGCCGGCGCCGGAGCTGCCCGGTGAGTTCGCGCCGGCCGTGCGGGAGTTCGTCGCCCGGGCGCTTGCCAAGCAGCCGGGGGACCGGTTCGCCGACGCCGCCGCGATGGCGGCCGCGGCACGGGAGGCGGTCGGCGACAGGTCGGCGCCGGTCGCCGCGGTGGTGCGCCCCGTCCCGCCCGCCGTGCCCGGGACCCCGGTGGCCGGCGCCCCGGCGGCCGAGGTCGCCCGGGTGGCACGCCGGACCGGCGCCGAGCCCGGTGCGGGCCGGCGGTGGCGCCGCCTCCTGGTGCCCGTCATCATTCCGGTGGTCATCACCGGTGGTGCGGCCACGGTCGTGCTGGTGGAGCGGGGCCCGTTCCACACGCGGACGCAGACGCAGACGCAACAGCCCGGTGCGCAGCCGGCGGTGTCGGTGTCCGCCGGCCCGCTCACCGACAGCCCGGCGGCGACCGCGTCGCCGACCGGGGAGCTCCCGGCCACGCCGGCGCCGGGCGCGGAGCCCACGCCGGGCGCTCCACCGGCCGCGGAGCCCGAGGCCGGCGGAGCGCCCGTGCCGCCTGCCGGCGGCGCGCCGGAGGTCCCTGCACCGGGCGCGGCACCGAAGCCGGGCGGCGGCACGGGGTCGGCCGGCGGGTCCTCCGGGGGGTCCGCCGGTGGGTCGGGCGGCACCTCGCCGAAGACGGGCGGCAGCGGCAGCGGTGGGGGCGGCGGGGCGGCTCCCGCGCCGAACCAGCCCGCGCCGCAGGCCCCCGCACCCCAACAGCCCGCCCCGTCGGCACCCGCGCCGAACCAGCCGGCGCCCAGCCCCGAGGCTCCCAAGCCGCCGGAGTCCAAGCCATCGGCGCCGACCGTGCCCGCGGGGTGCGGCGGCAGCCGGTGGGGCGACATCGTCAACGTGGCCGACGGCCAGAAGCTCGGCCTGGCCGCCGCCGGCCCGTCGCCGGGCGGCGCCGTCGTGGTGGGCGGGACGACCGCCTACGGCTGGGTGCGCTCGGACCCGAACCCGGGCGGCTGGTACGAGATCCACGCGTGCGGCCTGAGCGGGCCGGCCCTCGTCCAGGACACCGACTTCTCGAACACGTCGAGTCAGAAGGTGCTGCTCTCACCGGGGTTCAGCTTCATGGCCAACTGGTCGGTGGTCGGCGCGGGCGCCCAGGGCGTCTACTACCTCAAGGACTACATGGGGTCGACCTGCCTGACCGACAACGGCGCGGGCAGGCAGGCCACCATGACCGCGTGCACGCCGGGCAACGCCTACCAGCAGTGGCGGATGCCCTGAGCCGCGGGGCTCCGGAGTGAGCCCTACCGGTCGTCGGTGACGCCGAGGCGCAGGTGGTCGACGTGGTAGACGGCGTGGTCGAGGAGTGCGGCGACGTGGTCGTCGTGGAGGGAGTAGACCACCGAGCGGCCGCGGCGCTCGCCGACGACCAGGCCGAGGTTGCGCAGCAGGCGGAGCTGGTGGGAGCAGGCGGACTGCTCCATGCCGACGGCGTCGGCGAGTTCGGTGGCGGCCCGCGGGCCCTCCCGCAGCTGGGCGAGTATCAGCAGGCGGGAGGGGGTGGCCAGGGCCTGGAGGGTGTTCGCCACCTTGGCCGCGTTCGACGCGTCCAGGCGCATCTGCGGCACGGCGTTCTCGGCGGCTGCGTGTCCCATGGGGGCATCCTACGGGGCGGGGCTCCGGCGGGGCCCGGCACGCAGGAACGAATGAAAGTGTGTTCATATGTTCCTGTATCGTGGCGGACATGTCCGCCACCGTGCTCACCCGACCGCCGGTCCCCACCGCCCCCGCGACGGCGCCCCCGCGCCGCACCCGGGTGCTCGCGCTGCCCGAGGCCCGCTGGGCGGCCGCCGCCACCGCGGCCTTCCTGGCCGCCCTCACCGTGCGGTTGCTCGACGGCCCCGGGTGGGCGTCCGGGGCGCTGTACGCGGCCGCGTACCTGGCCGGCGGCTGGGAGCCCGCCCTGGCCGGGCTGCGGGCGCTGCGCGAGCGGACCCTGGACGTCGACCTGCTGATGGTGGTCGCCGCCCTCGGCGCCGCGGCCATCGGCCAGCCGCTGGACGGCGCCCTGCTGATCGTGATCTTCGCGACCAGCGGCGCCCTGGAGGCGCTGGCCACCGCCCGCACCGCCGACTCCGTCCGGGGCCTGCTCGACCTCGCCCCCGCCACGGCCTGCCGGCTCACGGCCGACGGCCGGGAGGAGACCGTCCCCACCGCCGCACTCGCCGTCGGCGACACCGTGCTGGTCCGCCCCGGCGAGCGGATCGGCGCCGACGGCCGGGTCCTCGACGGCAGCAGCGAGGTCGACCAGGCCACCATCACCGGCGAACCGCTGCCCGCCGCCCGGTCGGTCGGCGACGAGGTGTACGCGGGCACCCTCAACGGCGGCGGCGCGCTGCGGATCCGGGTCGAACGGGACGCCGCCGACTCCGTGATCGCCCGGATCGTCGCCATGGTGCAGGAGGCCTCCGAGACCAAGGCGCCCACCCAGCTCTTCGTCGAGAAGGTCGAACAGCGCTACGCCGCCGCTCTGGTGGCCGCCACCCTGCTGCTCTTCGCCGTCCCGCTCGCCCTCGGCGCGGAGCTGACCGCCACCCTGCTGCGCGCCATGACGTTCATGATCGTCGCCTCGCCGTGCGCCGTGGTGCTGGCCACCATGCCGCCGCTGCTCTCCGCCATCGCCAACGCCGGCCGGCACGGCGTGCTGGTCAAGTCCGCCGTGGTGATGGAGCGGCTCGGCCAGGTGGACACCGTCGCCCTGGACAAGACCGGCACCCTCACCGAGGGCACGCCGAAGGTCGTCGAGCTGCGCCCGCTGGGCGTCACCGAGGCCGAGCTGCTCTCCCTCGCGGCCGCCGCCGAGCACCCCAGCGAGCACCCGTTGGCCCGGGCGGTGGTCGCCGCCGCCCGCGAGCGCGGCCTGGTGCCGCCCGCGGCCACCGACTTCACCGCCACCCCGGGGATCGGCGTGCGGGCCGTGGTCGGCGGCGCGGTGGTCGCGGTGGGCGCCCCCGGTCCGTACCGCGGGCACCCCGCGGTCGCCGAGCTGGAGGCGGCCGGCCGCACCGCCGTCCTGGTGCTGCGCGACGGGGAGCCGGTCGGCGTGCTCGGCCTCGCCGACCGCCCGCGCGAGCAGGCCGCGGCCGCCGTCCGGGGCCTGGCCGCGCTCACCGGCCGCCCACCGGTGCTGCTCACCGGCGACAACCGGCTCGCCGCCGAACACCTCGCCCGGGAGGTCGGTCTGACCGACGTCCGGGGCGCGCTGCTGCCCCAGGACAAGGTGGCGGCGGTCCGCGAACTGGCCGACGGCGGACACCGGGTGCTGATGGTCGGGGACGGCGTCAACGACGCCCCCGCGCTGGCCGCCGCGCACAGCGGGGTCGCGATGGGCCGGGCCGGGTCCGACCTCGCCCTGGAGACCGCGGACGCGGTGGTGGTGCGCGACGAACTGACCGCGGTGGCGGCCGTGGTGGCGCTCTCCCGGCGGGCCCGCCGGCTGGTCGTGCAGAACCTGGCGATCGCCGGGGCGTTCATCACCGTCCTGGTGGTCTGGGACCTGGCCGGTACGCTGCCACTGCCGCTCGGTGTCGCCGGGCACGAGGGCTCCACCGTGATCGTCGGCCTCAACGGCCTGCGGCTGCTGCGCGAACGGGCGTGGCTGCGGGCCCTCCACCAGGAAGCCCCGGGCGCCGGGGCCGGGAACCACGAGGAGCGCTGAGCCGATGAGCCGTCGAGACCGCGAGCGCGGTGGCGGGAAGGGGCCCGCGGCCCCGGTGACCGTCACCGTCTGCCGGGGCTGCTGCTGCGGCACCCAGGAGAAGCACCCGGGCGTCGACCACGCGGGCCAGTACGAGCGGCTGCGCGAGGCCGTCGGTGGAGCGGGCAAGGTCCGCGCGGTCAAGTGCCTGGACGCGTGCGCGCACTCCAACGTCGTGGTGGTCGGCCCGTCCAGCGAGGGCCGCGCGGCCGGCGGCCGCCCGGTCTGGCTGGGCTGGGTGCTGGCGGACGACATGGTCGAGGAGATAGCCGAGTGGGTGCACGCCGGCGGCCCGGGCCTGGCCGAGCCGCCCGGGCTGCTCGACCTCCAGCAGGTCACCGTCTCCCGCCGGATCCGCGACGGCCTCCCGGGCTGAGGCGCCGGGAGCCCGGGCCCGGCGGCGCGCACCGGGCCCGGTGCGGGTGCCCGGCTCCGGGGCGGTCCGTCCGGCGAGCCGGGGCACTACCATTTACCGGGCGCCCCGGCTTGGGAGGAATCACGACGTGACCACGGTCTGCCGCATCTGCGCGGGCACCGGCCGCACCGCCGGTCTCAGCTGCCGCACCTGCCAGGGCACCGGCACCACCGAGGTCGGCGGCGGTGGCGGCAACTGCTTCCTCTGCGACGGCACCGGTGTCTACGTCCGCTACCGGGTCGACGCGGCCGGCGCCAAGCACGCCTACCGCGACGAGGTCTGCCGGACGTGCGACGGCACCGGCAACCGCGCCCCCTCCACCTGGGACGAGATCGCCCCGCCGCCGCGCTGAGGCCGTCGGCCGGCGGAGCCCTTCGTCTGCCGGGGCCCCGGCCGGTAGCGCAGGGCCCCGGCCGGTCCGCCTGCGCCCCGGCCGGTACGGCGGACTCTGCGACGGGGGATCAGGACCCGGGGGATCAGGACCCGGGCCGGGCCGGATGATCCGGCGGCCTCCGGCCGCCCGGGGCGACTTTGCCGAGACATGGTCGAACATTGGCGTTCGACTGACCGGCGCGCCGGGGTGCGTTCACCGCCTGTAGGTGTGCGGTCAACGCTGCGCTGGAAGAGTCCCGCCCATGGATATCCCCCACATGGGCGTGCCCGCGAAGCTCGCCGACCGCATGAGCATGGCCGAGCAGCACGAGTACCTGCGGGCCCGTTTCTCCCGCCGCCGGATGCTGACCGCCGGTGCCGTCGGCGTCGGCGCCCTGGCCGTGGGCGGTTCGCTGGGCAGCGGTGTCGCGACGGCCGCGCCGGCCTCCCCGCAGCTGCTGACCGGCGGCACGGCCGACGGCGTCGACGGCTCGCTCGTCGCCCCGATCGGCCGTCACCTCGCGTTCGGCCCCGAGCCGGACACCCAGTTCCGGGTCTCCTGGCAGGTCCCGGCCCCGGTGAAGAAGCCGTTCCTGCGCTACGGCAGGAACCCGTGGGACCTCGGCCACAAGGTCCAGGCCGAGGTGCGCGCCCTGCACACCCCCGCGCTGACCCCGACCGGCCAGCCGGTGGACCAGTACTACCTGCACGTCGCGCTGGAGGACCTCCAGCCCGACACCACGTACTACTACGGCGTCGGCCACCAGGGCTTCGACCCGGCCTCGCAGCAGGCGATCTCCACCCTGAGCACCTTCCGCACCGCGCCCTCGCGCGACCACCGCTGGGGCAAGGTGTACGAGCCGTTCACCTTCACCGCCTTCGGTGACCAGGGCGTCAGCGCGCACGCGGCCGGCAACGACCACGTGATCCTGGCCCAGAACCCGGCCTTCCACCTGCACGCCGGCGACATCTGCTACGCCGACCCGGCCGGCTCCGGCCAGGACGCCGACAAGTCGGTGTACAACGCCCGCACCTGGGACGACTTCCTGGTCCAGACCGAGACGGTCGCCTCGAAGGTCCCGTGGATGGTCTCCTACGGCAACCACGACATGGAGGCCTGGTACTCGCACCACGGGTACGGCGGCGAGAACAACCGCTTCTTCCTGCCGGACAACGGCCCGGACCCGCGGACCGTCCCCGGCGTCTACAGCTTCCGCTACAAGAACGTCGGCGTCATCTCGCTGGACGCCAACGACGTCTCCTACGAGATCCCGGCCAACCTGGGCATCTCGGCGGGCAAGCAGACCGCGTGGCTGCAGCGCACCCTGAAGGACCTCCGCAACGACGAGACCGTCGACTTCGTCGTGGTCTTCTTCCACCACTGCGCCTTCTCCACCACCCACCAGCACGCCTCCGAGGGCGGGGTGCGCGAGGCGTGGGTGCCGCTGTTCGAGAAGTACCGGGTGGACCTGGTGATCAACGGTCACAACCACGTCTACGAGCGCACCGACGCGATCCTCGGCAACAAGGTCTCCAAGGCGGTGCCGAGCGGCGCCACCGTCGAGCCGGCCACCGACGGCGTGGTGTACGTGACGGCGGGCGCGGCCGGCCGCAGCCTGTACAGCTTCGACGCCCCGGACACCTACGAGGGCCACGAGAACCGGCTGGACTCGGTGGACACCTACCACTTCGCCAAGGGCGGGGTGAAGGTGACCGAGAAGGTCGAGTGGTCGCGGGTCCGCTACACCGGCTACTCGTTCATCAAGGTCGACGTCACCCCGGCGCACCTGGGGCAGAAGTCGTCGATGAAGGTCACCGCGCTCGCCGAGAACGGCACGCAGGTCGACCACTACACGATCCTGCGCAAGGTCGGCGAGGGCTGGGACGGCACCACCGACGACGACGGCGAGGGCGGCGGCTGGGGCTGGTAGTCCGCCCCGCGCGCCCGGGGGCGCGGAGACCGGCCCCACGGGGCCCGGTGGCCCGGTCGGGAACTCCCGGCCGGGCCACCGGCGTGTCCGGGGCCGGCCGGGGACTGCCGCGTGCGCCACCTGGGCTCACCGCCGCCCGCCGGCGGGCCGGTCTAGCCGAGTGCGGCCAGTTGCGCCGCGAGGGTGTCGCTGTGCTGGAAGGTCAGCCCGGCGAGCGCGACGTGCTTCCAGCGGACCGTGCCGTCGCCGTCCAGGACGAACACCGAGCGGCGCAGCCCGAGCCCGGGCACCGCGATGCCGTAGGCGCGGACGACGGTCCGGTCCGGGTCGGCGAGCAGCGGGAAGCCCAGGCGGTGCTTGCGGGCGAACTGCTCGTGGCTGTCCAGCCCCTGCGGGCTGATGCCCCACACGGTGGCGCCCAGGCCGCGGAAGCGGTCCAGGTCGGAGCTGTACGAGCAGAGCTGCTTGGTGCAGACCGCGGTGTCGTCGCCGGGGTAGAAGACCAGGACCAGCGGGCCGCCCTTGGCTTCGGCGAGGCGGTACTCGCGGCGTTCGGCGGTGCCGGCCTGCTCGTCGAACAGCAGGCCGGGCAGGGTGAACTCGGGGGCGAGGGAGCCGATTTCGGGGGGTTTGGCCATCGCTGTGCGGTCCTCACGGGTGGGTGCTGGGGTCGCCGCCCACCCTATGCCTGGGTGACGGCCGGGCTCGTGATGTTGAAGAGTTGACGCCGGTCTGCGAAGGCTTCGCGACTGTCGTGCGGGAATATCCGACGGATCTTCACTTCATAACGAATCGAGCAGCAAGGTATCGAGTTTCCCTTCAGTTATTGACGGAATCGCCGAGCACGGCTTGACTCCGACCTCTGCCGCAAAGCCGCGGCGCAGTCAGGAGGCAGCACCCACCATGAACAGAACGACCCGTCGCGCGGGCGCGGGCACGGCCACGCTCGCGCTGGCCCTCGCCCTCGCAGCCTGCGGCCAGAGCGACGGAGCGGCACCGCACTCGGACGGCGTCGCCGGCAAGACCATCGGGCTGCTGCTGCCCGAGAAGACCTCCTCGACCCGGTACGAGGCCTTCGACAAGCCGCTGATCGAGGCCACGGTGGAGTCCCTCTGCACCGGCTGCGTCGTCGACTACGCCAACGCCGACGGCGACGAGACCGTCCAGAAGCGGCAGTTCGACGACCTGCTGGCCAAGGGCGTCAAGGTCGTCCTGCTCGACCCGGTGAACGCCAAGGTCACCGCCCCCTGGGTGGAGGCCGCCGCCGCCAAGGGCGTGAAGGTCGTCGCCTACGACCGGCTGGCGGAGGGCAAGGTCGCCGCCTACGTGTCCTTCGACAACCAGCGCACCGGCGAGATCCAGGGCCAGGCCCTGCTCGACGCGCTCGGCCCGAAGGCCGCCGCCGCCACGGTCGTGATGATCAACGGCGCCGAGTCCGACCCCAACGCGGCGATGTTCAAGGCCGGCGCGCACCGGTCGCTCGACGGCCGGGTCAAGAAGATCGGCTACGAGCAGTCCGGCGAGTGGAAGCCGGAGGTGGCCCTGGCGAAGACCAACGAGGCCATCCAGGCCCTCGGCAAGGACGGTTTCCAGGCCGTGTACGCGGCCAACGACGGCATGGCCGCGTCCGTCATCGAGGCGCTCAGGGCGGCCGGGATCAAGAACGTCCCGGTCGGCGGCCAGGACGCCTCCATCGACGCGGTGCGCCGGGTGCTGACCGGCGAGCAGTCCTTCACCGTCTACAAGCCGTACAAGCCCGAGGCGGACGCCGCCGGGAGCATCGCCGTCCAGCTGCTGAAGGGGATGGACATCAACGCGGCCGCCAACGCGGGGGTCGACAGCGGCGGGCAGCGGATCCCCTCGCTGCTGCTCACCCCGATCGTGGTGACCAAGGCGAAGGTGCAGGCCACGGTGGTCGGCGGCGGCCTGTACAAGGCGGCCGACATCTGCACCGCGCCGTTCGCGGACGCCTGCGCGGCGGCCGGCGTCAAGTAGGCGGGGGTGCCGGCGTCCGTCCGCCCCGGTGCTGTGCGGCAGCGCCGCCGCTCAGCGCCGGGGGCCGTACATGATCACGGCGACCCCGGCCAGGCAGACCAGCGCCCCGGCCACGTCGTAGCGGGTGGGCCGGAAGCCGTCCACCGCCATGCCCCAGAGCAGCGAGCCGGCCACGAAGACGCCGCCGTACGCGGCCAGCACCCGGCCGAAGTCGCTGTCCGGCTGGAGCGCGGCGAAGAAGCCGTACCCGCCGAGCACCACCACCCCGAGGCCGGCCAGCCACCACGGCCGCTCCTCCCGCACGCTCTGCCAGATCAGCCAGCAGCCGCCGATCTCGGCGAGGGCGGCGAGGGCGAACAGGGCGGCGGAGCGCAGGACCGTCATGGTCGCCAAGCCTACGAGCCGCGGCGGGCGGGGCCCGTGCCCGCGTCGCCGGGGGTGCGGGGGCTCCCGGACCGCCGGCGACCGGGGCGTCAGGTCTGGCGGTAGGTGGCGAGGAAGCGGCCGATCCGGTTGATCGCGGTCTCCAGGTCGTCGGCCCGGGGGAGGGTGACGAAGCGGAAGTGGTCCGGGCGCGGCCAGTTGAAGCCGGTGCCCTGGACGACGTGGATCTTCTCGCGGAGCAGCAGGTCCAGGACGAACCGCTCGTCGTCGACGATCCGGTGCACCGCCGGGTCCAGCCGGGCGAACGCGTACAGCGCGCCCTTGGGCTTCACACAGCTGACGCCGGGGATCTCGTTCAGCGCCTTGTACGCGACGTCGCGCTGCTCGGTGAGCCGGCCGGCGGGCAGGACGAGGTCGTTGATGGACTGGTGGCCGCCGAGCGCGGCCTGGACGGCGTACTGGGCCGGGACGTTGGGGCAGAGCCGCATGCCGGAGAGCATGGTGAGGCCCTCCAGGTAGTCGGTGGCGTGCTGCTTGGGCCCGGAGACGACCAGCCAGCCGCTGCGGAAGCCGGCCACCCGGTAGGACTTGGAGAGGCCGTTGAAGGTGAGCGTCAGCACGTCCTCGGCGAGCGCGGCCAGGCAGTGGTGCTCGGTGTCGTCGTAGAGGATCTTGTCGTAGATCTCGTCGGCCAGCACCATCAGCTGGTGCCGGCGGGCGAGGTCGAGGATGCCCTCCAGCAGTTCCTTCGGATAGACCGCGCCGGTCGGGTTGTTGGGGTTGATGACGACGATGGCCTTGGTGCGGTGGGTGATCTTGGCCGCGATGTCGTCGAGGTCCGGGTACCAGTCCGCCTGCTCGTCGCAGGCGTAGTGGACGGCCTTGCCGCCGGCCAGCCGGACCACGGCCGTCCAGAGCGGGTAGTCGGGCATCGGGACGAGCACCTCGTCGCCGTCGTCGACCAGAGCCGTGACGGCCATCTGGATCAGCTCGGAGACGCCGTTGCCGAGGTAGACGTCGTTGACGGTCACTCCGGCGACGCCGCGCTGCTGGTAGTACTGCACCACCGCGCGACGGGCCGGCAGGATGCCGCGCGAGTCGCTGTAGCCGTGGGCGTTGGGCAGGTTGCGGATGATGTCCTGGAGGATCTCCTCCGGCGCCTCGAAGCCGAACGGCGCCGGGTTGCCGGTGTTCAGCCGCAGCACGCTGTGCCCGGCCGCCTCCAGCGCATTGGCCTGGTCGACCACCGGGCCCCGGATCTCGTAGCACACACCCGTCAGCTTGCTGGACTGCCGAAACTCCATCTGAGGCCTCCCGACCGGTCAACCCGCACGTTCTGCTCGCTTTGTTCTACCAAGTAAGCACTTGGAAAGTCCAACCTTTTGGCTATGCTGATCCACATGTCACGCCGAAGCTACGACCAGTACTGCGCCGTCGCCCGCGCCCTGGACGCGGTGGGGGAGCGCTGGAGTCTCCTGATCGTCCGTGAACTCCTCGCCGGCCCGCGCCGCTACACCGACCTGCACGCCGACCTGCCCGGCGTCTCCACCGACATCCTCGCCGCCCGGCTCAAGCAGCTGGAGGGCGAGGGCCTGGTGCTGCGCCGGCGGCTGGAACGGCCGGCCAACGCCACCGTGTACGAGCTCACCGAGCGGGGCGTGACGCTGCGCCGGGTGGTCGACGCCCTGGGTGCCTGGGGCCTCGACCTGCTCGGCGAGCAGCGGCCGACGGACGCGGTGCGGGAGCACTGGGTCACGGGTGCGGACGGCGCGGGCGGCGCGGAGGCGGACGGCGGTGGGGTGGCCGGACCGGACGGCGGGCGCGAACTGTCGGCGGACGGTGCGGTGGTGGCGGGCTAGGGTGCCGCGGGAGGCGATCTGCGGGTGCCGTCCGGCGCACCTCGCGCGGACGTCGCCTTCGCCCCTCGAGCCCGTCGACGCCCGCGATGACGGCTTCCGCCGGCCGCTGACGGAGGAGGGCGGGTACGCGACCGGGGACCGGATCCCCGACGACGCGTGGCGGCCGGCCGACCTCCCGGTCCGGCGGAGCCCGGTCACGGACCGGGCTCGCGCAGCTCTCCGCGAGAGCTGCGCGAACCCCTCGGTACCGGCGGCGGATCCGTGACGGCTCCGGCGACCAGCTCCCCCGTTGCTGGTCGTCGCTCCGCGCCGGCGGTCGGGTGACCCGGACGAGTGCGGCCGCGGTGGTGCACGGGCCGCGGCCGGTCCTGTGCTCCGGATGCCCTCCTCAGCTGGTGGTGCCTGCCGGGCGTCCCCTCCCGGCCCGACCCACTCTGGCGCAGGCCGATAAACGGCCGGTCGGCGTTCGGTTGCCGCCGCCGTTGATTGGGGCCGATCCGGCCCGTTGCCCCGGTCCGGCTGTCGGGCTCGCGCGGTGCCGGGGGTGTCCCCGGCAGCCGGTGGAGGTGCGCGTACGATCGTCGGGCCATGGAGAACACAATGGAGAAGAGCGCGCCCGGCGCGCCCACCGAGCCCACCGGGTACACCAGTTACGTCGCCGTCGGGGACTCCTTCACCGAGGGCATGTGCGACGACCTGCTCCCCGACGGCCACTACCGGGGCTGGGCCGACCGGGTCGCCGACCGGCTCGCCGCCGAGCAGCCGGCCGGCGCCTTCCGGTACGCCAACCTCGCCGTCCGGGGCAAGCTGATCGGCCAGATCCACGACGAGCAACTGGCCACCGCCGCCGCGATGCGCGCCGACCTCGTCACCCTGGCCGGCGGCCTCAACGACGTGCTGCGGCCGCGCTGCGACATCGCCCAGGTCGAGGACCTGCTCGGCCGCTCCGCCACCGCGCTGCGCGCCACCGGCGCCACCGTGGTGCTGTTCACCAGTACCGACCCCACCCGACGGATGGCGGGCAGCACCCGGCTGCTCCCGGCGATCCTGCGGATGAAGGCCTTCGTGCACGAGCTCGGCCAGGACCGGGGGATCGCGGTGGTCGACCTCTTCTCCGCCCCGTGCTTCGACGACCGCCGCCTCTGGGCCGAGGATCGCCTGCACCTCGGCCCCGAGGGCCACCGCCGGGTCGCCGAGGCCGTCCTGGAGGCGCTCGGCCGCCCCGCCGCCTTCGACTGGCGCGCCCCGCTGCCGGTCGCCGCCCTGCCGGGCCGGGCGGAGAAGCTGGCCGCCGACGCCCGCTGGGCCCGGACACACCTCGGCCCCTGGATCGGCCGCCGCCTCACCGGCCGCTCCTCGGGCGACGGCCGCCCGCCGAAGCGCGCGGAGCTGCTGCCGTACGAGGGCTGAGCGTTTCCCGGGTGCCCGGGCACCGGGTCGGCCGTCGCCTCACCGGCCGTGGCCCGGCCGCCGCCCGGGTGGCGGCCGGGCGCCGGAGCGTGCGGAGCGGTCGCGCTACGAGGGCTGAGCGGTTCCCGGCTCGCCGGGCACCGACCGGGCCAGGAAGCGCTCGGCCTCCCGACGGAGCGGTGGGGGCAGCCCGACCGATTCCGCGAGGATCTGCCGGAGCCGGTGCCCGAGTGCGGGCTGACGGCTCCAGACGTCCGGACTCCTGGTGAGCACGGCGTGGAGCAGGTCGCCCTCGTAGAGGTCGCCCGCCACCATCGGGTCGTCCCGCAGGACGTCCAGCGTCCGTGGCAGGAGGTGCGGCAGGCCCACGGCCTGCCGGATCAGCAGACGCAGGTCCTCGACGGTCAGCTCGCCGACCGGCTTGCGCCGCAGGGCGTGCGCGGTCGCCACCAGCCGGGTCGCGCCGACCGGGAGGTCCGGCCCACGGCCGCTCTCGCGGTCGGGTTCGCGGTCGGGTTCGCGGTCGGGTTCGAGGTCCGTCGGGGAGGGGTCTCGGTTCACCGGACGACTGCAGGCGGGGCCGCCGCGGCCTCCTGGGGTCGGCCCGGTCGGCCCCGGAACCCGGTCAGCCCCGGAAGAGGTTGTGGCCGACGTCCGACGGCACCTCGTCCTGGTACCCCGTGCTGCCCGGGCCGGGCACGTGCTCGCCGGGGACCGGCTCGGAGCTCTCCCGGTGCAGCAGCACCACGCCGTCCTCGGACCAGACCTGCCGGTAGCCGTGTGCCAGCAGCAGTTCGATCCGGGCCGCCTGCTCGCGGTCGGTCTTGAACGGGAACGCGCGCTTGTCGGCGCGGATCAGCACGTACTCGCGCCCGCGCGGGGTGCCGTCCACCAGCACCACGTCGGTGCGGGCGGTCAGCCGGGGGGCGGCCTGGTTGTCGGCCTCGACCGTGACGCCGTCCGGGATCCGCTCGGCGCCCCGGATCAGCGCCGCCTCGCTCGGCTTCGCCTGCCAGTAGGCGGGGACGAACAGGCCGGCCGCCCCGAGCGGCAGCGCGGCCGCGATCGTCACGGCGGCCGCCGCCACCCCGAGGCGGCGCGTGCGCACGCGGTCGTGCCGGCGGCCCAGCACCTCCAGCGCCGCGACCAGCAGGACCGGCCAGAGGAACGCGTCGTAGTGCCGGGCGATCGACCAGTGGTTCGGGTTGCTGGAGAGCACCCGCTCCGCCAGCAGCGGCAGGGCGCAGAGCACCGTGGCGGAGCGCAGCGGCAGAAGGAACAGGGTGCCGAAGATCCAGAGCAGCAGCAGCGGCTTCAGCGGGGCGTCGAAGGCGGCCGACACCAGCAGCGTCGGGTCCGCGAGCACGCTGGAGGCGGCGTCGCCGGCGTCCGTCCCCAGCGAGCCGTAGTTCCAGTAGTAGCCGGGCACCCCGCCCATCGCCGGTACCAGCCAGGCGATCGCCACCACCGAGGCGAGCGGTCCGCCGAGCAGGAAGCCGGTGCCCCAGCGGAGGGTCCGCCGGCGCCGGTCGCGGTCCTCGTCCCGGCGGGCCCGCAGCAGCAGCACCAGCCCGTACGCGCCGACCGCCAGCCCCAGGTCCTCCTTGGTGCAGCAGAGCAGCAGACCGGCCAGCGCCGCCGTGCCGTAGCGGCGGGCCAGCCCGCGCTCCAGCATCAGCAGGGTGAGCGGGACGGCGAAGGCGACCTCGTGGAAGCCGCCGCGCGAGGCCACCAGCAGCGGCCAGCCCAGCCCGTAGGCGAGGCCCGCCAGGTCGGCGGCGCGGCGGGCGGTGCGCGGGTCGGCGTCCGCGAAGCAGCGGTCGGCGACCCGGCGGACCAGCGGGACCCCGGCGGCGAACAGCAGTGCCTGGCCCACGAGCAGCGAGCGCGGGTCGTCCCAGAGCCAGTACAGCGGCGACAGCAGCGCGATCACGGGGGAGAAGTGGTCGCCGAGGAGCGAGAAGTCCGGCGGGAACTCGTGGTGGAAGCTCTTCAGCGACGACACCGGCAGACCGAAGTGCGCGTAGCCGCGCACGCCCTGGTCGAAGATGCCGAGGTCGAAGCCGCCCAGCTGGGCGGTGGTCCACTGCTGGGCACCGATCGCCAGGCAGACGGCGAAGCAGAGCAGGGTGAGGGCGGCGGCACGGGCGCGGGGCGGGAGGCGCAGGGCCGCCGCCGCCTTCGCGGGGGTGGGGTCGCCCGCGGTGCGGGCGTCCTCGCTCTCGGTGTCCGGGTACGGCGTGACGTCGTGCCGGGACATGCCTGATTCCTCCACTGTTCGGTTGCTCCGGTGCCTGCGGTGCCCCCGATTCGTACGGACCTTCGTACAGATCCCGAACCGCACCGGCCGACCACACTAACGGACTGCCGCTCACCGCCCCCCGGTTCCCGGGCCGCCCCGGCCCCGGCGCCGTGTCGGTACGCTCTACGACGGGTCCCGCGCACTGCGCGCGAGCCCCCGGCAGGCCCGGCATCCCCTGGCCGCCCCTGCCGTCCCGCGGACCCGGACCGCCCGGGCGCCGCCGTACGGAGGAACACCAGCACAGTGACCGAGCCCACGCCCGCCCCGATCAGCCTGCTGTCCGACTGCGGGAGCTGTTTCGGGCTGTGCTGCGTCGCGCTGCCGTTCGCGGCCGGCGCCGACTTCGCCGTCGACAAGGCGGCCGGCACCCCGTGCCGCAACCTGCAGACCGACTTCGGTTGCGGCATCCACGCCCAGCTGCGCGACCGCGGTTTCCAGGGCTGCACGGTCTACGACTGTTTCGGGGCCGGTCAGCGGGTCTCCCAGGTCACCTTCGGCGGCCGGAGCTGGCGCGAGGCACCGGAGGACACCCGGCGGATGACCGACGTGTTCCCGGTGGTGCGGCAGCTGCACGAACTGCTCTGGTACCTCACCGAGGCGCTCTCCTACGAGCCCGCCCGCCCGCTCCGTGCCGAGCTGCGCCGGGCGCTCGCGGAGACCGACCGGCTCGCGGCCGGCACCCCGGCGGAGATCCTGGCGGTGGACGTGCCCGCCCACCGCCAGGAGGTGAGCGAGCTGCTGCTGAAGGCGAGCGAGCTGGTCCGGGCCGCCGTCCCGCGCCGCAAGGAGCACCGGGGCGCGGACCTCTTCGGTGCCCGCCTGCGCGGCGCCGACCTGCGGGGCGCCAACTTGCGCGGGGCGCTGCTCGTCGCGGCCGACCTCTCGGGCGCGGACCTGCGGACCGCCGACCTGATCGGCGCGGACCTGCGGGACGCCAACCTGGCCGGCGCCGACCTCACCGATGCGCTCTTCCTCACCCAGGCCCAGCTCAACGCCGCCCGTGGGGACGCCGCCACCAAGCTGCCCCCCGCCCTCGCCCGCCCCACCCACTGGCCCGCCACGGCCACCACCCCGGCGGCCGCCGACCGCCGCCCCCCGCGCAAGCCCCGCCCCGGCAGCCCCGGCAGCCGCCCCCGCCGCCGCTGACGGCCAGCCGGGGGCGAGGGGCGCGGGCGCGGGCACGGAACGTCGAGCGGGCCGACCGCCTGCGCACGGGATCCTGATTCAGAGGCCCGGTGCGGGTGCCGGTACCGGAGCCGGACCGGCGCGGCGGGCGTGCTTCGTCGCGGCTCCGAGTGCGGGTGCTTCGCTCTGATCGGTGGTGCGTGGGAAGTCGAGTGGGTCGACTTCCCACGCACGGGCGTGGACGGCCGGAGGGCGGGATTCCTGGTCAGTACTGCGCAGGACGTCGGACGGCCCGACGAGTCCCATTAGGTCAGGACGTTCTGGTCTGTCAGGGGGCGGGGGCGCAGGAGGGCGCACGTGGTGCCGGCCAGGAGGGTGAGGGTGACGGCGGTGAGCGCCTGGGGGGATGCGGCGGGGTGGAGGGGCCAGGCCCAGGGTTGGGGGCGGCCGTCGGGGTGCCAGCCGGCCGCCGCGCAGAGCAGCGGGACGGCGGCGATCGCGGCGGCGGCCGGGCGGTGACCGATCAGCGGGTGCAGCAGCAGCGCCGAACCGAGGTAGCCGGCGATGTTGCGGGCGAGGACGAGGGCGAGGTCGTCCTGGCCGGCCGCGTGGGTGAGCAGGCCGAGCGCCGCGCCCGCCGTCGCGACGGCCAGGGCGAGTGCGGTGTCCAGCCCGCGCAGGAAGCGTCCGGCGACGGCCTCCGTCCGCAGGTCGCCCCGGCCGAGGCCGTGCAGCAGGAACGCGGCGGGCAGCAGCGTGATGATGTGCCCCACCAGGAAGTGGCCCGCATGCCCGTGCAGTGCGGGCACCGGCAGTTCGCCGTCGCCGATGAGCAGGCCCACCGCGAACGTCCCGGCCAGGGCGGCGACGACGGCGGGTACCGCGCGTGCCTTGCACCACCAGATCACCGGTCACCGCCCGGGGGCAGTGCGGGTGCCGCGGTGTCGCAGTGGCGCAGGGCCTCGGTGGCCGCCCGGTACCAGTCGAGTTGGGCTTCCCGGGGGAGCCGCAGCAGGTGCCCGGCGAGCGCGGCGTCCTCCGCGCCGAACCGACCCCGGGCGGCGGGCGCCGCTCCGTCCGGGGCGGCCTCGGCGGTGAGCCAGGCGGCCACCGGTCCGGCGGCCGCGCCGGCCGGGTAGGGGGCGCCCGCCCGGGCGCAGTCCGGGGTGCGGGGGAGCAGCCCGCCGACCACGCCGGGTGCCACGTCCTGCGCGCGGGCCGTGGTCGGGACGCCCAGCTTGGCCTCGCCCGGCCCCGGCCGGGCCGCCATGGTGAGCGTCGCGGGTACCGGGACGCCCCGCTCGGCCAGGGTGGTGACGACCCGTCGGGCCTCCGTCCGGACCAGGTCCGCACGGGCGGTGCCCAGCTCCGGCCAGAGGCAGATCCGCGGCCGGCCGTGGTCGCAGACCAGCGCGGTGCCGGGCCGGTCCAGTACGGGCTCGGGTCCGAGCCCCCGGGCGAGGTGGGTGGCGAGCGTGATCCCGCCGGCCGTCACCGCCAGCGCGACGGCGAGCGCGGCCGGCGCGCCGCGGTACCGGATCACCAGGACGGCCGCCGCGCACACCGCGCCCGAGAACGCCAGGGCGCTCAGCACGGCCTTCTGGTCGAGGACCTGGTCCACGGCGCAGCAGTCGGAGAGCCCGCCGCCGACCAGGTGCCGCAACCAGTAGGTGGTGGACGAGGCCGGGTAGGCGTTCAGCACGAAGCTGCTGACCAGGGCCAGCGGCACCGCGACCACCGGTACCAGGACCCGCCCGACGATCGAGCCGACCAGGGTGTTGGCGAGCAGCAGCCCGGCCCAGGCGGCGAACAGGCCGGGCTGCGGCGTGCCGGCCACCGTGCCGCCGGCGGCCGCGGCGGCGCCGACGGCCGCGGCCATGCCGAGTCCGCCCATCACCACCACCGGGAGCAGGACGGGCGCCGTGATCGCCAGCGGCGACCGGACCGGTGAGCGGTCGAAGACCCGCCCCCGGTGCAGTCGGCCGCCCTCCCAGGCCCCGGCGGCCGCGCAGGCCGCGCCGGCGAACGGCAGCGCGATGCTCGCGTGTCCGGTGGCGGAGAGGCCGTAGGCGGGGGTGACCCAGTCGGTGATCTCGTCGCCGAGCGCGACGAGCAGGAAGCCGACCAGGAACGGCAGTGCCCGCAGTCCGGCGGAGGTGCGGAGGACGGTGCGCAGCAGCACGTCAGGCCTCCCGCTCGACCAGGTGCGTGTAGGCGGCCTCGGCGCCCTCGCCCCGGCCGGGGGCGAGGGCATGGAACTCCTCGATGCCGCCCTGGAACCGGACCCGGCCCTGGTCCAGCACCACCACGTGCCGGTAGCTCGTGGCGAGGTCCTCGGTCTGGTGGGTGGAGACGATCACGCTCACCTCGGTGGTCAAGTCCTCGACGAGGGTGCGGAACATGCCGCGCTGCGCCGGGTCGAGCCCGGCGGTCGGCTCGTCCATCAGGATCAGTTCGCTGCGGTGCGCCAGGCAGCCGGCGATGCCCAGCCGGCGCAGCTGCCCGCCGGAGAGCCGGTGGCTGCGCCGGTCGGCGAGCGAGGCCAGCCCGACCCGGTCCAGCGCGCCGGCCGACGCGTGCCAGGCGTCGGCGCGCGACATGCCCTTCAACCACCCGCTGTACGCGACCTGTTCGCGCACGCTGAGCCCCGGGACCGGGGTGACCTGTTGCGGCAGCCAGGCCACCGCCCGCCGGTAGGCCGCCCGGTCGCCGTGCCCGGTCGGGGTGCGTCCGCGCCAGGAGACCGAGCCCCGGCGCGGGGCGAGTTGGGAGGAGGCCAGGGCCATCAGGGTGGACTTGCCGGCGCCGTTGGGGCCGAGCAGGACGGTGGCCGGATCGTCGATCCGCAGGGCGAAGCCGGCGAAGAGTCCGGCTTTCCGGCTGTACTGGAAGTCGACGTGGTGGAACTCAAGGGACATGGCGGGGTCGACGCATTTCGCTCGGTGGGTGCGGGGGCGATACCGGGGGAGGGGAGGGAGGCGGGTCGGCGGGCGGGGTCTCCACCGGCACCACGGGTCGTCGGGAGGCCGGGGAGTCCCGGGAAGTCGGGGAACGCCCGGACTTCCCGGGACTCCGGTGGGCGGGCCGGGCTCAGTACTGGGTGCTCACCGAGTCGACCCAGAGCTTGCCGCCGGCGCGCACGCCCTCCAGCGCGAAGTAGTACTCGCCGGAGCTCTGGTCGCCCCAGACGGAGGTGTCGCACCGGTTCAGCCGGTACCCGTAGGCCCGGTCGGGGCCGACGACGTCCTTGTAGAGCTGGAGATCGGCGTTCTTGAACTCGTTGGTGTCGGTGGTGCAGCCCTTGAACGACACCGTCGTCACGGCGTCGTCCCGGTCGTAGTCCGTCCACCGGCGGGACTCGGAGCCGGGCCCCCAGTTGCTGATGTGGGACGTCCAGGAGCCCTCGGCGAGGGCCGGCGTCGCGCCGGCGAACCCGAGCAGCGCGCCGGCCACCAGAATGCCGCGCACGAGCGTGCGGTGCTTTGCGTGCATATCCCGTCCGATCTTTTCGGTGACGCCACGGAGGGCGTCATGCAGGCAAAAAGAAGCGAGCGGAGGTTCGACTGCCATCGGCCTTGATCACCCGATCGGACGAGCCGCCGCGGAAACGACCTTAGCGTGCACGAACAGCTGCCAAGAACTATTGTTTCCGGCCATTCGGAGGGTGGGGGTGATAGGGCCGGGGCTTGGCAAGCCGGTGATACGAAGTGCTCGAAGATTTGCTTGGCCGACGGGAAGTCGGCCAAGCATTTCCGCAGATGTCCTCGGATGAGCGAAAGGTTGTTCAGGTCTAATTTTGTAGGATTGTCATTTGAAACATGGGGTGGCTGGTTCCCGCCGCCCGTCGGCTATTCGGTGAGCAGCCGGGAGCGCAGTGTGCCGATCAGTTCTTCGTCGACACCGAGTGTGCCGGTGGCATAGGCGCGCACCGAGCCGTGGGCGGCGGTGAGGTCGGCGAGCACGTGCCGGATCACGTCCTCCGGCGCGCGCCCGTACCCCGGCCAGCGCAGCGTGCGCCCGGGGTTGGCGGCGTGCCAGTCGGCGACGAGGTGCGGCGTGGCCAGTTCGGTGAGGGCGAAGTCGGCCGCGATGTCGACCTCGGGGACGTCGAGCAGGGTGAGGAGCAGTGCGGCGATCAGCCCGGTGCGGTCCTTGCCGGAGGCGCAGTGGAAGACCACCGGGTGGTCCGCGGCCGCGACCAGTTCGATCACCTGGCGGATCTCCGCCACCCCGTCCTCGGCCACCTCGGCGAACCGGTCCGCGAGGTAGCGCCAGGGATCGACGTCCGGGTCGATCTCCGCCTGGTCGTACGGCCGGTGCTCGATCGAGAGGTTGTGGTAGGCCACGCCGTCCATCACGGGTATCCGCCCCTTGGCGGCGATCTCCCACGGGTAGCGCAGGTCGATCACGGTGCCGATGCCGAGGCCCCGGAACACCGCGAGGTCCTCGGGCGAGGAGAGCTTGCCCAGCGAGTCCGACCGGTAGAGCCGGCCCCACCGGACCGACGATCCGTCAGAGTTCCGGTATCCGCCCATGTCACGGAAGTTGTGCAGGGCGTCGAAGGCGATGTGTCGCGTCATGGCCGCACCCTACCGACCGCCGCTCGAGTGTCCTGGTGTGAGGATCCGTCATGACATCCATGTGGGAGTGCCGGACTCTCGCGGCTGTGTCCGTGGTCCGCGTTGCTGGACGACCGGCGCGGACGGTGCCCGTGCCGGTTGCGCCGGATCCGCCGCCACGGCGGGCTGCGACTCCGCGGCCGCGACTTCGGCGGCCGGAGGTTCGGCGCTCTCGGTGGTCGGGGCGTCCGGTGGAGTGTTGGGGCTTCGGACCGCCCGCAGGGTCGAGACGAGCCGCAGCGCGTCGACGAGACCGTGGCGGTAGGCGAGCAGGAGGAACGTGATCAGGGGCACGGTGAACGCCGCCAGAGGTGCGTTCACCGGCGCCGGAAGCCCGGCCAGTCCAGCCCCTACGGCGAGCGCGGTGGTGAGGAACAGGGCGGCGACGACCGCGAGAGCCAGCCGCTTCCCGTCGGTCCGGTCCGGCGACTCAGGGGCCTCGACCGGGAAGCGCGGCGGCGCTCCGATCGGCCCGAGCAGGTCGGTGAACCGTCCGTCCGCACTCTGCCGGGCGATGGCGGACGCCAGCGCGGCGAGTCTGTGGATGGCCTCCTCGCGCTCGGGAAGCAGTCGATCGGCGGTGCTTTCGAGGAGTGCGGCGACATCGCGTGCATGGCTGCGCAGAGCGTTGCGGGTGGAGGCCCGTGCCCCGAAGTCGCCGGCGATGTGACCTGCGGCGTCGACGACGGCCTGCCCGAGCGCTGCGGCCTTCTTGCTCAGTTCGGCGGCTTCGGGGTGCCCGGCCCCAGGCCCCAGAGCCCGTGCACAGGCGCTGAGGACGTCGAAAGAGGGAAGGAGGGCGCGGTAGCACCGCTTGACCCGGACGCCTTCCCGGGCATTGCTCACGGCCCGGACCACCAGTAGGGCGAGGACGAAGACTGCGACCATGGCACTGAATGTGACCTTGTTCTGATGGGTGGGGCAGGCGGAGAGGGCTTCACCCGGCCCCGGTAGCCGTCCACCGGGGATGCAGGAGCCCTGGGCGGTAGCGAGGACTGCGCCGACGACCAACGCCGCCAGCATGGCGACCATCAGCAGTACCAGGGGCCTTTCCTCGGGAAGGTCGTAGGTCAGGGAACGACGCAGTCGGTCGGCGTCGAAGGGAGCCTGTCCGAGAACGCGGAGGTCTCGTGCCGCCGTATCCATGCGTTCTTCGGTGAACCGGTGGTGGAGATGGCGCAGTGGACGCCACAGAGGCGGTGGCGTGATGGTCGCCCTGCTCTCGCCGATCGTCATGGCTCACAGTTTGCCGCTTCTGCCTGGCGGTAGCTGCCCAGATCGCCCTGGAAGGGAAGTCGGACCGGCTGTCTTTTTGAGGACGTCTGCCCGCATGCTGACTGTCGCGGATCCGCGAGGCAGTTGCGGGGGCGGTGGTACGACGAATCCCCTCCCCGGTGGCCCGGGGGAGGGGGTTCGGATGCGGTCGTTCAGCGGCCGGGCGTCGGGAAGGTGTCGGTGCGGACGGCGTCGATGAAGGACTGCCAGGAGGTGGAGGGGAACGAGAGGACGGGGCCCTCGGGGTCCTTGGAGTCGCGGACGAGCAGGGAGGGGCGGCCTTCGGCCACCTCGATGCAGTTGCCGCCGTTGTTCCCGCTGTAGCTGGACTTGCGCCACGAGATGGTGGGGCTGTCAGGCATGACGTTGAGAAGTCCTTCCCTCACACTGCGGATCAGCGCGGCGCTCTCGCGGGGGGAGAGCGCGTCCGCCTGGAGCAGATCATAGGCGCGCTGCCTGCGTTGGACGACTCTCGGATCCTCGATGAAGTGGCCCTGATCCAGGCTCTCGGAGTAGATCCGAGTCTTGCCGTCGGGTGAGGTGACCAGCGAGACGATGGTGGCGAACGGTACTCGTTCGCCGAGGCTGAGGGGCGCGACCTGGAGGACGACGTTGGGGAGCTGTCCGAGCGTCAGCAGGCGTTCGAGCTGTTCGTGCATGACCGCCTCGCCCCCCACGAGTGAGCGGATCGCGGCCTCGGAGTGGACGACCTTGAAGAGAGGGCCGTCCGGCGCGGTCAGGCGATGCTGGCGAGCCAGTCGGGAGGCGATGCGTTCCTCGATCAGGTCGGGGTTGCCCGCGGCGTCGCCCGATGCGAGCAGCGCGCGGGCGTAGGCCTCGGTCTGCAGGAGGCCTGAGATGTGGGCGACCTGGAACTCGCAGATCGTCGAAGCCCGCTCCTCGAACCCCGCGTAGCGCCGGAACCAGTCCGGGTGCTCCACCCGGGCGTACCAGTCGATCTCTCTCCAGAGGTCCATCAGCTGTCCGCCGGTGTCCAGCAGCCGGTCGGCCGCGTGGACGAAGTCCTCCTGCGGGTTGCGGGTGCCGGCCTCGATGCGGGAGATGTGCGGGCGGCTGCACGGGACGAGTGCGGCGAGTTCGCCCTGCGAGATTCCCTTCGCGTCGCGGAATCGCCGCAGGACGGCACCGAACACCGCGCCCGCGCTCGACTGCGGGTTCGGATGGACGGACTTCTGACGAGTCATGGTTCAGGCCCCCCCTGTGTCAAGACGTTCCCTGGAACCGGCTGATCACTCGTCACCGAATTCGGAACCGTCGATGCTAAGCGTGGAACGGAACGGGCGCCCGCGCTAGTGAGTGCACGAAGCGCCCTGCCCGCGCACGGACCCTCCAATGCACCAGAAGGTGGCATCGTCATGCCCGAATCGCTTGACAGCACCCCTAGGGACCGATTCTGCTCCCTCCCGCGTCATCCCTCCTCCGCGTCCGCCGCGCGGATCGTGCTCCGGGGGTTCCTCGCGGACGTCACGGGCGGCGCATGCTACGCCGAGGCGGCCGAGTTGATCGTCGCCGAGCTGGTCGCGCACACCGTGCTGCGTCCGCGCAGGCCGGAGCACCTGCTGATCGACGTGCTGTTCGAGTACACCGCCCCTGCCGGGCTGCGGATCGAGGTGTACGACACCGGGCTCGCCGACCGGGGGCGGGTCCGGAGGAGCCCAAGGCCGGACCGTTGGAGCTCTTCCAGCACGCGGCCCACCTCTACCGGAGCCTGGGCGACGGGCGGGGCGAGGCCGAGGCCCAGTTCTGGATCGGCACCTACCACCAGGTGGTCGAGGGCGACGACGCCGCCGCGCTGCCCGCCCTCCACCGCTCGCGCGAGCTCGCGACGGCGACCGGCGACCGCCTCACGCTCTCCTACGCCCTGCGCCACCTCGGCATAGCCGAGCACCACGCGGGCCGGCTGCCGGCCGCCCGTGACCTGCTGGACGAGTCGACCCGGCTGCGCCGCGAACTCGCCTTCCCCGAGGGGGTGGCCGCCAACCTGGTCGGTCTCGCGTACATCGCCGCCGCCGAGGGCCGCCCCGCCGATGCGCGGGCGCTGCTCGACGAGGCCGCCGAACTGGCCGCCGGCGCCGGGGCGAAGGCCGTCCTGCACTCGATCGACGAGGCGCGGGCCGAACTCTGACCGGTACGGGCGTCGGCGCGCCGCTTCACACGCTGCGGTCGGCGAGGACCTCGCGGATCACGTGGCGGGCGTTGGCCGCCAGGGCGGGGTTGGTGGTGCGGTAGTAGGGGAGTTGGATCAGGGCGATGGACAGGGCCCAGGCGCGGCCGCGGGCCCAGGTGGCGTCGTCGGCGGCGAGTGCGGCGCGGAAGGCGGGCCGGGCCGCGGCGGGGAGCAGGTTCCAGGCGACGATCTGGTCCACGGTCGGGTCGCCGACGCCCATGACGCCGAAGTCGATGACGGCGCGCAGCCGGCGGTTGCCGAGCAGGAGGTTCCCGGGGGACAGGTCGCCGTGCATCCAGGCGGGCCTCCCGGCGTGTTCCGGCAGGCGAAGTGCCTTCTCCCACACGGTGGTTGCCGCCTCCGTGTCGATCGATCCGCGGAGCCGGCCGATGGCGGCCCGGGTGGAGGCGTCACGGGAGGCCAGCGGCACGCCCCGGGAGCCCGGTGGGCCGTCCGCCGGGTCGACCGCACGCAGTGCGGTGATGAACCCGGCGAGGTCCTGGGCGAGTTGGATCGGCGCGGTGGTCGCGCCGACCACCGGGTTGGCGCCGTCGATCCAGCGCAGCACCGACCACGCCCACGGGTAGCCGGCGGCGGGCCGGCCGAGTGCCAGCGGGGCGGGGATGGGGAGCGGCAGGTGCGGTGCCAGCTTCGGCAGCCAGCGCTGCTCGCGTTCGACGCTCCCGGCCGCCCACCCCACCCGGGGCAGCCGTACGGCGAGTTCGGGACCGAGCCGGAACATCGCGTTGTCCGTCCCGGAGGAGGCGACCCGTTCGAGCGGCAGCCCGGCCCAGTGCGGGAACTGGGCGGCGAGCAACCGCCGTACCAGGGCGGTGTCGATGTCCGGTTCGTCGTCATGCATCCGGGCTGCAGCGCACATGCCCGGCACTGTACTCCCGGGTTCCACGGCCGTTCACCGTATTTCGAACACCGGGGTGGGGCGGTGACGATCAGGTGGGGACGTCGGGTCGTGTGGGGGGCGCTCGGCGGTGCGGTCGCGCGGTGGGTGCCGCCGCGGCGGGCCGGACCGACGTCGTCCGGATCGCCGCCGACGGCCGCCCCTCCCCGACCGTCAACGGCTGAACTCCGCCGCCGCGCCACGCCCGGTCGCTCCGGGGGCGGCCGGGAGGTGTCGCCGGTCAGTGCCAGAATGCGGGGGTACGGGGAAAGCAACTCTGGAGAAGGTGACCGGCTTCGTGAGCACGCCAGACGAACAGGTGGCCCAGCAGGCCCAGCAGGCGATCGAGCGCAAGATCGCCGAGGAGCTGGGTGTCCGCGGCGGGCAGGTGAAGGCGGCCGTCGATCTGCTCGACGGCGGCGCGACCGTGCCGTTCGTGGCCCGCTACCGCAAGGAGGCGACCGGCTCGCTCGACGACACCCAGCTGCGCACCCTGGAGGAGCGGCTGCGCTACCTGCGGGAGCTGGAGGAGCGGCGCACGGCCGTCCTGGAGTCGATCGAGTCCCAGGGCAAGCTCGACGAGGCGCTGCGCGGGCAGATCCTCGCGGCCGACTCCAAGGCCCGCCTGGAGGACATCTACCTCCCGTTCAAGCCGAAGCGTCGGACGAAGGCGCAGATCGCCCGCGAGGCCGGTCTGGAGCCGCTCGCCGACACCCTGCTCGCGGACCCGACGCAGGACCCGGCGGCGGTGGCGGACGCCTATCTGAACGAGGCGGTGGCCGACCGGGCCGCCGCGCTGGAGGGCGCCCGGTCCATCCTGGTCGAGCGGTTCGGCGAGGACGCCGACCTGGTGGGCTCGCTGCGCGAGCGGATGTGGACCCGGGGCCGGGTGGTCGCCACCGTCCGTGCGGGCAAGGAGCAGGAAGGCGCCAAGTTCGCCGACTACTTCGACTTCGCCGAGCCGTACACCAAGCTCCCCTCGCACCGGATCCTGGCGATGCTGCGCGGCGAGAAGGAGGAGGTGCTGGACCTCGAACTCTCCCCCCACGACGGCGAGGAGGCCGGTGACCTCCCCGGCGCGAGCGACTACGAGCAGCGGATCGCCGCCCGCTTCGGCATCGCCGACCACGGCCGTCCGGCCGACAAGTGGCTCGGCGACACCGTCCGCTGGGCCTGGCGCACCCGCATCCTGGTGCGGCTCGGCATCGACCTGCGCGGCCGGCTCCGTCAGGAGGCCGAGGACGAGGCGGTGCGCGTCTTCGCCGCCAACCTGCGCGACCTGCTGCTCGCCGCACCGGCGGGCACCCGCGCCACGATGGGCCTGGACCCGGGGTTCCGGACGGGCGTGAAGGTCGCGATCGTGGACGCCACCGGGAAGGTCGTCGCCTACGACACGATCTACCCGCACCAGCCCGCCAACAAGTGGGACGCCGCGCTGGCCACCCTGGCGGCGCTGGCGAAGAAGCACGGCGTGGACCTGGTCGCGATCGGCAACGGCACCGCCTCCCGCGAGACGGACAAGCTCGCCGAGGACCTCATCAAGCGCCACCCGGAGCTGAACCTCACCAAGGCGATGGTCAGCGAGGCCGGCGCCTCGGTCTACTCGGCCTCGGCGTTCGCGTCCCAGGAGCTGCCCGAGCTGGACGTGTCGATCCGCGGCGCGGTCTCCATCGCCCGCCGCCTCCAGGACCCGCTGGCCGAGCTGGTCAAGATCGACCCCAAGTCGATCGGGGTCGGCCAGTACCAGCACGACCTCAGCGAGGTGAAGCTGTCCCGCTCGCTGGACGCGGTGGTCGAGGACTGCGTCAACGCGGTCGGGGTGGACGTCAACACCGCCTCCGCGCCGCTGCTCACCCGGGTCTCCGGGATCACCGGCACGCTCGCGGACAACATCGTCGCGCACCGCGACGCCAACGGCCCGTTCCGGACCCGCAAGGCGCTCAAGGACGTCGCCCGGCTCGGTCCGAAGGCGTTCGAGCAGTGCGCGGGCTTCCTGCGGATCCCGGACGGCGACGACCCGCTGGACGCCTCCGGGGTCCACCCGGAGGCGTACCCGGTGGTGCGCCGGATCCTCGCCGGCACCGGCGGTCAGCTGCGCGAGCTGATCGGCAACAGCACCGCGCTGCGGGGCCTGCGGCCGGGGGACTTCGCCGACGAGACCTTCGGCATCCCGACCGTGACCGACATCCTCGGCGAGCTGGACAAGCCGGGCCGCGACCCGCGCCCGGCCTTCCGCACGGCCACCTTCAAGGAGGGCGTCGACAAGATCGGCGACCTGGAGGTCGGCATGGTGCTGGAGGGCGTGGTCACCAATGTGGCGGCCTTCGGGGCCTTCGTCGACGTGGGCGTGCACCAGGACGGGCTGGTGCACGTCTCGGCGCTGTCGAAGAACTTCGTCAAGGACCCGCGCGAGGTGGTCAAGCCGGGTGACATCGTCACCGTGCGGGTGACCACGGTGGACGTGCCGCGCAAGCGGATCGGGCTGACGCTGCGCCTCGACGACGAGGTCGGCCGGGAGCGCGGGGGCGACCGCGGTGACCGGGGTGACCGGGGCGGCGACCGGGGCGGCCGGCAGGCGCGTCCGCCGCGCCAGGACCGGCGGGGCTCGGGCGGTGGCTCGGGTGCGGGCTCCGGCGGCTCCGGTTCGGGCGGCCAGGCCCCGCTGGGCAGCGGGGCGATGGCGGACGCGTTGCGCCGGGCCGGTCTGGCGGGCGGGTCCGGCTCCGAGGGCGGCCGCCGCTCCGGGCGCCGCTGAGACAGCCGCCCCTGCTGGGGTCGCCGGGGCCCGGTTCCGCCGTTCGGACGTGACGCGGGCGGCGGGCCGGTGGACGTGCAGTCCACCGGCCCGCCGCCCCGGTCGGTCCCGGCTCAGGCCGGTCCCTGCTCAGGCCGGTCAACGCTCAGGCCAGGAGCTTCTCCTTGGCCCGCTGGTACTCGACCTCGGTGATCGCACCGCCGGCCTTGAGGTCGGCGAGCTTGGCGAGGTCGTCGACGTGGCTGCGCCCGCCGGCCGCGGCGGCGCTCGCGGTGGAACCCGTCGAGCCCGTGGCACCCGGGGCACCCGCGCCCGGCGGACCGCTCCCGGGCGCCTCGGCGGCTGCCTCCCGGATGTACGCCTTGAACGCGGCCTCGTTCTGCCGGGCCTCGGCCACGTCCCGCTTGCTCATCGACGTGCCACGGGCGATCACGTAGACGAGGACGCCGATCAGGGGCAGCAGGATCACCAGGATCAGCCAGCCGGCCCGGCCCCAACCGCTGAGGTCCTGGCTGCGGAAGATGTCCGTGATGATCTTGAACAGCAGGAAGAACCAGAGGATCCAGAGGAACAGCTCGAACATCGTCCAGAAGATGTTGAGCAGCGGGTAGTTGTCCATGACGCTCCCGTCGGTGACGACCCAGGTCAAACGAGTCATATCACCGCATGAAGGGCATGGTGCCGCTGTGATCGGCCATCCCAGTGATCTTCGGTGCCACCGGGTGTGGGCCCGGCCCGGCCCGGGCCCCGGCCGCGCCCGTGCCCCCGGCCCGCGCCCCGGCCCCGGCTCGCCCCGGCCGCCGCCCCGCTTCGCTAGCCGGCGGACGTCCGCCCGCGCAGCTCCACGGCCAGGCCGACCAGCTCGCCCCACCACGGCTCGTGGCTGCCGACCAGCAGCCGCTGCGCCTCGGCCGGCTCCACCGCACGGACCTCGACCACCTGCTCGCCGTCGTCCGGGTTGGTCGGGGTGGAGTCCACCGACACCTCCGCCCAGCCCCAGAGCCAGGCCTTCTCGGGGTGCGGCTGCCACGGCCGGTACGGCTCCGCGCTGTCCGTCACGCAGCGGTGGGCCCCCAGCCAGGACGGCTCGCCGAGCAGGCGCGCGCCGGCCTCCTCACGCAGCTCGCGGACCAGGCAGGACTCGATCGACTCGCCGCTCTCCCGCGTCCCGCCCGGCAGGAACCAGTGGTCGCGGTCGTCCCGGCAGAGCACCACCAGCCCGGCGGAGAAGCCCACCAGGTGGATGTTGGTGATGAGTTCGTCCGGTGGCAGCGCGAGGGAGAACTGCGCGTCGTACCGGCCCCAGGGCCAGTACTGCGGTGCGTGCAACGCGGGGAAGCGCGCGGCCAGTTCGGCCGCTCTGGCAGAGACGTCGGATCGGTCCGTGGTGTCGGTCATTCGGTGATCGTAGTCCCGGCCGGACGCAGCAGGGGGGTGGTCGCCTGGACGAGTGCGAGGTCGGCCACGTCGATCGCCCGGGGGCGGCGCGGGATGGTCGCCTCGATCGGGACGCCGGCCCAACTGCCGAGCGAGATCTCCGCGGTGATGCCCGGTCCGAAGCCCGCGATCAGGCCGTGGGTGCCGTCCGCGACCCCGCCCTCCTCGAAGAGCCGGGCGAGGGCGTCGAAGACGACCGCGCTGGCGATGTTCCCGCGCTCGGTGAGGGTGGCGCGGCTGAAGCGGAAGGCCGCGGGCTCCAGGTCGAGGTAGTGGCAGAGGTCGTCGAGGATCCGCGGGCCGCCGGCGTGCACGATGTAGAAGCCCAGGCCCGAGATGTCCCAGCTGTGTTCGGTGGCCAGCGTGCGCAGGGCGGGCGCGAGCATCTCCATGGTGCCGGGGACGCGTTTGTCGAGCTGGAAGTGGAAGCCGGTGTCCCTGACGCCGTAGGAGATCCAGTCCTCGGTGTGCGGGACGAGGTGCGAGCCGTTGCGCTCGATGTGCACGCCGGTGCCGCCTCGGCCGCGCATCACGGCGGCGGCGACGGCGTCCCCGAACAGGCCGTTGGAGAGCAGCGACCCGACGCCGAGGTCGGTCGGCTGGTAGCAGAGCGAGCAGAACTCGCAGGCCACGATGAGCACGTTGGCGCCGGGGTAGGCGCGGCAGAAGTCGTGCGCCCGGTTAACGGCGGCGCCGCCGGCCGCGCAGCCGAGCTGGGCGATCGGCACCTGGCGGGTGTCGGAGCGGAAGCCCATGGTGTTGATCAGCCAGGCGGTCAGTGACGGCATCATGAAGCCGGTGCAGGACACGTAGATGATCAGGTCGATCTCGCGGGCGGACAGCTCGGCGTTGGCCAGGGCGCGTGCGACCACCTCGGGGACCCTGCGCTTGGCCTCCCGCTCGTAGACCGCGTTGCGGCCGGTGAAGCCGGGGTGGCGCAGGGTCTCGTCGATGGGCTGGACCAGGTGCCTGGTCCGGACGCCGGTGTTCTCGATCAGACGCAGGGCGAGGCCGAGCTGTGGATGGTCGGCGTGCAGGCCGCGGGCCAGGTCGAGGGTCTGCTCCAGGGTGATGACGTGTTCGGGGACGGCGATGGCGGGTCGGCAGAGTGTTGCCATGGGTACGGATCTCCCCTGGAGGGCCTACGGGTGCGTCGGAGGGGCGCCGGGCCGGCGCGGCGGGGAGCTGGTCACCAGGCGACCGGCAGGGTCCGCGGATAGCGCCAGATCGAGCCCGTCCGCCAGTCCAGCTCGGCGGCCGGCACGGCGAGCCGCAGGTCGGGGAAGCGGCGCAGCAGGGTGCCGATGGCCACCTGGAGCTCCATCCGGGCGAGGTGGGCGCCCGCGCAGTGGTGCGTCCCGTAGCCGAAGGCCATGTGGTTGGCCGAGCCGCGGTCGAGGTCCAGCTCGTCGGGCCGCTCGAACATCTCCGGATCGCGGTTGGCGGCCAGGTAGGAGACATGGACGGCCTCGCCGGCCCTGATCCGCACGCCGCCGAGTTCGACGTCCTCGGTGGCGACCCGGGCGATGCCGACGCCCTGGCGGAACGGGATGAAGCGGAGCAGCTCCTCGATGGCGCGCGGCAGCAGCTCCGGCTGGGCGCGGAGCTTGCCGAGCTGCTCGGGGTGGGTGAGCAGGGTGTAGGTGATGTTGCTCAGCTGGTAGGTGCTGGTGTCGTGGCCGGTGACCAGCAGGACCATGGCCATCACGGCGAGCTCCTGGTCGTCCAGCAGCTCCTCTTCGTCCCGGGCGGTGGCCAGGGCGCTGATCAGGTCCTCGCCGGGGGAGCGGCGGCGGGCGGCGGTCAGCTCGGAGAAGTAGGCGCGCAGCGCGGCCTTGGCCCGGACCTGGCCGTCGCCGCTGCCGGGGCCCATCGACATCATCGCGACGGCGTGGCCGCGCAGCTCGGCGCGGTTCTCCTCGGGGATGTCGAGCAGCTCGCAGATGGTGACCATGGGGAGCCGGGAGGCGAGGTGGTGGACGAAGTCGGCGGGGGAGCCGTGCTCCGCCATCTCGTCCAGGAAGCCGTCGACCGTGCGCTGGGTCTTCGGCCGCAACTGCTCGACCTGCCGGTTGGTGAACCCCTTGGCGACCAGCCGGCGCAGCCGGTTGTGGGCCGGCGGGTCCATCAGGTTGATCGCCTCGACCTGGGCGATCGGGGCGGGCGTCATCCGGGGGAGGTCGCGGCCGATGCCGGCGGCGCGGCTGAACCGGCGGTCGGTGGTGACGACGCGGACGTCCTCGTAGCGGGTGGCCAGCCAGGCCTCGCCCTCGCCGTGCGGCAGCCGGATCCTGGCGACCGGGTCCTCGGTGAGCAGTCGCTTGAGGAGGGGGTCGAACTCCAGGCCTTCGGTGTGGTTGAAGGGGCAGTCCCACACGGGGGCGGAGGTAGTCACGGGCTTATCCCAATGGCCGGAGTTGGTGCCGCCCGACCGGGGGATCGTTCGGGCGCGGACGTGCTGATGTTCCCCCATGGAAAGGCAAAAATGTGGATAAGGAAGATAGTTCGCTCGATCGAGCGAGATAGATGATTGTCGTGCGATATGCGGGAGTTGAGGGCGCGCGGATGCCCGGGCGAGCGGGGCGCGCCCGGGCGGTCGGGCGCGCCCCGCCCGGTCAGCCGCCGAAGTTGAGCGCGTACAGCGAGCGCGCGAGGTCCGGGGTCACGAAGTCCAGCGGGACGGTGCCGAGCACCGGGCGGGCGGGGCGGTCGAGGGCGCCCAGGTAGGAGCGGAGCTTCGGCGTGATCGCGTCCGCGGCCTGGCGCGGCCAGAGGCCCCAGCCGGAGCTGGAGGTGAAGGTGAGGAACAGGCGGCCCGGGTCGGCGGCGGCGCGGGCGGCGTCCAGGTGGGCGGAGACCTCGGGCCACTTGCGGGAGTTGAGCTCGAAGATGGTGCCGATGTCGTAGTCGTCCTCGATGTCCGTCCGGGGCCCGCCCCAACGGAGGCCGGGCAGGCCGGAGTTGTCGGCCAGCAGGACCACCCGCCCGCGCACCTCGCCGAGCCGGGGGATCCGGTCCTCGCTCCAGAACAGGCCCGGCCAGCGCGCCTGGTAGCCGGCGAAGAGTGCGCCGAACTCGCTGTCGGAGACCGTGGAGTACTCCTGTTTGACCCGCATGGCCAGGGTCTCGCCCGGGTGGGCGGCGAGGAAGGCCAGGCAGTGGTTGAGGACGTCGCCGAAGAAGATCTGCTGGAAGACCGGGCCGTGGTGGATCGCGAGCACGCCGTCGATCGCGCGGCAGCGGATGTCCAGGAAGCGCACGCCGGCCGCGAACTGGTCGGGCAGGGCGAGCGTCTGGGTCTGTGTCAGCGGGCCGCCGTACAGCGCGCAGCTGTCGTGCGTGCCGGGGAGGGTGAGCCGGGAGAGCGGGGCTCCGCCGTCGACGGCGCCCAGCCAGTCGGCTCCCGCCGGGACGGCGAGCGCGCCGGCCCGGGGCGTGGCCGCCCCGAGGCCGGCGGCGGTGAGGGCGCCCAGCAGGGCGGTTCGGGTGAAGGTGCGCCGGCTGATCGGCGCGTGCGAGGTCACGGGCACGGTCTGGTACCCCCGTCGGGTGTGGTGGCCGGATCACGACAATGGCATGTCCATTGTGGAGAGATCGGCCCGCCCTGCCCAGCCCCGCGACGGCGCGCGGTTGCACCTCCGCCCGTCAGCGGCCGGCGAGTTGTCGTGCGGGCGGGCGAGGTCCGGCCGGCCCGCGCCGCGCACGGGTGAGGTCCGGCCCGGTGGCCGGCCGGCCCCCGGGAGTCACCAGGCCGCCTCGCGGTAGTCCTTGAGGAAGACGCCCGACACCGGCGCCCCGGCCTCGCCGCGGACGATCGGGTCGTAGACGCGCGCGGCGCCGTCGACGATGTCGAGCGGGGTGCGGAACCCGTCGGCGGCCAGCCGGGCCTTCTTGGGGGCCGGGTTCTCGTCGGTGATCCAGCCGGTGTCGACCGCGCACATGTGGACGCCCTGAGCGGCGAGTTCCTCGGCGCTGGTGCGGGTGAGCATGTTGAGGGCGGCCTTGGCCATGTTGGTGTGCGGGTGACCGGCGGTCTTGTTGCGGACGGCGAACCGGCCCTCCACCGCGGTGACGTTGACGATGTAGCGGCGGGCGTGCGGCGCGGCCAGCAGCAGCGGCAGCAGGCGGTCGCAGAGCAGCGCGGGCGCGAGCGCGTTGACCAGCTGGGTCTCCAGGAGCTCCGCCGGGTCCAGCGCGCCGAGCCGGGCGGACCAGGAGTTGACCGGCGCGGGGTCGGGCAGCAGGCCCGCCTCGTCGGCCCACTCGGACGGCAGGGCGAGGGCCGACCGGTCGGCGGCGGTGTCGAGTTCGGCGGCGGGCCAGGCCGGGGCGAGGGCGGGCATCGGCCGGAACCCCGGGGCGTGGACGACCGCGGTGGGCGCGGCGGGCAGTGCGGCCCGCTCACCGGCGGCCAGCAGGGCGTAGGACCCGGGCGGGCGGCGCAGGGTCTGCGCGGCGTTGTTGACCAGGATGTCCAGCGGGCGGCCGTCGGCGCGGAGTTGCTCGGTGAGGCCGAGTACCTGGCGCGGGTCGCGCAGGTCGATGCCGACCACGGTGAGGCGGTCGCGCCACTCGGCGCTGCCGGCGGCGGCGTGGAAGCGCCGTACGGTGTCGTGCGGGAAGCGGCTGGTGACGATCAGTTCGGCGCCGTCGCGCAGCATCATCAGGGCGAGCTGGAAGCCGATCTTCACCCGGCCGCCGGTGAGCAGTGCCCGGCGCCCGCGCAGGTCGGTGCTGAGGCCGCGACGGGCGGTGTTGTCGACGGCGCAGCCGGGGCAGAGCATGTGGTAGAAGGCGTCCACCCGGCGGTAGTGCTGCTTGCAGACGTAGCAGCGGCGGCCGAGCCGGAGCTCGCCGAGCGGGGCGGCCGGGGCGGCGGCGGTCAGCGGCGCGTCCTCGCGGCGGTCCGGCGCGCCGGTGGCGGTGGCGGCGAGCAGGCCGGCATCGGCCAGGCGGTCCTCGTCCCGGGCGTCCTGGCGACGGCGCTTGCGGCTCTCCCGGACGAAGGACTCCAGTTGGCGCTCGGCGTGCCGGCGGACCGAGTGGTCGGCGGGGAGGGCGCGCAGGCGTCCGAGGGTGCGGCCGAAGGCTGCCAGCTCCTCCGGGCCTATCTCGTCGGCCGCTGTCCGCTCGTCGCTCCGGACCGTCATGTCCTCCCCCTCGTGCGCTGTGCTGCGATGCCGTGTGCTGCGCTGTCCTGTGCTGCGCTGTCCTGTGCTGCGGTGCCCTGTGCTGCGGTGTCCTGTGCTGGGATGCCCCGTGCTGGGATGTCCGCGCTGCGGCGCCCCGGTGGTCGCGGCCGGAGGCGAGCGGGCGGTGCGCCTGCCGTCGTGCCACCGGACCAGGACGAGGACCGGACCAGGACCGGACAGGACCGGACCAGGACCAGGGCCCGCCGGGGAGGCCGGACGCGGACCGGCGTGCCCGCCGCGGTGCCGCCCCCGGGCGGTGGTGAGGACTGTAGCGGCTGCGCCCGACAAGTGAGATCGCATTATTCGTAGGATGAGACCTTGATCGCGGCGGATGTGCTGCGAGCCCGCGGCGCGGTGCGCGGCGGGATCGAGGCGGTTGCGCGTCGCGGCCTCGCGGCGGGCCGGCCGCCGGCCCGCGGTGTCCGCACTGCGGCCACGAAGGGAACGGGGAGAGCGGCACGATGGTGAGTCTCGGCGCGATAGCCGGCATCGCGATGGTGGAACTGGGGATGGTCCTGTCCCCCGGCCCGAATATGATCTACCTGGTGTCCCGCTCGGTCGCCCAGGGCCGCCGGGCCGGGCTGACCTCGCTGGCGGGCGTCTTCGTCGGCTTCCTGGTCTACCTGGTCGCGGCGACGGCCGGGATCGCGGCGGTGTTCGCGCTGGTGCCGGAGGTCTATCTGGCGCTCAAGCTGGCGGGCGCGGGCTACCTGCTCTGGCTGGCCTGGAAGGCCGTCCGGCCGGGTGGCACTTCGGCGTTCGCGCCGAAGGAACTGGCGGCCGACCGGCCCGCCCGGCTGTTCGGCATGGGCCTGCTGACCTGCCTGCTGAACCCGAAGATCGCGATCCTGTACGTCTCGCTGCTGCCGCAGTTCGTCGATCCGGACCGCGGCCACGTCGCGGTGCAGAGCCTGCTGCTGGGCCTGACGCAGATCGCGGTCGGCGTGGCCGGCAACGCGGTCTTCGTGCTGATGGCGGGCTCGGTGTCGGCCTTCTTCGCGCGCCGCCCGACCTGGCAGCGGGTCCACCGGTACCTGATGGGCACGGCGCTGGCCGGCTTCGCGGTGCGGCTCGTGGCGGACCGCTCGAACGCGGCGGTGGCGGCGCCCTGAGCCGCCGTCGGCGGTCACCGGCCCCGCGGGGCCGGTGACCGCCGACGGTGACCGCCCCGCTCAGCCCGCGTACTGGGCGAAGATCTTCGCGAACTCGTACGGCTGCTGGGCGATGTTGGTGCACTTGTAGAGCGCTCCGGTGCAGGCGTTGGCGTCCCGGGTGGCGTCCCAGAAGGCCAGCTCGCCGAGGTGGTGCTGCTGGGCGAAGGCGACCAGCTGCCGGGCGTCCGCCTGGTTGTAGACCTGGTGGTCGTCGTTCTCCCCGAGCATCGGGGTGATGCCGACCGCGGCCCAGAGCTGGGCGTCGCTCTTCGCCGGGTAGAGCGACTTGAGCTGGCCGTAGAGGCCCTGGGCCGCCTGGACGGCCGCGTCGCCGTAGTCGGCGCCGGTGCGGTAGTAGTCCATCGCCATCGCGTTCACCAGGTCGACGGCCACGCCCGCGTCCCGGGCCGAGCGGACGATGGCGATACCCTCGGCGGTGAGCCCCTCGGGCAGCACCGGCAGGGTGAACGACACCTTCAGGCCGGGGTTGGCCTTCTGCAGCTTGGCCAGCGCGGCGGAGCGGCGGTCGTTGGCGACGGTGTCGGCGATCGCGGCGCCCTCGATGTCGAAGTCGACGTAGCGCAGGCCGTAGGCCTTGACCACGGCGTCGTACTCGGCGAACAGCGAGTCCACCGAGGTGCAGGCGGCGGCGAGTTCGGTGCCGCTGGCACCGCCGAAGGACACCTTCACGTCGCCGCCGGCCGCGCGCAGCGCGTCCACCTGGTCCTTGGCCCAGCCGGTGCGCGGGTCGTAGGCGTTGAACCAGCTGGCCTTGCAGCCGACGCCGGTCACGAAGCCCATGGTGAAGGACTTCAGATTGCCGGCCTGGGCCATCGCGGGCATCGACGGGGTCGGCCAGGCGCCCATGTCGATGTACGGGGCCACCGGGACGGCGGTGGCCGGCGGCGGGGTGGTGGGCGTTCCGGTGCCGGTGGGCGTGGGGGTCGGCGTCGGCGTGGCCGAAGTCGGCGGCGGGGTGGTCGGGTTGCCGCCCGGACCGGTGAGCGTGACGTCGTCGGCGAGGTAGCCGCCCTGCCCGTACCAGCCGTGCAGGTAGACCGTCACGCTGCTGGCGGCCGGGCCGGTGGTGAAGGTGGTGGAGAGCTGCTGCCAGGCGGGGCCGCCGGGGGTCCAGACGGCCGGGTCGGTGACCCCGCTGCCGGTCGCGCCGAGGTAGACGTACTGGCCCTGGACCCAGGCGCTCAGCGTGTACGTGGTGTTGGGACGAACGGCGACGCTCTGGCCGCACTGCGCGGTGTCGCTGCTGCTCACGCCGCCCCGCAGCGCGTACGAGCCGCTGTGCGCGCCGGTGCCGACGACGCTGCCGGTGGTGGCCGAACAGCTCCAGGGGCTCGCCGAGCCGCTCTCGAACCCGGCGTTGCCGAGTAGGTTGCCGTCGGCCGCGCCGGCGCTCCCGGCGAGCGAGGCGAGCCCGCCGCCGGCCAGCACGGTGGCGGCGGCGAGACCGAGCAGCTTGACCCGGACGGCGGGGCGGCGGTGCCGGGCGGGGGCGTCGGGCGCGTGGGTGTCGTGGGGCGCGCGTGGCATGGGGGTGCCTCTCGGGACGGTGCGCCCGCCGCCCGCCACGCGAGGGGGAGCGCGGGCGGGCGGCGGGTGCGGTGGGGGCGTGGTCCGGTGCGGGGAGGTGCGCGGTGCAGCTTCAAACTGGACTAGACCAGCTGTGCACGTCAAGCACCTTCGGCACATCAGAGGCGGTTGCCGGGAAGGTTTTAGGAACGGTTTAAGGCAGCGCCCGCTCCCGGGGCGCGGCCGTGGACGCCCGGGCGGGCCGCGCGGTCAGCAGGTGGGGCAGGCCCGGCACTCCCGGACCTGGACGTCGTCCACCACCGGGCCGTAGGCGCCGCTGCCGGTGGTGCTGGCGAAGGCCAGTGTGGTGGAGGCGCTGGTGGCCACGAAGGTGAACTGGCGGCCCACGTACCCCATGGCGGCCCGCGACTTGCCGGTGGTGTCGAAGGAGAAGTCCTGGAAGTCCTGGCCGTCGACGAGGGCCCGGCCGGTCTTGACGGCCGGTCCGCCCTCGGGGTTCCCCGCCAGCGCGTACGTCACCGAGTAGGTGGCGCCCGGCGTGGTGGCGAAGGTCTGGGCCACGGTGCCCTGGGAGGAGCCGTTCAGGTCGACGGACTGGTCGCCCTCGGCGGCCTGCCAGAAGCCGGCGCCGATCAGGTCCACGCTGCCGCCGGTGACGCGCCACGGGCCGATGGACTGTCCGGCCGAGAGGCCGAGGAAGGAGTTCGCCGCCACCTTCGGCGTCTCGAAGCTGCCGTCGTCGAAGCGGCTGAGGGCCCGGCTCTGGGCCGCCGCGCGGTCGGCGGTGCCGGCGGCCCGGGCGGGAACCGCCGAGGCGGTGACGCCGCCGACGAGCAGCGCGAGGGTGACGGCGGCGGTACGGGTGCGCGGGAACGACATGGCGACCTCCTGGACGGACGTGGCGCCGGAGCCCGGAACGGGTCCGGCAGCGCTCATCGTCGGAGCCGCCGGCCGCGCGGGGCCAGGCCTGGGCGCGGGCGCCTCGTGGTGCGGGGCGGCACCCGGGAGCTCTCGCGCGCCGGTTTGGCGGGCGGTCGGCCGCCGCGGACCGGCCCCGGGCCGTCCGCCCCCGGGGCCGGGCGGGCGGGGCGCCGCGCTGCGGCGGTCCGGGGGAGGCGCTTTGGTCCGGTCCGGCCGTTGCACACGATCCATCCGCGCGCCCCGGCTGCGCTTCGTACGCTCCCCGTCCTGGCGCGCGGCCGGGGCCGGGGGTGGCGGCGTCCACCCTGTGGAAAGGTGCCCGGCGTGGTCGGCCGCGTCCTACCGTGACCGGATGATCAAGGACTTGCGCATCTGCTTCATCGGGGACTCCTTCACCCAGGGCGTCGGTGACCCGGAGTACCGCGGCTGGGTCGGCCGGGTGCTCCAGGAGACCGGCCGGGCGGCGCCCGCCGAGCTCACCGCCTTCAACCTGGGCGTCCGGCGCAACACCTCCTCGGACGTGCTGCGCCGGATCTGGGCGGAGCTCGACGCACGGACCCTGCCGGGCGCGGACAACCGGCTGGTGGTCTCGGTCGGCAGCAACGACGCCACGCCGCAGGACGGCGGACCCCGGGTGGCGCCGGCCCGCTGCCTGGCCAACCTGACCGCGATCCTGGACGGCGCCCGCGAGCGCGGCCTCGGCGTGCTCGTGGTCGGGCCGCCGCCGGTGATGTGCTGGGGCCGGGACCACCTGGAGCCGCTGCTGGACCTCGCCGGGCGGATCGCCGGGCTCTGCGCCGAGCGCGGCGTGCCGTTCGTCGACGTGACGGCCGCGCTCGCCGCGGACCGGGTCTGGGCGGCCGAGGCGGCGGCGGGCGACGGCGCGCACCCGGGCGCCGGCGGTTACCGCGTCCTCGCCGCTCTGGTGCTGTCCGGCGGCTGGCGGGACTTCGTGCGGGGCGCGCGGGCTTGACCTTGAGCGCACTCCAAGGGAGAGGCTGGTGCCGTTGATCCACGACACGAAGGAGCACCGGAAGATGCGTACCACCACGCTTGGTCAGCAGGGTCCCGAGGTCGGAGTGGTCGGTCTCGGCTGCATGGGCATGACCTGGGCCTACGACCTGCGCAACCGTGACGACGACACCTCGGCCCGGGTGATCCGCGAGGCGCTGGACCTCGGCGTCACGCTGATCGACACCGCCGACATCTACGGCCCGTACAGCAACGAGGAGGTGGTCGGCGCCGCCCTGGCCGGTCCGTACCGGGAGCGCGCGGTGCTGGCCACCAAGGTCGGCCTGGTGCCGGGCACCGGCGACCGGCGGGTGGACAACGACGGTCGGCCCGAGCACGTGCGGCGCGCGATCGACGAGAGCCTGCGCCGTCTGGGCACCGACCACGTCGACCTCTACCAGCTGCACCGGGTCGACCCGGAGGTGCCGATCGAGGAGACCTGGGGCGCGCTCGCCGAGGCCGTCGCGGCCGGCAAGGCGCTCCGGATCGGGCTCTCCGAGGTCACCGTCGAGGAGATCAAGCGGGCCCAGGCGGTGCATCCGGTGGCGTCCGTGCAGTCCGAGCTGTCGCTGTGGACCAGGGACGCGCTGGCCGAGGTGCTGCCGTACACCGAGGCCGAGGGCATCGCCTTCCTGCCGTTCTCGCCGCTCGGCCGGGGCTTCCTGACCGGCAGCATCTCCTCCCTGGACGAGCTGCCGGCGGACGACTTCCGCCGCTCGCTGCCGCGCTTCCAGCAGGACGCGCTGGCGGCCAACCTGGCCCTGGTGGCGAAGGTGAAGGAGGTCGCCGACCGGGTCGGCGCGACGCCCGCGCAGGTCGCGCTGGCCTGGGTGCTGGCGCAGGGCCGGTACGTCCTCCCGATCCCGGGCACCAAGACGCCGCGCTACCTGGTGGACAACGCGGGGGCGGCCGACCTGGTGCTCTCGGCGGCCGACCTCGCCGAGCTGGACGCGCTGCCGGCGCCGACCGGCGGGCGCTACTGACCGGGTGACGGGCCGGTCTTCCGGGGCCGGGCTTCCTGGCCGGTCTTCCGGGCCGGTCTTCCGGGCCGGCGGCACAGGGGGCGGGGCCGGGCCGGCCGGCCCCGCGCTCAGCGCTCCTTGACCCAGACCAGCTGCCGGCCCGTCTCACCGGGCGCCCGGACCGCCGCGTCGGCGATCCGGGCCAGCCGGAAGCCGAGCTTGCGCGGCACGGCCGCACTGGCGGTGTTGGCCTGGTCGCAGTGGATCTCCACCCGCCGGACGCCGGGCAGCGCGAGCGCGGCGGCGCTCAGCGCCCCGGCGGCGGCGGTGGCGATGCCCCGGCCGCCGTGCTTCGAGCCCACCCAGTAGCCGATCTCCAGCGCCCCCGGCCCGATCCGGCCGTGCAGGCCGAACGAGCCGATGACGCTGCCGGGTTCGGCGTCCAGGCCGACCAGGTAGATGAAGTCGGTGCCCGCGTCCCAGGCGGCCGCGCCGGCCGCGGTCAGCTCGGTGGTCTGCGCCAGCGTGGGGGCCGCGGCGGCCCACTCCAGCCAGGGCCGCAGATGCTCCAGATCGGTCCGGACGGCGGCGTTCAGCGCGCGCGCGTACGCGGCCGAGCGGCGGCGCAGGGAGATCCCGCCGGCCAGCCGCAGCAGTTCCGGCGGCCGGCCGGTGGAGATTTCGCCCGGGGCCGGTCGGCGCCGTCCGGTGCCGGATCCGGTGGCGGGGGCGGCGGCAGGGCCGGGTACGTCCTCGCAGGGTGGTGGCGTGACGTGAGTCATGACAGCGATTATGGGCGGGCCCCGGAGCGCCGGCCACCGCCGAACCGCGGGGGAGCCGGCGCCGCCCCCGGGCGCGTCAGAGGCGTGTCAGCACGTCGTCGAGCTCCTTGCGCCGCAGGTCGGGGACGCGCGCCCCCTCTGCCGGATAGCCCACCGGGATGACGTAGGCGGCCCGCTCCTCGGCCGGGCGTTCGCACACCTCGTTGAGGAACTTCATCGGGCTCGGGGTGTGGGTGAGCGTGGCCAGGCCCGCCTGGTGCAGGGTGGCGAGCAGTAGCCCGACGGCGATGCCGACGGACTCCTTGGTGTAGTAGGGGCGCGGCGACCGCGGGCCCTTGTGCACCTCGAAGACGACGATCACGGCGGGCGCGTCCTCCAGGAACGGCTTCCGCCAGTCGGTGCCGATCGGGGCCAGCGCGGCCAGCCACTCCTCGGAGGCCCGGTGCGCGTAGAACTCGCGCTCCTCGGCCTCGGCGGCCTCGCGCAGCCGCCGCTTGCGCTCCGGATCGGTGATCACCACGAACCGCCAGGGCTGGACGTGCGCGCCGCTGGGCGCGGTGTTCGCGGTGCGGATCGCCCATTCGACGACGCCGTCCGGGATCGGGCGGGTCGCGTAGTCGCGGACGGTCCGGCGCCGCGCCATCACGTCGTGGAAGGACCTGCTGCGTGCCTCTGCCTCGTGGGCGGGCACCGTCATCGGGATCAGCGGGACGGTCGGGTAGGCGGGCGTCCCTGCCACTGCACTGTCAACCATGGCCGACAGCACAGCACATGACGGGCGGTCCGGGAAGAGTCCCGGACCGCCCGATCGTACGAATGGACCAGACCACTCAGCTCTCGTGGACGCGCCCGCCGCGGACCTCGATCCGCCGGTTGACCTGCACCGTGTCCAGCATCCGCCGGTCGTGGGTGACCAGCAGCAGCGTGCCGGTGTACGAGGCCAGCGCGGACTCCAACTGCTCGATGGCGACCAGGTCCAGGTGGTTGGTGGGCTCGTCCAGCACCAGCAGGTTGACGCCGCGGGCCTGGAGCAGCGCCAGGGCCGCCCGGGTGCGCTCGCCGGGGGAGAGGGTGTCGGCCGGCCGCAGCACGTGCGCCGCCTTCAGGCCGAACTTGGCCAGCAGGGTGCGCACCTCCTCCGGGCTCAACTCCGGTACGGCGGCGGCGAACGCGTCCGAGAGCGGCTCCCCGCCCAGGAACAGGCCGCGGGCCTGGTCCACCTCGCCGACGACCACGCCCGAGCCCAGCGCGGCGTCGCCGCCGTCGAGTTCGAGCCGGCCGAGCAGCGCGGCCAGCAGGGTGGACTTGCCCGCGCCGTTGGCGCCGGTGATCGCGACCCGGTCGGCCCAGTCGATCTGCAGGTCCACCGGTCCCAGGGCGAAGTCGCCGCGCCGGACGGTGGCCCCCCGCAGGGTGGCGACCACGGCGCCGGAGCGCGGCGCGGTGGCGATCTCCATCCGCAGCTCCCACTCCTTGCGGGGCTCCTCGACCACGTCGAGCCGCTCGATCATCCGCTGGGTCTGCCGGGCCTTGGAGGCCTGCTTCTCGGTCGACTCGGTCCGCATCGCGCGGCCCATCTTGTCGTTGTCGCCGGCCTTGCGGCGCGCGTTGCGCACCCCGTGCTCCATCCAGCCGCGCTGCATCCGCGCCCGGGCCTCCAGGCCGGCCTTGGTGTCGGCGTACTCGTCGTACTCCTCGCGGGCGTGCCGGCGGGCCACCGCGCGCTCCTCCAGGTACGCCTCGTAGCCGCCCCCGTACACGTTGACCTGCTGCTGGGCGAGGTCCAGCTCCAGCACCCGGGTGACCGTCCGGGCCAGGAACTCGCGGTCGTGGCTGATCACCACGGTGCCCGCGCGCAGGCCCTTGACGAAGGACTCCAGGCGCTCCAGGCCGTCCAGGTCGAGGTCGTTGGTGGGCTCGTCGAGCAGGAAGACGTCGTAGCGGGAGAGCAGCAGCGAGGCGAGGCCGGCCCGGGCGGCCTGGCCGCCGGAGAGCGCGGTCATCGGCAGGTCCAGCGAGACCGTCAGCCCGAGCGAGCCGGCGACCTCCTCGGCCCGCTCCTCCAGATCGGCGCCGCCGAGGTCCAGCCAGCGGTCCAGGCTGGCCGCGTAGTCGTCGTCGGCGCCGGGGCGGCTCTCGACCAGGCCCTCGGTGGCCAGGTCCAGGGCCGCCTGGGCGGCCGCCACGCCGGTGCGGCGGGCCAGGAAGTCCCGGACCGACTCGCCCTCGCGCCGCTCCGGCTCCTGCGGCAGGTGGCCGATGTTCGCGCCCGCCGGGCTGAGCCGCAGCGAGCCGCCCTCGGGGGTGTCCAGCCCGGCCAGCAGCCGCAGCAGCGTCGACTTGCCGGCGCCGTTCACGCCGACCAGCCCGATCACGTCACCGGGGGCGACGACCAGGTCCAGGCCGGAGAAGAGGGTGCGGTCGCCGTGGCCGGCGACGAGGTCCTTGACTACGAGTGTGGCGCTCATGATGTCTCCGATTCTAGGAGAGCGGGGGAGCGCGCCGGGGCCCGCGGCGGGAAAGGCCGCGGGCCCCGGGGCCGGACGTGCTGCCGGAGGTGACTCAGGTCACTTCGTCTTCTTGGAGATGTACTCCAGCGCGTGCTGGGCGACGTCGTCCAGGTAGGGGCCGGCCTCCCAGGTGTTGTCGTTGCCCCCGATGGAGGTGTCCGAGACCAGCACCTGCTTGCCGTCCTTGGTCGCGAACCAGCCGCCGCCGCTGTCGCCGCCGGTGCCGTTGCAGCCGATGGTCAGCATCGCCGGGCGGCTCGGGTCGATCGTGTGGCGGACCGGCTTGCCGCTGTCGCAGTGCTCCAGCTCCATGCCGTCGAAGGGCTTGCCGGCCGGGAAGCCGTAGCTGCTCACGGCGGAGATCTGGTCGCGCGGGGCGTTGAACCAGACCGGCACGGAGCCGCCGACGACCTCCTCCAGCGACTTCTTGCTGCCGTCCGGGTTGGCCACCCGGATGATGCCGAAGTCGTACTGGCTCCACGGGCCGCCGTACTCCGGGTCGGCCTCGTCCGCCCAGGTCGGGGAGACGATGCCGGCCACCGCGCCCCACTCGCCGTACGGCTCGGCCTGCGCCAGCGGCGCCTGCTTCCCGCCGCTCAGCACGCCGGTGCTGTTGAAGGCCGGGGCGAAGGTGATGTTGGTGTGCGACTTGCCGCCCTTGCCACCGTGCAGGCAGTGGCTGGCGGTCCACACCAGGTTGCTCTTGCCGGGGTTGGCCGGGTCGGAGATCACGGTGCCGGAGCAGACGTACTCCTGCGCGCCGTCCTGGAAGAACAGCTTGCCGTTCACGTGGAAGTTCTTCGCGTACGGGTGCGGGACGGGCTTCTCCTGGACGACCTTCGGCAGCGGGTCGTTGCCGTTGTCCGCCGGCGGCTGGGAGCCCGGCTGGCTCGGCGTCGGGCCGGTGGGCTGGGCCGTGGGCTGCGCCGCGGTCGGCTGGCCGCTGGGCTCCTTGGCCGGGCCGGGCTTGTACGGCTTGGCCTTGAGGATCTTCTGGAGGTCCCAGAAGCCCTGCACGGCCGGGGTGATCACGTTCTGCTGGGCCCACTTGTCCCAGTCCTCGAACTTCCACTTCTTCAGCTCGTCGAGGGTGGGCAGCTTGACCGGGGCGGCGCCCGGTGTGCCGGTGCCGGCCCCGGTGGTCGCGGCGGCGGTCGGCGCCGCGGTCTGGGCCCCGGTGGCGTCGCTGTTGTCCGGACCGCACGCGGTCGCGACCACCATCGTCAGCGTGACGACGGAGGCGCCCAGCGCAGCGCGCGTGGTCCGGGATATCGGTGACATGAGTTCAGTTCCCCCTGTGGATGCGTGCCATGCCGCCCGAGCCGCAGGCATGGCAGGTGAGGAGTCTGCCATGCGGGCGGCGGTGCCCCCGCCCGAGGGTCGGACCGGGGCGGAGCTGTCACGGGATCGGCACCTGATCCGCACGGAATTAATCGCTTGCCGGGCCCCGGGAGCCTCCGTACCGTGGTTCGTGCCACCCGCCAGAACAGGAGAAGGCCGTTGCTCTACTGAGGTCCCGAGACACCGCCCCCCGCCGCCCCGCAGCCCTGCTGCCCGCGGTGTGTGCGTGTGCGAGTGCGCGACCTCAGTGGTGAGCCGGCCCGGCATCCCTCCGTCCGATCTTCGACGGTCCTCGCTGCCCCGCCCGGCCCCGCCACGCTCCGGGCCCCTCCACGCGCCGCCTGCGGTGTCTCCCGTGTTGCTCCCCAGACCGTCTGCAACCACCCGGGAGGCCTCCCCATGGCATCACCCAGTACCGCTGTCCTCTGCACCGACCTCGGCTTCGAGTGGCCCGACGGCACGACCGTGCTCGACGGCTTCCACCTCGCCGTCGGCCCCGGCCGGACGGGCCTGATCGGCCTCAACGGCGCGGGGAAGTCCACTCTGCTGCGCCTCGTCGCGGGCGAACTCACCCCCACCGCCGGCGCCGTCAGGGTCGGCGGCGAGCTCGGCTACCTGCCGCAGGGCCTCACCCTCGACACCGGGCTGAGGGTCGACGAGGCGCTCGGCATCCGGGCCACCCGGGAGGCGCTGCACGCCATCGAGTCCGGCGACACCGACCAGCGCCACTTCGACGCCGTCGGCGACGACTGGGACGTCGAGGAGCGCGCCCGCGCCACCCTCGACCGGCTCGGTCTGGACCGGCTCGGCCTCGACCGCACCACCGGCGAACTCTCCGGCGGCGAGGCGGTGCTGCTGCGGCTGGCCGCCCTGCTGGTGCGCCGGCCGGACGTCCTGCTGCTCGACGAGCCGACCAACAACCTCGACCGGTCCGCCCGCGAGCGGCTCTACGAGACGGTGGCCGGCTGGAGCGGGGTGATGGTGATCGTCAGCCACGACCGCGAGCTGCTCCAGCACGTGGACCAGATCGCCGACCTCAGGGACGGCCAGGTCACCTGGTACGGCGGCAACTTCGCCGACTACGAGCGGACGGTCGCCGCGCAGCAGGAGACGGCGGAGCGGCTGCTGCGCAACGCCGAGGCCGATGTCCAGCGCCAGAAGCGGGACTTGGTCGACGCCCGTTCCAAGCTGGACCGCAGCGCCAGTTACGGCAGGAAGCGCTCGGTCACCCGCAACGACCCGCACATCTTCGCGGGCAAGCTGAAGCGCCAGGGCCAGGAGACCGCCGGGCGGCTCCAGGGCATGCACACCGAGCGACTGGAGGAGGCCAGACAGCGGCTCACCGCCGCCGAGGAGGCGGTCCGCGACGACGCCGAGATCCGGATCGACCTGCCCCGCACCGCCGTGCCGGCCGGGCGCACGGTGCTCACCCTGCAGAAGGTCCGGCTGCCGTACGGCACCACCGCCGACCTCGACCTGCGCGGACCCGAGCGGATCGCCCTGATCGGCCGCAACGGCGCCGGCAAGTCCACCCTGCTGCGCACCATCGCGGGCGAACTCGCCCCGCTGGAGGGGGAGATCACCACCCCGGTGCCGCTGCGCCACCTGCCGCAGCGGCTGGACGTGCTGGACGACGGGCTGAGCGTCGTGGCGAACGTCAAGCAGTTCGCCCCGGCCGCGGGGGACAACGCGATCCGGGCCAGGCTGGCCCGCTTCCTGTTCCGCGGCGGCCGGGCCGACCAGCTCGCCGCCACCCTCTCCGGCGGCGAGCGGTTCCGGGCCACGCTGGCCGCGCTGTTGCTGGCCGATCCGCCGCCGCAGCTGCTGCTGCTCGACGAGCCGACCAACAACCTCGACCTGGCCAGTGTCCGCCAGCTGACCCAGGCGCTCGCGTCCTACCAGGGGGCGCTGATCGTCGCCAGCCACGACCTGCCGTTCCTGCGCGGCCTCGGGATCACCCGCTGGCTGGAGCTGGACGGCGAACTGCGGCCGGTGGGCCCGCGGTAGCCGGCCGGCGCCGGGGCCCGGCCCAGCGGGTCGGGCCCCGATGGCGGGGTCGGCCCGGGCGGTCGGCGCCGGCGCCGCTCCAGGCCCCGGTTCAGGCTCTGGTGGGCCGGTTCAGGCCCCGGTGGGCTCGGTCGCGGGCCGCAGCTTGCGGGCGACCAGCGTGCCGAGCCGGTCCAGGCCGACCACCGTGGCCGCGAGGACGACGAACTCGACGGTCAGCAGCGCGATCTGGCCCCAGACGTAGCCGTAGCCCTTGCTCGTCGGGTCGAAGAAGAAGTACGGGTACGGCAGCGGGTAGTTGGAGAACAGCCCGTTGCGGGCGAGCACGATCGCCGCGTAGCCGAGCGGGAAGGCCAGCCAGAGCGGGATGTCGCGCCAGGCGGAGGCGTTGCGCGGCTTCAGCGTCAGCCAGTCGATGATCACCATCACCGGCGTCACGTAGTGCAGGAAGAAGGACGACCAGTGCTGCAGCTTGTCCGGCCCGTCGAAGAGTCCGGGCAGCGGGTTGGCGCCGTGCTCCAGCAGGATGTGCGAGACCAGCCCGGTGATCAGGATGTAGAGCGTGGCCGCCCCGCGCAGCCGGGGGGCGGGCGCGTCCACCGTGCCGCGCTTGACCATCCAGTAGACCGCGCCGATGAAGTAGCCGAGCACGATCACATTGCTCTGGATGGTGAAGTAGACCAGCGGGGCGGTCTGGAGGGTCAGGCCGAGGCCCGCCGAGAGCACGATGCCCATGCGCCACCAGAGCGCGGGGCTGGTCCGGACTGACATGCGGTCACCAGTTCGTTTCAGGCGATACGGGAGGTATCGGGTGGAAGAGGGGGGATCGACGCACTCTACTCGCTGGTAGGGCCGGGACGGAAGAAACGTCACCGCAGGTGGCAGGCCCCCCGGCCCCCGGCCGCTCCCTCCCCCGCCGCCACCCGGCCGCTCCCTCGTCCCGCCGTCACCCCGGCAGGACGAAGCCCGACTCGTACGCGGCGATCACCGCCTGGGTGCGGTCGCGGGCGCCGAGCTTGGCCAGCACGCTGCCGACGTGCGTCTTGACCGTCTCCGGGCTGAGCACCAGCCGCCCGGCGATCTCGCCGTTGCTGAGCCCGGCGGCCATCAGCCGCAGGACCTGCCCCTCCCGCTCGGTGAGCCGCCCGATCGGCCCGTACCCCGACGCGGCCGCCGACCGCCCCGCCGGCCGCTGGCGCAGCGCGAGTTCGCGCACGGCGGCCGGGTAGAGCAGCGAGTCCCCGCGCGCGACCAGCCGCACCGCCTGCACCATCTCCTCCGCGCTGGCCCGCTTCAGCAGGAACCCGGCGGCGCCGGCCCGCAGCGCGTCGTACACGTGGTCGTCGTGCTCGAAGGTGGTGACCACCAGGATCCGGGGCGGCTCGGCCATCCCGCCGACCAGCTGCTCGGTGGCCCGGATGCCGTCGATGCCGGGCATCCGGACGTCCATCAGCACCACGTCCGGACGCAGCTCGCGCACCAGCGGGACGACCGCGGCGCCGTCGGCCGCCTCGCCGACCACGGTGAGGTCCGGCTCCGCGTCGATCACCACCCGAAGGCCGGTCCGCACCAGCCGTTCGTCGTCCGCGATCACCACCCGGACGGTTCCGGTCGGGTCGTTCATCGTGCTCCCTCCAGCGGTAGCCAGGCGGTCAGCCGCCAGGTCGTCCCGTCGTCCGTCGGACCGGCGGCGCAGCCGCCGCGCAGCACCGCCGTCCGCTCGCCGATCCCGCGCAGCCCCCGGCCGCCGCCGGGGCGGCTGGGCCGGGCCTCGCCCAGCGGACTGGTCAGTTCGATCTCCAGCCGGCCCGCCGCCAGGCCGACCCGGAGCCCGGCGGGCGCCGGCCCGGCGTGCCGCAGCACATTGGTCAGACCCTCCTGGACGATCCGGTAGGCCTCGCGGGAGACGGCGGCCGGCAGCCGGTGCAGCCCGGGGGCCAGCTCGGCGCCGACCTCGACGCCGGTGCGGGCGAGCTGGCGCAGCAGGTCGTCCAGCCCCGCCAGGGTCGGTCCGGCGGACTCCGCGTCCGCCCGGTCCTCCTCGCGGAGCAGCCCGAGCACCGCGTCCAGCTCGGCGACGGCCGCCCGCGCGGTATCGGCGATCGCCCGCAGTGCCTCGGCGGCGAAGTCCGGGTCGGTCCGCAGCACCCGGGCCGCCGCCGAGGCCTGGATGCCGACCGCGCCGAGCGCGTGGCCGACCGAGTCGTGCAGCTCGCGGGCGAGCCGGTTGCGCTGGGCGAGGACGGCGGCCCGCCGTTCGGCGGCGGCCAGCCGCTCCTCCGGGGTCGGGCCGAGCAGCACCGGCGCCCACCGGGCCAGCAGGGCGCCGCAGCCGGCGCTGGTGGCGAGGATCAGCAGCAGGAGCGCGAGGCCGAGCACCGGTCCGGGCAGCCAGGCCGGGAACCCGCGGTCCTGCCAGAAGCGCACCACGTCGTCCACCGCCGGCCCGCCGAGCGGAGTGATCACCAGCACCACCGCGAACGGCGTCCCGGCCAGCGTCATCCCGCTGACGATCCCGCCGAACAGCACGTGCAGCACGTACCAGGTGGCGCTCCGGCGCCTGGCGGCCCAGGACCTGGCCGGCCCGGCGGAGACCTCCTCGGCCCGCTCCGGCGCGCAGAGCGCCCGTGCCGCCGCCCCCTCCAGCGACCGGACCGTCGGCACCAGGGCGGTGACGGCGGCCATCGGCAGCGAGAGGGCGAGCGCGGCGAAGTAGAGGAGGACCTGGACCACGGAGCCGTGCGCCGGGTCGAGCGCCCCGAGCAGGACGGTCGAGAGCATCCAGTACGGCATCAGCAGGGCGCCGCCGAGCACCAGGTGCACCCAGCGCAGCCGGGCCCGCCGGCCCAGCAGCGCACCGCCGATCCGCCGCGCGGTGCCGCCCGCGCCCACCCCCGTGATCACCCGGCCGACTCTACGTCAGCGGTCCCGGTGCCCGGGGGGTCCGGCACCGCCTGCCCGGCCACGGCGACCCCGCCGGCGGAGATCGTTGTGGTCATGCCCCCCACCCTCCCGCGGGCGGGAGCGCCGGCGCCTCCTCCCACCACACGATCCGCCTCCCCCGCCAGGGGGAGCCGGCCGGCCCGGGTGTCCTCCCCGGAGACCCGGGCCGGCCGGCCGCGGACGGGCTACGGGATGATCGGCTCGCAGCCGACCGCCTTGCCGCCGGCGACGAGGAACTGCCGCCAGAGGTCGGCGGTGTCGGGGAAGAGCCCGCTGCCGGCCACCCCGGGGCTGTACTTCCGGTCCAGGTGGAAGTAGGTGGACTTGCCCTGGCACGTGGCGACCACGTTCTCGCCCGAGGACCCGATCCACCGGGCGCGCCCGTAGGCCTCCGTACGCGCGTCCTGCGGGTCCAGCGCGCTGACCCGGGGGTCGGTGGTGATCGTGAAGGAGGCCTGAGTGTTCAGGCCGCTCGGGGAGGAGATCGCACAGGACCAGACCGGGGCGAACCCGGCGGTCACCGTCTGCCGGTACCCCTCGCCGGCCTGTGGGTCCCGGGCCGGCGCCATGCCGGGCAGGCCGCAGACGTTGCCGAGGTCGGCCGGTTGCGGGGTCGCCGCGGCGGACAGGCCGGACGGGGCGGGGAGCCCGCCACCGCACCCCTTGCTCTCGGCGGCGGTGTTGGCGAACGCCACGGCCAGCGCCGCCATCCCAGCGGCGCGGCCGCCGACCGTGTCGTCCGACCCGAGCAGCCGGACCTCGGCCCGCATGGCCTTGGGACAGCCGTCCGGGAGCAGCGCCCAGGCACGGGAATCCAGCACGGCGCCGGTGGAGCCACCGGCGAACAGCCGGGCCTCCGGTGCTGTCGGCGGCGTGACCTCGTCCTGGGGGAGCGCGAGGGCGAGCGCCGCGGACCGGCCGGTCGGGCCGAACAGCCCGTACGAGACCGTCACCCGGCAGGCAGCGGTCCGGTCGTAGGCGCCGGGCGACCAGCCGCCGCTCTTCTCCTCGCTGATCCGCCCGGGCCCCAACGCGGTGTGCACCTCGTCCGCCGTCGCGGCGCCACCGCAGACCGTGTCCGGCCCCAGCGCGTTCGTCAGTTCGTACAGCAGCACCCCCGAGGCGGCGGCCGTGATCGCCACGATCACGGCCGCCGCCCGCAGGCGCAGCCGCCGGGTGGTGAAGCCGCGCCGGGTGAGGGCCTCGTCGGTGCGGCGCAGCGCGCCCGCGGTCCGCTCCGTGCTCCCGTCCGCGCGGTCCTGTTCGGCCGTCATGGCGTCCTCACCCCCTGCCGAGCGCACCGTTGTAGGTGCGGTCGATCGCCGTCGAGTAGTTCTGGGTGACGCCCTCCATGAGCTGTTGGGTCACGCCGCCGGTGGCGTCGACGTCCCGTTGGGAGACGCCCGACAGCACCGCCTTGTACTCGATCATGGACTTGAGCTGCTCCTCACCCGCGGAGTAGTTCTTGCTGAGGTCGCCCTGGGCCTTGGTGTCGAGCTCGGCGTTGGCCAGTCGTTGTGCGAGGTGGAGTCGGTCGGCATCGGCGGCCAGCCGACCGTGCCGTCGGCGGCGACGGTGAGCTGCTGGCGCTCCGCGTCGTGGAGCGCCGCATCCAGGTCCTTGCGGGCCGCGGTGAAGTCCGACGCCGCGTCGCGGATGATCGCGGCGAGGGCGGTGGCGACGCCGGAGGCCTGGGTGAAGTCGGTGTCGATGGTTTTGAGGGTGCGGCCCGCGTCGTCGGCGGCCGCGCCCTGCCAGCCCGCCCGCTGCGGGGTGTTGGTGAGGTCTGTGCCGACTCGGGCGTCGAGCGAGCTGAGCGCCTTGGCCATGTTGGTCCAGGCCTCGGCCGCCTCGGTGACGCCGGAGAAGTCGGCCTCGTGCAGTTCCCTGAAGGACACCATGCCGCTGGGGCTCCTCTGTCGGTTCTCGGTTCTCGGGGCCGGGGGGCTCAGTGGCCGAACTGGCCGGCGGTGGCGTGCTCGTTCGCCTGGTAGGTGCGCTGGGTGGTGTCGAGGTTGTCGGCGGTGCCGGTCAGCTTGTCGTGCAGGGTCTTGCACTGCTGCAGCCAGCGCTCGGTCGAGCCGGTGAGGGCGCTGCCGAAGGAGAAGCCGCGGATCCTGGTGGCGGCGGTGGTCGCGTGCTCGGCGAGGTTGTTGCCACCCTTGCCGTTGGCGCTGTCGAGGTCGGTGGCGATCTGCCGGGCGATGCCGGCCGAGGCGTTGAGCTCGTGCGGCCGGTCCAGCCGGGTGGTGGGGGCGGACGGCGGCGGGCCGGGGGAGGGGTTCGGGGTGGGCCCGGCCGCGAACGGGGACGTGCCCGGTGCCGAGATCGGGATGACGGTGTCCGGCGACGGGCTGCGCGGTGCGCCCGGCGGGGAGGCCGGCTGGACCGGCCCGGTGGTGAACCCTGGGGAGGCCATGTGCGTCTGCTTCCTTTCCTCTGACGAGAGATCAGAACCACTCCGACAACAGGGCGACCGTACAGGCCCGCCCGTAGGTGTACCGACGCACCCTCCGTCACCCCGGTTGCGCCCTCCGTGTCAGGGATTCGTCAGGGCTGTGTCGACGGGCGAAGGGTCTTGTTACCGGCGGGTCGCTTCCCTATCATCGCGAGTGTTACAGCTTTACTGTCAAACCCCGAGGGGGCGGTCGCCAGTGCGTGACCCGAGCAGTCCCGGCCCGCTGGCCGGGGTCCGGGTGGTCGAGCTCGCGGGGATCGGCCCCGGGCCGTTCGCGGGCATGCTGTTGGCCGACCTCGGGGCCGACGTGGTCCGGGTGGACCGGCCCGACCCCTCACCGCTCTCCCAGGACCCGGCCTACGACGTCACCAACCGCAACAAGCGCTCGGTGCTGGTCGACCTCAAGTCCCCCGGCGGGCCCGCGCAGGTGCTCGACCTGGTCGAACGCGCCCACCTGCTGATCGAGGGCTACCGCCCCGGAGTCGCCGAACGCCTCGGCGTCGGCCCCGAGGCCTGTCTCGCCCGCAACCCCGCCCTGGTCTACGGTCGGATGACCGGCTGGGGTCAGGACGGACCGCTGGCCGCCCGGGCCGGCCACGACATCGGGTACGCGGCGGTGGCCGGGGTGCTCGGCCTGATCGGATCGCCCGAGCAGCCGCCCGCCGTCCCCGCCAACCTGCTCGGCGACTACGCCGGCGGCTCGCTCTACCTGGTCGTCGGTCTGCTCGCGGCCCTCCACCACGCCGGTGCGACCGGCGCCGGCCAGGTCGTCGACGCCGCCATCGTGGACGGCGCCGCCCACCTCACCACCGTGCTCTGGGGGCTGCTCGCGGCCGGGCAGTGGCAGGACCGGCGCGGCGTGAACCTGCTCGACGGCGGTGCGCCCTGCTACGCCGTGTACCGGGCCAAGGACGGCGGCGACCTCGCCGTCGGCGCGCTGGAGCCGCGGTTCTACGCCGAGTTCGCCCGGCTGCTGGAGCTCGGTCCGGACGCCCCGGGCCAGTACGAGGTGGCCCGCTGGCCCGAACTGCGGGCGCGGATCTCGGCCCGCTTCGCCACCCGTACCCGCGCCGAGTGGGAGGCCGTCTTCGCCGGCTCCGACGCCTGTGTGGAGCCGGTCCTGACCATGCATCAGGCTGCCTCGTACGGGCACCTGGTGGCCCGGGGGACGTACGTCGAGGCGGACGGCGTCACCCAGCCGGCGCCCGCGCCCCGGTTCTCCGCCACCCCCGGCACGCTGCGCCGCCCGCCGGCCCGGCCGGGCGCCGACACCGACGAGGTGGCCCGCGACTGGGGCGTGCCCGCCCTGCTGGCCCCGCCGGACTCACCTGCTGAGACCGCTGAGCCCGCTGCCCCGGCTGAGCCCGCTACCCCTGCTGAGCCGGCTGTCCCTGCTGAGCCGTCTGTCCCCGCCGTCCCTGCCGACCGGGCCGTCCCGGATTCCCCGGACGTCCCCGAGTCCCCGGATCCCCCGAATTCCCTGGACTCCGAGGCCCGTTAAGGAGCTTGCCGTGGAACGCGACATCTACACCGAGGAGCACGAGGACTTCCGGGCGACCGTCCGGTCCTTCCTCGCCAAGGAGGTGCTGCCGCACTACGACCGCTGGGAGCGGGCCGGCATCGTGGACCGCTCCGCCTGGCTGGCCGCCGGCCGACAGGGGCTGCTCGGGCTCGCCGTCCCCGAGGAGTACGGCGGCGGGGGCGCCGCCGACTTCCGCTACGCCGCCGTGCTCGCCGAGGAGTTCGCCCGGGCGGGCGCCTCCGGCCTGGCGCTCGGCCTGCACAACGACATCATCGGCCCGTACCTCACCTCGCTCGCCACCGACGAGCAGAAGCGCCGCTGGCTGCCCGGGTTCTGCAGCGGCGAGCTGATCACCGCCATCGCGATGACCGAACCCGGCACCGGCTCCGACCTCCAGGGCATCCGCACCCACGCCGTGGACCAGGGCGACCACTACCTGCTCAACGGTGCCAAGACCTTCATCTCCAACGGCATCCTGGCCGACCTGGTGGTCGTGGTCGCCAGGACCACCCCCGAGGGCGGTTCGCGCGGCCTGAGCCTGCTGGTGGTCGAGCGCGGGACGCCCGGCTTCGAGCGCGGCCGCAACCTCGACAAGATCGGCCAGAAGGCCCAGGACACCGCCGAGTTGTTCTTCGAGGACGTCCGCGTCCCCAAGGCGAACCTGCTCGGCGAGGAGCACCAGGGCTTCCTCTACCTGATGCGGAACCTCGCGCAGGAGCGGCTCACCATCGCGGCCGCCGCGATCGCCGGCGCCGAGTACCTGGTCGAGATCACCACCGAGTACGTGAAGCAGCGCGAGGCGTTCGGCCGGCCGCTCGCCAAGCTCCAGCACGTCCGGTTCGAGATCGCCGAGATGGCCACCGAGTGCGCGGTCACCCGGGCCTTCGTGGACCGCTGCATCACCGAGCACAACCGCTACGCGCTCACCCCGGCGGACGCCTCGATGGCCAAGTGGTGGGCCACCGAACTGCAGAAGCGCACGGCCGACCGCTGCCTCCAACTCCACGGCGGCTACGGGTACATGACCGAGTACCCGGTCGCCCGCGCGTTCACCGACGGCCGGATCCAGACCATCTACGGCGGGACCACCGAGATCATGAAGGAGATCGTCGGGCGCTCCCTGCTGGGCTGACCCCGGTCCCCGCCCCCCGCCCGCCCGGCGAAGCGCCCGCCAGACCGCGGAACTCCCGCCCCGGCCCCTCCCGAACCCTCCCACCCCCCCGCCCGGTCAGACCCCCGAAAGGCAATCCACCGTGACCACCGAAGCGTACGTCTACGACGCGATCCGCACCCCGCGCGGCCGGGGCAAGGCCAACGGCTCACTGCACGGCACCAAGCCGATCGACCTGGTCGTCGGCCTGATCCACGAACTGCGCCGCCGCTTCCCCGAGCTGGACCCGGCGGCGGTCGACGACATCGTGCTCGGCGTGGTCAGCCCGATCGGCGACCAGGGCTCCGACATCGCCCGGATCGCCGCCATCACCGCCGGCCTGCCCGACTCGGTGGCCGGCGTCCAGGAGAACCGCTTCTGCGCCTCCGGCCTGGAGGCGGTCAACCTGGCGGCCGCCAAGGTCCGTTCGGGCTGGGAGGACCTCATCCTGGCCGGCGGCGTCGAGTCGATGTCCCGGGTGAGGATGGGCTCCGACGGCGGTGCCTGGGCGATGGACCCGATGACCAACTACGAGAACCACTTCGTCCCGCAGGGCATCGGCGCCGACCTGATCGCCACCATCGAGGGCCTCTCCCGCACCGACGTGGACGCCTTCGCCGCCGAGTCGCAGGCCCGGGCCGCCAAGGCCCAGGCCGACGGCCTGTTCGACCGCTCGGTCGTCCCGGTCCGCGACCGCAACGGCCTGGTGGTGCTGGACCGCGACGAGTTCATCCGCCCCGGCACCACCGTGGAGACCCTGGCGGGCCTCAAGCCCTCCTTCGCCGGCATCGGCGAGGCCGGCGGCTTCGACGCGGTCGCCCTGCAGAAGTACCACTGGGTCGAGGCCATCGACCACGTGCACCACGCCGGCAACTCCTCCGGCATCGTGGACGGCGCGGCCCTGGTCGCGATCGGCAACCGCGGCATCGGCGAGCGGTACGGCCTGCGCCCGCGCGCCCGGATCGTCTCGGCCGCCGTCTCCGGCTCCGAGCCCACGATCATGCTCACCGGGCCGGCCCCCGCCACCCGCAAGGCGCTCGCCAAGGCCGGGCTGACCGCCGCCGACATCGACCTGGTCGAGATCAACGAGGCCTTCGCCGCCGTCGCCCTGCGCTTCGTCCGCGAGCTCGGCTTCCGCCCGGACCAGGTGAACGTCAACGGCGGCGCGATCGCCCTCGGCCACCCGCTCGGCGCCACCGGCGCGATGCTCCTCGGCACCCTGGTCGACGAGCTGGAGCGTCGCGAGCTGCGCTACGGCCTGGTCACCCTCTGCGTCGGCGGCGGGATGGGCATCGCCACCGTCGTCGAGCGCGTCTGAGCCTCCGGCGGCCCGCCGCCGCCCCTTCCCGTGGCGCGGTGCGCGCGGCACCCCCCTTGTCCCGGCCCTCACAGGAGACCCCAACCCCATGAGCGACACCACCACCATCCGCTGGGAGCAGGACCAGGACGGCGTGGTCACCCTCGTCCTCGACGATCCCACCCAGTCCGTGAACACCATGAACGAGGCCTTCACGGCCGACTTCGACGCCACCGTCGAGCGCCTCGCCGCCCTCGGCGACGACCTGCGCGGCGTCGTGGTCACCTCGGCGAAGAAGACCTTCTTCGCCGGTGGGGACCTCCGGATGCTGTCCGCCGCCCGCCCCGAGGACGCCGCCGCCGTCTTCGAGAAGTCGATGCGGATCAAGCGGGCGCTGCGCCGGCTGGAGACGCTCGGCAAGCCGGTGGTCGCCGCCCTCAACGGCAGCGCGCTCGGCGGCGGTCTGGAGATCGCCCTCGCCTGCCACCACCGGATCGCGCTGACCGCCCCGGCCAGCCGGATCGGCCTGCCCGAGGTCACCCTCGGCCTGCTGCCCGGTGGCGGCGGGGTCGTTCGCACGGTGCGGCTCTTCGGCATCACCGACGCCCTGCTGAAGGTGCTCCTGCAGGGCCGCCAGTACCGCCCGGAGCAGGCGCTCCAGCACGGCCTGGTCCACGAACTGGTGGACACCCCGGAGGAGTTGACCACCCGGGCGCGCGCCTGGATCGAGGCCAACCCGACCGCCGTCCAGCCCTGGGACGTCAAGGGGTACCGGATCCCCGGAGGCACCCCGGCCACCCCGGCGCTGGCCGCCAACCTGCCGGCCTTCCCGTCCAACCTGCGCAAGCAGCTGGCCGGCGCGCCCTACCCGGCGCCGCGCAACGTGCTGGCGGCGGCGGTCGAGGGCGCCCAGGTGGACGTCGACACCGCGATGGTGATCGAGGCCCGCTACTTCACCGAGCTGGCCTGCGGGCAGACCAGCAAGAACATGATCCAGGCGCTCTTCTTCGACATGCAGGCGGTCAACTCCGGCGCCGGCCGGCCGCAGGGCGTCGAGAAGCGGACGGTGCGCAGGGTCGCCGTGCTCGGCGCGGGCATGATGGGCGCCGGGATCGCCTACACCTGTGCCAAGGCCGGCATCGAGGTGCTGCTGAAGGACGTCAGCACCGAGGCCGCCGAGCGCGGGAAGGCGTACTCCGCCGGCCTGCTGGACAAGGCGGTGGCGCGCGGCCGGGCCACCGAGGCGCAGCGCGAGGAGCTGCTCGCCCGGATCACCCCCACCGCCGAGGCCGCCGACCTGGCCGGCTGCGACGCCGTGATCGAGGCGGTCTTCGAGAACCCCGAGCTCAAGCGGAAGGTGTTCCAGGAGATCGAGGGCGTGGTGGCGCCGGACGCGCTGCTCTGCTCCAACACCTCCACCCTGCCGATCGGCCTGCTCGCCGAGGGCGTCGGGCGCACCGCCGACTTCATCGGCCTGCACTTCTTCTCGCCGGTCGACAAGATGCGGCTGGTGGAGATCATCCGCGGTCCGCAGACCGGCGACGAGGCGCTCGCCCGCGCCTTCGACCTGGTCCGGCAGATCGACCGGACGCCGATCGTGGTCAACGACTCGCGCGGCTTCTTCACCTCCCGGGTGATCGGCCAGTTCATCAACGAGGGCGTGGCGATGGTCGGCGAGGGCGTCGACCCGGCCACCGTCGAGCAGGCCGCCGCCCAGGCGGGCTACCCCGCCAAGGTGCTCTCGCTGCTGGACGAGCTGACGCTGACGCTGCCGCGCAAGATCCGCGACGAGTACCGGCGCGCGGTCGAGGAGGCCGGCGGCAGCTGGACCGCCCACCCGGCGGACGCGGTGGTGGACCGGATGGTCGACGAGTTCGGCCGCCCCGGCCGCAGCGGCGGCGCCGGCTTCTACGAGTACGGCGAGGACGGCCGGCGCGGCAGGCTCTGGCCGGGCCTGCGCGAGCACTTCACCTCGGCCGAGGGTGCGGCCGGGAGCGCCGTCCCCTTCGAGGACCTCAAGGAGCGGATGCTCTTCAGCGAGGCGCTGGACTCGGTCCGCTGCCTGGAGGAGGGCGTGCTGACCTCGGTCGCCGACGCCAACGTGGGCTCCATCCTCGGCATCGGCTTCCCGGCCTGGACGGGCGGCGTCTTCCAGTACATCAACGGGTACGAGGGCGGCCCGGCGGGCTTCGCGGCCCGCGCCCGGGAACTCGCCGCCGCCTACGGCGAGCGGTTCGCGCCGCCGGCCCTGCTGGAGCGGGTCGCCGCCGAGGGCCGGACCTTCTCCGACTGACGGCCGGTCGGTCAGCCGGGCGGGGCGGCGTCCTCCACGGAGCGCGCCGCCTCGCCCAGCTCCTCCCGCAGCGACCGCTGGAACGCGGTCACCAGGGCCTGCGCCACCATCGGCTGGATGTGGTCGGTGAGTTCCTTCATCCGCTCCAGCTCGGCCGGCGCGGGCTCGCTCTCCCGGTACGGCTTCCAGACCGTCTCGCGGAACAGCCGCTGCAACTCGTGCGCCGTCGCCCGGCTGTGCTCCAGCACCACCGCGCGCGCGGCCAGCAGGGTCTCCAGCGGGATCGGCACGTCCAGGATCCGCACCCCGAGCGGCAGCAGCCCCGGGTCCACCCGGAACACCTCCGGGTCGGGCGTCCGCTCCAGCGCGCCCATCGCCGCCAGCCGTTCCAGCTGCGCGGGCGAGAGTGCCCGCCCGGCCCGCCGCTCCAACTGCCCGCGGCTCAGCTCCTCCGCCGTCTCCGGCGTCCAGGACGCCACCAGCGCCCGGTGGATGGCCAGGTCCAGCGGTGTGCTGTCCTGCGGCAGCCAGGCCAGGTAGCGCTCGATCGCCGCCAGCGTCAGGCCCTGCCGCTGCAGCTCCTCGATCAGCCCGAGCCGGTCCAGGTGCTCCGCCCCGTACCAGCCGACCCGGCGCGGTCCCAGCTCCGGCGGCGGCAGCAGCCCCTTCGTCCCATAGAACCGCACCGTGCGCACGGTCACTCCCGCCCGCGCCGCCAGCTCGTCCACCGTCAGCCGGATCTCGACACCCTCCCGCGCCCCCATCCGCCACCTCCGCCTCTGTTGCACCACTGCTGTGACAGCAGCAGTGTGACAGTGCCGGGCGACCCGGTCCACCGGCGGTGCCCGGCACGCCCAGGGCCCCGCCCGGCGCCGTCGGCGCGGGAGCGGGGCCCGGGGGCGGTGTCCGCCGGTGCGGCCGAGGGATCGGCGAGACCGGGGTGGTGGGCGCGGGCGTAGCCCTACCCCTCGTCGCGGCCGAACCCGCCGGGGGTCAGCGCGAGCCGGCGTCGGCGAGGTCGGGGTGGTGGCGGCGGGTGACCTCGGGGTGGGCGCGGGTGTAGCCCTTCCACTCGTTGAGGCCGAACTCGGCGAAGAGCGGGTTGCCCGGGTCCTGGGTGGCGCCCGGGGCGTGGTGCGCGAGGGGGAAGTCGAGCGGCTCGATGTGGGCGTCGAGGCGCGGGTTGTAGAAGAACGGGATGGAGAAGCGCTCGCGGGCGCCGGCCGGGCTGACCACGCGGTGGTTGGTGGCCTTGAGGTAGCCGTCGGTGGCGACCTCCAGCAGCTCGCCCAGGTTGACCACGAAGGCGCCCTCCATCGGCGGCACCTCCAGGAAGCTGCCGTCCGCGCGCTCGACCTGGAGGCCGCCGACGGTGTCCTGGAGCAGGAGGGTGATGAATCCGTAGTCCTTGTGCGCGCCGACGCCCTGGCCGGCGCCGTCGGGCGCGGTGCCGGGGTAGCGGACCAGCTTCAGCCGCAGGTGCGGGTGGCCGGCGAAGGCGTAGTCGTAGAAGTCGGGAGCGGCGCCGATCGAGGCGAGGAGTTCGTGCAGCAGCCGCTGGGCGACCGCGCCGAGGCGGTCGATCCAGCCGAGCGCGGCGGTCCGCAGCTCGGGGAGCGCGGCGGGCCACTGGTTCGGGCCCTCCAGCCACCAGTACGGGGGCTCGCCCCGCTCCGGGACGTGCGGGGGCAGCTCGGCCCCGATGTCCAGCTGGTCCCGCCAGTCCTGGCTGCCGCCGGTGAGCTCGTGCCCGGTGCGGGTGTAACCGCGGAAGTGCGGGGAGTTGAGGTTGCTCACGGCGAGCCGGTCGGCCTCCGGCAGGGCGAAGAACGCCCGCATCGCGTCGATCAGGGCGGCCGTCTCGGCCGGGGTGACGCCGTGGCCGACGAGCTGGAAGAAGCCGACGCCGGTGGCCGCCTTCCGCAGGTCGTCGTGCAGGCGGAGCCGGTCGTCGGCGCTGCCGTCGGCGAGCGAGAGGTCGATTACCGGGAGGGCGTCCGCGGGGGCGGCGGAGGGGGTGCTGGAGGAGTGCTGCTGCGTCATGGGTGACATCCGCTGGGTCTCGTCCTGGCCTGTCCCGGTGATCGACCGGGGATGCCGGGGCCGCGCCTGGTGCGGCGGGTGCTCCGGGGGTCAGGAGGGGGGACGCGGCCGCCTGGGGCCGCGCATGAGGGTGGGAGGCGCGAGGTTCAGCTGGAGCGTCGACAGGACATGCTCGTCACGCGGAGCAGGTCCACGTGGCGACGGCGAACGAGTATGAGCACCTCACCAGCCTAAATGACGGTCGCACCGCCGGGGGAGACCCCTGCACCGAGTTGATGGCGTGGCCCTGACAAGACTGTCCCGGCGCTCGTGCCACCGGTCAGACCCGTGCCGCCCGGGCCGCCTCCCGGAGGGAGGCGAGCAGCTGGGCGAGGGCGGGCTGCCCCCAGGCGGTGGTGCGGACGGCGGCGTGCACGGCGCGGACCGGCTCCGGGGCGCGGAGCCTGCGGACGGTCACACCGGGGTGGCGCCGGGCGAGGCCCAGGAGCGGGACCAGGGCGACCCCGAGCCCGGCCGCGACGAAGCCCTGGGCGGTCGGGTAGTCCTCGCTGTCCACCACGAAGCCGGGGCGGAACCCGGCCTCGGCGCAGGCGTCCAGGACGGTGTCGAGACAGGGGCCGGTCCGCTCGCTGCCGACCCAGGGCTCACCGGCCAGGTCGGCCAGGTCGAGGACGCGCCTCGCACCGAGCCGGTGGCCCCTCGGCAGGACGGCGCGGTACGGGTCGTCGAGCAGGGGGACGAGGCGCAGCCCGGGGTGCTCGCCCCCGTGCGGCCGGACCACCACCGCCACATCCGCCCGCCCCCGGAGGACGTCCTCCAGCGGGTCCTCGGGGTCGGTCATCCCCAGGTCGAGCCGCACCCCCGGGTGCTCGCGGCGGAAGGCCGCGACGGCGGGCGCCACCAGGGCGGCTCCCGCCGTGGCGAAGTAGCGGACCGTCAGGGAGCCGCTGCGCCCGGCCAGCAGATCGGCGAGCGCCGTGCCGGCCTCGGCCACCTGCCGTTCGATGACGGCGGCGTGCTCGGCGAGCAGCCGCCCGGCGGCGGTCGGCCGCACGCCGCGCCCGGCGCGTTCGAGCAGCGCCGTCCCGGTCTGCTTCTCCAGCGCCGCCACCTGCTGGCTGACGGCGGACGGCGTGTAGCCGAGCGCGGTGGCGGCCGCGCTCACCGAGCCGCCGGTGACCACCGCGCGGAGCACCTGTAGACGTCGCACATCGAGCATGTAGTCCAGCTTAAACGTGCTGAAGAACTTTTCACTTGTCCTGTCGGGTCCGGGCGGGCAGCGTTCCTTCCGGCGCTCCCGGCGCTCCCGGCGCTTCCGGCGCTCCCGGCGCTCCCGGCGCTTCGGCGCTCCCGGCGCTTCGGCGCTCCCGGCCTCCCGGTCGGGAGGCCGACCGACGAAAGGCAGGTGTCCCGTGCTGCGGATGGCCGTGCTCGCCCTGCTCTGGGGATCGGGCTTCCTGTGGACCGAACTCGCGCTCCGGAACGGGCTGACCCCGCTGCAGATCACCGTGCTGCGCTCCGCCCTCGGGGCCGCGGTGCTGCTGCTCCTCGCCCGTTCCGCCCGGCAGCGGCTGCCGCGCGGCGCCGCGGTCTGGCTCCGGCTCGCCGTGGCCGCCCTGTTCTGCAACGTGCTGCCCTTCTTCCTGGCCGCCCTGGGCATGCGGACCGTCGGCTCGGGGCCCGCCGGGGTGCTCAACGCGACGACCCCGCTCTGGTCGCTGCTGATCGGCCTGGCGCTCGGGACGGAACGCGGGTGGCACCCGAGGCGCCTCGGCGGTCTGCTGCTCGGCTTCGCGGGGGTGCTGGTGATCTTCTCGCCGTGGCAGGGCGACGCGGGGCCGGCGCACCAGCACGGCGGCGCCCCCGGCTGGGGCGTGCTCGCCCTGCTGGGCGCGGCCGCGAGCTACGCGGTGGCGTTCACCTACATGGGCCGCGTGCTCACCGGCACCGGTACCGCCCCGCTCGCCCTCTCCGCCGCCCAGCTCACCGTGGCGGCCGGGCTCGGCTCGCTGGCGCTGCCGGCCGCCGCCGGTGCCACCGACGGGTTCAACGTCCGGGCGCTCGCGGCGGTGACCGTGCTCGGGGTGCTCTCCACCGGGCTCACCTTCCACCTCAACTACCGGCTCATCGCCACCGAGGGCGCCACCGCGGCAGCCACCGTCGGCTACCTGCTGCCCGTCGTCTCCACCGGGCTCGGCGCGCTCGTGCTCGACGAGCCGTTGAGCCCGAGGGGTGTCACGGGAATGGCCGTGGTGCTGGCCGGGGTCCTCCTGACCCGTCCGCGGCCGACCCGGGAACGGGCGGTCACGGCCGCCCCGGACGCCCGGGCGACCCCCGTGCCCGCTCTGCCCGCCGTGCCCGCCGTGCCCGCCGTGCCCGCCGTGCCCGCCGTGCCCGCCGACCGGACGAACGGGCCAGGAGCGCCGGATCACTCTGGCGGACACCCGGCTTCCGCGCCCTGTTCACCGCCACCGCGCTCACCCGGCTCGGCACCGGCATCGGCCACGTCGCACTGCCCCTGACCGCCGTCACCGCCTACGGCGCGAGCGCCGGGCAGGTCAGGGCCGGGGTGGAGCCTGCGGCCCAAAAGGCTTGACCTCAAGTCGGCTTGAAGGTCAATCATGGTCATCATGAACACGAACACCACGGCCGTCGAGGCCGATGCCCGGATCGGCGCCGAGGCCGACATCGCCGTTGAGACCGAGGCCGTCGGGCGGGTCGTCGCCGCCCTCCAGTACGCCCAGGTCAACGAACTCGTGGAGGAGTTCGTCAGTCTCTTCCGCGAGGACGCGATCTGGACCACCGGCCACGGCAAGCGCCTCACCGGGCGGGACGAGATCGCCGCGTTCACCCGCACGGTGCTCCCGGGCGCCTTCCTCGGCTCCGGGAACACCGCCGAGTACGAGGTGGTGCACGTCCTCTTCGTCCGCCCCGACGTGGCCGCGGTCAAGGTCCGCCAGCGCTACCTCACCCTCGCCGGCGAACAGGTCGGCGAGGAGGGCAGCCCGCTGTACGTGATGGCCAAGGAGGACGGGCGCTGGCTCCTGACGGCCTGCCAGAACACCCTCGTCGTCCCCGAGTGAGGGCGCCGGTCCGGGGCGGAGCGGGTGCGGCGGGCGGTCAGCCCCCGGCCGGGTCCGTGCCCCCGGCCGGCCCGGTCGCGGCGGGCGGGAAGGGGCAGCCGCCCCGGGGCGCGGCGCCGTCCCCGAAGGCGCCGTCCCCGAAGGTGCCGAGCTCGGCGATCCGGTACCCGCCCGGGTAACTGCGCACCTGCCGGCCGTCGCGGGCCAGGCGCGGGGAGCGGCGCGGCGGCAGGAGGCGGACGAGCCGCCCGCGCAGCCGCATGCCGGAGCGGACGGCGTACCGGAGCACGGCCGGGGGCCGGGAGTACCCGAAGGCCTCGCGCAGCGGATCGTCGAGCAGGCAGATCGAGGACACCCGCATCGAGGGCCGCAGCGGGGCCGGGTACCAGGAGGCCATCAGGCCGAGGGTGGCGTCGGAGACCTCCCGGCCGCCCCGGTCGTGGCCGAAGTGGGCGCGCTCGTAGCCGTCCAGCAGCCGCTCGAACGCGTCGTACGTCTCCGGGATGTCGCTCAGGCCCATGTGGCGGCCCAGTTCGCGGTAGTAGTTGGTGGTGGCCCGCACCTCGTGCTCGGAGTACGGGCGCCAGCCGTAGTCGTCCAGCCAGCGCTTGGGCACCACGACGAAGGTGGCGAGCACGTACAGGAAGTCCTCGTTGGAGATGTCGTACCGGTGGTGCATCCGGTTCATCCGCCGGATCGCCTCCCGGCCCTGCTCCGAGGCGAAGCCGTGCTCGACCACGGCCTCCAGGATCAGCACGGTGTCGTCGTAGCGCTTCTGCGCGCGGCGGGTGAACTCGCCGGTCCGCGCGAGCAGTCGGCCGATGCTCGGGACGGCGTAGGTGCGGTAGAGCGCGAAGCTGAGCGACTGGGTGGTGTCCCACGGGAACTCGTACCAGCTGCTGATCCGGTAGATCTCGGTGAACTCGGTCTCCGGGTCCATCCGCTGAATCGTCTTCAGCCAGTCGTATCGCTGCACAGGCCAGACCCTAGGGTCCCGGTCAGGGACAGGTCAACGCGGCCCCGCCGCGCCGCCGGCCACTCCGTGGCGCGCGTGGGCCTACGCTTCCCGGGGGCGGCACGCCGGGTCGGCCGCCGGGGGAGGGGGAGACGGCATGCTCGAATGGCTTCTGGTGGTCCTGATTCCGGTCGGCCTCGTCGCCGTGGCCGGCCTCGCGTACTGGTGGTGGGCGAGAGTCGGCACCGAACGGCCCGTGGAGCACCACAGCTCCATGCCGAGCGAGTACCACGGCACGGACGGCGCGGGCTGAGGTCCGCTCGGGGGGTGGGGGTGTCAGGTGGGCTGGGCGGCCGTGCGGGCTGCTTGTTCGACCCGGGTGTGGTGCTCCTCCCACTGGGGGCGGTCGCCGGGGGCCATGTTCCCGTCCCCGTCGCGCAGGCCGGTGGTGCCGTCGAGCTGTTCCCGGACGATGTCCGCGTGGCCGGCGTGGCGTTGGATCTCCGCGATCATGTGGACGAGGACCCGGTGGAGCGTCAGTTCGCTCCGGTTGCCGAAGGGCACCCGGCCGACGGCGTCCAGCGGGAGTGACCCGATCGTCGCGTCCGCGTGGACCCATGCCGCGCGGTACCGGTCGACGATCTGCTCCCGGGTCTCCTCGGGGGTCGCCCAGAGGTCGGCGTTCGGCTCGGCGTCGCCCGTGATCCACAGGGGCGTTCCGGCGAACGGCCGCCCGAAGGTGGCTCCGAAGTAGAGGGCCTCGGCGCCGGTCGCGTGCTTGACCAGCCCCAGCAGGTTGGTGCCGGTCGGCGTCATCGGGCGGCGGATGTCGTACTCCGACAGCCCGTCGAGCTTCCAGAGCAGGGCGTCCCGGGCGTCCTGCAGATAGATCTGAAGGTCCTTCTTGAAGTCCGGTCCGATCATGGGACCAGTCTGCCACCCCGCCTCCGACCGACGGGTGGTCAGCGCCGCGGCGGGGTCCGGCCGGGAGGCGTGGTCAGCGCGGTGGCGGCGGCGTCGAGGATGTTCCGGAACGCGCGGGTGATGACCGGCCGGGCGAACAGCCGGGTGAGCTGGCCGCCGAGCAGCGGGACGCCGACCTCGGCGCGGGTGGTCCACCGGACGTGGGTGCCGCCGTCGACCTCCGTGAAGGTCATCCGGCCGAGTTCGTGACGGGACGGCGGCAGGCTCCGGTCGACGACGTACTCGGTGGCGTACGGGGGGTCGTAGTGGGTGATGCGCTCGCTGAACCAGCCGATGAGCCACAGGTGGTTGCGGACGGCGCCGACGCCGTAGGGCGCCCCGCTGCCGCGCCGGGCGAGGCGGCAGCGCAGCACCAGCGGCGAGGCCGTGTAGTTGGTGGTCGTGGTGAGCCAGCGGAACACGTCGTCGATGGGGGCGTCGATGACGCGTTCGACGGTCATGGTCTCCATGGTGCGTCCTCCTCGGTCGAGCGGGTCGCTTCCTCGTGTGCCAGGGAGACGACGTGCACCGGCGGGATGTGACGCTCCATCAGCGTGACTGCGGTCACGCCCGGTTGGCGAAGGCGTCGGTCGCGGAGCCGGGCTCGCGAAGGCGGCGAGGCGGACACCTCGCGCCCGTCGGGTGCGCGGGTGTCCGCCTCGTTGGTGACCCCGGTCGGGGCCGGATCCGGCCGTTCCGGGCAGTGCTCCCGCTCAGGCGAACTGGCCGGGCCGGTAGTCGCCGGCGGGCATCTGGAGCATGACGTTCCCGCGGTTGAAGGCGTTGATGACGGTGATCACTCCGACCAGGGCGCCGAGCTGGTCCTCGTCGTAGTGCTGGGCGGCGTTCGTCCAGACCCGGTCGGAGACGCCACCGGCCGCATCGGCGATGCGGGTGGCCTCCTCGGCGAGTTCCAGGGCGGCGCGCTCGGCCTCGGTGAACACCGTGGCCTCGCGCCAGGCCGCGACCAGGTTGAGGCGCTCCGGGGACTCTCCGGCGTGCACGGCGTCCTTGAAGTGCATGTCGGTGCAGAAGCCGCAGCCGTTGATCTGGCTGGCGCGGAGCTTCACCAGCTCCTGCGTCGCGGCCGGCAGGGTCGAGCCTTCGAGCGCCTTGCCCGCGGCGATGATGTGCTTGAAGACCTTGCCCAGGACCGGGTTGGTGAAGGGGTTCAGGCGTGCTTCCATGACGCGCTCCAAAGTCGGTGTCCGGCGGCTTGCACTCCTTTGACGAGGTAGCCCGGCGAGTTGTGACACGGCCGTTCCGTGAGGTGCCCGGACCCCGCCGTGCCGGGAGCGCGGCGGCCGCGCCGCGACGGGGCACCCGTGCCGACCTGGGTGATCGCCCCCGGGGCGGTCCGGGGGCCCCGAGCGGCGGGCAACACGGAGAGTGACCGTTGGGGTGGACCAAGCAGACTTGAATCTTTGCGAACGAATGTTCGATCCTGGGGGTGTGCCCGTTTTCGAATCTGTTTTCGAATCCACCGCCGAGCGGCAGCCGCTCCGCCCGGTGGTGTCCGCGGCTGCCCTCGGTGCCGCTACCGGCACCGAGGCGGTCGACGGTCGGCGCGGGCTGCTGCCGGTGCTGCCCGCGCTGGGGGCGGTGCTGCCGGAGGGCGGGCTCCGGCGGGGGACGGCGGTGTCGGTGGGGGCCGGGGACACCGGGCTGCTGCTGGCGCTGGCCGCCGGGGCACGCGGGTCGGACGGCGGCTGGGCGGCCGCGGTCGGACTGCCCGATCTCGGGCTCGCCGCGGCCGCCGGGTACGGGCTGGACCTGCGGCGACTGCTGGTGGCGGACGACCCCGGGCCGCACTGGGCCGAGGTGGTGTCGGTGCTGGCCGGGGCGGTCGAGCTGATCATGCTGCGTCCGGACGGGCCGGTGGCACCCAAGCCGGCCGCCCGGCTGGCGGCCGTGCTGCGGCGCAGTGGCTGCGTGCTGCTGGTGGCCGGGCCGTGGCCGGGGGCGGGACTGCGGCTGGAGGTGCGCTCCGGCCGCTGGTTCGGGCTGGGTGACGGGCACGGCCAGCTCACCGGGCGGCAGGTGGAGGTGGCGGTGGAGGGGCGTGGCTCGGCGGTGCGCGGGCGCACCGCCCGGCTCTGGCTGCCGGACGAGCACGGCGAGGTGCGGGCGGTGGCCGAGGCCGCCGAGGCGGGGGAGGACGTGACGTCGGGGGTCGGGGCGGACCTCGACCGAATGGCGGTGGTGTGAGATGACCGGCGGCGGAGCGTCCGGAACACCTGCGGCAGCCGGGACCCCCGGGACGCCGCGGGTGCTGGTGGTCTGGTGCCCGGACTGGCCGGTGGTGGCCGTCGAAGGGAGCGCGGACGGCGGCGGCGACGTCCCGGTGGCGGTGGTCGCCGGCGGGCGGGTCCTGGCCTGCTCGGAGGCGGCGCGGTCGGCCGGTGTGCGGCAGGGGCAGCGGCTCAAGCTGGCCCAGCGGCTCTGCCCCGCGCTGGAGCTGCGGGAGCGGGACCCGGAGGCGGAGACCCGGCGGTTCGAACCGGTGGTCGCGGCGGTCGAGGCGTTCACGCCCCGGGTGGAGGTGCTTCGCCCGGGTCTGTGCGCGATCCCGATGAAGGGCCCGAGCCGGTACTTCGGCGGCGAGGAGGCGCTGACGGCGAAGGTGCAGCGGGCGGTGGCGGCCGCCCTGGCCGGTGCGGCGGACCGGGGCGAGGAGGCCCCGGAGGTTCGGGCCGGGCAGGCCCATCCCGCGGACGCCGAGCACGCCGGGCCCGCCGGGCGGGCGCACCCGCCGGAGCCCGGGGCCGCCGACACCCCCGGGTGGACGCGCCCGGCGGAGGCCGAGCGTGCGGCGGCACGGCGCCGCGCCGGGGCGGTGGACGGCCTGTTCGCCGCGGCGCCCGCGGCCCGGGACGGCGCACCGGGCGGGTTCGCCCGGCCGCCCGAGCCGCCCGCCGGCCCGGATTCCGGGCCGGACACCGAGGCGCGCCCCGGGGAGGCGGACGCGGTGCCGCCGGCCCGGATCGGGGTCGCCGACGGCCTGTTCGCCGCCGTGCTGGCAGCCCGGGCGGGGGTGCTGGTGCCGGCCGGCCGGACGGCGGAGTTCCTCGCCCCCTATCCGGTGGCCGCGCTCGGCGACGAGGGGCTGGCGGAGCTGCTGGACCGGCTCGGCCTGCCCACCGTCGGGGCGTTCGCCGCGCTGCCCGCCGAGGCGGTCGCGGACCGCTTCGGCCCGGCGGGCACGGCCGCCCACCGGCTGGCCCGGGGGCTGCAGCCGCGCCCGCTGGTGCCGCGTACGGAGGGGCCGGACCTCTCCGTCGAGCAGTGCTTCGACCCGCCGGAGGCGCTCGCCGAACCGCTGGTGTTCGTCGCCCGCACCCTGGCCGAGCAGTTGCACCAGCGGCTCGCCGGGGCGGGTCTGACCTGCCAGCGGGTCGCCGTCGAGGTGGCCTGCGCGGACGGGCGGACCGTCTCGCGGCTCTGGCGGCACGAGGGCCGGCTGTCGGCGGCGGCGCTCGCCGAGCGCGTCCGCTGGCAGCTCCAGGCCTGGCAGGGCGCGGGGACGTTCGCCGTGCCGGACGGCGGGCCGTCGCACGACGCGGGGTTCACCGCCCTGCGGCTCGTACCCGACGACCTCTCGCCCGACCAGGGCCGGCAGCTGGCGCTCTGGGGGCAGGCGGTCGCGGACGACCGGGTGGAGCGGGCGGTGGCCCGGGTCCAGGCGGTGCTCGGGCACGCCGGGCTGCGCCGGATCGAACCGGCCGGCGGGCGGGGACCGGGCGAGCAGGTGGTCCGGGTGCCGTGGGGCGAGCCGTACGACCCGGCGGCGCCGGCCGACGCGCCCTGGCCGGGGCGGCTGCGGGACGTCTGGCCGGCCGTGGTGCACCGCGCCCCGGTGCCGGTCGCGGTGCTGGACACGGCCGGGCGGCCGGTGAACGTGGACGGCCGGGCGGGGGTGTCGGCCCGACCGGCCCGGATCGCGGTGCGCGGTCGGGACCTGGTGGTCGACGGCTGGACCGGACCCTGGCCGGCGGTCGAGTACTGGTGGGACCAGGCGCGCGCCCGCCGCCGGGCACGCTTCCAGGTCACGGTGGCGGACGGGCGGGCGCTGCTGCTCACGGTGGAGAACGGCGAGTGGTTCCTGGAGGCCGGTTACGACTGACGGAGCACGGCGGCGGAGCGTCGGGACGGTGCGGCGGGGACGGTGCGGCGGGGACGGAGCACGGCAGGGAGAGATCGGCGGGGAAAGGCCGGCGGGAGCACGGCAGGGAGAGATCGGCGGGGAGCACGGCAGGGGGGCAGGACACGAACGAGAGACCGAAGGCGACAACCCCCGATGGGATTCACCAGCCACCCCGCGCTCCCCTGGAGCGAGCTGCACCGACGCCTGGCCGGCGGCCGGCCGGGCCCGGCCGCCGGCCAGGTGGTGCCGATCCGCCGCCGGGCCGAGGACCGCGGCCCCGGGCCGGCCGGGCCGACCGGCGATCCGGCCTGGGCGGAACTGCACGTCCACTCGGCCTTCAGCTTCCTCGACGGTGCCAGCGACCCCGAGGAGCTGGTCGCGGAGGCCGCCCGGCTGGGCGTCGAGGTGCTCGCGCTCACCGACCACGACGGCCTCTACGGCGCGGTCCGCTTCGCCGAGGCGGCCCGCGAGGCGGGCGTCGGCACGGTGTTCGGCGCCGAGTTGACGCTGCGCCGCGACCAGGAGGTGGAGCACCTGCTCGTCCTGGCCCGCGACCCGGCCGGCTACCGCCGGCTCTCCGCGGCGATCGGCGCCGCCCAGCTGGCGGGCGGGGCCAAGGGCCGTCCGGCGTACGACTTCGCCGCGCTCGCCGACGCGCACGACGGCCACTGGGCGGTGCTCACCGGCTGCCGCCTCGGCCGGGTGCCGGCCGCCCTGGCCGCCGGAGCCGCCGGGGGCGGGGCCCGCGCGGACACCTCCCGGGGCGTCGACGGGGCCGAGCGCCGGCTGCGCACCCTCACCGAGGCTTTCGGCCGCGAGAACGTCCACGTCGAGCTGATCGACCAGTGGCTGCCCGGCGACGACCTGCGCAACGACGCCCTCGCCGCGCTGGCGGCCCGGCTCGGCCTCCCCGTCGTCGCCTCCACCAACGCGCACCACGCGGGCCCGGCCCAGGGCCGGCTGGCACAGAGCCTGGCCGCCCTGCACGAGCGCCGGACGCTCCAGGACGCGGCGGGCTGGACACAGGCGGCCGGCACCGCGCACCTGCGCTCGGGCCGCGAGATGGCGGCCCGGCTGGCCCGCTTCCCGGGGGTGCGGCAGGCCACCGTCGACCTGGCCCGGGCCTGTGCGTTCGACTTCACCCGGCTCGACCCGGAGCTGCCCGGCTTCCCCGTCCCGCCCGGCCACACCGAGATCAGCCATCTGCGCGCGCTGGTCGCCGCCGGCGGCCCGGCCCGCTTCGGGCCCGGGAACGCGGCCGCCCGCCGGCAGCTCGGCAAGGAACTGGACGTCATCGAGGACCTGGAGCTGGCCGGGTACTTCCTGATCGTCCACGACATCGTCGACTTCTGCCGCCGGGAGTCCATCTGGTGCCAGGGCCGGGGTTCGGCGGCCAACTCGGCGGTCTGCTACGCGCTCGGCATCACCGCCGTCGACCCGATCCACTACCGGCTGCTGTTCGAACGCTTTCTCTCCGTCGCCCGGGACGGTCCGCCCGACATCGACCTGGACATCGAGCACCGCCGCCGCGAGGAGGTCATCCAGTACGTCTACCGCCGCTACGGGCGCGAGCACGCCGCCCAGGTCGCCAACGTGATCACCTACCGGCCCCGGCTGGCGCTGCGCGACGCGGCCCGGGTGCTCGGCTACCCGCAGGGGCAGGTGGACGCCTTCAGCCGGCAGAGCGACTTCCGCTCCGCGCCCGGCCCGGACGCCGTCATCCCCGCCGACGTGCTCGCCCTGGCCGGTCAACTGCACGGCCTGCCGCGCCACCTGGGCATCCACTCGGGCGGCATGGTGCTCACCAGGGAGCCGATCGCCGAGATCTGCCCGACCGAGTGGGCCCGGATGCCGGGGCGGTCGGTGCTGCAGTGGGACAAGGACTCCACGGCCGGTGCCGGACTGGTCAAGATCGACCTGCTGGGCCTCGGTATGCTCTCCGCCCTGCACGACACCTGCGACCTGATCGCCGAACACCACGGCGCGCACTACGACCTGGCGACCATCCCGGTCGACGACGCGGGCGTGTACGCGATGCTGCGCCGGGCCGACACGGTCGGTGTCTTCCAGGTCGAGTCGCGCGCCCAGATGGCGACCCTGCCGCGGCTCAAGCCGGACCACTTCTACGACCTGGTGGTCGAGGTGGCGCTGATCCGCCCGGGCCCGATCCAGGGCGGCTCGGTCCATCCGTACCTGCGCCGCCGGGCCGGGGTCGAACCGGCCGGCTGCCCGCACCCGTTGATGGAGAACGCGCTCGGCAAGACCCTCGGGGTGCCGCTGTTCCAGGAGCAGATGATGCAACTGGCCATCGACTGCGCCGGGTTCACCCCCGCCGAGGCGGACCGGCTGCGCCAGGCGATGGGCTCCAAGCGCTCGCACGAGCGGGTCGCCCGGCTGCGCGAGCGGCTGCTGGGCGGCATGGCCGAACGCGGCATCCCGCCGGAGACCGCCGAGGACGTCTACGTCAAGATCGAGGCCTTCTCCAACTACGGCTTCCCGGAGAGCCACGCGATCAGCTTCGCCCACCTGGTGTACGCGAGCGCCTGGCTCAAGTACCACTACCCGGCCGCCTTCACCTGTGCGCTGCTGGCCAACCAGCCGATGGGCTTCTACGCACCGCTCAGCCTGATCTCGGACGCCCGGCGGCACGGCGTACGGGTGCGCGGGGTGGACGTCAACGCCAGCGGGGCCCGGCCGACCCTGGAGCCGTACCGGGGGCCGACCCCGGAGCCGCCGCTCACCGCCGGCAAACCGCAGGCGGCCATCCGGCTCGGGCTGGACACCGTGCGCGGGGTCGGCACCCCGCAGGCCGAGGCGATCGCGGCCGGGCAGCCGTACGCCGACCTGGAGGACTTCGCGCGGCGCACGGGCCTGCCCGCGCCGGTCCTGGAGGCCCTCGCCGCGGCGGGCGCGTTCGGCTGCTTCGGGCTGGGCCGGCGTCAGGCGCTCTGGGCCGCCGGAGCGTTCGCCGGAGTGTCGACGGCGCTGATCCCCGGCACCACGCCCGGCACCGAGGCCCCGCCGCTGCCCGAGATGACCCCGGTGGAGGAGACCATCGCCGACCTCTGGGCCACCGGGGCCTCCGCCACCAGCCACCCCGTCCAGCACCTGCGCGCGCACCTGGAGCGCGGCGGCGCACTGACCGCCGCCCAGCTGCCGGGGGTGGAACCCGGCTCGGCGGTGGTGGTCGGCGGACTGGTGACGCACCGCCAGCGGCCGCCGACGGCGGGCGGTGTGCTGTTCCTCAGCCTGGAGGACGAGACCGGCCTGATCAACGTGATCTGCAGCCGCCCGGTCTGGGAGTCCCAGCGCCGCACCGCCCTGGACCGGGCCGGCCTGCTGGTGCACGGCCACGTCGAACGGGACCGCGGGGCCACCAACCTGGTCGCCACCCGGCTCACCCCGCTGCGCCTGGGCGCCTGACCGGGGGCACCGGCGGCGGCCGGTCAGCCGTCCGACGCCGGCCCGGTGGCGCCGTCCGGAGCCGCCGCGGGCTGCGGGTGCAGGATCTCGCGGGCCTGCTCGGCGGACCGGGCGATGCTCTCGGAGACGAAGTCGAGGAAGCGGGCGATGTTTTCGAGGCGGGCGCCGGCCGGCGTGCCGGCGTCGAGCACGCCGACGCCCTGGCGTGCGGTCTCGGCGATCTGGGCGGTGGAGCGGGCGCTGGCGATCATCGACTGGTACCAGATGTCGTTGTCGACGAGGTAGCGCTCGCGGCGGCGCTCGTCGCGCTCCCGGCGGACGAAGCCCTGGGCGTCGAGGAACGTGATCGCCTTGGAGACGGAGGCCGGGCTGACCTGGAGGCGCTGGACGAGTTCGGACGCGGTGAGGCTGCCCGAGTCGGTGAGGCAGAGGCAGGCCATCACCCGGGCCATCATCTGGGGCATGCCCGACTGCAGCATCGCGGTGGTGAACACCTCCTCGTACGCGCGCACCGCGTCGGCGTCGCGGCCGTGCTCCTGCGGGACGGCCGCGGGGTCCCGGGGCGCCGCCTGCCGGCGGCGGGCGCGGTGCCCGGTGGCGCGCTGGGCCAGGTCGGCGCGGTAGCCGGTGGGGCCGCCGTTGCGCATCACCTCGCGCGTGATGGTCGAGGTCGGGCGGTCGAGCCGCCTGGCGATCTCGGCGTAGGGGAGGCCGTCGGCCAGCCCGAGCGCGATCTGCTGGCGTTCCTGCTGGGTGAGCCTGCCTCCGGGCATCGCGGTCTCCTTCGGGGTGGGTAGTGCGCCGAGCATAGCGTTCGCTCTCAATCCATTGCAACGAATGGAAAGTAGCTCGTTGCATTAGGCGCGAAACCATTGCAATGAAATCACCGCAACTACCTGCGGAGATGGGATTCTGACGCAACGAGTGTGTTGCCAGCATCGTGAATGCAACGTAGCTTTTCCCTCATCGGAAACGACGGGCCGACCGAGTGCCCGCCACCGCAGAAGGAGAAGAACGATGCAAAAGTTCGCCACCACCACCCCGATCGCCGCCGTCCTCGACATCCCCGCCGGCAGCGTCCGGCTGATCGCCGCCGACCGCAGCGACACCACCGTCGAGGTCCTCCCCGCGAACGCCGCCAAGGGCGCCGACGTGAAGGCCGCCGAGCGGATCACGGTCGAGTACACCGACGGCGTCCTGCGGATCGCCGCCGCCCCGGCCGCCAACCGCCTCCTCGGCCAGTCCGGCGCCGTCGAGATCACCGTCCAGCTCCCCGCCGGCTCCCGGATCCAGGCGAAGACGGCCGCCGCCGACCTGCGGGGCGTCGGACGCCTGGGCGACGTCACCCTCGACGGCGCACAGGGCTCGGTCAAGCTCGACGAGACCGCGAACGCCCACCTCACCCTCCTCGCGGGCGACATCACCGTCGGCCGGCTGAACGGCTCCGCGCAGCTCAGCACCCGCAAGGGCGACCTGCGGATCACCGAGGCCACCGGCGGCACCCTCGACCTGCGCACCGACGCCGGCGCCATCGAGATCGGCGCCGCCCGCGGCGTCTCCGCGACCCTCGACGCCGGCACCGCCCACGGCCGGATCCACAACACCCTCCAGAACACCACCGGCACCGACGCCGCGCTCACCATCCGCGCCACCACCTCCCACGGCGACATCACCGCCCGCAGCCTCTGAACCGCCCGCAGCCTCTGAACCGCCCGCAGCCTCTGAACCGCTCACAGCCCCCGCACCACTGTTCGCAGCCTCTGAAGGAGCACCTCTCATGACCGACCTGGCCATCGCGGCGAACGGGCTGCGCAAGTCCTACGGCGACAAGAGCGTCCTCGCCGGGATCGACCTCGCCGTCCCCGAAGGAACGGTGTTCTCCCTGCTCGGCCCGAACGGGGCCGGCAAGACCACCGTCGTCAAGATCCTCTCCACCCTGATCGGGGCCGACGGCGGACAGGCCCGGGTGGCGGGCCACGACATCGCCACCGCGCCGCAGGCGGTGCGCGCCGCGATCGGTGTCACCGGGCAGTTCTCCGCCGTCGACGGCCTGATCACCGGCGAGGAGAACATGCTCCTGATGGCCGACCTGCACCACCTGTCCAAGCGCGAGGGGCGGCGGGTCGCCGCCGAACTCCTGGAACGCTTCGACCTGGTGGAGGCGGCCGGGAAGCCCGCCTCCACCTACTCCGGCGGCATGAAGCGCCGGCTGGACATCGCCATGACGCTGGTCGGCGGCCCGCGGGTCATCTTCCTCGACGAGCCGACCACCGGCCTCGACCCGCGCTCGCGCCACACCATGTGGCAGATCATCCGCGAACTCGTCACCGGCGGCGTGACCGTCTTCCTCACCACCCAGTACCTGGAGGAGGCCGACCAACTCGCCGACCGCATCGCGGTCCTGAACGACGGCCGGATCGCCGCCGAAGGCACCGCCGACGAGCTGAAGCGACTCATCCCCGGCGGCCACGTGCGGCTGCGCTTCGCCGACCCGGCGGCCTACCGGTCCGCCGCCCTCGCCCTGCACGACGTCACCCGCGACGACGAGGCCCTGGCCCTGCAGATCCCCAGCGACGGCAGCCAGCGCGACCTGCGCGCCGTCCTCGACCGGCTGGACGCCACCGGCATCGAGGCCGACGAACTCACCGTCCACACCCCCGACCTCGACGACGTGTTCTTCGCCCTGACCGGCTCCAGCGTGCCCGCCCAGAACAACCAGTCCAAGGAGACCGTCCGATGAGCACCTTCACCCTCGCCGCCCGTGACTCGGCCACCATGCTGCGCCGCAACCTGCTGCACGCCCGGCGCTACCCGTCACTCACCCTGAACCTGCTGCTCACCCCGGTCATGCTGCTGCTGCTCTTCGTCTACATCTTCGGCAACACGATGAGCGCCGGCATCGGCGGCGGCGACCGCTCCGCCTACATCGCCTACCTCGTCCCCGGCATCCTGCTGATGACCATCGGCAGCACCGTCATCGGGGCCGCGGTGTCCGTCTCCACCGACATGTCCGAGGGCATCATCGCCCGTTTCCGCACCATGGCGATCCACCGCGGGTCGGTGCTCGTCGGGCACGTCGTGGGCGGCGTGCTGCAGTCGGTCGCCAGCGTGGTCCTGGTCGGCGCGGTCGCCGTGGCCATCGGCTTCCGCTCCACGGACGCCACCGCCCTGGAGTGGCTGGCCGCCTTCGGGCTGCTCGTCCTCTTCGCCCTGGCGCTCACCTGGATCGCGGTCGGGATGGGCATGGCCAGCCCGAACGCCGAGGCCGCCAGCAACAGCGCGATGCCGCTGATCCTGCTGCCGCTCATCTCCAGCGCCTTCACCCCCGTCGACGCGATGCCGGGCTGGTTCCAGCCGATCGCCCAGTACCAGCCGTTCACGCCGGCCATCGAGACCCTGCGCGGCCTGCTGCTCGGCAGCGGGATCGGCTACAACGGCTGGCTCGCCGTCGCCTGGTGCCTGGCGCTCACCGCGCTCGGCTACTTCTGGTCGACCTCGACGTTCAACCGTGACCCGAAGTAACCGGGACGACGGTGCGGGTCGCCTCCCGCACCTCGCCCCGTCCCAGGGCGGCGTACCGACACCGGGTGTCGGCCTGCGCCGCCCTGCCGGCGTTCCCGCCCGCCGTCGTGCGGAGCGCCTTCCCCGGGCTGTCCGGACGACGGTTCGTGTCATGATCGTCCGCATGAACCCGACGCCGCCGAACGGAAACCGTCGAATCGCGCCGCCGGCCCGGGCGGCGCTGCTGCTCGTGGGGGCGGCCCTGCTGGCGGGGTGCGGCAGCACGCAGGTGTCGGGCGCGGGCGGGGGAGCCCCGGGGCCCGTGGGCGCGACCGGCGGCAGGACCTCCGCGAAGGCCACCGCCCCGAACACTCCCAGCTCGGCGGCCCTCCCCACGCCGACCCCGGTGCCGGCGCCGACCTGTTCCCCGGAGGGCGTCTCGCTGGCCGCGGAGGAGGCGAACGCCGCCATGGGCCTGCGGGTGATGGCGATCCGCCTGACCAACTGCGGAGCCGCCCCCTACACGCTGAACGGCCGACCGGGGGTCCGCGTCCTCGACGCCGACCGTGCGCCGCTCGACATCGCCGTGCAGAAGGGTTCGGCCGGCATCGCGACCCTGGAGGGCTTCGACGCGGCGCCGACGGCGGTGACGCTCCGGCCCGGCGAGTACGCGGCGTTCCAACTGGTCTGGCGCAACACCGTCACCTCGGGGACGAAGGGGGCCGACAACGGGCGCTTCCTGGAGATCGCCCCGCTGCCCGGCCGCCCCCCGGTCGTCGTCCCGGCCTACCTCGATCTCGGCACCACCGGCCGGCTGGGCATCTCCGCCTGGGCCGAGGCCACCGCGGCCGCCCGGCCGGGGAACGACCGCCCGGGAGCCCCGCTCGCCCGGTAGCCGAGCCCGGCTCGGCGCGTCGGGGCGCCGGTGGTCGGGGCACCGGTCGCCCGGGTACCGGCGCGGCGCAGTCGTGGGGGCGCCTGCGCCGCGCCGGGGCTGGAGGGGGAGCGGCGGGCTCAGAAGGCGGGGGCGTCGTTCAGCTCGACGATCCGCAGATCGCCCAGGCGCACGGTGTACCAGACCTCCTGGCCGCCGCCGCCGCCCCAGTACTCGGTGAAGCGGATCGAGGCGAAGCCGTGCTCCTCCCCGACCTGCTGCACGGACCACTCCGACGGCACGTTCTGGGCGCGGAACACCGGGTCGGCCCCGTGCTCGGAGGCCCAGGCGTCCAGCCGGACGTTCAGGTGCGGAGTGAGGAAGCGCTCACGGACGGCGCGCGGCGTCTCGCCGCTCTGGTGGAGCACCGCCCTGCTGTACTCCTCCACGAAGGTGACCACCCGGTGGGCGGCGGCCGTCCCGGCCCGGGCCTCCGCCCGGGAGGAGCCGGGCACGTCGGTGGGCCGGGCGAAGGCCGCCTGGGCGGAGCCGGCCGGCCCACCGATCGCGAGCAGACCGGCGAAGGCGGCTCCGGCCAGAACGGTACGCAGGGCGTCAGCGCGAATCATGGGGGAATTCCACCATTCGTCGACGAACTCCGTATATCGCCGGAAGGAGTGGTTTGGCCACCCACCGTTGTTATTTGACGATCGATCACCCGGTGCCCCGGTGGGCGGAGGCCCGGTCGTCAGCTCAGCTGTTCGGCCAGCGCGAGGATGATGCCGCTCGGCCCGCGGAGGTAGCAGAGCAGGTAGCTGTCCTCGAAGCGGGTCACTTCGCCGACGAGTTCGGCGCCGTGCGGCCGGAGGCGGGCGAGGGTGTCCGCGAGGTCGTCGACGGCGAACATGACGCGGTGCAGACCCCGTGTGTTCGCCGGGGTGATCTCCGGCTCGGGGGTGATCGCCTCCGGGCTGTGGTACTTCGCCAGTTCGAGCCGGCCCGGGGCGCCCGGGATCCGCATCATCGCGATCTCGCTCCGCATGCCGTCGAGCCCGACGACCGCGCCCGCCCAGCGTCCTTCGATCGGCATCCGGCCTTCCAGCTCCATGCCGAGTTCGAGGAAGAAGGCGACGGCGGCGTCGAGGTCGTCGACGACGATGCCGACGTTGTCCATGCGCTGAATGGTCATGCGGCCCAGGGTAGGGGCCGGGTACGACGACGCCGGTTCGGCGGGCCCGTCGCACCCGCCCGTCTCACCCGCCGGCCGGGCGTCCCTTGCCCGGGTTCCCGGCGAAGGCCTGGGCGATCGGCAGCCAGGCCGCGGCCGTCGGGCCGGTGGCGCTCAGGGCGAGGTCGTCCCGGTGGCGGCGCTGGGTCACCAGCAGGCAGAAGTCCAGGGCCGGCCCGCTCACCCGGTCCGCCGCGTCCGCCGGGCCCCAAGCCCACAAGTCGCCGTCCGGCGCCGTCAGTTCGACCCGGACCGGGGTCTGCGGCGTGGGCAGCCCGTGCAGGGTGAAGGCGAATCCCATGGTCCGTACGCCCAGGTGGGCGATGTGCCGCAGCCGCGCGGTCGGCTCGCGGACCGCGCCCAGGGTGTCCGCGACGTCCTGCCCGTGCGCCCAGGTCTCCATCAGCCGGGCGGTCGCCATCGACGGGGCCTTCATCGGCGGCCCGAACCACGGGAGCCGGAGGCCGTCCGGGGCCTCGGCCAGCGCCGACCGGAGCCGTTCCCGGCCGGCCCGCCAGCGCGTCAGCAGCGCGTGCGGCTCCTCCGTCGCGCCGCGCGCCGCGCCCTCGTCCACCGGGTCCGCCCCGGCGGCCAGCAGCTCGCCGAAGACCCGGCCGGACTCGGCGACGAAGGCCTCTGGATCGCGGGCGGAGAGCGTGGTCCAGTCGTCCGTCCAGGCCAGGTGGGCGATCTGGTGCGCGATCGTCCACCCCGGCGCGGGGGTGTCCGTCGCCCACTGCTCGGGCGCCAGCGGGGCCACCAGGTCGTCCAGGGCCTCGCTCTCGGCCCGCAGGTCGTCGAGCAGGCCGGTCAGCACAGCTGCGGCCGCCGGGGCCGTACCGTCCGTCGTCATGGGCGTCCTCGTCTCCTCGGTAGTGACTCACCGGTAACCCGAGCCCGCACCCTACGCCGTGCCCGCGGCCGCCACCCGCAACTCCACGGAACCCGCCGGTCGGGACGCCCACCCGCGCACCGGAAGGGGGCGCCGGGTGCCGGGCCGGGAGCCCGGCACCCGGACCGGACCGGACCGGACCGGTCAGTTGACCTGCCGGTCGCGCTCGACCCAGTAGGGCTCGCGGAGCCGGAACTTCTGCAGCTTCCCGGTGGTGGTGCGCGGCAGGGTGTCCCGGAACTCCACCGAGGTGGGCGACTTGTAGCCGGCCAGCCGCTGCTTGCAGTGCGCGATGAGGTCGGCCTCCAGGACGTCGTACCCGGGCTTGAGCACGACCAGTGCCTTGACCGTCTCGCCCCACTTCTCGTCCGGCACGCCGATCACCGCGACCTCGCCGACCGCCGGGTGGTCGTAGAGGCAGTCCTCCACCTCGATCGAGGAGACGTTCTCCCCGCCGCTGATGATGACGTCCTTCTTCCGGTCCGAGATGGTCAGGTAGCCGTCGGTGAGGGTGCCGCCGTCCCCGGTGTGGAACCAGCCGTCCCGGACCGCCTCCGCCGTCTCCTTCGGCTGCTGCCAGTAGCCGTCCATCACGACGTTGGCGCGGACGAGCACCTCGCCCTGGCCGTCGACCCGCACCTGGTTGCCTAGGGCCGGCGCGCCCGCCTGCACCAGCTTCTCCGCGCGCTCACCGGCGGGCAGTTCGTCCCACTCGGCGCGCGAGCGGTTCACCGTGACCACCGGCGAGGTCTCGGTCAGGCCGTAGATCTGCATGAACTCCCAGCCGAGTTCGGCCTCGACCCGCTGCACCACGGAGGTCGGCGGCGGCGCGCCGGCCACGATCATCCGCACCTTGTCCCGGCCGGGGACGGGGCCGTCCCAGTCGGCGGCCGCGTCCAGCACCATCTGGACCACCGCGGGCGCGCCGCTCAGGAAGGTCACCCCGTGCCGCTCGACCCGGCGCAGGATCTCGGCGCCGTCCACCTTGCGCAGCACGATGTGCCGCGCGCCCAGCCCGGTGAGGGCGAACGGCAGGCCCCAGCCGTTGGCGTGGAACATCGGCAGGGTGTGCAGGTAGACATCCCGGTCACCGGCACCGAAGTGCAGGCCCATCAGCACGGAGTTCAGCCAGATGTTGCGGTGGGTGAGCTGGACGCCCTTGGGGCGGGCGGTGGTTCCGCTGGTGTAGTTGACGGTCGCGGTGTCGTTCTCGCCGATCTCGTAGCGGCGCGGCGCGCGGTCGAAGTCGTACAGCCGGGCGTCGCTGTCCGTGCCGAGCACGAAGGTGTGCCGGGCGCGGACGCCGGCCAGCGGCTCGGCGAGTTCGGGGTCGACCAGCAGCACGGAGGCGCCGCTCTGCTCGACGATGTACGAGACCTCCTCGGCCCGCAGCCGGAAGTTCACCGGTACCAGGACCCGGCCGTGTCCGCTCACCCCGTAGAGCGAGGTCATCAGCCGGGCCGAGTTGTGCGACACGATCGCGACCCGTTCGCCCGGCCCGACGCCCAGCCGGTCCAGGCCGGCCGCCTGCGCCCGGGCCAGCTCGGCGACCCGGCGGTAGGTCAGCTCGCCCCAGGATTCGGCGGGTTGCGCCGGCTCGTCGACGATGCCGACCCGGTCGCCGTAGACCAGCTCGGCCCGGTCGAGGAAGTCCATCACGGTGAGTGGAATCTGCATGCGCCCACTTTCCTCCGCCGCCCGCCCGCTGCACACCCCTGATCAAGGGTGTCACCCGGACGGGCCGCGAGTGTCAGCGCCCGCCGCCCGCCGCCGTCAGCGGTCGCCCGCCACCACCGGCGCCCCGCCGCCGGCCACCGGCGCCCCGCCGCCGGCCACCGGCGCCGCCTCGTCGCCGGCCGCCGTCAGCGCGGCGAGCAGCCGGTCCCGGGCCTCGGTCTGGGCGGCGATCCGGCGCTCCAGGACGGCGAGCCGGTTCCGGGCGATCCGCAGCGCGCCGGCCGAGGGTCGCGCGGCCAGCATGTCGCCGTCCAGGCAGGACAGGAAAGGCCGGACGTCCTCCAGGGTGAACCCGGCCGCGAGCAGGCCGCGGATGTTGCGGACCCGGACGGCCGCCGAGTCCTCGTACACCCGGTAGCCGTTGGCCGCGCGGGAGGACGCGATCAGCCCGGCCTGCTCGTAGTGCCGCAGGGCCCGGGCCGTGCTGCCGGTCACCCGGGCCAGTTCGCCGATCCGCACCGCTGCCCCGCCCCTTCCCGGACGGCACCGCCCGGCTCACTCCGGACCACCGCCCGGCTCACCCCACGACGGCACCGCCGTCCACCGGCAACACTACTCCGGTGACGAACGAGGCCTGTGGAGAGGCGAGTTGCGTGATCGCCCAGGCCACCTCGGCGGGCCGGCCGATCCGCCCGAGCGGGGTGTGGGCGATCTGCCACCGCCGGACGGCCTCCCGCTGTCCGGCGTCGAGCCCGGAGTGCTCGCCGATCGGGGTCTCGATCGCCCCGGGCGCCACCGCGACCACCCGTACGCCGCGCGGCGCCAGCTCCACCGCCCAGCTGCGGGTCACCGACTCCAGTGCGGCCTTGCTCGCCGCGTACACCGCGTTGCCCGGCCAGCCGCGCTGGCCGACGGACGTCGTGACGTTGACGATCACGCCCCCGCTCGCCTCCAGCGGCGCCAGGGCGGCCTGGCCGAGCAGGACGGCGGCGGTCAGGTTGGTCGCGAGCTGGTCCGCGACCGCGTCCCGGGTGATCCCGCCGAGGGCGCCGCCGCGGACGATCCCGGCGTTGTTCACCAGCACGTCCAGCCGCCCGTACCGGTCGAGCACCTCGCGTACGAGTGCCTCGGGGGCGTCGGCGCCGGTGATGTCCGCGGTCAGCGGGTGGATCCGGCCGGGGGCGTAGCGCGCGGTCTCCGCCAGTGGCTCGGCCCGCCGTCCGACCGCCACCACCTCGACCTCCGGGTCCTGGGCCGCGAAGGCGTGTGCGGTGGCCCGGCCGATCCCCGTCCCGGCGCCGGTGACCAGCACGATGCGGGTGGCCGTTCGGTGCTGCGTGTGCTCGTTCATGCGGTCCACCCTCCGACCCTGCCGCCAGTGGCAAGGTCAAGCGGGTGCCCGGCTCCGGTCGGCGGCGGTGGGCGGAGTACCGGCGGGGGCGGCGGGCCGGAACATCCGCCTCCGCTTGCTGTGCCGGGCGCGAACAGGCGCCGCCCGGGGCGGTCGCGGGCCGGGCTGGCTGCTAGGAAGGTGCCATCGGAAGGCGCCGTCGGAAAGGTGCCGTCGGATCCGAACGGGGAGAACACGCATGAGCGACGAACGGCCCGAGAGCCTGTACGACGCGCTGGGGGGCATGGAGGCGCTCCGCCGTCTCAGCAACACCTTCTACGAGGGCGTCCTGGCCGACCCGGTGCTGAAGCCCGTCTTCGCGAACTTCACCACCACCCACATCGAACACGTCGCCGTCTGGCTGGCCGAGGTCTTCGGCGGCCCGGCCCGGTTCACCGCCGACCTCGGCGGCCACCAGGCGCTGCTCCGCACGCACCTCGGACTCGCCATCACCGAGGAGCAGCGCGGGCGCTGGATGGAGCTGATGGGCGCCGCCGTGCGGCAGGAGCTGCCCGGGGACGAGCTGCTGCGCCGCCGGGTGCTGGAGTACTTCGACTGGGGCACGAAGATCGCCAGGGACGTCTCGGCGGCGCCCGTCGGCGAGGACCTCGGGGAGCCGGGGCCGACCCCGCGCTGGGGCTGGGAGGGCCTGCGATGACGGTCGCCACCCAATCGCCCGTTGCCGAGGGCCTGCTGCTGCGCCCGTTCCGGGACGAGGACGCGGCTGCCCTGGTCGAGATCTACCGGGACGAGACGCTGCGGCACTTCACCCGTACCCCCGTGGCGGACCTGGACGAGGCGGCCCGCTGGCTGGAGGCGCAGGAGCGCGGCCGGGCGGCCGGCGAGCGGTACAGCTTCGCCGTCCTGGCGCCCCTCGGCGGCCCCGCCGGGGGGCGGCCGGCCGAGCTGGTCGCCAACGTGGTGCTCAAGCGCGGTGCGCCCGGTGCGCCGGCGGCCGAGGTGGGCTACTGGACGGCCGCCGCCGCCCGCGGCCGCGGCGTGGCCCCGCGCGCCCTGGAGGGGCTCACCCGCTGGGCGTTCGCGGCCTTCGCGGCGGACGGGCTGGTCCGGCTCGACCTGCTCCACCAGGTGGACAACGCGGCCTCCTGCCGGGTGGCCGAGAAGGCCGGCTACCGGTTCGGGAGCGTTCTGCGGGCCAGCTCGCCGGAGTTCCCCCTGGACGGCCACCTGCACAGCCGCTCGGCCTGACCCGCACAGCCGCTCGGCCCGGCCCCCGTTGACGGGTTCGCGGCGAATCGGGTGGACGGGGGCCGGGGCGGCGGTCCAGAGTGCTCCCCATGGCTTCTCTGGTACGACATGTGACGATCGACTGCGCCGACCCCTACCGCCTCGGCGAGTTCTGGGCGAAGGTGCTGGACGGCAAGCTGGCCGACGACGACTTCCCGGGGGACCCGGAGGCCCTCCTGGAGACGCCGGGCGCGGTGCTGCTGTTCATCCGGGTGCCCGACGGCAAGACCGTGAAGAACCGCGTCCACCTGGACCTCCAGCCCCAGGACCGCTCCCGGGACGAGGAGGTGGAGCGCCTGCTGGAGCTGGGCGCCACCGTCCACGACGACCAGCGGCGCCCGGACGGCACCGGCTGGGTGACCATGGCGGACATCGAGGGCAACGAGTTCTGCGTCGAGCGCAGCGCCGCCGAGCGGGCCGCCACCGCCTGACCGGTCGCCGGCTCCCAGGCTCCCCGGCCCCCCGGCTCCCGACTCCTGGCTCCCGGGGTCACTCCCCGGCCACGGCCGCCCGCCAGCTCCACGAGGCCCTGCGCGGGCGGCCGTCCAGCTCGCCGCGCCCGGTGCACCAGAGCAGGACGGCGGTGGGCCCGCCGGGCGGGGCGTCGGGGAACAGGCGGGCCAGGACCGCCGCGCCGAGCCCGGCCGGGGGCCGCCAGGGCAGGCCGAGTCCGAGGGCGATGTCATGGGTGTGCAGCAGCAGTTCGGCCACGCCCATCGCGGCGAACCCGGCTGGGTCGCAGGGCCCGTAGTGCCAGGCCCGCAGGTCGGGCGGCGCGGCGTCCAGGGCGGTGGCCAGCAGGTGCCCGCAGGCCGTCACCACCGCCAGGACGTCCTCGGGCGGGGCGTCGGCCCGCACGGTGAGGTCGAGCGGCAGGTATCCGGTGGCGGGCCGGGCGGCGAGCTGCCCGGCGTAGGCGAGCAGGTCGTGCGCGAGGTGGACGGCCGTCTCCCGGCAGCTCCACTCCAGCGGCCCGGCCGGCGCGGCCCAGGCCGGGCCGTCACCGGTGTGCGGACCGAGGGTGTCCCGCAGTTCGCCGAGCGCGGTCCGGACGTCGTCACCGTTCATGGCGGCAGCCTCTCACCTCCCCCCGGTGCGCCGGGCCCGTCCCGTGGGCGCGCGCGACGGCCCGCCGTCCGGGCGGTCCGGGCCGCCGGCCGGCCGGGCTGGATCGAGCGTCGGGCGGTCCGGGCCGGTCGCTGTGCCGGTCAGCCGAGCTGGATCGAGCGCTTGGCCAGGCCCATCCAGAACCCGTCGATCACGCTGCGCTGGCTGCCCAGGTCGGCCTCGCCGGCGCCGAGGGTGACGAACAGCGGGGCGAAGTGCTCGGTGCGCGGGTGGGCGAGCCGCCCGGCCGGGGCCTTCCGCTCGAAGTCGAGCAGCGCGTCCAGGTCCTCGGCGGCCAGGGCGCGGCGGCCCCAGTCGTCGAACTCGGCCATCACCGAGCTGATCCGGCCGTCGGAGCTGAGCGCCCGCAGGTTGTGGGTGAAGAAGCCGCTGCCGACGATCAGCACGCCCTCGTCGCGCAGCGGGGCGAGCCGGCGGCCGATCTCCAGCAGCCGCTGCGGGTCCAGGGTGGGCATGGAGACCTGGAGGACGGGGACGTCCGCCTCGGGGAACATCTCCACCAGCGGGACGTAGGCGCCGTGGTCCAGCCCTCGGTCCGGGATGTCCTGGACGGGCGTGCCGGGGGCGCGCAGCAGTTTGCGGACCCGCTCGGCGAGCGCGGGGGCGCCGGGGGCGGCGTACCGCACCCGGTAGTAGTGCTCGGGGAAGCCCCAGAAGTCGTAGACCAGCGGCACGGTGGTGACGGCCCCGAGGGCCAGCGGGGCCTCCTCCCAGTGGGCGGAGACCATCAGGACGGCCTTGGGGCGGGGCAGCTCGGCGGACCAGGCGGCCAGCTGGCCGGGCCACAGCGGGTCGTCGGCGAGCGGCGGTGCGCCGTGCGAGAGGTAGAGGGCGGGCATGCGCTCGGGGGCGGCGGTGCTCATGACGGCTTCTCTCGCTTCCAAAGTAGTTCAATTTTGAACCTCGACACGTCGACCGTACACCTTGGTTCGAATTTGAACAACAGGAGTACGCTTCCTCCATGGCCTCCCTGAACGAACCGCGCTGGCTGGACCACGACGAGATGGCCGCCTGGCGGGGCTTCGTCACCGCGAGCAACCTCCTGAACCGCCGGCTGGAACGCCAGCTCAAGGAGGACTCCGGCCTCTCGCACACCCAGTACGAGATCCTGGTGCACCTCTCCGCCGCCCCGGCCGGCTCGCTGCGGATGACCGAACTGGCGGAGAAGCTCGTCACCTCCAAGAGCGGACTGACCTACCAGGTCACCCAGCTGGAGCGGATGGGCCTGGTGGGGCGCCGTTCGTGCCCCAGCGACGTGCGGGGCGTCTTCGCCGAACTCACCGACGAGGGCCGGGACATGCTGCGCCGGGCGGCGCCCGGCCACGTCGCCCTGGTCCGCGAGCTGCTGATCGACGTGCTCAGCCGCGAGCAGCTCGCCGTGCTGGCCGAGGGCCTCGGGGAGGTCAGTTCCCGGCTGCGTCTGGACGACGGGGCGTAGCGGGGGCGACGGCGGCCGCGGCCCGCTCCAGCAGCAGGGCGCGCTCCCGCGCGTTGCGGGCCAGCGACGCCGCCCGCTCGAACTCCGCCCGGGCCTCCTCGGTACGCCCGAGCCGCGCCAGCAGGTCGCCGCGCACGCTCGGCAGCAGGTGGTACGCCCGCAGGGCCGGCTCCGCGGCCAGCGCGTCCACCAGCTCCAGTCCGGCCGCCGGGCCCCGGGCCATCGAGACCGCCACCGCGCGGTTCAGCTCGACCACCGGGGACGGCGTCAGCGCCGCGAGCCGCCCGTAGAGCGTGGCGATCATCGCCCAGTCGGTGTCCTCGTAGCGGGCGGCCCGCGCGTGGCAGGCGGCGATCGCGGCCTGGACCGCGTACGGCCCGGTGCCGGCCAGCCGCAGGGCCGCGAAGCCGCGCCGGATCAGCAGCCGGTCCCAGCGGGCGCGGTTCTGGTCGGCCAGCAGCACCGGCTGCCCGTCGGGCCCGGTGCGGGCCGCCGTCCGGGACGCCTGGAACTCCAGCAGGGCGGCCAGGCCGTGGACTTCGGGCTCCTGCGGGGCCAGCCCGGCGAGCACCCGGGCCAGCCGCAGCGCGTCCTCGCAGAGCCCCGGCCGGAGCAGGTCGTCGCCGGCCGTGGCCGCGTAACCCTCGTTGAAGATCAGGTAGACGACCTCCAGGACGGACGAGAGCCGGGCCGCCCGGTCCTCGCCGCGGGGGACCTCGAACGGCACCCGCGCGGTGGCGAGCGTCCGTTTGGCCCGGACGATCCGCTGGGCGACGGCCGGTTCGGTGCTGAGGAACGCCCGGGCGATCTCCTGGGTGGTGAGGCCGCCCAGCAGCCGCAGGGTGAGCGCGATCCGGGCCTGGGCCGACAGCACGGGGTGGCAGGCGGTGAAGATCAGCCGGAGCAGGTCGTCGTCGATGTCGTCCGGCTCGGCCGGCTCCGGCGGTGCCACGTCCTCCAGCGTCCGGCCGACCTCCGCGAGCTTGCGCGCGTACGTCTCCCTGCGGCGGACCAGGTCGATCGCGCGGTGCTTGGCGGTGGTCATCAGCCACGCGCCCGGCCGGTCCGGGACGCCCTGCCCGGGCCACTGCTCCAGCGCCGCGACCAGCGCGTCCTGGGCGATCTCCTCGGCGATGCCGACGTCCCGCACGATGCGGGCGACACCGGCGATGATCCGCGGGGACTCGATCCTGAACACGGCCTCGACCGCCGCGGTCGCGCTGCTCTCCGTCACGGCCACCCATCAGAGCAGCCGGACGGCACCGGGGCAAACGCGGCGCGGCGGCCGGGCGCGGGCCGGGCGGGTCGGGGATCAGGCCTCCGGCGGGGTGGTGTTCCCGTCGATCTGGCGCAGCTCGGCGCCGACCTTCCAGCTCTCCGGGTGGATCTCCAGGAACCGCTTGGTCCACTCCAGGGCCTCGGCCTTGTCCTTGCACTGCATGATGGCGTAGCCGCCGACGACCTCCTTGGTCTCGGTGAACGGCCCGTCGGTGAAGCTCAGCTTCCCGCCCTCCCAGGTGACCCGGGTGCCCTCGGCGGTCGGCAGCAGCCCGGCGGTGTCCAGCATCACCCCGGCCTTGGTGATCTCCTCGAACAGCGCCCCCATCCGCTGCTCGAACTCCGGACCCGCCGACTGCATGTCCGGGGCGTCCTGCTCGTCGATACGGATCAGTGACATGAAGCGCGGCATGGTGACTCCTCGGTCGGGAGGGCGGGGCTTCTCCCCGCCTCTCACCCCTGCGTCGAACGGGGAGCGGCCGTTTCGACAGCCGCGACGGAATTCTTTCCGGAGATTCCGGGAGCGGCCACCGCAGAGCGCCGGGCGGTCGTCTCCTGGGCCGAGATCGCGGCCGCCTCGGTGGTGATCGCGACGGTCAGGGCACCGTCCGCGGCCTCGACCTTCACCCCGGCCATCGCGCCGCCGACCCGCACGCCTGGACGATCACCTCCGGCATGCCCGTCCTCACCGCCCACGTGGTCGCCGACCCCCACCCGCCCGCCGACCTCCTCACCCGCCTGCGCCGCTGCGCCGCCGACCACTTCGGCATCAGCCACGCGACGCTGCAGACGGAACCGGCCCGCCGCCTGTGCGACGAGGCGGCCCACGCCTGACGCCCCCTCGGGAACCGTCCGCCCCGGCGCGCCTACGCCGGGGCGGACGGTCCGGCGTCGGAGGTCTCGCGTTCGGAACGGCCACGGCGCACGATGTCCGGAGTCCTGCGGATGGCGAAGGTCTCGGGGTGTCCGGGACCGAGGACGCGCGCCAGGTCGGCGGCGACCCGCTCGTCGGGAGCGACGGCTTCGTCGGCGCGCCTTCCATCCAGCGCCACCGTCAACTCCGGTGCGGGCCAATGGCCGCGGTGCGAATCCGTGTCCCGGTACGGACACGTCGAGTCGGCTCCGCCTCGGAGAGAAGAGAAAGGAATGGCCGTCAACTCGGCTGCGACGAGCGGCGAAGGAGGAGTGCCCACTCCTTTCCACTCTCAACTTATAGCGCACGGGGGGCCTTGCGGCAAGGCCCCGGTCATGACGCAGAATCTGCGGTCGAAGCCGATGTCGATGCACAGGGGAGTTCTGAATGCGTGTGGTGCTGTCCGCCTACGATTCGCGCGGGGGCGTCGAGCCGCTGGTCGGGCTCGCGGTGCGGTTGCGGGAGCGCGGCGCGCAGGTGCGGGTCTGTGCGCCGCCGGACGAGGAGTTCGCGAGGCGGCTGGCGGTGGTCGGGGTGGAGATGGTGCCGACCGGGCAGTCGGTGCGCGATCTGGTGACCGGGCGGACGCCGCCGTCACCGGGCGGTGTGGTCCGGCGGGCGGCCGACCTGGTGGCCGCGTTCTACGACGGCGTCATGTCGGTGGCCGAGGGGTGCGACGTGCTGGTGGCGACCGGTCTGGTGCCGGCGGTGGCCGGGGTGCGGGCGGCGGCCGAGAAGCTGGGCGTCCGTTACGTGTACGCGAGTTACCAGCCGATCAGCCTGCCGTCCCCGCACCACCCGCCGATGCCGCGCCCCGGGCGGCCGCTCCGTTCGGACGTGACCGACAACCGGGTGCTCTGGGAGCAGGACGCCGTGGACGCGCAGGAGGTGTTCGGCGAGGTGGTCAACGCCCACCGGGCGTCGATCGGCCTGCCGCCCGTGGACAACGTCCGCGACCATGTCTTCACCGACCTGCCGTGGCTGGCCACGGACCCGACCCTGGCGCCGTGGCAGCGGCCGGCGGAGCTGGACGTGGTGCAGACCGGCGCGTGGGTCCTGCCGGACGAACGCCCGCTCCCCGCCGACCTGGTGGAGTTCCTGGACGCGGGCGCGCCGCCGGTGTACGTGGGCTTCGGCAGTGTTCCGGTGCGCGATCCGCAGGAGGTCGCCCGGGCGGTCGTCGAGGCGGTCCGCGCGCAGGGCCGCCGTGCGGTGATCTCCCGTGGCTGGGCCGACCTGGGGTCGGCCGACGACCAGGACGACTGCTTCGTCGTCGGTGAGGTCAACCACCAGGCGCTGTTCCGCCGGGTGGCGGCCGTCGTGCACCACGGTGGCGCGGGCACCACGACGACGGCGACCTGGGCGGGTGCGCCCCAGGTGGTGGTGGCCCAGGGCGGGGACCAGCCGTACTTCGCGGGCCGGGTGGTCGGCCTGGGCATCGGCGCGGAGCACGAGGGGCCGACGCCGACCACCGAGTCGCTGTCGGCGGCGCTCAAGGTGGCGCTGGCCCCCGAGGTCCGTGAGCGGGCTGCGGCCGTGGCCGGTGCGTTCCGCACCGACGGCGCGGCGGTGGCCGCGGAGCTGCTGGTGGAGGGCCTCGGGCGGTAGCGGCCCGCCGTCGTCGCCAGTACCCTGTCGCCACTGCACCTGCCGCCACTACCCCGTCGCCGCGCCGATCTGGGCGACCAGGGTGCGCCAGTCGACCCGCCGCGAGGTGCTGGGAGCGGGCTCCGCGGTGCGGGCGGTGGAGGAGGCGGTGCGGGCGGCGGCGCGGGTGCGGCAGTCCCCGCAGCGGTGTTCGCCGTTCACCGGGCGGAAGGCACGGTCACAGGAGTCGCAGCAGACGGGTGCCGTCACGGTGCTCGGCTCCAGCGGGGCGGGCATCTTGCCCTCCAGGCGCCAACGCACCAGGGCGGCAGGAGACTTGACCTTGTCCGGCAGTCCGCTGGTCAGCGCGGCGCGCAGGGCGGCCGAACTCACGCCCCTGGCCAGCCACTCGGCGGCCAGGGGCGCCAACCGCCTTACCTCGCGGGCCCCCAGGGTCAGCCGGGGGTCGATCCGCCGCAGCTCCAGCAGCGCCCGCTCGGCATCGGTGGACCCGCCCTCGCCGAACCCGTGCTCGGTGAACTCACCCCAGGTGACAGCGGGTTCGAGGGCCGGCGGGGGAGGGAGGGGGGAGGTGTTCACCCTGGGTGTCACCCCCGGGAGGGCGGTGCCGGAGGACCGGACGGACGACGACCCGCGGCTACGTTTCCCGGCATCCGGCGGGACGCCGTGGCCGGACCGCGCCGCCCGCTCGAACTGCCCGTCGAACAGCCGTTCCGCCTCCGCCGCGCCCAACGGCACGCTGGAGAGCAGGGATTCGGTCCGCACCTGCCCGGCGGCGCCGCGCCGCCGGGTGGTGTGCAGCAGTCCGGCGCGGGCGAGTTGGCGGCGGGCGCGATCGGTGGTGACGCGCCCGCCGGAGAGTCCGGCGGCGAGGGCCGTCACCGTGGTGGCGCGGGCCTTCGCCGGGCCCAGTGCCAGGGCTCGTACAAGGAGTCGAAAGGCGGAGTCCGACAACTCGTCGTCCCACACCAAGGAGTTGGCAATCTGGGTGAAGTCGCGCGACGGCGCGATAGCATGCAGGAGCATCGTCAGTGGAGGCCTTACCACTCGGCGTATGAAGAGCCCGGCCGCGTGCGTCAACACGTTGCCGGGCTCGCCCCATTCTTCGGGGGCGATCCGCTTCTGGCGGTCACGGTACACCCAAATGACGGCCGGTCAGCACGCTCCGAACTGAAATGATTACCCGTTGTAGTGATGATCCGTGTCCTTGGTGGGCCGCAGCTCGGGCGGCAGCGGGGACGCCTCCGAGAGCTTCACGGCCAACCCGCGCGCGAGGTCGAAGGCCGTCACCGGATCGCCCTGGTCGGCCCAGACCTCGGCGCCGCACCAGCGGCCGATCAGCCGGAACTGCTCCAGCGCCTCCGCGGGCAACTCGGCCTTGCCGCAGTAGTAGGCGAGCAGGTGGCGCAGCATCGGCAGCCGCTCGTCGTCCGCCGGGACGGCCGCCAGCGCCGTCGCGATCGCCTTCAGCCGCTCCTTGGCCTTCTCCCCGGCCAGCGTGGACCCGAGGGTCTTGCGCTTCTCCAGCTCGGACAGCGCGTGCAGGTAGATCCCCGGCAGCGGGCTCCCGGCCGGAGCGTGGTCCATCGCCCGCTCCGCGAACGCCAGCATCTGCTTGTCCGAGCCGAACCACTTGGCGCACCAGTACTGCATGCCCTGCCAGTGCGCCTCGTAGTGGTGCGGGGCCCGCTCGGCCAGTCCGGCCCAGAGCGGCTCGAACTGCTCCGGGGTGTACTGCGCGCCGCGCGCCGTCGTCACCATGACCACCCACGGAGCCGGGTCCCGCGGTGCCAGCAGCGCGGCGCGGCGGGCCGCCTCGATCGCGGCGGGCAGCAGCTCGCGGAACTTCGCCATGTCCTCGGCGGGCACCTCGTGCGCGTACTTGGAACCACGGATCGCCCAGGCGCGGTGCACCATCTGCTTGGCCTCCAGGGTGGCCGCGTCGCAGCTGTTCGGGTCCGCGGCGCGCCAGGCCGTCAGCCAGGCGTCGTCCTCGTTGGCGATGCTCGCCAGCAGCTCCAGCCGCGACCAGCGCTCCTCCCAGTCCTGGCCGGCCGCCTCGACGTGGGCGGCGGCGGGCCGCCAGTCCCCGCCCCAGGCCGCGTCGGCTATCGCCTGGGACCGTTGGCGCCGCTCCTCAGGCATCGGCGGCCCGGACCGGCGCGGGTCGAGCCGTTCGCGGGGGACGAGGCCGAAGGCGGCCGGATCGAACCGGTGCCTGGCCCACTCCACGGACTTGGTGGCGCGGGACTTCTTCACCGCGAAGTAGACGAGAACGGCCACGAGAATGAGCAGGAAATGGGTCACGGCGGCGAATCATCCCTGGTGGGAGGGGGTGAATGCAACGTCGAAAAAGGCTCGCCGAACACCCTTTTCCATGCAAACATGCCCTATATGGGGACGATTCTGCACGGCGCCCAGGTCACTCTCCGCCCCGCCGCGGAGGCGGACATCCCGGCCCTCGTGGCCATCCGCGGCACGCCCGAGGTCCTCGCCCGCTGGCGCGGTGGCGACGATCTCGCCGACGCCGTCGCCACCGACCTCAAGGAGCCGGGCACCGAGACCCTGGCGATCCTGGTCGAGGGTCAGGTGGCCGGCGCCATCCAGTGGTACGCCGAGAACGACGACGAGTACCGCCACGCGGGCATGGACATCTACCTCGACCCGGCCCGCCACGGTCGCGGCCTGGGCACCGACGCCGTCCGCACGCTGGCCCGCCACCTCGTCGCCGACCACCACTACCACCGCCTGATCATCGACCCGGCGGCGGACAACGCGGCGGCGATCCGCTGCTATGAGAAGGTCGGCTTCCGCCCGGTGGGCATCATGCGCCAGTACGAACGCGGCTCCGACGGCAGCTGGCACGACAACCTGCTGATGGACCTGCTGGCCGACGAACTCCGGTAGTGGCCGGAGCTCCGGGCCGTGCCCCGGGGCCCCGGCCGCGGGCCCTACCGCGCGTCCGGCGGCCGCGGTGCGTGCCGGGCCTCCTGCTCGGCGGCCTCGGCCGCTTCGGCGAGGCGCTTGATGGCGGCCAGCCGTCGGTCCCAGTCGGTCGCGAGCGCCGCCATCCACCGGGCCGTCGCGTCGAGCGCCGCGGGCCGGACCGCGTACCGCACCTCGCGGCCGGCCCGGGCGGCGGTGACCAGTCCGGCACCGCCCAGGACGGCCAGGTGCTTGACCACCGCCTGCCGCGAGACGGGCACCCGCTCGGCGAGCGTGGTCGCGGTGGCCTCGCCCCGTTCGGCCAGCAGGTCCAGCAGCTGACGCCGCGTCGGGTCGGCGAGGGCGGCGAGCACACCGTCGACCGGCTCGGCGCCGCCGCGGCCCCCGTCGCTCACGCGGGCCGGGCCGCCGCGGTCACCGTCGTTCACGCGGGCGGCTGTTCGGCGCGCTTGCGGAGCGCGTCGAGCACCTGGGGCCATCCGCCGGAGTTGTCCTCGACCGCCTTGCCGCGCAGTTCCTCGGAGCCGGCCAGGGCGGCGAACCCGCTCTCGACCACGCGCAGCCGCGTCCCCGCGCCCTCCGGGGTCAGCGTGAACTCCACGAGGGTGCTGTTGTCCTCGCGCAGGTCCTCGCCGGGGAAGGCGCTGGCCCAGCGATAGGCCAGGTAGGTCGGCGGCTCGACCTTCTCGACCCGCACCGGGAAGACCCCGTACTCGGGGTTCTTCGCCACCATCGACTCGCCCTCGCGGGCCACCGTGCCGGCCAGGCTCGCCTCCTCGGCCACCCAGAACCCGGGCTGGGCCACCAGGGTCCAGACCAGCTCCGGGGATGCCGCGATCAGGGTCTCGCGCTCGATCCGGTCCTCACTCATGGGGAACTCCTTCGTCGCTGCCAACTGTTTGCAACCCCAGAGTTGCACGTGGATCGGCCAAGTGCAACCGGAGGGTTGCGCGTCGATGCGGCCTTCGACGGCGGGCCGCCCACGGCCCCGCGCCCCGGTGTCCGGCGCTCAGTGCTCGGGCGGGGGCGCGAGCACCATCGGCCAGGCCTCCCCGCCGGCGAGCAGGTCGTCGAGCGTCTCGTCCGGGCCCGCCGTGAACACCACCGTCGCGGGCGCCGCCCGCGCGTACAGCTCCGGCTCCACCGCGGCCCCGGCCCGGAGCACCAGCACGGCCTCCGGGTCGACGGACGAGCGGCCGGTGAAGGCCGCGAGGTCCACGCCGGCCCGGTCGAGCGGCGCCGGGTACACGGCGACCTCGACCAGCAGGCGGTCACCGGCCAGGGCGCGCTCGGCCCAACCGTCGGTCCGCACCAGGTGGAGCACGCCGTCGCCCTCGTAGCAGTGGGTGCCGAGCCGGGCGACGGCGCGCTCGGCCGGCGGGCCGTCGGGGTCGACGAGGAGGGCGACGACGGGCACGTCGGGCTCGTCGGGATCGATGCCGGGGCGGACGAGGAGCCGGGCCACGGGGGACCTCCGGGGTCAGGGCGGGCGGACGGGGTCACCGTAGGGCACGCCGCCGACGGAGCGCGCCGGTGCGGGGGCGAAATCGGGTGTGCCGTGCCGGGTCGATCCGTAGGGTGGCGCAATGATCATTTCTCATGAGGTGGCCGGGAGCGGCCCGGCGGTGGTCCTGCTGCACTCCACGGTCTGCGACCGGCGGATGTGGGACGGGCAGGTTCCCGCCCTGGTCGGAGCGGGCTTCCGGGTGGTCCGCTGCGACCTGCGGGGCTTCGGCGGGACGCCCGTCCCGGACCGGCCGTACGACAACGCCCGGGACGTCGTCGACCTCCTGGACCGGCTCGGGATCGAGCGTGCGGCACTGGTCGGGGCGTCCGGCGGGGGCCGGGTCGCGCTGGCGCTGGCGGCCCGATGGCCGGACCGGGTGACGGCGCTCGCGCTGCTTTGCACCGCGCTCGCCGGGCAGGAGCCGAGCGCCGAACTCCGCGCCTTCGGCGAGCGCGAGGACGCGCTGATCGAGGCGGGGGACATCGCCGGAGCGACCGAGCTCAACGTGCGGACCTGGCTGGGCCCCGAGGCGGGCGAGGCCGTCAGGGAGCAGGTGCGCCGGATGCAGCGGCACGCCTTCGACGTCCAACTGGCCGCCGAGGAGGACTTCCCGCAGATCCGGGTCGAGACGGACCCGGCCGCCGTCACGGCGCCCACGCTGCTGGTCACCGGCGCGCACGACTTCGCCGACTTCGGCCGGATCGCCGACCACCTCGCCGAGCGCATCGCCGGTGCCCGCCGCCTCGACCTGCCCTGGGCCGGCCACCTGCCCGCCCTGGAGCGGCCCGACGAGGTCAACGCGCTGCTGGTCGACTTCCTGGGCGCCGGCGCCGGCCTCCTCGCCGGCGCGCAGGCCGCGGGGAGCTGAAGGACGGCTCCGGGGCGGCTCGCCGGCTCAGGCGGCCGCCGCCCCCGGGCAGCCGCAGGAGCGGCGGATCACCAGACGGGCGGGGAAGGTGTGCGCGCCCGCCGGGACGGGCTGCTCGTTCGCCTTGGCGGTCAGCACCAGGTCCACGGCGGCCCGGGCCATCTCGCCCTGCGCGGTGGCGACGGTGGTGAGCGGCGGCCCGGCGATGACGGCCTCGGCGATGTCGTCGAAGGCGGCCACCGCGAGGTCTTCCGGCACCCGGATGCCGAGGTCGTCGGCGGCGCGCAGCAGTCCGATCGCCTGGTCGTCGGTCGCGCAGAACACGGCGGACGGCCGGTCGGACCGGGCCAGCAGGGCGAGGGCCTCGGCGTGGGCCCGGACGCGGTCGAAGGGCGCGGGCGTCAGCCGGCCGTCGGTGGGCAGCCCGGCCTCGGCCAGGGCGGCCGCCCAGCCGGCGGTCCGCGAGGTCACCGGGTCGTTCGGGCTGAGCGCGAACGTCCCGCCGAAGCAGTGGACGTCGGCGTGCCCGTGGGCCAGCAGGTGGCGCACCATCTCGCGGGCGCCGCCGTCGTCGTCGGCGACCACGGCCGCGCCGGTCTCGGTCTCCGCCCGGTGGTGCAGCAGTACGACGGGGGTGCCGTCGGTGGCCTCGAACCCGGCCACCCCGGGGACGGACGGGTCCTGGGTGACCAGGATCAGCCCGTCCACCTGCATGCCGAGGAAGGCCCGGATGTAGTGCGCCTCCCGCTCGTCGGCGTAGTCGGAGTTGCCGATCAGCAGCAGTCGGCCGCGCTCGGCCGCCGCCTGCTCGACCATGTGCGCGAGCCCGGCGAAGAACGGCTGCCGGGCGTCCGGCACGACCATGCCGATCAGGTTGGTCCGGCGGCGGGCCATCGCCTGGGCCACCCGGTTCGGCCGGTACCCCAGCTCCTCGACCGCCGCCAGGACACGGGCGCGGGTGGCCGCGGCCACCGGTCGTGGTCCGTCGTTGATCACATAGCTGACCACCGCCGTCGACGTTCCCGCCGCCCGCGCCACGTCGTCCCGCGTCACCCTTGCCATGCCCGCGAGCCTACACATCACCGCTGACCAGGCCCGAAGACGCCGGACCGACCGGTGTCCGGAGTCCGGACGCGCCGGCCCTCCCCGGGGGGCGTCCGGCCGCCGCCTGCCTCCCGCGGCCGGAGGGCGGCGGCGCGATGGTCGGGCCGGCCTCGGAGGCCTGACCCGCCCGGCACGGGCACCCGCCTGAACGGGCACCCGCCCCGGCGCGGGTGCCCGTCCGGCGCTAGTAGGTGTGATCGGCCGTCACGTCCGCCGAGAGGTTGAGCGCGCGTTCCGCCGCCTCCCCCCGCAGGGCCAGCAGGGTCAGCGTCAGCGCGTCGACCACCGCCAGGTGGACCAGCCGGCTGGCGGTGGTCTCCAGGCCGAAGACGAGGTCCTGCCCGCCGGCGACCAGCGTGTGGGTGGCGGCCTCGCTCAGCGGCGAGCGGGCGTAGCTGGTGAGCGCGACGACGCTCGCGCCGGCGTCGCGCGCCCGGCGGGCGGTGTCGACCACGGTCGGTGACGCGCCGGTGTGGCTGACGGCCAGGCAGACCCCGGTGGCCGGGAGCCCGGCGGCGGCCAGCTGCGCGGTGAGCGGGTCGGCGGGGGCGTCGACCGGGATGCCCAGGGCGCGCAGGCGGTAGGCCGCGTCCAGGACGACCGCGCCGGAGAGGCCGGTGCCGACCAGGACGACCCGGTCGGCCGCGTTCAGCAGCTCGGCCGCCGCCCGCAGGGCCTGCGCGGACAGCGTGGTGGCGATCCCGTCGAGTGCCTCACGGGCGGCGCGGACGGTGTCGGTCAGCGCGCGGGCCGCCGGGTCCGCCTCCTCCGAGGGGTCCGGCGCGGGGGCCGGGGTCTGGCGGACGGCCGCGATCTTCAGCTCCTGGTAGCCCTTGAAGCCGAGCCGCTGGCACGCCCGCACCACGGAGGAGGAGGCGGTGCCGGCCAGTTCGGCGACGTCGCTCACGCTCAGGTGCACCAGATCGGCCCCCCGGTCGAGGACGACCTGGGCGACGCGCGCCTCGGTGCCGCGCAGCTCGCCGAGGCGGGCGCGGATGTGGGCGGCCAGCTGGGATTCCAGCGGCGAGAATTCGGAACTCTCTTCCATAGATCTAGGGTAGCGTGGAATTCTATTCCAGCCCGTCGGAGGGGAGCTTCGCCATGCCCGCAATCGCGTCCGCGCTGCCGAGCGGTGGGTCGGCGGCGGCCGTGCCGGTCGCCGTCCTCACCGCGGCGGTCCTGCACGCCGTCTGGAACGGGCTGGCCCACCGGATCCGGGACAAGCTGGTCGGCTTCGCCCTGATCAACCTCACCTACACCGCCTGCGCGGTGGTCCTGGTCGCGCTCAACCCGCTGCCGGCCGCCGGGGCCTGGCCGTACCTCCTCGCCTCCGTGGCGATGCAGGTCTCCTCCCAGCTCCTGCTGCTGCGCGCCTACCAGCTCGGCGACTTCGGGCAGATGTACCCGATCGCCCGGGGTTCGGCGCCGCTGCTGGTGGCGGTGCTGTCCGTGACGGTGCTCGGCCAGGCCCTGGGCGGCGGCGAGCTGCTGGGCGTGCTGGTGATCTCCTGCGGCCTGATCGGGCTGGCCTTCGCCCGGGGGATACCCGGGCGGGCGCAGCTGCCCGCTCTCACCGCCGCCGCCGGTACCGGCGTGATGATCGCCTCGTACACCGTGCTGGACGGCAGCGGGGTCCGGCACGCGGGCACCGTCGGCGGCTACGTGGCCTGGCTCTTCCTGCTCCAGGGGCCGTGCCTGGCGCTGATCGCCCGGATCCGCCGGGGCCGCGGCCTGCTCGTCGGGGCCGGCCCGGTGGTGCCGGTGGGGATCGTCGGCGGGGTGCTCTCCCTGACCGCCTACGGGCTGGTGGTCTGGGCGCAGTCCCGGGGCAGCCTGGCGGCCGTCGCCGCGCTGCGCGAGACGAGCATCGTGATCGCCGCGCTGATCGCGACCGTGGTCTTCCGCGAACGGCTCGGGCGGCTGCGGATGACCGCGAGCGCCACCGTCCTGGCCGGGATCGCCGTGCTGGAGCTCGCCCGTCCGTAGCGGCCGGGCGAGCACCGGGCGGCTCAGGGGACGATGACCGTCAGCGTGCTCCTGGTGAGCCGGAATCCGAGCGACTCGTACAGCCGGCGGGCCGCGTTGCCCTCGGTGACGGCCAGCCCCATCCCGGGGTTCCCGCGGCCGGCGAGGTCGGCCATCACCCGGCGCATCAGGTCGCGGCCGAGCCCCGGGTAGCCGAGCTCCGGGTGCCGGAAGACATGGGCGATCCAGGGCAGGCCCTCGTAGTCGGTCACGACGGCGCCGGCCACGACCCGGTCGTCCGCGTCCACGACCAGGGCGCTGGACGGCAGCACGGGGCCGACCACCCCGCCGGCCAGCAGGCTGCGCAGTTCCTCCCGCGAGGTCCGCTCGTCGTGGTCGGGGCGGTGGTCGGGGTGGCCGGGGCCGAACGCGGCGCCCAGCGCCGGGGCGAGCTCCTCGGCGGTGCGGTCGCACGGCACGCTGCGGTACCCCTCCCGGAGCGGGGTCCGCGCCCAGTCCGGCCATCCGGCCGGCGGTGGATCACCGGCGAGGTCGCGCAGCATGGTGTGCCCGAGCCGGAGCGGGCGGGCCCCGCGGCGCCGCAACCGCTCGCCGAAGCCCACCCGGCTGGAGACGACCCAGCCCGACATGTCCGTCAGCACGAACTCCACCGGGTCGACGGCGCTCACGGCCTCGCCGCCGGGTGTCCCCGGGCCCATGACCTCCAGCAGACCGGCCCAGGGCCGGCCCTCCCGCTCGCCGCGCTGGTAGCGGACGACCGGAAGGCCGTCGGCGTCGCGCCCGAACTCCCAGTCGGGTTCCATCTCTGTCACGCGGTCCATCCGATCTCCGAGAGCCGTCCTGCCTCCGCCATGCTCGTCGGGCGGCCGTTCGTGGATCAAGTGGCCGGGGTCTGCCTGCCCGGTCCGGTCACGACACCGTCGCCGCCCTGACACAGAGCACGTCCGGCAGGTGGGAGAGCAGCAGCGACCAGCTCTCGCCCTCGTCGGGGCTGCCGTAGACCTCGCCGGTGCGGTTGCCGAAGTAGATCCCGGCCGGTTCGGCGTCGTCGGTGCGCAGGGCGTCGCGCAGGACGACGCCGTAGTGGTCCTCGCCCGGCAGGCCGTTGGCGAGCGGCTGCCAGCTGTCCCCGCCGTCCTCGGTGCGGTAGACCCGGCAGCGGCGGCCCGGGGGGATCCGGTCGCCGGCGCCGCCGAGCGGGAAGAGGTAGGCGGTGTCGGCCCGGCGCGGGTGGGCGGCGACGGTGAAGCCGAAGTCGGCGGGCAGGCCGTCGGTGACGGAGCGCCAGCTCGCGCCCGCGTCGTCACTGCGGTACACGCCGCCGTGGTTCTGCAGGTAGAGGCGGTCCCGCCGGACGGCGTCCGGTGCGATCTTGTGCACGCACTGGCCGAACTCGGGGTACTGGCTCTCCTCCGGGAAGAACTCCGCGCGCAGCCCGGTGTTGGAGGGCTCCCAGCTCGCGCCGCCGTCCTTGCTCCGGTAGACGCCGCCGCTGGAGACGGCGACGAGCAGGCGTCCGGGGTCGCGCGGATCGGTGAGGATCGTGTGCAGCCCCTGGCCGCCGTACCCGGCGCCCCATTCGGACCGCTGCGGATGGTTCCAGAGCGGCTCGACCAGGGCGAAGGTCTCGCCGCCGTCCTCGGAGCGGAACAGCGCCGCCGGTTCGGTGCCCGCGTAGACCACGCCGGGCGCCTCCTCACCGGCCGGCTGGAGCTGCCAGACCCGGGTGAGCGACGCTCCGGTGTGCTCGGGGAAGCGGACGGCCGGCTTCGCCGGTTCGAACCAGCTCGCGCCGAGGTCGTCGGAGCGCCAGACCGACGGGCCCCAGTGGCTGCTGTCCGCACCGACCAGCAGCCTGGTCCGGCCGCCCCGGCGATCGATCGAGACGGCGTAGATCGCGTTCATCGGGAAGTGCGGCCCGCTGAACTCCCAGTCCGCCCGGGATCGGCTGCGGCCGAGAAAGAGGCCCTTCTCCGTCCCGACGGCCAACAACACCTCGGTCATACCGGCCACCACCTGTTCGGCGCAACGGCCCCCACCGGACACCCCTCCACGGGCCAGTGTCCCGCCACCCGCCCGGGGCCACACCTTGCCACGCCGACGCGGCGAGGTGCCGGGAGCGGTGCGGCGGCCGGCGCCACCCGGGTGGCGCCGGCCGCCGCACCGGAGCTCAGCCCCGGCAGCCCTCCAGCAGGCGCAGCCACACCTCGCTGATCGTGGGGTACGCGGGCACGGCGTGCCAGAGCCGGTCGATCGGCACCTCGCCGACCACCGCGACGGTGGCCGAGTGCAGCAGCTCGGCCACCCCGGGGCCGACGAAGGAGGCACCCACCAGTACCTGACGGTCCTGGTCGAAGACCACCCGGGCCCGCCCCCGGTAGTCGTCGCCGTACAGCGAGGCGCCGGCGACGGCACCGAGGTCGTGGTCGATCGACCTGACCCGCAGCCCGGCCCGCTCGGCCGCCTCCAGCGTCAGACCGACGGCTGCCACCTCCGGCTCGGTGAAGACGACCTGCGGCGCTCCAGCGCTGTCGGCCGACGCGGCGTGCGCGCCCCAGCGCGCGGTGTCCAGTGCCCGCCCCTCGGCGCGCGCGACGATCGCCGCACCCGCGATCCGGGCCTGGTACTTGCCCTGGTGGGTGAGCAGCGCCCGGTGGTTCACGTCCCCGGCCGCGTACAGCCAGTCGCCGTCGACGCCGAGCACGGTGCAGCTGTCGTCCACCTCCATCCAGGTGCCCGGCTTCAGGCCGACCTGCTCCAGGCCGACGTCCGCCGTGCGCGGGGCCCGGCCGGTGGCGTAGAGCACCTCGTCGGCGGTCAGCCGCTCGCCGCCGTCCAGCACCAGCGTCACCCCGGCGCCGTCGACGCGCTCCAGCGAGGCCACCGCCGCGCCGAAGCGCAGGTCCACCCCGGCGGCCCGCAGGCCCTCCGCGACCAGCTCGCCCGCGAACGGCTCCATCCGGGGCAGCAGCGCGTCGCCGCGCACCAGCAGGACGACCTCCGAACCGAGCGCGCGCCACGCGGTGGCCAGCTCTACGCCGACCACGCCGCCGCCGACCACCGCCAGCCGCCCGGGCACGGTGGCCGAGCCGGTCGCCTCCCGGTTGGTCCACGGCCGGGACTCGGCCAGGCCGGGGACGCCCTCCGGCAGCACCGGCCGGCTGCCGGTGCAGACCGCGACGGCGTGCCGGGCGGTGAGCAGCCGCTCGGTGCCGTCCTCCGCCTCGACCGTGACCGCCCGTTCGCCGGCCAGCCGGCCGTGCCCGCGGACCAGCTCGATGCCGGTGTCACGGAGCCACTGGACCTGGCCGTCGTCCTGCCAGTGCGAGGTGAACGAGTCGCGCCGGGCCAGGACGGCGGCCGCGTCCAGCGCCCGGTCGCCGACGGCCTCCCGCGAACCGGCCACCGCGCGGGCGCCGGCCAGCGCGGCCACCGGGCGCAGCAGCGCCTTGCTCGGCATGCAGGCCCAGTAGGAGCATTCACCGCCGACCAGTTCGGCCTCCACGATCACCGTGCGGAGCCCGGCGGCGGCGGTCCGGTCGGCGACGTTCTCGCCGGTCGGGCCGGCGCCCACCACGATGACGTCGTACTCCTCGGGGGTGGTCGTCACGTGCGGTCCTCCGTCGTGTCGATGGTCACCCCGGCGCGCAGGGCCAGGGTGACGGGCGTGCGTTCGCAGACGTCGAGCAGCCGGGCGCGCTGGTCGTCGTCCAGGGCGCCGGTGAGCGAGACGAGGCGCGAGACCCGTCCGTGCTGCCCGTCCGTCTCGTAGTCGAGCCTGACCCGGACGGCCTCCAACGGCCACTCCTTGCGCGCCGCGTACATCCGCAGGGTGATCGCGGTGCAGGAGCCGAGTGCGGAGAGCAGCAGCGCGAACGGCTCCGGCCCGGTGTCCGAACCGCCGCGGCGCACCGGCTCGTCGGCGGTCAGCGGGTGGGTGCCGGCCAGCACGTCGACGTGGAACGGCACGTCGGCGCCGCTGCCGGTCACCTCGGCGGTGGTGACCCGCCGGAACCTCGGCGGCGCCGCGGCCGCCTCGGCGCCGGTCGTGCTGGTCGGGGTCTGGCTCATGGCGGGCGGCCTCGCTCTCGTTCGGTGGCACGGGCGCCCGGAGGGACACGGGCGCCGTGCCCATCCTGCGCCGCCCGGCCCGCCGCGCGCAGCCGAACACGCGGGCGAGTGCGCTGAGGGGCAAGCACCCGGGCGCGCAGAGGGTGGATCACCGGGCCGGGCCGCCGCGCACAGCGGCGCGCCGACCCCGCCCGGGCCGGCGGATCACCAGGCCCCCACGATCATCGGGCCCCCACGATCACCGGCCCCTACGACCACCGGGCCCCCACGATCACCGGGCCCCCACGATCACCGGGCCGCGGAGCCTTCCGGGCCCACCCGCTCCGCGAGTTCCGCCAGCACCGCCGCCGTCTCCGCCGGCCGGGAGAACATCGGCCAGTGCCCGGTCGGCAGCTCCCGCAGCTCCCACTCCGGGCCGCCGAGCTGCGCGAAGTACGGATGGCCCGAGGCGATCATGGCGCGGACCTGCTCCAGCGGGAACGAGCAGGAGATCAGCGCCTTCGGCAGGTCCGCCCCGGCGCCGGTCAGCCGCAGCGGCTCGGTGAAGGTGGCGGCCGGCTGGTCGGTGGCGCGCTCGCGGACGGCGGCGCGGGCGGCGTCGTCCAGGCCGTCGGCGCTGCTGCCGGCGGCGAGTTCCTCCCAGGACGGCAACGGGTGGCGGCCGTCGACCAGGGTGGCCAGCACGTGGGCCCGGTGCTCGGGCTCCCAGAGGTCGCCCAGCGCGGCGCCGTCGGGGACGGGACCGCTGTCGAGGTAGACCACCCGCCGGATCCGCTCGGGCATCCGGTCGGCCGCACCGGTGACCGCGGTGCTGCCGCCGCTGTGGCCGACGAGGACGACGTCCCACAGGTCCTCGCGGGTCAGCAGGTCGGTGAGGTCGGCGATGTGGGTCTCCACGCCGACCTCGGGCCCCGGCTCGGCGGCACGCTCGGCCATCCCGGCCGGGGTCACCGCGTGGACGGTGTGCCCGGCCTCGCGCAGCGGGCGGGCGACGTCGTCCCACGCCCAGGCGCCCAGCCAGAAACCGGGAACGAGAACGAAGGTACTCATGGGACCACTCCTTGTCCGGGGGGAATCCGTCAGGACCGACTCTAGGATCGGAGCCGGACAGATCTCGCCCGGATTGATTCCGGATCCCGGCCGGGTCGGCACGGACCGGCCGGCCGACGAAGGGGGAGCCGATGAACCACCCGGTCAGCCGGGTCCTGGCCCTGCTGGAGCTGCTCCAGGCCAGGCCCGGCCTCACCGGCCCGGAGCTGGCCGCCCGCCTGGAGGTGGACGAGCGCACGGTGCGCCGGTACGCCGCCAGGCTGGCCGACCTCGGCATCCCGGTGCAGGCCGACCGCGGCCGCTACGGCGGTTACCGGCTGCGCCCCGGATTCCGGCTGCCGCCGCTGATGCTCACCGCGGACGAGGCGGCCTCGGTGGTGCTCGGACTGCTGGCCGGTCGCCGGTCGGGGCTGTCGGTGGGGGAGCAGGCCGCCGAGTCGGCGCTGGCCAAGATCCAGCGGGTGCTCCCGACGGAGCTGCGCGAGCGGGTCGAGGCGGTGGAGCAGACCCTGGGGCTGACCTCGGCGCCCGCCGCCGGCCCGAGTCCGGCCGGAGCCGCGCTGTTCGCGCTCGCCGAGGCGGCCCGCCGCCGGCGCCGCGTCCGGCTCGCCTACCGCGACCGCCTGGGCGTCCCGAGCGAGCGCGAGTTCGACCCGTACGGGCTGGTCTTCCACTCGGGCCGCTGGTACACCACCGGGCTGGACCACCGCAGCGGCGAGCTGCGGACCTTCCGGCTGGACCGGATCGGGACGGCGGAGCCGAGCGGGACGCCCTTCGAGCCGCCGGAGGACTTCGACCCGGTCCAGCGGGTGGTGGAGTCGCTGGCCTCGGTGCCGTGGACGCACGAGGTGGAGGTGCTCCTCACGACCACCCTCGACGAGGCCCGGCAGCGGATCCCGCCCGTGGTCGGGACGCTCAGCGCGGCGGACGACGGCCGCGTCCTGCTGCGCGCCCGGGCCCAGAACCTCGACGGGTTCGCGGTGATGCTGGCCGGGCTGGGCCGGCCGTTCACCGTCCTGCGCCCGGACGCGCTGCGCACGGAGGTCCGGGCGCTCGCCGCCCGCCTCGCCGGGTGGGCCGAGCAGGGGTGAGCGGGCCCGGGCACCGGATCAGTGCACGGCGGGCGCGAGCTCGTCCGTGACCGGCCGGTCCTCGGAGGCCCCGCCGCGCATCAGCCGCTGCGGCCGCCGGACCAGCAGGTAGCCGACGCCCGCCAGGGTCACCAGGCCGACGCCCAGGAGCGCGGCCCACACCTGGTACCAGGGCGCGCCGGGCGGCGCCAGGATGCTGCGCGGCCAGCAGATGTTGACCACCTCCAGCCCGGTCCACAGCACCGCCAGGGCATTGATCACCGTGCCGGCGCGCCCGTACGAGACCTGGCCGGACGGCCGCCACACGCCGCGCAGCCTGGCCACCAGCGCGGCCACGCTGAGCAGGAAGAACGGCAGGAAGGTCGCGGCCGTGCCGAAGGTGATCAGGCTGCCCATCGCGGTGGACTCCAGCCCCAGCGGCAGCGCGGCGGAGCTGACCACGGTCGCCGCGACCAGCCCGCCGATCGGCGCCCGGTGCCGGTTGACCCTGCGGACCTGGTCGGCGAAGGGGAAGACGCCGTCCCGGGCCAGCGAGTAGAGGCCGCGGGCGGCGCCGCCCTGCGAGGCCAGCAGGCAGGCGGTGAACGAGATCAGCACGACGACCACGAACGGCTTGGCGGACCAGTCGCCGAAGGCCGAGGTGACGGCGGTGGTGACCGGGTCGAGGTCCTCCCCGCGCACCACGGCGGCCGGGTCGGGGTGGGCGAGTTCCACGGCGACGGCGTTCAGGATCACCACGACGCCGACGCTCATCAGCGCCCACCACATCGCCCGCGGGACCTGCCGGCTCGCGTCCTTGGTCTCCTCGGCGGTGGAGACGCACGCGTCGAAGCCGATGAACGCCCATCCGCCGACCGCGATCACGGCCAGGAAGGCCGCTCCGGTGGAGACCCCGGCGGTGGCGGGGGCGTCCAGGAGGTCGGTCACCAGGCCGAAGCCGTGCGCCCGGAAGAGCAGCAGCAGCGCGAGCCCCACCAGCACGGAGGCGACCGTCTCGGCGGCGATGCCCAGCGAGACGAACCGGCGCAGCACGTTGACGCCGTAGGCGTTGACCAGCGTGCAGGCGAGCAGGAACGCGGCCGACACCAGCACCAGTTGCGCGGGTGTCGGGGTCACTCCGAAGAGCGCGAAGAACCAGGGCGAGGCGAGGTAGGCGACGGTGGTGTTGGCGAACATCACCGCGAACTGCCACATCCAGCCGGTCAGCCAGGCGAAGGTCGGCCCGGTGAGGCGCCGGCTCCACTGGTAGGCACCGCCGGCCAGCGGCCACTGCGAGGCGAGTTCGGAGTAGACCGCCACCACCAGCATCTGGCCGAGCAGGCAGACCGGCAGCGCCCAGACCCAGGCGCCGCCGGCCACCCCGAGGCCGACCTGGCCGACGGCGTAGAGGCCGACCACCGGGGAGACGACGGCGAAGCCCATCGAGATGTTGCCGAGCACGCCCAGGCTGCGGCGCAGCTCCTGGCGGTAGCCGAGGGCGGCGAGCCGCTCGGCGTCGGACCGGGCCGCACCGCTGTCGCCGGTCGGGCTGCCGCCGGAGGGGGCGGTGCCCGGGCCGCCGGGCGTCACGCCGCCGCGGGCTCTCGGGAGGTTGTCGGTCATGGGGCGTCCACCTTGCCGTCACCCGTGGTGAGCCCCTCGGACGGGCCCGCCACAGAAAACTAACTTTGTTAGTCAGGGACGGTAACCCCCTCACCCGGGGCAGGGGAAGAGTCGAGACCGGGCTGTAATACCGTGGGGCCGACGCAGCCGGCAGGGAGGGACGACGAGCGTGGGACGACCGACCAGGGCGTTGCTGAGCAGGGAGATCATCGCCAGGGCCGCCCTCGCCGTGGTCGACGAGCAGGGCTCCGACGGTCTCACCATGCGCGCGGTGGCCGACCGGCTGGGCGTGAAGGCGGCCTCGCTCTACAACCACGTGAGCGGCAAGGACGACCTGATCGACGGGCTGGCCGAGCTCGTCAACGCCGAGATCGACCTGGGGCCGCTCGACGGCACCGATCACCGGGAGTGGCGGACCGGCCTCACCGCCTACGTCCGCGGCTACCGCGCTGCCTTCCTGCGCCATCCCCACACCATCGCGCTGCTGGCCCGCCGCCGGGTCGGGGCCGACCTCCAACTGCTCGGCTACGAGGCCCTGCTCGGGGCGCTCGGCCGGGCCGGCCTGGCGCCCGCCGACGCCGCCGAGGTCGCCGCCGCGGTCGACTACCTGGTGCTCGGGTCCGCGCTGGAGACCTTCACCGCGGGCTTCACCCGCCCGCCGGCCGAGTACCGGCCCCGCTACCCGGCCCTCGCCGGTGCGCTGGAGGCCGCCGCCGAACGCGGCGGCGGGCCCGGCTCCGGGGCACCCGGGCTGGACGAGCGCGGCTTCGAACTCGCGCTGCGCCTGTTCCTGGACGGCCTCGCGGCCCGGCTGCCCACGCCCTGACCGGGGCGTCCCGGCGGACAGCGTGACGACGGCCCGCAACGGCGATGGGCCCGCAATGGCGATGGGCCCGCAGCGGCGACGGGGCTGGAAGGGCGGCGGGCCCGCAACAGCGACGGGCCCGGGGGCACTCGCCACCCGGGCCTACCGTCGCGGAGTCACCCGCGCCGCCGTACGACCGGCCCCGGGCGGCTCCGCCCGCCCGACCGGTCGCCCCGACGGCCGCGCTCAGGCCTCCGGGCCGCCGTCCTGCTCCGCCGCGACCTTGCGCTTCACCTCGGCCATGTCCAGCTTGCGGGCCTGACCGATCAGATCCTCGAACACGGCCTCCGGCAGCGCGCCCGCCTGCGAGAACACCAGCACGCCCTCGCGGATGATCGCCAGCGTCGGGATCGACTGGATGCCGAACGCGGCGGCCAGCTCCTGCTGCGCCTCGGTATCGACCTTCGCGAAGACCAGGTCCGAGTGGCGCTCGGCCGCCTTCTCGTAGACCGGGGCGAACTGGCGGCACGGGCCGCACCAGGCCGCCCAGAAGTCGATGAAGACGAAGTCCTTACCGTCCTGGCCAGGGACGATGTCGTCGAAGTTCTCCTTGGTCAGCTCGACCGTGTTGCTCATCTCGCGGTTCCTGCCCTTCCGGGGGTGGCGGTTCAGGCCATCTGCCCGGCACAACCGCGACCGTCCGCGCACTATTCCGGAGCCCCCTCCCGCGGATTTCCCGGCCGGGCGTTGAGTGCTCCGCCGTCGGCGCCCGTACTGGTGGGTGTCCGCGTCAGCGCGGTACGAACAGCGCGGCCCGTGTCCGAGCGGCCGTGCGCGTCCAGCCGGGGGAGAAGCACCCATGCGCAGCAACAGTCGCACCACCCGTACCAGTCGGATCGCCGTGCTCGCCGCGTCCGGGATCGCCGTGGGCGCCCTGGTGGCCGGGTGCGGGTCGTCCGGCTCCGGCAGCGGCGGGTCCGCCACGCCCGCCGGCTCCGGCGCCGCCCCGACCGCGCCCGCGACGCCGAGCAGCCCCGCCGCCCCCGCCGACGCCACCCTGAAGACGGCCACCGACCCCAGGCTCGGCACCATCGTGACCGACAGCGCCGGCTTCACCCTCTACCGCTTCGACCAGGACACCGCGCAGCCCCCGATGTCCAACTGCAACGGCAACTGCGCCTCGATCTGGCCACCCGCGCCGGCCGACGGCTCGGTCACCGTCAAGGGCATCGACAGCAAGCTGGTCGGCACCGTCACCCGGGCCGACGGCAGCAAGCAGATCACCCTGAACGGCTGGCCGGCCTACCGCTACGCGCCCGACAAGCAGCCCGGTGACACCAAGGGCCAGGGCGTCGGCGGCACCTGGTGGGCGCTGACCCCGGCGGGTGGCAAGGCGGGCGTCGCGAGTTCCGCCCCGAGCACGCCGGCCGCCCCCGGCGGTGGCTACTGACCCGCCCCGACGACGGTCCGGACCGGACGTGGAACCCTCGACCCGGAGGTACGGGTGCGCGAAAATGGCGTCGTGACCGACGAGCACCGCGGTGGCGGTGCGCCCGCACGCGGCGCCGCCGCCCCGGACGAAGAACTGATGCGAGCCCTGTACCACGAGCACGCGGGGCCGCTCTTCGGCTTCGTCCTCCACCTGGTCGCGGGGGACCGCCAGCGGGCCGAGGACGTGGTGCAGGAGACGCTGGTCCGGGCCTGGCGCAACATCGACCGGCTCGACCCGGGCGGCGGCTCGCTGCGGCCCTGGCTGGTCACGGTCGCCCGGCGGATCGTCATCGACGGCCACCGCAGCAGCCTGGCCCGCCCGCGCGAGGTCGACCCGGCACCGCTGGAGCTGCTGCCCGCGGAGGACGAACTGGACCGCGCACTGCGGCTGATGACCATCTCGGAGGCGCTCGGGGACCTCTCGGAGGCGCACCGGCAGGTCGTCGTCGAGACCTACTTCAAGGGCCGCTCGGTGAACGAGGCGGCCGCCGAACTCGGCATCCCGGCCGGTACCGTACGGTCGCGGGTGTTCTACGCGCTGCGCTCGCTGAAGCTCGCGCTGGAGGAACGGGGAGTGACATCGTGACATCGTCCGAGCCCGGACCGACCGGCTCCGAGCAGGGCCACACCGCCGGCGGCGAGCACCTGGACGTCGGCGCCTACCTCCTCGGCCTGCTCGAACCGGCCGAGCGCGACGCGTTCGCGGCGCACCTGGCCGGCTGCCCGCAGTGCACCCGGGAGGTGGCCGAACTCGGCTTCGTGGAGCCGCTGCTGGCCGAGTACGCGGCCTCCGCCGAGGCCGCCGGGATCGATCCGGCAGGGCCGGCGCCCCGGCCGGACGGGCGACTGCTGGACCGGCTGGTCGCCGAGGTCTCGGCAGGCCGACGCCGGGGGAGGGCGCGGCGGCTGGTCCTGGTCGCCGCGGCCGCGGTCCTGGTGGTCGCCGGTCCGGCCGTCACCGCCGTCGTGGTCACCGCGGACTCCACGCCCGGCGTGGTCGCCGTCGCGGCCCAGCAGTTCACCGCCACCGACCCGACCACCGGCGCGCACGCCGTCGTCGGCGTCGACGGCAAGGGGTGGGGCAGTCAGGTGAGCCTCGAACTCTCCAACGTCCAGGGCCCGTTGAGCTGCGACCTGGTCGCCGTCTCGCACACCGGGGAGCGCTGGACGGTGACCAGCTGGAGCGTCCCCGCGGCCGGCTACGGCACCACCGGCGCGGCCCCGGCCGCCCTGCGGACCACCGGCGGCACGGGCCTCCAGCCCGCCGACATCGACCACTTCGAGGTCCGCACCCTGGACGGCGCCACCGTCCTGGTCACCGTCCTGGTCACCGTCCCGGTACACCCGGCCTGACCCGGGCGCGGCCTCCCCGGTGCCCGCGCCCAGGCCCCCCGGGCGGGCGGGGGCGGCCGCCGTCTGCCGTACGGACCTCGTCGGTCCGCCCGGCGGGCGGGCGGCGGGGTCGGGGGGCCGGTGCTACGCCTCCTCGGTGTCCGCGCCCAGGCCCACCGCGCGGGCGAGGGCGGCCGCCAGCGGCGCGCGGCGGTCGGGATGGTGCTCCGCGGCCCAGGCGTCGGCCAGCCGCAGGAAGGCGGCGAGCTCGTCCGCCGCTCCGGTGACGAGGCGGCGCAGTCCGTCGAGCGGCAGCTCGATGACGGGACCGTCCCGGACGGCGCCGTCCGGGGTCAGCCGCACGAGCGTGCCCTCGCGCCGGGCCTGCGGAGTGGGGTCGTGGCCGAAGAGGGCGAACCCGTCGCCGTCCAGGACTTCGTACCAGTCCCGCCACTCCTCCAGCCCGTTGCAGCAGCCCGGACGAAGGACGGTGCCGGTGGCCGGGGCGAAGACCCGGAGGCCGCCGGGGGCGACCGGGTACTCCGAGGTCAGCAGGCCGTGCAGGAACCGGCCGGCCGGGTCGCCGGATCCGGCCGGTTCCTCACCGGGGCCGGGCTCGGCCTCGTTGTGGTCGGCGATCTGCATCACCGCCGTACCGACGTCGGCCGGGCTCATCGCGGCGCCCAGTGGGAGGAAGCCGTACGGCTCGTACGGGCCGACGGGCCAGAGGTCGAAGCCGTCGCGGCCGGGCGTCTCCAGGACGGGCTGCATCTCGATCACCGGGCGAGTCTGACGGACCCCGCTCGGGACGGCGCCCCATTGTCGGGAGTCGTTCCCCCGGGGCTGTAACGGCCCCGGGCCGATCCCGAACGCCGGCCGGTGTCCGCCGCTCCCGGCGGGTACTGCCGCTCCGGTCCGGTCATGCGTCGCGGCCGGCACCTGCGGTTACCGCCTCGCCTGACCCCGCCGGCTGCGGATACCCGGGCGGAGCCGGAACGCCGACCGTGCGCCGAACCCGCGCCCGCGCCCCCGGCTACCGCCCCGGCTACCGCACCGCCGACGCCCGCTGTTCCGCCGCTGCGGCGATCCGGGTCAGGGCGCGGGCGCAGCGTCGGGCGAAGAGCCGCTGGCCCAGCGGGAGCAGCGGGCCGGCGAGGTGGGCGAACCAGCGGTCGGGGCGGCTGAAGGCGTTCACGGTGAACCGGACGGCCTTGTCGGGGCCCATCTCGACCAGGAAGGTCTCCTCGCCGACCGCGAGGTGCCCGCGCCGGGTGCCGTACGCGAAGCCGAAGCGGTCGGGGCCGTCCGCGCTCCAGATCACCCGGCAGGGGGCGGCGGCGCGCACCGGTCCGAGGCCGATCGCGCAGGTGACGGCGGTGCCGGGGATGGCCCGGGTGGCTTCGGCGGCGATGCGGACGCCGGCGGCGCGGTGCATCCGCCAGTCGAGCACGGCGGCTCCGGCGGCTTCCAGGGCGGCGCGGCCGTGGCCGATCAGGGCGCGGTGGCGGAGGTGGTGGTAGCCGCCGGGCAGCGGGCGGTCGGGGGTGGTGCTGGCGCCGGTCTCGGGGTAGTTGAGGTCGGTGGCCCGGGGGCGGTTCATCGCAGGGCTTCCTTCGGGTGGGGGAGGCGCGCGGTCGGCGCCTGGGGTCGGGCGAGGCGGCGCCAGGCGAGCAGTGAGCAGAGCGCGAAGCCGAGGGCGTTGCCGACGCCGTGGGTGGCGGCCATCCAGGTGAGGGTGGGGTGCGGGACGCCGGAGGCCTCGCCCAGCGCCCACCAGAGCGCGAGCAGCATGGTCGCGGCGAGGACGGCGGAGGCGGTCCCGAGCAGGACGGCGGCGGGCCGGTCGGCGGTGCGGGTGCGCAGGTCCCGCCAGGTGAGCAGGCCGACCAGCCACATCCCGGTGGTGAGCACGACGGCTCCGGCGAGTTCGGCCCAGTCGTCGACGAAGTAGCCGGCCAGGACGAGCAGGGTGCCGAGCGGCACGCTGAGCGCGGCCCAGCGGGCGGCGGCGCTCTCCGGCGCGGCCCGGCAGACCAGCCCGGCGACCAGGGCGGCGGTGAACCCGGCGTAGTGGAAGTGCGGCACGGTCAGCGCCAGGATGTCGAGGTCGAAGCCGAGGAGTTCGTGGCCCGAGCGCTCGGCGACCAGCGCGAGCCCGGCCACCGAGGGGGTGGCGAGGGCGGTGAGCACGGCGATCTCGCGCGGCGCGAGCGAGCGGGTGCGGGCGAGCCGGGCCGGTGCGTGGGCGGCCAGGGCGAGGGTGCCGAGCGCGTAGAGTGCGGCGCAGCCGGTGGCGAGGCCGCCGCGCGGCAGCCAGAGCGACAGTGCGCCGGGGACGGCGGCCAGGGGCCAGAGCCGGCGGACGCGGGCCAGCCCGGGCTCGTCGATCAGGGTCAGGCCGAGCGGGATCACGGCGCCCATGCCGAGCAGGACCAGCAGGTCGACCAGCTCCGCGGTGCCTCTGCCCATGGTGGCCGCACCCCTTCCTTGAACACGTTCAAAGCCTTGCGCCAGTGACTGTACGCGGCGCACTTGAACGTGTTCAAGTCGAGCTGGAGCCGCCTCCCCTGGTGCTCGCGCCGCAGGCGGCGCACTCTGGAGAAGGAATCTCTGGAGGTGATCCGCCATGCAGACACTCGTTGGTTGGCACATCGAGATGGAGTTCCGTGAGGAGGGGGCGCGGACGGCCGCCGCCGCCCTGCTGAGACTCGGTGACGGAACCGAAATCCGCGCCCACGGCTACACCAGCCGCCACCCGTCGGACCCGGAGCAGCTGCGGGTCGGCGAGGAGGTCGCCGCCGCCCGGGCGCTCAACGATCTCGCCTCGCAGCTTCTCACCAAGGCCCACGGCGAGATCCAGGACGCCAGTCCCGTCCCGTCCCACCCGCTGTCGTGACGGCGCCGCAGGTCGGTGCCGGCTCCGGGGCTGAGGAGCCCAGAAGGGCCCGCATCCCGCTGATCTGTCCGCGCTGCGGGCGGGAGCAGCAGGTCGTCCCAGGTGGTCCCGACCGGGCCGTGCGTGTCGTGCACGCCGGGACCGGCCGGGAGGCCTGCGAGCCGGGCGACCTCGCCACGGCTCCGGACGACGTGGGCTGAGCCGGGCCCGTCCGGCCCGAGGACGTAGGCGACCCGACAGGCGTAGGCGAACCCACGGGCGCAGGCGAACCCACGGGCGTGGGCGAACCCACGGGCGTAGTCGAAACCACGGGCGACGGCGGTGCCGGGACCGGTCCTGTGACCGGTCCCGGCACCGCCGCGCCCGCTCGCGGCCTCTCAGTTCGGGCAGTACGACGCCGGCAGCTGCCACTCCGGCCCGACCAGCCGCTGCTCCACCCGGCTGAGCGTGATCCGGATGCCGACCGTCCCGGACAGGCCGAGCCGGAACCGGCTGCGGGCCAGTGCGATCAGGGCGGTCATGCCGTACTTGTTGATCAGCGAGGTGCGGTAGCGCGCGGTGTCGTCCGGGTCGCAGACCGTCGCCCGGGCGGGCAACTGGCGCCCGGTCGGGCGCCCGTGGGCGTCGCAGGGGCCGACGAGCACCCGGGGGTGGCGGCGGATCCGCTCGGCCTCGCCGGAGTGGGCGGGGGTCCAGATGCCGAGCGCCGTGCCGTCCGCCACCACCCAGATCGCCGAGCGCAGCCGGCTGCCGTCCTCGTCGAAGGTGGTGAGCAGGAGGTATCTGGTGTCGGCCAGCCGGTCGGTACGGTCGTGCACGATGTCCTCCCTGTCCAGGGGCCGGGCGCGGTCCGTCGCCGCGGTCGCGGGCCGGTGCCGCGGCGCCGGAGCGGGCGGCTCAGTGACCGTGGCCGCCGGTGATCTCGTGGTACTCCTCGGCGGTCGGCCGGGGGATCCTGGCGCCCTCGCCGTGCAGTCCGCGGGAGAGCCTCGCGCGGACGCGGGTGAGCGCGCCGACCGGGTGGGCCACCCCATTCTCGTCCACCGGGGCCGGTAGTTCGAGGGGGCGGGGCTGCTCGTGGGCGGTCAGCCGGTGCAGTTCCGCCGGCGCGAGCGGGGCGTGCGCCTCGGTGAACTCGCCGTGCGGCAGCCGCCTGATGAGGCCCGTCTCCCGGCCGTGCAGCACCTTGTCCCGGTCGCGCCGCTGGAGGCCCAGGCACCACCGCTTGGTGATCACGAAGACCCCCACCGGCACCACGAAGAACCCCACCCGGACGGCGTAGGTGATCGAGTTCAGCGACAGGTGCAGACGGGTGGCGACCAGGTCGTTGCCGCCGCCGATCAGCATCACCAGGTAGAGCGCGATCCAGGCCGCGCCGAGTGCGGTGCGCACGGGGGCGTTGCGCGGGCGGTCCAGGAGGTGGTGCTCGCGCGCGTCCTCGGTCAGCCAGGACTCGACGAAGGGGTAGACCGCGATCGCGCCGAGGATCACCGGGAAGAGCGTGAACGGGATCAGCACGCCCAGGTTGAGGGTGTGCCCCCACAGGCCGACCTCCCAGCCGGGCATCACCCGGATCAGCCCCTCGGCGAAGCCCATGTACCAGTCCGGCTGCGCGTCGGTGGACACCTGGTCGGGGCGGTACGGGCCGTAGGCCCAGATCGGGTTGATCGAGGCGACGGCCGCCATCAGCGCGATGATCCCGAAGACCAGGAAGAAGAACCCGCCGGCCTTGGCTAGGTAGACCGGCATCAGCGGCATGCCGACGACGTTTCGCTCGGTCCGGCCGGGGCCCGCCCACTGGGTGTGCTTGTGGTAGAAGACCAGGATCAGGTGCGCGACCAGCAGGCCGAGCATGATGCCGGGGATCAGCAGCACGTGGACGGTGAAGAACCGCGGCACGATGTCGTGACCGGGGAACTCGCCGCCGAACAGGAACATCTGGACGTAGCTGCCCACCAGCGGGAGGGCCAGGACCACGCCCTCGACGAAGCGGATGCCGGTGCCCGAGAGCAGGTCGTCGGGCAGTGAGTAGCCGAAGAAGCCGTCCAGCAGGCCGAGGAAGAGCAGCAGGAAGCCGAACAGCCAGTTGATCTCGCGGGGCTTGCGGAACGCCCCGGTGAAGAACACCCGCATCATGTGCACGAACATCGCCGCGACGAACACCACGGCCGCCCAGTGGTGGATCTGCCGGATCAGCAGCCCGCCGCGGACCTCGAAGCTGATGTCCATCGTCGAGGCGTAGGCCTCCGACATCGGCACGCCCTTGAGCGGGACGTACGAGCCGTCGTAGATCACCTCGCCCATGCCGGGCTTGAAGAACAGCGTGAGCCAGACGCCGGTCAGGATGATGATGACGAAGGTGTAGAGGCAGATCTCGCCCAGCATGAAGGACCAGTGGTCCGGGAAGATCTTGCGCACGTTCGCCCTGGCCAGGGTGTAGACCCCCAGCCGGCCGTCCGCCCAGTCGGCGGCCCGCCGGCCGCGTCCGGGGTTCTGATTCCGGGTCATTTCCACGCACCTCGGTCCATGAAGCGGGGATCGTTCCCCGCTTCGAGCTGGGACCAGAGTAAACGGGGCAAGCTCCCCGTTTCTACCCGGGGTGCCGCTGTCGTCTCCACGGCGACCCGGAATCGGCGAGCGGCGCGGAAGCGACGCCCCGGAAACGGCCGCCCGGAAGCGACGCCCCGGACACGGCGAGCGCGCCGGAAGCGGCGAGTGCCCCGGAAACGGCGAGCGGCCCGCCCGGTGTCGAAACACCGGACGGGCCGCTACGCACCCTTCGTGTGTACCTCGCGGGGGTCAGTGCACCAGCACCGGCACCTCGTTGCTCTCCACCGCACCCGAACCCGTCGCCGCCTGGTCGGGGCGACCGGCGTTGATCAGGGTGAAGGCGATCGCCGCGGCGGCGACCAGGATGCCGAAGGACCACCAGATCGCGGTCGAGAAGCCGTGCACCATGCCCTGGAACTGCGCCGCCTGGGCCGCGGCCGGGCTGGTCACGGCGGTGGCGTGGGAGGCCAGCCAGGTCGCCGTGGCGCTGGCCGCGATGGTGTTCAGCAGCGCGGTGCCGATGGCGCCGCCGACCTGCTGCGAGGTGTTGACCATGGCGGAGGCGACACCCGCGTCGCGGGGCTCGACACCGTGCGTGGCCAGGCTCATCGCGGGCATGAACGCGGTGCCCATGCCGAGGCCCATCAGGATCAGACCGGGCAGGATCAGCGCCGGGTAGGAGGTGTCCAGGCCGATCTGGGTCAGGATCAGCATGCCGACCGAGGCGACCAGGAAGCCGGGCGCCATCAGGTAGCGGGCCGGCACGCGGGTCATCAGCCGGGCGCCGATCTGGGTCGAGCCGGTGATCATGCCCGCCACCATCGGCAGGAAGGCGACGCCGGTGAGCACCGGGCTGTAGCCGAGCACGATCTGCAGGTAGTAGGTCAGGAAGAGGAAGAGGCCGAACATGCCGATCACGGCGAGGCCGAGCGACAGGTAGACCCCGCCGCGGTTGCGGTCCAGGACGACCCGCAGCGGCAGCAGCGGCGCCTTGACCTTCATCTCGACCACGGCGAACGCGGCCAGCAGCACGGCGGCGGCGGCGAACAGGCCCAGCGTGATGCCGGAGCTCCAGCCGTCCGACTCGGCGCGGGTGAAGGCGTAGACCAGGGAGACCAGGCCGGTGGTGACCAGCAGCACGCCGGGGATGTCCAGGCGGTTGCGGTTGCGGCCCTGGGCGGGCTCGCGGATCACCATGACGGCGCCGACGGCGGCGACCACGGCGAACGGGATGTTGACGAAGAAGGTCCAGCGCCAGTTCATGTACTCGGTCAGCAGGCCGCCGAGGATCAGGCCGATCGCGCCGCCACCGCCGGCGATGGCGCCGTAGATGCCGAACGCCTTGGCGCGCTCCTTGGCCTCGGTGAACATCACGGCCAGCAGCGAGAGCGCGGCCGGCGCGAGCAGGGCCCCGAACACGCCCTGCAGGGCGCGGGCGCCGAGCAGCATGGCGGTGTTGGCGGCGGCGCCGCCCAGCGCGGAGGCGAGGGCGAAGCCGGTCAGGCCGACCACGAAGGTCCGCTTACGGCCCCACAGGTCGGCGATCCGGCCGCCGAACAGCAGCAGGCCACCGAAGGCCAGCGCGTAGGCGGTGATCACCCACTGGCGGTTGCCGTCGGTGATGCCGAGGTCCTTCTGGGCCGACGGCAGGGCGATGTTCACGATGGTGGCGTCGAGGACGACCATCAGCTGGGCGAGGCCGATGAATATCAGGGCCTTCCAGCGCCGCGGATCGGGCTGGGTGGCCGGCAGGGCGTCGGTTTTTGGCATGGGAGTACTCACTTCGGGGTGCGGTGCGTACGGATCAGGGGAAAGTCGGGCGTGCGGGCGGGCACGGTCGGCCCCGGCCGCCGGTGCGGCAGTGGACCGGCGGGCCGTCGGTCAGCGCTCGGCGCTGCGGGTCAGTGCTCGGGGTGGAAGTCCTCGAAGGTCGCGGCCCGGCCGGGCAGGGTCGAGCGGGCGGGCGCCCGCAGGCCGTCCAGGAACAGCTGCAGGTGCCGGTGGACGAAGCCGTCCAGGAACTGGCAGGAGGTGCCCGGCAGGGGGCGGGTGAGCTGGCTCATCGCGATGAACAGGTCACCGGGGTCGACGTCCGGCCGCAGTTCGCCGGCCTCCTTGGCGCGTGCCATGAGGTCGTCGACGGCGGTCACCAGTCGCTCGCGCGCGTCCGTCAGGTCCGGATCGAAGGGGTCGACCCGGTTGGTGAGGATCGGGCACAGGGCGCCCATCTTCTCCTCGACCGTGGCGTGCGCGAACCGCTGGAGGGCGTCGAACGGGCCGGAAGCCTCCGCCGTCGCCGATTCGGCGATGGCCAGGATACGGCCCTTGATGAGCAGCGCCACCTCGCGGATCAGCGCCGAGCGGTCCGGAAAGTTCCGGTACAGCGTGGCGTTGCCCACGCCGGCCCGCTTGGCGATCTCGTCCAGCGGCGCGTCCGCGCCGTGCTCGACGAGGGCGTCCCGCGCCGCCAGCAGGATCCGCTCACGGTTGCGAGTCGCGTCCGCGCGCAGCTTCGGCGTGCGGACGGGCTCCGTGGTGCGGGTCGCCGCGGTGACGGTGCTGCTCACCTCTCGCTCCTCCCAGCATAGCGGGGAAACTTTCCCCGTTTAGGCCTACGAAGGAGCAAACGGGGATTCGGTCCCCGGAAATTCCCCGCTGGGTGTGACCTGCGTCGCATCCACCCGCAGGGTGGAAGCGCGGCGTCAGACCCGCGCCGGCCGGCGCAGCGGGATCTCGAAGTGGACGGTGGCCACCCCGGGGCCGTGCTCGCCGCTCGGGCGGGCGTCGTGGACCTCCTCGGCGAGGCTGCGCCAGAACGCCTCGGCGCCCGGGACGGCGGCGTTGGTGTGCAGGTAGAGGTGCCGGTAGCCGCCCTCGTCCACGGCGAACTCGCATGCCCGGCGCACCAGTTCCCGGGCCAGTCCGTGCCGGCGGTGCTCGGTCCGGACGTAGACCCGGACCAGCTGGGCGGTGCTGCCGTCGGGGTAGCGCTCGGCCAGCTCGCGCGGGTGCGGCGGGTGGACCGGCCCGCGGGAGTGCAGTGCGGTGGTGGCGACCACCTCGCCGTCCCGGGTGGCGACCAGCAGGGCGTGCCGGGGGTGGTCGAGGTAGTGCGCCTGGAGGTCGACCACGTCGGCGTGCCAGTCGGGGACGTAGCCGTAGCCGAACTCGCGGTAGAAGGTGTCCAGGATCAGCCGGCGGGCGCCGGGCACGTCCTCGGGCAGGGCGTGCCTGATCACATAGGCATCCGGACGGTCCATCGGAGGGCTCCACGGGTCGGGTCGGGGCTGGGTCCCCGCCACCGTACCTGAAAACGAATGTCATCTGACGCCCTGTCGGAAGAGCTGCGCGAGCGTGTTGAAAATGAAAACGAATGCCGTTACGGTCGCCTTCGGCACGTCGGACCGGCTTGCCGCGCGCGTCGTCGAGAGGGAGATCCGTGGCGCATCTGCTGGTGATCGAAAGCTGGGTCGGCTCCATGAGCAGACTGCTGCCCAGGGCCCTGGGGGAGAGCGGCCACCGCTTCACCTTCCTCACCCGCGACCTGCACCACTACCTGCGGGAGGCGCCCGCCGACGGCCCGCACCCGCTGCTCGCCGCGGAGAACGTGCTCACCGCCGACACCAACGATCCCGCCGCCCTGCTCCCGTACGTCGAGCGGCTGCACGGGGTGCTCGGCTTCGACGGGGTGATCTCCTCCTGCGACTACTACCTGCCGATGGTCGCCCGGGTCGCCCGCCGGCTCGGGCTGCCCGGGCCGGCGCCCGAGGCCGTCGCCGCAGCCTGCCGCAAGGACCTCACCCGCCGCGCGCTCGCCGCGGCCGGCGTCCCCGGGCCCGCGTACGCGCTCTGCGCCGACCGGGAGCAGGCCCTGGCCGCCGCCCGGGAGCTCGGCTTCCCGCTGGTGGTCAAGCCGGTGGACCTCTGCGCCGGGATGCTCGTCCGCGCGGTCGCGGACGAACGCGAACTGGCCTCCGCGCTCCGGGCCCTGGAGGCCTTCCCGGTCAACGCCCGCGGCCAGCGCCGGGCCCCCCTCGTCCTGCTGGAGGAGCTGCTGACCGGCCCGGAGGTCAGTGTCGAGACCGTCTGCGCCGACGGCGACACCGTGGTGGTCGGGGTCACCGACAAGAGCGTCGGCGGCGCGCCCGCCTTCGTCGAGACCGGCCACATGTTCCCCGCCGTGCTGAGCGCCGAAGACACGGCCGCCGCGGCCGGGACGGCCGTCGCCGCGCTGGCCGCCCTCGGCCTGGACCGGGTCGTCGCGCACACCGAGATCAAACTGACCCCGACCGGGCCCCGGGTGGTGGAGGTCAACCCCCGCCCGGCCGGCAACCGGATCACCGAGCTGGTCCGCCGGGTCACCGGCGTCGACCTCGCCGCCGCCTGCGTGGACCTCGCGCTCGGCCGCCGTCCCGACCTGACCGTCCACCGCACCGGGGTCAGCAGCGCCGCGATCGCCTTCCTCGTCCCGGGGGAGGGGCAGGCCGGCCTGCTGGAGGGCTTCGAGGGCGAACCGGCCGTCCGGCGTGACGGCGCCGTGGTCGAGCTGGCCCTCGCCGCCCCCGGGCGCGACGTCCGGCCCGCCACCAGCAACAACGAGTACCTCGGCCATGTGATGACCACCGACACCGCCGGCGCCGGCGCCCGCCGGGAGGCCGAGCGGCTGATCGCCGGGCTGATCCCCCGCTACACCGCCGACGGCCCGGACGCGGGGCCCGCCGGGTCGAAGGGCCCGCCCGCACCCCTCCGGTCCGACCGCGCCGCCGGGGCGGCGGTGTCCGGATGACCACCACCCTCCCCGGTACGGCCCTGGACCGGATCGCCGGGCGGGCCCGCGCCGGAGCGTACGGGCCCGACCCGGCCGGGCAGCGGATCGCCCTCGCCTTCACCACCGCGCAGGCCGTGCGGCACGCCGGACGCGCCCGCGGCTACCGCAACGAGGTGCTCAGCCTGCGCCTCGGCGCGGCCGTGGGCTCCTGCGCTGTCGAACCCGGCGAGCTGCCCGCCGAGGCGCTCACCGACTGCGTCGGCGCGTCCGTCGCCGAACTGCTCGACCACCCGCTCGTACCGGTCCGGGTCGCCGCGCTCGACGCCTACCTGATGCGTTGCCGCCCGCACGGCCCGGCCCACGGCGCCTGGCCGGTGACCGTTCCGGCCGGTGACTCGCTGGCGAAGTCCCGGGCCCGGGCGCGCGCCGTCGTCGGCCTGCTCCCGGCCGCGACGACCGGCCGGGTGCTGGTCGTCGGCGTGGTCAACTCCCTGCTGGAGCAGCTTCGTTCGCGCGGCCTCGGGTACCTGGCCTGCGACCTCGTCGGCGGCACCACCGAGTGGGGCGAGACCGTCCACCCCGACGCGTCCGCCCGGCTCGACGAGTGCGACGCGATCCTCGCCTCCGGCATGACCCTCGGCAACGGCACGCTCGACCCGCTGCTCGCGCACGCCCGCGCCACCGGCAAGCCGCTGGTGCTCTTCGCCCAGACCGGCAGCGCCGTGCTGCCCCGGCTGCTCGGCGACGGCGTGAGCGCCGTCAGCGCCGAGCCCTACCCCTTCTTCTGGCTCGACGGCGGCCCCAGCCCGCTCCACCTGTACGGCGGGCACCCGCCGGCCGGCCGGGCGGACGGCGGTGGCCGGTGACCACGCTGCTCGCCCCCGCGGCCCTCGGCAACCCCGACCTGCTGCCGCTGCTCGGCCGCACCCCGCTCGCCCGGATCGGCACCCCGCTGCCGCACCCCCACCCCGGCTTCTGGGCCAAGCTGGAGGGCCTCGGCGCCGGCGGGATGAAGGCCCGGTCCGCCGTCGCCATACTCCGCGGCGCCCACGAACGCGGTGAACTCCGGCCCGGCGCCACGGTGGTGGAGTCCACCTCGGGCACCCTCGGCATTGGCCTCGCCTTCGCCGGTCAGGCCCTCGGCCACCCCGTCGTCCTGGTCGGCGACGCCGAACTCGAACCGTCCATGCGCCAGTTGCTCCACTCCTACGGCGCCCGGCTGGAGCTCGTCGACCGGCCGGCCCGGCACGGCGGCTGGCAGGCCGCCCGGCTGGCCCGGCTGCGCACCCTGCTCGACCAACTCCCCGGCGCCTACTGGCCCGACCAGTACAACAACCCCGACAACGCGGCCGGCTACCGGGCGATGGCCCGGGAGATCACCGCCGAGCTCGACCACCTGGACGTGCTGGTGTGCAGCGTCGGCACCGGCGGCCACAGCGCCGGGCTGGCCGAACCGCTCCGCCGCCGCTGGCCGGCCCTGCGGATCATCGGCGTCGACTCGGTCGGCTCGACCATCTTCGGCCAGCCCGCCCGGCCCCGGCTGATGCGCGGACTCGGCAGCTCGATCCACCCGCGCAACGTCGCCCACCAGGCCTTCGACGAGATCCACTGGGTCGGCCCGGCCGAGGCCGTGGACGCCTGCCGCAGGCTGGCCCGCGGGGCCTTCGTCAGCGGGGGCTGGAGCACCGGCGCCGTCGCCCTGGTCGCCGCCTGGGCCGCCCGGGTGCAGCCGGGCGCCGCCGTCGCCACCGTCTTCCCCGACGGTCCGCACCGCTACCTGGGCACCGTCTACGACGACGCGTTCTGCCGGCGGCACGGGCTGGGGGCGGAGCACGCCGCGCCGCGCCCGATCGAGATCCCGCACCCCGCCGCCGTCGAGGTCACCGGCTGGGCGCGCTGGCGCACCGGGCACGGCGGCCCGGCCGGCCCGGCCGTCCGCCCCGACCCCGCGGACCGCCCCGGAGAGGGCCGATGAGGCTCGACGTACGCACCGTACGGCTCCGGCTCGCCGAACCGCTGCGGATCTCCCGCTCGGTGACCGCCGAGCGCGACGCCGTCCTGGTCGCCCTGCGGTACGACGGCCTCACGGGCCGCGGCGAGGCCGTCGCCAGCGGCTACCTGCGCCAGCCCACCGAGCTCATCCGGCGTGAACTCGACGAGCTGCGACCGGCGTTGGAGCGCCTGCCGGATCCGGACCAGGCGCTCGCCGAACTCCGCCGCGGCGCCGCCCCGTTCAAGGAGCTGTCGGCCGGGGTGCTGGCCGCCGTCGAGGCCGCCCTGCTCGATCTGGCCGGCCGGCGGGCCGGTGAGCCCGTCCACCGGCTGCTCGGCCGGCCGGAGCCGGTGGCCGTCGCCACCGCCCGCACCATCGGCATCGAGCCGCCCGACCGGGCCGCGGACCGGGCCGCCCGGCTGGCCGCCGCCGGGTTCACCGTGCTCAAGGTCAAGGCCGGCTCCGCCGATCCCGCGGACGACATCGCCCGGGTCCGCGCCGTCCGCGAGGCGGCCCCCGGGGCCGGGCTGCTGCTCGACCCCAACGGCGCCTGGACGGAGGAACAGGCCCACCGGCTCCTCCCGGCCTTCGCCGCCGCCGGCGTCGAGGCCGTCGAGCAGCCGATCGCCCCAGGCCGTCCGGACGCGCTGGCCGCCGTCGCCGAACGCTCACCGGTCCCGGTGATCGCCGACGAGGACGCCGTCGGCTACGAGGACGCCTGCCGGCTCGCCGGGCGCGTCCACGGGGTCAACCTCAAGCTCGCCAAATGCGGCGGCGTGCACCAGGTGCTGCGCATCCGGGCGGCCCTGCGGGGCAGCGGCACCGAGCTGATGCTCGGCTGCCTCGTCGCCAGCTCGCTCGGCATCGCCCCGGCTGTCCACCTCGCCGACCGGGCCCGCTGGATCGACCTGGACGGGCACCTGCTGCTCGCCCACGACCCCTGGCAGGGCATCGGCGGCAGCGACGGCATCGTCCGCACCCCGGCCCGGGCCGGGCTCGGCGTCCGCCCGGCCCCGGCCGCCGGCCGATGACGCGCCACCGGACGCCGCCCGCCCCCCCGCCCGCCCACTCCCCAGCGAGGCCCGATGACCGGCCACAACCTGCTCACCGACACCCCGGAGCTCTACGAACTCCGCTTCCCCGACCCGGGGTTCGTCGCCGCCCGGTGGGCCGAGTCGGTGCTCCGTGAGCACCGCGCCGGGCCCGAGGTGCTCGACCTCGGCTGCGGCACCGGCCGGGACGCCGGCTGGCTGCACCGCGCCGCCGGGCGGGCGGTGACCGGCGTCGACAGCTCGGAGGCGATGATCCGGCACGCCCGCACCCACCACCCCGGGCCCGCCTACCACGTCGGCGACATGCGGACCTTCCGCCTGCCCGACCGCTTCGACGCCGTCCTCTGCCTGGACAGCGCCCTCCTCTACTGCCACACCAACGAGGACCTCGACGCGCTGTTCGGCCGGCTCCGCCGCCACCTGCGCCCGGGCGGCCTGCTGGTCGCCGAGCTGCGCAACGGTGCCTTCTTCCTCGGCCGCACCGACCTCCTCGACGCCCCGCGCACCGACCGCGTCACGCACGACGGCGTCACCCACACCTCGCACACCGTGCTCCGGATCGACCACGCCGCCCAGCTGCTGCGCCGCACCCGGACCTGGACGAGCGACGACGGCGCCCCGGCCGTCGTGCAGCACTCGGCCTGGCGGCTGCTCTTCCCGCAGGAGCTGCGCGGTCTGCTCGCCGGCCACGGCTTCACCGTCCTCGACCTCTACGACCGGCCCGGTCCGCGCACCGAACCGCCCTGGACCGAGGGGGCCCGGCCCGCCGACACCGCGGCGGGCGACCGCCTCCACCTGGTCGCCCGGCTCCAGGGCCCGGTCGGCGACCGGCGGGGGAGGCGGCGGTGACCGCACCCGCCCTCCGGCCGACCCGGCCCGCAGGACCCGAGCGGCGCCGCTACGCCGGGTAGCCGCCCGCGCCCGGGCGGTAGCCGCACGCCCGGCGGGCCGCGCGAGCGCCGTCGCCCCTGCGCGCCGCGGCGTGCCCGGGTCGGCATGTCGGCCTAGGCTGAACCCGCCCGGGCGGCCGGTAGGCCGTGGGAGTCGGGAGGGGCCCGGCGGCCGGGCGCCGAGGAGGTGCGCGATGGGCAGCGGTGAGACCGCCAAGGTGCGCTGCGTGGCGGCCGTTCCGTGCTGGGTGAGCCTGATGGCGCGTGATCTCGACGCGGCGAAGGCGTTCTACGGGCCGCTGCTGGGCTGGGAGTTCGAGCCCGGACCGGACCGCTTCGGCCCGTACGTGCACGCGGTGGCCGGCGGCGAGGCGGTGGCCGGTCTGGGGGTCGCCGGCGATGCCTGGCAGATGCCCGTGGCGTGGACCAGCTACTTCGGGACGGAGAGCGCCGATGCCGCCGCCGACGCCGTCCGTGAGCGCGGCGCGACCCTGGCGGTGGGCCCGCTGGCCTTCGACGCCGGGCGGGTCGCGTTCGCCGCGGACCCGGCGGGCGCGGTGTTCGGGATCTGGGAGGGCCCGCTGGGCCGGGCCCGGCGCCTGGACCTGCCGGGCGCGCCGGTCTGGATCGAGCTGCGCACGCCGGACCCGTTCGCGGCCGCGCTCTTCTACGGCGAGGTGTTCCGCTGGGACGGCCGCGATCCGGAGCACTTCGAGGTGCGCTGGGAGCACGACCGGGTGGTGCTGCGGGCCGAGGGCCACAGCGTGGCGGCCCTCGCCAGGGAGCAGGCGGGCGGCCCGACCGGGCTGTCACCGCACTGGGAGGTGTCGTTCTCGGTGCCGGACACCGACGCGGCGCTCGCCCGGGCGGAGGAACTCGGCGGCTCGGCCCTCGGGGCGGCCTTCGACTCGCCGTACGGGCGGGTGGCCCGCCTCCGGGACCCGGAGGGCGGCCGCTTCGCGGTGATCAGTCCGAAGGCCTGAGGCCCGCGCCGCCGTAGGGCCGCCGGCCGCCCTCGGGCCCGCGGCGGCCCTGACCGGCCGGCGCGGCTACGGCCCCGGCTCGGCGGCCTCCCGCCGCCCGGCCCGCAGCCGCTCGCCGAGTTCGGCCCGGGCGGCGGCCGGCAGCGCCTTCCGGGCGAGCGGGAAGACCTGCTCCTCCTCCACCGCCAGGTGCCGGCGGACGGCGTCGGCGAGGCCCTGGTACAGCGTGGCGAAGGCCGGCTCGCCCGGTCCGACCCCTTGCAGGTCGGAGAGGTACTGGCCGATCGCGAGGTGCTCGTGGATGCTCGTGAACACCACCGCCCCGCCGTCCGGCACATCGTGCTGGACGACCGGGAACAGGTACTCCTCCTCGGCGGCGCAGTGGGCGAACAGCAGGTCGGTCAGCTGCCCGACCAGCTCGCCGCGCTCGGGCGCGCCGTCCGGCGCGGCCTCGATCCGGGCGAGCAGCTCCGTCACCGCCCGGTGGTCGGCGGTGAACTCGCCGAGGATGTCAGGCCTGCGGCTCATGGCGCGCCCGCCTCTCGTCCGGTGATCCCCCCGAACACCTCCAGTATCCGGCGTCCGGCACCGGTCGGGCCGGTCGTACCACCCCGGGTGACCGGCCGGGGACCCTGGGTGTCCCGGGTCAGGGGCGGTCGCGGCGGCCGGCGAGGGCGAGCAGCCGGGTCTGCGGGCTCGCGCCGTCCGGCACCGGCAACGGCGGGTCGAACACTCCGCTGCCGGAGAGGCCCCCGTACCCGGCCAGCTCGCCGAGCGCGAACTCCACCAGGCCGTCCGGCAGCCGGGTGCGGTGGCCGATCGCCTCGGCGAGGTCCCAGGTGTGGACGACGGTGTCGGCGGTGAGCTGGTCCAGGTAGTACTGGCCGGAGGCGTCGCCGAACGAGAGGTGGACGGTCAGCTCGGTGGCGCCGGGCACCTCGAACGCGGTGCGGGCGGCCTCGGCGGCGGCCGTCCAGGCGGCGGCCGGGTCGGCGCCGAGGACATCGCCGTCGAACCGGCCGCCGACCTCGGAGACGGTCGAGCCCATCAGCAGCTCGGGCACCCAGAGCTGCTCGCCGGTGAGGTGGTTGACGAGGTCCCGCACCGTCCAGTCGGTGCACGGAGTGGGCGCGTCCCACCGGTCGGGCCCGACCAGCCGGACGCGCTCGCCGAAGGCCGCCAGCGCCTCGGCGTACGGGGTGCCGGGCCGGGCCGGTCGCTGGAATTCCGTGTGAGCCATGCCTCCACCCTGCCCCGGTGCCCGGCCGGGCGCGACCGGTTGCCACGTACCGGTCGGCCGGTCCGCGTGCCCGTTCGCTCACTCCCCGCACTCGCGCCGGTTGTTCAAATTCGAACTCCCAGGTACGGTCGAACGGCGGCGGTTCGAATTTGAACGACCGGTTCGTCCGTAACCGTCCGTGACCCCTTTTGCTTCGACCGACCCCGATCGATGGAGACGCGCATGCCGAGCACCAGCCCGAGCACGACCGCCCCCACCACCGCCACCGTCCTCCCGGGCCGGGCAGCCCCCGAGCCCGCGCTGACCTCGCCGCACGCCTATGACGCGGGCCTGCTCCTGCTGCGCCTCGCGCTCGGCCTGACCATGGCCGCGCACGGCAGTCAGAAGCTGTTCGGCTGGTTCGGCGGCGGTGGCCTCGACGGCACCGGTCAGTTCTTCACCATGAGCGGCTACCCGGCCGGCGACGCCATGGCCGTGGTCGCCGGTCTCACCGAGACCTTCGGCGGCCTCGCGCTCGCCGCCGGCCTGCTGACCCCGCTGGCCGCGGCCGCCATCCTGGGCACCATGGTCAACGCGCTCGCCGTCACCTGGGGCGGCGGCTTCTTCGCGCCCAAGGGCAGCGAGTACGAGCTGCTGCTCACCGCCGGCGCCGCCGCGCTCGCCCTGACCGGGCCCGGCCGGTACGCCGTGGACCGCTTCCTGCCCGTCCTGCGCGCGCACCGGCTCGCGTACGGCGCGGCCGCGGTGGTGGTCGGCCTGGTCACCGCCGGCGTCATCCTGCTGCTGCGCAAGTGATCCGCCCGGGTCCGGGGTCCGGGGGGCGGACCGCCCGATCCGTCCGACCTGCCTGACCTGCCCGGACCCGAGGGGCCGTCCGGTCCGCACGGTGACGTGCGCGGCTGCCGGCCGCTCAGCTCCCGGTAGGAGAACGGCCGTTGGGCCGAGGAAGTCGATTCCTCGGCCCAACGGCCGTTCGTCGTCACCGGTCCGGGGAGCCTGCCCCGGGGTCCGGCCCGAAGGCCGGTGTCCAGGGGCTTCACACGTCATGTGATGTATGCCATTGTACATGTCACACTCCCCACCGTGTGCACGACGGAGCCGCCCCACGGCGCCGTCGCAACGGTCCTCACTCCCGTCAAGGCCGCGTCTCCCCAGCGCGGTTGAAGAAGGCCCGGAGGCCCCCACGTGAGAACCGCACGACCTTTTTCACCACTGCCTCAGTTGGCCAGGCTGGTGACGATCGCCCTGGCGATGCTCCTGGCGCTCGGCCTGTTCGCCCCGCGCGGCCAGGCCGCCCCTGCCCCGGTCCCGCCGCAGCCCGGCGGCGCCCCGTCCGCCACGGCGGCCGGTCCGGCCCCGCAGCCCGGCATCGGCGCCGCCGCGCAGGGCGACGGCCAGAACCGGTCCGTCCCCGCCAGTGACCGCGCCCCGCTCTCGGCCACCGCGCCCGCGGACGCCGCCTCGACGGGGGCGGCCGCCACGTCGGCCAAGTCCGCCGGGCAGCAGTCCGCCGCCGCGACCGCCGCGGCCTGCAACGTCGGCGACTTCACCAGCCGCACCGGCAGCGCCCTGGTCCAGCAGATCAAGTCCGCCGAACTCGGCTGCGTCAACCAGCTGTTCACGCTCACCGGCACCGACGCCAACAAGGCCTTCCGCGAGGCGCAGATGGTCACCGTGGCCAACGCCCTGCGCGACACCGCCGCCGCCTACCCAGGCAACAACACCACCTCCGCCGGCCAGTTGGTGCTCTTCCTGCGCGCGGGCTACTTCGTGCAGTGGTACCACCCCGCCGACGTCGGCACCTACGGCACCGCCCTGCAGACCGCGATCCGTGGCGCGCTGGACACCTTCTTCGCCAACTCCCACTCGCGTGACGTGAGTTCCGACAACTCGGGCACGCTGGGCGAGGCCGTCGTACTGATCGACAGCGCGCAGGAGAACGTCCGCTACCTGTACGTCGTCAAGCGCATGCTGGCCGACTACAACGCCGCCACCCACAACCCGGCCGGGATGGGGAACGCCCTCAACGGCGTCTTCACCGTGCTGTGGCGCGGCCACCAGATCCCCGCGTTCGTCTCGGCCGTCCAGGCCGACCCGAGCGTGCTGGACTCGCTGTACGGCTTCGCCGGCGCCAACAACGCCCTGCTCGGCGGTGACTACGGCTTCCTGGTCTACAACGCCACCCGCGAGATGGGCCGCTTCCTCCAGTACGCCCCGCTGCAGGCCAAGGACCGCCCGCTGGTCAAGGGCCTGGTCGACCAGGCCTCGGTCGGCGGCCGCACCGCCTACCAGTGGGCCGCCGCCGCCGAGATGACGGCCGCCTACGACGCCGCCAACTGCTCGTACTACGGCACCTGCGACGCCGCCAACCGCCTCAAGGCGGCCAATCTGACGGTCAGCTACACCTGCAGCCCGAGCATCAAGATCCTCGCCCAGGCCCTGGACTCCACCCAGCTGTCCACCGCCTGCACCAGCCTGACCGGCCAGGACGCCTTCTTCCACTCCGTGGTCCGCGACGGCGGCCCGGTGGCCAACGACCGGAACACCACCATCGAGGTCGTGGTCTTCCACGGCCGCTTCGACTACGGCGTGTTCGCCGCGATCATCTACGGCATCAACACCAACAACGGCGGCATGTACCTGGAGGGCGACCCGGCCGCGGTCGGCAACCAGCCGCGCTTCCTCGCCTACGAGGCCGAGTGGGTGCGTCCGGACTTCCAGATCTGGAACCTCAACCACGAGTACACCCACTACCTGGACGGCCGGTTCGACATGGCCGGCGACTTCAACGCCGGGATGACCACGCCGACCGTCTGGTGGGTCGAGGGCTTCGCCGAGTACGTCTCCTACTCGTACCGCAAGGTGTCGTACGACGCGGCGATGTCCGCCGCCGGCCTGCACACCTACAGCCTGAGCACGCTCTTCGACACCACGTACGACAACGCCGACCAGACCCGCGTCTACAACTGGGGCTACCTGGCCGTCCGTTACATGCTGGAGAAGCACCGCGCGGACATGGACGCGGTGCTCGCCAAGTACCGCGCCGGGGACTGGAACGGCGCCCGCGGCTACCTGACCTCCACCATCGGCTCCCGCTACAACGCCGACTTCGACGCCTGGCTGACCGCCTGCGCGGCCGGCTCCTGCGGCACCGGCACCGACCCGGGCGGCAACCAGGCGCCCACGGCGGCCTTCACGACCGCGACCGGCGAGCTGAGCGTCACCTTCGTCGACCGCTCCACCGACAAGGACGGCACGATCGCCTCCCGCGCGTGGAACTTCGGTGACGGCACCACCTCCACCGCCGCCAACCCGACCAAGACCTACGGCGCGGACGGCACCTACACCGTCACCCTGACCGTGACCGACGACAAGGGCGCCACCGCGAGCACCAGCCGGGCGGTCACCGTCTCGCGGATGCCCGAGTGCTCCGCCGCCGACACCCGACTGCTCGACCGGAACTGCCGGCGGAGCAACCTGGCGGCGACCACCGGCAACTACGCCCACTTCTACCTCTACATCCCGGCCGGGACGAAGCAGCTGAAGCTGACCAGCACCGGCGGCACCGGCAACGCCGACCTCTACTTCAACACCGCCTCGTGGGCGTACACCAACGCCTACACGGCCCGGTCGGTCAACGCCTCCAACAACACCGAGACCCTCACCATCGACAACCCGCCCGCGGGTTACGTCTACGCCAGCCTCTACGCCCAGCAGGGCTTCGGCGGCGCGAACATCAAGGCCGAGTTCTGATCGGCCCCGGATGACCGGAGGCCCCGGGGGAGCGCGTGCGGCGCTCCGCCGGGGCCTCCCGCGTGGGCCCGGCGGCGGCTCGCGCCGGGGCTACCCGGCGACCCGGACCAGGGCCATCGTGATGTTGTCCGGCCCGCCGGCCTCGATCGCCGCCCTCCAGAGGTCGTAGACCGCGCGCCCGTCGGCCCGTTCCGATCCTTCGGCGGAGCCCGTCAGCAGCGCCGACAGCTCCTCCTCCGGCACCGGATCGGTCAGGCCGTCGCTGCACACCAGGTACCGGTCACCGACCGCCAGCGGCATGCCGCGCACATGCGGTTCGACGAAGGTCAGGCCGAACGAGCCGCCGAGCGACTGGGTGATCAGCGAGGTGGTCCGCCGTCCGGGGGCCGGCGGCGGACTGTCGTCCACGCTGATCCGGCGCAGGCCGTCCCGCTCCACCCGGTAGACCCGGCTGTCGCCGACGTTGAAGGCGACGATCCGCTCGGGGAGCAGCACCACGCCCGCCACCGTCGTGCCCATCGCGGCGAGTTCCGGATCCTCGGCCGCCGCGGCGTACACCGCCTGGTTGCAGGACTGCAGGGCCTCCCGGACGGTCTCCTCGCCCTCCAGGCCCGGCCCGGCGGCGGCCAGCCGCCGGGCCACCAGCGCGCTCGCCACCTCGCCCCCCGGGTGCCCGCCGAGCCCGTCCGCCACCGCGACCACGCAGGGCGGTCCGGTCGGGAAGAGCAGGGTCTGCGGGTTGCCGGTCACGGTCGCGCAGAGCGTCCACGGCCCGACCGTCAGGCTGTCCTCGTTGTGTTCGCGCACCAGGCCCTCGTGGCTCAGCGCACTCACCGCGATGTAGGCCGCCATCGGCTCGCCGCCCTTCCGGGACTCCGGGTCGGCCGTCCTTGCTCCTCCCATTGTCCCGCCGGCCCGGGAAACCGCCCGGTCCGCCCCGGGGCCCTCAAGGCCTGCCCGGCCCGTGTGCCGGTACGGCCCCGCACCCGTGCGGTCCTGGGCGCCCGCGGGGCGCGCAGGGGAATACCGGCGGATCGGCCGGTGCTAAGGTGGTTGAAACTTTGACGATCGGATCCCGCGCCCGGGATTCACCAGGAGTGTGGTGAGCAGCATGCAGTTCGGAATCTTCACCGTCGGCGACGTCACCCCCGACCCGACCACCGGCCGCACCCCGACCGAGCACGAGCGGATCAAGGCGATGGTGGCCATCGCCCGCAAGGCCGAGGAGGTCGGCCTGGACGTCTTCGCGACCGGCGAGCACCACAACCCGCCGTTCGTGCCGTCCTCGCCGACGACCATGCTCGGCTACATAGCCGCGCGGACCGAACGCATCATCCTCTCCACCTCGACCACGCTGATCACCACGAACGACCCGGTGAAGATCGCCGAGGACTTCGCGATGCTCCAGCACCTCGCGGACGGCCGGGTCGACCTCATGATGGGCCGCGGCAACACTGGCCCGGTGTACCCGTGGTTCGGCAAGGACATCCGCCAGGGCATCCCGCTGGCGGTCGAGAACTACGCGCTGCTGCACCAGCTGTGGCGCGAGGACGTGGTGGACTGGTCGGGCCGCTTCCGCACCCCGCTGCAGTCCTTCACCTCCACCCCGCGCCCGCTGGACGGCGTCGCGCCGTTCGTCTGGCACGGCTCGATCCGCAGCCCGGAGATCGCCGAGCAGGCCGCCTACTACGGTGACGGCTTCTTCGCGAACAACATCTTCTGGCCCAAGGAGCACTTCCAGAAGCTGGTCGACCTCTACCGCGAGCGCTACGCCCACTACGGGCACGGCACGGCGGAGCAGGCCTACGTCGGGCTCGGCGGCCAGCTGTTCATGCGGAAGAACTCGCAGGACGCGGTGCGCGAGTTCCGCCCGTACTTCGACAACGCGCCGGTGTACGGCCACGGCCCCTCGCTGGAGGAGTTCACCGAGCAGACCCCGCTCACCGTGGGCAGTCCGCAGGAGGTCATCGAGAAGACGCTGACCTTCCGCGAGTCGTTCGGCGACTACCAGCGCCAGCTGTTCCTGATGGACCACGCCGGCCTGCCGCTGAAGACCGTGCTGGAGCAGCTGGACCTGCTGGGAGAGGAGGTCGTGCCGGTGCTGCGCGAGGAGTTCGCCAAGGGCCGCCCGGCGGGCGTCCCGGACGGGCCGACGCACGCGGCCCGGGTCGCGGCCGCACTCGCCGCGCAGGAGGAGACGACGGAGGTGGCCGAGTGAGCACGTACCGACTGGCGGTGGTGACCGCCGGGCTGAGCAAGCCGTCCTCGACGCGCCTGCTGGCCGACCGGCTGACCGAGGCGACGGCCCGTCAGCTCGGCGCGGCAGGCGGCGCGGTGGACGTCACGGTGATCGAACTGCGGGACCTCGCGACCGACATCGCGCACAACTTCGTGACCGGGTTCCCGGGCGCGGCCCTGCGCGAGGCGGTCGAGGCGGTGACGCGCGCCGACGGCCTGATCGCCGTGACGCCGATCTTCACCGCCTCCTACAGCGGCCTGTTCAAGTCCTTCTTCGACGTGATCGACCACGACGTCCTCGCCGGGAAGCCGGTGCTGATCGCCGCCACCGGCGGCACTCCCCGGCACTCGCTCGCCCTGGAGCACGCCGTCCGGCCGCTCTTCGCCTACCTGCGCTCGGTGGTCGTCCCCACCGCGGTGTACGCGGCGACGGACGACTGGGGCGCGACGGGGGACCGGCACACCGACGGCCTGCCGGGCCGGATCGACCGGGCGGCCGGCGAGCTGGCCACCCTGCTGGCCGGCCGCCCGCCGACGGCGGCGCCGTCACCGGCCGACACACCGGCCGTGGTGCCGTTCGCCGAGCAACTGGCCGCCCTCCGGGCCTGACGGCACGAACGGGCGACGGCCGGAGCGGGACGAGAGCCGGAGCGGGACGAGGGGCGGGCCGGGTGGCCCGCCCCTCACGGGGGCGTCCGCCGGGCCGTGGCGCTGGGCCGGACGGGTGCGTGTTGATCGCGCCCGAATGTCCACTATGCGGTGTAATCGTACACATGATCAGATCACTGCCGGTCCGTCATGCTCCGAGCGCGGAGCCGCTCCGCCCCGCCGGCCGTCCGGTCGCGGACCGCCGGGCCGGGCGGGGAAGCACGCGGGAACCCTGAGGTGGAGACCGCCATGCCGCCCGAGAGCCCGAGCGCGCCGGCCGGGGAGCCGCAGGCCGTCCTCACGCCGCTGACCAACGTCGCGATCTTCCTGGTGCTCACCATCGACCCCGGCGGGGAGCAGGCCGTCCGCGACCTGCTGCCCGACCTCGCCGGCCTGCGGCGCTCGGTCGGCTTCCGGGCCCCCGACGCCGGGCTGACCTGCGTCACCGGCATCGGCTCCGACGCCTGGGACCGCCTCTTCGCCGGCCCCAGACCCGCCGGGCTCCACCCGTTCCGGGAGGTGGCGGGCGCCCGTCACCGGGCCCCCGCCACCCCCGGCGACCTGCTGCTCCACCTGCGGGCCACCCGGTTGGACCTCTGCTTCGAACTGGCCGGCCAGCTCACCCGCCGGCTGGCCGGTGCCGCCACCGTCGTCGACTCCGTCCACGGCTTCCGCTACTTCGACGACCGCGACCTGCTGGGCTTCGTCGACGGTACCGAGAACCCCGAGGGGCGGGCGGCCGCGGCGGCCGTGGTGGTCGGCGCGGAGGACCCGGGGTTCGCCGGCGGCAGCTACGTCGTCGTCCAGAAGTACCTGCACGACCTCACCGCCTGGAACACGCTCCCGGTGGAGCAGCAGGAACGGGCCGTCGGCCGCACCAAGCTCACCGACATCGAGCTGGACGACGCGACCAAGCCCGCCGACTCGCACGTCGCCCTCACCGCGATCACCGGCCCCGACGGTGAGGAGCGGCAGATCATGCGCTTCAACATGGCGTTCGGATCCTTCGACGGCGGCGGCGAGTTCGGGACGTACTTCATCGGTTACGCGCGCACGCCCGAGGTGACGGAGGAGATGCTGCGCAACATGTTCGTCGGCCGCCCGCCGGGCAGTCACGACCGGCTGCTCGACTTCTCCACGGCGGTGACCGGCTCGCTCTTCTACGTCCCGACCGCCGAGTTCCTCGACGGGCCGCCGGCCGCGCCCGCTCCCGCCGGCGCCCCGGCCGAGGTCGCCGCCGCCAGTGCCGCCACCGCCAGTACCGCCACCGACACCGCCAGTACCGCCACCGCCCCCTCCGCCGCCGACGGCTCGCTCGGCATCGGCAGCCTGAAAGGGACCCCTTCGTCATGAGCAATCTGCACCGCGACCTGGCCCCCGTCTCCGCCGCGGCCTGGGAGGAGATCGAGGAGGAGGCCCGGCAGACCTTCAAGCTCCACATCGCCGGCCGCCGGGTGGTGGACCTGAGCGGCCCCGAGGGCACCACCCTCGCCGCCGTCGGCACCGGCCACCTGACCGGCATCACCCCGCCCGCCGACGGGGTGCTCGCCCACGCCCGCGACTCCCAGCCCGTCGTCGAGCTCCGGGTGCCCTTCACCGTCAGCCGCGCCGCCGTCGACGACGTCGAGCGCGGCTCCCGGGACTCCGACTGGCAGCCGGTCAAGGACGCGGCCCGCACCATCGCCCTCGCCGAGGACCGCGCCGTCTTCGAGGGGTACCGGGCCGCCGCCATCGAGGGCATCCGCGCCGGTGCGAGCAACCCGGCGATCCAGCTCCCGGCGGACGTCCGCGAATACCCGAACGCGGTGGCGAGGGCGCTCTCCGCGCTGCGCCTCGCCGGAGTCGGCGGGCCCTACGCGCTGCTGCTCGGCGCCGACGCCTTCACCGCGGTCAGCGAGACCAGCGACCACGGCTACCCGGTGGCGGCGCACATCGCCCGGCTCCTCGACGGCGAGATCATCTGGGCCCCGGCCATCGAGGGCGCCTTCCTGCTGTCGGCCCGCGGCGGCGACTTCGAACTCGTCCTAGGCCAGGACATCTCGGTCGGCTACCTCTCCCACACCGCCGACTCGGTCGACCTCTACCTCCAGGAGTCGCTGACCTTCCGTCTCTACACGGCCGAGGCCGCCGTCGCCCTGGTCGGCCGGAGCCTGTCCGACCTGCCCTAGCGGAGCCGGGCGGCCGAGCGGACCAGCCGGGCGGCCGCCACCACCGGGAGGGCCAGGGTCACCAGGAGCGCGATCGTCACCGTGCGCGCGCTCAGGCCGCCGAGCACCACCGAGAGCACTGCCGCGACCACCGGGAGGACCAGGACGGGCGAGAGCGCGAGCAGCGTCGCCTCCCGCTTCTCCCGCCGGGACCACTGCGGGGACTTCCACAGCCGGACGAGCCCGACGACCGCGGCGGCCAGTCCCAGCGGCGCCCCGATCACCGGGACGAGCGCGGCCGGCAGCGGTACGGCGATCAGGGCGACGGTGACCGCGGTCCGCCCGCCGCTCTCCGGCACCGGCCGGTCGTCGCCCGGTTCCTCCGCCAGCGCGGCCGCCGCGATCTCGCCGGGCGCCCCCAGCTGGTCCAGGACGCCGCGCACGCCGTCCCCGTCGAGGTGGTCGGCGTCCGCCAGTGCCACCTCGATGTGCTCGCGCAGGTCCGCCAGCAGCTCCCGGCGGTGGAGTTCGGGAAGCGCGGCCGTCAGCGCCTCGACCGAGGAGAGGTAGTCCCGTACGAGGGGGTGGGCGAGGGTGTCCGTCACGGCGTCTCTCCAGGGGTGAGGAAGTGGTCGACGGCGGCGCGGAAGGAGGGCCAGCTCGTGGTGAACTCCTCCAGCGCGCTCCGGCCGGCGTCGGTCAGCGTGTAGTACCTGCGCGGCGGCCCGCTCTCGGAGTCCCGCAGGTGGGTGTCGGCGAGCCCGGTCCGCCGGAGGCGGGACAGCAGGGGGTAGATCGTGCCCTGGCTGGTGGCCATCACCTCGACCCGGGCGAGCTCCGCCAGCAGCTCCACGCCGTAGCGGGGTCCGTCCCGGAGGAGGGCCAGGACGCAGTACTCCAGCACCCCCTTGCGGAGTTGGCTCGCCACGGGCCCGTCCGCCGCAGGGATGCTTGCATTGCCAGCTACCATGCAAAGCAAGGTAGCACGCAGGGCATGATGGCCGCAGCGCGCCGCGAGCGCCCGGCCCGGTCGGGGGCCGCCGGACGGGTGGCCCCGGCGGAGGCCCGCCCGGAGGGTCCGGTGGATTCCGCGCGGGGTCCTGGACGATGCTCGCGGGCGCCCGGGGTGCCCCGGGGCTCCCCGGCGACGGGCGAAGGGTACTGAGTTCCTTTACGCGGGGTACTGAGTGCCGTATTCTCTGAGGCGAGCCTCTGACGCCAGTCGAAGAGAGCCGACACGGCATGCCGGTCCAGGTGGCGCCCGCTCCGCGTGCGGCGCGGCCGGGCCGGACTTGGCACTCAGTACCCTGGGCATGACCTGAGGCCATGGACCAGTGCACCCGTATCAGGAGAACCGCTCATGAGCTTGAGGATCGTTGTCTGTGTGAAGTACGTGCCGGACGCGACGGGTGACCGTCGTTTCGCGGACGACCACACCACCGACCGGGAGGGTGTGGACGGCCTTCTGTCGGAGCTGGACGAGTACGGCGTGGAGCAGGCGCTGCGGATCTCCGAGGCGCACGGCGATGCCGAGGTGACGGTGCTGACGGTGGGGCCGGACGACGCCAAGGACGCGCTGCGCAAGGCGCTGTCGATGGGTGCGGACAAGGCCGTGCACGTGAACGACGACGACATCCACGGTACGGATGTGATCGGGACGTCGGCGGTGGTGGCGAAGGCGCTGGAGAAGACCGGGTTCGACCTGGTGATCGGCGGCATGGCGTCGACGGACGGCACGATGGGTGTGCTGCCGGCGCTGCTGGCGGAGCGGCTGGGTGTGCCGCAGCTGACGCTGCTGTCGGAGGTGTCGGTCGAGGGCGGTGTGGTGAAGGGCCGTCGTGACGGTGACGCGGCGACGGAGCTGGTGGAGGCGGCGCTGCCGGCGGTGGTGTCGGTGACGGACCAGTCGGGTGAGGCGCGGTACCCGTCGTTCAAGGGCATCATGGCGGCGAAGAAGAAGCCGGTGCAGTCGTTCGACCTGGACGATCTGGGCATCGAGGCCGGTGAGGTCGGTCTGGCGGGTGCGTGGACGGCGGTGGAGTCGGTGACGGCGCGTCCGGCGCGGACGGCCGGCACGGTCGTCAAGGACGAGGGTGAGGGCGGCAAGCAGCTCGCCGTGTTCCTCGCCGAGCAGAAGTTCATCTAGCCTCCGCCCCCCATCACGAGCCCACAGCGAAGTACGGAGACATTGAGCAATGGCTGAGATTCTCGTCCTGGTGGACCACGCCGACGGTGCGGTCCGCAAGCCGGCCCTCGAACTGCTGACCCTGGCCCGCCGGATCGGCGAGCCGTCGGCGGTCGTGCTGGGCGCCGGTGCGGCCGCAGCTGAACTCGCCGCCAAGGCCGGCGAGTTCGGTGCGGCGAAGGTGTACGTCGCGGACGGCGCGGAGTTCGCCGACCAGCTGGTCGTCCCGAAGGTGGACGCGCTGGCCCAGATCGCCAAGGCGACCGGTGCCGCGGCGGTGCTGGTCACCTCCTCCGGTGAGGGCAAGGAGGTCGCCGCGCGGGTCGCGCTGCGGATCGGCTCCGGCATCATCACCGACGCCGTCGACCTCCGGGCCGGCGCCGACGGCCCGGTCGCCACCCAGGCCGTCTTCGCCGCCTCGTACACCGTCGACTCGCGCGTCAGCAACGGCGCCCCGGTCATCACGGTGAAGCCGAACGCGGTGGCCCCCGAGGCCGCTCCGGCCGCGGGTGCGGTGGAGAACGTCACCGTCGAGTTCACCGGCAACGCCGCCAAGGTCACCTCGCGCACCCCGCGGGTCTCCTCCGGCCGCCCGGAGCTGACCGAGGCCGCGATCGTGGTCTCCGGCGGCCGCGGCGTCGGCGAGGCGGCCGGCTTCGGTGTGGTCGAGGAGCTGGCCGACGCGCTGGGCGCGGCGGTCGGTGCCTCGCGCGCCGCCGTCGACGCCGGCTGGTACCCGCACAGCAACCAGGTCGGCCAGACCGGCAAGCAGGTCTCCCCGCAGCTGTACGTGGCCAACGGCATCTCGGGTGCCATCCAGCACCGGGCCGGCATGCAGACCTCGAAGACCATCGTGGCCGTCAACAAGGACCCGGAGGCCCCGATCTTCGAGCTGGCGGACTACGGCGTGGTCGGCGACCTCTTCGCCGTGCTGCCGCAGCTCACCGGCGAGGTCCAGGCCCGCAAGGGCTGACCGCACGACCGAGCACGACACGCCGGAGGGCGTGGCACCGAGTACCCGGTGCCACGCCCTCCGGCGTATGCGCTGCTGCCCCGCGCGGCGTGCGTCCCGCAGGTGGTCCAGGCCTGCTCCGCGACGCCCGCGGCACGTGTGCGGACTACTCGGCGCAGGCCGCCAGGTGCTGGGTGAAGCCGCCCTGGTTCGGCGGCAGCGGGCGCGGCTCGACGGGCTGGACCCGCTCCGGCTCCTCCTGCGGCAGCAGCGTGAGCTCCGGCTGGTCGGAGTCGGGGGCCGGGGTCAGTCGGACCCGGGTGCCCACCGGGACGGTGCTGCGCAGACCGCTGACGATGCACCAGACGTCGAAGCCCTCGGCCATCCGGATCAGCGACTTCTGCCGGGCCAGGGGCGTCCTGGCCTGCTCGACGGCGCACCGGCGCACCACGCCGGTGCCCTGGCTGCGCTCCAGGCGCAGGTCGGTGGAGCCGCAGGTGGGGCAGAGCAGCCGCTGGAAGGTCGGGTTGCTGCACCACGTACAGCGCTGGAAGTACAGCGGGGTGCTGTCGATGTCGGCGTCGATGGCTGAGTGGACCACGGTGTCATCTCCCTGCACTCGGACTGGGCTGCCGGCTCGCTGTGCGTCGCCGGCGTACGGCCGGCGGGCGGCCGGGGTGTGTCCTCGGCGTACGTCCGCGATACGGCCTCCGTACGCCAGCAAAAGGATAGGGAACTCAGTACCGCCCTGGGAAGGCACTGAGTTCCCTTTTTGCTACGCGCATGCATAATGAAGGGTACTGAGTACCGTCGCGAAACAGGAGTGCCGATCATGAGCCAGGACTTCGATCTCTTCCGGATCTCCGAGGAGCACGAGATGCTGCGTGAGGCGGTGCGTTCGCTGGCCGAGGCGAAGATCGCTCCGTTCGCGGCGGAGGTGGACGAGGAGGGTCGGTTCCCGCAGGAGGCGTTGGACGCGTTGCGGGGCAACGACCTGCACGCGGTGCACGTGCCGGAGGAGTTCGGTGGTGCGGGGGCGGACGCGCTGGCGACGGTGATCGTGATCGAGGAGGTGGCGCGGGTGTGTGCCTCGTCGTCGTTGATCCCGGCGGTGAACAAGCTGGGGTCGTTGCCGGTGCAGTTGGCGGGGTCGGAGGAGTTGAAGGCGAAGTACCTGGGGGCGCTGGCGCGGGGTGAGGGGATGTTCTCGTACTGCCTGTCGGAGCCGGAGGCGGGTTCGGACGCGGCGGGGATGCGTACGCGTGCGGTGCGGGACGGTGATTTCTGGGTGCTGAACGGGGTGAAGCGCTGGATCACGAACGCGGGGGTGTCGGAGTTCTACACGGTGATGGCGGTGACGGATCCGGAGCTTCGGTCGAAGGGGATCTCGGCGTTCGTGGTGGAGAAGGGTGACGAGGGGGTGTCGTTCGGGGCGCCGGAGCGGAAGTTGGGGATCAAGGGGTCGCCGACGCGTGAGGTGTACTTCGACGATGTGCGGATTCCGGCGGATCGGATGATCGGTGCGGAGGGGTCGGGGTTCGCGACGGCGATGCGGACGCTGGACCACACGCGGGTGACGATCGCGGCGCAGGCGGTGGGGATCGCGCAGGGGGCGTTGGACTACGCGAAGGGGTATGTGCGGGAGCGTCGGCAGTTCGGGAAGCCGATCGGTGATTTCCAGGGTGTGCAGTTCATGTTGGCGGACATGGCGATGAAGCTGGAGGCGGCGCGGCAGTTGACGTACGCGGCGGCGGCGAAGTCGCAGCGGGGGGACGCGGATCTGACGTTCTTCGGGGCGTCGGCGAAGTGTTTCGCGTCGGACGCGGCGATGGAGATCACGACGGACGCGGTGCAGTTGCTGGGTGGGTACGGGTACACGCGGGACTACCCGGTGGAGCGGATGATGCGAGACGCGAAGATCACGCAGATCTACGAGGGCACCAACCAGGTCCAGCGGATCGTCATGGCCCGCAACCTGCCGTAACGGCCGCGGGCGGGGTGCCGCGGGCACCCCGCCGCACACCTGGCCCGGCTGTTCGAAGCCGGTGCTATGTTCCGGGAATGAGCGAGAAGGAAGAGCAGGACCAGCCCATGAACGACGGTCCGCCGAAGCCGGCGATGCGTGAAGCGCTCGTCGCCGCCGCCTTCGAACTCTTCCTGGAGCGGGGCTTCGAACAGACCACGATCGACGACATCGTCTCGCTCGCCGGAGTCGGCCGGCGCTCCTTCTTCCGCTACTTCCCGGCCAAGGAGGACGTGGTCTTCCCCGACCACGAACGCAGCCTCGCCGAGATGACGGAGTTCCTGGAGTCGGGCACCGGCGAGGAGGACCCGGTCCGGCACGCCTGCGACGCCGCCCGCCTCGTCCTGCGGATGTACGCCGAGCAGCCGTCCTTCTCCGTCCAGCGCTACCGGCTCACCCGCAAGGTGCCCGGCCTGCGGGCGTACGAGCTGTCGGTGGTCTGGCGCTACGAGCACATGCTCGCCCACTACCTGCGCGGGCGCTTCGCCGCACGGGCCGACGGGGCCCTGCGCGCCGACGTGATCGCGGCCGCGGTGGTCTCCGCACACAACCACGCGCTGCGCACCTGGCTGCGCTCCGGCGGCGAGAGCGACTGGACCACCGAGGTGGACGCGGCGATGGCCTTCGTCACCGGCACCTGGAGCGACCGGCCGGCCGAGGCGGTGCCGGACGGCGAGGCGGACGACGTCGTGGTGCTGGTCGCCAGTCGGCGGGCGCCGCTCTGGCGGATGGTGCAGGGCATCGAGAGCGCGCTGGAGGAGTCCCGGCAGGTCCCGCAGGCCTGACGGGCCGCGGCCGCGGCCGCGGCGCGCGGCGCCGACCACGGACCGACCCGGGCACCCGCTCGTCCCCACGGCGCCGACCCCGGGCACCCGCTCGTCCGTACGGCGCAACCCGCTCGGGGCGCGCCGCGCCGGAACGCCGACCACCGCGCGGGCGCCGGTACCGCGGGCGAGACTCGGTCCCAGGACGGGACCGGGCAGCGGCCGGCTCCGGTGAGCGCGAAGGAGCGGGCATGCCCGAGCAGACCGGTCGGCCCGTCGGCGGACCCGAGGCCGTGCGCGCGGTACTGCTGAAGAAGGGCTACCTGGTCCTCCTGCTGATCTCGGCCGTCGTCGGCATCCCCGTCTCGCTCGCCGCGTTCGGCTTCGTCAGCCTGGAGCACGAACTCCAGCACTGGGTCTGGGAGAGCCTTCCGGACAGCCTCGGCCTGGACCGGGCGCCCTGGTGGTGGCCGCTGCCCGCGCTGCTGCTCGCCGGCCTGCTGCTCGCCCCGATCGTCACCCGGCTGCCCGGCCGCGGCGGCCACGTCCCGGTGGACGGACTCGGCGGTCCGCCCACCCTCCCGGTCGCCGTACCCGGCGTGGTGCTGGCGGCCCTGGCCTGTCTGCCGCTCGGCGTCGTGCTCGGTCCCGAGGCGCCGCTGATGGCCCTGGGCAGCGGCCTCGCCCTGCTCGCCGTCCGGCCCGCCTGGCTGACCGCCAAGCCCCAACTGGGGCCCGTGCTCGGCGCGGCCGGCTCGGCGGCGGCGATCTCCACCATCTTCGGCAGTCCGCTGGTCGCCGCCGTGATGATCATCGAGGGCGCCGGCCTCGGCGGGCCGCAGCTGACGGCGCTGATCCTGCCGTGCCTGCTGGCGAGCGGCATCGGCGCGCTGGTGTTCACCGGCTTCGGCCACTGGACGGGGCTGTCGATCGGGGCCCTCTCGCTGCCCTCGGAGCCGCCGTCCGGCGTCCCGGACCCGGGTGACTTCCTCTGGGGGGTCCCGCTCGCGGTCGTGGTGGCGGCGATCTGCGTGACCGGCCGGCTCCTCGGCACCCGGGTCAAGGGGTACGTCACCGGCCTCCCGGACCGGCCCGCGCCGACCCGGCGGGCGACGGCCGTCCGGACGGTGCTCTGCGCCGTCGCCGTCGGCGCCTGCATCACCGCGTACGCGCTGCTCACCGGGCGCTCGCCGGAGGAGGCCGCGCTCTCCGGACAGGCCACCCTCGGCGAGCTGGCCGCCGATCCGGCGTCCTGGCCGGTCGGCGCGCTGCTGGCGTTGCTGGTCTGCAAGGCGCTCGGCTGGGGCATCGCGCTGGGCGGCCTGCGCGGTGGTCCGATCTTCCCGGCGCTCCTGATCGGCGCGACCCTCGGGATCGCCTGCGGGCCGCTGCCCGGTTTCGGCTTCGCCCCGGGGCTGGCGGCCGGCCTCGCCGCCTCCGCCGCCGCGGTCACCCGACTGCCGGTCACCAGCACCGTGCTCGCGTCGGCACTGCTCGGGGCCGACTCGGCGAACTCGATGCCGCTGCTGATCGTCGCCGCGGTGACGGCCTTCGTGGTCGCCGAGACGATCCACCGGCTCGGCCGCCGCCGGGCCGGGGCCGCACCCGCCGGCGGGGCCCCGCCGGAGCGGCCGGCCGAAGGCTGACGGGCGCCCGCCCGCGCCCCGGCGCCCGTGGTCCATCCGGGTGAGCCCCGGATTCACCGGCCGACACCTGGGCACTCTCGCTCCGTGACCACTTCTGCTCCCCGCCGCCGACGCCGCCGCTCGGCCGCCCCGCACCGGACGCCCGCTCCGGCGCACACCTTCGCCCCGAAGCACACCTCCGCCCCGGCCACCGTGCCGGGCCCGAGCGCGCCGGCCTCCCCGCGCGGGCCCGCGACCGCCACCGCGGCACCGCGCTGCTGCGCGGTCTCCACCACCGAGCACCGCTCCCTCGGCGGGACCATCATCCGCACCCACCGCCACCACCCGGCCTGCCCGGTCTGGGCGGCCCGTTGAGGCGACCGAATCCGGTCGGCCGGCCGGTGCCGTTTGCTTGAATGACAGGGTGACGAGCAGCGCCGGATTCACCGAGGACGACCTGAGCGGCCTGGCCGGGCCGCGCTCCTTCGAACGGGGCCGGGGCTACCGGGACGCGGTCGCCGAACTCGACGTCGGGGCGGAGCGGTTCACCGCGGTCGTGAGCGGCACCGAGGCCTACGAGGTGGTGCTCGAACTCGACGCGGAGTACGGGCTGTCGGGCGAGTGCGACTGCCCCTACGGGCTCGACGGCAACTTCTGCAAGCACTGCGTCGCGGTGGGCCTGGTGGTGCTGGAGAAGTGGCACGAGCTGCCCCGGCTCAAGGCCGAGGCGACGGCGCGGGCCGGCAGCCTGGAGTCCTGGCTGGGCTCGCGCTCGCGCGAGGACCTGCTGCTCCTGGTACGCGAGTTGATGGACGGCGACCGGACCCTGCGGCGTCGTCTGGAGCTCCGGGCCGCGACCGCGCAGGCCGATCCCGCCCAACTGCGCTCCCGGATCACCGATCTGCTCGCGGTGGGCCGCTTCAGCCGCTACGGGTACGTCGAGTACGCGGACGCCCAGGCGTACGCGCTCCAGGCCGGCGAGGCGGTGACCGCCGTCCGCGCGCTGACGGCGGAGGGGCAGGCCGGGCAGGCGATCGCCCTGGCGCGGGAGGCGATCCGGCTGCTCGGCCGGGCGTACGACCGGATCGACGACTCCGCCGGGTGCGTCGGCGGGGTCGCCGCCGATCTCGACGAGGCCCACCTGGAGGCCTGCCGGTCGGCGCCGCCGGACCGCGCCGAGCTGGCCGACTGGCTGGTCGACCGGCTGCTGGGCGACCACGACCACCTGGTGGAGGCGGAGCTGGCGGACTACCGCGACCTGCTGGGCGGGCCCGGTCTGCGCCGGGTCCGGGAGCGGGCGGAGGAGGCCGCCCGGCGCAGTCCCGCCGGCCGGGCCGAGCAGGACCTGATGAAGCAGCTGGCCAAGGCCGAACGGGCCCTCGCACGGGCGGCCGGCAAGGGCGTCCCGGGCCCGAGGCCGCCGGCCGGACCGGGCCCCGGCGACCCCGGCCGGCCCGGGGACGCCCTGGAGGGGTACCGCCGCGCGATCGAGCGGCTCGGTCCGCTCACCGGCGACGCCCGCTACCGCGAGCTGGCCCGGCTGCTGCTGGAGGTCCGCTCCTGCCACCGGGCACTGGGGACGGAGCCGGCGTTCGCGGCCGAACTCGCGGCCCTGCGGGCCGACCACCGGCGCAAGCGCAACCTCCTGCGGATCCTGGACGAGCACGGCCTCTGACCAGCCATGGCGGCCGCTCCGGTCCGGCGGCGCGGGCGGGGACCGGCGGCGGACGCACGGGGGCGACCTCCCCGGCGGCGGTCGCGGAATCTCACGCGGTGACCGCCCCGCGGGCCGGGTGGTCGGTCCCACCGTGCCCGGGAAACGCAGAAGACCCCTGATCAACAGGGGTCTTCGTTGGTGTCCGAGGGGGGACTTGAACCCCCACGCCCGATAAAGGGCACTAGCACCTCAAGCTAGCGCGTCTGCCATTCCGCCACCCGGACCGGGTGTTGTCTCCGCGGCCTCGTCGGCCGCGCTGACAGATGTAACTGTAGCAAAGATCGGCTTGCGCTCCCAAAACGGCCCCGGATCGCCGGGCAGGGGCGGTGACCTGGGCAAGGGGCGCTCTGTGGCGGGGGTGTGACCAGCGGATTTCGCCTCGGTTCCCGGGGGCCCGCGGGGTGGATACGGCTGGGGGCCTGGGGGAGGATGGGCGGACGTGCTCGTACGCCCGGGTGCAGGTCCCGGGGGTAAGGCGCCGGTGCGTCGGTGCGGGCCAGAGACGAGGAGTGACCGTGAGCGAGCGGAGCGAGTCGACGGCGGGGCGGGCGGCGGCGCCGAAGGTGACGGCCGAGTCGGAGGTCGCCGGGATCTGTCGCGACCTGATCCGGATCGACACCAGCAACTACGGCGACGGCTCGGGCCCGGGGGAGCGCAAGGCCGCCGAGTACGTCGCGGAGCAGCTCGCGGAGTTCGGCATCGAGCCGCAGATCTTCGAGTCCGCCAAGGGGCGGGCCTCGACGGTCGTCCGGATCGAGGGCGAGGACCGTTCGCGTCCGGGCCTGCTGATCCACGGGCACACCGACGTCGTGCCCGCCAACGCGGCGGACTGGACGTACGACCCGTTCTCCGGCGAGATCGCGGACGGCTGCGTCTGGGGGCGCGGCGCGGTCGACATGAAGGACATGGACGCGATGACGCTGGCCGTCGTGCGCGACCGGCTGCGGACCGGGCGCAAGCCCCCGCGGGACCTGGTGCTGGCCTTCGTGGCGGACGAGGAGGCGGGCGGCACCTACGGCGCCCGGTACCTGGTCGACAAGCACCCGGACCTCTTCGAAGGGGTGACCGAGGGCATCGGCGAGGTCGGCGGCTTCTCGTTCACCGTCAACGACCAGGTCCGGCTCTACCTGGTGGAGACGGCCGAGAAGGGCATGCACTGGATGCGGCTCACGGTCGAGGGCCGGGCCGGGCACGGGTCGATGGAGAACGACGACAACGCCATCACCGAGTTGTGCGAGGCGGTGGCCCGGCTCGGGCGGCACACCTTCCCGCTGCGGATCACCAAGACCGTCCGCGCCTTCCTGGACGAGCTGTCCGACGCGCTCGGCGTGCGGCTCGACCCGGAGAACATGGACGAGACGCTGCGGGTGCTGGGCGGCATCGCCAAGATGATCGGCACCACGCTGCGCAACACCGCCCAGCCGACGATGCTCGGCGCCGGCTACAAGGTCAACGTGATCCCCGGGCAGGCCACCGCCCACGTGGACGGGCGCTTCCTGCCCGGCTACGAGGAGGAGTTCCTGGCCGAGCTGGACAGCGTGCTCGGCCCGCGCGTGAAGCGCGAGAGCCTGCACTCGGACAAGGCGATCGAGACCAGCTTCGACGGTGCGCTGGTCGAGGCGATGCAGAGCGCCCTGCAGGCGGAGGACCCGATCGCGCGGGCCGTGCCGTACTGCCTGTCCGGCGGGACGGACGCCAAGTCGTTCCAGGACCTCGGCATCCGCTGCTTCGGCTTCGCGCCGCTGCAACTGCCGCCGGAGCTGGACTTCGCCGGGATGTTCCACGGCGTGGACGAGCGGGTGCCGGTGGACGGGCTCAAGTTCGGCGTGCGGGTGCTGGACCGCTTCATCGACGCCTGCTGAACGACCCTCCCGCCCGCGGGACGACGGCCCGCTCCCGGGGTTCCGGGGGCGGGCCGTCCGCATTGTCCGAGCTAATGATTTGGGACCGGGAAATGGAGATCGAGAGAAACGATTCTGCCGGTATCCACGGATCGATCATCCGTGCGGGTCATCACCGTTGCGGGTGAATGGGGAAAAGGTTCCGTACCCCGTTTGCCACACCGTCGTTCATTCCTATGCAGCCCGCCGAACGGGTTGCGCTGCTCATACAGGAGGAATGATGAAGGTCAAGAAGATCGCCGCCGTTGCCGCCGCCACCGGTGGCCTGGTGCTGGCCGCCGCCGGTGTCGCGTCCGCCCACGGCGGCGCCGCCGCCAACGGTGTGGCCGCCGGCTCCCCGGGCGTGGTCGCGGGCAACCAGGTTCAGATTCCCGTGCACATCCCGGTGAACCTCTGCGGCAACACCGTCAGCGTGATCGGCGTGCTGAACCCGGCGTTCGGCAACCACTGCGCCAACTTCTAAGGCGCCCGCGCGCTGAGCGCACGATGACCGGATGACCGGTCGACGGGTCGACCGGCCGGTGGGGCACCGGCCGACAGGTCGACGGGCCGATCACCGGAACGACTCACTTGGCCCCCGGGTGGCGGACGCGCCACCCGGGGGCGCTTGTGCGTCCGGACACGGCCGGGAATCGGCGGGCCGTCAGCCTGTTGTCGTGCCTCACTCGATCGGGTGAATAGGGTTCTTTCGGCTCAACCTCGCCGCTTGCGCCTCGTTGTCTCCTGTGCACTCGAAGACCTTTCCCGTTCGTCGGAAATTCCGACTTTCGGATAGGTCATCACGTCGTCTCGATACGTCAGGGGAAAATATGAGGAATGTAGCCAAGAAGGGGCTCCTCACGGCCGTGGCCACCGGCAGTGTCCTGGCCTCGACCGCCGGCTACGCCTACGCGGGCGCCGAGGCGCAGGGGGGCGCCGCCGGTTCGCCGGGCGTGGCCTCCGGCAACTCGGTGCAGGTACCGGTCGAGGTGCCGATCAACGCCTGCGGCAACACCGTCGATGTGATCGGCGTGCTGAACCCGGCGTACGGCAACCACTGCGCCAACGTCAGCGGGCACTCCGGCGGCGGCCACAGCGCCTCGGGGTCGTCCGCCTCCGGTGCGGCGGCGGGCTCGCCCGGCGTGGTCTCCGGCAACAGCGTCCAGGCGCCCGTGCACGTCCCGGTCAACGCCTGCGGCAACTCGGTCGACGTGGTCGGCGTCGGCAACCCGGCCTTCGGGAACGCCTGTGGGAACGAGGGCTCGTCGGTGGCCACCACCCCGCCCGCCAAGCCGGACGAGGACTGCCCCGAGGAGCACGGCTCGCACAACCCTCCGCCGCCCACCGGTCAGCCGTCCACACCGCCGTCGCACCCGGGCGGCGGTGAGACCACGCCCGGCAACCCCCGGACGGGCAGCCCGTCCGCCACCACCCCGGCGGCGCCCGGTGCGACCACTCCCGCGATGACCACCGCGGCCGGCGGCGGCCAGAGCGGTCAGGCCGTGCCGGCATCGGTGCGCACCGCCGCTCCCGAGGCGGCCGACAGCCAGCTGGCCTCGACCGGTGCGGGCGGCACCGAGCTGCTCGGCGCGGCCGGCCTCGCCCTGCTGCTCGGCGGCGGAGTGCTCTACCGCCGCGCCCGCGCCGGCGCGCGCTGAGCGTCGACCACGTGCCCGGCGTCGACCACGTGCCCGGCCGGTCGCTCCCGCCCGGGGCGGCGGGGCGGACGCCGGAGCGGGCTCCGGCCTGAGTGAGCGGCCGTGCCGCCGCGGCACCCCGGGTCGACCCCCCGGTGCGGCGGCGGCACGGCGGTGAGCGCCGCGCGAGCCCGGGTGTGGACGCGTGGTGCCTGCGGCCGTCCGAACCACGGACGGCCGCAGGCACCACAGACGGACAGCTCCGGACCGGCGGGAGCGCATACGCCGACGACCCGCTCGATCACGCAGTGTGAACGGAGGTACGGGCCGGGTCGTGCGCGACGCCCCGGCCCGAGGGGGCGTGCGGAGGCGGTAGCTCGTACCGGTCAGCGGGAGGGGCCCGTCACCAGCTCCGCACCTGCCGGATGATTCGCCGCCGCAGCAGCACCGTCCGGCTACCGTCCGGGAACAGCCGCAGCCTGTCCAGCTCCCAATGCCCGTATTCGGCATGGTCGGTGAGCAGCTGGCGCGCCGCGTTGCGGGAGGTACCGCGCGGCATGCGCAACGACTGGTACTCGTACTCCGGCTGCCGGACCGGCTTCGGTGAAGTCAAAACGCTCCTCCTGAGGGACACCTGCGAGCAAGCCTACGGCCTGCCTCCGACAACGGGCCCGGGTATTTTCGGCCGCCCTCCCGGCGGGACCCCGGCCGTACGCCTGACAGCTCATCAGTTCCTTTTCCGCTGTGGACGGGATACCCCGATCAGGGCCCGTGGAAGCGGCACGCGGGCGGCCCCGCCGTGCCGGATCCACGCGCTCCGCGCGGGCGTGCGCGGGTACAGAACCACGCGGATCGGACATCAGGGGGGAAGTTGCGGTGAAATCGCGGGTGTAGGTGACAACCGCTGTGCGTACCGACACCGAGGGGAGATAGCGTCTGCACCATGTCTGATGCCGCGCAGCCCACCATTGCCGAGGTACGCGCCGCCGCCGAGGCGGTCAAGGCCGCCATCGACCGTCATCTGGAAGCGGTGTCAAGCCCCAGCGCAGCGGACGATCCCGCTGTGTTCACCGCCTACGAGCAGCTCGCGACGGCGGCCATCGCCTACGACCAACTCCTCTACGAGGTCTACGACGAGGTCACCCCGTTCGAGGTCCCCGGGGACGAGGGGCCGGGCGGGTACAACGGCCCCGAGCAGCCCGAGGCGATCAGCGTCCTGATCCGCCGCGACTACCACGTGGTCGATCCGAAGCGGCTGCGCGCCCAGGCCGAGCGGCTGGACGACTCGCTGACCCCGGGCGGGGGCGGGTCGGGCGAGGTGAACGCCGCGATCGGTGTGCTGTTCGGCGAGTACGAGCCGGACGAGATCGCCGCCCGGAGCGAGGAGTTCGGCCTGGAGGAGGGCGACTCCACGCTCTGGGTCGCCGCCGCCGAGCCGACCGAGCCGGGGGAGTGGCTGCCGGAGCCCTTCGAGCACGCGGACCCGCAGCTGCTGATCTGCCGGTTCGACGTCAGCGAGGTCTACGACGACGAGGACCCGGACGAGTGACCTGAGCTCCGCCACCGCCCGCTCCGCCGCCCCGCCTGCCCGGGGCGGCGGAGCGGGACGCCGGGGCGGGGAGGACGGCCCGGGCCCCGCAGCTCCCGGCCGGCTGCTCGAACGCTTCTGCGAGCGCATGGTTTCGGACATTCCCGTCGGCCCCCGGAGTCGGCACCGCGGGGGCCCTCCCGGCCGCGTGGCGCGGCCGTCAGGACGTGGCGCCGAAATCGACGTCCTCGGTGCCCACCGTGCCGCCCGTCCGGCCGGGTGCCGTCTGGTACGTCCAGTACAGGTTGGTGTGGGCGATGACCTGGGCCGGCGGCGGCGCGCCCCAGGCGGTCTGGTCCTCGGTGGTGTGGGCATCCGCGACCAGGACCGCGTCGTAGCCCCGGACGAGGGCGCCGTGCAGCGTCGAGCGGATGCACTGGTCGGTCTGCGCGCCGGCGACGACGAGCCGGCCGACGCCGAGGTCCGCCAGCACGGTCTCCAGCTCGGTGTCCTCGAAGGTGTCGCCGTAGGTCTTCCCGACCAGCGGCTCGGTGTCGCCCGGCGTCAGCTCGGGGACGATCCGCCAGCCGTCGCTCCCCGGCTCCAGGTCCGGGTCGGAGTGCTGGACCCAGACGACGGGGACCTTCTCGTGGCGGGCCTTCGCGACCAGGCGGCCGATGTTGGCGACGACGGCGTCGCGCTCGTGCGCTTCCTCGACGACGCCGTTCTGCACGTCGACGACGAGCAGCGCGGTCCGCGGACGGCCTTCGAGTGTGGTCATGCTCTCCCCTTGCTCGTACCCGGCCACGGTGGTGGCCCCGGAGCACGCTAGACCCACCCTCCGACAGCGGACCGGCCCCGGCACCGAGGGGGGACCGGCCCGGTCCCCCCTCCGCGCCCGCGCGCCAGGGGGTGTTGCCAAGTCCCGCCGGGTCCGCGCGCGACTTGGCAGACACCCCTCAGTACGCCTGGGCGGCGTTCTCCGCGAGGATCGCCCGCAGCCGGGTGGTGCGCGGCGCGGCCGGGCGTTCGGCGACGGCCTGGGGCAGGGCCGGGCCGGCCGCGTGGACCACGGAGAGGTGGCGCTCGCCGCGGCCGAACGCGGTGTAGACCCACTGGCGGGTGAGGGCCGCGCCCGCCTCCTCGGGGAGGACGACGACCGCGCCCGGCCAGCGGCGGCCGACCGCCTGGTGGACGGTCAGTGCCCAGCCGTGCCGCAGCCGGCCGGCCTCGGCCGGCGGGACGCTGCGGCGCGAGCCGTCCGGGTACTCCAGGTGCAGGCCGGTGGCGTCGCCGTCGAGCACCCGGGCGGGGCGGACGACGCCGGGGGCGGGGGAGTCCACCACGCGGTCGCCCGGGTCGAAGCCGCCGAAGCGGCCCGGGCCGGGGTTGAGGGCGGCCTTGGCGGCGGCGTTCAGCGCCCGGGTGCCGGCCGAGCCGCCGTGGCCGGGGGTCAGCAGCACCACCTGCTCGGCGGGGATGCCGAGCGCGCGCGGGATGGAGTCGGTGAGCAGCTGGATGGCGCGGTGGACGGCCTCGCCGCCGTCCTTGGCGGTCAGGATGACCACCTCCTTGTCCGGCGCCTCGACCGGCTGCAGCTCGCCGATGCCGATGCCGGAGACCAGTTCGCCGATCGGACCGAAGTCCGGGGTGCGGGAGGCCACGGAGGGGCAGACCTTGGCGGTCAGCAGGTCGGCGAAGAACCGGCCCGGCCCGGCCGACCAGAGCTGGCCCGGGTCGCCGCTCAGGACCAGCCGGGTGCCGTCGGCGAGCGATTCCAGCAGGGTCGCGGCCAGCTCGACGTCCAGCAGCGGGGCGTCCAGCACGACGAGGACGTCGAGGGCGAGCGTGCCGTCCGAGGACCGGCCGGGGCCGGCCGTGCCGGACAGCAGCTCGGCCAGGGTGGCGGCGGGCAGCGGCTCGTCGGCCGGCCCGGCGAGGGCGTCCCGGCCCTGCTCGGTCCAGGTGGCGGCCCAGGCGCGCAGACCGAGGCCGGCGGCGGCGCGGACCAGCGCGACCGGCTCGGCGCGGGCGGCCTCGCCACCGGTGTGGGTGACCAGGGCGCTCTCCGCGGCGGCCCGGATCAGGGCGGTCGCCGAGGAGGACGGCGCCGCGGCGGCGGCCGCCTCCCAGGCGGCCGGGCCGGGGGCGGCGGGCGTGCCGGGAGCGTCGGCGCCGCCGGCCGGGCCCTCGACGGCCGGGCCCTCGTCGGCGCCCTCGGCGGAGGGGTCCCCGGCCGGGTCCTCGGTGGCGTCCTCGTCGGCCGGCGCGTCCGCCGCCGGAGCGGGCTCGGCCTCCTCGCCGCTCCCGCCCTCACCGCTGTCCGCCTCGTCCGGTTCGTTCACCTCGCCAGACCCGTCCACGCCGGGGACGAAGGTCGACATCAGCCGGACCAGGCCGTCGGCCAGGCTCTCCTCCGCCAGGGCCAGCCGCTCCAGCGCGAGCACGGTGCGGGTCGGCGGCTCGTCGTCCTCGTCGCCGCCGGCGGAGTGCGCCTCGGCGCCGGTCAGCTCCTCCTGGAAGGGCATCGCCCGGCCGTCGACCACGGCCGACTGCAGCGCGGCGGCGGCGTCCGGCAGGCCGAGGCGGTCCAGCCCGGCCGTCACCTCGCCGATCTCCACGGCGGAGTGGCCGCGCAGGGCGGCCTGCTCCAGCAGCCAGGGCACCAGCGCCTGGGCCCGGCGGGGGTCGCCCGGGCCGGCGGCGGGGCCGAGCAGCCCGCGGGCGAAGCCGTCGGCGTGCTCGGGACGGACGCCGGGCAGGGTCAGCACGGCCCACGGGTCGGCGCGCAGCTCCTCGGCGGCGCCGTCACCGAAGGCGGCCACGGCGGCGGGCGCGAGGTCGGTGGGCGCACCGCCGGCGGCCAGCACCTCGGCGGTGGCCCGCAGGGCCTCCGCGCGCTGCTCGTCGGTCTCGGCCTGGTACCGGGAGGGGCGGGCGGCGGCCGGTGCCGCGGCCGGGGCGGCCTCACCCGCCGCGGCGGCGCCACCCGCCGGGGCGTCCGAACCGCGCGGCGGCGCCCGGGACGCGCGGGGTGTTCCCGGAGGCCGGCGCGCCCGGGCGGGCCGACTGCTGCCCGACCACCCGGATCGCCTCCGCCAGCGCCGCGACGGCGGCCGCCTTGTCGGCGCCGTCCGTCCCCGGGGCGGCCGGGGACTCCTGCGGAGCGCCGTTCTCCGTGTCACTCATCGTTCGCTCCAAAAGATCACTCCACTGCTGGGGCGCCGGCCGCTCCGCGCCCGGAGCGGCCGCCGCTCGCGGCCGCCACGGGCGGCGCGCGGGGTCGGGCCCGACCGTGCCGGGGCCGAGCCGGCCCGCGGTCGGGTCGGGGCATCACGTCCGTCGTCGGCCGTCAACCCTCAGTGTGTCGGTCGTCGGTCGTCGAGATCCGGCCTGTCCGGCGGCGGCGCGAGCCCTAGAGCTCGGTCCACCCCTGGTCCGGATAGCGGTGGACCGGCGACGAGATGTCGTCGAGCGCACCACGGATCTCACCCGGAAGCGTAAGCGCCTCGACTGACAGTGCCGACTGCAGCTGTGCGACCGTGCGTGCCCCGACCAGCGCGCTCGCCACCCCCGGCCGGTCCCGCACCCAGGCGAGCGCCACCGCGAGCGGGCTGCTGGCCAGCCCGTCGGCGGCGGTGGCGACGGCGTCCACGATCCGCCGCGAGCGCTCTCCGAGGTAGGGCTGGACGAAGCCGGACAGGTACGGCGAGGCGCCGCGCGAGTCCTGCGGGACGCCGTGCCGGTACTTGCCGGTGAGCACGCCGCGGCCGAGCGGCGAGGAGGCGAGCAGCCCGACGCCCGCCTCCCGGGCGGCGGGCAGCGCCTCCCGTTCGAGGCCGCGCTGGAGCAGCGAGTACTCCAGTTGCGCACCGGCCAGCGGCACCCGGCCGTGGTGAGCGCGCTGCCAGGTGGCGGCGCGGGCGAGCTGCCAGCCGCTGTAGTCGCAGACGCCGACGTACCGGGCGCGCCCGGAGGTGACGGCGATGTCCAGGGCGCTGAGCGTCTCCTCGACCGGGGTCGCCGGGTCGAAGGCGTGCACCTGCCAGAGGTCGACGTAGTCGGTGCCCAGCCGGCGCAGCGAGGCGTCGAGGGCGGCGAGCAGGTGGCCGCGCGAGCCGTCGAAGCGGCGGGCGGAGTCGGGGACGCTGCCCGCCTTGGTGGCGATGACCAGGTCGGAGCGGGGGATCAGGTTGTCGGTAAGCCGGGAGAGCAGGTACTCGGCGCCGCCGTCGCCGTAGACGTCGGCGGTGTCGACCAGGTTGCCGCCCGCGTCGACGAACTCCTTGAGCTGCTCGGCGGCCTCGTGCTCGTCGGTGTCGCGGCCCCAGGTCATGGTTCCGAGGCCGAGCCGGGAGACCTGCAGCCCGGTACGGCCGAGGTGACGCTTTTCCATCGGACGGGCCCTCCACTGGCCGACAACACCGCTGATACCGCTGATACCGCTGAAACCACTCGTCCTGCTGAACCCGCCGGAACCGCGCGCCCCCGGCGCCGCCGGTGCCGCCCGCGCCCGGGCCGCTCGCCCCGTCCGCGCGGGCCCGGCAAACGCGCAGGTGGGGAGAGGCGTCCCCACGTCGGCTGAGCGTAGCGGCCGGTGCCCGGGCAGATGCGCAGACCCGCAGAACGATCAGCACCCGGGCGGCGGGTCCGAATGTGGCCCAGCCCACAGCTACCGGCCAGTAGCATGTCCGCCGGACGTGCGGTTACCCTCACGGACAACCCGACTGGAAGGCATGGCAGATGCGACTCGGTATCAACCTCGGCTACTGGGGCCTCGGCATGGACGCCGACAACATCGCCGTCGCCCAGGAGGCGGACCGGCTCGGCTACTCGGTCTGCTGGGCCGCCGAGGCCTACGGCTCGGACGCGGCCACCGTGCTGTCGTACGTCGCCGCCAAGACCGAGCGGATCGACGTCGGCTCGGCCATCTTCCAGATCCCGGCCCGCACGCCGGCGATGACCGCGATGACGGCGGCCACCCTGGACACCCTCTCGGGCGGGCGGTTCCGGCTCGGGCTCGGGGTCTCCGGCCCGCAGGTCTCCGAGGGCTGGTACGGCGTGAAGTTCGACAAGCCGCTGGCCCGCACCCGCGAGTACGTGGAGATCATCCGAAAGGCGATGTCCCGCGAGCGGCTGGTCCACGAAGGAGCGAACTGGACGCTGCCGCTGCCCGGCGGGCCCGGCAAGCCGATCAAGCTCACCGTGCACCCGGTGCGCGAGCGCATCCCGCTGTACATCGCCGCGATCGGGCCGAAGAACCTGGAGCAGACCGGCGAGATCGCCGACGGCTGGCTCGGCATCTTCTTCGCGCCCGAGCAGGCCGCGCTCTCCCTCGACCCGCTGCGGGCCGGCCGGGCCAAGGCCGGGAAGACCCTGGACGAGGGCTTCGACCTCTGCCCGACCGTCACCATCGCGGTCGGCGAGGACATCGAGGCCGGGGTCGACGCCCAGCGTTCCTACGCCGCGCTCTACATCGGCGGCATGGGCAGCAAGGAGAAGAACTTCTACAACCAGCTCGCCCGGCGGATGGGCTACGAGCAGGCGGCCGACGAGATCCAGGAGAAGTACCTGGCCAGGGACTACGAGGGTGCCGCGGCGGCCGTGCCGCACGACCTGATCGACGCCACCTCGCTGGTCGGCGACACCGCCCGGATCGCGGACCGGATGCAGGCGTACGCCGACGCGGGCGTCACCACGCTGACCCTGGCGCCGGCCGGCTTCAGCCTGGAGGAGCGGGTCCGGGCGCTGCGCACCGGCGTCGAGGCGATGGAGCGCGCCGGACTGGCCTGATCCGGCGGCGCGGGGGGCACGGGCCGGCCACTCCGTGTCCCCCGGCGCTCCGCGGACGGACGGACCGGGCCTACAGCCAGTCGTGCCGCTTGAACACCCGGTGCAGCACCAGGCAGACCAGCACCATCAGCGCCACCGCCGCCGGGTACCCCCAGACCTGGTGGAGTTCGGGCATGTGGTCGAAGTTCATCCCGTACACGCCCGCGATCATGGTCGGCACGGCGGCCAGCGCGGCCCACGCCGAGATCTTCCGCATGTCGTTGTTCTGCTGCACGCTGACCTGCGCGAGGTTGGCGCTCAGGATGTCGGAGAGCAGCCGGTCCATGCCCTCGACCTGGTCGTTGGCCTTGGCGAGGTGGTCGGCGACGTCCCGCAGGTACGGCAGCGCCTCGGGGCGGACGAACGGCACGCCGCCGCGCTCCAGCCGCAGCATCGGGTCCAGCAGCGGGCCGGTGGCCCGGCGGACGGTCACCAGCTGGCGCTTGTAGCCGTAGATCCGGCCGGCGGTGTCACGGCCGACCCGGTTGGGGGCGAAAACGTCGGCCTCCAGCTCGTCCAGGTCGGCCTGGAGCCCGACGGCGACGTCGACGTACCCGTCCACCACGGTGTCGCAGACCGAGTGCAGGACGGCGCTCGGCCCGTACCTCAGCAGCTCCGGCTGGGCCTCCAGCTCCGCCCGGAGCTCGCCGAGCGGGCTGTCGGCGCCGTGCCGGACCGTCATCACGAAGTCCTCGCCGACGAACATCATCACCTCGCCGCTGGTCACCGCGTGCCCGCCCGGGTGGTAGCCCAGCGTCTTGAGCGAGACGAACAGCGAGCCCTGGTAGGCCTCCACCTTCGGGCGCTGACGGGCGCTGACGGCGTCCTCCACGGCCAGCGGGTGCAGCGAGAACTCCTCGCTGACCCGGTCGAGTTCCTCGACGGTGGGTTCGAAGAGGCCTATCCAGACGAAACTGCCCTTGCCGGCCGCCCGCGCGGCGGCGAGGGCGCCGGTGTGGTCCTCGGGCGCCTCGATCCGGCGGCCGTCGCGGTAGATGGCACAGTGGACGATCATCGGGCCATTGTGGCCCCTCGGCGGGAGTGGTGGCGGCACAACGCCTCGCTCTGCACGGGCGCTCCACACGACCCGGCCCCCTCCGCCGCGCCACCGGTCCGCCGCTCGCCCGCCACCCGCCGCCGCGACCCCCACCCCTCGCCCGCGACCCGGCCGGGAGGCCGTACGCTGGGCTCCATGCCCACGCTGCTGCTCGTCCGTCACGGCCGGTCCACCGCGAACACCGCCGGAATCCTGGCCGGTTGGACACCCGGCGTGGATCTCGACGACACCGGGCGCGAGCAGGCCGCCGCGCTGGCCGGCCGGCTCGCCGCGATCCCGGTGGCGCAGGTCGTCAGCAGCCCGCTGGAGCGCTGCCAGCAGACCGTGGAGCCGCTGCTCGCGGTCCGCCCCGAGCTCGGGGCGGCGGTCGAGGACGAGCGCCTCGGCGAGTGCCACTACGGCGACTGGACCGGCCGCCCGCTGTCCGAGCTGGCCAAGGAGCCGCTCTGGCGCACCGTCCAGGACCACGCGGCCGCCGCCGCCTTCCCCGGGGGCGAGTCGCTGCGCGAGCTGAGCCACCGCACGGTCGACGCGGTCCGCGAGTGGAACGCCAAGGTCGCCGCCGAGCACGGCGAGGACGCGGTCTGGGTCGCGTGCTCGCACGGTGACGTGATCAAGGCGGTGGTGGCCGACGCGCTCGGCCTGCACCTCGACCACTTCCAGCGGATCTCCGTCGAGCCCTGCTCGGTCACCGCGATCCGCTACACCCCGCAGCGCCCCTTCGTGCTGAGAATGGGCGACACCGGCGACCTCTCCTCGCTCGCGCCGAAGCCGGGCGCCGGCGGCCACGGCGACCGGGGCGGCGACGCGACCCCGGCCGGGGACGCGGTGGTCGGCGGCACCGCCTGACCGACCCGCCCCCGGCCGGCACCCGCGCCGGCCGCCGTCGCCGCGGACCGGCCCCGACCGGCGCGGACCCCGGCGGACCCGCCCCGGGTCACCGGCTCGGCTCCCCGGGCCGGGCCCGGAGGTCGTAGGGTGACTAGCGAGCCTGCCGGGACCGGCCCACCGGTGTCCGGGCGGGCGGTGGCGCCCGGACGGTCCGGCTGTCCGAGCGCCCCGCACCACAGGCAGACGACACACACCCGTCAGACGTACGACTACGCGACACCCACGCAACACCCGACATACGACGATCGAAACGATCCGGAGCGAGAGCGTGCCCCGTCAGGTCTTCTTCTACGACCAGCCCGAACGGTTCGTCGCCGGCACCGTCGGCCAGCCCGGCGCCCGGGCGTTCTACCTGCAGGCCAGCGCCCGGGGGCGGATCACCAGCGTGCTGCTGGAGAAGACCCAGGTCGCCGCGCTCGCCGAGCGGATCGAGGAGGTCCTCGACGAGGCCCTGCGGCGCAGCGGCGGCGACTCCGCGATCCCCGCCGCCGCCCCGGTGGACCTGCTCGACACCGCCCCGCTGGACCTGCCGCTGGAGCAGGAGTTCCGGGTCGGCACGATGGCCCTGGCCTGGGACAGCATCGACAGCTGCCTGGTGGTCGAGGCACAGGCGGTGATCGAGGAGGACGAGGGCGAAGACGCCGCCGAGGCGGTCTTCGAGGACGACGAGAACGGCCCGGACATGCTGCGGGTGCGGCTCTCCGGCGCGATGGCCCGGGTGTTCGCCAAGCGCGCGCTGGACCTCGTCTCGGCCGGTCGCAAGCCCTGCCCGTTCTGCAACCTGCCGCTCGACCCGGAGGGCCACCTGTGCCCGCGCGCGAACGGGTACCGGCGCTGAACACCGAGACCCCACCGCAGGCGGACCCGGCGGCCGGCGCCGCCCTGGCCGCCGACGTGCCGACCGCGCTGCGCCTGCTGCGCGAGGGCGGGCTGACCGTCCACGGTCGGCTGACCGACGCCTCCAACGCCGCGCTCTACTGCAGCGTCACGCTGGACGGCCCGCAGGGGCTGACCGCCCAGGCCGTCTACAAGCCGGTGGCCGGCGAGCGCCCGCTCTGGGACTTCCCGGACGGCACGCTGGCCGGCCGCGAGGTCGCCGCGTACGAGCTCGCCGCCGCCACCGGCTGGGCGCCGATCCCGCCCACCGTGCTGCGCGACGGTCCGCACGGGCCCGGCATGGTGCAGCTCTGGGTGGAGCCCGACCCGGAGGCGGACCCGCTGCTCGCCCTCCAGGACCCGCGCGGACCGGAGGACGGCTGGCTGCCGATCGTGCGCGCCGACGTCGGTGACGGGCGCACCGCGCTGCTGGTCCACCCGGACGACGAGCGGCTGCGCCGGCTCGCCGTGCTGGACGCGGTGCTCAACAACGCCGACCGCAAGGGCGGCCATCTGATCGCCGCCGCCGACGGCCGGATCTACGGCATCGACCACGGCGTCACCTTCAACACCGAGGGCAAGCTGCGCACGCTGCTCTGGGGCTGGGCCGGTCAGCCGCTGCCGCACGACGCCCTGGCGGTGCTGGGCAGCCTCGCCGAGCAGCTGGACGGCGCACTCGGCGAGCGGCTCGCCCCGCACCTGACCGCAGCCGAACTGGGTGCCACCCGCGCCCGGGTGGCCGAGCTGCTCGGCACCGGCCGCCACCCGCTGCCCTCGCAGGACTGGCCGTCGATCCCCTGGCCGCCGATCTGACCCGCACCGCCCCGCGCGGGGCCGGACCGGCGCCCGCCCGGGGCGCCGACCTGCCGACCCTGTAGCAATGGTCTGGACCGGTGCGGCGGTTCGGCCGCAGACTGCTCCGATGGACGAGCGACGGACCACCCCCCACCTGGACCTGCCGCTGCATCGCTTACAGGTCCCGCTGCCGCACCTGCTCCCGTTCGCGATCGGCAGCTTCGACGCCATCGGCCCGCTCTCCCGGGCCGCCTTCCCCCACCGGCACTCCTTCTACGAGATCGTCTACGTCACCGGCGGCCGCGGCGCCCACGTCCTGGACCTGGTCCACCGGACGCTGCAGCCGCCGCAGTTGTGCGTGATCGTGCCCGGACAGGTGCACTACTGGGCCGACGCCGACGATCTGACCGGGCAGGTGGTGCTCTTCAACGAGGACTTCCTGCTCTCCCGTCCCGACGACCTCGCCGCGCTCCGCGGCCTCTCCTCCCGGCCGGCCCTGTCCCTGGGCGAACACGCCGGGCCGATCGCCGCCCTGCTGGCCGACATGGAGCAGGAGTACCGGGCGCTGCCGTCCGGCTACCTGGGCGTGCTGCGGGCCAGCCTGCACATCCTGATCGTCCGGGCGCTGCGTGCCTGCGCCCCCGGCCCGGGTCCGGCGGTGCCCGGGCGGGGGAGCGAACTGGCCACCGCCTTCACCCGGTTGATCGCCGACCCGGGCGGGCTGCACCGCTCGGTGGCCTCCTGCGCCCAGGAGCTGGGCCTGTCGCCCGGCCATCTGCAGACGCTGGTGAAGCAGGCCACCGGCTGCACACCCGGCCGGCTGATCCGCCAGCAGCAGACGCTGGAGGCGAAACGGCTGCTGGCCTCCACTGAGCTGACGATCCGTCAGGTCGCCCGGGAGGCCGGGTTCGCCGATCCGGCGTACTTCTGCCGCTTCTTCCGGCGGGAGACCGGGATGACGCCGGGGGAGTTCCGGGCCGGGGTCGGAGGAAATCACCACGATCCCCGGATCACGTCCATCGCGGCGGCCCCGGGCGCCCCGTAGGTTGGCTGCTGGCCGCCGGTGACCGGCCCGTACGGAACGGGTGGGCCGCCGGCCCGGTCCTTGTCATGCCCCCACCATGACAAGGGCCGCCCCCACCTCCCCCCCCACACCCCCCAGCGAAGGAGTCGGCGCATGCCAGCGTCCCAAGAGCCCACCGGGCCGGAGGGCCTGATCGACCGCCGGATCAGCCGCAAGACCGTCCTCAAGGCGGCCGCCGTCCTCAGTGCCACCCCGCTGCTGATCGGCGGCGGTGTCGCACTGGCCCGCGACCGGGTCGGCACCGGCGAGGCACCCGGCCTCACCCCCGCCTGCCACGACGGCGACGAGCCGACGATCGAGCAGACCGAAGGCCCCTACTTCAAGCCGAACTCCCCGCTGCGGACGTCGCTGATCACCGACAGCACCCCCGGCACCCGGCTCACCGTGAGCGGCTACGTCTTCGGCCGGGCCTGCCTGCCGATCGCGAACGTCCTGCTCGACTTCTGGCAGGCCGACGTCAACGGCGCCTACGACAACACCGGCTTCGCCTTCCGCGGCCACCAGTTCACCAACGCCCAGGGCGCGTTCACCCTCACCACCATCGTGCCGGGCCTGTACCCGGGCCGCACCCGGCACATCCACGTCAAGCTCCAGGCGCCCGGCCGCCCGGTGCTCACCACCCAGCTCTACTTCCCCGGCGAGCCGCGCAACAGCACCGACACCATCTACGACGCGCGGCTGCTGATGAACGTCCGCCAGGTCGGCTCGGCGAAGGAGGGCACCTACGACTTCGTCCTGAACGTGCCGCAGACCCCGACCACGCCGCCGACCAGTCCGAACCCCACCACGCCCACCACCGCACCCCCGACCTCCCCGCCCGGCGGCTCCTGGACCGCCGGGACGCTCTACAACGCGGGCGACCGCGTCACCTACGCCGGCGCCTCCTACCGTTGCCTCCAGGGGCACACCGCCATCACCGGCTGGGAGCCGCCGAACGTGCCGGCCCTCTGGCAGCGGTCGTAGCGGCTCCGACCGCGTCCCCCAGGGGCCGGGCGCCCGGTCGGCGGCAGGGCCGACCGGGCGCTCATCCGCGCGCCCGGAAACCGCCCCCGTACCGGGCGGACCACGTCGGGAGCCGGTCCCTATCAGTCCGGAACCGCTCAGGCAACGTCGGAAACCGAATCCAGTCGATCTTGTGTACTGGTTAGGCTTTCAAATGTTCGCGCGGTTAAAGTGATTCCCATGCATGCCTGGCCCGCCTCCGAGGTTCCCGCCCTGCCTGGTCAGGGGCTCCCCCTTCGTATTCACGACACCGCCGCGGGCGGTATCCGCGAGGTCGTCCCGCAGGACGGCACCGCCCGGATCTACGTCTGCGGCATCACCCCCTACGACGCGACCCACATGGGCCACGCCGCCACGTACAACGCGTTCGACCTGGTGCAGCGCGTCTGGAAGGACGCCGGCCACGACGTCCTGTACGTCCAGAACGTCACCGACGTCGACGACCCGCTGCTGGCGCGGGCGATCGAGACCGGCCAGGACTGGGTGGCCCTCGCCGAGCGCGAGACCGCGCTCTTCCGCGAGGACATGACGGCCCTGCGGCTGCTCCCGCCGGCCCACTACATCGGCGCCGTCGAGTCGATCCCGTGGATCGTCCCGCTGGTCCAGAAGCTGCTGGCGAGCGGCGCCGCCTACAAGGTGGACGAGGACATCTACTTCTCGGTCGAGTCGGAGCCGCACTTCGGCGAGGTCTCCGGCCTGACCCGGGATGCCATGCGCCCGCTCTTCGCCGAGCGCGGCGGCGACCCGGACCGCCCCGGCAAGCGCCACCCGCTGGACGCCCTGCTCTGGCTCGCGGCCCGCCCGGGCGAGCCCGCCTGGGACACCGAGCTCGGCCACGGCCGCCCCGGCTGGCACATCGAGTGCGTCGCGATCGCCCTGCGGTTCCTGGGCATGTCCTTCGACATCCAGGGCGGCGGCAGCGACCTCTCCTTCCCGCACCACGAGATGGGCGCCGCGCACGCCCAGGTCGCCACCGGCGGCCACCCGTACGCCCAGGCCTACGTGCACGCGGGCATGGTGGGGCTGGACGGGCACAAGATGTCCAAGTCCCGCGGCAACCTGGTCTTCGTCTCGGCGCTGCGCCGCGAGGGCGTCGACCCGGCGGCGATCCGCCTCGCGCTGCTCTCGCACCACTACCGCGAGGACTGGGAGTGGACCAAGGCCACCCTGGACGAGGCCGTCGAGCGCCTCGCCCGCTGGCGTGCCGCGGTCTCCCGCCCGGACGGCCCGCCGGCCGAGGCGCTGCTGGCCGAGGTCCGGGAGGCGCTCGCGCGCGACCTGGACGCGCCCGCGGCGCTGGCCGCGGTGGACCGCTGGGCGGCCGGCCAGGAGGCCGACGGCGGCACCGACATCGGTGCGCCCGGCCTGGTCTCCCGCACGGTGGACGCGCTGCTCGGCATCGCGCTGTAGGACGGCGAACGCCGGAGGGCGCCGGGACCAGCTGGTCCCGGCGCCCTCCGGCGTTCCCGCTGCCGCGGGGTCAGTCCTCCTCGTTGCCGTCCTGGCTCTCCCGCGCGGCCGGCGGCTCGGGCTCGCTCGGCCGCTCCGCCGTGGCGTGCCCGGCGACCGGCTTCTCACCGGCCGGGCCGACGTTCTCCCGCCGCCGCAGGTAGCGCTCGAACTCCCGGGCGATCGCGTCGCCCGAGGCCTCCGGCAGCTCGGCGGTGTCCTGCGCCTCCTCCAGCTGCTGGACGTACTCGGCCACCTCGGTGTCCTCGGCGGCCAGCTGGTCCACGCCGAGCTGCCAGGCCCGGGAGTCCTCACCGAGCTCGCCCGGCGGGATCCGCAGGTCCAGCAGGTCCTCCAGCTTGTTGATCAGCGCCAGCGTGGCCTTCGGGTTCGGCGGCTGCGCGACGTAGTGCGGCACCGCCGCCCAGAGCGTCACGGCGGGCACCCCGGCGTGCGTGCAGGCCTCCTGGAGCACCCCGACGATCCCGGTCGGGCCCTCGTAGCGGCTCTCCTCCAGGTCCAGCCGCTGGGCCAGCTCCGGGTCGGAGGTGACCCCGCTGACCGGGACGGGACGGCTGTGCGGGGTGTCCCCGAGCAGCGCGCCCAGGATCACCACCAGCTCGATGCCCAGCTCGTGCGCGAAGCCCAGCAGCTCGTTGCAGAACGAGCGCCAGCGCATGCTGGGCTCGATGCCGCGCACCAGGACGATGTCCCGGGTCGCGGGCTCCGTCACCCGGACCACCGAGAGCCGGGTCGTCGGCCAGGTGATCCGGCGGATGCCGCCGTCCAGCCAGACCGTGGGGCGGTTGACCTGGAAGTCGTAGTAGTCCTCGGCGTCCAGGGCGGCGAACACCTTGCCGCCCCAGGTGTCGTCCAGATGCGCCAGGGCCGCGGAGGCCGCGTCCCCGGCGTCGTTCCAGCCCTCGAAGGCGCAGACCATGACCGGGTCGATCAACTCGGGAACATCTTCCAGCTCGATCACCCAGCGTCTCCCTCCGGTCGGCGGTCGGACGTGCCCGCCCCGGCCGGCCTGCCGAGGCGTCGGCGGTCCGGCTGCCGACTGTCGAACCTCTCGTCACCCATGGAACGCCTCGCTCCATGGTTCCCTACCTGCCCAGCCTACGGGCTTTGATGCGCCTCCCGGCGGGGCACCGGGACAGTCTGGGGGAGCGGGGCGCCGGGATCCAGCGGTTATCGCCGCGCCGGGCCCTGGGCGCCCCGGAAAGGACCGCGGGGCGGCCGCCGGGCGCCGGGGCGGGTCAGCGCGGTCCGGTCGCGGCGGTGACGGCCGGCAGGTAGCCGAGGGACTGCCCCTCGGGCGTGGGGTGGAAGGACTCCCAGAGCCGGGGGAGCACGATGCCGGTGATCCACTCCCGCCCCGCGCCCGCGCAGACCCCGTGGCCCTCGAACGCCGTCCGGACGTCGGCGAAGGCGAACCCGTGCGCCTCGGCCTCGCGGCGGATCAGCTCGTCCAGCTCGTCCGTGAGCGCGTTGAACCGCTGCCGGCGGGCATCGGTGCCGATCAGGCAGGTGGTGCCGGTGCGCAGCAGGTGCGGATAGCCGGTGACCACCACCCGGGCCCGCGGGGCGGCGGTCCGCACGTCGTCGTACAGGGCGGAGAGCCGGCCGGGCAGCTCCTCCCGTAGCCGGTGGCCGGACTCGTCCAGGGTGGCGGCGCAGCGGGCCTCGGTGGTCAGCGGCTGGAGGCAGTCGGCGGCCGCCCCGGCGAAGCCCAGGTCGTTGCCGCCGACGGTGAGGGTGAGCACCGTGGTGTCCGCGCCGACCTTCGGGAGCTGTCCGCCGCGGACGTCCGCGGTGGTCGCGCCGTTGCACGCGGCGGCGAGGAAGCCGGTGGCGCCGTGGTCGGCGGCCCAGAGCGCCGGGTAGGCGTTGGCGCTGCGGTGGCAGTCGCCGGCGGCCGGGTCGTAGGCGCCGGCCGCGACCCCGGCGGCGTAGGAGTCGCCCAGCGCGGCGTAGCGGGGCGGGGCGTCGGCGGGCGCGGCGGCGGCGGCCGGCGCGGCGCAGAGCAGGAGCGGGACGGCGGCCAGGGCGGCGAGGAGCGGGTGGCGCTGCACGGCGGTTCTCCGGGGTCCGGTGGCCGGGCGCGGTCCGCCTCGGCCCATCGGGCACGGATCGTATCGGAGTGGTGACTCAGAGTCGTGGCGCGCCCGCGCGGCGGGGCGGCGCGATGATGGAGGAAGGGGCCGGACAGGGCGTGAGGAGCCGGGCGGATGGACGGACGGTGGTGGATCGGCATCGGCGTGGTGGCGGCCGCCGGGGCCGGCGCGGTGGTGCTGGCGGCCCTGGCGGCGGGCCGGCGCCTGCCGGTGGAGCACGTGACCGAGGGCGGCCTGGAGCTCGACCAGCCGCCGGGTGCGGTGTGGGACGTCGTGACCGACGTCGACCTCTATCCGGCGTGGCGCCCGGGCCTGTCCCACGTCGAGCGGCTGCCGGAGGGCGCGGGCGGCCGGCCGCGCTGGCGCGAGTACGGCCCGCACGGCCACGCCACCTACGAGGTGCTGGAGAGCGAGGCCCCGCACCGGCTGGTGACCGGCGTGGCCGACCCGGACCTGCCCTACGGCGGCACCTGGACGCTCGTGCTGACGCCGGCCGGGCAGGGCTGCAGCCTGACGGTCACCGAGCGCGGCGAGGTCCACCGGCCGCTCCACCGCGCCGTCTCGCACTACGTGCTGGGCGAGGACGCCACCGTCCGGCGCTACCTGGGCGCCCTCGCGCACCGGATGGCGTGACGGCGGCGCCTCAGCGGACCCAGCCGCGCCGGTAGTCGGCCCAGTTCTGCTCGGTGGCGGCGAAGTCCACGTACAGCCCGACGCCGAAGTTCTCCCGCCGCAGGTCGTACCGGCCGAGGCCGAGCCGGATGCCCCGGATGCCGGCGTCCACCGTCTCGGCGTGCCCCCAGTGGCCCCACTTGTCCTCCCAGTAGAACGGCAGGCCCATCAGGAGGTCCACGTCCTCGGGGGTGGCCTCCAGGGCCAGCTCGGTCTGGTAGGCGTTGTAGCCCCCGTAGAGCGACGCGGTCGGCATGCTGGAGTCGTAGGTCATCACCGCGATCTGGTCGACCCGGCGGGCGGTCTCGGCGAAGTACGCCTGGTCCCACCACTTGCCGTGGTCGGTGAGCGCGATGGCGATGTCGTGCTGGAAGGGCAACGGGTCGATCTGCGGCGCGGCCACCGAGAGCCGGGCGCCGCGGCCGGCGGTCACCGGGCGGACCTGGTCCAGCAGCGCGAGCCAGCCGGCCGAGCCGGGGCGGATCGGCTCCATGTCGAAGTGCACCCCGTCGAAGCCGAGGTCCAGCACCTGGCGGGCGGCGGCGGTGACCCGGTCCCGGGTGGGCACGTCCTCCAGGTCCAGGGCGTCCTTCTCGGGCTTGACCTCGTCGCCCAGCCAGCCCTGCACCCGGATGCCGGGCAGCGCGCGGTGCGCGGCCTCGGTGAACCACTGGGCCCGGGGGTGGACGGCGGGCGGCAGCGAGCCGTCGTGCTCCAGCGGGCCGGTGTGGACGTAGAGGTCGCGCACGCCCGTCCCGGCGAGCCGCCGGGCGAGGTCGGCGACGTCGGCGTCACCCTTTCGGCCGTCCACCCAGGCGTGGCCCAGCCAGACCGCGTCCTTGCCGCGGGTCCGGGCCTCGGGGGAGGGCTCACCGGCGTACTGGAGCCGCAGGGCGAGCGCCGCGGAGCCGATCGGCAGCAGGGCGACGGCGAGGACGACCAGCGCCACGGCAAGGGTTCTGCGCCAACGGGACCACCCCCGCCAGCGCGTCCGCAGCGCCCGTGGCGCCGCCCCCAGGGCCCGTCCGAGCCGTCGTATCCGTGCGCTTCGACCCGCCATGCAGTCGCTCCCCCGTCGCGGCGAGTGCTCAGGATACGAAATGGTCACCCGATCCATGCCACCGGCCGGATACCCTGGCGACGTGCGTGCCCGATTCAGCGGGCGTGCAAAGCCGACAGCCGTCGCACCCAGGGAGAAGCCCCATGGCCACTGCAGCCGACCCGTCCGTCACCCAGCAGAGCCGCGCGAACGCGCTGCGTGAGTCGCTCGCCACCAGGGTGGTGGTGGCCGACGGGGCGATGGGAACCATGCTCCAGGCCCAGGACCCGAGCCTGGAGGACTTCCAGAACCTGGAAGGCTGCAACGAGGTCCTCAACATCACCCGGCCCGACATCGTGCGCTCGGTCCACGACGCGTACTTCGCGGTCGGCGTGGACTGCGTGGAGACCAACACCTTCGGCGCCAACTTCTCGGCGCTCGGCGAGTACGACATCCCCGAGCGGATCTTCGAGCTGTCCGAGGCGGGCGCCCGGATCGCCCGGGAAGCCGCCGACTCCTTCACCGACGGCCGCACCCGCTGGGTGCTCGGCTCGATCGGCCCCGGCACCAAGCTGCCCACCCTCGGCCACGCCCCGTACGAGGTGCTGCGCGACGGCTTCCAGCTGAACGCGGCCGGCCTGATCGCCGGCGGCGCCGACGCGCTGCTGGTGGAGACCAGCCAGGACCTGCTGCAGACCAAGGCCGCGATCCTCGGCTCCAAGCGCGCGCTCGCCGAGGCGGGGCTGGACCTGCCGGTCCTGGTCCAGGTGACGGTCGAGACCACCGGCACCATGCTGCTCGGCTCGGAGATCGGCGCGGCGCTGGCCGCGCTGGAGCCGCTGGGCGTCGACTACATCGGCCTGAACTGCGCCACCGGCCCGGCCGAGATGAGCGAGCACCTGCGCTACCTGGCCAAGAACGCGAAGATCGGCCTCTCCTGCATGCCGAACGCGGGCCTGCCGGTGCTGGGCAAGGACGGCGCCCACTACCCGCTGTCCCCGGCCGAGCTGGCCGAGGCGCACGACGTCTTCACCCGGGAGTACGGCCTCTCGCTGGTCGGCGGCTGCTGCGGCACCACGCCCGAGCACCTGCGCCAGGTGGTCGAGCGCGTCCAGGGCCGCCCGGTGGTCGCCCGCACCCCGCGCCCGGAGCCCTCGGCCGCCTCGCTGTACCAGGCGGTGCCGTTCCGCCAGGACACCTCCTACCTGGCGATCGGCGAGCGCACCAACGCCAACGGCTCGAAGAAGTTCCGCGACTCGATGCTGGCCGGCGACTGGCAGGCCTGCGTGGAGATCGCCCGCGAGCAGATCCGGGACGGCTCCCACCTGCTGGACCTCTGCGTGGACTACGTCGGCCGCGACGGCGTCGCCGACATGAAGGAGGTGGCCGGCCGGCTGGCCACCGCCTCGACCCTGCCGATCGTGCTCGACTCCACCGAGCCGGAGGTCCTGCGGGCCGGTCTGGAGGCGCTCGGCGGCCGAGCGGTGCTCAACTCGGTCAACTACGAGGACGGCGACGGCCCGGACACCCGGTTCGGCCGGATCGCCTCGCTGGCCCGCGAGCACGGCGCCGGCCTGATCGCCCTCACCATCGACGAGGACGGCCAGGCCCGCACCGCCGAGACCAAGGTCGCCATCGCCGAGCGGCTGATCACCCAGCTCACCACCGAGTACGGCATCGACGAGGGCTCGATCCTGGTCGACTGCCTGGCCTTCACCCTGGGCACCGGCCAGGAGGAGTCCCGCCGGGACGGCATCGAGACCATCGAGGCGATCCGCGAGCTCAAGCGCCGCCACCCGGACGTGCAGACCACCCTGGGCCTGTCCAACATCTCCTTCGGGCTGAGCCCGGCGGCCCGGATGGTGATCAACTCGGTCTTCCTGAACGAGTGCGTCGAGGCGGGCCTGGACTCCGCGATCGTGCACGCCTCGAAGATCCTGCCGATGGCCCGGATCCCGGAGGACCAGCGCGACGTCGCCCTGGACCTGGTCTACGACCGCCGCAGCGAGGGCTACGACCCGCTGCAGAAGCTGCTCCAGCTGTTCGAGGGCGTCTCCTCGACCTCGATGAGGGCGTCCAAGGCGGAGGAGCTGGCGGCGCTGCCGCTGGAGGAGCGCCTGCAGCGCCGGATCATCGACGGCGAGCGCAACGGCCTGGAGGCCGACCTGGACGAAGCGCTGGCGCAGCGCCCGGCGCTGGAGATCGTCAACAGCACGCTGCTGGCCGGCATGAAGGTGGTCGGCGAGCTGTTCGGCTCCGGCCAGATGCAGCTGCCGTTCGTGCTCCAGTCCGCCGAGGTGATGAAGACCGCGGTGGCCCACCTGGAGCCGCACATGGAGAAGTCCGACGACGAGGGCAAGGGCACCATCGTGCTGGCCACCGTCAAGGGCGACGTCCACGACATCGGCAAGAACCTGGTCGACATCATCCTGTCCAACAACGGCTACACCGTGGTCAACCTGGGCATCAAGCAGCCGGTCTCGGCGATCCTGGACGCCGCCCAGGAGCACCGGGCGGACGTCATCGGGATGTCCGGCCTGCTGGTGAAGTCCACCGTGATCATGAAGGAGAACCTGCAGGAGCTGAACCAGCGCAAGCTGGCGGCCGACTACCCGGTGATCCTCGGCGGCGCCGCGCTCACCCGGGCCTACGTCGAGCAGGACCTGCACGAGATCTACGAGGGCGAGGTCCGCTACGCCCGGGACGCCTTCGAGGGCCTGCGGCTGATGGACGCGCTGATCGCGGTCAAGCGCGGCGTGCCCGGGGCGGCCCTGCCGGAGCTCAAGCAGCGCCGGCACGCCCGGGTCGAGGTCGAGGAGCCGGAGGAGGTCAACCTCGGCCAGGTCCGCTCGGACGTCTCGGTCGACAACACCGTGCCGGAGCCGCCGTTCTGGGGCGACCGGATCGTCAAGGGCGTGCCGTTCGCCGACTACGCCTCCTGGCTGGACGAGGACGCGCTGTTCAAGGGCCAGTGGGGCCTGAAGGCCGCGCGCACCGGGGAGGGCCCCTCGTACGAGGAGCTGGTGGAGACCGAGGGCCGGCCGCGGCTGCGGATGTGGCTGGACCGGCTGCAGACCGAGGGCTGGCTGGAGCCGGCCGTGGTCTACGGCTACTACCCGGCCAACTCCAAGGGCGACGACCTGATCGTCCACAACGAGGACGGCACCGAGCGGACCCGCTTCACCTTCCCGCGCCAGCGGCGCGGGCGCCGGCTCTGCCTGGCGGACTTCTTCCGCCCGGAGGAGTCGGGCGAGCGGGACGTGCTGGGCCTCCAGGTCGTCACCATGGGCAACCGGATCTCCGAGGCGGCGAACGAGCTGTTCGCCAACAACTCCTACCGCGACTACCTGGAGCTGCACGGCCTCTCGGTGCAGCTGGCCGAGGCGCTGGCCGAGTTCTGGCACGCCCGGGTCCGCTTCGAGCTGGGCTTCTCCGGCGAGGACCCGCAGGACGTCAAGGACATGTTCGCGCTGAAGTACCGGGGCGCCCGGTTCTCGCTCGGCTACGGGGCCTGCCCGGAGCTGGAGGACCGCGCGAAGATCACCGAGCTGCTGCGGCCCGAGCGGATCGGCGTGGTGCTCTCGGAGGAGTTCCAGCTGCACCCCGAGCAGTCCACGGATGCGATCGTGATCCACCACCCGGAGGCCAAGTACTTCAACGCGCGGTAACCCCCGCGTCGCGCACCGTTCGTTCCTTTCGGCGGAGCGGGGCGTATCCTGGATCATCCTGAACGGGCCGGTCCGCTCACCAGCGGGCCGGCCTGTGCCATCCCCAGGGGCAGCGCCCCGGGGCACGGACGGAAGGACCCGCGCCATGACCACCATCTCCACCGCCACCCGGACCCTCGACCACGGCGACGGCCGGGGCCTCCAGGCGGTGCTGCTGGACATGGACGGGACGCTGGTCGACACCGAGAACCTCTGGTGGCAGGCCGAGGCCTCGCTCTTCGCCGAGCTGGGCTACACGCTCGACGAGAACGACCGCGCCCACGTGGTCGGCGGCCCGATGAGCCGGGTGATCGACTACCTGCTGGCCGCCACCGGCGTGGACCTCGCGCCGGCCGATCTGACCGTCCTGATCAACCAGCGCTTCGTGGACCTGCTGGGCGGCGGCGTGCCACTCATGCCGGGCGCCGAGCGACTGCTCAACACCCTTGCCGCGCACGGCGTTCCGACCGCCCTGGTGTCCGCCTCGCACCGGCACGTGATCGACATCGTGCTGCGGTCGCTGGGCGCCCACCACTTCGCCTTCACGGTCGCCGGGGACGAGGTGCCGCGCACCAAGCCGCACCCGGACCCGTACCTGGAGGCGGCGCGGCGACTGGGGGCGGAGCCGGGCCGCTGCGTGGTGGTGGAGGACGCGCCGACCGGTGTCCGCGCGGCGGAGGCGGCCGGCTGCCCGGTGATCGCGGTGCCGTCGGTGGCGCCGATCGAGCCGGCACCCGGGCGCCTGGTGCTGCCCTCGCTGGAGGGCGTCGATCTTGAACTGCTCCGCTCGCTCGTCGCCTCGCGAGTGTGATTGTCGTCTCATTGCGGAGACCGCTTACCGCCCGGTACGTGGTCGGCCCCGTCCGCTCACGGTGAGTCCCCGGGGAGAAAACGGGCATTGCCTGACAACTCGTCGAATGGTCGCGCCCACACCGTCCCCTCGTGTCCCAACTGTCACCTGTACGGGTATCGGTGGGGTCTGTTCGATATGGCACGCTACTCCAGTTCGTTCCCCACCCCCGAGCCCTGCCATCGCCGCTGACGGGCAACCCCGTCCTGCCCGCGGTCGCACGGCGCCCGGTCCGTGCACGACCTCCACGACCCCGGAGGATCAACCGAGCGCGGGCCGCCGGCCCCGGCCGGACCGCACCCGAAGGACGCGACCCGTGAAGACTTCAGCTGAACGACTGGCAGTGCTCGGCTGCGCCGGCCTGGTGGCCGTCTCGGTGGCCGGCTGCGGCTCGGTCACCGACGCCGTCAAGGGGGACGGCGACAAGGCGATCACGATGGGGACCACCTCGGTCACCAACACGCTGGACCCGGCCGGCGCGTACGACGCCGGCTCCTGGCTGCTGCTGCGCAACACCTTCCAGTCGCTGCTGTCCTACCCGGCCGCCTCCAGCACCCCCGGTCCGGACGCCGCGCAGTCCTGCGAGTTCACCGCGGGCGACGTCACCCAGTACCACTGCACGCTCAAGGGCGGCCTGAAGTTCTCCAACGGCCACGCGCTGACCGCCGCCGACGTCGCCTTCTCCATCGACCGGACGAAGAAGATCGCCGACCAGAGCGGCCCGGCGGGCCTGCTGGAGTCGATCAAGTCGGTCGAGGCCAAGGGCGACACCGAGGTGGTCTTCCACCTCTCGGCGCCGGACGCGACGCTCCCCGCGAAGCTCGCGGGCCCGGCGGGCGCCATCGTCGACCAGGAGGTCTTCCCGGCCGACAAGCTGCTCGCCAACGACAAGCTGGTCGGCTCCGGCCCGTACAAGATCGACTCGATCGAGACCACGACCATCGAGGGCGGCGCCAAGGTCCCCGGCAAGGTCGCGCTGTCCCCGAACGACAAGTACACCGGCGACGCCAAGCTCCGGAACAAGAAGTTCACCCTCCGGTACTTCGACAAGCCGGCCGAGCTGAAGGCCGCGCTCGACAAGGGCGACATCGACCTCGCCGACAACAGCCTGGAGCCCAACACCGCGGCCCAGGTTCTGTCCGACCAGCAGGGCGGCAAGAGCGACCTGCAGGTCGTCGAGGGCGACAGCAACGACACCCGCTACCTGGTCTTCAACACCAAGGACGCGACCGGCGGCAACGTCGCCGTCCGGCAGGCCGCCGCCCAGCTGATCGACCGCAAGTCGCTCGCCCGCGACGTCTTCGCGCGCACCGTCCAGCCGCTCTACTCGATGGTCCCGGCCGGTGTCGCCGGCCACAACACCGCCTTCTTCGACAAGTACGGCGACCAGGACGTCACCAAGGCCAAGGCGATCCTCACCGCGGCCAAGGTCCCGATGCCGGTCAAGCTGAACCTCACCTGGTCGCGTTCGCGCGCCGAGGGCGCCGAGGCCGACGCGCTGAAGAAGCAGCTGGAGGCCGGCGGCGTCTTCCAGGTGACCGTCCAGCACGAGGCGGACTGGGACGTCTACAAGAAGGGCTGGGTCGAGGGCAAGTACCAGGCCTACACCATCGGTTGGTTCGCCGACTACCCGGACGCCGACAACTACGTCGCGCCGCTGATCGTCGAGGGCGGGGCCTACCACCACGGCTGGGACGACCCGCGGATCAGCCAGAAGCTGGTGCCCGAGAGCCTCAAGCAGGCCGACCGCGCCGCCGCCGCCGCCACCTACGCGCAGATCCAGGGCATCGTCGCCGACAACGCGCCGCTGATCCCGCTGTTCCAGAACAAGGCCTTCTTCGCCTCGCGTTCGAACATCACCGGCGTGGAGTCGACCGTGGACACCACCGGCTTCTTCCGCTTCTGGGAGATCGGCCGGCTCGGCAAGTGACCCGTTCCACCGGGTGACCCTCAGCACGGTGGCCCGTCCACTCCCCCCAGGGTGCAAGGGGAGCGGACGGGCCACCGTCATGTCCGGACCGGTCCGGGCTCAGAGCGCGCCGGGGCGCACCAGCCCGCTCTCGTACGCGTAGACCGCGGCCTGGACCCGGTCCCGCAGCTGAAGCTTGGTCAGCACATGGCCGACGTGCGTCTTCACCGTGGTCTCGCTGACGAACAGCTCCGCCGCGATCTCCGCGTTCGACAGGCCGCGCGCCACCAGCTTCAGCACCTCCAGCTCACGCTCGGTCAGCGCGTTCAGCGCCTGCGGCGGCGCCTCCTCGCCCGAGGGCAGCTTGGTGGCGTACATGTCCAGCAGCCGCCGGGTGATGCTCGGCGCGAGCATCGCCGCGCCGTCCGCGACCACCCGGATCGCCTGCACCAGCTCCTCCGCCGGCACGTCCTTCAGCAGGAAGCCGCTGGCGCCCGCGCGCAGCGCCTCGACCACGTACTCGTCGAGGTCGAAGGTGGTCAGCACCAGGACCTTCGCCGGGCCGTCGCGGCCCGGGCCGGCGATCCGGCGGGTCGCCTCCACGCCGTCCATCCGGGGCATCCGGATGTCCATCAGCACCACGTCGGGCTGCAGTGCCCGGACCTGGTCCAGCGCCTGCTGACCGTCGCCGGCCTCGCCGACCACCACCAGGTCGGCCTCGGCCTCCAGGATCATCCGGAAACCGGTGCGAAGCAGCGGCTGGTCGTCGACCAGCAGCACTCGGATCGTCACCTAGGACTCCTTGCTCATCGGATCCCCCGTGGGATCGTCCTCGTCAGACGTTCGTGCCGTCGGCAGCGGCAGCGGGTACGGCGGGGGAGTGCCGCCGAACTCCGGGCAACTGGCCTGGTGGTCGCACCAGTCGCAGAGCCGGTTGCGGGTCGCGGGGAAGTCGCCGGTGGCCACCGCCTCGCCGATCCGCTCCCAGAGCGCCTGCAGCTTGCGCTCCACCGCGAGCAGGTCGGCCTCGTCCGGGTCGTAGCTGACCACGTCCCCGCCCCCGCCGAGGTAGACCAGCTGCAGCCGCTTGGGGATCACGCCCTTCCACCGCCACACCACCAGCGCGTAGAACTTCATCTGGAACATCGCCTTGCCCTCGAAGTCCCGCGAGGGCGCCCGGCCGGTCTTGTAGTCCACCAGCCGCACCTCGCCGGTGGGCGCGACGTCGACCCGGTCGATGTAGCCGCGCAGCAGCAGCCCCGACTCCAGGGCCGTCTCCACGTAGAGCTCCCGCTCCACCGGATGCAGCCGGGTCGGGTCCTCCAGCCGGAACCAGCGCTCGACGAGCTTCTCGGCGTCCGCCAGCCAGCGGGTCAGCGCCGCGCCGTCCGGGTCCTCCGGGAACAGCGAGACCAGCTCCGGGCGCTCGCCCAGCAGCCGCTCCCACTGCGGCCGCAGCAGCCCCAGGGCCCGCTCCGGCGTCCGGTCGGCCGCCGGGCTGTCGAACAGCCGCTCCAGCACCGCGTGCACCAGGGTGCCCCGGGTCGCCGCCGCGCTCGGGGGCTCCGGCAGCTTGTCGATCACCCGGAGCCGGTACAGCAGCGGGCAGGTCAGGAAGTCCCCCGCGCGGGACGGGGACAGGCCGGTCGGCGGCGCCGGTGGACGCGCCGGGGCCACGACGGCGCTGCTGGTGTCGGTCTGCTGCATACCCCGACCCTATTGCCCTGAGCTGTCATCCCGCTGCCACGGTGCTGCCACACCGGCCTCCCAGTGGGTATGAACCCTGCGAGAGGGGCGCGCGACGGCACCCGGCCCTGATCACGTAGCGTGGGCGCACCGGCGCACGGCGCACGACAGTGAACCGACCGAAGGGATCACGGTGAGCGACAGCAGGGGGCGTCAGACCTCCGACCGGCCCCCGCAGGACGGCGACTCCCGGCCCGGTCCCCGGCCGCCCGAGGAGCCGGAGGGCCGCAACGGCATCCTGATGGGCCGGCCCTTCGGCGTACCCGTCTACGTCACCCCCTCCTGGTTCGTCATCGCCGCGCTGATCACCTGGGTCTTCGGCGGCCAGCTGGAGAACGTCCTGCCCGGGCTCGGCGCCAACCGCTACCTGGTCGCGTTCTTCTTCGCGGTGGCGTTCTACGGCTCCGTCCTGATCCACGAGCTCGCCCACACCGTGGTCGCGCTCCGCTACCGGCTCGGGGTCCGCCGCATCCGGCTGCAGTTCCTCGGCGGCGTCTCCGAGATCGAGAAGGAGGCCGAGAGCCCCTGGCGGGAGTTCTGGCTGGCCTTCGTCGGCCCGCTGCTCTCGCTGCTCCTCGGCGGCGTCTTCTACCTCGCCGTCCAGGCCGTCGAGCTCTCCAGCGTCCCCGGGGTGCTGCTCACCGGCCTGATGATCTCCAACCTCGTCGTCGCCGCCTTCAACCTGCTGCCCGGCCTCCCGCTGGACGGCGGGCGGATGCTGCGCGCCGTCGTCTGGGCCGTCACCGGCCGGCCGATGACCGGCACCGTCGCCGCCGCCTGGGCCGGCCGCGTGCTGGCCGTCGCCGTCCTGATCGGCCTGCCGCTGCTCGGCGCCGCCCGCGGCGCCGACCGGACCACCACCGACACCCTGATCGACGCCGTGCTGGCCGCCGTCCTGGCCGTGATCATCTGGAACGGCGCCGGCGCCGGCGTGCAGCAGGCCCGGCTCAAGGAGGTGCTGCCCGACCTGCGGCTGCGCGACCTCGTCCGCCGGGGCGTCGAGGTCAGCGCGGACACCCCGCTGGGCGAGGCGCTGCGCCGGGTCCGCGAGCAGCAGGCCGGCGCCGTCGTCGTGGTCGACGGCCGCGGCGACCCGATCGGCCTGGTCCGCGAGTCCCAGGTCCGCGAGGTCCCCGAGCACCGCCGCCCCTGGATCGCCGTCGGCGCACTGGCCCGCGACCTCGAACCGGGCCTGCGGCTGCCCGTCGAACTCGCCGGCGAGGACCTGCTGCGCGCCCTGCGGGCCCACCCGGCCACCGAGTACCTGGTGGTGGAGGCCGACGGCCGGGTCTACGGCGTCGCCACGCTCAGCGACATCGAGCGGCGGCTGACCGCCGCGATCGCCGGCCGGTGATCATCGTGGTCGGGCGGAGCGCCTGCTTCCCTTAGGATTGTCCGCATGTCCGAACCGACCGGTGCCACCCGCCGACGCGGGCCCTTCCAGGTCGGGGACCAGGTCCAGCTGACCGACCCGAAGGGCCGCCACTACACGTTCACGCTCCAGGCCGGGAACCAGTTCCACACCCACAAGGGTGCGTTCCCGCACGACGAGCTGATCGGCGCCCCCGAGGGCACGGTCGTGCGCACCACGGGGAACGTCCCGTACCTCGCGCTGCGCCCCCTGCTCCCCGACTACGTCCTGTCCATGCCGCGCGGCGCCGCCGTGATCTACCCGAAGGACGCCGGGCAGATCCTCGCCATGGCCGACATCTTCGCCGGCGCCCGCGTGGTCGAGGCCGGCGTCGGCTCCGGCGCGCTCTCCACCTACCTGCTGCGCGCCGTCGGCGACACCGGCATGCTGGCCTCCTACGAGCGCCGGCAGGACTTCGCCGACATCGCCCAGAGCAACGTCGAGCGCTACTTCGGCGGGCCCCACCCGGCGTGGAAGCTCACCGTCGGCGACCTCCAGGACAACCTGGTGGAGTCCGACGTCGACCGCGTCATCCTCGACATGCTGGCCCCCTGGGAGTGCCTGGACGTCGCCTCCAAGGCGCTCGTCCCCGGCGGCCTCATCTGCTGCTACGTGGCCACCACCACGCAGATGTCGAAGACCGTCGAGGCGCTGCGCGAGCACGGCACCTTCACCGAGCCGCAGGCCTGGGAGACCATGGTCCGCACCTGGCACCTGGAGGGCCTGGCCGTCCGCCCGGACCACCGGATGATCGGGCACACCGGCTTCCTGCTCACCTCCCGCCGCCTCGCCGACGGCGTCGAGCCGCCGCTGCGCCGCCGCCGCCCGGCGAAGGGCGCGTACGGCGAGGACTACGACAACGGCTCGGCCGAGCCGAGCCTGCAGGAGCGCGCCGCCGCCCGGGCCGCCGCCCGCACCGGCGACGTCGAGCAGCCGGAGCGGCTCGGCTGACGGTACGTCCACCAGGGGTGGTACAGCGGGTTTCGCGCCCGCGTACCACCCCTTCGTGCTACCCCCGCACCCGCGCCACCCCCCGTCCACGCCGGTGTGGGACGATGCTCGCTCACACCGACCCACTGGAGGGGACGCCTGGTGGAGACCGCGGTCACGGCGAGGGTTGAGCAGCAGACACCGCAGGCCCGCAGCGGGCCCGGACACGCCCGATCGGCCCCCTGGCACTGGGCCCTCGCGATCGGCGGCTGCGCCGCCGTGGTGGCCACCGTGCTCGCCGCGGATCCGGCCACCGGGACGCCGAAACCGGCCCGCCCCGCCGTGAAGGCCCTCCCGGCCGCCGCCGCGCCCGATCCGGCCAAGGCCGAACTCCCGCTGGACTGCGGCCCGTTCCCGGTCAAGATATCCGTCAGTTTCGCCGCCGACCTCGGGGACGGCCGGCCCGGTACCGTCGCCGCCGCGCACTGCGCGGCCGAGAACGGCACCCCGCCGGACGCCGTCTACCTGCTCGGCACCGGCCCCGACGGCCGGCCCGTCGTGGTGGCCACCCTGCTCTCCGAGCGCGAGAACCTCACCGTCGGAAGGCTCGGCCTGCGCAGCGACGGCACCATCACCGGCCACGCGCAGGGGTACTCCGGCGACGACGTGCCGCGGTTCAGCCCGGACATCTCACTCGACCTCACCTGGACGCGCAAGGACGCCGGCTGGAACCGCTCCCAGACCACCGCTCCACTGGCGCAGGCCTGACTGCTACTCGCCCGCTCGCCTCCGGGGCTGTGTTCTCGCCCGCTCGCCTCCGGGGCGCTTCGACCCGGCGCCGACGGTCGGCGCTCAGTGTCCTCGCCCGCTCGCCTCCGGGGCGCTTGACCCGGCGCCGACGGTCGGCGCTCCAACACCCCTCGTTCCTCGGGGTGTCCTCGCTTCTCCCTTTCGGCACCGGCGCGCCCCTTCGGCTCGGGGCGGGATCGCGGTCGCCTCGGGGCGGGTGCCCGCCGGGCTCAGGGGTCCGCCGGCCCGGGCTACTCGGCGTCCGGGCCGTAGACCTCGGCCCGGTCGGAGACCCGGCGCACGTGGATGCAGTCGCCCGGGCAGTCCTTCACCGAGTCCACCACGTCCTGAAGCAGCGTCAGCGGCACCGGCACGGTCTCGCCGGGCTGCTGGCGCAACTCGTCGTCCGAGCCCTTCACATAGGCGAGGCCGTCGATGTCCAGCTCGAAGACCTCGGGCGCGTACTGCGCGCAGATGCCGTCGCCGGTGCACAGATCCTGGTCGATCCACACCTCCAGCGCTTCGCCGGCCTTCGCCTCTTCGGTCACCGACATGGTCCCCTGCCGTTTCTGTCCCGGGTCGCCCCCAAATGGGAGGCAATCCCGCCATTCGTACAACGATCTGACCGCGACCCTCGGTCGCGATCGGATATCGACTCGTTCGACGATACATCTGGTCGGCTTTGGGTGGTGCGCGCTGGGTATCCCCTAAGCAGAGGGGAAGCACGCGAGGGCGAAGATCGGACACGCCCGTTCCATCTTTCTTGATCTAGGGGTTTACGGACCCCTGGTCCCAGGTAGGGTCTGGAAGCGTCCAGCTCCCCGGAGGAGGTGAGGACCGTGGCAGCCCACGATGACGACTACAACCGCAGCACCGGCCGGCCCGCTCGTGGTTCCGACGAGGCCGCTCAGGTCTCGTACCTTGAGCAGGAAATCGCCGTGCTGCGCCGCAAGCTCGCCGACTCGCCGCGCAATTCGAGAATCCTCGAAGAGCGGATCGTCGAGCTCCAGACCAACCTGGCCGGCGTGTCCGCCCAGAACGAACGGCTCGCCTCCACCCTGCGAGAGGCCCGCGACCAGATCGTGGCCCTCAAGGAGGAAGTGGACCGGCTGGCACAGCCCCCGGCCGGATTCGGCACCTTCCTCAGCCAGAACGAGGACGGCACCGCCGACATCTTCACCGGGGGGCGCAAGCTCCGCGTGAACGTCAGCCCCAACGTCGACCTCGACGAGCTGCGGCGCGGCCAGGAGGTGATGCTCAACGAGGCCCTCAACATCGTGGACGCGATGGCCTTCGAGCGCATCGGCGACATCGTCACCCTCAAGGAGGTCCTGGAGGACGGCGAACGCGCCCTGGTCATCGGCCACACCGACGAGGAGCGGGTGGTGCGCCTCGCCGAACCGCTGCGCGAGCTCACCATCCGGGCGGGGGACGCCCTGCTGCTCGAACCCCGCTCGGGCTACGTCTACGAGGTCGTGCCCAAGTCCGAGGTCGAGGAGCTCGTCCTCGAAGAGGTCCCCGACATCGACTACCGCCAGATCGGCGGCCTCAGCAACCAGATCGAGCAGATCCGCGACGCGGTCGAGCTGCCCTACCTGCACGCCGAGCTCTTCAAGGAGTACGAGCTGCGCCCGCCCAAGGGCGTCCTGCTCTACGGCCCGCCCGGCTGCGGCAAGACGCTGATCGCCAAGGCGGTGGCCAACTCGCTCGCCAAGAAGGTCGCCGAGGTCACCGGCCGGCCCCAGGGCAAGAGCTACTTCCTCAACATCAAGGGTCCCGAGCTCCTCAACAAGTACGTCGGCGAGACCGAGCGGCAGATCCGCCTGGTCTTCCAGCGGGCCCGGGAGAAGGCGAGCGAGGGCACCCCCGTCATCGTCTTCTTCGACGAGATGGAGTCGCTCTTCCGCACCCGCGGTTCGGGCGTCAGCTCGGACGTGGAGAACACCATCGTCCCCCAGCTCCTCGCCGAGATCGACGGCGTGGAGGGCCTGGAGAACGTCATCGTCATCGGCGCCTCGAACCGCGAGGACATGATCGACCCGGCGATCCTGCGGCCCGGCCGCCTGGACGTCAAGATCAAGATCGAGCGCCCGGACGCCGAGGCCGCGAAGGACATCTTCTCCAAGTACCTCAAGGGCTCGCTGCCGTTCCACCCGGACGACCTCAAGGAGCACGACGGCTCCGTCGAGGCCACCGTGGTGGCGATGATCCAGGCGGTCGTCGAGCGGATGTACACCGAGACCGAGGAGAACCGCTTCCTGGAGGTCACCTACGCCAACGGTGACAAGGAGGTCCTGTACTTCAAGGACTTCAACTCCGGCGCGATGATCCAGAACATCGTCGACCGTGCGAAGAAGATGGCCATCAAGGACTTCCTCGACCACGGCCAGCGGGGCTTGCGCGTCTCCCACCTGCTCGCCGCCTGCGTGGACGAGTTCAAGGAGAACGAGGACCTGCCCAACACCACCAACCCGGACGACTGGGCCCGGATCTCCGGCAAGAAGGGCGAGCGGATCGTCTTCATCCGCACGCTCGTCACCGGCAAGCAGGGCGCCGAGTCCGGCCGCTCCATCGACACCGTCGCCAACACCGGGCAGTACCTGTAACCGCACCACTCCGGGCCGCCGGCAGCGGACCCCGGACCAGCACGCACCCCGTCCGGCTGTGGCGCCTCGCGGCCCCGCAGCCGGACGGCGCGTCTCGGGGCCCGCCTGTCGGTGCCGCGTTCTAGGCTCGACCCACCGTTCGCGGGCACACGGCCCGCGTCGGTGTTGTTCAGCGGTACGTCAGCGTGTTCCGCCCGTGGGGGGCGGTACACCGGGCAAGGAGGGCCGCATGACCGTACGGCGCGTGATGGGCATCGAGACCGAGTACGGGATCTCCGTACCCGGGCACCCCAACGCCAACGCCATGCTCACCTCGTCCCAGATCGTCAACGCGTACGCGGCGGCGATGCACCGGGCACGGCGGGCCCGTTGGGACTTCGAGGAGGAGAATCCGCTGCGCGACGCCCGGGGCTTCGACCTCGCGCGCGACGTGGCGGACGCCAGCCAGCTGACCGACGAGGACATCGGCCTCGCGAACATCATCCTCACCAACGGCGCGCGGTTCTACGTGGACCACGCGCACCCCGAGTACAGCTCGCCCGAGGTGACCAACCCGCGCGACGCCGTGCTCTGGGACAAGGCCGGCGAGCGGGTCATGGCGGCCGCCGCCCAGCGCGCCCTGGAACTGCCCAACGGGCAGACGATCCACCTGTACAAGAACAACACCGACAACAAGGGCGCCTCCTACGGCACCCACGAGAACTACCTGATGAAGCGGGCGACGCCGTTCGCCGACATCGTCCGCCACCTCACCCCGTTCTTCGTCTCCCGCCAGGTGGTCACCGGCGCCGGCCGCGTCGGCATCGGCCAGGACGGCTCGGCGAACGGCTTCCAGATCAGCCAGCGCGCCGACTACTTCGAGGTCGAGGTCGGCCTGGAGACGACGCTCAAGCGGCCGATCATCAACACCCGCGACGAACCGCACGCCGACGCCGAGAAGTACCGCCGGCTGCACGTGATCATCGGGGACGCCAACCTCTCCGAGATCTCCACCTACCTCAAGCTCGGAACCACCTCCCTGGTACTGGCGATGATCGAGGACTCCTTCATCGCCGCCGACCTCGCCGTCGACCAGCCGGTGCGCACCCTGCACCGGATCTCCCACGACCCGTCGCTGAAGCACCTCATCACGCTGCGCAACGGGCGCCGGCTCACCGCCGTCCAGCTCCAGCTGGAGTACTTCGAGCTGGCCCGCAAGTACGTCGAGGACCGCTTCGGCACCGACGCCGACGAGCAGACGGTGGACGTCCTGGCGCGCTGGGAGGACGTGCTGGGGCGGCTGGAGCGCGATCCGATGTCGCTCTCCCGGCAGCTGGACTGGATCGCCAAGCGGGAGATCCTGGAGGGCTACCGCAGCCGCGACGCGCTGGAGTGGGACAACTCCCGGCTGCACCTGGTCGACCTGCAGTACAGCGACGTACGGCCCGAGAAGGGCCTGTACAACCGTCTGGTGGCCCGTGGGCGGTTCGAGCGGCTGCTGACCGACGAGGAGGTCGCGCGGGCCGTCTCCAAGCCTCCGGAGGACACCAGGGCCTATTTCCGCGGGCGCTGTCTGGAGCAGTACGCGGACCACGTGGCAGCCGCCTCGTGGGACTCGGTGATCTTCGACCTGCCCGGCCGCGACTCGCTCCAGCGGGTCCCGACGCTGGAGCCGCTGCGCGGCACCCGCAACCACGTCAAGGAGCTGCTGGACCGCTGCCGCACGGCCGAGGACCTGCTCCGGGTGCTGGCCGGCGGGTAACTTTTCGATCACCACGGGTGAACGTCCGCCGAATGGGAATCATCCGGGGTGACAGCGGGTGTTGGACAGGAAGCGCCACGGCAAACCGGAAGCGGTAGCCGCGCCCTGTGTATAGGGTCGGTGCAGCAAGCAGCGACCAAACCGTGCCAGACAGATCGAGCGGGGTGAGGGAAATGGCGAGCAAGGACACCGACGGCGGCCAGCAGCGGGCGAACCGCTCCTCCGAGGAGGTCGAGGAGCAGGCCGCGGAAGCGCAGAATTCCGACGACCTCAAGGAGCGCCAGGAAAAGCTCGGCGACGACGTCGACGCGGTTCTCGACGAAATCGACGAGGTCCTCGAGTCGAATGCCGAGGATTTTGTACGCCAATTCGTGCAAAAGGGCGGCGAGTAGCCCCGTTCGGGCATTCAGGGAATTCACGGTCGCGACCGCCGAGGGCGGACGGGCGGCAACGGCCGCCCGTCCGCCCCGGTCCGGCCCACCACGCATGGACGGTGATCGTCGGCGGGTAGGGTGCGGGCAGCGTGCGCTTCAAGCTACCTGGAAGGAATCGTGTGGAAGCCAACACTCGTGGCACCGGGCGTCTACCGGCTGCCTTCCTGACCCCGGGGTCCTCCTCGTTCCTCGACTTCCTGGCCGACCACCAGCCGGAGCTGATCCCCGGGCGCCGCGAGCTGCCCATGGGAGCGGTCGTCGAGGCCCCGCACGGGACGACGATCGTCGCGGCGGTGTTCGACGGCGGTGTGGTCATCGCCGGTGACCGCCGGGCGACCATGGGCAACGTGATCGCCCAGCGTGACATCGAGAAGGTCTTCCCGGCCGACGAGTACAGCGCGGTGGGCATCGCCGGCACCGCCGGCCTCGCCGTCGAGATGGTCCGGCTGTTCCAGCTGGAGCTGGAGCACTACGAGAAGATCGAGGGCACCGTGCTCTCGCTGGAGGGCAAGGCCAACCGCCTCACCACCATGATCCGGGGCAACCTCGGCATGGCGATGCAGGGCCTCGCGGTCGTCCCGCTCTTCGCCGGTTACGACCTCGACCTCGGTCGCGGCCGGATCTTCACCTACGACGTCACCGGCGGCCGCTCCGAGGAGCGCGGGTTCGCCGCCACCGGCTCCGGCTCGGTGTTCGCCCGCGGCTCGATGAAGAAGCTCTACCGCGCGGACCTGACCGCCGAGCAGGCCGCCACCCTGGTCGTCCAGGCGCTCTACGACGCGGCCGACGACGACTCCGCCACCGGCGGTCCGGACCTCGCCCGGAAGATCTTCCCGATCGTCTCGCTGATCACCGAGGACGGCTTCCGCCGGCTCACCGAGGCCGAGGTCTCCGCGATCGCCGTCTCGATCACCGACGAGCGCCTCATCCGCCCCAACGGCCCGCAGGCCCCGCTGCTCTAGCCACACCTACCAAGGAAGGGACGACCGCCGGTGTCGACACCGTTCTACGTCTCGCCCCAGCAGGCCATGGCGGACCGCGCGGAGTACGCCCGCAAGGGCATCGCGCGCGGTCGCAGCGTGGTCGTGCTCACCTACGCCGACGGCATCGTCTTCGTCGCGGAGAACACCTCGCGGGCGCTCCACAAGGTCTCCGAGATCTACGACAAGATCGCCTTCGCGGCGGTCGGCCGCTACAACGAGTTCGAGAACCTGCGGATCGGCGGCGTCCGCTACGCCGACCTGCGCGGCTACTCCTACGACCGGGCCGACGTCACCGCCCGGGGCCTGGCCAACGTCTACGCCCAGACGCTCGGCACCATCTTCTCCTCGGTCGGCGAGAAGCCGTACGAGGTCGAGCTGATCGTGGCCGAGGTCGGCCGCACCCCGGACGAGGACCAGATCTACCGGCTCACCCCGGACGGCTCGGTCGTCGACGAGAAGAACTACGTGGTGGTCGGTGGCAACGCCGACTCGATCGGCAACTACCTGGGCCAGCGGCACCGCAGCGGGCTGTCCCTGACCGACGCGATCAAGGTCGCGGTGGACTCGCTCGCCCGGGACCCCAACGGCGGCTCCCCGCGGACCATGACCCCCGAGCAGCTGGAGGTGGCGGTCCTGGACCGCCAGCGCTTCCAGCAGCGCAAGTTCAAGCGCATCCTGGGCGGCCAGCTCGCCCGGCTGCTCGACGGCGACGAGTCCGCCGAGGCGGACGAGGACGAGAAGCCGGCGGCCAAGCCGCCGGCCGACCGGTCGGACGTGACGGACGTGCCGGACTAGTCCGACTAGCAGTGCGGAGGAGTCCCGTACGGCGGCCGTCGCCCGCCGCCGTACGGGCCCCCTCCGGTGGCCCACGCAGAGAACGGACGCCTCGTGACTCCTCCCCAGCGGTCGAGACCGTGGGGCTCCACGCCGACCTGACGGCCGGCGCCCCCGGACGAGCCCTGCCCGTTGCCGAAGCAGGGGATCGGCCTACAAGGCCAGCTGCGGCCCGGTGCCGCAGAGTTCAGGATCCCGATCCGCGCACCGGCCGAAACCGGTGATTCCTTCGAGAGAAGGTGCCATGGACCGTCGAATTTTCGGGCTGGAGAACGAGTACGGCGTCACCTGCACGTTCCGGGGTCAGCGACGGCTGTCACCGGACGAGGTGGCGCGCTACCTCTTCCGCCGCGTTGTCTCCTGGGGCCGCAGCAGCAACGTGTTCCTGCGCAACGGCGCCCGCCTCTACCTCGACGTGGGCTCCCACCCCGAGTACGCCACTCCCGAGTGCGACGACGTCGTCGAGCTGGTGACGCACGACAAGGCGGGCGAGCGCATCCTCGAAGGGCTGCTGGTGGACGCCGAGCGGCGGCTGCACGAGGAGGGCATCGCGGGGGACGTCTACCTGTTCAAGAACAACACCGACTCGGCCGGGAACTCCTACGGCTGCCACGAGAACTACCTGGTGGCCCGGCACGGCGAGTTCTCCCGGCTGGCCGACGTACTGATCCCGTTCCTGGTGACCCGCCAGCTGATCTGCGGCGCCGGCAAGGTGCTGCAGACCCCGCGCGGCGCGGTGTTCTGCGTCAGCCAGCGCGCCGAGCACATCTGGGAGGGCGTCAGCTCCGCGACCACCCGCTCCCGCCCGATCATCAACACCCGCGACGAGCCGCACGCCGACGCCGAGCGCTACCGCCGGCTGCACGTCATCGTCGGCGACTCCAACATGTCCGAGACCACCACGCTGCTCAAGGTCGGCGCCACCGACCTGGTGCTCCGGCTGATCGAAGCCGGCGTGGTGATGCGCGACCTCACCCTGGAGAACCCGATCCGGGCGATCCGCGAGGTCAGCCACGACCTCACCGGCACCCACCAGGTCCGGCTCGCCAACGGCCGGGAGGCCAGCGCGCTGGACATCCAGGAGGAGTACTACAGCAAGGCGCTGGAGTTCGCCGACCGCAAGGGCATCAACACCGGCACCATCGCCCTGGTGCTGGACCTCTGGGGCCGCACCCTGGAGGCGATCCGCACCGACCGGCTGGACGGGGTGGCCACCGAGATCGACTGGATCATGAAGTACAAGCTCATCGAGCGCTACCGCGAGAAGCACCAGATGAGCATGTCCAACCCGCGGGTGGCCCAGATCGACCTCGCGTACCACGACATCCACCGCCGGCGCGGCCTGTTCTACCTGCTCCAGGGCAAGGGCCAGGCGAAGCGGATGACCACCGACCTCAAGACCTTCGAGGCCAAGTCCGTGCCGCCGCAGACCACCCGGGCCCGGCTGCGCGGCGACTTCATCCGCCGGGCGCAGGAGCAGCGCCGGGACTTCACGGTCGACTGGGTGCACCTGAAGCTGAACGACCAGGCCCAGCGGACGGTGCTCTGCAAGGACCCGTTCCGTTCGGTGGACGAGCGAGTGGAGAAGCTGATCGCGGGCATGTGAGGGCCCGTCCCGATGTGATCTTTGCGGTGTCCGGCCCCGGTGGTGTCTACCGGGGCCGGACGACGTCGGGGAATACGCTGTCCGTCGAGTCCGGAGAACCGACTTTGACCGACAGTTAGGAACGCCGTGCGCCGCACCGCCGGTTTGCTTCTCACCCTGCCCCTGCTGTTGGCGGTCGCCTGCAGCAGCTCCACCAAGGCGACCAGCCCGGCGACGCCCACGGCGTCCAGCGCGGCCCCCACGGTGCCCGCGCCGGTGAACGAGGCCTCGCCGATGCCGACCCTGTCGGGCGGCGGGTTCGGGAGCAAGGCCACCATCACCATCCCGGACGGCGCGCCGAGCGGTCAGTTCGTGGTGAACACCGTCAGTGAGGGCGACCGCTCCACGGTCAACAAGGGCGACTGGGTGACGGTGAACTACTCGGCGAAGGACTGGACGACGGGCAAGGACCTGCCCAGCTCCTACGACGAGGGCGGCAAGCCGCAGCTGTACCAGGCGGGCAGCGGGCAGCTGGTGCCCGCCTTCGACCAGAGCGTGATCGGCAAGAAGGTCGGCAGCCGGCTGCTGGTGGTGGCCCCGCCGGCCGCGGCGTTCGGCACCCAGGGCAACAACCAGCTCGGGGTGGCGCCGGGCGACACCGTGGTGTTCGTACTGGACATCATGGAGAGCCTGCCGCAGGACTCCACGCTCTCCGGCACGATGACCCAGCCGCCGGCGAACCTCCCGCAGGTGAAGGACAACGGCAAGGCCGCTGTGACGATCACCATCCCGCCCGGCCAGGCCGCGCCCACCGACCTCCAGCAGGCCGTGCTGATCAAGGGCGAGGGCAAGCCGGTGAAGTCCGGCCAGACCCTGGTCGTGCAGTACACCGGGGTGCTCTGGAGCAACGGCCAGCAGTTCGACTCGTCCTGGAGCCACGGCGGCGCGCAGGCGCTGCAGATCGGCACCGGCAGCGTGATCGAGGGCTGGGACAAGGGGCTGGTCGGCCAGACCGTCGGCAGCCGGGTGGAGCTGGTGGTGCCGCCGGCCCTCGGGTACAAGGACCAGGCGCAGGGCTCCGTCCCGCCGAACTCGACGCTGGTCTTCGTGATCGACATCCTTGAGGCGGTCTGACCGGGCGCCCCGGCCGGCGCTGGGTGCCGGCAGACCCTAGGAAGTGACGGGTGGGGTCCGTACGCTTGGGCGGGCGCTCGCACACGGAAGCGTCCGCCCTCATCCTGACCTGTCATACTGCCCTCGCACTGTGGTAGGCGCCGTCGGCGTCCGGGTTCCGGGCGGCAGTGCGACAGCACTCCGGCGCTCACCACGCCGGCCGAAGACCTCGAAGACCTCGTGGCGAGATGGATGGGGAGTCATGTCTGAGAAAGCGTCGAGCCCGGGCGGGGCCGGCACCGCGAACGGAAACTCCGCCGGTGACCCGGCCGACTCGCGGCCCGGTGGCCCGTTGCCCGGCGACGGTGAGTCGATCGTCGTCCCGCCGTCGATCCTGAAGCACTCGCCCGGCTGGGTGCGGCCGGACGAGGCCCAGGCGAAGCGGGCCGCGGGCGGGACGAAGACCGACGAGGCCCCGCAGATCTTCGCCTCGAACGTGCGCCGCCAGGACACCTCGGAGGCCGGGTACGACGAGAACCCGCCCGGGGTCGGCAGGCTGGGCGTGGTGCTCGGCACCGTGCTGGCCCTGCTGCTGGTCGGCAGCGGCATCACGCTGTACGTGGTGAACCGCGACGGCGGGTCCAAGTCGGACACCACCACGCAGGCCGACGCGGCCAAGTCCGCGCCGCCGACGCCGTCCGCCGAGCCGGTGCCGCCGATCAAGGACACCGCCAAGGTGCTGCCGACCATCACCGGCGAGTTCGGCAAGAAGGCCGGCATCGAGGTGCCCGGCGACCAGGCCGACGGCAGCTTCGTGGTCAAGGTCCTCTCCGAGGGCACCGGCCCCAAGGTCGAGAAGAACTCCTGGACCTCGGTCGACTACACCGCCAAGGACTGGACGACGGGCAAGGACATCCCGAGCTCGTACGACGACGCGGGCAAGCCGCAGATCTTCCAGGCCGGCACCGACGCGCTGATCCCGGCGCTCGACCAGGCCGTGGTCGGCAAGAAGGCCGGCAGCCGGGTGCTCGTGGTGGCCCCGCCGGCCGCCGCGTTCGGCGCGCAGGGCAACCCGAACATGTCGATCGGGGCCAAGGACAACCTGGTCTTCGTCATCGACATCCGCAACAGCAACGCGCCCGACGCGGTGCTCAGCGGCACCGTGACCCCGCCGCCCGCGGACTTCCCGCAGGTGAAGGACAACGGCAAGAAGCCGGCCGACATCACCCCGGTCCCAGGCGCCGCCGACCCGACCGAGCTGAAGTCGCACGTCCTGATCAAGGGCACCGGCCCGAAGGTGGAGAAGGGCGAGAAGGTCGTCGTCCAGTACACCGGCGCGCTGTTCAAGGACGGCAAGGTCTTCGACTCCTCGCTGAGCAAGGGCCAGGCGTTCTCGTTCCCGGTCGGTGGCGGCCAGGTCATCGCGGGCTGGGACCAGGGTCTGGAGGGCCAGACCGTGGGCAGCCGCGTCGAGCTGGTCATCCCCGCCTCGCTGGGTTACAAGGACCAGGCGCAGGGCGACATCCCGGCCAACTCCACCCTGGTGTTCGTCGTCGACATTCTCGATGCGGGTCAGGGCTGATCCACTTTCGGGTGACAATGGTGGGTGTGTGACCTTCGGGACCGGCCGCGTGGCCGAGCCCGCACGGGCGGCGGGCGCCCGTACCGTGGTCCGGGTAACGGACCGGGTACGGGTGCCCGCCGCCTGGTCATGAACCGAACCAACCGCGAGAAGAGGCAGATGTGAGCAACAAGACGAAGCCGGAGATCGACTTCCCGGGCGGCGACGCGCCCACCGAGCTGCAGATCCGCGACATCGAGGTCGGCACCGGCGAGGAGGCCAAGCCGGGCCAGGTCGTCGAGGTGCACTACGTCGGTGTCACGTTCGAGTCCGGTGAGGAGTTCGACGCCAGCTGGAACCGCGGCAGCAGCTTCAAGTTCCCGCTCGGCGCCGGCCGCGTCATCAAGGGCTGGGACCAGGGCGTCGTCGGCATGAAGGTCGGCGGCCGCCGCGAGCTGGTCATCCCGGCGCACCTGGCGTACGGCAACCAGTCGCCGTCCCCGCTCATCCCGGCGGGCTCGACCCTGATCTTCGTCGTCGACCTGCTGGGCGTCTGAGCCGGTCGTGACCGAGGGCCGCACCCCCACCCCGGGGGTGCGGCCCTCGCGCGTTCGCGGACTCGGCTTTTGCAGTGCGTACCGCTACCGGTACGGTCGGTCCCGCCGGGTCGACCACTGCCCGGCGGGCGCACCCCGCGCGCGGCGCGGCACACCGGAAGGGTCAGCGATGGCGATCGCCAAGGCAGAGCGGCTGATGAATCTCGCCCTGTGCCTGATGAACACCAGACGTCCGCTCTCCAAGAAGGAGCTGCGGGAATCCATCGAGGCGTACCGTGAGGCCTGGCAGAACAGCAGCGAGGACGCCTTCAACCGGATGTTCGAGCGGGACAAGGACGACCTGCGCGAACTCGGTCTGGTCATCGACGTCGACGAGAACGCCCTGGACGGCGAGCTCGGCTACCTCGCCCGCGCCGACCGCAACCGGCTGCCGGAGATCGCCCTCGACGCCGAGGAGGCCGCCGCGCTCACCCTCGCCGCCCGGGTCTGGCAGCAGGCCAAGATGTCCGGCGCGGCCAGCGGCGCCCTGCAGAAGCTGCGCGCCGCCGGGGTCCCGTTCACCGAGACCGAGAGCCGCAGCGCCCTCGAACCGCGCATCCCCGCCCGGGAGGCCGCGTTCGAACCGCTGCTCACCGCCGCCCGCGACCGCCGCCCGGTGACCTTCGAGTACCGCAAGGCCGGCGCCGCCGCCGCCGAGCAGCGCACCGTGGAGCCCTGGGCGCTGGAGTGCTGGCGCGGCCACTGGTACCTGGCGGGCTGGGACCGCGACCGCTCCGACGCCCGGGTCTTCCGGCTCAGCCGGATCACCGGCAAGGTCCGCACCCGCTCCGGGGCGTTCCTCGGCACCGTCCCGGAGCACGTCGACGTCCGCGCCACGGTCGCCAAGTTCGCCGGTGAGGGCGCCACCGCGACGGCGGTCGTCAGGGTCCGCCGCGGTGCCGGCTTCCCGCTGCGCACCAAGGCGCTGAGCACCCGGCCGCAGTCCGCGGCCGACGAGGGCTGGGACGAGCTGGAGATCCCGTACGGCAACGGGCTCGGCGCCGACCTCGCCGAGTTCGGGCCGGACGTGCTGGTGATCGGCCCCGAGGAGCTGCGCGCCGACGTGATCGAGCGGCTGCGCGCGGTGGCCGGGGCGGGTGGCGCCGAGGGCGCCGCGGTGGAGAGTGCTGAAGGAGTGCGGGCATGAGCAACGCGATCGACCAGACCCGGCGGATGCTCTCGCTGGTCACCTACCTGCGCGAGCGGCCCGGCGCCGAGGTCGCCGAGGTGGCCCGGGCCTTCGGGATCACCGAGCGCGAGCTGATCGGCGACCTCAACGTGCTGCCGATGTGCGGCACCAGCTTCCGCGGCGGTGACCTGCTCGACATCGACACCGACGGCGAGCGGATCTGGTGGCACAACGTCGACGACGTCGCCCAGCCGCTGCGGCTGGCCGCGGACGAGGCGACCGCGCTGCTGGTCGCCGCCCGCGCGGTGGCGGGCTTGCCCGGTCTGCGGGCCGGTGACCGGGAGGCGCTCACCCGGGCCGTCGCCAAGATCGAGAACGCCGCCGGGGACAGCGCCGAGGGCAGCGCCCGGGTCGGTGTCACCTTCGAGGCGGAGAGCCACGTCTTCGCGGACATCGACCGTGCGCTGAGCGAGGGCCGGCGGCTCTGGCTGCGGTACTACTCGCACGGGCGCGGCGGCATGACCGAGCGCGAGGTCGACCCGATCCGGCTGCTCACCGAGGGCCACACCTACCTGGAGGCCTGGTGCCGGACCTCCGAGGACCACCGGATGTTCCGGCTCGACCGGGTCGCCGAGATCAAGGTGCTGGACATCCCCTCCGACCCGCCCAAGCGGGAGCCGCGCGACCTCTCGGGCGGGCTGGTCAACCCGTCCGCGACCGACCCCGAGGTGGTGGTCGAGGTGTCCTCCGGCGGGCGCTGGGTGGCCGAGTACTACACCCACGACCGGGCCGAGGAACTGCCCGACGGCGGGCTGCGGATCACCCTGCGCAGCGCCGACCCGTCCCAGCTGCGCCCGCTGGCGCTGCGGCTCGGCCGGGACGGGCGGATCGTCTCGCCGCCGGCGCTCGCCGAGCAGGCGCGGTCGGCGGCGCTGGAGGCGCTGGCCGGCTACGGGGAGGGGCAGGTCTGAGCCGTGGAGCCGGGTACCAGATTCAAGGTCTACTGCTCGGAGTGCCGGGAGAAGGTGGAGCTGCCCGCCGAGGAGTTCCGCCTCACGCTGGGCCGGACGCCGGCCCAGGCGCACTACAGCTTCGGCTGCCCGCTCTGCGGCGCCTCGGTCCGCAAGCAGGCGGGGGAGAAGATCGTGTCGGCGCTGACCGGCGCCGGGGTGCGGACGATGCGTCTCGTCCCGGCCGGGGGGCCGGGCGCGGCGGGGGCCGTCCTGCCGTCGGGCGGGACGGGTCGGGCCGAAGCCGGCGGATAGGGTGGGGGCCATGTCCTGGATGCTCGTCGCCGCCGTCCTGCTCGCCACCGCCGGTCTGCTGGTCCTCGGTGTCCTCGCGATCCGGCTCTGGCTGGACGTGCGGACGCTGGCCAAGGGAGTGGACACCGCCTCCCGGGCGCTGGCCGAGGCGGCCGGCGACCTCGCCGCGGCGGTTCCGGGCCGCTGAGCGGCCGGCCCGGGCGGGCGGCCGGTAACGGTTGACCGTCGCGAGGACTTCGGGGGTACGGGGGCTGCTGCCCGGAGGTTCGGGCGGGTTACGCTCTCAGCAGGCTCCTGAAGTGCGACGGGGGCCGCTGTCCTGTTCGGGCGGCCGTCGTCAGGGCGTCACTCGCAGCGGTTACCATCCCCGCAGCGGTGGCCTGCCGGTGTGCCGCCATGACTGAAGGTGGTCGAACATGCGGATCTCGCCGACCGCGATCCTGGTGATCGTGGTTCTTGCCATTCTGCTCTTCGGCGCCAAGCGGCTGCCCGACCTGGCGCGCTCGCTCGGCCAGTCCATGCGGATCCTGAAGAGCGAGACCAAGGCGATGCGTTCGGACGGTGCGGCGGACGAGAGCGCGCCGGCCCAGCCCGCGCCCGCCGTCGCGGCCGACCCCGCGAAGACGATCCAGGCCGCGCCGGGGGCGTCCGGGACGGCCCGGCCGGTGGCCGAGCAGCCCACCGGGACGGGAACGGACGGTGGCGGCCCGCGTTGAGCGGTCCGCGGCGCACGTGGTGCACGTGACGCAAGCGACTAGTGAGGCCCGTCGACCGGCGGGGCTCGACGCACGAGTTGAGGACCGGGGTTGAGCAAGCTCTCGAAGGCGTCGAAGACGTCCAAGGATCCTGAGGGGCGGATGGCCCTCGCCGACCACCTGCGGGAACTGCGGAACCGGGTGGTCAAGTCGGTCCTGGCGATCGTGGTCATCACGATCGTCGCTGCGATCTACCACAAGCAGCTCGAAGACTTCCTGCTGAAGCCGCTGCCGCACTGCACCGTGGAGACCGCCGACCAGTACCACGGCAAGTGCGCCCAGGTCTCCAACATCGGTCTGACCGCCGGTTTCACCTGGATGCTCAAGGTGTCGCTGACGGCCGGTGTGGTCGCGGCCGTGCCGGTCTGGCTCTACCAGGTCTGGGCCTTCGTCGCGCCGGGTCTGCACCGGCACGAGAAGAAGTACACGATCATCTTCATGGCCTGCGGGGCGCCGCTGTTCCTGGCCGGCGTGACCTGCGCCATCCTGGTGCTGCCGACCACGGTCGACGTACTGATCTCGTTCACCCCGAACAACACCACGCCGATCCTGCCGCCCGAGGACTACCTCGACATCGCGACCCGGATGGTGCTGGTCTTCGGCCTCGCCTTCGAGTTCCCGCTGCTGCTGGTGATGCTGAACATGGTCGGCATGGTCACCGGCAAGCGGCTGCTCGGCTGGTGGCGCGGCATGGTGCTGGCGATCACCGTCTTCGCCGCCTTCGCGACGCCGAGCGCCGAGCCCGTCAGCATGCTGGTGCTGGCCGCGCCGATCTGGGCGCTGTACTTCGTCGCGGTCGGGATCGCCATCGTGAACGACCGGCGCAAGGCCCGTCGCAACCCGGACCTCGGGCTGGACGACGAGGAGGCCTCGCACCTGGATCTCTCGGTGCAGCCGGTGGAGGGCACGGAGGCCGTCGAGGCCTCCCGCGCGCCGGTGATCCCGGCGCCGGTGCCGGCCGCCCGGCACGAGCAGATGGACGACATCACGTGATGGGGTGACCCGCCTCGAAAGACCCCGGCCCCGCCGTTTCCCGGTGGGGCCGGGGTCTTTCGCATGGGCCCCGTCGTCGGGGAAGCCGCCGGTGGGGTGCCGTGCACGGGGGTTCCGGGGCCGGCCTCTCGGCCCGGAGCTGACCGGTCGGCGGGGCGCTCTTGGCAGGCACGATGGCATGTGACATATTACTGCGGTGTCCACGCCTCAGAGACCTCCCCTGGATGTCGTCGTGGTCGGCGCCGGCGTGGTCGGTGCCGCCTGCGCCTACTACGCCGCCCGCGCCGGGCTCGCCGTCGCCGTCATCGACCGGGGTCCGGTCGCCGGTGGCACCACCGGCGCCGGTGAGGGCAATCTGCTGGTCTCCGACAAGGAGCCCGGGCCGGAACTCGACCTCGCGCTGCTGTCCACCCGGCTCTGGCGCGAGCTCGCCGAGGAGCTCGGCGCCGCCGTCGAGTACGAGCCCAAGGGCGGCCTGGTGGTCGCCGACACCCCGGCCCGCCAGGACGCCCTGCGCGCCTTCGCCGCCGAGCAGGGGACGGTCGGCGTCACCGCCGAGGAGATCCCCGGCGAGCGGCTGCGCGAACTCGAACCGCACCTCGCCCCCGGGCTGGCCGGCGGGTTCCTCTACCCCCAGGACGCCCAGGTCCAGCCCGCCCTGGCCGCCGCGCACCTGCTGCGCGCCGCCCGCCGCGCGGGCGCGGTCCTGCACACCGGCGAGACCGTCCGGGCGGTGACCACCGGGCCGGACGGCGCCGTACGCGGCGTCGTCACCGACCGGCGCCGGCTGGCGGCGCCGGCCGTGATCAACGCCGCCGGCACCTGGGGCGGCGAGCTGGCCGCGCTGGCCGGCGTGCACCTGCCGGTGCTGCCCCGCCGGGGCTTCGTCCTGGTGACCGAGCCGCTGCCGCGGATCGTCCGGCGCAAGGTCTACGCGGCCGACTACGTCGCGGACGTGGCCAGCGGTTCGGCCGCATTGCAGACCTCGGCGGTGGTCGAGGGCACCCCCGGCGGTCCGGTGCTGATCGGCGCCAGCCGGGAGCGGGTCGGCTTCGACCGGACCCTCTCGGTGGAGGTGCTGCACCGGCTCGCCGCGCAGGCCGCCGCGCTCTTCCCGGTGCTCGCCGACGTCAGCGTGGTCCGCGCCTACCGGGGGTTCCGCCCGTACCTGCCGGACCACCTGCCCGCGATCGGCGCCGACCCGAGGGTGCCGGGGCTCCATCACGCCTGCGGCCACGAAGGGGCGGGCATCGGGCTCGCCCCGGCGACCGGGCTGCTGATCAGCGAGCAGCTCACCGGCAAGCGCCCGGAGCTGGACCTCGCGCCGTTCCGGGCGGACCGCTTCCCGGTCGGGGCGTGAGCCCGTCCGCGGACGGACGGACGGGCGGGCTCAGGGGCGGACGGGCCGGGTGGGGCGGCCGCGCGGCGCAGGACCGCGCGGGCGGATCAGAGGAACTTCGGAATGGAGAACGCGCGGATGAACCCGCCGATGCGACGCCGGACCCCGGCCGCGCTGGTCGGGGCGGAGCCGGGGCCCGCCCACACCATCGACTTCGACGGCCGGCCGGTGCCGGCCCTGCCCGGCCAGTCGATCGCCGCCGCGCTCTGGGCGGACGGCGTGCTGGCCTGGCGCACCACCCGGGTCGGCGGCAGGCCGCGCGGGGCGTTCTGCGGGATCGGCGCCTGCTTCGACTGCCTGGCCGTCGTGGACGGCCGCCCCAACCAGCGCACCTGTCTGGTGCCGGCCGAGCCCGGTACCGTCGTCACCACCCAGGAGGGCAACGGCCGTGCCGACCTCGCCGTCTGAAGCGTCTGAACCGTCTGAAGCGTCCGGGCTGTCCGCGGCGTCCGGGCCCGCCGAGCGGGGCGGTTACGACCTCGCCGTGATCGGTGCGGGCCCGGCGGGCCTCGCCGCGGCCGTGGCCGCCGCCGACCTCGGCCTGCGCTGCGCCCTGCTCGACGCCGGCCCGCGCACCGGCGGCCAGTACTACCGCCACCCCGCGCCCGGGCTGGGCGCCACCCGGCCCGACCGGCTGCACCACGGCTGGTCCGTCTACACCGGGCTGGCCGACCGGCTCGCGGCGCACCGCCGCACCGGCCGGGTGGACCTCCTGGGCGGTCACCAGGTCTGGGCCCTGGAGCGCCCGGCCGACACCGGCTGGGCGGTGCACGCCACCCTCGGGCCGGCCGCCGACGAGCGGGCCACCGTCCGGGCCGCCGCCGTCCTGCTGGCCACCGGCGCGTATGAGCGGCAGCTGCCGTTCCCCGGCTGGACGCTGCCCGGGGTGGTCACCGCCGGTGGGGCGCAGGCCATGCTCAAGGCGGGTCTGGTGCTGCCGGGCCGGAGGATCGTGGTGGCCGGCAGCGGGCCGCTGCTGCTCGCGGCGGCGTCCTCGCTGGTCACCGCCGGGGCCGAGGTGCCCGAGGTGGTCGAGGCCACCGGCTACCTCGGTTACGCGCGGCGCCCCGACGTGCTGGCCGCCGTCCCGGCCAAGCTCGTCGAGGGCGCCGGCCACGGCGCCGCGCTGCTGCGCCACGGCGTCCGGCTGCGCCGGCGCAGCGCCGTCGTCGAGGCGCACGGCACCGACCGGGTCACGGCCGTCACCGTCGCCCGGCTGGACGCCGACTGGCGGCCGGTGCCCGGCACCGAGCGCCGGATCGCCTGCGACGCGCTGGCCGTCGGCCACGGGCTGCTGCCGCAGATCGAGCTGGCCACCGAGCTGGGCGCCGCGACCAGGACGACACCCGACGGGGCCGTCGCCCTCGCGGTGGACGCCCGGCTGCGGACCACCCTCCCCGGCCTCTGGGCGGCCGGCGAGACCTGCGGGGTCGGCGGCGCCGACCTGGCGATCGCCGAGGGGGAGCTGGCGGCCCACGCGGTAGCCGGGGCCCCGGCCCCGACGGCGCTGCTGCGCCGCCGTGCCCGGCTGCGCGCCTTCGCCGAGCTGATGGCGGCGGCGCACCGGCCCGGCCCCGGCTGGACGGGGTGGCTGCGCCCGGACACCGACGTCTGCCGCTGCGAGGAGGTGCCGGTGGCCCGGATCACCGAGGCGGTGGAGGAGCTCGGCGCGGGCGACGCGCGGACCGTCAAGCTGCTCACCCGGGCCGGGATGGGCTGGTGCCAGGGCCGGATGTGCGGTCCGGCGGTGGCCTGCCTCTCCGGCGCCGGCGAGTCGCGGGCGGACAGCCGCCCGCTGTCCTGCCCCGTCCCGCTCTCGCAGCTCGCGGCCGGTCCGCCGGCCTCCTGAACACGTGGCGCGGGGCTCTTGTCTCCGCCTGCGACGTCTAATAAAATGTCACACCTCACCAAGGAGTCAGCTGTGTCACACACCCCGCACGACACCACCCGTCCCTGGCGCGGCATCATGGTCGCCACCACGATCCCGCTGCGCCCGGACCACTCCGTCGACTACGACGCCTACGCCGAGCACGTCCGCTGGCTGATCGACTCGGGCTGCGACGGCGTCGTCCCCAACGGCTCCCTGGGGGAGTACCAGACGCTCACCGCCGAGGAGCGGGCCAAGGTCGTCGAGGTCGCCGTCGAGGCGGCCGGCGACGGCTCCCGGGTGATGCCCGGGGTGGCCGCGTACGGCAGTGCCGAGTCCCGCCGCTGGACCGAGCAGGCCGCCGAGGCGGGCGCCGGCTCAGTCCTGCTGCTGCCGCCGAACGCCTACCGCGCCGACCACGACGCCGTCCGGGCCCACTACGCCGAGGTGGCCAAGGCCGGCCTGCCGGTCGTCGCCTACAACAACCCGTACGACACCAAGGTCGACCTCGTCCCCGCGCTGCTGGCGCGGCTGCACGGCGAGGGCTCGATCGTCGCCGTCAAGGAGTTCAGCGGCGACGTCCGCCGGGCGTACGAGATCGCCGAGCTGGCCCCGGGGCTCGACCTGCTGATCGGCGCCGACGACGTGCTGCTGGAGCTGGCCCTGGCCGGCGCGGTCGGCTGGATCGCCGGGTACCCGAACGCCCTGCCGGCCGCGAGCGTCGCCCTGTACCAGGCCGCCGTCGCCCACGACCTGGACGTCGCACTGCCGCTCTACAAGGCCCTGCACCCGCTGCTGCGCTGGGACTCCAAGACCGAGTTCGTCCAGGCGATCAAGCTCTCGATGGACATCGTCGGCCGCCCCGGCGGTCCCACCCGCGAGCCGCGGTTGCCGCTCGGCCCGGAGATCGAGGCGGCCGTCCGCGCGGCCACCGAGAAGGCACTGGCCGAGGGGCTCGGGTAACCGACCCCGCTGCCACCGGGTGCGGCCGGCTGCTGGGGCAGCCGGCCCGGCCCGCCACCCCACCCACCCCCGACGGGAGTCGCCACCAGATGCGCAGCCGCCACGTGTTCCACGCCGTCGACTCGCACACCGAGGGCATGCCGACCCGGGTCGTCACCGGCGGCTTCGGTGTCATCCCCGGTGCCACCATGGCCGAGCGCCGGGTGCACTTCCAGCAGCACCTCGACCACTTCCGGACGCTGCTGATGTACGAGCCGCGCGGCCACGCCGCGATGAGCGGCGCCGTCCTCCAGCCGCCGACCCGCCCGGACGCCGACTTCGGGGTGCTCTACATCGAGGTCTCCGGCCTGCTGCCGATGTGCGGCCACGGCACCATCGGCGTGGCCACCGTCCTGGTCGAGACCGGCATGGTGCCGGTGGTCGAGCCGGTCACCACCGTGCGGCTGGACACCCCGGCCGGGCTGGTGACCGCCGACGTGCGGGTCGAGGACGGCGCCGCCACCGCGGTGACCATCCGCAACGTGCCCTCGTACGCGGTCGCCCTGGACCGCAAGATCGAGGTGCCCGGGTACGGCACGGTCGGCTACGACCTCGCGTACGGCGGCAACTTCTACGCGATCCTGCCGCTCGCCGAGTTCGGGCTGCCGTTCGAGCGCGAGCGCAAGCAGGACATCCTGGACGCCGGACTCGCCCTGATGGAGGCCGTCAACGGCGGCCCGGACCGGCCGGTGCACCCCGAGGACCCGTCGATCCACAGCTGCCACCACGTCCAACTGCTCGCGCCCGGCTCCACCGCCGAGCACTCCCGGCACGCGATGGCCATCCACCCCGGCTGGTTCGACCGCTCGCCGTGCGGCACCGGCACCTCCGCGCGGATGGCCCAGCTGCACGCCCGGGGCGAACTCCCGCTCGGGCGGGACTTCCGCAACGACTCCTTCATCGGGACGACCTTCACCGGCCGCCTGGTCGAGGAGACCGAGGTGGCCGGACGGCCCGCCGTGGTGCCGACCGTCACCGGCCGGGCCTGGATCACCGGCACCGCCCAGTACTTCCTCGACCCGAGCGACCCGTTCCCGGCCGGGTTCCTGCTCTGAACCGCCTGAACACCCCGAAGGGCTGCCTGCTGTGACGATCCTTTCGTACAACCCCGCCGATCCCGAGGACCTCGTGGCCGAGGTCGACGCGCCCGGTGCCGAGGCCGTCCGGGCCGCCGTCGGGCGGGCCCGGGCCGCGCAGCCCGGCTGGCTCGCCGCCGGGGCCGCCGCGCGCTCGGCCGCGCTCACCCGGTTCGCCGGGGCGGTCGAGGAGCACGCCGAGGAGCTGACGGCGCTGATCGTCCGCGAGGTCGGCAAGCCGGTGGCCGAGGCGCGCGGCGAGGTCGGCCGCACCGCGGCGATCCTGCGCTACTACGCGCAGGCGCCGTACGCGCCCGCCGGCGCCGTCCACGAGACCGCCGCCGGCGAGGGCCTGCTGCTCACCCGCCGCCGCCCCTACGGGGTGGCCGGGCTGATCACGCCGTGGAACTTCCCGCTGGCGATCCCGGCCTGGAAGGCCGCGCCGGCGCTGGCGGTCGGCAACACCGTGGCGCTCAAGCCCGCGCCGGAGGCCACCGCCTGCGCGCTGCGGCTGGCGGAGCTCGCCTCGGCGGCGGGTCTGCCCGAGGGCGTGTTCACCGTGCTGCCGGGCGGGGCGGAGGAGGGCGCGGCGCTGGTCGACACGGCGGACGTGGTGTCGTTCACCGGCTCGACGGGCGTCGGGCGGGCCGTGGTGCGGGCCGCCACCGAGCGCGGCGTCCCGGTCCAGGCCGAGCTGGGCGGCCTCAACGCGGCCCTGGTGCTGCCGGACGCCGACCCCGAGCAGGCCGCCGCCCATCTGGCGGCCGCCATCGCCGGGTACGCCGGGCAGAAGTGCACCGCCACCAGCCGGGTGATCGCCGTCGGCGCGGCCCACGAGCCGCTGCGCGCCGCCCTGGTGAAGGCGCTCGGCCTGGTCGACGACGCGGCCTGCGGGCCGGTCATCTCGGCCGCCGCCCGGGACCGGCTCACCGGCGCCGTCGAGTCCGCCCGCGCCGCCGGGGCCACCGTGCTCACCGGCGGGGGCGTCCCGGAGCGGCCCGGCTGGTACGTCGAGCCGACCCTGCTCGCCGACGTACCGGCCGAACACCCGCTGCGGCGCGAGGAGTTCTTCGGACCGGTGGCCGTCCTGCTGGCGGCCGCGGACCTGGACGAGGCGATCGCGCTCGCCAACGACACCCCGCACTCGCTGGCCACCTCGGTGCACAGCCGCAGCCTGGACGTGGCGCTGGCCGCCGCGGACCGGCTGGACGCGGGCATGATCCGGATCAACGCGCCCTCCAGCGGCGTCGACTTCCACCTGCCGTTCGGCGGCGCCAAGGGCGCGAGCCACGGGGAGCGGGAACAGGGCGCGGCCGCGCTCGACTTCTACACCGCGAGCCGTACCGTCAGCGTCCTCCCGGCCGGTGGCGCGTGATGCGGGTCAGCGCCGTGGACTACCACTGCGCCGGCGAGCCGTTCCGGATCGTCGTCGGCGGCGCCCCCGGCGTGCCCGGGGACAGCGTCGCCGAGCGGCGGGCCGTCGCGATCGGCGCGGGCGGCACGGCCACCGCGCCCCGGCCGGGCCCGCTCGACGAGGTGCGGCGACTGCTCGTCCGGGAGCCGCGCGGGCACGCCGGGATGTACGGCGGCTTCCTGGTGCCGCCGGACGACGACGAGGCGCACCTCGGCGTGCTCTTCTGGCACAAGGACGGCTACTCCACCGCCTGCGGCCACGGCACCATCGCGCTCGGCGCCTGGGCGGTGGACTCGGGGCTGGTCCGGGCCCCGGACGACGGGGTGGCCCGGGTGCGGATCGACGTGCCGTCCGGGCGGGTCACCGCCGCCGTGCACCGCGCCGGCGGGCGGACCACCGGGGTGACCTTCCGCAACGTACCGGCCGTCGTCAGCGCGCCGAAGCTGGCGGTGCGGACCTCGCGCGGCACCGTGGAGGTGGCCGTCGCGCACGCGGGCGCCTGCTACGCCAGCGTGCCGGCGGCCGCGCTGGGGCTCGCCGTCGAGCCCGGGCTGCTGCCCGAACTCACCGCCGTCGGGCGGGAGATCCGGGCCGCCCTGGCGGACTCGCCGGCCGTCCGGCACCCGACCGACCCGCGGCTCTCGGGGGTCTACGGGGTGATCCTCCACGACGAGCTGCCCGAGGGCCCAGCCGGGCCCGCCCAGCGCAACGTCACCGTCTTCGCGGACGGCCAGATCGACCGCTCGCCGTGCGGCTCCGGGACGTCGGCGCGCCTCGCCGTGCTCGCCGCCGAGGGGCGGCTGGCCCCGGGCGGGGAACTGCGCCACGAGTCGCTGATCGGGACGGTGTTCACCGGCCGGGTGCTGCCCGGCGGCGACCCGCTCGGCGCCGGTGTGGTCACCGAGGTCACCGGCACCGCCCACCGCACCGGCGAGCACACCTTCCTGCTCGACCCGGACGACACGCTGGGGACGGGGTTCCTGCTGTGACCGCCCGCCGTCCCGAACCCCTCCTGCTGCCCGGCGCGGCGGCTGAGCCGCTCCAGCGCGTCGCGCCGGGCTCCGACCGGCCGGGCGCGGCCGGGCCTGTTTCCGAGGCCGGGCCGGTCCACGTCGTCGGGCCGGGCGCGGTCGGCTCGTTGGGTCCGGCCCGGGCCGCCGAGGCGATCGAGCGGGTGCTGCTGGCCGGGCTCGACCCGGAGGCCGGGCCCGCCCGGTCGGCGGTACCGGTGCCGGCGGGTGAACTGCTGCTGATGCCGGCGGCCACGGCCGAGTACGCCGGGGTGAAGATCGCCGGGGTGGCCCCCGGGAACGCCGCCCTCGGCCTGCCCCGGATCACCGGCAGCTACCTGCTGCTGGACGGCCCGACCCTGCGGCCCGTCGCCCTGCTCGACGGTGCGGCGCTCACCGCGCTGCGCACGCCCGCCGTCACCGCCGTCGCGCTGCGGCGCCTCGCCGCGCCGGACGCCGCGCACCTGGTCCTGTTCGGGGCCGGCCCGCAGGCGTACGGGCACCTGGACGCGCTGCTCGCCGTCCGGCCGCTGACCAGGGTCACCGTGGTGGCCCGCAGCGAGGCGCCCGCCGAGGCGCTGGCCGGGTACGCGCGCCGGCTCGGGCTCGCGGCCGCGGTGGGCACGGCCGCCGCGGTGGCCGAGGCGGACCTGGTGGTCTGCTGCACCACCGCGCGTACGCCGCTGTTCGACGGCGCGCTGGTGCCCGACCACGCGGCGGTGGCCGCGGTCGGCTCGCACGAGCCGGACGCGCGGGAGGTGGACGCGGTGCTGGTCGGCCGGGCCGAGCTCTACGTGGAGGCGCGGGCGGCCGCGCTGCGGGAGGCGGGGGACCTGCTGATGGCGGGGGTCACCGGCGCCGGTCCGCTCTGGAACCTGGCCGAACTGGTGCGCGGCGAGGCGCCGGTGCCGAGCGACCGGCCGCGGTTCTTCAAGAGCGTCGGGATGGCCTGGCAGGACCTCGCCGTCGCGGCGGAGGTCCACCGGCGGGGCTGAGCCGGGCGGGGGCGGGGGGCCTCCGCCGAGGTTGGCCGCCGACCGTTGCGACGGGCGGCGGCCACTGCCACGATGGGCCCGCCGGGACGCGGCCGCCGCCGGCTGTCCGAATCACGAAATGTTGCACACTCAACGTAACGTGACATTGTACGCTGGTGTTCTGCGACCCATCCGGAGGAACACCATGGCCGACCTCAAAGCCCGCACCCTGATCTCCGTGCAGGAGCGGCTGCGCGACCAGGTCGCCCACGCCCTCCGCGCCGCACTGATCTCCGGCGAGCTGCGCCCCGGCGTGGTGTACTCCGCGCCCGCGCTCGCCGCCGACTTCGGCGTCTCCGCCACCCCCGTCCGCGAGGCGATGCTCGACCTCGCCCGGGAGGGCCTGGTCGAGGCCGTCCGCAACAAGGGCTTCCGGGTCACCGAGCTGACCGAACGCGACCTCGACGACTTCACCGAGATCCGCGCCCTGATCGAGGTCCCGACCGTCGGCCGGGTCACCCGCACCGCCACCGCCGAGCAGCTGGAGGCGCTGCGTCCGCAGGCGGAGGCGATCGTGGCCGCCGCCCGCAAGCACGACCTGATCGGCTACCTGGAGGCGGACCGCCAGTTCCACCTCGACCTGCTCGGCCTGGCCGGCAACGCCCGCCTGGTGGAGGTCGTCGGGGACCTGCGCAAGCGCTCCCGGCTCTACGGCCTGAACCGCCTCGATCAGCGCGGCGAGCTGGTCTCCTCCGCCGAGGAGCACCTGGAGCTGCTCGACCTGATGCTCTCCGGCGACGCGGAGGCCGCCGAGGCCTGCATGTCGCGCCACCTCGGCCACGTCCGCTCGCTCTGGGCGGCCGGCCAGGAGGAGGCGGAGGAGAAGGCCCGCCCGGCCCTGCGGCTGCGGGCCCGGTAGGGGCCCGGACCGCTCGTTCGGGTGAAGACCGACGATCGGGCGGCGGGCGGGGCAGGCGCTCTACGATGATGCGCTCGACATTCGGCAGTCAGGAGGAACTCCTTGTCCGCCGCGACAGTGGAAGAACCCGGTGAGCAGCTGACGCTGCTCGAAGCCGCTGAGCTGATCTCCAATCAGCTGGTGGGGCACCGAGTCGAGATCATCGCGGGTCAGATCACCGTCACGCCGCCGCCCAACGGCCAGCACGGCGATGCCCTGACGAGCATCAGCATTCCGCTCCTCCTGGCGGGCCTTCACGGGGAGACGACCCGCGTCATCCAGGGGATGGGCCTCTGGCTGCCGGACGGTCCGTCCGACTTCGCCATCCCCGATCTGTCGGTCGTCGACGCGGACTACGCCGACCATCTGGTCGATCGCAACAGCTACGACCCCGGGGTCTTCCGGCTCGTGCTGGAGGTCACCTCCTCGAACCTGAGTGACGATCTGAAGAAGAAGCCTTCCGCCTACGCGTCCGCAGGCATCCCCGTCTATGTGATCGTCGACCGGACGAACGGGCGGGTACTGGTGCTGACCGACCCGCGGGACGGCGAGTACCGGGTGCACGCCGTCCACCGACCCGGGCAGTCGTTCACGCTGCCGGGGTCGATCGGGGCGGCGGTGACCTTCTCGGTGGACGGGATGCTGGGGCCCCAGAAGTAGCTCACACCGCCGCCGGCACCGTGAGCCGGCCGTCGTGGACCTCGGCGACGCGGTCGACGGCCGTGAGGTGGGCCCGGTCGTGGGTGACCAGCACGGTGGCGGTGGCGCGGCGGTGGGTGAGTTCGGTGATCAGGTCGATCACGGCGGCGCCGCGCTCGTGGTCCAGCGCGCTGGTGGGCTCGTCGATCAGCAGCACCGTCGGGTCGTTCATCAGGGCGCGGGCGATGTTGACGCGCTGGCGCTGACCGCCGGAGAGCTGGTGCGGTCGGCGCGCCGCCTGGTCGCGCAGTCCGACGGCGGCCAGGAGCTCCAGCGCGCGGGGGAGGGCGCCGCGCGGGGAGCGGCCGTCGAGGTGGGCCATCACCTGGAGCTGTTCGGCGGCGGTGAGCGAGGGCAGCAGGTTGGCCTGCTGGAAGACGACGCCGATCCGGCCGCGACGCAGCGCCGTCAGCTCGGCGCGGTTCAGTCCGGTGGTCTCGACGCCGTCCACCACCACCCGGCCGGTGTCCGGGGCGGTCAGCGTGGCGGCGACCGCCAGCAGGCTGGACTTGCCGGAGCCGGACGGGCCGACCACCGCGGTGATCGAGCCCTTCGGCACGGTCAGCGAGACGTCGTCCAGCGCGGTCAGCCGGCCCTCGCCGTCCGGGTAGGTGAGGGTCACGCGGTCGAGGTGCAGGCTCATCGGGCACTCCCCAGGGCGGTCAGCGGGTCGACGGAGGTGATCCGGCGGATGGACAGGGCCGCGCCGACCGCGCCGAGCGCGATCATCACGACGGCCGGGACGAGGACGGTCGGGGCGTCCAGGACGAACGGCACCGCCGAGCCGAGCAGGGTGCCGGCGCCGACCGCGATCGCGGTGCCGGCTGCCGTGCCCAGCACCAGCAGCAGGACCGCCTGGCCGAGCGCGTCCGTGAGCAGGTAGCGGGTGGAGGCGCCGAGTGCCTTCAGCACCGCGACGTCGCCGCTGCGCTGGATCGTCCAGACGGTGAAGAAGGCGCCGATCACCAGCGCCGAGATGGCGAACAGGAAGCCGCGCATCAGTTGCAGCGAGCCGTTCTCCGAGGTGTAGGAGCCGATCGCGGCGAGCGCGTCCGCCCGGCTCCGGGTCTCGGTGCCGTACCGGGCGTCCGCCGTGCCGAGGTCCGCGCCGGGGGCCGTGGTCAGGGCGATCACCGTGGCGTGCCCGGCGCCGCCCGGGGCGACCGCCTGCCAGTCGGGGAGGCTGGTCCAGACGACCGGGGTGTGGCTGAAGGAGGCGTTGCCGGCCACCGCCGCGACCTGGAGCGGGTGTCCCGCCAGGGTGAAGGCCGCGCCGGGACGCAGACCGCCGAGCTCCTCGGCGGCGGCCTGCGACAGCACGGCCCGGCCGGGGCCGACCGCATCGCCCCGGGGGGCCAGCGGCGAGCCGTCCGGTACGCCGAAGGCGGAGAGCGCGGTGGTGCGCTGCCCGGCGGCGGCCTTGGTGGTGGTGATCCCGAGCGGTTGCGCGGCCGCGACCCCGGGGGCCCGCGCCCAGCCCTGCCACTGCTCGGGGGTGACCTGGGAGTCGGTGAAGGAGAGCCGCTGCCCGTCGGCGGGGACGGCGAAGGCGAGATGGTCGGCGGGCAGGCCGGTGATCGCCGAGACGTTCTGCCGGCCGAGCCCGGCCGTCAGGCCGGACAGCAGGCCGACCAGTACGGTGATCAGCACGACGACGGTTCCCATCAGGGCGAACCGCCCCTTCGCGAACCGCAGGTCCCTCCAGGCGACGAACACGTCCGGGCTCTCCTCTTCCTCGGGTCCGCCGCGGCTTGCGCAGCGGCGGCGACGCTCACCACCGTCCCGCGGAAGGGGGCCGTGGGGCATCGCGCGCGGGATTGGAACCTCGGCATCGAAGGGGAGAGGCAGAGTTCAACCTTTTGATTGATCCGTCCGGGCGGCACGGACCCTAGGCTGGACGGATGGCGACCGAACGACCTCGAACCACCCCCGTCGCCCGCGTGCTCCAGGTCTGCCTGCACCTGCTGGTGGCGGGCCTGCTCGCACTCGCCGTGGCCCGTGCCGTGGTCGGCCGCGGCGCCGAGCCGGCGGCCGTCGTCGCCGCCGGTACCGCGATGGCCGCGGTGTACGCGGCCGGGCCGCTGGTCGGGGCCGTCCGGCGGTCGCGGTGGTCCACCGTCTTCTGGCTGGCCGTGCTCGGTGTGACCTGGGTGGGAGTGCTGACCACCACCCAGGACGGCGTCTGGCTCGCCTTCCCGCTGTACTTCCTGGAGCTGCACCTGCTCGGCCGCCGGGGCGGGCTGGTGGCCGTCGCCGTCACCGCCGTCACCGCGGTCGTCGCGTGGTCCTGGCACCAGCACACCGTCGGCTTCGCCGCGGCGATCGGGCCCACGCTCGGTGCGGCCGTCGCCGTCGTCACCGTCTTCGGCTACCAGGCGCTCTACCGGGAGAGCGAGGAGCGCCGCCGGCTGATCGACGAGCTCACCGCCGCCCGGGCCGGCCTCGACGCCGCCCACCACACCGCCGGTGTGCTGGCCGAGCGCGAACGGCTGGCCCGGGAGATCCACGACACCCTCGCCCAGAGCCTGTCCAGCATCCAGCTGCTGCTGCGGGCCGCCCAGCGGGCCCTGCCCGACCGGACCGAGGCCGCCGCCGACTACGTCGAACAGGCCCGTCGGGCGGCCCAGGACAACCTCGCCGAGGCCCGCCGCTTCGTCCGCGCGCTGACCCCGCCCGATCTGGAGAGCGGCTCGCTGGCCGGCGCCCTCGAACGGCTCTGTGCCACCACGACCGCGCACGCCGGCCTGCCCGTCCGGCTGCACGTCTCGGGCGACCCGGTGCGGCTGCCGGTGCCGCACGAGGTCGCGCTGCTGCGGATCGCGCAGTCCGCCCTGGGCAACACGGTGCGGCACGCGAAGGCCTCGCACGCCGAGGTGACGCTCAGCTACATGGAGGGCGAGGTCGCGCTGGACGTGTTCGACGACGGGGCGGGTTTCGACCCGGCGCGGGCAGCCGCCGACGCCGACGGGGACGGCGGCTTCGGCCTGCCGTCCATGCGGGCCAGGGCGCGGGCGCTGGGCGGTACCTTCGCCGTGGAGTCCGCCCCGGGAGAGGGGACGGCGCTCGCCGTACTGCTGCCCGTCGCCCCCGCCACCGAGGACTCCCCGTGACCGACGCCGTGATCCGCCTGCTGCTCGCCGACGACCACCCGGTGGTCCGGGCCGGGCTGCGGGCCGTCCTGGAGAGCGAGCGGGACTTCGCCGTCGTCGCCGAGGCCGCCACCGCCGAACGGGCCGTGCAGCTGGCGGCGGAGGTCGAGGTGGACGTCGTGCTGATGGACCTGCAGTTCGGGCCGGGCTCGGCGATGAACGGCGCCCAGGCCACCGCCGCGATCACGGCCCGGGCGGCGGCGCCCCGGGTGCTGATCGTCACCACCTACGACAGCGACGCGGACACCCTGCCCGCGCTGGAGGCCGGGGCCACCGGGTACCTGCTGAAGGACGCGCCGCCGGAGGAGCTGGCCCGGGCCGTCCGCTCGGCCGCGCAGGGGCGGACGGCGCTGGCGGCGGCGGTGGCGGACCGGCTGCTGGAGCGGATGCGGACGCCGTCGGCGGCGCTGAGCGCGCGGGAGACGGAGGTGCTGGGACTGGTCGCGGACGGGCTGACCAACCAGGGGATCAGCCAGCGGCTGCATCTGAGCCAGGCCACGGTGAAGTCCCACCTGGTGCACGTCTACGCCAAGTTGGGGGTGGACTCGCGGACGGCGGCGGTCCGCGAGGCACGGGCGCGGGGGCTGATCCGCCGGGGGGCCTGAGGGTCGCGGGCGTAGGGTTGGGCGGAGCCCGAAGCCGTCACGCGCAGTGGAGGAACCCGGAATGGCCGTCCGCCTCGACGAACTCGCCGTGCCCGTCATCGCCGCGCCCATGGCGGGCGGGGCGACCACCCCGGAGCTGGTCGCCGCGGTGAACGCGGCCGGGGGGCTGGGGTTCCTCGCCGCCGGGTACCGGAGCGCCACCGCGACGGTCGAACAGATCGACCGGGTCCGCGAGTTGACCGACCGGCCGTTCGGCGTGAACCTCTTCGTGCCCGCCGCGCCCGGCGATCCGCGGGCCGTCGCCGCCTACCGCGCGCGGCTGCTGCCGGAGGCGCGGCGCCTGGATGTCCGCCTGCCGGAGGAGATCGCGCCGGACCGCGACGACTGGGACGCCAAGATCGCCGCACTGCTGGCCGGGGCGCCGGCCGTCCCCGTGGTGTCGTACACCTTCGGGCTGCCCTCGCCCGAGGAGGCGCGGGCGCTGCGGGCGGCCGGGATCCACCAGGTCGCCACCGTGACCACGCCGCAGGAGGCGCGGCGCGCCGAGGCGGTCGGGATGGACGCCCTCTGCGTGCAGGGTCCGGAGGCGGGCGGCCACCGGGCCACGCACGGCGTGGCGGACCGGCCGGGGGACGTCCCGCTGCTCCGACTGCTGCCCGCCGTGGGCGCGGTGACGGCGCTGCCGCTGATCGCGGCGGGCGGGCTCGCCGACGGCCCGGCGGTCGCGGCCGCGCTGCGGGCCGGGGCGGTGGCCGTCCAGGTGGGGACGGCGCTGCTGCGCGCGGACGAGTCCGGGGCGAACGCGGCGCACCGGGCCGCGCTGACCGAACTCCCGGAGACGGTGGTGACGCGCGCGTTCACCGGCCGCCCGGCGCGCGGGCTGCGCAACGCGTTCATCGACCGGTACGAGCCGTACGCCCCGGCCGCCTACCCGGAGGTGCACCACCTCACCCAGCCGCTGCGGGCGGCGGCTGCCGCCCGGGCGGACACCGCGGCGATGCACCTGTGGGCCGGCACCGGCCACCGCGCGGCCCGCGGCGGCCCGGCCGCAGAGATCGTCGGCGAGCTGTGGCGGGCGGCCCGGAGCTGAGGCGGACGGCCACTCGCCCCACCGGGCGCACACCCGGGGCGCGAAGAGCCGGCCGTGTCATCCCCCGCGAGGGTGGCGGGACGGCGGAGCCGCGCTACGGCCGGGCCGGTGTGGGGGAATGGGCCGGTGAGGGAGCGCGCGCATGAAGGGTCGTGGCTGGACCGAGGTGAGGGCAGAGGTCCTGGAGCGGGCGCGGATGCGGCAGGAGTCGTGGGCGCGGATCCGTGGTCACGAGCTGGCGGAGCTGCGGCTGAAGGTGGGGCTGACGCAGAAGGAGGTGGCGGGGTTGCTCGGGGTGAGCCAGGCGCGGGTGTCGCAGATCGAGCACGGGCAGGTGGACAGCCTGGACAACCTGCGGGCCTGCGCGGCGGCGATCGGCGGCGAGGTGAAGGTCACCGTGCGGCAGGGGGACCGGACGATCAAGGTGGCCTGAGCCGGCCCCCTGCCCGTGGCGCGGTGGTGGTCAGGCGAGCAGTTCGGCCATCCAGGCTTCGACGGCGGTGGCGGTGCGGGGGAGTGCGTCGGACATCAGCCGGGCGCCGTCGGCGGTGATGACGAGGTCGTCCTCCAGGCGGATGCCGAGCCCGCGCAGTTCCAGCGGGAGGGTCTCGTCGTCGGGCTGGAGGTAGAGGCCGGGCTCCACGGTGAGGACGTGGCCCTCCTCCAGGACGCCGTCGAGGTAGGTGTCGGCGCGGGCCTTGGCGCAGTCGTGCACGTCCAGGCCGAGCATGTGGCCGCTGCTGCAGAGGGTGTAGCGGCGGTAGAGGCCGCTGTCCTCGGCGAGGGCCTGCTCGGCGGGGATCCGCAGTACGCCCCAGTCGGCGAGGCCCTCGGCGAAGACCCGCATCGCGGCGAGGTGGAAGTCGCGGAACCGCGCGCCGGGGCGCAGCGCGGCGATGCCGGCGTCCTGGGCGGCCAGCACCAGGTCGTAGGCCTGGCGCTGGGCGGGGCTGAAGGTGCCGCTCAGCGGAAGGGTGCGGGTGATGTCGGCGGTGTACAGGGTGTCGGTCTCGACGCCGGCGTCGAGCAGCAGCAGGGCGTTCGGGTCGAGCGCGCCGTCGTTGCGGATCCAGTGCAGGACGCAGGCGTGGGCTCCCGACGCGGCGATGGTGTCGTAGCCGGTGCCGTTGCCCTCGGCGCGGGCGCGCAGGTTGAAGATCCCCTCGATCCAGCGCTCGCCGCGCGGGTGGCGCAGGGCGGCGGGGAGGGCGCGGACGACGTCCTGGAAGCCGAGGACGGTGTGGTCGACGGAGAGCTGGAGCTGTTCGACCTCCCAGGCGTCCTTGACCAGGCGCAGCTCGGACAGCACCGAGGCGAGGGCGGCGTCGTCCGCGCGCCGGGCGGGTGAGCCGGGCCGGTCGGTGGCGGCGTCCAGGGCGGTGTCGACGCCGGCCAGCACGCGGGTGGCGGGCTGCGGTCCGGTGAGCAGCTTGTCGAGGTCGTCGAGGTGCTCGGTGCGCAGGCCGGTGAGGCGGGTGGCCTCGGCGAGGTCGGGGCGGCGGCCGACCCAGAACTCGCCGTAGCGGCGGTCGCGGTAGAACTCGCCGCCGCGGGCGGAGTCGCCGCCGCGCGGTGAGCGGGGGCGCAGGTAGAGGACGGGCTCGTGGCCCTCGGGGCCGGCGGGCTCCAGGACGAGGACGTGGCCGGGCTGGTCCTCGCCGGTGAGGCCGGTGAGCCAGGCGTAGGCGCTGTGCGGGCGGAACCGGTAGTCGTCGTCGTTGCTGCGCACCTTGAGCTCGCCGGCCGGGACGATCAGGCGTTCGCCGGGGAAGGCGGCGGAGAGCCGGGCGCGGCGGCCGGGCATGGCGGCGTACCCGGGGACGCGCCGGTCGTCGGTGAGCGGGGTGGGGGCCCAGGCGGTGGCCATGTAGGCCTCCAGGGCGGGGGAGGTCGGCAGGTCGTGGCTGCTGGTGTTGAGACCGGTCTGACGGAGGGTCACCGGGGGGTCTCCTCTACGGGGCGGCGGGGTGGCACGGACACAGCTCGATAACGGGACGCGTCATCTCTTGTGCAGTGCAATTTCACATTACTATGTTACGGGTCACACCGCGGAGCGGCCAGACCTGTCGAGGCGCCCTCCCGGTCGATCCCCGGATCACCTCCGGGGTCGGACGACGGGCCATCAACGGCGGCCCCCCACTGCGGAGTTGCACATGAACAGGCGCACCCACGCCGCCCTCGCGGCGGCCCTCGCGGCGACACTCACCCTCGGCCTCGGGGCCTGCAAGAACGACAAGAGCGACACCGCCGGTGACACCACGGCCGCCGGAACCAAGGGCCCGGGCGCGGCGGCCGGCTCCATCGTCGGCGGCTCCCCGGTCAAGGGCGGCACGCTCACCGTGCTGACCAACCAGGACTTCGCGCACCTCGACCCGGCCCGCAACTGGGTGCTGCCGCACATGGACTTCGGCACCCGGCTGATCTACCGCACCCTGGTCACCTTCAAGTCCGAGCCGGGCAGCGCCGGCAGCGAGATCGTCCCGGACCTCGCCACCGACCTCGGCAAGTCCTCCGACGGGGGCAAGACCTGGACCTTCACCCTGCGCGACGGCCTCAAGTACGAGGACGGCAGCCCGATCAAGTCCGCCGACGTCAAGTACAACGTCGAGCGGTCCTTCGCCCCGGACCTCACCGGTGGCCCCGACTACGCCATCCAGTACCTGGCCGGCGGCGAGAACTACAAGGGCCCGCTGAACGGCGAGCACCTGCCCAGCATCGAGACCCCGGACGACAAGACCATCGTCTTCCGCCTGAAGCGCCCGGTCGCCGAGTTCTCGTACACCGCCACCCTGCCGACCTTCTCGCCCGTGCCGCAGTCGCAGGAGAAGGGCACCCAGTACGACTCGCGGCCGTTCTCCTCCGGCCCGTACAAGATCGCCTCCTACGACCGCGGGAAGCAGCTCGTGCTGGTCCGCAACACCAACTGGGACCAGGCCTCCGACACGGTCCGCAAGGCGTACCCGGACAAGATCGTGGTCACCCAGGGCCTCAAGGGCGGTCAGGCCGACGACCGGGTCATCGCGAGTGACGGCGCCGACGCCTCCACCATCGAGATGCCGTGGATGCAGCACGAGTCCGTCTCGAAGGTGCTGCCCAAGGCGGACGTCAAGGCCCGCATGGTGGCCGAGCAGACCGGCTGCACCGACATGCTGTACCTGAACACCGCCAAGGCGCCCTTCGACGACCCGAAGGTGCGCGAGGCGATGATGTACGCGGTCGACCGCGAGGCCCAGGTCACCGCCTTCGGCGGCCCGGCGATGGCGGACGTCGCGACCTCCTTCCTGCCGCCCTCGCTGACCGCCGGGGCCAAGGCCGATCCGCTGAAGATCCCGGCCGCCGGTGACCCGGAGAAGGCCAAGGACCTGCTCAAGGCGGCGGGCAGGACCGACCTCAAGGTCTCGCTCCTCGTGTCCATCGGTGACAAGAGTCGCGGCGAGGCGCTCCAGCAGTCGCTGGCCAAGGCCGGCGTCCAGGTCACCGTCAACACCGTGGACGCGTCGGCCTTCTCCGACACCGTCGGCGATACCAAGAACGCCCCCGAGCTGACCATCAACGGCTGGTGCCCGGACTACCCGTCCGCCGCGACCTTCCTGCCCTTCCTCTTCGACGGCCGCACCATCAAGGAGAAGGGCAACCAGGGCAACTACAGCCAGTTCCGGGACCAGGCCACGATGGACCGGATGGACCAGATCGCGGCCATGACCGACCTGGCCGAGGCCAACGCCGCCTGGAAGCAGCTGGACGAGGACCTGGTGAAGAAGGCCCCTGCCGTGCCGCTGATGTGGCAGCGCCGCCCGCTGCTGGTCGGCACCAACGTGGCCGGCGCGTTCGGCAACTCCGGCTACGCCGGCATGATCGACATGGCTGTGGTCGGCCTCAAGGACCCCGCGAAGAGCCAGGGCTGAGGGAACGTCAGCGATGAGTACTACCACTGACCCCGCCGCCGTGGAGGACACGGCGGCGGGCCCCGCGAAGGCCGCCGGGCGCGGGCCCTGGCGGCTCGTCGGGGAGCGGCTGTGGGCCCAGGGCTCGGCCCGGTTCGGCCTGATCACCGTCGCCGTGCTGGTCCTGGCGGCGGCCCTGGCCGGCCCGTTGAGCTCGCTCGGCGGCTGGACCCCCGAGGAGTTCGACAAGCGCGCCATCGACCCCTACATGGGCGGCACGCCGATCGGCGCCTTCGGCGGGATCGGCACCCGGCACTGGCTCGGCGTCGAACCCGGCTCGGGCCGCGACCTGTTCGCCCGCGTGCTGCACGGCGGCCAGGTCTCCCTGCTGATCGCGTTCACCGCCACCGCGCTGGTCGTGATCGCCGGCACCCTGGCCGGGATCGTGGCCGGCTACTTCGGCGGCCGCGTCGACGCGGCGCTCTCCCGGCTGATGGACCTCACGATGTCCTTCCCCTCGCTGATCTTCATGATCGCCATGATGTCGGTGGCCAAGGACGTCAACCGGATCCTGCTGATGACCCTGGTGATCGGCCTGTTCGGCTGGCCCGGCATCGCCCGGGTGGTCCGCGGCCAGACCCTCTCGCTCAAGCACCGCGAGTACGTCGAGGCGGCCAAGGTCGGCGGCGCGCGCTCCTGGCGCATCCTCACCCGGGAGATCCTGCCGAACGTCTCCGGCCCGATCATCGCCTACACCACGCTGCTGATCCCCGGCATGATCGCCACCGAGGCCGCCCTCAGCTACCTCGGCGTCGGCGTCCGCCCGCCCACCGCGTCCTGGGGTCAGATGATCGCCGAGAGCATCCTCCACTACGAGACCGATCCGACCTACTTCCTCATCCCGACGGTCTTCCTCTTCATCGCGGTGCTCGCCTTCACCCTGCTCGGTGACGCGCTGCGCGACATCCTCGACCCCCGGGGAGGCCGGTCGTGATCATCTACCTCGGCCGCCGGCTGATCGGTGTCGCGGGCATCATGCTCGCCATCTGCGCCATCACCTTCACCATCTTCTACCTGCTGCCCAACGACCCGGCCGCGGCCGCCTGCGGCAAGACCTGCAGCCCCGAGCGGCTCGCCGCCGTCAAGGCGGCGATGGGCCTGGACGCGCCGGTCTGGGACCAGTTCGGCAGCTACCTGGGCGGCATCTTCGCCGGCCGCGACTACGGCAGCGGCCCCAGCGCCGTGCACTGCGGCTTCCCCTGCCTGGGCTACTCCTACGAGTACGGGCTGCCGGTCTGGGACCTGCTCACCGACCGCCTGCCGGTCTCCGTCTCGCTCGCCTTCGGCGCGGCGGCGCTCTGGCTGGTCCTCGGCCTCGGCGCCGGCATCACCTCGGCCCTGCGCAAGGGCGGCCTCACCGACCGCACCCTGATGGTGCTGTCGGTCGGAACCGCCTCGCTGCCGGTCTACTTCACCTCGATCATGCTGATCTGGGGCGTCGTGCGGACCGCCGGCCTGCTGCCCTACCCGTCCTACCACGCGCTCACCGAGGACCCGTTCGGCTGGGCCTCCAACCTGCTGCTCCCCTGGATCGCGCTGGCCCTGCTCTACGCGGCCATGTACGCCCGGCAGAGCCGCAACTCGATGATCGAGACGATGGCCGAGCCGTACATCCGCACCGCCCGCGCCAAGGGCCTGCCCGCGCTCACCGTGACGGTCAAGCACGGGCTGCGCTCCGGGATGACGCCCATCCTCACCATCTTCGGGATGGACCTCGGCGGACTGCTCGCGGGCGCCGTCATCACGGAGTCGATCTTCGGTCTGCCCGGGGTCGGCCGGCTCTTCTACGACGGGCTGATCCGCTCCGACCAGCCCGTCATCCTCGGCGTCACCCTGCTCGCGGCCTTCTTCATCGTCGCGGCGAACCTGCTGGTCGACCTGCTCTACGCCTACGTCGACCCGAGAGTGAGGTACTGATGGCACTGTTGGAGGTCGAGGATCTCGCCGTCTCCTTCGACACCCCGCGCGGCACCGTCCGGGCCGTCGACGGCATCTCCTTCACCGTCGCGTCCGGGCAGACCCTCGGCCTGGTCGGGGAGTCCGGCAGCGGCAAGTCCGTCACCTCGCTGGCCGTGATGGGCCTGCACCGCGGCGCCGCCGTCACCGGCTCGATCCGGCTGGCCGGACAGGAGCTGAACGGCCTGGGGGAGCGGCAGCTGGGCACCGTCCGGGGGCGGCGGATCGCCATGATCTTCCAGGACCCGCTGTCCAGCCTGCACCCCTTCTACACCGTCGGCGAGCAGATCGCCGAGCACTACCGGGTGCACTTCAGGGCCGACCGCAGGGCCGGCCGCGCCCGGGCCGTGGAGATGCTGGGCGAGGTCGGCATCCCCGAGCCGGCCCGCCGGGTCGACGAGTACCCGCACCAGTTCTCCGGCGGCATGCGCCAGCGCGTGATGATCGCCATGGCGCTCGCCTGCGAACCCGACCTGCTGATCGCCGACGAGCCCACCACCGCCCTGGACGTCACCGTCCAGGCCCAGATCCTCGACCTGATCGCCCGCATCCAACAGGACCGCGGCCTCGGCGTCGTCATGATCACCCACGACCTCGGCGTGGTCGCCCGGGTCGCCCACGAGGTGCTGGTGATGTACGGCGGCCGGGCCGCCGAACAGGCCCCCGTCGACCGGCTGTTCGGCGCCCCCGCGCACCCGTACACCCGCGGGCTGCTCGACTCGCTGCCCCGCCTCGACGACACCGACGACGCCCCGCTGCGGGCCATCCCCGGCAGCCCGCCGTCGCTGATCGCCCCCGCCCCCGGCTGCACCTTCGCCCCGCGCTGCGCCCGCACCAGCGCCGCCACCGCCGAGGAGCACGCCCGCTGCCTGGCCGAGCGCCCCGCGTTCGGCCCGCTCGCCCCCGGCCACCAGGCCGCCTGCCACCTGCCGCTGGTGCCGCTGGGAGCCCGCTCATGAACGACCGACCGCTGACGGCCGACCGGCCGCGCTCCGCCGAGCCGCTGCTGTCCGTCCGGGACCTGGTGAAGACCTTCCCCGGCCGGCGCAGCCGCACCGGCCGGGCCGGCGCCCCGATCCGGGCCGTCGACGGCGTGAGCTTCGACGTCGCCCAGGGCGAGACGCTCGGCCTGGTCGGGGAGTCGGGCTGCGGCAAGTCGACCACCGGGCGGATGATCGTCCGGCTGCTCGACCCCACCGCGGGCACCGTCACCTTCGACGGCACCGAGATCGGCGGCCTGTCGCAGGCCGCGCTGCGCCCGCACCGGCGGCACCTCCAGATGGTGTTCCAGGACCCGTACTCCTCGCTCAACCCCCGCCAGACGGTGGCCCGGATCATCTCCGAGCCGCTGCTGGTCCAGGGCGCCGGCGCGGCCGGGGCGCGCAAGCGGGCCGCCGAGCTGATGGAGCTGGTCGGGCTGATCCCCGAACACCTGGACCGCTACCCGCACGAGTTCTCCGGCGGCCAGGCCCAGCGGATCGGCATCGCCCGCTCGCTGGCCACCTCGCCCCGGCTGGTCATCGCCGACGAGCCGGTCTCCGCGCTGGACGTCTCCATCCAGGCCCAGGTGGTCAATCTGATGGAGCGGCTCCAGGACGAGCTCGGCCTGGCGTACGTCTTCATCGCGCACGACCTCTCGGTGGTCAAGCGGGTCTGCGACCGGGTCGCCGTGATGTACCTCGGCCGGATCGTCGAGATCGGCGACAAGGCGGAGGTCTACGGCAACGCCGCGCACCCCTACACCCGGGCGCTGCTCTCCGCGGTGCCGCTGCCGGACCCGGCCGCCGAGCGGGCGCGCGAGCGGATCGTGCTGCTCGGCGACCCGCCGAGCCCGGCCAACCCGCCGTCCGGGTGCAGCTTCCACCCGCGGTGCCCGAAGGCCCAGGAGCTCTGCCGGACGGAGCGTCCGCTGCTGCGGATCGCCGGACCGGGCACCCGGCAGGCGGCCTGCCACTTCCCGGAGGCCTGACGCCCCGGCCGCCGGACCACCCCTGCCCGCCTGTGGGCCGGGCGGTCCGGCGGCACCCCGGGGGCCCGTCCACGGGCCCTCCTCCCGACCCCCGGTCGGGCGCGGCGGGGAACCTCTTGAGGGCCGCGTCCGACCGGGTTCCAACGTCTCGAAGGCCCGTACCCGCTGGTGGGTACGGGCCTTCTGCGGTCGGGGGCCGGGGGTCTGGCGGGCCGGTGGGGGGCGCCGGGGGCCGGCCGGCCGGCGGGGGCGGGGGCGGTACCCGGCGCCGACGCGGTGCCCGGCGTGGTCGGTGTGGACCGGGCCGGGCGGCCGGCGGGTCGCGGAGCCCGGCCGCTCCCGCGGTCGCGACCGGCCCCGGACGACGCGAGGCCGTGGCCCCCGGACGGATCCGGGGGCCACGGCCGTTGTGCGGTGCGCGCGGGTGGCGGGCCTCAGGAGGCCGGGCCCACCCGGACGGTGGTGATCCGGCCGTCCTGGGCTTCGCGGACGACCTCGATCTTGGTGTTGGTGTCCGGCACCTTCACGCCGAGCTGCGGCGTGGCGGGGTCGGAGTAGACCCCGGTGCGGTCGTTGAAGGCGGCGACGGCCGGCTCGGCGCCGATCCGCACCGGGACGCCGGCCTTGTGCAGGGTGAAGCCGGTGGTCCGCTTCAGCGAGAAGGTCGCGTCGAAGGTCTGCGCGCGGGCGTTGACCAGCGTGCCGTCGGCGAACCGGATCGGCGCCGGGTGGGCGTCGACCGGCAGGATCAGCCCGCCGCCGGGGTGGTCCTTGGTGTTGTTGTCGCCGTACCCCGTGTCCCAGAGCCAGACCAGCACGCCCTCCTGGTACGGGTAGGTGTCGACGATGTCCTTCTTGCCGTCGACGCCCGTGTACCCGAAGTTGTACGGGCCGGTCTTCAGGAAGGCGCCGTAGCCCGCGTACCGGCGGTTCTCCACCAGGTAGGCGCGCGGGTGCGAGGTGACCGCGGTGCGGCCGGTGACCACCGAGAACCCGGTCGCGGTCCAGCCGTTGGCCCCGTTCTCGGCGCCGTCGGCGAAGAGCTCGGTGGCGCCGGCGGCGACCCGGACGGTGTCGACCAGGACGCCGCGGCCGTGGGTGTTGTTGTCCGAGGTGACGTGGAAGCGCAGCCGGACCTGCTGCCCCGCGTAGCCGTCCAGCGGGACGGACAGCTGCCGGTAGGCGCCGGACGTGCCGGTCAGACCGGGGGTGTTGGCGGTGGTGTTGCCGATCGGCGTGCCGTCGACGGTTCCGCCGAGCGCCTTCCAGGTCTTCCCCTCGTCGGTGGAGGCCTCGACCGCGAGGAAGTCGTAGTCCTGCTCGATGTCGTACCAGGCGGCGGCGGTCAGCGTGACCGGTCCGCTCACCGGGCGCAGGTCGACCGTCCGGGCCAGCGAGTTGTCCAGGTTGTCGCCCGTCCCGCTCCACCAGTGGTTGGCGCCCTGGTTCGGGTCGGCCAGGTCGGTGCTGGTGGTGCCGTCGGGCAGGTGCACCAGCACCGCCTGGGCCTGGTCGGTGTTGTAGCCGCTGACGCCGAGCGCGTGGCTGGAGCGGGTGGCGGCCTGCGCCTCGTCGTAGTCGAGCCAACCGAACTGCAGCTTGCTCCACGCGTCGAGGTCACCGGGGTAGCCGCCGGTGGTGTTCTTGCCCTTGCCGAGGTACGAGCCGGAGGACATCAGCGACCAGAAGTTGACGCTGTTGTCGCCGCCGGTGGTGCTGTACAGGTCGGGCAGGCCGAGGTTGTGGCCGAACTCGTGGGCGAACAGGCCGACGCCGCTGTTCTCGCCGCCCTGCACGTAGTCGTAGACGTACAGGCCGGTGTCGCCGACCGGGGCGCCGCCGATCCGGTTGCCCACCGGGCCGGTCTGGCCGGCCGGGTCCGGGAAGGCCCAACTGCGGTGCGCCCAGAGGGCGTCGGCGCCCTGCGCCCCGCCGCCCCAGGTCTCGTCGACGCCCGCGTGCACCACGATGACGTTGTCCAGGTAGCCGTCCGGCTGGCTGAACTCGCCGTCCTTGTCGTGGTCGTAGCGGTCGTAGACGTCGTACTGGGCCAGCTCGGCCTTGACGTCCGCGGCGGAGCGGCCCTTGCGGACCTCGCCGTCGTACCAGGCCTTGACCGCGTCCCGGACGAACTCCTGCCCCTGCGTCCAGGCGCCGGACCCCTGGGGGCCCTTGTTGCTGCCGTACCGGGCCTCGTTGTACGGCACGGTGACCCAGTCGCTGACCGTGCCCTCGACGTCGTAGCGGCCGGAGGACTGGGTGCGGTAGTAGTTGCGCATCGAGACCGCGCCGGGCGCGTCGTCGAAGAACAACTGCTGGTAGTAGTCGCGGTCGAAGTCCTTGGACCAGAGCGTGTGGTTGTCGCTCCTGCCCGGCTTGGGGATCGCGTTGTGCTGCGGGCCGGGCGTGCCGCCGTAGCGGGGCTGCCCGTTGTACTCGGTGGTGTTGTCCACCTGGTCGCCGAACTGGGCGAGGATCACGAAGACCTTGTCCGTGCGCTGCTGCGCGAGCTGGACGTAGTCGTTGCCGATCTTCACCCTGGCGGGCGCCCGCTTCTGCGAAGTCTTGGCCACGGAGCCCTTGTTGACCTGTTCCAGGGCCTTGGTGCGAAGCGACTGGCGCTCGCGTTCCTGGGGGGCGAGCGGGCCGGGCGGGGCCTCGGTGCCGCCCTCCTCGGCGCCTTGGGCGGCGGCGGCCGCGGTGAGGGCGGGGGAGGGGGGAGCGGCCTGGGCGGGGGTGCCGAGGAGGGAGGCCGCTATCGCGCTCGTGGTGAGCGCGGCCGCGAGTGCCGCGGACAGTCTGCGCAACTGACCGGTCCTTTCCGGACGGTGGGTGGTCTGGGGAGTCGGTGGAGTCGGGAAACAGTCGGTGGAGCGCAGGTAATATTTCACATGTCATGGGTCACACGGAAGGGATGGGACAGGGCGACGGGCCGGACGCGCGACCGGCCGCCCCGTGGGAGTGGCCGGTCGCGGTCCTGCGGTGGCGGGCACCCGGGCGTCGACGCCCGGGTGCCCGCCACCGCTACCCCAGGGCGCCCCGCAGGAAGGCGAGTTCGGCCGCCGTGACCTGCTCGCCCACCCCGTCCGGGGTCATGTGGGTGACGCCCGGCAGCGGCAGCACGCTGTGCGGGCGGCCCGCCCGGGTGAGCGCCTGGGAGAGCAGCAGGGTGTGCGAGGGGTGCACGTTGTCGTCGGCCAGGCCGTGGATCAGCAGCAGTGGCCGGGTGAGCGACGGCGCGTCGTCGATCAGGCAGTCCGCCGCGTAGCCCTCGGGGTTGTGCTGCGGCAGGTCGAGGTAGCGCTCGGTGTACGCGGTGTCGTACCGGCGGAAGTCGGTGGGCGGCGCGCCCGCGCAGGCGGCGTGGAAGACGTCCGGGCGGCGCAGCACGGCGAGAGCGGCGAAGTACCCGCCGTAGGACCAGCCGCGCACGCCCACCCGGCCCAGGTCGAGGTCGGGGTGGTCCGCGGCGAGCGCGTGCAGCGCGGCGACCTGGTCCTCCAGCGCGGCCGCGGAGAAGCGGCGGAAGATCGCCCGGGTGAAGGCGGGGGAGACGAACGGGGTGCCCCGGTTGTCGGTGGTGACCACCGCGAAGCCCTGGTCGGCCCACCACTGGCGGAGCTGCCAGCGGCGCGGTTCGTTGGCCACCGCCTGGTAGCCCGGGCCGCCGTAGACGTCGAGCAGGACGGGCAGCCGCCGGCCGGGCAGATGGCCGCGCGGGTACACCACGGCGGTGGGCAGGCCGTGTTCGGTGACCCGGGCGAGCCGCGGTTCGACCCGGTACGGCAGGGCGGCGGACAGGTCGGTGGGCGCCGCCTCGCCCCAGGGGCCGGTCAGCCGGCGGCGGACGCCGTCGGGGCCGGCCGAGACGAGCAGCAGGGTGTCGGCGGCGGCCAGTGCGGAGTGCACGCCGGGGCCGGAGCTGACCGGCTCGGGGGCGCCGCCGTCCGGGTCGACCAGGTGGACGTACTGGTCGGCGGGGTCGCCCTGGCCGGTCTCGCAGAGCAGCCTGCCGCGCAGCCGCCCGACCACCCGGCGGATCTGCAGGCCGGTGGTGTCCAGCGGCTTGCCGTCCACGGCCAGGCCGCGGGCGGCGGGGGTGTCGTGGGCGGTGAGCAGCCGGCCGCCGTCCAGCCGGGCGGGGGTGCCGGGCAGGTCGTCCACCCAGAACTCGTCGGTGGTGCGGGAGAGTTCACGGGTGGTGCCGGTGGCCGGGTCGGCGGTGAGCAGCAGCACGTTCTGCTGGAGGCGGTCGGCGACGGTGAGCAGGACCTCCCCGGTGCCGGCCCACTCGGCCGCGCAGAGGTAGGGGAACGCCTCGGCGTCCCAGCGCAGCCGGGTCCGGGCGCCGTCCAGGTCGAGGACCCAGAGCTGGACGTCCGCGTTGGGCCCGCCGGCTTGCGGGTAGGCGAAGTCCTCGGGCCGCTCGTCCGGGTGGGCCGGGTCGGCGAAGTAGCGCCGGGGCAGGGCGGCTTCGTCCACCCGGGTGGCCAGCAGCGCGCCGCCGTCCGGGCGCCACCAGTGGCCCCGGGCGCGGCCCAGCTCCTCGGCGGCGGCGAACTCGGCGACGCCCCAGCGGGCGCCGTCGGCGGGACTCAGCGGCGCGGGCGCCGGGGTGACGTGGAGGGCGTCGTCGGCGACGTAGGCGACGCGGTGGCCGGCCGGGTCGGGGCGCGGGTCGAAGGCCGGTCCGGTCACCGGGAGTTCGGCGCAGGTGCCGGCGGTGGTGTCGGCGCGGAACAGCCGCCCGTCCAGGGTGAACACGGCGACCGCGAGGTCGGCGGTGGCGGCGAAGGTGGCGATGCCGGCGGCGGTCAGCCTGGTCCGTTCGCGCAGCCGCCGCTCGACGGCGGGTAGGTCGTCGCGGTCACCGCCGCGGCCCGGAGCGAGCACGGCGGGGTCGGCGACCAGGCGTTCCTCGCCGGTGGCGAGGTCGAGGAGGTGGAGCCGGTCGACCCGGTCCTGCGGGCCGGCCGAGCGGAGCAGCAGCAGTCGGGTGCCGTCCTCGCTGAGGGTGATCGCGCGCGGGGCGCCGTGGCCGAAGCGGCCGGTGCGGGCGCTGAGGTCGAGGAAGGGATCGGTGAGGGTCACGGCCCGATGGTCGCCGGGAGGTACCTTCCCGGACCAGTAGGGCGTCATGTGAAATGTCACACATCACCCGCCTGTGAGGTGATGCGGCGTCCAGGGGCCGTCGGGCCGGGCGTCAGTCGGCGCCGGCGCGGAGTTCGGCGAGCAGGACGCTCTGCTCGGCGATCAGCCCGGTGAGGATCCGCCGGGCGGTGAGCAGCAGGTCGGCGACCTCGGTACCGGACAGCGCGTACACCACCGTGCTGCCCTCCCGGGTGGCGGTGACGATGCCGGACCGGCGCAGCACGGCGAGTTGCTGGGAGAGGCTGGACGGTTCGATCGCCAGCTCGGCCAGCAGGTCGCGGACGGGCGTCGGTCCGGCCTGCAGTAATTCCAGCACCCGGATCCGGACGGGGTGGCCGAGCATCCGGAAGAACTCGGCCTTGGCCTGGTACAGCGCGACCGCCACAGCGCTCCTTTCCTGGTGCCCGGCCCGGTCAGATCTCCAGTCCGACCTCGATCCGCTTGAGGTGGTGGCGGGCCATCGCCAGGTTGGCGCGGCTGCGGTTGAGCGCCAGGAACAGGAAGAGCCCCCGGCCGTTCGGCATGGTGAGCGGCCGGAGCAGGTGGTACTGGCTGGTGAGGCTGACCAGGATGTCCTCGATCTCGTTGTCATGGAGGTTGAGCAGCTCCATGGCCCGCATCTTGGCCCGGACCACGTCGGTGTTGCCGGCGGCGGCGACGTTGAGGTCCAGCTCGCCGCCCTCGCCGAGGGTGCCGAGCGCCATGCCGCTGCCGTAGTCGACCAGGGCCACGCCGATCGCGCCCTCGATCGCCATGGCCTCCTTGAGCGAGGTCTCCAGGTTCGCCATCGTCTTCTCCTCCTGTGAGCGGGGGACTCCCCTGCGTGGTGGTTGTGGGACCGAATGTAGGGAGAGGGGACGGCGTGGCACCGGGAATGACCGGAGACGTTCGAAGATGGCCGCTTCGTCGCTGCTTGAAGACATTTGCAACTATGGATGTGAGAGAGAACCGATCCGGTAGCGCGAAAAATCAGTGCTATCGATGTCAGTCCTCCCGGGTAACCTCTCGCTGAGATGCGAGATCACACCAATCACACCCGGACGGCGATGAACACCCCTGAGCCCGAGCAGCCCGAAGACCGGGAGCTCAGCCCCGCCGAGGCGTACGCGGCCTTCCGCCGCCGGGCCAAGGAGCAGGCCAGCGCCCTGTACGGCTTCCAGCAGCTCTACGACTTCCCGCTGGACGACTTCCAGCTGGAGGCCTGCCGGGCGCTGGAGGGCGGCGACGGCGTGCTGGTCGCCGCGCCCACCGGCTCCGGCAAGACGATCGTCGGCGAGTTCGCCGTGCACCTCGCCCTCCAGTCCGGGCGCAAGTGCTTCTACACCACGCCCATCAAGGCGCTCTCGAACCAGAAGTACGGGGACCTGGTCAAGCGCTACGGCGCGGCCAAGGTCGGCCTGCTGACCGGTGACAACAGCGTCAACGGGGACGCCCCCGTGGTGGTCATGACCACCGAAGTGCTGCGCAACATGCTCTACGCCGGCTCCTCCTCGCTCAACGGCCTCGGCTACGTGGTGATGGACGAGGTGCACTACCTCGCCGACCGCTTCCGCGGCGCCGTCTGGGAGGAGGTCATCATCCACCTCCCCGAGTCGGTGGTGCTGGCCTCGCTCTCCGCGACCGTCTCCAACGCCGAGGAGTTCGGCGACTGGCTGGACACCGTGCGCGGCGGCACCAAGGTGATCGTCTCCGAACACCGCCCGGTGCCGCTGTGGCAGCACGTCATGGCCGGCAACCGGATGTACGACCTGTTCGCCAACCCGGACCGCGACGGCCGCCCCAAGGACGCCCCGCGCAACCCGGCCAAGGCTGTCAACCCCGAGCTGGTCCGGCTCGCCCGCTCCGAGCTGGACCGCAACCCGCGCGACCGGTTCGGCCGCGGCCGGGGCCGCTCGATGCCCAACGGCCGCCCGGGCAAGGTCTGGACGCCCGGCCGGGTCGACGTCATCGACCGGCTCGACGCCGAGGGCCTGCTCCCCGCGATCACCTTCATCTTCAGCCGGGCCGGCTGCGAGGCCGCCGTCCAGCAGTGCCTCAGCTCCGGGCTGCGCCTCAACAAGGAGGAGGACCGGGGCCGGGTGCGGGCCATCGTCGAGGAGCGCTGCGCCGACATCCCCGACGAGGACCTGCACGTCCTCGGCTACTTCGAGTGGCTCGACGGGCTGGAGCGCGGCATCGCCGCCCACCACGCGGGGATGCTGCCGCGGTTCAAGGAGGTGGTCGAGGAGCTCTTCGTGAAGGGTCTGGTCAAGGCCGTCTTCGCGACCGAGACACTGGCCCTCGGCATCAACATGCCCGCCCGCTCGGTGGTCATGGAGAAGCTGGTCAAGTGGAACGGCGAGACGCACGCCGACATCACCCCCGGCGAGTACACCCAGCTCACCGGCCGGGCCGGCCGCCGCGGGATCGACATCGAGGGCCACGCCGTGGTGCTCTGGCAGCGCGGGCTCGACCCGGAGGCGCTGGCCGGCCTGGCCGGCACCCGCACCTACCCGCTGAAGTCGTCCTTCCGGCCCTCGTACAACATGGCCGTCAACCTGGTCTCGCAGTTCGGCCGGCACCGCTCCCGCGAGCTGCTGGAGACGTCCTTCGCGCAGTTCCAGGCGGACCGCTCGGTGGTCGGCATCGCCCGCCAGGTCCAGCGCAACGAGGAGGGCCTGGACGGCTACCGCGCGTCCATGACCTGCCACCTGGGCGACTTCGACGAGTACATGGGCCTGCGCCACCAGCTCAAGGACCGCGAGAACGAGCTGGCCCGCGAGGGCAGCAGCCAGCGCCGCGCGGCCGCCGTCGAGTCCATCGAGCAGCTCAAGCCGGGCGACGTCATCCACGTCCCCACCGGCAAGTTCGCCGGTCTCGCGCTCGTCCTCGACCCGGGCTTGCCGCCGGTCAGCCGCAACGGCCGGGTCGGCTCGCGCCACCCCGACTTCCAGGACGGCCCGCGCCCGGTGGTGCTCACCGCCGAGCGGCAGGTCAAGCGGCTCGCCATGATCGACTTCCCGCACCCGGTCGCCGCCCTGGAGCGGGTGCGCATCCCCAAGTCCTTCAACCCGCGCAGCCCGCAGTCCCGGCGCGACCTCGCCTCCGCGCTGCGCACCAAGGCCGGCCACCTGGAGCCCGAGCGGTTCCGCAAGGGCCGCGCGGCCGCCGCCGACGACGCGGAGATCAGCCGGCTGCGCGCCGCCCTGCGCCAGCACCCGTGCCACGGCTGCGACGAGCGCGAGGACCACGCGCGCTGGGCCGAGCGCTACCACCGGCTGCACCGCGACACCGAGCAGCTGGAGCGCCGGATGCGCTCCCGCACCCACACCATCGCCCGCACCTTCGACCGGGTCTGCGGCCTGCTCACCGACCTCGGCTACCTCCGGGGCGACACCGTCACCGACGACGGCAAGCGGCTCGGCCGGCTCTACGGCGAGCTGGACCTGCTCGCCTCCGAGTGCATCCGCGAGGGCGTCTGGAGCGGTCTGGCCGCCGCCGAGCTGGCGGCCTGCGCCTCGGCGCTGGTCTACGAGTCCCGGCAGTCCGACGACGCCGCCGCCCCCCGGGTGCCCGAGGGCGGCACCAAGGAGGCACTCGGCCAGATGATCCGGATCTGGGGCCACCTGGACGCCCTGGAGGAGCAGCACCGGATCAACACCGCCGAGGGCGTCGGGCAGCGCGAGCCGGACGTCGGCTTCGCCTGGGCCGCGTACCGCTGGGCCCTCGGCCACAACCTGGACTCGGTGCTGCGCGACGCCGACATGCCGGCCGGTGACTTCGTCCGCTGGACCAAGCAGCTGATCGACGTGCTCGGCCAGATCCAGGACGCCGCCGGCGAGGACGCCGAGCTCCGCCGGACGGCCCGCAAGGCCGTCGACGGCCTCCGCCGCGGCATCATCGCCTACTCCTCGGTGGGCTGACCGTCGCGCGCCGAAGGGGGGCCCGTCGTCATCGACGACGGGCCCCCCTCGTGCTGCCGGGGTGTCAGCGCGCCGCGAGGACGGCCAGGACGCGCTCCAGGGAGGTGCCGAGGCCCCAGCGGGCGGAGAGCTCCTCCAGGGTCATCGGGTCCAGCGGCTCGCGCGGCAGGGCCGGGTCGAAGGGCGGCAGCGGCGCGTCGGCGGCGACCCGGACCACGGTCGGGGCGACGTCCAGGTAGGCCGCGCCCTCGACGATGTTGCGCCGGCGGGCCGGGGTGAGCTTCGAGCGGATGTCGAGGGCGGCGGCCCGGATCGCCGGGAGGTCGCCGTACTCGTTGATCAGCTGGGCGGCCGTCTTCTCGCCGATCCCCTTGACGCCGGGCAGGCCGTCGCTGGGATCGCCGCGCAGGGCGGCCATGTCGGCGTACCGGGCGCCGCGCACGCCGTACTTCTCCAGCAGCAGCGCGTCGTCGGTGACCTGGAGGTTCCCCATCCCCTTGACCGGGTAGAGCACGGTGATCCCGCGGGCGTCGTCGACCAGCTGGAAGAGGTCGCGGTCCCCGGTGACGATCTGCACCGGGCCCTCGGCCCGGGCGGTGAGGGTGCCGATCACGTCGTCCGCCTCGTAGCCGGGGGAGCCGACCCGGGCGATGCCGAGCGCGTCCAGCACCTGCTCGATCACCGGTACCTGCGGGGCGAGCGTGTCCGGCACCTCCTCCTCGCCGTCGACGGCCGCCTCGGCGACCCGGTGCGTCTTGTAGGAGGGCACGAGGTCGACCCGCCACTGGGGGCGCCAGTCGGCGTCCATGCAGGCGACCAGCTGGTCGGGCCGGTGGTCCTGGACCAGTCGGGCGATGAAGTCCAGCAGGCCCCGGACGGCGTTGACCGGTTCGCCCTGCGGGGAGCGCAGGGAGTCCGGCACGCCGTAGTAGGCCCGGAAGTACAGGCTGGCGGAGTCGAGCAGCATCAGTCGCGGTGCGGTCACGTCTCAGATCATGCCGTACCCGGCCGACAGCCCGCCGGTTCCGGCGCTCCCGGGGTCCGCTGTCCCGGCTTCGGCGCCCCGGGCTCAGTGCTCGTGCGGTCCGGCGCGGTGGACCGGGCCGTGCGAGTCGGCGCAGTGCTCGGGGAGGTCGCCGGCGGGGGTGGTGATCTGCAGCAGCGCGCCCGCCTCGTCCTCGCCGACGTGGTCGACCTGGAGGGTGCTGTGGGTGATCCCGTACTCGCCCGCCAGCCGGCGCTGCAGCTCCCGGCGGACGGCGTGGCAGTCACCGCCCGGGGTGACCAGGATGTGCGCCGACAGGGCCGGCTGGCCGGAGGTGATCTCCCAGATGTGCAGGTCGTGGATCTCCTCCACCAGCGGCTGGGCGACCAGCCGGTCCGCCACCGCGTCCGGGTCGACGCCGGCCGGGGCGGCCTCCAGGAAGATCCGCCCGGAGGCGCGGACCAGGCCGATGCCGGCCTTCAGCATCAGCGCCACCACGATCAGCGAGGCGATCGCGTCCGCCCGGGCGAACCCGGTGGTCAGCATCACCGCGCCGGCGACGGCGGTGGCGATGAACGCGTAGAGGTCGGTGACCACGTGCTGGAAGGCACCCTCGACGTTGAGCGAGCTGCGGTTGGCCTTGGACATGCACCAGGCGGCGGCCAGGTTGACCACGATCCCGATCAGCGCGGTGACCAGCACCAGCGAGCCGGTCACGTCCGGCGGGTCGATCAGCCGGGTGACGGCCTCGTAGCCCAGCCAGGCCGAGAGGACCAGCAGGGTGACGCCGTTCGCCTGGGCGGAGAGGATCTCGGCGCGCTTGAGCCCGTAGGTGTAGCCGCCGCGGGCCGGGCGGGCGGACAGCCGCATCGCCACCAGGGCCAGCACGATCGAGGCGGCGTCGGTGAGCATGTGCGCCGCGTCGGAGATCAGCGCCAGCGACCCGGCGGCGAAGCCGACCACCACCTCGCCGGCCATGAACACCACGATCAGCGCGAGGGCGCTCACCAGCCAGCGTCGGTCGGCGTCGGCGGCCACGCCGTGCGAGTGCCCGCCGTGACCGTGCGCGCCGTGACCGTGCCCGCCGTGCCCGCTCCGCGCGGGCCCGTCGCCGTGCCGGTGGTCATGCGCATGATCATCGTGGGAGTGGTCGTGCCCGGCCATCGAAGTCCTCTCTTGGACGCGCGGGGGTGGAGGCAGGGAGGCGAACGCCCCGCAGTCGAAGTGAACCGCAGATCGAAGGAAGATCCAAAGGCTGCACTGGAGACCGTTGTCATTGCCGCGGCGCGACCCCCGCCCGGTGCCGCCGCGCCACCGCTGAGCAGGGAAAACGGGAATCGGGCAGGTCGGACGGCTCGGCCCCGCCCCGACCGCCGTGGCGGCCGACGCGGTGACCGCGGGCCCGCCGGACCGGTGGCCGTGACCGCCCGGCGGGCCGGGCGGGTCTAACCGAGCGCGCCGACCGGCTCCAGCGGGACCGTCCGGGCCGCCGTCGCAGCCCGGACCAGGGCCTGCATCACCCGCAGGTCGTCCCCCTGCTCGGGGTGCCACTGCACCCCGAGGGTGAACCCGGGTCCCTCCACCGCCTCCACGGTGCCGTCCGGCGCGTGCGCGCTCACCCGCAGCCCCGCGCCGAGCCGGTCCACCGCCTGGTGGTGGAAGGTCGGCACGGTCAGTTCGCTCTCCGGCAGCAGTCCGCCGAGGAGCGTCCCGGGCACCGGCCGCACCGTGTGCTCCCCGTACGTGCCGGGCGTCCCGGCGTGCACGTCGGGGTGCACCACGTCCGGGAGGTGCTGGACGAGCGAGCCGCCGCAGACCACGTTCAGCACCTGCATGCCCCGGCAGATGCCCAGCAGCGGCATGCCCGCCGCCAGGGCCGCCCGCAGCAGCGCCGACTCCCACTGGTCCCGCTCCGGCGAGTCCGCCTCGGTCAGCGGGTGCGGCGGCTGCCCGTAGTACGCCGGGTCGATGTCCGGTCCGCCCGTGATGACCAGGGCGTCCAGCCGGGCGAGCACCTCCGGCGCGCGCTCCGGGGAGTCCGGCGGCAGCAGGAGCGCGATCCCGCCCGAATCCCGCACGTACGCGGTGTACCGCTCGGGCACCAGTGCCACCGGGCGGTTCCGCCAGTCGCTCCAACTCACGTCCACCTGGTAGGTGCTGACGCCGATGAAAGGCCTGCGATCCATGGCGGGCATTCTCCTCCAGCCCCGCCTGATACCCCGTCAACCACGCGTATCGGCGCGCCACACCCGTCCGCCCTCTTCCGCGCTGTCCGTGGCAGGCCGTACGGTTCGCTGTGACCGTGTGATCTCGCTGAGTGAGCGAAGGGGAGGGTCCCGTCATGCCCGACAACACCGCCGCGACCGCGCGGCCGCGCGCGCCGCTCACCCTCGGCGAGCTGCGCACGCTGGTCGACGCCGGCGAGATCCACACCGTCGCGCTCGCCTTCACCGACATGCAGGGCCGGCTCCAGGGCAAGCGCTTCGCCGCCCGGTTCTTCCTCGACGAGGTCGCCGAGCACGGCGCCGAGGCCTGCGACTACCTGCTCGCCGTCGACATCGACCTCAACACCGTCGACGGCTACGCCCAGTCCTCCTGGGAGACGGGCTACGGCGACTTCGCCATGCGCCCCGACCTCGGCACGCTCCGGCTCACCCCCTGGCAGCCCGGCACCGCCCAGGTCACCGCCGACCTCGCCCGGCACGGCGGCCACCCCGTCGACACCGCGCCCCGGCAGGTGCTGCGGCGTCAGATCGAGCGCCTCGCCGAGTACGGCCTGGCTGCCGACATCGGCACCGAGCTGGAGTTCCTGGTCTTCCGCGACACCTACGAACAGGCCTGGCTCGGCGGCTACCGCGGCCTCACCCCGGCCAACCAGTACAACGTCGACTACTCGCTGCTCGGCACCGCCCGGGTCGAGCCGCTGCTCGCCCGGATCCGCAACGAGATGGCCGGTGCCGGCCTCGTCGTCGAGTCGGCCAAGGGCGAGTGCAACCTCGGCCAGCACGAGATCGCCTTCCGCTACGCCGACGCCCTCACCACCTGCGACCAGCACAGCGTCTACAAGACCGGCGCCAAGGAGATCGCCGCCCAGCAGGGCTGCGCACTCACCTTCATGGCCAAGTACGACGAGCGCGAGGGCAACAGCTGCCACATCCACCTCTCGCTGCGGGACCTCCGCGTCCCGGGCGGCGCCCCGGCCTTCGCCGACCGCGACGGCCGGATGACCGACACCATGCGGCACTTCCTCGCCGGCCAGCTCGTCGCCCTGCGCGAGTTCAGCGTGCTCTACGCGCCCAACATCAACTCCTACAAGCGCTACCGGCCCGGCTCCTTCGCCCCGACCGCCGTCGCCTGGGGCCGCGACAACCGCACGTGCGCCTACCGGGTGGTCGGCCGCGGTCCGAGCCTGCGGATGGAGAACCGCGTCCCCGGGGGCGACGTCAACCCGTACCTCGCCGTGGCGGGCATGATCGCCGCCGGTCTGCACGGCCTCCAGCAGAAGCTCGAACTGCCCACGCCCTGCCTGGGCAACGCCTACGCCGCCGACGAGTACACCCGGGTGCCCGGCTCGCTGCGCGAGGCCGCCGACCGCTGGTCGCAGAGCGAGCTCGCCCGCGCCGCCTTCGGCAACGACGTCGTGGAGCACTACCTGCACATGGCCCGGGTCGAGCAGTCCGCGTACGACAGCGCCGTCACCGACTGGGAGCGCTACCGATCCTTCGAGCGGATGTGAGCCGCGTGGGGAGTCCTGCCGTCAGCACCGTCCTCAACCCGGCCACCGGGGAGGTGCTCGGCACCGTCCCGGACACCACCCCGGCGCGGCTGGACGCCGCCGTCCAGCTCGCCCTCAAGGCCCAGCAGGGCTGGGCCGCGCTCGCCCCCGGCGAACGCGCCCGGCTGCTGCGCCGCTTCGCCGACCAGGTCGAGGTGCACATCCCCGAGCTGGCCGCCCTGGAGGTGAGCGAGGCCGGGCACACCGTGGGCAACGCCCGCTGGGAGGCCGGCAACGTCCGCGACCTGCTGGAGTACGCCGCCGGCGGGGTGGAGCGGCTGACCGGCCGCCAGATCCCGGTGGCCGGCGGCCTGGACGTCACCTTCCACGAGCCGATCGGCGTGGTCGGGGTGATCGCCCCGTGGAACTTCCCGATGCCGATCGCCGCCTGGGGCTTCGCCCCGGCCCTGGCCGCGGGAAACGCCGTCCTCCTCAAACCCGCCGAGGCCACCCCGCTCACCGCGCTGCGGCTGGCCGAACTCGCCCTCGCCGCCGGGCTCCCGGAGGGCCTGTTCCAGGTCGTCCCCGGGGCCGGCGCCACCACCGGCCGGGCACTGGTCGACCACCCTGCCGTCCGCAAGATCGTCTTCACCGGCTCGACCCTGGTCGGCAAGGAGGTCGCCGCCCGGTGCGCCGCCCAGGCCAAGCGGGTCACCCTCGAACTCGGCGGCAAGAGCCCCAACATCGTCTTCGCGGACGCCGACCTCGCCCGCGCCGCCGACCCGATGTCCTTCCTCGACAACAGCGGCCAGGACTGCTGCGCGCGCAGCCGCATCCTGGTCCAGCGCGAGGCCCTCGACGACTTCCTCGCCCTGCTGCTGCCCGCCGTCGAGGCCGTCCGCACCGGGGACCCGGCCGACCCGGCCACCGAGCTCGGCCCGCTGATCTCCGCCGCCCAGGTCCGCCGGGTCGCCTCCTACGTCACCCCCGAGCTGCCGGTGCTGGCCCGCGGCGCGGTCCCCGACGGCCCCGGCTTCTGGTACCCGCCGACAGTGCTCGCGCCCACCGACCCGACCGTGCCCGCGGCGACGGAGGAGATCTTCGGCCCGGTCGCGGTGGTGCTCCCCTTCGACGGCGAGGCGGACGCCCTGCGGCTGGCCAACGGGACTCGCTACGGACTCTCCGGGTCCATCTGGACGCGGGACGTCGGCCGCGCGCTGCGCCTGGCCCGGGGCGTCGCGGCGGGCAGCCTCTCGGTCAACTCGCACTCCTCGGTGCGGTACTGGACGCCCTTCGGCGGGTTCGGCGAGTCCGGCATCGGCCGGGAGCTCGGGCCGGACGCGCTGGTCCCCTTCACCGAGACCAAGAACGTGTTCATCCAGAGCGAGGAGTAGGAGCCAGCCATGAGCGAGAAGCCTGCCGCGGCCGGGAAGGACGGCCCGGTCTGCCGGCGCCTGGTCGGCCGGACCGCCGTGATCACCGGCGCGGGCAGCGGCATCGGCCTGGCCGCCGCCCGCCGGCTCGCCTCCGAGGGGGCGAAGGTCGTGTGCGCCGACGTCGACGAGGCGACCGGCGAGGCGGCCGCCCAGGAGGTCGGCGGCCTCTTCGTGCACACCGACGTGACCGACCCGTACATGGTCGAGGCGCTCTTCGACCAGGCCTACGAGACGTACGGCAGCGTGGACGTCGCCTTCAACAACGCGGGCATCTCGCCGCCCGAGGACGGCTCCATCCTGACCACGGAGCCGGCCGCCTGGCACAGGGTCCAGGAGGTCAACCTGACCTCGGTCTACCTCTGCTGCAAGGCGGCGCTGCCGTACATGCGGCGGCACGGGCGCGGTTCGATCATCAACACCGCCAGCTTCGTGGCCCGGATGGGCGCGGCCACCTCGCAGATCTCCTACACCGCTTCCAAGGGCGGGGTGCTGGCGATGTCCCGCGAGCTGGGCGTCCAGTTCGCCCGCGAGGGCATCCGGGTCAACGCGCTCTCGCCGGGGCCGGTGGACACCCCGCTGCTGCGCGAGCTGTTCGCCGCGGACCCGGATCGCGCGGCCCGCCGGCTGGTGCACATTCCGCTCGGCCGCTTCGCCCGGCCCGAGGAGATCGCGGCCGCGGTCGCCTTCCTCGCCAGCGACGATTCGTCCTTCATCACGGCGAGCGAGTTCCTGGTCGACGGAGGCATCGCCGGTGCCTATGTGACCCCGGTCTAGAGTCGATCCGGGGCCGACCGGGGGCTGATCCGGGGCCGATCGGGGCCTTCGTTCGGCCTTCTCACCGTAATCTCATGGAGAATGCCGGGAATCGGCGGTCGCGCTGATATCGCGTTTATCCGGCTGCCTTTAGATTCTCTGACGTGAGCGAGCAGATTCCCGCCGGGTGGTACCCGGACCCGAAGGACACCACCAGCGATCCGCGACCGCAGCGCTGGTGGGACGGTAAGGGCTGGACGGCCGACACCCGGCCCGCACCCTCGGACGCCCCGCCGGAGCCGGTGGCTCCCGCGGCCCTGGGGCCGGACGAGACCGCCGAGACCCGGGTGCTGGAGGGGGAGGTGCTGGGGAGCGGGCCGACGGTCCGCTACCCGGAGCCGCCCCCCTTCGGCGCCGCCTACGGCGCCATCGCACCCCCGGCGCCCAAGACCAGGCGCAGGCCGTCCAAGCTGGTGATCGCGGCCACCGTCGCGGCCCTGCTGGGCCTCGGCGCCGGCTCCGGGATCACCTACCTGGCGATGGACGGCCACGGCGAGCCGCGTGCCACGCACCGCACCCCGCGGCAGGCCCCGCCGATCGGCGAGGAAGGCCCGTGGGGCGGTCTGCCCGACCTGGGCGGCCCCGGTAACGACGGTGGCCAGGGCGGCAACGGCGGCAGCGGTCAGGGCAACGGCAACGGCAACGGCGGCAAGGGCAACGGCCAGGGCCGGGGCAACGGCGGCAGCGGCCAGGGCAACGGTGGCCAGGGCAACGGCGGGAACGACGGCACCTCCCAGGGTAGTGACACCGCCGCCGACCTGGTGAACCGGATCACCCTGCCCGTCCCCTCCGGCTGGCAGGGCGGTACCACCCCGGACGGCTTCGCCGCGCTGAGCGTCGGCGCCTACACCTGTGACGGGGGCGGCAGCTGCTCGCTGGGCGGTGCCAACACGGGTGTGGTCGCCGGCGGCACCGACGTCCAGGCGGCGGCCAAGGCCGACATCGAGAAGGCCGCCAAGGACTCGTACAACGACCTCAACTCGCACCAGGAGCTGAAGTCCGAGGCGGTCAAGGTCGACGGCCGGGACGGCTACCTGGTCCGCTGGAAGGTCGACGCGGCGAAGGGCAACGACGGCTACGTGCAGACCGTCGTCTTCCCGTCCGCCGACGGCAAGTCGCTGATCTCCGTCCACCTCGGCTTCGACATCGCCGACAAGGCGCCCGACGTCGCCGTGATGGACACCATCGTCAAGGGCATCGCCGCCTACACCGGCAAGCTGCCCGCCTTCCCGGGCGGCGGCGCCGGCCCCGGCGGGGGCACCGGCACCGCCACCACCTGATCGCACCGCTCCGCTCACGTACGGCGGCCCACCCGGCCACGTCCGGGTGGGCCGCCGCCGTGTTCACACGCCGAGCTGGGGATCGCCTGGGCCGGACCGCACGGGGGGCGGTGTGCGGTCCGGCCCAGGCCTCCGGCGGTCAGGAGTCGCGTCGAACAGCCTCGAAGCGACGGCGCCGGAGCACCATGCCGGCCCAGCCGACGCTGATCGCGGCGGCGCCGGCCAGCAGCAGCGGACCGGTGGGCGAGCCGCCGACGGCCGCGCTGGCGGTCGGCACCACCGCGCCCGCCGGCTCGTTCGCGTTGCCGCCGTGCCCGTTGTGGGAAACGGTGGACTTGGACTGGCCGGCGGCGATCTGCGCCTCGCTCGGCGCGGCCGGGGCCTGCGCGGCGAGCGCCGACACGGGCTGGTCGACGGCAGCCGCCGTCTTGCCGAAGTCGACGTCGGAGCAGCTGTAGAACGCCTCCGGGCTGTCGCTGCGCTGCCAGACCATGTACAGCAGCTGGCGGCCGGTGCGCTGCGGCAGCGTCCCCGTGTAGGTGTAGTAGCCGTCGGTGGCGGTGCGGGTGACCTGCACCTGGGCGACCGGGGCCGACTCCAGGTCGGACCACTTCAGCGGCTTGGTCGGGTCGTAGCCGGCCTTGGTGATGTAGACGGTCTGGGTGCCGACGTGCGCCGCGGTGACGCGGAACTTGAAGGCGAACGAACCGGCGCTGACCGGGGTGGCCGGCCAGTCGGTGCGGGGCATGTCGAGCGCCTTGTACTTGTCGCGGTTGGCCGAGCAGAGCTTGCCGTCCGGGATCAGCGCCTGGTGGTTGCCGTTCGCGTTGGCGATGTTGACCTCGTTCCAGTCGTACAGCGGCTGGGTGCCGCTCATCGCCACGAGGTCCTTGCAGACCTGGGACTTGGGAGTCTCCGGCCCTTCGGCGTAGCAGGCCGCGATGCGGCTGACCGGGTTGGTCATGGCACCGTGGGCGCTGGCGGTGCCGGCGGCGGTCGTCGAAACGGCGAGGACCGCGGCGCCTATGACGCCGAGGGACAGAGCGCTTCTCTTGATGGACATGGGGTGGGGACTCCTTGACCGTGTTCCGGGCCGAGAGTGTGGGGGAGTGGGCACGTCTGCCCGGGGCCCGCCGGCCCGGCGCGCGGGGCCCGGGCTGAGCGTATGATTGGACTAGACCAACTGGCAATAGCCCGTTGTGGCGTACTTTTTGACGGACTGTAGCCGTACGCGCAGCACAGAGGCCCGAGGGGCGCCGGAGTTCGGGCGCCCCTCGGGCCTTCTTAAGGTGGGGGAAAGGCCGGGAAAAGGTCAGCGGTCGCCGGAAGGCCGGCCCGGGCCCTGCCCGTACTGGTGGAAGTGCGCGCCCCCGTGCACGTTCTTGGCCTGGATCACCATGCCGTATGTCGTTCCGCCGTTGAAGGTGTTCTCCAGGGACTCGCCGCCCGGTGCGGGCAGCCGCGGCTCGAACTCCGCCAGGATGGCGCGGAGTTCGTCGGCCACCTCGGGGTTCTCCAGGAGTGCCTGGCGGAGCCGGCCGCGCCAGGTGCCGGTCAGGTCGTCGACGGCCCCGGTGTCACCGGTCTCCCGGGCGCGGGCGATGACCGTCCGCGAGCGCTCCAGGGCCGCGGCCTCCGCCTCGTCGGTTTCGCCCCGCCCGAACAGCGCCGCGAAGCGCGAACGCGCCTGGGTCCAGGCCTCGGTGGCCATCAGCCCGACCAGGGTGGTGGCACCCGAGGCCACCAGCCCCTGCACGATCTCGGCCTCCATGGCGCCCCCTGACGTCGCGTCCGGTCCTGTCGAGATCCACGGTAGGGCAACGAGGGCGCCGCGGCGGCCCGTTCGGCCGTGGTGGCGTACCCGGTGGTCAGAGGAAGGTCCGCTGCTCGCCCCGGTAGGTCGGGACGGTGCGCACCACCCGGTCGCCCTCGATCAGGTGCAGCTCGGCGAAGCGCTCGCACAGCTCGCCCGCCTTGGCGTGCCGGAACCAGACCCGGTCCCCGATCAGCAGGTCGTCGGCGGCCGCGCCGAGCAGCGGGGTCTGCACCTCGCCGGCCCCCTCCATCGGGTCGTAGCGCAGCCCCGGCGGCAGGTGGGGCACCGGCGAGCGGTCCGGCCCGGCCGCGCCGGAGGCCGGGTAGCCGCCGCCGAGCACCGTCACCACCCCGAAGCCGGGCCGGCGCACCACCGGCTGGCCGAACAGCGCGGCCGGCCGGCCCCGGAACGAGCGGTAGTTGTCGAACAGCCGCGGCAGGTACAGCCCCGAGCCCGCCGCCACCTCGGTGACCGCCCGCTCCGCCACGGTCGACTCGACGCTGCCGGTGCCGCCGCCGTTGACGAACTCCAGCTCGGTCACCCGGCGCAGCCGCCGGACCGTCGCCGCGCGCCGCTCGGCCAGCTCGGCCCGGGCCTTCGCCTGCATCAGCCGGATCATCCGGGAGCGCACCGGCCGCCCGGGCACGCTGTCGCCCACCCCGGCGATGTGTCCCTCGTAGGCCATCAGCCCGACCACCCGGAACCCGCGGCGGCGCTGCACCAGCTCGGCGAAGGCTCCGAGGTCCTCGGGCGTGCGCATCGGCGAGCGCCGGGCGCCGACCCGCACCCGCCCGCCGAACAGCTGCAGCGCGGTGTCCAGCTCCAGGCAGACCCGGACCTCGGCGGGGCCGGTCCGTGCCGCGTCGATCAGGTCGAGCTGGGCCGGGTCGTCGACCAGCATGGTGACGGCGGCGGCCAGCTCCGGATCGCCGGTCAGTTCGGCGAAGCCGGAGCGGTCCGTCGAGGGGTAGGCCAGCAGGACGTCGCGGACGCCCGTGCGGGCCAGCCAGAGCGACTCGCCGAGGGTGAAGCTCATCACCCCGGCGAAGCCGTCCATGGTCAGCACCCGCTCCAGCAGGGCGCGGCAGCGCACCGACTTGCTGGCCACCCGGACCGGCTTGCCGGCCGCCCGGCGGACCAGGTCGGCCGCGTTGGCGTCGAAGGCCGCGAGGTCGACGACGGCCACCGGGCCGTCGAGATGGGCGGTGGCCCGGTCGTACCGGGCTCGGTCGGCGGCCGGCGAGGGCACGGCGGCGGTACGGGCAGCAGCTTCGAGCGTGGCCATGGGCGCAGAGTGCCACACCCCGCTACCGGTGGGTAGGCCTGCGGCGGACGATCCACCCCGACGGCGCGGATCCGCCTCGCCCCGGCGGCGGGTGTGAGGTGGCATAGGGTCGGCCGGGTGGACCGCAAGAACATTCCGAACCCAGGATTCGCCGCCGACGACGGCACCGCCGACCCGGCGCTCGCCGAGGCGCTCGCGCGCTGGTCGCAGGAGCCCGGGGCCGAGCCGGAGGTGCTCGCGGCGCTGACGCCGACCCGGCTGATGGTCCCGATCGTCGCCGTCCTCGGCGAGGTGGAGCTGGACGAGCACGGGCACAAGCACGAGAAGACCAGTGACATGGCCGTCCCGGTGATCGAGGCCGCTGACGGCCGGCGGGCGCTGCCGGCCTTCACCTCGATGGAGGCGCTGACCCGCTGGCGCGCCGACGCCCGCCCGGCACCGGTCGCCGCCCCGCAGGCCGCGATGGTCGCCTACTCCGAGCGCGCGGACACCCTGCTGATCGACCCGGCCGGCCCGGTGCCGTACCGGCTGTCCGGGGCCCGGCTGCGCGCGCTGGCGGAGAACCGGCCGTACCTGCCGCCGGTGCGCGACCCCGAGGTGCGCGAGGCCGTCCGGGCGCTGCTGGCGGCCGAGCCGCAGGTGGTGAGCGGTCTGCTGGCGCCCTACCAGGAGGGGGACGGCCTGCTCGCGGTGGTGCTGGACCGGGCGCTGGACCAGGAGGCCGTCCAGGCGGCCGCCCGGCGGATCGGGCAGGCGGTCGCGGCCGACCCGGTGCTGCGGGTCCGGCTCGACCGGGGCCTGAACCTGGCCGTGCTGCCGGCCGACTCCGCGCTGCCCGGCGAGCCGCTGTACCGCCGCTAGCGGCGCCCGGCCCACGCGCGGTGCTCCGGACACCGGCGGTGCCCCCCTCGCCCGGTGCCCGGGCACCGCCGGTGTCCCGGTGGGTTCAGGCGTAGACCGGCCCGGTGAACTTCTCGCCCGGCCCGGTGCCCGGCGCGTCCGGCACGATGGACGCCTCGCGGAAGGCCAGCTGGAGCGACTTCAGGCCGTCCCGCAGCGGGGCGGCGTGGAAGTTGCTGATCTCGGGGGCACCGGCGGTGACCAGCCCGGCCAGCGCGGTGATCAGCTTGCGCGCCTCGTCGAGGTCCTTGTCGGCCTCGCCGCCCTCGGCCAGGCCGCACTTCACGGCGGCGGCGCTCATCAGGTGCACCGCGACGGTCGTGATCACCTCGACGGCGGGGACCTCGGCGATGTCCCGGGTGAGGTCGTCGAAACCGATCGCCTCGTCGTCCGCGGCGGGGTTCTGGGTGGGCTCGCTGCTCAAGGGGGGCTCGTTCCGTCGTGCCGGTGTCCGTACCCAAGGAGCGTACAAGGGGGCCGGCCGGGGGCCGGGCCGTGGGGAGCGAGGGGCGGAATACCGGGCGCGGCCGAAACGCTGTATGCTTCGAGACTGACCGGCCAGGAGCTCCTGAGGAGCGCCCGGCCAGCAAGAGGAGGCTCCACCCAGGAGGCCCGAGAGGGCAACCGCGAAAGTCTCCCACCCGATCGGCCTCACGGTCGACGGGTCCCGGTCCGCGACGGGCGCCCAGGCGCCGAGTCGCCCGCCGCACCCCTCACCGGGTGCAGCCCCCGGTTGTGTGGAGCCCCGCTTGTACCGAGCGGGGCTTTTTTCGTGTCGCGGTGCATGCAGTGCCAATCAGCAAGGTAGGCAGCGCAGCACGAATGAAGCCCCGCCCAGTGGTCGAGTCCACTACGTGCGACCGCCGTCCGACGGCCGCATCGCAGAAGGTGCAACCTAGGAGGCCCCATCAGCACCGAGCCCCGCATCAACGACCGGATTCGCGTCCCCGAGGTGCGACTCGTCGGTCCCAGCGGCGAGCAGGTCGGCATCGTGCCGCTTGCCAAGGCGCTGGAGCTCGCGCAGGAGTACGACCTCGACCTCGTCGAGGTCGCGGCGACCGCCCGGCCGCCGGTGTGCAAGCTCATGGACTACGGCAAGTTCAAGTACGAGTCGGCCATGAAGGCCCGTGAGGCGCGCAAGAACCAGGCGCACACGGTCATCAAGGAGATGAAGCTCCGGCCGAAGATCGACCCGCACGACTATGACACCAAGAAGGGTCACGTCGTTCGGTTCCTCAAGCAGGGCGACAAGGTCAAGATCACGATCATGTTCCGCGGTCGCGAGCAGTCGCGCCCCGAGCTGGGCTTCCGACTGCTGCAGCGGCTGGCCAACGACGTCCAGGACCTGGGCTTCGTCGAGTCCTCGGCCAAGCAGGACGGCCGAAACATGATCATGGTTCTCGGCCCGCACAAGAAGAAGACCGAGGCGATGGCCGAGGCCCGCGCGATCGCGGACGCCCGCAAGGCCGAGCGTCAGGGCCGCACCCCCGGCTCCGACGCCGCCGAGGACGACGAGGACGCAGCGCTTGAGGCCGAGAACGCCGCGGCCGAGGCGGAGGCCGACGAGGCCGCCGCCGAGGACGACGACGCCGAGGTCGAGCAGCCGGCCGAGGCCTCCCAGGACGCCTGAGCCTTCACCGGCCAGGGCGGTTCGGGAGACCGGCCACCAAGGTGAACGGGCGTCCGCCCGGTCATCGCAGATCCATCCTTCACGCCCGCGCGGCGCACACCGCGCGGGCGTGGACGGACCGACGAGGAGATACGGCGAAATGCCGAAGCAGAAGACGCACAGTGGCGCCAGCAAGCGCTTCAAGATCAGTGGCTCTGGCAAGGTGCTGCGCGAGCGCGCCGGCCGCCGCCACCTCCTGGAGCACAAGCCCTCCACGCTGACCCGCAAGCTGGCCGGCACCGTCGTGGTGGCCCCCGCCGACGCCAAGAAGATCAAGAAGCTTCTCGGCAAGTGATCGCCCTCCCGCCCGGCGCGAGCCGTGAGCGGGGCAGCTGATCCTTCCCGACCCATTCGAATGACGGACCGCGTGAAGTAGTCCGTGGTCCAACCCAAGGAGTAATCAAGTGGCACGCGTCAAGCGGGCAGTCAACGCCCACAAGAAGCGCCGGGTCATCCTGGAGCGCGCCAGCGGCTACCGGGGCCAGCGCTCGCGCCTGTACCGCAAGGCCAAGGAGCAGGTCACCCACTCGCTGGTCTACAACTTCAACGACCGCAAGAAGCGCAAGGGCGACTTCCGTCAGCTGTGGATCCAGCGCATCAACGCTGCGGCCCGTGCCAACGGCATCACCTACAACCGCTTCGTGCAGGGCCTGAAGGCCGCCAGCGTCGAGATCGACCGCAAGATGCTGGCCGACCTCGCGGTCAACGACCCGGGCGCGTTCGCCTCGCTCGTCGAGGTCGCGCAGAAGGCGCTGCCGGCCGACGTCAACGCCCCGAGGGCCGCCGCCGACGCCGCCTGATCCTCCTGGATCGGCCTGATCCCCCCGGGATCGGTTCGTCGCACCGACCGGACCCGCAGGCTCTCCCTGCGGGTCCGGTTTTGCGTTTCCCCGCCACAGTCCCTGCACGCCACCGGCGCCCCGCCTCAGAGACGAGACCATGTCGAGCACCGACACCCCCCTGCTGACCTCCCTGCGCTCGCCCCGCGTCGTCGCCGCCCGCCGGCTCGCCAAGCGGAACCAGCGCACCAAGGAGCGCCGCTTCCTCGTCGAGGGCCCGCAGGCCGTCCGGGAGGCCGTCGCGTTCGGGACGCTGCCGGGCACGGCCGACCACGCCGTGGTCGAGGTCTACACGACCCCCGAGGCCGCCGAGCGGCACGCCGGCATCGTCGCCGCCGCCCGCGCCGAGGGGCTGCCGGTGCTCACCGCCACCGACGAGGTCATCGCGGACATCTGCGACACCGTGACCCCGCAGGGCATCGTGGCGCTCTGCCGGTTCATCGACACCCCGTTCGCCGAGGTGCTGGCGGCCCGTCCCAAGCTGGTCGCGGTGCTCGCCCACGTGCGCGACCCCGGCAACGCCGGCACCGTGCTGCGGACCGCCGACGCGGCCGGCGCGGACGCGGTGGTGCTGACCGACGCCTCGGTGGACCTGTACAACCCGAAGGCCGTGCGCGCCTCCGTCGGCAGCCTGTTCCACCTGCCGGTCGCCGTCGGCGTGCCGGTGGAGGAGGCGGTCGGCCGGCTGCGCGAGGCCGGCGTGCGGGTGCTGGCCGCCGACGGCGCGGGGGAGCGCGACCTCGACCAGGAGCTGGACGAGGGCACGCTGGGCGCGCCCGGCGCATGGGTGTTCGGCAACGAGGCCTGGGGGCTCCCGGAGGAGACCCGCGCCCTCACCGACGAGGTGGTGCGCGTACCGATCCACGGACACGCCGAGAGCCTCAACCTCGCGACGGCCGCCGCCGTCTGCCTCTACGCCTCCGCCCGGGCGCAGCGCTCGCCCGGCGGCTGCCGGGCGCGGGCGTAGGCCGTACCCGGACGCTCCCGGAAGTCGTCATCGCGACGCCGCGGGCCCTACTGCGGGGGGCCGCGAGACGCTAGGGTCTGCCTCGGTGGGGGGAAAGACACGGTGGGTAATCGGGGAGGACACCCATGGTCGGCAGCGGGCCAGAGCTCGACCCGGACGACCTGCCGGACGGCCTGGTGGTCGCCGACGCCCTGGGCCGGGTGGTCTGCTTCAACCGCACCGCCGCCCGGCTGACCGGCATCCTCCAGGAGGCCGCGCTCGGCAGCCCGCTGGAGCACGCCCTCCCGCTGGAGGACCTGGACGGCCGCCGCTGGTGGCAGCTGACCGACCCGTACGGCGGCCTGGCGACCCGGACCAGCCAGCCCGAGCGCAATCTGCTGCTCCCCGGCGGCCGCGAGGTGCTGGTGTCCGCCCGCTACGTCCGGACGCGCCCGCAGGCGCCGCTGGAGCGGCTGGTGATCGCGCTGCGCGGCACCGAGGCCCGCCGGCGGACCGAGCGCAGCCACGCCGAGCTGATCGCCACCGTCGCGCACGAGCTGCGCTCGCCGCTCACCAGCGTCAAGGGCTTCACCGCGACCCTGCTGGCGAAGTGGGAGCGGTTCACCGACGGGCAGAAGCGGCTGATGCTGGAGACCGTCGACGCCGACGCCGACCGGGTCACCCGGCTGATCGCCGAGCTGCTGGACATCTCCCGGATCGACGCCGGGCGGCTGGAACTGCGCAAGCAGGTGGTCGACCTGGCCGCCTCGGTGCGCCGGCACGTGGACCGCAAGGTCGCCACCGGCATCCCCGAGGACCGCTTCGACATCCGGATCAGCGAGCCGCTCACCGTGCTCTGGGCCGACCCGGACAAGGTGGACCAGGTGCTGGCCAACCTGCTGGAAAATGCGGTGCGCCACGGTGAGGGAACTGTCACGATCGAGGTGGCACCGGCCAAGGAGGTCGTCGAGGCACCCGTCTGGGAGCGCTCCGGCACTCCGCCCCGAACTGTGGAAGGCACCGCGGTCACCGTGAGCGATGAAGGCACCGGCATCCCCGAGGACTCGATGCCGCGCGTGTTCACCCGCTTCTGGCGCGGTTCCAAGCGCGGCGGCACGGGTCTGGGCCTCTACATCGTCAAGGGCATCGTGGAGGCCCACGGCGGCTCGATCCGCGTCGACCGCGCGCCCGGCGGCGGCGCCCGGTTCCGATTTATCCTGCCCGCCGGCGTGCCCGACTTCATGCTCTGACGGAGCCTGGAGGCAGCCGCGCCGGGCTCCGGGGCGGCGCCGCCACCCCCGGAGCCCGGTGCGGATCGGGAGGCCGGACGGGCTTGACGGCAGCCGCACCATGCGCTGCGACTACACTCGACCTTTGGCGTTGTGGGACGCCCTGCGCGGCCGTGCCGCGGACACCCCTTCCGAGCACCTGCGGCGGGGGCTGCCCGTGCCCCGGCCACGCCGGGCGTCACGCGAAGGCACGAGCCCTTACCTGAGCACGGACGAGCAGGAGCACGGGAAGATAGAGATGTCGGCACCCAACAAGTCGTACGACCCGGTCGAGGTCGAGGCCCTCAAGCCCGAGGTGGTGGAGCAGGCGCGGGACGAGGCCGTCCGGGCCTTCGCCGCCGCCACCAGCCTCGACGAGCTGAAGCAGGCCAAGGTCGCCCACACCGGCGACCGCTCCGCGCTCTCCCTCGCCAACCGCGAGATCGGCGCTCTGCCCCCGCATGCCAAGGCCGCCGCCGGCAAGCTGATCGGCCAGGCCCGCGGCGCCGTCAACCAGGCCCTCGCCCGGCGCCAGGCCGAGCTGGAGGCGGAGCGCGACGCCCGCGTCCTGGTCGAGGAGGCGGTGGACGTCACGCTGCCCTACGACCGGACCCCGCGCGGCGCCCGCCACCCGCTGACCACGCTGGCCGAGCGCATCGAGGACACCTTCGTCGCGATGGGCTACCAGGTCGCCGAGGGCCCCGAGGTCGAGGCCGAGTGGCTGAACTTCGACGCCCTCAACCTGGGACCGGACCACCCGGCCCGCTCGATGCAGGACACCTTCTTCGTCCAGGCCCCGGACGGCTCCGCCGACTCCGGCGTGGTGCTGCGGACCCAGACCTCCCCGGTCCAGGCCCGCACCATGCTCGACCGCGAGCCCCCCATCTACGTGGTCTGCCCCGGCCGGGTCTACCGGACCGACGAGCTGGACGCCACCCACACCCCGGTCTTCCGCCAGGTCGAGGGCCTGGCCGTGGACGAGGGCATCACCTTCGCCGACCTCAAGGGCACCATCGAGCTGCTGGTGTCCAAGCTGATCGGGGACGGCCTGGAGCTGCGCTGGCGGCCCTCGTACTTCCCGTTCACCGAGCCGAGCGCCGAGATCGACCTGCAGTGCTTCGTCTGCCGCGGCGAGAGCGTCGGCAACCCGGACCGGCCCTGCCGCACCTGCTCCTCCGAGGGCTGGATCGAGCTCGGCGGCTGCGGCGTGGTCAACCCGCGGGTGCTGGTCGCCTGCGGCATCGACCCGAGCCGCTACAGCGGGTTCGCCTTCGGCCTGGGCCTGGAGCGAATCCTGATGAACCGTCACAACGTCGCCGACATGCGCGACATGGTCGAGGGTGACGTGCGCTTCACCCTCCCGTTCGGGATGGAGATCTGATGCGCGTCCCGCTTTCCTGGCTGCGCGAGTACGTCGACCTGCCGGCCGGCGAGACCGGCCGCGACGTGGCGGAGCGACTGGTCCGGGCCGGGCTGGAGGTCGAGACGGTCGAGCAGATCGGCGGCGACCTCAAGGGCCCGCTGGTGGTCGGCCAGGTCCTCTCCATCGAGGAGCTCTCCGGCTTCAAGAAGCCGATCCGGCACTGCTTCGTCAACGTCGGCGACGCCAACGGCACCGGCGAGCCGCAGGAGATCGTCTGCGGCGCGACCAACTTCGCCGTCGGCGACAAGGTCGTCGTCGTCCTGCCGGGCGCCGTGCTGCCCGGCCCGTTCCCGATCGCGGCCCGCCAGACCTACGGCCACACCTCGGCCGGCATGATCTGCTCGGCCCGCGAGCTGGGCATGGGCGACGACCACGACGGCATCATCGTCCTCCCGCCGGAGTACGAGCCCGGCACCGACGCCGTCGAGCTGCTCCAGCTCGTCGACGAGGTGCTGGACATCGCCGTCACCCCGGACCGCGGCTACTGCCTCTCGATGCGCGGGGTGGCCCGCGAGGCCGCCGCCGCGTACGGGCTGCCGCTGGCCGACCCGGCGCTGCTCGACGTGCCGCCGGCGAACTCCTACGGCTACCTGGTCAAGGTCGCCGACCCGGCCGGCTGCGACCGCTTCGTGGCCCGCACGGTGATCGGCCTCGACCCGACCGCCAAGTCGCCGATCTGGCTCCAGCGCCGCCTGCAGAAGGCCGGCATCCGGCCGATCTCGCTGGCCGTGGACATCACCAACTACGTGATGCTGGAGGTCGGCCAGCCGCTGCACGCCTACGACAAGCAGCGCGTGGACGGCCCCATCGTGGTCCGCCGGGCGGAGCAGGGCGAGACCCTGACCACCCTCGACGGCGTCGCGCGCAAGCTCTCCGCCGAGGACCTGCTGATCTGCGACAACAGCGGCCCGATCGGCCTGGCCGGTGTCATGGGCGGTGCCTCCACCGAGATCCTCGACCCGGCCGCCGGTCCGGGCACCACCGAGGTGATCATCGAGGCGGCGCACTTCGACCCGGTCGTGATCGCCCGCGGTGCCAAGCGGCACAAGCTGCCCTCCGAGGCGTCGAAGCGCTTCGAGCGCGGCGTCGACCCGGAGGCCGCCCGCGCCGCCGCGCAGCGCGCCGTCGACCTGCTGGTCCTGATCGCCGGCGGCACCGCCGAGGCCGGGGTCACCGACATCGCGGCCCCGCACCCGGTGCGCACCATCACCATCGCCGCGGACCTGCCCGACCGCGTCGCCGGCACCGCCTACGGCCGGGAGACCGTCACCCGGCGGCTGCAGGAGATCGGCTGCTCCGTCGCGGGCGCCGACGTCCTGGAGGTCACCCCGCCGACCTGGCGCCCCGACCTCACCGACCCGTACGACCTCGCGGAGGAGGTCATCCGCCTGGAGGGGTACGACAACGTCCCCGCCCGGATGCCCACCGTGCCGCCGGGCAAGGGCCTGACCGAGGCCCAGCGCACCCACCGCCGGGCCGGTGTCGCGCTGGCCGGCGCCGGCTACGTCGAGGTCAACAACTACCCGTTCGTCGGCGAGGCCGCCTTCGACGGGCTCGGCCTGGAGAAGGACGACCGGCGCCGCCGCACGGTGAAGCTGGTCAACCCGCTCAACGACGAGGAGCCGGCGCTGCGCACCACGCTGCTGCCGGGCCTGCTCGGGGCGCTGCGCCGCAACGTCGGCCGCGGCAACACCGATCTGGCGATCTTCGAGACGGGTACCGTCTTCCTGCCCAAGGACGAGCAGTCCGTCGCGCCGCGTCCGGCCGTCGACCGCCGTCCGAGCGACGAGGAGCTCGCCGCCCTCGACGCCGCCCTGCCGGACCAGCCGCGTCGGATCGCCGCCGCCCTCGCGGGCGAGCGGGTGCCGTCCGGCTGGTGGGGCAAGGGCGCCCCGGCCTCCTGGGCCGACGCGATCGAGGCCGCCCGTGCGGTGGCCCGTGCGGCCGGCGTCGAACTGGCCGTCCGCCAGGGCCGGCTGGCCCCGTGGCACCCGGGCCGCTGCGCCGAGCTGGTGGTCGCGGGGACCGATCGGGTGGTCGGTCACGCCGGTGAGCTGCACCCGCGCGTCGTCAAGGCGCTCGGCCTGCCCGAGCGCACCAGCGCGATGGAGGTCGACCTCGACCTGCTGACCGCCGACGGCGCCGTCCGGGTCTCCGGCCCGGCCGTCTCCGCGTTCCCGGTCGCGACCCAGGACGTGGCGCTGATCGTCGACGGCGCCGTCCCGGCCGCCGAGGTCGAGGCCGCGTTGCGGGCCGGCGCCGGCGAACTGCTGGAGGCCATCCGGCTGTTCGACGTCTTCACCGGCGAGCAGGTCGGCGAGGGCAAGAAGTCGCTGGCCTACGCGCTGCGCTTCCGCGCGGCCGACCGCACGCTGACCGCCGACGAGGCCAGCGCGGCCCGCGAGGCGGCCGTGGCCGAGGCCGTCGCCCGGACCGGCGCGGTGCTCCGCGGCGCCTGACGCGCATCCCGGGGGGAGGGCCCCGTCGCCGGTTTCCGGCGGCGGGGCCCTTCGTCGTCCCGGCGGTGGCGGTCCGGCCGGTGCGGCTGACCTGGCTCTTTGAGGAGTTTCCGTCAAAACCCTTGCGGAGCAGGGATCGTGGGCGCTATTCCTTGGTTAGGAAAGTTTCCTAACTCCCGGTCGACGGCATCCCCCCGCCGTCCCCCCACGGAACACGGAGCGTCAGATGCACCGTCCCCAGCACCGCACCGTCCGGATAGCCCTCGCCGCCCTGCTGATGGCCGCGCCCGCCACGGTCGCGGCCGCCGGCGCAGCCCACGCGGCGCCGACCGCGGCCGTCGTCCAGGCCAAGGCCGTCGGCCTGGACGACCCGCACAAGAAGGACATCGCGATGCAGCTGGTGTCCAGCGCCGAGAACTCCTCGCTGGACTGGAAGTCGCAGTACAAGTACATCGAGGACATCGGTGACGGCCGCGGCTACACCGCCGGCATCATCGGCTTCTGCTCGGGCACCGGCGACATGCTCGACCTGGTCGAGCACTACACCGACCTCAAGCCGGGCAACGTCCTCACCAAGTACCTGCCGGCGCTGCGCAAGGTGAACGGCACCGAGTCGCACGCGGGCCTGGGCAGCGCCTTCGAGAAGGACTGGGCCACCGCGGCCAAGGACGGCGTCTTCCAGCAGGCGCAGAACGACGAGCGCGACCGCGTCTACTTCAACCCCGCCGTCAGCCAGGCCAAGTCCGACGGCCTGCGCGCGCTCGGCCAGTTCGCCTACTACGACGCCATCGTCATGCACGGCCCGGGCACCAGCTCGACCAGCTTCGGCGGGATCCGCAAGACCGCCATGAAGAAGGCCAAGACCCCGGCCCAGGGCGGCGACGAGGCCACCTACCTCAAGGCCTTCCTGGACGCCCGCCGGGCCGCCATGAAGACCGAGGAGGCGCACTCCGACACCAGCCGCGTCGACACCGAGCAGCTGGTCTTCCTCAACGCCAAGAACTTCGACCTCAACCCCCCGCTCAAGTGGAAGGTCTACGGCGACAGCTACAGCATCAACAGCTGACCCGTGCCGACCGCGGAGGCCGTTCGCCCGGCCTCCGCGGTCGCCCCGTTTATCGGGTGACACCCCGCCACGATCGCTGATACGTTCGACGACGTGGCAAAGCTGAACCAGATCATCGCCGTCGAAAAGGGCGTCAAGTCCAAGTCCTTCCAGGAGCTGACGCAGTCCCACCAGGACTTGCAGAAGCCCGCGCTGCTGGCCGGCATCTCCCGGACGTACCAGCCCAAGGACGAGGAGGGCGAGCAGCTCCCCCCGGAGTCCACCCGCGTCCAGGTGAAGGCCGAGGACGTCCTGCGGACCACGTCCGCGACGCTGTCCCGGCTGTTCGACGTCACCGCGACGAAGGACTGGGCCAACACCGAGGCCCGCGCCGACGTCGTGGTCGACGGCCGGACGCTGGTGGCCCAGGTGCCGGTCACCTACCTGCTCTTCCTGGAGAAGCAGCTCACCGACCTGCGCACCTTCGTGCGGAAGCTGCCGGTGCTGGACGCCGCCGAGGCCTGGAACCACGACGCCTCGACGGACTCCTGGAAGACCGAGGCGGTGCGCACGATCCGCACCAAGAAGGTGCCGCGCAACCACGTGAAGGCGGAGGCCACGGAGAAGCACCCGGCGCAGGTCGAGGTGTACTACGAGGACATCGCCGTCGGCTACTGGACGACGGTCAAGTTCTCCGGGGCCCTTCCGGCCCGGCGGGTGAACGAGCTCCTGGAGCGGGTCGAGAAGCTCCAGCAGGCCGTCCAGTTCGCCCGCGAGGAGGCCAACGGCTCGGAGGTCACCGACCGCCGGGTCGGTGAGGCGGTGTTCGGCTACCTGTTCGGGTAGCCCCCAGATCGCCCCCGTATGAGAGCGGGGGTGGCGCGAAGAGCGCAAGCTGATACTGAGGTTGAAGCTGATATCAGGGGAGAATGTGGAGGTTCGAGTCCTCCCTCCGGCATTTCGCGCCGGAGTGGCCCAACATGGCAGAGGCGCCCCTGTAAGACTCAGACTCTCGCTCCAGGCTCAGCATTCGCCGCCGAGCGCCGGATCGACCGGGTGTGTGCTGTAAGCGTCGGATGCGGGTTCGACTCCCGTCTGCGCCTCTATCGTGGCGCGGTAGCTTCAATGGCAAAGCGCGATGCTGTGAGAATGACCCACACCCTTAAACGTGCCGGTGCAAGCAATTGGGTGGCACCTCAGGGGCCCGGGTAGCTGGATACCGCTCCCGGGCCCCGTCACCGTTCCCGGGTTCAGACGCTCGCGGTGTAGTCGTAGAAACCGCGGCCGGACTTGCGGCCCAGCAGGCCCGCGTCGACCATCCGGGAGAGCAGCGGGGGAGCGGCGAACAGCGGCTCCTTGTACTCGTCGTACATCGACTCGGCGATCGACACGATGGTGTCCAGACCGATCAGGTCGCACAGCCGCAGCGGGCCCATCGGGTGGGCGCAGCCGGCCTCCATGCCCTTGTCGATGTCGGAGGCGGTCGCCACGCCCGACTCGAACATCCGCACCGCCGACAGCAGGTACGGCACCAGGAGCGCGTTCACCACGAAGCCGGCCCGGTCGCGGGCGCGGATCGGCTCCTTGCCCAGCACCTCGGAGGCGAAGGTCTCGACCCGCTCGGTGGTGGTCGCCGAGGTGGTCAGCGTCGGGATCACCTCGACCAGCTTCTGCACCGGCGCCGGGTTGAAGAAGTGCAGGCCGATCACCTGCTCCGGGCGCGAGGTGGCGGCGGCCAGCTTCACGATCGGGATCGACGAGGTGTTGGAGGCCAGGATGGCGTCCCGGCGCTCGACCACCTGGTCCAGCGTCTGGAAGATCTGGACCTTGATGTCCTCGCGCTCGGCGACCGCCTCGACCACCAGGTCGCGGTCGGCGAAGTCGGCCAGGTCGGTGGTGAAGGACAGCCGGGCCATCGCCCCGTCGCGGTCCTCGGGGCTCAGCTTGCCCCGCTTGACCGCCGTCTCCAGGGAGTTGGTCAGCCGGGTGCGACCGAACTCCAGGGCCTCCCCGCTCGCCTCCGACACCAGGACGTCCAGCCCCGCCCGGGCGAACACCTCCGCGATGCCCGACCCCATCAGACCGCAGCCGATCACTCCGACGCGCGCGATGTCACTCACTCAGTTGCCCTTCGGTGGTGCCGGGGGTCTCCCAGCGACAGGTGTCCCAGCAAGCTGCTGTTCAGCGGGCGGGCGCACCGATAGGTGTGCACCGGTGCACCGCCCCGACGACGTTACTACTCCGTACCCGTCGGTAGGTCATCCCCTCCCAGGCTGAACCGGGTCCGCGGGCGCTGCTCCGAAGGGGTGGGCCCGGGTCGCGGGACCCGTGCGCCCGGGTTGCCGGCGCACCCGCCGCCCGGAGGGCTCAGGCGCAGAGCCGGCTGGCGGTGACCGGCGCGAGCCCCGCCCTGGTGAGTCCGTCCAGGATGCCCGGCAGCGCGTCCACCGTGCACTGGTGGCCCATGTGCAGGGCGACCACCGAGCCGCCCTTCACCGAGGCGAGCACCCGGCGCTGGAGTTCCGCGGCGCTCGGATCGCTGTAGTCGCGCGGGTCGACGTCGAAGGAGAGCACGTGCTCGTACCCGACCGCCCGGGCCTGCTCGCGCACCATCGGCGTGGCGTACTGGGCGGCGGAGGGCCGGAACCAGCGGCCGATCGAGCCGGTGAGCCGTTGCAGCCGCTCCGCGCACTGGGCGATCTCGGCGCGCGCCTGGTCGGGGCCCATCGCGGAGATGTTCTGGTGGTTCTGGGTGTGGTTGCCCAGCTCGTGCCCGCCGTCCAGGATCCGGTGGGCCATCTGCGGCTGCTGGTCCAGCCAGCTGCCGACGGCCATCACGGTGAGCGCGGCGCCGCGCTGTTCGGCGATCTCCAGCAGGGCGGTGGCGATCCTCGGGTCGCCGCTGCCGTGGAAGGTCAGGGCGACGTTGCGGCCGGTCCGCGGTCCGTACGCGACCTCGACGGGGGTGCCCGGGGCGAGCGGCGTGAGGGTGGGCGGGACCGGCGGCGCCACGGTGGTGGCGGCCGCGGTGGGGGAGGCCGCCCCCTGCGGTCCGGCCGGGGCGGCGGGGTCCGGGGAGGGGGAGGCGGCGCCCTCGCCGGCCGCCCAGGCCGGGTCGACCGCCGCCGGGTCGCCGCCGGCCGGGTCCACGGTGCCGGGGTGGACGGCGAGCGCCCCCGGGTCGGCCCGGCGCGGGGAGGTCCCGGCGCAGGCCGCGAGCGGGCCGCCGAGGGCGGTCAGGGCGGCGAACCTGGCGGTGGCGCGCAGGACGGTGCGGCGGTCGGCGGTCATCCGGTCGGCAGTCATCGGCAGCCAGCATAGAGACGGTGAAACCCCGGGGCGATTCGAGCGCGCCGACCCGACCCGCCGGGAGGACGTGCCCGCACCACGGCCGGGGAGCTGCGGAATCCTGAACTCCCGCTGTCTCCACGGCGTGTCGTCGGATACGATCACCGCGCGCCGCGTGGTGGGCCCGGCAGGCCGGGCCGCCCGCGCAGCGCGGCGCTCCGGCGCCGTGACGGGCAGGCATTCCGGCAGTGGGCTTGAGGGGGCGGAAAGCAGGATGCACGAGGACACCGCGACGACCGACGTCGGTACGGACTGGGACTGGGTGAAGGCCGAGGACTGGCAGCCGCCGACCGAGCTGGACACCGGCGTTCCGCACACCGCCCGGATGTACGACTACTACCTCGGCGGCAAGGACAACTTCGAGGCGGACCGCAAGGCCGCCGAGGCCGCGATAGCGGCCTACCCCGCGCTGCCGCTGCTGGCCCGCACCAACCGCGAATTCCTCGGCCGCGCCGTCGAGTTCGTGGCCGGCCAGGGCATCCGCCAGTTCGTCGACATCGGTACCGGCATCCCCGCCGTCGGCTCCACCAGCGAGGTGGCCCGCCGGGCCGCCCCGGACGCCCGCGTGGTGTACGTCGACAACGACCCGATCGTGGCCACCCACGCCCGCGCCCTGCTGGCGAGCCACAAGGCCGGCCACACCTCCGTCATCGAGGCCGACCTCCGCGAGCCGGCGACCATCCTCGACCACCCCGGCCTGCGCGCCGCCGTCGACCTGGACCGGCCGGTGGCCCTGATGCTGGTCGCGGTGCTGCACTTCATCCGCGACGAGGACGGCGCCCAGGAGATCGTCCGCACCCTGCGCGACGCGCTCGCGCCCGGCAGCGCGCTGATCCTCTCGCACGGCAGCCCGGACTTCGCCTCCCGGGAGAGCGCGGCCGAGGGCACCCGGATCTACCGGAGCGCCAGCGCGCCGCTGGTGCTGCGTCCGCGCGCCGCCGTCGAGCCCTTCTTCGGCGACTTCGGGTTCGCCGGGCCCGGTCTGGTCCAGCTCCCGCTCTGGCGCGCCGGGGCCGGCCACGTCCCGACCGACGAGCTGCCCGCGGGCTGGCAGGACGTCTCCGCCTACGCGGGTGTCGCCTTCAAGGCCTGAACCACCCGTCGGGGCCCGCGCCGTGCGGCCCCGACCACCGTGCGGGCGCCCGGCCCCGGTGCCCGGGCCGGGCACCGGCCCCGGCCCGTTCCGGGCCGCGGGCGGGAGCATCGGGTGGCGCACAGGGGGACGCTTCGGTGGAAAATGCCGCGACCGCCCGGCGCGCTCGGTGTTACGTTGCGAATCATGAACCCCCTGAGCGAGAACGAGATCCGCGGCTCCTTCGTCAACTGTTCCAAGGGCGAGGCCCGTCGGCTCAACCTGCCCCGGGGTCTGGCTGAACTCCCGTGGGAGCACCTGGACTTCCTCGGCTGGCGGGACCAGGGCGCACCCGACCGCGGCTACCTGGTCGCCGAGCACGGCGGCGAGCTGGTCGGCGTCACACTGCGGGTGCCGTCCGTGCGCCGCAGCCTGACCAAGACGAACGTCTGCTCGCTGTGCCTCTCCGCCCACGCGGGCTCGGGCGTGGCGCTGCTGGCCGCCCGCCGGGCCGGCGTCTCCGGCCGCGAGGGCAACACCGTCGGCACCTACATCTGCGCCGACCTGGCCTGTTCGCTCTACCTGCGCGGGCTGAAGAAGTCCGCCCTGGTCAGCCGACCCGAGGAGTCGCTGTCGCAGGAGGAGCTGGTGGCCCGCACGGTGGCGAACCTGGACGCCTTCCTGGCGAAGGTCCTCACCGACACCCCGGCCTGAGACCGCCGGGCCCGGGGCGGTCCGCCGGCCGTGCCGTCCGCTAGCCGTGCCGCAGCTGGTCGAGCTCGCGGCGGTCCCGCTTGGTGGGCCGGCCGGCGCCCCGGTCGCGCTCGCCGGCCGCCGCCAGCAGTTCGCGCGGCGGCCTCGGCGGGCTGTTGTCCACCAGGCACTCGGCCGCGACGACCGCCCCGACCCGCTTGCGGACCAGCCGCTTCACCACGACGATCCGCTCGAAGCCCTCCTGGCGCACGCGCACCTCGTCGCCGGCCTTCAGCGCCTGCGCGGGCTTGACCCGCTCGCCGTTCACCCGGACGTGTCCGGCCCGGCAGGCGGCCGCCGCCAGCGCGCGCGTCTTGGTGAGCCGCACCGACCAGATCCAGCTGTCCACCCGGACGCTTCCCTCGTCTTCGACCATCCCCCGAGCCTACCCACGGCCGGCCCGGCGCCGCGCCGGGGTCTGCGCGGGCTCCGGGCCGGCGAGGGCGCCGGGGTCAGCCGGGCGGCGACTCCTGGACCGCCCAGCCGTTGCCGTCCGGGTCGTTGAAGAAGACGAACGAGTTCCACGCCCCGCCGCGGCCGTCCACCCGGGCGCCGTCCTCGAAGTGCTGGACCGGGCTCACCTCCACGCCCCGCGCCACCAGCTCGCCGTGCGCCTTGACGATGTCCGGCACCACCAGCTGCAGGCCCTTCACCGAGCCCGGCGGCGCGTCCGTGACCCCGGTGCCCACCACGATCGAACAGCCGGAGCCCGGCGGCGTCAGCTGCACCACCCGGACCCCGTCCCGGATCCGGGTGTCGTGGTCGACGGTGAAACCGGCCTGTTCCTCGTAGAAGATCTTGGCCCGTGCCACGTCCGACACCGGGACCACCACCACTTCGAGCTTCCAGTCCATGGCCCAATCCCCTTCCGGTCAGGACCTTCCGGTCGGGCCCCTCCAGTATCGGCCGACCGGACGGTCGGCGCCCGGTGGTCGGCTAGCCTGAGATCACGATGAACCGCCTCAGCACGCCCACCGCCGCGACCCCCTTCACCACCCCGTGGGGCACCTTCGACCTCACCCGCTTCCCGGAGGACCCGCGCGAGCGGCTGCGCGCCTGGGACGCCGCCGACGAGTACCTGCTGCGCCATCTCGCCGGGGAGGCGGACAGCGCCCAGGGGGCGGTCACCGAGCTCACCGGCCGCACCGTCGTCGTCCTCGGCGACCGCTGGGGCGCGCTGACCACGGCCCTGACCACCGCGCTGTCCTCGGCGCCGACCGCCGGGACGGCCTCGGCGCCGGCCCCCGTGCCGGCCCCCGCCCCGAGTACCGCCCCGGTCCAGATCAGCGACTCCCACCTCGGCCGGCAGGCCACCCTGGCCAACCTCGCCCGGGCCGGCGCCGCCCCCGACGCGGCCCGGCTGCTCACCACCCGCGACACCCCGCCCGGGCGGGTCGACGTCCTACTGGTCCGCGTCCCCAAGAGCCTCGCGCTGCTGGAGGACCAGCTGCACCGCCTCGCGCCCGCCGTGCACCCCGGCACGGTGGTGATCGGCACCGGCATGGTCACCGAGATCCACACCTCCACCCTCCAGCTCTTCGAGCGGATCCTCGGCCCGACCCGCACCTCGCTCGCGGCCCGCAAGGCCCGGCTGATCTTCTGCACCCCCGACCCGGCGCTCGACCCCGGCCCCAACCCCTGGCCGCACCGCTACGCGCTGCCCGGCGACATCGGCCCGGCCTCCGGGCGCACGGTGGTCAACCACGCCGGTACCTTCTGCGCCGAGCGGCTCGACATCGGCACCCGCTTCCTGCTCGGTCACCTGCCGGTGGCCGCCCCCGGGGCCCGGGTCGTCGACCTCGGCTGCGGCAACGGCGTGGTCGGCACCGCGGCGGCGCTCGCCAGTCCCGGCGCCGAGCTGGTCTTCGTCGACGAGTCCCACCAGGCCGTCGCCTCGGCCGAGGCGACCTTCCGGGAGAACCTCGGCCCGCGGGCGCCCGCCGAGTTCCTCACCGCCGACGCCCTCGGCACGGACGCCGTCCCGGCCGGCTCGGTCGACCTGGTGCTGAACAACCCGCCGTTCCACTCCCACCAGGCCACCACCGACGCCACCGCCTGGCGGATGTTCACCGGTGCCCGCCGGGCGCTGCGCCCGGGTGGCGAACTCTGGGTGGTCGGCAACCGTCATCTCGGCTACCACGTCAAGCTGCGCCGCCTCTTCGGGAACTGCGAAGTCGTCGCGGGCAACCCGAAGTTCGTGGTGCTGCGGGCCGTCCGCCGGTGACCCGGGCGGGGGCCGGGCCGACGGCGGCGGGAGCGCGCCGCCCGACGATCAACTAAGGGTAACCTAAGCTCATGGCGCCGACGGGTGGCGAGCCGCCCGCGATGGACGGCGCACCCCGCCGCCCGGGTGTGGAGCTGGCCGCCTGCCGGTCCGCCGCGCACTCCCTTGCATGAATGTTCCGTGATGCGTATATTCATGCTCCGACCAAGGAGGGAACTGCCATGGCATTGCGAGTCGCCGTCGCCGGTGCGAGCGGATACGCGGGCGGTGAGGTGCTGCGCCTGCTGCTCGGCCACCCCGAGGTGGAGATCGGGGCGCTGACCGGCGGCTCGAACGCGGGTACCAGGCTCGGCACCCTGCAGCCGCACCTGATCCCGCTCGCCGACCGGATCCTGGAGCCCACCACCCCCGAGGTGCTGGCCGACCACGACGTGGTGTTCCTGGCACTGCCGCACGGCCAGTCCGCCGCCGTCGCCGAGGCCCTCGGCCAGAACGTCCTGGTCGTCGACTGCGGCGCCGACTTCCGGCTGAAGGCCGCCGCCGACTGGGAACAGTTCTACGGCTCCGCGCACGCCGGCACCTGGCCCTACGGCCTCCCCGAGCTGCCCGGCCACCGCGCCGCGCTCAAGGGCGGCAACCGCATCGCCGTCCCCGGCTGCTACCCGACCGCCGTCTCGCTGGCACTCTTCCCGGCGTACGCGGCCGGGCTCGCCGAGCCCGAGGCCGTGATCGTCGCCGCCTCCGGCACCTCGGGCGCCGGCAAGGCCGCCAAGACCCACCTGCTCGGCAGCGAGGTGATGGGCAACGTCAGCGCCTACGGCGTCGGCGGGCAGCACCGGCACACCCCGGAGATGTCGCAGAACCTCACCCCGGTCGCGGGCGAGCCGGTCACCGTCTCCTTCACGCCCACCCTGGTGCCGATGCCGCGCGGCATCCTCGCCACCTGCTCCGCCAAGGCGAAGCCCGGGGTGACCGGCGAGGCCCTGCGCGCCGCCTACACCGAGGCGTTCGCCGACGAGCCCTTCGTCCACCTGCTGGCCGAGGGCCAGTGGCCGCAGACCAGCAGCGTCTACGGCTCCAACGCCGCCCTGGTCCAGGTCGCCCTGGACGAGAGCGCCGGGCGGATCATCGCGATCAGCGCGATCGACAACCTGGTCAAGGGCACCGCCGGCGGCGCGGTGCAGAGCATGAACATCGCCCTCGGCCTGCCCGAGGAGCTCGGCCTTCCCCTGATCGGAGTCGCACCGTGACCAAGAACGTCAACGTCGGCGTGACCGCCGCCAAGGGCTTCCGGGCCGCCGGCGTCACCGCCGGGATCAAGGACTCCGGCACCCCCGACCTCGCCCTCGTCGTCAACGACGGCCCGTCGCTGGCCGCCGCCGGAGTCTTCACCAGCAACCGGGTCAAGGCCGCGCCCGTGCTCTGGTCGGAGCAGGTCCTCAAGGGCGGTCAGGTCTCCGCCGTCGTCCTCAACTCCGGTGGCGCCAACGCCTGCACCGGCCCGCTCGGCTTCCAGGACACCCACGCCACCGCCGAGAGGGCCGCCGAGGAGCTGGGGCTCAACGCCGGCGAGATCGCCGTCGCCTCCACCGGCCTGATCGGCCTGCGCCTGCCGATGGACATCCTGCTGCCCGGTGTCGCCCTCGCCGCCGGGCAGCTCGACGCCGCCGGTGGCGAGGCCGCCGCGATCGCCATCAAGACGACCGACACCGTCCACAAGACCGCCCAGGTGACGAAGGACGGCTGGACGGTCGGCGGCATGGCCAAGGGCGCCGGCATGCTCGCCCCCGGCCTCGCCACCATGCTGGTCGTCCTGACCACCGACGCCGCGCTCGATGCCGCCGCCCTGGACGTCTCGCTGCGCGCCGCCACCCGCACCACCTTCGACCGGATCGACTCCGACGGCTGCATGTCGACCAACGACACGGTGCTGCTGCTCGCCTCCGGCGCCTCCGGCATCACCCCGGAGCAGGCCGGGTTCGACGAGGCCGTCCGCACCGTCTGCGCCGACCTCGCGCGGCAGCTGATCGGTGACGCCGAGGGCGCGAGCAAGGACATCCGGATCGACGTCACCGACGCCGCCACCGAGGCGGAGGCCGTCGGCGTCGCCCGGGTCATCAGCCGCAACAACCTGCTCAAGTGCGCCCTCCACGGCGAGGACCCGAACTGGGGCCGGGTGCTGGCCGCGATCGGCACCACCGACGCCGCCTTCGACCCGGACCGCCTCGACGTCGCCATCAACGGCGTCTGGGTCTGCCGGGACGGCAGCGTCGGGGAGGACCGCGACCTCGTCGACATGACCGGCCGGGAGATCGTCATCACCGCCCGTCTGAACGCCGGCGAGGCCGCCGCGACGGTGTGGACCAACGACCTCACCGCCGACTACGTGCACGAGAACAGCGCCTACTCCACCTGACAGCCGCTGACAGCCGCCACAGCCGCACCTGCCGACCGAGCCGGGGACCACACACGTGCAGATCGCACCCAAGGGCGAACAGGCCCGCAACAACACCGCGTTGCCCAAGGCCATGACGCTGATCGAGGCGCTGCCCTGGCTGGAGCGCTTCCACGGCAAGACCGTCGTCGTGAAGTTCGGCGGCAACGCCATGGTGGACGAGAGCCTCAAGGCGGCGTTCGCCCAGGACGTCGTCTTCCTGCGCTACGCCGGTCTGCACCCCGTCGTGGTCCACGGCGGCGGCCCGCAGATCAGCGCCCAGCTCGACAAGCTCGGCCTGGAGTCCTCGTTCACCAACGGCCTGCGGGTCACCACTCCCGAGACCATGGACGTGGTCCGGATGGTGCTGGCCGGCCAGGTCCAGCGCGAACTGGTCGGGCTGCTCAACGGCCACGGCCCGTTCGCGGTCGGCATGACCGGCGAGGACGCCCACACCATGACCGCCGTCAAGCGGTACGCGGTGGTCGACGGCGAGCAGGTCGACATCGGCCTGGTCGGCGACATCGTCAACATCGAGGCCGGCGCGGTGAAGGCGCTGATCGCCGACGGCCGGATCCCGGTGATCTCCTCGATCGCCCGGGGCACCGACGGGCACGTCTACAACATCAACGCCGACACCGCCGCCTCCGCCCTCGCGGTGGCGCTCGGCGCCGAGATGCTCGTCGTCCTCACCGACGTCGAGGGCCTGTACGCCGACTGGCCGCACTCCGACGACGTGATCAGCCAGCTCAGCGCGACCGAGCTGGAGGAGCTGCTGCCCGAGCTGGCCAGCGGCATGCTCCCCAAGATGGAGGGCTGCCTGCGGGCCGTCCGCTCCGGCGTGGGCACCGCCCGCGTCCTGGACGGCCGGGTGCAGCACAGCCTGTTGCTGGAGATCTTCACCGACGAGGGCATCGGCACGATGGTCGTGCCGGACGACGAAGCGACCGTGACCGGGGGACTGGCATGACGACCGACGCACAGCACAGCGGCAGCGCGCAGCCGACCGGCAACGAGCGGCTCACCGACCGCTGGCAGCACGCCTTCACCGACAACTACGGCACCCCGCGGATCCCGCTGGTCCGCGGCGAGGGCGCCAAGCTGTGGGACGCCGACGGCAAGGAGTACACCGACCTGCTCGGCGGCATCGCCGTCAACGCCCTCGGCACCGGCCACCCGGCGGTCGTCGAGGCCGTCACCCGGCAGATCTCGACCCTCGGCCACGTCTCCAACCTCTTCATGGCCGAGCCGACCATCGCGCTGGCCGAGCGGCTGCTGACGCTCTCGGGCCGGGACGGCCGGGTGTTCTTCTGCAACTCCGGCGCCGAGGCCAACGAGGCCGCGTTCAAGATCAGCCGACGGACCGGCCGCACCCATGTGGTCGCCCTCCAGGGCGGCTTCCACGGCCGGACGATGGGCGCCCTCGCGCTCACCGGCCAGCCCGCCAAGCAGGAGCCGTTCCTGCCGCTGCCCGGCGAGGTCACCCACGTCCCCTTCGGTGACGTCGAGGCGCTGCGCGCGGCCGTGACCGTGGAGACCGCGGCCGTCTTCCTGGAGCCGATCCAGGGCGAGAACGGCGCGATCCCGCTGCCCGACGGCTACCTGCGGGCCGCCCGCGAGATCACCCGGGCCACCGGCACCCTGCTCGTCCTGGACGAGATCCAGACCGGCATCGGCCGCACCGGGTACTGGTTCGCCCACCAGGCCGTCGAGGGCGTCGAGCCGGACGTGGTCACCCTCGCCAAGGCACTCGGCGGCGGGCTGCCGATCGGCGCCGTGCTCGCGTTCGGGGAGGCCGCCGAGCTGCTCACCCCGGGCCAGCACGGCACCACCTTCGGCGGCAATCCGGTGGTCGCGGCGGCGGCTCTCGCGGTGCTCGACACCATCGAGTCCGAGGGCCTGCTGGAGCACGTCCGCAAGATCGGTGAGCGGCTGCGGCACGGGGTCGAGGCGATCGGCGACCCGCTGGTCTCGCACGTGCGCGGGGCCGGCCTGCTGCTCGGCATCGTGCTGACCGCGCCGGTGGCCGCGAAGGTCCAGGCCGCCGCCCAGGAGGCCGGCTTCCTGGTCAACGCCGCCGTCCCGGACGCCGTCCGGCTCGCGCCCCCGCTGGTGCTCACCGAGCAGGACGCGGACGCCTTCCTGGCCGCGCTGCCGGAGATCCTCCGGACGGTGCGGGAGAACGCCCCGGCCGATGCGAGCCGAGCGTAGTCCGGGAGAATAATCACATGACCGTTCCCCACGCCGACCAGCCCGCCGCCGGTCCGACGCCGCAGGTCCCGCAGACCCGCACCGCGCGCCACCGGCGAATCGTGGACCTGCTCACCCGCCAGCCCGTGCGCTCGCAGAGCCAGCTCGCCAAGCTGCTCGCCGACGACGGACTGGTGGTCACCCAGGCCACCCTCTCCCGGGACCTGGACGAGCTGGGAGCGGTGAAGATCCGCAACCGGGACGGCGCGCTCATCTACGCCGTCCCGGCCGAGGGCGGCGACCGCACGCCGCGCGCACCGATGGGGGAGTCGGCCAGCGAGGGCCGGATGGCCCGGCTGGCCGGCGAGCTCATGGTCTCCGCCACCGCCTCCGGCAACCTCGTCGTCCTGCGGACCCCGCCGGGCGCGGCCCAGTTCCTGGCCTCCTCGATCGACCAGGCCGAGGTCTTCGAGATCATCGGCACCATCGCCGGGGACGACACCGTCCTGCTGATCAGCCGCGATCCCTCCGGCGGCCAGGCCCTCGCCGACCACCTGATGCAGCTCGCCCAGGCCAAGGCCCAGTAGCCCTCGGCCGGGCCCGGCCGACCCGGGCCCGCTCCGTTCCGCCCGCCCGACGCACCGCCCCGTGACCCCGGTTCGCCCGTTCCTCGGCAGGGGTTTTGAAATCCATACGGTGTAGTGCATACTTATGCCTATCGCCGTAAGCCTGTTCGCACTGTTGTGAAGGAGAAAGCCGTGACCGAGCGCGTCGTACTCGCCTACTCGGGCGGTCTGGACACGTCCGTCTGCATCGGCTGGATCGCCGAGGAGACGGGCGCCGAGGTCATCGCCGTCGCCGTCGACGTCGGCCAGGGCGGCGAGGACCTGGAGGTCATCCGCCAGCGGGCGCTGGACTGCGGCGCCGTCGAGGCCGAGGTCGCGGACGCCCGCGACGAGTTCGCCGACGAGTACTGCCTCCCGGCCATCAAGGCCAACGCCCTGTACCAGGGCCAGTACCCGCTGGTGTCGGCCCTCTCCCGGCCGGCCATCGTCAAGCACCTGGTCGCCGCCGCGCAGAAGCACGGCGCCACCACCGTCGCCCACGGCTGCACCGGCAAGGGCAACGACCAGGTCCGCTTCGAGGTCGGCATCCAGTCGCTGGCCCCCCAGCTGAAGTGCATCGCCCCGGTCCGCGACTACGCGATGACCCGGGACAAGGCGATCGCCTTCGCCGAGGCCAAGGGCCTGCCGATCGCCACCACCAAGAAGTCCCCGTACTCGATCGACCAGAACGTCTTCGGTCGCGCCGTCGAGACCGGCTTCCTGGAGGACATCTGGAACGCCCCGATCGAGGACGTCTACGAGTACACCCAGAACCCGGCCACCCCGCGCGAGGCCGACCAGGTGGTCATCACCTTCGACGCCGGCGTCCCGGTCGCCATCGACGGCCGCAAGGTGACCGTCCTGCAGGCCATCGAGGAGCTCAACAAGCGGGCCGGGGCCCAGGGCATCGGCCGGCTCGACATGGTCGAGGACCGACTGGTCGGCATCAAGTCCCGGGAGATCTACGAGGCCCCCGGCGCGATCGCCCTGATCACCGCCCACCAGGCCCTGGAGAACGTCACCGTCGAGCGCGAACTCGCCCGCTACAAGCGGCAGGTGGAGCAGCGCTGGGCCGAGCTGGTCTACGACGGCCTCTGGTTCTCCCCGCTGAAGCGGGCGCTGGACGGCTTCGTCAACGAGGCCAACCAGCACGTCACCGGAGAGATCCGGATGGTGCTGCACGCCGGCCGGGCCGTCGTCGACGGCCGCAAGTCCGACCAGTCGCTGTACGACTTCAACCTCGCCACCTACGACACCGGCGACACCTTCGACCAGTCGATGTCCAAGGGCTTCATCGAGATCTTCGGGATGTCCTCGAAGATCGCCGCCCGCCGCGACCTCGGCTGAGCCGACCGCCCGGTCGTCCGACCACCTGCCGGGCCCCGGCCGCGCCCCCTCGCGGCCGGGGCCGCCCCCGACCCGCCACCTTGTAAGGAGCCCAGCGATGCCTGCCGACCAGACCGCCGCCAGTAACTCTCCTGAGCTGCGCCTCTGGGGCGCGCGCTTCGCCGACGGCCCGTCCGAGGCGCTCGCCAGGCTCTCCGCCTCGGTGCACTTCGACTGGCGCCTCGCGCCGTACGACATCGCCGGCTCGAAGGCCCACGCCCGCGTCCTGCACAAGGCCGGGCTGCTCAGCGCCGAGGAACTCGACGGCATGCTCGCCGGGCTGGACCAGCTGCTCGCCGACGTCGAGGCCGGCACCTTCACCGGCACCGTCGCCGACGAGGACGTCCACACCGCGCTGGAGCGCGGCCTGCTGGAGCGGCTCGGCGCCGACCTGGGCGGCAAGCTGCGGGCCGGCCGCTCGCGCAACGACCAGATCGCCACGCTGTTCCGGATGTACCTGCGCGACCACGCCCGGATCATCGGCGGGTTGATCCTGGACCTCCAGCACGCCCTGGTCGGCCTGGCCGAGGAGCACCCGCACACCGCCATGCCGGGGCGCACCCACCTCCAGCACGCGCAGCCGGTGCTCTTCGCCCACCACGTCCTCGCGCACGTGCACGCCCTCGGCCGGGACGCCGAGCGGCTGCGCCAGTGGGACGTGCGCACCGCCGTCTCCCCGTACGGCTCCGGTGCGCTGGCCGGTTCCTCGCTCGGCCTCGACCCGCAGGCGGTCGCCGCCGACCTCGGCTTCGAGCGGGGCTCGGTCGGCAACTCCATCGACGGGACGGCCTCGCGCGACTTCGTCGCCGAGTTCGCCTTCGTCACCGCGATGATCGGGATCAACCTCTCCCGGATCGCGGAGGAGGTGATCATCTGGAACACCAAGGAGTTCGGCTTCATCACCCTGCACGACGCCTTCTCCACCGGCTCCTCGATCATGCCGCAGAAGAAGAACCCGGACATCGCCGAGCTGGCCCGCGGCAAGTCCGGCCGGCTGATCGGAAACCTGACCGGCCTGCTGGCGACGCTGAAGGCGCTGCCGCTCGCCTACAACCGGGACCTCCAGGAGGACAAGGAGCCGGTCTTCGACTCCTGCGACACGCTGGAGGTGCTGCTGCCGGCCTTCACCGGCATGATGGCCACCCTCACCGTGCACCGGGACCGGCTGGAGGAGCTCGCCCCGGCGGGCTTCTCGCTCGCCACCGACATCGCCGAGTGGCTGGTCAAGCAGGGCGTGCCGTTCCGGGTCGCGCACGAGGTCGCAGGTGCCTGCGTCAAGGTCTGCGAGCAGCAGGGCATCGAGCTCTCCGACCTGACGGACGAGCAGTTCGCGCGGATCTCCGAGCACCTGACGCCCGACGTCCGCTCGGTGCTCAGCGTCCACGGCGCGATCGCCTCGCGCAACGGCCGCGGCGGCACGGCCCCCTCGGCGGTGGCCGTCCAGCTCGCCGAGGTGAAGGACGACCTGGCGCTCCAGGAGGAGTGGGTCCAGGGCTGACACCCCCGAAGCGGTACCCCTCGAAGGGGCGTGGCGGATCGAGCGCCGCGCCCCCTTCGGGTGCTCACGCCCGGTCGGCCGTAACCGGCCCGGCCCGGAGCAGGTCATGCACGGTATGTGCACCATCCTTCCCGTCGTCCCGTCCGCCGAGGACGAGGTCCTCGCCGCGCTGCGGCGCCGCGCCGTCCGGGCGGCGGTGGCCGCCCTGCCGGGCCGCTGCCCGCAGCTCGTCGCCGCCCTCGCCGAGGACCCGCCGCCGACCTACCGCGAGCTCTCCGCGCGGCTCGGCATGCCGCGCGGCTCGATCGGCCCCACCCGGTCCCGCTGCCTCGCCTGCCTGCGGGCCGTTCTGCACGCCGAGCGCTATCCGTAGCCGGCCCGGGCCCGCGGCCGTCGGCCCGGCCGTACGACGTGACCCTCGCCACGTCGTACGGCCGGAAGGTTGAGAGCAGCTGACGCGCGGGTAGAGCGCTGGCGAACGCGGCTCTTGACGGCGGCGCGATCACTCGGATACTGAGCGTGAGCGCGTCGCCGTCGCCGTGGCCCCACCGGGCCGCCCGACGGGCGCGTTCGTGCGCCACCCCCGGCCAGGACCGATCCCCGGCCGGGACATCTCCGGCAGGGCATCCGGTGCGACACCCTCACTCTGCGCGCCGGGCACGACGATGGGGAGGCCCCAGCACATGGGCATGAGCGTGATCATCTCGGTGGCGGACACCGAGGACGCGGAGCAGATCCTCAAGCTGCAGTACCTCGGCTACCAGAGCGAGGCCGAGCTGTACGGCGACTGGAGCCTGGAGCCGCTGACGCAGACCCTGGAGAGCCTGCGCGAGGAGCTCACCGAGCAGTACGTCCTGGTCGCCCGGCTCGGTGACGAGGTGGTCGGCACCGTCCGCGGCCGGATCGGCCCCGACGGCATCGGCCGGATAGGGCGCCTGGTCGTCCACCCCCGGATGCAGCGCCACGGCCTCGGCGGCCGCCTGCTGGAGGCCCTGGAGCGCCGCCTCGCCGCCGACGGCCGCCCCGTGACGGCGTACCGCCTGTTCACGGGCCACCGCAGCTTGGGCAACCTGCGCCTCTACACCCGTCAGGGCTACCGCCAGACCGCCGTCGAGCAGGTCGACGGCGGGCCGGGCCTGGTCCACCTGGAGAAGCCCGCGGTGGCGCCGCTCGCCGCGACCGCCTGAGCCCCGCGCCGTCGCCGTTACCCGGCGCCGCCATCATCCGGACGATCCGGGGGCGGCGCCGAGGTGCATCGCAGCAGCTCACAGGGGTTGCTGTCCGTATTGCGGACAGCGAATCCGAATAGTTGGGACGAAGTCGAACCTTCTGATTTACTGGCTCACATGACTGCGACGACGAAATGGACCCCCACCGGCACCCTGCCGGCAGGTGAGCGCGCCATGTGTCGTCGAATGTGTCACCGCTGAGGGCCACCGTCCCCTCCCCGGCCGTCGGCCGGGGCCCTCCCCCTCGCGCCCCGAAGCGAGACCCGGCCTGCTCCCGTCAGTGCGAGCACGCCCCAGCCTGTGGAGCACCACCCGCTCCGTCCGCCTGCCCGGCCACGGGCCGGCGGTCGTCCCTGATGACTCGTTAGGGCCACGCCGTCGCGCGGCCCGGCCGCCCAGCGGCGACGATCAAGGGGTGGCAGGTCCGGATCCCCCCGGTGCGACGCCGTCCGTCCCGCCGACCGCAACCCGGTCCGGCGGCTCCACGCCGTCCGCCCCCGACCCACGGAAGCAGCTGTGATCACCACCACGGACCTCACCAAGGTCTACCGCTCCCGCGGCCGCGAGGTGACCGCCCTCGCCGGCGTCGACCTGCACGTGCGCCCCGGCGAGGTCTACGGAGTCGTCGGCACCAGCGGCGCCGGCAAGTCCACCCTCATCCGCTGCGTCAACATGCTGGAGCGCCCCAGCTCCGGCACCGTCACCGTGGACGGCGTCGAGCTCACCGCGCTCGCGGGCGGTGAGAACCGGGCCGGCAAGGAACTGCGCGAGGCACGCCGCCGGATCGGCATGGTCTTCCAGCACTTCAACCTGCTCGCCTCCCGCACCGTGCAGCAGAACGTCGAGCTCCCGCTGGAGATCGTCGGCCTGGACCGCACCGAGCGCCGCCGCAAGGCCGCCGAACTGCTCGACCTGGTCGGCCTCGGCGACAAGGCCCGCAGCTACCCCGGCCAGCTCTCCGGCGGCCAGAAGCAGCGCGTCGGCATCGCCCGCGCCCTCGCCGGCGACCCCAAGGTGCTGCTCTCCGACGAGGCCACCTCGGCCCTCGACCCGGAGACCACCCGCTCGATCCTCAAGCTGCTGCGCGACCTCAACCAGCAGCTCGGCCTGACCGTCCTGCTGATCACCCACGAGATGGACGTCATCAAGTCCGTCTGCGACTCCGCCGCCCTGATGCGCGGCGGCCGGGTGGTCGAGTCCGGCGAGCTCACCGACCTGCTGGCCAAGCCCGGCTCGGAACTCGCCCGCGAGCTCTTCCCGCTCAGCGAGTTCGGCACCGGCCACCCCGGCCGCACCGTGCTGGAGATCACCTTCCAGGGCGACAGCTCCGCCCAGCCCTTCGTCTCCCAGCTCGCCCGCACGTACCAGATCGACATCAACATCCTCGGCGCCGCCGTCGAGACCATCGCCGGCCGCATGGTCGGCCGGATGCGGGTCGAACTCCCCGGCGGCCACCAGGACAACGTGGTGCCGATCGGGTTCCTGCGCGAGCAGGGCCTGCAGGTGGACGTGCTCGACACGACCGGCATCGACAAGGCGAGCGGAGCGGTGGCATGACCTGGGACCAGATGCAGGAACTGATGTGGCCCGCCACCTGGGAGACCCTCCAGATGGTCGGCGTCGCCACCGCCGGCACCGTCCTGCTCGGCCTGCCGCTCGGCGTCCTGCTGGTGCTCACCGACAAGGGCGGGCTGCTGCAGAACCGGCCGGTCAACAAGGTGCTCGGCGCGATCGTGAACATCGTCCGCTCGGTGCCGTTCATCATCCTGATGATCGCCCTGATCTCCTTCACCCGCTGGCTGGTCGGCACCTCCATCGGCTGGGAGGCCGCGACCGTGCCGCTCACCATCGGCGCGATCCCCTTCTTCGCCCGGCTGGTCGAGACCTCCCTGCGCGAGGTCGACCGCGGCCTGGTCGAAGCGCTGCAGGCCATGGGCGCCTCCACCTGGACCATCGTCCGCAAGGCCCTGCTCCCGGAGTCGCTGCCCGGCCTGACCGCCTCCGTCACCACCACGGTCATCACGCTGATCAGCTACTCCGCGATGGCCGGCGTGGTCGGCGGCGGGGGCCTCGGCACCCTTGCCATCAACTACGGGTACTTCCGCTTCGAGACCGCCTTCATGTGGATCATCGTCGCGGAGCTGGTGATCATCGTGACCCTGGTGCAGCTGCTCGGCGACTGGGCCGTGGGCCGGCTCGCCAACCGCGGGCGCACCGGCGGCCGGACCCGCCTGCTCCGCCCGCGCGGCACGACCCCGGCCGCCCCCGACGAGGACCTCGTCGCCCTCTAGACCTCCCGGCGTCCGATTCCGGACCCGGCTCCCCGTATCACGCAGAAAGGCACTTTTCGTGCGCAACGCCCTGAAGTTCACCAGCGTCCTCGCCACGGCCGGCATCGCCCTCTCGCTGGCCGCCTGCGGAAGCTCCGGCTCGTCCGGCTCCTCCGACCCGAACGCCCCGCTCACCGTGGTCGCCAGCCCCACCCCGCACGGGCAGATCCTGAAGTTCGTCAAGGACAACCTCGCGGACAAGGCCGGCCTCAAGCTCACCATCAAGGAGGTCACCGACTACGTGACCCCCAACACCGCGGTGCAGGACGGCTCGGCCGACGCGAACTACTTCCAGCACGTGCCGTACCTGGAGGACTTCAACAAGAAGCACGGCACCCAGATCGTCTCCGTCGAGCCGGTCCACCTGGAGCCGCTGGGCGTGTACTCGAAGAAGGTCAAGGCCATCGGCGACCTCAAGGACGGCGCCACCGTCGGCCTGCCCAACGACGCCACCAACGAGGGCCGCGCGCTCAAGCTGCTCGCCGACAACAACGTGATCACCCTCAAGGCCGGCGTCGGCACCGCCGCGACCCCGCAGGACATCACCGGCAACCCGAAGAACCTCAAGTGGAAGGAGCTGGAGGCCGCCCAGCTGCCCCGCTCCATCGACGACCTCGACGCCGCCGTGATCAACGGCAACTACGCCCTCGACGCCGGCCTCAAGCCCGCCGGCGACTCGCTGCTGCTGGAGAAGGCCGAGGGCAACCCCTACGCCAACATCCTCGCGGTCAAGCAGGGCAAGGAGAACGACCCCCGGGTCAAGAAGCTCGCCGAGCTGCTCCACTCCGCCGAGGTCAAGAAGTACATCGACGACACCTTCAAGGGTTCCGTCATCCCGGCGTTCTGACCGGAGGCCCCACCGGCACCACCGAACCGCACGTCCACGACCGGGCCCCCGCCGCACCTCGGCGAGGGCCCGGTCGGGCAGTATGCACCAGTGACGCCCTGACAGACCGCGTTCTGACGTACCGTCGTGCGGTCCGCGCACCGCGCGACATCCGGGGTACCGGTGAGGCGTACGGTGTGTCCACGACCGGCGAGGAGAGACGGCATGGCAGCGAGCTTCCCCGAGACCGCCATCAGCACCGAGCGGCTGCTGCTGCGCCCCCTTGCGGAGAACGACGCCCCCGGCCTCGCCGCGATGACGGCCGACGAACTCGTCCTCGCCTGGACCGACCTCCCGTACCCCTTCACCGAGGCCTACGCCGCCGAACTCGCCCGCACCCTCGCCCCCGCCCACCGGGCGGCCGGCCGCGGCATCGTCTTCGCCGTCACCGAACACCTCACCCAGCGCCTGGTCGGCCTGGTCGAGCTGCGCAACACCGACTGGCGGCTGCGCTCCACCGAGATCGCCTACGTCACCGCCCCCTGGGCGCGCGGCGAGGGCTACGCGCCCGAGGCCGTCCTGGGCACCGCCCAGTGGCTGTTCGAGGACCGCGGTTTCCTGCGCCTGGAGATGCGCACCGCCGCCGGCAACACCGCCGCCCAGCAGGTCGCCCAGAAGGTCGGCGCCATCAGCGAGGGCGTGCTGCGCAGCGCCTGGATAGTGCGCGGCGAACCGGCCGAGTCCGTCGGAGCCGGTACGCACACCGCGGAGGTGCCGTCCGGCCACCGGAGCGCGGCCGAGAGCCGCAGCGACCTCATCCTGTGGAGCCTGCTCCCCGAGGACATGGAGAACCCGGCGGAGCCGGAGAGCGCCTGGCACGACGACCACCGCTACGTCCTGCGCGACTGACCCGCCGCCGTCCGGGCCCGGGCGGGCCGCACGGTGACCAGCCGGCGCACGGTGACCGGTGGGCCGCGCGGTGACCGGCGGGGGAGCGGCGGCCGACGAACGGCGGACATGTGTGCGAGAAGTCGGCGCCGAGGGGAACGCACCCGGTAGCCTCTCCCTCGGCGCCGTAAGCGGGCGCGGCATGTCGGCGCACCGAGGCGAGGGAGAACGGCCGCAGATGGCTGACCGGATCACGGTCATCGGGTGGGACGGCACCCCGCTGACCGAGGCCGCCGGCGCGGCACTCGCCGCGGCCACCCTCGTGGCCGGCGCCCCCTACCAGCTCAACGCCCTCCCGGTGCCCCCGAGCGCGGAGCGGCTCGTGCTCGGCAACGTCGGGCTGGCGGCCCGCCGGATCGCCGAACACCGCGGCGCCGCCGTGGTGGTGGCCGAGGGCGACCCGGGCTTCTTCGGCGTCGTGCGCACCCTGCGCCGCCCCGAGTACGGCCTCGAACTCGAAGTCCTGCCCGCCGTCTCCTCGGTCGCCGTCGCCTTCGCCCGGGCCGGCATGCCCTGGGAGGACGCCCAGGTGGTCAGCGCCCACGGCGGACGGCTGCGCCGGGCCGCCAACATCTGCCGGGCCAACGCCAAGGTCGCCGTGCTCACCGCACCCGGCGCCGGACCGAGCGAACTCGCCCTGATGCTGCGCGGGGTGCACCGCACCTTCGTGGTCTGCGAGGCCCTCGGCACCCCCGAGGAGGACGTCACCGTCCTCACCTCCGACCGGGTCGCCGACCACATCTGGCGCGACCCCAACGTGGTGCTGGTCATCGGCGGCAACGGCGGCGGTCCGCAGGCGGGCGCGGTGGGCGAGGCGGCCGGCTGGCTGGCCGGCCGCCCGGTCGGCTACCCCGGCCCGGACCGCGGCTGGGCGCTCCCCGGCGACGCCTACACGGGCGCCGGGCGCGCGGACGACGCGCCCGGCGCGCCGGAGGCGCTGCCCGCGCACGCGCGCGCCCTCGTACTGGCCCGTCTGGGTGTCCGTCCGGGGGACTTGGTCTGGTCGGTCGGCGCGGGCAGCGGCGCCCTCGCCGTGGAGGCCGCCCGGTTCGGCGCGGCCGTCGTCGCGGTCGAGGCCTCCCGCTCCGCCTGCGCCCGGCTGACGGTCAACGCCCGCCGCTTCGGCGTCGAGGTGGAGACCGTCCACGGCTCCGGCCCCGAGGTGCTCGGCGGCCTGCCGGAGCCCGACGCGGCCGTCGTCGAGGCCGGCGGCATCGCCGTGGTGCGCGCCGTCCTGGCCCGCCGGCCCGAGCGCTTCGCGGCGGTGGCCCGCACCCTCGCCGAGGCCGAGGAGATCCGCCGCGCCGTCACCGGGGCCGGCTACCGCGCCGACGGCGCGTTGCTCCAGTCCGCGCCGCTGCGCCCGGTCGGGGCGGACGGCGGCCTGGGGCTCGCGGCGGGCGAGCCCGGCGTGCTCCTGCTCTGGGGTGAGCAGATCGTGTGAAGACCGGGTGCCGTCGCCCGGCCGCCCCGGTGGCGATTGCGGGGTCCGGCGGTGATCCAGGTCGCATCCGGACACCGATTCGAGAGGTGGCGGCGCCGGGCCGGTAGTGTGGCGTCCGGGACGGCTGCGGCGTCCGGGGGCCCGCCCGATCCGGTCGGTTTGTCGCCTTTTTGACGCGGTGCAACCCGGAACGGCTCGGAGTGTGGGCAATTCGACGGGCCGCGTGCCGGACCTGGAGAATGCCGTAGGGTCCGGTGCGGTCGTTGCCGGTTGCCCCGCCTTGTCGTTGTCTCAGATGGCGCGCCTCCCCACCCGGGTGGTGCGCGGGCCGGGGTGCCGCAGCGCGCCGGAAGGAATTCGGCCGCAGCGCCTCGGCGCGGCGGCCGCATGTGGTTGAGGGGCGGGTCCGGTTCCAGGGCCCGGCCCGTGCGGATGGGCGCTGCGGTCGGTGATCGCGTCGCCAAGGGCGCGGCAGCGGCCTGGAAGGAGCTTTGACATGACCGATGGCGGCCACGTTCCGAACGAGGGACTGCCGGAGCACCTGCTCGCCGGGCCCGACCCTCTCGGCGGCCCGGAGGGCGTCTCCACTGTCGCGCCGGGGCACGGCGTCGCACCGGACGGCGGCCTGATCCCGAACCCGGCGGCGCCGGGGAACGGCCTGCCCGGAGCGGTGGGCCAGGGCATCGGTATGTTTCCCGCGCAGGGCCCCGGCGGTCAGCCGCAGCCGCTCGGCGTGCCCGGCTACGGCGTCCAGGCGCCCGGCGAGGGCTGGGGGGTCGATCAGGGCGCCCCGCGCCCCGCGTTCCACTTCCTGGACCAGCCGGACCAGCCGGACCCCCTCGACGACGAGGACGACGTCCTGCTGATGCCCGGTCCGCAGGGTTCCTGGGGCGAGCCGCTGGCGGCCGCTCCCGGTGAGCAGAGCGCCGAGCAGCAGGCCGCTCCCGGTGAGCAGAGCGCCGAGCAGCAGGCCGCTCCCGGTACGCCGGTCGAGCCGTCCTGGCCGCCGCTGGAGCCGCCGGTCCTCGGCGCGGCCGACCCGGCCGCCCAGCAGGTCCAGCCGCAGCCGGTGCCGCTCCAGGCCGCGGTGCCGCAGCAGGTCCAGCCGCCGCTCCAGGCGCAGGGCCAGGACCAGCTGACGGCGGCTCAGCAGCCCCGCCGCCCGCTGCACGCCGGGCCCCCGATCCCGGACCCCTCGCTGATGACCGGCCAGGTCCCGGTGCGCTCGCTCGCCGACCGCGGCCCGTCGCAGGGCGGCACGCCCGCGCACGGCATCCCGGTCTTCGCCGGGCAGCCGGAGCCGCAGGCCACCGCGCCCGCGCAGGCCCAGCCGGCGCAGCAGCCGATGGCCCCGGTCCAGCCGCCGCAGGCCGTGCCGCCGGCCCAGGAGGCCCCGCAGGCCCCGCAGTACGCCGAACCGGCCGCGCAGCCGGTGGGCGCGGTGGAGGTGGCCGCTCCGGTCGCCGACGCCGGGCTGATCGCCGAGGCGCCCGTCGCGGCGCCGGCCGCCGACGCCGTCGTGGAGCCCGCGGCCGTCGTGGAGCAGGTGCCGGTGCAGGTGCCGGTCGCCGAGCAGACCGAAGCCCTGCCCGCCGAGGCCGTCGCCGCCGAGCCGGTCGCCGTCGAGCAGGTCACTGCCGTCGAGCCCGCCGTCGCCGAGCCCGTGGCCGTCGAGGCGCAGGCGCCCGACGCCGCCCAGGCCGCGCCGCAGCAGCCGGCCGCCCAGGCCGGTCAGCCCCGCCGGATCTCCGCCTTCCTCGCCGCACCGACCCCGCACGGCCTCCCGCAGGTCGAGGGCACCGAGCCGGTCCAGGCCGTCGCGGAGGGCGAGGGCCGGCACGCCGTCCCCATAGCGGTCGCCGAGCAGACCCAGGCGCCCGCCGCCGAGCCGGTGCCGGACACCGCCCCGGAGCAGCCCGCCGTTGAGCTGGTCGCCGTCGAGCCGGTCGCCGTTGAGCAGCCCGCTGTCGAGCAGCCCGCGGCCGAGCCGGTGCCGGCCGCCCAGGAGCCGGACGCCGTCGAGCAGGCGCCGGTCGTCACCGACGGCCAGGCCCCCGCCGAGGGCGGGAGCCCGGCCGAGGCCGCCGCCGGGACGGGCGTCGAGGCCGCCGCCGAGGAGTCCGCCGAGACCGCCGTCGGCACCGGCGAGATGCCGTCCGGCCAGGCCGTCGCCGTCGCCGTCGCGGAGCCCGAGCAGTCGCAGGAGGCCCCGGCGGAGGCCGCCGCTGCGGCTCCGGGCCCGGAGGAGGTTGTCGTCGAGCCCGCCGCCGTGGCGGAGCCGGTGGAGCCCGAAGCGGCTCCCGAGGCCGCCGCGGAGGTCCCTGAGGCCGCAGAGGCCCCAGAGGTCCCCGAGGCCCCTGCGGAGCAGTCGGCCGCCGAGACCGAGCCCGAGGCCGCCGGGGCCGACGCCGCCGCCCCCGACGCGGAGGCCGGAAGCGCCGAGGCCGCGGAGCCCGCCGAGGCGGCCGACCCCGCCGAAGCCGCCGAGCCCGTCACCGAGGAGCCCGTCACCGAGGAGCCCGTCACCGAGGAGCCCGCGGAGGAGCCCGCCGAGCCGCGTGGCCCGGCCGCCCCCGGCTACGACGACGTCGGCCGCGAGGCCGTCCACCAGGTGATCCGCGAGCGCCGCGACATCCGCAACGGCTTCCGCCCGGACCAGATTCCGCACGAGGTGCTGATCCGCGTCCTGGAGGCCGCCCACACCGCGCCCAGCGTCGGCTACTCCCAGCCCTGGGACTTCGTCGTGATCCGCTCGGCCAAGACCCGTCGCAAGATGCACGAACTGGCCGAGCGCCAGCGCGAGGCCTACGCCGACTCGCTCCCCAAGGGCCGGGCCAAGCAGTTCAAGGAAATCAAGATCGAGGCGATCCTCGAAACGCCCGTCAACATCGTGGTCACCGCCGACCGCACCCGCGGCGGCCGCCACACCCTCGGCCGGCACACCCAGCCCCAGATGGCCCCCTACTCGGCCGCCCTGGCCGTCGAGAACCTCTGGCTGGCCGCCCGCGCCGAAGGCCTCGGCGTCGGCTGGGTGAGCTTCTTCGACGAGGAGGAGATGGTTCGCGAGCTCGGCCTGCCCGAGCACCTGGAGGTCGTCGCCTACCTCTGCGTCGGCTACGTCGACGCGTTCCCGGACGAACCGGAGCTCCAGCAGCAGGGCTGGGCCAAAAAGCGCCCGCTCTCCTGGGTCGTCCACGAGGAGCAGTACGGCAACCGCGCGCTGCCCGGCGAGGAGCCGCACAGCCTGCTCTCCGAGACCCTGCGCGGCATCCGCCCGCTCGACGCCAAGGCCCTCGGCGAGGCCTGGGACCGCCAGAAGCGGATGACCAAGCCGGCCGGCTCGCTCGGCATGCTGGAGATCATCTCCGCTCAGCTGTCCGGGCTGTCCCGCAAGTGCCCGCCGCCGATCCCGGAGCCCGCCTGCGTGGCGATCTTCGCGGGCGACCACGGTGTCCACGCCCAGGGCGTCAGCCCCTGGCCGCAGGAGGTCACCGCCCAGATGGTCGGCAACTTCCTGGCCGGCGGCGCGGTGATCAACGCCTTCGCCAAGCAGATCGGCACCGAGGTCTGCGTGGTCGACGTCGGCGTCGCCGCCGAGCTCCCCGACGCCATCCAGCAGGGCCGGACCACCGGCCTGCTGCCGCGCAAGGTCAGGCCCGGCACCGGGGACATGACCCAGGGCCCGGCGATGACCCGGGACGAGGTCCTCAAGGCCGTCGAGATCGGCATCGAGACCGCCCGCGACCTCGTCGCCGCCGGCAACAAGGCCCTGGTCACCGGTGACATGGGCATCGCCAACACCACCGCCTCCGCCGCCCTGATCTCGGTCTTCACCGGGCTGGACCCGGCCGAGGTCACCGGCCGCGGCACCGGCATCGACGACGCGACGCACGCCCGCAAGGTCGAGGTCGTCCGCGCCGCGCTCGCCCTGCACCAGCCGGACCCGGCCGACCCGATCGGCGTCCTCGCCGCCGTCGGCGGTCTGGAGCACGCGGCCATCGCCGGCTTCCTGCTCGGCGCCGCCTCGCTGCGCACCCCGGTCATCCTGGACGGCGTCATCGCCGGCTCGGCGGCACTGGCCGCCAAGGCGATCGCGCCCGAGGTGCTCGCCGCCTGCATCGCCGGCCACCGCTCGGCGGAGCCCGGCCACCAGGCCGCGCTGGCCAAGCTCGGCCTGCGTCCGCTGATCGACCTCGACCTGCGGCTCGGCGAGGGCACCGGCGCCCTGCTGGCCCTGCCGCTGGTGCAGAGTGCGGCCCGGGCGATGCACGATGTAGCCACGTTCGACTCCGCCGGGGTCACCGAGAAGGCCTGACGACCGTCCGCACCGCTCCGTGAACCGGCCCGAGGGCGCGCCGGCGCGCGGAGCGGTGCCGCGCCGTACCCCCACCGCACCCTCACGTTGATTCAGGAGCCCTGCCCATGACCGCGCCCAACCCGCACCCCGGCACCGAGGGCCGGACCCCGTACCCGGTGGGCCTGCTGCTCGCCGGCCGCCGCGTCGTCGTGGTCGGCGGCGGCCACGTGGCCCAGCGCCGGCTCCCCGCGCTGATCGCCACCGGCGCGGACCTGCACCTGATATCGCCGACCACCACGCCCGCCGTCCAGGCGATGGCCGACGCCGGCGAGTTCACCTGGCACGAGCGCCGCTACCGGGACGGCGACCTGGCCGACAGCTGGTACGCGCTGGTCGCCACCGACGACCCGGCGGTCAACGCCGCGGTCAGCGCCGAGGCGGAGCGCGAGCGGGTGTTCTGCGCCCGCAGCGACGACGCGGCCGCCGCCACCGCCTGGACCCCGGCCAGCGGCCGCGACGCGGGTGCCACCGTCGCCGTCCTCACCGGCGACCCGAGGCACTCCGCCGCCCTGCGCGACGCCATCGTGGACGGCCTGCGGGACGGCTCGCTGGCCGCCCGCCAGTACCGCTCGCACGGGGTCGGGGGCGCCGCCGGGCGGCCGGGCACGGGGAGCGTCGCCCTGGTCGGGGGCGGTCCTGGTGACCCGGACCTGATCACCGTGCGCGGGCGCCGGCTGCTCGCCGACGCCGACGTGGTGGTCGCGGACCGGCTCGCCCCGCGCGAGCTGCTCGCCGAGCTGCCCGAGCACGTCGAGGTGATCGACGCGTCCAAGATCCCGTACGGCCGCTTCATGGCCCAGGAGGCGATCAACCGGACGCTCATCGAGCACGCCAAGGCCGGCAAGTTCGTCGTCCGGCTCAAGGGCGGCGACCCGTACGTGTTCGGGCGCGGCGGCGAGGAGCTGCTGGCCTGCGCGGAGGCCGGGCTGCCGGTCACCGTGGTGCCGGGCATCTCCAGCTCGATCAGCGTGCCGGCCTCGGCCGGCGTGCCGGTGACCCACCGCGGGATGACGCACGAGTTCACCGTGATCTCGGGGCACGTCGGCCCGGCCGACGAGCGCTCGCTGACCAACTGGGAGGCCGTCGCGCGGATGACCGGCACCCTGGTGCTGCTGATGGCCGTCGACAAGATCGGCGCGATCGCCGACAAGCTGATCGAGTGCGGCCGCCCGGCCGACACCCCGGTGGCGGTCGTCCAGGAGGGCACCACCTCGGCCCAGCGCCGGGTGGACGCCACCCTCGCCACGGTCGCGGCCACCGTCGAGGCGGAGCGGATCAAGCCCCCCGCCGTGATCGTCATCGGTGACGTGGTCAACGTCCTGGCCCCCGCCGTGCACGCCTGACCAACCCTGCACGCCTGATCAACTCTGCACGCCTGATCAACCCTGCGCGCTTGATCGACCGAGGGGTGGGAAGTCGGCCCGGCCGACTTCCCACCCCGCACCGCGACCCGCGCGCCCGGCCTCACTCCAACGGCTGCTCGGTCCAGATCACCTTGCCGCCGGCCGTGTAGCGGGTGCCCCAGCGGTCCGCGAACTGCGCGACCAGGAAGAGCCCGCGCCCGCCCTCGTCCGTGGTGGCCGCGTACTTCAGGTGCGGCGACGTACTGCTGGCGTCGGACACCTCGCAGATCAGCGCCCGGTCGCGGAGCAGCCGGACCCGGATCGGCCCGCGCCCGTACCGGATCGCGTTGGTCACCAGCTCGCTCAGGATCAGCTCGGTGACGAACGCGGCCTCGTCCAGCCCCCACTGCGCCAGCCGCTCCGCCACCGCCGCCCGCACCTCCCCGACCGCGGCCGGGTCGGACGGCACCTCCCACTCCGCCACCTGGTCGGACGCCAGCGCCCGGGTCTGCGCCACCAGCAGCGCGATGTCGTCCTGCGGCCGTGCCGGCAGCATCGCGCCCAGCACGTCCGCGCAGGTCTGCTCGGGAGTGCGCGGCGGCCCGGTGAGCGCGGCCCGCAGCATCTCCAGCCCCTCGTCGATGTCCCGGTCGCGGTCCTCCACCAGTCCGTCGGTGTAGAGCACCAGCCGGCTGCCCTCGGCGACCTCCAGTTCGGCGGTCGTGAACGGCAGCGCCCCCAGCCCCAGCGGCGGCCCGGTCGGCAGCTCCGGGAACTCCACCCGGCCGTCCGGACCGACCAGCGCCGGCGGCGGGTGCCCCGCGCTGGCCAGCGTGCAGCGCCGCGTCACCGGGTCGTAGATCGCGTACAGGCAGGTCGCGCCGGTGACCGCCGCCGCCCCGCCGGTCGCCGACTCCTCCTGGTCGATCCGGTTCACCAGCTCGTCCAGGTGCCCGAGCAACTCGTCCGGCGGCAGGTCCAGTGTCGAGAAGTTGTGGATCGCCGTCCGCAGCCGGCCCATCGTCGCCGCCGCGTGCAGGCCGTGCCCCACCACGTCCCCGACCACCAGCGCGACCCGCGCGCCCGGCAGCGGGATCAGGTCGAACCAGTCGCCGCCCACCCCCGCCTGCGCCGGCAGGTACCGGTGCGCCACGTCCAGCGCGTTCTGCGCGGGCAGGTTGCGCGGCAGCAGGCTGTGCTGCAGCGTCACCGCCATCGCGTGCTCGCGGGTGTACCGGCGCGCGTTGTCGATGCAGACCGCGGCGTGCGAGACCAGCTCCTCGGCCAGCGCCAGGTCCTCCTCGTCGAACGGCTCCGGCCGGTCCGCCCGCCAGAACCGCGCCACCCCCAGCAGCACCCCGCGCGCCCGCAGCGGCACCCGCACCAGCGAGTGCACCCCGTACTCCAGCGCCTGCACCGAGCGCTCCGGGTCCTGCCCCCGCCAGGCCTCGGCCTCCGCCAGCCGCGGCTCCAGCCCGGCCTCCCCGGTGTCCAGCGCGCCCGCCAGCGGCGTCGAGGGCACGACCGCCAGCACCGTGCCCACCGGGTAGAACGGCGAGCCCTCCCGGACGCCCTTGAACGCCGCCCGCCGCATCTGTCCGAGCGGCTGGCCCTGCGGCGGCTCGTCGCCCTCCAGCACCTCCTCGGCCAGATCGACGCTGACGAAGTCCGCGAACCGCGGCACCGCCACCTGGGCCAGCTCCTCGGCCGTCCGCGTCACGTCGAGCGAGCTGCCCACCGACACCCCGGCGTCGTACAGCAGCCGCAGCCGCCGCTGGGCCACCTCGGCCCGCCCGGACAGCGCCAGCAGCTCGGTGGAGTCCCGCAGGGTGGCGACGCAGCCCGGCGGACCGCCGTCCCGGTCGGTCAGCCGGACGTTCACGGCCAGCAGCCGCTCACCGGCCAGCACCACCTCGTCGGTGACCGGCCGGTTGGCCGTCAGCAGCTCCTCGGGTGCGCGGTCCAGGCCCAGCTCGGTCACCAGCCGCCCCTCGGCGTCGGCGGGCAGTGCCAGCAGCCGGCGTGCCTCGTCGTTGCAGAGCAGCAGCCGCCCGTCGCCGGCCACGATCAGCACACCCTCGCGCACCGCGTGCAGCACCGCCGCGTGGTGCTCGTACATCCGCGTCATCTCGGACGGGCCCAGCCCGTGGGTCTGCCGCCGCAGCCGCCGGCTGACCAGCGCCGTCCCGCAGGTGGCCAGCCCCATGGCGACCGCCGCGGCGCCCAGCACCACGGGCAGCTGCCGCTCGCTCGCGCTGCTGATGTTGGCGATAGTGACCCCCGCCGAGACCATGCCGACCACGGAGTCGTCCGGTGCCCGGACCGGCACGACCGCCTGGACCAGAGGTCCGATCGTGCCGTTGACCTGCTCGGTCACCACCTGCCCGTGCAGCGCGGGCTCGTAGTCGCCGACGAACTTCTGACCGATCCGGGCCGGATTGGGGTGCGTGTAGCGGATGCCGTCGGTGTTGAGGACGACGATGAAGTCCACTCCCGCGTTGAGCGCCGCGGCCTGGGCCTTCGGCTGCAGGACCGCGGTGGGGTCGGGGGAGTGCAGCGCCTCGACGATGCCCGGTGAGTTGGCGAAGGTCTGGGCGACCGCCACCGACCGGTTGGTCGCCTCGTGCCGGGCGTCGTTGCGGGACTGCACCACCAGCGCCACCACTGCGGCGGCGACCAGCAGAAGCACCACGAGTACCTGCAGCGCGAAGACCTGCCCGGCCACCGACCGGCGCTGTACCGGTCTCGGCCGAGCGTCCTTCGGCTGCTGTTGCCGACCGTGTGGGCGCCCACCGGAGGAGCCGGCGGTACCAGCGGCACGGGAAGACGTAGCGGAGCCGAAAGTGCCAGAGGCCGACGGAGCCCATGATCGGCCCGGAAAACGGGCCATACGTCATATTTGCACTCCACACACCGACTGGCCAAGGTCAAGCACATCCCGCCCTGGGCCGTTTGGCCTTCTCCACCCCGGCTTGGCAAGATCGCAGGGTGTCCGAACCCAGCACCATCACCGACCCCGCCGACCCGCGCCTGAGCGACTACACCGGCCTGACCGACGTCGAACTGCGGCGCCGCCGCGAACCCGCCGAGGGTCTTTTCATCGCCGAGGGCGAGAAAGTCATCCGCCGGGCGATGGCCGCCGGGTACCGGATGCGGTCGATGCTGCTGACGGCCAAGTGGCTGGACGTGATGGCGGACGTGATCGCCGACACCGACGCCCCCGTCCACGTGGTCGAACCGGGGCTGGCCGAGGCGGTCACCGGTTACCACGTCCACCGCGGCGCGCTCGCCTCGATGGAACGCCGCCCGCTCCCGGACGCCGCCGAGCTGCTGGCCGGCGCCCGCCGGGTGGCCGTGCTGGAGGGCCTGGTCGACCACACCAACCTGGGCGCGATCTTCCGCAGCGCGGCCGCGCTCGGCATGGACGCCGTGCTGCTCTCGCCCGACTGCGCGGATCCGCTGTACCGGCGCGCGGTCAAGGTCTCCATGGGCGCCGTCTTCGCCGTCCCGTACGCGCGGCTGGAGCCCTGGCCGGCCGCGCTGGACACCGTGCGCGCCGCCGGTTTCGAGCTGCTCGCCCTGACCCCTGCCGAGGGCTCCGTCGACCTGGCCGCCCTGGCCCCGCACCGGCTGCCCAAGGCGGCCCTGATGCTCGGCGCGGAGGGCGACGGCCTCACCCGCCGGGCGCTGGCCGCCGCGGACCGCGCCGTCCGCATCCCGATGGCCCACGGCATCGACTCCCTCAACGTGGGCGCCGCAGCAGCCGTGGCCTTCTACGCCGTCACCGCCCCGGCCTGACCCGTCACCCCTCGCTCCCGCACCCAGCTGAGTAACCCGCAGGGCGACGGCCTCACCTGCCGACCGCCGGCGGCTTCCCCACCGGGGCCCGCACCTCCGGCCCCTCGGCCTGATCCGCACCCCGCACCCCCGCCGCGCCCTCATCAGGGCGGAGCACGGCCTTGGCTCCCCGATGGCCCACGCCATCCACACCCTGAGCCGCGGATCAGGAAGTCGGCCCGGCCGACTTCCGGTGCGTCGGTTGGCCCGCCGGTCAGCCCGTGGGGGCCGTCGGCGGGGCCGGGGCGGCGGCGGGTGGCGGGGTGACGATCGTGGTGGGGGCGCCGGGCCAGGACTCCTCGATGGTGCCGTCCGACCGCACCGAGTAGCGGGTGGAGGCCACCGCGCCGGTCTGGTTGGCCCGCTCCTCGCGGACCAGCGCGCCGTTGTCGAGCCGCCAGGCGGCGGTCGCCTGCGGATCGGCGGCCGACGAGCGGGACGCCAGCGCGACCGGCGCGTCCCCGTTGAAGGCGAACAACTGGACGAGGTCGGCCGGCACCGAGCCCTCCGCGCGGCGCAGCACCACCAGGGCCGCGGCCGCGCCCTTGTAGCGGGCCGGGAGGACGGCGCTGAGCGCGACCTGGGGTCCCGCCCCTGCCGCCGAGCGGCCGTCCCGCAGCGCGATCGCCGGGCCGCCCGCCGGGTCGGGGTAGCTGCGGTTGGGCCAGTCCACCGCCGGCCCGGCGCCCTGCGGCGGCGTCAGCGCGCCGTCACCCGCCACGCTGCCGTGGGCCGCCGCCGCCAGCGGTGTCGCGGACTGCGCCGCGCCGTCCGCCGAGAGCCCGGACCCCTGCGTGGCGGCGCCCGACTGCCCGGCGGGCCCGTTGGGTCCGGCGCTGACCGTGGCCCCGGCGCCGCGGACCGGACCGAGGCTCTGGTTGTCCCGGTTCTCGCACCCCTGCGCAGCCGCGATCGCCAGTGCCACACCGATCGTCACGGTGACGAAGACCACCAGCCGCTGCCGCAGCAACCGCCGACGGGCGGTGGCCGGGCGGCCGCCGGGGACGGGCGTGTGCTGCCGGTCGCGGGCCTGCCCGCGCGGCCGGTCCGGCCGCTGGTCCCGCTCGCGGGGGCCCGCCGCGGCGCCGGGCGTGCCGGTGCGCCCCGGCGGCGGGGTCTGCTGGCGTTCGCGCAGCGGCCGGGTGGTGTGGGCCTCGGGGCGCGGCATCGGCGCGGTGGCGGCCTGCCCCGGCCGGCCCTGCGGCCGGCGCTGGGCGACGCCGGGGTGGGCACCCGGGTGGGCGCCGTGCTGTGCGACGGGCTGGTGGCCGCCCGGCCGGCTCGCCGCCCCGGCGCGGGCACGCGGGGCGCCCGCCGGGTCGGGTCCGCGCCCCGGCGCCGGGACGCCGCGTGCGGCGGCGCCCGCCGAGCCCGGTCCGGCGGCCGAGCCGGGCCCGGGAGCGCTCGGCCGCGCGCCCGCCCCGGCGCGGCCGACGGGCCCGCGGCCGGGCCGCTCCGGCGCCGGGCCGTCGCCCGTGCCGCGCGCCGCGAGTTCGCTCAGCCTTTCGTGCAGGGCGGCCGCCCCGGGCCGCTCGGCGGGCTCCTTCGCCAGGCAGGCCCGGATCAGCGGGGCCAGCTGCGGAGGGACGTCCGTCAGGTCGGGCTCCTCGTGGACGACCCGGTACAGCATCACCTCGGAGGAGGCGCCCGAGCCGAACGGGGTGTCCCCGGTGAGCGCGTACGCGAGCGTCGCCCCGAACGCGAAGACGTCCGTCGCGGGTGTCACGGCGGCGCCGCGGACCTGCTCGGGGGCGAGGAAGCCGGGGGAGCCCACCGCCGTGCCGACGTGCGTGAGCGTGCTGGCGCCGCGGGACCAGGCGATCCCGAAGTCGATGATCCGCGGCCCGCGGGGCGAGAGCAGGATGTTGGACGGCTTGAGGTCCCGGTGGACGACCCCGGCCTCGTGCACCTTGACCAGGCCGTCGGCCAGGGCGGCGCCGATCCTGGCGGCCTCCGGCCAGCTCAGCGGTCCGCCGTCGCCGACCCGCTTGTAGAGCGAGGGCCCGGGGACGTACGCGGTGGCCAGCCAGGGCCGGTCGGTCTCGATGTCGGAGCCGACCACCCGAGCCGTGCAGCCGCCCCGGATCCTGGACGCGGCGGCGATCTCCCGGGCGAAGCGGGTGCGGAACTCCAGGTCCTCGGCCAGCTCGGCGCGGATCAGCTTGAGCGCGACCCGCTGCCCGCGCCGGTCCGAGCCGAGGTAGACGACGCCCATGCCGCCGGCTCCGAGGCGCCGGTGCAGCCGGTACGGCCCGACGATGCGGGGGTCCTCACGCCTCAGCCGCATCATCGCCATCATCGTTCCCCGTCAGCCTGTGGATGAGGCCCCGTCGGTTGGGGCATCGTCAGTTCCTGTCGGGCACAGCTTACGGACTGCCTGCTGCGGTGTGCTGATACGCAACACCTGAACCCTCCGTGCGATTGTCCGATCTTGCACTGACAGTCGCGCGCGCGGTGGCGGGAGCGTTTCTCGGGGTCGGCTCTCAGGGTTCCCCCGGGGGTCCGGTGGAGGGACTCTCCCCCTTCGGTAGTAGTCCTCAAGTCGGAGCGTCATCCTCGGGGATGCCCGGAGAACAGTACGACGGCATGACGTCCGACCACCCCCTCGGGCCATAGCGTTGTCCTCAGCGGTGGACGGGGAGCTCGTCCCCCGAGGTAAGCCGTCCACCGCGTCCACTTAGACCCGTCGGTCGGCACGAGCAGCGCACGACCAGAGCGGCGCAGGAATCAGGAGTGAGGGCATGGCATCGCAGCTCACGGGGTCGCCCCGCCGCCGTCGGCCGGCCTTCACCCAGCGCCAGGCCGCGGAGCCGACCAGGCACCCGGCGGTGGCGCTGGCGATCGCCCTGCCCTGCGCCGTGCTGCTGGTCATCCTCTTCGGGGGCTGGGAGCAGATGGCGAACCAGGCGCAGGCCGTCGCCGAACTGATCACCCACTGACCGATCGACCCGTGATCCCGGCCGGCGCACCTGCCCGGCCGGCCACTGAACGGGCACTGATCCCCTGGGGACGGGGAGCCAGTGCCGCCGGGGAAGGCCGCGCACCGCGTTGACCCGCGGACGGGCGGGAGCGGTGCGCAGAGCACCCCGGCAGGCGGAGATGCCGTGTACGGACGTCGGTGAGGGCGTCCGTACACGGCTCTTCTTCGTTTCCCGGGCCCCAAGGCCCGCTGCGGAACGGCAGTCACGCCGGCCGCGACAGCGGTCCCGGAAACGCAGAAGGCCGGGGCCGTGATCCATGGATCACGGCCCCGGCCGATTACTGTGCGCGATACTGGGATTGAACCAGTGACCCCTACCGTGTCAAGGTAGTGCTCTCCCGCTGAGCTAATCGCGCCTGGTGTGGCGGTCCTGCAGCAGACCCCGAAGGGCCCGACGTGCGCGATACTGGGATTGAACCAGTGACCCCTACCGTGTCAAGGTAGTGCTCTCCCGCTGAGCTAATCGCGCCTGGTGTGGCGGTCCTGCAGCAGACCCCGAAGGATCCGACGTGCGCGATACTGGGATTGAACCAGTGACCCCTACCGTGTCAAGGTAGTGCTCTCCCGCTGAGCTAATCGCGCGGGGAGGTCGCCCGGTCGAACCGGTCGTACCTCTTGGAGGTGGAGACGGGATTTGAACCCGTGTAGACGGCTTTGCAGGCCGTTGCCTCGCCTCTCGGCCACTCCACCAGGCAACACTCGAAGAACGATCTTACACTGTTCTCCATCGAGCGGACGACGAGATTCGAACTCGCGACCCTCACCTTGGCAAGGTGATGCTCTACCAACTGAGCCACGTCCGCCTGTCTCCCGGGGGCCTCACCGCTTTTGTGCGGCTGCGCTCCCTGGCGACGTGTTGAACTCTAGCGGATTCCCGGGCCAGCTAAAAATCCGTTCCCGCAGCGTGCCGCGGCGGTCCCCCCGGGGTGCCGCCCCGTCAGCCGTTCCGGGTGGCCACCGCCCCCACCTGCGGCGCACCCGCCGGTCAGCCGCCGGCCACCCGGCGCACACCCGCGCGACGCCCGCACCTGCTCACGCCCCCTGCGGCGGCCCGACCCCCGCCCGCGCCCCCGACCTACACTTCAGGCACCGCAGCCCCACCAGCCCGCGCAGGAGAACCGTGTCCGGCCAGCCCGTCCCCCACAGCCCGCTCGCCCGCTTCGGCGGCCGCCTCGCCACCGGGCTGCGCGACGTCACCTCGGACCCGGCCGCCCTCGACTCCGCCGGCTTCTGGGCCGTCGTCCACGACTTCGAGGGCCGCCTCACCTGCGCCCGCTTCGACGACGTCCGCCCCGCCCCCGCGCCCCCGTCCGGCGCGGGCTGGCTCGGCCCGGCCGCCGACAGCTGGCACAGCTCCCTGGACCGCGCCGCCTACGAGGCCGGCGTCCGCCGCATCCGCGACCACATCGCGGCCGGCGAGGTCTACCAGGCCAACCTCTGCCGCGTCCTCTCCGCGCCGCTGCCGGACCGGGACCGCACCGACATCGACGCCCTCACCGGTCTGCTCGCACAGGGGAACCCCGCCCCCTACGCGGGCACCGTCCGGTTGCCCGGACACGGCGTCGAGATCGCGACGGCCTCGCCCGAGCTCTACCTGCGCCGCGACGGCCGCACCGTCTCCTCCGGCCCGATCAAGGGCACCGGCCGCACCGAGGCCGACCTGCTGGAGAAGGACCACGCCGAGAACGTGATGATCGTCGACCTGGTCCGCAACGACCTCGGCCGGGTGTGCGAGACCGGCACCGTCACCGTCCCCGACCTCTGCGTCGTCGAGAAGCACCCCGGCCTCGTCCACCTGGTCTCCACCGTCCAGGGCACCCTGCGCCCGGAGGCCGGCTGGCCCGAACTCCTCGGCGCGACCTTCCCGCCCGGCTCCGTCACCGGCGCCCCCAAGTCCAGCGCCCTGCGGATCATCGACGCCCTGGAGACCGCCCCGCGCGGCCCCTACTGCGGAGCCGTCGGCTGGGTCGACGCCGACCGCGGTGAGAGCGAACTCGCCGTCGGCATCCGCACGTTCTGGATCGACCGGACCGACCCCGGCGCACCCGTGCTGCGCTTCGGCACCGGCGCGGGCATCACCTGGGGCTCCGACCCGGCGCGCGAGTGGGCGGAAACCGAACTGAAGGCCGCCCGCCTGGTCGCGATAGCGTCGGGCACCGCAACCGACTGAAGCGGGACGCACACCCCCGGGCCACCACCGACCCAGGCTCACCGCACCGCGCAACCGCCTTGAGGAGCAGCCCTCGATGCAGCACCCCACCACGAGCTGGGTCAACGGGTCACTCGTCGACTCCGCCGACGCCGCCCTGTCCGTCCTCGACCACGGCCTCACCACCGGCGACGGCGTCTTCGAGACGATGAAGGCCGTCGACGGCCGGGCCTTCGCCGTCACCCGCCACCTCGACCGGCTCACCCGCTCCGCCCGCGGCCTCGGCCTGCCCGACCCCGACCACGACCTGGTCCGCGAAGCCTGCGCCCAGGTGCTGGCCGCCAACCCGATGCCCCTGGGCCGCCTGCGCCTCACCTACACCGGCGGCATCGCCCCGCTCGGCTCGGAGCGCGGCCAGGACGCCCCCACCCTGGTCGTCTCCCTCGGCACCGCCGCCCGCCGCCCCGACACCACCGCCGCCGCCACCGTCCCGTGGCGCCGCAACGAGCACAGCGCCGTCGCCGGCCTCAAGACCACCTCCTACGCCGAGAACGTCGTCGCGCTCGCCGCCGCCCACCGCGCCCAGGCCTCCGAAGCCCTGTTCGCCAACACCGCCGGGCAGCTCTGCGAGGGCACCGGCTCCAACGTCTTCGTCGTCCTCGGCGGCCGCCTGCTCACCCCCACCCTCGCCTCCGGCTGCCTGGCCGGCATCACCCGGCAGCTCGTCGTCGACTGGTGCGGCGCCGAGGAGACGGACCTGCCGCTGGACGTGCTCCGGGAGGCCGACGAGATCTTCCTGACCTCCACCCTGCGCGACGTCCAGGCCGTCACCCGGATCGACGACCGTGAACTCGCCGGACCGGGCCCCGTCACCACCAAGGCCCTGGCCGTCTTCACCGAGCGCAGCGGCGACGACCTCGACCCCTGAGCCCCACCACACCGGCCCCGGACTCCTCGCGGCCCCCCGGCGGATAGAACACCCGGGCGGCGGGGAAGGGACCACGACATGACCACCACGCTGCGCCCCGAGGGGCCGGAGTCACCCGCCGCCGGCGGCCGCACCAGACGCTGGCAGATCTGCGCCAACGGCCGCCCGGTCGGCGCGCTGCGCACCACCGCCATTCGCCGCGGCAATCAACTCTGGGGTGAGATATCGGAGTTGGAGGTGCACGAGGGGCGCGGCCGGGGGCGCGGCACCTTCGGTGCGCTCGCGGCCGAGGAGGTGCTCCGCGGCTGGGGCTGCACCCGGGTCGACGCCGACGTCCCCGAGGCGGCGCCGGCCGCCCGCGGCCTCGCCGTCGCCCTCGGCTACACCGAGCGGATGCGGAACATGGCCAAGCGGCTCGCCGCCCCGCCCGCGCTCCCGGCCGGCGTCGCCGCGCGCCGGATCGACGCCGAGGCCTTCCCCGGGTGGCTGGCCGACGCCAAGGAGGGCTATCTGTCCGACCTGGTCTCCTCCGGCCTCGGCGCCGAGCAGGCCCGCGCCAAGTCGGACGCCGACCACCAGTCCCTGCTGCCGCAGGGCGCCGACAGCCCCGGCGTGGCCCTGCGCCGGCTCTACGGGGACGCGCCGGACCCGCTGGGCTCGCTCTGGCTTGCCCTGCGGGTCCGGGACCTGCCCGACGGCGCCCCGCTCGCCTGGGTGATGGTCGTCGAGGTGGCCGAGGCCCACCGGGGCGCCGGCCACGGCCGCTCGCTGATGCTGCTCGCCGAACGCGAGTGCCTGGCCGCCGGTGTGAGGGACCTCGGGCTCAACGTGTTCACCGGGAACGCGGTCGCGATCCGGCTCTACGAGTCGCTCGGCTACCGGGTCACCAACCGGGTCTACGGCAAGCCGCTTACCTGACCTGGCGTCAGGACGCCTTCGCCGCCTCGATGACGGCGACGATCCGGTCCCGCAGGCCGTCCTGGCTCTGCCCGCCGTCCAGCCGCTTCCCGCCGATCACATACGTCGGGGTGCCCCGCACCCCGATCGCCTTCCCCTCGGCCTGGTCGGCGTCCACGATCAGCGTGTGCCGGCCGTCGACCAGCGCGGTGTCGACCTCCTCGGCATCCACTCCCACGGCACGGGCCACCTCCAGCAGCACCTCCTCGCCGCGAGCCGCCAGGTCGTCGACCCGCTCCAGCAGGGCCTCCACGTACGGCCACCCCAGGCCCTGGGCGAACGCCTCCTCGGCGGCCTGCGCCGCGGCGTACGCGTGCTTGTGCTTCTCCAGCGGGAAGTGGCGCAACTCGACGACGAGCGCGTCACCGTACTGCTCGCGCAGCGCCCGGACGTCGTCCAGGGCGGTGCGGCAGTCCGGGCACTGGAGCTCGCACCAGAACTCGAGACGGGGGAGGGAACCTTCGATCATGCCCCCAGTGTTCCACTAGTGGGCACCGCGCCGTCCCGGCGGTGTGCCCGGGCGCCGGCCGGAAGCGACGGGAGGTCCGACCCGATGACGAGGACAACTGGACGTGACGGAGTGCCGCCGTGCTGACGGCGACGGTCTCCTTCGTGCTCACCGCCGCGGGCGTGGCCGTCGCGGGCCTGCGCGCCTACCGTCGGCGCTACCTCTCCGCGACCCGCTGGTTCGCCGTGGCGCTGCTGCCGGCCGGCCTCTACCTGACCGGTCTCTTCCCGGTGGCGCGCACGATCGGCAGCGAGCTCGCCGACTGGGCGACCAAGCTGGTGTTCGACCCCCGGGTCTGGACGGGCATCGCGCTGCTCGCGGTGTCGGCCGCCCTGCTGGTCACCACCCGCTGGGCGGGCCGCCGCCGCGCGGTGGACGCCACCGGCTCCGCGCCGGCCGCCGCCGGGCCCGCCCCGGGACGGGCCGCCGTCACCGGTGCACCGGCCGGCCGGCCCTCCGCCGCCCCGAAGGCCGCCGCTCCCAGGAGCACCGCGCCGAAGGCGGGCAACCGGGACGACGGCCTCGGCGACTTCGCCGACATCGAGGAGATCCTGCGCCGCCGCGGCATCTGAACGCGGCGGTCCGGCGAGCGGGGGCCGGTGAGCGCTCAGGCGGAGGGCACGGCCTCCGCCGAGCGCTGGCGCGCCCGGTAGGCGGCGACGTGCAGCCGGTTCCCGCAGGTCCGGCTGTCGCAGTAGCGCCGGGACCGGTTACGGGAGAGGTCGACGAAGACGCGGGCGCAGTCCGGCGCCTCGCAGCGGCGCAGCCGCTCGCGCTCGCCCGCCGTGAGGATGAACGCCAGCGCCATGCCCAGCTCGGCCGCCAGGTGGTCGTGCAGCGCGGCGTGCGGGGCGAAGTAGTGGATGTGCCAGCCGTGGTGGTCGTGGTTGGTGAGCCGGGGCGTGGTGCCGGCGGCCGCGACCAGCGCGTTGACCAGCTCGGCGGCCTCCGCCGTGGACTCGGTGCCGAACACCTCCCGCAGCCGGGTGCGCAGCTCCTGCACCTTGCGCAGGTCGTCCTCGGCCAGCGAGTCGATCTCGCTGATCTCCTGGCGGACCACGAAGGCGTCCAGCGCGGCCACGTCGGGCAGCAGCTCGCTGCCGCACACCTCGGGCGCCGTGTTGAGCAGCTCGACGAGGATGCTCAGCGCGCACTCGGTGTCATGGGTGATCAGCACGTGGGGGCTCCTCGCGCGGAGGGGGCCGTCGGCACCCCGCGTCTACGGTCAGTCTCAGACCTTACCGGGCCCCGCAGCGGCGGGCCGCCGCTTCGGTCGAAGGCGTGTACGGATTGCGACGGGGCGTGCGGGTGGTCGTGTCGCGGACCCGCGAAGTCCGATCACCCGCCGCCGGGAAACAGCGGCGCCCGGCAGCGAGGCCGGCCACCCGTACGGATGGCCGGCTCCAGTGCCGGGCGCCTGCGGTGCTGGGGCGCGCCCCGGTGGGGGCGGACCGTTTCACCGGCCCCGAGTCCGCGTCGTGCGCGGCTGAGTCGTGCTGCCGTGCCCCCGAGTAGGACGGCAGCGGTGACAGCAGGGGGTTACGGCCCCGCCGACGGCGGGGCGTGACCGCCTCCGGTCGGGGTCAGCTTTCGGCGAGGATGTGGGACAGCTCCCGGTCGAGGTCGAAGTGACGGTGTTCGGTGCCGGGCGGCACGGCGGCGTCCGTGCGCTTGAGAAACGACTCAAGCGCTCGGGCCGGGGCCTCCAGCAGGGCTTCTCCTTCCGGAGAGCTCAGCGCGATGCAGACCACCCCTTGCCCGTGACTGCGCGAGGGCCAGACCCGGACGTCGCCGGTGCCGGTGGGTCGATGCAGCCCCTCCGCAAGGAGATCTCGGGCGAACACCCACTCCACCGTCTCGTCGGCGCCGGTGTGGAACGTGGCGTGCACGGCATAGGGGTCGGCGGTGTCGTAGCGCAGGCCCGCTGGGACGGGCAGTGAGGACTCGCTGGACACGATGAGGCGCAGGTGCAGCTCGCAGCTGACCGTGGTGTTCATAAGCGCCATGGCCTTTCGCTCAGTGTGCGCTCGGGGAATCGCACGTCGGCGAACGGACCATCCCACCTCCACGACCGATGTAAACCCCTCTGTCCCGATTCGGGGCCGAGTCGTACCCCTTACGGCGCATTGCGGAATCGGCACGGAGTGCCCGCCGGGGCATTACCGGGCCACTTCTCGGTTAGTTTCCTGGCATGACTGTGCGAAGCGACAAGGCGCGCGGGAACGCGGGCGGGAACACGAGAACGGGTGATGCGGTCGTGCCGGACGACTCGGGGGTACACACGCCGGACGGGGACGGGGACGGGGCGGAGGACGCGGCGGGCGCCGACGGCGGCCGGCCGCTGGGCTCGCGCGCGCCGCACTTCATCCGGCGCTCCAGGCCGCTGCACCTGAGCTGGCAGGTGGCCGTCTTCCTGGTCGGCCTGGCGGTGGTGGTGGCCGGGGTGATCATGCTGCCGCTGCCCGGCCCCGGCTGGGTGGTCATCTTCCTGGGTATGGGCGTCTGGGCCACCGAGTTCGTCTGGGCCCAGCTGGCCCTGCGCTGGACCCGCCGCAAGGTGGCCGAGGCGGCGCAGAAGGCGATGGACCCGAGGGTCCGCCGCCGCAACATCACACTCACCGCGATCGGCCTGGCGGTGATCGCCGGGATCGGCGCCTGGTGCCTCTGGAAGTACGGGCTCACCATGCCCTGGAAGATCGACCGGCACTGACCCGGCCGCGGCGACCGGTGGCGGCCCGTTCGGGTGACGGGCCGGGGCGGGGGCGCCGGGGCGGGCGTGTTCGGAGCACCCCGGGGGATGCGGTAATGTTTTCCCTGCACCCGGGCGATTAGCTCAGCGGGAGAGCACTTCGTTCACACCGAAGGGGTCACTGGTTCGATCCCAGTATCGCCCACCGGAATGCATTGTGATATGTGAGGCCCAGTCGATTATCGGCTGGGCCTCACATGTATTTCCGCAATCCCGTGAACTGCCGCCGGTGAATCGGACTGAGGCGCAGTCACCTTCCGCGCGGAGCGCGAGTTCTGCCGATGCGCCGGCCGCCCGGGCTGGTGCGAGTTGTACGACACCCCCCGAATGGTGCTACTGTTCTTCTCGTTGCCCGGGCGATTAGCTCAGCGGGAGAGCACTTCGTTCACACCGAAGGGGTCACTGGTTCGATCCCAGTATCGCCCACCGGACAGCACGCAGGCCCCGATCGGATACCGATCGGGGCCTGTTGCGTTCGTGGACCGAGCGACCGATCCGGCGAGCGCCGGCCGTCGCATCCGGTCCGGCTACGCCGCGACCTCGCAGCTGTGCTCCGCCGACAGCCGCCGTCCGCACCCGCAGCGGGCCGGGCGCAACGGCCAGGAGAAGTCCACCCGCTCCGGCGTCCCCGAGCGGTCGAACCAGTTCTGCAGCCCCCAGGCCTGCGCGGCGTGCCAGACCGCCTGCCGCAGGTGCAGCTCGGCCGCCGACAGCCCGCCCAGTGCCGCCGGGTAGCGCGCGCCGATCGTCCGGACCAGCCCCAGGGCCGCCGTCGCGTCGGCCGCCGCGTCGTGCGCTCCGGTCAGCTCCACCCCGTAGTGCGCGCACAGGTCGGTCAGCGTGCGCCGGCCCTTGCGGTAGCGGTCCACGTGCTTGTCCAGCACCCGGGGATCGAGCACCAGCAGCCCGTCCGGGCCGAGGGCGTCCGCCAGCGCGGTGGCCCGGTGGCGGCGCAACTCCCGGTCCAGCAGCGTCAGATCGTACGGCGCGTTCATCACCACCACGGGGTGCCCCGCGCGGCTCTGCTCGGCGAGGGCGCGGGCGATCTCCGCCACCACCGTCTGCGCCGGGCGGCCGTGCGCCCGCACCCGCTCGTCGCCGATGCCGTGGATCGCCCGGGCGCCGTCGGGTATCGGCACGCCCGGATCGGCCAGCCAGGAAGTGGTCCGCGGTGCCGCGCCCGGGCTGAGTTGGACGACCAGGGCGGCCGAGACGATCCGGTCGGTCTCGACGTCCACGCCGGTGGTCTCGGTGTCGAAGGAGGCGAGCGGACCGGTGTACCAGTGCTGCTGCATGACTGCCCCTCAGGTACTGCGATTCCCGCCCGGGTGATACCCGCTCCTGACGCCCCTTCAACCGTTTGGCCCTGTTCGGGCCGGGCACCCTGCGATCAGACGACCCGTTCGAATCCGGACGGGCCCGCGGGCCGGGGGAGGCTACGGGGCGATGACGCTGACAGAGCCGCAGCCCGACGGGGCGGCGGCCGTCCTGCGGGGCGATCTGGCCGTGACGGCCTGCATGGAGACACTGCAGGTCGGCTATCTGCACGCGGTGGCGGCGGCGGCCGGCTGCTCGCTGTCCCAGCCCTTCCCCGACAACGGCATCGACTGGCAGGTCAGCCACGGCTCGCGCGCCCACGCGGTGGACGACGAGGTCACCGTCAAGATCCAGCTGAAGGCCACCGCACAGATCGCACCCGATCCGCGCGGACCCTTCTTCAGCTTCACCCTGGACAACGACCACCTGCGCAAGCTCGCGCGGGAGCGGGTCGCGGTGCCCCGGATCCTGGTCGTGATGCTGCTGCCGCGCCGGGTCGACCGCTGGCTCTCGGCCGGCCCGGACGCGCTGGAGCTGCGGCACTGCTGCTACTGGGTCAACCTGGCCGGACACCCGGTCACCGGGCAGCGGCGGACCAACGTCCGGGTGCCCACTGCGAAGGTGTTCGACGACCGGGCACTGTGCGACATCATGGCGCGGGTCGGCGCGGGCGGCAGCCCGTGACGGCCCGGCCCCGGCGGGGAGGAGCAGGACCATGACGCTGCCACACGGGCCGCAGGAGGTCTCCCGGGCGCTGCCCGACCCGGCGGCCGTCGACCCGGCGGTGCTCACCACGCTGCTCGCCCGGCACGGCTGGGTCCGGCGCGGCGGCCCCACGGCCCGGTACGGCCGCTGGACGCCCCCGGGCGACTCCGACCCGGGCACCAGCCTGCTGGTCCCGGCCGGGGAGGGCTTCGACGACGCCGTCGATCTGCTCGCCGACGCCGTCACCGCACTGTCGCGCTCCCGCAGCCCGTCCGCCCGCTCGATCCTGCTCGCCCTGGCGGTGCCGGGGGACGAGCTGCAGTGGCGGCGCGAACTCCCCGGTCCGGCCGGCACCGCGCCCTGGGACGGCGCCGAGCGGCTCCAGCGGGCGGCCCGGGCGATGCTGGCGGCCGGCGCCAAGGCCGGGCGGACCAGGGCCGCCTACTTCGGCGCCCGGCTGGACACCTGGGCCGGGGACTTCCTGGAGCAGGTCCTGGTGGTCGGCGGCGGTCCGGCGGCGGACGGCGCCGCCGGACTCACCGCGTACACCCCGGCGCCCGAGGGGCGGGCGGTGGTCACCACCCTGGTCCGGGCCCTGGAGGCGCTGCGGGACGCCGTGGACTACCGGCGGGTCAGCGGCGGCCCGGAGGCCTTCGAGAACGCGGTGCAGGCGGGCGTCAGCCGGGAGCTGGTGCAGTCCGTCGAGGACCTGGTGCGCGGCGCCACGGCGGCCCAGCTGTCCGTCGCCTGGTCGGCCGCCGCCGGCCCGCCCGGCGGTTTCGGCGACCGGCGGATCGCCCTGGAGTTCTCGCCCGGGGACCTGCCCGCGCTGGAGGAGGCGGCCGCCCTGCTGGAGCGGATCGAACCGGCGGTCGCCGTCACCGTGGTCGGCCTGGTCGTCCGGCTCAAGCGCGCCGACCCCGCCGGACCGGGCACCGTCCGGCTGAAGGTGCTCGGCGGCGCGGAGGTCAGCGAGGTCCGGGTGCGGCTCGCCGACCCCGCCTACCGGGTGGCCGTCGAGGCCCACCTGGCCGGGGCTCCGGTGCGGGTCAGCGGCCGGTTGGAGCGCCGCGGCGGGTTCCGGCGGCTCACCCACCCGGGAGCGCTGGAGCCGTGCGGTCTGGAGGAGGCCGAGCGGGAGCGGCTGCTGAAGACCCTGGGAGAAGGGGGAGCGGGGGCGTAGGTGCACGGCGGGGGTGGTGCTCTCGGTACCATCGTCACGCGCAGCGCCGTGTTGCGTCCTATGAATCCAGCACGTCAGGAGAGACCGGTGACGGACGTCCGGGTAATCATCAACCGCGAACCCGATCGGGAAGAGCGCGTGGTGACCACGGGCACTACGGCCGCCGAGCTCTTCGTCGACGACCGCTCGATCATCGCCGCGCGCATCGCCGGCCAGCTCAAGGACCTCGCGTACGCCGTGCAGGACGGCGACGAGGTCGAGCCGGTCGAGATCGGCAGCAAGGACGGCCTGGACATCCTGCGCCACTCCACCGCGCACGTCATGGCCCAGGCCGTGCAGCAGCTCTTCCCGGAGGCGAAGCTCGGCATCGGCCCGCCGGTCAAGGACGGCTTCTACTACGACTTCGACGTCGAGAAGCCGTTCCACCCCGATGACCTCAAGGCCATCGAGAAGAAGATGCAGGAGATCATCAAGAAGGGCCAGAAGTTCTCCCGCCGGGTGGTCACCGACGAGGCCGCCGCCGAGGAGCTGGCCGCCGAGCCGTACAAGCTGGAGCTGATCGGCCTCAAGGGCTCCGCCGCCACCGCCGGCGAGGGCGCCGACGTCGAGGTCGGCGCGGGCGAGCTGACCATCTACGACAACCTGGACGCCAAGAGCGGCGACCTCTGCTGGGGCGACCTCTGCCGCGGCCCGCACCTGCCGTCCACCCGGCACATCCCGGCCTTCAAGCTGATGCGCAACGCCGCCGCCTACTGGCGCGGCAGCGAGCGCAACCCCATGCTGCAGCGCATCTACGGCACCGCCTGGCCGACCAAGGACGAGCTGAAGGCGCACCTCGACTTCCTGGTCGAGGCCGAGAAGCGCGACCACCGCAAGCTCGGCAACGAGCTCGACCTCTTCTCCATCCCCGAGGAGATCGGCTCCGGCCTCGCCGTCTTCCACCCCAGGGGCGGCATCATCCGCCGCGCCATGGAGGACTACTCGCGCCGCCGGCACGAGGAGGAGGGCTACGAGTTCGTCTACACCCCGCACGCCACCAAGGGGAAGCTCTTCGAGAAGAGCGGCCACCTGGACTGGTACGCGGACGGTATGTACCCGCCCATGCAGCTCGACGAGGGCGTGGACTACTACCTGAAGCCCATGAACTGCCCGATGCACAACCTGATCTTCGACGCGCGCGGCCGCTCGTACCGTGAACTGCCGCTGCGCCTCTTCGAGTTCGGCACGGTGTACCGGTACGAGAAGTCCGGCGTGGTGCACGGCCTGACCCGCGCCCGCGGCTTCACCCAGGACGACGCGCACATCTACTGCACCCGTGAGCAGATGGCGGAGGAGCTCGACTCCACGCTGACCTTCGTGCTCAACCTGCTGCGGGACTACGGTCTGACCGACTTCTACCTGGAGCTCTCCACCAAGGACCCGGTCAAGTTCGTCGGTTCGGACGAGGCCTGGGAGGAGGCCACCGCCGTGCTCGCGAACGTGGCCGAGAAGCAGGGCCTGCCGCTGGTCCCGGACCCGGGCGGCGCGGCCTTCTACGGCCCGAAGATCTCCGTCCAGGCGAAGGACGCGATCGGCCGGACCTGGCAGATGTCGACCATCCAGCTCGACTTCAACCTGCCCGAGCGCTTCGACCTGGAGTACACGGCGGCGGACGGCTCGCGTCAGCGGCCGGTCATGATCCACCGTGCGCTGTTCGGCTCGATCGAGCGGTTCTTCGCGGTGCTGCTGGAGCACTACGCCGGCGCCATGCCGCCGTGGCTGGCCCCGGTCACCGTGACCGGCATCCCGATCACCGACGAGCACGTGCCGTACCTGCTGGAGGTCGCGGCCGAGCTGAAGAAGCGCGGCATCCGGGTCGAGGTCGACACCTCGGACGACCGGATGCAGAAGAAGATCCGGAACGCGCAGAAGAGCAAGGTGCCGTTCATGCTGATCGCGGGCAACGACGACGTCGAGGCGGGCGCGGTGTCGTTCCGCTACCGCAACGGCGAGCAGAAGAACGGCGTGCCGCTCGCCGAGGCGGTCGCCGAGATCGTCGACGCGGTGGAGCGTCGCGTCCAGGTGTGACCTCCCGCCCCGCGTCAGCGGGGTTCGCGGGGCAGTCTCCACACGGAGTCTGCCCCGCACTGCTTTGCAAGCCACGCCGGGCGAATATGCTGATCAGCATGACGACTGAGCCGGAACTGCAGCGGGGCGTCGGCGAGCCGGACGGCTTCCGCCGCCTGTGGACCCCCCATCGGATGGCCTACATCCAGGGCGAGAACAAGCCCACCGGTCCGGCTCCGGACGACGGTTGTCCGTTCTGCTCGATCCCGTCGCTGAGCGACGAGGAAGGGCTGGTCGTCGCGCGCGGGAACTCCGTGTTCGCGGTGCTCAACCTGTACCCGTACAACGGCGGGCACCTGATGGTGGTCCCGTACCGGCACGTCGCGGACTACACCGAGCTGGACGACGCGGAGACGGCCGAGCTGGCCGTGTTCACCAAGAAGGCGATGGCGGCGCTGCGGGCGGCCTCGGGCGCGCACGGGTTCAACATCGGGATGAACCAGGGCGCGGCGGCGGGCGCCGGGATCGCGGCGCACCTGCACCAGCACGTGGTGCCGCGCTGGGGCGGGGACACCAACTTCATGCCGGTGGTCGGCCACACCAAGGTGCTGCCGCAGCTGCTGGCGGACACCCGCAAGATGCTGGCCGAGGCCTGGCCGCAGGGCTGAACCGCAGGGCTGGACCACAGGGGAGAGGGGCCCACCGGAGAACCGGTGGGCCCCTCTCCCCTGCTCTGCGTCGGGCCGCTCAGCCCGCGTCGTACTGGTCGACCTTGTAGGGCCGGGTGCCCTGCGCCTCGGACTTGATGATCGAGGCGCGGTTCTTGAAGAAGCGCTCGGTGTCGAGGTCGTGCTCCTCCAGGAACTCCAGCACGGCCGCGTGGACGGCGGTGAGCACCGGGGTGGCGGCGTTGAGCGCGTTGTCGGTCATCGACCGGGTGTTCCAGGGCGGTGCGGCCCAGACGTGGCGCAGGCCGAACGGCTCGGGCAGGCCGAGGCCGCCGCCGAGCCAGGCGAGCAGTCCGGGGCTGCGGTGGAGGGGGGCGCGGACGGCCTGCCGGACCACCTCGTCGTTGTCGATCAGCGGGAGCTTGACCGTCCGCTCCTCCCAGAACCTCAGGCTCTTCGGGACGGACTTCTCCTTGTCCTTGGGCTTGTCGGAGAAGACGCCGTTGACCGGGCCGAGCGCGTAGCCGGCCACGCTGACGTTCATGGTGTGCGCGAGCAGGACGACGGTGACGGTGAAGGTGAGCACCAGCTTGCCGTCGTGGGTGACGAACTGGGTGGCGAGGTAGTGCCGGGGGCCGCCGGGGAAGGTCTGCTTGTCCGCTATGGCCTGGACGGCGAAGTCGCGCATCCGGTCGCCGTCCATGTCGGCGTTGCCGGGGCGGCCGATCTCGTCGGCGCCCTCGCCGACCTCGAAGACCACCCACTGCTTGACGGCGACGTTGGGAATGCCGCTGTTGGCGACCTCGCTGATGCCGAGGCCCTTGAGGTGCCCGGCGATCTTGCGGACGAGGTCCCAGGGGTGGAACGCGCGGAAGTCGGCGTGGCCCTCGGCCGGGCGCAGGGCGTCGACCATCTTCCACTCGCCCCAGCGCCGGCCGGCGCCGAGGATCCCCTTGGGACCGGCGTAGTGCTGGATGTTGGTGTCCTGCTCGGCTTCGAGCCGGCCGAGCCTGGCGCGCAGGTCGGCGGCCTTCTTGTCCAGGTCGTCGCGCGGGACGGCCATGGGGACGGTCGCGGCCACGGCGTTGCCCTCGACGAGGTCGCGCCAGCGGTTGCGCAGGTCGACGGCGGTGCCGACGACGATGCGCTTGGCGAGGTACCAGCCGACGACCGGTGCGAGCATCACGATGCGCAGGTAGACGCCCAACAGGCCGCCGGCGGGCGGCTTGAGGGCGAGCAGCACGCCGACGGCGGCCGCCACGAGGAGGACCACCGCGCCGACGACGCCGGCGTTCCTGGGGCTGTCCCGCTTGAGCCAGGCGCGGAGCTGGAAGGCGCCGAGCCAAACCAGGGCGCCGGGCAGGAAGAGCAGACCGGTGACGAGGGTGACGGTGGTGAGCCGACGGTCCCGGGCGGCGCGCAGGTCCTCGGCGGCCAGGCAGTGCTCGACGATCTGCCGGGTGTCGATGCCGAAGGACGGGACGAGGGGCTTGCGGTCGCCGCCGAGGGTGCGTCCGATCACGGCGCGGCTGAAGGCCTCGCCGAGGTTGGGGCGGAAGAGGGCGAAGCGGCCCTTCTTCTCGGTGGCGTTGGCGACGGTCTCGACGAAGCCGCGGACCTCGCCGTCGCGGTAGGCGGCCGAGGAGAGCGCCTGGGTGACGGCGGTCTGCGGGCCGGTGTCGGTCCGGGGTATCTGCGCACCCGGGGTCATGTCGAGTGTCGTCACGGTGGCTTCCCCTCCTCCCCTTGTCAGCGGCAGGGTACCGCGCCGCGGTGCGGGCGCGCGGATGATCGTCTGAAGTGCCGTCACGTTCGGGCCAGTACGCGCTCGTGGGGCATGATGCCCACCTTTGCGCCGTGCGATACCCGTGTGCGGGGGGTGGACGGGCGCAATGGTGCACGATGGGCGCATGGGCCGTACGGAGGGAGCCGTGATGAAGGATCCGGTGCTGGTTTTCGACGGGGACTGCGCGTTCTGCACGACGTGTGCCGGCTGGGCGGAGCGGTACCTGCGCCAGACCCTGGCGTCGGGCGGCTGGGAGGCGGAGCCGTTCCAGTTCGCGGATCTCGCCGGGCTGGACGCGCTGGCCGGCGGGCGCGGCGAGGTGTCCTGGGAGCGGGCCGGGCGCGAGGTGCTCTGGGTGACGCCGGCCGGCCGGGTGTACGGCGGTGCGCAGGCGGTGGCGCGGCTGCTGATGCGGTCGGGCGGGGTCTGGGCGTACCTGGGCGGGGTACTGGCGCTGGCGCCGGTGCGGCCGCTCGCGGACGTGCTGTACCGCTGGGTGGCGAAGAACCGGCACCGGATGCCGGGCGGGACGCCGGCCTGCGCGCTGCCGAAGCGCTGAGGCCGCGGGACCGTCAGGCGGTGTGCTTGGCCGCGAGGGCGGCGGGCATGGGTTCGTGGCGCAGATGGGCGCGGGAGAACTCGGCGGTGCCGTGGGTGAGGGAGCGCAGGTCGACGGGGTAGCGGGCGAGTTCGAGCTCGGGGACCTCGGCGCGGAGCAGGGTGAGGCCCGGGCCGCCGGTCTCGGTGCCGAGGACCCGGCCGCGGCGGGCGGAGAGGTCGCCGAGGACGGCGCCGAGGTAGTCGTCGGGCAGCAGGACGCTGACCGCGGAGACCGGTTCGAGCAGTCGGATGACGGCGTGTTCCGCGGCGTCGCGCAGGGCGAGGGCGGCGGCGTTCTGGAAGGCGGAGTCGGAGGAGTCGACGGAGTGCGCCTTGCCGTCGGTGAGGGTGACCCGGATGTCGACGAGCGGGTACCCGGCGCCGACGCCCTTGGCGAGCTGGGCGCGGACGCCCTTCTCCACCGAGGGGATGAAGTGCTTGGGCACGGCGCCGCCGACGACGTGTTCCCGGAACTCGAAGCCGGCGCCGGCCGGCAGCGGTTCGACCTCCAGCTCGCAGATCGCGTACTGGCCGTGCCCGCCGGACTGCTTGACCAGTCGGCCGTGGCCGGCGGCGGCGGTGCCGAAGGTCTCGCGCAGGGCGACCTTGGGTTCGACGGTGTCGACGTGGACGCCGTGCCGGCCGCGGAGCCGGTCGAGGACGACCTCGGCGTGGGCCTCGCCGGTGCACCAGAGGACCAGCTGGTGGGTGTCGGGGTTCTGTTCCAGGCGCAGCGCCGGGTCTTCGGCGGTGAGCCGGGCGAGGGCCTGGGAGAGCCGGTCGTCGTCGCCCTTGCTGTGCGCCTCGATGGCGATCGGCAGGAGCGGTTCGGGCAGTGGCCAGCCGTCGAGCTTCACGGGGTGGCCGGGTTCGTGGACGGTGTCGCCGGGGCGGGCGGTGCTGACCTTGGCGGCGCAGACGAGGTCTCCGGCGACGGCGTGCGGGACGGGCCGCTGGAGCTTGCCGAACGGGCTGGTGAGGCCGGTGACGCGTTCGTCGCCGGTCTGGTCCTCGGGGTGGTCGGGGCCGGTGAGGTGGATGTGGGTGTCGGGGCGCAGGGTGCCGGCGTAGATCCGCAGCAGGCTGATCCGGCCGACGTAGGCGTCGGCGGTGACGCGGACGACCTGGGCGGCGAGGGGGGCGTCGGGGTCGCAGTCGGGGCCGGGGCGGGTGCGTTCGGTGGGGTCGGGGAACGCGGTGGTGATGAGGTCGAGGAGCTCGGCCGAGCCGAGGCCGCGGTCGGTGGTGGGCAGGGCGGGGTGCAGGGCGCAGGCGAGGACTTCGCGGCGCAGACCGGCTTCGAGGGCGTCGGTGTCGAGCGGTTCGCCGGCGAGGTAGCGCTCCATGAGGGTGTCGTCCTGGCCGGAGATGGCTTCGACGAGGCTCTCGCGGGCGGGGCCGGTGTCGGGCAGCGGTTCGGCCTCGCCGTAGGTGCGGCCGGTGAGCAGGTCGACGGTGCCGGCGGGGTGGCCGTCGTGGTGGACGGGGAGGAAGAGCGGGCGCAGGGTGTCCGGGCCGAGCCCGAAGGCGTCGTGGCAGGCGGTGAGGATGTCGTCGAAGTCGCTGCGGGCGATGTCGAACTTGGCGACGGCGATGGCGCGGGGGATGCCTTCGGCGGCGCACTCGCGCCAGAGGGCGCGGGTGGGGGCGGTGACCGGGTCGGTGGCCGAGACGACGAAGACGGCGCCGTCGGCGGCGTGCAGGGCGGCCCGCAGGTCGGCGGTGAAGTCGGGGTGGCCGGGCGGGTCCATCAGGTTGACCTTGACGCCGTTCCATTCGAGGGGGAGCAGCGAGAGCTGGACCGAGCGCTGCTGCTGGTGCTCGATGTCCTCGTGGTCGGAGACGGTGTTGCCGTCGGTGACGCGGCCGGCCCGGCCGAGGGCGCCGGCGGTGAGGGCGAGGGATTCGGCGAGGGTGGTCTTGCCCACGCCGCTGCAGCCGATGAGGACGACGTTGCGCAGCTGTCCGGGGTCGGTGACGCTGGGCGCCTGGCCGGATCGTGCGGTGCTGCGGTCGGGCATCGGGGTCTCCTCCCGTCGCGCCGAGGCTGACGTGAAAAGTCTAGGGGCGGTGTTCGCGGGGGCGCGTGTTCTGGGGGTTCGCGGTGACCGGGTGTGTGCGGCCGTGCGCCGGGGGTCGCCGGTGGGCGGGCGCTGGGGGCGGGCGGGCGGTGCGGTGCGCGGAGGGGTGTCGTGGGCGTGACTACGATGGGTGCGCCGGGTGGGCTGATCCGTCCGGCCGTCTGCCGCGTACTCCGCCGCAGGCGGGTACCAGGGAGATCGGAGCGGTCCGGAAGGCCATGCTCAACAAATACGCGCGTGCCTTCTTCACACGTGTCCTGACCCCGTTCGCCGCGTTCCTGATCCGGCTGGGTGTGAGCCCGGACGCCGTGACGCTGATCGGTACCGCCGGTTCGGTCGCCGGTGCGCTGGTGTTCTTCCCGCGTGGGGAGTTCTTCTGGGGCACCATCACGATCACGCTGTTCATCTTCTCGGACCTGGTGGACGGGAACATGGCGCGGCAGCTGGGCCGGTCCACCAAGTGGGGTGCCTTCCTGGACTCCACGCTGGACCGGGTCGCGGACGCCGCGATCTTCGGCGGGCTGGCGATGTGGTACGCGGGCGGGGGCGACAACGATCTGCTCTGTGCCGTGGCGATCTTCTGCCTGGCCAGCGGCCTGGTGGTCTCGTACACCAAGGCGCGGGCGGAGAGCCAGGGGCTGCCGTGTGATGTGTCGGGGCTGGTGGAGCGGGCCGAGCGGCTGGTGATCAGTCTGGTCGCGGCCGGCGTCGCGGGTCTGCACACCTTCGGGGTGCCCTATGTGGAGTGGCTGTTGCCGGTGGCGCTGTGGCTGGTGGCCGTGGGCAGCCTGGTCACGGTGTTCCAGCGGATGCTGACGGTGCGCCGCGAGGCGTTCGAGGCCGACCGAGCGGCGGCCGGGAGCTGATGGGGGGCGGGCCTTCGGTGAAGGACCGACTGGTGTACTCGGCCTACGCGTCGGGCTGGGCGGTGCTGCGGCACCTGCCGGAGCCGGTGGCGCGGGGCCTGTTCGACCGGATCGCCGACTTCGCCTGGCGTAGGCGCGGCAAGCGGGTGCTCCAGCTGGAGGCGAACCTGCGGCGGGTCCGGCCGGGGCTGGACGAGGCCGGGCTGCGGGAGTTGTCGCGGGCCGGGATGCGGTCGTACATGCGGTACTGGATGGAGTCCTTCCGGCTGCCGGTGTGGAGCCGGCAGCGGGTGGCCCGCGATGTGCAGGTGGCCGGCTTCGAGCAGCTGCGGGAGGCGATGGAGTCCGGCCGCGGCGCGGTCGTCGCGTTGCCGCACATGGGGAACTGGGACCTCGCGGGCGCCTGGGTGGCGCTGGAGGGGTACCCGTTCACCACGGTCGCGGAGCGGCTGAAGCCCGAGAAGCTGTTCGACCGCTTCGTGGCGTTCCGGGAGAGCCTGGGCATGGAGGTGCTCGCGTTGACCGGCGGCGGGGTGAACGTCGTCGGTACGCTGGCCCGCCGGCTGCGGGAGGGGAAGCTGGTCTGCCTGGTCGGCGACCGGGACCTCTCGGAGGCCGGGATCGAGGTGTCCTTCTTCGGCGAGGCGACCAGGATGCCGGCCGGTCCGGCGGCGCTCTGCCAGCGGACCGGGGCGGCGCTGCTGCCGGTCTCGCTCTGGTACGACGGCCCGCTGCTGCGGGCGCGGATCCACCCCGAGATCGTTCCGCCGTCGGAGGGGGACCGCAAGGAGAAGACCCAGGCGATGGTGCAGGCCATGGCTGACGTCTGGGAGCAGGGGATCCGCGAGCACCCCGAGGACTGGCACATGCTGCAGCGGTTCTGGCTGGCGGACCTGCCGGTCCGCGCGGCGGTGGAGGAGCCGGCGCGGCCGGCCGGCGCCGCCCGCCCCGCTCCGGCCGGCGAGCCCGCCGCCGAGGCCTCCGGGCCCTGACCCGCCGCACCCGCCGCACCTAGAGGATCACGAGGAACCAGTGAAGATCGGCATCGTCTGCCCGTACGACTGGGACGTTCCCGGCGGGGTGCAGTTCCACATCCGGGACCTGGCCGAGCACCTGATCGGCCTCGGCCACGAGGTGTCGGTGCTGGCGCCAGCGGAGGACGACGAGGCGCTGCCGCCGTACGTGGTCTCGGCGGGGCGGGCGGTGGCGGTGCCGTACAACGGCTCGGTCGCGCGGCTGAGCTTCGGCATCCTCTCGGCGGCCAGGGTCCGGCGCTGGCTGAACGAGGGCCGGTTCGACATCCTGCACGTGCACGAGCCGGCCTCGCCGAGCCTGTCGATGCTGGCCGCCTGGTCGGCGTCGGGGCCGATGGTCGGCACCTTCCACACGTCCAATCCGCGGTCGCGGGCGATGATCGCGGCCTCGCCGATCCTGCAGCCCGGCCTGGAGAAGATGCGGGCGCGGATCGCGGTGAGCGAGTACGCCCGGCGGACCCTGGTGGAGCACCTGGGCGGGGACGCGGTGGTGATCCCCAACGGGGTGGACGTCGGCTTCTTCGCGGAGGCGGAGCCGGACGCGCGCTGGACGGGTGGGGCGGCGTCCGGCGAGCCTGGCACGATCGGGTTCATCGGCCGGATCAACGAGCCTCGCAAGGGCCTGCCGACGCTGCTGGCGGCCCTGCCGCGGATCCTGGCCGAGCGGCCGGGGGTGCGGCTGCTGGTGGCCGGCAAGGGCGACGAGGAGGAGGCGGTCGCCGGCCTGGCGCCGGAGGTCCGCGCGCAGGTGGAGTTCCTCGGCATGGTGAGCGACCGGGACAAGGCCAGGCTGCTGCGCAGCGTCGACCTGTACGTGGCGCCGAACACCGGTGGCGAGAGCTTCGGGATCATCCTGGTGGAGGCGATGTCGGCGGGCGCCCCGGTGCTGGCGAGCGACCTGGACGCGTTCAAGCAGGTGCTGGACGGCGGGGACGCGGGGGAGCTGTTCCCGGTGGAGGACGCGGACGCGCTGGCCGCGGCGGCACTGCGGCTGCTGGGGGACCCGGGCCGGCTGGAGGAGCTGCGCAAGGCGGCGTCCCGGCACGTGCGGCGGTTCGACTGGTCGACGGTCGGTGCGGACATCCTGGCGGTGTACGAGACGGTGACGGCCGGCGCGGTGGCGGTGGTCGGCGAGGACGAGCGCGGCGGCCGGCGCGGGCGGTTCGGGCTGGCCCGGGACTGACCCCGGCGTCGGGGGCCGGTCGGCCGGGAATCGGCGGGGGCCGTCCGGGGTTGGGCTGCCTGAACCACCGATCATCGTGACCCTGGAGGCACCGGATGCCGCAGATCTCCGTCGACTACTCCCCGAGCCTGTCCGGCGCCTTCGACCGGCGTGCGCTTGGCCTGGCGATCAACCGGCTGGTGGTGAAGACCATCGACGCGAGCCCGGAGGCGTGCAAGACGGTCTTCCGCGAGGTGCGGGAGTTCGTGGTGGGCGTCGAGGACGGCGAGGGCGCGGGCGACGCCCAGGTGTACGTCGAGTTCCAGATCTTCCCGGGCCGTACCCCGGAGGCGAAGGCGGCGCTCAGCGACGCCGTGCTGGCGCTGCTGGCGGAGCGGATCGCGCCGGCGCCGGGCACCCGGCTGTTCACCGCGGTGAACGTCGAGGACATCGACCGCGCCAGCTACCGGAGTGCCACCGCCGAAGGCTGACGCCGGGCACCCGGTAGCGTAGCGCCCCGTGACTACCTGGATCTGGGCCGCCGTGGCCGTGGTGCTGTTCGGCATGTACCTGAGTTGGACGGCCGGCCGACTGGACCGGCTGCACGCCCGGATCGACGCCGCGCGGGCGGCGCTGGACGCGCAGCTGGTCCGGCGGGCCTCGGTCGCGATCGAGCTGGCGGCCTCCTCGCTGCTGGACCCGGCGGCCTCGCTGCTGCTGCTGGACGCGGCGCACGCGGCCCGGCAGGCCGACGACGAGCAGCGCGAGGTGGCGGAGAGCCAGTTGAGCATGGCGCTGCGGGCGGTGTTCGCCGAGCCGGAGCAGGTCGCGGTGCTGGTGGCCGAGCCGGGCGGCGAGGAGGCGGTCAAGGAGCTGACGGCCGCGGTGCGCCGGGTGCCGATGGCGCGGCGGTTCCACAACGACGCGGTGCGTGCGGCCCGGGCGGTGCGCGAACACCGGCTGGTGCGCTACTTCCGGCTGGCGGGCAAGGCACCGTTCCCGATGGCCTTCGAGATGGACGACGCCCCGCCGTCGGCGCTGACCCCGGAGGGTGCTCCGGCCTGAGGAGCGGGCGTCTCACAGGCCGGACCGGGTGTGCCCGGATCCGGCCTGTTTGTCGTATCCCGTCGGCCAGCCTGGACTTGATGGCGCATGGAAAGACCATTTCTTCCGCCTACCATAGGGCGATAGCACTGGTTCATCTTCGAGTGAGGTCTCACGTGTCCACCACCCCCACCACCGCAGACCAGCCGCAGATCGGTACCGCCCGGGTCAAGCGCGGCATGGCCGAGCAGCTCAAGGGCGGTGTGATCATGGACGTGGTCAACGCCGAGCAGGCCAAGATCGCCGAGGACGCCGGCGCTGTCGCCGTCATGGCGCTGGAGCGGGTGCCCGCCGACATCCGCAAGGACGGCGGCGTCGCGCGCATGTCGGACCCGAACATGATCGAGGAGATCATCGCCGCGGTCTCGATCCCGGTCATGGCGAAGTCCCGGATCGGCCACTTCGTCGAGGCCCAGGTCCTGCAGTCGCTCGGCGTGGACTACATCGACGAGTCCGAGGTGCTGACCCCGGCCGACGAGGTGAACCACTCGGACAAGTGGGCGTTCACCACGCCGTTCGTCTGCGGTGCCACCAACCTGGGCGAGGCCCTGCGCCGCATCGCCGAGGGTGCGGCCATGATCCGCTCCAAGGGCGAGGCCGGCACCGGCAACGTCGTCGAGGCGGTCCGCCACCTGCGCCAGATCAAGAACGAGATCGCCCGGCTGCGCGGCTACGACAACAACGAGCTGTTCGCCGCCGCCAAGGAGCTGCGCGCTCCGTACGAGCTGGTCAAGGAGGTCGCCGAGCTCGGCAAGCTGCCGGTCGTGCTGTTCTCCGCCGGTGGTGTGGCCACCCCGGCCGACGCCGCGCTGATGCGCCAGCTCGGTGCCGAGGGCGTCTTCGTCGGCTCCGGCATCTTCAAGTCGGGCGACCCGGCCAAGCGTGCCGCCGCGATCGTCAAGGCCACCACCTTCTTCGACGACCCGAAGATCATCGCGGACGCCTCCCGCAACCTGGGCGAGGCCATGGTCGGCATCAACTGCGACACCCTGCCCGAGAGCGAGCGCTACGCCAACCGCGGCTGGTAGTCGCCCCGCGCCAAGCGCCGGCCCGCCGCAGCGCCTCGGCGCGCGGCGGGCCGCGCCACGTACACACGACGTAACGATCGAAGAGGTTTGAGACCGTGAGCACTCCAGTCATCGGCGTCCTCGCCCTGCAGGGCGATGTCCGCGAGCACCTGGTCGCGCTGGCCGAGGCCGACGCGCTCGCCCGCCCGGTGCGCCGTGCCGAGGAGCTGGCCGAGGTCGACGCGCTGGTGATCCCCGGCGGGGAGTCCACCACCATGTCCAAGCTGGCCCTGCTGTTCGGCGTGATGGACCCGCTGCGCGAGCGGGTCGCCGGGGGCATGCCGGTCTACGGCACCTGCGCGGGCATGATCATGCTGGCCGACAAGATCCTGGACGGCCGCGACGACCAGGAGACCGTGGGCGGCATCGACATGACCGTGCGCCGCAACGCCTTCGGCCGCCAGAACGAGTCCTTCGAGTCCGGCATCGCCTTCCGCGGCCTGGACGACGCCCCGGTGCACGGCGTGTTCATCCGCGCCCCCTGGGTCGAGGCCGTCGGCGCGGGCGTCGAGGTGCTGGCCGAGCTGCCGGCCGCCGACGGTCCGGAGAGCCGCGTCGTCGCCGTCCGCCAGGGCAACCTGCTGGCGACCTCCTTCCACCCCGAGCTCACCGGCGACCACCGGGTGCACGGCTACTTCGTGCGGATGGTCGAGGAGCACCTGGCGGCGGCGGCCCGGTAACGCTTCGCCGCCGCACGCGGACCGTGTGCACCCCACCGGCGGCGGCACCGGTAAGATCCCTCCTGTTCATTTCCCTTTGGCGACGTAAAGGAGCTGGCGATGTCCGGCCACTCTAAGTGGGCTACCACCAAGCACAAGAAGGCCGTGATCGACGCCAAGCGCGGCAAGCTCTTCGCCAAGATGATCAAGAACATCGAGGTGGCGGCGCGCACCGGCGGCGGCGACCCGGCCGGCAACCCCACGCTGTACGACGCCATCCAGAAGGCGAAGAAGAGCTCCGTCCCGATCGACAACATCAACCGCGCCGTCAAGCGCGGCTCGGGCGCGGAGGCCGGCGGGGCCGACTACTCGACGATCATGTACGAGGGCTACGGCCCGAACGGTGTCGCCGTCCTCATCGAGTGCCTCACCGACAACCGCAACCGCGCCGCCTCCGACGTGCGCGTGGCGATGACCCGCAACGGCGGCTCGATGGCCGACCCGGGCTCGGTCTCGTACCTGTTCAACCGCAAGGGCGTCGTGATCGTCCCCAAGGCCGACGGCGTCGACGAGGACAAGCTGTTCGAGGTCGTCCTCGACCAGGAGCCCGAGGAGATCAACGACCTCGGCGAGTCCTTCGAGATCGTCTCCGAGGCCTCGAAGATGGTCGCCGTCCGGACCGCGCTGGTGGACGCCGGCGTCGACTACGACTCGGCCGAGGCCAACTTCCTCCCGAGCATGCAGGTCGAGCTGGACGTCGACGGCGCCCGCAAGATCCTGAAGCTGATCGACGCCCTGGAGGACAGCGACGACGTGCAGAACGTCTTCGCCAACTTCGACATCAGCGACGAGGTCGGTGCGCAGCTCGACGCCGAGTGATCGTTCCCACTCCCCGGCCCGGTGGTCCCACGACCACCGGGCCGGTGTCGTCGGTGGGACTGTCCGACCCTGGCGGTAGCCTTCGCAGGTCGCCACGGCGAGCGGCGCTTTTCGGAGAGGCGGGGTCGAGGTGCGGGTACTGGGTGTGGACCCGGGGCTGACCAGGTGCGGGATCGGGGTGGTCGACGGCGCGCCGGGCCGGCCGCTGAGGATGGTCGGCGTCGGGGTGGTGCGCACGCCCGCCGAGGCGGACATCGGGCCCCGGCTGCTGCTGGTCGAGCAGGGCATCGAGAGCTGGCTCGACGAGCACCGGCCCGACCTGGTCGCGGTCGAGCGGGTCTTCGCCCAGCACAACGTCCGCACCGTGATGGGCACCGCGCAGGCCAGCGCGGTCGCGATGCTCTGCGCCACCCGGCGCGGCATCCCCGTCACCCTGCACACCCCCAGCGAGGTGAAGGCCGCCGTCACCGGCTCCGGCCGGGCCGACAAGGCCCAGGTCACCGCCATGGTGCAGCGGCTGCTGCGGCTGGACGCCCCGCCCAAGCCGGCCGACGCCGCCGACGCGCTGGCGCTGGCCATCTGCCACATCTGGCGCGGCGGCGCGAGCGACCGGATCGCCGCGGCGCTCGCCAAGGCGGCGCCCGCCAGGACCGCGCCCGGCGCGGCCGCGCCCGCCGCCCGGGCCCCGTACTCCGCACGATCCCCCCGAGGAGCCGCTCGATGATCGCCTTCGTCCAAGGGCCGGTGGCCGCCGTCAGCGGCGGCACCGTCGTCGTCGAGGTCGGCGGCGTCGGCATGGCCGTCCAGTGCACCCCGGCGACCGCGGCCGGCCTGCGCCTCGGGGAGCCGGCCCGGCTCGCCACCTCGCTGGTCGTCCGGGAGGACTCGCTCACGCTGTACGGCTTCGCCGACGACGACGAGCGGGCCGTCTTCGAGATCCTCCAGGCCGCGCCCGGTGTCGGGCCGCGCCTGGCCCAGGCCATGCTCGGCGTGCACAGCCCGGACGAGCTGCGCGCCGCCGTCGCCGCCGGGAACGAGAAGGCGCTGATCGCCGTCCCCGGTATCGGCAAGGCGAAGGCCGCCAAGCTGCTGTTGGAGTACAAGGACAAGCTGGGCGCCCCGCACGGCAGCGTCCCGGCCCAGAAGCCGATCGCCGCGGGGCCCGCGCCGTGGAGCGAGCAGCTGCACGCCGCCCTGGTCGGCCTCGGCTACGCGCCGCGCGAGGCGGACGAGGCGGTCACCGCCGTCGCCCCCGAGGCCGAGGCGCAGGCCGTCACCGATGTGGGCGCGCTGCTCAGGGCCGCGCTGCGGACCCTCAACCGGACGCGCTGACGCCGCGTCGGCCACCACCCTCCACCGAACCGACCATCTGTCACCTTGTCGACATTGGAGCCCGCACCGATGAGCCCGTACGACTCCGACCCGGCCGACCGGCTGGTGACGGCCGCCGCCGACGGCGAGGACCAGGCGGTCGAGGCGGCGCTGCGCCCCAAGCAGCTGGACGAGTTCATCGGCCAGGAGCGGGTGCGCGAGCAGCTGTCCCTGGTGCTGCAGGCCGCCCGGCAGCGCGGGACCGCGCCGGACCACGTGCTGCTCAGCGGTCCGCCCGGGCTCGGCAAGACCACTCTTTCCATGATCATCGCGGCCGAGCTGGGCGCCCCGATCCGGATCACCTCGGGCCCGGCCATCCAGCACGCCGGCGACCTGGCCGCGATCCTCTCCTCGCTCTCCGAGGGCGAGGTGCTCTTCCTGGACGAGATCCACCGGATGTCCCGGCCGGCGGAGGAGATGCTCTACATGGCGATGGAGGACTTCCGGGTCGACGTGATCGTCGGCAAGGGCCCGGGCGCCACCGCCATCCCGCTGGAGCTGCCGCCGTTCACGCTGGTCGGCGCGACCACCCGGGCCGGGCTGCTGCCGCCGCCGCTGCGCGACCGGTTCGGCTTCACCGGCCACATGGAGTTCTACGCGCCCGCCGAGCTGGAGCGGGTGGTGCACCGCTCGGCCGCCCTGCTGGACGTCGAGATCGACCCGGCCGGCGCCGCCGAGATCGCCGGCCGCTCCCGGGGCACCCCGCGGATCGCCAACCGGCTGCTGCGCCGGGTCCGCGACTTCGCGCAGGTCCGGCACGACGGGGTGGTCACCCCGGAGATCGCCGCCCGGGCGCTGGACGTCTACGAGGTGGACGCCCGCGGTCTGGACCGGCTGGACCGCGCGGTGCTGGACGCGCTGCTGCGCCTGTTCGGCGGCGGACCGGTCGGCCTGTCGACCCTGGCGGTCGCGGTGGGTGAGGAGTCCGAGACGGTCGAGGAGGTCGCCGAGCCGTTCCTGGTCCGCGAGGGCCTGCTGGCCCGGACCCCGCGCGGCCGGATCGCCACCGCCGCCGCGTGGCAGCACCTCGGCCTGACCCCGCCGGTTCAGACCACCAGGGGCGCGGTACCGGCCCAGTCGGAACTTTTCCCGGCGGACGAGGGCTGAACGGGTGACACCGGGGCGATCGGGGCGCGCGGACGCCTGAGCAGGTCCGCGCGGAGAAGCCGGGGGAGAAGTCCGGGGAATCTGTGCAGGCGCAGGCTCGCCACTTTCGGCGGCAGGATGCGATGCTTGGCGTTGTCCGATCAGTTCGGGGTCGCCTAGACTCCGCCGGACCGCCCCTCTCACCTGACGGGCCGACCATTACCACACAGGCCGCCGGCCGGCGGCCCGTAAAGGACCCTGGCTGCAGTGAACCTCATCATCCTTCTCCTCCCGATCATCGCGATCGTGCTCATGTTCCGGTCGCAGAAGAAGCGCCAGCAGCAGCAGGCGAGCATGCAGACCGCGCTGGAGCCCGGGGCGGGAGTGCGCACCATCGGCGGCCTGTACGCCCAGGTGAAGGCGGTCAACGAGGAGACCGTCGAGCTGGAGATCGCGCCCGGCGTGGTCACCCACTTCACCAAGAGCGCGGTGGCGGCGGTCCTGGACCCGCAGGAGTACGACGCGATCATCAACGGTCGCCCCGCCGTGGACGAGCTGTCCGAGCCGGAGGCCGAGGACGCCGACGTCGAGCCGGTCGAGGACAAGCCGCTGACGCTCACCAAGGACAGCGCCGACAAGGGCGACGTCGAGGGCGCTGGTCCCGCGACCAAGTAGTACGGCCGGGCACCCGCCCGGCCGCGCGGCGCAGTCAGTAGTGCCGCGAGCCCACAGGATCTCAGGGCCGCAGATCCGCCATGCCCCCGTCCGCCACGAGCCGGACGGGGGTCCGGTAGGGGAGGTGGCATGGACAGGGAGAAACGAGCAAGGTGGCAACACCCAAGTCGCGCCCGCGCGACGGTTACCCGGGGCGGGCTCTGGCCCTCATCCTGGTGGTCACCGTCGGACTGGTCGCCCTCATGTTCGGGACGGGCCACACCAAGCCCCGCCTGGGTATCGACCTCGCCGGCGGTACCAGCATCACCTTGAGCGCGAAGTCGACCGACCCCAAGGCGATCAACAAGTCCAACATGGACATCGCCACCGGGATCATCGAGCAGCGGGTCAACGGGATGGGCGTCTCCGAGGCGGAGGTCCAGACCCAGGGCGACCGGAACATCATCGTCAACATCCCCAAGGGTGGTGACAAGCAGAGCGCGGTCGACCAGGTCGGCACCACCGCGCAGCTCTACTTCCGCCCCGTCCTCGCCCTCGCCCCGAGCGGTGTCCAGGCCCCGGCCCCGAGCGCGTCCCCCTCGGCGAGCGGCAGCGCCGCCCCGAGCGCGACCCCCTCGGCCACCGGCACGCCCGCCGCGTCCGCCGGCGCCCCCAGCGCCAGTGCGACCAAGCAGGGCCGCGCCGTCGGTGAGGCGCTCGCCGCCGACGCCACCCCGACCCCGGCCGCCACCGGCAGCGCGAGCACCGCTCCGAGCGCGCCCGCCGCCGCGACCCCGAGCGCTCCCGCGCCCACCGCACCGGTCAACCCGGACCTCTCCGCCGCGATGACCACGGGCACCGTGCCGCCGGAGCTGGCCGCCGAGTTCGCCGCCGTCGACTGCTCCAAGCCCGAGCAGCGCAAGAACCTGCAGAAGTCCGAGGGGCAGCCGACCGTCGCCTGCACCCAGAAGGACGAGCGCGGGATCTTCTACAAGCTCGCCCTCGGCCCGGTCGCGGTGAAGGGCGCCGACGTCTCCAAGGCGCAGGCCACCATCGACACCCAGCAGGGTGCCGGCTGGCAGGTCGCGCTGCAGTTCAACGGCCGGGGCACCGACGCCTTCACCGACGTCACCGGCAAGCTCGCCGCCCAGCCGGACCCGACCAACCAGTTCGCCATCGTGCTGGACGGGCAGGTCGTCTCCCACCCGTACGTGCGCAACGCCATCCCCGGCGGCTCGGCCGTGATCTCCGGCAGCTTCAGCCAGGCGGAGGCGCAGAACCTCGCCAACGTGCTGAGCTTCGGCGCGCTGCCGCTGGAGTTCACCACGGACGACGTCACCACCGTCTCGCCGCAGCTCGGCGGCGACCAGCTGAAGGCGGGCCTGATCGCCGGCCTCATCGGCATGGTGCTGGTGGTCCTCTACTCGCTGGTCTACTACCGCGGCCTCGGCCTGGTCTCGATCGCGGGTCTGATCGTCTCGGCGATCCTGACCTACTCGATCATGAGCCTGCTCGGCGCGGGGATCGGCTTCGCGCTGAACCTGCCGGCCGTCTGCGGCGCGATCGTCGCGATCGGTATCACCGCGGACTCCTTCATCGTCTACTTCGAGCGCATCCGCGACGAGGTCCGCGAGGGCGCCCCGCTGCGCCCGGCGGTCCAGCGGGCCTGGCCGCGCGCCCGGCGCACCATCCTGGTGTCGGACTTCGTGTCCTTCCTCTGTGCCGCGGTGCTCTACCTGGTCTCGGTCGGCAAGGTGCAGGGCTTCGCGTTCACGCTGGGCCTGACCACCGCGCTCGACGTCGTGGTGATCTTCCTGTTCACCAAGCCGCTGATCACCCTGCTGGCCCGCCGGAAGTTCTTCTCCGACGGTCACCCGTGGTCGGGCCTGGACCCGAAGCGCCTGGGCGCCCGCCCGCCGCTGCGCAGCACCCGTCGTCGCAGCTCCTCCTCCTCTGCCGCCGTGAAGGAGGCCTGACACCGTGTCGCGCTTCTCCAATCTGGGTCACCGGCTCTACCAGGGCGAGGTCAGCTTCGACTTCGTCGGCCGCCGCAAGCTCTGGTACAGCATCTCCGGCGTGATCGTGCTGGTCGCCGCCGTCGGCCTGGCCATGGGCCTGAAACTCGGCATCGAGTTCAAGGGCGGCTCGGTCTACACCGTCGCCAAGCCGGGGCTGACCATCTCGCAGACGCAGGACGTGGTGGACAAGATCGTCCACTCGCACCCGCTGGTCCAGTCCGTGGACGACGGCAAGAAGATCCGCATCCAGGTCAGCTCCGAGGACCAGGTCTCCTCGGCGGTCTTCACCGACAAGCTGTCCAAGGAGCTCAGCGTCCCGATCGCGGAGATCGACACCCAGGTGATCGGCCCCAGCTGGGGTGAGCAGATCTCCGACAAGGCCCTCACCGGCCTGATCATCTTCATGGTCCTGGTGACGGTCTACCTGGCGATCGCCTTCGAGTGGCGGATGGCGGTGGCCGCCCTGGTCGCCCTCATCCACGACCTCCTGATCACCATCGGGGTGTACGCCCTGGTGGGCTTCGAGGTCACCCCCGGTACGGTGATCGGCTTCCTGACGATCCTCGGGTACTCGCTCTACGACACGGTCGTCGTCTTCGACACCGTGAAGGAGAACGCGAAGGGGCTCACCAAGCAGAACAAGATCACCTACAGCGAGGCGGCCAACGCGGGCCTCAACCAGACCCTGGTTCGCTCGCTGAACACCACGGTGGTCGCCCTGCTCCCGGTGGCGGCGCTGCTGTTCATCGGTGGCGGCCTCCTGGGCGCCGGCACGCTGAACGACATCTCGCTGGCCCTGTTCATCGGTCTCGCCGCCGGTGCCTACTCCTCGATCTGCGTCGCCACCCCGCTGCTCGCGCAGCTCAAGGAGGAGCAGCCGGAGATGAAGGCGCTGGCCAAGCGGGTCGCCCAGCGGCGGGCCGCGGAGGCCAGGAACGCCGCCGCGGAGGCGCGCGGCGAGGCCCCGGAGGGCGAGGAGATCGCCGACGGCGACCTGCCGGCGGGTATGGTCGGTCAGCGCGGCCGGGCGGCCGGCGCCTCGCGTGCCAAGGGCCGTCCGTCCACCAAGCGCTGACGCCCGACCGACCGTGAGGACTCTTCCGTGACCACCGCCGACACCGCCCTGGCCGAGCTGCTGAACAGCCGGATCCGGGACGTTCCGGACTACCCGAAGCCCGGTGTGCTGTTCAAGGACATCGCACCGCTGCTCGCCGACGCCGAGGCCTTCGCGGCCCTCACCCGGGCGCTGGCGGAGCGGGCGACGGCCCTCGGTGCGACCAAGGTGGTGGGCCTGGAGGCGCGCGGCTTCGTGCTGGCGGCCCCGGCGGCCTTCGCGGCCGGGCTCGGCTTCGTGCCGATCCGCAAGGAGGGCAAGCTGCCCGGCGAGGTGTTCCGGCGCTCGTACGAGCTGGAGTACGGCTCGGCGACGCTGGAGGTGCAGTGCGACGCCTTCGCACCCGGTGAGCGGGTGCTGGTGGTGGACGACGTGCTGGCCACCGGCGGGACGATCGGTGCCTCGCTGGACCTGGTCAAGGAGGCCGGCGCCGAGCTGGTGGGCGTCGTGGTGCTGATGGAGCTGGGCTTCCTGGACGGCCGCGAGCGGCTGGCCGGGCACCTGGGCGGCGCGCCGCTGGAGACGCTGGTCACGGTCTGAGGGAAGCGTCCGACGAACGGACGGAGGGCGGCGGTCGGATCATCCGACCGCCGCCCTCCGCGTGTCCGGGGCCGACCGGCTGAACACGGGAGCGCCGGGCTCGGTACCATGAAGGTTCATCCCCTCCCGGTTGTGCGTGATGGTGCGAGCCGCACGAGGGGCCGGCCCGGTGCCCCGAGGAGTGTCCTTGCCCGACGAGGTTGTGCCCACGGCCGAAGCGGCCGCCCCCGAAAACCGTCCCACGCCCTCGGGGGCCACCCCGGCACGCCCGGCGCCGACCTCCTCCCGCCCGGTGGCTCCCGCGAGCCGTCCGTCCTCCTCCGGGGGCATGCGCGCCCGGCTGGCCCGCCTCGGCGGCCAGCGCTCCAGCGTGCTCAACCCCGTCCTGGAGCCGCTGTTCCGCTCGATCCGGGCCAACGACCCCAAGGCCGACCCGGTCCTGCTGCGGGACATCGAGAAGGCGTACGCCGTCGCGGAGAAGTGGCACCGCGGGCAGAAGCGCAAGAGCGGCGACCCGTACATCACCCACCCGCTGGCGGTGGCGACCATCCTGGCCGAGCTGGGCATGGACGCCGCGACCCTGATGGCCGGCCTGCTGCACGACACCGTCGAGGACACCGACTACGGCCTGGAGACCCTGCGCAAGGACTTCGGCGACTCGGTGGCCCTGCTGGTCGACGGCGTCACCAAGCTGGACCGGGTGAAGTTCGGCGAGGCCGCGCAGGCCGAGACCGTCCGCAAGATGGTCGTCGCGATGGCCAAGGACCCGCGCGTCCTGGTGATCAAGCTCGCGGACCGGCTGCACAACATGCGCACCATGCGCTACCTCAAGCGGGAGAAGCAGGAGAAGAAGGCCCGCGAGACGCTGGAGATCTACGCCCCGCTGGCGCACCGGCTGGGCATGAACACCATCAAGTGGGAGCTGGAGGACCTCGCCTTCGCGATCCTCTACCCCAAGATGTACGACGAGATCGTGCGCCTGGTCGCCGAACGCGCCCCCAAGCGGGACGAGTACCTCGCCACCGTCATCGACCAGGTCCAGGGCGACCTGCGCGGCGCCCGGATCACCGCGTCCGTCACCGGCCGGCCGAAGCACTACTACTCGGTCTACCAGAAGATGATCGTCCGGGGCCGGGACTTCGCCGAGATCTACGACCTGGTGGGCATCCGGGTCCTGGTCGACACCGTCCGCGACTGCTACGCGGCGCTGGGCACCATCCACGCGCGGTGGAACCCGGTGCCGGGGCGGTTCAAGGACTACATCGCGATGCCCAAGTTCAACATGTACCAGTCGCTGCACACCACGGTGATCGGTCCCGGGGGCAAGCCGGTCGAGCTGCAGATCCGCACCTTCGACATGCACCGCCGGGCCGAGTACGGCATCGCCGCGCACTGGAAGTACAAGCAGCGCGCGGTGGCCGGCGCCTCCAAGGTCCGCACCGACACCCCCACCCAGACCCGCAAGGACGACAAGGCCGGCGCCGTCAACGAGATGGCCTGGCTGCGGCAGCTGCTGGACTGGCAGAAGGAGACCGAGGACCCGAGCGAGTTCCTGGAGTCGCTGCGCTTCGACCTCTCCAACAACGAGGTCTTCGTCTTCACGCCCAAGGGCGACGTGATAGCGCTGCCGGCCGGTGCCACCCCGGTGGACTTCGCCTTCGCCGTCCACACCGAGGTCGGGTACCGCTGCATAGGGGCGCGGGTCAACGGGCGGCTGGTGCCGCTGGAGTCGACCCTGGAGAACGGCGACAGCGTCGAGGTCTTCACCTCCAAGGCGGAGAACGCCGGCCCCTCCCGGGACTGGCTGGGCTTCGTCAAGTCCCCGCGCGCCCGCAACAAGATCCGCGCCTGGTTCTCCAAGGAGCGCCGCGAGGAGGCGATCGAGCACGGCAAGGAGGCCATCGCCCGGGCGATGCGCAAGCAGGGCCTGCCGATCCAGCGGATCCTGACCGGCGACTCGCTGGTCACCCTGGCCCACGAGATGCGCTACCCGGACATCTCCTCGCTGTACGCGGCGATCGGCGAGGGCCACGTCGCCGCGCAGAACATCGTGCAGAAGCTGGTGCAGGCGCTCGGCGGCGAGGAGGGTGCCACCGAGGACCTGGCCGAGACGGCCACGCCGACGCACGACAACCGCCGGGCGGTGCGCCGCCGGGCCAAGGGCGATCCGGGCGTCATCGTCAAGGGCGTCGAGGACGTCTGGGTCAAGCTGTCGCGCTGCTGCACCCCGGTGCCGGGCGACCCGATCGTCGGCTTCGTCACCCGCGGCAACGGCGTCTCGGTGCACCGCGCCGACTGCGTCAACGTGGAGGCGCTCAGCCAGCAGCCCGAGCGGATGATCGAGGTCGAGTGGGCGGCCACCCAGTCGTCCGTCTTCCTGGTGGCCATCCAGGTCGAGGCGCTGGACCGCTCCCGGCTGCTCTCGGACGTCACCCGGGTCCTCTCAGACCAGCACGTCAACATCCTGTCGGCGGCGGTGCAGACCTCCCGCGACCGGGTGGCGATGAGCCGCTTCACCTTCGAGATGGGCGACCCGAAGCACCTCGGCCACGTCCTGAAGGCGGTCCGCGGCGTGGAGGGCGTCTACGACGTCTACCGGGTCACCTCGGCCCGCAAGTAGCGGGTACGGCGAAGGGCCCCACCGCCTCGGCGGTGGGGCCCTTCGTCAGGTCCGGAGGGCGGCGGATCAGCCGCTGAACTCCTCCTGGCTGCGGTGCGCCTGCTCCAGCAGGGTCTGCACACCCGCCAGCTCGGACTCCAGCTTGGCGACCTTGCTCGCGTTGCCGGCGGCACGGGCCTTGTCCAGGTCGGCCTGGATCTTCTCGGCCTTGGCCTCGAAGAGGCCGACCATGCCGGCGGCGCGGGCCTTGGCCTCCGGGTTCGAGCGCTTCCACTCGCTGTCCTCGGCCTCGCGGATCGCCCGCTCGACGGTGTTCAGCCGGGCGTCCAGCTTCGGGCGGGCGTCGCGCGGCACGTGCCCGATCGCCTCCCAGCGCTCGTTGACGTCCCGCAGGGCGGCCTTGGCGGCCTTCAGGTCGGTGATCGGCAGGATCGCCTCGGCCTCGGCCGCCAGCGCCTCCTTGAGCTTCTGGTTGCCGACCTGCTCGGCGTCGCGCTCGCTGAACACCGCGGACCGGGCCTGGAAGAAGACGTCCTGGGCGCCGCGGAAACGCGCCCACAGCTCGTCCTCGATGTCCCGCTGGGCGCGCCCGGCGGCCTTCCAGCGCGCCATCAGGTCGCGGTAGCTGGCCGCGGTCTCGCCCCACTCGGTGGAGGAGGAGAGCGCCTCGGCCTCGCTGACCAGCCGCTCCTTGGTGGCCCGGGCCTGGTCGCGCTCGGCGTCCAGGGTCGCGAAGTGGGCCTTGCGGTGCTTCGAGAAGACCGAGCGGGCGTGCGAGAACCGGTGCCACAGCTCGTCGTCGCTCTTGCGGTCCAGCCGGGGCAGGCCCTTCCAGGTGTCCACCAGCGCGCGCAGCCGGTCCCCGGCCTCCCGCCACTGGGTGGACTCGGCGAGCCGCTCGGCCTCGGCGACCAGCTCCTCCTTGGCCGTACGGGTCTCGTCCTGGGCCTTGGCGCGGGCCGCCTTGCGCTCCTCGCGGCGGCTCTCGATATCACCGGCGAGCGTGTCCAGCCGCTTGGCCAGCGCGTCCAGGTCGCCGACCGCGTGCCCCTCGGTCACCTGCGCGCGCAGGTGGTCCAGCGCGGTCTGGGCGTCCTTGGCGGCCAGGTCGGTGGTGCGCACCCGCTTCTCCAGCAGGCCGATCTCCACCTCGATGCCCTGGTACTTGCGCTCGAAGTAGGCGAGAGCCTCCTCGGGCGAGCCGGCCTGCCAGGAACCCACGACGCGTTCGCCGTCGGCCGTCCTGACGTAGACCGTGCCCTGCTCGTCGACACGGCCCCACGGGTCGCTGCTCATAGCGCGTCCTCCACATGACGTCGCGCCCGCGCCGGAGCGGGACGCGTACGTCGTCCACAGTTGATGTGCGGCGGACCGATGGGCCCGCCGTCCCGTCCGCCGTGCTTTGCTGCCGAGGGTGACGGCCGGCGGGTCTGGGCACCCTACACAACGCCAACATAGGCGACCAGGACCGGTGCTGTCCGCATCCGGGCCGGGCGATTTCGGGCCGGCACCGCGCCGGGGCGCCGCGCGGGCGTCCGCGGGGCGGTCCCGGTGCCGGTCAACCCTTCGCGGCGGTCACCGAGTTGAGGGTGACGTCGGCCATCGGGTGACCGTCCGTCCCGCCCTCCAGGGTGCCCGCGGCGGCGATCTTCTGGAGCACGTCCAGACCGCCGGTGATCTTGCCGAACGGGGTGTAGTTCGGGCCGAGCTGGGTGTCCTTGTAGACCAGGAAGAACTGGCTCCCGTTGGTGCCCGGGCCGGAGTTGGCCATCGCCAGGGTGCCCGCCGGGTACGTCGCGCCGGTCAGGTTCTCGTCGGCGAACTTGTAGCCGGGACCGCCGGTGCCGCCAGGGTTGGTCGCGCTGGCGGTCGGGTCGCCGCACTGCAGCACGAAGATGCCGCCGGTGGTCAGCCGGTGGCACTTGGTGTGGTCGAAGTACTGCTCGCCGGCCAGGAAGGCGAAGGAGTTCACCGTGTGCGGCGCCTTGGCCGCGTCCAGCGAGAGCGTCACCTTGCCGCAGTTGGTGTCCAGCGTCGCCGTGTACTTGCCGGCGGCGTCGACGCTCATGGCCGGCTCGGCCTTCCACTGCTTGCCGTTCGGCGCGCCCGGCGCCGGGTCCGCGCAGCCCTCGACCGGCGTGCGGGTCGGGGTGGTGGGCTCGTCGGTGGCGGTCGGCGCGGTCGGCGCGGTCGGCGGCGCCGCCGCGGTGTCCTTCTTGTCGTCCGAGGTGAAGGCACCCGTGCCCACCAGGACACCGCCGCCCGCCAGCACCACCACGGCGAGCGCGCTGCCGAGGATCGTGTTGCGACGCCGGCGCGCGGCGTGCATCTCGGCCCGGCGCTTCGCCTGGCGCTCGTACTTCTCGCGGGCGAGCTGCCGCCGCCGCTGTTCGCTGCTGACCACCGGCCGTGTCTCCTACATGGGTGCTGTCGTACTGGGGGCTGTCCGGCCCCTCCGGCCCGGGGGCGAGGAGGGATCGTGTGCGGATGCTGGAGCGGATCATCGCATCCATCGGCGGCCAAGTGTAGGGACCGCGGCTGTAAGAACCCGGTGAACCCGTCGGGACGGAGTGGACCTGTCCCGCCTATCTGGTTCGCAACCGGACCCGGAGCGCCGGTAGGCTTCCGTTACATCTCATCGTGTAGCCGCATCCCGCAGCCGCCACGGCCGACCCGAATCACGAAGGACGCGCGTTGTTCATCGCCGGATTCCCCGCTGGAGCCTGGGGCACCAACTGCTACCTGGTCGCACCGGCCGCCGGCGAGGAGTGCGTCATCGTGGACCCGGGCCACCAGGCCGCCCGCGGCGTGGAGGAGCTGGTCCGCGAGCACCGGCTGAAGCCGGTCGCGGTGGTCCTCACCCACGGCCACATCGACCACGTCGCCTCGGTGGTCCCGGTCTGCGGCGCGCGCGGCGTCCCGGCCTGGATCCACCCCGAGGACCGCTACATGATGGCCGACCCGGAGAAGGCGCTCGGCCGCTCGCTCGGCACCCAGCTGATGGGCGAGCTCACCGTCGGCGAGCCCGACGACGTGCGCGAGCTCACCGACGGCAGCGTGCTGGAGCTGGCCGGCCTGAAGCTCACCGTCGACCACGCGCCCGGCCATACCAAGGGGTCGGTGACGTTCCGGACGCCCGGCGCCGAGGACCTCCCCCCGGTGCTGTTCTCGGGCGACCTGCTCTTCGCCGGCTCCATCGGGCGCACGGACCTCCCGGGCGGGGACGGCGACGCGATCCTGCGGTCGCTGGCCCGGGTGTGCCTGCCCCTCGACGACGCGACCGTGGTCCTCTCCGGCCACGGCGGACAGACCACCATCGGCCGCGAGCGCGCCACCAACCCCTACCTCCGACAGGCGGCGGGAGCGCTCGGCGCTCCGGCCTTCCCGCGACGAGGAATGTGACGGAAGAGAAGTTGAGCACCTTCACCGCCCCCAAGGGCACCTACGACCTGCTGCCCCCCAGCTCCGCGACCTTCCTGGCGATCCGCGAGCGGATCGCCGCGCCGGCCCGCCGGGCCGGCTACGGCTACATCGAGACCCCGGTCTTCGAGGACGTGAAGCTCTTCTCCCGCGGCGTCGGCGAGTCCACCGACATCGTCAGCAAGGAGATGTACAACCTCACCACCAAGGGCGGCGACGAGCTCGCGCTGCGCCCCGAGGGCACCGCCTCGGTGCTGCGCGCCGCGCTCCAGGCCAACCTGCACAAGCAGGGCAACCTGCCGGTCAAGCTCTGGTACTCCGGCTCCTACTACCGCTACGAGCGGGCGCAGAAGGGCCGCTACCGCCAGTTCTCGCAGGTCGGCGCCGAGGCGATCGGCGCCGAGGACCCGGCGCTGGACGCCGAGCTGATCATCCTGGCCGACGACGCCTTCCGCTCGCTGGGCCTGCGCGACTACTCGCTGCTGCTCAACAGCCTCGGCGACAAGCAGTGCCGCCCGGTCTACCGGGCCGCGCTGGTGGAGTTCCTGGCCGGCCTCGACCTGGACGACGACACCCGCCGCCGGGCCGAGATCAACCCGCTGCGCGTGCTGGACGACAAGCGCGAGTCGGTGCAGGCCCAGCTCGGCGGCGCGCCGATGCTGCGCGACTTCCTCTGCGAGGAGTGCAAGGCCTACGACGAGAAGGTCCGCGAGCTGCTGACCGCCAACGGGGTGGCCTTCACCGACGACCCCAAGCTGGTCCGCGGCCTGGACTACTACACCCGTACCACCTTCGAGTTCGTCCACAACGGCCTCGGCGCGCAGTCCGCGATCGGCGGCGGCGGCCGCTACGACGGGCTCTCCGAGATGATCGGCGGCCCCGCGCTGCCGTCCGTCGGCTGGGCCCTCGGGGTGGACCGCAGCTACCTGGCGATGGAGGCCGAGGGCGTCGTCCTCGACCTGCCGGCCGCCACCTCCGTCTACGCCGTCGCGCTCAGCGACCAGGCCAAGAACGTCCTCTTCGCCAAGGTGGTCGAACTGCGCCGCGCGGGCGTCGCCACCGACCTCGCCTTCGGCGTCAAGGGCATCAAGAACGCGATGAAGTCCGCGGACCGTTCCGGCGCCCGCTTCGCCGTGCTCGCCGGTGACCGGGACCTCGCCGACGGCGTCGTCCAGCTCAAGGACATGACCACCGGCGAGCAGAACCCCGTCGCCCTCGACGCTCTCGTCACCACCCTGAAGGAGAAGCAGCTGTGATCCGCACGCACGACGCGGGCACGCTCCGCCCGGAGCACGCAGGCACCACCGTCACCCTGGCCGGCTGGGTCGCCCGCCGCCGAGACCACGGCGGCGTGGCCTTCATCGACCTGCGGGACGCCTCCGGCACCGTGCAGATCGTGGTCCGCGACCTCGACTCGGTGCACGGCCTGCGTGCCGAGTACTGCGTCAAGGTCGTCGGCGACGTCCGCGTGCGGCCCGAGGGCAACGAGAACCCGGACATCCCGACCGGCGCCGTCGAGGTCGTGGTCAGCGAGATCGAGGTGCTCTCCGAGGCCGCCCCGCTGCCCTTCCCGGTCGCCGAGTACGAGCCCGGTACGGTCAACGAGGAGGTCCGCCTCCGCTACCGCTACCTGGACCTGCGCCGCGAGGGCCCGGCGAAGGGCCTGCGCCTGCGCTCCAAGGTCAGCAACATCATCCGCCGGGTGATGGAGGAGAACGACTACCTCGACATCGAGACGCCGTACCTCACCCGCTCCACCCCCGAGGGCGCCCGCGACTTCCTCGTCCCGGTCCGCCTGCAGCCCGGCCACTGGTACGCGCTGCCGCAGTCGCCCCAGCTGTTCAAGCAGCTGCTGATGGTGGCCGGCATGGAGCGGTACTACCAGATCGCGCGCTGCTTCCGCGACGAGGACTTCCGCGCCGACCGCCAGCCGGAGTTCACCCAGCTGGACATCGAGGCCTCCTTCGTCGACCAGGAGGACATCCTGGCCCTCGGCGAGAAGATCATCGGTGCGATCTGGCGCGACGTGCACGGGTACGAGATCCCCAACCCGCTGCCCCGGATGAGCTACGCGGACGCGATGGGCCGCTACGGCTCTGACAAGCCGGACGTCCGCTTCGGCCAGGAGCTCACGGACCTCACCGAGTACTTCAAGGGCACCTCGTTCCGCGTGTTCCAGGCCCCGTACGTCGGCGCCGTGGTCATGCCCGGCGGTGCCTCGCAGCCGCGCAAGCAGCTCGACGCCTGGCAGGACTGGGCCAAGGCGCGCGGCGCCCGGGGCCTCGCCTACGTGCTGATCGACGCCGAGACCGGCGGGCTGCGCGGCCCGGTCGCCAAGAACCTCTCCGAGGAGCACCTGGCCGGCCTGGCCGCCGCCGCCGGGGCCAAGAACGGTGACGCGATCTTCTTCGCGGCCGGCAAGGAGCGCCCCTCGCAGGAGCTGCTCGGCGCCGCCCGCCTGGAGATCGGCCGCCGCTGCGAGCTGATCGACGAGTCCCGCTGGGCCTTCCTCTGGGTCGTCGACTTCCCGATGTTCGAGCCGATCGAGGACGACAAGGGCGAGTTCCAGGGCTGGCACGCGGTGCACCACCCGTTCACCGCCCCGACCGCCGAGTCGCTCGCCACCTTCGACACCGACCCGGGTTCGGCGCTCTCCAACGCCTACGACCTGGTCCTCAACGGCTCGGAGCTGGGCGGCGGTTCGATCCGTATCCACCAGCGGGACGTGCAGAAGCGGGCGTTCGACGCGATCGGCCTCTCCGAGGAGGAGGCGGCCTCGCAGTTCGGCTTCCTGCTGGACGCCTTCAACTACGGCCCGCCGCCGCACGGCGGTGTCGCCTTCGGCCTGGACCGCGTCGTCACGCTGCTGGGCGGGTACGACACCATCCGCGACGTCATCGCGTTCCCGAAGACGTCCACCGGCGGTGACCCGCTGACCGGTGCCCCGACCCCGATCACCCCGGCGCAGCGTCGCGAGGCCGGCGTCGACGCCCAGCCGAAGGTCCGCGAGGACGCCAAGTCCTCCGAGGTCAAGCCCGAGGCCCAGCCCCAGGCCTGACGCCCAATCGGCTAATCTTTCACGGCCCCGGACGGCGCACCCGCCGTCCGGGGCCGGTCCACAACGGTGTGCGACGGAGAGAGGCTCCCCCCATGAAGGTCACCACCAGAATCGAGTGTCCCGAGGACGCACCCGCCACCAGACGGGTCCACATGGCGGCCTTCCCCGGCCCCGACGAGGCCGATCTGGTGGACGCGCTGCGCCGCGACCCCGCCTGGCTGCCCGAGCTGTCCGTGGTGGCGGTGGACGAGGCCGGGCTGGTGGTCGGCCACGCGCTGCTCACCCGGCTGGCGGTCGGCGACGGCCGGGGCCTGGCGCTCGCGCCCGTCGCGGTCGCCCCGGAGTGGCAGCGCAAGGGCGTCGGCGAGCTGGTCGTCCGGGCCGCGCTGACGGCCGCGGAGGAGGCGGCGGAGAAGCTCGTCGTCGTCCTCGGCGATCCGGACTACTACGGCAGGTTCGGCTTCGCGCCGGCGGGCCGGCACGAGGTCACCGGCCCGTTCGAGGTGCCGGAGGCCTACTTCCAGACCCTCGCCCTGCCGGCCTACGACGGCGGTCCGCGCGGGCTCTGCCGCTACCCGGAGCCCTTCGAGGCGGTCTGACCCGGTCCGGCCCCGTACGCGCCGGACCGGCTCCGTCCGGCTCACTCCGCCTGGCCCGGGACCGCCGGGCCGGCCGAGAACCCGACCGTGGCCCGGCAGCTGCGCACGAACGCGGCCATGGCGGGCGACAGTTCGCGGCCCATCGGCCAGTAGAGCCCGACCAGGCTCGGGCTGAGCCCCCGCACCGGCCGGTACGCGATGTCCTCCCGCGCCGTCAGCCTGCTCATCGCCTCCGGGGCGAAGCCGACGCCCTGACCGCACACCACCGCGGCCAGCCACTCGTCGGAGTTGTGCGCCACCGCGCCGATCCGCACCGGTCGCCCGCGCCGTTCCGGGACCGCCAGCCAGTAGTCGCGCCAGTGCCCGGCCTCCAGCGGGATCGCGACGAAGGGCTCGTCCAGCAGGTCCTCGAACCGGATCACCTGGTGGCCCGCCAACCGGTGCCCGGCCGGCAGCGCCACACAGCGCGGCTCCTCGCCCAGCACCGCGACGTTGTACTGCTCGGAGAGCGACGGCGGGGCGTGCCAGAGCGTCAGGTCGATCTCCCCGGTGGCGAGCCCCGAGGTCGGGTCGAACCAGTTGTTCTGCCGCAGCTCCACCTGCCAGCCGGGCATCCGCCGGGCGAAGTCCGTCACCGTGCTGCGGGTCATCAGGTTGATGCTGCCGCCCTCGAAGCCCACCCGCAGCGTCGAGCCCTGCTCGGCCGCCGCCGCCCGGGTGGCGCGCAGCGCGTCGTCCCAGCCGGCCAGCACCGGCCCGGTGCGCTCGGCCAGGGCCCGGCCGGCGTGGGTGGGCGCCATGCCCCGGCGCGAGCGCTCGAACAGTTCCACCCCGAGCAGCGCCTCCAGCTGGCGGATCTGCTTGGTGAGGGTCGGCTGCGAGACGAACAGCCGGGCCGCGGCGGCCGTCAGCTGGCCCTCCTCGCAGACCGCGGCGAAGCTCCGCAGCAGTCGGGTGTCCACATCCATGCCCCAAGGTTATGGAACGGGATATTGGACCGGCCCGGCAGGTCTACGACAGGGTTGATCACTCGGCCCTCGCGGGCCGGCCACGGGGGAGTCCGGCAGCGGCGGTTCAGGGGGCCGCCGCTGCCGGGCCGGCGCCCGGCCTGCGGGAACCCGGGGTTGCGCCTACGGTGAGTGCTCATCAGCCTTTGCCGAACGGAGGCACCCAGGTGGCAGCCAAGGCCGAGCGCGATCCCGGTACCGGCCCGGAGCACCGGCGGGAGCGGCTCGCGAAGAAGCCGTACGAGCGGGAGCTGCTGAGGCTCCAGAACGAGCTGGTGAAGCTCCAGGAGTGGGTGCGGGCCGAGGGCGCCCGGCTGGTGGTCGTCTTCGAGGGGCGCGACGCGGCCGGCAAGGGCGGCGCGATCAAGCGGGTGACGGAGTACCTGAACCCGCGCATCGCCCGGGTGGCGGCGCTGCCCACGCCCACCGAGCGCCAGCGGACCCAGTGGTACTTCCAGCGCTACGTCGAGCAGTTGCCGGCCGCGGGGGAGATCGTGCTGTTCGACCGCAGCTGGTACAACCGGGCCGGGGTCGAGCGGGTGATGGGCTTCTGCACGGACGAGCAGTACTGGCAGTTCCTGCACCAGTGCCCGATGTTCGAGCGGATGCTGATCGAGTCGGGCACCCTGCTGCGCAAGTACTGGTTCTCGGTCAGCGACACCGAGCAGCAGCGGCGGTTCCGGGACCGGCTGGAGGACCCGATGCGGCGGTGGAAGCTCTCGCCGATGGACGTCGAGTCGGTCAGCCGCTGGGAGGACTACTCGCGGGCCAAGGACGAGATGTTCGTCTACACCGACATCCCGGACTCGCCGTGGAACGTGGTGGAGAGCGACGACAAGCGGCGGGCCCGGATCAACATGATCGCCCACCTGCTCTCGACCGTCCCGTACCACGAGGTGGCCCCGCGGCGGATCGAGCTGCCGGCCCGCCCGGAGACGCGCGGCTACCAGCGGCCGCCGCGGGACCTGCAGAAGTACGTACCGGACCACTCGGCGCGGATCGGGTAGGCCCGGCCGCCCGGGAGCTCCGCGGGGCCGCCGGGGCGCGGACCCGGCCGGGGCGCGGCGGCCGGGCCGGGGTGTCGGTCGGCTCGCATAGGCTTCCGGTGTGGACGAACCGGACCTCTTCACCGCCGCCGCCGAGGAACGCCAGGCCAAGGAGCCCGGCCGGGCCCCGCTGGCCGTGCGGATGCGCCCGCGCACCCTGGACGAGGTCGCCGGGCAGCGGCAGCTGCTGAAGGCGGGCTCGCCGCTGCGCCGGCTGGTCTCGGGCTCGCGCGGCCCGGCGGCGACCAGTTCGGTGATCCTCTGGGGGCCGCCCGGTACCGGCAAGACCACCCTGGCGCACGTGATCAGCCAGTCCGTCGAGGGCCGCTTCGTGGAGCTGTCCGCGATCACCGCGGGCGTCAAGGAGGTCCGCGCGGTGATCGACGGCGCCCGCCGGGCGGTCGGCATGAACGGCAGGGAGACGGTGCTCTTCCTGGACGAGATCCACCGCTTCTCCAAGGCCCAGCAGGACTCGCTGCTGCCCGCCGTGGAGAACCGCTGGGTCACCCTGATCGCGGCCACCACCGAGAACCCGTACTTCTCGGTGATCTCCCCGCTGCTGTCGCGCTCGCTGCTGCTCACGCTGGAGTCGCTGACGGACGAGGACATCCGCGCCCTGCTGCACCGCGCGGTGGCCGACGAGCGCGGTCTGGAGGGCGCGCTGGAGCTCACCCCGGAGGCCGAGGACCACCTGGTCCGGCTGGCCGGCGGGGACGCCCGGCGGGCGCTCACCACGCTGGAGGCGGCCGCCGGGGCGGCGCTGGAGAAGGGCGAGGCGAGCATCACGCTGGCCACCACCGAGACGGCCGTGAACCAGGCCGCGGTGCGCTACGACAAGGACGGCGACCAGCACTACGACGTGGCCAGCGCGCTGATCAAGTCGATCCGGGGCAGTGACGTGGACGCCACCCTGCACTACCTGGCCCGGATGATCGAGGCGGGGGAGGACCCGCGGTTCATCGCCCGGCGGCTGATGATCTCGGCGAGCGAGGACGTCGGCCTGGCCGACCCGACGGCGCTGGCCACGGCGGTCGCGGCGGCCCAGGCGGTGGCGCTGATCGGCTTCCCGGAGGCGCGGATCATCCTCTCCCAGGCGGCGATCGCGCTGGCGCTGGCGCCCAAGTCCAACGCCGCCTACCTGGCGATCGACGCGGCGCTGGCGGACGTCCGGCAGGGCCTGGCGGGCGCGGTGCCGCCGCACCTGCGGGACGCGCACTACGGCGGCGCGGGCAAGCTCGGGCACGGCCAGGGCTACCAGTACCCGCACGATCTGCCGGAGGGCATCGCGGCGCAGCAGTACGCGCCGGACGCCGTGCACGGCAAGGCGTACTACCGGCCGACCCGGCACGGCGGGGAGGCCCGGTACGCGGACATCGTGGAGTGGACCAGGGGTCGGCTCAAGGGCGAGTGATCGGCGGGTATACTCGTCCGGAGTGCCGTGTCCCGGGCGCGGCGGCAGGGGAGACCCTGACCGACCGGCCGCACCAGCGGGGCAATGGCCGTGGTCTCCTCCGGGAGGCCCCAGGAGCGTCGCGCACCGTTTCGGTGTCGCGTGCAGCCCACCAACCCAGGTTCGGTGGGCCACTCGTGTGCTTGCACATCCGTGCCCGGTCGTGGAGAGCGGCTGATCGCACTGCCCCCGGGCGGTGCGGTTGTCTCCGGACCGCGAGGAGCGACCTCCGTCAACACCTGGTGAAGCCGTATTCGTAAGCAAGGAAGGTTTGGTTCATGGCGAACCAGAAGCGTCCCAAGGTCAAGATCGCGCGTGCGCTCGGCGTGCCGCTGACCCCGAAGTCCGTCAAGTACTTCGAGGCCCGCCCGTACCCGCCCGGCCAGCACGGCCGTGGCCGCAAGCAGAACTCGGACTACAAGGTCCGTCTGCTCGAGAAGCAGCGTCTGCGCGCCCAGTACGACCTGAGCGAGAAGCAGATGGCGCGCGCGTTCGACCGCGCGAAGAAGGCCGAGGGCAAGACCGGTGAGGCGCTCGTCGCCGAGCTGGAGACCCGTCTGGACTCCCTGGTGCTGCGTTCGGGCATTGCCCGCACCATCTACCAGGCCCGTCAGATGGTCGTCCACGGTCACATCGAGGTCAACGGCGGCAAGGTCAACAAGCCGTCGTACCAGATGAAGCCGGGCTTCGTCGTGACCGTTCGCGAGCGCAGCAAGGAGAAGGTCCCGTTCCAGGTCGCCCGTGAGGGTGGCTACGCGGGCGAGGGCCAGACCCCGAAGTACCTCGAGGTCAACCTGAAGGCCCTGGCCTTCCGCCTGGACCGCGCGCCGCAGCGCAAGGAGGTCCCGGTGATCTGCGACGAGCAGCTCGTCGTCGAGTACTACTCGCGCTGACCCGCGAGCGGTACGCCTGCCGTACCCAGCGAGCCCCCGTCGCCTTTCGAGGCGGCGGGGGCTCGTCCCGTTCCCGGGTGCTCCCGGGTTGTGCTCAGTCGTCCTCGCCGGTCATCGCGGCGGCCAGCCGCAGGTGCGGGCGGGCCTCCTCGGCGCGGCCCTGGCGCTCCAGGGTCCGGCCCAGCATCAGCCGGGCGTAGTCCTCGGCCGGGTGGGCGTCCAGGATCCGGCGCAGCTCGGCCTCGGCGCGGGAGAGCTGGGCCGAGTGGAAGTAGCTGCGGGCCAGCAGCAGCCGGACGGACAGGTTGGCCGGCTCCTCGGCGAGGACGCCCTCCAGCATGCGGGCGGCGTCGGTGTACGCCTTGGAGTCGAAGTAGAACGTCGCGAGGCGGTACTCGTCGGCGGTGTTGGTGGCCACGATTGCTCCTTCCGGGCGTCCGCCCGGCGGGGGTGCCGGGAGGTGCCGACCGGTGTAGCAATGGACAAGATTCAACTATTCCTGGCCGGTGAGGGGTGCGGCGCCGGCGGCACCGGGAAGGGGTCCGGCAGCCGGCCCGGACCGCCCGCGCGGCCGTCGCCGCCGAGCGCCCGGTGGACGGCGGCGTCGAGGTCCAGCCGGGCACCGCGGTCGAAGCACTCGGTGAACTCCTGCTCGGTCAGCCCGGCCCTGGCCCGCTCCTCGCAGTGCCGGTGGGGGCCGTTGAAGGCGCGCGAGCCGAAGAACGGCTTGCCCACCGCCTGCCAGATCCGGTGCGCGGCGCCCTGCAGCACCCGGGCCTCGCGCAGGTCGCCCGGCCGGCCGGGCCCGGTGGGCTCGGTCTCCAGCAGCGCCAGCAGGTCGATCGCCAGCACGATGCCCAGCAGGTCGTGGAAGAGGTGGTTGAGCCGGACGCTCTCGCGGGCCCGCGCCCGGGCCAGCCGGACCTCGCCGTCCAGCCAGTGCGAGTACCCGAGCGCGTAGAGCCCGTAGGCGTACGCCCACTGCTCGCCGTGCTCCTCGCAGAGCTCGCGGACCTCGCCGAGCCAGAACTCGCCGCTGTCCTGGTCGCCCTGGAACAGGTAGGCGATGCCCAGCTCGAACATGGCCATCAGGACGTTGCTGTTGAGCTCGCCGATCGTCCGGTAGTGCCAGAGCGCCTCCTCGAAGAGCTCGGCGGCACGGGCCGGCTCGTCCCCGATCAGCGCGGCGCAGCCCTGCCGGTGGACGGCGTAGGCGAGCGCCCGGTCGTCGCCGGTGTCCAGCGCCTGGCGGCGGCACTCCTCCAGGGCCGGGCGGGCGGTGAGCAGGTCGCCCTGGAGGGTCGCCATGTACCCGGTGACCCAGAGCGCCTTGGCGCGGGCCTCGGTCGGCTCGGGGTCGAGGGCGAGCGCGCGGTCCAGCCAGTGCCGGCCCTCGCCGAGGTGGCCGCAGCCGACCCAGTAGAACCAGAGCGTGCTCGCCAGCAGCAGGGCGAGCTGCTCCTCGCCCGGTTCGGCCAGGCAGAACTCCAGCGCCGCGCGCAGGTTGGGGTGGGCGAGCTCGGTGCGCTCGGCGGTCTCCGCCTGCCGGGGGCCGAACCACTCGACCTCGCCCCAGGTGGCCACGCCCAGGTACCAGTCCCGGTGGCGGCGCCGCAGCCGCTGCTCCTCACCGGTCGAGCGCAGCCACCGCAGGCCGTACTCGCGCAGGGTGTCCAGCAGTCCGAACCTGACGCCGCCCCCCTCCTCGGCCGGCCGGCCGGGGGCCGACACCCGGAGCAGCACCGACTTGTTGATCAGCTCGGACACCAGGTCGAGCAGGTCGTCCGGTGCGATGCCGTCGCCGGCGCAGACGTACTCGGCAGCCTCCAGGTCGAAGCTCCCCGCGAAGACCGAGAGCCGGGCCCAGAGCAAACGTTCCTGCGGCGTGCAGAGTTCGTGACTCCACCCGATGGTCGTGCGAAGCGTCTGGTGGCGCGGCAGCGCCGTCCGGGCGCCGCCGGTGAGCAGGCGGAACCGGTCGCCCAGCCGGGCGTCGATCTGCGCGACCGAGAGCGACCGCAGCCGGCCGGCCGCCAGCTCGACGGCCAGCGGGATGCCGTCCAGCCGGCGGCAGAGCTGGGCGATCCCCTCGGCGGAGGCCGCGGTGATCTCGAAGGAGGGCAGCACCGCCCGGGCCCGGTCGGCGAACAGCCGCACCGCGTCCGGCAGTGCGCCGGGGCCGACCGGGCCCACCGGCAGCGGCGCCAGGACGAGCAGGTGCTCGCCCGGGGCGCGCAGCGCCGCCCGGCTGGTGGCCAGCACCCGCAGGCCGGGCAGTGCCCGCAGCAGGGCGTCGACCAGCTCCGCGCAGGCGTCCACCAGGTGCTCGCAGCCATCCAGCACGATCAGCGTCCGGCGCCCGGCGAGCTGCTCGGTCAGCACGTCCAGCGGCGGCCGGGGGGTGCCGTCGGTCAGCCGCAGCGCCTCCAGCACGGCGTGGCCGAGCAGCAGCGGGTCCTGCACGGGAGCGACCTCGACCAGCCAGGTGCCGTCCGGGAAGGCGCCGGCCGCCCGGGCCGCCGCGCGCAGGGCCAGCCGGCTCTTGCCCACGCCGCCCGGGCCGGTCACCGTGACCAGCCGCGCGGCGGCCAGCAGCCGGGCCAGCTCGGTCAGCTCCCGCTGCCGGCCGACGAAGCTGGTCACCTCGGCCGGGAGCCGGCCGGGCGCCGGCTCCCGCCGCGCCGCCCCCGCTCCGGGCCGTGCTGTCGGGTCCGCGGCCAAGCGCTGCTCCCGTCTCCGGGCCCGGACCGTCGCGGTTCGGGCGTGCCCGCGGGCCGCCCCGGCGACGGCCCGTCCGGCAGAACGAGGTGACCGGCCGGTAGGTTACGCGCGCGGCTCGTACACCGGACCGGATCCGCAGGGACGGGCCCGGGGACGCCCCGGCCGATATCCGGTCCGGAAACCGGCCGTGGTCGCGATAGGGTCTCCTTCGGAGAACAGCAAGGCGAGGGAGCGCACAAGGTGTCCGTGGGAGAGCTGGCCGGCTTGCTCGTCGCCGTGTTCTGGGCGGTCCTGGTCACCCTGCTCGCCGTCGTGCTGGTGCACCTCTCGCGGGTGCTCAAGGAGGCCGCCGTCCTGGTCTCCGCCGTGACCGAGCAGGCCGTGCCGCTGCTGACCGAGGCCGGAGCCGCCGTGCGCAGCGCCAACGAGCAGCTGGAGCGGGTCGACGAGATCACCGCCAACGTCCAGGACGCCGCCGCCAACGCCCAGGCGCTCTCCTCCACCGTCGCGGCCACCCTGGGCGGGCCGCTGGTCAAGGTCGCGGCCTTCAGCTACGGCGTCCGCAAGGCCGTCGCCAAGCAGAACGGCACCGTGACGCTGCCCACCCAGCCGAGCGAGCGCGAGGAGCTGGCCCGGCTGATCCGGGCCGAGGTGCGCGCCGCGACGACGGCCAAGAGCGGCCTGCTCGCCCGGGTCCGGCGCGCGGTGAGGGGCTGACGGCATGGTGCGACGCATCTTCTGGATGGCGGTCGGCGCCGGTGCCACCGTCTGGGCCATGAACAAGGCCAACGAGGCCGTGCACCGGCTCACCCCGGACAGCCTCTCGGGCACCGCCGCGCGCGGCGCGCTGCACCTGGGCGACGCGGCCAAGCGGTTCGCCCAGGACGTGAAGGCGGGCATGGCCGAGCGCGAGGAGCAGCTGCGCGAGGACCTCGGACTGGACGGCACCGCCGTCGTCGAGCCCCGGCGCCGGGTCCTGCGCGGCGAGCCGCAGTACCGAGCTATCTCGGCGGCGCCCGGCAGCCCGGCCGCCGCCCTGCCTCCGTCCAGCAGCGCCCGCGCATCGTCCGACGGTGCGCGCACCACCCCAGCCATCGAAAAGACGCCCGGCCGCGCACTGCCGCAGCCGGGCGGTACCCCGAACCGGAAGGACCACTAATGGAGTCGGCAGAGATCCGCCGCCGCTGGCTGCGCTTCTTCGAGGAGCGCGGCCACACCGTCGTTCCGTCGGCGTCCCTGGTCGCCGACGACCCCACCCTGCTGCTGGTCAACGCCGGCATGGTGCCCTTCAAGCCGTACTTCCTCGGCGAGGTCAAGCCGCAGTTCTCCCGGGCCACCAGCGTCCAGAAGTGCGTGCGCACCCTGGACATCGAGGAGGTCGGGAAGACCACCCGGCACGGCTCCTTCTTCCAGATGTGCGGCAACTTCTCCTTCGGCGACTACTTCAAGGAAGGGGCCATCAAGTTCGCGTGGGAGCTGCTCACCACTCCCGTCGCGGACGGCGGCTACGGCCTGGAGAAGGAGAAGCTCTGGATCACCGTCTACAAGGACGACGACGAGGCCGAGCAGATCTGGCGCGACGTCATCGGCGTGCCCTCCGAGCGCATCCAGCGCCTCGGCATGAAGGACAACTTCTGGTCGATGGGCGTCCCCGGCCCGTGCGGCCCGTGCTCGGAGATCAACTACGACCGCGGCCCCGCGTACGGCGAGGAGGGCGGCCCGGCCGTCAACGGCGAGCGCTACCTGGAGATCTGGAACCTGGTCTTCATGCAGTACGAGCGCGGCCACGGTGACGGCAAGGACGGTTTCGAGATCCTCGGCGACCTGCCGAGCAAGAACATCGACACCGGCCTCGGCCTGGAGCGCCTCGCCGCCATCCTGCAGGGCGTCGACAACCTCTTCGAGATCGACACCAGCCGGATGATCCTCGACCGCGCCGCCGAGCTGACCGGTCACACCTACGGCGCCGACCACAAGTCGGACGTCTCGCTGCGCGTGGTCACCGACCACATCCGCACCGCGCTGATGCTGATCGGCGACGGTGTCACCCCCGGCAACGAGGGCCGCGGCTACGTGCTGCGCCGCATCCTGCGCCGCGCCATCCGCAACATGCGCCTGCTGGGCGCCACCGGCCAGGTCGCGAAGGACCTGACCGACGTCGCGATCAAGGCGATGGCCCCGCAGTACCCGGAGCTGGAGGCCGACCGCAAGCGCATCGAGACGGTCGTCAGCGGCGAGGAGGCGGCCTTCCTGCAGACCCTGAAGGCCGGCACCACCCTGCTGGACACCGCGGTCACCGAGACCAAGCAGTCCGGCGGCGCGGTGCTCTCCGGCGAGCAGGCGTTCAAGCTGCACGACACCTACGGGTTCCCGATCGACCTGACCCTGGAGATGGCCGAGGAGCAGGGCCTCCAGGTCGACGAGGCCGGCTTCCGCCGCCTCATGCAGGAGCAGCGGGACCGTGCCAAGGCCGACGCCAAGGCCAAGAAGATGGGCCACGCCGACGTCGCCGCGTACCGCGAGGTCGCCGACAAGTCCGGCGCCAGCGTCTTCACCGGCTACAACCTCACCGAGGGCGAGGCCACCGTGGTCGGCCTGCTGGTGGACGGCGTCCCGGCGCCGGCCGCGAGCGAGGGCGACGAGGTCGAGATCATCCTCGACCGCACCCCGTTCTACGCCGAGGGCGGCGGCCAGCTCGCCGACCACGGCCGGATCCGGCTGGACTCCGGCGCCGTGGTGGAGATCCGCGACGTGCAGCAGCCCGTCCCGGGCGTGACGGTGCACTCCGGCGGCGTGCTGTTCGGCGAGGTCGTGCTCGGCGCCTCGGCGTACGCCACCATCGACATCGAGCGCCGCCGTGCCATCGCCCGCGCCCACTCGGCCACCCATCTGACCCACCAGGCGCTGCGCGACGCGCTCGGCCCGACGGCCGCCCAGGCCGGCTCCGAGAACGCCCCCGGCCGCTTCCGCTTCGACTTCGGCTCGCCCGCCGCCGTGCCCGGCAGCGTGCTGGTCGACGTCGAGCAGAAGATCAACGACGTGCTGACCCGCGAGCTGGACGTGACCGCCGAGGTCATGACGATGGACCAGGCCCGCAAGGCCGGCGCCATCGCGATGTTCGGCGAGAAGTACGGCGACTCGGTCCGCGTCGTCACCATCGGGGACTTCTCCAAGGAGCTCTGCGGTGGCACGCACGTCGGCAACACCGCCCAGCTGGGCCTGGTGAAGCTGCTCGGCGAGTCCTCGATCGGCTCCGGCGTGCGCCGGGTCGAGGCGCTGGTCGGCGTGGACGCCTACAAGTTCCTCGCCCGTGAGCACACCGTGGTCTCCCAGCTGACCGAGCTGGTCAAGGGCCGCCCGGAGGAGCTGCCGGAGAAGATCTCGGGCATGCTCGCCAAGCTCAAGGACGCCGAGAAGGAGATCGAGCGCTTCCGCGCCGAGAAGGTGCTGGCCGCCGCCGCGGGTCTGGCCGACTCCGCCGAGGACGTCCAGGGCATCGCCGTGGTGGCCGCCCGGGTCGCCGACGGCACCGGCGCCGACGAGCTGCGCAAGCTCGTCCTGGACGTGCGCGGCCGGCTCGGCTCGCGGCCGGCCGTGGTCGCCGCCTTCACGGTGGCCAACGACCGCCCGCTGACCGTGATCGCCACCAACGAGGACGCGCGCGGGCGCGGCATCAAGGCCGGCGAGCTGGTCCGGGTCGCCGCCAAGACCCTCGGCGGCGGCGGTGGCGGCAAGGACGACGTCGCCCAGGGCGGCGGCTCCGACGCGGGCGCGGTCGGCGAGGCCATCGCCGCGGTGCGCGGTCTGGTCGCGGAGCGCGCCAGCTGATGGACCAGGAGGAGAGGCCGCCCTTCCGCCGCGGGCGGCGGATCGCCGTCGACGTCGGTGACGCCCGGATCGGGGTCGCGTCCTGCGACCCCGACGGGGTGCTCGCCACGCCGGTGGAGACCGTCCCCGCCGGGGTGAAGTCGCAGGCCAGGATCGCCGCCATCGCCGACGAGTACCAGGCGATCGAGGTGATCGTCGGCCTGCCGCGCTCGCTCAGCGGCAAGGAGGGCCCGGCGGCGGAGAAGGTCCGTGGGTACGCCACCCGGCTGGCCAACCGGCTCTACCCGGTGCCGGTCCGGCTGGTCGACGAGCGGATGTCCACCGTCACGGCCACCCACGGGCTGCGCGCCTCCGGGGTCAAGGCCAAGAAGGGCCGCTCGGTGGTCGACCAGGCCGCCGCGGTGGTGATCCTGCAGACCGCCCTTGAGTCCGAACGGGTGAGCGGACGCCCGCCCGGTGAGAGCGTCGAGGCGGCCGGCTGACCGGTCTGATCTAACGTCCCGGTGAAGGGGCCCGTGCGGACGCGTCCGCACGGGCCCCTTCTGCTCGTTCCGGGACCGCCGAGGGGGCGCAATGACCGACCAGGACTTCACGCCCGGGCTCACACCCGGCCACCTCGGTGCGCCGGTGCTCGAACCCGAGGGCCGTCCGCCGGGTGCGCCCCGTCCTCGCCACGATGCGCCGGATCCGCACCGCCGGCGCAACGGGCTCGCCTGCGGGCTGACCGCGCTCGCCCTGGTGGTCGTGTTCGGCGGGGCCGGTCTGACCGGGTACACCTGGCTGCAGGGACAGCAGAAGCCGCCGGCCGCCGCCGACTACCACGGGGCGGGCACCGGCGACGTCCAGGTCTCGGTGCCCGAGGGCGCCGGGCTCACCCAGATCGCCTCCGCGCTGGTGCGCAACGGTGTGGTCGCCAGCTCGCTGGCCTTCACCCGGGCGGCCAAGGGCAGCGCGGCCGCCGCCGGGCGGATCCAGCCCGGCACCTACACGCTGAAGCAGAAGATGTCGGCGGCCGCCGCGCTGGCGATCCTGGTCGACCCCGCCAACGCCAACGGCCTGACCATCCCCGAGGGCTGGCGCGGCAGCCAGATCTACACGGCGATCGACAAGAAGCTGGACCTGCCCGAGGGCACCACGCAGCGGGCCGCCCAGGAGCAGGGCGCCGAGCTGGGGCTGCCGGAGTTCGCCAAGGGCAGCCCGGAGGGGTACCTCTTCCCCGCGACGTACAGCGTGACCGACGGGACCACCGCGGTGGACCTGCTGAAGCAGATGGTGGAGCGGGCCGGCAAGGAGTTCGCCCGGGACGACGCGGAGGTCGTCGCGCAGAACCTCGGGCAGAGCCTGTACGGGCTGGTGACCATCGCCAGCATGGTGCAGGGTGAGGCGGACAACACCGAGGACATGGCCAAGGTGGCCAGGGTGATCTACAACCGGCTGGCCAAGAACATGCCGCTGCAACTGGACTCCACGATCAACTACGCGCTCGGGCGCTCGACGCTGAACACCACCGTCACGGAGACCAAGCTGGACTCCCCGTACAACACGTATCTGCACACCGGACTGCCGCCGACGCCGATCGGCAACCCCGGGCGGCAGGCGATCATGGCGGCGGTGGACCCGGCGCAGGGGGACTGGCTCTACTTCGTCACCGTGAAGCCGGGGGACACCCGGTTCACCGACAGTTTCGACGTGCAGCAGCGCAACGTGGCCGAGTTCAACGCCGCCCGGGCCGCGCAGCCGAGCCCGTCGGCGAGCGGTTCGGGCGGTGCCTCCGCGGGGGCGGGCGGCAGTCAGCCGACGGGTGCGCCGACCGCTCCGGGCGGGCAGTGAGGGCACATCGCCCCTGCCGGAGGCCAGGCTGCGGTACGGTAACGTCTCCCTCCAGGCGCTGCAGTAGCACGCCGGTTCGAGAATCAGCCGGGACGCCGTCCCGGACGGCCGGTCCGATCCTCCGGCCGTCTCCGTCGGTGTAAGGGGATCAATGACCGATCTGGGTCGGGGCTACGGCCCCCAGGGCTCCGAGCCGTGGCACCCCGGTGACCCCGGGTACGGCGGCCAGCAGCCGGTCCCCGGGCCGACGGACGACCAGTGGCAGCAGCCCCAGCAGTACGGCGGTCAGGCTTTCGTCGACCAGCAGGGGTACCCGCAGCAGATGCAGCAGGCGGCGCAGCAGCAGGGTTACCCCCAGCAGGGCTACCCGCAGCAGGCGTACCCGGGCGGCCAGCCCCAGCAGCCCCAGCAGTACGGGGGACAGCAGTTCGCGCAGGGGCAGCAGCAGGCCCAGCAGGCCCAGCAGTACGGCGGTCAGACCTTCGGCGACCAGCAGGGGTACCCGCAGCAGGGGCACGGCGGGGGCCAGGGCTTCCCGGGTGGGCAGGGGTACCAGGACCAGCAGCAGGGCTACCCGCAGCAGGGGTTCCCCGGGCAGCAGCAGAGCGCCCCCGGGTACCAGGGGCAGCAGCAGGGGTACTCGCAGCAGGGCATGCCGCAGCAGGGGATGCCGCAGTCGGGTATGCCGCAGTCGGTTATGAACCAGCAGGGCGCGCCCCAGTCCGAGATGCCGCAGCAGGGCGCGTCCCAGCCCGGGATGCCGCAGCAGCCCGGTCAGCAGCGGGTGCCGGGCGAGCAGGCTCCGGGCGGGCAGGTGCCGGGCGGGCGGGCCTCGCGACGCCGGCGGCCCGAGCCCGAGCGGCCCGCCGGTCCCGGCCCGGACGGCATCGACTGGGAGGCGGAGGCCGCCGCGCTGGAGGCCGGCGGCCGGCCGGCGGAAGCCGAGCCCGAGCAGGCCGAGGTCGAGTGGGACGAGCACCAGGACGACTACGCCGAGGACGGCGGGGACGACCAGAACGGTTTCCTCGGCGAGGAGGACAACTCCCGCGAGGGCAAGAAGAAGCGCAAGGAGAAGGGCAAGAAGTCCGGCCGCCGCAACGGTGGCGCCTGCCTGCTGGTCGCGCTGGTGATGGTCGGCGGCGTGGCCGGCGCGGGCTGGTGGGGGTACGGCTTCTACCAGGACCACTTCGGGCCGCCCCCGGACTTCACCGGCCAGGGCAGCGGCTCGGTCATGGTGGAGATCAAGAAGGGTGCCGTCGGGGCCGAGATGGGCAAGACGCTCAAGGAGGCCGGCGTGGTCAAGAGCATCGAGGCCTTCACCCAGGCGTGCGGGAAGAACCCGAAGTGCACCACCATCCAGTACGGCACCTACACCATGCCCAAGGAGATGTCGGCCGAGGCCGCCGTCACCAACCTGGTGGAGGCGAACGGCGGTGAGAAGCTGATCGTCCAGGAGGGGCTGACGGCCGCCGCCACCTACGCCAAGATCGACGACAAGCTGCAGCTGGCCAAGGGCACCACGGCCGAGGTGGCCAAGGCGCAGCTGGGCAGCCTCGGTCTGCCCGCGTACGCCAACGGCAACATCGAGGGCTTCCTCTGGCCGGCCCGCTACTCGATCGCCTCGGGCATGAAGCCCGAGGACCTGCTCAAGCAGATGGTGAAGAACGCCGTCGACCGCTACGCGGGGCTGGACGCGGAGGCCGCCAAGATCGGCCTCAAGACCGGCTACGAGGTGGTCATCGAGGCGAGCATCCTCCAGGCCGAGGGCAACAACCCCGACGACTTCGCCAAGATGGCCCGGACGATCCAGAACCGGCTGGCCGACACGGGCAAGATCGACGGCAAGCTCGGCATGGACACCACGCTGCAGTACTCGCTGGGCCGCAAGGTGCTGGACAAGAAGGACATCAACGACGCCTCCAACAAGTACAACACCTACATCAACGCGGGCCTGCCGCCCGGGCCGATCTCCAACCCGGGTGACGCGGCGCTCAAGGCGGTGCTGAACCCGGCGGACGGCAAGTGGCTGTACTTCATCGCGATGGACCCGAAGAACACCCGCTTCTCGGAGACGGACAAGCAGTTCGCGGCCGATGTCGAGGAGTACTGCAAGGCGGCCGGCCAGGGCTTCGACAAGGTGGCCGTCCACTGCACCACCAAGTAGCCCTGAGGGGCCAGTAGTTCACGGAGTAACAGCGTTGACCAGCAAGTACCGGGCCGCCGTCCTCGGCTCGCCGATCGCCCACTCGCTCTCGCCGCACCTGCACCGCGCCGCCTTCGCGGCGCTCGGGCTGGACGGCTGGCGCTACGACGCCTTCGAGGTGGACGAGGCCGGGCTGCCCGGCTTCCTCGCCGGGCTGGACGCGGAGCGGTGGGCGGGCCTGTCGCTCACCATGCCGCTGAAGCGGGCGGTCATCCCGCTGCTCGACGAGGTGAGCGCGACCGCGCGCTCGGTCGACGCGGTGAACACGGTGGTCTTCACCGCCGACGGGCGGCGCACCGGGGACAACACCGACATCCCGGGCCTCGTCAACGCCCTGCGCGAGCGCGGCATCACCGAAGTGGCGGGGGCGGCGGTGCTGGGTGCCGGGGCCACCGCCTCGTCGGCGCTGGCGGCGCTGGCCCAGATCTGCACCGGCGAGGTGACGGTCTACGTCCGCAGCGCCGAGCGGGCCCGGGAGATGGCCGAGCTGGGCGAGCGCCTGGGGGTGACCGTGCGGACCGCCGACTGGGAGCGGGGGGCGGAGGCGCTCGCGCAGCCGCTCACCGTGTCGACCACCCCCGCGGGGGCGACGGACGCGTTCGCCGCCGGGCTGCCCGCCGCGCCCGGTGCGCTGTTCGACGTGCTCTACCACCCGTGGCCGACGGCGCTGGCCGCCGCCTGCGCCGAGCGCGGCGCCGCCGTGCTGGGCGGCCTGGACCTGCTCGTCCACCAGGCGGTCCTGCAGAACGAGCGGTTCACCGGCCGCGCGCCCGGGCCGCTGGCGGCCATCCGGGCCGCGGGTGAGGCGGCGCTCGCCGGTCGCTGACGCGGTGTGCGCGGGGTGGCGGGCGGTGCCGCCCGGGCATGTCGTGCCGGGGTGGCGTGTCGTGCCGGATCGGCGCGCTGCGTCACGTCGGCGTGTCGTGCCGGAAGGGCGTGCCGTGCCACCCTGGCGCGTCGTGCCGGTTGGACCTGACAAGCCCGTCCAGCGTGTCGTGCCACCCCGGCGCGCCGTGCCGCGGCGAGGGGTCCGGCCGCGCTCCCGGCGGGGCCCGGGTGCTCCGCCGTCCACCGCGTCCGAGGGTCGACCGGTTGCTGTCCGTCACCCGGACTCTGCTCCCGGGCATGCCGACGGCATGAAAGGATCCAGGGACAGAGGAAGCACGCCCGGGCGGGTCATGGCAAGTGCCGTGACCGGTCCGCTGATGAAGGAGCTCCGTTGGGTACGTTGCGCTGGCTGACGGCGGGGGAGTCGCACGGTCCGGCACTGGTCGCGACGCTGGAGGGCCTGCCCGCCGGTGTTCCGGTGACCACCGCGGTGGTGGCCGAGGCGCTGGCGCGCCGACGGCTGGGCTACGGCCGTGGCGCCCGGATGAAGTTCGAGCAGGACGAGGTGACCTTCCTCGGCGGCGTGCGGCACGGCGAGACCATGGGCAGCCCGGTGGCCGTGATGGTCGGCAACACCGAGTGGCCGAAGTGGGAGCAGGTCATGTCGGCCGATCCGGTCGACCCGGAGGTGCTGGCGGGGCTGGCCCGCAACGAGGCGCTGACCCGCCCCCGGCCGGGCCACGCGGACCTGGCGGGCATGCAGAAGTACTCGATCGAGGAGGCCCGGCCGATCCTGGAGCGCGCGAGCGCCCGGGAGACGGCGGCCCGGGTCGCGCTGGGCGCGGTCGCGCGCGCCTACCTCAAGGAGACCTGCGGGATCGAGATCGTCAGCCATGTGGTGGAGCTGGCGGGCGCCAAGGCCCCCGCCGGGGTGCTGCCGCTGCCCTCCGACGAGGCGCGCCTCGACGAGGACCCGGTGCGCTGCCTGGACGCCGACGCGTCGAAGGCGATGGTCGCGGAGATCGACCAGGCCCACAAGGACGGCGACACCCTGGGCGGGGTCGTCGAGGTGCTGGCCTACGGCGTGCCGGTCGGCCTCGGCTCGCACGTGCACTGGGACCGCCGGCTGGACGCGCGGCTGGCCGCCGCGCTGATGGGGATCCAGGCGATCAAGGGCGTCGAGGTCGGCGACGGCTTCGAGCTGGCCCGGGTGCCGGGTTCGCAGGCGCACGACGAGATCGTGCCGACCCCGGAGGGCGTCAAGCGGACGTCGGGCCGGTCGGGCGGTACCGAGGGCGGCCTGTCGACGGGTGAGCTGCTCCGGGTGCGGGCGGCGATGAAGCCGATCGCGACCGTGCCGCGCGCGCTGCAGACGCTGGACGTGCGGACGGGCGAGCCGGCCAAGGCCCACCACCAGCGCTCCGACGTGTGCGCGGTGCCCGCGGCGGGGATCGTCGCCGAGGCGATGGTCGCGCTGGTGCTGGCGGACGCGGTGAACGAGAAGTTCGGTGGCGACCACGTCAGCGAGACCCGCCGCAACGTCCAGGGGTACCTGGACAACCTGATCGTCCGATGAGCGCGCCCCTGGTGGTGCTGGTCGGCCCGCCCGGCAGTGGCAAGTCCACCGTCGGACGGGACCTCGCCCAGCGCCTGGGCGTCGCCTTCCGGGACACCGACGCCGATGTCGAACGGTCGGCCGGCAAGCCGATCCCGGAGATCTTCATCGACGAGGGCGAGCCGCACTTCCGCGAGCTGGAGGCGGCCGCGGTGCGCAGCGCCGCCCGGGACCACGACGGCGTGCTGGCGCTGGGGGGCGGTGCGGTGATGGCCGAGGCCACCAGGGCACTGCTGCGCGAGCTGCCGGTGGTGTTCCTGGAGGTCCCGCCGGCGGACGCCGTCCGGAGGGTGGGGCTGGACGCGCCGCGGCCGCTGCTCGCGGTCAACCCGCGGGCGCGTTGGCGTGAGTTGATGGAGGCGCGTCGGCCCCTGTACCTGGAGGTGGCCACCGCCGTCGTCGACACCGCGGGCCGCACCCCCGGGCAGGTCGCGGACGCCGTAATGGAAGCACTGGAGCTGAAGACCCCCCATGAGTGACATCGTCAGGATTCACGTCGGCGGCAGCGCGGGCCACGACCCGTACGACGTGCTGATCGGACACCAGCTGCTCGGCGAGTTGGGGCAGCTGATCGGGACCCGCGCCAAGCGGGTCGCGCTGATCCACCCCGAAGGACTGGCCGCCACGGCCGACGCCATCCGCGAGGACCTGCTGGGCGAGGGCTACGAGGCGATCGTCCTCCAGGTGCCCAACGCCGAGGACGCCAAGAGCGCCGAGGTCGCCGCGTACTGCTGGTCGGTGCTCGGCCAGACCGGCTTCACCCGCAGCGACGTGATCGTCGGCCTCGGCGGCGGCACCACCACCGACCTGGCCGGCTTCGTCGCGGCCACCTGGCTGCGTGGGGTGCGCTGGGTCTCCATGCCCACCACGCTGCTCGGCATGGTGGACGCGGCGGTGGGCGGCAAGACCGGCATCAACATCGCCGAGGGCAAGAACATGGTCGGCGCCTTCCACCCGCCGGTGGGCGTGCTGGCGGACCTCGACACCCTGGAGACGGTGCCCCGGCACGACTACGTCTCCGGTCTCGCCGAGGTCATCAAGTGCGGTTTCATCGCCGACCCGGTCATCCTGGACCTCATCGAGGCGGACCCGGAGGGCGCCAGGAGCCCCGCCGGGCCGCACACCGTCGAGCTGATCCGGCGGGCCGTGCAGGTCAAGGCGGACGTGGTCTCCGGGGACCTCAAGGAGTCCGGCCAGCGCGAGATCCTCAACTACGGCCACACCCTCGGCCACGCCATCGAGCGCAACGAGCGCTACAAGTGGCGGCACGGCGCGGCGATCTCGATCGGGATGGTCTTCGCCGCCGAACTCGGCCGCCTGGCCGGCCGGCTGGACGACGAGACGGCCGACCGGCACCGCACCGTGCTGGCCTCGGTCGGCCTGCCGCTGAGCTACCGCGCGGACGCCTGGCCGAAGCTGCTGGACGCCATGAAGATCGACAAGAAGTCGCGCGGCGACCTGCTGCGCTTCATCGTCCTGGACGGCCTCGGCCGGACCTCCATGCTGGAGGGCCCCGACCCGTCCCTGCTGGTCGCCGCCTACGCGGAGGTCTCCTCGTGACCCGGGTGATGGTGCTCAACGGCCCCAACCTCGGCCGGCTGGGCAGCCGCGAGCCGGACGTCTACGGCGCCACCTCCTACGCCGGGCTGGTCGAGCGCTGCACCGTGCTCGGCAAGGAGCTCGGCTTCGAGGTCGAGGTGCACGAGACCAACTCCGAGCAGCAGATGGTGGAGTGGCTGCACGAGGCGGCCGACGGCGGGGTGCCCGTGGTGATCAACCCGGGGGCCTTCACCCACTACTCGTACGCGATGCGCGACGCCGCCGCCCAGCGGACCGCGCCGCTGATCGAGGTGCACATCTCCAACCCGTACGCCCGGGAGACCTTCCGGCACACCTCGGTGATCGCCGCGGTCGCCTCCGGCACCATCGCCGGATTCGGCCTGGGCTCGTACGAGCTGGCACTGCGGGCGCTCGGCGGGCAGCTCACCGCACGCTGACACCCGGGGCCGGGGTACCGGATCGGCGCGGCCCCGGCCGGCCCGATCCGGTACCCCGGCCCTCGTCAGCGGCCCGGCGGCGGACTGTGCCCGCTGCGGGACCGCCGTGTAGTGTCCCCGCTGAAAGAAGTCGGGAGGTGACCGTGACGCAGTACGCCGGGGGTGGACAAGTCCCCCCACGTCCCGTCGCTCCGCCGGCCCCGCCGTACTCCGGCAGTGCCACCGTCGCACCGCCCGCCGGTGGCGCGCCGGGCGCGTCCCGGGGAGTGCCGCGGGCGGCGGCCCACGCCGAATCCGTCCGCCACGGCGCGGACCGGTCCGCGCGCGAGCCCGCCGGTCGGCCCCCGTACGCCGGTCGCCCGGTCGTGCCGCCGGCCGGCACCCCGGCGGCCCCCCTCGCACCGCCCGCGCCGGCGCGGCCCGTGCCGCCGTCGGCTCCCACCGCCGCGGCGCCCGCGCCGGTTCCGGCCGGCGCCACCGGGCACTTCCTGCTGCCGTCGGGCGCGCCCGTCCAGCTCCCGGTCCACCCCGCGCAGCCGCACCTGCCGTCCGGGCCACTCGCCGTGCTGCTGATCGGACCGGCCGGCGCGGGCAAGACCACCGTCGCCCGGCACTGGGCCGAGCGGCGGCCCACGCCCACCGCCCACATCAGCCTCGACGACGTCCGCGAGTGGGTGCAGTCCGGCTTCGCCAACCCGCAGTCCGGCTGGAACAACGCCTCCGAGGCGCAGTACCGGCTGGCCCGCCGCACCTGCGGTTTCGCCTGCCGCAACTACCTGGCCAACGGCATCTCCTGCATCATCGACGACGCGGTCTTCCCGGACCGCCCGGCGATCGGCCTCGGCGGCTGGAAGCGGCACATCGGCCCGGGGATGATCCCGGTCGTGCTGCTGCCCAGTCTGGACTCCGTGCTGAGCCGCAACGCCCGGCGCAGTGGCAACCGGCGGCTGAGCGACGAGGAGGTGGCCCGGATCCACGGCCGGATGGCCGGCTGGTACAACTCCGGGCTGCCGATCATCGACAACTCCCAGCTGGACGTCGCGGCCACCGCCGCCGAGCTGGACCGGGTGATCCTGGCCCGGCTGATGGGCATCCCGGTCCGCTGAGGCCCGCGCCGCCCGGGGCTGTTCCGGGCGGCTCCGGCGCTGCCCCGGCACGGATTCGGTACCGCCTTCCGGGAGCCCGCGACGGCCGGCGGCCCGGCCGGGCCCGTCGGTGCGGGCTGCGATGATGGGGGCATCCTGTCGCACACCCGGGGGAGCTGACGCCCGTGCCGGAAGGCCACATCATCCACCGTCTCGCCGCCGAGAACGCCAGGGCCTTCGGCGGCCGCCCGGTCCGTGCGAGCAGCCCGCAGGGCCGGTTCGCGGACGGCGCGAAGCTGGTCGACGGGCAGGTGCTGACCGGGGCGGAGGCCGTCGGCAAGCACCTCTTCCTCGGCTTCGAGGACGACGCCTGGGTGCACATCCACCTCGGCCTCTACGGTGGGTTCGCCTTCGGCGAGGGCCCCGCGCCGGAGCCGGTCGGCCTGGTCCGGCTGCGCCTGGCGAACGACGACGCCTACGCCGATCTGCGCGGTCCCAACACCTGTGCGCTGATCACCGACGCCGAGAAGGCCGCCGTCGCGGCGCGCCTCGGCCCCGACCCGCTGCGGGCCGACGCCGACCCGGAGCCGGCCTGGCGGCGGATATCTGGCAGCCGGACGACGATCGCGGCACTGCTGATGGACCAGAAGGTGCTGGCCGGCGTGGGCAACGTCTACCGCGCCGAGGTGCTGTTCCGGCACGGCATCGACCCGCACCGGGCCGGGCGCGACCTCGGCCGGGCCGAGTGGGACGCCGTCTGGGCCGACCTGGTCGCGCTGATGCGCGAGGGCGTCGGCGCGGGGCGGATCGACACCGTCCGACCCGAGCACACCCCCGAGGCGATGGGCCGTCCGCCGCGGGTGGACGACCACGGCGGCGAGGTCTACGTCTACCGCCGGGTCGGCATGCCCTGCCTGGTCTGCGGCACCGAGGTCCGGACCGAGGCGCACGCCGCGCGCAACCTCTTCTGGTGCCCCACCTGCCAGCGGGCCTGAGGCGGCGCCGGCTGCCCGGTGCCGCCCGGGCGGTCGCGGGGCTGCCGGGGGAGGGGCGCGGTCAGCCGTCCGCCCCGGTACGGGCCACCGCCAGGGCGGCGGCCGCGGCGGCCAGGCAGAGCGGGGTGTAGAACGCCAGGTTGAGCCGGTAGAAGGCCGAGCCGGTGTCGACGCCGACCCCGGTGGCCCAGAGCAGCCCGGCCAGCCCGCGGGCGAGCAGTCCGGCGGCCACCGCGCGCGGCCCCCAGCGCAGCGCCACCGCCGGCAGCCGGCGGGCCGCGCCGTCCAACAGGCCGCCGCGGGCGAGCACCAGGGCCGAGCCGGAGAACAGCAGCGCCGCGAGCGGCAGGACGACCGGCGGGGTGAACGGCACCTCGGCGTTGAGCACCGCCCGGGAGAGTGACGCCGGGTCGGCGGCCGGCCAGGTGCGGCCGGTGGCCCAGTAGACGTGCAGCAGGGCGTCGGCGGCGAGCAGGCCGGCGACGGCGAGGGCGGCGGTACGGCGACGGTTCACGGTGGTCCTCCGGGGGTTCCGACGGTGGGTCACCCCGCAGGAGCGGCCCGCCCGGCCGGAGGTTCCCGTGACGAGCGTCACAGCGGGAAGTCGGGGGAGGGAGGGAACGTCCGGCCGGTCCGGCGCCTCTGGTGCGGGTGTGGATGGTCCCGACACCCGTACCGCCGACCGGCTCGCCGGCCTGGTCCGTGCCGCCCAGCGCGGCGACCAACTGGCCGTCAGCGAGCTGCTGGAGCTGGTCGCGCCCTACGTCCGCCGGCTCTGCGGTCCGATCGCGCTGGACGACGGCCCCGACGCGACGCAGGAGGCGCTGATCGCCGTCTTCCGCAAGCTGGGCCAGCTCCAGGACCCGGCCGCGCTGTTCGGCTGGGTCCGCTCGATCGCCGTGCGGGAGGCCGTCCGGCACGTCCGGCGGGTCGCCCGCTGCGTCCCGGCCGACCTCTCCGAGCTGCCCCGCCCCGGCGACCCGCAGCTGGCCACCGACATCCAGGACGTCCTCGCCCGGCTGACGCCGGAGCACCGCGCCGTGCTGGTGCTGCGCGACCTGGAGGGGCTCGACGAGCGGTCCACCGCAGAACTGCTGGGCGTGGCACCCGGCACCGTGAAGTCCCGGCTCTCCCGGGCCCGGCTCGGCTTTCGAAGGGCGTGGCAGCAGTGAGCGCACCGACCCCCTGGCCGACGGCGGCCTTCGACCCGGTCCGCCGGCTGCATGTGATCGCCGCCGTCACCCCCGGCGCCGCCGTCCGGGAGGCGCTGATCGACGCGCCGTTCGAGCGGGTCTGGGCGGCCGCGGCCGACCTGGAGGAGGGGCTCCCGCGCTGGCTGCCGGACATCCGGTCGGTCCGCGTGGCCGGGAGCCCGGCGGACGGTCGCACCGAGGCGCTGGTGACCGGCCACACCCGACTGCGGGCCCGTTTCGACGTCGAGCTGACGCCCGGGTGGTGCCTGATGCGCAGCCGCTTCCTGCTGGGCGGGATGGCGGCCCGCGCCGAGGCCGGAGGCACCCGCTTCGCCTTCCTCGGCGCGTTCCGGCTCCCCGGCGCGGGTCTGCTCGACCGGGCCCTGCGGCCCGCGACGGACCCGCTGGCCCGGCGCTCGCTGGAGCGCTTCGAACGGCTGGTGCGGGAGGGGTGAGGCGGGCCCCGGGCGCGACGGCCCGGGGCGCCCGGGGCGGTGTTCCGCGCGCGCAGCCGGTCAGCCGGGAGTCGGCCAGCCGGTCAGCCGGCCGCGGCGGCCCGGGGTGCGGAGGGCTCGCCGCCGGTGGCGTCGCTCCCGGTGGCGGGCTCGCCGTGCTCGTGGTGGTCCGCGGCGGCGCACTCGTCGAGGAGGGGGCGCAGGGCCTCGTCCACGAGCCGGTAGCGCACCACCCGGCCGTCCTTGTCGCCGGTGACCACACCCGCGGTGCGCAGCAGCCGCAGCGCCTGCGAGACGGCCGGGTCGCGCATGCCGGTGGCGACCGCCAGGTCGGTGACGGCGAGCGGCCCGGCCCGGTGCAGGGCGAGCAGCAGGGCGAGCCGCCCCGGGTCGGCGAGCAGCGAGAACCGCTCGGCCCAGGACCGGACGTGCCCGGGGTCGCCGATCGCGGCGATGGCCTCGCAGACCCGGTGCCCGTCGATGGTGCGGTGGCCCGCGCGGTCGGCCGGTACGAGATGCATGCGGACATTGTTGCAGCCCGTGGCTGTGATCCTGGACACCTGCGCAGGTGCGCAGCCTTGCAAGGGTGAGGTGCGGCCCCCTACGGTGTTGCCCGCCGTGGTGTTCGGGAAGACCGGTGACGGACCCTCAGGGTCCGGAGTCCGGAGCGGCCCTCGCCACTGTGATCGGGGGAGTCGTCCGTATCCACGACGCCACTGGGCGCCTCGCGCGCCTGGGAAGGCGGATCCGGAAGCCCCGTCAGCCAGGAGACCGGCCACGGCATCTCACGAACGTCTTTCCACGAGGTGCTGGAGCGTGATCCGAAGATGACCCTGCCCGAAACCGCCGCTGCTCCCGCGGCGTCCTCCGCCCTGCCGAGCTTCCGCTGGCGGCGCGAGGACACCCTCCGCACGGCCGGGTTGATGGGGGTGATCCTGGCCATGCACGTAGTGGCGTTCGGGACGCTGATCTTCCTGGTCGCCCCGGAGAAGTACGAGGTCGGTACCCAGGTCTTCGGGGTGGGCCTGGGCATCACCGCCTACACCCTCGGCATGCGGCACGCCTTCGACGCCGACCACATCGCGGTGATCGACAACACCACCCGCAAGCTCATGGCGGACGGCAAGCGGCCCGTCTCGGTGGGCTTCTGGTTCGCGCTCGGCCACTCCTCGATGGTGGTCCTGATGGCCGCCCTGGTGGCGGGCGGCGCCCAGCTGGCCAACACGCTGATGGACGACGAGTCCACCACCCACCAGTGGCTCGGTGTGGTCGGCACCTCCGCGTCCGGTGTCTTCCTCTACCTGATCGGCGCGCTCAACCTGGCGGCGCTGTTCGGCATCCTCAAGGTGTTCCGGTCGATGCGGGCCGGTCGGTTCGACGAGGCGGAGCTGGAGGAGCACCTCAACTCGCGCGGTCTGATGGCCCGGGTGCTGAACCGGGCGACCCGCTCGATCACGCGGCCCGGCCAGATGTTCCCGGTCGGCATGGTGCTCGGCCTCGGCTTCGACACCGCGACCGAGGTGACCCTGATGGTGATGGCCGGCTCCGGCGCGGCCGCCGGGCTGCCCTGGTACGCGATCGTCTGCCTGCCGCTGCTGTTCGCGTCCGGGATGAGCCTGTTCGACACGCTGGACGGGACGTTCATGAACTTCGCGTACCAGTGGGCGTTCTCCAACCCGGTGCGCAAGGTGTACTACAACCTGACCATCACCGGGCTGTCGATCGCGGTGGCGTTCATCATCGGCACCATCGAGCTGGTCGCCGTGCTGCACGAGAAGCTGGACCTCACCGACCCGGTCAGCGGCTGGATCGCGGACATCTCGCTGGACAACGTCGGCTACGCGATCGTCGGGCTGTTCGTGGTGGTCTGGGGGGCGGCTATCGCCTACTGGCGCCTCGCCGGCGTCGAACAGCGCTGGAGCCCGAAGCCGGTGGTACCGGCCGACGGGGTGCCCGCCCAGGGGGCGGCGGCCGACGAGGCCGCCGGGGTCATCACCAAGTAGTCGGCCCCGACGGCCCCCGGCACCGCGGTGTCACGAGGCGGCGCCCACCCGGTCCGTTCGGGTGGGCGCCGCCTCGCCGTGGTCCGCGGGCCCTGCCGGGCCCACGGGGGAGGTCAGCGCTCCTCGCGGAAGTCGACGTGCCGGCGCGCGACCGGGTCGTACTTGCGCAGCACCAGCCGGTCGGCGTCGGTGCGGCGGTTCTTGCGGGTCACATAGGTGAAGCCGGTCTCGGCCGTGGACCTGAGCTTGACGACGGGGCGCAGTTCGCTGCGGGCCATGGTTCTCCTCCTCCGAGGGGTGGGCGGTGGGGAAACGGCTTTCGCCGAAATGGAAGTCGTTTTCACGGGGTCCAACACGGCCTCCGCCCCGCCCATTCCCCGGCGGGCGGTGGAGGCGCTGGTCGGCCGCGCGACCGCGTACGCGCCGGGGCTCGTCGGGCGGCGCACGCTCCCGCCGGCGGCTCCGGTCGTTCCGGTCCGCCGCCCGCACCGTCCGTTCGGGTGCGCGGCCGGTCGACCGGCCGCGCACCCCGGCGCCGGGGGCCGCGCCGGGGGCCGACGCCGCACCGGCGGACCGGCCGGGTGTCCGACCAGGGCCGTCCTGGTCCGGTCGGATCCGCTCGGCGGGCGGATCGGGGTGGGGCTCCGTAGGCTCGACGCATGTCTGATGCGTACGCGGTCCGGCGGGAGCGTCTGAGGGAGCACGGCAGTGCGGCCGGGGCCGATGCGGCGCTGATCACCCGGGCGGCGAACGTGCGGTACCTGACCGGTTGCCCGCCGTGCGGCGCGACGCTGCTGCTCACCCGGGAGCGGGCGCTGCTGGCGCTGCCGGACGACCTGCCGCCGGACGACACCGGTGAGCACCTGATCGTCGAGGACGTCACCCGGGTGCCGGTGGCGGCGGGCGCCGACACCGCGCTGGCGGCCGCCGCGGCCGCGGCCCGGCTGGGGGTGGCCGACCTGGCGGTGGAGGAGCACGACCTGACCGTCGCCCGGCACCGCGCCGTGGCGGGTCTGGCGGAGGGCGTCCGGCTGGCCGACCTCGGCCGGGCGGTCGAACAGCTGCGGGTGATCAAGGACGAGCACGAGATCGCGGACCTGCGGATCGCCGCCGAGATCGCCGACCAGGCGCTCGGCGAACTGCTGGAGTCGATCCTGGTCGGCCGGACCGAGCGGCACCTGGCGATGGAGCTGGAACGCCGGATGATCGACCACGGCGCGGACCGGGCGGCCTTCCCGGTCTCGGTCGGCACCGGCAGCCACTCCGGCCAGCAGTCCCACCAGCCCACCGACCGGCGGGTGGAGGAGGGTGACTTCCTCACCGTCGTCCTGGGTGCCCAGTACCGCGGGTACGGCGTCTCGACCGCCCGGACCTTCGTGATCGGCGCCGCCCCCGCGCCCTGGCAGGTCGAACTGCACCGCCTGGTGTTCCGGGCCCAGCGGGCCGGGCGGGAGGCGCTCGGTCCGGGCGTCGAACAGTACGTGCCCGACCAGGCCGCCCGGGAGATCCTCCACGCGGCCGGGCACACCGAGAGCTCGCCGCACCCCGTCGGTCACGGCATCGGGCTGGAGATCCGGGAGGCCCCGCGCCTCGGGCCGTCGGACATGGGTAAACTGGACAGCCGCGTGCCGGTCACCGTCGGTCCAGGGGTTCACCTCCCGGGCCGGGGCGGTGTCCGGATCGAGGACACGCTCGTGGTGCGCCCCCTCGAAGAGGGCGGGCCCGAGCTGCTCACCATCACCACCAAGGAGCTCCTCGCCCTGTGACCCGCGACCGCCCGAGGCGGCCGGGGGCGGCAGGACGCACCCCTTGGTTCCTTGACAGCTATATCCAGGAGTAAGTGCGCCCGTGGCTTCCACGAACGATCTCAAGAACGGCATGGTTCTCAAGCTGGAGGGCGGCAAGCTCTGGTCCGTCGTCGAGTTCCAGCACGTCAAGCCCGGTAAGGGCCCGGCCTTCGTGCGCACCAAGCTCAAGGAGGTCCTGACGGGCAAGGTCGTCGACAAGACCTTCAACGCCGGCACCAAGGTCGAGACCGCCAACGTCGACAAGCGTGGCATGCAGTTCTCGTACAAGGACGGCGAGAACTTCGTGTTCATGGACACGGACACCTACGACCAGACCACGATCGAGCCCGCCGTCGTCGGCGACGCCGCGAAGTACCTGCTGGAGGGCTTCGAGGCCCTGGTCGCCATGTACGAGGGTGCCCCCCTGTACATCGAGCTCCCGGCCTCGGTCGAGCTGACCATCTCCCACACCGAGCCGGGCGTCCAGGGCGACCGCTCCACCGGTGGCTCCAAGCCGGCCACCCTGGAGACCGGCGCCGAGATCGCCGTGCCGCTGTTCATCGTCACCGGTGAGAAGATCAAGGTCGACACCCGCGACGGCAGCTACCTCGGCCGGGTGAAGTAAGTCCGTGTCGGCCGCACGCAGCAAGGCCCGTACGCGAGCCTTCCAGATCCTCTTCGAGGCCGACCACCGCGGGGTCGACCCGCAGCGGGTCCTCGCCGACTGGGTGGCCCGTGCCCGGGAGCCCAAGCCGGACGAGGGCACCCCGCAGGTCGGTGAGTACACCATGGAGCTGATCGAGGGGTACGTCCAGCACGCCCGCCGGATCGACGACCTCATCTCCGAGTACGCGGTGGGCTGGACGCTCGACCGGATGCCGATCGTGGACCGCAACGTCCTGCGGCTCGGTGCGTACGAGCTGATCTGGGAGGACGGCGTCCCGGACGCGGTCGTCCTGGACGAGGCCGTCGAGATCGCCAAGGAGTTCTCCACGGACGACTCCCCGGCCTTCGTCAACGGCCTGCTCGCCCGCTTCCTGGAGCTCAAGCCGAGCATCCGCCGGTAGGCGGCACTCCGACGCACGGCCGCCGGACCCGACAGGGTCCGGCGGCCGTCGTGCGTTCGGGCCGGGTGGCGTATGTTGGGACCCTACTCGCCAGTAACCTGGTGCTCCGGTGACCCACGCGCACCGGTGACCCCGCAGCGAAGGGCAGGCCACCCCCCATGACCACGGCGATCCGCAGCGAGTTCGACCAGGGCATCGCCCTCACCAGGCACCCGGCCGAGCCGGGCCGCTACGACGGCGAACTGGGCGCCGGCTGGCAGATCGGCGGCGGCGTCAACGGCGGGCTGCTGCTCGCGATGGCGGGCCACGCCCTCTCGCTGGAGCACGGCGACCACGCCGACCCGGTCTCGATCAGCGGTTACTACCTCTCCGCCTCCCACCCCGGCCCGGCCACCGTCCGTACCGAGGTGCTCCGCACCGGCCGCTCGCTCTCCACCGGCACCGCCTCGCTCAGCCAGGACGGCGTGGAGCGGCTGCGCGTGGTGGCCACCCACGGCGACCTCGCCGACGCCGGCGGCGAGGTGCGGACCACCGCCCAGCCGCCGCAGCTGCCGCCGCCGGACCAGTGCGTCGGCGTGGAGCACGCCCCCAAGCAGCTGATCGAGCAGGCCGCCCTCCTGGAGCGGTTCGACCTGCGGCTCGACCCGGCGACCATCGGCTGGGCGCTCGGGCAGCCCTCCGGCAGCGGCCGGATCCAGGGCTGGTTCCGGCTCGCCGACGGCCGGGAGCCCGACCCGCTGCTGCTCCTGCTGGTCGCCGACGCGCTGCCGCCGGTCACCTTCGACCTCGGGATGCCCGGCTGGGCCCCCACCATCGAGCTGACTGTCCACCTGCGGGCGAAGCCGGCGCCCGGCTGGCTGCGCGTCACCCACGCCACCCGCAACGTGGCCGGCGGCTACTTCGAGGAGGACGCCGAGGTCTGGGACGAGTCCGGCCGCCTGGTCGCCCAGTCGCGTCAGCTCGCCCGGGTGCCGCGGCAGGCCTGACCGCCGCCGTCCCGCGACCCGCCGCGCCCGGCCGCCCGCCGGGTGCGGCGCGGTCCGGCGGGTTGCGCCGACCGGGTGACGTGCCTCGCCTCACGGTCGGTTACATTCCTGTGACACGCCGTACGTGTGCGACACCCGGGGCTGGGGAGGACAACGGTCGGCGGCACCCCTGCCGCCGCCGACCGCCACCGCCCCAGGAGCCTCCGATGAGCCGCAACGGCCGCGCCCGCCGCACCCCCGACTGCTCCGCCGCCGGCCCCCGCCCCCGCGCGCGGCTGCGGCACGAGCGGCGCCGGGCGGACGGCGCGGGGCAGGCCTTCGTCATCGGGGTGCTGACCAGCGCCGCCGACTTCGAGCGCGCCGCCGCCTGGCGCCTCTGCGACGCCCCGGACTACGAGACCTACCTGCGGGACACCGCCGACCTGCTCGCCGAGGCCCGGCGCGGCTTCGACACCGTCCGGGCCCGGATGTTCCACCCGCAGGACTTCGAGGAGTTCTGCCTCCTGCACGGCCTCGACCCGGCCGAGCCGGGCGCCCGCGACCGCTACCTGGTCAATCCGCCGCTGCAGACCCAGCTCCTCGCCTACCAGGGCGAGGACCTCGCCGGGGACTTCCTGCCCCGGCTGGTCCGGGCCCGCGAGAACGGGCTGACGCTGCGCCACGCGGACCTGCTGCTGGACGGCGGGCTCTACGAGGAGCACGGCCGGGCCGTCCGGGAGGCCTACCGGCGCGGCGCCGAGGTGTTCCGGCGGATGCTGGTCGGCGCGGGCAGCGGGGTCTACGAGCTGCGCCTCGCGGTGGACGCCCCCGGTGGCCGGCTGACGGCCGCGGCCCGGGTGCTCCAGTGGGAGGACGGCGTGGTGCGGATCAACGACGAGGACCTGGAGCTGGTCTGCGCGGTGCTCTGCGCGGGGCTGGCCCGGGAGCTGCCGGGGCTGGCGGTGCTGCACGGCACGCAGGGCTCGGCGGCGGCCCGCGGAGCCGGTGACGGGGCTGCCGACCCCACCGGTGACGGAGCCGCCGACCGGGCCTTCCGCGGGGCGGCCTGGGCCTGGGCCAGCGCTGGGCAGGGCTGGGCGCCGACCGCGGCCGCGGTGCGCCTGGAGGGCGTGGCGGCCGAGCCCGGCTACAGCCTGGGCACGGTCCGCTGAGGCCGCCGAAACCGGCCCGGGCGGCCCGGGCCGGTTTCGGTCCGGGGCCGGACGCGCGACGGCGCGGCCCCCGTTCCGGGGCACCGCGCCGTGACGTTTCTGCTTGGCCCTGCCCGTTCCTGCTGGTGGGAGGCGGTGGGAGCCGGTGGGGGCGAGCCTCAGCTCGCCTCCTCCTCGCGCACCGCACGGCGCGCGTCGGGGTTCAGCACGCCCCAGGAGATCAGCTGCTCGGTCAGGATCGACGGCGACTGGTCGTAGATCACGGCCAGCGTGCGCAGGTCGTCCTGGCGGATCGAGAGCACCTTGCCGTTGTAGTCACCGCGCTGGCTCTGGATGGTCGCCGCGTAGCGCTGCAGCGGACCGGCCTTCTCGGACGGGACCTGGGTCAGTCTCTCCAGGTCCAGCACGAGGCGCGGCGGCGGCTCGGCCGCACCACCGGGCGTACCGCCGGGCAGCAGCTCCTGGACCGGAACGCCGTAGAACTCCGCCAGCTCGGCCAGCCGCTGCACGGTGACCGCACGGTCACCGCGCTCGTACGAGCCGACGACGACTGCCTTCCAGCGCCCCTGGGACTTCTCCTCGACACCGTGCAGGGAGAGCCCCTGCTGAGTGCGGATCGCTCGGAGTTTTCCTCCGAGTTGCTTCGCGTAGTCGCTGGACATTGATCTCCCCGGACGAGATTGCTTCGCGTTCAGTGGTGGGTCACGGGCGATAGTCGACGTCGTTACCGGTGGGTTCGACGCCAGTCTCGTAACTCACTGTGAGGTTACGTAGAGTGAGGTAGCTGCGTCAAGCCGAATGGGGCAGTCGTGCGAATGGCCCGCGTCCGCGGTGCGTCGCGGACGTTAACCCGGTGAAGCGGAATGATGGACGCCGGTTTGCCGTCGGGCGCGCTGGTACGATGGCGGGAGCCCGCGCCGCGTCGGCGGGGGCGTTCCAGACATCCTTTAAGGCCCGTCCAGTGAGGCGGGGAAGGAGGTCCGCTTCGGCATGACCACACATCACGAACCGACGCCGCGCCCGCCGCACCAGGTGCTGGACGGCACGGACATCGCCCGGGTGATCACCCGGATAGCGCACGAGATCGTCGAGCGCGCCAAGGGCGCGGAGGACGTCGTGCTGCTCGGCATCCACACCAGGGGCGTGCACCTCGCCCGCCGGCTGCGCGACCGGCTGACCCAGATCACCGGCCGGGAGATCCCGTTCGGGACGCTGGACATCACCATGTACCGGGACGACCTGCGGCTGAAGCCCGCCCGGGCCCTGGAGCACACCGAGATCCCGGCCGGCGGCATCGACGGCAGGCTCGTCGTCCTGGTCGACGACGTGCTCTTCTCGGGCCGCACCATCCGCGCCGCGCTCGACGCGCTCAGCGACATCGGCCGCCCGCGCGCCGTCCAGCTCGCCGTCCTGGTCGACCGCGGCCACCGCGAGCTGCCGATCCGCGCCGACTACGTGGGCAAGAACCTCCCCACCTCGCTGCGCGAGGCCGTGCAGGTCCGCCTCGCGGACAGCGACGGCGTGGACGCCGTGCTGGTCGGCGACCGCGACCACGCGGACGCGTCGCGTCCCCCGCGCAGTGAGCGCAGCTCGCAGGCCCTGGCCGCCCGGCCGTCCGAACCGCACCTCCCGGAGTAACCCGCGTGAAGCGCCACCTCGTCTCCGCCGCCGACCTCACCCGCGACGACGCGCTGCTGATCCTGGACACCGCCGAGGAGCTGGCCCAGCTCTCCGGACGGGCCGTCAAGAAGCTGCCTACGCTCCGTGGTCGAACGGTCGTCAACCTCTTCTTCGAAGACTCCACCCGCACCAAGACCTCCTTCGAGGTCGCCGAGAAGCGGCTCTCCGCCGACGTCATCAACTTCTCCGCCAAGGGCTCCTCGGTCTCCAAGGGCGAGAGCCTCAAGGACACCGCGCTGACCCTCCAGGCGATGGGCGCCGACGCGGTCGTCATCCGGCACCACGCCTCCGGCGCGCCGGCCCGGCTGGCCCAGTCCGACTGGCTGCACGGCAGCGTCATCAACGCCGGCGACGGCACCCACGAGCACCCCACCCAGGCGCTGCTCGACGCCTTCACCATGCGCCGCCACCTCAACGCCGGCCTCGGCCGCGACCTCGCCGGCCGGCGGGTGACCATCGTCGGCGACATCCTGCACAGCCGGGTGGCCCGCTCCAACGTCCACCTGCTCACCACCCTCGGCGCCCAGGTCACCTTCGTGGCCCCGCCGACGCTGCTGCCGATCGGCATCGAGAACTGGCCCTGCGAGGTCAGCTACGACCTGGAGAGCGTGCTCCCCAAGACGGACGCGCTGATGATGCTCCGGGTGCAGCGCGAGCGGATGAACGCCGCCTTCTTCCCGACCGAGCGCGAGTACAGCCGCCGCTACGGCCTGGACGGCAGCCGGATGGCGCAGCTGCCCGAGCACGCCATCGTGATGCACCCCGGCCCGATGGTCCGCGGCATGGAGATCACCGCCGAGGTCGCCGACTCGCCGCGCTGCACCGTGGTCGAGCAGGTCGCCAACGGCGTCTCCGTCCGGATGGCCGTCCTGTACCTGCTGCTCGGCGGCGCCACGCTCGCCGACGCCGCCCCCCGCACCGACTCCGTGGAGACCGCTCAGTGACCACCTACCTGATCCGCAACGCCCAGATCCTCGGCGGCGCCCCGCAGGACCTCCACCTCGCCGACGGCGTGGTCAAGGAGATCGGCACCGGCCTGGCGGTCGAGGCGGACATCGAGATCGACGCCTCCGGCCTGATCGTCCTGCCGGGCCTGGTCGACCTGCACACCCACCTGCGCGAGCCCGGCCGCGAGGACGCCGAGACGGTGCTCACCGGCACCCGGGCCGCCGCGATGGGCGGCTTCACCGCCGTGCACGCGATGGCCAACACCTTCCCGGTGGCCGACACCGCCGGCGTGGTCGAGCAGGTCTGGCGGCTCGGCCAGGAGTCCGGCTTCTGCGACGTGCGCCCGGTCGGCGCCGTCACCGTCGGCCTGGAGGGCAAGAAGCTCGCCGAGCTGGGCGCGATGCACGACTCGGCCGCCGAGGTGCGGGTCTTCTCCGACGACGGCAAGTGCGTCGACGACGCGGTGATCATGCGGCGGGCGCTGGAGTACGTGAAGGCCTTCGACGGGGTCGTCGCCCAGCACGCCCAGGAGCCCCGGCTCACCGAGGGCGCCCAGATGAACGAGGGCCAGGTCTCCGGCGAGCTCGGGCTGGGCGGCTGGCCGGCCGTCGCCGAGGAGGCGATCATCGCCCGCGACGTGCTGCTCGCCGCGCACGTCGGCTCGCGCCTGCACGTCTGCCACGTCTCGACGGCCGGCTCGGTGGAGATCATCCGCTGGGCCAAGGCCAAGGGCTGGAACGTCACCGCCGAGGTCACCCCGCACCACCTGCTGCTCACCGACGAGCTGGTCCGCTCCTACGACCCGGTGTACAAGGTGAACCCGCCGCTGCGCACCGCGGCCGACGTCCAGGCGCTGCGCAAGGCGCTCGCGGACGGCACCATCGACGCCGTCGCGACGGACCACGCGCCGCACCCGTCCGAGGACAAGGACTGCGAGTGGGCCGTGGCCGCGATGGGCATGGTCGGTCTGGAGACGGCGCTCTCGGTGGTGCAGCAGACCATGGTCGACACGGGCCTGCTGAACTGGGAGGGCGTCGCGGACCGGATGTCGCACCGACCGGCCCGGATCGGTCGCCTCACCGGCCACGGACGACCCGTCTCGGTCGGTGAGCCCGCCAACCTGGTGCTGTTCGATCCCGCGTACCGTGGTGCCGTGAACCCCGACAGCTTCGCCACCCGCAGTCGCAACACCCCCTACCGTGGCCTCGACCTGCCCGGCCGGGTGCACGCCACCTTCCTGCGCGGCACCGCCACGGTGCTCGCCGGCGAGCTGGTCGAGCAGGGCGGGCTCGCGTGAGCGCCTTCACCGGGCTCGCCCAGGAGCAGGCCAGGGTCACCGACTGGCCCGGGTACATCGGCTGGGCCATCGGCCTGCTGCTGGTGATCGGGCTGGTCTACTGGCTGATGCGCCAGGGCTGGAACTGGCGGCGCACCCTGCAGTCCGGCATCCCGCCGCTGCCCGCCGTGCCGGCCCGGGCCGGCCGGACCATCCTGGAGACCAGCGGCCGGTACCACGGCACCACCACCGCCGGGAACTGGCTGGACCGGGTCGTCGCGCACGGCCTGGGCACCCGCAGCCGGGCCGACCTGACCCTCGGCGCGGACGGCCTGCTGGTGCAGCGCCCCGGCGACGTCGACTTCTGGATCCCGGCCGAGCAGCTGACCGGGGCCCGGACGGACTCCGGGATCGCCGGCAAGGTCGTGCCGTCCGGACTGCTCGTCGTCACCTGGACGCACGAGGGCACCGCGCTGGACTCCGGGTTCCGGGCCGACCACCCCGGCGAGCACGCCGCCTGGGTCGAGGCGATCGCCCACCTCGCAACACGTACGCAGACGAAGACGGAAGAGGCCGCTCAATGACCGCACCTGCCCCCACCACGCAGCGCCAACGGCGGGACCGCGTCCCCGCCGTGCTCGTCCTGGAGGACGGCCGGATCTTCCGTGGCCAGGCCTACGGCGCGATCGGCGAGACCTTCGGCGAGGCCGTCTTCAACACCGGCATGTCCGGCTACCAGGAGACCCTGACCGACCCGTCGTACCACCGCCAGGTGGTCGCGATGACCGCCCCGCAGATCGGCAACACCGGCTGGAACGACGAGGACGACGAGTCCCGCCGGATCTGGGTCGCCGGCTACATCGTGCGCGACCCCGCCCGGGTGACGTCCAACTGGCGCTCGCGCCGCCCGCTCGACGAGGAGCTCGTCAACCAGGGCGTCGTCGGCATCAGCGGCATCGACACCCGCGCCCTCACCCGCCACCTGCGCGAGCGCGGCGCGATGCGCTGCGGCATCTTCTCCGGCCCGGCGCTGGCGGACGACGCCGCGCTGCTGGCCCGGGTGCAGCAGTCGCCCGAGATGAAGGGCGCCGACCTCTGCCCCGAGGTCGCCACCACCGAGCCGTACGTGGTGCCCGCCGTCGGCGAGAAGAAGTTCACCGTCGCCGCGCTGGACCTCGGCATCAAGGCGATGACCCCGCAGCGGATGGCCGAGCGCGGCATCGAGGTGCACGTGCTGCCGGCGAACTCCACGCTGGAGGACATCTACGCCGTCGACCCGGACGGCGTCTTCTTCTCCAACGGCCCGGGCGACCCGGCCACCGCCGACCACCAGGTCGCCGTGGCGCAGGGCGTGCTGGAGCGCCGGACCCCGTTCTTCGGGATCTGCTTCGGCAACCAGATCCTCGGCCGGGCGCTGGGCTTCGGCACCTACAAGCTCAAGTACGGCCACCGCGGCATCAACCAGCCGGTGCAGGACCGCACCACCGGCAAGGTCGAGGTGACCGCGCACAACCACGGCTTCGCCGTGAACGCGCCGCTGGACAAGGTGAGCGACACGCCGTTCGGCCGGGTCGAGGTCTCCCACGTCTGCCTCAACGACGATGTGGTCGAGGGCCTCCAGGCACTGGACGTGCCCGCCTTCAGCGTGCAGTACCACCCGGAAGCGGCGGCCGGCCCGCACGACGCAGCGTACCTCTTCGACCGGTTCGTCGAGCTCATGCGAGGCGACGACAACGACAGTGTTGAGCTCATGGAGGGCCAGCGTGCCTAAGCGCACCGACATCAAGTCCGTCCTGGTCATCGGCTCCGGCCCGATCGTCATCGGCCAGGCCGCGGAGTTCGACTACTCGGGCACGCAGGCCTGCCGGGTGCTCAAGGCCGAGGGCCTGCGGGTCATCCTGGTCAACTCCAACCCGGCCACGATCATGACCGACCCGGAGATCGCCGACGCCACCTACGTCGAGCCGATCACCCCGGAGTTCGTCGAGAAGATCATCGCCAAGGAGCGCCCGGACGCCCTGCTGCCGACCCTGGGCGGGCAGACCGCGCTCAACACGGCGATCGCGCTGGACGCCAACGGCGTGCTGGCCAAGTACAACGTGGAGCTGATCGGCGCCAAGGTCGACTCGATCCACAAGGGCGAGGACCGCGAGCTCTTCAAGGGCGTCGTCGAGGCCGTCAACGCCAAGATCGGCCACGGCGAGTCCGCCCGCTCGGTGATCTGCCACACCATGGACGACGTGCTGGCCGGCGTCGACACGCTCGGCGGCTACCCGGTCGTGGTCCGCCCCTCCTTCACCATGGGCGGCGCCGGCTCGGGCTTCGCGCACAACGAGGAGGACCTGCGCCGCATCGCCGGCCAGGGCCTGACCCTCTCGCCGACCACCGAGGTGCTCCTGGAGGAGTCCATCCTCGGCTGGAAGGAGTACGAGCTGGAGCTGATGCGCGACAAGAACGACAACGTCGTGGTCGTCTGCTCGATCGAGAACTTCGACCCGATGGGCGTGCACACCGGTGACTCGATCACCGTCGCCCCGGCGATGACGCTGACCGACCGCGAGTACCAGATCCTGCGCGACATCGGCATCGCGGTCATCCGCGAGGTCGGCGTGGACACCGGCGGCTGCAACATCCAGTTCGCGGTCGACCCCGCGGACGGCCGGGTCATCGTCATCGAGATGAACCCGCGCGTCTCGCGCTCCTCGGCGCTGGCCTCGAAGGCGACCGGCTTCCCGATCGCCAAGATCGCGGCGAAGCTCGCCGTCGGCTACACCCTGGACGAGATCCCCAACGACATCACCGAGCAGACGCCGGCGTCGTTCGAGCCGACCCTCGACTACGTCGTGGTGAAGGTCCCGCGGTTCGCGTTCGAGAAGTTCCCGAGCGCCGACGCCACGCTGACCACCACCATGAAGTCGGTCGGCGAGGCCATGGCCATGGGCCGCAACTTCCCCGAGGCGCTCAACAAGGCGCTCCGCTCGCTGGAGAAGAAGGGCTCCCAGTTCACCTGGGCCGGCCCGGTCGGCGACAAGACCGCGCTGCTGGAGAAGGCCGTGGTCCCCACCGACGGCCGGATCAACACCGTCATGGAGGCCATCCGGGCCGGCGCCACCGCGGAGGAGGTGTTCGAGTACACCAAGATCGACCCGTGGTTCGTCGACCAGCTCTTCCTGCTGGACGAGATCGCCGACGAGCTGGCCGAGGCCGCCGAGCTCACCCCCGAGCTGCTGCGCCACGCCAAGCGGCACGGCTTCTCCGACCTGCAGATCGGTGAGATCCGCGGCCTGCGGACCGACGTGGTCCGCGAGGTCCGGCACGCGCTCGGCATCCGCCCGGTGTTCAAGACCGTCGACACCTGCGCCGCCGAGTTCGCCGCCAAGACCCCGTACTTCTACTCGTCCTACGACGAGGAGAACGAGGTCGCCCCGCGCACCAAGCCCGCGGTGATCATCCTCGGCTCGGGCCCGAACCGCATCGGCCAGGGCATCGAGTTCGACTACTCGTGCGTCCACGCCTCCTTCGCGCTGGCCGACGCCGGGTACGAGACCGTGATGGTCAACTGCAACCCGGAGACCGTCTCCACCGACTACGACACCTCCGACCGGCTCTACTTCGAGCCGCTCACCCTGGAGGACGTGCTGGAGATCGTCCACGCCGAGCAGCAGGCCGGACCGCTCGCGGGCGTGATCGTCCAGCTCGGCGGCCAGACCCCGCTCGGCCTGGCCCAGGCGCTCAAGGACAACGGCGTGCCGATCGTCGGCACCCAGCCCGAGGCGATCGACCTCGCCGAGGAGCGCGGCGCCTTCGGCCGCGTGCTGCGCGACGCCGGCCTGCCCGCCCCCAAGCACGGCACCGCCTTCTCCTTCGAGGAGGCCAAGGCGATCGCCGACGAGATCGGCTACCCCGTGCTGGCCCGCCCGTCCTACGTGCTCGGCGGCCGCGGCATGGAGATCGTCTACGACGAGGCCTCGCTCGCCTCCTACCTGGAGCGGCACGCCGGTCTGATCTCCGAGCACCCGGTGCTGATCGACCGCTTCCTCGACGACGCGGTGGAGATCGACGTCGACGCGCTCTACGACGGCACCGAGCTCTACCTCGGCGGCGTCATGGAGCACATCGAGGAGGCCGGCATCCACTCCGGCGACTCCGCCTGCGCGCTGCCCCCGATCACCCTCGGCGGCTACGACATCAAGCGGCTGCGCACCTCCACCGAGGCGATCGCCCGCGGCGTCGGCGTCCGCGGCCTGATCAACATCCAGTTCGCCCTCTCCGGCGACATCCTGTACGTGCTGGAGGCCAACCCCCGCGCCTCCCGCACCGTGCCGTTCACCTCCAAGGCCACGGCGGTGCCGCTGGCCAAGGCCGCCGCCCGGATCTCGCTCGGCGCCACCGTCGCCGAGCTGCGCGCCGAGGGTCTGCTCCCGGCCGAGGGCGACGGCGGCACCCTGCCCGCCGACTGCCCGATCTCCGTCAAGGAGGCCGTGATGCCGTGGAGCCGCTTCCGCGACATCTACGGCCGCGGCGTGGACACCGTGCTCGGCCCGGAGATGCGCTCCACCGGCGAGGTCATGGGCATCGACAAGGTCTTCGGCACGGCGTACGCCAAGTCGCAGGCCGGTGCCTACGGCGCGCTGCCGACCAAGGGCAAGGTCTTCGTCTCCGTCGCCAACCGGGACAAGCGCAACCTGGTCTTCCCGGCCCGCGCGCTGGTCGGCCTCGGGTTCGAGCTGCTCGCCACCGCCGGCACCGCCGAGGTGCTGCAGCGCGGCGGCATCCCCGCCACCGTGGTGCGCAAGCACAGCGAGGGCGAGGGCCCGAACGGCGAGCGGACCATCGTCCAGCTGATCCACGACGGTGAGGTCGACCTCATCATCAACACGCCGTACGGCACCGGCGGCCGTCTCGACGGCTACGAGATCCGCACCGCCGCCGTCGCCCGTTCGGTGCCCTGCCTGACCACCGTCCAGGCGATGGGCGCCGCCGTCCAGGGCATCGACGCGCTGCTGCGCGACGAGGTCGGGGTGATGTCGCTCCAGGAGCACGCCCAGCTGATCAACGCCGGCCGCGCGAAGTAGCACCACCGCAGTGGGGGGCACCGACCGCCGGGTGCCCCCCACTGCCATGCCCACCCGTCGCCCGCCGCCGCCCCTCGCCCGACGGGCCGCGCCCGATCCTCAGTTGGGACCCGCTGTGTACAAGCTCCTGTTCGACCTCGTCTTCAAGAAGATGGACCCCGAGAAGGCCCACCACCTGGCCTTCTTCTGGGTCCGGCTGGCCTCCTCGGTGCCCGGCCTGCGCACCCTCGTCCGGCTGGTGCTCGCCCCGCGCGACCGGGCGCTGCGCACCACCGCCCTCGGCCTCGACCTGCCCGGCCCGTTCGGCCTGGCGGCCGGCTTCGACAAGAACGGCGTCGGCATCGACGGCCTGTCGATGCTCGGCTTCGACTACGTCGAGATCGGCACCGTCACCGGTGAGCCGCAGCCGGGCAACCCGGCGCCGCGGCTGTTCCGCCTGGTCGAGGACCGCGCGCTGATCAACCGGATGGGCTTCAACAACCAGGGCTCGGCACGGGTCGCCGCCCGGCTGGCCGCACGCCCGCACACCAGCTCCACACCGGTCGTCGGCGTCAACATCGGCAAGACCAAGGTGGTCGAGGAGGCCGACGCGATCGCCGACTACGTGAAGTCCACCGAGCGGCTCGCCCAGTACGCCGACTACCTGGTGGTCAACGTCAGCTCGCCGAACACCCCGGGCCTGCGCAACCTCCAGGCCGTCTCGCACCTCGGCCCGCTGCTGGCCGCCGTCCGCGAGGCCGCCGACCGCTCCACCGCGCACCACGTGCCGCTGCTGGTCAAGATCGCCCCCGACCTGGCCGACGAGGACGTCGACGCGGTCGCCGACCTCGCCCTGGAGCTGGGCCTGGACGGCATCATCGCCACCAACACCACGATCGGCCGCGAGGGCCTGCGCGCGAGCGCCGCCCGGATCGAGGAGATCGGCATGGGCGGCCTCTCCGGCGCCCCGCTCAAGGCCCGCGCGCTGGAGGTGCTGCAGCGCCTGCGCGCCCGGACCGAGGGCCGGCTGACCCTGGTCTCGGTCGGCGGCATCGAGACCGCCGAGGACGCCTGGCAGCGCATCGTGCACGGCGCCGACCTGGTCCAGGGCTACAGCGCCTTCATCTACCAGGGCCCGTTCTGGTGCCGGCGCATCCACAAGGGCCTCTCCGCCCGCGTCCGGGCCGGAGGCTTCCGCGACCTGGCGGCCGCCGTCGGCAGCGCCAAGGCCTCCTGACCCCCGCCGGACCCCCTCACCCCCGTGCTACGCCCTGGAAGGACGTCATGACCCTCGCCCCCTTCGGTGCCCGCCTGCGGCACGCCCTCGACACCCGCGGCCAGCTCTGCGTGGGCATCGACCCGCACGCCTCCCTGCTCGCCGCCTGGGGGCTGGAGGACTCCGTGGCGGGCCTGGAGACCTTCAGCCGCACCGTGGTCGAGGCCCTGGCCGACCGGGTGGCCGTGCTCAAGCCCCAGGCCGCCTTCTTCGAGCGGTTCGGCTCCCGGGGCGTCGCGGTGCTGGAGCGGTCCGTCGAGGAGGCCCGGGCGGCCGGCGCGCTCGTCCTGATGGACGCCAAGCGCGGCGACATCGGCTCCACCATGGCCGCGTACGCGGAGGCCTTCCTGGCGCCCGGCAGCCCGCTCTTCTCGGATGCCGTCACCGTCAGCCCGTACCTGGGCTTCGGCTCGCTGCGGCCGGCGCTCGACCTGGCGGCGGCAGGCGGCACCGGGGTGTTCGCGCTGGCCCTCACCTCCAACCCGGAGGGCGCCGAGGTGCAGCGCGCGACCGGCGCGGACGGCGAGCCGGTGGCGGCCGCGGTGCTGCGGCAGCTGGCCGCCGAGAACGCCGGCGCGGAGCCGCTCGGCTCGTTCGGCGCGGTGGTCGGCGCGACGCTGGCCGACGCGGGCGTCGACCTGGCGATCAACGGCCCGCTGCTGGCCCCGGGGATCGGCGCCCAGGGCGCCACGATGGCGGACCTGCCGCGGGTGTTCGGCGCCTCGGTGCGCAACGTGGTGCCGAGCGTCAGCCGCGACGTCCTGCGGCGCGGCCCGTCGCCGGCGGCCCTGCGGGAGGCGGCGGACCGCTTCGTCCAGGAGTACGCGGACGCGGTGAAGTAGCGGGCGCCGCAGCGCTTTCGGTGGCACCCGAAGCGTCGCCGCGGAGGTGGCGTGATGTGCCGCGATGGCGTGACGGGGTGGCGCGGGGTCTCACGACTTGACGTGAGCGCCGTCACATCGGTGGTGCCAAAGGTCCGCAATCGCGGTCATTTTGCCCGGGAAAGTCCTGGTCGGCCTTGGCTGACCAGGACTTTTCGTGTTCTTTTCCTGACGTGGCGCCGCAATCCGGGTAGTGTCCGGCGATAGGTCATCGAAGAGCGGCGATTCCCGTTGCTCTCGCAGGTCAGAGCCGTGAGGTTCCCCTGCGGCCGGTGTCCTGGGAACCAAACCAGTCATAGCTCAATCCCTTCCTTCCACACCCTGAGGTGAACGGCGTGGCTCTTCCGCCCCTTACCCCTGAACAGCGCACCGCCGCGCTCGCCAAGGCCGCCGAGGCTCGCCGGGAGCGCGCCGAGGTCAAGAATCGGCTCAAGCACTCCGGCGCCTCCCTGCACGAGGTGATCAAGGCCGGCAAGGCCGACAACGACGTGATCGGCAAGATGAAGGTCTCCGCGCTCCTGGAGTCCCTCCCCGGCGTGGGCAAGGTCCGCGCCAAGCAGATCATGGAGCGCCTCGGCATCAGCGAGAGCCGTCGTGTCCGTGGCCTCGGTACGAACCAGATCGCCTCCCTGGAGCGGGAGTTCGGCGGCGGTGCCGCCTGACCGTGCCCCCGTGGTCCCGGGAGCGTCCGCGATCCGGGATAATCGGTGCATGAGTGAGCGTCCGCGGCTGACCGTGCTCTCCGGCCCCTCGGGGGTCGGCAAGAGCACGGTCGTCGCTCATATGAGGAAGCAGCACCCCGAAGTCTGGCTCTCGGTGTCGGCGACGACCCGCCACCCGAGGCCCGGCGAGCAGCACGGGGTCCAGTACCACTTCGTCGACAACGACGAGTTCGACAAGCTGATCGCCAACGGTGAGCTGCTGGAGTGGGCCGTGTTCGCGGGCAACCGCTACGGCACCCCGCGCCAGGCCGTACTGGAGAAGCTGGAAGCCGGCGTGCCGGTCCTGCTGGAGATCGACCTGCAGGGCGCCCGTCAGGTGCGCGAGTCGATGCCCGAGGCGCAGCTGGTCTTCCTGGCTCCGCCGAGCTGGGAGGAGCTGGTCCGCCGGCTCACCGGCCGGGGCACCGAGCCGCAGGACGTCATCGAGAAGCGGCTGGAGGCGGCCAAGGTCGAGCTGGCCGCCGAGACGGAGTTCGACACGAGCCTTGTCAACACCTCGGTCGAGCAGGTAGCGGCCGAACTGCTAACCTTGCTCGGTGTAGTCTGACCTGTCTGTCTTTTCCACCTTTCGGAAGGTTTTCGCGTGTCCTCTTCCATGACCGCGCCCGAGGGCATCATCAACCCGCCGATCGACGAGCTGCTTGAGGCCACCGACTCCAAGTACAGCCTCGTGATCTACGCCGCCAAGCGCGCGCGTCAGATCAACGCGTACTACTCGCAGCTCGGTGAGGGCCTGCTGGAGTACGTCGGCCCGCTGGTGGACACCCACGTGCACGAGAAGCCGCTGTCGATCGCGCTGCGCGAGATCAACGCCGGCATGCTCACCGCCGAGGCGGTCGAGGCGGCCTGAGCCGGTCTCCCTGTCTGTTCTGTCGAAGGGCCCGTCGGATCCGTTCCGGCGGGCCCTTCGGCGTGCCCGGGGGCGGTGCGGGGTGCACCGTGCCGCCGGCCGGCGGGGGGTCGTAGGGTGAGCACGTCCCGAGCGAGGAGAGAGTGGGAAGCATGAGCGCGAGCACGGACCGGTCGGACGCACCGCGCGTCGTCCTCGGCGTCAGCGGCGGCATCGCCGCCTACAAGGCGTGCGAGGTGCTGCGGCGGTTCACCGAATCCGGCCACCAGGTGACCGTGGTGCCCACCGAGGCCGCGCTGCACTTCGTCGGCGAGGCCACCTGGGCCGCGCTCTCCGGCCGTCCCGCCGCCACCGAGACCTGGGAGCGGGTCCACGAGGTGCCGCACGTGCGGATCGGGCAGAGCGCCGACCTCGTCGTGGTCGCCCCCGCGACCGCCGACCTGATGGCCAAGGCGGCCCACGGGCTCGCCGACGACCTGCTCACCAACACCCTGCTGACCGCGCGCTGCCCGGTCGTCCTGGCGCCGGCGATGCACACCGAGATGTGGGAGCACCCGGCGACCCGGGAGAACGTGGCCACGCTGCGCCGCCGGGGCGTCGTGGTGCTGGAGCCCGCCGTCGGGCGGCTGACCGGCAAGGACACCGGCAAGGGGCGGCTGCCCGAGCCGTCCGCGATCTTCGACGCCTGCCGGGCGCTGCTGCGCCGGGGCGCGGCCGCGGCCGACCTGGCCGGCCGGCACGTGGTGGTCTCGGCCGGCGGTACCCGTGAGCCGCTGGACCCGGTGCGCTACCTCGGCAACCGGTCCTCCGGCAAGCAGGGCTACGCGCTGGCCGCGACCGCCGCGGCGCGCGGCGCCCGGGTGACGTTGCTCTCGGCCAACGCGGAGCTGCCCGACCCGGCCGGGGTCGACGTGGTGCACGTCTCGACCGCGCTGGAGCTGCGGGAGGCCGCGACGAAGGCGGCGGCGGACGCCGACGCGGTGGTGATGGCCGCCGCGGTGGCCGACTTCCGCCCGGCCGAGTACGCCAGCGGCAAGATCAAGAAGGTCGAGGGGGTCGAGCCGGCCCCGGTCGCGCTGGTCCGCAACCCGGACATCCTGGCCGAGCTCTCCGCCCACCGGCCCCGTTCGGGTCAACTGGTGGTGGGTTTCGCGGCGGAGACCGACGACGTGCTGGCGAACGGTCGCGCGAAGCTCGCCCGCAAGGGCTGCGACCTGCTGGTGGTGAACGAGGTCGGCAACGGCAAGGCCTTCGGCACGGACGTCAACGAGGCCGTGATTCTGGGCTCGGACGGCACTGAGACGGGGGTGCCGGTGGGGCCGAAGGAGGCGCTCGCCGACGTGGTCTGGGACCTGGTCGCGAAGCGGTGGCAACCGGTCGCCGAGTGATCTCAAGAGGTGAGCAACCGGTCTCCTTTTCCGGAATCGAGTCCCGATAGCCGGTAGCTGACCGTTACACTCCAGGAATCAAGTCTTTCCGGATGTCCCCGGTCCGCCGGGGGCCTTCAGTCAGCAGCCGCTGCAACCCCAGGGAGCGCTGTGTCTCGCCGCCTGTTCACCTCGGAATCCGTGACCGAGGGACACCCCGACAAGATCGCTGACCAGATCAGCGACACCATCCTTGACGCTCTCCTGCGAGAGGACCCGACGTCCCGGGTCGCCGTGGAGACGCTCATCACCACCGGCCAGGTGCACGTGGCCGGCGAGGTGACCACCAAGGCTTACGCGCCGATCGCGCAGCTCGTCCGGGACAAGATCCTGGAGATCGGCTACGACAGCTCCAAGAAGGGCTTCGACGGCGCCTCCTGCGGCGTCTCGGTGTCCATCGGTGCCCAGTCGCCCGACATCGCACAGGGTGTCGACACGGCGTACGAGGCCCGGGTGGAGGGTGACGAGGACGACCTGGACAAGCAGGGCGCCGGTGACCAGGGCCTGATGTTCGGCTACGCGTCCGACGAGACGCCCGAGCTCATGCCGCTGCCGATCACCCTGGCGCACCGCCTCTCGCGTCGCCTCTCCGAGGTCCGCAAGAACGGGACGATCCCGTACCTGCGCCCCGACGGCAAGACCCAGGTCACCATCGAGTACGACGGCGACAAGGCCGTCCGCCTCGACACCGTGGTCGTCTCCTCGCAGCACGCGAGCGACATCGACCTCGACTCGCTGCTCACCCCGGACATCCGCGAGTTCGTCGTGGAGCCGGAGCTCAAGGCGCTCGCCGAGCAGGGCATCAAGCTCGTGACCGAGGGCTACCGCCTGCTGGTCAACCCGACCGGGCGCTTCGAGATCGGCGGCCCGATGGGCGACGCCGGCCTCACCGGCCGCAAGATCATCATCGACACCTACGGCGGCTTCGCCCGGCACGGCGGCGGCGCCTTCTCCGGCAAGGACCCGTCCAAGGTGGACCGCTCGGCCGCCTACGCGATGCGCTGGGTGGCGAAGAACATCGTCGCCGCCGGCCTCGCCAGCCGCGCCGAGGTGCAGGTCGCGTACGCGATCGGCAAGGCCGAGCCGGTCGGCCTCTTCGTGGAGACCTTCGGCACCGAGACCGTGCCGGTGCTCACCATCCAGAAGGCCGTCACCGACGTGTTCGACCTTCGCCCGGCCGCGATCATCCGCGACCTGGACCTGCTCCGCCCGATCTACTCGCAGACCGCCGCGTACGGCCACTTCGGCCGTGAGCTGCCGGACTTCACCTGGGAGCGGACCGACCGGGTCGAGCAGCTGAAGAAGGCCGTACAGGACTGACCCGCGGTCGGCCCGACCGATCGGACCGCAGGCGGCGGCCGCCCCGACACGGGGGCGGCCGCCGCCTGCGGCGTTCCCCGGTCGGGGGCCGGTGCGGGCGTCATGTCGGTGTGACCTGGTAGTACTGGGAGCGATGAGCAGCACGCAGGGGAGTGACGAGGCCGGGGCGGCGCCGGAGCAGCTTGCCTTCATCCGGGAGACGGTCCGCCGGGCCAAGCCCCGGACGTGGCACGGCGCCAAGCGGGCCGAGCACCTGCCGGTGGCCCGGGTGGTGGTCGACAAGGGCGTCCTGACCATCGACAAGTTCTTCGACTACGAGGTGCCCGCCGCGATGGCGGACGACGCCCGGCCCGGCGTCCGGGTGCGGGTGCGTTTCGGGGCGCGGGTGGTGAAGGGCCAGCGCGAGGGCGGGGAGCTGCACGACGGGTTCATCGTCGAGCGGCTGGAGAAGAGCGACTTCCCCGGTCCGCTGGCGCCGCTCGCCCAGGTGCTGTCGCCCGAACCGGTCCTCACCCCGCAGCTGCTCCGGCTCTGCCGCACCGTCGCCGACCGGTACGCCGGCACCCTGGCGGACGTCCTCCAGCTGGCCGTACCGCCCCGGCACGCCAAGGCCGAGGCCGAGCCCTCGCCGCCGCCCGGCCCGCTGCCCGGGGCACCGCAGCCCGGCGGCTGGTCCCGCTACCCCGCCGGGCCCGACTTCCTCGCCGCGCTGGCCGCCGGCGGCCAGCCGCGCGCGGTCTGGACGGCGCTGCCCGGCCCCGGCTGGCCCTACGAGATCGCCCGGGCGGTCGCCGCCACGCTGGCGAGCGGGCGGGGCGCACTGGTCGTGCTGCCGGAGGGCCGGTCGGTGGCGCGGGTCGACCAGGCGCTGACCGAGCTGCTGGGCGAGGGCATGCACGCGACCCTGGCGGCCGACCTCGGCCCCCGCGAGCGCTACCGGCGCTGGCTCACGGTGAGCCGCGGCTCGGTGCGCGCCGCCATCGGCACCCGCGCCGCCATGTTCGCGCCGGTGCACGACCTCGGGCTGGTGGTCGTCTGGTCGGACGGCGACAGCAGCCACAGCGACCCGCGCAGCCCGCACCCGCACGTGCGGGAGGTCGCGCTGCTGCGCGCGGCGGAGGAGGGCGCCGGCGTCCTGCTCGGCGGGCACGCCGTCACGGTCGAGGGCGCGCAGCTGGTCAGCACCGGCTGGGCCCGGCCGCTGGTGGCCGACCGGGAGACCGTCCGGCAGGTGGCGCCGAGGGTCCGTACCGTCACCGACCAGGACCAGCACCGGGACGCCGCCGCCCAGGCCGCCCGGCTGCCCTCGGTGGCCTGGGAGGTGGCCCGGGAGGCCCTGGCGAGCGGCGGCCCCGTGCTCATCCAGGTGCCGCGCCGCGGCTACGTGCCCCGGCTGTCCTGCGGGAACTGCCGCACGCCGGCGCGCTGCCGCCGCTGCGAGGGCCCGCTGGAGGCCTCGGCCGCCGACGCGCCGCTGCACTGCGGGTGGTGCGGGGAGGGCGCGGCCGACTGGCACTGCCAGGAGTGCGGCTCGTTCCGGCTGCGGGCCCAGGTGATCGGCGCCCGGCGCACGGCGGAGGAGCTGGGCAAGGCGTTCCCGCGCATCCCGGTCCGGACCTCCGGGCGGGACGCGGTGCTGGCGACCGTCCCCGCCGAGCCCGCCCTGGTGATCTCCACCCCGGGCGCCGAGCCGGTGGTGGAGGGCGGCAGCGGCTACGCGGCCGCCCTGCTGCTGGACGGCTGGGCACTGCTCGGCCGCCCGGACCTGCGGGCCGGTGAGGAGACGCTGCGGCTCTGGCTGACCGCCGCCGCGCTGGTGAAGCCGTCGACGGAGGGCGGCGCGGTGGTGGTGGTGGCCGAGCCGACCGCGCGGCCGGTGCAGGCGCTGGTCCGCTGGGACCCGCTCGGTCACGCCGGGATGGAGCTGGAGGAGCGGGCGCAGCTGCACTTCCCCCCGGTGTCGCGGATGGCCTCGGTCAGTGGCAGCCCGGCGGCGGTGGCGGATCTGCTCGGGCTGATCCGGCTGCCCTCCGAGGCGGATGTGCTGGGGCCGGTGCCGGCGCCCGCGTTGCGGGGGGAGGAGCAGGAGCGGGCGCTGTTGCGGGTGCCGCCCGGGCAGGGCGCGGCGCTGGCGACGGCGCTGAAGGCGGCGCAGATCGCGCGGATCGCGCTGCGGACGCCGGAGGCGGTGAAGGTGCGGATCGATCCGACGGACATCGGGTGAGGTCCGGGGGCGGTCGGGTGGTCCGGCGGGTGTGGGCCGGTGGTTCGGGTGGCGTCGGCGGGTGTGGGCCGGTGGTTCGGGTGGCGTCGGCCGGGGTGTCGGGTGGTTTCGGTCGGCGTCGGCCGGGCGGGGCCCGTGCGGTTCGGCGTGATCGGCCGGACCGCACGGGCTGCCGTCGGGCTCAGCCGCGCAGGGGGATGCCCGGGCGGTCCAGGGCGCCCCGGTCGTGGGTAGGGCGGTCGTGCGCCGCCGCGCGCTCCAGTACGGCCCGGTCCAGGGCGCTGCGGTCCAGGCCGCCCTGGCGGGCCGCCGGGACGGTCGCGGCCAGTCCGGTCGGGGCGGGAGCGGCGGCCGGCAGCTCCTCGGAGCGGTCCGGCCGGGTCGGACCGGGCACCCCCGGGACGCCGCCGGCCGGCACCCCGCCGGCCGCCAGCAGCTCGCTGGTCGGCCGGCGCATCCCGTAGCGCCGGTGCACCGCCTGCTTGGTGACCCCGAGGGCCGAGCCCACCGAGTCCCAGGAGAAACCCAGCGCGCGGTCGAACTCGACCGCCGCCGCGACCAGCGTCTCCACGCTCTCGCGCAGCTCCTGCGCCAGCCGCACCGTCGGCGCGGGCGCCCGCCCGTACACCACGAACCCGGCCGAAGTACTGGGGCGGCGCGGACGGTAGACGTTGCCCAGCTGGGCGGTGAGCGTCCGCAGCGCGTCGACCTGCCGCCGGACCCGCTCGATGTCCCGCACCAGCAGGTGCAGGCTCGCCCGCGCCCGGGCGTCGTGATTGATCTGCTCGGCCATGGCCTACGTGCCACCTTCCGTACGGTTCAGCTCGGCCGGAACGTGATGTCCCGCGCGTTCCGGCCCCGGTCAATCTCACTTGACCAACGCCGGACCGCCCGCCGGGGTCACGCAGCCGGGCCGACTCGGGATATGCCAGAACACGGTGCCGGGAGTCGAAGGCCTGTGCGGGAGCGGTGCGGAGGGGCGGGCGGTGCCGCGATCCGATTGCATAGACTTGGCCGGTGGTCGGCCCGTCGGGCGGTCGTGGGCGGGTCGGTGACCGCTCGGTGACCGGTCCGTGGTCCGAACTCCCGGGGCCCGCCCGTGGCACGCCGATCGCTCGAAACCCGAACGCCGAAGTCCCGCACCTCCCGCACTCCTCAACTCCCCGACGGACAGGAGCCCGTACGCCGTGGCGATCCAGCCGATCCGCATCTTCGGAGACCCCGTCCTGCGGGCCACCGCCAAGCCGGTGACCACCTTCGACAAGGAACTGCGCAACCTCGTCCGGGATCTCACCGAGACCATGCTCGACGCCCCCGGCGCCGGTCTGGCGGCCCCCCAACTCGGCGTCTCCCTGAGGGTGTTCACCTATCACGTGGACGGCGTCACCGGGCACCTGATCAACCCCGACCTGTCGCTGACCGAGGAGGAGCAGGACGGCCCCGAGGGCTGCCTCTCGCTGCCCGGCCTGCGCTACGACACCAGGCGCGCGTACGGCGTGGTCGCCAAGGGCTTCACCATGTACGGCGATCCGGTCACGGTCGAGGGCACCGAGCTGCTCGCCCGCTGCATCCAGCACGAGACCGACCACCTCGACGGCATCATCTTCATCGACCGCCTCGACCGTGAGCGGCGCAAGGAAGCGCTGAAGGCGATCCGCGAAGCGGACTGGGGCGAGGGCCCCGCGCCCGTCGTCCGGGTCTCCCCGCACAGCACCTTCGGCTCCGCGCGCTGACCACCACCCCGGTCGCCGCTCCCACGGAATTCCCGCTACCAGAAAGGCCCTTGATGCGCCTCGTGTTCGCCGGCACCCCCGAGGTCGCCGTTCCCGCCCTGGACGCCCTGCTCGCCTCCGACCGGCACGAGGTCGTCGCGGTGGTCACCCGCCCCGACGCTCCCGCCGGACGCGGGCGCAAGCTGGTCGCCAGCCCCGTCGCCCAGCGCGCCGAGGAGGCCGGGATCGAGGTCCTCAAGCCGGTGAAGCCCAGCGACCCGGAGTTCATCGCCCGCCTCACCGAGCTCGCCCCCGACTGCTGCCCGGTGGTCGCGTACGGCGCGCTGCTGCGCCCCGGCGCGCTGGAGATCCCCAAGCACGGCTGGGTCAACCTGCACTTCTCGCTGCTTCCGGCCTGGCGCGGCGCCGCCCCCGTGCAGCACGCGGTGCTGGCCGGCGACGAGGTCACCGGCGCCTCCACCTTCCTGATCGAGCAGGGCCTGGACTCCGGTCCGGTCTACGGCGTCATCACCGAGGAGATCCGCCCGGCCGACACCAGCGGCGAGCTGCTCGACCGGCTCGCGCACTCCGGCGCCCGGCTGCTCGCCGCCACCATGGACGGGATCGCCGACGGTTCGCTGCACGCCGTCCCGCAGCCCGCCGAGGGCATCACGCTCGCGCCGAAGCTCACCGTCGAGGACGCGCGGATCGACTGGGCCCACCCCGCCCTGCGGATCGACCGCGTGGTCCGCGGCTGCGCCCCCGCCCCCGGCGCCTGGACGCTGTTCCGCGGTGAGCGGCTCAAGGTCTCCGGCCCGGTGAAGCTGCTGGCGGACGCCTCCGCGCTCGCCCCCGGGGAGTTGGCCGTCGGCAAGAACAGCATCCGGGTCGGCACCGGCAGCCACGAGATCGAGCTGGGCGAGGTGCAGCCACAGGGCAAGAAGCCGATGCGCGCGGCCGACTGGGCCCGGGGGGCGCGGATCGAGTCCGGCGAGCGCTTCGAGGACGCCGCGCGCCCGTAGGACGGCGCTTCCGCCGGGACAGCGCTCCCGTGCCGGATGCCGTGCCGCCGGATGCCGTGCCGCCGGTCCCTCCTCGCCCGGGCGGGGCCGCCGGGCCCGGCGCGGGTCCGGGGTCCGGCACGGGCCGGGGCCGGGGTGTACCTTCGGACGAGTCTCCCCGGGCGACGAGTCTCCCCGGACCATGGGGAATACTGTTCGTTCGATAACCACCGCAGCACTTTGAGGCACCTTTTGAGCACTCCCAGCGCCGGCCGCGCGCCCCGTCCGCACCGTCGTCCCAAGAAGGACCCGGCGCGCATCGTCGCGTTCCGCGCCCTGCGGGCCGTCGACGAGCGCGACGCCTACGCCAACCTGATCCTGCCGTCCCTCCTGCGCGAAGCCGAGCAGAAGGGCATGGACCGGCGCGACGCCGCCCTCGCCACCGAGCTGGTCTACGGCACGCTGCGCCTCCAGGGCACCTACGACGCCGTCATCGCCGCCTGCATCGACCGGCCGCTCAGCAAGGTCGACCCGCCGGTCCTGGACGTCCTGTCGCTCGGCGCCCACCAGCTGCTCACCACCCGCATCCCCAGCCACGCCGCCGTCTCGGCGACCGTCGAGCTGGCCCGGGTGGTCCTCGGCGACGGCAAGGCCAAGTTCGTCAACGCCGTCCTGCGCCGGATCAGCGCCCACGACCTGGACGCCTGGATCGCCAAGGTCGCCCCGCCGTACGAGAAGGACGCCGAGGACCACCTCGCCGTCGTCCACTCGCACCCCCGCTGGGTGGTCGCCGCCCTCTGGGACTCGCTCGGCCGCTGGCAGCCCGACGCCTCCGACCGCACCGCGATCGAGGAGCTGCTGCGCGCCGACAACGAGCGCCCCGAGGTCACCCTGGTCGCCCGCCCCGGCCGGATCGCCGTCGCCGACCTCGCCGAGGCGCTGCCCGAGGCCGAGCCCGGCCGCTGGTCCCCGTTCGCGCTCCGGCTCGCCGAGGGCGGCGACCCGGGCGCGCTCCCGGCCGTCCAGGAGAACCGTGCCGGCGTCCAGGACGAGGGCAGCCAGCTGGTCGCGCTCGCCCTGGCCGCCGCGCCGCTCGACGGCCCGGACCGGGTCTGGCTGGACGGCTGCGCCGGCCCCGGCGGCAAGGCCGCGATGCTCGCCGCCCTGGCCGCCCAGCGCGGCGCCGCCCTGGTGGCCAGTGAGAAGCAGCCGCACCGGGCCCGGCTGGTGGCCCGCACGCTGGAGGGCAACCCCGGCCCGTACACCGTGATCGCCGCCGACGGCACCCGCCCCGCGTGGCGCGCCGACAGCTTCGACCGGGTGCTCGTGGACGTCCCCTGCTCCGGCCTCGGCGCGCTGCGCCGCCGCCCCGAGGCGCGCTGGCGCCGCCGGCCGGCGGACGTCGCCGCCTTCGGCCCGCTCCAGCGCGACCTGCTGCGCGGTGCCATCGACGCCACCCGGATCGGCGGCGTCGTCGGCTACGCGACCTGCTCGCCGCACCTCGCCGAGACCAGGGCCGTGGTGAACGACGTGCTGCGGGAGCAGGGTGGCCGGGTCGAGTGGATCGACGCCCGCCCGCTGCTGCCCGGCGTGCCGTCGCTGGGCGAGGGCCCGGACGTCCAGCTCTGGCCGCACCTGCACGGCACCGACGCGATGTACCTGGCGCTGCTGCGCCGGACGGCGTAGCCGGGAGGCGGGGCAAGGAGGGCCGGTCGCGGGTGCGGCCGGCCCTCCGGCGTCTGCCGGGGGCCGGTTCGTCAGGGCGTCGCGAGTGCGGCGAGGAGTGCGGCGGCCTGGTGGCGGAGCCGGTCGAGCGGGAGGTCGTCGCAGTACAGGTCCGCACCGGGGATGCTGAAGGAGCCGAACCCGTGCACCGCTTGGTAGGCGAGGTACGGGCGGTGGCCGGCGCGGAGGTCCAGGCCGCACGCGAGGGTGGCGAAGTGGCCCTGGTCGCCCTCGCTGTCGGGGGCGGCGAGGTACCACTCGGCCTCGAACGGCTCGGGGCCGGACGGCAGCTCCACGAGGGCTCGGGCCAGCGCGCGGACGTCGTCGGCCGTGTCGAACAGCAGCGACTCGGACACGTACGGGGAGGCCGCGAGCAACTCCCACCCGGCAGGGGTGCGGTGGACGGCGAGCGTGGAGGTGCCCTCGGCGGACGTCCAGTGGCAGAGCAGCGGCGGGTCGGTCAGGTCCATCCGGTCCGTCCGGTCTACTCGGTCCATCGGGGGCCTCCGGGGCGGGGCGTTCGGTCGGGTCGCCCTGTTGCCAGAGGTGCTGGAGCAGTCGGCGGCCCGTGTCGGCGGTGGCGTCGGCCGCCGCCTGCTCGGCGCGGGTGAGGACGGCGGTGCCGTGGGCGCCGGGTCCGCCGGTCAGGAAGGGGCCCGCCGGGGTCAGCAGGTCAGCGATCCCGGTGCCCGACAGATGGGACGACCCGGTCATGATCCGCTCAGGCGGACGGCGGCGGGTCGGTGGTCAGGGGGCGGTCGGTGAGGCCGGTGCCGCCGAGGCGGGTGGTCAGGCCGGCGAACAGGGCGATGTCGTCCGGGCTCCAGGAGGGTGCGGCGAACAGCTCGTCGGCGACGCGTTCGGCGGTGGCGCGGATGTCCCGGAGCAGGGTGCGGCCGGTGTCGGTGAGCGCCGCGTAGGCGACCCGGGCGTCCCGGGCGTCCGGCTCGCGGGTCACCAGGCCGATGCGCTCCAGCGGGGCGAGCCCCCGGGTGACGCCGGAGGCGGTGAGGCCGAGCGCCTCGGCGAGGTCCACCCGGCGCATCCGGCCGCCGGGCGCCTGGCCCAGCCGGAGCAGCAGGGTGAAATCGGCCAGGCTGACCCCGTGCAGGCCGCTCAGGCTCGCGTCGAACCGCCGTACCAGGGCCGCCTGCGCCCGGACCAGGCGCAGGGCCGCGTCCAATGTGGAACTCATTGCCACCTCCTTGACTGCTCAAGTATAGCTGCGGACTGAGCCGTCGAGGAGGTGGCGGAGCGGGGGGTGCGGGATCGTGCGGGGTGGGATCAGGCGGTGCGGGCGGCTCGGCGTTGGCGCTTGCCGACAGCGGCCTGGGAGAGGTCCTCGGCCTGCGACCGGAGGTTCTTGTAGCCGTAGCCGTGTTCGTCGAGCCAGGACTTCGCCGCCCCCTCGGCCCGGTCGGCGGCCTCCAGGATGTCCTCCTCGGCCTCGCCCGAGTCCAGGAAGCGGAAGGTGAAGGCGGGGCGCGAGGCGAGGTCGTAGCTGAGGTGCCCCTCGGGCGTGAACGACGCGTACAGCACGTCGTGTTCGGCCGCGCGGGCGAGGAGTTCGGCGTGCTGGTCGGCGTCGAGGCCGTCGAAGGAGCCGCGGACGGTGACGCGGAAGGTGCGAGTGGTCATCCCTCGACCCTAGCCATCGGGGCCGGTCCGGTTCCACCGCGTTTCACCGGTGGGCGGCCCCGGGGTAGCCGGTGGTCGGGCCCGGGGCACCGGGTGGGATCCCACCCGGTGCCCCGACGGGCTCAGGCCTCGCGCAGGGCGGCCTCGGGCGGCGCGATGCCGTCGGGGCCGGCGGAGGCCGGCGCGGCGGGCTCCGCGTCGTCCGCGCCGCCCAGCGCGGGCCAGCGGATCTGCGTCGCGCAGAGTGAGACGACGGCGGCGGACGCGGCCACCGCGGCCATGCCCCACACCAGGCTGCTGCCGTTGGCGATGAAGCCGATCACCGCCGGCCCCGCGAGCAGGCCCGTCGTCCCGGTGGCGGCGACCAGCGCCAGCGCGTCCGAGCCCTGCCGGGCGGCGGCCACGTAGATGCACGGGGTCACGGCCGCGACGCCCAGCCCCACGCAGGCGAACCCGAGCAGCGTCGGCACCACCCCGCCGGCCAGCAGCGCGAGTGCCAGGCCGCCGCCCGCCAGCAGGCTGCCGAAGCGGACGATCCGCCCGTCGCCGAAGCGGGTGCGCCAGCCGTCGGCGAAGATCCGGGCCGCCACCATCATGACCGAGACGACGGCGATGCCCAGCGGGGCCAGCTGGGGCGCCGCGTTGACGACGTCCTTCAGGTAGAGGGCCGACCAGTCGTTCATGGCGCCCTCGGTGATGGTGCCGAACACCATCGCCAGGCCCATCCAGATCGTCACCCGCGAGGGCAGCGTCAGCCCGCGTCGCTTCTTCGGCGCCTGCGGCTCGGCGGCCTCCGGCGCTTCCGCGGCCGCCTTCCGGTCATCCGTCAGCATGCCCGTCTGGGCGAGCCCGAGGAGCAGCAGGAGGACGACGGCGGCGAGGCCGAAGTGCACGGACAGGGTGGTGGTGAAGGCGTTGACGCCGGAGGCGAGCAGGGCGGCGAGCAGCGAGCCGGCGCTGAAGGTGGCATGCAGCCTGGACATCGCCGTCCGCCGGTACTTGACCTCCAGGGCGGCGCCCTGCGCGTTCATCGCGACGTTCAGGCAGCCGACCGCGATGCCGTCGAAGCAGGCCACCACCAGGGTCACCGGGTAGTTGGGCGCCACGGTGAGTCCGAGCAGCACCAGGCCCAGGGCGAGCGCCGACAGGGTGGCGAGCAGCCGTGAACCGAGCCGCCTCATCAGCGCCGCGACCAGCGGGAAGGACACCGCCGCGCCCACCCCGCAGACCATCAGCAGCAGGCCGAGTTCGGCCTCGCTCAGGTCCAGCCGGCTCTTCAGCGCGGGCAGGCGGGAGACCCACGTCGCGTACTGGAAGCCGAGGAAGCAGAACAGGGCCGCGATGGCCAGTTGGGCTCGGCGGTAGTCGTCGCGCAGGCGGAGCATGTTCATCGAACCACTTCGTCTTTCAGGGGCGACCCGGGGAACGGGCCGTGGGGGTGCCGCGGCGCCCCGGAGCCGGCTGCGGCGAGCAGGGCCGTGGGGGTGGGAGCCGCCGGGAGGGGAGGCGCGGCGGGGGGAGCCGTGCGCAGGGACATCGACATGTAGACCGCCTGGGGGCCGTAGCTCGCCGGGAGTTCGACCTCCGGCTCGGCGCGGTAGCCCAGCGGGGCCCAGAGGACCTCGCTGCCCCGGACGGCCACCAGCGAGATGGTCTCGAACCGCCGCAGCCGGGCCGTTCGCGCGAGGTGGCCGAGCACCAGGGGCGCGAGCCCCCGGCCGCGCAGCTCCTCGGCGATCACCAGGTCGTGCGCGTGCATGTTGGTGGACAGGACGCCGGCGGCCTCCGGCCGGCTCAGGTCCGGGCACGCGTGGAGCGGGTAGGGCAGGGCGAGCAGGTAGCCGCCGAGGCGCCCCCGGTGCTCCACCGCGAAGCAGGTGGTGGGCGAGGCCCGGCCCCGGGACTCCAGCGCCGCCCGCCCCTCGGACAGACCGCTCGCGCTGTAGGCGCGGGCCTCCAGTGCCACGACCTCGTCCCAGTCGTCGGCGGCCAGCAGTCGGACGCGGACGCCCTCGGCGATCTCGTCGGCCATCATGCGGGACCTCCCTCGGAGACGGGAACGGGGGTGCGGGCAGGCGCGGGGGTGGGGCGGCCGGTGCTGTCGGTCCGGCGGACGCAGGTGTACGGGAGCGGCTCGAACCCGTTGAAGCCCTGGGTCGTGTACGCCGTGGCGTAGGCACCGCAGGAGAAGATCCAGACCGGATCCCCGGAGGCGGCGGCCGCCGGCACCGCGACGAGGCCGTCGACGTCGGTGTACGCGTCGTCGCTGTCGCAGGTCGGGCCCGCGACGACGGCCGGAATGTAGCCGCCCTCGGTGGCGGAGTCCCGCGGGTGGGCGGGGAACTCCATCCGGTACTGCAGTTCGTCCATCTCGTACAGGCCGTTGAACTTGCCGCAGCCCAGGTAGAGCCAGTGCTGCCGCTCGCCGTCGAGCTGCTGCCGGGAGGTCAGCCGGGCGACCTGGGTCCGGATGGCGCCGTGGTCCGCGACCAGGTGGCGCCCCGGCTCCAGGAGGAAGTCCAGCGGCGCCGCCGACACCTCCCGGAGTCGCTGCATGCCCTCCCGGAGTACGGCGAACATCTTGTCCACCGGCGGGTCGAGCGGCCGGCCCCGCTTGTCGAGGACGCCGAGGGCGGGCAGGCCGCCGCCGAGGTTGACGTGGTCCAGCAGGATGCCCCGCCGGTCCAGCTCCTCGACCACGGCGGTGAGCGAGTCCAGCGCGCTCTGCCAGGCGTCGGAGGTCATCTGCTGCGACCCGACGTGGACGGAGAGCCCCGACGGGGTCAGCCCCGCCGCGCGCGCCTCCTCCAGGACCAGGACGGCGTCCGCCGGTGAGCAGCCGAACTTCCGGCTCAGGCCCCAGAGCGCGCCGTCCCCGGTGGTGGCGACCCGGCAGAACACCCGGGCACCCGGGGCGTGGACGGCGAGCGCCGCGACGTCCTCCAGGCTGTCCGTCGCGAAGTCCCGGACGCCGAGCCGGTACGCCTCGGCGATGTTGCGGTCGGACTTGATGGTGTTGCCGTAGTGGATCCGCTCGACCGGGACGCCGGTGCGCAGGGCCTGGGCGATCTCCTGCGGGCCGGCCGCGTCGAAGCCGGCGCCCAGCTCCGCCAGGTGGGCGAGGACCTCGTCCACCGGGCACGCCTTCATGGCGAAGCGGACGGCGATGCCCGGCAGTTCGCGCAGCAGCGCCGTGTACTGGCCCTCGATCCCGTCCAGGTCGTAGTAGATCCGGTCGTCGGTCGCGGCCGCCAGGGCGGCGCGCAGAAGTGTGTTCTCAGACATCGTCGATAGCTCCAGGCCCGGTCAGCGGGCCAGCTGCTCGGGGCCGGTGGCCTTGCACGCCCGCACCAGCGGACCCCACGCCCCGATCAGCAGTGCGAAGTCCTCGGTGTCCGCCTGTGCCTCGTCGAGCAGGCGGTCCCGCAGGGTGAGCAGATGGTCGGCGAACTCGGCGTACTTGCCGCCGAGTCGGCGGTAGGCGCCGTCCAGGACGGACAGCCGGCGGACGTTCTCCGCCCGGTCCGTCCCGATGCTGCGCCGGACGGAGTCGGCGATCACGGCGACCCGTACGCGGTGCTCGTCGTCGAGCAGCGCACCGCCCGCCGCCTCCATGTCGAAGTACACCGGGTAGAGGTAGAGCATCGACAGCAGGAACTTGGTGAACCGCAGCTGGTAGGCGGTGAATCCGGCGCCCGTGCGGCGCTCGGGGGTGTAGTAGTTCACGATGTGCCGGTTGTGCACCACACCGGGAAGGGTGGCGTCGCGCACCACGTGCAGGAGGAAGTAGTCGCTGCCGATGGTGTCGGTCGCGGACGGCAGCGGCAGGCGCTCGTACACCGCGTGGTCGAAGCCGATGTTGCACATGTCGACCCGCCAGATGTCCGGGAGGTCCAGGACGGCGCGGTCCTCGGTGAACGGGTCGGTGCCACCGCCCACGAAGGAGTCGTCGACCAGCTCCCGCTTCTCCTGCTCCGACGCCCCGGCCGGCGCCCAGAGCGCGACGACCTCGTCGTAGACGGCCGGGTCCAGCTCGCGGATCTCGCCGATGTCGACGGAGAGTTCACCGACGAAGGAGCCGCCGACCATCGCCACCGGCTTCTCGGCGTGCGCCGGGTCGAGGGCGTTCTCGGTGACGCCGGCCGCCGCGTCGGCCGCCCGCTTCCCGAGGGACAGCAGCTCGTGGTGGATCGGGAAGACCGGCTTCCCGTCCAGGACCTGGTAGTGGCTGTCGGAGTCCCGGCGGTGGACGGAGCGGCAGCCGAGGGCGGCGGCGATCAGGAACGCCCGGTTGGTGCAGGCGCCGTAGGAGACGGCGTCCGGCAGCATCAGGTCGAGCACCCGGGCCGGTTCGGCGACCGCGGCGGCGTCGATCACCCGCCGCAGGAACGTCCGCTGCCGGGCTTCGTCGAGGTGGTGCACGACCACGCCCGCCGTCCCGGGCAGCGCGTCCACGGCCTTGGCGTGGACGGCGAACGTCGGCTCGTCGGAGGAGTCCAGCACCAGCAGGTGCACCTCGACGCCGAACTGCGCGGCGGCGTAGGCGGCTTCCTCGCCGATGGACGCGATGGTGTCGGCGCAGGCCCGGTTGGTGGGCAGGGTCAGGCAGATCCTGTCCACGCCGGCGGCCCGGTTCACGCGTCGCCGTCCGGGGTGCTGTGTCGGACGGTGTGCTGTGCGGTGTGCTGTGCGGTGTTCGGTTCGGTCTCCGGTTCGGTGCGCTGCTCGGCGTGCCAGGACTCCAGGCCCAGCAGTTTGGCGCCGAGGTCGCTCAGCTCGGCCTTGCCGTAGCGCAGCGACTCGTGCTTCCGCGGGTCGCCCACCAGCGTCTTGTTCCACGTCGGGGTGGAGAGGTCGCGCCAGGAGGCGATCCGCGAGGCCTTGAGCTCCTCGTGCTCCTCCAGCGCCGGCATCATCGAGAGGTACTGGACCGCCCGGACGCCCTGCTCCGAGGTGTTGCGGGCCACGCCGTGGGCGAGCAGGCCGTTCCAGATCAGCAGGTCGCCGGCCTTCAACTCGGGCCGCACGACCGGGAACTCCGCACGGTCGACGGCGGGCCGGATCGGGTCGCGGTCGGCCGGCTGGGCGGCCTGCCACTGGTTGAACCGCCGGAACAGCTCGGGGTTGCACTGGAAGCCGCCGTGGTCCGGCCGGGTGTCGTTGAGCGCGATGATCCCCTGGACGCGCTGCGGCAGGATGCCGAGCGTGGTGTCGACATCCCAGTGCAGCTCGATGTCGAAGCCCTTGTCCGTCGCCTCGATCAGCGCGCGGTCACGGTTGCCGACGTTCGGCGGGTTGAGGTTGAGCCGGTCCAGCGTCACCCAGAGCTCTTCGCAGTCCCAGACGTCGACGAACGCGTCGTAGACCCGCTGCGCCTGGCGGCTGTCCCAGATCAGCTGGTGCTGGTAGGCCTCGACGAAGCCGTAGATGTGCAGGTGCTGGGCCAGTTCGTCGGCGAACTCCCGCTCCTCGTACCAGGTCTCCGGCCGCTCCGGGTCCAGGCCCTGGAAGTCCCAGGCGAAGTCCAGCAGCCGCTTCGCCGCCTCGGCCGGGATCGCCTCCCGGACGACGACGTAGCCGTACGTCTGCCAGAACGAGTAGTCCTCCTCGGAGAGCACGCGCAGCGGCCGCGCCTTCTCGATGTCCTTCAGCGGTGTCCTGGCGAGGTAGGTCTCGCCGTCGTTGCTGAAGTACGGGGTGTCGGAGGCGGCCCGATACAGGTATCCGTCAGGCTTCGGCATGCAATCACTCCAGAGGTCGGGAAACTACCGCGGCCGGGACGCAGCGCCGGTTCACGGGGCGGCTCCTGCGCCCGTACGCACCGCCGTTCCCGTTCCGCCGCGCGCACGGCGGCATCGCCGCAGGGCGGCGTCGGAGGACGGCCGACCGGCGGCAACGCGTGCTCGGGCGCGGACGGTTCGGGGCGCGGTGGCCACGAACGGCCGGCGGCGGACGGCTCCTGGGAGAGCGCGGCCGAAGGCGCCGGTCGGGTGAAGGGTGAAGGGTGAAGGTGAAGGGGGAGAGGGCGGAGGGTGGTTGATCGGGGTGTCGGGCGACGGGGCTTCGGACAGCGGGGAGGTTGCGGGTCTCGCGGTTCCCGGCGGCGCTCAGCGCGCGTGCGGTTCCTGCGGGGGTGGCGGGCCCGGTCGGGCCCTCGGGGCTGTCGCATCCAGGGACGGACCGCCCGTTTCCCGCGGGGACGGGGCCGGGATTCCTTCCTCCTTCTTGTGTTCGAAGCCCCCGACGCGTCGTTGACGCCCTCGGTGGACATGCGGCGGCGTCGGCCAACTCGCGTGTCCGGCACGGGGCATCGCCAGGACTTCCCACCTCGTCAAACTTGCTTCCCCTACGGTGGACTAGACCAACTTGTGGTGTCAACCCTTCTCCGGAGGAGGCTCGCGGTCGCCGACGCGATCCGTGGGAACGGGCGGTGACCAGGCCGGAGTTGCGGCGGAGGAACGGCCTGCGCGGCCGGTGGCGACCCCTGCCCGAAGGCGCCGGGCGGTTGCCCTTTCGGGCAACCGGGGCATGAGCGGCCGCCGGGTCGGCGTTGGTGACGGGGATGGCGACGGCGCTGGAGCCAGTGGCGGGCCGGGGCGGGGGCGGGCCGGGAGCCGGCCTGTCCGGCGCCTAGCGGGCGTGGTCCTCGCGCCGGGCGTGGTCGTCCGACGGGCGGCCCTGAGCGGTGCCGGTCGGTGGGGCCGGGTGGTCGGCCGGGGTCTGCTGCGCCGTCCAGGCCAGCAGTAGCCGCAGGGCGTCCTCGGACGGACTGCCGGGCTCGGGCGCGTAGGTGATCAGCGCCTGGGCCGGGTCGTCGGCCGCCCGCAGGGTCTCGTAGGTCAATTCGAGCGTGCCGACCACCGGGTGGTGGAAGCGCTTGACCCCGGACGTCTTGTCCCGCACCGGGCGTTCGGCCCACCAGGTGCGGAACTCCCGGCTCTTCATCGCGAGTTCACCGATCAGCTCGCGCAGTCGGGGGTCGTCGGGCCGGCGGCCCGCCTCCATGCCCAGATGGGCCACGTTCCCCCGCGCGCACTCGTCCCAGTCCGCGTACAGGGAACGGGACTCGGGGTGCAGGAAGGTGATCCTGGCGATGTTGCGCGCGGCGGGTTCCAGGGCCGCGAAGTCTCCGAACAGCGCGCTCGCCGCCCGGTTCCAGGCCAGCACGTCCATCCGCTGCCCCATCACCAGCGCGGGCAGCTCCGGGAGGGACCGCAGGAGGGTCCGCAGCATCGGCCGGACGCGCTGCGGCTCCTCCGCCGCCGGCGCGGCCCGCCGCGTGGCGGCGGCCGGGCGGGCGATCCGGTGCAGGTGCCGGGTCTCCTGCTCCTCCAGGCGCAGCGCCCGGGCCAGCGCGTCGAGCACCGCGGGCGAGGCGTTGCGGACCCGGCCCTGTTCCATCCGGGTGTAGTAGTCGACGCTGACCCCGGCGAGTTCGGCGATCTCCTCGCGGCGCAGGCCGGCGACCCGCCGCCGGGCGCCCGCGCCGGGCAGGCCGACCTCCTGGGGCAGCAGCCGGGCGCGGCGGGAACGCAGGAAGACGCCGAGGGCGGTCGGGGAACTCATGTGCCGATTCTGGCCGACGCGCCGCCGTCGTGCCTGGTCCTGTCAGGACCAGGCACGACGATCGGCCGGGGCGCGGCGGTCGTGCGGGGGAACCGGTCGGTCGGCCCGGCCCGCTGCCGGGGCGTCGCCGGCCGGGCGGCCGTCGGCCCAGGTCAGGGTGGAGACGAGGGAGCGGAAGGCCGCCCGGTAGGTCCGGGGGCTGGTCCCCGTGTGGTGCTGGAAGTGGTGGCGCAGGTTGGCGGGCGTGCCGAGCCCCGTGCGGGTGGCGATGCGTTCGACCGGCTCGTCGCCGCGCTCCAGCAGGCGCTGCGCGAGCTGGATGCGCGCGCGGAGCAGGTACTGCAGCGGCGGCAGCCCGGTCTCGGCCCGGAAGCGCCTGGTCAGGCCGCGGACGGTGAGTCCGGCGTGGTCGGCGAGGTCGTTCAGCGTCAGCGGCCGGTCGAGGTGGGCCTCCAGCCACCGGAGCGTCGGCCCGAGCCGGGAGCCCCCGGGACCCGGTGCGCGAGCGGTAGCGGTGGTGGCCGCCGACGCGGTGGTGGCCGCCGCCCCGCTGGAGGCCGCCGGCCCGGCAGGCCCGTGCAGCTCCAGGAAGACCTGCCGCTCCGTCTCGATGGCGACCGGCTCGCCGTGGTCCAGGGTGATCAGCCGCAGGCAGAGGTCGACCCCGCCGAGCACCCCCGCCGCGCTGTGGAACGGCGCCGCGTCCGTGACCGAGCCCTCCGGGTCGACCTCGATCCGGGGGTGGCGCCCGGCCAGTTCGGCCGCGTACCGGCGGCCGGTCGCGGCCCGCCGCCCGTCCAGCAGCCCGGTGGCGGCGAGGGTGAACGTCCCCGTCCCGATCGCACCGATCCGGCTGCCCCCGGCCGCCGCGGCCCGCAGCGCGTCGACGACCCCGGGCGGCGGCTCCGCACGGAAACCGTCGTGGCCGGGCACCAGTACGGTGTCCGCACCCGCCAGCCCCTCCAGGCCCCACGGTGTGTCGAGCCGGAACGGTGCCGGCGCCCCCGTCGTACGGAACCCGGGGCCCGCGCAGTACCGCACCTCGTACCCGACGTGCGGGTGGTGGCGCGCGGCGGCGCCGAAGGAGATCCCCGGCGCGGTGAGCTGGTGGCCCGGTACGCCGTCGAGGGCGAGGACAGCGATCACTGGCATGTCCAGAATTTAGCCGAGGGTGACATCGGAGCCGCTGTTCCGGGCGCGGGCCGGTGCGAAGGATGGGCGGTACGCGGCACCCGCACCGCCGGGGCGTCCGCGCCACTCCTGATCCGAACACCCGAAGCGCGCTCACGCGCACCCCGAACGAAGGACCTGCCATGCCCGCTTTCAGCTCCCTGGCCCGCCGAGCGGCCCGCGTCGCCACCGTCGCCCTGGCCGCGACGGTGTGCGCCACCGCCATGACCGGCAGCGCCGGAGCCATCGTCAACGGGACGGACGCCACCGGGCGCTACCCGTACATGGCCTCGATCCCGATGTCGGCTCCGACGCAGGGCCTGGCCGACGGTGTCTGCGGCGCGACACTGATCCACCCGCAGTGGGTGCTGACGGCGGGCCACTGCCTCGACCCCGAGATCGGCGTGGTCCTGGACGGCACCGTCCGGATCGGCTCGGACCGGCGCACGTCCGGCGGCACCGTGCGCACCATCGAGCGGACGATCACCCACCCCGGCTACGGGATCGGCACCGGCGGCGGCGGAGCCAACCAGGACGACCTCGCGCTGATCCGGCTGGACCGCCCGGTGAGCGAGCAGCCCGTCCGGATCGCCGACCGCGCGGCCCGGCCCGGTACGCCGACCCGGCTGCTCGGCTTCGGCAGCGTCGCCGACGTGGACACCCCGCAGCGGGCCGAGTTCGCGAACCGGCTCCAGCAGTTGGAGACCCGCCGGGGAGCCGTCGACGAGTGCGCCCCCGGCCGGGCGGGGTGGCTGCGCCTCTGCACGGTCAGCCAGGTGCCGGGCGCGATGGCCTGCTTCGGGGACTCCGGCGGCCCGCAGCTCCAGAAGGGCCGGGGCGGCCGCTGGGAACTCGTCGGCACCACCTCGGGCGACGGCGACACCGACCCGACCTGTTCGACCGGCCCGGGCCTCTACACCAGCGTTCCGGCGTACGCGGACTGGATCCGGCAGACGATCCACCAGAACAGCTGACTCCCGGCGGCGGCAGCGCCGGGCGCTCCCGCCGCCCGGCCCCCGGCCGCCAGGGCAGTATGGGAACGCCGCCCCACCGGTCGCCGAAGAGTCGAGGAGAGCTGACCACGTGGCACGAACCGAGTTCTACGACGATCCCGGCGCGCCGGAGCCGAACCGGCTGGTGGTGGCGGCGTCGGCCGTGGTGACCGACGAGGAGGGGCGCGTGCTGCTCCAACGGCGCGCCGACAACGGCCTGTACGCGCTGCCGGGCGGCATGATGGACCTCGGTGAGTCGCTTCCCGGCACCGCGGTCCGGGAGGTCCGCGAGGAGACCGGGCTCGTCGTCGAGATCACCGGGCTGGTCGGCACCTACACCGACCCCCGGCATGTGATCGCCTACTCCGACGGCGAGGTGCGGCAGCAGTTCAACGTCTGCTTCACCGCCCGCGTCACGGGCGGGGAGCTCCGGATCTCCGACGAGTCGACCGACCTGCGGTTCGTGGCTCCGGACGACATCGGGGACCTGCCGATGCACCACACGCAGCGGCTCCGGCTCCGGCACCACCTCGACCACCGGGCGACGCCCTACCTGGGGTGACCGCCGGGACGGTGGCCAGGCCGCCCCGGGCTTCGGGTACATTCCGGGTATGTCGGTCATCGCCGTCCTCGTGCCCGACGGGCTGCCCGGACACCACCTCACCACGCCGGGGCTGGTGTTCGGGACGGCGGCACGTGAGCACCCGGGGGTCGCCTACGAGGTGCGGTTGTGTGCCGCGCCCGGGCCGGTCGGGATCGGCCTGCCGGCGCCGCTGGGCATCACCGTCCCGCACGGGCTGGAGGGCCTCGCCGACGCCGACATCGTGCTGCTGGCGGGGCGCGACGGCGCCCCGGCGGAGCCGCCGTCCGAGGTCCTCGACATGCTGCGGGCCGCCGCCGCGCGGGGCGGCCGGATCGGCGCGATCGGCACCGGGGTGTTCACCCTCGCGGCCACCGGCCTGCTCGACGGCCGGCGCGCCACCACCGGTTGGCGGCACACCGCGGAACTGGCCCGGCGGCACCCCCGGATCGAGGTCGACCCGGTCGGCGCGGCGGTGGCCGACGGCCGCTTCCTCACCTCGGCCGGGATCTTCGGCGGGCTGGACGTCTGCCTGCACCTGCTGGCCCAGGACCACGGGGAGCGGACGGCCGGCGAGACCTCGCGGGAGCTCCTCACCCCCCTGCTGCGGCACGCGGACCGCGTCCAGGAGGGCATCGACCGCGAACTCGCCGACAGCGCGGGCCTGGAACCGACCCTGCGCTGGCTGAAGGCCCGCCTCCACCTCCCGCTGACCCCCGCCGACGTCGCCGCGCACGCCGGAATCAGCGTCAGCAGCCTCAACCGCCGGTTCCGCGCCCAGGCCGGCGTCAGCCCGCCGCAGTACCTGCTCCGGCTGCGCCTGGACCGCGCCCGCGAGCTGCTCACGGAGACCGACGAGCCGGTGGAACGGGTGGCGGCGCTGGCCGGTTTCGCGTCGGCCGCGAGCCTGCGGCAGCACTTCGCCCGGCTGACCGGCACCACGCCGCGCTCCTACCGCGCACGGCACCGGGCGGCCGCCGGGGCGCCCGCCCCCGGGTCTACCCCGTAGCCAGGACCCGCGCGAGCGCCGCCCGCCCGGCCGGACCCCAGGTCCGCTGCCCACCGGGGAGGCCGCGCTCCCCGGCCAGGCCTATGCCGATCAGGGAGAGGCAGCGCAGCAGCGCCCAGCCCCGGGCGCGCAGCACCGTCGCCGTGTCCACCTCGGCCGCGGTGGCCTCGGCGTAGGCGTCGAAGAAGCCGTCCGCCGCGCCTTCGGGCAGGAGCAGCCAGGCCGCCGCGAGGTCCGCCGCCGGGTCGCCGGCGCAGAGTTCGCCGAAGTCGAGCACGCCGGACAGCGTCCCGTCCGTGACGACGACGTTCGCCGGGTGGAGGTCGCCGTGCAGCCAGCGCGGCGGGCCCTCCCGGTCGGGCGCGGCGACGGCCTCCGCCCAGACCCGCCGGACGTCTGCCGCGACGTCGGCGGCGACGAGGTGGAACTGCTGCTCGAAGCCGCCGGCGGCCTCCCTGGGCGGAGCGCCCCGGTTCGAACCGGGGAACGCCCCGGCGGGCGCCTCCCGGTGGAGCGCCGCGAGGAACTCCGCGAGCACGCCCGCCGCGTGGTCGCCACGCTCGATCGGCGCCCGGTCGGCCGGCTCGCCCGGTACCCAGCGCACCACGCTCCACGGCCGGGGGAGGAGCGCGGACGGCTCGCCGGCCCGAACGTGGACCGGGATCGGCAGGGGCAGCCGCGGGGCCAGCACGGACAGCCACTCCCGCTCCTTCCGCAGCAGCTCCGGCGCCCGTTCCGTGCGGGGGATCCGTACGGCCAACTCCTCGCCGAGCCGCCACTGCTGGTTGTCCCACCCGGCGTCCACCCGGCGGATGTCCAGCCCGGCGAGGTCGGGGTGCTGCTCCCGCAGGAGTTCCCGCACCAAGGTCTCGTCGATCGCGAAGTCGGTCATGCGGGGCCCCGGGTTCCTGTGCTGTGGAGGGTCATTGTGCCCCGGGCGGGGGAGTCCGATTGCCTCGTTCGGGTGGTGTCGGGTCGATTCCCTGGCGGAGATGGTGAGTTGGGTATTACGGTGCGGCCATGACCGAGCTCGTCCGCCGTCGTCACGTCGACTACGGCCGCCTGTCCAGCGCGAGTTGTCCGCTCGACCGCTGACGTACGGCCTTCCGCGCGCGCCTCTCCCGTGCCCCGCGCTGTCGCCGTCCGGTCCTCGCCGGTCCCGTGAGCCGGCCCCGTGTCCCGAAGCGCCCGAGGCGGCCGAGCCGCTCCGGCGTACCCGTCGGTGCCCCGCGCCCGGGCACCTCCCGCGGTGAACCCCCGTCCTCACATGTCCTCGAATGTCCTGGAACGTCGTCGAACGTCCTCGAAGGAGACAGTCATGACCGAAGCCGGTGCCGCCACCGAGCACTACCTCCGCAACAACGCCGCCTACGCGGTCGACTTCCAGGGGCCGCTGCCGCTCCCGCCGGGCCGCCGGAGTGCCGTCCTGGCCTGCATGGACGCGCGGCTCGACGTCTACGCGGCGCTCGGGCTCGACGAGGGCGACTCGCACGTGATCCGCAACGCCGGCGGCGTCGCCACGGACGACGCGATCCGCTCGCTGGCGATCAGTCAGCGGCTGCTGGGCACACAGGAGATCATCCTGATCCACCACACCGACTGCGGCATGCTGACCTTCGGGGACGACGCCTTCCGGGAGTCGATCCGGGAGGAGACGGGCATCAAGCCGCCGTGGGCGGCCGAGGCCTTCGCCGACCTGGAGGCGGACGTCCGGCAGTCCGCCGCCCGGATCCGGAACAGTCCGTTCGTCCCGAGGACCGACGCCCTGCGCGGCTTCGTCTTCGACATCGCGACCGGGAAGCTCGCGGAGGTGGTGCTGTAGCGGGGTGAGCGGTCCCGGTGCCCCGCCGTCGTGCCATGTGGCGCGGGCGGAGTGTCCTTCGCGCGGGCGGGGTGCCGGGGCCGTCACCAGGCCTGGGCGGCCAGCCAGTCGGCGATCGCGCCGCCGATCGCGTCGGGCCGGTCCTCGGGGGCGTGGTGCCCGGCCGGGCCGCAGTGCTCGACGGTCAGACGGCTGATGTGCTCACGGCTCCAGGCGATCATGGCCTCGTCGATCAGCAGGGTCGGCGAGGAGTCGAAGGTCAGCAGCAGCTTGGGCACGTCCGTGCTGTTCGCGAGCCAGATGCCGTAGGCGGTCATCCGGGCGACGACGTCGGCCGGCTCGCCGTCGATCGGCATCATGCGCGGCCAGGCGAGCAGCGGGCGCCGGCTCGCGGGGGTGGGGTAGGGGGCGCGGTACGGCCGGACGTCCGGCTCGGCGAGCGGGGTCAGCACGCCGCCCGTGAACGCGGTCTCGATGAGGACGTTCTGTTCGAGGACCAGTCGCTCGCCGACTACGGGGGTGCGGAACGCCTCGAAGCGGGCGCGGGCGGGCGCGGGGAGTTCGGCGGCTGTGAGGGGCTTGAGCATGGTCTCCAGCAGGACCACGCCGCGTACCCGCTCGGGGTGGCGGGCGGCCCGGTCGAGGGCGAGAGCGCCGCCCCAGTCGTGGCCGACCAGGACGACGTCCCGCAGGTCCAGCGCGTCGAACCAGGCGTCCAGGTAGCGGGCCTGGTCGGCGAAGTCGTAGGCGATGTCGGGCTTGCCGGAGGCGCCCATGCCGATCAGGTCGGGGGCGAGGGTGCGGGCGCGGCCGGCGACGTGCGGGGTGACGCCGCGCCACAGGTGGGAGGAGGTCGGGTTGCCGTGCAGGAAGACCACGGGCGGGTGGTCCGGGCCGCTGTCGGTGCCGCCGGCGGGGGCGCTGTCCGTATAGGCGATGTGGGAGTCGATGACGTCGACGGTGGGCATAGTCGGTCGGTCCTCTCGCGGTGCCGCGTGATTCGTATGCTGCACTAACGTTCGTGGCACTAACGGTTTCGATGTGCTCCCTACCGTATGTCGTTAGTGCGACTAACGCAATGAGTAGAATCAGGGCCATGGACACCCAGGGCGCCAAGGGCCCGACCCCGAGCCGGACCCCGACCTCGACGGGCTCCGCTGCCGCCGTCCGCGACGACGGCCCGGCCGACCATCCGGCGCCCGCCCGGGTGCGCGCGCTGCCGAGCAGGCTCCTGGCGATGAACGCGATGTACGCCGACCGCCTGGTGGGCGACGGCCTCGCCGCCGAGGGCGCCCGCAAGTGGCACTTCGTGGTCCTGGTCGCCCTCGCCGAGGCCGGCCCGGCCAGCCAGTCGACGCTCAGCCGCCGCACCGGCGTCTACCGCAGTGACATGGTCGCCGTCGTCAACGACCTCGCCGACCGCGGCTTCGTGGAGCGCACGCCCGATCCCGACGACCGCCGCCGCAACGTCGTCACGGTCACCTCGGAGGGGCGTGGGTATCTGCGCCGCCTCGACGCGATCGTCGACGCGGCGCAGGAGGAGCTGCTCGCGCCGCTGAGCGCCACGGAGCGCGGCACGCTGACCGAGCTGCTGGCCAGGCTCATGGACCACCACGCCAAGGTGGCGCCGCCCGGCTCCGCCGGCTGACCGCCCCGGGCCCGGCCGGTCAGAGCAGGCCGAGGTGGTCCAGGGCGAGGTAGGCCGCGGCGGCGTCGGTCAGCTCGCGTCCGCACCGAGACCAAGCAGGCCCCGGAGGACGAGAAGCGGCTGCGGAGGACCATCACCAAGCTCTAGGAGCGGGTTACCGACCTGACGGAGGAGAACACCGGGCTGAAGGGCCAGGGCACCCACCTCGCCCTCGCGGGAGCCTTCCTGACCGACCGGTTGCGCAAGGCCGAGGAGCAGGCGCGGCTGCCCGACAACGTCCTGCGCTTCCCCAAGCACTGACCGGACCGGTCGACGGTCGGCCCGCTGGTCCCGGCAGCACCGCTGTCGGGACCAGCCAGGATCAGGCGGCGACGGTGAGCTCGCTGCGGGTCCGATGGAGGAAGTCGCGGACCGCTGTCTCGCGGCGCCAGGGGTAAGGGCGGCGTTGAACTCGCGTACGTAGTCCTTGGCCCGGCTGGACTGGACGCGGGTGAGGATGTCGACGGCTTGGTTGCCGAGTTCCAGGCCCTGGTCGAGGTCCTTGCTCTGGAGGTGGGCGGTTCCGACGATCGCCAGGCGCATCCCGACCGAGCGGGTGAACACCCCGGGCTGCATGGCGGCGGCCTGAGCGTTCCAGGCCAGGGCCTCCTTGGGCTTCTCAAGATCGCGGAAGACCTCGGCGGCGTCGGCGGAGAGCCGGGCGTGGTGATAGAAGTCGATCCACGCCGGCTCGTCGGCGCGGTCGCGGGCTCGGTCGAGCAGTATCTCCGAGGCTGCCAGAGCGGAGGCCGCCGCCTTCGCGTTGTCGTCGCGGGCATGGGCGCGGGCCTCGATGAGCTTGGTGAAGGCCAGCACCCGGGGGGCGGCCTGGCCGTTGGCGCGCGCGAAGGCGCCCTGGGTCATGTCGACAGCCTCGCTGGGGAAGCCCCGCAGCAGGGCCTGCATCGCCATGGTGGTGAGCACATAGCAGCCGAGCTGCACGTCGCCGCCGGCCCGGGCGAGGCGGAGGGCCTGGATGAAGTGGCGCTGGGCGACATCGTGCTGGCCGATGTCGAAAGCGGTCCAGCCGGCCAGGCGGGACAGCTCGGCGGTCACCGAGAACAGCTCGCGGCCCACCTCGTCGGAGAACGTGCCGGACAACAGCGGGGCGGCCCGGCGCCGGAGGCAGTCGGTGACGGAGTTTGCCTTCCAGTTGCCGCCGCCATACTTCGAGTCCCAGCGACGGGCCTCGTCGGCGGCGTCGCGGAGCTCGTCCAGGTCGGCCCGACCGACGCGGGCGCCGCCGCGGTGGTCGGCGCGGTCGTCGGCAGGGCTCACCAGCCACCGGGTCACCGGGGTCGTGAACGAGGCGACGGCGAAGCTGGATCCGGTGAGGAAGTCGCGGCGGTTCACGGAACTCCAGAACGAAGTGGCGACGCGCACGGCGTCGGCGGGCTCTCGCGGGAAATCCAACCCCAGCGCGGCGCCCGGTGTCTCCGCATCCGCCATACCGATTTCCGCCAACTGCACGGGACGGCCCAGCCGTTCGCCGATCGCCCGCGCAAGGAGCTTGGGCACGGGCCAGTCGGGGACCATGCCCCGGCGGCACCAGTTCGCGACCGAGGTATGCGTATATGTGGTGGTCAGCCCGGCCTCGTCAGCCAGCTGGTTCACGCGGTGGGCCAGCGACTTGTGGCTGGCGCCCTCGCATTGTTCGATCATCCGGGCCAGCGCGTCGTTCGGCGGCTTGGCCCGGCGGGTGGTCGACGCCACAGCGTCCCCCTCAATCCGTTCCCCGGCTGGGCACGGGGAGTCGTACTCGACTGGGCACGAGAATTCGTACGCCCGGCACCTGATGCCGGATCACCGAGGGTATTGCCTCCACCGCTCGCAGTGAACCGCTTTCACGAGTTGTGAGCCCCCCTGCGAGCCCTGCCTTCATCGGCCGTCAGGCGGTTGCCTGGTGTTCCGGGCCTCTGCCGGGACCTGGGGAAGAACCTCCCGGCGGGGGCCACCACCGATTTCACGCTCAGGGGTGACAACCAGATGTGCGGAATCGCAGGACTGGCCGGCGCCGACGCCGTCCGCCACCAGACCACCGTCGCCGCGATGGGGCTCGCTCAGCACCACCGCGGACCGGACGGCACCCGGCACCTCACCTCGGCCGACGGCCGGGCGGTGCTGTCCATGAACACCCTGCTGATCGTCGACACGGCCGGCGCCCCCGGCCCGTACCAGGACCCGGCCAGCGGCATCGTCCTCACCTTCAACGGCGAGATCTACAACTACCGGCAGGTCGCCGCGGCCTGGGGCATCGTCCTAGAGCCCGGCGAGACCGACGCCCACCTGGTCCTGCGGGCCTGGGCCAAGCTCGGCCCCGGTTGCCTGGCCGGCCTGGACGGCATGTTCGCCCTCGCCGCCTACGACCCGTGCGAGGGACGCCTGTTCCTGGCCAGGGACCGGCTCGGCGAGAAGCCGCTCTACTGGCGCCTGGACGGTGGCCGGCTCGCGTTCGCCTCCGAGGTCACCACCCTGACCGGCTACGGCGCCGCCCCGCTGGTCGTCCGCCCGGAGATGCTCAGCATCGAGACGCCCACCGGCGCCGACACCCCGTTCCAGGGCATCCAGCTCCTCCCGCCCGCCGGGCTTCTTGCCTTCGACGTCGCCACCGGCTCGCTGGTCCAGCGGACCTGGTGGACCTTGGAGGGCCTGGAGCCCTGGCAGGGTGACTACCGCACCGCGCTTGCCAGGCTGTCGACCCTGCTGGCCGACCGGATCCCGATGCGGGCGCCGGCTGGCGACTTCGCGCTGCTGCTGTCGGGCGGACTGGACTCCTCGGTGCTGGCCTACCTGATGCGGCCCCAGCTCTGCATCACGGTCCGCTACCCCGGACAGGACCGCCTCGACGAGTCCGCGACGGCAGCCGTCGTCGCCCGGGACATCGGTGCCGAGCTGGTCGTCGTCGAGCCGACCGCCGCCGACTTCGCTCGCACGCTGCCGGAAATCATGCACGCACTGGACTACCCGATGGGCAACGCGTCCACGTTCTCCGAGCACATGGCCTACCGGGCGATCGCCGAACGCGGCATCCGCGTCGCCGTCGGCGGACTCGGGCCGGACGAGTTCCTGATGGGCTACGTCCGCCACGCGCTCGTCCTCTTCGGCCCGGAGGCTGTGCTGGGCGCCGGGCTGGACGCCTACCGGCCGCTCGCGTCCAAGCTCCTTGGCGACGCTGGCGGCGCGCTGGAGCCAGCCGAGGCGATCGTGAAGCTCATCCTGCGCGGGCAGGACCCGGACGGCCGCCTACGGGAGGTTGTCGCCGACGCCCTCCGCCGGGCCGACGGGGACCTGGCTCGGGGGCTGACGCTGGCGGACCTGGCCACGGCCTGGCGTCCGCTGGTGATGACCTCGGACAAGCTGGCCTCCGCCTTCGCGCTGGAGCGACGCTCACCGTTCCTGGCACGGGACCTGGTCGAGTTCGCCTACCGGCTGCCGGTCGAGCACAAGATCGCCGATCCGGCGGCTGGGAAGCGGATCCTGCGGGACGCCGCGAAGGCCCTTGGACTGCCCCGAGAGGTCTGGGGAAGCCGGGACAAGCTTGGCTTCGCCTCCCCGGTCCCGAGCTGGCTGTCCGGCCCGCTGGAGCCCTGGGCGACCGCGCAGATCTCCACCGCTCTCGACCAGGCCCCCGTCTCGCTGCGGCCGCTGCTGGCCGGCGGCCTGAAGCCGGGCGGGCGGTTCGACCGCACCCGCATGCAGGCGCTGATGACCGCGGCCTGGTTCTGCGACCACGCCCTCACGACGGCAGCATGACGCATCGTCGGCTCACTACGGTGAGCGCATGGACCCCCAGACTCTCCCCACCGAGCCGTCCGCCGCCGAGCCGCGCGGAGCGGTCGCGATCATCACCAACCGGCGCGGCGAACTCCTCCTGCACCTGCGCGACGACCTCGACGGTGTGACCTGGCCCGGCCATTGGAGCCTCCTGGGAGGCGGCTGCGACCCCGGCGAGCGCCCGACCGAGGCGATCGTCCGCGAGCTCGACGAGGAAGCCGGCCTGGCCGTCGACGGCGGCCTGGCCGAGCTGTTCGAGACCCGGGACGTCCACGGCTCGGGGCAGATCATCACCTTCTTCGCCGGCTCCTGGGACGGCGACGAGACCGCGCTGCCGCTGGCCGAGGGGGTCAAGCTCCAGTTCTTCGCCCCCGAGCACCTGCCCGTTCTGACCATCCCGCCGTTCATCCGCGACGGCATCCACCGCCTCCTGGCCGCCCAGCCGGGCGCCTGACGCCCCCGTCCTCAAAGGGGGTTGGCGCGCCTGGCCGGGCGGCCCCCGCCCCCTTGGAAGGACACGTTCGTGAAGCTCACCGTGATCGGCTGCGGCTACCTCGGCGCGACCCACGCCGCCGCAATGGCCGAGCTCGGCCACCAGGTCCTCGGCATGGACACCGACACCGACAAGGTCGACGCCCTGAACAAGGGCCAGGCCCCGTTCGTCGAGCGCGGCCTGGATGACCTACTCGGCAAGCACACCGCCGCAGGCGCTCTGCGGTTCACCGCCTCCTACGCGGAGGCCGCCGCCTTCGCCGACGTCCACTTCCTGGGCGTCGGCACCCCCCAGCAGGACGGCAGCGGGGCCTACGACCTCACCCACCTCCACACCGCCGTCCGCCAGCTGGCCCCACGGCTCGGCGACGGCGCGCTGATCATCGGCAAGTCCACCGTCCCGGTCGGCACCGTCGCGAAGCTGCGGCAGACCCTGGACGAGCACGTCCGCGCCGGGGCGAGCGCCCGCCTGGCCTGGTCGCCGGAGTTCCTGCGCGAGTCCTTCGCCGTCCTGGACACCCTGGAGCCGGATCGGATCGTCCTCGGCATCGAGGACGGAGACGCCAGCAGCGAAGCCGTCTTCCGGACCGTCTATGCCGACATCCTGGCCACCGGCTCCCCACTCATCGTCACCGACATCCCGACCTCCGAACTGATCAAGGGCGCCGCGAACGCCTTCCTCGCCACCAAAATCTCCTTCATCAACGCGATGGCAGAGCTCTGCGAGAAGACCGGCGCCGACGTCCAGCAGATCGCCCTCGCCCTGGGCTATGACCACCGGATCGGAGCCAAGGGCATGCGGCCCGGCCTCGGGTTCGGCGGCGGCTGCCTGCCCAAGGACCTGGCCGGCTTTATCCACCGCGCCGAAGAACTCGGCGCCGACACCGGTCTGCTCCGCCAGGTCGCGGCGATCAACCGGCGCCGGCGCGAGCACACCGTCGAGCTCGCCCGCGAGGCCCTCGGCGGCACCGTGATCGGCAAGCGGATCGCGGTCTGGGGCGCCGCGTTCAAGGCCCACACCGACGACATCCGCGACTCCCCGGCCCTCTCGGTCGCCGACGCCCTCCAGCGGGCCGGCGCCGAGGTCACCGTCCACGACCCCGCCGCGATGGAGAACGCCCGCAGGGCCTACCCCCAGCTCGACTACGCCGACGACCCCACCGGGGCCGTCACCGGCGCCGGGCTGCTGCTGCACCTGACCGACTGGACCCAGTACTCCGACGCCGACCCGGCCGACCTCGCCCGGCACATCGCCGTCCCCAAGGTCATCGACGCCCGCGGCAGCCTCGACGCGAACCGCTGGCGCGCGGCCGGCTGGACCTTCCGCGCCCTCGGCCGCCCCTGATCCGCACCGGCCACACGGCACATCCACAGACTCCCGGCCCGGCCGCCGCACACGGATGCACGGTGGCTGGGCACGGGCCTGGCACCACCCGAAACAGGAGGTCAAGGAGGAGCACCATGAGTGACACCCTCACCAGGTCGCGCGGCGCCGACCCGCTGGCCGGTGCTTTCTCCGAGTTCGCGGCCGACCTCGCCGCCCCTTGTCCCGGCAGCGGCGTCGCCCCCATCAAGCCGAGCGCCTGACCCACCACACGTGAGTGCCCCGAGCCGTCCGGACGGCTCGGGGCACCCCCACATCCGCCCTGCCTTGCCCCTGCCGACGGCCGGATTCTGCCGGGCGGTGGGACGCAAATAATCTGAACACTAGAACTTGACAGGGGGCTGCCCGACCGGCTGGATCTCGCCCCGGTAGCCGGTCTCCTCCAGCAGTTCCCGGGCGATGGCCTCGGCCGGGAGTTCGCCCGGCTCCAGCAGGCCACCGGGCAGCTCGTACAGCACCCGGCCGGGCCCGGGCCGGTACTGGCGGGGGAGGACGACCCGCCGGTCGGGAGTGAGCGCGAGCACCGCACCGGCCGGGCTTTCGCGCTTCAGGTAGAAGTCCGCCCGGCTGCCGTCCGGCAGTTGGAAGTCGACCCGGTCGACGGATCGGCCGAACTTGCCGAAGACGGTGGCGCGTTCGAGCTCGCGCCAGGGTGGGGTGGGGGTGTCGGTCGCCATGGCCAGGACTGTACGGCCCCGGCCGGGTGCCTCGGCGGACGACGGCGAGCGGGTGCACGGTGGCGGGCGCGCGACGGCGGGTGGCGGGGGCGGGCAGGATGGGCGGATGGACACGGTGACGATCAGCGACGAAGACCGCCGGCTCCTCGGAGCCTGGACCGCCGACTGCGCCGAGCGCGTCCTGCCGCTGTTCGAGGCGCGGGCCCCCGCCGACACCCGCCCGGGCGAGGCGATCGAGGGCATCCGCCTCTTCACCCGCGACGGGAAGCGGACGGGGCGGCTCCGCGCCGTCGCCCTCGCGGCGCTCGCAGCCGCGCGTGACGTCGCCGACCCGGCGGCCACGGCGGCCGCCCGCGCCGCGGGCTACGCGGCGGCGAGCCCCTACATCCACCCGCTGGCCACCCCCCACCAGGCGAAACACGCCCTCGGCCCGGCGATGTACGCGGCGCACGCCCGGGAACTCGCGGCGGCCGGCGACCGGGCGGCCGGTGATGCGGAGATCCGGTGGGCGATCGAGCACGCACCGCCCGCCGTCGGCGCGATCCTGCGCCAGCTGCCGCCCTTCACCCCCGGCCGCAGCCGCCTGGACGCCTTCCGCGACCGCCTCGAAACCGAGCTGCGGGGCTGACCGGGGGCCCGGCCCTGGGGGGCGGACGGCCGCCTGGAGGCAGGCCGGGCCGCGGAAGGTGCCGAACCACCAGCAGGGGGAGAGGCGTTCGGCGCGGTCCGGCTACGGGCCCTCGATGCCGACGACGGTGCCGAACGGGTCGCGCAGCTGGGCGATCCGGCGGCCCGGTGCGATCGTCAGCGGCCCGCGGTGGTGCGCGCAGCCTGCCGCCAACAGCCGTTCACGGACCTGGTCGAGGTCGTCCACGCCCCAGTGCACGACCGGGCTGGCGCCCCGGCGATTGCGCTCGTCATCGGCGGGGTGGAACCCGACCTCGACCCCGGCGATCTCCACCCAGGCGAGACGGACCCGGTGTCACTGACGTCCGTGGTCACGGGCACGTCCAGGAACTCATCCCACCAGCGGGCCGACGCCTCGGGGTCGAGCGCGAAGGTCATCACGGTGGTGACGCTCTTGAACACCGAACACCTCCAGAGGTGTCGTCCGCCAACCTGCCGGAATCGGCACTGTCGCCTCGGGCGCGTCCGCGTCGCGGCCGGTCGTGGGCGGCCGGTCGTAGCGGCTCCGGCGGTCCGGTCGCGCGGCCGGAAGCCCACCGTGCCGTGCGTCCGGTCGTCGGTATGGGGTTGGGGGTTGCCCGGGTCGCTGGTTAGCGTGGCAGGTATGACTGAGCATCCGGGAGCCGCTGACTGGCGCGCGGTGAATCGCGCCAACTGGGACGAGCGCGTCCCGATCCACACCTCAGGGGCGTTCTACGACGTGCCCGGCTTCGTCGCCGGCCAGGACCCGCTGCGGGACTTCGAGCTCGCCGAGGTCGGCGACGTCACCGGGAGGACGCTGGTCCACCTGCAGTGCCACATCGGCCTGGACACGCTGGCGTGGGCCCGGCGGGGCGCCACGGTCACCGGGCTGGACTTCTCGGCGCCGGCCGTGGCCGAGGCCGAGGGGATCGCCAAGGAGATCGGCGCGGCCACGGCCCGCTTCGTCACCGCCGATGTGTACGACGCCGTCGAGGTGCTCGACGGCCGCACGTTCGACATCGTCTACACCGGGCTGGGCGCGCTGTGCTGGCTCCCCGACATCGACCGGTGGGCCCGGACGGCGGCGGCGCTGGTCGCCCCGGGCGGCTTCCTCTACCTGGCCGAGTTCCACCCGTTCGCCGACATCCTGGCGGAGGACGGCCGGACCGTCGAGGCGGACTACTTCCGGCGCGACCCGATGGTCTGGGACGAGCCCGGCACCTATGCCGACCTGAGCGCGGCGACCACCGCCAACGTGACGATCGAGTGGCAGCACGGGATCGGCGAGGTGCTCAGCGCCCTGGTGGCGGTCGGCCTGCGGGTGGAGTTCCTGCACGAGCACGACTTCACGCTGTTCCCCCGCTTCCCCGTCCTGGAGTCGGAGGACGGCGCCTACCGCTATCCGGCCGGGCAGCCGCGCGTGCCGCTGATCTACTCGATCCGCGCGACGAAGCCGGTGTAGCGGGGCCGCCGGCCGGGTTCACTTCTCGTAGGTGCCGCGGGCGACCCGGGTGCTCTGGTCCGCGAGGGTCACGCCATCGGGCTAGCGGAGGAGGGAGCGTTCGCCGGAGGCGCGGTGCAGGCCCTGCCCGGGCGGGCAGGGCCTGGGACCTCTGTCAGGCGGTGAAGTTGGGGGAGTGGGCTTCGATGGCCTTCACGAAGGCGCTCCACTCGGCCTGGTCGAAGGCGAGGTGGGGGCGGGTGAGGTCCTTGTCGTCGCCGAGCCAGACGTCGCCGTTGGGGAAGCGGGCGATGATCACGCAGTCGCCGTTGCCTTCCCCGGAGAACGGGGACTTGACCCAGTCAGCGGTGGCGGGATCGTGGTCATACGGACTGTGCTTCTCGCTCACGTCAGCTCTTCCAACTTGCGCTCAAGGGCGGTGATGGTGTCTTCCGGAGACAGCGCGCACCGCTTGACTCGTGCGAAGGCCCGCTCGGCTCGCCGTACGTCGCGTCCCGTTCTCCGGGGGAGCATACCGCCGATGGCTTCGACGAATACGAAGCCATTTTCGGGGTCGTCGGGGAATCGCATGAGAGTGATGCCCGAGTTCAGGATGCCCTGTCGTCCCGCGCTCAAGGGGACCATTCGCAGGGTGATGTTGGGCTGTCCGGAGACCCTGATCGCGTGCCGAATCTGTTCGACAAGTACCTTCTGGTCACCGGCCACGAGCAGCGCGACCTCGCCGAAGTACGCCTCAAAGCTGAGCGTGGGCGCCTCACTCAGCCGTCGCTGGCGAAGGATGCGAACCTCCGCTCCAGCTTCGACCAACTCCTCGTTGGGCGCGTCCGTTCCGGCGGCGATCATTTCTTTTGCGTAGCCCTCAGTCTGGACGAGTCCGGGGAACCCTGAGGGGAAGTAGTTCTGCATGTGTGAAGCGTCGGCTTCGAGAGCGAGATACTCCGCGAAGGCCGGCGTGATCGCCTCGGCGTAGTCGAGGCTTCGCCACCACTGCTTGGGCGGACCGCTCCCGAGAAGGTTCTCGAAGTAGTCCCGATCCGCACCCGTCACGCCGTAGTAGTCCATGAGCGTTGCCAGGTCATTGGGACCGACAGGTTGGTCTGCCCGTTCCATCTTGCTGAGGCGAGCCGGACTCCAGCCGTCCAGGCCACTCGTCACATCGATGAGGGTCTTGTTGTTCTCCAGCCGCAGGGCGCGCAGCTCGTCGCCGAGCCTGATCTGCCTGATCGCGGACAGGTCCTTGCTCAAGTGGGGCCCCTCCCCTCGGGTGTGGACGACCAGTCTTGCCGGACAGAACCGTTCGACTCAAGCCGTTTCAAGATCCACCGATTTTCTAAGACGTTCTAGTTGCTATTTCGAATCGCCAAGCTCCACACTCAACGTGACCGCACGAACACGCTCCTGACGGGGTGTTGAGATGCGAAGGGGCGAACTATGTCCACTTTGAGCAGACCTGTCCTCCAGACCTGGGAAGCAGCCCTCACCGAGCACGCGGGCTCGGTGCGGACGGCCCGCCATCAGGTCCGTCAACGACTCACCGAGTGGGGGTGGCAGGGCGAACGCGTCGACGATCTCGTCCTGATCACCTCGGAACTCGTCACCAACGCCGTGGTGCACGCCTGCCAGGGCCACGGTGAAGTCCGGATCTACCTCCAGGAGTTCGGCGGCGATTGCCGCCTGGAGGTGTGGGACCCGCGTTACGACCTGCCGCTCCAGGAGCGGCGTCCGCGCCGCTTCAACGAGGGCGGGCGCGGGATCGAGCTGGTCCGGGAGCTGGCCTTCGACTTCGGCGTGGTCGTGCGGCGCGGTGCGGGCAAGCGCGTCTGGGTGCGCGTCCTGCTGGCGGACGCCGATCCTCCTCCCCTTCTCAGGAATTGAGCACCATGCACTGCCGAGCGAAGCACCGCCGCCGTCCCAAGCACCGCCGCCGCATCCTCACCGGACGTGATCACGCCTCGCGCGAAGGTCATCCGGTCCCGCGAGCCGGCTCCGCCGATCGCCCCTCCAACCGCCCCTCGACCGCCGAACTCGTCGCCTTAGCGGTCGTGTTCGCGCTCAGCCTCGGGCTCGCCTTCCTCGCTGCGGCCCTGGTCGGACCCGGTGAGCCCGCCACCGCCCGCGTCGTCTGGTGGACGACCCTCGCCGCCGCCCTGATGCGGGGCGTCACCTGGTCGGACACCCTCCTCGACCGCCGCCACCAGGGGAGGGAGCAGCCCATGGACCCGAGGGGCTCGGGATCGTCTACCCCACCGTGACCAACGTGCCGTTCGCCTGCATGGCGGAGCGCCGGGGCCCGGTCTCCGTACATGTCCAACACGCAGCTGCCCAACCGGGACGCGGCCGTCGTCGTCGCCCGTGACTCCCGAGGCTTGGTCGCCGTACTGACCGCGCCGTTTCCTCCGTGCCGGGCTCCACAGCGCGACTCCAGCTCTTCGAGGCCCGTGGCCTGACCGTCGGCCCGCAGGAGCCGGCGCCCGGTGAGGGCGGGTTCGAGCGGATGTGGTGGTCGATGGCGGACGCCCGCGCCGCCGTCGGCGAGGGGCGGTTGCTCCTCCAGGGTGGCCCGCCGTGCCCTGCTCCTCACGGACCGGTCGCCGGTGGCGGCCGGGGCCGCTCGCCCGGTGTCCGTCACCCTCGGTGAGAGCTGCGGCGGTGGGCCCCGGGGAGGGGCCACCGCAGGGCGGGAACAGCGCTCCGTCACCGTCTCCCGGTCGGGCCACGGTGTTCGGTCCGCTGATCCGACCGGTGCCCACACGGGTGTGTCAGGCTTGTCGGAGAGGGGCTGGAGCACGACCGCGGTCGGGAGGCTCGCGATGGCCGAGATACAGGTGAACGGGGTGTCGCTGTACTACGAGGCCCGGGGTGCCGGGCCGGGCGTGGTGCTGGTCCACGGGTCCTGGAGCGACGCCGACAGCTGGGCGCGGGTGGTGCCCGGGCTGGCCGAGCAGGCCACCGTGGTCGCCTACGACCGGCGCGGGCACAGCCGCAGCGACGACCTGCTCACCCAGGGCTCGGTCCACGAGGACGCGGCCGACCTCGCCGGGCTGATCCAGGGCCTCGGTCTCGCCCCCGTCTTCGTCTGCGGGGACTCCTACGGCTCGCTGATCACGCTGCGCCTCGCCGCCGCCCGCCCGGACCTGGTGCGCGGCGTCGCCGTGCACGAGCCGCCCGGGACGTCGATGCTGCTGGCCGACCCGGACCTGCGGCCCATCGCCACCGCGTTCGCCGGCCGGATCGCCGACGTGCGGGAACTGCTGGAACAGGCGGAGTCGGCGGCCGCGGCGGAGCTGTTCGTGGAGACGCTCGCCTTCGGCCCGGGAGCGTGGGCCCAGCTGCCCGCGCCGATCCGGCACACCTACATCCGCAACGCCCCGACGTACCTGGACGAGCTGCGGGACCCGGACGCGCTGGACCTCGACCTGACCGCGCTGTCCCGTTTCACCGAGCCCGCGCTGCTCACGCAGAGCGATGACAACGCGCCGATTTACGGCGAGGTGCTGGACATGATCGATCTCGTGCTGCCGAAGGCGGAGCGCCACATGTACGCGGGCGCCGGTCACGCTCCGCATCTGTCGCAGCCGGAGGAATGGGTGCGGGTCACCCTCCCGCGCATCCTGGGGTGAGGCGCGCCTGGGGGGCGTGCGCCCGGAGCGCACACGCCCCGTGGCGGCCGCCGGGGGCTGGTTCACCTGGGGGGAGGAAGGATGTTTGCGGCCCCGCCGGAACTCCGTCCCGTGGGTGGGACTCGGCGGAGCGCCTCACGCGGCTCCGGGTGTCCTGCGGGTGGCGACGTTCATCCGGTTCCAGGTGTTGACCGTGAAGATCAGCGCGATGAGCTGGGCCAGCGCCTTCTCGTCGAAGTGCGCGGCCGCCTCGTCGTAGACCGCGTCGGAGACGCCCAGCGGCAGCAGCGTCACCGCCTCGGTGAGGGCGAGCGCCGCGCGCTCCTCGGCGGTGAAGAGGCTGGAGTCCTCCCAGGCGCTCAGCTGGTAGATGCGCTCCTCGCGCTCGCCCGCCCGGCGGGCGTCGCCGGTGTGGTAATCGATGCAGTAGGCACAGTGGTTGAGCTGCGAGGCGCGGATCTGCACGAGTTCGACCAGGACCGGGTCGAGGCCCTGGCGGGAGGCTGCGTCCAGCGCCAGGACGGCCTTGAAGACCTTCGGGGCGACGGCGGAGAGGTTCATGCGCTGGGGGATCTGAACGGGTGTCATGCGTACGAGCCTAGGAGCGGATGCGGCCCGCGAGATGGTGCTTTCCGCAGGGGATTCGGTGGGTCAATTCTGCGCGGAAGTCCCGGCTTCGCCGCCCCGCAGCCGGTCGCGCTGCACTCGGTGGGCCAGGGCGCGGCGCACCGAGGCGGAGGCCATGACGGCCTTCGGTGGACCGGCCGGGGGTGCGGTACGCGCGGCGGGGACGTCCAGGGCCCGGCTGATCGCGTCGTAGGCCGCGCGGTGGCTGCCGGGCAGCCGCTCCCGGTGCACCCGCAGGTCCTCTTCGAGCAGCCGGCGCAGCTCGTCGACGCCCTGGGGGGTGAAGCGCTTGCGGCCCCGGGCGAGTGCGGTGACGTGCCGGGTGCAGTGGGCGCGGTCGTCGAGGGTCTCGGAGACCTCCTCGGCGAGGCCCCAGAGGCGCCCTTCGAGCCAGGGTGTGTCGTGCTGGTCGAGCGAGACGTCCAGCGGGGGGTGCGGCTCGCCGCTCCCGTGCCTGGCCACCTGCTTGGAGACGGCCGGCTGGCTCATCTCGGTGAGCCGGGCGATCCTGCTCTGGCTCCAGCCGAGGCCGACGAGCACCTGGATCATCTCGGTGCGCAGGGTCCGCATCTCCTCACCGGCCCGGATGACCTCGTTCATGCCGGCGATGATCCGCTCGGCCTGGTCCTCGGTCAGGGCCTCGTACGTCGGGTGGGTGTCGCGGTCGCCTGCCATGACTCGGTTATACACCTGCGGCGGCGCTGCCCATAACCGGGTTGTATAACCTGGTTATGAGTGCCATGATCCCTGCCATGCCCACCTACTCCGCACCCGACGGCACCCGACTCGCCTACCGCGTCCACGGGGCCGGCGACCCGCTGCTCTGCATCCCCGGCGGTCCGGCGGACTCCCGCTACCTCGGCGACCTCGGCGGCCTGTCCGCGCACCGGCGGTTGATCGTCCCGGACCTGCGCGGCACCGGCCGGTCCGCCCTCCCGGAGGATCCCGCCTCCTACCGCTGCGACCGCCTGGTCGACGACGTCGAGGCCCTGCGCCGCCACCTCGGACTCGACCGGGTGGACGTGCTCGGCCACTCCGCCGGCGCGAACATCGCCACGCAGTACGCGGCCCGCCACCCGGCGAACGTCCGCAGGCTGGTGCTGGTCGGCCCCGGGACGCGGGCCATCGGCATCGAAATCGACGGGGGGACCCGGCGCGAGGTGGCGCGGCTGCGCAGCGGCGAGCCGTGGTTCCCGGCGGCGTACGCCGCGCTGGAGGCGATCACCGAGGGGACCGGCACCGACTGGGCGGCCGTCGACCCGTTCTTCCACGGGCGGTGGGACGCGGCGGCGCGCCAGGTCCAGGAGGCCGGGCGGCCCGGCAACCCGGAGGCCGTCGCGCGGTTCGCGGCCGACGGCGCCTTCACCCCCGGGGCGACCAGGGCGGCGCTCGCCGCCCTCCCCTCGCCCGCGCTGCTGCTGACCGGGGAGTTCGACCTGAACAGCCCGCCGCGCCCGGTCGCGGAGTTCGCCGCACTGTTCCCCGACGCCGAGCCGGTCGTCCAGCCCGGGGCGGGCCACTACCCGTGGCTGGACGACGCCCACCGGTTCGTGGCGACGGTGGCCGGCTTCCTGGGATGACGGGCCGGCGGGTTGTCCGGGCCGGGCTTTTCCCGGGGTGGCGTCGGCCGGCTTCCCGGGGTGACGGGCCGGCGGGTTGTCCGGGCCGGGTGCGGGCCGGTGCGGGTCAGCGGCAGAGGGCCGTGCGCACCACGTCGTCGACGCGGGACCGGGACGGCTGGTCGGTCAGCTGGACGGTCACCGCCACGTTGGCGGCCCGGCCGTCGGTGGTGACGCCGCCCCGGGTCTCGAACCCGGGGAAGCTGCCGCCGTGACCCCAGTAGACGCCGGGGCCGCACGGCAGCGGCATGCTCACCAGGCCCAGTCCGTAACCGGCGCCGGGGCCGAAGGTCCCCTCGGCGGGAACGGTGTCCTGCATCTGGCGGAGCTGCTCGGGCAGGAGGAGGCGGCCGGGGGTCAGCAGCGCGCTGTAGAAGCGGTTGAGGTCGGAGTTGGTGGAGACCAGCTGACCCGCCGCCCAGCCCCAGGAGGGGTCCATGTCCGTGATGTCGACCAGGGCGCCCGCCTCGTCCCGGTAGTAGCCGTGGGGGTGGGCCTCCCGGATGGTCGCGTCACCGGGGGCGGGGAAGTAGGTGTGGCGCAGACCGAGCGGCTTGATGATGCGCCGATCGATCTCCGTGGCGAGCGACCGGTGGGTGACGCTCTCGACGATCAGGCCGGCCAGCACGTAGTTGGTGTTGCTGTACGCCCAGCCCTTCCCCGGGTCGAAGTCGGCCGGGTGCCGCAGCGCGATGCCGACGAGCTCGCGGGGGTCGTAGTAGCGGACGTCGTCGTCGAGGTACTTGCTGTAGTTGGGGAGTCCGCTGGTGTGCTGGAGGAGCTGGCGGACGGTGATGCCGTTCCCGTCGATGCCCGCCCCGGCACCCTCGCCGCGGACCAGGCCCGGCAGGTAGTCCTCGACCTTGGCGCCGAGGTCGATCCTGTGCTGGCCGACCAGCTGTAGCACGACCGCCGCCGTGAAGGCCTTGGTGTTGCTGCCGATCCGGACCTGTCCGTCGTCGGGCACCTTCGCGCCGGTCGTCACGTCGCCCACCCCCGCGGTGTAGGTGCGGGTGCGGCCGTACCGGTCGGTGACGCTCGCCAGTGCACCGGGAGTGCCGTCCGACTGCAGCAGCGCGGTCAGCCCCTGCTGGACGGCGTCCGGCCGGGACGTCCCGGAGGTCGCGGACGTCCCGGAGGCCGCGGAGGCCGCGGGCGCCGCGAGGAGCCCCATCGCCATGGCGCCCCCGGCGACGGCGGCCGCGGCCCGCAGGGCCCTGCGCCGGCCACCGCCCTGCTGCCGGTCGGAAGAACGGAACCTCTGCGATGCCTGCTCGCGCACGGGGCAACTCCTGGGTGATCGTCGGGAATCCAGCGGTAGGTGCTGGTCCCAGCATGTCCAGGGGCGACCGTCCGGGACGATCCTGCTGTCCGCCCAGGTGAGGGTGGGGCTAACCCCCCGTCATACCGGCCCGATCGGGCAGCGGTGGAGAGGGGGCGGAGGCCAGGTGCGGGGTGGCGGCGTCAGTCGGGCGTGCCGGGCATGGCGGGCTTACCGGGAGTGTCGGGGACGGCGAGGGCATCGGGGACGGTTCGGGTGTCGGGCGTTCCGGGGGTGGCGGCGGCGGTTCCGGTGGGGCTCGGTCTTCTGCACATGAGGGGCTCTCCACGGTTCGACGGCGTGTGCCCGGGACTCTAGTCATGGACGCGTCAGGCCGAAAGGGGGCGTACGGGCGCGCAGCCGCGCGGGCCCCGTGCGCCGGGGCCCGCGCGCCAAGGTGAGGTGGTCAGTCGCCGAGGCTGTCGCGGACGGCCTCGACCAGGCGATCGGCCCGCGCGTCGCCGTGGCCGATCATGCGGTTCGCCGTGTAGGCGAAGCCGATGCCGAACTCGTCGTCACCGAAGGCGAACTGGCCGCCGGCGCCGTCGTTGCCGAAGCTGCGGGCGCCGAGCATCGGCCGGAACGACGGCGAGGGGAGCAGGACCCCCGAGCCCCAGCGGGCGCCCAGGTCGAAGCCCAGGAAGCCGGCGCCGGAGGAGAGTTCACGGACGGCGTCGGTGACGGTCGCCGGGGAGAGCAGTCGCTCGCTCCGCCCGCCCGTGGTGCGCTCGACGCCGGTGACGGCGGCCGCGTACAGGCCGGCCAGACCGGTCGCGGAGGCGACGGCGCCCGCCCCCGGCAGCTCGACGGCGTGCAGCGCCGGGTCGTTCCACCCGCGCGGCTCGTCCAGGCCGGGGAAGACGAGCGCGCCGTTCATCGTCACGATCCGGGTCAGCAGGTGCTCCGGGCCGGGCAGCGGGCGGCGGCCCTCGGCCTCCACCAGCCGCGCCAGGCGGCCGAGTTCGGACGGCGGAAGGCCGAGCCAGGCGGACAGCCCGAGCGGCTCGCCGATGGTCCGGCGGAAGAAGGCGCCCGGGGTGAGGCCGGTGATCCGCCGGACGACCTCGCCGAGCAGGAAGCCGAAGACGTGGCCGTGGTACTCGAAGGTCGTACCCGGCTCCCAGAGCGGCTGCTGCTCCTCGATGGCGCGGACGACGGGCGCCCAGGCGGCGATCTCCTCGAAGGAGAGCGCGGCGTCCAGGGCCGGGAGCCCGGCCCGGTGGCCCAGGACCATCCGGCAGGTGATCGCGTCCTTGTCGTACCGGCCCGTGCGCTTCGGATCGGCGTCCGGGCCCGCGAACTCGGGCCAGTAGCGGCTGACCGGAGCGTCGAGGTCGAGCAGGCCCTGCTGCGCGAGGAGGTGGACCGAGATCGCCACGAGGCCCTTGGCACAGGAGAAGACCGGGACGACGGTGCCGGCCTCCCACGGCCGGCCGGTGCGCTCGTCCGCGACGCCGCCCCACAGCTCGACGACCTTGCGGCCGCCGGCGAACACCGTGACGGCGGAGCCGAGTTCGGGGAAGTCGGCGTAGTTGCGCGCGAAGGCGTCGGCGACCGCCCCGAACCCTTCGTCGGCCCACCCCTGGTGCTGCTGCATCGGTCCGTCCCTCCGTGTGCGACCGCACCCGGCGGCCAAGATCATCGACCGGCCCACGGTACGGCGCGGGGCAGCCCGGCCACGAACGATTTACGGGGGGAGCGGGGGCCGGAACGGGCCTGCTCCGCCCCGGTCCCGCGCCCGTCCTTGGTCACTTGTGGTTACTCGGGAACCGTAGGAGAGTGAGCGCTGACATGGAAGAACGCACTTTCCAGTGACGGGGGAACCTCATGGTGACCAAGCAGTTCGGTGACTCGCCCGAGGAGGCGGACCTCCGGCGGGCGGACTCCCTGGCACGGGAGATCTTCTCGGACGTCGCCAACAAGTGGGCACTCCTGATCATCGAGGCCGTGGGTGAACGCACCCTGCGGTTCAGTGAGTTGCGTGCCGAGGTGGAGGGCGTCAGCCACAAGATGCTGACCCAGAACCTGCGCATGCTGGAGCGCAACGGGCTAGTGGAGCGGCGGGTGTTCCCCGTGGTGCCGCCGCGGGTCGAGTACACCCTCACCGAGCCGGGCCTCGGCCTGCGCGACACCGTCCACCGGATGTGCGACTGGACCCGCCGCAACCTCGACCACATCGAGACCGCACGCAGCCGCTTCGACGCCTGAGGTGTTGCGTCCGGCCTGTGTCGTCCGGCCTGTGTCGTCCGGACTGTGCGGTCCGGACTGTCCCGGCCGGTGCGGTGTTCGACCGGCGCCGGACCCGCCGGACCCGCCGACCCGCCGGACCCGCCGGGCGCCGGACCCGCCGGACCTGCTATCCGGTCGGGGGAATGTGCTGGACAGCGGGGCCGGTGCGGCAGATGGTGGGCAGCATGGAGTTCACCCATCTCGGCCGTACCGGCCTGACCGTCTCCCGACTCTGCCTGGGCACCATGAACTTCGGCCCGCACACCACGGAGTCCGACGCCCACCAGATCATGGACACCGCCCACGAGCGGGGCATCAACTTCTTCGACACCGCCAACTCCTACGGCCGCGACGAGGAGGGCAACCAGAAGGGCCGCACCGAGGAGATCATCGGCAGATGGTTCGCCCAGGGCCGCGGCCGCCGCGAGCGGACGGTGCTCGCCACCAAGGCGTACGCGCCGATGGGCGACTGGCCGAACGAGGGCCGGCTCTCCGCGCTCGCCATCCGCCGCGCCGTCGAGGCCAGCCTGCGCCGCCTGAACACCGACCACATCGACCTATACCAGATGCACCACATCGACCGGGACACGCCCTGGGAGGAGATCTGGCAGGCGATGGAGGTCCTGGTCGCCCAGGGCAAGATCATCTACGTCGGGTCCAGCAACTTCGCCGGCTGGCACATCGCCCAGGCCCAGGAGGCGGCCCGCTCCCGGCACTTCCTCGGCCTGGTCAGCGAGCAGTCCCTCTACAACCTGATCGACCGCACGATCGAGCTGGAGGTCGTCCCCGCCCTCCAGCACTACGGCCTCGGCCTGCTGCCGTGGTCCCCGCTGCGCAGTGGTCTGCTCGGCGGCGTGCTGCGCAAGCTGCGCGAGGGCGCCGCCGTCCGCGGCGCGATGGGCCACGCGAGCGAGGTCCTGGAGGCCAACCGCGAGCGCATCCAGGCCTATGAGGACTTCGCCGCCGAACTCGGCGCCGACCCGGCCGACCTCGCCCTCGCCTGGCTGCTCAGCCGCCCCGTGGTCACCGCGCCGATCATCGGGCCGCGCACCGCCGCCCACCTCGACGCGGCCGTCGCCGCGCTGGACCTCAAGCTCGACCAGAAGACCCTCGACCGCCTGGACGAGATCTTCCCCGGCCACCGCCCCGCCCCGGAGGACTACGCCTGGTAGGACGGGCCGGCCTCCGGCGCGGTGTCACTCGTCCCGTCCCTCTCGTCTCATCCCGCTCGTCGCGCCCTTCGCGCCGTGCCCCGGTCCCGGGCGCGGCGCGAAGGGCTTCGGCGCGGCGCGCACGCGTGGGCCGCGGGCCTTCGGCGTACCCGCCGGTCACCCCGGTGGGCTGTGGTAACACTGGCTGACATGACGGAAAGGCCTGCCGAGCGCAGTAGTTACCACCACGGGTCCCTCCCCGCGGCGCTGGTCGCGGCGGCGCTCGCGCTGCTGGACGAGGAGGGGCAGGCGAAGGTCACCATGCGGGAGGTGGCACGGCGGGCGGGCGTGTCCCCGGGCGCGCCGTTCCGGCACTTCCCCGACCGGCAGGCGCTGCTGACCGAGCTGGCGGACCAGGTGCTGGCCGACTTCGAACGGTGGCAACTGGCCGAGATCCAGCGGAGCGAGGGCCCCGCGATGAAGGCGATGGGGCTGGGGTTCGTCCGCTACACCATCCATCACCCGCACCGGTTCGAGCTGGTCCGCTCCCGGGTGTTCACCGCCGCCCGGCAGCCGGAGCTGCGGGAGCGGCTCGCCGGGATCGACGAGGCGCTCACCGGCTTCATCGTCGCGGACCAGGAGGCGGGCCGGCTGCGCCCCGGGGACCCGGCCCTGGTGGGCCTGGCCGGGCAGGCGCTGGTCTACGGGCTCGCGCAGATGATCGTGGACGGGTACCTGCCGCCGGAGAAGGCGGAGGGGCTGGCGGTGCAGGTGCTGGACACCTTCGGCCAGGGGATCGCCGGCCGGAGCTGACCGAGTGTCAGTTCTGATCATCAACCACCCTTCCAAGTAGCGGATTTGAGGGCACGCGGAGCCTTGACCGGGCTCCCGCTCGCTGATGTAATCGCCGCTTACATAGGTGGAGCAGAGAGCTGGGGGCACACATGTTCGCCAAACCGACTCCGGGATACACCACCGCGGCCGTCACCGGGGACACCGTGGTGCTGCTGATCGGGATGCGCATCAACCGCTTCTGGGCCGTCCACCACTGGATGCCGGTGATGGCGGCGATGTTCCGGATGCTCCACGACCTGGCCAAGGAGCCGGAGCGCGGCCTGCGCGGCCGCATCCTCCTGACCGCCTCGCCGCGGACGTACTACATCGTCCAGTACTGGGAGTCCAAGGAGAAGCTGTACGCCTACGCGTCCGCGCCGGACGCCTTCCACCACAAGGTGTGGGGGATGGTGAACCGCAAGATACGCGCCGGGAAGGTCCGCGGGCACGTGGGGCTCTGGCACGAGACGTACATGGTGCCGGAGGGGTCGTACGAGGCGATCTACTTCGACATGCCGCCGTTCGGGCTGGCCGGGGCGCACGGGTCGCTTCCGTTGGAGAGCCGGGGGCGCCGGGCGTCGGACCGGCTCGCCTACCGCTCGGCGGCGGGGAGCCAGAAGGAGCCGGGGGAGACATCCGGGGGCGGGACGGCGTCCGGGTCGGCGCCGCAGTAGGAGGCCGGGCGACCCCCGGGGGTTCGGCGGGTCGCCCGGGCCCCGGCCTGAGCGAGTGTGTGTCGCGGGCCCGTGGCGGCCGGGCGGCGTGAGAGCGTCGGGGGATGGTGGAGAGCGGTGGCCGGGCGGCCGTGGTGCACGAGGTGCCGTACTACGCGCAGTGGGAATCCCCGGAGCTGGTACAGGAGATCATCGACGGATCGGTGGGCGCGGCGGACGACCCGCGCTGGGGGCAGTCGGGGGCGCGGACGCCGGAGGACTACGCGTACTGGTCCTGGCGGCTCTGCGGAGTGGCGTGCCTGCGGATGGCGCTCGACCGCTGGTGGGGTGTGGCGCCGCCGCAGGTCCCGCTGGCCGCGGAGTGCCTGGCGGCCGGTGCGTACGAGCAGGACGGCGAGCGGCTGCACGGGCTGATCCACACGCCGTTCGCCGCGTATGTGCGGGAGCGCTGGGGACTGGCCGCGCAGGCGCGGGAGCTGACGGCCGACGAGGTGGCGGCGGAGGTGACCGCCGGGCGCCTGGTGATGCTGTCCGTGCACCCCGCGATCCGCGAACCCGAGGGGCCCGAGCCGCACCGGCGCGGCGGGCACCTGGTGCTGGCGGTGGGCGTCACCGGCACGGCGCTGGTGATCCACAACCCGTCCGGGTTCGCGGGGGAGTCGCAGGCCTACGCGCACGTGCCCTGGCGGCTGTTCGACCGGTTCTACGCAGGGCGCGGGATCGTGCTCGGCCCGCCGGCGCACGGCCGGTCGGCCGGGGCGGGAGAGCGGGAGACGGCGGACGCGGCGGGGGCTCCGGACGCGGCGGGGGCTCCGGGGGCGGCGAACGCGGGGAGTTGAGCGGCGGCCGGATCGGGCGGCTGGGGGGAACCGGCCATCGGCCCGGCCGTCCGGCACCGGCGGTCGAAGTGGCCGGTGCCGGGCGTCCGGTGTCGACGGATCAGGTCCTCGGTGTCAGGCCGTGGTGGCCGGCAGGCCGATCGGGTTGATCGGGGGCAGCGCACTGCGACAGAGCGCCGAGATCGGCGTGAGCGCGGCGGCGAGCCGGTCGAGTTCGGTGCGCGGATGGCTCTCCCACACCCGGGCGGCGGCCAGGTCGGTGGCGGCCTCCAGGGACTGGTGACGGATCCGGCCGCACTCGGTGATCGTGCCGCGCTCCGTCAGCCAACCGCGTTCCACCAGACGGGCGGTGGCGGCCGCCCACTCCTCGTCGGTCCAGCCGCGCATCGGCTGCAGCACCTCGCGGCGGACGTCCAGCGCGCAGCGCACCACCAGCGCCTCGCAACCGTCCAGCCCGGCGGAGACCAGCGCCGCGACATGGCCGTCGCCGCGGTGCTCGCGCATGACGGTGGCGGCCTGCCAGAGCCGTCCGTACAGGCCGGCCGGGCGGGGGACGGCGGCGTTGGCGGCGGCCAGCACCCGGCCCGCGCAGTCCAGCCGGTCGACGGCCCGCTCCAGCAGGTCGGCCACCCGTTCGACCTGTTCCGGCTCCACGTGCTCCAGCAGCCGGGCGAGCGCCGCCGAGGCGCCCGCGACCCGGGCCGCCAGGGCGCTGTCCGGATCCGCCCGCTTCCAGACGTCCGGCAGGGCGCGTTCCACCATCGAGGGCGCGAAGTTGAAGAACGCGGCGACCACCGGCGGTGCGTCGACCGCGCCCAGCGGCGCCGCCCGCCCGGCGAAGTAGCCGCGCCAGCCGCCGCGCAGTCCGGCCTCCTCGAACGCCGCGCGGCCCTCGGGGGAGAAGTAGGTGACGGCGTGCACCGGCTCGAAGAGCCACCACAGGGCCCGGGCGGGATGGACCAGATCGGCCAACGGAGGACCTTCCTCGGAGTGAGCACGGAGAGTGCGTGAGGGGGTGGGAGGGGGTGGTTCCGCGACTGCGTGAGGGAGCTGGGAGGGGGTGGTTCCGCGGAGCGGGCAGGGGTCCGCGGGGGGATTTCCGGTGCGGGCTCCGCGGAGGATGTGTGGCGGAAGAGGGGCGGGAACGAGGGCGGCCGGAGGTGCGAACGACGGGTTTCACAGGGCTGATGACCACGGCGGCGCTCGCGTTAACCCCCGAGCGGGTGTGATGCGGGTCACGGGGAGGGTTCGCCGTTCAGTTCCCGCCCGCTCCCCGCGAGATGATGGGGCGAGGTGGCCGTTTCGGGCGCCGGGAACCCTCGTAGGAAGCGAAGCATCGGAAATGGCGCAGATCAACCCCAGCATCCTGTCCGCGGACTTCGCCAGGCTCGCCGACGAGGCCGAGGCCGTCAGGGGTTCGGACTGGCTGCACGTCGACGTGATGGACAACCACTTCGTGCCCAACCTGACCCTGGGCGTCCCGGTGGTCGAGGCCCTCGCCCGGGCCACCGGCACGCCGCTCGACTGCCACCTGATGATCGAGGAGCCGGACCGCTGGGCCCCGCAGTACGTCGAGGCCGGCGCCGGCTCCGTCACCTTCCACGTCGAGGCCGCGGCCGCGCCCGTCCGGCTCGCCCGGGAGATCCGGGCCAAGGGCGCCCGCGCGTCCATGGCGCTGCGTCCCGCCACGCCGATCGAGCCGTACGAGGACCTGCTGCCCGAGCTGGACATGCTGCTGATCATGACGGTCGAGCCGGGCTTCGGCGGCCAGGCGTTCCTGGACATCATGCTGCCGAAGATCCGCCGCACCCGGCAGCTGATCGACAAGCACGGCCTGGAGCTGTGGCTGCAGGTGGACGGCGGGGTCTCCGCGAGCACCATCGAGCGCTGCGCCGAGGCCGGCGCGGACGTCTTCGTGGCCGGCTCGGCGGTGTACGGCGCGGAGGACCCGGCCGAGGCCGTCGCCAAGCTGCGCGCGCTCGCGGACGCGGCGACCGCGGACTCCTGGTGGGCCTGCAAGCACTGAGTCGTCGGGGACACCGCCCCCGGGCCGCGGTGACGAGTTGTTGATCAGCTGTGACGGACACGGTGCGGCCCGCGGGCCGGGCCCGACGTACAGTGCCGGCTGACTGTCGGAGGGGAGAACCGTGGACCTGGACCAGCAGGGGAGTGGACACGCCGGAGCGGTGGGTGTCGGGGTGGCGGGCGGCGTTCCGGTGCCGCCGCCCCCCGTCGCCCCGCCGCCGCCCGTGATGGCGCCGCCGCCCGCCGTGCCGCCCGTGATCGGCGTGACCGGCCGGGCCCGCACGGGTTCGTTCGGCCCGGGGGCGTTCGGCCCCGGCACGCTCGGGCGGCGCCGGCTGCTCAGGGCGGGCCTCGGCCTAGGCGGCCTCGCCGTCGTCGGCACCGGTACCGCGGTGGCCCTGTCCGGCGGTTCGGACGGCTCGGGCAGCCGGTCCGGCGGCTCCGGTGGCCCGGGCGTGCCCTCCGCCGCCGGTACGACCCCCGCCACGGCGCCCACCGGTACGGCGGCACCGTCCGGCGCCACGGCCGTCGTCCCCTCGCTCCGCAGCGAGGAGCAGCACTCGGCGGCCCGGAACGGCGCCGCGGTGAAGATGATCACGATCGTCCCGGAGGGCATCGCCCGCCCGGCCGACCTGCCGGTCTGCGTCGCCCTGCACGGGCGCGGCGCCACCGCCCAGGCGTGGACCGACCTCGGACTGCCGCAGATCCTGGTCGCCGCCATCGCGGCCGGCGTCCCCCCGTTCGCGGTGGTCGCCGTCGACGGCGGCGACGCCACCTACTGGCGGCGCACGCCGTCCGGCGACGACCCGCAGAAGATGCTGCTGGAGGAGCTGCCGGGCTGGCTCGCCAAGCAGGGGCTGCGCGCGCCCGACGCGGCGATGGGCATATCCATGGGCGGCTTCGGCTCGCTCCGCTACGCCCGCAACCGGGGCGCCGGCTTCGGCCCGGTCGCGGTGCTCAGTCCGGCGCTGTTCCGCAGCTGGGGCGACGCCAAGGCGGTGGGCGTCTTCAAGGACGAGGCCGACTGGCGCGAGAACGAGCCGCTGCTCCACCAGGACCAGCCGCACGGCCGCCCGATCGGCGTCTGGTGCGGCACCGAGGACCCGTTCTGCGACGCGGCCCGCAAACTGGCCGGCGACACCGTCCAGGCCCGCTTCACCCCCGGGGTCCACGACGCGGCGTACTGGCGCAAGGTCCTGCCGGACGCGGTCGCCTTCCTCGGCCGCGCGCTGGCGGGCCGCGGCGCCGGCTGACGGGGCGGGGCGGGTGGCCGGCTGATCGGCTCACCGGGTGGCCGGCCGTCCGGAGTGGGTGGAGCGCCGTCCCCGCATGGTGGATGATCATTGTCGACGCCCCTCCGGCCCGGACCGCACGGCCCCGGCCGGCCCCGACCCGTACGGTGGTGGATCCGCGACATGAGCAACCTCGACCAGAAGCCCGCTCCGACCCCCTGCGGCGGCGAGTCCGGCGCCGGACCGGTCCGCGAACTGCTGACCGGACGCCAGGTCCCGCTGGGTGAGAGCACCGTCGTGCGCCGCCTGCTGCCCAACCTCGGCCGCCGGATGGTCGGCGCCTGGTGCTTCGTCGACCACTACGGCCCGGACGACATCGCCGACGAGCCCGGCATGCAGGTCCCGCCGCACCCGCACATGGGCCTGCAGACGGTCAGCTGGCTCCACCAGGGCGAGGTCCTGCACCGCGACAGCCTCGGCAGCCTGCAGACCGTCCGCCCCTACGAGCTGGGCCTGATGACCTCCGGCCGTGCGATCTCCCACTCCGAGGAGTCCCCGCGCGCGCACGCCCGCTTCCTGGAGGGCGCCCAGCTCTGGGTCGCCCTCCCGGACGCCCACCGGCACACCGCCCCCGCCTTCGAGCACCACGCCGACCTGCCCGTCGTCACCGCCCCCGGCCTGCGCGGCACCGTCATCCTGGGCAGCCTCGACACCGCGACCTCCCCCGGCACCGCCTACACCCCCCTGGTCGGCGCGGACCTCGCCCTGACCGAGGGCGCCGACCTCAAGCTCCCCCTGGAGCCCGGCTTCGAGTACGCCGTGCTCGCCATGTCCGGCAGCGTCGACGTCGACGGCGTCCGCGTCGAACCGGGCTCCATGCTCTACCTCGGCACCGACCGCCGCGAACTCCCCCTCCTGGCCCGCACCGACGCCGCCGTCCTCCTCCTCGGCGGCGAGCCGTTCGAGGAGAAGCTGGTCATGTGGTGGAACTTCATCGGCCGATCCAGTGATGAGATCGTACAGGCACGAAACGACTGGGAGAAGACCTCTCGTTTCGGTGAAGTGCACGGTTACGACGGTGCTCGTCTGCGCGCTCCAGAGCTGCCGACACTTCAACTGAAGCCGCGTGGTCGAGTGCGCTGACCTGCGGGTATTCCTGATCGCGGGTGTCGGCATCGCAGTCCTCCGGTGAGCGGAGGGTTGGAGATGGAGCCACCTGTTGGACCGGTCGGTGGTCGGCTGTCCGGGTCGTCCGGCAGGGCATCTGCGAAGCGCGGCCATTCCCATCTGTGGGTGCGTTTGGCAGCGTCTAATCGGATCGATGCTGACCTTTTGCTGACTTATCTGACTGATCGTCAGGCAATATGGCGCATCCGAAGCGAGGGCGTCGTCGGGCGGGTCGGTCACGCTCTGTCATGACGCTGGTGGCATGTCGCATGTGGTGGGCCGGGCCGGAGGTTTCAGTCAGTGCAGGAGTGCGAAGGCGATGGCCGCGGTGCCGGTCACCACCGGTCTCGCCGCCCTGATCGCCGCAGCCGACCACCCCGACTCCGCGCCCCTGGCCGGCTCGGGCCTTCCGCGGCACGGGCGTCGGCGCCGTCGACGCGACGGTCGTGGCAACCGGATCTGACGGCGGCCGGGCCCGGCTCAGCGCACCCGACGGTCCTCCAGCGGGGCGGCGTGGCGGACGGGCCCAGGGGCACTGGGGAGGTGGGGCCGGTGGTTGACGAGGCGGACGGAGTTGCCGACGACGGCGATGCTGCTGGTGTTATGGAGTAGGGCGGCAAGGACGGGGTTGAGGGAGCCGCTGGCGCTGGCGAGCAGGCCGACGAGGTTGACGCCGGTGGCGAGGCCGTAGTTCTGGCGGACCACGCGCAGGGTGTGGCGGCTCAGCTCCACTACGGCGGGCACTTGGCGCAGGTCGTTGGTGGCGAGGGCGATGTGGGCAGCCTCCAGAGCGACATGGGAGGAGTGCTCGCCCATGGTGATGCCGACATCGGCCAGTGCCAGGGTGGGGGCGTCGTTGGTGCCGTCGCCGACCATCGCGACCAGGTGGCCCTCCGTCTGGAGGTCGCGGACGATCTGGAGCTTGGCCTCGGGCAGGGCGTGGGCGTGCACCTCGGTGATGCCGAGGGTGTCGGCGACGACCTGGGCGGTCTCGGGGGCGTCGCCGGTGAGCAGCAGGATGCGGGTGACACCGAGGTCCTGGAGCTGGCGCACGACGGTGTAGGCCTCAGCACGCACGGCGTCGGAGACGCCGAGCATGCCGATCAGGTCTTCGTCGTGGGCGAGGCAGATGACGGTCTCGCCGTGGGCGCGCAACTGCTCGGTCCAGAGCGCGGCCTGCTCGGGGAGGTCGACCCCGTGCCGGCGTAGCAGCGCCGGGCTGCCCACCAGGAGGCGGGTGCCGTCGAGTTCGGCGCCCCATATATCTCGGCCTCGCGCGCGGATGGGGAACCGGTCGGCGGGCACGATGATTCTGGCGGAGGCCGCCGTTATCACCATCAACCCTGCAGGGGATGGGAGCTTCGACCTGGCTTCCCATCAGGCACGGCGATACTCCACTCCGCTGTTGCCCCCGGACAGGTCTCACGCTGAACCGCACGCCCGCTCAGAGGCTGACTATGGACCAGCCGTCGCGCGCCAAGGCGTCGAGGTGGGGGTTTGCGCGGCCCTCGTGAACGGCGAGCGCGAGCAGGTGCCTGGCGCGTGTGGCTGCGACGAAGGTGGTCATCGCGGCATGCCGATCGGTGGCATTGAGGTTCCCGACGGGAGTCGCTCCGGTGATCACGGGGAGCAGGATGCCGAGATCGTGGCTCCTCCCGTGCTTGGTGGCGCATTCGAGGACGAGGGTCGCGCAGTGCGTCTCGCCCTTCGCGCTCGCGACGGTAGCTGTGAGCATCGATGGGAGAGTTTCTTCCGAGGCCTGCGGCAGCGGCGTGTGGGATAGCCAGAAGGCATAGGTGGCTCTGTCCATCGGGACGGGTGCGCCGACGGCCTCCCGCACCAGACTCCCGAGGCGGTTGACGAAGTCCTCCCAGGCGGCAGGGGTGTCGCAGTCGTTGTGCAGTGCCTTGACCAGGAGCACTCGCAGATGGTGGCCCGGTGTGCCTGGTCTGCGGTCGAGTTGGGGGAACGGCGGCAGACTATCCGGAAGAGTCGGGGGAGTGGTCGGTGCCTGCAACTCCCAGAGGAGAGCGCGGACGGCTCCCCACAGAACAGTGACCGCTGAGCCGACCTGGCCGGTGTGCAGCAGGACCGCCCTGGCACGCCGGTAGGCCTGCAGTAGCCGACTCACCTCCACCGCCGTCCCGGTATCCGGCTGGGGCAGGTAGCAGCCGACCGCGCGGGGGAAGAGCTGTGAGGTTCCAGGGCTCTCGCGAGCGCCGAGGACCTTCGGCGGGTGCGCGGCGACGGCTTCGGGCGGCACCGTTCGTCGGACGAGTTCGTCGAAAGCTGGCAGGACCCGGACGATGCTGTCCTTGGTGAAGGTGATGAGGGCGAGAGCGCTCTCGGGGCCGTGGCCGCGGATCTCCTGCGGGCGGTGAACCGCGAGTCTGCTCGCCACTCTCGCGGGCCCCGCGCCGAAGCGCAGGCTAACCGGGAGCTCCATCGCCTCCTCGTACAGGAAGCTCCCTGCCGCAGGTCCGACACCATCTGCACTGAGGATGCGCTGGTTGACGTCTCCTACACACTGCACGACGGTGCCGTCCTTGAACACCGCTTCCAACAGGCGGCGCTGTTCCTCACCGGTGTCCTGCATCTCGTCGATCAGGACGAACGGGAACCGGGAGCGCAGGCCGGCGGCCAGGCGGGGGTGCTGGTGCAGGTGCCGGGTGGCGATCGCGTACATGTCGGCGTAGCGGAAGACACCACGCAGGAAAAGGTGCTCCTTCAGTTTCATCAGCTGCTTGTAGCTGGCGGTGCCGCGCTTGAGGTTGTCGACCCGGACCTGCAGTTCCGGCTCGGCGGGGTCGAAGACGTACGTGGCTTCGGTGACCATCTTCAGCCCGTCACTCCGCCGTTTCAGGTAGGCCCTCAGCGTCGTGAACGGGCCCAGATCCAGAAGTCTGCGGGCCTGGGCGGCGAAGGCCTGGTCGTCGACGGCTCGGGTGGCGACCTTCAACGAACGCAGGGCCGGCAGAGCGAGGAAGGTGTGGACGAAGCTCTGGAACGTCCCGACGAAGTGCGGGTAGTGCTCCAACCGCCGTGCCCGTCCGGTCAGTCGGCTCGCGATCTCCTGGGTGGCTGTGTTGGTGTGGGACAGGACGCAGATGCCCTGGCGGTCGGACGACCAGTCGTCCGCCACCAGTGCGAGTTTCAGAGCGACGAGGGTGGTCTTGCCCGAGCCGGGGGCCGCCTGCAGGTGCAGTGGGCCGCGGGCTTCCAGGAACGCGAACTGCTCGGGAGACGTCAGGGCGAGGCCCATGCTCCGGGCTTTGGCTTCGATGCTTTCACGGTCCAGGGCGGTGGTGGACAGGGGCAGCGTCACGACCGGGCACTCCCGCGCAGGTAGCCGATCGCCTCCACCAGGTAGCCCGGCAGGTCCTCGGGAGCGATACCGGATGTCTCCAGTAGGCGGGCAGCGTGCTGGGCCGCGATCGGCTTACTGGTGTTTCCCACGCGCAGCGGACGGTAGATCCTGAGCGCGCACTCCTCCAGCGAGAGGCGATCGTCCTCCCGCCACTTCTTCACCTCCATGGCCGCGATCTCCTCGATTCCCACGAGGTCCTCCGCCTTAGGCCACTTGGAGCGCTTGGCCGCGCTGATCGCCTGGTGCATCAGCGTCGCCATCGGCCATGAGGCGCGAGCCAAGTCGTATTCGAGGGTCCACCAGTTCGACACGAAGGTCCGGACGGCCCCGCCGTCGCGCTTCTGCTTATTGACGATGCGTTCGCTCCGCTCCGCCGCGGTGAGGCTGCTCCACCGCGTGAGCTCCTTGGCCATTTCCTTGTCGGCTCCATCGGGAGCCAGGTCCATGTCCGTGATGCAGGCCACGCGTACCGGCGGCAGGGTGGAGTCCTTGCGCTGGAAGATCCGGGAATAGCGGAACAGACCGGTGCTGCCGACATTCACGATGCTGACGCCGTTCTCGGCGAATGAGTGGCCGGCGACACGGGCGAGTGCGGGGAGGAGCAGGACCTCCGCATCTCCCTCGACCATGGCGACGGCTCGGGCGAAGAAGAGGTTCGCCTTGGTGGCGTCCAGGAACCGGCTGAGGAACGCGTAGTCCGCGGAGTCGAGGTGGGTGCATTTCGGCCGGAGAGGGAACGTCCGGCCCCACGCCACGAGGGTCAGGTGCTCCACCGGCACACTGGAGGCGATGTGCGGGCTGTGCGTGGTGGCGATGATCTGGACGGGGGACTCGCCCCGGCTGCGGTCCTGGAGCAGGTCGACGACGCGGGTCTGCAGCTGCGGGTGCATGTGAGCCTCGGGCTCCTCGATGAGGAGGATGGGGGAGGTGCTTTCCCGGCCCAGCAGGAGGAGTTCGGCGGCCATGAACAGGGCGTTGTTGTAGCCGAGGCCGTGACGGGTCGACTCGGTGAGGCCGGGGTCGGGTGCGAAGGCCAGCTCGAGGCGCTCAAGGACGCTTTGGAGCGATGCGGTCGTGGCGATGCTGATCGCGCCGGAGAGGGTGTCCTGGCCGATGGCGAACCTGTTCAGGTATCCGCTGTTGAGCTCGTCCCGGGCTTTCTGCACCAGGGCGTTGGCATTGATGTGGTGGTCGGCGCGCTGCAGGATGCCCACCAAGGTGCCGGCGCTGTCCTCGGCGGAGTCGAAGTCGTCCTCCCGCTGCTCGTGCATGCCGGGGTACTGGGTGAGGATCTGCGACAGCCGGGAGTTGCGGCCTGCCCGCATCTCTCCTTCGGCGTCGCGCAGCGGCCGCAGGTATGTCGCGCGCAGACGCTCGCGGGCTTCGCCGTCGAGCGGGGTCTCGCCAGCACGCACCCTGACGGACATGCGGTGGGGCACATCCGGGTCGAACGGCTCTGCCCGCAGGGTCACGGTCAGCCGGGGGGCCTCCCCCGGGAGTGCGGTCAGGAACTCGCTGAAGGAGCCGAGTTCCTGGTCGTCGAGGCCTTCGAACGTACAGCTGATCTGAAGGTAGTCGGCTCTGCCACCGGCACCGTAGTGGAGGTCGTCCGCTGTGATGCGGGTGAAGTCGGCGCTCGACGTCAGGCACAGCCGGATCGCGTCGATCACGGCGCTCTTGCCGCTGTCGTTCTCTCCAACCAGAACGGTGAGGCCCGGCTGAAGAGCGAGGTCCAGAGCCGACCCGGGATCCGAGTCGGTAGCAGGCCCGCCGAAGATACGGAAGTTCTCGGCCTGCACGCGTGCCAGATACATGAACCCTCTAACGTCCTCTGGCTGCCGAGGCAGCCGCCACTCCCCGTACCGGCACGCTAGGACGGCCGCTCTCCGCGACGCAACGAAGTAACCATGTTGAAACGTGGGCAACCAGTCCGCCGATCGGCCTGGTGAGCACGTACCCGCCTCCGGGCGATGCTGGTGATCCAGCAGGCTTTGCGCCGGTCTGATTGAGCTGGAGCACGATGCTGGCTGAGCAGGACCACGCCGCCTCCGTCGGGCTCCGCGGTGGCGGGGCTGGTCCCATGAGCCGCCGCACACGCCCGCGGTCCGATACCGATGAAAGGATCGAAGTGTGCGCTCAGAAGAGCGCGTCCTGGTGGGGGGCGGTGAGGGCGGCGATCGTTGGGTTGAACACGCCGAGGAGCATGAACGTCCTCGGGCGGGCGGCGATGTTGCCGACGAAGAAGTGCGTGGCCCGCTCCGGCGTGACCATCCTGGTCCACCATCGCTCACGCAGGACGCCGGTGAGCCGGTCGGAGGGGTAGCTGCGGCGGAACTTGCGCCACGACTGGCCGGCTTCCCAGTCGTGCAGGCCCATGTTGTGGCCCCGACAGGCGTCGTCCTCGCAGCGGAAGCGGTAGCGGAACTCGTAGGGAACCCATTCGAGGGGCCGGTGGTCGGGGTGCAGCACGTCGGTCTGGTTGACGATGCCGTGCTGCTCCGCGCTCCAGGGGCTGGCGTCGGCGAGGCGGAAGGAGTCGATGCGCGCGGGACGGAAGAGCCCGAGGGAGGTGCCGTCGGCGGTCTGGAGACGTTTGATCGCGCACAGGGACGGCTGGATCAGCGGTCTGGCGATGTCGAGGCGCTCGGCCCAGCCGTTCCGGCTGCTGACCGTGTCGACGACCCGGAGGGTGTCCAGGTTGGGTCTCAGGCTCTCCGGTCTCCGGTCGGCATGGTGACGCCGGACGTCGACCTCGACGACGGAGTACTTCCCGAACTGCTTCTCCTCGTCGAGCAGCCGGTGCGGGACGGGGAAGAGCCGCACATGCCGCACCGGGTCGGTGTCCAGGCGGATGCCGGCGACGCAGCAGGTCTCCAGGTACTTGTGCGAGACGTCGGGATACGTCTTGACGGTGATCAGGATCCGTGCTCGTTCCCAGCCCGATGCCGACATGCCAGCCCCCTGGTCCGACTCCTGTCACCATTGGGCGGGCACGGTGCCGAAAGCGCAAGGGTGCCTGTTGGGCCGGGAGTTGAAGCGGATCAGGTCAGGGCGGCGACGGGCAGCGCGGTTCGCTGGTGCAGTTCGGCCAGGACGGCCTGGCGGTGGCAGCGGCTCTCGTCCTGCTCGAAGCACAGCACCGCCACCGAACGCTCGACGGCCAACTCAGCCAGTTCCTCCAGCTCCCGGCGGGCCGGTTCCGCCGCCAGGACGCCGGCGAACGCCGCCAGGCCCTCGTCGACGCGGCCGTCCCAGAACGGCGCCCGATTGTCCTTCGGATTGCCCAGGGAGCGCAGGTGCAGATAGGAGATGTCCGCCTCGGCCAGAGCCGCACTCAGCCGGGACTTGCTGAACCCGGGCTTGCGGCTGATCGGCGTCAGCCGGACATCCGCCACCGCGTCCACACCCGCATCGACCAGCGCCGCCACGAACGAGTCGATCGTGCGACCCTCGTAACCCGTGGACCACAGGCCCGGTACCGGACCCGCAACCGCCACCAGCTCGTCCACCGTCACCTCCAGGGCCCGCGCCAACGCCGCGACGGTGAACAGCCCGGGCTGCGCCACGCACTCGGTCTCCAGACGGGACAGTGTGCGCAGGGGCACACCGGCTGCGGAGGCCAACTCGGGTCGGGTCAAGCCGTGTGCCTCTCGCAGTGCTCGCAGCTGGCGGCCCAGACGGTGCGCGCGAGCACGTTCGGAGCTACCGGTGGTGGGGTGACCAGACATGGCGGAGTCCTAACGAGCAGTCAGCTGGCGTCCGTCGCCACATCCCCGAACGGGTGCAGGCCGTGAGCGACATTGGGGGCGGCGAAGTCACGGTGTACGTAGATGGTGCTGCGACCGCGCTGCCGAGCGATCACGGTACCGTCGCCGAGCCACTCCTCGAGCCATTGACTGCTTCCGCGCCACGCGCTCCTGTCTGCCTCCCCGATCAGTGGCAGGAGCTTGGTCTTGAGGATGCCGGCGTCGCCCGTCTCGCGAAGTACGTCGAGCAGTTGCGCCTGTGCGCGCCGCTTGTAGAGCTCGCTGGCGTTCGGTGACTCCCGAACGCGCACCGACGTCTCACCCAGATCCATTCCACGCGCTGCAGCCCAGTTCATGACATAGCTGTCGACGGAGGCATTGTCCGTGACGCCCAGAAGGTGGCCCAGGCACCGCAGGATCGCGTCCTCGCGCATGGCGCTGAGTGTGTGTTCCATGTCTTGGATGGCTCCACCACCGTGGTGGCTGACATCGTGTGCCTGCCGCCGCGCGTCTTCCCGGATCTGCAGGACCTCCCTGATGATGGCTTCAGCGGCATCGGCGGGTGCGGCGAAGGTCTGTGTCATGAGGCTGACCGTATCGGAGACAGTGGTGGCCGGTTGAGGCCACCGGACCGGCAAACCCGGCTTCAGTCCCAGCTTCGCCGATGAGCGCCAGCCGAGGCGACGCTTACACGGATCCGCTCGATTCCAGCAGCGCCGCCGAGGCTGGTCGGCGATGACACGCGCAGGACGACACGCCGCCCCGGAGATCACGGAACGTAGTTGGCGGGTAGGTGGCTTTGACTGCCCGTGGATGCCCCGCGATAGGTGAGCCTGCAGGCCGCTCTCCCAGACGGAGTCATTGGCATGGGGCGAGCGTTGGCTGGAGTGCGGTTACTCGGCGTATCCGGACCCGTTGCCGGGCCTTGGGACCACTTTGGGACCAGCCATTTTGGTTGCCGGTGAGCGCCTACGGACGGAGTCGGACATTTTCTGGCCGAGATATCACCTGGGCCTCCGTCAGCCCAAGTGGACCGTGCACGCGCGTGGACGCTTTTCGGCTTGGCCGCCTCCGCCTTCGTCTTGGCCTCACGGGAGATGGTCACGTGCTGGGCGACGTTACGCACCATCAGCCCGCGCCGGACGGCGAGGTTCAGGGCGGCACGCAGACGGCCCAGCGCAAGCCGCACGCTCCTGATGCCGAGTCCGGTCCCCGGCTTTCCGCCGCGACGCCGGCCGCTCGTCAGCATCCAGTCGACCAGGGCCTCGATGTCCTCCTCGGTGAGGCTCTGGAGTTCCTTGTCGCCACTGTGGGTGCGCACCGGAACCATCGCGCTCTCGTAGTTCGAGGCGGTCCCTTCCTCGATGTCGCGCGTCGCGCTCTTCAGCCAGATGTCCAGCAGGCCGTTGAGCGTCATCTTGCTGGGGGCGACGAACGTGCCGGCGCCCAGTTCGTGGCGGATGCGGGAGAGTTCGGCGAGCGCCTCGTTCTTGGTCTTGAAGGTCCGGGTGAGCTGCTTGCGCTTACCGTTGGCGTTGACGCCGATGTCGACAACCAGGCGGTACCGAACGCTCCCATCCTTGTGGGTGATCTTGCGTATGGGTTCCTTCATGTAGCTTCCTTCATTCGCTGTCTTCTGTGCGTACTGCGTCCTCGGCCTGATCGACGGCCGAGAGATCGTCGGGGAGCACGGGCGGGATGAGACCCCGCTCACGCATCCGCTTCCGGAAGGAGGCCAGCTCCTTGCGGTCGGCGCCCGCGTACTCCTCATAACCAGCGGCCAGTTCCAGAAGAGCGGCCTTGCGATCCGGAGCCGGTGTGGTGCTCGCGGCCCGGCGCCGCTCCGTTGCCAGTGCTGCGGATGCTCTGGCTGCGGCGGCGAGGTCGGCGTGGGCCCGGAAGGTGTCCAGCACGTCGCGAGCGCTCCCCGGCGGTGCCGGATCCGCGGCCGGTGTCTCCCCGGTGAACCAGGCGAGCGCATCCCAGGTGGAGACCTCCTGGCCAGGCAGAACCTCGACGGTCTCGGCGGAACCTAGAGGGAACAGCAGGGTGATCGGTGGCACCCCGAGCACGTCTGCGAGGACAGCGAAGTCGGTGAGCGTGATGGTGCTCCGACGTCCTGATTCCAAGTTCTTGATCGTCTGATCGGTGATCTCCGGCAGGCCTCGGGCGGCGCAGCCGTCCGCGACCGCCGACATCGTGAGGCCGGCCGCCTTCCGGGCCTCGCGCATGGACTGTGCTACCCGGGTGGTGAAGGTCGTCGACCAATGCTCTGGGGTCATGGATGCACTTTACGATCAGAAGAAGTGCTGCCGCAACTCCGTGATACAAACTGACGGCATCACCGCAGCACGTCTAGCGACCAGGAGAGCATCATGACGGCACCCACCTCTGACGGCATGAGCGCGCCCGAACTGCTCGCCCTTCCGGTGGCGATCGACCTCGACACGGCCAACCGCGCGCTGAGGATCGGCCGGTCCACCGGGTATGCGCTCGCGAAGGCAGGCGAGTACCCCGTCCGCGTCCTGCGACTCGGCAGTGCCTACCGCATCGTGACCGCGGACCTGCTGGCGCTACTCGGCGTCACGGGTCACGGCGGGGCGGCCGAGGGCCACGGAGCCTTCGGAGAAGGAGAAGCGCACGGGTTGTGTGCATAGAAAGCTCATCCTGGCCGCCCGCGCGGGTGGCCAGGATGAGAGCGGTAATCAGTTGGCATCTGAGCGCCGGGTCGACCGCGGAACCTGCACGCACTCGCAAGAGCGGCACCAGGACGTGCTGGCCCGATCCCCGCCCGCCCGGATCGAGACTGCGCGCTGGGGAGCGCGTGGTCACCCGCACGGTGGACGAGGTGGTGGGCTTGCAGCTGTCCAGCTGTCGCAGGACGGCTCTGCGCTGACGGACCTTGACCGGTCGCTGATGGAGGCGTTCGAGAGGCTGATGCACGGGACCCCGGAGATCACCGACGGGGCGGTCACGGTGGTGAACATCTGCACCGAGGCCGGAGTCTCACGGGCGTCCTACTGCCGCTCACCGGTGGCCAAGGCCATCAAGGAGATCCTTGAGGCACCCCAGACCCGGCGGCCGGAACCCGACGAGCTCCGGGCGGAGGTGGCACGCCTACGCAAGGACGAACGCGCGCTTCGCCGCGAGCACGCCACTGCGCTGCGGGAGCTCCTGGACACCGTGTCGACCTACGCCAACCAGATCCAGGTCCTCGCACTGAGAAACGCGGAACTGGAGGAGGACAACCGGAGACTACGGCACCAGCTCGAAGAGGCCGCAGGCACCGTGGTGGTCCTACCAACCCGGCGCTGACCTCCCCTCCAGCCAGTCCCCGAGGAGCGTGTCGGCTGGGACGACCAAGATGTCGGCCCGGCCGACACTCTTGGGGCGGAGTGTCGCTTTTGAGGTGACACCAGAACAGCTGCGGCCGTTGATCGGCCGCAGGCAGGAACGTCGTGCTGATGTCCGCGCGTCGGCGGACAGATCCACGATCGGCCGAGTGCCGGGGTCCGCCGTCGATCGTGGCCGCGCATCACAAGGATCCCCGTCTCGTGCTGCGGGAGCGTTCGCTTCAGGTGAGTCGGGGTCATTACTGTGGTGCGGGCGAAGGGTACATGCGCTCGCACGGGGGCCTCCGCTGGTCGGAGGGAGCCTGCCTTCGGCTGGCAGTGGACGTGACGGCAGAGGATCGAGCAAGCCCCGTGAGGCACGACGAACACGGCGATCAGGACGGCCGGAGCCCGATAGGCGGGCGTTTGGCCGCCTGGCGCACACGACGGGCAGTGAGCGTCGGCGAACTCGCCGCGCGGGCCCAGATCCCGCCAGGCCGCATCGCGGTCCTGGAGAACGGCCGGGATTGGGTGGACCGCCGCGGCGAGCTGGCCGCCCTGAGCGGGGCCCTGCGGCTGGACCCCACCGATCTGACCGGGCAGCCCTACCCGCCAGCCGGTGCCGAGCACGCGGCGGTGCGGGCCGTCGCCTTCGAGCTGCGGCGCGAGATCGCCGAATCCGCACCGGAGTCCTTGCCGGGGTCGGTGGACGATCTCGACGCCCGCACCTCGTGGGTCCTGGCCGCCGAGGCGGCCGGGGACGAGTACGCGCTGGCGCTTGCCCTGCCGGGCGCGATCCGCCTGGCCGACAGCATCGCGGCGGCGGCGGCGGCGCCGTCGGCCGCCGGCAGGCAGCGGGCGGCGGATCTCAGAGTGCTTGGACACGTCGCGGCGGCCGGGTTGCTGCGGCGCCTGGGCTATCGGGATCTGGCGTGGATGCTGCTGCACACCGCCCGGCCCGGCGGCCCCGAGCCGGTGGCGGTCCTCGTCGAGGAGGCCCGGCTGCTGATCGACATGGCCCTGCCGGAGTATGCCCTCGCCCGGGCCCAACGGGCCAAGGCCGCCGGGGGCGACCGGAACCTGCCGCTGCTGGAAGCACTCGCGCACGCCGCCGCCGGGCGACGGCAGACGGCCGACGGGCTGCTTCACCAGGTGGCCCAGCGGGCGGAGGACGCCCGGATGCTCTCGGTGGTCGCGGCCACCCGGGTCGCGGTCGCCGCGGAGGGCGGATCGGCGGACGAAGTGGCCGAGCACGCCCGGTCTGCGGATCTGGACGCCCTGGAGCCGGCCGGGCGAGCCTCGGTGATGGTGGCCGCCGCCTCGGCTCACGCCCGGCTCGACCACCCCGAGGAGGCGGCTGCCCACCTCGCCGCTGCCGAGGAGCTGGCGCCGCTGCGGGTCCATCTCGACCCGTTCGCCCGCGAGCTGCTGGCCGCGTTGCCCGCCCGCACCGGCAGCCCGGCGGCTGCGGAGGCGGTCCGGCGGATCGCTGCCCGGGCCGGAATGCTGTGACTGGACCACTCGGTTCGGGGAATCCTGTCCTGACGGGCCGTCCGGTCGCCCTACGCTACGGCTGAGCCACAGGACTGCGAGGGCGGGGCGCGATGAGCGAAGAGCAGATCCAGCAGATCGGCGAGCGCCTGCGGTCGGCCCGCCGTCGCCGCGGGATGAGCCTGCGAACGCTGGCCGGCCTGTCGGGCTTGTCGGCCAGCTTCCTGTCGATGGTGGAGAACGGGCAGCGGCACCTGGAGCGCACCGGCCACATCACCGCCCTGGCCGAGGCCTTGCAGATCGCTCCCTCCGAGCTGACAGGGCAGCCCTTCGCACCTGCTGACCCGTCCACCGAGAGCGCGCATGAGTCGATTCCGGCGCTTCGCCTGGCTCTGATGGGCATGAATCTGGGCCTGCCGCCGGACCAGGGTCCGCCGGCCGGTCCGGCCAGCCGGCTGGCTGAGCGGGTCAGGGACGCCAACCGGCTCTATCACGCCTGCGAGTACGGGCAGGTCGCCGCGGCTCTTCCCCGTCTGCTGAGCGATCTGCACGCCGCAGTGGACACCGCTGCCTCCGCCCAGCGGGCAGGACTGCTGCGGCTGCTGGCAGACGCCTACCACCCGGCCTGCACGCTGCTGCTGAAGAACCTCGGCTACACCGACCTGGCGTTCATCGCGGTCACCCGGGCGGCTGAGGCGATCGCCGAGCTGGACGACCCGATCTACCACGCGCTGTCCGGGTTCTTCCACACGCACGTGCTGATGTCGGCCGGCAGCCCCACGCAGGCCCTGGTCAGAGCCGGGCAGGCCGCCGACCAGGTCGAGCGGCACCTGATGAACCCGGCCGCGCACGCGCTGCTGGGCGAGCTCCACCTGATCCAGGCCACCTGTCTGACCCAGGACGTCCGCCGCTCGGGCGCCGAGCGGACCCGCGAGGTCAACCAGCACCTCGCAGAGGCCGCCGGCCTGGCCACCCGCACCGGTGAGACCAAGGCATGGCACCTGAACTTCGGGCCCACCAACGTCGGCATCCACAAGGTGAGCCTGAACACCGACCTCGGCCTGCACGGTCAGGCCGTCGAGGCCGGCGGCGGCGTCCGCCCGCAGATCCTGGCCGCCCCGGGCCGGGAGGCCGCGTTCCGCGCCGACCTGGGCCGCTCGCTCGCACACCTGCGCGGGCGGGACACCGAGGCGGTCGCATCCCTGCTGGCCGCCGAGCACGTCGCACCCCAGCGCATCCACGCCAACGCGCTCGTCCGCGACACCGTCTCCGACCTGCTGGACCGCCAGCTGCCCTCACATGCCGCCCGGGACCTTCGCGGGCTTGCCCACCGCATGGGCCTGCAGTTCTGAGCTGCACAATTGGCCGGTGGCGACGAACAAGTACGAGGACTTCTGCCCGACCTGCCGGGGGTTGGTGAAGCCGGGCGAGGGGACGCTGATGCGCGGGCGGACCGGCTGGCTGACCTACTGCCCCGAGCACGCGCCGGACCGCTCCCAGGCCGGGCCGGAGCTTGAAGCCCGCCCGCACGCGCACCGCCGCCACGACCCGCTCGCCGCCTTCGTCCACGCCCGCCTCGACGAGGACGAGGAGGGCAGCTCGGGCGACGGCACCGGCTGGCGGCACCGCCCGGCCCGCAGCGGCACCGTCATCGACGACCACGATGTGGAGGTCGTGCAGACCTGGAGGCACGTCGCCGACCACCTTCAGACCTGGCACCCCAATCGGGCACGGGCCAACATCGACTCCCGGCGCCTGATCGTCGACCTGTTCGAGGCGGCCCCGGCCGGCTCCGAGCGCAAGGCCGCCCTCCGGGAGGCCGTCCGCGCACTGGCCATGACCTATCCGCACCATCCGGACTTCGACCCCGCCTGGACGCTGCGGGAGTTCTGACCGCCCGCCTGGGCACGTTGGAGTCGTACTCGGCTGAGCACGTTCACTCGTACTCGACCGACCGCTCCGTCCGTCCTTCCACCAGGGGCTCTTCCGCCGGGAGGGCCCCTGGTCGCTGTCAGGGCACACGGAGTTCACAGCCGTGAATACCGCAGTGTGTTCCCTCCCTTACCTTCGGTGACTGTCCGGGTCGGCCAGCAGCCCGGAGGGAGGGGGTTGTGATGTCCACCAGTGCGACGAGCCACGTCTTCCAGGTGCTCTCCACCGAGGAGCACATTCCGGTGGCCCGCCGGGAGACCCGGAAGGTCCTGGTCGCCTGGGGGCTGGACGAGGACCTGGTGTTCATCGCCTGTCTGATCGTCACCGAGCTGGTCACGAACGTCGCCCGGCATGCGGCGGTGCTCTCGCCGACCGCGAAGGTCGAGCTGAGTGCCGACACCGCCGAGCTGACCTTGGTCGTCACGGACGCCCACCCCTACCGACCCAAGGCCCTGCCCGCCCCGCACGGGTCGGGCGGCTGGGGTCTGGCCCTGGTCAAGGGCCTGGTCGAGGAGGCCCACGGCAGCCACGACGTCGTCGGCGACAAGGCCACGGGCGGCAAGTCGATCGTCGTCCAACTGCCGCTCGTCCCGGCCGCCGCTTGACGGCGGGCCCGCACCACCGCACATCGCACGACCGCTCCTCGCGGACGCGGCCGCCCGGCCACGTCCCGCCCGCACGCCACTTGCGCGAAGGAGAAGACGAGATGCTCGAATCGGTCGGCCACCTGGAGAAGGTGGCCAAGCAGTGGAACGTCAACACCGAGGACGTGCTGCTGATCGCCCTCAACGCCTGCGGCGCCCGCTCGCCGCTGACCAAGCCCCGCATGCGCTCCAGCTCCGCTTGGACTCCCGCCCCGCCGACCCGCTGTTCCTGATCCTCTCGCTCGGCCGGCAGGACTCCCCGCGTCCGGCGGGTGGCCGGTCTGTCTGCACATCGAAGCGCACCGAACGGCCTCTCAAGCCGACTGCAGCTCCGTCGCCAGCCAGGGCCGGTGGACGGGCTGGATCCAAGTCTGCTCGGTCTGTTCCTGCTCTGGAGCGAGCCCGGCATCGCCGAGCCGTGCGGGCTGCTCCCGCTCGACTTCGTCGTGATCGACATGGAGGCCGGGGCGCTCGGAAGGCCCGAGGTGCTGCGGATGACGAAGGCCCTCGCCGGCCGAGCAGTATCCGTCCTGGTGCGAGTCCCCTCGCACGATCAGCACGCCATCGAGCACGCCCTCGACATCGGAGCCGACGGCGTGATGGTGCCCAAGGTCAGCACCCGCGCCGAAGCCGAGGCGGTGGCCGCAGCGACGCGCTTCCCGCCGGCCGGCCGCCGCGGGGTCAACCCGGTGCGGGAATCCGGCTACTTCAGCGACCTGCCCGGCTACTTCGAGCAGGCCAACGACCGGGTGCTGTGCGTCGTGCAGATCGAGACGGCCCACGGCGTCGAGAACGCCGAGGCGATCGCCGCCGTGCCGGGCGTCGACGGCCTGTTCCTCGGCATGGGGGACAAGCCGAACGCGACCGCCGTACCGGGGGGGCAGCCACGAGGTAGCCTGCGTGAACCTGGACCGCACCACCACTACGGGCATCCAGGAGCCCGTGGATCATCCGCGAAGAAGAAGGGGGCTGTCGTGGACCGTCACTGGCACGGCCTGCAGGAACTGCCCGGGGGCGAGACGGACTCCTTCGGCCGGCCAGTAGACCTGTTGATGATCGGCGAGCTGGCAGCCGCCACGGTGCAGGGCTGCGCCGAGTGCCGAGACCGGCTGCTGGACGCAGCCTGCCAGGACGCCGTGGCGGTTGTCCGACTGGTCGAGACCGCGTGCCTCATCGCACTGCGTGTCAGCGGCGGAGACCTGCCCTCCCACATGCTCCAGGACGACCATGGCGGCCCGGGGACTCCGGAGTTCCGCGAGCTCGCCACGATCTTGCGCGCTGGCCGCGACATCCACGGCGCGTGCGAGGCGATGACCGACGACCGGCGGCGCGCCGTCGCCGACAGCGCGTTGGAGTGCCTCGCCGGGTTCCTGCTCGTCGCGAACGAGGAGGACGGCATCGGAGGCGGCCAGTCCCTGCCTGAGGCAAGCGTGGCCACGGCCGCTCTAATGGCCTACTGGTGGGCTCAAGCCGTGCCCCGCCACGCCGAACGACTCCGGCTCCGTTGGGAGCAGATCCAGGAGCGGGCGGCCGGGAACCAGGACGATGTCGCGGTGCCGGGCTGGGACGACGCGGTCTCCCTCCTGCTGGGCGCTTCCCTGCACCAGCAGGGCGTCCGCCAGGACATCACGGGGGACACGCTGCCGAGTCTGTGCTACCCCGAGGTACTGTCGGTGCTTGCCGACCCCGTCGAATGCGACCGCCTGATCGCCGAGTTCGCGTTCCCCCTCGGCGCCACCGGGTATGCGGCCGGCCTGCGCCGAGTCCTGCTGGTCGATGAGCACGAACCGGACCCACTGGTGGTGCTCGTGGAGGCCGCCCGACAGATCGTAGGCGCCCACCACGCTTACTGCTGCGACGGCAACGGGCGCCACAGCTGCACCCTGGCTCACATCGCGGACATCCTCGCCGTCCCGGATGACGCTGCCGACGTGGATGTGCTGGCGTCCCGTCGGCGCACGATGTTCCTGCGGGACATCGGCTACCGAGTCGAGCCGTCGGTTGAGGGACCGCCGCCCAGCACCGACCCAGGCCACCGCTGGCAGTTCGCGCTGGGGCGTATCGTGCTGCGTCGCTTCGATGCCGATGCGGAGCGCTGGAACGAGATCCAGGCCGACGACTCGTCGCTCGCGACCCCGCGCTACGAGCCGTCGACGGGGCTGGAGATTCTGGCATGTTCCTGGTGCGGCGCAACCGACGACTTCCTGGCCGAGGGCGTGTGGGGTGACCCGCTGACGCTGCACTGCTCGTGCGGGACCACGACCACCTCGCCCGACGGCCCGTCGGGCTTGGCCGGCCGCCAGCTGTTCCAGCACCTCGTCCTCACCGAGGTCGACCCCGCCTACCCGGCCCGACGCGCCGAGCGCCTCCTGAACGCCTGCCTCCATGATCAGGAGGAACAGGCCAGCCGCCCCTGGTACGACGGACCGAGTCACGCGGAGGTGCGGATCGCTGAGGGCGCCGACCCCGCCGCCGGAGACCTGGCCGAGGCGCTGTTTGCCGCCCTCGCGCCCCGACTCCCGGCCCGGCACCCCGGCTACGAAACAGAGCTCCTGCTGGTCCAGAGCGCGCTCGTCCTGGCCGACCCAGCTGCGGCGGGCAGCGCCGACGGCCTGCGCCTGGCCGACGCCGTGCGCACCCTGCTGACCCGTCTGCGCACCCAGAGCGACAAGTTCGCCCCGCGCCGACGGCCGGTCATCGACTACCTGAGCGACTGGCAGCGCGAGGGCGGCCCGGGCACGTGGCAGGCCGCCTGGCAGCGCACCATCCAGTTGGTCGGATCCCGGGTTGGCAAGTACGCAAACCGCGACGGAAACCTGCGCGACGGGTGCGCTGCGGTGACCGTGGCGCTGTACATCCTCGCCGACGAACAGAGCACCCAACCGGATCAGGTGGGCATCGAGCAGCTTCGGGAGTTCGCGGCACTACGGGACGGCGAGGACGTGGGTAGCGTGCCACCACGCTGGGAACAGCGCCTGGCTGCCCTGGGCCACGACCTCGCCGACGCGAACGACCCCGTTGCCCGCCTGTGGCAGCACCTGCGCACCGAACTCCCCGCCCGCGGGGACGACGTACCCGGGCCCGCTCTTCTGGCCGGCCTGGACACCCTGTTCAGGCCGACCAGCCCGTTCCGCCTGTGACGCCGGGCCCGCTCGAGGGGAGCGGCATGGAACCGGACGACGCGCTGTTCGGCCAGCTGGCCGTCGACAGCGGGCTCGATCACTGCCTGGAATGGGCAGAGCACCTGACGGCCTGGGCGGAACATCGAATCGGCTCCGTGCCGGGCCGCGAGGAGGCCGTGCGGCTGCTCGCCGATGCCCTGCACCGCTTCCCTCCAACGCAGACCGGGCTCCGCTCGCCGTTGATCACAGTGTCGCTGGAGGAGGTCGCGGCGGCCGTCGGCGACGGCGGCGAGGCGGCCCGGCAGGTGGGCCGCGTCCTGGCCTGCCACCGCGAGGCCGTGCCCCCGGGATCGACCCTGGCGGTCGACGCGCGCCGCCACGCGCTCGCGCAGATGCTGCGGAATCGGCCCGACCGCGGAGTGCCGGCGGCGCTGGCCGGCAGCACCGTACTCGATGGCAGATCCTCTGCCTGGGTCACGGCGGTGGTAGTCGACCGCGGACCGGCGTCGGTCCCGATCGTCCACCTGTCCCTGCACCCCAGCAACAACGAAGTGCTGTACGGCGGCGGAGGGAAGGGCGGTTGGGACGACGCGGTCGTGTCGTTCGGCCTTACCGCCGCCGGCCCCGGCGTTGCCAACGGCCTGTACGACGGCATCGCCTACGGCCTCCTCCTGGCAGCGCTGCCCGGCCTGGACGGCATCCCGGCCGAGATCCCCCTCGGCCGGCTGCTCTACAAGCTGCTGGCCGACAACGTCGTCGGCATCGTCTCGCCACGGCGGTGCGCCGTCCTCCTGGAGCACGGAGTCAGGCGCCCCGACGGGTCTTGGCAGTCCCTGCTCGCCGAACTGGAAACCGAGGACGGGCAGTCCGTCTGGGCTGGCCTAGCCCTCTGTGCCTGGACCGCGTGGGTGACGCTCCGCCGCAGGCACCTCACCGAGCCCGGCGGTGGCTCTGCCCGCGTGCGGGTCCGCCCGGACACGGTCCTGCCGTACGCCGGCGGTCTGCGTGTGGTCGCACCGGACAGCACTCGCAGCACCGCGACGATCACCGCATCCCGGCTGGTCGACTGGCAGCCCCCGCCGTGGCGACGACTGCCGTGGGAACAACGATCCACCGGAACGCCGGGTGGTCAGTAGTCGACGTCGCCCGTGGCGCCGGCGACCAGCACGACATGGACCGCTCCGAGCGCCCGGAGGGCGTCGTCCAGCACCGGCGGTAGGCCGGACCAGGTCGTGCCGGGCTCCAGGTCGTCCATGGTCAGAGCGGCGGCAGGACTCAGCGCCGCCGCGCAGTCCGACATGAACGTCCCCAGACGTCCACCGGCCGCCCGGCTGTGGTCTTCGAGGACTTGGAGGTTGTCGCGGACCCAGGCCAGGCGCGCCTCGTCGCTCTGCTCCTCCACCGGAAGCTCACTGACGTTCCGGTAGACCGTGCAGCCGGCTCGCGTCAGCACGTCAGCGGCGACACGCCCCTCGTCCTCGGTGAATACCCACTCGCGGCGATTAAGCGCGCGCCCCGCCTCGACCAGGTACGGACGAACAGTCTGCTGGAGCGGCGTGGGTGGCTCGGCGTCGTGGTCGGCTCGCATCCGCCACAGCGGCACACCAGGACCGGGATTCGATGAGAGCGCCAAGCGCACCAGCGCCCGCAGCAACAGTTCGGGCGTGAGTCCGGGCAGGTGGGGCGTCCACGAGTGACCACACACACAGGTCAGCTGGGCAGGGCCGCCCCACACGCCGGAGACGGTCAGACCTCGGTCCGCCGTGCACACGGGGCAGAACACTTCCAGCTCTGGCGACTGCACCGGCAGCGGTGGGCTGCTGAGCCAGAACATCCCGCCGAAGCGGTTGCCGTAGTCCGCCCGGCGATGGCACACCTCCAGCGTCAGGGCGCCAGCACCGTCGTGGCCGATGCGGCTTGTGGCGAATTTCCAGGTCACGGAAGCACCCTAGCGATCGAGAGCGCTGCGGGAGGTGGGACTCACACCCCGCGCACTTGCCAGGGCCATGCGGCGGACACCGCCGAAGGACAGGGCCGCAGTCCACTGGCCGCGGGCGGGGCGGGGAGCCCGTGGCACGGGTTCCCCGCCCGGTGCCAGGGCGGTCAGGACACGTGCTACGCGGTCGGGTGGACGGCGATGTCCGCAAGGGCTTTGTCGTCGTGCGGCTTGTAGCGGGTGATGGGGCTCGTTGAGAAAATCCCCACCCCTCGCTCATGTATGGGACAGACCTGCTCACTCAAACTCCCTACCTGCGACAGGGAGTGGGCATGGCCCGGCGCGACGGCGACACCGGCTTCGCGCACCCGCCAGCTGAACGACCTCCTCACCCGCCTCGGCCAGCACACGCCGATAGCATCCTTATCCGACCCGGCGGCCAGATCGCCCTGCTCGACTTCGACCACGCCCACCGCGGCGGAGGACGCCAGCGACTTCGTCAAGATCGACCGCTGGTGCCTCACCTCACCCGAGGACCGCCGACAGCTGCTGGACGCCTACTGGCGGCAGCGCGCCCAGCCGGCCGACCCGAGGCTCGAGCAGCGCCTCACCTTCCACCGCCTGGTCATCCACCTCTCGTACTTCCTGTACTGGCACGGCCGCGACCCCACCCAGATCCCCGGATGCACAGCGGCCCTGCGAGACGAACTGGAGTGAGCAATGACCGCAACCCAGCCCACCACCACCTCGGCCCCCGCGCCCGTCGCCGGCCCCGGCGTCCAGGTCGTCGCAGCCCTGCTGCGACGCGGAGACCAGATCGTCCTCGTTCAGGAGCAGCGCGACGGCCAGGAGATGTGGTCCATCCCCGGCGGCGGGGTCGAGCGCGGCGAACTCCTCGGCGAGGCTCTCATCCGCGAGGTCCTCGAAGAGACCGGCCTGCGCCTGGCGACAGTCGGCCCACTGGCCTACCTCGTCAACACCACGACCACCCGCTACCCCTCCACGGTGGTCCTTACCTTCGACTGCACCGACTGGGACGGGGAGATCGCCGTCCACGACCCGGATGGCAAGGTCACCGGCTCCGTCCTCCTGCCGCTGGACGAAGCCAGGAGGGTCCTGGCCTCGTCCACCGCCTCCCGCCCTGAGATCGAACCCCTGCTGGACTACCTCGACGGCTCCACTGCAGGCCGCGTGTGGTCCTACCGAGAAGACCAGCCCGCCGACTGACCTGCCCGGGGGCAGCTCGCAGTACCCCGAGTACCGGGCGTACGCCTGCGCTCATCACGAGCTGCTCGGCCAGCCCGGTCGCGTTCGCGGCCCCTGACGACCACCACTCTGTCACGGCCCGCACGGTCCGCCAGAGGTCTGTACCGTCATCGGTGGCACGATTGCCGGGACTTCCTCTCGTGTCACCCGCCAGAAGCCTCGGGGTCACGGGAAATGGCGGCCGGGTCGACGTCCACAATGATCGGCAGGTGGTCGGACGCGGCCAGTGCGGCCGGGCTGCGGTGGGTTTGGTAGCTGATCACGGCGGGGGCGGCCGGACGGGTCGCCAGCGCCAGATCGATCCTGCGCGGCCCCCACGGATCCGGGTCGCCCTTGCCGTCCTCCCAATGACTGACCGTCGGCTCCCACGGCGCCCCCAGGTGTGCGGCGGCATCGACCATGAAGCCCCGGCGCAACAAGATCTCGGTCTGCCGGCGATCAGCGAGATTCCCCTTGCCGATGGTGCCTTCCAGCACCTGGTACTCCAGGTCATCATGGTCCTGCTGGCTGTACGGCTCGGCGTCGTAGAAGGACGTCGAGCCGTCGGGAGTGGTAATGGTTGCGGCGGAGATAGCGTTGAAGTCGCCCAGCACGAACCCCGGCTTCGCGCCGCCGGTGCGGCGGAGCGCCCCCTTCAACCGCCGTGCCTCATCCGCGCGGAAGTCCGGGCGGAACGGGTCGCCGTGATACGAGCCGATGACTACCGGCACAGCCGCGCCGATGTCGAGTTGGATCGTGGTGAAACCGTGCCAGAAGTCCGGCGCGCCATGGGCGCGGAACCCACCGGGCACCGCGCGCACGGTGTCCGGATTCCAGAGGACGGCAGTGAACCAACCCCGGTGCTGGTTGTTCGCCATGGCGATGCCACCGGATGTTCCGTCGGCGCGTACGGTCGTGGCGGTCAGTCCGCAGTCGGCCGCGAGACGCTCGATGATCCCGGCGGCCTCGGCCCGACACCGCTCGGTCCGTTCGAGCTCGGTCTCCCCGTCGCGGAGGGCCCCATCGACCAGGACCTCCTGAAGGGCCAGGACGTCGGGGGTGATCTCCTTGATCGCGGTGGCCCTAGCCTCCCAACGCTCTGGCGGCTGATCGATCGTGAGCTTGTACGCGTTGAGATTGGCGATCCGTATCGTGGGCGGCACGTTCAACTCCTCCGGGGAGTAGGGCGGATGATCGGTGTTCGGCCGGCTGATGCCGACATGGTCAAGGAAGCTCTCGTGGCCCGTACAGGGCGCAGGGCTGGTTCGTCATGAGCGCCCAGTGCCGGTCGCCGCGGCTCCAGTGCCGCCACTCGGTTGCGTAGTTCACGAACCCGGCGGCGGACAGGGCGGTGCTCAGCGTGGTCCGGTTCGTGTGGGCCTGGTGGCTGATCGAGTCGGCGCCGGTGTTGCAGGCGCCAGCGCTCTCTTCCAGGCTCGCGTTCACGCGCGTGCCCATGTCCAGTTCGATGCCTTCGGTGTTCACGAGGGTGATGTCGACGGCGGCGCCGGCACTGTGCGGCGCGATATCCGGGGGCGAGACGAACCGGCTGGAGGCCTCCCGGACCTGCTCGGGGCTCCACGTCGGGTTGGCCGCGCGCAACTCCTGCGCGTACTGCTCGAAGTACTGTCGTTGCAGGGCGGGAGGCCGGAAGCCCTCGATGAGGAGCAGGCGCAGCCCGTCGGGCAGGAGCGCCTGGGCGTGCAGCAGTCTCTCCAGGACTCCTTGCCGGAGATGGGCGAAGGCGCCCGTCTCGTCGGCTCTGCGGCTGTCGACCAGCAACTCGCCGTCGGCGCGGACGTCCAAGAGGCGCTCGCCGCGGTCCACGACGGGGATCGTCGCCACGCGTGGATCGGACATCAGGAGGATGCTCACTCATACCTCCCAGTCCCAGGAATCGAAGTACGCCGTCGTGCCGGTCCGGCGGGCGTTCATCACTGTGGTCAGCCGGTTGAAGTCCCGGGCCGGCATGAGTGGCCGCCACTTAGGCAGCGGCAGCGCGCGGACTTCGTCGTGCTCGTCCGGAGCGAGCCGGATGCTGCTGATCTGCGCGGTGGTGAGCCGGCCGCCGTCGAAGACGAAGCCGGCCGTGGCGTAGGGCCATTCGGTCCCGGGCAAGCCGAACACCGCCGCCAGGAGGTGCGGCGGGCCGGGTGGTACGAGCCCGGTCTCCTCCTCGCACTCCCGTACCGCCGTCTCCCACGGTCGTTCGCCTCGTTCGGTTGTTCCCCCGGGCCATTGCCAGGGGTGGACCGCGGAGTAGACGGCCCTCAGCTGCACCGGGTGATCGTGTTCGTCGGTGAAGAACACGGAGCCGAAGATCGTGGCCTTCGGCAGGGTCTCGGCGTACCGCTCGGGGGGGGCAGCCAGGCCGGGCCCTGACTCATGCGGAGCTCCCGCTGGTGGGGAACCGGGTCATCCGCATGAGTGCGGGGTCGCTGGTGAAGCCGAGTGAGGCGTACAGCGGAGCTGAGCCCTCGCTGGCGTACAGCTCGTAGAGGGTGACGCCGTCCTTCTCCAACCGGGCGAGCAGTCCGGCGAGGGCGGCCCGTGCGTAGCCTCGGCGCCGGTGGTCGGGGTCGGTGGCCACGGCGTGGATCCGCGCGGCGAGGCCCCGGGGGTACTTGGGGGCGGGGAGTACGGCGTGGATGAGGCCGAGAGCGCAGCTGGCGAGACCTCCGGACGGGGCGTCGACGACGCAGGCGCGAGCGTCGCCGCCGGGCCGGAGCCGGTCGGCGAGCTGGTCCCGGCAGATGGTGAGCCAGGTCGCGTCCAGCGGTTCGGACAGGATCAGCTGCGATCGGAGCCGGGCGATCTCGGCGGCGTCGTCGGATGTGGCGGGGCGGGGCACGGTCACGGGTGACGGACCTTTCTCATGGGAGGAGGGGACGTGGGGTCGGCACCAGGTTCATCTGGTGGCCGGGCGGGCCTTGGCGGCATATGGCATCGTCGTACCGGTCAGGACGTCAGCTCGGTCAGGCCGCCTGCGGCGGGCTTGATGTCGAGGCGCGTGTAGTACTCGGTGGACAGGATCCGGTGCCGGGTATCGACCGGCAGGCGGGCCAGGATGCCGGGCAGAGGTCGTTCCCGGGCCACTTCGCTCTGGTGCGCGAGGATGGCACCCCATTTCCGCTGGAGCCACGGCCGTACGTCGACGGCTGCGGTGACGTGCTCGTCCGGCACACTGAGCACCTTCTTCCCGACCCGCTCCAGAAGCGGTCCCAGCTCGCCCACCCCCGCGTGCGGGTGCGTGGCCGCGTACAGGGCTCCGGGCCGCCACGGCGCTCCGGCCTTCGGGTGGAGGTGCTCGAGGCCGGCGGCGTGGTAGGCCAGCACGGTCGCCTGGTGGGTCCGGACGTGATCCGGATGTCCGGTCAGCTGGCCGTAGCCGTCGTGGGTCACCACGACCTGAGGTCGCACGGCGCGGATGTGTCCGACGATCAGCCCCACCACCTCGTCCAGCGGGGCGTCGCACAGCCGGAGCCGGTCGGGCGCGGAGTCCGGGATGCGAGCGTCGGCGTAGCCGAGCATCCTCGGTTCCCCGGCCCCCAGGATGGACAGCGCATCCGCGAGTTCGGCGGCCCGGTGGCTGTCGGGGGACCAGGTGGCGGTGACCACGGCGGTCGCCGCGCCCGAAGCGGCGTGCTGCGCGAGGACGCCCCCGGCCAGGAGGGACTCGTCGTCCGGGTGGCCGAAGACCCCCAGGAGGGACGGCCGGGGAGCAGCGGGAGGGGGTGGCGTCACGGTGGTGGTCCCTTTCTGTCGAACGTGGTGGTGGGTGGCGGCCGGGCTAGGGCCGGCCGGGGCTGTCGTAGGGCTGGAAGTGGGCGGGCGGGTGGTCGAGCGGGAGGGCCGGGTCCCAGGCCGTCAGGCACTGGGCGCTCGGTACGAACACCGGCTGGGGCAGCGCGTCCAGGGGCCAGAACCGCCAGGACCCGATGGTCTCTTCGCGCTGGTGGGGGATGCCGGACCAGCGGGTGACGAGGACGGGCACCGTCACCCGGGCGACGCCGCCCACCCGGTCCAGGAGCGTGCCCAACACCTGCGCGTCGTCAGGTTTGGCCACGAGGCCGGTCTCCTCGCGGAGTTCACGAACGGCGGCTTCGGCGAAGCTCTCGCCCGGCTCGACGGTCCCGCCGGCGAGTTCCCAGGTGCGGTGCCGATGCCGTCCGAGCAGGACACCTTCCGGGCCGTTCACGATCACACCGACGCCCAGCGCGGTGTTCGGCGGGGGCGGCTCGCTGGTGCGAGGGCGGCTCGGTACGCGCTGGGGGCGGCGGCCCGCGTACAGCCGGTAGGAGAGCGGGTTCTCCGGGGTCGGTGAGTCGATCGCCGTGACCGATTCCATGGTGAGACCGTGCTGGACCAGGAGGTCCTCCCATAGTTGTGGCGTGAGAACCCACATGTCCACGGAGTGGTCCTCGGTGGTGCCGGGCAGTCGAAGGATCTCGGGCCGCGGGGCCGCCTCGGTCGAGGGTCCGGAGCCGTGGGAGTTGGTGTGCAGCGCGGAGAAGACCAGGCGCCCGCCGGGCCTGATGCCGTTGGCCAGGGCGGGCAGCAGCCGGTCCGGGTCCAGGTACGGCACTGAGCCGACGGAGTAGATCAGGTCGTACGGATCGGCGTCGCACAGGTGGGCCACGGCGTCGGCGCACACCAGGTGCAGACCCTGGTTACCCGGATAGCGGGCGAGAGCGCGCCGGTGCTGGGCGGGGGAGACGTCCACGGCGGTGACGTCGGCGCCCAGGGCGGCCAGCCGTGCGGCGTGGCGGCCGAGCCCGCTGCCGAGGTCGAGGACACGCAGCCGCGCGACCTCCCCGAGGGCCTTGATGCCGGGTCCGGTGTCCGGGATTCCCCAGTCCCACCGGTCCAGCTCGGGCAGCTCAAGCCCCCTGGCCAGTTGGTGAGCGCCATAGGTGTTCCAGATCGCGACGGTGTCGTTCTCGATGGTCACCAGGTCCTCCATCACAGTGCGGGGGCGGGGTCAGGGACGCAGCGCGTAGCAGCGGAGCACGTCGAGGTCGGCCGTGCGCACGACGGACCAGCCGGTCGTGAGGAGCTCAGCCTCGGCAGGGGTGATCCCAAGCTCTTGGAGGGCCGGGTCCGTGGTCGTGCGGCGGCCGGCGATCTCGGCGACCACCCAGAACACTCCGCCGGGCGCGAGGAGCCGGCGGACGCGGTGGACGAAGGCGGCCTTGTCGTCCATCCACCGGTAGACCAGGCGGCAGGTGACGAGCGCGTAGGCCGGGTCCGGCAGGGCGGTGAGGTCGTCGGTGGTGATGTCCAGGCACCGCCAGACCGGGCCGGGGCCGGGGCCGGTGTCGAGGGTGGCGGCGAGGGCGAGTGCGCTGGGGGCGCAGTCGACGCCGGTCGTACGGTAGCCGAGCTCGTGGTGGAGGCGGCGGGCCAGAGTGCCGTCGCCACTGCCGATGTCGAGGGCCGGCCGGGCGCGTCCGGGGCCGAGGTGCTCGTCCATCAGCCGCCTCTCGGCATCGTCGGTCTGCCGGTAGCGGCGGCCACCGGCCCAGAGCGGCTCCCAGTAGGCGGTGCTCGCGGTGGACGTGGTGGTGGTCATGATGTTCCTTCTCGGGCGGGCGGCACGGCCGCGGGGACGGTCGGGGCGGGCATGTCCCGCAGCGTGCGCACGGGGGAGGCCAGCAGCAGGACCACCGGTACGACCTGGAGGAGCGCGCCGACGGCAAGGACGGTCGGCACGCCCAGGACGAGTGCGAGCGCGCCGGCGCACGCGGCGGCCAGCGGCCGGCTCCCGGCGGTCACCGTGGTGCTGGCCGCCTGCATCCGGCCCTGAAACCGCGGGTCGCACAGGGTCTGACGAAGGGACCTCTGACTGGTCCCGGACGCGGTGGCCCAGAACAACTGCACGGTGAGCGCCGCAGCCAGGGTGACCTGCCAGCCGAGCCCGGGCCCGGCGAGCAGCAGGGGGAGCTGGGCGAGTGGGCTGACCGCGAATCCGGCGACGATCGTGGGCCCGATGCCGATTCGGGCCGCGACCCTCGGCGCGAGCAGCGCACCGGCCAGGCTCCCGACACCGCCGACGCCCATGATCACCCCGAGCCCGGCCGGGGAGACGCCGAGCGTCGTCAGGAGGTGAAAGGCCCAGTACGTGTTCATGATCGCCAGGCCGAACGAGAGCGCGGACAGGGCCGCGATCACCGTGCGGATCGTGGGCTGCCCGATCACGTACCGCACGCCTTCGGCGATGTCCCGCATGAGGCTGCGCCGTCCCTCCTCCGCCGACCGTCCGGACGGCCGGGGGGTATGGATACGCCAGACGAGCACGGCGGAGACCAGGAAGGAGGCGGCGTCGGCGAGGACCGACGTCGCCGGGCCGACGGCACCGACGAGCGCGGCACCCGCGTTGCTGCCCGCGCTGTCAGCCACCGACGACGCTGCGCCCAGCCGGGAGTTGGCGCCCTGCAACTGCTTCGGCGTGACGACGGCGGGCAGCAGACTGATCGCCGCGGCGTCGTGCACCACCTTCGCTGCGCCGGTCACGAGGAGAACCACGTACAGCTGGCCGATGGTCAGCACGCCGCCCAGGGCGGCGGCCGGGACCGTGACCAGAGCGCCGGCCGCCGCCAGATCCGCGCCGATCAGCTGACGCCGCTTGTCGTACCGGTCCGACAGGGCCCCGGCCCACAGCGCGAGTGTGTTCGGCAGCTGGCCGACGAAGGCGAGCACCGCGACCTCGGTCGCGCTCGCGTGGAGCTTGAGGACCGCCAGCGCGGGCAGGGCGATGGTGCTCACCGCCGACCCGGACAGGCTCACGGCCTCGCTCCCCAGGAGGTACCGGAAGGACCGGCTCGCCCACGCCGAAGCCTGTGGCCCCCGGGTGGACACCGTCATCCGGCCCCACCTCCGGACCGTCGCGGGGCACCCGCGTCGGCGTACCGGTGGTCGGCGGTGAACAGGTGCGGGATCTCGTGGGTGAAGGGGTGACAGCCGGTGGGTGGGCCGGCGGGATCGACCCAGGCTGGCTCGCTGTGGGCGTCCGGCTCCCGGTTGTACGGCTCACCCTCCCAGTGCCGGGCGGCAATGGCGCGGCTCCGGGCAAGGGGCCGGCGCACGAGCAGCGGGCCGTGCCAGCCGCGGTCCTGGGCGAGCTCGTCGGCGTAGCCCAGGAAGGGGCCGTCGGGCCTTTTGCACCGTATCGGCTCCGGCGTGCGGGGGGATTCGGCGGACCAGGAGGTGATGGAGGGGACGGGCAGTCCGTGGTTGGTGAACTGGATGATCACGAGGCTCTCGGTTCGGGGCGGAGGGGGCGGCGGGCCGCAGGTCGCTCAGGACTACCGGGGGGAGGACGGACGAAGTCACGGTGCGGCGGGTGGAAGCGGCCCGCCGTCGGCGTCAGCGGGAGACGCCGGTCCGTCGGCGGTGATCCGTGCGCGGATGCGGGCGGTGAGTGCGGCCATGTCGGCGGGGAACCGGGCTTCGAGGTCGATACCGGTCGCCTCCGCGATCACGAGGAGGGAGAACAGGCAGTCCGACAGCTCGTGGGCGAGCAGCTCGCGGCCGGCCGCCACGTCGGTACGGTGCCCTTCGTGGGCCATGATCAGCTTCGCGAGATCGCCCACGTCGCCCACGAAGCCGAGCGCGTAGTCGGTGAGGTCCCACCGGCGTCCGAGCCTTTGTTCGTTCAGCTGGTCGTAGGACTCGCGGACCTCGCGCACGGCATCGTGCAGCCGCTCTCGGTCGGACACGGTCGGCTCCTCGAAGGGGGTGGACACGGGGCGGGCACCCGGTCGGGTGCCCGCCGGGCGGGGGTCAGGCAGGTTCCGGGGCCGGCTCGTTGTGGGCCCGGTCGGCGTCGCGCTGCTGGGGGACGGTGGTGGCGTACTGGGCGGCCTGGAGGAGGTAGGAGGCCCGGTACCGGCCGTCGGGGTCGGCCATCAGCTCGGCGTGGCTGCCCTGTTCGGCGAGCCGGCCCTGGTGGAGGACGTAGATGAGGTCGGCGTCGGCGGTGGCGGCGAGCCGGTGGGTGATCAGGATGACGGTGAGGCCCTGGTCGGCGAGTTCGCGGATGCGGGCGAAGGCGGCCACCTCGGACTGGGCGTCGAGGGCGGAGGTCGGCTCGTCGGCGATGACGAGGTGGGTGGGTCGCCCGCCGGGGCCGTGGGTGGTGGCGCGGTGGTGGGTGCGGGCCATGCCGACGCGCTGCCACTGCCCGCCGGAGAGCTGGACGCCGCCCTGGAAGCCGCGGGCGGCGAGGGTGTCCCAGCCGTTGGTCTGGGCCTCGACGATGGGGTGCAGCTCGGCGTAGTCGGCGGCGCGCTTGAGGAGGGCGGGGTCGTCGCCGTGCTCGGGGCGGCCGACCAGGACGTTGGCGCGCAGGGTGAACGGCCAGCGCTGGAAGTCCTGTTCGAGGACGGCGATGGAGGAGAACAGCTGGTCGCGGTCGGCTCGGGCGGTGTCGGTGCCGTCCCAGCGGATGCGGCCGGTGTCCGGGAGGTAGAGGCCGCAGAGGATCTTGACGAGGGTGGACTTGCCGGAGCCGTTGTCCCCGACCAGGGCGACGACCTGTCCGCGCGGGATCTGCAGGGTGACGTCGGACAGGGCCGGGTTCGTGCGGCCGGGGTAGGTGAAGCCGACGCCTTCCAGGGTGATGGTCTCCGGGCGGTGCGGGAGGTCGGTGCCGCCGGTGGGGATGGCGCGGCGCTCGGACTCGCGCTGGAGACGCTCCAGGTCGGCGACGAACAGGGCCTCCTCGTACAGTCCGTTCGCGGTGCGCACGAGGGAGGTGATGTCGGCGGCTCCGGTGCGGATACCGACGACCGCGGTCCCGGCGACGGCGAGGGCCATCTGCCCGTCGTGGACGAGCCAGCCCAGGACGGCGAAGGTCGCGGCGGCGGCCAGCCCGGAGAGGGCGGAGGCGAGCAGGGAGGTGCCGGCGGCGGCGCGTGCGAGGCGGTTCTGCTCCTGTTCGGAGGCCTCGGCCATCGCGGTGTAGTGGCCGAGGATGAACGGGCCGATGGCGTGGACGCGGACCTCGGGTGCGGAGTGCGGCTGGGTGATCAGCTGGGCGAGGATGGCGGAGGCCCGGTGGTGCTGGAGCCAGGCCATCATCGAGCCGTAGCGGCGGCGGGCCGAGCGTACAGCGCCCCATCCTTTCGGAGCTGCGATCAAGATCAGCATGGGCATGAGCACCGGGTCGAGGGTCAGCAGAACCCCGCCGGCGGCGGCCAGGCCGAGCAGGGCGGTGAGGACGGCGATGCTCTGGCTGATGAGGCGCCGCACCGCCGCGGTGCCGAACCGGGCGGACTCCAGCAGCCTGCTGAAGTCCGGGTCCTCCAGGGAGGCCAGCTCCACGCGGGCCGCACCGCGCAGGAAGGCGACGGTGGCGGCGCGTTCGGTCTTGGGCTCCAGCCGGCCGCCCGCCCAGGAGGAGGCGATGCCCAGGAGCGCGGAGAGGGCGGAGGCGCCGCCGACGGCGAGCGCGGCGGGGAGTGCCGCTCGCAGCAGCTGGTCGGCGCTGCCGGAGGCGAAGAGGGAGGCGAGGGCGCGGCTGGTGGCGAGCAGGCCGAAGGCTGCGGCCAGGGCTCGGCCGATCTCGGCGACGGCGATGACCACCAGGGCGGTCCGGTCGGCCTGCCAGGCCAGGCGCAGGGCGGTGCGGAGCAGGCGGGGGATCTGGCGGGCGACTGTGAGAAAGTCGATCTTGAGCATGGTCTGCTCGTGGTGGGTGAAGCCGTAGTCGTAGCGCAGACGGCCGCCGAACAGGAACTGCTCGCTGTCGGAGACGCTCTCGTCGGCCGGGGGCTTGGTCGGGCGGGTCTTCAATCGCTCTCCTCAACTGTGCGGACGTTGCGGGAGGGGGTCGTCATCCGTTCTCGCCCGGCACCCGGGGCTCGGAGACGAGGTACTCGGCGCGGCCGGTACGGCGGGCGCAGAGCGAGACGCGCAGCGTGCGCAGCCGGCGCGGGGTGACGATGGTCGACCAGTCCTCGACGGTGCGCACCGCGTGGCCGCTGTGCTCGGCGGGGTCGAGGGTGATCCGCTCGATCTCCTCGTCGGTGAGCCGGCCGCCGTCGAAGGTGACACCGATCTTCCACGGCCACGGCGGCTCGGGCGGGGTGAAGGAGAGCAGCAGGAGACGGGGCGCGTCGTCCAGAGAGGCGGGGACGAAGCCGATCTCCTCGCCGGTCTCCCGCAGTGCGCACCTCCACGGGTCCTCACCCGGGTCCAGAAGTCCTCCGGGGTACTGGTACTCGCCCGGGTGATGGACCGAGGTGAGCAGCAGCGGCCGGTCCCGGCGGTCGGTGAAGAACACGCCGGCGTAGGAGACGCCGTGCGGCAGGGTGGGGACGAATTGCTTGGGCGGGACGAAGGCCACGGTCAGGTTCCTCCGTTGAGGCGGGCGCGCAGGTCGGCGGCGAGGCGGTCGGCCTGCTCGGGGTCGTCGGGCAGTACCCCGGCGTCTTCGGTCATCAGGGCGTGGAACTGCTGCTGCTCGTAGGGGGTGTTGGGCGGGAGGGCGGCGATGTGCCAGTGGACGTGGGCGTTGCCCTGCTGGCTGCCGAGGCTCAGCACGTACACGCGCTCGGTCGGAACGGTCGCCGTGAGCGCGGTGGCGACGCGGTGGACCACGCGTTGCAGGGTGAGGTACTGGTCCTCGGTGAAGTCGCCGATGGTGTCCTCGACGTGGGTGCGCGGGGCGACCAGGACCTTGCCGTGCAGGGTGGGGTAACGGTCGAGGAAGGCGACGTGGAGGCCGTCGTCCAGGACGATCCGGTGCTGGTAGCCGGGGGCGCCGGCGAGCATTGAGCAGATGAAGCACGGCCCGTTGCGGGCCCGCTCGTTGTAGGCGTCGAGGTCGAAGGCGGTCACCGCGCCCACCCGCCGGGGCCGGGTCGCAGTGTCATGAAGCCGTCGAGGGGTTCGAAGCCGAGGGTGCGGTACAGGCCCGCGCCGGCGGCGGTGGCCCGCAGTTCGACGGACCCGCAGCCGCGGTCCTTGAGGGCTTCGACGAGGGCGGTGGTGACGGCCCGGCCGTGTCCGCGTCGCTGGTGGGCGGGGTCGGTCACCACGGTGTGGATGCGGCCCCACAGGCCGGTGGGGAACGCGGGGCCGAGGTAGCCGCGGTAGACGATGCCGATGGCGCACGCGGCGAGGCCGCTCTCGGTGGGGACGACGTAGGCGAGCAGGTTCGGGTCGGTGTTCAGGCGCTCGCGCATGTCGTCGCGGAAGGTGTTGCGCCACTCGTCGGTGAGCGGGCCGCCGTCCAGGACGGCGACGCGCAGGCGCAGCAGTTCGTCGGCGTCCTCGGGGACGGCGGGTCGGGCGGCGGTGGTGGGGGTCATCGGCTGGTCCTCTCCAGGGCGAAGTGGGTGGTCAGCAGGAGGCAGAGCAGGTCGTCGAGCGGGTACTCGGTCATGGCGCTCCAGCCGAAGGCGCGCAGCAGGTCGAGACTGGCCGAGCGCAGACCGATCGATTCCCAGCCGGCGCGTTGGCGTTCGGCGAGCGGGGTAGTGACGAGCAGTCGGCCGCCGGGGACGAGGAGGCGACGGGCGCAGGCGACGGTCGGCACGAGGTCGGCGAACGGGAGGAACAGCCGACAGGTGATCAGGTCGAACTCGCCGGCCGGGAGCATGTCCAGGCCCCCGCGGTCCACGTCGAGGAGCCGGAAGTCGAGCCCGTCGCGCTCTCCCTGCCGGTCCTGGGCGGTGGCGACGGCTACCTCGGAGAAGTCGACGCCCGTGACCTGGAAGCCCAGATCGTGGAGGGCGGCGGAGTATTCGCCGGTGCCGCAGCCCACGTCGAGCGCCCGGCGGCCGTTGCCGGGGCCGAGATGCTCGGTGAGCAGGTCGACCTCCAGCTCGGCGACGGGACGAAATCCTTTCCCCTGCTTGTAGTGGTCGTTCCAGTGGTCTGCGGCGGACACTGCCGCTCCTCTCGGTCGGGGCGCCGGCGGACGGGTCAGTCGGTGGGGCGCAGGCCGGGCGGGCGCAGCGGGCCGGGAGCCAGGCGCTCCAGCAGCCTCTCCGCGCTGCCGTCGGGCCGGTAGAGCGTGCGGTAGGCGTACGCGTGCGCGGAGCCGGGGAGCGTGGCGACGCCTTCCTCGGTGACGGTGCGACCCTGGGTGATGGCGAGCAGCCGCAGGTCGATGTCCGCGGGCAGGGCCGCCTGCTCGCCGGTGGGCGGGCGGCGGTGGCGGCCGGGCATCTCAGGCCCCGACCAGGGCGCGCAGGTCCTCCGAGGCGTCCCAGCCGTAGGTGGAGAACCCCGCCCGTCGCCGGCGAGGTAGGCGGTGAGGGCGGCGTGCGAGGTGGGGAACATCGGGGTGGGCAGCGCGGAGGCGTCCATCCACAGGACGGCGAGGTGCTTGTCCGGCTCGGTGTTCGTCAGCTCGCCCCGCCACGAGGTCGCGGCGAAGACCGAGAGCAGGAACGGGCCCTTGCCGTCCCACCCGGCCTTGACCTGGATGGTGTGGACCAGCCGCAGGTCCTCGGGGGCGACGACCAGGCCCGACTCCTCGTGCAGCTCGCGGGCGGCGGCCTCGTCCAGACGCTCGCCCTCCTCGACCTTGCCACCGGGGACGGTCCAGGCGGGCACCGTGGACCAGGAATCGTTGGCGTAGTGGACGCAGGCGACCTTGCTCGCCTTCTCGTCGTGGACGATGACGCACACGGCCTGACGCAGGGACTGCACGGAGACTCCAACCGGTAGTGAGGAAAAGGGTGTTCACGCAACGGGGTTCGGGTGGCGCAGCAGGTCGAGGACGGTGCGGGCGTAGCCGAGGACCTCCTCGTCCCGGTGGTGGCCCATGGCCCAGCGCAGCGCGGCGGGGCAGTCGATCGCGGCCCACGCCCGGCACGCCGCCCGCTCCTGCGGCGTGAGTTCGCGCCCGTATCCGGTGGTGAATGCGGCTCGCAGGTCGGGGCGACGGGGGGTGAGCTGGAGCGTGAGGCGCATCAGGTCGCGGCGCGCGGGCGCTTCGACGTGGCTGCGCTCGAAGTCGATGACCCCGAGCAGCAGCCGGTCGCCCTCGCGGCGCACGATCCAGTTCCGAGGGCCGAAGTCGCCGTGGCAGTAGGCGAGCGCCGTGCGCGGGGGTTCGTGGCGGGTCGCCTCGGCCAAGACGGTGATGTCCTCCTCCGGGAGGCGCGCCTCCCGGGCGCGGGCCAGCGCGCGTTCGCGCTCCTGGTCCCAGGGCAGGTACTCGCCGACGGGAGCGCCGGCCGTCGGCTGCGCGTGGATGACCGCGGCGAGGTGCCCGGCCTGCCGGTACACCTCCTGCTCCTCGGCGGCGGTGAGGTCGGTGCTGATGACCGGGGTGCCGGGCAGCGCGGAGGTGACGACGAGCAGCGACCGGGTGTCCTCGGCAAGCAGGGCCGGTGCCCGGCCGCTGCCGAGCCCTGGTGCGAGGAGACGGTAGGCGGCGGCTTCTCGCTGGTGCATGAGCGCGTTCTTGTGGCGCTTGGCGAACAGCCTGCGCCCGGCGGCACCGAGGACCTCCCAGACGACCGGCTGGCCGGCGCGATCGAGGGAGCGCGCGCCCAGCAGCTCGTAGTCCTCTGCCGTCGCGCGCAGCAGCCGGTTGACGTCGGCTGGCATGTCGGGGGCGCTCACGGGGTCCACCCGACGGTGGACAGGGTGCTGCCGCGGGTGATCTCGGCGAGCGCGTGGGCGGTGTAGGGGACGGTGTCGTCCGGCAGCGAGTCGAGCGGCCACCAACGCAGGTCCTCGCACTTGTGCGGCTCCGCGTTGCGCACGTGGCCGTCGTAGCGGGTGGGGCGGAAGAACAGCTGGAGACGACTGCGACCGTCGTCCGGGTCGAGGTGGTGCAACGTGTGGACGAGGACGAGGTCCTCCTCGCGCACATGGATGCCCAGTTCCTCGTTGGCCTCGCGGCACATCGAGCCCGTCACCGGTTCGCCCGCGAGCATGTGCCCGGCCGGCAGGTGCCACAGGCCGTTCGCGTAGCTGGTGTTGCGGCGCCGGCCGAGCAGCACGCTGCCGGTGTCGGTCAGGACGAGGTGGACGCCGACGACCAGGGTGATCGGATCCGCTCCGGCTGTCCGGGACGCGGTGACGGTGGGGCACCGGGTGTGCTCGGGTGTGTTCACGCGGTCCCCCCAGCGATCCGGTCGGCCGAGGCGGCGAGCAGCGGCAAGTAGTGCTGCATGTAGGGCGGGACCTTGAGCAGCGGCACCTCGTCGAGGGGGACCATGCGCACGGCCAGGCCCTCGTCGCCGAGTTGGAGGTCGCTCTCGGGGCCGGTCCAGACGGCGTGCAGGACCTGGGTGAGCGGGAGGCCGAGGTCGTGGTGCGGGCCGGGGAGGGGCCGCAGGTCGGAGACGGTGATCCCGGCCTCCTCGGCGACCTCGCGCGCAGCGGTCTCCTCGGCCGTCTCCCGGCCTTCGCGCCAGCCGCCGATCGGCGTCCAGTAACCGGGCCAGGGGCCGGGCCTGTCTTCGCGCAGGTTCATCAGCAGCCGGCCTGCGGGGTCGGTGACGAGGACGAGGACGCCTTCGAAGTCGTCGTCGGGCGGTGCGGGGCGCTCCAGGTAGAGCGTGAGACCGGAGCGGTGGGCGCGCAGCACTTGCCGGAGCCGCTGGTACCGGTCCGGGTCCATGAGCGCGCGCCAGTCGTGGGCGGTCTCGAACCGCCACTCGGTGTGCTCGGCCGGATCGAGACGGATCCTCGCCTGCTGCTCGGGGGTGAGGACGCCGCCGTCGAAGACATAGCCGCAGACCGGCACCGGGTACTCGGTACCGGCCTGCTCGTGGATGACGGCGACCAGGCGCCGCTGGGCGGTCACCTCGGGATTCTCGGCGGCGAGATCGAGGCCCAGCTCCTCCATGCCCTCGATCAGCGCGGTGGCGAACGGTGTCCGACCGTGCTCGACGTTGCCGCCGGGGAAGTTCCACACCGTCGGGTTGATGGTCGAGCGCATGCCGAGGATGCGGCCCTGCGGGTCGGTGATCAGGAAGCTGCCGTAGGCCGTGGGACGGGCGATGGTGGTGAGGTAGCCGCCGACCGGCCGCCAGCCGGGGATTGCCAAGCGGCGGGTGAGCCACTCGATCACCTCCCGCTGCCCGTCGCCGGTGGGCGGCAGGGAGTTCGCGTCCGCCCACTGGTGGTCGTCGTGGTCCGCGGAGAGGGCCACCGGGGTGCCGTCGGGGACGGTGCTGGTGAAGACGAACTGCCGCACCCGCCGCCCGGACTGGTTGGTGAAGTCGAGGTGCCGCAGGTACTCCAGCGGCAGGCCGGCGAGCCCGGTCTCCTCGGCCAGCTCCCGGGCCGCGCCCTCCTCCACGCCCTCGCCGTCGTCCCGGCCTCCACCGGGGTACTCCCACAGGCCGGGCAGGGCGTCGTGCGGGGCCCGGCGGATCAGCAGGATTCGGCCCGAGGCGTCGCGGACCACCACGCCGACCCCGATCCGCTCCCTGCCCTCGCGGGCGGCCAATGCGGTCAGTTCACCGAAGTCGATCACCGGTTGGACTCCTTGATCTCTCGGGCGGGCACGGCCCGCTGTTCGGGGCCGGGACTGGCCACGGGTCCTTCGGGCTCAGGTCGGCCACGCGGGCGCGCGAAACGCCGGTTCGGCACATACGGAATCTCCAACTCAACTACTGAACAGTCGAGTTGATGAACAAGCTACGGGCTGGAAGCGTCCGATGATGGTGCTGTTCGAGGGCCTTGTTCAAGTGGATTACCTCCGGGCGAGCCCGGGTCGAACGGGTTGTTTTCGAGCACCTTCCGGGCGCGCTCCAGGGCGTCGTCCAGTCGGCCGCGGAGGGCGGCGGGCAGGGCGCCGGAGTCCAGCGCGCAGGCGGCGAGCGAGCGTTCGAGCGAGGCTGCCGTGCCGCTGTCCAGGCGGCTGCGGGCGCCGGGGTGGTCGAGGAGTTCGTGAGTCGCGTAGCCGTCGCCTGATTCACCCGTTCGGCTGGTCAGTTGCCCGAAGGGTTTCGGGCGGCTGTCTGGGATCCCGTGCGGGTGTGGATCTTGGAGGCGTCTTCGCGGTAGGGAGGACGTCTCACAGACAGTGCCGGGATTCAAGGCCCATGGGCGGGCCTCGCCGCGGAGTGGTTTGGTATGACCGAGTCGCCTTTTCGAACTCGCTTCGGACGGGAAGTGGGGTGGGCTGCGGCCCTCTGTTGTGTTCACCGATGGAGTTGGGCGCTCAACGTCCGGGCGATGACGGCTTCGCTGGTGAGCAGGGCGCAGGACAGGCGGCGTCGAAGGTTGCCCGGGATCGTGCGATGCCCGAGGGCACACATCTCCACCGCGTCTTCGAGGGTCCGGGTCTGCCTTTCGGTGAGGATGGTGACGCAGCTGTGATGGGTGAGGACTTCGCGGGCTGCGTACCCGTCGCCGGCCTCCGCGATCCGGTCGGCCAGGGCAGACGCTTCGGTCCGTATGCCCGGATGGCTTGCGCCGCCGTCGATGTCGACGGCCGACAGCAGGAGGCGGGTGTGGAAGACCGCCAGATCGGTGCGGATCTCAAGCCGGGGGAAGTGGTCGAGCAGGGCGTCGATTTCGCTGGTGGTGGGTGGGTGGCCGGCCGGGTGGCACAGTGCGGTGAGGCAGGCGGTGACGGCGTTCTCCCAGGGTTCGCCTGGGGTGGTGTCGGTGAGGAGTTGCTGTGCACCGTGGTGGTCGCCGGTGGTGGCGTGGGCGAGGACGGCGACCTGGCGGCCGTCGAGCATGTGGGCGCCGACGCCGCGGTGCTTCTCGAGGTGGGCGAGGGCGTCCGGCCAGCGTCCGGCGGTGGTGAGGGCGCGGGTGCCGTCGGCTATGACGACCCGCCACAGCCACTGGCGTACCTCGTCTCGGTCGGCGTCGGTGGCGGTGAGGTGGGCCGGTATGTGGATGCCGTCGAGGGTGGCGGCCGTGGCGGCGGTGACCGTGTCGTAGAGGGTGAGGAGAAGCTGGTGGCCCTGGTCGGTGCGGCCGGCGCGGATGTGGAGCCGGGCGAGGTTGACGATCGGCTCCAGGGCGCGGATCGCGTCCATTCCGGTGAGCGGGGTGTGCTGCAGGTAGGCGGCGGCGTGCTGGTGGCACCACTGGCGGGCGAGGTCGGGCAGGTCCAGGTCGGAGGCCAGGAGCGCGGCCTGGTTGAAGACGCTGGACGCCAGGCCCTGGTATGCCTGGGTCAGGGCCGTGTCGGCGAGTTCGGTGAGTTTGTCGATGCGGGTGTGGAGCGGGAGGCACGGCGGCCTTACCCGGGCCACGAGGGGGAAGCGGCGGGCTGTCGCTCCGTGCGGGTCCATGCGTCCTCCCGGACGGCTGTGACGGGCTGGGGCCGGGTTCCCGCCACCCGCGAGCGGGCGGCGGGAACCCGTGGTGCTGTGTGCCGGGTGCGGATCAGCGCCAGTCGATGACGATCCGGTTCAGCGGGGTGTCGAAGGTGAAGCGGCCGGGGGCCGGGGCGATGGGCGCGGCGTCGAGCGGGTGCAGCTCGAACCGGGCCTCGCGGTCGCGGTACTCGCGGTCCCAGGTCCGCATGGCCTCGGCCACGCGGGCGGCCAGCTCGTCGCTGCCGGGCCCGTGGCCGACGACGCCGAACTCCCAGAGCTTGCCGCCCTCGGGGGTGCGCTGGTCGGACAGGCGCCGGGCGAGGTAGGTGAGGGCGCCGCCGTCGAACGCCGCGGTGGAGCTCGGGTACGGGTCGTCGGTGAGCAGGCCGCCGCGGGCCTGGCTCGCGAAGGGCATCTGGTTCAGGCCGCTGGGCAGCGAGCAGGACAGGAACAGCTCCATCCACTCCGGCGACTCCATCGCCCGGTAGAGCACGCCGGACCACACCTCGGTGCGGGGCTGGTCCAGGACGTCGGCCAGGGCCTGGGCGTCGACCGCCTGCTCGCTGTTGGTCTGCAGGCGCACCAGGCCGCTCGCCGTGACCGCGATGATGCGGCGCTCGTCGTCGGCGATGCCCCGGCGCAGCGGCATGAAGGTGTTCATCTCGCTGCCGGTGGAGGCCCACACGCCGTCGGGGCGTTGCTTGTAGGCGATGGAGCGCGAGACGCTGCCGCGCAGTCGCTGGGGGACGAGGAGCAGGCCGCCGGGGGCGAGTTGGGTGAGCCAGGCGTGGGGGACGCCGTGGGCGCCGACGGTGGCGATGATGCGGTCGTAGAGGCCGCCGTCGGGGTGGCCGAGTGCGCCGTCGCGCTGCAGGACCGTGACGTTGTCGAAGCCGGCCGCGAGGAGGTGGGCGCGGGCGCCCTCCACGAGGTCGGTGTCGACGTCGATGGTGGTGACGTGGCCGGTGGGGCCGGTCAGGTGGGCGAGGAGGGCGGCGTTGTAGCCGGTGCCGGCGCCGAGCTCGAGGATCTTGTCGCCGGGCTGGGGCTGCAGCTGCTCCAGCATGAGGCCGACGATGCCGGGCTGGGAGGCGCAGCTGATGGAGGTGCCGTCGGTGTCCTGCTTGATGTCGACGGTCCAGTTGGCGTATGCCTGTTCGAGGGGCGCCTTGGGGACGAAGAGGTGGCGGGCAACGGTGCGCATCGTGTCCTCGATGCGCGGGGTGCGGACGCGGCCGTCCTTGATGATCTGGTCGATCAGGGCGTTGCGGAGGTCTTCGGCGGTGGTGTCGGAGTCGATCGTGTCGGTGTTCACGGCGCCGAGGCTATTGCGGTCGGGGTTGGCCCCGGGCTGCGACGCGGTGGTGTTGCTCGTTCCCATGACTACTGCTTTCGCTAGTGCTGACATGGCGCTCTGGTCCTCCAGGGGGAGGCCGGCACGGTTGGCGTGGAAGACGATGTGGTGGGCGAGGACGGCGCGCAGGCCCCGGGTGAGGCGGCCTCCTGTGGCGAGGCGGGCGAGGGTCAGGCCGGCCTGTTCGAAGGCGAGGACCCACGCGGTGTGCTCCGCGAGCGGGCCGCCCGGGTTGCAGAGGACTCGGGTGTCGGCGCTCATGAGATGGCGCATCGCGGTTGTCGTCTGCGCGGCCCTGCCGGGCGGGAGCGGCACCGGGTGTGGGCGCAGTTCGGTGACCTTGCCCCAGACGTCGCCCTGCTCGTACCAGTCGAGGCCGGCGGCGCGCATCATGGCGCCGGCCAGCAGGATCGTGCTCTCGCGCCGGCCCAGGTGCCGGGCGGTGGGCGGCGGGGCGTAGGTGAGCAGGTGGTGGCTGTCGTGGTGGAAGAGGGTGTGGGCGGCGTCCATGGCTTCGGGGCCGCCGAAGGCGAGGGTCTCGGGCTCGTAGATGCCGTTGTTCCAGGAGACGATCCGGCCGGCGGCGGTGAGACTGTCGAGCAGGTCGGTGATGGCCGTGGGGGCGGTGTGGGCCTGGTAGCGCAGCGGCCACGGCTGCTTGTTCATGTACCACCAGCGGTGGAGGAGCCCCTCGGCTTCGGCCGCGGCCAGGGCCGGACCGAGGATGTCGGTGATGACCGGCTGGGCGCTTGGGCGGTCGGTGAACTCGATGGTGTGCTGGTGCCAGGGGACGGGGGGCATCCGGGGTTCCTCACGACAGGGTGGCGGGCGGTCAGGAGATGAGCAGGCAGGCGTCCCAGGCCGAGCGGGGTGGATCGGTGCTGCCGGCCGCGAGCGTGGCCAGGGCGACGCCGGCCGCGCCGTCGAGAAGACCTGGGCCGGCGTCCGGCGCGTCCACCAGCGCGACGGCGGCCTCACGCCGGACGGCGGTGAGCAGGGCGGGGACGAGGGCGCGCAGGCGGGGGGCGGTTTCGGGGAGGGCGTCGTGGGCGGCGCGGGCGGCGATGTGGGCGAGTCCCGCGAAGCCGTGGCACAGGGAGATGTCGGTGGTCGCGGCGAGCTGGGCGGGGTCGGTGAGGGCGTCGGCGAGGGCGTTCTCCGCAGCGAGTTGGCGGGCGCGGTCGCCGAGGGCGATGGCGGCCAGTTGCTGGGCGCGGCCCACACCGGCGGTGCCGTAGCACCAGGAGGGCCGCAGCGGCGCGTTCGGCGCGGCACGGTCGGTGCGCAGTTCGGCGGGGGTGATCCAGTACGGCCAGGCCGGTCCGCGGTCGGTGTCCTGGCGCCAACGGTCCAGCCAGGCGAGAACGGTGCTGATCCCCTCGAGCTGGCCCGGCACGGTGATGCCGTGGCGGGCCAGCCGGCTGAGCAGCAGGAGAGGGCCGGTGATGCCGTGGGCGGCGCCGGTGTTGGCGTGACCGCCGGGGAAGCGGGTGTCGGGGCGGCCGGAGGGCCCGCCCAGGGTCCACCAGCCGGGCAGTTCCCGCCCGTCGACGGTGAGCGGCTCGGCCAGGCGCACGAGGTACTCCAGGACGGCCCGGCCGACGTCGCTGTCGGGGTCGCGGTGCAGCAGGCGGGCGCCGTAGCCGGTGAGGCCGTGGATCGCGTCGAACTCGGCGAGGGCGGGCGGTTGCCCGTCGTCGATGCGGCGGTGCGCGGCGTCGAGCCGTCGCCGGGTGTCGGCGGCGAGCTGCTGATCGAGGGTGTGCAGGGGGCGCTGGTAGGAGCCGGGGAGGTGCTCGGCGGCGCAGGCCAGGGCGTGCGCGAGGGCCGGCGCGCCGTGGAAGGGGTGACTGTCGGGCCCGCTGGTGACGGGGGCCCGGGCGGTGGCCGCGAGCCAGTCGTGGGCCCGCTGCCAGGGCCGCAGGCCCCGGGCAGCGAGTTCGATGTGGAGCAGCGCGATCCCGGGGATGCCGTGGGCGAGGGACTGACGCCACCAGTCCTTGGCCCGGTAGGCGGCCGGTGCGGCCTCGGGCTCGGCGAGGCGGTCGGCGACATGGACGGCCAGGTGCTGTGCGGGGTGGGCGGTCATGCGTTCCCCCCGGCGGTTCGGGCCTTCCAGGCGAGGGCGGCGGCCCGCGCGAGGTAGAGGCAGATCGCCTCCTCGGGGAAGTCGACGGCGACGGCACGCACGAAGTGAACGTGGAGCAGGGAACCGAGCACGTCGTCGACGGCGATCCCGTGAGTGTCGGGGCCCGGAAGGTGCGCGCGGTATGCGGCCAACGCCGCGTCGCGCCCGGCCCAAGCCTCCACGATGGCGCCGCCGCCCGGCACCGCGCGCAGGGCCGCCCAGTCACCACGCGGGTCGGCAAGACGCACCGCCTCGGCGAACTGCGCACGGCGCACCCGCGCCGGGGCGGCAGGCGGGACGTTCTCGATGATCCAGTCAGCACCGGCGACGGCGCTGCCCAGGAACGCCGCGGCGATGGCGATGCTGTGCGCGGCGACCAGGGCCCGGCGGTCCGGGCCGGCCGGGCGGCGCAACTGGGCGAGCAGGGCGCGCGAGTCCGCCCGGAACACGTTCTCGGCCGCGTCCCAGGCCGCACCTGCGCCCCAGCGGCCCCACTCCGGGTAGGAGACGGGATAGCGGACCTCGCGCAGCAGCCCGGCGTGGTGCAGCTCGTCGGCCCAGCTGCTCACCGTGGCGGCCACCGGGGCGAAGCCGGCGGGGTCGGGCAGGGCGATGCGCAGCCGCAGGTGCTGGTCGGGGTCGCGGAACCGGACGTACCACCAGGGCGGTTCGCCGAGCCGCTGCAGGAGGTCGGGCAGGTGCTGGGCCAGCAGGGTGTCCTGGCGCCGTATGTCGCCGTAGAGGCCGGCGAGCAGGACGGTGGAGGCGGCGGGCGTCTGCCCGTGCTCACGGCCGGTGGTCCGCCGGCGAGTGGGTGCGGGCAGGGCCGGCCACTGCGGCGGCCGGGCGGCCTTGAGCGGCACGACGATCTCGTGGGCCCGGCCCTCGCACCAGCCGGCGTCCCGGGCGGCCTCGGTGAGCACAGCGGGGGCGCCGGCGTCGAGGTGGGCGCGCAGCAGCGCCCGGTGGCCGACCTCCTCCAGGTCCAGGGGCAGCAGCCGGTCCCCCTCCGTCAGCGAGACCTGTTGGGGGACGCGACGTCGGGAGCGACAGGCGGCGAACGCCGCGTCCCACTCGGCCCACGGGCGGGCCCGGGCCGGCAGGTCGGCGCTCTCCAGGCGCCAGCGCGCAGGGGACAGCACGGTCCGGCCGTGGCGCAGGCGCGGAAGGAACGGCATGGTCCGCGCCGCACCCCAGTCGAAGAGGGTCACCGCGGCGCACTGGGCGCGGCTGAGTTCGGCGAGGAAGCGGGCGAGCGGCGGGGTGTGGGTGTGGGGGTTCAGCGCGTGCATCGCGACGGCCTCCACGCGGCGCCCGAGCGTCGGCGCGGCCAGGTACATCCGCCGGCCGTCGCAGCCCACGGCCAGGTCCTGCAGGGTCAGGATGCCGTCGCCGGGCGGACGGTGCTCCTCCAGGGTGATCGCCGTTGACAGGATCCGCGGGGCGCGGGTGACGTGCGCGGTGTCCGGCTCCAGTGGCGGGAAGGACAGCTGGGCGGCCACCGTGTTGGGGTCGGCGCCCGGCAGGTCCGCCAGCTCGGCGGCGAAAGCGGCGCGGTGGGCCGGGTCCAGCACCTGCAGGAACCGGCCCGTTCCCACTCCTGCGCCCCGGGAGACGCTCACGACCTCCAGCTTGAACTTCCCCCACTCCAGGTCTGCGGTGCCGGCGGCGTGCACCCGCACCCCCAGCTCCAGGTGCGGTGGCAGCCGTACCCGGTCCGGCCCGAGGGAGAGGGAGGCGATCATGGCCTCGTCCAGGACCACTTCGTCGCGGCCGTCCAGTGCCGCGCCCTGGGCGAGGCGCACCAGGGCCTCGTCGCGGCCGGTGAGCGTGGGGCGGCGCTCGCCGGCCGTCGAGCCGGGGTAGCCGTCGGGGAAGCCGATACCGCTGTCGGCGACGACGTCCGTGACCGGCACCATCGAGCCGATTCCGAATCGCTCGTAGAACCGCTGGTGATACGCCTTCCAGGAGGCGGTGCCCCAGGGGGCGGCGCTGACCCGGGCCAGGGCCAGAGCGGCGCGTTCTGCCTCGCGCGCGACCGCGGGGGGCAGGGCGATCGTGGCGTCCAGCCGCAGGTCCACCGTGAGCGGGTGCCGTTCGGTGGGCAGCAGGTCGTTCATCCGCGCAGCCGCGCCCTGTCGGTCCGGGCGAGTCTGTTCGGCGGGCCGTTCCGCGCTGTCCTGCAGCACGGTGTGGATCTCGCGCAGCTCCTCGGTCAGGTCTGCGACCGGGGCGATGGCGCGGGCGCCGGCGGCCTCCAACTGGGTCACGAGGTGTCCGAGGGCGTCGGTCGATGTGCTGGGCGCGTGGAGAGCGGTGATCAGGGCGCGCCGGGCGATCAGTTCGTCGAGGAGAGCCGTCACCCGCTGGGGGCCGGCGGCGGGGAAGTCCGCGAGGAGTTTGCCGGTCAGGTCGTCCAGGCGTACCGGCGTGCGGGCCATCGCCAGGGCGGCGCTCACCGGCGCGGTGTGGCGCAGGGACACCTCCACCGCGGCGCTTCGCTGCCCGTCCGGGCTCGGCTGGTACGGCACGATCAGGCGGTCCCCGCGCACCGACAGCGCGCTGTTCGCGATGACCGGGAGGCGGCCTCGCAGCTCCGGGCAGGCTTCGAGGCGGGCGATCACGCCCGCCAGCCAGTGGGCGGAGGCGGAAGCGACCGCGCGATGATCACTGCCCCAGCGGGCCGCCGCGCTTGCGCCGGTGCCGGCGCTCGTTACGCCGGCGAACAGGCCGAACGGCGTGGCGCGGCTTGTCGCCCGCAGGAGGTAGCGGGCGAGGGCCAAGGCGGAGCGCCGGACATCGCGGGCCAACGGGGCGGTGGCAGTGACCAGGGTGCGCATCTGCGCGGCAAGTGCCGGGCTGGCCAGGTGCAGCCCCTCGGCGAGGTCCTGCAGCTCCCACACCGAGCGCAGCCACTCCACTTGTGAAGCCGTGGTCGCTGCGTCCGGGACGGGATCGGTCAGGTCGGGCCACGGCGGCAGGTCCCGCGCGGGGTGGGCGACGGCGCGCACCAGCGCCATGCCGGCGGCGCGGAACGCCTGGGTCTGAGCAGCCACGAGTGCCTCCGTACGGTCGCGGTGAGGAAGGGGGCGGTCGGTGCCGCCGCGCGCGTTGGTAGCGGCGGCACCGACCCGGTGGTGCTGGGGTGCCGGTCAGGCGACGCCGGTGGTGCAGGCGCCGCAGGTGGAGCCGCAGTTGTCGCCGGTGATGTTGACCAGGCGGGCCGCGTCGGTGACCTCCACGAGGGTGACGTCCAGGTCGAAGCCGTCCGACGTGGCGCCCTGCGGGTTCTGCGGGTTCACCTGGGTGGTGCCGTGCGTGATGCTGTGGGTCATGTCAACTCCTGTTCGAGAAATGGTCGTTGTTGCTCTGGGACAATTGCCTCTGTTCGGAGCGCGGTCGACCGACCACGCTCGCGGGCGGTTGTGACCGCCTCCGGGAGGCACCCTGCTGTCGGGCCTACATCGCGAACCTCCTGCCAGTGGACGGGTGGGGCCGGCCCAGTACGAACCGGCCGCCGAACGCTGCCCCCGGCCCGGCTGCGCGGGATCGCGGCTCGTGCCAGGCATCGCGGCCGACAGCGATCGGGTTGTTCGCTCCGGCCGAAGCCGGGTTTCCGGGGGACACCAAGGGATGGTGGTGTCCCCCCGGCTCCGCCTGTCCGAAGTGCCCGATCGGGCCTCGGGGGCGGAAGCTGTGAGGTGCTCGGACCGTTCGCACTACGTGGCGATATCCACGCCGTCACCCGCCGGGGCCAGCCGCGGCGCGGTCCAGGGGGCCGGGAACCCGCTGTCCAGGCCGAGAACGGCGCGCGGTTCTCCCAGGGCCCGCAGCAGAAGCCGGGCCCCGACGAAGGCGGTGCGGCCGTGCAGAACGCGGTGGTTGTCCAGGACGAGGCCCTGTCCGCTGGCCAGGCGCGTGCGGGTGGTGTTGTGCTCGACAGCGCGGCGCAGCGCCGGCAGGTGGGCTTCGGCGTCCGGGGAGAACCGGGCGAGGGAGTCCTGGCGCAGTCGCAGGCGCCACCGGCCGTCGGGCAGGTGTTCCAGAACGGGGGCGAAGTGGCCGTCCGCGCCGCCGAAGTACGCGGCCCGCGGCGCCGCGAGGGCCTCCAGCGAGGTCGGGTGGAAGCCGGCCAGCTCGGCGAGGACGGCCCGGCCGTCCACCAGGAGGGTCTCGCCTCCCGAATCGGCCGTCCGGGCGCAGGCCAGGAGCAGGAGGCGGGGCGGGCGGGGCAGCTGGGCGCACTCGGTGTGCAGCGAGAGGTCGCCGCGCCCGAGGCCGGCGAAACCCGCCAGGCCCTCGTGCCGGCCGGTGTCGCGCACGACGGTCAGCCCGTCCGGGTCGGCGTCGCGGTGCTGCCACGGCTCGGCCATGAACCGCCCGGCCGCTTCGAGCACGTCGTCGCGCCCGCCGAGGCGCCCGAGCTGCACCAGGCCGTGCTCGCGCAGCACGCCCGCGGCACGCTCCAAGGCCCCGTCGGCCAGGGCGCCGAGGGTGAACTCTTCGTCCACGGCGGGCACCGGAGTGTGGGAAGACGGCATGGAGGATCCCCCTCGTGAGAACGGGCGGATGGGCGAGGACACACTCTCCCGGGCGCATCGATCCCGAGTGAAGTGACAGATTGTCAAAGCCCGATGACCGGCTGCAGGGCGCCTGCGGCGGCGGCCGGCTGCTACGTTCGACGGGCCCGTGCCCGTCCGTGCGCCATGGAAGAAGAGATGACCGGACCTTCTGAACAGCCCTATGTGCCGCCGAAGTTCCCGATCTCGATCAAGGGCGTCGTGCTTGACCCGCGAGGACGGGTGCTGCTGCTGAAGAACGAGCGGGCCGAGTGGGAGCTGCCGGGCGGGAAGCTGGAGGGACCGGAGACTCCCGAGGAACGGGTGGAGACCGAGATCCGCGAGGAGTGCGGCTGGACGGCCTCCGCCGGTCCGCTGCTGGATGTGTGGATGTACGAGCCGCTGCCCGGCCGGCGGGTGTTCATCGTCACCTACGGCTGCACCGCCGCTGACGCCCACCGGCCCCCGGTCGTCAGCCACGAGCACAAGGAAGCCGCGCTCTTCCACCGCGACGAGGTGCCCTCCCTGGTCATGCCGCAGGGGTACAAGGACTCCATCGCCCGCTGGTACGAACTCCAGGGCTGGGCCTGACCGGTGGCGCGCCGAGATCCGCACAGCGGAATCCGCTGGCACTGGACGACCCCCCGGGCCCAGGACATCCTGCGCCGTCGCAGCCTGCCCGAGATCCTCGCCTTCTACCGGCACCTGAACCAGCTCCCGCAGGAGGAACTCGGCACCCTCCTCGGATACTCCACCTCCTACATCTCCCGCGTGGAGACCGGAAGCCGGACCATCACCGACATCGGCGCGCTGCGGCACATTGCGGAGCGCCTCGGCCTGCCACCCCACGTCTTCGGCATCACCGACGACGCCGACGGAGACCACCACGCCATGATCCAATTCGGTGAGAGCGTCCTGCGCCTGGCCGAGATCGCCCGCCAGGCCGGCCAGGCCGCCGCGGCCGTCGACGAACTCTGGCCCCTCGTCGCCCGCCTCGAAGCCAGAGCCGCCGACGGCCACACCGACACCGATGTCCTGCGCCTGCTCGCCCGCGCCCGCGTCGGGCTCGGCGTTGCCCTCGGCCACGTCCTGCCCGAGGAACGCCTCGCCACCGCCGCACGCTGGACCGGCAAAGGCGTCGCCATCGCCCGCCGCCTCGACGACCGGGCCCTGCACGCCCATGCTCTGCGCCATCACGGCAACGAGTTGCGCAAGGCGGGCCTGCACCACGCCGCACTGGAGCGCCTCGGCCGCGCCCGCGACCTCTCCCACACCCCGGACGACCGCGCGGCGGCCGTGATCCTGCTCGCCCGCGCCGCCGGAACGGCCGGTGCCACGACGGTGTTCGACGAAGCTGTCGCAGAGAGCCGACACCTGCTCGACACCGTCAGCGTCACCCCGCTGTTCTCCGAATTCACCCTCCACGAGGTTCAGCTGCGCGGCCTCGCCGCGACCGGCCGCGTGCCGGGCGCCGCCGAACTCCTGGAACGCGCACCCGTACCGGGATTCCAGACCAGCCCGCAGTGGCGCATCATCTCCGCGATCACCGCAGGCCAGATCCTGCTCCGCCGCGGCGACCAGGACGCCGCTGGCGAACAGATGCGCGCGGCCCTGCACGGCGCCGAACTGCACCGCCTGCCACACCAAGTTCAGCGGGTCATCCGTGCCAGCAGTGGACTCCCAGATGTCCGCGAGCAGGCGCAGGGAACCCTCACCCGCCTGCGGGCGGACATAGCAGCCTGAGTAGCCGGCGCAGGTCACTTGTCTTCCCCTCCTTGGGATTCGGCCCTGGGGCCCGCGACCACGACCGACCTGGCCACGGTCTTCCTGCGTCTTCACTCCTCGAGGGCGGCGCAGGCGCGACTGGGGCGCCGGTAGTCGAAGGTGCGGTGCTTCTCCAGCCCGGTGATGAAGGCGTCGGCGTCCCAGACCGAGATGGTGAGCGGGTGGTCGGACAGGTCAGGCAGCGGGACCACGCGGAAGTCCCGCAGGGCCGGGAGCAGGACGCGCGACGCTCTCTGGAAGTCGATCCGCTGGGCCGGTCCCTGCCGCTTCCTGGTGGCGGGGTCCATGCTCGCGGTGGCGGCGAGAGCGTCGGCCTGGCCGAGGTGGGTGGCTGCGTGCAGGGCGACGTCGTCGATGCCGACGGCGGTGAGGATCCGGTCCGGCTCGGTGTCGGTCACCGAGCCACTGCGGGTGCGGTGCTCCTGGTGGGCACGGTCCAGGAGGTTCGGCCAGTCGGGGAAGGGCTGCTGTTCCCGGTCCGATCCGCTGTAGGAGTTGAAGTCGCCGCCGAGAAGTACGGCCAGATCGGGCCGTTGCCAGGTGGTCATGTTGTCGGCCTCGATCTGGCGCCGCGCCGGCGATCGGTAGCCCAGGTGAACCGAGGCGAGTTGGAGCGGTACTCCCGTCTCGGCGTACCGAGTGGATACCACGCACGGCGGCAGCCACCAGTCCTTCTCCTGCGGCCAGACGCCGGTGACGCGGAAGGTGTCCTCGCGGATGAACAGGCCGGTCGGGTTGTGCGACTCCGCGGGCGCGGAGGGGGCCATGAAGCCGCGCATGCCCAGCATCCGCTCCGCCTCGTGGAGCAGCCGGCCGCCGTCGGCGGCGGAGTGGCTCATCTCCTGCCGGAACAGGACGTCGAACGAGTAGCTGCTGCTGAGGATCTCGTGGGCTTCGTGCCACTTGTCGAAGTGGCCGCCACCACGGGGGGACTTGGTGAAGCCGTCATGGTCGAGGTTGAAGGATCCGATCGTGATCGTGGCCAAGGCGCTCTCCTGGAGCAGTCGGCGGGAAGGAGGGTGTGGATGAGGGCAGGTGTGCGGGACGAGGCGTTCCGGCGCGGAGCGGGTCGGCAGGTCAGAGCGAGGCGGCGACCGGCGTGTTCTGCCGGGGCACAACGATGGGCCGGGCGGCGTGGACCTCGGAGGCGGCGAGGGCGCAAGCGGCGTTGACAAGTGCGAGGTGGCTCAGGCCCTGAGGGGAATTGCCCAATTGGTCGCCGGTCAAGGGGTCGTACTCCTCGGCCAGGATTCCGACGTCCGAGCGCAGGGCGAGCAGCGCGTCCATGCGTTCGCGGGCCTCCTCGGTGCGGCCGACGAGGGCGAGCGCGGCCACGAGCCAGAATGAGCAGGCGACGAAGGCACCCTCGTGGCCTACCAGCCCGTCCACGTTGGCGCCGGCCTCCTGGTGGGTGCGGTAGCGCAGCACGAGGCCGTCGTAGGTGGCCAGTTCGCGTTGGATGGCCTCGATGGTGCCGATCACCCGCTTGTCATCGGGCGGGAGGAAGCCAGTCTGAGGGAGGAGCAGGAGGGAGGCGTCCAGCTCCCGGCCGCCGAAATACTGGGTGAAGGCGTTGCTGGCCGGGTCGTAGCCCTGGCCGAGCACGGTGGTGTGGATGAGAGCAGCGTGCCCGCGAAGCCGTGCGAGAGCAGGCAGGTTCGGGGCCGGACGGCGCTCCAGCAGCCTGACGGTCCGGTCGAGCGCGACCCACGCCATGATCTTGGAGTAGGTGAAGTGCCGTTGGGGGCCTCGGATCTCCCAGATCCCCTGATCGGGCTGGTTCCAGGTGGTGGCGACGACACCGGCCAGTCCGAGCAGGAGCGCGTCAGCCGCCGGGTCGGGTTCGAGGCCGGCATCCTCGGCGGCCAGCAGTGTGTCCGCGACATAGCCGAACACGTCGAGCTGGAGCTGGTCGGCGGCGCCGTTGCCGATACGCACCGGGAGGGAGCCCTGGTAGCCGGGCAGGTGGTCCAGCACGGTCTCGGGCAGGTTGCTGCCGCCGTCGAGGCGGTACATGATCCGCACGTCGGCCGGGTCGCCGATCGTCTCGATCATCCACCGGCGCCAGGCCCGTACCTCGGGGAGGTAGTCGCCAGTGCGCAGCAGTTCCCTGGCGGTGAGCGCGGAGTCCCGCAGCCAGCAGTACCGGTAGTCCCAGTTCCTCTCGCCACCGATCTGCTCCGGCAGGGAGGTGGTGGGGGCAGCGATGATCGCGCCGGTCGGGGCGTGGATGAGGGAGGCGAGGACGGCCAGAGAACTGAGGACCGCGTCGCGGTCCGGGCCCGTGCGGGTGCAGCGGGCGCTCCAATCGTCCCACTCGCACAGGGTGGCGGCCAGCGCCCGTTCGGCGTCGGGGATCGGGGGGACCGGGTCGCCCGGCTGCTGCCAGGTCAGCGCGTATGCCGCTTGCTGCCCGGTGCTCAGGACGGTGGTGGCGGTGGCGGTGCCGTGCCGGTTGATCCGGTAGTCGAGTCCGTCCAGCCACAGGGTGGCGCCCTTGTGCTCGGCGGCCAGGCGCCGAACTCCCCCGGGGCCGATGGTCGCGCCCAGGCGGAGGGGGGCCCGGCCGTAGTCGGGGGCGAGCAGGACGCGGGAGGTCACGGTCACCTGCCCGCGCAGGCACGTCGCGAGGCGGATCACCTGGGCGGGCCGGTCGTCTCCGTAGGCGGGCATGAACTCGGTGACTCGCAGGGTTCCGTCGGGCAGCTCCCACACCTGGTCGAGCACGAGGGAACCGGGCCGGTAGGCGCGGCTGGTGGCCGGGGTCGGGTGGGCAGAGGTAGGGGCGAGCGTCCAGGAGCCGTGTCGGCGGCTGCCGAGGAGGCCGGCGAGCACGGCCGGGGAGTCGAAGTCCGGCAGACACAGCCACGGCATCGCGCCGGTGGCGGTGACCAGGGCGGTGGAGCGGCCGTTGCCGACGGGCGCGAGGTCTCTGATCGGCGGCTGGTTGAGCTCGGGCATGCCGGTTGTCCTGACATGGTCGGAGGGCAGAGTGGTTGGTCAGCGTCGGCGGGTGCGCGCTGCGATCCGTGCCACGGTGGTCTCCACGGTGGTGTCGAGCGTGGAGTGCACCGGCAGGGAAGGAAAGTCCCTGGCCAGGCAACGGCGGGTGGCGGCCTGCCAGGCGGGGAAGGGCGGGCAGCCGACGACGATCGGCGGGCGGAGCCGGTTGGCGAGGTAGGTGCGGTGTGCTTTGACGACGGGCCACGGGCCGAGTGGGCGCCAGGCCAGCAGCACGTCGGCTCTCGCCTCGGCCCGGTCGAGCCAACCGTTGCGCCATGGCAGTTCGGTGTCGCCGGGCACGTAGGGGTCGAGCACAGTACCGGTGTAGCCGCATTCGGCGAGCAGCCGCACGGCCCGGGTCTGCCAGCGCGGGCGTCCGGTGGACGCTCCGGTCAGCAGGACGACCGGTCCGCTGCCTGGGTCCGGCAGGGCGGGCGCCCGCAGATGCTGCGGACGGCCGGGGGCAAGCGCGCGGCTCACCGGGCTGCGGGGGCGTGCTCGTCCTCGGCCGCTGGGCAGCGGCGGCGGGGAGCCGAGTGGCCGGCGGAGGGCCGGGACGGCGATAAGCGAGGTCGGCGGCGCGGTGCGGCAGGAGATATGGCGGGTTCCGGGTCGCTGGCGGGCGGCGGGAGGGGCGGGGCGACGGCCCCGGTGATCAGGGCCGCAGCGACGGCGTGGGTGCGGCTGCGGCGCGGGGAGAGCGCCTGGATGGCGCGTGCCTCGGCGGCGCGGGCTTCGCGCTGGGTGAGGCCGACCGCGCGCACACCGCCCGGGTCCAGGGCGCCCGCGCACATCAGGGCGAGGACGGCGCGTTCCGCCTGGTCCAGGTCCGGGGCGCGTGCGGGCAGTTCGGCGCGCAGATGCCGGGTGTCGATCAGTTCGGCGGTGATCAGACGAGCGACGAGCTCGGTGTCGTCCGTCACAGCGAACCGGTGGCGGAGCGCGGCCAGCTCGGACCTGACCAACTGCTCACCGACGGCGAGCCGTTCGCCGATCTGGTCGGCGCTGTGGCCCCTGGCGGCCAGCTCGGCGATCTGCCGCTCCCGCGTGGTGATCGCGGGCAGCGGACTGCGGCGCGGCACCGTCCGGGCGGCGGCGGTCGCCGTGGTCAGGACCTGCCGGGGACCGACCGCCGCCGCCACCGGGGCCTGGTCGCCCGTACACACCACCAAGCACTGGTCGGGAAGCGCGCCGAGCTCGTGGGCAGCTGCCGCGTAGGCGGCTGCCGGGTTGGGGGTGCCTTGGCGGATGGCGCCCGACCAGGCGCAGGCGAGCCCCGCCGCGGTCACGTTTTTGACCACATCGGTGGCCCCTGGCGGAATCACCAGCGCGCACGGCACCCCGAGCGCGAGCGCCCGGTGGACTAGGCGCACGACCGTCGGCGTCCTGTTGCGGGGCGCGGTGCCCAAAAGGATGTCCGCCAGGGTGGGCGCGGTTCCGAGACCGGCCAGGGCTCCCAGGTGCACGATCACCCCGGCGACCGAGCGCAGGGCCTCCTCGAACCGGCCCGCCGGTCCGGGGCCGTTCGGCGAGTGGGCTACCGGTCGGGCGGCAGGTTCGGCATCGCTCGACTCCTCTTCCTGGAGTGGGTGGGTGCGGCCCTGGCCCGGATCGGCCGCCATGGGTGTGGTGCACAGAACGGAGAGGCTCTCGTCGTCCTGGTCGATCAGCTGGTGCTCAAGGGCGATGCGCACGGCAACCACACGGTGCGCGGTGCCGAGGGCGTCGAGGACGTCCTGCTCGCGGCGCCCCGCTGTCGTCTTCGAGACTCGGAGCGCACGGGCGGTGTGCGGCCGGCTGCCCCCCGCCGCCCAGATGCGCAGGATCAGGGTCTGTTCCCCGGTCAGGATGGGAGGCCCGGTCACCGGTTGCGTGTGGGGGAGCTGGCCCGACTGCCAAGCCCGCGCGAACGCGTGGACCCGTCCCTGTGCGTCTAGACGGACGAATGCCTGCGCCAGGTAGCGCTTGACGGTGTCGGGCCCCAGCGCGAGGGCCGCGCTGATCTCCCTGTTGCTCATCCCTGCGCCGACCCGGTCCAGGACGGCAGCCTGCTGGGCGGTGAGCTTCTTCGGTGCCGTTCGAGCGCTCACCGCACGCCCCCTCGGGCGCGGCCTGCGCCCAGTACGCCGGCCGCGACCAGTAGGGCCAGGCCGACGGTGTAGGTGGTGCCGGCCAGCACCACCGGTCGGTGCACCGCGTCCGCGTGCTCGTACCGGACCGCCGCCGCCGTCGCCGCACCGGCCGCCATCGCCAGCAGCAGGCAGGCCGCCCCCGCGAGCAGGCCCGCCAGCAACCGCGTCCCGCCCGGCATCAGCTCGCCCCGGCTGGCTGCGGCACCGGCTCGACGGCCTCGCCGAACGCGGTGTCCGGCCAGTCCTCGCCCAAGGCGCTCAACGGGACAACGCCGGAAAGGAGGGCGAGGGCCGCCGCCTGCTGCCGGGAGCGGACCCCGAAGGTGGTGAGGATCTTCTGCACGTAGGTGCGCACCGTGCCCTCAGCCAGGCCGAGCCGCTTCGCGGTCGCCTGCGGTTCCTCCCCGGAAACCAAGCCGACGAGGACCTCCCGCTGCTGCGCGGGCAGCGGTACGCCGGTGGGGTTGACCACGGGAACGTCCTCGGTGCGCACCCACCCCCAGCCCACGCCCATGGCGGCGGCGCGGTAGCGGTGCGGCGTGCCGAGCTTGGACGTCAGCGCGGTGACGGTGGTGGTGACGGACTTCTCGGGGATGCCGGTGGCGCGGCTGACCGCCGCGTTCAGGTGGCCGCCGGCTACCTGGCGCAGCAGCAGGATCTCGGCCTCGGACAGGTCCGGCCGTTCGGGCAGGGAAGCGGGCATGGCGAAGCTCCTCGTGGCGAGTGCGAGCGAAAAGGAAGAGGGAGGCCGCAGGCCTCTACCGGGCGGGGCGGGGCTGGTCGAGCGCGGCCAGCAGGTGGGGACCGATCCGGCGGGCCGCGTCGGGGCCGATGGTCAGGATCAGGTCGCCCCGTTGAGCGAGGGACACGGCCAGGTCGTCCGGGCCCATCTGGCAGGAACCGGGCTCGGGGATCACGAGCGTGCCGCCGGAGGCGGCGCGGACCAGGGCCTCGATGCCGTCGGCGTGGCGCTGCGAGCGGACCGAGGCCGAGTGGACGGGCATCAGCACCGTGTGGTCGGCAGCCGTCAGGGCTTCGGTGATCCGCCCGGCGAGCGCGGCGGTGCGCAAGTGGCCGACAGGCTCGTAGAGCACGACCACGGCGCCCTCGGTGAGCATCCGGGCACCCCGGAGGTCGGCGGCGATCTCCTCGGGGTGCTGAGCGCGGGACTCCAGCACGGTGACGCCGCCGACCGTGCCGAGGCGGGTCAACGACCGCTCGACCCCCGGGAACGCGGTCAGCCCGTCGGCGAGATCCGTGCCGGACAGACCGAGCGCCCAGCCGGCCGCGAACGCGGCCGCGACACCGAGGGCGGCCGTCGTGCCGGCCACCGGCACGGTGACGATGGACCGCTCGCCGCCGGCCTGGATGGTGAGGCGGTGGTCCTCGCCGCTCCACAGCAGCCCGAGGACCGCCACGTCCATGCCCTCGCCCCGGCCCACCGACACCACCCTGGGCCCCGGGTGGCGGCGCAGCCGCTCCACCAACTCGTCGCAGCCGACCTGGCCGGACCACACCACCACGGTCTCGCTGCGGCGGGCGAGGGCCTCGATCTGCTCCAGCGCCTCCTCGCGGGTCAGGAAGGCCGGGGGCGCCTCATCCACCCCAGTCACCAGCGTGACCGTCGGGCGCAGGCCCGCGCCAAGGGTTCGGTGGCGCCAGCCAGGCGGTTCGGCCTCGTGGACTGCGCCGTCGGGGCACACGTCCACCACCAGGACCTCGCCGCTGCCGTCGTAGCCGGGCGCGTCGCCGTACGGTGCGTCGTTGAGGATCCAGCCCGGGTCGCGGACGGCGAGCGCGCAGGTAAGGGCGGCGGCGGCCATCGCGGTGGAGTGGCTGCCGACGACGGCCACGGTAGTGGGCGCTGTGCCACTCAGTAGCTCGACCGCCCGGGAGTGGCCCATCGTGGGGAGTCCCCTGCCGGTGGCGAGGTCCAGCATCTCGGGCACTGCCGCGCCGTCCCCGCCCCAGATCAGCGAGGTCGTACGCGCGTCCGGGTGTTGCAGCAGGGCCCCGGAGCGGCTGAGCCGCGAGAGAAGTTCGGAGTCGCGCTGTGCCTGCGACGGCGCCACTGTCACCCGGGCGCCCCTGCGGGCGAGATAGGACGCAAGCCCGCTCATGCCGGGGCTGTGCGGATCGGGGAAGTGGGCTGCGGCCAGGACGGCGGGCAGCGGCAGCGGGCGCTGCCCGGCCGGTGCGAGCCGATCGGCCGGGGCCGCACTCACGCCGCCACCGCCGCAGCGAGGCCCCGGTCCGCGAGGACGATCAGCCGCGCCGCGATCTCACCCAGGTCCGCTCCCTCGGCGCCGACCACGGCCAGCATCGAGTGATCGGCCGCGCCCACCAGCGTCATGGTCCGGCCGGCGCGGTCCTCGATCACGCTGTGTCCCCAGGGGTGCTCGCCCGAGGTGAGGTGGCCGACGACGCCGACGCTCCTGGAACTCATCGCGCCCAGGCCCGACATCAAGGCGGCCCAGGTGTCGGCCTCGTCGCGGCCGATACCCGGCGAGGTGCCGAGGACGAGCCCCTCGGAGCTGACGTGGATGGCGGCGACGGCACCGGCGGTGCCGGCCACCAGGTCGCCCAGGACCGGGAGATGCGGGTGGGGGTTCACGGTTGCTCCTTGGCCAGATGGTGAGGGGCGGTGACGACGGCGCCGGTGACGGCCGGGCGCGACGGCTATGGGTCCTGCCCCCGCAGCAGCCGCGGACTGCCTTGAAGGCGTTTCCACGACCTCAACGGGGCCGACGGCTCCACTCTGCGGCGGGGCGGACGGCAAACCAGTGCCATGGCGGTGCCAAGTTCGTTGAATCTCAACGCAATCTGTTCCGCAGATTCGTTCTGTACGGGATGGTTTGCCATGTTCTGGCGATGGCACCTCAGCTCCCGACGGCGCCGGATTGGCACTGGCTTGGCACTGGTTTGCCGCCAGCGCTGCCTGATGGTGAGAGGGCGGGCAGGACCACCTGCATCCGAGGGCTACGTCGCAGGGAGGCGCCGGTGGGCTTCGCAACCTCCACCACGCTTGGGCAATTCCGACTCGGCGACCTCATCGGCGAACGTCGAACCCTGCTGAACACACGGGTCTCGCCGTGCTCCTACGCCAGGACCATGGTGAAGCAGGTCGTCTCCGGATGGGTTTCCGCTTCGCAACTCGATGACGCCGTTCTGGCCACCACCGAGGTCGTGGCCAACGCGATCAACCATGCGGACGGTGCGGAGGAACTGACCATCCGCTGGTATCCGAGCGGGATCACCATCGCGGTGAGGGACGCCAGGAACGGGGCGGACACCATCGCCCGCCGAGCATCCGTCCTTTACGATCCGACTTGCTTGGGCTCCACCGACCAACTGACCGAAGGGGGGCGAGGGCTGGCCTTGGTGGACCACTGCGCGACCGCATGGTGTGTCGAGCTGGTCCCCGGCGGCACGGTCGTCACCGCACTCTTCGGCCCGGAGAAGGACGTGGCTCGGTGACCCTGTCCAGCCCGGCTGCACGCCACCTGAGCAGGACGATCCAAGCCCACCCGCTCGGCGTCGGATGCCGTTCGACCGGCATCGGTGGCCTGCGGCAGGACCGCGAGACGCTCGGCGCACTTCGTGCCGCCGTAGAAGCCGGCGCGACTCTCTTCGTCACGGCGGACACCTACGGCCAAGGCCACGCCGAGCGAATTCTCGGTCAGCTGATCGAAGAGCACCGGGGCGCCGGACTCCAAATCGTCACCAAGATCCAGAATGTCGGAACCGCGCCCCACCCGTACGCATCACCTCACGTGCGTCACCAGCTGGAGCAGACCCTGGACAACCTCCGGGACGACCATGTCGCGCTCTACGTCCTGCCGAGTCTCGACTTCGGGCCGGACGACCGCTACCTCCATGAGGCAGCCGAAGCCCTGACGGCGTTCCGGCGCATGGGAGTCATTGGTGCCATAGGACTGCGCGGCCCCCATCCGAGTCGAACAACCGGGGCCGACCAGACGCAACGGTTCGCGAAGGTCTTCGAGGTCGTCCAACCGGACGTCGTCCTGACCCGCTTCAATCCGCTGCAGCCGCTCGTCATCGTTCAAGGGGAAGATCTCTTCACATTCACGCGGCGACGCAAGGTCGGGGTACTTCTCTGTGCTCCCCTGGCCAGAGGCACTCTCGCCGACACCCGCGGACGCATCTCACCGATGCCTGACCTTCCCGCCTCCGCGTGGGCTGCCCTTCGCCGAGGACTACGACCGCTCCGCGAGCATGTCTCACACCTTCCGGGCGGTGAGGCGGCAATCGCCCTGCGGCACTGCATCGAGCAGAGCCCGAACACGGTCGTGGTCGCCGGCTTCGGCAACCGTCGGCATATCGTCCAGAATTTCACCAACTTGTACGCGTTCGACGAGTCCGACATCGAACTCGCCGACAGCGTCTATGCCCCGGTACGCGCGGAGCTGCACCACCACACCCTGGACCTTGCCAAGATCCAGTGACCGGTGGAACCTCAGTTCGGCTTGCGAATCTCAAGCCGAATCCGCCGCCTACTGAAGTTCGAGGCGGTGGAGAACCTCCCACCGGTATTCACGTGCCTCCCGGCGCAGCTCCACGAGGTCCACCCCGGTGATCTCCAGCGGGACCGGTTGGATCTCCCGGAGTCGCGAGACCTGGTCGATGATCGGTTGAGCCGGCCGGACCGAAGGGTTGTAGGCGATGCTCAGGTGCGGCCGGAACGAGGAGGTCTGACGGCCGCCTGTCACCCCGGCTTCCCGCCCGCAGGCAGCCAGTGCTGCGTGAAGTGCCACCAGGGGCCGCCATGGCGTCAGAGTGAAACGGACCGCCCCCTGGGAGCCGGCCAGCGGATGTGCTGCGATCTCGAAGCTCTTCAACCCGCGCTGCCTGACCCGCCGAACCAGCTCCGCCAGCACCTCCGGAGAGGTGTCCACGGATTCGCCGACCCGTGCCACTGTGACGTGCAGACCGTCCGCCGGGACCAGGTCCAGGCCGAGCCCGTCGAGCCCCTCCTGGCACGCGCGGGCCGTTCCGATCAGAGCGGAATCGTCCGGGAAGGTCAGGAACCAGTACAGCGCACGTCGCTCCTCGCTCCAGCCCGCCCGGTCCCAGTGGTTCTTCATCGTCGCGGTCGCGTCGAACACCGACTGGTCGTGTGCGGTGATCGCTTCCGGGCTGTCCAGGTCGGCGGGAGGCTCGGCCGGGAACGCCCGGCTGTCGGTCAGAAGCACGTGCCAGAACTCCTTGCTAGGTCGTCGCGCTCGCCACGAGCGGGGCCGCGAGAGGACTCGACTCCCAGGAACGCAGCCGCTCCGCATACTCCCGCACCCCGGCCTCGCCACGCCAGGCACCAGCTTGTCGCAGCAGTTCGCCACCTCGCTGGTGGACCGAGCGAATCGGGGGCATCCCGCCGGCCTCGATCGCGGTGGTGCCCAGCGCCATGGCCTGCTCGACGTCGGGGCGGTTGCCCTGGAGGTGTGCGGTTGCGAGGTCGAGGCCCACCAGGGCTCGCGTCCAGGCCGACTCAGAGGAGACGACCATCGGCTCGATCTCCTTGGCGAGGGAGAACACCTTCGAGGTGTCGCCGAGGGACAGGTGCGCTGTAATGGCGTTGGCGAGCGTACGGGCCGGCGAGTACGCGCCCAATGAGATGCAGGAGCTCACGCCTTCCGGCAGGTCGTCCGTGCGGCCGGTAAGGGCAAGTGCGGCGCCGATCACGTACTCGGCCTCGCGCTTCACCCCGAGGCGGGCGAGCGCGCGGGCTCGCCCGTTGATGAGCGGGCGAATCGCCAGCGGGCTGCTCGGGTCCAGCTCGACCGCCATCCGGGCAGCCTCGTCCGCCTTCTTGTAATCCCGCTGGTAGTAAAGGCTGAACGACTGCGTGCCGAGCACCCACATCTGGAGCGCGGTGTCCTCGATCTCCGCTGCAACGCCCATGGCTTCGGCGAGGTAACCCGCAGCGGCGTCCGGCTGGCCGGAGTTGACCGACATGTACCCGAGTAGAGCCGCGACCTGTCCGCTCAACTGCATCGTGCGCTCGCGCTGGCGCAGTGTCTGACGTCCACTGAGAAGTACCTGCAGCATGGACCGAAGAAGCAGCGCCTCGCGCGCCAACTGCTGCGGCCCGAGCATCTCGTAGTGCTCCACGATCTCGGCGATCCGGCTTTCGGCCAGGGCCAGGAGTGCCGGATCCACGGCCGACGGCGACGAGCCGACGCCCAGAAGGGCACTCGCATCGAAGGGGCTTCGAGCCGTGCCACGAGAAGCAGCGTCCCCGACCTCCTCGAACAGGGCCATCGGCGGCTCGTCGAGCATGTCGAACATGTACATCAACACGCGCACGGTCTCGGGCCGCGGCTCATGCCGGTCACCGTCACCCATCCACCGGTAGAAGGTCCGACGCGACACCGTCACGAACAGCAGGTCCCGGTTGTCGTCCCTCTGCGCAGCCAGCTTCCGGGCTCTGCTCAGCTCGATGTCGAACGTCAGATACCTTGTCCAACCACGTTGCTGGCAGAGCTGGGCAATACGCAGCACTTGGACACCTCCCCGCTGAACGACCTGCCCGCAGGTGACGATCAGCGATACAGTCTGTACGCATTGTTACTCTCGGGAAACCACATCAGAAGCCCGCTCATCAACGGAACTCGGGAAGTGCGCGCCCAGCCACTCATGGCCCTGGCCTGGAGCGCTGACGTTCACGCCACCCCGATGCCGAGTCGATGTGCCCCGTGTTGTGGAGTCAGGGACGATCAAACCGTCCCGCCTTGGCACCCGCGAGGAAGTCGTCCCACTCGCCGGCCGCGAAGAGAAGGGGATCTCGGTCAGGATTCAGCGAGTCGCCAGTGCTGACGAGCCCACGGTCAAGAAACGCGACCTGGAGGCAGTTGCTCCCGCCGGTACTTGCCGTCAGCCACGTCGCGCGTTCGAGTTGGTCCTTGACCCAGGCCGGATCGAGGGAGTTCTTCTCTTCTGCTGTGACGATGCTGTCGGAATCAGACACAGGGCGGTGGGGCGCGAGATTGTGTGTCACGAGAGGTCCTTGGCGATTTGAGCGAGGAGTTCGAGCGATTCCTTTGGCGGCAGTGCGTCGGTCTTCAGCTGATCGCTGGTGGTGTGGTAGTCGGTAACGGTGTCAGGGTTGTTGAGGTGGAGGGCGGTCTTCATGCCCTCGATGGTGACCGAGTCGTGTCCGGTCGGGAACGTCCACGCCATGAACGGGCCGTCGCAGCCGGCGTGCGCGCCGCGCGAGAGCGGGATCACCTGGATGACGATGTTCCTGTGCGTGCGGGCCAGTTCGATGAGATGTAGTGCCTGGGCACAGGCTGTGGCTTGGCCACCGACCTCCTGGCGAAGTTGGGCTTCGGTCAGGATCGCCCGAATCCGAAGCGGCGTCCTGCGCGAGAGGGCGGCATGTCGGCTGTTGCGTCGCACTGTGATGAAGCGCTCGATGTCCTCGTCGCTCTTCCAGGCACGGCCGGCGATGATCACAGCCAGCTCGTAGGCGTCGCACTGGAGTAGGCCGTGGACAGCGACAGGCGACCAGATGAACAGGCTGGATGCGATCTCCAGGTTGGCGAGGTAGTCGCCCAGTGGGTCGTCGGCGACACCGGGGTAGCGCTGGTGCCAATCTTGATCGCGGGCGTTCCGGACCATATCGCGCCAGGCTTCTTGCACTGCAGGTTCGGTGATCCCGAGAACTGCGAAGAAGTGGGGGAGCTGTTGCGGCTTGATCCCCTGAGTGCCGTTCTCGATCTTCGAGATGGTGGACGCGGAGCCGTATCCGAGTTCGACGGCCGCTTGTTCAACACTCCAGCCGAGGCGCTTGCGGGCAAGTCGGACCTCGCTGGCGAGTCGGCGTCGCCTGGGTGTCGGCTCGACGGGCACTGCAGCACCTCCCCTTCGTTGGGAAAGGCTAGCGCTTGGACAGCTGCTCGCATATGCCGGTTCGGCGAAAAGGGCAGAGTTTCCTTTTCGACCCTCTTGCCGCTCGTCTGACGTAGCGTCATCATCGGTCACGGTCGGAAACGGGACGCACGCCACCCTACGCGGAGAGGCACCCCCACCCCCCCGTCGGCCCATCGAACCTCGTTACACCACAGCCCGGTTGCTGCTCGTGGGCTCGAACCTGGTGCTACGACGTCAGCTCCACGACGGCGCCAGGGCGGCTCTTCGCAGACTTCCGGGCGGACGGGAGGCAACACGTGGATCAGGGAACCGTCCTGGCGGCACTCGAGGCGGGTCCGGAGCGGGAGGCCGCGCTCGTTGAACGAAGTTCTGCCTACGGCCCGCGACCTCAACACGCGGACCACGGCATTCACCTCGGCATTCGAGGCAGCGGAGGAGTGGCGCTACCGGACCGCGGCGGCGAACCCGCACCCGGCCGGCCGCTACGGCGCAGCCTCGGCGGAGCAGTTCCGCACACCGATCACCGATGACAACCCGAACCTTTTCCGGATCGGTGAGCACGAGCGGCTCCGGGATGGGGCCACCTGGGATCCGGCCACGTGGACCTACGGCGGCGCCGAGACCCCCGCCAGCCGGACCATGCGACCATCGCCGCGCTGATCGCTGCGAGGTTCACCCAATCGCCCGGCGTGGACGTCGTGTGCAACCGCGTCACTTTGCCCGACGGTCAGACAGCACATGGGATGCGACTACTGCGAGGCGGGCTGCCCGGCCTGATGACATCCGAGCTGGTGAACCTCATCCAGCCGGGATCGACCCCGCACGCCGCCGCGTTCCAGGTCGTCGGAGCGTGCCCGGTGCTGGACCTCGTCCTCATCTCGACCGGCAGCCGCGCGCACTGGGACGATGCCACGACAGCTCTCGCCCGCCCGATTCCGGAAGACCGACTCAAGAAGGTGCTCGATGTCCTCTCAGCCGGATGACGAAACCCGACACCGCCTGGAGCACGCACACGCGAGGGCCACCGCCTTCCTCGGTCTCGTCTGCTCCGGGCCGTCCGTCTTCGGTACCTCCGGTTCGACCGTTGGCCGCCGGGCTGATGGCCTCTGGCTCCGGGTCTCCTGCCACAGCCGCCGTCGCGCTCCCCGGCCGCCTGGTCAAGGACCGCTTGGAGCACAGCAGCTCATTCGGGAGGCCGTTCCCCGCCCGCAGCTGCATGACACCGTGGACTGGACCGAGGATGGTTACTTCTACCAGGCCGACCTCTTCGACTTCACCGGGCCGGCGGTGTCCGTGACACCGGATCTGCGCGAAGACCCGGGTCTGGAGGATGACTGGTGGAGTGACCTGAAGAGCGCGCTGGACGGCATTGCCACGGCGCCCGGGACGAAGATCACCTTGCGGTCGGCCTGGATGGAGGAGGTGTTCCCCAAGTACCTCGGCATCCCGGCCCCCACGGAGGTCGAGCGGGTCACCGGTCACGGGGACCTGCAGTGGGCCAATCTGACCGCCCCGCGGCTCATGATTCTGGACTGGGAGCGCTGGGGACTCGTCCCGGCCGGCTACGATCCTGCGGTTCTGTGGGTGAGCGGCCTTCTCGTGCCAGCGGTCGCACAACGCATCCGCGTGGAGTTCTCCGATGTCCTGGACACACCGGCGGGACGTATCGGTCAACTGGTCGCCCTTGCTGAGATGCTCCAGGCCGTCGACCGCGGGTACTACCCGGAACTGGCACCCTCCCTTGCCGAGCAGGCCTGTGAGTTGACCGGGGTCACCCCGCCGCAGGTCATCGCCACCGGATTCGTCCGGTAGACCATGGATCTCCGGCAGGAACCCGTCGATCACGTGCTGGACCAGGTGGAGCAACGCCTCGGCACGGCGTTGGTCCGGACCGGCGTGGTGTGCAAGCGCCGGACCGTCGGAGTCCGTACCGACCGCAGCAGCTGGGTCCGGGTTGAACGCCGCCCGTGGGTGCGGGCCCGGGAACAGGGCTGGGGTGGAGTCGAAGCCGCGGTCGTGCTGGCCGGCGTGGCGATGCCGCGCTGGTTCGGTTCGGTAACGTGGCAGGACCCTCACGACCGGGCGATCTGGCAGGCGGACGAGACCTCGCTGCTGCCGGGCCAGCCGGTCGGTGGGGCGGTAGTGGCTGCCGACCCGGAGCTGCCGGATACGTGGTGGCGCTCGCTGAACGCCTCGTTGGACGCACTTGCCGCTCAATGGACGGCGCGAGTGGCGACCCCGGACACTGAGCAGATCACCCAGAAGCTGATCGACGACACCATCGGAGCCGCCTTTCCGGAGGTACAGGACACCAGGGTTGAACGGTGGTGCCCTGCACACGCAGACCTGAACTGGGCGAATGTCACCGGTCCTGGTGAGTTCTGCATGTTCGATTGGGAGGACTGGGGGATGGCGCCGTACGGACTGGATTCGGCGTCGCTGTACGCTGCCTCGCTCGCCGTACCGGCGCTCGCGGACCGAGTGCGCACGGAGCGTCAGGCAGACCTGGAGAGCCGGGACGGGACAGTGATGCAGTTGTTCGTGCTGGCGAAGATCGTCGGACCGTACACCGATCCGGAGGATCCGCGGGCCGGGCCGGCACGGAGGGAGGCAGTACAACTGATCCGTGCTCTTCAATCGGGCTGAGGGGCAGCCCTGCCGAGAGGGAGTGTCGCTGGCGGTGGAACAGCGTCTCGTTGGCGACGATCACCCGGCTCGCCTCCGCACTGACCAGAGGCCGTGCCCAGCTCCGCAACCAAGTCGAACAGCGCACAGAGACGGAGTAGACATGAACCCCACCGCACGGCCTCGTGGCGCCCACGGCGCTGAGGACGTCGCGAGCGCGAAGGAAAGAGGCTGGCGTGACCTGGCCCCATCGACGACGCCTACCAGGCGGGAGAGATCACGGCCGCCGAGTGGCACGCTGCCGTCCTGAACGTTATCGAGCTGGCCTACCTCAACGGCGACAACCCGCGGGCCCAGTCGGGCCACAGCGGCGACGAGACGCGCTGGCGAGAGGCACGCAGCCTGCTCATCAGCCGAATTCCTGCGCGAGCATCGACGGCTTCGGCGGGACGCATCGGCCAACTCGTGGCCCTCGTGGAGATGCTCCAGGCTGTGGACCGAGGATGCTATCCGGGGCTTGGCCCCCTTCTCCTCGGTGCAGCTGAGAACTTGACCGGCGCGTCCTCGGCTTCCAGCCCGAATTCGGGTGAACGGGCCCAGACGCGGATGCTGCCTCGTGTGCGGGCGGCGAGGTTCCTCCTGGCGTCGTAGGAACTCGGTCACGTCACGACAGCCGAGGGATTGGCGCCGCTGGGGAAGGACCGCCCGGTGGAGGTCTTTCTGCTGCGCGAAGTTGATGAGAGGTCAGGTCGGATGGTTGACGCCGTTTCGCCCGGGACGTCTCGGGGACGTCTTGGGACGGGATCGCGACCGTCCTCGCGTCGGCTGCCAGCATGGACGGATCGCCATGCGGTCACTGTGAGGGATCGAATGGTAACTCTGACGATCAGGGAGGGTGTTCGTGTCGACGAAGTCAGTGCCCGGCGACGGGCAGCATGGCAAGGGGAGTAAGGGGAGCCCGGGAGGCGGGGCCACCCAGGGCGCCTGGGCGTTCGTCCAGGATCTGACTCGCGGCCTACTGGCGCTGCGCCGCAGGTGAGTCTCCTGCCAATGTTCGAGGACGGGGCCGGCCGCAGGTCAGCTGATCCGCTGGTTCTGGCGGGCCCCGTCCCCGTGGTCGACCTGTCTGCGCTGGCCCTGCTCCTGGCGCCTCCGGCGATGCTGGGTGAGTTCATCCCGGCCTCGCCCTGGCGTAACGTTCACCGGGTTCCCGCCGCCCTACCGCAGGCACAGGCCGCTGATCTCAGGTCGGCGTTCACCGCCTCTGTCCGCGAGCTCACCGAGGGCGCGCAGACGATCGGGGTCCTGGTCTCCGGCGGGTTGGACTCGCTCGCAGTACTGCTCCACGTGCTGCGGGTTGCCGATGATCGCCGTGTAGTGGCGCTGACCACGGACCTGCGCGACGATGCCGGCAGTAGCGCTGCGGCTGTAGTCCATGAATTAGTGGATGCGCTGAGGCTTCCCACGGACCTCGTCGTGCTCGACCCCGCGCGGGATCGCGCCGAGCCGGCGTGGACTGCAGCAGGGCCACGGCTGGATGCGCTGCCCGAGGTGAACGCGGCGGCGGCAGAGGCAGCGCACTCGCTCGGGTGCGCGATGCTGCTCTCCGGGGACGGTGCCGATGAGCTGTTGGGCGTCCCGCGGTTCGCCGCTGCTGAGGTAGCCCGACGGCGGGGGGTGCGAGGCGCTGTGCAGTATGTGAGCGACATGGCACGCTCGGGCCCGGGGGCGTTTGGGGAAGTCGTCGCGCTGGCGGCGGGGTTGCTGCCTCGTCAGGCTCGGGCACGGGCCTACTGGGCCGCCAACTGGCCGTCCTGGTGTGATCCCGTGGCGCCCGCCGTGCTCGCGGAGCCGTTCCGAGAGGCGGCTACCGAATGGGCCAGGAGATGGGTGGACGGCACAGTCGCTGCCCATGCCTCGGCCGGGCGCACGTGGGCCCAGGCCGACGCCCGCGACGCACTGCTGCCCCGCGAAATCATCATGCCAGCGGGGAGGGTGGCGGAGGCCTCGCCGTTCCTACACGCGGGGTTCCTCGCCGCGGCCCTCGCGCTGCCGATCGGCGACCGGTACCACCCGGGCCTTCCCAGCGCCTATCAGCGCTGCAAGGCCCAAGTGATTCGGCTGCTTCCCAGCGGAACCGTCCATGCGCTACCCCAGCGCAAGCAGTACTTCACCGCCGCCCTCGGTCTGCAGGCTGAAGCAGGCCGGAAGGCGCCGATCTGCGTGGAGGCCGGGCTGATCGACCCGGCCGCTCTGGCGATCGAGCGGGACGCGGCCGTGCTCCTGGTGGTGGCAGCCATCGAGCGCTGGTTGGCCGGCGCCCTGGAGCACGGCGCCGACCTGCGATGACAACCCCACTGATGCTCCCGCGATCGGAGCGGACACATTGAACCAAGGTGCACCGTGTGGAAGTTCAAGGACGGCGCGAGAAGCTCCACAGACGATCGACCTCAACCAGACCTGCTCGGTCGTACATCAGATTCGCGGCGGCCCGGCTTCGCTCAACATCGTCGGCCGGGGCGTCGTCGTCCACGAACAGGACGACCTCGCTCGCCCCCAGACCCGCGAGAAGGTCAAGGCAGGACCCCACCAGCGCCGGCCCCAGACCGCGCCCGCGGTGCGCGGGGGTCACGCTGATCCACCACAGCACACCGATCCCTGCGACAGGTCGGCCGATCGTCGCCTCGGCCATCAGTTCACCGTTGTCACTGCGGATCTCCAGCTGCTTTCCAGGCGGCTCCTCGCACTCGCTCACCGTGTAGGAGGCAGCGTGCGGCAGGCCCGCGATCGGCAGCGGGGAGTGCATGTAGCGCCAAAGGTTCCGGCCCGAGAACCCGGCCAGCTCCAGCGCCTGGCGGGTCTCGGGGCGGTGGCCTACGGGCAGGCCCTCCAGCCCGAGTGTCAGCGCGGATGCGAATTCGAAGGCGAGGATCATGCGGTCGCCGAGCTCGCGCACCACGTGGGTGATCAGCGCGCTGGCGATGACCTGGTCTTCCTGGCAGTGCAGCCACAACAGGAGCCCAGTGCCGTCCGAGGGGCGCACGGCGTACGAAATGACCCCCAGTACTCGCCCGGAAGCGTCATGGACGACGTCGGTGCTCGGAGCGTCAAGCTCCTCCCACCATCCGGCGTCCACCTGCGACTTGCCAGCCAGTGCGTCGGCCAGCATGCTCGCGGTGCTCTCAGGTTGGCCCGTGAGTCGGTCAGCGTTCACCAGCGCGAGGACCGCGTCCTGGTCGGCCGTCTCATAGGGACGTACGGACAGGCCCATCGCCGGACCGGTGGTCACCGTTGCCACGCTCACGCGCCTCCTCTGTTGTGCGCCGACTGCCCACTCACCCGCCGTCGAGGCGCCGTTGCGCCTGTGGCTCTCGGAGGATGGCGTCGGAACTGTACCGCCTTGGGGCGAGATATGACTCTATGTCAGATCGCTTGGATGCGTTGGCTTCCCAGCGACCAGGCCCAGGGGTTGGCCCGGGAGACGACCCGGGCCCGGCTGGGGTTCTGGTCATCCATCCCCTCGTACTGGAGGTACCCGATGCCCGAGAAGGTCACCAAGGAGAAGGTTCTCGTCTACGTCGTCCGCGACGGGAAGCTGCTGGTCTTCCGGCACACCGACTACAGCTACGAGGAAGTCGGTATCCAGGTCCCCGCCGGCAGCATCCGCACAGACGAGACACCGGAGGCCGCAGCTCTGCGTGAAGCTCGCGAGGAGACGGGGCTCGCTGGCCTCAAGATCGTGCGAAAGCTTGGTGAGACCACCTACGACATCAGCCCATACCGCTTCGAGATCCAGCACCGCCACGTCTTCCACCTTGAGCCGACCGAACCCACCCCGCAGCGGTGGATGAGCCAGGAGAACCACGACGACGAGCAGGATCCGACTCGGTTCGAGTGCTTCTGGATGCCGCTGGCGGCAGCCCATATCCTCCAGTCCGGCCAGGGCGCCTTGCTGGGAAGCCTGTTCGACTAACCATCCCGCGCGGGTCAGGTGCGCTCCCCGGACTCCGGCGGCCAGGCGCACTGCTGGATCAGATTTTGCGTTCATAGACGGCTGCGCCGCGAGCCACCGGTCCACGGCACCGGCTGATCAACTGGGAAAATGGGGGGCATTTCATGCCTGAGCACGCGCTTGACGTTCCTATGTCCGTGGGCGACCTTCGTCGCCGGATCGGTGATCTGTCGCTGCGTCTGCGCACATCCGGGATTCAGACGAAGCCGGCCGAGCCGCGGTTCACCGACTACGACAAGATCCGGCTGCCCAGCGGCGAGCTGGTCGGCCGCAAGAAGGTCATCATCATGTCCGGCGGCTGCTCGGTGCCGACGTGCACGATGTGCCCCTTCACCAACTTCAACAACTACGGTATCGACGGCGGCACTTCGCCCGAGAGTCTTCTGGACCAGGTACGGCGCACGCTGGCCCGGACCGAGAACGAGCCCGCCTACGAGGTGCTCTCCCTCTACAACGACGGCAGCTTCTTCGCCCCGCGCGAGATCCCCCGCGTTGTCCAGGTCGAGATCGCCCGCCTGGTCGCGGCGGCCGGGGTGAAGCGTCTCGTGGTCGAGTCGCTGCCACAGTTCGTCACCGCCTCGGTGCTGGCCCCGTTCGTGAAGGCCCTGGGCGGGGTGCAGCTGGAGATCGGGATCGGGCTGCAGTCCGCCGACGAGCTGGTGCGCGAGACGCTGGTGAACACCCGCATCTCCCAGAAGTCCTTCGAGCGGGCGCTCGCGGTGATGGCCGACCTCGGGGTGGACCCGAAGATCTACCTGATGATCAAGCCGCCGTTCCTGACCGACGGCGAGGCGGTGACCGACGTGGTGAAGTCGGTGGACTACCTGACCGGTCTCGGCGTGCGCGGGATGACGCTGTGCCCGACGCGGGTGTCGCGCAACACGGTGGCGTGGGAGCTGTGGCAGGCCGGCCAGTACACGCCGCCGAACCTGTGGACGGTGGTGGAGGCGGTCCGCCGGGTCCACGAGCGGCTCGCGGTGCGGGTCGCGTGCGTGAACCTGCGCGGCACGGACTTCGAGTCTGTCTTCCCCGACGCGTGCCCGTCCTGCGCGGACCAGGTGGTGGACGCGCTGATGCGGTTCGGGGAGAGCGGCGATGCGGCCGACCTGCCCGCGGACTGCTCCTGCCGGCCGCCGCTGGAGGTGATCGCGCTCGACCACGCCGCCATCACCGCCCGCGCGGCGCAGCAGCTGAACGTCCTGGAGCGCTCCGGTGTCTGACCGGACCGTCACATCGACGGCCGGCGGGCTACCCCCATGGCACGCGGCCCACGGCTTCGACGCCGACCCGCTCGGCGTCCTGGACGAGGGCCACCACCGGCACGGGCCGGTGTTCCGGATGCCGGTGGACGGCGTGGAGACCGTGCTGGTCGGTACCTGGGAGGGGCTGGGCGAGCTCTTCGCGGCCGAACGCGGCCACCTGGAGGTGCTCAACACCCCGCTGGTGCACGACCTGTTCGGCCATGCGCTGTTCAACCTCACCGGGGACGGCCACGGCGAGGCACGGCGCCGACTGCGGACCACGCTGTCCGGGCGAGCGCTGCCCGGCTACGTGTCGGCCCTGCTGGAGGTGACCGCCCCCGTGGCGGCCTGGTGGGCGCAGCACGGTGCACGGGATCTGCACCGAGAGATGCGGGAGTTGACCGGCGCGATGAGCGCTCGTGTCCTGCTCGGCGTCGCCCCGGAAGAGGCGGACGCGGCGGTGTTCGCCTCTGACTTCGAGCGGTTCGTCGGGGCGACCGGCGCGCCGCCGGGGCCGGCCAGGTTTGCGACCGCGCGGTACTGGGCGGGGCGCGCCGCGCGGCGGCGACTGCACGATCTGTTCGCCCGGCGGGCCGCCGAGGCCATCCGGGTCGCGTCTGCCGACTCGGCACTCGCCGGCCTGGTGGCCGCCTTCGATGACGCCCCGGCAGCAGCGGGGCCGCTGGCAGACCATCTGCTGGCTCTGCTGATCGCCGCACGGGAGACGACGGCGAGCCTGGCCACCTGGTGCCTGGTGGGGCTGGCCGGCTACCGGGAGCTTGCCCGGCTCGCGGCAGCGGAGGCCCGCGCGGTGTCGGCGGAGCCGGAGCTGCTGGTGCGGCGCGGCGCTCTGCCGGTGCTGAAGTCGGTGCTCGCCGAGACCCAGCGCCTGCACTCGCCGAACTTGCTGTCGATGCGGGAGACGGTCTGCCCCGTGACCTTGGGCGGCCACCGGATCGAGGCGGGCACGCGGGTGGCCTACTCACCGTCCGCCGGGCACTTCGACCCCAAGGTCTTCCCCCAGCCCCACGCTTTCCGTCCAGGACGCTTCCTCGCCGGGCAGGCCCACCGGTCACGGCTGTGGGCGTTCGGCGGCGGCGCGCACGCCTGCCTGGGCCGGCCGCTCGCCGAACTGATGGCCCTCACCGTCATGACCTCCGTCCTGAACCGCGGGCTTCCACAGCTGCCCGACGGGCCGCCCACGCGGATCCGCCACCGGCCCGCCAAGGCCCCCATCGACCCGCTGTCCTTCGCCCTCGACCAGGAGCCCGCTTCGTGACCCGCACCCCGCCCGACGCACTCGCCGTCCTCCAGCAGGCTGCCGCCCAGCACGCGGCCGGCCGGCACCGGCTGCACCTGGTGCCCAGCGAGAACGGGCTGTCGCTGGCCGCCCGCATCCCGCACCTGATGGACGCCGCCGTCCGCTACGCCTTCCCCGGAGACGGAACCGAGAACTGGGCCTGGCCGGGCCGCCAGGACCTCGTCGCCGTCGAGCAGGCCGCCGCGGAGCGGCTGGGCGCGCAGCTGGGGGCGGAGCATGTGAACCTCAAGCCCGTCTCCGGGGTGTCGGCGCTCACGGTCGCACTGTCCGCGCTGGCCGGCCCAGGCGCGACCGCGTTCAACCTCGCCGAGCGCGACGGCGGGCACGGCTCGACCCGCTTCATCGGCACCCGGCTGGGACTGCAGATGCGCGATCTACCCGTTGACCCGGCCACCTGCACCCTCGATCTGGACGCCCTCGCCCGCCTCCTTGGGACCGGGTCGCGGCCTCAGCTGGTGTACCTGGACGCGTTCATGTGCCTGTTCCCCGTGGACCTTCCGGGCCTTCGGGAGGTGGTCGGCCCCGAGGCGGTGATCCACTACGACGCCTCGCACACCCTGGGTCTGATCGCCGGCGGCGCCTGGCAGAACCCGCTCGCCGAGGGCGCGGATAGTCTCGGCGGCTCCACTCACAAGACCTACCCGGGCCCGCACAAGGGCCTGCTGGCAACCAACGAAGCCGGTTTGGCGGCCCGGCTGGACGAGCATGCCTCGCACTTCGTCTCCCACCACCACCCGGCCGACGTCGTCGCCCTGGCCGTAGCCGCCGCCGAGATGGACGCCCGAGGCCGGCAGTACGCGCACGCCACCGTCGCCAACGCCCGGCGCCTGGGCGCGAAGCTGGCCGAGCGCGGGTTCACGGTATGCGGGGAGAAAGCAGGGTTCACCGACTGCCACCAGCTGTGGATCGACATCGCCCCGCTGATGGACGCCGAGCAGGCCTCCCGCCGCCTGTTCGAGACCGGGATCGTCGTTAACGCGATCCCGCTGCCGCACATTACCGCCGACGCGGGACTGCGCCTGGGCGTGCAGGAGGTCACCTGGGCCGGGATGCGCGAGGACTGCATCGACGAGCTGGCCGCCATCTTCACCGCCGTGCTGCGAGACCGGGTGGATCCGGCCGCCGTCACGCCCCGGGCCCGGGCCCTGGCGGCGGCGTACCGGCCGGACGGGGCGGACGAGCAGGTGCTGTGCTCGGCGCTCGCCGCGGCCGGGATCGGAGGTGACGCGTGATCCCGGAGCAGATCCCGGGCAAGGGCGTCTTCCTCGGTCCCGTGCACACCATCGAGACGTTCGAGATCCGCCCGGACTGCCGACACTTCGCGGGCGGGATGCCGTGCCGGTTCTGGCGGCCGTGCCACGGGTGTCCGCACCACGACCCGGTCGACTTCCGGGTGCTGATCGTGATGCTCGGCCTGCTGGGCGACATGCTCATCGCGTCCCCGCTGCCCAAGCGGATCCGCGACGACCACCCGGGCACGCACGTCACCTGGCTCGTCGACGAGGCAAACGCCCCGATCCTTCGGATGAACCCCTACGTGGACGAGGTCCTCGTCCACGACTGGGAGGCCGCCGCCCAGCTGCCCTCTCGCCACTTCGACGCCGTGTATTCCTTCGAACGAACCCCGTCGGCGGCGGCGCTGGTCGACCGGATCGAGGCCCGGCACAAGGCCGGGCTCGCCTTCGGCGGGCCCCACCACGGCCTGTATCCGATCGGCCCGGCCGCGGAGCAGTTCTTCCGGCAGAACACCTGGAACGACTACCGCACCACCACCAACGCGCAGACGTGGACCGAGCTGTACTTCGCCGTCGCCGGTTACGAGTACGCCGGCGAGCCGTACGTCCTGGCTGTGCCAGAGGACGCCCGGCGGCGGGCGGCCGGGCTGCTCGGCGAGCGCACCGGACCGCGGGTGTGCCTGAACCTGGGCGGGTCGCTGGCCGCGAAGTTGTGGCCGGCCCGGCACTGGGCTGAACTCGCCGACGCGCTCCTGGACCACGGCGCGCAGCTGGCGATCCTGGGCGGCCCGACCGACCAGGCCGCGTGCGAGGCGCTGGTGCGTCACCTGCGGATGCGCGGCGCCGACGAGTCCAGGGTCGCGTACGCGCCGCTGAGTCTGGAGGAGGCGTCCGCACTGCCGGGTCTGGTCGACGTGGTGGTGACCGGCGACTCCTTCGGCTTCCACCTCGCGCTCGCACACACCAAGCCGACGGTGCTGCTGCTCGGGCCGAGCAACGGCGCCGAGGTCATCCCCAAACACGTCACCAACGTCACCGCGCTGCGCTCGACGCTGGCGTGCTCGCCGTGCGCCCATCAGGTCGCCTGCGGCGGGGTCGGCGGCTGCATGGACACCATCGACCCGGCCACCGTCCTCAAGGCGACCCTTGACCACCTGACCTGACCGTCTGCCCGCACCCGGCCACACGCTGGGGATGGGCGACTTTCGCGAGAAGGAGTGATCTGCGTTGGGAATTGTGCTGGGGCTGGGCGGCCCCTACTACCACGACGCCTCTGCCTGCCTGGTCATCGACGGCCGCGTCGTCGCCTTCGCCGAGGAGGAGCGGTTCTCCCGACGCAAGCACCACAAGGACTCCCGCTCCTGCGCCGTGGCCGCGGCCTACTGCCTCGCGGAGGCCGGCATCACCCTGGCCCAGGTGGACGAGATCGCCATCGCCTTCAACCCCACATGGCCCGAGCCCAGCGACACCTGCACCGACAGCGAGCTGATCGCCGAACTCCTCGACCCCACCCTGTTCGGCCACCACCGGCCCCGCCAGATCACCGTGATCGAGCACCACCTCGCGCACGCCGCCTCCGCCTTCCACCCGAGCGGCTTCGACGAGGCAGCCGTCTTGGTGGTCGACGGCTCCGGCGACGGCATATCCGCCACCCTCGCCCACGGCACCATCAGCGGATGCAAGGTCCTGCGCCAGTTCCCCTTCTCCGGGCGGCAGGACGTCCTCCGAGCGCACCAGCCGCGACGCCCGCGCCAAGTACGTGACCTCCAACTCCGCCCACGACCTGAAGACCTTCCCCGGCGAAAACCGCGACCAGCGCTCCTACCGCTCGTGGCTCACCGAACTGCTCACCGAGTCCTACCGGGCGAGCACCGAGCACTCGGTCGCGATGGTCTTCTCCGACTGGAGGCAGGAGCCCACGACCAGCGACGCGCTCCAGATGGCCGGATGGACGTGGCAGGGCACCATCCCGTGGATCAAGCCCGCCAGCCGACCGAGGAAGGGAGGCTTCAAGCAGTCCGCGGAGTTCATCACCTGGGGCGTCAAGGGCACCCTCGACAACAGCCGGGCGATCTACCTGCCGGGTCACTTCATCGCCAGCCAGCCCCGCAAGGACCGGGTCCACATCACCCAGAAGCCGCTGGAGATCATGCAGCAGCTCGTCCAGATCTGCCCCGAGAACGGCGTCGTCCTCGACCCCTTCACCGGCAGCGGCTCGACCGGCATCGCCGCCCTGCGCGAAGGCCGGCGCTTCGTGGGTGCCGAGCTCTCCCCGCACTACGCCGAGATCGCCGACCAGCGACTGCGCGCAGAGCTGACCCAGGACGACTTCGTCCTCGCCGGACCGGAGGCGTGACGGTGAGAGCCCCGGGCGGACGGCACCGCACGGGCCGCAGACGCAGAAGGGCGGCTGGAGCATCATTGCTCCAGCCGCCCTCACGCCTTCGTCAGGCCGCCTGCACCGCCCGCCGGATCAGCGGCACCGCCTTCTCCAGGTCGGCCGCCGAGGCGATCCGCACCTCCAGGTCCCCGGTCCCCAGGTGCCCGATCCCGCGCATGTCGCGCGTGAAGCCCTCCTCCAGCACCATCGTGTCCGGGTCCAGCCGCAAGTACAGCAGGATTGCCCGGTGGGAAGGGGACGGCCGGAAAATCACGCTCGCCACGTTCTGCAGACGGCGGTAGGCGATGTAGTGCCGGAGGGGGACGACCTCCACCTCGCCCGACATGTTGAGTACCTCGTCCAGCTCGTTGTAGAGGTCCCGGAGGCACTCTGGTGCTTCGAGGAGAACCGGCAGCTCGGCGGCCTCGGCGGCAGCCGCCAGAACCGCGGATGCGTTCGATCTGCGCACGGCCGCAGTGCTGACGGCGGCGGAGACCGGCTCGACCAGCTGGAGGCTCAGCAGCCCGCCGTCGAAGACCCGGTAACGGACCAGCTCGATCGGCCAGTGCCGACCGAGGTCGCCGACCGCGACCCGGTCGTGGTGCGAGTACCCGGCCGCGATGCACAGTGCCCGGGGCGAGCGCCAGTTGATGGACTCGGCCGCCTCCGGGCCCAGCTTCTCCCTGACGAGGGCCTCGAACTCGTGGCGGCAGCTCTTCAACCAGGTCAGGTAGGAGACGGCCTGCGAGACTACCCCGCTGTCGTTGCCCTTCTTGAACTCGACCACGACCGGCACGCCGTTCTCGTCCAGGCCGAGCGAGTCCACCCGCCCCCGGTGCCACGGACCGGTCGGGTACTCCGACGCCAGGAGCCGGATGCCGAGCATACGCTCCATCCCCGCCTCCACCCGGCGCTGGAGCCGCACCTCCAGCGCCACAGTCGAGCCGCGCAGCTCCACGTCCTGGCCGTCCGCCCCGAGCCTAAACACCTTGAGATCGCTCACCCAGCCCCCTTCGCACGATCGTACGAAGAGCCCAATCGAAACGGGGGACGCCGTATTCCACTTCGGCCCATCGTTCGAGGGCGAGATCAACTCACCTGGGAACCCCACTGACCAAGTCGGACCAGCACCCCACAACTGCAGCGGCCTGACGACTTCATTCAGAAGCCTCCTGCTCGGCGTCCAGACGCACGCCGTGGAAGGCGCCGGCGATGATGCTGTCCAGGCCCTTGCCGTCGCCGACGACCTCGGCGACTACCCTCCCGAGTTCCCCGGGGGCGGCAAGAAGGGTGTCGAGGATCCGGTCCCGGACCTTCTCGGACTTCAGGAAGTTCTCCAGGCTGTTCTCCAGCGCACGCGACCTCAGCACCTCATCGGACTTTGCCGCCTGGATGACAAGCGCCATCAGTCCGGCGACGGCAGACTCCGACAGGTCGTCGAACAGGGTGTTGAGAGTGTCGATGACCTCCAGTAGCGGGACCATCTCAGGGTCCTTCACCTTGGCCGTACCCAGCGCGCTCGGTCCGGTCAGCTTGTCGCCCTTCTCGGTGACTGACACGTTGGTGACGCCCTTGTCCTTCTGCTCGATAGCGACCAGCCGGGCGCTTGAGATGTCGATCTCGTCGTGCGTCCGTTCGGCCTTGATCCATTGGGCAAGTTCACGGCAGAACGCGCACAGGTCTTCGAGCGGGGAGCCAGAATAGTCGTAAACCTGAGACAGAAAGTCGTACAGTCGCACGAATGAGGAGACGTTCTTCCGGAACTGCTCCAGCCGCTCCACGGTCTGAGTGTCCTCGTCGCCCTGGGCCTGCTCCCATGCCAGGGCGAACCGGTCCTGAGCCCGGCTCATTGCTGCGGTGATCGCGTTGCGGTCACCGTCCTGGGCGCCTTCGGCGAATTGGGTGACATCCTGGTTGTCGAAGATACCGAAGGTGCGCAGCCCCATGGCCAGCACGTGCAGTTGGTTGGGATTGGTCTCGGTCTCGATCTCGGCTTCCTCGTAGTACTCCGCGAAGGCCGCCTGGATGTCCTTAGGCTCGTTGATGAAGTCCAGGATGAACACCCGGTCCTTAACCAGGTTTCCCGTCCGGAAAGTGCGGTTCAGGCGCGACAGGGTCTGCACAGCCTGGATACCGCCCAGACGCTTGTCGACGTACATAGCGCACAGTAACGGCTGATCGAACCCGGTCTGGAACTTGTCCGCAGCTATCATGACGCGGTAGTTCGGCTCGGCGAATGCCTCGGCCAGGTCGGGTCCGACGCCCGGATTCATCTTGAACTCGGAGACCTCCTCATGGATGCCGGACTCCGGGTCGTCTAGAGTGCCGGAAAACGCAACCAGGGTACCCAGGTCGTACCCCCTGGCCTTGATGTACTTGTCGATCGCCAGCTTGTACCGCAGCGCGTGCTTGCGCTCCGAGGTCACGATCATGGCCTTTGCGTGACCGTCCAGCAGGCCGGCCACATTGGTACGGAAATGCTCGACGATGATCTCAACCTTCTGGGAGATGTTCGTCGGGTGCAGCCGTACGAACCGCTTCAGAGCTTTGGCCGCTGCGGTTTTCTCGACCAGGTTGTCCTCGTCGTCGGCGGAGACGTTGACACCGTTCTTCTTGATCGCCTCAGCGATCTGGTAAACGGTCCCGTAGTTTTGGTAGCGAGGCAGGACGTCCAGGATGAACCCCTCCTGGATGGCCTGCTTCATCGAGTACACGTCGAACGCGGACGGCTTGGCATTGGGCGTCTTTCGGCGCCCAAATAGCTCGATCGTCTTGGGTTTCGGGGTGGCGGTGAACGCGAAGAATGAAACGTTCGGAGTCGGGGCGTCAGCAAACGCGTTGATTGTGTCCTCGGCGTCAACCTCCGCGCCCTCATCGATTTCCTGACCGCCGGCGCGCAGTACTTGGCGCACCTTCTTGGCGGTGGCACCGGCCTGTGAGGAATGCGCCTCATCGGCGATGACCGCGAACCGGTGCCCGACCAGCGAGCCGTCCTGTGCCAGGAACTTGAGCACGGCCGGAAAGGTCTGGATGGTCACCACCACGATGCGGCGACGGTCCTGCAGGGCCTTGAGCAGTGCACGGGACTTGGAGCCCTCGTCAGTGCGGGCCCTCTTGTCGACGTTGTAGACGTAGTCCGGCTTGCCCTCGATCTGCAGGATCGCACGTTGCATCTGGTCGTCGAGCACAGTGCGGTCGGTGATCACCACGACTGTGTCGAAGATCTTGCGACCCGTTTCGTCGTGCAGGTTCGACAGGCGGTGCGCAGTCCACCCGATCGTGTTCGTCTTGCCCGACCCTGCAGAGTGCTGGATCAGGAACCGTCCTCCCGCGCTCTCAGTCTTGACCTGCTCGACCATCCGCGAGACGGCCTGCCACTGGTGGAAGCGAGGGAATATAACCTTCGTCGAAGTCTTGCGCTCGCGCGTGATCGCGTTGGTGCTTGTCTTGACGTCCACAAACAGCATGGAACCGAAGACGTCGAGCCACGTGTCGCGGGCCATGACCTGCTCCCACAGGTACGCGGTGGCCGGCCCATGCTCGTTGACCGGGTTCCCCGCGCCACCGTTGTTGCCCTTGTTGAACGGCAGAAAGTAGGTGTTCTCACCGTCCAGATGGGTCGTCATGCGGACCTCAGACTCGGTGACCACAAAATGCACAAGGGCCCCGGTGCCGAACGCCAGCAGCGGCTCTCCCCTGGGGTTGCGGTCCTGAGCGTACTGCTTGACCGCAGCGTCGATAGACTGCTTGAAGTTGGTCTTCAGCTCAAACGTGGCCACCGGGATGCCGTTGATGAACGCGACCAGATCGATGCTGTCGTGAGGCTTTTTCCGCGAGTAGTGCACCTGCCGCATGATCCGCAGGCGCACCTTGTCGTAAGCAGCCTTGCGGGTGGTGTTCGTCGGGTCCGCCGGGCGCCACTGGACCATCTTCAGCTCGTCCCGCAGCCCCACAGGGACGTTCGAGCGAAGCAACTGCAGGGTTCCACCAGGGCCACCGCCCCTGTTATCCAGCGGGGTTGAGCGCAGCTGCACGATCAGGTCCAGCAGTGCCTCCTTTGCCGAGTCCGCTCGCAGGCCAGAACCGATGCTGCGCTCCCACGCCCTCGGGTCCAGGTCCTTAAGCCACCCGAACACGTCATCCGGAAACAGGGCACGCTCAGTGTCGTATCCCTCCCCGTTCGGGGAGTACAGCCACCCCTGGGCGGCCAGGTACTCACAGATGCGCTGCTCGAACTCCGACTCGTAGGTCAGGTCCACCTGGTTCAAGCCTCCTTGGGGAATTCGATCTGGCCGGTCACGGCCGCGGTGATGAGCGCGATCCGACGCTCTTTGGCAAGGTCGATGTGCCGCTGCGTCTTCTCGATCAGGATGTCGATCTCCGCTGTTACACGGTCCAGGTGATTGAGGATGCGACGCTGTTCAGCGGCCTCAGGAACATTCATCGGAAGGTTCACGATGTCGTCCCTGCTGATGTTCAGCATCGAAGAGCTCGCACCAGATGCGGCCATCTCGATCAAATCCCTGACACGGCGGCTGGCCATCAGGTAGGCGACATACCGGGGCAACGCTTTGGACTCGTCAAGGGCGAGAGCGTAGAGCTTGTCGCTCAGCATGAGCCGAGGGTAGTCTCCGGCCACTACAGCTGCACTGCCGACAAGGTCACGGGTGTTAGCTCGGGAGACCAAGAGATCGCCGCGCCGTACCACCGTTGACGGACGCGGCTCCAGGTCTGCGGGGAGTTCTTTATTTTCTTCCGGTCGGAAGAGCCCGCGGTTAGCTGCCCCGGCTTTTAGGACTGCCCAGGTCTGGACTCCATCACCAGGCCAAGGAAAGCACTGGGGGCTCCACCCCTGGCGAACGGACCGCGCCAGGTGCTTCAGCCGTGTACCGGGCACCGCCGGCACAACCTCCGCAAGCTCATGCTCAACGACTGCTCGACGTCGTTCCTGAAGCCGTCCAATGAACCGTTCCAGCGCGGCAATGAGGCCGTCGATCTCAGCGGCCTCCCGATCCAGGTGGTCAGCGATGGCGCGTTGCTCAGGACCGGAGGGAAGCGGGAGGGGAACAGCTGCCAGCTTCTCGGCCGTCAGGTGCGGCATGGAGACGACGTTGCAGTACCTCCGGAGGAACCCGGTGGCGCGCAGGGCGATCAGGTAGTACGCAAGGAATCGCCCATCATTCCCAGTTCTCGACCGGACTCGGTTGATCGAGTTCTGGAACCCCCAGCCATCGAGGTCTTCACCCACATATGCAGCACGCCCGAAGCCTCCCTGTCCGCCCTCGACCACGACGACGTCACCCTGCCGAAGGGTGAGATCGTCCAGCTCGGAAGGCGAGAACCACATTTCCTTCACGTCGCCCAAGGCGAGGACGCCGTCAGGCTGGACGTTGGCCGCCCTCATGTACGGAGCAAGGACGTCTTGGCCGGTGTCGTTTGTCTGGAGCATCTTGCCGAGAGTGACACTGCCCAGATGCTTGACCTGACCGATCGTCCACGGCTGCTGGGTGTCTCCCCAGGGAAGCGGGGTGCTCACTTGCTTGCCTCCACCCTGTGCAGCAGGCCGAGGATCTCCTGCAGGGACTCGTCGAGGTCGGCGTCGATCTGAGCAAGCGTGCGCGGGGGCACGTACTTGTAGAAGTGGAGGGTGAACGGGATCTCGTAGCCCACCTTGGTCTTGGTGTCGTCGACCCACGCGTCCTCGAAGTGAGGCTTGACCTCCGCCGTGAAGTACGCCTTGATGGTGGCGTCCTTGGCGTCGTGGCTCTTTGGGTGCCCATTCCAGGCGAAGGGGACGATCTCGGTATCACGCAGGGGGATGTCGGGTTCTGGCTCCCCCTTGTTCTTGCCGGACTGGAAGCGGCAGATGTCGGCGTTCTCGTCGCGCTCGCCGAGGGTTTGCCACAGGGCCTTGCGCTGCGCAGAGGTCAGGCTGATGCCGCAGGAACCGAGGTGCTTGCCCAGGTCGTTGAGGAAGGCCTCGCGATTGAGGTAGTGGCCCCCGTGGAAGGAGTTCAGAGCGTCGATGAGGCCGTCGATGTGCCCGAGGCTCTTGTGCTCAGCGACGAGGGCGACGCGCTCGGGCTTGGTCTCGAAGTTGCGCCGCAGGGGCCGCTCGACGGTGATCTGCCAGAAGGCGAAGTCGAGACTGTCGAAGATCTTGGACGTCTCCGAGGACTCCATGTCTGCGTACTGCTGCAGCACGCGTTCCCGGGCGGCGTCGTCGATCTCGACGCGCTTGGAGCCCAGCGACTTGCGCATCTTGGCGCCCAGCGCGGTGGCGTCGATGAGCTGTACTTTGCCTTGGCGCTCGGGGTGTTTGTTGTTGTCGAAGATCCACAGGTACGTGGGAATGCCGGTGTTGTAAAACATGTCGCTCGGCAGCGCGACGATGGCTTCGATCAAGTCGTTCTCCAGCAGCCACCCCCGGATATTGCTAGAGCCGCTTCCGGCGCCGCCCGAGAACAGCGGGGAGCCGTTCAGAACGATGCCGGCCCGGGCGCCGCCATCCTGGCTGTCAGCGGGGTTCATCTTGGCAATCGCATGCTGTACGAACAGCAGAGCACCATCGGAGGTCGGAGGTAGGCCAGCCCCAAAGCGACCACTGAAGCCCCTCTTGTGCTCCCTCTCCACATCCTCGGCGATGTTCTTCCAGTCCACTCCGTAGGGCGGGTTGGAAAGGATGTAGTTGAACCTGTCGTCCGGGAACAGGTCCTTGGTCAGGGTGTTGCCCAGCGCGATGTTCTGGGGGTTCTGGCCCTTTGCGAGCATGTCGGAGCGGCACATGGCGTAGGACTCGGGCCGCAGCTCCTGCCCGTACAGGAGAAGCTCCGCCTCCTGGTTCATGCGGTGCAGGTGCTCCTCTGCCACGCTGAGCATGCCGCCGGTGCCGACGGTGGGGTCGTAGATGCTGCGGATGGCGTCGCCGGACAGCGCGTTGTCATCTTCGGCGAACAACAAGTCGACAAGCAGGTTGATCGCGTCGCGGGGGGTGTAGTGGTCGCCGGACTCAGCGTTGGACGACTCGAAGTCCATGTAGATGAGGTGCTCGAACAGCTGGCCCATCTTGGAGTTCGGCACTGCCTCGGGGGACAGGTCGAGGTCGCGGAACTGGCGGACGATCGTGGCGAGGATGCCACCTTTCCTCATCCGGTCGATGTGCTGGGGCAGATGGAAGTTGGCGAAGATGTCGATGTCCTCGCTGAACCCACGCACATACTCCAGCAGGTTGTCTGCCATGTCGTCACCGGAGTCGTACACCGAGGCGAGGGTGTGCTTCGTCGTGTTGTAGAACTTGAGGCCGCCTGTGAAAGACTTGATCATCTTCACGCGCAGCGTCTCGTTCGGCTGCTGGGCAATGATCGCGGCAACCTGGGCGCGGTGGGGTGCCATGACGCACTCCAGGCGCCGCAGGATCGTCATGGGCAGGATGACGTCACCTGCCTTGTTGCGGGCATACACCCCGCGAAGCGTGTCGGCGATGGCCCAGGCGTCCTTCTCCAAGTCGACCACGTGACTTGTCCTTCCTAGCGCGGCTGCTGGGGCACCCGCTGAGAGGCTGCCCAGTGATGGTGCTGGTCCACAGGCGAAAATGTAAATTGTGCCACTGACAGGACCGGTGTCGCTCAAGAAGCAGCGCCTGACTGATTTAGGCTAAAAGTCCGATTTATGTCGCCCGCTGGACCGCATAGTGAAGTGGCGCGGTGGTGATGGCGTCCGTCCGGGCCTGCCAGTCGTCTCCGGTCTCGTCGCGATAGCTGCAGCTGACGCAGCCGTCCTCGCTGTGGAGATGGCCGGCCGTCAAGGCGTTCACCGCGACGTTGAGGATCGCCGGGTAGAGGTCGCCACCGCTTTCGGCCAACGCGTCGGGCGCGCCAGTGAGCATCAAGGCCAGTTCAGGGTTGTCGCCCGGAGGGAATGGGGCCTGCCCACCGACCAAGTCCGCCGAGTTCACCCTTGGATCCGACGGCAGCCCCACTGCGGATTCTCCCGGGCCAGCCGCAGCGCCAACGCGTTCACCGCGCCCGCGGATAGCGGCCTGCCCTGCCTGGTCCGGCGCTGGCTGTAGTCCCACTTCTGGCGATGAGCCTGCGGTGCCACGCCAGCACGGCCGCAGGCGTCACCGGGAACAGGGTCGGGCCGTGCCGCCTGGCCCGACCCCCAGCCTCGATATCTTGGCCCTTATGGCAGCCACGCACCTGGTCATCATCAGCGACCGAACCGCCCTGAGCTGGGTCCTCGCCGAACAGCGCATGGCCTTCCCCACCGCACGCGCCCAGGTGGCCCGCGCCATTCAAGAGGGTGATGAGGTGCTGCTCTACTCGACACGCCGATGCTTCGGCAGCCCCACCCGGGACCTGGGTCGCATCATCGCCCGCGGATCGGTCACCAGTCAGGTGCGCACCCTCGACGAACCCGTCGTGTTCGGAGAGCGATCGTTCACCGAGGGCTGCGACCTTCGGATTCACGGCCTGGCACCCTTCCGCGAAGGCCTCGTCTTGCGTGACCTGGTCACACGACTCGAAGCCTTCCCTGACCCCAGGTCATGGAGCGCCCGGATGCGACGGCCCTCGCTCGCGCTTTCAACTGCGGACGCGGATCTCCTGCGCCGTAGGCTCGAGCCGGGCTTGAAGCCGTACGTCGAGACGGTTGCTGCCTACCGATGGCCAGCTGGCGATCCGCCTGCGAGATCCCTGTAGACGGGATCGGCTGATTGGGCAGGCAATCGACGCGGCCAATGCCCCGCTTGCGGACTTCGATGAAGCGAGCCGGCTGCGCCTCCGGCTTGGTGAGGATCCGCTGCCTGCCGACCAGCGGATCCAGCGGATGGAATGCCTGGCGCTCGCCCGGCGGAAGGCTCAAGAGAGTGCAACGGTGGTCAGCCACGTGCGGAGACACTGATCCTGCAGGTGTAGTCCCGGCGTGCGCGGCGGCCGAACGCTGCCCTTCCATGCCCTGCGAGGACTCCGGTTCTCCCAGGCCGCGGAAAGGCCGCGGCGCGACCAGAGATGACGAGCGTTGTGGTGGGCCAGCGCCAGATCAACGGTTCAGGCACTCTCTCGGATCGAGCCGTTTCATGGCGCGCAAGTGGGGCCGCCGGATGGTACGAGTGCCTCGCCCAGGCCGTCAATACGCTCCGTGAGATGTCGGAGACGTACTGTATAGGTATCGGCATGGACACCCGCCGGACGGCCGCCCTTCCAGCTCCCAGCGAGCCGTCGCCCCGCCACGTCAAGCTGGGGGCGTCAAAACCCGATGATCCGTCCGAACTGATGGCCCGTGATCGATCACCGGGACATCCTGGCGCTGCTCAGAAGGATGGGCAGGACGACTACCTGACAGTGGAATTGCTGTGCGCCGCGCTGGCACGGATCCGGCTGGACCGGCAGCAGGAAGGCCACGGGCATTGGCGGTCCGGTGATCAGGGAACGCTGCCACGGGCGTGGCGTGATGCGCGGGGACGCTTGTGGTGGAAGGCCCAGGCCCTGGGGCTGAACTGGCCCACGAACGACCTGGATCTGTTCGGTTGGTGCCGGCGGCCGATGGCCGCTTGGCCCGTGCCGCTCGCTCTCGCCGACGCCGACCTCGAGGTGACGCTGCTGGACGGGGATGAACTGTCGGAGTTCGCCGAGCAGGCAGCCGATCTGGTACGGCACGCCGATGTCGAGGCGGAGCTCGTACAGAACCAGACCTTCGACGCGTTGCTGCTCTGCGCGCGGATGAACGGCACCGACGAGGAGGCAGTCCAGCGACTCTACGCGCGCCTGCGGCGCCTGCTGATCGACCATGCGGTGCTCGGCGACCGACAGGTCCAGGCACTGGCGTACGAACTCCCGAAGGCCGACTCGGACAGCGACACGTTCTTTGCGAAGTTCGTTCGGACCGGTTACGTCTTCCGTTCAGTGCCAGTCCCGGGAAAGGCCCGGTTGAGGCGATGCGGCGACTGCCGCAACCTGCTCGACGAGGGCACGAGCCGGTGTGGGACACCCGGATGCACCGGAGAGGCCGAGATGCACGAGGTGGTTTGCCTGGGCGGGTACTGGGTCCAGCACCGTGCGACCCGCCAGTTCTTCCACGATCCGGGGTTGCTGGAGGGCCGGTTGCTGGACCGGCTTGCCGAGCTTCCTTCGGGACGCGTGCGGCTCGAGCCATGGCCGTGTCTGGACGCCTGGGACGCGGCAGTGACGTTTGAGCCGCTGGAGCCGAGCGGGGAGACGGAGTGCTGGGCAGTCGACGCGAAGGACTGCTCCAGCCCGGCTCTTCTCGCCCGCGGTTTTCGTATCGATGCGCGGGTGCGGGCCCAGCGGCGCATCATCGTCCTCCCGATGCACCGCGTGCGGACTCCCGGCTACCGGGCAGATCTGGAGCGTGAGTTGCAGGGCCGCGTCGCCGGGATCGAGGTTCTCGATGAGCAGACGTTTCTGCGCCAAGCCGCCCGCCGTGCGGGCGGAAGCGGGGCCGCACGGTGAGGGACAGCATCTCGTGGAGCAAGCGCCTCGTGGCCGAGCTGAACGACGAGTGCGTGCGGCCGCTGCTCGGTCCGCTCAAGCCGCGCGAGCTCTGCGCTCTTGAACTCGGACTGTCCTTCCTGGCCGACCATCTGCCCGGTGAGGGCACCGGCGCGCTGTGGCCCGTGCTCGCCGGGTACATGCGCATCGATCCCGAGCTGGACCCGCAAATCCGCACACTGCGGGAGCTGATGGGACCTATGGCCAAGAGCGGCACCCTGCGCGAGAAGCTGGACCATTATGTGAAGTTGCCGGCCCAGGTGCGGGGCTTCGAGCCGGGCGAGATGCGCGGGCACAGGGCAGAGCCCTCGACCGTGTTCACCCGGCGCGGCACCCCGTACGGCGCGGCCCGCCATGACCTCTACCGGCAGGCCCTGCAGAAATCCGTGCCCTACAAAACGCGCCGGACATTCCAACCGGTGCCGCCAGGGTCCACCTGCTCCTTCGAGCGTGCCGATGGCAGTCGTGAGCAGATTCGCATCCCCGATACCTTCGTGGCGGCCCAGCCCCTGCCCATGCTGCCAGCCACCAGCTGCCGTACCAGGACGCCGATCCCCCTCACCAAGGGGGACCTTCGCCGGGCCGCCGCAGAGATGGACGAGATCCTGGCCGGCCATCCGGAAGTCGAGAACCGCGACTTTAAGACGCGTCTGAAACGGATCGAAGCGCTCGTGACCGACAGGTCCACAGGCCGCCTGCGCGATCTGCGAGATGACGATGAACAGGTCTCTGTCGTCGGCCTGTGGCACGTGGTCGGGCTGATGAACAGCGGCAAGTCCACCCTGCTGGACCTGATCGCATTCATCGTCGCCCGCCGCGGAGGCAAGGTCGGATTCGTCCTCGCCTCGGGCAGCGACGTCTACGCCAAGGTCAGCTTCCTGCAGACCCTGGGCATCGGCACAGTTCCGATCTTCGGCCGCACCCGAGAGGGCCTCCACAAGGACCGCTACTGGCGCTCGCTCCTGTACGACGGCAACACCACCTTCCCCACTGGCCCCGACCCCGCCGCCGAGTTCGCCGACGACCAGTGCTACCTGGAGGAACTGCGGCTGACCAGCAGGACCGATCGGGAAACACTGCCAAGAGAGGAACGGCCCTGCACGGGCATGCTCACGGTGGTCGGCCAGAAAGGGCGCGGGGACTGCCCGATCCTCCCGGTCTGTCCGGCCCATGCGACCGCACGCAAGGTGGCCGAAGCACAGGTCTGGGTCACCACCGCGGCCGGCCTCGCCTCCACCATGATGCCCCAGTCGCAGATCGATGTCCGCGTCGCTGAAGCAGCCCAACACCACCTCGATGTGCTGCTGGTGGACGAGGCGGACACCGTGCAGCAACAGTTCGACGACCGCTTCCTGCTGAACGAGATCCTTTCCCAACCAGGCAGGGGCTGGAGCCACCGGGTCGGGGACCGGATCGGCCAGCGCTTGGAGCACTCCTGGTTCCTCGACCTGCTCGACCCGGAAGTAAGAGCCGGCGACAGATACTTCCGTCGCCACGACCAGGCCCTGACTGAGCTCTACCAGCTGATGATCGACCCGAGCGCGGACGAGCTACGCACCGTCATTGCCGAGGGTCCGTTCACCGGCTACAGCCTCCTGAGGCGCCTTGCGCGCAACCTGCATGGCCTCGGTGAGCGCAACGACTTCGCCCACAACGCGGACATGGAGGAGGCGGCCGACCTGTTCTTCGACGAACACTTCGAGCCGCTGGTCACCGCCCCGTTCCAGGCCCCGCCCGAGAACTGGGCCGAGCTGATCGAAGCCATGACCGCGACCCACGACACCCTCGTGTCCGCCCAGGACGCTGCCGAGGCGTGGATCAAGGAGCACCAGCCGTCCCTCGGTGAAGATGCGGCCGTTCGCGGCACATCTGCCGAACTCGGGCAGATCCTGCAGACCGGCCTGTGGGCGGCCCGCATCACGACCTCGTTCTTCGAGGTTGCCCAGCGTCTGCCCGCTATCACCAAGTCACTCACCGGAGATGGCGATGACTTCTGGAGCCGCCAGCCACCCCGCGACCTGATGTCCTTCGTCCCTGAGCAGGCCGCAGGGAACCTGATGGCCCTTCAGTGGCAGCCCAACCCGGGCGGCGATAGTGGCTCCTTCAGCATCCTGTGGCTGCGCGGCGTTGGCCGCTGGCTTCTTTATCACCTGCACGACCTCCTCGCCAGCGAAGGCATCGAAGGCCCGAATGTGATCCTGGCGTCCGCCACCAGCTGGATGCCCGCCTCTCCGCGCTTCCACCTCGACGCCACCCCCGACCTGGTCCTGCGCGAGCCGGCCCGAGCCCGAGCGGCGCTGCTGGAAAGCCACATGTTCTTCCGGCCGCCCCGCTACCGCGACGGCCGGCCAGTCTTCATCTCAGGCACCGGCGGCAACCCCGCCTTGCACACCTTCGCCCTCAGCACGGCCGCCGACTGGATCTGCAACCCCCCACCCGGGGCCACGGAGTCACTCCTGCAACGGGCACGCCAACGTCTCGCCGCCGACCGCCAGCAGGTGCTGTTCACCGTCCAGAGCACCAGTGACGCCCAGACCGTCGCGGACTACATCAACCACAAGACCCCGTACACAGCCCTGCACGTCATCCGCGACGACGACCCCCCGAGCCGGCACAGCATCCCCCGGCGACGCCTGGCCTCCTTCGCCACCTCCGGCGCCGACATCCTCGTAGCCGCTGAAGGCGCCATCCAACGGGGCCACAACATCCTCAACGCCCGCGGCGTCGCCGCCCTGGGCGCCGTGTTCTACCTGGCACGCATCCACCCGCCCGCCGACGACGCCACCTTCCCCCTCTCCCTGCTCAGCCGCGAGGCCATGCGTCGCCTCCGTCACCCCATCGACCTCACCGCCCCCGACCACACTGACCCGGTCGACCTCGCCCGCATCCTGCGCCACACCGAACGACGCCGCTGGCAGCGACGGGTCGGTGAACCCGTCCTATTCAGTCGCCTCACCGACCCGGTCGAACACGCCGCATTCGTCGGCAACTTCCTCGTCCCGCTCCACCAGACCATCGGGCGCGGCATCCGCGGCAACGAGAAGATCCTCGTCTACCTCTGCGACGCGGCGTTCGCACCCCGCACCGCAAACCTCGACGACACCACCGCTGACACTCCGCGCACCAGCGTCATCGTCGCCGCCCAACAGCTCCTGCACGGCTGGCTCACAGAGCAAGGCCCAACCGCCACCGCGACCGAACGCCTCGACCACGCACTCGCCCAGGCCTGCTGGGGCCTGGCCTCCCACCTCCTCGACACCATCGACTGGGGCCACCGCTAATGCCCGTCTACCGCCACACCCAGGCCACCGTGCTCACCTTCACTAAGGGCGCCACCTGGCCCTGCACCGGCTACCGCACCACCTGCCCGCCAGCCATGCTCACCCTCCTCGAGAACGCCTGGCACAGCCGCCCCAGCCGCCGACCCCGCAATGGACCCGACCAGCTGCCCACCCGCTCGCTCGAGGACCTGCTCACCCTCATCGACCCGGACATCACCGCCGTCCACTGGAACCCCCGCGACCCCGCCTGGATCCGCGCCCGCACCGAAGTCGACCCCGACCTCCTGCTGATCGCACTCTCCGCCTGGGCCTCCTCCCGCGTCGCACCCCACCTCCCCGACACCGACTGGTACACCCTCCTCGAAAACGCCGGCCAGTTCGACTGGGCCGCAGACGACCTCGACCTCGCCGACCACGGACTCCACCCCAACGGCACCGCCAACCCCCAAAATCACGTCTTCGACCTCCTCCCCAGCCTCGCCGCCGAGCACGTGACCACCACCGGCCTGCAACTCCTAGGCCACCAAAGGGACCTCCGACTCGGCCCCACCCGCGCCGACGGCCGCCGCACCCTCCACCTCGGCACACCCGAGACACTCATCGACGACGATGGCGCAGCCGGTGCAAGCGTGGACGTGCTGACCTTCCACCTTGAAAAAGTGCCTGGCGTCTCAGAGATCCACCTGCACGTCAACCTCAGCATGACCCGGCTCGCCACCCACCCGGTCGACTACATCCCCCGACGCGGATACGGCGACCCCACCATCAGTGTCCTGCTGTCCGCCAAAGACGGGTTCGTCCACGGTCACGAGCGCCCGATGCTCCTCCAAAGCGCGGTCACCATCCGCTCCCGAGGCGACCGAAGCGAATGGTCCTGGCAGCCCGGGGCCGCCGAGATCCTCGCCCGCCTCACCCGCCACCAGCCACCCAGCCTCGAACAACTGCGCACCGCCCCTGGAGACGCAGCCGGCCAGCCCTTTGCCGCACACATCGTCCACAGCACCGGCATGACCTACCGATACCCGGACTCCGCTGACAGTCCTCCGGCTCGCGCCACCCACGAGCACCCCGTCGGCACCGGCTACCAGCCCCGCGACCATATGGAAATCCTCACCCAGGTCGCCCAACAGCTTGAGGACAAGGGCCTGCGGCCCCTCACCCCGAACCGCAAGGCGGCGACGCGCTCGAAGGCCCGCCTGCCGCTCGAACTTCCCATCACCCCCACCTACTCGCTCGAAGCCTGGGCAACCTCGGACCGAACCTGGGACGCCCTGTTGACCGCAGCTGCCACCAAGCTCGGCCTCACACCCACCGAACCCACCACCAGCACCGCCGCGCACCTCACCGGGCCGATCAACCTCACCCTCCACCGCCGTGACCCGGGTAGCCTGACTGCTGGCCTTCCTCGCTCCACCGACACCGACCCCGCAGCCCGCCGAGTCGCCTACGAGAAAAGCGAAGCCGAACGTGCGGCCCAGCTCGCCGAAGCCTTTCCCCGGCTGAGCGAACCGATCGCCTGCATCGTCGAAATGGAAGGTCCGGCCTACTTCTCCCGCACTCGCCAGCGCGACCCCAAGCCGTTCTTCAAAAAGGTCCTGCCCACCCTGCGCCGCAACGTGCAATGCCTGCGCCCCGTCGCCCCGGCCAACCCCAACCCCACCAAGGCAGCCCTCGCCAAGCGCTTCCCTGGAACCGATTTCTCCACCACCGACATCGAACGGGCAGCCTCCGCCCTCAACGACGCGCTGCGCCAGGCCGGACACCTGCCCAAGCTCCCCCTCCCACGCGGGATCGAGGGACCGTTCGAGCTCATCACGCTCTGGCTTGCTCCCGCTGGCGAGCGGATCGTCCCTATCCTGATCCGCCAGCACACCGACGCACCGCCTTCCGCGCAGCTCATGCCCACCCCCAGTCACCCGACTGAAGAACCGATGCCACTGACTGCGCTGCCAGAGGCACTGGTCGCCGGCCGCGGCCGCATCTCCCTCCGTAGTTCCCGCGCGGCACTTGCCGACTTCATCACCCAGGCGCTTGCCCTCGACTCAACGGCCAACCGACTCCTGCTTGTGCGCCGCGCGCGCCTGAGTGAACACGGCGTGTGGCCCTGGCTGCAGGACAGCCGAATCACCTTCGACGAACTCGTCCTGCCCGGGATCGACATGAAGGATCCCGAGGTGACTCCTACTGCCCGAAAGCCTGGAGATCACCCCGGCCTGCGGGTCATCAGGCTGCGCGAAGCCAGCGACCGCGAGGCGGTCCCCCGAGCCTTCGGCGTCACCTGGGAGATGGCGGCCGGCCAGGACGACGAGAGCGGCGAGCCAACTCAGGTAGCCCGGTACGGTCGATTCTCCGGCATCGTGGAGATCGCCGAGCGCGCCTTCTGGGGCGTCAACCCGCGCTCCGACCAGAACCAAACCTCGCTCGCCATCACCAAGCTCGACCCCGCCCAGACATTGAACCGGACCCGAACCTGCTCCAACCCGGCCTCCCTGGAAATCATCCCGGCCTTCCTGCAGGAGGGCGACGACCCCGCCGACTGGGCCATGTACGCCCATGCCCAACGACGCCTCCACGCCCACACCACCATCGCGACAACGTGGCCCGCCGTCGTCCACCTCGCATCGCTGATGGACGAGTACATCGTGTAGAGAGGCAGCGCCCGGCTCTCCGAGGGCCGGCCCTCGGAGAGCCGGGCGCTGCCTGCCAGACCCTCGAGCCGTCGGTTAAAGCTGGACCAGGACGAGGCCAGCGGCGTACTGGGCAACGCTGCTGGGCACGGCGCCGGCCAGGGCGGGCTCGACGTAGTCGGGCAGCTCGGAGCGTAGGCCACGGTGGATATGGCGGATGGAGGTGGAGCGGGTGAAGTCGAGACGGGACGGCAGCTGCCAGGGACTCATATAGGCGAGGCGGTCCTTGGGCATGCTGTCGCTGGTCTGGTAGCAGCGCATAGCGTCGTAGAGCATCTTCGCGACCTTGCGGGCGCCAGTCTGGTCCTCCACCAAGAAGGGCCGCAGATCGCGACGAATTCCCTGCAGGTCGAGGTCCGTATAGGTGATGGTCTGCGGGTCGGGCCCAGGATCCGTCAGGCGGACCAGGGGGAGGGCTTGATGGAAGACGTCGGCACCATCGACACCGCCAACAGGCAGCCGCGCCATCAGAGACCGTCCCACCTGGTGGCGGTTGTCATGCAGGACCGGCAATGCGGGGAGAAGGGTAACTGCGGCGCCTTCGCGCCGGTTGCACGGGGCGTCCTGATGGCCGAACGAGCAGACGAGGTCGTGGCGGTAGGCGGCGTCCCCGGCGTAGAGACTGACGGCGGCGGGGACCTGGAGCTGGTCGGCCGCGGCGAGAAGCCGGGTCAGCTGCTTGTCGAGCTTGCTCGGGTCGTCTGACCCGACCCGCCATGAGTTCGCTCGCTTCTTGAGGCTCTTGGCTTGGATTAGGCATCCGAAGGATTGGCCGTCGGGATCGGACCACCACCAGAGATAGTCGGCGCCGATCCGTGTTTCCTGAGGGCGGTTGAATTTCACGTACCGCACCTCTGGGAACATCTGCTCGCACAACTCATGGGTGACATGTTCCTCTTCCCAGAAGTGACCGTGTGCGATCTGCGTGGCCATCTTGTTCTCAGCGTGGATGGTTCCCCGGAGGAACGCGGGGTGGGCGGCTGGCACGTGGCCGGCTGCATGGGGAGTTCTCATCGTTGCAGGTCTCCAGAAAGCGGTCTAGGCCGAAGCCTCTATGATGATCTATCAGCTCGATGGGCTGGCGACAGATCGGCCGACTTGCAGTGGCGGGTCAGCCGGGCACGGCTGTGACCTCCTGCGCGGCGGTCCGGGCGGTACGGCAGACGCCGATGAGGGCGACGTAGGTGCCGATGGCTGGTCAGGGTGGTGCGCTCAAGGACCGGGGCTTTGGCGTAGGCCAGGCGGTGAGGGAATCGGCGACGGTCTGGTTCGGATCGGTGGTGAAGAATCCGTTGTGGCGCTCGAGCAGGGCGGCGCGGGGCGGCCCGGGCCGGGTCCTCTGTGGGGAAGCCATCGCAGCGCACGATGTGGCGGCCGGGGGTTTGGGCGGGCAGGCCGACCGCGACAGTCCATATCGCTGTCCACTGTCCCGCGGAGCTCCTCATGGGTGGACGCTGGCGTCGCCGCGTTTCGCCCACGGCTTAGCAGCTGCACCTCGGTGCGAATTGGGTATCGCCTCGTAGGGCTTACCGTGAGCCAAGATGCGGGCGGACGCTCCCCATCCGGCGGGCCACGCCGTCCAGTTCGCTCCAGAGACGCTGTCCCGTCCTGAGGAGCGTCCATCCATACATCTGGTGTGGCATCAGCTCACCTATGTTGAGCTGCCCCATGATGTGAGCCATGAACGCGGCTTTGTCGAGCCACGCCTTCCTGGAACGGTCGTCGGCGCTTTTGAAGCCTTCAGCCTTAGCTCCGGCTTCGATCGTTTCCAGCCGCCTGTGCTCCTGCCGCTGCCGGGCGCGGGCCTCGGCATTGATCTGTTCCTCGGTTGGTTCCGGCCTCCCCCCGATGCTCCAGAGCGTGGCGGCAAGGCGCCGCTGGTACTCGAAGGTGTTCGTGGTGGCAAGGCGCTCATGATGGTCGCTCAGGGCGGCCATCAGGGAGTTGAACGGTGAAGGGCAGAGGAAGACCGCTAGCCGGCCATACTCCTCGAAGGTGCAGTGTGAGTAGTCCACTGCCTGGGCTATCCACTCCGCGAAGGTCCTGGTTTCGAAATCGTCGGGTGGGAGCTTGAACTCGATCCCGAACGTCGGGTTCTCGTCGAACCAGGGTTCCGGATCGTGGGGACGTAATACGGCGTCGATGCGAACCTTCTCGCCGGTCCAGTATCTCCCAGGTACCTCTGTGTCGATGTGGAAGTGCGGTTCGAGCATGCTGAGAACGCTCTCGGCAAGCTCCTTCTCGTTGGCGTAGAGCCCCGGCGGCACAGGAACGAGATAGCCGTAGTTCACAGAGCCAGCGTGACACGCGACTCTGACAGTCCGGGGCTGGTTCGAACAAGCTGCGGTGGATGTCGCACCAATGCGAAAGATTCGGATAAATGGGTTACTTCCGGACAGGTTGGCCTCACCCAGGTGTAGGGGGCGAGGCCAACCGTTGCTCATGCCGGTGCTGATCGTCAGCTCGGCAAGGTCGGCGAAGAGCAGGTTGGCGACTTTGGAAGGATTGGGAAGCGGGCGTGGAGGTGGGCGTCAATCCCCATAGGGCGGACGGTTTTACCTACCAGATGACTTGGTCGACGGCAACGTGCCCAGGGCGAGTGGGTAGTCTCTAGCGGCAAGGGTGGCGCGCGCGGGCAGCGCGTGTGTGGGGACGGTTCTAGGAGTGGGACTGCATGCGGTTGTCGAGGGTGCGAATCAAGAATTTCCGGAACTTCCGCGATCTCCTGATCGAACCGTTCCCTACCCCCGCCGTCATCCTTGGGCTCAACGGGGTCGGCAAGAGCAACCTTCTTCACGCCCTTCGATTGGTCCTGGATCCGGAGCTTTCCAGCCGCGCGCGCCGGCTCCAGGCGGACGACATCCATGACGGCGCTGCGGCCGACTCGAACCCAACCGTCACTATCGAGGTCGACCTGACGGACTTCGACGATGACGCGGACGCGCAAGGGACCTTCGATGGCAGCCTTGTCAGCCGTGACGGGGAGCCTCGCGTCGCGCGGCTGACTTATACCTTCGGACCCAAGGTGGAAGCTGGCACGCTCGGCCGGGCCCTGACCATCGACGACTACGCGTACGACATCTACGGCGGGAACGATCCGACGCAACCCATGCGGCACGCGATGGACCACGTCCCGCTGACCGTCCTCCACGCACTGCGCGATGCCGAGGGCGATTTCCGGCGTGCCGACCGCAGCCCACTGACAAGGCTGCTGCGGGATACGCCGCCGGCGGAGCAGAGCATCCAGAACACCTTGGCCGCCCTCAAAGCCGCCCGGAGCCAACTCAACAACGACGATAACGTGAAGAAGCTCGTCGCCGATCTCACACGACGGCTGGAGCTGCTTGCGGGGTCCCAGCTCGCCCTGGTGCCCTCCCTAGACTTCGCCGGCCGGGAGGAGGACCTCATCCGCAGCGTCCAGCTGCTGACCGACGCCGCCGCCACACGCGGTATTGACTGCGCCTCGACCGGAACCGCGAACGTGGTCTACCTGGCGCTCCTCCTGGAGCACTTGCGCTTCCGCCGTTCGGTGACGGACGGGGAAGACACGATCCTGGCTGTCGAGGAACCCGAGGCGCACCTTCACCCAAGCCTGCAGCGCAAGGTCTTCGCACACCTACTTCGCGAACCCACTCCTCTCCTGCTGACGACTCACAGCCCGCACATCGCCGCCGTCACCCCGCTGTCGAGTATCGTGCTGGCCGACTTCCGCAACGGCCACACGACGGCCACCGTCGTACCCCCCGGCGTCATCGGCGCCGCGGATGCTGTGGACCTTGAGCGCTATCTCAACGTCACCCGTGCGGAGATCCTCTTCGCCCGCGAGGTGATCTTCGTGGAGGGAGCCGCCGACGCCTACCTGCTGCCGGCGCTCGCGAAAGCCGCAGGATTCGACTTCGACGACCACGGAATCGTCGTCTCCAGCGTCGAGGGAACCGACTTCGCCCCCTACGCGAAGCTTCTCGGTCCGCAGGCGCTCAACCGGCCGCACTGGATTCTCACCGACGGCGATGCTGCCAACGCGACCCCGACAGACAAGGGAACCGAGAGAACCTGGCTCAAGGAGCCGGGCCTGTGGCGTGCCCAGCAGCTCGCTGAACTGGCCGACCGCACGCAACTCGCAAGCAGGCTGAAGGACGGAATCGACTCCATCACCAAGGCCGACCTCCCGGCAACGGGCATGCGGCCCGGCCGCTCACGGCAGGTCGTGAGGGCGCGAAGCGCGCGCATCTACGTGGGACAGCACACCCTGGAGGTCGACATTGCCAACCTCCTCAGCGAAGAACTGATAGCCACGTACAACGACTTCAAGTCCCGGCCCAGCAGCCGGGCGGCCTTCAAGACGTTGCTCGAACCCGTGGAGGCCGGCACGGCCGCAGCGGACGAGCGAGCCGACTACATCGCCGAGATCGAGAAGATTGGGAAGGGGCGGTTCAGCCAGCGACTCGCCGGCCACGTGGCGGGCATGGACCTACGCACCAGGTTGGCCGAGTTCTACTCCGACAAGTCCGACGACGCCTTCTCCCAGACCGAACTCAGAAGCATCCCCGGAGCTGGAACGATCCTGACCCTGCTGGAAAACCTCAGCCAGGCCGTCCGAGGAACACCCCTGCTGCCCGCTCGCCCCCGCACACCGACACCCGATGAGGAAACTGGCCCAGCCGCGAACTCTGGAAGCCCGGCATGACCACCACGTCAACCACACCGCTACCACTGCCGCCGGTCCTGGCTGCCGAGATCAAGGAACTCGACCCGCAGCAACGTGAAGCGGCGACCCACGCCGGTAACGTGATCGTGATCGCCGGACCGGGAGCGGGGAAGACCCGGACCCTGGTGGCCCGAGTCGGCGTCCTTCTCACAACCACCAGCTCCCGACGGGGCGTTGCGGCTCTGACCTACACCGAAGCCGCAGCCGATGAGATGACCACAAGACTGCACGGGCTCGGGATCCGCCCTGGACGGCGTCTCACCAGCGCAACCGTTCATTCCTTCTGCCTCAACAGCGTTCTCAGGCCGTACGCGCACCTGATCGACGAAGGCTTCGATCGGGAAACCACCCGTGTTCCCGAAGCCGCGACCTGCAAGAAACTGATGGACCAGGCTGCTCACGAGTCCGGCCTGGGCACTCCGACCTCGCGGGACAGAACCACTCTCAACCGCCTCCGTAGAGATCTCTACGCGGGGGAGTCCACCACGAGCTATGACCTGACCTACAAGCGCACCGTCAACCGGTACGAAGAACTCCTGCGAGAGAACGACCTCATTGACTTCGAAGCGATGACAGGCCGCGCCGTCGCACTACTACGCCGCAGCAGGACTGCCAGAGAGCAACTCGTCGCCCGCTATCCGCACATCGTGGTCGACGAGTACCAGGACCTCGGCCCCGTCCTTCATGCGCTCGTCGAGGTCCTACTCGATGCCGGTGCCACGGTCACAGCCGTCGGCGACCCCGACCAGATCCTGTTTGCATACCAGGGTGCTCACGTCCGGTACCTGCGGCGGCTGTACGAACGAGGATTCCACCCGATCCAGCTCACCTTGAACTACCGCAGCGGAAGCAGCCTCGTCGCTGCCGGGCGCGCCGTTCTCGGTCGAGACCGCGGATACAAGGCGAACCCGACACGGACGGACGCAGGCACGGTCACAGTCAGGCACGTTGGCGGCGGCCTCGACGAACATGCGGCACTCGCCGTCGAGATCGTCGGCGCCCGGCTCCGCGAGCCAGGAGTCACCCCGGAGAGCATCGCGATCCTGTACCGGGCGCAAGGAGCAGTACTTGATGCGCTTTCCCAACAGCTGGACGCCGCAGGAGTGCCGTACGACCGGGAGAAGCATCGCCGCCGCCCGGAGGGCCCGCTCGCCGATCTTGTGGCCAGGTGCGCCGCAAGGGCTTTGGCCGGCCCCGTGAGCGCAGGCAACCCCCGAAGCACGGGAAGGGTCCCTGCTCTGCCTCTGCGAGACCTTGCCTCCATCTGGAAGCGACAGCTCCAAGTGGCAGGCATCGCCCATCCCGACGACACACGTCGCGCGCTCGCACGGCAGCTCGCGGAACTTTTGGACGCGCAGCAGCGGCCCGCACCGGTAGACGACGCGCGGGCTTTCCTGGAGGCGCTTCGACCGGGCATGGACCTTGGAACGTTGGCCAAGGCCAGCCGGGACCCGCGCGATCATGACACCGCTGAGAGGCTGCAGGACTTGGAATCCTCGCCGATCACCATGGCTGAGCTTGCTGGCGGCCAAATGCCGGGTCATATCGCTCTGACCACCTACCACAGTGCCAAAGGCCGCGAATTCTCGATTGTGCTCCTTCCCGGTCTCGTTGAAGAACTGGTGCCCTCCTACTTCCCAGGTCGGCCGCCCGGACCTTCACAGGTGGCAGAGGCGCGCCGCGAGTTCTACGTCGCCATCACCCGTGCCAAGAACGAGGCGATCCTTATCGCCGGCGACCGATACAAGCGGCCAGCCAACAGGTACTACCCGGCGGAGGACCGTGCTCCCGGGCCTACGAGATTCGTTGCCGAAATCGAGAGCCAACTGGTCTGAGGCGTTAGGCGCGGCGTATGGCCTCGGCGTAGGGCACACCCCTTGGCCGGGACGCCGTCTGGAGCGCTGGCTGCCCCGCCCAGCGCGGATAGATCTCTTCGACTTGCACACATCCGGATTCGCCGCCGAGATGCGCCGTCCCTGCGAGGGATCACGCAGCAAACAAGGAGGGCCACATCATCGCCATCACTGCCGACGCCCGCCGCTCAGACCGGTGCGATGGGTGGGAAGTGCTTGGCGCGGAAATCAGCGAGGGTCTGCTCCACACCGGCGATGGTCAGCCGCCAGAACTCCCATCCGTCGATCTTGTTGCTGCCGGTCGCGACCCTGGCCGCGGTGGTCGGGGTACGCCAGGGAAGCCCGATGTCACGGCTCTACCTGTGGCCGCCACAGCCTGCGCGCACCACTCCACCACCTCGGTCAACGCGCCAGTCTGCTAAGGCAGCAGGGGAATTTCACGCGTTACCTACTCTCCGACCAGCGCGACCTGGCGGTCGAGCTGCGCCACCAGTCGACGACGGTACCGTTACCTGACCTCGACGGAGGCGCCAGCCCGTTCGAGCTGGGACTTGGCCCGCTCGGCGGTCTCCCTGCTGACTTTCGACAGGAGCGGTCGCGGAGTGCTGTCGACGAGGTCCTTGGCCTCGCTCAGCCCGAGGTTGGTCAGCGCGCGTACCTCTCGGATGACCCGCAGCTTCTGGTTGCCGGCGTCTTGTAGGACGACGTCGAATTCGTCTTGCTGCTCGATCGCGGGAGCGCTCTCGCCGCTAGCAGAGACCACGGTCGGGGCGCCAGCCGATACGACGTCGAACCGAGCCTCGAAGGCCCGGACGAAATCAGCGAGGTCGATCAACGACATCTCCTCGATGGAGTGCAGCAACTCCTCGTTGCGGCGTGCGCGCGCCGCTGCCCCGGTCGACGACCAGGCTCTTGGCTCCGCGTGCAGGCCCAGCTCCTGCACGGTGTCGAGGCAGGCGGTGTCGAGCGGTTCCAGGAAGCCCGGCCGCTTGTCGATGGTGAGCTGGAGTCGCCAGAGAACGCCCTGCAACCGGAGCCCGCGCCCGGCGCCGAAGGCCCGGAGCCTGCTCGTCGGCTGAGTTCGATAGCCGTCTTCGATGCGGCGGACAAGGTCGTGTAAGGCCCGGGGGGAGATGAGCTCAAGGCCGGTGCCGGCCAGGGTTGCGATCTTCTCCGCGTCTCCTGACAGCAACGTAATCCGGTCAGCGTGGTACTGGTCCGGTGCGGTCGGCGCGGGGCAATATAGGCCCGAGCAGTTCCATTTGATGGAGGCCAGAACCATGTGCGCCTTGTGTACAGTGACGGGCAGCTCTATTGTGTGGCCGCCCGCCGCCTGTTCCACCACCGCCAACTCCGCCGCACCGACACAGTCGTGCGCCACCAATGCGTCTATCGACTCCAGCGTCATTGCACTGGTCTCGGCCAACTCAAGGGCGTACTGCCCGACGGCCCTCAGCGATTCCTCCCGATACGCGAGCAGGCCTGCCTGCTGCAAGGCCCGTACCGCGGCGATTTGTAGGGCTGTCTCCATGCTGGCCTCCGGTGGGTGGCTCAGCGGCATCACGACGCGATCGCTGCGGCCGCGATGCACACCAATCCGTAACTCAAGCTCCAGATGGCAAGGGTGAAGAGGAGGTTCGACACCGCTCGGGTCCGTCGACCAGGTAGGGAGAAGGTGCACAGCGACACGAGTAACAGGCCCGCGCAGACACCGAAAGCGAGTGAGCCGATGCCGACTTTCGCCGTGATCAGAATTGGTTGACCCTTGTTGAAGGTGAAGACCAAACCGAGGACGACTCCCTGCACCGTGACGAGCAGCGTGCCTGACGTCGACATGGCCTGAGCCGCCCGATCCGGCTCGGCGAGCAGACTGACGACCGTCCCGCCGCTCGCCGTGATCTCTCCCTCGTCACGCTCCGCGAGCTTCACCCACCACAAGGCGGTTGCCCGGTACACCGCGATCAGGGTGGTCAGGATGGCGGTCGCGACGACCAGGCTTATCGCAGCGCCCTCCGCGATCAGGACGACCGTACTCACCCCGGTTGCGAAAATGCCCAGCGACATTGCGTGCGGCACCACACGACCCCAGTTGGGCTCGTGCGGTCGGTGCAGCCGAAGACGAGGGAACACGTTCCATGTTCTGGCAGCGGGCGGTTGATCGCCACCTGAGCCTAGGTTGCCAGATTGCCCGGGGAGCGTTCGACTGGAGTGTAAGGAATGCGTCCGCTGGACGCCCCGGCCGCTGACGGGCGAGGTGAGAAGGAGTGGTGCTCTCCGTGGACGTCAACGGATTTGCTGACCAGTTACCGAGAGTCGACAGCCGGACCTTTCCAGTGGAGGACTCAACCAGAGGGCTGAAATTCGTCAGAGACGTTCAGCCTGACTTCGTCTCGCCTCGGCTCGCGGAGGACGGCGACCCAAATGCTGCAGCCGCTGCGGTCCTTATCGTGGCCCCGGCAGCGGCGGGCAAGACGACGTGCTCCCGGGCGATAGCGGCGCGATGCGGTGCACCCCTAGTCGATCTGGCCGGACAGCGGGTGGGTGCCACCGACTTTACGGGGATACTGGCCGAGGCGCTCGGCATGGTAGCTGCCGGACAATTCCGCGACCTGCTGCGGAGTAACAATGCCGCCATTGTCCTGGATGCGCTCGATGAGACGTCGCTCCTCTCCGGCGAGCTCAACCTCCAAGCCTTTCTGCAGGGAATTTGCCGGGTTCTCCGGGGTTCCGTCGGCCTGGGCAACGTCGTCATGCTCGCGCGCCTGGATACGGCGGACTGGGTGATCGACACCTTCAAGCAGGAGGGCCTGCCCCTTCGCCGCTTGTCGGTTGAGTATTTCTCGAAAGGCGAGGCAGAGAAGTACATCGACCTGAAGCTCGATCGGCTGTATAAAGGGGCGCTCGTGCACCGGGATAATCCCAAGCCTTATCGCGCGGTGCGGGAAATGGTGCTCGGGAGAATCGCCAGAGGATTGGGTGTGGCAACCGGCGACTACTGGGGCGATGAGAGCGCCTGGCGTTTTCTCGGATACTCTCCGGTGCTCGATGCCATCGCCTCTTACCTGTGCGTTCCAAACTTCTCCGATATGATTGGGAGCCTTGCCGGCGACACGCCTTCGACGCCAGAATCTGTTCCGGAATGGCAGATTATCAAGACCCTGACGGAGGATCTGTTGGTGCGGGAGAAGGGAAAGTTCCTGGACGCGTGGCAATACGAGGACATGGTTTCCAAGGATATGTTCGACGCCCAGGCTCTGGCCTACAACCCGCTGGAGCAGTGTGTGCGACTGCTGTCCCTTGTGGAGGCGGAGAGCACCGACGTCGATCTTCCGGCACTCCTCCCGGAACCTCTCAAGGAGACATACCGGGAGCAGGTGGCCCAACAGCTGCGCCTCCACCCGTTCGTCACGACCGACCGGCAGTACGTGAATGGAATCTTCCGCGACTACATGTACGCCATGGTGCTCAGCGACCAGATCGTCGACCAGGTCGGCGGACGAGTGATCCGGCAGCTGAGGCAGGCGGACAGCCTCCCCTCTCCCGCCCTAGCCCCGTTCATTGTGGAGATGGTGAACTCCTCGGACACCGGTACCGGTGCGTTTCCGGCGGACCGGTGCGATCTGCTGATCTCTTCACTCGCGGCTCGACGGGACAGTGCTCTGGAATACGAGTTTGCTATCGGTGCCGATAAGGAGACCGGCGAGCTGCAGGTCCGGCGAGCCGCGAGGGGCCGGCGCCCCGACGACGCCCGGGTTCCCCTTCAGGTGGCCGGGCGCAGTCTGCGTCTGCCGAGTCGCTGTCAGGGCCTTTCGGTGGACTACGCGGGGACTGTCGAGATCGTTGCCCCGGGCCAGGTGGTGAAGCTCGGACCGTCCGTCTCCATCAGGGCGGAGTGCCTCTCGATCGAGGCCGGTTCGCTGTATGTCGAGTCCACGGAGGACGGACCGGTGTCTATCGACAGTGAGCTCGTCATCTCCGACTATTCGCTTCACGTCCGTACGTTCGGCGGCGGGGTGTTCTCCGTGGCCGGGGCGGAGATCGAAGGATCTCTTCTCAACCACCGGGCTCCCCGCGTGCCCGGGGAGGTCGCTCTCGGCGATTACTTCTATACGCTCAGGCGAATACTCGCGCGTTTCCGGAGTACCGTCCACCTGGGGAGTAGCAGGAGGCTATCCGCCAACCGGGCGCAGCTGGACCGGTACGTGATCCGGGGGGATCCGAAAGCCGCCAGAATAGTCGAATGCCTGGAGCGTTTGGGAATGCTGTCGACGGACGGTGAGAGCTTTCTTCTGGATATCGACCGGCTGGGCGCGGCCGGAATCAATCACGTCGATGTGCGGAACTTTCGGGCGACTCCGGAGATCATGTCCTTCCTACAGAACCATATGGTCTCCGGGAGCGCTGCCTGAGCGCTATGACTCGCCGGCGCCGGGAGGTCCTGCCGTCCGGCTTGACGCTCATGCCAGGGCGGAGCATCGAAGCGTCTCCTGGTGGTGACGTGAGGCAAGACTCCGAAGGCTTGGTTGTCCGCAGCCTCTCACGGACTGGGTGTCATGAGGTGGCATCACGCGTCATTCGCGGCGGATGGGGAAGGCCCTGACCTGCGAGATTCGGCGTGGTGGCAAGTGCGCCGTACTGCGTGCTCGCTCAAGCCGACGCAAGGGTAGTGATCCGGGACGCTGAGTGCGGGGTCATGCACGGGCCTCGTAGCGCGCGCCGGGCCTCGGCCAGCTGGAGTCCATGAAGTCGGGATGGTCGATCCGGTGAAAGCAGCGCACCAGGAACTCGGTGAACGTCCCGGCCGTCTCGAACCACTTGCCCTCGTCACTGCTGATGATGATCCGCCACTCGGTGGGATCGTCCTCGACGCGCGGAAGAAGTACCGGCTGCCGTGTTCGTCGCTTCCCCACGGCAGTAGAACGCCTGATCGGACGTCGGACTCGTCCACCTCCCAGCAGCCGTCGGCGATCTCCCCGTACCAGGCTGGACGCTCAGGTGGGGGTCCCCAGTAGCGCTCCAGCTCGGCAGGTGTTGTGTCCATCGGCCGGTTGATCGTCAGGTAACCGTCCACCGAGCCGGGGTCGTACAGATCGAGGAACGCCTTGAGGTCGGCCGGCAGCCGGAAACCGAGGTACAGCTCACTGGCATCCCAGATCGCGGGCCTGGCCGAACCCCAGCATGCGGGTTCCCCGAGCAGCGCGCGTAGCTGCTCCAGAGCGGTTCGGCCCTCCGAGCGGGGGCGGAAGCGGCCCGAGTGGGTGCCCATGCCCCGCGCGGGCCGCTCCACCGGTTCATCTGTTCGTCAGCCCAGCGGGTCGACGTCAAACGGGATCCGATACCCGAGTTCGTCCGGGCCCGGAGGAGGACCAGCCGTACGGTCAGCTGCTCGGCGTCCGCCGGAACGGCTGGCGGAGATGCTTCCGTCCGCGTGGAGGCGGTCGGCGCTGAGACCGCGTGCGCCGCCATAGTCGAGGTAGCGGGTGCTGATGTGATCGGTGTTCTAATCAGGGCCGCGTCTGCCCGTTATCGCGAAGTTCCGGCCCGGCCAAATCGCTGCCTGACCGGAAGGTTGGGGTGGTGGGACCCGGTAGCGGTCCCTAGTCGTCGAAGGAGGACCTGTGCCCGGGCAGTTCATGAGCGTCAAGGAGACCGCGGAGTACCTGAACATGTCCGTGGCGTGGGTGTATCGGGAAGCGCCCCGGGTCGGACTGGTGCCATACAGGTTCGGGGTTGGGCGCAACGGAAAGCTTCAGTTCAAGGTGTCCGAGGTTCAGGCGTGGGTGAAGCAGCAGCGGCTGCTGGGTGGCTGAGTCCGTAGGAATGCTCCGTGCAGGCCCTGCCCCGGTTCGGGGGCAGGGCCTCCGCGTGTTCAGGCGGCGAGGCCGAGGTCGAGGACCTGGGCGGCTCGGCCGATGGAGCCGGGCATGAGGTGGCGGTAGATTTTGAAGGTGATGTCGAGGCTGCGGTGGCCCATCCATTCGGCGACGTCGGTGATCGGGATGTTGTGGGTGAGGCAGTTGGATGCGAAGAAGTGGCGGAAGCCGTAGACGACCATGCCTTCGGGGATCTCGACGGTGCCGTCCTGCTTGATCCGTCGCCACTGGTTGTCGAGGTAGTGGTTGGGCAGGGGCCTGCTCAGGTCCTTGGGGTGCCGGAGCAGGTAGCCGTCGACGGTGCCGTACTTGTCCGCGTACCACTCGATGCTGTGCTTGACCCGGGCGGGGAGGGGGACGTCGCGGTAGTCGCCGGCCTTGCGGTGCTTGAGGGGTGCGTAGGTCTTGGTGGTCTGGTTGACCTGTTCGGTGATCCGGTAGATGTCGTCGGCGACGATGTTGTTGAGGTTGACGGCCAGGGCTTCGCCGTTGCGCATGCCGCAGCCGCTCATCAGGTCGGCGACGAGGAGGAACATGTCGTCGCCGGCGGCGCGTATCTCTTGGAGCTTGGCGGGGGACGGGATGACGGTGCGCTTGGGGTCGTACTGCGGGGGCTTGACGCCGGTGAGCGGGTTGTCGTCGTAGAGGCCGAGCCGGTGGGCGTCCAGGAGGATTGCCTTCAGCTTGTCGAAGGCGTTGGCCTGGGTGGCGAGGCCGGTGCCGTTGCGCTCCATGGTCTGGATGAACGCCTCGACGACCTTGTGGTCGAAGGTGCCCATCCGCCGGCTTCGGAAGGCGGGGTAGAGGTGGTGCTCCAGCAGTGAGTCGAGGTGCCGTACGGAGGCCGGGCTGAGGTCGCGCTGGCTGGGCTTCCACTCGGCGACGTAGTCGCCGAACTGCATCGGGCCGTACTTCTGGATGCGTTCCGCCTTGCGCTGGCTCTGCGGGCTGTTCTTGCGGGTCTGGTAGACCTCGGCGAGGCGGGCCTTGGCCTTGTCCTGGGTGGTGAAGCCGGACTCCTCGCTCTGCTTCCCGGCTGCGTTGCGGAAGCGGATCTTGTACTCGTGCGGGCAGCGCGACCACCGTGACTCGGGGTGTTCGCACTCCTTGAAGACGCTGCCCATGCCGCGGATGAGGTTGGTGGTTGCCATGGTTTTCGACCTCCGGGCGCCTTGCTGACCTTTTGCTGACGCTGGATGGTCGATCACGCCCCTGACCTGGGACGAAACGGCAGAACCGTGATATGTGGTGGAACTTCATCGGCCGATCCGGTGAGGAGATCCTCCAGGCCCGCGAGGACTGGATGACCACCACCCGCTTCGGCGAGGTCCACGGCTACGACGGCGCCCGGCTCCGCGCCCCGGAACTCCCCGCGCTGCCCCTCAAGCCACGGGGACGGGTGCGCTGACCCGCTGCCACGGGTACCGCCGGAGGCATCGGTTCGCCGCTCCGACGACCACCGGGTCAGTGCCTGCGGTCGGGCAGGGTGGCGCGCACGCGGAAGCCGCCGTCGGTGGTGGGGCCGCTGGTCAGGGTGCCGCCGAGGTTCTCGGCGCGTTCGTGCAGGCCGATGAGTCCGTGGTGGGCTGGGCAGTTGGAGGCCGGGTCGGGTGGGTGAGGACCTGCGGCAGGTAGGAGAGCGGGGAGGGCGGTGGGGTGACGTCTGCCGGCGGGGTGCGCCGCCCGCCGGCCGGGTGGGGCGTCGGCGCTTCACGAGGCGTCCGTCCTTCGGCGCTCACCGCCCGGCGACGTCATCCGTCGTGCGAGTTCCGACGGCACGTGGCTACGATCGGAGGGAGCCCTTCCGGATGGTGGTGAGACGGAAGCCAGGTCGCCGATGCCCCCGAGGTCCGTGCAGTGGCCGCCGTATGTGCGGGTCGCGCCGTGGTTGCTGATCGTCGGCGGGCTGGTGTGGAATTCGCTGGATCCGGCCGACTACTGGGGTGACCCGTTGCTGGCCGCCGCCGCCGTGTTGTCCGGGGCGCTGCTGACCTTGCGGGACACCTGTGCGGTCGGACTGGCCAATGTGACCGGGATCCTGGTGCTGTCCACCCAGGACGGGTCGATCGGGACCGCCGACGGGTTCCTGGAGCTGGCCAACACGGCCTTCGCCGCCCTGCTCGGGGTCGGGGTGAACCGTGTGGTGGCCCGGCACGGGCGGCGGCTCGCGCGGGTGCGGTCGGTGGCGGAGGCGGCGCAGCAGGCGGTGCTGCCGGAGCCGCCGGGGCGGGTGGGGGAGCTGTCGGTCGCGGCCTCCTACCACGCGGCCCAGGACGAGGCGCTGATCGGCGGGGACGCCTACGCGCTGCAGACCACCCGCTTCGGCGTCCGGGTGCTGATCGCGGACGTGCGGGGCAAGGGGCTGCAGGCGGTGGGGGCGGTCTCGGTGCTGCTGGGGGCCTTCCGGGAGGCCTCGCACCGGGTGGCGGACCTGGCGGCGCTCGCGGACGCGCTGGAGGACTCGCTGCTCCGGGAGGCCGACCAGATGAGCGAGGAGCTGCGGATGGAGGGGTTCATCACGGCGCTGCTGGTGGAGCTCCCGCTGGGGGAGGGGGTGGTGCGCACGCTCGACTGCGGGCACCCCGGCCCGTACCTGCTGAGCGCCGACGCCCGTCTCGCGCCGCCCGTGCTGCGGTTGGACGCGGCCGACCCGGGGCTGCCGCTGGGGATGGGCGGCCTGGGGGTCGCGCGGCCCGCGCCGGAGAGCCGGCCGTTCCCGCCCGGGTGCACGCTGCTGCTGGTGACCGACGGGGTGACCGAGGCCCGGGATGCGGCGGGGGAGTTCTACGACCCGGTGCTCGGGCTGGCCGGGCTGGGGCCGGTCGCCGGGCCGGGCGAGGTGCTGGACGCGCTGGTGGCCGATGTCGAGCGGTGGACCGGCGGTCCGCGGGACGACGACATGGCGGTGCTGGCGATCACCCGTCGGTCGGAGGACTGAGGGCGCGGCAGGTCGGGTGGACGGGTCGACATACGGACGGGTGGACATGCGGACGGGTCGACATGCGGACGGGCGGACGGGTCGATGGGTCGACGCGGCCACCGTCGGTCACGCCCATATCACGGTGGGGTGACGTCCTCGCGGTACTCCACGGAATCCGGCCAAGTTGAGCGGTGGCGTCCGATGGCCGGAAAGTAGGGGTCCGAATATCGGACGGAGAAATGGACGGCCGACCGTCGACGGGCCCCGGGTGCTCCTCGGCCCGTGCCGCCTAGGCCGACCGGCCGCGGGGGCCCCGCGCCCGGGCCATAAGGGCGCGTAAGAGGCCTGCAAGGGGTGGTCGGGGGAGTGGCGGGATCCGGCCGAACGGCGGTTCGTCCGGAAACGGACCCGGTGGTTGCCCGGTGTCGAAGGGGTGACGGAAAGTCGAACCAATGAACGAGAAGCCTCACCCCCGTCGGGCCCGTCTGTTCGGCCACCGCGACTTCCGGCTCCTGCTGACCGGCGCCGCGGCGGCCCAGACGGGCAGTCAGGTCACGCTGGTCGCGCTGCCCTTGGTGGCGGTGGTGGTGCTGGACGCCACCCCGTTCGAGGTCGGCCTGCTGACCGCCGCCGAGACCGCCGCCTTCCTGCTGGTCGGACTGCCGGCCGGAGCCTGGCTGGACCGGATGCGCAAGCTTCCGGTGCTGATCCGCGCCGACCTCGTGCGCTGCCTGGCGGTCGGGACGATCCCGCCGGCGGCGGCGCTCGGGGTGCTGACCATGCCGCAGCTCTACCTGGTGGCGCTGGTCACGGGGGTGGCGACGGTGTTCTTCGACGTCGCCCACCAGTCCTTCCTGCCCGCCGTCCTGCCGCGCGAGCAACTGGTCGACGGGAACGGGGCGTTGGAGACGGTCCGGTCCTCGGCGCAGATCGCCGGACCGGGCCTCGGCGGCGGACTGGTCCAACTGCTCGGCGCGCCGCTCGCCATCGTGGCCGACGCCTTCGGCTACCTGGTCTCCGCACTGCTGCTCGCCCGGATCCGGGTCGAGGAGCCGCTCGCGGAGCCGGAGCCCGGGCGCTCGCTGCGCGCCGAGGTGGGGGAGGGCGTCCGGTTCGTGCTCGGGCACCCGCTGCTGCGGGCGATCGCGGCCGCCACCGCGGTGTCCAACCTGTTCGCGGCCGTGCTGATGGCCGTGCAGACCGTCTTCTGGGTGCGGGTGCTCGACCTGGCGCCGGGGGCCATCGGCGTGCTGCTGTCGGTCTCCGCCGTCGGCGGGCTGGCGGGCGCGCTGTGCGCCGGCCGGCTGGCGCGGTGGGTCGGACAAGCCCGGCTGATCTGGCTGTCCACGCTGGTGACGGCGCCGTTCGCGGTGCTGTGGCCGCTGTCCGACGGCGGCCTGGGCGTGGTGCTGTTCGGCCTCGCCTCCGGGGTGGTGCTGTTCGGGGCGGTCGCCTACAACGTCGCCCAGGTCAGCTTCAGGCAGAGCGTCTGCCCGCCGGAGCTGCTCGGCCGGATGAACGCCACCATGCGCTTCCTGGTGTGGGGCACGCTGCCGATCGGCGCGCTGGGCGGCGGCATCGTCGCCGACTCGGCCGGGCCGCGGGCCGCGCTCTGGCTCGGCGCGGTCGGGTTCCTGCTCGTGCCGGTGCCGCTGCTGCTGTCGCCGCTGCGGCGGATGCGCGAGCTGCCGGGCGGCCCGGACGGTACCGGGTCGCCCGCCGCCGGCGGGGACGCCACCGCGACCACACCCGACAGCGCCGCCGGGGGCAGCCCCGATCGCGCCGCCGAGGAGCCCGCCGTGAGCCCCAGCACCCACTGACCGACCCCAGACCTCCTGCCGAGCCGCGACCGGAAACCGGAGACCGTTCCCGTGCACGCCAGCATCACCTCCGCCTACCTCGCCCGGTACCGCAGCGCTGCCGCGGACTCCCCGGCTGACCTGCTCCCACTGACCGGAGCCCAGCGACGGTTCCTGATCACCCGTCGACTCGCGCCGCACGACCGCTCCGACGTCGTCCCGCTGTTCTTCGCCTACCCGCGGGGCACCCTCGACGTGGAGCGGCTGGCCCGCGCCGCGGCCGCGGTCGCCGCCCACCACCCGGCCCTGTCCGGCGGCTTCGCGACCGTGCGCGGCACACCCGTCCTGCGGGTCGGCGGCCCCTCGGCCGAGGCCGCCCGGATCACCGTCGCCCCCGGCGACACGGCCCGCGCGGCGCTGCGCCGGGCCCTGCTGGACCGCCCCGCAGGCGGCCCCGCGCTGCGCCTGCTGGTGGCCCGGGACCCGGACGGCGAGGAGGAGCTGCTCGCCCTCGCGCTCGACCACGCGGCCTGCGACGAGCAGTCGCTCGGGGTGCTCACCGCCGAGCTGAGCGAGGCCTACGAGGGCGGTGACGCCCCGGCGGCGGGCCCCGGCCCGCAGGCGCTGGCCGACTACCGCCAGGCCGTCGAACTCCAACTGGCCGCCGAGGACGCCGCCGGCGGGACCGCCGCCCAGGCCCACTGGAGCCGTCGGCTCGGCGCCCTGACCGGGGCTGGCGGCGGCGCGGCCACGTCCACCGGGATGCTCACCGAGCGGCTGCCCGCCGCCGAGGGCGCCGCCCGCGGCGCGGTCTTCCCGGCCCTGCTGGACGCCGTCGGGGCCGCCGCGCACCGGCTGCACCCCGTGGACGGGCCGCTCGCGCTCGGCTACCCGTGGGGCGGCCGCCCGCCCGGCGCGCCCGCCGCGCTCGGCTGCTTCCTCAACACCCTGGTGCACCCGGCCGGTCCGACCCCCACCGACGACCTGGACGCCCTCGCCGACGCCTGGTGGGACGACCTCGACCACGCCGGCACCCCGTTCGACGAGGTGGTGCGCGCCGCACGGACCGCGGGGGCGGCCTGGTCGGGCGCGCTGGACGCCATGCTCACCCTGGAGGACCTGCACCGCCGCCCGCCGCTGGTGCTCGGCGGCACGCCCGGCCGGGAGACCCACCTGGCCGGACGACCGCTCGCCGCCCCGCTCGCCGTCTCCGCCTCGCACGGCGACGACCTGCTGGTCCGGCTCGCCTGGGACAGCGACCGCTTCGCCGAGACCGACGCCCACGCCGCCTTCGCCGACCTGCTCGCCGTCCTGCGGCAGCACCTCTACGCCCGGCCCCGCCCGGGCGCGCTCGCCTGATCCGTCTCCGGGGTACGGCGTCTGACGTTCCGGCGGACACCGGCGCCTGACCTGCCGCCGGTATCCGGCGGCCGACCTGGCGCGGGACTCCCACAGCCGGGCCGCCGGGTCCGAACGCGCCCTCCCCGGCCGGGGCTCGCGCCGCGCCGCTCCCGCGCCCCACCGCTCCCGTGCCGCACCGCTCCCGCGCCCCACCGCGAGGGCCCGACCTCCCACGGCCCGACCTCGCACGGCCCGACAGCCCGTTGCCGGCCCCCACGGCCCGACCTCCCGCGCCCTCCCGCGCGGGCCTGAGCTCCCCCACCGGATCCGCCTCGCCGGATCCACCGCGCCTGGACGCGCGGGCCCTGACGGGCCCGACCGTGCAGATGCCCCGACCCGGGACCGCACCGTCACCTCGGTGCGCCCCGGTCACCAGCCGGACCGGGACCACCCCACGCCCGCCGCCGGCGCCACCACCGACGTGCCGACAAGCCCACCACACAAGGGAACCGCCCATGTTCGCACTCTCTCCGTCGCAAGAGATCGTCTGGCTGCACGAACAGATGCTGCCGGGCAGCCGCGCCTACAACTTCACCGCCGTCCTCGACCTGTACGGCACCCTCGACCGGGACGCGCTGCACGCGGGTCTGACCGCCGTCCTGGACCACCACCCGGGCCTGCGCCTGGAGTTGGTGCCCCGGCCCGAGGGCCTGCCCGGCCAGCGGGTCGCCGAGGGGTGTCGGCCGGAGCTGCGCCACAGCGACTTCACCGCCGAGGACGACCCGGACGCCGCCTTCCGGCGACTGCTCGCCGCCGAGGCCGAGGAGCCGGTGGACACCGAGCGGGCGCCGGTGCTGCGCTGGCACCTGGTCCGGATCGCCGAGCAGCACCACCGGCTGATCCACGTCGAGCACCACCTCGTCCACGACGGCCACTCCTTCGCGATCCTGCTGCGCGACCTGTTCACCGTCTACCGCGCCCAGGTCCTCGGCGAGCCCTACGAGCTGCCCGCCGCCCCCTCGTACGAGGAGCACGCGCGGACCGCCGCCGACGTGTCCCGCGAGCGCGCACTCGACTTCTGGACCAAGGAGCTGGCCGACGCGCCGCGCGAGGTCACGCTGCCCGGGCTGGCCCGGCCGGGCGCCGAGCGCCGTCACCGGGGCGGCCAGCTGCGCCAGTCGATCGGCGCCGACCTGGCCGAGCGGCTGCGCGAGCGCAGCAAGGCGGACGGCCACACCCCGTTCAGCACCATGCTCGCCCTGCTCGCCGAGCTGCTGCGCAGGCACAGCGGGCACCGCGAGCTCGTGGTCGGCACCGCCGTCGGCAACCGCCCGGAGGGCTTCGAGGGCACCGTCGGCATGTTCGTGAACACCGTGCCGCTGCGCCTGCGGCTCGGTCCCGCCGCGCCCGGCACCGAGGCGGTGGACGAGGTGACCGACGTCCTGATGCGCGCGCTGCCGTACCAGGACCTGCCGGTGCAGGAGCTGACCCGCCGCCTGGGCCTGCACACCAGCGGCGCCGACAACCCGCTGTGGAACGTGATGTTCAGCGCGCACGACGCGGCGCTGCCGGACGTCCAGGCTCCCGGGCTGGAGGTCTCGCTGTACGAGGGCTTCAACACCGGCACCACCCGCTTCGACCTCGACCTGGTGCTGCTGCCCGACGACCGCCGGGTGGTCGGCGAGAAGCACGGCGTCGCCGGCATGACCCTGGTCTGGGACTACGACGCGGACCTGTTCCGCGAGTCCGAGGCCGTGCTGCTGTCCGAGCGGCTGCTGGAGCTGCTGCGCTGCTACCTCGACCGCCCGCTGGCGCCGATCGCCGAGCTGGCCCCGGCGCCCGCGGCAGAGCCGCCCGCCACCGCGCCCGCGGACGCCCCGGCCGTGCCCGCCGACGCCCCGGCGTTGCTCGACCCGGCCGCCGCCCACGATCCGAGCGCACTCGCCCTGCTGGCCGGCAGCGAGCGGATCAGCTACGGCGAACTCGACCGCCGCGTCGCCGCGCTGGTCGAGCGGCTGCGCGCCGCCGGGGTCGCCCCGGGTCAGCCGGTGGCCACCGTCCTGCCGCGCGGCGCGGACAGCGTGGTCGCCCTGCTCGCCTGCCTGCGTCACGGCGCCGTCTACGCGCCGCTGTCCACCGAGGACCCGGCCGCCCGGCTCGGCCTGCTGCTGGAGCGGCTGAGCCCGGCCCTCGTCCTGGCCACCCGGCAAAGCGCCCTCGCGCTGCCCGCCGAGGGTGTCACCCCGGCGCTCCTGGACGGCCCGGCGTTCCCGAAGGCCGAGCCCGCCGAGGCCCTGGACGGCGCCGCCTACCTGATCCACACCTCCGGCTCCACCGGTGTGCCCAAGCCCGTCCGGGTCGGCCGTGCGGCGCTCGCCGGCTACGTCGCCGCGATCGCCGCGCGCTACGAACTCACCTCCGCCGACCGGGTGCTGCTGTTCGCCCGGCCGTCCTTCGACGTGGCGCTGGAGGAGGTGCTGCCCGCGCTCGCCGTGGGCGCCGCCCTGGTCGTGCCGCAGCGCGAGGTGCCCACCGGGCCCGAGCTGGTGGCCGTCCTCGCCGCCCGCGGCGTCACCGTCGCCAACCTGCCGACCAGCTACCTGCTCGCCGTCCGCGAGGACCTGTGCGAGGCGCTGCGCGACGACCGCTGGTCGCCCCGGCTGCTCGTGCTCGGCGGCGAGCGGCTGCCCGCCCGGGCGCTCGCGGACCTGATCGAGCACACCACCGTGCTGAACGGCTACGGCGTCACCGAGGCCACCGTCACCTCCACCGTGTACCAGGTGACCGCCGCCGATGTCGCCGAGGACGCCGAGGTCCCGCTCGGCACCGAGCTGGACGGCGTCCGGATGTACGTCCTGGACGACACCCTGCGCCCGCTGCCGGCCGGCTGCGTCGGCGAACTCGTCGTCGCTGGGCCGATGCTGGCCGACGGCTACCTCGGCCTGCCGGAGCCGACCGCCGCCCGCTTCGTCAGCGTCCCCGCGCTCGACGGCGCCCGCGTCTACCGCACCGGCGACCGCGGCTACCGCGACCTGGACGGCCGGCTGTGCTTCCTCGGCCGCGCCGACAACCAGGTCAAGCTCCGCGGCCACCGCATCGAGCTGGAGGAGATCGAGGCCGCCGCCTCCGCCGAACTCGGCGGCCGTTCCTGCGCGGTGGTGCTGCACACCGACCCGCAGACCGGTCCCCGGCTGCTCGGATTCCTGGAGGGCACCGACCGCCCCGACCAGGCCGGCCTGCACGAGGCGCTCGCCCGCCGGCTGCCCGGCGGACTCGTCCCGGCGAGCTGGACCGCCGTCGCGGCGATGCCGACCCTGCCCGGCGGCAAGCCCGACCGCGCCGCCCTCGCCCGGCTGGCGGACGAGGCCGAGGAGGCCGCCGATGCGGAGACCGTGCCGAGCGCCTTCGCCGACCCCGCCCAGGAGTTGATCGCCGCCGCCTGGCGCGAGGTGCTCGGCCACGACCGCTTCTCCGCGGACTCGCACTTCTTCGAGGTCGGCGGCCACTCGCTGCTCGCCGCGCAGCTCGCCGCCCACCTGGAGCCGCACCTCGGCAGCCGGCCGCCGCTGCGCACCCTGTTCCGCCACGCCGTGCTGGCCGACCAGGCCCGCGCCCTCATCGGCCAGAAGTGAAAGGCGGCACCGAGATGACCGCGCCCTCCGCCGTCCTGGAAGACGGCCACCGCGAACTCGTCGAGGCCTTCGAGAGCTTCGTCCGCCGCGAACTCGTCCCGCTGGCAGCCGAGTTGCCCGAGACCGCCGACCAGGTGCCGGGCGACCTGCGCAGCTACGTCCGCAAGCGCTCCGCCGCGCTCGGCTTCTACGCCGGCGACTACCCGGAGGAGCTCGGCGGCTCCGGCATGCCGTTCACCGCCGTCGTCCTGCTGCACCACGCCGCCGGGCGCAGCGGCTGCGTCCTGGCCCCGTACGCGCTGGCCGGCTCCGACGGTCCCAGCCCGCTGCTGCGCCACGGCACCCCCGAGCAGATCGAGCGCCACCTGATCCCGCTGGTGCGCGGCGAGCAGACCCGCTGCCTCGCCCTCACCGAGCCGCACGCCGGTTCCGACGCCTTCCGGCTCACCACCACCGCGCGGCGCGACGGCGACCGGTGGGTGCTGAACGGGCGCAAGACCTTCGTCAGCAACGCCGAGCACGCCGGGATCGCGCTGGTCGTGGCCGCCACCGACCTCGGCGACGGCGCCGGTCCCACGACCGGGTCCACCGCCTTCGTGCTGCCGATGGACCAGCCCGGGCTGCGGATCGGCCAGCGCTATGAGGGCATGTCCGGCGAGCCGCTGTTCGAGCTGCTCCTCGACGGGGTCACCGTCGGCCCGGAGGCCGTGATCGGCGGCGAGGAGGGGGTCGGCGCCGCCACCGCCCTCGCCATGGACAGCCTCTCGCGCGGCCGCCTGGTGGTCGCCGCGATGTGCAACGGCATCGCGGAGTACGCGCTGCGCATCGGCGTCGAGTACGCCAGGGACCGGCGTGCCTTCGGCCGGGTGATCGGCGAGTACCAGCACGTCCAGGAGCACCTGGTGTCGACCCGGGCCGAGGTCGAGGCCTCCAAGCTGCTCACCCTCGCCTGCGCCCGGCTGGTCGACGAGGGCACCGAGTCGCCCGAGAACGCCGCGCTCGCCAAGCTCACCGCCTCCGAGACCGCGGTGCGGGCGGTCGACCGCTCGCTCCAGGTGCACGGCGCCACCGGCTGGGTGCGGGGCCACCCGCTGGAGTTCCTGTACCGCTACGTGCGGATGACCACGATCATCGAGGGCACCTCCGAGGTGCAGAAGGTCATCATCGCCCGCTCCATGGGCCTGAACTGACGGTTCGTCAAGACTGAGGAGACCATGATGGAATCCCTGAGCGTCGCATCCGGCCGTCCGTACCGGGACGGCGCGATCCTCGACCTGTTCACCAGCTGGGCGCAGCGCACCCCGGACGCCCCCGCGCTGATCGACGGCGAGCGGACCTACAGCTACGCCGAGCTCGACCGCCTCACCGACAGAACGGCCGAAGCCCTGCGCGGCAAGGTCGGCCCGGGCGACCTGCTCGGCGTCTGCCTCGGCCACTCGGTGTCGCTGGTGGCCGTCACCCTGGCCGCCGCCAAGCTCGGCGCCGTCCACCTGCCGCTCGGTCCGCGCCCCGGCGAGCGCCGGCTGCGGGCCGTCGCCGAGCAGCTGCGACCGGCCTGCCTGGTCGGCGAGCCGGACCTGCTGCCGCCGGGTGGCGAACGCCTCGCGCTGGACCTGCCCACCGAGGGCGTGGTGGCCGCCCTGGCGTCCGGCACGCAGGTGCCCGTCCCGGCCGGCACCCACTACGCGGTGCTCACCTCCGGGTCCACCGGCACCCCGAAGGCCGTCGCCGTCACCGGGCCCGCGCTCGGCGCGATGCTGCGGTGGTACCGCGAGCTGACCGGCCTCGGCCCCGGCGAGCGGCACAGCCTGCTGATCGGCGTCGCCTTCGACCCGCACGTGATGGAGCTGTGGGCCGGTCTCACCTCCGGCGCCGCCCTGGTGGTGGCCCCCGAGGCCGTCCGCTGGGACTCCGGCGCGCTCACCGACTGGTGGGGCGAGGCCGGCATCACCGTGGCCGTCCTGCCCACCCCGCTGGCCGAGCCCGTCCTGGGCCGCCCGTGGCCCGCCGGGCTGGCGCTGCGCCACCTCACCGTCGGCGGCGACCGGCTGCGCCGCGCCCCCGGGCCGGACGTCACCGCCACCGTCCACAACGCCTACGGCCCCGCCGAGGCCACCGTCACCACCACCGTGCACACGATGGCCCCCGGCGGCGACCACGGCGACGGCGCACCGCCGATCGGGCTGCCGATCGCGGGCGCGGTCGTGCTGGTCACCGACGAGGACGGCCGGCCGGTGCCGCGCGGCGTCTCCGGTGAGCTGCGGATCGGCGGGCGCGGCCTGGCCGCCGGGTACCTCGACCCCGAGCTGACCGCCCTCCGCTTCCTCGATGCCCCCGAGGGCGTGGACGGCACCGACCGGGTCTACCGCACCGGCGACCGGGTCGTCATGCGTGCGGACGGGGTGCTGGAGTTCCAGGGCCGCCTGGACGACCAGGTCAAGGTCAGCGGTGTGCGGATCGAACCCGCCGAGGTCGAGGCCGCGTTCGAGCGCGACCCGCGGGTGCGCCGGGCGGTCGTGGCCGCCGAGCAGGCGCCCGCCGGTGGCGTCCGGCTGCTCGCCTTCGTCCAGGTGGGCGAGGGCGGGGAGGCCGGCGGGGCCGCCTCCGAGGGCGGCATCGACCCGGCGCGGCTGCTGGACGCCGTCCGGCCCTGGCTTCCCGAGCAGGCGGTGCCCTCCGCCGTCCGGTTGGTGGACCGCTTCCCGCTGGACGCCAACGGCAAGGTGGACCGCCGGGCGCTGCTGGCCGCGGTGCCACCGGAGCCCGCGGCGGCGGAGCAGGGCGACACCCCCGCCGAGCGCACCGTACTGAAGCTCTGCCGTGAGCTGATCGGCCGTGCCGACCTCGGCCTCGCCGACAACTTCCTCGCCTCCGGCGGCAATTCGCTCGCCGCCGCCCGACTGCTGGAGGCGCTCGAAAGCGCGTACGGGATCCGGCTGCGCGCACCCCTGGTGCTGCGCCAGCCGGACCTGCGGGCCGTCGCCCGACTGGTCGAGGAGCGGGCGGCCGCCCCGGCCGCGACCGCCTGACCCTCCCGCACCGCCTCACTGGGGCGCCCCGGCCGTACCGCCGGGGCGCCCGGAAGGGAATACCATGACCATCGCGACCTTGCCCGCGCTGATCGCCCAACAGGCCGAACGGCAGCCCGACGCGCTCGCCGTGACCGACGGCTCCACCGTCCTCACCTACCGCGAACTCGTGGACGCCGCAGCCAGGTTGGCCGCCGTCCTGACCGCCCGGGGAATCGGCCCCGGCAGCGCCGTCGGCCTGCTCTGTGCCCGCTCCACCCGCCTGGTCGTCGCCCAGCTCGCGATCTGGCGCACCGGCGGCCACGTCCTCCCGCTCGACCCGGCCTACCCGCGCCCGCGCATCGCCGAGATGACCGCCGACGCCGGAGTCCGGCTCGTCCTCGGCGACAAGGCGCTGCTCGCCGAGGCCGGCCTCACCGAGGACCGGACCCTCGTGCTGACCGAGCACGGCACCGACGCGACCGGGGCGGTGGCGCCTGACACCGCCGACCCGGCCGCGCCCGCCCTGGTCTTCTACACCTCCGGCTCCACCGGGCGGCCCAAGGGCGTGCTCGTCCCGCACGGCGCCGTCACCGACCTGGTCACCGCCCCGGACGCCATCGCGGTCGGCCCGCGCGACCGGGTGCTCTTCCACTCCGCCGTCACCTTCGACGCCTCCACCTTCGAGCTGTGGGCCCCGCTGGCCCGCGGCGCCGCCGTCGCCGTCTCGCCGGCCGACCGGCCGACCGCGGAGGACCTGGGCCGTGACGTCGAGCGGTTCGGCGTCACCACCCTGCTGCTCACCAGCGCGCTCTTCCACCACCTCGCCGCCCGGCAGTCGCGGATCTTCGGGGTGCTGCGCACCCTGGCGGTCGGCGGCGAGGTGCTGTCGCCCGAGCACGCGGGCTCGGTGCTGCGCGCCTTCCCGTGGCTCGAACTGGTCAACGTCTACGGACCGACCGAGGCCACCACCTTCACCACCCTGCACCGGGTCACCCAGGCCGACTGTGCCGGCGCCGTTCCGATCGGCCGGCCCTTCGGCGGTGCCCGCGTCCTCGTCCTGGACGAGCGGCTCGCGCCGGTCCCGCCGGGCACCGTCGGCGAGCTGTGGATCGCCGGTGAACGCCTCGCCCAGGGCTATGTCAACCGGCCCGAGCTGACCGCCGAGCGCTTCCGCGAGCTGCCGGACGTCGGGCGTGCCTACCGCAGCGGCGACCTGGTGCGCGAACTGCCCGACGGCACGCTGGAGTTCCACGGCCGTACGGACGAGCAGGTCAAGGTGCGCGGCTTCCGGATCGAACCGGGCGAGGTCGAGCACGCGCTGCTGCAGCTCCCCGAGGTCGCCGAGGCGGCCGTCGTGGTCCGTAGGGCCGGGCAGGACGACGCCGCCCTCACCGCCTGCGTCGTCCTCGCCGAAGGCGCCGGCCAGGCCGTCGGGACGCTGCGCGCCCGGCTCGCCGAGCGACTGCCCGCCCATCTGCTGCCCACCGCCTGGACGGTGCTCGCCGCGCTGCCGCTGACCGGTGCCGGAAAGGTGGACCGGCGGGCACTGGCCGCCGCCGACGAGGTCGGGCAGCGCCCCGCCGAGCGCGTCGCGCTCACCCCGATCCAGCAGGTCGTCGCCGAGGCCTGGAGCCGGGCCCTGGAGCGTCCGATCACCGACCCGGCCGCCGACTTCCTCGCCGAGGGCGGCCACTCGCTGCTCGCCATGTGGGTCGTCGACGACCTGCGGGAGGACCTCGGCGTCGAGCTGTCGCTCGGCGACTTCCTCGACCACCCGACCGTCGCCGGGCAGGCGGAGCTGCTCGAACGGGGCCTGCGGGCCGCCGACGGCGTGGGCGGTGCGGGAGCTCCCGCCGCAACGGTCCCCGCCGCCGCTTCGGACGAGGCGCCGGGAGCGGGCCGGTGACCGCCGTCGACCAGGCCGACCTGCTGCGCCGCGCCCGTGGCCGGCGCAGCGCCGCCGCCCCGCCGCGCCGCCCGACCGTGCCCGACGGCCCGGCCCCGCTCTCGCACGCCCAGCAGCGGATGTGGCTGATGGACCACCTCGGCCAGGGCGGCGCCCTGTACAACGTCCCGATCGCCGCCCGGCTGCGCGGTCCGCTCGACCGGGCGGCCCTCGCCGCCGCGCTCACCGGGCTGACCGAACGGCACGCCGTCCTGCGCACCCGCTACCCGAGCCGCGCCGGACAGCCGTACCAGCAGACCGACCCGGTCGCCCCGGTGCCGCTGCCGGTCGTGGACGCCACGACGGACGAGGCGGCCGCGGTGCAGCTCGCCGCCGAGGCCGCCCGCCCGTTCGACCTCGCCACCGGACCGGTGCTGCGCGCCCTCCTGCTGCGGAACGGGCCGCAGGACCACACCCTGGTCCTGACGATCCATCACATCGCCGTCGATGGAGGCTCGCTGCCGGTCCTGGCCGCCGACCTGGCCGCGCTGTACGAGGCCGCTCGCGACGGCACGCCGCCCCGACTCCCGGCGCCGGGACCGCCGTACGCCGAGTACGCCCGCCAGGAGCGCGCCCGGGACGCCGAACTCACGGCCGCCGCCGACGCGCTCGCCGCCCGGCTGACCGGCGCCCGCCCGCCGGCGCTGCTGCGGGCCGTCCCGCCCGGCGCCCGCGAACGCCGGGCCGCGCTGCACGCCGCTCCGCTGGACCCCGCCGTCCTGGACCGCCTGCGCGGCCTCGGCGCCCGGCACGGCGCCACCCTGTTCACCGTCGTCCTGGCCGCCGCGTTCGCCACCCTGCGGACCGCCTCCGGGCAGGACGACCTCGTCCTCGGCTGTGCCAGCGGCCACCGCGCCCGGCCCGACCTGCGGCACACCGTCGGCCTCGCGGTCAACACCCTCGCCGTCCGGGCCGACCCGGCCGGAGACCCGTCGTTCGCGGAACTGCTGACCGCCGTACGGGGCGAACTGCTCGACGCCCAGCGGCACCACGACGTGCCGTTCGACCTCGTGGTCGAGCGGCTCGGCGCGGCCGCCCGCGGCACCGACGGCACCCCGCTGCTGTCGGTCACCTGTGACCTGATCCAGCCCGCCGCACCGCTGACGCTGCCGGGCCTGACCTCCGAGAACGTCGAACTCGACCTGGGGCTGGCCAAGTTCGGCCTGGCCCTGCTCGTCGAGGAGGGCCCCGCGCCGCGCTGCCTGGTGCAGCACGACCGGGACGTGCTGGACGAGGCCACCGCCGTCCACCTGCTCGACGCCTTCGCCGCCGTGCTCACGGCGGTGGCGGGGGAGGCGGACCCGCACCTGTCCGAACTGCCGGGACGCCTCCTGGCCGCCGCCGAACACCCGGTGGTGGAAGGCCTGCTGGCCGACCCCGGCGTGGTCGAGGCGGCCGTGATCGAGCGCGCCGACGGCCCGCCGCTCGCCTACGCGGTGGTCCGCGGACCGGTCGCCCCGACCGGCACCGAGCTGCGCGCCGCCCTGCGCGGACGCCTCCCGGCCGCCGAACTCCCGCACGCCGTCACCCTGGTGGACCGACTGCCGCGCCACCCCGACGGCGCCCCCGACCCCGCCCGGCTGCCGGGCGCCGCCACACCTCCCGGTGACGGACTGCCTCCGGACGGCCCGGTGGACACCGTCCGGGAGGCGTTCGGCGAACTGCTGGGCACCACCCCGCCCGCCGACGGCGACTTCTTCGCCCTCGGCGGCCACTCCCTGGTCGCCGTCCAGCTCGCCGAACGCCTGCGGATCCGCACCGGGCTGCCGCTCACCGGGCTCGACATCCTGGAGCAGCGCACCCCGCGCGCCCTCGCCGCGGTGCTCGCCAGCCGCGAGGACGAGCGCCGCGCGGCCCTCGCCCGGACCTCCGGCGCCCGCCCGCGCACCCGCTCCCGCACCGGCACCGTGCTGCTCACCGGCGCGACCGGCGGGGTCGGCGCGGCGGTCCTCCAGGAGCTGATGGCCCAGGGCAGGCCGGTCCGCGTGCTGGTCCGGCCCGAGTCCGCGCACCTGCCCGCCCTGAACGGCGCCGAGGTGGCGGAGGGCGACCTCGCCGACCCGGACAGCCTGCGGCGCGCCGTCGAGGGGGCGGACGCCGTGATCCACTCCGCCTGCACCTTCACCGACCACGCCACCGACCTCGCCGCGATGCGCGCCCTGGTCGACGGCTGGCGGGGCGGCGGCCCGTTCGTCTTCGTCAGCAGCATCGACGCGTACGGCCGCCCGACGGGCACCCGAGTCCCCGAGGGCAGCCCCAGCGGCGCGGCGGTCACCCCGTACGGGCAGGCCAAGCTGGACTGCGAACGGATCCTGTTCGAAGCCGCCGCCACCCGGAGCGGCCAGGCCACCGCCGTGCGCGCCCCGATCGTCTGGGGCCCGCACCACCGCCTGCGCGACCAGCTCCGCTGGGGCTCCACCGGCGCCCTCTACCAGGCCGCCCTGGCCGGCCGCCCGATCGCCCTCCCGGTGGCCGACCACTGGTACGGCGCCTCCTGGGTGCACGCCGCCGCCCTGGCCCGCGCCCTCGCCGCCTGCACCACGCCGGGGCACCCGGCGGCCGGCCGGGTCGTCAACGCGGTGAGCGGACACGTCTCCTGGGCGGAGTTCACCGCCGAACTGGTCCGCCTCCTCGGCACGGACAGCCCGATCACCACCGCCCCCGACACCGACGAGGAACTCCGCCGCCCCTGGCACTACCTGACCGAGACCCTGACCGCCCCCCTCACCCCCGAACCGGGCGAGGACTGGCGCACCGTCCTGGCGACAATGGTCGGCTGAGCCGGCCCACCGCATGCCAAGGAGCCCCGCCAGAACTCCTTCTGGCGGGGCTCCTTGGATCTGTTCCACGGCCGACGACCCCCGGTTCCTGGGCAACGCCGACCGGGTCGCCCACCGGGACGAAGTCGACGCCGTCGTGCGGGAGACCACCCCGGGCCTGAGCACCGCGGACCTCGTCGACCGGTTGGACGAGGCCCCGGCAGGCGTGTCCGTCCCGCGAACAGAGCCGTCCGCCACGTGTCTGTCACGGCCGCGGGCGAGTGCCTACCGTCGATCCCGAACCGGGCGGGAGCCTCCCGCCCGGGCGAAGGAGTGAGAGCGTGACGGTGACCGACCTCGCGGCCCTGGCCGAGCAGTACGCGGAGAACGGCTACGTACTGGTCAAGGGGCTGCTCGACCGCGCGGAGGCGGCGGAGCTGCGCCGCGGCGCCCACCGGCTGCTGGCCGCACTGGACACCGGCGAGGACCCGACCTGGGGTGCGGCGGCCGTCCTCGCGGGCGGCCGGCCGACCCGCATCCAGCACCTGCACGACGCGCAGTTCCATTCCGCGGCCTTCTCCCGACTGCTGGTGGACGAACGCTTCACCTCCGTCGCGGCGGCCGTGCTGGGCGGTCCGAACGTGCAACTGCACCACACCAAGCTGTTCGTGAAGCCCCCGGAGAACGGCTCGCCCTTCCCGCCGCACCAGGACCACCCGTTCTTCCCGCACACCCACCACCGGGTGGCCGCCGCGATCTTCCACCTGGACGACGCCCCGGAGGAGAGGGGCTGCGTGCGCATCGTCCCGGGCAGCCACCGGCTCGGCCCGCTGGAGCACGTGGAGGAGGGCAGTCACCACCTCCCGCAGGTGCCGTCGGCCTCGGCGCTGCCCCTGCCCGCCGAGGCCGGGGACGTGCTCTTCTTCTCCTACCTGACGATCCACGCCTCCGGGGTCAACACCAGTGAGGAGGCGCGGACCACCTGGCTGGTGCAGTTCCGCGACCCGGCGGATCCGCCGGCGGTCCGCACGCATGACCAGTCGCTGGGCCAGGGCATGATGCTGGCCGGGGTCGACCCCACGGGCAGGAGGAACGCTTGACGCTGGGACAACTGGCGCACGCCGGGGCGTTCGGCGAGCTCACCGGCGTCCTGCGGAGCTGCCCGGTGGACGACTTCCGAGCCGACTTCGTCCACCTGGGGTTCTATCCGACCTCGCCGTGGCGCAACTACTGGCACCGGCACTCCTTCTACGAGGTGTGCCTCGCCTACGGCGGCGCCGGCCGGTTCAGCACCGGCCAGGAGCACCACGAGATCGGAGCGGGGGACGTCTTCGTCGCCCGCCCCGGCGTGGTGCACGAGATCGAGTCGAGCCGCGCCGAGCCGCTCGGCATCGTCTACTGGGGGTTCACCCTCCGGGAGGGGCGGCCCGGGCCGCTGCCGGGCGAGCGCGGCTGGTGGTCCGGACTCACCGACCTGGCCGGGCCGGCGGTGTCGCGGAGCATCGGTTCGCTGGCCTCCCTGGTGGCCGCCCTCGCCGAACAGGCCGTCCCGCTGCGCTCCGGCTACCAGGCGGGGCTGACCGGTCTCGGCACCGCCCTGGTGGTGGAGACGGCCCGGGCCTTCGCCCCCGAGGAGGACCTGCGGGTGACGGCGAGCCCCGGTACCCGCCTCTCGCCACCGGTGGTGCTGATGCGGCGCTACCTGGCCGACAACCTGGCCCGACCCGTCACCGTCCGCGACGTGGCGGCCGCCGCGCACCTCTCCGCACGCCATGCCGAACGCCTCTTCCTGGCCGAGACCGGTTCCTCCCTGATGGCCTCGCTGCGCCGGATGCGGCTCGACCTGGCGGCGATGCTGCTCCTGGACTCCGCCACCGGCATCGCCGACATCGCCCGGTCCTGCGGCTACCTCGACACCCGCGCCTTCACCACCGCCTTCCGCCGCCACCACGGCCACCCACCCGCCGCCCACCGCACGCTCCGGGGCACCCTGCACCTCTGAGCCACCCGGCGGGGCGGCGCCCCGACGGGCCGGCCGGTGGCCCAGCGGGGCGTTCACCATCCGCGCCACCACCTCCCACGGCGACATCACCGCCCGCAGCCTCTGAACCGCCCGCAGCCCGGTCGTCAGGCCGGCGGTCGTGACGTCCCATCAGGTGAATTTCGCGGCGGCCGACCCCCGCCGACTCTTCGCACGGGAACGAATCGACGCAATCGAGGCCGGCGCCGCCCGCCTCACGCTGTCGAGGGAGCACCCCCGTGTCACGTTTCCCGCACGCCAAGAAGTCCGCCGCCGTGCTGTGCGGCTCGCTGATGCCGGCCGGCGGGTGCTTCGTCGGGATCTTCAGCGGGGTGGGGGACAGGCTCGGGGTGGATTTCCCGGCCACCCGGGACTGACGCCCGTCGGCCCCGGCGTCCTGCGTCCGCCCGGGTGGGGCCGTCCACGGTCCCGCCTGCGAGGACCGACGGTCTCGCCCGCCACCTCCGCCCCCGCACGACACCCGCTCCGGCGTCCGGCTCTGAGCCGGGCGGCCTCCTCGGCAGCCTCGGGGACCACCGATCCAGGATCAGAAGAGAGAGCAGCGCCTTGCCCAGCCCCTTCCGTCCGAGTTCGTTCCTCCCCCCGCTGGCCCTGGGCGCGGCTCTGCTGCTCGTCGCACCCGCCCATGCGACCGCCATGCCGGGCCTCGCGGTCGGCTCCGCGCCTCTCGGTACCCCGGCGGTCGGCGGTCACCCTGTCGCTACCCCCGCCGTCGGAGCTGCGCCGCTCGGTTCCACGCCGCCGGGTGCCACGGCTGCCGGCCCCCCGCCCCCGGCTCCCGTGCCGCTCGGTGTCGTGCCCGCGAGCGCCGTCTCCCGCGGCTCCACGGGCCCGGTGCGGCCGCCGATCCACCACCGCCCCGGGTTCCCGGCCCACTTCACCGCCCCGTACCTGGAGACCTGGAACTCGCCCGACACGCTCGCCGAGGTCCGCAGGAACACCGGCCTGAGCTACTTCACCCTCGCCTTCGTCGTCAGCGACGGCGGGTGCAACGGCGCCTTCGACGGCACCATCCCCGTCGACGACCCGGAGTGGCTCTCGGCCCTGCGGGGTCTGCGGACGGCGGGCGGCGACGCGATCGTCTCCTTCGGCGGGGCCGGTGGGCGCGAACTCGCCCAGGCCTGCGACACGGTGAGCGCCCTGAAGGCCGCCTACCGGCGCGTGGTGAACACCCTGGGCGTCACCAGGATCGACCTCGACATCGAGGGCGCGGCGCTGGACGACCAGCCGGCCGACGACCGCCGCAACCGGGCGCTCGCCGAACTGCAGCAGGAGTACCGCCTGGTCGGCCGCCCGCTCGACGTGGACTACACCCTGCCGGTCAACCCCTGGGGCCTGTCCGACAACGGGGTGTGGCTGCTGACCAACGCGCGGCAGCACGGACTGGACGTGGACGTGGTCAACGTCATGACGATGGACTACGGGCCCGACCTCGACATGGGCGCCGCCGCGATCGGGGCCGCGACCGGACTGCACGAGCAACTCGGGCGGCTCTGGCCGGAGAAGAGCCCCGAGCAGCTGTGGGCGATGCAGGGCAACACCCCGATGATCGGGGTCAACGACGCCGTCAACGAGGTCTTCTCCACCGAGGACGCCGCCCGCCTGGCGAGGTTCGCGGCCGAGAAGGGCATCCGGCTGCTCGCCTTCTGGTCGGTCGGGCGGGACCGGCCCTGCGCGGTGGCGGGCACCCTCTCGGAGCGGTGCAGCGGCACCGCCCAGGATCCCGCCCACTTCTCCCGCATCCTCGACCCGTTCCCGCGCACGCACTCCCGGCCGTGGACCGCCCGCACCCCGGACGCCTTCCGGAAGACCCCCCGGTGACGGTGGCGGCGGGCCGTTACTCCCGGCCGGCCGCAGTGATCACCGGGCGGAGCAGGTCGAGCACCCGGGTCCAGTCGTACGCGGCGCCGGCCCCCTCGGCCTTGGGCTGGTGGGGGGTGGCGTCACCGATCAGGACGCCCATCGACCGGAGCCGGGTCAGGCTCTCCGCGTAGGCGGGGTGGGCGGCCTGGGCGGCGTTGAGGTAGGGCTGGACGGCCACCGGGATGCCCAGGCCGTACGCCTCGCAGAGGATGCCGAGGGCGAGGGTGTCGGAGATGCCGGCGGCCCACTTGTTGATGGTGTTGAACGTGGCGGGCGCCACCGCGATGGCGTCCGCCGGGGGCAGCGGCCGGGGGTCGCCCGGCGTGCGCCAGGCGGAGCGGATCGGGTAGCCGGTCCGGGCTTCGACGGCCTTCCGGTCGATGAACCCGAGTCCGTTCGGGGTGGCGATCACGCCGACTCCCCAGCCCTCGGCCCGGGCGGCGGTGATCAGCTCGTCCACCCCGCCGGCGATGCCCGACGCGCAGACGACGATGTAGAGGAACGGCTCGCGATGCGCGGTCACACCTGAACTCCCGACTCTCCCGGCCACCATGGTGAAGCCCCAGGGCGGCGCTCCTGCGGCCAGTCTGCCCTGCCGGTGGGGCCAGTACAGTTGGGTGAGGCATACCTTACGAACATCCGACCGGATCGTCTACGACCATGTAGTCGGCCGTGGTGAGGGCGCAGGCGTCGCCGGGTTCGCTGTACGTCTGCCCGGCGGCGCGGCCGTGGACGGGAGACATGGTGGACGACAGCCGGGACACGAGGCGGCCGCACGGCGAGCTGGTCGCGGACGTACTGGCCGTGCTGTGGGCGGCCGAGCGGCCGCTGACGGCGCAGGAGGTCAACGAGGCGCTCGACCGGGGGCTGGCCCGGACGACGGTGGCGACGGTGCTGGGCCGGCTGCACGAGAACGGGACGCTGGAGCGCAGCCGCCCGGGGCGGGGCTTCGCGTACGCGCCGGTCGCCGACGCCGCCGGTCTGGTGGCCGGGCGGATGCGCCGTGAACTGGAGAGCGACCCGCACCGTGAGCTGGTGCTGAAGCGGTTCGTGTCATCGCTGTCCGAGGGGGACGAGGAGGTACTCCGGCGCCTCCTGCTGGAGGCCCCGGACGGAGAGGGCCGCGCATGACCCTGGCCCTCGCCCTGGTCGCGCTGACGCTGCTGGCTCCGTGGGGCGCGGCGCCCGCCGCCCGCCGGCTGGCCGCGCTCCTGCCGCCGCGCGAGGCGTGCGTGGCGCTGACGGGTGCGGCCGTACTGCTGGCGGGCGGCACCGCGGCGGCGCTGGTCGCGCTGTTCCACGTGCCGTTCCTCGCCTCGATGGAGCGGGTGCCGCCGGCGCGCGTGCTGGAGCGGTGGCCGGCCGTCGTGCCGGTCTCCGGTGCGGCCGGGGTGGTGCTGGCGGTCCAGGCCGTGCTGCTGGCGCGCCGCTGGCTCGCCCATCGCGCGCTGCTCGCGAAGGCCTGGGAGTCCACCGGTGACGGGGTGGCCGACGGCGACGTGCTGGTGGTGCCGGGCGGCGACGCGGAGGCCTTCGCCCTGCCCGGCTTCCGCGGGCGCCCCGGGCGGGTCGTGGTGACCTCGGGCATGGTGCGCGAACTCGGTCCGGCGGAGCGCGAGGTGCTGCTCGCGCACGAGCGGGCCCACCTGGCGGGGCGCCACCACGTGCTGTCCGTCGTCACGGACCTCGCGGCGGCGGTGCACCCGGCGCTGCGGGGCCTGCGGGAGGCGCTGGGCTTCCACCTGGAACGGTGGGCCGACGAGGCCGCGGCCGGGTCGGTGGGGGACCGCCGGCTGGCGGCGACGGCGATCGCGCGGGCGGCGCTGGCCGGGTCCGCCGCCACCCGGGCGGGCGGGAGCCGGAACCCGTTGCTGTCGGTGGGCGCCGGTCCGGTGCCGCGGCGGGTCGAGGCGCTGCTGGGGTCGGTGCCGGTCCTGCCGCGCGGTCGCGCGGTGCGGGTGGGCGTGGCCTGGCTGGTGGCGGTGGTGGCGGTGTCGGTGCTGATCCCGGGGCTGGCGTACGGGCTGCACGAGTACGTGGAGTACGCCGCGCGGGCCGTCCCGGGCCGGTGACGGGGCCGTTGTCGGCGCCGGCCGCCGGCGGCGGGGGAGCGGGTGTCGCGGACGACATCGATGTAGACCGATCGGCGTGGCGCGGCTATCGTTGGCCTCGGTGCGCCGTGCGGCGCCGTGCCCGGCGCGGCGCGCGAGCGGGCTTCGCGGCCCTCCGGTGATCGGCGTTCGGCAGCGTGGCATGGCGTCGGTGGTCCCGTGACCCCCGCCGGAGGTGGTGCAGCCCTCCACCAGCGATTGGATGCGACGTGTACGACAGGGGGAAGGGATCGTCGAGTCCCTTCGAGCAGACCGTCCACCTCCTGTCGGCGGCCGGCCGGGCGGCGGACGCCCTGCTCGCGGCGCGCCTGGAGTTCCGGGGGATGAGCCCGGCGCACCTGTCCGTCCTCTCCACGCTGGCCCGGCTGGGCCCGCACGCCCGACCCGACCTGGTCGCCGGGATCGACGGGGGTGCGGTCGACACCGCGCAGACCCTCGACGATCTCGTCGCGGCGGGCCTGGTCCAGTCCCTGTTCGTCCAGGTCGGCGGTCGGCACGAGGTGCTGACGCTCACCTCCTCGGGGCAGCTCGCGCTGGAGATCCTGCACAGCGACGAGTCGGCCGTGCAGGACGACCTGCTGGTGTCCCTGACGCGCGGTGAGCGCACCCAGTTGAACTCCCTGCTGCGGCGGGTGTGCGCCGCCGCCGCCCGGAGCGGCTCGGCGGGCTCGGCTCCGCGCCGGGCCGCCGACTGGGTCCTGACCCGCGAACGCCGTACGGAGTGGGCCGTCGAGCGCGAGGGCGCCGGCGGGGCAGCCGGGGCGCCCGGGGTGGCCGGCGAGCGGTCCGAGGACGTGGCCGGCCGGGACGGCGGCGGGGCCCCGGCCGGTTCGTAGCCGTCCCGCCTCACCAGGTGAAACGGGCGCCGCGCGCCACTGATCGGTCACCCCGGCCGCCTCGGCGACGGGGCCGGCCTGCTCTGGGCCGAGATGTGGCGCCGCTTCAGTCCGGTCGCGATGATCTGCGTCGGCGCGGTCACCGTCGCCGGCCTCCGGCTCGGCTGGAAGCACGTCGGCGCGGTCTCCCCGCTCTGGACCACCGGCTACGGCACCGCCCTGCTGGTCAAGATCCTGCTGGTCGTCGGCCTGGTCACCGCGGGCGCCTTCAACCAGTTCCGGCTGAGGCCCCGAATCGCCCGGGCCCCGGGCCGGTCGGCCCGGGGGCGGGTGTGGGTCAGCTCCCGGAGCGGCGGAGGAGGTAGGTGTCCATGATCCAGCCCTTGCGTTCGCGGGCCTCGTCGCGGAGCGCGCGGATCCGGGGGGCGGTTTCGGCGAGGGGGCCGGAGACGAGGATCTCGTCCGGGGTGCCCAGGTAGGCGCCGTAGAAGATCTCCAGCCCCTCGGGATCGATCCCGGTGAACGCGGCCCGCCCGTCCAGCATCACCACCACGTCGTCCACCTGCTCGGGGAAGCCCTCGGCGAGACGGCGGCCGGTGGTGATCTGCAGCGGGCGGCCGACCCGGGTCAGGGTGGTGCGGTGCCGGGCGGCGAGCGCCGAGACGCTGCTGATGCCCGGGACCACCTCGTACCCGAAGGTGGCGCCGCCGCGGGCCAGGACCTCGTCGATCACGGCGATGACGCTGTCGTAGAGGCTCGGGTCGCCCCAGACCAGGAACGCGCCGGTCTCCTCCGGGCCGAGGTGCTCGGCGACCAGCCGCTCGACCAGGTCGGCCCGGCGGGTGCGCCAGTCGTCCACGGCCGCGGTGTACGCCGGGGTGGCGCGGTCCCGCTCGGCGTCCGCGACCTCGATGACGCGGTGGCCGGGGCGGCCGTGCTCGGTCAGCAGTTGCCGGCGCAGCCGGATGAGGTCCTGCCGTTCCTCGTTCTTGTCGAGGATGAAGAAGACGTCGGTGCGGGCGAGGGCCTTGACCGCCTGCAGGGTGAGGTGGTCGGGATCGCCCGCCCCGATGCCGATGAGGAAGATGTGCCGCATGACAGTGATTGTGCCGTGCGGCTGCCCGTCCGCCGGGCGCGGCCGGTCCCGGGCGAACCGCCGGGTGGGCCGCGGGCGACCGGTCCGGTGGCACTGTGACGTCATGCACGCGCCCCTGACCCGGCCTTTCGGCCGTCGCCATGGCGGGCCGTCATGTTCTGGCTCCGCCGTCGGGGGTAGCCGGCACGGCGTGCGCGGCGGCGAGCACCTTGGCCGGGGTGACCAGCACGTCCTTCGTGACGCGCTCGTCCTCGACCACCGCCTCGACCACCACCTGAACTGCCCGGGCGGCCGGGGGCCGCCGGGGCCGTCCCGGCCATCCGCGATCCGGACAATCACTGACGCGCCGCCGGTGATGGGCCTAGGGTGGGCGGTGCAGTCGGTTCGCCGTGTCCTCCAGCCACGGCGTCGCAAGAGGGAACCCGGTGGGAATCCGGGACTGCCCCGCAGCGGTGAGTGGGAACGACCGCCGTCACACGCACTGGGCCCAGCCGGGCCCGGGAAGCGACGGCCAGTAGGTGTCCGGCCTGGAAGCCAGGCGGACGCGCCCGCGAGTCCGAAGACCTGCCACTGCCCGCGTGCACCCCGCACGCGGTGATCTCGGTGACCTCGAGGGCGGGTCGGCGGAGCGGGCGGGCCCACCCCGGTGCCGTGCCCCCACTGCCGTACCTCCACGCCGTCGTGCTCTCCCGGGATCGCAGCGCGACTCGCGAAGGAGAGTTCCGTGTCACCGAGTTCCACCACCCCGCAGGCCACCGTGTACGGCTACCCGAGGCAGGGTGCCGACCGGGAGCTGAAGAAGGCCGTCGAGGGGTACTGGGCGGGCCGCGTCGACGCCGCCGCCCTGCACGCCACCGCCGCCGTCCTGCGCCGCGCCAACTGGCGGCAGCTGGCCGACGCGGGCATCACCGAAGTCCCCACCGGCGACTTCTCGCTCTACGACCACGTCCTGGACACCACGGTCGCGGTCGGCGCCATCCCGGCCCGCCACCGCGCCGCCGTCGACACCGACCCGCTGGACGGCTACTTCGCCATGGCGCGCGGCACCCAGGACGTCGCACCGCTGGAGATGACCAAGTGGTTCGACACCAACTACCACTACCTCGTACCGGAGTTGGGCCCGGACACGGTCTTCGCCGCGAACTCCGCCAAGCCGGTCTCCGAACTGCGTGAGGCGCTCGGCCTCGGCCACCGCCCCCGGCCCGTGCTGGTCGGACCGCTGACCTACCTGCTGCTCGCCAAGCCCGCCCCCGGCGTGGCCGCCGACTTCCGGCCGGTCACCCTGCTGGACCGGCTGCTGCCCGTCTACGCGGAACTCCTCGCCGACCTGCGGGCCGCCGGCGCCGACTGGGTCCAGCTGGACGAGCCCGCGCTCGTCCAGGACCGCACCCCGGCCGAACTGAACGCCGCCACCCGCGTCTACCGCGAGCTCGGTGCGCTCACCGACCGCCCGCAACTGCTGGTCACCAGCTACTTCGACCGGCTCGGCGAGGCCCTGCCCGTCCTGGCCAAGGCCCCGATCGAGGGCATCGGCCTGGACTTCACCGGCCCCGGCGCCGCCAACCTCGACGACCTCGCCGCCGTCGGCGGAGTGCCCGGCAAGCGCCTGGTGGCGGGTGTGGTGGACGGCCGCAACATCTGGATCAACAACCTGGAGAAGTCCCTCGCCACCCTCGGCACGTTGCTCGGCCTGGCGGACCGGGTCGACGTCGCACCGTCCTGCTCGCTGCTGCACGTCCCGCTCGACGCCGACCTGGAGCGCGACCTCGACCCGCAGGTCGCCCGCTGGCTCGCCTTCGCCCGTCAGAAGTCCACCGAGGTCGCCACCCTGGCCCGCGGCCTGGCCCACGGCACCGACACCATCGCGGCCCAACTGGCCGCCAACCGGGCCGACCTGGCCTCCCGCGCCGGCTCGGCGCTGACCCGCGACCCGGCCGTCCGGGCCCGGGTCGCCGCCACCGCCCCCGAGGACGCCCGCCGCGCCCCGGCCTACCCCGAGCGCGCCGAGGCGCAGCGGGCCCGGCTCGGCCTGCCGCTGCTGCCGACCACCACCATCGGCTCCTTCCCGCAGACCACCGAACTGCGCACCGCCCGCGCCGACCTGCGCGCCGGCCGCATCGACGACGGAACCTACCGGGACCGGATGCGGGCCGAGGTCCGCGAGGTGATCGCCTACCAGGAGAAGGCGGGCCTCGACGTGCTCGTCCACGGCGAGCCCGAACGCAACGACATGGTGCAGTACTTCGCCGAGCAGCTGACCGGCTACCTGGCCACCCGGCACGGCTGGGTGCAGTCCTACGGCACCCGCTACGTCCGGCCGCCGGTGCTGGCCGGGGACATCTCCCGCCCGCACCCGATGACTGTCGACTGGTACCGCTACGCGGCCGATCTGACGGACCGTCCGGTCAAGGGCATGCTCACCGGACCGGTGACCATGCTCGCCTGGTCCTTCGTCCGGGACGACCAGCCGACCGGCGACACCGCCCGGCAGGTCGCGCTCGCCCTGCGCGACGAGGTCACCGACCTGGAGGCCGCCGGCGCCGCCGTCATCCAGGTCGACGAGCCGGCGCTGCGCGAGACCCTGCCGCTGCGGTCCGCCGACCGGGCGGCCTATCTGGAGTGGGCCACCGAGTCCTTCCGGCTCTCCACCTCCGGGGTCCGCGCCGACACCCAGATCCACACCCACATGTGCTACGCCGAGTTCGGCGCGATCATGACCGCCATCGACGAGCTCGACGCCGACGTGATCTCCCTGGAGGCGGCCCGCTCGCACATGGAGGTCGCCCACGAGCTGGCCGGGGCAGGCTACCCGCGCGAGGTCGGCCCCGGCGTCTACGACATCCACTCGCCCCGGGTGCCGAGCACCGAGGAGGCGGCCTCGCTGCTCCGCGCCGGGCTGGCCGCGATCCCGGCCGAGCGGCTCTGGGTCAACCCCGACTGCGGCCTGAAGACCCGCGGTTGGACGGAGACCCGGGCCTCGCTGGAGCACCTGGTCGAGGCGGCCAGGCTGGTCCGCGCCGAACTGGGCGGCTGACACCGCGCCGGAGCGGGCGGCGGGCCGGCCCCCGGCCCGCCGCCCGCTCCGGGCCGTCCGCGGCGGTGAGGTCCGCCTGGAGCGGTAGGACGTCGGTCGTGCGGCCGAGTGCGGCGAGGTCCTCGGTCACGGTCCGGCAGGCGGCCAGCACCCTGACGCCCTCGGCGGCGAGGGCCCGGGTGACGGCGAGGCCGATGCCCTTGCCCGCCCCGGTCACCACGGCGGCCTTGCCCGACAGGTGCAGGTCCATCGTCGACTCCGCCGGCGCGCTGCCCGGCCGCCGTCCACCCGGCCGGGCGCGGCCCAGGCTGGAACCATCGCAGCTCTGCCCCCGGGCCGCATCCGGGCCTCGGGGGCGGGTCAGACCCGGTCGGAGGCCACGTCGGCCGGGGTGGTCCACTCCTCGGCGAGCAGGCCGAGCACGACCTCGTCGCGGTGGGCGCCGTAGGCCCAAGCGGAGCGGCGCAGGGTGCCTTCGAGGGTGAAGCCGGCGCGGGTCGCGGCGGCGATCATCGGCAGGTTCTCGGCGAGGGTGTCGATCTGGAGGCGGTGCAGGCCGCGGACGGTGAAGCCGTAGTGGCACAGCAGCGCGACGACCTCGCGGGCCAGGCCCCGGCCGCGGAGGGCGGGGCGCAGGGCGAGGCCGAGATGGGCGGTGCGGTTGTGGGTGTCGATGCCCCAGAGGAGGGCCTCGCCGGCGAGGTCGCCCGAGGGGAGGGTGGTGACGGAGAAGCAGGCGGCCTCGTCCGAGGGGGCGGCGACCGCGTACGGGGACCCGGCGGCGCCCGGTGAAACGGGCTGCCAGGGCCGGGAGTCGGCCCGGGAGCGGGTGGCGACGTCGTCGTACAGCTCGGCCTGCAGCACGGGGACGTCGGCGTCGTGTCTGGCCCGGAGGGCGACTTTGGAGTTGTGTAGCATGTCACATTGCTATCAGGGCCGGTGTCGTCCGCACCAGCGAATTACCGCGCACCGGGCGGGTAACGGCGTTCCCGCCGGGGCCAGCAGGCGGCCCGCCGGAGCCTGCGAGGCGCCCGCCGGGTCGAACCGTCCGCCCGGTGCGGCCGGAGCGGTGCGACCCGGCGCCGGGTTCACCCCCGGTCGGTCGGCCAGCCGTCCACGGTGGTGAGGGAGCGGTGGTACGGGCCGTCGGGCCCGGTGCTGCGGTAGTCCTCGACGGAGCCGCCGGTGCGGACGGTGCTGTCGCCGTCGTGCCGGTGGGCGGTCGGGCGCAGGGTGTGGTCGACGGCGGAACGCTCGGTGGTCCGGCCGCCGACCGTGCCGGTGGTGTCCCGGTGGTAGCCGAGGTTCATGGTGGTGACCTGGTCGTTCGCGCCGGCCGCGTCGTGGGTGACGCGGTAGTCGACGTCCAGCGGCGCGCCCTCGTGCACGGTGGTGGTGCGCCGCGGCCCGTCGCCCCAGGTGCTGGTGGTGCGGGTCAGGTCGGTGCGGTTGCGCAGCGTCAGGTCGTTGCCGCTGTCCCGGAACCGCTGGGTGGAGCCGAAGACGAGGGTGTCGCGGACCTCGGTGGTGACCCGGCCGTGCGAGGTCTGTACCCAGCCGCGGGCCCGGTCGTGCCGGCCCGCGGTGACGGACCAGTCGCCGCTGCCGCCGCCGTGGTCGGTCAGCGCGGTGGAGACGGCGGCCTCCGGGGCGACCGCGTGGTCGGTGAGCGCCCCGGTGGTGCGGGCGGCGCCGTGGTCGACCTCGGCGAACAGGTTGACCTGGCCCGTCCAGACGTCGTTGCCCTGGGCCTCGGCCGCGTTGACGGTGATGCCGACGGCGTGCGGGCGGCCGTCCAGCAGCAGGCCGACGTACGGGGTGAGGTCGAGCCGGTAGGCGGGCAGGTCGAAGGCGAAGATGCCGGGGGTGGGCCGCCAGAGCAGCGGGTCCCAGCCGCCGGTGTAGATCACGGGGTACGGCCAGACCGCGCCGGCCACCCGGCCGTCCACGGTCAGCCGCAGCTCGCGGAACGGGCCCTTGCCGCAGGCGCCCAGCCCGGGGTTCGCGCCGACGAACGCGTCGGGCGCGGAGGCGTACGCGAACTCCTCGCAGGCGCCGCCGCCCCGGGCGTACACCTCGGCGGTCAGGCGTTCCAGGTTCGGCGGGAAGGCGAGGTCGCGGGTGGCGGTCGGGGCGGCCTGGGTGAGCCCGAACGGCCCGGTGGTGAGCAGCCGGTCGGCGGTGCGGGCGGCGGGCCACCGGGCGGAGGTGGTGTAGAAGGTGAGCTCGGCGGTGATCCGGAAGACGCCGGTGTAGGTGGCGTCGGTGACGTTGGCGAGGTCGAAGGCGAACGGCTGCGGGCCGCCGGCGAACAGCGGCGCGTACCGGGTGACGTCCCGTTCGACCGTCCATCCGATGCCGTCGGCGGAGGGCTCGGGGGTGGAAGAGAGCAGGACCTCCACGCCGCCGACCCGGACGGTGAACAGCCGGTCGAACTGCCGCCCGGCGACCTGCCCGTGCAGGGTCAGCACGACCGCCGACCAGGGTCCGGCGCAGGCGGCGGGCGGGGTGACGGTGGCGGTGTACGGGGTGTCGGGCGGGTTGCCGTAGCCGTCCCGGAACGGCTGGTCGTGCATCGCCTCGACGGTGCAGGCGCGGGTGTCCGGCCGGGTGAGCGGCTTCGCGGCGGTGAGCGGGTCGTGGTAATCGGTGCCGAAGTCGGCGTGCGCGGGGCCGGCGGCGGTCAGCGCGCCGGTGAGGGCGAGGACGACGGCGCCGAGCAGGCGGGCGGCCCGGCGGGCCGGGCCGCCGGGCCTCGGCCCGCGGCGGATCAGCGGGGGTACGGCCAAGGGTCTTCCTCTCCTCGGCCCGGACGGGCGGTCCGGGTGGCGCCCCCGACAATGGCATGTCATCGTCAATCGGTGAAGAGGGGGCGGCCGGCGGGACGGTCCGGCACGGCGGCGCCGCCGGGCGGGTGATCACCCGGCGGCGCCGGTCCGCCGGCGGCCCTCCCGCTCCGCCGGGACGGGAGGGCCGACCGCTCAGCCGGCCGGCCGGGCCCGGATCGCGGCGACCAGTTCGCCGACGCCCCGCTCCCTGAGCACGCCGTAGTGGTCGCCGCTCAGTTCGACGACGACCGGCGGCGCGGCCGAGTACCCCGAACTCCCCTCGATGAAGGAGTAGTCGTCACCGGCGGCCTTGACGATGGTCACCGGCGCGTCCAGCCGCCGCTGCGCGAGTTCGCCGAAGCTGTAGTCGAACTCGTAGGTCTCCCCGACGATCCGGGCGATCCGGCGGATCAACTCCTCGCCCAGCTCCGGCAGCAGGCGGTGCACGAAGGCCGTGAAGCCGTCCTCGTCGTGCGCCTCGGCCAGGCAGGCCTCCAGGTCGGGCCCGCGGACCGAGCCGGCGAACACCGAGTAGAGGATCGCCACGTAGGCCGGGTCGCGGTACGAGGCCTCGCGTCCGTGCCGCTCGCCGCCGCCGCGCCGCAGCTCCGGGTTGCCGGGGCAGATCAGCAGCAGGTCCGCGACCCGCTCGCCGGCCTGTTCCAGCTGCCAGGCCGTCTCGAAGGCGACCCGGGCGCCGAAGGAGTAGCCCCACAGGGTGTAGGGGCCCTCCGGCCGCACCCGGCGGATCTCGGCGAGGTCGGCCGCGGCCATCTCCCGGATCGTCGGGTACGGCGTCTCACCGGCGTTGATGCCGTGCGCCTGGATGCCGTAGAACGGGCGGCCCACGGTGCTCCCGAGCAGCCGCAGGTTCATCGGGTAGCCGCCGAGCCCCGGCCAGCAGAACACCGGGTCGCCGGTGCCCGCGCGGTGCAGCGGCACCAGCCGCGAGCCGGGCTCACCGGTGTCCTCGTCGATCCGGGCGGCCAGGTCGGCCAGCCTCGGGCTCTCGAAGAGGACCTGCAGCGGCAGCCGGGTGCCGAACTCCCGGTTCAGCCGGTTGATCAGCGCCACGGCGATCAGCGAGTTGCCGCCGGCGGCGAAGAAGTCGTCCCGCACCGAGACCTCCTGGTACCTCAGCGCCCCGCCCCAGGCGGCCGCGAGCCGGTGCTCGGTCGGCGTCGACGGCGCGACCTTCGGCCCGCCCGCGTCCGCCGTCCGGACCGCCGCACCGGCGGCCAGCGCCTTCGCGTCGACCTTGCCGTTGGCGGTCAGCGGCAGCTCGTCGAGGACGAGCACCCGGTTGGGGAGCATGTAGTCGGGCAGGACGGCGGCCAGTTCGTCCCGGACGATCTCGGCCGGACCCTTCATGTGGACGGCGTCCTCGATCATGCCCTCGCTGCGGATCTGCTCCTCGCTCACCTTCCCGCCGAGGAAGAAGTACGACGGGCCCGGCGCGATCCCGCAGGAGGCCAGCACCGCGTCGATCCGCCGGGCGGACGGCAGCGGGTGCCCGGTGTTCGAGCTGTAGCCGGAGGACATGAACCCGAGGCCGAGGGCGAGGCCGCCCCGCTGGAGCCGGTGCAGGGCGGTGCCGAGACCGAGGTACTCCAGCCACGGCTCCTCGGCCCGGCCGACGGCGGTGATGCCGAAGCCGGCCCGCTCGTACACCTGCTGGTTGATCGCGATCACGTCCCGCGACCGCACCAGCTCGTCCGAGATCCGCGCCAACCCGCCGTCCGTCCAGCGGTACTGGCCGGCGGCCAGGCCCTCGACGCCACCGGGGTGGGCCTGGACGTAGTACTCGGTGCGGTCCGCCGCCGGCCGGCCGTCGGCGGGCACGATCGCGAAGGTGCCGAGGTAGTGGTCCTCCTCGGCCACGTCCAGCCCGGCCCGGACGGACGGCAGCAGGCCGACCGGCCGGACGGCCAGCCCGTGGGCGGGCAGCACCTCCTCGAACACGCCCAGCATGTGACCCGCCTCGAACTCCAGCACCTCCAGGATGTTGTTCCGGTAGACGGGCGCGATCGCGCGCCGCTTGCCGAGGAAGTGGACGGTGAGGCCCGGGCCCCCGGTACCCTCGCCGACCCGGACCAGGGCGTGCTCGACCGGGTGGTAGTAGTACACGCCGGCGTCGAGGCCGCCGGTCCCGCCGGTCTCCAGGTACAGCTGGGTGGCGTACAGCGCGCCCGGGGAGGCGTACGCGTACTTCGGCAGCAGCCGCTCCGAGCTGTGGAACTGGCCGAACCACCGCAGGATCAAGCCCAGTTCGGCGAGATCCGGCTCGCCGGTGCGCGGCGTGACGGGGCCCGCCGGGGCGGCCGGCGGCGCGAGCAGCGCCAGAAGGTCGTCGCGGGTGACCCGGCCGCCCTCGTAGAAGCGGTAGGTCTTGCGGGCGAAGGTCTCGCGCCGCTGCCGCTCGCTCTCCCGCCCGCCGGGCAGCGCCACCACCGGCCGGCCCGCCAGTTCGGCGGCGTCCCGCACCCCGGGGTCGGACAGCTGCGCCCGGACCTGGAGCCGGCTCGCCTTGGACCGGTGGTGGCCGCCGTGGCTGCCCTGGTCCATCAGGGCCGCCTCCTTGGGGTCCAGTTCGACGCAGGCCACCAGGTTCCGGTGGCCCGTCCGGGGGTCGTCGGTGACGATCGCCGCCGCCCGGCGGACCCAGGTGTGCTCCTCGATGGCGAGCGCGATCTCGTCCAGCTCGACCCGGTAGCCCCGCAGCTTGACCTGGTTGTCCACCCGGCCGGCGCACTGGAGCGTGCCGTCCGGGTTCCAGTGGGCGAGGTCCCCGGTGCGGTACAGCCGCTCGCCCGGGAGGTGGGGCGAGGCGACGAAGCGCTCCGCCGTCAGGTCGGGCCGGTTCAGGTAGCCGCGGGCGAGCTGGACACCGCTCAGGTGGAGCTCGCCGGTGGCGCCGGGCTCCACCGGCGCCAGGTCCCCGTCGAGCACGAAGCAGTGGGTGCGGTCGACCGGCACGCCGATCGGCACCGACCCGGCGTCCTCGCCCACGGCGGCGGGGTCGACGAGGTGGGCGGTCGCGTTGATGGTGCACTCGGTCGGCCCGTAGAGGTTGACCAGCGCGGCCTGCGGCAGCTCGGCGGTGAGCGCCCGGGCGAGCCGGCGCGAGAGCGCCTCGCCGCCCGAGTACAGCCGCCGCAGCGTGCCGCAGTCGCCCAGCCGCTCGGTGTCCAGCAGCGCCTGGAGCAGGGTGGGCACGCACTGCAGCGTGGTCACCCCGTACTCCCGGACGGTGTCGATCAGGGCTTCCGGGTCCCGGTAGACGCCGGGGGCGCCGAGCACGACCCGCGCGCCGCCGGCCGGTGCCAGGATCTCCCACTGCGCCGCGTCGAAGCTCATCGGCGTCTTCTGCAGCACGGCGGCGTCCGGCCCGAGGTGGCCGTCGGCGACCAGCCAGCGCAGCTGGGACACGATGCTCCGGTGCTCGATCATCACTCCCTTGGGGCGGCCGGTGCTGCCGGAGGTGTAGATGACGTAGGCGAGCGACTCCGGCCGGGGGCTCGCCGGGCCCCGGCTCTGGTGCGGGAACGGGGGCGCGTCGTCGGCTCCGGCCGCGCCGGGTGTCCCGGGCGCCCGGTCCGGGCCGGCGGGGACGAGGATCCGGGTGCCCGGCGGGACGAGTCCGGCCAGCCGGGTGCGCAGGTGCTCCTGGGTGACGATCACCCCGGTCCGGCTGTCCTCGATCATGTAGCGGATCCGGTCCTCGGGGTACTCCGGGGACAGTGGCAGATAGGCGGCGCCGGCGTAGAGGATGCCCCAGGCGCCCACCATCAGCTCCGGCGAGGGGTCGACGTAGAGGCCGACGCAGTCGTCGGCCGCCACGCCGAGCTGGTGCAGGTGGGCGCCCAGGCCGGCGGCGGCGGCGCGGAGGTCCCGGAAGCCGAGGTGTGCGCCGCGGCCGGTCACGGCGACGGCGTCCGGCCGCTCGGCCACCTGCCGGTCGAGCAGGTCGGGCAGGCAGCGGGCGCGGCGGGTGTCGTGGAGGGTGAGCTGCGCGGACTGTGCGGACATGTGGGTTCCCCATCGGGTGGCGAGGACGGATGACGTCGCCCGTCGAGGCGGGCGTGCCATCCAAGCTCCGCCACCCGGTGTCCCGGCCGCCTGGGGCACCGGCCGTCTCTTCCGCCCGGCCGCCGTCCGGCCGCGCCCGGGCCATGTCCCGGGCGTCGTGCCCCGGCCCGGGACCGGTGGCCCGCCGGCGGGTGCTCGGTCAGCCCGGCCCGTCGCCGTGGCCCACCGGGTCCGGTACCGCGTCCAGCAGGGCGGCGCCGTTGTTGCGGACGCTGTTGACGGTGGTGGAGACCGCCCGGACCGCGAGTTCGTCCCCGGCCGGGGCGTGCAGGAGCCGCCGCAGCTCCACCGGGTCGTCGTGCTCCGGGTCGAGCCAGGCGTCCAGGTCGGCCGGGCCGATGGTGAGCGGCATCCGGTCGTGGACGCGGCCGGCCGCGTCGGTGGCGTCGGTGGTGATGATCGTGGCGGTGGTGAGCCAGGCCGCCGGGTCGTCCTCGGGCAGCGAGCGGTCCCGCCAGAACTCGTACAGCCCGGCCATCACCAGCGGGCCGCCGGCGCGGGGGTGGAGGTAGTAGGGCTGCTTGTAGGCCTTGCGGCCCTCGGCGGCGGGCACCCGCACCCACTCGTAGTAGCCGTCGGCAGGCAGGACGCAGCGGCGCTTGGCGAAGGCGGAGCGGAAGGCGGGCTTCTCGTGCACCGTCTCGGCCCGGGCGTTGATCAGCCTGGCGCCCGTGGCCGGGTCCTTGGACCAGGAGGGGACCAGGCCCCACCGCACCGGGCGGAGCCGGCGGGCGAGTTCGCTGGTCTCGCGGTCGACCCGTTCCAGCACCGTCCACACCGGGTCCGTGGGGGCGACGTTCCAGCTCGGCGCGAGGGTCTCGGCCGGGTTCCAGCCGGTCACCCCGAGCAGGCCGAGCAGGTCCTGGGGCGTGGTGGTGGAGACGAATCGGCCGCACATGGGCGCCACTCTGCCACCACCGGGCCGCCGGGGCCACAGGCGCGGGCCCGGCCGGAGGCGGTGTCAACCCGGGGCCGGCGCCCGGGCGCAGGGCCGTCCGGGCGTCCGGCGGTCCCGGTCCCGGCGACGGCGCCGCCCGCGCCGGGTGCGGGCGGGTGGGCGCCGCGCCGGGTGGCGGCTCAGTGGCGGGCCGGGCGCCACATGGTGGAGACGGTGTGGCCGGACGGGACGGTGATCCGGTCGAGTTCGGTGAAGCCCGCCCGGGCGTAGCGCTCATTGTTGGCGGGGTTGCAGGACTCCAGGTAGGCGGCCGCGCCGAGGGCGTCGATCCGGGCCAGGTTCTCGGCGAGCAGGCCCATGCCGAAGCCGTGGCCGCGGTGGTCGCCGTGGGTGGCCAGCAGGCTCAGGAAGAAGTGCGGTTCGCTTCTCGGGTGGGCCGCTTCGAGGTCCGCGAGGATCGCGAGCAGGCCGTCGGCGGTGGCCCGGTCGGTGATGCCGACCAGGAAGTCCTCCAGGCCCTCCTCCTCGTCGGGGCTGAGGTCGTTGCCGCCGGGCGGGATCCACAGCGCGGCGGACTCCACGTTCGGCGTCACCAGGGTCCAGGGGTAGCGCAGGGCGGAGGTGGCGAACAGGCGCCACATCGCGGAGGCCTGGGCCGCCCGTCGCTCGCGGTCGGGGAACGCCGGGCCCCAGAGCGGGTCGTCGAAGAACGCGGAGGTCAGGGTGGCGACGATCGCGTCGACGTCGGCGGAGGTCGCGGTGCGGGCGGTCACGGGTGCGGTCGGTCGGTTCAAGACGCCACCTTCGGGAGGCCGGGAGAGGGTGATCGTCAGCGTACGACGGTGCCGGGGGCGCCGGGCGGGACGGGACGTGCGGACGGGCGCCGTCCCCCCGCGCGGTGCGGGGGGACGGCGCCCGGGGGGACGGTGCGGGCTCAGCCGAGCCGGCGGGTGAGCGGCGCGTCGGCGCGGGTGAACAGGACGGCCAGCAGTCCGGCGAACAGTGGGACGGCGACGGTGGTGAGCCCGATGTTCGCCCAGGGCACCACGATCGTGCTGCTGCCAGCCTGGTTGGCGACGTCACGGGCCATCAGCAGGGCGACCGCCGGGACGAACCCGTTGATCGTGCCGAGGGCCGCGCCCAGGACGGCGATCAGCGCGCACTGGATGCCGGAGAGGGTCCGGCGGATCCCCGGCGGCGCGCCGACCGCGGCGAGGGTCGCCTGGTCGCGCCGGGAGTCGGCGGCGGCGAGGCCGGTGGCGATGCACGCGGCGCCGAGCACGACCAGGGCGGCGAAGCCGGTGAGGGCGATGGTCGGTACGTCGCTCTTCGGCTCGAACCCGCGCTCCACGTCGAGCAGGGCGCTCGGCAGGATGCGGTCGGCGGTGGCCGCGGCCCGCTGCGTCGCCTTGCGGTCCGGCGCGGTGGACGGCAGCCAGACCGAGCCGCTGGGCTTCGTCGTGAGACCCAGTCCGGTGATCGTCCGGGTGCCGATGACGCCGACCCCGTACCGGGCGGCGGTCGGGTTCTCGACCACGACGGCGTCGACGGGGATCTCCCGGATCTCCTGCGCCGGGGCGGCACCCGGCTGCGGCGGGGCGGTGAAGCCACCCGTCAGCTGGAGCACGACCTTGTCGCCGCTGAGCAGGGAGCGGTCGAAGACCACGGCCTTGCCGGCGGCCAGCGCCTGCTCGGCGGCCGGGTCGCGGACGGCGAAGGCGTTGTGCAGGACGGTCGCGTCGCCGACGACGAGGGCCCGGGAGCCGAAGCCGACCCCGCCCTTGACGGTGACGTTGCTGGAGCACTCCGCGCACCACGAGTAGACCGCGGTGCCGAGATCGGCGCGTTCCCCGAGCTCGGGCAGGTCCTGCTCGATGGCCGCGCGCACCTGGGGGAGCAGCGGGCTGTCGGTGAGCACGCCGAGCGAGACGGAGTTGACCGGGCTGTGCGGCCGGTAGGAGGCGGCGTCCATGACGTCGCTGCTCGCGGTGTAGAGGCCGATCGCCACCGAGCCGGCGACGGCGGCCATCACGGCCGCGATGGCCGGGGCGGTGCGGCCGCGGTGGCGGGCCGAGTCGCGCAGGGCGAGCCGGCCGCCGAGCGGCAGGAACCGGGCGAGCCGGCCGCAGAGGGCGATCAGTACCGGGGTGAGGGCGAGCAGGCCGAGTTCGGCGGTGGCCGACCCCGCGAGCACCATCAGGGTCATCTTGTCCAGGCCGGCGAAGACCGGGATGCCCCGGCCGGTGCCGTCGTTGGTCCCGACGGCGAGCAGCGCGACGGCCGCGCCGGAGACGAAGAGCACGATGCCGGCGGCGGTGGTCCAGCGGCTCGGCGGCCTGACGGTGTCACGGCCGGTGAGGCCGGCGGTGACGCTCTGCCGGGCGGCCTGGAGGGCGGGCAGCGCGGCCGCGAGCAGCGCGGTGACCACGCCGACGACCGCGATGGCGAGCAGGTCGGGCGCCTGGACGCCGAAGTGGCCGAACCGGCTGCCACCGGTCTCCTCGATCCACGACCGGGTCAGGGCCACCAGGCCGGTCCCGAGCACCACGCCGGTGACCGCGCCGACCGCGCCGAGCACCAGGCCCGAGCCGAGGACGACGGAGGCGATGTGGCCGCGGTCGCCGCCGCTCGCGCCGATCAGGGCGAGCTGCCGGCGGGACCTCCGGGCGCCGACGGCGAAGGCCGGCCCGGCGAGCAGGGCGACCTCCAGCAGGGCCATGCCCGCGACGGTGCCGACCACCACGGCCTTGTCGGAGCGCAGCGGGCTGCTGGAGCCGAACTCCAGCCGCTGGTAGGTGATCTGGGACTCGGACGGCGGGTCGAGCGCCACCGCGCGGGAGGTCGCGGTGAAGCCGTACCGGTTGAGCTTCTTGACGCCCTCCCAGTCGAGGGTCGCCCCGGCGGGCAGTTTCAGCAGCCAGGCCGGCTTGCCCGGGGTCGAGCGGTCGCCCGCCCCGGTCGGGGGCTTGGCGGCGGCCGGCGCGGCCGCGGCCAGCGGGGCGAGGACCTCGCCGGGGCGGCCGACGAACTCGACCTTGGCGAGGTCGTCGGGGTGCTCCACGACGCCGGTCAGGGTGAACGGCGTCTTCTCCAGCCCCTTGAGGGTGGTGGTCTGACCGAGGCGCAGGCCGGACTCGGTGAGGAACTCCCGGGTGACGGCCGCCTCGTGCGCGGCGTTCGGGGTGCGGCCCTCGACCAGGTCGAGCCGGCCCTTCCAGACCGGATCGGTGAGGTCGGCCTCGGCGGTCTCGGTCCGGACCAGGCCGTTGGGCGAGCCGGCGCTGGCGTTGAGACCGGCGGCGGCCGGCAGCAGGGCCGAGCCGGGCAGCAGCTCTTTCAGCAGCGCGGCCGGGTCGGCGCCGGCGCTGCGGGTCTGCTCCGGGGTCGGTCCCTGGTTGGCCCGGACGCCGATCGCGAGCGCGCCGTCCTCGGCGAACGGGCGCTGCTGGACGGTGCTGCCGAGCTCGTAGGCGGTGACGAGTGCGTCGGCCCCGCCGGCCAGCCGTTCGACCCGCTCCACCGGGGCGAGCTGGCCACTGCGGTAGACGATGTCGGCGCCGGCCACGCCGAGCACGGGCAGCGAGATCATGGCGATGACGAGGGCGCTGCGGCCCTTGGCGCGCAGGGCGTCGCGGCGGGCGATCCGCAGCGCGACCTTCAGGGGTCCGAGCTTCATCCGGTGGCCTCGATCCGGGTCCCGTGGCGGGCGGCCATGGTCTGCAGGCTCTCGACGCTGCGGCCGAAGCCCTCGTCGACGATCAGCCCGTCGCGGAGGAAGACGACCCGGTCGGCCCAGCTGGCGTGCCGGGGTTCGTGGGTGACCATCATCGCGGCGGCGCCGGCGTCGCAGCGGGCCCGCAGGACGCCCAGGACGGCTTCGCCGTTGGCGGAGTCGAGGGCGCCGGTGGGCTCGTCGGCGAGGACGAGGCGGCGCTCGCCGACCAGGGCGCGGGCGATGGCCACGCGCTGCTGCTGGCCGCCGGACATGTCGTCGGGGTAGCGGCCGGCCAGCTCGGGGATGCCGAGTTCCTCCAGTGCGGCCAGTGCCTCACGGCGCGTCACCCGGCCGGAGACGCCGTCGAGTTCGCGCGGCAGCGCGATGTTCTCGGCGGCGGTGAGGGCCGGGATCAGGTTGTAGTCCTGGAACACGTAGCCGATCGAGCGCCGCCGGGCCGCGGCGAGCTTCTTGCGGCTCAGGCCGCCGAGTGCGGTGCCCTCGACCAGGACCTGGCCGGTGGTGGGGGTGTCCAGGCCGCCGGCGAGGGTGAGCAGGGTCGACTTGCCGGAGCCGGACGGGCCCATCACGGCGACGAACTCGCCGGCCTGCACCTTGAGGTCCACGCCGCGCAGCGCGTGCACCTCGGCCGCGCCGCGGCCGTGCACCCGGGTGACGTTGTCCAGGTGCAGCACCGGGGCGGCGCCGTTCCTGGACGGACTGGTTTCGAACATGGGTCCCCCTTTGAGACAGGGCATCAGGAAGCCTTCGGCGGGTGGGGCGGGGCGCCTCCGGCCGGACCGGCTTTGCATACCCCGTATGTATATCGCACCTGCCGAGCAAAAGTATATGCAGGTTGCCGACATATCTTGTCCGCTGGACGGTCACGATTCTGTCCGGGCCCGGTCCGACCGCCGGCGGGGCGTCCGCGACCGCCCCGCCGGCCGGGCGGGACGGCTCCCGCCGACGGGGGAGCGAGGCGGCAGGAGGAGGCAGCAGGAGCAGGCACCGTTCGGGCCGGCGGTCGTCAAGGTGCCGTCAAGGAAGGCCTGTTGTGCGTACGCCCCGCGTCAAGGCCGGCCCCGGTCGGGGCGGACGGGGCTCCACTGGAGCTGCGGGCCCGCACCCCGGCGGCCCGCCGGTACTTCGGAAGGAACGTCCACCATGAGCGACACCCAGGTCCTCTTCGGCCACCCCGGCGCCACCGCGGGCACCGCCGTGCGGCGCCCGCTCGCCGTCGTCGAACGCGACGCCGTGCCGCCGCGTCGCCGCGGTCCCGCCCCGGTGCCCGACGTCCTGGCCGGGGCGGACGAGGAGGGCGACGAGCCGTCCGGGGCGGCCGTCCGGCAGTGGCGCGGCCGGGCGGCGCACTGCCGGATCGCCCTGCAGTACCTCGACTGACGCCGCCCGCGCCGGGCGGGACACCGCCGGCGCCCCGCCCGCCCCGCCCCCGCCCCGCCCCCGCCCGCAGGAGCCGCCGCCATGACCGTCCTTCCCGCCCCCGCTCCCGCCCCCGTCCCCGCTCCCGCCCCCGCCCCCCTCCCCGCTCCCGTCCCCGCGCCGGAGGCGGCGGCGCCCGTGCCGGCGGGGGCCGCCGAGCCGCTCGGCGGCCCGTGGCCGGCCTCGGCGCACGCCGCCCCCGGTGGGGACCTGCTGGTCGGCGGGGTCGGCCTGGCCGAGGCCGCCGACCGGTTCGGCACCCCGCTGTACGTCCTGGACGAGGACGAGGTGCGGGCCCGCGCCCGCGCCTACCGGCAGGCCCTGCCGCACGCCGACGTGCTCTACGCGGCCAAGGCCTTCCTGTGCGGCGCGATGGCCGACTGGGTCGGCGAGGAGGGCCTAGGCCTGGACGTCTGCTCCTCCGGGGAGCTCTCGCTGGCCGCCGCGGCCGGGTTCCCGGCGCAGCGGATCCTGCTGCACGGCAACGCCAAGACGCCGGAGGAGCTCCGGCTCGCCCGGCGGCTGAGGGTCGGCCGGATCGTCATCGACGGACCGGGGGAGATCGCCCGGCTGGCGGCCCTGGTGGCCGCGGACACCCCGCAGCGGGTGCTGGTCCGAGTGGTTCCGGGCATCGCCGCCGGCCACCACGAGGCGGTGCGCACGGGCGTCGGCGGCCAGAAGTTCGGCCTCCCGATCGAGGGCGGGGACGCGGCCGACGCGATCGCCCGGGTGCTGGCCCAGCCCGGCCTCGACCTGGTCGGCCTGCACTGCCACCTGGGCTCCCAGATCACCGGGGTCGAGCCCTACCTCGCCGCCGTGGACACGGTGGTGGCCTTCCTGGCGGAGCTGCGCGAGCGGCACGGCGTCGAGCTGCCCGAACTGGACCTCGGCGGCGGCCACGGCATCCGCTACCTGCCGGGGGACGACGCCTTCGACCTCGCCGACTTCGCCGCCCGGGTGCCGCGCCGGCTCGCCGAGCGCTGCGCCGGGGCCGGGCTCGCGGTGCCGCGCCTGGTGATCGAGCCCGGCCGGGCCGTCGCCGGGCCGGCCGGGGTGGCGCTCTACCGGGTGCTGTCGGTCAAGCACGGCGCGGACGGCCGGGTCTTCGCCGCCGTCGACGGCGGCATGAGCGACAACCCGCGGCCCGCTCTCTACGGCTCCCCGTACACCGCGCGGCTGGTCGGCCGGCGCTCCGACGCCCCGGCGGCCCGCGTGGACGTGGTCGGGCGGCACTGCGAGGCCGGCGACGTGCTGGTGCGGGGCGCCGGCCTGCCGGCCGACCTGCGGGCGGGGGACCTGCTGGCCGTCCCGGCGGCCGGCGCCTACCAGTTCTCGATGGCCTCCGGCTACAACCTGGTCGGGCGCCCGGCCGTCGCCGCCGTCCGGGACGGCCGGGCCCGCCTGCTGATCCGCCGTGAGACGGTCGAGGACTTCCGGGCCCGTGAGGTCGGCCGCTGACCGGCGCCGCCCGGGGCGGGTGCGAACTCCCCCTAGGCCCGGTGCACGACCTCCCCGCCGACGACGCTCAGCTCGACGCGCGCCTCCGGGATCGCCTTCGGGTCGACGGCGAACAGGTCCTCGGAGAGCAGGACGAGGTCGGCGAGCTTGCCGGGGGTGAGCGAGCCGAGGCGGTCGTCCAGGAAGTTGGCGTAGGCACTGCCGAGGGTGTAGCCACGCAGCGCGGTGGCCAGCGAGACGGTCTCGCCCTCCATCCACGGCTCCCCGCCGGCCAGGCCCCGGCGGGTGACGGCGGTGTAGAGGCCGACCAGCGGGTCCATCTCGGCGACGTTCCAGTCGCTGGAGAAGGCGAGCGTCGCCCCGGCCTCCTGGAGGCTGCGCATCGGCCAGGCCTTGGACCAGCGGCCCTCGCCCACCGCCTCGGCCCAGTCCTTGCCGGGGCCGGCGATGTCGGGGGAGCAGTGCCGGGGCTGCATGCAGGCGACCACGCCCAGCTCGGCGAAGCGGGAGACGTCGGCCGGGTCGAGGCACTCGACGTGGACCACCTGGTGGCGGGCGTCGCGCGGCCCGTTGACCCGGCGGGCGTGCTCGACGGCGTCCAGCACGGTACGGATTCCGCGGTCCCCGGTCGCGTGCACGAAGGCCTGGAAGCCGGCCGCGTCGAGCGAGGTCAGGAGCTCGGCGAACTCCTCGGCGGGGTAGAAGGTCTCGCCCCGGTGGCTGTGGTGGCCCGCGTAGGGCTCCAGCAGCGCGGCGGTGTGCGGCTCGACCACGTCGTCGATGTACAGCTTCAGCGGGCCGACCCGGAAGCGGTCGCCGGTGTGGCGGCGGGCGGCCGCCGCGAACTCGGCGAGCTCCGCCGCGGTGGTGCCGCGCGGGTGGAACAGCGCGGCGACCAGGCGCGAGCGCAGCCGGCCCTCGGCGATGGCCCGCTCGAAGAGGGCGAGGTCGTCGAGCGAGTTCTGCGGTTCGACGACGGTGGTGATGCCGTAGCGGGCGGCCATGTCGAGGCTGGCGGCGAGCCGCCCGTACTGCCGCTCGGGGTCGGCCCACGGCACCCCGGCGGCGCGCAGCGCGCGGTGCCCGTCGCGGGAGAGGCCGCGCACCGCGAAGTCGGTGAGGAACCCGGTGGGCTCGCCGGTCGCCGGGTCCTTCCGGACGGTGCCGAAGGCGAGTTCCCGGGTCTCGGCGGTGATGCCCAGGCGGCGCAGCGCGGCGGTGTTCAGCCAGGCGGTGTGCACGTCGTAGCTGAGGACCAGGGCCGGGTGGTCGCCGGTGTAGGGGTCGAGGTCGGCCGCTGTGGGCATCCGGCCGCCGGGGACGGCGGTGTAGTCGAAGGCCTCGGCCTCGATCCAGTCGGCGCCGGGGTTCCGCTCCAGCCACCGGCCGATCCGGCGGCCGATCTCGGGCAGGTCGGTGGCGCCGGCGAGTTGGACGCAGGCGGCGTCGGAGCCGAGCCGGACGTGGTTGTGGCTGTCGACGAAGCCGGGCACCAGCAGGCGCCCCCGGCCGTCGACGACCTCGGTGCCGGGCCCGGCCAGGGCCCGCCAGTCGTCGCCGTCGCCGACGTGGACGATCCGGCCGTCGCGGACGGCGACCGCCTCGGCGCGCGGCCGGCGGTCGTCCACGGTGTGGACGTGGGCGTTGTGGACGATCAGGTCGGCGGGGCGGTTCACGAGAACTCCGGAGCGGTGGCGGGAGCGGAAGCGGGGGTGCGGTCGGTGGCCGAGTGGCCGGCGGCGACGCCGCGCGGGGCCTCGGCCTGGTCGGCCGGGAGGCTGAGCACCCAGTGGGTCGCGCTGCGCGGGCGCAGGTAGAGGAACCAGTAGAGGACCCCGACGAGCAGCACGGCGAGGGTGATCAGCAGGTCCCGGCCGGCCTGTTGGGTGAGCGCGTAGCCGAGCACCACGGTGGTGAGCACGGGCGCCACGGGCCAGAGCGGCATCCGCCAGGCGGGCGCGCCCCGGTGCCGGCCGCGCCGGGCGAGCAGCGCGGCGACGCCGAGCAGCAGGTAGATGACGGCGACCACGACCCCGGTGAAGCCGAGCAGCGCGTCGATCGGCACGGTCAGGGCGAGCACGGCGCCGGGCGCGCCGATCGCGAGGGTGGCGACCCACGGCGAGCCCCAGCGCGGGTGCAGGGTGCCGAGTGCCCGGTTGACCGGGTCGGGCCAGGTGCGGTCGCGGGCGGAGGCGTACAGCACCCGGCCGTTCTGGATCACCATGACGATGACGGCGTTGAGGATCGCGGCGGCGATGCAGAGGCTGACGAAGGTGCCCACCGTGCTGCCGGCCCAGGAGTCGACGATGGCGACCAGGTCACCGGCGGCCAACTGGTCGGGCGACGCGACCCCGAGGCAGATCGCCACCACCGGGACGGTGATCACCACGACCCCGGCCAGCAGCGACCAGAGCACCGTGCGGGCGACCGTGCGGCGCGGGTCGCGCAGGTCCTCCGAGAGGTAGACGGCGGTGCCGAAGCCGTTGTACGTGAACATCGCCACGGCCAGCCCGGACACCAGCAGTCCGAGGGTGAACGGTCCGGTGCCGCCCTGCCCGTCCGGGACGACGGCGTGCACCAGTGAGGAGACCGGCTGGTGGACGTGGGTGAAGCCGAGCACCGCGACGATGCCGGCGGCGAGCACTTCGAGTCCGAGGAAGATGCCGGTGATCAGCGCGTTGGACTTGATGTCCAGCACGCCGACCGCGACGGCCAGCGCCATCACGGCGGCGCCGGCGACCGCCGGGTCCAGCGAGAGCACCGAGCCGAGGTAGTCGGCGGTGCCGAGCGCGATGATCGGCGGGATGACCAGCAGCGAGACGATCGAGATCATGAAGACCAGCCAGCCGGCCAGTCGCCCGAGCACCTGGCCGACGATCGAGTACTCGCCGCCGGCGCTGGGCACCAGGGTGCCGAGTTCGGCGTAGCAGAGGCCGACGCCCAGCGAGAGCACGGCGGCGATCAGCAGGCTGATCACGGCGCCGCTGCCCTGCGACATCAGCAGCGGGGGCACCACGATGAAGAGCGACGAGGCCGGGGTGACGCAGGACAGGGTGAGCAGGACCCCGCCGAAGACGCCCAGGGAGCGGGGGAGCGCCTCGACCGCGGGCCGGGGGCCGTCGGCGGGCTGCGGGGGACCGGCGGGCCGGGGGCCGTCGGCGGTCTGTGGGGGAGGGGAAGAGGCCATCGGGGGACCGGACTCTCTCACGGGGAAGGTGTCCGACCATTGAAAGGGCGGTGAAAAGAAAGCGTCAAGGGCTCACGACTGTCATTTCGCCTAGAGAATCGGCCCCATTCTGCGAATCATTTGCCGATCATCGTTCAGGGCTGTCGAGTGCCGGTCCGATGGGCAGATCGTAGGTGTAGGACTCCTTGACGATGTCGAGGTGCACCCAGGACTCCGAGCGCGTCACGCCGGGCAGTCCGCGGAGCGCCTCCAGACCGTGCAGCAGGGCCGGGCGGTCCGGGGCGTCCAGCCCGCAGACGAGGTCGAAGCGGCCGTAGCCCGAGGCCACGTAGTTGACGCCGGGCAGCGCGGCGGCGGCCTCCGCGACCTCGCGTGCCGGTCCGAGCACCCCGAGCCCCACCCCGGCGGCCTCCCGGACGCCGAGCGCCCGCGACTCCACCAGGCCGGTGACGTGCACCGCGCCGACCTCCAGCAGGCGCAGCACCCGGGCCCGGGTGGCCGGCTGGGAGAGGCCGATCCGGTCCGCCAGCGCCGCGAAGCTGGCCCGCCCGTCGGCCTGGAGGAGTCCGAGCAGCCGCCGGTCGGTCCCGTCCAGGGCGGGCAGCGCGCCGGTCCGGAGGTCCGGCCCGGACGGCGCGTACGCGTCCCGGACCAGCTCGGTGCAGCGGAACACCTCGACGCCGCGTACCCCGGGCACCGCCCGCAGTGCGGCGAACTCGCGCTCCAGCGCCGCGTCGTCGGCCACCCGGAGCTCGGCGATCACGCTCCGCCGCCCGGCGGTGCAGGAGACGAAGCTGGCCGCCCGCCGGCCGGCGGCCGCCACGGCCACCGGCCGGGCCGGGCCGGCCACGTCCAGGGAGGCGTGGGCGACGGTGGTGATCCCGGCGACGGCGGGCGGCACGATGCCGACGATCCGCACCTCGCCCCGGGTCAGCAGCCGCTGCACCCGGGCCCGCGCGGCCTCCCGGGAGATCTCCAGCAGTTCGGCGAGCCGCTGGTAGCTGACGCGGCCGTCGCGCTGGAGCTCCCGTACGAGGGCGGCGTCCGTGGTGTCGAGCACGTGGGGCTCCCGGGGGCGGCGGGGTGGCTGGTCCCGGCAATCTATCCGGCCGCGGCGGGGCCGGGCCGGACGGGTCCGCGCGACTGCGCCGGGGGGCGGAGGGTTACCGCAGGTGGGGCCCGTCGTTGTCCAGGCATGAGAAACGACCTCCAGGCCTTCGCCCTCGCAGGCGAAGAAACGATTCCTCATGAGCAGGCACCGATCTTCACGCACCTCGTCGCCCTCTGGATCGGCTACGGGCGGACGGTGCCCGGCCACGTCGACCAGGAGTGGCACCGGCTGGTCCAGCCACCCCGGTTCGTCCCGCCGGCCCTCGGTGCCACCGGTTCCGCCGGAGAACCGGAATGACCGGCCGGGAGACGCCGCACGTCCCCCCGCAGCGCTCCGGCGCGGAGGCGACGGCCCTGGACCTCGACCTGCGGGCGGTCGTCTGTCCGGGCCTCACCGTCTGCGTGAAGGCCCGCCTTCGCTACGACGTGGCCGAGCCGTACGCGGTCTACCTGGACAGTCACGTCGACCGGGCGGAGCCGATCACCTGGATGTTCGCGCGCGAGCTGCTGGCGGCGGGGACCACGCGGGAGGCGGGCATCGGCGACGTGGCGGTCCGCCCGGGCACCGGCGAGGACGCCGGCACCGTGCTGGTCGCGCTCGGCGGGGACGAGGGCAGTGTCGTGCTCCGGGCCCGGGCCGCCGAGGTCAGGGTCTTCCTCGGGCGCACCGACCGCCTGGTCCCGCCCGGCCGGGAGCACGAGTACCTCGACCTGGACGGGCTGGTGCGCCGGCTGCTCGACCACGGCAGGCCGGGGCCGTGACCGGGGGCGGCGGAAGGTGCCCGGCTGCCCGCGCGGGCGGGGCGGTGGACCGGAGGGGCGGCCGGGAGCGGTCGGCCGCGGCGGGCCGTCGGCGCGGAGCCGTCGGCGCGCGGGCGGTGCGCAGGGAGCGACCGGGCGGCGGAAGGCGAGGAGGCCGCCGCCCCGGGCGGGGTCAGCGGGTCTTGGCGGGCGGCGTCGCGGCGGCCTGCTGCTCGTTCTTCTCCTTGATCCGCACGGCCTCCTTGCGGACGTCGGCCTGGATGGTGCGCTCGCGCTCCAGCCAGGCCGGGTTCTCGGTCTTCAGGGCCTCGATCTGCTCGGTGGTGAGCGCCTCGGTGACGCCGCCGCGGGCCAGGCCCGAGACGGAGACGCCGAGCTTGGCCGCGACGACCGGGCGGGGGTGCGGGCCGTTGCGCCGCAGCTCCTGGAGCCACGCGGGCGGGTCGGCCTGCAGGGTGTTGAGCTCCTCGCGGGAGACCACGCCCTCCTGGAACTCGGCGGGGGCGGCGTTGAGGTAGATGCCCAGCTTCTTGGCGGCCGTGGCCGGCTTCATGGTCTGGGTCGTCTTCGACTTGAGCGATGTCATGGTCACTAGGGTAAGCGAGTGAGTGGCGGCCCCGATCACGGTCGGTAGCCTTGCAGCGTGACAGAGATGCAGGCGAACCCCTCGTTCCGACTGGTGTACGTTCCGGGCGTGACGCCCGGTAAGTGGGTGCGCGTCTGGGAGGAGCGGCTGCCCGACGTCCCGCTCACCCTGGTCGCGGTACCGGTGGAGGAGGGCGCGGCGACGCTGCTGGCCGACGCCGCCGACGCGGGGCTGGTCCGGCTCCCGGTGGACCGGGACCGCCTCAGCGCGATCCCGCTCTACACCGAGGCCACGGTCGTCGTGTTCCCGAAGGACCACTGGCTGGCGGCGGCCGACGAGGTGCCCCTCGCGGACCTCGCCGAGGAAGTGGTCTTCCACCCGCTGGACGACACCCTGGGCTGGGCGGAGCTGCCCGGCCGCCCGGCGATCGAGCGCCCGGCCACCACCGCGGACGCGATCGAACTGGTGGCGGCGGGGGTCGGCGTCCTGCTCGTCCCGCAGTCGCTCGCCCGCTTCCACCACCGCCGGGACCTCACCTTCCGGACGGTGTCGGACGCCCCCCAGTCGCAGGTCGCCCTGGCCTGGCAGCTGGACCGGACCACCGACCTGATCGAGGAGTTCATCGGGATCGTCCGCGGCCGGACGGTCAACAGCTCGCGCGGCCGGGGCCAGACGCCCCCCGCGGCCGAGCAGCCGAAGAAGGCCGCCGCCGGTGGCGGCCGCCCGCGCGCCGGCTCCGGCAAGCCCGCGGCCGCGGGCCGCTCCGGCGGCGGGAAGTCCGGCGGCGGCCGCCCCGCCGCGGGGAAGTCGGGCTCCGGCAAGGCCGGCGCCCCCCGCCGCGGCCGCCCCCGCCGCTCCTCCTGACCCGCCCGCCGGCCCCCGCCACGATGGACCGGGGGCCGGCGGCGGTGGGGCCGGGACGAACCCCGGCCGGGCCCGTGACACCTCCGGCCGGCGGTCACCGCCCGCGCGGCGGTGCCGTCAGCCGGGCTGCCACAGTTCGATGCGGTTGCCCTCGGGGTCGGTGACCCAGCCGAACCGGCCGACGCCCGCCATGTCCTGGGTCTCCTCGGCCACGTCCGCGCCCTTGGCGCGGAGTTGCGCGAGCATCGCCGCCAGGTCGCGGACGCGGAAGTTGAGCATCGTCCGCTGCGCGGGGGAGCCGAAGTAGTCGGTTCCGGACTCGAAGGCCGCGAACACCGTCGGCCCGGCTTCCTGCTGCCACAGGCCGTGCTCGTCGGCGTCGAGACCGAGGCAATCGCGGTACCAGGCGCCCAGCGCCACCGGGTCGGTGGCCCGCATGAAGTACCCGCCCACTCCCAGCACACGTTCCATGCCGCCATCCTGCCAGGCCCGTCGATCCGGCGAGTGGCGCGGCGGGGCGGACCGGTGCGCTCCAAGGGTTGCGCTTGATACCCCCTGGGGGTATGAATGGAGCCATGCCCGAGCGATACCCCTAGGGGGTATCGAACCACGGGCATCACGACAGGCTCGTCGACCGCTCCGGAGGAAACCATGTCCTGCTGCTCCACCACCGGCACCTGCTCCACCGGCGCCACGACCGTCGCCACCATCGGCGCCGTGACCACGGTCTACGCGGTCACCGGCCTGACCTGCGGCCACTGCGAGCAGGCCGTCGGCCGGGCGGTGACGGGCCTGCCGGGCGTCACCGCCGTCGACGTGGACGTCGAGGCCGGCCTGGTCACCGTCGTGTCCGAGGCCGAGCCGGACGACGAGGCGCTGCGCGAGGCGATCGACGGCGCGGGCTACGCGCTGGCCGGCCGGGTCTGACCGGCCCCGTACCCCCGAGGGGTATGAAAGGGGGCGGGTCCCGAGGGCCCGCCCCCGCAGCACCCGCAAGACGGTCGCGCCGAGGGCGCCACCGACGACGCACCACGAGGAGCCCAGATGACCACTCAGGCACCCGCCTCCACGGAGGTGGACCTCCGGATCGGCGGCATGACCTGCGCGTCCTGCGCGGCCCGGATCGAGAAGAAGCTCAACCGGATGGAGGGGGTCGAGGCCACGGTCAACTACGCGACCGGGAAGGCGCGGGCGGTCGTGGCCGACGGCGTCCGGATCGCGGACCTGGTCGCCACCGTCGAGGCCACCGGCTACACCGCGGCCCTCCCGGACCCCGACACCGCGCGGGCGCCGTCCGCGCGGTCGGCGGGGGCCGGTGCGCAGGGGGCGGAGGCCGGTGCCGGACCGGACGAACTCGCCCCACTGCGGCAGCGGTTGGCCACCGCGCTCGCCCTGGCGGTGCCGGTGATCGCGATGGCCATGGTGCCGGCCCTGCAGTTCGACAACTGGCAGTGGCTCTCGCTCACCCTCGCGGCGCCGGTCGTCACCTACGCGGCCTGGCCCTTCCACCGGGCCGCCTGGACCAACCTGAAGCACGGCGCCGCGACCATGGACACCCTGGTCTCGCTCGGCACGCTGGCCGCCTTCGGCTGGTCGCTCTGGGCCCTGTTCCTCGGGCACGCGGGGATGCCGGGCATGCGGCACGCCTTCGAGTTCAGCCTCGCCCGCGGTGACGGCTCGGCCGACATCTACCTGGAGGCGGCGGCCGGCATCGTCGCGTTCGTGCTGGCCGGCCGCTACTTCGAGGCGCGCGCCAAGCGGACCGCCGGCGCCGCGCTGACGGCGCTGCTGGAGCTCGGCGCCAAGGACGTCACCGTGCTGCGCGGCGGCGTCGAGGTCCGCCTCCCGATCGCCGAACTCGCCCCCGGGATGCGGTTCGTGGTGCGTCCGGGGGAGAAGATCGCGACGGACGGCACCGTCGTCGAGGGCTCCTCCGCGGTGGACGCCTCGATGCTCACCGGCGAGTCCGTCCCGGTCGAGGTCACCGTCGGCGACACCGTCACCGGCGCCACCCTCAACGCCGGCGGCCGCCTCGTCGTCGAAGCCACCCACGTCGGCGCCGACACCCAACTCGCCCGCATCGCCACACTCGTCGAAGACGCCCAGAACGGCAAAGCCGCCGCCCAACGCCTCGCCGACCGCATCTCCGCCGTCTTCGTCCCCACCGTCATCCTGCTCGCCCTCACCACCCTCACCACCTGGCTCCTCACCACCGACAACCCCACCCAGGCCTTCACCGCCGCCGTCGCCGTCCTGATCATCGCCTGCCCCTGCGCCCTCGGCCTCGCCACCCCCACCGCCCTCATGGTCGGCACCGGACGCGGCGCCCAACTCGGCATCCTCATCAAAGGCCCCGAAGTCCTCGAAACCACCCGCCGCGTCGACACCGTCGTCCTCGACAAGACCGGCACCGTCACCACCGGCCGCATGACCCTCCTCGCCGTCCACACCACCCACGACACCACCGAAACCGACGTCCTACGCCTGGCCGGCGCCCTCGAACACGCCTCCGAACACCCCATCGCCACCGCCATCACCACCGCCGCCACCCAACGCCTCGGCACCCTCCCCCCCGTCCACGACTTCCACAACCTCCCCGGCCTCGGCGTCCACGGCACCGTCGAAGGCCACCACGTCACCGCCGGCCGCCACACCCACCCCGACCACCACCCCCTGCCCCCCACCCTCGCCGCCGCCCGAACCGCCGCCGAGACCGCCGGACGCACCACCGTCACCATCACCTGGGACAACACCCCCCGCGCCGTCCTCGAAATCGCCGACGCCGTCAAACCCACCAGCGCCCACGCCATCACCCGACTACGCGCCCTCGGCCTACGCCCCATCCTCCTCACCGGCGACAACACCACCGCCGCCCACACCGTCGCCGCCGAGATCGGCATCGACCCCACCGACGTCATCGCCGAAGTCCTCCCCCAGGACAAGGCCGACACCATCCGCGCCCTCCAACACCAGGGCCACACCGTCGCCATGATCGGCGACGGCGTCAACGACGCCGCCGCCCTCGCCACCGCCGACCTCGGCCTCGCCCTCGGCACCGGCACCGACGCCGCCATCCAGGCCGCCGACCTCACCCTCGTCAGCGGCGACCTCACCGCCGCCCCCGACGCCATCCGCCTCGCCCGCACCACCCTCACCACCATCAAGGGCAACCTCGCCTGGGCCTTCGGCTACAACCTCGCCGCCCTCCCCCTCGCCGCCACCGGCCTCCTGAACCCCATGATCGCCGGCGCCACCATGGCCTTCTCCTCCGTCTTCGTGGTGGGCAACAGCCTCCGGCTCCGGACCTTCCGCTGACGCCCGCCCGCACCGCCCGGCCGCTCCCCACCCCCCGACGGGTGGGGAGCGGCCGGGCATCTTCGGGAGCGGGCCGGGGCCGGCGGCGCGGCGGCCCCGCCGCGGCCGTCGAAAAGTGCTGGCCGCCACCGCCCGCCCGCTGGCATGCTGGCGGGGTGGAGAGACCGGAGATCTGGCTGAGCTTCGCCCCCGACCTGCACGTCTTCCTCCCCGCCGGGCGGCGGGCGGAGCGGTCCGCGCTGCGGACCGACGGGGCCGCGACGCTCGGACACGTGGTGGAGTCACTCGGCGTCCCGCTCACCGAGGTCGGCGAACTGCTCGTGGACGGGCGGCCGGTGGCCGCCGCGCACATCCCCGGGGCCGGCGAGCAGGTCTCGGTGCGGGCCGTCCGGAGGCCGCAGGCATCGGCCGAGCCGCCCCGGTTCCTGCTCGACGTCCACCTCGGGACGCTCGCGCGCCGGCTGCGGCTGCTGGGCGTCGACGCCGCCTACGAGAACCCGGACATCGGCGACGCCGCGCTGGCGGCCCGCTCGGCCGCCGAACAGCGTGTGATGCTCTCGCGCGACCGCGGCCTGCTGCGCCGCCGCGAACTCTGGGCGGGCGCCTACGTCTACAGCCACCGGCCCGCCGACCAGCTGCGGGACGTGCTCTCGCGCTTCGCGCCCCCGCTCGCCCCCTGGAGCAGGTGCACCACCTGCAACGGGACGCTGCGCACCGTCGCCAAGACCTCGGTGCAGGACCAGCTCCGGGACGGCACCGAGCGGTCGTACGACGCGTTCGCGCAGTGCACCGACTGCGGGCAGGCCTACTGGCGGGGCGCCCACCACGCGACGCTCGACGCCATCGTGGCCGACGCCGTCCGCGAGTTCGGCCCCCCGGTCGTCGCCTGAGCGCCCCGGCCGCCTGAGCCCCTGGCCGAGGAGGTGCCGGGCGTTCGGCGCGGACTCCAGGCCGCGCACCAGGGCGAGGCCGATCTCGGCGGCCTCGGCCGGCCCCACCCGCGCGGACCGGCCCGGACCGGCGGGCGCGGCGGCGTCGGCGGCCAGCCCGGCCTCGGCGAACGACTCGGTGAACAGCCTGGTGAGCAGGCCGCGCAGCTCGGCGCCGAAGGCGGCACAGGCGGAGGCGAACAACCTGGCCCCGCCGTCCAGGAGTTCGGCGGTGTGCGGGGAGTCCCCGGCAAGCGTCAGGGCGAGGTCGAACTTGGCGGCGAGCACGCCGCGGACGCGCTCGGCGTGGGGGCGTCCGGCGCGGCGGCGGCCCGCCGGGCCCGCGCGAGCGCCTGCCGGTGCAGGCGCTCGGCGAGCCGGCGGAAGGCGTCGTCCTTGCCCCGGACGTACTGGTGGACCGCCGATCGGGACACGCCCATGGCACCGGCGATGTCGTCCATCGTGGTGCGCCGCACGCCGTACCGGGTGAGGCAGGCGTAGGCGGCGTCGAGGACTTCGTCCAGCCGGTCGGCGGCCACGGCCGTCAGGCCAGCTTCTTCAGCAGCTCGACGGCGAGCGGGGCGGCGGAGGCCGGGTTCTGACCGGTGACCAGGTTGCGGTCGACGACCACCTTCGGGGCCCACGGCTCGCCCTCCTGGAAGTCCACGCCCGCCGCGACCAGGCGGTCCTGGAGCAGCCACTTCGCGTTGCCGGCCAGGCCGGCCTGGGTCTCCTCGGCATTGGTGAAGCCGGTCAGCCGGTAGCCGGCGAAGGCGTTGGAGCCGTCCGGCAGCCCGGCGGCCAGCAGCGCGGCCGGTCCGTGGCAGACCACGCCGAGCGGCTTGCCGGACGCCAGGGCGGCGACCAGCAGCCGGCCGGAGACGGGGTCGACGGCGAGGTCCTCCATCGGGCCGTGGCCGCCCGGGTAGAAGACGGCGTCGTAGTCGGCGAGGTCCACGTCCTCCAGCCGCACGGGGTGGCGCAGCTCCACGAAGGTGTCCAGCGCGGCCGCGACCTTCGCGGCGCCCTCCTCGCCGCCGTTGAACTCGGGGGCCAGGCTGCCCGAGTCGACGGTCGGGATCACCCCGCCCGGGGTGGCGACGGTGACCGTGTGGCCCGCGGCCCGGAACGCCTCGTACGGGGCGACGGCCTCGTCGGCCCAGAAGCCGGTGGGGTGCTGGGTGCCGTCGGCCAGCGTCCAGTAGGTGGCGCCGGTGAGGACGAAGAGGATCTTCGACATGCTGGGGGCTCTTCTCTGCGGGAGGGGCCGTCGGGCCCGGTGTACGGTCTGACGCCCTGGATGCACTGACGTTTCCGGTCCGGACCGTCAGTTCGGCGATGGACCCGACGATAGGCCGGGTCTCCCGGGTGTCACCAATGGCTGATCCGATGGCTGCCATAGGCATTCCAATGGGTGCCGGGGAATAGGCTTGCCGGGTGAACCGCCCCGACGCCGAGGAGTCCGCCGTGCCACCGGTGCCGTCACCGCTGCCGGCCGGGCCCGCCGACCTCAACCTGCTGCGCACCTTCCTGGCCGTCCACCGGGCCGGGTCGTTCACGGCCGCCGCCCAGGTGCTGGGCCTCTCCCAGCCCACGGTGACCACCCAGATCCGGGCGCTGGAGCGCCAGGGCGGGCGCGAGCTGTTCGAGCGGCTGCCGCGCGGGGTGGCCCCGACGCCGGCCGCCGACGAACTCGCCGCCCGGATCGCCGGTCCGCTGGACGCGCTCGCCGCCGCCACCGGCCCCGGCGCGCGCCCCGAGGCCGAGGGCGAGCCGGTCCACCTGGCCGGGCCCGCCGAACTGCTCGGCACACTCGTCCTGCCCGCGCTCGCCCCGCTGGTCGCCGAGGGCGTGCGGCTGCGGGTGACCGCGGGCCTGACCGAGCCGCTGCTGGAGGAGCTGCGCGCGGGCCGCCACGACCTGGTCATCGCGACGAGCAGACCGCGCGGGCGCGCCCTGTCGGCCGTGCCGATGGGCGACGAGGAGTTCGTCCTGGTCGCCGCGCCGGTCTGGGCCGAGCGCCTGGGCGGGCGGCTCGCGGCCGAGGGCCCGGCCGCCCTGCACGGGGTACCGCTGGTCGCCTACGCCGAGGACCTGCCGATCGTCCGCCGCTACTGGCGCCACGTGTTCGGCCGCCGGCTCGCCTGCCGGGCCGCCCTGACCGTGCCCGACCTGCGCGGGGTGGTCGCCGCGGTGGCCGCCGGCGCGGGCTTCGCGGTCGTCCCGCGCTACCTCTGCGCGGACCGGCTGGCCGACGGCCGGCTGGTGCTGCTGGACGACCCGGAGGACCCGCCGATCAACACCGGTTACCTCGTGGAACGCCCCGGCGCCGACCCGGACGGCCGGGTGGCCCGGGTCCGGGACCACCTGCTGGCGGCCGCCCGCACCTGGTGAGCGATCGCCGGCCGCCCGGGGCCGCGTCCCTTGACAGCCGGTTCGGGTGCTGGATTACTTGGCCCGTCGAACACTGACCGAATGATCGGTCGGCGGCTGAGCTGGGCGGAGACGGCGGAGGAGACGCGATGAGCGCAGGAACGACCGACCCGAACCCGCCGGGCGGGCGCCGGGGGGAGCCGCTCCCGGCCGAGCTGCTCGACGCCGGGGAGCGGATGACCGCCGGGGAGCTGGCCGAGCACCAGCTGCGGCACCTGCGGGCCACCCTGCGCCACGCGTACGACCACGTCGAGCTGTACCGGCGCAAGTTCGACGCGGCCGGGGTGGCCCCCGAGGACTGCCGCACGCTCGGTGACCTCGCCCGGTTCCCCTTCACCACCAAGGCCGACCTGCGGGAGAGCTACCCCTTCGGGATGTTCGCCGTCCCGGTGGAGGAGGTCCGCCGGATCCACGCGTCCAGCGGCACCACCGGCCGGCCCACCGTGGTCGGGTACACCGAGCACGACCTCTCGGTCTGGGCCGACGTGGTGGCCCGCTCCATCCGGGCGGCCGGCGGCCGGCGCGGCCACAAGGTGCACGTCGCCTACGGGTACGGGCTGTTCACCGGCGGTCTCGGCGCCCACTACGGCGCCGAGCGGGCGGGCTGCACGGTGATCCCCGCCTCGGGCGGGATGACGGCCCGGCAGGTGCAGATCATCCAGGACTTCCGGCCCGAGATCATCATGGTCACCCCCTCCTACCTGCTCACCCTGCTCGACGAGTTCGAGAAGCAGGGCGTCGATCCGCGGAGCACCTGGCTGCGGGTCGGCATCTTCGGCGCCGAGCCGTGGACGGAGGCGATGCGCCACGAGATCGAGGAGCGGATGGACATCCACGCCGTCGACATCTACGGCCTCTCCGAGGTGATGGGCCCGGGCATCGCCCAGGAGTGCGTGGAGACCAAGGACGGGCTGCACATCTGGGAGGACCACTTCTACCCGGAGGTGGTCGACCCGCTCACCGACCGGGTGCTGCCCGACGGCGAGAGCGGCGAGATCGTGTTCACCTCGCTGACCAAGGAGGCGCTGCCGGTCGTCCGGTACCGCACCGGCGACCTCACCCGGCTGCTGCCGGGGACGGCCCGGCCCGCCTTCCGGCGGATGGCGAAGGTCACCGGCCGCTGCGACGACATGATCATCCTGCGCGGGGTGAACGTCTTCCCGACCCAGATCGAGGAGATCCTGCTGCGCACCCCCGCCGTGGCGCCGCACTTCCAGCTCCGGCTCACCCGGCAGGGCCGGCTGGACCGGATGGCGGTCCGGGTCGAGGCCCGCCCGGACGCCGCGCCCGAGCAGCGCGAGGCCGCCGCCGCGGCGATCGCCCGGGGCGTGAAGGACGGCGTCGGCGTCACCGTGGAGGTCGACGTGGTGGAGCCGTACACCCTGGAGCGTTCGGTGGGGAAGATCCGCCGGGTGGTGGACCTGCGGGAGCGGTGAGCCCGCCGGCGGCCCCGAGGGCGCCGCCGTCCGCACAGCCGCCCGTGCCGTCGTCCCGCGCCGCGCGCGAACGGGTGAGCGCTCTACGATGTGGCCATGAGCGGGAGCGTGCGGCTGTCAGGTGCACATCGGTCGCAACAGCCGGTCGGCGGGCCGTCGCCGGACGACGCGAAGCGCCCGCCCGGCGACGAGCGGCTGGAGACCGCCGCCGCCGTCCTCGCTCTGCTCGCCGACCGCACCCGGCTCGCGCTGCTGCAGCGCCTGGGCGAGGGCGAGGCCGATGTGACCACGCTGACCGAGGCGTGCGGTGCGGCGCGGCCGTCGGTCAGCCAGCACCTGGGCAAGCTCCGGCTGGCGGGCCTGGTCACCACCCGCAAGGACGGGCGGCGGGTGGTCTACGCCCTGCGGCACGGGCATCTGCGCCGGCTGGTCAACGAGGCGCTCAACGTCGCCGACCACCAGATCAGCGGGCTGCCGCCGCACGACTGAGCCACCGCATGACCGAGCCGCCGCACGACTGAGCCGCCGCACGACTGAGGGCAGCACGACTGAGCCGCCGCACCCGGCGGCCGTGGCCCCGCGCCCGCCCGGTCCGTGACGGGGGGTCGGTCACCGGAAGGTGCCCCGGTCACCGGAAAGTGCGTTCTTCTCCGCCCGCGCCTCCCGTGCCTAGGGTGAGCGGGCGATCGGCGGCGAGTGCCGCCGCGGTCCGGACGATTCGGAGCACCCATGGCCATCCTGAAGACCTACGCCCGCCTCTGGGTGGACAGCCTCGACGAGGCCCTGCCGCTGCTGCGGACGCTCACCGGCGCCGAGCCCGACCTGCGACTGGGCTTCGAGGCCGTCGAGTTGGCGGCCGTCGGGGACTTCCTGGTGATCGCCGGTACGGCCGGGGAGCGCGCCCGGTACGCGCACGCCACCGCGACCGTCGTGGTCAGCGACCTGGACGAGCTCAGGGCCACCCTGCTGGCCGCCGGGGCGGTGATCACCACCCCCGAGACGCCCGCGCCGACCGGCCGCTTCCTCTACGCCCGGCACGCCGACGGCGCCGAGATCGAGTACGTGGAGTGGACGGCGGAGCTGGTCCGGCGGATCGTCCGCCCCGCGCCGTAGCGCGGGCCGCCGTCAGGCCCCGGCGCCGTCCGTCCGCTGCGGCCCGTCCGCCGCGCCCGGCCCGTCGTCCGCCGGGGTCTCGGCGCGCTCCTCGGCGGCGCGGACCTGCCCGGCGAAGTCCTCCGCGTCGATCCGCTCGACCGTCGCCCCGTGCCGGGCGGCGAACTCGTCGGCGGCGGCCGGGGACGCCTCGCGGATGTCCAGCACCAGCACCGCCGCTCCGTCGGGCACCCGCGGCGAGAGCACGATCAGCCCGGCCCCGCCGGTGGCGGCGCGGCCCTCCTCGGCGGCGTTGCCGAGCGCCGCGCCGGCCGCGAACCCGAGCAGCGAGCCGATCGGCCCGCCGAGCAGCCCGATCAGGCCGCCGACCACGCCCGACCCCACCGTGGCCACCCCGGCCCCGCGCGCGTAGCCGTCCTTGGTCTCCAGCAGGCCGTCGGCGGAGCGCTCCAGGACGGCGGCCTGCCGGAGCCCGGGCAGGTGCTCGGCCTCCTCGAACGCGGGCCGGCAGGCGGACGGGTCCGGGAAGGTGAGCAGGACGACGTTGTGCTGGTCGGTCATCGCGGTCCGATCGGGTCGGGGCTGTGTTCCCTGGCCTCCCATCCTGACGGCGGGCGGGCGGGCCTGCCACAGGAATGCGGGAGTCCCCGCGGCCCCCGCCCCGGTGCGGACGCCGGGCCGGTCCGGCGCGCGAGGATGGTGCCCATGGCGAACACGAGCGTGCGGATCAGGATCGAGGCGACCGACCTCCCGGGGCGCAGCTGCCCCGCGGCGCCGGGGTTCCCGGGCTACCAGGACATCCATGTCGCCGTGCAACGGCGCGGCCGGCCGGGCGAGTTGCTCGACCCGCAGCCGGGCGACGCGGCCCGGGCGGCCTGGACCCTGGAGTGCACCGTGAAGCCGCTCCCGGCGGGAGTGGACCTGCTCGGCCCCTACGTCCAGGGCGGTCCGGGGGCGCGGTTCGTCTACCTCTCCTGGATCGCGAGCGGCCGCACGGACGGGGTCGCGGCCGGGCCGGAGGGCTTCACGATGTTCCGCCGGGCCAAGCTGATGCTGGCGGCGGTCGATCCGGACACCGCCGACGCGGCCGTGCGCGGCGGCACCCTGGTGGCCCGGCTCGGGCTGACCGACGTCAAGGGGCACCCGCTCTGCGCCGCCGTCCGGCCGCCGCTGGTCGCCTGGTCCGCCGGGCCGGCCGGGGCCGGAGAGTGACGGCCGGTGCCGGGACGTGGCGAAGGGCCCCGCCGGGAGCGGGGCCCTTCGCCGGCCGTGCCGGGTGCGAGCGGTGCCTACTGCGTGGTGCTACCGGTACTGCGTGGTGCCTACCGGTACTGCTCGGTGCCTACTGGTACCGGGTGGTGACGGTGGCGCCGTTGAAGCCCTGCTGGGCGTAGAGGCTGAAGTAGACCCAGCCGGAGGGCGGGTTGGTGATCGTCAGCGTCTCGCCGTTCCCGGCGTTGGCGGACTTCGCCAGGTAGGAGCCGGTGGTGGCCCAGCTGCCGCCGTTGTAGTACAGGTCGGCGTTGCCGGAGCCGCCGGTGGTGGTGACGGTCAGCTGCTTCACGCCGGCGGGCAGGTACAGGAAGCTGTAGCTGTAGTTGCCGGTGGCGGCGGCGACGTTGTCCCGGCGGCAGTTCTTGTCGAACTGGCGGGTGTCGGCGGCGCCGCAGAGCGGGGCCTGGTCGGCGGGCAGGGTGCCGCAGTTGTCGGCCGCGCAGGCGGTCAGCCAGCTCGCGAAGTCGGCGTCGTACCGGGTGCCGATGGTGGAGGTGAGCAGGGTGCGGGCGCCGGCCCAGTCGCCGACCCGGTACCTGGCGAGCAGCGCGTCGACGTCCTGCGGGTGCGACTGGAGCATGTACCGGACGGCCAGGTAGCCCCAGTTGTAGATCCGGGTCGAGTCGGCGTTGTCGTAGGTGGTGTCGAAGAGGGTGCTCAGCTTGTAGGTGCCCTTGCCCGCCTCGGTGATGGCGGCGGCGTAGCGCTCGCCGCGGTAGCTGTACGAGATGTACTCGGCGATGCCCTCGACCCACCAGATGGTCGGGGTGGTCATCCCGGCCTCGAAGTCACCGGCCATGTTGTAGCGGCCGTCGAGGTAGTGGGTGTACTCGTGGTTGAGGTTCCAGATCTGGAAGGCGGGGCGCAGCCAGTCGGCCTCGTGGGCGATGAAGCGGGCCTGGTTGCCGGCCGCGGCCGGGTTGCCCTCCTCGTACATGCCGCCGTTGTCGACCGCGATGTTGTACATGAGCCAGGCGTACAGCGAGTAGTTGTAGTAGTCGTCGAAGGCGACGACCTCCAGGCTGGTGTTCAGGTCGCCGGGGATCGGGCCGTTGTCCTTGATGACCTTGTGGAAGGCGGCGTCCTCGTTGACCAGGCTGGTGCAGGTGTCGGCCAGCTGCTGGGCCGTCATGTCCTGGGCGCGGATGCGCAGGTTGGCGTTGCAGGTGTGGTCGACGGTGAGCACCAGCGGGACGAGCCGCTTCGGCAGGTCACAGGTGCCGTAGACGGTGCAGTTGCCGGCGTCCTTCTTCTCGGTGAACCAGACCAGGTTCATGGTGAGCGGGCCGGTGGCGCCGACCAGCGGGTAGCGGTTGATCAGGTCCTTGACCAGGGGGCGGCCCTGGGCCCGGAGGCCGTCCACGGCGACCAGGTTGCCGAGCTGCATGCCGATCCGGGTGACGACGTCGCCGCCGTTGAGCATCGCGCCGTTGCGGGTGACGAAGCCGGCCCAGGCGGTGGCGATGGACGGGTCGGCCTGGAGGGCGGCGACGAAGCCGCGGTCGCCGTGCTCCAGGTCGAAGCCGCTCTCGATGACCCACTCGACGTGCTGCACGGCGAGGTCCATCGAGGCCGGCCAGGTGCTGTTGTAGCCGGCGAGCAGCCGCTTGACGACGCCGGCGTACCGGCCGTTCTCGTGCGAGCTGTCGATCAGCGTGACGGCCTCGTTGAGGGTGGCGCCGTTGGCCTCGGTGACGTCCTGGCTGTGCGGGGCGGCGAAGAAGGCGTCCAGCGCGCCGCGGATCGAGGTCTGCAGCGGGGCGCCGTAGCCGCCGACGGAGGCGGCGTTGTTCTCCTGCACGTAGTAGCCGGCGCGCAGGAACATCACCAGCTGGCCGATCGAGGCGCTGTTGTTGCCCGCGTAGCCGGCCGAGGCGGTGCGCAGCGCGTCGGCGACGGTCACCATCTGGGCCTCGCGGAAGACCTTGCCCGCGTCCGCACCGGTGAGGTTGAACAGCGGGTAGGTGCAGGTCACGTCGGGGAGCGCGGTGAGCTGCTGGACCAGTGCGCCGCCCGAGGCGCCGAGCACGCCGGAGAGGTTGCAGTCGACGGCCGCCGGAGCCGCGGAGAACTGCTTGGCGCTCTTGCCGCCCTTGCTGTCGGCGGCCGGCGCGGCCTCGGTGGCCGGGTGGGCGGTGCTCGCCCTTCCGGTGCTCTCGGCGGCGAGCGGGCGGTCGCCGGTGCTCGCGTCGGGGGACTTGGGCACCGGGATCGCCTTCGGCGCGGCCGCCGGGGTGGCTCCGGTGGCGGCCTTGGCGGGCGCGGCCGGGCCGACCGGGGCGGCGTGGCTCTGGGGGGCGAACAGGCCGAGCGCGAGGAAGAAGGCCGCGCCGAGTGCGGGCACTCTGCGCAGGGTGGCCTTGGATATCCGGGAGGGACGCATCTGTGGGGGCCTCCGGGGCCGTTCGTGGCCGCGTTGTTGGGGACGCGACCGCCGATGTGTGACATGTAAAATGGCACATGTCGCACGGCGGCGGGAAGACCCCGGATCGGATTGCCCCCCGCCGCAACCGAAACGTTGTCAGGAGGCGGTCGGGGCAGGGGCGGCGCGGAGGGAGCGGGTCAGGCGGCCCGGGGCGCGGCGAGCGGGGTGAGCGCCGCGAACTCCAGCGGGGCGGACGGGTCGATCGAGAGGTCGGCCGGCGCCGGCTCGGCGCCCGCCCGCACCAGCAGGTCGCCGATGGCGGCGACCATCGCGCCGTTGTCGGTGCACAGCCGCAGCGGCGGCACCCGCAGGGTGATCCCGGCCGAGGCGCAGCGCCGCTCGGCCAGCTCCCGGACGCGGGAGTTGGCCGCGACGCCGCCGACCACCACCAGGGTGGTGATGCCGTGGTCGGTGCAGGCGCGGACGGCCTTGCGGGTCAGCACGTCGGCGATCGCCTCCTGGAGCGCGGCGGCCGCGTCGGGGACGTTCGGCTCGCCGCCGGTGGCGCGCCGCGCCTCGACCCAGCGGGCGGCGGCGGTCTTGAGGCCGGAGAAGGAGAACGCGTACGGATCGTCATGCGGCCCGGTGAGCGGGCGCGGCAGCCGGACGGCGCGCGGGTCGCCGTCGCGGGCGGCGCGGTCGACGGCGGGGCCGCCGGGGTAGGGCAGGCCGAGGATCCGGGCGACCTTGTCGAAGCACTCGCCGGCCGCGTCGTCCAGCGTGTCGCCGAGGTGGACGATCCGGTCCCGGGCGAGGTCGCGGACCAGCAGCAGGGAGGTGTGGCCGCCGGAGACGATCAGCACCACACAGGGGTTCGGCAGCGGCCCGCCGTCCAGTGTCGCGGCGGCGACGTGCCCGGCCAGGTGGTGGACCCCGTAGAGCGGGACGCCGAGCGAGAAGGCGTACCCCTTGGCGGCGGCCACGCCGACCTGGAGCGCGCCGGAGAGCCCGGGGCCGGCCGTCACGGCGACGGCGCCGACGTCGGCGAGGGTGAGCCCGGCCCGGTCGAGCGCCTCGCGGACCACCGGCGCCATCGCGTGCACGTGCGCGCGGGCGGCGATCTCGGGCACCACGCCGCCGAAGCGGGCGTGCTCGTCCATGCTGGACGCCACCGCCTGACCGAGCAGTCGCCCGTCCTGGACGAGGCCGGCACCGGTCTCGTCGCAGGACGACTCGATCCCCAGCACCACCGGCGATCCGGTCATGGTCACTCACCCTTGCCGCTCATTACATCTGAGCGTCCATTGTGCATGACGAGACACGGGGAATATGCAGGAGCCCACCCTTCGTTCCTGCAACCAATACGCAATAGTGTGGTCCCGGCACGATCACCACCGCTGAACTCGCTGAAAGGGCCCGCCTCCTGATGAGCACCTACTCGCTTCCCGACCTGCCGTACGACTACTCCGCGCTGGAGCGGGCGATGTCCGCCGAGATCCTGGAGCTGCACCACTCGAAGCACCACGCGGCGTACGTCAAGGGCGCCAACGACACCCTGGAGCAGCTCGCCGAGGCGCGCGACAAGGAGCAGTTCGGCGGTCTCGTCGGCCTGCAGAAGACCTTCGCCTTCCACCTCTCCGGCCACGTGCTGCACTCGCTGTTCTGGGAGAACCTCTCCCCGGAGGGCGGCGACCGCCCCGAGGGCGCGCTGGCCGACGCCATCACCGAGCACTTCGGCGGCTTCGAGGCCTTCAAGAAGCAGCTCACCACCGCCACCACCGGCGTCCAGGGCTCCGGTTGGGGCATCCTCTCCTGGGAACCGCTCGGCAAGCGCCTGATCGTCGAGCAGGTCTACGACCACCACGGCAACGTCGGCCAGGGCACCACCCCGCTGCTGGCCTTCGACGCCTGGGAGCACGCGTACTACCTGCAGTACCGCAACGTCCGCCCGGACTACGTCACCAAGCTCTGGGACGTCGTCAACTGGCAGGACGTCTCGACCCGCTTCGCGGCGGCCACCGCGGCCTGACCCGGCGCGTGCGGTAGTGCGACGGCCCCGGACCGCGTGCGGTCCGGGGCCGTCGGCCGTTCATCTGCGGGCGCCGTCCGCGATGCGGGAGGCGACGGTCAGCCGGCTCGGATCACCCGTCGAGTGCGCGTCCGCCGGCAGCCGCCGGACCGGATCCTCGACCTCGATGGCCAGCCCGCGACGGCCCGTGATCCCGTCACCCCGCCGCGTTCGTGCGTTTGGCGAGCTTCACCAGCTCCGGTGGTGCGCTTCGGCCTGCGACGAGGATGAGTTCACGGATGGTCTCCCGTGCCGCCACGTGGGCCCGGACGTTCTCCGGGGCCAGCTCCTCGGCGCGCAGCAGGCAGTCGAGGGCCTCACCGAGGTGGCGCCTCTGCGCGTGCGCCCTTCCGAGGTCGATCAGGAGCCTGGACCTCCGCTCGGGCGATAGTCGCCCGGCGTCGATGCGGTGGCCCAGGTCCAGGGCCTCGCCCGCGTCGCCGAGGTCGACGGCCGTCGAGACGGCCTGGATCTCGATATTGGTGGGGCCGAACTCCAGATGGAAGTCGTTGCGGTCCTCGCCGAGTCGAGCCGCGACCGCGCGGGCGTTGTCGAGTTCGTTTCGTGCCCGGTCGCGTTGGCCGGCGCGAGCCGCGGCCAGCGCGAGAACCAGGTGGAGAGCGCCGAGTACGGAGAGCGCCTCCGGCGGCGGGTCGGTTGTCGAGACGTATGACCGCAGGGCGGCCACCGCACCTCCGGCTGCGTGTTCTGCCTGGTCCAGTCGCTGTAGCCGGACGAACGCGTGGGCCAGCCGATAGATGCCGGCGAACACGTGCAGGGGCTGCCCGGACTTCTCGGCCGCTTGGACGGCTCGATCGGCTGCCACCCATGCCGCATCGACTTCGTCCTGGCGGACGAACGCGGCTGCGACAGCCTGGTAGGCCTGGCTGAGGAGGATGTGGACCGCTGGGCGTGCTGCCGGGGCCGCGGTCCGTGATGCCCTTTCCAGTCGTGGCAGGGCATCGGCGATGGCGGTGCTCAACTCGGCGAATCGCGCACTGTGCGTCAAGTCCCAGAGGTCCTGAACGACGACGGTGAGCTCGTCGAGGTCGGGATCTTCCGGCAGGACGCTCTCACCGAGCAGCAGATCGAGAGCTGGATGACCCGAGAGTGACAGCCGCACCAGGTCAAGGTCGTTGGACCGGTCCCCGGTCGAGAGCGCGGGTGCAGCGGGCGAGGGTGCCTCGGGCCGCAGCGCCTGAACGGACACGCCGAGGCCGTTCGCCAGCAGCTGGAGTACGTCGAGGCGGACTACCGGCTGAACACCCCGCTCGACCTGCGACACCCAGCTGGCGGTTCGGCTGATGGCAGCGGCGAGTTGTTCCTGCTTCAGTCCGCGACTCTTACGGAGCTGGGCGACCCGGGCGCCGAAGGCCCGCCACTCCTCAGGGCTCACCGGGCGGCCGGGTCGCCGGACGAGCCCTTGCCGGCGATCTCGTCCAGGAACGTGACCTCGAACGATTCGAGGTACTGGCCACGCTCTGCCAGGAACCGGCGGACGTGCGGTTGGCGTTCATGCGCCTCGAACGCTTCGCGGTCGGCGTACAGCTCGTAGAAGACTCGAATGTGTGGTTCCTCCGGCACCGCGTGGTTGACGTAGACGAGGGTGCCGGGCTCCTCGGAACGAATCCCTTCGAGCGCCTCCCCCGCCAGCTCGTCGAAGGCCTGGGCCGCCGCCGCGTCGCGAGCGACGAAGCGCACAACAAGACCGAATCCCATGGAACTCCCCTTCCTGTATCGGCTGAGTCTCGCACGACTCGGTGAAGGACTGCGAGTAGCAGAGCTTCTTGACTCGCAGATTCCCTGCGACTACTTTGGGTCGCGTGTCGGTCGCTGAGTGCGACTGGTGGAGTTCCTTTCGCCGCCGTCCACCGGTGGCCACTACCCCGTGGGTGGATCGGAGGGCCGTAGGCGCTCCGATCCACCCGGAGCGATGGAGGAGCAATGGGGTGGAACATGATCGTCAGTCCGCTCGGCACCGCGCGGTTTCCGGTTCCGTTGGAGTGGGGTGTACCGCCGGGGGTGGAGGCGGTACCGGCGGCGCGGCGGATGGTGATGGCGATCGTGCGTGACTGGGGCGTGCCGCTCCCACCCGATGCGCTCCAGGACGTGGAACTCTGTGCGAGCGAGGTGATCGCGAACGCGCTGGTGCACACCGCGGAGCGCTGCGTGGTGACCGTCCGGCGTCGTGCCGGACGGTTGCGGGTGGAGGTCGCCGATGGGTCCGTGGTGCTCCCGCGACAGGAGCGTGACGCCGAATCGTGCGGTGGGCGCGGACTGTTGTTGGTGGAGGCGTTGGCGCACGCCTGGGGGTGGCAGCCGGTGGGCGCGGGCAAGGTGGTCTGGTTCGAGTTCCTGGAGAGTCGTGAATCGCCGTGCCCCACCCGCGGGTGGGGCACGGCGTACGGCCTTCGCGCGCTGCCCGAGGCGGCGTAGTGGCGGGCCTCGACAGGTCGACCGTCGCACGCCTGGTGTGGTGGTTCTTCTTCTCCGCCGTTGTGACGGCCGGGTTCGGCGTGGGGTGGGACCGCTGACCAGTGAGGGCGGGCGCGGCGGTGGCCCGAGTGTCGACGCGGAGCCGGTCGGCCTGACCCGGCGCGGGCGGTAGTGCGACGGCCCCGGACCGCGTGCGGTCCGGGGCCGTCGGCCGTTGGTCAGGGGGTGCGGAAGGCGTCCAGGAGGCGCTGCGCCGCCAGGCTCGCCGGGAGGGTGCCCTCGCGGACCTCGCGTTCCAGGGCGGGGGCCAGGCGGCGGACCTCGGGGTGTTCGTGGAGCTGGGCGTAGAGCTGGTCGTGCACCATCGCCCAGGTCCACTCCACCTGCTGGTCGCGGCGCTTGGCCTCCAGCGCGCCGGTCGCGTCGAGGACCTTGCGGTGCTGCTGCAACCGCTCCCACAGGGTGTCCAGCCCGGTGCCGTCGCGGCCGCTGCAGGTGAGCACCGGCGGCGTCCACGGCGCGTCCGGGGCCTGCAACAGCCGCAGCGCGCCGGCGAGTTCGCGCGCGGCGGCCTTGGCGTCGGTCTCGTGCGGCCCGTCCGCCTTGTTGACGGCGATCACGTCGGCGAGCTCCAGCACGCCCTTCTTGATGCCCTGGAGCTGGTCCCCGGTGCGGGCCAGCGAGAGCAGCAGGAAGGAGTCCACCATGCCCGCGACCGCGGTCTCCGACTGCCCGACGCCGACCGTCTCGATGAGGACCACGTCGTAGCCGGCGGCCTCCATCACCACCATCGACTCCCGGGTGGCCCGGGCCACCCCGCCCAGCGTGCCGGAGGTGGGGGAGGGGCGGACGAACGCCGCGGGGTCGACCGCGAGCCGCTCCATCCGGGTCTTGTCACCCAGGATCGAGCCGCCGGTCCGGCTGGACGTCGGGTCGACGGCGAGCACCGCGACCTTGTGTCCGAGGGCGGTGAGCCGGGTGCCGAAGGCGTCGATGAAGGTCGACTTGCCGACACCGGGGACGCCGGTGATGCCCACCCGGACCGCGCCGCCCGCGTGCGGCAGCAGCCGGGTGAGCAACTGCTGCGCCAGCGCGCGGTGGTCGGGCCGGGTGGACTCCACGAGGGTGATGGCCCGCGCGATGAACGCGCGCGAGCCCTCCCGCACCCCCTGGGCGTACTGGTCGAGGTCGATCGTCCGGGGCGCCATCGTTCAGCGGCTCACAACTCGTGGCCGAGGTCGGCGGCGAGCGACTTCAGCAGGTCGAAGGCGGCCTCCGGGATCACCGTGCCGGGCGGGAAGACGGCGGCCGCCCCGGCCTCGTAGAGCGCCTCGAAGTCGCCCGGGGGGATGACCCCGCCGACCACGATGGTGATGTCCTCCCGGCCGGCCTCGGCGAGTTCGGCGCGCAGCGCAGGCACCAGGGTGAGGTGGCCGGCGGCCAGCGAGGAGACGCCGACGATGTGCACGTCCGCCTCGACGGCCTGGCGGGCGACCTCCGCCGGGGTCTGGAACAGCGGACCGACGTCGACCGTGAAGCCGAGGTCGGCGAAGGCGGTGGCGATCACCTTCTGGCCGCGGTCGTGGCCGTCCTGGCCCATCTTGGCGACCAGGATGCGCGGACGCCGGCCCTCGGCCCGCTCGAACCGCTCGACCAGGTCACGGGTGCGCTGGAGGGGGGCCGACGGCCCGGCTTCGTCTCGGTACACACCAGAAATGGTACGGATCTGGCCCGAGTGCCGGCCGTACACCTTCTCCAGGGCGTCCGAGATCTCGCCGACGGTGGCCTTGGCGCGGGCCGCGTCCACGGCCAGCGCGAGCAGGTTGCCGTCCAGGCCGCCGCCGCGCTGCGGACCGGCCTCGGCGGCCCGGGTGAGCGCGTGCAGGGCGGCCTGGGTGACGGCCTCGTCGCGCTCCTCGCGCAGCCGGCGCAGCTTCTCGATCTGGCGGGTGCGCACCGAGGAGTTGTCGACCTTGAGCACGTCGATCTGCTCGTCGCTGTCCACCCGGTACTTGTTGACGCCGATCACCGGCTGGCGGCCGGAGTCGATCCGGGCCTGGGTGCGGGCGGCGGCCTCCTCCACGCGCAGCTTGGGGATGCCCGCGTCGATGGCCTTGGCCATGCCGCCGGCCGCCTCCACCTCCTGGATGTGCTGCCAGGCGCGGCGGGCCAGGTCGTGGGTCAGCTTCTCGACGTACGCGGAGCCGCCCCACGGGTCGATCGACCGGCAGGTGCCGGACTCCTGCTGGAGCAGCAGCTGGGTGTTGCGGGCGATCCGGGCGGAGAAGTCGGTCGGCAGTGCCAGCGCCTCGTCGAGCGCGTTGGTGTGCAGCGACTGGGTGTGGCCCTGGGTGGCCGCCATCGCCTCGACGCAGGTGCGGGTGACGTTGTTGAACACGTCCTGCGCGGTCAGCGACCAGCCGGAGGTCTGCGAGTGGGTGCGCAGCGACAGCGACTTGGCGTTCTTCGGGTCGAACTGCTTGACCAGCTTGGCCCAGAGCAGCCGGGCCGCGCGCAGCTTGGCGACCTCCATGAAGAAGTTCATCCCGATCGCCCAGAAGAACGACAGGCGTGGCGCGAAGGCGTCCACGTCCAGCCCGACGTCCAGGCCCGCCCGCAGGTACTCCACGCCGTCGGCCAGGGTGTAGGCCAGCTCCAGGTCGGCGGTGGCCCCGGCCTCCTGGATGTGGTAGCCGGAGATGGAGATCGAGTTGTACCGCGGCATCTTCTGCGAGGTGTACGCGAAGATGTCCGAGATGATCCGCATCGACGGCTGCGGCGGGTAGATGTAGGTGTTGCGGACCATGAACTCCTTGAGGATGTCGTTCTGGATGGTCCCCGCGAGCTTCTCGGGCGCCACCCCCTGCTCCTCGGCCGCGACGATGTACAGCGCCAGGACGGGCAGTACCGCGCCGTTCATGGTCATCGACACCGACATCTTGTCCAGCGGGATGCCGTCGAAGAGCTGGCGCATGTCGTAGATGGAGTCGATCGCCACGCCGGCCATGCCGACGTCGCCGGTGACCCGCGGGTGGTCGCTGTCGTAGCCGCGGTGGGTCGGCAGGTCGAACGCGACCGACAGGCCCTTCTGACCGGCCGCCAGGTTGCGGCGGTAGAAGGCGTTGGACTCCTCGGCGGTGGAGAAGCCGGCGTACTGCCGGACCGTCCACGGCTGGTTGACGTACATCGTCGGGTACGGGCCGCGCAGGTACGGGGCGATGCCGGGGTAGGTGCCCAGGAAGTCCAGGCCCGCCAGGTCGTCCGCGGTGTAGAGCGGCTTGACGCCGATGCCCTCGGGGGTGTCCCAGAGCTGCTCGTCGACGTCCTTGCCGGTCGCCTGCCGCCAGGAGGCGCGCCACTGCTCGCCGGTGACGTCCGAGCGGCCGTCCGCGTCCAGCCCGATTCCGGTGAAGTCGGGGATCATCAGGCCACTCCGCTTTCGTCGGTGATCTCGTCCAGGAGCGAGGTCAGGACCGCGACGGCGTCGCTGCCCGCGAAGACGAACCCGTCCACGCCCGCCCGCTCGTACGCCTCGCGCCGCTCACCGGGCCGGCCGGCCAGCAGCACCCGCCGGGCGCCGGCGGCCTTGAGCGCCGCGGCCACCGCCTCGGCGTGCTCGCCGTACACCTGGTCGCTGGAGCAGAGGCAGGCCACCCGGGCGCCGGAGGCGGTGAACGCCCCGGCGGCCGCGGCCGCGACGTCCGGCCCGGTCAGCGCGGTCTCGGCGGAGGTGGTCGCGATGCCGCCGGCCTGGAACAGGTTGGCCGCGAAGGTGGTCCGCGCGGTGTGCGCGGAGGCCGTCCCGAGCGAGGCCAGGAAGAGCGCCGGCCGGGCCCCGGTGGCGGCCAGCCGGGCGTCCGAGCGGGCGCGCAGCGCCTCGTAGGCCTCGGACCGGCGCACCCGCGGCAGACCGCCGCCGGGCCCGGCCGGGGCCGGCTCGCGGACCAGCGGCTGCTCGCCGAGGTTCGGGAACTCGCTGACGCCGGTGATGGGTTCGCGCCGCTTGGCGAGCGCCACCGAGCGCTCCGCCCAGGTGGCGGCGATCCGCTCGCCGACCAGGCCGGAGCCCAGGGCGGCCTGCTGGCCGCCGGCCCGCTCGATCTCCTGGAACCAGGCCCAGGCGGCGTGCGCGAGCTCGTCGGTCAGCCGCTCCACGTACCAGGAGCCGCCGGCCGGGTCGACGACCCGGGCCAGGTGCGACTCCTCCAGCAGGATCGCCTGGGTGTTGCGGGCGATCCGGCGGGCGAAGGCGTCGGAGAGGCCGACCGCGCTGTCGAACGGCTGGACGCTCACCGCGTCCGCGCCGCCGACCCCGGCGGCCAGGCAGGCCACCGTGGTGCGCAGCATGTTCACCCACGGGTCGCGCTCGGTCATCATCACGGCGGAGGTGACGGCGTGCTGGCGCTGCGCCGAGGCCTCCGGCGCGGCCCCCGACACCTCGGCCACCCGGGCCCAGAGCCGGCGCGCGGCCCGGAACTTGGCGATCGTCAGGAACTGGTCGGCGTCGGCCGCGTAGCGGAACTCCAGCTGGCCGAGCGCGGCGTCGACCGGCAGCCCGGCGGCGGTGAGGGCCCGCAGGTAGGCGACGCCGGTGGCGAGGGAGCAGCCGAGCTCCTGCGCGGGGGAGGCGCCGGCCTCGTGGTAGGGGAGGGCGTCGACGACGAGGGCGCGCAGGCCCGGGAAGCCCGCGGCGCAGCGGGCCGCGAGGGCGGTGGCCCCGGTGAGCAGCGCCTCGGTGCGCCCGGCCTGGCCGGTGCGGGCCTGGAGGCCCAGCGGGTCGGCGCCGAGGTTGCCCGCGGCGGCGCCGGCGGACACCTCGCGCTCCTCGTAGAGCTTGAACAACTGCTCGGCGGCTTCGGCGAATTCCGGGCCGGCGTCGAGCACGATGCCGGCCAGGTCGAGGTAGACGCCGGTCAGCACGTCGGGCAGGGCCGCGACCGGCAGGGCGTCGCCGCCCAGCTCAAGCCAGAGCGAGCTGCCGCCGTTCTCCAGATCGGCCAGCACGGCCTCGTTGGCCCGGCGCGGGTCCGGATCGGTGTGCCGCTGGCGGACGTCCCAGCCGGAGACCGTGCTGCCCTGCGGCCGGCCGCCGCGGACGAACGGCGGGAAGCCGGGGTAGCCGGGCTCGGCCGGGGAGTCCTCGGCGGTGTACAGCGGGCGGGCGCGCAGCCCGTCCTGGAGTGCGGTGGTGAGCGCCTGCTCGGCCGCTGCGCCGTCCGCGGGCTGCGCACCCGACTTTCGCAGCACGCTCTCGACGAGGTGCTGCCACTGCTCGCGGTGTGCGGCCGGGAATTCGGCGGCCAGGGGAAGCCCTTCGGGCGGGACCGTCATGCCCCGCAGGTTAGCGCTCGTTTGCGTCGGCGCAGCAGAGGCCGAGGGTGTGACCTTGCCCTCGCTTTCCGCTTCCTCGCACTTCAGAGGGGTCGGCGGCGTCCAACTGCGGGGGAAACCGGTCGGGGAGTTTCTCAGGGTGTGGACAGTGGCGCGGCCGGGCCGGGGGGCGCGCTACGGCGGGCGGGTTGCGGAACCGGGTGGGCTATCTATTAAGTTGCTTAGTAGAAGCCGTCGGGGATGTACCCCTCGCCTGCTTCGCCCTGCCCTGCCCACTCCTGTCCCGTCCGGTCCCGTTCGCGGGGCCCGCTGGCCGGGGTGGCGCGCCGTCGTGCCGCCGTGCCACGTGAAGGAGCCCACCGCCATGGGAAAGCGCCGAAAGCCCAGCCCGCCCGGTCGGGCCCGGATGGCGGTCATGAGCACGGCACTGGCGGGCGGCGCGGTGCTCGCGGCCGGTACCGCGCAGGCCGAGCCCGCGCCCACGCCCGACGCCGTCAAGGAGCAGGTCGACCGCCTCAACGAGGAGGCCGAACAGTCGATCGAGCGCCACAACGGCTTCCAGGAGAAGCGGCAGCGGCTCCAGGGCGAGGCCAACCGGATCCAGGACGAGGTCGTCCGGGGCCAGGAGGCGATGAACGAGCTGCGCACCCGGCTGGGCGCCGTCGCCGCCGAGCAGTACCGCACCGGCGGCATCGACCCGTCCGTGCGGCTGATGCTCGACTCCGACCCGGGCGGCTACCTGGCCAAGGCCTCGGCGCAGAACCAGGTCCTCGACTCCCAGGCCGCGCTGCTCGCGCAGGCCCGCAGCGAGCAGCGCCGGCTCGACCAGGACCGCGCCGAGGCCGCCGCCACCCTTGCCGAGCTCGACGCGGCCGGTACCGCGCTGGCCGCGGAGAAGAAGGCGATCCAGGGGAAGCTCGCCGCGGCGCAGGCGCTGCTGAACCGGCTCAGTGCCGCCGACCGGGCCAAGGTCAACGCCCAGGACGCCGCCGGCCGGGCGTCCCGGGCCACCGCGCGCCCCGCCTACGACGGCCCGGCCACCGGCCGGGCCGCGGCGGCCGTCCGGTTCGCCTACGCGCAGCTCGGCAAGCCCTACGTCTGGGGCGCCACCGGACCCGCCGGCTTCGACTGCTCCGGTCTGACCGGCGCGGCCTGGCGGGCCGCCGACGTCAAGCTGCCCCGGATCTCCCAGGACCAGTGGAAGACCGGCCTGCGGGTGGCCCGCGGCGACCTCCAGCCCGGTGACCTCGTCTTCTTCTACCCGGACCTGCACCACGTCGGCCTCTACATCGGCGAGGGCAAGATGATCCACGCGCCGCGCACCGGCAAGAACGTCGAGGTGCTGCCGATCGACGTGATGCCGTACGTCGGCGCCGTCCGCCTGTAGCGGCGGGCCGTCGACCCCCCGCCCGACCCGCCCACCCGCCCTGCATCGACCCGCCCACCCGCCCCGCACCGACCCGCCGTCCGACCTGCCGAACGCCCCCGGTTCCGACCGGGGGCGTTCGCCGTTCGGCGTCCCTGGTGTTGATCTGACGTCATGAAGTCGATTTCTTGCAAAGTCCTGTCGACATCTTGTGGCCCTCTGTTGCGCGGTGGTTAAGTGGCGGAGCCGCCGGACGAGCACCGCGGCGCCCCCACCACCCATGCCTGCAGAAGGGCCGTCCGCCATGAACAGAACCGGGCTCCGCCGGAGAACCGCCGCCGTCGCCGTGGCCGCAGGACTGGCCTTCTCCCTTGCCGCGTGCGGCAGTTCGGACGACAGCGGGGCAGCCGGCGCGGCGCCGTCGGGCGGCGCCGGCTCGACCCTGGACCCGAACGCGAAGGTCAGCATCAGCGTCGACTGCCAGCCCCCGGTCACCAAGGCCGCCGAGCGCAAGCAGTGGGCCGAGGACGTCGAGGCGTTCCACCAGCGCTACCCGAACGTCACGATCACCAGCAAGGACGCCTCGCCCTGCGAGGAGCCCGCGCCGTTCACCGCCCAGCTCAAGGGCCGGACCCAGACCGACGTCTTCTACACCTACTTCACCGACCTCGACCAGGTGCTGGACGAGGGCGCGGCCGAGGACATCTCCGGCTACGTCGACGAGACGACCGTGCCGGCGCTGAAGGACATCGACCCCTCGGTGCTCGCCACGCTCAAGGACGGCGACAAGCTCTACGGCCTGCCCACCTCGAACTACAAGCTGGGCCTGCTCTACAACCGCAAGCTGTTCAAGCAGGCCGGGCTCGACCCGGACAAGCCCCCCACGACCTGGCCGGAGATCCGCGAGGCCGCGAAGCGGATCGCCGCGCTCGGCAACGGGGTCAACGGCTACGGCGACTACAGCGCGACCAACCAGGGCGGCTGGCACTTCACCGCCGAGCTGTACGGGCTGGGCGGCCGGATGGTCGGCGAGGACGGCCGGAAGGCCGCGTTCAACACCGCCGAGGGCCGGCAGGTCCTGCAGACCCTGTACGACATGCGCTGGACCGACGACTCGATGGGCTCCGCGCAGAGCCTCAAGTGGCCCGACCTGATGACCCGGATGTCCACCGACCGGCTCGGGATGTACATCGGCGCCCCGGACGACATCACCTACATGGTGCAGACCCTGAACGGGGACTACGCCGACTACGGCATGGGGCCGATGCCCGGCGGCAAGGCCGCGCTGCTCGGCGGCAACGACTACATGGTCAAGAAGGGCTCCAGCCCGGACCAGATCAGGGCGGCCGTCGCCTGGGTGAACTTCAAGTTCCTCACCCAGGGCAAGGGCCAGTTCGACTACGCCCGGACCAAGGCGGACGGCCTGCCGGTCGGCCTCCCGCAGCCCTTCTTCCTCACCGGCGCCTCGCTGGAGCAGGACAACCGGGCGAAGGCGGCCAGCGCCACCGTCCCGGTCCAGAACTACGCGCCCTACCTCGCCGCGTCCGTGCCGGGCCGCACCGAGCCGGCCCACGCGCAGCAGATCTACAAGGTGCTCGACAACGCGATGTCGGCCGTGCTGACCGACAAGGGCGCCGACGTCGCCAAGCTGCTGAACGACGCCGAGACCCAGGTCAACCAGGTACTGGCCAGCCTCCAGTAGCGAACGGGCGGGGCCGGCCCCGCGCCCCCGGCCACCGACGGCCACCGGTGAACAGCGACGGACAGCGACGGACAGCGACGAAGCGGAGAACGAGGGATGGCAGCGATCAGTGTCGCCGGGAAGGCGGCCCGGCCCACCAGTGAGCCCCGGCGGCGCGGCCGGCTGGGGCGGGGGCTGCGGCGCAACCTCACCGCGCACGGCTTCCTGCTCGGCGCACTGCTCTGTTTCTGCTTCTTCACCTGGTACCCGATGGTCCGTGAAGTCGTCATGAGCTTCCAGCGGACCAGGCGGGGCCGGACCAGCTGGGTCGGCCTGGACAACGTCGACCAGCTGCTCCAGGACCCGGCGTTCTGGCAGGCCTGGCGCAACACCCTGGTGTTCACCCTGCTGGCACTGGTGTTCGGCTTCGCGGTGCCGTTCCTGGTCGCCGTGCTGCTGAACGAGCTGCGGCACGCCAAGGCCTACCTGCGGGTGCTGGTCTACCTGCCGGTGATGATGCCGCCGGTGGCCTCCGTGCTGCTCTTCAAGTACTTCTACGACCCGGACCACGGGTTGTTCAACAGCGTGCTGCGGGCGCTCCACCTGCCGACCTCGGCCTGGCTCGACTCGCCCGACACCGCGCTGCTCTCGGTGGTCATCGCCTCCACCTGGATGAACATGGGCGGCGCCACCCTGATCTACCTGGCGGCCCTCCAGGGCATCCCGGGGGAGCTCTACGAGGCGGCCGAACTGGACGGGGCCGGCCTGTGGCGCCGGATCTGGCACGTGACCGTCCCGCAGACCAGGCTGGTGCTCTCGCTCCTGCTGCTGCTCCAGATCGTCGCCACCATGCAGGTGTTCGTCGAGCCCTACCTGCTGACCGGTGGCAACGGGCCGCAGGGCTCCACCACCACCGTGGTCCACCTCGTCTACCAGTACGCCTTCAACTTCAACAACTACGGCGCCGCCTCGGCGCTCGGCCTGATCATGCTGCTGGTGCTGGCCGGATTCTCCGCCCTGTACGCGCGGCTGTCGCGCGAGGCCGACTGACCCGGGGCCGACCGACCCGGGGCCGACCGACCCGGGGCCGACCGACCCGGGGCCGACTGACCCGGGGCCGTCCAGTCCCGGACCACACCCGACCAGACCCATGGGAGCCCCGGTGCAGCCGCAGACCCGGACGCTGATCTCGCAGACCCAACTCGACCGCCCACGCGGCCGACTGCTCTACCGGCTGACCCTGGTGGCGACCGTCGTGGTCTTCACCCTGGTCTTCCTCGGCCCGCTGTACTGGCTGGTGACCGGCGGCCTGAAGTCCACCGCCGAGGTGGTCCGCAACCCGCCCACGCTCTTCCCCGCCGAGCTCCACCCGGACACCTACGCGACCGCGTGGAGCCGGCTCGGCCTCGGCCGGCTGCTCTTCAACACGCTGTACTACGCCTTCGGCGCGCTCGCCTTCCAGCTGGTCCTCGACGTGGCGGCGGCCTACGCGCTGTCCAAGCTGCGGCCCGTCCTGGGCAATCTGATCCTCGGCATGATGCTGGCCACCCTGATGATCCCGGCCGCGGTGCTGGTCGTCCCGCAGTACCTGACCGTCCTGGACCTGCCGCTGCTGCACGTCAACCTGATCAACACGCCCTGGGCGATCTGGTTGCCGACGGTGGCCAACGCCTTCAACATCTTCCTGCTGAAACGGTTCTTCGACTCCATCCCGGAGGACCTCATGGCGGCCGCCGCGATCGACGGCGCCACCCCGCTGCGCGCCCTGCGCTCCATCGTGCTGCCGATGTCCCGGCCGATCCTCGGCGTGGTCTCGATCTTCGCCGTGGTGAACGTCTGGAAGGACTTCCTCTGGCCGATGCTCGTCCAGCCGGACCCGGCCCGGCAGACCCTCAACATCGGCATCAAGTCGCTCTCCACGGGCGTGCCGCAGAACGTCGTCATCGCGGCCCTGGCCATCGCCTCGGCGCCGACCGTCGTCTTCTTCCTGATCTTCCAACGCAACATCATGTCCGGGCTCACCTCGGGTGGACTCAAAGGCTGACCGGCCCGGGCGCCGATCCGAAAGGACCCACCGTGGGACAGCAATCCCGGCTCCCGTTCGAGACCCCGCACTGGTGGCGCGACGCGGTGATCTACCAGGTGTACCCGCGCAGCTTCGCCGACGCCGACGGCGACGGCACGGGGGACCTCGCCGGTGTCCGCAGCAGGCTGCCCTACCTGGCCGACCTCGGCGTCGACGCCGTCTGGTTCAACCCCTGGTACCCGTCCCCGATGGCCGACGGCGGCTACGACGTCGCCGACTACCGGGGCGTGGACCCGCTGTTCGGCACCCTCGCGGACGCCGAGCAGCTCATCGCGGAGGCGCTCGGCCACGGCATCCGCACCATCGTGGACATCGTGCCGAACCACGTCTCGGACCAGCACCCGTGGTTCCGGGCCGCGCTCGCGGCGGGCCCCGGCAGTCCGGAGCGCGAACTGTTCCACTTCCGCGCCGGGCGCGGCCCCGACGGCGAACTCCCGCCCAACGACTGGGTCTCCGAGTTCGGCGGCCGCCCGTGGACCAGGACGGCGGACGGCGCGTGGTACCTCCACCTGTTCGCCGCCCAGCAGCCCGACCTCAACTGGGCCCACCCCCGGGTGCGCACCGAGCACGAGGAGATCCTGCGCTTCTGGTTCGACCGGGGCGCGGCCGGCGTCCGGATCGACTCCGCCGCGCTGCTGGCCAAGGACCCGGCGCTGCCCGACTTCGTCAAGGGCCGGGACCCGCACCCGTTCACCGACCGCGAGGAGTTGCACGGCGTCTACCGCTCCTGGCGGGCAATCGCCGACAGCTACCCGGACACCCGGATCCTGGTCGGCGAGGTCTGGCTGCCGGACGCCGAGCGCTTCGCCCGGTACCTGCGCCCGGACGAGCTGCACACCGCCTTCAACTTCGACTTCCTGGCCCGCCCCTGGGAGGCGGCCGCGCTGCGCGAGTCGATCGACACCACGCTGGGGCTGCACGCCCCGGTCGGCGCCCCGGCCACCTGGGTGCTCGCCAACCACGACGTCACCCGGACGGTCACCCGCTACGGCCGCCGGGACACCCGGTTCGACTTCGCCGCCAAGGCCTGGGGCACCCCGACCGACCCGGAGCTTGGCCGGCGCCGGGCCCGGGCGGCGGCGCTGCTCTCGCTGGCCCTGCCCGGCGCGGTCTACCTCTACCAGGGCGAGGAACTCGGCCTGCCCGAGGTCGAGGACCTGCCGCCGGACCGCCTCCAGGACCCGATGCACCTGCGCTCCGGCGGTACCGACCCGGGCCGCGACGGCTGCCGGGTACCGCTCCCCTGGTCGGGCGACCGACCCCCGTACGGGTTCAGCCAGGCTCCGGCCGAGCCCTGGCTCCCGCAGCCGGCCGACTGGGCCCCGCTCACCGTCGAGGCCCAGTCGGCCGACCCTGGTTCGATGCTCGCGCTCTACCGCGCCGCGCTGCGGCTGCGCCGCGCCGAGGACGCCCTGCGCGGCGAGGTCTTCGGCTGGACCGCCGCTCCCGGCGAGGTGCTGGCGTTCCACCGCGGCGCCGGCTTCCAGTGCGTGGTGAACCTCGGCGCCGCGCCGCATCCGCTGCCCGCGCACCGCGCGGTCCTGCTCGCCAGCGGCCCGCTCACCGCGGGCGGGCTACTCCCGCCCGACACCGCGGTCTGGCTGCGCGTCGCCTGACCGCCCGGGGCGGACACCCCCCCGCCCGGTCCGCCCCCGGACCGGGCGCCGCCCCGGCCCGCCGCTGCCCCCCGGAGCCACGGATGGCCCGCTCACCCCCGCCCGCACCCGGTCCTGACGGCCGGACAGGGCCCCACCCCCCACCCCCATCCACGCGTTCGGACGAGACGAGACAGAGGACCCCGTGAGAACCCGAGCACCGATCTTCCGCTGGCTGGCGGGCACGCTCGCCACCGGCCTGCTGGCCCTGGCCGGCCCGCTGCTGCCGGCCACCACCGCCGCCGCGGCCGGCGGCCCCGACCTGGCGGCGGGCCGGCCCGCCGCCGCGAGCAGCAGCATCGCCGGCCGGCCGGTCACCGCCGTCAACGACGGCGACGCCGCCACCTACTGGGAGAGCGCCAACGGCGCGCTGCCGCAGTGGGTCCAGGTCGACCTCGGCGCCCCCGCCGCGGTCGACGAGGTGGTGCTGAAGCTCCCCGCGTCCTGGGAGAGCCGCACCGAGACGCTCGCCGTCCAGGGCAGCGCCGACGGCACCGGCTTCACCACCCTGGTGGGCGCGGCCGGCTACGCCTTCGCGCCCGGTACCGGCAACACCGTGCGGATCGCCTTCCCGGCGGCGAGCACCCGCTACCTGCGGCTGGCGGTCTCCGCCAACACCGGCTGGCCGGCCGCCCAGATCGCCGAGCTGGAGGTGCGCGCGGCCGGCGCCGCCGGGGCGAACCTGGCGCTCGGGCGGCCGTTCAGCGCCGGAAGCCAGAGCCAGGCCTACGCCCCGGCGAACGCCGGTGACGGCAACGCGGCCAGCTACTGGGAGAGCGCCAACGGCGCGCTGCCGCAGTGGGTCCAGGTCGACCTCGGCGCCGCCGTGGCGGTCAACCGCGTGGCGCTGCGGCTGCCGGCCGGCTGGGAGCGCCGGACGCAGACGCTCGCCGTGCGCGGCAGCACCGACGGCAGCGCCTTCACCGACCTGGCCGCCTCGGCCGCCCGGGTCTTCGACCCGGCCACCGGGAACGCCGTCGTCCTCGACCTGGGGGCCACCACCACCCGGTTCGTGCGGGTCGAAGTGACCGCCAACACCGGCTGGGCCGCCGCCCAACTGGCCGAACTGGAGGTGTACGGCCCGGCCACCGGCGACACCCGGGCGCCCACCGCCCCGAGCGGCCTCGCCTACGACCGGCCCGCGCCCGGCCGGATCCACCTGACCTGGTCGGCCTCGACCGACGACACCGGGGTCACCGGCTACGACCTCTACGCGAACGGCGCGCTGCTGACCAGCGTGCCGGGCACCGTGCTGGGCTACACCGACAGCCGCCCGGACAGCGCCACCGTCTCCTACTACGTGAAGGCCCGGGATGCCGCCGGCAACCAGTCGCCGAGCAGCGACACGGTGACCAGGACCGGTCAGAGCGGCGACACCCAGGCGCCGTCCGCGCCCGGCGCCCTCGGCTACGACCAGCCCGCGGCGGGCCGGATCCGTCTGACCTGGTCGGCCTCGACCGACGACACCGGGGTCACCGGCTACGACGTCTACGCGAACGGCGCGCTCCGGGCGAGCGTGGCCGCCGCCGTGCTGAGCTACACCGACGGCCAGCCGGACAGCGCCACCGTCTCCTACTACGTGAAGGCCCGGGACGCCGCCGGCAACCAGTCCGCGAGCAGCAACACCGTGGTGCGGGCCGGCAGCGGCGGGAGCGGGACCAACCTGGCGGCCGGCAAGCCGATCAGCGCCTCCTCGGTGATCAACACCTTCGTCGCGGCGAACGCCAACGACAACGACACCGCCACCTACTGGGAGGGCAACGCCAACAGCTACCCCGACACCCTGACGGTGGCGCTGGGCTCCAACGCGGCGGTGGACTCCGTCGTGGTCAAGCTGAACCCGGCCGCGGCCTGGTCCAGCCGGAGCCAGACGATCGAGGTGCTCGGCCGGGACCAGTCCGGTACCGGCTTCACCACCCTGGTACCGGCCCGCGGCTACGACTTCGTCCAGCCCGCCGGGAACTCCGTGACCGTCCCGGTCGGCGCCACCGCGGCCGACGTCCAGCTGCGGATCACCGCCAACACCGGGTCCACCGGCGGCCAGGTGGCCGAGTTCCAGGTGATCGGCACCCCGGCGGCCAACCCGGACCTCACCGTCACCGACGTCTCCGTCACCCCGGCCGCGCCGGTCGAGACCGACCCGGTCACGCTCTCCGCGACGGTCCGCAACCTCGGCACCCTGCCCTCGGCCGCGACCGCCGTCGGCTTCTACCTGGGCTCGACCAAGGTCGGCACCGCCCAGGTCGGCCCGCTGGCCGTCGGCGCCGCCGGCACCGTCACGCTGGACGCCGGCGTGCGCGCGGCCGGCAGCTACCAGCTCTCCGCCAAGGTCGACGAGGCCAACGCGGTGATCGAGCGGGACGAGACCAACAACACCGCCACCGCGCCGGCCCCCCTGGTGGTCACCCGGGCCCCCGGCTCCGACCTGCTCGCCGCCCCGACCGTCTGGTCCCCGGCCAACCCGGCCGCCGGGAACACCGTCACCTTCTCGGTGGCGGTGAAGAACCAGGGCACCACGGCCTCGGCCGGCGGCGCCCACGCCATCACCCTGACGGTCGCCGACGCCGCCGGCACCGTGGTGAGGACGCTGTCCGGCGCCTACACCGGCACGATCGCCCCCGGCGCGACCAGCGCGCCGGTGACGCTCGGCACCTGGACGGCGGCGAACGGCCGGTACACCGTGAAGACGGTGATCGCGGCGGACGCCAACGAGCCGCCGGCCAAGCAGACCGACAACACCTCCACCCAGCCGCTCCACGTCGGCCGGGGCGCGAACATGCCCTACGACACCTACGAGGCCGAGGACGGCGTGCTGGCCGGCGGCGCGGGCCTGGTCGGGCCGAACCGGGTCGTCGGGGACCTCGCCGGCGAGGCCAGCGGCCGGCGCGCGGTGACGCTCAACTCCACTGGCGCCTCGGTCGAGTTCACCACCCGGGCGCCGACCAACACGCTCGTCACCCGGTTCTCCGTCCCGGACGCCGCCGGCGGCGACGGCACCGACGCCACGCTCAGCGTCTACGTCGACGGCACCTTCCTCAAGAAGATCGACCTGACCTCCAAGTACGCCTGGCTGTACGGCGCCGAGACCGCGCCGGGCAACTCGCCCGGCGCGGGCGCCCCGCGGCACGTCTACGACGAGGCGAACGTCCTGCTCGGCACCACCGTGCCGGCCGGCAGCCGGATCAGGCTGCAGAAGGACGGCGGCGACACCTCCCGCTACGCGATCGACTTCGTCAGCCTGGAGCAGGCCACCGCGACGCCGAACCCGGACCCGGCGCACTACGCCGTCCCGGCCGGCTTCACCCACCAGGACGTGCAGAACGCCCTGGACAAGGTGCGGATGGACACCACCGGCACCCTGGCCGGCGTCTACCTGCCGGCGGGCGACTACCAGACGGCGAGCAAGTTCCAGGTCTACGGCAAGCCCGTCAAGGTGATCGGCGCGGGCCCCTGGTTCACCCGGTTCCGGGCGCCCGCCACCCAGAGCAACACCGACGTCGGCTTCCGCGCGGAGGCGACGGCCAACGGCTCGACCTTCGCCGGGTTCGCCTACTTCGGCAACTACACCTCCCGGATCGACGGCCCCGGCAAGGTCTTCGACTTCGCCAACGTCGCCCACATGGTGATCGACGACATCTGGGCCGAGCACATGGTCTGCCTCTACTGGGGGGCCAACACCGACTTCATGACCATCAGCAACAGCCGGATCCGCGACACCTTCGCGGACGGCGTCAACATGACCAACGGCTCCACCGACAACCTGGTCACCAACAACGAGGCCCGGGCCACCGGGGACGACTCCTTCGCGCTGTTCTCCGCGATCGACGCGGGCGGCGCGGACGAGAAGAACAACGTCTTCGAGAACCTGACCTCGATCCTCACCTGGCGGGCGGCCGGGGTCGCCGTGTACGGCGGCTACGCCAACACCTTCCGCAACATCTACATCGCCGACACCCTGGTCTACTCGGGCGTCACCATCAGCTCGCTGGACTTCGGGTACCCGATGAACGGCTTCGGCACCGAACCGACGGCCCTGCAGAACATCTCGGTCGTCCGGGCCGGGGGCCACTTCTGGGGCTCCCAGACCTTCCCCGCGATCTGGGTGTTCTCGGCCTCCAAGGTGTTCCAGGGCATCCGGGTGAGCGATGTGGACATCGTCGACCCGACGTACCACGGCATCATGTTCCAGACCAACTACTCCGGCGGGCAGCCGCAGTTCCCGGTCAAGGACACCGTCTTCAGCAACGTCTCGATCACCGGGGCGCGCCGCAGCGGTGACGCCTTCGACGCCAGGTCCGGCTTCGGGATCTGGGCGAACGAGTCGGCCGAGCCCGGGCAGGGCCCGGCGGTCGGCTCGGTGGTCTTCAACCACCTGCGCCTGGCCGGCAACGACCAGGACATCAGGAACACCACCTCCACCTTCACCATCACCGTCAACCCGTAGCCCCGAAGCGCTCCGACACCGGTGCCGCCGGGACGGACCCCCGTCCCGGCGGCACCTCGGGCTGTCCGCCGCTCGCCGGCGGGCGCGTTCCGGGGCGGTGGGAGCGAGCGCAAGGCGGTTCAAGAGAGCGCAAGAAGACGCAAGTTCTTGCGAGGAACGACGTACACTCCCCCCATGACACGACGACTTGCCCAGGTGGCGCAGAAGGTCGGGGTCAGCGAGGCCACCGTCAGCCGGGTGCTGAACGACAAGCCCGGCGTCTCGGAGGCGACCAGGGCCGCCGTGCTGACCGCCCTGGACGTGCTCGGCTACGAGCGCCCCACCCAGCTGCGCGGCGAACGCGCCCGGTTGGTGGGCCTGGTCATGCCGGAGCTGCAGAACCCGATCTTCCCGGCCTTCGCCGAGGCGGTCGGCGGCGCGCTGGCCGGCCAGGGGTTCACCCCGGTCCTCTGCACCCAGACCGCCGGCGGGGTGTCCGAGGCGGACTACGTCGACCTGCTGCTCTCCCAGCAGGTCTCCGGCGTGGTCTTCTTCGGCGGCCTCTACGCCCAGGCCGACGCCGCCCACGACCACTACGACCGGCTGGCCGAGCGCAGCCTGCCGACGGTGCTGCTGAACGCGGCCATCGAGGGCCTCGACTTCGCCCGGGTGTCCTGCGACGACGCGGTCGCCGTCGAGCAGTCCGTCGGGCACCTGCGCCAGCTCGGCCACCGCAGGATCGGGCTGGTGCTCGGCCCGGCCGACCACGTGCCGTCCCGGCGCAAGCTGGCCGCCGCGCGGGCCGCGGCGGCGAAGGCCGGCCTCGACCTCCCGGAGAGCCGGGTCGAGCGGGCGCTGTTCACCCTGGAGGGCGGCCAGGCCGCCACCACCCGGCTGCTCCGCGAGGGCGTCACCGGGATCATCTGCGCCAGCGACCCGCTGGCGCTCGGCGCGATCAGGGCGGCCCGCCGGGCCGGTCTCTCGGTGCCGGACGACGTGTCGGTGATCGGCTACGACGACTCGTCCTTCATGACCTGCACCGATCCGCCGCTGACCACCGTCCGGCAGCCGATCGAGGCGATGGGCCGGGCCGCGGTGGACCTCCTGGTGGGGGAGATCGGCGGAGCCCGGATCACCCACGACGAGCTGCTGTTCGAGCCGGAACTGGTGGTCCGGGGGTCGACGGCGCCGCCGCGCGCCCGGTCCTGACCGAGACGGGCAGGCCCCCGGAGACCGTGTCGGTCTCCGGGGGCCTGCGTCCGTGCCGGTCCGTCAGGGGCCGTACACCTGGAACTCGGAGAGCTGGCCGGCCGGCCAGCCGGTGTTGCCGGTGAAGGTGAGCCGCAGGTAGCGGGCGGTCGTCCCGGGCACCTGGACGGTGACGGTGTTCCCGGTGGCCGGGTCGAAGCGGTACCCGGCCGAGGGCTTGACCGTGCTCCAGGAGCCGCCGTCGGTGGAGGCCTGGACGGTCAGGGTCTGGGTCCGCGCCTCCCAGCCGGGCGGCAGGGTGAGCACCAGTCGGCCGACCGCGACGGGGCTGCCGAGGTCACCCGTGATCCACTGCGGGAAGGCGTTGTTGGCGCTCTCCCAGTAGCTGGCCCGGTCGCCGTCGTCGGCCCGCTGCGGGGGGTAGACGTCGGTGTAGCTGCTCGCCGCGATCGCCCTGCCGTGCAGCAGGTCCACCGTGCCGGGCGGCGTGGTCGGGGTGGGCGTGGTCGACGGGGTGGGCGTGGAGGTGGGCGTGGTCGAGGGGCTCGGGGTGCCGGACGGGCTCGGGGTGCCCGGGCCGCCGCCGCCCGGCCGGCCGCCGTAGGTGAACTGCGGGGCCGGCCAGGTGCCGCCGCAGGTGGAGCCCGCCCAGCCGGAGTTGCCGCCGCCGTCGGTGATCCGGAAGCCGGCGCCGACGCAGTTGTGGGTCGGGGTGGCGGACTGGGCGATGTTGCGGGCCTTCACACCGGTGAACCGCATCGTCGACTCGGCCTGCGCCTGGATGGCGTAGGCACCCGCGCCGTCGATGGTCACGCCGGTGAAGGCGATCCCGCTGGACGAGCCCTCGATGGTCTGGATCGCCTCGTAGGAGCTGTCCAGGATGTCGGTGTCGCCGATGGTGATCGCGGCTCCGCTGATCGGCTCGTTGAGGCCGCTGAACCAGACCGCCCCGACGCCGAAGTTCCAGTTGTAGTCGCTGTTCCCGGTCCGGATCAGGGTGTTCCGGAGCGCGTTGACGGTGCCCGCGACGGCGGTCCCCCAGCCCGAGCCGACCCCCGGGTACCGGTTGGCGATGTGCAGGCCGCCGCCGTTGCTGACGGTGTCCGCCATCACGTTGTCGGAGATCGTGAAGTCCCGGCCCCCGTACGTCACGATGTTGTTGGCCAGCACGGGGACGACCACGGTGTTGTGGGTGAAGCTGTCTCCCGCGTTGGGGACGCGCTCCGGCCAGGAGGCGAGGCCGTCGTCACCGGTGTTGCGGACGAAGGTGTTGGTCACCGTCGAGTTCGTCACCCCGGTGTGGAAGTTCACGCCGTCCGCGGTCTGGTCCAGGATGCGGCTGTTCCGGATGGTGAACCGGTCCATCGGCCCGTCCATCCAGGCGCCGACCTTGGTGTGCTGGATCCACAGGTTGTCCACGGTGGAGTCGCTCATCGCCCCGCCGAGCGCGTTCACCTGGTCGTCGTCCACCCGCTCGCGGATGTCGCCGATGACGGCGAAGTCCCGCAGGGTGACGTTCCGGCTCGGTCCGTTGGCCTCCTGCGGCCGGACCGCCCCGCCGTAGCCGCCGCCCGCCACGTACTTGCCGTAGATCCCGGCGGCCCGGTTGCGGTTGACCGGGTCGCGGCCGCCGAGAACGCTGTACCAGGGCCCGGCCCCGGCCAGGGTGACGCCGTCCACCACCACGTGGTCGTACAGCGTGTAGCTGCCCGGCGGGATGTAGACCGTCCGGCCCTGGGCCCGGCCGGCGTCGACCGCGCTCTGGAACCGCGCGGTGTTGTCGCCGGCCCCGGTCGGGTCGGCGCCGAAGTCCGCCACCACGTCGATCGCCCCGGCGGGCTTGCCGATCGGCGCGCCGACCTGCTCGAAGTCGGCCAGGTCGACGGTGAAGGCGGGGGACTGCGCGATCGAGGACACCTGCAGCCGGATCTTCGTGCCGGCGGGCAGCGAGGAGCCGAACATGGTCCGGGTCTCGTCGTAGAAGTGGTGCGGGTCGGTGTCCCCGGGGTTGTTGTTGAAGGGGTAACCCCCGTAGTACCAGCCGTACTTCGAGGTGACCGGGACGGACTTCAGCTTCGACCCGTTGACCAGGAGGTCGATCGAGGCGTCCCGGCCCCGGCCGTCCGCGCTGTCCGGCAGGCTGTAGCGGAAGCTCATCGCGTCGGCCGGGGCGGTCAGCGTGAACTCGACGTACTGGCCGGTCGCGGACAGCGTGACGGCCTGGCGGCCGGAGGCCTCCGAGGGGAGTGTGCCGTAGCGGCGCTCGGGGCCGATCACCGTGCCGTTGGTGGCCGCGAACTCGGCCTCCTGCTCCTTGAACTTCACGGCGGCGCCCCGGCCGGGGACGTCCAGCGGCGAGAGGGTCGGCACGGCCGCGGCGTGCGCGGGCTGGGTGGTGACGGTGAGCAGGGCGGCCGCGGAGAGGGCGGCGGCGGTCAGCGCGGCGAGCGGTGCGCGCAGACGGCGGAAGGCGGGAGGTGGCATGGGCGACGTCCTCACTGGCGTGGGTGGGAGGCCGAGCGAGGGGAACACTAGGGGCGCCTCTGCATGAAGTCCATGGATATGCGCAAAATATTGACAGACACTCCGCAAGAAGGGAGCGGTTGGGGGCCGACCATGCCGCGGGGAGCGCCCGACCGACGATCCGGCAGGCACGCCCGGGGCAGGTCATCACCACCGCGTCGCCGGCCCCGGCCCGACGCACTCCCGCGCCGCCACTCCCGCCCCGCCGGCCGCACCCGGACATGGCCGGATCGCTCCGGCCCCGGGGCCCTACGGGTGCTGCGCGCAGGCCAGCAGGTAGGGGAGCAGGGGGGCGGAGGCCGCGCCGACGCGGCAGACGGAGACCCAGGGGCGGGGCGTGACCTCGGGTCGGCCCAGGCGCTGGACGCGGGCGAGGACGCCGGTGGCGGCCGCCGCGAACGCGGGCCCGCCGGCCGGGCCGCCGTGGCCAGCAGGCAGAGGGCGGAGGCCAGTTCGGAGCGCGTCGCGGTCGCCAGCGCGGCGTCGTCGGCGGCCATCTCCAGCAGCAGCGCCACCTCCGCCCGGCCGGTGCGGGCCAGCGGCAGCCGGCCGAGGGGCAGGGCGAAGGTGTCCACCGCGAGCCGCGCCAGGTGGTGGCGCCCCCGGATGTGCCCGCGCTCGTGCGCGACCGCGGCGGCCAGCCGGCGCTCGTCGAGCAGCTCCACCGCGCCGCGCGACACCACCACCCGGGCCCGGCGGCCGGGCAGGCAGTAGACGGCCGGCCGGGCGTCGTCGAGCACCAGCGCGCGGTGGTGCCGGTCGCGGACCGCGACCACGTCCAGCACCGCCCGGTGCCGGCTCCGCAGCCGCGCGGCCCGCGTCCCGAGGGCCACGGCGACCCCGCCCAGGGCGAGCGCCACCGCGGCCGGCGCCCACCAGCCGTGCGCGTGCGGGTCGGTGGCCGGACCGGCCTCGACGTGCGGGAGCAGTCCGGCCAGCCCGGCCGGCCGGTGGCCGAGCGTCGCCGCCAGGTGGTGCGCCGCGAGCAGCAGCGCGGTCCCGAAGGAGGCCATCAGTGCCAGCCAGACCGCGACGCCCGCCGCCGGCCGGGCCTGGAGCCGGCGCGAACCGGCCAGCCACCGGGGGAGGACGGCGCCGACCAGGACGAGGTGGAGCGCCAGCAGCGCGAGCGTCACGGGGTGTCCCGCTCCTTCACCTGCTCCAGGGCCGCCAGCAGGGCCGAGGCCTCGTCCCCGCTCATCCGGTCGACGAAGTGCAGCAGGGCCCCGGCCCGGTCGGAGGTGGTCTCCAGTGCCTGGTGCATCAGTTGGGCGGTGTACGCCTCGCGGGTGCAGGTCGGCTCGTACACCCACGCCCGGCCGACCTTCTCCCGGCGCAGCCACCCCTTGGTGTGCAGGATGTCGGCCACGGTGGTGACGGTGGTGTAGGCGAGCGGCCGCCGCAGCAGCAGGTCGTCGACGATCTCGCGGGCGGTGGCCGCCCGGCCCCAGGACCAGAGCCGGTCCATGATCTCGGCCTCCAGATCGCCGAACCCGCGCAACACCGCCCGAACGCCCCTTCCATCCGCACCCGGCCGCCCTGGCCGGCCGCCCACCGGCCCATCGTACGGGCGGCGGCCGAGGTGCCCGTCCGGCGCTCTCCCGGTGGGCGCGGTGGAGCCGTTCGGGCACCGGCGGGGGTTCGGCGTGCCCCGGGCGGGCGGACGGGCGTAGAACGGACGGAGCGCCGGAGCCCACCGGAGCGCGCGAACCGGAGGAGGACAGCTGTGTGGAGCGACCCCCGGCACGGCCCGCTGGTGCCGATGCTGCTGTTGCTCACCGTCGTCACCGGGCTGGTGGACGCGGTGAGTTACCTCGCCCTCGGGCATGTCTTCGTCGCCAACATGACGGGCAACGTGGTCTTCCTGGGCTTCGCCCTGGCGGGCGCGGCCGGGTTCTCCGCCACCGCCTCGCTCACCGCGTTGGGCGCGTTCCTGGCGGGCGCGCTCGCCGGTGGCCGGCTCAGCGAACGCCTGCCCGGCCACCGGGGCCGGCTGCTGGTCGTCTCCGCCGCCGTCCAGGCGGTGCTGGTGGCCCTCGGCACCGCCCTGGCGGCGCTGGCCGGCCACACCGGCGAGCCCGCGCGCTACGCGCTGACCGGTCTGCTCGGGTTCGCGATGGGGCTGCAGAACGCCGTCGTCCGCTCCCTCAAGGTGCCCGACCTCACCACCACCGTGCTCACCATGACCCTGACCGGCCTGGCCGCCGACCTGGCCGGGATCCGCCGCTTCGCCTCGGCGGTCTGGATGTTCGGCGGTGCCGTCCTGGGCGCCGCGCTGGTCCTGAACGCCGATGTGCCGATCGCCCTCGCCCTGGCGCTGGCCCTCCTGGTGGCCGTCGCCGTGCTCACCCACCGTGCGTCCGCCGGCCTCCCCGCCCCGGCCTGGACCGGGTGGGACGGCGGGTCCTGAGGCGCCGACGGTCGGGCGGAGGACCCGGACCCGGAGCCGGTCCGGGCGGCGGACTTCGGGGGCCGCCGGGCCGGCCCGGCGGCCCCCGGCCGGGGTCAGTCGCCCTGCGCCCCGTCGGGGCTGTGGCTCGCGCGGCCGCTCCAGAGCGGTTCGAGCCTGCTCCAGGACCGCTGCCAGGCGAGGTCGGCCCGCCGGTCGAGGGTCCGCAGGCGCAGGGCGAGGGCGGCCACGACGCCCGCGCCGACGACGGTGAAGCCCGCGAGGCCCACGCAGACCGCCTCGATCGCCACGCCCGCCCGGGTGGTCGGGGGATCGGTCACCAGACCGGCCTCGTCCACCCAGACGGGGACGGTGGTTCCGACCACGGCGGTCCGGTGCACCTCGATGGTGCCGGTGCGCCACTGCCCGTTCGGCGCGGTCCAGGTGGCCTCGGCGGCCACCCTGCCCTGGTAGCCGCCCGCCGAGCGGCTTCCCACGGCGGCTCCGTGCCGGTCGGTGGAGAGCACCACGGCGTCGACCCGGCGCAGCCGTGCCAGGTCCGCGTCGGCGTCCCGCCCGACGGTCCGGTAGCCGAGCAGCGCGCCGACGACGGCGGCGGTCAGGGCGAGCAGGATCGCCAGCGCGGCCGTGCACCAGGCTCGGCCGCGGGACCGGTCCAGCGGCCGGACCAGGGGGGAGCGGTGGCTGCCGAGGGCCTGCCGCAGCTGCCGTCCGGCCCGCCGCGGGAGCGACGCGGGCCGGACCGGGCCGGAGGTGCTGGACACGATGCGTGCTCCTCGGGTGGTAGGTCGCAGCGGCGCTCGGGCGCCCGGCCGGGATCGTCCGCCGGGCTCCGGCTCTCAATCTCCCTCCGCTCCGGCCGCGGCACAAGAGTCGTGCGCGCTCGTACCGCGGCGCCCGCCCGCCGACCGGCCGTCAGGACCGGGGCCCGCCGCGCGACCGGGACGTTCGGCCCTCGGCGCCGGTGGGGTGGCCGGGGCAGGCTGGTGGGTGCCGCGTCCGAGAGGTGTCGGGGACGCGGTCGGCCCGGCCCGCTGTGGGGGCAGGTCGGGCCGCCGGTGTGGCGCGGGAGGCGGTGCGGGGCCGCCTCCCGCTCACCGCCCCGCCGGTTCCCGGAGCGGCCGACTCCCGCCAACGGATCAGCGCCTTCGCAGCTCGGAGCCGTATTCCCGCCAGCTATACACTCGGGGTATACGTCGGGTGTATGGTCCTCTCATGAGTGTTCCCCTGACCCTTCTCGGGCTGCTGGAGCGAGAGCCGAGCCATGGCTACGACCTCAAGCGCGACTACGACACCTTCTTCGGCCGGGGCAAGCCCCTGCCCTACGGCCAGGTCTACGCCACGCTCGGCCGGCTGGCCCGGGACGGCAAGGTGGTGCCCGGCGAGGCCGAGCCCGGCGACGGCCCCGAGCGCAAGCGCTACGTGATCACCGAGGCCGGTGTGACGGAGTTCGAGCACTGGCTCACCGAGCCCGTCGCGCCCGAGCCCAGCCTGCAGACGGTGCTCTTCACCAAGGTGGTGCTGGCCCTGATGCTCGGCCGCGACGCCGAGGTGTACCTCGACACCCAGCGCGCCGCCCACCTACGGCGGATGCGCGAACTCACCGAGCTGCGCCGGGGCGGCGAGCTGGTCGACGCCCTGCTCGCCGACCACGGGCTGTTCCACCTGGAGGCCGATCTGCGCTGGATCGACCTGACCACCGCCCGCCTGGACGCGCTCGCCGAGGCGGTGCGGTCATGACGCCGCTGATCGAGGCCCGCGACATCACGCTCGCCTACGGCGAGACCCCGGCCCTGCGCGGCGCGAGCCTGGCCGTCGGCGCCGGTGAGGTGCTCGCGATCATGGGCCCCAGCGGCTCCGGCAAGTCGACGCTGCTGCACTGCCTGGCCGGCATCCTCACCCCGTCCTCCGGCGAGGTCCTGTTCGACGGGCAGCGGATCGACACCATGAACGAGGCCGGGCGCAGCGCCCTGCGGCGCGACCGGTTCGGCTTCGTCTTCCAGTTCGGCCAGCTCGTCCCCGAGTTGACCGCCGAGGAGAACGTCGCGCTGCCGCTGCTGCTGAGCGGCACCCGGCGGGCGGCGGCGCTGGCCGAGGCCCGGCCCTGGTTCGCCCGGCTGGGGCTGGACGGCCTGGGGAAGCGCCGCTCCGGTGAGCTGTCGGGCGGTCAGGCGCAGCGCGTCGCGCTCGCCCGCGGCCTGGTGGCGCGCCCCCGGGTGCTGTTCGCCGACGAGCCGACCGGCGCGCTGGACTCGCTGACCGGTGAGCAGGTGATGGAGCTGATGGTCGGCGCGGCCCGCGAGCAGGGCACCACCGTCATCCTGGTCACCCACGAGCCCCGGGTCGCCGCCTACGCCGACCGCGAGGCGATCGTGCGCGACGGCCGGGCCACCTCGCTCTCGGCGGACCCGGTGGGCCGATGATCGCCTTCGCGCTGCGCCTCGCCGTCAGCGGCGGGCGGGAGGCCCTGGCCCGGCTGGCCGTCATCGCCGCCGCCGTGGCGATCGGCGTCGGTCTGCTGCTCTCCACGCTGGCGAGCATCAACGCCGTCGGCCAGGCCAACGACCGGGCCGTGTGGACCAACACCGGCGCGGCGAGCCGGACCGAGACGGCCCCCGTGGACCCGCTCTGGTGGTGGGCCCACGGGGACTACTACGACGGCGAGCAGATCCTGCGGGTCGACGTCGCCGCCACCGGGCCGACGGCGCCCGTCCCGCCGGGGCTCGACGCGGTGCCCGCGCCCGGGGAGTACTACGTCTCGCCCGCGCTGGCCGAACTGCTGCGCAGGACCCCGGCCGGCGAGCTGGGCGACCGCTTCCCCGGCCGGCTGGCCGGCGTCCTCGGCGACGCGGCGCTGCCCTCCCCGGACTCGCTGTTCGTGGTCGCGGGCCGGACGGCGGCGGAGATCTCGACCATGCCGGGGGCGCGGGAGGTCACCACCATCGCCACCGTCCTGCCGCCCAGCTGCGACAACGACTGCCCGGGGCCGGGCACGCGCGGCGACGCCATGACGCTGATCCTCTCGGTCGTGGCCGGGGCGCTGATCTTCCCGGTGGTCGTCTTCATCGGCACCGCCACCCGGCTCTCCGCCGCCACCCGAGAGCAGCGCTACGCGGCGATGCGGCTGGTCGGCGCCACCCCGGGGCAGATCTCGCTGATCTCGGCGGTCGAGTCCACGGTGGCCGCCGCCGTCGGCACGGTCCTCGGTTTCGGCCTCCACCTGGCGCTGCGCCCGCTGGCGGCGACCGTCCCGTTCACCGGTGACCGGTTCTTCCTCGACGACCTGACGCTCACCCCGCTCCAGGCGGTGGCGGTGGCCGTCGGCGTTCCGGTGGCGGCGGCGGTCGCGGCCCGGCTGGCGCTGCGTCGGGTCACCGTCTCCCCGCTGGGGGTCACCCGCCGGGTCACCCCCAGGCCGCCGACCCACTGGCGGCTGGTCCCGCTGCTGGCCGGCCTCGCCGAGCTCGGCTTCTTCGTGAACCGCCGCCCGGACACCACCGACCAGCAGACGGCGGCCTATCTGACCGGCTTCCTGCTGATCATGCTCGGGCTGGTGGTCGCCGGGCCCTGGCTCACCATGGTCGCGGCCCGGGCCGTCGCCGCCCGCACCAGCCGCCCGGCCACACTGATCGCGGTGCGGCGGCTCGCGGACGACCCCAGGACCGGGTTCCGCTCGGTCGCCGGGCTCGTCCTCGCCCTCTTCGTCACCACGGCCACGGTCTGCATCATCGGCACCATCAACGAGAACCGCGGCGCGCTCAGCGGGGATCCGCAGACCCGGGTCGTGGTGGAGCACGGCGCGATGGTCGACGAGCCGCCGATGACGGACGCGCTGCCCGAGCGACTGCTGGCGGACCTCCGGGCGGTGCCGGGGTTCCGGGGCCTCACGGTGGGCCACGACAACCCGCGGGCGCTCGGCGCCGAGCCGGGCGAGCGGCCCGGCTTCTCCCCGAGCCTGGTGCTCTGCGACGACCTCGCGCAGACCCCGGTGGCCGGCCACTGCCCGGCCGGTGCGAGCGTCGCGGGTGTCCCGCAGTGGGCCTTCCTGGACCTGAGGTCCAATGCCGCGCACGAGTGGCCGGCCGCGCCGGTCTCCGCCGAGGAGGCGGCCGCGCTCCCGGTGCGCAACGTCTACGTGTCCACCGACGGCTCCGTCGCGGCCATGGAGCGGACCCGCACCCTGCTGACCGAGGCGTACCCGCAGTACCGGGCGCGGACGGTCGGCGACTGGGGCTCCAGCCAGCAGAAGCAGCTGGCCGGCTGGCGGCAGCTGGCCAACGTGGTGCTGCTGACCACGCTGCCGATCGCCGGGTGCAGCCTCGCGGTCAGCGTGGTGGCGGGCCTCTCGGACCGCCGGCGCCCGTTCGCGATGCTGCGGCTCACCGGGGCGCCGCTCGGCCTGCTGCGACGGGTGGTCGGGCTGGAGAGCGCGCTGCCGCTGCTGGTGGTGTCGGTGATCGCGACCGGCACCGGGTTCGGGGCGGCGGCGATGTTCCTCACGTCGCAGATGCACTACGACCTGGTGTCACCGGGGGCGGTGTACTTCGCGCTGGTGGCGCTCGGGCTGGCGGCCTCGCTCGGGATCATCGCCTCGACGCTCCCGCTGCTGAGGCGGCTGACCGGCCCGGAGGCGGCCCGCAACGGCTGACCCGCCCTCAGCCGGCCCGCCCACGGCTCGGCCCGCCCACGGCTTCACCCGCTCACCGCCGAACCCGCCCGCGGAAGGCCCGCCCGGGCCGCGGTGCCCCGTCGCCCTACCCGGCGACGGGGTACGCGTGCGTCCCGGCCCGGATCACCGGGGGGAGGTGCGGCAGCCAGCTGCCGAGGACCAGCGCCGACGGGTAGAACATCGGCTCGGGCAGGGCGTCGATCGCGACGCGCTCCCAACCCGCGCAGGCGTGCGGCTCGGTGACCAGGGCCGCGGCCAGGCTCGGCGGGGCGAGTACGGCCGCGGTCAGCCGGGGGCGACCCAGCTCGTGGTCGAGCAGCACGGCGAGCACCCGCATCGCCGAGGCCGGCAGCACGATGCCGGTCTCCTCGGCGAGTTCGCGCGCCGCGGCCTGCTCGAAGGACTCGCCCGGGTCGTCCACCTTGCCGCCCGGCAGGCTCCAGGTGGGCGGCTCGCCGGCGGTGATCCGGTGGCCGAGCAGCACCCGGCCGTCACCGGTGGGCACGATCACGCCGGCGCCGATCAGCGGTGCGGTGGTCAACTCGGTCCTCCTCGCGGGGTCTACCGGACGGCGGGGGCCACCGGCGGTGGGGTCCACCGGACGGTGGGGCCTACCAGGCGGCGCGGTCGAAGTCCTTCAGGAAGCAGCCGTAGAGGTCCTCGCCCTGCTCGCCGCGGACGATCGGGTCGTACACCCGGGCCGCGCCGTCGACCAGGTCGAGCGGGGCGTGGAAGCCCTCGTCGGCCAGCCGCATCTTGTCCGGGTGCGGGCGCTCGTCGGTGATCCAGCCGGTGTCGACGGCGGTCATCAGGATGCCGTCGGACTCGAACATCTCCTGCGCGCTGGTGCGGGTGAGCATGTTCAGCGCGGCCTTGGCCATGTTGGTGTGCGGGTGGCCGGCGCCCTTGTAGCCGCGGGCGAAGACGCCCTCCATCGCGGAGACGTTGACCACGTACTTGCGGCGGGACGCCGAGGCGGCCATCGCCGGGCGCAGCCGGCTGATCAGGATGAACGGCGCGGTGGAGTTGCAGAGCTGGACCTCCAGCAGCTCCACCGGGCCGACCTCGTTGACGGTCTGCACCCAGCTGTTGGTGGGCGCGAGGTCGGGCACCAGCCCGCCGGCGTCGATCGCGGTGCCGGCCTCGATCCGGGCGGGCGTGGCGGAGCCGGTGACCAGGGCGAGGGAGGTGACGTCCTCGGCGGAGATCCGCTCGCCGCCGCCGGTCGCCTGGGCGGGCAGCGCGGGCAGGTCCACGCTGCCGCTGCCGAAGCGGCCGATGGTGGTGGACTGCGGCAGCTCGCCGGCCGGCAGCGGCGCGGACTCGGCGTTGACCAGCTCGCGGTACGACTCCGGCGGACGGCGCACCGTCTGCGCGGCGTTGTTGATCAGGATGTCCAGCGGGCCGTCGGCGGCGACCTCGTCGGCCAGCGCCAGGACCTGGGCCGGGTCGCGCAGGTCGATGCCGACGATCTTCAGGCGGTGCAGCCAGTCGGCGCTGTCCGGCATCGCGGTGAAGCGGCGGATGGCGTCGTTGGGGAACCGGGTGGTGATGGTGGTGTGCGCGCCGTCGCGGAGCAGCATCAGCGCGATGTACATGCCGATCTTGGCCCGGCCGCCGGTGAGCAGCGCGCGCTTGCCGGTGAGGTCGGCGCGGGCGTCCCGGCGGGCGCGGTTCTTCACCGCGCAGGTCTGGCAGAGGTTGTGGTAGAACGCGTCCACCTCGACGTACCGCTGCTTGCAGGTGTAGCAGGAGCGCGGGCGCTCCAGGATGCCGGCGATCTCGGTGGTGGTGACGGTGGTCAGGCCGAACGCGCCGGCCGTCTCGTCGTCGATCCGGCTGGGCGCGCCGGTGGCGGTGCGGGCGGTGACCTCGCGGTCGTTCGCGGTCTTGCGGGCCCGGGTCTCCTGGCGGCGGCGCTGCTTGAGCGTGCGGAATATGCCGCCGACGGCCTGGCGGACGGTGATCGCGTCCGGGTGGTCGACGTGCAGCTGGTCCAGCTCGGCGATCACGTCCAGGCAGAGCCGCAGCCGCTCGGGGTCGAGGCCGGGACCGTAGTCGATCTCCTCCTCGGTGCTGACCTCCGTGCCGCCGCCCTGCTCGATGCCCTGCTCGATGTCCACGCCCGCCGTCATGATGCCCGCTGCCGCTTTCCTGGATTGCCTCGCCGTTACCGCGTGAATGCTACGGGAGCGGCCCTGGCCGGGGCGAAAAGGCGATCACTTGGAGGAAGCTCCAAGGCGGGGCCCGCGCTGCTGATCATGTGTTGTGCACTGTGCCAGCGATCGGGGTCGAACTGGCTTTTGCCCGCCCCGTACCGGAGAATCGAACGTTGGGTGCCGGGCGCCCGAGTGCGCCCGGCGGCCTCGCCGCAACCGCACCCGAGGTGTACCTTCTCCCAGCCAGAGAGCCCTTTCTTCATGCGCTTCCTGAACGACCTCAAGCCCTCGTACGACCTCACGTACGACGACGTCTTCATGGTCCCCAGCCGCTCCGCCGTGGGCTCCCGGCAGGGTGTCGACCTCTCCTCGAACGACGGCACCGGCACCACCATCCCGCTGGTGGTGGCCAACATGACCGCCATCGCCGGCCGCCGGATGGCCGAGACCGTGGCCCGCCGCGGCGGTCTGGTCGCCATCCCGCAGGACATCCCGACCGAGGTGATCGCCGACGTCATCGGCTGGGTCAAGCAGCGCCACCTGGTGCACGACACCGCCATCACGCTGGCCCCGGGCGCCACCGTCGCCGAGGCTCTCTCGCTGCTGCACAAGCGCGCCCACGGCGCGCTGGTCGTGGTCGAGGACGGCAAGCCGATCGGCGTGGTCACCGACTCCGACTGCCAGGGCGTCGACCGCTTCACCGGCCTCGCCGACGTGATGTCCCGCGACCTGCTGCTGCTGGAGGAGGGCATCGACCCGCGCGCCGCCTTCGACAAGCTCACCGAGGCGCACCGCAAGCTCGCGCCGGTGGTCGACGCCGACGGCCGCCTGGTCGGCATCCTGACCCGCAAGAACGCGCTGCGCGCCACCCTCTACACCCCGGCCGTCGACGCGCGGGGCCACCTGCGGGTCGCCGCCACCGTCGGCATCAACGGCGACGTGGCCGGCAAGGCCAAGGCGCTGATCGAGGCCGGCGCCGACGTGCTGGTGGTCGACACGGCGCACGGCCACCAGGAGTCCATGATCAGCGCGCTGCGCGCGGTGCGCGGGCTCGACCCGCGGATCCCGATCGTGGCCGGCAACGTGGTCTCCGCCGACGGTGTCCGCGACCTGGTCGAGGCGGGCGCCGACATCCTCAAGGTCGGTGTCGGCCCCGGCGCGATGTGCACCACCCGGATGATGACCGGCGTCGGCCGCCCGCAGTTCTCCGCCGTCCTGGAGTGCGCGGCCGAGGCCCGCCGGCTCGGCAAGCACGTCTGGGCCGACGGCGGCGTCCGCCACCCGCGCGACGTCGCGATGGCGCTGGCCGCCGGCGCGTCCAACGTGATGATCGGTTCCTGGTTCGCCGGGACGTACGAGTCCCCGGGCGACCTGCAGACCACCGCCGACGGCCGCCAGTACAAGGAGAGCTTCGGGATGGCCTCGGCGCGCGCGGTGAGCAACCGCACCTCGCAGGACTCCTCCTACGACCGCGCCCGCAAGGCGCTCTTCGAGGAGGGCATCTCGCACTCCCGGATGTTCGTCGACCCGGCCCGCCCGGGCGTCGAGGACCTCATCGACTCGATCGTCGCCGGGGTGCGCAGCTCCTGCACCTACGCGGGCGCCTCCAGCCTGGAGGAGTTCCACGAGAAGGCCGTGGTCGGCATCCAGAGCGCGGCCGGCTACGCCGAGGGCAAGCCGCTGCACTCCAGCTGGGCCTGATCGCGGCGGTCCGGACCGAGTGGGGACCAGGCGCCCGACGCACGGTCAACCGACGGCCGGCCGGTTCCTCGCCACGGGGAGCCGGCCGGCCGTCGGCCGCTCGGGAGCGGGCGGCCCGTCCGCCGGGGGTGCCGCGCCCCCGGCGCGGGGCCGGTCCGGGCCGAGCGGGGTGAGCAGGGCGCGGCCGAGCAGGCCGACCGAGGTGTCCAGCGCGGCGGCGAGCGCCGCGGCGGCCGACGGCACGCCGCGCAGCTGCCAGAGCGCGCGGACGGTCGCCCAGGCCGCCTCGCGGGCGGTGTCGACCGACCAGGTGCCCAGCAGGTGCGTCAGCGGCTCGGCCCGCTCCAGGGCGTCCGGCCCGGGCATCAGCTGCTCCCGGACGGCCGTCTCCACCCCGGCCAGCAGGTCGTTGACCCGGTGGTAGTCCCCGGCGAGCCGCTCGGGCCCGCAGCCGAGCCGCCGGCAGGTGTCGAGCACGGCGAGCGGCAGGTCGTGCTGGATGTGGGCGTTCATCCCGGCCAGCGCGAACTGCAGCGGGTGCACGCCCCGGTGCGCCCGCAGGGCGAAGAGCGGCCGCCAGCAGGCCGGTACCGGCCGCCCGGCCGCCTCGGCGTCCAGGGCCAGCAGGTAGCGCCCGGCGAAGACCACGTCCAGCTCGGCCATCCCGGCCGGGTCGGCGAAGTACGGGCGGCCAAGGCGGTCCGGGGCGCCGCGTGAGTGCTCCGGGCGCGCCAGCCGGCGGCGCACCGCGTCCGTGACGGTGAGGTACATCCGGTTGAACACCGCCACGCCGTCGTCCAGGGGCAGTCCGGCCCCGATCGCCCGCAGCCGGCCGAGCACCTCGTCGACCGTCCGCGTTGCCGGTGCCCCTGCTCCCGCCCCCGTCACCGAGGCCGCCGTACCGGGCATCGTCACCCTCCGATGTCGATCGTGCACTGATCGCATCATCGTGACAGTGGCCCGGGTGAACGGTCGGGCGCCGCGCGGAGGCCGGGCCGGTGCGCGCCCGGTGCCGTCAGCCCAGCTCGTACTCCAGGGCGTAGGTGTGGCCGCCCTCGTGGTCCACCGACAGCTCGAAGGTGCCGGTGATCCACCGTACCCGGGCCGGGGCTCACCGCTCCCGGGACAGCGCTCACTGCTCCCAGCGCAGGGCGAGGAGCGCCGCGTCGTCGGTCGGCCCGGCGGTGCCGACCCAGTCGCCGACCTCGGCGAGCAGCGCGTCCAGGACGTCCCCGGGGCCAGTCGCCGGCAGCGCGGCGAGCCGCTCCGCCAGCGGGTAGAACCGGTCCGCGGTGTCGCGGGCCTCCGAGACGCCGTCGGTGTAGAGGATCAGCAGGTCCCCCGGGAGCGGCTCGAAGCCGCCCGCCCGGTAGTGCCCGCCGATCAGCCCGAGCAGGCCCAGCGGCGGGGCGTGCAGCGGCGGAGCCAGCTCGGTCACCCGGCCGGCGCGGCGCAGCAGCGGGTGCGGATGCCCGCAGTTGACGAAACGGGCCGGCCCGCCGGCCGGGGCCACGTCCAGCAGGAAGGCGGTCGCGAAGCGCTCGTTGACCCGGCGCTCGGACAGCGCGGCGTCCAGCCGCTCCGCCACCCGGACCAGGTCGGGCTCGGTCCGCGCGGCCTCCCGGAACACGCCCAGCACGTCCGTGGCGGTCTCCACCGCCGGGAGCCCGTGGCCCTGGACGTCCCCCAGCAGGATCCGGATCCCGTGCGGGGTGTCCACCACCTCGTAGAGGTCCCCGCCGATCCGCGCCTCGGCCGCCGCGGCGGCGTACCGCACGGCCACCCGCAGTGGTCCGATCCGTTCCGGCGGCGGGCGCAGCAGGGCCCGCTGCGCCGCCTCGGCCACCGTCCGGACCTGGGTGAGTTCGCGCTCCCGGGCCGCCACCAGGACGACGTTGGCGGCACTGGCCAGGGTGGCGGCCAGGACGGTGATCAGCGCGGCGAGGTGCACGGACAGCGGCAGCCCGCTGTTGCTGAGCTCCAGCAGCACCACGGCGGCGGTGGCGACCGCCCCAGCGAACAGGGGCACCCGGGCCGAGCGGGTGATCGCCCCCGCCAGCATCGGCGCCACCGCGAGCACGGGGGAGAGCGTCGTCCCCGGCCCGGTGATCAGGTCGGCCACCACGGCCGCGACCAGCAGCAGGAACGCGCAGCCGAGTAGCCGCTTGGCCCGCCGGGGCAGGCGCAACGCCGGCAGCGCGTCCTCCGGGCCGTCTCTGGTCACGCGTACACCTCCGGTGGGCGGGGCCCACTGTCCACTCTCCACCGGCCCGGCCGTCCCCGGCACCTCGGGCATCCGGCCGGGCCCCGGGAGCCGCGGTGGCCCCGGTTAGGGTGGCGGTGAGATGAGACGCAAGCGCAAGGCACCGACCGCACCCCTCCCGCAGCGCCGCGGGGTGGACCCGGTGCACCTGCGGCTGCCCGCCGAGGGGCCGTGGCCGACGGTGCGCGCCTACCTGGCCGAGCGGCTGCCGACCGTCGACCCGGCGCGGATCGACGCGCTGCTGCGCGGGCGTGAGATCGTCGGCGTGGACGGCCCGATCGGGCCGGAGGAGCCGTTCCGCCCCGCCGGTCACCTCTGGCTCTACCGGGACCTGCCCGCGGAGGTCCCCGTCCCGTTCGAGCTGGAGGTGCTGTACCGGGACGACCACCTGGTGGTGGTCGACAAGCCGCACTTCCTGGCAACCACCCCGCGCGGCCGGCACGTCGTCGAGACGGCGCTCTCCCGGCTGAGGCACGGGCTCGACCTGCCCGCGCTCAGCCCGGCGCACCGGCTGGACCGGCTGACGGCGGGCCTGGCGATGTTCGTGGTGCGGCCGGAGGACCGGGGCGCCTACCAGACGCTCTTCCGGGACCGGCTGGTGCGCAAGGAGTACCAGGCCGTCGCACCGCACGATCCGGCGCTCGCGCTGCCCCGTACGGTCCGCAGCCACATCGTCAAGGAGCGCGGCGTGATCGCGGCGCGGGAGCTGGACGCCCCGCCCAACAGCGAGAGCCGGATCGACCTGGTCGAGCACCGGGACGGTCTGGGCCGCTACCGGCTGCGGCCGCTCAGCGGGCGCACCCACCAGCTGCGGCTGCACATGAGCGGCCTCGGGGTGCCGATCCTGGGGGATCCGGTGTACCCGGTGGTGCTGCCCGAGCCGGCCCCGGACGACTTCCGCCGGCCGCTGCAACTACTCGCCTCCGTGGTCGAGTTCACCGACCCGCTGACCGGCCGGCCGCACCGCTTCGAGACCCGCCGCACCCTGGCCGCCTGGGCCGATCCGCAGTCCTGGGCGGCCGCCGACGCGCCGGTCCCCGCACCCCGTCCGGCCCGGGACCCGGACCGGGACTCCGACGAGGACTCCGACCGGGACCGGGACCACGGTCCGGGCCTCGGTCCGGCGATCTAGGCCGAACGGACCACCGGCCCCCCGGCCTGCGGTCCGATCCGCACCGGACCGCCCCGGAGCGATCGTGGTGCCATGAACGCACCTCAGCACACCGCAGGATCCGCCGCCCCCGTCGCCGTGGTCACCGGTGCCTCGCGCGGCCTCGGCCGGGCGCTGGCCCGGGCGCTCGCCGCCGACGGCTGGCAGCTGGTGATCACCGCCCGCGACGCGGCCGAACTCTCCGCCGTCGAGGCCGAACTGGCCGCCGTCACCACGGTGGTCGCGCCGGCCGGCTCGGTCGTCGACGACGGCCACCGGGCCCGCCTCGCCGAGGCGGCCGCCGGCCTCGGCGGAGCACGGCTCCTGGTCAACAACGCCGGCACGCTCAACGGCTCCGACACGACCGACGTCCCGCTGCCCCGCCTCGCCGACGTCCCGCTGCCCGATCTGCTGGAGACCTTCGAGGTCAACGCCCTGGCGCCGATCGCGCTCACCCAGCTCGTGCTGCCCCAGCTGCGCCGGCACGGCGGGGCCGTCCTGAACATCAGCTCGGACGCGGCCGTCGAGGCCTACCCCGGGTGGGGCGGCTACGGCGCCAGCAAGGCGGCACTGGACCAGGCCTCCGCCGTGCTGGCCCGGGAGGAGGAGGCGGTGCGGGTCTGGGCGGTGGACCCGGGCAGCATGCGCACCCGGATGTACCAGGACGCCTGCCCGGGCGAGGACATCTCCGGCGAGCCGCTCCCCGAGACCGTGGTGCCCGCGCTGCTCGCCCTGGTGGGCGGCAGCCGGCCCTCCGGCCGCTACCGTGCCGCGCACCTCCCGGCAGGTGCGCGGGCCGCGCGATGACCGCCGCCGCGGTCCCCGGGATCGACGTCACCGTCCCGCCCGAACTCTCCGCCCGGGCCCCGGCGGAGGCGCGCGGCACCGCCCGCGACGGCGTGCGGATGCTGGTCGGCCGCCGGAGCGGGCCGGCCGTCGGGCACCGCCGCTTCACCGAGCTCCCCGAGGTGCTGCGCCCCGGGGACCTCCTGGTGGTGAACAACTCGGCGACCCTGCCCGCCGCGCTGCCCGGCCGGCTGGCCGACGGCACCCCCGTGGCGCTGCACCTCTCCTCGGCCCGGCCGGACCGGCGCGGGGCCTTCCGGGTCGAGCTGCGCCGCCCCGCCCCCGGCGCGGCGGCCGCCTTCTGGCCACCGGAGGAGTCCCCGGGCCGGCCGGGGCTGCGGGTGGCGCTGCCGGGCGGCGCCGCGGCCGACCTGGTCGAGGCGTTCACGCCCCGGCTCTGGCACGCCCGACTCGCCCTGCCCGAACCGCTGGTGGCCTACCTGGGCCGCCACGGCAAGGCGATCCGGTACGGCTACGTGGACCGGGACTGGCCGATCGAGGCCTACCAGACGGTCTTCGCCACCGTTCCGGGCAGCAGCGAGATGCCCAGCGCCGCCCGGCCGTTCACCGCCGGGGTGGTGGCCCGGCTGGCCGGGCGGGGCGTGCTGGTCGCGCCGATCACGCTGCACACCGGTGTCGCCTCGCCGGAGGCGCACGAGGCGCCGTACGCCGAGTGGTTCCGGGTACCGGCCGCCACGGCCCGGCTGGTCGGCCACGTCCGGGCCGGTGGCGGGCGGGTGATCGCGGTCGGCACCACCGCCGTCCGGGCCCTGGAGTCGGCGGTCGGGCCGGACGGGAGCGTCCGGGAGGCCGAGGGCTGGACCGAACTGGTGGTCACCCCCGAGCGCGGGGTGCGCGCGGTGGACGGCCTGCTCACCGGCTGGCACGAGCCCCGCGCGTCCCATCTGCTGATGCTCGCCGCGGTGGCCGGCCGGCCGCTGCTCGAACGCTGCTACGCGGCGGCCGTCCACGAGCGCTACCTGTGGCACGAGTTCGGCGACGTCAACCTACTGCTGCCGGACTAGGCCCGGCCGGGCGGCGGCTGGCCGTCAGCCGGCCGCGGGCGCGAAGAGCGTGCGCGCCGCGTGGTCGGTGTCGAGGTACTCGCGGACGGCGGTGATCAGGCCGTTCTCGACGGTGAAGACGCCCAGGCACCGGTTGTGGTAGGCGGCGCCGTTGGCCGCCGTCCCCCGCGCGGTCCACTCGGCGACCACCTGCGGGCCGTCGGCGAGCAGACCGGTCAGCGTCACCTCCAGGGGGGTGCCGGGCGCGAACAGCGTGCCCACCGAGCCGAGGAAGTCGTCGAGGATGGCGGTCCGGCCGCGCCAGACCCCGGACAGCGGCAGGTCGCCCGGGTAGGACCAGGTGGCGTCCTCGGCGAACGAGGCCGCCGCGGTGGGCAGGTCGCCCTCGGCGATGGCGGTGACGTAGCGCTCCACGACGGTGCGGGGGTCCAGCTGGTTCACGACGGCTCGGTTCACGACGGCTCCTCGGGTTGCGGTCCCGGACGGTCGCCGGGCCCCTCGCCCGGCCGCGCCGTCCTGTGGGACCAAGCCAACCGCCCGGCCGCCGGGCGGGCCAACAACCCGGCGTGGGCGGCGACAAGGATCGGTTGTCGTACCAGGCCGGGGCGGGTGCGCGGCCGGGGGAGGAGCTACCAGGGCCGGCTGCCCGGCGGCAGCTCCAGCTCGAACCAGACCACCTTGCCCTCCCGGGTGCGGCGGGTGCCCCAGCGGTGCGCGAGTTCGTTGACCAGGTGCATGCCGCGCCCGCCCTCGTCCTCCTCCTGGGCGCGGCGGATCCGCGGCGACTCGCTGTCCCGGTCGGCGACCTCCACGGTGAGCACCCGGTTGTGGAACAGCCGCAGCTGGACGGGGGATCCGGCGTGCACCAGCGCGTTGGTGATCAGCTCGCTGGTGAGCAGTTCGGTCCAGTCGGCGAGCGCGCCCAGGCCCCAGCCGGTCAGCGTCTCCCGGGTGAAGCGGCGGGAGTGCGCGACCATCGCGTGGTCGTCGCTGAGCGAGAGGGTGGCGATCCGGTCGGTGCCGGTCGGCCGGGCCTGGGCCAGGATGATCGCGATGTCGTCCTCGCTGGTGCGGCCGGTGAGTTGGGCGAGCACGGCGTCGCAGGTCTGCTCCAGCGTGCGGTGCCGGTCGCCGACGGTCCGGCAGAGCAGGTCCAGGCCCTCGTCGAGGTCGCGGCCCCGGCGCTCGACCAGGCCGTCCGTGTAGAGCGCCAGGATGCCGTCCTCCGGGAGCGTGAACTCGATGCTCTCGAAGGGGACCCCGCCGACGCCGAGCGGTGCGCCCGGGGGCAGTTCGACCAGCTGGGCCCGGCCGTCGGCGTCGGCCACCACCGGCGGCAGGTGGCCCGCGCAGGCGGCGGTGCAGCGCCGGTCCACCGGGTCGTAGATCACGCAGACGCAGGTGGCGAACTGGCCCTCGCCGATCTCCGCGGTGGCCTCGTCGAGCCGGTGCATCACCCGTTCCGGGTCGAGGTCGAGGGTGATCAACGTCCGTGCCACGGTGCGCAGCTGGCCCATCGTGGCGGCGGCCCGGATGCCGTGGCCCATCACGTCGCCGACCACCAGCGCGACCCGGCCGGAGGAGAGCGGGACGATGTCGAACCAGTCGCCGCCGACCTCGCTGACCACGCTGCTGGGCAGGTAGCGGTAGGCGATCTCCAGGCCGATCGCGCGGTGGATCTCCTGCGGCAGGAGGCTGCGCTGCAGGGTGAGCGCGGTGTCCCGTTCGCGGCGGTAGAGCCGGGCGTTGTCCATCGCGAGCGCCGTCCGCGCGGCCAGCTCCTCGGCGAGGGCGCGGTCCGCCGGCCCGTACGGCACCGGGTTCCTCGTCCGCAGGAACTCCGCGCCGCCCAGCACCATCCCGCGGGCCAGCAGCGGCACCATCAGATAGGAGTGCACCCCGGCGTCCAGGCCCGGCTGCACCCGGTCCGGCGCGGCCACGATCCCGCGCAGTGCCGTCTCGTCCACCTCCGAGACCAGGATCGACCGGCCGGTGCGCAGGCTCTGCGCGTACACCTGGGCGGACTGCGAGGTGGCGCCCACCTGGTCTGCGGCGGCCGCCATGGTGCCGTCCGGGCTGGCCTCGCCGACGGCGACCGCCCGCATCAGGACGGAGCCGTCGTCCGGTACCGGGCTCGGGTCCTCGCCGCCGAGCACCGCGTCGCGCAGGTCGACGGTGACGAAGTCGGCGAACCGCGGGATCACCACCTCCACCAACTCCTCGGCGGTGCGGTGCAGATCGAGCGTGGTGCCGATCCGGGTGCTCGCCTCGTTGAGCAGGGAGAGCCGCTGCTGGGCCGCCCAGGCCTCGTCCAGGGCGCGCTGGCGGGCGGCGGCCGCGTCGCGCTCCCGGGTGAACAGCAGCGCGTTGTCGATCGAGACGGCCGCCCGGACCGCCAGCTCCCCGGCGAGCGCCAGGTCGTCGTCCTCGTACGGTCGTTCGACCACCGTCCGGTAGAAGGCGGCGACGCCGACCGGCGAGCCGCGGGCGATCAGCGGCACCACCATGAACGAGAGGACGTTCTGCTCCCGCGCGGCCGCGGTGCGGACGGGGTCGTCGGCGAACCAGGCCATCCCCTCCTCGTCCATCCGCGGCACCAGCACCGGCTTGCGGTGGGCGAGGCTCCACGCGTACGGCGAGCCGGGCGCGAACCGCTGCACCCCGCCGGTGCGGTCGATCGGCTCCAGCGTCGAGCCGTGCGCCGAGTGGAACGCCATCCGGCGCAGCACGGCGGAGCCGTCCGCCGGGGCGCGGACCTCGCGCTCGCCGCGCACCAGGTCGTCCAGCACCTCCACCACCACGGTGTCGGCCAGCCGGGGCGTCGCGACCTCGGCCAGCTCCTTCGCGGTCTGCGCCAGGTCGAGGGTGGTGCCGATCCGCGCCGAGGCGACGTTGACCAGGGCCAGCCGTTCCTGCGCGGCCTTCGCCTCGCGCAGCGCCTGCTGGCGGGCGAGCACCGTCTGGTGCTGGCGCAGGTAGAGCCGGGCGTTGTCGATGGCGACGGCGGCCCGCGAGGCCAGCTCGTCACCGAGCGTGATGTCCGCCTCGGCGAACGCCTCCCGCTCGCCGCGCCGGGAGTACACCACCATGCCGAGCGTGGTGCCGCGCGCCACCAGCGGGGTGATCCGCACCGAGCGGGGCCGGTCGCCGAGGTAGGCCTGCCGGCGGCTCTCGGTGATCGCCGAACTCAGCGGCGGCAGCTCCCAGGACGGCGTCACCACCGTCCGCCCGGTCGCCAGCGCCCTCCCGTACGGGGAGTCCGGCGACAGCTCGTACACCGAGTCCACCGGCAGTGCCTCGGCGGGGTAGAGCGGGTCGGTGGTGGCGAGCGCCAGCCGGCGGACCAGGTGCGGGACGGACGGGTCGAGCGGCTCCACGGTGCGTCCGGCGACCAGGGCCTCCAGCGCGAACACCCCGCTGATGTCGGCGACCCTGGGCACCATCGCGTCGGCCAGCTCCCGGGCGGTCTGCCGCAGGTCCAGGGTGGTGCCGATGGAGGCGGTGGCGTCGACGAGCAGCGCCAGCCGCTCCTGGGCGCGGGCGGCCCGGGCGTCCGCGCGGAACCGTTCGGTGATGTCGATGAGCGTCGAGCTGACCCCGAGGACCTCGCCGCCCGGGTCCTCCAGCCGGAAGTAGGAGGCCGACCAGGCGTGGTCGTGCGTCGGGTCGCCGGGGGTGCGGCCGTGCGAGCGGGCGTCCACGACCGGATCGCCGCTCTCCAGCACCTGCCGCATCACCTCCTCGCTCTCGGCGCCGTTGATGCCGGGCAGCAGTTCGGTGAGGCGGTGGCCCAGGTGCGCCTCGGCGGGCAGGCCGTTGACCCGGGCCAGTGCGTCGTTCAGCCGGACGAAGGCCAGTCGGCTGTCGTACACGGCCATCCCGACGGGGGACTGCGTGAAGAACCCGTCCAGGACGGCGAGGTCCGCCTGGATCCGGCGCAGCGTCGTGACGTCGGACGCGACGGCCAGCACCAGCGGACTGCCGCCGGGGCCGGAGATCGGGTGGGTGCGGAACTCCAGGTTCACGTAGTGGCCGTCCCGGTGCCGGACCGGGAAGACGCCCGACCAGCCGCGCCCGTCCACGATCTCCTGGAAGAGCTCCAGGACCTCGGGCCGCTGGTCGTCGGTGGCCAGCAGCTGCGCGGCCAGCGAACCGATGGCCTCCTCGGCGCTGTAACCGAGCAACGCCTCGGCGTCACTGCTCCAGTGCAGGATCCGCCCGTCCGCCTCGATCAGGGCGGTCGCGATCGGGACCATCAGCAGGGCGTCCTGACGCGACCCCCCGGCGCCCGGGCGCCCCGGGCGCGGCCCCTCGGAGCCGCCGGTATCACGTTGCTCGTTCACCATGGCCAGAGAACCGCCCGGAGATCGTTTCTGCCAGCCCTGCCATCTTCCCACGGCCCCCGCACCCCCGCCCCGCGCACTCCGCCGGGGCGCCGCCGCCCGCCCTGCCACGGCCGCTCGGGGCGGGACGGGGGCGCGCCACCGCGGTCGGTCCCGCGAGGTCAGTCCAGCGCCTCCAGGACGGTGGCGTTGGCCAGGCCGCCCGCCTCGCACATGGTCTGCAGGGCGTAGCGCGCGCCGCGCCGGCGCATCGCGTGCACCAGGGTGGTCATCAGCCGGGTGCCGCTCGCCCCGAGCGGGTGGCCGAGCGCGATCGCGCCGCCGTTCACGTTGACCTTGGCCGGGTCGACCCCGGTCTCCTGCAGCCAGGCCAGCACCACCGAGGCGAACGCCTCGTTCACCTCGAACAGGTCGATGTCCGCCGGCGAGAGCCCGGACCGCCGCAGCACCTTCTCGGTGGCGGGGAGCACGCCGGTGAGCATCAGCAGCGGGTCCGAACCGGTCACCGCGAAGGAGTGCAGCCGGGCCAGCGGGCGCAGGCCCAGCCGGGCGGCCGTCTCGCTGCTGGTGATCAGCACCGCCGAGGCGCCGTCGTTGATCGGGCTGCTGTTGCCGGGCGTCACCGACCACTGGATCTGCGGGTACCGCTCGGCCATGGCGGGGTCGGTGAACGAGGGCCGCAGTCCGGCGAGCACCTCGGGTGTGCTGCCCGGACGCACCGACTCGTCCCTCGTGACGATCCCGGCGGGCGTCGGCACCGGGGCCAGCTCCGCCTCGAACCAGCCGGCGGCGTGGGCGTGCGCGGCCTTGGCGTGCGAGTCGAGGGCGAAGGCGTCCATCGCCTCCCGGGTGACGGACCACTTGGCGGCGATCAGCTCGGCGCTGACGCCCTGCGGGATCAGCCCGCCGGGGTAGCGTGCGTTGATCGCGGCGCTGAACGGGTCCGCGCCGGGCGGCACGTTGGACCACATCGGCACCCGGCTCATCGACTCGACGCCGCAGGCCACCACCAGGTCGTACGCGCCCGCGATCACGCCCTGGGCGGCGAAGTGGACGGCCTGCTGGGAGGAGCCGCACTGCCGGTCCACGGTGGTCGCCGGGACGGACTCCGGCAGGCCGGCCGCCAGCCAGGCGTAGCGGGTGGTGTTCATGGCCTGCTCGCCGACCTGGTCGACGCAGCCGCCGATCACGTCGTCGACCAGGGCCGGGTCGATCCCGCTGCGTCCGACCAGGGTCCGGAGGGTGTGCGCGAGAAGTTCCACCGGGTGGACGGCGGAGAGCGCGCCCCCCGGTTTGCCCTTGCCGATGGGGGTGCGGACAGCTTCGACGATTACGGCGTCACGCATGACGGCCGCCTTCCTCTGCGAAGGGCGCCGGGCGGTCGGGCCCGGGGCACGAGGGTAGTGGGAAAGCCGAACCCACTATAGGGGAGTGGGTTTGGAAATCCAACCATCGAACCTCCTCCGTCCTCGGGTCCGGTCAGGCGGCGGCCTCCGGGTAACGGCTCTGCAGGGTCCGCAGCAGGGCTATGCCGCCCGGATCGACCGAGCGGCGGGTGTTGGCCAGGGCGATCACGCCCACCTGCTTCTCGGGGTCGAAGGCGACGAAGGAGCGGAAGCCGCCCGTCCCGCCGTTGTGCCAGATCTGCAGGTGGCCGCCCTGGCGGGGGTGCAGCCGGTGGCCGAGCCAGCCGAGGTGCACCCAGGCGAACGGGTTGACCCGGTGCTCCACCTCCCGGGTGAGGGCGATCGCCGGCGCCAGTGGCTCGCCGCCGTCCGTGCCGCAGGCCAGCTGGGCCCGGAGCAGTACCGCCAGGTCGGCGGCGGTCGAGCGTAGCCCGCCGGCGCCGGCGAGGTCGGCCAGCTGCCAGCCGGGCACCGGTCGGCGCCCGGGCGTGTGGCCCTGGGCGAGCCGGCCGGCCCGCTCCCCGTCGACGCGGATCACCGTGTCGGTGAGCCCGAGCGGTTCGCAGACCTCCCGGGTCACCAGCTCCTCGTACCCCGTGCCGGCCCGGTGGGCCAGCGCCAGGCCGAGCAGCCCGGCGCCGAGGTTGGAGTAGCGGAAGCCCCGCCCGGGAGCGGCCCGGGGTCTGGTCCGGGCGAGCCCGGCGAGCAGCATGTCGGAGGTGCAGTCGCGGTACGGGTCCGGCTTGTTCGGGCGGAGCAGTGCGGGCAGCAGCATCCCGGCGGGCAGCCGGGGCAGGCCGGAGGTGTGGGTGGCGAGGTGCCGCAGCGCGATCGGCCTGCCGCGCCTGGCCGGCACGCTCACCCCGGCCGGCAGGGCGCCCGCCAGGACGTCCGCCAGCGGTTCGTCGAGCGCCGTCGAGCCGTCGAGCGCCATTCGGGCCAGCGCGAGCGAGGTGAACACCTTGGTCACCGAACCGATTTCGAAGACCGTCCGCGGGCCGGGCACGTCACCGGGCCGGCCGGCGGCGGTGCTCCCGGCGCCCCGGATCTCCACCGCGCCGCCGGCCAGGCCGGCGACCACCACGCCGACCTGCTGGGTCGCGAGCCGGTCGGCGGTCTGTTGGACAAGGCTGCCAAGGTCGTTCATGGCTTCGAGCCTAGGTGTCCGGCGGAGCCCGGTCGTCCGCCCGGACGACGATTCCCGCCCCCGCCGGTCCTCCGTCAGGAGTACGCCCCGCTGCTCCCCCTGATGTGCGGGGAGAGCGGCGGGGCGTAGCGGGGCGGAGTCACCCCTGGCGCGGCGTCAGCAGCCCAGGTTCGGGCCCGGGACGGTGCCGAGGATCTGGGTGAAGGACTGGTAGGCGTTGATCCGGCTCTGCACCTGCGCCGGGTTGCCGCCGTTGCACTCCAGCGAGCCGTTGATGCTGCGGATCGTCTCGCCGAAGCCGGCCCCGTTGACCATGGCGTTGTGCGGGGTCATGGTGCCCGGGCCGGTCTGGGTGTTCCAGTACCAGAGGGCGGTCTTCCAGGCCACCGCCGGGTCGGTCTGCACCAGGCCGGGGTTGTGCAGCAGGTCGATGCCCAGGGCGTCGCCGGCGGCCTTGTAGTTGAAGTTCCAGCTCAGCTGGATCGGACCGCGCCCGTAGTACGCGGCCTGCCCGGCCGGGCACCCGTACGGCTGCGAGCTGTCGCAGTAGTGGGGGTAGTTGGCCGTGTTCTGCTCGACCACGTAGACCAGCCCGCCGGTCTCGTGGTTCACGTTGGCGAGGAAGGCCGCGGCCTCCTGCTTGCGGACGGTGTCGCCGCCGGTGTTCGCGAAGGCCGGGTAGGCGCTGAGCGCGTCGAGCAGCCCCTGGTAGGTGTAGAAGGAGTTCCGGTTCGGGAACATCTGGTTGAACTGCGCCTGGCTGACCGGGAACCCGCCGGGGTTCGGGGTGGTGGGGGTGGTCGGGCCGCAGCTGTACGGCTCCCAGTACCAGGTGCTGATCACCGGGTCGTAGCCCGGGTTGTCGTGGGTGGCCCGGTAGTACCCGCCGTTGGTGTAGCGGACGATCGCGCCGGTGGTGTACGCGCGTCCGGCGACCCAGTCCGGGTAGACGCAGCCGCCGGGGGTCGGCGTCGGGTCGGTCGACCCGCCGCAGGAGCCCTGGTCGGCCCAGACGCCGGTGCCGGCGGTGCTCGGGGTCTCGTTCTGGGTCCACCACTTGGCGGACCAGTTGTGCCCGTTGTAGGAGACGGCCGCGCCGCCGGTGTACGCGGTGGACGCGTTCCACGGCGTGGCGCAGGCGGCCGCGTTGGCCGCCGAGGCGGGCAGCAGCAGGAACACGGCCAGCGCCGTGACCAGCGCGGACAGCAGTGCGAGCAGGCGTTTCGTTGACACTTGATCACCCCTTGTGCGGTGGGGGCCGCACGGTCGTGGAGGGAGGTGGGTCGTGACAGGGAGCGCGCGGCCCCGCGGTGTGCGGCGCGTCGTGGGGGGACGGGCCGCCCGAGGTGCGGCCGACCGGGATGCGGCCGGGGGAGGTGCGGGCCGGGGGAGGTGCGGGCCGGCCGGGGGTACGGGCCGGTGCGGGCCGTGCGGGGTTAACCCCAGACTCAAGCGGAATGGTCTATACCTGTCAAGAGCATGACGGGGGTTCGGGGCGAATTCGGCCGGAACCGGACGGTGCCGCGGAGTCTGCGAGGATGGCGCCATGGAAGAGACTCCCGGGCCGGCCGTCTCGACCGGTCCCGGCGCGCCGATCAGGTCGGGCATCCCCGACCACGGTCGGGTGCCCAAGTACTACGCCGTCAAGGGCCGACTGGAGGAGTTGCTGGACGAGCTCGGCGAGGGCGGCGTGCTGCCGACCGAGCGCGATCTCGCGGCCCGATTCGAGGTGGCCCGGGAGACCCTCCGCCAGGCACTGCGCGATCTGCTGATCCAGGGCCGGGTCCGCCGCCGCGGCCGCAGCACGGTGGTCGCCGGGCCGAAGCTGGAGCAGCCGCTCTCGCTGGCCAGCTACACCGAGGGCGTCCGCCGCCAGGGGCGGCTGCCCGGCCGCAACCTGATCGGGCTGGAGCGGTTCGCCGCCGATCCGCTGCTCGCCGGGCAACTGGCCGTCGCGGTGGGGGAGCAGGTCTGGCACCTGGAGCGGGTGCTGCTCGCGGACGGCGAGCGGGTCGGCCTGGAGAGCACCTACCTGGCGGTGGCCCGGGTGCCCGCGCTGGACCGGGAGTTCGACCCCGGGGCGTCCTTCTACGCCTTCCTCCGGGAGAAGGCCGGCATCGAGTTCGGCGGGGCCGACGAGCGGATCGAGACGGTGCTCGCCTCCCCGCGCGAGGCGCTGCTGATCGGCACCCCGCCCGCCCTGCCGATGCTGCTGCTCCACCGGCTCACCAGGGACGCGGACGGCGTGCCGCTGGAGCGGGTCCGCTCGCTCTACCGGGGCGACCGGTTCAGCTTCACCACCCGGCTGGAAGCCGACTGACGCCCGGTCCGGTGCCGGCCCCGTCGCATCCGGCCCCGTCGCACCCGGTCGCGCCGCGCCCGCGTCCGGCCCGGCGGACCCGACGCCCGGGCCGTCCGGCTACCCGGGCGCGGCGAGTGCGGCCCGCAGCCGCTCGGTGACCGCCGCCGCGGCCGCCTCGTCCGGGTACTTCCCCCGTGGCCAGAAGAAGCCGCGCAACCCGTCCTTCGGATTGCGCGGCACGACGTGCACGTGCAGGTGCGGCACCGACTGGCTGATCCGGTTGTTCGCCGCGACGAAGCTGCCCGCCGCCCCCAGCCCCGCCTCCACGGCGGCGGCCACCCGCCGCACCCGCAGGAAGAACGGCCCCACCTCCGCCGCCGGCAGGTCCGCCAGCGTGCGGTGGTGGGCGCGCGGCACGACCAGGACGTGGCCGGGGAAGAGCGGACGCCGGTCCAGGAAGGCCACCGCCGCCTCGTCGTCCAGCACCCGGTGGGCCGGCTCCTCGCCCGCCACCACCGCACAGAAGACGCAGTCCATCCGTCCATTCAAGCCACCACCCGCCGGCCCGGCACGCCCGCGGACCACGCATCCGCGCCGCTTCACCCGTCCGGCCGCCGACGCGAGCGTGGTGGACGTCGGGGCCGCGGCCTGAGCCCGGCACGTGTGGGCGGGCCAGCGCCGCGCGGTGCGGGCCCGCCCGGCCGGGACCGCCTACTCGTACCGGTAGAGCAGCGACTCCCGCTCGGTCTCCTCGATCATCTCGATGGTCAGGCCGGGATCGCGCAGGTGGGACAGGGTGACCTCGGCGGAGCTGGGCTGCTCGTCCTTGCCGACCCAGTTCTCCGGCTTCCAGGCCGAGCCGCGCAGGAACGCCTTCGGGCAGTGCGCGTACACCTCCTCGACCGCCACCACGACGGCGCTGCGCGGCGGCTTGCCGACCGCCGTCAGCTGCTCCAGCAGCCGCGGGTCGGTGGAGACGCAGGCGCGCCCGTTGACCCGGAGCGTGGTGTCCCGGCCCGGCACCACGAAGAGCAGCCCGACCCGGCCGGTCTCGATGATGTTGTGCAGGGTGTCCAGCCGCTTGTTCCCGGTGGCGTCGGGGATGGCCAGGGTGTGCTCGTCCAGCACCGACACCAGCCCGGGCGGCCCGCCGCGCGGCGAGACGTCGCACCGTCCGGCCGCGTCCGCGCTCGCCACGAGGACCAGCGAGGAGCAGGCGATCAACTGCCGCGCCGGCTCGTGGATGTGGTCCACCTGCTTGCGCCGCGTGTGGTCGCCGGGCTGCTCGTAGACGTCTCGGAGGTCCGCCGCGGTGCGCAGCGCGTGGGCGCCGAGGGCGGCGAACAGGCTCTCCGGCGCCTCGGGCGGGGTGCTGGACGGAACGGCGGTCTCCGGTGTGGTGGTCATACCGGGAATCTAGCGAAGCTCGTCCGGCCACCGGCGCCCTGGTCCTGCCCGGGGAGCCACCGGACCCTCCCCACCAGCGGCTCCGCGCCGATAATGGGGCCAAGGACTTTCGCGGGAGGTGGTGGACGTGATCGTCAGGATTTGGGCCGGGCAGGTCATGGCCGGACACGTCGAGGAGTTCTGCGCGGTGCTCGCCACGCAGGTGATCCCCCAGCTCGGCCGGACCGACGGCTGTCTGGGCGGCGAACTGCTGCGCTCGGTGACGGAGGACGGCCACCGGGTGCTGGTGCTCAGCCGGTGGCGCGACGAGGAGGCGCTACGCGGGTACGCGGGGCCGATGTGGCGGATCCGGCCGGTCTGGTCGGAGGGCGAGCTGCGCTACCTCGCGCACCCGCCCGAGGTCAGCCACTTCACCCTGGTACCGGCCACCTGAAACGCCGCCCCGCCCCGGCGCGCAGGCGACCGGCCGGGCGAGGGCCGTCAGACCACGAGCGGCACCGGGTGGATCTCGTCCGCCGGGTGGCCGGTGCGCTCGTGGACGCGCTGCACGGCCTCCTTCGACGGCGCCTCGGAGAGGCAGTAGACGGTGCCGGACTCCGGGTCGGCCCAGGCCTGCTCGAACTGCACGCCCTCGTTCTCCTGGACCGCCAGGTCCGCCTGGTGGGCCATCCGCAGTTCCTCGCCGGTGATTCCGGTCATGCCGTGGTGGACGTCCATGAACTTGGCCATCGTCCTCGCACCTCCAGGAGTCCCGGCCGGTCGGCGCCGGCCGTGTACCACCAGCCTGCGCCCGTCGCACCCCGGGCCGCCACCGGACGGCGGCCCGGCCGGCCCGGCACCCCTCCGCGGGCCGCCCGCAGGGCCCGCGCCGCCCCGCGCATTCCCGCCGCCCGCGTGAAACAGACCACAGCGGAAGCCTCTCCCTGGGCCTGTGCGGGCCATGGCACAATGACGTCAGTAGTAGCAGTGACGTTCAGCGCACTCCGGGGTCGGTGAAAATCCGAACCGGCGGTTACAGTCCGCGACCCGTCCGCAGCCAGCGGCCGGTTGACCAGGTGAAATTCCTGGACCGACGGTTAAAGTCCGGATGGGAGGCGTGCGCGGCGGACGATGAGCAGTACCCGTGGTCCCCCGGTGGACCGCGGGCAGGTGTGCGACGGGAGAGCTCTCTCCCGGCGGTTGCGCGACAGCCCGGCGACGGGTCCTGTCCGGTGGCCCGCGCACCCGTGCCCGTCCGTGTCCTCTCCCATGCCCGCCCCGGAGTCCGCGCCCCCAAGCGCGAGGAGAACCCGGGTGTTCACCGGCATCATCGAAGAGCTCGGCGAGGTCGTGTCGATCGAGGAGATCGGCGACTCCTCGCGAATCCGCCTGCGCGGACCGGTGGTCTGTCAGGACGCGCACCACGGCGACTCCATCGCGGTCAACGGCGTCTGCCTGACCGTCGTCGACACTCCCGAGGAACTGGCCGGCCGGTCCGGTGAGTTCAGCGCCGATGTGATGGCCGAGACGCTCCACCGCTCCAGTCTGGGCGAGCTCGCCCCCGGCTCCCGGGTCAACCTGGAACGCGCGATGGCCCTCGGCGCACGGCTCGGCGGGCACCTCGTCCAGGGCCATGTCGACGCCACCGGCGCCCTGTTGGGCCGCGAGCCCGGCGAGCGCGACGCCGACGGCAAGCTCCGCTGGGAGGTGCTGCGCTTCTCGCTGCCCGCCACCATCTCCCGCTACCTGGTGGAGAAGGGCTCGATCACCGTGGACGGCGTCAGCCTGACCGTGGTCGAGGCCGCCCGCGACAGCTTCACCGTCAGCCTCATCCCGGCCACCCTCGCGCTGACCACGCTCGGCACCAAGGCCGTCGGCGAGAGCGTCAACCTGGAGGTCGACGTCCTCGCCAAGTACGTGGAGCGGCTGCTCGACTCCCGCACCCTGCCCTCGACGATCACCGGAGAAGCCCAGTGAACTGGCTGAGCGGAGAAGCGTTCACCGTCTTCGGTGAGCACGTGAAGTGGGCCGACATGATCGGCAACCTGCTCGGCCTGGGCGGCCTCGCGCTCGGCTGGCGCCGCTCGGTGTGGAGCTGGCCGGTGCAGCTGCTCTCCGGCGCCGTGCTGATCACGGCCTACCTGAACGGCCACGTCCCCGGCCTGATCGGCAAGCAGCTGATCGTGGTCGCCACGGCCGCCTGGGGCTGGACGCAGTGGCGGCGCGGCCGCCGCGGGGCGGACGGCATCGCCGTCCGGTTCGCGAGCTGGCCCGAGCGGGCCGCCCTGGTGGCCGGCACCGCGCTCGGCACCGGTGCGCTGGCCTGGCTCTTCCTGGCCAACCCCAGCCTCTCCTGGAGCCCCTGGTCGGACGCCTACATCTTCGTCGGCACGCTGGCGGCGATGGTCGCCCAGGCCCGCGGCTGGGTGGAGTTCTGGTTCGCCTGGATCGCCGTCGACGTGGTCGGCGTCCCGCTCGCCTTCAACAGCGGCTACTCCTTCTCCGGCCTCACCTACTCGATCTACTTCGTCCTGGTACTGCTCGGCCTGCGTTCCTGGTGGCTGAGCACCCGTGAGCCGCGCACCACGTCCGCCACCGTCCCGCAGGGAGCCACGGCATGACCGCCAACCAGACCGCCGACCTCGACCTCGCGCTCGACCCGGTCGAGCGGGCCGTCGCCGACATCGCGCTCGGCCGAGCCGTGATCGTGGTCGACGACGAGGACCGCGAGAACGAGGGCGACATCGTCTTCGCCGCCTCCGCCGCCACCCCCGAGCTGATGGCCTTCACCATCCGCTACAGCTCCGGCGTGATCTGCGTCCCGATGACCGGCCCGGAGCTGGACCGGCTCAAGCTGCCCCCGATGACCCAGGTCAACGAGGACCGCAAGGGCACCGCCTACGCCGTCTCGGTCGACGCCCGCGACGGGGTCGACACCGGCATCTCGGCCGCCGACCGCGCGCGGACCGTCCGGCTGCTCTCCTCCACCGGGACGGAGCCCGGCGACCTCACCCGCCCCGGGCACGTCTTCCCGCTGCGGGCCGTCGAGGGCGGCGTGCTCGTGCGCCCCGGCCACACCGAGGCCGCCGTCGACCTGGCCCGGCTGGCCGGGCTGGCACCGGCCGGCGCCATCGCCGAGGTGGTCAACGACGACGGCACGATGGCCCGGCTGCCCGAGCTGGTCGCCTTCGCCCGCGAGCACGGCCTGGCGATCATCTCCATCGAGGACCTGATCGCCTACCGCCGCCGCACCGAACTCCACGTGGACCGGGCCGCCGTCACCGCGCTGCCCACCGCGTACGGGGAGTTCACCGCCGTCGGCTACCGCGGCACCATCGACGGCGTCGAGCACCTCGCCCTGGTGGCCGGCGGCCTGGACGCCGACGGCCGCCTCCCCGACGGCGAGGACGTGCTGGTGCGGGTCCACTCCGAGTGCCTCACCGGTGACGTGTTCGGCTCGCTGCGCTGCGACTGCGGCCCGCAGCTGGAGGCCTCGCTTCGCAGGGTGACCGAGGCCGGCCGGGGCGTCGTCCTCTACCTGCGCGGCCACGAGGGCCGGGGCATCGGCCTCGCCCACAAGCTGCGCGCCTACGAGCTCCAGGAGCAGGGCCGCGACACCGTCGACGCCAACCTGGACCTCGGCCTGCCCGCCGACGCCCGCGACTACAGCATCGGCGCCCAGATGCTCGGCGACCTCGGCGTCCGCTCGCTCACCCTGCTCACCAACAACCCCGAGAAGCTCGCCGCGCTCACCGAGCACGGCCTGAAGGTCAAGGGCCGCGAGCCGGTCGAGACCCCGGCGGGCGAGCACAACCTGCGATACCTGCGGACCAAGCGCGACCGGATGGGCCACGACCTGCCCGGTCTCGGCTCCTGAAGCACCCCCGTCACGACCCCCGAAAGAGGAACAGCACATGAGCGGCCACGGAGCCCCCGAGCTGACCATCGACAACGCCGCCGGCCTCAAGGTCGCCGTGATCGCGGCCCAGTGGCACGAGCAGGTGATGAACGGCCTGCTGGACGGCGCCCACCGCGCCCTCAAGGAGCTCGGCATCGACGAGCCGACCGTGCTGCGGGTGCCCGGCACCTTCGAACTGCCGGTCGCCGCCAAGCGCCTCGCCGACCGCGGCTACGACGCGGTGATCGCGCTCGGCGTGGTCATCCGCGGCGGCACCCCGCACTTCGACTACGTCTGCCAGGCCGCCACCGCCGGCCTCACCCAGGTCAGCGTCGACACCGGCGTCCCGATCGGCTTCGGCGTCCTGACCTGCGACAACGAGCAGCAGGCGGTGGACCGCGCGGGCCTGCCCGGCTCCTCCGAGGACAAGGGGCACGAGGCCGTCACGGCGGCCGTCGCCACCGCCGCCGTCCTCAAGTCGCTCGCCTGACGCGCCCACCGACCAACGGCACGGTCCCGGACCGTGGACGTCCACCGGACTGTCCACGGTCCGGGACCGTTTACCGCCTGTAAGCCCGCACGCCGTAAGGTGAGTCCATCATGGTTTCGAAGACATTCGAGGAGCTCTTCACCGAGCTCCAGCAGAAGGCCGCCACCGGCGACCCCTCGTCCTCCCGTACCGCGCAGCTCGTCCAGCAGGGCGTCCATGCGATCGGCAAGAAGGTCGTCGAGGAGGCCGCCGAGGTCTGGATGGCCGCCGAGTTCCAGTCGGACGAGCAGACCGCCGAGGAGATCTCCCAGCTCCTGTACCACCTTCAGGTGATGATGGTCGCCCGTGGGCTGACGCTCGACGACGTCTACAAGTACCTCTGAACCGGTCCGAACAGCACACCCCACCCCCACCAGGTAAGGAACCGACTTCCATGCTGCGCATCGCCGTCCCCAACAAGGGTTCGCTCTCGGGTCCCGCGGCGGAGATGCTCCATGAGGCCGGCTACCGCCAGCGCAAGGACCCCAAGGAGCTCGTGCTCGTCGACCCGAACAACGAGGTCGAGTTCTTCTTCCTGCGCCCGCGCGACATCGCGGTGTACGTCGGCTCCGGCCGGCTGGACGTCGGCATCACCGGCCGCGACCTGCTGCTGGACTCGCACTCCAACGCCGAGGAGGTGCTGGCCCTCGGGTTCGGCGGCTCCACCTTCCGCTTCGCCCGCCCGGAGGGCGTGGACGTGAAGGACGTGCAGGGCCTGGAGGGGCTGCGGATCGCCACCTCGTACACCGGTCTGGTCGAGCAGCACCTGGCCGACCACGGGGTCAAGGCCACCGTGACCAAGCTGGACGGCGCGGTCGAGACCGCGGTGCAGCTGGGCGTGGCCGATGTGATCGCCGACGTGGTGGAGACCGGCACCAGCCTGCGCAACGCCGGGCTGGAGGTCTTCGGCGAGCCGATCCTGGTCTCGGACGCCGTGGTGATCCGCCCGAAGGGCGCGGGGGAGGACGCGGGCGTCGACCAGTTCCTGCGCCGCCTCCAGGGCGTGCTGGTGGCCCGTCGCTACGTCCTGATGGACTACGACATCCGTGCCGAGAACGTGGGCGCCGCCGTCGCGCTGACCCCCGGCCTGGAGTCGCCGACCGTCTCCCCGCTGCACACCGAGGGCTGGGTGGCCGTCCGTTCGATGGTGCTCCGCAAGGAGGCCCAGCGGATCATGGACGACCTGTGGGGCATCGGCGCCCGGGCCATCCTGGTGACGAACATCCACGCCTGCCGCCTCTGACACCCCCGCGCGTGAAGCAGCGGAGTTAAACAGCGGTTCAATGGGGCGGGGGCGCCGGTCGGCGCCCCCGCCCTTTCGTCGACGGCCGGCACCCGGCCGCCGGTGCCGCCCCGCCTGGACCCCCCGGAGACCGCACGTGACCAGCCCCGCCGAGTTCCCCGTCACCTGGGCCCCGCGCCGCACCCGGGCCGTGCTGCTGCCGGTCTGCGTGCTGCTGGTCGTGATGTTCGTCGCGATCGCCCTCGCGCTCCCGGCGAGCTGGCAGTTCAACGACCGGCTCATGATGGTGCTCAGCGGCGTGCTGTTCGCCGGCGTCGGCCTCATGCTGGCCCGGCCCCGGGTGAGCGCCGACACCGAGGGCATCACCGTGGTGAACTTCGTCCGCCGCCGCCGGCTGGCCTGGGCGGAGATCGTCCGGGTCAACTTCCGCCAGGGGGACCCGTGGGCGACCCTCGACCTGGCCGACGGCACCTCGCTGGCCGTGGTCGGCATCCAGTCCGGGCTCGGCAAGGCGCAGGCGATCGCGGACGCCCGGGCGCTGCGCGACCTGGTCGAGCGCCGCGGCCGCTGATCCGCCGCCCCGACCACCCCCGGCTCGCCCGCCCCCTACCCGCCCCCTACGCCGCCCGGGCCGACCCCTGTCCGCCCGGCGCCGCCCCCTGGCGGGTCCGAACGGGGGGCCGACAGTCGCACGGGTATCGTCTACGCTGGTAAAAAGCAGGGCAAAGCCATGCCATTTGACCGGCGCCGCCCGACAGCGGGCCCTGCGCGGAAACGACTTGAGGAGTGACTCCCCCCGTCCATGGACGATCCGTCCGGTAGTACCCGCGCCGCCCGGCTTCCCGGTATCGGAAGGCAGGCGGCACTGTGATCACCGCCTGGCTGCTGCTGTTCGCGGCGTTCCTGCTGATCCTCGCCAACGGCCTGTTCGTGGCCGCCGAGTTCGCCTTCGTGACCGTGGAGCGGGGTGCGGTGGAGCGCTCCGCCGAAGCCGGCGACGCCCGGTCAGCCCGGGTCGTCCGCGCCGTGCGGCACCTCTCGTTCGAACTCTCCGGCGCGCAGCTCGGCATCACCGTCACCTCGCTGGTGGTCGGCATGCTCGCCGAGCCGGCCCTCTCCGTCCTGCTGAAGCCGGTGTTCACCACCGTCGGCCTGCCCGACGGGGCCGCCCGGGGCGTCGCGGTGATCGTCGGCATGCTGCTGGCCACCGTGGTGCAGATGGTGATCGGCGAGCTCGTCCCGAAGAACTGGGCGATCTCCCGGCCGCTCCAGGTGGCCCGCTCGGTGGCCGCCCCGCACATGGCCTTCTCGCACGCCTGCCGCCCGCTGATCAGCTTCCTGAACGGCTCGGCGGACCGCACCGTCCGCGCCCTCGGCGTCGAGCCGCAGGAGGAGCTGGGCCAGGCCCGGACCCCCGCCGAGCTGGGCTCACTCGCCCGGCACTCGGCCCGGGCCGGGGTGATGGACGAGGAGTCCGCCACCCTGTTCGTGCGCACCCTCGGCCTCGGCGACCTCACCGCCGAGTCGGTGATGACGCCGCGGATCGACGTCGCCGCCCTCCAGCGCGACGCCAGCGCCGCCGACGTGCTCAACCTCACCCGGGCCACCGGCCTCTCCCGCTTCCCGGTCTACACCGACAGCCTGGACGAGGTCACCGGCACCGTCACGCTCAAGGACGCCCTCGCGGTGCCGCCCGCCCGGCGCGCTCTGGTCAGGGTCGGCGATCTGGCGGTGCCGCCGCTGCTGGTGCCCGAGACGCTCCCCGCCGAGCGCCTGCTGGACCAGCTGCGCCGGCTCCAGCCGATGGCCATCGTGGTCGACGAGTACGGCGGCACCGCCGGCGTGGTCACCGTCGAGGACATCGTCGAGGAGCTGGTCGGCGAGGTGCAGGACGAGCACGACCCCGCCGACACCCCCGAACTGATCCCGCTGCCGCCGTTGCACGGGCTGCCGGTCTGGGCCGCCGACGGCCGGGCCCGGATCGACCACCTGGAGTCGATCGGCCTGCACGTGCCCGACGGCCCCTACGAGACCCTGGCCGGCCTGGTCTCTGACCTCCTCGGCCGGCTGCCCGTCCCGGGCGAGCAGGCCGAGCTGCCCGGCTGGCGGTTCACCGTCGAGGCCGTGGACCGCCACCGCACCAGCCGGGTGCGGGTGGAGCGCACGAGCGGGCGCCCGCGCCCCGGTGACGACGAGGGCGGCGCCCGATGACCGTGCTCCAACTGGCCCTCGCCGTCCTGCTCCTGCTGGGCAACGCGTTCTTCGTCGGCGCCGAGTTCGCGGTGGTCTCCGTCCGGCGCAGCCAGATCGAACCGCTCGCCGAGGCGGGCGACAAGCGCGCCCGCACCGTGCTGCACGCGCTCTCCAACGTCTCCGCCATGCTCGCCGCCGCCCAGCTCGGCATCACCGTCTGCTCGCTGGGCCTGGGCGCGCTCGCCGAGCCGACCATCGCCCACCTGCTGGAGGGCCCGTTCCACGCCCTCGGCGTGCCGGCCGGCCTGATGCACCCGCTCTCCTACGGGATCTCGCTGGCCGTGGTGGTCTTCCTGCACATGGTGATGGGCGAGATGGTGCCGAAGAACCTCGCGCTGGCGGGGCCGGAGAAGGCCGCGCTCCGGCTCGGCCCGCCGCTGGACCGGCTGGCCCGCTGGCTCGCGCCGGTGATCTTCTTCCTGAACGCCTTCGCCAACGCCGTGCTGAGGCTGTTCAAGGTCGAGTCCAAGGACGAGGTCGAGTCGGTCTTCACCACCGAGCAGCTGATGTACCTGCTGGTCGACTCCCGGGACGCCGGCCTGCTCGACGAGGGCCGCCAGGAGCGTCTGGAGGACGCCCTGGAGCTGGGCCGCCGCCCGGTCACCGAGGTGCTGCTCAAGCCCGAGCAGCTCGTCACCGTGGACACCAAGGTGACCGCCGCCCAGGTCGAGGAGCTGGCGCTGCGCACCGGCTTCTCGCGCTTCCCGGTCACCGAGGGCGACCCGGCCGCCGGCTACCTGGGCTACCTGCACCTCAAGGACATCCTGGACGTCGACGACCAGGCGGCGCCGGTGCCGGCCCGCCTCTGGCGCCCGATCACCGTGGTGCGCGGCACGCTCCCGCTGGACGACGCGCTCGGCGCGATGCGCCGGGCCGCCTGCCACCTGGCGGCGGTGGTCGACCAGGACGGGCGCACGCTCGGCGTGGTGACGCTGGAGGACGTGGTGGAGGAGCTGGTCGGCGAGGTGCACGACCCGGACCACCGCTCCGCCGCCTGACGGCCCGTCCCGGCGGCCGCCCCCCGGGCCGCGAGGTTCCGCTCTGGGCGATTCTGCTCTGAGCATGCGGCCGTTCCCAGAACGCCGTCCGCTCGGCAGGGTGGTCGGTATGAGACTGCTGCTGCTGGGTGGGACGGAGTTCGTCGGTCGGGCCGTGACCGAGGAGGCGCTGGAGCGCGGGTGGGAGGTGACGGTCTTCCACCGGGGGACGCACGCGCCGCCGGCCGGTGTGCGGGCGCTGCACGGCGACCGGCGGGCCGAGGACGGCCTGGCCGCGCTGGCCGAGGGGGAGTGGGACGCGGTGGTGGACACCTGGTCCGGCGCGCCCTCGGCGGTGCGCGACAGCGCCCGCCTGCTGGCCGGCCGGGTCGGCCGCTACGCCTACGTGTCGAGCCGGTCGGTGTACGCGTACCCGACCCCGGCCGGGGCGGACGAGAGCGCCGCGCTGGTCGAGGGCTCGCCGGACGCCGGCGAGGTCGCCTACCCGCAGGCCAAGCGCGGCGGCGAGCTGGCGCTGCTGGACGCCTTCGGCGACCGGGCGCTGCTGGCCCGGGCCGGGCTGATCATCGGTCCGTACGAGAACATCGGCCGGCTGCCCTGGTGGCTGGGCCGGATCGCCCGCGGCGGCCCGGTGCTCGCCCCCGGCCCGCGCGACCTGCCGGTGCAGTACATCGACGCCCGGGACATCGCGGTCTGGACCCTGGACGCCCTGGTGGCCGGCCACGGCGGTGCGTACGACCTGGTCAGCCCGCGGGGGCACGCCACCATGGGCGAGCTGCTGGAGGCCTGCGTCCGGGCCACCGGCTCGGACGCGGAGCTGCGCTGGACGGAGCCCGACCGGATCCTGGCGGCCGGCATCGAACCGTGGAGCGACCTGCCGGTCTGGGTCCCGCCGGGCGAGCTGCACGACACCGTGCACGGCTCCGACGTGGCCAAGGCGGTCGCCGCCGGGCTGCGCTGCCGCCCGGTCGCGGAGACGGTCGCCGACACCTGGGCCTGGCTGCGGTCCATCGGCGGCACCGCCCCGCAACGCCCGGACCGGCCGGTGGTCGGCCTGGACGCGGAGCGGGAGGCGAAGGTGCTCGGGAGCTGAGCGGCGGAGCCGGCGGACCCGCTCCGCCGGCTCAGCCCCGGCCGTCGATCAGCTCGCCGTACGCCTGCACGAGGTCCGGCAGCCGCAGGGTCGCCAGGTCCTCGCGCCCGGGCGGCTCGCGCAGCATCGAGAGCCGCAGGTCCCGGTAGGCGCAGGACTTCTCGTACAGGGTGCGGATGAACCGTCCGTTGCCCAGGTCGTCGATCCATCCCTCGCGGACCACGTGGATGCAGATGCTGGCCAGTTCCTCGGCGGCGTCCTCGTCCCAGCCGTCGCCGTCCCGGTCGGCCAGCGCGGCGCCGATCGCGGTGAGTTCGCCGGGGCGGTAGCTGGGGAAGTCGACCCGGGTGGTGAAGCGGGAGTTGAGGCCGGGGTTGGTGGCGAGCAGCCGGTTCATGCCCTCCGGGTAGCCGGCCAGGATCACCACCAGCCGGTCGCGGTTGTCCTCGGCCCGCTTCAGCAGCACCTGCAGCGCCTCGTCTCCGTAGGCGTCGCCCTTGCTGTAGCCGGAGTTGGAGAGGCTGTAGGCCTCGTCGATGAAGAGCACGCCGTCCAGCGCGGAGTCGATCAGCTCATTCGCCTTGACGGCCGTCTGGCCGAGGAACTCGCCCACCAGGTCGGCCCGCTGGGCCTCCACCAGGTGGTCCCCCGAGAGCAGCCCGAGGGCGTGGAAGACCCGCCCGAGGATGCGCGCCACGGTGGTCTTGCCGGTACCGGAGGGGCCGGAGAAGACGAAGTGGCGCTTGGGCGGCTGCACCGGCAGGCCCTGCGCCGCCCGCAGCCGGGACATCCGCAACTGCGCGGAGAGCGCCCGGACCTGGCGCTTGACCGGCTCCAGGCCGACCATCCGGGAGAGTTCGGCCAGCGCCGCGTCCAGCTCCCGCTCGTCGCCGTCGCGTCCGGCGGCCGGGTGGCCGCCCGCGGGTCTGGGCGGCGCCTCGCCGCGGACCGGCACGGCGGGCCCGGAGCCGGCGGGGGGCAGCGGCGCGCCGGAGCGCTCACCGGCGGGCAGCGCCGGTCCGGCCTCCCGGTCGGTGGCCGCGCCCGCCCCCGGCGGCTCCTGCGCGCCCGGCCCACCGGTCCCGGCCGGGAAGGCCCCGGCGGGGTACGCCTCGCTCTGGCCGGGCTCGGTCCGGTACGGCTCGCCGGAACAGGGCGCGGCCTGGTAGGGCTCACCGGGGTAGGTCTCGCCGGAGAGGGCCTCACCGGGGTAGGCCTCGCCCGGGTACCCGGCGGCTTCGAGGCCCGGGGCCTCGCACCCCGAGGCCTCCAGCGCCGCGTCGTCCAGCCCGGCCTCCTCGGCGCCCACCGTGTCCAGGCCCAGCGACAGCGCGTCGAACGCCTCGTCGCCGCCCGAGGGCTTCCCGCCCTCACGGCCGAGGCCGCCCACCGCGTCCAGCAGCGCGTCGACCACGCCGTCCTCGGCGGAGATCGCGGCGAGCCGGGTCGCGGTGTCCATGAAGGCCGGATCGGCCCGGTGCACCGCCCGGTAGAGCGGCAGCGCGGCGGCGCTGCGCCCGGCGCCCTCGTAGGCCCGGGCGAGCCAGTACCGCAGCTCCTTGCGCTGCGGCTGCTCGGAGCGGCAGCGGGCCAGCGAGGCGGCGAGCGGGGCCTGCGCCTGGGCGCACATGTCCAGCCGGACCCGCGCCATGCCCGCGAAGAGCCCGGCCTCGATGCCCAGCAGCTGGTCGTCCAGCAGCCGGTCGGTGTCCCGGATCAGCTGTTCCCAGTCCTTGAGGAGGTAGGACCGGCACGCGTGCAGGAAGCGCGCGGACGGGTCCTCCTCCGGGACCGGGCACTGCTCCAACGCCCTGTCCAGTTCGGCGAGATGGCGGCCGTCCAGCCAGTGCGAGGCGTGCGCGAGCGCCAGGTCGCGGCTGTCCTCCAGGACGGGCTGCACCCACCAGCCCAGCCAGTACCAGGAACTGAGCGGGCGCCGGTGGAGCCGGCGCTGCTCGCCGAACCGCGTCCGGTGGCGGTACATCGCGAGCAGCGCCCCGGAGGTGTCGCTGCGCAGGGCGTGCAGGCCGAGCCAGGCGTCGGCCATCCCCGGATCGAGCCGCACGGCCGCGCGGAACTCCTCCTCCGCGCGGGCGTACGCGCCCGCCGTGTAGGCGTCCATGGCACGCAGCCAGGCGCGGTCGGCGAGCCGGTTCGGAGCCGGGCCGCCCGTGTTGTTGCCGTCGGAACTGTCCACCGTCGTCACTCACGCCCCCCGCGGTGTGCCTGGGGCTCGGTCGGCCATTCGAGGTGCGGAGAAGCCGGCCGGTCGTCGATAGCCCCCGGGGCGCATATGCGCCTCCAGGAATCGTACCGGCGCGGCGCTGATCCGGAAGAGTGCCGTGCGGAGTCAAATACGATCGCGCGCGCGGGGATTGGGCGCCGGTGCGATCCGGCCGGGCCTCGGCCCCGGTCGGGCGGGGTCCGGGCGGCGGGAGGGGGACGGCACCCCCGGCTCACGGGGGAACAAGCCGGGGATGCCGAGTCCGATGTTGCGCGATCAACAACCTCGGCAACTGAGGAGAACCTAAGTCCTGGTGACACCGCAGGTCAAGGGCTTGTTGAAGGTTCACCGACGGTGCTCGGTGCGATCCGCCCGGTCACTCCGTCGACGACGGTTGCCGCGTACGGGCGGCTGGGGTCGGCGGCGAAGTGCGCCGACTCCGCCCGCGCCCAGCCCGCCCAGAACTCCGCCAGGGCCGGACCGTCCCGCTCCTCCCCGCGCCGCCGGGCGTCCTCGGCGGCCAGCTCCATCCAGATCAGCCGCGCCAGCCGGGGCCGGACCGCCCGCCGGCCGGCGCCGACGCCCTCGATCAGCACCACCGGGGCGAGCGGCACCACCGCGGTGCCGGCGAAGCGCCCCAGCGTCCAGTCGTACACCCGGTACGCCGCGTCCCGGCCGGCGGCCAGCGGGTCGAGCACCTGGGTGCGCAACCGCTCCGTCCAGCCGAAGGGCTCGGCATGGGTGGCCAGGTCGTCCAGGTGGACCACCGGCGCACCCCCGAGCGCGGCGGCCAGCCGGCCGGTGAAGGTGGTCTTGCCGGAGCCGGCGTGCCCGTCCACCGCGACCAGCCGGACCGGGCCGCAGGAGGGTGCCAGCGCGCGCAGCCCGGCGGCGAGGCCGGCGAGGTCGGGGAGGCCCTCGGCCGCGGCGGGCGATCCGGGCCGGCCGGGCGCGTCCGGCGCCCCGCCGGCCGCGGGGGCGGCCGGCGGGGCGCCGGAAGGGGTGCTGGACGTTTCGGAAGAGGCCACATCGGCAACCCTACGGGGGCCCGTACGCCAGGACGGACAGTGATTCCGTGCAGGTCGTGACGGCAGCGCCGGGATCGGGCATACTCACTTCGCCACGCATGTGAACGGCCGTTCACCGTAACCCGGTGCCGGTCGGCCCGACGTGCCACACCCGCGTCGGGCCCGCCACACCAGGGCCCGGTGCCCGAACGAGGAGGCGACCAGCCGCCATGACCCCGTCCCCAGCGAACGCCGTGGAACGCCAGCTGCCGACCGACGAGGCCCGCGAACTGCTGAGCCTCACCCGGGAGCTGGTCCAGCGCGAGATCCAGCCGCGCGCGGCGGAGGACGAGGCCGCCGGCCGCTTCCCGCGCGAGGTGTTCCGCACCCTCGGCGAGGCCGGTCTGCTCTCCCTCCCCTACGAGGAGAAGTACGGCGGCGGCGACCAGCCCTACGAGGTCTACCTCCAGGTCCTGGAGGAGCTCGCGGGCGGCTGGCTGGCGGTCGGCCTCGGGGTCAGCGTGCACACCCTCTCCTGCCACGCCCTGGCCGGTTTCGGCAGCGACGAGCAGCGCGCCGCCTGGCTGCCCGGCATGCTCTCCGGTGAGCAGCTCGGCGCCTACTGCCTCTCCGAGCCGCAGTCCGGCTCGGACGCCGCCGCGCTGCGCACCCGCGCCGACCTGGACGGCGAGGAGTACGTGGTCAGCGGCACCAAGGCGTGGATCACCCACGGCGGGGAGGCCGACTTCTACAGCGCCCTGGTGCGCACCGGCGAGCCGGGCGCGCGCGGCATCAGCTGCCTGCTGGTGCCCGCCGGGGTGGCCGGTCTGTCGGCCGCGCCGCCGGAGCACAAGATGGGCATGCGGTCCTCGCCGACCGCGCAGCTGCACTTCGACGGCGCCCGGGTCGAGCGCGGCCGGCTGATCGGCAGCGAGGGCCAGGGCTTCCAGATCGCGCTCGCCGCCCTGGACTCCGGCCGGCTCGGCATCGCCGCCTGCGCGATCGGCGTCGCCCAGGCCGCGCTCGACCTCGCGGTCGAGTACGCCGGTACCCGCCGCCAGTTCGGCCGGCCGATCGCCGAGTTCCAGGGCCTGTCCTTCATGCTCGCGGACATGGCCACCCAGATCGAGGCCGGGCGCTCGCTCTACCTGGCCGCCGCCCGGCTGCGCGACGCCGGCCGGCCGTTCTCCAAGCAGGCGGCGATGGCCAAGCTGTTCTGCACCGACGCGGCGATGCGGGTCACCACCGACGCCGTCCAGGTCCTCGGCGGCTACGGCTACACCCAGGACTTCCCGGCCGAGCGCTACATGCGCGAGGCCAAGGTGCTGCAGATCGTCGAGGGCACCAACCAGATCCAGCGCCTGGTGATCGGCCGCCACCTCACCTCCGGCTGACGGCCCCCGAAACGGCCTCCGGGCGTCACTCCAGGGTGCGGAGTGGCGCCCGGAGGCGTCTCCCGCCCCGGTGGTCGGGACCGGCCGTCGGCTGACGGCCGGTCAACCCCCGGGACGGGAGCGGCCGTCAGTGCCGGACGAGCCGGCTGCGCTGCTGCGGGATGGCCGGCGCGGGCGCCGTCCGCACCGGGCGGTGCGCCACGGCGTGGGAGAACGGCTGGGTGCGCCAGTCGAGTTCGGACGGGAGGGCGAGCAGCGCCTCCAGACCGGCGGTCCCGGCGTCCTCCGCCGACTCCACCTCCGCCAGGTCGTCCGTCGGCGCTCCCGAGCCCGGGCAGAGCGCGGGCGAGAAGGGGTGCCAGGCGGTCGGCAGCACGGCGTGCTGCGGCAGCCGCTCCTCGTCGCCCACCAGGGCGATCGGACGGCGGCACTCCGGGCAGTGCACCCGGACGATGTCCCAGGTCTCGCCCTCGCCCGGATCGACCCCCGCCGACGGCTCGTGGGGGACCGCGAGATCCTCGCGGCCGGTCATATCGTGGGTGTCGTCGGCGCTCAGCGAGTGCCGGTCAGTTGCACGCATGGTGATCCCCCTCGGATCGGGCCCGGCGTGGTCGCCCGGGGCCACAACCAGCACTTCCCGCCGACGCGGACTCATAATCCTGCAGGCCGGTGCACTGTGATGCACCGGGTGTGTCCTTCGCCACATTCGCCCGGCATGTGCCCGCCCGGCACCCGGCGCGGCCGCGAGTGACACCGTGCGCGCCCGCTGTGGCGCCGCGCGCGCCCCCGACCGGGTAGGTTTGCGCCTTGTGGAGGATCTCGACCAACGCATCGTTCAGCTGCTCCTGGAGGACGGCCGGATGAGCTACACGGACCTGGGCAAGGCCACCGGCCTGTCCACCTCGGCGGTGCACCAGCGGGTGCGCCGTCTGGAGCAGCGCGGTGTGATCCGCGGCTACACCGCCATCGTCGACCCCGACGCGGTCGAGCTGGCGCTGACCGCCTTCATCTCGGTCAAGCCCTTCGACCCCAGCGCCCCGGACGACACCCCGGAGAGGCTCGCCGGGCTGCCCGAGATCGAGGCCTGCCACAGCGTCGCCGGGGACGAGAACTACATCCTCAAGGTCCGCGTCGGCGCCCCCGGCGACCTGGAGGACCTGCTGGCCCGGATCCGCAGCGCGGCCGGCGTCTCCACCCGCACCACCGTCGTGCTCTCGACGCCCTACGAGGCGAGGCCCCCGAAGCTCTGACCGCCCCTCCGGGAGGTGCAGACTTGGCGTCATGACCGAACGCACCCTCCCTCCCGGCCCGCCCTCGGGCCAGAGGGGCCCACGAACCGTCCTGCTGCGCGGCGGCGCCGTCTACAGCCCCGCCGACCCCTTCGCCACCGCGATGCTCGTCGAGGGCGAGCACGTCGCCTGGGTCGGCAGCGACGGCGCGGCCGAGGCGTACGCCGACGCCGCGGACGAGATCGTCGAGCTCGACGGCGCCCTGGTCACCCCCGCCTTCGTCGACGCCCACGTGCACGCCACCGCCACCGGTCTGGCGCTCACCGGTCTGGACCTCACCGGCCTGCCCTCGCTCGCCGCCGCGCTGGAGGCCCTCGCCGCCTTCGCGGCCGACCGCCCCGAGCCGGGCGGCGTGCTCATCGGGCACGGCTGGGACGAGACCGGCTGGCCCGAGGGCCGACCGCCGACGCTCGCCGAGCTGGACGCGGCCGCCGGCGGCGCCGCGCTCTACCTCTCCCGCACCGACGTGCACTCCGCGCTGGCCACCACCGCGCTGCGCGCGCTCACCGCCGGCCTCGCCGACCGGCCCGGCTTCTCCGCCGACGGCCCGCTCACCCGCGACGCCCACCACGCCGTGCGCCGGACCGCGCTCGCGCACCTCACCCCCGAGCAGCGCCGGCGTGCCCAGCGCGCGACGCTGGCCCGGGCCGCCGAGCTCGGCATCGGCGCGCTGCACGAGTGCGCCGGCCCGGAGATCTCCTCGGAGCAGGACCTCGCCGCGCTGCTGGACCTCGCCGCCGACGGCGAGGGGCCCGAGGTGTTCGGCTACTGGGGCGAGCTGGGCGGCGTCGAGACGGCCCGCCGGCTCGGCGCGGTGGGCGCCGGCGGCGACCTCTTCGTCGACGGCGCGATCGGCTCGCACACCGCCTGCCTGCACAGCCCCTACGCCGACGCCGACCACACCGGCACCTCCTACCTGAGCGCCGAGCAGGTCGCCGACCACGTCGCCGCCTGCACCGAGGCCGGGCTGCAGGCCGGCTTCCACGCCATCGGCGACGCCGCCGTGGGCGCCGTCCTCGCCGGCGTCCGGGCGGCCGGCGAGCGGGTCGGCGCCGACCGCGTCAGGGCGCTGCGCCACCGCGTGGAGCACGCCGAGGCACTGGACGGGGCGTCCGTCGCGGCCTTCGCCGAACTCGGCCTCACCGCCTCCGTGCAGCCCGCCTTCGACGCCGCCTGGGGCGGCCCGGACGGCATGTACGTCCAGCGGCTCGGCGCCGAGCGCGCCGCCGCGCTCAACCCGTTCGCCGCGCTGCTGCGGGCCGGCGTCCCGCTGGCCTTCGGCTCGGACGCCCCGGTCACCCCGCTCGATCCCTGGGGCACCGTCCGTGCGGCGGCCTTCCACCGGACCCTCGACCACCGGATCTCGGCCCGCGCCGCCTTCACCGCCCACACCCGGGGCGGCTGGCGGGCGATCGGCCGCGACCAGGACGGCGTGCTCGTCCCCGGCGCGATCGCCAGCTACGCGGTCTGGGCCGCCGACGAGCTCGTGGTCCAGGCCCCCGACTCCCGGGTGGCCGGCTGGTCCACCGACCCGCGCTCCGGCACCCCCGGGCTGCCCGACCTCACCCCGGGCCGTCCGCTGCCGGTCTGCCTGCGCACCGTGGTCCGGGGCCGGACCGTCCACCGGGCGGTGGCGGAGCGGGCGGCCCCGCGGTAGGTCCGGGTGACCGGGGCGGCCCGCGCTGCGTAGGTTGACCGGCATGAGTGATCATCCGCTGGTACCCGCCGGCTTCGTCGTCCCCCGCACCCTCGCCGCCGAGGGGTTCCGCCTGGAGCCCCTCGGCGAGCAGCACAACGACTCCGACCTCGCGGCCTGGACGTCGAGCATCGACCACATCCACGCCACCCCGGGCTGGACCGGCAGCTGGCCGCCCGCCGAGGGCATGACGCCGGAGCGCAACCTGGCCGACCTGCGCCGGCACGCCGCCGACTTCGAGCACCGCCGCGGCTTCACCTACACCGTGCTGGCGAACCCCGGCGGTGACGTCGTCGGCTGCGTGTACATCTACCCGGACCACGAGGACCCGGCCACCACGACGGTCAGCTCCTGGGTCCGCGCCGACCGCGCCGAGCTGGACGCCCCGTTGTACCGCGCGGTGGCCGCCTGGCTCGCCGCCGACTGGCCGCTGCGCACGGTCCGCTACAGCCCGCGCTGACACCGCCCCACCAGGGCCGGGAACCCGCTGCTCGGCGGGCCACCCGGCCTCACGCGCGGGGCCGGTTCCGGGGTACCGTCTTTCGCACAGCGTCCGAACTCAACGGGCGGTGAAGAACGCGCCAACGGACAGCCAAGCGCGGACAGCCCGACCAGGAAGATGGTGCGCCGGTGGCACTCCACGTCACACAGGAGCGGTCGGACGCCCTCCCCGAGGCGTCCGTGACGTCCGACGCCCCCGCCCCCGGCCGGGCCGCCCGCGCCGTCGCCAAGGTGCGCGCCGGACTGCCCCGCACCGGCCTGGCCGTCCTCGCCGGGCTGCTCCTCGCGCTGGCCTTCCCGCCGTTCGACCTCTGGCCGCTCTCACTGGTGGGCGTCGCCGCGCTCTCGCTGCTCACCCTCGGCCGCACCGTCCGGCAGGCCGCCTGGACGGGCTTCGCCTTCGGGCTGCCGTTCTTCCTGCTGCTGCTCAGCTGGCTGCGGGTGGTCGGCTGGGACGCCACCGTCGGCCTCTCGGTGATCGAGGCGCTCTTCCTGGCGGCCCTCGGCTCCGGCCTGGCGCTCACCTCCCGGCTGCCCGGCTGGCCGCTCTGGGCGGCCTGCCTCTGGATCACCCAGGAGTGGGCCCGTGACCGGCTGCCGCTCGGCGGCTTCCCCTGGGGCCGCCTCGCGTTCGCCAACACCGCCACCCCGTTCACCCCGCTCGCCGCGATCGGCGGCGCCCCGCTGGTGACCTTCGCCGTCGCGCTGGCCGGCGCCCTGCTGGCCTGGGCGGCGCTGCGGCTGCGCGGGCCCCGCCGGGCGCCCCGGGCCGCCGCGCTGGCCGCGCTGGGCGCCGTCGCGGCCCTGCTGGCCGGTTATCTGGTCCCGGTGCCCACCGCGCCCGCCGACACCGTCAAGGTCGCCCTGATCCAGGGCAACGTGCCCAACCCGGGGATGGACTTCCTCGGCCGGCCGATGATGGTGCTGAACAACCACGCCGCCGCCACCGAGAAGCTCGCCGCCGACATCGAGGCCGGCCGGGTGGAGAAGCCGGACGTGGTGATCTGGCCGGAGAACTCCTCCGACCTCGACCCGTTCAGCGACCCGCTGGCCTACCGGCGCATCGACGACGCCGTGAAGGCGGTCGGCGTACCCACCCTGGTCGGCACCCTGGTGGACGGGCCGGACGAGCGGCACGTCCAGAACGAGGGCATCGTCTGGGACCCGAAGACCGGTCCGGGCGCCTCCTACACCAAGCAGCACCCCGTCCCGTTCGGCGAGTACGTGCCGTTCCGCGACCAGCTGATGAAGGTGATCACCCGGCTGCAGCGGGTCGCCCGCGACTTCTACCCCGGCGACCACAACGGCGTCATGCAGCTGGGCCCGGCGAAGATCGGCGACGTCATCTGCTTCGAGGTGGCGTACGACGAGATCGTCCGCGACACCGTGGACAAGGGCGCCCGGGTGCTCGTCGTCCAGACCAACAACGCGACCTACGCGAAGACCGGCCAGCCCGAGCAGCAGCTCGCGATGTCCCGGCTGCGTGCCGTCGAGCACGGCCGGGCCGTGCTGATCGCCGCCACCAGCGGGATCAGCGCGGTGATCGCCCCCGACGGCTCGGTGCAGCAGCGCACCGAGGAGCTGACCGCCGCCGAGCTGTCCGCCGTCGTCCCGCTGCGCGACGGCACCACGGTGGCGGACCGGGTGGGCGTCGCGCCCGAGTGGACGCTGGCCGTCGCGGGCCTGCTGGCCTGCGGCGCGGCCCTGCTGATCGGCCGCCGCCGGGTGACCCGCCCGGCCGCCTCCGAGCCCTCCGGCCCGGCGGCCTCCTGACCCCGGCGCGGCCGGTCGGCGGGCCCGTCGGCCCGGGCGGCGGTGGAACACCGGCCGGCGGCTGGTCGTTGGACCAGGTGGTGCCGTAGCCGGCCCGGATCTCCCGTGCGGCGCGCAGAGCACCGCTATGGAGTGGATTCGTACCGTGACCCAGCAAGCTACCCCTGCCCCTCAGGCCCGGCGCGGAAAGCTCCGCCGGGTGCTGCCGTTGGTGGTCACCGCCTGGCTGGTGCTGGAGATCTGGCTGCTGGTCCAGGTGGGCTCGTGGCTGGGCGGCCTGACCGTCGTGCTGCTGCTGATCGCCGGGGCCTTGATCGGCGGTTCGCTGATCAAGCGCGCGGGGCTGAAGGCGCTGTCCGCGGCGATCGACCAGAGCCGGGACCCGAAGTCGCAGCAGCCGCAGACCGGCACCAGCCTCACCGTGCTGGCCGGCCTGCTGCTGATGCTGCCGGGCTTCCTCTCGGACGCGCTCGCGCTGACCCTGCTCCTCCCGCCGACCCGGGCGCTCTGGCGGGCCGCCGGGCGCCGCTTCGCGGACAAGGCGCTGCGCAGCACCGCCGGCCTCGGGGCCGATCCGCTCGCGGACGCGGTGCGGCTGCAGGAGCAGCTGCGCATCCACCGCCCGGACGGCAAGGTGATCCAGGGCGAGGTGGTCGAGCCGGGCGCCGGCCCGCAGGGCCCGGACACCACCTACCGTCCGCCGCTGAAGGGCTGACCGGCGACGGCGGCCGCCCCGGGGCATCAGCGCCCGGGGCGGCCGCCGTCGAAGGACCCGGACATGCGAAAGGGACCCTGGGGGCCAGGGTCCCTTTTCGCGTGCTCCCGCCGGGGCGGGAAACGGGTCAGGCGCTCTTGCGGGTGTCCCGCGGGTGTACCGCGAGGTTCATCCCTCCGGAGCGGAGTACGGCCAGCCGCTCGGCCAGCACCTCCTCCAGCTCCTCGCGCGTGCGGCGCTCCATCAGCATGTCCCAATGGGTACGCGTGGGCTTGGTCTTCTTCTCCTCAGGCTCGTCACCGTCGAGGAGTACTGCCTCCTGGCCGCAGAAGCGGCATTCCCAGGCCGAGGGGATCTCCGCCTCGACCGAGAAAGGAACCTCGAATCGGTGTCCGTTCTGACATGCGTACTCGACGGTCTGGCGGGGAGCCAGATCGATACCACGGTCGGTCTCGTAGCTAGTGGCCCCGAGTCGCGTGCCGCGGAGAGCTCGCTCGCTCATGAATCGTGCCTCCCGGGCTTATGGCCCACAGGACTAGTGGTCGCTGTTCTTCGTCGTTCGGTCAACGCTCGGCTTCCGACGAAGATTCCCGTCCCGGGACATGCGTCGTCTGTCGTGCCGCCCCTGTTTGTACCCACCGGCGCCCGATTTGTCACATCTGGCCGTGGATATCACCCCAGGTGTCAGCTATTTCACATCTGGTGATCGGTCGGCCTTTCCACCACGAGCGTACCGGGACGGGATCCGCCGCCCTACGTCGCCCCGCCCCGGCGGGCCCCTTTCAGGCCAGTGGACGGAACCGCAGGGGCGCGTGCTCCTTGCCCAGGTCGACCGCCTGCGGCTGCTGGACCGGCTCGGCCACCGGTACCGGCGGCGGGCCGGCCGGGCGCGGCGGGACGTCGACCGGAGCGGCCGCCTCGGTCCGGGTGTCGCGGTGCGGGAGCAGGGCGATCACCGCCTCGCGCAGCTGGGCCGGGGCCTCCTCGTCCAGCGGGTCGACGGTGGCCGGCACCTGGAGGCGGACCGGTGTGCCGGTGCCGATCCGGGCGTAGCCGCGGCCGGCCGGGGCGTGCGCGGCGGGCACGATGTCCAGCGGCGCGCCGAGCGTGCCGTAGGACTCCTCGGGGCCGGTCGGGCCGAGCAGGACACGGGCCCGGGTGGTGGCCCGCACGGTCGGGGTGATCCGGTCCCGGGCCTCGATGTCGTCGGCGAACACGACGGTGACCCGGGCGGCCCGGCCGTGCCGCAGCGGGAGCTCCAGCAGGTCCTGCGGGTCCGGCCGGCCCTCGGCGTGGGCCAGCTCGCTCAGCTCGGTCGGGTGGTCGAGCAGCAGCCAGAGCGGCCGGGTGACGTCCTCGGGCGCGGCCGCCCCCGCGTGCCGGGCGGCGTTCAACGCGGTCAACCGGCGCTCGGTCTCCCGGGCGACCCACTCCAGCGCGGCCAGCGCGCCGTGCAGGCTGGTCTCCACGGTGTGCACGCCGGGCCGGCTGACCAGGCAGGCGTGCTCGCCGGTGCCGGCGCCGTCGATCACCACCAGGTCGCCGTGGGGCAGCGCCTGGAGCGCGATCGACCGGATCAGGCTGGAGGTGCCGTAGCCGGTCACGCCGAGCGCCAGCAGGTGCGGCTCGCCCGAGCGGGGACCGGTGCGCCAGACCACCGGCGGCTGCTGGGTGACGGCGCCGCCCTGGCCCACCGGGATGGTCCGGGCGCTGCCGGCCTCGTCGGTGAAGCCCAGCACGATCTCGCCGGGGGTGGTCACGAAGCGCTGGGCCGCGATGTCCGTGGGCAGCGGGGCCAGGGCGGCGATCCGCAGCCGGTTGGACTCCTCGTCCCAGTCGAAGCGGTACTCCCGGGCGCGGCCGGCCTTGCCCTGGACGACCTGCTCGATCCGGGCCCGGGCGGCGGGCTCGGTGTCGGTGAAGTAGGCCGGGTAGACCAGCTCCAGCCGGGAGAGCCGCCCCTCGGCGTCGAACTCCCAGGAGCCGAAGACGTCCTTGTAGCCGCCCTCGTGGTGGTAGAGCGGGCTGAGGTCGTCCGGTGAGGCCAGGTACGGGGTCAGCGCGGCGTACAGGGCGGCGAGCTTGACGTCGACGACGTCCGGCTCGGGCGGCCCCGCCGCGGCCTTGGGGGAGCGGCCGTTCCAGGCGGCGCTGGCCATCAGGGCCACCAGGGCGAACAGCAGCCCGTGCGGCAGCAGGTAGATGCCGAGCAGCATGGCGGCGACCAGGAAGACCGTCGGTCCGCGCCGGTCCTTCGGGGTCGCCTGCCAGCGGCTCTTGGCCCAGGCGACGTGGTGGCGCATCCCGCGCCCGATGACGGTCAGCGGCGCGAACATGTCGGAGGCGTGGTCGCCGGCCGTGCGGGCGAGGTCGCGGCCCTTGCTGAAGTGGCGGTTGAGCGGCATTCCTTGGCTCCCCGGGCGAGTGGGACGGTCGGGTTCAGGGGGTCGGCGTCGGGTGTACGACGGGGCCCGGGGGCGGTGGGATCCGCGCCCGGGCCCGTACGGGGGAGTGGCCGCGCTAGAACTTGAGGCCGCCGAGCAGGCTGGCCAGGCTGGCGCCGCCCGCGGTGATGCTCGGAGCGATCGAGGAGCCGGCGATGTAGAAGCCGAGCAGGGCGCAGACGATCGCGTGGGAGACCTTTAGTCCGTCCCTGCGGAAGAAGAGAAAGGCGATGGTGCCGAACAGGACGATGCCGGAAATCGAGAGGATCACGCTCTGCTCCTCGGGGAGGGGGACAGGGACAGTGTCACGGAATGTGCCTTAATCGTGACAAAAAGTAATAGATGATGGAACGGTGCAAATGGGTGGTCTTCTCGGCCAATACCCGGATGGGCGCCGGGGGGAGGTATGCGAACCGCCCGGAACGGGGCCCGGCGGCCCCGTGTACCGGCGCGGCGAGGCATTCCCGGCGGGTGGCCGGGAAGGCACCGAGGGGGCCGGGAAGTTCGCTCGAACGGCGGCGAAACCTTCCCGCCCGTGTGTCGTGCGGGGGAATGCCGCGGTCCGGCCGGCGTCCGAAGTCCGGACGCGCGCTGGATCGTCCGCGCGCCGGGCCGCTACGGTGCGGTACGCGCGACCGACAGACCGAGAAGCTCCCGGGCGAGGCCCGGGGTGCCCGAGAACGCCCAGGAGAGGCCCGCCATGACCGACGCCGCCAGCCAGCAGCCCGCCGACGCCCCGGACTCCGAGGTGATCGAGCTGGCCGGGAAGCTCTTCGACGCGGCCCGGGCCGGTGACACCGACACCCTCGCCGCCTACGTCGACGCCGGCGCGCCCGCCAACCTGACCAACGACCGCGGCGACACCCTGCTGATGCTCGCCGCGTACCACGGGCACGCCGCCACCGTCACCGCCCTGGTGGCGCGCGGCGCCGACCCGAACCGGGCCAACGACCGCGGCCAGACCCCGCTGGCCGGCGCCGTCTTCAAGGGCGCCGAGGACGTGCTGACCGCCCTGCTGGCGGGCGGCGCCGACCCGACGGCCGGTACGCCGTCCGCCGTCGACACCGCCCGGATGTTCGGCAAGGAGGAGCTGGTCGCCCGGTTCGAGGGCCGCTGACCCGAGGTCGTAGGCTTTTCAACCATGGAGAGCATCACGGGGACCGCCGAGCTGCGGGACGGCAAGGGCGACATCATCGAGATCCGCGTCACCGGCTACGGCCACCCGGACGCCCAGCGCCTCTCGGCGGAGGTGCAGGAGGAGTACGTCCGCCGCTACGGCGAGGGCGACCTCACCGAGCTGCACCCCGACGACTTCGAGGCGCCGGCCGGTCTGTTCCTGATCGCCTACCTCGACGGCCGGCCGGTGGCCTGCGGCGGCTGGCGCGCCAAGCAGGCCGGCCCGCACGGCCTGCGCGACGGCGACGCCGAGCTGAAGCGGATGTTCGTCGTCCCCCGGGCCCGCGGGCGCGGCCTCGCGCGGACGGTGCTGCGCCGCCTGGAGCAGACCGCCGCCGAGGCCGGCCGGACCAGGTTCGTGCTGGAGACCGGGACCGAGCAGCCCGAGGCGGTCGCGCTCTACGGATCCGAGGGCTACGACCCGATCCAGAAGTTCGGCATCTACCGCGACCACCCGCAGAGCATCTGCCTCGGCAAGGAGTTCGGCGGCGTGCCCGCCGTCTGACCGCCCGCCCGCTGGGTAGGCTCCGGGCGGACCGGTGGCCGAGCGGGCGGGGGCAGGCGTGGACGAGCAGCCGGTACGGGCCGCGGCCCCCGACCCGCCGGCCGTGCTCGGCGCCCCCGGTGGCGAGTTGGAGCGATTGGTGGAGGCGGGGCTGCGCCGGGTCGGCACGGGCGGCGTCTGGGCCGTCGGCGACGCCGCCGGCGGGCGGGGCCGGGGCTCCGTCGGGGTGCTCGGCCAAGGCCCGTACGAGGGGCTGGAGATGGGGCCCGACACGCTCTTCGACCTCGCCAGCCTCACGAAGATCGTCGCCCTCTGGCCGTGTGCGGGCGCGCTCCGGCAGGCCGGCCGGCTCCCGCTCGACCGCCCGCTCGGCGACTACTGGCCGCCGGCCGCGGGGCAGCCGACGGGGCGCGTGACGGCCCGTCAACTCCTCGCCCACACGGCGGGACTGCCGCTGCGCACGGAGTTCGAGCAGCGCTACGGCCGGGACCGGGCGGCGATCCGGGCCGGCGTCGTCGCCGCCCCGCTGCACCGCCCGCCCGGCACCGCCGTCGAGTACACCGACCGTGCCGCCGTGCTGCTGGGCCACCTGGTCGAGGACCTGGCCGGCGCCCCGCTCGACGCGCTCGCCGAACGGCAGGTCTGGCGCCCGCTCGGCATGACCGACACCCGCTTCGGCCCGCTCGGTCCGGCGTCGGCCGCCCGCACCGCACCCACCGAGTACGACCGGGCCGTCGGCGCCCCGCTGCGCGGGGTGGTGCACGACCCCTCGGCCCGGCTGCTCGGCGGCGTCTGCGGCAACGCGGGCGCCTTCTCCACCGCCCGCGACCTCGAACGCTTCCTCACCGCCCTGGTCGACCCGCCGGCCGCGCTGCCCTGGGCCGGACCCTGGATCGCCGAGTCGCTGCGCGAACAGACCGGCGGACTCGCCCCCGCGCGCGGCCTGTCCTGGCTCTGCGCCCCCGGCACCGACCCCGCCGACGGCACCTTCGTCCACTACGGCTTCACCGGCACCGGGATCTGGGTCTCCCGCCGGCTCGGCCGCTGGGCGCTGCTGCTCACCAACAAGGTGCACTACAGCCGCGAGACCCAGCCCCTCACCGACCTGCGCAACGCCTTCCGCCGGGCGGTCTTCGGCTAGCCGTCCGCAGGGGCGCCACACAGCACAACGTCGGCCTCCGGGACCGTTGGCGGGTCCCGGAGGCCGACGTCATGGACCGGCCCAGCGGGTCGGACGAGCTGGGTCAGACGAGCTGGGTCAGCACGGGCTGCTCCGAGTCGAGCGAGGCGACGGCGGCCGGGGAGAGCGCGCTGGTCCAGGTCTGGACGTCGCTGATCCGGCCGGGGAAGCTGTTCCCGTTCTTGGCCGAGCCGATGGTCAGGGGGCCGGTGGAGGCCCACGGAGTGGAGTTGACGGCGGTGGCCGCGAGCTTGCCGTTGACGTACAGGCTCATGGTCTGGCCGGGCGCGTCGTAGGTGGCGACCAGGTGGGTCCAGGTGTTGAGGGCCGGCGGCGTGCTCGCGAACGCGGCCGGGTAGGAGGCCGGTCCGGTCGAGTCGCCGGACGGCGAGACGAACGTCCAGGCGTTGAAGGCCTTCGAGTACTGCAGGTAGAAGGCGCTCACGCTGGTACCCGACTGGGCCGCCACGGTCGCGTAGTCGTTCGTCCCGGTCAGGTAGGCCCAGGCCGAGACGGAGTAGCTCCTGGCGGTGTCGACGACCGGGCCGCCGGTGGTGGCCAGCGCGTCGGTGGCGCCGGACAGGCCGAGGACGGTGCCGCGGGTGGTGTCGTTGACGAACGAGGCCGAGCCCGAGACGGTGAGGCTGTTGGCCGGCCGGATCTCGTCGGCGGAGTTCGTGAGCCTCCACCGGTCGGTGGGCCGGTGGACGTCGCCGAGCAGCACCGGGGCGTCGAACTGGGCGGTGTCGGTGGCCAGCGCCGCGGCGGCGGTGGCAGGCAGCGCGGACGGGACGATCACGACGTCGCCGACCGAGCCGGTCGCGTACTGGGCGTACCCGCCGGCCAGGACCCGCCGGCCGATCTGGACCGGCCCGGTGGCGTTCCACTCGGTGCCGGCGTAGGCCGCGGCACCGGCCGCGGCGCCGTTGACGAAGAGCTGGAGCTGCTTGGTGCCGGCGTCGTAGACCCCGGTCAGGTGGGTCCAGGTGTTGAGCCTGGGGCTGAGGCCGCCGGTGGTCGGGCCGTAGACGGCGTTGAAGGTGTCGACGGCCGAGTCGTCGACGTTGCGGCCGAACGCGAAGGCGTGCGCCCAGGCGGAGTAGTACAGCTGGAGGCCGACGTTGTTGGTGCCGCCCTGGCTGACGAACACGGAGGTGTTGGCCAGGTCGCCGGGCTTGACCCAGGCGGAGACGGTGTAGCTCTTGCGCGTGTCGACGGAGCCGCTGGCACTGACCGCGTAGCCGGTGCCGCCGGGCAGGTTCAGGACCGTGCCCCGGGTGGCGTCGGGGCCGACGGCCGCTCCGCCGGCCACGGTCAGGTCGTTGGCCCGCCGGCTGTCGGTGGTGTCGGTCAGCCTCCAGCGGTCGGCCGCCTGGGCGGCCGGCGTCCGGGCGCCCGGGAGCCGGGTGACGGTGCCGGTGGCGGACGTCCCGTACAGGTCGGGGTTGCCGTCGCCGTCGACGTCACCGGGGGAGGCCACGGTCGGGGCCAGCCGGTCGCCGAGGCCGGTCGGGAGGACCGGCTGGGCCGGCGGCAGGGCCTTGCCCGTGGTGGTCGCGGCCCAGACCTGCTCGGCGTGGTCGGTCAGGCAGTCCCAGAGGATCAGCTGGGTCCTGGGCGTGTTGGACGCCGCGGGGTCGGCCAGGCACCGGCCGGACTGCGGGTTGAGCAGCGAGCCGGCGAACGGACCGGGGACCCACTTCTGGGCGCCGGTGCCGTTGCAGTCCCAGAGCTGGACCGGGCTGCCGTTGTCGAGGCCGCCGCGGCTCACGTCGAGGCACTTGCCCAGCAGGTGGACGCTGCTGTCGGTGCCGAGGGCGGCGCTCTGCGCGTCGGTGGTGTTGCAGCTGTACATCTGCGCCGGTGTGCCGTTGGCGGTGTTCGAGCCGTTGATGTCCAGGCACATGTTCTTACCGGCGGTGTCGAGCACGCCGGAGGTCAGCGGGGCCCTGGTCGGAGCGGTGATCCGGGTGGTCGGGACGCCGTTGCCGTCGAAGGTCAGCGGGAAGCTGCTGACGGCGCCGGTGGCGTTCTCGCGGGCCCACAGGGTGGGGACGCCGTTCACCGTGCCCGGTGCGAGCAGGGTGGTGCGGGACCAGTCACCGGTGCCGATCTTCACGCCCGCGGCGAGGTTGCAGCCCGCCTGGTAGGTACCCGGGAAGTACCAGAGCTCCGCGTTGTCGACCGTCACCAGGTCCGGTACGTCGGCCATCTGGGCGAGCTTGCCGGGTGCCAGGATCTGGGTGACCTTGTTCCAGGTGCCGTCCGAGCCCTTGGCGGGGCAGCCCGCGGAGTTGTTGAGGGGGACGACGTTCTGGGTCAGCGTGAAGTGGCCCGTGGTGCCGCCCGCCGTGTTGGCGTCGTTCTGGTACAGGTACAGCTTGTGGGTCGTCTTCTGATAGGCGAACAGGTCGTCGGCCATGGCCGCGGTGAGGGTGCCGCGGTGGGCGACCAGGTAGTTGTTCCAGCCGGTGCCGTCCGGGCTGGTCGCCGGGGTGGAGATGGTTTCGAGGTCCTCGGTGGAGCCGCCACCCGGGACGCGCACCAGGTCGCCGGCGGTCGTGGTGGCGGCGAGGTCCGGGACCCCGTCGCCGTTCAGGTCGCCCGGGGCCACCTTGGCGCTGGGGTCGAACGGGGCGAAGAAGCTGTACTGGGCGACGGTGCCCTGGGTGTTGCCGGCCTTGTCGACGGCGCGCACGAACAGCGTGTGGGTGCCCCACTGGGCGCTGCTCACACTGATCGGGACGTCCGCGGTCGCGGTGCCGCCGGCCGCCTGGACGGCGGGGACGGACGGGCCGCCGCCGGGGATGTTGGCGTCCAGCGAGTACTCGAACCGGTCGATCCCGCTGCTGACGCAGCTGCCGCGGGTGCAGCCGCCCGGCACCGGGTCGTTGGCGGTGACCCGCACCTTGGCCCCGGTGGCGCCGGCGTGGCCGGTGGGCGTCCGGTCGCTGCCGAGCGGCGGGAAGGCCGCGTTGTCGGCGACCGTCGGGATGCTCGGCGGGGTCAGGTCGACGTTGAAGTAGCAGTAGGGGGAGCTGGGGCCGGTCAGGGTGCCGTCGCTGGCGATCATGTTCCAGCCGTACTGGTGGCCGTCCTCGACGGTGAAGCCGACGTTGTCGTAGACGGTGCCCCAGTTGCTCACCGACGCGCTCCACGGCCAGGACTTGCTGGCCGGGTTGCCACCGCCGTCGTTGGACATGTTGTCCCAGACGTGCGCCATGGCCTGGAGGTTGACACCGCTCATCTTGGTGGAGAGCCGGGCGTTCAGGGTGATGTTGGAGGCGCTGCCGGTGGTGCCGGAGTTGCCGATCCAGCCGATGTTCACGCCGTCGCAGCCGTTGCTGTCCGGGCTGTGCGGCTGCGGACTGACGCTGATCATGTCGGGGGCGTTGGGCGCGATGTCGAACACCGTGACCACGTACGGATTGGTGTTGAACCGCATGAAGTCGTTGTTGCCCGACGACTTGGTCTCGTTGCCGAAGATGCCGACGGTCCAGTTGGAGTTGTGGCCGACGAGCTTCTGCATCTGGCCGGTGACGTTGAACACGGCCTCGTGGTTGCCGCAGTGGTTCGAGATGTTGGAGCTCTTCGGGTACTGCGCGCCGCCGAGCCACCCGTCGCCGGTCACCCAGGGCTGCTTGGACCACTTGGTGTCGGTCGCGAGCTCGCTGACGGTGGCCAGGGACACCGGCGCGGTGTGGTTGCAGTCGAAGGACGCACCGTAGGTCTCGGTGATGTGGAACTCCGACCGGGAGACCACCATGTCACCGGTCAGGTTGCTGGTGTCGATCTGGTAGAAGGACCGGTACAGGCCCTGGCAGTCGTTCCAGTGCTGGTAGCCGGCGCCCTGGCCGTTGTCCTGCGGCTCGTCGTAGGCGACGATGCCGGGGCAGCCCTCCCGGACCGTGGCGTAGTGGCTGGTGCCGTTGGTCACCGGGCTGACCGAGGGGTCGATGTACAGCGGCCACACGGTGTCCGGGCCGGTCAGCAGCCCGGCGTCGGGTACCAGGGTCAGTGCGCCGGGCTCGGCCGTCACGGCGATCCGCTTGAGCTGCGCGCCGGTGCCGGGCTCGCGTTCGGTGGAGCGGGTGGGGGCGGGCGCGGCGGGCGGCGCCTCGTCGACGCGGGCCGACCTGAGCTCGCCCTTGCGCGCCGCCGGGGCGGGTGCCTGGGCGGGCCGCGCCGCGACCGTACCGGCGGTGGTCGACGAGTCCCACATGACCGGGGTCGGCGCGGTGAACGCCGTCGTCCCGTCGGTGGTCCGCGCGGTGACGGAGCCGTTCTCGTCGGCGGCCACGGTCAGCCCGTCGCTGGTGGCGACCGCGAGCTTCAGGGACTTCAGCGCCGGGTCGGCGGCGGCCGTGGCGTCGTGGACGACCAGGACCTCGCGCAGGCCGCCCTGGTCGTTGGCGATGACCCGCAGGTCGACGCCGGGCAGGACGTTGCCGTAGGTCGCGCTGTCACCCGTGACGGCCGGAGCGGGCAGGGCGACCGGGAAGGTGACGGAGAGCCGGCGGCCCTTGGCGTCGGTGAGCGTGGCCAGCGGGCCGGAGCCGCCGCCGGAGAGGGCCAGCCCGGCCGGGGTGGCCTTCGGCGAGAAGGTGCCGTCGCCGTTCCTCCCCAGGGTCGCGTCCACGGCCGACCAGGAGCCGTCGCGCTTCACCCGGACCGGCTGGACGTGGTCGGTCAGCGTGAAGGTGCCGTCCGCGTTGGCCACCGTCTGGGTCGTCTCGGAGGTCAACTCCTCGACCGCGACCGGCTTCCGCTCCTTCTTCGCGCGTTCGGAGGCCGCCCTCATCGGTGAGTCGGAGACGGCGGGCCGGTCCGCGGGCCGGTCATCGGCCAGGGCCGGGCCGGCGGTGCCGAGTATCAGGCCGGCGAGCGCCGCCGTCAGCGCGAGCCGACGTCCTGGCGATCGCGTCCCACCGCGTGGGACGCGGGTGTTTTCCCCCACGAAAGATCCTTCGAATGTGTCTGGTGCCCGCGACCGTTTCGCGGGGGGATTCACAACCCCCCTGGCGGGCAGTGGATTTGGCCACATCGCAGGCATCGGACACCTGACCCGTCGAAACCCCTGGGTCGGGTGTGATTGTTGTGAGCGATGTGACTGCCGGGGAAGGGTATTGCCGGTGATGCGTGTGTGGCAATACGGTTCGCCCTGGCCAGGGGCGGGATCGCGTGATGGTGCATCAGCCCCGGGGCCGTCCAAAACTGTTAATAGGGGGATGATTCACGATGCGCGCGAAAGTGCGATGGTCTCGTGCTGCCCGGGGGAGGGGATGGGCGAGACGGGGGACGGTCGCGATGGCGACGGTTGCCGCGTTCTCGCTGGCGACGCCGCTGGCGGTGGCCACCGACGTCCTCGTAGGCCCCTACCGCTACACCGGCGAGATATGGTCGGCCGACCCGCTCCCCCAGCAACCGAAGGTGCCCGGGGGGCCGGTGGGCGCGGCGCGCCCCGCCCCGAAGCCGGCCGTTCCGAAGGGCGCCCGGGAGCTCCGGACGCACACCCCGGAGGCGGCCCGCTGGCCCGGCGGCTCCACCGCCACCGTCGACCTCGGCGGTTCGCCGGCCACCGGGCGCCTGAAGGCGGGCGGTACCCCGGTCTCGGTGTCCGCCGTCCCGACCTCGGCGCTCGGCCCGCGGTCCGGGCGCCTGATCGCCCCGGTCGCCCCGGTCGCGCCGCTCTCCTCGGTCGAGGTCCGGCTGGCCGACCGGAGCGGCGCCAAGGCCGCCGGCGTCGACGGGCTCCTGGTCGGACTGGCCCGCGGTGACGGCAGGCCGGGAGTGGGCGGCGTCTCGGTGTCGCTCGACTACAGCTCCATCGAGCAGGCGTACGGCGGCGGTTGGGCCTCCCGGCTGCGGCTGGTCGCGCTGCCGGGCTGTGCACTGACGACGCCGCAGCGCGCGGAGTGCCGCCGGCAGACGCCGATCGAGTTCACCAACGACCCGCGGGCCCGGACGCTGTCGGGTACGGTCGCGGTCGCCTCCGACGTGCGGACCGGTACGAGCGGCTTCGCCGCCGCGTCGTCGGCCGCGCGCTCGGCCGGCGCCACCATGGCGGTCGCGGCGGTCGCCGGCTCCGGCGGCTCGCAGGGCGACTACGGGGCGACCTCGCTGTCCGCCTCGGGCGCCTGGACGGCCTCCGCCTCCGGCGCGTTCACCTACGCCTACCCGATCACCGTGCCGCCGTCGCTCGGCGGCGCCGCGCCCGCGGTCACCCTCGCCTACGACTCGCAGTCGGTGGACGGCGAGACCTCGGCCCGCAACTCGCAGTCCTCGTGGATCGGTGACGGCTGGGGCTACAGCCCGGGCTTCATCGAGCGCTCCTACAAGGCGTGCAAGGACCAGGGCATCGAGGACTCCGGGGACGAGTGCTGGGGCGGCTGGAACGCCACGATCTCGCTCGGCTCGCACACCGGCGAGCTGCTCCGGGACTCCTCGGGCGGCTACCGGCTGCAGAACGACGACGGCACGAGGATCGAGCGGCTGACCGGGGCCACCAACGGCCTCTGGCAGGGTGAGTACTTCAAGGTCACCACCACCGACGGCACCGCGTACTACCTGGGCCTGAACCACGCGCCGGGCACCACGTCGGACACGGCGACCAACAGCGCCTGGGGCGTGCCGGTCTACCACCCGAAGGCGGAGGACCCGTGCCACGACTCCGCCGACGGCAATGACTCGCGGTGCGACCAGCTGGTCGGCTACCGGTTCAACCTCGACTTCGCCGTGGACCCGCACGGCAACGTCCAGCGCTACGACTGGTCGACCGAGTCCAACTACTACAACATGGGCTACGGCCAGGTCGCCAAGGACGACAAGGGCGGCACCCTCACCCAGTACACCCGGGGCGGCCGCCTCACCCAGATCTCCTACGGCTACCAGCTGACGGACGCGCAGGCCGGCCGCGAGCCCGCCGCCAAGGTCGTGTTCAACGCGGCGCAGCGCTGCACGACCTCCGACAGCGTCTGCACCCTCGACAACCTGTCGCGGGACACCGCGACCAACTGGCCGGACACGCCGTACGACCTGACCTGCCTCGCCACCGACAAGAACAAGGTCGAGGACGACGACACCGACGGGGTCTGCCTCACCGGCGGACCGACCTTCTGGTCGACCTTCCGGCTGAAGTCGGTGGACACCAAGGTCCGTACCGGATCCGGCTGGCAGGACGTCGACAGCTTCGAGCTGAAGCAGGTCTTCTCCGATGCCGGCGGCACCTACGACCCGGTCACCGGCAAGACCCAGGACCCGACGAACGCCGGCGCGCTGCAGTCCGTGATGTGGCTCTCCGAGATCGTCCACACCGGCCGGGACACCTCCGCCGGCGGCGGCGGCCCGCTCACCCTCGACCCGGTCACCTTCACCGGCATCGAGATGGACAACCGGGTCGACGGCCTCTCTCCGGCCGCCCCGCCGCTGTTCCACCCGCGCGTCTCCAGCATCCAGACCGAGACCGGCGAATCCGTCGCGGTCACCTACCGGGCGCCGGAGTGCTCGCGCGAGAAGAACACCATGCCGGCCTCGGCCGACGCCAACACCATGGCCTGCTACCCGGTCTGGTGGACGACGCCCGGCGGGAAGGACCCGATCGAGGACTGGTTCCACAAGACCCTGGTCGCCCAGGTCACCGACAGCGACCGGACCAAGGCCGGCTCGCCGGCCAAGGTGACCAACTACGCCTACAGCGACGGCGCCGCCTGGCACCGTGACGACTCCGACCTGACCGACGACCAGCACCGCACCTGGAACCAGTTCCGGGGCTACCGCACCGTCACCACCACCACCGGCGCCGCCCCGGACCCGATCACCCAGAGCGTCGTCTCCTACCTCCAGGGCATGGACGGCGACTACAAGGCGGACGGGACCAGGCGCACCGTCAAGGTGCGGAACTCGCTCAACGAGGAGATCACCGACAACCCCTGGTCGGCCGGTGCCCCCTACGAGACGCAGACCTTCACCAAGGCCGGCGGCAGCGTCGTCGCCAAGACGCTGGCCGACCCGCCGACGGTCGCCGAGACCGCCAGTGCCGCCCGGACGGCCTGGACCTCGGAGGACCCCGCACCCGCGAAGCTGTCCACGCTCCCCGACCTGAAGGCCCACCAGGTCCGTTCGACCTCGGCCCGTTCGCTGGGCCTGCTGTCCGACGGCTCGTGGCGGACCGTGCAGACCGTGACCACCATGGACGACCTCGGCCGGGTCCACCAGGTCGACGAGAAGGGCGACCTGGCGGCCTCGGGGCAGCAGACCTGCACCACCACCGAATACGCCCCGGCACCCGCCGCCAATCCGATGATGCTGATCTACCCGAGCGAGGTCCTCACCGTCGCCGGGCCGTGCGGCACCACACCCGGCGGGACCACCACGCTCTACGGCAAGCGCTTCTTCTACGACGGCGCCGCCGGAGTGCCGGACCCGGCCGCCTACGGCGTGCTCGGCCGCAACGGCAGCTCGCTCGGCCTGGTGACCGGCACCCAGTCCATCAAGTCGTACACCGCCCCCGGGCAGCCGTCCTACCAGTCGCTCGGCGGGCTGGAGTACGACAAGTACGGCCGCGTCACCAAGACGGTGGACGCGGTGGGTGCCGCGACCACGACCGCCTACCTCCCGGCCGACGGCGTCCTCCCGGACTCGCTGTCGACCAGGAACCCGTTGGGCTGGGTGGCCACCAGCACGATCTCGGTGGCGCGCGGCGCCGTCACGCACGCCGTCGACGTCAACGGCCGGATCACCGACGTCGAGTTCGACGCGCTCGGCCGCCGCACCAAGGTGTGGACGCCGGGCCGCAGCAAGGCGACCCAGAGCCCCGACCGCAAGTTCGGCTACGACGTGCACGGTGCCGGCGACAAGCCGGACCCCTCCGCCGTCACCACCGAGACCCTGCGCGAGAACGGCTCGTACAACAAGTCCGTCACCTACTACGACGGGCTGCTGAGGCCGCGGCAGAGCCAGACCACGACCGCGGACAACTCCGCCGGGCGCCTCGTGTCGTCGAGCTTCTACGACTCGCACGGCTGGGCCGTCTCCAACATCGCCCCCTACACCGACGCCGCGCACGAGGCGGGCACCGGCATGTGGGCGGAGACCAACAACACCGGCCCGTCGGTGACCAGGACCGCCTACGACGGACAGGGCAGGCCGGTCTCGGTCCAGCAGGTCTCGTTCGCCAGCACCCTGTGGCAGTCCGGCACGTCCTACCCGGGTGCCGACCGCGTCGACACCACGGTCGGTGCGGCGCGCACGACGACCTACACCGACGGCCTCGGCCGCACCACCTCGACCGTCGTGCACGACGACACCCCCGACCGGAAGCTGACCGCCGGCACGGTGATCGCCTCGGGCACGTCGGTGGTGTCCAAGAGCGTCCGGCTGGCGATGCGGGCGGACGGGAACCTGGTGCTGACCGGGCTCGCCGACGGCCGGACGCTCTGGTCCTCGGGCACGTCCGGCAACCCGGGCGCCGTGGCGGTCATGCAGGCCGACGGCGACTTCGTGGTCCAGAACGCGACCAGGACGGCGCGGCTCTGGAGGAGCGGCACGACCGGTGCCACCGGCGCCTACCTCATGGTCCGGGGCGACGGCGTGGTCGCGGTGTCCAACGCGTCCAACGCGGTCGTCTGGTCCACCGGGCCCGTCGGCGCCGTCGGCAGCGCCGACGTCACCACCAGCTACACCTTCGACGCCAGGGGCGACGTCGCGTCGGTCAAGGACACCGCCGGCAACGTCTGGAGCTACACCTACGACCTGCGCGGTCAGCTGGTGTCGCAGACCGACCCCGACAGCGGCACCTCGGTCAAGGAGTACGACGACCTCGGCCGGCTCGCCAGGGCGCGGGACGGCCGGGGCCAGTGGCTGTCGTACGTCTACGACGGCATGGGCCGCACCACCGCGAAGTACGCGGGGACCAGCACCACCGACCAGACGAAGCTGCTCGCCGAGTGGAGCTTCGACGCCAAGGCCAAGGGCTACCCCGACGCCACGACGCGGTACGTCAACGGCCGCGCCGGCGACGCCTACGTCACCCGGATCGACGGGTACACGACCGCGTACCAGCCGACCGGCAGCACGGTGACCGTCCCGGTGGGCGAGGGCAAGCTCGCCGGCACGTACACCACGGCCGCGAGCTACACCGACACCGTCGGCCTGCTCGGCTCGACGACCTTCGGGGCCGCGGGCGGTCTGGCCGAGGAGACCGTCGGCTTCGGCTACAACCTGCAGGGCGGCCTGGTCTCCATGGGCTCGCCGACCACCCCCTACGTCAACACCACCAGCTACAGCCCGCTCGGCCAGGTCCTGCAGACCACCATCGGCACCCCGACCAAGCAGCTGCGCACCGCGCAGACCTACGACCAGGTCACCGGCCGGCTGGCCACCAACCGGGTCACCCTGCAGAACAACACCGTCAACCCGATCTCCGACACCACCTACGGCTACGACCAGGTGGGCAACCTCACCACCGTCTCCGAGACCCAGTCCTCGGGCGGTGCCGACCGGGTCACCGACACCCAGTGCTTCAGCTACGACGCACTGCGCCGGCTGACCACCGCCTGGACCGACACGAAGGGGATCACCAGCCCGACGGCCGGGCAGCTCGCCGCCTGCAAGACCAGCACGCCCGGTCCCTCGACCATCGGCGGCCCGGCCCCGTACTGGACCGACTGGCAGTACGACCTGCTCGGTGACCGCACGCTCCAGGTCAAGCACGACGTGACCGGCAACGCGGCCAAGGACACCACGCAGTCCAGCAGCTACCCGGTGGCCGGCGCGACGCCGACCACCCGGCCGAACGCGGCGACCGGGATCGTCACCTCGAACCCGACGACCGGCACCAGCACGCTCACCCCGACGTACGACAACGCGGGCAACACCACCAGGCGGGTCGGTACCGGAGCGGCGCCGCTCGACCAGGTCATCAGCTACGACGCCGAGGGCGCGACCTCCGGCATCACCACCGACGGGAAGGAGACCACCTACCTCTACGACGCCGACGGCGCGCTGCTCCTCCAGCGCGGGCCCACCAGCACCACGCTCTACCTGTTCGGCGGCACGGAGCAGCTCACCCTCGACAAGGCCACCAAGGCCGTCAGCGCCCTGCGGTACTACAGCTGCCCCGACGGCACGACCATCGTCCGGGCGAGCAACGGCACCATCAGCTACCAGCCGACCAATCCGCAGGGCACCGCCCAGCTCCAGGTCGACGCGAAGACGCTGGCGATCACCCGCCGGGCCTACGACCCGTACGGCAACCAGCGCGGTCCCGCCCCGGCCTCCTGGGCGGACAACCACGGCTTCCTGGGCAAGCCGGCCGATCCGACGACCGGCCTGGACCTCCTCGGCGCCCGCCAGTACGACCCGGTGCTCGGCCGCTTCCTGTCGGTGGACCCGGTCTTCGAGGCCGGCGATCCCAACCAGATGGGCGGCTACACCTACGCCGCGAACAACCCGGTCTCGGGCAGCGACCCGACCGGTCTGTGGTGGAGCCTCGACGACATCGGGGGCTTCTTCACCGGCGTCGGCGACTCCGTCGTCGGCGACCCGTGGCAGTGGAGCGTCAACACCCTCTCGGACGGGTGGAACGCCGCCGCGGACTGCTACAACGGGGACAACGAGGTCTTCAACGAGATCTTCGACTACGAGAACGACACCCCGTACAAGCTGGGCCACACCGGTTACGTCGACGACGACCCGCTGGCCGAGCTGTTCGACACCGACTCCAGCTCCACCGCCTACGTCGCCGGTCAGTGGACCGGCACCATCGGCTCGCTGGCCATCGACGGCGTCGGCCTCGTCAAGGGCACCATCTGGGGCTTCAAGAGCGCCAAGGCCATCAAGCTCGCGATGTCGGAGGGCGACGGCTTCATCAGCGCGGTCCGGAAGTTCGTGGACGGCGACCTGCCGACCACGACCGCCCCGCAGGCGGAACCCGCGCCCACCACACCGAAGACGGAGGGCCCCAGCAACCCGAAGTCGGGCACCGGCAAGGAGCCCGGCGAACCCGGCGGCGGGGGCAAGGCCGACAAGGCGCCCGAGGGCGGGAAGGGCTCCGGCGACGGCGGCGGCGGGGAGCCCGCCGCGACCGGAGACACGCCCACCGGCACCGGCGGCACGCCGGGCGGAGGCGGCACCTCGGCCGCCGCGACCGGCGGGGGGTCCGAGGCGGCGGCCCGGACCGGCGTCAGCATCAAGTCGGTGCGGATCGCCCTCGGCCGGGCCGGGATGAGCGTCAAGGGGTACGACATCGTCCACGTCCCGAAGATCGAGCACCCCAACTCCGTCGCCCTCGGCAGCAGCCCCTTCACCGGGAAGGGCAACGGGAACGCGCTGCGGGTCGCCGTCGTCGGGCCGAACAAGCTCCCGCTGATCGAGATCAGTACGGAGGGGCTGCGGGACATGGAGACGGCCCTCAGGACGATCCTCCACGAGCTCTACCATCACAAGAACGGCCACCTGCCCGACATGGAGGCCCAGGCCGAGGCCTACGCGGACAAGCGCTACGCCGAGTACCTCCGCCGGACGAAGGGGAGGAAGTAGGAGAGCAGTGGGAGCACCGGAATGAAGTCCTACATCGACAGTGAGATCCGTCAGCTGGCGACCCAGCCGAACTTCGTCGACGACCAGTCGGAGAAGGAGTGCCCGGTCTGCCGGAAGGTCGCGGTGCGCAGCTACGTCTACGAGGGCAGCAGGGCGGGCCGCCCGGTGCTGTTCTGGCGGACGTGGTGCCACGCGTGCCGCCGGATGTGCAGCTCCGTCGGCGTCAAGCCGAAGAAGCTCGCGTTCGACGACCCGTTCGCCCGGATGACCGCGGACGAGCGGCGCGTGGTCTCCGCCGATTCCGACGGCTTCTTCGAGCGCCTCGACCAGCTGTGGCGCAAGGGGACGCTTCCCCAGCGGTTCCACCGCGCCTCCTGAGCGCGGTCCCCCGCCCGGGGGCCGGTACCCGACGTCGGCCTCCAGGACCCCCCACGGGTCCTGGAGGCCGACGTCGTTCTCGGGGCGGGGGCGTTCTCCGGGGGGCGTCAGAGCAGGGTGCTCCAGTAGGACCAGAACCGGTTGAGGACCAGCAGGGCGATCACCGCGGCCCACAGCACCGGCAGGGCCCAGTGGTAGCGGGCGGCCTCGCGGACCACCGGTCGCAGCCGGGGACCGACGGGTATCACCCCGGAGCGCAGGTTGTGCAGCGTGGTGTACCAGCAGAGCGGCACCACCGTGGCCCAGACCACCACGCAGTACGGGCAGAGCGCGCCGATGTCGTACAGCGCCTGGTCGATCAGCCAGTGCACGAAGACCACGCCGGCCAGGGTGCCGGCCTGCAGGGCCAGCCAGAACCAGCGCCGGTAGGCGGCGCCGGCCAGCAGCCCGGCGCCGACCGCGGCGACGGCACCGAAGGCGGCCAGGCCGAGCAGCGGGTTCGGGAAGCCGAAGACCTCCGCCTGCTCGGTGCGCATCACCGACCCGCAGCTGATCACCGGGTTGATGTTGCAACTGGGGACGTAGGACGGGTTCTCCAGGAGGCGGAGCTTGTCGAAGGTGAGGACGGCCGAGGCGGCGAGGCCGAGGAGTCCGCCGAGGAACACGAACAGGGCGAACGCCCGGCCGGCGCCGATCGGCGTGCCGTGCGGCGGGGAGGCGGCGGAGCGGGAGCGGGGCGGGTTCACGGCAGTCGGGGCGGTCATCGCGGAGCACTCCGGTGGGTGTGAAGGGCCGGCCCGGCCGGGTGGTCGGCCGGGCCGGTGGTGCTCACTGCAAGCCCGCGGCCTGCTTCACCTGGGCGGTGAACTGCTCCGGCGTGGTGGCGCGGTTCCCGCTGAACAGGGTGATCGGCTTGCCGTCCAGCTTGACCGTCGGCGTGCCCGTCACCCCGCTGTCGTTGAAGGCGTCCGCGACCTTCTTCGCCCACGGGGCGTAGGTGCGGTCGGTCACCGCCTTGACGAAGGCGTCCGTCTTCAGACCGGGCACCTGGCCGGCCAGGTCCAGCAGGTGGTTGACGTCGCCGAAGCCGTCCTCGCGCTCGTCGGGCTGGTTGGCGTACAGCACGTCGTGGAACTGCTTGAACTTGTCGACGCCCTCGTTGAGCGCCGCGCCGACGGCTGCGAGCGCGGTGCGCGAGCCCTTGCCGCCGAGGTTCTTGTCGAGGAACGCCGCCAGGTGGTACTCCACCCTGACGGTGCCGTCGTCCGCCAGCTTCCTGACGGTGTCGCCGTTGGTCGCCTCGAAGCTCTTGCAGACCGGGCAGCGGAAGTCCTCGAACACCTGGAGGGTGTGGGCGGCGTCCGGCTTGCCGTACACGATCACGGTGCCGTCGGGGCCGGTGGTGTTGGCCGGGACGACCAGCGCGGTCGGGTCGGCGGCGGCGGACGCGCTGGACGGGTCGTCGCCGCCCGCCGCGTTGATCGCCAGCGCGGTACCGCCGGCCAGGGCGAGGACGGCGACGATCGAGACGCCGACGACGATCCGCTGCCGGCGCTTGGCGGCGGCGCGCTCGCGCAGCTGCGCCTCCTGGATCCGCTCGCGGGCGCTGACGCGCTGGGACTGCTTACGGGCGGGCTGTTCGGTGGGCTGGGCCATGATGGGTCAACTCCTGGACACGGCGCGCGACATGCGCTTCCTGGGTGGCCGCCTCGGCGCGGCACGGAAGGCCGCGGGCACGAGGGGGCCGGGTCGGTGGACTCGGGAGTCGGCGCGCTGCCTGCGAGTGCCGGGCGGTGGCCCGGGGCCGGCCCGGCCGGCGGGGTCCGCGGGCCGGGAGCCCTACGGACCGGCGTGAAGCCGGACGGGGGTGTCAGCAGGCAGGCGCGAAGGCCGGCGGACCGCGTCGCGGCGCCGGGCTGAGCACCACGGCCTCGCGGAGCGGCCGGGGGCGGTCCGAGACCGGCAGCGGCACCCGCCGCACCGGCCGCAGCGGTACCGGCGCCAGCAGCAGGAGCAGCGCCCGCAGCGGGGCCGCGACCGCGTGGCGCAGGGCGCGCAGCGCCCGGGCCAGACCGGACAGGGCGGCGTCGCCCAGCCGCAGCCAGACGGCGGCGGCCAGCGCGACCAGCAGATGGGCCAGCAGGACCAGCAGCTGGGTGGCGGCGGGCGCGACCGGCCCGGTGTGCCCCAGGGGCCCCGAGAACAGCGAGCCGTCCACCGAACCGCCGCCGCAGACCAGCAGGTTCATCCCGCGGGCGGGGGCGTGTCCGGCGCCCAGGACCGGGCCGCAGCCGGCCTGGCCCAGGTTGAAGGTGGTGTTGAGCAGCAGCTCGACCGGGACCAGCACGGCGGAGATGTGCAGCAGCCGCCGCTCCCGGCCGGCCAGCGCGGTCGCGACCAGGAAGACGATGACGGTCACGGCGGCGACCAGGGCGAGCGGCAGCGGACGACCGGTGATGACGACCTGGCCCAGCGCGGACAGCGGCACGGCGAGCGCGGTGAACACCGCGGCCCGCAGGGCCCTGGTCGCAGGGGTGGAAGTCGTCATGCCCCGGAGTATGCCACGACGCTTACACGCCGCACGAGGGTGCGTCGGCGGGTGAGCGGCGACCGGCGAACAGATGGACCGTCATCGGTCGTTCGTTTGCGGTACGGGGGTGGTGGGTTCACCGGTGGGATGGGTTTGGGCGCCGGAGCCGGGGTGAGCGGGCGTCAGGGGCTGCCGCCGGAGGGGGCGGCGCTCCGACAATCGGGCGATGGACCACGCCACCGGCGCGGCGCACCCGCGTCCGCCCGCCGCCGCCGAGGCGCACTCTCCGGTGCAGGGGCCGCCCCGGCCGTCGGCGCCGGTGCCGGCCCCTCCCGCCCTCGTGCCCGCTCCGCTGCCCTGGCCTCCTTCGCTCCCTTCCCCGCCACCGTTCTGGCCTCCGGTGCTTCCCGTGCCACCCGTGCCGCCGTTCAGCCACCTGCCGCCGATCCACTGTCCGGTACCGGGGCACCCGCCTTCGGCCACACCTTCGCCCGCGCCGTCGGCTCCGGGATCCGCCCAGCCCGTGCCGCCGGTCCCGATGTCGGCCGCCCCGACGCCGCCCGCCCCGACCCGGTCCGCCGTGCCCGGGCCGGCGGCCGCGGAGACCGCCGCCGCGCAGCACCCGGCGGTCGCCCCGGCGACCGTGGCCACCGTCACCCCGACCCCGCGGCCGGTTCCCACCCCGGCTCCCGCCCCGCCTCCCGCTCCGGTCCTCGCCCCGCCCCCGAGCCCGTCCGCGACGGTCGCGGTCGTCGCCGCGCCCCCGCCCCCGGCCGGCGGGCCCGCGCCGCCCGCCCTCGAACCGACCGTCTGGGCCACCGTCATGATCCTCGCCGTGCTGGTCCCGGCCGCGCTGGCCGCGGTCCTCGGCCACCACCCCCCGACCTCCAGGAGCCGCAGGTGAACCCTGGCCCCCTGCTCAGCGCCGTCGCGGCCGTGACGGTCGCGATGACCGCACTCGCCGTCGCCCACCGGCTGCGCCCCGCCCTCCCCGAGGGCGAGGATCCGCCCGAGCCGCACCCCGCCCTGGCCAGCATCGGCTCCGGGCTGCTCTCGGGGTTCATCCTGCTCACCGGCTTCCTGGTGGCCACCGGCTGGGCCGCCCGCTCCACCGGGGTGGTCCCGCCCGGCGGCCTCTACATCGCCGACCTGGCCGCGGGCACCGCCGTCCTGCTCTTCCCCTCGCTGTCCGGGCTGCCCTTCACCGCGCGGCACGCCACCGCGGTCTGCTTCTTCGCCGCGCTCGTCGGCTACACGATGTCGCTGGCGGTCCAACTGAGGCCCTGAGTCCGGTTCGGCCGGTTCCCGCCCCCCGGACGGGCCCGGGCCCCGTGCCCGTCCGGGGGCCGCGGGCCAGCCTGGAAGGCGTCCCGCCGACCCCGACGTGAGGGGGTGAACGCGCATGGCCGCACACGAAACCACCGCGGGTGCGGTGGTGCTCCACCGGATCGGGGTGCAGGCCGCGGTGCTCGCCGGGCTGGACGGCGCCGTCCGGGCGGCCGGGCCGGACGCGGTGGTGGCCGCGGCGGCGCTCCGGGAGCGGGCGGCCGGGTCCGGCAACGTGTTCGGGTACGGCGTGCTGTACGGGCCGGAGTTGGCGGCCGCGGAGGTGGCGCGCGCGGCCCTCGGCCCAGCGGGTGGCGGTGTGGGCGCGGGCGTCCGGCCGGGAGCCGGCGCGGTTCGGCTGACGGGCCGCTATGGAGCGGGTGCTCGACCGGGTTCCCGTCGCCGACCGGGCAACCTCCTTTGACCGGGTTCCCCTCACCGACCGGTCGACCGTCCGGTCGGGGCCGGAGCGTCCGGCGCGGCGGTCACCGGAGCTCCGGCCCGCCGCGCCGGTCGGTCACTTCTGACGGTTGGTCAACTGCGCCATCAGCGTGAGGACGGCGAAGCCGAGGATGACCGCGAGGCCGGGGTAGAACATCGACAGCTCGGTGCCGGGCATGATGACCGCGGTCACGACGGCGAGGCCGAAGGCGCCGCCGACCTGCAGCGAACTGTTGAGCAGCCCGGCGGCGAGCCCCTGCTCCTCGTCCGCGACGCCGTTGGTGCCCGCGACCATGAGCGTCGCGATGCTGAGCGCGAAGCCCACGCCCCACAGTACGGAGGCGGGCAACAGCACGCGCCAGAGGTCGGGTTCGGGGCCGATGAAGAGCATCAGCAGGTAGCAGGGGAGGAAGGCGACCAGCCCGACCATCAGGATCTTGGTCACGCCGAACCGCTCCATCAGCGCGCCGAGCTTGGGACCGATGATGACCACCATGAGGCCGGCCGGCAGCAGGACCAGGGCCATCTGCCACGGCCGCCAGCCCTGGAGGTCCTGGAGGTAGAGGGCGAGCAGGAACTGGAAGCCCATCGCGCCGCCGTACAGCAGGGCGATGCTGACGTTGGCGCTCACCAGGCTGCGGTTGCGGAAGATGGCGAGCCGGATCAGCGGCTCCTTCACGCTGCGCTCGATCACCAGGAAGGCGGCCAACAGGGCGGCCGACAGGGCGAATCCGCCGATCGTCCGCACCGAGCCCCAGCCGGCCTCGGCGGCGGAGACCACGGTGAAGACCAGCAGGAGGGTGCCGGCGAGCAGGGTCGCGGCGCCGCCGATGTCGAGTCGCGGCCGTTCGGTGCGCGGCGGGTCCGGCGGCAGGAAGCGCAGGGCGCCGATCAGCAGCAGCACGGAGAGCGGGATCGGCAGGATGAAGATGGACCGCCAGCTCAGGCCCGCGAGCAGGCCGCCGACCAGCAGGCCGGAGGAGTAGCCGGACGCCTCGAAGACGTTGAAGATGCCGAACGCCTTGTTGCGCTGGGGCCCTTCGGGGAACGTCGTGGTCAGCAGCGACATCGCGGCCGGGGCGGCGAAGCCCGCCGCCATGCCCTTGACGAAGCGCGAGACGATCAGCAGGACCGAGCTGTCGGCGAGCGCGCCGAACAGCGAGACGACCGCGAACGCGGCCATCGCGATCACCAGCACCCGGCGTCGGCCGAACAGGTCGGCGACCCGCCCGCCCAGCAGCAGGAAGCTGCCGAAGGCCAGGATGTAGGCGCCGACCAGCCACTGGGCGGTGGCCGCGGTCATCCCGAGCTCGTTCTGGATCTCGGGGATGGTCACCACGATCATCGAGATGTCGAGCCCGTCGAGCAGGATCACGCCGCTGAAGATCAGCAGCGACACCCATAACCGTGCCGACCAGCGCAGGGAGTCCTGCTGGACCTCCGGTGCTGCCGTCTCGGACGGCGCCTCGGGTGCTGCCAAGGCGTCGCCTCCCGTCCGGTGTTCACTCGGAGCCGAGCTGCCTGACATGGGCACATCCCTCCCACTAGAATGATCTTGAGCGCGCTCAACCCGCGTCCGCGATAATTGTCTACGCGCTATATTGCATAAGCTTGATGCTGCCCTAAGTAACCAGACCTGCGCAAGGCGAACACGGCAAGCGTGTCAACTACGGCTCTCCGGGCCCGGTCGGCGGCCATGGACGGCGGTCATCGACGGCGGCGCGCGGTCGGCTCATTCGACCGCGTCGCATGCGCCCGCTCCGCGGTGCGGTGCGCCGGAAGTTCCCGCCGGCCGACCCGGTCCGACGGCAACAAGACCGCAGGCGAAGGACTTTGTGCGGGCCCGGGGGAACTCGGCGTACGGGGCCCGGCAAACGGCCGACCTGACAGATCGTCGTTCGTTTGTTCAGGAACCCGGTTCGGCTCTGGTTAGCATCGGGGCACGAACTCGGAGCAATGGACGGAGCGTCCGGGAGACGAGTGTGCCGTCGTCGGCGTGCAGGCCGACCAGCACCGGTCCTTCGAATAACAGCCACGGCAGTCTGCCGGCGATGCGATGCGGAGACCCAGAATGCGGCTTGCGCAAACGTTAGCAAAAGTCATGCAGCGCCACACGGACCGGCCCGCAATCGGTGAACGCGCGAAGGAGTTCGTGCGGGACGCCGACACCGGCCGCGTTTCGCTCCGCCTCCTGGCGCACTACGAAACGACCAGTTACAGCGAACTCTGGGGGCGGGTCCGCGCGGTGGCCGCGGAATGGCACCGGCACCCGGAGCATCCGCTGGAACCGGGCGAGCGGATCGCCCTGCTCGGCTTCGCCAGCGGCGACTACGCGGTGGTCGACCTCGCCTGCAACTACCTCGGCGTGGTCAGCGTCCCGCTGCAGACCAGCGCCCCGCTGGCGCAACTCGCCTCGATCGTCGAGGAGACCGAGCCCTTCGTCGTCGCGGCGAGCATCGAGCGGCTGCACGTCGCGGTCGAACTGCTGCTGGCTAACCCCTCGGCCCGCCGGCTGGTGGTCTTCGACTACCACCCGGACGTCACCGACCAGTTCGAGAAGTTCACCGCCGCGCGCGAGCGCCTGGCAGAGGCCGGCCGCGAGGTGGCGATCGACACCCTGGCGGACGTCGTCGGCCGCGGATCCGCGCTGCCCGACGCGCCGTTGTTCGTCCCCGAGGACGGCGACGACCCGCTGGCCATGCTGATCTACACCTCGGGCAGCACCGGAACGCCCAAGGGCGCGGTGTACACCGACACCCTGCTGAGCGCGATGTGGGGCGGGGCCTGGTCGAAGCTGTTCTCCGACCTCCTCGCGATCAACATCAACTACATGCCGATGAGCCATGTCGCCGGGCACTCGTCGCTGAAGAACACCCTCGCCCGCAGCGGGATCAGCTACTTCACGGCCAGCAGCGACATGTCGACCTTCTTCGAGGACATCGCACTGGTCCGGCCCACCGAACTGTCGCTGGTGCCACGGGTCTGCGAGATGCTCTACCAGAAGTACCAGAGCGAGCTGGACCGGCGGGAGCTCGCCGGCGCCGACCGGCGGGCGGTCGAGGCCGAGGTCCTGGCCGAGCTGCGGGAGAACCTCCTGGGCGGCCGGCTCGCCTGGGCCAGCTGCGGCTCCGCCCCGCTCTCGGCCGAACTACGGGTCTTCGTCGAGGCCTTGCTGGGCTTCGAGCTGACCATCATCTACGGCTCCACCGAGGCCGCCGCCGTCTCCGTCGACGACAAGCTGCTCCGCCCACCGGTGATCGACTACAAGCTGGCCGACGTGCCCGAACTCGGCTACTACAGGACCGACTCACCGCACCCGCGGGGGGAGTTGCTGCTGAAGTCCGAGGCCGTCGTGCCCGGCTACTACAAGCAGCCCGAGCTGTCGGCGGAGATCATCGACGAGGACGGCTACTACCGGACCGGCGACATCGTCGCGGAGCTCGGGCCGGACCGGTTCACCATCCTGGACCGCCGCAAGAGCGTGCTGAAGCTCTCCCAGGGCGAGTTCGTGGCGACCGCGCGACTGGAGTCCGAGTTCGCGGCGAGCCCGCTGGTCCGGCAGATCTTCGTGTACGGCAACAGCGAGCGGTCCTATCTGCTGGCCGTGGTCGTGCCCACGCCGGCCGCCCTCGACCAGTTCGGCGATGACCGGGAACACCTCCGCCAGCTGCTGAGCGAATCGTTTCAGCAGATCGCCCGCGAGGCCGGACTGAACTCCTACGAGATCCCGCGCGACGTCCTGATCGAGGCCGAGCCCTTCGACCAGGCGAACGGCCTGCTCTCGGACCACCGCAAGCTGCTGCGGCCCCGGCTCCAGGAACGCTACGGCCGCGAACTGGAGGAGCTGTACGCCGACATAGCCGCCCGGGAGAGCCGGGAGCTGCTGGAGCTGCGCCGTACGGGCGCCGACCGGCCGGTGCTGGAGACGGTCCAGCGGGCCACCCGGGCGCTGCTCGCGGGCTCCACCGTCGAGGTCGGCCCCGCCGCGCGCTTCCGGGAGATCGGCGGGGACTCGCTGACCGCCGTCTCCTTCTCCAACCTGCTCCACGACATCTTCGGCGTACGGGTCCCCGTCGACACCGTCATCAGCCCCGCCTACGACCTGCGTCAACTGGCCGGCTACATCGAGACCAAGCGCGCGACGGGCCTGCGGGGGGTCACCTTCGCCTCGGTGCACGGCGAGGACGGCACGCGGGTCCGCGCCGGGGACCTCACGCTGGACAAGTTCCTCGACGACCGGACCATCGCCGACGCCCGGACCCTGCCGCAGCCTTCGGGCGAGCCCCGGACGGTGCTGCTGACCGGCGCGAGCGGCTACCTCGGCCACTTCCTCTGCCTGGAGTGGCTGGAGCGGCTGGCCCCGGTCGGCGGGACGGTGATCTGCGTGGTGCGCGGGCGGGACGCGGACGCGGCCCGCGGGCGCCTCGACGAGGCCTTCGTCAGCGGCGACGACGAACTGGTGCGCCGCTACCGGGAGCTGGCCGACGGGCACCTGGAAGTCCTGGCGGGCGACATCGCGGAGCCGCGGCTGGGCCTGGACGACACGACCTGGAAGCGGCTCTCCGAGGAGGTGGACGTGATCGTCCACGCCGGCGCCCTGGTGAACCACGTCCTCCCGTACCACCACCTGTTCGAGGCGAACGTCGTCGGCACGGCCGAGCTGATCCGGCTGGGGCTCACCGGCCGGATCAAGCCCTTCACCTACATCTCCAGCGTGGCGGTCGCCACCTCCCGGGCCGGCGGGGCGCTGGACGAGGACTCGGACGTCAGGACCGCCCTCCCGGTGCAGCAGACCGACGAGGGCTACGCGGGCGGTTACGCGACCAGCAAGTGGGCCGGCGAGGTCCTGCTGCGCGAGGCGCACGACCGGTGCGGACTCCCGGTCACCACGTTCCGGTCCAACATGATCCTCGCGCACAGCCGCTACGCCGGGCAGCTGAACGTCCCGGACCAGTTCACCCGGCTGCTGCTCAGCGTGATCGCCACCGGCATCGCGCCGCACTCCTTCTACCGCACCGACGACCGGGGGAACCGCCGGCGGGCGCACTACGACGGCCTGCCGGTGGACTTCACCGCCGCCGCGGTGGTGGCCCTGGGCGGCCAGGGCACCGAGGGCTACCGGACCTTCAGCCTGGTCAACCCGAACGACGACGGGGTGTCGCTCGACAGCTTCGTGGACTGGCTGGTCGAGGCCGGGCACCGGATCGAGCGGGTGGCCGACTACGACGACTGGTTCGTCCGGTTCGAGGCCGCGATGCGGGCCCTGCCCGAGGGGCAGCGACAGCACTCGGCGCTGCCGCTGGTCCACGCGTTCAAGCGGCCGGAGGAGGCGGTGCCCGGGTCGGTCATCCCCTCCGACCGGTTCCGGGCCGCCGTCCGGGCCGCCGGGATCGGACCGGCGCGGGACATCCCGCAGCTCTCGCCCGCCTTCATCGCCAAGTACGCCGCCGACCTGAAGCTGCTCGGCGAGCGCCTCGGCTGGTGAGACCCGCGGCCGTCGCCGCACCCCCCGGCGGTGCCGGACGGCCCGCCGCGCGAACGACCCACCGCCCATCGGACATCGACCCCTGGAGCAGAGAACCATGGAACAGACATCCGCGAAGTTCGAGGAGCGCTACGATCTCGGGCGCCGTCTCGTCGAGCAGCTGGGCCCGGTCGAGACCGAGCCGACCACCTTCGAACTCCTCGGCCTGGAGTGGGACTTGATCCCCGGCACCTACGAGCCGCGGCCGGGCACCGGCACCGAGTGGTACACCGGCGCGATCCCCTACCCGGCCGGTGGCAGCTTCCTGGAGATCGGCTGCGGGGCCGGCGTCACCGCGGTCTGGGCGGCCCTGCACGGCTGTGCGCGGGTGACCGCCACCGACATCACCGACACCGCGGTCGACAGTGCCGCCCGCAACGCCGCACGGCACGCCGTCGCCGACCGGGTCCGGGTGCTGCGCAGCGACGTGTTCGACGCGCTCGGCCCCGAGGAGCGCTTCGACACCGTCTTCTGGAACTGCAGCGTCTTCGAGGCGCCGAAGGACTTCGAGTTCAAGCAGGACGTCGAGTGGGCGATCTTCGACCGCGGCTACAGCGCCCTCGGCCGCTACCTCGCCCAGGTGCACGACCGGGTGCTGCCCGGCGGCCGGGCCCTGGTCACCTTCAACAGCTTCGGTGACGCCACCCGGATCGCCCAGCTCGCCGCCGAGGCGGGGAGCTCGCTGACGATGCTGGGCAGCGCCGACCGGCAGCTGGCGGGTGTGGACGTCACCTACAAGCTCTTCGAGATCCGCCCGCTGGAACGCTGACCGCAGGAGCGCGCACACCGCCCGCGGCGCAACCCGTACACCCGGTCGCCCGGAGGGCCGGCCCGCATTCGTCGGGCCGGCCCTCCGGGCGGTTTCGCATGCGGCCGGGGGCCGGTCGGGGTGGCCCGGGGGCCGGAATATTCCAGCGGCATGCGAATGCCGGGCGGCCGCCGGAGCGGTCGAACGAAAGGGCGAGCAATTCGAGCCGCGATAGCGCTCCGGACCATTACGTTCTGTACATGGAGGGTTGCGGGGGTGATAGGATCCGACCCGGTGCGCGTGAATGCGCGCATGCCGATCAGGCCGGGGGCGGCGGCCCCGGCGATAATCTCCGGGTGCCGATCCAGGCCGATCCGGACCGGGCGCGATCCACCCCGGCGCGAGTGCTGTCGGGCACGATCCGGCCGGGCCGCGTGACGGCTACCGGAATCGACGCCTCCCTTGTCGCCCCGCGGCATGCTTCCGTGCGTTTCACCCGTCGCTCACCCCATTTCCGGAGCGCTCCCATGGCCAAGCAGAATCGTGCCGTCCGCACCCGGCAGGAACTGATCCGTTCTGCCGCGGAGACCTTCGCCCGATCGGGATTCGCGGAATCCTCCATAACCCAGATCTGTGTCCGGGCCGGTCTCAGCCACGGTGCGCTGCATTTCCACTTCGGGAACAAGCGGGCGCTCGGCGAGGCGGTCGAATCGGCCGCCGCGGAAACCCTGCTGCACATCACCGGGAACGTTCCACTGCGGCACCCCGTACCGCTCCAGCTGCTCGTCGACACCTCGCACCTGCTGGCCCGGCGGCTCTCCACCGACGCGGTGCTGCGGGCCGGGTTCTGCCTCGGCAGCGACGCCACCTGGCCGGGCGGTGCCGACCTGTGGCAGCAGTGGCAGGACTGGGTCCAGCTGATGCTGACCGTGGCCAGGGCCCAGGGCAGCCTGGCCGCCGACATCGTGCTCGACGACGCCGTGGCCGCGATCACCGCTGTCGTCGCCGGGCTGGAGGTGCTCGGGCGGCGCGACCCCCAGTGGCACTCGCGTCAGGCGGTCACGCCGTTCTGGCGGTTGATGCTGCCGCAGCTCGCGACGGCGGAGGCGCGGGCCGGGATCGTTCCGGAGGGCAGCTGTGCGGAGCCGCCGGAGGGCGGCGAGCGGGCGGCCGGCGCGGAGTGGGGCGAGGGCGGCGGGCGGCGGGCGGCGCAGCCCTGCGACGCGCTGTCCTGCTGCTGACGGCCGGGGCCGGCGTCGCCCCCGCCGCTCCCCAGCCCGGCCGCCCCCGGCCGGTGGTGGCTCGCTCAGGCGGGCCGCTCGCGCCGGTCGGCGAGGGCGACGACCGCGTGGGCGGCCGAGGCCAGCGTGACGTGGCGGTGCCAGCCGCTGAAGGAGCGCCCGGTGAAGTCGCGGATGCCCACCCGGTCCGCGATCTCCGTGAAGTCCCGGTCGACCTTTCCGGTGAGCCGGCTGAGCCGGACCAGGGTGGCCGGTGGCACGGCGGTCAGATTGGTCAGCCAGAGCTCCGCGGGCCAGTGCCCGCCCTCCTCACCGATGCCCAGCAGCAGGAGTTCACCACTCGGAGCGCCTGGATTGCCCGGTGTGCCCGGTGCGGTCGGTGTGCCCGGTGCGGACGGCGCGGACGGCGTGGGCAGGCCGACCCGGACGGTGGCGGCCGGTACCGCCCGGGGGGCCGTGTGCGGACCGTGCTCCCGGCCGTGCTCCCGGCCGGGGACGAGCCGGCGCAGGTCCTTGGCCAGGCTCATGATGCGCAGGGCCGGCTGCGGCCTGCTCCCCGAGGCGGGCAGGGCCTGGTCCAGTACGGAGAGCCGGAGGTCGCCGCCGACCCGGGCGAGCAGCGGCACCCCGTGGGCGTGCAGCTTCCCGAAGATCGTTATGGCCTGTGACTCACCGATGTCGAGCACCACGGGCCGGACCGGCAGCCCCCAGCCCGTGGTGGTCTCCAGGCAGGCCTCGGTCACGCACTCGCCGAGGGTCTCCACCCCGGCCTCGTCCGGGATCGACACCTGACTGCGCCGCAGATCGTCCTTGAGCCAGGCCTCGGGCAGGTGCAGGCGCCAGTTGACCGGGGTGCTCAGCTCCTCCGAGGCCGCCCAGACGCCGATGGCGTGCTGGGCGTTCAGCACCTGCCCGAGGGTCGGGAAGAAGTGCCGTTCGACGCCGACCGAGTGCTGCCCCGTCTTGGGGATGATCATCGGCTGCACCACCCACGCCTGGGGGGCCGCCGCGCCGGCCAGGTAGTGGGCCAGCGCCCGGCGGATGGGGATCCAGTCCCAGGTCGAACTGCAGATGAAGTGGTGCAGGTTCTGCTCCGAGGCCGGCTTGCCGAGCAGCGCCGCGATGTTGCGGATCGACTTGCGCCCCTCGGTCTCCAGCAGTCCGCGCAGGTACTGCATGCCCTTGCGGCACTGGTCGCTGCGGGAGAGCGAGGTGAACAGGATCGAGCAGAGCTCGGTGAGCAGGACGTCGTGGGCGCCGGGCGGGAACGGTGTGCGGGGATGGCGGGCCGGGCCCGGTCCGGACGGCTCGGCGGCCACGGACGGCCCTTCGGGCGCGAGCCGGGCCGGGAAGGCGGAGCCCTGCGGACCGGCCGGCGCCGGGCACGGAGAGGCGGCCGCAGGCGGGATGGGGGCGGGAATGGGGGCCGGGACGGAAGAGGGGAATCCGGTGGGGCGCAGGGGGCGGGCGGAGGGCTTCGACCGGTCGTTGTCGCCGACCGGAGCCTGGGTGCGCCGTCGCTGTGCCAACGTCTGAGAGGTCAAGTCGTCTCCGTGGTCGTGGTGTTCGGGGGGAGGCGCCGGACGGCGGCGGCGGGGTCGGCCTCGCGGTGGCCGGGTGGCCGGGTGGCCGGGTGGATCGGGAGCGTCGGTCGGGGCGGCGCGGGTCGGCGCGGGTCAGGGCGGCGCGGGTCGGCGCGGGTCAGGGCGGCGCGGGTCGGGGTGAGGGTCGGAAGCGGGACCGGCCGTCGCCGGGCCCTGCCGCGACTGGGGGAGCGGCTTCTTGGCGGTGCGGCGTCCCTGTCCTCAGTGCGGGAGCCGATCGGTCCGCGCTCGATCAGGGGCGGGAGGCACAACGGCTGAGCGGACGACCGTCCTGTCCTGCGGACACGGCCCGTGCCGGGCCCCTGCCGAAGCGCCGCCAGGGAAGTCCGAAGAAGGTGAACTCCACGTGTGCACACTCCTGTTCGGTCTCCCGTGGCGGTCGTGAACGTGCTCGTGCGCTGCTCCAGACAGTAAGGAGCGATCGGAGGCGATGCCATGGCACGAGGAGTGAGAGTGTCACATTACCGGACAGTAGTCCTGTGAAGCCTGCGCCGGTGGGTCAGCGTCCGGCCCGGCTGCCGGGCAGTAGCGGCCGCCGGTTCTCCAGGGTGGCGATCAGGTGGGCGACCGACGCCAGCGTGATGTGCCGGTGCCAGCCCGGGAACGACCGCCCGCCGAAGTCCCGTACCCCCACTCGCTCGGAGATCGCGGTGAAGTCCCGCAGGACGACGCCCGGCAGGCGGGTGAGCCGCAGCGCGGTGAGGACGGAGGGCGCGTCGGCGTTGGTGAGCCAGAGCCGCCGGCGCGGGCGCCCGGCCGGCCGCCACTCGCCGAGCAGCAGCATCCGCTCCCCGCGGGCCGGCGAGGTCACCACCGGGATCGCCACCGCGGTCGTCGGGCCGTCGCCCGGATTCACCTGCCGGCGCAGCCGAGGGAGCGACTCGGCGAGCTCGCCCACGGTGTGCTCCCGGCCGCTGTAGCTGGGCAGTTCGGTCCGGTCGAGCCAGAGCTGGGCCTGCGGGCCGACCCGCACCACGAACGCGACGCCCAGGGCCGCCAGGTGGCGGGCGACCGCCACGGCGTCCACCTCCCCGACGTCCACCACGACCGGCCCGCGCAGCACCCCGCCGATCTCCCGGATGTCGGCCACCGCGGCCCGGACGCAGTCCTCGATGGTGGCGACCGCGGCGTCGGCGGGAACGCTCGCCCGTTGCCGCAGCGGATCGGTCAGCCAACGGTCGGAGAGCCGCAGCTGCCAGTCGACGGGGACGGCGCAGTGTCCGGAGGCCAGCCAGGCCCCCACCGCGTGCTGGCCGTTGACGATCCGTCCGAGCGGCAGCAGTTGCTGGTCGATGCCGACTGAATGGGAGCCGGCCTTGGGTATCAGGATCGGTCTGATCACCCAGGCCTGCGGTGCCAGGGCCCGCTGCACCTCGCGGGCCAGGGCGTGCCGTACCGGCATCCAGTCCCAGGGCGACGCGCTGATGAAGTGGTGGACGCTCTGCTGCGCCGCGGCGCCGTCGAACTGCGCCGCGATGCCGCGCAGGGTCTTGCGCCCCTCCAGCGCGAGCAGGCCGCGGACGTACTGCTCGGCCTTGAGCCGCTGGCCGCTGCGCCGCAGCGAGCCGAACAACTGGGCGCTGAGCTCGGGGTCGAGCGCCGTGTCGGCGGCCGGTTCGCCGTCCGTCGCGCCGACGGATCGGTGCAGGTGTCGCATGGTTGATCCCCCCGTGGTCCGCCACCCCAGCCGACCGGACGGACCGCCGCCCCGCATCGGCGTCGTCCGCGTCGGACTCCCAAAAGAGGACTGCTGTCCTGTTCTCATTTATACAGGCCGGCGCGGACGGTGGCTGCCCCGTCGTGCCGCGTGGACACGGGAATCGCAGGTGCGAATTCCGTGCCGGCCGGCCGGCACGGTCGCCGGGGCGAGGGTGGTCGGGCGGTGGTCCGGACGGCCGGTCAGTCGACCGGGGACGGCGCCCCGGCCTGGCCGGCCTCCTCCAGGAGGCGCTTCGCGCGGTAGGGGGAGGAGTCCAGCCTGGCCAGCACGCCGGCGCTGGCGACATTGGGGAGGACGAGTGCGAACAGGTTCGAGATCTCCTGGGAGAGGGTCCGCTCCGGCAGGGTCTCGGTGATCAGCTGGACCCCGGTCCACGCCCCCACGAACAGCCGGGCGGTCTCGGTCGGGTCGACGTGCGCGAGCAGTTCGCCGCGCTCCTTCGCCTCGGTCAGCAGTCCCTGCCCCACCTCGATCCAGTCGGGCCAGCGGGTGCCGAACAGGCCGCGCGACTTGACGTCCACGGACAGCCGGATCGCGGCGCTCAGCATCGGCTCCCGGGGCAGCCGGTGGGCGAGCAGCAGGGCGAGGTCCACCCACTCCTGCAGCTTGAAGGCCTGCGGGGCCAGCCCCTCCATGGTCACCGCCTCGGCCAGCACGCCGCGGGCGAGCTGCTCCTTGGTGGTGAAGTGGAAGTAGAGGCCACCGCGGGTGAGTTGGATGCGCTCGATGAGGCCGCCGATGGTGGTGGCGTCGTACCCGAGCTCGTTGAACATCTCGGCCGCGGCCTCCAGGATCAGCCGGCGGGTATGGATCGCGCGCTCCTGCCTTGACACTTTATGCCTCCACTGCATTCTCTTTACCATTGCTTGAACTAGACTTGCTCATGGTTCGAAACCGACCGGAGAGCCGGTACTTGAATAGCACAGTCCACTGAGCTGTGCCGACCCGTCAGACCAAGGGGGGGCCTTGCAAGACGTCACGCTCGCACCACGTTCATCCACTCCTTCGCCCGCTCTCGTAGGCGCCTACGCGCATCTGCGGCGGGGCACGTCCGTCCTGGTCACCGGCTGGGAGCGGCTGGGGGCCGACGAGTTCGGGGTCGGCGTCCGGTGGCCGGCCGTGCAGGTGGGCCTGCCGTACGACCCGCGGATACTCGCCCAGACCATCCGGCAGAGCGGCCTGGTCGTCGCGCACGCCGAGTACGGCGTCCCGCTGACCCATCAGACCGTGTTGAGCACCCTGGACTACACGATCGACCCGGACTTCCGCGTGCCACGCGGCCGGAGCGCGAGGCTGGACGTACGGGTCACCGTGGCGGGCGCCGTGCGGAACCGACGGCCCGTCAGCTCTCTGCGGATGGGCATCCTGATCCGCTGCGACGGCGTCGTGGCGGCCCGGGCGGACTCCGAGTTCGGCTGGATCTCGCCCGCCGCCTACCGGCGGGTGCGGGGAAACGGCCTCGGGGTCGGCTGGGGCGCCTGGCCGTTACCGGAGCCGATAGCCGCCGACCTCGTGGCCCGGCCGCGCGCCTCCGACGTCGCCCTCGCGCCGGGCGACCGGCCGCACCGCTGGCTGCTGCGCAACGACATCGACAACCACCTGCTCTTCGACCACCCCGTGGACCACGTCCCGGGGCTGGCCCTGCTGGAGGCCGCGGCCCAGGCCGCGCAGGCCCTTCGGGGCCGGTCGTCCTTCCTGCCCCTGCGGGTCGCCACCAGCTTCCGGCGGTACGTGGAGTTCGACCGGCCGTGCTGGATCGAGGCGGAGGAGACACCGGCCGGCCACCCCGCCCGGTGCGCCGTCCGGGTCACGGGCACGCAGGGCGGGGAGCCGGCCTTCCGGGTCGAGTTCAACGGTCTGCGGCGGTGACGGTGCCACCGCCGGGCGGCCGGGGGCGGCTCACCGGTTGACGAAGCCGCCGTCCACCGGCAGGACGGTGCCGGTCAGGAACGGGCAGCGGTCGCTCAGCAGCCAGGCCGCCGCCTCCGCGATCTCCTCCGGAGCCGCCGTACGCCCCTGTGGCGTCAGCGAGTTGGCCAGATCCTCCAGGCCGGGATTGCGGCCGAACCAGTCGGCCGTGATCTCGCTTCGGGTGGTTCCGGGGGCGACCGCGTTCACCCGGATGCCCTGCTTGGCGTACTCGTCGGCGGCGGCCCTGGTGAAGCCGATGACCGCGTGCTTCGAGGCGATGTAGGGGGCGGCGGCGGGGATCGACACCAGGCCGCCCACACTGCTGTTGTTGACGATGGTGCCCCCGCCGGATTGTTCCAGCATCGCCGTTATCTCGTACCGCAGGCAGTTGAAGACGCCGCGCACATTGGTGTCCATGACGGTGTCGTAGACGTCGTCCGACATCAGGTGCAGCGGGGTGCGGTCGCCGCCGATCCCCGCATTGTTGAAGGCCGAGTCGAGCCGCCCGTATTCGGCCACGGCGAACTCGACCGCCCTCGCGGCATCTCGGGCGACGGATACGTCGCCGACCACGTACGCGGCGCGGGCTCCCTTTTCGCGTAGTTCGGCGGTCAGTGCGGCCAGGCGTTCTTCCCGGCGGGCGGTGAGCACCACGGTGGCGCCCTCCCGGGCGAACACGTGGGCCGCCGCGGCGCCGATGCCGCTGCTCGCGCCGGTGATGAGGACGATTCTGCCGGAGAGGAGGTCGCTGTTCATGGCCCGAAGTCTCGCAGGCCCCCGTCCGGACGTCACCAGGTCGGCCTGTCCTCCCGCTGTCACGATGATTTGATGGCGATTCAGTTCGTCGAGCCGGCTTCGGAGCCCCCTCGAACCGGTGCGGCCGCCGGCGGTGCTACGTGCCCGCAGCGACCTGATGGACTATTCGGCACCTGACGGAGTAGCGGTCACCTGACGAAGTGCCGGTCACCTGACGAAGTGCGATGACGAACGTTGGCCGGCACTCCGTTCTGTTCCATGATTTGGACGGTGGCGGAGGCCGCCGACGGTTCGGCGCCCACCGTCGCGGTGGGGCGGTCCGGCCCGACCTCTGCGCCCACAGCCCTCGTGTTCCATCGACGTTCACCCAGGACGAACGAGAAGTTCCCCGGTCCCGCCGACGGTGCGGCGACCGCGCCCCCGGGCCTGTGTGGATTCGAATTCCGGCTCCGTTGACAGCCGCGCACGACGCTCGCCTGCTCGGCCGTGGGGCGACCGCGCCCATCGCCCGTTCGCGATTTGGAGAAATCGGTGGAAAGTACTCTGCTCGATATCCGACTGGAAAGCGCGTTGCAGCAACCACCGTGGGAGGACACCGCGCTGGTCCGCCAGGTGCGGAAGGAACTGGCGACCCGCCCCGCACTGGTCGAGGCGGAGGACGTCTCTACCCTGCGCGCGCTGCTGGCCCGGGTCGCCGCGGGCGAAGCCCACGTGGTGCAGGCGGGCGACTGCGCGGAGGACCCGGCCGAGTGCACCCCCGGCTACGTGGCCCGCAAGGTCGGCGTGCTCGACCTGCTCGCGGGCGCGCTCCAACTGGACACCTGCAAGCCGGTGATCCGCGCCGGCCGGATCGCCGGACAGTTCGCCAAGCCCCGCTCCCACCCCACCGAACGGGTCGGGAACGTCGAACTGCCGGTCTACCGGGGGCACATGGTCAACAGCCCGGAGCCCGACCCGGAGCTGCGGCGCCCCGACCCGTTGAGACTGCTGACGGGCTACCAGACCGCCTACGACGTCATGGGACACCTGGGCTGGCGCAGCCGCGGCGGGCCCCTCTCCCTCGGGACGCCCGTCTGGACGAGCCACGAGGCACTGCTGCTCGACTACGAAGTCCCCATGCTGCGCCGGGACGACGAGGGACGGCTGCTGCTCGCCTCCACCCACTGGCCGTGGATCGGCGAGCGGACCAGGCAGGTCGACGGCGCCCACGTCACCCTGCTAGCCGAGGTGATGAACCCGGTGGCCTGCAAGGTCGGTCCCACCATGGCGGTCGACGACCTGCTGGCCCTGTGCGAGCGGCTCGACCCCCGGCGCGAGCCGGGCCGGCTCACCCTGATCGCCCGGATGGGGGCCGAGGCGGTGGCCGGGCGGCTGCCCGTCCTCGTCGAGGCGGTGAAGGCCGCGGGCCACCCGGTGATCTGGCTCACCGACCCGATGCACGGCAACACCGTCAGCACGCCGGACGGCCTCAAGACCCGGTTCGTGCGGGAGATCTCCCGCGAGGTGCGGGAGTTCCAGCACGCCGTCCGCAACGCCGGCGGCACGGCGGGCGGGCTCCACCTGGAGACCACTCCCGACGACGTGACCGAATGCGTCCAGAGCGAAGCCCGGATCGACGAGGTCGGGGCCAAGTACACGAGCTTCTGCGACCCCCGGCTCAACCCGGGCCAGGCCCTCTCCGTGGTCTCGGCCTGGTGGCTGACCGGCCGGTCGACCCCGGTGGGCGCCGCCGCGGCCCAGGGCTGAGCCCACCCGCCGCCCCGGCGCCGCGTACCCGCGGCGCCACCGTGCCCCGGTCCGGCACAGCGGACGCCACCGCCCCCGGCGGCCGCGGCGCCGGACCGGCCCACCGGCGCGGCCGCCCGCGCCACCCACCCGGCGGCCCGTCCGCTCCCGCCCGACAGCGCTCGGTCCCACCAGCCCCACCAGCTATTCGACCCAGGAACCCAGACCCAGGAACCCAGGAGAGGAAGGCCATGGCGGGCATACCCCCCATCGCGCCGTACCCGATGCCGACCGCGGCCGACCTGCCCGGCAACACCGCCCGGTGGACCGTGGACCCGGACCGGGCGGTGCTGCTCGTGCACGACATGCAGCGCTACTTCCTGCGGCCGTTCCCCGCGGCCGTCCGCGACCACCTGGTCGGCAACGCCGCCCGGTTGCGCGAGCGCGGCGCCGCCCTGGGGGTCCCGGTCGCCTACACCGCCCAGCCCGGTGGCATGACCGAGGAGGAGCGCGGCCTGTTGAAGGACTTCTGGGGGCCGGGCATGCGGGTCGACCCGGTCGACCGGCAGGTCGTCGAGCCGCTCGAACCGGCCCCGGCCGACTGGGTGTTCACCAAATGGCGGTACAGCGCCTTCTTCCGCTCCGGCCTGCTGGACCGGATGCGCGAACAGGGCCGCGACCAGCTCGTCCTCTGCGGCGTCTACGCGCACGTCGGGGTGCTGATCTCCGCGGTCGAGGCGTTCACCAACGACATCCAGCCGTTCCTGGTGGCGGACGCCGTCGCGGACTTCTCCGAGGAGTACCACCGGCTGGCCCTGGACTACGCGGCGCGGCGCTGCGCCGTGGTCGTCACCACCGACGACGTCCTCGCCGCGCTCCGGCCGGCCGCCGTCGCGGCCGGTGGCCCGGGGGAGGCCGGCGCATGACCGGGGCCGGGGCGGCGCCTTACCCCGTGGACCTGCTGGACCGCGTCCTGGGGCTGCGGCCGCCGCCCTTCGCCCTCATCCACCGCCCGGAGTCGACCGGGCCGGACGCGCTGGACGTGCTGGTCGGCACGGTGTCGACGCCGGGGACGCTCGCCGAGCTCCCCGTCCCCGCCGGGGCCGCCGCCGGGGACGCCCGTCACGAGGTGCTGGCGATCGTCCCCTACCGGCAGATCGCCGAGCGCGGCTACGCCTGCGCCGACGACGGCGAGCCGCTGATCGCGATGACCGTCACCGACCAGGGCGTGCTGCCGCTGGCCGAGGTGCTGCGACGGCTCCCGGACGTGCCGATCACGCTGGCCGGCGGCCACTTCGACGTGGACGACGAGACCTACGCCGGGACGGTGCGCAGGGTCGTCGGCGACGAGATCGGCCGGGGCGAGGGCGCGAACTTCGTCATCAAGCGCTCGTTCCTCGCCGACATCACCGGCTACACCACGCACAGCGCGCTGTCGTTCTTCCGGCGGCTGGTGCGGGGCGAGTCGGGCGCCTACTGGACCTTCATCGTGCACACCGGCGCCCGTACGTTCGTCGGCGCCACCCCGGAGCGGCACCTCAGCCTCGCCGGCGGCAAGGCCGTGATGAACCCGATCAGCGGCACCTACCGGTACCCGCAGTCCGGCCCGACCCTGCCCGGGGTGATGGACTTCCTGGCCGACCGCAAGGAGGCCGACGAGCTGTACATGGTGGTGGACGAGGAACTCAAGATGATGGCCCGGATCTGCGCGGAGGGCGGCCGGGTGGTGGGCCCGTACCTCAAGGAGATGGCGCGGCTGGCGCACACCGAGTACTTCATCGAGGGGCGCACCGACCGCGATCCGCGGGAGATCCTGCGCGAGACGCTGTTCGCCCCGACCGTCACCGGCAGCCCGCTGGAGAGCGCCTGCCGGGTCATCCGCCGGTACGAGCCGCAGGGGCGCGGCTACTACAGCGGGGTGGTCGCGCTGATCGGGCGCGACGAGCACGGCGGACCCGCGCTGGACTCGTCGATCCTGATCCGCACGGCCGACATCGACGACGCGGGCCGGGTCCGGATCGGGGTGGGTGCCACCCTGGTGCGCCACTCCGACCCCGAGCAGGAGGTGGCCGAGACCCGGGCGAAGGCGGCGGGCCTGCTCGCGGCCCTCCAGGCGGACGGCCCGGCGGCGCCGACCCCGGCCCTGACCCCGGCCAGGGCCCCGGCCAAGGCCCCGGCCGTCTACGGCGCGCACCCGGACGTCCGGGCCGCGCTGGAGCGGCGCAACACCGGCATCGCCGACTTCTGGCTGGCACCGGCGTCCGCGCGCTCCCGGCCGAGGCCCGCCCTGACCGGTCGCCGGGTGCTCGTGGTGGACGCGGAGGACACCTTCACCGCGATGATCGACCACCAGCTCCGCTCGCTCGGCCTCGCGGTGACGGTCCGCCGGTTCGACGAGCCGTACGCGCCGGACGGGTACGACCTCGTCGTGATGGGCCCCGGCCCGGGAGATCCGCGCGGCGCGGGCCACCCCAAGATCGCGCGGCTGCGGTCGACGATCGACACGCTGCTCCGGGAGCGGCGGCCGTTCTTCGCGGTCTGCCTCAGCCACCAGGTGCTCGGCCTGCGGCTCGGCCTCCCGCTGGTCCGCCGGGAGGCGCCGAACCAGGGCGTGCAGCGGGAGATCGACCTCTTCGGCGTCCGGGAGCGGGTGGGCTTCTACAACACCTTCGCGGCCCGCAGCGTCGAGGCCAAGGTCGAGTGCGAGGGCGTCGGCCTGGTCGAGGTGAGCCGCGACGCGGACACCGGCGAGGTGCACGCGCTGCGCGGCCCGCACTTCGCCTCGCTGCAGTTCCACGCCGAGTCGATCCTCACCGAGGACGGCGTCCGGCTGGTCGGCGGGCTGCTGACCGAGGTACTGGCGGGCTGAGGGGCCGCCGGACGGCTACGGCTCCCCACCGGCGACCGGGCGCTCCGGGAGGGGGTCCAGACCGGCCGAACGGGCGGCCTCGCGGAGCAGCTCGCGCAGCATGACGGTGCTCAGCCGGCCGGTGTTCGTGTTGCGCGGGCTGACGTGGTAGCACCCGTACAGCTCCAGCGGCGGTCCGCCGTCGGCGGCCGGCAGGGCGACCCGGGCGCCGTGGCCGAAGACCGGCCGGGGCCGGGGCACCCGCCAGCCGGCGGCGGCGACCGCCGGGAGCAGCGCCTGCCAGGCGAAGCCGCCGAGCGCCACGACGGTCCGCACGGTCGGCCGCAGCAGCTCCAGCTCGCGGGTGATCCACGGGCGGCAGGTGTCCCGTTCGGCGGTGGTCGGCTTGTTGTCGGGCGGCGCGCAGCGCACCGGGTCGGTGATCCGGACGCCGTGCAGGCGCAGGCCGTCCCCGTGCCGGACGGACTCGGCGCGGTTCGCCAGCCCGAGCGCGTGGAGCGTGGCGTAGAGCAGGTCGCCGGACGGGTCGCCGGTGAAGATCCGGCCGGTGCGGTTGCCGCCGTGCGCGGCGGGGGCGAGGCCGACCAGGACCAGCGGCGCGTCGGGCGGGCCGAAGCCGGGGATCGGGCGGCCCCAGTAGTCCCAGTCCAGGTAGGCGCGGCGCTTGGTGCGGGCCGTCGCCTCGCGCCACTCGACCAGGCGGGGACAGGCGCGGCAACCGGTGACGACGGCGTCCAGCGCGGAGACCGTGGCCGTGCGGGCGGCGGCCGCGACGGGGTGGCCCGGGTCCTCGGGGTCGGTGGCCGGGCCGTCGGCTGCGGGCTGGGACATGGGGACGATCTTAGGCGCGGCGGCCGGCGGTCGGCGGCCCACGGGCGGCCCGTTCCGGCGGCGCCTCCGCAGGCGTAGCGTGGAATCGGCTGCTCTGGCGGCCCCCGGCCGGGCCGGGGCGGCGACCGCCGGGGCGGTGGTGCGCGCGAGGAGACCGCGATGCTGATATTCGATGCGGTGCTGGCGGCCGTCGTACTGGTGGCCGTGTGGGCCGGGCTGAGCGTCCGGGTCGTGCAGCAGTTCCAGCGGGGCGTGGTGTTCCGCTTCGGCCGGGTTCGCGAGCAGGTGCAGGGCCCCGGGCTGGTGCGGCTGATGCCGGTGGCGGACCGGCTGCGCAAGGTGAACGTCCAGATCGTGACGATGCCGATCCCCGCCCAGGAGGGCATCACCCGCGACAACGTGACCGTCCGGGTGGACGCGGTCGTCTACTTCCGGGTGGAGGACCCGGTGAAGGCGACCGTCAACGTGCAGGACTACAACTTCGCCATCTCGCAGGTCGCCCAGACCTCGCTGCGCTCAATCATCGGCAAGAGCGAGCTGGACGACCTGCTGGCCAACCGGGAGCCGATCAACCAGGGACTGGAGCTGATGATCGACAGCCCGGCGCTGGGCTGGGGCATCGAGATCGACCGGGTCGAGATCAAGGACGTCGCCCTGCCGGAGTCGATGAAGCGCTCGATGTCCCGGCAGGCGGAGGCCGAGCGGGAGCGCCGGGCGAGGATCATCACGGCGGACGGCGAGTACCAGGCCTCGGCGCGGCTGTCGGAGGCCGCGGCGGTGATGAGCGCGACTCCGGCGGCGCTCCAACTGAGGCTGCTGCAGACCGTGGTGGAGGTGGCGGCGGAGAAGAACTCGACGCTGGTGCTGCCGTTCCCGGTCGAGCTGCTGCGGTTCCTGGACAGCGCGGCGGAGGTGAACCGCAGGACGGCGGGCGACGGCGGCGAGCAGGCGGGCGCGGAGCCGCCACCGGCCGAACCGCCGCGGCTTCCGGAGGTGGAGCAGCTCGAACTGCCGCCGCTGGAGGAGGTGCTGGAGCAGTCGCCGGTGGGCCGGCTGAACGGCCCCGACCACCCCGCGCCGGGCCCGGTGGCGGCGCCCCCGGGCCCGGACCACGATGGAGGGACGGGAGTGGCAGGCACGTCAGGAGGCCGATCATGACCAGAGCCAGCGACATCATGCACCCGGGCGCGGCGTGCGTGGGTGAGCACGAGACCCTCGCCTCCGCCGCCCGGATCATGCGGGAACGCGACGTCGGGGCGTTGCCCATCTGCGGTGAGCGGCAGAAGCTGCTCGGCATCGTGACCGACCGCGACATCGTGCTGAAGTGCGTCGCCGAGGGCCGCGACCCCGAACAGGTGACGGCGGGCGAGATCGCCCAGGGCCGGCCGATGACGGTGGAGGCGGACGAGGACGCCGAGCAGGTGCTGCGGATGATGGAGCAGTACCGGGTGCGCCGGCTCCCGGTGATCAACCACCCGGAGCACGAGGTGGTCGGGATGATCAGCGAGGCGGACATCGCGCGCGGCTTGCCGCAGGCCCGGCTGGCGGAGTTCGTCTCGGCGGTCTGCGCGGAGGAGCCGCCGCGGTCGACGGAGGTGCAGGAGCCGCAGGCGGTCTAGGGTCGCGCGCCGCTCCCACCGGGCGGTCAGCGCTGCTCCCGGAGGCCCCGCTGCAGCAGTTCGGCGAGGTGGAGGGCCTGGCGGCCCTCGGCCAGGTGGGCGATCTGCGTGCGGCAGCTGAAGCCGTCGGCCAGCACGACGGTGTCCGGGGCCGCCGCTCGCAGCTCGGGCAGCAGCACGCGTTCGGCGATCGTCACGGACACCTCGAAGTGGCCCCGCTCGAAGCCGAAGCTGCCGGCCAGCCCGCAGCAGCCGGAGTCGAGGACGCGGTTGCGCAGACCGGTGCGGGCCTCCACCCGGCGGTCGGCGGCGGTGCCGAGGACGGCGTGCTGGTGGCAGTGGGTCTGGGTGACGGCGTCCAGCGGGAGCCGGGGGAGCGGGGCGTCCGGCGCGTACTGGTCGATGAACTCGGCGAAGGTGCGCGTCCGTTCGGCGAGCGGGCGGCCGTCGGCGCCGAGCAGCCGGGGCAGGTCCTCGCGCAGGGTGGCGGTGCAGCTCGGGTCCAGGCCGACCACCGGGGTGTCGGCGGGCAGCCCGGTGGCGGCGAGCGCGCGCAGGCTGCGTCGCATCACCCGCCGGGCGGTGCCCAGCTGGCCGCTGGAGTACCAGGTGAGCCCGCAGCAGACGGGGCCGTCCGGCAGCCGGACGTCGAAGCCCAGGTGGGAGAGCACCTCGACGGCGGCGCGCAGCACGTTCGGCTGGAGGTGGTCGGAGAAGGTGTCCGGCCAGAGCAGGACGGGGCGGGCGCCGGCCTGGGCCGGGTGCGTGGCGCGGTGACGGCGGTACCAGCGGGTGAAGGTCTCGGGCGGGAACACCGGGACCGGTCGGCGCCGGTCCACCCCGCCGAGCCGCTTCAGCGGGCCGGCGGCGGCGGACCGGGCGATCAGGTTGGCCGCGCCGGGGGCGAGTGCGACGGCCCGCAGCCAGAGCGGCAGCCACCCCATCGAGTAGTGCGACAGGGGCCTGGGGCGGTGCCGGTAGTGCTGGTACAGGAACTCGGTCCGGTAGGTGGCCATGTCGACGTGGACCGGGCAGTCGCCGGCGCAGCCCTTGCAGCCGAGGCAGAGGTCCAGCGCCTCCCTGACCTCCGGTGAGCGCCAGCCGTCCGGGATCGCGCCCTCCGCGCCGCGCAGCATCTCGGCGAGCAGCCGGGCGCGGCCCCGGGTGGAGTGGCGCTCCTCGCCGGTGGCCATGTAGCTCGGGCACATCACCCCGGTCTCGGGGTCCACGCACTTGGCCACCCCGACGCAGCGGTGCACGGCTTTGGCGAGGCTGCCGTCGTCCTGCGCGTACGGGAGGGCGAGCGGGAGCGCGCGTACCGGCCCGGCCAGCCGCAGGTCGGCGTCGAGCGGGCGCGGGTCCACCAGGGCACCCGGGTTGAGCAGGTTGTCGGCGTCCCAGATCCGCTTGAACTCGCCGAAGAGCGCGATGATCCCGGGCGGGTACATCCGGGGCAGCAGCTCGGCGCGGGCCTGCCCGTCGCCGTGCTCACCGGAGAGCGAACCGCCGTACGAGACCGCGAGGTCGGCGGCCTGCTCCAGGAACTCCCGGAACACCGCCGGCCCGTGCGGCGCGGTGAGCGGGAAGTCGATCCGCAGGTGGACGCAGCCCTCGCCGAAGTGCCCGTACGGGACGCCGCGCAGGTGGTGGCGGCGCAGCAGCGCCCGCAGGTCGCGCAGGTAGTCGCCGAGCCGCTCCGGCGGGACGGCCGAGTCCTCCCAGCCGGGCCAGGCCTCGCCGCCGTCGGGCAGCCGGGTGACGATCCCCGCGCCGGCCTCGCGCACGCCCCAGAGCTGGCGCTGCTCGCCGGGGTCGGTGACGACGGAGGTGGTGGCGGAGCGCTCCCGGCGGACGGCGTCGGCGAGCCGCCGGGCCGCGTCGAGGGCCTCGGCGGGGGTCGCGCCGGCGGTCTCCAGGAAGAGCCAGCAGGCGCCCTCGGGCAGCCGGTCCAGTGCGGGCGGCCGCGGTCCGGCGGCGAGCAGCGCGGCGATCAGGTCGGCGGCCATGCCCTCGACGGTCAGCGGGCGCAGCGGCAGCAGGGCGGGGACCGCGTCGGCGGCGGCCGTCTCGTCCGGGTAGCCGGCCACCACCAGGGCGCGGGCGGGCGGGTCCTCGACCAGTCGGACGGTGGCGCCGAGCAGCAGCGCGCAGGTGCCCTCGGTGCCGGTGAGGGCCCGGGCGAGGTGGTGGCCGCGTTCGGGGAGCAGGGCGTCCAGCGGGTAGCCGGAGGTGCGGCGCGGCAGGTCCGGCATGCCCTGGCGGATCACGGCGAGGTTGCGGTCGGTGAAGTCCTGGAGGTCGCGGTGGAGTCGGCCCGCGCGCCCGGGCAGGGCGCGCAGCGCCGTGCGTTCGGCGGGCCCGAGCGGGCCGCCGACGGTGAGTTCGGTGCCGTCGGCGAGCAGCAGGTCGAGGGACTCGACGTTGTCGGAGGTGCGCCCCCAGAGGACGGAGTGGGCGCCGCAGGAGTCGTTGCCGATCATGCCGCCGAGGGTGCACCGGCTGTGCGTGGACGGGTCCGGCCCGAAGCGCAGGCCGTGCGGGCGGGCGGCCCGCTGGAGGTGGTCCAGCACGGCGCCCGGCTCGACCCGGGCGGTGCGGCGTTCCGGGTCCACGCCGTGCACCGCGCCCAGGTGGCGCCGGAAGTCCAGGACGACCGCGCCCGGGCCGATCGCCTGCCCGCCGATGCTGGTGCCGGCCCCGCGCGGCACCACCGGTACGCCGTACTGCCGGCAGAGCGCGACGGCCGTCCGGACGTCGTCGAGGTCGGCCGGCTTGACCACGCCGAGCGGCAGGTGGCGGTAGTTGGACGCGTCGTGGCTGTAGACGGTGCGCTCGGCGGCGCCGAAGCGGACGTCGCCGCGCAGGGTCGCGGCGAGCTCCCGGGCGAGGTCGGCGCCGGGGGCGGCGGACGGTCGGCTCACGTGGGTCCTCCCGGGGGTGGGCTCGGCGTACCGCCGCCGATCATCCCAGCCGGACGGCGCGCCCGGTACGGGCCACCCCGGCGTGCGGCCGACGGAGTGTCGGCCGCACGCCGGCTCCGCCGGACGGACGTCCGGTCTCCTGCCGCCGGGATGCCGTCCGGGTCAGGCCGAGGCCCGGCGGCGGGCCGAGCCGGTGAGGGTGCCCTTGGCGATGTGCGAGAGCTTGGCCATCTCGAAGGCCGGGTAGGCGCCGCCGGCCAGTAGCGAGAACTTCACGCCCTCGCGCCCGCCGGGCCGCCGGTGCCCGGCCGGCTGGAAGCGGCGGTGGTGCTCGGCGGCGCGGTGGAAGAACTGGGGCCGCTCGGCCCGCGCCACGCACCCGGCCAGGTCGAACACGAACAGGTAGTGCCGGACCATCCGGGTGAACAGGGCGTCGCGGACGGCCTCCAGCTCCGGCTGCCAGGCCGCCACCTCGTCCAGCAGGGCGAAGCTGCGCTCGTACTGGTCGAAGATGTCGAACTGGCTGCTGCCGGGCGAGCCGGCCGGGTGGACGGTCTCCCGCCGCCGCAGCTGGACGCAGGCGCGCGGCAGCACGGCGATCCGTCCGGCGGTCAGCATGGCCCGGTGCACGGCCGGGATCTCCTCGTAGCGGCCGTCCGGGAAGGCGAGCGCGCGGCCCTGCCAGAAGTCGCGCCGTAGCAGCCGGTCCCAGATCAGCGCGGGCGCGCCGAGCAGCTCGGGACGGGCGGCCGGCCCGGTGACCTCGGGCCCGGCCTCGGCCAGCACCGCCTCCGCGCCGCCCGGCCAGTCGCGCCCGCCGTGCCGCCGGGTGTGCCCGAACAGCAGCACGTCCACCGGGCCGGTCTGCTCCAGCCGGTCGGCGAGCGAGCGCAGGCCGTCCCGGGGGAGCAGGTGGTCGGCGTCGAGGAAGAGCAGGTACTCGCCGGTCGCCCGGGCGGCGCCCGCGTCCCGGCTGACGCCCACGCCGACGGAGGCGTTGAGGTGCAGCGCCGAGACCTGCGGGTGCCGCGCCGCGTACGCGTCGGCGAGGTCGGCCGGGGTCTCGGGGGAACGGTCCGCGACCAGGATGACCTCGAAGTCGCGGAAGGACTGCGCAAGGAGCGAGTCGAGGCATTCCGCCAGCTGTTTCTGCTGGTCGTAGGCGGGGAGCACGACGCTGATCAGGGGAGAGGGCATGAGGCCGGAGCGTAGGAGCGCGGCCGGAAGGTGGCAAAGCCCTGACGGTCGGTAATTCTGATCAATCCGCGTCAAATCGTACGAGCGTGCGCCATATCTTCACCCGTCATGCCGGGCGTGTCCACGTCGAGCGGCGCCGCCGGCCGGATCCGACGACGGCGCCGGTGCCCGCGCGGACGGGCCGGTCGCGGGCGGTCCCGGACCTCGCGGTACGGAAAGGCCGAGGACCCCGCGCGGGTCTGCCGCGCGGGGTCCTCGGGGCTGCTACCGGCCGGGTCGGCTCAGTACCAGTGGTGGCTCTGCCAGAAGGACCAGGCGCCGCAGGGGCTGCCGTACCGGGAGTTCATGTAGTCCAGGCCCCACTTGATCTGGGTGGCGGGGTTGGTGCGCCAGTCGGCGCCGGCCGAGGCCATCTTGGAGCCGGGGAGCGCCTGGACCAGGCCGTAGGCGCCGGAGGAGGCGTTGACGGCGAGGTGGTTCCAGCTGCTCTCGTGGGACACGATGTTGCTGAAGCACTGCAGCTGGCCGGCCGGGACGATCTGGGCGGCGATCTCACGGGCGCTGCCGGAGTAGGTGGGCTTGGCGTTGAGCGCGGCGCGCTCCTGCGAGCGGGAGGCGGCGGCCTCCGCGTCGGCCTTGGCCTTGGCGTCCGCCTGCGCCTTCGCCTCGGCCTGGGCCTGCGCGGCGGCCTGGGCCTGCGCGGCGGCGTCCGCCTCGGCCTGTGCCTGGGCCTGCGCCTGCGCCTGGGCAGCGGCCGCAGCAGCGGCGTCGGCCGCGGCCGGGTCGGCCTGGGCGGCCACCGGCTGCCCGTCCACGGAGACACCGGCCACCGGGGCGGCCGCCTCGGCGACGCTGCCGCCGCTCTGCGGGACGGCGAGGGCGGCGGTGGCCGCACCCGCCACCACGAGGGTGGTGATACCGGTGATCAGCGAGTTGCGGCGGGCATGGCTGAGCTGCATGGAGCGGACGATCCTTTTCCGTCGGGGGCCGTACCGGGGAGCACGGGGGCTCCGGCACGAGGACACGGGCGGACAGGGCCCGCGATGCCGTCCGGGACGGCCATGGCACCCCGGCCGTGACGGCGGGGCGGGCGGGACGCGCGGCGGACGGACCGGTTCGCGCTGCCTGGCGACTGGCCATTCTTCGCAGAGCCCGGCGGGGGCGGCAAAGGCAGCGGCTACTACGGCGGGTAGTGGGTGGGGCGGCCCGAACGGCGAAGCGCCCGGCCGCGGCCGGGCGCTTCGAGGTGGGCGGTCCGATCCCGTCGACCGACGGCCGGTCGACCGCCGGTCCGACGGAGCAGGGGGTGAATCGGCGCGGTGGCCTGCGTTCTTCGCGGTCCGCTCCGGGGCCGGCCACTGGGCCGGCACGGCCGGGGGGCGCCGCTCCGCGGCTGCGTGGGCGGACCCCGGCCCGGCGACGACTATCGAGGGCAGTAGCAGCGCGGAGCCGTGTGGGCGGCTTCACAGCGCGGCGGCCCCGGTGCGACGCGCGGTGACCGGACGGTCACCGCTCCGCGCCCCCGGCCCTCAGCGGGAGGAGTACGGGTTCGGCCCCCCGTACGGCCGGACCGGCTCCGGGCCCGTCGCGTACGGGTTCCCCGGCACCGGTCGCTGCTCGCCGTACCCGGGCCCGTACCCGGGCACCCCGGGCACCCCGGGTGCCCCGCCCGCGTCGTCCGCCTGGCCCTGCCGGTCCTGCCGGTCCTGCTCGTCCGGCTCGTCCTCGGCGTCCTCCACCGGCACCAGGTCGCGCGCCAGCAGGGTGGCACCGGCCACCGCGCCGGGCATCGCGAGGACGGTCACCAACGGGACGAGGAAGCCCAGGATCAGCGGCACGCCGAAGCCGAAGGCCAGCCCGAGCCGGGAGCGCAGCAGCCGGATCCGCTCGCGCTGCGGCACGCCGCGGCGCTGCAGGGCCACCGCCGTCAGCTCGACGGTGAGGAAGAAGCCGGACACCAGGAACCCGGCCACCGGCACCAGCGTCTGCCCGACCACCGGGATGAACCCGCAGGCGAACAGCAGGACGCCGAACCCGGCCACCCGGACCAGCACGTAGAGGCTGTCCCGCGCCGAGACGGCCAGCTCGCGCCAGAGCGGCACGTTCGGCGGGGTGGGCGCGCCGCCCTCGGTCTCGTCGACCTTCTCGCAGAGCGACTCGTAGAACGGCTGGCCGACCAGCAGCGTGACGGCGGTGAAGGTGATGACGGAGATCAGCAGCCCGCCGCCGAAGACGATCGCGGCGAGGGCGGTGCGCAGCAGGCCCTGCCAGGGCGAGCCCCAGCCGTCGGCGAACGGGGTGGCCCACTCGGCGAGCTCCTCCGACCAGCCGCCGAGGAACACCAGCGCCACCACGTACCCGACCAGGGTGATCAGCGCGGGCAGCATCCCGAAGCCCCACCAGCGGCCGTGCCGGCCCACCCACTTCTGGCCCTTGGCCAGGTACCCCAACCCCGCTGCAAGATCTCGCATAGGGGGAAGGGTAGGGGCTGGGCGTCGGCGGGTCATCTCCGTCCCGTCCTGATCCGGTACCGGGGGCGGGCCCGCCGGGCACCGGGCCGGAAATCGCACCATGCGCCGGAGACGGGCCCGGCCCCCGGGCGCCGGGCCGAAAACGCCACCGGGCCCGGGAGCCTCCGCAACGGCTCCCGGGCCCGGCGTGCGGGCGGCGCGACGGCTCAGGCAGCCGGCGTCACTGCCGCAGCCCGTCGCCTGCGGCCCACCACGGCCGATGCCGTCAGCACGATGGCTGCGGCGACCAGCGACAGGTACATCTGCTTCCGCCCGTCGGCGTCGGTGAACATGTACGCCATCACGAAGCCGATCATGCCGATCGCGGTCCAGGTGAGGTAGGGGTACAGCCACATCCGGACGGTCAGGCGCTCGGGCGTCTCGCGCTCGATGATCTTGCGCATCCTCAACTGGGAGAAGCAGATCACGAGCCAGACGAAGAGCGCCACCGCGCCGGAGGAGTTGAGCAGGAAGGAGAAGACGGTGTCGGGGGAGGTGTAGTTGAAGAACACCGCCACGAAGCCGAAGACCACCGAGACGAGGATCGCGATCCGCGGCACGCCGCGGCTGGTCACCGAGGCGAAGGCCTTGGGGGCGTCGCCGCGCTGGCCCAGCGAGAAGGCCATCCGGGAGGCGGTGTACATCCCCGAGTTGAGGCAGGAGAGCACGGCGGTCAGCACGATCACGTCCATCACCTGGCCGGCGCCCGGGATGCCGACGTGCTCCAGCACGGCGACGTAGGGGCTGCCCTTGACGGCCGCCGAGTCCCACGGGAGCAGGGTCACGACCAGCAGGATCGAGCCCAGGTAGAAGATGCCGATGCGCCAGATCACACTGTTGGTGGCCTTGCTGACCGCCTTCTCCGGGTCCTCCGACTCGCCGGCGGCCAGGGTGACGATCTCGCTGCCCATGAAGGCGAAGACCACGGTGAGCATGCCGGTGAAGACCGCGCCCACACCGTGCGGGAGGAAGCCGCCGTGGCCGGTCAGGTTCTCCGTGCCGACCGCGTGGGTGCCGGGCAGCAGCCCGAACGCGGCGAGCGTGCCGATCACCAGGAAGGCGGCGATCGCCACCACCTTGATGCCGGCGAACCAGAACTCGAACTCGCCGTAGGAGGCCACCGAGAAGAGGTTGGTGGCGGTCAGCACCGCCATCACGATCAGTGCGAACGCCCACTGCGGCACGCCGGGCACCCAGTTGTTGAGGATCTTCGCCCCGGCGGTGGCCTCGACGGCCAGCACCACGACCCAGAAGAACCAGTACAGCCAGCCGATCGAGAAGCCGGCCCAGCGGCCGAGCGCCCGGTCGGCGTAGGCCGAGAACGATCCGCTCTGCGGGTCGGCCGCCGCCATCTCACCGAGCATCCGCATGACCAGGACGACCAGCACGCCGGCGAGGGTGTAGGAGAGCAGGATGCCGGGGCCGGTGGCCGCGATGCCCGCGCCGGAGCCCACGAACAGGCCGGCGCCGATCACGCCGCCGATCGCGATCATCGACAGGTGGCGGTTCTTGAGCCCGGCCTTCAGGTGCCCGTCGGCGCCCTGACCGTGCTGGAGCTGCTTCTGCTGCTGCGGAGCGGCATCGGCCGGCGGCGAGCCGGCCGAGGTGGTGGTTTCCGCACTCATCGAGGGTGCCCTGTGCCTTTCCCGCGCGGCTGCCCCTCGGCTCGAACGCCGGAGGGTGGGGGACGGACCCGCGCATTGCGGTGCAACTTAACTTCTACCTACGAGTATCGGAACAAGGCCTTCGGAAATGTTCGCTCAGCGGACACAAAGCGCCAGGTCAGAGCGGGTGGACCGGGGTGGTGGAAAGCTCAAATCTGACACAGCGCCAGCCGGTCCGGCGGCCTCGGGGGCCGTCGTCGGTGCCGGCCGGGCGGGCGTTCATACTGGCGGCGTGATGATCGTCCTCGTGGTGATCGGCGTCCTCGCCGTCCTGGCCGTGCTGGCCCTCGCGCACTGGTACCTCTGGCGGCGCCTGGTGCGCGACGTCTCCGCTCCCGGCGGTCGGTGGCGCCGGGCGGGCACCGTGCTGGCCGTCGTGCTGCCGCTGCTCTCGCTGGGCGCGCTGGTCGGCGGGCGGGGGTTGCCGATGTCCGTCGAGCGCTGGCTGGCCTGGCCGGGCTACCTCTGGCTGGCGGTGCTGCTCTACCTGCTGATGGCGGTGGCGGTCGGCGAGGCCCTCCGCCCGCTGCTGCTCCGGCTGCCGCGTCCGCGGGCGGTGACCCCGCCGGAGCCGGTGGCCGCCCCCGCGGCGGTGGACGGCGACGGAGCCGGGCCGGCGGCCGCCGAGCCGGTGCCGACCACCGCGCCCTCGCCCGGGCGCCGGCTCTTCGTCGCCCGGACGCTCGCGATCGGCGCCTCCGGCGCGGCGGCCGCCGTGGTCGGCACCGGCACCTACGGGGTGCTGCGGGGGCCGCGTCTGAAGCAGGTCACCGTGCCGCTGGCGAAGCTGCCCGCGCGGGCGCACGGCTACCGGATCGCCGTGGTCAGCGACATCCACCTGGGCCCGATCCTCGGGCGTGAGCACACCCGGCGGATCGTCGACACGATCAACGGCGCGCAGCCCGACCTGATCGCGATCGTCGGTGACCTGGTGGACGGCTCGGTCGCCGAACTCGGGCGTGCGGCGGAGCCGCTGGCGCAGCTGCGGGCGCGGGACGGCGCGTACTTCGTCACCGGCAACCACGAGTACTTCTCCGGCGCGGCCCCCTGGGTGGACTTCGTCCGCGAGCTGGGTGTCCACCCGCTGCAGAACGCCCGGGTGGAGCTCGCCGGGTTCGACCTGGCCGGGGTCAACGACATCGCCGGGCGCACCGAGGGCGACGGCCCGGACTTCGACAAGGCGCTCGGCGACCGCGACCGGGCCCGCACCTCGGTGCTGCTCTCGCACCAGCCGGTCACCATCCACGACGCCGTCCGGCACGGCGTCGACCTCCAGCTCTCCGGCCACACCCACGGCGGCCAGCTCTGGCCGGGCAACTACCTGGCCGAACTGGCCAACCCGACCGTCGCCGGCCTGGAACGGTACGGCGACACCCAGCTGTACGTGACCCGCGGGGCCGGGGCATGGGGCCCGCCGGTCCGGGTCGGCGCGCCGTCCGACATCACCATCGTCACGCTGGCCTCGCTCCGGGCCTGAGCCCGGCGGTCCGGCCCGCCCGGCCCGCCCCGCCACCCTCAGGCCCGCTCGCCCTCGCCCTCGGTGTCGAGGTGCGGGAGCACCCGGTCCAGGAAGCGGGGCGTCCACCAGGCGGCGGGGCCCAGCAGGGTCATCACGGCCGGGACCAGGAGCAGCCGGACCACGGTGGCGTCGATCAGCACGCTGACGGCCAGCCCGAGGCCCATCATCTTGATCACGATGTTGTCGCTCACGATGAAGGCGGCGAACACGCTGACCATGATCAGCGCCGCGCAGGTGATCACCCGGGCGGTGATCTCCAGGGCGTGGGCCACGCTGCCCCGGCTGTCCCCGGTGCTCAGCCAGGCCTCGTGCACCCGGGAGAGCAGGAAGATCTCGTAGTCCATGCTGAGGCCGAAGACGATGGCGAACATCATCATCGGGACGTAGCTCTCGATCGGGACCGTTCCGGCGACCCCCAGTGCGGGCCCGCCCCAGCCCCACTGGAAGACCGCCACCAGGACGCCGTAGGAGGCGGCGATGGAGATCAGGTTGAGCACGGCCGCCTTCACCGCGATCAGCAGGCCCCGGAAGACGGCCAGGATGATCAGGAAGGCCAGGCCGACCACCACCGCGATGATCGGCAGCAGCCGGGCGGCCACGATGTCGGCGAACTCCACCTGGGCGGCCGTCGTGCCGGTCACATAGGTCTTGGCGCCGCTCCCCGCCACGGCCTGCGGCAGGACGGTGCCGGAGAGGTGCCCGACCAACTGGGTGGTCTGCTCGTCCTGCGGCCGCTGGGCGGGGGTGACGGTGTCGAACAGCACGTCGCCGTCGGAGCTGGTCTGGAGCGGGGTGACGCCGGAGGTGTCGGGCGTGCCGGCCAGCGCCTGCTGCACGGAGCTCAGCAGCGCCGGCCGGGCGTCGGCCGCGACGGCGCTCTGGTCGACGACCACGGTGATCGGGCCGTTGGAGCCGGGGCCGAAGGCGTCGGACATCAGGTCGAAGGCGCGCCGGTCGGTGAAGGTGGTCGGGTCGGCCCCGTCGTCGATGTGGCCGAGCTGGATGGAGAAGAGCGGGATGGCGAGGACGCCGACGACGACCACCCCGGCGGCCAGGAACCACCACGGGCGGCGCTCCACCCGCTGGGCGTAGCGGTGCCACGTCCCGGTGATCTCCTCGCCGGGCGCGACGCCGGTCTCGGCGACCGGCGAATGCACCGTCCAGCGGTCCATCCGGCGGCCGATCAGGCCCATCAGGGCCGGGAGCAGGGTGAGTGCGGCGAGGACGGCGGAGATCACCGTCACCCCCGCGGCGGCGCCGAGCTTGGCGATGAAGTTGACCCGGGAGACGACCAGACCGGCCAGCGCGATCACCACGGTGCAGCCGGAGACCAGCACCGCCCGGCCGCTGGTCGCCACGGCGTGCCCGGCGGAGGCCACCGGGTCCTTGCCGTCCATCAGGCCCTGTCGGTGCCGGGTGAGCAGGAACAGCGCGTAGTCGATGCCGACGCCGATGCCGATCATGGTCGCCAGGGTGGGGGCGACCGTGGCGAAGGTGGTGGCGGCGGCCAGCAGGCCGAGCACCCCGAGGCCGACGACGGCCCCGATCAGGGCGGTGACCAGCGGCAGGCCGGCCGCGATCACGCTGCCGAAGCCGATCAGCAGAACGACGATCGCGACCCCGAAGCCGATCAGCTCGCTGACCCGGTCGTCGGCCACCGGGCGCGCCAGTTCGCCCAGCGGCCCGCCGTACTCGACCTCCACCCCGGCCGCCCGCAACGGGGCGACGGCGGTGTCGACGCCGTCGAGGTAGTCGTCGCCGAGGGTCGTGGGGTTCACGTCGAAGCGGACCGTGAGGTAGCCGGTGAGGCCGTCCGCGGCGAGCGGGCCGCCGGGCGGGGAGGGCTGGCCGGCAGGCGGCAGCGGACTCTGCGCGGACTGCACGTGCGGCAGCGCGCTCAGCGAGCCGACCACCTGGTCGATCTGGCTCTGGAACCCGGTCAGTGACTGGCTGTCGTGGAGCACCACCTGGGAGCTGGTGCCGCCGGCCGCCGGTTCGTGCGCCTGGAGGACGTTGCGGCCCTCCTGCGCCTGGGTGTCCGAGAGCGAGAAGTCGTCCGAGAACGTCCCGCCGACCGCCCGGTCGATCACCTGGACGCCGGCCAGGGTGACCAGCCAGAGCACGATCACCAGGACCGAGTGGCGCGCGCACCACTCGCCCAGTCGCCGCAGGGCGCCGCGCCGGGGCGGTTGCGGGGGGCGGGCCGGGCCGGGGATGCGGGCGGGGCCGCCGGAGGACGAGGGCATGAACGCTCCTGGGGCCGGGGGTGACGTTCCGTCACGCCTGGTCGGGCGGGACCACGGAGTCCCGATGCTAGGGAGCGGTGCCGGGCGATCCGGGGCGATCACCCGCTGACACGCCCCGGTGCCTCCGTTCGGCGGGTCCCGCCCGGGCCCGTCGGCCCGCCCCCGCGCCCGGCCGGACCCTCAGGCCGGGCGCAGCTCCAGCAGGACGATCCGCGCGCCCTCCGGCCGCCCGGTGAGGCGGGCGGCGAGGATCCGCGGGATGTCGCTCTCTTGCGAGTACCCGGGCACCACCGTGACCTCCGCCCGCCGGACCCCGGGCTCCCCGGCCACGGCGTACGACACGACGTACGTGGTCCGCTCGGACGGTGGGGGCGGGCGCGTCCCCGGCATGGCGCCACCTCCTCGGCTCCCGGCCATTGTCCGCCGGTCCGGCCCGGTCCGGCCCGCCGCGTCGGCCCGGACCGGGACCGTGTGGCCGATCGGGGTGAATCCGGGCACAGTGGAGATCTCCGGGAGGGGGACCGTCCGGGAAGGGGCGACACCCCATGCAGACCACCTGGAAGGGGACGATCAGCTTCGGGCTGGTCAGCATCCCCGTCCACCTGTACTCCGCGACCCAGGAGCACGACGTCCCGCTGCACCAGGTGCACGCGAAGGACGGCGGCCGGGTGCGGATGAAGCGGTACTGCGAGCAGGAGGGGAAGGAAGTCCCCTACGCGGAGATCGCCAAGGGCTACGAGTCACCCGACGGGCGGACCGTCACCCTCACCGACGAGGACCTCGCCGAGCTGCCGCTGCCCAGCAAGAAGGTCATCGACGTGCTGGCGTTCGTGGACGCGGCCGAGATCGACCCGCTGATGTTCTCCAAGGCCTACTACGTCGGTGTCGCCGACAAGGCCGCCGCCAAGCCGTACGCGCTGCTGCGCGACGCGCTCACCGAGTCCGGCCGGATCGCGGTCACCAAGATCGCGCTGCGGACCAGGGAGTCGCCGGCCGTGCTGCGGGTGCACGACGGGACGCTGGTGCTGCAGACCTGCATCTGGCCCGACGAGGTCCGCCCGGCGGCCGGGATCGCGCCCGACGAGCAGGTGACCGTGCGGCCGCAGGAGCTGAAGATGGCCCGCTCGCTGATGGACACGCTCTCCGAGGACTTCGACCTCTCCCAGCTCCACGACGACTACCAGCGGGCGCTGCAGCAGGTCATCGAGGCCCGGATCCAGGGCGTCGAAGTGCCGCACGAGGAGGAGTCCGGCGAGGCTCCGGACAACGTCATCGATCTGATGGCGGCGCTGCGCAGCAGTCTCAAGCAGGCCGAGGGCGCCCACCGCGGCCGCCGGGCCGGGCCGGGCGCCGAACCGGAGGCCGGCTTGGCGGTGGAGGAGCCGCCCCCGGTGGAGGCCCCGGCAGCCCGCAAGCGCGCGCCCGCCGGGAAGGCGACGGCCGGGAAGGCGGCGGCCAAGAAGGCGACTGCTCCCAGGACGGCCACCGGCCGGGCCACCGCGGACCGGGCCGCCACCAGGGCCGCGGCCGGCACCGCGAAGCCGGCCGCGGCCGCGAAGAAGACCACCAGCAGGAAGTCCGCAGCTCCCCGCAAGGTCTCGTGAGGCCTTGGTGAGCTGATCACCGGCAGTCCCCGACGTCCGGAGGCGATCCCAGATGGACCTACTGACCTACAAGGCGCTCGACACCGGCCCCGACGCGCCGCGGCACCCGAGCCTGGCGCACCGGGCCTGGCACGGCCTGCTCAGCCTCGGTCCGACGGCCGTGGTGCTGATGCTCGCGCTCTCGCTCGGCCTCGGCGCCGTCGGGTCCCAGGTGACCTCGCTGCCCTGGCTGATCGTCTTCAGCATCGTGTGGGGCGTCACCCTGATCGCGCTGTGCGGCATGGTCGCCCGCTGGATGACACCCGGCCAGGGCAGGCACCGGATGGCCGCGTGACCCCGGCCGGGGCGGGGCCCGGACGGCCCCGCCCCGGCCGCCGTCAGGCCACCCAGACGGTGGTGATGTTGCAGAACTCCCGGATCCCGTGGCCGCTCAGCTCGCGCCCGAAGCCCGAGCGCTTGACGCCGCCGAACGGCAGGGCCGGGTGCGAGGCGGTCATGCCGTTGAAGAACACCCCGCCGGCCTGGATGTCCCGGACGAAGCGCTCCTGCTCGGCCGGGTCGGTGGTCCAGACGTTGGAGCTGAGCCCGAAGGGCGTGTCGTTGGCCAGGGCCACCGCCTCGTCCAGGTCGGCGGCCTCGTAGACGGTGGCGACCGGGCCGAAGGTCTCCTCCAGGTGGATCCGCATCGCCGGGGTGATGCCGGTCAGCACCGTCGGCTCGTAGAACCAGCCGGCCTCCCGGCCCGCGGGGCGGCGGCCGCCGCACTCCACCGCGGCCCCGTGCGCCCGGGCGTCCTCGACCAGCTCCTCCAGGTCGTCCCGCCCCTGGCTGCTGGCCATCGGGCCGACCTCGGTCGCCTCCTCCATCGGATCGCCGACGGTCAGCGCCCGCATGGCCGCGGTGAACGCCTCGGTGAACGGCCGGTACACGGCGGTGTGCACGATGAAGCGCTTGGCGGCGATGCAGGACTGCCCGTTGTTCTGCACCCGGGCCCGGACGGCGGTGGCCACGGCGGCGTCCAGGTCGGCGCTCGGCAGGACCACGAACGGGTCGCTGCCGCCCAGCTCCAGCACGGCCTTCTTCACCTCGTCCGCGGCCGTCGCCGCCACCGCCCGCCCGGCGGGCTCGCTGCCGGTCAGTGTCACCGCGGCCACCCGGCGGTCGCGGATCACGCCCTCCACCGCGCTCGAGCCGATCAGCAGGGTCTGGAAGCAGCCCTCCGGGAACCCGGCCCGGCGGAACAGCTCCTCCAGGGCCACCGCGGTCCGGGGGACGTTGGACGCGTGCTTCAGCAGGCCGACGTTGCCCGCCATCAGGGCCGGTGCGGCGAACCGGATCACCTGCCAGAACGGGAAGTTCCACGGCATCACGGCCAGCACCGCCCCGATCGGGCGGTAGCGGACGTAGGCCCGGGCGGCGCCGGAGTCGGCGACGTCGGCCGGGGCGGGGTGCTCGTCGGCGAGCAGCCCCTCGGCGTTCTCGGCGTACCAGCGCATCGCCTTCGCGCACTTGGCGGCCTCGGCGCGGGCGGCCGCCAGCGGCTTGCCCATCTCCTCGGTCATCGTGCGGGCGACGGACTCCAGGTCCGCGTCCAGCAGGTCGGCGGCGCGGCGCAGCAGCTCGGCGCGGTACGCGAAGGAGGTGGTGCGGTAGGACTGGAACGCCGCCTCGGCGCGGGCCAGCCGCTGCTCGATGCCGGCGGCGTCCAGCGCTTCGAAGGTCTCCAGGGTCTCGCCGGTCGCGGGGTTGACGCTTGCGATGGCCATGCGGTGGGCTCCCAGGTGTCCGTGGGGGATTGCTCCGGAGTCGTTGCTCCACCCTGGCCGACACCCCGCCCCGAGCGCACCACCGCCGCCCGGCGTGTCCCGCCGGGCGCCGGCCGCCGCGGCCTCACTCCGGCAGCGACTCCACCCGCGCCGCGGCCTCCCGGGCGCGGGCGCCCGCCCTGGTCCGGCCGGCCGTGACCAGCCGGTTCGGGAACCGGTGCAGGTACTCCGCCTCCAGCTGCCCGGTCCGCAGGGTGTGCCGCTTCAGGGCCTCCTCCGACCCGTACAGGAAGGTCTCGTGCCTGGTCCGGTGCAGCTGCTCCAGCTCGTGCAGCAGGGTGTCGTTGCCCAGGGCGTGCGGGGAGATCCCCGAGGGCCTGGTGTGCGGAGCGTCGTCCGGGTGCCGCATGGTCCACTACCTCCTCGGCGCGAATCCCCCCGTACCCGGGTGCCCCCGACCGCGGCCGGTACACCGGCGTGCCGACGGGACTCCCGTACCGGCAGTGTCGTCGCCCCCGGGGGCTTTCGCGAGGCGTGCGGCCCGGCCGCCGCCCACGGGGGCCCGGCGAGGTGGTGATCGGGTGACCGGATCGTACGATGACTATCCTGACGTCCCTTCCTTTCCCTCCCAGAACTCGGAACGATCACCCATGTCGCTGCCCAAGGCCGAACTCCACCTGCACATCGAAGGCACCCTGGAGCCGGAACTCGCCTTCGCGCTCGCCGCGCGCAACGGCGTCACGCTCCCGTACGCCGACACCGAGGAGCTCCGCCGGGCCTACTCCTTCAGCGACCTGCAGTCCTTCCTGGACCTCTACTACGCGCTGATGACGGTGCTGCGCACCGAGGCGGACTTCGCCGACCTCGCCGACGCGTACCTGGCCCGGGCCGCCGGGCAGGGGGTGCGGCACGCCGAGATCTTCTTCGACCCGCAGGCGCACACCGCCCGCGGGGTGCCGCTGGACGTGGTGGTGGAGGGCCTCGGGCGGGCCCTGGACCGCAGCGAGGAGCGGTACGGCGTCAGCACCCGGCTGATCATGTGCTTCCTGCGGGACGAGACCGCCGAGTCCGCGCTGGAGACCTTCGAGGCCGCCCGGCCGCACTTCGGCCGGATCACCGGGATCGGGCTCGACTCGGCGGAGGTCGGGAACCCGCCGGCCAAGTTCCGCGAGGTCTACCGGCGCGCCGCCGAGGCCGGGCTGCACCGGGTCGCACACGCGGGGGAGGAGGGCCCGGCCTCGTACGTCACCGAGGCCCTGGACGTCCTCGGGGTCGAGCGGATCGACCACGGTCTGCGCTGCCTGGAGGACCCGGCGCTGGTCGACCGCCTGGTCCGCGAGCAGATCCCGCTCACCCTCTGCCCGCTCTCCAACGTGCGCCTGCGCTGCGTCGACACGCTGGCCGACCACCCGCTGCCCGCCATGCTCGCGGCCGGCCTGCTGGTGACCGTCAACTCCGACGACCCGGCGTACTTCGGCGGCTACGTCGACGACAACTACCGTGCGGTGGCCGGGGCCCTCGCGCTCGCGCCCGAGACGCTGCGCCTGCTCGCCGCCAACTCCTTCCGCGCCTCGTTCCTGGACGAGGACCGCCGGGCGGCGCTGCTGGCCGAGGTGGCGGCCTACGCGTTCGAGCCGGCCGGCGTCTGAGCCCCGACGCCGGGGGCATCGAATCCGGAGGTACCGGCTCCGGGCCGCGACGGGCCCGGAGCCGGTGGGAGGCTCAGACCAGCGTGCGCCAGTAGTACCAGAACCGGTCGAGGACCAGCAGCACGATCACCGCGTACCAGAGCGCCGGCACCACCCAGTGGTAGCGGGCGGCCTCCCGCACCACCGGGCGCAGGGCGCGCGGGGTCGGGATCACGCCGGTGCGCAGATTGTGCAGGGTGGTGTACCAGAACAGCGGGATCATGGTGGCCCAGACCACCATGCAGTACGGGCAGAGCGCGCCGATCCGGTACAGCGCCTGGTACATCAGCCAGGTCACGAAACCGATCCCGAACACCGTCCCGGCCTGGAGGCCGAGCCAGAACCAGCGCCGGTACGTCGCCCCGGCCAGCAGGCCGGCGCCGATCGCGATCACCACGGCGAAGCCGACCAGGCCCAGCAGCGAGTTGGGGAAGCCGAAGGCCTCGGCCTGGTCGCTGCGCATGATCGAGCCGCAGCTGATGATCGGGTTGATGTTGCAGTTGGGGACGTACGACGGGTCCTCCAGCAGCCGGATCTTGTCCAGTGTGAGGACGGCCGAGGCGAAGATCCCGATCGCGCCGCCGATCAGCAGCAGGAGCGCGAACGGCCGGCTCGCGCCGTGGCCGCGCGCGGGTGCGGCGACCGTACCGGCGGCCGTCACCCGGTCACCTGCTTGACCATCGCGGTGAAGCGCTCGGGAGTGACGGGCGCGCCGTTCGTGAAGACGTCGAGCTTGGTACCGTCCAGCTTCACCGTGGGGGTGCCGGTGACCCCGCTCCTGTCGAAGGCCTTGTTCACCTGACTGGCCCACGGGGCGTAGGTGCCGTCCTGGACGGCCTTCACGAAGGCGTCCGTCTTCAGACCCGGGACCTGCTCGGCGAGGTCCAGCAGCCGGTTCACGTCGGCGAAGCCGTCGTTGCGCTCGTCGGGCTGGTTGGCGTACAGCACGTCGTGGAACTGCTTGAACTTGTCCACGCCCTCGTTGAGCGCCGCCCCGGCGGCGGCCAGCGCGGTGCGCGAGCCCTTGCCGCCCAGGCCCTGGTCCAGGAACGTCGCCAGGTGGTACTCGATCTTGTAGGTGCCGTCGTCGGCGAGCTGCTGGACGGTCTTGCCATTGGTGGTCTCCAGCTGCTCGCAGTACGGGCAGCGGAAGTCCTCGTAGATCTCCAGGGTGTGCGGGGCGTCGGCCTTGCCGTAGGTGATCACGGTGCCGTCGGCGCCGCCCGCGTTGGCGGGGACGACCAGCGGCCCGGCGGCGGCGGTGTCGGCCGGGCCGGAGGAGCCGCCGACGGCGAAGGCCACACCGGCGGCCAGCGCCAGCACGGCGGCGGAGGCGGCGCCGACGATCGTCCGGCGGCGGATCCTCGCCGCCCGCTCGGTGCGCTCGCGCTCCTCGCGCATCCGCTCGGTGGCGGCGCGCCGGGCCTCGCTCCTGGCGGTCCGGGTGTTCGTCGTCCTGGCGTTGATCGGCTGGGGCTTCTTGCTCATGGCGGGTGTCGTCCTGTGCTCTCGGTCGGTGACGGGCGGGCGCGCACGGGCGCGCGGCGAGAACGACCGGCCGGGAAACGCTCGGGAGAGTGCTCTCAGCAGGCCGGGACGGGCACCGGAGGCCCACGACGGACGGCGGGGCTGAGCAGCACGTCCTCGACGGGGACGCGCACGCGGCTGGCGCGCGGGAACGGCATCCGCACCAGCGGCCGGGCCGGGACGGGCGCCGCGAGCAGCAGCAGCCAGTGGCCGGCGGCGGTCGGGAAGCGCCGGGCGAAGTCGCCCAGCACCCGGGCGGAGGCGGCGAACGCGCTCAGCGCGGCGTCGGCGCGGCGCAGCCAGAAGGCGGCGGCCAGGGCGATCGCGCCGTGCAGTGCCAGCAGCACCAGCAGGCCGGCGGACCGGGAGACACCGTGGCCCAGCAGGACCCCGCCGAGCGAGCCGCCGCCGCACAGCAGCGGCTCGAAGCCGCGCGCGGAGCCGGGCGGGAGCGAGGGGCAGGTGCTCTGGGCGAAGTCGAACAGCGCGCTCAGACCCAGCTCCAGCGGCAGGAAGACCGCCGCGATCGCCGGGAAGCCGCGCTCGGATCCGGCCAGGGCGAACGCCACCGCGAAGACGGCGCCGCCGGCCACGGCCAGCGTGCCGAGCGGCAGCGGGCGTCCGGTGACCAGCACCTGGCCGAGCCCGGCGAGCAGCACGACCAGCGCGGCGAAGATCGCCGCGCGAAGCGTCCTGGTGGCCGGGCCGGTACTCATGGCATCCGAGTCTGCCACAGGTTGAACGGTGGACGACCTGGCCGACGGACTCCTGTGAAGATCCTCACCACCAGCTCTGAGCTGGGCTTATTCGATCCTTATCGAGGGCTCTCGGCAGCCGGCCCGGGGCGGGCGGCGGCCGTCCGGGCCTCGACGATCTCCCGGAACAGCTCCAGGTCGGCACGGACCACCCGCTCGATCGCGCCGGCCTGGGCGAAGCCGCGTGGCCCGCCGAACACCTGCTGCACCGTCTCCGGGTCGTACTCGACGCGGATCTGCAGCCGGGTGTGGCTCCGGTCCAGCGGGAGCAGCGCGAACGCGCCGTGCAGCCGCGGGCCGTTCAGCGTCCGCCAGGCCATCACCCGGCCCCGGCCCCGGTCGGTGATCTCGGTCTCGACGTCGCGCTCGGTCCCGCCGATCTCCACCCCGAGGTGCGCGAGGCTGGTGCCGTGCGGGTAGGCACTGCGCACCCCGCCCACGAACCGCGGGTAGTCGTGGACCCGGTGCAGCTGCTCCCAGGCCGCCAGCACCGGGGCATCGATGTCGATCTGCTCTTCGAGCGTGCTCATGAGGGGGCCGGACCTTTCCCGGGCTCGGGCGCTGCGGTGGTGCGGGGCACCTCCAGCCTGCGCCCACCGGCCGCTGCGGGGCAACGAGAGCGGCGGTAACCGGACAACCGGACGACCGGGACGACCGGACGACCGGGAGGCGACCGGCGGGCGGGGGCCGGAGGTCTGCGCGAGACTGGGCGCATGCCGGAGCTGCCCGAGGTCGAGGCCCTCAGCGCCTTCCTGTCCGAGCGGTTGACCGGGCGGGTGATCGCCCGGGTGCAGCCGGTGGCCATCAGCGCCCTGAAGACCTACGACCCGCCGGTGACGGCGCTGGAGGGGCGGACGGTCGGCCCCGTCACCCGGCACGGGAAGTTCCTCGACATCGAGGCCGGCGGCCTGCACCTGGTCGTCCACCTGGCCCGGGCCGGCTGGCTCCGGTGGAAGGACAGCCTGCCGGCCGAGCCCCCGCGCCCGGGCGGGAAGAACCCGCTGGCCCTGCGGGTGCGGCTGGAGGGGCCCGACGGGGACGGCTTCGACCTCACCGAGGCGGGCACCAAGAAGGGGCTCGCGGTGTACGTGGTGACGGACCCGGCCGCCGTCCCCGGTGTCGCCCGGCTCGGCCCGGACCCGCTGGACCCGGGCTTCACCCTGGCGGACTTCACCGCCCTGCTGAGCGGCGAGCGCCGCCGGCTGAAGGGCGTGCTGCGGGACCAGGGCGTGCTGGCCGGGGTCGGCAACGCCTACTCGGACGAGGTGCTGCACGCGGCCCGGATGTCGCCGTACAAGCTGGCGTCGAGCCTGACGGAGGACGAGCGGGCCCGGCTGTTCGAGGCGCTCGGCGCCACCCTGCGCGACGCGGTGGAGCGCTCCCGCGGGCTGGCGGCGGGGGACCTCAAGGCGGAGAAGAAGCTCGGCCTGCGGGTGCACGGCCGGACCGGGCAGCCGTGCCCGGTCTGCGGGGACACCGTGCGCGAGGTGTCGTTCGCCGATTCCTCGCTGCAGTACTGCCCCACCTGCCAGACCGGCGGCAAGCCGCTCGCGGACCGGCGGCTGTCGAGGCTGCTGAAATAGCGGGCCCCCGGGGCCGGTCCGCCCCGGGGGGTGCCGACGGGCGCGCCTACGGCTTCCGGGCGACGCCGCCCCAGTAGTAGGCGGCGGTCGGGTCGGCCGGCGGCTCGCCGTCCGGGCGCCAGCCCATCACCGGGGCGACCCCGGGCTCGATCAGCTCCCAGCCGTCGAAGAACGCGGCGACCTCGTCACGGGTGCGCGGGACGAGGGTCATCCCGCCGGCCCGGGCCGCCTCCGCGACCTTGGCGACGCTCGCCGGGTCGAAGTCCTGGGTGGGGTGGGTGAGCGCCAGACAGCTCCCGCTGGGCAGCGCGTCGCGCAGCGCGGCGACCTTGGCCCACGGGTCGTCCTCGTCGGCGACCAGCATCAGGACGGCGATCATCAGCAGGCCGACCGGCTGGTCGAGGTCCAGCGTGGAGGTGAGCGCCGGGTCGCCGAGCAGTTCGGCGGGCTTGCCCAGGTCGGCGTGGATGTAGGTGGTGCGGCTGGCGGGCGTGGAGACCATCAGTGCCCGGGCGTGGGCGAGCACGATCGGGTCGTTGTCGACATAGACCACCCGGGTGCCGGGGCTGACCGCCTCGGCGATCTCGTGGGTGTTGGGCGAGGTGGGGATGCCGGTGCCGAGGTCGAGGAATTGCCGGATGCCCTGCTCCCGGGCCAGGTAGCGGACGGCGCGGCCCTGGAACGCCCGGTTCTCCTTGGCCATCGCCTTCACGCTGGGGACGGCCTGCTCGATGGCCTGTCCCATGGCGCGGTCCGGAGGAAAGTTGGTCTTCCCGCCCAGCCAGTAGTCGTACACGCGTGCGGAGTGCGGAGCGCTGGTGTCGACGCCGAAACGCTGCCACTCGCTCAGCTCGACGGCGTCGTCCTGGGCCTGGTCGGAGAAGTCCTGACTTGTCGTCATGGCCACGTCCTCTGAAGACAGATCATCACACTGGGGAGGTCAGCGTAGCGGTCCGGTCGGGGCGGTGGTCACCCGGTCCGCCGGGGTGCGGTGGGGCTGGGCCGTCGGAGTGATGCTGGGGGCCGTCGGAGTTGCCGGTGGGAGGCGTGACGGTTCGCGGGGGAAGCATCGATCATGCTGTCTGATCGTCAGATTACTTCGCGTAGATTGCTACTGGTCGCGGCCGGGATGTCGCTGCTCGGGGTCGCCGGTTGCCGGGGGTCGGAGGGGCTGGACGGCGCGGCCGCCGCCGCGCCGGGTGCCGAGGCCGCCGGTGCGGCCTCGGACGGGCCCGCCGCCGTGCCCGCCGCCGCCGCGACGGCTTCGGCCGCCTCGGCCCCGCCCTCCGCGGCTCCCTCGCCCGCCCCCTCCGCCTCTGCCTCCGCGGCCGGCCCCGCCTCGGCGCCCGCCGCCCCCGCCTCCTCCGCACCCGCCGCCTCGGTCGCGCCGGTCGCCGCGCCCCGGGTGCTGACGGCCGCCGAGAGCAAGCCGGTGTACGAACTCGACGCCGAACGCCGGGTGGTGGCCCTCACCATCGACGACGGCCCGGACCCGCGCCACACCCCGACCGTGCTGGCCCTGCTGGAGCAGTACCGGATCAGGGCCACCTTCTTCCTGATCGGCGAGAACGCCGTCGAGCACCCCGGGCTGGTCCGGGAGATCGCGGCGCGCGGCCACCACATCGCCAACCACACCTGGACCCACCCGGATCTGCGGAGCCTCTCGGAGGGCAAGGTGCGCGACGAACTGGAGCGCACCTCCGACCTGCTGAACCGGACCACCGGGAAGCCGCCGACCTGGTTCCGCGCGCCCGGCGGGGACTGGTCCACGGCCGCGCTCAAGGTCAGCGCCTCGCTCGGGATGCGGTCGATGGGGTGGTCGGTGGATCCGCGCGACTGGGCCAGGCCGGGCACCTCGGTGATCACCGAGCGGATCCTGAAGGACGTCCGGCCGGGCGCGATCGTGCTGAACCACGACGGCGGCGGCGACCGTTCGCAGACGGTGGCCGCGCTGAAGGCGTACCTGCCGGTGCTGATCGACTCCGGGTACTACTTCACCGCACCGCCGGGGTGAGGACGCATGTGCGGGGGAGTGGTGCCAGGTAGCGGCATTTCCGTCTAAACCACTCGAAAGAGTGGATTGGAAGAACCGTTTCTGCGCTTTTTGGGCTTCTAGGGTGTTCTCGCATCAGTTTCCCCGGTACCCGTGTGTACCGCCCTGAAAGGCCCCTCCCCCATGCGTCTCCGCAACGCCACGCTCGCCGCCGCCAGCGCCATCGCCCTCGTCCTCGCGGTACCCGCCTCCGCCGGTGCGGCCACCGGTGACTTCCTCTACAAGGTCGGCCGCGGGGCGGAGACCGGTCTGGCCGACCCGGTGAGCGGCGAGTGCGTCGACCTCCCGGGCGCCACCACCGACGTTCCGGCCTTCGCGCCCGAGAACCACACCCGCTCGACGGCCACGGTCTACCTCGACTTCGACTGCGCGGGCGACGTCTTCTTCGTGATGCTCCCGGGCAAGAAGTACAGCAACCGGCTCCACCTGCGGTCCGTCGTCTTCTCCTGAGCCGGCCGACCCCGGTGGGCGCGGGGCGGCCCGGTCGTCATCGCCGGGCCGCCCGCGCCGATCCGTGGGGCCGCCGCCGATCGGCCCCGGCCGGGCGGGCGGCGTAGCGTGACTGGGGGAGGGGTTCGCGTCGGCTCCGACGGCGGAGGAGGAATGATGTCCGCTTCGGCACTCGATCCGGTCCGGCAAGAGGAGTTCGCGGGGCGCACCCTGCACCTGCTGAACGACGCCTGCCTGGGATTCATGGCCAGCATCGGCCATCAGACCGAGCTCTTCGACACCATGGCCGGGCTCGCCCCCTCGACCAGTGAGGAGATCGCCCGCGCCGGCGGGCTGAACGAGCGCTACGTCCGGGAGTGGCTGGGCGCCATGGTGGTCGGCGGGATCGTCGACTACGACCCGAAGCGGTCCACCTACGCGCTGCCGCCCGAGCACGCGGCCTCCCTGACCAGGGCGGCCGGCCCGGACAACATGGCCGGGCTGATGCAGTACCTGGCGCTGATGGGCGAGGTCGAGCAGCAGGTGGTGGAGGCCTTCCGGAAGGGCGGCGGGGTGCCCTACTCGGCGTACCCGCGGTTCCAGGCCCTGCAGGGCGAGGAGTCGCGGCGGGTGTACGACGTGGCCCTGGTGGAGGCCATCCTCCCGCTCGTGCCGGGGCTGACCGAGCGGCTGCGGGCCGGGATCGACACCCTCGACATCGGCACCGGGCAGGGGCACGCCGTCAACCTGATCGCCCGGGCCTTCCCCGAGAGCCGCTGCACCGGGGTCGACATCTCGGAGGCCGGCATCGAAGCGGCGCGGGCCGAGGCCGCCGAGCTGGGCCTGGCCAACGCCCGCTTCGAGGTCGCCGACTCCGCCGCGCTCTCCGGCTCCTACGACCTGGTCACCGCCTTCGACGTGATCCACGACCTGGCCCGCCCGGCCCGGACGCTGGCCGCCGTCGCCGGTGCGCTGCGGCCGGACGGCGTCTTCCTGATGGGCGACATCGCCGCCAGCAGCCGGCTGGAGGAGAACATCGACCACCCGCTCGCCCCGGCGCTGTACGCGCTGTCGACCTTCTACTGCATGACGGTCTCGCTCGGTGAGGGCGGTGCGGGGCTGGGCACGGTCTGGGGCGAGCAGACGGCCCGCCGGATGCTCGCCGAGGCCGGGTTCGGCGCGATGGAGACGAAGCGGGTCGAGGGCGACGTGCTCAACCTGTACTACGTGGTGCGGCCGGCCGGGGCCGAGGGATAGCGGGCCGCGGCGGGCGGGGGTGGCCGGGCTCTGTGGTCGGACGTAGGTTCGAAGAGTCCGAGTGAAGGAGGGCAGCGATGACCGGCAACGGCTACGCACACCCCGAGGCGCTGGTCCCCACCGAGTGGCTCGCCCGGCACCTCGACGACGGCACCGTCCGCATCGTCGAGGTGGACGAGGACACCACGGCGTACGGGCAGGGGCACATCCCCGGAGCGGTCGGCTGGAACTGGACCACCGACCTGCACAGCCGGGTGGGCCGCGACTACGCCGACCGCGAGGGCGTGCAGCAGCTGCTGCGCGCGGCCGACGTGGAGGACGACACCACCGTGGTGCTGTACGGCGGCAACAACAACTGGTTCGCCGCCTACGCCTACTGGCTGCTGCGGCTGCGCGGCTTCGGACCGGTGCGGCTGCTCGACGGCGGACGCAAGAAGTGGGAGCTGGAGGAGCGGGAGCTCAGCCAGGAGGTGATGGACTACCAGCACAGCGCCCTCCGGCTGAGCGGGCCCGAACACCCCGAGGTGCGGGCGCTGCGCGACGAGGTGCTGGCCACGGCCGAGGTGTTCGCCAAGCCCGGCACCGACGCCGTCCTGGTCGACGTCCGCTCGCCGGCCGAGTACCGGGGCGAGGCACTGGCCCCGCCGCACCTGCCGCGGGAGCAGGCGCAGGTGCCCGGGCACATCCCCGGCGCGGTGAACATCCCCTGGTCGCAGGCGGCCAACGACGACGGCACCTTCCGGTCCGCCGAGGAGCTGCGCGCGCTGTACGGCGGGCAGGGGGTCTCCCGGGACCGCGAGGTGATCGCGTACTGCCGGATCGGGGAGCGCTCGGCGCACACCTGGTTCGCGCTCACCGAGCTGCTCGGGTACCCGGACGTCAAGAACTACGACGGCTCGTGGACGGAGTACGGCTCGCTGGTGCGGGCGCCGGTGGCGCTGGGGGCGTGAGGCCGGGTCGGGTCCGGGTCGCGAGCGGTCGGGGGTGACGGGCGCGCGGCGGCGCCATGTCGGCTCATTTCTTCTCATGAACATTTCATCCCGGAGGAGTGGGCCGGGGCCCGCCGGGACAGGGATCGATCCGACCCACTGTCCCAGTGACCCCGGAGACCGCCTTGCGCAAGAGAATGCTCGTCCCCGCCGCCGCCGGCGCGCTCGCCCTGCTGCTGACCGTCCCCGCCTCCGCCGCCCAGGGCGGCCCGGGCGCCGCGGGCATCGGCGACACCTACTACCCCAACGCCGGCAACGGCGGGTACAACGTCTCGCACTACGACATCCGACTCAAATACCAGCCCGTGACCGACGAACTGGAAGGCACCACCACCATCCTCGCCACCACGACCCAGGACCTCACCCGGTTCAACCTGGACTTCGTGCTCGGCGTCAAGGAGATCCTGGTCAACGGCCGCCCGGCCACGTTCGCCGCCACCGGCGAGTCGGAGCTGGAGATCACCCCGGCCCGGCCGCTCGCCAAGGGCAGCCCGGTGACCGTGGTGGTCCGCTACGCGGACAAGCCCGGCGAGGTGAAGCGCGACGGCTTCTCCGCCTGGCTGCGCACCCCCGACGGCGGCGTCGCGGCCAACGAGCCGGAGAGCGCGCCCTGGTGGTTCCCGAGCAACGACCACCCCACCGACAAGGCCACCTTCGACGTCTCCGTCCTGGTGCCCGACGGCACCCAGGCGATCAGCAACGGCCTGCTGACCGGCCAGAGCTCCAAGGCCGGCTGGACGCGCTACAACTGGCGCGAGGCCAAGCCGCAGGCGACCTATCTGGCCACCCTGGCGATCGGCAAGTTCGACATCAGGACCGACACCACGCCCGGTGGGCTGCCGGTCACCACCGCCTACAGCAAGGACCTCGGCGACAACGACGGCGCGGCGCGGGCCAGCGTCGAGCGGACCGGCGAGGTGGTGGACTGGCTGAGCGGCTACTTCGGCGCGTACCCGTTCGACTCGGTCGGCGGCTACGTCCCCAACGTGAGGACCGGCTACGCCCTGGAGACCCAGACCCAGGTGTTCTACAGCCCCGCCCAGTTCTCGCGCGGCGCCAACACCGCCGTCGTCGTGCACGAGCTGGCCCACCAGTGGTACGGCGACAGCGTCTCCGTCCAGCGCTGGAGCGACATCTGGCTCAACGAGGGCTTCGCCCGCTACGCGCAGTGGCTCTGGTCCGAGCACGAGAACGAGGGCACCGCACAGGAGCTCGCCGACTACGTCTACTCCTTCTACCCGGCCGGCGACGCCTTCTGGACGGTCAGGCCGGGCGACCCGGGGCCGGACCACCAGTTCGCCGGAGCCGTCTACGACCGGGGCGCGGTGGCCATCCAGGCGCTGCGCAACGCCGTCGGTGACGAGAAGTTCTTCAAGATCCTGAAGGGGTGGCCGACCGAGCGCCGCTACGGCAACGCCACCATCCCGCAGTTCCAGGCCTTCGCCGAGCGGATCTCCGGCAAGCCGCTCGGGGAGCTCTTCAACACCTGGCTGTTCACCGACTCGAAGCCGGCCCTCTCCTCGGCGGGCGTCCCGGCGGCGTCGGCGCCCGGCGCGGCCGGCGCGCCGGCCCTGGCGCCGACGGCCAAGGCGCAGCTGCCGGAGCCGAAGTCGTGGAAGAAGATCCAGGAGACCAACTCGGTCCACGAGCAGCGGCACTGACGCACCGGTCCGGCCGACCGGTGGAGCGGTCGGCCGGGCTCCGTGCGGGGCGGCGGCGCGGGTGGTCAGGAGGCGGGCACGGCCAGGGCCGGGGCCAGCGCCCGGGCCTCGCTGAGGATCAGGGCCTCGACGCCGTAGAGGAACCGCTCCATCGCGGGGCGGGGGAGCACCGAGCTGTCCGCCGTCATCGCGAGCTGGAGCGCGTCCGGGGTCTGGAGCGCGTCCAGGGCGTAGGAGAGGCCGGGGCGCGGCGGGAACTCGACCGGCCAGGTGAGGGTGGTGCCGGCGTCGGCCGCCCCTGCTCCGGCTCGGGGGTCGTGGTCGGACCCGGGCTCGGAGTCGGGCCCGGGGTCGGGATCGGACTCGGTGTCGGGCGCGGCGAGCATCGACGGGAGCAGGTCGCGGGTGTCGTTGAAGACGCAGGAGCGGTCGGCGAGCGGGCCGTGTTCGGCGGTCAGCCGGGCGATCTCCTCGTCCAGCAGGCGCTTGTTGTAGTAGGCGTGCCGGTAGGTGGCGATCGAGGCGGCATGGGTGCGGCGGACGGCGTCACCGAACTCGCCGTCCGCGTCCGGCAGATGGAACAGGCCATCGCCGGCCACCGGGCTCACCGCGGAGGCCAGCCCGGGCAGGAACCGGTTGTTGACGATCACCTGGAGCACCGCGTCCGGAGAGCCGGAGAGCCGCGCGGTCATCACCGCCACCGCGGCGAGCAGCACCGAGGAAGTGCTCGCCCGGTGGCCGGCCGCGACCGTGTCGACCGCCCGGAGCAGCGCCGGGGAGCTGAGCACGGCGTTCGGGAAGGGCTCCGGCGCGTGGGTCGCGGCGGGCGGGAAGAGCCGCGGCGGCCCCAGCCGTAGCTTGCGCACCACATGGGCGCGGGCGTTCACATCGCGCCGCAGACCGCGCGCGGAGGTCTGGAACTCCGCCTCTTCGAGCGGTTGCTGGGCGCCGCGGAGGGTGCTGATGGCTTCCACCGAGGCGCCCTGAGCCAGCTCGCTGAGGTCCAGCACCAGCAGGCCCATGCCCGCGCCGTCCAGGGCCGTGTGGGAGAGGACGAGCGCCATGTGCCGGACCAGCCCGGCCGTCTCGACCAGGCCGACGCGTATCGGCCACTGCGCGGTGCAGTCGAAGGGCAGCGCCGCCAACTCCTCGTGCAGGGCGGCGCCGACCGCGGCGAGGTCGGCCGCGTCGCCGTCGCACCGGCGGGTGTGCACGGTCAGCCGGCCGGCCGGGTCGACGATCTGCCGCAGTCGCCCCCGGTCGTCCTCGACGAGCCGGGTGCGCAGCGAGTCGTGCAGCTGGAGCAGGCCCTCCAGGGCGCCCAGCACGACCGCCACCGGCAGGCCCGGGTCCAGCGGGGCGGAGGCCGTGATGTTGTAGCGCGGCGCGTCGGCCGGAGCCAGCCGGCCCACGGCGTCCCAGATGGCCTGCTGGCCCCAGGTGGCCGGTCCCGTGCCGGATCTGCCGGACGAGAAGTCGATCTCCAGTTGCTGACTCGTGGTCACCGTGTGCTCTCCGATGTGCGGTGGTGGAAGCGGCGCGGTGCGGCTGCGTCGCCTCCTCGGCATGGGGCGGTCGGTGCGGTGGGAGCGCGTGTGTTGCCAAGGGAAGAGTGTGGCGCACCGCCATGGTCACGTCGAGCCTCGGATTTCGGCCGGGGGCGCCGCCCGGTGCGGTGCGGTCAGACGCGGGTGGCGGTGACGAGGTGGTAGTCGAGCAGGCCGCTCTGCCAGGCGGCGAGGAAGTTGCGGGCCCAGTGGCCGGGCGGCACGGTGTCCTTCAGGTAGCGGTCCAGACCGGGCCAGACGGCGGTGCCGATCGACTCGGCGGTGACCTCGGTGAAGCCGGCGGCGGTGAGGTCGTCGGTGAAGGCGGCGAGCGGGTGGGCGACGTCCAGGCCCTCGGCGAAGCTGCCGAGCAGGATGCTCAGCCGCTCGGCGACCTCCGGGCCGGAGCTGAAGAAGGTCGTCACGGCCAGCCGGCCGCCGGGGCGCAGCACCCGGGCCGACTCGCGGGCGAAGCCGGTCAGTTCACGGAAGTGCTGGGCCGCCTCCACGGAGTAGAGGCCGTCCAGGGCGGCGTCCGGGAAGGGCAGGTCGTCCGCCGCGCCCAGGCTGTAGGCGAGACGGTCCGGGAACGTCGCCAGCGCGCGGGCGTTGACCGCGCGGGCGCGTTCGACCTGGTCCGGGTGGATGTCCACGCCCGTCACCGCGGCGAACCGGAACTCGCAGAGCGCGAGCGCCGCGCCGAGGCCCCGGCCGCAGCCCACCTCGGCCAGCCGCAGCCGCTCGGTGGGGGCCGGGAACGAGCGCAGCACCCGGCGGTACAGCTCCTCCTGGCTGCGGATGCGGTCCTCCGGGGTGGGCGCGTCGGTGTCGATGCCGCTCCAGTCGCCGAAGTTGATGAATCCGCCCGCGAAGCTGGGGGCCTGACTCAGGTCGTCGACGCCGTACGTCCGTCGGACGGTCGCGGGAATGCGGTTCTGGTCCATCGCTGCTCGGCTTCCTCGTGAGGCGGGCGCCCGGACCTCGGGCGCGCCGAGGTACGTACCCAAACCGGTCGGCGTCCGAACGCGGACCGTGACGAATGAGGCCTGGGAGGTACGGCGAGTGACGGCGTGTTGACGGGGCGGGCCCACCGTGCGGGGCGGACGGAAATATCGGGTGGACAGCGGGGCCGGGATGGGCCTGGGATGGAAGCGGTGCCCGGCCGGGGTGCCCGCACCCACCCGACCGGGAGACCGAGATGACTGAGACGACCGAGACGACCACGACGACCACGACCACCGGGACGACCGACGCACGGGTCGCTCCGCCGCTGACCGGGGGCGAGCGCGAGATGCTGCGCGCGTTCCTGGACTACCACCGGGCGACCCTGGCGATGAAGTGCGAGGGGCTGACCGAGGAGCAGTTGAAGCAGCTGTCGAGCCCGCCGTCCACGCTGAGCCTGCTCGGGCTGGTGCGGCACATGGCCGAGGTGGAGCGGACGTGGTTCCGCCGGGTGATCGGCCGGGAGGACGTCCCGCTCGTCTGGTCCCCGGAGGGCGACTTCCAGGTGGCGTACGACGCGGCCGCCGCCGACCGCGGCGAGGCCTTCGCGGCCTGGACGGCGGAGGTCGAGCACGCCCGGCGGATCGAGCGGGAGGCGGAGTCGCTGGACGTCACGGGCTACATGCCGAAGTGGGGCGCGGACGTGTCGCTGCGGCTGGTGATGCTGCACCTGATCCACGAGTACGCCCGGCACAACGGGCACGCCGACTTCCTGCGCGAGGCGATCGACGGAACGGTCGGCGCGTAGCGGCGCTCCCGCCGGGGCGCGCGGAACGACCCGGGCGGGTGACGGGGTGTGTACGGATCACTGCCGCCCGGGCCGGGTGGTCGACGGTCGGTCCGCCACGGCGCCGGGGGCGGGCGAGGTGGTCCCGGCGCAGGTCGCGGACGTAGTTGAACGCTGCACGGGGTGGCAGCCGTTCTCGTTCACATGACGGTGATGATGACCGAGCGAGGCGCTGGCATGCTTGCTGGCATGGTGGAGATGGCGGACGAGCCGGAGATCCGGGAGCTGATCGCCTCCTGGTTGGCCGCGGAGCCCCGGGAGGAGGCGCCGACGGGCGAAGCGGGGTGCGGCCACGGACTACCGGCGCCGCCGGCCGGCGGCGCGGAGGTCGCGGCGGCGGCCCGGCGGCTCGCCCTGCGCGGACTGGACGGCTCACGGCTGCTGCCGGTGCCGGACGGGCTGCGCCTGGTCGCCGAGGCGCTGGTGGTCGACGAGCACCCGTCCGCGCCCGGGTGGGCGCCGCTGGAGCGGGCCGAGGTGGTGGAGTGGGTCGCGATGCTGCTGCACCGGTTCGGCGAGGACGGCGTGCAGGAGCTGATCGCCGAGCTGGCCGGGGACGCCGGGCCGTCCTAGACCCGGGCCGTCCTAGACCCGGCCCGGCCGGGCGGCGGCCCGGTGGTGGCCACCGGACCGGCAGGCCCGCCGGACCGTCACCGTGCTCCGGCGCACCCCGGCCTCCGGGTGGCGCGGGACCTCCCCGCACGGGCTGCCGCGGTCGGGCGGCCGGCTCCGGCGGGCGCCGGACGCGGCCGGTAACGCCCGCCGGGCGGACGGCGCCACGGTGACCGCGCCGGCCAGCGTGGCCAGCCGGCGCTCCAGCTGCCGGGCGACGCCGGCGTCCCCGAGCCGCTCGTACAGGCAGTGCGCGGACCGCAGGTGCGAGGCGGCCTCCACCGGACGGTCGGCGTCCAGCAGGAAGTCGGCGTAGTGGCGCTCCGCCACCGCCTCCAGATGGACGGCGCCGGCGGCGCGACAGCGTTCCATGGTCTCCCGCCAGGCCCGTCCGGCCTCGGCCGGGCGGCGGAGCTGCTGGAGCGCGTGCGCCTCGTTGACCATGGCGGACAGGTGGTACGTCGCCTGCGGGTGCTCCGCGAGCAGCGCCCGGGCCTCCCGGGCCCGGCGCAGGGCCTGCCCGGCGTCCCCGGCGAAGCCGTGCAGGGCGGCGGTGTTGCTGAACGCGAAGGGCGCGTGCTCCGCGAGGCCGTGCGCGCCGGCCAGGGCGATCGCCCGCTCGCCCAGCCGGACGGCCTCGGCGTGCTCGCCGCGGGCCGCGCTGGCCACCGCCAGCACGGTGAGGGCGTGCACATGGACGTCGCCCCCGGCGTCCGCGGTGCGGGTGACCGCTCGCAGGGCCAGCCGGTGGGCCTCCTCGGCCCGCCCGAGGCCGCTCAGCGCGCGGGCCGTCGAGGCCTCCATCGAGGCGACGGCGGCCGGATCGCCGGTCAGCACGGCCGACTCCAGCCCCGCGCGCAGGCAGGCCAGCCGGTCCGTCCGGCGGCCGGCGCCGTAGTAGAGGCAGTTGGCCAGGTAGGCCAGCCGCCAGGCGCGCCGGTGGTCGCCGAGGTCGGCCGCCGAGGTGACCAGGCCGCGGATGGTGGGTTCCTCGGCGCGGAACCAGTCCAGCGCGGCGCGCACGTCGGGCAGCCGCGGCCGGGCCGGACCGGGCAGCGGCGGCGGACCGAACGGGTCGAGGCCGGGCTGGAGCAGCCCCGCGCCGTGCGCGGCGGCCGCCAGGAAGTGGTCCACCAGTGCCAGGGTGGCGCCGGCGCGCTCGGACGCCGGCCGCTCGTCGAGGAGTTCGGCGCCGTAGAGGCGGATCAGGTCGTGCCGGCGGTAGCGGCCCGGGGTGTCCTCGGTGAGCAGGTGGTGGGCGGCCAGCGAGCCGAGTGCCCGCCGGGCCTCGGCGGTGTCGGTGGCCAGCAGGGCGGCGGCCGCGTGGGCGTCGGTCTCCGGGCCCGGGTGCGCGGCGAGCAGGGCGAGCAGGTGGACGGCGGTGGCCGAGAGCCGGCGGACCGTCAGGCCCAGCGCGCTGCGCACGCTGATCGCGCCCTGGGTGTCCAGGGTCTGCAGGCGGGTGCGCTCGTCGGCGAGTTCGGGCACGAGGTCGGCGATCGCCCAGCCCGGCTGGGCGGCCAGCCGGGCCGCGGCGATCCGCAGCGCGAGCGGCAGGCGGTCGCAGAGCTCGGCGACCTTGGCCGAGGACTCCGGCTCGGCCCGGACCCGGGCCGGGGTCAGCAGGTGCTCCAGCAGGCCCAGCGCGTCCTCGGCCGGCAGCGCGCCGAGCCGCAGCAGGGCGGCCCCCTCGGTGACCACCACGTCCTCCAGGGAGCTGCGGCTGGTGATCACGGTGGCGCAGTCGGGCCCGGCCGGCAGCAGGTCCGCGAGGTCCTCGGCGTCACCGGCGTTGTCCAGGACGACCAGCAGCCGGCGCCGGCCGGTCAGCGCCCGGTAGAGCGCGGCCCGGGCGTAGCGGTCCTCCGGCAGCTCGCGCTCCTCGACGCCGAGAGCGCGGAGGAACCTGCCCAGCACCTCGACCGGGCCGGTGCGGTGGCCCGGGCCGAAGCCGTTCAGGTCGGCGAAGAGCAGGCCGTCGGGGAAGGCGTCGGCCGCGGCGTGCGCCCACTGGACCACGGTCGCGGTCTTGCCCGCGCCGGCCGGCCCGGTCACGACGGCGAGGCTGCCGCCGCCGTGCGGTCCGGCGCACTCGGCGTCCAGCCAGCGCTGTTCGGCCGCGCGGCCGACGAACCGTGCTGCCGCGCGGGGGAGCTGGTTCACGGTCGGGCGGGGGGCCGGCGGGTCGACCGGGTCGACCGGCACGGGCGGCGAGGTGGGGGCAGCGGGTGCGGCAGGGGTCGGGTCCGGGTCGGCGGTGAGCATGTCGTCCACGGCCGACTGCAGGGCGCGGCCCGGCGCGAGGCCCAGCTCCTCGGCGAGCCGGCGCCGGGTGCGGTGGTAGGCGGTGAGCGCGTCGGCGAAGCGGCCCGCCTGGTGGAGGCAGCGGACCAGCAGGGCGGCCAGCGGCTCGTGGAGGCCGTCGGCCTCGGCGGCGCGGTCGAGGTCGGTGACGGCGTCGGCGCCCCGGCCGAGCCGCAGCAGGCGCTCGGCCCAGCACTCCAGCGCGCGGGTGCGGCGCCGGTCGAGCCGGTCGGCGACGGCGTGCCGCAGACCGGTCTCGGGCAAGTTGGCCAGGGCCGTGCCGCCGTGCCAGAGGTCCAGGGCCTCGCGCAGCAGCTTGACGGCGGCCTCGTCGCCCCCGGGGGCGCACTCCCCGGCGGCCAGCGCGGTGAGCCGCTCGAAGAGCAGCGCGTCCACCAGCTCGGCCGGGCCGTCGAGGCGGTAGCCGGGTGCGCGGGTCAGCAGGGTGAAGGGGGAGTCGGCGATCTGCTTGCGCAGCGCGGCGATGTGCCCCTGTACGGCGGCCCGGGCCCGGGCGGGCGGGGCCTCGCCCCAGAGCAGCTCGAAGAGCCGCTCGACCGGGACGGTGCGGCCGAGTTCGAGCGCCAGCAGGGCCAGGACGGCGCACCGCTTGGGGCCGGCCGGTTCGACGGCGCGACCGTCGGCGGCCCGCAGTTCCACCGGCCCCAGCAGTCGAATGAACACGGATCCCCCCAGGTAGAAGCGGATCGTCTCAGCTTTCCGTCCACATCTCGGCCGCAGTCTAGCCACGCCCGACGAGCGGTCCGGGCCGTCCGGCGGACGGCGGTACGTCGGCGAAGCATCCCGGCTCCGGCCGCCGCCGGCCGTCACCGGCGGCTCGAACGGCGCTCCGGCGCCCGGCGTACGACCGCCGTTCGTGAGGAGTTCACTGACGGGCGATCAGGTGGTTGCGGGCGCCGGCGGCCTCCGGGGAGGCCGGGTGGACAGGTCTACCTGACGCGCTCGTGCCATGTCCACGGCCGGTGGGGCGGGCCGTCGGGCGTCGGCGGGGTCCGCAGGCTCCGGGCGTAGCGGCTGGTCGGGGCCGGGTACGGCGGCCCGAGTGGGCGGTCAGGCCGCTGGTGGCGGGGTGCCGCCCGGGCCGGCCGCCGGTCGGCAGGCGTCCGGCAGGGGAGTGGCCGGGCATACCAGGTATGCACGTCGGGGCACGCTCTTCTGCCCGAACGGGCGGGTCTTTCGGGCAGCTCCGGCGAGGAGCGGGCGTTCTGGGGCAGGTGGGAGGGGCAGCCGGGGGCGGCGGGGGGAGCGGGCGTTCGGGGGCAGGCGGGGGTGGCGGCCGCTGTCGGGTCGGCCGGTGAGCGGCCGGAGGCGGCGTTGGTGTGCCGGTCGGCGGGTCGGGGCGGCGAGGTGTGGATCGGCCGCCGGTGGGCTCACCAGCCGGTGGGTCGGCCCGCCCGCCACAGCTCGTCGCCGATCAGCGCGGCCAGCTCGCGGACCGCCCGGCGGGTACGGTGGCCGAGTCGACCCGGCTCGGACTCCGCGGCAGCGGCGAGGTGCTCGTCGAACGGCACCTCCACCACGCCCCGGCAGCGGGTGCCGAAGTACGCCCGCAGATCCGACGGGTGGACCGGGCGCCCGGCGCCGGGGACCGCCGAGATCGCGGTGACGGAGCGTTCGGCCAGCTCCCCGTACCCGTGGGCGTGCAGCAGGTCGAGGGTCGCGGTGGCACGGCCCGCGCCGTCCACGCTCGGCGTGGTGACGAGGACCAGCTGGTCGGCCAGGTCGAGCACGCCGCGCATCGGGCCGTCGAGCAGCCCCGCGCCCGCGTCGGTCAGCGTGAGCGGGTACCGCTCGGCGAGCGCCGCCAGGACGGCGCGGTAGTCGCCCTCGTCGAGCGGCCGGCCCACCGCGGGGTACGCCGGGCCGGCCAGGACGGCCAGCCCGCTCGGGGTCGGGGAGAGGTACGGCCGGGGGTCGACGGCCGCCGGGCCGCCGCCGCGCAGCGCCGCCGCGAGCTCGGTGATGCCGACCCGGGCCGGCGGACCGGCCGGCCGGACCGGCGAGTTCGGGTACGGCGCCCCCGCGTCGACCGCGGCCACCGGCTCGCCGCGTTCGGTGGCGAGCATCGCTCCCAGGGCACGCACCAGCGAGGTCTTGCCGACGTTGCCGGTGGCGCTGATCACGGCGATCCGGCAACTGCCGTGCAGCGGCGAGCGGATGAGCCGCAACTGCTCGCGGCCACGGCGCTCCCCGGTGCGCAGCACGTCCAGCACGCTGCGGCGCTGCTCCGGGAGGGGGCGCGGGGCGGGCGGGGGCAGGCTGGGCCGCGGGGGAGCGAACCGCGGCACGGGCGGGGGCACCGTGGGTCGCGGGGGAGCGAACCGCGCTGCGGGCGGCGGGAGCGTGGGCCGCGGCGCGGGGTGTGCGACGGGCAGCGGGGCCGGCGACGCGGTGGCGGGGCAGGGGGCGGGGGCGAGCCGCGGCAGCAGGACGGTGCCGAAGGCGTCGAGCGCCGCCGCCGGTGCGGGGCGGTACGCGGTGTCGGGGCCGGCGGTCATTGTTCTCCTCCTGGCGCGGGCTGCGGTCACACGGTCCACTCCGCTCTACGGATCGCCGACGCGCCGCAGTTCAGCGGCCTGTCCGGGCTTCCCGGCGGCTCCCGGATCCACCTCAGGGCGGTGAACCGGAGCCCGCCGTGCCGCCGTAGACGACAGGGGGGCCGTGCGGCCGCCGGCCCAGGGCGACACGTCCTGCGGGACCCGAAGGAGAGCAGTGATGAAGTACGTTCGAGCGGCCCTGGTGACCGGAAGCGCCGTCGCGGCCCTCGCCGCCGCGGGTTCGGGGACGGCGATGGCCTGGCAGCCGGCCGACGCCTCGCTGAGCGTCGGTTGCCGCACCGACGCGGCCCACGTCGAGCTGGTCCTGGGCAACAACTACCGCGCCGCCGGGGAGTACACGCTGACCCGGGTCGGCAGCGACGAGAAGTACCACGGCACGGTGGCCGCCCACGGGTCGGTGAAGGTCACCGTCGGCTACACCGGTCAGGGGGACACCTGGCGCTACCGCCTGGCCGACACCCAGGTGGAGAAGCGGATCGCGGACGTGCCGCTCTGCGTCACGCCGACGCCGACCACCACGCCCACGCCCACGCCGACGGCCACGCCCACCACCCCCGCGCCGACCACCCCGGCTCCCAGCACGACCCCGAGCCGCACGGCCACGCCCACGCCGACGGGCTCGATGACGCCGACCCCGAGCCGGACGCCCAGCGGGTCGGCGAGCCCGACGCCCAGCGGGACGCCGAGCCGGCCGGTCACGCCGCCGCCCAGCACCAAGCCGTCCGACCGTCCGACGCCCACGGCGTCCCAGTCGTCCTCGTCCGTTGTCTCCCCGAGCCCCTCGGCCTCGCCGTCCGTCACGGCGGTGCCCGTCGGTACGGACCTCGCGCACACCGGTGGCGGCGGCGGTTCGGCGCTGATCGCGGGCGTCGGCGGCGGCGCCCTGCTGCTCGGCGGCGGCGTCCTGGTCGCGGCCCGGCTCCAGCACCGCCGACGCACCGCCTGAGGGCCGGTCGGCCGCGGCGGCCCTGAACCCCCGGGCGTCGCGGTCGCGCCCCGGGGTGAAGCCGCGGACGCCCGGCGCTGTCCGGTGGGCCCCCGGCCTCGTCCGGTGGACGTGCGGGGGCCCGGCCTCGTGCGGTGAACCACCGGCGTCCGGCGAGCCGTCGAGCGAGGTGCGGGGTCGGCCGGTCCCGCACCCACCGACCTGGGGAGGACACCCGTGCTGCGGATGGACGGAGCATGGCGGATCACGGTGATCGGCAAGGACGCCGCCTTCGACCAGCGGGCGGTGGTGCGCACCCCGTACGGCGCGGTGGTGCTGCCGGGCCGGGTGGGGGCGTCGCTGGAGGTCCCGGCGCAGGAGTGGGAGCTGCACCTGGAGCACTACGCCCCCGGCCTCGGGTGGCGGCCCAACGTCCGGGTGCTGCCCGGGCCGTTGCAGGCGTCGGACGGCGGCCGGCGGTCCCGGGTGGTGCGGAGCAAGGACGTGGACTGGGTCGACGGCGACCCGACCGAGCGCAACTTCACGCTGCGGCTGGTCTGCCTGGACGCGGGGGCGCCGCAGGAGGAGCCGGCTTCGGCGCCGATCCCGGCGGCGACCCCGGTGGTCCGCACCTCCGCGGACCCCTATCCGGGCACGCCCACGCTCGCAGGGACCGACCGGGTGGGGTACCGGACCGCGAGTGAGGACGGGCGCGGCAGCGGGCAGGGCAGCGAGCGGGGTGGCGGGCACGGGGTCGAGCAGGGCCGTGGGCACGGCGCCGGGCACGGCGTCGGGCAGGAGGGCGTCGGCACGGCGTCGGCCGGGTGGGGGCGCGGTCCGGCGGCTCCTTCCGGGCGGGGTGCGGATCAGGCGGCTGCCGGCGGGGAGCCCGCCGTGGCGTACGACCCGTGGCAGTCGCTCCCGCCCGTGCCGGAAGGCTGGGAGCGCGTCCCGGTTCCGCTGTCCGAGCTCGGCCCCGGGGAGGTCCCCGCGATCCGCCGGAAGAGCGGTCAGGGGCAGGTGCTGGGGCAGGTGCTGGGGCAGGCGGCGACCCGGGCCGTGCCGGCCCGTTGGCGGGCGGACGAGAAGGCGTCGGTCGAACCGGTTGCCCTCCAGGAGGTGTTGGCGGGGCGCGAGCCCGTCAGCGGGGCGACCGGTCCGCAGAAGGCGATGCGCAACCTGGGGCCGGGGCAGCCCGCCGAGCGGGCGGTCCCGGTGGAGCGGGCGGTGCCTGCCGAGCGCGCGGTCCCGGTGGAGCGGGCGGTGCCTGCCGAGCGCGCGGTTCCGGTGGAGCGGGCGGTGCCTGCCGTGTGGGAGTCGTCGGCGGAGTGGGAGGCGCCCGCGGTGTGGGACGCCGAGGTGGCGGAGCCGGTTCGGCCGGGGATGCCCGCCGGGTACGAGGCCGCCCGGGGAGCGGTGTGGCGCGGTGAGACGGGCCGGCCGGCGGCCCAGCAGGCCTCCCCGGCGGTGCCGCTCGGGCACGAGGCCGTGCGGGGCGTACCGACCGGGAGCCGGGGCGGGGCGGCCACCACCCCCCGGTGGACCACGCAGGCCGGCCCGGCCGACCACGGCGTGCACGCCGAGCGGGCTGCCGAGGTCTCCGGGCAGGAGGCGGTCGCCGGTGAGGCCGGCACCGGGCGGCCGCGGCCGCCCCGGCCGTGGTGAACTCCGCACGCGGCTGAGCACGACCCGGGGTGACCGTGGACGGTCCCGCCGGTCCGCCGTGGGGGCGGACCGGCGGGACCCGGTGCGGGGGGACCCCGGAGGCCTGTCGGCGGGTCAGATCGGTCGAACAGCAGGCTCGGTGGCGTTCCAATGTGCCTCAGGGTGGTCGAAGGCGCGCTGGTAGTCGGGGCCGGCGATCGGGAGGCCGGCGAGGAACTCCTCCGGCAGGCCGAAGGCGTCCACCAGCTGTCGGCCCCGGTCCGCCAGTCGGCCGATGACCTGTTCGATCAGGTCGGGGAGCAGTCGCACGTAATGATCCGTCAGGAGCCCCTCGCTCAGCAGAGGACCGCTCTCCGTGCTGACCCGGCGCAGCGCGAAGAGCCGGTACAGGTCGAGCAGCAGGCTGCGGGCCCGCGGCTCGGTGGCCTGCTCGGCGAGGGCCAGCAGGGCGGCGCCGGCGGAGCGTTCGGCGTGGGCGGTGACGGCGGCCAGCGCGGCGGGTGAGGCGGTGTTCCAGCGGCGCAGGCCGTCCCCGGACGGCGCCTGCCGCAGCAGGACGCGGGCGCGGCTCAGGTGCAGGTGCTCCGCCGCGTGCAGCAGGGACTGGAGCACGGCCGGGTCGTCGGGGCCGCCTTCGGGGACGGCCCCGGGCGGCGCGGACTCGGCCAGCAGGAGTTCGGCGCCGGCCTTGGCCCAGAGCGCGAGGTTGTCGCCCTCGGCGGTGATGGTGCCCTCGATGTCCATGGCGAGCGGGGAGATCCCGTTGACCGGGAGCAGTCCCTGGGCGCCACAGCGTTCGCGGCACTCGATGATCAGGTTGCGGGCCTGCCAGGTGGTCCAGCCCTTGGTGACGGCGGCCAGCCGCTCGGCAGCGGCGATCTCGCCCGGGTCGGTGTCGTCCCGGCCGGTCCAGCGCTCGACCGCGGCCCGGTGCAGGGCGGTCATCGCGTAGGTGGTGGCGGCCGCCTCCAGCAGCGGGCCGTGGTGGCTGCGGTGGGCCCAGACCGGGATGCGGCGGTCCGCGCGGGCCCCGGTCACCTCGCGGTGGTGGGCGTAGCGGACGGCCACGGTCAGCACCGCGCGGGCGCAGCCGACCGCCGCCGCGCTCATGCAGAGCTTGCCGGCGGTGACCCGGCCGATGCTGGTGAGGAACCGTTTCCGCCTGCTGCCGAGGGAGCTGGTGAACCCGGCGTCGGGCCCGAGTCGGCCGTGTTCGCCGGTCAGCAGCGCCTCGTGGGGCAGGACGACCTCGTCGAAGGAGGTCAGGCAGTGGTCGACCGGGTTGCCGGGGCGCTGCGGCAGCGGGCGGACGGTGACGCCGGGCAGCGGGCCGACCTCGTCGGTGAGCGGGGTGAGGAAGAGGAAGATCCCGTGGTCCCGGCCGTCGACCAGGAGGCGGGCGGCGACCACGGCGGACTTCGGCCCGCCGGCCGGGCCGGTGTTCGGCATGAACTTCTGCGCACCCGCGTCGGGCGTGTGCAGGGTGAAGGTGCGGTCGGTGCGGTCGTAGACGGCGGTGGTCCGCAGCGCGATGGCGTCGTTGCCGTGGCCGAGCTCGGTGCAGAGGAAGGTGCCGATCCGTTCCATCGCGAGGTACGGGTCCAACGGCCGCTTCTCGTGCGGGTCGTGGTCGAGCAGGCTGCCGAGGAAGAGGTTGTAGTGGATGCCGGCGACGACGACCAGCGCGCCGTCCAGCGGGCCCAGCCATTCGTGCAGCGCGGCCAGCGCGCGCGGGTCGGTGGCCAGTGCGGTGGCGTCGGTCATCCGGTTGACCTGCCGTAACCGCCGGTAGCTGGCGGCGATCCGGTCCGCGGTGGCGGCGCCGGGGTCGGTCCGCATCCGGGGGTCGGCGAGCAACCGCCGCCACGGGCCGTGGACCCGCTCGTGGTCGGGGCCGTAGAGCAGCCGGGTGAGCTCGGCAGTGGTGGCAGTGGCAGTGGTGGCAGTGGCAGTGGTGACGGTGACGCTGGTGGTAACGGTGACGGCGGTGGAAGCGGCGACGGCGACCGGTGCAGGGGAGTCCGGTGCCCGGGTGGCGCTTCGGTCGTCCGTGGTGACGGTGCGACTGCCGGGAATGGTTGTCATGCGGTGATGAATGGGCGAACAGGGTCCGGGGAAACGGCTTTGTGATCAAGATCACCGAAAGCGGCGGGTCGCCTCCGCGGGCGGCCCGCCGCTCTTCCGTCACCCGGTGGGCTACTTGTCGATGTGGAAGGACTCGCCGTAGACCTTCCAGCTCAGCGGGGTGTGCAGGTCGAGGTTCCCGGCCTGGAGGAAGAGGCGCTGGGCGGTGTCGACGCGGGAGGTGTCGGAGTGGGCCGCCTCGGTGCGCATGGCGGCGGCGCGGGCGTCCAGGAACGCGGCGAGGTAGGCCTTCTCGTCGCCGCCCTGCGCCGGGGGCTTGGCCTTCTTGAGCGCCGCCGCGCGGATCCCGCCGAAGCTGTCCGCGCTGTTGCCCGGGCCGTGCATCACGATGGCGTCGTAGTAGGCGAGTTGGCCGAGCGCGTGCAGTCCGTCGGACTTGGCCTGGGTGACGGCCGGGGTGAAGTAGACGCGGTCGCGCTCGTCCTCCTGGGCCTTGCGGAAGACCGGGTCCTGGGCCGCCTTCTTCCAGTCCGAGGTGAAGTCGGGGTCGAGGCCGCTGTGCGAGGCGGAGCCGTCCAGCTTCTCCAGCGCGGGGAGGTACTTGGCCAGGACGTTGTCGGCCTTCAACTCGCGGTAGTGGCGGACCAGTTCGACCATGTCGCCGGTGCCGGAGCAGAAGCCGACGATGCCCGCGGTGTAGCCGCGGCCGTCCTTGATGTCCTCGATGTAGGCGAACTGCGCCTTCCAGTCGAGGGAGGAGTTCTCGGCGCTGGAGACGAACTGCTGGGCGATGTCCTTGAGATGCGGGTCGGTGAGGTCGCCGGCCCCGGTCGTGGTGGGCTTGCCGGACGGCGGGCCGGAGGCGGAGCCGGATGGCGAACCACTGGGCGTGATCGGTGACTTGGCCGTGGGCAGGGTGGTGCGGTGGGGGCGCCCGTGGTTCGCCGGGGCGGGGTCGGCGACCGTCGTGGTGGGCGAGCCGCTCGGGGTGGGGCTCGGGGACGCCGCGGCGGCCGGGAGCACGGGGAGGGCGCCGGCCAACAGGAGGGCGGTCAGGGCGAGGGGCAGCGGGGTGGGCCGGATCGGCATGGAGGCTCCGGGGTCGGGCGGCCGGATCGGCCGCGGGAACGGCGGGCGAGCGGGTTCGCTTGGTGAACGGCCGCCGTCCGACGGCGGGTTCACGCACCCTCGGGACCAGGCAGAAGCTCGACCCCCGGGGTGAGGTGGAAGCGCTCGGGGTCCTCGATCCGCCGGCGCTCGGCTGGGCTCAGCCGGTCCCTGCGGTCCAGCCACGACTGGAGGCGGGTCAGGGCGCTGCGGTCCCGTTCGTCCGGGTCGGCGCCGGCGGCTCCGGTGTACTCGCGCAGCAGGACGCGGGCGGGGCGGCGGCCGGACGGCTCGGCGGCGTACCCGGGGTCCTCGGCGTGCTCGTTGTCCTCCGCGTTCTCGGTGTCATCGGAGGGCAGGACGGCCACCACGGTGAAGGACGTGCCCGGGGCGAAGGTCACCCGCAGCTCCTCGGTGCCCGAGCCGAAGGCCGAGGTGCGCCGCCCGGTGGCCGACCAGATGACGAACTCGACCGCCGCGCCGGGGATTTCGACGGCGCTGGCGGTCAGGCCGGTGACCGGGGCGGGCTCCGTCACCACCTGTCCGACCGCGTAGTGGGCGAGCAGGGCCGCCGGATCCGGGCCGGGCGGGGCACAGAGCAGCACGGCGCCGTGGTGGCTCGGGAAGCGGCGCAGCCCGGAGCCGAGGCAGCGGAGGAAGGGCGCGAGGATCGGGTCGCGGGAGCGGGCGGCCGCGATCAACTCCGCCCGTTCTGCGGGGATTCCGGTGTCGCCGTGGTGCAGCAGGACGGCGGCGAGATCGGGCTTGATGTCGTCCTTGGAGGTCGACCGCAGCCTCGGCAACCGGGTGGTGACCTGGTCGATCCGGCCGGAGCAGCGGTGGTAGTGCTCGCCGAGCAGCGTCCGGACGGCGTCCCGGTCGTCGGTGCCGCTGACCGCAACGGGGACGGGGAAGTCCTCCGGGCGGAGGTGACGGGCGCGCGGCGGGGCCGATGCCCGTGCCGGGCCGCCGTCCGGTTCCACCCTGGTGAACTCGTCGGTGAGCTCTTGGGGGTCTTCGACCGGCTCCGGGTCGAGTGACTCCGGACCGACCGGCTCCAAAGGGCGCCTGTCCGGTGGTTCGTCCGGCTCGCTGTGCGGGTCCGCGACGGTGGGGTCGCCGTGCGGGTCCGCGATGGTGGGGTCGCCGTGCGGGTCCGCGATGGTGGGGTCGCCGTGCGGTTCGACGTCGGCCGCGTCCAGCCGGGCGAAGTCCGTGCGCTCGTACGGGGGTTCGGAGGCGGTGTCCACCCGGTGGGCGTACGAGGCGGTGACCGGGGCGGTGACGGGGTCGGTGGCCGGGTCGGTCCGGGGAGCGCTCTCCGCAGGGTTCCGCTCCTCGGTCGCCGCCGCCGAAGGCCCGCCGGCGGTGGCCCGGGCGGTACCGAGGGGGTCGGTCCCGCGCGGCGCCGCGCCCACCGGCGGGGGGAGGCCGGGGCCACCACTGGTGGTGGTCGGTACGGCGAACGCCGAGGGCCCGGCCGGCGGACCGGACAGCGCCGCGGCCCGGGGCGGCGCCACGGCGGCCGGGACGGGCTGTGGCGCGGCCTCCGCGGCGGCAGGAACGGGGCGTGGTGAGGCCGCCACGGCGGCCGGCGCGGGCTGTGGCGCGGCCTCCACGGCCGTCGGGCGGGCCGCGGGGAGGCCACCGATCCCGTACGACACCGCCGCCACGCCCGGCACGGAACCGGCGGGCTGCTCCGGTCCGAGCCAGTCCAGGTCGTGCATCCGGGCGATGAACCGGGCGATCCGTTCGGTGGACGGCTCCAGCAGCCCGTGCACCAGCAGCCCGAACCCGTCCGAGCCGGAGGACGGCAGGCGGTCGAGCAGGCTGCCCAGCTCCTCGAAGACGTCGGCCTCGACGGGCCGGTCCCGCTCACCGACGATCAGCAGCGGGCGGGCCGCCTCGGGCCGGCGGAAGCGCGGGGTGAGGACGTGCGGAGGCTCCGGCCGGAGCCAGAGGCCGGCCGGGACGGCCTCCAACGCCCAGTAGGGGAACGCCTCGAAGACACCAGGCCCGTCGGTCCGCCAGGAGGCGCCCCCGTTGCGCCAGGCGGCGGGGGCGGTGCCCTGGCCGGGCGCGGCGGCGAGCCGCAGCAGGTACGGCTCCCAGCGGGCCCGGCCGTGGGTGTCGAGGATGCGCGAGGTGGGGCCGCCCGGGCCGAGCACCGGGAGGCCGATCGCGGCGCTGACCGGGCGGGCCAGCCGGGCCGACAGCGCCCCGGTCAGGGCGGCGAGTTCGTCCGGGGCCGCCCAGGGCGCGCTGACCAGCAGCCGCGAGGTGTCCACCGGCAGGCCGACCACGGCCTCCGCGAAGTCCTCGGGCAGCAGGACGGGCCGTGCCGGGGTGCCGACGACCAGCACCACGGTGCCGGGCGGCGCGGCGGCCAGCCCGAGGCCGGGCATCGGGCCGGGGGGCGGGGCGGACGGGTGGGTGAGCCAGAAACCGGCGGGCAGCCGCAGCACGTGCACGGCCGGGGGGCGGCGGGCGGCGGTGGCGCTCTCGACCGGCAGGTGCCCGGCCGGGCCGGCGGGTACGACCGCGACGGCGGTGGAGGGCGGCTCGACCGGCGCGGTGGCGCCGATCGTCTCCCGCACCCGGCGCGGTGCGCTGCCGGGTGCGCAGTGCCACCAGGAGGCGGCCTCGCCGGCGCCGTCGGGCGCGGTGACCTTGAGGTTGCCGTCCGGGGTGATTTCCACCAGGCCGTCCGGCGCGATCACCGGCAGGCCGGCCCGGTCGGCGACCACCTCGGCCGGGCGGCGGCCGTTGGGGGCGAGCGCGGCGAGGCCGGAGGCGGCCAGTACCAGCGTGGCGGCGCCGCGCGAGCGGGCGATCACGCCGAGGTCGGCCATCCGGTCCCGCAGGACGGCGGCCGAGTCGGGTGCGGCGGCGACCACGACGATGCTGTCGGGCACCGGGCGCAGGGTGGCGACCGCCGCCGACAGTTCGTCGTCCCCGGCGGTGGAGGGGGCGATGACGAAGTGTGGGCCGACGGGGCGCAGCTCGGACCGGAGGGCGAGCGCGGCCCCGGCCGGAGCGGCGGCCACCGCCGGCACCGGGGAGGCGTTTACCGGGCCGCCCCCGGCGGGCAGCGCGGCGGCCCCGCCACGCCGGCGGCCGAACCGGCGGCGGGGCGCGGCCGGGTCACCGGAGGGCAGGCCGAGGCGGGAGAGACTCATCGTCGGGGAATACGGGCGCCGCCCGGCCACCGGTTCAGTGACCGGCCCGGACCGGGCGAGACCGTGGGCCCGTAGGACCTCGTGGGCACTGCCCAGGCGCGACAGGCCGTGGAGGGGGCGCAGCGGAGAGTCCCCGGCGGCTGGAACGCGGCTGTGCACGCGCCCGGACGGCCGAACCCGCCATCCGGGCGCACCGCGCGATGCCCCGGGGGGGGAGCCGCTGGAACCGAAGCCGCACGGCGCGGACGGCAGCGTGGTCACGGCCTTGGCGACGGTCGGGGAGACGACCCTGGTACGGCAGGACGGCACGACCTAGCCCGACCCGGTCGACGGGACGAGCCGGTTCGCCGCCGAGCTCCGACTGCGTGCGCGTACCTACGCCGCCCGCAGGCGGGTAGGTGCCAACGGTGGAGGAGTCGCCGGGAGGCGAGGACGTCGTCACCGGCAGCACCCGGCAGTGGGACCGCCTTCGCCTGGCGGTGCCGCGCGGGAGCACGCCCACCGCACCACCGAGGGGGCAACCGGGGCCTGGTCCGGTCAGGCCCGGACGCGGTGCGGACCTGTTGGACACCATCGCTGACGACAGCCGCTCGGCGCTCAACGGCCCGGCCGGGCCGTGCTCCACCGACGACCGGTGAACCGCACGGCCCGGCCGGGCCGTAGGTACCGAGTGGAAGCGCCGGTGGCCCTGTCGGCCGGGCGGTTCCGCCGACAGGGACGGCATGCGGAGCCGAGGAGCTGTGGTGGGCACGAGCACGAGTGGAAACGGGGCTCAGAGCGGGGTGGCGAGCATTCAGCTGCCCTCGGTGGCTTGGGAGATGGACGAGGAGGCCGGTGGAGCGGGGGCACCCGACCCGGCAGCCGCGGCCGTACCGCCGGCCGCCGTGCTGCCCGTGGCTCCGCCGCCGGTCGTGCCGGAGTACGGGCAGGTCGCCGCCGTGTCGACCGGCCCGGTCGCGGCCGCGGAGCCCCCGCTGCCGCCGACCCCCGTCGTGCCCGGACCGGTGCTCGCGCCGGTGCCCGACCCTGAGCCGGGGCCGGAGCCGGGGCCGACCGCCCTCGCGCCGGTCGCGCGCCCGGACCGCTTCGGCCGGGCCCGGCTGAAGCGGCCGGTGATGGTCGCCGCCGCCACCGCCGGTGTGGTGCTGATGGGCCTGCCGTTCCTGATCACCGATGGGAGTCGGACCGGGAGGGACGGGACGGCCGACAACGTCGGCCTGAGCCAGGCGGACCTGCCCCTTCCCGAGGGGCCGGAGTTCGGCGATCCCGCACCGATCGACGCACCCACCGATCCGAACGCCTCCGGCGCCCCGGCCGCGCCCACCGATCCGACCCTCCCCCCGGACCCGGCCGCGGGCGCCCCGACCACGCCCGGGGCGGACGGCGCCCCCGGGGGCGTGCCCGGTACCACCCCGGGCAACGGGGCCGCGCCGAACACCGCGCCGCCCCCCGGCACCAACCTGCTCTCCCGGCCCGCCCCCGGTGCCAAGCCGCCGACGACGGGCGGCAGCGGCGGTACCGGTGGCGGCGGCGCTACCGGCAGCACGGGCAGCGGCGGTACCGGTGGTACGGGCGGTACGGGCGGCAGCACCGGTGGCAGCGGGGGCACCGGCGGGAGCACCGGGAGCACCGGGGGTACCGGTGGGAGCGGCGGTACCGCACCGCAGCCGCCGGTCCCCCAGCAGCCCAAGCCGCAGCCGCCGGTGCCCCAGCCGCCCGTCCCGCCGAAGCCCGTCGCGCCCACCTTCACCGCCGTCGCCGGCACCGGCTGCGGCAACTCCGGCACCGGCTACGCCCAGTACGGCCAGTGGACGAACGGCAGCACCGGCTGGACGGTCAACTCGGCCGGGGGGTACTCCGGGTCGGGTTGCAACGGCAAGTACGACTCGGTGCCGATGAGCGGCGACGGCAAGGACAAGGGCAACTCGGTGGTGTGGACCTTCACCACCGCCCCGGTCACCACCGGCAGCTGCAAGATCTCCGTCTACGTCCCGAACAGCAGCGACCGCAAGATGGTGGGTGGCAAGCCCACCGTCTACACCGTGCAGAACAGCTCGATGCCCGGCAGCGGCACCGTCGGCGAGTTCAAGGTCGACCAGACCGCGGCCCGGGGCACGTGGGCCAGCGCCGGTACCTTCCCGCTGACCGGCGGCCGGATCGCGGTGATGCTCCACGACCGGGGCATCGACTGGGGCGGCGATGCCGACAAGGCCCACCACGCGGCCGGCGCCGTCCGTGCCGACTGCACCGGCTGACGGGCGTTCGGATCATCACCGCACCCGCCCGTCCCGGTACCGGACCGGCCGGCCTCGGCGCCGTCCGGGGCGGCCCGAGGGAGCCTCAGAGCCGGCCGACAGGCGCCGCCCCGGCCGGCGGGGGCCGCAGTGAGCGTTCGATCGCGGCGGGCACGCCGCTCGGGGAGCCGGCCTGATGTCGGTGCAGCCGGTACAGTCCGACGGCCGCCTTCAGGTGCTCGGTCGCCTCCTCCTCGCGGCCCTGGGTCCGCAGGAAGGCGGCGTAGCACTCCTCCGAGACGGCCTGCAGGTGCAGGAAACCGGCCTGCTCGCAGGTGACCAGGAGCCGGGCCCAGGCCAGTTCGGAGGCCTCGGCGAGGCCGAGGGCCTGCAGGGCGTGCGCCTCGGTCAGCATCGACCAGGCGTGGATCGTCGCGGCCGGGTGGTCGGGCAGCAGGGCCCTGGTCTCGCGGGCCCGGCGCAGCGCGCCGTCGTGGTCGCCCGCCATCAGGGCGGCCGACGCGGCGTAGCCGAGGGCGTAGGAGGTCCGCTGCGCGGAGCCGGACTCCTCGGCGAGGGCCACCGCGGCCGCCGCCAGTGCGGTGGCCCGGACCGGGTCCCCGAGCAGGGCGGTGCCGAGCGACGCGGTGGCCAGGGCGCGGATGTGCGCGAAGCCGTCCGCGGGCGTGGTGTCGGCGACGGCCCGCCGGGCCGCCTCGGCCCCCTCCTCACGGCGTTCCAGCCCCAGCAGCGCGTTCGCCGAGGCACCCCGCAGCAGCGCGGTGGCGACCCGGTCGCCGCACTGTTCGGCGGCGCGCTCGCCCGCCCGCAGGCAGCTCAGCCAGTCGGCCAGCCGGCTGGAGCCGTAGTACAGCGCGCTCGACGACATGGCCAGGCGCCAGGCCCGTTCGGGGTCGACCGCGCCGGCGGTGTCGACCAGCGCGCGGATCGTCGACTGCTCCGCGCGGAACCAGTCGAGCGCGGCGCGGGTGTCGCTCGCGGCGGGCAGCGCGGCGGGCGGGTGGGCGCGTTCGCCGTAGCCGTCCTGCCCGGGTTCGAGGTGTTCGCCGCAGTGCTGGACGGCGGTGACGTAGTAGTCCAGCAGCCGTTCGACGGCGAGCCGGCGGAGCTCGGGGGGCTGTTCGGCGAGGAGTTCGACGCTGAACAGCCGGATCAGGTCGTGGCGGCTGTACCGGCCCGGCGCGCTCTCGCCGAGCAGGTGGTGGGCGGCCAGTTCGCCCAGCGCGTCGCGGGCGGTGGCCGGGTCGGTACCCAGCAGCGCGGCGGTGGCGGCGGTGTCCACCTCCCGGCCGGGGTGCGCGGCCAGCAGGGTGAGCAGGGTGGCGGCCCGGTCGGAGAGGTGGCGGTGGGTGAGCATCAGGGTGGTGCGGATGCTGACCGCGCCGTCGGTCTCCAGGGCGAGCAGCCGGGTCCGCTCGTCGGAGAGCTCGGCGACCAGGTCGGTGATCGTCCAGTCCGGTCGGGCGGCCAGCCGGGAGCTCGCGATCCGCAGGGCGAGCGGCAGGTGGTCGCAGAGTTCGATCAGTCGCTCGGCGGCGGCGGCCTCGGCGAGGACCCGCTCGGGGGCCAGGCTCCGTTCGAGCAGCCGCAGCGCGTCGCCCCCGGGCAGCGCCTCCAGCCGCAGGATGGCGGCGCCCTCGGTGACCACCAGGTCCTCCAGGGAGGTGCGGCTGGTGACCACGGCGGCGCAGTCGGGCCCGGCCGGCAGCAGGTCGGCGACGTGGGCGGCGCTGTGCGCGTTGTCCAGCAGGACGAGCAGGCGGAGGTCGCCGGTCCGGGCGCGGTAGAGGCCGGCGCGGCTCGCCCGGTCCTCGGGGATGGCCGCCTCCGGGACGCCCAGGGCCAGCAGGAACTGGCCGAGGACCTCGGCCGGGTCGGCCGGTCCGGCCGGATCGAAGCCGCGCAGGTCGACGAAGAGCTGGCCGTCCGGGAAGCCGGCGGCCGTCCGGTGCGCCCAGCGGATGACGGTGGCGCTCTTCCCGACACCGGCCGGGCCGACCACCACGGCCAGTCCGTCACCGGTGCGGTCCGGACCGCACTCGCGGTCGAGCCAGTGCGACTCGGGGCCGCGCCCGACGAAGCCGATGGGCCGGCGGGGGAGCTGGCGGGGCTTCGAGGGCTCGACCGGGGAGGGTGCGGCCGCGGGGGCCGGACCGGCCACGGGTGGGGCGGGGACCACCGGCGGGTCGGCGGCCGCGGGCGGCTCAGGGGCCACCGGCGGTCGCGTGCTCGCAGGGGCGCGCGGCGCCGCCGGCCCGGGGCCGGGCACCGTCCCGGCGGCCGGCTCCTCGGCCAGCACCCGGGCCAGTGCGGCCTGCAGCTCCGCGCCGGGCACCATGCCCAGCTCGCGGGAGAGCAGCTCCCGGGCCTGGTGGTAGACCGCCAGCGCGTCGGCGGGCCGCCCGGCCTGGTGGAGGCAGCGGACCAGCAGGGCCACCACCTCCTCGCGCAGCCCGTCGGCCCGCACCCGCTGTTCCAGGGCCTCCACGGCGGCGGCGCCGGATCCCTGGCGCAGCCGCAGCCGGGCCCAGCCGATCAGCGCCCTCGTCCCGGCCTCCTCCAGCCGGCCGGCCAGGGCCTGTCGCAGTTCGGTGTCGGGCAGGTCGGCCAGGGCGGCGCCGGTCCACAGGCCCATGGCCCGTTCCAGCAGCCCGATCGCCTCGGCGTCCGCGCCGCGGTCGGCCCGGTCGGCGTGCTCCCCGGCGCGGGCGGACAGCGCTTCGAAGCGCAGCGCGTCGACCTGCTCGGCCGGGCCGGTGAGCAGATAGCCGGGCGCCCGGGTGGACAGCTCGAAGGGGGTGGCGGCGAGGACCTTGCGCAGCGCGGCGACGTGCCCCTGCAGGGCCGCCCTGGCCCGGGCCGGTGGATCCTCGCCCCAGAGCAGCTCGAAGAAGCGCTCCACCGCGACGACCCGTCCGAGCCGCAGGGCCAGCAGGGCCAGGACGGCGCGCCGTTGCGGTCCGGGTAGCGCGACGTACCCCTCGGACCCGGTTCGCAGCTCCACGGGGCCGAGCAGTCGGATGCCCACGCGGTCGCCCACAGTCGCCCCCCACGGCGGTCCAGCCTGATATCGGGCTGCAGTGTATCCGTGCCGTTTGTCCGGGTTGGCATTTCGTCCGCGCCGTGGACGCCGGAGCGGGGTGCCGGCTCCTGCCCTTTCGGGCACACCGTGGTCCGTGATTGGGCATTTCCCGGTCGGATCCGTCAATATGCCGATCACTGACATATGACGAGGAGGCCGTATGCGGATCGACCTGCTCGGTGCCGTGACCGTCCGCTACGACTGCAGCACGGCGGCCACGCCCTCGGCGCCGAAGCGCCGTGCGCTGCTCGCCGCGCTGGCCGTGGAACTCGACCGGGTGGTGCCCACCGACCGGCTGATCGAGCTGGTCTGGGACGGGAACCCGCCCGCGACCGCGCGCGCCGCGCTGCAGGGGCACGTCGCCGGACTGCGCCGGCTGCTGGACGGTGGACTGGAGCTGGCCACCCGGGGCGCCGGTTACGTCCTGAGCGGGGATCCGGAGCAGGTGGACGCCCTGCGCTTCGAACGCCTCTGCGACCGGGCCGGGGTGCTGCTCCCCGGCCGGCCGGACCCCGCCGCCGCCCCGGCGGACCGCGCCACCGGGGCGGACGACCCGGTGCTGCCACTGCTGCGGGCGGCGCTGGACCTCTGGCGCGGTCCGGCCCTGACCGACTGCGGCTCCGCCCTGCTGCGCGAGCAGGCCGCCCCCCGGCTGACCGACCTGCGGCTGCGCGCCCTGGACCGGCTGGCCGAGGGGCTCTGCCGGCTGGACCGCGGCGCCGAACTGGTCGCCGAGCTGTTCGAGACCGCCGCGTCCCACCCCACCCACCAGCGGCTGGCCGTCCGGCTGATCGACTGCCTGGACCAGGCCGGGCGCCGGGCCGAGGCGCGGGCCTGGTACGAGCGGGTCACGGCGCAGCTGCCGACGGCGCCGGGGCCCGAACTGCGGCTGGCCGGCGAGCGCGTCGCGGGCCGGCCGGCCGTCCTCACCACGCCCCGCGCCGAGCACCGGCCGCCCGTCGCCACGGCCCGCCCGCCGCACCTCGTCCCCTCACAACTGCCCCGCGCCAACCGGCGGTTCGTCGGCCGGGCGGCCGAGCTCGACCGCCTGGACGCGGCCGTCGCCGCCGGCCGGGAGGCCGGCCCCGTCCTGGTCACCGGACCGGCCGGGGTCGGGAAGAGCAGCCTGGTCCAGAGCTGGGCCCACCGGGCCGCCGACCGCTTTCCCGACGGCCGGCTCCACGCCGATCTGCGCGGCTTCGACGAGAGCGGCCCCCGCGACCCGGCCGAGGTGCTGGCCGGTTTCCTGACCGCCCTGGGCGTCACCGGGAGCGCGCTGCCCGCCTCGCTCGACGGCCGCGCCCGCCGCTTCCGCGAGCTGGTGACGGGCCGCCGGCTGCTGATCGTGCTGGACAACGCGCGCTCCTACGAGCAACTCGCCCCGCTGCTGCCCGATCCGCCGCCCGAGGCCGGACCCGAGACCGGCCGGGCCTGGGTCGGACCCGTCACCGTCATCACCAGCCGCAGCCGGCTGCGGGACCTGCTGGTGCACGAGGGCGCCACCCCGTTCCCGCTCGACGCCCTGACCCCGGCCGAGTCCCAGGAGCTGCTGGCCCGGGCGCTGGACCCGGCCCGGGTGACCGCCGAGCCGCTCGCCGCCGCCGAACTCGCCGAACGGTGCGACCACCTGCCGCTCGCCCTGCGCCTCGCCGCGGCCCGGCTGGGCGCCCGCCCGGACTGGGCCCTGGAGGACCTGGTGGCGGAGTTCGCCGAGGAGCCGTCGGGGCTCGCCGACCCGGCCCGCGCCGACCTCGGTCCGCCCGGCTTCGGCGCGGCCCTCGACCTGACCTGCCGCACCCTGGCGCCGGCCGCGGCGCGCCTGTTCGCCCTGCTCGGCCTGCACCCCGGCGCGGTCATCGAGCCGCTCGCCGCCGCCGCCCTCGCCGAGGTGCCGCCGGCCGCGGCCCGCGGCCTGCTGGTCCAGCTCGACGCCGTCCACCTGGTGGAGGAGGGCGCGCCCGGCCTGTTCGCCCGGCGCGAGCTGGTCCGCCGGCACGGCGCCCGGCTGGCCGCCGAACTCCCGGCCGACCAGCGCGCGGCGGCCCTGGACCGGCTGATCGAGCACTACCTGAACGCCACCGCCGCCCGGGTCGGCCGGCCGGGCGACGGTCCGCCGTCCGCCGTCGGCCCGTCCGCTGTCGCTCCGTCGGTCGTGGGCCCGTCCGCCGGGGACCGCCCCCTGCCGCCGAGCGCCCGCCGGGCCGCCGACTGGTTCGACCGCGAGGAGCCCGCCGTCCGCGGCCTGGTGCTGCGCGCCGAACGGCACGGCCGGTTCGCCGAGGCCTGGCGGCTCGCCCACCGGGCCGGCGCCCTCTACGCCGGGTCCGGGCACCGCCGCGCCGGGTGGTGGACCACCGTCGAGTCCGGTCTGCGGGCCGCCCGCGCCTGCGCCGATCCGGCCGCCGTGGCCCGGCTGACCACCGACCTCGCCGCGGTCCTGGTCGACCGGCGGGACGTCAGGGCCGCCCTCGACCACCTGGACCGGGCGCTCACCTCCGCCGACCAGGTCGGCGACCCGGTCGAACGCCACCACTGCCGGGTCCGGATCGCGGCCGGCCTGGCCGGCGCCGGGAGGCCGGACCGCGCCCTGCCGCTGATGGCGGACATCGTGGCCCGCGCCCGCTCGCTGGCCGACGACCGGCTGCTCGCCCGGGCGCTCGACGACCTGGCCGGAGCCCAGGTGGCCGGCGGCGCCCTCGAAGCGGCTCTCGCCCACGCCGACGAGGCCGTGCGCATCCTCGCCGCCCACCCGGACGCGGCCGAGACCGTCCGGGCCACTCACACCCGGGCCGAGGCCCTCCACGCGCTCGGCCGCCACGGCGACGCCCTGACCACGGCCCGGCTGGCCCTCGTGCTCGGCCGCACCCAGGCCGATCCGGGTGTCGAGGCCCGCTCGCACACGCTGATGGCCACGGTCCTGCGGGCGCTCGGCCGTACGGCCGAGGCCGCGGCGGAGGAGCGCCGGGCCGCCGCCACCGCTGCCCGCTGACGGCGGGTCCGTCTCGGGCGGATTCAGGTGGTCTCGGTCGCATGAGGCCTGCCGGCCCGCGCCGGCGGCCGCGGTCCGGGGTGGGCCGGGCCGTGCGGCCGGGGAGGCGCCGCCGCCGAGGGCGGTGTCGGGGGGCCTCGTGTGCGGGCGGACCCGTCTCGGTCGCATGAGGACCGTTCGCCTGCGCCGGTGGTCACGCTCCTGCGCGCGTCGGGCCGTGCGGTCGGGAGCCGCCACCGCTGACCGCCGAGTGCCCGCCCGTGCGGACGGCGGGCGGTTCTGGGCACCTTCGTGTGCGGGGATGGGCAGAACCACAGGCGGAAGTAGCGGCGGAGCCACCGCCCCGCAGGTGGCGGCGCATCGTGTTCCGCCCATCCCGTTCCCGAGCGGGCGGACCGGCGGCCCGGCTCCGGCCGGGGCGCCACCGGGCGGCCGGGCGTGGGCCGATCCGGTGCAAGATCACGACTTTGACCAGTGCATACTGTCTGACCTGACGTGTTCGGTGAAGAGGCCGACACCGTGAGTGACAGGGGTGGCGATGGGTGCGACAGGCAACCCCGCAGGCAGCCCGCAGGGCATAGCGACAGGCAGTTCCGCCGCGGCGGAGGAGTTCTGCCTGTTGCTGGCACGCTTCCGGGTGCTGGCCGGTCTGACGCAGGCCGAGCTGGCCCGGGCGGCCGGGATCAGCCTGCGCGCGCTCGGCGACATGGAGCGCGGCCGCACCCGGGGACCGCAGCAGCGCACGGTGCAGGCCCTGGCCGTCGCGCTGCGTCTCGACCCGGACCGGACCGCCGCGCTCGACCGGGCCGCCCGCGACGGGCGTCCCCGGCGCACCCCCACCCGCGCGAGGGCCCCGCGCCCGGCCCCCGGGACCGCCGCGCCCGCCGCCCCCGAGACGCCCGCCGCCGTGGACGCCCCCGCGCCCGCGCCCGCGCCCGAGACCGCCCCCGCGACCGCGCCCGAGACCGCGACCGTGCCCGCGACCGCGACCGCGGCCGATCCCGGGAGCGACAGCCCGGCCGAGGCGGTGTTCTCCGCACTCGCGCTGCCCCGGGACATCGCCGACTTCACCGCCCGGGAGGACGCCCTGGCCCGGCTGCACCGGCTGGTCCGGGACGCCGATCCGGCACACCCCCGGATCGTGCTCGCCTACGGTCAGCCCGGCCTGGGCAAGACCGCCTTCGCCCTGCACGCCGCCCACACCCTGGCCCCGCAGTTCCCCGACGGCCAGCTCTCCCTCGACCTGCGCGGGATGGCTCCGACGCCGCTCGCACCGCGCGACGCCCTCGGCCAGATCCTCCGCGCCCTCGGCGTCGCCGACCGCTCGGTGCCCGCCGACACCGAGGAGCGCGCCAGCCTGTTCCGCACCCTGGTCCGGGAGCGGCGCCTCGTCCTGATCCTGGACAACGCCGCCGACGAGGCACAGGTCCGCCTGCTCCTGCCGGGCTCCGGCCCGGCCCTGACGATCATCACCAGCCGGCACGTGCTGCCCGGCCTGGAATCGGTGCACCGCCTGCCGCTGGACGTCCTCGCCCCCGGCGAGTCGGCCGCCCTGCTGGCCCGGATCGCCGGCCCCGAGCGGCTCGCGGCCGAACCCGACGCCGCCGCCGAACTCGCCCGGCTCTGCGGCCACCTGCCGCTCGCCCTGCGGATCGCCGGACAGCGGCTGGTGGCCCGCCCGCAGCAGCCCGTCAGCCACCTGGTCCGCCAACTCGCCGCCGAGGAGTACCGGTTGGACGTGCTGGAGGCCGGTGACCTGCGAGTGCGCGCGGCCTTCGCGCTCTCCTACCGCAAGCTCCCCGCCGCCACCGCGCTGGTCCTGCGCCGCTGCTCGCTGTCCGCGGGAAAGGACTTCACCGCCGCCACCGTCGCCGCCTACGCGGGCCTTCCCGTCCAGCAGACCGACCGCCGGCTGGAGGAACTCGCCGACGCCGGACTGCTGCAGCCCGCCGCGGCCCCCGAGCGCTACCGCCTGCACGACCTGGTCCGCCTCTACGCGGGCGAGCGGCTCGCCGCCGACGACGGCCCGCAGGCCCTGGAGGCCGCCCGCGAGCAGGCCGGCGACCGGTTGCTGCGCCGGGCCGCCGCCGCCGGTCTGCGGTTCGACGTGGAGGGCGCCGAGCACGCCGGTGCCGAATCGGCCGACCCGGATCCGGCCACCGCCCCGGTCACCCTCGCCGACGCCCGGCGCTGGCTGGAGGAGGAGCACCCCGAGTGGCTGGCCGCCCTGCAGCACGCGAACGCCACCGGCCGGCACCGGCAGGTGGTGGACACCGCCGAGGCCATGCACTGGTTCTCCGACAGCCTGCTGCACTGGGACGTCTGGGCCGAGGTCTTCCGGCTCTCGGCGGACTCCGCCCGCGCCGTCGGCGACCGGCTCGCCGAGGCCGTCCACCTGAACTACCTGGCCTGGTCCCACATCACCTGCCTGCACCGCTACCGGTCGGGGCTCGCGGTCGCCTCGGAGGCCCTGGACCTGGCCCGCCGGATCGGCGACGCCCAGCAGGAGGCCTGGGCCCTCGCCTACTGCGCCACCGCCCTGCGCCGGCTGCACCGGCCGGAGGAGGCGATGGACTCCTACCGCCAGGCCGCCGAGGTGTTCACCTCGCTGGAGGGCCGGTCCGCCGAGGTGGGGCGGATCGTGGCGCTGCGCTGCGTCGGCTCCTGCCTGCGGGAGTCCGGCCGGCCCCGGGAGGCGCTGGAGAGCCACCGGCTGCTCGTCGCCGAGATCCTCGGGTGGCTGGACGGCACCTCCTCGCACATCGTCCACCTGTTGGCCGGGTTCGCCGCCCACGAGGTCGGCCTCGACCACTCCGCACTGCTGGAGTGGTCCGAGGCGGAGGCCGCCTACCGCCAGGCCCTCGGCCACTTCGAGGGGGCCGGGCAGCCCGACAGCATGACCCAGACCCTCACCGAGCTGGGCACCGCCCTGATCGAGCTGGACCGTGCGGACGAGGCCCGCGAGCTGCTGACCACGGCACTGACCGACCTCACCGCCGAGGGCGCCCGTGGGAACCACCGGCGCACCGGCTGACGCGGCGCCGCTCCGCCCCGGCCGTGCCGGTCGGCCCGGGGCGCCCACCGCCCGCCGGTGATCGGCCACCGGTGAACCGCGCGGCCGGTGAACCGTGTGGCCGGTGAACCGTGTGGCCGGTGAACCGCGCGGCCGGGTCCGGCCGTGGGTAGGGAATGGAAGCAGCCGCGGGCCCCGGCCGATCGGGTGCTTCCGTCGACGGGGCGTGACATCGGCCGCCCCGCGGTCGCGGTACGGGGAGCGGCGGACGCCCCTCCCGCCGCCAACGCCCTGGCGTGAGGTTCGTTGGCGCAGCGTTGGTCCGGTCTTGGCCGTGGCTGGAAATGTGTCCCAGCAAGGGGGGAGGGACAGCCGCACCGGCTCGTCCCGACATATCGACCAACCGTTGCGAGGGACTCAACCGCCGTGGCCATCGACGCTACCGTTCACGCCGAGGACACCCATCGGGCAGCCGGGGAGGCCGGGGAGGCCGGGGGCGCCCCGGACGCTCCCGTCAGCCGTGCGGACCGGCCCACCCTCGACCAGCAGACCCTGGCCGAGCTGTACCGCCTGCACGGCGGCTACCTGCTGCGCGCGATGCTGCGCGTCACCAGCGGCGACCGGGGCAAGGCCGAGGACATCGTGCAGGAGACCCTACTGCGCGCCTGGCAGAACCCGGCCGCCATCCGCCGGGGCCCCGAGTACAGCCGTCCGTGGCTGTTCACGGTGGCCCGCCGGATCGCCATCGACCACTTCCGGATGCAGGCCGCCCGCGCCCAGGAGGTCGCCGACGACGCTCCCGAGGAGCACGCCGGCACCCACGACCCCTACGACGAGGTGCTCGCCGCCCAGGACATGGCGATCGCGCTCGCCGAGCTGCAGCCGCACCACCGCGACGTCCTGGTCGAGCTGCACATGCACGGCCGCTCGATGGCCGAGGCCGCCGCCGTCCTCGGCGTCCCGGTCGGCACCGTCAAGTCCCGCAGCTTCTACGCGGTCCGCGCGCTGCGCCCGATCCTCGAAGCCCGCGGCATGGTCGCCGCGGGGTAGCCGCCCCGGTCCGCACTCAGGTGCGGACCACGCGGTCGCAGTACGGGCACACCTGGCCGCTCCACTTCGGCGGGTACCACGGCGCGTCGGGGTCGGGCGCCCGGTACGGGTCGCGGCGCATCCGGTCGGTTCCCATGCCGCAGAGGGTCAGTTCCTCGGGCCGACCGGCCGGCGCCGGGGCGGCCCGGGCCGCGTGGACGGCGCGCACGACCTCGACGTAGTCGGTGCCGCCGCTCGCTGTCGAGGTGCGGACGAGTTCGGGTTCGAGGAGTACCAGGATGCTCACCACCTCACTCTGGTCGTCGGGGCCGGGGGGCGCACCTCGGCGGCGGGGGTGAGGGTGCGGAACCGGCCGTCGGGCGGTGAGGGCGGCGGCCCGGGCGCCGTCCAGTACGTGGACGTGCTCACGGGTCGGGCCCCCACGCCCAGGCCCGAGCCCAAGGCTCAGGGCTCAGGAAGTTCTCCGCGGCGGTGAACCAGTCCGGGGGTCCGGGCCGTTCTCCAGGGTGGCGGTACCGCCACCGGCGCTCGTCCCCCCGTGCGGGCGCCGGTTCACCCGCCCTCCGGCGGGTGTCAACTCCGGCCCGGTGCGGCGTCTCTGACGGTCAATCCGGTGTGGAGAGCGTGAACCGGGAGGCGTGGCCCGTCCGTAGCTACTGCTGAGAGCCGCGCCCCGTGTACGGCGCGCGGCGTGTCCCGGGCCCACCGGCCCAGGTTCAGCGTCCGGCTCCGGCCATGGAACTCCCGGCTCCCGCGCCCCGGCGGGATCCGGGTCCCTGGCGCCCCGGCGGTGCCCTTGTGGGAGGGCTACCGCCGGGGCGCGCCGCGTGGCGGACGCCGGGCCGGCCCGCCCGTCCGCTCCCAGCCCAGGAGAGTCCCGATGCCCAAACACCGGCTCACCCGACGACGACGGATGGCGGCGGCCTCCACCGCCCTCGTCGCCGGCGCCGCGCTCATCCTCATGCAGCACCAGGCTCCCGCCGCCGAGGCCCCGGACCCGGTCGGTCTCAACGCCGTCTCCGAGTACCTCGGTTGGGGCGACGCCCCCGACCCGGTCGCCGTCATGAAGGCCACCGGGCTGCGGCAGTTCGCCCTCTCCTTCGTCCTCTCCGGCGGTGGCTGCGACCCGAAGTGGGACGGCAGCCGCGCCCTCACGGGCGGCGCCGACGAGAAGGTGATCAAGCGGATCCGGGCCGCCGGCGGCGAGATCCTCGCCTCCTTCGGCGGCTGGGACGGTGCCAAGCTCGGCGAACGCTGCGCCACCGCCGCCGAACTGGCCGCCGCCTACCAGAAGGTGGTCGACGCGTACGGCCTCCAGGCCGTGGACATCGACCTGGAGTCGACCGAGCTGAGCACCCCCGCGGTGCGGCAGCGGGTCGTCGACGCGCTGAAGACGCTGAAGGCCAAGAACCCCGGACTGCTCGTCTACGTCAGCTTCCCGGTCGACCCGACCGGCCCGGACGCCGACGGCGCCGACCTGATCAGGACCGCCGCCAAGGCCGCTCTGGTGGTGGACGGTTGGACGGCCATGCCGTTCGACTTCACGAGCCATGACGGCACCATGGCCGCCGCGACCGTCACCGCCGTCAGCGGCCTCCAGCGGGCCGTCGCCGCCGCCTACGGCTGGGACGACGACAAGGCCTGGCGCCACTCCGGCCTCTCCTCCATGAACGGCCGCACCGACCAGCAGGGCGAGCAGCTCACCCCGGCCGACTTCCGCTCCGTCCGCGACTTCGCCGCCACCCACCACCTGGCCCGGTTCGGCTTCTGGGCGGTCAACCGCGACCGCCCGTGCGCGAGCGGCACCTTCACCACCGCGACGTGCAGCGGCGTCCAGCAGACCGCGTACGACTTCACCCGGATCGTGGCCGGCTACCACGTGGACTCGGTGCCCGGTGGGGACGGCCCCTGCCCGAGCCCGTCGGTCGTCACCACGCTGCCCCCGGGCCCCGGCCGGACCACCTGGCCGCTGCCGACCCCGACCGTCGCCCGCCCGGCCGACGCGGTCCCGCCGGCCGACGGCCCGTCGGCCTCGCCGTCCGCCCGCCCGTCCGACGGCACCCCGACGCCCGCCCGTACGGCCTGCGTCCCGCCGAGTCCGGCCCCGGTCACACCGGCGCCGACGGGCGTACCCACGACGCCGGCCTCGACCGCCCCCACCACCCCGGGTGCGACCACCACCACCTCGAAGCCGCCCGTGACCCCGACGGGTACGGCCACCACTGCGTCCGGCCCGGCCACCGCGGCCCCCGAGGGGTCGCCCCCGCCGACCCAGGCCGCCGGCGGTGCTCCCGCGCCCGCCGCGCCGGGCGGCGGCTCGCTCGCCTCCACCGGTGCGGACGGCACCGACGTCCTGCTCACCACCACCGGGGCCCTGCTCTTCCTCGGCGGTGCGCTCGGGCTGGTCTCCACCCGCCGCCGTGACCCGGAGCCGGCTGCCGGCTGATCGTGCGGGCCTGCTCCCACCGACGGCAGGTGACGACGCGCGGCCCCCGGCACCCGGTGGATCGGGGTGCCGAGGGCCGCGTGTCGTCAGGTTCGGCCGGGGCCGCGTCCACCGGGGTGCCGGGGGCGGCCTCCGTCGGGTTCACCAGCCGAGCAGGAAGGCCCCCCGGCCCAGGCCGGCGAGCACCGTCCCGGCCGTCGCCTTGGGCTCCGCCGCGACGTCGACGTCGTGCCGGTCCGGCGGGTCCGACTCCCCGGGGCCGCCGGACGGCCGCAGGACCACGTAGTGCAGGGGCGCCCCGGTCGTCCGGCTCTCCCGACGCAGCACGTCCAGCGCCGGCGGCGCGACCGTGGCCTCCAGCACCACCTGGTAGCCGCCGGTGGCGAAGGCGAAGGCGGCCTGGATCGCGGCCGCCAGGGCCGTCTCGTTCTGCCGGTGCGCCTGCGGCAGGTGCGACGGGACGAACCCCTGCCGGATCGCCCGCCGGAAGTCGTCCGCCCGCAGGAGCACGCTCGGGTGCAGGGAGTTGGCCAGCAGGGGTGCGACCGCGCCGCTCCCGGCCCCGGCCGGGTCGGCGAGGACGACGACGCCGCCGGCGCCCCGACCGCCCCCGAGCTTCGGCCCACCTACGGTCGTACGGTTCACAGCTGCTGATCCCTTCGCGGGCCGGGGGGACGGGGTAACCGGGGGAGGGGTGGCGGCCGGCGCACCGGGCCGACCGGAGACGAACCGGCGGCCGGGCCCTGGCACGGCGGCCCGACCCGGCTACGGACAGCCGGCCGCCTCGTCCCCACGACCGACTGCTGTCGGAGATCAACCTAGTCCACGCCGGTGCTCCGAGTCCTCCCCCCGTCGGTCCTCGGACCGCCGCCCCCACCGCACCTCCACGACTCCTTCCACCGATCGTCCCGGGAATCGCCGGACCGACGCTAACGGTCCCCGGAACGCTTCTGCGTCCGCAGCACGATCGGGTTGGTCAGCGCCGCCATCGGCCCCCACGGGAGGTCCGGCCCCATCGCGTTGCCCCGGCCGGGCGTCCCGTCCGCCCTCGGCCGGCGCACCTCCGCCCGGACGTACGCGGCGAGCGAGGCGGTGGTGCGCCAGACCACCGTGCCGGCGCCGTCGGCGGGCAGCGACTCCTGGTGCAACTGGCCCTCGTCGGTCAGGAGGCGGACGGTGCCGCCCGGCACTCCGGAGACCGCGAGCCGGACGTCCACCGGGGCGTCCGCCGGAACGGTCAGCTGTTCGCCGATGCCCGCCTGGCGGCCCTGCCCGGTGGCGGTGAGGTCGAGCCCGACGCCGGCCGATTCGGCCAGCCAGCTGCGGCCGGCCCGGAGCCCGTCGAGGATCGCCGCCCGGGTGAGGTCCTCGGCCAGGACGACGGTGTGCGGGGAGCCGATGACCTGCGGGGCGCTGTGCGCGTCGCTGTTGCCGACGGCCGGCAGCCAGGGCCGCCCCTCGCGCAGCGCGACCGCGAGCTGTGCGTCCCAGGTGTCCACCGCCGACTCGTCGTCGTACGTCCACGGTCCGTTCCAGACCTCGACCGCGTCCGCGTCCTGGTAGCCGAACTTCCACTGGCAGGCGACGTACGGGCAGTACGGGTGCGCGGGCACCACCAGGCCGCCCTGGCGGCGGACCTGCCGGGCGAAGCGCGGGAACTCCCCGTCGCGCGCCCGGTAGCGCCAGTCGACGAACCGGCCCGGCTCCAGGCCCAGCGCCAGCCAGTGGCCGTTGCGGGTGGTGACCTCCTCGCCGAGCACGATCAACAGGTCCGGCCCGGCCAGCGGCCCCCAGACGCCGTGCGCGGAGGTGGTGTTGTGGTCGGTGGAGACGATGAAGTCCAGCCCGGCCTCCCGGGCACCCGCCGCCACCTCCGCCGGGAGCCGGCGCCCGTCGGAGTGCACGGTGTGCAGGTGGGAGTCGCCCCGGTACCAGGCGCGGCCCCGGCCACGGGCCCGCTCCGGCGGGTAGGACGGGGTGAACTCCGGCCCGGGCGGGCCGAACCGCAGCGTCACCTGGACGCGGTAGTCGAGCCCCTGGGGTGCCACCTGGTAGGGGCCGAGCACGATGTTCCAGCGACCGGGGCGGATCGGACCGGGCAGGTAGCCGGGCGTCGCCCGGTCGCGGGCGACGGTGAACTCGGTGCGGAACCCGCCCGACCAGCCGCGGAAGCCGCGCCCGCCGAGTTCGGTGCCGCCCTCGTCGAAGAGGCCGATGTCGCAGGAGTTGCCGGGGGTCCCGGTGAGGACGGTCGGCCGGTCGTAGCTGTAGGAGACGGCGATCTCCCGGACGCCGTCCGGGACGTCGAACGGCAGGAGGACGAAGTCGGGGGCGCCGGTGGGGAGATGGCCGGACAGGGTGATCGTCCGGTCGGGCAGCGCGTGGGCTGCCCCGGCGGGTGCGGCGGCGGCCAGGCCGAGGGCGGTGACGGCGCCGGTGGCCAGCCCGGTCCGGAGCAGGCCGCGCCGGTCGGGCCCGGGGCGCTCGGTCCGTGCCCCGGCCGGGACCGGGTCGGTCTGCGGTAAGCCGGCCCGGGGCGAGCCGGATCGGGCGGGCTCGGTGGGGGTGTCGGCGTCGCGGTCGGTCATCGGAGCCTCCGGTCTGGGGCGGACACCGGCGGCGGGCGGACACCCGGCCGGCACGCCCGGCCCCCTACCCCCACCGGTGAACCGCCGGTGAGCCGGGCCGGGCCGCAGTCGGTCGGCTCGGTGAAGGTGCCCGGGAGGCCGGCCGGCGGGCACGCCGGTATGCCGGGGCGATCGGCCCGCCGGGGCAACGGGGCCCGCCGGGGCGACCCGCCCGCCGGGTACGGCCCCTTTCCGACGCGCTGTCTGTAAAGGCAGCGGGCCGCCCCGCCTACGATGGAACTGACAGGCAGTCAACCGTAGGAGTTGGTTCCCGTGCCCACGTACCTGGTCGGCTCCCGTGCAAGCGCCCTGGCCCGGACGCAGGTGCGCGACTTCCTGGCCCCGCTGCGCGGCCGGTTCCCGGAGATCGCCTTCACCCAGCGGGTGATCCTCGAAGGCGGCGACCGCGACCGGACGTCGCTGCTGGCGAACGTCTCGGCCGTCAGCGGCGGGTCGGCGTTCAGCACCGAGCAGGAGGCCGCCCTCCTGCGCGGGGACGTGGACGTGGTGGTCCACTCGCTGAAGGACCTGCCGACCGCGAATCCCGAGGGCCTGATGCTGCTGCCCCCGCCGGGCCGGGAGGACGTCCGCGACGCGCTGTGCGGATCGACGCTGGCCGGGCTCCCGCACGGGGCCCGGGTGGGCACGGGCGCGGCCCGTCGCATCGCCCAGCTCCTCGCCGTGCGCCCCGACATCGTCCCGGTGCCGATCCGGGGCAACGTGCCGACCCGGCTGGAGAAGCTGCGGTCCATGAGGCTGGACGCCGTGGTCCTCGCCGTCGCCGGTCTGAACCGGCTCGGCCGGCAGGACGCGATCGGAGAACCGCTGCCCCTCGACCTCTTCCCCCCGAGCCCGGGCCAGGGCGCGCTGGGCATCCAGGTCCGGGTGGACGACCGGGCGGTCCGGGACGTGCTGTCGACCGTCGGGGACCGCGCCGTCGACCGTGAGGTCCGCGCGGAGCGGTCCCTGCTGGCGCAGCTGCACGGCGGGTGCAGCGTGCCGGTGGGCGCCTGCGCCACGACCCGGCCCGACGGGACGCTGCACCTGTTCGCCCAGGTCACCTCGCTCGACGGGCGGCGCCAGGTCACCGGATCGGTCACCGGGCCCGCGAGCGAGCCCGAGCGGCTGGGCGCGGACCTGGCCGGAGACCTGGTGGACCGGGGCGCGCGGACTATCCTCGACGGAATCCGGCCCGCCGTCCCGGCCTGACCGGCGAGCCGTCGGACGCGCGCCCGGTGGACCGGGCATCGTCGTCGGGGCCGCGTCACGGCGGCCCGGGCCGGGACGGCTCACCGACGGTGGGCCGGGACGTCCACGTCGACGGCCAGGAGCCGGCCGGTGCGGGCGCCCGGCGGGGGCGGCCACTCGGCGGCGGTCAGGAAGAGGGTCCGGCCGTCCGGGCCGCCGAGGGCGCAGGAGAAGCAGCCGCGGTCGAGCTCGATCCGCCGGAGCACCTTGCCGCCCTCGCGGACCCGGACGCAGCAGCGGCCGGGGACGTCGGCGAACCAGACCGCGCCCTCGGCGTCCAGGCAGATCCCGTCCGGTGCCGAGCCCGGCACCTCGGCCCAGACCCGGCGGTCGGTCAGGTCGCCGCCGGGCCCGATGGTGAAGGCGGTCAGCCGGGCGGCGTAGGACTCGGCGACGAGGAGCGTCGAGCCGTCGGGGGTGACGGCCATGCCGTTGGGGAACGCCAGGCCGTCGGCCACCCGGCGGACCTCGCCGTCCGGGGCCACCAGGGCGATCAGGCCCGGCGCGGGCGCCTCGCCGCCCATCAGGTCGAACCCGATGCCGTTGACGTAGGCGTTGCCGCGCCCGTCCACGGCCACCTCGTTCCACGGCCGGTCGGAGAGCGGGCGCAGGTCCGCGCAGGGGGCCAGGGCGCCGTCCGCCTCCTGGCGCAGCAGGCGCCCGTCACCGCCGGCGACGACCAGCAGGCGGCCGTCCGGCCCGGGCAGCCAGTCGATGCAGAACGGGAACGAGGGCACGGTGGCGGCGACGGCGGCCCGGCCGTCGGGCCCGACCGCGATCAGCTCCTGGGCGCCCCAGTCGCAGAGCCAGAGCCGGCCGTCGTGCCAGCGGGGCGACTCCCCGAGGGCGAGCCCGGACAGGACGGTTCGGACGGCCTCGGTGGGGTGTGGATCGGCGGGGTGCGGGCCGGTGGGGCGTGGATCACCGGGCCGGGGGTCGGTGGGGTGGGGTTCGGGCACGGGGGCTCCTCGGTCGGCGGGCCCGGCCGGACCGTCGGCCGGGGCTGCTGGGCTGTCCGGAGTAGGACGTCGGACCGGCCGACTTCCTGCTCCTGAGCCGCGTCCGCTCCCGCGTCCGGACCCGCCGCCGGGGGTTCGCACGCGGCCGGGGGAGCGGCGGGCCGACCTGGGCCTGGAGTTGCGGGTGTCAGCCGATCGGTATTCATAGAAACAGACAGACGGTTCATCTGACTTTATGACGGAGTGTGGAGGAATGGGCGCATGGGGCTGAGTCGTCGGACGGTCCTGGTGCTGGCGGCGGGCGGCGCGCTGGCGGGTTGCCGGCCCCTCGCCGGGGCGGTGGCCGGACCGGCGACGCAGCCCACGGCGCAGCCCGTGGCGGCGGCCACCGCCTCCGCCGCGCCGGCCGCACCGGCCATCACCTCGCCCACTGTCTCGCCCAGTGCCTCGTCCCCCGCCGAAGCCCCCGCCGAAGCCCCGGCCCCCGCCGCCGGGCCGCCCGCCGTGCCGGAGCCGCCGCTGCCCGCGCCCGCCGTCGGGCGCGCCGAGGTGGTGGCCCGCTACGGGGACGCCGTGCCCGAGGAGTGGGGCCTGGAGGTGTCCGGGGTGATCACCGGGCTGCCGGACGGGGCACGGACCACCGCGCTCACCTTCGACGCCTGCGGAGGCCCCGGCGGCTCCGGCTACGACGCGGACCTGATCGACCTCCTCCGGGCCAACGGCGTCCCCGCGACGCTCTTCCTCAACGCCCGCTGGATCGACGCCAACCCCGCCGAGTTCGAGGCCCTGGCCGGTGACCCGCTGTTCGAGATCGCCAACCACGGGACGGCGCACCGGCCGCTCTCGGTCGCCGGCCGCTCCGCGTACGGGATCGCGGGCACCCGGGACGTGGGCGAGGCGTACGACGAGATCGCGGGCAACGCGGCGAAGCTGACCGCCCTGCTCGGCCGGCCGCCGCGGTTCTTCCGCTCCGGCACCGCCCACTACGACGACGTCGCCACCCGGATCGTCACCGGGTTGGGCGAACGCGTGGCCGGCTTCACCGTCAACGGCGACGGCGGCGCCACCTTCAGCGCCGCCCAGGTCCGCAGCGAGGTGGCGGCCGCGCCGCCCGGGGCGATCGTGATCGCCCATATGAACCACCCGGGAGGCGGGACGGCGCCGGGCTTCGCGGCGGCCCTGCCGGCGCTGCTGGCGCAGGGGCGCACCTTCGTCCGCCTCTGCGACGCCCTGGCCTGAGCCGCGCCCCGGTCCGGGGCGCGCCCGCGTTCCCAGCCACCGGGGGCGACTCGCCCGGGCGCCCAGTCCCGTGCTGCCGCGGCTGGATCCGGCTTTGTCAAGCGACCGTCCGAACTCTCCCACCCCGTACGGGAAGCCTCACGGGGCGTGGCGGCCACCGCCGGCGGTGCCCGGTGCGGAGCCGGCCGGCGGCCGGGGGCAACCGGGAAAGTGCAGGAACGGGGCCGGAACGCGGGGGGAACGGCGCCGGAACGGGGTGCCCCGGCGGGCCGCCGCGCTCGCTCGGCCACCCTCGCGGCGGGCCGGTGCCGGACGGTCGGCGGCCCGGGCGGATCCCGGAATTCGGCGCCCCGGTGCGGCCGGGGACGGCGAACTGGGCGCATACTTCCAGGGATGACGAAATCACCTGCGCCGAGACGCCACCTGCCCACCAGTCCCTTCCGAAGCGAGGTCCCACCGCCCCTCAAGCAGTTCGAGGCCGGTGACCGCGTGACCCACGACCAGTACGGTCTGGGCCGCATCATCAGCACCGAGACCGCCGGCCAGGGCGCGGTCCTGGTCGACTTCGGCTCGCACCAGGTGCGAGTCGTGCAGCCCTACGACAAGCTGTTCAAACTCTGAGCCGGGCCGGCCGCCGGCAGGTCAGGCGGCCGATCCGGCCCCACCCGTCCGAGTAGTCCCGGAACCGGCCCAGGCCCCGACGGCCCGGGCCGCCACGTACGACCCGCGTGCCCCGGTCAGCCGCGTGCCCCCGGCAGAACGGTGATCGCGGTGGCGAGCAGCCCGTCCCGGACGACCCACCGCCCGTCGAAGCCCCCGAGGCGGTGTCCGTCCACCACCGGGCCCGGAACCAGCAGGACGGCGTGGAAGGTGCCGTCCGGACGCAGCGTGATGTCGGCCTCCGAGAACTCCAGGAAGACGCCGGTCAGCGGGAACCACGCCTTGTAGACGGCCTCCTTGGCACTGAACAGCAGCCGGTCCCAGGGCAGCCCCGGGTGGTCCGCGAGCAGCTTGCCGTTCCGCTCCTGCTCGCCGGGCAGCGCGATGGCGTCGAGCACCCCCTCCGGCAGCGCCTCGGCCGGCTCGGCGTCGATACCGATCGAGACGACCTCGCCCGCCCGGGCGACGGCCGCGCCCCGGAAACCGGCGCAGTGCGTGAGGCTCCCGACCACCCCGTCGGGCCAGCTCGGCGCGCCACGCAGGCCGGGTACCAGCGGCCGGTACGGGACGCCGAGCCGCCCGAGCGCGAGGCGGGCGCAGTACCGGACGGTGGTGAACTCCCGCCGCCGGGTCTCGACGGCCCGGGCGACGACCGCCTCCTCCGCCGGCTCCAGCCGCGCCTGCGGCGGGTCGTCGTAGGCCGTCTCCACCACGACCGCCGCGGGAAGCAGTTCGCCGATCACAGGTCCCCCCTGAATGTGTGGCATGCGTACGACGGTGAGCTTAACCCGGCCGACCCGCCCGGGAGGAGGGCCGCCCGACCACGGTCGAACACCCCCTCCGGGCCCTGGGGGCCGTCTGGTCCCGGGAGCGCCGCCGACGCCGGGCGGTGTCTCCTAGTAACGTTACTGAGTGCCTCGGCTCCTCCTGTGCCTCTGCGGGCCGGGGCTCGCTCAGCGCTTCGGCCGTGTCGGCCTGGCCACCGAGGAAGCGACCAACTGTCACTGTTCCGTAGGGGATTGAGATCCGAACAGGAGAGCAGCACGTGAGCACCGCGCATGCCGGTCCGGGTGACTACAGCCGGGTGCCGAATCCGGAGCAGGCCCTGAAGTACGCGATCCAGCACATCGCGGGTGAGCGCGTCGAGATCGTCGAGGGAGTCATCACCCCTGTGTCACCGTCCTGGGCCCACGAGACCGCCGTCGACCTGATCCGCGAGCAGATCGGGCCCCGGATGCGCGAACTCGGCCTCCGCGCCGGTTCCGGGAACCTCGACCTGCCCGGGACGCAGAACTTCTACGTACCGGACCTCGCGGTCGTACCCGCCGAACTGGCGAAGACGGAGGGCGCGCTCCTGCCGGATCAGACCGTGCTGGTCGTCGAAGTGACGTCGCCGTCGAACGGTGAGACCGACCGGACCGCCAAGCGGCGTCGTTACTCGCAGTTCGGGGCCCCGGTCTACCTCCTGGTCGACCGTCAGGAACGCACCTGCACGCTGTTCTCGCAGCCGGGCCGGCTCGGCTACACCCGGGTGGAAGGGCCCCATCCGTTCGGTACCTCGCTGCACCTGCCCGCGCCGTTGGGGCTGGTACTGGACACGACCGGCTTCTGAGCCCGGCGGGCCCCGTGAAGGCGGGCCGGGGCCGTTCGTCGGACGATCCGTTGGGAAGCGGGTGAACCGGTGGGGCTGCCGGGGCGTCCTGAGTTCCGAAGGATCGTTGCCGAACAAGAGGAGAATGCGATCGTGGAGACCTTCGCAGGGCGCCCCGGGCGTCGCGCGGTGCTGGCCTTCGGTGCCGGGGCGGTACTCGCCGCCGGTGTGTCGGCGGGCGGGTCGGCCCATGCGGCGGGCCTCGCTCCGGCGGGTGGGGACGCGGTGGGCCGGGCCCTGGCCGACCTGGAACGGGAGCACGGCGCCCGGCTCGGGGTGTTCGGGCGCAACACCGTCACGGGCCGGACCGTGACGTACCGCGCCGACGAGCGCTTCCCCATCTGTTCCGCGCACAAGACGATCACCGCCGCGGCCGTCCTGCGGGACCTCGACCGGGGCGGCGAGTACCTCGCCAAGCGGATCCGGTACACCGAGCAGGACGTCAAGAACTCGGGCTACGCCCCGATCACGGGCACGCCCGAGCACCTCGCCAACGGCATGACCGTGGCCGAGCTGTGCGTCGCGGCCATCGACTACAGCGACAACGCCGCCGACAACCTGCTGCTCCGTGAGCTCGGCGGTCCGACGGCGATCACCCGCTTCTGCCGGTCCATCGGCGACCGGGTGACGCGGCTCGACCGGTGGGAGCCCGCGCTGAACTCCGCCGAACCGGAGCGCACGACGGACACCACCACCCCGGCCGCCATCGGCCGGACCAACCAGAAGCTGGTCCTCGGGGACGCGCTGGCGCCGCGGGACCGGCGGCAGTTGACCGACTGGCTGCTCGCCAACACCACCAGCACCGCCCGCTTCCGCGCCGGACTCCCCAAGGACTGGACCCTCGCGGACAAGACCGGCACCGGCGAGTACGGCACCACCAACGACGTCGGCATCGCCTGGACACCGGACCGCACGCCCGTCGTCCTGGCCGTCCTGTCCACCCAGCGCGACGCCGACGCGGCGGCGGACGAGCCGCTGGTCGCCAAGGCGGCCGCTCTCCTGGCGGCAGCCCTGAGCTGACACCCCGTGGGTCCGGGCCCGGGCCCGGACCCACGCCGGGGTGCGGCGCTTGGGGAGCCGTTCACGCGGTATACACACCGTCTCCGCCGGTCCGTTCAGCGTGATCACTTAGAGATGACGGGTCTGATCCCCACAGGCGGCGCCGCGCCGGTCCGTCCGGCACGGCGCCGCCCTCCCCCCGGAAGGACGTACCCGTGGACCGCAGGACCCTGCTCAGCACCGCCGCCGCCGGAGCCGTGACCGCCGTGACCGCCACCGCGGTCACCGCGACCCCGGCCGCCGCGCGGCCCTCCGCCGGTGGCCCCGTCACCACCTTCAACGTCATCAGCGACATCCAGGGCGACCTCGGCGACCTCGGTGTGGCGCTGCGTGACATGAGGTCCACCAACCCCGCCTCCTCCGGTCTCGCCGTCGCCGGTGACATCACCCCACGCGGCTTCGACGCCGAATACGCCGCCGTCCGGGCCGAGTTCGCCAGGACGAGCCACCCGGCGACGGTCGCCTGGGCGATCGGCAACCACGAGTTCTACGTGCCGAAGTGGCGCGACCCGGCCACCCTGGACCAGGCCGCCTGGCCCAACGGCGCCACCGAGGACTCGCTGTTCCGCAGCTTCTACACCTTCGCCGGCCGCAGCACCGTCTTCTCCGAGCACGTCTTCGGCGGCATCCCGGTGCTGACCCTGGGCACCGAGCGCTACATGCACTTCCACGACCCGAAGCTCTGGGACGAAGTGTGGCTCAGCGACACCCAGTTCACCTGGCTCGAACAGCGGCTCACCCACTGGGCGCAGCGCCGCCGGCCGGTCATGGTGATCACTCACCACCCGCTGCCGAACACCGTCTCCGGCAGCCGGAACAACCTCTAGGCTTCTCGGTGGTCAACACCGGCGCCGTGCAGACCGGTTACACCGACAACGGCCAGGGCGGCGAGTCGGCCGTGCCCGGCACCTTCAACCAGGGCCTCCAGGTGGAGGTCCACAACGACCGCGTCGTCCTCAAGGCCCGCGACTTCGCCACCCACACCTGGCTGAAGCAGATCACCGTCCCCCTCGCCACCCCGATGTAGCCCCCGACACGGACCACCGGATGAGTGGGAAGTCGGCCGGTCCGACTTCCCACTCCGGTGTGGAAATCCAGCGGATCGGCCGAACGAGGCGTGACGAGCGTATCGAATGAGTATTCTCACCGACACGTAGCGCACGCGTGGCTCGCCCACCAATCGTCGGCCCACACTCATCTGACATTGACTCCGGGGGGAGAGCTGACGGTCTCCGGCTATCGCGAGACGTCGACCGCGCCGCCGAACTCCACCGTTACGGCCCGCCACCCCGAGAGCCGGTACGTCGCCACGGTGTTCAGCACCGGGGGCGCCCGACCGGCGCTCAGTGTCACCACGCCGTGCCTGGTGCCGCCGTCCGGTGGGGGCGGGTCAGGCGGGGGTCTTCGCGGTGAGGTCGTCCAGGACGATGCGGGGGCGGGTGGACTCGTGTTCGTCGCGGGCCGGGCGGGTGGAGTTGACGACTTCGGCGATGCGCTCGTAGCAGGTGACGGCGAGGGCCCAGGTCTCGACGTCCTGGCCGGTGCCCGCGTAGACGGTGGTGCGCAGGGCGTTGAGGAGGGCGATGACGCTGCGTCCGGAGAGGAGGTTGTCGGCCTCGTCCTCCTGGAAGGCGCCGCGGGGGCGCTGGGCGGCCTCCTGCTGGTCGAAGTGTTCGGCGCCCTCCACCCGCTTGCCGAGGAACTCCCAGGTGTGCGGGTTGCAGGCGATCGCCACGGTGTTGACGGCGGCGGCCTTCAGCAGGGTGGCCACGTGGGCGGGCCAGGCGAGGGTGGCGGGGATGAGGTCGGCGACGCCGCCCGCGTCGACGGGCGGCGCGTCGGCGGCGGGCCGGTCCGGGGCAGGTGCGACCGCCTCGGCGGGGGTGAGCCGGGCGAGCAGGTCGATGAGCTGCTGCGCCTGTTCGGCGGTGATGCCGGGGGACGGGCTGCTGCTCTCCTCGGCGTGGGCGGTCTCGGGCACGGGCGTCTCCTTCACGGGGAGGTAGGTGGGATCCGGCGGGTCGACGGGTTCGGGTCGGGGCTGGGCGGTCTCGGCGGCCCGGAGCTGGAGGCGGTGCAGTTCCTCGCGCGCCTCGGTGAGCCGGCGCTGCAGCCGCCGGGTGTCGCGGTCGGCCTGTTCGGCGGACTGCCGCTCCCTGGTGAGCGCGGTGACGATCTCGTCGCGGTGGTCGCGCAGGCCGTCGACGATGGCGTCGAGCAGTTCGGTGCGCAGGGCGTCACCGGTGCCGCGCAGTTCGGTGAAGCCGTTCTCGACCTCGGTGCGGAGTAGGTCCACTCGGCCGGCGGTGCCCCTCAACTGCCCTCCCCTGTAGGTGCGGCACGCGAGAGTGCCGAGACCAGGGTGGCGGTGCGCGGCGGCGCCGGGGAGGTGATCGCCGGGGGCTGACCCGATCCCGATCGTCACTGTCCGGAATCGGATCGTCACACTGTTCGACTGCGGTGTGTGGCTCGTCCGGTGAATCCGTCCCACCCCGGCACCCGCCGATCCGGTCGGCGGGTGCGATGCTTCCGGAAGCCCGTCGCGTCGAGCCCGCCGTCCAGTCCGAGGAGATGCCCATGCGTGCCGAACCCGTCGCCGACACCCCCTGCCTCACCCTGGGTGAAGGCCCGGTCTGGGATGCGGCCGCCCAGTCGATCCGCTGGATCGGCATCCCGGACCGCGAGGTCCTCACCCTCCACCGTCCGAGCGGCCGGCTCACGGTGCTCGAACTGGACGTCACCCCGGGCACGTTGATGCCGGCCGCGGAGGGCAGCCCGGTCCTCGCGACCGAGCGCGGGTTCGAGTCGCTGGACACCGCGACCGGCCGGACGGAGCTGCTCGCGGCCGTCGAGGCCGACCGGCCGGACCGCCGGATGAACGACGGGAAGCGGGACCCGTACGGCCGGCCGGTCGCGGGCACCATGCAGCGCACCGGGCCGCAGCAGCCGGGGTCGCTGTACCGGCTGGAGTCCGACGGCTCGGTGCGGCCGATCCTGGACGGCCTGGCCATCCCCAACGGCCTGGCCTGGCCCGAGCCGGACCGGCTCTGGCACATCGACACCCCGACCCGGCGGATCGGGTTCTACGAGTACCCCGAGCACGGCCCGGTCGGCCGCCGGATCCGTTCGCTGGACGTCTCCCACCTGCCGGGGATGCCCGACGGCATGACCCTGGACGAGGCCGGGAACCTCTGGGTGGCGTTCTGGGACGGCGGGGCGGTGCACTGCCTCTCGCCGGGGGGCCGGCTGCTCGACACCGTGGAGGTCCCGGCGCCGCGGACGACCAGCTGTGCCTTCGGCGGGCCGGGGCTGGACACGCTGTTCGTCACCACCGCCCGGAGCGGGGAACACCCGCTCTCCGGGCGGCTGTTCGAGCTGGCCGTCCCGGGGGTGCGCGGCCGGGCCTGAGGGCGCGGGGGCGGGAGCGCGGGAGTGTCGGGCGGCCGGTGCCGGGCCGGCCGCCCGGTGCTGAGCGGGTGGCTCAGGACTGCCCGAGCAGGCGGGCGAAGTCCATCCCGAGGCTGCCGAGGACGGGCAGCGCGCCGAGGTCGGTGATGCCGCCGACCGGGATGACGTAGCCCTGGTTCACCTCCCGGGGCACGGCCGCCGCCGGGGTCGCGGTGGCACCGGTCAGGACGGCCGCGCCCAGCAGGGCGGCGCCGAGGGCGGCGCGGCGGAGCGGAACGCGGAACGCGGGGCGGAGCGGGGTGCGGGACGGCGTGCGGGACGGGATGCGCAAGGGGGCCTCCGGAGAGTGGGACGCGTGAACTGACAACGCGTCGTCCGCTCTGCGGTCACGTATCGTCCCGCCTTCGGCCGCTTTCGTAAAGCTTCCTGCTTTGTGTTCATGACAACACATCAAAGGTATGGACCTCCCTTCGGCGTCCGGCATACGGTCCTTCCCTGGGTAGGTCGGACGTGCCCGAACTCCACTGCACCGCAAGCCGATTCGGCCTGCTCGGGAGCTTCCGCAGGTCCGCCGGCCCGCCCGTACTCGGTCATGCCGTCCGCACCGACAATCGGAGGGAACCATGCGAGTCGTCAAGAACCTCAGGATCCTGGCCGGCGCTCCGCTCGCCGCCGCCGCACTGATCGCCCTGACCGCGGGTTCGGCCAGTGCCGCGATCCCGATCAACAAGCCGATGACCGGCAAGGCGACCTACTACAACGACGCCGGCTACGGCGCCTGCGGCACCCAGATCAACGCGTCCAACCAGATGCTGGTGGCGGTCTCGCACACCTGGTGGACTTCGGCGAATCCGAACAACGACCCGCTGTGCAAGGGCATCTCGGTCAAGGTGACCTATCAGGGCAAGACGGTCACCGTCCCGGTCCGGGACAAGTGTCCGTCCTGCGACTCCACGCACCTCGACCTGAGCCAGCCGGCCTTCGCCAGGTTCGCGCCGCTGGGCCAGGGCGTGATCAACGGGCTCACCTGGCAGTTCGTCAAGGCCGGTTTCGCCGGGGAGACGATCCCGCTGTCGGCGCCCATCGAGGGCTCGACGATCGGCGCGGGAGCGGGCGCTTCGCGCTGACCCGCCGCGGGCCGGACCGGTCGGCGCCCTGCCGGCCGGTCCGGGTGCGGGCGGCCGTCACTTCGCGGCGACGCTCCGCCGCGGCTGTCGAGGACGGCCAGGGCCACCTCGACGGCGTCCACTGCGCAACGGTGGCGCCCGGCGTGCGCGGCCGGGGCGGGCGGGCCGAGGGCGCCCTGGAGGATCCGTGCGAGTGCCGCCCGCTCCGGGGCGGTGATCTCGGGTGTCGACATGGTGGTAACTATAGTTACCGAAATGCCGCGAGGTAACCAGAGTTGTCGACCGGGCCGGCGTCGGAGGCTCTGACAGTGTGCAGGGCGGGGTACGCGGATCCTGCCACCGTGTCGGTGGTCGCGGTGCACCGCCGCGGCATAGCGTCCGGGGAGACCACCGAGCGAAGGCAGGTTCCCGTGGACCGCTCCGGCGACGAATCCCCGGCCGTCAACGGCCGCGTCTCCTTCTGGTACGCGCAGACCGGACTGCCCGAGCCCCGGCCCGCGCTGCCGGGCGACGCCGACGCGGACGTGTGCATCGTCGGTGGCGGGTACACCGGGCTCTGGACCGCCTACTACCTCAAGAAGGCCGACCCCGGACTGCGGATCACCGTGCTGGAGCGCCGGTTCTGCGGTTACGGCGCCTCGGGGCGCAACGGCGGGTGGCTCTACAACGGGTTCGCCGGCCGGTCGGCCTTCGCCCGCCGGTACGGGGCCGGGCCGGCCGCCGCGATGCAGCGGGTGATGGACGAGGCGGTCGGCGAGGTGGCCGACACCGTCGCCGCCGAGCGCATCGAGGCGGACCTCGTCCGGGGCGGCGTCCTGGAGGTCGCCCGGACCCCGGCCCAGCTGGCCCGGTTGCAGGCCTTCGCGACGGCCGAGCGCTCCTTCGGTGCGGACCGCATCCGGCTGCTGACGGCGGCCGAGACCGGTGAGCGCATCCGGATCGCCGGCACCCTCGGCGGCACCTGGACGCCCTACGGCGCGCGCGTCCAGCCCGCCAAGCTGGCCCGCGGGCTCGCCGAGGTGGTGGCGGGTCTGGGCGTCCGCGTCCACGAGCGGACGCCGGTCACCGCCGTCGAGCCGGGCGGCGCCGGCCGCCGGGCCCGCGCCGTCACCCCGCACGGCACGGTCACCGCCGACCACGTGCTGCGCGCCACCGAGGGGTTCACCGCCGGGCTCCGGGGCGAGCGGCGGACCTGGCTGCCGATGAACTCCGCGATGATCGCCACCGAACCGCTGCCGGAGTCCTTCTGGGCCCGGACCGGCTGGGCCGGCCGCGAAGTCCTCGGCGACTTCGCCCATGCCTACATGTACGCGCAGCGCACCGCGGACGACCGGATCGCGCTCGGCGGGCGCGGCGTCCCCTACCGGTACGGCTCGCGCACCGACGCGGACGGGACCACCCAGCCGGCCACCGTCCGGCAGCTGCGCGAGATCCTCGACAGCTTCTTCCCGGCCGCCGCCGGTGCCCGGATCGACCACGCCTGGGCCGGGGTGCTCGGCGTCCCCCGCGACTGGTGCGCCACCGTGGACCTCGACCGCGCCTCCGGGCTCGGCTGGGCCGGCGGGTACGTGGGCAGCGGGGTCACCACCGCCAACCTGGCCGGCCGCACCCTGCGCGACCTCGTCCTCGGCCGTGACACCGAGCTCACCCGGCTGCCCTGGGTCGGCCACCGGGTGCGCCGCTGGGAGCCGGAGCCGCTGCGCTGGCTCGGTGTGCACGCCCTCTACGCCGCGTACCATGCCGCCGACCGCCAGGAGTCCACCGGCCGGGCCACCGGCTCACCGCTCGCCCGGCTGGCGGACGCCATCTCCGGACGGCACTGACCGAGGGGCGACCGAGCGGCCGTGCTCCCGGCGGCCGTTCGGGCGTGCCGCGGTGGCAGCGGCGGTCGCCACGACGCACGGTGGTCCCGGGGTCGAGGCGGCGGAGGGACGGCGCGGGTGCGCAGGTGGCGAGTGGGACTGGTGGGGCTGGCCGTGTCACTGGGGCTCGGTGCGCCGACGGCCTCGGCCCTGCCGGTGCGGCCGGGCTGGGCGGTCGTGGTGGTGGATCAGGGATCGCGCAGCGTGCTCCTGCTGCAGAGCGCCGAGGAGCTGATGGCCTATCGGGGACCTGGCCGGCTGCCGGTGGTGTGGTCCTGGAGCGCGGACCGCGCGGCGGACCTCGCCGATCTCACCCCGGCGCACAGCTGGTCGATGCCGGACGAGGCGAAGAGCCGGGTGCGCGGCGGCCGCCGCTACCTGCTGACCACCGCCAGCGGCGGGCTGGTGGCGGTGGTCGACACCGCGACCGGCGGCACCTACTGGGCCGCCGACACCGGCGGCGCCAACCCGCACAGCGTGGAGCTGCTGCCGGACGGCAACGTCGCCGTCGCGGCCAGCGCGGGCGGGTGGGTCCGGCTCTACGCCGCCTCGCGGGGGCCGCGCAGCGCCGTCCACGCGGTGTACCCGCTCAAGGGCGCGCACGGCGTCCAGTGGGACGGGCGCACCCGGCTGCTCTGGGCGGTGGGGGACGACGAACTCACCGCGCTCCGGGTGGGCGGCACACCGGCCGCGCCGGTGCTCACGGCCGCCCGGAGCATCCCGCTGCCGGAGCCGGGCGGGCACGACCTCGCGCCGGTGCTCGCCGCGCCGGGCCGGTTCTGGGTGAGCACCGCCGGGCACCTGTGGCAGTTCGACCCGGCCGGCGGACGCTTCACCCGGGTGCGGTTCGCCGACGAGGCCGCGGAGCGTGACATCAAGAGCGTCGGCGACGAACCCGGCACCGGGCGGCTGCTCACCGCCGCCCCCGACCATGCGGGGGCCTGCTCCTGGTGCACCTCCGTCCTGGCACTCCACGGTCCGGACGGTGCCCGGACCCTGCGCGGTACGCAGTTGTACAAGGCGCGCTGGTGGGCCAGTTGGAGCGGGTGACGGTCGCTCAGGGTGACGGCCCGGGGTGGCATTCGGCTGATGCGGCAGATTTTATGCCCCGGCAAACTACTCCAATGGTGGGCAGTTTCCCCTGCGGCCGCCCAAACCTCGTATGCGGTGCCCAGCCTGGGATAGCGTCCAGTGCACCGGGGGGTACCTCGCTTGCGTGTGTGCCGCACCGGTCCGTTCGAACGCATCCGACGAATGCCTCAGCTAATTCGGGAGAAACTCATGGGTAATAGCATTTCGGAAATCCGGCCGGTCGCCGTGGACGAGCTGCGGCTCGCCGTGGACTCCCTCGCGGCCTTCCCGGCCCGGGGCGGGGCCGGCGGCTCCGACGTCCCCGAGCGCCTGGCGGCGGTCGCCGACCTCTGCCGGGCCGTCGACGGGGTGCTGGACAGCCTGGTCGTCCAGGCTGCCGCCGAGGCCGCCGAGGAGGGGTGGACAGCGGCCCGGATGGCGTCCGAACACGCTGTTTACTACGCCCGGTTGCGGCGGGCGCTGCTGCCCGCCGGAGCGGGCGGCCAGGGCGATGCCGGGCTGAAGAAGCCGTGAGCGCGCCGCACTCCAACGCGCACGTCCTGACCTGCCCCACCCGGTGGAGCGACGTGGACGAGAACGGGCACATCAACAACGCCCGGCTGGTCTCCTACGTCCAGGAGGGGATTTACGACCTCTTCTGCCACCACAAGGTCGCCGTCCGGGAATCCCTCTTTCCGTCCGGATTCCTGATCGCACGGCACGAGATCGATTACCTGGAACAGTTGCACCACCAGCCGGAGCCATTGCTGGTACGGCTGACCGTGGAGCGGCTGGGCCGGAGTTCCGCGCATGTGGTGGTGAATGTCTGCCGCGATCCGCTCACCTATATGCGGGCGCGCACGGTGGTGGTCGCCCGGGACCGCGAATCGGGCCGTTCCCGTAAACTCAGCCAGTCCGAGCGCCGATTTCTCTCGGCGTTCGTCCCGGGCGAGGCGGTCGAGGCGACGGCCTCGGCGCCGTCACAGCGGGTGCCGGTGTCGGCATCGCGCAGCCCGCTGCCCGGCTCGGCGCTCCGCGCCCGCCGACGCTGTCGCGCCTCGGCGCGCTGACGGCGGCGATGCCGGCACCGATGACGCTGCCGGCATCCAGCACATCCAGCACATCCGGGGCGTCCGGGACCACGGACGCGTCCGGGACAGGGCCCACTGGGCCGTAGGACGAGCATGACCCGCAGCGCGGGCAGGACCGGTGGGCGAGGCCGCGGCGGCCGAGCCCGCGGGCACCGCCGGGCGCCCGGCCGGGCCGCGATCGTCGTGGCCGACGCGAGGGCGGCGGGTACGGGGGCGGCCGCGGCGAGGACGGCGGCGGTGGGGTGGGCAGCGGCGGCAATGGCGCCGCCGACTGCGGAGCACCCGGCCGGGACGCCGACCGGCTGCCGCGCTCCCGACACCCGGACGAGGCGGCGGCCGGAAGCGGCCGGGGGAGCCGCCCGGTGCTCACCCGGTGGGTCGTCCGGTGCTCACCCGGTGGGTCATCCCGTGGACCGGCCGGTGGGTCGCCCGCGCCGCTCAGCCGGTCGTGGCGCGGAACAGCTCCGCGCCGGCGCCCGTCAGGAGGACCGGGTCGCCGGTCGGCCGCAGGTAGGCCGATCCGCCCGGCCGCAGGTCGAGGGTGTGGCCCGCGGCGCTCCGCAGCCGGGCCCGCCCGGCCGTACAGAGCAGGATCTGCGGCGCGGTCAGGTCGATCCCGGTGGGGGCGGCGGTGGGCCGCAGCCGGGAGAGCCGGAACTCCTCGGCCGGTGACGGGAAGACCTCCTCGATCCCCCCACGGGCCGGTGCGCCGTTCGCGGGGGGCCCGGCGGCAGGGGAGGCGGTGAGCACGGGGGGCTCACCGGTCCGGAACGAGGTCACCGCCAGCAGCCCGTCCACGTCGATGTGCTTGGCGGTGAGGCCGCAGCGCAGCACGTTGTCCGAGTTGGCCATCAACTCGACGCCCAGACCGTGCAGATAGGCATGCGGCACCCCGGCGTCCAGCGCCAGGGCCTGGCCCGCCCCGAGCCGGACGTGGTTCAGCAGCAGCGCGGCGACCAGGCCCGGGTCACCGGGGTAGTCCCGGGCCGCCCGCGCGTAGGCGGCGCAGGCGGCGGCGTACGGTCCGCCGCCGGCGGCGACCCGCCGCAGTGCCGCGCCCACGGCGGCGAGCTCGGCCGGCCCGGGGCGGACGTCCTCCAGGACGTGCCGCAGCATCGCGGGCAGCACCTCCTCGGCCGGCCGGTGGCGCAGTGCGGTGACCCAGGGGGTGAGCAGCGGGACGGCCAGCGCGTCCAGCAGCCCGGCGGTGGCGGGCGCCGGTCGGAACCCGCAGAGTGCCTCGAAGTCGCCGAGGGCGCAGATCAGTTCGGGCTTGTGGCCGCGGTCCCGGAAGATCCGCCGCGGGGCGTCCCGGGGGATGCCGCGGGCCTCCTCGGCGGCGAAGCCGGCCTCGGCCTGCGCCCGGGTCGGGTGCACCTGGAGCGAGAGCGCCCGGTCGGCGGCCAGCACCTTGAACAGGAAGGGGAGTCGCGGCCCGAACCGCTTCACGGTGTCCGGCCCGAGCTCGCCGTCCGGGTCCTCGGCGATCAGCCGGTCGAGCGGGCGGGGGCCCGCGTCCGCGCCGTCGTCCCGCAGCGAGGGCGCGGACGGGTGGGCACCCATCCAGAGCTCGGCCTGCGGTTCGCCGGTGGGCGGGGCGCTGGTGAGCGCGGGGATGGCGGTGATGGACCCCCACGCGTAGCCGCGGACGGGGTTGAGGAGCGGGGCGAACGGGGGACGGGCGGGTGTGGGCATGCGGGGCCTCTCCTGAGGGGGCCGACGGGGCGGCTACAGCGGGCCCGGGGGTGCCTGACGCCCCGCCGGCGCCGGTCGGCAGAGCGCCGCCGCGCCGATCAGGCCCGCGTCGGTGCCGAGTTCGGCGCGGCGGACGTCGAGGCCCCGGACGTAGGGCAGCGCGGCGTACCGGTCGAGGTGGCGGGCGAGCGGGTCGAACAGCGGGGCGCCGGCGGCGGCGACCCCGCCGCCGATCACCACCCGGTCGAGGTCGACCAGGGCGGCGGTGGCGGCGATCCCGGCGGCCAGCGCCTGGGCGGCCCGGTCGAAGGAGGCGAGCGCGACCGGATCGCCGGCCAGCGCGTCGGCGGCGACGGCGCGCGCCGAGCGGTCCTCGCCCCCGTTCGACGGGCGCCAGCCCCGGGCCACGGCCCGCCGGGCGATCGCCGGACCGGAGGCGATCCCCTCCAGGCAGCCGCGCGAGCCGCAGGGGCAGGGGTCGCCGTCCAGGTCGACGCTGATGTGACCGAGGTGGCCGGCATTGCCGCTGGGGCCGGGCCGCACCGCGCCGTCCAGGACCAGCCCGGCGCCGACCCCGGTGGAGACCACCAGGCAGAGCGCGTTGGCGGCGTCGCGCGCGGCGCCGCGCCACTGCTCGGCGGCCGCCATCGCGACGCCGTCCCCGGCCAGCGCCACCGGGACGGCGGCCCCGGCCACGGCGGGGTGCGCGGCCACTTCGGCGACCAGCGGGAACGCCCGCCAGCCGGGGATGTTGACCGGGCTGACGGTGCCGTGCCGGAGGTCCACCGGCCCGGCGCTGCCGATGCCGACGGCGGTCACCGCGGCCCAGCCGGGCGCGGTGGCGAGCCGGTCGAGCACCTGGTGCACCACGGCCAGCACGGCCGCGCCGGACTGCGCAGCGGGAGTGGGCAGTTGGAGTCGGTGGGAGAGCTCCCCGCGTTCGTCGACGAGCGCCCCGGCGATCTTCGTCCCGCCGATGTCGAGGGCGGCGAACAGCGGGCGGACGGGCGGGGCGGCGGTCATCGCAGGGGCTCCAGAACCGGGGACGGGGCCCCCGCCCGGGCGGGCGGAGGCACAGGGGCAGGGTAAATCCGGCCCGGGCGGGCCCGCGGGACGCCCGGACGGACGGCGTCGGGCGGGCACCCGCCGGGCCGGACCGGGGCGTCAGCCCGCGGCGGCCGTCAGGCGCAGCGTGACCAGCTCGAACGGCCGCAGGGCCAGCTCGACGCCGTCGCCGCTCACCGTCACCGAGCCGCGGGTGCCGTCCCACGGCCGCTCCAGCAGGTCGCAGGGCACCGCCCCGGCCAGCGGGAACGAGGTCGTGAGCCGGCCCCGGGCGCGGCCGCCGTTGGCCTCGTAGACGCGGACGACCACGTCCCCGCTGCCGTCGTCGGCCAGCTTGACGGCGCTGACCACCAGGGCGTCCTCGTCCAGCTCCACCAGCGGCCGGACGGCGTCGGCGGTGCCGGTCACCCGCCGCTCGGGCAGGCTGATCAGGTAGCCCTCGCGGACGGCGTCGGCGATCCCGGCGCCCGGCACCAGGGCGTGCCGGAACCGGTGCAGGCCCTGGTCGGTCTGCGGGTCGGGGAAGCGCGGGGCGCGCAGCAGCGAGAACCGCACCGTGGTCGTGGTGCCGCCGTCCGCCGCGCGGACCGTGCGGGTGACGTCGTGGCCGTAGGTGGAGGCGGTGACCAGCGCGACGCCCCAGCCCGGCTCGTCCAGGTGGACGAAGCGGTGGTTGCAGGCCTCGAACTTGGCCGCCTCCCAGCTGGTGTTGGTGTGGGTGGGCCGGTAGAGGTGGCCGAACTGGGTCTCGGCGGCGTACCGCTCGGTGTGCACGTCCAGCGGGAAGGCCGCCTTGAGGAACTTCTCCGTCTCGTGCCAGTCCACCTCGGTGTCGATGTCCAGCCGCCGGGCGCCCGCGCGCAGGGTCAGCGTCTGGACCACCGTGGAGGAGCCGAAGGAGCGGGCCACCCGGACGGCGACCGCGTCCGGTGCGGCGAGCGACACGGTGAGCGCGTCCACCCCGGTCAGGTCGGTGACGGAGTTGCGGTAGAACTGGTCCACGTCCCAGGCGTCCCACATGTTCGGGAAGTCCGGGTGCAGCTGGAGCAGGTTGGCGCGCTCGCCGGGGGCCACCGTCTCGCGCCCGGTGGCGAGGTCCACCGCCGAGACGACCAGGCCCTCGGCGTCCACCGTGACGGACAGCAGGCCGTTCTCCAGCACGAACCCGCCGCCCGCCCGCGCGGTGACCGCGCAGCCGTCCGCGGGCGCCGCCGAGGCCGGCGCCGCGCCGCCGGCGGGCGCCGCCGAGCGGGTGTGCGGGGCGCCGTTGAACACCAGCTCGCGCCCGCCCGCCCGGTCCCCGGCCAGGGCCTGCTGGGCCCGCTCGATCAGCGCCTCCAGCTCCTCGCCGAGCGCCGCGTACGTTGCCTCGGCCTCCCGGTGGACCCAGGCGATCGACGAGCCGGGCAGGATGTCGTGGAACTGGTGCAGCAGCACCGTCTTCCAGATCCGGTCCAGCTCCTCGTACGGGTACGCCAGCCCGGTGCGCAGCGCGGCGGTGGCGCACCACAGCTCGGCCTCGCGCAGCAGGTTCTCGCTGCGGCGGTTGCCCTGCTTGGTCTTGGCCTGGCTGGTCAGGGTGGCCCGGTGCAGCTCCAGGTACAGCTCGCCCACCCAGACCGGCGGATTCGGGTACTCGGCCTCGGCCTTCTCGAAGAACTCGGCCGGCCGCTCCCAGCGGACCGTGGCCGAACCCTCCAGGTCCCGCAGCCGGGCCGCCTTGGCGATCATCTCGCGGGTGGTGCCGCCGCCGCCGTCGCCCCAGCCGGTCGGGGCGATCGAGTGCCGGGCCACGCCCTTGTCCTTGAAGTTCCGCGCGGCGTGCGCGATCTCCTTGCCCTTCATGGAGCAGTTGTAGGTGTCCACGGGCGGGAAATGGGTGAAGATCCGCGTTCCGTCGATGCCCTCCCAGAGGAAGGTGTGGTGCGGGAACTTGTTGACCTGGCTCCACGAGATCTTCTGGGTCAGCAGCCACTTGGAGCCCGCGTTGCGGATGATCTGCGGCAGCCCGCCGGTGAAGCCGAAGGTGTCCGGCAGCCACGCCTCCTGGTTCTCGACCCCGAACTCCTCCAGGAAGAACCGCTTGCCGTGGACGAACTGCCGCGCCATCGCCTCCGAACCGGGCATGTTGGTGTCGGACTCCACCCACATGCCGCCGGCCGGCACGAACCGGCCCTCGGCGACGGCCTTCTTGACCCGTGCGTAGACCTCGGGCCGGTGCTCCTTGATCCAGGCGTACTGCTGCGCCTGCGACATGGTGTAGACGAAGTCCGGCTCGTCCTCCAGCAGCGCCGTCATGTTGGCGGTGGTGCGGGCGACCTTGCGGACGGTCTCGCGCAGCGGCCAGAGCCAGGCCGAGTCGATGTGCGCGTGGCCGACCGCGCTGATCCGGTGCGCGGAGGGCACGGCCGGCGAGGCCAGCACGCCGGCCAGCTGCTCCCGGGCGGCGGCCGCGGTGCCGTTGACGTCCTGGAGGTCGATCGCGTCCAGGGACCGCTCGACGGCGCGCAGCACGTCCCAGCGGCGGGCGCCGTCGACCGGCAGCTCCTCCATCAGCTCGCCCAGCACCTCCAGGTCCATGACGAGCTGCCAGACCGTCTCGTCGAAGACCGCGAGGTCCATCCGGGCCAGCTTGTACTGCGGCCGGTCGCCGGCGGTGTCCTTGTCGCCGAGCTCGGTCGGCAGGAAGGGGTGGTAGTCGAGGATCACCGGGTTGGCGGCGGCCTCGACGTGCAGCAGCACCTGCTCGCCGCCGGCCGCGGGGGCGGCGATCCGCACCCACTGGTTCTGCGGGTTGAGGCCCTTCACCGGACTGCCGTCCGGGCGGTAGACCAGGCCCTCGCACTGGAAGCCGGGCATGTTGGCGTCGAAGCCGAGGTCGATCAGCGCCTCGACGGTCCGCCCGGCCCACGCCTCGGGCACGGTACCCGCGACGGTGATCCAGCTGGTGCTCCACGGGGCGCCCCAGGCGTCGCCGACGGCGATCGGGGTGCGCGGCGCGGCGAGGCCCTCGGCGACCGGGACGGGCTCGCCGGGCGCGGTCCAGACCGTGACCTCCAGCGGGACGGACTCCGGGTAGAGCGCCGGTCGGATGCGCTCCTCCAGGACGCGCTTGAGGCGGGACTCGACCAGGCTGCGGTCATCGTGCATGTCAGCAGGCTCCGTTGCGTGACTGAGGGGTGGTGACGGGGAGTCGGGGTGCGGCTTTCGCGAGGTCCGGGCGGTGGTTCGTCAGCGTACGTCGTCCGGGTGGACGACCTCGGTGATGCCCCGGGCGGCCAGGTGGGCGCGGTCCTCGGCGCGCTCGGCGAGCACCGCGGTCGGCCGGGCGCCGGCCTCGGCGAGGCGCATGAACGCCTCGAAGACGGTGCCGCCCGGGCCGCAGACCGAGCGCTTGGGCGAGGTGACGTCGTCGCCGGTGGCGACCACCACGGCGGTGGTGCGCGGCCGGGGCGGCCGCCGGTCGGTGCGCAGGTCCGCGACGGCGGCGGCGAGCCGGGCGCCGGCCGGTTTGACCCGGCGGTCGGTGGTGAGCAGGCCGAGGCTGTACTCCAGCTCGGGGAAGTCGGCCAGCGAGCGGTCGACGTCGTGCGAGCACCACCAGGTGACGCCCCAGAGGTCCGGGCAGTCCAGCACGGCCGCCACCGTGTCGCCGGTGAACCGGGCGGCGTCCTCGGCGGTGATGTGCGGGGCCGGCGCGCCGACCTCCTGCAGCCAGACCGGGCGGTGCGGGTCGTCCGCCCAGGCCTTGGAGAGCTCGACCAGGTAGGCGGCGTGCTGGGCGGTGGCGGTGGAGTGCGCCCCGTAGCGCTGGGCGGTGCCGTTGAACACCCAGGAGTGCACGGCGGTGGCGGCGCCGAGCCGGGCCGAGTGCCAGGGGGTGAACGGGTGCTCGTCCAGGTACCAGGCGGCGTCGTAGGAGGCGTGCAGGTGGAGCCGGCCGGGCGCGCCCTGCTCGCAGGCGGCGAGCATCCGGCGCAGCCAGGCGTCGACCTGCCCGGGGGTGGCCCGGTCCGGGTCGGGGTGCGGGTCGCCGGAGAACTGGTTGACCTCGTTGCCGACCGTCATGCCGAGGAAGTTGGGCCGCTCGTGCAGGGCCGCGGCCAGGGTGTGCAGGTAGGCGGCCTGGCCGTCGATCACGTCCGGGTCGGTGAAGAGGTTGCGGCGGTGCCAGGTCTGCGTCCACGAGGGCTGGAAGTCGAAGCTCGACAGGTGGCCCTGGAGGCCGTCCACCGCGACGTCCAGGCCGCGCTCGCCGGCCGCGTCCACCAGCTCGGTCAGCTGCTCGACGGCGCGCGGGCGGATCAGCGTCCGGTTCGGCTGGAAGACGGGCCAGAGCGGGAAGACCCGGACGTGGTCCAGGCCGAGCGCGGCGATCGAGTCGAGGTCGGCGCGGACGGCGTCGAGGTCGAAGTCGAGCCAGTGGTGGAACCAGCCGGCGCTGGGCGTGTAGTTGACGCCGAAGCGCGGGGCGGCGGGGGCCTGGGTGCGGTTCCCGGCCCGGTCCTGGGCGCGGTCCTGCGGGCGGTCCTGCGGGCGGTCCTGAGCGGCGGTCATGCGCGGTGGGCTTCCTCGGTGGGTGCGGCCGTCGCGGGTACGGCGACGGGTCGGGCGGATGGCGCGGCTACCCCTTGACGGCCCCCTCCTCGACGCCCTTGAAGAAGAAGCGCTGGCAGACGCCGAACACCACGACGATCGGCAGGAAGGCGATCATGGTGCCGGCCGCGATCAGCCGGGGGTTGGCGCTGAACGTGCCGTTGAGGTACTGGAGTCCGACGGTGAGCGTGTACTTCTGCGGGTCGTTGAGCACGATCAGCGGCCAGAGGAAGTCGTCCCAGGCGCCGATGAAGGTGAAGATGACGATCACGCTGAGCATGCCGCGCACGTTCGGCAGGCCGATGTGCCACAGGCGCTGCCAGACGGAGGCGCCGTCCACCAGGGCGGCCTGGTCGAGTTCGGGCGGGACGGCCGCGAAGGCCGTCCGCATCAGCAGCACGTTGAGCATGGCGATCGCGCCGGGCAGGGCGACGCCGGTCAGCGAGTCGGCCAGGCCGAGGCTGCGGACCGTCACGTACTGGGAGACGATGGTGACCTCGCCGGGCAGGACCAGCGTGGCGAGGAAGAGGCCGAAGACCAGCCGGGCGCCGCGGAAGCGCAGTTTGGCCAGGGCGTAGCCGGCCAGGGTGGTGCCGACCACGTTGCCGAAGATCGCGATCGCGGCCACGACCAGCGAGTTGGCCGCGTACGTCCAGACCGGGATGGTGTCGGCGACCTTGCCGTAGTTGGCGAAGGTGAGGTCTTGCGGGAAGAAGCTCGGGTGCTTGGTGTAGACATCCTCGCCCGGCCCCTTGAGCGAGGTGGAGAGCTGCCAGAGGAACGGGCCGATCACCAGCAGCAGGACGACCAGCAGGAGCAGGTAGCGCAGCGCGGTCTGGGCGGGGGAGGGGGAGTTGAAGCTCCGGGCGCGCCGGGCGGCGGCGGGGCGGTCCGCGGGCTCGCGGGGAGCGGGGACCGGCGCCGTGGCGGGTGCCTGGGCGGGCCCGGTGGGGGTGGCGGGTCGGGTCACGGGGTCAGTCCGCCTTCCGGTTCAGGCGCGTCAGGAGCAGCATCGGGCCGAGGGTGATGACGAACAGCAGCAGGCTGAGCGCCGAGGCGTAGCCCAGGTGGCCGGTGAAGCCGCGGCTGTACATCTGGATCAGCATCACCACCGACATGTCCCGGCCGCCGGGGCCGCCGGTGCCGTTGGAGAGCACGTACAGCTCGGAGAAGACGCGCAGTGAGGAGACCGAGATCAGGACCGAGATCAGCATCATGGTGGGGCGCACCCCGGGCAGGGTGACGTGCCAGAACCGGCGGAAGGCGCTCGCGCCGTCGACCGCGGCGGCCTCGTGCAGCTCACGGCCGACGTTGGCCAGCGCCGACAGGTAGATCACCATGTAGTAGCCGAGGCCCTTCCAGGTGGTCAGGGCGATCGAGCTGAGCAGCAGCAGCCAGCGGTCGGTGAGGAACGCGACCGGGGAGTCGGCCAGCCCGGTCTGCTGGAGCAGGCCGTTGACCAGCCCGCGGTCGTCGAGCACCCAGCCCCAGATCAGCGCCACCACGACGGCGGAGGCGATCACCGGGGTGTAGAAGGCGGTGCGGAAGAAGGTGATGCCGGGCAGCTTGCGCTGCACCAGCAGGGCGAGCAGCAGCGGCAGGACGGTCAGCAGCGGGAGGCAGATCAGCAGGTAGACGATGCTGTTGAGCAGGGCGTCGGCCAACTGCTCGTCGCTGAAGATGCGTTCGTAGTTGGCGAGGCCGGTGAACCGGCCGCCGCCCAGCGGCTTGGCGTTGGTGAACGAGAGGATCACCGTGTTGACCGTCGGCCAGAGGTTGAAGACGACCAGCCAGATGATCGCGGGCCCGGCGAGCAGCCAGGGGGTGAACCAACGCCGGTGGGTCATACCGATGCCTTCCTGGGGCGGGGAGGGTGGGTCCCCGGGGGTGGTGCGGTGCGGGCCGGGGCCGTCGGGCCGGGGAGTCGCGGCGGGGGCTGCGGCCGGGGTGTTGCGGCCGGGTCCCGGCGGGCCGGGGGCGGTGCCGGCGGCCGGTGCGGGCGGTGCGGGCGGTCGGGGGTGGCGGTGCGGGCGGTCGGGGGTGGCCGGTCGGTGCGGGTGGCCCCGGCGGGCGGCGGCTCCTGGGGGAGGACGCCGCCGCGCCACCGGTCCGGAATACTGCCGGGGGCTCGTCCGGGGGTCGGATCAGCCCTTGAGCAGCTGGTTGCAGCGCTCGACGGCGGTGTCCAGGGCCTGCTTCGAGGTCGCGTCGCCGCTGATCGCCAGGGCGATCTGCTGCTTGATGACGGTGCCCATCGCATCGTCGACCTCGACCGGCTGGAGGATCTTCGCCTTGGCCAGCGAGGTGAACGCGACGACCTTGGCGTCACCGGCGTTGGTGCCGTCGCTCTTGCTGAAGAAGGGGTCGCCGGCGGATGCCTTGGTGGACGGGAAGATGCTGGTCAGGTGGGCGAACTTGGCCTGGTTCTCGGCGCTGGTGACCCAGCGGGCGAGGGCCACCGCGGCGGCCGGGTTCTTGCTGTTCCTCGGGACGGACAGGCCCTGGACGTAGAGCGGCGGCGTGCCCGTCGCGGGGGAGGAGACGATCTTCGGGGCGAGGGTCGGGTTGTCGGTCGCGACGCTGGTGATGAAGTTGGCGCCGCCGGTGGTCCAGCCCGCGGTGCCGGCGTTGAAGAGCTTGGAGTTGCCGGCGTAGGTGTCGGTCAGGACGTCCTTGGGCAGCAGGCCCTCCTTGAACGCCGCGCGGTACTTGTCGAGCAGCGCGGCGGCCTCGGGGGTGTTGAAGGTGAAGGACTTGCCGTCGTCCGACATCACCTTGACGCCGGCGTTGACCAGGTCGCCGAGGCCGGGCTTGCGGCTCATCAGGTAGGTCGAGCCGTCCGACTTCTCCTTGAACACCCGGGCCTGGGCGATCAGTTCGTCCAGGGTGCCGGGAAGGGCCCTGGGATCGAGGCCGTTCTTCGTCAGCAGCTCGGAATTCCAGTAGTTCACATCGGTGTTGAGGTACCAGGGGTAGCCGTAGGTGCCGTCCATGCCGCGGAAGCGGTAGGCGTCGACGCCGCCCGCGACGTACTCGTCGGCGAGCTTCGGGTCGGCCTTGGCGATGTCCAGCAGCTGGTTCTGCCTGGCCAGCGGGAGGGCGAAGTCCGGCGGGAGGTTCACCACGTCGGGGAGGCCGCCGGCCGCGGCCTGGCTGAGCACCTTGTCCGAGTAGCCGTCGCCGGGCTGGTCGAGCCAGTCGACCTCGACGCCCGGGTACTTCTGCTTGAAGCCGTCGATCACGCTCTGCATGTAATCGGTGAACTTCGGCTTGAGTGCCCAGGTCTGGAGCGAGACCTTGCCCTTGACGTCACCGGTGGCGGCCGCACTCGCCGCGGTGTCGTCGCTCTTGGTGTCGGAGCCGAGTCCGCAGCCGGTGAGCGTGGCGGTGGTGACCGCCGCCATCGTCAGTGCCGCCCAGATTCTTCGCATGAGGGTCTCCCGGTCCAGGGGGTGGGTGGGGGATTGTGCTGACGTACAGAACCTGACTTACTAAACCGGTCTAGCTGTTGCAGGGACTATGCTCCCGCCTAAACTTGGATGTCAAGAGAGGAGTCGGATTCTGTGGGCAGACCGACCATCGCCGACATCGCGCGCCAGGCCGGGGTCTCGAAGGGCGCGGTGTCCTTCGCGCTCAACGGGCGCCCCGGGGTGAGCGAGGCGACCAGGGCCCGGATCCTCCGGGTCGCCGAGGAGATGAACTGGCGGCCGCACAGCGCCGCCCGCGCCCTGGGCGGCGCCCGGGCCGACGCGGTCGGGCTGGTGATCGCCCGCCCCGCCCGCACCATCGGGGTCGAGCCGTTCTTCAGCCAACTGCTCTCCGGCCTCCAGGCGGTGCTCTCCGCCCACGCGGTCGCGCTGCACCTGATGGTGGTCGAGGACACCGCCGCCGAGATCGGCGTCTACCGGCGCTGGGCCTCCGAGCACCGGGTCGACGGCTTCATCGTGGTCGACCTCCAGGTGCGCGACCCGCGGCTGGAGGCGCTGGAGGAACTCGCCCTGCCCGCCGTGGTGCTGGGCGGCCCCGGCAAGGGCGGCGGGCCGCTGCGGATCTGGGCCGACGACCGGGAGGCGATGCTCTCGATCGTCGACTACCTGGCCGCGATCGGGCACCGCCGGATCGCCCACCTGGCCGGCCTCCCGCACTTCCAGCACACCCAGCGCCGGATCCGCGCCCTGCGCGACGCCTCCCGGCGGCTGGACCTGGAGGAGGCGGTCTCGGTGCCGACCGACTTCAGCGACGCCGAGGGCGCGGCCGCCACCCGGGCCCTGCTCTCCCGGCCCCGGCGGCCCACCGCGATCGTCTACGACAGCGACGTCATGGCGGTGGCCGGTCTGGGGGTGGCCGGCGAGATGGGAGTGGCGGTGCCCGGGGAGCTGTCGATCGTCTCCTTCGACGACTCGGTGCTCGCCCGGATCGTCCACCCGCCGCTGACCGCCCTCAGCCGGGACACCTTCGCGCTCGGCGAGCAGGTCGCGAGCAGCCTGCTCGCGGTGATCGACGGGACCGGCCCCGGCCGGGACCTGCAGATGCCCACGCCGCGCCTCACGGTCCGCGAGTCCACCTCACCGCCGACCCCCGAGTCACCCTCAGGGGTGGCTGTTGCCGGGGCCGTTGACAGTCGGTCTGAACCGGTTTAGCCTCGCAGCGCCGAGCCGGTCCGCTCGGCGCGCCACGGTGGCGGGGAGCCGGGCGGCTCCCGGGCCGGGCCGTCGCGGCCGGGGCGGCGGGGGCGTCGTGCCCGTGCTGCCCCGTGCGCCCCCTGGGCGGGAGCCGGTGCGCGGCCGTTCTGCCTTCCTCGTACCGCCGTTCCCCGTTCCGCCTGCCTCGCACCGTCGGCCCCTCGGCCGTCCGGCACCGAGTGGGCCGGGGCCGGCCGGGCGGGGACTCCCCGCGATCGGCGCCACCGCACCCGCACCACCACGCCCACCCGCACCACCGCACGTACCTCGCACATGCACCCGGACCGCCCCTCGCGGGCGGCACCGCCCCCACCCTCCTCCGCTCGATCGGAGCCACCGCATGTCACGACGTCTCCCCCTCCTGCTGAGCGCCGCCCTCGGGGCCGCCGTCCTCGGCACCGCGCCCACCGCCCACGCGGATCCCGCTCCGGCACCGGCCACCCCGGCCGCCGCCGCGGCCGCCGGCACCCAGCCCTACGCCTCCTACTGGTACCCGAACACCATCCTGAACTGGGACCCGGCCACCGACCCGGACGCCCGCTTCAACCGGTCCCGCGTCCCGCTCCGGCCACGCACCAGCGACCCGGCGCTCAAGGCCAACCCCAACGCCCGGGCCGGCGAGGGCAAGGTGGCCTCGCTGGTCTCCTTCGGCCCGACCTCCAACAACCCCTCCCAGGGCTCGGCCGACCCGAACTACTACGCCTTCGGCTACTGGCAGTACGTCGACAAGCTGGTTTTCTGGGGCGGCTCGGCCGGAGAGGGCCTGATCCTCGCCCCCAACCCGACCGTCATCGACGCCGCGCACCGCAACGGCGTCAAGGTCTACGGCACCGTCTTCTTCCCGCCCGCCGCCTACGGCGGCCAGCTCCAGTGGGTCCGCGACTTCGTCCAGAAGTCCGGCTCCCGCTACCCGGTCGCGGACAAGCTCACCCAGGCCGCCCAGTACTACGGCTTCGACGGCTGGTTCATCAACCAGGAGACCGGCGGCGGGGATTCGGCGCTGGCCGGCGAGGTGCGCAACCTCATGCAGTACACCAAGGCGCAGACCGGCACCGAGTACATGTGGTACGACGCGATGACCGAGTCCGGCTCGGTGTCCTGGCAGAACGCGCTGACCTCCGCCAACGACTCCTTCCTCCAGGACGGCGCCAAGCGGACCTCCGACTCGATGTTCCTGAACTTCAACTGGAGCTCCGGCGGGCTGGATTCGTCCCGCTCGCTGGCCCGCGGCCTCGGCCGCGACGAGTACGACCTCTACTCCGGGATCGACACCGAGTCCAACGGCTACAACACCGGCGTCGACTGGAACGCGCTCTTCCCGGCCGGCAAGGCGCACACCACCTCGCTCGGGCTCTACCGGCCCGAGTGGACGTGGAAGTCCGCCACCGACCGCGCCGACTTCTACGCCAAGGACTCCCGCTACTGGGTCGGCGCCAACAACGACCCGTCGAACACCGCCACTTCGTCGAGCTGGAAGGGCCTGTCGACCTACATAGCCGAGTCCTCTCCGATCACCGCGAAGCCCTTCGTCACCAACTTCTCCACCGGTCAGGGCGACTTCTACAACGCCGGTGGCGGCCGGGTCGCCACCGGCGGCTGGAACAACCTCTCGCTCCAGGACGTCCCGCCGACCTACCGCTGGCTGGTCGGTTCCAGCGGCACCAAGCTGACCCCGTCCGTCGACTTCACCGACGCCTACGAGGGCGGCTCCTCGCTGCGGCTCAGCGGCAAGCTGGACGCCACCAACACCGTGCGCCTCTACCAGAGCAGACTGCCGGTCGCGGCGGACAGCAAGCTCTCGCTGGTGCTCAAGACCCCGGCCGCCGGGGCCACCGGGCTGAAGGCCGCGATCTCCTTCACCGACGCACCCGGCACCTTCACCACCGTCGACGTCGGCGCGAACTCCGGTACCGGGTGGGAGCGGCACACCCTCGACCTCTCCGCCTACGCCGGCCGCACCATCGCCCAGATCGGCCTCCAGGTCGAAGGATCGAACCCGGCCTACGACCTGAGGGTCGGTCAGCTCGCCGTCTACGACGGTGTGGTCGACGCGCCGGCCGCGCCGAGCGGCCTCACCGTGCTCGGCGCCAGTGACGTGGTGGCCGGCTCCAGCCAGTCGCTGCGGCTCTCCTGGACGGCCTCGGCGAGCGGCTCGGTGCACCACTACGAGCTGTACCGGCGCAACGCCGACGGCAGCCGCAGCTACCTCGGCGCGACGCCGTCCGACGCCTACTTCGTCAACAAGCTGGAGCGGGCCGGGACGGAGAGCGGCACCACCGTCGAGGTGGAGGCGGTCTCCACCGAGTACGGCCGCTCCGCCGCCGCCACCACCACCGTCTCCTGGACGGGCACCCCGCCGGTCGGCGGCAACCTGGCACTGAACCGCCCGGCCACCGCCTCCGGCCAGTGCAACGGCAACGAGACCCCGGCCAAGGCCGTCAACGGCACCGTGAACGGCGGCAACGGCGACAAGTGGTGCACCACCACGTCGGCCAAGTGGCTGGAGGTGGACCTCGGTTCGGCCAAGCCGCTGAGCAGGTTCGTGGTGAAGCACGCCTCGGCCGGGGGTGAGAGCGCGGCGTACAACACCCGGGACTTCACCATCCAGGTGCGCGACTCCACCGCCGACGCGTGGACCACCGTCGCCACCGTCACCGGCAACACCGCCGGGACCACCACCCACCCGGTGAGCACCACGGCCCGCTACGTCCGGCTCTCGGTGACCAAGCCGACCCAGGGCACCGACCCCGCCGCCCGGATCTACGAGTTCGAGGCCTGGGGCGCGTAGGGCTCCTCCGGTGATTCCCGTCGCGCGCTGATGCGACGGGAATCACCGGACACGTCCCGGCCCCGGTTCCCGACCCGCTCCGTCTCCCGAAAGGACCCACCCCGTGCCGGTCACCATCACCGCCGTCGAGAGCACGGACCTCTTCACCGGCCCCGAGGACGCGCCGCGCCAGCTGCTGCGCGTGACCCTCGACGGCCCGCCCGCCCGGATCACCGTCACCGGCCCGGGCGTACGCGGCGAGGAGGCCGGCACGGGGCTGGTCGAAGTCCCCCTGGAGATCACCGGCGCCGAGCCCGGGGCCCGGATCCCGGTCCTGGTGACCGCGGCGACGGACGGCGTCACCGCGACCGTCGAGGCCGTCGTCGAGGCGGCCGAACCCGGCTGGACGATGTACCTGGTCTCGCACTTCCACTACGACCCGGTCTGGTGGAACACCCAGGCCGCCTACACCTCGCCCTGGGAGCTGCTCTCCGCCGACGCGACCACCCGGCCGCTCTGGGAGCGCAACGGCTTCGCGCTCGTCGACGCGCACCTGGACCTCGCGCTGCGTGACCCGGTCTACAGGTTCGTACTCGCCGAAGTCGACTACCTGAAGCCCTACTTCGACCAGCACCCGGAACGCCGCGCGGCGCTGCGGCTGCTGCTGGAGCGCGGTCAGGTGGAACTGGTCGGCGGCACCTACAACGAGCCCAACACCAACCTCACCGGTGCCGAGACCACCATCCGCAACATCGTCTACGGCATCGGCTACCAGCGCGACATCCTCGGCGGCGACCCGCGGACCGCCTGGCAGCTGGACGTGTTCGGCCACGACCCGCAGTTCCCCGGTCACCTCGCGGCCGCCGGGCTCACCGGCAGCGCCTGGGCCCGCGGCCCGTTCCACCAGTGGGGCCCGATCCAGAAGAACTTCCGCGAGGCCAAGGACGACGCCCGGGTGATGCAGTTCCCGAGCGAGTTCGAGTGGATCGCGCCCTCCGGCGACGGCGTGCTCACCCACTACATGCCGCACCACTACTCGGCCGGCTGGTGGATGGACTCCTCCGCCGACCTCGCCACCGCCGAGCAGGCCGTCTACGAGCTGTACCGCAAGCTCAAGCCGGTCGGCGCGACGAAGAACCTGCTGCTGCCCGTCGGCACCGACTACACCCCGCCGAACAAGTGGGTCACCGAGATCCACCGCTCCTGGGCGCGCAAGTACCTCTGGCCGCGGTTCGTCTGCGCCACCCCGCGCGACTTCCTGGACGCCGTCCGCGCCGAGCTGGCCGCCACCGGCCGCCGGCCCAGCCCGCAGACCCGGGACATGAACCCGGTCTACACCGGCAAGGACGTCTCCTACATCGACACCAAGCAGGCCCAGCGGGCCGCCGAGGTCGCCGCCGTCGACGCCGAGAAGCTCGCCACCCTGGCCACCGTGCAGGGGCTGGGCCGCTACCCGGGGGCCGCGCTGGACAAGGTCTGGCGCCACCTCGCCTACGGCGCCCACCACGACGCGATCACCGGCTCGGAGTCCGACCAGGTCTACCTCGACCTGCTCGGCGGCTGGCGCGAGGCGTACGACCTGGCCGCCGACGTCCGGGACCGGTCGCTGGACGCGCTCACCGGCCGGATCGACACCGCCGGCATCGGTTCGGCCGTCGTCGTCACCAACACCCTCTCCTTCGACCGCACCGACCTGGTCGCCGTCCGGCTGCCGCGGGGTCGCTCCCGGGCCGTCCTCGTCCTGGACGACACCGGCGCCGTGGTACCCAGCGCCGTGGACCGGGGCACCCTGCGCTTCCTGGCCGCCGGGGTGCCCGCCCTGGGCTGGCGCACCTGGCGGCTGGTCCCCTCCGCCGACGGGGTCGAGGACACCGCCTGGTCGCGCGCCGAGGGCCACACCGTCGCCAACGCCCGCTACCGGGTGACCGCCGACCCGGCCCGGGGCGGCGGACTGACGTCCATTCAGGATCTTTTGCACGAGAGGGAGTTAATTCGGAACGGCCGGATCGGCAACGAGCTGCGGGTGTACGAGGAGTACCCGCAGCACCCCGACTTCGGCGAGGGCCCGTGGCACCTCGTCCCCAAGGGGCCCGTCCTCGGCTCCGGCGGGCAGCCGGCGAGCGTGCGCCGCGAGACCGGCCCGCTCGGTGAGCGGCTGGTGATCGCCGGCACCGTGGACGGCGTCCGGTACGAGCAGACCGTGACGCTCTGGCGGGGCGTCGACCGGGTCGACTGCCGGACCAGGGTGGTCGACTTCTCCGGCGCCGACCGCCTGCTGCGGCTGCGCTTCCCGGTCGACCTGCCCGGCGCGCTGCCGGTCAGCGAGGTCGCCGACGCGGTGGTCGGGCGCGGTTTCGCGCTGCCCGACGTGGACTCCGCCGAGGCGCCCTGGACCCTGGACAATCCGGCCAACACCTGGTTCGGCCTGGGCTCCACCGCCCGGGTCGCCCTCACCGACCCGGCCGGCGCGCCGCTCGGCGAACGCGCCCTCGGCGTCGCCGAGGTGATCACTCCCGACCTCGACTCCGCCGCCGACGCCCGCGACCTGGTGGTCGCGCTCGCCCGGATCGGCGTCACCGCCACGACCTCCGGCGCCGACTGGGCCCGCTACGGCTGGCTGGACGTCGACTCCAACCTGCCGGACTTCCGGATCGTCCTCGGAGGTCCGGAGGCCAATGCCGCCGCCCGGGAGCTGATCGAGCGGGCCGGCGAGGAGTACGCCACCGTGCTCAAGGCGCACGGCGCCGTCTGGGTCCCCGCGCTGGCTCCGCTGGCCGAGGTCTGGCAGCCCGGCGCCGACCTGCGCGACCTGCGGGCGCTGCCCGCCCTGGTGGTGACCGACCCGGCCGCGCTGGTCCACGACCTCGCCGACGCCCGGATCACCGCCGTCTGCCCCGGAGCGCTCCACCCGGCGGAGCGGCTCACCGATCACAGCGTCGGACTGCTGAGCTTCGGCCTGCCCGGTTTCGCGGTCGACGCCACCGGCGCGCTGCACCTCTCGCTGATGCGCTCCTGCACCGGCTGGCCCTCCGGCGTCTGGATCGACCCGCCCCGGCGCACCCTGCCCGACGGCGCGTCCTTCCAGCTCCAGCACTGGACGCATGAGTTCAGCTACGCGCTGGTCGGCGGCGCGGGGGACTGGCGGGCCCAGGCGCTGCCCGCCCAGGGGCAGGAGTTCAACCACCCGCTGTACGCCCGGATCGCCCCCGCGCGGAAGGGGCCGCTGCCCGCCACCCTCTCCTGGCTGCGGGTCGAACCCGCCCGGGAGGTGCTGCTGGGCACCCTCAAGCCGACCGGCAACCCGATCGCGCACGGCTCGGCGGCCGCCCCGGGCGACGGCCGACTCACCGTCCGGCTGGTCGAGTCCACCGGCCTGGGCCGCACCGCCACCCTCGGCGGCGCCCTCGGGCTGACCGACCCGCACCGCGCCGACCTGCTGGAACGGCCGCTGGACTCCGTCGACGGGGCCCTGGAGCTCGCCGGTTCGCAGATCGCCACCGTGCTGGCCCGGCCGAGCGTGGCCGCCGACCCGGCCGGCCCGGTGCTCGGCGCGGTCGCCGAGGCCGCCCAGCCGGTCCACGCCCGCTACTGGCTGCACAACCGGGGCCCGGCGCCGCTCGGTTACCTCCCGGTGTCGGTCGGCGTCTCGCCCGGCCTGCTGCGGACGGCCGGGCCGGGTGAGCCGGTCGAGCTCTCCGTCGCCCTCTCCTCCCAGCTGCGGGACGCCGCGGTGGAGGGCGCCGCGCTGATCCTGCCCCCCGAGGGCTGGACGGCGAGCCTCGGCGCCCGCCCCTACCGCCTGGAGCCGGGCGGACACCTGCGCTTCCCGGTCACGCTCACCCCGCCGGCGGCGGTCGAACCCGGGTTGTACTTCGCCGCCGTCCGGATCACGCACGAGGACCAGCGGATCGAGGACGTCGTCACCCTCGCCGTCGGGGAGCTCCCCGGCCTGCTGCCCGCCCCCGGGGAGACGCCCGAGGACTGGACCGCCGCCCAGGGCACCGAGTCCATGGACGGCCGCGACAGCGGTCTCACCGTGACGGTGGCCGAGGAGCGGCTGCGGCTGACTCCCGGCGGCCGGGCCACCCTCGCCGTCCGGCTCGCCAACCGGACCCGCGGCGAGATCCGGGGCGAACTCCAGCTGGTCTCACCTTGGGGGACGTGGGAGGCGGTCGGCGCCCCCGTCCGCGGCTTCACCCTCGCCGCCGGCGCCACCGAGACCGCCGCCTTCGAGCTCGCGGCTCCCGAGGACGCCGAGCCGGGTGCCTCCTGGGCGCTGGCCAAGGTGATGTGGTTCGGCCGCTGCCAGTACTCCCCGGCCGTCGCCCTGGTGGTGGAGCCGTGACCGCCGGGGCCCCGGTGGCCGGCGCCCTCGGTCTGCTCGACGGCCGCCCGCTGCCGCGCACCGAACTCGACCGCCGCCTCGCCGCCCTGCGGTCTGGCCCGCGCTCCGCCGCCCTGCCGCGGCCCGGCAGCTCCGAGGACCGCCAACTCGCCCGCTGGGTTGCCCAGGTGGTGCTGACGGAGGAGCTGTGCTCCACCGTGTGCACCGAGCGCGGGCTGCCGCTCGGCACCGGCACCCCCGCCCGGCTCGACCAGCAGGCCGCCGTCGAACTCGGCTCGATCACGGCCGCCGCGTACGAGGGCAGCGCGGCCGTCCGGGCGGTCTTCGAGGCCGTCACGGCGGACGTCCGGCCCCGGGCGGACGAGGTGGCCCACTACCGGGCGATGACCGCCGACCGCCCCGTTCCCGCCCTCTGGCGGCTCGGCTTCCCCGACGGCGGCGGCTGCGAGGCCGACCCGGCGACCCTCCCGCTCGCCCTCGCCGACGCCCTCCGCGCCGCCGGGCCGGGCGCCTGGGTCACGGCGGGCGGGTGGACGGCGGCCCTGCTCGCCGTCCACCCGCCGGGGGAGGCGGGCGGCGACCCGGCCCCCGCCGTCCGGGCCGCCGCCCGCCGCGCCGCCTTCGTCCGCTGGCTCGACCGCACCCGCGCCGCCCGGCTCACCCTGCTGCCCGGCCTCGAACACCCCGGCGATCCGGCCCAGCCCGACAACCACCACCGGCACTGACGCGGGACCGAGCCGTCAGGGCAGCAGCGAGACCTGGTAGTGGGCGATGGACCAGCCGTCGCCCGCCCTGCTCAGCAGGACCCCGAGGTTCACGGTCAGCGTCGGCCGGTCGACGAAGGCGAAGTCGACGGCGAGGTAGCCGAGCAGGAGGCCGTCGGTGAGCCGCCTGGTCTCCAGGACGCGGTAGTCGGCCGTCATCCCGGCCGGCTGGGAGGCGTAGTAGGCGGCGACGCCCGGCCGCCCGACGCTGTACGGGTGCAGGCCCTGGAAGACCGCGTCCTCGGTGAAGCAGGCCGCGACCGCCTCGGGCCGATGGGCGTCGACGGCCGCCTTCCAGCGGTCCAGCACGCCCCGCAGCACGGCGGTGTCGCTCATCGGACGCCCTCCGCCCCGGGGTCGCTCGGGTGCGGCGACAGCGGCGTGACGCGGTCGCGCCGCCAGACCCGCAGCGGCATCGAGGCCAGGAGCCGCTCCAGCCGCTCCGCGTCGGGCGCGCTGAACAGCCCCCAGGTGCGCCACTCGCCGGCCGAGAGCGGCGGCCGCCAGAGCCGCAGCAGGCTCCCCTGCGCGGCCAGCTCCCCGGCCCGGACGGCCTCCCGGGCCCGCATCCGCGCCACCTCCTCCTCGCTCGTCCCGTCGGGGACGGTGGTCACCATGTCGACCAGGAACTCCATCGGGAATCGGGATCCTCTCGCTCACCCCTCCGCCGTCGCTCGGCTGCTCGGAGTATCGGCGACCACCCCGACCGCACCCGGCACCGCCACGCGGTTCGGAGGCCGGGCCGCCCGCGCGGTGGGCGAGTGCCGGTCGGTGAGGGGTGACGCGGCGCCCCGGAGCGGGCCGGGGCGCCCCCAGCTGGGCCGCAGGCGCGCAGCGAGCCGGGGAGGGGTGGCGGCAGTATGGTCGGTTCAGGGTGATTTGTCTGACCCCGTGACCGGGCCCGAGGCACTCGGGTGGGTCAGGGGGAGGAGGTGGGACCCATGCCGCACTCCTCCGACGGCCCGGCCCCGGGCGTGGCGCCAGTGGCGACCGGCTCGGGTGCGGGCGAGAAGGGGCTGAAGACCGGTGCGCTCGGTCTGGTGTCCTCGGTCGCCATCGGGCTGGCCTCCACCGCGCCCGCGTACAGCCTCGCCGCGACGCTCGGCATCATCGTGGTGGGGGTGGGTTTCCAGGCGCCGATCGTCACCATCCTGGCGTTCATCCCGATGCTGATGATCGCGTACGCGTACAAGGAGCTGAACGCCTCCGATCCGGACTGCGGCACCACCTTCACCTGGGCCGCCCGGGCGTTCGGGCCGCGCACCGGCTGGATGGGCGGCTGGGGGATCATCGTCGCCGACATCATCGTGATGGCGAACCTGGCGCAGATCGCGGGCGTGTACGGGTTCCGGCTGGTGGGGCTGGACTCGCTCGCCGACAGCACGGTCTGGACGTCGATCGCCGGCGTGGTCTGGATCGTCGTGATGACGGCGATCTGCTACGTCGGGATCGAGATCTCCGCCGCTCTGCAGCGCTGGCTGCTGTCGATCGAGGTGGTGATGCTGGTCGTGCTGTCGGTCACCGCCCTGGTCAAGGCCTACGGCAGCGGTGCGCCCGCCACGGCGGCCCACGTCAGCGCCTCCTGGTTCAACCCCTTGGACATCCCCTCGGCCGGTGCCTTCACGGCCGGGATGCTCGCCGCGGTGTTCATCTACTGGGGCTGGGACACCGCCGTCTCGGTCAACGAGGAGACCGCCGACGCGAAGCGCACCCCGGGGCGGGCGGCCGTCATCTCCACCGTGCTGCTGCTGTTGATCTACACCCTGGTGTCCACCTCGGCGCTGTCGTTCGCGGGGATCGGCACGGAGGGCATCGGACTGGGCAACGAGGAGAACTCCGGGGACGTGCTGTCCGGCCTCGGTGACGCGGTGTTCGGCACGGCGGGCTTCGGCGGGTTCCTCAGCAAGCTGCTGATCTTCATGGTGCTGACCTCGGCGGCGGCCTCCACCCAGACCACCATCCTGCCCACCGCCCGGACCGCCTTCTCGATGGCCGCGCACAGGGCCGTGCCCGCCGCGTTCGGCCGGGTGCACCCCCGCCACCGCACCCCGACCTGGTCGACCGTCGGCATGGGCCTGGCGTCGATCGCCTTCTACGTCCTGCTGACCGCGATCAGCGGCAACGTCCTGGCCGACTCGATCGCCTCGGTGGGGCTCGGCATCGCCTTCTACTACGGCCTGACCGGCTTCGCCTGCGTCTGGTACTACCGGCGGGTGCTGACCAGGAGCGTCAAGGACTTCGTCTTCAAGGGGCTCGTCCCGCTGCTGGGCGGCGTGGTGCTGCTGTACTTCTTCTGCTACGCCGCGTTCGACGTCTACGCGGCCGCCGACTACGGGGCGACCTCGATCGATCTGCCGCTGATCGGCGAGACCGGCGGGGTGACCGTGATCGGCATCGGCGCCCTGCTGCTGGGCGGTGTGCTGATGCTGGTCCAGTGGGCCGTGCAGGGCTCCTGGTTCCGCCACCCGGACGTGCCGGTGAGCGCCGCCGACCCGGTCGACGCGCCGTAGCCTCCCCGGGGCGCGGCAGGCTCGCGGGCGACCCAGGAATGAAGCGGGGCCGGCGGGGCAGGCGGAGGGCGCCCCGGTCGACCGGCCGGGAGCCCGGCCCACAGGGAGGTTGTTCCCCATGACGCTGATCTGGGCGCTCGTCGTCGGACTCGTCGTCGGTCTGCTCGCCAAGCTGGTACTGCCGGGCCGTCAGCCCGTTCCGCTCTGGCTCACGGTACTGCTGGGGCTGGTGGGCGCACTGCTCGGCAATCTGCTCGCCTCGGCGGTCGGCGTGCGGCACACGGACGGGGTCGACTGGATACGCCACCTGCTCCAGGTGGCCGCGGCCGCCGTGCTGATCTCCGCCGTCACCCCGGCCTACCTGGGACGGCGCCACTGACGCGGCCGACGGGGCGGTGCGGGGGCAGGGGTGCACCCGAGGGGCGCGGACCGATTCGGTCCGCGCCCCTCGGGTGTCGGCGTCAGCGCCCCCGGTGGGCGGTGATCAGGTCGGCGTAGCGCCGGCCGCTGGTCTTGACCGTCCGCCGCTGGGTCGCGTAGTCGACGTGGACGAGGCCGAAGCGCTTGTCGTAGCCGTACGCCCACTCGAAGTTGTCCAGCAGCGACCAGGCGAAGTACCCGGCCAGCGGGGCACCCTGGGCGGTGGCCCGGGCGCAGGCGGCCAGGTGCTGCTCCAGGTAGGCGGTGCGCTCCGGGTCGTGGACGCTGCCGTCGGGGCCGACGGTGTCGCGGTAGGCGGAACCGTTCTCGGTGACGTAGATCCGCCGCGCGCCGTACTCGCGGGTGAGGCGCAGCAGCAGTTCCTCCAGCCCGGGGGCGTGCACCTCCCACGGCATCGCGGTCCGCTCGGCGCCGGGGCCGGGCAGCTGGCGGAAGTGCGGGGCGGGGCCGGTCGGGTCGTCGGCGACGATCTGGCGGAAGTAGTAGTTCAGGCCGATCCAGTCCAGCGGGGCCCCGATGAGGTCGAGGTCGCCGTCGCGCACCGGCAGGTCGACGCCGTAGGCCCGCACCATGTCCTCGGGGTAGCCGCGGCCGAGGACCGGGTCCAGCCACCAGCGGTTGATGTGGCCGTCGGCGCGGACGGCGGCGGCCCGGTCGGCCTCGGAGTCGGTGGCGGCGGTCACCGGGCTCAGGTTGTTGACGATGCCGATCCGGGCCCCGGCGACGTTCTCGCGCAGCACCTGGACGGCCAGGCCGTGGGCGAGGTGCAGGTGGTAGGAGGCCCGGACGGCCGCGGTGAGGTCGGTCAGGCCGGGGGCCATCGCCCCGTCCAGGTGGCCGATCCAGGCGGAGCAGAGCGGTTCGTTGAGGGTCGCCCAGTCGGTCACCCGGTCGCCGAGCCGGGCCGCCACCGCGGCGGTGTACTCGGCGAAGCGCTCGGCGGTCTCCCGGACGGGCCAGCCGCCGCGGTCCTGCTGGGCCTGCGGGAGGTCCCAGTGGTAGAGCGTCGGGAAGGGCGTGATGCCGGCGGCCAGCAGGGCGTCCACGAGGCGGTCGTAGAAGTCCAGACCGGCGGTGTTGACCTTGTCGTCGGCGAGCGGCACCACCCGGGGCCAGGCGATCGAGAACCGGTAGGCGTCGAGGCCGAGCCGCTTCATCAGCGCGACGTCCTCGGGCCAGCGCCGGTAGTGGTCGCAGGCGGTGTCGCCGGTGTCGCCCCCGGCGACCTTGCCGGGGGTGTGCGAGAAGGTGTCCCAGATGGACGGTGCGCGGCCGTCGGCGTCCACCGCCCCCTCGATCTGGTAGGCGGCGGTGGCCGCGCCCCAGAGGAAGTCGTCGGGGAGGGCGCTGAGGTCGTTCACGGCGAGCCTTTCGCTCAAGGGGAGTTCGGAGAGGGTCACTTGACGGCTCCGGCGGTGAGCCCGGCGACCAGGTAGCGCTGGAGCAGCAGGAAGCCGGCGACCACGGGCACGCTCACCACCAGGGAGGCGGCCATCACCTGGTTCCAGTACACGTCGCTGAGGGTGGCGTAGCCGCGCAGGCCGACGGCGAGGGTGCGGGTCTCGTCGTTGGTGAGCACGGAGGCGAACAGCACCTCGCCCCAGGCGGTCATGAAGGCGTACACCGCGACCGCCACGATGCCGGGCACGGCCGCGGGGACGATGATCCGCAGCAGCGCCTGGACCGGCCCGCAGCCGTCGACCAGGGCGGCCTCGTCGAGGTCGCGCGGGATGGAGTCGAAGTAGCCGACCAGCATCCAGATCGAGAACGGCAGCGAGAAGGTGAGGTAGGTCAGGATCAGGCCGCCCCGGCTGCCGTACAGCGCCACCCCGGTCGCGTTGCCGACGTTGACGAAGATCAGGAAGAGCGGCAGCAGGAAGAGGATGCCCGGGAACATCTGGGTGGAGAGCACGGTGACGGTGAACAGCCGGCGGCCGCGGAAGCGGTAGCGGCTCACCGCGTAGGCGGCGAGGATCGCGACCAGCACCGAGAGCACGGTGGCGCCGCCCGCCACGATCAGCGAGTTCACCAGGTACCGGCCGAGCGGGATGGTGCGCCAGATGTCCAGGTAGGGCCGGAGGGTGACGGTGCTCGGGATCCACCGGAACGGTCCCTGGACGTCCTGCAGCGGCTTCAGTGAGCTGCTGAGCATCACCAGGACGGGCGCGGCCGCGAAGAGGGCGAGCGCGGTCAGCAGGATCCGGCGGATCCAGCGGAAGGACGCGGGCGGGCCGATCATTGCGCATCCCTTCGGCGCGAGGTGAGCAGCAGGTAGCCGGAGGTCACCAGCAGCAGGAAGAGCAGCAGCAGGACCGACATCGCGGAGCCCGCGCCGAAGTTCCAGGTGACGAAGGAGGACTGGTAGATGTGGACCGAGATCAGGTCCGCCGCCTCCGGCGCCGACCGGCCGAACAGCACGTACGGCGTGTTGAAGTCGTTGAACGTCCAGAGGAACAGCACCAGGACGAGCACCAGGTTGACCGGGCGCAGCGAGGGCAGGGTGATCCGGCGGATCTGCTGCCGGACGCCGGCGCCGTCCAGGGCGGCGGCCTCGTAGAGCTCGCGCGGGATGTTCTGCAGGCCCGCGGTGAGGGTGAGGAAGGCGAACGGCCAGCTGCGCCAGACCGAGACGGTGACCAGGGCGGTGAAGCTGTTGTCGCCGAGCAGCCAGAACGGCTTGTCGTCGACCAGGTGGAGCTGGTCGTGCAGCACATGGTTGATCAGGCCGGTGTCCCGTTGGAACATGAACGACCAGGTGATGACGGCGGCGTAGACCGGCAGCGCGTACGGGAGCAGGAACAGGGCGCGCAGCAGGCCGCGGCCGCGGAAGGTGTCCTGCATCATGATCGCGGCGGCGGTGCCGAGCAGCCAGGAGAGGCCGACGGCCAGGGCGGTGAAGGCGCAGGTGACCCAGAAGGAGTGCAGCAGGGCCCGGCCGACGGGGGCGTGGAAGTCCACCGCCATCCGGTAGTTGGCGAGACCCGCCCAGGGGGCGGCGGTCCAGTCCCGGAGGAAGAACTGGGTGAGCTGTTTGAAGCTCATCACGATGCCGACCACCATCGGCACCAGGTGGATGAGCAGTTCGAGCACGAGGGCGGGGAGCAGCAGCAGGTAAGGCAGCGCGCTGCGACGGGGGAGGAGGCGCTTGCGGATCACTTCACTTGGCCGGCATCTGCTGCTGGGCCTTGGTGAGTTCGGCCTTCACGGACTCGTCGGTGACGGCCTTGCCGCCGGCGGCCGCGGCGAGCAGGTTCTTCACGGCGGTGCCGACCAGGGTCTCGAACTGGCTCTCGTCGGCGACCTGCGGGAGCGGTTGGGCGCTCGTCGAGAGGACGTCGGTGAGGGCCTTGAGCTCGGGGGTGGCGAAGGCCGGATCGGCCTGGGCGTCCTTGACCGGCGGGATGGAGCCGTACGTCCGGTTGAGCTGGGTCTGCTCCTCGGTGCCGGTCATGAACTTGACGAAGGAGAGCGCGCCGTCGGTGTTCCTGGTGTTCTTGAACACGGCCAGGTTGATGCCGGCGACCATCGAGGTGGTGGCGCGTCCGCCGGTGGCGCCGGCCGGGACGGGGACGGGGGCGACGCCGTAGTCCTCGGGGTTCATGCCGTGGGACTTGAGGTTGGCGCCGGCGGCCTGCCACATCAGCATGGCGGCCTTGCCGGTGGCGAAGTCGGTGACGGACTGGTTGTTGGCGTACTCGGCGTTGCCGGGCGCGGCGATCTTCTCGGTGCCGAGCAGGCCGACGTACTGTTTGACGGCGGCGACGGCGCCCGGGCTGTCGAAGGCGGGCTTGCCGGCCGCGTCGAAGAAGTCGGTGCCCTGCTGCTTGGCGAGGACGAAGGCGTGGTGGACGTTCTCGGAGACGTTGCCGCCCTCCAGGGCGATGCCGTGGCGGTCGCCGGTGGTGAGCTTCTTCCCGTCGGCGACCAGCTCCTCCCAGGTGGCCGGGGGCTTGTCGAGGCCGGCCTCGGCGAAGAGCTTCTTGTTGTAGTACAGGCCGTAGGCCATCGAGTACAGCGGGACGGCGGCCGGGTCCTGGCCGGGGGCGCCGGCCGAGGCGAGCGCGGCGGGCAGGAAGCGCTCCTTGCCGCCGATCCTGCTGAGGGCGGCCGCGTCGAAGGGGAGCAGCGCGCCGGTGGCCTGGAGCGAGGCGGACCAGGTGTTGCCGATGTTCAGCACGTCGGGGCCCTGGCCGGAGCTGGTGGCGGCGAGGATCCGGTTGAGCAGGTCGGCCCAGGGGATGACCTCCAGCTTGACCTTGATGCCGGTCTGCTGCTCGAACTTCCTGAGTTCCGGCTCCAGGACCTGCCGGTCGTTCTCCAGACTGGTGCCCTGGTTGGAGGCCCAGTAGGTGAGCGTGCCGGGGCTGCTGTTGTCTCCGCCGCCGGACGTGGAACCGCCGCCGCAGGCGGTGGCGGTGAGGACCAGGGTGGCGACCAGGGCGGTGGCCGCAGCGACTCGGCTGATGGGCATGACCGATTGCCCCTCTCGGGCGGGGTGGGCGGGTTCGGGTGAAGTGCCTTGATGGAATGCTTACTTCAGGCCGTGATTTAACGTGTGAGAAAAGCTTCCGTCAAGGGTTCGGACAGCGATAGATTCGGATCAGGAGGGAGATGCCATGACCGTGCGAGGCAAGAAGACGGTGCGTGACCTGCGCAGGGGCAGCCGGTCGGCGCTGCTGCGGCGGCTGTACTTCGACGGGCCGCTCAGCCGGCAGGAGCTCGGCGTGATCACCGGGCTCAGTGCCGGTTCGATCAGCAACGTGACCGGCGAGCTGCTCGCCGACGGGCTGATCGAGGAGTGCGGCTCGGTGGAGTCGGACGGCGGCCGCCCCCGGATCCTGCTCCGGGTCGCCGCCGGGCGGGCCCGGCTGGTCGGCGTGGACGTCGGGGAGACGCAGGTCAGGGTCGCCCTGTTCGACCTGGCCCGGACCGAACTGGCCGCCAGCGACCGGCCGCTCTCCGACTGCGGCCACGACGTGGACCACGTGGTGGAGCTGATCCTGTCCGGACTGGCCGAGGTGCTGGAGCGCACCGGCACCGATCCGGCGACCGTGCTCGGCGTCGGCATCGGCGTCCCGGGCATCGTCGACCAGGGCGACCCGGCCCCGGACGGCCTCGGGATCGTCGTGCACAGCCAGACCGTCGGCTGGGAGGGCGTCCCGCTCGGCCGGCTGCTGAGAGCCGGTACCGACCTGCCGCTGTTCGTCGACAACGGCGCCAAGACGCTCGGCCAGGCCGAGATGTGGTTCGGCGCCGGGCGCGGGGTCCGGCACGCGGTGATCGCGCTGTTCGGCTCCGGGGTCGGCGCCTGCGTGATCGCCGACGGCGTGCGCTTCCGCGGCGCAACCAGCAGCGCCGGCGAGTGGGGCCACACCAAGGTGCACGTCGGCGGCCGGCGCTGCCGGTGCGGCGCGCGCGGCTGCCTGGAGGCGTACGTCGGCGCCGAGGCGCTGGTCGAGCGGTGGGGCGCGGCGCCGCCCGGCGGCGGCGAGAAGGCCGGGCTGGCCGCGCTGCTGGCGGCCGCCGAGGCGGGCGAGCCGGCGGCCACCGGGCTGCTGGCCGAGGCGGCGGAGTACCTGGGCGCGGCGATCGCGGACCTGGTCAACCTGTTCAACCCCGAGCGGATCGTGATCGGCGGCTGGGCGGGGCTGCTGCTGGGCCCCCGGCTGCTGCCCGCGATCCGCTCCGCCGCCACCGAGTACGCGCTGCGGTTCCCCCGGGAGCAGACCTCGATCGTGCTCGGCATGCTCGGGCCGGAGGCGGTCACCGTCGGCGCGGCGACCCTGCCGCTGACCGACTTCCTGGACTCCGGCGGGGAGTTCCCGCGTCGCGCCGAACCGCGGGCGCGGGAGGTGCGGGCCACCCCCGCCTGACCTGGCTTCTTCTGCCGATCCGTTGGCACACCGGCAAGTTCACGGTGTGAGGAAAGTCGGCGCGAAGGGTTGACACCCCCGATCGGCAGCCCCGAGACTCCCGGTCGGGGACGCTCCCCGAGCCCGGACGACGGGCCGGTGGCGCTCCGTCGGACCTCCGGCGGCCGTCCACCCGTGCCCGGCCGGCCACCACCTGCCGAGCCCGGCCGGCCGACCGTCGACCGCTGACCGCCCGGCCGCCCCGCCGTTCCCCCACGCCCGGTACCTGCGCCGCACCGGGTGCGGGCCGTGGCGCGCGCCCCCACACCCCACTCACCCCCACCGCAGGAGAAGCCCATGAGGCTCGCTTCAGCACGCCCCCGCAGGGCCCCGGCCGCACTGGCCGGCCTCGCCCTGCTCTCGGGCGCCGTCCTGGCGCTGCCCGCGCCGGCCGCCCACGCCGCCGACGCCCTGATCTCCCAGGGCCGGGCGGTCACCGCCTCGTCCACCGAGAACGGCGCCACCCCGGCCGCCTACGCCGTCGACGGGTCCACCGGCACCCGCTGGTCGTCCGCGGCGAGCGACCAGCAGTGGCTCCAGGTCGACCTCGGCGCCAGTGCCGCGCTCACCAAGGTGGTGCTCACCTGGGAGGCGGCGTACGGCCGTGCGTACCAGATCCAGGTCTCGGACGACGGATCGAGCTGGCGGACGCTCTACAGCACCACCACCGGTACCGGCGGCACCGAGACGCTCGCCGTCTCCGGCAGCGGCCGCTACGTCCGGATGAACGGCCTGGCCCGGGGTACCGGATACGGCTACTCGCTCTGGGAGTTCCAGGTCTACGGCGCCTTCACCCCGGGCGGCGCCGACTGCGGCAGCACCGACGCCGCCCGGGGCCGGCCCGCCACCGCCTCGTCCGCGGAGAACGCCGGTACGGCGGCCGGCAACGCCGTCGACGGCGACCCGGGCACCCGCTGGTCCTCCGCGGCGAGCGACCAGCAGTGGCTCCAGGTCGACCTCGGCTCGGTCCGCCCGCTCTGCCGGGTCGTCCTGAACTGGGAGGCCGCGTACGGGCGTTCCTACCAGCTCCAGACCTCGGACGACGGATCGAGCTGGCGGACGCTGTACGCCACCGCGACCGGTACCGGCGGCACCGAGACGCTCGCCGTCTCCGGCAGCGGCCGCTACGTCCGGATGAACGGGCAGGCCCGCGGCACCGCCTGGGGGTACTCGCTCTGGGACTTCCGGGTCAACACCACCGACGGGCCGACCGTGCCGCCGGTCCAGGGCGGCGGCGACCTCGGCCCCAACGTGCTGGTCTTCGACCCCGCCACCCCCGGGATCCAGGCCAAGGTCGACGCGGTCTTCCACCAGCAGGAGGCCAACCAGTTCGGCAGCGAGCGCTACGCGCTGCTGTTCAAGCCGGGCACCTACAACAACCTCAACGCGCAGCTCGGCTTCTACACCTCGATCGCCGGCCTCGGCCTGAAGCCGGACGACACCACCATCAACGGCGATGTCACGGTGGACGCCGGCTGGTTCAACGGCAACGCGACGCAGAACTTCTGGCGCTCCGCCGAGAACCTCGCGCTCAACCCGGTCAACGGCACCGACCGCTGGGCCGTCGCCCAGGCGGCGCCGCTGCGCCGGATGCACGTCAAGGGCGGCCTCAACCTGTCGCCCGACGGCTACGGCTGGGCCAGCGGCGGCTACATCGCCGACAGCCGGATCGACGGCACCGTCGGCAACTACTCCCAGCAGCAGTGGTACACCCGGGACAGCGCGGTCGGCGGCTTCTCCAACGGGGTCTGGAACCAGGTGTTCTCCGGCGTCCAGGGCGCCCCGGCGCAGGGCTTCCCCAACCCGCCCTACACCACGCTCGACAGCACACCGGTCTCCCGCGAGAAGCCGTTCCTCTACCTGGACGGCAACGACTACAAGGTGTTCGTCCCGGCCAAGCGGACCGACGCCCGCGGCGTCTCCTGGGACGGTACCCCGCAGGGCGGTTCGCGGCCGCTCAGCCAGTTCTACGTGGTCAAGCCGGGTGCCACCGCGGCGACCATCAACGCGGCGCTGGCCCAGGGGCTCGACCTGCTCTTCACCCCCGGCGTGTACCACGTCGACCGGCCGATCGAGGTGAACCGGCCCGACACCGTGGTGCTCGGCCTCGGCCTGGCCACCGTCGTCCCGGACAACGGGGTGACGGCGATCAAGGTGGCCGACGTCGACGGCGTCCGGCTGGCCGGTCTGCTGGTCGACGCCGGAGCGGTCAACTCGCCCTCCCTGGTGCAGATCGGGCCGGACAACGCCGCCGCCGACCACGCGGCCGACCCGACCACCCTCCAGGACGTGTTCATCCGGGTCGGCGGCGCCGGCCCCGGCTCCGCCACCGCCGGGATCGTGGTCAACAGTGACGACGTGATCGTCGACCACAGCTGGATCTGGCGGGCCGACCACGGCGCCGGGGTCGGCTGGACCACCAACCCCGCCGACTACGGCCTGCTGGTGCGCGGGGACGACGTGCTCGCCACCGGCCTGTTCGTGGAGCACTTCAAGAAGTACGACGTCGAGTGGTCCGGCGAGCGCGGCCGGACGATCTTCTTCCAGAACGAGAAGGCGTACGACGCGCCGAACCAGGCGGCCGTGCAGAACGGCGCGACCAAGGGCTTCGCGGCCTACAAGGTCGACGACGGCGTGACCACCCACGAGGGCTGGGGCCTCGGCAGCTACTGCTACTTCAACGTGGACCCGACCATCCGGATGGACCACGGCTTCGAGGTCCCGGTCCGGCCCGGGGTGCGCCTGCACGACCTGTCGGTGGTCTCGCTGGGCGGCAACGGCCAGTACGAGCACGTGGTCAACGGCACCGGTGGCGCGACCTCCGGCACCGCCACCGTCCCGTCCACCGTGGTCGCCTTCCCCTGACCGGTCCCTGACCTGACCCTGAACGCCCTGACCGGCCCTGCACTGACCGGCCCTGCCCTGACCGGCCCTGCACTGACCGGCCCTGCACTGACCGTCTCCGACCGGCCGTCCCCGACGGTCCCCCCGCTGGCCGGCCCGCCCCGGTCACGCTCCCGCGAGCGTGGCCGGGGCGGGCCCGTCGGGCCGGACGGTGATCCCGTACGCGGAGCCGGTGGGGACGGCGAGCAGCCGCGGGCTGTGCTCCAGCAGGAGTTCGACCAGGGCGGTGGTCTCCCGCACGGCGAACTGGGTGCCCAGGCAGGCGCGCGCGCCGAGCCCGAAGGGGTAGTAGGCGCCCAGGTGGGCGGGCTTGCGGCCGGGGGAGGTGAACCGGGCCGGGTCGAAGCGCTCCGGGTCGGGCCACAACTCCGCGTCCCGGTGGGTCAGATAGGGGCAGACCAGCAGGTCCGTACCGGCCTCGATCCGGTGGCCCGCCAGGGTGTCGGCCTCCGCCGCGTGCCGGGGCAGGATCCAGGCGGAGGGGTAGAGCCGCAGGGTCTCGCTGACCAGCGCCTGCACCGCCTCGCGCCGCCCGGCCGAGCCCTCGGGGCCGGCCGCCAGCGCCCACGCGCGGGCCCCGGGGTTGCCGTCGAGCAACAGGAAGAGCCAGGTCAATGTGATGGCGGTGGTCTCGTGCCCGGCGACCAGCAGGGTCACCAGCTCGTCGCGGATCAACCGGTCGGTGTACTCGGGGTGTTCGTCGGCGGCCTCGACCAGCACCCGGAGCAGGCCGTCGCCCGCCGGGTCGCGCCGGGCGGCGTCGATCGCGGCGTGCGCGACGGCGTCGATCCTGGCCAGGTCCTCGGCGACCGCGTCCCGGGCGTCGGCGCCGTCCGCGGGCAGCGTCGGCAGCGCGGCCACCACCCGTGCCACCGAGGCGAGTTCGCGGTCGGTCCGGTCGTCCAGCGGGCGGCCGGTGAGGGCGCGCCAGATGGTGTCGAGGGCGAAGTGCCGCATCTCCTCGCCGAGGTCGAAGCGCTCGCCGGTGCGGGCGTACCCGGCCCAGCGGTCGGCGGCGCGGCGGGCGGCCTCGGCGATCCGCCGCTCGTAGCGGCGCATCCCCGGTCCGGTGAACTGGGACTGCAGCATCCGCCGTTGGCGCTTCCAGGCCTCTCCGGTGGCGGACAGGACGCCCTCGCCGGCCAGCATCCGGGCCCGGTGGGAGCGCTTGACGTAGCGGTCCGGGTGCCGCCCGAGCACGTGCTGCACCGCCTCCGGATCGGTGACCAGCACGGTGGGGGCCGGTCCGAGCCGGAACGCCGCGACGCCGCCCAGCTCCCGGTGGGCGAGCGCGAGCAGCTCGACCAGCTCGGACCCCTCGGCCCGCCACCGGGTGACGGCCTCGGCCGGCAGTTCGGGAACGGGCCGGGCGGCCCCGTCGGCGGGCGGCGGGACGGGGACGGGGTGGGCTTCGGTGGCCACGGCGCTTCTCCTCTGCCGGCACGGTCGACTGCTGGGCGGGGCACGGGCCCCGGGCTGACTGTACGTCAGCGCACGGTCGCCGTGCGCCGCCCTGCCGCCGGGCGTACGTGTTGCGGGCCCCGGCCGCACCGCCGGGGCCCGCAACGACGGCGGGGTTCCGATCCGCCCGGACGGCAGTGCCGACCGGATCGGGTGCCGACCGGGGCCGCACCCCGTCGTGCGCCCGGTGACCCCCGCCGAACAGACGGCCGGGCCGCGGTTCGTCCCCCTCGACGAACCGCGGCCCGGCCCGGCCCGACGGCCTCCGGATCAGGTCAGATCTGCTGCCAGAGGGCCGGGACGATGTTGGGCTCCCAGCCGACCTGGGCGGTGTGGCCCTGGATGCAGCGGTAGCTGACACCGTTCCAGGTGACCACGTCACCCGCGCTGTAGGTGGTGCCCGGCGTCCAGGTGCCGCCCGGGTTGCCCGGGTCGGTGCCGACCACCAGCGAGTACGTGGTGCTGTGGGTGGCCGAGCCGGTACCGGTCACCGTGATGGTGTAGGTGCCGGCCTGGACGCCGGAGCCGACCGAGACGTTCAGCGTCGCGGAGGAGCCGGACTGCACCGAGGACGGGCTGACCGACACGGTGACCCCGCTGGGCGCGCCCGAGGCGGTGAGGTTCACCGTCTGGGCGGAGCCGGAGGTGGTGGCGGTGGAGACCGTGGCGCTGGTGCTCCCGCCCGGGAGGGCGTTGCCGGTGGTCGGGTTCACCGCGACCGAGAAGTCGTTGGTCGGGATGGGCCCGGTGCCGACCGAGGTCTTCCACAGGGTGTACGCGACGCCGTCGGCGCTGCGGTCCAGGGCGGTGGCGTTGATGTTGCTGGTGGTGTCGCACGCCTGGTGGTAGCAGGAGTCGTACGCCCGGTTGGCGGTGCCGCCCCACTTGGTCGCCTGGGCCGCGGTCTTGACGGCGCTGGCGCCGGCCGCGTAGCCGGAGGTGGGGATGCCGCCCTGCTGGAAGGAGTAGTCGTCGGAGCGGCCCTGGCCCTCGACGTTCTCCTCGGGCTGGATGCCCAGGGAGTCCCAGTAGGCCTTCATCGGGGCGGAGGTGGCGGAGCCGATGTTGTTGATGAAGTAGCCGGCGTTGGGCGAGCCGACCATGTCGAAGTTGTAGTAGCCCTTGATGGCGCTGCGCTGGGTGGAGCCCAGCTGGTTGACGTAGTGCTGCGAGCCCTGCAGGCCCTGCTCCTCACCCGTCCACCAGGCGAACCGGACGTGCCGGGTCAGGGTGGGGTTCTGCTGGGCGAGGGTCAGCGCGTTCTCCAGCAGGACGGCGGAGCCGGAGCCGTTGTCGTTGATGCCCGGGCCGACGGCGACGCTGTCGAGGTGGGCGCCGAACATGGTCACCTGGTCGGCCGGGCCGCCCGGCCAGTCCGCGATCAGGTTGTTGGAGCTGTAGGTGCAGGAGGTGCAGGTCTGCTCGCTGACGGTGTAGCCGGCGGCCTGCAGCTTGCCCTTGATGTAGGCGAGCGACTGGCTGTGGCCGGCCGAGCCGGCCCGGCGGTTGCCGCCGTTCTGCGAGGCGATGGTGTTCAGCTGGGCGAGGTGCGCCTGGACGTTGGCGACGCTGACGTCGGGCACGCCGGGGTTGGGGTTCCCGTTGCCGACCGTCAGCGTGTACTGCGCGCTGTGGGTGGCGGAACCGGTGCCGGTCACCGTGAGCACGTAGGTGCCGGGGGTGGCCGAGGAGGAGGCCGAGACGTTCAGCGTCGCGGAGGAGCCGGCCTGCACGGAGGACGGGCTGACCGAGGCGGTGACGCCGGCCGGGGCGCCGGAGACGGCCAGGTTGACGGCCTGGGCGGTGCCCGAGGTGACCGCGGTGCTCACCGTGGCGCTGGTGGTGGCGCCGGGCTGCACGGAGCCGGCGGTCGGGTTGACCAGCAGGGAGTAGTCGTTGGTGCCGGACGGCGTGCAGGTGGGCTCACCGCTCTGGGCGGGGACGCTGATCGCGTCCCAGGCCGCCTTGGTGCGGGTGAACAGGCCGCAGCCGGGGTCGAGGCTCTTGGCCGCGGTGAGCGTGGTGACCCGGTACTTCTTGTAGGTCATGCCGCTGGTCTTGAGCAGCATGCCGCCGTAGAAGATCCGCCCGGCGTCCTTGATGCCGACGCCGGTCACCGAGGAGTTGTTGCAGGTCGGGCTGGTGGGCTTGCCGCCGCCCGGGTTGGAGCCCTCGGAGAGCAGGTAGAACCAGTGGTTCAGCGGGCCCGCCGCCGCGTGCACCTCGGTGCTCGGGATCGAGGAGGAGTAGCAGTTGGGGTTGTTGCCCACCAGCGAGGGGTTGTACATGTTGCGGATCGGCCCGCTGCCGACCAGGTTGATCATCTCGCCGACGGTGTAGTCCGGGTTGTCGTAGGGGGACGGCTCGTTGGCGTACGCCTCGGTCAGCGCGCCGAAGATGTCGCCGGTGCCCTCGCCGAGGCCGTTCTCGTTGTTGGCGCCGCCCGGCGTGTACTGGTCGATGCCGTGGCCGAACTCGTGGCCGACCACGTCGATGGAGGCGATCCACTCGTTGGCGTTGTTGTGGCCGATCGAGACGGAGGAGCCGTCCCAGTAGGCGTTGACGTCGTTCAGGCCCACCTTGACCGGCCAGCTGCCGCCGTTGCCGTTGTGGCCGTTGCGGCCCAGCCAGTCGCGGAGCATGTCCCACTCCTTCTGCGCCGCGAACATCACGTCGGCGCAGCCGGTCTCCTTGCTGGTCGGGTTGCCGGTGCCCCAGGAGTCGCTGGACTTGGAGAACACCTGGCCGGAGCTGTAGTCCGCACAGCTCAGCCCGGACCGGCTCGGGTCGCGCAGCGAGTAGGTGCCGCCCGAGGCGGTGGTGTTGATGGTGACCGGGGCCGGGCCGTTCCACTTGCTGTTCGCGGTACCGGCCTTGACGTCGTCGTAGCTGTCGATCACCTCGCCGGTGCGGGCGTCGACGAAGACGTGCAGCCGGCTCGGGGCCGCGCCGGTCCGGCCGGTGAGCACGGTCTCCCAGGCGAGCCGCCCGGTGCCGTCCTGCACCTTGACCACCAGGCGGCGGGTGTCGACGCCGTCGACGGCGGCCAGCCGGGTGCGCGCGGTCTTCTCCGCCTGGGCGGCGCTGATCGCGGCCTTGGTCGGGCCGCCGACCGGACCGGTGGCGGCGGACTGGAGGCCGCGGACCCTGCCCTGGCCGTCGGCTATGACGACGGCGTCGCCGCCGACCACCGGCAGGCCCTGGTAGGTGCGCTCGTAGGCCACGGAGTAGAGGCCGCCGAGCCACGGGGTGACGGACTGGCGCTCGTAGGTCTCGCCCGGGCCCTTGGCCAGGGCGTCCAGGCCCGCCGCGGCCGCCTGGTCGGCGGCGGAGACGGCGGCGGCCAGGGCGCTCGGCGGCGCGCTGACGGCCGGGCCGGGCTGGGCGGCGGCCTGTCCGACCGCGGTGGCGGTCAGCATGCCGGCCAGGACGGTCAGGGTGGTTCCCGCCGTCAGTAATCTGCGTTTCATTCCGAGGCTCCTCGAACGTGGGGGTGCTCGACCGCGGACGACGTGCCTGTCTGGCGCTCACCGCGGGGCCGCATCGGGGGACGGCCGTTGCGGGCGTCCGCGCTCGGGTGCCGGAACACTCACATGCCGTCATGCCCCGGTCAACGGCTGCGGCATGGCTTCCGTGCAGTTGGCAAGTTCTGTCAAGCTGCGGGTTTTGTGAAGAGGTTGAGACCAAGAGGTTGAGACCACCTCATGTACGGAGCCCGCCCGGTCCAGTACCGTCCTGTCCATCGGAAGGACCGGAACCGACTCGGGAGGGCAGCCCCGTGCCCCGGAGCCACACCGACGTACCGTCCGTCGGTCCGCCGCCGGCCGACCCGCTCTGGCGCGCCTTCGGCGCCCGGCTGCGGCACTGGCGCCGCCGGGCCGGCCTCACCCAGGCCCAGCTCGGCGCCGAGATCGGCTACGACCACACCGCCGTCAGCAAGCTCGAACACGGCGCCCGCCGGACCACCCCGCGGATCGCCGAGCGGCTGGACGGTCTGCTCGGCGCCGGCGGCGAACTGCGCACCGCCTGCCTGCGGGCCGAGGAGGGGGACGCGGGGGAGTGGGACCGGCCCGCCCCGGCCGCCCCGCCAGCCCCGCCCGGACCGGCCGGCTGGGCCCGCCCGCCACTGCCCGGCGGCCCCGCCGCCCCGCCCTCGCCGCTGCCGCCGCTCGCGGCCGGCGGCCCGCCCCGCCGGCTCCCCGACTACGGGCTGCTCTGCCCGCTGCACGGCGCGGCCGGCTGCGCCGTCCCCGAGGCCGCCGAACTCGCCGCCCTGCACGCCGCGTTCTGCGCCGCCGCCCCGGACACCGCGCCGCCGCTGGACGCCGACACCGCACACGCCCTCACCGGCCTGCTCGCCGCCCACCTGCGCGCCGGTGAGGCGCCCGCCGGGCCCGGCACGGCCGCCGTCGAGGAGACCCTGCGGGCGATCCTGCGCCGGCTCGGCGGCACCACCGACGCCCGGGCCCGCCAGGCGCTCGCCCGGCTCGCCGCCGAGTACGCGCACGCGGCCGGTGGACTGCGGATGCAGCACGGCCGCAACGCCACCGCGATGGCCTGCTTCGACCGCGCGCTCACCTGGTCCGAACTGGCCGACGACCCGGCCACCCAGGTCGCCGCGTTGAGCGACATGAGCACCCTCGCCCGGCTCGACGGCGACCCGGCCGCCGCGCTCGGCTACGCCCGCGAGATCGCCCGGGCCGCGCCCGGCCGGCACTGGGCCGGCGCGATGTCCCAGATCGGCCAGGCGCGGGCGCACGCCCTGGCGGGGGACGTCCGCGCGACCGTCCGGCACATCGGCCGCGCCCGGCTGCACCTCGACCACATCGGCGAGCACGACGAGACCGACGCGCCCTGGCTCTCCATCGCCTCGATGCGGCTGCGGGTCGAGTCGGCCGCCGCCGCCGCACTGCGCGACGCCTCCGCCGCCGTCGGGGACCACCGGCTGGCACTGCGCGCCGTGGACGCCGCCGACACCGCGCTGCGGCTGCTCGCCCCGGACCAACTGCCCTCCACCCGGCTGCTGTTCACCATCCGGATGGCCGACTGCCACCTGTGTGCCCATGACCCGCGGACCGCCGTGGAGCTGCTCGCCCCGGTCCTGGACGAGGCGACCGCGCTGCCCGCCCTCGCCCGCCACGAACTGCGCGGGCTGCGCATCCGGCTGGGCGCCCACGGGCTGGCGGTATCTTGACGAAGGCGGGCGATCACGCCGCTCGTGGGCGCCGGCCCCGCCGGGCGAGGATCGGACCACCGCCGAACAGGGCGGACCCCGGTACGAGTGCGAGGAGCACCCCGATGACCGCCAGCGCCGTTCTCACCGTCCCCGCCGCCGACCCGGCCGTCGCCGCCGCGCACTTCCTCGGCCGGCTCTCCTTCGAGGCCGACGTCTCGGACGTGCACGCCGACCTGACCGCCGGCGTGCCCGGTGTGGTGGTGGTCGACTCCCGCGGCGAGGTGGCCTGGGCACAGGGCCGGATCCCCGGCGCGGTGCACATCCCCACCGCCCGGATCGCCGAACTCGCGCCGCTGCTGATCGACCCCTCGGCCACGGTCGTCACCTACTGCTGGGGTCCGGGCTGCAACGGCGCCACCCGGGCGGCCCTCGCGTTCGCCCGGCTCGGCCACCCGGTCAAGGAGATGCTCGGCGGCTTCGAGTACTGGGCCCGCGAGGGCTTCGCCTACGACACCGACCACGGCAGCGAGCAGCGGCCGGTGGACGACCTGACCGCCCCGCGCTCCGGGATCTCCTGCGCCTGCTGAGGCCGGTGCGCCCGGCGCCGGGCGGGTCGGCCGGCAGGCGGGTCGCAGCGGCGTTCCACGGGTCAGTGTGGCGGCCGTGTTTCGCTCCTGTGACGTGCGGTTTTCGGAATGCTCCGAGGCCGCCGAATCCCCGGCCCGGCCGTTGAGAGATCGTCCCGGCGTTCCTAGAATCGGGCGGCGGAGAACGTCGGCCGCGGGCCCCGGCCGGCAGCCCCGTCACCGGGGTGCACTCCGCTGACGCGACGTCAGGTCACCGGTGCGGTCGAGGTCCGGGTGCCGGACCCCCGCCCCGACTTCCCTGCCGAGGAGACCGCATGGCCGCCGACCTGTCCCCGACCGACGCCGAGCAGATCCGCCAGCTGCTCGCCCGCTTCCCGCACGCCTTCGACAACGCCGACACCAGGGCGCTGGGTGAGGTCTTCACCGCCGACGGAGTGCTCGAACTCGCCCGCACCGGAGCGGTGTTCAGCGGACTGGAGAAGATCCGGGTGTTCAGCCGCGACCTCGGCAGCCGGTCCCCCGACCAGCACACCCTGGACAGCGTGCTCACCGTCGAGCCGGACGGCACCGTCCGGGGCCACAGCCGCTACCTGGCGATCCAGCTCGACGGGACGGTCCACAACGGGGACTGGTTCGACGTCTACGTCCGCACCGGGGACGGCTGGCGGATCGCCCACCGCCGCTCCGTCCCCCGCTACCCGCTGCGCGCCGGTGAGGCGTAGCGGGTAGCGGGGGACGGCCGAGCGGCGTCAGTGCGGGAGCTCGACCGAGAGGTGCGGGCCCAGCGCCCGCAGGAAGTCCGCCGCGTCGAACATCGCGCCGGCCGAGGCGACCCCGGTGGTGCGGCCCCGGCCGGTCAGCAGGCGCTCGACGGCCTCCACCGCCAGCGGGGCGGTGATCGCGTAGATGTCCCGGCCGCGCGCGGTGGCCCGGCGCCCGACCCCGCCGGACTCGATCAGGACGTCGACGACGAAGCTCTGGTCCGACCGGCCCAGGTCGTCGACCGCCTCCGGGGCCGGGGTGTCCGGGCCGGCGAGGTCACCCGCGGCCTCGACGGTCATGTAGGTGCGGACCTCCGGCACGGCCAGGTGGCTGGGTACCGTGACGACGTCGGCCATGGTGAACTCCCCGAGCACCGCGCGGGTACCCAGCGGCGCGGGGAACGTCCACTGCTGCTCGGACGGCGCGTCGTCGTGGTACCGCAGCGCGCCGTCCGCGAACCTCACCCGGCGGCCCGCGCGGCGCTCGTGGGACACCCGGCCGGCCTCCCGGGTGCCCGGCGTGGGGTGCCAGCTGTCCAGCCCGTACGCGACGTGCACGAGGTCCGCCGAGGTCCACTCGCCCATCGCGGCGGTGACCAGCAGGTCGCCCAGGCCGCCGTAGAAGGCCATCGCCGGGACGACCGGGGTGCCGGCCGCCCGGGCGGCGTCCGCGTGGTCGGCGAAGGTCGCGGCGTTCGCCTCGATCTCCGCCGCGACGTCGACGTAGGGGATCCCCGCGCGGATCGCGGCCTCGACGACCGGGCCGCCGGTCACCGCGAACGGTCCGGCGCAGTTGACGACCGCCGCCGCCCCGGCGAGGGCGCGGTCCAGCGAGGCCGGGTCGTCCACGGTGGCCGGCCGGACCCCGGTACCGGGCCACTCGGCCGCCAGCGCCTCCAACTGGGCCGCGTTGCGGCCGGAGAGGACGGGGGCGAAGCCACGCCGTCGCAACTCGGCCACCATGAAGCGACCGGTGTGCCCCGTCGCGCCGTAGACCACCACTGCAGCCGTCGTACCCATCGCTGTTCCCCGTTCTCGTCGTCCTGTCGACCCTCAGTCTGGTCGCCGGCGGGGCCCGGGTGTGATGGTCCGGAACGACAACACCCGTACACTTTCGGACATGCCCACTGTCGCGCTGCCGACCGCCGGAAACCTGCTGCACTTCGAACTGGGGGTGGCCTACGAGATCTTCGGCAATCCTCCGCGCGAGGCCGTGGACGGCTGGTACGACGTGGTGCTCTGCGGGCCCGGGCCGGTACGGGTCGGCCCGTTCGTCGTCGAGCCGGACCACGGGCTGGACCGCCTGGTGGACGCCGACACGGTGATCGTGCCCGCCTGGGCCGACCTCGACGAGCCGCCGCCCCCGGAGCTGGTCGAGGCGGTGCGCGCCGCGCACCGGGCCGGCGCCCGGGTGGCCTCGCTCTGCACCGGCGCGTTCGTGCTCGGCGCGGCGGGCCTGCTGGACGGCCGGCGGGCCACCACCCACTGGGCCCACACCGCGGAGCTGAGCGCCCGCCACCCGCTGGCCGTGGTCGACCCGGACGTGCTCTACACGGACAACGGCAGCGTGCTCACCTCCGCGGGCAAGGCGGCGGCCGTGGACCTCTGCCTGCACCTGATCCACCTCGACCACGGTGCCGCGATCGCCAACTCGGTCGCCCGTCGCCTGGTCATGCCGCCGCACCGCACGGGCGGCCAGGCCCAGTTCGTGGCCACACCGGTGCAGGCGACGGGCGACCACCCGCTGACCCAGGTGCTCGCCTGGGCGCAGCAGCGGCTGGACCGGCCGCTGACCGTGACCGACCTGGCGCGGCGGGCGAACACCAGCCCGCGCAACCTCGGCCGGCAGTTCCGGTCGGTGCTCGGGCAGACACCGCTCCAGTGGCTGCTGAACCAGCGGGTCCGCCGGGCCCAGGAGTTGCTGGAGGCCACCGACGAGAGCGTCGAGGCGGTGGCCGTCGCCACCGGGATGGGGACGGCCACCACGCTGCGGCGCCAGTTCAAGCGGATCGTCGGCGTCCCGCCCAACAGCTACCGGGAGGCGTTCCGCAGTGCGAGGGCCGGCTGACCGGTCGGCGCCCGCCGCCGGCCCGGCGGACGGCCGGGCTCACCGCCCCGGGGCCCGCGGACCCGCCGCGGCGGCGGCCGGTCCGCCCGGGGCCGGGGACTGGTCCGCCGCGCGGGTGACGGTGCAGCGCAGGCCGCGGAAGGTGGAGGAGCCCATCTCGGCGTTCTCGTCCTCGTTGGTGGTCAGCAGGTTGACGTTGGCCTCCCGCCAGCCGCCGTCGGCGCCGCGCTCCGGGTACCACCAGGCGGCGGGGGCCATCACCACCTCGGGGGCGATCCGGTCGGTGAGCAGGACACGCAGCCGGATGCGGCCGGTGCGGGTGGCGAGTTCCGCCCACTCGCCGTCGGCGATGCCCTCGCGGGCGGCGGCCTCGGGGTGCATCTCCAGCCGGGGCTCGGGCTCCTTGGAGCGCAGCGAGGGCAGGTCGCGGAACTCGGAGTTGAAGTAGAACGCCGAGTGCGCCGAGGTGAGCAGGTAGGGGCCGTCCTCCGGGCCGCCGACCGGCGGGCCGGGGGTGGGCAGCGGCGGGTAGCCGAAGGCGCGCAGGGCGTCGCAGCGCAGCCCGACCTTGCCGCTGCGGGTGCCGAAGCCGCGGCTGCGGTACTTGTGGTACTCCAGGGGGGTCGCCCGGTAGTGGAGTTCGGCCAGCTGCCGCCAGTCCATGCCGATCGGCTCCAGCCGGGTGTCCAGGGAGTCCGCGGCGTCCGGCCAGAAGTCGGCGGACAGGCCCAGCCGGTGGGCCAGTTCGGTGAGGATCCACTCGTCGGAGCGGGTGTCGCCGACCTTGGCGAAGGCCCGGCGGGCCGCGACGTAGTGGGCGTGCTCGACGATCTGGTCCCGCTCCAGCCAGCCGCCGACCGGGAGCACGACGTCGGCCATGGCGGCGGTCGGGGTGAGCCGCAGGTCGGCGACGGCGAGGAAGTCCAGCCGCTCCAGGGCCCGCCGGACGCGGTCCGAGTCGGCGTAGTTGAGCAGCAGGTTGCTGCCGTGCACCAGCATGGTGGTCACCGGGTGCGGGGCGTCGGGTGCGAGCACGGCGTCCCAGACGGAGCCGGGGTGGGCCCAGCCGGACATCGCCAGGATGCGGTGCCGGTCGCCGCCGAGGCGCTTGGCGGCCTGCTCGGGCGCCAGCAGCTCGGCGCGCGGGAAGGACCGGCGGCCGTCGATGCCGGGCGGGTCCCACAGGACGTCGCCGCCGGGCCGGTCCAGGTTGCCGCAGATCGCCGAGAGCAGCAGGACCGCCCGGCAGGTGTGGAAGGAGTCGCGGTGCTGCTGGGGCCCGGTGCCGAGTTCGATCGCGGCGCTCGGCGCGGCCGCGTAGGCGAGGGCGGCCGATCTGATCAGGTCGGCCGGCACGCCGGTCCGCTCGGCGACCGACTCCGGCGTCCAGTCGGCGACGTGGGCGGCGAGGTCCTCGAAGCCGACGGTGTACTTCTCGACGAAGGCGTGGTCGTAGGCGTCCGCCTCGATCACGGTGTGGATCATCGCGAGCGCCAGCGCCGCGTCCCCGCCCGGGCGGACCTGGAGGAACTGCTCGGCGCGGGCGGCCAGCGAGGTCCGCCGGGGGTCGATCACGATCATCCGGGAGCCGTCCCGGACGGAGGCGAGCAGCCGGGTGCCGATCACCCCGTCGCCGTGGGTGAGCGCCTTGTTGGAGCCCCAGACCAGGACCAGGTCGGGCCGGCCCTCGTAGTCGCAGAAGGTGAAGCCGCCCGCGGTGAGGATGCCGGCCATCACCCTCGGGTAGAAGCAGACGTGCGCCGGGCCGAGCACATTGGGCGTGCCGAAGCTGTTGGCGAACCGGAAGAGCCACTCCTGGTAGTTGCGGTCGGTGCCCTGGGCCAGCACCACCGCCTCCGGGCCGTGCTCGATCCGGGCCCGGTCGAGCGCGACGGCCGTCCGCTCCAGCGCCTCGTCCCAGCCGATCGGCCGGAACTCGCCGCTGCCGCGCGGCCCGGTGCGCAGCAGCGGCGTGGTCAGCCGGTCGGGGTGGTTGAGGTGCTCCAGCGAGGCGCGGCCCTTGGCGCAGAGGAACCCGTGGTTGTTCGGGTTGTCCGGGTCGCCCTCGATGGCGGTCAGCCGCCCCTGGTCGACGGTCACGACGGCGCCGCAGCCGCCGTGGCACATCCGGCAGATCGTCCGGTGCCGGCCGTCCTCGGCGAGCACCTGGACGACCGGGAGCGGCCGGCGGTGCCGGTCGGCGGGACTGTGCGTGGTCATGCGGGCCTCCGGGCGGTGTGCGGTGGCGGCCGGGCGCGGCGCGGGCGGTCAGCCGCGCGGTCGGCGCCCGCCGAGTTCGGCGTGCTCCTGCAGGAGGCTCCGGCAGGTGTCGTCGTCGATCGGCCGGATCGCCTCGCGCAGGGTGAGCCCGGAGACCCGGGGCAGGCGGGCGCGCAGCCAGTCGGCGACCTCCTCGGGGTGGTGCTTGGCGCCCTCGCGCAGGGCCCAGCCCAGCGCCTTGCGCACGAAGAACCGGGAGTCGGTCAGCAGCGGGTCGGCGAGTTCGCCGAAGGCGGCGAAGTAGTGCGGGAACTCGCCCCGGTCGCGCAGGGCCAGCAGGTAGGACAGGATGCCGCCGCGCCGTACCCACTGGTGGTCGTCCCGGCTCCAGCGCAGGAAGTCCTCGGCGGTCTCCGGCAGCCGCAGCAGCAGGGCGCCGGCGCCCTTGGGGGCGATCAGGTCGACGTGCGCCCAGGTCTCGCACTCGCGCAGCAGCTGTTCCAGGTAGCCGGTGTCCTCGCGGACCAGCAGGTCGGAGCGGCTCTCCAGGAGCAGCGCGGCGCAGGAGCGCGATTCGTGGACGGGCGGGGCCCAGAGCTCCTCGGTGAGCTCCAGGAGGGTGTCCCGGTCGATCCCGGGGTGGCGGCGGACGAAGTTGCGCACCACGGTGCGCATGGCGGGCAGCGGTACGCCGATGTGCTCCAGCCGGCTCTTCAGGTAGGCCTTCTCGCCGTCGGCCCGGCCGGGCACGGCGCTGTCCTCCAGCTCGGACCTGAGCCGGTCGGCCAGGACGGGGGCGGGCGGGGTGTCGAAGGTCTGGGGGGTCTTGCGGGTCACCGAGGAAGCTCCGGTCGGACGGGGCCGGACGGGCCGGGGGCGGAGCCCCGGCCCGTCCGAACGCTGATGTTTCTCTGAGGTGTTGACGTTACGTCAGTCGGCGTCGTGGTACGGGTAGCGGATCTCGCCGGCCCACAGGTACTCGGAGGCGGGGCGGCCGCTGCGGCCCTCGGTGTAGCGGAACACGTCCTGCCAGATCGCGCTGACCTTGTCGTTGCGGTACGCGATGCTGGGGCCCTGCTGGTCGTACCAGCGGACGATCTCCAGGAAGAACGGGCCGGTGGCGTCCTCGCCGAAGTAGACGACGGCGCGGTCGCCGGTGGTCAGCTTCTCGTCGCGCAGGGTCGGCCAGTCACGGGCCATCAGCTCGTGGAACTCGGCGACCTTGTCCGGGCGGACGAGGTAGTGGGCGAGCCCGGTGTAGGCGTCCTCCTCGGGGAGGTCGGGCTCGTCCTGGAAGTAGCCCATCCGGTGCACGATCGGGTAGTCGACCGGCGGCCGGCCCTCGCGGGCCTCGGTGATCGCCGCCATCTCCTGCCAGATCGCGTTGACGTCCGGGGTGTTGAAGGCGCGGCTGACCGCGTTCTCGTCGACCCAGGTGACGATCTCGAAGAAGACCGGACCGTGCTCGCTCTCGCTGTGGTAGACGGTGGCGGGCTCGTCGGTGACCAGGCCGTGCGCCTTCAGGGTGGGCCAGTGCCGGGCGATGATGTCACGGGCCTGCTCGGCGCAGCCGGGCTTGACCATGTACGTCGCCATCATGTGCGTGGACAGCACCACGGGGGACTGGGACATCGGATGACTCCTCGGTTCTGTTCGTGCCGCCGGTGCGGACCGGTCGGATGCGGTTCGGATCGGTAGGTGGTGGGTGGATGGTGGACGGGGGACGTCGGTCGGTGGCGCGGAGCCACCGGTCCGGTGGCCTCAGGCCTTCTCGGCCGCCGCCGGGGCGCTGCCCGTGGCCCTGGCGGCGGGCGGTCGTGGAGCTCCGAAGGCCGGTGCCGGGACGTCCCGGATGAGGAGCAGGGCGGCCACCCAGCCGACGGCCAGCAGGCCCACCGGCAGGAGCAGTCCGCTGTGCATGGCGCTGGTGAAGGCCTCGGCGAAGGCGTCCTGGACCTTGGCCGCCTGCGCCGGGTCGGCCCCGGCCAGGGCGGGGGGCGGACCGCCGCTGCCGATCTTCAGGGCGCCGTCGGTGAGCGGGGCGAACGCCCGCTTGAAGCCCTCCCGGGCCTCCGGCGGCAGTGCGAGCGCCTGCTCGTTCACCCAGCCGCGCAGGCCGCTGGAGAGCCGCAGCGACAGGATCGCGCCGATCGCCGCGCTGGCCAGCAGGCCGCCGATCTCCTGGGCGGTGTTGACCAGTCCGGAGGCCACCCCGGCCTGCGGCGGCGGGACCTGGCGCATGCCGACGCTGAACAGCGGCGAGAACACCAGGCCCATGCCGAGGCCGGCCAGCACGAACGGGCCGATCAGCTGGAGCGTGCCGGTGTCCGTCCCGGTGACCAGGACGAACGAGCCCAGCCCGGCGGTGAAGCAGGCCAGCCCGGTCAGGATGACGGCCTTGCCCGAGCCGCGGTCGGAGAGCTTGCCGCCGACCCCGGCGACCAGCGCCGAGGTGAGCGGCATCGCGGCGATGGTGAAGCCGGCCCGCAGCGGGGACATCCCGAGCACGGTCTGGAGGTAGAGCGAGATCGGCAGGAAGGCGCCGAGCATCGAGAAGCCCATGATCGCCGCGATGATGTTGGCGGGGGCGAAGTTGCGCAGTCGCAGCAGGTCGAAGGGGAGCAGCGGGCCGGACCGCTGGTGCCTGCGCTGGTCCAGGACGAAGTACGTCAGGACCATGAGCCCCGCCGCGATCGCCGCCCAGGCGGTGGCGTTCCACTCCAGGCGTTCGCCCTCGATCAGGCCGAAGGCCAGCGCGGTGAGGCCGAGGACGAGCAGGGCGGTGGGCAGCACGGCGAGCGGCTGGCGTTTGCCCGGCCGGTAGTCGTGGACGTGCCGCAGCACCAGGTAGGCGGTGGCGATGCCGATCGGCAGGTTGAGGTAGAAGATCCACCGCCAGTCCAGGTAGCTGACGATGACCCCGCCCAGGGTCGGCCCGGTGAGCACCGCGAGCCCGGAGAGCGCGCCGGTGAACCCGAACGCCGCGCCCCACTTGGAGGGCGGGAAGACCATGGTGACGATCGGCAGGATCTGCGGGGCGAGCATGGCCCCGCCGATGCCCTGGACGGCCCGGGCCGCGATCAGCACGCCCGCGTTGGGGGCGACCCCGCACACGCAGGAGGCGACCACGAACACCGCCAGGCCGTACAGGTAGACCCGGCGGGGCCCGAACAGGTCGCCGAGCCGGCCGGCGACGATGAGCAGGGTGGCGTAGCCGAGGATGTAGGCGCTGAACACCCACAGGCCCTCGTCCAGCGAGGCGTGTACTCCGGTCATCACATGGGGCAGCGCGATATTGACGATCGTCATATCGAGCAGCGTCATGAAGAAGCCCATACTGAGCACGCCGAGGATGAGCCAGGGACTTTTGTCCCGGCTTTGCGGGGTGGGCATAGGTGGCTCATTTCTTGGAGCGCCGGAAGCCGTCGGACGAAGCGGGCATCGGGCTCCGGAAACGGGGAAGCACGGAATGTCCGCCGGTCTCGGTCAGGCCGGCGCGAAACGGATCGCGAGGGGTGGTCGCGGCGGTGCGCCGCAAGGGTGGCGGTCGCGCCGCACGGGCGCGCCGGCGGGCGGCGGGGGCCGCCCCGGAGTCAGTCGGCGCGGCGCAGGACCACCGCGTTGGCGTCCAGCTGGAGGACGTCGGTGTGGAGCTGGAAGGGCATCAACGGGCCGGTGCTGAACCGGTCCGAGGGGAAGTGCCGGGCGAGCGAGGCGGCGTCCACCGGCTTGAAGGGGAACATCTCCTGCCGGCTCCCGCGCAGGTAGAGCAGGCCGCCGGGGGCCAGCAGCCGGGCCACCTCGGCCGCGTAGCGGTCGCGGTCGTCCGGGCCGAGGTGGTGGAAGCAGCCGCGGTCGACCAGCAGGTCGAACTCCTCGTCCGGCAGGTCGAGTCCGCGGACGTCGCCGACCGACAGCTCGATCTCCAGGCCCAGTTCGGCGGCGCGCGCGACGGCCATGCCGACGGCCTCGCCGCTGATGTCGACCCCGGTCGCGCGGTACCCGGCCCGGGCCAGCGCGACGGTGTCCCAGCCGGTGCCGCAGCCGAGGTCCAGGGCCCGGGCGCCGGGCGCGGGCGGGGTGGCGGCGAGGAAGCCGACCAGGTCGGGGGAGGGGGCGCTGAGCTCCCAGTACTGGTGGTGATCACCGGCCTTGTAGGCCCGGTCCCAGTTCATCGTGGTCGTCGTGGTCATGGTCGTTGACCCCTTCCGGAGGCGCGCCGGACCGCACCGTACGGCCGGCGGGGCACGCCGGTGGCGGGCGTGCGCGGGGGGAGGTGGCTGCCGCCCACGGCGCCGGCCGAGGAGGCCGCGGTGGCGTACCAGCCGATCACCTCGGGGTGCCCGGGCGTGAGCACGGGCGAGCCCCGGTAGACCTCGTAGCGCGGCCAGTTGGCCCGCAGCGGGAGGTCGGCGGCCGGTGTGACGTGCCGGTGGCGGACGGGCGGTTCGGCCTGGGCCGAACCGCCCCGCCAGAGCATCAGCCGTTCGCTCAGGACGGGCAGCACGCGGATGCCCAGGCTGTCCCTGCGGGGATCGAGCAGGGACAGCCCGGCGACCCGGTCCCGGGGCACCGACAGGCAGGCGTCGAAACGCCGCCGGTCGGGCGCCGTGGACTCCGGATCGTCGTACAGGACTTCGATACCGACGGTGCGGTCGTCGGAAATCCCGCGATTGAACAGAAATGCGGTGAGGCGAAGCCAGGTCGCCTCCCGCGGAGTTCCGTTGGACGGATGGCGGAGACTGATCACGAGAAGTGGTCTGGGGTGCACCGGGAACCATTCTCCGGCCCCCTGGAAATGCGCACCCAATGTGTGCGTCTTATTCACAGGGGTGACGCTACCAACGGGTCAGCTCCCGCGTTTGACTGTCCTGGACACGTTCGGAACTTCTTCCGGGACGGCCGGTCCCGGCCGGACCGACCCGACGACGGCCGGACCGCCCGCCCCGGGCCGCAGCAGCGCCGCCGCCCGGGCCACGCTGCGGGCCAGCTCGTCCACCCGCGCACCGAGCTCGGGATCGGCCGGCTCGCCGCCCGGCAGCGCGCCGCGGGCCTGCGGGACGGCGACCTGCTCGGGCACCATCCAGGCCCGGTACCAGCGGGCCACCAGGCGCAGGTGGTTGAGCGCGTTGGAGTTGTTGCGCCCGCCGAGCGCGCAGATCGCCCCGAAGACCTTCCCCTCGACGTGCTCGAAGTCCAGCAGGTCCAGGGCGTTCTTCAGGGCCCCGCCGATGGTCCCGTGGTACTCCGGCCCGGCCAGGATGACGCCGTCGGCGGCGCGGAACTCCTCGCGCAGCAGCTTGACGTCCGGGCGGCTCGGCCACGGGTCCTGCTTGTCGCCGTTGCAGAACGGCAGGTCCAGCTCGCGCAGGTCCAGCAGGGAGGTCCGGCAGCCGTCGGCGTCCAGGACGGCGAGGGCGCGGCGCAGCAGCAGCTGGCTGGTCGAGCCGGGGCGCAGCGAGCCGCCGAGGCCGAGGATCCTCGGCCCCGGCGGACGGGGGCTCACTCGTCCTCGCAGATGGCGTCGGCCGGGCAGCAGTCCATCGCCTCGTACACCAGCTCCTCCTCGTCCTCGTCGGCCGGCTGGCGGGCGACGAAGGTGTAGCCGGCCTTGTCGTTGCGGACGAAGGAGTCCGGGGCGATGCAGCGGCAGGTGTCGCAGTCGGTGCACTCCGCGTTGACGTAGAACCGCCCGGGCACGTTCTCCGGCAGCCGGGCCGGTACCGGGAACCCGCTCATGCGCCCGCCTCGCTTCGCTCGGTGGCCGCTTCGCGGAACGCGCGGCACTGGATGATGACCTCGCTCCGCTCGCTCATGCCTGGCTCCGTCCGGCGTGCACCAGCTCCAGCACCCGGTCGGTGTCGGTGCGCAGCAGGTGTCCGTAGGTGTGGCCGAGTTCGTCCTCGGGGGCGTAGGCCAGCACCTCGACGCTGTCGAAGCCGGCCAGGTAGTCCAGCACCCGGCGGACGTGGTCCGGGGTGTCGACGCTGAGTCCGAGGTGGGACATCAGCGCCCGCTTGCGCTCCGGCGGCTCGTCGGCCCAGGCCCCGTAGGCGCGGCAGGTGAAGAACTCGACCTCGGTGCCGCGTTCGGTGGTCAGGTTGATCCAGTGCCCGGGGGTGCCGTGCACCCGCGGCGCGATGTGCGAGGGGCCGGCGGACACCCGGCCGAGTCCCGGGTGGGACCGGACGGTCTCCAGCCAGGCCTCGTACTCCTCCTCGGTGCGGTAGTCGCCCAGGTAGACGGCGACGTGGTGCAGGCCGGTCAGCCGCAGGGTGCGCGGGTCCAGCGGCTGGCCGAAGAAGGCGAGCAGTGCGTCGGCGGTGTTGGTGGCGGCCGCCCGGTCGGCCCAGTCGAGGACCTCCTTCAGGGCGGGCTCGCGGTCGGCACCGGTGGGCAGGTGGTCGGCGGCGGGGTACAGCAGGCTGGGTGCCATGGCGAATCAGCTCCGTCGGGCGGTGAGGTAGTCCGTGATGAGGGTCTCCAGGTCCTGGTGGCCGGCGTACGGCTTCAGCAGGTCCTGGTACAGCTCGGGCCGACGGCCGTGCAGGCAGAAGTAGAGGCTCTTGCGGAACGACAGGTCGACCTCCCGCAGTTCGCGCAGCCGGTCCAGGTCGAGCTCGGCGATCAGCACGCCCTCCTCCTCGTCCAGCGAGCCGACCAGGTGCTCGGGCGAGGCGACGGTGCTGTGGCCGGCCACCGAGATGGTGACGGTCCGTCCGGCGCGCTCGCCGGTCACCTCGCCGACGGCGCTGGCCAGCAGGGTGTAGCAGACGTTGAAGGAGGAGTTGGCCTGGATGCACGGCCGGGTGATCTGGATGTTGCCGCGCAGCGCCGCCCCCGGCACCGCGATGATCTCGGCGCCGCGCATCGCCAGCGTCCGCGGCACCTCGGGGATCCAGAAGTCCGAGCAGACGCAGATCCCCAGGCGGCCGAACGGGGTGTCCACGATGACCAGTTCGTCGCTGGGCGAGACGGTGACCATCTCGGCGGCGAACCGGTGGGTCTTGCGGGCCTTGGCGGCGATCCGGCCCTGGTCGTCCAGCAGGACGGAGGTGTTGTAGTACCGGTCGCCCTCCCGCTCCACGACGGTGCCGCAGAGCAGGTAGCAGCCCTTGGCGCGGGCCACCTCGGCGAGCTGGTCGAAGAGCGGGCCCGGCACCGGCTGGTCGATCACGCCCTTGAGGTGGGCGCGGCCGGGGAAGTAGAAGGGCGGGCCGAGGAAGAACTCCGGGAGGATGATCAGTTCGACGTCCTGGACGGTGTCCAGCAGGGCGAGGGTCCGGGCCAGGTTGACTTCCGGGTCCGGGTCCCAGAAGGACTGGATCAGCGCGACCCGGGGCCGGCTGGTGGCGAGCGAGCGTTCGACGGTCATCTGGTCAGGCTCCATCCGAGGCGAACGAGGTGTCCGGGGCCGCCGAGGTGTCCGGGGCCACCGGGGCGTCGGGGGCTTCCGGGGTCGGGGCGTCCGGGGTGTCCGAAGCGGCATGCGGTGCGGTGTGCGGGGCGAGGGCCGCGGCGGCCCAGTCGGGCAGCGGCCCGTCCGGGTGGGTGGCGGCGGTCAGCGCCAGGCCGAGCGGCGACCGGCGGAAGTCGGCGGCGAACGGCGCCGCCTCGCGCATCCGGCGCAGCTCGTGCAGGTCCAGGTCGGCGGTCAGCAGTGCCTCCTCGCGGTCGGCCTCGGCGAGCACCGGCTGCTGCTTGCGGAAGTCCCGCGAGTAGGCGCCGATCGCCAGCGGGCTGCGCAGGATCGCGCTGCGGCCCATGTAGGTGAGCCCGGCGAGGGTGTTCTCGCCGGTCGCGCTGGCGAACAGCACGTAGGCGCAGTTCTCGGCGGCCCGGGCTAGCAGCATCTGCCGCACCGGCTCGGCGAACGGCCGCAGCAGGACGGAGGGGGCCACGATGATCTCCGCCGAGTCGGCGAACAGGCCGCGCAGCACCTCCGGGAACTGCACGTCGTAGCCGAGCGCGAAGCCGATCCGGCCGAGCGGGGTCGGGAAGACGCGGGCGCCGGTGCGGCCCGTGATGAAGTGCGCCTCCAAGTCGTACACCATGGTGCGCCGCGCGGTGCCGACGAGCTCCCCGGTGTCGTCCAGCAGGACGGCGGTGCTGTGCACGTCGTCCCCGGCGCGCTCCAGCACGCCGGCGGCGATCCAGACGCCGAGTTCGCGGGCCAGGCCGGCCAGCCACTCGGTGAGCGGCCCGGGCACCGGCTCGGCGATCTCGTGGCTCTTCGGCAGGTTGAGCGCGGTGGCGAACACCTCGGGCAGGACGACGAGCCGGCAGTCGTCGTCGGCCGCGGCGCGCACCAGCTTCTCGGCCCGCGCCAGGTTCTCCGCACGGCGGTTGGTGGCGACGGACAGCTGGACGACGCCGACCCGGTACCGGCGAAGATCGGCGGTGGGCATGGTCGTGCTCCTTCCGGGGGCGGGCGGTGGCGCGGGCGGGGTGGTCCGGGGGGTCCGGGTGGGGTGCCCGCCGCAGCGGCGGGCACCCCACCCGGACCTGGGGCGGGGACCGTCAGTCGAAGATCCGCTCGTAGATGCCGGGCTCGCCGACCGTGTACCCGGTGTCCCTGGCCCGGGAGGAGACCACCAGGTTGATGCCTTCCTTGGTGACGCTCCAGTCGTTCAGGCCGACCTGGTCGAGCAGCTCGCGCATCTCCTCGGTGGAGTACGAGGCCCGCAGCGAGGTCATGAACGCGTTGGCGTCACCGCCGGCGTACTGCAGCACGAACGAGACCATGCCCTCGTCGGCGTCCCGGGCCAGGTCGTACAGCAGGACGGCGCCGCCGGGGCGGCAGACCCGGGCCAGCTCGGGCAGGATCCGGGCGGGCTTGTCCCACCGGTTGATCGCGCAGAAGCTGAACACCACGTCGAAGCTGTCGTCCGGGTACGGCAGCCGGCTGTACCGGGCCCAGTCGCAGGCGAAGTCGCCGCCGTAGGAGACCAGGTTGGCGAAGATGGTGTTCTCCCGGGCGACCTCCAGGAAGGCGTCGTTGCTGTCCAGCCCGGTGAAGGTGGAGTCGCGGTGCTGGGCGGCCAGGCGCAGCGACAGCAGGCCGCTGGCGCAGCCGATCTCCAGGACGTCCTTGTCCGGACCGCAGTCCGGCCCGATCAGCTTCATCATGTGCTGCATCGGGATGATCATCGAGGTGCGCACGCTGCGGTCGTAGGCGCGGCACTCCTCGGCGGTCTCGAACGGGTCGCCCTGCGGGGCCCGCTCGGCGAGGTCGAAGATCCGCCCCCGGCGGGAGCGGCGCGCGGTGGTCTCAGAACTGGACAAGGGGGAGCCCCTTCCGGCCGTCGGTGCGGTCGATCTGCCACTTGAGGATCTCGGTGCTCGCCGAGGTCGGCTGCGGAAGCCGGTAGTTGGCGTCCGAGTAGAAGCTCTTGGAGATGTTGTCGATGTAGTACCAGCCCTTCGGGTAGGTGACCTGGATCGCGTCGGCGTCGACCTCCAGCAGCCCCTTGGCCACCAGGTCGTCGACCTTGTCCTTGAAGTACTCGTACGGGTCGACGCCGTGCCGCTCGCGGTAGACCGAGCGCTTGACCCGCAGCAGCTTCAGCCCCAGGACGAGGCTGCGGCAGCGCTGCTCGTGCTCGTCGGTGTAGGCGCCCATCACCACCGGCAGCCGGCCCTCGTTGCACCGGCTGATGTACGACTCGATGTCCGGCTCGTTGAGGTACATGTGGTTGTTCAGGTACCCGTAGGCGCCCGAGCCGATGGCCACCATGTCCCCGCACCGGCCCCAGATCTGGGACAGGTGGTCGGTCAGGTAGAAGGTGTCCGTCTCCAGGCCGCGGTACGGCTTGCTGCCGTCCTTCACCACCGGGTACGTCTTGACCCCGGCCGCCTCCCACTCGGGCCGCATCGGCTCGATGAAGTCGTTGTAGGTGAGCGCCAGGTAGCCCGCGTCCATCAGCGTGGTGTGCAGGTACTGGTACATCTCGTCGGCCTCGCGGGTGCTCGGGCAGGGCGGCGTGGCGCCGCTCTGCAGCGCGAAGAACACCTCCGAGCCGGGCATGACCGCGTAGTTGTAGACCGAGAAGGACGTCACCGGGAGGTCCATCAGGGTGCGGATGTCCTGCGCCCACAGCTCGGGGGTCTGGCCGGGGATGCCGATCATGTAGTCGATGCAGAGGTTCTCCAGGCCGCTGCGGTCGATCAGCTCGATGGTGCGGGTGGCGGACTCGCCGGTGTGCGCCCGGGCCCGGCCGAGGTAGCGCAGCAGCGGGTCGTGGAAGGTCTGGACGCCCAGGCTCATCCGGTTGACGCCGTGCTTGAGCAGCACGTCCAGCTTCTGCTGGTCGACGTCGACGGGGGTGGACTCGATGGTGACCGAGCAGTCCGGGCTGAAGTTGAGCCGCTGCTTCATGTAGCCCAGCAGGTCGTCGAGCTCCTCGGCGCGCAGCGTGGTGGGCGTGCCGCCGCCGAAGTAGCCGGAGGTGAAGACGGTGTCCCGGACGTGCGGCAGCTGCGAGTAGAGGTCGATCTCCCGCTTGAGCGCCTGGATGTAGCGCTGGGTGAGGGTGTTGCGGGTGGAGAACTTGTTGTACGGGCAGCTGGTGCAGACCTGGTTGCAGAACGGGATGTGCACGTAGAACGACGTGGTCTTCGGGAACTTCTCCCGGGTGGCGTAGATCTGGTCCGCCGACAGCGGCTTGACGTCGCACGGGTACCAGCGGACGAACTCGATGTCCCGCTCCGGGTAGTCGCGCCAGAAGCTGGGGGTGTCGAGGAAGTTCCGGGTGATCGCTTCTTGGGTCATGTGCCTCTCCGGTCGTCAGGTGGCGCGGTGGTGCTCGACGGTGAGTGCCATCGGGCCGTCCGGGCCGACCGCCCAGTCGGCCATCCCCGCGGCGTCGAGCAGTTGACGCAGTTCGGCGCCGGTCCAGGCGCCGCGCAGGGAGTCCAGGTAGGTGCGCAAGCGGTACTGGCCGTCGGGCGAGTCGTCGGCGGCCATCTCGCGCAGGGTGTATTCGAGGATGAACGGATCCGGGTCCCGGCGCAGGTCGTTGACCAGCAGCCGGCCGCCGGGGGCCAGGGCCCGCGCCGCTCCGCGGAGCAGGGCGGTGGGGTCGGTGCACTCCCCGAGCGCGTGCACGCTGTAGACCAGCGGGTGGCGCCCGGCGAGGGGGGCCGGCAGCGGGCCGCCGGCCGGCCAGTGGTCGACCGGCACCGCCGCGCCGAGCCGCTCGCGCAGCGGGGCGACGGCGCCCGGGTCGGTGCAGAGCACCCGCAGGTCGACCGGGCGGCGGGCCAGCAGCAGGGCGGCGAACCCGCCGTAGCCGGGGCCGACCTCCAGCACCGGGCCGTCCGTGCAGGCGCTCTCCAGCAGGTCGAGGAACTCCTCCTTGTACTGGTTGCGGGCGGCCACGTACCGGTCGTACGCCAGCCGGTCGGCCTCGTCGGAGAGCCGGTGGCGGGTCGGCGTCCGGACGGCCGGCAGCAGGCCGGTGGACACCCCGCTCACACCTCCCTCAGCAGGGCGAACAGCTCCCGCTCGGTCTCGGCGACGGAGGCCAGGGCCGCCCGCAGCTCCCCGGCGAGGCGCTCGCGCACCGGGGCGAGCCCGGCGGCCGCGGCGGCCCGCAGGTCGGGCAGCCGCTCGCCGAGCAGGGCGGCCCGGGCGAGGGCGGCGGCGCCGCCGTCCAGCAGCTCGGCCTCCCGTGCCCGGTAGGCGGCGCCGAGTTCGGTGAACGCGGGCGTCCAGTCGGGCAGCAGCAGGGCGATCACCCGCTCCCAGCGCCCGGCGCTGTCGGCGCAGAGCAGGGCGGCGTCGGCCAGCCGGTGGTCCCCGGTGAGCTCGGCGGCTTCGGTCAGGAAGGTCCGGAACAGGTTGCGGAAGGCGTTCCCCCCGGTGCCGGCCAGTTCGAAGTCGACGTAGGCGCCCGCGAGTTCGTCCACCACGGCGGCGGCGGGGGTGTCGCTGAGCAGCAGGTGCCGCAGACCGGCGCCGTAGGAGTCGAGGCCGCGCAGCCCGAAGCTGGGCACGGGCGGGTGCAGCATCGCGCGGCAGGACCAGCGGATGCCCTGGCGGATGTCGTCCTCGGTGGGGTACCGGGCGGCCTTCCAGTCGGCGCGCAGCAGGGCGTGCCGGGGCGGGAAGGGCTGGTGGCCGGAGGCCCGGGCGGTGGCGAGTTCGGCCGTGGTCAGGGTCTGCGCGCGGGCCGGGCGGTCCGAGACGGTGACGGTGTCGTCGTCCCGGTCGTGGCCGACGACGACGATCGCGTGGCCGCCGAAGTGCCGGGTGGCCTGGAAGTACGGCAGGTGGAAGAGGTCCGCGTAGACCACCGCCGGGCGGCCGAGGTCGAGTTCGGCCAGCAGGTCGCCCCAGGCGCGCTCGGGGTCGTCGGTGACGGCGACCTCCAGGTCGAGGCCGACGCCGGCCGCCATCCGCCGGGTGAACTCGGGGAACGGGCCGTTGCGGCCGCCGGTGAAGCCGCGTCCGCCGGGCGGGGCGGGCATGTGCATGAAGTTGATGCCGCCGGCCACGCCGAACAGCATCGCCTCGCTGATCGGCAGGTCGTGCGCGGCCAGTTGCTTGCGCATCGACGCGGTCTCGCAGTGCGCGCCGCCGTGCGGGACGTCCGGCGGGGTGGTGGTCATGCGGGTCCTCCCGGGGTGACGGGGCGCTCGGCCCAGGCGGCCCAGCCGAGCGCGTCCGGCGGGACGAGGTCGGTGGGTGGCAGGACGGTCGGTGGCCGGACGGCGGCCCGCGGCCCGGCCGGTGCCCGGTCGGCGGCGGGCGGCGCGGCGCCGACGGCCTCGGCGGCGATCTCCTCCAGCACCGAGCGGGTGTAGGGGTTGGCGTCCGAGGGCGGGTAGTCCAGCGCCGTCCCGACGAAGACGTTGCGGATCGCCGCCCGCACGATGTCGGTGGGCAGGCCGCGGCCGGTCAGTTCGGCGGCCAGTTCGGCGCAGGCGCGCAGGGCGGCCTTGGTGGCGGCGCGGTTGGCCGGGCCGACGCACGCCTCCGGTCCGAGCACCACCTCGCCGAGGTCGGCGGCGAGGGTCCGCAGCAGGCCGATCCGGCGCGGTGCGGAGGTGACCAGGACGGTCTTGAGGCCGAGGGCCACGGCGGTGAACTGGCAGACCGGCTTGAGGCCGACCACCTCCACGCCGAGGTCCGGCAGGTCCTCGGTGGGCACGCTGGTCGCCATGTTGACGAACAGCGCCCGGCGGCCGACCTGTTCGGTCAGCGCGGCGAGCCGGCGCAGCGCGGCCGCGGTCTCCTGCGGCGGGACGCAGAGCAGCACGGTGTCGGCGGCGGAGAGGATCTCGCGCTGGTCCATGTCGGGCAGCGACAGCTCGGCGGCGACCCGCCGGGCGACCGCGGGGTCGCTGTCGTTGAGCAGCACCGGGAAGCGCTCGGCCAGCCGGTCGGCCAGCACCGAGCCCAGCCGGCCGAGGCCGACCACGGCGATCGTGCCGGGGTCGTTGTGCCGGGGTTCGGCGGGGTTGCCCGGGCGCAGGCCGAGGGTCATGAGACCGCCTCCAGGTCCTCGATGGTGAGGCTGCCGGGCTTGAGCATCCGGTCCATCGCCCGCCGCACCTGGGCGCGGTCGATCGGGGCGACCGAGGCGGGCACCGCGAACTCCGCGGTGACCCGCTCGGCGACGGCCGCGCAGAGCGCCGCCGGGTCCTCGACCTCGGCCTCGACCCGGATCTCCAGGTGGTCCCCGGAGACGCCGGCCGCCCAGTAGAGGCCGGCGCCCTCGGTGGCGAGCACGGTCTGCTCCAGCGCCAGCTTGTTGATCCGCTGCCCGCCGACGGTCAGCTGCTCGCTGACCCGGCCGTGGTGCGAGAGCACCCGGCGCGGGCTGCCGCAGGCGCAGGGCTCGGCGGAGACGGTGACGAAGTCCCCGCTGCGGTAGCGCAGCAGTGGCATGGCCCGGCCGGCCAGGGCGGTGATGACCAGCTCGCCGGCGGTGCCGTCGGGGACGGGTTCGGTGGTCTCCGGGTCGATCACCTCGAACAGGTGCCGGTCCTCGGTGAGGTGCAGGCTGCCCCGCTCGCAGACCAGGCCGAGCGAGTTGGTCTCGGTGGAGCCGTAGGCGTTGGAGAGCCGGACGCCCCAGAGCGCGGCGATCTTCTCCAGCTTGGCGGGGGAGCAGGTCTCGCCGACGTAGAGGAAGGTCTTCAGCCCGATCTCGGCCGGGTCGCGCCCGGTGTCCTTCAACATGTCGTAGAGGCGCAGCGCCCGGCTGGGCGTGCAGACCAGGGCGGTCGGGCGGACGGTCCACATCATCTCGACCATCCGCTCGAACGGGCAGACCAGGCTGAGCGTGCCGACCGGCACCACGGCCGCGCCGTTCTGCTCCAGCGCCCGGTCCAGGTCGTAGGAGGCGAAGGCGAGTTCGTAGGGGATGGCGATGAAGACGAGGTCGCCGGGGCCGAGCACGTGGCCGACGGACTGCTCGACCGCGACGTTGCCGCGGATCCAGTCCTCGTAGGTGATCATCGAGGAGGTGGGGCTGCCGGTGGTGCCGGTGGACTCGCCGTAGCGGATCAGCTCCTCCCGGCCGACGGCCAGCAGGCCGAACGGGTAGGCGCCGCGCAGCTCGGCCTTGGTGGTGAAGGGCAGGGTCCGCAGCTCCTCGGCACTGGTGGGCCGCAGAGAGCCGTGCCGCCCGGCCCAGCGCTCCCGGTAGAACGGCGAGTTGGCGAAGGCGTGGTCCAACTGGCGGCGCAGCAGATCGAACTGGTGGTCGGGCACCTGGTCGGGGCTGAGCTTCTCGAACGCGGCCAGGTCGGCCAGCGCGGCCTCCCGGATCTCCGGATAGCGCAGGTGCGGGGGGCGGTCGGCGGTGGTCACCGGGCATCCTCTCCAAACATCAGCTGGGTCTTGATCCGGGTACGGGGGTCGAGCGTGAAGGCCTCCGCCGCCCGTTCGGCCGGCAGGCGGTGGGTGACCAGCAGCCCGGCCTCCTCGCGGTGGCCGGCCAGGAACTCCTGGGCGCGGTGGAAGCCGCCGGTGCCGCCGATCGAGCCGACCAGGGTCAGGGCGTTGGCCACCAGCAGGTCGGTGCGGAGCGCGGCGCTGCGGCGCAGCCCGAAGCAGAGCACCCGGCCGCGGGGGACGGCGCAGGCCAGCGCGGTGGCGAGGCCGTCGGCGCCGCTGGAGCAGTCCACGGTCAGGTCGTACCGGGCGGCGGCGGTCAGGGCGGCGTACCCGCCGGCGGACCGCGCGGCGGCGTCGGGCTCGGGCGCGGCGGTGCGGACCCGGGCGCTCGGCAGCAGCGCGGTGACGGCGGCGGCCTTCACCGGGTCCGCCTCCAGCAGCTCCACCCCGCCCGCCCCGTACGCCCCGGTGAGCAGCAGGTAGCTCGCCAGGCCGAGGGCGCCGGCGCCGATCACCAGGATCCGCTCGTCGGGGCGCGGGTCGATCCGCCGCAGGCCCTGGGCGGCGACGGCGAAGAACTCGGAGAGCGCCAGCAGGCCGGGGCCCAGGCCGTGCGTGTCGGGGTAGAGGTAGCGGCGGTCCACGGTCCGCAGCCGGGTCGAGAAGCCGTCGACGGTGAGGCCGAACTTCTCGATCCGGGTGCAGACGTTGCGGTCGGTGCCGCAGCGCGGGCAGTCCCCGCACCAGCGCGAGCAGTCGCCGGTGACCCACTGGCCCAGCAGCGCGCGGCCGTTGCTCCCGGTGTCGACCACCAGGCCGGACCACTCGTGGCCGAAGCGCAGCGGGTAGCTGCTCGGGCCGCCGTAGGCGCCGTCGTACAGCGCCTGGTCGCTGCCGCACAGGGTGACCCGGTCGACCTCGACCAGGACCTCGTCCGGGCCGAGCGGCGCGGTCGGCGGCTTCGCCTCGTCGACGGTGAGCCGGCCGGGGCCGGTCAGCCGCAGGTCCGCCCCGGCGCTCACCGGGCACCGTCCCCGGCCGCCGGGAGCGGCGGCAGGTGGTCGTTCAGCTCGGCCTCGATCCGCTCGCTCTCCGCGCGGGCCATGGTGATGCGCTCGCGCAGGCTGATCGAGTTGAGCCCCCACCACAGGTACCAGTTGTCGTTGGCGAGCACCCGCGCCTGGATCTCGTCGAGGACGGCGGCGTCCTCGATGACCGCGCGGGAGCAGTAGTACTTGGGCACGATGAATCGCTCCGTTCCGGTGATCATGCCTTCGGCGACGGCGGTGGTGTGCAGGGCGGTGCCCCGGCAGACCCGCAGGCCGAGCGTCCAGAAGGCGTGCACGTCGGGCGTGGCGGGCGGCACGAGCTGCTCCATCACGTCGAAGGTCTCGCGGACCGAGTCCCGGTCGTCGCCGGGGCTGCCGATGAACAGGCAGTGCTCGACCCGGATGCCGGCCTCGACGAACTTGCGGTGCGACTCGATGATCTGGCGCTGGCGGAAGTTCTTCTTCAGCCCGCGCAGGATCCGGTCACACGCCGAGTCGGTGCCGAACTCGACGTAGTAGCAGCCGGTGCGGACCATCAGGTCGACCAGTTCGGAGGTCACGTTGCCCGGGTTGACCATGCAGGACCACGGCATCTCGATGCCCCGGCGGACGAACTCCCGCAGCACCTCCAGCGAGTAGTTGAGCGGCAGGTTGAAGACCCCGTCGACGATCTCCAGGACCTCCAGGCCCTCGTCGCGCAGCCGTTCCACCTCGTCGGCCACCCGGGAGACCTCGTCGAACTTCACGCCGGTGCCGTCCACCAGGAAGTTGCTGCAGAAGACGCACTCCAGCACGCAGCCCTTCTTGGTCTGGATGGTCGCCGGCACCTTGAGGCTGCGGTCGTGGGTCTCGTACGAGTAGCTGAAGTAGCGCTGGTCGTACAGGGCCGGGTCGGGGCGGGCCGCCTTGCGGTAGTCGATCCGGAAGACGGCGTCGCGCCGGTGGTAGCCGCCGCCCTCGCGCGGGCTGATCACCCCGGGCACGTCCAGCGGTTCCTCGCCCCGGGCCAGGTGGTCCAGCAGCGGCTGGACGGACTCCTCGGCGAAACCGGTGATCCCGTAGTCGGCCCGGACGAAGTCCATCAGGTCCTCGGGGACGGTGGAGAACCCCGGACCGCCCAGCAGCACGGTGACGCCGGGCAGTTCGTCGCGCGACCAGTCGGCCACCTCGCGGGCGAGCGGGGTGTAGACGACCGGCTCCAGCATGCTCTGCGAGTCGACGTTGCGGATCGAGATCCCCACCACGTCGGGCTTGAAGGCGCGGACCGCGGCCCGGACGACCGGCTCGTCCTCCTCCTCCCACATCAGGTCCAGCGTCTCGACCTGGTACCCGGCCGCCCGCGCCTGGGTGGCGATGGTGACCATGCCGATCGGCAGGACCGGCCGGAAGGACTTCAGCTTGTTGATCGACACGAAGAGGATCTTCACGGCCGGCCCCCGTCGACCTCGGCCAGCGCGGCGACCAGGCCGCGCAGTTGCCGCTCGCTCTGGTGCCAGTGCACGACCAGCCGCAGCAGGCCCAGCCGGCGGGCCACCGAGGCGATCAGGCCGCGCTCCTCCAGCGCGTCGACCAGCTTCTCCGGGCTCGGGTGGCGGACCGTCACCACGGTGAGCTCGGGCCGCGGGGCGACCTCGAAACCGGCCTCGGTGAGCAGCCGCACCAGCAGCGCCCGGCGCTCCCAGAGCCCGGCGACCGAGGCCCGGTAGCCGTTGCGGCCCTGGGCGCGCAGCGCCGCCCAGGTGGCCAGCAGGGCGCCGCCGGGCCGGGTGCCGAGCAGGGCGTGGTGGTCGAGGGTGCCCCGGTAGTGCGAGGAGGTGCGCAGCGCGTCCGGCGCCCCGGGGTCGCGGAAGAGCACGTGGCCCGCGGGGATCGGCGCGCCACCGTACTTGTGCGGGTCCAGGGTGATGGAGCTGACGCCGTCGACGCCGAAGCCGATCGCCGGCAGGTCGTCGCCCAGCTCGCGGGCGAACGGCACCAGGAACCCGCCGGTGGCGGCGTCCACGTGCACCGGTACGCCGAGTGCCGAGGCGTGCGCGGCGATCGCCGGCACGTCGTCCACGGCGCCGGACTCGGAGCTGCCGGCGGTGGCCACCACCAGCGCGGTCTCCGGGGTCACCAGCGGCAGCAGCCGCCCGGTGTCGACCCGCAGCCGCTCGTCGGAGGGGACGCGGACCACCTCGACCGCCAGCAGCGCGGCGATCTTGTCGAAGGAGAAGTGCGCGCTGTCGCCCATCAGGACCCGGGCCGGCGCACCGGCCCCGAAGCGGGCCCGGTGGTGCCGGAGCGCGGCGAGCACCGCCAGCAGGTTGGCCTCGGTGCCGCCCGAGGTGGCCACCCCGGCGGCCCCGGGGCCGTCCATCAGGTCGGCCAGCATGGCCGTCACCTCGGCCTCGGCGCGGGGCAGCGAGGGGAAGATCCGGTTGTCGCCCATGTTGGACTGCTGGTGGGCGGCGAACACCTGCTCGGCCACCGGCAGCGGCGTCGAGCAGATCGAGTTGAAGACGGTGCCGTCCCGGTAGTCGTGGTCGTCCGCGCAGAGCCCGGCCAGCTCGGCCAGCACCCGCTCGACGGGGACGCCCCGGTCGGGCAGCCCGTGCGGGCGGGCGCCGGCCGGCTCACCCGGCGGCGGGGACCCGGTGGGGGACGGCGAAGAACTGGGCAGCGTTGCCATGAGCGAGAGCCCTCACGATCTGCTCGGGGACACCATGGAGTCGGAGCCGGTGCACCGTCCTGGCCAGACCCAGCGGGTCGGCCGAGCCGAAGTGCAGGCCGGTGTTGAGCATCAGCCGCTCCGGGCCGAACCGGTCCAGCAGGCCGAGCACCTCGCGGTGCGACTGCTTCTCGCGGACCTGGAACAGCGCGTCCTGGCGCGGGGCGACGGCGATCCCGTACCCGCCGAGCCCGCGCAGCGCCGGGTGCTCGGCCAGCAGGTCGATCCGCTGCTCGTCCAGGTCGAGCAGGGCGATCGTGGCCGGGTCGATGCCGGCCCGTTCCACCGCGCCCGCCAGCGGCGCCAGCATCTCCCGGAAGGCCGGCAGCGCGGGCGGCGACTCGACCAGTACCGGCAGGGCGCGCGCCGACGCCAGCTTCAGCTGCCGCTCCAGCACCTCGACCTCGTCCGGGCCGCCGCCGCGCAGCGACACCTCGCCCAGCGCCCGGACCCTCGGGTGGTCCAGGTACCGCTCCAGCACCTCGATCCCGGCCAGCGCGCCGCGCAGCCCCGCCATGTCGGCCGCGTGCACCGCGAGCGCCACGTGCAGGTCGATCCCGTACGCGGCGGCCCGGGCGGTCTCGGCTCCGGCGAGCCGCTCGAAGCGGGCGGCGAAGGCGCTGCCGGAGTCCCGGGCCTCCAGCGAGGCGGAGCACGGGGCGAGCGCGGTGAGCACCCCGCTGACGGCCATCAGCTCGTAGTCGTCCGCGTTGCGCAGGTCGGTGTGGATGTGGTGGTCGAACAGCGGCGTCAGTCCGGTCCCGTGCAGGGCCCGGGGGGCCAGCGGCGGCGGGGGCGGCGGCGGACCGGGGCGGTCGGCGGGCACGACGGGCTCAGCCCTGCGCGGCGGCGGCGATCGCGGCGGTCAGCACCTCGCGGCTGCGGCGCAGCGCGTGCTCGTAGCGGTCGGCGTGGTTGTACAGCTCCACGCTGACGTAGCCGTCGTAGCCGCCGCGCCCCAGCACCGAGAAGAAGCCGGCGAAGTCGATGTCGCCGTCCCCGGGGATCTCGTGGTGGTGCACCCGGCCCTTGATGTCCTCGACCTGGATGATCTTCGTATAGGGCAGGTTCCGCTCCACCGAGGCGAGGTAGTCCTCCTCCACCACCCGGCAGTGGCCGAGGTCCTGGGCGAGCGCGAAGCGGTCCGAGGCCAGCGCGTCGGCCAGCCGGGCGACCCCGTCGTTGCTCTCCAGGAAGAACTCCGGCTCGGGCTCCATCGCCAGCACCGCGGTGCCCGGACCGTCCAGCACCTGCCGGACGCCCTCGTCCAGCCACTGCCGGGCCTGCTCCTCGGCCACCTCGGGCTTGCGCTTGCCGGTGGCGAAGTTGACGTAGGGGATGCCGAGTTCGTCGGCGATCCGGACCGACCGCAGGACGAGGTCGACGCGGCGGGCCCGGCCCTCGGCGGTGGGGTGGATCAGCGAGGGCTCGAAGCGCTCCTCACCGAGCAGGTTGTCGGCGCCCGCGGCCAGGCAGCAGGCCGTCAGGCCGGTGCGCTCCAGGGCCTTGCGGATCGGCGCGGCCTCGGCGGGGCCGAAGGCGAACGGGTCCAGGTGGGCCGGGTGGAGCGAGAGTTCGATCCCCTCGTAGCCGGCGTCGGCGACCGCCTCGATCGCCCGCTCCACCGAGATCGTCCGCAGGCCGTTGGCGTTGTAGGCAAGCTTGACCACGACAGTTCTCCTTCTGGCTGGTGACGGTGGTGACGGTGGTGACGACGGTGACCGGCGGGTCCTGGCCGGCCGGTCGCCGGGTGCTGGTGCGCGGCCGCGTCGGTGCGCCGCGCCGGGGCTCCGGTGCCCGGGGGGCCGGTCACTTCTCCGCGGTGGCGTGCACGTGGAAGTCGTGCCAGGTGCGCAGCTCGATCCGCTGGAAGCCGGCGGCGCGCAGCATCTCCTCCAACTCGTTGAGGGTGAAGCGCAGGTGCACCTCCTCGGGACCGGCGCCGTCGGGCTGGCGGGCGTACCAGGCCTCGATCTCCCGGTTGCGCTCCTTGTCGGCGGTCTTGCGGTAGTCCGCCAGCGCCACCCGCCCGCCGGGGCGCAGCACCCGGTACATCTCGGCGATCGCGGCGGGCGCGTCGTCGGCCAGCTCGTGCAGGACGTAGGTGGAGATCACCAGGTCGGCGGCGGCGTCGGCGACGGGCAGCGGGACCACCGGGCTCACGGTGCGGGTCACCCGGTCGGCCACGCCCTCGCGGGCGGCCCGGCCGGCGAGCACCTCCAGCAGCTCCGGGCTGCCGTCGACGCAGTGCACCGAGCCCTCCGGCCCGACCAGCCGGGCGGCGGGCACGGCCGCGTAGCCGGTGCCCGCGCCGACGTCGACCACCTGCTGGCCGGGCGCGGCGCCGACGGAGCGCAGCAGGTCCTGCACCTCGCCGAGCGCCCAGCGCAGCGGGCCGTCGAGCCGGTAGACCGTCTCGGCGATCTCCGGCGAATGCGCGTCGTTCATGGATGACTCCTTCGGGAGGCCGAACGGGCCGTCCGGCCCTGCTGGGCCGGCGGTCGGGGGTGTGCGCGCGGTGCCCGGGCGCGTACGGGGGCGGTCAGGCCTCGGCGAGGACGCTCTTCAGCAGCGGCTCGGGCACCGGCGTCTCGTGGTCGCCGTCGACGATGTGCACCCGGCCTACCTCGGGCACCAGCACGAACCGCACCGCGCTGCCCGCCCGGCGCTTGTTGTCGCTGAGGATGACCTCGACGATCCGCTCCGGGGTGAACTCCCGGGGCACCGTGGTCGGACTGCCGATCAGGGTGCCCAGCAGGTGCTCCTGGCGCGCCAGCACCTCCGGGGCGGTGATCCCGAGCCGGATGCCCAGCCGGGCCGCGGCGCACATCCCGATGCCGACCGCCTCGCCGTGCAGCAGCGCGCCCCCGGAGAGGAACTCCACGGCGTGCCCCACGGTGTGGCCGTACTCCAGGATGATGCCGGCGCCGCGCTCGCCCGGGTCCTGCGCCAGGATGCCCAGCTTGCTGCGGACCACCTCGTGGCAGACCCCGAGCAGGTCGTCCCGGATGCCCGCCACACCGCCGGTCAGCAGGCCCTCCATCCGGTCGACCCACGCGGCGTCGTTGACCAGGCCGTTCTTCAGCGCCTCCACCAGCGCGCTGCGGTGCTGGCGCTCCGGCTCGCTGCGCAGCATCGCCACGTCGGCCCAGATGAACAGCGGTGCGTGGTAGACGCCGAACTGGTTCTTGCCGAGGGCGCCGTTGATCGCCTGCTTGTTGCTGAGGGTGCCGTCGGTGAGGTTCAGCATGGTGGTCGGGATCTCGACGAAGCGCAGGCCCCGGTAGACCATGGCGGCGGCCAGTCCGGCCAGGTTGCTGATCATGCCGCCGCCGAGCGCGCCGACGATCGAGTCCTTGGTGGCCCCGGCGGCCACCAGCCGTTCGCAGAGGGCGGTGAGCTCGGGCCAGCCCTTGACGCCCTCGCCCTCGGCCACGGTGATCAGGTTGACGGCGACGCCGGCCCGGCCGAGCCGGTTGGCGAGGTCCCGGCCGAACAGCTCGTACAGCGGCTGGCTGGTGACCAGGTAGAACTCGTCGAAGGCGTGCCGGCCGAGGTACTCGGGCAGCCGGTCGCCGATGGACTCGCCGAGATAGTACGGGCAGCTTGGGCTGGTCCCGCTGGACAGCTCGATGATGGTTCCGTCGGACACGTCGGTCCTTTCGTGCAGGGTGTCGGAACGGGTGGTGTCGGAACGGGTGGTCCTGGGGCGCGTGCGCCTCGCCCGGGCGGTGCCGGTGCGGGTGGTGCCGTGACCTCGGTCGTGCGCGGGGGTGGTGCCCCCGGTGGTGCGCGCGGCCCCGGGTACGCGGTGGCACGCTCCCGGCGTGCGCGGGCGGTGGTGCGGGGCCCGGCGGAGGGCCCGGTGACGGGTGCCTGTGGTGGGCGCGGGGCGCCGGTGGTCAGCGGTGCGCGAGGTAGCCGTCGAGGTCGAGCAGCCCGTTGCCGCTGACGCAGGCGACGATCACCTCGGCCCGCCCGGTCTCGCGGGCCAGGACGGCCCGGTCCACGGCCGCGCGCAGGGCGTGGCAGGACTCCGGCGCGATCAGCATCCCCTCGGTGGAGAGCACCAGCCGCCCGGTCTCGAAGACGTCCGTCTCCTCGTACGCGACCGCGTCCAGCAGCCCCTCGCCGCGCAGCACGCCGATCAGCGGCGAGCCGCTGTGCTGGCGCAGACCGCCGACGTGGGTCTCCGGGAGCTCGTAGTCCCGGCCGAGGGTGTACGACTTGCCGAGCGGGGTGACGCCCTCCGGGTCGGCGTGGTCGTAGCGCAGCGTGCCCCGGGTCAGCCGGGGGGCGCTCGCGGACTCCGCGCCGAGCAGCAGCAGGTCGTCGCCGCGCTCCGCCTTCTCGGCGAGGTAGGGGCCCATGAAGCCGCCCAGATTGCTGCCGCCGCCGACGCAGGCCACCAGCGCGTCCGGCCGCTCGCCGAGGGCGGCCAGCTGGGCCTTGGTCTCCTGGCCGATGACGGTCTGGTGGATCAGTACGTGGGCCAGGTTGCTGCCGGAGATGTAGCGGGTCTCCGGGTGCAGCGCGGCGTGGCTGATCGCCTCGCCGATCGCGGTGCCGAGCGAGCCCAGCAGGTGCCGGCCGTCGCGCAGCAGCGCCTTGCCGACCGGTGTCCGCTCGCTGGGGGAGGCGTGCACCTCGGCGCCGAGCATCTCGATCAGCGCCCGGCGGCCGGGCTTCTGGCGGGCCGAGACGCCGGCCCAGTAGATGACGGCCCTGAGGCCGAAGCGGCGCGCGGCCCAGGCCACCGCGTGGCCCCACTGGCCGGCGCCGGTCTCGGTGACCAGCGTGTCGACGCCCTGCTCGGCCGCGTAGTGGGCCTGGGCGATGGCCGAGTTGAGCTTGAAGCTGCCGGTGGGCAGCACGTCCTCGCGCTTGAGGTAGATCCGGGCCGGGGTCTCCAGGTAGCGCTCCAGGGCCCGGGCCCGCAGCAGCGGGGTGGGGCGTCCGATCGACGCCAGCTCCTCGCGCACCCGCTCCGGGATGGCCAGGAAGGGTTCGGTGGCACCGTCCTGGGCGCGGACGGCGTCGAGCCGGATCCGCTGCTGCAGGGCGAGCCGGGAGCCCCAGGCGTCGTGCTCGGCGCCCTCGGGCTCGCGGGGCGGCGGGACGGGGCCGGGCAGGCTGGGGACGAGGTTGAACCAGTGCGACGGGACCTCATGGGGGTCCGCTGCGGCCGGCACCGGCACGGGGGTCCACTGGGCGGCTGGAGTCACGATGCATCCCTCTCGTCATCCGGATGGGGGAACCGCGCACGTCAGTTCTCGCAGCGAAACGACCGGGTGAGAAGCGGTAGGAGCGTTGTTGACCGGCTCAGTCAAGCTTTGGATCGGTTGCCGGGGGAGTACTTGACCGCAACGGTGGAAAAGCGGTCCCGGACCGGCCCGCTCCTGGGTGAAGCCCGGGTCAGGAGCCCGGACCGACGGCGGGGCGGCGGCCCGGACCGTGCGACCGGACGCGCGGTGACCGTCGTCGCGCCGTCTCGTTCGCCCCTGCGGGGGCCACCGGTCGCCCTGTTCCACCGGCGCCCCGGGCGCCCCGATCCGCAGTCGTACGGGAGTTGTGCACCATGGGTACCACCGGCAAGGCCGAGAAGAAGACCGAGCAGAGGGCCGAGAAGGCAGAGCAGGCAGGGCAGTCCGGCAAGGCCGGGGAGAAGACCGGGAAGAAGGCCGAGAAGACCGACCACCGCAAGCTGGGCGGCGAGCTGTACCGTGCGAAGGCCGTCCCGCAACCGCTAGACGTCCCCGAGTTCGCCTTCCTGGCCCTCGACGGGACCGGCGACCCGCAGCAGAGCCCCGAGTTCGGGCCCGCCATCGCCGCGCTGTACGCGGTCTCCTACGCCCTGAAGTTCGCCGTCCGGGCCGACACCGGGACGGACTACGCGGTGATGCCGCTGGAAGGGCTCTGGCACAGCGACGACCCGCACTTCGACGCCGTCTCCGCCGACTCCTACGGCCCCGGCGCCCGGGCCGGCTGGCGGTGGACCCTGCTGATCCGCCAGCCCGTCCCCTACACCGACGCGCAACTCGCCGCCGCGCTCGCCAAGGCGGAGGCCAAGGCGGAAGGGAAGGCCGGGGCCGAGGCGGTCGGCCGGCTGCGCCGGGAGTCCTTCACCGAGGGCCGCTGCGTCCAGGTGCTGCACCAGGGCCCCTACGAGACCGAGCCGCGGACGGTGAAGCTGCTGCACGACTACCTGCACACCGAGGGGCTGCGCGAGGCCGGCCGGCACCACGAGATCTACCTCTCGGACCCGACCAGGACGGCCCCCGAGCGACGCCGTACCATCCTGCGCCAGCCGGTGTCCTGAGGCGTCGGCACACCCGGGTACGGACCCCTGACCTCCCGTGGCCGCCGTGGCGCACCTCCGTGCACCGGCTGCGGCCCGCTGGACAGCCATGGACGCCCCCCCTAGCATCGTGAGAATCCCCGTCAGGGCCAGGTGCCCGTCGGGGCCCGTCTTCGCCCGTCCCCGGGAGCCGCTGTCAGGGCGGCGTCCGTCCACCGGACATGCCACGGGGCGAGGTGGATCTGGACGTCTGACCCTGGCGCGCACGGGGGGTGACCGCGCAGGTAGGCATTGAGGTGCGATCGATTGTCATGCCATCGGTCGGTCAGGCGTCGGCTCCAACAGGCCCGGGCTCGGCTCCGGTCGCCCGTCGGACCCCGCCCGAGGGACCCGAGAAGCGGAGGGCTTCAGTCTGCTATGAAGATCGACACGCTGAGCAGCCACGACGAGCGTCTGCGCCGGGCCATCCCCCACATCGTGGCCCAGGTCAGGGACGGTGAGGCCGCCGTCTCGCTGGAGGAGCTGGCGATGGCCACCAACACCTCGCCCGACTACCTGCGCCGGGTCTTCCGGCACCAGGTCGGCGAGCCGATCCACCGCTACGTCCGCAGGCTCCGGCTCTCCCTGGCGGCCTACCGGCTGGTCTACGGGGACCGCACCATCATCGACATCGCGGTCAGCGCCGGCTACAACTCGCACGCGGCCTTCACCCGCGCGTTCCGGTCCGCGTACGGGATATGTCCCACCGACCTGCGCACCAACCCGCAGAACACCGCCTGGCCGACCGCCGGTGCGGCCGGTTCGGACATCCGGCCGGCCGCGATCCCGCAGCGCCGGGTCGCGTTCTACTCCCACCTCGGACCGATCGACAGCGCCGACACCGCCTGGGAGCGGCTGCGCGGCTGGCTCACCACCCACGGCCACTGCCCGGCCCGCTCCAAGGCGTTGGGCGTCTCCTACGACGACCCGGACTTCTTCATCGGCGCCCGGACCCGGCACGACATCTGCGTCCCGGTCTCGGACCGCTTCGACCCGCAGACCCGGGACGGGATGGGTGTCCAAGTCGTTCCCGCTTCAACAGGATTGGCGATGCGTCACGTCGGACCGCCCGAGCTGATCCCGTTCACCTACATGCACCTGGCGGTCAGCGCCGCCACCAAGGGGATGCAGCGCACCGAGCGCCCGCCGCTGCCGTACTACCTGGAGTTCTCCTCGTTCCCCTCGGCGCACCCCGAGCGCCAGGTCGCCGTGGACGTCTACCTGATGCCGCACACCCGCCGGAACTGAGCGCCGCGCACGCCCCGCGGCCCCGGGCGGTCGCCCGGGGCCGCGAAGCCGTGCCCGCGCAGTCCGTCAGGTGCTGTAGACCCCGACCTCGTGGAGCGAGTAGCCCCAGCTGGTGCCGCGCTGGACCCCGTGGACGCGGACGTACCGGGCCGGGACGCCGGTGAACCGCGCGGTCTCCAGCCCGCCCGCCCCCGTGGTGGTGGACCACACCGACTTCCAGGTGGCCCCGTCGGTGGACACCTCGATGCGGTACGCCTTCCCGTAGGCGCGTTCCCAGTCCAGCGTGACGCGTCCGACCAGGGTGGTGGACCCGAGGTCGAGCCGCAGCCACTGGTCGTCGTTCCAGTCGCTGGCCCAGCGGGTGCCGCCGTCGCCGTCCACGGCCCGGCCGGCCGCGTAGCTGACGAACGGGTTCCATTCGGTGGACGCGGCCGTGGCCGGGGCGCCGGCGGCCAGGTTGGTGCCGGCCCGGTGCTGTTCGGTGCTGCCCCAGGTGGTCAGGTAGGACTCGGCGCCCCGGAACAGGTCGTCCACCACGCCCTGCCCGCCGACCAGCCGGATCTCCTCCAGCCAGTCCGGGACGAGGCCGTAGTGCGCGGCGCCGTCCATGTTGTAGTCCCAGGTCCGCTCGCCGGTGGTCTGCCGGTCGACGAGCGAGCCGCCGTCGGTGGTGCGGAACGGGTACTGGACCGGGTGCGGGGCGTTCGCGCCGGGCGGCGCGGGCCAGCCGCCGAGGCCGTTCATGTCGGTGCCGTAGCCGTAGCCCACCCCGTACTTGTCGCGCAGCGCGTCAGTGCGCTTCGCCTCCGCGCTGAACGCCTCGGCGCCGTTCATGTACTGGGCGACGAAGCCGCCGAGCTTGTAGACGCGCTCGGTCCAGTCGAGGTCCATCCAGCTGTGCGAGGAGATCACGCCCGGGTAGGACGCGGACTCCAGGATGTCGAAGGCGCGGTCGGCCGCCTTGACGCTCATGTGGTCGACTTCCAGCATCATCTTGCGCTGCATCATCCCGCGCACGGCGTACTCACCGAGGTCGGTGAGGCCGCGGGAGTTGCACTGGGCGCCCGCCGCGTACGCCGGCACGGTCACCCCCGGCGGCAGCAGCTTCTCGGCCTCCGGTGCCGCGGCGAGGCCGATGGGGTTGTCGTGCTGCGGCCCGGCGCACTGCTCGGTGGTCCAGAAGGTGCCGGTGGACAGGAACTGGCCGGCGTTGATCGCCGTGCCGAGGGCGCCCTCGTCGAAGCGGACCCCGCACAGCGCGTTGTCGAACTTGTGGCACAGGAACATGCTGCGCACGCCCAGGCCGTACAGCTCGTCCAGGCCGCGGTCGATGTCGGCCTTGCCGCACTGGGCGACGTCCAGGATCTGCTTGCAGCCGAACGGCTCGGAGGTCTCCACGCCGAGCACGACGGCGAGCTTGCCCTGCGCGACGACCTGGCGGGCCTGCGCGCTGTCGGTGACGATCCGGAACCAGCCCTTGCCCGTCCCGCCGTACATCCGGTCGATGTAGGCCTGCAGGTCGTACGTCTTCTGCGCCTGGAGGCGGATGGAGTCCATCTCGTCGCAGCCGCGGTCCTTGAAGAAGTAGACCGAGCAGATCACCCCGTTGGTGACCAGGTCGTCGACCAGCACCCGCTGGCCGCCGCGCCAGGCCCGCTCGACCCAGGCGTAGTAGTTCTGCTCGTGGGTCAGCGAGTCGTGGGCCGGCCAGTCCTTGAAGGTGGGCCAGCCGACCGGGTCGTGCTTGCCGTCGCCACCCTTGGTGATCATGTCGAAGACCGCCAGCGAGCCGTCGGGGTAGTGCTCGGGACAGTCCTTGAGCGCGTCCGCGATCCCGGCCTCGGAGAACGTCTTCCCGCACAGGAGACGGCCGCCGAACGCCTCGTTGGACATCAGGTGGTCGTGCGCGTCGACGAAGCCGCGGACCTTGCCCTGGGCGTCGGTCCCGCGGAACGGCTCACCGGTGACGCCGATCTGCGAGTCCGGCGCGGGCCGGGCGACCGGGTTCCACCAGCCCGTCCCGCCCGAGGCCCCCGGCGCGGGGGCCGCGAACAGCAGGGAGAAGAGGGTGAGGAGCGAGGCCAGGGCCGTGACGATTCTGCGCCTGCGGTGCGGATGAGGGCGGGGCTGTGGGGGTTTCATCGGTCACCATTCGTGTCGTCGATGCAGGGACGACGGGGACGAACGACCCGCCGGCGCGGGGTGTTTGATTGTTTCGCGCCGGGCGACTGTCATGTCCCGCGTACTCGGTGCGATGAGAATCGCCACTGTTGGATTCTTAGTCAATAGCCCTGGACGGATGGTCCGTTGACGTGAAAGGCCGTGTTCGATGCGGTAGTTGACTGTCCGGTATGCGGAGACCGGCCGGGCGGTCTCGGATCGGCCCGGAGCCGCCCCGGGTGGTCGGGGAGACGGGCGGTGCGCGCGTGGGCAAGGGCTGTGCAGGGAGGGAGCACCGCTCGGCCCGACGGCGCCCTAGCGTTCCCGGTGTTCCGCACGGAGGCCCGGCCGACCCCGTGGCCGCCCCCGGCCCGGGCTCTCCGGTCCGGGCTCTCCGGCCCGGCCGTGACACCCCTTCAGAAAGGCGCCTCATGCCCACCATCACGCTCTCCGACGGCTCGCAGAAGTTCTACAAGGACTGGGGCACCGGTCGCCCCGTCGTCCTCTCGCACGGCTGGCCGCTGAACGCCGACGCCTGGGACGGCCTCGCCGTCGCCGTCGCCGAGGCCGGCTACCGGGTCGTCGCCCACGACCGGCGCGGGCACGGCCGGTCCGAGCAGACCTGGGACGGCAACCACATGGACCGGTACGCGGACGACCTGGCCGAGCTGATGGAGCGGCTCGACCTCACCGAGGCCGTCCTGGTCGGCCACTCCACCGGCGGCGGCGAGGTCGCCCGCTACCTCGGCCGGCACGGCAGCGACCGGGTGCGCAAGGCCGTCCTGCTCGGCGCCGTGCCCCCGCTGATGCTGCGCACCGAGGACAACCCCGAGGGCACCCCGATCGAGGCCTTCGACGGCATCCGGGCCGGCGTCGCGACCGACCGCTCGCAGTTCTACTACGACCTCAGCGAGGCCTTCTTCGGCTTCAACCGGCCGGGCGCCGAGGTCTCCGAGGGCAAGCGCCGCGAGTTCTGGCTGCAGGGCATGCAGGCCGGCCTCAAGGGCGCCCTCGACTGCGTCGAGGCGTTCTCGGAGACCGACTTCACCGAGGACCTCAAGAAGATCGACATCCCGGTCCTGGTCGCCCACGGCGACGACGACCAGATCGTGCCGATCGCCGCCTCCGCCGAGAAGAGCGTCGAGCTGCTCTCCCAGGGCGTCCTCAAGGTCTACCCGGGCGCCCCGCACGGTCTGGTCGGCGCCTACGAGGCCGCGTTCACCAAGGACCTGCTGGAGTTCCTCGGCGCCTGATCCGACGCCTGATCCGACGCCTGATCCGGTGGGGTGGCCCGCCCCGGCGGCCACCCACCACCCCCGCGGCCCCCGCACGCCCCGGACCTGCGCATCGGCGCAGGTCCGGGGCGTGCGGGCGTTGCCGGGCGGGCGCGAGCACGGCTGACGGCCGGTTAGCCTTGACCCTGCCCGGCGACGGGTCGCCGCCCGACGACCCAGGCCCGCCGGGTGCCGCGCCCCGGCGCGGACGGAACGAACGGCCGACCCCGCCGGGAGGGTCGCCGGCCCGGGGGAGCCGCGCCCCAGCGCGCCCGGCCGCCCCGGCTCGTCAGAACGACAGTCAGACGACCTAGGCACTCATCCGCTCCCTGCCGCAGGCTGGACGTGCGGGGCTTCGGCCGTGAACGCCGACAGAGAGGGGCAGCCAGGTGAACCTGCGGGTCACAACCGCCGCGGTGCCGGACGGGGAGAAGGCGGGGCACTGGGGCCGGGCGGTCTCGTACGCGCTGGCGCCGGTGGAGGTGGTGCCGCTCGCCGACGGCCCGTTCGACGGCCGGCTGGAGTCGCACCGGCTGGGCAGCCTGCGGGTGTCCACGCTGGAGGCGGACGCCACCCGGCTGTCCCGGACGCCGGGCCTGATCGCGCGCTCGGCCGGGGCGGAGGCGCAGGTGGCGGTGGGCGTCCAGGTGTCCGGCCACGCCGTGCTGACCCAGGACGGCCGCCGGGCCGAGGTCGCGCCCGGCGACCTCGTGCTGTACGACACCGCGCGCCCCTACTCGGTCGACTACCCGCAGCGCTTCCGCTCCCACGTGTTCCACCTGCCGCACCGGCTGCTCGGTGTGCCGGAGGCCGACATCCGCCGGGTGACCGGGCGGGCCGTCACCTCGCGGGAGAGCCTCGGGGCGGTCCTGCTGCCCTTCCTCGACACCCTCGCCGACGCCGCGCCCAGCTACCCGTCCGCCGTCGGGGACCTCCTGGCGGGCAGTGTCGCCGACCTGTTCCTCACCCTGGTCGGCGAGCTGGCGGGGCGCCCGGCCGCCGGCCCCGACGAGGCCGGCGCCCACCTCGTCCGGCTGGTCCGCGCCCACATCGACCGCCACCTCGGCGATCCGGGGCTGACCCCGCAGGGCATCGCCGACGCCCACCGCATCTCGGTGCGCTACCTGCACCGGCTCTTCGAGAACGAAGGCGTGACGGTGGGCCGGCTGATCCAGCGGCGCCGGCTGGAGGAGTGCGCCCGGGAGCTCGGCCGGCGCAGCCGCAGCGCGCCGACCGTCTCGGCGGTCGCCCAGCGCTGGGGGTTCGTCAACCCCGCGCACTTCAGCCGGGCCTTCCGGGCCGCGTACGGGACGTCCCCGCGCGAGTGGCGGGCGCGATGTACGGAAGAGGCGCGCACGGCCGGCTGACCGCCGTGCACGGAGCGGCGCGCGGGACCGGCTGACCACCGTGCACGGAGCGGCGCGCGGGACCGGCTGACCACCGTGCACGGAGCGGCGCGCGGGACCGGCCGACCGCCGTGCACGGAGCGGCGGCTTCCGGTGCGCTCCGGGTATGGTCCCGGGCCCGGCCGGTCCCTAAGGTGACGACGTGCCGGCCGGGCGCCCCGGGCCCCGGCCGGCACGCTCTCCGGGCACGGTGGCAGTACCCCCGGCTCGCCGCCGTGCCCGGACCCGCGGCGCCGGCACGCCGCACGCCGCGGCGCCGGGCGAGCCCACGACCACCGGGCGGGGCCACGCCCACCCGCGGAAGCCGGTCCGACCCGGCCGCTACGCCAGGAGCAGCACACCAGTGTCCGAGAGCACCACCCCCGAGGCCCCGGGCCCGATCCTGGACGACGGCCTCCAGGACTTCCTGGCCGCCCGCGCCCACGCCCGCCGCGTTCGGACGGCGGCGCCGCCCGGCGGGAGCGCGCCGGAGCCCCTCGACCTCGCCTTCCTGGCCGGGCCCCACCCGTCGGACGGCCACCGGGACACCGTCGCCACCCGGCTGGCGCTGCCGACACCGGCCGGTCACGTCCGGATCCAGGTGATCCGCCCGGTCGACGCCGCCCGGCCGACCCCGGTGGTCCTCTTCCTGCACGGCCTCGGCTGGGTGCTGGGCGACGCCGACAGCTACCGCCACCTGCTGCGGGAGTTCGCCGTGGGCGCGGACGCCGCCGTGGTCCTCGTCGACTACGGGCGCCCGCCCGCCGAGCGGTTCCCGGTCGCCGTCGAGCAGTGCTACGCCGTCGCCCGCTGGATCGCCGCGCACGGCCACGAGATCGGGCTGGACGGGAGCCGGATCGCCGCCGCCGGCGACTCCGCGGGCGCCAACCTGGTCGCGGCGCTCACCCTGCTCCTGCGCCGGCGCGGCGGCCCCGAGCTGCTCCACCAGGTGCTGATCTGCCCGGTGACCGACGCGGACTTCGACACCCCCTCCTACCGTGCCTTCGCCGACGGGTACTTCCTCCACCGGGCGGACATGCGCCGGTTCTGGGACGCCTACCTGCCCGACCCGGCCGGCCGGGCGCAGTCCCTGGCGGCCCCGCTGCGCGCCGGACTGGAGGAACTCGCCGGGCTCCCACCGGCGCTGGTGATCACCGCCGAGGCCGACGTGCTGCGGGACGAGGGCGAGGCCTACGCGGCCCGGCTGCGCCGGGCCGGGGTGCCGGTGGTGGCCACCCGCTACCAGGGCGTGGTGCACGGCTTCGTCCTGCTCGACTCGCACTGCCGCACCGATTCGGCCCGCTCCGCCCTCATCCAGGCCGTGGACACCCTCCACCTCGCCCTGCACCGCCGCTCCTGGTAAGCCGGCCGCTGCTGGCAGCCGGTGCCGGTGCGGGGCAGGACGGGGGCTCGTGCGGCACCGGCGACCGCGCAGTTCCTCCTGCTGTTCTTCCTGGTCACCCGCTGTCCGACCGGCTGGGATGGGAGGGCGGGCCGCGTCGCCCGCGCCCTTCCCTCACCCCGTGCCAGCACCCGGCCGCCCGGGACCACCCCGGCGGCCGTCGCAGGAGTACCGATGCCCGTCCTCGCCCCCGTCCCCGTCCCCGTCCTCGTCCCGTCCGGCCACGCCCCGTCCGGCCACGTCCCCTTCGCCGCGAGCATCGCCGGCCACCGGCTCGGCCCGCTGCGGGTCTCCTCGATCGTCGCCGGTCCGTGGCCGGCCGCGCACGGCCGCAGCGTGGTGCTGTGCGGCCGCGGCGACCACATCACCCTGGTGCTGCCGCGGCACGGCACGGCCGCGCTGCTCCTGGACGGTCACGGGGTGCCCCTGCGGCCGGGCGAGTTCGCCGTCGCCCGGACCGGCCGCCCCGTCGTCCTGGAGGTGTCGGAGGCCTTCTCCGGCACGGCCTTCCACTGGCCCCGGGCAGCGGCCGGAGTGGCCGAGGAGGACCTGCGGGAGCTGTCCGGCACGGCCTTCCGCTCGGACACCGGGACGGCCGCTCTGGTGGCCGCCTACCTGGACCGGCTGGCCCGCCCCGGGGTCGCACCGGAGCCGCAGGTGGCCGCCCGGCTCGCCGGTACGGCACTGGACCTGCTCACCGTCCTCGCCCACGAGCACCGCCGGCGGGCGGCCGGACCGGTGCCCGAGGAGGTCCTGGCCACGATCGCCCGGACGAAGGAGTACATCCTGCGCCGGCTCCCCGACCCCGGGCTCTCCCCGGAGGGGATCGCGGCCGCCCACCACTTCTCGGTGCGCTACCTGCACAAGCTCTTCCAGTACGAGGGCGTCACCGTGGGCCGCTGGATCCAGCGGCGCCGCCTGGAGATGTGCCGCCGCGACCTGGCCCGCCCGTCGGCCCGCCCCGCCACCGTGGCCGCCGTCGCCGGCCGCTGGGGCTTCGTCAGCACCAGCCACTTCAGCCGCGTCTTCCGCACCACCTACGGCCTCACCCCCCGCGCCTGGCAGTCCACCGCCCACGACCCCGCCACCCACCCGGCTCTCCCGGGCTGAGCCCGGTCGACCGGGGGCCGGACGGGATCAACGCGTCCGGAGGGGTGGCGGAGTGAGCGGCTCCCCGGCGCCGGCCGGGCGCGGACGACCGGTCGACGCCCCTTCCCGGTGGGCGAGGCCGAGGCGACGCCGGAGGTTCCGCAGCGGTCGTGGCGCCCACCAGGCCCAGTGGCCCAGCAGCTTCATGCTCGCCGGTACGAGCACCGCCCGGACCAGCGTCGCGTCCACCAGGACGGCGATGACCAGGCCGAACCCGATCATCTGCAGCAACGCGACGGAGGAGGTCAGGACCCGCAGACCACGACCACCAGCAGCAGCGCGGCGCTGGTGATGATCCGGCCGGTCCGCTGGAGGCCGAGCGCGGTGTGTGCGGGGGCTCCTGTGCAGGAACTGCAATGTCCGTGGCCTGGCCTGGTACGAAGCGCTCCCGGGCGAGCTTCGGACCTGGGATCACGGCAACGGCTATCTGGCCGATCCTCCGGCACGCAGGCCGGAGGCCGCAGTGCTGTTCGAAGGCGACCTTGAGGGCGTACGTTCCCGCGACGGCTCGTTCGCCGGGTGGCGTTCCGATCGACCACTGCGGACCGCGCACGAGGCCCCGAGCCGGTAGCAGAGAGCAGCTCCGCCGTGCCGGACACCTGGGGGTCGCCCCGAGACGCTCGGGCAGGAACGAGTCCGGCTCCGTCGGCGCCGCGCCAGGGTCACTCCTTCAGCGCCGTCAGGGTGGCTTCCAGTCGGGTGGCTTCGGTGAGGCGGGTGGGGTCGGCGGCGGATTCGGCGAAGGTTCTGGCTTCGCGGGCGGCGGTGAGGGCGCGGTCGTGGTGGCCGAGGGTGGCCAGGGCCTGGGCCTGGCCGAGGGCGGCGATGGCCTGGAGGAGGGGGACGGCGACGCGGGCGCCCACGGTGCGGGCTTCGGCGTAGGTGCGCTCGGCCTCCTGGGCGCGGCCGAGGGCGAGCAGGGCGCCGCCCCGCTGGGACAGGGCGTTGGTCCGGGTGAAGTCGCCGATGTGCGCGGCGGGTGCGGTGGCCGGGTCGGCGAGCAGGGCGAGGATGGTGTCGGTGGTGGCCACCGCGTCCGCGTGGCCGCCGGTGCCGGCCTGGGCCGAGGCCAGGGCCAGCAGGGCCTGGGGGCGGCCCTCGCGGTCGCCCGCCGTCGCGAAGAGTTCGGCCGACCGCCGGGCCCGGGGGACGGCGTCGGCGGGCTCGCCCAGCCGGTTGGCGGCCGCCGCCGCGTAGAAGTGCGCCCACGCCTCCTGGGTGACGTCCCCGCCGCGGCGGGCGAGTTCGGCCGCCTGTTCCGCGATGGCGGACGATTCGCGGGGCTGGTGCGAGCAGTAGTGCACCGCCCAGGCCAGGTAGTTGGCGTGGGTGGCCGCGAGGACGTCGTCGCCCAGGGCGTGCGCCGCCGTGCGGGACAGTCCGAAGACGGTGGGCCAGTGGCCCCAGTTGGTCCAGCGGTCGGAGAACCAGTGCATGGACTCCGCGGTCCGGACGACGTCGGTGTGCCGGCCGGCCGCGGCCGCGGCGCGCAGGGCGGTCAGCCAGTTGGCGCTCTCGGCCTCCAGCCAGGCCTGCGCGGCCCGCGCCGAGCCGAAGCCGACGGGTGCCGCCGCGCGGCCGGCCGGCGGCGGTCCGGGCTGGAACCACTGCCCGGCCTCCGCCGCCGCGTCGAGCAGCCAGCGGTACAGCGCCGCCTCGGCGGTGGCGACGTCCCGCGGGGTCTCCTCCTCGTGGAGCCGCTCGCGCGCGTACAGCCGCAGCAGGTCGTGGAAGAGCAGCCGGTCGCCGGCGGTGTGCCCGAGCAGGCCGAGGTCGAGGAGTTCGTCGAGCATCTCCTCGACCGCGTCCGGCCGCAGACCGGTGAGGGCGGCGCCGGCGCCGGTGTCGAAGTCCGCCCCCGGGACGAGCGCGAGCCGGCGGAAGAGGCGCCGCACCGGCTCGGCCAGCTGCTCGTAGGAGAGCCGGAACGCCGAGCGGATGCGCAGGTCCCCGGCGGTCAGGCGGCGCAGCCGGAGGTCCTCGTCCCCGAGCCGTTCGGCGAGGCCGTCCGCGCTCCAGGCGGGCCGGCTGAGCAGCCGGTTCCCGGCGATGCGCAACGCCAGCGGGAGGTGCCCGCACAGCTCCGCGATCCGCGCCAGCGCTGCCGGGGCGGACCCGCCCGCCGGCTCGTCCTCGCGCTGGGCGAGGATCGCGCCGAGCAGCGCGGTGGCGGCGCCGACGGGCAGCGGCGCCAAGAGGAGCCGCCGGGCGTGTTCGATCCCGGCGAGCGTGCGGCGGCTGGTCACCCAGAGCCGGCCCGCGCCCGGGCCGGGCAGCAGCGCGCGGACCTGGGCCTCGTGGGCGGCGTTGTCCAGGACGACGAGGGCCTCCCGCTCCCGCATCAGCCGGCGGTAGAGCCCGCGGCGCTCGTCGGTCTCGCCCGGCAGGTCGCGTTCGCGGACGCCCAGCGCCCGCAGCAGGCGGCCCAGGGCGTCGTGCGGGGTGACCGGCTCGGCGTCCAGGCCGCGCAGGTCGACGAAGAAGCAGCCGTCGGCGAACCGGTCGGCCAGCCGCGCCCCGGCGTGCACGACGAGTGCGGTTTTGCCCAGTCCGGGCGCGCCGGAGACGATCGAGACCGGTGGACCGGCCGGGGCGCCGGCGGTCCGGGCGAGCCAGTCGGTCTCGGTCTCGCGGCCGGTGAAGTCGGGTACCGCGGGCGGCAGGTCGCAGAGCCCGGTGGCCTCGGCGGCCGGGTGCCGTCGCCGGCCGGCGCGGGCCGCGCCCAGCAGCGTCCCGCTGGCGGCCGGGGCGAGCCCCAGGGCGGTGGCGAGGGCCTGGACGGTGCGGGCCTGGGGGCCGCGGCTGTGGCCGCGCTCCATGTCGCCGATGGCGCGGGCGCTGACGCCCGAACCCTCCGCCAGTTCCTCCAGGCTCAGCCCGGCGGCGTGGCGGTGCGCGCGCAGCAGCGGTCCCAGGGCCGGAACGTCCGGCTGGCTCATCTGACCCCCCGATAGGTGAGGGATCATCGTACCGGCCCACGGCTCTGACCTGCGACGACCCGGTTTCCGGCCGGTGGGGCGCACCCCCCGGGTGTCCCGCGGCGCGTCCCACCGCCGGGCCCCGCCCCGCCCCCGGGCCCCGCCCCGCCCCCGGGCCCCGCCCCACCGCCGGGCCCCGGGCCGCCGCCGGCCGAGCGGCGGCCCGGGGCCCCGGCGGCGCCGGTGGCGTCACCCGGCGGCGGCTCCGGCGCCCTCCGGCAGGAATCCCGCCACCCGGGTGCCCAGCCCGCGCTCGCGCGCCTGCCGGTGGACCAGGCCCGCCAGGGCGAGGTCGAGCGCGCCGAGCCCGAACGGCGAGAAGACGGTGACGCCGTCCTCGGTGCGCCGGTAGGGCTCGTCGGCGCGGAGCACGGCGCCGAGCGAGGTGGAGATGAAGTCCCGGTTGCCGACCAGCTCCTCGGCCAGGTGCAGGGACGTCCGCTCCCGGCAGACGTGGTCGGCGTCGTCGACCACGTTGACCGCGCCCAGGATGCTCTCGGCGGTCAGGTCGCGCAGGGACACGTGCAGCACCAGGGTGCCCGGCCGGCAGGCCTCGGTGGTCAGGTGCGGGGTCCCGGCGGTGGTGGCCAGGCAGACCAGCCGGTGGGCTGCCATCGCGTCCTCGGCCGTCTCGGCGACGGCCGTCTTGAGCCCGGGCCAGCGGGCCTCGCAGCGGGCGGCGAAGGCCTCCGCGCGGGACCGGTCGAGGTCGAACACGGTGACGGTGCCGAGGTCCGGCAGGACCGCCCGGAGGTAGTTCAGGATCTCGAAGCCGATCACGCCGCAGCCGATCAGGGTGGCTCCGGTCTCGGGGGTCTCCGAGGTGAGGACGGACGCGGCGAGGGCGGCGCTGGCCGCCGTCCGCCGGGCCGAGATCAGCGAGCCCTCCAGCAGGGCCTCCGGGTGCCCGGTGGCCATGGAGTTGAGGATCACCGCGGCGGAGGCGCGCTCCCGACCGGCGGCGGTGTTGCCGGGGAAGGAGGAGATCCACTTGATGCCCGCCACCGGGACGTCCTCGCCGAGGTAGGCGGGCAGTCCGATGATCCGGTTGCGCGGGTCGTCGGGAAAGCGGAGGAACACCGAGTGCGGCAGGGCCGTGCGGCCCCGGTCGTGCAGGACGTAGGCGCGGCGGACGGCCGCGACGACCTCGCTCTCGGCACCGTCGAGGACCTGCCGGACCTCCCCTGCTCCGAGGATCAGCATGGTGCCACCTTCATCGCGTACTCCTTCTCCTTCCACAGGTGGGACACGTCGCCGAAGTGGCGGGCGACCCATTCGTCGTTGTAGATCGTGTCGAGGTACCGCTCGCCGCGGTCGGGCAGGACGACCGCGCAGCGCGAGCCGGCGGGGATGCGGTCGGCCATCAGGTCGATCGCCGCCACCAGCGCGCCGGACGAGCCGCCGGCCAGGATGGCCTCGCGGCCGGCGAGCCGGCGGCAGCCGACCACGCATTCGAGGTCGGTCACGTGGACGACCTCGTCGGCGAGGCCGTCGCGGTAGAGCGCGGGCCGGACGGCCGCGCCGTGGCCGGGGATCAGCCGGGAGGTCGGGACGCCGCCGAAGATGGCGCTGCCCCTGGCGTCCACCGCGACCACGGTCACCGGCAGGCGCAGTTCGCGGACCTGCTCCGCGCAGCCGCGCAGGGTGCCGCAGGAACTCGTCGCGCAGAACAGGTAGTCGATCCCGCCGGGGACGGCGTCCAGGATCTCGCGCATCGTCCGCCGGTGCGCCTGGGGGTTCAGCGGGTTGGCGTACTGGTTGGGCCAGTAGGCGCCGGGGATGCGGGCGGTCAGCTCGCTGATCCGGCGGATCCGGACCGGCAGGTACTCGCCGGTCACCGGGTCGGTCTCCTGGACCACCTCCACCTCGGCGCCGAGCGCCCGCATGATGGCGATGTTCTGGCGGTTGGTGCGCGGGTCCACCACGCAGATGAACCGGAGCCCGTAGTAGGAGCAGACCTGGGCGAGTCCGATCCCGAGGTTGCCGGAGCTGGATTCGACGACCACGGAGCGGCCGGGCACCAGCGCGCCGGTGCGGATCCGTTCGCGGAGCATCTCCAGCGCCGACCGGTCCTTCATGCTGCCGCCGGGGTTGAACGCCTCCAGCTTGGCGTAGGTGGTGAAGTGTCGGCCCGGGGCGAGCTTGGCGAGTTCGACCAGCGGGGTGCCGCCGATCGTGCCGAGGACGCCGGCCGGCCGGTCGTCAGGTGCCGGCATGATGGCCTCGCCCCGTCGGATCGGGGCGCGGCCCGAGCATGGTGCGGAACACGCTAGTTCCTCCTGTCAGCACTGGATCGAGGGGTGGTCCGGCCGTCGCCGTCGGGGCCGGGGGTGTGGCCGCGGGGGAGCGCGGGGACCGGGGGAGCGGCCGGGGCGGCGGCCGCCGGCGGAGCGGTACGGCGGCGGGGGTGGCGCCGCCGGGTCACGGGTTCGCCGGGCCGGGCACGGTGCGCACCGTGCGGGCGACCGAGGCGGCGACGGCGAGCAGCACCATCCAGCCCGCCAGGGCCACCGCGGCGGTCCGCGCGCCGGCCGAGTCGAGCAGCAGGCCGCCGAGCAGCGAGCCGATCGGCAGGGCCCCGTTGGACAGCGTGCTCATCGCCGCGAGCACCCGGCCGCGCAGCCGGTCGGGGGTGATGCCCAGCTGGTAGCTGCCGAGCGCCACGTTCCACAGCGGCCCGACGAACCACATCGCCGCGTAGGCGGCGGCGAGCGTGAACGGGTCGCGGCTGACGGCGATCACCACCATCAGCACGGCCCAGGCCCAGTTCGCCGCGATCACCAGGGCGCTGAGGCCCAGGCGGCGGGCGAACCAGGGGGCGGCCAGCGAGCCGGCGAGCCCGCCGGCGCCGGCGACCCCGACCATCAGGCCGACCCCGGCCGAGGACGCGCCGACGTCGGTGGCCAGCACGATGGCGACCAGGAACAGCGCCCGGAACATCAGGTTGCTGCCGGCCACCAGCAGGGTGGTGGTGCGCAGGAAGGGGTGCTTCCAGAGCCACCCCAGGCCCTCCCGGACCTGCTCGCGCATGGTGCCGGTGCCGGCGGACCGCTCGGCCTCGAACTCCTTGCGGATGAACAGCAGGCCGGTCAGCGAGACCAGGTAGGTCAGCGCGTCGGCGACGAACGGCACGGCCCGGCCGAGCCCGAACAGGATGCCGCCGAGCGGCGTGCCGAGCATCACGGCGCCCCGCCCGCGCGCCTCGTTGCGGGACAGCGCCAGCGAAAGCTGGCCCGGTGCCACGACGTTGGGGACGGCCGCGTGCGCGGCGAGGCCGTGGAAGACGGTGAGCGCGCCCTCGGTGAACCCCACCACCAGCACCAGCGGGAGGCTGAGCAGGTCGAGCGCCGCCGCGCCGGCGATGACCGCCGCGCCGAGCGCGCGCAGCGCGTCGCACCAGATCATCAGCCGCCGGCGCGGCCAGCGGTCCACCAGGGCGCCGGCCGGCAGCTGGAGCAGCAGGGCGGGCAGCAGCGCGACGAAGCCGGCGAGCCCGGCGTCGAACGGCGAGCCGGTGAGGGCGAGGACCAGCAGCGGGTAGGCGATGGTGGTCGCGGTCGAGCCGAGCAGGGAGACGGCCGAGCCGCCCCACAGCAGCAGGAAGTCGCGGTTGCGGTGCAGCGGGACCACGGCTTCCGTCCCGGCCGCGTCCGCCGGGCCGGGTGGATCGGCCGCGTCCGCCGGAGCGGGTGGATCGGGCGGGTCCGGCGGCCGGGTCTGCTCGTCCGCCGGAGCCCGCGTGTCGGGGCTGGTCATCTGTCACACACCTCGCGGGGCCGGACCGGCCGCTAGCCGGCCGCCCGCTCCATCTGGCGGCGCAGACTGAGCGGCCGCATGTCGGTCCAGACCGTGCCGATGTGGGTCAGGCAGTCGGCCCTGGTGCCCTCGGTGCCCTCCGCGTACCAGCCGAGCGGGAGGTCCCGGTCGGCGGGCCAGACGGAGTACTGCTCCTCGTCGTTGAGGACGACGCGGTAGGTGCGGTCGTCGGTGTCTTCCTCGGCCACGACGGGCCTCCCTCGGGTGAACTGCCGCGTCACGCACCTCACGTGACCGGTGGCGGCGCCAGCGAGCCTGCCGCACCGGCCCGGTCCGGATGCAGAGAAGGAGGCGCAGTCACCGCGACGCCAAGCCTGCCGCCGTGACTGCCGGTTGTTCTCTCCGGGGAGCGGCCGCCGGGCGACGACGCTGAGGCGCATGACTGCGAACCCCTCCATACGGCCCGCGCCGGCGGACCGACCCCGGGAGAACGGCGCGGGCTCCGTCCTCCCCCTGACGGTGCCGGCCGACACTCCCGGCATGCCCCTGGCCGAGTACCTCTCGGCCGCCCGACCGTTCGTCCGCGGCCGGCTGCTCGAACACGGCGCGGTCCTGCTGCGCGGGTTCGGCGTCGGCGGGGTGGACGGGTTCGAGGCGGCGGTGCGGGCGGTGTCCGGCTCGCCCCTGGCCTACGCCGAGCGGTCCTCGCCGCGCAGCACCATCAAGGGGCAGGTGTACACCTCGACCGACTACCCGCCGAACGAGGAGATCTTCCTCCACAACGAGAACTCCTACCAGGCCGACTGGCCGATGACCCTGTTCTTCCACTGCGTCGAGCCGCCGGAGACGCTCGGCGCCACCCCGCTCGCCGACACCCGCCGGGTGTACGAGGCGATCGACCCCGCCGTCCGCGAGGAGTTCGCCGCCCGCGGCTGGATGGTGGTGCGCAACTTCTCGGACGGCTTCGGCGTCCCGTGGCAGCAGGCCTTCAACACCTCCGACCGCGCCGAGGTCGACGCCTACTGCGCCCGCAACGGCGTCGCCACCGAGTGGACCGCCGACGGCCTGCGCACCCGCGCCCGCCGCCGGGCGGTGCACCGCCACCCGGTGACCGGCGAGACGGTCTGGTTCAACCACCTCACCTTCTTCCACGTGACCACACTCGGCGAGGAGGTGAGCTCGGCGCTGCGCGAGATGTACGACGACTCCCAGCTGCCGACCAACACCTACTACGGCGACGGCCGGCCGGTGCCGGACGAGGTCATCGCGCACCTGCGCGCCTGCTACCGCGCCGAGTGGCGCCGCTTCGACTGGCAGCGGGACGACGTCCTGCTGGTGGACAACATGCTGTCGGCGCACGCCCGCGAGCCGTTCACCGGCCCGCGCCGGATCGCCGTGGCCATGGCCGAGCCGTACTCGGCCGCCGTCAGCCCCGACTCGCTCCTGGAGGCGTCCGATGCCCACCGGTGACAGCGGACTCCCGCTCTCCTACGCCCAGGAGCAGCTGTGGTTCCTGGACCAGCTGCGCTCCGGCGCCTCCACCGAGTACCTGATGTGCGAGGCGTTCCGGATCCGCGGCCCGCTCGACCTGCCGGTGCTGGAGGCCGCGTTCACCGAGGTCGCGGCGCGGCACGAGGTGCTGCGCTCGCGCTACGGCACCGAGGGCGGCACCGGGGTGCAGTACGTCGACGAGCCCGGCCCCGTGCCGCTCGCCGTGCTCGACCTGACCGGGGTGCCGGCGGACGGCCGCGAGGCGAGGGTGCGCGAGCTGCACGCCGCCGAGCTGCGCGCCCCGATCGACCTGCGCGCCCGGGCGCCCTGGCGGCTGACCCTGGCCCGGTTCGCCGAGGACGAGGCCGTCCTGCTGGTGACCGTCCACCACATCGCCTTCGACGGCTGGTCCTGGGGCATCCTGGCGCGCGAGCTGCACGAGCTCTGCGAGGCCTTCGCGGCCGGGCGGCCGTCGCCGCTGGAGCCCGTCCCGGTGCAGTACGCCGACTTCGCGCAGTGGCAGCGCGACACCTGGGCCGCCACCCCCGAGCGGGCCGAGCGGCGGCGCGGCTACTGGCGGGAGCGGCTGGCCGGCCTGGAACCGCTGGAGCTGCCCACCGACCGCCGCCGCCCGGCGCAGTGGGACCCGGCCGGCGACAGCGTCCCGTTCACCGTGCCGGCGGAGCTCGCGCAGCGGCTGGCCGCGCTCGGCCGGGACGGCGGCGCGACCCCGTTCATGGTGCACCTGGCCGCGTTCCAGCTGCTGCTCGCCCGCTGGTCCGGCGCCCGCGACGTGGCCGTCGGCGTCTCGGTCTCGGACCGCGACGAGGTGGCCCTGGAGCCGCTGGTCGGCATGTTCCTCAACACGCTGGTGCTGCGGACCGACCTGTCCGGCCGGGGATCCTTCCTCGACCTGCTGGCGCGGGTCCGCGAGACCACCCTGGACGCCTACGAGCACCAGGACGTCCCGTTCGGCTGGGTGGTCGCCGACCTCGCCCCCGAGCGCGACCTCTCCCGCAACCCGGTGTTCCAGGTCGGCTTCGCGCTGCACAACGCCGAGCGCCGCCCGCTGCGGCTGCCCGGGCTCGACGTGAGCAAGGTCGAGGCGGCCACCGAGCACTCCGCGTTCGACCTCTCGCTGCACCTGTCCGAGCTCCCCGACGGCTCGTTCGCGGCCCGGCTGATCTACCCGACCGCGCTCTTCGACCGGGCCCGGATCGAGCGGATGGCGGCGAGCCTGGTGCGGCTGCTGGCGGCCATCGCCGAGCGCCCGGCGGCCCCCGCCCACACGCTGGAGACCGTCCCCGACGCGGAGCTGGCCGACTTCGCCCGCTGGAACCGCACCGAGACCGGGCGCCCGCGGCGGTCGCTGGCCGAACTGTTCTTCGCCCAGGCACTGGCCACCCCGGACGCGGTCGCCGTGGTGTCCGGCGCGCGGCGGACCGACTACGCCGCTCTCGCCGACCGGGTCCGGCGGCTCGCCGGGGTGCTGCGCTCGCGCGGCGTCGGCCGGGAGAGCCCCGTCGGCGTCGCCCTGCACCGCGGCACCGACCTGGTCGCCACCCTGCTCGCGGTGCTGACCGCGGGCGGCGTCTACGTGCCGCTGGCCCCGGAGCAGCCGGCCGAGCGGCTGGCCCACCTGGTCGCCGACGCCGGGGTGGGCCTGCTGGTCACCGAGGAGTCCCTGCTCGGCCAGCTGCCGCCGCACCCGAACACGCTCGTCCTCGACCGCGAGGGCGGCGAGGACCCGGCGGGGGCGCCGTCGGCGGACCTCGAACCCGCCGGCGTCACCGGCGCCGAGGCCGCGTACGTGATGTACACCTCCGGCTCCACCGGCAGGCCCAAGGGCGTCGTCGTCCCGGAGGCCGCGATCCGCAACCGGGTGCTCTGGTCCGTGGAGCGCTACGGCCTCGGCCCCGGTGACCGGGTGCTGCAGAAGACCACCATCGGCTTCGACGCCGCGGTCTGGGAGTTCCTCTCCCCGCTGGTCTGTGGCGCCACCGTGGTCACCGGCCCGCAGGACGCCCACCGCGACCCGGCGGTGATGGCCCGCGCCGTCGCCGAGCACCGCGTCACCGTGCTCCAGGGCGTGCCCTCGATGCTGCGCCTGCTGCTCGACGAACCGGCCCTGGCCGACTGCGACGCGCTGCGCGTGGTCTGCTCGGCGGGCGAGCCGCTGCCCGCCGAACTCTGCGCCCGGCTGCGCCGGATCGTCGACGTCGAGGTGGTCAACACCTACGGCCCCACCGAGTGCGCGATCGACTCCACCGCCTGGCCCTACGACCCGGCCGAGCCCGGCGAGCAGGTGCCGATCGGCCTGCCGCTGCCCAATGTGCGCACCTACGTGGTGGACGCCGAAGACCGTCTGGTGCCGGTCGGCGTCGTCGGTGAACTCTGCGTCGGCGGCATCGGTCTGGCCCGCGGCTACGCCGGCCGCGGCGACCTCACCGCCGACCGGTTCGTCCCGGACCCGTTCGCCGCCGTGCCCGGCGCCCGCCGCTACCGCACCGGCGACCTGGTGCGCCGCCGCGCGGACGGCGCGCTGGAGTACGTCGGACGCGTCGACGACCAGGTCAAGATCGGCGGCGTGCGGATCGAGCCCGGCGAGATCGAGGCGCTGCTGGCGACCGACCCCTCGGTGGCCGCCGCCGTGGTGGCCGCCCACCGGTCCGGCACCGGCGACACCCGGTTGACCGCCTACGTGGTGGCCGCCGCCGGGGCGCGGATCGAGCCGGACGGGCTGCGCGCCCGGCTGGCCGCCGCGCTGCCGGAGGCCATGGTGCCGTCCGCCGTGGTCGAGCTCGACGAGCTGCCGCTCACGCCCAACGGCAAGGTGGACCGCCGCCGGCTGCCCGCCGCCGAGCCGGAGCGCCCGGCCGCGCGGGCCTGGGAGGCCCCGCGCACCGACGCCGAGCGGACCGTCGCCGCACTGATGGCCGAGGTGCTGGACGTCGAACGGGTCGGCGCGCACGACGACTTCTTCCTGCTCGGCGGCTACTCGCTGCTCGCGATCAAGCTGGTGCTGCGGCTGCGGCGCGCGTTCGGCATCGAGCTGACCGTCGGCGAGCTGTTCCACGCGCCGACCGTCGCCGGGCTGGCCGCCCGGATCGACGGCGCCTCGGGCACCGGCCCCGACACCGCGGCGGACGCCGTCCGCCCCGTCGGCCGGGACCGCCCGCTGCCGCTCTCCTTCGGCCAGCAGCGGATGTGGTTCCTCGACCAGCTGGAGCCCGGGAGCCACGAGTACGTCGTCCCGCTGGCGCTGCGGCTGACCGGCCCGCTCGACACCGCGGCGCTGCGCGGCGCGCTGGACGCGCTCTCCGCCCGGCACGAGGTGCTGCGCACCCGGTACCGCTCCGAGGGCGGCGACCCCGTCCAGGTCGTCGACCCCGCCGGGCCGGTCGACTTCACCCTGACCGACCTGTCGGCCGGGCCGGACGCCGAGGCAGGGGCCCGCGCCCTGGTCGACGAGCTGGCCCGCTCCCCGTTCGACCTGGCCCAGGGCCACCCGCTGCGGGCGACCCTGATCCGCACCGCCCCCGAGGACCACCTGCTCGTCCTGACCCTGCACCACATCGCGTTCGACGCCTGGTCGACCAACGTCTACCTGCGCGAACTCGACCTCGCCTACCGGTCCTTCACCGAGGACGCGCCGGCCCTGCCGGCCCCCGAGCCGGTCCAGTACGCGGACTTCGCCGTCTGGCAGCGCGAGCAGCAGGACGCCGGCCGGCTGGACCACCAGCTCGCCTACTGGCGCGACCGCCTGGGCGGCCTGACGCCGGTCGAGCTGCCCACCGACCGGCTCCGCTCGGCCGTCCGCGACTCGCGCGGCGCCAACGTGGTCGTCGAGGTGGCGCCGGAGGTCGGCCGGGCCGTCACCGAGCTGGCTGGCCGGCACGGCGCGACCCCGTTCATGGTGCTGCTCGCCGTCTTCCAGGTGATGCTGCACCGCTACACCGGCCTCGACGACCTCGCGGTCGGCACCCCCGTCGCCGGGCGGACCCGCCAGGAGACCGAGGACCTCGTCGGGTTCTTCACCAACAACCTGGTGATCCGCAACGACCTGGCCGGCAACCCGGCCTTCCCGGACCTGCTGGACCACGTCCGCGGCTCGGTGCTCGACGCCTTCGCCCACCAGGACGTGCCGTTCGAGCACCTGGTCGACGCGCTGCGCCCGGAGCGGGACCTCTCCCGCAACCCGCTGTTCCAGGTCATGTTCGAGCACCAGCACCTGGCCGGCGTCCCCGCCCGGCTCGGCGCGGCCGCCGTGGAGCCGGTCCGGGCCGGCCTGGAGATCGCCAAGTTCGACCTCACCGTGACCGTCAAGGAACGCGGCGGCCGGATGTACTGCTGGTTCGAGTACGCGACCGCGCTCTTCGACCGGGCGACCGTCGAACGGATGGCCGGCCACTACCTGACCCTGATCGGCAGCGTCACCGCCGCCCCCGGGGCCCGGATCGGCGACCTCGGCATGCTCACCGACGAGGAGCGGCACACCGTCCTCACCCGCTGGGCCGACCCGGCCGGCGGGCGGGCCGCCGAGCTCGACCCGGTCGAGGAGCACGGGCTCTGCGTGCCCGAGCTCTTCGCCCGGCAGGCCCGGCGCACCCCGGACGCGGTCGCCGTGGTCTTCGGCGACCAGCGGCTGAGCTACGCCGAACTCGACGCGCGGGCCGACCGGTTCGCGGCCCGGCTGCGCGCCCTCGGGGTCACCTCGGAGACGGTCGTCGGCTCCCTCCTGGAGCGCGGCGTCGAGGCGGTCGTGGTGCTGCTCGCGGTGCTGAAGGCCGGCGGCTCGTACGTGCCGTTCGACCCGCAGCACCCGGCCGAGCGGCTGGAGTTCATGCTCGCCGACGCCGGCCCGGAACTCGTGGTCACCACCGGGGCCTTCGCCGACCGGGTGACCGGCTCCCACCGGGTGGTGCTCGCCGACGGGACCGACGACGGGACCCACACCGACGACGGGACCGCCGCCGGAACCGACAGCGCCGCCACCGAGGCCGAGCCGGTCCTGATCCGGCCGGAGAACCTCGCCTACGTCATCTACACCTCCGGCTCGACCGGCCGCCCCAAGGGCGTCATGATCGAGCACCGCTCCTACGCCCACCACTGCCGGGTGATCGCCGACCAGTACGGCATCGCCCCCGGCGAGCGGGTGGTCCTGCTCTCCGCCCTCACCTTCGACGTGGCGATGGACCAGATCGCGGCCACCCTGGTCGCGGGCGCCACCATCGTGGTCGCCGACCCGGTGTTCTGGACCCCGGCCGAGCTGCCGGTCCGGCTCGCCGAGCACGGGGTCACCGTCGTCGAGATCACGCCGTCCTACTACCGGGCCGTCCTGGAGTCCCCCGACCTGCACCTGCTGAGCGGGCTCAAGCTGATGAACGTCGGCAGCGACGTGGTCACCGGCCTGGACGCGCGGCGCTGGGCGCAGACCGGCCTGCCCGCCCGCTTCCTGTGCAACTACGGCCCGACCGAGGCCACCGTCACCTGCCTGCTGCACCCCGTCTCCGAGGTGCCGGCGGAGGGCGACGAGGCCTCGGCCCTGCCGCTCGGGCGGCCCGTCCCCGGCACCCGCGCGCACATCCTCGACGCCGACCAGCGGCCCGTCCCGGTCGGCGTCCCCGGCGAGCTGTACCTGGGCGGCGTCCGGCTGGCCCGCGGCTACCACCGCCGCCCGGAGCTGACCGCCGAGCGCTTCGTGCCCGACCCCTTCGGCGGCGAGCCGGGCGGGCGCCTCTACCGGACCGGCGACCTCGCCCGCCACCGGCCGGACGGCACCATCGAGTTCCTCGGCCGGATCGACCAGCAGGTCAAGGTCCGCGGCCTGCGCATCGAACTCGGCGAGATCGAGGCGGCGCTGGCCCGCCACCCCGCCCTCCAGGAGGCGGTGGTGACCGCCCCGGAGACCGCCCCCGGCGAACGCCGGCTGGCCGCCTACCTGGTGGCCCGGCCCGGCAGCCCGATGCCCGACGTGGCCGAACTCCGCGGCCACCTGCGGGCGCTGCTCCCCGAGTACATGATCCCCGCGCTGTGGGTGCCGCTCGACGCGCTCCCGCTGACCGCCAGCAAGAAGGTCGACCGCAAGGCACTGCCCGACGCCTCCGCCGCGCTGGCCGGCGGGGCCCGCGAGCACCTGGCCCCGCGCGACCCCGCCGAGGAGGCGGTCGCCGCGATCTGGGGCGAGGTGCTGGGCGTCGAGCGGATCGGCGTCCAGGACGACTTCTTCGCCCTGGGCGGCCACTCGCTGCTGGCCACCCGGGTCCTGGCCCGGCTCCGCGAGACGTTCGCCGTCGAGCTGCCGCTGCGCCTGCTGTTCGAGGCCACCACGGTGGCCCGGCTCACCGAGGCGGTGACCGACGCCGTCGAGGCCGAGATCACCGCGCTCACCGACGAGGAAGTGGCGGGCCTGCTCGCCGAGGAGGGGCACCGATGACCGACACCACGGACCGCACCCGGCTGCGGCAGGAGCTGCTGCGCCGGCGCCTCGCCGGCCGGGCGGGCACCGCCCCGGCCGAGGGCATCGCCCGGGCACCGCGCGGCGGCCCGCTGCCGCTCTCCTTCGCCCAGCGCCGCCTCTGGATCCTCGACCGGCTCCAGCCCGGCAGCACCGAGTACCTGGTGACGGCCTCGCTGCGGCTGACCGGCCCCCTCGACCGGGCCGCGCTGCGGACCGCGCTCGACGGGATCCAGCACCGCCACGAAGTCCTGCGGACCAGGTACCCGGTGGTCGACGGCGAACCCGTCCAGGTGGTCGACGCGCCGAGCGTCGTGCCGCTCACCGAGGAGGACCTGAGTACCCTGGACCGGGCCGCCGCCGGCGCCCGGCTGGCCGACCTCGCCACCGGCGCCCGCCGTCCGGTGGACCTCGCCGAGGGCCCGGTGCTGTCCGCCGTCCTGGCCCGGCTCGCCCCGCGGGAGCACGTCGTCCTGCTGACCGTCCACCACATCGCCTGCGACGGCTGGTCCGAGGACCTCCTGGTCGGCGAACTCGCCGAGCGCTACGACGACGCCGTCGCCGGGCGCCCGGCCCGCACCCCGGACCTGCCGGTCCAGTACGCCGACTACGCCGTCTGGCAGCGCGAGCGGCTCTCCGACGGGGCGCTCCGGCGCCGCCTCGACCACTGGAACGAGCGGCTGGCCGCACTGGCGCCGCTGGAGCTGCCCACCGACCGGCCCCGCCCGCCGGTGCGCGACGCGGCCGGCGCCCTGGTGCCGCTGGTCGTCCCGGCCGCGACCGCCGGACGGCTGACGGCGCTGGCCCGGGACCACGGCGCCACCCCCTTCATGGCCCTGCTGGCCGCCCACGCCGTCCTGCTCGGCCGCTGGAGCGGGCAGCGCGACGTCGCCGTCGGCTCCCCGGTCGCCGGGCGCGACCGCGCCGAGGTGCAGGACGTCGTCGGCCTCTTCCTCAACACCCTGGTGCTCCGGGTCGACCTGGCCGGCCCGCGGACCTTCGCCGAGCTGCTGTCCCAGGTCCGGGAGACCGCCCTGGACGCGTACGGCCACCAGGAGGTGCCGTTCGAGCGCCTGGTCGAGGAGCTGGCGCCCGAGCGCGACCCCGCCCGCACACCGCTGTTCTCCTCCATGCTGCTGTGGCAGGACGCCGCCGGCGCCTCCACGCCCGCGGCCATGGGCGGCCTGACCGTCGAGCGGCTGCCGGTCGGCGAGAGCACCGCCAAGTTCGACCTCACCGTCGGCCTGGCCGCCCAGCCGGACGGCTCGCTCGCGGGCGGCGTCAACTACGCCTCCGCGCTGTTCGACCGGGCGACGGCCGAGCGGTTCGCCGCCCAGTTCGCCCAGCTGCTGGAGCACGCCGTCGCGGCGCCCGACACCCCGCTGGACGAGCTGGAGATCCTCCCCCGGGAGGAGCGCGAGCGCCAGCTGCTCAGCTGGAACGCCACCGGCCGCGGCTACCCCACCGGCACCCTGCCGCTGCTGTTCGAGGCGCAGGTCGCCCGCACCCCGAACGCCACCGCCCTGCGGTTCGAGGGCGCCGAGCTCAGCTACCGCGAGCTGGACGTCCGGGCCAACCAGCTCGCCCACCACCTGCGCCGGCTCGGCGTCGGCCCCGAGTCGGTGGTCGGCGTCTGCCTGCACCGCGGCGCCGACCTGGTGGTCGCGCTGCTCGCGGTGCTCAAGGCCGGCGGCGCGTACCTGCCGCTCGACCCCGACTACCCGGCGGACCGGCTCGCCTTCATGCTGGCCGACTCCGGCGCCCTCGCCGTGGTCACCGACCCGGGGCTCACCCCGCTGGTGAACGGCGGCGCCCCGCACCTGGTGGACATCACCGCCGAACTGCCCGGCGGCTGGGGCCACGACCCGGTCTTCGCGGCGGCGCCCGAGCACCCGGCCTACCTGATCTACACCTCGGGTTCGACCGGCCGCCCCAAGGGCGTGCTGGTCGAGCACCGGGCCATCGTCAACCGGCTGCACTGGATGCAGGAGGCCTACGGGCTCGACGCCGACGACCGGGTGCTGCAGAAGACCCCGTACAGCTTCGACGTCTCGGTCTGGGAGTTCTTCTGGCCGCTGATCACCGGTGCGACCCTGGTCCTGGCCCGCCCCGGCGGCCACCGCGACCCGGCCTACCTCGCCGAACTGATCGGCACCGAGCGGATCACCACCCTGCACTTCGTACCGTCGATGCTGCGGGCCTTCCTCGCCGAGCCGCTGCCGCCGCTGCCCTCGCTGCGCCGCATGGTGTGCAGCGGCGAGGCACTGCCCGCCGAGCTGGTCACCGCCGTGCACGAGCGGATCGGCTGCGAACTGCACAACCTGTACGGGCCCACCGAGGCCGCCGTCGACGTCACCGCGATCCGCTGCGAGCCGGGCCGGCCGGTCACCATCGGCCGCCCGATCTCCAACACCCGCACCTACATCGTGGACGCCGCGCTGCGCCCGCAGCCGATCGGCGTGCCGGGCGAACTCCTGCTCGGCGGGGTCCAGTTGGCCCGCGGCTACCTGAACCGGGCGGAGCTCACCGCAGACCGCTTCGTGCCCGACCCCTTCGCCACCGAACCCGGCGGCCGGCTCTACCGCACCGGCGACCTCGCCCGCTACCGGGCGAACGGCGAGATCGAGTACCTCGGCCGGCTCGACCACCAGGTGAAGATCCGCGGCCAGCGGGTCGAACTCGGCGAGATCGAGGCGGTCCTGGCGCAGGCCCCCGGCGTCGCCGCCGCGGCCGTCGCCGTCCACGACGACCAACTGGTCGGCTACCTGGTCCCGGCCGGGGCCGACGTCGAGGCGGCCCGCGAGCACCTGCGCGGACGGCTGCCGGAGCACATGCGCCCGGTGCACTGGACGACGCTGGAGACGCTGCCGCTGACCCCCAGCGGCAAGACCGACCGCAAGGCGCTGCCCGCACCCGACCGGACCCGCTCCGAGCTGGTCGGCGCGTTCGTCGCCCCGCGCAGCGCCCTCGAACAGACCCTCGCGGACGCCTTCGCCGCCGCCCTCGGCGTCGACAAGGTCGGCGTGCACGACGGCTTCTTCCAGCTCGGCGGCGACTCGATGCGCGCCATCCGGGCCGTCGGCGCGCTGCGCGACCAGGGGCTCGCCCTCTCCGTCCAGGACGTGTTCGCCCGCCAGACCGTCGCCGAGCTGGCCCCGCTGGCGGCCGACCGGCCGGCCGCCGGTGCGGCCGAGACCACCCTGGTGGGCCGGTTCGAGCTGCTCGACCCGGCCGACCGCGAGCGCCTCCCCGAGGGCCTGGCCGACGCCTACCCGATGGGCCAGGTCCAGGTCGGCATGGTCTACGAGATGCTGGCCGACCCCGAGCGCAACACCTACCAGAACGCCAGCACCTTCCAGATCGTCGACGACGGCCCGTTCTCCGCCGAGGCGCTGAACGGCGCGGTCCGGCTGCTGATCGAGCGGCACGAGATCCTGCGCACCTCCTTCGACCTCTCCGGGTACTCCGAACCGCTCCAACTGGTGCACGCGGCGGACGACCTGCACCTGGAGATCGGCGTGGACGACCTGCGCCACCTGCCGGCCGAGGAGCAGCAGGCCGCCGTCCGGCGCTTCCGCGCCGAGGCCCAGCGCACCCCGTTCGACGTCGGACGCGCCCCGCTGCTGCGCTACCACGCCCACCTGGTCGGCGACCGGGAGTGGCTGCTGACCCACGTCGAGTGCCACGCCATCCTGGACGGCTGGAGCCACCACTCCGTCATCGGCGAACTGCGCGCCGCCTACCGGGAGCTGGCCGCCGGCACCGGCGCCCCGGCCGCCGCGCCGCCGGAGGTCCGCTACGCCGACTTCATCCAGCTGGAGAAGCGCGCCCTGGCCTCCCCGGCGGACCGGGAGTTCTGGCGCGGCCGGATCACCGGCCACGACCGGCTGCGGCTGCCCGCCGACACCGCCCCGGCCGAGGCGCACCTGCCCGCCACCGAGGTGCGGCTGCCCTGGGCGGCGCTGGAGCCGAAGCTGCGCCGGCTCGCCGCCGACACCCAGAGCTCGCTCAAGACCGTCCTCTACACCGCCCACCTGAAGGTGCTCGGCCTGCTCAGCGGCCAGCGCCGGTTCCTCGCCGGGGCGGTGACCAACGGCCGGCCCGAACTGCCGGGCGGCGACCGGGTCCGCGGCATGTACCTCAACACGGTGCCGTTCGCCGTGGACCTGCGGGCGCCGAGCTGGCGCGAGCTGGTGCGCTCGGTGTTCGCCGAGGAGCTGGCCCTGTGGCCGCACCGCCGCTACCCGCTGCCCGCGATGCAGCGCGAGTGGGGCGGCGGCGAGCCACTGGTCGAGGTGGTCTTCGCCTACCTGGACTTCCACGTGCTCGACGAGCACCGGTCGGACATCGGCACCGTCACCGACCACAGCCCGAACGAGTTCACCTTCGACGTCTGGACCTTCCCCGGCGAGCTGCGGATGACCTGCCGCCCCGGCTGGGTCGGCCGGGAACGGCTGGCGGCGATCGGGGAGACCTTCATCGCCGTGCTCACCGCGATGGCCGAGGACGCCGACGCCGACCCGCAGGCCTTCCGGGCCCCCGGCCTGGACCGGCCGGGCGCGACCGCCCCCGCCACCCGCCCGCTGCCCGAGGTCTGCGTGCCCGAGCTGGTCGCGGAGCGCTCCGACCCGGACGCGATCGCCCTGGAGGACGCCGAACGGAGCCTCACCTACCGGGAGGTGGACACCGGCAGCAACCAGCTGGCCCACCTGCTGCGCGGGCTGGGCGTCGGCCCGGAGACGCCGGTCGCGATCTGCCTGGACCGCGGCGTCGAGGCGGTGCTGGCCATGCTCGGCGTGCTCAAGGCCGGCGGCTACTACGTCCCGCTCGACCCCGCCTACCCGGACGCCCGGATCGGCTTCGTGCTGGACGACGTCCGCGCCGACGTGGTGATCTGCCGGCCGGAGGACACCGACCGCCTCGCGCGGATCGCCGACCTGCGCTGCGTCCCGCTGGACGCGGCCTGGACCGGCCTCGCCGTCCTGCCGGAGACCCCGGTCGAGGCGGGCACCCACCCCGACAACCTGGCCTACGTCACCTACACCTCCGGCTCCACCGGCCGGCCCAAGGGCGTCCAGGTCACCCACCGGGCCGTGGTCCGGCTGGTGCACGACCCCAACTACGCCGACCTCGACCCCGGCCAGGTGCTGCTGCTGCACGCGCCGCTCGCCTTCGACGCCTCCACCCTGGAGGTCTGGGGGGCGCTGGGCAACGGTGCCCGACTGGCGGTCTGCCCGCCCGGGGCGACCACCGCCGCCGAACTGGCCGAGGTGCTCCGCCGGCACCGGGTCACGCTGCTCTGGCTCACCGCCGGCCTGTTCCAGCACATGGTGGAGACCGAGCCGGCCGCGCTGGCCGGGGTGCGGCAGGTGCTCGCCGGCGGCGACGCCCTCTCGCCCGCGCACGTGCGCACCGCCCTCGGCCACGGCGTCGCGCTCACCAACGGCTACGGACCCACCGAGTGCACCACCTTCAGCACGGCGCTGCGCGGGGTGACCGGGGCCGACGCCGACCGCGGGGTGCCGATCGGCGTGCCGATCACCGACACCCGCGTCCTGGTGGTCGACGACCACCTCGACCCGGTGCCGTTCGGTGTGGCCGGTGAACTGCTGGTCGGCGGCCCCGGGCTCGCCCGCGGCTACCTCGGCCGCCCCGACCTCACCGCGGACCGCTTCGTGCCGGACCCGTCCGGCGACCTCCCCGGCGCCCGCTTCTACCGGACCGGGGACATCGTCCGCCGCGACCCCGACGGGACGCTGTCCTTCGTCGGCCGCCGCGACAACCAGGTGAAGATCCGCGGCCACCGGGTGGAACTCGCCGAGGTGGAGGCCATGATCGGCGGCCTCGCGCCGGTCCGGGCGGCCGCGGCGGCCGTGCACCCCGGACCGGACGGCCAGAAGCGCCTGGTCGGCTACGTCGTCCCGGAACCCGGGACCGGCCCGCTGGACGTCGCCGTGCTGCGCGAGCAGCTCCGGCGGCGGGTGCCCGACTACCTCGTCCCCGGCGCCTGGGTGGAACTGCCCGCACTCCCGCTCACCGCCCACGGGAAGATCGACCGCGCCGCGCTCCCGGAGCCCTCCGGGCCCGCGCCGACCGCCGGCTCCGCGGCGCCGCGCACCGCCACCGAGCGGGCCGTCGCCGAGGTCTGGGCCGAGGTGCTCGGCCTCGAACAGGTCGGGGTGGACGACGACTTCTACCTCCTCGGCGGCCACTCGCTGGCCATCCTGCGGATCACCGCCCTGCTGCGCGAGCGGCACGGCATCGACCTGACCGTGCGCTCGTTCGTGGCGGACCCGACCGTCGCCGGGCTGGCGGCGGCCGTCGACGCGGCGGCGGCCGGCGAGCCGGTGGAGGCGCTGGTCTGGCTCCGCCGGGAAGGCGGCAGGCCGCCCCTGTTCTGCGTGCACCCCGGCGGAGGCAGCGCCCACTGGTACCGCCCGCTGGTGCCGTACCTCGACCCGGACCAGCCGGTCGCGGCCTTCGCCTGGCCCGGTCTCCAGGCCGAGAACGGGCAGCCCGTCCCCTCGACCGAGCAGATGGCCGAGCGCTACCTGGCCGAACTGCGGGCCGCCGCCCCGCAGGGCCCGTACCGGCTGTTCGGCTGGTGCGGAGGCAGCGGCATCGCCAGCGAGCTGGCCCACCGGCTCACCGCCGAGGGCGAGGAGGTCACCTTCGTCCTGCTCGACCCGGGGCTGGACAACCACGAGCGGCCCGAGCTGTGGAAGGAGTACCGGCTGATCGAGAGCTGCGTGGCGAAGCTGACCGAACTGGCCGCCGCCCCGGCCGGGCAGGACACCTCGGCGCTCCGCGGGGAGACCCTGGCGCTGCTCGAACACCTGGTGGACGACGTCGACCCCGAGGTCGGGATCGTGCTGCCGGAACACGGGGCCGGCGAGGTCTGGCTGCCCTCCGCCCGGATGTGGCGGGAGGTCATGGAGATGTGCCTGACCTACCGTCACCGCCCCTACCCCGGGCGGCTGAACCTGATCGCCAGCGACGAACTCGCCGACGGCGAGCACGAGGTGGCCTCCGGGCAGGACTTCGGGGAGTACCTGACCCGCTGGCAGGAGCTCACCGGCGACGTCGCCCTGCACCGGATCCCCGGCGACCACTTCGGCGTCATGAAGCCGCCCCACCTCGGCCGCCTGGCCGAGACGATCACCGCGATCCTCGCCGACGGCGGAGCGAGCACCGGCTGACCCCGGGGGAGGGAACCACCGCGAGGGCGGGGGCGCACACAGCGCCCCCGCCCTCGCGGTTTCGCCGTGCCCGGCCCGGGCCCGGACGCCCGGACGGCCTCTCTCCCGCCGGCGCGGGGCGGGGCGGGCCCCGCAGCGGCGGTCGCTCCACCGGGGTGAGGTCCCGCCCCCGGGCGCCCCGTCCCCGGGCGCCCCGTCCCCGGGCGCCCCGTCCCGGGCGCCCCGTCCCGGGCGCCCCGTCCCCGGCGCTCCGGGGAGCCGGCCCTCGGACGCCGGGCCGGGTACACCCCGCCGCCGGCGGCCCGCCCCCGGCCCCGCCCCGGATCCCGACAGTCCGCGTGGGACGGCCGCGCGCGGCGCCCCGCGCCGGACGGACGCGCCGACGACCCGGGCCGGGCTCCTCAGGAGCCCGGCCCGGGTCGGTGTCGCAGCGGTGCGGGTGGGTCAGTCGGTCACGGCGACCAGCCGCAGTTCGGAGGTGTAGCGGCGGCCCTGGTCGTCGGTGAGCCAGGCCTGCTCCGGCGTGGGGAACATCTCGGTGACGGTGAGCCGGGCGTCCGGGTCCTTGCGGGCCAGCCGGCGGGCGGCCTTGGCGAGGATGTTGACGTAGACCGGGCTGTCGAAGTCGACGAAGAACGGCCGCGGTTCGGTGGGGGAGACCACGAAGACGAAGCGGGGCAGCTCGTTCGCGTCCTGCCAGTGCCGGGCCCGGACGAACCGGCGCGGCTCGGTCTTCTCGTCCGCGAAGTCCAGCGTGGAGCCGATGAACCGCCAGGTCTCCCGGGCCACCACCATCTTGTCGATGGTGATCCGGGGGGAGTGGTCGGCCTCCGGCAGCAGCCGGAAGCGGTCCATCACCAGGGTGGTCAGCACGTGCGAGAAGACCTCGACGGCCGGGAACACGGCGCCGTCCGGCAGCACCACGGTCAGCCGGCCGTCCCGCTGCTCCACCACGGCGTCGGCGCTCGGCGCCGTCCGGTCGCGGTGCGGGTCGGCCGTGTTGTCGAGCAGGGCGACCTGGTAGTCCTGCGGGCGGACCAGCGCGTGCCGGATCCGGGCGGAGAGCCGGGCCTTGTGCTCCTTCGGCAGCAGCGGCATCAGCCGCGGCGCCGGGTGGTCGCGGTCGGTCCGGTCGAACAGCTCCCGGCGGTCCGGGTGCTGGTTGACGAACAGCTCGTTGCCGAGCGTGTTCGAGGCCAGGTGCAGCTCGCCCAGGGCGAGTTCGAACTCGCCGCGGTCGATCGCCGCGGTGTCCTCCGCCGCGATCATCATGTCCGGGCTGATGTACCGGGCGGCGGTCCAGCCCGCGGCGGTGGCCGGCCCGAAGGCCTCCGCCACCCGGTCGGCGAGGTCGGCGCCCGCGACGTTGACCCGGCGCACGCCCTCCGTGGACGGCAGGATCCGCTGCCAGCGGCGTTCGAACTCGGCCTGCAGCTCGGCGGCGTCGGCCCCCGCCGCGCCGTGCAGCACGGGCATGCAGGCGAACCAGAAGGTGGCGAGGTCCACCGGGCGGTCGGCGTCGGTCTCGGCGCGCAGCTTCCCGTACACCGCGGCGACCCGCTCCGACACCCGGGCGGCCAGCGCGGCGGCGAGCCAGGCGGCGCCGTCCATCAGCAGTTCGAGCGGGGCGAGCGCCTCCAGCACCCGGCTGCCGAGCGTCACGTGGGCCGCACGCCGGCAGTCCTGGTAGACCACCGCGCGACCGGGCGCCGTGGTACCGCTCTTCTCGCGCTTGGCGGCCGCGTCGGTCACCCGCTGGAAGGTCTGCTCGACCTCGGTGAGGGCGGCCACCAGGCGCTCGGGGTCGTCGGCCGCGGCCCGGACGGCCTCGCCGGCGCGCTCCAGCTCGTCGAGCCGGGCGAGCGCCTCGGCGCGCACGGCGGGTTCGCCGATCCGCTCCAGGGCGGTCCGGAGCCGGCGGTCCGGCCGGATGTCGGCGGGGAGGTCGAGCTGCCAGGTGATCCAGCGCCGCCGGACCAGCTCGTCGAGGAGCGCGGGGACGTCGGTCCCCGGGCCGGTCTCCTGCTGGATGGCGTGGGCGGTGCGGGTGCCGTCGCAGAGCCGCAGCACCCGCAGCGTCTCCGGCTCCACCGGGCGCGGCGGGCGGCCGGGGACGCGTACCGCGTCCTCCTCCAGCCGGACGAAGGGCACCCGGCGGGGCGCCGTCCAGACGCGTACCGCCGGGTCGGCGCCGATCTCGCGGGCCAGCGCGTCCATCGACCAGCTGGACCAGAAGACCTCCGAGGAGGCGATCAGCCCGGTGCCCGGGTCCATGGTGATGCCGGGCCGGTCGGGGTCGAAGGCGCCCCAGCCGACCGGGCCGAAGAAGCCGATGGTGTCGTTCTTGACGCAGAACCGCTGCCAGTAGTGGGCGACCAGTTCCTCGCGCTGGCGCTGCTTGAAGGTCCGGCCCTCGGTCGCGGGCGACCAGTTGAGGAACGGCCGGATCGCCGAGTCCAGCACCCCGCGGTTCTGCCAGGCGACCGCCGCGCGGAACGGCCCGGAGGCGGCGATCTCCTGCGCGTTCTCCGCCGCCCGGGCGGCGGACTGCGTGAACTCCTCCTCGAAGGCCTGCCAGGCGGCCCCGGAGAGCTTGTCCCGGGCCCCGAACTTGTCCGCGGCCGCCGCCAGGCCCTCCGGCGCCAGCCGGAGCACCCCATCGGCCGGGAACCCCGGGCCGCGCACCGCGACCTGGTCCCACAGCCGCCACCGGCCGCTCAGGGAGACGGATTCCTCGTGCATGCCGGTGCCCCCTAGGCCGAGGCGGGAGCGAGGGACAGGTCGTCGACGACGACCTCCGCGAGCTCCGCGGGGGACGGGTAGGTGAAGACCAGGGCGACGGCGATCTCGGCGCCGACCAGCTCCTGGAGGCGGTCGACGATCTGGAAGGCGGCGAGCGAGTCGCCGCCGGCCTCGAAGAAGTCGCTGTCGGTGTCCAGGCTGTCGTCGCCGAGCGTCTCGCGGTAGAAGCCGGCGATCTGCCCGGCGAGTTCGGCGGTGTCGATGGTGGTCATGGTGGGTCCTTCCGAAAGGGGTGGGGTGTACGGGGAACGAGAGGGGGCGCAGGGCGCTCAGCGCGCCGCGGCGGCGGCCAGCACGGCGGCGGAGTTGCCGCCGGAGACGACGACCGCGGTGCGGCCCGCCGCGCCGGGCCGCAGGGCGCCGGAGCCCAGCGCGCCGGCCAGCGCGGCGGCGCCGCTGGGTTCGGCGGCGATGCCGGCGCGGTGCAGCAGGTCCATGGCGCGCAGCACCGCCGCGTCGTCGACGCCGATCAGGTCGTCGACCCGCCGCCGGACGATCGGGAAGGTCAGCTCACCGGGCCGCTGGCCGCGCAGCCCGTCCGCGACGGTGTCGCTGGGCGGCAGCTCGACCGGTTCGCCGGCGGCCATCGAGCGGGCGTAGCGGCGGGCCCGTTCGGGCTCCACGCCGATGACGCGCACCGGCCTCGGCAGCCGGGCGGCCGCCAGCAGGACGCCGGCCAGCAGGCCGCCGCCGCCGACCGGGACGAAGACCGCGTCGAGGTCGGGGGCGTCCCGGAACACCTCCAGGCCGACGGTGCCCTGACCGGCGATCACGAGTCCGTGGTCGGAGGAGGGCACCAGCGCGGCGCCGGTGCGGGCGGCGAGGTCCCTGGCGTGGCGGTCGCGTTCGGCGACCCCGCCGGGCACCCGCAGGACCCGGCCGCCGAGCGCCCGGATCGCCCGCTCCTTGGCCTCGGCGGCGCCGGCGGCCATCACCACGGTGACCCGGACGCCGAGCATCCGGCCCAGGGTGGCCACCGCGATGCCGTGGTTGCCGGAGGAGCCGGCGACCACCTCGTCGGCGCCGAGCGCGAGCATCGCGTTGGCCGCGCCGCGCAGCTTGAACGACCCGCTGTGCTGCAGGTGTTCGGCCTTGACGAGCAGGCCGGGCAGGGTGTCGTGGCGCAGCAGCGGGGTGTGCCGCACGTGCGGGGCGATCCGCTCGGCGGCGGCCAGGACGTCGGCCGGCCCGGGCAGGCCGGTGTCGGTGGCGAGACCGGTCAGCGGGCGGGTGTCGGCGGCCGTCACGCGACGGCCTCCGGCACGGGCGCGCGCAGGGCGCGGCGGTCGGTCTTGCCGCTGTGCGTGACGGGCAGCCGCTCCAGCCGGGTGAAGCGCCGGGGCATCATGTGCGGCGGCAGGGTGAGCGCGAGGTGGGCGCGCAGCCGGGCGTCGGGGGTGGCGGCGAGCGGGCCGGTGACGTGGGCGTCGAGCCAGGTCCGGCCCCGGTCGTCGGTCTCGGCGGTCACCACGGCGCCGGTGACGTCGGGGTGGGTGAGCAGGGCGCCCTCGATCTCGGCCGGGTCGACCCGGTGGCCGCGGATCTTGAGCTGGCGGTCCGCGCGGCCGAGGTAGTCGAGGGTGCCGTCGGGGCCGCGCCGGGCGAGGTCGCCGGTCCGGTACAGCCGGGTGCCGGGCGGCCCGTGCGGGTCGGGCGGGAAGCGGTCGGCCGTCAGGCCGGGCAGTCCGCCGTAGCCGCGGGCCACCCCGGCGCCGCCGATGTGCACCTCGCCGACCTGGCCGCCCGGGACTTCGCGGCCCTGCGGGTCGAGCAGCCGTACGACGGTGCCCTCGATCGGGGTGCCGACGGTGTCGGTGGCGGTGTCCGGGTCGGCCGGCACCTCGTAGCGGGTGGAGGTCATGGTGCACTCGGTCGGCCCGTACTGGTTGACCAGCCGGCCGCCGACCAGGGCGCGGCCGCCGGCGGCGAGGAACGGGCGCAGCGACTCGCCGCTGGAGCAGAGCAGGCGCAGGGAGCGCAGCCGTTCGGCGGCGCGCGGGTGCTGGGAGAGGAAGGTCAGGAAGGACGGGGTGGTGCTGAGGACGGTGTCGACGCCGTACTCGGCGACGGTGTCGGCGAAGGCCTCGGCGCGCAGCAGGCGCGAGCGGTCGACGAGGACGACGCAGCCGCCGGCGGTCAGCGGGGCGAAGGTGTCCCGGATCGAGGCGTCGTAGCCGGGCGGGGCGAGTTGGAGGGTGACGGTGCCGGGGCCGAGGTGGTTGTCGCGGGCGACGGCACGCAGATAGGTGTCGAGGCCGTGGTGCTCGATCAGCACCGGGTTGGGCGCTCCGGTCGAGCCGGAGGTGTGGCTGACGTACGCGAGCGAACGCGGGTGCGGGGCGGGGAACGCGGGGGCGGCCGGCGGGTCGGCGGGCAGCCGGTCGAGCAGCAGGGCGGGCGCGCCGACGAGCGGGCCGATCCGGTCGGCCAGGGCCGCGGTGGTGAGCAGGTGCGCCGCCGCGCCGCCGGCGGCGAGCGCGGCGAGCCGCCCGTCGGGCAGTTCGGTGTCCAGGGCGAGGAACGCCCCGCCGGTGCGGACGACCGCGGCGATCGCCACCACGGCGTCGGCGCCGGGCGGCAGCGCCACCGCGCAGACCCGTTCCGGCCCGAGGCCGTGGGCGGCCAGGTGGGCGGCCAGCCGGTCGATCCGCTCGGCGAGTTCGCCGTAGCCGACCGGTCCGCCGGGGGTCAGCAGGGCGGGGGCCTGGGGTGCGCGGTCGGCGTGCGCCCGGATGGCGTCGACGAAGGTGGCCCCGGCGGGGGTGCTCATGCCGGCTCCTCCGTCCCGGTGGTCCGGTCGACGGCGACGAGGCGCAGTTCGGAGGTGTAGCGCTGCCCCTGGTCGTCGGTGAGCCAGGCCTGTTCGGGCGTGGGGAGCATCTCGCTGACGGTCAGGCGGGCGTCCGGGTCCTTGCGGGCGAGCCGGCGGGCGGCCTTGGCGAGGATGGTGACGTAGACCGGGCTGTCGAAGTCGACGAAGAACGGCCGGGGCTCGGTGGGGGAGACCACGAAGACGAAGCGGGGCAGCTCGTGGGCGTCCCGCCACTGCCGGGCCCGGACGAACCGCCGGGCCTCGGTCTTCTCGTCCGCGAAGTCCAGGGCGGCTCCGGCGAAGCGCCAGGTCTCCCGGGCGACCACGGTGGAGTCGATGGTGATCCGCGGCGAGTGGTCGCCGTCCGAGCGCAGGGTGAAGCGGTCCATCACGCGGTTGGTGAGCGCGTGGCAGAAGACGTCGAGCAGTTCGAACTCGGAGCCGTCGGGCAGCACGGCGGCCAGCCGGTCGTCGCGCTCCTCCACCAGGACGTCGCCGGAGCGCACGGTGCGCGGGCGGTGCGGGTCGGAGGTGTGGTCGGTGAGGGCGACGTAGTGGTCCTGCGGCCGTCCGAGCGCCTGCCGGCTGCGGGCGGACCACTTGAGCGGCAGCTCCTTGGGCAGCATCGGGAGCAGGCGCGGGCCGGGGAAGTCGCGGCTGGTCTCGTCGATCAGCTGCTCGCGGTCCGGGTGCTGGTGGACGAAGAGGGACTGCCCGAGGGTGTTCATCGCGACGTGCAGCTCGCCGATCACGAGCTCGAACTCGCCGCGCCCGACGGCGTCGAGGTCCTCGGCGATGATCATCAGGTCGGGGCTGATGTACCGGCTGAGCGACCAGCCCCGGCCGCCCTCCGGGAACGCCTCGTGGACCTGCTCGGCGATGTCCGCGGCGGTGAGGTGGACCCGCCGGGCGCCGGCCGGTGCGTCGATGATCCGCCGCCAGCGCTCGCGCAGGTCGGCCTGGATCCGGTCGATGTCGGCGATCGACTCCGGGTGCGGGGCGGGCAGGCAGGCGAACCAGAGCGAGCCGAGGTCGACCGGGCCGCCGCCGCCGCGCTCGCGCAGGGCGCGGTAGGCGGTGCGGATGCGCTCGCCGACCGCCTCCGCGTACCGGTTGGTCATCCAGCGGGCGGCGGTCATGCACAGCTCCAGCGGGGCGAGCTGTTCCAGGACGGCGGTGCCCACGGTGGCGGTGGCGGAGCGGCGGGTGTCGGAGTAGACCAGGGCGCGGTTGGGCGCCGTCCGGGCGCCCTTCTCGCGGACCGCCGCGACCTCGGTGATCTCGGCGAAAGCGCCCTCCAGCGCGGCGAGGGCGGCGGTCAGCTCCTCGGGGTCGGTGCCGGCCCGCTGCACCCGGTCGCGGCCCTCTTCGAGGACCGCCAGCCGGGCCAGCGCGGGTTCGCGCACCTCGGCGTCGCCGATGCGGTCGAGCATGGCCCGCAGTTCCCGCTCCGGGTAGGTGCCGGCCGGGACGTCGAGCTTCCACAGCACCAGCCGACGGGCGACCAGCCACTCCAGCGCGGCGGTGACCTCCGCGGCGGGCAGCGGCCGGCCGAGCTCCCGGCCGGCCAGTTCGGCGATCCCGGCCGGGGTCCGGCGGCCGTCGCAGAGCCGGAAGACGGCGAGCGCGGCCTCGGAGACCGGCAGCGGCGGGCGGCCGGGCACCAGCACGGTACCCTCGGCGGCCCGGACGAACGGCACCGGGCGCGGCGGCGTCCAGTCGCGGACCCGGGGGTCCCGGTCGATCGCCTTGGCCAGCGCGTCCATCGACCAACTGGAGAAGTACACCTGGGAGTCGGCGACCAGGCCGGTGCCGGGGTGGACCTCGATGCCGCGCCGGTCGGTGTCGAAGGTGCCCCAGCCGACCGGGCCGAAGAAGCCGATGGTGTCGTTCTTGACGCAGAACCGCTGCCAGTAGTGGGCGACCAGTTCCTCGCGCTGGCGCGGCATGCTGGTGCGGCCCTCGGCGGACGGCGTCCAGTCGAGGAACGACTTGATGCCGGTGCCCAGCACCGCCCGGTTCTGCCAGGCCACCGCGGCCCGGAACGGTCCCGAGGCGGCGATCTCCTGGAGGTCCCGCGCGGTCTGCACGGCGGCCGCGGTGAAGGCCTCCTCGAAGGCCTCCCAGTCGGCCTTCGCCGGTACCTCGCCGGGGGTGAACTTGTCGGCGGCCGTGGCCAGGCCCTCTGGCGCCAGCCGGAGCACCCCGGCGGCGGGGAAGCCCGGCCCGCGGAGTGCGAAGTGCGGCCACAGGCGCCACCCACCGCCGGGCATTCGTATGGTGTCGGACATTGCTGAGCTACCTCCCTGGGAAACGTGCGCCGGGTCGTCCGCCGGTGGCCGACCGGCCGTCAGGCCTGTTCGGCCGGGATGCCGCCGAGGCACCACTCCAGGACCGCGCGGGCGCTGTGGTACTTGTTCTCGGCCTGCTGGAACGCGATGCTCGCGGGGCCGTCCAGCACGTCGCCGGTCACCTCGTCGCCGCGGTGCGCCGGCAGGTCGTGCATGAAGACGGCGCCGGGGCAGGCCGCGAGCACGGAGGAGTCGACCCGGAACGGCTCGAAGTCGCGCCGCCAGTCGGGGTCGGCCTTGGCCGTGCCGGTGGTCTGCCAGCGCGTGGTGTAGACGACGTCGGCCTCCGGCAGGTCGGCCATGTCGTGCCGCTCCTCGACCAGGGCGCCGGCCTCCTTGGCGAGGGTGCGGGCGCGGTCGAGGTAGGCCGGGTCGAGCCCGTAGCCGGCCGGGGTCCGCAGGTGCAGCTCGGCGCCGGGGAAGCGGGCGAGCGCGAGGGCGAGCGCCGAGGCGGTGTTGTTGCCCTCCCCCGCGTAGAGCACCCGCAGTCCCTCGATCCGCCCGAAGTGGCCGAGCATGGTGGTGAGGTCGGTGAGCGCCTGGGTGGGGTGCTCGGCGGCGCTCATCGCGTTGACGACGGACATCCGCTGCTGGGCGGCGTAGGCGCGGAGTTCCTCGGTGCTGCCGGCGGTGCGCGCCACCAGCACGTCGAGCATCCGGGAGAGCACCTCGGCGGTGTCCTCGGTGGTCTCGCCGGTGTTCTCCTGGAGGTCGTCGGGACCGTATGTGATCAGCCGGGCGCCGAGCCGCAGCGCGCCGGCGGAGAACGCCGTGCGGGTGCGGGTGGAGGTCTTGCGGAACAGCACGCCGACGACGGCGTCGGAGAGCGGCCGGGCGCTCTCGCACTCGCCGGCGGCGTACTGGGCGCCGCGGTACGCGATCCAGCGCAGCTCGCGGTCGGAGAGGTCGTCCAGGGAGACCAGGTGGCGGCGGGGCGGTCGGGGCATCGGGGGTTCCTCCTCGGGTGGCTCGGTGACTCGGGTGGCGGACCGTCAGTTGGCGCGCAGGGCGTCGTGCAGGACGCCGAGGCCCTCGTCCAGCAGCTCGGGCGCGATGGTCAGCGGGGGCATCACCTTGAGGACCTCGTCGTGCCGGCCGCAGCGCTCGATGATCAGGCCGTGGTCGAAGGCGTACCGCTGGACGCGCTCGGCGCGGTCGGCGCCGCCCGCCGGGGCGGTGTCGATGCCGAGCACCATGCCCCGGCCGCGCAGCACCAGCTCCGGGTCCAGCGTGGCGAGCTCCGTCCGGAACCGGTCGAGCCGGGCCGAGTTCCGCTCCAGTCCGGTCAGGAAGGCGTCCTGCTGCCAGAACTCGCAGGCGGCGGTGGCCGCGACGAAGGCCAGCTGGTTGCCGCGGAAGGTGCCGGTGTGCTCGCCGGGCTGCCACAGGTCCAGCTCGCGGCGGAACAGCGTGAGCGAGAGCGGCAGCCCGTAGCCGCTGAGCGACTTGGAGACGGTGACGATGTCCGGCACGATCCCGGCGTCCTCGAAGCCGAAGAAGGTGCCGGTGCGGCCGCAGCCGGACTGGATCTCGTCGAGGATCAGCAGCACGCCGTACTGCTCGGTGACGCCGCGCAGGCGGCGCAGCCACTCCCGGCTCGCCGGGTAGACGCCGCCCTCCATCTGCACCGGCTCGACGACGACCGCCGCCGGCGGCTCGGTGCCCGAGGACGGGTCGGCCCAGAGCCGCTCGATCAGGTCGATCGAGTCGAACGGGCCGAGCGGGCCGTCCTCGAAGGGCACGAAGGTGACGTCGCCGCCGGTCACCGCGCCGGCCCGGCGGGCGCGGCGGCTGCCGGTGACCTCCAGCGAGCCGCGCGACATGCCGTGGTAGGCGCCGGTGAAGGCGGTCAGCCCGGTGCGGCCGGTGGCCCGGCGGGCCAGCTTGAGGGCCGCCTCCACCGCGTCGGTGCCGGTCGGGCCGGTGAACTGCACCTTGAAGTCGAGCCCGCGCGGCCGCAGGACGATCTCGTTGAAGCGGGTGAGGAACTCGCGCTTCGCGACGGTGTGCATGTCCAGGCCGTGCATCACGCCGTCGGCGGCGAGGTAGTCCAGGACGCGCTGCTTGACCGCGTCGTCGTTGTGCCCGTAGTTGAGGCTGCCGGCGCCGCAGAAGAAGTCGATGAAGGCCCGGCCGTCGTCGGTGTGCAGCAGCGCGCCCTTGGCGCGCTCGAACACCACGGGGAAGGTGCGGCAGTACGACCGCACCTCGGATTCGAGCTTCTCGAAGACGGAGGTGTCGGTGGTGGTGGCGGTGGTCATGGGGGTTCCTTGGGGCGAGGAGGGCAAGGAGGGGTCAGCGGCCCGCGGTCGCGCGGTCCCCGCGCGGGCGGGCGGTCAGCCGGGGCAGCGGGCCGTCCGCGGCCGTCCGCGGGTAGCCGTCCAGGGCCGCGGCGAGGGCGGCGACGGTGGGGTGGTCGAAGAGCGCCCGCACCGGCACGTCCACCCCGAGGGCGGCGCGCAGCCGTACGGCCACCCGGGTGGCGAGCAGCGAGTGCCCGCCGAGCCGGAAGAAGTCGTCGTGGGCGCCGATCCCGGTGCTGCCGAGGACCTCCTCCCAGACCGCGGCGACGGCCCGCTCCCGCGGGGTGCGCGGGGCGGCGGAGGCGGCGGTGGCCGTGCGGGGCTCCGGCACCGGCAGCGCGTGCCGGTCGACCTTGCCGCTGACCGCGGTCGGGATGGCGTCCAGCAGCACGAACGCGGCCGGGACGAGGTGGTGCGGCAGCGAGTCGAGCAGGGCGGCGCGCAGCTCCTCGCCGGTGGGCGGCCGTTCGGCGTCCTCCGCGACCAGGTAGGCGGTGAGCTGGCGGCCGCCGGAGCCGTCCGGGGTCGGGTGGACGACGGCGGAGCGCACGCCGTCCAGGGCGAGCAGCGCGGCCTCGATCTCGCCCGGTTCGATCCGGTGGCCGCGGATCTTCACCTGGTGGTCGCTGCGGCCGAGGATCTCCAGCGAGCCGTCCGGGCGCAGCCGGCCGAGGTCGCCGGTGGTGTAGAGCCGGCCGCCGGGGACGGTGGCGTGCGGGTCGGGGAGGAAGGCGCCGGCGGTCTGGCCGGGCCGCCCGCGGTAGCCCCAGGCGAGGCCGTCGCCGCCGATGCAGACCTGCCCGGTGCCGCCCTCGGCCACCGGCTCCAGCCGGTCGTCGAGCACCCGGACGCTGGTGTTGTCCACCGCGGCCCAGCTCAGCACCTGTCCGTCGGCGCCGTGGCGGGCCACGCTGGTCCAGATGGTGGCCTCGGTCGGCCCGTAGAGGTCCCACACCGGGGCGCCGCCGGCGGCGAGCGTCGCCGCCAGCTCGGTGTGCAGCTTCTCGCCGCCGGAGAGCACGGTGAGGCCGGGAGCGGGCAGCCAGCCGGTGTCGGTCAGCATCCGCAGCATCGAGGGGGTGGCCTGGACGACGTGCGGGCGGGCCTCGCCGATCAGGCGGATCAGCCGCTCGGGGTCGCGGGCCTGCTCGGTGTCGGCGAGCACCAGCCGGGCGCCGGTGAGCAGCGGCAGGCAGAGCTCCAGCATCGAGGGGTCGAAGGAGGCGGTGGTCAGTCCGAGGACGGTGGCGTGCGGCGGCAGCTCCAGCCGGGCGGCCATCGACCGGAGGAAGTTGGTCAGCGCCCGGTGCGGGATCTGCACGCCCTTGGGCATGCCGGTCGAGCCGGACGTGTGGAAGACGTAGGCGAGGTCGTCCTGGCCGGTGGTCCGGTCGAGCCGGTCCGGCCGGGTCACCGGGCCGGTCTGCGGGCCGTCGCCGTCGAGCAGCAGGGTGGTCGCGGCGGTGTCCGCCACCCGGCCGGCCAGCGCGCCGGTGGTGACCACCACGGCCGCCCCGGTGTCCTCGACCAGGTAGCCGATCCGCTTCACCGGGTGCATCGGGTCGAGCGGGACGTAGACGCCGTCCGCCTTGAGGACGGCGAGCAGCGCGGTGAGCAGGCCGGTGCCGCGCTCCAGCAGGACGCCGACCCGGACGCCGCGGGCGACGCCGAGGCCGCGCAGCCGGTGCGCCAGGCGGTCGGCCCGGGCGTCGAGTCCGGCGTAGCTCAGCTCGCCGTCCGTGGAGCGGACGGCGATGGCGTCCGGGGTGCTGCGGGCCTGCCGTTCGAAGAGGTCGGTGACGGTGGGGGAGGGCACCTCGCGGGCGGCGCCGAGGCCGAGCGCGAGCCGGCGGCGGCGCTCGCCGGAGGGCAGCGGCGCCAGCCGGGCGGTGGCGAGGGCCAGCGGTTCGTCCGGGGCGGCGAGCACCTCGCGCAGCAGCCCGACGTAGTCCTCGGTGAGGCGGGCCGCCGTCTCGGGGGCGAACAGCGCGGTGGCGTACTGCAGGCGCAGGCCCAGGCTGCCGTCGGGGCGGCCGAGCAGGTCCAGCGCCAGGTCGAACGGCGTCCCGGCGACGGGGGTGGGCACCAGCTCGACGTCCAGGCCGGGCAGCGCGGGCGGTTCGGCCTGGGAGTCGAGGGTCAGGAAGGAGACCTGGAAGAGCGGGTTGCGGCTGAGGTCGCGGTCCGGGGCCAGCTCGGTGACGACGCGTTCGAACGGCGTCTCGGCGTGCGAGAGGTCGGCGAGGGAGCCGCTGCGGACCCGGTCCACCAGCTCGCCGAAGCTCGGCCGGCCCGACAGGTCGGCGCGCAGCACCACGGTGTTGACGAACGGGCCGATGAGGTCCCGGGTGGCGGCCTGGCCCCGGCCGGCGACCGGGGTGCCGACGGCGAAGTCGCTCTGCCCGCTGTACCGGCCCAGCTGGGCCTGGAAGGCGGCCAGCAGCACCATGAACCGGGTGGCGCGCCGGGACCGGGCCAGCTGGTCGGCGCGTGCCACCAACTCGGCGGGGAGGGTGAACCGGGCCACCGCGGCGGCGCCGTCCCACTCGGCGGGCCGGGCGCGGTCGGTGGGCAGCTCCAGGGGCGGCAGCCCGGCCAGCCGGGAGCCCCAGTAGCCGAGCTGCCGGGCGAGCCGGGGTCCGGTGGTGCGCTCGTGCTGGCGGGCCGCGAAGTCGGCGTACTGGAGCGGGAGGTCCGGCAGGCCGTCGGGGCCGCCGGTGGTCGCCGCGCGGTAGGCGGCCGCCAGCTCGCGGGTGAAGACGTTCCAGGAGGAGAAGTCGAAGGCGATGTGGTGCACCACGACGACCAGCAGGTGGTCGTCGGCCGCGAGCCGGGCCAGGGTGGCCCGCAGCGGCGGCGCGGTGGTCAGCTCGATCGGCCGGTGCAGCACCAGGTCGAGGACGGCGGTGATGCCGGCTTCGCCGGGGGCGGGCGCCTCGACGGTCTCCAGCGGGACCTCGACGGCGGGCGCCACCCGGGCCACCGGCTCGCCGTCGGCGGCCGCGTACCGGGTGCGCAGCACCTCGTGCCGGGCGACCACGGCGGTCAGGGCGGCGGCGAGGGCGGCGGCGTCGACGCCGCCGCGCAGGCGCAGGGCCAGCGGCAGCAGATGATCCGCCGTACCGGGCCGCAGCTGGTCGAGGAACCACAGCCGTTGCTGCGAGAACGATGTCGTCCGGACGTCACCGCGGTCCACCGGCTCACCTCCAAGGGGTAGTCAGAACGTCGCGCGCCCCGGGTGGTCGGGGCACAACCGGAGCTTGCCGGTCGGGTGCGGCGGGGGAGTAGGGAAGGAGCGGCAGCGCGGGGCGCCGCTTTTGCTGCGTCAATGTCTCTGTTCGGCGGCTCCGGCCGCGGCGGGCCGGGGCGTCGCCGGGTCAGATCAGCCCGGTGCGGACGGCGTGGGCCACCGCGTGGGCCCGGTTGCGGACCTGGAGCCGGGCCATCAGGTCGTAGATGACGTTCTTCACGGTGTGCTCGGAGCAGGAGAGTTCGCGGGCGATGGCCGCGTTCCCGTGGCCCTCGGCGACCAGGCCGAGGACGGCGGTCTGCCGGGCCGTCAGCGGGGAGTCGGGGGCGGGCCGGCGCGGGGCGGGCGCGCCGTCCTCCGCCGGGCCGAGCAGGCCGACCAGGACGCCGTAGGGCATCCGGCCCTCGCCGTGCCGGGCGCAGCGGACGGCGGTGAGCAGGCGTTCCGGGGTGGCCTCGGCGGACTGCAGCATGGCCACCGCGCCGGCGCGGACGGCCCGCCGGACCCCGTCGGCCGTGAAGGTGTCGGCGACCAGCAGCAGCGGGCGGCCGTCGGGCTCCGGCCAGCCGTCCAGCGCGGCGCCGGGCGTCGGCCCGGCGGCCACCCGGACGGTGGCCCCGGAGTGGCCGGCCGCGAGTTCGATGCCGGCCCGGCGCAGGTTGGCGGCCACCTTCTCGCGGGCCGGCCCGCCCGCCGGGCCGAGGTGGACGCGCAGGGCGGTGGCGGGCCGCCGCTCGGTCTCTGGCCTGGTGGCGAGGGCGAGGGCGCTCACAGCAGACCCGCCCGCAGGGCGTAGGCCACCGCGTGGGCGCGGTTGCGCAGCCGGAACCGCTGGGTGATGTCGCGGACCACGGTGGTGACGGTCCGTGCGGAGTAGCAGAGCGCCCGGGCGATCTCGTCGGTCTCGTGGCCGTCGGCCACCAGCCGCAGGACGGCGCGCTCCCGTTCGTCCAGGCCCCAGCCGGGGCCGTGGCCGCGGGCGCCGGGGTGCGGGTCGAGGTCGGTGCCGTGGTCGAGGAGCCCGTCGATCAGGTCGGGCGGCACCGTGCAGTCGCCGCCGGCCACGGTGAGCACCGTCCGCGCCAGCCGGTCGGCGTTGACCTCGCGCCGGCGCAGCAGGCCGCGGGCCCCGGCGTTGATGGCGTCCGCGGCCTCGGCCGGGGACAGGTCGGCGGCGATCACGACGACGGCGGGCCGGTGCGGTCCGGTGCGCGTCGCGGTCACCAGGTCGAGCTCCTGACGGTCCACCCGGTCGACCAGGACGACGGCGACGTCGGCCTTCTCCTCGGGCTGGACCAGGGCGATGTCCGGGTTGCCGGACAGCGCGCTGACGGCGCCGGCTTCCAGCACCGGGTCCAGGGCCACGACACAAAGCGGCAGGGGGTTGCCCATGTGCACTCCTCGGTCAGCGGGGTGAACCTCTCGGCGAGGAGTCTTCGCTTCCGGTGCGCCGTGCCGCATGGGGCGCGATCACCCGCATTCCCCGCCGCGGGGGGCGCCGGGGCCGGTCCGGACGGCCCCCGTCGCGCGGACGGTGCCGGGCGCCCCGTCCGGATCCGCCGGGGAATCGTCCCGGTCCGTCCGGTACGGGGCGGCGGGCCCGAAGGGTGGGGGCGGCCCGCTGCCGCCCACCGGGGGCGGCGCGCCCGTGCGACCGCGGACCCCCGCCCCCGGCCGCACCCGCCGTCGCCCGCCGCCGCCCCGCCGCGACCGGGTGCGGCGGGTGGCGCCGCGGGTGGCCGCGGGACCGCTCCGCCGCAGCTCCGCGCGGTCCCGGCGGCCCCCCGGACCGACCCGGCGCCCGCCCCCGCGACCCGTCCGACCACCCGGGCGCGCAAAGCTGGGGCACGCCGGGTACGGCGTCTGGGTAGTCCGCGGCGAAATCTACGGGTGGTGCTCCCCTGTACGGAGGGTCGTGCCGCTGGAAGGGTGGCGGACGTGACCACAACCGACACCGCTTCCCGGGCCTCAGGGCCGGCGCCCTCCTGGTGGGCGCCGGCCGCGACGCTGCGCGAACGGCTGTCGGCCCCGCACCCGCCGGTGGCGCCGGCGGCGGGCCCGACGGCCGGGGCACGCACCCGCTCGGCGGTCGAGCAGGCCTGCGAGGCCGCCCGGCTGGCCCGGCTGGGCGTCGACCCGGGGCTGGCCGCGGCACTCGCCGCCGAGGCGCCGGAGCGCCTGGCCGGCCGGCTGGCCAAGCCGTCGTGGGCGGTCTTCGCGGAGCGGGCCGTCGCCGGCGCGCCGGAGCACCCCGGGGGCGTGCCGCTCGAAGCGGGCGAGGGGGCGACGGTGTTCGCACCGCTGCTGCGCCCGCTGGTGGCGGCCGCCACCGCCGAGCTGACGGCGCGGGCGCTGGCGGGCGGCGCCGATCCGGCCGACCTGGCGGTGTTCGCCCCGGCGTACTCGCGCTGGCTGGCCGAGCGCCTCGCCGGCGAGGCGGCCCGGACACTGGTCGTGGAGCTCGCCGCCGCCCGGGACGCGGGCGGCCTGGCCGGCGCCACCGGCGCGGACCGGTTCGCCGACTTCGCGGCCCGCACCGGCACCCGGGCCGGACTGGCCCGGCTGTTCACCCGCTACCCGGTGCTCGCCCGGCTGATGGCCCGGACGTCCCGTCACACCGCCCGCTCCGGCGCGGAGCTGCTGACCCGGCTCGCCGCCGACCGGCCGGCGCTGACCGCGGGGCTGTTCGACGGCCGGGACCAGGGCCCGCTGGCCGCCGTCGAGCTGGGCCGCGGGGACCTCCACCAGCAGGGCCGGTCGGTGGCGGTGCTGCGGTTCGCCGCCGGCGCCACCGCGGTCTACAAGCCCCGGCCGATCGGCCAGCACGCGCTCCTGGACGCCATGACGGACTGGCTGGACGCCAAGGTGCCGGGCCTGGCGCCGCGCACCCCGCGCTGGGTCGGCGGGGACGGCTACGGCTGGCTGGAGTTCATCGAGCACCGGCCCTGCCGCTCGCTGGTCGAGATCGATCGGTTCCACCGCCGCCAGGGCGCCCTGCTCGCCCTCGCCTACACCCTCGAAGGGGTGGACCTGCACTGCGAGAACCTCCTCGCGCACGGCGACCAGCCGGTGCTCGTCGACGTGGAGACGCTGCTGCACCCTGTCCTCGGCGAGGGGAGCACCACCCTGCCGGACCCGGCGGCCGCGGCGCACGCCGCCTCGGTGCACCGCACCTGCCTGCTGCCCCAGCTGCTGGTCGGTGAGCTGGGCGCGGTCGACGTCTCCGCCCTCGGCGCCGCGCCGGGCGGGGAGTTCCCCAACACCCGGATGGTCTGGGAGGAGACCGGCACCGACGAGATGCGCCTGGTGCGCCGCGGGGCGCCGTTCACCGGTGCCAAGAACCGGCCGTACGGCGTCGTGCCGGGAGCCGGCAGCGCGGACCGGCTCTCCGCGACGCTGGCCGGGTTCCGCGCCGGGTACGACGCTGTCGTCCGGCACCGGGCCGAACTCGCCGACCCGGCCGGGCTGCTGGCCACCGGGGCGGCGGCCGTCGGCCGGCTCGTGATCCGCCCGACGATGCTCTACGCCACCCTGCTGGCCGAGGCGACCCACCCGCAGCTGCTGGGCGACGGGCTCGACCGCGACGCCCTGTTCGCGGTGCTCTGGGCCGAATCGCAGGGCGACCCGGCCCGGCAGGCCCTGATCGAGCACGAGATCGCCGACCTGTGGGACGGCGACGTCCCGGTCTTCTTCCACCGGCCCGGCGAGCCCGCGGTGTTCGCCTCGGACGGGAGCCCGGTGCCCGGCGTCCTGGACACCTCCGGCCTCGCCACCGCGCGGGCGAAGCTCGACGGCATGAACACCGTCGACCGCCACGACCAGGAATGGATCATTTCGGCCACGCTGGCCTCCGTCGGGCCGGACGCCACCGGCCCCCGGCACCGGACGGGTGGGCGCACCCGCCCCTCGCCCGCCGCCGTCCCGGAGCCGTCCGCGCTGCTCGCCGCCGCCTCCGGGATCGCCGACGAGATCGCCGGCCGCTCCGTGAGCGGCCACGGGCGGGTCAACTGGATCGGCCTGGAGGCCGTCGACGAGCACTGGACGGTGCTGCCGATGGGCGCCGGGCTCGCCCAGGGCTACTGCGGGGTGGCGCTGTTCCTGGCCCAGCTCGGCGCGCTGACCGGCTCCGCCCGCCACACCGGTCTGGCCCGGGCGGCGGTCGCCCCGCTGCCCGACCTCGTCGCCGCGGCCGCCGCCGACCCGGAGCTGAGCCTGGCGGTGGGCCCGGGCGGCTTCGAGGGCCTGGGCGGCCTCTGCTACTCGCTCGCCCGGCTGGCCGGCCTGGTCGACGAGGGCCTCGCCGACTGCCTGCCGGCCGCCCTGGACGCGCTGGCCGTGGCGGCGCTCGACGAGGAGGCCCGGCCCGGCGTCTCGGCGGGCCTGGCCGGGGCGCTCGCGGCCCTGCACGCGGTGCACCGCGAGCGCGGGCTGGAGCGGGCCGCCGAGCTCGCGGACCGGATCGCCGAGCGGCTGCTCGGCCTGCCGCCGCCCGGTCCGCTCGGCGCCGCGGCGCCGGACCGGGTCGGCTTCGCCTTCGGGGAGGCCGGGATCGGCTGGGCGCTCACCCGGCACGCCCGGTTCACCGGCGGCCCGCGCGGCGCGCGGTTCGCCGCCGCCGGCCGGGCCCGGCTGACCACCGCCCTGGCGGCGGACCGGCTCACCGGCGGCTGGTGCTCCGGGACGGCCGGCACCGTGCTGGCGGCGGCCGACGCGGGCCTGTGCGCCGAGCAGCCCGACAGCCCGCTGCGGGACGCCGTGCACCGGCTCACCGGACAGCCGCCGGTGGCGGACCTCAGCCTCTGCCACGGAGAGCTGGGCACCGCGGAGGCGCTGGCGGCGCTCGCCGAGCGCGGCCACCGCGGCGCGCGCAACAGCCTGACCGGCCGGGCCGGAACGGTCCTCGGACAGCTCCACGACTGGGGACCCCGCTGCGGGACCCCCGGACAGGTGCCGACGCCGGGGCTGCTCACCGGGCTCTCCGGGATCGGCTACGCGCTGCTCCGGCTGGGCTTCGCCGACACCGTGCCCTCCGTCCTGCTGCTGGACGCGGCCCCCGGCCCCCCACCGGCCCCTTCGACCATCTGAAGAGAACCGAAGAGAACCGAAGAGAAACAAACAGGACCGAATAGCACAAGACCACCTGAAACGAAAACAAAACAGCAGAGAACAGCGCCACTTATCACCACGCACCGCTTCCCGAATGGAAAGGAAAGCCCCATGTCCCACTCCCTGTACAACGGTGCTGTCCGCAGCGAGGCCACGAACCAGGCCGCGACCACCCCGGACCCGGCCGGCGAGATCCGCCTGGTCCGCCGGAACGGGGCCTGCGCCCGGACCCGGGCCCTGGCCGGAATGAGCCTCGGCAGCGGCGTGGTCGTGGGCCTCGGCTCCATCACCACCACTGTCTCGGTGCCGTTCTGACCTGCACTCACGTAGGGCCGATCCGAACATGAACACGACGCTCCGCGGGGAGAGCGACTACTATCCGGGGCTATGCGTGTGCGGGCAGCCCATCTCATCGGCCGTGATGCCGAAGTCGCCGGACTCGGCGAATCACTGCGGGATCTCCGCCGCTCGCGCGGCTGTACCACATTCCTGGTCGGCGAGGGCGGAATCGGTAAGTCGCGACTGGTCGCCGAGCTGATCGGCGAGGCGGTCGACGCAGGAGTCCGCGTCCTGCGGGGCCGGAGCAGCACCATCGGACCGATGGTGCCGCTCCGGCCGCTCACCGAGGCGCTGATGCCGCTCTCACGCGGCGGGGAGACGCCGGACGAAGCGAGCCTCGGCCCCTACCGCCCGGTGCTCGGCCGGCTCATCCCGGACTGGAGCACCGGCACCCCGGACCAGGGATCGACCGTGGTGCTCGCCGAGGCCGTCCTGCGGCTGCTCGCCTCCGCGGGCCGCGACCAGGGCTGCCTGCTGGTCCTGGAGGACCTGCACGACGCCGACACCGAGACGCTGGCCGTCGTCGAGTACCTCGTCGACAACCTCGAACAGCAGCCGGTCATGCTGGTGGCGACCGTCCGGTCGGAACCGGGCGAGGCACTCCTGCTCGCCGAGTCGGCCGGGCGCCGCCGCAGCGGAACGGTCTTCCGGCTGGCGCCGCTGGACGACGACGAGGTGAACCGCCTGATCGCGTCCTGCCTGGACACCGAGCCGGGCCTGGTGCCCGCCGAAGTGCTGACGCAGATCCGGGAGGACAGCGCCGGCATCCCGTTCCTGGTCGAGGAACTCCTCCAGGGCGCCGTCACCGGTGGCGCGCTGGTCCGCGAGAACACCGCCTGGCGGGTGGCCGGGAACCTGCGCCGCAACGTGCCGAGGGCGCTCCTCGAAGGCGCCATCCACCGCATCGACGAACTCGGCCCGCAGGGGCAGACCCTGCTCTCCGCCGCCGCCGTGCTCGGCCGGCGCTTCCCCCTGTCGGTGCTCCAGCTGATGACCGGCGCCGACGACCGCAGCCTGCTCAGCCACCTGCACGCCGGTGTCACCGCCCGGCTGGTCGCGGCCGACGAGCCCGCCCCCGACTGGTACGCCTTCCAGCACCCGCTGACCGCCGAGGCACTGCTCGCCCAGCTCACCCCGACCGCCCGGGCCGCCCTGTCCCACCAGGCCGCCGACGCGATCGAGGCCCTCCACCCCGACCTCCAGGGCGACTGGTGCCCGCTGGCCGCGACCCTGCGCGCCGACGCCGGCGACCCCGTCCGGGCCGGCCGGCTGTTCACCGAGGCCGGCCGCCGCGCCCTCGCCAACGGCACGGTCGGCTCCGCGGTCACCCTGCTCGACCGGGCCGAGACCCTGCTGGCCGGGGGCACCGACTCGGCCGCCCGCGCCGAGGCCCTGGAGGCCCTGCTGCCCGCCCTCGCCGAGACCGGCGAGCTGACCCGCGCGCTCAGCCTCGCGAGCAGCCTGCGGGAGCTGGTCGGCGCCGGTCTGGGCGCGCCCCGGCTGGCGGCCCTGCACACCCGGCTGGCACAGGTGGCCTACATGGCGGGCCGCTGGGCCGACGGCAACAACCAGATCGAGCGGGCCCGCGCCCTGCTCGGACCGGACCCGGACGAGGCGCACACCGCGCTGACCGACGTGGTGGAGGCCTACCTGTGCCTCGACACCCCCGGCCAGGACCGCACTCAGCGGGCCGAACGGCTGGCCCGCGCCGCGATCGACACCGCCGAGAAGCACGACCAGCCGCTGGTCGCCTGCCAGGCCTGGGAGCTGCTGGGCGTCGTCGCCCGCGAGCGCGACCCGGCCGAGGCGGTCACCTACCTGGAACGGGCCATGAACACCGCCGAGCGGCACAGCCTGCCGCTCCAGCGGATGTACGCGCTCACCCGGCTCGGCGGCAGCCGCTGGCTGGCCGACGGCGGCACCGCCACCCTGGACGAGGCCCGGACCGAGGCCCGCCGCCTGGGCGCCGTCACCGTCGTCTACACCCTCGACGGCATCCTCGCCCTGCACGACGTGCTCTGCGGCCGGTTCGCCGAGGCCCGGGTGCTGGGCGACGAGGCGCTGACCATGGCGGCCCGGCTGCGGCTGACCCCGGTCGCCCGCTACCTGCTGATGACCCGCTCCGTCCTGGCGGCCCATCAGGGCGACCGGGCCGCCATGGAGGAGTCGCTCACCGAGTTCGGCCGCTGGGGCGGCAGCGGCTCGCCCGAGGAGCCGCTCGCCCTCGGACTGGCCCGGGTGTTCTGCGCCCTCCTGGAGGAGGACCGGGACCGGGCCGCCCGGGACATGGCCGGCCTCCAGGCCCTGGAGGCCGAGAACCCGAGCACCTTCCACCTCGGCGGCCGGCACGGCCTCGGCCTGCTGCTCGACCTGCTGGACGGCCGCCTCGACCGCGGCCGCCTCGACCGGGTGGCCGCCAGCTCGGCCGGCCGGATGCGGTGGAACCGGCACTTCGTCCTGCTCGCCGACGCCGTGCTGCTCGGCCGCGAGGGCGATCCCGAGGCGGCCGGCCGGGCCGCCCAGCTCGCCCAGGAGGTCGGTGCGCCCTACCCCACCGCCCGCCACCTCGGACAGCGGCTGATCGCCGAGGAGGCGCACGCCCTGGGCTGGGGCGACCCGGAGGGATGGCTCCGGGAGGCCGAGCACCACTTCCGGGAGACCTCCGCCACCGCCGTCGTCGGCGCCTGCCGGACGCTGCTCCGGGCCATCGGCGCGCCCGTCCGCCAGCACCGCACCGGCAGCAACCGGATCCCGGCGCAGCTGCGGCTCAAGGGCATGACGGTCCGTGAGTACGAGATCTTCCAGCTGCTGGCCGACCGGCTCAGCAACAAGGACATCGCCGCCCGGCTCTACATCTCGCCGCGCACCGTCGAGAAGCACGTCGCCAGCCTGATCGCCAAGACCGGGCTGCCGAACCGGTCCGAGCTCTGCGCGCTGGCGGCGCAGCAGTCCTGAGGGCGGGCGGGGCCGGCGGGGGCGCGGTCGGGGTCCGGCGCCCGGCGCGCAAGTGGTCGGTTGCTGCCGCCCGGAACCGGCGCCCGGGGCGGTTTCCGGCCGGGCGGAAGCGGCCGGACCGGGCGGAACGGGCCGGTTCATGCCGGTGCAGGTTTCGGCCACCGGCCGGCCCGGGACAACGGCCCGTCGGGAGCAGCACACTGGCTGCGCGGCGCCTCTCCGGGACCGGCCGGCCGAGGTCCCGCGGCGCCCGCACCACGACGGCATCCAGGAAGGGACCGACCCCCGATGACGAAACCCGCCGCCTGGCCGGAGCGGAACCTCTGGACGGACTCCGCGCAGGCGCGGGCCGACGCCTACCTCGACCACGCCCGGAGCATCCGCGGCGAGGTCCGGTTCGACCTGGTCACCCGCGCGCTGGCCCGGCACCTGCCGCAGCGCCCCTGCCGGGTGGTCGACATCGGCGGCGGCTTCGGCCGGCAGGCGGTCCTCCTGGCGCGGGCCGGGCACGAGGTGACCGTGGTGGACAACGACGAGACCCTGCTGCGGGCCGCCGCCGACCTGGTCGCCGCGGAGCCCCCCGAGGTCGGCCGGCGGGTGACCCTGGTCCAGGGGCTGGGCGAAGCGGCGCCCGACCTGGTCGGGACGGGCTTCGACCTGGTCTGCTGCCACAGCGTCCTGCTCTACCTCACCGACCCGGGCCCGATGCTGGACGCGCTGGTCCGGCTGGCCGCGCCCGGCGGCCTGCTCTCGCTGCTCACCGTGAACCGCGACTCCCAGGCGATGCGCGACGGGCTCCAGGGCGACTGGCGGGGCGCGCTGGCGACCCTGCTGGAGTCCGGCGAGCGGGGCGGGCAGTACCTGCCGACCCGGCCGGACACCCCGCAGGACCTCGGCCGGCGGCTGGCCGGGCTCGGCGCTCCGACGGTGGAGTGGTTCGGCGTGCGGGTCTTCTCCGACCACCGCCGTGACGAGCCGTCACCGGAGGAGTTCGTGGACCTCTGCGAGCTGGAGTGGCAGGCCGGGCTGCGCGATCCCTACCGCGGGTTCGCCCGGCTGTTCCACCTGGTGGCCCGGCGCGGCGCCGCGCCCCGGTAGCCGTACCGGCCGGCGGTCGGGCGGGGGACCGAAGCGCGCGGGGCCGGAAGCACGCGGGGCCCGCACCCGCGCGGAGGCCGGAATCCGCGCGGAGGCCGGAAACGCGGTGGTGACCACCGCCGGCCGGGAACGGCGGCCGACGGTGGTGCGAAAGGGCGCCGGGCGCGTGGCCGTGCGCTGCTACCGGGGTGAGTGCGCCGGGGCCCGTGCCGGTGCGCCGCGGCCCGGCCGGAACCTGCCACCGGGCGTTCGGCCCCGCCGCCGGCCCGGCCGGGGCCCGGCCGAGGACCGGCCCCGGAGCGCCGCTGACCCGCGACGATGCCGGACGGGCCGCCGGGCCGGGCCGCCCCGGGGCGGGCGCGGCGGGGGGCGCACCGGCCGCCGGCGCCGCCGCCGTCGGCCTGCCGTCGCAGGCTCACTTGTGGGTGGCCACGTCAAGTGCCAGTCTGTGAAAGTCAATTGCCGGACTCAGTGCGTGCACGTCGAGAGCAGGGGTTGTGCGCCGACGTCAGCCGCCGGACCGAGTCAGGGCATGTCCGGAATTCGCGCCTCGCCGGGACGGTCGACCCGCGTCCCGGCGGGACGGTCGGACGAGCCCTGGAGGGAGTGGTCAATGTTCGAAGGGCTTGGGCTGAGCAGCCTCGCCGAGTCCGTGTACCTCGCGATGCTCCAGCACCCGGACGAGAGCCTCGACGTCCTCGCCCGCCGGCTCGACGTGGACCACGCCCAGATCCGGGTCGCGCTCGACGAACTCACCGGCATCTCGCTGCTCCAGGTGTTCCCGGGCCGGCCCGGGCCAAGAGCCGTCCGGCCGGAGATCGGACTCTCGGCGCTGGTGGCCCGTCAGCAGGCCGAGATGGCCCGCCGGCACCAGCAGATCGAGGAGGGGACGGCCGCGCTGTCCACCCTGCTGGCCGAGCGCGCGGAGAGCCGCCCGGCCGAGACGGAGCCGGGCATCGAGCGGCTGTCCGGCATCGAGGCGATCCGCGACCGGCTGAGCGAACTCGCGCGCGGCTGCGAGTGGGAGGCAAGCTCCTTCATGCCGGGCGGCGCCCAGTCGGAGGAGAACATCAACGCCAGCCGGGCGCTGGACGCCGAGGCGATCGACCGCGGGGTGCGGTTGCGCACGGTCTACCAGGACAGTGTCCGCAACCACCGGCCGACGCTGGAGTACGCCCAGTGGCTCAGCGGGCTCGGCAGCGAGGTGCGCACCACCGCGTCGCTGCCCCTGCGGATGCTCATCGTCGACCGGCGGGTGGCCGTGGTGCCGCTCGACACGGCCGACGAGCAGGGCACCGCGGCGGTCGTGATCTCCAGCGTCGGGATCATCACGGCCCTCACCGCGCTGTTCAACTCGGTCTGGCGGTCCGCGACCGTGCTCGGCGCCGCGCGCCGGCGCGACGACGTCGGGCTCTCCGGCCAGGAGCGCCAGGTGCTCAGGCTGCTGGCCGCGGGGCTGACCGACGAGGCGATCGCCCGGCAGCTGGGTGTCTCGGTCCGCACGGCCCGCCGGGTCGCCTCGGACCTGCACACCAGGCTCGGTGCGCGCAGCAGGTTCCAGGCCGGCGCCCAGGCCGTCTCGCGGGCCTGGATCACCCCGGACGACCTGGAGTAACGCGGTCCCCGGCGGCCTCAGGGCCCCACCTCGGTGGAGCGGACGGCCCAGCTCGGGCAGGTTCCGGCGCCGGCCATGGTCCGGCAGCAGAGCTGCTCGGCCACCCGCGCCGCGTCCAGCAGGTCGCGGGCCTGCACATAGAGGTTGAACACCACGAAGCCCTCGTGGACGTCGATCCGCGCGTGCTGGAGGCAGTCGGTGCCGGCCCTGCTGCACAGCAGGTGCCGGTGCAGCTCGCGCGCGGACTGCGGCGCGGCGCCCGGGGTGTCAACCGTGGTCTTGGTCAAGTACATGGGTGGACCCGCTCCCGGCCGGGGCGTGCGGTCCGGTCCGGGGGGCTCGGGCGCCGTCGCGCCCCGGACCCCTTCCGGCCGGCTGGTCAGACCTCACGCGTCGCGTTCTCACGCCGACCCCTTCACGTACGTCGTTGCGAGCCGGTCCCGGGCCGGTTCCGCCGCGCGGTCACCGCGGCTCCGAGGAACCGGAACCGCGGTGGGTGGGCGGCCGGACCGGTACCGGGGGCCGGAGTTCAGGGCCCGGCCCCCGGAGCCGGCCCCCGGGCGGGGCCCGGCTCCCGAAGGACCGTCAGAGGATGATGGGCGGATCCGGGGCCCACCGGGTCAGGGCCCAGCGGACGAGTTGGGGGCCCAGTGCGGCGGCCATCACCGCGAACGCGGCGATCATCGCCCACCGCGTCCCGAAGGCGACGGCCAGGGCGCCGCCGACCGGCACCCCGATCAGGCTGGCGGCCTGCAGCAGCACGAAGGCCATCGCCATCACCTGGGCGATCCGGTCCTTCGGCGCCGCGGCCTGCAGGCTGCCGAAGACACTGGCGATCAGCAGCGTCCCCCCGAAGCTGCCCGCGAGTTCCAGCAGCACCAGCCCGGCCATCGCGCTCGGCCCGGAGGCGGCGAACGGCAGCAGGGCCAGCGAGAGCAGGCTGACGGCGGTGCCCAGGGCGAGCGTGCGGCCCGACCCGAACCGCTTCTGCGCGCGGCCGACGAGCATGCCGCCGGTCACCCCGCCGACCGCGCCGAGTGCCAGCAGCGAGCCGATCAGCGACGGCCCCATGTGCACCGCGTGCACGAGGAAGAGCACGAGCACCGGCTGGGTGACCCCGTTGACGAAGGACACCGTGACCACCGCCCGGACCCCGGACTGCCGGCCCATCGCGAGGGCGAGGCGGACGTTGGCGGCGGCGCCGAGCCGCTGCTTCCAGGTCGTGGACGTCCTCGCGGTCTCCGCGGTCTTCACGGGCTCGGCCGGCACGGCGCCTTCGGCGGTTCCGGTGGGACCGGCGGCGCCCGCGGGCCCACCGGCCACCGCGTCGGCCGGCCCGGCGTCGGCGCTCGCGGGCCGGACCCGGGTGAGCAGGGCCGCGGAGGCCAGGAAGGAGAGCGCGTCGACCAGCACCACGTACGGCGCCGCGACCCGGGCGAGCAGGGCGCCGCCGAGCGCGGGCCCGCTGATGTCCGCGACGCTGCGGGTCGCCGAGATCTTCCCGTTGGCCTCCACCAGGTTCGCCTTCGGGACGATCTGCACCAGCAGCGGACTGGACAGCGCGGAGTACACCCCGAGCGCCGCCGAGGCCACCGCGGTCAGCGCCAGCAGCAGCACGATGTGCAGCGCCCCGAGCCACCAGAGCAGCGGTACGGACCCCATGATGGCGGCCTGCACCAGGTTGCAGGCCGCCATCATCGGCGCGCGCGGACGGCGCAGCCCGTCGGACCACGCCGCCGCCGGGAGCCTGATCAGCAGCGACGGCAGCACCTCGACCACCGCCAGCGAGGTCATCTCCAGGGCCGAGGCGCCCAGCGTGACCGCCGCGCACATCGGGATGGTGACGTTGCTGACCGCCGAACCGACCTGGGAGAGACCGGTCGCGGCCCACAGGGCCCGGAACGGTCGGTCGGGGAAGACCGGCGGGTCCGCGGTCTGCTCACCCCCGCCGGCCAGTGCCGTCGTCGTCACGTCGCTCGTCCTTTCACGCCGGTCCTCTCAGAGCGTGGGGATGCGGACGCCCGCGTCGGTGGCTCCCTGGGCGAACCAGGCCGGGAAGCTCTCCGGGTAGCGCATCCGGGCGATCTCGGCCAGCCGGGGGATCAGCCGGGAGACGCCGTTCATCGTCCGCATCGAGTCCACGGCGATCTGGCTCAGGAAGCGGTGGTTGTCGCGCACATGGGGCCGGGCGTAGCTGAAGAAGACCCCGAACTTCTCCCGGCCCGGGTCCCGCAGGACGGTGGTGCTGGTGTGCATCAGACGAGCGTTCCACATCACGACGTCGCCCGCTCGGGTATCGACGCGTTCGCGGAGATCCGACTCGCCCACCGTCCGCGCCGGGATGTCGAACTCCGGTTCGGTGGTGCCGTATCCGTCGAAGGACATCAGGTGCGAGGCGCGCACCACGTCGATGCCGCCGCCGCCGACCGGGTCGTTGTCCTGGAGGTACAGCCCGCACTGGACGTGGGCGAACCCGGGCTCCCAGACGTACGAGGCGGTCGGTCCGACGAAGGTCGCGTCGACGTGCCAGGGGACGTACACGTTCTTGCGCGCCGTGCAGTTCGGGTACAGCACGGGGTGGTCCTCGCCCAGCAGTTCCTTGGCGGCGCGCACCACGCGCTCGCGCAGCACGATGCCGGCCAGGAAGTCGTCGGCGAGGAAGTCGCTGGTGAGCATCTCCTGCGAGCCGGTGCCCGTGAGGTAGCCGGAGCACAGGGCCCGGGCGCGCTCGACCTCCGGGGCGTCCAGGACCCCGCGCAGGATCACGTAGCCGCGCCGGGCGAAGTCCTGGGCGGAGACCTCGGCGGAGACCTGGGCGGAGACCTCGGCGCACGCTCCGGCGGCGGGCGCGGGGGCGACCGTGGCGGTGCCGTTCGCCGCCGTCATCGCTGGACCCGCACCGGGCTGCCGGGGACGACGCACGCGGCCAGGCCTTCGAGCTGGCCGTAGCCCAGGCCGCAGCAGTCGCCGGTGATGTCCTCGTCCAAGGCGTCCGCCGGGTGCTCCGCGTCGGTCGCGGTGAAGGTCTCCAGGTCGATCGGCTCCGGGTCGTCGTCGACCCAGACCAGCGCGCCGGCGGTGATCAGGTCGAGGTGGACGTCCGCGATGTACGGGACCTTGCTGACCCGCTGGTTGTGCTGGCCGAAGCCCAGGTGGACACCGCAACGCCGCTCGTTGATGTGCGAGTTGGCGGTGATGAACTCGTCGATGCCCCGGTTGGTGCCCAGGCCGAACTCCCCGACGTTGCGGCCGTAGGGGCTGTTCAGGCAGAGCTGGAACATCGCGTCGAGCTCCGGGTCGGCGCAGGTGAGGGAGACGGCCTGGCCGTTCTCGATCTCCACCCGGACCGGGTTGGCCGCCAGGCTGGCGTTCAGCGGGGTGATGATGTTGGCGTTGAAGGCGCCGTCCGCGACCAGCACGCCGTCGACCGTGACCGGGTACGTCGCGACCTCGCCGGCCGGCAGGATGGTGAAGCCGCCGGGCCGCCAGACGCCCCGGTTGCTGATCCAGTGGTACTTGTCCGCGTCCAGCTCGATCGTCAGGTCGGTGCCGCCCCGGCTGGTGACCCGCACCTTGCGGGCCGGCTTCACCCGCTCCAGCAGCGTCGCGTTGAACCGGGTCAGCTGCGCCGGCGCCAGGTTGAGGGACTTGGTAAAGAACGCGGTGGAGGCGCTGATGATCCGCAGGATCATCGTGCGGTCGCCGCCGAACCTCCGCAGCGCGTTCTCGAAGACGTTGAAGTGCGACATGGTGTCGCGCTCCAGGGTGAGGATCACCAGACGGCCCGGCAGCGTCTCCGGGTCGGGGAGCACCGCCTCCAGGCGCCCGGCGAACTCCGGGTCCTCCAGCTTGCGCATCGGGACGATCGGCGCCGTGAAGCCCCGGTGCCGGAGCGCGAGCGCCAGCCAGGCCGCCGGGTCGCGGCTGTCCGGGGTGTAGGTGATGACGAAGGTGTCGGTGCTGTTGACGAGGACGTAGTCGTCCAGCAGGACCTTGACGCCCTGCTGGACCTTCTCGTCCGGAATGACGAAGTTCATGGTCGAGCTCCTCGGATCGACGGGGACCCGCCGGGCGGATCCGCAGGCGCACATCGCGCACGGACGGTAGGGGTACGGTGCGGCGGACGAGGCAGGGGCACCCGTCGCCCGGCCGGAGGAGGTCCTCCGGCGCGGTGCGGCGAGTGCCCCTGCCGGCACTGCTAGTTGTTGTAGAAGGTCGAGTACGAGACCTTCCACGCCACGTCGCCGAGGCCGTCCTCGTCGACCTCGGCCGGCTCGGCGGCAGCCATCGTGTTGACCAGTTCCTCAAGCTCCTCGAACGCGGACATCGCAGTCTCCTTCGGCTGGTGGTCGTCAGCGGGCTGCTGACTGGTCCCATGCTGTGGCCCGGGTCGGAGCGGGCGGTAGTGGTCACTTCCTGCACTCCCGAAGGCCTGGCCTGAACCGGCCTCCCGGCGGCCGGACGGACTGTCCCTGCCATGTCGGCCCGAGGCCGGTGCAATCTGCTGACCAGCCCGGAAAGCCCCTGTATACAGGTTTCCGACACCCACGCCGCACCCCCGGAGGCAGGACCATGAGCAACTTCGCTGGCACCAAGGCCGGTTCGGACAAGCGGCGGTCGCCCGCCCGCCTCGTGGCGACCGCCGCCGCCCCGGCCGCCGGGAGCCGCGGGGCCTCGGGCGACGACGACGGCTTCGGCTGGCAGGTCGCGCCGCGCTCCTGAACGCCCGCGGTCCGCACACCTCACGCACGCCTCACGCAGGCCGCCCGAGCCCGTCGCGTCGCAGGAAGGAACGAACGGTGACTCACCCCGAATCCGCACCGGAGGTGCTTCGCTACCCCTTCGGGGAGCCCCACCTCCTCGACCTCGACCACCGCTACGCCGGCCTGCGGGACACCGAGGGGCTCGGCCGGGTCGAGGTCAGGGACCTCGGTTCGGCGTGGCTCTGCTCCCGGTACGCCGACGTCCGCCGGATCCTGACCGACAGCCGCTTCGGGCTGACCCCGCCGGCCGACCCGGCCACCCCGCCCGACGGAGCCGGTCCGGCCGCCGACGCGGCCGCGCGCTGCCCGGTCGCCGCCACCGGCGCGAACACGGCGGCAGCACCCGGGCGGGAGCCGGCGCCGACCTCCGCGCAGGTGACCAGGGTGACCAGGGGCGGCCTCAAGCCCCGGCAGGTCGAGCGGCTGCGCGGGGCGACCGAGAAGATCGCCGACGAGCTGCTGGACGGGCTGGGCCGGCTCGACCGTGGCGGGCCACCCGGGGCCCGGGCGACCACCGATCTGATGGCCGGATTCGTCAAACCCCTTGCCGCCGAAGTCCTTTGTGAACTGCTCGACATACCCGCCGGGGAGCGCCCCGGAGTGCGGGCCAGGCTGCTGGGAGCGGCCACCACCGCGTCGCCCCCGTCCGGGGCCGACCAGGAGGACCGGCGCGCCCTCGCCCGCCGGCTGGCGGAGCTGATCGCCGCCCGCGACCCGGCCGGGCGGAGCGCCGACGACCTGCTGAGCGCCATGATCCGGGCCCGCGGCGAGGGCGAGGAGCGGCTCTCCGACCGCCAACTGGTCATAGCCGCACTGCGGTTGCTCCTGCCCGGGCTCCAGAACACCGTTCTGATGCTGTCCAATTTCGTACGCGCGCTGATGCACCACCGCTCCGAGCTAGAGCGGCTGCGCCACCGGCCGGACCTCGTACCCTCCGCCGTCGAGGAACTGATCCGCTTCACGCCGTTCCACAGCACCTCGACCTTCCCCCGCTACGCCTCCGAGGACGTCGAGGTCGGCGGCACGCTGATCCGCCGCGGCGAGGTCGCGGTGGGAGCGCTCTGCGCGGCCAACCGGGACGAGCGCGCGTTCACCGACCCGGACAGCTTCGACATCGGGCGCGGCGAGAACGCCCACCTCGGCTTCGGCATGGGGACCCACCACTGCCCGGGCGCCGCCCTCGCCCGGATGCAGCTCCAGGTCGCCATCGCCGCCCTGGCCCGCCGGGTCGACGACCTGTACGTCGCGCCCGTCGCGAACGCCCGGTCGGTTCACGATCCCGGCGGCCGCGTCATCGGCTGGTTCGACCCGCTGCCCGCGACCTGGTCCGCGATCCGGCCCTGACCCCGTCCCCGCCCCCGTCCCCGCCCCCGCCCCCGCCCCCGGGGCCGGACCCGACTCGGGTCCGGCCCCGGGGGCGCGTCCGTGCTACGCGGCGGCCGGGCAGGTCATGGCGATGGTCGGGCTGCCGCCCGCCTCGATCCACTGCCTGCCCTCGTAGGTCTGCGTGCCCTGCGCGTACTCGTAGTAGAAGTAGAGGACGCCGAAGGCGACGACGGAGGGGCTGTGGCAGTCGGACTCGGGGGTGAACCGGTAGGCGAGCCGCACGCTGCGGCTCTCGCCAGGGGCGATGGGCACGACGGGTGCGGTCATGTTGAAGTACGACAGGGTCTGCTCGAACCCGCACGCGCTGGCGTCACCGGTGCAGGAGACGAATTCCGGACGCGAGCCGGCCGGGGTCGGTGAGGTCTGTTCGGAGGCGTAGGTCGTCACGTAGAGGAACTGCACGTCACTGGACTGGTGATTGGTGAAGGTCACGGTCAGCGTGCCGACCTGGCCGGGAGTCACGACGGGGTGGTCCACGCTCAGGGTGAACGACGGCGGGGGCTCGGCGGCGGAGGCCGGGTGGCCGAAGCCCAGCAGGCCGAGGAACAGGGCGATGACGGCGATGAGGCGCACGCGCCTCAGTGCGGGGGCGGGTATACGCATGACGGTTGAGCGTAGGGAAACGATGCCCGTCGCGGCAGCCCCGCCCGGCGGATCCGGCCATGATCCCGCCCGCGCCCGGAGATGAGTACGGGTACTCAGGAATCCGGCCGGGCGGCTTGGCAGAATCGCCGGATGGACGAGACCCCCTCCCGCCCCGGGCGCCTGCGGCGGCCCGCGCGCACCGGCACCGGGGCCGATGTGGCCCTGGGCCTCCTCCTGCTGCTGCTCGTCGCCGGGGCGCTCGTCGCCCGGCTCTTCGACTCCGGCATGGAGGGCTGGGCCCGGTCGTACGACGGCCCGGCCGGGCAGGAGGCGATCCGCCGCCTGCACCGGCGGGACGGCGACTTCATCGGCTGCGAGATGGCCGCCGTCCTCGTCCTGGCGGCCGTGGCCGCCTGGGCCCGCCGCCCCTGGACGGCGGCCCTCCTCCTGCTGGCCACGGCGGGCCTGGTCGCGGCCCTGGTGGCCCAGGCCCATCTGTCGGCGTGACGCCGGGGGCGGGCGCGGGCCCGGGCGGGGGCTACGCGTCCTCGACCTCCAGGCCGTAGGCGACGACGGCCTGGTGCAGTCCTCCCTGGTAGCCGGCGAGCGCGGGGGTGAAGTCCCAGTTCCCGGCGGGGTCGCGGTCGAAGCGGCCCAGGCGCATCGCGGTGTTGGTCTCGGCGCCGTCGGCCAGGTGCACGACGGCCGGGGCCTGGTCGGCGCCGGCTTCGAGGATCAGCGCCGGTCCGGCGAACCCGGCCATGGTGGCGCTCGGACGGTTCGCGGTGTCGGCCGCGGCGACGATGACGAGCCGGTCGGCGTCGGCGGGGAGCGCGTCGAAGTCCACCATCAGACAGGCGTTCGCGTCGCCGTAGCCGGTCACCAGCCGGACCGAACCGTCCGGCGTGGAGGCGTTGTTGTAGAAGACCAGGTGCTCGTCCGACAGCGCCCTGTTCCCCTGGCACACCAGGGCGGCGATGTCGTACTCCTCCTCGCCGGTCCAGTGCAGGAGGAGCCGGGCGGGCTCGGTGGCCAGCTCGATCCCGGACAGGCCGTCGCCGCCCTGGTCACCGGCACCGTCATCGGCGCAGTCGTGGTGCGCGGCCGCGAACACCTCGTGGAAACCGTGGTGCTTGAGCAGGCCGACCAGTTCGGCGCCGTTGATCAGGGTGATGGGCTTGCCCGCCACGAACTGGTGCGAGCTCGGGCCGAACCGGCTGGTGGTGACCAGGACGCCCTTCGTCGCGGCCCGGTCGTGCTGGAGCGTGCCGTAGAGGTCCCGCACGGCCGACGGCGTGACGGTGTCCCGGTACCGCTTGACCTGCACGATCACGTTTCCGCCGCGGAAGGGATCCGTGTCGATCCCGCGCACGTCCACGCCGCCGTCCCGCGAGCGGGCGGTGAGCTCGACCTTCATGCCCATGGCCTCCATCAGCCGGGCTATCAGCTGCTCGAACTCGACCGGGTCCATCGCCAGGAGGAGCTGGAGCTCGCGCACCCGCTTGGCCATCCGGCCGCGGTTCGCGTTGGTGTCGTCGCGGAGGTGGCGGAACAGCATCCGCTGGGCGTGCCGCTCGCTGGTGTCGGGATTGCTGAGGCGATGGAGCTTCCGGCTCCGGGGCATACGGTGCTCCCTTGCAGGGGTGGCTGGTGGGGCAGGCGTGACGGTGGACGACTCGCCGACGCGGCGTCAGTCGTGTGTCGCCACCGATAGTAGGGCCTGCGCCTGGACAGCTCCTGCGAGCATGAGCATGACTGGCGGTGATTCAGTTGTCTTGTGGGCGGAGGGAGTTGGACGAACAGCCCTGGAACGGCGGGGCCGGTGGCAGATCGGCCCGGCCGTGGTGGGAGCAGGTCCTGCCGGACCCGGCCCGGGGTGGGTCAGGCGTTGCGCTTCACCGCGAGGAAGCCGGCGGTCTGGCCGGCCGGGGCCAGGTTCTCGCCGGTGCCGTGGGGCTCGGCGCGCAGGACGGTGCCGGCGAGGGTGGTCCGCTGGTTCACCCCCGTGTCCCAGTGGTGCAGGATGATGCCGTCGTAGTCGTAGTGGAAGTCCGAGATCGGGGTGCCGGGCCGGCCCTTGCCGGTGAGGGTGAAGGCCACCGGCGAGGAGCCCGACACCTGGCCGGTCATGACCATGGCCTCGGCCTCGGTGCCCGGCGGCGCCGGGAAGACCAGCAGGCCGCTGACGGTGCCGTCCGGCGCGGCCGTCAGTCTCAGCTCCAACTGCGCGAACCGCAGTCTGTTGAAGTCCTGGACCGGGTCCGGCAGCTCCAGGAAGCTCCGGTAGGTGTAGGTCCCGGTCAGCTCGGCCGCGTCCATGGCTCCTCCTGAACGGTGCGACGCCATTCGGTCCCCCTTCCAGCCTGCCGGGGTCGGCCGGACTCCGCGAGCGCGGCGGGGCGGACCGGCCCGGCCCGGCGGCCGGTCCGGGCGCTCGTCGTCACGGAGGGTGCGGGGGAGCCGGGCGCCCCCGGTCAGCGGCGGCCGGTGCGGCGGGCGGGCGGGGTGATGCGTATCCGCTGCGCGGGGGGCGCGCTCTCCAGGTCGTGGAGCTGTGCGGTGATGGTGGCGCGCAGGTCGTCGTCGTCCTCGAAGGTGTGGTCGTTGAACAGGGTGTAACCCGTCCACATCAGGTTGGCGCAGACCCGGGCCGGTACCCGGCCGGTCCGGGCGCCCATGCCGACCAGGGCGACCGAGCGGATACTGCCCGGCGCCGCCGTGTTCTGCCGGTGGACGGCCTGGAACGCGGCGGCGCAGGCCAGGGCCACGTTCAGGGTCTCGCTCACGTTCTGCGAGGACTCCTGCATGGTCGGAGCGGAGATCAGGAACGTCGGGTTGGTGGCGCCGGAGGGCACGCACACCGCGCTCCCGACCGGCAGCGCCCCGGCGAAGCGGTCCCGGATCGCCCGCTGCACGCGCAACTGGATGCCGGCGCCCAGGTGCCGCTTGACGGCCGCGTCGACCCCGCCGTCCATCCGGCCGCGGGAGTTGGTCGGGCTGACCCAGGCGTCGACGACCTCGTCGAGGATCGACCCCTGGCGGATCTCGATCTCCGGAGTGTCGGCGAACGCGGCTCGCCAGGCCTCCACGACCGGCGCGTTGAGGTCGGTCAACACGACCCTGAGCGGCGTCTGCGGGCGATCGGTGGTCATGCTCCACTCCCCTTCGGGACACGGTTCCTCGAACTGGTGACGACGCTATCGCCGACCACTGACAGGGCGACAACGGGTGCGTGCCGCACCGGCGGTGCGCGGAAGCGGGCCGACGGGGCCGGACGGCCGACTGTCGGACCGGGCCGGTACAACAGTGGAGTCCGCCGCGGAGGTGACGGGCCCTCACCGAACGACCGCCGGCACCCGGCGGTGGTCCGTCCGGCCGCCCCGCCACGTCCGCCGAACCACGGCTGTACGGAGTCACACCACCATGAGCGATGCCCACGCCCCCGCGCCGTCCGCCCCGACCGACCCGAGCGACCCGCTGGCGCTCGCGGAGCTCTTCAAGGGCGGCGGCGAACCGTGGCTTCCGCTGCTGAGGCCGGTCATCGAGGCCCAGCCGGACGCGGCCGCGTTCATCGGCCCGGGGCGCGGCCCGGAGGTCGTCCCCGTCCGCGAGCTGACCTTCCAGGCGCTCAAGCCCAACGCGCCGCACAAGTGGAAGGTCGTCGTCTTCGGCCAGAACCCCTACCCGCGGCCGGAGAGCGCCACCGGCATCGCCATGTTCGACAACACCTTCCACGACTGGAAGGACAGCCAGTTCGGCCGGGTGGTCAGCATCCGCTGCATCATCAAGGCGGCGGCGATGTGGAAGCACGGCATCCCCAAGAAGACGCCGATCGCCGACATACGCGGGCTGCTGAAGGAACAGGACACCGTGCAGCCGCCGGAGTGGTTCCAGGCGATGCTCACCCAGGGCGTGCTGCTGCTGAACGCGGCGCTCACCGCGAGCAGCGACGGATCGACGGCGACCGACCGGCACACCGCGTTCTGGCGCCCGGTCGCCGAGCGGATCGTGGAGGAGATCCTCCGGGCCAAGCAGGACGCCGAGGACGAGGAGGACCGGGGCGTCGTCTTCGCGTGGTGGGGCGCGCACGCCCGCAGCCTGAAGAAGGTCGTGCTCCGGCTCCAGCAGAAGTACCCCGGGGTCGAGGTCCGGCACATCGACCACGCCAACCCGGCCGCGCAGGGCGACATCTTCTGCGACGGCGACCACTTCGCCATGGTGAACGCGGCGCTCGCCTCGCTGGGCGCCGAGGGGATCGACTGGCTGCCGGCCAAGGGGTGGAACGAGGGCGCGGCGCAGGGCGGCGGGGAGGGCGGCGATCTCGCCGAACGCATGGGCGCGTTCATCACCTCCACCATGGAGCTGCACCAGCTCTACCTGGAGCGGCTCGCGAGCGTCAAGGACGAGGGGCTCGTCCTTCCCGCGATCACCGGGGTGTTCGACACCCCGCTGATGGACTTCCGCGAGGCCGTCGCCCCGGTGGCCGCGCTGCTGTCCGGTCTGGACCGGCACGTCGAGCGGTCGCACGCCTTCGGCCGCAGGCGGGCGGAGGAGGCGGCGGCCGGCGGGCTCTCCGCCGAGGCCATCTCGGCGCTCCACCTCTACACCTGCGAGTCCGCGTTCTACCGGGAGATCAACGCGATCCTGCGCGCACCGGACCGGAGTCGGGTCGTGCCGTACCTCCCGTACCTGCGGCTGCTGTTCTCGGCGGTGTCGCAGCTCCCGGCCCGCACCGAGCCGCTCTGGCGCGGGGTCTCGCTGGACCTGCGCGCCCAGTACCCGCTCGGACGGACCGTCACCTGGTGGGGCGTCTCCTCCTGCACCTCGGAGCTCGGCGTGGCGAAGGGGTTCCTCGGCAGCCGGGGCAGGCGGACGCTGTTCGAGGTGCTCCCCGTCCGGGCCGCGGGCATCCAGCGCTACTCCGCGTTCACCGGCGAGGAGGAGTTCATCCTGCTGCCGGGCACCCAGCTCAAGGTGACGAACGTGAAGGCCGAGCGCGGCGGCCTGTGCACCGTGACGCTGACGGAGCTGGAGGAGCAGAGCCTGGTCTCCTGACCGTGGCCGGGCAGGAGCCCGGGCGCGGCTCCGGGCTTCTGCCTGAGCGGCTCCGGGCTCCTGCCGAGCGGCTCCGGGCTTTTCCGAGCGGATCCGGAGCGCCGGGGCCGCTCAGGCGCCGATCCGGTGCGCCGCCCAGAACGGAGCCAGGTCCTCCGCGGTGGCGGCCCCGGCGGCGGCCAGGAACGCGGGGGTGTCGCTCACGCCGTACCAGTGCGCGCGGGTGTAGCCGCGGAGCAGGCGGGCCATCGCGTCCGCGCCGATCAGCCGCCGCAGGTCGTGCAGCGCGCAGGCGCCGTAGTCGTAGACCACCACCCCGTACCGGTCGGGGTGCTCGTCCCAGTAGGCCATGCCGTTGGTGATCCGCTCCTCGGGGCCGGACCAGGCGACGTGGCTCCAGCAGTCCGAGCCGTCCCGGCCGAGGGCGAGGTCGGTGGCGTACTCGGCGAAGGACTCGTCCAGCCAGGGCTGGTGGTACTGGTCGTCGCCCACGATGCCGTACCACCACTGGTGCGCGATCTCGTGGACGAGGGCGGTCGTCTTCACCCGGTCCAGGACGAAGCCCGGGTACTCCATGCCGCTGAACCAGAGGTCGTCGTCCAGCACGACGTCCAGCTCCGCGTACGGGTAGCCGCCGAAGGCGCGGGCGTGCGTGTCCAGCGCGGACACGGCGAGGTCGAGCATGGTCCGGGCGTCCGCCGCACCGACTCCGGCCACCGCGTGCACGGTGACCCTGACCCCGCCGGCCGAGACCGCGGAACTCCTCTCGAACGGGCCTGCGGACCAGGCGAAGTCACGCACCTGCCGGGCCGTCGCCGTGGTCACGGTCCGTCCGGCGGCGCCCGGGCCGTCGGCCGAGCTTCCGGAGGCCGGGACCCCTAGGGCCGCCGGGTGGTCGAGCACCACGGTGAAGTCGGCGGCCAGCGCGTAGAAGGACTCCCCGGTGTCGGTGAACGGGTCGAGGTGCCAGCCGTCGGCGTCCCGCACGGCGAGCACCGGCAGGGCGTTGCCGAAGTGGCTGTACGCCCCGTGCCGCCCGAACCGCCCGGCCTTGTCCGCGAGTTCCGGTGCCCTGAGGTCGAGGTCGAAGCCGATGCTGTGGCGGCCCCCGGGGCGCAGCGGGGCCGGCAGGGCGACCCGCAGCACCGTGCAGTCGGCCGACAGGGTGGCCGCGGCGCCCCCGACCAAGCGTGTCACGGTGACGGCCGGCGCCGGGCAGCCCCCGTGGGCGTTGCCCCACAGCCGCAGGTAGACCTCGGGGAGGGGCTCCGCCGAGACATTGGTGAAGCTCACCCGCTCGTGGCCGGTCCAGCGGGCGCCCGAGGAGTCCCCGGTCAGCGCGACGGTGTAGGCGGCCGCCGCCGGTGTGCCGACCGGTTCGGCGGACCGCTCCCGGCCGGGCGGGGCGAAGCCCGTCACGGTGGCGACCAGCGCCAGGCAGGCGAGCAGCGCGGCCAGCAGCCGGGCCGGCGGACGGCCCGGTGGGCGGCCCGGTGGGCAGTCCGCGGGGGCCGCCCGGGAGCCGTGGCCCAGGGACGGGGCCGGGGCCGGGGACGGGGCCGGGGCCGGGGACGGGTCTGGGGACGGCCCCACGGACGGCCCCGGGGCGCCGGCGGACGGCGGCCGTCCGGCCGGGCGGTGCGGCGGCACGGCCGGACGGGTCCCGTCCCGGCCCGGGGTGCGGGACGGGACGGGACCGGGAGTCGGTCGGAGGACGGTCACCGGGCGCCGCTGCCCTCCCGCTGCCGCAGTACCGCCAGGTCGACCGCCCGGTCGACGGCCGCCAGGCCGGCGGCGAGGTCCGTGTGAACCACGTACTCCACCGAGGCCACCGTGTGCAGGCCCTGGACCAGGAAGGTGTACTCCCGGTCGCGCTCCAGCAGCAGCACGATCGGCTTGTCGAAGGCGCTGGCCCAGCCGATCTCGATGTGGGTGCCCGGCGAGGCGGGGTGGCCGGGCAGGGCGACGAACACGTCGGCCTTGCGGATCTCGTCCTGGTCGAGCTTCGTGCACTGCTCCGGCCGCATCAGCTCCGCCCCCCAGGCCTCGCGCCGGTGGGCGTTGTGCACGGCGAGTCCCTGCGACTCGAAGTGCTTGATCAGGATGTCGAACGGGGCCCGCGACTCGGCGGACATCTCTCCGGTCTCCGGGTCCAGGAGCTGGATGAACGGGCCGGCGAGGAACACCGACCGGATGCCCAGGTCGGGGCGGGAGCCGTTGGTCAGGGTGATGCTCATGGGGGGAGGTACCTCCGGAACAGCGCCGGTGCGCGGGGTGGGTGGGGGTCGGCCGGCGGCGGTCACGGGCCGGACCGGCCGAGGGGGAGCGGTGGACCGGTCAGTCCTTGAGGAAGCACTGGATGAAGGCGTCACCGCTGGTGCCGCCGTGGGTGTACTCGGTGGTGTCGTAGGCGACGAAGGGGTGCCGCTCGACCCGGATCGAGCGGAAGTGCGGCAGGTACTGCCAGCGCAGCTCCGGCTTGGTGCTGAAGAAGGGGATGAACACTCCGCCGGGGCGCAGCACCCGGACGACCTCGGGCATGGTCCTGGCCCACAGCTCGGCGTCGGTCCAGACGTCCATGTCGAGGGCGGGGTCGAAGAACATCCCGTCGATGCTCTCGGACGGCAGCTCGAAGATCCGCTGGAAGAAGTTGCCGCGCTCGATGGCGAGGTTGCCGGGCAGCTCGGGGTGGCGGGCCCGGAAGAGGTCCTCGACCTCGTCGAAGAGCTCCAGCACGGTGTGCCGGCGGGTCGCCGGGTTGCCCGCGATCCGCAGCGCGGACAGGCCGAGGCCCAGCCCCACCTCGTAGAAGTCCTTGCCGTACTCGCAGAGCATGTCCGCGCTGGCCCACATCAGGTCCCGCTCCCAGGCCTGCATGGCCTGCTCGCCACCGATGCTGAGGGTCACCTCGCCGTTCTGCTCGATCAGTTCGATCGCCGGCTTGGTCTGGCTCTCCATGGTTCTCCTTGGGTTGTGCGGTGGGTCAGGCGCTGCGGGGGACGACCCCGAAGTGGCGCCGGGCCGTCGAGACGGCGAGGTCCTGCACGGCGAACACCGTGAAGTAGTAGGCCTGCGGGGCGGTGTCGGCGGCGAACCGCACACGGAACCCCACCTCCTCGGGCCGGCCCCCGGTCAGCCGGAGCCGGGTGGTGACCGGCTCGACCGTGGTGTCCTCGCGCAGGTAGCTCGGGACGAAGAGGCCGAGGCGGACGGGGCCGCTCCGGGCCGCGGTGACCATGGCCCGGATCTCCAGCACCCCGCCCTGCTCGACCTCGTCGGGGGCGTGGGCGAGCAGCGCGGGGGAGTCCGGGAGCCGGAAGGTGACGTCGCCGCAGCGCATGCAGACGGCGCAGGTGGTGTCCAGGATGTGCGGGAGCAGGCCGCGCCGGGTGAACTCCTGGGCGGGGCGGCCGCAGTGGCAGGTGACCTCGCGCACCTGCGGGTCCAGGCTGCTGCGGTCACCGAAGTGCGCCGGGTAGTTCATCAGTTCGTGCTCGGGGTTGGCCGCGACCTGTTCGGTGATCACGTGGTCGAGGGACTGCAGGTCGGCCGTCAGCGAGCCGTGGATCTGCTCGGGCGACTGGTCGGCGAGATGGGTCGGCCGCGCCACCCAGAGGTCGACCTTCCGGGCGAGCCTGGTCAGCCGGGGCCGTAGCGGGTGGTTGTGGGGCAGCAGCTCCGAGCCGAGGTAGGCGGTGAGCCGGGCGCCCACGGTGAGCAGCAGCGGGTCGGGGCGGTGGTCCGCCGGGGCGGGCGGCGGCGGGGTGTCCTCCGGCGCCGACGGCAGCCCGAAGCGCATGAACGCCGGGTACGGGTGCGAGCCGGCCAGGCTGGCGTTGAGGGTGTCGACGGAGTCCGCGCCGACCAGGGCGCCGTGCATCCAGGCGACGTTCTCCGGCCGGTCGGAGTCGTGCACCGACACGGCCGAGACCACCGTGCGGGCCGGGCCGTCGAGCGCGTTCAGCAGCAGCTGGTACTTGGGGTCGTACAGCGCGAGGTCCGCGAGCGGGCCGCTGTTGCACGCGCTGAGCACCAGCTCCACGGCCTCCACCCGGTTGAGCGGGACGAGCTTGTCCTCGGGCTTGTAGCAGGGCAGTCCGTAGGCGCAGCGCGGGCCGAGCAGCCCGGGCACGGCCGTGGCCGTGCCGTTGAGGCCGCAGATGGTGAACTCGCCGAGGTTGACGCTGTCGTCCTTGCCGTGCCCCTGGAAGGCCACCCGCCGCCACCGGGTGCCGAGGATCCGGGCCTGGATGTCCTCGCGCTCGAAGTCACGGTCGTCGAAGACCTGGACCCCGGGCAGCCGGGGCGGCCGGTCGGTGTCGGTGAACAGGCCCAGCGCGTCGACGTCGAGGGCCGGTTCGGCGTACTGCTTGGCGATGTTCCAGCCGACCGAGGCGTCGTCCCGGCCGCTCAGCAGCGTCAGCCCGTGGCGCCGGCCGCGGTAGGTGTCCAGCAGCAGGTCCCGGACGGGGTCGAGGGTGAGCCGGTCGTAGCGGCCGACGAGCAGCAGCGAACCGCTGTGCCGCGCCCGGAACGACGCGACGTCCGCCAACTCCTCCTCGGCCACCCATGTCCGGGCGAGCGGTCGGGCCAGCTCGGCGAGCCCCTCGGGCAGCTCGGCCGCGCCGAGGACGATCCCGAAGTCGAGCGGGTGCGGTTGCCGCCGGCCGCCGTACAGCCGGCCGGCGAGCTCGACGCTCTGCGCCAGGTCGGCGCGGTCGTCGGTGGGCACCGGCACCGGCAGGAGCTGCGGGGAGTCCAGGAACTCCCGCACGGCCCGCGGTAACTGGTGCCGGGTGACGGTGCGGAACAGGGCGGCCAGACCGGGAGTGTCGGGCCGTCGGTCGGGCCGTTGGTCGGCGGGGGCGGCGTTCATGGTGGACCACCTCTGGGGCGTGGGAAGGACGGATGGGACGGCGGGTGCGACGGGCCGGCGGGCCGCTGCGCAGGCGGCCGGGCAGCCGGGGGGGGAGGAGGGGGGCCGCGGCCGGCGGGTCCGGCGGTCATACCGCGCACTCCACCATCGGCGCCGCCCGCCGGGTCAGCAACCCCCGGCAGGCGAAGGCCAGGGCGGCGGCCGCCAGGGCGGTGCCGGTCGCCACGGCGAACACCGCGCGCGGCCCGAGCGGGTCCATCAGCAGCCCGCCGGCCTGCTGGCCCAGCGCGTCACCGAGGACGGTGGCGAGCGAGGCCCAGGTGAACGCCTCGGCCAGGGACCGGCCGTCGGCGATTGTGCTCACCAGGGTCATCTCGGTGGCGGAGACCAGCGCGATGGGTGCGCTCCCCACGGCCAGCGCCAGCGCGAGGCCGAGCTGGGAACCGGCGAGCAGGGTCAGACCCGTCCCGAGGGCGTAGGCCAGCAGCAGCCGGGGGAAGCGCGTCTGCGGCGCCACCTCGGACTGCGAGCGGCCGAGCCAGAGGGCACCCACGGCGCTGCCGACCCCCCAGCACGCGTAGACCACGCCGGCGCCGCCGGGAGCCCCGTGCCGGTCGACGAAGGCCGGGATGGCCAGGGTCAGCAGGCCGATGGGCACCGCGGAGAGGGCCATCACGGCGGTCAGCGCCAGCAGCGCCGGCTCCCGCAGGGGGCCCAGCAGCCGGCGCGGGTCACTCCGGTCGGCGGGTCCGTCGGCGGCCGGGGACCGGGACGGGCCGGTGTCATGGTGGGCCGTGCCGGCGCCGCTGTCGGCACGGATGTCGGCGGTACCGGCGGCTTCGGTACCGGCCGGCAGCCGGGTGTGCGCGAGCCCGAGCGTGCCGAGGCCGCCGATCACCGCGACCGTGGTGAGCGCCAGGCCCGCCGAGCCGACCAGCATCAGCGCCGCCAGCATCAGTGGCGCGCTGATCACCAGTACCTCGGTCAGCAGGGCCTCCCAGAGGTAGGCCGTCTCGCGTTCCTCCTCCCGCAGCGGCAGCCGCGCCCAGAGCGAGCGCATGCAGGCGTTCGCCGGCGGCAGCACCGCCCCGGCGACGACCGCCGCGGCGGGCTGGGCCCAGCCACCGGGGTGGGTGAACCACACCAGCACGGTGAGCGCCGCCGGGTAGGCGAGGGCGGTCGCCGTCAGCACCGCCGCCCGCCCGCGCCGGTCGAGGTGGCGTGCGATCAGCGGACTGCCGAGCGCCATCCCCAGCGTGTACAGCGCGGCCACCAGGCCGGCCTGGGCGTAGCCGCCGCCCTGCTCACGGACCGTCAGGACGAGGGCCAGCGACATCAGGTAGACCGGCAGCCTGGAGACCACGCTCCACCAGGCCGGCCCGGCCACCAGGGGTCGGGTGAGCAGGTCGAGGAAGCGACGGGGCAGGCCGCCGGAGGGGAGGGTCACGCGGTCGGTCTCCGTTCAACAGCCTTAGGGGGCGGCGGAGTCGGGCGCCGGGCCGCTGCGCGGGCGGCCGGCCCGGCGGGGTCAGGTGGGGACGGCATCGGCCTCCCGGGCCGGTACCACCTCGATGGTGAACCGGTCGAGCACCTCGCGCATCCGGGTCTCCACCTCCGCGACCGACCCTCCCACGACATGGGCGTACCCCGAGGCGTTGTGCGAGGCCCGGCGGGCCGCCACCCGGTCACCGGCACCGACCTTGAGGACGGCGTCGACCACCCCGGGCAGGCCCAGGAGCTCCTCCCGGGAGGTGATCCGCCGGATCGTCCCCGACCCGGGCAGCGGCAGCAGCAGGTCGCCCGCGCAGCGGCGCTCGCGGTAGTCGAGCTCCGGCCGGCGGCCGAGGTAGACCGCCAGCGTCGCGCCGAACACGTCGAAGCCGTACGCGTGCCCGTGGTTGGCGGGGATCTCGCAGCCCGCCAGCCGGACACCGATCTCGCCCGCGTACACCTCGCCGTCGATCAGGAAGAACTCCATGTGGGCGTACCCGTGGTCGATGCCCATCCCGGTGATGACGCGCTGGACCAGCGCCCGCACGTCGACCGCCGGCCCGTCGCCGGTGCCGACGCTGATGTTGGCGTTCATCGCGCCGTCGACGATGTCCAGCGGGCGGCAGGGCATCGCGCTCGGCCAGGCGTCCAGCACCTCGCCGCCGAGCACGATCGCGCACACCTCCCACTCGGTGCCGCCGAGGTGCTCCTCCACCATCCAGCGCCGGGCGCCGAGGTCGATCCCGGCGAGGTCCCCCGGCCCGGCCAGCCGGTAGGTGTCCACGCAGGCGAACGAGTCCACCGGCTTGAGCACCACCGGCCAGCCGTGCCGGTCGGCGAACCGCCCGATCTCGGCGCCCGACCGTACCCTGGCGAACTCCGCCGTCCGCAGCCCGAGTTGCCGGAAGCGCTCCTTCATGACGGCCTTGTCCCGGACCAGGGTCACCTGCTGCTCCGTCAGGTGCGGGAGGCCGGCCAGCGCCGCGAACCGCTGGGCCGCCGCCTGCCGGGGCTCCGACGGGTTGCAGAACCGGGTGGGCGGTACCGGCAGCCCCGCCGCCCACTGCCGGTACCGCTGCGCCTCCTGGGCCGGCGCCGCGCCCTCGCGCACCCAGAAGGCCGGCAGGTGCGCGGTTTCGAGGAGGTAGTCCTCCGAGAGGTCCTGGCGCGTCTCGGCGAACCGCAGCAGGACCAGCCGGTCGGCCAGTTCCCGGGCGGCGTAGCGGGTGAAGGAGGACGGCCGGTCGTCCACCATCAGCAGCACCTCGGTGTCGTTCACACCGACTCCAGCACCTGGCGGACGGCCTTGGCCGCGAGGGCCTGCTCCTCCTCGGGCAGTTCCGGGGAGAGCGGTACGCACAGCGTGCGGTCCAGGACGTCCCTGGTCCGGGCGAAGCCGTCGTGGCTGAGGGCCAGGGGGACGTCGGGGGCGTGGTTCCACGGGAAGCCGTCGCGGTAGAGCGAACGGCGGCCGGTGAGCACCGGGTGGTCGGGCAGCAGGTACTTCCCGAGCGTCCAGTTGGCGATGCCGGCGGCGCTGAGCGCCGCCACCGCGGCGTCCCGCAACTCCCGGCTCTCGCAGCGGAACCGCAGACTGACCTTGACGTCGCCGGCGGCCCGCGGCCGGACCTCCAGGTCGGGCCGGTCGGGCAGCTCGCCCATCGCGATGGCGTACATCCGCTCCAGCCCCGCGAGCAGCTCGTCGAGGTGCCGGAACTGCTGGCACTGGACGGCCGCGACCTGCTCGCTGGTCACGAAGTTCTCGCCGAAGTGGGCGTCCTGGTTCCACGTCGGGTAGTGGCCCGGCACCCGGGCCGAGCCGTGGTCGTGGTAGCAGCGCATGGTCGACCAGGCGTCCTCGTCGTTGGTGACGAGCAGGCCGCCCTCGCCCGAGGTGAGGACCTTGTTGTGGTGGAAGCTGAACGTCCCGGCGTATCCCGCCGTGCCGACCTGCCGGCCGTCGGGGAAGCGGGCGCCGAGCGACTGCGCGCAGTCCTCGACGAGGTACGGCACCCCGGCCGGCAGTGGGGCGACGGTGCCCTCCATGTGGGCGACGATCACCCGCTGCGCGTCGGGCGGCACCAGCGTCGGGTCCATCGAGAGCGAGTCGTCGGCGTCGACGAGCACCGGGATCAGGCCGCAGGACAGCACCGCGCCGGCCACCGCGACGAAGGTGACCGCGGGGATGTACACGAGGTCCCCGACGGCGGGGCGGGTGGAGATCAGCGCGAGCCGCAGCGCCTCCGTGCAGTTGTGGACGGCCAGCGCGTGGCCCGCGCCCAGCCGCTCGGCCACCGTCCGCTCCAGCCGGGAGGCCATGCTCTCGGTCTCGGTCTGGTAGCGGAAGAGGACCTGGTGCTCGATCACCTTCCGCAGCTCCGACATGTCGGACCAGTCGAGGTAGTTCGCGCCGTAGGGCAGGAAGCGCTGCCCGAGCCGCTTGTCGAGTGAGCTCATGCGGTGTCCGACTCCGTGATCGGCTGCGCGGAACCGTCGACGACCATCTCCTGGCCTCGGTGATTGCGGAGCAGCAGGCCTTCGGGGATCTGGGTGTAGGAGGGCGGCGGGATGGGGATCTTGCCGATCTTCGTGGTGAGGACGTACTGGGGGACGCCGAACCCGGTGATGTGGCCCTGCAGGCCGGCCATGATCTCCCAGCCCTTCTCGACGGACGTCATGAAGTGCGAGACCCCGGTGACGTTGTCGCAGTGGTACAGGTAGTACGGCCGGACCCGGATCCGCAGCAGCTCGGTCATCAGCGTGCGCATGGTGGCGACGTCGTCGTTGATCCCGCGCAGCAGCACCGTCTGGTTCCCGACCGGGATCCCGTGCCGCAGCAGGCGGTCGACGGCCGCCGCGGCCTCCGGGGTGATCTCCTTCGGGTGGTTGAAGTGGGTGTTCAGCCAGACCGGGTGGTACTTGGCGAGCATCGCGCAGAGGTCGTCGGTGATCCGCTGGGGCAGCAGCACGGGGAACCGGCTGCCGATCCGGATGATCTCCACGCTGGGGATCGCCCGCAGACCGGCGATGATCTCCTCCAGCTTGCCGTCCTGGTAGGAGAGCGGGTCGCCGCCGGTCAGCAGGACGTCCCGGATCTCGGGGTGGTCGGCGATGTAGCGGAGGTCCTCGTCGTAGGAACCGCCCTCGTCGTCGCGGAAGTAGGTGCCGTCGACGTCGGTCGTGTGGAACTTGCGGGTGCAGTGGCGGCAGTAGACCGGGCACGCCTCGGTGATCAGCATGATCACCCGGTCCGGGTACTTGTGCACCACCCTGTTGGTCTTGCGGTAGAAGGTGTCACCGACCGGGTCCACCTCGGCGCCGGGGAACTCCATCAGCTCGCCGAGGGCGGGCACCGCCTGCTGCCGGACCGGGCAGCTGGGATCGTCCGGGTCCATCAGCGAGGCGTAGTACGGGGTGACGCTCCAGCGGTACTTGCCCGCCACCCCGGCGATGGCCTTCTCCTCGTCGGGGCTCGGGTTGATCCACTGACGGGCCTTGTCGAGGGTGGTGATGCGCCGACGCATGTGCCAGCGCCAGTCGTCCCAGTCGCTCTCCGGGACCCTGGGACGAATCAGTTCGGGGCGGGTGACAGCCGTGGGTTCGCGAAGGGTGTCGGACATGGCGGCTCCAGTACGACGCGGTCGACGGGTGTGAGGGTGCTGAGGGTGCTGAGGTTGGGGCTGCTGAGGTGACCGGTACGGGTGGGGCCGGACCGGCGGGCGGACGGGGTGGGGGATCAGGGCGAGGCCGGGCCCTGGGTGGGGTCCGGGGCGCGGATCGGGGCGCGCGGCGGCTCACAGCGGAGCCAGCGCGAGTTGGCGCAGCGTGCGGGCGACCCGCTGGGCGCCGCGCAGGTCGTCCAGGGCCGGGTCGAGCAGGTGCCACGGGCCCGCGGCGGGTGCGCCGCCGGCGCCGGACTGCGCCCACAGGCCCGGATCCGCGGGATCCTCGGCCGAGGGCAGGGGCAGGACGCCGGCGAGCTGCCCGGCCAGGGCGCGCTGGGCGGGCCCGAGCGCCGGCAGCAGGGCCAGCGGTGCCCGCCGCGCCTGGGCGAGGGCGAGCGCCCCGAGCACCGGGGAGGCCAGGAACACGCCGGCCTCGGCCTGCAGCGCGTCCGGGTCGGTCTCGGCGGCCAGGCCCAGCCGCAGGCCCGGCCGCCCGGTGAGGCCGCCCAGTGCGGATCGCAGCAGGTCGAGCCCGGTGTCGGCGACCACGGTGCAGCTCCCGGTGCGGTGCAGCGCGGCCGCCACCAGGGCGGGCAGCGACGCCTCGGCGAAGGCCTCCGCCTCGGCGGCGGGGACGCGCCAGAGCGAGAGCAGCAGCAGGGTGCCCGAGCGGGACCGGCTCCGGCCGGTGCGCTGCGGCGCGAGCACTCCGGTGGGCCGGACGCCCCGGGCGGCGGGCCCGGCCGCCGGCAGCCACCCGGGCCGGTGGACCCGCCCCAGGGCGCGCTCCGGCGGCGCGTCGGTCTCCGGGTTGTCGGCCGCCGGGGTGCTGGCCGCCAGGCGCTCGGTCGCCGGGCCGCCGACCGGGTGGCCCGAGATCAGGTGCACCACCGGCACGCCCAGGCCCAGCAGGTGCTCCGTCCTCGCCACGTCGTCGCAGACGAGTGCGGCGACCGGCGGCGGATCGACGTCCTCGGCGCCGACCGGACGGAGGTCGCCGAGGTGGGCGGCCACCCGCCGCAGGGCGAGCGTCGAGTCCAGTTGGTCCGGCCGGGCGCTCAGCAGCACACGGGGGCCGTGCGGCGAGCCGTGGGCCGCCGCCGACCCCGAGCCGGCGGGCGCGCGCCGGGTGGGCGTGGCCGGGTCGGTGTCGGGGTCCAGGGGTGCCGGTCGGTCGGGTGCGGCCGGAGCCTGCCGACCGGAGCTCAGTAGTGCCACGGGCCCACCGCCCCCAGTCGCGCCACGTCGTCGCTGTATCCGGCGGCGGTGGTGGAACACCCGTTGCACACCGCGGGACCGCGTTCGCGGAACCATTCGGCGTGGGCCCGGAAGACCGGGGTGTCCAGCTGGATCACCCCCTGCTCCCGCAGCGGGGCGCCACCCGGCCCGTCGTCGCCCTCCCGGTGCGGGATGCAACTGCACGCGTACATCCGCCCGTACTTGCCGTCGACGTAGATGACGTCGTCCGCGACGTGGCAGAGCGGTTCGGCCGCGCGCGGGGTGACGGAGTCGGCGAAGTACCGCTCCTGCTCCTGCGGGGTGTCGCCGTAGAAGCGCTTGCCCATCGGGACGAGCAGCGCGGCCGGATCGGCGTCGTAGATCGGATCGCAGACGCTGCGGACGTGGTCGGCGTCGGGGTAGGTGATGCTGCGGTCGAGCTTGAGCGCGGACAGCTCCCACTGGCGCACCCCCGCCCCGGTCAGGACCTCCTGCAGTGCGGGCATCTCGGTGTAGTTGTGCGGTCCGACGACGGTGTTGACCCGGGGCAGCACGCCGAGCTCGGCGGCGGCGCGCAGACCGGCGAGCCCGCTGTCGAACATCCCGGGCGAGCGCCGGTAGACGTCGTGGGTGGCGCCCGAGGAGCCGTCCAGGCTGACGATCACCTGTGCCAGGCCGGCCGCGGCCAGCGGGGCGGCCATCCGCGGCAGCAGCGACCCGTTGGTGATGAGGGACATCCTCATCCCGGCGGCGGCGCCCGAGCGGACCAGCTCCACCACGTGCGGGTGCATCAGCGGCTCGCCGCCGGTGAACCGGACGTAGCCCACGCCGGCCGCCCGGGCCTTGGGCAGCAGGTCGTCGAAGTCCTCGCGGGAGAAGCGGAAGGTGTCGCGGGAGAGTGCGAACTCGCACATGAAGCAGTCGGCGTTGCAGGCTTCCAGGATCCGGATGAAGAGGTAGCGATCACGTGCACGCACGGAGGGGGGACCTTCCAGACGACTCACGGGACGGGCGGGGCGGGTGACGGGCGGTGCGCCCGGGAGGGGCGGTCAGACGGGCCGGTCCGGTGCGGCCAGGACGCCGAGCAGGGCGTCGGCCACCTGGACCGCTCCGCCGGTGCCGACCGCGGTGGTGAGCGCGCCCCAGTCGTCGACCGCGGTGGACCGGCGCAGCGCCTCCAGGACGCCGTCGCGCAGGGCGTGGCGGACGGCCGGGCGGTCGTCGCCGAGCGCGGCCCTCCCGATCGAGTCGTAGATCAGCTCCAGCGCGCGGTCCTCCCCCTCGGAGCGCAGCGCCAGCGCCTCCTCCTCGACGAGCACGTCCTTGGGCCAGAGCACCCGCAACGGGGCCCCGAGCGCCTGGCCGTGGTAGCGGCCGTTGAAGATCTGGCTGAGGTTCTGCGGCGGCAGGCAGACGGTGGGGACGCGCAGGCCGCCCGCCTCCAGCAGGGTGGTCAGCCCGGGGGAGGTCAGCAGGACGTCACTGTCGGCCAGCCGTTCCAGGAAGGCGCCGTGGCCGAGCGGGCCGGTGGTCGTCCGGGGCGGGGCGACCGACTCGTCGACCAGCCGGCCCGCCAGCTCGGCGGGCAGGTTGCCGGCGATGTGCACCTCCTCGACCCCGTGGGCGGCGAGGGCCTCCAGGGCGGCGGGGACGACCAGGCGCGGGTAGTGCTCCGGATCGCCGAGCGTCGGCGCGCGCAGCCCGCCCAGGCTGACCAGCGCCCTCCGGTACGGGCGGCGGGGGCCGGGGCGGCGGTGGCCGGTCGCCGGATCCGGGCCGCGGGGCCCGGCGATGACCGCCTCGACCCAGCGCAGCGCCCGGGCGTCGGCCAGCACGTCCAGGCACTCGGGCGGCAGCTCGACGCTCTTCTGCGCGCAGTACACCGTGGCGTCGAGCGGCAGCGCGGCCCGGTCGCCCTCGGACCAGAGGAAGGGCAGGCTGTCGACGAACACCGTGGGCACGCCGGCCGCCAGCAGGGCCGTCGCGGCGGCGCCGTCCAGTACGACCACGGCGGCCCGCACCCCCTGGGACCGCACGAACTCCTCGACGGCCGGGGCCAGTCGCCCGGGATCGGCGGGCAGGTCGTGCCAGGCGGCCACCGCGTGCTCGGCGAGCAGCGGGCGGCCCAGCCCCGAGGCCAGCCCGACGAACCGCAGGGGAGGGGTGGGCCGGTCCCGCAGGGCGGAGAGCACGGCACTGAGCTTCCCCGAGCTGCCCCAGCCGAATTCCGCGCCGACGAGTGCGACGGTGGCCGGACCGGACCGCGAGCTGTGGTGGTCGGAGTGCGAAGCGAGATCGGACGGCATGGGATATCTCTCGCCTTCCTGGCAGGGCCGGCAGGGTCGGAATCGGAAGGAGCGCGGCGGCGCGGACGAACACGGGGAAAGCCGGAGGGAGATCACGCCCGCCCTGCGGTTCCGCTTCCTTCGGGTACAACCGTTCCGCAGATCAAGGAATGGCACAAGGCCTTTATCCGGCATTCCGACTTGCGAGTGAATTGCGCGATCGAGCGACTAACGATGATCTGATGAACGAGAGTTGGTGATCCATCGGTTCGGCCGGGCCCGCTCCGGAGGCATCGCCGAAAATGGATCGCCCACCGAGTGTCCGGCCGCTACAATCCGCGCATGGGCTACCTCGAAGCCGCCAGTCTCGGGCATGTTCTCGCCGACGGTCGCGAGCTCTTCCACGACGTCTCGTTCCGTGTACCGGCAGGCGAAACCGTCGCGCTCATCGGCGACAACGGCGCGGGCAAGACCACCCTGCTGCGCATCCTCGCGGGAGAACTCCCCGCGCAGCGGGGGTCGTTCCGCAGCCAGGGCGCGGTCGCGGTGATGCCGCAGTTCATCGGCAGCCTGCGCGACGACCGGACGGTCCGGGACCTCCTGCTCACCGTCGCGCCACCGCCGCTGCGGGCCACGGCCGCCGCCCTCGACGCGGCCGAGCTCGCGATGATGGAGGCCGACGACGAGCCCACCCAGCTCCGCTACGCGCAGGCGCTGGTGGACTGGGGTGAGGCCGGGGGCTACGACTACGAGGTGCTCTGGGACACCGTGACGGTCGGCGCGCTCGGCACGCCCTTCCAGGTGGCCCAGTACCGCGAGGTGGCGACGCTGTCCGGCGGCGAGCAGAAGCGGCTCGTCCTGGAGGCGCTGCTCCGGGGCCCGGCCGAACTGCTGCTGCTGGACGAGCCGGACAACTACCTCGACGTGCCCGGCAAGCGCTGGCTGGAGGAGCAGCTCGCCCAGACCCGGCAGGGCGTGCTGCTGATCACCCACGACCGGGAGGTGCTGAGCCGCACGGCCGGCCAGGTGGTCACCCTGGAGGGCGGCACGGCCTGGACGCACGGTGGCGGGTTCGCCACCTGGGCCGAGGCCCGCGAGGCCCGCTGGCAGCGCGCGGCGGAGGTGCGGCAGCGCTGGAGCGAGAAGCACGAGCAGCTCAAGGAGCTGGTCCGGACGCTGCGTCAGCAGTCCTCGATCAGCGACGAGATGGCCTCGCGCTACCACGCCGCGCAAACCAGGCTGGCGAAGTTCGAGGAGGCCGGGCCGCCGCCCGCGCCGCCGCGCCGCCAGCGGGTCGCGCCGGACCTGCGCGGCGGCCGGACGGGCATCCGGGCGATCACCTGCCAGGGACTCGAACTCAGCGGCCTGATGCGGCCGTTCGACCTGGAGGTGTTCTTCGGGGACCGGGTCTGCGTGCTCGGGTCGAACGGGTCCGGGAAGAGCCACTTCCTGCGCCTGCTGGACGAGGCCGGCGGGGAGGCGGCCGGTACGGTGGCGCACACCGGCGAGTGTCGGCTGGGCGCACGGGTGCGGCCCGGGCTGTTCGCCCAGACGCACCGGCACCCGGAGTGGGCCGGCCGGACGCCGGCCGAGATCCTGGGCGCCGGCGAGGGCGACCGCCCCGGGCTGGACCTGGAGCGCGCGATGTCGGCCCTGAGCCGGTACGGGCTGGCGGGCGCGGGTCGGCAGAACTTCGAGACCCTGTCGGGCGGCCAGCAGGCGCGGTTCCAGATCCTGCTGCTGGAGCTGGCCGGGGCGACGCTGCTGCTGCTGGACGAGCCGACCGACAACCTCGACCTCATCTCGGCCGAGGCGCTGGAGGAGGCCCTGGCGGCGTTCACCGGGACGGTGGTGGCGGTCACCCACGACCGCTGGTTCGCCCGGGTGTTCAGCCGCTTCCTGGTCTTCCGGGCGGACGGCCGGGTGGTCGAGGCCGACGAACCGGTCTGGGACGAGGGGCGGGTCAGCCGCGTCCGGAGCTGACCCCGGCCGGCCCGCGGCGGCCGGCGCCGACGACGCCTCGCGGTCCCACCCGATGGCCGACCTGCCCGACGACCGCCGGGCGCGCGCCGTCCTCGACCTCGTCCGGGTCCAGACGGCCGCCACCCTCGGGCACGGCGAGGAGGCGGAGGCCGACGGCGGGCGCGCGTTCCGCGAACCGGGCTTCGACCTAATACTGGACAACGTTATTTAATTGCGAGTACGTTGCCGCCGTGTTTCCGAATCACTCGCAGCCGCTGGTCTCCGCGCCTGCCGAGACCGCCGTCCTCGCCATGCTGGCCGAGGACGGTGCAGTTCGCGCGGGACGGGGACCGGGCCGCGCGGGGAGCCTTCGTCCGGGCCGGCCGGGCCATCGGGGTCGGCATCGCCACCCTGGTGAGCCTCGTCGGGCCCGAGCGCGTCGTCGTCACCGGTGAAGGGCTCGACACCTGCGACCTCTTCGGCGCGCACATCAAGGAGGCCTGCACCTCGCGCTGCTCAAGGCGGCCGCGACATGCCCGCTGACCCTGCGTCCCCTCCCCTGGGACGAATGGGCCGGCGGCGGCGCCGTCGTGGGCATCCAGGCGCTCTTCCCCTGAGGGCGCCACCGCCCCGCTCCCGGGCCACCAGGGCCCGAACACCCGCACCGAGCCGCCGGTGCCCGTCACCGCCGGTGCCCGTCACCGCCGGCCGTGCACGGCGGAAACCGGCCACGTCGGACGACGAGCCGTACTCCCCATCGCCACCACCAGCCGCGCCCCGACACCGGACCGCCCTACGGTCCGGCCGCAGCAATCCACGGTCGCACCACTCCGGGACGCCACCGTCCCCAACCCCTGGAGGGAAAGCACCATGAGATCCAGCAGTACGGCTCCTGTTGTCCGGCGATCGGTCAACCGCATCCTGCCCGCCGCGGTCGCCGCGGCGGCACTCGTCCTCGCGGGCGTGCCCGGCGTCACCGCCGTGCCGGTCGCCGCCGCGGCCGACTCCGCGGTCACCGCCCCGGTGCTGACGGGCGGACAGCTCACCGCGTCCTGGACGGGCCCGCTGAGCACCCAAGGCCGGTACACCGTCGACGCCAAGGGAGACCGCTTCAAGCTGAAGTCGGCCAACTGGGCCGGCGCCCAGGGCACCTGGGAGGGCAGCGGGGACGTCGACGACCCGGCGAACAACCAGGCGGGGCAGGTGTCGCACAACATCCCGCTCGGTCTGGACCGGGTGCCGATGGCCCAGCTGATGTCAGACTTCCACGGCCTGGGCATCAACAGCGTCCGGCTGCCGTTCGCCAACGCGATGATCCACGACACCACGACGGTGCCCGACGCGGCGGTCACCGCCAACCCGCAGCTCAGGGGCAAGACCCCGCTGCAGGTCTACGACGCCGTGGTCGCCGCGCTCACGGCCGACGGCTTCGCGGTCGTCCTCAACAACCACACCACCAGCTACCGCTTCTGCTGCTCCCTGGACGGCAACGAGCGGTGGAACAGCGGTCAGTCCACCCAGCAGTGGGTCGACGACTGGGTGTTCCTGGTGAACCGCTACAAGGCGAACAAGCGGGTGGTCGGCGCCGACCTGCGCAACGAGGTCCGTCGCGACACCTGGGACGACCCCAACTGGGGCACGGGTGACAGCCACGACCTCTACAAGGCGTTCGAGGAGGCCGGTAACGCGATCCTCGAGGCCGACCCGGACATGCTGATCGTCATGGAGGGCATCAACTGGCAGGGCATCCCCCAGGGCATGTTCAGCCACGGCCGTCCGATGCTCACCCCGGTCGGCCATCTGTCGAACACCCTGGTCCGGTCGGGCAAGCTGGTCTACGCCGCGCACTTCTACGGCTACACCGGGCCCAACCACACCGGTGCGAGCGGTGGTTGGCAGAACGGGGAGACCAACGACCCCCGGTACCAGGACCTCAGCCCCGAGGAGCTCGTCAAGGTCGTCGGCGATCAGGCGCTGTTCGTCACCGAGGCCGGTCAGCACTTCACCGCCCCGGTGTGGATCAGCGAGTTCGGCGCCGCCGGCCGCGGGTCCGACAACGGCAAGGAGAAGGACTGGTTCGACCGGTTCACCGACATCCTGGCGAGCCACGACACCGACTTCGCCATGTGGCCGCTGGTCGGCTGGACCGACGCCAACGGCAAGCCGAACGACAACTGGGCCCTGATCTCCTACGACGCCAAGGGCAAGCGCTACGGCCTCCAGGACGGCGGCGACTGGCGGGTCGACGGCTGGAACCAGCTCGTCAACGCGCCGGGCAGGACCGGCCAGGTCGACAAGGTCGACCACTGGAACATGCTCAGCCTCTCGGGCGGCGACCAGAACCTCTCGATCACCATGCGCGCCAAGGGCGACTGGTCGTACGGAAACTACAAGGCCGCCTGCCCGGACAGCGAGCGCCTGATCGCCCTCGGGCGCGGCAACAGCAGCGGTCTGTGCACCGACGCCGACGAGCCCGCCGCCGGCAGCGGCGACTTGACCGTCGTCAACAGCGAGAAGTACGTGACCAGTGACTGGGCCTGGGGCTACAACAAGATCCAGTGCCCGGACGACACCTTCGCCGCCGGCTACAGCGCCAACGGCTCGATCGTCGCCCTGGTCTGCCGGCCCTCCGCCGCGCCGCTGCCGACCGGTGGCCGCACCATCTGGTTCGACCACGGCGACAACCGGCCCACCACCGGCGGGTCGGTGCAGAGCGACTGGGCGGCCGGCTACTACAAGGGCCAGTGCAAGGACGACGAGTACATCGCCGGCGTCGCGATGACCTGGCGCTGGAACGAGCACGGCGTCCCCGACGCGCTGCTCTGCCGCCCGCTGAAGTGACCCGCCCGTCGGCCCCGCCTCGGGGCCGATCGGCTTCATCGACGCTCGGGACCTCCGTCCCCCGGAACCTCCGTGCCCCCGGCCCGGAGACTTCCGACGGCGCGGAGGTCCTGCCGTTCTCCGTCCTCTCCGCCGTCGCCGAGGGCCCGCGCCCCCGGCCGTGGCCGGATCCGGAGGTGCGGGACGGACCCGGTTGCCCACCCTTCGGCAAGGTTATCTACCCTGGTGGACTTACTGTCCAGCTGGTAGCACCCAGGTCCAGGAAGAGGCGGTCTCGTCATGCCAGTCGGAGCGGAGCGCGTCAGGCCGGAACCCTCCGGGCGACCGACCATGAAGGACGTGGCGGCCGTCGCGGGCGTGGCTCTGAAGACGGTGTCACGCGTGGTGAACGGTGAGCCGGGCGTGAGCAAGGAGACCGAGGCCAAGGTCCGCGCGGCGATCGAGCAGCTCCGCTTCCGCCGTCACGACGGTGCCCGGATGCTGCGACAGGGCAGCCGGACGCGGTGCATCGGCCTGATCCTGGAGGACCTCGCCGACCCGTTCTACGCACAGCTCGGCCGGGCGGTCGAGGAGATCGCCCGCGCGCACGACTCGCTGCTGCTGACCGCCTCCTCCGTCGGGGACCCGGTTCGGGAGGAGGAGCTGGCCCTGGAGTTCTGCGAGCGCCGGGTCGACGGGCTGATCATCGTGCCGACCTCGGCCGACCACGGCTACCTGGCCGGCGAGCTCGCCGCGGGTACGGCGGTGGTCTGCGTCGACCGCCCCGCCGCGGGACTGTCGGTGGACACCGTCCTGGCCGACAACCGGGGTGGTGTGGCGGACGGGGTCGGTCACCTGATCCGCCAGGGGCACCGCCGGATCGGCTACCTCGGTGACGCCCCCGGCATCTACACCGCCGCCGAGCGGCTGGCCGGCTACCGCGAGGCGATGGCGGACGCGGGGTGCGGGACGGGGGAGCACTGGGTGGCGATGGGCCGGCCCGACCCGCTGGGCATCCGCTTCGCCCTCGACCGGATGCTGGCCGGCCCCGAGCCGGTGACCGCGCTGATGTGCGGCAACAACCGGGCGACCGTCGCCGTCCTGCGCGATCTGGCCACCCGCGGGACGCACCCGGCGCTGGTCGGCTTCGACGACTTCGAGCTCGCCGACATGCTCCCCGTGCCGGTGACGGTGGTCGCGCAGGACCCGACCGCGATGGGGCGGATGGCGGCGGACCTGCTCTTCCGGCGGATGGACGGCGAGCAGGCGCAGCCCCAGCGGCTCCAGATCCCGACCCGTCTGATCCAGCGCGGCTCCGGAGAGCTTCCCCGCTGACGCCCTGACGCGGTTCCCGGTTCCGGCGGCCGGACCCGCAGCCGGCGTGGTGTGGGACGGTCTCCTCCCCTATCGGTTCCGCCATCGGCTGACACCGTTGTCATCAGTTGCCCGGAAGGGTACGCAGGGTGAACGGTGCCCCTGTTCACGGCTGTGCTCTTCGAGGAGGACGATGTCAACTGAGCTTCCGGGGCGTGCGGGGTGGCGCGCCGTCACGTCCTACTCGCCCGGGTCCCAGGCGCTGAGCTGCTCGAAGACGCGTCGGTCGCCGTCGAGCTCCAGGGAGTCGATCGGGATGCGGTTGTGCAGGATGAGGACCAGCTCGTTGGCCGTGCCCCGAGCCGAGAGGGAGGCGGGAGGGGTGCCGGGCTCGGGGAGGCGGACGGTCCGTGCGCCGTCGGCAGAGAGCGAGAGGCGCCAGGAGCGACCCTCGGAGGCATGGAAGTCGATGGCAGCGGGCTTGTGGGGCCAGGCACTTGTCGTGGCGACGCAGGTGGACAGGAACTCCTCGACGCCGTCGAGCGCCACCTCGACCGGCAGCGGCTGCGGGGTACCGACGGTGATCTGGGCGTCGTACGTGTGCACCGCCATCTGCTGGAGCTGGTGCCGGGCTACGGCACCGGTGGTGTGCGGCGACTGCAGCGTCTCCCACCACGACCAGCAACCGCGATCCGGGCCGGCCTTCCGCAACGCTTCCACCAGCTGCTCCGTGGACTCCGACAGCCAGGCCAGCAGGGCCTCGCGCTCCCGAGGCGCGGCCGACGCGCCCTCCGCCGCGGACTTGGCCGGAGCGGGCCCTGCGGCGACGGTGGCGGCCCAGTCACGGCGCCCCTCGCCGATGTGCTGTGCCAGATCGAACAGCGTCCACTCGGGGCAGGTCGGTACCTGTGCGTCGAGACTGGGCGCGGAGGCGATCGCGGCGCGGAAGGCGGTCGACCGTTCGTCGATCAGTCGCAGCAGAGCAGGGAACTCGAGTGTCATGGTCACCCCGAATTACTATCACCGCGCTCCGATGATCCGACAGTGATTATTCACAGCGCCATCACGGGCGGACCTGCGCCACCGCGGCGAACCGACGGCGGACGTCGCGGACGGGAGACGGCAGGTCAACCGGGGGCGGGCCGCAGATCGCCCATCAGCAGGCTTCAGTGCCACGTCCCGGCCGAGCATCTCGTCCTCGGTCCGCCGGGCCGTCCCCATGCCGCCGGCCCGATGTGTTCGGCCGGCCGCTACCGCCCGCCGACCAGCCGACCCCGGTCCGACACGATGCGTACCTCCGCTCGCCCCGCCTGCGGGAGGGAACGCTCGACAACGTAGGACTTCACCCCGGGCGGCGGAGCGGAAGCGGGTGAGGAATCCCGCTTCGGACACCGCGGCACCGGTCCGTGCCGCCGCGTCGCGGGCCGTGGCCGCCCGGTGACCGGGGGCGTCATCGGGATGTCATCGGTCGCTGCCACGGTGGTCCGGTGACCTGGGCCGACCGCGGACCGCGCCGGAGTGCGGACGCGTCGGCGCCAACTGCGTAGGAGGATCGAATGCGAGCACGAAGGATCGCGGCCGCGTCGGCCGGAATCCTGCTGACCGTCGGGCTCACGGCGGCACAGGGCGCCACGGCACAGGCGGCCACCACGCGGGTGACCGCCCCGTGCGAGGGCACCTACACGATCGTCGTCGGGGGCACCGGCAGCTCGTGGAACAACGACGGGTTCTACGGCAACATCCAGCAGCACGTCGGGTATCCCACCCAGATCCCCAACGGTGCGAGCGCCCGGGCGGGCGTCAACGAGCTGAACCGGCTGGTCCGCGACCAGCGCGCCGCGTGTCCGGGCCAGCACGTCAAGATGGCCGGGTACTCGCTGGGAGCCGGCGTGGTGCACACCTGGGTGAGCGAGAACTGGAACACGTTCGACAACGTCAACGCCATCCTCGTCGCCGACCCCAAGCGCCAGGGCCCGCCCGGTGCCAACGGCGGCGCCGTGCCCTTCGGCGGCCTGATCGGCCCGCCGCTCGCCGGTGCCGACCGGAACTTCGGCAACGTGCCCGTCAAGACGATCTGCCACTGGGACTACGTCTGCGACGAGTCCGCCGGCATCTGGACCTACCCGAACAACCACGTCAAGAACTACCCCGAAGACTTCAACATGGACCACCACAACGACAGCGCCAGCGAGCAGTGGTACAACGGCGCCTGGTACCCCTGGTAGCCGAGGGGCGCTCGCGCGGGCCCTCCGTCGGCCCCCGGCGGCCGGGACTCCCCGGCCACCGGGGGCCGACGGCCCACCGGGCTCAGCGCCCGGTGAGGCCGAGACCGGCCTCGTCCCCGCGCAGGACCATCTGGAACGTCCGGCGCAGCATCCGGCTCGGCGGCACCCCCAGGTCGCCGGCCAGCCGGCGGCGGGCGCGGTCGAACACGGCCAGGGCGTCGGCCTGCCGGCCGCTCCCGTACAGCGCGCGCATCAGCATCGCGGCCACCAGCTCGTTGAGGGGGTGCTCCGCGGACAGCGCGAACAGCTCGGCGATCGCCTCGCAGTGCCGGCCCAGCCGCAGCTGCCACTCCAACTTCCGCTGTGCGACGGCGATCCTGCGCTCGGTGAGGCGCAGCCGCTCCAGTTCGGCGAGCGGGCCCGGCAGGCCGGCCAGCAGCTCCCCGCGGAACAGGTCCAGCGCCTGGGAGCAGAGCCGGACCGCCTCGGCCGGGTCACCCGCCCGATGGGCCGTCCCGGCCTCGGTGACCAGGCCCTCCATCCGCGCCAGGTCCACCTCGGCGGCGCCGGGGGCGAGGCGGTAGCCGCACCGGTCGTGCTCGATCACCGCGTCCGGGCCGCCCCCGCCGCGCAGGGTCTTGCGCAACCGGTAGACGTGGACCGGCACCACGTTCGAGAACGGCGGCTCCGACCCCCACACGCCGTCGAGCAGCTCCTGCTGACTGACCGTCCGCCCGCCGCGCAGCGCCAGCGCCGCCAGGACGGCCTGCTGGCGCAGGTGCCCCAGGTCCAGGGACCGCCCGTCGTACCGGGCCCGCAGCGGCCCGAGCACGGAGATCTGCACCTTCGCTCCGGCCGTCCGGCCTGTGGAGCTCCGCGGCACCGGGCCCGCCACCGGCGGGCGGGGGCCGCGGCCCGGGGCGACCAGTCCGCAGTCGAAGGCGTGGACGATGGCGGCGGCCCGGTCGCGCAGGCCGAGCTTCCCGAGGATCCGCGCGATGCGCCCGGCCACGGCTGCCTCGGAGACGGCCAGGGCGGCGGCGATCTCGTCGTCCCGCAGGCCGCAGCCGACCGCGTGGAGTACCTCGCGCTCCTCGTGCCCGAGGACGGTGGCGCTCGGCCGGCGGGTGGTGGCGGTGGTCGGCATCGCTGCTCCCTGGACGCTGGGCCGGCCGGACTGGCGGACGCCGTCGAAACGGTAGAAGGAGCGGCGTCGGCCGGGAATCCGGAACGATCCGGGGTGCTGCCCCCGGTGGATCGGCGGATCGGCGGATCGGCGGACCGGCGGGTCAGGGGCAGGGGAGGAGCACGGGGCGGTCCCTGGTGCGGACGGCCGGGAGCCAGCCGGTGGTGGGTCCGGGGAGGCGGATGCGGTACCAGAGCGTGGAGGTGCGGTCCTCCTCGTCGATGACGGGGAGCCCGGTGGAGAGCTGGCAGTCGACGTCGAGGACGTCGTCGTGCCAGACACGGGTGGGGACGACGTTCTCGGCGGTGTAGGGGTGCCGGGGGTCGACGGCCAGGCCCAGGCTGCACTGGGGGTCGCGGTCGGTGCGGTCCTGGCAGCCGCGTTCGGCGTTGAAGACCCGGATCTGGGACGGGTGCGCGGCCGGCCGCGGGTGCGGCCAGAGGGCGGCGGCGGTGACGGCGGCCGTGGCGCAGGTGGCGAGGGCGAGCAGGGCGGTGCGCGGTCGTGGGCGGCGCGGACGGCGGCCGGACCGGTGGGCGCGGACGCGGGCGAGCAGGCTCTCGGCGGTGTGCGGGGTACGGGCGGCGTGGGTGGGGGCGAGGCAGTCGGTAGCGAGGGCGCGCCAGAACGGCGGGACGGCGGGGGACAGGCGCAGCGGGGCGCGGCCCTCGGCGTACTGCTGGGCGGCGGCGCTGCGGGTGGTCGGCGTCGCGCCGGGGAAGGGCGGGACCCCGGCGGCGAACACCTCGTGGATCACCACGCCGAGCGCCCAGATGTCCGCCGTGGTGCGGATCTTGACGCCGTGTTCGCCGAGCGGTTCCTTCCAGCGTTCCGGCGGGAGGTAGTCGGGGGTGCCCATGGGGGCCGAGTGGCCGTGGGTGCCGGTGAGTTCGATGGCGAGGCCGAAGTCGGAGAGGCGGACCTCGCCGTCCCGGCCGATCAGGACGTTCTCGGGCTTGAGGTCCATGTGGACCCAGCCGGAGCGGTGCAGATGGGCCAGGCCCTCGCAGACGCTGGCGACGATCCCGGCGCCCCGGGCCTCGTCGACGCCGGTGGCGAGCAGGTCGCGCAGGGTGCCCCGGGCGCGTTCCATGACCAGGACGATCGCGCCGTCGAGCGCCGGGTGGCCGGGGGCGGCCAGGGTGAGGGTGTCGAGCAGCCGGATCAGCCGGGGGTGCGGGGCGGTCCGGGCCAACTCGGCCTCCCGGCGGGCGGCTTCGGCGACCTGGCGGGCCTGGCGGGGGGCGAGCCCGGCGACCGGCAGCACCTTGAGGGCGACCGTGTCGTCAGCGTCAGCGTCAGCGTCAGCGTCGGTGTCGGCGTCGGTGTCGGCGTCGGTGTCGATGTCGTCGGAGCCGGGCGGTCCGACCGGGTCCCCGGCGCGGCGGGCGGCGTAGACGGTCGCCCAGCCGCCCTCGCCGATGACTCCGGTGACGGTCCAGTCGCCGACCCGGTGGCCGGGCGGCAGCAGTTCCCCGTCGTCTCTGCCGAAGGCCTGGTCGCGCACCACGGCGCCCCTCCCTAGCGTGCCGGCTCGGCGGTCTCGGGGCGCGGCAGGAGCCCGAGGTGCTCCTCGCGAACGATGCCGAACTTCAGGGCGACGCCGACGACGGCCTCGCGCTTGCCGCTGCGGCGGTCCGAGCGGGCGGTGTCGTCGGGCAGGTCGACGCGGAGCTTCTCGTCGGCGAGGTAGTCCAGGTGCGAGCTGACCGCGCGGGCGGTGAGCCGGGCGCAGGCCGGGTGGCCGCGCAGCCGGGCGACCACCTGGGGGGTGGTGGGCACGGCCGCGGGGGAGCGGTCGCGAAGCCACGGTTCGCAGAGCGCGACCAGCACCAGGAAGTAGGTGGCGGTCTCGTCCAGCGAGTACGCCGTCATGGTGCGGCTCTCCCAGGAGCCGCCGCCGCGGGCGTGCGGGTCCAGGTAGACGTGGTCGGGCGCGAACACCTGGAAGGACAGCGGGGTCTCACGCCGCGAGGGCAGCACCACCCGGGCGAACTCGAACGGGATCGGTGCGCCGATCCGCCGCGGCGGCACCCGCAGGTACTCGCCGGCGCCCTCCGGGTTCTCCACCAGGTAGGCGTGGGTGCTGCTGAGGTTGCTCAACTGCCAGTGGTCGTCGGTCGCGTGGATCTCACCGGCGAGCCGGGAGACCGTCTCGTCGCCGAGCCGGAGCTCCACCGGCGTGCCGGCGGAGCCGCGGCCGAAGCGCGCCCGCTCTCCCGGACCGAGCCGCAGGGTCACCGCGTCGTCGCCGTTCCCCGCCGGCAGGTGGACGAGAATCCCGCTCACCGTTCCCCCGTTTCGCATGCCGACCATTGCCAGACGGACGAACGTTACCTCCTTGCGCATGACAATAAACCGTATGGTGGCGCAGGCCACGTGACGGAGGGTCGGGGAGCGGCGGGGCGGGATCGGTGGGCCGGGGGCGGTGGGTGGTCGTCGAGGGGGCGGACGGCTCGCGGGCGGGAGCGCTCGCGCTCCCGCCCGCGGCACCTGTCCCCTCAGGTGACGGCGGGGCCGGGGGTGGTGTTCAGCCAGGTCCATTCGGACCAGGTGGCGAAGCCGGTCTGCCAGCGGTGGTGGACGCCGGCGGCGCTGGTGCCGAAGACCTCGATCCGGCCGTCGGCGTTGGCGGTAGCGACGATCTCGGTGCCGGCGCCGCCGAAGGCCGTCCACGGCCCGTAGGGCGCGTTGACACCGGTCTGCCAGAGGTGTTCCGCCGTACTCCCGTTGATGGCGAACACCTCCACCCGGCCGTCCGGCGACCGCTCGCTGGTGAGTTGTGCGTCGGCGGGTCCGCCGGTGGGTTCCCAGCCGGACCAGGTGGTGGGGTCGGTCTGGTAGCGGTGGAAGACGCCGACGGGGCCGGAGGCGAAGACTTCGAGTCGGCCGTCCTGGTTGTGGTCGACGGTGAGGTCGTGGCCGCCGTCGCCGAAGGTGTCCCAGCTGGACCAGGTGCCGTTGACGGCGGTCTGCCATTGGTGTTGGAAGGTGGTGCCGTTGAGGGCGAAGGCTTCGAGGCGGCCGTCGGGGGCTTTGCCGAGGGCGAGTTGGCTGTCGGCCGGGCCGCCGCCGGTGGGTTCCCAGCCGGACCAGCCGCTGTTGGGTGCGTTCTGGTAGCGGTGGAAGACGCCGACGGGGCCGGAGGCGAAGACTTCGAGTCGGCCGTCCTGGTTGGGGCCGACGGCGATGTCGTGGCCGCCGCCGCCGAACTCCTCCCAGTTCGACCAGTTGCCGGAGGGCTGGAGTTGGTAGCGGTGCTGGAAGGTGGTGCCGTTGATGGCGAACATCTCCAGGCGGCCGTCCGCGTTGGGGGCGATGGCCAGTTCGGCGCCGCCCGGTCCGCCGAGGGTCTCCCATTCCGACCAGGCGCCGCTGACCGCGGTCTGCCAGGCGTGCGAGACCCCGTTCGCGCCGGCGGCGAAGACCTCCAGCCGGCCGTCCGCCGAACGCGCGGACACCACCCGGCCGGACTGCGCCGGGTACACCAACGGCGCCGGACCGGGGCCGTGGTGGCCGAGCCGGTCCGCGGCGGCCTGTGCCTCGCCCAGGTACCGCAGGTGGACCCGCGCGTTGTAGGTCGACCAGGGCTGCCAGTCGGTGCCGCCGTTGGAGATCCTGAAGGCCGCGTCGGCGTTGCACTGGGCGTCGTAGGCGCAGGCGTCGTCGACCTCGGGGTGCCAGTAACTGTTGATCTCCCACAGGCCGCGGTCGGTGGACGGCGGGGTGTTGTTCTGGACGTTGGACGCCAGCGGGTTGCAACTGGACTCGGCGAGGCCGACGGCGATCGCGGTCACCAGGGCGTCGCCCCGGAATCCCGCGCGGTAGCCGACCTCGGCACAGAGATCGCTGCCGGTGGCGGCCGGCGCGGGCGTGGCGCCGACCATCAGGCCCGCCGCCACGCCCAACGAGACGAGGGCGGCCAGCAGGACGCGGCAGGGCTGCGTGCTGATCACGTGACGACTCCTCAGGTGACGGCGGGGCCGGGGGTGGTGTTCAGCCAGGTCCATTCGGACCAGGTGGCGAAGCCGGTCTGCCAGCGGTGGTGGACGCCGGCGGCGCTGGTGCCGAAGACCTCGATGCGGCCGTCGGCGTTGGCGGTCGCGACGATCTCGGTGCCGGCGCCGCCGAAGCTGTCCCACGCGGTGTACCGGGCGTTCAGGCCGGACTGCCAGGTGTGCTGCGCGGTGGTGCCGTTGATGGCGAACACCTCGACGCGGCCGTCCGCGGTGGGCTGGCTGGTGAGTTGTGCGTCGGCGGGTCCGCCGGTGGGTTCCCAGCCGGACCAGGTGGTGGGGTCGGTCTGGTAGCGGTGGAAGACGCCGACGGGGCCGGAGGCGAAGACTTCGAGTCGGCCGTCCTGGTTGTGGTCGACGGTGAGGTCGTGGCCGCCGTCGCCGAAGGTGTCCCAGCTGGACCAGGTGCCGTTGACGGCGGTCTGCCATTGGTGTTGGAAGGTGGTGCCGTTGAGGGCGAAGGCTTCGAGGCGGCCGTCGGGGGCTTTGCCGAGGGCGAGTTGGCTGTCGGCCGGGCCGCCGCCGGTGGGTTCCCAGCCGGACCAGCCGCTGTTGGGTGCGTTCTGGTAGCGGTGGAAGACGCCGACGGGGCCGGAGGCGAAGACTTCGAGTCGGCCGTCCTGGTTGGGGCCGACGGCGATGTCGTGGCCGCCGCCGCCGAACTCCTCCCAGTTCGACCAGTTGCCGGAGGGCTGGAGTTGGTAGCGGTGCTGGAAGGTGGTGCCGTTGATGGCGAACATCTCCAGGCGGCCGTCCGCGTTGGGGGCGATGGCCAGTTCGGCGCCGCCCGGTCCGCCGAGGGTCTCCCATTCCGACCAGGCGCCGCTGACCGCGGTCTGCCAGGCGTGCGAGACCCCGTTCGCGCCGGCGGCGAAGACCTCCAGCCGGCCGTCCGCCGAACGCGCGGACACCACCCGGCCGGACTGCGCCGGGTACACCAACGGCGCCGGACCGGGGCCGGTGCCCGGGGTGCAGGGCATGGCGATGCCGCGATCCGCAAGGTAGGGGACCGGGTCGGTGCGCACGGTCGCGTTCGCGTCGGCCCAGACCCGCAGGTGCAGGTGCGGGCCGCTGGAGGTGCCCTCGCTGCCCATCCGCGCGATCAGTTGCCCGGCCGTCACCTGGTCACCGGTGGCCACCTCCCGCTCCCGCATGTGGCCGTACTCGGTGATCGTCCCGTCCGGGTGCAGGACGCGGATCCACTGGCCGTAGCCCTGCGCCGGGCCGGAGACCAGCACCCGGCCGTCGCCGACCGCGTAGATCGGGGTGCCGTAGTCGTTGGCGATGTCGATGCCGTTGTGCTCCTCGGTGTAGCCCTGGGAGATGTACCCGGAGGCCGGGCAGGACGCCGTGAACCCGGCGGCCTCGGCGGGGGCGGCCGGTACCGCGACCGGCAGCAGCAGGGCGACCGCGGCCAGGGCCAGGCGCGCGGTGCGGCGGGAGAGGGAGGGGAGCACCGGAACGCCCCTCACGCCGTGCGCCGGCGGCCGAGGACGCCGCCGGAGGCGAGGGTGTTCCTGCGGGTGAGGTGGTGCGCGGTCAAGGTGACCTCCTGAGGGCGCGTGACGGCGGCCGGTCCGGACCGCCGGGTGTGGAGCGGTTGGGACGGTAGCCGCGCGCCGCGCGTCGCAGTACCCGGAACCATCCGGACTGACAGGAGCGGACCGGCCGCCGTGACCGGCGCCCTTCGGGACGGCGCCGCCCGAAGCACCGCCGGGCGGCGCCGCTCCGCGGTCGCCGCGGGACGGACCGCTACCCGTCGGCGGACCCGCCCGGCGTGACCGGCTCGGCGTGGGTCAGGACGTAGGCGACGAGCCGGTGCCTCCCGTCCGCTCCTTGCTTCGCGACGACGGCGGCCGCCCGTACGTCCGGTGCGGCGGACAGCACCGACTCGATCTCGTCGAGTTCGATCCGGACGCCCGAGATCTTGACCTGCCGGTCGAACCGGCCGACGAATTCGAGCGCGCCGTCCGGTCGGGTCCGCGCCCTGTCGCCGGTCCGGTACCACCGCCGCGGCACGGCACCGGCCTCCTCGACGAACCGCTCCCCGGTCTGCTCCGGCAGGCGGAAGTAGCCCGCGGCGACGCAGGGACCGCCGACCCACAGTTCGCCGACCTCGCCCGGTGCCACCGCGGAGCCGTCGTCGCCGACGACCCGGACGGACGCGTGGCGCAGGGGCCGCCCGATCGGGATCGCGGTGGACCGGGCCTCCTCCGGTGTCACCTCGTGCGTGGTGGCCCAGACCGTCGCCTCCGTCGGGCCGTACATGTTGTGGACCCGGACGCCCGGGAGGGCGGTCACCAGGCGCTGGGCGAGTCCCACCGGGAGCACCTCACCGCCGACGTGGAGCGCGCGCAGGTGCCGCAGGGACAGCAGGGCCTCCTCGGACGACGCGATCGCCGAAAGGAGCGAGGGGGTCGCCTGGAACAGCGTCGGCCGAAAGCGCCGCACCAGGCTCGGCAGACCGTCGTCACCGGGCGAGTCGAGCCGGTCCACCATCCTGGCCGGGCTCACGATGGTGGCTCCGCCGCGGGTGAGCGGCCAGAGCAGCTCCATGACCGCGATGTCGAACGCGACACTCGTCACGGCGAGGAACGTGTCGTCGAACGGGCTGCCGTAGGCCGTGTCGAGCGCGTCGAACAGCGCGGCCACGTTGGCGTGGGTGACCACGACGCCCTTGGGCCGACCGGTGGACCCGGACGTGTGGATGACGTAGGCGGGGTCCTGGGGGGAGGGCGAGGGCAGCACGATCTCGGCGAGGCCCGGTTCGGCCCGGCGCGGCGTGACCTCCACCGCGCGGACGTCGAACTCCCGCCCCCCGCCGTCCGTGACGAGGAGCGCGAGGTCGGCGTCCTCGACGACGGTCCGCCGGCGCTCGACCGGATAGCCCGGATCGAGGGGGACGTAGGCGGCCCCGGCGGCGGACACGCCGAGCAGGGCCACCACCAGGTCGACGCCCCGCTCGACCATGACGCCGACCCGGTCGCCCGGCCCGGCCCCCCGGGCGACGAGCCGCCGTCCCAGGGCCTCGGCCGCCAGCGCCAGTTCCGCGAAGGTGAGCGTGGTCGTCCGGTCGGACACGGCGGGCCTCGTCGGATGGTCCAGCGCCACCGCCCTGACCTGGCCGAACAGGGCGGGCGTCACCGTGCCGATCCGAACGCGAGCAGCCGGGACACGCCTTCGCGGTCGTTCATCAGCCCCTCGTGGCTGTAGTCCGAGGAGAGCATCAGCCAGCAGGAGCCGATCCGCCGCGCGGTGCGGACCTGTTGCGTCCCCGGGAAGTACAGGTCGTCCGCGGCTGCCACGGCGTAGACGGGCACGGTGTTCCTCCCCAACTGGTCGAGGTCGTAGAGGCTGGTCCATCCGGTGTACCGGGCGAGTTCGTCGGCCACCTCGGCGAACGGCGCCAGTGCGGCGAACTGACGGAACATCCACGGGAAGAACACTTCGCCGTAGAAGTGGAACGGGCGGGCCCCGGCGGCGAACGCCGGCTCGTCCGCGTAGAGCCGGTCGGCGGCCCACCCGGTGGCGCGTCCGGGGTGCCCGTAGGTGTACTCCTGCAGGTAGAAGAGCGGGGAGTCGACCAGGTACGTCGCCGCCGCCACCGCGGCCAGGAAGTCCTCGGTGAGGTGGTCGCCGTCCCAGGCGCCCTGGAGGAGGTCGTGGACCGCGGCCATCCCGCCGGCGAAGCCGAACTTCAGACCGAGGAACCGGAACCGCTCGGGCGACAGCCGCTCTCCCGTCGGCAGCAGCACCTCGTGGTCGCCGAGGTGGTCGACGATCCGGTCGACGAGCCCCGCGTCCCCGGGATACCGCCGGTAGTACTCGGCGTTCTTCCTCCTGCTCATCACCAAGGTGTCTCGCAGCAGGTCCTCGGCCGTGCTGACCGGGCCCAGGAGCCCGCTGGAGATGAACACCCGGTCGACGCACTCCGGGGAGTGGGAGAGGTAGGTCAGGGCGATGGAGCCGCCGTAGCTCTCCCCGAACAGCGTCCAGGCCGGGACCCGCAGCACCCGCTCGCGCAGGAACTCCGCGTCCCGGACGACGGCGTCCGCGCGGTAGCACCGGAGCCGCTCCAGCGCCTCGGCCGGCGTCATGCCCGCGATGGTGGCGGCGGTCACCGGCGAGCTGCGGCCGCCGCCGCGCTGGTCCAGCAGCACCACCCGGTACCGGTCCAGGGCGGCGTCCAGCCAGGCGGGGATCCTGGTGCGCGGATCGGGGCACTGTCCGCCGGGGCCGCCCTGGAGGAAGAGCAGGTACGGCAGGTCACGGTCCACCGCGGCGCGGCGCACCACCGTCCTGGCGAACAGCTCGATCGACGGGCCGGCCGGGTCGTCGTGGTCGACCGGGACCTCGAAGCGGTGGTCCTCGACCACGACCTCGTCGTGCTCCCGGTCCGCACCGGTCGGCGCGGAGAAGGCCAGGATGTTGCGGACCGTGGGGTTCCGGCGCAGCCGGTGGCCGTCGACACGCCTGCCCGTGCGGTCCGTCCACGCCGCGCAGGCCGTCGTCAGGAGCAGCGACGTCACCCCCAGGTGGGTGAGGTCCTCGTCGGGATCGAGGTCGGCCCGGGCCAGCTCCGCCGTGAACAGCCGCAGCAGGAAGTCGAGGTCGCCGACCGGTTCGCCGCCGGGCGGTTCGTCGCCGGCCGGTTCGCCGCCGGGCGCCGCCCCGGTCTCCGGGGACGACGGCGCGGATGCCGTCTCGGCGGCCAGCCGTTCGAGCGCGGCCCGGTCCGTCTTCCCGTTGGGCAGCACCGGAAGCGTGTCGACGAACACGAACCGCGTCGGGACCGCCTCGGGCGGCAGGGCGGCCCCGAGGTGTGCCCGCAGCCGGGCGGTCACGTCCGCCGTGGTGTCCCGCCCGGTCCGCTCACTCATAGCGGCGTCGCAGCAGGGTCTCGTCGTACTTGGTGCGGAACAGCCCGCGTTCCTGCAGCAACGGCACCACCTCGTCCACGAAGTCGGCGAGGCCGGCCGGGAACACCGCGGGCATGAGGTTGAACCCGTCCGCCGCGCCCTCCCCGACCCAGGTCCCGATGACGTCCGCGATCCGCTCCGGGGTGCCCGCGACCACCAGGTGGCCTCGCCCGAAACCCTGGTGCGCGATGATGTCGCCGACGGTGGTGCCCAGCCGCCGGGCCATCCCGGTGATCAGCTCGTAGGTGGTGCGGTTGCCCTGGATGCTGTCGGCCGGGGGGAGGCGCTCCACGGGGAAGGGCGCGTCGACGGCGCAGTCGGTGATGTCCACGTTCAGCATCATCGAGATGTGTTCCAGGGCGTAGTCGACGGCCTGCAGGCCGGTGAGTTCGCGCTTCTTCTCGTCCGCCTCGGCCTGCGTGGCACCGACGATCGGGATCAGCCCCGGCAGCACCTTCACCGTTCGCCCGTTCGCGGCGGCGCGGCGGCGCATCTCGGTGCGGAACCGCGCGCCGTCGCGGACGTTCTCCTGCACGGTGAACACCGCGTCGGCGTGCCGGGCGGCGAACGACCTGCCCGCCTCCGACGCGCCGGCCTGGACCAGGAACGGGCGGGACTGGGGGCTGCGCTGGATGTTGAGCGGCCCGCGGACGGCGAAGTACTCCCCCTGGTGGTCGATCCGGTGGATCCGGTCCGGGTCGGTGTAGTGCCCGTTGGCGCGGTCGCGGACCACGGCGTCCTCGTCCCACGACTCCCAGAGCCGGTGGGCGACGGCCAGGAACTCGTCGGCGCGGTCGTACCGTTGCTGGTGCGGGAGCATCGCCGGCCGGTTGAAGTTCCTGGCCTCGTTGACGCTGTTGGACACGACGATGTTCCAGCCGACGCGGCCGCCCGAGATGTGGTCGAGCGAGGAGAACATCCGGGCGAGGTGGAACGGCTCGTAGTACGAGGTCGACGCGGTCGCGATCAGTCCGATGTGCTCGGTGCCCAGGGCGAGGCCGCTCAACACGGTGAGCGGTTCGAGCCCGCCGCAGTAGTTGCTGCGCGGCTTGTGCCAGAGCGCGTCGGCGATGAACACGGAGTCCAGCAGCCCTCGTTCCGCGAGTCGGGCGAGTTCGAGGTAGTAGTGGATGTCGGTGACACGGGCCGAGTCGCACCCGGGATGCAGCCACGCGGAGTCATGGTGCCCGGGCAGCAGCATGAACAGGTTGAGGTGAATACTCAAGGCGCCTGACACTTTCGGCTGGTCGGAGCGGTGGTCGTCGGAGCGGTCGCCGTGGGAGCGGTGGTCGGCCGAGCGGTGGTCGGGGCAGCGGTGGTCGGGGCAGTGGTGGTCGGCGGATCGGTCGTCATGGCGCCGGCCTACGGCAGGCTCTTCGCCTCGTGCAGCTCGGTGACCAGCCGGATGGCCTCGTCCATGCGCTTCGCGCAGTGATCGACGTCGTCCCCCTCGACGAGGGCCCAGGCGACGGCGATGGAAGTGGTCTTGAGCTCCTTCATGACCTCGCCCACGGGCGCCTTCATCCGGACGTGACGCACCCCGGGCAGGCTCTCCAGGTCCTCCTGCGTCACACCGTTGCGGAAACCGGACTTGACCGGCAGGCACACGAAGCCCATGACGCCGGTGGGTTCGAAGGCGGGCGCCGGCACGGGCGCGTCGATGTGGACGAGGGCGTGTGCCGCCCAGAGGCTGACCCCGACGGTGTGCTGTGCGCTGATGCTGACCAGGCCGCCGGCCGGGCGCCAGGCGAGCTCACCGGCGACGAACCGGCCCGGGCCACCGAACACTTCGAGGTGGAAGACGGTGTTGCGGCCGCCGAGCGCCGACCGGCAGCGTTCGGCGAAGGCACGGGCCTCCTCGTAGAGTTCCGGGTACGCCTTGGGCGGGAGCGCGATCGAACGGAACGGGTTCCCGTTCTTCGCCTCGATGCACGGGTTCACGTCGCGCGACACCATGAAGGTCTCGATCCGGCCGTCGACGACGACGCCGTCGAAGTGCCACTCGTCCCCCGACTGCCACTCCTCCACCATGAAGGCGTCGAGTTCCGGCGTGGCGGTCAGCCGGTCGAACAACTCCTCGGCGGTTTCCGCCCGGAAGACGAGATGGGCGCCGCCGTCGGCCGTCGGCTTGACGATGTAGGGGGGAGCGAGGTCCCCGAGCGCGTCGCGGAACCCGGCGACCGAGGTCGGCCGCTCGGGGAACACCACGAACCGCGCCGTCGGTACGCCGTGCCGCTGCCAGAGGGTCTTCTGCAGCGGCTTGTCGCGACCGGCGAGCGCCACCCGGGCGTCCATCGGCTTCCGGCACCCGAGGATGTCGTTGAGGATGGCGGCGGTGGTCACCGCGAACTCGTGCCCCGAGACGACGACGTCGACCTGGTCGGCGACACCGAGGTGGATCAGGGCGGCCCAGGCGAGTTCCGGCCGGTCGAAGGAGGGGAGGAACGCGCGGTGCGTGATCAGGCCCTGGCAGGCCTCCATCACCACGCGGTCGTGCGCCACGTACAACACCGTGACGGTGTGGCCGAGGCGGGCCAGCTCCTCGATCGCTTCTTGTTCCGCACCTAGAAGAACGACGTTCACCTTGTACCAGATCCCTCGGTTCGACGGATGTGTCTGCTCAGCTCTGGTCCGCGCTGCTCTTGCCCGGGACTGCTCTGCGCTGTTCGGCGCCGCGCCGCGCTGCCCCGCTCAGCGGTCGAGATACACCGGAAGGGTGTCCAGGCTCCGCACGGTGGCGGTGGTGCGGCGGGTGGGCTCCGCCGCGAGGCGCAGCCGTACGCCCTCGTCGCTCAGCGCGTTGATCACCGCGGTGACGCTCAGCTTGCCGAACTCGGAGCCGAAGCAGGCGTGCGGCCCCGAGCCGAAGCCCAGGTGCGGGTTCGGCCGGCGGTCCAGGTTGATGTCCTGCGGGTCGGCGAAGACCCGGGGGTCGCGGTTGGCGGCGGCGAGCAGCGTCACCACGTTGTCGCCCGCCGCGATGCGGGTGCCCTCGATCAGGGTGTCCGCGACCGCGATCCTGCTGGTTCCCTGCGCCGGCCCGTCGTACCGGATCAGCTCGTCGACGCCGGTCGCCGAGCGGGACGGGCGGGACAGCTCCGGCAGCAGGTCGGGCACGGTCGCCAGCAGGTATGCCGCGTTGCCGACCATGGCGAAGATCGTCCCGTAGCTGGCGTTGAACATCATGGCGGCCGAGTTCCGGATGTAGTGGCTGCCGGAGAACTCCTTGTCCGCCCGCCGGATGAGGTTCGCGATCAGGCCGTTGTCGCCCTCGGGGCGCGGGAACCAGCTCTCGCCGAGGTCGTTCAGGCGCTTGCGCGCGGCATCTCCCTGCGGGATGTTCTCCGGCGCGAGGCCCGAATCCATCCGGAGCGCGATGCCGTGCGAGATCTCCGCGTAGTCCGCGTCGTCGGGTTCGGGGACGCCGAGCAGGGCCGCGGAGATGTGCAGGGCGAAGGGCGCGGACACGTCCGCCATCAGGTCGAACGGCTCGCCCGGCCGCTGGGCGGCCAGTCGCCCGCGCACGAAGTCGACCGCCTCGCGGAACAGCCGGTCCTTGTCCTGCGAGCGCATCGCGCTCACCAGGAGCTGGCGCAGCGGGTTCTGCTCCGGCGGGTCCATCATCTGCACGTTCTGGCGGAAGTCCGGGATCTTCTCCCCGACCCGGCTGGGGTCCCGCGCGAAGGTCGCGTGCTCGCGGAGCACGCGCACGCAGTCCGCGTGCCGGACGACCACCCACGCGCGCATGCCGGCATGCCAGTGGACGGGCTGCTCCTCAAGCATCCTGGTGTAGGTCGGATAGGGATCCCTGAGCATGGCCGGGGACAGCGGATCGTAGGTCGGGGTGGGGGTCACCAGGCTCCGCCTTCGTGTCATCGGGGTGGAGAACGCACGCCGCCGCGCGTTCGACGCGGGGCGGCGTGCGTCCGGTGTCTTTCACGAATTCCTTGTTCTCACTGCGGGATCACTCGACCCGGGGACCGGGCGTAGCTCACCGGTCCTCCGCCGTGTCTCAGTGGTTGTAGGACATGGACGTCACCCCCGTTCCGCGAGCAGTGGCACGAGCCGGGCAGGTGTCGGGTGCTCGGACGCGGCCCCGCGTGGCAGGTCCGCACCGAGCGCCGCGGTGTCTCAGTGGTTGTAGGACATGGACGTCACCCCCGTTCGGCGAGCAGTTGCACAAGTCCGGCAGGCGTCGGGTGCTCGAACACGTCACGGAGCGGCAGGTCGACACCGAGCCGCCCGTGAATGTCGTGCGCGACCCGTACCATGCCGAGTGAATGGCCGCCCCGTGCGAAGAAGTTCTGGTGGACGTCGGCCACCGGCACTCCCAGCACCTCGGCGAACACGTCGCAGACGGTCTGCTCCACCCCTTCGGCCGGCGGCCGGCCGGCGGACTCCTCGGTCAGCGCCGGCAGCGCCTTCCGGTCGAGCTTCCCGTTGGGAGTCAACGGCAGGGCCTCGACCATCCGGAATCCGGTGGGCACCATGTGGAGCGGCAGCGACTCGGCCGCGTGTCGGCGCAGGGCGGTCGGCGTCAGCGCCTCGGTCGCGGGCACGACGTAGGCGACCAGGCGGGTGGCCGGGGTGTGCTTGTTGACCGCGAGCACGGCGACCTGGACCACCTCATCGTGACCGCGCAGCACGGCCTCGATCTCGCCGAGCTCGATGCGGAAGCCCCGGACCTTCAGCTGGTCGTCCACCCGGCCCATGAACACGAGCTGCCCGTCGGCGCGCCAGCGCACCACGTCTCCGGTCCGGTACATCCGGCTGCCCGGCGGGCCGAAGGGATCGGCGACGTACCGGTCGGCGGTGAGGCCGGGCCGGTTGAGGTACCCGCGGGCCAGCTGCACCCCCGCGATGTACAACTCGCCGGCGACGCCCGGCGGTACCGGCTGGAGCCACCGGTCGAGGACGTAGGTCCGCATGTTGTCGACCGGTCGGCCGATCGGCGCCTCCTCCGGCCAGTCGCCGGGATCGGCGGGCAGGGCGAACGAGGTGGCCACATGGGTTTCGGTGGGGCCGTAGTAGTTGGCCAGCCGGCGGTCCGGCACGGCGCGGTGGAACGCCGCCAGTTCGGGGGTCAGCGCCAGGCTCTCACCGCCCTGGATCACGTGCCGCAACCGGGGCAGTTCGGTCCCGGCGGCCTGACTGATGTCGACGATCGCGGCGAGGACGAGGTTGGGCACGAAGACCTCGTCGACCTCGCTCTTCTCCAGCCACGTCACCAGCTTGTCGAGGTCCCGGCGGGTCTCCTCGTCCGGGAGCTCGACGCAGCCGCCGCGCACCGTGGCGATCAGGATCTCCACCAGCGCCACGTCGAAGCTGATCGACGAGAAGTTGGCGACCCGGTGGGTGGCCGCGCCGTCCGACGTCGCGGACACCCGCTCGTACCACCTGATGAGGTTCACCAGGGCGGAGCCGGGCATCACCACCGCCTTCGGCAGCCCGGTCGACCCCGAGGTGTAGATCATGTAGCAGGGGTGGGCCGGCAGCAACGGCGTGACCCGGTCCGCGTCCGTCAGGTTGCCGTCCGCCATGCCCTGCTCGTCGACCGGTCCGGTCAGCACGAGTTGGGGATCGCTGTCCTTGAGCATGAACGCCACCCGCTCCGGCGGGTACTCCGGATCGACGGGACAGTAGGCCGCGCCGGCCTTCAGCGTGCCCCACACCGCGACGATCAGGTCCACGGACCGGGCCATCGACAACGCGACGACCGACTCCGGCCCGATGCCGCGGCCGGCCAGGTGACGGGCGACCCGGTTCGCCCGCGCGTTCAGCTCGCCGTAGGTCAGTGCCGAATCCCCGCACCGCACCGCCACCGCGTCCGGGGTCGCGGCGGCCCGCACCTCCAGCAGTTCGGGCAGCGCGCTCTGCGCCACGTCCCTCGCCGTGTCGTTCCAGGCGGTGAGGACGTTCGAGAGCTCGGTCGCGGAGAGGATGGTGACGGCGCCGATGGTCCGGTCGGCGTCGGCCGCCATGGCCGTGAGCACGCGGACCAGCCGGGCCGCGATCGTCCGGGCGCTCGCGCGGTCGAACAGGTCGGTGTCGAACCGCAGGTCGCAGACGAGGCCTGCCGCCGTCCCGTCCGGCCCGTGGCGCGCGTCGACGTTCAGGTGCAGGTCGAACCCGGACGCTCCGAACCCGGGCGCTCCGAGGTCGGGCACGTCCGCGGTCGTGCGCAGCCCGGCCGGCCGCCATTCGACCGCGCGGGCTCCGGCGGTCACGAGGACCTGGCACAGCGGGTTCCGGCCCCGGACCCGTGCCGGATCGACGGCCCGCACGACGTGCTCGAACGGCACGTCCTGGTGCGCGAAGGCGGCCAGGTCGACCTCGCGAACCCGGTCGAGCAGCTCCGCGAAGGTGGGGTTTCCCGCGAGACCGGTGCGCAGCACGACCGTGTTCGCCACGAGTCCGACGACGTCTTCCGACGCCTCGTCGGAGCGCCCCGGGGTGAGCGTGCCGATCGGCACGTCCACGTCGCCGGTGAGCCGGCTGAGGAGCACGGCCAGCGCGGCCTGGACGATCATGAACATCGTCGTCCCGGTACGGTGCGACAGCTCGACCAGCCGTGCGTGCTCCTCGGGGGAGACCTCGAAGCGCACCGAGCCCTCGCCGCGACTCGGCGTCGCCGGACGCGGGCGGTCGAACGGCAGCCCGATCTCGCCGCCCAGCCCTGACAACGTCTCCCGCCAGAAGGCCAGTTGCCGCGCCGCGAGGCTGTGCGGATCCGACGCGTCACCGAGGCGCCGCAGTTGCCGCAGCACGTGGTCGGCGTACTGCACGGGCGGCTTCGCCCAGTCGGGGGCGGTGCCCCGGCACCGTGCCTCGTACGCCAGGGTGAGATCGCGGCCGAGCGGGGCCATCGACCCGCCGTCGCAGGCCGTGCGGTGCAGTGACAGCACCAGGACGTGGTCGTCCGCGGCGATCCGGAACAGGCCGGCGCGGACGGGTATCTCCGTCGCGAGGTCGAAGGTGTGCGCCGCGGCGGCGGCGACCTCCCGCTCCAGGGCGGAGGGTGCGACGGTGCGGGTGTCGAGAACCGGGCGGGCGTCCGGAAGCACGCGTTGGACCGGCACCCCCGCCACGGGCACGATCACGGTGCGCAGGCTCTCGTGACGCAGGACGACGTCGGTCAGTGCCGCTTCGAGCGCGGCCCGGTCCAGTGCGCCGTGGAGCCGCAGGACGAGCGGGATCTGGTGGGTCGACGTGGTGCCGTGCACCCGGTCGAGGAACCAGAGGCGGAACTGGCCGGAGGAGACCGGCAGCGGATCCGGCCGTCGCAGGGGTCCTGACTGCTCCGGCTCGGCCAACGGCGCGATGTCGTTCAATACTGCTCCTCTTCGGTGCGTTCTCGGACACCGTCAGCGGTTCCCCGTGTCCCCACCGGGCGGATCGCCCACCGTTGGAGAGTCGCACACGACGACGATCGGTTCGAGTGGTCGACGAATGATTCCGGTCAGGAGAACACACGGAACACTCCACCAGCCTGGTGCCAGCGGCTTTGCTCGAGTTCCGGGCTGTCACCGCAGTCACGCCCGCCACGCGCTCCCCGCCGTGCTGGCCGGTCAGGAACACGAAAGGGCGAAGGCGAACGGGACTTGTCCGGCCTCATACTGGCCGAGATTCGTTGTCGACCGGCATCCGTTCTCACATCCCCCCCTCGGACCCGCCAACACATGGTGATACGCCCCCCACTGCTACGGTCACCAGGCACGATCCCGCCGCGATGACCGTCCCGCGGCCGCGGTCACACTCCCGCCCAACTGGCCTCGCACCATGACAAATTGACGGAGCGCGCGTGGATGGCCCGGCGAACGGGCCGGGTGGCCCCGCCGGCGGGACCACCCGAACTCCCGCCGTAGTCACCGGCCCCCCGGCCCAAGAAGATCCATAATCGGCCCGACGTTGATCGACAACCTCATCGCCGGGCCCGGCGAATGCCCCGGCCGTGCCGTGGCGTCACCCCGAAGCGAAAGCCCGGAAGCGCTCTGCCGGCAGCCCGGACCCGTCGGGAGCTTGTACACGCCCTGGCTTGGTGCGAGACTGGCGCGGCCACGGAAGTCGCGATTAGGGGGTCGCATTGAACGTCCCAGAGAGCGTCCGCGCGGAGTACGAGGAGCAGGGCTTCAGCATTATCCGCGACGTCATTCCGAAGGATTTACTGGAGGAGATCAGGGCCCATGTCGGCTGGCTCACCGATCGCTATCCGGACCTCCGCCCGGAACATCTCCACCATCCGCTGATACGCAATGACGCATTCTGGGTGAGACTCGTCTCCGACCCCCGGCTGGTGGATATCGCCGAATTCTTCCTCGGCCCGGACGTCGCGTGCTTCACGGCGCACTACATCTGCAAGCCCCCCCAGGACGGCCAGCCGGTGCTCTGGCACCAGGACGGTTCCTACTGGAACCTCGACCCGATGCGCGCACTCACCGTCTGGCTGGCCGTCGACCGGTGCACCACCGAGAACGGCTGTCTGCGGGTCATCCCCGGCAGCCATCGCATGCCGCTCCACGCGCCGGTCCGCTCGGTCGACTCGCCGAACATGCTGTTCTCGGTCTCCGAGGAGGAGCTGGTGCGGGAGTGGTCGGAGCGCAACGGTGTCGTCGACATCGAACTCGACCCGGGCGACGTCGAGATCCACCACCCGAACATCCTGCACTGCTCGGGGCCGAACACCTCGCCGCGCCGCCGCTGCGGGCTGGACATCGGATACATTCCGGCGACCACCAGGATCACCAGCGACGGCCTCTATCTGAATCCGCTCCTGGTGCGGGGCGAGCCCGTCGCCGGAATCAACAGCTACCGGCGGTATCCCTCCTATGTTCCGGAGGAGACGATCCCGTTCGCGGGCATGGAGAGCTGGGGCGAGGAGATCGCGGCCCGCAACGCCAGGAACTCCGACGAGGCCGCCGATCCGGAGACGCCGCTCGACGCCACCCACCGGATGATCGAACGGCTCCACGAAGGCACCGTCAAGCGGTGAACCCGACTCTGTGGCACAGGAGTCGGTCGAGGCGGTGTCCGGCGGCGCCGGATCCTCCCCGGACCGCCCGGGCGCCCTCCTGCGGGTCGATGTCCGCGCGCAGGAGGGCGGTTGACGGGTGATCGGGCCGCTCGCCCCCGTGGGTCCGGGGCGCTACGAGGCCGGCGTCGCCGGCTGTCCCTCCGCCCGCATGGCGCGGACTTCCCGGCTCAGCAGCGGCAGCAGGCACAGGGCGATGTAGGCGACTCCGCAGGCGAGTACGACCTCGCGCGCCCCGTACGCCGCGGCGAGCGGCCCCACGGCGAGCTGCGAGAGCGGGATCGCCACGAAGGACAGCAACTCGTCGTAGGCCGCGACCCGCGACAACGACTCCGCGGGGACGGCGGCCTGGAGCGTCGTCTCCCAGCCGATGGACGCCACGGTGAGGCCGAGCCCCCCGACGAAGGCGGCCGCCGACACGATCCACGCGTTCCCGGTCAGACCGACCGCCAGCAGTGGTAAGCCCGCCAGGGTCCCCCAGACCGCGCCGTCACGCAGCGGCCGGCGCAGGACCACCTTGACGGCCACGACACTCATCACCAGGAGCCCGATCGCGCGTACGGTCTGCACGGTGCCCCAGCCCATGGCGCCGTCGTTCCCCGACACCACCTGCGCCCCCAGCACGTTCCACGGCCCGACGTTGGCGGCGTTGACCAGGGCGAACGAGATGGTCATGATCACCACCCAGCGCATCGACCGGAAGGTGGCCCAGCCGTCGAGGAGGTCGTGCCAGAGCGGCTCGCGCGCCGCGGGCGGCCGGCTCTCTGCCGGGATGCGCGTGAAGGCCGCGGCGGCGAGGAGGTAGGAGGCCGCATCGGCCGCGAGGGCCCACCCGCCGCCGACCGTGGCCACCAGGACGCTGGCGATCATGGGACCGATGATGCGCACGGTGTTCTGGCTGCTGGCCAGGAGGGCGTTGGCGCGCTGGAGGTCCTGCCGCTCGACGAGTTCGGGCACGATGCCGCGGAGCGCGGGCTGCGAGAACGCGTTCACGACGCCGCCGACGAGGGCGAGGCCGACGAACGCGACGAGGTGGTAGCGATCCGTGATCAGCAGGACGGCCATCGTGGTCATCACGGCCGCGGTGCAGAGGTTGGACAGGAGGAGCACGGTCCGCCGGCTCACCCGGTCGGCGACCGCGCCGCCCAGGAGCAGGAGCACGAGAGTGGGGATCATGTTGGCGGCCAGGACGATGCCCAGATCGGCCGCCCTGCCGGATGCCTGGAGCACGGAGAGGGCGAGCGCGACGGTGGTCATGGACGAGCCGGCCAGGTCGACGGTCCGGCCCACGAAGAACCAGCCGAACCGGCCCTTCAGGAGGCGTTTCGTCGGGGTTGGAACTGATGTCACGGTATCTGTCACGCGGACAATATCGAGCCCGGTGGGGGGCCGGGTGAATCCTTGCGACAACAGTCGCAACAACCGCCCGGCGTCCCCGCGGTGGGGGAAGCCGACGACGGGAAGGCCGCGCCGGCGGCGCGGCCGGACCCGCCCGGCCCATGGCGCCGACCTGTCCGGAACTCATGACCTCCGATGCGCCGTCGTCCGGCCGGCGCCCGTCCGCGAGCGCGGACGCGTTCTGCTCCGGACCGGTCGGCGGCGGCGCCGGCGCTCCACCGGAAAGGCCCGTCACCAGCCACGAAACCACGTCCGCGACGAATCGTGAGCGGAACTGCCGCCGCTGCCCCGGATCCCGGCGGACCACCGAATCGCGGCGAATCCGTATCGATCTCGGCGGCCGCCGGACTTGTACGCCAGTACAGAACTGGCAATTTCTGCTCCGTGGGCGTCTCTTGACACCGAAGTGAAGACCGGGGACTCTGATCACCGGAGCAACATATTGGTGCGTTTCCAGCTGTCGCACGGCCGACTGCCGCTCAGGAGAACGCGCGCGTTGCGGGGGTTCACGGCTCATGTCCGGTATGGACATATCCGCCGCACTCCGGCAGGTCGCACCGCTCAGGGCGGTTTCCCCTGGTGCCACACAGGGTCATGGCAAGGCGTTCCCTCGGACCGCCCGTGGACAGCGAGACTTCCGGCGAAAAGGGACACCTTGAATCCGACCGAAGCCAGGCTGGCAGAGATCTGGCGTACCGTACTGGGAATATCCGAAGTGGGTCGCGAGGACGACTTCTTCGCCATCGGCGGTGACTCCCTGCTGATGGCCAAGGCCGTCGGCCACATTCGGCGGACCTGGCTCATCGAGATCAATCTTCGGGACCTCATCGAGCGCCCGGTGCTCTCCGAACTCGCCCACTGGGTCGACCAGCGGGCGGCGGACGTCCCCGCGGCGTCGCACGCCGAGCGCGACTGACCCGGATCGGGCGGCAGGCGGGCCTTCGGCCCCACGGCCTGGGCGCCCGCGCGGAGACAGGGAACGACCCCGAGGCACGCCGAGCGAAAGGTCCTACGATGAAGTCGGTCGTGTTTGTCGACCTGCCGACCTACGAGAACATGCTTCCGCTTGCCGCCGGATACATGCAGGCGTACGCGCAGAACGACCCGAAGCTCAGGGCTTCCTACCGCTTCGAGATCGCCTCGTTCCCGGCCGCCATGGACCGTGGGCGCATCCTGGGCGAACTCCTCTCCCGGGAAGCGGACGTCTACGCCATCGGGTGCTACATCTGGAACTCGAAGCTCGTGCAGTGGCTGCTGCGGGAACTGATCTCGAAGCGCCCCGACGCGCACTTCCTGCTCGGCGGTCCCCAGGTGATGAAGAACGCCCTGCGTTACCTGCCCGAACCCGTCGACCGGGTCTACGTCTGCAACGGCGAGGGAGAGCTGACGGTCCACGGGCTGCTCACCCAACTCGCGGCCGACCGGGCCGACCTGAGCCTCGTCCCCGGCCTGTCGTACTGGGAGGCCGGCGAGCTGGTGACGACGGAGGCGGCTCCGCGCGTCAAGAGCCTGACCGAGATCCCGTCACCGTTCCTCACCGGCGTCTTCGACGGGCACGAATTCAGCTTCGCGATCATGGAGACGAACCGGGGGTGCCCGTTCCGTTGCAGCTTCTGCTACTGGGGGGCCGCCACCAACGACAAGGTGCACAAGTTCGAGGTGGACCGCATCAAGGCCGAGCTCGACTGGATCACCGACCACGGGTTCGCCGGGCTCTTCATCGCCGACGCCAACTGGGGCCTCGCCCCGCGGGACGTCGAACTGAGCGAGTACCTGGTGGAACGCAAGAACCTGACCGGATTCCCGTTGATGGTGAACATGGCGGCGGCCAAGAACAAGCCGGACCGCATGGCCGAGATCACGGAGATCTTCGTGCGCGGCGGGCTGATGGCCGCCCAGCCGATCTCCCTGCAGAGCCTGAGCCCCGAAGCCCTCAAGATGGTCGAGCGCCAGAACATCCGGCAGGAGACGTACACCAGTCTGCAGCGGACGCTGCGCGAGAAGGGAATCAGCTCGTACGTCGAGCTGATCTGGCCGCTCCCGGGGGAATCGTACGGCTCGTTCAAGGAGGGCGTCACGAAACTGTGCCGGTCCGATGCGGACACCCTCATCATCTATCCGCAGCTGCTCCTCAACAACACCCCCATGTTCGGCCGGCAGGAGGAGTTCGGGCTCCAGGTGGAGTCCGCGCCCAGCGAGATCGCCGAGGCGGACGTGGTGGTCGCCACCAAATGGGTTTCCCGTCGTGAGTGCGAGGACGGGTTCTGGCTCTACTACGCGATTCACTGCCTGTACAACATGCGGGGCCTGCTGCTGGTCTCCAGGTACCTCGACCGGCAGGGCGTGGTGTCCTTCGGGGACCTCTTCGCCTCGTTCGCCGAATACCTCAAGAAGGGCGACGGCGAGATATGCGACTTCATCTCCCGGTCGATCGAGAACCTCGCGAACTATGACCTCATGAACACCGGTATCACCGCCCACATGATCCTGAGTTCGCACCGCGACGAGTTCGACCGGTTGCTCTTCGATTTCGTGAGCGGCCAGGAGTGGTGGGCCGATCCGGTGGCGCGCACGGCATTCGAGATGGATCTGCTGGTCCGGCCCTACGTCTACCGGGAGCCGTTCCGGCTGCCTTCCGTCGGATTCCGGGAGGTCGAGCCGGAGGCCGTGGACGACTACGCGGTGCAGGTGCGCCTGCCGCAGGGCCTGGCCGAGTTGGTCGCGGTGTTCGAGGACGGCGGGACACCGGCGGTGGGGAACGACGAGGGCACCGGCGGGACGACCGTGCGGATCGACCACCGGGGCCGGCAGAAGGTGCCCTACATGGCGCGCCGCAGTCTGGAGCACAACGCGAACTACTGCCAGGGCATCGTCCTGCGGTTCCGTGAGGTGCTCCCGACCCTGAGCCGCGTCAGGACCGAGTCGATCTCCAGCAGGTGATGTCGATTCCCGGCAGGTGACGTCGATCCCCGGCAGGTGACGGAGTGCAGCGACAGGACGGAGCGTCCATGGAAACCCCAGCGGACAACGGCAAGGCCGGCGCGGCGGACCCCGCGGACGTCGCGGAGGCGCTCGTCGACTGGCTGCGCGGCGAACTCAACGACGGGAACATCTCGGCTTCGGACAACTTCCTCGACGTCGGCGGCTACTCGCTGTTGTTCTCGAAGCTGAACAGGTTCCTCGGCGCGACATACGGCGTGGCCCTCGACATCCGGACGACCTACACCGAGCCGCTCGACGTGGCCGTGACGAAGATGCAGCCGGCGGAGAAGCGGTAGAGACGATGGAGGGGAAGGACATGAGCAGCTCCGAACGCACGGATTTCTCGCTCACACCCGACGAGTTGGCGTCGTTCCACCGGAGCGGCTTCCTCGGACCGGTGACCGTCTACGGCGAGGACGAGATGGACCGGATCTGGAGGACGGTCCAGCGCGAGTCCCTGGACCGGTCGCGGGCCGCGTACCCCGAGGCCGCGGGCAGCGGGGCCGGGAACATCGTCAACTACGACCGCCACCTCGACATCGACGTGCTGGCCCGGCACGTGCTGAACCGGAAGATCGTGGACCGGGTGGCGTCCATCCTCGGCCCGGACGTGCTCTGCTGGCGCACCGAGTTCTTCCCCAAGTACCCCGGGGACGAGGGCACCGACTGGCACCAGGCGGACACCTTCGCGAACGCCAGCGGCAAGCCCCAACTGCTGTGGCCCGGAGAGTCCGAGACCGAGTTCGGGGCGGGCACGCTCACCGTGTGGACCGCCTTCACGGACTCGACCCGTGAGAACGGCTGCCTGCAGATCATTCCCGGCACCCAGCACGAGCGGAACTACGACGAGACGCGGCGCATGGAGTACGACGCGCAGCGCATCAACACCGAGGTCAAGAACGGTGTCAGGCGGGGGTTCTTCGGGTACGACTACCGCCAGCTCCAGGTCGATCCCGACTGGCGGCCGAGCGAGGAGGACGCCGTCCCCCTGGTGATGAAGAAGGGCCAGAGCGTCATCTTCTGGTCGACGCTGATGCACGCCTCGCTGCCGAACAGCACCGAGGACAGCTACCGGATGGGGTTCGCCTGTCGGTACGTTCCGACGAAGGTGCGGATCTACCCGGACACGGATCACATCGAGGAGTACGGCGGTGCCATCTCCCTGGAGAAGTGGGCGGCCGTGCTGGTGAGCGGCGAGGACACCTTCGCCCACAACAGGATCGCCAAGGACGGCCGGTACGGCGGGCGGCGCGTCGGGTAGGCGGCCCGGGGCCGGGCGATTCCCTTGATCGCGACGGTCGTCGTAGGCTGTCACGCCGTGACCCTCTTGCGCTTCGGACCGGACGCGTTGCAGGCGAGCCGGTTCGCCGTGTCCCCGCTCGCCGAGACGCTCAGCGAGATCACCCTGCTGCGGCAGGCGTGGGACCGCAGGGTCACGGGCCCCCGCGTCGAGGCGTTCGGCCGCTGGCTGACCGCGGGCCCGTTCGTCGGCGGTCTGCTGCGGCTGGTGACGGCCACCAAGTACCTGCCCGACTTCGTGGCCATTCCACCGCCCGGGGGGCTCACCGGCAGCCTGGCCGACGAACTGGCGGCCATGCGCGCGATCGACGACCCGGCGGCACGCGCCATGCTCGCCGAGGCGCAGCGGTTCGCCTGGACCAGCGACGGGATCACCTGGGCCGAGGTCGACGGGATCACCCGCCGCACCGCCGACGTCTTCACCGACCTCTGGGCGCAGTTCGTGGAGCCGGACTGGCAGCGGCGCCGGGCCGTCATGGAACGCGACATCCGCCACCGGGCGGGCGTGATCGCGGTCAGCGGGTGGCGGCACGCGCTGGAGGGCATGGCGCCCGGCGTCCAGTGGGTCGGTCACGACGCGATCCAGTTCTCCACGCAGAACTACGCCGACCGCCACATCGGGAGCGACGGCCTCGTCTTCGTCCCGCACACCGGGCTGTCCGGCCAGTGGACCTGTGAGTCGCCCTCGCGGATCGCGTTCGTGTACCCGGCCAAGGGCGCCCTGGCCGCGGACTCGCGGGGAGACGGCGGGGTGGCCCGGCTGCTCGGTCGAGGCCGGGCCAGTGTCGTCGCCGAGTTGCGGATGTCGGCGACCCCGTCCCAACTGGCGGTCGTGCTCGGTGTCTCGCTCGGTACGGTCTCCGCCCACCTGGCGGCGCTGCGCGAGGCCGGGGTCGTGACCACCCGGCGGAGCGGTCGCGCGGTGTACTACGAGCTCACGCCGGTCGGCGACGAGCTCGCCCGTCTCGTCACGGCCGACGGCGGGGCCGGGCCGGTCGGCCCGGCGGCCGCGGAGGCGGGCCGCTGAGGAGGCCGCGCGGTCACGGCGCCGGCGCCGGGCCGGCGGGTACGCGGACCCGCCAGCCGTCCGTCTCCGCGGGTCAGTCGTCGCCGAAGTCGAACGCCGCGGTGACGGGTGCGTGGTCGCTCCACCGCTCGGCGTGGGTGGCCGCTCGTTCGACGCGGGCCTCGACGCACTTCTCCGCCAGGCCCGGGGTCGTCACGATGAGGTCGATCCGCCGGCGGACGACGCCCTTCCGTCCAAGGTCCACCCGTTCGGGGGGCGTCGGTGAGGTGGCGAGGGGTCACAGCGTGGTCAGCTCGGTGAGGTCGGCGATCACCTCGGAGGCGATCACCGGGTCGAGCTCGGCGAAGGTCGGAAAGGTGCGGTTGTGGGTCCAGTAGTCGCCCGGTCGCCTGTCGAGCCACACCGTTTCCACCCGCTGCTCGGGGTAGGAGTCGAACATGCCAACGGCGATGCCGTCCTCCGGGGCGATCACCGCGTAGAGGTCGGGCCCGACCCGGCGGGAGAGCCACTGCTCGACGCCGTTGTCCTGGGGCTCGCCGCGCCGCCAGCCGCGCCGTTCCATGCCGACCAACCGGGTGGTGGGCAGCACCGGACCGTTCTCGAAGCGGGTGAGGCGGTGGCCGGCCCGCTCCTCGTCGGTCAGTGCGTACACTGGGCGGTCGAGCTGACGGAACGGCTGCAGGATGTCGTGGTCGGCGAACAGCTCCGACCAGTCGGCGAGGCCGTCGCCGAGCAGGAGCGGGTGTGCCAGCCGGACGGAGGCCGTGGCCGGCAGCGCGAACGCCTCGTCCCGGACGTCCGTCAGAGTGCGGTCCTCGGTGACGCGAAATGCCGTCACCGTGCCGTCCTTCTCGGACAGCCACACCAGGCGGCGCACCAGGTGCCACAGCAGCGGATGCCCGACGAAGAGCTGGTCGAACTCCTGCGCCGTCCACGAGCGTTGGGTGACCATTGCCTCTTCCAGACGGCGGACCTGATCCCCCGCCACCGTGCGGACGTCCTTCTTCAGCACGGCGAAACGCTTGCGCCCGGCGGGCGCCAGCTCGGCGTCGTCCCGCGCCCCCGGGGCCGGCAGGTCCTTGCGGCGCGCACCGGCCGCGTCCAGCACGTACGGCTTGAGCTGCTCGTCGAAGCCGACGGTGAACGTCCGGGTGCCGTAGTCGATGACGGTGGTCCCGTCGGCGTCCAGCCCGAAGTCAGGCACCAGACGGTCGGACAGCTGCTCCCCGGTCAGGCCCAGACCGGCCGCCACCTCCGAAATCTTCTCCTGGGCCCGGGTCTTGAGCGCCTTGAACTTCACCCGCTGTGCGATGCCGTGAAGGTGCAGCAGCGCCGCGTCGGTGCCGATGGCTGCCAGGACCTCCAGGCCGTCCACCGCCCGGTGGTGCGCCCCCTCGCCCGGCCAGGCGCGGAGCACCGGCGTCAGCCGGCGGACCGTCTCGTCGTCACCGAAGCGGCCGAGCACGTGCAGCGCCCACCCGTCCTGGGCCGGCATGCCGGCCAGCCGCCACTGCTCGAACACCGCCCAGCAGAACTCCGCCAGCGACCGCGGCTCGCACAGCCGGGCCACCTCGTCGAGGCCCGGGTAGAACGCCCCGGGCGCGGACAGCGCGAGCATGGTGAGCACGTGCCGCACCGCCTCGGCGGGAAGGGCGCCCTCGCCGCCGCGCAGCAGCAGCTGCGGCAGCATCACCGGCTGCGCCCAGTCGCAGGGCGGGGGCAGCTTCGCCGGGAGCGCGGTCACCAGCGAGTCGGCCGACAGCAGCGCGCCCACGGCCTCCTCCGCCGTCGGCCCGAACTCGGCGGCCACCGCGCAGACCGCCGCCGCGCCGTGCGCCTCGGCGACCACCCGCAGGGCCTGCTCGGCGCCGAGCCGGGCCGCCCCGGCCTTGCCGAGCGCGGCGGGCACCAGCAGCCGGGCCGCATCCACGCCGTGCCGGACGAACCAGGAACGCGCGGTGCTCCCGGCCGACTTGAGGCGCACCAGCCAGTCCGTCATGGTCTCGGCCACCTGGGCGTCCAGGTACGGAAGGAGCAGGGGCGCGTGCGTGGCCGGGTTCCCCACCGCGGCGGCCCGGATCGTTTCGACGGCGTCCGTCCCGAATCGGGCGGCGACCCGGCGCAGGGAGTCCCCGGAGTGCCAGATGCGCTCTCCGGCGCGCCACCGCGCGAGCAGGGGCCGGGCCAACTCCTCGTCGCCGTAGGCGAACAGTGCGAGCTCGGCGTGCTGTCCGCCGTGGAGTCGCGCGTTCTCGGGCTGCCCGATCCTGGCCCGGATCGTGGCCGCGACCCGCTGCCAGTCCTCGTCCGACCAGCTCGTGTACCAGGACTCGGAGTTCGCCGCCCACGCCTCGCGCTCACCGGGCAGCCAGCGCATCTGCGATTCCTGCGGCACGGCGAGGCCGGTCAGCACGCGGGGCTTGCCGGCGGAGCGCGGCCGAGTCCACGGCGGGCTGGTGAAGAGCTCCGGCAACGAGTCGGGGCCGACCTCCGCCACCCGCCCGCCAAGGTCGGTGAGCGGCTCGACCAAGGCCGCCTGCTCCGGCGTCAGCTCCGGCAGCAGTTCGAGCGCGGTCGTGCGGTGGACGGCGACGTGGCCGGTGAGGAGCTGCCGGGCGAGCTGCTGCACGGCCGGGTCGACGGAGGCCACCGCGGCCTCGGCGAGCAGGCGCACCGCACGCCGGGGGAAGCGGCGCAGACCCGCCAGGAGGGCAGCGCGGGTTGACTTGATGCCGTCCTGCTGGGCCAGCAACCCCCGGAAACCCTCGTCGGAGGGGAGCTCGGCGAGCGCGTCCAGGATCCGCTTCCTGCCGTCCTTGTGGTGGTAGCTGGTGGTCAGGTCGTGCAGCATCACCGGTGCCAGGTCGCCGCCGAGGCCCTCCGCCACGGTCGCGATGATCTCGGTGGACCACCCGTCGTAGCCCAGGCTCGGCAGCGGGGGGAGCTTCTCCAGCGGTTCCGCCGAGGAGAGCGAGCACAGCAGCATCGACCACTCGACGACGGCCAGCCGGGAGCCCGACGCGACGCAGTCGTCGACCCAGGCGGTCTCGGACGGCACCAGGTACGCCGCCACCACCAGGCGGGTCAGGCTGTTGCGGCAGTCCGCCAGGGCCTCCACCGCCGCGCGGTGGGTTTCCTCGTCGCAGGCTGCCAACAGCGACCGGACCCGGTCCGCGGCGGGGCGGTACGCGCCCTGCCTCTGGTCGGACCCGCGCCGGACACGGGGGTGGACGGACCGCTGGTGGATCCAGTCGGTCTCGACGGCCGTCGTGAACAGCTCGGCGGTGGCCCTGGCCGCGAACGGAAGGCCGAACTCCGCCACCCAGGCGTCCACGGCCACACGGACCCCGTTGTTGCTGCGGTACGAGAACACGGAGGCGAGCACCGCCGCACCGAGCGGGTCCCGGCAGCCGGACTGGTGGGCGCGGGCGGCCGCGACCAGCTCCGGGTCACTGCGCTCCGAGGTGAGCGTCTGCTCCAGCCAGTCCCCCATCTGGCGCAGCCCGTCGCGGTACGAGGTCACCGGGTCCTTCCCCTGCGCGGACGGCTTCCGGGGAATGCCGCCCCGGCGCGGGACCAGGGCCCGACGCCAGGCGTCCGGCATGACGAAGACGTCCTCGTCCTCGGGACCGGGGGCCTCGGCCGTGGGCGACACGGCAGGCCCCGCCACGGGCACCGGAATCGCTGCCGCACCGGGCTCCGTACCCGCCCCCGCACCGATCTCGCGGTAGCCCTTGCGCTCCTTCGCGGCGACCGCCTTGGCGAAGTGCGCCTGCGCCTCGTTCACGGTCGGGAACGCCTTGACCTGCTCCCGTCCGTTCGTACCGGACCGCCCGTGCCGCACGGTCACCGCCGCACCGTCGACCGCGGCCTCCCAGAACTTGTCCGAGCCGCCCTCGACGAATTCCCAGCGCCGCACAGCGCCGCCCCTCTCCTCGAAACTGATGATCAGGAGACGAACGTTAGCGAGCCCCACCGACAAGTCCCCGGCCGACCGCCCCCGCACTCACCTCCCCGCCGAAGCCACCGTGCGCCGACGCCCCGTGCCTCAGTGAGCGTAAACACGTCCTGGACGTGTCGGCCGTCGTCGATCAGTGACTGGAGCCAGGTCTCGGCGTTGTCCTCCCGCACGACCCAGGTGTGGCTCAGGTGGAGGGGCGAACCACCAGATCGTCTCCCGGGCCGTGGTCGTCGGTTCCGGCACCACCGAGGACGGCGGCCGGGAGGTGCTGGGGCTGGTGGTGGGCGACAGCGAGACCGAGGTGTTCCGGGCCGAGTTCCTGCGCTCCCTGCAACCCGCCGGAGCGGATCAACCGCGAGACCAAGCGCCGCACCGACGTCGTTCCGGTCTTCCCCGACGACGACGCGCTCCTGCGCCTGGTCACCGCCGTGCTGTTCGAGATGCACGACGAATGGATCGCCTTCCCCCGCCGCTACCTGCCCGAGGGCGGCGTGGGCCAGATCTACCCCGCCGAACACACCCGCGACGAAGTACCGCCCTCCGCATGACCGTCACCGGCAGCACCAGGTGGGACCAGACGCGTCGCAGCGCAAGTCCCCCTGCCCCCGGCCGAGGCCGCCTGCCCTTCTGGGGAGAGCCGGTCAGTCCTTCAGAGCTGTTTGCACCACTGCCGCCGGCTGACGGCCGATCGGCCAGGACGTGACGAGCACCAGGCGTCCGACCGCCCATTCAAGCCAGTCGGCGTCGCCGAGCCGGTAGGCGTCGCCAGCCGCGACCGTCTGCGTCATCAGCTCGGCCAGGAGCAGGATATGCGTTGGCTTGTACCACTCGGCGTGCCGATCGAAGGTCAGCTTCCGGTCCTCGTACGGGTGGCGGAGGGTCATGCCGAGGTGGCCACCACCACGTCCCTTGAAGGGGCCGGGAAGGCCGCCGAGCACGCCCGTCAGCCCGAGCTCACCCTGATAGCCGGATCCCTTCGTTCCATGCCCTATCTGGATACTGATCCCCAGCATGACCCTGGACCAGAGGATCAACTCGTCCTCGGTGTCGCCGGCGTGTCGGACCATTCCCTCCGTGCGGAACTCCACCCGGCAACCGTCCGGCCGGCGGAAGTCTCCCACCACCCAGCGCCCTTGGACGAGTTCTAGCGGCCCGTAGGTCTTTCGCGCATCCCCCATGGACTCATTCGATCACGCCGCCGCACCGGATCGGAAGCCTGAGCCTTCGCGGACCCCTGAGGCCAGGAACCTTGCTCCATCGGAACGTCAGTACACAGGGACTCCACTGAATGATCCACTCTGGGAGTGCCGTGCGAATTCCGTTGCCGCTGGCCTGCACGGCGCCGGGAGGCAGCCCCGCCGGGTCGAATGCCGCACGTCGGGGCCGCCTCTTGATACTGCAGAACTACCCTTCTCCGCGGGTCAGTCGTCGCCGAAGTCGAATGCCGCGGTGACGGGTGCGTGGTCGCTCCACCGCTCGGCGTGGGTGGCCGCTCGTTCGACGCGGGCCTCCACGCACTTCTCCGCCAGGCCCGGGGTCGTCACGATGAGGTCGATCCGCCAGCCCGAGTCGTTGTCGAAGGCGCGGCCGCGGTAGGACCACCAGGAGTAGGGGCCGGTGCGGTCGGGGTGGAGGCGGCGGACGACGTCGACGTAGCCGGCCTCCTCGTAGACCCGGGTGAGCCAGGCGCGCTCCTCGGGGAGGAATCCGGCCGACTTCTGGTTGGCCTTCCAGTTCTTGAGGTCCTCGGGGCGGTGGGCGATGTTCCAGTCGCCGCACACCACGACCTCGCGGCCCTCGGCGGCGGCGCGGGTGCGGAGTTTGCCGAGGTGCACCAGGAACTCCGCCATGAAGCGTTCCTTCTCCTCCTGGCGTTCGGTGCCGGCTTCACCGGAGGGGAGATAGAGACTGGCCAGGGTGAGCCCCGGCAGGTCGATTTCTACATACCTGCCCGAATTGTCGAATTCTGCCGATTCGAATCCGACCACCGTACGCTCCGGCTGCTGCCGCGACAGCACGGCCACTCCCGCGCGGCCCTTGGCGGAGGACGGTGCCCAGACCGCGTGCCACCCCTCCAGGTCGCGCAGTTCCACGGGCAGCTGCCCGGGCTCGGAGCGCACCTCCTGCAGGCAGATCACGTCCGCCTCGGTGGCCGCCAGCCACTCGATGAAGCCCTTCTTGGCCGCCGCCCGGATTCCGTTCACGTTCACACTCGTCACCACGATCACCCGGGCAGCCTACCGAGCCCGGTGTCCGGTCCGGCGCCCGACGCGGTGGGGCGCCGTCCGTTTGTCGGCCTGTCGTGAACGCGGCATGAATCCGCGCGACATCGGCACCAACCGCCGTCATTGGTCTTGACCATCTCCCGACACAGCCCCTAGGGTCACTTACTGCAAAGACCTTTAATAAAGAAGGACGGATAAAGCCCGCTCTCCCACCTGCCGCAACAGCGGACAGCGGGCCGGGTCCGCCCTCCTTTCGGCAGGGCGGACAGAGCAGGGTGGAGGCCACGGTGGGAACGACAGGGCAGCTCACGGCGGTACCGGAACCGAAGTACTGGCACCTGCGCACGGTGCTGCTCCGCGCGATCGACACGGAGTTCTCCACCGGACAGGTCCTCCCCAACGAGCGCGAGCTCTCGGCCCGCTTCGGCGTGGCCCGGGCCACCCTGCGCCAGGCGCTCGACCAGCTGGAGCTGGAGGGCCGACTGGTCCGCCGCCGGGGCATCGGCACCCTGATCGCCGCCCCCCGGGTCGGCGTTCCGGTCAACCGCCACGAGGAGGGCTGGCCGGGCACCGCCCGCAGCCAGGCCTGGCGCACCGTGGACTGCACCACCGCCCCCGCCACCGCGCAGCTCGCCCAGGGCCTCGGCATCGCCGAGGGAGCCACCGTGCACACCGTGCGCCGGGTCCGGATGGTCCAGGGCAAGAACGTCGCCACCGAGTCGCTGCACGTACCGGCCTCCGCCCTGCCGCACCTGCCCGGCTTCCGCGCCGAGAGCGACCGGGCCCGCTCGGTGCTGCGCCAGCTGGAGCGCCTGGAGGTCGACGGCGAGTCCCGCTCGGTCGAGCTGGGCGTCGCCGAGGCCGAGCAGGCCGCCCTGCTGGAGCGTCCGCCGGGCTCGCCGGTGCTGGTGATGACCACCCAGTACGCGGCCGCCGGCCGACTGGTCGCGCTGGCCGTCTCCACCTACCGCGCGGACACCTGCAAGCTCACCTTCGGCGAGACCGGTCTGGTGGAGGTCACCCCCGTCAGCGCCGGCACCGAGGTGCGCACCGCCTCCTGAACCATCTGTCGCACACCCTCAGGCCCAGGCCCGGACGCCCCCGCAGGCAGCCGGGCCTGAGTCGTTCCCGGCGGCGCCGGCCCCGGTCGGACCCTGGCACCGGGTGCGGAGCCGCCGGTTCCGCAACCCGGACCGGGTGTCAGGCCCGGGCGGCGCCGCCGGTCGGCGGGTCGACGGCGAAGAGCTGCTCCTCCACCTGGTCCAGCGCCACCCGCAGGGCGCCCATCGCGACGACCTCCGAGCCGAGCGCCGCCAGCGCCACCTCGGGCGCGCGCAGGGTGAACTGGGCGAGGCGCTCGCGCAGCGGCTCCAGCACACCGTCGAGGCCGGCTGCCCAGCCGCCGACGACCACCAGCTGGGGGTCGATCGCCAGCACCAGGGCGGCCACGCTCTGCACCAGGCGGGTCAGGAAGCGGTCCATGGCGACCTTCGCCACCTCGTCGCCCTCGCGGGCGAGCCTCAGCACCCGGGCGACGGCCGCCTCGTCCAGCGGATTGAGCGGCTTGCCGGTGGTGGAGAGCAGCCGCTCGGGGGTGACCTCCTGGCCGAGCAGGTGCAGCGCGCCGATCTCGCCGGCCGCGCCGCCGTACCCGCGGTGCAGCCGGCCGTTGATGAGCGAGCCGGCGCCCGGGCTCAGACCGGCCATCACGAAGACGACGTCGTCCGCGCCGACCGCCGCGCCCTGCCAGTGCTCGGCGATGGCGGCCAGGTTGGCATCGTTCTCGATCATGACCGGGCAGCGGAAGGACCGGCGCAGCCGGGCGCCCAGGTCCAGGCCGGTCCAGCCGGGCATGGCGGTGCCGAGCTGGATGGTGCCGTCGCGGTCGACGATGCCGGGGGTGCCGACGCCGACCGCCCACAGGTTGTCGCGGGAGACGCCGGCCTTGCGCAGCACCTCCGCGACCGCGGTGCGGACGGCGCTCAGCCGCTCCTCCGCGTCCAGGGTCTCCTCGATCGGGCGGAAGTGACTGCCCACCACCTGGCCGGTGAGGTCGGCCAGCACGACCCGCAGGTCGTGCACGCCGATCTCGACGCCGAGGATGTGTCCGGCCTCGGCGCGGAACCGGAACCAGCGGGCCGGTCGCCCGCGCCGCCCGCCGCCCGGCTGGCCGCCGTTCTGGGGTTGGTCCACCTCGGCGACCAGGCCGGTCTCGACCAGGCCCTCGATCACGCCCTCCACCGTGGGCCGGGACAGCCCGGTGTCCCCGACCAGCTGAGTGAGGGTCACCGAGTGGCCGGCCCGCAGCGCCCGAAGCGTGACCGCCGCATTGATGCGCCGCAGCAGCGAGGAGTCTCCTCCGGTGAGCCGATCCGCCAAGATGCTGCCCTTCGCCGTTCGCGCGACAGCTCTGGCGCGCGGTGCCGAGTGCGCGGAGACCACCGAATGTCCCGCGAGAGTCCGCCACCCGGAACGCGGCGCGGCAGCGCTGGGCAGCCTGCGCCGGGCCCGGAGGGCACGTGCCGGATGCTACCCGGGCCCGGGGCCGGCGGGCGAGCATCTCCGCAGCTCATCCCGGCTTCGGTATCGAAATGGTACGCATCGGGTGGCGGTGCGTGACCCGGGGTCGCCTCGCGTCCCGGGGTGCTCGCGCGGGCCCGCTCCCGGGGGCCGGCCGGGCGGTCGGGGAGCGCGCTCCGGTGGCGCTCCGGGCGGGCGGGGAGCCTCTATGCTGCGGGCATGTTGAACGAGACGCACGCCGCTCGCCCGGCTGCGACGGCACTGTCCGACCGGGAGTTCGTGCGGAACGCGACCAGCCCGGCGCCCGTGCCCTTCGTCCCCGAGATCAGCCTGCGGATGGCCGACGACGCCATCGAACTCTGGGAGACGACCGAGTCGGCGCGCGGCGAGGTGGGGCTGGCGCCGCCGTTCTGGGCGTTCGCCTGGGCAGGCGGGGTCGGGGTGGCGCGTTATGTGCTCGACCACCCCGAGGTGGTGGCCGGGCGGACGGTGCTGGACCTGGCGGCCGGGTCAGGGCTGGTGGCGATCGCGGCGGCGATGCGCGGGGCGGAGTCGGTGCGCGCCGCCGAGATCGACGCGTACGCGGTGGCGGCCATCGGCCTCAACGCGGAGGCCAACGGCGTCCGGGTGGCGGCCGCGGTGGAGGACCTGCTGGACGGGGACGGCGCTCCGGCCGACGTGGTGCTGGCCGGGGACGTGTTCTACGAGCGGGCGATGGCCGCGCGGTTCCTGCCGTTCCTGGAGCGGGCCCGGGCGCGCGGCGCGGTGGTGATCGTCGGCGACCCGGGGCGGGCGTACCTGCCGCGCGGGCACTTCACGGAGCTGGCGGCGTACCGGGTGCCGGTCGTGGCGGACCTGGAGGACGCCGCGCTCAAGACCACCACCGTCTGGGAGCTCGCCGCACCGGCCCGCTGAGGGCGGGGCCGGGGCCGGTCCCGCGGTGCGGAATTCCCGGCGGCCCGGCCGGAGGTCCTGGTAGACAGACCGGCATGACCGCCGACATCGCGCTGCGCACTGCCACTCCCGACGAGATCCCCGCCCTGCTCGCGCTCTGGGCGCGCGCCGCCAAGGGGACGAGCATCACGGACGACGCCGACGGGGTGGCGGCCCTGCTCGCGCGCGACCCGGAGTGCCTGATCGTCGCCACCCCGGCCGGCGATCCGGCGGCCCTCGTCGGCACCGTGATCGCCGGCTGGGACGGGTGGCGCTGTCACCTCTACCGCCTCGCCGTCGACCCGCGGTACCGCCGCCGGGGGATCGGCTCGGCCCTGCTGGCGGCGGCGGAGGCCCGCTTCACCGCCCTCGGCGGCCGCCGGGCCGACGCGATGGTGCTCGACGACAACGCCGAGGGGCAGCGCACCTGGCGGACGGCCGGTTACGGGCCGCAGCCGCAGTGGACCCGCTGGGCCAAGCCGTTGACCGCCTGAGGCCGGTCGCCCGCGCAGCTGGTCGTCCGCCGGTCCGGTCGCGCGGGTGGGCCACGGTCGCGCCGACGGCGGGTGGTGATCCGGTGGCGCTCTGTTGCGTGCGGGGCGGGATGCGACTTGAATGGTCCAGACCACATGGGAGGGGAAGACCTATGGCCATTCCACAACGCACCATCGCCCTCGGCACCTTGGGCTTCGGCACGATCGTCGACGAGCGGACTTCGTTCGAGATCCTGGACCACTTCGTGGAGTCGGGCGGCACCGTGCTCGACACCGCGAACAACTACGCGTTCTGGCTGGACGGCGCCACCGGCGACGAGAGCGAGGAGGTGATCGGACGCTGGCTGGCCAGCCGGGGTGCCCGCGACCGCGTGGTGATCAGCACCAAGGTCGGGGCCCGGCCGACCGTCCCGGGGACCGGCCTGGAGACCGCCGAGGGCCTCTCGGACAAGGCCGTCCGAACGGCGCTGGAGGGCAGCCTGCGCCGGCTCGGCACCGACCGGGTCGAGGTCTACTGGACGCACATCGAGGACCGGTCGGTGCCGCTCGCCGAGACGGTCGACACCCTGGCCGACCTGGTGGCCGCCGGGAAGGCCGGCGAGGTCGGGGCCAGCAACCACGCCGTCTGGCGGGTCGAGCGGGCCCGGGCGCTCGCGGGGGACCGGGCCCGGTACACCCACATGCAGTACCGCTACTCCTACCTTCAGCCCCGCTTCGACATCCCGCTGCCCTCCTCGGCCCATGTCCACGTGACCGGTGAACTGCTGGACTACGTACGCTCCGAGGGGGACATCCGGCTCTGGGTCTACAGCCCGATCCTCTCCGGCGGCTACACCCGCGAGGACGTGGAGATCCCGGCCGCCTACGACCACCCGGGCACGCCCAGGCGGCTGGCGGCGCTCGGCGCGGTGGCCGAGGAGCTGGGGGTGACCAAGAACCAGGTCGCGCTCAGCTGGCTGCTGGACCACGACCCGCGGATCGTGCCGCTGGTCGGCGTCAGCAGGATCGCCCAACTGGACGAGGCGCTGGGCGCCCTGGCGGTGACCCTCTCCGCCGAGCAGCGCCGGCGCCTCGACGAGGCCGCGCTCTGACCACCGGCGATGCTCTGGCCACCGGCCGTGCGCTGACCAACGGCCGTGCGCTGACCACTGGCCGGACCCGGCGGCGCCGGTAGGGCCGCCGGGGGCCGCCGGGGGGCCGTGCCGTTCGCGGTACGGCCCCCCGGCGGGCGCGCGGTCAGAACCAGTGCAGGCAGTGCGGGGAGCGCTCGCCCCGGAAGAGGGCGTCGGCGCGGGCGGCCGCCCCCGGATGGTGGGCGAGGACGTGGCCGGCCCGGACGAGCGTGCTCGGGGCGGTGCCGCCGAGGTAGAGCGAGCCCAGGTCGCGGACGTCCAGGGACAGGTCGGGCTCCCGGTCCGTCGGGACGCAGTCGGCCCTGCCGTTCCGCACGGTCAGCAGATAGCGGTCGTGCTCGCCGAGGAACGGGTCCTCGACGTCGAGGACGAGCTCGCCGTCCGCGCACCAGCCGCGCGCGGTCAGCGCCCGCGGCACGTCCAGCAGCCGCACCCAGAGCCAGTCGGTGTCCTGGTGCACCTCGCCGGCGCGGAAGTCGGTGAGCCGCCAGCGCAGCGGGTGGTCGGGCGGGACGTGCTTGAAGACGACCCGGTCGACCAGGTCGTGTTCGAGGACGAAGCGGGCCAGGGCGGTGAAGACGGCGTCGTCGGCGGCGATGACCTCGTCGACCGTCAGGCTGTCGGGCTTGTCCTTGGCGTAGCAGGCGTACCCGTCCGGGACGCCGTCGGCGTCCCGGTGCAGGGCGATGTAGCGCGGTGTCGGCGCGATCGGGGGCTGTCCGGCGCGCAGGGCCCACCAGCGGTGCGGCCGGGACAGCGCGCCGGGCTGGGTGCGGCGGTACCGGTCGTAGACCTGCTCCAGGAGCTCGCCGCAGTCGGCGTGCCGCAGCACCTCGACCGTGCCGCTGTCCGGGGCGGCCGGGTCGGTCGCGGCGGCGTCGGCCCGGCGGGCCCGGGGGGCGGCGAGGGCGGCCCGGTGGTGCGGCACCGTCAGCCGCGCCGTGTACGTCGCCGGTCCGTAGCCGAACCTGCCGTAGATCGTGGCCTCGGAGGCGAGCAGGACGGCGAGGAACTCCCCGCGGGCCCGGAACCCGGCGAGCTGGTGACGCATCAGCGCGGTCAGCACGCCCCGGCGCCGGTGGGAGGGCAGGACGCCGACGGCCGTCACCCCGGGGACCGGGACGAGGGCCCCGCCGGGCAGGGTGAGCTCGAAGGAGTACGCACCGGCGGTGCCGACGGGCCTCCCGTCGTCCGACACGGCGAGCAGGCCGCGGTCCATTTCGAGCGCCGACCACCAGGCCCCGCCGCCGTCCTCGGCCGTGGTCTCCCGGAAGAGCCCGAACGGGGCGAGCAGGGTGTCGACGAAGACGTCGTGGTCCTCGTCGGTCGTGGAACGGATCTCCATGGTCGCCGCCGCCTCCTCGCGTACCGGCACCACGGCTCGTGGTGCCCGGCCACATTGGAACGCCGACCCGCGGCCGGGGCAAGCGAATTTCGGCACGGGCCCCGCGACGGCCGCGGCGGCCGTTCCGCCCCCGGGGTACTGACAGGGGTTCAGGGAGCGGTAGCCTGGGCGGACTTCCGGACGTGCGGATCGACCGGCACCGGGCAAATGGGGGGACCATGGCAGGTCAGGCCAGACGAACGGCCGCGGGGCGGCGGCGCGGTACGGCGGGCCTCGCCGTCGGAGCGCTCGCGCTGCTGCTCGCGGTCGCCGGCTGTTCGAGCAGCGGGACGGCCGCCGCGCCGTCCGCCGCCGCGCCGTCGGTCCGGCCCACGGAGCCCGCCACGCCCACGCCCACGCCGACGGCCACGTCCGCGGTCCCGTCCCCGCCCGCCGCCGTGCCGTCCGCCTCGGCCCCCGGGGCGCCGCCGGAGCCGTCCGAGGCACCCGGCTCCGTCTACGGGTGCGACGGGCAGCCGCTCATCTCGCCGAAGTCCCTGGAACTGGCCTGTGACAAGGGCGCGTCGATGCTGGACGGGCTGGTCTGGACGGCGTGGGGCGGGCTGAGCCCGACCGCCACGGGCCGGCTCTGGGAGAAGAACGCGGCCGGCGGCGTGGCCGCCGTCCCCGCGACGGTGACCCTGGGCGGTCTGACCGGCGGCGACTACACGACGATGCGGATCTCCGCACCGAAGGCCGAGCGGCCCAACCTCACCTTCACCCTGAGCCGTTCCGGCCCGGCGCCGAAGGACTGACGGCCGGGCGGCCGTCCCGCCCGGCCGGTGTCACGGCCGCAGCGCCACGCGCAGCTGCTGCCCCCGGTGGTCCGACATCCCCCGCTGGTCCGCGAAGGAGTACCGCTCCACCGCGACCCGGCGGTCGGTGAACGCCCAGTCCAGCCGCCACAGGTCGCTGCCCAGCAGGCCGCCCCAACTGCCCGGGTAGAGGTCGCCGGAGGCCGAGCGGGCGTCGCGGAAGCGGGCGCGCAGGCCGCTCAGGTCGCCCATCGCCGGGGTGGTGTTGAAGTCCCCGGCGATCAGCAGCGGGTGGTGGTTGGCGGCGGCGTCCGACTCCAGTGCCGTGTACTGCTCCCGGCGTGCGGCGTCGGCCGCGCGGACGGTGCGGTAGAAGTCGCCGCCGAACACCGACTGCCGGGTGTCCACCTGGACCGGGATGTGCACGTTGTAGAGGGACACCGCCCGGCCGTGGACGTCCACATCGGTGCGGAGGACCTTCTTCCTGGCGAAGGTCACCTCCCACGGCGTACCGGCCGGCAGCGCCGCGCCGACCGTCGGGGTGGCGAGCACCGGGAACCGCGAGAGCGTGACCAACTCGCCGAGCACCGCCACCCGGTAGCCGGGGAACTCCTGCCGGATCCGGTCGAGCCGGTCGATCCGGGTCGGCGTCTCCTGGACCCAGGCCAGGTACTCCTGGAGCAGGTAGACGTCCGCGTCCCTGCTCCGGAGGTAGCGGTAGAAGGCGTCCGGGTCGTCGGTGGTGTCCCAGTACTCGGTGTTCCAGGAGAACACCGAGAACGCCGGGCCGGGCGCGCGGTCCCGGCCGGGCAGCAGCGCCGCGGGGTTGAGCCCGGTGCGCGGCAGGCCGGCCAGCAGCAGGGCGACCACCACCGGGACGAGCCACCGCCGCGACGGCCGGGTGACCACCGCCAGGGCCAGCAGCAGCACCGGCACCGCCAGGAAGAGCAGCGGCGGCGCGAGGTCCGGTATCAGCCAGAACCACCAGCGGCCGCTCAGCAGGCGGTCGAGGAGGAGGAAAGCACCCCAGCAGGCCGTGACGGCGACCAGCGACCGGGGCCCGAGCGAACGCGGGCGAGCGGAATCCATGGCGCGGAGAGTAGCAGGGCGGCGGCGCCCCGGATTTCACCCGGCCGCATTCCAATACCGAGACGATACCCGGCCGATACGCGGCCCGCCTGAAATGGCGGCATGACGTTTTCCGTATCGGTCGTCATACCGGCCCACAACTCCGCTCGTACCCTGGGTGCCTGTCTCGACTCGGTGTACGCCCAGACCGCCCCCGTCCACGAGGTCATCGTGGTGGACGACGGCTCCACCGACCGGACCGCCGAGGTGGCCGAGGGCTATCCGTGCACCCTGATCCGGCGCACTCCGAACCGCGGAGTGTCCGCCGCGCGAAATGCCGGAATCGCCGCGGCGACCGGTGACATTCTGTTCTTCCTCGATTCCGACGAGGCGCTGACGCCCGATTCGGTGGCCAACTCGCTGGAAATCCTGGCGGCCGACCCGGAGTGCGGCTGCGTACACGGAGTGATCGCACCGGATCCGCTGTTCGACGACGGTCCGGTGGAGCGCTACCGGGTGCTGCACGCGCACTGGTGGCGGGTGCGCGGCGCGGGCGTCGTGGAGACCGCCTTCTTCGCCCAGGCGGCCGTGCGCCGCGAGGTCTTCGAGCGCCTCGGCGGCTTCGACGAGCGGCTGCGGGACTCCGAGGACCTGGAGTTCAGCGACCGGCTGGCGCCGCACCACCGGATCGTCCTCACCGACCGGGTGGTCGCGCTGCACGACGAGGAGCACCGGCTCCGGCCGCTGCTGGCCGAGACCTTCCGGCGGGCGCTGGTGCTGGTGCCCGCGCTGGCCTCGGCGCGCCGGGGCGGGCGGCGCAACCTGACCGCCAACAGTCCGGCGTCGGTCGCCGCCGCCGCCCTCACCCTGGCCACCCTGCCGCTGGCGCCCTGGTACCCGGTGCTGCCGGCCCTCGGGGCGCTCGGGTTCTGCGCCGCCAACGGCCGGTTGCTGCGGTTCGTCGCGGGCCACCGGGGCCCGGGTTTCGTGCCGTTCTTCACGGGCGTCCACTTCCTGGTCATCACCGCCCTGGTGAGCGGCGCCGCCGTCGGCACGGTCCGGATGCTGCTCCCGGACCGTGCCGACGGCGCCGGGGCGGCCTCGGCGACGGCGGCCGAGCCCGGCGCCACACCCGGCGCCACACCCGGCACCGCACCCGGCACCGGGGCGGCCCGGTGATGCTGGACCGGCTGCGCAAGGTGCTCACCCCGCTGATCGTGCTCGCCGCCCTGGTCGGCCTCGGCCTGCTGCTCCGCCACGAAGGCCCGGTCGCCGTAAGGGCGTTCGCCCGGGCGGACGCCCTGCCGCCGCTCGCCGCCTCGCTCGCCGCCAACGTGGCCGGCCTGGTGCTCGCGGTGCACGCCTGGCGGGTACTGATCCCCGGCGACCACGCGGTCCGGGGGGTCCACGCCGCCCGAATCTACTTCCTCGGGCAGCTCAGCAAGTACCTGCCGGGCCGGGTCTGGGGCGTGCTCACCCATGTCACGCACGGCCGGGCGGCCGGGGTGCCGGCCGCCCAGATGACCTCCGCCTACCTGCTCAGCCTGGCGCTGACCCTCCTCACCGGCGCGGGCGTCGGGCTGCTGGCGGCGCCGGCCGCGCTGCCGGGGCAGTGGGTCTGGCTCTGCCTGCCGGCCGCGGGCTTCCTGGCCTGCGTCGTCCGCCCGGCCCTGGCCACCCGGCCGGTCGCGGCCGCGGCCCGGCTGCTGCGGCGGCCGGTCGAGGCGCCGCCGGACGCCGCCGTCCGCCGCGCCGTCCTGCTGGCGATCGCCTCCTGGCTGGTCTCCGGACTGCATCTCTGGTTCCTGGCCCTGGCGTTGGGCGGGTCGGCCGGGGCCTCCCTCGGCCCGGCGGTCGGCGCCTTCGCGCTCGCCACCGTGGTCAGCAGCCTGGCCGTGATCGTGCCGGACGGCTGGGGGGTGCGCGAGCTGACCATCACGGCCGCGCTCGCCACCGTGCTGCCCGGGGGCGTCGCGGCCACCGCGGCGATCGCCAGCCGGGTCGTCTGCGTGCTGGCCGAGCTCGGTAGCTCGGCCGTCGTCCTGACCTGGGCCCGGCTCAGGTCCACCCCGATGCGAGAGGAAGCCCGTGTACACCCTTGACGACGCCGAACGGTTCCAGGTCCGTGAGGTGCACGACCTGTACCGGCGGTACGTGAACAAGAGCCAGGTCTCGCTGATGACCTCCTTCGGCTTCGGCCGGGAGCTGGTCGCGGAGGCCCGGGGCGCCCATCTGACCCTCACCGACGGCCGCCGGATCCTGGACGTCACCGGCGGGGTCGGCGTGCTCAACCACGGCCACAACCACCCGCGGATCCTGGCCGCCCGCGAGCGGTTCGCCCGGGCCGGCCGGATGGAGGTCCACAAGACGTACTTCTCGCCCTACCTCGCCGCGCTCGGCCACAACCTGGCCGAGGTGCTGCCCGGCGACCTCTCGATGTCCTTCCTGCCCAACTCCGGCGCCGAGGCGGTGGAAGGGGCCGTCAAGCTGGCGTACAAGTACCACGGCGGCAGGCGCGGGACGGTGCTGCGCGCCGACTGCGCCTTCCACGGCAAGCTGCTCGGCTCCGGCGGCCTGACCGGCCAGAGCCAGTTCGCCTTCCCCACCATCCCGGGCATCGACACCTTCGCCTACAACGACCTCGACTCGGTCCGCCGCGCCGTCGACGCCCACCCGGACGACGTCTACGCGATCCTGATCGAGCCGTTCAGCGCCTCCACCGTGCAGGCCTGCTCCGAGGAGTTCCTGCGCGGGCTGCGCGAGCTGTGCACCCGGAAGAAGATCGTGCTGATCTTCGACGAGATCTACACCGGCTGGGGCAAGACCGGCACCCTGTTCCACTTCATGCGCTACCCGGGCCTGATCCCGGACGTCCTCACCACCTCCAAGTCCTTCGGCGGCGGCAAGTCCTCGATCTCGGCGTTCGTCGCCCGCGAACCGGTCTTCCGCAAGGCCTACGACAACCTCGGCGACGCGCTGCTGCAGTCCACCTCGACGACGTACTACGGCTTCGGCGAGGAGTGCGCCACCGCGCTGGAGGCCGTCAACATCGCCATCGAGGACGACTACCCGGCGCGGGCCCGGGCGATCGGCGCCGTCCTGGAGCCCGGGCTGGCCCGGCTGGCCAAGGAGCACCCGGAGGCGGTCGGCCGGGTGACGGGCGCCGGGGCGCTCTGGGGAGTCTTCATCGAGGGCGGGCCGAAGATCCTCGACCTGGTCGCCAGGCTGGCGCCGGGCGGGATGGCCCGTGACCCGAGGTTCAAGACCAAGCTGGTCACCTGCGCGGTGATCAACGCCCTGTACCAGGACCACGACATCTTCGCCTACTACACCCTCAACGGGCTCAACCCGCTGGTCATCGGCCCCTCGCTGGTCACCGACCCGGCCGACGTGGAGCGCACGGTCGAGGCGCTCGGCGAGGTGCTCGGCAAGGGGCTGGGGCACCTGGTGACGCGGTTCCTCAAGCAGAAGGTGGGGTCCCAGTGGTGATCGCGATCACCGGCGCCGCGGGCATGCTCGGCTCGCGGCTCGCCGAACGGCTGCTCGCGGACGGCAAGGACGTCCGCGGGGTCGACCTGCGGCCCGGCCCCGGCGTGGCGGTGGTCGGCGACATCCGCGACCCGGCCGTGATGGCCCGGGCGCTGGACGGCGCCGAGGTGCTGGTCCACGCGGCGGCCGCGCTGCCCAGCTACCCGGACGAGCAGATCCGCTCGATCATCGTCGGCGGCACCGAGAACGTGTTCGCCGCCGCGCGCGCCGCCGGCACCCCCCGGGTGGTGCACATCTCCTCGACGGCCGTGTACGGCCTGCCCAAGGTCGTCCCGACGCCGGAGACCTATCCGCGCGAGCCGGTCGACACCTACAGCCGGGCCAAGGCCGCCGCCGAGGAGATCGCCGAGCGCCACCGCGCCGCCGGGATGTGCGTGCCGATCCTGCGGCCCAAGACCTTCGTCGGGCCGGGCCGGATGGGCCTGTTCTCGATGCTGTTCGAGTGGGCGGAGGAGGGCCGGAACTTCCCCGTGCTCGGCCGCGGCGACGTACGGATCCAGATGTTCGGCATCGACGACCTGGTGGACGCCGTGGTCACCGTGCTCACGGCGCCCGAGGACGTCGCCAACGACACCTACAACCTGGCGGCCGCCGAGTTCGGCACCCTGCGCCAGGACTTCCAGGCCGTCCTGGACGCGGCCGGCCACGGCAAGCGGGTCGTCGCACTGCCCGCCCGGCCCGCGCTGACCGTGCTGAGCACCCTGCAGAAGGCCAGGCTCTCGCCGGTCTACGGGCGGCTGCTGCACAAGCTGATGGAGGACTCCTACGTCAGCATCGACAAGGCCGGGGAGCGGCTCGGCTTCGCACCCAGGCTGTCCAACCGGGACGCGATCCTGCGCACCTACGACTGGTGGCGCACCGCCCGCCACGACCGTCCGGCGGGCAGCCCGACCGGCCGGACCAGCCGGGACCCGTGGAGCCAGGGCCTGTTGTCCGCCGTGAAGATCTTCTTCTGAGGGAGTGCGCGATGACCTTCCTGAGCGAACAGACGGAGCCCCTCCGGCGCGGCCCCACCTCCCGGCTGCCGGCACCGCTGGAGCTGCTCCGCCCGGGCCAGTGGCCGAAGAACCTCCTGGTGGTGCCGCTCTCCCTGCTCGGCGCCGACGTGGACTGGGGCATGGTGGCCCGGGTCGCCGTCACCACCTGCGCCTTCGTGCTCGCCTCGTCGCTGGTGTACGTGGTCAACGACATCGCCGACATCGAACGGGACCGGCGCCACCCGGTCAAGCGCCACCGCCCCCTGGCCGCCGGCCGGGTGGGTCGGCGCACGGCCGTGGCGCTGATCCTGCTGCTGGCCGGGCTGCTCGCCCCCGTCCTGCTGCTCTCCCGGCCCGCCGCGGTCTGGCCGGTCCTGCTCTACCTGGTGGTGAACGCCGCCTACAGCTGGAAGCTCAAGCACCTGCCGCTGCTGGACGTGTTCATCGTCGCCACCGGGTTCGTCCTGCGGCTGTTCGGCGGCTACGGCGCCGGCGGCCGCCCGGTCGCCGCCTGGCTGGTGTTCACCGTGCTGACGCTCTGCCTGGTCCTGATCGTGGGCAAGCGGCGGCACGAACTGGGCGTCTCCGGCAGCGGCCACCGGCCCGCCCTGGTCGGCTACTCGGCGCACTTCCTGGACCTCGTCCTGGTGCTCTGCTCCGGGCTGACCGTGGTCGGCTACCTGCTCTTCCTGCGCACCGAGTCCGGCTACGCGGCCGGGGCGCTGCTCACCGCGCCCTGCGCCCTGCTCGCGCTCTTCCGCTACCTGCAGATCGTGGTGGTGCAGAGCGAGGGCGGCAACCCCGTCCGGACCCTGCTGAGGGACGGCGTGATGCTCACCAACTCCTCGCTCTGGGCCGGCCTGCTGCTGGCCTTCCAGCTGCTCTGACGCGCCATCAGGCAGCGGCCGCCGGATCCCGAAGTGCGAACCCCGAACCCCGAACTCCGAACTCCGAACGAGGTCCCATGCCCACACCCCCACCTCTCGTGTCGGTGGTCGTCCCGATGTACAACGACAGCCGCACCGTCGACCTCTGTCTGCGCTCGATCCTGGAGCAGAGCTACCCGGCCGTCGAAGTGATCGTCGTGGACGACGCCAGCACCGACGACTCCGCCGACCTGGCCGCCGCCCACCCCGTCACCCTGGTGCGGGCCGAGCGCAACGGCGGCCCGGGCGGCTCGCGCAACCTCGGGGTCCGGCACGCCGCCGGCGAGATCCTCTTCTTCCTGGACGCCGATCTGACCATGCACCCGGACGCCGTCGCCGAGGCGGTGCGGATCTTCACCGAACACCCCGAGTACGGCGCGGTGTTCGGCGTTCCCGACAAGGAGCCGCTGTTCCCCGAGGGCGCCGTCGGGCAGTACCGGATCCTCCAGTACCACTACTGGCGCAAGAGCGCCGAGGGCCTGGTCAGCGGCGGTTTCTACGCGCTCGGGGCGGTCCGCCGGTCGGCCTTCCTGGAGGCCGGCTGGTTCAACGGCGCGCTCCGGCAGACCGAGGAGATCGACCACGCCGAGCGGCTCGCCGCGCTCCACCCGATGGTGCTCACCTCCCGGGTCCGGGGCCGGCTCTCCGACGAGAGCCGGATGCGGCCGCTGCTCCGGAAGGCCTTCGTCCGCAGCCGGCTGCGGGTGCCGTTCTACCTGGGCCGGGGCCGGGCGATGCAGGGGATGGAGACCCCCGGCCGGGCGGTCGCCTCGGCGCTGGCCGGGCTGGCGGTGGCGAGCCTGCCGCTGATCGCCTGGCAGCCGCTGACGGCGCTGGTCACGGCCCTGGCGGTGGCCGGCTTCGTGCTGACCGACCTCGGCCAGTACCGGTTCGTCCGGCAGGAGCGCGGGCTCGGCTTCCTGGCCTTCTTCACCCTGGCGCACCTGCTGGTGAACGCCGTCGTGCTGGCCGGTCTGGTCGCCGGGCTGGCCCAGTTCGCCGTCAGCCGCCGGTTCCGCCGGATGTACGCCGTGGCCGCCGCGGACGCCGTGGCCGCCGCGCCGGCCCGCGACGACGGAGCCGGCGGGAGCGCCGACGGCGACCGGGGGGCGACGGACCCGGACCCGCCGAGCCGGGCCCGCCGGATCGCCCGGCGGCTGCGCACCTGGTACGGGTGGGCCCTGATCGCCCTGGCCGGGCTCTGGCTCTGCTACGCCGTGCTGCGCCGGTCGGTCAGCGGCCGCTGGCACTGGGCCATCCTGCTGGACGCCACCCCGCCGGTGTTCCTGGTGGCGGTCCCGCTGGTGCTCCTGGCCGCCAGTGCCGCCGCCTGCGGCCCGCGCCGCCGCTGGGCCGCCGCCCTCGCGCTGCCCCCGCTGCTGCTCGCCCTCCTCACCGGCTCCGGGCTGAACTGGCCCGCCCTCTGGCACGGGGGTCGCCCGGTGCCGCCCGGCGCCCTGCACGTGGTCTCCTTCAACACCCAGTACTGGGCCGCCGCCACCGACGTGAACCGGCTGTACGACCTGATCCACCGCCAGAACGCGGACGTGTACCTGTTCCAGGAGCACGTGGTCTGGCAGGCCGGCCGCGGCGAGGACGGCTATCTGCGGCTGGACGACGACGCGCGGCTGGCCGCCGAGTTCCCCGGCTACCACATCGCCCGGCGGGGCGAGCTGCTCACCGTCTCCCGGTACCCGATCGTCGCCCAGCCGGCCGTCGGGACCGGCGCCGAGCTGGCGCCGGACGCCCCGTTCGGCACGGTCTTCGCCCGGGACAAGGTGCTGCGCACCGACCTCCAGGTCGGGTCGAAGGTGTTCAGCGTCTACAACGTGCACGTCACCGTGCCGCTCGCGCCCGACCTCGACCCGTTCTCGGACTTCGACTTCGACTCCTACTTCCGGCGCAAGTTCGACTGGCGCCGGGCGGAGATCCGCGGCCTGGAGCGGGACCTCGCCGGCAACCCCCACCAGGTGCTCGTCTCGGGCGACTTCAACGCCAGCGCGTCGATGCGCGACCTGGACGGCCTGCGCGACCGGGCGGACGACGCGATCCGGGCCAACAACGACTTCCTGCCCCTGAGTTGGAAGTTCTCCGCGCCGGCCGGCTTCGACTGGGACAGTGCGGTCAACCGCTCCTTCCCGTTCTGGCGGCTGGACTGGAGCTTCACCGCGGGCCCGGTCCGGGTGCACCGCTACGACTTCCGGCCGACCGACGGCATCTCCGAACACCGGCTGCAGGACCTGTGGCTCTCCCTCTGAAAGGAACAACGATGGTGCTCAAGGATCTGCGGACCGCCGTCCGGACCGCCTCCGGCGTCGAACTGCTGGAGCGGCTGCCCGTGCTGCGCCGGCCGGTCGACTGGCTGGCGGAGCGACCCGTCCTGCACGGCCTGACGCTCTGGGCGTTCGGGCTGCGCAAGCCGCTCTTCTGGGACCACGTCGTCACCCCCGAGCCGCGCGCCGAACTCACCGAGGTGCGGGCCCTGTTGGAGAAGAACCGGGAGCGCTACGCGCAGCGGCTGACCGGCTTCCTGGAGCTGACCGAGCTGCTCCGGGGGATCCCGCTGAGCGGCACCGCGGCGGGCTCCACCCCGTACTGGAACAACGGCTGGCTGCCGCCGCTGGACGCGCTCTCGCTCTACGGCTTCCTGGCCGAGGAGCGCCCGGCCCGGTACCTGGAGATCGGCTCCGGCAACTCCACCAAGTTCGCCCGCCGGGCGATCGAGGACCTCGGGCTGGCGACCCGGATCACCTCGATCGACCCGGCGCCGCGCGCCACCGTGGACCGGCTCTGCGACGAGGTCATCCGCACCCCGCTGCAACACGCGGACCTCGGGGTCTTCGCCGCTCTGGAGCCCGGTGACATCGTCTTCTTCGACGGTTCGCACCGGCTGCACATGGGGTCGGACGTGGCGGTGTTCTTCTTCGAGGTGCTGCCCAGGCTCAAGCCCGGGGTGATCGTGCACGTCCACGACATCATGCTGCCCGCGGACTACCCGTACTCCTGGCGCTGGCGGCACTACTCCGAGCAGTACCTGCTCGCCGCCCTGCTGACGGCCGCCCCGGACCGCTTCGACCTGGAGCTGCCCGACGCCTTCGTGCACGCCGACCCGGAGCTGCGGAGGATCGCCGAACCGCTCTGGCGCGCCCTCGGCGTCCGGGACCACTACGAGCCGGGCTCGTTCTGGTGGCGCCACCGGGGCTGAGCCCCCGTCCGGCCCGCGCGGCGGTGCGGCTACACCGGGCACCAGGAGGAGTGGACGGCGTCGCCCGCCCTGGTCCGGCGCCGCACCGCCGGCTCCCCGGGGGGCGGCGCCGCGGCCACGCCGAGCAGGATCTCCCGTTCCAGCGAACGCAGTTCGGGCCCCGGCTCGATGCCCAGCTCCTCGATCAGGGCGGTCCGGAGCCTGCGGTACACCGCCAGCGCCTCGGCCGTGCGGCCCGACCGGTGCAAGGCGAGCATCAGCCGGCCGTGCAGGTGCTCGCGGAACGGGTGCGCGCAGACCAGCTGCTCCAGCTCGCCGACCAGGTCCTGGTGCCGGCCCAGCCCGAGCTCCAGCCGGATCCGCTCCTCGACGGCGCGCAGCCGGCTCTCCTCCAGTTGGCGGGCCCAGGCCTCCACGGGCGGGCAGGCGAGCCCGGCCATCGCCGGGCCGGTCCACCGGGCGAGGGCCCGGCGCAGGCCGGTGACGGCCTCCTCCGGCGCGCCCTGGGCGGCCAGCAGCCGGGCCCGGGCGACCTCCTCGTTGAACGCCGAGGCGTCCAACTCGCCCGGGCCGACCCGGAGTCGGTACCCGTTCGGATGGGTCTCGATCACGGTCGGCGCGCCCGCCTCGGCGAAGGCCCGGCGCAGCTGGGAGACGCAGATCCGGATCTGCGTCCGGGCGCTGGCGGGTGGCGCGGGGCCCCAGACGGTGTCCACCAGCCGGTCGAGCGGCACGACCCAGTTCGGGGTCAGGGCGAGGGTCGCCAGGACGATCTGCGACCGCCTGCCACCGAGGGCCACGGCGGTTCCGTCGACGTCGACACGAAGCGGTCCCAGGACATGCACGAGCACAACGATCTCCCCCGTATGAAGCTGTCACCTGTGCCGAAGTCCCGCTGCGGAAGCGGAGTTCGCCCCGCCGCCGGGGCGCCGCTCGCAGCATGGTATAGACCTATAAACGTGTCAAGGGCATCTCAAGCCCGCTCCCCGGCGGAGTCCGCGGCCGCTGCGGAGCCCGGGGGAGGCGGTCCCCACGGGCGTCGGACGGCCTCCGGCCGGCGTCCGGTCGGCGGGTGGGGGAGGGCGCGCGCGGGGCGTCGGCGGGCCGCTGGACGGGGGCGTCACGTCGAGGGCGTCGCGCCGGAGGCGTCACGGCGCGGTGGGGTGTCACGGTGGGGCGGGGCGGGGCGGGGCGGAGTGGCACGGCGGGGCGGGGGCCGTGGTCACGGCGGAGCGGGCGGACCCGGCCGGGCGGGTCCGCCCGCCCCCGCCGAGGCCCCGCGCCGGGTCAGGACCGGGTGTACACCTTCGGGTCCCGGTACAGCGAGGCGAGCACCTGGCCCGGGATCAGGAGCTCCTCGGCCCGGCTGCCGTCCAGGGTGCTGATGGCGGCGAGCGAGGCGTCGAAGTCGTCGGTCTCGATCTCGATCAGCGTCAGATGGCGGTAGTGGGCCTGCGAGTGCCCTTTGTCGGCGCCGATCTGTTCGTCGTTGAGCACCAGCCGGCGGATCGAAAGAACTCCCGGAACTTCGAGAATCTCCGGAATGTGGGTGTTCTCGTACCAGTCGTGGAAGTCCTTCTCCCGGCCCTCGTGCACGTTGCTCAGCACGGTGATGAGGTAAGTGGTCATGTCAATCCAACTCTCTTGCCACGCGCGGACATACCGTGAGGTCAGCCTCCCAGAAGGGCGGTGTTCCGGACGCCTTCGCGGGGGCGGGATAGGGGGTTCTTAGGGGGCCGGTTGACGGGTCCGCCGGACGTAGCATCATTTGGCCGAACGAGGTGGCCGGAATTCGACTTCGGGCCTTCTCGTGACATTCGGATGCGTGCTGGTGCCAGCAGGGGGATTTCATGGCGGAGTTGTCTCGTCGACGCTTTACATTGGCCGGACTCGGGGCGGCCGGACTCGGGATCGCCGCGACGGATCTCGTCGTGGGCGGCGGGGTCGCGGCGGCCGCGCCGGTGCCGGACGCCGGCGCCGACCAGTCGTGGCCGTTCCTGACCCAGGGCTTCGGCCCGGTCAGTGTCGCGCCCGGCGACCGGCGCTACCCGGACCTGCTGCTGCGCGGGTACAACCGCCGCTTCACCGGCAACCCCGACGCGGTGAAGCTGGTCGGCTCCACGAGCCAGGTCGTGCAGGCCGTCAACGAGGCCGTGGCGGCGGGCAAGCGGGTCACCGTGCGGGGCGGCGGCCACTGCCTGGAGAACTTCGTCGACGACCCGGACGTCCGGGTGGTCATCGATCTGTCCGAGATGCGCGCGGTGTACTTCGACGCCACGATGAACGCCTTCGCGGTCGAGGGCGGCGCGATCCTCTCGCAGGTCTACCGCACCCTCGACCTCGGCTGGGGCGTGACGATACCCGGCGGCTCCTGCCCCAGCGTCGGCGTCGGCGGCCACATCACCGGGGGCGGCTACGGCGTGCTGTCCCGCCTCTACGGCCTGGTCGCGGACAACCTCTACGCCGTCGAGGTCGTCGTGGTGGACGCCTTCGGCATGGCCCGCTCGGTGATCGCCACCTCCTCGGCGAACGACCCCAACCGGGACCTCTGGTGGGCCCACGCGGGCGGCGGCGGCGGGAACTTCGGCATCGTCACCCGGTTCTGGCTGCGCTCGCCCGGCGCGACCGGCACCGATCCGACCAAGCTGCTGCCCCCGACCCCGGGCGGCATCATGATCACCACGCTGTTCTGGGACTGGTCCCAGCTGGACGAGGCGGCGTTCACCACGCTCGTCACCAACTTCGGCACCTGGCACGAGCAGAACAGCGCACCGGGCGCCGCCGCCAACCAGCTCTGGGCCTCGCTCATCGCGATCCGCCAGGGCAAGGGCGGCGTCATCGTCCGGGCCCAGGTCGACCCGACCGTCACCGGCACCCAGCAGATGCTGACCGACTTCGCCGCCGCGATGACGAGGAACGTCGCCGCGGCCCCGGCGGCGAGCACCACGGGCAACCTGCCGTGGCTCTACACCACGACCACCAGCGCCTCCGAGGTGGCCGGCGTGTTCGGCATCCCGAGCCTGCTGCTGCGCTCGAAGACCAAGGGCGCCTACCACAAGAAGGGGTACACCCCCGACCAGCTGCGCACCGTCTACCGCTACCTGACCAGCCCCTCCTACGCGTACGCCTCCGGTCTGATGGGCCTCTTCTCCTTCGGCGGGAAGGTCAACTCCTTCTCCCCGACCGCGACCGCTGTGCCGCACCGCGATTCGGTGATGCTCGCCTCCTTCTCCAACTACTGGTCCGACGCCGCGGACGAGACGCGCCAGCTGCAGTGGGTCCGGGAGCTCTACCGGGACGTCTACGCGACCACCGGCGGCGTGCCGGTGCCCAACGGCGTCACCGACGGGAACTACGTCAACTGGCCCGACGTCGACCTCGCCGACCCGGCCTGGAACACCTCGTCCGCCCCCTGGTCGACGATCTACTACAAGGACAACTACGCGCGGCTGCAGCAGATCAAGGCCGCCCGGGACCCGCGCGACATCTTCCACCACGCGCTGTCGGTCCGCCCGCAGTAGGGGGATGTTCGCAACGTCGCGTCGCGGACCGGGCGGGACTTTGCACACACTCCCTGGGCCTGCCGGTCCGGCCGTTCCCGCCGCGCGACGATGCGACGCGAACGGTCGGACCGGCCCCGGGCCCGCTCAGACCCGCCCCAGGTCCCTCGGGGCCGGGCGCTCGGCCGGGCCGCGCCGTCGGTCCGGCCCGGCCGGGCGCCACCCGCCGGAGTGCCGCCGGAGCTGGTCGGCCAGCCGGTCGTGCTCATGGGCGGCGTCCGGCGCGCCGAGCGCCCGGTGGGCCGAGGCGAGGCCGCGGTGCGCCCGGCCCTGGCGGTGGCGGTCGCCGGTCTCCTGACTGATGGCCAGGGCCCGGCCGTGCAGGTCCAGCGCCGCGGCCGGGTCGCCCCGCCGGCAGGCGACCTCGCCGAGCCCGCCGAGCGCCTGCCCTTCGAGGTCGCGGGTGCCGGTCTCGCGGGCGAGCGCGAGCGCCTGGTGGAGGTGGGTCAGGGCGGTGTCGTGGTCGCCGAGGCGTTCGTGGACGAGTCCGAGGCCGCAGAGCGCGTGGCCTTCGAGGTCGCGGGTGCTGGTGTCGCGGGCGAGGCCGAGGGCCTCGTGCAGGTGGGCCAGTGCGAGGGCGTGGTGGCCGAGGCGTTCGTGGACGAGTCCGAGGCCGCAGAGCGCGTGGCCTTCGAGGTCGCGGGTGCCGGTCTCGCGGGCGAGCGCGAGCGCCTGGTGGAGGTGGGTCAGGGCGGTGTCGAAGTCGCCGAGGCGCTGGTGTACGAGTCCGAGCCCGCAGAGGGTGTGGCCTTCGAGGTCGCGGGCGCCGGTCTCGCGGGCCACGGCCAGGGCCCTGCGCAGGTCGTCGCAGGCCTGCTCGTAGTGGCCGGGGCCGCACTGCACCCGGCCGAGGTTGCTCAGCGCGTAGCCCTGGATGTCGCGGTCGTCGATCCGCTGGGCGATCACCAGGGCCTGGCGCAGGTGGATGACGGCGGTGGTCGAGCGGCCCAGGCGCTCGTGGACGAGGCCCAGACCGCACAGCGCGTAGCACTCCGCGCTCGGGGTGCCGGTGTCGCGGGCCAGGTCGAGGGCCTGGGCGAAGTGCGTGAGGGCGCTCTCGTAGCGGCCGAGCCGGTGGAGCACCAGGCCCATGTTGCTGAGCGTGCGGGCGTGCGTCACGTGGTCGCCGAGCTCGCGGGCGACGTCGAGGGCCTGGCGGAAGTGCGTGAGGGCGGTGTCGTAGCGGCCGAGCCGCTGGTTGGCCAGGCCCAGGCCGTACCGGGCGAGGTTCTCCAGCTCCCGGTCGTCGGTGTCGCGGGCCAGGGCGACGGTGCGGCTGTGCAACGAGAGCGCCTCGGCGTGCTGGCCGCGCAGGTGCAGGTAGTGGCGCAGCACGCGGAACAGGTCGGCGCTCTGGTCCGGCCAGCCGCGCCGGGCCGTCTCCGCCGCCGACAGCAGGTTCGGCCACTGCGCCTCCAACCACTCGGTGGCCTGGTCGAGTCCGGCCGGCGAGGCCGCGGGCCCGCCGGGGAGGAGCAGCGGCGGGCGGTCGCACCGCCACGGCGGGGAGACGATGTCCATGGCTACCGCCGCGGTGCGGCGGTAGTGGTCGAACAACCGGGTCAGCGCCGCCTGCCGCTCGGCCTCGCCGGCCTCGGTGGCGGCCAGGTGCACCGTGTAGGCGTGCAGCAGCGGGTGCAGCCGGTACTGCTCCTCGCGCGGCTGCTGGACCAGGTGCACGTCGAGCAGTTCCTCCAGCACGCGGTCCGCGGCCCGGCGGTCGATCCCGGCGGCGGCCGCCGCCGCGTCGGCGTCGAAGTCCGTCCCCGGGAGCACGCCCAGCAGGCGGAAGAGGTGCCGCGGTTCGGGGCCGAGCCGGCGGTAGGAGAGGTCGAAGGCGGCGGCGATGCCGCTCTCGGCGGTCTGCAGCTCGCCGAGCCGGCGCCGGTGGCTGCGCAGCCGGGAGGTGAGGTAGGCGACGGTCCAGGCGGGCCGGTGGCGGAGCCGGGCGGCCGTGACGTGGATGGCCAGCGGCAGGTACCCGCAGAGCCGGAGCAGCTCGGCGACGCCCTTGGGCTCGGCGGCCACCCGCCGGTCGCCCACGATCCGGTCGAGCAGGCGCTCCGCCTCGGCCGGCGGGAGCGGGTCCAGCGAGAGCACCGCGGCGGCGTCCAGGTCGGTGAGCCGGCTTCGGCTGGTGACCAGGATCAGGCAGTCGGCCGTCCCCGGCAGCAGCGGCCGGATCTGGGCGGAGCTGGCCGCGTCGTCCAGGACGAGGACCGCCCGCAGGCCGGCCAGCCTGGTGCGCCACAGCGCGGCCCGCTCCTCCAGGTCCTCGGGGACGGCGGCTCCCGTGACGTCCACCGAGCGCAGCAGCTTCTCCAGTGCCGCCCCCGGATCGAGGGGGGCCAGGCCGGGGGAGTGCGCGTGCAGGTCGAGGTAGAGCTGGGCGTCGGGGTAGCGCCCGGTCATCCGGTGGGCCAGGTGGACGGCGAGCGAGGTCTTGCCGACCCCGGCCATGCCGTCCACGGCGGCGAGCAGGACGTTGCTGGGCGCCGCTTGGTCGTGGTGGCCGGTCACCCGGTCGGCGAGGGTGTGCAGCTCCTGCTCCCGCCCGGTGAAGTGGCTGATGTCCTTGGGCAGGCTGTGCGGGGCGGGCGGCGCGAACGTGAAGGTCCGGGGGCGGCCGAGGGCCGCGTCGTTGGTGAGGATGCGCTGGCGTAACTCGCGCAGCTCCGGGACTGGTTCCAGGCCGAGCGCGTCCGCGAGCCGCCGCCGGGTGGACTCGTACACGGTGAGCGCGTGCGACTGGCGGCCGGAGAGGTAGAGGGCGAGCATGAGCTGGCCGGCCAGCCGCTCGCGCAGCGGGTGGGCGCTGAGCCAGTCGGTCAGCTCGGGGACGACGGCCTGGTGGTGGCCCTGCGCGAGTTCGAGGTCGACGCACTCCTCGATCGCGGTGAGCCGCTGCTCCTCCAGCCGCGAGGTGTGCGGCTGCAGGGCCGAGTTGTCCAGGCCGGCCAGGGCCGGTCCGCGCCACAGGGCGAGCCCGGCCCGGAACTCCTCGACCGCCGCGGCGAACTGCCCGGCGGCGGCGTGGTGCCGGGCCGCCGCGAGCGCGTGGGCGAACGCGGCCGCGTCGAGCTGGTCGTCGGGGACGTCGAGGCGGTAGCCGGTGGCGCCGACGGCGGTCGGCAGGGTGGTGACCCCGGCGGACTTGAGCAGACCGCGCAGCATGGAGACCGCGTTGCGGACCTGCTTCTCGGCCGTGCGGGGCGGATCGTCCCAGAGCGCGTCGACGAGCTCGCCGAGCGGCACGCTCTGATTGGCCTTCAGCAGGAGGAGGGCGAGCACCAGGTGTTGCCGGGGGCCCGCCAGGGGCACCTTGCGGTGGTTCGCCCCGACCTCCAGCGGTCCGAGAATGCGGAATTTCACTCAGCCTCCCCCGTTCTGACGCGCCGTCACCAAGTCCGTCGCGGGCTGTTCGCCACGATGCTACTTGGATTCAAACGGATCTTCGAATGCCATATTCCACGGTCGACAGCCGCGGCTCCGGCACGGGCGCGGGGCCGGTTCGGACACCACCGGCCCGCTTCGGGCCTGCCGGCGCGGGCGTGCGGCCGGGCTACCGGGCCCTCGGACCAACGCGCCGGACGGTCCCGGAGTTTCCGTCCGAACGATCGGATCGCACCGGCTCCGGGGGAGGACCGCGCGGGGACGGCCGGAGGACGGCCGGAGGACGGCATCGGCCATGATGAGCGTCCGTAGAGGTAGACAGGTACCAGTGACGACGGGGGCCGCCACATGACCGAGACTTCACGACCGCCCGACACCGCGGAAGGCCGGCCGTTCGGCCGCCCGGGCGCGAACCCGCCGCCGTGGCCGCAGGCCTCGTGACCGCGCGCCGCCGCCCGGCCTGACCGGCCCGGTACCGCACGGCAGGTCCGCCCGGCACGTTCGGCCCGTTCGGCCCGGTGCCCGTGCGCCCGGCGTCCGTCGGCCGCTCCCGCCCGGTCCGTCCGCGGCCGTCCTTCCTTCCGCTCCCGGCCACCCGTGGCCCGGCCCGGCGGCCCGACGTCCGCGTCGCGGCACCCGAGGCGCCGTCCCGGGGCGTCCTGGGAGCGTCCTCCCTCGTCCCTTCACCCCGATCGGCGGGCCGACCGCCGGACGACCGCCGCTTCCGGACGCCTTCGCGCCGGACGACGGGCTCCGTGCCGCACCCCGCCCCCGCCCGTACGTCACCCATGCCTGCCCCTGCGCGCCGGGCCGAGCCTGTGCTCCGGCCGTGCCCGCGCCATGACCGGACCATGCGGCCCGTGGTCCCGGAGGGATGCGAACCACCGATGAATCTTGTCGAACGACCCGAGACGGCCCCCGAGTTGCTCTGGCAGGCGAAGGACCTGCTGGCGGTGCTGGAGCGGCGGCGCGACGCGGGCGGCGGCGCCCGGGACGATCAGCGTCACCTGGACGCGGCGGCCGACCGGCTGCTCGTCGCCTGTGAGTTCCCGAGCCTGCTGCGCGCGGTGGCCGCGGACGCGGAGCGCGTCCCGCCCGGCGGCCCGGCGGCCGGTGCGGGCGGGGAGGAGGACAGCGGCCCGGTCCGGCACCGGGCGGCCTGGGCCCTGGCGAGCCGGCTGCTCGGCGACCCGGGCCTGCCGGACCCGGCGGACGGCGCGGCCTCCGCGCTCTCCGCCTGCGCCTTCCGCGAGGACACCGCCTCGGCCGTGCTCGCGGCGGTCACGGCCCTGGTGCACAGCAACCGGCCGGAGGCGGCGATCTCCTGGTGCGACGCGGTGCTGCCGGACGCCGTCCGGCTCGCCGCCGACACCTGGGCGCCCCGGCTGCTGGCGGCCCGCGCGGAGGCCTCGCTGCACCGGGGCGACGTCCTGGTCGGGCTGGCCCGGGCGGAGGCGGTGCTGGACATGGTCCCGCCGCAGCGCCGGGGCGCCTGGATCGGCGGGCCGCTGGCCTGCCTGGTCGCCGGGTACACCGACCTCGCCGAGCCCGGCGCCGCGAAGGAGTGGGTGCGCCGCCCGGTGCCCGCGCCGATGTACGAGACCCGGCACTGCCTCGGCTACCTGTACGCCCGCGGGCACTTCCACCTCGCCGCCGGCGAGCACCGGTCCGCGCTGGCCGACTTCATGAGCTGCGGCCGGCTGCTGGCGTCCTGGGGGCTGGACCCGGACCTCTACGCCTGGCGGCTCGCGGCCGCCGCGGCCTACCTGGGCGTCGGCGACCACGACAACGCGCTCACCATGGTCGACTCCCAGCTGGACCGGGCGGTGCCGGCCGGCGACCGGTCCCGGGTGTTCGGCCGGGCGACGGCCCGCGGCCGGCGCCGGCAGGAGCTGCGCGAGGAGCTGTTCGCCACCCTTCAGGACACCTCGGGGCGGCCCGGGTTCCTCTCCTCGCTGCGGGCCCTGCAGTGGGGCGAGCTGCCCGGCGCCGCCCCGCACCGGGTCGCCCGCTACAAGGTGACGGACCGCTACGCGGGGTTCCTGGACCAGCTCAGCCCGTCGGAGCAGCGGGTGGCCCTGCTGGCCGCCCAGGGCGAGACCAACCAGCGGATCGCGCGCTCCCTGTCGATCACGGTCAGCACGGTGGAACAGCACCTGACCCGTACCTACCGCAAGCTGCGGGTGGCCGGCCGGAGCGAGCTGCGCAGGAAGCTGGGGTGAGCCGGATCGCGGCGGGGGCCCGTCGTTCGACCACTGCCTGCGGCAGTCGAACGACGGGCCCCCGGGCGTTCCCGGCGGGTGGCGTCAGGGCAGCGGGATCGGGGCCGCCGTGGCGGGCAGTTCGTCCAGGACCTGCACGATCGCGCAGGCGAACGCCATGCCGACACCCGTGCCCAGCAGCATGACGTGGTCGCCCGGGTGGACCTCCCGCCCGGCGAGCAGCTGGTAGAGGCCGCAGACCTGGTCGCTGGCGCCGGTGTGGCCGAGCCGGCGGCCGAACTCCCACATGCCGAGCCGCAGATCGCCGTCGAAGGGCTCCAGGATGTGCTCGACGATGCTCCTGCGCCCGGCGCTCTGGTGGGTCACCCGGCTGATGTCGCCGGGCTTCAGACCGGCCTCGTCGAGCGTGCGGCGGATCAGCCCGGCCTCGGCCTGCCCGATGAGCCTCGCCATCTCGGCCTGGTCGCCCTGGAACGCCTCGACCCGCTCGCGCAGCCTGACCCGGTGTCCGATGGTGGCCCCGGGCGGGAAGAGCGCCTCCCCGCCGCGGTTCAGTTCCTCCAGGTCCGGCAGCGAGGAGGCGCAGACGTTCACCACCCGGGCGAAGCCCTGCCGGCGGGAGAGGACGAGGGCCGAGGCGGCGTCCCCGAACAGCGCCCACTTGGTGCCGCGCCAGCGGTCCATGAGCGGATGCGCCCAGTTGTCGGCGGCGGTGACGAGGGCGGCGCCGCGGTCCGGGGCGGCGGTGAGGTAGCAGCCGGCCAGTTCCAGGGCGGCGACCATGCCGCTGCAGCCCTGCCGGACCTCCAGCGCGGGGCCGTACCCGCCGACGGTGTGCCGCTGGACGTAGTGCGCCGGGGACCAGATGTCGGGGCCCTGGTGCCCGGCGCTGGCGTGCATCAGCACGGCGATGTCCGCCGCGTCGTGGTGGGACATCGCCAGCGCGTCCCGCCCGGCCCGGGCGGCCATGTCGGGTGCGGAGACGTCACCGGCGACGGCCACCGAGAGCCAGTCCGTCCCGGTCGCCAGCTCCTCGTCGCAGAGCCCCCGGGCGGCCGCGTCGGCGACGGTGACGAAGTCCGGGACGACGGCGGCGATGCCGTCCAGATAAAGGTCGTCGAATATCACGGAAACCTGCTCCCGGCGGGCTCGGACGGGTGATTCGAGGAAATGCCGGGACTTCCGGAAATCCTGCTCGGAAGGCGGCGGACAGTAGCATAACCGGGGTGTCGCGGTACTGGCAGCCCCTAAACAACCCCTACCGGTCCTATTTCCCGCGGAAAGGAACGGGAGCGGTGTGCAGAATAGCGATCGGCCGTGTTCGACGGAAATGGCCGCAGGGGTACCACCACCGCAGCCCGGGAGTCTGACGTGGAAGAGTCCGCAGTCGTCATAGTCGGGGCGAGCAGCGGCTTCGGCGCCGCGCTGGCCGAGGACCTCGCCGGCGCCGGCCGGACGGTGATCGCGGGCGCCCGCAGCGCCCGCCCGTCCGGTGGCGGCGTGCTGTACCGGCAGGTCGACGTGACCGACGAGGAGAGCGTCGCGGCGTTCTTCGCCCAGGTGGCGGAGGTCTCGCCGGCCCCGTACGGCCTGGTCTACAGCGCGGGCGACGCCTCGGCGGTCGGGTACGGCTGGGAGGTCGGCGCCGACGAGCTGAACCGGGTCTTCGACGCCACGTTCTTCGGTTTCGTCCGCTGTCTGCGCTACGCGGTGCCGCCGATGCGCGCGGCCGGGCGGGGCAGCGTGCTGGCCCTCGGCTCGCACAGCGCCCGGGTGCCGGTCGACATGCTCGGCGCGTACGCCTCGGCCAAGGCGGCGCTGGAGCACTACGTGCGCACGCTCGCCAAGGAGCTCACCGGGTCGGGCGTGCGGGCCAACGCGCTGGGCATCGTCGCGGAGACGGCGCTCTCCCGCGACTTCCTCACCCGCAAGGCGGACGCCCTGGGGCGCGAGACCCCGTACCCCGCGCTGCCGGCGGTGCGGGACAACCTGCCGCTCGCCCGCTTCCTGCTCTCCGCCGAGTCCTCGCACGTCTCCGGCCAGGTGGTGGACGCGTTCCCGCCGGCCTGGTGACGCGGGCGGGCCCGGCGGCCCGGCCGGTGGGCTCAGCCGGGGGCGGTGAGCACCGAGTCGGTGAGCGCCAGCACCCCGGCGCGGACGGCGTCCATGGTCATCCCGGTGCCGACGAGCAGGTCGACGAACTCCGCGCGCGGCACGCCCAGGACGGCGTGGGCCATGAAGCCGGCGTCCACGCCCGGCCGCGCCTCGGCGATCGCCCGGGCGAGGGCGTCGTGCCAGAGCAGGTACCGGCCCACGTTGGCGTGCGAGCGGGAGGCGTTCTCCAGGGCGCGCAGCAGTGGGCCGCCGGGCACCACGACCTCGTCGAAGAGCTCGCCGACGAAGCGCAGCACGCGCTCCCGGGCGGGCACCTCCGGGTCGGCCAGCCGGTCGAGCGCGCCGTCCTGCCAGTCCTCCGTGAGCTGGTCGAACAGGGCGCCGATGAGGCCCTCGCGGTTCCCGAAGCGCCGGAACAGGGTGCCCTTGCCGACCCCGGCCGCCTCGGCGATCTCCTCCATCGAGACGTGCTCGACGCCGCCGTCCCGGAACAGCTGCTGGGCCGTGGCCAGGATCTTGCGCCGGTTGTGCGCGGCGTCCGCGCGCTCCCTGACGGCCACATGAGCTCCCTTGACATCCAGCGGTGATCCGGGGCTACGCTATCGCAACCAAGCGGACCGCCGGTCCGCTTATGGTGAAGTTCACGGCAGCTGAGTCAAGGAGACGCACCCATGCGTTCTGTTCGGTTCCACGAGTACGGTTCGCCCGAGGTCCTCAAGGTCGACGAGGTCCCGGACCCGGAGCCGGGCGAGGGCCAGCTGCTGGTCCGGGTGAGCGCGGCCGGGATCAGCTACGCCGAGACCCAGATCCGGTCCGGCCTGATGCAGCAGTTCGCCTGGTTCCCGGACCCGCCGCTGCCGTACGCCCCCGGCTTCGAGGTCGCGGGCACGGTCGTGCGGGTCGGCGCCGGTGTCGGTGACGAGTGGGTCGGCCGGAAGGTCGTCGGCGCCGCCCCGACCGCCGGTGGCTACTCCGAGCTGGCCGTCCTGCCCGCCGGCGCCGTCCAGGCGATCCCCGACGGGCTGGGGGAGCACGAGGCGCTGGCGCTCTTCGGCCAGGGCGTGGTCGCCGTCGGCGTGGCCGAGGTCGCCGCGATCCAGCCCAAGGACGTCGTGCTGGTCCAGTCCGCCGCCGGCGGTGTCGGCAGCCTGCTGGTCCAGCTGGCCAAGAACGCCGGCGCCGAGGTGATCGCGCTGGCCCGCGGCGAGAAGAAGCTCACCCTGGCCCGGGAGCTCGGGGCGGACCACGTCCTCGACTACACCGAGGAGGGCTGGGAGCAGCGCGTCCGCGACCTCGCCCCCGGCGGCGTCCAGGTCGCCTTCGACGGGGTCGGCGGCGAGATCTCCAAGGCCTCGTTCGACCTGCTGGCGATGGGCTTCGGCCGGCTGGTCGTCTACGGCACCGCCGGCGGCACCGCCCCGCAGTTCGACCCCGAGATGCTGTACGTCCGCGGCGTCTCGGTCTCCGGCTTCGGCCCGCGGGTCTTCCTGCAGCCCGAGTACGGGGCCCGGCTGCGCCAGACGGCCTTCGACCTCGCCGCGGCCGGCTCGCTGAAGCCGGTCGTCGGCCAGGTGTTCCCGCTGGCCGAGGCCGCCGCCGCGCACCGCGCGTTCGAGGAGCGCACCACCCTCGGCAAGGCCGTCCTGGTCCCGTAGTCCCCCCGGCGCGGTGGTCACGGCGGCGGCCGTGACCACCGCGCCGGTCACCCCTACGACGCATGCGCCCGGTCCGTTCCACGGACCGGGCGCATTCGTCGTTCCCGGCCCTTCGCCGGCGTCCTTTCCGCAGGTCGGAGCAGAACTCCCGGCGCACCCCGGAGATATTCGGAAAGGGGTAAGGGGGACCCCTCCGGTAGGGGTTTGACAGGGGAGTGCCCGAACGGTTCTCACGCCTAGCATCGGTATCTGATCGTCTGTGCGGCCATTGTCCCGAACATATCGACGGTGGGAGAACCGGAAGCATGAGTGGCTCCGTGGGTGAGATCGAAGCGACGGACGGCGCGATAGCCGTCATCGGCATGTCCTGCCGCTTCCGCGGTGCGCAGGGCGGCGAGGAGTTCTGGCAGCTGCTGAGCACCGGCACCGACGCGGTCGCCGCCGCCCCCGCCGGGCGCCCCGGCCGGGCCCGGGGCAGCTACCTCGACGGCGTCGACCGCTTCGACGCCGCGTTCTTCGGCATGACCCCGTCGGAGGCCGACGCCACCGACCCGCAGCAGCGGCTGGTGCTCGAAGTCGGCTGGGAGGCCCTGGAGAACGCCGGGATCCGCCCCGCCGACGCCGGCCGCCTCGGCGTCTTCGTCGGTGCGATCTGGGACGAGTACGGCGAGTTGAGCCGCCGGGCCGGCCCCGACACCTTCGGCCGGCACACCGCCACCGGGGTGCACCGCAGCGTCATCGCCAACCGGCTCTCCCACGTCCTCGGCGCGGCCGGCCCCAGCCTGGTCGTCGACACCGGACAGTCCTCCTCCCTGGTCGCCGTGCACCTGGCCTGCGAGAGCCTGCGCCGCGGCGAGTCCGAACTGGCCGTCGCCGCCGGCGTCAACCTGCTGCTCGGTCCCGACAACGAGGCGCTGCTCGCCGCCTGGGGCGGTCTGTCGCCCGACGGCGTCTGCCGCACCTTCGACGCCCGCGCCAACGGGTTCGTGCGCGGCGAGGGCGCCGCCGCCGTCCTGCTCAAGCCGCTGGCCGCGGCGATCGCCGACGGCGACACCGTGCTGGCCACCATCCTCGGCAGTGCCGTCAACCACGGCGGCGAGGAGAGTCTCGCCACCCCGAGCGTCGACGCCCAGCGCGCCGTGCTCGCCGCGGCGCACCGGGCCGCCGGGGTCACTCCCGCCGACCTCCAGTACGTCGAACTGCACGGCACCGGGACCCCGGTGGGCGACCCGGTCGAGGCGGCCGCGCTCGGCGCCGAACTCGCCGCCCCGCGCGCCGCCGAGGCTCCGCTGCTGGTCGGCTCCGTCAAGACCAACATCGGGCACCTCGAAGGCGCCGCCGGGATCGCCGGCCTGGTCAAGGCGGTGCTCGCGGTCCACCACCGCGCCATCCCGGCCACCCTGCACCACGAGACCCCGCACCCCGGCATCCCGCTCACCGAACTCCACCTGGAGGTCGCGCGCGAGCTGCGTCCGTGGCCCCGCCCCGACCGGCCGCTGGTGGCCGGGGTCAGCTCGTTCGGGATGGGCGGCACCAACTGCCACCTGGTCCTGACCGAGGCCCCGGCCCGGCCCGAGCGCCCCGCCGCCACCCCGATGCCGGCCGTGCCGTGGGTGGTGAGCGGCCACACCCCGGCGGCGCTGCGCGCCCAGGCGGGGAAGCTCACCGCACTGGCCGCCGCGGACCCGGTGGACGTCGGCCACTCGCTGGCCACCACCCGCTCGGTGTTCTCCCACCGCGCCGTGGTGGTCGGCGCCGACCCCGCCGACCTGCTCGCCGGTCTGGACGGCCTCGCCGGGACCGGCGCGGTGGCGGACGAGCCGAGGCTCGCCCTGGTCTTCACCGGCCAGGGCGCCCAGCGCATCGGCATGGGGCGCGAACTCCGCGCCGCCTACCCGGAGTTCGCCCGGACCTTCGACGAGGTCTGCGCCCGGCTGGACGCCCTGCTCGGCGGCTCGCTGGCGGAGACGATCGACACCGGCGAGGGCCTCGACCGCACCGGCCGGACCCAGCCCGCGCTGTTCGCCGTCGAGGTCGCGCTGGCCGCGCTGCTGGACTCCTGGGGCGTCCGGCCGGACGTCGTCGTCGGCCACTCCGTCGGTGAGATCGCGGCCGCCCACGTGGCCGGGGTGCTCGACCTGTCCGACGCCTGCGCCCTGGTGGCGGCCCGCGCCACGCTGATGCAGGCGCTGCCCGCCGAGGGCGCGGCCATGGTCGCCGTCGAGGCCGCCGAGGACGAGGTCCGTGCCCTGCTCGGCGACCGGACCGGCGCCGCCGACATCGCCGCCGTCAACGGCCCGGAATCGGTCGTGCTGTCCGGCGTCGACACCGTGGTGGCCGAGGTGGCGGAGCAACTGCGCGCCCGGGGGCGGCGGGTCAGGCGGCTCGCCGTCAGCCACGCCTTCCACTCACCCCTGATGGACCCGATGCTCCCGGACTTCCGCCAGGTGGTGGCCGGGCTCACCTTCCGCCCGCCGCGCGTCCCGATGGTCTCCACCGTCACCGGCGCCCCGCTCACGGCGGCCGAGGCGGCCTCGCCGGACCACTGGGTCCGCAACGTGCGGCAGCCGGTGCGGTTCGCGGACGCGGTCCGCGGCTGCGCCGCCACCGCCTTCCTGGAGATCGGCCCCGACGCCGCGCTCACCGGCGCGATCGGCGACACCCGGCCCGAGGCCCTCGCCCTGCCCGCGCTCCGGAGCGGCCAGGCCGAACCGCCGCGGCTGCTGAACTCCCTCGGCCGGCTCTTCGAGCACGGCGTCGGCGTCGACTGGCCGCGCCTGTTCGAGGGCACCGGCGCCCGCCGGATCCCCCTGCCCGGCTACGCCTTCCAGCGGGACCGGCACTGGCTCGGCATCCCGCGCGGCGACGACCCGGTGCACGAGCCCTCCCGCGCCGAAGCGCTGCGGCAGCGGCTGGCCGACGCGCCCGACCCCGACGCCGCCACCACCGACCTGGTCACCCGCGCCCTCGCCCGGGTCCTCGGCACCGACGCGGCCGGTGTCGACGTCGACAGCGCCTTCCGCGACCTCGGCCTCACCTCGGTGACCTCGGTCGAACTGCGCGACGCCCTGGTCGCCGAGACCGGACTCCCGCTGCGCACGGGCCTGGTGTTCGACCACCCCACGCCGCGCCGGCTGGCCGCGCACGTGCACCGCTCGCTGTTCGACGCCGCCCCCGACCCGGTGGCCCCGGTCACCGTCCGGCCGGTGGCGGCGGACGACCCGGTGGTGATCGTCGGCATCGGCTGCCGCTTCCCCGGCGGAGTCTCCTCCCCGGCCGACCTGTGGGACGTGGTCGCCGGCGAGCGCGACGTCATCAGCGGCTTCCCGGCCGACCGGGGCTGGGCGCCCGGACCGGTCCGGCACGGCGGATTCCTCGACGGCGCCGCCGACTTCGACGCGGACTTCTTCGGCATCTCGCCGCGGGAGGCGCTGGCCATGGACCCGCAGCAGCGGCTGCTGCTGGAGACGGCGTGGGAGGCCTTCGAGCACGCCGGCATCGACCCGCACACCCTGCGCGGCAGCGCGACCGCCGTCTACGTCGGCGCCAGTGCCGAGGAGTACGGACCCCGGCGGCACGCGGCCCCCGAGCACCTGAACGGCTTCCTGCTGACCGGTGGTTCGCCGAGCGTCATGTCCGGCCGGATCGCGTACGCCTTCGGCTTCACCGGTCCGGCGCTGACCGTGGACACCGCCTGTTCCTCGTCGCTGGTGGCGTTGCACCTGGCGGTGCAGGCGTTGCGCGGTGGTGAGTGTGCGTTGGGTGTGGTGGGCGGGGTGACGGTGATGTCGTCGCCGGGGACGTTCGTGGAGTTCTCGCGGCAGCGGGGGTTGGCGGCGGACGGTCGGTGCAAGTCGTTCTCGGCGGACGCGGACGGGACGGGTTGGTCGGAGGGTGTGGGGGTGCTGCTCGTGGAGCGGCTCTCGGATGCCCGTCGGTTGGGTCACCGGGTGTTGGCGGTGGTGCGGGGCAGTGCGGTGAACCAGGACGGTGCGTCGAACGGTCTGACGGCGCCGAACGGTCCTTCGCAGGAGCGGGTGATCCGGCAGGCGTTGGCGAGTGCGGGGTTGTCGGCGGCGGATGTGGACGCGGTGGAGGCGCACGGGACGGGGACGCGGCTGGGTGACCCGATCGAGGCGGAGGCGTTGCTGGCGACGTACGGGCGCGGGCGGGACGCGGACCGGCCGCTGTATCTGGGGTCGGTGAAGTCGAACATCGGGCATACGCAGGCGGCCGCGGGTGTGGCCGGCGTGATCAAGATGGTGATGGCGCTGCGCAGCGGTCTGCTGCCGCGATCCCTGCACCTCGACACCCCGACACCCCACGTCGACTGGACGGCCGGGGCGGTGGAGTTGCTGGGCGAGGCCCGGGAGTGGTTCGCGGGTGACCGTCCGCGTCGCGCCGGGGTCTCCTCGTTCGGGATCAGTGGCACGAACGCGCATGTGATCCTCGAAGAGGGGGATCCGGCGGCGGTCGCGGTGGGCGGTGACCGGGCGACGATGCCGGTGGTGCCGTGGGTGGTGTCGGCGCGGTCGGCGGAGGCGCTGGGCGGGCAGCTGGCCCGGGTGGCGGAGCTGGCGTCCTCGGGCGATGTCGACCCGGTGGATGTCGGGTGGTCGTTGGTGTCGTCGCGGGCGGTGCTGGAGCACCGGGCGGTGGTGCTGGGCTCGGATGTGGTCACCGCCGGGGCGGGTGCGGTTCGGGCGGGTGTGGGGTTCCTGTTCGCGGGCCAGGGTGGTCAGCGGGTGGGGATGGGGCGGGAGTTGTACGAGGCGTTCCCGGTGTTCCGGGCGGCGTTCGACGAGGTGTGCGCGGTGCTCGACGCGCCGGTGGCGGAGGTCGTCGCCTCGGGTGAGGGGCTGGGTCGTACGGGGTTGGCGCAGCCGGCGCTGTTCGCGCTGGAGGTGGCGCTGTTCCGGCTGCTCGCCTCCTGGGGTGTGGCTCCGCGTGTGCTGGTGGGGCATTCGGTGGGTGAGATCGCGGCGGCGCATGTGGCCGGGGTTCTGGATCTGGTGGACGCGTGTGCGCTGGTGTCGGCGCGGGCCCGGTTGATGGACGCGCTGCCCGCCGGTGGGGCGATGGTCGCGGTGGAGGCGGCCGAGGAGGAGGTCCTCCCGCTGCTCGCCGGGCTTGCGGAGGTGGGTGTCGCGGCGGTCAACTCGTCGACTTCGGTGGTGGTTTCGGGTGCGGAGGGCGCGGTTCGCGCGGTCGTTGAGGCGCTGCCGGGCCGCCGGACCAAGCGGCTGGAGGTGAGCCATGCGTTCCACTCTCCGCTGATGGCCCCGATGTTGGAGGACTTCCGTGCGGTGGTGGCGGGTCTGGCCTTCCACCCGCCGCGCGTTGCGGCGGTCTCGACGGTCACCGGCCTGCCGGTCGACGGTGAGTGGTGTGACCCGGCCTACTGGGTGGAGCATGTGTCCCGCACGGTCCGTTTCGCGGACGCGGTCGAGGCGGCGGGTGTGGGCGCCTGGGTCGAACTCGGCCCGGACGGTGTGCTCTCGGCCCTCGTCGACGCTGCCGCGCCCGCGCTGCGCGGGGACCGGCCGGAGTGCCGCCAGGCGGTGACGGCCCTCGCGCACGCCTTCGTCCACGGTACGGACGTCGACTGGCCGGCGCTGTTCGCGGGCCATGACCCGCGCCTGGTCGAGCTGCCGACGTACGCCTTCCAGCGCGAGCGCTACTGGCTGGAGCCCGTCACGGGTGACGTCGCCTCCGCCGGACTCACCGACGCCGCCCACCCGCTGCTCGCCGCCGTGGTCGAACTCCCCGACGGCGGAACGGTGCTGACCGGGCGGATCTCCCTCGCCACCCACCCCTGGCTGGCCGACCACGTGGTGCCCGGAGGACTGCTGCTCCCCGGCGCGGCCTTCGTCGAGCTGGCCGTCGCGGCCGGTGACCGCGTCGGCGCGCCCCGGATCGAGGACCTGACGGTGACCGCGCCGCTGCCCCTCGCCGAGCACGGCGTCGCCCTGATCCGGGTGACCGTGTCGGCCGAGGACGCCGCCGGGCGCCGGGACATCGCCGTCGACTCGCGGGCCGACGCCGAGGACGAGTGGACGCGCAACGCGAGCGGTCTGCTCGGCCGGGCCGTCGCCGAGCCGTCGGTGGCCGGGGCGTGGCCGCCGCCGGAGGCGGTCGAGGTCGACGCGACGGACGTCTACCGGCGGCTGGCCGAGCACGGCTACGCCTACGGACCGGCCTTCCGAGGGCTGCGGCGGCTCTGGCGGGCCGGTGCGGAGCTCTGCGCCGAGGTCGAGCGGGCCGCGCCCGCCGAGGACGCCTTCGTCGTCCACCCCGCGCTGCTCGACGCCGCCCTGCACCCGTGGCTGCCGGGCGCCACCACTGGGGACGGCCCGCGCCTGCTGCCGTTCGCCTGGCAGGGCGTGGAGGTCCACGCGACCGGGACCGGCCGGCTGCGGGTCCGGATCACCCCGGTGGGGCCCGACGCGGTGGGCCTGCACCTCGCCGACGCGGCCGGCCGGCCGGTGCTGACCGTCGACTCGCTCACCTGGCGCGAGGCACGCGGCCCCGCCGACGCCGCCGCCAGGCACCTCTTCCAGGTGGACTGGACCCCGGTCGGGACGGCCGGGGCCGAGTCCGCCGACCAGGTCGAGCTGGCCTGGGACGCCGATCCGGCCGCGCTGTCCGGTCCGGTGCCGGCGCTCGTCACGGTGTCGGTGCCCGCCGGTGGCGCGGACGTCGTCGCCTCGGCCCACGAGCTGACCCGGGGGGCGCTCCGACTGGTCCAGGGCTGGCTGGCGCAGGAGCGGTTCGCCGACGCCTGCCTGGCGTTCGTGCTCGACGAGACCGATGTGGCCGCGGCGGGCGTGCGCGGTCTGCTCCGGTCGGCGAGCACCGAGCACCCGGGGCGGTTCAGGATCGTCGCGGTGACCGGCCGGCCCGGCCCGGCGGCGCTGCCGCTGCCCGACGTGGCCGAGCCGGAACTGGCGCTGCGCGACGGCGTCGTCCTGGCGCCGCGGCTGGCCCGGCTGGCGCCCGCGGCGGACGCGCCGGAGCTCCGGTTCGACCCGGAGGGGACGCTGCTGCTCACCGGCGGCACCGGCGAGCTGGGCGCTTCGCTGGCCCGGCACCTGGTCCGCGTCCACGACGTCCGGCGGCTGCTGGTCCTGAGCCGCAGCGGCCCGGCGGCCCCGTCGGCGGCCCTGCTGCGGGACGAACTCGCCGAGCTGGGGGCCGAGGTGACCGTCGCCGCCTGCGACGCCGCCGACCGGGCGGCCCTGGACGCCGTGCTGCGCGACGTCCCGGCCGCGCATCCGGTGCGGGCGGTGGTGCACGCCGCCGGTGTGCTGGACGACGGCATCGTCACCGCCCTGACCGCGGAGCGGGTGGACGCCGTCCTCCGGCCCAAGGTCGACGCCGCGTGGGCGCTGCACGAGGCGACCCGGGAGCTGGACCTCACCGCCTTCGTGCTCTACTCCTCGGTCTCGGCCCAGATCGGCGCGGCCGGCCAGGCCAACTACTCGGCCGCCAACGCCTTCCTCGACGCGCTGGCCGAGCACCGCGTCCGGCACGGCCTGCCGGCCACCTCCCTGGCCTGGGGCCTGTGGGCCCAGGCGGGCGGCATGGCCGAGAGCCTGACGGACGCCGACATGGCGCGGATGGCCCGGACGGGCGTGCTCCCGCTGCCGCACGACACGGGGGTGCGGCTGTTCGACCTGGCGGTGCGGCAGAGCCGCGCGCTGGTGGTGCCGATGCGTTTCGACACCGCCGCCGTCCCGGGCGGCCCGGTGCCGCCACTGCTGCGCGGCCTGCTCCGCGCCGGGACCCCCGCGCGGCGCGGCGCCGCCGCCGGCCCGCTCGCCGGGGCGGCGGCGCTGCCGGTCGCCGACCGGGCGGCCGCCGTGACCGGGCTGGTGCGGGACACCACGGCCGCCGTGCTCGGCCACGCCGACGCCGACGCCCTCGACCTGGACCGGACCTTCCAGAGCCTCGGGCTGGACTCGCTGACCGCCGTCGAGCTCCGCAACGGCCTGGCCGCGGCGCTCGGCTCGCGGGTGCCGACCACGCTGGTCTTCGACTACCCGACGCCCCGGGCGGTGGTCGCCCACCTGCTGGCCGAGCTGACCGGCGAGCCCGCGGCCGAGGAGGCGCCGGGCCGGCCTGACCGGGCCACGGCCGACGAGCCGATCGCCATCGTCGCGATGGCCTGCCGCTACCCCGGTGAGGTGGACTCCCCGGAGGCCCTGTGGCGGGTCGTCGCCGAGGAGCGCGACGTGGTGTCCGGCTTCCCGCAGGACCGGGGCTGGCCGGCGGACCTGTACGACCCGGACCCCGAGCGGCCCGGCCACACCTACGCGACCGGCGGCGGCTTCCTGCACGGCGCCGCCGACTTCGACGCCGCGTTCTTCGACATCTCGCCGCGCGAGGCCCTGGGCATGGACCCGCAGCAGCGCCTGCTGCTGGAGACGGCCTGGGAGTCGCTGGAGCGTGCCGGGATCGACCCGGCCACCCTGCGCGGCAGCCGGACCGGCGTGTTCGCCGGGCAGATGTACCACGACTACGCGCCCAGCGTGGACCGGATGCCGGAGGACCTCGAAGGCATCCTGCTGACCGGCAACACCGGCAGCGTGCTGTCCGGCCGGCTCTCCTACGCCTTCGGTCTGACCGGTCCGGCGATCACGGTGGACACCGCCTGCTCCTCGTCCCTGGTGGCGGTGCACCTCGCCGCGCAGGCGCTGCGGGCGGGGGAGTGCACGATGGCCCTGGCCGGCGGCGTCACCGTGATGTCGACGCCCGGCACCTTCGTCGAGTTCGCCCGCCAGCGCGGCCTGGCCCCCGACGGCCGGTCCAAGCCGTTCTCGGCCGCGGCCGACGGCGTCGGCTGGTCCGAGGGCGTCGGTGTGCTCGTCCTGGAGCGGCTGTCGGACGCCCGGCGCAACGGGCACCAGGTGCTCGCGGTGGTGCGCGGCTCGGCGGTCAACCAGGACGGCGCGTCCAACGGCCTGACCGCGCCGAACGGCCCGTCGCAGCAGCGGGTGATCCGGCAGGCGCTGGCGAACGCCGGGCTGACCCCGGCCGACGTGGACGTGGTCGAGGCGCACGGGACCGGCACCCGGCTCGGCGACCCGATCGAGGCGGAGGCCCTGCTGGCCACCTACGGCCGGGACCGGGACGCGGACCGGCCGCTCTACCTCGGCTCGGTGAAGTCCAACCTCGGGCACACCCAGGCCGCCGCCGGCGTCGCGGGCATCATCAAGCTGGTCATGGCGCTGCGGCACGAGGTGCTGCCCCGGAGCCTGTACGCCGACGAGCCGTCCCCGCACGTGGACTGGACGGCGGGCGGGGTGGAGCTGCTCGCGGGCAGCCGGCCCTGGCCGGCCGGCGGCGCGGCCCGGCGCGGCGCGGTCTCGTCCTTCGGCATCAGCGGCACCAACGCCCACGTGATCATCGAGCAGCCGCCCGCCGCGGTGCCCGTCGCCCCGGCCGCCGTCCGGGCCCCGGGCGTCGTGCCGTGGGTGCTCTCGGCCCGGAGCCTGCCGGCCCTGCGGGCCCAGGCAGGCCAGCTCGCCGACCGGCCGGTGGACGACCCGGCGCAGGTCGCCGCGGCCCTGCTCGCCACCCGGTCGGAGTTCGAGCACCGTGCCGTGGTGCTCGGCGACGGCGCCGAGGACCTGCGGACGGCCCTGCGGGCCGTGGCCGCCGGGGAGCCGCACGCCCGGGCGGTGCTCGGCGAACGGACCGAGGAACCCGGCGAGGTGGTGTTCGTCTTCCCCGGCCAGGGCTCCCAGTGGATCGGGATGGCCCGCGAACTGGTCGCCACCGCCCCGGTGTTCGAGCAGGCCCTGCGGGCGTGCGACCGGGCGATCGGCGAGCTCACCGGCTGGTCGGTGCTGGCGGTCGTGACGGGCGCCGAGGACGCTCCCTCGCTGGACCGGGTCGACGTGGTGCAGCCCGCACTGTTCGCGGTGATGGTGTCGCTGGCGGAGCTCTGGCGCTCGCTGGGCGTCCACCCCGCCGCCGTCGTCGGGCACTCCCAGGGCGAGATCGCGGCCGCCCACGTGGCGGGCGGCCTCTCGCTCGCGGACGCCGCCCGGATCGTGGTGCTGCGCAGCCGGGCCCTGACCGAACTGGCTGGCTCGGGCGGCATGCTGTCCGTCCCGCTGCCCGAGGCCGAGGTGACGGCTGCCCTGGCCGGCCGGGACGGCCGGCTCTCGGTCGCCGCGGTGAACGGACCGCGCGCGACCGTGGTGTCCGGCTGGGTCGACGCGCTGGACGCCTTCGAGGCCGAGCTGCTCGCGGCGGACGTCCAGGTGCGGCGGATCCCCGTCGACTACGGGTCGCACTCCGTCCAGGTCGAGCCGCTCCGGGAGCGGCTGCTGGCCGAACTCGGCCCGGTCGCCCCGGTCTCCGGCACCGTGCCGATGTGGTCCACCGTCACCGGCGGCCGGCTCGACACGGCGGAGATGGGCGCCGCCTACTGGTACGAGAACCTCCGCCGCACCGTCCGCCTCGACGAGGTGGTCGGCGAGCTGCTGGCCACCGGGCACGGCGTGTTCGTGGAGTGCAGCCCGCACCCGGTGCTCACCGTCGGGATCCGCGACCGGGCCGAGAGCGGCGACCGGCCCGCGGTCGCGGTCACCGGATCGCTCCGGCGCGACCGGGGCGGCCTCGACCAGTTCCTGGGCAGCGCCGCCGAACTGTACGTGCGCGGGGTCCCGGTGGACTGGACGCGCCCGCTCGGCGCCGTCCCCGGCCGGCCGGTCGACCTGCCCACCTACCCGTTCCAGCGCGAGCGGTTCTGGCTCGGCCCCGTCACCGCCGCCACCGACGTCACCGCCGCCGGGCTGGCCGGCACCGGCCACCCGCTGGTCGGGACGGCCGTCGACCTGCCGGACGGCGGGCTGGTCCTGACCGGGCGGCTCGCCCTGGACACCCGGCCGTGGCTGGCCGACCACACCGTGTTCGACCGCGTCCTGGTACCCGGGACGGCCTTCGCCGACCTGCTGACCGCGATCGGCGACCGGGTCGGCGCACCCTGCCTTGAGGAGGTGACCATCACCGCCCCGCTGGTCGTGCCGGAGCGCGGCGGCGTCCTGGTCCGGGCCGTGGTGTCACCGGCCGACGAGGAGGGCCGCCGCCGGGTGAGCGTCCACTCCCGCACCGGGACGGACGAGGCCGCGCCGCCGTGGACCGACCACGTCGAGGCCGTACTCGGCTCGACCGGCGGCTCCCCGGTCGAGCTGCGCGCCTGGCCGCCCGCCGGTGCCGCCGAGGTGGACCTCGACGGGGCGTACGAGCGGCTCGCCGCCGACGGCTACCGGTACGGACCGGGCTTCCGCGGGCTGCGCCGGCTCTGGCGGCTGGGCGAGGACCTCTACGCCGAGGCCGTGCTGGAGGGCGAGCAGCCCGACGGGCACCTCGTGCACCCGGGCCTGTTCGACAGCGCGCTGCACCCCCTGCTGCTCGTCGACGACCGGGAGGGCGGACTGCCGTTCGCCTGGCAGGGCGTGCGGGTGCACGCCTCCGGCGCCACCCGGGTCCGTGCCCGGATCAGCCCGGTCGGCGCCGACGCGGTGTCGGTGGCGCTCGCCGACGGCACCGGCGCGCCGGTGCTGACCGTCGACTCGCTGGTCCTGCGGCCCGCCGCCCGCGCGGCGCTCGCCGCCGGGGCGGGGACGCCCGACGCGCTGCACCTGGTCGACCTGGTGCCGCTGCGGCCCGCGCCGGCGGACCCCGACACCACCGGCTGGGCCGTGCTCGGTGAGCTGCCCGACTGGTGGCCCGCCGAGCTGGGCCGGCCGGCCTCCTTCCCCGACCCGGCGGCCCTGGCCGCGTCGGCCGGCCCCCGCCCGGCCGTCGTCCTGGCGCCCGCGGACCGGCCGGCGGACCGGGCGGACACCGGAGCGGGTGTCGCCGACGCCGCCCGCCGGGCCGTGCATCGGACGCTCGACCTGGTCCGGTCCTGGCTGGCGGACGAGCGGCTGGAGGGCACCGAACTCGTCGTGCTGACGGTCGACTCCCTCGCCGGCGACCCGGTCCAGGCCGGTGTCCGCGGCCTGCTGGCGACCGCCCAGACCGAGAACCCCGGGCGCTTCCGGCTGGTCGACCTCGACGGCGAGGCCGCCGCCCGGTCGCTGCCCGCCGCGCTGGCCACCGGTGAGCCCCAGCTGGTGCTGCGCGGCGCCGAGTGCTTCGTCCCCCGGCTCGTCCCGGCGGCGAGCCGGCCGGCCCTCCCGGTGCCGGACTCCGCCGCCTGGCGGCTGGAGATCCCCGAGGTCGGCACGCTGGACAGCCTGGCGCTGGTGCCCGCCGACACCGCCGACCGGCCGCTGGAGCCGGGCCAGGTCCGGGTCGCCGTCCGGGCGGCCGGGCTGAACTTCCGGGACGTCCTGATGGCCCTCGGGATGTACCCGGGCGAGGTCGTCCTCGGCAGCGAAGGGGCCGGCATCGTCACCGAAGTGGCCCCGGACGTAACCGAGTTCGCGCTCGGGGACCGGGTGGTCGGGATGTTCTTCCACGCCTTCGGCCCGGTGGCCGTCGCCGACCGGCGCATGATCGCCCCGATGCCGGAGGGCTGGTCCTTCGCGGAGGCCGCGTCCGTCCCGGTCGTCCACCTCACCGCCTACTACGGCCTGGTGGACCTCGCCGGGCTGCGGGCCGGGGAGCGGGTGCTGATCCACGCGGCCACCGGCGGCGTCGGCATGGCCGCCGTCCAACTGGCCCGCCACCTCGGGGCGGAGGTCTACGGCACCACGAGCCCCGCCAAGCAGGGGGTGCTCCGTGACCTCGGCGTCGACGAGGCGCACCGCGCCTCCTCGCGGTCCCTCGACTTCGAGGAGCGCGTCCGCACCGCGACCGGCGGCCGGGGCGTCCACGTGGTGCTCAACTCGCTGGCCCGCGAGTACGTCGACGCGTCGCTGCGGCTGACGGTGCCGGGCGGCCGGTTCGTGGAGATGGGCAAGACCGACATCCGGGCCGCGGCCGACGTCGCGCGCGACCACGAGGGCGTCACCTACCGCGCCTACGACCTCGTCGACGCCGGACCGGAGCGGATCGGGGTGATGCTGCGCGAGATCCTGGACCTCTTCCGGGCCGGCGCGCTGACCCTCTCACCGGTCCGGGCCTGGGACGTGCGCCGGGCCCGGGACGCCTTCCGGCACCTGCGCGAGGCCCGGCACGTGGGCAAGAACGTCCTGACCGTGGCGCCCGCGCTCGACCCCGACGGCACCGTCCTGATCACCGGCGCCACCGGGCTGCTCGGCGGGATGATCGCCCGCCACCTGGTGCACGCCCATGGTGTCCGGCACCTGCTGCTGGCGAGCCGCAGCGGCGCGGCCGCCGAGGGGGCCGGCCCGCTGGCCGCCGAACTCCGCGCGGCCGGTGCCCGGGTGACCCTCGCCGCCTGCGACACCGCCGACCGCGCGGCACTGGCCGGCCTGCTGGCCGACATCCCGGAGAAGCACCCGCTGACCGGCGTCGTCCACGCGGCCGGCGTCCTCGACGACGGGGTGCTCACCTCGCTCGACGCGGCCCAGGTCGACCGCGTCCTGCGGCCGAAGCTGGACGCCGCCTGGCACCTGCACGACCTCACCCGCGACCTCGACCTGGCCGCGTTCGTCCTCTACTCCTCCATCGCCGGCGTCAACGGCGCCGCCGGCCAGGCCAACTACGCCGCCGCCAACACCTTCCTCGACACCCTCGCCGCGCACCGCGCCGCGAGCGGCCGGGCCGGGCTCTCGCTCGCCTGGGGTCTGTGGGACCAGGCCAGCGGAATGACCGGGCACCTCGCCGAGGCCGACCGCGCCCGGATGGCCCGCGGCGGGCTGGTGCCGATGACGGCGGAGGAGGGGCTGGCCCTCTTCGACGCCGCGCTCGCCGCCGGCGAGCCCGTGGTCGTCCCGGCCAGGCTCGACACCCGCGCCCTGCGCGCCGACCCCGACGGCGTGCCCGCGCCGCTGCGCGACCTGGTGCGGACCGCGGTGGTCCGGCGCACCGCCGCGGCGGGCGGCGACGGATCGCAGTCCCTCGCCGAGCGCCTGGCCCGGCTGTCCGGGGCGGACCGGCGCAGCACGCTGCTCGACCTGGTCACCGCGCAGGTCGCCGCCGTCCTCGGGCACTCCGACCCGGCCCAGGTGCGGGACGCCCGCGCCTTCAAGGAACTCGGCGTGGACTCGCTCACCGCGGTCGAACTGCGCAACCGGCTGGCCGCCCTGAGCGGCCTGCGGATGCCGGTGACCCTGGTCTTCGACCACCCCAGCCCGACCCGGGTCACCGACCACATCCTCGGCGCGCTCGCGCTCCCCGAGGACGACGAGGACCCGGTGATGGCCGGCCTCCGGGCGGTCGGCGACTCCCTGGCGGGCGCCCTCACCGACGAGGAGTCGCGCCGCCGCGTCACCGCCCGTCTGCGGGAACTGCTGGACGCCTGCGCGGCGCCCGCCGCGGACGGCGCGGGGGACGACGACGACCTCGACGCGGCCACCGACGACGAGCTGTTCGCCCTGGTCGACCAGGACCGGCCCTAGGGCTTCTCGGACAAGGAGGGGTGTGCTTCCGCCGCCCACTGTTCCACCGCCCGATGTTCCACACCGCCTGCCGTATGCGACCGACCAGGGAGTGACCGCGCGTGTCCGACGAATCCAAGCTCCGCGAATACCTCAAGCGTTCGATCGCCGACGCGCGTGACGTGCGGAGGCAGCTCGAAGAGGTCCAGGAGAAGGCGAACGAGCCCATCGCCATCGTCGGCATGGCCTGCCGGTTCCCCGGCGGGGTCGGCTCGCCCGAGGACCTGTGGCAGCTGGTCGCCGACGGCGTCGACGCCATCGGCGGGCTGCCGACCGACCGGGACTGGGAGCTCGACCTGCTCTACGACCCCGACCCGGAGGCCGCCGGTCACAGCTACGCCCGGGACGGCGGATTCCTCTACGACGCGGGCCTGTTCGACGCGGGCTTCTTCGGCATCTCGCCGCGGGAGGCGCTGGCCATGGACCCGCAGCAGCGGCTGCTGCTGGAGACGGCGTGGGAGGCCTTCGAGCACGGGGGCATCGACCCGGTGGCGCTGCACGGCAGCCGGACCGGGGTGTTCGTCGGGGCGAGCGGCCACGAGTACGGCCCCCGCGTCGACGAGACCCCGGCCGAGGTGGAGGGGCTCGTCCTCACCGGCGGCGCACCCAGCATCATGTCCGGCCGGGTCGCCTACACCTTCGGCTTCACCGGTCCGACCCTGACCGTCGACACCGCCTGCTCCTCCTCCCTGGTGGCGCTGCACCTGGCGGCGCAGGCCCTGCGCAACGAGGAGTGCCCGCTCGCGGTGGCCGCCGGGGTCACGGTCATGTCCACCCCCCGGACCTTCGTGGAGTTCTCGCGGCAGCGGGTCGGCGCGCCGGACGGCCGCTGCAAGTCGTTCTCGGCCGAGGCCGACGGCGCGGGCTGGTCGGAGGGTGTGGGGGTGCTGCTGCTGGAGCGGCTCTCGGACGCCCGTCGGTTGGGTCACCGGGTGTGGGCGGTGGTGCGGGGCAGTGCGGTGAATCAGGACGGTGCGTCGAACGGTCTGACGGCGCCGAACGGTCCCTCGCAGGAGCGGGTGATCCGGCAGGCGTTGGCGAGTGCGGGGTTGTCGGCGGCGGATGTGGACGCGGTGGAGGCGCACGGGACGGGGACGCGGCTGGGTGACCCGATCGAGGCGCACGCGCTGCTGGCGACGTACGGCCAGGACCGTGCCGAGGGCGAGCCGCTCTGGTTGGGCTCGGTGAAGTCGAACATCGGCCACACCCAGCACGCGGCGGGGATGGCCGGCGTGATCAAGATGGTGCTGGCGATGCAGCACGGGGAACTGCCCCGGAGCCTGTACGCGAAGGAACCGTCGCCGTTCATCGACTGGTCGGCCGGGGCGGTGGAGTTGCTGGGCGAGGCCCGGGAGTGGTCCGCGGGTGACCGCCCGCGTCGCGCCGGGGTCTCCTCGTTCGGGATCAGTGGCACCAACGCGCATGTGATCCTCGAAGAGGGGGATCCGGCGGCGGTCGCGGTGGACGGTGACCGGGCGGCGATGCCGGTGGTGCCGTGGGTGGTGTCGGCGCGGTCGGCGGAGGCGCTGGGCGGGCAGCTGGCCCGGGTGGCGGAGCTGGCGTCCTCGGGCGATGTCGACCCGGTGGATGTGGGCTTCTCGTTGGTGTCGTCGCGGGCGGTGCTGGAGCACCGGGCGGTGGTGCTGGGCTCGGATGTGGTCACCGCCGGGGCGGGTGCGGTTCGGGCGGGTGTGGGGTTCCTGTTCGCGGGCCAGGGTGGTCAGCGGGTGGGGATGGGGCGGGAGTTGTACGAGGCGTTCCCGGTGTTCCGGGCGGCGTTCGACGAGGTGTGCGCGGTGCTCGACGCGCCGGTGGCGGAGGTCGTCGCCTCGGGTGAGGGGCTCGGCCGCACCGGGCTGGCGCAGCCGGCGCTGTTCGCGCTGGAGGTGGCGCTGTTCCGGCTGCTCGCCTCCTGGGGTGTGGCTCCGCGTGTGCTGGTGGGGCATTCGGTGGGTGAGATCGCGGCGGCGCATGTGGCCGGGGTTCTGGATCTGGTGGACGCGTGTGCGCTGGTGTCGGCGCGGGCCCGGTTGATGGACGCGCTGCCCGCCGGTGGGGCGATGGTCGCGGTGGAGGCGGCCGAGGAGGAGGTCCTCCCGCTGCTCACCGGGCTTGCGGAGGTGGGTGTCGCGGCGGTCAACTCGCCGACTTCGGTGGTGGTTTCGGGTGCGGAGGGCGCGGTTCGTGCGGTCGTTGAGGCGCTGCCGGGCCGCCGTACCAAGCGGCTGGAGGTGAGCCATGCGTTCCACTCCCCGCTGATGGCCCCGATGTTGGAGGACTTCCGTGCGGTGGTGGCGGGTCTGGCCTTCCACCCGCCGCGCGTTGCGGCGGTCTCGACCGTCACCGGCCTGCCGGTCGACGGTGAGTGGTGCGACCCGGCCTACTGGGTGGAGCACGTGTCCCGCACGGTCCGCTTCGCGGACGCGGTCGAGGCGGCGGGTGTGGGCGCCTGGGTCGAACTCGGCCCGGACGGTGTGCTCTCGGCCCTCGTCGACGCTGCCGCGCCCGCGCTGCGCGGGGACCGGCCGGAGTGCCGCCAGGCGGTGACGGCCCTCGCGCACGCCTTCGTCCACGGTACGGACGTCGACTGGCCGGCGCTGTTCGCGGGCCATGACCCGCGTCTGGTCGAGCTGCCGACGTACGCCTTCCAGCGCGAGCGCTACTGGCTGAAGCCGGCGACACGCACCGGGGCGGGCAGCCCGGTCTCCCGCGATTCCCTGCTCTACCAGGTGGGTTGGCAACCTCTCGACCTGCCGCTCCGGGATGCCGTGCCCGGCACCTGGCTGGTCGTCACATCGCCCGGACCGGATCGGGACGAGCTCCTGGCGGAGGCCGCCCGACGCCTGGGGACCCTGGTCGAGAACGTCGTCCGGGTCGAGCTCGACCCCGCCGTCGAGCTCGACGAGCAGGCGGTCGCCGGGCTGCTGCGCCGGATCGCGGGCGAGGCGCCCCTCGCGGGCGCGGTGTCGCTGCTCGGTCCGCGCGCGGGGGCGCTGGTGGCGGTCGCCCGTGCGCTGGACACGATCCCGCTGTGGTGCCTCACGCGCAACGCCGTGGCGGCCACCGCCGAGGATCCGGCGGTGGATCCGGACGGCGCCGGCCCGTGGGCGGTCGCGCGTGTGCTCGGCTGGGAGCTGGCCGAGAGCTGGGGCGGAGTCGTCGACCTGCCCGCCGCGCCGACCGAGGAGGACTGGAACCGGCTGCGCGACGTGCTGGCCGCCGGCCAGGACGCGGACGACCAGCTTGCCGTGCGGGCCGGGCGGGTCCTCACCCGGCGGCTGCGGCCCGCGCGCGCCGGGGGCAGCGCGGTCGGCCTGAGCGGAACGGTCGCGGTCGTCGGTGACCTCGGGCCCCGGGCCGGTGTGCTCGCGGACTGGCTGCTGGGCGTCGGCGCCGACCGGGTCGTCCTGGTCGGCGCACCGGGCGGCACGGGCCGGGCGGACGAGGGAGTCGGCAAGCCCGGACTCCCGGACCGGGTCGAGCGCGCGGAGTGGAACGCCGCCACCCGGGCGGAGCTCGCCGGGAGCGCCGTCGTCCTGCTCGAAGAAGCACACGGCGACACCACGACCCTGACGGCCGAGCAGTGGCACCGGCTGGTCACCGCCCGGACGGAACAGCTGAAGGACCTGCACGAGTGGGCCGGGGCCGGGATGCTGCTGGTGCTCTGCTCCGCCGTCGGCGTCATCGGCGGCGCCGCGTCGCCCACCGTGACCCAGACCGCGGCGGAGGCCGTGGTCCGGCACCGCCGGTCCCTGGGCCTTCCCGGGCTGTCGGTGGCCGTCGGCCCGGACGAGGACGGGCCGGGCGCCCTCGGGTTCCGCTCGGTCGGTCTGCGCGAGGCGCTGGGGCTGGTGAGCACCGGCCGGGAAAACACCGTCGTCGCCGACGTCGACTGGGAGCAGGTGGTCTCGGCGCCGACCGTGGCGCGCGCCCACCGCTTCGTCGCCGAGCTGCCCGAGGTCAGGGCCCTGCTCGGGGCGGACGCCCGGGCACTGCGCGACCGGCTCGCCGGTCTGGCGGACGCGGACCGCCGCCAGGCGCTCGTCGCCCTGGTCCGGACCGAGGTCGCCGAGGTGCTCGGCTACGCGGAGTCCGGGCCCCTGGAGACCGCCCGCGCCTTCACCGAGCTCGGGCTGACCTCGCTGACCGCCGTCGACCTGCGCAATCGCCTGAACGCGCGGACCGGCCTCCGCCTGGCCGTCTCGCTCGCCTTCGACCGCCCCACGGTCGAGGCGGTCGCGGACCACCTGGCGGCGGAACTGCTCGGTGCGGACGACGACCAACTGCCCGTCGCACCGGCCGCGGTCACCGACGAACCGATGGCGATCGTCGGCATGGCGTGCCGCTTCCCCGGCGGGATCGGCTCGCCGGAGGACCTGTGGCGGGTCGTCGCCGACGGCGCCGACATGATCGAGCCGTTCCCCACCGACCGCGGCTGGAACATCGAGGACCTCTACGACCCGGACGCCGGCGCCCCGGGAAAGACCTACACCGCAGAGGGCGGCTTCCTCCGGGGGGCGACCGAGTTCGATGCCGGGTTCTTCGGGATCTCGCCGCGGGAGGCGCTGGGCATGGACCCGCAGCAGCGCCAACTGCTGGAGACGGCGTGGGAGGCCTTCGAGCAGGCCGGCATCGACCCCGCGGCGCTGCGCAACAGCCCGACCGGGGTGTTCGTCGGCGGCAACGGTCAGGACTACGCGACGTCCATGACCCGCGTCCCGGCCGGCGTCGACGGGTACCTGATGACCGGCAACGCGGCCAGTGTGCTGGCCGGCCGGATCGCGTACGCCTTCGGCTTCACCGGTCCGACCCTGACCGTGGACACCGCCTGTTCCTCGTCGCTGGTGGCGTTGCACCTGGCGGCGCAGGCGTTGCGCGGTGGTGAGTGTGCGTTGGGTGTGGTGGGCGGGGTGACGGTGATGTCGTCGCCGGGGACGTTCGTGGAGTTCTCGCGGCAGCGGGGGTTGGCGGCGGACGGTCGGTGCAAGTCGTTCTCGGCGGACGCGGACGGGACGGGTTGGTCGGAGGGTGTGGGGGTGCTGCTCGTGGAGCGGCTCTCGGATGCCCGTCGGTTGGGTCACCGGGTGTTGGCGGTGGTGCGGGGCAGTGCGGTGAACCAGGACGGTGCGTCGAACGGTCTGACGGCGCCGAACGGTCCGTCGCAGGAGCGGGTGATCCGGCAGGCGTTGGCGAGTGCGGGGTTGTCGGCTGCGGATGTGGACGCGGTGGAGGCGCACGGGACGGGGACGCGGCTGGGTGACCCGATCGAGGCGGAGGCGTTGCTGGCGACGTACGGGCGCGGGCGGGACGCGGACCGGCCGCTGTATCTGGGGTCGGTGAAGTCGAACATCGGGCATACGCAGGCGGCCGCGGGTGTGGCCGGCGTGATCAAGATGGTGATGGCGCTGCGCAGCGGTCTGCTGCCGCGATCCCTGCACCTCGACACCCCGACACCCCACGTCGACTGGTCCAAGGGCGCCGTCGAGCTGTTGAGCGAAGCCCGGGTGTGGGCTTCTGGCGAGCGTCCGCGTCGCGCCGGCATCTCCTCCTTCGGTGCGAGCGGCACGAACGCGCATGTGATCGTGGAGGAGGGGGATCCGGCGGCGGTCGCGGTGGGCGGTGACCGGGCGGCGATGCCGGTGGTGCCGTGGGTGGTGTCGGCGCGCTCGGCGGAGGCACTGAGCGGGCAGCTGGCCCGGGTGGCGGAGCTGGCGTCCTCGGGTGACGTCGACCCGGTGGACGTGGGCTTCTCGTTGGCGAAGTCGCGGGCGGTGTTCGAGCACCGGGCGGTGCTGCTGGGCGCCGATGGCTCCGAACTCGTCGCGGCCGAGCCGGTGTTGTCCTCGCCGGGTGCGGTTCGGGCGGGTGTGGGGTTCCTGTTCGCGGGCCAGGGTGGTCAGCGGGTGGGGATGGGGCGGGAGTTGTACGAGGCGTTCCCGGTGTTCCGGGAGGCGTTCGACGAGGTGTGCGCGGTGCTCGACGCGCCGGTGGCCGAGGTCGTCGCCTCGGGTGAGGGGCTCGGCCGCACCGGGTTGGCGCAGCCGGCGCTGTTCGCGCTGGAGGTGGCGCTGTTCCGGCTGCTCACCTCCTGGGGTGTGGCTCCGCGTGTGCTGGTGGGGCATTCGGTGGGTGAGATCGCGGCCGCGCACGTGGCCGGGGTTCTGGATCTGGCGGACGCGTGTGCGCTGGTGTCGGCGCGGGCCCGGTTGATGGACGCGCTGCCCGCCGGTGGGGCGATGGTCGCGGTGGAGGCGGCCGAGGAGGAGGTCCTCCCGCTGCTCACCGGGCTCGCGGAGGTGGGTGTCGCGGCGGTCAACTCGCCGACTTCGGTGGTCGTTTCCGGCGCGGAGGAGGCGGTTCGTGCGGTTGTCGAGGCGCTGCCGGGCCGCCGCACCAAGCGGCTGGAGGTGAGCCACGCGTTCCACTCCCCGCTGATGGCCCCGATGCTGGAGGACTTCCGTGCGGTGGTGTCGGGTCTGGCCTTCCACCCGCCGCGCGTTGCGGCGGTCTCGACCGTCACCGGCCTGCCCGTCGAGAACGAGTGGTGCGACCCGGCCTACTGGGTGGAGCACGTGTCCCGCACGGTCCGCTTCGCGGACGCGGTCGAGGCGGCGGGTGTGGGCGCCTGGGTCGAACTCGGCCCGGACGGTGTGCTCTCGGCCCTCGTCGACGCTGCCGCGCCCGCGCTGCGCGGGGACCGGCCGGAGGCCCGCCAGGCGGTGACGGCCCTCGCGCACGCCTTCGTCCACGGTACGGACGTCGACTGGCCGGCGCTGTTCGCGGGCCATGACCCGCGCCTGGTCGAGCTGCCGACGTATGCCTTCCAGCGCGAGCGCTACTGGCTGGAGCCTGTCACGGGTGACGTCGCCTCCGCCGGACTCACCGACGCCGCCCACCCGCTGCTCGCCGCCGTGGTCGAACTCCCCGACGGCGAAACGGTGCTGACCGGGCGGATCTCCCTCGCCACCCACCCCTGGCTCACCGGCCATGCGGTCCTGGGTTCGGTCCTGCTGCCGGGCTCGGCCTTCGTCGAGCTGGTGCTGACGGCCGGGCGGCGCGTCGGGTGCCCGAGGCTGGAGGAGCTGGTGCTGTCCGCTCCGCTGGTGCTGCCGCGTTCGGGGGCCGTCCAGCTCCAGGTCGTGGTGGAGGCTCCGGACGGTTCGGGCAGCCGGGCCGTGGCGGTGTACTCGCGGCCGGCCGCCGACGACGCCGATCCCGAGTGGACCCAGCACGTGACGGGTTCGGTGGGTGCGGCCGAGGCGGAGCCCGGCGCGGGGGCCGACCAGCCGGCCGGCGATGCCGTCGAGCGCGATCTGACCGGCCTGTACGAGGAGTTGACCGATCGGGGCTATGCCTATGGCCCGGTGTTCCAGGGCCTGCGACGGCTCTGGAAGGCGGGTGACGAGGTCGTCGCGGAGATCGAGCTGCCCTCGGGCGCGCCCGGTGCGACCGGCGACTACGTCCTCCACCCCGCCCTGCTGGACGCGGTGGTGCACCCGTTGCTGCCGGGGGTGGTGGACGACGAGCGGGCGGCCGGGCTGCCGTTCGCCTGGAGCGGGGTGAGCGTGTTCGCGCCGGGGGCGTCGCGGCTGCGGGTGCGGATCGTGCCGATCGGTCCGGACACGGTGTCGCTGCACATGGCGGACGACGGCGGTCGGACGGTCGCCAGGATCGACTCCCTGGCGTGGCGGGAGGTGACCGCGGATGCCGTTCGGGCCGCCGGTCACGACGCGCTGTTCGAGGTGGTGTGGCAGCAGGTCGAGCCGGTGTCGGCGGCACGCCCGGCGGAGTCGACCGCGACGTGGGCGGTGCTCGGCGCGCCGAGTGACGAACTCCCGCTCCACTACGCCGATGTGGCCGCGCTCGGTGTCGCGCTCGACGCGGGGGCGCCGCTGCCGCCGGTCGTGCTGGCCCGGCTGGCCGCCGGTGACCCGGCCGACCCGGCCACCACGGTCGGTGACGCGCTGGAGCTGGTCCAGGCCTGGTTGGCGGACGCGCGGCTGACCGGGGCCCGGCTGGTGGTCGTCACCACCGGCGCCACCGGTCCCACCGCTCCCGCCGCTCCCGCTGGCCCGGACGCCCCCGGCGCCACCGGTGCCACCGGCCCCACCGCCGTCGACCTGGCCGGAGCCGCGGCCTGGGGCCTGCTGAAGTCGGCGCAGACCGAGCACCCCGACCGGCTGGTGCTGGTCGACGTCGACGACCTGGACGCGGCCTGGCCGCTGCTGCCGGGCGCGGTGGCCTCCGGCGAGCCGCAACTGGCCCTGCGGGCAGGCACCGTACTGGTCCCCAGGGTGGCCCGGCCGTCGGCCGGGGGCGACGTCCCGGTGGCGTTCCCGGCCACGGGGACGACGCTGATCACCGGTGGTACCGGTGTGCTGGGCGGGATGTTCGCCCGCCACCTGGTGCGTGCCCACGGCGTCCGCCGGCTGCTGCTGGCCGGCCGCCGGGGCCCGGACGGACCGGGCGTCGCCGAACTCGTCCGGGAGCTGGAGGAGTCGGGCGCCGAGGTCGAGGTGGCGGCCTGTGACGTGACCGACCGGGCGGCGCTGGCCGCGCTGCTGGCCGCCGTCCCCGCCGAGCACCCGCTGACCGCCGTCCTGCACCTGGCCGGGGTGGCCGACGACGGCGTCATCGACTCGCTGACCCGCCGCCGGGTCGCCGACGTGCTCGCGCCCAAGGCGGACACCGCCTGGCACCTGCACGAGCTGACCCTCGGCCTGGACCTGTCGGCGTTCGTCGTGTTCTCCTCGGTCGCCGCCACCTTCGGGGCGCCCGGACAGGGCAACTACGCGGCCGCCAACGGCTATCTGGACGCCCTGGCGCTGCACCGCCGGGCCCGGGGCCTCCCGGCGCTGGCCCTGTCCTGGGGGCTGTGGGCACGGGAGAGCGGCATCACCGGCCGTCTCGGCGCGGCGGACCTGCGCCGGCTCGCCCGGGCCGGGATCATCGCGCTGGACGACGCCACCGGCCTCGACCTGTTCGACGCGGCGCTCGCGGCGGGGCGGCCGTGGCTGCTGCCGATGCGGCTGGACACCAAGGCCCTGCGGGCCCAGGGCGAGGCGATGCCCGCGGTGCTGCGCGGCCTGGTCGGCCGGCCCCGGCGGGCCGGCGCGGCGGCCGGGGCGCCCGAGGAGACCCTGGTGGACCGGCTGGCGCGCACCGCGCCGGAGGACCGGGACGGGCTGATCGACGAGGTGGTGTGCCGCGAGATCGCGGTCGTCCTCGGCCACGCCGGGGCCGACGGGATCGACCGCGACCGGACCTTCGCGGAGCTGGGTTTCGACTCGCTGACCGCGGTGGACCTGCGCAACCGGCTGACCGCCCTGGCGGGGCGGCGCCTGCCGGCCACGCTGGCCTTCGACTACCCGACGCCGACCGCGCTGGTGGGCTATCTGCGCACCGAACTGCGGGCGCGGGTGCCGGAGGCCGGCCACCCGGTGCTGGACCGGCTGGAGGCGCTGGAGGCCACCACGGGCACGACCGGGCTCGACCCGGCCACCCGGGAGCGGGCGGTGGAGCGGCTGCGCGCGCTGCTCTCCCATTGGACGGCCGACACCGAGGCGGCCCAGGTCACCGAAAGGCTGGCCGACGCCTCCGCCGACGAGGTCTACGACTTTGTCACCAGGGAACTCGGGATCTCCCTCAGCTGAGCACGTCTGTACGCGACACCGATCGGGGCGGAAGAGATGGCGAACGACGAGAAGTTGCTGAACTACCTGAAGCAGGTCTCCGCGGACCTCTACCAGGCCCGGCACCAGCTGCGGGAGTTCGAGGAGCGGGACCAGGAGCCCATCGCGATCGTCGGGATGGGGTGCCGGTTCCCCGGTGGGGTGGCCTCGCCGGAGGACCTCTGGCGGCTGCTGGCCGACGGCGGTGACGCGATCACCCCGTTCCCCACCAACCGGGGCTGGCCGACCGACCTGTTCGACCCGGACCCGGACCGCACCGGCAAGACGTACAGCACGGACGGCGGATTCCTGCACGGCGCGGGGGAGTTCGACGCCGAGTTCTTCGGGATGAGCCCGCGGGAGGCGATGGGCGTCGACGCCCAGCAGCGGCTGTTGCTGGAGACCGCCTGGGAGACGCTCGAACGGGCCGGGATCGACCCGACCTCCGTCCGGGACCAGCCGCTCGGGGTCTTCACCGGGGTGATGTACGCGGACTACGGGGCCCGCTTCCTGACCGCGCCGGAGGGCTTCGAGGGCTACCTCGGGCACGGCAGCGCGGCGAGCATCGCCTCCGGGCGGATCGCCTACAACCTGGGCCTGACCGGCCCCGCGATCACGGTGGACACCGCCTGCTCGTCGTCGCTGGTGGCGCTGCACCTGGCGATCCGGGCGCTGCGGGCGGGCGAGTGCTCGATGGCCCTGGCCGGCGGCGTCACCGTGATGTCCTCCCCGGCGGTCTTCGTCGAGTTCTCCCGCCAGCGCGGGCTCTCCTCCGACGGCCGCTGCAAGTCCTTCTCGGCCGCCGCGGACGGCGTCGGCTGGTCCGAGGGCGTCGGCCTGCTGCTGGTCGAGCGGCTGTCGGACGCCCGGCGCAACGGGCACCCGGTGCTCGCGGTGGTGCGCGGCTCGGCCGTGAACCAGGACGGCGCGTCCAACGGTCTCACCGCGCCGAACGGCCCCGCCCAGCAGCGGGTGATCCGGCAGGCGCTGGCGAACGCCGGGCTGACCCCGGCCGACGTGGACGTCGTCGAGGCGCACGGCACCGGCACCCGGCTCGGCGACCCGATCGAGGCGGAGGCCCTGCTGGCCACCTACGGGCGCGAGCGCGCCGGGGACCGGCCGCTCTACCTCGGGTCGGTGAAGTCCAACATCGGGCACACCCAGGCCGCCGCCGGCGTCGCCGGCATCATCAAGCTGGTCATGGCCCTGCGCAACGGCGTCCTGCCCCGCACCCTGCACGTGGACGCCCCCTCCCCGCACATCGAGTGGGAGACCGGGGCCGTCCGGCTGCTCGACCGCGAGCAGGCCTGGGCGCCGGGGGACCGGCTCCGGCGGGGCGCCGTGTCCTCGTTCGGCATCAGCGGCACCAACGCGCACGTCGTGCTGGAGGAGGCACCCGAGGACGCGCCGGAGGCGGCCGAGGAGCCGGCCGCCGGGCCGGACCGGACGCCGGCCGTGCTGCCCTGGGTCCTCTCCGCCCGCAGCGCCGCCGCCCTGCGGGCGCAGGCGGCCCGGCTGGCCGCCTGGCCCGCGCCCGACCTCGCCGACGCGGGCCGGTCGCTGCTCGCCACGCGCGCCGCGTTCGAGCACCGGGCGGTCGTGCTCGGGGCCGACCACGCGGAGCTGGTGGCCGGGCTCACCGCGGTGGCCGAGGACTCCGCCGGAGCGGTCGTGGGTACCGCCGGCGCGCCCGGCGGCACCGTCTTCGTCTTCCCCGGCCAGGGCTCGCAGTGGCTCGGCATGGCCGCCGAACTGCTCGACGGCTCACCGGCGTTCGCCGCCGCGATGGCCGAGTGCGACGAGGTGCTCGGCGAGCTGACCGGCTGGTCCGTGCTCGACCTGCTGGCCGAGACCGAGGACGAGTCCGCCCTGGCGCGCGTCGACGTGGTCCAGCCCGCCCTGTTCGCGGTCATGGTGTCGCTGGCGGCGGCCTGGCGGGCGATCGGGGTGGCCCCGGCCGCGGTGATCGGGCACTCGCAGGGCGAGATCGCGGCCGCCTGCGTCGCCGGCGCGCTGTCGCTGCGCGACGCGGCCCGCGTGGTGGTGCTGCGCAGCCGCGCGCTGACCGAACTGGCCGGCCTCGGCGGCATGGCGTCCGTCCCGCTGCCCCTCGCCGAGGTCGAGGAGCGGATCGCCGGGTACGGCGGGGCGCTCTCGGTGGCGGCCGTCAACGGCCCCCGGACGGTGGTCGTCTCCGGCTCCGCCGCCGAACTCGACGACCTGCTCGCCGTACTGACCGCCGAGGACGTCCGGGCCCGCCGCATCCCGGTGGACTACGCCTCGCACTCCGCGCACGTCGAGGGCATCCAGGACCGGCTGCTGGCCGAACTCCGGGACCTCGCACCGCGTTCCGCCGACACCCCGCTCTGGTCCACGGTGACCGGCGAGTGGCTGGACACCGCGGAGATGGACGCCCACTACTGGTACGAGAACCTGCGCCGCACGGTGCGCTTCGCCGACGGCACGGCGGCCCTGCTGGACTCCGGGCACCACGCATTCGTGGAGCTCAGCCCGCACCCGGTGCTCACCATGGGCATCGGGGAGACGGCCGAGGAGCGCGGCGCCGAGCACGCCGTCGTGGTCGGCTCGCTGCGCCGCCACCACGGCGGCCTGCACCAGTTGCTGACCAACGCGGCCGCACTCCACGTGCGGGGCGTGCCGGTCGACTGGACGGCCCTGCTCGGCGGCCCGCGCCGACCGGTCGAGCTGCCCACCTACGCGTTCCAGCACACCGACTACTGGCTCCGCTCCGACGGCTCGGTGGGCGACGTCACGGCCGCCGGCCTCGGGCTCGCGGGCCACCCGCTGCTCGGCGCCTCCGTCGAGCTGGCTGGCGGCGGCGTCGTCCTGACCGGTCGGCTCTCGCTGAGCAGCCACCCGTGGCTCGCCGACCACGCCGTGCTGGACACCGTGCTGCTGCCCGGTACCGGGCTGGTCGAGCTCGTCACCACGGCCGGCGACCGGGTCGGCTGCGGCCGGATCGAGGACCTCACGCTGACCGCACCGCTGCTGCTGCCCGCCCAGGGCGCCGTCCAGGTCCAGGTCGTCATCGGCCCGGCCGACGAGCACGGCCAGCGCGAGGCGTCCGTGCACTCGCGCCCCGAACCGGCCGACGGGGCGGAGCCGGTCTGGACCGGCCACGCCACCGGTGTGGTCGCCCCCGGCGCCGGGGCACCCGCCGAGGTGGGCGCCTGGCCGCCGCCCGGCGCGGTCGAGGTGGACCTCGACGGCGTCTACGCCCGGCTGGCCGGGCTCGGCCACGGCTACGGACCGCAGTTCCAGGGCCTGCGCCGGGTGTGGCGGCGCGACGGCGAGCTGTTCGCCGAGACCGCGCTCAGCCCGGAACAGACCGCCGAGGCGGGCCGGTTCGTGCTCCACCCCGCCCTGTTCGACGCCGCCCTGCACCCGCTGCTGCGCGGTGTCGTCGACGACGGCCGGCACGGCGGCCTGCCGTTCGCGTGGAGCGGCGTCGAGGTGCACGCCTCCGGCGCCACCCGGCTCAGGGTCCGGCTCACCCCGACGGGGCCCGACTCCGTCGCGCTGGCCCTCGCCGACGCCGACGGCGCGCCCGTCGCCTCCGTCGCCACGCTGACCTGGCGCGAGGTCGACCCGGCGGCGCTGCGCGGCGCGGCCCGCGACCACGACGCGCTGTTCCGGATCGACTGGCGTCCGGCCACCGCCACCCGGCCGGCGCCCGAGCGGCCGGTCCTGCTGGCCGCCGCGGACCTGGCCGGGGCCTTCCCCACCGCCCCCGGGCACTCGGACCTGGCCGCGCTGCGCCGGGCACTGGACGACGGCGCACCCGTGCCCGAGCTGGTCCTGACCGGCCTCGCGCCGGGTACCGGCGACGCGCTCGCGGACACCCACACCGCCGTCACCGGGACGGCCGCCCTGCTCACCGACTGGCTGTCCGACGAGCGGCTGGCCGGTACCCGGCTCGCCGTGGTCACCCGGGGGGCCGTCGACGGCACCGACCTGGCGTCCGCGAGCGTCCGCGGCCTGGTGCGGGCCGCCGCCACCGAGCACCCCGGGCGCTTCCTGCTCGTCGACTCGGCCGACGGCTCCGCGCCGGGCGGCGAAACGGCCCAGGCGTCCTCCGACGCCTGGGCGGCGGCCCTGGCCGTCGACGAGCCGGAGGTCCTGCTCCGCGACGGCGCCGTCCTGGTGCCCCGCCTGGCCCGCCTGCCCGCCGCCGACACCGCCGCCGACTCCGCTACCGACACCGGCACCGACACCGACTCCGTTACCGACACCGCCGGGGCCGGCCCGTTCGACCCCGACGGCACCGTGCTGGTCACCGGCGCCACCGGTGCCCTCGGCACCCGGCTCGCCCACCACCTGGTCCGCGAGCACGGGGTGCGGCACCTCCTGCTGGTCAGCCGCTCCGGCCCGGCCGCGCCCGGCGCCGCCGCCCTGCGGGACGAGCTGGCCGCACTCGGCGCCGAGGCCACCGTGGCGGCCTGCGACGTCGGCGACCGGGCCGCGCTCGCCGCCCTGCTCGCCGCCGTCCCCGCCGACCGGCCGCTGCGCGCGGTCGTGCACACCGCCGGCGTCCTCGACGACGGGCTCGTCACCTCGCTCACGCCGGAGCGGTTCGCCACCGTGCTGCGCCCGAAGGCCGACGCGGCCTGGCACCTGCACGAGCTCACCCGGGAGCTCGACCTCACCGCCTTCGTCCTCTACTCCTCGGCCGCCGCCACCTTCGGCGGCGCGGGCCAGGCCAACTACGCGGCGGCCAACGCCTTCCTCGACGCCCTGGCCGCCCACCGGGGCCGACTCGGCCTGCCGGCGACGACGCTCGCGTGGGGGCTCTGGGAGTCCGGCGGCGCGATGACCGGCGAACTGACCGGCACCGACCGCGAGCGGATCGCCCGGGCCGGTATGCGCCCGCTCGGCGACGCGGACGGCCTCGCCCTGTTCGACACGGTGCTGCGGGAGCGCCGCGGCTGGGCGCTGCCCACCCGGCTCGACCTGGCCGCCCTGCGCGGCCTCGGCAGCCAACTCCCGCCCCTGCTCAGCGGACTGGTCCGGCCCACCGCGCGCCGCGGCACCGCCGGAACGGGCGAGAGCGCCTCCGCCCTGGCCGGCCGGCTGGCCGGGCTCGCTCCCGCCGACCGCACCCAGGCCCTGGCCGACCTCGTCCGCACCCAGGTCGCCGAGGTGCTCGGGCACCGCGACGGGTCGGCCATCGAGGCGGACCGGCCGTTCACCGAGCTGGGCTTCGACTCGCTGACCGCCGTCGAACTGCGCAACCGGCTCAGGAACGCGACCGGCCTGAAGCCCTCCGCCACCCTCGTCTTCGACTACCCGAGCGTGGCCGCGCTCACCGCCCACCTCGACGCCGAACTCGGCGGCGCGGCGGCGGCCAGCCCGGAGACCCTCCCGGCCCCGTCCGCGGCCTCGCCCGACGACGACCCGATCGTCATCGTCGGCATGGCCTGCCGCTACCCCGGCGGGATCGACTCGCCCGAGGACCTGTGGCAGCTGGTCACCGACGGCGTGGACGCCATCCGGCCGTTCCCCGCCGAACGCGGCTGGAGCATCGAGGACCTGTACGACGCCGACCCGGACGCGCCCGGCAAGACCTACACGGTCGAGGGCGGCTTCCTGGACGACGTGGACCGGTTCGACGCCGGGTTCTTCGGGATCTCCCCGCGGGAGGCCCTCAGCATGGACCCGCAGCAGCGCCTGCTGCTGGAGACCACCTGGGAGGTGTTCGAGCACGCGGGCATCGACCCGCAGTCGCTGCGCGGCAGCCAGACCGGCGTCTTCGCCGGCATCAGCGGCCAGGACCACGCGGGGATCCTCGCCAAGGCCCCCGAGTTCGAGGGCTACCTGCTGACCGGCAGCGCCGGCGCGATCGCCTCCGGCCGGATCGCCTACACCTTCGGCTTCACCGGTCCGACGCTGACCGTCGACACCGCCTGCTCCTCCTCGCTGGTGGCCATCCACCTGGCGGCGCAGGCGCTGCGCAACGGCGAGTGCTCGATGGCGCTGGCGAGCGGTGTGATCGTGATGTCCACCCCGACCCTGTTCGTGGAGTTCTCACGGCAGCGGGTCGGCGCGCCGGACGGCCGCTGCAAGTCGTTCTCGGCGGCCGCCGACGGCGCGGGTTGGTCGGAGGGTGTGGGGGTGCTGCTGCTGGAGCGGCTCTCGGACGCCCGGCGGCTCGGCCACCGGGTCTGGGCGGTGGTGCGGGGCAGTGCGGTGAACCAGGACGGTGCGTCGAACGGTCTGACGGCGCCGAACGGTCCCTCGCAGGAGCGGGTGATCCGGCAGGCGTTGGCGAGTGCGGGGTTGTCGGCGGCGGATGTGGACGCGGTGGAGGCGCACGGGACGGGCACCCGGCTGGGTGACCCGATCGAGGCGCAGGCCCTGCTGGCGACGTACGGGCGCGACCGCGACGCGGACCGGCCGCTCTACCTCGGGTCGGTGAAGTCCAACATCGGCCACACCCAGCACGCGGCGGGGATGGCCGGCGTGATCAAGATGGCGCTGGCGATGCAGCACGGCGTCCTGCCCCGGACGCTCCACCTGGACGAGCCCAGCCCTTACGTCGACTGGTCGGCCGGGGCGGTGGAGTTGCTGGATGAGGCCCGGGAATGGTTCCCGGGTGACCGTCCGCGTCGCGCCGGGGTCTCCTCGTTCGGGATCAGTGGCACGAACGCGCATGTGATCCTCGAAGAGGGGGATCCGGCGGCGGTCGCGGTGGACGGTGACCGGGCGGCGATGCCGGTGGTGCCGTGGGTGGTGTCGGCGCGGTCGGCGGAGGCGCTGGGCGGGCAGCTGGCCCGGGTGACCGAGCTGGCGTCCTCGGGTGACGTCGACCCGGTGGACGTGGGCTTCTCGTTGGTGTCGTCGCGGGCGGTGTTCGAGCACCGGGCGGTGCTGCTGGGCGCCGATGGCTCCGAACTCGTCGCGGCCGAGCCGGTGTTGTCCTCGCCGGGTGCGGTTCGGACCGGTGTGGGGTTCCTGTTCGCGGGCCAGGGTGGTCAGCGGGTGGGGATGGGGCGGGAGTTGTACGAGGCGTTCCCCGTGTTCCGGGCGGCGTTCGACGAGGTCTGCGCGGTGCTCGACGCGCCGGTGGCCGAGGTCGTCGCCTCGGGTGAGGGGCTGGGTCGTACGGGGTCGGCGCAGCCGGCGCTGTTCGCGCTGGAGGTGGCGCTGTTCCGGCTGCTCGCCTCCTGGGGCGTGGCTCCGCGTGTGCTGGTGGGGCATTCGGTGGGTGAGATCGCGGCCGCGCACGTGGCCGGGGTTCTGGACCTGGCGGACGCGTGTGCGCTGGTGTCGGCGCGGGCCCGGTTGATGGACGCGCTGCCCGCCGGTGGGGCGATGGTCGCGGTGGAGGCGGCCGAGGAGGAGGTCCTCCCGCTGCTCGCCGGGCTCTCGGAGGTGGGTGTCGCGGCGGTCAACTCGCCGACTTCGGTGGTGGTTTCGGGGGCGGAGGACGCGGTTCGCGCGGTCGTCGAGGCGCTGCCGGGCCGCCGCACCAAGCGGCTGGAGGTGAGCCACGCGTTCCACTCCCCGCTGATGGCCCCGATGCTGGAGGACTTCCGTGCGGTGGTGTCGGGTCTGACCTTCCACCCGCCGCGCGTTGCGGCGGTCTCGACCGTCACCGGCCTGCCCGTCGAGAACGAGTGGTGCGACCCGGCCTACTGGGTGGAGCATGTGTCCCGCACGGTCCGCTTCGCGGACGCGGTCGAGGCGGCGGGTGTGGGCGCCTGGGTCGAACTCGGCCCGGACGGTGTGCTCTCGGCCCTCGTCGACGCTGCCGCGCCCGCGCTGCGCGGGGACCGGCCGGAGTGCCGCCAGGCGGTGACGGCCCTCGCGCACGCCTTCGTCCACGGTACGGACGTCGACTGGCCGGCGCTGTTCGCGGATCATGACCCGCGTCTGGTCGAGCTGCCGACGTACGCCTTCCAACGCGAGCGCTACTGGCTGGAGCCGGCGGCCGGGGGCGATGTGTCCTCGGCGGGGCTGTCCGACACCGGGCACCCGCTGCTCGCCGCCTCGGCCGAACTCCCGGACGGCGGAGCGCTGCTGACCGGGCGGATCTCCCTCGCCACGCACCCCTGGCTGGCCGACCACGCGATCGACGGGGTGGTCGTGCTCCCCGGTTCGCTGCTGCTCGACCTGGTGATCGCCGCCGGTGACCGGGCGGGCGCGCCCCGGGTGGCGGAGGCGACGGCGACGGTGCCGCTCGCCCTGCCGGAGCAGGGCGCGTTCCGGGTCCAGGTGGTCGTCGGGGCGGCGGACGGCGCCGGCCTGCGGTCGGTCGTCGTGCGGTCGTGCCCCGACGCGGGCGACGGAGAGGAATGGACCGTCCATCTGACGGCCGCCGTCGGTGCCGAGCAGGAGCCGGCCGGTCCGGTGGTCTGGCGGCCGGGCACGGAGCTCGCCGCCGACACGGTGGCGGAGCGGATCGCCGACCAGGGCATCGCCTACGGACCGGCGTTCCCGGGGCCGCGGCGGGTCTGGCAGGAGGGGGCCCGGGTGTGGGCCGAGGTCGAACTGGCCGAACCGGGGGCGTTCGTCCTGCACCCGGCGCTGTTCGACGCGGCGGTCCGGGCGTGGACCGCCGCCCGGGACGCGTCGGGGCCGCTGGTGCCGGTGTCCTGGACGGAGGTGCAGGTGCACGCCGCCGGGGCCACCGCCGTCCGGGCCGTGATCGGCCGCGCGGAGGCGACGGGGGCGACGGAGTCGGACCAGGACACGGACGCGGACACCGTCTCCGTGGTCCTGACGGACCACGACGGCATGGTGGTCGCCTCGGCCGGTTCGGTGCGGCTCGCGCCGGCGCCGTCCGCCGGGCGGCGCGGCGAGCCGGACGCCCTGTTCCGGCTGGAGTGGCAGCCGGCCGCCACCGCGGCGCCGGTGGACCGTGCCGACTGGGCGGTCCTCGGCGACCGGCCCGGCGGCCCGGAGGGCATCCGCGCGTTCCCCGGTCTCGGTGCGCTGGCCGCCGCGGTCGACACCGGCACGGCAGTGCCGCCGGTGGTGCTGGTCCGGGTGACGGCGCCCGCCGGGGACGTCCCGGCCGCCGCCCACACGGCGGTCCGGGAGGCGCTGGCGCTCGTCCAGGAGTGGCTGGCCGACGAGCGGTTCGCCGAGTCCCGGCTGGTGTTCGTCTGCGCCGGGGCGACCGACGGCGGCGATCCGGTGGCCGCCGCCGTCTGGGGGCTGGTCCGCTCCGCGCGGTCGGAGCACCCGGGCCGGTTCGGGCTGCTGGACGCGGACCTGGACCGGGCGGCGGACACGGCCGCACTGGCCGCGGTCCCGCTCGGGGCGGAGACGGAGGTGGCCGTCCGGGACGGCGCGCCGCTGGTGCCCCGGCTGGCCCCGGTGGTCCGGGCGCTGCCGGCCGAACAGGCCCCGGACGGGGCGTTCCCGGCCCTGGACCCGGCGGGCACGGTGCTGGTCACCGGCGCCACCGGCGTGCTGGGCCGCCTGGTGGCCCGTCATCTGGTGACGGCCCACGGGGCCCGCCGGCTGCTGCTGATCAGCCGGAGCGGTCCGCAGGCCGAGGGCGCCGAGGAGCTGCGGGCCGAGCTGACCGGGCTGGGGGCGGAGGTCGTCCTGGCGGCCTGCGACGCCGCCGACCGTGACGCGCTGGCCGGGCTGCTGGCCGCGATCCCGGCGGCGCACCCGCTCACGGCCGTCGTCCACACGGCGGGTGTGCTGGACGACAGCCTGATCACGTCGATGACCGCCGAGCAGGCGGCCGGGGTGCTGCGCCCGAAGGTGGACGCGGCCTGGTACCTGCACGAGCTGACCCGCGGGCTGGACCTCTCGGCCTTCGTGCTCTACTCCTCGGCCAGCGGTGTGCTGGGCGGTGTCGGCCAGGCCAACTACGCGGCGGCCAACGCCTTCCTGGACGCGCTCGCCGCCCACCGGGCCGGGCTCGGCCTGCCCGCGACCTCGCTGGCGTGGGGCCTGTGGGCCGACGCCAGCGCGATGACCGGGCACCTCTCGGAGCTGGACCTGCGCAGGCTGGCCCGGGGCGGGCTGGTGCCGCTGACCGCGCGGGACGGCATGGCGCTGTTCGACGAGGCCGTCGGCACCGGTGAGCCGCTGCTGGCGGCGGTCCGCTGGGACGTGGGCGCGCTGCGTGCGCAGGGGTCGGCCCTGCCGTCGGTGCTGCACGGTCTGGTCCGGGGCCCGTCCGGCCGTCGGCAGGCCTCGGCCGGCCGCTCCGGGACGCTGCTGGACCGGCTCGCCGCGGCCGGCGGGGCGGAGCGCGACCGGATCCTGCTGGACGCCGTGCGGGAGGCGATCGCGACCGTGCTCGGTCACGACGGCACCCAGCGCGTCCAGCCGGACCGGGTCCTCTCGGAGCTGGGGTTCGACTCGCTGACCGCGGTCGAACTGCGCAACCGGCTCGGCCTGCTGACCGGGCTGCGGCTGCCCACGGCGCTGGTCTTCGACCACCCGACGGCCGCGGCGATCGCCGCCCACCTGGCCGAGCGCCTGGTGCTGCCCGGTACGCGGGAGGACCACCCGGTGGCGAGCGTCGGCGAGGAGCTGGACCGGCTGGAGGCGGCGCTGGCCGCCACCTCGGTGACGGACCTGGACGGCCGGGCGGTCGCGACCAGGCTGGAGACGCTGCTCGCCCGGTGGCGGGACGCGATGGCCCGCCCCGAGGAGGCGGCGGATTCGGAGCGGATCGCCAGCGTCTCGGTGGACGAGCTCTTCGACATCATCGACGCCGAACTCGACCCCCAGTGACCGGACCAGTGACCGGACCAGTGACCGGACCGGTGACGGGACCGGTGACCGCTCCGGTGATCGGACCAACGGCCGAAGCGGTGACCGGACCAGTGACCGTCCCGGGCGCCGGGCCGGTCGCCGGCCCGGGGAACGACCCGCACACGACGCAGCACGGAAGGGAACGACAGGTGTCGGAGCAGGACAAGGTCGTCGAGTATCTGCGACGGGTGACCGCCGACCTCAAGCGGTCGCGCCAGCGGGTGCGCGAGCTGGAGGACCGCGAGCACGAGCCGATCGCGATCGTCGGCATGGCCTGCCGCTACCCCGGCGGGGTCCGGTCGCCGGAGGACCTCTGGCGGCTGGTGGAGGACGGGCGCGACGCGATGTCGGAGTTCCCGACCGACCGGGGCTGGCCGGCCGACCTCTACCACCCGGACCCGGACCACCCGGGCACCACCTATGCCCGGGCGGGCGGATTCCTCTACGGCGCACCGGAGTTCGACGCCGGGTTCTTCGACATCTCGCCGCGCGAGGCGCTCGCCATGGACCCCCAGCAGCGGCAGCTGCTGGAGACCGCGTGGACCGTCGCGGAGGGCGCCGGGATCGACCCGCTGACCCTGCGGGGCAGCGACACCGGGGTGTTCGTCGGGGCGATGTACCAGAACTACGCGCTGCGGCAGAGCACGGTGCCCGAGGAGGTGGCGGGTTACCTGATCAGCGGCAGCGCCGACAGCGTCGTCTCCGGCCGGATCTCCTACGCGATGGGGCTGGTGGGCCCGGCGGTCACCGTCGACACGGCCTGCTCCTCGTCGCTGGTGGCGATCCACCTGGCCGCCCGGGCCCTGCGGGCCGGTGAGTGCTCGCTGGCCATGGCGGGCGGCGTGACGGTGATGTCGACGCCGACGCTGTTCATGGAGTTCTCCCGCCAGCGCGGGCTGTCCGCCGACGGCCGCTGCAAGTCGTTCGCGGCGGCGGCCGACGGGACGGGCTGGTCCGAGGGCGTCGGCCTGGTGCTGCTGGAGCGGCTGTCCGAGGCACGGCGCAACGGCCACCGGGTGCTCGCGGTGCTGCGCGGCAGCGCGGTGAACCAGGACGGCGCCAGCAACGGGCTGACCGCGCCGAACGGGCCGTCCCAGCGCCGGGTGATCCGCCGGGCCCTGGCCGACGCGCGGCTGACCACGCAGGACGTGGACGTGGTGGAGGCGCACGGCACCGGCACCCGGCTCGGCGACCCGATCGAGGCGGAGGCGCTGCTGGACACCTACGGCCGGGACCGCCCGGACGGCCCGCCGCTGTACCTGGGCTCGGTGAAGTCGAACATCGGGCACACCCAGGCCGCCGCCGGGGTCGCCGGGGTGATCAAGGCGGTCATGGCGATGCGGCACGGGGTGCTGCCCCGGACGCTGCACGTGGACGCGCCGTCCCCGCACGTAGACTGGGCCTCCGGCGCGGTGTCGCTGCTGGCCGAGCCGACGGCGTGGCCGGAGACCGGACGGCCGCGCCGGGCGGCGGTGTCGGCGTTCGGGATCAGCGGCACCAACGCGCACCTGGTGCTGGAGCAGGCCCCGGCGGTCGAGGACCCGGCCGGGGAGCCGACCGGAGAACCGGCCGACGGGGCGGTGGCGCGCGGCACGCTGCCGTGGGTGGTGTCCGGGCGCGGTCCCGAGGCGCTGCGCACCCAGGCGGCCCGGCTCGCCGACTTCCTGACCGCCGGGTCCGCCGCCGGATCCGCGCCCGGACCGGTCGACGTCGCGTGGTCGCTGGCCACCACCCGCCCGGCGCTGGAGGACCGGGCCGTGGTGCTGGGTGACAGCCCGCAGGAGTTGCTCGACGGCCTGCGGGCCGTCGCGGCCGGCACGGCCCACCCCGCCGTCGTGCGGGCCGAGGGCGCGGCCGGGACGGGCCGCGGCGTGGCGTTCCTGTTCACCGGCCAGGGCACCCAGCGGGCCGGGATGGGCACCGGGGCGGCCGAGGCGTTCCCGGTGTTCGCGGCGGCGCTCGACGAGGTGTGCGCCGCGTTCGACCCGCTGCTGGGCGTCCCGCTGCGGGAGGCGATGGCCACCGGGGTCGCCGCCGACGGCCGGTCGCTGGACCGGACCGATCTGGCCCAGCCCGCGCTGTTCGCCCTCCAGGTCGCGCTGGTCCGGCTCGCGCGGTCGTGGGGCATCCGGCCGGCGGCCGTGGCCGGCCACTCGATCGGCGAGCTGACGGCCGCGTACGTCGCGGGCGTCTGGTCGCTCCCGGACGCCTGTGCGGTGGTGGCGGCCCGCGGCCGGCTGATGCAGGCGCTGCCCACGGGTGGCGCGATGCTCGCGGTGCAGGCCGAGCCGGACCGGGTGCTCGGCTGGGTGGCCGAGCAGGAGGCCCGGACCCCGGGGCAGCTGGCGGTCGCCGCGGTCAACGGCCCGACGTCGGTGGTGGTCTCCGGCCGGGCGGACGCGGTCGAGAGGGTCGGCCGGGTGGCCCGCGCGGCGGGCTGCCGGGTCAAGGCGCTCACGGTGAGCCATGCCTTCCACTCGCCGCTGATGCGGCCGATGCTCGACGCGTTCGGCGAGGTGCTGGCGGGGGTGACCACCCGGTCGCCCGAGCTGCCCGGGGTCGCCGCGGTGACCGGCCGGTGGAGTGACGGGGCGTCCTGGGGCTCGGCCGCCTACTGGGTGGACCAGATCTGCGCGCCGGTGCGCTTCGCGGACGTGACGGCCACCCTGCTCGCGGACGGGTTCGACACCTGCCTGGAGGCCGGCCCGGACGGGGTGCTGTCGGCGCTGGTCGCGGAGTCCGCCTCGGCGGGCGAGGTACCGGCCGACCGGCCGGGCGCGCCGCTGGCCGTCCCGATGCTGCGCCGGGACCGCCCGGAGCGCGGCGCCGCGCTGACCGCCGCCGCGGCCCTGTTCACGGCCGGCGTCCCGGTCGACTGGGCCGGGGTGGTCTCGGCCGGGGCCGACGGCAGCCCCCGGCGGGTGGACCTGCCGACGTACACGTTCCGGTCCGACCGGTACTGGCTGTCCCACGCGGAGGGCGCCGACCCGGCCGCCCCGGCCGGGCGGACCGACCCGGAGTTCTGGCGGCTGGTGGACCAGGGCGACCTCGAAGGGCTCACCGCTGCCCTGGAGTTGACGGGCGACGTGCCACTGAGCCGGGCGCTGCCCGCACTGTCGGCCTGGCACCGCTCGCGGCAGGCCGGCGAGCAGGCGGCCGACTGGCAGTACCGGACACGCTGGCAGCGGCTGCCCGAGGCCGACCTGGCCGACCTGGCTGCCCTGACCGACCCGACCGCCCCCGCCGGCGCGCCCGGCCGCTGGCTGGTCGTCGTCCCGGAGGGGGAGGGCGACCGGCCGTGGGCGGCGGAGGTGGTCGCTAGCCTGCGCGGGCGCGTCGAACCGGTGATCGTGCCGGTGGCCGGTCGCGCGGAGCTCGCCGACCGGATCCGCGCCGCCCTCGCCGACACCCCGGCCCGCGCCGCCGACGCCGCCCCCGCCGACGCCCCCGCCCTGCGCGGCGTGCTCTGCCTGGCGGGCGTCGACGAGCGGCCCGAGCCGGACCACCCCGAGATCACCCGCGGCCTCGCCGGCGCCCTCGCGGTCCAGCAGGCCGTCACCGACCTCGGCCTCGACGTCCCGCTCTGGACGGCGACCAGGGACGCCGTCCCGGCGACCCCGCAGGACGGCCTCGGCGGCTACGCCCAGGCCCCGCTCTGGGGGCTCGGCCAGGTCGCCCGGCTGGAACAGCCGCTGACCTGGGGCGGCCTGGTGGACCTCCCGGCCGCGCCGGACGGGCGGACCGGCGCCCGGCTCGCCGGCCTCCTCACCGGGGTGACGGGCGAGGACCAGGCCGCGATCCGCGGCGACGCGGTGTTCGCCCGCCGGCTGGTGCGCGCCCGGCCCGGCCCGACGCCGCCGCGCTGGCGGCCGTCCGGCACCGTCCTGGTGACCGGCGGCACGGGCGCGCTGGGCGCCGAAGTGGCCCGCTGGCTCGCCCGGGAGGGCGCCGGGCACCTGGTGCTCACCGGCCGCCGGGGCGCCGACGCACCGGGCGCCGAGAAGCTGGCCGCCGAACTGGCCGCGCTGGGCGCCGAGGTGAGCATCGAGGCGTGCGACGTGGCGGACCGCGCCGCGCTCGCCGCCCTGCTGGCCGGGCTCCCGGCCCCGGTCACGGCCGTGGTGCACGCCGCCGGGGTGCTCGACGACGGCGTGCTGACCGCGCTGACGCCCGGGCGGCTCGCCGAAGTGGCCCGGGCGAAGGCCGCCGCCGCGCTGAACCTGCACGAACTGACCCTCGGTACCGAGCTGTCGGCGTTCGTCCTCTTCTCCTCCGTGGCCGGCACGCTGGGCAGCGCCGGCCAGGGCAACTACGCGGCGGCCAACGCGTTCCTCGACGCGCTGGCCGAGCGCCGGGTGCGGGACGGCCTGCCGGCCACCTCGATCGCGTGGGGGCCGTGGGCCGGCGCGGGGATGGCGGCGGGCGACGGCGCCCGGCAGAAGCTGGCCCGGCTCGCGGTCGAGCCGATGGCGGCCGGGCCCGCCCTCGCGGCGCTGCGCACGGCGGTGGACGCCGGCGCCGCCACCACCGTGGTCGCCGACGTCCGCTGGGCGCGGCTGGCCGCCGGGGGAGCGCCGCTGCCGCCGATGCTCGCCGACCTGCCCGAAGCCCGGCCGGAGCCCGCCCCGAGCGGCGCGACGGCCGGCGCGGGCAGCGCCACGACCGGGCTCGCCGCCCTGCCGCCCGCCCAACTCGACCGGGCCCTGCGCGACTTGGTGGCGGCCACCACGGCCCGGGTGCTGGGCCACCGGGACGCCACGGCGGTCGTCGCCGACAAGCCGTTCCGGGAACTCGGCCTGGACTCGCTCACCGCGGTCGAACTGCGCAACGCGCTGGGCACCGCCCTCGGCGTCACCCTGCCCCCGACCCTCGCGTTCGACCACCCGAACCCGCAGGCGCTCGCCGCCCATCTGCGCACCCGGCTGCGGGACGACACCGAGCAGCGGGCCGACCGGTCCGCGACCGGCGCCGATCCCACGGAGGACCTCGTCGCGATCGTCTCGATGGACTGCCGGTTCCCCGGCGGCGTCGCCGGTCCGGAGGACTTCTGGGAGCTGCTGCGCACCGGGCGCGACGCGGTGTCCGAGTTCCCGACCGACCGCGGGTGGGACCTCGCCACCCTGTACGACCCGGACCCGGAGCGGTCCGGCACCAGCTACACCCGCCACGGCGCCTTCCTGGACCGGCCCGACCGCTTCGACGCGGCGTTCTTCGGGATCGGCGAGCGCGAGGCGGCGGCGATGGACCCGCAGCAGCGGCTGCTGCTGGAGATCGCCTGGCGGGCGGTGGAACGCGCCGGCCTGGACCCGCTCGGTCTGCGGGAGAGCCGCACCGGGGTGTTCATCGGCACCAACGGGCAGGACTACCTGTCGTTCGTCCGGGAGATCCCGGACGGCCTGGACGGCTACCTGGGCACCGGCAACGCGGCCAGCGTGCTCTCCGGCCGGCTCGCCTACACCCTGGGCCTGCGCGGTCCGGCGCTCACCGTGGACACCGCGTGCTCGTCCTCGCTGGTGGCGCTGCACCTCGCCGCCCGGTCGCTGCGCCAGGGCGAGTGCTCGCTGGCGCTCGTCGGCGGGGCGACGGTGATGTCCGGCCCCGGAGTGTTCGTCGACTTCAGCCGCCAGCGCGGACTCGCCGAGGACGGCCGTTGCAAGGCGTTCGCCGCGGGGGCCGACGGCACCGGGTGGGGTGAGGGCGCGGGCGTCCTGGTGCTGGAGCGGCTCTCCGACGCGCGCCGCAACGGGCACCCGGTGCTCGCGGTGCTGCGCGGCAGCGCGGTGAACCAGGACGGCGCCAGCAACGGGCTGACCGCGCCGAACGGGCCCGCCCAGCAGCGGGTGATCGGCGAGGCGCTGGCCGACGCCGGTCTGACGCCGGCCGAGGTGGACGCGGTGGAGGCGCACGGCACCGGCACCCGGCTGGGCGACCCGATCGAGGCGCAGGCCCTGCTGGCCGCCTACGGGCCGGACCGCCCGGCCGACCGGCCGCTGTACCTGGGCTCGGTGAAGTCGAACATCGGGCACACCCAGGCCGCCGCCGGCCTCGCCGGGCTGATCAAGATGGTGCTGGCGATGCGGCACGGGGTGCTGCCCCGGACGCTGCACGTGGACGCGCCGTCCCCGCACGTGGACTGGTCGTCCGGCGCGGTGTCACTGGTGACCGAGCCGGTGGCGTGGCCGCGGACCGGCCGGCCGCGCCGCGCCGGGGTGTCCTCCTTCGGTGTCAGCGGCACCAACGCGCACGCGATCATCGAAGAGGCCCCCGAGCCGGAGCCCGGGCCGGCCCCCGCCCCCGCGGCGGACCTCGCGACCGGCTCCGTCGCCACCACCGGGACCTCCCCCGCGGCCGCCGGCGTCCTCGCGCTGCCGGTGTCCGCCCGGGGCGCGGACGCGCTGCGCGCCCAGGCCCGCTCGCTCCGCGCCCACCTCGGCACCCACCCCGACCAGACGCTCGCCGACCTCGGCTGGTCCCTCGCCACCGGCCGGGCCGCGCTGACCCACCGGGCGGTCGTCCTCGCCGAGGACCGGGCCGGCTTCGACGCCGGCCTCGCCGCACTCGCGGCGGACCGCCAGGTGCCCGGGGTGGTCACCGGCCGGGTGGCCGCGGACGGCGCGGTGGCCTTCCTCTTCACCGGGCAGGGCAGCCAGCGCCCGGGAATGGGAAGGGAGTTGTACGAGGCGTTCCCGGTCTTCCGGGCGGCGTTCGACGAGGCCTGCGACGGGCTCGAAGAGCGGCTCGGCCACTCCGTCCGGGGCGTGCTGCAGGCCGGCCCCGGCTCCACCGAGGCCGCCCTGCTGGACCGGACCGGGCACGCCCAGGCGGCGCTGTTCGCGCTGGAGGTCGCCCTCTTCCGGCTCGTGGAGAGCCGGGGCCTGGTGCCGGACGTGGTGGCCGGGCACTCGATCGGGGAGCTCGCCGCCGCCCATGTGGCCGGTGTGTTCGACCTCGCGGACGCCACCGCACTGGTCGCGGCCCGGGCGCGGCTGATGGAGGAGCTGCCGCCCGGCGGCGCGATGACGGCCGTCGAGGCCGGGCCGGACGAGGTGGCGGAGCTCGTCGCCGAGCGTGCCGACCGGCTCTCGGTGGCCGCGGTCAACGGCCCCTCCGCCACCGTGCTCTCCGGCGACGAGGACGCCGTCCGGGAGGTCGCCGCCGTGCTGGCCGCCGGGGGCCGGCGGACCAAGCGGCTGCGGGTCAGCCACGCCTTCCACTCCCCGCACATGGCGGGCATGCTGGCCGCGTTCCGCGCCGAGGCCGAGCGGATCGCCTACCACCCGCCGGTGATCCCGCTGGTCTCCAACCTGACCGGTGCGGTGGTCGGTCCGGCCGAGGTGGCCGGTGCCGACTACTGGGTGCGGCACGTGCGGGAGCCGGTCCGGTTCGCCGACGGCGTCCGGACGCTGGAAGGGCGCGGGGTGCGCACCTTCGTCGAACTCGGGCCGGACGCCGTGCTCACCGCGATGGTCCAGGACTGCCTCACCGATCCCGGGGCCGCCGCGGCCGTCCCGCTGCTGCGGGCCGACCGCCCGGACCGCGCCGCGCTGACGGCCGCGTTCGCCCGCCTCCACGTACGGGGACTGCCGGTGGACCTGACCGCCCCGGGCGGCGGCCGCCGGGTGGACCTGCCGGTCTACCCGTTCCAGGGCCGCGGCCACTGGCTGTCCGCGACCCGCTCCACCGCCATGACCGGCCGGCCCGGGGCCGGGAACGGCACCGGCCGGGAGGCCTTCGCCGGACAGGAGCCGGCCGGCAGCCCGCACACGAGTCCGCACAGGTATGTGCAGCCGGGGTCGAAGCCGGACGAGGCCGAGACCGGGAGCGAGACGCTGCGCCGACGGCTCCGCGAAGCGCCGCCCGCGTCCCGGACCGCGCTGCTGACCGAGGTGGTGCTGGATCAGGTCGCCGCCGTGCTCGGCGATCCGGACGCGCCCGCCGGTCCGGCCGACACCTTCACCGAGCTCGGGCTCAACTCCCTGGGCGCGGCGGAGCTGCGCACCCGGCTGCACGAGGCGACCGGGGTCCGGCTGGCCCCGTCGGCGATCGTCGAGTGCCCGACGGGCGCGGCGCTGGCCGCCCTGCTGACCGAGCGGATCGTCGCCGCGCCCCCGGTGGATCCGACTCCGACTCCGACTCCCACTCAGGCTCCGACTCAGGCTCCGACTCCGGCTCCGGCCCCGAACGGGCCCGAGACCCCGCTGGTGGCGCTGTTCCGGCAGGCCAGCCTGGCCGGCCGGGCCGGCCAGGGGCTGCGCCTGCTCGCCGCCGCCGCCCACCTGCGCGACGAACCGGACGGCCCAGACCGCCCGGACGGACCGGACGCCCCGGCGTCGGCGCCGCCCGCACCACGGAGCGCCCGCTTCGCCGAGGGACCGGCCGGACCGCCCCTGGTCTGCTTCCCCTCGCTGGTGGCACCCGCGCACGCCTACCAGTACGCCCGGTTCGCGACCGCGTTCCGGGGCCGCCGGGGCCTGACCGTGCTCGCGCCGTCCGGGTACGCGGCCGGTGAGGCACTGCCCCGCACCCTGGCGGAGTTCGTCGGCCGCCAGGCGGCCGCCGTCCGCGCGGAGCACGGCGACCGGCCCGTCGTCCTGGTGGGCTACTCGTCGGGCGGCTGGGTCGCGCACGCCGTGGCCGGAGCGCTGGCGCAGGAGGGAGCGGCCCCGGCCGCCGTGGTCCTGCTCGACAGTCACCTGCCGGGCAGCCCGGGTCTCACCGCCCTGGAGTCGACGCTGTTCACCGCCCTGGCGGACCGCGTCGAGCTGGTGGAGGCGACCACGGACGCCGGACTGAGCGCGATGGGCCGTCACTTCGACCTGTTCCGCGACTGGCGGCCGGCGCCGGTGGCGAGCCCGATCCTGCTCGTCCGGGCGACCGAGTCCCTCCCCGGCACCGCGGCCGACCGACCGGTCCCCGCGGCGTCCTGGCCCACCCGGCACACGACGGTCGACGTGCCGGCAGATCACCTGACCATCATCGGAGACTCCGGACCCTCGACCGGCCGTGCCGTCGAGTCGTGGCTGTCCGGATCGGTACCGGAGGAAGAAGCACCGCGATGACCACCGAATCCACCCCGCCCGCACCGGCCCCGGAGGCCGACACCGTGTTCGGTCCGACGTTCATGCAGAACCCCTATCCCTCCTACGACGTCCTGCGCACCGAGGCGCCGGTCGGCCGGCACGTGGTGAAGACGCTCGCCTCGGAGGTCAACGCCTGGGTGGTGACCCGGCACGAGGACGTCCGGGCGCTGCTGGCCGACCAGTCGCTGTCCAAGGACGCGCTCGGCCTGCCCCGGATCATCGAGCGGCACGCCCTGCACCCCGACGGTTCGGCGGGCAGCAACCCGCGCAGCATGCTCTTCAGCGACCCCCCGGACCACACCCGGCTGCGGCGGATCGTCTCCAAGGCCTTCACCATGCGCCGGGTCGAGCAGATGCGGCCGTGGATCGAGGAGTTGGCCGACGACCTGGTCGAGGACATCGTGCCGGGCGCGGAGTTCGACCTGGTCGAGCAGATCGCCCTGGCCTTCCCGATCTACGTGATCGGCGCCCTGCTGGGCGTGCCGGTGTCCGACTTCGCCGATCTGCGCCGCTGGAACGGCGTGCTCACCAGCGTCCGGTCCACCGCCGCCGAGAAGCGGGAGGCGGTCGGGCTGGCGTACGGCCACCTGGCGGCGGTGGTCGAGGCCAAGCGCAAGGAGCCCGCCGACGACCTGGTGAGCGCGCTCATCGAGGCCGAGGACGACGGCAACCGGCTGGACGGCGGCGAACTGATCTCCAGCCTGTTCCTGCTGATGAACGCCGGCTACGAGACGACCGCGAACATGATCAGCAGTGGCGTGCTGGCGCTGATCCAGCACCCCGACCAGCTGGGCCGGCTCCGGGCCGACCCCACCCTGCTGGCCGGTGCGGTCGAGGAATTCCTGCGCTACGAGAGCCCGTTGAACCTCGCCACCATCCGCTGGACCACCAAGCCGGTCCAGGTGGGCGAGGTGACCATCCCGGCGGACGAGATCGTCTTCGTCTCGCTCTGCGCCGCCAACCGGGACCCGGCGGTCTTCACGGACCCCCACCGGCTGGACGTGGGCCGCACCAGGAACCAGCACCTGTCCTTCGGCCACGGCATCCACCACTGCATCGGCGCCCCGCTGGCCCGGCTGGAGGGCGAGGTGCTGTTCGGCCGCCTGCTGAGCCGCTTCCCCCGCTGGGAGCTCGCGGTGCCGGCCGACCGGCTGGTCTGGCGGCACAGCCTCCAGTTCCGCGGGCTGGAGAGCCTGCCCGTCCTGCTGTCCTGACCGGCACCCGCCCGGCCCGCCCGGCCCGTTCCGTACGGCCGAGCGTGCCCGACACATCCCGACCAACAGATTCCGACCGACAGATTCCGACCCGAGAGAGACGAGATCACGATGACCGACAACGCGGTAGCCGGCACGGCGGTGGGCGAGGGCAAGGTCGCGGCCTTCTTCGACGCGTGCGCCCGGGACGCCTTCGACGAGGCGGTCGCCTGCTTCGCCGAGGACGGCGTCTGGAGCGTGTCCGAGGGGCCCGAGCCCGGCACCACCTACCGGCGCGACGAGATCCGGGCCTACCTGGTGGACCTGGTCAAGAAGCGCGAGGAGTTCGGCGACCAGGGGATCGCCCTGGTCTTCGAGCCGGCCGTGGTGGTGGGGGACCGGCAGATCATCGAGTTCACCCTGCGCGACGCCACCGGCCGGGTGCTGGACCGGGGCGTGGACCTCTTCACGCTCAAGGACGGCCTGATCCTCGTCAAGGACGTGTTCCGCAAGGCCTGACATCCCCGGTACCCGACCGTCCCAGGGCACCCGACCCCACCCGTCATGACCGCCGGGAGCACCCGGCACCCCTACCGAAGGAACGATGGACAATGTTCGAGAACCTCAGTGAGCACCTGGTCACCTTCGCCAACGACATCGACTTCGAGGACCCGAAGGTCGGACAGAGCGGCACCTACGTGGCGGAGCTGCGCGACCCGTCGGGTGCCGCGATCGGTACGGTCGACGGCTTCTACAAGATCGTCACGCGCCGCGAGAGCGACGACGAGCTGATGACCTGCATCACCGAGAAGATCGCGCTCGCCGACGGCGACGTGCACGTCGAGGCCTGGGCGCGGTTCAGCAACCTGGTCTCCGGCGAGTGGCTCTACTGCCCGGTGGTCGGCGTGAGCGGCAGCTACGCCGGGCGCACCGGGGTCCGCCAGTGGCGCCCGGTCGACCCCGGCAAGGTCGCCGAGGCCAAGCTGGTCTTCTTCTCGACCCTGCTCTCCTAGCCCGGACGCATGGACACGACTCCGGACACGGCCGGCCCCGCGGGCCCCGCGAGGTCCGCGGACCTCGCGGGCTTCGCGGGCAAGGTCGTACTGATCACCGGCGGGGGCGGCGGAATCGGTTCCGCCGCCGCCCGGCGGTTCACCGCCCAGGGCGGTCACGTCGTGCTGGCCGACATCGACCGGGCCCGCGGCGAGGCGGTCGCCCGGGAGACCGGCGCCCTGTTCGTCCGGGCCGACACCGCCGAACTGGCCGACAACGAGCGGCTGGTGCGGGCCGCGGTCGACCGGTTCGGCGGCCTGGACGCCGTCTGGCTCAACTCCGGTGTCCTGGCCGGGAGCGCGATCGGCGACGGGTTCGACCCCGAGGCCTACCGGCGGCTGCTCGCGGTCAACGTCGACTCGGTGGTCTACGGGGTGCAGGCCGCGCTCCCGGCGCTGCGGGCCCGTGGCGGGGGCTCGATCACGGTCACCGCCAGTACCACCGGGCTGCGTCCCTCGCCCGACGTGTTCTACGCCGCCTCCAAGCACGCCGTGGTGGGGCTGGTCCGGTCGCTGGCGCCGGCGCTCGCGGGCGACGGCGTCACCCTCAACGTGCTCTGCCCGGGCGCGGTCGAGACGCCGCTGATCGCCGGGCGCCTCGCCGCCTGGCGGGCCGCCGGGGTGGCGGTGGCCGCCCCGGACCTCGTGGTGGACGCGATGGCCGTCGCCGTGCGGGACGGGCGCACCGGACAGGCGTGGGTCGTCGCGGCGGACACCGGCATCACCCGCTTCGAGTTCGCCGACCTGGTCGTCGCCGGGGAGGGCCGGCTGCGCTTCGCCGACGGCCGGGTGACCAGCACCACCGCCGGTCCGCACGACGACGACGGCCACGACGCTCCGGGCGACGCGCCCGGCGCCCGCCCCGGCGACCCGGCGGCGGCCCCCGCCGCCCCGCCGGCCCCGGGTCGGTGACCCGGGGCCGGCCCCTGCCCACCGTCATGAGAGAGGACCCGAATGCTGTCCATCAAGGCCGCCGTCGCCCGAGGCAAGGGCGGGCCGTTCACGGTCGAGGACGTCCTGCTGGAGCCGCCCCGGGCCGACGAGGTGCTGGTCCGGCTCGTCGCCACCGGCCTGTGCCACACCGACCTGCTGGCGCTGGACCAGATCCTCCCGCCGGGCCTGCCCGCCGTCCTCGGGCACGAGGGCAGCGGTGTGGTCGCGGCCGTCGGCGCGGGGGTGACCTCGGTCGCCCCCGGCGACCCGGTGGTGCTGGCCCCGATGAGCTGCGGCTCCTGCCGTCCCTGCCTCACCGGCCACCCGATGCACTGCGCGTCGTTCCTGCCGCTCAACCTCCGCGGCCGGCGGGCGGACGGCTCGACCGCCTACCGGGACGCGGACGGCACCGAGATCAACGGGCACTTCTTCGGCCAGTCCTCCTTCGGGGACCACGTCGTCGCCCACCGGCGCAGTGTCGTGAAGGTCCGTGAGGACGCCCCGCTCGAACTGCTCGGCCCGCTGGGCTGCGGGCTGCAGACCGGCGCGGGCGCGGTGCTCGGGGTGTTCGCGGCACCGCCCGGGAGCAGTCTCGTGGTGTTCGGCGCCGGGCCGGTGGGGCTGGCGGCGGTGATGGCGGCCAGGATCGCCGGCTGCTCCCGGATCATCGCCGTCGACCTGAACCGCGCCCGGCTGGACCTCGCGCTCGAACTCGGTGCCACCGACGTGCTCGACGGCGCCCAGGACGGCGTGGCGGCCGCTGTGGTCCGGCTCAGCCGGGGCGGTGTCGACTTCGCGCTCGACGCGGTGGGCCTGCCGCGGACCGCCCGGGCCGCCGTGGAGTCGCTGGCGGTCGGCGGAACGGCCGGCATCGTCGGGTCGGCGGGCACCGGGCAGGACCTCTCGGTCGGACTGGTCCAGCTGCTCGGCCGCACGGTGAAGGGCATCCTCCAGGGCGACAGCGTCCCGCAGCTGCTGATCCCGCAGCTGCTGGACTTCTTCCTGGCGGGCCGCTTCCCGCTGGACCGGCTCGTCCGGTCGTACCCGCTGGCCGACATCAACCGCGCGGTCGCGGACTCGGTCGCCGGAGCGGCCGTCAAACCGGTACTGCTGCACGGCCCGGCGCCCGCCTGAGCCCGGTGCCCGCCTGAGCCCGGTGCCCGCCTGAGCGCGGGTGCCCGCCTGAGCGCGGGTGCCCGCCCGCCCCTACGGGCCCGGGCGGGCACCCGCGCCTCCCGCGCGTCCTACAGCGCGTACGGCCGGTGCGTCCGGGCGAAGGCCGCGGCGTCCCAGTCGCCGCCCAGCTCGGGCGCCAGGGAGGCGGCGGCCAGCGCGGCGAAGTCCGGCGCGCCGCCCGCGTGCGCCGGGAGGGCGCCGAGCAGCGGAGCGTCCGCCGACCGGGGCAGGTCGGCGAGGTTGCAGCGCTCGGCGAGCCCGGGGCGCTGCGGCCAGGAGCCGACGACGACGCCGGCCAGCGGCAGCTCGCGCGCCCGCAGGGCCTCCGCCGTGAGCGCGACGATGTTGAGCGTGCCCAGCCCCGCCGAGGCCACCAGCAGCACCTCGGCCGCGAGACCGGCCCGCCGCACCGCGCGCGCCTGGTCGGCCAGCGTCCGGCCCTCGTCGTCGTAGTGCACCAGCAGTCCGCCGGCGCCCTCGACCAGTACCAGCTCGTGCGACGCGGCCAGCGCCGCGACCTCCGCCGCCACCTCGTCGGGCGACACCGGGGGCAGTCCGGCGCGCCGCGCCGCCGTGTTCGGGGCCAGCGGCTCCGGGTACCGGGCCAGCTCGCGCGTGGTCAGCCGGCCGGCCGGCGCACCCGAGGCCGGGTCGGCGGCGAGGCGGCGGACGTCGTCCACATCGCCCGGCTCGCCGGCGGCCAGACCGGTCTGGCCGGGCTTCAGCACCGCGACCCGCGCGCCGCCCCGCAGCGCCGCCGAGGCGACCGCGGCGGTGGCGACGGTCTTTCCGACCTCGGTGTTGGTCCCCGTGACGAACAGGATCCGCGCGCTCATCCGGCCACCGCCGCCGCCGTCACGGCCGCGGCGATCCGCGCCACGTCCTCGTCCTGCGTCACGTACGGCGGCATCGTGTAGAGGAGGTCGCGGAACGGCCGCAGCCAGACGCCCTCCCGGGCGGCTGCCTCGGTCGCCGCCGCCACGTCCACCGGGTGGTCGAGCTGCACCACCCCGATGGCTCCCTGCACCCGTACGTCCCGGACCCCGGGCAGCTCGGCGGCGTCCGCCAGGCCGTCCCGCAGACCGTCCTCGATCCGCTTCACCTCGACCTGCCAGTCCTGGCCCAGCAGCAGGTCGATCGAGGCGTTGGCGACCGCCGCGGCCAGCGGGTTGCCCATGAACGTCGGCCCGTGCGCCAGCACCGGCATCTCGCCCCGGCTGATCCCGTCCGCGACCTCGGCGGTGCAGAGCGTGGCCGCCATGGTCAGGTAGCCGCCGGTCATCGCCTTGCCCAGGCACATCACGTCCGGCGAGACGCCGGCGTGGTCGGCCGCGAACAGCGCGCCGCTGCGGCCGAACCCGGTGGCGATCTCGTCGAAGACGAGCAGCACCCCGTGCCGGTCGCAGAGTTCGCGCAGCATCCGCAGGTAGGCCGGGGAGTGGAACCGCATCCCGCCCGCGCCCTGCACCACCGGCTCGACGATCACGGCGGCCAGTTCGCCCGCGTGCCGCTCCATCAGTGACTCGAACTCCGCCGCGTACCCGGCGTCCGGCGGGGCGTCGAAGCCGGCCGGCGGCTGGGGTGCGAAGAGCTGGTCGGGCAGCACCCCGCCCCAGAGGTGGTGCATGCCGCCCTGCGGGTCGCAGACCGACATCGGGTGGAAGGTGTCCCCGTGGTAGCCGCCGCGCCAGGTGAGCAGCCGCCGCTTCTCCGGCCGCCCGACGGACTGCCAGTACTGCAGGCACATCTTCATCGCCACCTCGACCGCCACCGAGCCGGAGTCGCCCAGGAAGACGTGCCGCAGTGGTTCCGGGGTGATCTCGACCAGCCGGGCGGCGAGCCGTACGGCGGGCTCGTGGGTGAGCCCGCCGAACATCACGTGGCTCATCCGGCCCAGCTGGTCGCGCACCGCCTCGTCCAGCACCGGGTGCCCGTAGCCGTGGATCGCCGCCCACCAGGACGACATGCCGTCGACCAGCTCGCGGCGGCCCGCGACGGGCTCGGCGAGCCGCAGCCGCACCCCGGACGCCGATTCGACGACGTAAGGGGTGGCGGTGCCGGGCATCGGACCGTACGGGTGCCAGACGTGCGCCCGGTCGAGGGCGAGGAGGGTGTCGGTGGTCAGCTGAGCCATGGTGAGTCTTTCCCTGCGGACGGTCAGGCGTTGGGGGCCAGCTCGGTACCGGCACCGCGCCGGCGGACCCGGACGAGGTCGCTGCGCAGCCCGTCGCCGGTGTTCGCCCCGGCGACGGCCGTCCCGGCCCCGGCGGTCTCGGTGGCCTCGGCGGTGTCCGCCTCGACGGCCGGCGCGGTGTGCCCGCCGCAGGGCCCGCAGCCCCCGGCCTGCTCCGCGGTCGGCTGTTCGGCCGGCGCGGCGTGCCCGCCGCACGGCCCGCAGCCGCCGCCCGTCCCGCACGCGCCGCCCTCGGCGGCGGCCGCGATGTCGGCCCGGTGCCGGGGCAGGGTGGCCTCGCCGGCGCCCTCCACCTCGAAGCCCGCGTCCTTGATCATGTCGAGGTCGGCCTGGCCGGCCTGGCCCTCACTGGTCAGGTAGTCGCCCAGGAAGATCGAGTTGGCGATGTGCAGGCCCAGCGGCTGCAGCGAGCGCAGGTGGACCTCGCGTCCGCCCGCGATCCGCACCTCGACGTCGGGGCAGACGAAGCGGACCATCGCCAGGATCCGCAGGCAGCGCTGCGGGGTGAGGTTCCACTCCTTGGCCAGCGGGGTGCCCTCGAACGGGATGAGGAAGTTGACCGGTACCGAGTCCGAGCCCAGCTCGCGCAGCGCGAAGACCACGTCGACCAGGTCGCCGTCGCTCTCGCCCATGCCCGCGATCAGGCCGGAGCAGGCGGACAGGCCCGCGCCGTGCGCCTTCTGCACGGTGTCCACCCGGTCCGCGTAGGTGTGGGTGGTGGTGATGTCCCCGTAGGTGCCCTCGGAGGTGTTGAGGTTGTGGTTGTACGCGTCGGCGCCGGCCGCCCGCAGCCGCTCGGCCTGGTTGTCGGAGAGCAGGCCGAGGCAGGCGCAGATCTCGACGGCCGGGTCGGCGTCCTTGATGGCCGAGATGGTGTCGGCCACCCGGTCGATGTCACGGTCCGTCGGGCCGCGGCCGCTGGCCACCAGGCAGACCCGCTTGGCGCCGCCGGCGACGCCCGCCTTCGCCGCCTCGGCGGCCTGGTCCGGCTTCAGCCAGGTGTACTTGAGGATCTCGGCCTTGGAGCCCAGCCGCTGCGAACAGTACGAGCAGTCCTCCGGGCAGAGCCCGCTCTTGAGGTTCACCAGGTAGTTGAGCTTGACCCGGCGGCCGAACCACTGCCGGCGCACCCGCCCGGCGGCCGCGACCACGTCCAGCAGCTCGTCGTCGGTGGTGGCGAGGACGGCCAGGGCCTCCTCGCGGGTGGGGATTTCCCCGCGCAGGCCCTTGGCGGTGAGGGTATCGAGCAGATCCATGAGGCTGATCCTGCCTGCTGGCCGTCGGGCGACGCCAGAGGGAACCCACCAGAAGATCTCCGGGAGGATGTGCGAGTTGTCACAGTGTCACAGCTCACGGTAGTGGTGCAGGTCACGTCCCCCGGGGGTGGGGGTTACCGACCGGTAGTACGGGTGATCGTCAACGGCCCGCCCCCGTGATCTCCACCACCCGCGCACTGCTTAGAATCTGCGCCATGACCACGCAGGGGGAGCGGACCCCGCCATCGGGTGACCAGGAACAGCACGGAGCCGCCCGGCCGGCCGAGGCCCATCGACAGCCGCCCGGGAGATTCGGCGCCCGCCGGGTCGTGGGCTGGGTCGTGGTGGTCGGCGTGGTGGCGGCCGGCGGCTGGATCATCACCCGCCCGGCGCCCGGCGACTGGATACCCGGCCTGGGCCCGGCCAGCAAGGACGCCTCCAGCACCCCGCGGGTGGTCGGCAGTCCGCCACCGCGCGCCGCGACCGACCCCGAGGGCCTCAACGTCGACACCCTCTTCCCCGCCCAGCGGGTGATCGAGGTCGGCGCCTACCGGGGCAAGCGCTCCGGTGTCCGGCAGGGCGAGAGCTGCGCCGAGACCCTCCAGGACCGCGCCGAGGACCTGCTGCGCGACAGCGGCTGCCAGGCCTACCTCGCCGTCAGCTTCGCCGGCCAGGCCCAGCCGGTGCTCAGCAGCGTCACCCTGCTGCGCTTCGCCGACCACGCCGCCGCCGCCAGGGCCGCCGAGACCCTGCGGGCCAAGCCGGGCGCGCTCACCTTCATCCTCCCGGACGCGTCCACCGCCCCGGCCCAGCCCGCCGGCAGCGCCAAGCCCGGCTCGGAGCAGCGCGTCGCGGCGGTCGGCCAGTACGTGACGGTCACCAGCTCGCGGCCCGTCGAGCCGCACGGCACCGCGCCCGCCCCCTCCGGCCCGCCCACCCCGGTCGGCGCCCCGTCCACCGCCCCGGCCGGCGGCGAGCAGGCGCTCGACGAGGCCACCCGGGCGGTCTCCTACTCGGCGGGCGCGCCCTTCGTCTGGATGTGACGCGGCGGCGGGGCCCACCCGTGGTGGACCCCGCCGCCGTCGGGTGGTCAGCCGTCGAGCCGGTCCACCGAGGTCACCCGCAGGACCGCCCGGCCCTCCTCGTCGGAGCCGTACAGGTCGACCTCGGCGCTGATGCCCCAGTCGTGGTCACCGGCCGGGTCGTCGAAGATCTGCCGGACCTTCCAGGAGGAGTCCTCCTCCTCGATCAGCAGCATCTTCGGGCCACGCGCGTTCGGCCCGGTCCCGAGGTCGTCGTGCTCGTCCCAGTACCCGTCCATCGCCTCCGCCCAGCGGTCCGCGTTCCAGCCGTACTCGCCGTCCAGCTCGCCGAGGGCGTGGTAGTTCTCCAGCGCGGCCAGCTCGACCCGGCGGAACAGCTCGTTGCGCACCAGCACCCGGAACGCCCGCGCGTTGGCCGTCACCGGCGCCGGCTTGTCGTCCAGCGCGACCTCGGGGGCCTGCGGATCGGTCGGGTTGGCCAGCTGCTCCCACTCGTCCAGCAGGCTGGAGTCGACCTGGCGGACCAGCTCGCCGAGCCAGGCGATGACGTCCTTGAGGTCGTCGGTCTTGAGGTCGTCGGGCACGGTCTGCTCCAGCGCCTTGAAGGCGCCGGCCAGGTAGCGCAGCACGATGCCCTCGGTGCGCGCCAGGTCGTAGTGGCCGACGTAGTCCGAGAAGGTCATCGCCCGCTCGTACAGGTCGCGGACCACGGACTTCGGCCGCAGCTCGTGGTCGCCGATCCACGGGTGCGCCCGCCGGTACACCTCGTAGGCGTGGGTGAGCAGCTCCTCCAGCGGCTTCGGGTAGGTGATCTCCTGGAGCCGCTCCATCCGCTCCTCGTACTCGATGCCGTCGCGCTTCATCTCGCCGATGGCCTCGCCGCGGGCCTTGTTCTGCTGCGAGGCGAGGATCTGGCGCGGGTCGTCGAGGGTGGCCTCGACCACCGAGACGACGTCCATCGCGTACGAGGGCGAGGCCGGGTCGAGCAGCTCGAAGGCGGCCAGCGCGAAGGTGGAGAGCGGCTGGTTGAGGGCGAAGTTCTCCTGGAGGTCGAGGGTCAGCCGGACGATCCGGCCCTCCGCGTCCGGCTCCGGGAGCCGCTCGACCACGCCGCCCTCCAGCAGCGAGCGGTAGATGGCGATCGTGGTGCGGATGTGCCGGCGCTGCGCGCCGCGCTCCTCGTGGTTGTCGGTGAGGAGCTTGCGCATCGCCTCGAAGGCGTTGCCGGGCCGGCCGATCACCGACAGCAGCATCGCGTGGCTCACCTTGAACCGGGAGACCAGCTGCTCCGGGTCGGCCCCGATCAGCCGCTCGAAGGTCTCCTCGGACCACCCGACGAAGCCCTCCGGCGCCTTCTTGCGGACGATCTTGCGCTTCTTCTTCGGGTCGTCGCCCGCCTTGGCGACGGCCTTGTCGTTCTCGATCACGTGCTCGGGCGCCTGCGCGACGACCTGCCCGACGGTGTCGAACCCGGCCCGCCCGGCCCGTCCGGCGATCTGGTGGAACTCCCGGGCCCGCAGCACCCGCACGCGCACGCCGTCGTACTTGGACAGCGCGGTGAACAGCACCGTGCGGATCGGCACGTTGACACCCACGCCGAGCGTGTCGGTACCGCAGATCACCTTCAACAGCCCCGCCTGGGCGAGCCGTTCGACCAGCCGGCGGTACTTGGGCAGCATGCCCGCGTGGTGCACGCCGATCCCGTGCCGCACGAAGCGGGACAGGTTGCGGCCGAACTTGGTGGTGAAGCGGAAGTTGCCGATGAGGGCAGCGATGGCGTCCTTCTCCGCCTTCGAGCACATGTTGATGCTCATCAGCGACTGCGCCCGCTCGACGGCTTCCTTCTGGGTGAAGTGCACGACGTAGACCGGGGCCTGACCGGTCTTCAGCAGCTCCTCCAGGGTGTCGTGCATGGTGGTGCGGCGGTACTCGTAGAACAGCGGGACGGGCCGGGTCGCCGAGCGGACCACGGTGGTCGGCCGGCCGGTGCGGCGGGTCAGGTCCTCCTCGAAGCGACGGACGTCGCCGAGCGTCGCGGACATCAGCAGGAACTGCACCTGCGGGAGTTCCAGGATCGGGATCTGCCAGGCCCAGCCGCGGTCCGGCTCCGCGTAGAAGTGGAACTCGTCCATGACGACCTGGCCGACGTCGGCCCGGGCGCCGTCCCGCAGCGCGATCTGCGCCAGCACCTCGGCGGTGCAGCAGATGATCGGCGCGGTCGGGTTGACGCTCGCGTCGCCGGTCATCATGCCGACCTGCTCGGTGCCGAACATCTTGCAGAGGTCGAAGAACTTCTCCGAGACCAGTGCCTTGATCGGCGCGGTGTAGAAGGTCCGCTTGCCCTCCGCCAGCGCGGCGAAGTGCGCACCGGCCGCCACCAGGCTCTTCCCCGACCCGGTCGGCGTCGCGAGGATGACGTTGTTCCCCGACACCAGCTCGATCAGGGCCTCCTCCTGCGCCGGGTACAGCGTGATCCCGCGCTCCTCCGCCCAGGCGGCGAACGTCTCGTACAGCGCGTCGGGGGTAGCGGGCTTCGGCATCAGATCAAGGAGGGTCACCCGGCTATCTTGCCTGCTCGCGCACACCCCGGGCAAAGCCCGGGGCTCGGCTCCTCCCCGGAGTCGCGGGCGCCCGCTCGGCGAGGCGCGCCCCGGCGCACCCCTCCTGCCGGACGGCCTCCCCGGCGGCCCGGTGCGCGAGGTCGACGAACGCCCGGGTCCGCTTCCGGTCCGAGAGCGCCGGCAGCCCGAGGCCCCCACCGACCTCGATCCGCCGGTGGACGGCGTCGGAACGGCCGCCCGGGCGTGTGCCGCTTCGCACATTGCCCGGGTCGCGCCCGCCGTGCCAGAGTGCCGGGCATGGCCCACCGCACCGCGTCCGAACCGCCCGTCCGCACTCCGGCGGACGCCGTTCCCGCCCCCGCCGCCGTCTTCGACTGGCTCGACGAGACGGCCGAGCTGCGGGCCCGGGCGGGCCTCACCCGGACGCTGCGCAGCCGCCCGGCCGAGGACCCGGTGCTCGACCTCGCGGGCAACGACTACCTCGGGCTGACCCGGCACCCCGCCGTCACCCGGGCCGCCGCCGACGCGGCGCTGCGCTGGGGCGGCGGCGCCACCGGCTCCCGGCTGGTCACCGGAACCACCGCCCTGCACACCGAACTGGAGGGCGAGCTGGCCGAGTTCTGCGGGGTGGAGGCGGCCCTGGTGTTCTCCTCCGGCTACACCGCGAACCTGGCCGCGCTGACCGCGCTCACCGACCCGGACACCCTGATCGTCTCCGACGCCTACAACCACGCCTCGCTGATCGACGGCTGCCGGCTCGCCCGCGGCGACGTCCACCGCGCCCCGCACAGCGACCCGGACGCCGTCCGTGCCGCGCTCGCCGAACGCACCCACCGGCGGGCGCTGGTGGTCACCGACTCGGTCTTCTCCGTCGACGGCAACGCCGCCCCGCTGCCCGGACTCTCCGCCGCCGCCCGCGCCCACGGCGCCGCCCTGCTGGTGGACGACGCGCACGGCCTGGGCGTGCTCGGCCCCGGCGGCGCCGGTGCGCTGGCCGCCGCGGGCCTGGCCGGCGAGCCCGACACCGTCGCCACCGTCACGCTGTCCAAGTCGCTCGGCTCGCAGGGCGGCGCGGTGCTCGGCCCGCGCCGGGTGATCCGCCACCTCACCGAGACGGCGCGCACCTTCATCTTCGACACCGGCCTGGCCCCGGCCGCCGCCGGCGCCGCCCTCGGCGCGCTGCGCCTGCTGCGGGCCGAGCCGCACCGCGCCGAGCGGGCCCGCGAGGTCGCCCGCACCCTCGCCGCCCGGCTCACCGCCGCCGGCCTGCGGGCCTCCACCCCGGACGCGGCGGTCGTCTCGGTCCGCGCCCCCGGCCCGGAGGCCGCAGTGGCCTGGGCCGCCGACTGCCGCCGGGCCGGTCTCGCGGTCGGCTGCTTCCGTCCGCCGTCCGTCCCGGACGGCGTCTCCCGGCTGCGCCTCACCGCCCGGGGGGACCTCACGGACGGCCAGATCGCCGACGCGGTCCGGATCATCGCCTCCCTCGCCCCGGCCGGCGCGCACTCCGCCTGACCGCGCCGCCCTCCCGCAACCACGCACCGGTCGGTCCGCGTCCCCTCCCGGGGGCAGTGCGCTCCGCCGGGGGGCGGAGCGAATTGCGGGGGAGCGACGGCGGGGGCGGTGGATACGGACGGTTCCTCGGCAGGGTGTTCGTCCTGACGGCGGCCGCCGCGCTGTGCGGCGTGGGCCCGCCGGTGCCGAGCCGCACCGCACCGCATGTCGCCCGGCCGCCGGGTGGTCCGGCGAGCCTGGCCGGTACGTTCGCGGACTCTGCGCACCGTGGCACGAGGGCCCGCCCGAGGACTGCCCGGGACGTTCAACCCCGCGCACGGCGCACCCGTCTCCTCCTACACGTTCCAGGAGGACGTCGGCCACCTGGCCGTCAGGCCCGTCCGGTGCGAGGACGGCGTCTGCCGCGCGAGCGGGGTGAAGCCGGTGGCGCACTGGCCGGCGATGAGCCTGTTCGGACTGGCCGCCGTGCCGTTGGCGGCCTTCCTGCTCGTCGTCGGCTTCAGCGGCCCGAACTCCTGGGAGCGGCTGTTCGTCGGGCTGCCCCGGGTCACCGGCGGCGTGCTCGTGCTCGCCTTCCGCTGCCTCCTCGTCTCCGGCGAGGCCGCGGAGCACTCCTGACCGCCGCCCTTCCCGACCGCCGGCCTACGGAGCCGAACCGGGCGGCCGGTCGGTGCGTCCCTGAAACCGGGGGCGACGGAACAGGGGTGGCGATGGATCCGGACATTCGGCGGGCACTGGTGAAGGCGCTGACGATCGCCGCCGCCGTGCTGGCGCTGCTCGGGGTGGGCGGCTGGGGCGCGGTGACGGCGGGGGAGGGGCTCGGGTACGCGACCGGCCTCTCCGGCACCCCCGGGGTGCTGGTGGCGGACCGGTGCCTGCGGACCGACTCCGCCGAGGCCGTCCCGACCGAGACCGGCGACTGCCGGGGCACCTTCTACCCCGACGGCGGCGGCCTGCCGAACGAGTACGCCCGGATCGACTGGAAGGTCGACACCCACAACCGGGTCCGGGTCTCCTGCGAGGACGGCGAGTGCCGCCTGGCGGGCACGGCCGGGCTGTTCAAGTGGCTGAGCCTCTTCCTGTTCGCCCTCGCGGCGATCACCCTCGGCGCCTGCCTGGCCGCCCGGCTGCTGAAGTCGCTGATCCCCTGGAAGTGGCTGGTCACCGCCCTGGCGATCACCACCGGCGCCCTCCTCACCGGCGCCTTCGCCTTCCTCCTGGGCGGCCTCGCCGCAGGCTGAAGCCCCGCCCTCGGCGCTCGCACAGGAAGTCGGACCCGCCGACCTCCTGTGCGGACACGGCGGCCTCAGGACCCCGCCGCCGTCCGATGCTGCGCCGCGGCCTCAGAACCCCGCCAGCTCCAGCAGGAACGCCGTCTCCGCGTCGTGCCGGCCCGCTGCCGCGCGGGGGGCGGCGACGGTCACCGCGAGGGCGCGGCACCAGGCCAGGACGCGGGCCGGATCGGCCCCGGGGACGCGGGCGCTCAGGTCGGCGATCGCCCGGTCGAGGGCGGGCCGGTCGGTGACGCCGTCGAGCACCCAGTCCACCAGGTCGAAGTCCGGGTCCCCGAGGGACGGGCGCGGGTCGATCGCGACCGGTCCGGCCGGGCCGTCCAGGACGTTGGCCGGGTGCAGGTCCCCGTGGACGAGCGCGAGCGGCCCGCCGGCTGCCAGCTCCCGGGCGAAGGCACGCGCCCCGGGCGGCACCGCGCCGGGCGCGCGCCGTTCGGTGAGGTCGAAGAGGAACTCCACCCGGTCGCCCAGCGGCCGCAGGGCCAGCCCGTCCACCGGCACCGAGCGCAGGGCGCCGAGCAGCGGCGCCACCTCCGCCGGCCGCCAGGCCCGCTGCCGCAGCGGCGCCCCGGGCTCCACGTCCGCCAGCAGCAGGGCGTTCGCCGCCGTGTCCGTCGCCAGGAGCCGCACCACGGACGGCAGCCCCGACCAGGCCCGCAGGGCCACCGCCTCCTGCGCGGCCACCTCGGGATCGGGCGTCAGCTTCAGCCAGACCGCGGCGCCGTCACCGCGCTCGCAGCGGAACACCCGGGACGTCCCGCCGCCGCCGGCCGCGCGCAGCTCCAGGCCCCAGCGCCGGGCCAGCTCCTCGACCACCGCCGGGAGGGCCGCGCACCACGCCTCGGCCGCCGGGCCGAAGCGGACCGTCAGCCGGTCCCGGACCTCGGCCGGCACCGTCACCAGGTCACCCGGAACCACCCCGCCCGGAACCACCTCGCTCGGAACCGCCTCGCCCGGAACCGCCCCGCCCGGAACCACCTCGCCCGGAACCACCTCGCCCGGAACCGCCTCACCCGGAACCGCCCCGCTCGGAACCGCCCCGCCCCCGTTCACGGCCGCCCCACCACCAGCAGCGCCTCCGCGCCCACCGGGCGGTAGCCGGCCGCCTGGAACGCCCGCACGCTGGTGGCGTTGCCCGGCGCCTGCTGCGACCAGATCCACTCGCCCTCCGGGAGCAGATGCCGGGCGCTCGCCGCCAGCGCGCGCCCCAGGCCCCGGCCGCGCGCCTGTGGGTCCACCTCGATCGCGCACTCCCACCGTCCGGCCACCCCGCGCCCGAGCACCAGGACCCCGCCGTCGACCGTGAAGACCCGGACGTCCTCGCGGTAGCGCAGCGCGCGCACCACCCGGGGGTGCGCCCGGTCCCGGACCTCGGCCAGCGCCAGCGGGGGAGCACCGGGCAGCCGGCCGGCCACGGTCAGCAGGTCGATGGTGCCGGCCACCCGGCCGGTCCGCTCGGCGAGCGCGGTCAGGAAGGGCGGGCAGAGCGGTGCGGCCAGCGGGTCGCTCGGCACGGCGGCCAGCGCGGTCCGCACCCAGGCCGGGTCCTCGTCGGTGAACACCACGGCGTGCGCGGAGAACGCCAGCACCCCGGCCTCGCGCGCCGACGGCTGCGGCACCACCGTCACCGAGCCGTCCGGCGGCGGGAACAGTCCGCCCGCCGCGTCGGCCATGATCTCCCGCAGTCCGCGCCCGCCCACCCCGACGCCCCCCGTTCCACCCGTTCGAAGAGCGTCAGCCTATGCGACCACCGCGCGGTGCCCGCCGCCCCGTCAGGTCTTCCGGGCCCGGCTCGGCTGCACCCGGCTCGGCTCGCCGGGGGCCTTCGGATGGTCGGGCGGGTACGGCAGTTCGCCCAGCCCCTCGTCCCGCAGCTGGCGCTCGTACAGCTCCAGCAGCCCGTCCAGCCGGTACGCCTTGTCGTCCATCTCCGCCTGGAGGTCGCCGAGTTCGGCGAACCGCGGTGGCACCGTCCGCAGGTCGAAGTCCTCCGGTGCGGCGTCGTCCAGCTCCTCCCAGCGCAGCGGCGTCGAGGCGGTCGCCCGGGGGCGGGCGCGCAGCGAGTAGGCGGAGGCGATGGTCCGGTCCCGGGCCATCTGGTTGTAGTCCACGAAGATCCGCTCGCCGCGCTCCTCCTTCCACCACGCGGTGGTCACCCGGCCCGGCATCCGTTGCTCCAGCACCCGGCCGAGCGCGATCACCGCGTGCCGGCCGTCGGTGAACGTCCACCGCGGCTCCAGCGGCACGTACACGTGCACCCCGCGTCCGCCGGAGGTCTTGGGCCAGCCGCGCAGTCCGTGCTCCTCCAGCACGGCGCGGAGTTCGTGGGCGGCCAGGGCGGCGTCGTGGAAGTCGGTGCCCGGCTGCGGGTCGAGGTCGATCCGCAGCTCGTCGATGTGGTCGGTGTCGGTCCGCCGCACCGGCCACGGGTGGAAGGTCAGACAGCCCAGGTTGGCGGCCCAGAGCACGGCGGCCGGCTCGGTGGGGCAGATCTCGTCGGCGGACCGCCCGCTCGGGAAGCTGATCCGGGCCGTCGGCAGCCACTCCGGCAGGCCCTTCGGCGCCCGCTTCTGGTAGAAGAACTCGCCCGTGACGCCGTCCGGGAACCGCTGCAGCGTGGTCGGCCGGTCCCGCAGCCCGCGCAGCACCCCGTCCGCGACGGCCAGATAGTACTGCGCGACGTCCAGCTTGGTGAAGCCGCGCTCGGGGTAGTACACCTTGTCCGGATTCGACAGCCGTACGCTGCGCCCGGCGACATCCAGTTCCACGGCTGCGCCCATGCCTCTCACGCTAGACGCGCTCCGCCCGGCGCGCGCCCCGGAACGGTTGGCGCGAGGATCGGAGCCATGGACCTGCCCGTGATGCCGCCGGTGGCGCCGATGCTCGCCAAGTCGGTCGCCAGGATCCCGCCGGGAATGCAGTACGAGGCCAAGTGGGACGGCTTCCGCACCGTCGTCTTCCGCGACGGCGACGAGGTCGAGCTCGGCAGCCGCACCGGAAAGACGCTCACCAGGTACTTCCCCGAACTGGTGGAGGCCCTGAAGCGGGAGCTGCCGCCGCGCTGCGTGCTGGACGGCGAGGTGGTGATCGCCCGGGACGGCCGACTGCGGTTCGAGGAGCTGCTGGAGCGGATCCATCCGGCGGCCAGCCGGGTGCGGCTGCTGGCCGAGCGCACCCCCGCCTCCTTCGTCGCCTTCGACCTGCTCGCGCTCGGCGACGTCTCGCTGCTCGACGAGCCGCTCTCGGTGCGCCGCCCGGCCCTGGAGGCGGCGCTCGGCCGGGCCGCCGACCCGGTCTTCACCGCTCCCGCCTCCACCGACCGCGAGCTGGCGCAGAGCTGGTTCGCCGAGTTCGAGGGGGCCGGACTGGACGGCGTGGTGGCCAAGCCGCTGGACCAGCCCTACCGGCCGGGGGAGCGGACCATGTTCAAGATCAAGCACGAGCGCACCGCCGACTGCGTGGTGGCCGGCTACCGCGAGCACAAGAGCGGACCGGTGGTCGGCTCGCTGCTGCTCGGCATCAACGACGCCGAGGGCCGCCTGCAGCACGTCGGCGTCTGCGCCGCCTTCTCGATGGCGCGCCGACGTGAACTCGTGGAGGAACTGGCGCCGTTGCGGATGACGGACGTCTCCGCCCACCCGTGGGGCGGCTGGGCGGACGAGGCCGCCCACGCCGATGCCCGGCTGCCCGGCGCGGTCAGCCGCTGGACCGGCGGCAAGGACCTCTCCTGGGTGGCGCTGCGCCCCGAGCGGGTGGTCGAGGTGGCCTACGACCACATGGAGGGCACCCGGTTCCGGCACACCGCCCAGTTCCGCCGCTGGCGCCCGGACCGCACCCCGGAGAGCTGCACCTACGCGCAGCTGGAGGAGCCGGTCTCCTACGACCTGGCCCGGGTCCTGGGGAGCTGACCGGCCGACGGCCCCGCCGGCCGGTCGGCTCCCCGGGCCACCGGGGGGACCGCTCAGGTCACCGAGGCGGACGGCGACGAGCTCGCCGTCGCGGGCGGGAACGAGTAGACGTTCCCCGGCGAGACGATCTCGGTGATCGCCTTGGCGAAGAGCGTCGACGGCTCCTCGCCCTGGGACGAGATGTCCGTGTTCAGCAGCACCGCCAGGGTGGCCTGCGCCGACGGCAGGTAGACGACGGCGCTCTGGTAGCCGGGCAGCGAGCCGTTGTGCCCGACCCAGCCGTGGTTGACGAACAGCCCGAGCCCGTAGCCGACGTCCGGCAACGGGGTGGGCGGCGTCACCAGCCGCTCCGCCTGGGTGGCCGGCTTGAGCAGCGTGCCGGTGGCCAGCACCTTCGCCCACTTCTGCATGTCGGCCAGGTCGGAGATGACCGCGCCCGCCGCCCAGGCCCAGGACGGGTTCCAGTCGGTGGCGTCCGCGATCGAGCCGTCCGGCGTCTGGTCGGTGTACCCGCGGGCGTGCGGCTGGGGGAACGCCGCGTCGGTCGGGAAGACCGTCCGGCCCAGCCCGGCCGGGTCGAACACCTGCTGCTTCAGGAAGACGTCGAGCGGCTGCCCGCTCAGCTTCTCCACCACCAGGCCGATCAGCACGGTGTTGGTGTTGCTGTACTCGAAGGCGCTGCCCGGGGCGAAGTCCGCGGGGTGGTCGAAGGCGTAGGAGAGCAGCTGCTGCGGGGTGAAGACGCGGTTCGGGTCGTTGACCACGGCCTGCTGGAAGTCCGGGTCCGCGCTGTAGTTGAAGAGGCCGCTGCGCATGTCGGCGAGCTGGCGCAGGGTGATCGTGTCCCCGCCGGGCACGCCCGCGATGTACTTGCCGACCGGGTCGTCCAGACCGGCCTTGCCCTGGTCGACCAGCCGGAGCAGCCCGGTGACGGTGAAGGTCTTGGTCTCGCTGCCGATCCGCATGTTCAGCCCGGTGACCATCGGCGTACCGGCGACCTTGTCGGAGACGCCGAAGGCCTTGAGGTAGCTGCCGTCGGGCGTGGTCAGAGCGACCATCACCCCGGGGACGGAGGCCTCGCTCAGCACCTTCTGCACCGCCGAGTCCAGCCGGGCGGTGACGTCCGGGGTGAGCGCGGCCACGGTGCCGCCGGACGTCGGCGAGGAGCCGGACGCGCTCGGCGAGCCCGAAGCGGAGCCCGAGGCGGAGGAGGAGGCGGAGGACGGGCTGGAGGACGGACCCGACGACGGGCCGGACGGGCTCGCCGAGGGGCTGAGCGCGGCGGGGACGGCCGTGACCGCGCCGGCGGGCGGGGGGTCGGACGCCGTCCGGCCGGAGCAACCCGCGGCGGCCAGCAGACCGGTCAGGGCCAGTACCGCGGTGGCCGCCCGCACGGAGCGGCGGGGGAGCGGGGCGAGCGGCCGTCGTGTCTTCGTCATGATCGGAGCGCCTCTCTGGGCCGAACGGCCCCGGAGCGGCGCTCCACGGGGCCATGGGGGGAGCGATCGCCACCGTATGCGCGCCACGACCGGCCCGCGCGCGGGCCGCCGCCGCACTGGCCCGAACGGCCCCACGCCCGGTCACCCCGGAACCGCCGGCGCGCCGAACCAGCCGAAACCCCCAGTCACCCCGGCCCGGTTCACGCCCGGCCGGGCCGCCGCGCCCGTGCCGAGCGCCCCCGGCGCTCCGCCGAACGGGTGGCCACCGGCACGCCGCGCCGGTGGCCGGGCCCGGCTCGGGCACGATCGTTTAGCCCAGCTGTGGCGCCCCTTAAGAATTCCTCGATGGACCGCACCCCCTCCCACCAGGCAGATTGCTCCATGTTCGGTGCGAGGAGGCAGGAGCAGCCACCCCGCCGGGCCCCGTCGGCCTGCCCACACCAGGCCGCCCCACCATGCGTCAGGAGCCGCCGCAGTGAAGGCACTCGTCAAGCAGAAGGCAGAGCCCGGACTCTGGCTGATGGACGTCCCGAAGCCTGCCATCGGCCCCGGTGAGGTGCTGATCAAGGTGCTGCGCACCGGGATCTGCGGCACCGACCTGCACATCCGCAAGTGGGACGGCTGGGCCCAGCAGACCATCCGGACGCCGCTCGTCCTCGGCCACGAGTTCGTCGGCGAGGTGGCCGAGATCGGCGCGGCCGTCGCGGACATCTCGGTCGGCGACCTGGTCAGCGGCGAGGGCCACCTGGTCTGCGGCAAGTGCCGCAACTGCCTGGCCGGCCGACGCCACCTCTGCCGCAACACCGTCGGCCTCGGGGTCGGCCGGGACGGTGCCTTCGCCGAGTTCGTCGCGCTGCCCGCCTCCAACGTCTGGGTGCACCGGGTCCCGGTGGACCTCGACGTCGCGGCGATCTTCGACCCCTTCGGCAACGCCGTGCACACCGCGCTCTCCTTCCCGCTGGTCGGCGAGGACGTGCTGATCACCGGTGCCGGTCCGATCGGCATCATGGCCGCCGCCGTCGCCAAGCACGCCGGCGCGCGCAACGTGATGATCACCGACGTCTCGCCGTACCGCCTCGACCTGGCCCGCGAGGTCGGTGTCACGCTGGCCCTGAACGTGGCCGAGCACACCATCGAGGAGGGCCAGCAGAAGCTCGGCCTGCGCGAGGGCTTCGACGTCGGCCTGGAGATGTCCGGCCGCCCCGAGGCGATGCAGTCGATGATCGCCAACATGACCCACGGCGGGAAGATCGCCATGCTCGGCCTGCCCGCCGAGCAGTTCCCGGTCGACTGGGCCTCCGTCGTCACCTCGATGATCACCATCAAGGGCATCTACGGCCGCGAGATGTTCGAGACCTGGTACGCGATGTCCGTCCTGCTGGAGGGCGGGCTCGACCTCAGCCCCGTGATCACCGGCCGCTACGCCGCCGCCGACTTCGAGGCCGCGTTCGACGAGGCCGCGAGCGGCCGCTGCGGCAAGATCATCCTCGACTGGACCGTCTGAGACCGTCTGACCCCCTCTAGGGAGACACCGTGTTCGACAACGTGCGCGACGACCTGGCCGCCACCCTCGACGAGATCCGCGAGGCCGGCCTGTTCAAGCCGGAGCGGGTGATCGGCACCCCGCAGAGCGCCGCCGTCACCGTCACCGCCGGCGGGCAGCCCGGCGAGGTACTGAACTTCTGCGCCAACAACTACCTCGGCCTCGCCGACCACCCCGAGGTGCTCACCGCCGCCAAGGACGCCCTGGACCGCTGGGGCTACGGGATGGCCTCGGTCCGGTTCATCTGCGGCACCCAGGACGTCCACAAGGAGCTGGAGGACCGCCTCTCCGGGTTCCTCGGCCAGGAGGACACGATCCTCTACTCCTCCTGCTTCGACGCCAACGGCGGCGTCTTCGAGACCCTGCTCGACGAGCGCGACGCCGTCATCTCCGACGCGCTGAACCACGCGAGCATCATCGACGGCATCCGCCTCTGCAAGGCCCGCCGGCTGCGCTACGCCAACCGCGACCTGGCCGACCTGGAGCAGCAGCTCAAGGAGGCCCAGGGCGCCCGCCGCCGGCTGGTCGTCACCGACGGCGTCTTCTCGATGGACGGCTACGTCGCCCCGCTGCGCGAGATCTGCGACCTGGCCGAGCGCTACGACGCCATGGTCATGGTCGACGACTCGCACGCGGTCGGCTTCGTCGGCCCGAACGGGCGCGGCACCCCCGAGCTGCACGGCGTGACGGACCGCGTCGACATCATCACCGGCACCCTCGGCAAGGCCCTCGGCGGCGCCTCCGGCGGCTACGTCGCGGCGCGCCGCGAGATCGTCGCCCTGCTGCGCCAGCGCTCGCGGCCGTACCTGTTCTCCAACTCGCTCGCCCCGGTGATCGCCGCCGCCTCGCTGAAGGTGCTCGACCTGGTCGAGCGCTCGACCGAGCTGCGCGAGAAGCTGGCCGCCAACACGGCGCTGTTCCGCTCGCGGATGACCGAGGCCGGCTTCGAGATCCTGCCCGGCGACCACCCGATCGCCCCGGTCATGATCGGCGACGCGGCCGAGGCCGGCCGGCTCGCCGAGCTGCTGCTGGAGCGCGGCGTGTACGTGATCGGCTTCTCCTTCCCGGTCGTGCCGCACGGCGCGGCCCGGATCCGGGTGCAGCTGTCCGCCGCGCACTCCACCGAGGACGTCGAGCGCGTGGTGGCGGCCTTCGTCGACGCCCGCGCCGCCCTGGGGGAGTAGCCCCCGGCCGGGGCACCTCCCGGGACCGCCCGTGGCCCGTCCGCCCGGAACCGGACGCGCCACGGGCACCCCCGGGCCGCCGTGCGGCGCACCACGTCCGCTCGGCACCCCGCCGCCGCACGGTGCGCCGCGGCGCACCACCAGAGACCAACTGCCCCACCCTCCCGCCCGGGAGTGGGACGTCGGCCCGGCCGACGCCCCACTCCCGTTCGCGGTTTCGGCGGACCCGCCCGTCCACGGCGCCGCCGGACGTCCCCCCCGGGTGGCTCCGGCACCCCGCGGCACGCTGGCAGAATTGGCGTGTGATCGACGCACGACGGCTGCGGACCCTGCGGGCCGTGGCGGACCACCGCACGGTGACCGCCGCGGCGGCCGCCCTCTACCTCACCCCCTCGGCGGTGTCCCAGCAGCTGGCCGCGCTGGAGCAGGAGACCGGCCACCACCTGCTCGCCCGCGAGGGCCGGGGGGTGCGGCTCACCGCCGCCGGGGAGATCCTGCTCGGCCACGCCGACGCCGTCCTCGCCCAGCTGGAACGGGCCGAGGCCGATCTCGCCGCCTACAGCGCCGGTGTGGCCGGTGAGGTCACCGTGGCCTCCTTCGCCACCGGGATCTCCCTGGTGCTGGCGCCCGCCATCGGGACCCTCGCCGCCCGGGCGCCCGGCGTCCGCCTCAAGGTGCTGGACGCGGAGGGCGACGCCAGCCTGCCGATGGTCCTGGAGGGGCGGGCCGACCTGGCCGTGGCCGTCGAGTACCGGGGGGCGCCGCGGGCCGACGACGCCCGGCTCACCCGGGTGCCGCTGTACGCCGAACCGTTCGAGGCGGTGCTGCCGCTCGGCCATCCGCTGGCCGCCGGGGAGGGGCCGATCGCCGTCGCGGACCTGGCCGCCGAGCCGTGGATCGGGCCCTACCCGGGCAATCCCTGCCACGACGTGGTGCTGCTGGCCTGCGAGCACGCCGGGTTCCAGCCGCGTCTGGTGCACTCCTCGGACGACTTCCGCGCCGTCGTGGCGCTGGCCTCGGCCGGTGCGGGGGTGGCGCTGGTGCCCCGGTCCGCCCTGCTCGGGGTGGATCTCGGACGGGTCGCGGTGCGGCCGGTGGACAGCGCGCTCGCCACCCGCCGGGTCTTCGCCGCCGTCCGGGCCGGCGCCGACGGCCACCCGTTGATCCGCCCGGTGCTGGAGGCCCTCACCGAGGTGGCCGCCGCCACCGGCTGACCGCGCCCGGGGCGGCGGCCCCGGAAACCACCGGGACCCCGCCTCCCCCGGTGGGCCGGGGGAGGCGGGGTCCCGGGTGGGACTCAGATGCTGAGCAGACCGATGACGTGCCCGTCGTCGTCCACGACCGGCCAGGTGTCCAGACCGCGGGCGCGCATGGTGGCCGTTGCGGTGGCGGCCGGCATCCCGGCGGTGGCGAACGGCGCGCGGTCGTGCTTCACCGCCCGCACCGGGGTGCGCTCGGTGTACCAGGAGCGGGCCCGGAACGGCGCGAGGTGCAGACGGGTCAGCAGCCCGGCGCAGCGGCCCTCCTCGTCGCGGACCAGGGCGTGCGGGGCGCCGGAGCTGAGCAGGATGTCCAGCGCGGTGTCGACCATGACGTCGTCACTGATCTGCAGCTCGGGTCGGGTCATCACGTCCCCGACCGTGGTCAGGGCGTCGGCGGCGAAGTCGGCGGGGTGTTCGAGGGCCATGGTCATGGGGCTCCTTCGGGTCGGTCCACCGGTGACGGCGGCGATCAGGGAGGTGCTCGACGGTGCTGCCGCGGTTGGGCCCGGCCCGCGGGTGTCCGGCCGGATCCGGCCGGTCCCGCCGACGCGCGGCGGGACCGACCGGACGCGGGGCCTACGCGGCCAGGTCGACGCGCCGCGGCCCGCCACGGCGGGCGCCGCCGGTGCCGCCGCCCTGGCCGCGGCCGCCGGTGCCGCCGCCCTGGCCACGGCCGCCGGTGCCGCCGCCCTGGCCGCGGCCGCCGGTGCCGCCGCCCTGCTGGCCGCGGCCGGCCGAGGTGGGGCGGCTGCGGCGGTTGCGACCGCCCGAGGCGCTGCGCCGGGGCCGCTCGACCACGGGGTCGGCGATCACCACGGGCACGCCGGTGGGCACGCGGGCGCCGGTGATGCGGGCCAGCTCATCGTCGGTGGAGTGGACCCGGGTGGACTCGGGGGTGATGCCGGCGGTGGCCATCATCCGGGCCGTCTCGCGGCGCTGGTTGGGCAGGACGAGCGTCACGACGGTGCCGGACTCGCCCGCCCGGGCGGTGCGGCCGCCGCGGTGCAGGTAGTCCTTGTGGTCGGTCGGCGGGTCCAGGTTGACGACCAGGTCGAGGCCGTCGACGTGGATGCCGCGGGCCGCGACGTTGGTCGCGATCAGCGCGGTGACCTGGCCGTTGCGGAACTGCTGGAGGGTGCGGGTGCGCTGGGGCTGGGACTTCCCGCCGTGCAGCGCGGCCGCCTTCACCCCGCTGGCGAGCAGCTCGTCCACCAGCCGGTCGGCGCCGTGCTTGGTGTCGGTGAACATGATCACGCCGCCCTCGCGCGAGGCGATGTGGGCGATCGTGGCGTTCTTGTCGCCGTTCTGCACGTGCAGGACGTGGTGCTCCATGGTGCTGACCGCCCCGGCGGACGGGTCCACCGAGTGGGTGACCGGGTCCTTGAGGAACCGGCGCACCAGGCGGTCGACGTTGCGGTCCAGGGTGGCGGAGAACAGCATCGTCTGGCTGTCGGCCTCGACCTGGTCGAGCAGCTCGATGACCTGCGGCAGGAAGCCCATGTCGGCCATCTGGTCGGCCTCGTCGAGGACGGTGATCCCGACGCTGTCGAGCCGGCAGGCGCCGCGCTGGATCAGGTCCTTGAGGCGGCCGGGAGTGGCCACGACGACCTCCGCCCCCCGGCCCAGGATCTGGGCCTGGCGGCCGATCGAGACCCCGCCGACCACGGTGGCGAGCCGCAGCCGCACCGAGTGGGCGTAGGGGGTGAGCGCCTCGGTGACCTGCTGCGCGAGCTCACGGGTGGGCACCAGGACGAGAGCCAGCGGCCGGCCCGGCTCGGCCTGCCGGCCGGCGATGCGGGCCAGCAGCGCGAGGCCGAAGGCGATGGTCTTGCCGGAGCCGGTCCGGCCGCGGCCGAGGACGTCCCGGCCCGCCAGCGAGTTCGGCAGCGTCGCGGCCTGGATCGGGAACGGCGAGGTGACGCCCTGGCGGGTGAGCGTCGAGAGCAGGGCCTTCGGCATGTCGAGCTGGTCGAAGGTCTCGACGGCCGGCAGGGCCGGGGTGGTGCTGACCGGCATCGCGAACTCGCCCTGTACGGAGGAGCTCTGGCGCCGCCTCGGACCGCCGCCCGAACGGGAGCCGTACGAGGAGCCACCACCGCCGGAACGCGAGCCGTAGGAGCCGCCGCCACCCGAGCGGGAGCCGTACGAGGAACCGCCCCCGCCGGAACGGGAGCCGTAGGAGCCGCCGCCGGAGCGGGACTCGGAATTCTGGTACGAGGAGCGACTGGAGCGATTCATCTGGAGACCTTCCTCAAGGTGGCACGTCACGAGGAAGGCTCCGCGCCCACGGGTAATCCGGGCGGAGGCTGCAAGGAACGGGCCGGAACTGGCGGAGCGTGGACGGTGAAACCGTGCGGCACGTCACCTACGGTCGGCGCTCACCGCGCGGGCGGGAGCGAAGAACCTCGAACCGTGAGTCATCACGGCGGGGCGCCGACCCGGACGCGGCGCGGAGCAGCTCGCGTGGGGAAGGCCGCCGGTGGCGGAGCCGGGAATGAAGCCCGGGCAGCGGTGGGTCCTGCGAAAAGCCGAGGGGCCCGCACCAGGCATGAACGCGGTGCGGGCCCCTCGCTGCCGGGCGGGTGCCGTGGCAGAAACTACAGCGGACGAATGTTCTCGGCCTGCGGGCCCTTCTGGCCCTGCGTGACGTCGAACTCGACCTTCTGGCCCTCGAGCAGCTCACGGAAGCCGTTGGCGTTGATGTTCGAGTAGTGGGCGAAGACGTCGGGGCCGCCACCCTCCTGCTCGATGAAGCCGAAGCCCTTTTCCGCGTTGAACCACTTCACAGTGCCATTAGCCATAAAGAAATCTCCTTCAAGGGGCTGTCCGGAGCTCGCACGGTGCGTGCTCCGAGATGCCGCGATGATGACCCACCCGGGGAAGAGCCGGGAAACAGAAATGCGCCTGCGAGACCTCAGCAGGCCCACACAAAGTTCATGGGAACCACTACTGCAACTCATTCGACTCTAGCAGGCCGGGGGTCTCCGTGGTGCAGGGATTCACCCCCGGCGGCTCCGCGGCCCCGCCCGGGGCCGGCTGTCGCGGCGGCGGAAGCAGCGCCAACCGGTCGGCCGCCCGGCGGAGTTGGCGTCCCGGTGCGCGGGGCCGGCCGGGCCTGCGAATCGCTCGAAAGAGCGGCGGGCACAGGTGTGCTGCCCGCCCCCGCCGACGCGGTTCGCGCCGGTGGCAGACCGTCCGCGGCCGCGAAATTCCGTCGGCGCGGTGGTGAACCGCACCATACGGATTCCGGTTATGTGCGAATTCGAGACCTTCCGGAGGGCCCACTGGGGCGAGTTCCGGCGCATACTGGGGGAGATGACGAAATCAGCAGCAGTCCGGCGTACTCTGCCCACCAGCCCCTTCAAGGCCCGGGTCGAAGCTCCTCTCAAACGGTTCGCCGTCGGCGACAGGGTCACCCACGACACGTACGGCCTCGGCCGGGCCATCGCCGTCGAGGGTGGCGGTGACATCGCGGTACTGGTCGACTTCGGTTCACGGCAGGAACGGATCACCCAGCCGTACACCGCCATGTTCAAGCTCTGATCCACGGTTCGACCTCCACCCGGGGCGCCCCGGGGCCGTGCGGCCCCGGGGGCGCGGTGCTGTCCCGCCGCACCGGCCCGGCACCCGTGCCGCCGTGGAGTTCCGGCGGCCGGCCCGTCCGTCTGCCCTAGCGGCGCCGGGCACTCCCCCCGTGCTCCGGCCGCGCTGTCTCTGCCGCCCCGGTCGCCCGTCCGGTGCGGCCGGTCACAGCCCTGTCCGCGCCCGGGTCAGCCGCCAGACCTTGTCCACCCCGGTCTGCGCGGGCGCCAGGCGCTCGGCGGGCCGGCAGAGGTGCTCGGCGAAGCCGAGGCGCGCCGGTACGGCGCCGCTCGCCCGGTTCGCCGGGTCGTGGACGATCTCGACGTGGTCGACGCCGGGCAGCAGGAACGCCTCGTCGACCAGTGCCCGGACGGCTCTGGTGGCCAGGCCGCGGCCGGTGGCGGCGGGGTGCAGCCAGTAGCCGATCTCCAGGCCGTCGCCCGGCAGGCCCTCGCGGCGGAACAGCTGGCAGGCGCCGACGATGCCCCGCTCCGTCACCATCGCGTAGGTGAACGCGGCGCCGCTCTCCCACTGCTCGGCGCGGCCGGCCAGGAAGGCACGGGTGGCGTCGGGGCTGTGCGTGGCGACCCAGGGCATCCACGGGCGGAGGTGCTCCAGGGACTCCTCGATCACCCGGAAGAGCTCGGGAAGGTCCGCCTCGCCGTCGAAGCGGCGCAGCGTGAGGTCGTCCAGCGTGATCGACTCGGGCGGAGTGGTCATGCCGAGAGCCTCGCCCACGAGCCGTCCCGGTCACAACCGGATTCTCCCGTCGGGGAGGCCCGGAGCGGGGGCGGAGTGAGGCCGACTCGCGGACGACCGTGCGCAAGCCCAGCACGTTCCGGGTGGCGGGCACCTGGCCGGGCTCGTTCACCGACCGGGCGACCAGGGCGGCGAGTTCCTCCCCGCCCGGCCGGGCCGGATGGCCGGTGGTCGGCCCGGCATGATCGTCTTCTCCGTGGTCAACGGACTGGCCTTCGGCTGGTTCACGGCCGTCGACACCGCGCCGGTCACCATGGTGCTGCCCAAGGCGGAGGACGCCGCCCGGGACATGGGCGGGCTCGACATCGCCAACCCCTGTCCGCGGACCCTGGTGCCCTTCGTCGCCTCCGTCGTGCCCGGCCTCGGCGGCCGCACCCCGCTGTTCCTGCTCGGCGCGGCCCTCGCCGGGCTCGGCGCCCTCGCGCTGAAGCCGGTCCGCGGTGTTCGCTGAGTACGCCGGCACCTCCGGCACACCCACGACGTTCACCCGACCGAGTACGTCCGCCCACCCGAGCGTTCCCAGAGAGGTTTCCATCTCGTGAAGTTGCACACCCAGGAGTGGGGTTCCGGCGACCGCATCGCCCTGCTGGTGCACGGCATCATGTCCGACCACCGCACCTGGCGGCGGGTCGGCCCGGCCCTGGCCGGGCGCGGGTACCGCGTCATCGCCGTCGACCAGCGCGGCCACGGCCGGAGCCCGCGCGGTACCGGCGGGAGCCCGCAGGAGCGGTACGCCCTGGAGGCCTACGCCGAGGACCTCGTCGAGACGCTGCCGGCCGGCGCGGAGCTGGCCGTCGGCCACTCGCTCGGCGGCATCAGCCTGCTGGGCGCGGTGGAGCGGCTGAAGCCGGCCCGCGCCGTGTACGTCGACCCGGCCTGGCAGTTCGGCCGGATCGAGGGCGCCGACCCGCGGATGTTCGTGGAGTTCCGGCACGCCACCCGGGAGCAGATCGCCGGGTTCAACCCCCGCTGGGAGGCCGCCGACGTGGACGTCGAACTCGCCACCCTCGCGGCCTGGGACGAGGAGTCCGCGCTCGCCCTGTCCGGCCAGGAGTGCGGCTTGCCGGCCGCACCGGCCGTGCCCTCGCTGGTGCTCCTGGCCGACCGGAGCTTCCTGGTGAACGCCGAGGACGCCGAACTGCTGCGCGCCCGGGGCTTCGAGGTGCGCACCGTGCCCGGCGCCGGCCACACCGTCCACCGGGACGATCACGACGGTTTCCTGGCCGCGCTCGACGGCTGGATCTGAACCATGACGAGGACGAGGAGTTCGCCGTGACCGCCGACGCCAGGCGCGCGGCCGCCGTCGAGGCCGCCCTCGCGCGACTGGACCTCACCGCCGAGGCCGCCCTGCTGAGCGGGGCCGACCTGTGGTCGCTGCCCGCCGGCGAGGCGGTCGGCCTCGGCCGGCGGACCGCCCGGGTGAGCACCCCGCCCCGGGCGGTGCGGACCCGGGACACCGCCGCGCGCGCCTGGGCGGCCCGGCCCGGCGGGTCCACCGTCTCGGCCGGCCGCCACATGGCGGAGCGCACGCTGACGCGGGCGCTCGACGTCGACTGAGCGGGGGACGGTGGGGCCCCGACCGGTGGCCGGGGCCCCACCGCGCCGGCACCGCCGCACCCGTCCGCCGGGTGCGCCGGGCCACCCCGCCGGCCGCCGGGGGAGCGGCGAGTAGGGTGGGCCGGGCCGATGATCGTCCGGACCACTGGAGCACCGATGAGCCTGACCTCCGCCCCCGACGCTCTCCTCCCCGTCGGGGTGATCGGGCTCGGCGACATCGCCCAGAAGGCCTACCTCCCGGTCCTCGGCACGCTGCCCGGCCTCGACCTGCGCCTGATGACCCGGGACCGGGCCAAGCTGGACCGGATCGGCGAGGCCCACCGGATCGCGCCCGAGCACCGGTTCACCGACCTCGGCGCGCTGATCGGCAGCGGCATCCGGGCCGCCTTCGTGCACGCCGCCACCGACCAGCACGTCCCGATCGTCGAGCAGTTGCTGACGGCCGGGGTCGACGTCTACGTGGACAAGCCGCTCGACCAGACCCTGGACGGGTCCCGCCGGCTGGTCGACCTCGCCGACCGCACGGGCCGCTCGCTGATGGTCGGTTTCAACCGCCGCTACGCGCCCGGCTACGTGCAGGCGAAGGAGCGGCCGCGCGACCTGATCGTCCTGCAGAAGAACCGCGAGGGCCTGCCCGAGGCGCCCCGCTCGATGGTCTTCGACGACTTCATCCACGTGGTGGACCTGCTGCGCTTCCTGGCGCCCGGTGAGATCGAGCAGGTCGACGTCCGCTCCCGGGTGCGCGACGGCCTCGTCGAGCACGTCGTCCTCACCCTCTCCGGTGAGGGCTTCACCGCCCTGGGCATCATGAACCGCGTCTCCGGCTCCACCGAGGAGATCCTCCAGGTCTCCGGCGGGGACTCCAAGCGCGAGGTCCACAACCTCGCCGACGTGATCGACCACCGCGGCCAGCCCACGATCCGCCGTCGCGGCGACTGGGTCCCGGTGGCCCGCCAGCGCGGCATCGAGCAGGTCGTCCTCGCCTTCCTCGACGCCGTCCGGACCGGAAAGACGATCGACGCCCACGACGCCCTGCGCACCCATGAGCTCTGCGAGCTGATCGTCGGGCGCCTGGAGGGAACGGCGACGGCCGCCACCCGGTAGGAGCCGCCCCGCCCCGGCCCTGGCTGGTGAGCCTGCGGCCGCGATCCGGGCCGCGAGGTGACAATGGGGCATGCCCTCCAGCCCCCACCCGACGGATCCGCGGCGGGTGACGCCGGACCGGGCCGCGGTGAACGGCGAGCACTGGTGGCCGGTGGTGCTGGCGGTCGCGGTCGTCGCGATGCTCCACGTGACGCTGCCGGCCCGCTACCGGGTCGACCCCGCCTGGGTGCTGCCGGTCGCCGTGGGCTCGTTGCTGGCGGTGCTGATCATCGGCGACCCGGGCCGGATCGACCGGCAGAAGGCCTGGCTCCGGCTCGTCACCCAGCTGCTGATCGGCGCCATCACGGTGGCCAACGTGTTCGCGGGCGTCCATCTGGTGGTGGACATCCTGACCGACAACAAGCTGTTCGCGAACAACGCCGTCGGGCTGCTGGCGACCGGCGGCGTGGTCTGGGTGACGAACGTGGTGGCCTTCGCGCTCTGGTACTGGAGCCTGGACCGCGGCGGCGCCGCCGCCCGCGCCCACCGGCCCTTCGCGAACCCGGCGTTCGTGTTCCCCGAGATGCAGTACCCGGACCACGCGCCGGCCGCCTGGGTGCCGCGGTTCGCCGACTACCTGACGCTCTCGTTCTGGACCGCCACGGCCTTCAGCCCCACCGACGTCTCGGCGGTCAGACGCTGGGCCAAGCTGCTGATGATGGCGCAGGCGGCGACCTCCCTCGCGCTGGGCGCCCTGGTCGTCGCCCGGGCGATCAACATCCTGCAGTGAACGCGCTGTGAGCACGGTGCGACGGCACTGTTTCGGCCCGGCGTCGGCGTCCGGCGATTCGGGATTGCCCCTGGTCCCGGGCCGGTCGAGCGGTACTGTGGACCTTCACGGTTGCCGGACGCGAAACGGACGGGCGATGCACGCACGCCAACTGCGGGGCGGGCGGGTGGTCTTCGGACACCCGCTGCGGCCGCGCGCGGCGTTCCGCCCGCAGGCCGGAGCCCACGCGGCCGCCGGCACCCGGACCCCCGGCACCCGGACCGGTGGTGCCCGGCTGGTGCGGCGCCGCTGGATCGACGGGGTCGGCTCCCCGACCGGCCTCTGTCGCCCGTAACCGCTCGTAACCGCCCGTAACCGCCCGTCGTCACGCGTGCCCGGCGCCCCGTTACGCCCGGCAGCCCCGCTCCGCCGTGGCCCGTCCCGGCTGCCCGGCCCCCGGCAGCCGCCCGAGGTCCTGCCCCCGGTCGGCGACGCCCCGGGCCGAAGCGACCGAGAAGACCGAGATCGAGGAACGGCTCCCGCATGCCCCAGTACCCCGTGCTCATCCCCGACGACGCCCCGGACACCGCCGAGCGGCGCCACCCCCTGGACAACCCGGCCCGCGCCGCCCTGCTCGGCCCGCACGCCCACCTGGCCGAGCGAAGCGGCGAGGTGCTGCGCTACCCGGCCGACGTGTCGCCGTTCGTCGCCCTCCCCGACCGGCCCGACCGGGAGACCTGGCGGGACGTCGCGGCGCTGTACGGCCCGGGCGCCGTCGTCGCCGCCACCGGCTCCCCGGACGCCGTACCGGCCGACTGGGAGATCCTGCTGCGGGGCCGGGGAGTCCAGCTGGTGGACGACGGCGTCCGGGCCCGGCCCGACGAGGAGGCCGTCCGGCTGGGCCCCGCCGACGTACCGGAGATGCTGGCGCTGGTGGAGCACGCCCGGCCCGGCCCGTTCCTGCCCCGGACCATCGAACTCGGCGGCTACCTGGGCATCCGCCGCGGCGGCGCGCTGGTCGCGATGGCGGGGGAGCGCCTGCGCCCGCCGGGCTGGACCGAGATCAGCGCCGTCTGCACGGCCGAGTCCCACCGGGGCCGGGGGCTCGGCTCCCGGCTGGTCCGGGCGGTCGCGGCCGGGATCCGTGAGCGGGGCGACACGCCGTTCCTGCACACCTCCGCCGAGAACACCACCGCGATCCGGCTCTACGAGTCGCTGGGGTTCCGGCTGCGCCGGCACGTCACCTTCCTGGGCCTGCGGACGCCCGGCGGGGGCCCGGGCGCGTGACGAATCCCCGGCGCCCCGCCTCCGCACCGAGACCACCCGCCGAGCCGCACCGTTCCACCTTTCCGAGGAGTCCGAGGAGTTCGATGTGAGTCAGAACGTGCCCTACGCCAGCCCCGCCGACACCGCCGTCCACGGCGAGTACCGGATCACCAGGGCTCCCGGCGACGAGCGCCCGCTGTACCGCTTCACCGGGCGGATCACCGCCGACGGGAGCAGCGGCTTCGCCGCCGAGCCCGGCCGCTACCACATCTACGCCGGCTGGTTCTGCCCCTGGGCGCAGCGCACCACCATCCAGCGCGCTCTCAACGGGCTGGAGGACGTCGTCTCGGTGTCCTACGTCGACGGCCGCCGTGACGGCCGCGGCTGGGCCTTCCGGGAGACCTACGGGCCGGACCCGGTGAACGGGTTCACCCTGCTGCGCGACGCGTACGAGCGGACCGAGCCCGGTTTCGACGGGCACATCTCGGTGCCGACGCTCTGGGACCGCCGGACCGGTCGGGTGGTCAGCAACGACTTCCGGACCATAGGCATCGACCTGGCGACCCAGTTCGGCCGGTGGAGCAACGGCGCCGACACCTACCCGGAGGACCTCCGGGCCGAGATCGACGCGCTGGACGCCCGGCTGGGCCCGGCCGTGAACCACGGCGCGGGCGCGGCGGCCGGCACCGGGGACGTCGCGCTCGCGGCCCGCGCCCTGCTGCTGGAGACCTTCGCGGAGCTGGACGCCCGGCTGGCCACCAGCCGCTACCTGCTGGGCGACCGGCTGACCGAGGCCGATGTGCGGCTCTGGGTGACGCTGGTGCGCTACGACGTCGGGCCCAACCACGCGCGCGCGGTGAACCCCGGTCTGGCCGCGTACCCGCACCTGTGGGCCTACGCCCGCGATCTCTACCAGCGGAAGCCGTTCACCGGCACCACGGACTTCGCCGCCTTCACCGAGCCGGGCGCGAGCGTCCCGGACTGGCACGCCCCGGTGGAGCGTCCGCTTCCCGCCTGAGTCCGGCGGCCCGGGGCCGCGGACCCGAACGGCCGGTGCCCCGGGAACCATTCCCGGGGCACCGGCCGTTCCATCTGTGGTGGGCGCCGCTGACCAGGGCGCCGACCGGTCGCGGAGGCGCGGCGGCGGCGCCCTGACGGGCCGTCGGTCGACCTCCGGACGTCCGCCCGGTAGCGGTACGTGGATATGACATGTACGCTGCGTATCGCTGGTTGTACAGCATGCGGGCCTGGCCGCCGCTCCGTGGGGGGAGTCACGTCCAGGCCCGGTCGCCGGCCGGGGCCTCGGTTGCGCTCGTGGGGGAGCTTCAACCGGGGCCCTTCGGCGGGCTACTGACGGTATGCCCGCTCGGGGCCTGGTTCAGTCATGTCAAATTCGCCGGCGCCGCCCCGATGCCGGGGCGCGGCCGCCCGGACGGCCTCCGGCCCGCTCCGTACCGCCTCCCGCGCCGCCCTCCATGCCGCCCGCAGGGTGACCGCCCGGCTGCTCCGAACGGCCCTCCCGGCTTGCGCTCCGTCCGGGTGCTCGCCCGGCCCTGCGGACCGGCGGGCTGCCGCAACCGCTGCTATGACTGGTTTGAGCCTTTTTGTCCGGCTCCCAGTTCCGAGGAGGCATCCTCATGGGTGCTGCAGCAACGAGCGCCACCGACGCTGACGTGGTGCACATTCTCTGGATCAACGCGGGCCTGAGCTGCGACGGTGACTCGGTCTCCCTGACCGCGGCCATGCAGCCGAGCATCGAGGAGATCGTCACCGGCGCGCTGCCGGGCCTGCCGAAGATCGCCGTCCACTGGCCGCTGATCGACTTCGAGTGCGGGCCGGTCCAGGGCGCGGACAACTTCGTGGAGTGGTTCTTCAAGGCGGACCGCGGGGAACTCGACCCGTTCGTCCTGGTCGTCGAGGGATCCATCCCGAACGAGAGCATCAAGGAGGAGGGCTACTGGTGCGGTTTCGGCGACGATCCGCGGACCGGTCAGCCGATCACCACCAGTGAGTGGCTGGACCGGCTCGCGCCCAAGGCCACGGCGGTCGTCGCGATCGGCACCTGCGCCACCTACGGCGGCATCCACGCCATGGCCGGCAACCCGACCGGCGCCATGGGCGTTCCCGACTACCTGGGCTGGGACTGGAAGTCCAAGGCCGGCCTGCCCATCGTCTGCGTGCCGGGCTGCCCCATCCAGCCCGACAACTTCTCCGAGACCCTGACCTACCTGCTCTACCAGCTGGCCGGCTCCGCGCCGATGATCCCGCTGGACGACAAGCTGCGCCCGACCTGGCTGTTCGGCGCCACCGTGCACGAGGGCTGCGACCGCGGCGGCTACTACGAGCAGGGCCAGTTCGCCACCGAGTACGGCACCCCGGAGTGCCTGGTGCGGCTGGGCTGTTGGGGCCCGGTCGTCAAGTGCAACGTCACCAAGCGCGGCTGGATCAACGGCATCGGCGGCTGTCCCAACGTGGGCGGCATCTGCATCGCCTGCACGATGCCCGGCTTCCCGGACAAGTTCATGCCCTTCATGGACCCGCCGCCGGGCTCGCACATCTCGGCCAACGCCAGCTCCGCGTACGGCGCGGTGATCCGGCGACTGCGCTCGATCACCATGAAGACCCTCGACAAGGAACCGAAGTGGCGCCACCCGGGGCGCACGCTGACGACCGGTTACCGCACACCGGGGTGACCAGGCGGGCCGCCGCACCCCCGTGCGGCGGCCCGCTCCGCCGCTGACCCTCCCCGCTTCCAGAAGGGCACGACAGACACGATGGCACCGACGACGAAGGCAGCCGGCGACGGCAGCGGCCTGGTGGAGATGTCCTGGGACCCGATCACCCGGATCGTGGGCAGCCTCGGCATCCACACGAAGATCGACTTCAAGCAGAAGAAGGTGGCGGAGTGCTACAGCACCTCGTCGGTCTTCCGCGGCTACAGCGTCTTCATGCGGGGCAAGGATCCGCGCGACGCGCACTTCATCACCAGCCGCATCTGCGGCATCTGCGGCGACAACCACGCCACCTGCTCCGTCTACGCGCAGAACATGGCGTACGGGGTGAAGCCGCCGCACCTCGGTGAGTGGATCATCAACCTCGGCGAGGCCGCCGAGTACATGTTCGACCACAACATCTTCCAGGAGAACCTGGTCGGGGTCGACTACTGCGAGAAGATGGTCCGCGAGACCAACCCCGGCGTCCTGGAGCTGGCCGAGCGCACCGCGGCCCCGCACGCCGGCGACCACGGGTACCGGACGATCGCCGACATCATGCGCTCGCTCAACCCGATCGAGGGCGAGTTCTACCGCGAGGCGCTGCAGGTCAGCCGCTACACCCGGGAGATGTTCTGCCTCATGGAGGGCCGCCACGTGCACCCCTCCACGCTCTACCCGGGCGGCGTCGGCACGGTGGCGACGGTCCAGCTCTTCACCGACTACCTGACCCGGCTGATGCGGTACGTGGAGTTCATGAAGAAGGTCGTGCCGCTCCACGACGACCTCTTCGACTTCTTCTACGAGGCGCTGCCCGGCTACGAGGAGGTCGGCCGGCGCCGCATCCTGCTCGGCTGCTGGGGGAGCCTCAACGACCCGGACCACTGCGACTTCACGTACCGGAACATGACCGACTGGGGCCGGAAGATGTTCGTCACCCCGGGCGTGGTCGTCGACGGCAAGCTGGTCACCAACGACCTGACCGAGATCAACCTCGGCATCCGCATCCTGCTCGGCAGCTCCTACTACGAGGACTGGGAGGGCAAGGAGCTCTTCGTCACCCACGACCCGCTGGGCAACCCGGTCGACCCCAGGCACCCCTGGAACCAGCACACCGTCCCCGCGCCGCAGAAGCGCGACTTCGACGACAAGTACAGCTGGGTGATGTCCCCCCGCTGGTTCGACGGCAAGGACCACCTCGCGCTCGACACCGGCGGCGGCCCGATCGCCCGCCTCTGGTCCACCGCGCTCTCCGGGCTGGTCGACATCGGCTACATCAAGGCCACCGGCCACAGCGTGCAGATCAACCTGCCGCGCTCGATGACCAAGCCGGAGACCACCTTCGAATGGAAGATCCCGCGCTGGAGCAACGCCATCGAGCGCAACCGCGCCCGGACGTACTTCCAGGCCTACGCGGCCGCGGCGGCCCTGCACTTCGCGGAGAAGGCCCTCGCCGAGGTCCGGGCCGGGCGCAGCCAGACCTGGGAGCGCTTCGAGGTGCCGGACGAGTCGATCGGCTGCGGCTTCACCGAGGCCGTGCGCGGCGTGCTGTCGCACCACATGGTGATCCGCGACGGCAAGATCGCCAACTACCACCCGTACCCGCCGACGCCGTGGAACGCCAGCGTCCGCGACAGCTACGGCACGCCCGGCCCGTACGAGGACGCGGTGCAGAACACGCCGATCTTCGAGGAGAACTCGCCGGAGAACTTCAAGGGCATCGACATCATGCGGGCCGTGCGCAGCTTCGACCCCTGTCTGCCCTGCGGCGTCCACATGTACGTCGGCGGCGGCCGGACCGTGCAGAAGATGCACGTCCCCACCGGCCTGAGCGGGCTCACCGCATGACGGCGGAGGAGACCGGGCTGCGGATCCAGGAGGCGCTGGACCAGCTGGCCGGCGGCGACGGGCAGGGGGCCGGCGAGCAGCTGGTCCGCGAGCTGATGGCCTTCTACGGGGACGGCCTCACCCGGCTCGTCCGCGCCCTGCCGCCGCAGACGCTGCGGCAGCTGCTGGACGACCAGGCGGTGGCCGGGCTGCTCGTCCTGCACGACCTGCACCCCGAGGACGTCACCGCCCGGATCGCCCGCGCGCTCGCCGCGCTGCCCGAGCCGGTCGAACTGCTCGGCTTCGACCCCGCGACCGGCACGCTGCGGCTGCGCCGGAGCAGGAGCGGTTGCGGCTGCGGGGAGCAGGACGTCGAGGCCGTGCTGGCCTGTCACGCCCCCGAGGTGACGGCCGTGGAGCTGGAACGCGCGCCGCAGCTGCTGCAGATCGGCACCCGGCCGCCGGCCTCGGCGGAGGTGCGGTGAGCGCCCGTCAGCTCTCCCGCCCCGGCGCCGCCCTGCTGCGCCGGCTGCGCGAGCCCGCACCCCCGCAGCCGGAGCGCTGCACCTTCTGCGGCCAGCAGCTCCCGCGGGAGCACCGGCACCTGGTGGACACCGAGGAGCAGTCCCTCACCTGTGTCTGCACGGCCTGCGGGCTGCTGTTCCAGCAGCCCGGCGCGGCCGGCGGCCGCTACCGCGGCGTGCCCGACCGCTACCTCGCCGAGCCGGACCACCGGTTCGGCGAGGAGCAGTGGGCGGCGCTCGGCATCCCGGTCGAGACGGCGTTCCTGTTCCGCAACGCCCGGCAGGACCGGCTGGTGCTGCTCTACCCCGGCCCGGGCGGTGCGACCGAGAGCGAACCGGACGAGGCCGACTGGCGGGCCGCGCTCGGCGCGAGCCGGCTCGCCGCCGAACTGGAGCCCGACGTCGAGGCGTTGCTGCTGCGGCACCCGGCGGCGAGCCCGGTCCAGTGCTTCCTGGTGCCGATCGACGTCTGCTACGAGCTGGTCGGCCGGCTGCGGCGGTGCTGGAAGGGCTTCGACGGCGGGGCCGAGGCCCGGGCCGAACTCGACGCCTTCTTCGCCCGGGTGGCCGCCCGGGCCCGCGCGCTCCAACCGGAGGGGGCCTCGTGACCGCGCTGTCCTTCGCCTGCACCGGCGTGCGGCCCGACCCCCACGCGGCCGGGCCGACGCTGGTCCTGCGGCTGCGGATCACCGCCCCCGAAGGGACCAGGGTGCACGCCCTGGCGCTCCGCTGCCAGCTGCGGATCGAACCCGCGCGGCGCTCCTACGGCGAGGCCGAGGGCGAGCGGCTGGCCGACCTGTTCGGCGAGCGCTCCCGCTGGGGCGGCACGCTGCACCCGGTGCAGTTCGCCCAGGTGCCGCTGATGGTGCCCGGCTTCACCGGGGAGACCGAGGTGGACCTGCCCGTCCCGTGCACCTACGACATGGACGTGGCCTCCGCCCGCTACCTCGCGGCGCTGGACGGCGGTGACGTCCCGCTGCTGCTGCTCTTCTCCGGCACCGCGTTCACCGGCCCGGGCGGCTTCCAGGTGGCCCCGGTGCCCTGGGACCGGGAGGCGACGGTGCGGATGCCCGTGCGGGTGTGGCGGGAGATGATCGAGCAGCACTTCCCGGGCTGCGGGTGGCTGCGGCTGCCGGCCGAACTGATGGCGGAACTGCTCGCCTACCGTTCCCGGCGGGCCCTGCCGTCCTGGGACGCGACCGTGCGCGAGCTGCTCGACGCGGTCCGGACCGAGGAGGTCGCCCGGTGAACGCGAACGCCTTCACGGCCGAGACCGAGAGCCGGTTCGCGCAGGCCCGGCAGATCGCCGACGCCGTCCTCTTCGAGGGCTACGTGCTCTATCCCTACCGGGCCTCGGCGGCCAAGAACCGGCTGCGCTGGCAGTTCGGCGTCCTCGTCCCGCCCGGCTACGGCGAGGACAGCGGTGAGCACTCCCACCAGCGCACCGAGTGCCTGATCGAGCCGCGCCCCGGCGACCGGCTGGCGGTGGAGCTGCGGTTCCTCCGCGCGCAGCGGCGGACCGTCCAGCGCGCCACCCCGGGCGGCGGCTTCGAGCCGGTCGACGAGCTGGAGCTGGCCGACCGGGTGCTCGTCCCGTGGGACGAGGGCGTCGAGGAGCGCGTGGAACTCGTCCTCCCCGTCGACGAGCTGGCCGGCGACGGGATCGTCCGGCCGTTCCGGCTGCCGGCCTGCGAGGAGATGGAACTGCTCCGCGAGGACGGCGTGACGGTCGGCCGGCTGCTGCGCCGGCGCGAACAGGCCGACGGCCTCCTGCGGCTGACCGCCCGGGACGTCCCCGGACCGTACGAGGTGCGCAGGCTCGCGGTCGTGGTGGAGAACACCGCGCCGTGGCAGCCGGGGCCGGGCGACCGGCGGGAGGCGGCGCTGCCCCGCGCACTGGTCTCGGCACACCTGCTGCTCGGCCTCGACCGGGGCACCTTCCTGTCGGTGACCGACCCGCCCGAATGGGCGAAGGCGGCCGTGGCCGAGTGCCGCAACGAGCACACCTGGCCCGTGCTGGCCGGCCCGCCCGGGCGCGACCAGGTGCTGCTCTCCTCGCCGATCATCCTGGAGGACCATCCGCTGGTCGCCCCGGAGAGCCTCGGCGCGCTCTACGACGCGACCGAGATCGACGAGATCCTCGCCCTGCGGACGGCGGCGCTGACCGAGCGCGAGAAGCGCGAGGCCCGGGGCACGGACGAGCGGGCGGGCGCCGTGATCGACCTCGCCGAGTCGATGCCCCCGGAGGTCCTGGAGCGGCTGCACGGCGCCGTCCGGGGCCTGCGCGAGATCACCGGGTCCACCGCCGAGCAGCCCTGGTGGGACCCTGGCAACGACCCGGAGGTGGACCCGGACCGGGACCGGGTGGTGGTCGACGGCCGCGAGGTCGGGGCCGGCAGCCGCGTCCTGCTCCGGCCCGGCCGGCGGCGCACCGACGCCCAGGACCTCTTCCTGCACGGGCGGACCGCCGTGGTCGAGGCCGTGCTGCACGACGTCGACGGCTCGGTGCACCTCGCCGTCACGGTCGAGGACGACCCGGGCGCGGACCTGTGGCGCGCCCAGGGCCGGTTCCGGTACTTCCAGCCGGACGAGGTCACCCCGCTGGAGGACTCGTGAGCACGGGCCGGGTGCTGGTGGCCGGGGTGGGCAACATCTTCCTCGGTGACGACGGGTTCGGGGTGGAGACGGTCCGGCGGCTGGCCGGGCACCCGCTGCCGGCCGACGTCGAGCTGGTGGACATCGGGGTGCGCGGAGTGCACCTGGCCTACCAGCTGCTGGACGGCTACCGGACGCTCGTGCTGGTCGACGCCACCGCGCGCGGAGGCGAGCCGGGCACGGTGTACCTGATCGAGGCGGACGCCGGCCCGGTGGAGGCGCCCGTCATGGACGGGCACCGGATGGGGCCGGACGCCGTGCTCGCGCTGCTCGCCACGCTGGCCGCCGGGACGGGCGGATCCGCGCCCGAACGGGTGCTCGTGGTGGGGTGCGAGCCGGAGTCGCTGGAGGAGGGCATCGGGCTCAGTGCCCCGGTGGCCGCAGCCGTCGAGGAGGCGGTCGAAGTGGTCCTGCGGATCGTCGGATCGGACGCGCAGGCGCAGAGAGAGGCGTCACCATGCTGAAGAACCTGCTGTGCGCGGCCGTCGCGGCCGCGGTCGTGACCCTGGTCTGGCAGAGCCTGCCCGACCTGAAGCGCTACCTGCGGATCCTGCGGATGTGAGGCCGGATTGCGGCGAACGGTGTACTCCGGGCGCGGTGGCGGCGCGGCTGCGGCCGAGGCCGCCACCGCGCCCTTGTAATGAAGCCTGTCGCCTCCGGCGAGGGGAGGGAGTGGGCCCGATGCACGAGATGTCGATCGCGACGGCCGTCGTCGAGCAGGTGGACGCGGCAGCCCGGGACCACGGGGCGGTCGCGGTGGAGAAGGTGCGCCTCCAGGTCGGCGAACTCGCCGGGGTGGTGCCCTCCGCGCTGGACTTCTGCTTCGAACTGGCCTGCGCCGGAACGCTGGTGGAGGGCGCGAAGCTGGAGACCGAGGCCGTCGCGGCGCGTGCCAGGTGCACCCCGTGCGGCGTCGAGTGGGCCGTGGGCATGCCGCCCGACCTCGGGTGTCCGCGCTGTGGCGGCGCCCGGGTCGAGCTGCTCGCGGGCCGGGAGTTGCAGATCCTCGGCGTCCAGTGGGCCGAGCGCCCGGTGGGCGCGTCGGCCGACCAGGAAGGCTGAAACCGATGTGTCGCACGGTGGAACTCCGGCAGGCGGTCCTCGCCCGCAACGACGACGGCGCCCGCGAGCTGCGCGCCGAGCTCGCCGCGCGCGGCACCGTCGTGGTGAACCTGCTGTCCAGCCCCGGTAGCGGGAAGACGGCGCTGCTGGAGGCCGAACTCGGGCTGGCCCGGGCCCGCGGCGTGCCGGTGGCCGCGCTCACCGCGGACCTCGCCACCGAGAACGACGCCCGGCGGCTGGCCCGTTCGGGCGCGCCGGTGAAGCAGGTGCTCACCGACGGGCTGTGCCACCTGGAGACGGCGATGCTCCGCGAGCACCTGGCGGGCTGGCTGCCGCCGGACACCCGGCTGCTCTTCGTCGAGAACGTCGGCAACCTGGTCTGCCCGGCCTCCTACGACCTCGGCGAATCCCTGCGGGTGGTGCTCGCCTCCGTCACGGAGGGGGAGGACAAGCCGCTCAAGTATCCGACGGCCTTCGGGCTGGCGAACCTGGTGCTGGTGACCAAGGCCGACCTCGCGGTGGCGGCGGAGTTCGACGAAGCCGCGTTCCTGGCGAGCGTCGCGCGGGTCAACCCAGGGGTGGAGGTGCTGTTCACCTCCGTCCGGACCGGGCAGGGGGCAGGGGTGCTGCTGGACCGGGCGCTCGCGGTGCTGGACGGTGCCGAGGCCCACCGGCCGGTGATGGCCGGCGCCCCGGGGCACGGGCACTCCCCCGGACACCCGCACGCGCACGGGCCGGGTGAGGGGCACCACCACGGGGACGACGGCGCGCACGCGCATCCGCACGCCCCGGTGGCGGAACGGTCGTGACGGCCGGTCGGCCGGCGGCCGGGCCGCAGCGGCGCCGGGTCGCCGTCCGCGGCCTCGTCCAGGGCGTCGGGTTCCGGCCGTTCGTCTTCACGCTCGCCGCCGAGCTCGGCCTGGCCGGCACCGTCACCAACACCGGGGACGGCGTGCTGGCCGAGGTCGAGGGGCCGCCGGAGTCGGTGGACGCGTTCTGCCGCCGGGTCGCCACCGACGCGCCGCCGCTGGCGCGGGTCGCCTCGGTCGAGCACGAGGCGCTGGCCCTCACCGGCGCGGCCGGGTTCGCCATCACCCCCTCCAGGACCGACGGCACCCGCCGCACACTGATCCCGCCCGACACCGCGACCTGCGCGGACTGCCTCGCCGAACTCGCCGACCCCGGCGACCGCCGCTACCGGCACCCGTTCATCAGCTGCACCAACTGCGGTCCCCGGCACACCATCGTGACCGGTCTGCCGTACGACCGGGCCAACACCACGATGGCCGGCTTCCCGCTCTGCCCGGACTGCGAGCGGGAGTACACCGACCCGGCCGACCGGCGCTTCCACGCCCAGCCGCTCTGCTGCCACGCGTGCGGACCGAGGCTCGCCCTGGTCGTGCCCGGGCTGCCGTCGCTCGACGGCGAGGCGGCGCTCACCGAGGCCCGGCGGCTGCTCGCCGACGGCGCGATCCTGGCCGTCAAGGGCATCGGCGGCTACCACCTGGCCTGCGACGCGCTGAACGAGCGGAGCGTGGCCCGGCTGCGCCGGCGCAAGCGGCGCGGCGCCAAGCCCTTCGCCCTGATGGCGCGCGACCTCGCCGAGATCGCGCGGCTGCTCCGCCCCGACCCGGTCGAGGAGGAACTGCTCACCGGCGCCGTCCGGCCGATCGTCCTGCTGCGCCGCCGGGGGCCGCTGCCGGCGGCGCTGGAGGCGGTGGCGCCGCGCAGCCCCGACCTCGGGGTGATGCTCCCCTACACCCCCCTGCACCAGCTGCTGATCGCCCCGCCCGGCCCCGGGCTGCTCGTGATGACCAGCGCCAACCTCTCCGGCGAACCGGTCGTGACGGAGGACCGGGACGCGTTCGCCCGGCTGGCACCGCTGGTCGACGCCTGGCTGACGCACGACCGGCCGATCCACGTCCCGTGCGAGGACTCGGTGGTGCGGGTGGTGGACGGCGAGCAACTGCCGATCCGGCGCTCGCGCGGCCACGCACCGCTGCCGCTGCCGCTCCCGGCCCCCGTCCGGCCCGTGCTGGCCGTCGGCGGCGACCTCAAGAACACCTTCGCGCTGGCCCAGGACGGCTACGCCTGGCTGTCCGGCCACATCGGGGACATGGACGACCTCGCCACCCTGGAGGCCTTCGACCGTGCGGTGGCCCATCTCGGCGCGGTCACCGGCGTCCGGCCCGAGCTGCTGGCGGTGGACCGCCACCCCGGCTACCGGTCCGTGCGGCACGCCCGGAGCACCGCCGGCGGGCGGGAGGTGCGGACGGTGCAGCACCACCACGCGCACGTCGCCTCGGTGATGGCCGAACACGGCCTCGACGGCGGCCGGCCCGTTCTGGGGGTCGCCTTCGACGGCACCGGCTTCGGTGACGACGGTGCGGTGTGGGGCGGCGAGGTCCTGCTGGCCGACTACGACGGCTACCGCCGCCTCGCCCACCTCGCCTACGTCCCGCTGCCGGGCGGGGACGCCGCGGTGGCGCGGCCCTACCGGACGGCGCTCGCCCAGCTGTTCGCGGCCGGGCTCCCGTGGGCGCCCGAGCTGCCACCCGTCCTGGCCTGCCCGGAGAACGAACGGCTGGTACTGAAGCGGCAGTTGGAGCGCTCGCTGAACTGTGCGCCGACCTCCAGCATGGGGCGGCTGTTCGACGCGGTGTCCGCCCTCGCCGGGATCTGCCAGCGGGTCGAGTACGAGGCGCAGGCGGCGATCGAGCTGGAGGGCGCGGCGCTGGCGCACGGCCCGGCCGAGGGGGCCTACGCCTTCGGGCTGCGGCCGGTGGACGGGACGCTGGTCGCAGACCCGGCGCCGGTGCTGGCCGCGGTGGTGGCCGACCTGGCCGCCGGCGCCCCGGCCGGCCTGATCGCGGCGCGCTTCCACGACGCGGTCGCGGGGCTGGTCCGCCGGGTCTGCGCGGTGGCCCGGGAGGAGCACGGGACCGGGACGGTCGCGCTGACCGGCGGGGTCTTCGCCAACGCGCTGCTGTCCTCGGCCTGCGCGGAGGGCCTGCGGGCGGACGGATTCACCGTGTTGCGGCACCGCCGGGTGCCGCCCAACGACGGAGGACTGGCGCTCGGGCAGCTGATGGTGGCCGCCCGGGCCGCCGGCCCGGCCGCCATCTGAGAGGAGAGACCCGGATGTGTCTGGCGGTGCCCGGAAGAGTGGTGGAGATCGCGGAACGCGACGGAGCCAGGATGGCGGTCGTCGACTTCGGCGGAGTCGTCAAGGACGTGTGCCTGGAGTACCTGCCGGACCTGCGGGTGGGTGAGTACGCCATCGTGCACGTCGGGTTCGCGCTGCAGCGCCTGGACGAGGAGTCGGCCCGCCGGACGCTGGATCTCTTCGCCGAGATCGGCCTGCTGCAGGAGGAGTTCGGCGATCCGTGGGAAGCGGCGGCCGCGGCCGTACGGGAGGAGCAGCAGTGAAGTACCTGGAGGACTTCCAGAACCCGGAGCTGGCGGCCGGCCTGCTCGCGGACATCAGGGCGACGGTCACCAGGCCGTGGGCGCTGATGGAGGTGTGCGGCGGGCAGACGCACACCATCATCCGGCAGGGGATCGACCAACTCCTCCCGGAAGAGGTCGAGTTGATCCACGGGCCGGGCTGCCCGGTCTGTGTCACCCCGCTGGAGGTGATCGACCGGGCGCTGGCGATCGCGGCCCGGCCCGAGGTGATCTTCTGCTCGTTCGGCGACATGCTCCGGGTGCCGGGCAGCGACCGCGACCTCTTCCGGGTCCGGAGCGAGGGCGGTGACGTCCGGGTGGTCTACTCGCCGCTCGACGCGCTGAAGGTCGCCCGGGAGAACCCGCACCGCGAGGTCGTCTTCTTCGGCATCGGCTTCGAGACCACCGCTCCGCCCAACGCGATGGCCGTCCACCAGGCCCGGAAGCAGGGGCTGCGCAACTTCAGCATGCTCGTCTCGCACGTCCGGGTGCCCCCGGCCATCGAGGCCATCATGACCTCGCCGGACTGCCGGGTGCAGGGCTTCCTGGCCGCCGGGCACGTCTGCAGCGTGATGGGCACCGGCGAGTACCCCGAACTGGCCGAGCGCCACCGGGTGCCGATCGTGGTCACCGGCTTCGAGCCGCTCGACATCCTGGAGGGGATCCGGCGCACCGTGCGGCAGTTGGAGCGCGGCGAGCACACCGTGGAGAACGCCTACGCCCGGGCTGTGCGCCCGGAGGGCAACCCGGCGGCCCGGGCCATGCTGGAGGACGTCTTCGAGGTGGCCGACCGGGCCTGGCGCGGGATCGGGGTGATCCCGCGGAGCGGCTGGCGGCTCTCCCCGCGCTACCGCGACCACGACGCCGAGTACCGCTTCGACGTCACCGGCATCACCACCCGCGAGCCGGCGCAGTGCCGCAGCGGGGAGGTCCTCCAGGGGCTGCTGAAGCCCGACCAGTGCGAGGCCTTCGGCACCACCTGCACTCCGCGCACCCCGCTCGGCGCCACCATGGTGTCCAGCGAGGGGGCCTGCGCCGCGTACTACCTCTACCGCCGGCTGAGCACGCCGGCCGTTCCCCGGGAGGCGAGCCCCGTTGGCTGAGGCCGAGGTTCTGACCGGGTCGGGCGCCGTGCCGGTGGCCGTGCCCTCCGAGGCGCCGTCCGAGGCGCCGGACTTCTCCGGGTGGAGCTGCCCGCTGCCCCTGCGCGACCACCCCCGGGTGGTGATGGGGCACGGCGGCGGCGGCGCGATGTCGGCCGAGCTGGTGGAGAACATCTTCGCCCCGGCCTTCGGCGGCGCCGCGCTCGCCGCCCTCGGGGACTCCGCCGTGCTGGAACTCGGCGGAGCGAGGCTCGCCTTCTCCACCGACTCCTACGTCGTGCGGCCGCTGTTCTTCCCCGGCGGCAGCATCGGGGACCTCGCCGTCAACGGGACGGTCAACGACCTCGCGATGAGCGGGGCCCGGGCGGCCTACCTGTCCTGCGGGTTCATCCTGGAGGAGGGCGTGGAGATGGCCGTGGTGGACCGGGTCGCCCGGGCGCTCGGGGCTGCCGCGCGACTGGCCGGGGTGGAGGTCGCCACCGGTGACACCAAGGTCGTCGAGGCCGGTCACGGCGACGGCGTCTACCTCAACACCGCCGGCATCGGCCTCGTCCCGGCCGGGGTGGACATCAGGCCGCAGCGGGCCGCCCCCGGGGACGTGGTGATCGTCAGCGGGGAGATCGGGCTGCACGGGGTCGCGATCATGAGCGTGCGCGAGGGCCTGGAGTTCGGCGTGGAGATCGAGAGCGACTGCGCCGCGCTCGGCGGCCTGGTGGACGCGATGCTGGCGGTCACCCCGGACCTGCACGTGCTGCGCGACCCCACCCGGGGCGGCCTGGCCGCGGCGCTCAACGAGATCGCGGCGGCGGCCGGGGTGGGCGTCAGGATCGGCGAACGTGCCGTGCCGGTGCCGCCGCAGGTCGCCAACGCCTGTGCGGTGCTGGGCCTCGACCCGATGTACGTCGCCAACGAGGGCAAGCTGGTGGCCTTCGTGCCGCGCGAGCAGGCGGACGCGGTGCTCGCCGCGATGCGGGCGCACCCGCTGGGCGCGGGAGCGACCGTGATCGGCGAGTGCGTGGCGGAGCACCCCGGCATGGTCGTCGCCCGCACGGCGCTCGGCGGCACCCGGGTGGTCGACCTGCCGATGGGCGAGCAACTGCCGCGCATCTGTTAGGTCCTGAGGGCTGGCCTGGCTCGCTCCGGCCAGGCTCGGCGGGCCCGGCCGGGTGTGCGCCCGGCCGGGCCCGGTCATGTCCGCCGGGCGCACCGGCGAAGGGCCGGACCGGTGGGGGCCCACCCGCCGGTGGGCCCCCACCGATCCGGCCGGCTGCCGCACCGTCAGCAGGTGACCGGGACCTCGGTGGTGACGGGCCTGGCGGGCCAGCCGGCGGACGAGACCGCGAACGAGGCGCGCACGGTGGAGCCGCACGGCACCGTGCCGCGCACGCCCTCGACCAGCACCGACCGGCTCTGGAAGGTCAGCGTCTGCCGCGTCGTCCCGAGGGTGATCCCGCCGGCGACGCTGCCGGTCAGGACCGCCTCGACCTCCGTCGGCCGGGGGAGCGGGCTGCCGGGGCTCGGCGGGCCGGCCAGGCCGATGTGGCCGGAGAACTCGATGCTGTCGCCGCTCACGGTGGCGCACACCTTGGTCGCCAGACCGGCCTGCAGACCGTAGTTGTCGCAGATCACCGTGGGGGCGTCGGCGACGGCTGCCGCACCGGCCGGAGCCGCGACGACCGGAACCGTACCCAGGGCGACCGCTGCGGCGGCCGTCGTCAGGATCTTGCGAGTCATGGGAAGCCTTCTCCTGTGTGAAGGGGGCTCCTGGGCGGTCCAGGAGCTCGTTGCAATGTGATATTGCACTATGCTCCTTGAACTGAGGCATCGTCAAATTGAACGGGAGACGACGAGTTGGCATGGAGGACGTTCGTCCGGAACGCGCACCGTCAGCGCGGGGGTCCCGGAACCGCTCCCGCCGACGCCGGGACGCCGCACCGGCCGGGTCCGTGAGGCCCCGGCCGGTGCGGCGTCCGCGGTTCAGGAGGCGATGCCGCAGTACTGCTGCTGCTTGCCGATCGCGCGGTACATGCAGTCGGCGGTCTCCACCAGGCGCAGCACCGCCTCGCGGTTGCGGCTGGTCTCGCGCCCGATCACCTCGTCGGGCGGGTAGAAGCCGCTGCTGCCGTTCGGGCCGGGGTACATCTCGAAGGTGTAGGCGAAGACCCGCTGGGTGCCCCACAGCCAGTCGTCGATCGAGCCGTCGGTGATGTACAGGTCGCTCGACTGCTCGGGGGTGTAGCCGTTGGTGCCGGCCATGGCCCGGCCGAAGGTCGCGAAGGTGTTGTACTCGTCGGCCGTCATCCCGGTGGCGGTGTTGGCCGTGGTCCAGCCGAACGGCCAGAGCACCAGCTGGCTGTAGGTGTGGAAGTCGATGGCGGCGGTGATCTGCTGCTTGCCGCCGACCACGCGGGTGCGGACGAAGTCGGCGACCACCTTGGTCTCCTTGGCGGACTCCGGGGCGGCGCCCCGGTAGGTCTCGTTGGAGGTGGAGCCGGAGGAGCCGCCGCAGCAGCCCCACTTGTAGTCCCAGTTGCGGTTCAGGTCGGTGCCCACGCTGCTGCTGCCCGCGTTGGGCTGGCGGTCCTTGCGCCAGCTGCGGTAGCGGCCGGTGGCGATGTCGTACTCGCCGCCGTCCGGGTTGAGGTCGGGGATCACCCAGATCTCCCGGCTGTTGACGGCGTTGGCGATCCGGCCGTCGGTGGCGTACTTGTCGCCGAACTCGTGGAGCAGGTACAGCGACATCTCGACGGTGAGGTGCTCGCGGGCGTGCTGGTGGGCGGTGAACAGCACTTCGGGTTCGTTCTCGTCGGTGCCGACGTTGTCGCTGATCTTGACGGCGACGATCGGCCGGCCCTCGTACGAGGTGCCGATGACCCGCTTGCTCATGATGTCGGGGTGCGCCGCCACGACGGCGTCGATGTCGGCGGTGGCCTCCGCGTAGTTGTGGTACCCGGAGTCGGCGGACGGGAAGTCGTACACCGCGGCGCCGGCGCCCGGTGTGCCGGCCCCGTCGCCGTACACCGGCTCCGGCAGCGGGCTGGGGGACCAGCCGAGCGCCCGCAGCCGGTCGGCCTCGGCGGTGGTCGCGGTGACCACCACGGAATCGGAGCGCACGGCGTCGACGGACGCGCCGGTGGCGGCGACGGCGGTGCGTTCGGCGACGGTGCGGGGGCCGTCGAGGACGTACTGCCGGGCGGAGTCGGGGGCCGCGGCCGGGCCGGCGGTGACCGGCTGGGCGGCGACCTGGGTGGTGAGCGGGGAGGCGAGCGCGAGAGCCAGCACGGCGGCGGCGACCGCGGCGGGCTTCCCTCGGCGGGGCAGTCGCATGACTGTCCTCCTGTGGGGGGTCCGTAGGGACGGAACGGGGAGGAGGTGCGGCGCGCGCCAGCACGATGGTGCGCCGCTGTCATGGATTCGTCAAGGAGTCGGGCTGCCACCGGTGCCCGGGGCCCCGGCCGGGCCCGGACCGGCCGGTGGGTATGTTGGGCCGCCACCGACCGAGGAGCCGCCACGTGCCCGCCCGCCCCAGCGTTCTGTTCGTGACCGACCTCGCCTACCAGGCCCGGGGCCGGCGGTACTGCGACGAGGACATCCGGCTCTCCGCCCGGCTCCGGGTCGACTTCGACATCGCGCTCTGCCACCCCTTGGACGCGGCCGCGCTGATGGACGGCTTCGACGCCGTGCTGGTCCGCAACAGCGGCCCCGTCCTGCACTACCAGGAGCGGTACGAGGCCTTCCGGGCCGCGGCGGAAGCACGCGGCACCCGGGTCTACAACCCGCTCACCGGGCGCGGTGACATGGCCGGCAAGCAGTACCTGCTGGACCTCACCGAGGCCGGGCACCCGGTGATCCCCACCGTCGACCGGCCCGAGGACCTGGACCGCCTGCCCGGCTGCGCCCAGTACGCCGTCAAGCCGAAGGCCGGTGCGGACTCCATCGGCCTGGCCTTCGTCGACCCGGACGGGCTGTCCGGCCTCGCGTACGGCGACATCCTCGTCCAGCCGCGCGTCGACTTCCGCTACGAGGTGTCGTTCTACTTCGTCGACGACACCTTCCAGTACGCGCTGTACGCGCCGGATCCCGAGCGGCGCTGGATCCTGGAGCCGTACCACCCCACCGACGCGGACCTCGCCTTCGCCCGGGGGTTCATCGACTGGAACACGCTCGACCACGGGATCCAGCGGGTGGACGCCTGCCGTGCCCCGGAGGGGGAACTGCTGCTGGTCGAGCTGGAGGACCTCAACCCCTACCTGTCGCTGGACCGCGTGGCCGAACCGGTCCGGGAGGCCTTCGCCACCGCCCTGACGGCCTCGCTGCACCGGTTCCTGGCCGGCGCGCCCCTGGGCTGAGGCGGGCGGCCCGTGCCGTCCGGGACCGGGAGGGGCCGGGCCCGGACGGCACGGCTCAGCGCCGGACCAGCCGGACGTCGGAGACTTCGAGCAGGCCGTCGAGTTCGACCTTGCCGACGGTCTGCTCAGGGTTCACCACGAGACCGTCCCGGCGCACGATGTCGAGGAGCCGTTCGGCCAGCGGCATCACCATGTGCCGGCCCCAGCAGCGCTCGTTCACATGGCCGAACGGGAGGTACCCGGGGTGGTCGTCGGGGTCGAGGTCGGCCCAGCGCTCAGGGCGGTAGCTGTCCGGGTCCTCCCAGAGCCGCGGGTCGCGGTGGCTCACCAGCGGGAGGATCAGCAGGTCGTCCTTGGCCCCGATCCGGTCGTCCACCGCGGTGAACTCGGGGGAGGCCATCCGCAGGATGTTCCAGGACGGCGGCAGCAGCCGGAGGGACTCCAGCAGGACGTCCCGGTTCGACACGCCGTCCTCGAAAGGCGAACCGAGCCAGAGCGCATTCGTCACGAGGGCGGACACGGTGAAACAGATCGGGGCGGCGACCCGCCGGTAGAGGTACATCGCATACCGGCGGTCGTCATAGCTCTCGGCGTCCAGCACGCGGGCCGCCAGATTGGACAGCGGGATTTCCGTGCCGGGCTTTCCGAGCATGGCGGTGCCGGCCGCGACGGCCGCCCAGGTCAATTTCGGTGTGAGTTCCAGGCGGCGGTCCACCAGGACGCGGAAACGGAAACTCTCCCGGCCGAAGACGAGATCCCGGAGATAGACGTGCGCGACGTGCGGCCATTTCCCGGTGAGGTCGACCTCGTCGCCGAGGGGCTTCTTCAGCGCCGCGCGGACGTCGGCGGAGACGGCCTGCATGAGCGCCGACGCGTCCGTCCGGGTGACGGACCGGCCCTGGACGGGCTTGAAGGTCGGGCGCTCGGAGTCGTTCGCGGGCCGGCTGCGGAGCAGGCTGTCCATCAGGTCGGCGCCGGCGACCCCGATGGTGTCGTGCTCCAGACGGAAGAGGTCCGCCCCGCGGTACCTGCGGAGAAGTTCCTCGATCCGCGGTGCGAAGACGGTGGCCCGGGCGCTCCTGCCGGTACTGGACATGGGCATCGGTGAACTCCAAGGGTGAAAGGCGCGGGCCCGGTGAGACGACTGCTCACCGGGCCCGCGCCCGGTAGACGAACTACCCGACTAGATCCAGCCGTACCACGCGTAGGCCTTCAGGCTCTTCTCCGGCATGACCTTCTTCACGAAGTGGACGAGCTTCATGGCAGTACCTCCGTCTGGCGGTGAACAGGACGAATCATGCAAAGGCTCGACGGGTTTGCGGTGATTACTCGCTGAATTCCGCGATCCGCTTTCTCGTCGCTCCGAAGTCAAGCCCGGGGCCAATAGAGCGTCAAGTGACGCAGCTCACTCGCCGCTCCGGCGGGCCGGTGGGTTTCACGGCCGACTGCTGCCGATTGCCGACGGAAGGGGCGGAATGGTCCGACTTGGGCGGATCGTGCCCATCGGAGAAGTTGCGCGGCGGGGGCGGCCGGGCTTCCGCGCAGGTCGCGGCGCTGTTCCGGGTGGCGGCCGGGTGAACGGGGGGCGTCCGGCGCCCGGCGGGGCGAGGGCGGTCCGCCGCGTACGGAGGGCCGACCGAACGTTAGGTTTGCCCGTTCGGGCAAGGCGGGTGCCCCCGCGCTCCGGAGTGTGCCCGCAGGGTGGGCGGTGCGCTGTCATGGCATCGTCACCGACCGTCGACCGAGGGTCGGTCCACATGGTCCGGTGCGCGACCCGAGCGGTGACGGACAGTCAACATCTGTCACGCAGAGGAGATATGATCTTGGTCTGCGCGGACCCGCCGCGCGGGATGCCAACGAGACAGGGGACTTGTCGATGGTGACGATCGGGCTCACGCGCGCCGGAGCGCTGGCGGCCGCCGCCGCGCTGATGACGACCGCCTTCGGGACGGGGGCGGCCACCGCGGCGCCGCGGGCCGCCGCACCGCCCCTCCCGGACACCACCGCGGTGCGGGCCGCACTGCGGAACACCCTGGACGCGGGCGCCCCCGGCGCCTTCGCGGTGATCAGGGACCACGGCCCGGGCGAGCGCGAATGGTCGCTGACGATGGGCAAGGCCGACCTCGGCGGCGCCTCGATGAGGGCGGACCGGCAGTTCCGGGTGGGCAGCAACAGCAAGATGTTCGCCGCCGTGCTCGTGATGCGCCTGGCCGAACAGGGGCTCGTCGACCTGGACAGGCCGCTGCGCGACTACCTGCCCCAGGGCACCCTGCCCGAGGGCTGGACGATGACCGGCCGCCAGGTGATGCAGCACCGCGCGGGCATCTACGACCACACCGACGACCTGCTCGAACAGAACGGCGAGGAGACCACGAGCGCCTTCGAGGCACGCATCCGCAACACCGTCTACACACCGCGGGACTTGGTGGCGCTCTCCGTCAAGCACGGGGTGCGGAGCGCCCCGGGGGCGGCGTACGCGTACTCCAACACGGACTACGTCCTGATGGGAATGGCGGTCGAGTACCTCACCGGCCGGGCCTACGCCGACGTGCTGCGCGAGCAGATCATCGAGCCGCTGAAGCTGCGGCAGACCTCCTTCGTGGTGCCCGAGAAGCGCATCGCGGGCCCGCACATCACCGGCTACCTGACCAACGACGACCGCGCCAAGCCGCTGCTGGACTCCACCGAGCAGACCGCGTCCTGGCTGTGGAGCGCCGGCGGCGTCATCTCCTCCGCCGCCGACATGGACCGCTTCCTCACCGCGCTGGTCGCGGGCCGCGCCGGCGGGCTCGTCTCGGACGACTCGCTGCGGCAGCTGACCGCCGTCCTCCCCACGCCCACGGCGAAGGTCGGCTACGGACTCGGGGTCCGCCAGATCGCGCTCTCCTGCGGGACCGTCCTCGGCCACGGAGGCATCGTCCAGGGCTTCCAGACCCAGAGCTTCGTCACCCCCGACGGTCGGCGCAGCGTGGTGGTGTTCGCCAACGCCTCCAACAACGGGGCCGTCACGACGGGGCTGATGAGCGTGCTGGAGCCGGCCTTCTGCGGAGAGCGGCCCGCCGCCCCGGCGGCCCGGACCGCGCCGGCCGCGGCCGGCGGCGGCGCGTCGGACCGCGTCGTCCCGGTGGTGGAGGACACCCGCGTCTGACCGGCCGCGGGCCCCAGCCGGCTGCGGCGGGCCGTCCGGCCCGGGCTCACTCCCAGGGCAGCGCGGCGCGGCTGCGCCAGTACGCCTCCGCGGGCTCGGCGAGCACGGTGAGCGCGGCGAGGTCCGCGGCGGCGAGGTCGAGCCCGGCCGCGGTGAGGTTGGAGGCCAGCTGCTCCGCGGTGGCCGCGCCGGAGAGCACGATGTCGGCCCAGGGCCGGGCGGCGGCCGCGGCGAGGGCGAGCGCGTCGCAGGAGGCGCCGGTGCGGGCGGCCAGCTCGCGCAGCGCGACTGTCCCGGGCCCGGTCGCGTTGCGGTCGGCGAGCCGGCCGTTGGCCATGCCCTCCTTGACCACCACCAGCCAGCCCGCCGCGTGCGCCTCGGCCAGGGCGGGGCCGGCGGACGGCTCCAGCAGGTTCCAGGTGGACTGGACGGCGGCGAACAGCGGCCGCCCGGCCACGGTCACCTCCAGGGCCGCCCGGACGGTGGCGGCCTGCGCCGGTCCGCTGGTGGACAGGCCGACCCGGACGCCCTCGGCGGCCAGCGCCGCCAGCCGCTCGTGCAGCGCCCGGTCGCCGAGCGCCGGGCTGTCGGGGGTGACCGAGTGCACCAGGTACACCTGCGGCAGGCCACCCAACAGCTGCCTGGTCTCCTCGATCTGACGGTCGAACACCGCCGTCGAGTGCTCCTTGACCTCGTGCACCGGCACCCCGGAGGCCCGCCAGTCGGCGGTGTAGGTGTAACCCCACTTGCTGCCGATCACGACCTCGGGCGCGAGCCGCGGCCGGGCGGCGAGCCACCCGCCGACGAACTCCTCGGCGCGGCCGTAGGAGCGGGCGGTGTCGAAATAGCGCACCCCCGCCGCGTAGGCGGCGTCGAGCAGGTCGTGCGTCCGCTCCCGCATAGCCTCGACGGTGCGCCCGGCCGGCAGGTCGAGCTCGCGCCCGAGCGTGATGTAGCCGGGCCGCCCGACGGCGGCGGTGCCCAGGCCGAACCGCGCGAGTGACGGTGCGGCGGCTGGTCCGGTGGCGGGTGCGGTCGGCATGGGCGGGGTCCCTTCGGCGGTCCGGGCGCGGCGGCGGTGGTCCGCCACCCGCATCCGAACCCTAACTTCCGCCGGGGGAGCGCCTCCGACCTGGCCCGACGCCGGCCGTCGACGCCGTCAGCCGTACCAGGAGACCTCGGTCGGTCCGGCCCGGCGCGGCACCTCGCGTTCGGGCATCGGCAGCCGGGTGTCGCCGTCGACCAGGGTGGCGGACGGGGCGCCGCGGACCGCGCCGGGCAGTTCGGCCTCGACGGTGACCGGGCGCGGCGGGGTGGTGGGCAGCGTGGTGCTGAGCGGGCACACCTGGGCGTGGTGGCCGGGGATCCGCTCGGCGGCGACCTCCTTGCCGTCGACCAGCAGCTCCACCGCCCGGGTGCCGCCCAGGTGGATGCCGACGGTGACCGAGCAGCCGGCGTACTCGCAGTGGAAGTGGTACTCGCGGCTCATGGGACCGCCTCCCTGTCGCGGCAGACCGGTGTTCACCGGCTGCGTCGGGGCACCGGCCGGGGCGAAGGCGCCCTCGCCGTGGCCGCCGGCCCGGGGTGCGGGCCGGCGCCGCCGGTCAGGAGCCGAGCAGACGGGACTTCTGTGCCGCGAACTCGGCGTCGGTGAGCACGCCCTGGTTCTTGAGCTCGGCCAGCTGCTTGAGCTGGTCGAGCCGGGTGGCCATGTCGTCGGGCTCGGCGGCGGGCGCGACGGGCGCGGCGGGTGCCGCCTGCGGTGCGGCGGGCTGGGCCTGGGCCTGCGGTGCCTCCTGCTGGGCCCAGCGGCCGGCCTGCCGCCGGGAGACGCGGTTGGAGACGGCGGTCGCCGTTCCGGCGACGACGGCGGTTCGGGCGACGCCGCGAAGGAGTCCTGGCATGGCGAAACCTCCTTGACCTTCGGGGTGGGGCGAGCGGACGGGCAGGGCGGGTTCAGCGTCCGTCCTTGCCCTCGGCCGCTTCGAGGGAGGCGAGGATCGCCTGGACGGGGATGCGGCCGTCCGCGACCAGCCGCGCCCCGCTGCGCCGGAGGGCGGCGGCCAGCGGGCCGGCCCAGACGTTCTCGTAGACGAGGACGGCGGCGGAGCTGCCCGGCTCCAGGACGGCGGCGGCGTCGGCGAGGTCCTCCTCGTCGAGCAGGCCGGAGGAGACGCCGTCGAAGACGGCGAGGTCGAGCAGGCCGTCACCGGTGAGGTCGGCGAGTTCCAGGCCGGTGACCGAGCCGTCCGTCTCCTTGCGGACGAAGGTCAGGTCGAGGATCCGGATGATGCCCCGGTCGACCAGGTCGACCAGCAGTGGCAGTCCTTCCCCGTTCATCCGGCTGCCAGGGAACTCGACGACGATGTAGTCGATCGGTCCGGTCTCGTTCAGCTCGTTCAGCTCGTCGCTCATGTCGGGTCCTCTCCGGTCGGCCGGGCGGAGGCTGTCGGCCGATGCCGTGGCGGTACGCGCCCGGGAGGGCGGCGCGCGGTGCCCGCTCCTGCCATTCCAGCAGTGCCCGCCGCACCGCGCATCCCGGCCCGGCGGGGCGGCCCGGGAGCCGGGCGGCGGGCGCTCAGGCGTGGGTCGGCGGCCCGGTACCGGAGACGGTGCCGGGCCCGGGGCCCGGGGCTCCGTCCGGGCCGGTGACGGTGCCCGGGCCCGGGCCGGTGTCGAGGAACTCCCGGATCAGGAAGGCGAGCAGGACCACCAGGGTGATCCACAGGACCACCGCCGTGGTCGGGTAGTTCCAGGTGGCCAGGACGACCGCCGCCACGGCGAGGATCAGGGCGCCGATCCACCGCTTGAAACGGTGGACGAACGGGCCGACCGGGCCCAGCCGCATCCCGATGCCGAACAGCACCTCGCGCAGGGCGTCGACCATCCGGCGGCAGGCGGTGCGGATCGCGACGGCGGCGCGGGACGGCCCGATCAGGAGCGCGCCCAGGGCGGTGACGACGGCCACTGCGAAGACCACCCGGATGCTCGCGCGCATGAACCGGATCAGGGTGTCGTAGACGGCGCCCGCGGCGGCCTGGTTCGCACCCGGTGGCAGGCGGTCGAGGTAGTACGCGCGGAAGACGGTCAGGACGATGCCGAGCAGCAGCATGGCGAGTGCCACGCCGACGGCCGCGCCGACCAGGCCGCGGCGCCGGTTGGAGGCGAGGAAGACGCCGCCGGCGGCCACCAGGACGGTCACCACCGGGAGCCAGGAGCCCATGATCTCCAGCAGCCGGAAGTACGTCTTGACCTTGCCGATGTCCTCGGACTGGAAGACCACGAAGTCGGTGTGGACCTCCGGGATCTTGGAAGCGATCCCGAGTCCGGCGTCCACCAGCTCGGTCTTCACCTTCGCCACGATCGGCGCGATGTCGATGCCGACCTGATTGTTGGTCAGCGTCACCGCACCGCCGCCCTTGCCGGTGAGGGCCTTGTCGAGGGCGGTGTGGATCAGCCGGTTGGCGTCGACCCAGATCGACTCGAAGGCACTGCTGGTCACCACCCGGTCGACGGTGGTGTGCACCAGGTCGTTGAGGCCGCTGGTGATGGGCCCGCTCAGACCGCCGATCAGGGTCGCGAGCGGGGCCGGCACGCCCTGTTCGGCGGCCGCGTCGGAGAGCTGCTTGACCAGCCCGTTCACGTCGATCTGGTCCAGGACGACCTGGGTGACCCGGGTGGTGACGGCGTCCTGCACCGCCGGATCGGTGGCCAGTGGCGCGACCGTGGAGACGTAGCGGTCGGTGTTGCCGACGATGTCGCTCGTCCAGACCGCGAGGACGGAGATCAGCGAGAGCAGCGACGCGATGACGATGACCACCACGGATCCGGAGGTCCGCAGCCGGTGGTGTTCCCGGTGGCGGGGTGGGGCGGTGCGCTCCAGCGCGGCGATCCGGGCCTTCAGGTGCTCGACCTCGTCCGGCGGTTGCGGCGCGGGCCTCGGTGGTGGTTCCACCGCGGGCCGCGTCGGTGGCTCCGGGGCGGAGGCAGCCGGCGGCGGAGCAGGGTGCGGGGGCCGGTCGCCGGGCGGTTCGGCGCCGTTCGCTCCTGCGGGATCCGCTCCGGAATCCGTCGGGGCCATCGCACTCTCCCTGGGGTCGGACGCTTGCCCCGCCGGGGAGCGCACGTGGTGACAGCTCCTCCCCAGCAGAGCCGCACACGCCCCGGCCCACCAGCGGGAACGGCCGTACGGGTGGCGGCCGGGGGCTCCGGCACGGGGCGCGCCCGCGGCGGGGGTGTGGAACGCTGGAACGTGGAGCCGCCGCCGGGTCCGGACCCATGGGCCTGCCGGCTCCCCGAGAGTTCGGAGGCCCTCATGGCCGGCAATCTCAATCCGCCCCCGCCCACCGGTGCCGATCCGGCACCGCCCGCGGGCTCCTCGGGGCACCTGCTGCGATCCGGGTGGATCGTGCTCGCGGGGATCCTGATGGTCTTCGGCGGGACGATGGCGATCTTCGAGGGGATCGCGGCCATCGCCAAGGACGATCTGTTCGTCCGGACGAACGACTACGTGTTCCGCTTCAACCTGACCGGCTGGGGCTGGATCCACCTCATCCTCGGCCTCCTCGTCGTGCTGGCCGGGGTCATGGTGTTCACCGGAGCCGTGTGGGCGAGAGCCGTCGGCGTCGTCCTGGCGGGGTTCAGCCTGATCGCCAACTTCCTCTGGCTGCCGTACTACCCCTTCTGGGCCATCGTGCTGATCGCCGTGAACATCTTCATCATCTGGGCCCTGTGCGCGGGGACGCTGCGCGGGCGGGACGTGGTCTGACCCCGGGTGCGGCGCGCCCGGCGCGCCGCACCGCAGACCCGCTCCGACCGGCCGACTCCCGGGTGGCCGCGTCCCGCCGCCGCTGCGACGATGCGGCCCATGACACCCAGCGCAGGCACTTCCTCCGCGGTCGGCGGGTTCGTCCTGCCGACCCTCGCGGCCGGCCAGTTCCTGATGGCGCTCGACAGCTCCGTCATGAACGTCTCCATCGCGACGGTGGCCGACGACGTCGGGACGACGGTGGCCGGGATCCAGGGCGCCATCACGGCGTACACGCTCGTGATGGCGATGTTCATGATCCCGGGCGGCAAGGTCGGGAAGCTCATCGGCCGGCGACGGGCGTTCATGATCGGCTGCGTCATCTACGGCTGCGGTTCCCTGACCACCTCGCTCGCCCCCAACCTGGCTGTTCTGCTGTTCGGCTGGTCCTTCCTGGAGGGGGTCGGGGCGGCCCTCATCCTCCCGGCGATCGTGGCGCTGGTGGCCGGCAACTTCGCCGCCGGGCGCCGACCGGCCGCCTACGGGTTCGTCGCCGCGGCGGGGGCGGTGGCGATCGCGCTGGGGCCGCTCATCGGCGGTGTCGCGACGACGTACTTCTCCTGGCGCTGGGTCTTCGCCGGCGAGGTTGTCATCGTCCTCGCCATCCTGGTGTTCGCCCGCCGGCTCGCCGACGCCCCGCCCGCCGACCGGGCCGGGCTCGACCTGGTCGGCGCCCTGCTGTCCGCGCTCGGGCTCGGGGTCTTCGTGTTCGGGGTGCTGCGCTCCAGCTCCTGGGGGTGGTTCGTGCCCAAGCCGGGTGCGCCCGGCTGGCTCGGCATCTCGCTCACCGTGTGGCTGCTGCTGGCCGGTGTGCTGCTGATCCGGCTCTTCCTGTACTGGGAGACGCGCGTCGTGGAGCGCGGCGGGGAGCCGCTCATCGACCCGGACCTGCTCGGCAACCGCCGGCTCACCGGCGGTCTGACGATGTTCTTCTTCCAGTACTTCATCCAGATGGGCGTGTTCTTCGTCGTCCCGCTCTACCTGTCCGTCGCCCTCGGCCTGTCCGCCCTGCGGACCGGCGTCTGGCTGCTGCCGCTCTCGCTGACGCTGCTGGCCGCCGCGGTCCTGATCCCGCGCCTGTTCCCGGACGTCTCACCGCGCCGGGTGGTGCGGCTGGGGACGCTGGCCCTGCTCGCGGGCGCCGTCACCCTGCTTGCCGCGCTCGACGCGGACGCGGGTGCGGAGATCGTCACCCTGCCCCTGTTGCTGATCGGCCTCGGGATGGGCGCGATGGCCTCGCAGCTCGGCGCGGTCACCGTGTCGGCCGTCCCGGACGAGCAGAGCGCGGAGGTCGGCGGCATCCAGAACGCCGTGACCAACCTCGGGTCCTCGATCGGCACCGCGCTCGCCGGGTCGATCATGATCGCCGCCCTGACGGCCTCGTTCCTGACCGCCGTGGAGCAGAACCCGGCGGTTCCGGCCGAGGTCGCGGACCGGGCGGCCGTCCAACTGGAGAGCGGCGCGCCCTTCCTGTCGGACGTCCAGCTCACGGCGGCGCTGGACGAGGCGGGCACGAGCCCGGAGGTCGCGCGGGCGGCGCTCGACGCCAACGCGGCCGCTCGGCTGGACGGTCTGCGGGCGGCCCTCGCGATCCTCGCCCTCACCGCCGTCGTGGCGCTGTTCTTCACCCAGCGGATTCCGACCGTCCAGTCCGGCCGCGAGACGCCCGCGTAGTGCCGGGTGCCTCCTCGGGGTACCGGGGGTTTCTGTGCGGGGTGTGGATGTGTGACATGTGAAATGGTAGTTTCCCCGTGCGGCCGACATGTGGCCGACGTGCAGCGGGCATGCGGCGGACTACGGTGAGCGGAGACGACGGGTGGAGCAGCAGGGCGGGGCACGCGGAGCCGGGGCGCAGGACCGTGCGGCGCCGGCCGCGCAGGCCGAGTGGTTCCACCACGGCTGGGCCGACACCGGGACGACACTGCCGCTCCTGCCCGGTGCGGCCTTCGCCGCCGCGCGGCGCGCGGCGCTCTCCGAGCGGTTCCCCGGAGAGCGGATCGTCGTCCCCTCGGGCGGGCTCAAGGTCCGCAGCAACGACTTCGACCACACCTTCCGGCCGCACTCCGCGTTCGTCCACCTCACCGCGGAGCAGGGCACGAGTGCCGTCCCCGACAGCGTCCTCCTCTTCGAGCCCACCGGGACCGGGCACGAGGTCACCCTGTTCACCCGGCCGCGGTCGCCGCGCGACGGCGGGCCGAACGGCGCCGAGTTCCACAGCAGCCGCCGGCACGGCGAGTTCTGGGTCGGCCGGCGCCGGACGCTGTCGGAGACCGCCGACGCGATCGGTGTCCGGGCCGCCGCCCGGGACGACCTGGAGCGGGCCCTCGCCGGACACGTCCCGACCCGGGTGGTGCGCGGCGAGGACGCGCTCGTCGACGCACTGGTCCGGCCGGCCGACCGGGCGGAGGCCGAACTGCTGACCTTCCTCGCGGAGTCACGGCTGGTCAAGGACGCCTGGGAGGTCGAGCAGCTGCGCACGGCCGTCCGGTCCACGGTGGCCGGGTTCCACGACGTGGTCGGCGAGCTGCGCCATGCCACGGGCCTCGCGCGGGGCGAGCGCTGGATCGAGGGCACCTTCAACCGCCGCGCCCGGCTGGACGGCTACGGCCTGGGCTTCGAGACCATCGCGGCGGCCGGCGCGCACGCCTGCGTCCTGCACTGGATGCACAACGACGGCCCGGTGCGGGACGGCGACCTCCTCCTGCTGGACGCCGGGGTCGAGGCCGACTCCTTCTACACCGGCGACGTCACCCGGACGCTGCCGGTCTCCGGCCGCTACACCGACGTCCAGCGCCGGGTGTACGACCTCGTCTTCGCCGCCCAGTCGGCGGGGATCGCGGCCCTGCGGCCCGGCGCCCGCTACGGGGCCTTCCACGACGCGGCGATGCGCGTGATCGCGGACGGGCTCGACGCCTGGGGCCTGGCACCGGACGGCGGGCCGTCCCTCGCCGAGTCCGGCCGGTACCGCCGCTTCACCGTCTGCGGCTCGGGGCACATGCTGGGCCTGGACTGCCACGACTGCGCCGGTGCCCGCGGCCAGGCCTACCTGGACGGCGTCCTGGAGGCCGGCCAGGTGCTGACCGTCGAGCCCGGACTGTACTTCCAGCCCGACGATCTGACCGTCCCCGAGGAACTGCGCGGGATCGGCGTCCGGATCGAGGACGACTTCCTGATCACTACCGACGGCGCGCAGTGGCTGTCCTCGGGCCTGCCGCGCCAGGCGGACGAGGTCGAGGCCTGGATGGCGTCGTTGCGGTAGCCGTGGAGCGGGTCCGCGGTCAGGGCAGCCGGGCGGCGCCGCGGTGGGCGGGCGCGATCTCCTCCAGGACGTGCGCGGGCGTGGCGAACGGCCCGGACTCGCGCGGGTAGTGGACCACCAGCTCCGTGAAGCCGAGCTCCGCGCAGCGCCCCGCGACCTCCTCGAAGGCCGCCGCCGAGCGCATGGTGGGCAGCGGCGAGAACCCGGTCAGCAGGGTGCGGCCGAGTGACTTCGGGTCGCGGCCCTCCCGCTCGCAGGCCGCGTCGAGACTCTCCAGCCGCTGGGCGAGGCCGGCCCAGGCCGAGGCCTCGGTGAGGGTGTCCTTCGGCAGCTCCGCGTCGTCGGTGACGGCCCAGGACGCGCCGTACCGCGCCACGGTGCGCATGCCGAGCGGTCCGGTCGCCGCCAGCAGGAACGGCACCCGGGGCCGCTGGACGCACCCGGGCTCCAGCCGGGCGTCGATCGCGTCGAAGTAGCGGCCGCGGAAGGTGGTCCGCGGCCGGCCCTCGGGCGCCCCGGTGAGCAGCCGGTCCAGCAGTTCCACCGATTCGCGGAACCGGCCGCCGCGTTCCTTCACCGACCAGCCCGTGTCCGGCGCGCCCTGGCCGAGCACGATGCCGTCGGCGTCGGGCGCGCCGGCGCCGTAGCCGAGGACGAACCGGCCGCCGCTGATGGTGTCCAGCGTCATGACGTCCTGCGCGAGCGGTACGGGGTGGCGGAAGTTCGCCGAGGAGACCAGCGTGCCGAGGCGGATCCGGGAGGTGGCCCCGGCGGCGGCCGCCAGGGTGGGCACGGCGCCGTACCAGGCGCCGTCCGGCAGGCCGCCCCAGGTGAGGTGGTCGTAGGAGTAGGCGGCATGGAAGCCCAGCTCCTCGGCGCGCCGCCAGAGCGGGGCCGCCTCGGGGAACGGCCGGTCGGGCAGGATGCAGACGCTGACGCGCACGGGGACTCCAGCCTGTCGGTTCGGTTCGGTTCGGTTCGGTTCGGTTCTGCCGCCGCGTGGCGGGGCGGCACCCGGCCGGGCGCCGTCGCCGCCCGACCGGTCACGGTCCGCGGGGGCGTACGGCAGGAGGAACGATCCGCGGCACCGCCCCGGTTCGACGGTGCCCGCGCCCGGGGCCTCCTCGATGCTCTCGCGCCCCGGCCGGGTGCGGCGACCGGGGCGCGGCCGAACCGGCGGGGCTGACAGGACGGCGGGCGGCGCGTACCCGCGCCGGCCGGGCGCTACTGGGCGTTGATCGCCCGCAGGGTGTTCAGGCGGGCCGCCCGCCGGGCCGGCCAGACCGCCGCCAGCACCCCGATCGCCGGGCCGAGCAGCAGGAACAGGCCGAGCCGCGCCCACGGCAGCACGATCCGGTACTGCGGGAGCGAGGCCCGGGCCAGGCTGCCGCAGGCCCAGGCCAGGAAGATCCCGGTGCCGATGCCGAGAACGGCGCCGAACAGCGAGATCACCACCGACTCCAGCCGCACCATCCGCCTGACGCCCCGGTCGTCCAGGCCGATCGCGCGCAGCAGCCCGATCTCCCTGGTCCGCTCGAAGACGGACATGGCCAGGGTGTTGACGACGCCGAAGACGGCGATCACGACCGTCATGCCGAGCAGGCCGTACATCATGGTGAGCATCGTGTCGATCTCGCCGGACTGCGCCTTCGTCAACTGCGCCCGGTCCTGCACCTGGAGGAGCGGGCTGTTGCCGAGGGCCTCGCGGATCCGCTGGTCGAGGCCGCGGGTGCGCCCGTCGGCCGCGGCCTCGACCAGGACGCTGTCGAGCCGGCCGCCGACGGCGTACGGCAGGACGTCGCCCAGGGTGCCCACGGCGCCGCCCACGGTGCGGGTCCGGCGGTAGACACCGGCGACGGTCAGCTCCCTGGTCTCGCGGCCGAAGCCCAGCGTGCCCGGGAAGGTGTCGCCCTTCGACAGGCCGGTCTCGTCGGCCAGCTGGTCCGAGAGCGCGACCCTGCCGGGGCCGAGGTCCGCGAGCGAGCCGCTGCTGAACTCCAGGTCGGAGACCGCGGCGAGCTGCCGCGGGTCCGCGCCGGTGAACGTGGCGGCCCGGCCCCGCACGCCCAGGGTCGAGGAGGCGACGGGCACCGCCCGCGCGACGCCGGGGACGTCGGCGACCTTGCCGGCGAGCGCGGGGTCGATGCCGCCGTACCCGGCGTTGGACACCTTGTAGTCGGCGGTCAGGCCGCGCACGGCCGCGTCCTGGAGGGCGGCGTCGGTGGAACCGCCGGTCACGCTCAGGCCGGTGATCAGGGCCAGCCCGATCATCAGGGCCGAGGCGGTGGCGGCGGTGCGGCGCGGATCGCGCAGCGCGTTCTCCTCGGCGAGCCTGCCGCTGACGCCGAAGAGCCGGGTGGTGACCGTGCCCGCGAGCCGGATCAGCGGGTGGGACAGCAGCGGGGCGATCACGATCAGGCCGGTCAGGGTGAGCAGCGAACCCAGGGCGGCGGCCTGGAGGTTGGCGTCGGCGCCGTCCCTCCGGGTGGAGACGTACAGCAGGGTGAGCAGGCCGAGGCCGGTGAGCAGCCCGCCGAGGCTGTTGCGCAGGAGCATGCCGCGCCGGGGCGGTGCCTGGTCGACGGTGCTCAGCGCCTCCACCGGGGCGGTCTTCGCGGCCCTGCGGGACGGCAGCCAGGCGGCGAGCACGGTGACGCCGACGCCGGTCAGGAGGGAGCGCAGGAGGGTGTCCGCGGAGATCACCAGGGGGCCGTCCGGCAGGCCCGCGCCGGCCGCGTCGAGGATCGGCCGCACGGCGGTCGCGATACCGGTCCCGAGCGCGATGCCGGCCGCCGAGGCGCCGAGGCCGAGGAGCGCGGCCTCGGCGAGGACGGCGCGGACGACCTGGCGGCGCGAGGCCCCGACGGCGCGCAGCAGCGCGGTCTCCCGGGTGCGCTGGGCGATCAGCATGGTGAAGGTGTTGGCGATGATGAAGGCGCCGACGAACAGGGCGATCCCGGCGAAGGCGAGGAGCATCCGGGTGAGTTCCTTGGTGCTCTCGGCGATCTGCGCGGCCTGCTCGCGCGCGAGCCGGGCTCCGCTGGTGACCGTGATGCCCTCGGCGGGCAGCAGCGCGCGGATCCTGCCGGTGAGTTCCTCGGCGTCGGTGCCGGGCGCGGAGCCGACGGCCAGCTCGTCGAAGCGGCCGTCCTGGAGGAAGAGCTGCTGGGCGGTCCTGGTGTCGAAGAGCGCGAGGCTGCCGCCGGCCCGCACCCGGGGGTCGTCGGTGTCGACGGTGCCGACCAGCTTCTTGGTCAGCGCGGGGCCCCGGGTGGCGAAGCGGACGGTGTCGCCGACGCGGTAGCCGGCCCGCTCGGCGGTCCCGCGGTCCAGGGCCAGTTCACCGCTGTCGACGGGGCCGCGGCCGGCGCTGAGCGGGAACCGGGCGTCCCGGTCGCCGTGGGCCGCGTCCGGTGCGTAGTTGGTCGCCAGGTTCTGCCAGCTGGTGTCGGCGTCGAGCGGCCGGCCGTCCTTGGCGGCCAGGGTGGCGGTGCCGTTGACGGTGGGGCGCACGGAGGTGACGCCGGGCACGGTGCGGACCCTGTCGGCGAGTTCGCCGGTGAGCGCGGTGGACACGGTGTCGTCCGCGCCGGTGTCGGAGCCGCGCCGGGCCTCGGCCTGGACGGAGACGGCGACGTCCTTGAGGCTCCTGGCGGAGGCGCCGCGCAGGGCCTCCGCGACGGTGTCGCCGAAGACGAGGGTGCCGGAGACGAAGGCGACGCCGAGGGTGATCGCGAGGGCGGTCATGATCAGGCGGGCTCGGTGGGCGAAGACGTTGCGCAGGGCTGTTCGCAGCATGGCGGTGGTCCCAGTTCGGAGGTGCGAGGGGGCGGGTGGGGCGCGGGGAGCCGGGTCAGCTCGTGCGGGCGCCGGTGTCGAAGCGCCGCATCCGGTCCAGGACGGTCTCGGCGGTCGGGGCGAGCAGCTCGTCGGTGAGCCGGCCGTCGGCGAGGAAGACCACGCGGTCGGCGTGCGCGGCGGCCGCCGGGTCGTGGGTGACCATCACCACGGTCTGGCCCAACTCCCGTACGGACTCCCGCAGGAAGCCGAGGATCTCGGAGCCGGCGCGGGAGTCCAGGTTGCCGGTCGGTTCGTCGGCGAAGACGATCTCCGGCCGGGCGGCGAGGGCGCGGGCCACGGCGACCCGCTGCTGCTGGCCGCCGGACAGCTGGGCGGGGCGGTGGCCCAGCCGCCCGGCGAGGCCGACGGTCGCCACGACGGTCTCCAGCCACTTCCGGTCCGGCCGGCGGCCCGCGATGGCCATCGGCAGCGTGATGTTCTCCAGCGCCGTCAGGGTGGGGAGCAGGTTGAACGCCTGGAAGACGAAACCGACGCTGTCCCGGCGCAGCCGGGTGAGCTGCCGGTCGCTCAGGCCGGACAGTTCGGTGTCACCGATCCGCGTGGAGCCCGCGCTGACCGCGTCGAGACCGGCCATGCAGTGCATCAGCGTCGACTTGCCGGAGCCGGACGGCCCCATGATCGCCGTGAACCGGCCGCGTTCGAACTCGACCGAGACCGAGTCCAGCGCGACCACCCGGGCCTCGCCCCGGCCGTAGACCTTGCTCAGTCCGGTGGCCCGGGCGGCGGCGGGGCCGGGGGAGACGGGGGCGGGTACGGCTTCCTGCGGTGACATGTCGGCTCCGGGCTACGGGGAGAGGGTCGGTGACTGACTCTCATCCTCGGCGCGCCGCGGCGCCCGACCGTCGGCCTCAGGGTGTGACCGGGGCGTCTGCCGAAGGTCGGGCCCGGGGTGGTGCCTCCTCCCCGCGGCGGACGGCCGTCTCTGTCGTCCGGCAGAGACGGCGTACCGGCCGGTGCTCAGGACAGCAGCCCCGCCCGATGGGCGAGGACCGCCGCCTGGACGCGGCTGTCCGTGCCGGTCTTCACCAGGACGGCGCTGACGTGGGTCTTCACCGTGCCCACGCCGATGCCCAGTCGGCGGCCGATCTCCGCGTTGGCGAGACCCAGGCCGAGCAGCGCGAGGACGTCGCGCTCGCGGCCGGTGAGCGCCGCCAGTCGCTGGTCGGGGACGGCGCCAGGGGCCGGGGCGGCCGGCGTACCGGCACCGGTGTCGAGCATGCGGTCGATGACGCTCCGGGTGACCTTGGGCGAGAGGACGGCGTCGCCGCCGGCGGCGGCCCGGACCGCGCTGATCAGCTCCTGCGGGCCCTCGTCCTTGAGGAGGAAGCCGGTGGCGCCGGAGCGCAGCGCGCGCGTCACGTTCTGCTCGTCGCCGAAGGTGGTGAGCATGACGACCTGCGGCCCGGGGTCCAGGGCGAGGAGCCGCTCGATGGTGGCGAGCCCGTCGAGCACGGGCATCCGGATGTCGATCAGGGCCACGTCCGGGCGGGTCTCGGCGGCGACCCGGACGGCCTCCTCGCCGTTCGCCGCCTCGCCGACCACCTCGATGCCCTCGGCGTGGCGCAGGATCAGCCGGACGCCGTGCCGGATCAGTTCCTCGTCGTCGGCGAGCAGGACCCGGATCGGGTGGTGGACGGCAGGGGGGAACTCGGTCACGGGGACTCCCACGGTGGTGTGCGCGACACCATGGGCACGGTGAAGCGGTCGATCGTGGCCAACGTATCGCCACGGAAGCAGAGCCGGGTGATGGTGAGCCGGTCGCCGCCCTGCGGGGCGGCCTCGTCCGTGGGGGTGCCCTCGGCAGCCGGGGCCGGCGGTGTCGGGTCGGCGTAGCGGAACGTCGGGTAGATGCAGCTCGTCACGGACTCCGCGCGGGCCGGCTCCCGGCCCGTCGCCGCCGCGCGCACCGCCGGGTCGTCCCCGTAGACGGCCCGCTCCACCATCGCGCGGGACATCCCGATCCTGGGCGGCTCGGGATCGCGGGGGGCGGGATCCGGGGACGCCTGGGAGACCAGCAGGAGACCGCACATCATCAGCACGCCGACGCCCGCGAGGCCGAGGAACCCGCTGAGGGCGTCCACGACGCGGCGTCGGAGACCGGCGGGCGGGTGGTCGGCGTGCGGCTCGGAGGGCGCCTCGCGCGGCGGGGCGCCCGCGGCGGTGAGACTCGCTCCCGGGTCGGGGCGGGCCGGGATCCGCGCGGTGACCGCGAAGCCCCCGGCCGGCGTCGGGCCCGCCTCCAGGGTGCCGCCGAGCAGCGCCACCCGTTCCCGCAGCCCGACCAGTCCGCGCCCGGTGCCCAGGCCGGTCGCCGCCTCGGGGGCCACTGGCGGAAGGCCGTTGCGCACGAGCACCTCCACCCGGTCCTCGGTGTGCGTGACCGCCACGGTGACGCGGGCCCCGGCGGCGTAGCGGTGCACATTGGTCAGCGACTCGCGTACCACGCGGTGCACCGCCCGCCGCACCTGGGCGGCGCGCTCGTGCAGGTCGGGGCCGTCCCAGGTGAGCTCGACGGGTATGCCGCCGGTGCGGGACTCCGCGGCCAGCGCCTCGACGTCGGATCTGGTCCCGGTGCTGTCGGTCAGCGCGTCCGTCCCGGTGTCCCGGCCCAACGGGCCCAGGACGCCGAGTACTTCGCGCAGCTCCCGCATCGCGTCCCCGGTGGCCCGGCGGACCAGGGCCGCCTCGTCCCGCAGGTCCGGCGCCTCCTTCCGCAGGGCCATCTCCAGGCCGCCCGCGTGCAGCGAGATCAGGCTGAGCCGGTGGCCGACCAGGTCGTGCATCTCGGCGGCGATCCGGGAGCGCTCGTGGATCCGGGACTCGCTCTCCGCGAGCCGGCGGGCCGCCTCCGCGGCGGCGGCCCGCTCCCGGAGCGCCCGCAGCAGCCGGTCCTCCTGCCCGCCCGAGCCGCCGAGGAGCCCCGGCACCACCAGGGTGGTCGCCGCGAGTACGGCGCCGAGCGCGAGCCCGAACGCGTGGCCGCCGAGCCCGATGGCCGGGGCGAGGAGGGCGCAGACCAGCGCCGCCAGCACGGCGGAGGCGAGCAGCACGGTGCTCCGGCGCCGGGGGGCGGTCAGGTGCTTGGCCGAGGTGTACGCGGTCACGGCGGCCGGCAGCCCGGCGGGGGGCAGCAGCCCGACGACGACGGAGGTGCCCAGCAGGCTCAGAACGGGGAAGCGGCGGCGGACGGCGAGCAGGACGAGGACGACGGTACCGAGGAGGAGCTGGATCTCGCCGGCCGGGCCGCGGCCGCCCAGGATCAGCTGGGTGAGGAGCATCAGCGCCGCGCCGCCGGTCGTCTCCGCGAGGGCGCGCCACAGCCCCCGGCCCGGTTCGCCGGGGGCCGTGAACGGATTTCGGGAGAGGGGGGCCATCGGCCCATTGTCGGGGGCGGTGCCGCGGGTCCTTGTGCGACCTGGGGATGAGCTGCGGCTCTGTCGAAAGTCGGAGAGCTGGTGTTCCGCCGTCACCGGGCAATTGGTCCAGACCTATTGACGGGCCTTGTCGCCCCTCCTACGATCCGGTTCGGCACAGCCCCACATGTCCCCACCTCACCCAGAGCCGGGCGTCACGCCCCCACGCGTCGGTCATGTCCATGACGCTCGGCGGGAAAGGGAGCACAGCATGTTCCGTCGAAGGTCGCGTACGCCACGTCCGTCGGGCGAGCCCCGACCCAGCCAGGACCACGGCCGCCTCGGAGGCGACCGGACCGGGAGCGAGCCGCTCGGGGCTCCCGGCCTCCAGCGGGCGACCGCGGCACGCGCGTCGCGGGCCGGGCGGCCCGGGCACGGACAGACCGTCATGATGCGTTCCCTCGCCGGGGTGAGCGTCGCCGCCGTCCTCGGGGCCGGCCTCGCCCTGACCGGCTCCGTCACGGCCGGGGCGGCCACCACCAACCTGGTGGCCAACCCCGGGTTCGAGAACGGACTCTCCGACTGGACCTGCACCGGCGGCTCCGGCGCGGCCGTCGGCAGTCCGGTCCACTCCGGCACCTCCGCGCTCAAGGCCACGCCGACCGGCCTGGACAACGCCCAGTGCACCCAGACCGTCAGCGTGCAGCCCAACTCCCAGTACACGCTGAGCGCCTACGTCCAGGGCAGCTACGTCTACCTGGGCGCCACCGGCTCCGGCATCACCACGGCGCCGTCCACCTGGACGCCGAACAGCGCGACGTACAGCCAGCTCAGCGTCGGCTTCACCACCGGGGCGACCACCACCTCGGTGACCGTCTACCTGCACGGGTGGTACGGGCAGCCGGCGTTCTACGCGGACGACGTGTCGCTCGCCGGCCCCGGCGGCAGCAGCCCCACGCCGACCGCGACCCCGACGACCGCGCCGCCGACCACCGCTCCGCCGACGACGACGCCGCCGACGACGACGCCGCCGACCACGACGCCGCCGACCACCGCTCCGCCGACCACCGCTCCGCCGACCACGACGCCGCCGACCACCACCCCGCCGACTACGACGCCGCCGGGTGACACCTGCCCGACGAAGCCGAAGCCCTCGGGCAAGGTCCTCCAGGGCTACTGGGAGAACTGGGACGGTGCCGCGAACGGCGTCCACCCGGGCATGGGCTGGGTGCCCATCACGGACAGCCGGATCGCCGCACACGGCTACAACGTCATCAACGCCGCGTTCCCGGTGATCCTCTCGGACGGCACCGTCCTGTGGCAGGACGGCATGGACGCCGGCGTGAAGGTCTCGACCCCCGCCGAGATGTGCCAGGCCAAGGCCGCCGGCGCGACGCTCCTGATGTCGATCGGCGGCGCCACCGCGGGCATCGACCTGAGCTCCAGCACCGTCGCCGACAAGTTCGTGGCGACCGTCGTGCCGATCCTCAAGAAGTACAACTTCGACGGCATCGACATCGACATCGAGACCGGCCTGTCCGGCAGCGGCAGCATCACCACGCTGTCCGCCTCCCAGTCCAACCTGATCCGCATCATCGACGGTGTGCTGGCGCAGATGCCCGCGGGCTTCGGCCTGACGATGGCCCCCGAGACCGCCTACGTGACCGGCGGAAGCGTCACCTACGGGTCGATCTGGGGCTCCTACCTGCCGATCATCAAGAAGTACGTCGACAACGGCCGCCTCTGGTGGCTGAACATGCAGTACTACAACGGCAGCATGTACGGCTGCTCCGGCGACTCCTACCAGGCGGGCACCGTCCAGGGCTTCACCGCGCAGACCACCTGCCTGAACAACGGCCTGACCATCCAGGGGACCACCATCAAGGTGCCCTACGACAAGCAGGTGCCCGGTCTGCCGGCCCAGCCCGGTGCGGGCGGCGGCTACATGGCGCCGGGCCTGGTCAGCCAGTCGTGGAACGCCTTCAGCGGCTCGCTGAAGGGGCTCATGACGTGGTCGGTCAACTGGGACGGCTCGAAGGGCTGGAGCTTCGGCGACAACGTCAAGTCCCTCCAGGGGCGTTGATCTCCGCCGATCCGCTGCTGACAGCCCGCTGACCGCACGCGGGACGGACCCGGGAGCGCCCCCTGCTCCCGGGTCCGACCGGTCCGACCGGTCCGAAAGGCGCTTGTGGGGGCGCTGTTAGCCTGGTCCGCATGATCATCGGGAAGAGTGTCGGCCCACGGACGTCCACCGCGCCGGAGTCGAGCCGCCCGCAGCGCGCCCTCATCCTCGCGAGCTTCGTCAGCCGGGTGGGCAACGGGCTGTTCAACACCGCCGCGGTGCTCTACTTCACGCTGGTGGTGCACCTGCCCGCCGCCCAGGTCGGCGCCGGCCTCACGGTCGCCGGTCTGGTCGGTCTGCTGGCCGGGATCCCGGCCGGGAACCTGGCCGACCGGTACGGCCCGCGCACGGTCTGGCTGACGGCCCTCGCGCTGCAGGCCGTGACGATGGCCGCCTTCGTGTTCATCCAGGACTGGGCCACCTTCACGCTCATCGCCACCCTGGACCGGCTGGCGGCAACCGCGGGCGGCGCCGCGGGCGGTGCGCTCATCGCCCGGACCGGCGGGGAACGCCCGGCCGCCTTCCGGGCGAGGCTCCGCACCTTCGTCAACCTCGGCGTGGTCCTGGGCACCCTGGGCGCGGCCTTCGCCGTCTCGGTCGACACCCGCGCGGCGTACACCGCGCTCATCCTCGCCAACGCCGCCAGCTTCGCCGGCGCCGGCCTCGTCGCCCTGGTCGGCGTCCCGAACTACCGGCCGCTGCCCCGGCCCGAGGAGCACCACCGCTGGGCCGTCCTGGCCGACCGCCCGTACGTGTCCTTCGTCGCGCTCTACGGTGCGATGGGCCTGCAGTACCAGACCGTCTCCCTGCTGCTGCCGATCTGGCTCTCCGCCCACACCGACGCGCCGCGCTGGACGGTGGCGGCGGTCTACGCGGCCAACAGCGGGGTGTGCGTGCTGCTCCAGAGCAGGATCGGCTCCCGGGTGGAGACGCCGCGCCAGGGCGGCCGGGCGTTCCGGCTGGCGGGGCTGCTCTTCCTGGTCAGCTGCCCCTTGATGGCCCTGACCGCGGACGTTCCGGTCTGGGTCGCGCCGGCGCTCGCCCTCCTCGCCGTCGCGGTGCACAGCCTCGGCGAGGTGTGGGAGTCCTCGGGCGGCTTCGCGCTCGGCTTCGGCCTGGCCCCCGACCACGCCCAGGGGCAGTACCAGGGCTTCCTCGGCATCGGCTTCGCCGCCGGGCAGGCGCTGGCTCCGCTGGTCCTGACGACCGCGGTCCTCGGCCTCGGGCACGCGGGCTGGCTGCTGCTCGGCGTGTTCTTCGCGGCCCTGGGCGCGGCAGGCCCGCCGGTGGCGGCCTGGGCCGAACGCACGCGCCGCCCGGCTCCCGACCCGGCCCACGCGACGCGGGACCGGCCCGAGGAGGCCGCGCTCCCGGACTCCGCCTGACGCCCTGCCGAGACCGTGCCGCAGACCGGGAGCGCGTGCCCCGGCGGGCATCTCGTGGCCCTCGGGACGCACCCGGGAGAACGAGGCCGCTACCGCCGGCAGTCACCGCGCCATCGGGCGGTGGTGTCGGCGAAAAACAAGCAGGCATGATTGCTTTTTCTCCGTGCCGGTGCCACGCTGCTGCCCGACGGCAAGCGTGGCGAGTGCGGGGCCACCGGTAGGGGAGGCGCACCTGTGGGGTCGCGTGCGGTACTGCGGATCGGCAATGCCTCGGGCTTCTACGGGGACCGTTTCTCGGCGGTGCGCGAGATGCTCACGGGCGGGCCGCTGGACGTCCTGACCGGGGACTACCTGGCCGAGCTCACCATGCTCATCCTGGCCCGGGACCGGCTGAAGGACCCCTCGCTCGGCTACGCGAGGACGTTCCTGAGGCAGTTGGAGGAATGCCTCGGCCTGGCGCTGGAGCGCGGGGTGCGGATCGTGGTCAACGCCGGTGGCCTCAACCCGGCCCGACTCGCGGACGCGATCCGTGAACTGGCGCGGCGCCAGGGGCTTGATCCCGCCGTCGCCCATGTCGAGGGGGACGACCTGCTGCCCCGGCGGGCCGAACTCGGCCTTCCCGAAGGACTGCTGGCCGCCAACGCCTATCTCGGCGCCTTCGGGATCGCCGAGTGCCTGACCGCCGGGGCCGACCTGGTGGTCACCGGCCGGGTCACCGACGCGGCGCTGGTCGTCGGCCCGGCGATCGCCCGGTTCGGCTGGGGGCCCGGGGACTTGGACGAGCTGGCCGGCGCCGTGGTGGCCGGGCACGTGCTGGAGTGCGGGGCGCAGGCGACCGGCGGCAACTACGCGTTCTTCCGCGAGCACGACGTCACCCGGCCCGGCTTCCCGATCGCCGAGCTGGCGGCGGACGGCTCCAGCGTCATCACCAAGCATCCGGGCACCGGCGGCGCCGTCACCACCGGTACCGTCACCGCCCAACTCCTCTACGAGACGGGCGAAGCGCGCTACCTGGGCCCCGACGTCACGGCCCGGCTGGACACCGTGCGGCTCGCCGAGGAGGGGCCGGACCGGGTCCGGATCCACGGCGTGCGGGGCGAGGCGCCGCCGCCGACCCTCAAGGTCGGGCTGAACCGGCTCGGCGGCCACCGCAACGAGGTGGTGTTCGTCCTGACCGGCCTGGACATCGAGGCCAAGGCCGCCCTGGTCCAACGGCAGTTGGCCGAGGCCCTGCCGTCGGACGCCCGCCCCGCCGAACTCCGGTGGACGCTCGCCCGCACCGACCACCCCGACGCCGCCACCGAGGAGAGCGCCTCGGCGCTGCTGCGGCTCACCGCCCGGGACCGCGATCCGGCCAAGGTCGGGCGCGAACTCGGCAAGGCGGCCGTGGAGTTGGGGCTTGCCGGTTACCCCGGCTTCCATCTCACCGCGCCGCCCGGGGCGGGATTGCCGTACGGGGTGTTCACCGCCGCGTACGTCGACGCCAAGGCGGTGGAGCACACTGCGGTCCTGCCGGACGGGCGGCGGGTCGCCGTACCGCCCGCGCCGGTCACCGCCCCGGCGGAGCCGTCGACCCGGCCGTCGGAGCCGGGCCCGGCCCTGCCGGAGCCGCTGCCGCCCGGCCCGACCGTGCGGGCACCGCTCGGCCGGGTGGCCGGCGCCCGCAGCGGCGACAAGGGCGGTGACGCCAACCTCGGGGTCTGGGCCCGCGGCGCGGACGGCTGGCGCTGGCTCGCGCACACCCTCACCGTCGATCTGCTGCGCGAACTCCTGCCGGAGACAGCCGGGTTGCCGATCAGCCGACAGCTCCTCCCGCATCTTCGCGCGGTCAACTTCACCATCACCGGCCTGCTCGGCGAGGGCGTCGCCGCCCAGCACCGCTTCGACCCGCAGGCCAAGGCGCTGGGGGAGTGGCTGCGCTCCCGCCACCTCGACATCCCGGAGGCGCTGCTGTGACCGTCCTGCCCACCCGCCTCGACCCGGCCGGCGCCGACTACGCCGAGCACCGGGCCGCGATGCTCGCCAAGCTCACCGAACTGGACGCCGAACACGCCAGGGCACTGGCCGGCGGCGGCCCCAAGTACGTCGAACGCCACCGCGGCCGGGGCAAGTTGCTGCCGCGCGAGCGGATCGAGCTGCTGATCGACCAGGACTCGCCGTTCCTGGAGCTCTCCCCGCTCGCCGCCTGGGGCAGCGACTACCCGGTCGGCGCGGCGCTCGTCACCGGGATCGGCGTGATCGAGGGCGTCGAGTGCCTCATCACGGCCAACGACCCCACCGTACGCGGCGGGGCCAGCAACCCCTGGACGCTGCGCAAGGCCCTGCGCGCCAACGAGATCGCGCTGCGGAACCGGCTCCCGGTGGTCAACCTGGTCGAGTCCGGCGGCGCCGACCTGCCCAGCCAGAAGGAGATCTTCATCCCCGGGGGCGCGCTCTTCCGCGACCTCACCCGGCTCTCCGCGGCGGGCATCCCCACCGTGGCCGTGGTGTTCGGCAACTCCACGGCCGGCGGCGCCTACGTGCCGGGGATGTCCGACCACACCGTGATGGTGAAGGAGCGGGCCAAGGTCTTCCTGGGCGGCCCGCCGCTGGTCAGGATGGCCACCGGCGAGGAGTCCGACGACGAGTCGCTCGGCGGCGCCGAGATGCACGCCCGCACCTCCGGCCTGGCCGACCACTTCGCGGTGGACGAACCGGACGCGCTGCGGCTGGCGCGGCGGATCGTCGCCCGGCTGAACCACCGCCGGCACGGCCCCGGCGCCGACCCGCTCGCCGAGCCGCCGAAGTACGCCGAGGAGGAACTGCTCGGCATCGTCCCGGGCGACCTCAAGATCCCGTTCGACCCGCGCGAGGTGATCGCCCGGATCGTCGACGGATCGGACTTCGACGAGTTCAAGCCGCTCTACGGCACCAGTCTCGCCACCGGCTGGGCCAGGCTGCACGGTTACCCGGTCGGCATCCTCGCCAACGCCCAGGGCGTGCTGTTCAGCCCGGAGTCGCAGAAGGCCGCCCAGTTCATCCAGTTGGCCAACCAGCGCGACATCCCGCTGGTGTTCCTGCACAACACCACCGGCTACATGGTCGGCAGGGACTACGAGCAGGGCGGCATCATCAAGCACGGCGCGATGATGATCAACGCCGTCGCCAACTCCACGGTGCCGCACCTGTCGGTGCTGATGGGCGCCTCCTACGGGGCCGGCCACTACGGCATGTGCGGGCGGGCCTACGAGCCGCGGTTCCTGTTCGCCTGGCCGAGCGCCAAGTCGGCCGTGATGGGACCGCAGCAGCTCGCCGGGGTGCTGTCGATCGTGGCCCGGCAGTCCGCGGCGGCCAAGGGGCAGCCCTACGACGAGGACGCGGACGCCGCGATCCGGGCGATGGTCGAGCAGCAGATCGAGGCGGAGTCGCTACCCGCCTTCCTCTCCGGCCGGCTCTACGACGACGGGGTGATCGATCCCCGCGACACCCGGACCGTCCTCGGCCTGTGCCTCTCCGCGATCCACAACGCGCCCGTCGAGGGCGCGCGCGGCTACGGCGTCTTCCGCATGTGATCCGACTCTGAGAGGGACCGACGTGATCGCCAACCTGCTGGTCGCCAACCGGGGCGAGATCGCCCGCCGGGTGTTCCGCACCTGCCGGAGCCTCGGCATCGCCACCACCGCCGTCTACGCCGACCCGGACGCCGACGCCCCGCACACCCGGGAGGCCGACGCCGCCGTCCGGCTCCCCGGTGCGGCACCCGCCGACACGTATCTGCGCGGCGACCTGATCGTCAAGGCCGCGCTGGCCGCCGGGGCCGACGCCGTCCACCCCGGCTACGGATTCCTCTCCGAGAACGAGGAGTTCGCGCAGGCGGTGCTCGACGCGGGCCTGACCTGGATCGGCCCGCCCCCGGCCGCGATCGCCGCGATGGGCTCCAAGACCGCCGCGAAGCGCCTGATGGCCGCCGCCGGCGTGCCCGTGCTGGAGGCCCTCACCGACCCCGTCGAGGCCGACCTGCCGCTGCTGGTGAAGGCGGCCGCGGGCGGCGGCGGGCGCGGCATGCGGGTGGTCCACCGGCTGGACGAACTCGCGCCCCGGCTGGCCGAGGCCCGCGCCGAGGCGGCCAGGAGCTTCGGCTCGGACGAGGTGTTCTGCGAGCGCTACCTGCCCACCGGGCGGCACGTCGAGGTCCAGCTGCTCGCCGACACGCACGGCACGGTGTGGGCGGTCGGCGAACGCGACTGCTCGCTGCAGCGCCGCCACCAGAAGGTCATCGAGGAGGCCCCGGCCCCCGGCCTCGACGAGGAGGTGCGCACCGCGCTGCACGCGGCCGCCGTCGCCGCCGCCCGGGCGATCGGCTACACCGGCGCCGGCACGGCGGAGTTCCTGCTCGCCCCCGACGGCCGGTTCCACTTCCTGGAGATGAACACCCGCCTCCAGGTCGAGCACCCCGTCACCGAGTGCGTCACCGGGCTCGACCTGGTCGCGCTCCAACTGCGCGTCGCCGAGGGCGAACCGCTGCCCGCCCCGGCGCCGCCCGCCCCGCGCGGCCACGCCATCGAGGCCCGCCTGTACGCCGAGGACCCGGCGCGCGACTGGCAGCCGCAGACCGGTACTCTGCACCGTCTCGAACTCCCCGGCACCACCGTCGAGTTCGCTACCGCCGACGGTGACACCGGGCTGCGCCTGGACTCCGGGGTGGCGGCCGGCAGCGTGATCGGCGCGCACTACGACCCGATGCTCGCCAAGGTCGTCGCCTGGGCGCCGACCAGGGCCGCCGCCGCCCGCCGGCTCGCCGACGCGCTCACCCGGGCCCGGATCCACGGGCCGGTCACCAACCGGGACCTGCTCGTCGCGGCGCTGCGCCACCCCGCCTTCCTGGCCGGCCGGGTGCACACCGCCTTCCTGGCCGAGCACGCCGCCGGTCTCGCCCCCGCCCCCGGCGGGGACGCGGCGGCGGCCCTCGCCGCCGCGCTGGCCGACGCCGCCGAACGCCGCGTCGGCTCGGCGCTGCCCTCCGGCTGGCGCAACCTGCCCTCGCAGCCGCAGAGCAAGCGGTACGCCGCCGCCGACGCCACCGTGTACGAGGTCCGCTACCGGTTCGGCCGGGCCGGGCTGGTCGCCGAGGACCACCCGGGCACCACGCTCGTCTCGGCGACGCCCACCCGGGTGGTCCTGGAGACCGACGGCGTCCGCAGCGGCTACGACATCGCGCGCCACGGCGACCGGGTCCACCTGGACACCCCGGCCGGCGCCACCGTGCTGACCGCGCTGGAGCGCTTCCCCGACCCGGCGGCCCACGTCGATCCGGGGGCCCTGCTCGCCCCGATGCCCGGCACCGTGGCGCGCACCGCCGTCGCGGTCGGCGACACCGTCACCGCGGGCCAGCCGCTGCTCTGGCTGGAGGCGATGAAGATGGAGCACCGGGTCACCGCCCCCGCCGACGGCGTGCTCACCGAACTCCGGGCCGTCCCCGGCCAGCAGGTCGAACTCGGCGCCCTGCTCGCCGTCGTGCAGCCGGCGCCCTGAGCGAGCCTCCCGAGCCCGACTCCCGAGAAGGCACCCCCGACCCCCCGGGAGAGCACCGACTCCCACCCGATTCCCGTGCCAGCCCCGATCCGCCCGGAAGGACGACCGCATGTCCGCACCGCGCACCACCACCCCCGGCAGCCCGCTGATCGAGAGCCCCGAACGCCAGACCCTGCGCCGCGCCGTGGCCGACCTCGGCAGCCGCTACGGCTCCGCGTACTACCTGGGCAAGGCCCGGGCCGGCCTGCCCGCCGACGAGCTCTGGGCCGAGGCCGGCAAGGCCGGCTACCTCGGGGTCAACCTGTCCGCCGAGTACGGCGGCGGAGGCGGCGGCATCGCCGACCTCTCCATCGTCCTGGAGGAACTCGGCACCGCCGGCTGCCCGTTGCTGATGCTGATCGTGTCCCCGGCGATCTGCGGCACGGTGATCGCCCGCTACGGCACCGAGCAGCAGAAGCGGCAGTGGCTGCCCGGCCTCGCCGACGGCACCCGGCGGATGGCCTTCGGCATCACCGAGCCGGACGCCGGCTCCAACTCCCACCGGATCTCCACCGTCGCGCGCCGCGACGGTGCGGACTGGCTGCTCACTGGCCGCAAGGTGTTCGTCTCCGGCATCGACCACAGCGACGCCGTGCTGTTCGTCGCCCGCACCGAGGACGCCCGGACCGGCAAGCTCCGGCCCGCGCTCTTCGTCGTCCCGCGCGAGACGGCCGGGTTCGAGTACCGCCCGATACCGATGGAACTCGTCTCCCCGGAGAAGCAGTTCCAGGTCTTCCTGGACGACGTCCGGCTGCCCGCCGACGCCCTGGTCGGCGACGAGAGCGCCGGGCTGCTGCAACTCTTCGCCGGCCTCAACCCCGAGCGGATCATGACCGCCGCCTTCTCGCTCGGCCTGGCCCGCCAGGCCCTCGGCCGGGCCGTCGAGTACGCGAAGGCCCGGACGGTCTGGTCGACCCCGATCGGCGCCCACCAGGGCCTGGCCCACCCGCTCGCCCAGTGCGCGGTGGAGATCGAACTCGCCCGGCTGATGACGCAGAAGGCCGCGCTGCTCTACGACGGGGGCGACGACCTCGCGGCGGGCGAGGCCGCCAACATGGCCAAGTACGCGGCCGGCGAGGCCGCCGCCCGCACCGTCGACCAGGCCGTCCAGACCCTGGGCGGCAACGGCCTGACCCAGGAGTACGGGCTCGGCGCGCTGCTCGCCGCCACCCGGGTCGGCCGGGTCGCCCCGGTCAGCCGGGAGATGGTGCTCAACTTCGTGGCCCAGCACACCCTCGGGCTGCCCAAGTCGTACTGACCCGGGGCCCGGGCGGGCGCCCGGCTGGAGCGCTCCGGCGCCGAACTCCAGCGCGACGCCGGCGGCGCGGGCCACCGTCTGTGCGAGGCGGCGGCCCGCCGCCGCCCGCCGCCCGGCACCCCGGCCCGGCGGGCCGCCCGGCGACGTGTGCCCTGGTCGGGAGCGGGCCGGCGGAGCGGACCGGGTGCGCCGGGCACGGCGACCGGTCGGCACGGGATCCCACCGCCCTTCGTCACAATGGAGCAACGCTCCGCCACTGTCCGTATGCTCCTGTGCGCGCGCTCGGCCGACCGGCGGGCCGGACCACTCGCCGATCCCCTCGACCGGGCGTCAACTACCCCTTTGGAGGCACGCCTTGGTGTTCCACAGCGAGTTCCCGGACGTCGGCATCGTCGATCTGCCGATCCACGAGGCGGTGCTCGGCTCCGCCGCCCGCTACGGCGACCGGCCGGCCCTGATCGACGGGATCACGGGGGAGTCGGTCAGCCACGCGCGGCTCGCCACGGCCGTCCGCCGGGCGGCCGCCGGGCTGGCCGAGGCCGGCGTGCGCCGGGGCGACGTGGTGGCACTGTTCAGTCCCAACACGATCGCGTACCCGATGGCCTTCTACGGCGCCACCCGGGCCGGGGCCACCGTCACCACGGTGTCCTCCCTCGCCACCCCGGGCGAGCTGGCCGGCCAGCTGGCCGACAGTGGCGCGCGCTGGCTGATCACCGTCTCGCCGTTCCTGGACACCGCCCGGCAGGCCGCCGGGAAGCTCGCCGCCGAGGGCCGGGCGCTCGCCGAGATCATCGTGCTGGACGGCGCCGAGGGCCACCGCTCGCTGGCCGACCTGCTCGCCTCCGGCGGCCCCGACCCCGAGCCGGCGATCGACCCCGGCAGCGACCTCGCCGTCCTCCCCTACTCCAGCGGCACCACCGGCCTGCCCAAGGGCGTGATGCTCACCCACCGCTCGATCGCCACCAACCTCGCCCAGACGGACGCCCTGTACCGGCCGCGGGAGGGGGAGCGGATCCTCGCCGTCCTCCCCTTCTTCCACATCTACGGCCTGGCCGCCCTGCTCAACCAGCCGCTGCGGTGCGGCGCCACGGTGGTCGTCCTGCCGCGCTTCGAGCTGGAGCAGTTCTGCCGCACCATCGAGGAGCAGCGCGTCCAGGCCCTGATCGTGGCACCGCCGATCGCGCTCGCCCTGGCCAGGCACCCGGTGGTCGACCGCTTCGACCTCTCCTCGGTGGAGTACCTGCTCTGCGCGGCCGCCCCGCTGGACCCGGACCTGGCCGCCGCCTGCGCCCGGCGGCTCGGCCTGCCGCACATCCTCCAGGGCTACGGCATGACCGAGCTGTCCCCGGTCTCGCACGTCGTCTCCCCGACCGAGACCGACCCCCCGCCGGGCTCGGTCGGCCGGATGGTGCCCTCGACCGAACTGCGGGTGGTCGCCCTGGACGGCAGCGGAGCCGACCTCGGCCCCGGCGAGCCGGGCGAGCTGCTGCTCCGCGGCCCGCAGGTGATGAAGGGGTACTTCGGCCGGCCCTCCGACACCGCCGCCACCATCGACGCCGACGGCTGGCTGCACACCGGCGACGTCGGCCACGTCGACGGGCGCGGCTACCTGTACGTCGTCGACCGGGTCAAGGAACTGATCAAGTACAAGGGGTACCAGGTCGCCCCCGCCGAGCTGGAGGCCCTGCTGCTCAGCCACCCGCAGATCGCCGACGCCGCGGTGATCGGCGTCGTGGACGCGGACGGCACCGAGTACCCCAAGGCCTTCGTGGTCCGCGCCCCCGGCAGCGCGCTCACCGAGCAGGACGTCACCTCCTTCGTGGCGGCCGAGGTCGCCCCCTACAAGAAGGTGCGGGCGGTGGAGTTCCTGGACGCCGTCCCCAAGTCGGCCGCCGGCAAGATCCTGCGCCGGGAGCTGCGGGCCCGCGAGGCCGCCCGCTGAGGCGGGCGGCGGATCTGCGAGGATCGACCCCGCCCGGACCCCCCACGGACAGGACCAGTCGCCGCCGATGACCGCCCACCCCGCCGCCCGTACCCCCCAGCAGGACCGCAGCCGCGCCACCCGGCAGCGGCTGCTGGCGGCGGCCGTCGACTGTCTGGCCGAGGTCGGCTGGAACGGCGCCACCGTCTCCGTGGTCGCCGAACGGGCCGGAGTCTCCCGCGGCGCCGCCCAGCACCACTTCCCGACCCGTGAGGACCTCTTCACCGCGGCCGTCGAGCACGTCACCGCCGAGCGGCTGGCAGCCGTCCGCGCCCACGCGGACGAGCTGCCGGCCGCCGGACCGGACCGCACCGTGGCCGTGGTCGACATGATCGTGCGCCTCTACACCGGTCCGCTGTTCCGCGCGGCCCTGCACCTGTGGGTCGCCGCCGCCACCGACGAACCGCTGCGTGCGCGGATCGTCGCACTTGAGGGCAGGGTCGGCCGCGAGGCCCACCGGGCCGCCGTCGAGTTCCTGGACGCCGACGAAAGCCGCCCCGGAGTGCGCGAGACGGTGCAGGCGACCCTCGACATGGCACGCGGTCTCGGACTGGCCGACCTGCTCTCCGACGACAGCGCCAGACGATCCGGAGTGATCCGGCAGTGGGCGGGCCTTCTGGAGGGTACGCTGCGGCCGGTACGCCCATGACGCCCGTACGACAGGTCCGTCCGAGGAACCTCTGACCAAGGGGTCGCCGGGCGGCCGATGTCCGTGCAGTCTGGAGAAGAACCCCGGCCGGCACGGACCACGAGGCCCCGCCCGGCCGGACACGAGCCGAACGCGGGGTGCTGGCTGATCATGCACGGACACGAATGGGACGAGACCGACGCCGCCGGCCCCGCACCGGGCGGAGCCTCCGTACGCCTGGACGGCCATCGCCTCGTCCCGCTCGCCACCGCGCTGCTCCAGGAGGACGGCCTCATCCTCCACTGGAGCGAGGACGCCGAGGCGCTGCTCGGCTTCTCCTCGGAGGAGGCCGTCGGAAGCTACGCCGCCCAGCTGCTCACCGGCCGCACCGACCGCCCCGAGGTGCTCGCCCTGTTCGAGCGCATCATGAGCGGCAAGGGCTGGTCCGGCGTCTTCCCGGTCCGCCACCGCGACGGCCACGTGGTCGAGCTGGAGTTCCGCACCTACCCGATAGCCGGCCCCGGCGGCACCCTGCTGCTGCTCGCCACCGCCTCGGACACCCAGGCCCTGCACCGGGTCGAGGCCGACCTCGCCGTCCTCGACGGGATCTTCGGCCAGTCCCCGATAGGCATGGCCGTCTACGACACCGACCTGCGCTACGTCCGGCTCAACCTGGCGCTGGCCCGGATGAACGGCGTCCCCGTCGAGGACCACCTCGGACGCCGGATCAGCGGCGTCCTGCCCGGCATCAACAGCGCCGAGATCGAACAGACCATGAGACAGGTGCTCACCACCGGCCGTCCCGTGGTCGACGCCCGCTCGCACGGCCGCGTCCCCGGCGACCCGCGCCGCGACCGGGCCTGGTCCGCCTCCTACTTCCGGCTGGAGGACTCCACCGGCCGGGTCTTCGGCGTCTGTTCGTCCATCATCGACGTCACCGAGCGGTTCCAGGCCGAGGCCCGCGCCGCCCGCGCGCAGGAACGCCTCACCACCATCGCCGAGGCCACCGCCCGGATCGGCACCACGCTCGACCTCCAGCGCACCGCGGAGGAGCTGATCGAGGCCGTCGTCCCCCGGTTCGCCGACTTCGCCACCGTCGACCTGCTGGAGCCGGTGCTGCGCGGCGCCGAGCCCGCCGCGATCCCCGAGGACCGCTCCGTCCAGCTGCGCGCCGTGGCCGTCGGCGAGTCCTACGAGTCCGGCCTGGCCCACGCCGTCGACACCGTCGGCGACGTCTCCGAGTACGCCCCCGACCGCAGCTACACCCAGTGCCTGCGCAGCGGCCGCCCACTGCTGCGCGCCCAGGTGGACGAGGACGTGCTGCGCGGCCTGGTCGCCACCGAGGAGCGGGTCGCACCGGGCATCGGCGCCGGCATCCACTCGTACCTGATGGTGCCGCTGACCGCCCGGGGCATGGTGCTCGGCGGCTCCGAGTTCATCCGGATGCGCAACCCCGAGCCGTTCACCGACGCCGATGTCGCGCTCGCCGAGGAACTGGTCGCCCGCACCGCGATCGCGATCGACAACGCCCGGCTCTACCGGCGCGAGCGCGAGACCGCGCTGACCCTCCAGCGCAGCCTGCTGCCGCAGGAGATCCACCGCACGCTCGGCCTGGAGATCGCCTACCGGTACCTGCCCAGCAGCATGACCAGCGAGGTCGGCGGCGACTGGTTCGACGTCGTCCCGCTCTCCTGCGGCCGGGTCGCGCTGGTGGTCGGCGACGTGATGGGCCACGGCATCCGGGCCGCCGCCACGATGGGCCAGCTGCGCACCGTCGCCCGGACCCTGGCCACCCTGGACATGCCGCCCGAGCAGGTGCTGACCCGGCTGGACGAGACCGCCTCGGGGATCGGCGAGGGCCAGTTCGCCACCTGCATCTGCGCCGTCTACGACCCGCTGGAGCGGACGGTGCAGGTGGCCTCGGCGGGCCATCTTCCCCCTGTCTCGGTCGCGCCGGACGGCACCGCCCGCCGGATCGACGTGCCGCCCGGCGCCCCGCTCGGGGTCGGCGGCGTGGCCTTCGAGTCGATCGGCTTCACCCTCCCCGAGGGCGGCCTGCTGGCCCTCTACACCGACGGCCTGGTCGAGCGGCGCGGCCAGGACCTCGACGACGGCATCGACCTGCTCGCCCGCACGCTCTCCGGCCCCGGCCGCACCCTGGAGGAGAACTGCGACGCCGTCCTCGGCGCGCTGGTCACCGACGGCACCGACGACGACATCGCGATGATCATGGCCCGGGTGCTGCCGCTGCCCTCGGACCGGATCGCCACCCTCTCGCTCACCGGCGGCGGCCGGCTGCCCGGCACGGCCCGCCGCTTCACCCGCGCGACCCTGGACGGCTGGGGCCTGTCCGCGCTCTCCGACTACGCCGAGCTGCTGGTCAGCGAGCTGGTCACGAACGCCCTGCTGTACTCCGACACCCCGCGCCGGCTCCGGCTCTTCCGCGACCGGGTGCTCACCCTGGAGGTCGCCGACTCCGGCGGCCAGACGCCGCAGCTGCGCCCGTTCGCCGAGCAGGACGAGGGCGGCCGCGGGATGTTCCTGGTCAACGAGCTGGCCCAGCGCTGGGGCAGCCGCCTGACCAGGGACGGCAAGGTGGTCTGGGCGGAGCTGGAGCTGCCGTTCGGCACCGGCTGAGCGCACCGACGCGCGGGACCTCGCACCCCGGGGAGGGATGCGAGGTCCCGCGCGCGGCCCGGGGGCAGGCCGGGGTCAGAGCGCCGCCGTCTCGCGGTCGGGCTGCCGCGCCGCCGCCTCGGCCCGGTCCTGGTCGGCGGCCTTCGGCAGGCCCCGCAGCAGGCGCCAGGCGAGCGCCGAGGCGGCCAGCAGCAGCCCGCCGGCCAGGATCGCGGCGATGTTCATGCCGTGCACGAAGGAGTCGCGGGCGCTGTCCAGCAGCGGACCGGCCAGCGTCTGCGGCAGACCGTGCGCCACCTCGACCGCGCCGCCGAGCGACTCGCCGGCCTGGGTGGCGGCGGCCTGGCCCGCCCCGGCCGGCACGGTCAGCCCGCTCGCGTAGAGCGAGCCGACCACCGAGCCCACCAGGGCGATGCCGAGCGCCGTCCCCAGCTCGTAGGCCGTCTCGGAGACCGCCGAGGCGGCGCCGGACTTGTCGGCCGGCGCGGCGCCCAGCACCAGGTCGGCGCCGAGCGTGTAGACCACGCCCTCGGCGGTGCCGACGATCAGGAAGGCAGCGGCGAGCACCAGGTAGGTGGAGTCCTGCTGCACCCAGCCGAGCAGGCCGATGCCGGTGCCCATGGCCAGCAGGCCCAGCGTCAGGGTGGCCCGGGCTCCCGCCCGCCGCGCCAGCCGAGCGGTCAGCAGACCGCCGACCACGGCTCCGGCGAAGGCCGGCAGCTCGGCGAGACCGGCCTTGAGCGGCTCGTAGCCGCGCACCAGCTGCAGGTACTGCGAGGTCACGAAGACCACGCCGGAGAGCCCGACCAGCGCGGTGAGCGAGGCCAGCACCGCCGCGGTGAAGCGCCGGTCCGAGAAGAGCCGGACGTCCAGCAGCGGGGTGGCCAGGCGCAGCTGGCGGCGGACGAAGACGGTCAGTGCGGCGGCGCCCAGCACGGCCGCGACCGGGACGTCCCAGCGCGCCACGCCGTGGGCGGCGGCCTCCTTGATCGCGTAGACGGCGGCGATCACCCCGGTCAGCGAGAGCACCACGGACAGCACGTCCCAGCGGCCCGGCTTCGGGTCCTTGGACTCCGGCAGCAGCCAGGCCCCGAAGACCAGCAGCAGCACCAGGACGGGGATGTTCAGCAGGAACACCGAGCCCCACCAGAAGTGCTCCAGCAGCACCCCGCCGACCACCGGTCCGAGCGCGGCGCCGGCGGTGGCGGCCGCGCCCCAGATGCCGATCGCGGTGGCCCGCTCGCGGTCGTCCGGGAAGAGGCTGCGGATCAGCGACAGGGTGGACGGCATGATGGTCGCCCCGGCCACGCCGAGCAGCGCGCGGGCCAGGATCAGCCAGCCGGCGCCGGGCGCGTAGGCGGCCAGCAGCGAGGCGGCGCCGAACGCGGTGGAGCCGGCCAGCAGCAGCTTCTTGCGGCCGATCCGGTCGCTCAGCGAACCCATGCTGACCAGCAGGCCGGCCAGCACGAAGGAGTAGGCGTCGCCGATCCAGAGCAGCTGCGTGCCGCTGGGGCGCAGCGTCTCGCTGATCGACGGTATCGCGAGGGACAGGACGGTCGCGTCGACGGCGACCAGGGTCACGGCCAGGACGAGGACGGCGAGGCCGATCCAGCGCTGGCGGGGGCGGGTGAGGACGGTGCTGCTCATGGGTATCGGTTTCCGGCCGCTGGTGCGGGCCTGTGGTCCGAGGTGCTGTGGGTGGGGTGGAGGGCTCAGTGCGGCCGCGGCGGTCGCAGCGCGCCGCCGAGGAAGAGCTCGGCGAGCGAGAAGGCGCCGTCCCGGGGGGCGAGCCGGCCGTCCTGGACGGCCCAGCCGACGCCGGCCACCAGGTCGAAGAAGGCCTCGCTGAGCCAGCCGGCGGAGAGCTCGACGCGGAACACGCCCTGCTGCTGGCCGCGCAGGAAGAGCGCCTGCAGCCGGCTGATCTGGGCGTCCCAGAGCTCGTTGATGTCCTCGTCGTCGTACAGCTGGTTCTCGCCGGCCAGGAAGGCGCAGAGCGCGGCATCCGGCACGATCAGGTCGACCAGGCGGCGCAGCGCGGCGTGCGCGTCGCCGTCCTCGACGGCGGCCGCGTCCAGGGCGGCGCCGAAGGTGCGCAGGCCGAGCAGGCCGACCTCGCGGATCAGCGCCTCGCGGCCGGGGAAGAGCCGGTGCAGCGTGGCACGGCTGATGCCCGCGGCCCGGGCGATCTCGTCCAGATGGGCGGTCGGGCGGCGGGAGAGCACGCCCACGGCGGCTTCGAGGACGGAGTCGCGGTCGGTGGCCATGGGGCGAGTCTACGCCAAGTGAGACGTCGGTGTCTCAATCTTTTCTTGGATGCCTCATTCGAGGCCCCGGTGTCGTGGCGGGGTGCGTGCGGGCTGGTGGGCCGGTGGGGCTGGTGGGGCGCGGAGCCAGTGGGGCCGGGCCCGGTGGGCGTCCGGGCATGCAAAACCGGGGACGGCGGTGGCCGTCCCCGGTCGCGGGTCTGGTGTCGGCGACCGTTGCCGGTCAGCTCTGGTTGTAGAACCCGGTCTCGTCCAGCGGTCGGTCGATGACCATCACCTCGACGTCCGCCGGCGTGAGCAGGAAGACCCGGCGGGCGATCCGCTCGATCCCGCCGCAGGTGCCGAAGATCAGCCCGGAGGCGAAGTCGACCATGCGCTTGGCCTCGGCCTCGTCCATCTCGGTGAGGTCCATGACCACCGGGATGCTCGCCCGGATGTGCTCGCCGACCGTTCGCGCGGCCTCGAAGCCCGTCGGCCGCAGGGAGACGATCTTCGTGGGAGCCGGGGAGGACGGTACCGTCTCCTGCTCGATCCACTCGTCGTCGTACACCGCGGCCGGGTAGTTCCCGGAGGGCATCAGCCACCCGTTGTGGTGCTCGTCGCGAAGTGCTCCCATGCCGCGCCTCCCTGCCTCGTTCCGTACAGGTCCCCCGGTGCGCGTGTCCTTTTGACACGTCATCCACTCGTCGGAACTGTCCGAGTATCGCACTGATCACCGGTCCCGTGCCCGCTCGCGACCCCCGTACGAGTCGTGCCGCGCCGGAAACCCGGGCGAACCCGGGCAACAGTTGCGACGCAGCGGAACGGCGGACGGTTGCGCGCGTAGACCATATCGGTCGTGGTCACCGCCGAATTGACCTTCTGTCAACGATGTGGGAACGATTTCACTCGCCGGTGACGCCGTCGACCAATTCGCGCAGCAGATCCGCGTGACCGTTGTGCCGGGCGTACTCCTCGATCATGTGGACCAGGATCCAGCGGAGCGTCACCTCCCGTCCCTGGCGCGGTCGCTTGCCGACCGTCTCCGGCGGCAGGCCCTCGCAGGCGGCCCGGGCGGCCGTGATCTGCCCCTGCCAGGTGGCGAAGTCCTCCGCGGCGTCGGCGGAGTCGACGAAGTCGAAGTCGCCGTCCGGGTGCTGCTCGGTCCAGTAGAGGCCCGCGGTGCCGGGCTCCTCGCCGAGCAGGATGATCCGGAACCAGTAGCGCTCGACCTCCGCCATGTGCCGGACCAGGCCGAGCAGCGAGAGCGAGGACGGCGGGACGGCGCGCAGCCGCAGTTGGTCGGCGCCCAGCCCCTCGCACTTGCGGGCGAGGGTGGCGCGGTGGAACTCCAGCCACGCGGTGAGCATCGCCGTCTCGTCCGCCGCGAACGGGGGCTCGGGCCGGTCGACGGCGGGGATCGGGTCGTTGGTCATGGCGGCCATCCTGGCGCACCCGGTGGGGCCGGGGCGACCGAATAGTCGCCGGGCGCGCCGGGCCGCCGGCCGGGCTGTCCGGCTCAGGCCTGCGGGACGCGGCGGCGGGCGGCGGCCCGCCACACCGACACCAGGCTGCCGACGGCCAGGACGGCGATCGCGCCGGCCGACAGCAGGAAGGCGGCCGAACCCGGCTCCCCGGCACTGGCCGCGGCCGTGACGTACACCGCCGTGGTCGGTACCACGCCGATCGCGGTGGCGGTCAGGAACGGCAGGAACCGCACGCCGGAGAACGCGGCGCCGTAGTTGCCGGCCTGGAACGGCAGCCCGGGCAGCAGGCGCAGCAGCAGCACGCTGCGGAACCCCTGCTCGGTGAACCGGCGGTCCAGCGCGGTCAGCAGGCGCCCGCGCAGATAGGGGCGGAGGGCGTCGCGGCCGAGCAGCCGGCCCAGGGCGAAGGCCGCCGCCGCGCCCAGGGTGGTGCCGAGCACGGCCAGCAGGATGCCCTGCTGGATGCCGAGCAGCAGCCCCGCCGCCGCGTTGAGCGCCGGGCGGGGCACGAAGGCCAGCGTGCCGACCGCGTAGACCGCGGTGAACGCGGGTGCCAGCCAGTACTCCGGCACCCCGGCCGGGAGCCCGTCGGAGAGCAGCGTCGACGGGCTCCAGAGCAGCAGCGAGCCGGCCGCCGCGGCGAGGATCACCACCAGCAGGGCGAACCGCGGCCAGGGCGCGCGCAGCCGCGACGCGGGCCGGGGCGGCGTCGGGTCGGGCGTCGGCGGGGGCGCGGGCGATGCGGGTGCGGGTGCGGGTGCGGGCACCGCCCGAGCCTAACCGGGCGGCCCGGTGCTCCGGGCGTTGGGTTCACCCCGGTGACCCCCCCGGCGACCGGCCGGTCACCGGGCGGCCCTGAGGCGGCGGCTTCTGACGCGGCCGCCGGTCAGCTGGGCGTGCCGTGCTGGGCGGGGGAGTAGATCCAGGCCTGGTTGAAGCCGTAGTTGCGCTCCCACTGGATGATCGGGGTGCCGTCGGCGGGGTTGGTCCCGGGGAGGTCCAGCACGAGGCCGCTGCTGCGGTTGGTCAGCGAGCGGATGCCGCTGTGGTGGACGACGGTCTCCGACCAGATCTGGTTGAGCCCGCCGTTGCAGTCCCACTGGTCGGCCTGGACGCCCCAGGCGGTGCTGAAGCCGGGGATCTCCAGGCACTTGCCGCTGTGGACGTTGACGAGCTGGTTCGCGTCGGTCCAGGCCCACTTCTGGTTGTCGCCGCCGGTGCAGGTCCACTGGCGGATCGGGGCGCCGTCGTCGGTGCGCCAGTCGGTGACCTCCAGGCACTTGTTGGTGATGGCGTTGCGGACCTCGGTCGGGCTGGTCACGACGACCGGGACGGAGGCCTGCGCCGTGGTCGGGACGGCGGCGGTGAGCACGCCGGCCGCGGCGAGCGCCGCGGTGGCCGCGCCGAGGCGGTGGAACGGAGAGGTGCGGAGCTGAGCGGTGCGGAGCGCGGTCATCGGATCCCCCTGGTGTCGGGTGGTCGGGCGGGCTTCGGCATGGTCAGTGGTGCGGTCCGGGCGGGAACGGCGAGTAGTACCAGACCTGGTTGTCCGCCCCGTTGAGGCCCCACTGGATCACCGGCGCGCCGTCGGCGGTGCTGCCACCGGCCACGTCGAGGTAGCGGCCGCTGTGGGCGTTGACGAGGTGGCGGAGCCCGCTGTGCAGCCGGCTCGCGTCGCTCCAGACCTGGTTCGCGCCGCCGTTGCAGGTCCACTGGCCGACCGCGGTGCCGGGGTCGCCGCTGTACCCCGGGATCTCCAGGCACTTGCCGCTGTGGACGTTGACGAGCTGGTCGGCGTCGGTCCAGACCCACTTCTGGTTGTCGCCGCCGGTGCAGGTCCACTGGCGGACCGGGGCGCCGTCGTCGGTGCGCCAGTCGGCCGCCTCCAGGCACTTGTAGGTGGCGAGGTTCCCGATCTGGAAGGGGGCGGAGGTCGCCGCCCGGGCCGGGCCGGCCGGTGCGGCGACGGCCAGGCCGGTGGCGAGGGCGAGGGCGGTGACGGTCGGGACGAGGCGTCGCCCCGTTGTGGAGCGGTCGGTCATCTGGTCCCCCTGGGTCGGTGCGGTGCTCGGGTCTGCCGGGGTGCCCGGCGGGGTGGCGGTGCTCCCCGCCGGGGCGGGGCCGGCTCTACAGCACCACGGACGGGTTGAAGTACCAGCGCTGGTTGGACACGCCGGTCGGGTACCACTGGATCGCCGGGGCACCGTCGGCGGCGGTCCCGCTGTTGACGTCGAGCACGAGGTCGCTGTGGAAGTTGACGACGGCCAGCGAGCCCTGGCTGTCGTTGACGACCCCCCAGCGCTGGTTGGCGCCCTTGTCGCAGGTCCACTGGTCGGCCCGGGCGGCCGGGGCGGTGGAGTAGCCGGGGATCTCCAGGCACTTGCCGCTGTGGACGTTGACGGCGTAGCCGTCGGTGAACCGCCACTTCTGGTTGTCGCCGCCGGTGCAGGTCCACTGGCGGACCGGGGCGCCGTCGTCGGTGCGCCAGTCGGCGACCTCCAGGCACTTGCCGCTCGACTGCACCCGGACCTCGACGTCGGTGGCGGTGCTGATCGGCTTGTAGTTCATGCCCGCCGCCGAGGCGGGCGCGGCGGCCGCCAGGGCGCCGCCGAGGGCGAGGGTGACGACGGCGGCGGCGGAGCCGACGCGTCGCTTGCTGCTGGTTCGGCCGGTCATGAGTCCCCCTGTGCTGTGGACGTGACGGTCGCCGGCCGGGTCAGGCCGCTCCGGACGGGCCCGGGGCGGCGGCGAAGGCCAGCAGGCGCAGCCAGGACTCCCTGGCCGCGTCGGTGTGTTCGACGGCGCCCAGTTCGAAAAAGTTGTGCGGCGCCTGAGGAAAAGTCATGAACTCGTGTGAACAGCCGGCTGCCGTGAGGGCCGCGTCGAAGGCGGCGACCGTCTCGGCGGGGATGTGCTCGTCGGCGCCGCCCCAGAAGGCGAGCACGGGGGCGGTCAGCCCGGGGGCGAGCTGGATGGGGCCGGGGGCGCCGTTGATGGCGTCGGGGTAGCCGTAGTAGCCGATCACACCGGCGAGGCCGAACCGGGGGGCGGCGGCCCGGAACGCCTGGCGGCCGCCGAAGCAGAAGCCCAGGGCGACGACCTCGGTGACGCCGGTCGCGCGCAGCCGGCCGATGCCCGCGGTGAGGTCGGCGTCGAGGCCGTCCGGGGTGAGGGCGAGCAGGTGCGGCAACAGGTGCGGGAGCTCGCCGAATTCCGGCCCGCGCTCCCGCGGCCCGGCGCCGGCGGTGCGCCCGTAGTAATCGACGGCGAGTGCCGGGTGGCCCTGTTCGGCGAGCCGGACGGCGGTCGCCCGGTAGAAATCGGAAAGGCCCCGGTTGTCCGGCAGGACGAGTACGCCGCGGCCGGTCGGCCGGACCGGCCGGGCCAGGAAGGCGGCGAATTCCGTGCCGTCGCCCGAGACGAGGGTGAGATCGGCGGATTCGGCCAGGGCGCTGCCGGCGGGGGTGAAGGCGGGGGGCGCGGAGTCGGCGTCGTAGCACACGGGAGAATTCCTCCACTGGTCGCGGAACTGCCGGATGCTCCATGCATCCGACAGTCGGCGATATTAGCGAAGAATTCAATTGTGCGGGGCCACTATATCGCCCGAGAATTACCTTGGTAAGGCTATTTCGAGAACGGTGCGATCACATTTTCGGTGGCCCGCTTCCCGGCGGTCGGCGGGTGGTCGGTGGCCGCCGCCCCGGCGCCCGGCTCGGCCCGGCGCAGGGCGCCGGCGCTCAGCAGCAGGGCGAAGGCGAGCGCCGCGACCACGCCGAAGGAGACGGTGAGCGAGGTGGCCTGGGCGAGCGCCCCGATGATGGCCGGCGCCACCAGGCCCGAGGTGTAGGTGACCGTCGCGACGCCGGCGATGGCCTGGCTCGGGTTGGTGCCGATCCGGCCGGCGGCCGCGAAGGCGAGCGGGACGACGACGGCGATGCCGATGCCGATCAGCGCGAACCCCGCGATGGCCGGGGCCGGGCTGTCGGCGAGGACCACCAGGACGCCGCCCGTGGTGGCGACCGCGCCGCTGATCCTGGTCGCCCGCACGGCGCCCAGGCGGCGGATCGCCGCGTCGCCCGCCAGCCGGCTGGCGGCCATGGTGAGCGCGAACGCGGTGTACGAGGCGGCCGCGACGGTGGCCGAGGCGCCGGTGACGTCCTTGAGGTAGACGCCGCTCCAGTCCATCGAGGCGCCCTCGGCGAACACCGCGCAGAAGCCCACCAGGCCGATCACGAGCGAGCTGCGCGGCGGCAGGGCGAAGCGCGGCGGGGCCTCGTCCTCCTCGGCCGCCCGCAGGTCGGGCAGGCCCCGGCAGACCGGCTGGGCCAGGCAGAGGAGCACCACGGCGGTGACGGCCAGCTGGAGCCGGGCGTCGAGGTCCTGGTGGGCGGCGAGGATGCCGAAGGCCGAGGCCACCAGCCCGCCCGCGCTCCACATCCCGTGCAGTCCGGACATGATCGAGCGGCCCAGCCGCTGTTCGACCTCCACGCCCTGGGCGTTCATCGCCACGTCCGCCATGCCCGCCGTCGCACCGTAGGCGAGCAGGAACAGGCAGAGCAGCGGCAGCGAGGGGGCGAGGGCGGGGAGGGTGAGCGCCAGGCACCAGATCGACAGCAGCCCGCGCACCGCGGCCCGGCCCCCGTAGCGGTGGACGAACCGGCCGGCCAGCGGCATCGCGAGGGAGGAGCCGATGGCCGGCATCACCAGGGCGAGCCCGAGCTGGCCGGGGGAGAGGTCCAGCCGGTCCTGGAGCCAGGGAATGCGGGTGACGAAGGTGCCGCCGACCGCGCCGTGCACGGCGAAGACCAGCGCGATGCTCGCCCTGGCGCGGCGCGGGTGCGCCAGGGGCCCGGCGGCCGGCCGGCCGTGAGGTGGTCCTGTGGTCAGGCTGTCGGTCATCCGGTGTTCCCTCCCGGCCGCGCCGTGGCGCGACGGTGCCCTGTGGGGTGGTTCCTGTTGAGTGATGCCCGCCATCGCGTGGTTCGTGCGCGGGTGGCGTCGTCCGATAAATTATCAGGAAGGGACCCTGATAGAAACACTCTGGAAGGATGACGCCCATGACCACCGTGCGTACGGCCACGCCGAGCACCGCCCGGGCGATCAACGACCGGCTGGCGCTCAACCTGCTGCTCGACCAGGGGCCACTGACCGCCACCGAGCTCCGCGACCTCACCGGGCTCTCCCGCCCCACCGTCGCCGACCTGCTGGAACGACTGCAGCGGACCGGCCTGGTCGCCGTGGTCGGCGAGCGCGGCGAGCAGCGGCGCGGCCCCAACGCCCGGCTGTACGCGCTGGTCGCCTCGCGCGCCCACCTCGCCGCGATCGACGTCCGGGCGGGCGGGGTCAGCCTGGTCGTCGCCGACCTGACCGGGCACACCCTGGCCTCCGCCGAGCTGGCGGTCGAGGGCCGGGGCGACGCCGGTACGGCGGAACGGATCGTCCGCACCCTGCGCGAGACCGCGGGCCGGGCCGGGGTGGACCGGCTGCACACCGTCGCCGTCGGCGCCCCCGGACTGGTCGCCCCCGCCACCGGCCGGCTCTACAGCACCGGTGCGCTGCCGAGCTGGCACGCCGAACTGCTCACCGCCCTGGAGGCACTGCCCGGCACCGAGGTGATCCTGGAGAACGAGGTCAACCTGGCCGGCCGCGCCGAGTACCGGATCGGCGTCGCCCGGGGGCAGCAGACCTTCGTCCTGGTCTGGCTCGGCCACAGCGTCGGTGCCGCGGTGATCCTCGACGGGAGGCTGCGCCGCGGCGCCTCCGGCGGCACCGGCGAGATCTGCTTCCTGCCCGTCCCCGGCACCGCGGGCCTGCCCAGCGCCGCCGGGTGCGAGGGCGGGTTCCACGGCCTGGTCGGCAGCGCGGCGGTCTGCGGCCTCGCCCGCGCCCACGGCCTGCCCGCCGGCCCGGCCGACGACGCCGCGGCCGCCGAGGCCGCCGTCCGGACGGCGCTCGGCGCGTGCGGCGAGGGCGAGCCGGGCGGGCCGTTCCTGGACGAGCTGGCCGAGCGGATCGCGGTCGGCGCCTCGGCGGTCTGCGTCGTCCTCGACCCGGGCTGTGTCGTCCTCGGCGGCGAGGTCGGCCGGGCCGGCGGGGCCGAACTCGCCGGCCGGGTCGAACGCCGCCTGGCCGGGCTCTCCCCGCTGCGCACCGAGGTCCGGGCCGGTACGGCGGGCGGCGGCGCGGTGCTCGCCGGCGCCGTCCTCACCGCCGGCGACGCCGTCCGGCGCGACCTCTTCGGCGAGCCCTAGGCGCACCGGACCGGGCGCGGGGGGCGGCCCTGGCGGGCGTACGGTGCTCCGCTTGGCCGGGCGGGCGGACGGTACGGCAGGATGGCGGGGGCGGCCGGACCGCGCCGCCGCCCCGCCGGGAAGCCGGACGGGGTGTCACACGTGACACCGCACGCGCCACCGGACGTGCTACCGAACCACCGTCAGGAGTCGCACATGGGCCAGTCCGACGCGCCGGTCAACCCGTACCGGATCGGCGAGGCCGCGGCGATGCTCGGCGTGAGCTCGGACACCATGCGGCGCTGGGTGGACGCCGGCCGGGTCGCCGCCGAGCGGGACGAGCACGGCCACCGGATCATCCCCGGCGCCCAGTTGGCCGCCTTCGCCCGGGAGCTCGCCCGGCCCGAGAACGCCGAGGCCGAGGGGCGGCCGTCCTCGGCCCGCAACCGGTTCCCCGGCATCGTCACCGACGTGGTGCTCGGTGACGTGGCCGCGCAGGTCGAGATCCAGGCCGGGCCGTTCCGGGTGGTCTCGCTGATCAGCCGGGAGTCGGCGGAGGAGCTCCGGCTGGTGCCCGGAGCGCCCGCGACGGCGGTCATCAAGTCGACCAATGTGATGGTCGAACTGCGCTGACCACCCGCCCGGGAGAGCCGGGCGAGCGCACAGCCGAACCCCCGCCGACGAGAGGACCGCCACTCGATGCCCCACCCGCCGCTGCCGTCCACCCAGAGCGCCGTGTTCGCGGTCGAGGCGATGGCCGCCCGGCACGGCCGCGAGGTGCGCGCCTCCCACGACATCGGGCGCGACCAGACCTTCGCCGGACTGGTCGGCGGCCACGACCGCGCCGAAGGACTCGACGCGATCCCGCACGAGGCCCTGCTGGAGATCACCGGCCGCCCCGGGCTCACCGTCCGGCTCTTCGCCCACGACGAGGCGGTCGTCACCGTCGAGGACATCGCCTTCGACGTACCGCGCGACAGCGTGCCCGCCTTCCTCGACGCGGTCTGGAACGGGCTGGTCCACGTGAAGCAGCGGACCTTCCCGCCCTCCTGCACGCTGATCGTCACCGTGCCGGGCGAGCCGAGCTACCGCGAGTCCGTCACCCACCAGTACCTGTCCCCGTGGCTCGCGGGGCTGATCCGATGAGGGCCCCGATGAACCCCACCGCCGCCTCCGACGCCACCCGTCGCCCGGTGCTCGCCGTCGCCCACCGGGGCGACCCGTACCGGTACCGCGAGAACACCCTGCCCTCCGTCGAGTCCGCGCTGGCCGCCGGCGCCGACGCGGTGGAGGTCGACGTCCGGCTCACCCGCGACGGCGTGCCCGTCCTGCTGCACGACGCGACCCTCGAACGGCTCTGGGGCGATCCCCGCGCCCTCCGCCGGGTCACCCTCGACCAGCTCGACGAGCTGCGCGACGGAGACCTCGCCGTGCCCACGCTCGCCGAGGCGCTCAAGGCCGCGGCCGCGTCCCCGGCCGCCCGGCTGCTGATCGACCTGGACGACCCGCACCCCGTCGCCGCCGCCTGGGAGGCCGTCACCGGACTCGGCGCCGAGCACCGGGTCGGCTTCTGCGGCCCCGCCACCGCGATGCTCGCCGTCCGCGCGCTCGCCCCCGACGCCGAGATCGCGCTGACCTGGAAGCAGCCGCGACTGCCCGCCCGCGCCCTGCTGGACGACCTGCGCCCGCGCTACCTCAACCCGCCGTTCGGCCTGGCCACCGCCGAGTTCACCGCCGCCGCCCACGGCGCCGGCCTCGCCGTCTCCACCTGGACCGCGGACCTGCGCCGCACCATGCGCCGGCTGCGTGCCGCCGGGGTGGACTCGATCACCAGCAACCGGATCGGCGTGCTGCGCGACGTGCTGGACGGCCGCCGGTGACCGGACCGCCCGTCCTCGGGACCCGCGCGCTCGGCCGCGCCCTGCTGGCCCGTCAGCACCTGCTCGCCCGCAGCGCCATGACGCCGGCCGCGATGGTCGGCCACCTCGGCGGGCTGCAGGCCCAGGCCGTGCCGCAGCCGCCCTACCTGGGGCTGCTCAGCCGGCTGGAGGGCTTCACGCCCGACCTGCTCGACGACCTGTTCCAGCGGCGCGAGGTGGTCCGGATCGCCCTCCACCGCGGCACCATCCACCTGGTGACGGCGGACGACTGCCGGACGCTGCGCCCGCTCGTCCAGCCGGTGCTCGACCAGGGCCTGCGCTCCGCCTACGGCAAGCGGCTCGCCGGGCTGGACCTCACCGCGCTCGCCGACGAGGCGCGGGTGCTGCTGGAGGAGCGGCCGCTGACCTTCCAGCAGCTCGGCGGGGTGCTCGCCGCCGGCCGGCCCGACCGCGACCCCGCCGCCCTGGCCCAGGCCGCGCGCTGCCTGCTGCCGCTCGTCCAGGTGCCGCCGCGCGGCCTCTGGGGCCGGAGCGGGGCGGCGGCGCACACCACCGCCGAGTCCTGGCTGGGCCGGCCCTTGGACCGGGCGCCCTCGCTGGACGCGCTGGCCCTGCGCTACCTCGCCGCCTTCGGGCCGGCGACCGTCGCCGACCTGCAGAAGTGGTGCGGGCTCAGCCGGCTGGGCGCGGTGCTGAAGCGGCTCGCGCCGGAGCTGGTCACCTTCCGCGACGAGCACGGCCGGCTGCTGTACGACCTGCCGGGGGCGCCCCGGCCCGACCCGGCCGTCCCGGCGCCCGTCCGGTTGCTGGCGCCCTTCGACAACCTGCTGCTCTCGCACGCCGACCGCACCCGGGTGCTGCCCGAGGAGTACCGGCCGCGGGTGATGACGCAGAACGGCATCGTGCTCGGGACGGTGCTGGTCGACGGCCTGGTCGCCGGGAGCTGGCAGCTGACCGAGGGCCCGGCCGGTGAGCGGGCGGTGGCGGTCCGTCCGTTCGCGGCGCTTGGCCGGGATGACCGGCGGGAGGCGGAGGCGGAGGCCGAGCGGGTGCTGGCCTTCGCCGGCGGGGGCGGGGCGGTCCGCTTCGAGGAGGCCGGGTAGGTCCGGCGTTCGACCGGGCCACAGGGGTGCGAGGCGCCGTTCCCGATGGGGTGAGGCTCCGCGATTCCTCCGGGCCCGGCCGGGCCGGGGCCGGTTGAATCGGCTCTGCCGGTGGTCGGCGACGGGCGTGGACGTCCGGAAGCCCGATCCCGCCGCGCGGTCGCGCCGGGCACGCCAGGGGTCGGACATAACGGGCGATCGGTCAGATCATCTGCTGAGATGGGGAAATTGGACCGGTCGAGCCAGGCGGAGGTGGACATGGTGGGGGAGCTTCCGCCCGACAGGGCTCCCGGCGAGCGGTGGGCGGACCACCGCAGGCCCTATCTGATGCTGCCGCCCCCGGTCCGGGCGGCGGCCGCCTGGTCGGTCGCGGTCATCCTCCTGATCACCGTCGCCTCGCTGGTCGTCTTCGCCCTGGTCGAACTGCGCGCGGCGACCGTGCCGGTCATCCTGGCGCTGCTCGGCACCTCGCTGCTCTACCCCGTGATGCCGTGGCTGGTCCGCCGCGGGCTCGGCCGCGGCGCCGCCGCCGGGCTGACCTGCGCCCTCCTGGTCGCCGCCGTCGGCGGGGTGATCGCCCTGCTGGTCAACTCGCTGGTGCACAGCGCCCCGCAGATCGCCGAGTCGCTCCAGGAGGCCGGGGACCGGCTCGCCGACTGGCTCGGACCGGTCGGCGAGAAGATCCGCCACGCGCTGGACAACGCCTCGGGCGAGACCAGCTCGCTGATCTCCACGGTGACCAACGGCGTGCTCTCCGGCCTCGGCCTCGCCACCCAGATCCTCACCGGCGCGGTGCTGGCGCTCGCCCTGGTCTTCTTCTTCCTCCGCGACGGTCACCGCACCCCGGAGGCGCTCCGCGCGCACCTCCCGGGCGGCGGCGCCGAGACGGTCGTCGCCTGCGCGGACCGGGCGTTCGAGGCGATGGCCGGCTTCATGCGGGGCACCACCCTGATCGCCCTGATCGACGCCTTCTTCATCACCGTCGGCCTGCTCGTGCTCGACATCCCCGGGGCGCCCGGGCTCGGCGCGCTGGTGTTCATGGGCGCGTACATCCCGTTCGTCGGGGCCTTCCTCTCCGGGACGGTCGCCGTCCTGGTCGCGCTGGCCGACGGGGGGCTGGGGACGGCGCTCTGGGCGCTCGGCATCGTCCTCGCCGTCCAGGTCGTCGAGGGGAACATCCTCCAGCCCGTGATCCAGAGCCGCACCGTCGAGCTGCACCCGGCCACCATCATGGTCGCCGTGGTGGCGGGTGCCGGAATCGCGGGCATCCTGGGGGCGCTGCTGGCCGTCCCGATCTGCGCCGCCGGGGTGGGCGTGGTCTCCGTCCTGCGCGGCACCGCGGACCCCGTCGGCCGCGGCCTACGCGGGGCGGCTCCGGCCGGCGCGGGCGGGGACGACCGCGAGGACGGGGACGCCGGCGGGGAGCCGGGTCAGGAGTAGGCCACCGGGCAGCCGCGCCGGAGCGCGTGCTCGGCCGCCCGCAGGTAGACCGCGGCGTAGTAGGCGGCGTCCAGGTCCTCGCTCCAGGGGCCGGGGGCGGTGGCGGCCGCGACGGCCGCCGGGCCGTCGAACCAGCGGCCCAGGGCGAGGCCGTCGCAGTGCTCGGGTATCCCGGCGGGCAGCGCGAGCCGGTCGGCGAGGCGCCGGGCGGCGGCGAGCGCCCGCCGGGCGCCGCCGACCGTCGTCGGGTCGTCGTCCTCCGACCGCGCCGGCAGGACCACGGAGTCGGCGAGGTCGACCGGCAGCAGCACCTCCCAGCCGAGCAGCGCCTCGTGGGTGTCGTCGGACCGCGCCCGGCAGAGCCGGTCGAAGCTGCCGATCGGACGGTGGAGCTTCTCCTCGAACCGGGTGCCGGGGCGCCGCCCGGCCCGGACGGGCTCCGGACAGACGAACGGCGCCAGGCCGCGCCGGCCCAGCTCGGCGTCGACCGCCCCGGCCACCGGCCCGAGCACCTCCTCGTCGCGCCAGTCGTCGGCGGCCACGCTCACCAGGTAGATCCCCATGGCCCAGGACGGTAGACGACGCCACCGACAACGGCTGGTGACGGCGTGACAGCATGGAGACGATCACGTCGCGACAGTCGAGGAGCGGGGATGCGCGGGGAGTTCGAGCGGTTCCGGGTGGCGGACGGGAAGGCCGGTCCGTACGGCATCACGGTGGGGCCGGACGGCGGTGTCTGGTTCACGATGGTGCACGCCGGGGAGATCGGGCGGCTGGCGGCGGACGGGTCGGTGCGGCGGTTCGGGACGGGCTCCGCGGGGTCCGGACCGTCGGTGATCACGACCGGGCCGGACGGCGCGCTCTGGTACGCGCGGATGCGGGACCACCGGATCGGACGGATCGGCACCGACGGCCGGGAGCGGTCGTTCGGGCTGCCGACCGAGGCCGCCGGGCCGTACGGGATCGCGGCCGGCCCGGACGGCGCGCTCTGGTTCACCGAGCTGAACGCGGACCGGATCGGACGGATCACCGTGGACGGCCGGGTGACGGAGTACCCGCTGCCGGTGACCGGCGCCTTCCCGTCGATGATCACGGCCGGGGCGGACGGCGCGCTCTGGTTCACCCTCAACCAGGCCGGGGCCGTCGGCCGGATCACCGTCGACGGCGAGATCACCGTCCACCCGCTGCCGACCGAGGGGGCCGCGCCCGTCGGCATCGCCGCCGGTGGCGACGGTGCGCTCTGGTTCGCCGAGATCGGCGCCGGCCAGGTCGGCCGGATCACGGTGGACGGCCGGGTGACGGAGCATCCGCTGCCCGACCGGGCCGCCCGGCCGCACGCCGTCGCGGCCGCCCCCGACGGCCGGCTCTGGTTCACCGAGTGGGCCGGCAACCGGCTCGGCTCGCTCACCGCCGACGGCCACTACGCCGGGTACGAGCTGCCGGTGCCGGCCGCCGAACCGCACGGCATCGCGGTGGCTCCGGACGGCGCGGTGTACGCGGCCCTGGAACTCGGCGAGATCGTCCGGCTCGCTCCCTGAGCCGGGGGCCGGTCCCGGAGCCGTCACGGTCCGGCGGCGAGGCCGTGGAGAGCCGCGCGGTCGGCGGGGCGGGACCGGCGGGGCGGCCGGCCCGTCACGGTCCGGCGCAGAGCTCCGCGGCGAGGTCGCAGAGGGCCGCGCGGTCCGGGCGGCCGGTCTTGGCGAGCAGGTTGGCCACGTGCTTCTCCACCGTGCGGGGGGAGATGGAGAGCGTCCGGGCCAGCTGCTGGTTGCCGGGGCGGTCGGTGAGCAGGGCGAGGACCTCGTACTCGCGCAGCGTCACCCCGCAGCTGCGCAGCCCGGCGGGGACGGCGTCGCGGCCGCCGCGGTGCTGGGCGACGCTGGCGCCCGCCCGGCGCAGCAGGGCCCGGCAGGCGGCCGCCACCGGCTGGACGCCGGCCTCGTGGAAGTACTCCTCGGCGGTGCGCAGCCAGCCCACCGGATCGCCCCAGCCGTCGGCGAGGGCGGCTTCGGCGGTCAGCCGCAGCGCCAGGTGGTGGGCGAGCGGGAAGGGCGCCGCCGCCGCGCGGGCCTCGTCGACCGCGCGGGCGGCGTCCCGCGGCCGGCCCTCGCGGCCGAGCAGCACGGCCTCGGCGAAGCCCAGGAACTGCCGGTTCCAGGCGAGTTCGGTGGCGGGCGCGGCCGTGGCCCGGGTCAGGTCGGGGCGCTGCCAGTGGCCCTCGGCGACCTCCAGCAGCGGGTGCAGCCCGTGCCGGCCGGCCAGGTAGAAGACGTTGGGGTGCTCCTGCTCCCAGGCGAGGCCGGCCGCCAGTTCGGCCCGGGCCCCGGCGCGGTCCTCGGCGAGCAGCGCGCCGATGGCGCGGCAGAGGCCGTGCCGCAGGGGCATCAGGAAGGACTCCTCGCCGCCGGCCTGGCGGAACCGGACCAGTTCGCGCTCCATCTCCCGGCCCCGGCCGCGGTGGGCGGCCAGGGTCGCCGAGCCGAGCAGCAGGTAGCGGTGCGCGGGGACGTTGTTCAGCCGGGCGGTGGCGTCCAGGCAGCGGTCGACGATCTCGCGGGCGGTCCGCCATTCGCCGCGCAGGACGGCGTTCATGGCGAGCAGGCCGTCCAGGGTCTGGGTGAGCACGATCGCGCCGAGGCCGGCGGCGGCCTCCCGGGCGCGTTCGAGGCGGGCGCCGTCGCCGGTGCGCATGAAGGCGTTGGCGCCCAGCCGCAGCAGCGCCTCCACCCGCCAGACGGGCAGGGCGTGGGCCTCGGCCACCGCGAGCATCCGCTCCAGGCAGGCGTCGGCGTCGTCGAAGCCGCGTTCGCGGGCCAGCAGGGCGAGCAACTGCCAGGCCTGGCAGGCGACCACCGGCAGTCCGCAGCGCTCGGCGACCTCGGCGGCCCGGCGGGCCAGGGCCTCGGTGCGGGCCAGCCGGGCCCGTCCGGGGTGCTCGTCGCCCGGGGCCCCGGCGGCGGTCGCGTCACCCTCGGGCGCGGTGGGCGCGGCGGGCGCGTGGTCGGGCAGGAGCGCCAGGTGGCCCTCGACCACGACGAGTGCGGCGTCCTGCTCGGGGCGCGGGTGCGCACCCGAGAGGGCGCGGGCGGCGGCGACCTGGGCTGCGGCCTCGGCGGCCCGTTCGGCCATCACGGCCGCCCAGGCGAGCCGGGTGTGCAGGTCGATCCGGCGGTCGGTGGCCGGGCCGCGGACCGCCGCGGGGCGGGCCGCCGCCGGCTCCGGCCGGACCGGGGGCAGCGTGCGGACCAGCTCGAAGGCCCGTTCCAGCTGGCCCGCCTCGGCCAGGGCCGGCAGCAACTGCTCGGTCACGGCGGCCCGTTCGGCGTCCCCGGCGAGTTCGTGCGCCCGCTCCAGCAGCACCACCGCCGAGCCGGCGGCGCCGGCCTCCAGCACGCGTCGGCCGGCCTCGGCGAAGTGCACGGCGGCGCCCGTCCGGTCCCCGCCGGCCAGCAGCAGGGAGGCGACCAACTGGCGTCGTTCGTCCGCGAGTTCAGGATCGGCGCGGAGGATCGCCCGGGCCGCCCGGCGGGCCACGGCGGCCCGCTCGGCCGGGGCCAGGGCGGCGGTGACGGCGGCGGCGGTGAGGGTGTGGCGGAAGGCGTAGCGGTCCGGCGCGGCGCCGTCGGGCACGATGACGTTGGCCTCGGAGGCCGACCGCAGGTGGCTGAAGAGCGTCCGGTCGTCGTACCCGGTGATCAGTTGGACGGTGGCCACCGAGAACCGGCTGCCCAGGGTGGCGGCGGTGAGCAGCAGGTCGCGCACGGGCGGGTCCAGCTGGTCGATCCGCCGGCCCCAGCTGCGGACGATGGTGCTCGGCACGCCGGTGCGCAGGCCCCCGGCCACCTCCCAGCGGCCGCCGGCCCGGTGCAGCGCGCCGCCGGCCAGCATGTCCGCGAGCAGTTCCTCGATCAGGTAGGGCGAGCCGTCGGCGCGGTCGGCCAGCGTCTCCAGGACGGCCGCCGGGACGTCGGCGGCGTCGCTCTCCAGGACGGCGGCGGCCATCGCCCGGACGTCGGCGGGCGGCAGCGGGCGCAGTTCGGTGACGGCGGCGGCTCGGCGGCGTTCGGCGGCCCGGACCAGGTCCAGCGCCGGGCCCGGCTCGGCCCGCAGGGTGCCGACCAGCAGGACGGGCAGGCCGGCCAGGTTGTCGACCAGGTACTCCAGGACGGCGACCGTCTCCGCGTCGGTGTCGTGCAGGTCCTCCAGGAGCAGCACGCAGCCCGCGTCCCGGCCGAGCACCGCGAGCAGGCGCAGCAGTGCCTCGGCGAGCTCGACCACCGTCTCGGGGTACGCGCCGGCCCCGGCCGCCGAGGCCGCCGCCCCGCGCCATTCGGGCACCAGCCGGGCCAGGGCGGGCCGGTACGGGTCGAGTTCGGGGTCGGTGGGCGGGCCGGCGGCCCGGAAGCGGGAGGAGAGCGCCTCGATCAGCGGCCGGAACGGGGTGACCGTCCCGGTGGAGCTGCCGCGCCCGCGCAGGACCGGCAGGCCCAGCCCGTAGGCCTGGTAGGCGCACTCGCCGGCCAGCCGCGACTTGCCGATCCCGGCCTCGCCGAGCAGGAAGACCGCCCGTCCGGACCGCTGCCGGGCGGCGGCGAGCGCGCTGCCGAGCCGTCCGAGCTCGGCTGCCCGGCCGACGGTGATCGACGAAGTGGTCCGCATGGCCCGCAGGCTACTTGACGGCCTCTCCGATCTGTAGAGTGGTGAATCGGCCACGAAGCGAACACCTGTCCGGCACGGGCCGGTCACCGTACGGCCACATCGGCGAGACGCCGCTCCGGTCCGCCACCGGGGCGCTGCCCGGTCCCCGGTGGCGGCCGCCGCGCCCTCAGGGGCGCACGGTCCGGCGTCGGTGTGGTGCGGCCCGTTCGCCGGGCCGTTCACGGCCGGGACGTGGCGATCGCTGTCGGGGTGTCACGGGCGTTGCCCGGTGCCCCTGGCCGCTCGGATCGGTCCGGTCAGATCGGGACGGTCATGGTGGGGAACTCGAAGGCCGGGGAGACGGAGCCGCCGGCGGCGGACAGGAGCTGCGAGCGCAGGCCCAGCCCGCCGCCGGCCCGCAGCCGGATGTCCCCGGCGGGATGGTCCACCGCCTCCTCGGGCCGGGCCTCCGGCTGGTTCCAGGTCTGTGCCAGGTCGGTGTCGTTCATGCGGTGCGGTACTCCCGTTCGTCGGTGGAGCGCGTGGGGCCGGGTTCGGCCCGGGCGAGCGGTGCTCGCCCGCCGCGCCGCTTCGGTCGTCGTGGACGGTACGCGGCGTGCGGTCAGGGGGCCGGCCCTTCGGCCGGGGGGCGGAGGCGCAGCAGCAGGGCGGGCGGCACCCGCTCGGGGAAGCCCAGCCGGAGCAGCCCGTGGCCGATCCCGGCCAGGCCGGTGAGCAGGCCCGGGTGCGGTACGGACCCGGGGGTGCCGCAGCGCGGGCCGTCCTGGTCGACGCCGGCCAGCAGCGAGGCCGCCCGGCGCACCCACGGCGTCCGCCCGGTGGCCGGGCCGCCTCGGCCGAGCAGCTCCAGTACGCCCGACTCGCCGTGGCACAGGCTCTGATCGGCCGTCGGGGCGGCCCGCGCGGTGTTGCGGACGGCGCGCTGGACCCACTCGGCGAGCCGCCGGTCCGCGCGGGCGGACGGGCTGTCGGCCACCGCGAGGGCGATCCCGGGGCGGCCTCGGCACCAGGAGGACTCCCGGGCGCGCGCGGCCGTGGCGGCGTGCAGGGCCGCCAGGCCCGCCCGGTGGTGCGGTCCGTCGGCGGGTTCGCCGACGGTGTCCGCGTACCGCAGCAGCGCCCAGCCGGTGCCCGCCGAGCCGTGGGCGAAGCCGGCGGCGGCGGGCACCGGCAGGGCGGCGAGCCGGTCGGCGCAGTCCGTCGCGGCGGCCAGCGCCCCGGGCCGGCCGGTGGCGGTGTGCACGGCGAGCAGCGCGGCCAGGCCGCCGGCGGTGCCGCTGTGCACCCCGGGGTCCGTCTCGCGGGCGGCGGCGGCCGCGGTGAGCGCGACCGCCGGGCCGGTCCACTGCCGGATCAGCGGGTCGTCCAGGGTGCGGCCGATCTCGGTGAGTGCGTAGGCGATGCCGCCGAGCCCGGCGAAGCCGCCCGAGCCGACGGCGGCCGGCCGGTCGGGGTGCGCGCCGAGGGTGTCGAGCAGGCCGGGAACGGGTGCGAGGGTCCGGCGGGCCACCTCGGCGTAGCGGTCGGAGCCGGTGAGGGCGGCCAGTTGGGCGAGGAACAGCGCGGTGCCGGTGTACCCGCCGGCCAGGTCGGCGCCGAGCGGGCGGACCCGCCAGTAGCGGTCGGCGAGCAGCTCCAGGCCGAGCCAGTTGGTGCGGGACCGCCCCTGGTAGGCGGCCGCGACCAGCTGGTCGCCCACGCCCCGGGCGGCGGCGAGGAGCTGCTCGGGCTCGGGCGCGGTGGCCCAGACGTTCTCCGGCGCCGGCCGGCCGGGCCGGTGCGCGGGGGTCGGGGCGGCGCCGGCCATCGCGGCCCGGACGATCCACTCCTGGTCCTTGCGGTCGACCTCGCCGAGGGCCGCCAGCTTGGCCTCGACGCGGGCCAGCCCGGTCTCCGCGAGTTCGCCGGGGAGCCGGCGGCCGGTGGAGGTCCACAGGTCGCGGCTGCCGGGGCGGGTGGTGAACAGCGGGACGTCGCCGGAGCGGAGGTCGGCGAGCTCGTGGTCGGCGAGTTCCGGGCGGCCGGGGTCGGCGACGGCGTCGGTGCGCAGCAGTTCCAGGACGGCGCCCCGGGCGGCGGCGTCGCGCAGCACGTCCGGGTGGGTCGACTCGTCCAGCAGCCGTGCGTACACCCGGGTGGCGCGGGGCACCACCCGGACTTCGTCCTCGGCGAAGGAGCGCAGCAGGCCGTGGGCGCCGACGAGTTGGTGGCGCCCGCCGGTGATGGCGGTGTAGCCGGCCCGGAAGCCGGTCACCAGCGCGTCGGTGTACTCGGCCGGGTCGGCGGGCGCGCCGTCCAGCCGGGGCCGGTTGCGGGCCTCGGCGAGCGGGCGGGCGCGCCGGACCAGCCGCATCTCGTCGGTGCCGGCGCCCGTCCAGTCCACGCCCTCCACCGGGGAGGTGGACCGTCGGCCGCCGCCGATGCCGGAGACGTCCACGGCGCCCTCGTCGCCGAGCAGCAACTGCGGCAGCAGGCCGACCCGGTGGACCGACTCCTCCAGGGCCCGGGCCGCCGGGTCCGGTGCCGGGCAGGCCCGGGCCGGCGGGTGGAACAGTGTCTCGACGTCCACCAGGACGGGCTGGTCCCCGGCCGCGACGAGGTTCTCGTAGTGCAGGTCGGTGCCGTCCAGGGCGTGCAGCAGCGCCAGTAGCGCGCCCTGGCGCCGGTAGAACCGCTCGACCTCGTAGCCGGTGCGGCAGGGGTGGGCCTCGGCGTACTCCGTCCAGCCGTGGTCGCCCCGGTCCAGCAGCCCGAGCGCGCGCAGCCGGGGCACGCCGGGCTGCGCGTTGAACCAGCCGAGCAGGGCGTTGAAGTGCCGGTGGGCGGCGGGCGGGCGGGGGCGGTGGACGACGGCGGCGCCGTTGGCGAAGTGCAGCACGCTGACGGCGCGGCCGCGCCGGTGGCGGTCGCCGGCCTCGGAGTCGACGGCTACCAGCGCCCCGGGGTCGGTGCCGTGCAGCAGGCCGGCGACCAGCAGCGGCCGGTCGGCGGCGAAGCGGGTGAGCAGTTCGGCGTGCGTGTCGGCGGCGTCGAGGCAGGTCTGCGCGAGCAGCCGGGCCAGGACGGGGTACCCGCGGAGCAGCCCGGCGAGGCCGTCGCGGCGCGCGGTCAGGGCGAGGAAGGAGCGGAACCGTTCCTGCGGGGTGGTGCCCGCGAGCCGCCCGCCGGTCCGCGCGGTGTGCAGTTCGAGGACCAGGGTGCGGGCGGCGATCCGGGCGAGGCGCCGGGCGAGGCGGGCGGTGAAGCCGGCCCGCAGGGCGGGGACGTCCAGCCGCCCGGGCCGGCCGGGGCGGTGGGCGGCGGGGTCGAGCACGGCCGGCAGCCGGACGAGGGCGCGCTCGGCGAACGGCGCCAGGACCAGGGCGAAGCCGGTCAGCCCCGGGTAGGCGGCGCGCGGCACGATCGGCCGCACGGGGGCGGCGGCGACGGCGGCCTCGGTGAACGCGGCCCAGTCGGGGCGGGCCGGCGGCCGGGGCAGACCGGGGGTCAGCGCCCGCTCCCACCAGACGGCCCGGTCCGCCCGGGTGCGCCGGACCCGGGGCGCCGTGGCGTGCAGCGGGGCCGGGGCGGCTGCGTGGAGCCGGGCCGGCGGGTCGCCGGGCATCGGAGGGTGCGGCGTCGTGGCGGCCTTGGCGGACGCCGGTGCGACCGGGCCCTGAACCGGTACGCCGCCCCCGTCGGGGTGCGCTCCGCGCACGGCGTCCACCTCTGCCACCACCGCACCTCCGATGCCGCGAGAGGGCCGCGTCGCCGTCGAAGCCGCCGCCCTCGTGCTGATCCTTGCCCTGCCCCGGCCGCCGGGGCATGGGGGACGGCCCCCCATCTTTGTGGCGCTCCGCCCGCATGATCCGGGCCGGGCGGGCCGCCCGCCGGGTGGGGTGCGCACGACCCGGGCCCCGGGGGCCCCGCGCGGGCGCGCGCGAACGGGCCCTTCGGCCCTTTCCGGCGCCGACCGCTGGCGGGATCGTGAGCGCCCGACGGGTGTGCGGGGCGTACCGGTGGGCAGACGTGACGGGACGGCGGACTTCGTGACGGGACAGGAGAGGCCTGAGGTGGGCGAGTTGGTCGCGATACAGGTGGACGAGGGGCTCGCGCGAGGGGTCGCGATCGACGCCAGGGCCCGGATCGCCGCAGTGGTGGGCGGGGCGGACGCGCTGGTCGAGGCGGTCCGGGTACGGATCCGGCCGGTCGGCGCGCGGGCCGTGCTGGCGCAGGTGAACGCCGAGGTGGACGGGCGGCGGATCCGCGTCCAGGAGGCCGCCGCCGACCGGTCCACCGCCCTGGACCGGCTGGCCGACGGGCTGCGCGCCCGGATCACGGCCGTCACCACCGGCTGGACGCCGCTGCCGTGGCCGCGCCGGGCGGCCGGGGCCGGTCTGCTCTCCGCCGTTCCCGCGCAGGGCGGGCCGTCGCGCGCCGACGGTGCGCCGGTGGCCGCCGTGGCGGCGCCGTTCGCCGCGCACCCGTGCACCGGGTTGCCGCGCGCCGGCGTCCGGCCCGCCGTGGCGGCGTCCTCGGCCGGCCCGCGCCACATCGCGCGGCGCAAGGAGGCCCACCTGGTGTGGTGCTCGCCCGACGCGGCGGCCCGGACCATGGACGCGATGGACTTCGACATCCACCTGTTCACCGACCCGGCCACCGAGACCGACGCCGTCGTCTACCGCACCGGCCCCACCGGCTACCGGCTCGCGCGCACCGGCGCCGCCGGGCCGCCCACCCGCCCGGCCGTCCCGTTCACCCTCAGCCCGGTCGGCGCACCCGAACTGACGGAGGCCGGAGCCGTCGACCGGCTCTGCGCCGCCGACCTGCCGTTCCTGTTCTTCGCCCAGCCCGGGACGCGGCGCGGCCGGGTGCTCTACCGGCGCTTCGACGGCCTGCTCGGCCTGATCGCGGCCACCTCGTGAGAGACGGGGCCGTCCGCCACCGGCTGCGGACGCTGCGCCGCCTCGCGGGGCAGCCGCCCGGCGGCGGTCGGCCGCCGCACACCGGGGCCCCGCCGCGCCGGCTGGTGCCGATCGACCGGGCCGAGGCGCTGCGGCTGCTCGGCAGCGCGCCGTTCGGGCGGATCGTCTTCACGCTGCGGGCGCTGCCCGCCGTCCGCCCGGTCAACCACCTGCTGGTCGACGACACCGTGGTGATCCGGGCGGACGACGCGGCGGCGCTGGGCGCGGCCGCGCTCGGGGCCGACGCGGCGGGCGTGGTGGTCGCCTACGAGGCCGACGCCATCGACCCGCGGACCAGGCTCGGCTGGAGCGTGGTCGTCACCGGCTACGCCCGCCCGGTCACCGACCCGGTCCTGCTGGCCCGGTACCGGGCGCTGCTGACGCCCTGGGTGGACGCCGGTACGGACCACCTCGTGGCCATCCGGCCGGAGCTGGTGACGGGCTACCGGCTGACCCCGGCCGGGGCCGCCGGCCGGTAGCGCCGGTCCGCCGCCGGTGCGGTGTCGCGGTGGCCCCCGGGCCCCGCGACACCGCACCGCCGCCGCGGCCTGCGTGGTCTGCTGGGCGGGGCTCGCGCTCGCCGGGGGAGTGCTGCCGGCCGTCCCCGACTGGCGGCCCGCCGCCGGGTTCGCCCTGACGGGCCTGGTCGCCGGGGCGGTCCTGCGGGTCCGCGCGTACCGCCACCGGCGGGGCGAGCAGCGTGAGTCCGGGCGGCGCTGGGCGACGCTCGACGCCGGCCCCGTGCCACGCGGCCCGCGCCCGGCGGCCCGGATCCTGGCGGGCTGGCTGCTCGTCGGGCTCGCCGTCGCCGCGCTCGGTGCGCTGTCCCTGCTGCTCACCGCCGGCGGGCCGTTCGCCTCCCGGCTGGGCGGAGCGGCAGCCGGCGCGGGGGTGGTCTCGACGGCGTTCCTGCTGATCGGTCTCGCCAACGCCCGCCGCCACCGGCCCTGACCGGGCGCCGCGCCGGGCCGGCGTCGGCCGGGAGACGCCGGGTGGGCCGTGCCGTCGGTGGGCCGCTTCGGGGCAGCCGGCCCGAATGGGGTCGTTGGGCCCTGGGCCGGCACCCTCCGGTCGGCGATGATGCGGTGGGCCCGCGGCAGTGTGCCGGGCGCGAGGAAGGTGGAGCCGCGAGATGGCGAGCGAGACGGCCGGTACCGACACCCCGGCACCGGTCAGGGTGTTCCTGCTGGACGACCACGAGGTGGTGCGCCGCGGCGTCCACGACCTGCTGGACGGCGAACCCGACCTGGAGGTGGTCGGCGAGGCCGCCACCGCCGCGCAGGCCCTCGTCCGCGTCCCCGCCCTGCGCCCCGACGTCGCCGTCCTGGACGTCCGCCTCGGCGACGGTGACGGGGTGTCCGTCTGTCGCGAACTGCGCTCCCGGATGCCCGACCTGGCCTGCCTGATGCTCACCTCCTTCGACGACGAGGAGGCGCTCCTCGACGCCGTGATGGCGGGCGCGGCCGGCTACGTGCTGAAGCAGATCAGCGGCACCGACCTGGTCACCGCCGTCCGTACGGTCGCCGCCGGCCGGTCGATGCTCGACCCGGCCGCCGCCACCCGGCTGCTCACCCGGCTGCGCAACGACGCGGCCCCGCCGCCGCCCGCCGCCACCGGGCCGGAGCTGACCGGACGCGAGCAGGAGGTGCTGGCCCTGATCGGCGAGGGCCTGACCAACCGGCAGATCGGCGAGCGCCTCTACCTCGCCGAGAAGACGGTGAAGAACCACGTCTCCCGTTCTGCTGGCCAAGCTCGGCGTGGAGCGGCGCGTCCAGGCCGCGCTGATCGCCACCGAGCTGCGCCAGTCCGCCGCCGCCCAGCCGGCCTACCCGCGCACCCTCGGCGGCGGGCGGGGATAGCCCCGCGCTTCGGGACGGGGACCCGCGGCGGGACCATCGGACCTCGCCCGGGCCCGGTCCGTCGTGTACACACCCGGCGGGACTTCCGGCCCCGGTGCCGGGGCCCGCCGGTCCCTGGCACCGGGGCCGCTCCCGGGACGAGGGTGGGGGAGTCGACGGCGGGTCAGGACGCACCGGCCCCGGCCGCAGTGGTCCGTGATCCGCAACGGAAGGAAGACCGATGACGCCACCCGTTCTGGCCGGAGTCGACGGCTCGCCCGCGAGCACCGCCGCCGGCCGCCCGGCCCCGGTCCGTCGCCTGCTCTCAGCCCGCCGCCCGGCCCCGGTCCGTCGCCTGCTCTCAGCCGGCCGCCCGGGCTCAGCCCGCGCGCCGCCCGCCGGGCGGTACGACCTCCGCCCGCACCCGCAGGTCCGGACTGTGGCGGAAGCTGAGGGTGAACTCCACCCACTGCCCCGCCCGCAGCTCCGGCGGGTCGACGATCATCAGGTCGGCGTCCTCCGGCGCCATCGCCAGCTCGCCGCGCTCCGGCACGGGCAGCACGGCGGCCGGCTCCCAGCGGCCCGCCGCGCCCTCGTGCCGATGCCGCTTCAGCGTGATCCGGCCGCCGAACTCCCAGCTCGCACCGGTGAGTTCGTCGGGTATGTCGCCCGGGTTGCGGACGGTGAAGAACGCCGCCGTGGCGCTCGCCCCGCTGGTCGCCGGCAGCAGCACCCAGCCCGGGCCCGCCTCCACCGGCCGCTGGCGCCCGGCCCCGCCGACCGCCGTCCAGCCGGCGAGCAGGGCCAGCGCCACCGCGGCCGCGGCCACCGGCGGCCCGACCACCCGCAGCCGTGCGGCCCTCCGGCCGCCGGACCGGGCGCTCACCCGGCCACCCCCGCGGCGCCCCGGCGCGGCCCGCCGCCCGGACGGCCCGCGCCGCGCCCCGGCTGCCACGTCCGCAGCCGCAGGCTGTTGCCCACCACGAGCAGCGAACTCAGCGACATCGCCACCGCCGCCAGCATCGGGTTCAGCAGCCCGACCGCCGCCAGCGGGATCAGTACCAGGTTGTAGCCGAACGCCCAGAGCAGATTGACCCGGATGGTGGCCAGCGTCCGCCGGGCCAGCCGGACGGCGTCCACCACCGCCTCGATGTCGCCCCGCACCAGGGTGAGCCCGGCCGCCCCGATCGCGGCGTCACTGCCCGAGGCGAGCGCCACCCCGAGGTCAGCCGAGGCCAGCGCGACGGCGTCGTTGACCCCGTCGCCGACCACCGCCGTGGTCCGCCCGGCGGCCCGCAACTCGGCGACCACCTCGGCCTTGCGCGCCGGAGAGGCCGAGCAGTGCACCCGCTCGATGCCCAGCTCGGCGGCCACCGCCCGGGCCGCCCCCGGGCCGTCCCCGGTCAGCAGGACGGTCTCCAACCCCAGCGCGCGCAGCCGGTGCAGCGCCCGCCAGCTGCCGGAGCGCAGGGCGTCCCCGACCGCGAGCAGGGCCACCGCACGGCCGTCCAGTTCCACCAGGACCGGTGTCCGGCCGGCCGCCCCGGCCCGGTCCCGCGCTCCGGCCAGGACGGCGGGCAGCTCCGCCGAGGAGTCCTCCGGCCGAACCACCCGGACGGCCCGCCCCTCGACGCTGCCCGTGACACCGACCCCGGCGGTGGCCGCGAAGGCCGCCACCGCCGGCAGCGACCCGCAGCGCGCCCGGGCCGCCGACAGGACGGCCCGGCCCACGGGGTGCTCGGAGCGTTGCTCGACCGCGCCCGCGAGCCGCAGCACCTCGTCCGCCTCCACCCCGGGCACGACGGTGAGTTCACCGAGCTCGGTGCGCCCGGTCGTGAGCGTCCCGGTCTTGTCCAGGACCACGGTGTCGATCCGGCGCAGGCTCTCCAGCACCTCCGGCCCGCGCACCAGGACGCCCAGCTCCGCGCCCCGGCCGGTCGCCGCCAGCAGTGCGGTCGGCGTGGCCAGGCCCAGCGCGCACGGACAGGCCACCACCAGGACCGCGACCGCGGCCGTCACCGCCGCCTGCGGATCGGCGCCCGCCCCCAGCCAGAAGCCGAGCACCGCGACCGCCACCGCCAGGACGCACGGCACGAACACCCCGGCCACCGCGTCCGCGAGCCGCTGCGCCCGCGCCTTGCCGGCCTGCGCGTCCGCCACCAGGGCGGTGATCCGGGCCAGTTGGGTGTCCGCACCGACGGCCGTGGCCCGGACCACCAGAGCGCCGCCGACGTTCACCGTGGCACCCGCCACGGCATCGCCGGGGCCGACCTCCACCGGCGCGCTCTCGCCGGTGAGCAGACTGAGGTCCAGCGCCGAGCCGCCCTCCACCACCACCCCGTCGGTGGCCACCCGCTCGCCCGGGCGGACCACGAACTCCCTGCCGGGCAGCAGCTGTTCGATCGGGATCAGCCGCTCCTGCCCGGACCGCGGATCCCGGACGCACACCTCCTTGGCCCCCAGCTCGGCCAGCGCCCGCAGCGCCGAACCGGTGCGCCGCCGCACCCTGCCCTCCAGCAGCCGGCCCGCCAGCACGAACAGCGGCACCCCGACGGCCGCCTCCAGATAGACGTGCGCGCCGCCCCCGCCGTCGGCGGTCAGCGAGAACGGCATCCGCATGCCGAGCCCACCCGCCCCGCCGAACACCAGCGCGTACGCGGACCAGCCGAAGGACGCCACCACGCCGAGGCTGACGAGCGTGTCCATGGTCGCCGTGCCGTGCCGCAGCCCCTGCCGGGCCCGCCGGTGGAAGCCGGCCGACCCCCACGTCACCACCGGGACGGCCAGCGCGAAGCACACCCACTGCCAGGCCGGGAACTGCAGCGCCGGCACCATCGACAGCACCACCACCGGCACCGCCGCCAGCGCGGTCACCAGCAGTCGCCACCGCTCCGCGGGCTCCTCGGCGCGGTCCACCGGCGGCTGCCCGGCCCCGGCCGGCGTGGCCGTGAACCCGGCCCGCTCGACCGCGGCGACCAAGTCCCCGACGGCCACCCCGGCCGGGTGCAGCACCCGCGCCCGCCCGGTGGCGAGATTGACGCCCGCCGTGACCCCGTCGATCCGCGCCAGCGTCCGCTCCACCCGGCCGACGCAGGCCGCGCAGGTCATCCCGCCGACCGTCAGGTCGGTGCTGACCGGCGCCCCGGCCGGCGCGTCCGCGATGGCGCTCACCGGCCCGCCCCCATGTCGTGCCCGCTCATCCCCGGCGCGCCGCCGCCCCCGCCGCTCCCGGGCGTCAGCCCCGGCGACACCGGTCCGGCCCCGCGCCCCAGCGCGAACGCCGCCACGAACACCACCACCAACAGCAGGGCGAACCCCGCCACCACACTCCACGGCCGGCCACCCGGCGTCATCTCACTCACCCCCCACCAGTCGGCCCACCACCCCCACCGGTTCCCACCACCCGCACATCACCCCGGAACACCACGCCCGGAACACCACCCCGGCCCTCACCCCCGGGAACGCGCCGGGGCCGCCGTCCATCAGCGGGGTGTCGAGCCGGAAACAGGAGCGCCGGCCGCAGCCGAGGCCGGTGTCGGCGACGGTGTCGGTGAGGCCGGGGGTACCCGAACGGGGGAGCAGGTTTCGCGGCGGGGGCGGTCGTTGCGAAGCATGGGGACGTAGCGGTCGTCGGCCGCTGGACGCCGATCAGAAGAGGGAACTCCGGTGCGTGAACTCCATAGCTTCCCGAACCGTCCTGCCGAGGGTGCTCGCCGGGGGTGGTCCGGGCCGCGGGCCGTGGCGCTGGTGGCCGCGCTGACCGGGGCCGCGGTGCTGGCCGCGTGCAGCAGTTCGTCGACCAATCCGTCGGTCACCCGCTCGGAGGCCTCGACGCTGAGTACGGCGCCCAACCCGTCGTCGTTCTCCGGGGAGCCGCCGTCCGCGCTGGCCTCGACCGCGGAGTCGGCGCTCGCGTCGGCGTCGGCGGCCGCCGAGTCCGGCTCGGCCGCCGCCGCCTCGTTCGCGGCCTCCGCCTCGGCACAGGGCGAGCAGGTGCGGCAGAACGCGGCGGCCGCGCTGGGCACGCTGGAGAACGGCGGCAACGCGCTGGGCGACGTCACCATCACCGGGGTGCCGCGGGCGCAGACCGGTGGGCTGCACGCCGTCGTGGTCACCATCACCAACGACGGGGTGAACACCGCCTCGTACGCGGTGCAGGTCGACTTCACCGACACCAGCGGGAAGACCGTGGACAGTTCGATCGTCGGCGCGGAGCACCTCGCCGTCGGGGCGCAGGCCTCCCCGGTCGCGTTCAGCCGCCGGCCGGCGGAGGAGACGCTGCTGCCGGTGGTGGTCAGGGCCGTCCGGTACTGAGCGGCCGGCAGGGCGCACCTCTTGCCGGGCGGGCTACTCGTCGGTAATCCTTGCTGACATCGCGTCCAGCAGAGGAGCCGCATGCCCGCCGACGTCACCTTCGCGCTGCCCGCCCCGCACGGACCGGGGGAGGTGACCGTCCGCTACCAGCGGCTCGGGTCCGGCCGCCCGCTCCTGCTGCTGCACGGCGTGGGCCACCACTGGCAGGCCTGGGAGCCGGTGCTGCCCGCGCTGGCCGAGCGGCACGAGGTGATCGCCGTCGACCTGCCGGGCTTCGGCGCCTCGCCCGCCCTGCCGCCGGGCGTGCCGTACGGGCTGGAGGCGGTGGTGCCGGTACTCGGCAGGCTCTGCGCCGAACTCGGGATCGAACGCCCGCACGTCGCCGGGAACTCCCTCGGCGGACTGCTCGCCCTCGGCCTCGGCCGGGCCGGCCTGGCCCGCTCGGTGACGGCGCTCGCCCCGGCCGGCTTCTGGACCGAGGCCGAACGCCGCTACGCCTACGCGGTGCTGGGCGGGATGCGGCTCGGCGCGCGGCTGCTGCCGCCGCCCGCCGTCGGCCGGATCGCCCGCTCCGCGGCCGGCCGCGCGCTCCTGGTCAGCTCCATCTACGCCCGCCCCGGCCGCCGGGAGCCCGCCGCCGCCGTCGCCGAGACCAGGGCGCTGCGCGAGGCGACCGGCTTCGGCCCCACCCTCGCGGCCGGCCGCGGGCTGCGGTTCACCGGGGCCGCCGGCGACGTGCCGGTCACCGTCGCCTGGGGCAGCCGGGACCGCATCCTGCTGCGCCGTCAGGGCGTGCGCGCGCTGCGGGAGCTCCCGGCGGCCCGGCTGGTCCGGCTGCCGGGCTGCGGGCACGTGCCGATGAACGACGACCCTGAGCTGGTCGCCCGGGTGGTCCTGGACACCTGCGCCCGGGCGCAGGACCGGCCGGCCCTGCCGGAGCCGCTCAGTCCGTCAGCGTGATCCGGATGCCGACCGTGCCGCGCTCGCCGCGCCGCACCCGGCTGCCGAGCAGGGTGAGCACACCCAGCAGGCCGTACTTCTGCCGCAGCAGCGTCCGGTAGGCGGCGGTCCGCTCGGGGCCGAGGATCTCGGCGGTCGCCGGGTACTGCTCGCCGGTCGGCCGGCCCTTGACGTCGCACGGGCCGACCAGGACGTCGGCGCGGTTGCGGATCCGCTTGACCTTCCAGGAGTCGGTGACGGTCCAGACGCCCAGCGCGTCGCCGTCGCGGACCACCCAGACCGGGGTCGGTACCGTGCTGCCGTCCTTCTTGTAGGTGGTGACCAGCAGGTAGTTCCCGGCGGAGAGCCGGACCAGGCGTGCGAGCCGGTCCTGCGAGGCGGGGTCGGGGGTGGCGGCGCTCATGGCCGCATTCTAGGCCGCGCCGTGGGCCGGGGGAGTGACCGTCGTCAGGGGGTGACCACGGGGAACGCCCGCTCCGGGGTGGTGACGAGGGCGAACAGCCGCGGCAGCAGCCCCGGGTCGCCCTCGTGCCGGACGGTGTCGAGGGCCTGGCCGGCCAGCAGGCCGAGCAACTGCGGCCTGGTCAGGGTGAGCGTCAGCCCGGCCGGCGACCGGGGCGCGTCCCCGGCCGGGAACGACCGGTGGGTGAGGGCGCCGTGCCGCAGTGTCACCCGGTACCGCAGCCGCTCGTCGGTCAGCACCAGGTCGATGGTCAGCGCCTCGTCCCAGGCGCGCGGCCCGTCGATCCGGATCGCGATCGAGTCGAGCAGCATGGCGGTGGTCAGGGCCGCCGTCATCGCGGGGTTGGCGGCGTCGAGCAGGACCGTCCCGGGGCCGTCCAGCAGTTCGCCCGCGGCCGCCAGGTAGAAGTTGCGCCAGGGGCCGTTCTCCGCGCCGTGGCCGAGCTGCCGGTAGACGCCGGCCAGCGCCTCCCTGGCCGCCCGGTTCGACGGGTCGGCGAACACCACGTGGTTGAGCAGGGTGGCCGCGAAGCGGAGGTCCCCCGAGTCCGCGTAGCCCCGGGCCTTGGCCAGCGCGGCGTCGCCGCCGCCGGCCACCTCGACGTACCGCTGCGCCTGGGCCACCGGCGGGTGCTCCCACAGGTGCGCCACGTTGCCGTCGAACCAGCCGAGGTAGCGCTGGTAGACGGCCTTGACGTTGTGGTTCAGCGAGCCGTAGTAGCCGCGCGCGTGCCAGCGCCGCTCCAGCGCGGGCGGCAGCCGCAGTTCCTCGGCGATCTCCGTCCCGGTGAGCCCGTCGTTGAGCCGGCGCAGGGTCTGGTCGTGCAGGTACGCGTAGAGGTCGCGCTGCTCGGAGAGGAAGGCGACCACGTTGTCGTGGCCCCAGGTCGGCCAGTGGTGCGAGGCGAACGCGACGTCGTACCGGCCGTGGAAGTACTCGATCGCCTCGTCCAGGTAGCGGGCCCAGATCCGGGCGTCGCGGACCACCGCGCCGCGCAGCGTCAGGATGTTGTGCATGGTGTGGGTGGCGTTCTCGGCCAGGCAGAGTGCCCGCAGGTCGGGGAAGAGGAAGTTCATCTCGGCCGGGGCCTCGGTGCCCGGGGTGAGCTGGAAGACGATCCGCACGCCGTCGACGGTCTCCTCCTGGCCGGTGCGGGTGACGTCCACCGTCGGCGGGACGAGCGTGATGGTGCCGGTGGAGGTGGTCATGCCGAGGCCGGCGCCGATCTGCCCGTCGGGGGCCTTCGGCAGCCGGTCGCCGTACATGAACATGGCCCGCCGGGTCATCGCGTTGCCCGCGTAGACGTTCTCGCTGACGGCGTGTTCCAGGAAGCCGGCGGGCGCGATGACCGGGACGCCCTCCTCACTGCCCGGCGGCAGGACGCCGCGGGCGCCGCCGAAGTGGTCGCCGTGCGAGTGGGTGTAGACGAGGCCGGTGACGGGCCGGTCACCGCGGTGCTCCCGGTAGAGCGCGAGGGCGGCGGCGGCCGTCTCGGCGGAGATCAAGGGGTCGATCACGATCACCCCGCGCTCGCCCTCGACCAGCGTCATGTTGGACAGGTCGAGGCCGCGCACCTGGTAGACCCGCTCGGCCACCTCGTAGAGCCCCTGCCGGGCACAGAGCCGGGCCTGGCGCCAGAGGCTCGGACGGGCGGTGTCCGGGCAGTCGGCGGCGAGGAAGCCGTACGCGTCGTTGTCCCAGACCACCCGCCCGTCGGCGGCCCGGACCACGGCGGGCACCAGCGCGCCGAGGAAACCCCGGTCGGCGTCCTCGAAGTCAGTGGTGTCGTCGAAGGGCAGGTCGGTCATCGCAGGCTCCGTTCCATCGGTGGTGTGCGGGCGGCGCCCGGCCGCACGCCGGGCCGGCGGAGCACCGCCCGACGGACGACGCGGTCCGGACGGCCGCGGCCGGCGGCGCGGTGGCCGCCGGGGAGTCAGGCCCGGTGGTTGTGCAGCCGCCGACGGGCCGACCGCACCGTCGACCGCAGGGCGCGGGCCGCCCGCGCGGCGGCCGCGACCGCCCACCGCCGTCGAGCCGCCCAGCGCGGTGGCACCCGTCCGGGCGAACGCGAGCGGGGCGGCGGCCTCGGCGGCAGCCGGGCGCAGCCGCAGCCGCCGGGCCCGGGTCCGGCCCGCCGCCCACAGCGCCAGCGCCCCGCCGAGCACGAGCGCCGTCCACCCGGCCGGGCCGAGCGCGTGGTGGGCCTGCTGGATCGCGTGCGGCACGACGCCCGTCGCGGGGGCCTCGGCGGGGGCGGACGCGGCGGCGGCCGGCTCGTCCACCAGGTGGCCGACCGGTTCCACCCGGCCCGCCGCGGCGAAGCCCCAGTCGAGCAGGCTCGCCGCCTCGTCGTACACCTTGGTCTGCGACTCCGGGTGCATCACCGTCACCAGCAGGGTGCGGCCGCCGCGTTCGGCGGCGCCGGTGAAGGTGGCACCGGCGCCGGTGGTGTAGCCGTTCTTCACCCCGATCAGGCCCGGGTACTTGCCGAGCAGCCGGTCGGTGTTGGCGATGTCGAAGGCGGTGCGCTGACCGGTCGTCTTGTCCACCCCGCCGGGGAAGCGCGCGGTGCGGGTGGAGCAGTAGGAGCGGAAGTCCTGGTTGCGCAGCCCGGCCCGGGCGAACAGCGTCAGGTCGTAGGCCGAGGAGACCTGCCCCTCCTGGTCGTAGCCCTCGGGCGAGACCACGTGGGTGTCGCGGGCCTGGAGGGCCACCGCGCGGTCCTGCATCTGGGCCACGGTCCGGGCGAGGCCGCCGTTCATGTGGGCCAGGACGTGCACCGCGTCGTTGCCGGAGCTGAGGAAGACGCCCCGCCAGAGGTCCTCCACCCGGTAGGGCAGGTTCTCCTTGATGCCGACCAGGCTGCTGCCCACGCCCAGGTTGGCCAGCTCGGCCGGGGCGACCTTGTGCTCCAGGGAGCGGTCCAGCTTGGGCAGCACGGTGTCGGCGAAGAGCATCTTCAGGGTGCTCGCGGGCGGCAGCGGCAGATGGGCGTTGCGGGCGGCCAGGACGTCACCGGTGGCCGCGTCGGCGACCAGCCAGGACCGGCCGGTGAGTTCGACCGGCAGCGCGGGCGCCCCGGCCAGCGGGGCCACCTGGACGGCGGGGCGGCCCAGCCGCTCGCCGCCGACCACGGTGGTCGCGTCCTGCGCGACGGCCGCGGACGCCGCGGTGGCGAGCACCAGCGCGGCGGCGACGGCACCGGCCGCGGCCGGTCCTCTGACATGGTGTGACCTCTGCTGCACACCGCGAACGTACCCGCGGCGCGGCCGGGGCGCCGTGTGCGCTGCTCCGTCCGGGCCCCGGCACCCGGACGGGGCGGGCCGGCCCGGACGCGCCGGACCCGCCGGAGCGGAGGGTGCTCCGGCGGGTCCGGCGTACCGGGCGCCGCGCCCTGGGGACGGCAGCCGTTCGGCTAGCAGTCGTCGTCGTGGTGGTGCCGCTTGTTGGTGAGGTCCACGGTGACGCAGTCATCGGCGTCCACCCGGTACGGGCCGGTCACCGGGTCGTGCGGGAGCTGGTAGCCGTCGGGCGCGGCGGTCTCCCGGAGGTAGTACTGGCCGGCCGGCAGGTGCGTGAAGGCGCAGCCGCCCTCGGCCGAGGTGGTGCAGCCCGGGCCCGTGCGGGTGTCCGGGTTCGCTCCGCCGGTCTGCAGGCCGGCGACTCCGTTGGTCTCCCGCCAGAGCTGGAACTGCGCGCCGCCCAGCGGTTCGCCGGTCTTGGCGTCCCGCTTGGTCAGGTCGATCGAGCCGTCCGGCGGCGGCGTCGGCGAGGGGCAGTCTCCGGCCGTCACCTGGACGCCGGTGGTGGCGTTCTGGGGGGTGAGGGCGAGGGGGCCGAAGACGGGGTCGGTGGGGAGGTCGTAGCCGGTGGGTGCGGTGGTTTCGCGCCAGTAGTAGGTGCCGGTGTCGACGGTGCGTCGGCAGATGCCGTCGGCGGGGGTGGTGCAGGTGGCGCCGAGTCGGGTGTCGGGGTTGGTGCCGGTGGTCTGGAGGCCGGGGGTGTTGTTGGTCTCGTGCCAGAGTTCGAAGACGGCGCCGGCGAGGGGGGCGCCGGTGGTGGCGTCGGTCTTGAGGACGCGGACCTCACCGGTGACGGGTGGTTGGGTGTGGGGTTGGTCGGCCGCGGTGACCTGGACGCCGGTGGTGGCGTTCTGGGGGGTGAGGGCGAGGGGGCCGAAGACGGGGTCGGTGGGGAGGTCGTAGCCGGTGGGTGCGGTGGTTTCGCGCCAGTAGTAGGTGCCGGTGTCGACGGTGCGTCGGCAGATGCCGTCGGCGGGGGTGGTGCAGGTGGCGCCGAGTCGGGTGTCGGGGTTGGTGCCGGTGGTCTGGAGGCCGGGGGTGTTGTTGGTCTCGTGCCAGAGTTCGAAGACGGCGCCGGCGAGGGCGGTGCCGGTGGTGGCGTCGGTCTTGAGGACGCGGACCTCACCGGTGACGGGTGGTTGGGTGTGGGGTTGGTCGGCCGCGGTGACCTGGACGCCGGTGGTGGCGTTCTGGGGGGTGAGGGCGAGGGGGCCGAAGACGGGGTCGGTGGGGAGGTCGTAGCCGGTGGGTGCGGTGGTTTCGCGCCAGTAGTAGGTGCCGGTGTCGACGGTGCGTCGGCAGATGCCGTCGGCGGGGGTGGTGCAGGTGGCGCCGAGTCGGGTGTCGGGGTTGGTGCCGGTGGTCTGGAGGCCGGGGGTGTTGTTGGTCTCGTGCCAGAGTTCGAAGACGGCGCCGGCGAGGGGGGCGCCGGTGGTGGCGTCGGTCTTGAGGACGCGGACCTCACCGGTGACCGGCGGGGTGGTGCAGGAGGGGAGGTCGCCGTTGAACGGGTAGGAGTGGAACTCCTGGCCGCCGCCCCCGACGGGGAGGCTGGTGTGGGTGAGCGAGCCGGTGGTGAAGAAGCGGCCGTTGATCCCCGCGAGGGTGACGGTGGTCAGCGAGGCCTGCCGGCCGATCAGGAAGCTGCCCTGGAACTGGCCGGTGCCGGCCAGGGTGACGGCGGTGGCGTCGGGGAAGTTCCACAGCAGGTGGTCGCGGTAGGCGTTGAGCGGGTCGTCGGAGTCGTTGATGCCGCCGCTGTAGGTGTTCAGGGCCCGGGTGGCGCCGAGGACGTTGACGAGGATCGTGGCGCCGGAGGGGATGCCGGCGAAGACGACGCCCTGCTGGCCACCGGTCGGCCCGGTGAGGTCGAAGTCGACGTTGAACACCTGGAGGGCCGAGCTGCCGTCCCCGGTGAACAGGGTCTGCCCGCCCTGGTTCACGGCGGTGCCGGTCGGGGTGCGCGGCGTGCCGTCGACGCGGGCGTAGCAGTCGGACGCGGTGGTGAGCTGGTCGCGCAGTCCGCTGTAGGGCCGGACGGCGTCGGGGTCGGTGACGAGGGTGCCGGTCACCGTGCCGGTGACCGTGCCCGCGTGCCGGACCACGCCGCCCTCGGCGACCAGGGTCTGGCCGGGGGCGATGGTGATGCCGCCGCCGGTGGTGAGGAAGTCGGCGCCGTCCGGCGGGGGGACCCGGGAGCCGACGCCGGCGATGCCGATGTTGTAGATGGAGCTGACGCCGGCCTCCTTGGCCTGGGCGAAGCTGTCGAGGACGACCACGCGGCCCTCGGCCTCGGCGGCGCGCCCGGCGACCTGGAACTGGTTGCCGACGAAGATGTTGATGCCGTTGTCCCGGCCGGTGAACGGGAGGTTGTTGATCGACGTCGGGTAGCTGGGCGGGCAGCTGCCCGGTACGCACGGGCCGAGGCCGCCGGGCAGCGGCGCCGCCACGGCGGGGACGGCCCCGGCACCGAGGGCGAGGACCGGCACCAGGGTCGAGAGCACCGTACAGGGGAGAGCCAGGGCGCCGGCCCGGCGGCGGACGCGGGTGAGCAGTCGGTTGAAGGAAGACATAGTCGAAGCGTCCGACAGCTCGTGCGAACAGGGTGACCGGTGGAGCGCCCGCCTACGCTGATCGGTGACCGGGCGTACCCGCTCAGACCAACCGTCACCTGGGCAGCGGACAGTGCCGGTGGGCCCGCCGGGCGCTACGACCGGGCGGCGGCCGCCTCGACACCGTCGAGGAGGACGGCGAGCCCGGTGCGGAAGGCCTCGCGGGTCCGTTCCTCCAGGTCACCGGCGCCGTCCCCGGCCTCGGGGGCGCCCCCGGCGCTCTCCAGCGCGGTCAGCAGTGGGAAGCGCTCCGCGAAGTCCGGTGCGAGGGACGCGAGTTGGGTGGACCGCGCGTACCACCACTCCTCGTCGGCGACCCCGGTGTCCACGGCCGCGGCACGGGCCTCGGCGGCGGTCCGGGCCATTCCGCGGACCAGCTGCCAGAGGGCGGCGACCACGCCGCGCAGCTGTCGGGGTGCCAGACCGGCGCCGTCCAGGATCCGCAGCACCGCCTCCATCGCGCCCAGCTCGGCCGGGCCGAGGACCGGCCGGGCCTGGGAGATCTGCAGGACCCACGGGTGCCGCAGGTAGCAGGTGAAGGCCTCCTCGGCCCAGGCGGTGGCGGCGGCCCGCCAGCCCGCGGCGGGGTCGTGGCCGGTGGGCAGCTCGGCGAGCACCCGATCGTGCATCAGGTCGAGCAGCTCGGCCTTGCCCGGTACGTACGTGTACAGGGCCATCGCGGTGCGGCCGAGCCGTTGGCCGACCGCGCGCATGGACAGCGCGGCCATCCCCTCGGCGTCGGCGACCGCGATCCCGGCCGTCACGATCGCGTCCACGCTGAGGGCGGGCTTGGGGCCGCTGCGCCCGGCGCGCCGCTCCTCCGGCCCGCGCCAGAGCAGGGACATCGAGCTGTGGGGGTCACCCTGGCCCGCGAAGACGGTCACGGTAGCGAACTCCTTATGCCGTAAAGTATCCTCGTCGAGGTAATCGCTTATGGCGTAAGGTTATCAGTGGAGCCGAAACCGGAGGGTCCGACGGTGGCATTGCCCGTCACATACATCCAGGTCGTCGCGGTCGAGCGGGTCACCCCGCGGACGGCCCGCATCACCTTCGAGGCCGATGCGCTCGACGACAGCGTCGGCCGCACCCCCGACCAGCAGATCAAACTCTGCTTCCCCAAGCCCGGCCGGACCGAGCCCGTGCTGCCCGGCGGCGGCGACGATCCGACGGGCTGGTACCAGGCCTACCTGGCCGTCCCGGAGGACGAGCGGCCGTGGATGCGCAGCTTCACCGTCCGCGGCCGGCGGCCCGGCACCCGGCGGCTGGAGGTCGACTTCGTGCTGCACGGCGACGGCGGCCCGGCGAGCGCCTGGGCGGACCGTGCCCGGCCGGGCGACCGGCTCGGCATGGTCGGCCCCTCCGAGCTGTACGCCCGGCCCGTCCCGCTCGCCACCGCCGTCGCCGGGGCCGACTGGGTCCTGCTGGCCGGGGACGAGACGGCGCTGCCCGCGATCGCCACCCTGCTGGCGGCGCTGCCCGCCGGGATCCGGGCGGTGGTGTACGCCGAGGTGGCCGACGAGGCGGAGCGGCAGCCGCTGGCCACCCCGGCCGACCTGACGGTGCGCTGGGTGTACCGCGACGGCGCCGCCCCCGGCGGTCCGCTGACCGACGCGGTCCGCGCCGCCGACCTGCCCGGCGGTACGCCGTTCGCCTGGCTGGCCGGGGAGGCCTCGGCGGTCCGGGCGATCCGGCGCCACCTGGTGGAGGAGCGCGGACTGGCCAAGGCGTCGGTGGAGTTCGCCGGGTACTGGCGCCACCGGCTCACCCAGGACGACGCGCCCACCGCCGAGGACTTCGCCGACGCGCAGGAGAAGCTCGCGCAGGCCGGGTGACCCCACCCCGGGGCGCGGCCGCGGGAGGGGGAGATCCGGGGGTTCCCGCGGCGTTCCGCTGGGCAGGGTGGATAGCGACCGGTCGGACGTCATCCGTCCGGCGGCGATCCGGACGGCGTGAGGAACAGGGGTGGGCGACGTGACCAGGGACACCGGCGAGGCCTTCGGCGAGCGGACCGGCGGCGGGCAGGTGGGCGGCGGGCGGACCGGCGGCGGGGCGAACGGCGCCGCGCGCGAGGCCGGCTCCGCCTACGGGGACCTCGCGTACGGCGACATCACGCACCGCGACATCGAGGTGAACGGCGTCCGGCTCCACCTCGCCGAACAGGGGGAGGGCCCGCTCCTCCTGCTGCTGCACGGCTTCCCGGAGAGCTGGTACTCGTGGCGGCACCAGTTCGCCCCGCTGGCCGCCGCCGGCTACCGGGTGGTCGCCCCCGACCAGCGCGGCTACGCCCGCAGCGAGCGGCCCGCGGCCGTCGACGCTTACACCCTGCTCCACCTGGTCGGTGACGTCACGGCCCTGATCGCCGCGCTCGGCGAGGGGCCCGCGGTGCTGGTCGGCCACGACTGGGGCGCACCGGTCGCCTGGTCGACCGCCGCGCTCCGCCCCGACCTGGTGCGCGGGGTCGCCGGGCTGAGCGTGCCGCCGCTGCCGGTCTCCGGGCTGCCGCCGCTCGCACTGTCCAGGGAGCGGTTCGGCGAGGGCTTCTACCAGATCTACTTCCAGCGGCCCGGGGTGGCCGACGCCGAGTTCGCCCGGGACCCGGGCTCGACCTTCCGCCGCGTCCTGTTCAGCGGCTCCGGCGACCGCCCCGGCGCCGAGCGGCCGCAGGCCTGGGTCGTCCCCGACGGGCAGACGCTGCTGGACACCGTCCCGGAGCCGGAGAAGCTGCCGGACTGGCTCACCGAGGAGGACATCGCGGCCTTCGTCGCCGACTACGCCGGGCACGGCGAGCACGCCTTCACCGGTCCGCTGAACTGGTACCGCAACATCGACCGCAACAACGAACTGCTCACCGCCTTCGCCGGGCGCGGCATCGACGTGCCCGCGCTCTACGTGGCGGGGGACCGGGACATGGTGTCGGCGCTGATCGGCCCGGACGCGCTGCGCGGGATCCTGGAGCGCCTCACCCCCAGGCTGTACGGGCACGTCACGCTCCCCGGCGCGGGCCACTGGACGCAGCAGGAGAGGCCGGCCGAGGTCACTGCCGCCCTGCTGGACTTCCTGCGCGGGCTGGACGGCTGACGCTCCCGCGGGCTCGGAACCGGAACCGGAACCGGAACCGGAACCGGAGCCCGCGCCCGGCGGCGCCGGCCGCTCCCCGGCCGGTCAGACCGGGAGCAGCCGGGCGATCAGCTCGCCCAGCCGGCGGGCGTTGCGGCAGGAGTGCATCTCCACCACCTCCCCGTACGCGGTCGCCGCCGAGTCGCCGCCGCCCCACAGCGAGGGCTGCTCCGGGTTGAGCCAGTACACCCGCCGTGCCCGCCCGGCGATCCGGCGCAGGGCGGACAGGTTCGGGTCGCGGTGGTTGTTGCGGGCGTCACCGAGGATCAGCACGCTGGTGCGCGGGCCGACCGCGTCCAGGTGCCGGTCGGCGAACTCGCCCAGGGCGGAGCCGTAGTCGCTGTTGCCGTGATGGCCCATCACCTTGGCCTCGGTGAGGATGCGCCGGGCCAGCCCGGCCGGATCGGCCCCGCTGCCCGCCAGCAGCTCGGTGACCTCCGCGGTGCGGTTGACGAAGGCGAACACCCGGACCTTGCTGAACTGCTCGCTCATCGCGCGGACCAGCAGCATGGTGAAGTCGGCGAAGCCGGCCACCGAGCCGGAGACGTCGCAGAGCAGCACGATCTCCGGGCGGGCCGGCCGGCGCAGCCGGTAGGCGGGGCGCAACGGCACGCCCCCGGTGGACAGCGAGCGGCGCAGGGTGCGGCGGAGGTCGATCTGCCCACGGGCCGCGCGCCGCCGCCGGGCGGCCAGCCGGGTGGCCAGCTTCCGGGCCAACGGGTGGACGGTGCGGCGCAGTTCGGTGAGCTGGTCGCGGCCGGCCGCGAGGAAGTCGATCCGGTCGGCGCTGGGTGCGACGGCCCGTTCGGCGATCCGCTCGGTGCCGCGTACCTCGGCCACCCGGCGGCGGGCCTCGGTGCCGACCATGGCGCGGAAGGCCTGGACGCGGCGGCGGATCTCGTCGGCGAGGAGGCCGTCGGAGAGGTCGGCCGGGGTGTCCGCCGCGGCGCCCGCGCGCAGCGCCGCCAGGACGCGGGCCAGCAGGGTCTCGGGGGCGAGCCGGCCGAGGGTCTGGTGGGCGGACCAGCCGTCAGAGCCGGGTACCGAGCCGGCGCCGTAGCGGCCGAACGCGGCCACCGCCTCGCCGGCCAGCCGGGCCTGGGCGGCCCGGTCGTCGGCGGCGAGGGCGGCGGCGAGGCGCTCGCGCAGGTCCTCGCGCACGGGGTCGGCCAGATCGCGGGCGGCGGCCCGGGCGTCGTCGGCGTTCTCGGGGCCGTCCGGGGACGGGCCGCCGCGGGCCGACTCCGGGGCGCCCACCCCGAGCGGGAAGAAGAGGTCGAAGGTGGCGTCGTAGACGGCCCGCTGTGCCTCGGAGCGCAGCAGCGCGGCGGCCAGGCCGGCCCGCAGCTGCTCCCGGTCGGTGAGGCCCAGCACGTCGAGGACGGCCGCCGCGTCGACGGTCTCGGCCGGACCGGCCCGCAGCCCGTGCCCGCGCAGGGCCCGGACCAGCCCGGTCAGCCGGCCCGCGAGGTCGGCGGCCCCGGTGGTCGCGGCCGCCGCGGGGGCGGGGCGGTCCGTCATGCCGGGGTGAGCTTCCGGGTGGCCTTCAGGATGTCGTCCTGGTGCTTGAGGATCACCCCGAGGGTGTCCCGGACCACCGCCTCGTCCAGGGTGTCCGCGCCGAGCGCCAGCAGGGTGCGGGCCCAGTCGATGGTCTCGGCCACCGACGGCGCCTTGCGCAGGCCCATCGCCCGCAGCGCGCCGACCACCCGGACGAGCGACTCGGCCAGCGTCGCGTCCAGGCCGGGGACCTTGAGCCGGACGATCCGGCGCTCCAGTTCGGCGTCCGGGTAGTCGAGGTGGAGGAAGAGGCAGCGCCGGCGCAGCGCCTCGGAGAGCTCTCGGGTGGCGTTGGAGGTGAGCAGGACGAAGGGCCGCCGGGTCGCGGTGATGGTGCCCAGCTCCGGCACGGTGACCTGGAAGTCGCTCAGCACCTCCAGCAGCAGGGCCTCGACCTCGACGTCGGCCTTGTCCATCTCGTCGATCAGCAGCACGGTCGGCTCGTCGCCGCGGATGGCGGTCAGCAGTGGCCGGGTGAGGAGGAACTCCTCGCCGAAGATGTCGGTGCGGGCCTGGTCCCAGCCCTCGTCCCGGCCGGCGGTGATCCGTAGCAACTGCTTGGCGTGGTTCCACTCGTAGAGCGCGCGGGCCTCGTCGATGCCCTCGTAGCACTGCAGCCGGACCAGACGTGCCCGGTTGATCTCGGCCACCGCCTTGGCGAGTTCGGTCTTGCCGACCCCGGCGGGGCCCTCGACCAGCAGGGGCTTGCCCAGGCGGTCGGCCAGGAAGACGGTGGTGGCCACCGCGGTGGAGGCCAGGTAGCCGGTTTCGGCCAGTTGGGCGGCCGCGTGCTCCGCCGACTCGAAGAACCCCGTGCCGTCGCCGCCCATGTGCCCCACTCCCGTCGGTCCGTCCGTGCAGCAGCACCCTACCGGCCGGTCACTTCGCCGTCCCGGGGCTCCGGCGAGCACGGGTCCGAATCCGGATCACCGACGGGCCGTCATACGCCCCGTCGATGATCCGTGACCGAATCGAAGGCGGGAATCCAGCCGGCCGGTAGGTATTCAGAAGGCCGCCTACGGCTACCGGATCCGCAATTCCTTCCGCGACCGCTGCCTGGTGGCCTGGTCGGGCGACACCTCCCCGGGCTCCAAGCTGACCCAGTCCGACTGTGTCCCGGAGTGCGCGGACCAGGTCTGGGCGCTCTGACGCCCGGCTGACCGGAACCATCCGCGGGCGTGGCGGTCCCGAGCAGGGGGGAGCGGCGTGCGGCAGTCATGACTGCCGCACGCCGCTCCCCGTCGTCTTCCGCCTACTGCTGTGCGCAGAGGGTCAGTTGATGTAGACGTGCGGGTTGCCCGCGACCGAGCTGTCGATCACCGGCCCGTAGGTGGCGGTGAAGTAGCCGGTGGCGAAGCAGGTGCTCGGGCCGGACACCTTGGCGAACGCCTGGGAGGCGAACCCGATGGTCTGGCCGGCGTTGTCGGTGGTGCCGGAGATGCTGCCGGGCGCGCGGTAGACGCAGGTGGTGGTACCGAGGATGGTGTTCAGCACGACCGTGGTCTGCAGCGGACCGGCCGCCGTCGGGCTGAGCGTCACGGGGTTGCCGGCCGCGTCGCTGACCGAGTTGGTGTACGGCAGGTTGTTGACCGTGATGCTCTTGACGCCGGTGACACCGATGACGTTCGCGGTGCAGGAGCTGAAGGTGTGGCTGTTGAGGCTCTCGGTGGCCACGCCCGGGGCCGCCGGGTTGCTGGTCACCGTGGCGGAGAAGGCGGAGACGGCGCACTTGATGCCGCTCGTGCCGGTGGCACTGGAGTAGAAGGTGGCGTAGCTGCCGGGGACCAGGTTGGCGGTCAGGACGTCGCCGACGGCGACGGCGGGGCCGCCGACGGAGGTGTGGGTCAGCACGGCTGAACCGGCGGCCTGGGCCGGGGTGACGGCTGCGGTCGCCAGGGCGACGGCGGCCAGGGCCGCGGCGCCGAGGGTGCGGCTGATGCGCATGAGGGTGCCTCTCTCCGTACGAGCTGGGTGGGGGAGCCCGCGGATTCGCGCTGGGATCGCGCGGCGGGAGCTGCCGCGGTGCACGCGGCAGGGTGGAGCGGAGTGGGGGTGCTGAGAACCTGCGGACACGCGTCCGGTGCCGTCGGCGGGCCCGGCGCCACGGGCCCCGCCGTCCGGCGAGGAGGTGCGGGAGGTGCGGTGGTGCGGGGGACCGCGGCGGTGCGGGCCGTGCGATGAGGTGCCTGAGTGGTGCACGTCGACGGCTGCCACCGCCGGGCATGCGTTCGCCATACTGAACAGTCGGAACGCGTGGAGGTTTCCGTCGGCTCAGCGCCGTTCGATTGGAAACCTGCGAGTGTTGTAAACCAGCCCTTGCGTCAATGTCAATACTGAGCACAGGAGTTGGCGATGGACCTGGATGCCGTTCACGGTGCCGAGGCACTGCTGCTGCCCGGGGCGCGGACCGGCCGTGACCCGGCGCGGTCGATCAAGCGCGGCCCGAGCCGGCTGCCCCCCGGCGTGGTCGCCGCCACCCAGCGGGAACGCCTGCTCGACGGGCTGGTCCACACCGTGGCCGAGCACGGCTACCAGCGGGCGACGGTGAGCGACATCTGCCGCGCGGCCGGGGTGACCAGGCCGGTCTTCTACGAGCTGTTCAGCGGCAAGGAGGACGCCTTCCTGGCCACCCACCGGCACGGCACCGGCGTGGTGATCCGACGGATGGCGGCGGCCTTCGCGGCGGCCCCGAACTGGTGCGCCGGGATCCACGACGCCCTGCGCGCGATGCTCGACCTGCTGGCCCGCGTCCCCGCCTTCGCCACCATGGCGGTGATCGAGGTGGAGTCGGTCGGCCCGGCCGGCCGCCGTGAGCGCGAGCAACTCCTCACCCGGTTCCGGGCGTTCTTCGCCGAGGTGCCCCCACTGCCGTGCGGCGTCGAGGCGCAGCCGCTGGTGGACGCGGTGGTCGGTGGCGTCTACAGCACCCTCTACCGCTGTGTCGACGCCGGCCGGACCGGCGAACTCCCGGCCGAACTGCCGATGTTGAGCCTGTTCTGCCTGGCGCCCTTCCTCGGTCCGGAGGAGGCCGCCCGGCGGCTGGCCGCGGCTCAGGACCTGGTGCCGGCGCCTGCCTTGGCTCCCGTCCCGGCTCCCGTTCCGGCTTCGGAACCGGCCCTGGAAGCGGGCCCTTCGGTCGCGGACGATGATCCTTCGTGCACCCGTATTGACCCGCCGTCTACTGAGCAGTAGCTTCCCAGTAATCCATCTGCGGTCCGACCGGGCCCGCCCCGCTGCCGAGGGGCGGCCCACCCGGCCGGACCGCAGAACGCTGTCCGCGCCAGGACAACGTGCCAGTGCCTGCACATCCCACCACCCTAGGGAGCACACATGGCCACGTCCGATGACGCCGCCCCCACGCCCGAAAGCACCGACGCGCCCGTCGAGTCGAGAGGGCGGGTCCGCCTCCGGCGCACCGCCCTGATGGCGGTACCGGCCGTCGTCGCCGGCGCCGTCCTGATGACCCTCACCGCGCAGGGCGTCCTCGCCGCCCAGTTCGCCATCTCCGGCATGCCGTTCACCGTCACGGCGGACAGTCTGGAGGGCGTCGGCTTCGAACAGTTCGGCAGCCTGGACCACATGATCGAGGGCAGCCCCAACGAGGGTGACACCGGCGGGCAGGTCCTGGTCGCCGTCTCGGCGATCAAGCAGGCCCAGCTCACCAAGCTCTGCCAGAGCGTCGACCTCGGCGGCATCAATCTGCTGATCAAGGCCGGCGACGACGGCACCCCCGTCACCGCCACCGACCTGACCACCGACTCGGACATGCTCTCCGGTGACGCGTCCTTCAAGAACATCGAGATCGGCGGGGACGCCAGCACCTACACCAAGGCGGGCGTCCAGGGCCTGCCGGGCGTGTTCGGGCAACAGGCCGACACCGTCACCATCAACAACCTGCGGCAGCACAACTACGCCACCACCGCCGGTGCGTTCAAGCTCCCCCACCTGCGGCTGAGCTTCAGCTCGGAGGGCTGCTGACGGTGACCGATCCTGTACCCGACGGCGCCGGCCCGGCCGGGCGGGGCGCCGATGCCGCGGAGGCCGGGGCGGCCGTCGTCGCCGGGGTGTCCGGTGCCGGCGGTGGCTCCGCTGCTCCGGGCGCTTCCAGTGCTTCCGGTGCTTCCGGTGCTTCCGGCGCCGACGCTGCCGCGAGCACGGTGGCCGTCGCGCCCCCACCGCCGTCGACGCCCGTGGCGTCCGCCGGTCCCGCCGGGCCGTCGCTCACCGGGCGTGGCTGGCGCGCCTGGCGGGGCCGGCGGCCGTTCTGGGGCGGTCTGCTGGTGCTGCTGGGCGGCGCCGAGGTCCTCTTCACGCTGAAGGCACCGCTGCCGGTCATCCTGCACATCGGGATGCAGGGGATGGCCGGCTACCTGGTACCGGCCGTGATGGCGATCTGCGGGGTGCTGATCCTGTTCAACCCGGCCCAGCGGCTGTTCTACTCCGTGCTCGCGGTGATCAGCTCGCTGGCCAGCTGGGTCACCTCCAACCTGGGGGGCTTCCTGATCGGCATGATCCTCGGAGTGGTGGGTGCCTGCCTGACCTTCGGGTGGCTGCCCGACCAGCCCCCACGCCGGCGCCGGCTGCGCCGCGCGACCGGGGGCGAAGCGGCCGGCCCGGCCGGAGCCTGAGCCGGGCCGGCGACGGCGCGGCGTCCCGCCTGCGGTGAAGGGAGAGCACCGGAGGCGGGACGCCGCGCCCGTCAGGGTGCCGCCCCTGGTGCGGACGGCGGGGGCGGAAGTCCTGAACACGGGGGCCCGACGAGGCCGGTGGGCCGGTCCGGCCGGGCCGGCCAGTACGGCACGGTGGAACACCCGCGGCTGCCGCACAGCTGGCGGCAGTACGCGATGGGCTGCCCGCCGGGGGAAGCGGACAACGAGGTGGGGTTCGAGGTGCGCCGCAGTGGTCCGGGCGGCGTCGGCGAGGGCCTGGTCGAGCACACCGCCGTCGGCGACGCACTGCGGCTCGGCCCGCCGCTGCCCGGGGAGGACCCACGCGACCCGCGGCCGGTCGCCACCGGTCTGCCGCCCGCCCGCGACCGCCATGGCCCGCTCCAGGCGCGGCGCTGAGCCCCGGCCCCGACCTCAGCGGAAGCAGTACGAGTCCGAGGAGGCGTCGCCGCCCGCCAGGTGGGTCTGGTGCACCCGCAGACCGCCGAACTCCGCGCCGTGCGGGTAGAAGTGCGGGTCGACGCTGAGTCCGCCCGCCTCGGTGTCCGCGTCCAGCTTGATGATCCAGGGCTCGATGCCGTCCGGGTAGAACTGGTCGTCCCAGGCGCCGTACAGCGAGTTGGTGAGGTAGAGCCGCCGGCCGTCCCGGCTGATCTCGACCATCTGCGGGCCACCGCTCAGCGGTCGGCCGGGCTCGGCCGGGTGCGGCGTCCGCGCGGCCACCCCGCCGAGCCGCACCGAGCCCGCCGGGCGCGGGTGGAACGGGTCCGAGACGTCGAACTGGAACAACTCCCCGGTGCCCCAGGCGGACACGTACAACCAGCGGTCGTCCACCGACAGGTTGAGGTCCGTCACCAGCGGCGGCACCGCGCCGAACGGTTGCAGCGCCGGCGGCAGGTCCTCCGGCTTCGCCGGCTCGGCCGGTATCTCGATCACCTTGCGCGCGGTGAAGGCCGCCCCCTCCCGGTACCAGAGCCAGACCGAGGAGGAGAGGTCCTCGACGTTGGCCACCACGCCGACGAAGCCCCACTCCGCCTGCGGGTCGTGCGCCGGCCGCAGCTCCAGCACCATCTGGTACTGGTCGCCGAGGTCGACCCGCTGCAGGTGCCGCCCCGAGTCGAGCTCCCAGAAGTGCAGCGCGTGCCCGTACTTGCGGCCCAGCAGCAGCTCCGGCACCACGCCGTCCTCGACCATCCACGGCGTGCCCCACTCGCTGGTGACGCCCACGTTGGTCCCCAGGTGCCACCAGACGTCGTAGGCGAAGTGCTGCGGTCCGCGCTCCGTCTCCCAGGCCCGCAGGACGTCGAAGGTGGTGTGGTCGAGCAGCGCCACCCCGCCCGGCCCGTCGGCGCCGTCCCCGCTGCCGAGGCAGGACAGGAAGACGCCGTCCGGCCCGCAGTGCAGCGTGTGCGGGCGGGAGTACCCCGCTCTGGCCGCCAGCTCCTCGGCCGGGACGGTCTTCACCAGCCGCGGCCGCACCGGGTCCGGCCGGGTGTCCATCACGTGCAGCCGGGAGGAGCGCAGCCCGGGCAGCAGCAGGTAGCGCCGCTCCGGGTTCCGGTGGCAGGCGTGCGCGAGCGCGCTGGAGCAGGCGTTCCAGCCGAAGTGGTGCAGCTCGTCACCGAGCCCCGGCAGCTCGGCGAAGTTCAGCACCCGGCCGTAGCTCGGCGAGGCCGGATCGGTGTCCACGGTGATCAGCGCGTCCGGCCGCTGCGCCGACCGGTCGAATCCGGCGACGTAGGCCAGCCGCTCCGGCGGTGCGGCGATCGCCTCCGCCGCTGTGCGGTAGAGGGAGGGGTCGCGGGGGCCCGGCTGCGGATGGTCTCCGTGCGGCATGTTCGCTCCTCAACTCGCCTCGCGGGCAAGGAAGGTGACAGTGGCCCGGGCAGCGTGTCACAGAACCGCGGGCGCACAGCAGGCGCATCGGGGGCGGAGCAGTCCGGTCCGGCCCCGCCGCGCGGCCCGCCGGCGCGGTCCGCCGGACCTTTCGCCGCGCCCGGGGGCGGCGCCCGCCGAGCAGGGCGGAGCTACCGGCCGGTATCGTCGGTGCTCCGGATGGGCGGTCCTGCCACGGCAGGCGGAGCAGAGAACGGGTACGGCGGACATGGAGTTCCGAGAAGACATCCTGGGTGCCCCCTACGAGGCGGTCGAGCTGCCGCTCGCCCCCGACGAGGAGGGCGCCGTCAGCGCCACCCTGGTACGCCGGCTCGTCCCGGGCAGCGACCGCGCGGTGCTCTACGTCCACGGGTACGTGGACTACTTCTTCCAGACCCACCTCGCCGACCACTTCGTCGAGCGCGGCTTCTCCTTCTACGCCCTCGACCTGCGCAAGTACGGCCGCTCGCTGCGCCCGCACCAGTCGCCGAACTTCGTCCGCGACCTCGCCGCCTACGACGAGGAACTCGACGCCGCAGTGCGGGTCGTCCGGGAGACCGACGGGCACCGCGAACTGCTGGTCAACGGCCACTCCACCGGCGGCCTGGTGACCGCCCTGTGGGCCGGGCGCCGCGCCGGGCGGGGCGTGGTCGACGGACTCTTCCTCAACAGCCCGTTCCTCTCGATGCCCGCCGCCCCGGCCGTCCGCACCCTCGGCGGCCCCGCCGTGCAGGCCCTCGGCCGCCTCGCCGCCACCCGCAAGCTGCCCTCCACGCTCAACCCGCACTACGTGCACAGCCTGCACCGCGACCACCGCGGCGAATGGGACTTCGACCTGGGCCTCAAGCCGGCCGAGGGCTTCCCGCTCTACGCCGGCTGGCTGGCCGCCATCGACCGCGGCCAGCGCCGCGTCCGGCGCGGGCTCGGCATCGACGTCCCCGTGCTGCTGATGGCCTCCACCGCCTCGATCGCCACCACCACCTGGCAGGCCGGGCTGCACCACGCCGACGCCGTGCTGCGGGCCGACGACATCGCCGCCCAGGGCCCGCGCCTGGGCCGGCACGTCACGATCGTGCGGATCGAGGACGGCATGCACGACCTCGTGCTGTCCGGCGAGTCCGCCCGCACCCTGGTCTTCACCGAGCTCGACCGCTGGCTCGGCGCCTACCTGCCGGCGTCCGGATGAACCCGCCGGGCCCGCACGAGGAGGAGCCGGTCCCGGTCGGGCGGCCGACCGACCTCGGGTACGCCAAGCTCATGCCCGACATCGACCGCGACGGCGGCTGGCTGCTGACCCTCGACGGCACCCCGCAGTCCTACGTCGACCTCGGCGACCCGACCCACCTGGAGTTCGAGTACACCCGGCGGATCGGCCACCTGGTCGACGCCCTCGCCCCCGCCGGGCGGCCGGTCGACGTGCTCCACCTGGGCGGCGGCGCCCTCACCCTGCCCCGCTACCTCGCCGCCACCCGCCCCGGCTCGCGCCAGCGGGTGGCCGAGGTCGACGGCCCGCTGCTCGCGTTCGTCGAGGAGCACCTGCCGTGGCAGGGCCCGGGGGCGGACATCACGACGACGGTCGGCGACGCGCGGGCGGCCCTGGCGGCCGTCCCGGCCGGCTCGCTGGACCTCGTCGTCGCCGACGTCTTCCACGGGTCGCGCACCCCGGCGCACCTCACCTCGGTGGAGTTCCTCCGGCTGGCGGCCGCCGCACTGCGCCCCGGCGGCTGCTACGCCGCCAACCTCGCGGACGGCCCGCCGCTCGCCTTCGCCCGCGCCCAGGCGGCGACGGTGCGCGCCGTCTTCCCGCAGGCCTGCCTGATCGCCGAGGCGCCGGTGCTGCGCGGCCGCCGCTACGGCAACATCCTGCTGGCCGGCTCCACCGGTCCGCTCCCGGTGGCCGACCTCTCGCGCCGTCTCGCCGCGGACATCTTCCCCGCCCGGCTCACCGAGGGCGCCGACCTGGCCGCCTTCACCGGCCGCACGGCGGCGGTCACCGACGCCGCGGCGACGGACTCCCCGCCGCCCCCGGACGGCGCCTTCAGCGTCGGCTGACGGGCTGCCGCGCGCCCGGCGCGCCGGAGCGCCGCGCGCCCTGGTTCACGCCCCGCGGTGTCAGAATCGGCGGGTCCGAGCCAGGAGCACGTCCGAGAGTCCGAGGGAGCGCGTGATGAGCAGCGGCGAGCGGCCCGAGCTGGGGGAAGTGCCGGAGACGGCCCTGTGGACGCTCTGGCACCGGGCGGTGGAGGCCCGGCGGCCGGACACCGTGCTCGACGACCCGAAGGCCGTCGAGCTGGTCGAGCGGATCGACTTCCCCTTCGCCGAGCGCTTCGGCGCGAGCGCCCTGTCCGCCCAGCTCCAGGCGCTCCGGGCGGCCTGCTTCGACCGCGAGGTCGCCGACTTCCTGGCCCGGGAGCCGCGCGGAACCGTGGTCTGCCTGGGCGAGGGGCTGGAGACCCAGTACTGGCGGGTCGACAACGGGCGGGCCCGGTGGCTCACCGTGGACCTGCCCGAGTCGGTGGCCCTGCGCGAGCAACTGCTCTCGCCCGGCCCGCGCCAGCGCTACCTGGCCGCCGATGCCACCGAGCTGGGCTGGACCGAGGAGGTGGACCGCGACCAGGCGGTCCTGATCACCACCCAGGGCCTGCTGATGTACCTCCCGCCGCCCCGGGTGAAGGCCCTGATCGCGGGCTGCGCCGAACGCTTCCCCGGCGGCTCGCTGGTGCTGGACGCCGTACCGCGCTGGTTCAGCCGGCTCACCCTGACCGGGAGGATGCGCTCCCACGACTACGAGCCGCCGCCGATGCCGTGGGCGATGGACGCCCGCGAGCGGGGCGGGCTGCGCACCGCGAGTCCGGCGGTGGCCGCGGTGCGCGACGTCCGGCCGGTCGGCGCCCGAGGCCTGCTCGGGGTCCTCCTCCCGCTCGCCCTCACCGTCCCACCGCTGGCCACCCACCGCCCCTCGGTCACCGTCCTGGACTTCGCCGGGCAGCCGTAGCCGGCGGGATCCCGCGGTGGATCAGGAGGGGGCCTCGGCATTAGCGAGGCGCCTTGGCCCAGCGCCGTCCCCGGTGTGAGACGCCGTCAGGCCCGCCCCCGGGTGGGGCGGGCCTGACGGCGCCGGGGTGACCCGGGGTCAGTCGGAGGGCTCGACGTCGATGTCGACGCGTTCCTGGTAGAAGGCGATCAGCCCGGTCAGGGCCTCCATGCCGCTCAGCGGGACGGGGTAGGACCAGGCGATGGAGCCGCCCTCGCCGTGGGAGGCGAGCGCGTAGTGCACGGCGTTGCCCTTGTAGGGGCAGTAGGTGCTCTCCCAGGAGGGGGCGAGCAGTTCGCGGCGCACGTCCTCGGGCGGGATGTAGTAGCGGACGGGGTAGCGGCCCTCCAGGACCACGATCGGCCGCTGGCTGTCGGCGAGCACGGTGTCACCGGCGCGCACGACGATCCGGCCGCGTCCGGGCTCCACCAGGATGCCGGCGTTGATGTGGTGCACGGAGCCGGCGGCGGAGAGGTCCGGGGCGGCGCCGGGCCGGGTGCCGTGGTCGGCGCGCTGGTCAGCCACGGGACACCGCCGGGCTCTGGACCGTGCCCGCCGCGCCCGCGCCGCCCGCGGTGCCGCCGGGTGGCGGTGCGGCGGCGGGGGTGCGGGCTTCGGCGAAGCGCGCCCACAGGGCCACACCCGCCCCTACCGCGCACAGCACCGCGGCGACCAGGACGGCGTGGTCGGTCCCGGCGGCCATCGCGTAGCGCGGCCCGCGGTCGTCGGTCGCCTGGCCGGCGACGGTCAGCGTGATGGCGACGCCGAGGGCCGAACCCAGGTAGCGGGCGGTGTTGTTGGCGCCCGAACCCATGGCCGCGCGGTCGGCGGGCACGCTGCTGACGGCCAGCCGGGCGAGGGCCGCGTTGAGGACGCCGCTGCCGACGCCGGCGAGCACCAGGCCGGGGGCGAAGTGCGTCCAGGAGCCGTCGGGGGTCATGCCGTAGAGGGCGGCCTCGCCGATGCCGCACAGCAGCAGGGAGGCGGCGACCTGGGTGGTGGCGGACATCCGGTTGGCGAGGCGGCGGGCCTGGAGGGCGGAGACGACGGACAGGCCGGACCAGATCGCGAGCACCAGGGAGGCCACCAGGGGGGTCTCCCCGGCGGACTTCTGGAGGGCCATCGGCAGGTAGCTCATCAGGCCGACGATGGCCAGGCCGGTGAACAGCGCGCCGCCGCTGGAGGCGATGAAGCCGGGGCTGCGGAACAGCGCGAGGTCGAGCATCGGTTCGGCGATCCTGGCCTCGACCAGGACGAACAGCAAGAGCAGCAGCACGCCGAGGCCGAGCAGGAGCAGGACGGGGGTGCGGCCCCAGCCGTGCCGGCCCTCGGCGAGGCCGGCGATGAGGCAGGAGGCACCGGCGCCGAGGGTGGCGACGCCCAGCAGGTCGAGCTTGCGGGGCCGGTCGTTGCGGGACTCCTGCAAGCCGTACGCGGTGAGCGCGATCAGCAGGGCGGACAGCACCGAGAGCACCCAGTACACCGAGCGCCAGCCGCCGGCGCGCTCCAGCAGCGCCGCGTAGACCGGGCCGACGGCGATGCCCAGGCCCACCGAGGCGCCCCACATGCCGAGCGCCCGCACCCGGCCGGGGCCGACCGGGTAGACGTGGCCGATCAGGCCGAGGGTGGGGGCGAGCACGGCCGCCGCGGCACAGCCCTGGAGGACGCGGCCGATCAGGAACTGGGTGGGGCCGGTGGCGGCCGCGGAGACGGCGGTGGAGATCAGGAGCAGCACCGCGCCGGCGCCGAAGACCCGCTTGCGGCCGTAGTCGTCGGCGGCACTGCCCATGGTGAGGAGCAGGGCGGCCAGGCCGACCAGGGTGCCGGTGAGCACCCAGGTCTGGGCGGAGGAGCCGAGGCCGAGGTCGGCGGCGGTGGGCGACAGGGTGGTGAGCGGGGAGGTGTAGTCGACGAGGACGAGGAGGGTGCCGAAGGCGGCGATCGAGAGGGTGAGGGCCGGGCGGCGGCCCTGGGGCGGCGGGCTGGGCGTCATCGGGGTGGTCCTCGCTGCGATGGGAGGTGGGAGAGGGTGCGATCTAAGGTCTGTTCATTGAACTCAACTGAATCTATCACGCCGGGTTCGGTGAAGGAACCTTCGGCTAGACTGGTCCGCATGGCGCTCGGAACCGATTACGCACAGCAGGACTGCTCGCTCGCCCGGGCGCTGGAGGTGGTGGGGGAGCGCTGGAGTCTGCTGATCGTCCGCGACGCCTTCTACGGGGTCCACCGCTTCAACGACTTCCTCGCTCACCTCGACATCCCGCGTGCGGTCCTCACCAGCCGTCTGCAGGCCCTGGTGGCCGCGGGCGTGCTGCACAAGGAGCCCTACCAGAGCTCCCCGGTGCGCTACGGCTACGTCCTGACGGCGGCCGGGCGCGAGCTGTGGCAGCCGATCTACGGGCTGGCGCAGTGGGGGGAGCGCAACGCCTCCAGCGGCGGGCCGCGCACGGTCTTCAGCCACGCGGCCTGCGGGACGCGGCTCGACCCGCTGGGCGCCTGCCCGGTGTGCGGCGGAGTGGTCGCTCCCGAGCACATCACGATGCAGCCGGGCCCGAGCGCACAGGCCCGGCTGCGCCAGGACCCGGTCTCGCGCGCGCTGGCCAAGCCGCACCGGCTGTTGACGCTGGTGTCGCCCGACGCGGACTGACCCGCCGGCCCGGCGCACGCGCGAACGCCCGCCCGCCCGGCCCCGGAGGGCTGGGCAGGCGGGTCCGTCCGGCGCCGGCCGCGCCCGCGCGGCCCGGCAGGGTGGCAACGGCGAGGTCCTGGGTCCGGGGTACAGGGTCAGCGCGGCTCGGCGACCAGCAGCCGGCTGTCCAGCGGCAGGTCGTGGACCGCCGCGAGGGTGAAGCCGGCCCGCTCCAGCAGGCCGGAGTACTCCGCGGTGCTGCGCTCGAAGCCGCCGGCGATGGCGAGCATGTGGACGTCGAACCAGGCGGCCAGGGACGGGGTCCCGTCCTCGGGGATGACGCGCTCGATGATCAACAGGGCGCCGTCGGCGGTGACGGCCTCGCGGATGCGCTCCAGCACCCGGACGCACGCCTCGTCGTCGCGTCCGTGCAGGACGCGCGAGAGCAGGTAGACGTCACTGCCGGCGGGGACCTTCTCGTAGTAGTCGCCGCTCTCGAAGCCGATGCGGTCGGCGTCGGGGGAGTCGGCGAGCTCCGTGCGGGCGGCTTCGATGACGTGCGCGGTGTCGAACAGGACGCCGGTCAGGGCGGGGTGGGCGCGCAGCACGGTGGTGAGCAGGGCGCCGTTGCCGCCGGCTATGTCGACGACGGTACGGGCGCGGGAGAAGTCGTAGAGACCGGGGACGGGCTCGAAGAAGGAGGAGCTGGCGGCCATCGCCCGGTCGAAGCGGGCGGTGAGCTCGGGGGTGCGGGCGAAGTAGGGGTACATGGCGGCGCCGTGGACGTGTTCGAAGGCGTTCTCGCCGGTGCGCACGGTGTGCAGCAACTGGCCCCAGCCGGCGTAGAACTCGTCGCCGTAGAGCAGGGCGAGGTCGCGCATGGAGCCGTGCTCCTCGGTGCGCAGGGTGCGGCCCAGGTCGGTGGTCCGGTAGCGGCCGTCGGCGTCGGTGGCCAGCACGTCGAGCTCGACGAGGAAGCGCAGCAGCCGGGTCAGCGAGGGCTGGTGGGTGTCGGTGCGCTCGGCGAGTTCGGCGGCGGTGGCGGGCTCGGCGGCCAGGAGGTCGGCCAGGCCCAGGGTGGCGGCGGTGTGCACGGCCTGGGTGGCCCAGGGGCCGATGAGCAGGTCCATCATGCGGCGGGCGGCGGTGTCGGTCATCGTGGGGACTCTCCTGCGATCGGGGTAAGGGGGCCGGAGGGAGGTGCGGTCAGGCGAGGGCGAGAGCACGGCGGCGCAGGTTCTCCACGCCGGTGTGCAGGCAGCCGCGGGCGATGGCGTCGCCCTGGATGAGGGTGCGGGAACCGACGTGGGGCCGGGCGCCGATGGCGGTGACCCACTGGACGGACTCGACCGGGGGGCCGTAGGAGAAGCGGCCGCGGTGGGCGGTGCCCCCGGAGTCGAGCAGGCGGAAGGAGACCTCGGCGACGTCGAGGCCGCCGGTGGTGTAGGGCTCGCCCTGCGCGTCGGGGATGACGTGGGGGCGGGCCCCGCCGGTCTCGATCAGGCGGCGCAGCAGCGGATCGGTGGCGCGGCGCACGTCGGTGAGGGCGAGGTGGGCCTCCAGGAGGGCCTCGGTGGCCAGCGGAGCCTCGTCGACGAAGGGGGAGGAGACGAGGAAGCGCCCGGTGGCCTCGTCGGCCTCGACCTTCATGCGCGGGCCGACCAGGTGGACGGTTCCGGCACGCACGAGGGCGTCGAGCTCCTCGACGCGGGCGGTGGGCGGGCCGCTGGCGATGTAGTTGTTGAGCCCGCTGAACCAGCGGTCCACGTGGTCGCGGTAGGAGCCGCCGCGCAGGCCCTGGTGGGATATCACCTGGCGGATCTCGTCCCGCAGGTCGCGCATGATGGCGGCGGTGGCCTTGAAGGGGCTGCGGGCCGGGCCCATGGCGGACTGTTCGAGGTCCCAGCCCAGGCGGCCGGTGATCCAGTCCCGGTAGGCGGCGCGGTCGGCGAAGCGGCGCTCCAGGCTGGGGCGGTCGACCTGGTCCCAGTCCCAGTGCTGGTCGGGGTCCTCGAACCGGTCGGTGATCAGCTGCCGCATGGCGGGGGTGTCCCAGTCCAGGTCGGCGTAGGCGGCCAGGAAGCCCTCGCGCTCGGCCTCGGGCGCGTCGGCGAGGCGGCTGCGGTAGTAGACGTAGCCGACCTCCTTGGCGATGTAGGGCCACAGGTCGGCGCGGAAGTCCAGTTCGCCCCGGCCGGCGGCGCGGCGCAGGCGGGTGATGACCTCGCCGGTGAGGAAGCGCGGCTGGTAGCGGGGGACGACCTCCAGGTGCACCTCGGCGCGGGCGAGGTAGGGCACGCCCCGCCCCGAGCCGGCGTACAGCAGCGGTTCGCGGCCGGACGGGTGGTAGTGCAGCAGGCCGTCCCCGTCGCGCTCGAAGCGGCCGCCGCGGCCCTGGGTGAAGAGGGTGACGTAGTCGTAGAAGCTGAGACCCAGGCCGCGTAGCACCAGGGGCCGGCCGGCCGGGATGGCGTCGAGGTCGCATTCGGCGGGGCTGAGGGGTTCGCGGTAGAGCAGGCCGTGGCGGTCGGCGAAGTCCTTCAGGTCCTGCTGGCCCTTGGTCGGGGCGACGTCGAAGTGGCCCTGGGCGAGGACGACGGCGTCGCACTCCAGGGGCTGCTCCTCGCCGTCCAGGCGCAGGAGTTGGGTGCCGCGGTCGGTGTCGTCGACGGCGGTGGCGCGGGTGGCGTGGACGTGGACGGTGACCTGGGCGGGGGCGGTGCGGATGATCTCCTGCAGGGCCCAGCGCAGGTAGGCGCCGTTGAAGGCGCGGCTGCCGTAGGACCAGGGCAGCATGCCGGAGGCCTCCTGGCGTTCGGCGTCGGTGACGTCGGTGACGCGGCCCTCGGCGACCAGGCGGGCGAACTGGTACTGGGTGGGGCCGGGCAGGATGGGGCCCTCGCAGGGGACGGACTCGTCCGTGAAGACGGTGACGTCGGAGGCGACGGTGTTCATCAGCAGGGAGCGGTCCTGGTCGCGTCGCCAGACGCGGCCGCCGCCGGCGGGGTACGGGTCGATGAGGTGCACCTCGACGGGGACCGTGGGCGCCACCAGCGCGGCGTTGGCGCACAGCCGCTCCAGGGCGACGACGCCGCGCGGTCCGGCGCCCACGATCCCGACACGGAGGATGGCTTGGCTGGTGGTCACAGGGCGGGTTCCTTTCCCGGGGTGGAGGTGGCGCTGTCGGCGGCGGAGCCGCCCGGGGCGGCGGCGTCCTGGGGGAGTTCGCCGAACAGCAGGGGGAAGTAGTCGATGTCGCGGCGCAGGGCCTGGAAGAGCTCCGCGCCGGGCAGCTCGGTGGTGCCGGCGCCGGGGCGGGCGGGGCCGTCGAGCAGCCGGCGGTTGCGTTCGGTGCTGGCGCGGGAGAGCGGCAGGCGGCCGGGGGAGTGGTAGCGCACGGCGCCGTCGCGGTCGCGGCGCGGGATGACCTCGGAGCGGGCGTGGCGGCTGGCGCTGAAGGGGATGTCGAGGCGGCCGGCGGCGAAGGCGGTGACGATCGCGCTGTCCAACCGCGGGGCGGCCAGGACGGGTTCCACGATCTCGGCGGTCTCGCGCAGGATCCACTCCAGTTCCTCGTCGACGGCGCCCTCGTCGACGGTGATGAAGTCGAGCAGGGGGGAACGGGCGACGGCGGCCAGGCGCAGCCCGGCGGCGTTGGCGGCGGCGTCGGGGATGCCGTGGGCCTCCTGGTAGGTCTTGGTGATGAGCTTGGAGGCGCCGCCCAGGCGGGCGGTGATGGCGCCGTAGAAGATGAGGTCGTCGGCGTGGTGGCGCCGGCGGGGGAAGACGCCCATGAACTCGTGGAGCACGGCGTGGACGTCGAGGCCGGCGGGCAGGTAGCGGGCGGCCAGGACGGGCACGGCGCGCAGGGCGGCGACGTCCTGGGCGAGGTGGCCGCTCTGCGGGTAGGAGACGCTGACGCACCGCACGCCCGCCGCGGCCGCGGCGACGGCCTCCAGCACGCTGATGGCCAGGCTGATGGACGGCGGGATCAGGACCGCGGTGAGGGTGCCGAACAGCTCCCGGTCCATGACCACGCCCAGGTGCGCGAGTTCGCCGCAGAGCTGGTCGACCTCGGTCCAGGCGGCCAGCGAGTCGGCGAGGGGCACGTCCTTGGAGTAGGGCAGGTTGTAGGAGATGCCGCCGCCCTCGAAGGAGGTGATGCCGCAGGCCACGGCGGTGGCGAAGAGTTCGCGCGGGTCGGGGGAGCCGTGCCGGATCTCCAGCGGGACGGCGACCAGTTCGTTCAGCTCCCGTCCGCGCTGCCAGCCGTGGGTGACCAGCGGATAGCCGTTGAGGGTGCGGTGGTCGGTGCGCAGGGCCCGGGCGGCGTGCTCGAAGCGGCGCAGCCGGGTGTGCGAGTCGATGGTGAGGGTGAGCAGGTCGGGGCGGCCTTCGGTCTCCAGCTCCTTGAGCAGGACGGCCATTTCGCGGTGCCCGCCGACCCCGCAGCGCGGCTGCAGGGCGGTGCGTCCGCTGGTCCGGGCGCGGGCCAGCACCTCGGCGGCGGTGGGCTTGCCGAGTCGGGTGATGTAGGCCGCCGACTCCTCCAGGGTGGGCGGCGCGGGGGCGGTGGGCACGGGGGTCACCGGGCGGCGGCGGCCGGGACGCGGTCGGACGCGGTGGGGGCGTGCAGGGCGTCGAGGGTGGGGACGAGGTCGGCGGCGCTGGCGAGCACGCGGTCGACGCCCAGGTCGTAGAGGCGGGTGACGGAGGACTCGTCCTTGACGCTGCCGACCGAGAGGTTGCCGCCGACCACGACCGGGCAGTGGATGCGGCCGGAGCGCTTGGCCTCGGCGAGGCCGTGCAGGTCCTCGTGGATCTGTCCGTTGAGGCTGCCGATGAGGACGGCCTCGGCCTGCGGGTGGCGCTCGCACGCGTCGGCGAACTCGTCGACCGGGGTGCAGGTGCCGAGGTTGACGACGGTGAAGCCGTCGGCGCGCAGGGCGTGGGCGATCAGGTGGTTGGCGACGGCGTGGCTGTCGCTGGCTGCGACGCCGAGGATCACCAGGCGGCCGCCGCGTTCGGGGGCGCCGGTCGGACGGGTGGGCAGGGGCATGGGCGTGGGCATGGGGAACCGCCTATCCGTGGAGTGCGGGCGGGTACGGGGTGGTGTGTGGGGCGGACCGACCCGAGGGCCTGGCGGTCGTCGGGTGCGGGCGCCCGGTCAGTCGTCGAAGGCGGCGAACAGCTCGCGCTTGCTGACCGAGCGGATGCGGGCGACGTCGAACTCCTCCGGGTCGGCCGCCGAGAGCGAGTCGAAGACCCGGTTGATCGCGGCGACCAGGCCCCACTCGGCCGTGTAGGCCGGCCAGTTGCGGTGGCCGTCGACGAGGTCCTGCTGGCGGGCGAAGATGTAGTCGTGCCACTGCCGGCTGGCGGGGTAGCGGTGGTGGTAGTCGTGCACGACGGTGTCGCCCGTCAACACCAGGTAGCGGGTCGGGAAGTGCACCAGCGCCATCCGGCCGCTCCAGCGCAGCCAGCGCAGCGCGGCGGCGGCCGCGGGCAGGCCGGGGGCGGGCGCCGCCTCACCGATGAAGATCGCATTGGTCAGGCTCCCGAAGTACTCGCGGCCGCGGCGCACCGTGGTTCCGGGCGCGGGGAAGGTGTGCTTCACGCACAGCCGCAGCGTGTTGCTGATCTGGTAGAGCACGCCGACCGGCACGAACCAGACCACCAGCACGGCCGGCCAGGCCCCCAGCAGCACGGCCGCGACCCCGCCGCCGCCGTACAGGGCGACGGCGACGGCCTTCTCGGCGGCGGCGCCGTTGTGCCAGAAGGAGCGCACCCGGGAGATCGCGAAGGCCAGGTGGAACCGGGGCGAGACGGCCTTGAGCAGCACCCTGCGCCACATCCGGCGCCGGGTCATGCCCGGGTGCAGGTCGAGGCTGATGAGGAAGGCCTGGACGGTGGGGTCGCGCAACGTCATGTGGTGCACGGCATGGTGGTCGGCGACATGTTCGCGGCTGTAGCGCTCGAAGTTCTGGATCACCAGGAGGGCTGAGATGACGTTGCCGATGACGGTGTCCAGCCGGCGGTGTCCGAACATGTTCCGGTGCGAGCACTGGTGGTAGATCATCATCCGCAGGTTCCGCTGGCCGTGCAGGGTCATCGCCCAGCCGGGAAGCAGCAGGAGCAGGAACCAGGTGCCCAGGACGAAGCCGGTGGCCGAGACCGCGGCGCCGGCCAGCACGGACAGCGAGGCGGTGGCCAGGTGGAAGCCGGGTGACAGGGCCACCGGGCGTTGGCCGGCCAGCGGGCGCCCGGTCAGGAAGGTGAGCGGCAGCTGGAGCGGGCCGGGCAGGCGCCGCATGCTCTCGCGCACCGGGTCGGCGGCCGCCTCGTCGCCGGGCGTCTTGTCGCCGACCGGGCGTGTTGCGGCGGCCGCCGTCGCCGCGGCGGCGGTGGTGCGCGGTGCGGTGGTGCCCTGTGGTGCGGCGGTGGTGCGCGGTGCGGTGGTGCTCGGTGGTGCGGTGGTGGTCTGCGGCGCGTCGTCGGAGTCGGTGTGGCGCGTCGTCGGAGAGTGCGACGCGGTGTTGCCAGGTCTCATGGCGGGCGTGCCTTTCTGCCGGGCGGCGGCATGACGCTTCGCCCGCTCCACCCCGTGGTGCGCACGGGCATGGCGGAGCGGGGCACGGCGATGGTCGTGAAACCGCTGTTCGAACAGCACACAGGTCTGGACAACGGGATGGCGCGAGGAAATGCCCGGCCCACGGCCGGTAGGGCCGGATGAACCGGGAGGAACGCGGGGGCGGCCCGAGGGTGGACGTCCCAGGCGGCGGGCGGCGGGCGGCGCGGCGCCATAGTGGCGCAACCTTGTCATGTCGCCTGCGGTCAGTGCGGCTTTACGCTAACCACGGCTCTCGGATCAAGTCAAGCGGCATCCGAGTGGCGAGTGACATCCCGTCAGCTCTGGTCAGTGCGAACGCGAATGGGTTACGCTCGCCAGAACTGGTGAACGAACCTGACTGGCAATCAGGGAGTGACTCCGCCGGCGGCCGAGGGAACGCGACGGGGTCCATTCTGATGCCTGGTGGTACGCAAGGTGCCCCCACCTGGGGGTTTCCATAGGGGGAAGGAACTCACAGTGCAGACCATGCGACAGCCCTGTGGTCGAACCGGATCCACGGCCGCGGCCGGCGCCTTCCGTGCGCCGGTCACCAGATCCAGACACCTCGCGAACCCAGCGCTCTCCGCCCGCACCGTCCGCGGCCATGTCCGGCCCCGCGCCTGCGCACCCGGCGGCAGACGGCGGCTGCACGACATCTGCGCGCACCAGTGGTCATGAAGGGTCAGCAGGTCCCTGTTGCGCGCCTCCTCGACGAAGGACGGCGCGCGTTCGTGGTCACCGTCCATCCGGCACGACCCGGACCGCAGGGGCAGCGGCACCGCCCGCCGGCCGGTACCGCGCACCAGGCCGACTGCCTGCTGCGCCTCGGCGGTCGGCGCGCCGGACCGCACGGCGCACCCGCTGTGCCGTCGCAGCGCGCCCCTTGCCGTCCTCGGTCGCGTCCGGCCCGCCGGCTCGTCAGGGCTGTTCGGGGTGCCCAGGCTGTCCAGGGCCCGGCCCGCCGGTCGGTCGGTCTTCGCGGTGCGCCCCTGCCGGCCCCGCACCCCCGCGCCCGCCCGGTGTGTCGGAGTCGTCGGTACGGGTGCCAAGTGATCGGCGCCGGAAGGCAGTTCTCGTGACTGTTCGACGGCTCGGCAGTGCGGTCCGTCCTTCGCCCCGCTCCCCGTCCCGACCGCCGCCCGCGTCGTCGAGATTCGCGACCGCTGGGCCGCGGGTGCCTGCCGGGCCTCCTGTCGGCTCCCGACTCCCGCCGACGGGCGTCCGGGCGTGCGCGCCATCGCCCGGGGCTCCCCGGGCGGCCCGGTCGGTGCGGTGGCGGCCTGCGCCCGCGCGGAACCGGCCCGCGCCCGGTCGGCGCCGCGCTCGGCCGGTGGTACGGCCGGGCCTGCGGCGAGCGGGCCGAGTATCCGCGGCGAGCGGCGGGGGTTGTCCGTCTCCAGGCGTGAGCGGTGGTCGGGCGACACCTGGCCGACGGCCGGCCGGGTCTGCTCGGCGCGCCGCTCCGGGTGGAAGCGCCTCGGTCGCCGGCCCGTCGCCGGCTGCTCCACTGTCGTCACCATGTCACCGCCGTTCCCGCTCCGTCACCGTCACCGCTACTGCCGCCGTTCCGTCACCGCTCGGTCGCCGTCACCGCTCCCGCTGCTGCTCCGCCACCGTCACCGCTCCCGCCACCGCCGCCGTCCCGGTGCGCCGATCGCCCCCGAGAGGAGGGACCCTCGATGCCGGTGCGGTCGGACGCGTTCGCCACTCGCATTCCGGCTCCGTTCGCCGAAGGGTCTCGGGCCCGCGTGGCGCGGCCCCGAGGGCGACCGCGGGGAAGTCCCGCGGCCGGCGGTCGGGCTCCGGCGACCTGGAACGGCCCAGGCCCGCCCCCCGGCGTACCCCGCGAGGGGTGGTCGGTGCTGCCCGCGGCCGTCCCCGCGCGTCCGTTGTTTGCGACAAAGCTATGACAGGGTTTGTCAACTGGCAATGCCCGGAGCGCAGTCGGCGTCGTCGGAGGGTCTGCCGGTGCCGGTCGTGTCCTCCGTCAGGACGAGGGCGAGCAGGCCGGGGAAGCGCGCGTCGAACTCGGCTCGGCGCAGCCGGTTGTAGCGCCGGGCGCCGGCGTCGCGCTGCTCGACCAGGCCGCTCTGGCGCAACACCGTGAAGTGGTGACTGCGGGTGGCCTTGCTGACGCCCAGCTCGAACGTGCCGCAGGCGCGACTCCAGTCCGCACTGCCGGCCAGCTCGCGCACGATCGTGCGCCGCACCGGATCGGCGAGCACCTGCAGCACCTCGTGCAGCGTCACCTCCGCCGGGTCCGTGTGCTCCAGGCCGCGCGCCCGTCGGGAGAGGCTGTCACCCGCCGGAGTCATTGCACTTGACGAACCGTCACGGCTGCGACTTTCATTCATGGTGATCGACCTCCATCGAACACTATAGACCGCGAACGCCTCTCGCGGACCAGGACCGACGACTTCCCATCCGAAGGAGGGCCGCCCGATGAGCGAGGCCATCGAGACCCCCGGGCGCGCCCTGCTCCCGCGCCGCCGCCCCGGCGCCGGCGGGCCGGCCGGCACCTCCGGCCCCGGCGCGGGCGCCCTCGGCTCGGTCTGCCTCGGCTTCTTCATGGTCCTGCTGGACGGGAGCGCGCTCAACGTCGCCCTGCCCGACCTCAGCGCCGAACTCGGCGGCTCCCTGGCCGCGTTGGAGTGGACGGTCAACGCCTACACCGTCGCCATGGCCGCCTGTCTGCTCGGCGGCGGCGCCCTCGCCGACAAGCTCGGTGCCCGCCGCCTGTTCCAGGTCAGCCTGCTGCTCTTCGTCGCCGCCTCGGCCGCCTGCGCGGCCGCCCCCGGCATCGGGGCCCTGATCGCCGCCCGCGCCGTCCAGGGCGTGGCCGCGGGCGGCCTGCTGCCCGCCTCCCTGGCGGTCATCGCGCACATGTACCCCGAAAGCGCCGCCCGTGCCCGGGCCTTCACCATCTGGGGCGGCGTCAGCTCGCTGGCCCTGGTGGCCGGTCCGGTGGCGGGTGGCGCGCTGACCGCGGGCGTCGGCTGGCGGGCGATCTTCCTGGTCAACGTCCCGATCGGACTGGCCGCAGCCGTGGTCTGCGGGCGCAAGGTCGCCCCCTCGCCGGTGCGCGCCGTCCGGCTGGACGTGCCGGGCCAGCTCGCCACCGCGGCCCTGGTCGGCTCCGGCATCGGCACCCTGGTCCAGGCCGGAGCGCTGGGCTGGAGCGCGCCCCTGACCCTGGTCCTGGCCACCGCCACCCTCGCCGCCGCCGTCGCCTTCGTCGTCGCCGAGCGCCGCGCCGCCCACCCCGTCCTGCCCCTGGACGCCTTCCGCCGCCCCGGCTTCACCCCCGCCCTCACCGTCGGCGCGCTCTACCAGTTCGGTGCCTACGGCGCTCAGTTCGCCATCTCCCTGCACCTGCAACGCCATTGGGGGCGGGACGCGCTCGGGGCCGGCCTCGCCTTCGTCCCCTTCGCGCTCTGTTGGAGCCTGGCCTCCTTCGTCCTGGCCCGCGCCGTCCAGCGCATCGGGGTGCGGGTCCTGCTGATCATCGGCGCGGCCACGGCCGCCGTCGGCGCCCTCACCCTGCTGCCGCTGGCCGCCACCCCCGACTGGTGGCTGTTCATGGCCGGCAGCTGCCTGCTCGGGCTCGGCGCCGGCCTGATGGGCCCCTCGCTGCCCACCCTGGCGCTGCGGGCCCTGCCCCCCGACCGATCCGGGCTCGCCTCCGGCTCCCTCAACGCCTTCCGCCAGATCGGTGGAGCGGTCGCGATCGCCCTGTTCGGCCCGGTCCTGGCCGGCACCGGCGCCGGCGGCCTGCGCATCTGCCTGGCGCTGGTCGCGGCCGGCTTCGTGGCCGTCAGCTGGGCGGTGCACCGCAGCGTGCGCTGACCCCGAGCAGCTCCGGCCTCCCGGCTTTCCCCCTCCCACCCCGACCGACGATCCGAGGAGAACGAACACCCATGCGTGCAGTGGTGGTCCACCAGCCCGGCGGCCCCGAGGCCCTCACCCCCGTCGACCTCCCCGACCCGGTGCCGGGCCCCGGCGAGGTCCTGGTCCGTACCGGTGCCATCGGCGTCAACTTCAAGGACGTCTACGAACGCGAGGGGCGTACCGGCGCGACCGCCCCCTTCACCCCCGGCTGCGAGGGCGCCGGCACCGTCGTCGCCACCGGCCCCGGCGTCACCACACCCGCCGTCGGCGACCGCGTCGCCTGGTGGGCCGCCCCCGCCAGCTACGCCGAACTCGTCGTCGTGCGGGCCGACGCCACCGTGCCGGTGCCCGACGACATCCCCGACACCGATGCCGCTGCCGTCCTCCTCCAGGGCCTCACCGCCCACTACCTGACCACCAGCACCTGGCCCGCCCGCAAGGGCGCCACCGCGCTGGTGCACTCCGCCGCCGGCGGCCTGGGTTCCCACCTGACGCGCCTGCTCGCCGCCGCCGGGGTCCGGGTGATCGGCACGGTCTCCAGCCCGGCCAAGGCCGCCGCCGCCGCCGCGGCCGGTGCCGAGGAGGTGATCGTCCGCACCCAGCAGGAGTTCGCCGCCCGGGCGCGCGAGCTGACCGGCGGCCGCGGCGTGGACGTCGTCTTCGACGGCATCGGCCGCGACACCTTCGGCGCCGGCCTGACCTGCCTGGCGCGCCGCGCCACCTTCGTCCTGGCCGGTGCCGCCTCGGGCCCCGCCCCCGCCCTCGACCCCCAGTCCCTCGCCGGCCACGGCTCCGTCTTCCTGACCCGCCCCACCCTGGTCGATCACGCCACCGACCCCACCGAACTGCGCGCCCGCGCGGCCGAGGTCTTCGACTGGCTGCGCGAGGGCCGCCTCACCCTCACCATCGCCGCACGGCACCCCCTCGCCGATGCCGCCGCGGCCCACACCGCCCTCCAGTCCGGCCACACCACCGGCAAACTCCTCCTGCTCCCCACCGCCTGACCACCGTGCGGGCGCCCCCGTCACCGGCTCCCCGGGGCGCCCGCACGCCCGGCGGGCACCTCGTCGTCAGTTCTCGCCCGAGTGGGTCCGGAGGTCGGCGAGGACCTGCCTGAGCCCCTCGACCGTGCGGTCGAAGGCCGCGGGCCGCTGCTGGGCCCGGGCCAGGACGTACCCGCCCTGCACGGCCGCCATGACCAGCGAGGCCGTCGCCGCGGGATCGGTGGCGGGCCGCAACTCGCCCGTGCGCACCCCGTCGGCGAGCACCGCGGTCAGCCGTTCGTCGAGCCAGCCGAAGAACTCGGCCAGCGGGGCGCGGAGGCGCTCGTCGGTGACGATGTCGTAGTCCTGGGTCAGTCGCCCCATCCGGCAGCCCGCCAGCGGGTCGCGTTCGAGGTCGAGGAACGCGTTGACGCGGTCGACGGCCCCGCCCTCGCCGCCCAGCGCGGTCTCGGCCCGGGTGCGGAGCTCCTCGCTCATCCGCGCCATGGCCGCCAGCGCCAGCTCCGCCTTGCCGGAGAAGTGGTGGTACATGCTGCCCTGTCCGGCCTGCGCGCGCTCCAGGACCTTGGCCGGACTGGTGCCGGTGTACCCGCGTTCCCAGAGGAGTTCGGCCGCGGCGCGGGTCAGCGCCTCCTTCTTCGTCATGCCGCTCAGTGTACCTACCACTCGTTACACCCGTCGGCGGGTGATTGATCGACGGTAGGGCTCGATGCGCGGCGGCGGTGGCGGACGGATGGTGCGGCGGGAGGTGGGGTTGGGAGGTGCGGTCGCGGAGCAGGGGTGCCGGGCCCCGTGGGCCGGGGCCCGGCGTCGGGGGCTCGGCTCAGGCGGTCGTGCCCGGGGCGGGGCGTTCCTTCTGGGCGTCGACGACGGCCCGCTCCAGGACGGCGGTGCGCTCGGTGACGGTGCCGGGCTTGATGTCGTTGACCTGCTTGACCTGGATTCCGCGGCTGCCCAGGTAGGTGAAGGTCGTACGGTCGAAGACGAGCTCGATCCGTTCGCCGTTCTGCACGTCCAGGCGGGCCAGGGCGAGACCGGTGCGGCCGACGGCGTCCTGGGAGTTCTGCACGACGATCACGCCGGGGACCTTCGCGGCGGCCCGGTAGAGCGCGGCGGCGCTCTGGGCCGGCACGAGCTGCTCGTTGACGATCGCCCTGATCGTCTCGAACGCCTGCTGGTCCCGGTCCCGCGGACCGCTGACCGTCGTGTAGATCACCTTCAGCAGCGCGTCCGGGTCGGTCGGCTGGGCCTTGAGCCAGTCGTACGAGTGGCGGAGCGGCGCGCCGGGGACGTCCTGGCCGTTCACGGGCTTGGAGTGGGGGCCGTCGCTGTCCAGGGTGATGCCGCCCTCGGCCTGGTAGCCGGGTTCGTCGAGCCAGCCCTTGAGCGCGTCGGGGGTGCGCCAGACCTCGCGCTGGTGCAGCGGCTGCACCCACGTCCTGGACTCGTCGGTGTCGCCGTTGTGCGAGAAGGACAGGAAGGAGACCTTGCTCTTGACGTAGATGTACTGGCCGGGCTTCGGCTCCGGGGTCGGCTGCGTGCTCACGGCGGCGGCGATCTGCTGGACGGTCGAGACCAGTTGGAGGGCGCTGCCCTCCTCGACCGGCACGACGGGCGCTTCCACGGAGGCCGCTCCCGTACGCGGTTCGCCGACGCCGTTGGTCAGCGCGCCGACGGCGAGGACGGCGGTGAGCGCGGCAGCGGTGACAGGGAGGGCGATCAGCAGGACGCGCCGGACCGGCCGCTTCGTGGCCGCGGGGGCGGGTGCGGGGGCATGGGTGCGGATCTCGTTCAACAGGTGCTCCTCGAAAAGCAGCTGACGGTCGAGCGGCATCGGAGGGGCCGACGGGGGCGGCAGCAGCCGGGCGAGCTCCGTGTGGTCCGGCTTCGTGTGGTCCGGCTCCGTGCGGGTCAGGGGCTCGGTCCGCTTCCAGAACTTGCGGGTCATCCGTACGTCTCCTCGTGCGACTCGTGCGACTCGTACGACCGGGCCGCGTGGGTGCGGCCGCCCTGTACTTGTCCGGGACGCGGAAGCGGTTCCCGCTCCTTCGTCAGTTCCTGTCCGGCGAGTTTGCGCAGCCGGGTGCGGGCGCGTGAGAGGCGCGAACGCACGGTGCCGATCGGGACCCCGAGGGCGGCGGCGGCCTCGGCGTACCCCAGCCCGGACCAGACGCACAGCGTGAACACCTCGCGCTCCGCGCGGCGCAGCTTGCCCAGCGCCCTCTGGGCGGCGGCGAGTTGGTCGGCGTCGGCCAGGCGTCCGACGAGTTCGTCGGCGAAGTCCGGGACGGTGTCGCGGGCGGGCAGACGCCCGAGGGCCGCCTGGTGGCGGCGTGCGGCACGACGGGTGTTGCGCAGCACGTTGACGGCGATGCCCATGAGCCACGGGCGCGGGCCGGCCTCGTGGTCGAGCAGCCGGTCCCGCAGCCGCCAGGCCTCCAGGAAGGTCAGCGAGACGACGTCCTCGGCGAGGTCCCGGTCACCGCTCACGCGGACGGCGTGCCGATGGACCAGCGGGGCATGGTCACGGAAGAGTTCCCTGAACGCTTCGGGGTCCCCCGCGCGTATCCGGGCGTGCGATGAGTAGTCCACACCCTGCCTTGTCCGCCGCGGGCGCCGGGTTCCGGTGACCTGCCTCACACGGGGCGATGCTCTGATGGATGCCGGGCGGTGACGGTCCTCCTCCGGGCTCGTGCACCGCACCCGGCGTCAGGGCGAGGCCCTCACCCGGAACTGTACCGACCGGTCCCGCTGCCCTGACCACGCCGCGGGCCCCTGACCAGGGCGGAGCGGGTGTCGGGGTCGGACCTGCGGTACGGGACCGGCGGCGTCCGACTCCGAGGGGTCCGGCCGGCTTCGGCGGCCCGGTCGTCACCGCCGCGGCCGTCGCCCGCCCCGCCGGCGGCGGGTCCGGCCGAACTTGACCCGGATGGGAGTGCGTGACATTGCTCCGGCGGGGCAGACGGCAGACCCGCCGTGACGAAACTGGGGAGACCAGAGGGATGGATGTGTTCCCGACCCGCACCACGATGTGCCTGCAGACCGACCCGGACACGCTCGTGTCGGTAGCCGTGGAGCTGTCCTACAGCAGCGACGACCCGTACGCCGTCCACTGCTTCTTCCCCGATGAACCGGTACCCGTGTCCTGGACCTTCGGCCGTGACCTGCTGGCCGCCGGGCTGGAGCGCGTCTGCGGCGAGGGCGACGTCCGGATCGAACCGGCCGACCGGCAGCACACCTGGATCGCCATCTCCGACGGGGACAGCCGTGGCGTGGCCCTGCTGCTCGCCCGCACCCGCGACCTGGCCGACTTCCTGGCCCGCACCTACCGGGCCGTACCCGGGGGCACCGAGGGCCGGCACATCGACTGGGACGCTTGTATCGGCCACCTCCTCAACCGGGAGAGCGGCCAGGACTCGCGCACGGCGTAGCGGGCCGGACGCCGGCGGGGTCGACCCCGGCGGGCGCTGCACGAGGTGTCGCGGGCGCGCTGCGCCGACCCGGCCGGGCGGCGTGCATGTCCGCCGGGCGGGTAGACGCGCAGTGGCAGCCGGCCGTCGGGTCGGAGCCGTTCATCCGCCAGGGGCCGGAGCCGTCGTCCGGCCCCTGACCGCGCCCGGTGACGGCTGACCGCGTCCGGTGGCGGCCCCGCGGTCAGGACAGGCAGGCGGCGGAGATGATGCGCAGCCCTCGCGCGCTCCGCAGGATGCGGTGCTCACCGGTGCAGGCGATCTCCACCTGGAGGGCGCCGTCGCTGTCGGCGAAGACGCGGTGCCCGGCCGGACCGGTGCGGGTGCTCGCCGTCACGACGGCGGGGCGGACCGTGCCGACCGCGTCGCGCAGGCGCAGGGCGTAGGCGCTGCCGGGGGAGATGGTCATCGGGGTCACCCCGTGAGCGGCCGGAAGCCGAGGAGCCAGCCCAGCGCGTGGGCCGCGCCGCGGGCCCGGGCGCGTTCGGGTTCGGGGAGCGCGGGGTCGCGGGCGGCGTCGATGGCGGCGCGCTCCTCCACGGCGAGGTCGAGTTCGGCGAGCGGCAGGGCGACGGCCCGGACGGTGACCGGCGCGGGCCGGTGGGGATCCAGGGCCCAGCGGTAGGCGCGCAGCGCTCCCCGGGCGGCGGCGTCGGCGTGCTGGACCAGCCGGTCCGCGGTGGCCTGGACGACGTGGCGGGGCCGGACGGCGATGAACGCCTCTCTCCCGTCCTCGGACATGCGGATCACCTCGCGGACTCGGCGGACTGTGCGCTCTGCACGCGCACTCGAACCACCTTGCCGCGCCGGACGGGGTGCGGCGCGGCAGCGCGACCGATCGTTCGCCCAGGCGGGGGACGGCCCGTAGCGGGGCCGTGCCGGCGCGGTCGGCCGCGTCTCAGCGGCCGCCGCGGCCTGCCGGCCGGTCGGCGTCGGCTTCCTCGTCCTCGGCCTCCTCGTCCTCCTCCTCGTACTCGCCTTCCTCGCCGTACTCCTCGTCCTCCGCGTAGGGGCCGTCGTCCTCCTCCGCTTCTTCCTCTTCCCCTTCGTCCTCGTCCTCGGCGTAGTCGTCGTCCGCGTACTCGTCCTCCGGCTCCTCGTCCTCGTCCTCGTCGGCGTACCCCTCGTCGTCCTCGGCGTCCTGGCCGGTCGCCTCGTCGTCCTCGCCGTCCTCGGTGTCCTGGTCGGCCGCCTCCTCGTCCTCCATGGCCTCCTCGTGGGTGCGGACGACCTCGCCGTCGCGGATCTCCCCGCGCCAGCCGTCGACCTCGTCGTCACCGAAAGTGACGTAACGCTGGAAGTTCTTGAAGTCCAGGCGCAACCGGCGGCCCTGGGCGCGCCACAGGTTGCCGGTCTTCTCGAAGAGCCCCGAGGGGAAGTACTCGACGACCAGGACGATCCTGGTCAGGGTCGGGGTCAGCTCGTGGAAGCTGACGGCGCCGTGCGTCGTGCCCTTGGCGCCCTCCGAACTCCAGACGATCCGCTCGTCCGGCACCTGCTCCTGGACCGTCGCCTTCCAGCTGCGGGTGGAGGGACCCACCTTGACCTTCCAGTCGCTGCTGACGTCATCGCCCTTGTTGACGCTGCGCACGCCCTTGGTGAACCCGCTGAACTGCTCGTACTGGGTCCACCGGTCGTACGCGAGCCGCAGCGGGACACCGACGTCGAGCACCTCGACGATGTTCATCACCTTGGTGCTGCCGGCCTTCTTGCCGCCCTTGCCGCCCTTGCCGAAGGCTTCCTTGAACTTGCCGACGACGTTGTCCTTGAGGCTCTTGGCCTTCTCCCCGACGAAGGCCTTCACCGGGGAGTCGCCCTGGAGGACGCGGGCGCCGACCGCGGGGAGGGTCCCGCCGTTCGCCGCGACGTCGCTGAGCTGGTCGGTCACCTCGGTGAGCTTGCCCCCGGCCTTCTCGGCGAGGTGTTCGGCCTGCGCGCCGAGGTAGTGGACGACCTCTTCGCGAAGCTTTTCCAGGCCCGAGACGTCGTCCGTGTCAGGGGCGCCGCGCTGCGTGGTGGTCATGATGCCCTCCCGCGCCCGGACCGGGCCGCCGGCTTCGTCCCGGCGGTCTTCTTGGCGGTGGCCTTCTTGGCCGGGGCCTTCTTCGCGGGAGCCCGTTTCGCGGTCGTGGCCGCCTTGCCGGCGGGCTTCGCCCGGGCCGCGGTCGTCGTCTTCTTGGCGGGCGCCGTCTTCTTCGCCGCGGCCGTCCGGGCCGGTGCCGTCTTCCGGGCAGGCGCCGTCTTCTCGGCGGTCGTCTTCCCGGCGGGCGCGCTCCTCTTGGCCGCGGGGCGGCTCTCGCGCGCTGTGGCCGAAGCCGGCTTCTTCCGGGCGGGCTTCTCGGCGGCCGGTTCGGCGGAGTCCGTCTCCTTCGGCGGCCGCCTCCGGGAGCGGGGTGCGGCGCTCGCGCTCGGGCGACGGCGCCGGGGCCGCTCGGGCTCGGGCTCCTCCTCCGCGTCCGCCTTGCGGGCGCTGCGTCGGCGCTTCGGGGGCTCCGGTGGCGGCTCCTCGTCCTCGCCCTGTTCGTCCTCCGGCTCCCGGTCCTCGGTCTCGTCCCGGTCGTCACCGGCCTCGTCGTCCTGGTCGTCCCCCGTGTCCTCGGCCTCGTCCTCCTCCGCCTCGTCCTCCTCGGCGTCCTCCTCCTCGTAGTCGGCCGGCTCCTCGGGCTCCTCCTCGTCCTCCTCCGGCCCGTACTCCTCCTCGTCCTCGTCCGGCGGTTCCTCCTGCTTCTTCGCGCCGATGTTCCTGGTCCGGTCGCGCAGGGTGTCGGCGAGGTTGGCCAGCTGGCGGTCGGCAGCGGCGGCGACCGCCTTGCGTCCGGCCGAGAGCAGCTCGCCGCGGACCTGTTCGTTGAGTTCCGCCACCTGGGGGGTGTCGGCGAGCTTGCGCAACCCTTCGGTCGCCAGCTGACGCGGGTCCAGGCCGAAGCGGCGGCCGGCCAGGTAGGTGGCCGCGGCGAAGGCCATCCTGCCCTTCTTCGCTCGACCGAGGACGTACCCGCCGGCGACCGCGGCGGCGAGGGCGATCTTGGTGGTGTCGTTCATGAGGTCTTCCCTTCAGGCGGCATGGCCAAAGGGCCGAGGAGCATCGCGCGGAGGGCAGCACTTCGTGCACATGTCGCGGTCCGGGTCGCCGCACCCCGCCCCACCGACGCGTGTTCCCAGCTGGGATGTTCCTATTCGGGGCGCGCGCGTTTGCCTGATCCCGGCTCGGGGCAGGCGTGCGGCCGGGACAACAGCCCGGAGATGGTCATGGCCGCAGATCCCGAGGGGCCCGCGCGCAGGACGCGGCGTCCTTCCGACGAGGACAGCCCACCGGCCCGTACTCCTACGGCCCGGCGGGCCGCGGCGGCCCCACGGCGGCGGCCACGCAAGGTGTCCGCGCCGCAGGCCATCCGGTGTGCGGCCCGGCAGCTCGAAGAACTGCTGGGCCGGGCCCCGGAGTCGGTCTCCGCGGTGAAGCCCGTCGAGGACGGCTGGCAGGCGGACGTCGAAGTGCTGGAGCTGGAGCGGATTCCTCCCACCACCAGTGTGATGGCCACCTACCGGGTCACCCTGGACGCAGAGGGTGAACTGGTCGCCTACGAGCGCACGCGACGGTACAGCCGGGGCCAGATCGACCGGCTCTGACTCGGCGGCGCCCGAAGACCGCGCGGTCGTCCGAAGACGCGTCGTCGCCCGAAGGCTCGCCGTCGCCCGAAACGCCGTCCCGGCCGGTCCGCCGTACCGCGGCCGCCGGAACGCCCGACCGACACGAGAGGAACGGCCACCCGCACATCGCTGCGAGCGACCGGGAACGGAGCCCAGCGTGACAGTCGTACCGCAGTCAGCAGGCGGGGGCGTGGCCTCCCGCGGTGCGGGGCCCGGCGGCGCCGGGTCCGGCAACCTGTACGACATCCTCGAACTCATCCTGGACCGTGGCCTGGTCATCGACGTCTTCGTCCGGGTCTCCCTGGTCGGGATCGAGATACTCAAGATCGACGCCCGCATCGTGGTCGCCAGCGTGGACACCTATCTCCGTTTCGCGGAGGCCTGCAACCGTCTGGACCTGGAGTCCGGGCGCAAGGCACCCGCCCAGCTGACCGACATCGTCGGCGAGGTCACCGAGGGCGGGGCCAAGGGCAAGAGCAAGGGTGCGCTGACCGGCGCCGTCGAGGCCGTCACCGACGCCGTGCGCGGCGGCCGCGACGAGGAGAAGGAGCCCGCCGAGAAGCGCGAGCGCCCGGCCCGCCGACCGGCGCGGCACCGCGAGGAGTGAACCATGGCCGTCTACGTCTACTCCATCGTCGCCGGCACGCATCCGCTCGACCTGAGCGGCCTCGCGGGAGTCGGAGCGGACCCCGCCGCCCTGCGGACCGTCGACGGCGGACGGCTGACCGCGGTCGTCAGCGACGCGCCGCCCGGCCTGCGCGCCAAACGCCGCGACCTCGCCGCCCACCAGGCGGTGCAGGAGCGCCTCATGGCCGGCGGCACGGTTCTCCCGCTGCGCTTCGGCCTGACCGCCCCCGACGACGACGCCGTCCGCGCGGCCCTCACCGAAAACGCCGAGCAGTACGCGGCCCGGCTGAGCGAACTCGACGGGTGCGCCGAGTTCCACCTCAAGGCCACCGAGGACGAGGAGAGCCTGTTGCGCCGGATCCTGGCGGAGTCGCCGGAGGCCCGGCGCCTCAACGACGAGATCCGCGGCGGGCGCGCCGCCCCCGACGCCCCGGTGGTGCTCGGCGAACTCGTCTCCCAGGAGGTGCGCGCCCGCCAGGAGGCCCTCGCCGCCGGCATCACCCAGGCACTGCGGCCCCATGCGCGCGACGAGCGATCCTCCCCGCCGTCCGGCGACGTCTTCCTGAGCATCTCGTTCCTCGTCGCCCGTGACGCCGAGGACGCCTTCCTGACGGCCGAGAAGGGCCTCGCAGCCGAACTCGGTGACAGCGTGGACCTGCGCCTGCACGGTCCGTTGCCCGCGTACAGCTTCGTCTGAGTCCGAGGACGCGCAGAAAGCGACGCGGAGAAGATGATGCGGAGGAAGCGAGGAAGCCATGGGTCTGATCACGCAGATCCTCACCCTGCCGCTGGCACCCGTCCGCGGCGCCGTGTGGGTGGCCGAACGCATCCAGGAAGCAGCCGAGCAGCAGTACTACGATCCCGCGCCCGTCGAACGCGAACTGGCCGAACTGGAGCAGGCCCTGCTCGCCGGCGACATCGACGAGGAGACCTTCGACCGGCGGGAGGACGAACTCCTCGACCGGCTGGACGAGATCAGGGCATGGCAGCGCGGGGAGCCGTGATGCGTCCGGCCCCGGCCAGGGGCCCGAACCAGGAGAGGAAGGCCGAACGGTCGTGACACAACCCATCGCCGACAGGTTCGGCTCCACCTCCTCCCGAGCCGCACCGCCCTACGCCCAGGGCTCCTCCGCCAACCTCGCCGACATCCTCGAACGCGTCCTCGACAAGGGCATCGTCATCGCCGGTGACATCCAGATCAACCTGCTCGACATCGAACTGCTCACCATCAAACTGCGCCTGCTGGTCGCCTCGGTGGACAAGGCCAAGGAGATGGGCATCGACTGGTGGGAGCACGATCCCTCGCTCTCCTCGCGCGCCCGGGGCGACCGCCTGCCGGCCGCCGACCGGGAGCCGGCACGGGAACTGGAGGCCGAGAACGAGCGCCTGCGCGGCGAACTCGCCCGGCTGCGGGCGGAGCCGGGCCTGCCCCCGGCCGCCGAGGAGCCCCCCGTCCGCCGCCCCGCACGCGCGAAGCGCGCCGCCCCGGCGCCCCGCACGCGACGCACCCGGGAGGAGTGATGGCCGGCACCGTCGTCTACGCCTACGCCGTCGCCAGGAGCACCGAAGCCCTCGGGCCCGCCGCCGCCGGCGCGCACGGGATCGCCGGCGCCCCGGTGCTGCTCCTGCACGCCGAAGACCCCGGGCTCGCGGCGGCCGTCAGCCGCGTACCCGCCGAGGACTTCCGGCAGGACGCCCTCGCCGAGCACCTGGAGGACCTCCAGTGGCTCGAAACCGCGGCCCGGGCCCACCACGCCGTGGTCGCCGCGCTCGCCGCGGTCACCACCGTCCTCCCGCTGCGCCTCGCGACGGTGTACTTCGACGACGACGGCGTGCGCAGCGCCCTCGACGCCCGGCAGGACGAGTTCACGGCGGCGCTCGCCCGGCTCGCGGCGCAGGTCGAATGGGGCGTGAAGATCTATGTCGAGGCTCCGGCACCGGATCCGGTGCCCGAGGGTCCGCCGCCCGCGGACGTCGGGCCGGGCCGGGCCTACCTGCACGCCCGGAGGGCCGTGCGCGACCGGCACGCGGAGCGCTACCGCGCCGCGGAACAGGCGGCGGCCCGGGTGGAGGCCGCCGCAGCCCGACTGGCGGTGGCCCGGGCGCACCACCGCGTCCACAGCGGGGAGCCGGTGGGGGAGCAGGGCGAGAACGTGCTCAACGACGCCTACCTGGTGCCCGTGGAGCGGGCCGGGGTGTTCCGCGAGGACGTCCTGCGGGCGGGGCAGGGGCTGAACGGGGTCCGCGTCGAGGTCACCGGCCCGTGGGCGCCCTACTCCTTCGCCGTCCTGCCCCAGGACGAGCCGACGGGTGGTGAACGGCCGGTATGAACGGTCAGCAGCCCGGGCCGGGCGACCGGTACGGCGGGCAGGAGCCGCTGCCGGACCGCCGGATCGCCCTCGTCGACCTCCTGGACCGGCTGCTGGGCGGGGGTGTCGTCCTCACCGGCGACATCGTGCTGTCCGTCGCCGACGTCGACCTCGTGCGCATCTCGCTGCGGGCCCTGATCGTCTCGATCAGCGGCCCGGAGCTCTCCCCGTGGCAGGACGGCAGGCGGCTCGGCGGTGATGGGCCGTGAGCCCCTCGGACGCCGGTCGGACCGGCGGTGCCGGCCGCGACGGTGACACCGGCCGCGCCGACCGCGCCGAGCGTGACGGCCGGGACCGTCGCTACGCGGAGGTCGCCGCGGCCGCCGATCGCGCGTTCCGCCTGCTGCCCGCGTCCCCCGAGGACGGCCGTCGGGTGCGGGACCGGCAGCCCCACCCGGCCCGCAGGATCAACACCGACGGCACCGACCCCGAGAACGTCGAACGGGACCTGGTCCAGCTCGTGCTCACCCTGGTCGAACTCCTGCGGCAGCTCATGGAGCGCCAGGCGCTGCGCCGGGTCGACGCCGGGGACCTCAGCGAGGAGCAGGAGGAGCGACTCGGTGCGACCCTGATGGCGCTTCACGACAGGATGGACGACCTCTGCGCCCGCTACGGCCTGAACCGCGCCGACCTGAACCTCGACCTCGGCCCGCTGGGAAGCCTCCTGCCGCCCCCGTAGGCGGCCGCCGGCCTCACCGGCCGTCCCGCTATCACCGGCCGTCCCGCTATCACCGGCCGTCCCGCTATCACCGGCCGTCCCGCTATCGACGGCCCTCCCGCTATCGGCGGTCGCCCCAGACCGAGGCGGCGATGCCGACCCGGTTCCGCACGCCGAGCTTGCGCTGGATGTTCGCCAGGTGGTTCTTGACCGTGCCGGCCGAGATGAACAACTGCTCGGCGATCTCCGCGTTGGTCGCCCCGCCCGAGACCAGCCCGGCGATCTCGGTCTCCCGCGGGGTCAGCGGCTCGACGGGCTCCGCCTGCGGCGACGCCGGGGCGGGGGCGGCCAGTTGACGCAGCAGCCGGACGGTGACCTGCGGGCTGATCAGGGTGTCACCGGCCACCGCCGCCCGGACCGCCTCGACCAGCAGGGCGGGGCTGGACCGCTTGAGCAGGAAGCCGGCCGCGCCGTGCCGGAGCGCGGCGTGCACGTACTCGTCCAGGTCGAAGGTGGTCACCACGACCACCCGCAGCGGGTCGGCTACCTCGGGCCCGGCCAGCCGCCGGGTCAGTTCCAGGCCGTCCAGCTTCGGCATCCGGATGTCCGCCAGCACCACGTCGGGGCGGAGCAGGCGGGCCTGTTCGAACGCGGCGAGGCCGTCGGCGGCCTCCGCCACCACGGTGAGGTCGGGCTGGGCGTCCAGGATCATCCGGTAGGCCGCGCGGACGTCGTCGTGGTCGTCGGCCAGGAGGACGCGGATGCTCATGAGGCCCCTTCGGCCGGCAGCGGAAACGTGGCGGTGACCAGCCAGCCCTGCCCGGCGCGCCCGGCGTCGAGCGTACCGCCGAGCGCCTCGACCCGGGCGGCCAGGGCGCTCAGGCCGTGCCCGCCCCGGTGCCGGGGCGGGCTCTCCACCGCTCCGCCGTCGTCGGCGACGGTCAACTCCAGCCGCTGCCCGTCGAGTCGGCGGACGGACACGGTGACCGATCGGGCGGCGGGGGCGTGCCGCCGGACATTGGTCAGCGCCTCGACCACGATCCGGTGGACGGTGGCCCCGGCCTCCCGGCCGACCGGCCGCTCCGGCAGGTCGAGCCGGACCTCGGCGGCCCCGGAGGCGGTGAACCGTTCGGCCAGCGCGGGGAGTTCGGCCAGGCCGGGCTGCGGGGCCCGGCGGCCGGCGGCGTCCTCGTCCGGGGTGCGCAGCAGGGCGACCGTCCGGTCCAGCGAGGAGAGCGCCTGCTGGCCGGACTGCTCGATCCGCCGGAACACCCCGGCCAGTTCGGGGTGCGGCTCCGCCAGGAAGCCGCCGGCCTGGGCCAGCGCGACCATCCCGCTGACGTCGTGGGCCACGAAGTCGTGCAGGTCGTGGGCGAGTTCCAGCTGTTCGGCCCGGCGTGCGGCCGCCACCTCGCGGCGCCGGAGGCCGTCCAGCGACCAGAGGTAGAAGCCGACCAGCGCCGCCCCCAGGGCCCCGACCGCGCCGAAGCCGAGGAGTCCGACCTGCTGCCAGCCCTCGACCGGCGCGGCATAGCGCAGCGGCCAGCAGAGCAGCGCCGCCGCCAGGACCCCGACGGCCACCCGGCCCCGGCCGGTGCGCACCGTCACCGTCACCAGGACCAGCAGCCCGATCAGTTCGGCCACCCCGACCGGCCCCGCCGGGCCGTCCTCGCCGAAGCCGCCCAGCGCCGCCCCGACGGCGGTCAGCGCGAGCGAGACCACCCCCGCCGCCGCCGTCGGCCGTGGCCGTCCGATCCGCACTGCGGCCGCCACCGCGAGCACCGGCACGATGCTCCCCCATTCCCCGATCATGCGCCCAGCCTATGCACCGGGCGGCGCCGCCACCCGTGCCGAACGGCACATGCCGGGGCGGCGGGGCGCCCGCGGACCTCCCGATCGGCATCTGCCGCCGGTACCGGCCCCGCCGCCAGGCTGGAGGCACACCGAACGACGAGAGGAACTCCGATGCTGGACACCGCGGTCACCCCCACCACCAGTGCCGTCGCCACCCCGCTCCCGTACCGGCCCGCCGCACCGTGGGCGGTCCGGGTGGCCAAGGTCGCGGCGCTGACCGCCGTCCCGTCCGGGCTCTGGCGGGTCGCCCTGGGCGTCGGCATCCCGGTCGGATTCTCCGGGGCGATGGAACGGCAGATGACGGCCCACATGCCGGGCTGGGCCACCCTCTACGTGCTCGCCCTGAGCGCGCTCGCCGAGACGCTGGCCTTCCTCTCCCTGGGCCTGGTCCGCCCCTGGGGCCGGGTCACCCCCAGCTGGCTGCCGCTGATCGGCGGCCGCCGGGTGCGTCCATGGGCCGCCGTGGTCCCCGCCGGACTGGGGGCGGTGGCGGTCACCGCGCTCACCTTCGCCGCCGGCTTCGGCGGGTGGTACGGCCCGAACGCCATGGGCAACCCGGAGGCCCCGCACGGCCTGGCGGGTCTGGCCATGACCCTCTGCTACGCCCCGCTGCTGCTCTGGGGCCCGTTGCTCGCGATCGTCACCGTGGACTACCACCGCCGTTCCAGGGCCGGCGCGCGCTGATCCGTCGCCGGCGGGGGCCGGCCCGGCGCCACCGGGCGGTCGCCGGATGGGTGCCGCTGGGTGGCATGCGAACGATGCCTCGCCGAGGCTGGGCGGGAGTCCCGCGGCGGAGAGGTGCGGTGTCGATGTTCGATACGAGCTTTGCGTTCCCGCGTTCCCTCCCGCACCCGGTGCCCGGAGCGCGGGGCCGGGTCGCCGTTCCCTGTGGACCGGTCTGACGTAGCACCCCGAATCCTGAGCCGCAGTCTGGGAGTTGCTCGGGCACTACACCCCGCAGGACCATCACGCCGCACTCGCCGCGCTCCCCGCCCTGGGCCTGTCCGCCAAGCTCGGTGGCGACCCCGTCCGACCCCTCGCCGCCGAACTCCTCCGCCTCGCCCGGGCCGGCCTGTCCGCCCGTGTCGCCGCCGGCGTCGAGCCTCCGCACGTCCCCGCCTGCCTCGACCCGCTGGACGACCTCGTCGAGACCGGCAGCACGTTCGCCGACCGTTGCCTGCGACGCTGGCGCGGCGACCTCCACCGGGACCCCGCCCGCTACGTCGCCGCGTACCGCGTCTGACCCCGGACGCCGCCCGCGCTCCGACACCGACCACCGGGCCACCGTCCGCCGGGGCGTGCGGGCCCGGCCCCGCTTCCCGACGCCGGGTGCCGCCATCCGGAACCACGGAGGTGTGTCGTACGTCGTAATCGGGGGTGATCGGCCGGGGGGACAGGCCGCCCGGCACGTTAGGCTGCATCTTTCGGGGAGCGGCCTGGTGCCGCCATCGGATCGTCGTCGAGACCCGCCGGACCGGGCACGGCCCGTCCCACGAACGGATCTCGTCCTGCCACGGAGGTACGGCCTTGCACATCGACGCCTGGATCGAGAGCGTCCCACCGGGTGCGGTGTACGCCCTGGTCGCGCTGATCATCGGGCTGGAGTCCCTGGGCATCCCGCTGCCCGGCGAGATCGCCCTGGTGTCGGCGGCCCTGCTGTCCGCCCGCGGTGTGGTCAGCCCGGTCTGGGTCGCGGTCTGCGCGATCCTCGGGGCGATCATCGGCGACTCGATCGGCTACTCGATCGGGCGCAAGGGCGGCAAGCCGCTGTTCGAGAAGCTCGGACGGAAGTTCCCCAAGCACTTCGGGCCGGACCACCTGGCCAGTGCCGAGCGCTCGTTCCAGAAGTGGGGCATGTGGGCGGTCTTCTTCGGCCGCTTCATCGCGCTGCTGCGGATCTTCGCCGGCCCGCTCGCGGGCGCGCTGAAGATGCCGTACTGGAAGTTCCTGATCGCCAACGTGCTGGGCGGCGTGGTCTGGGCCGGCGGCACCACCCTGCTGGTGTACCAGGTCGGCAAGGTCGCCGAGCAGTGGCTGTCGCGCTTCTCCTGGGTGGGTCTGCTGCTGGCCGCGGCCGGCGGCGCCCTCTCGGCCTGGCTGATGAAGCGCCGGGCCGGCAAGGCCGCCCGGGCCCGGGAGGCCGAGGAGGCGGCGGCCGCCGCCGCCGAGCCCGCGGTGGGCGCTCCCGCGGTGGACTGATCGTCACGGAGCGTTCCAGCAGAGCTGTCCTCCCGCCGGGGTAGCATCGGGCTACCCCGGCGGTGGCATGTAAAGCAGCAGGTGGAGGGCGTTGTGGCGGAGCAGACGTGGGACGCGGTGGATGCCTACTTCTCCGAGCGGCTGGTCGGGCACGACCCGGTGCTGGAGGCCGCGACGGCCGCCGCCGAAGCCGCGGGGCTGCCGCCCATCGCGGTGGCGCCCAACCAGGGCAAGCTGCTGCACCTGCTGGCCCTCACCCAGGGCGCGCGGCGCATCCTGGAGGTCGGCACGCTCGGCGGCTACAGCGCGATCTGGCTGGCCCGGGCACTGCCCGCCGACGGCACCCTGATCACCCTGGAGATCGACCCGGCGCACGCCGAGGTCGCCCGGGCGAACCTCGCGCGGGCGGGCCTGGAGAAGGTCGCCGAGGTCCGGCTCGGCCGCGCCGCCGACTCGCTGGCCGCGCTGGTGGCGGACGGCGCCGAGCCGTTCGACCTGGTGTTCATCGACGCGGACAAGCAGAGCAACCCCGAGTACTTCGCCCGGGCGCTGGAGCTCACCGCCCCGGGCTCGCTGATCGTGGTCGACAACGTGGTGCGCCGCGGCGCCGTCGCCGACCCGGACAGCGACGACCCGGCGGTGGTCGCGATCCGCCGGCTGCACGACCTGATCGCCGCCGAGCCGCGGGTGTCCGCGACCTCCGTACAGACGGTCGGCAGCAAGGGCTACGACGGGTTCACCCTGGCCCGCGTCCAGCGCTGAGCAGCGCGCGACGGCGCCGGGCAGGGACGAGCGAGGGAGAAGAGAGAGCATGCGGATCGGACTGCTGGGCACCGGCCCCTGGGCGGAGCGGGTGCACGCGCCCGTACTGGCGGAGCACCCCGACTTCGAGCTCGCGGGCGTCTGGGGCCGCCGGCCCGAGGCGGCCGCCGCGCTCGGCGAGGCGCACGGCGTGCCCGGCCACCAGGACCTCGACCGGCTGCTCGCCGAGGTGGACGCCGTCTCCATCGCGCTGCCGCCGACCGTCCAGGCGGACCTCGCGGTGCGCGCCGCCGAGGCCGGCTGCCACCTGCTGCTGGACAAGCCGGTCGCGCTGACCGTCCCGGACGCCCGGCGTGTCGTCCAGGCCACCGAGGCGCACGGCGTCGCCACGGTGGTCTTCTTCACCGTCCGCTTCGGCGGCGAGCAGCTGCCGTGGATCGAGAAGCAGGCCGCCACCGGCGGCTGGTTCACCGGCCGCTCCGACTGGCTCGGCTCGGTCTTCGCACCCGACAGCACCAGCCCGTACGCGGCCTCGCCCTGGCGGCAGGAGAAGGGCGCGCTCTGGGACGTCGGCCCCCACGCGCTCTCGGTGCTGCTCCCGGTGCTGGGCGACGCGGTCCGGGTGACCGCGGTCGCCGGCCCCCGGGACACCGTCCACCTCGTGCTGCTGCACGCCGGTGGCGCGTCCAGCACCCTCGCGCTCAGCCTGACCGCCCCGCTCGCGGCCGGCGGCACGGGCATGGAGCTGCGCGGCGAGTCGGGCGTCGTCCACCTCCCCGAGCGCGGCGAGGGCCCGCTGGCCGCGCTCCACCGCGCCCTGGACGCCCTGCGCGACTCCGCCCGCACCGGCGAGCCACACCCCTGCGGCGCGGCCTTCGGCCTGCGGGTGGTCGAGATCCTCTCCGCCGCCGAGCGCTCGCTGGCCACCGCCGCCCCGGTCGACGTCTGACGCGCCGCGCCCGTGCGGCGGCCGGCCGACGCGACCGCCGCCCCACGGCCGGGGCCGCGATACCCGGTCCCGGAGCGCGGCCGACGTGCTCGGCCGGTTCGGCGGCGTGCCGAACCCCCTCTGGCGGCGGGCGGTGTTCGTGCGGAACCGTGGGAGCAGGACGTTCGCGAGCCGGAGAGGGCTGCCCCATGACGGAGACGGTGCTGCGCCACCACCGGGAACTGACGGCGGCCCTGCGCCGGGCGCTGGTCGCGCTGTACGCGGAGGTGCGGGCGCCGTTGCTGCACCTGCCGAACTACGCCGTCGCGGCCTTCGTCGAGCGCCTGGAGCTGCACAGCGGGCAGCCGGGGTTCGAGGCCGTCCTCGGGTACGACGGCACCGAGCCGGTCGGGTACGCGTACGGCAACACCGTGGAGTCCGGCGACCGCTGGTGGGCCCGGCTGGCCAGGGCGACACCTCCGGAGCTGACGGCCGCGCCGACCTTCGCGCTCAGGGAGCTGGGGGTGCGCGCACGCTGGCGCGGCACCGGTGCCGCGCGCCGGATCCACGAGGGGCTCACGGGCGGCCGTGGCGAGGGGCGCGTCATGCTGATGGTCAACCCGGCGGCCGGGGGCGGCAAGGTGCTCGCCCTGTACGAGGCGTGGGGCTACCAGGTCGTGAACGAGGTCCCGCCCACCGCCGAGGCGCCGCCGTTGGTGGCGATGGCCCGGGCGTGCCGGTGGCCCGACGGCGGCGCACCCGGGTACTGACGTCCGGCCGGGTGGCCGCCGGCCTACCAGCCCTGGGGCGGTGCCTCCGGTCGGCGGTCGGCGGGGCGGGCCGGGGGGATGGGCGGGGCGGTGAAGTCGCGCGGGCCGGTCCACAGGGCGGGCACGGCGTCGCTGCGGCGGGCCAGTTCGTAGGCCAGGGCCTCGTAGTTGACGCGCCAGCCGTGGAAGTGCGGCCAGGCGTCGGAGGCGGAGCGTTCGCGGGGGAACCCGGCGGCGGTGATCATCGCCACCGCCGCGTCGAACTCGGTGAAGCTGAGGCGGATCGGGCTGTCCGGCGCCGGGTCCGGGTCGAAGGCGACGCGCAGCGAGCTGCCGACGTCGCGCAGCGCGGTGAAGCCGGCCCGCAGGACGAGGCGGGCCTCGGGCGGCGCCGAGCGCGGGTTGATCGCCAGGTGGATCGCGGCGGCGTCCATGACGGCGATCAGGCCCACCACCCAGCTGCGGTTCGGCTGCGGGGAGCGGAACGACAGCAGTACGGGGTAGTTGGAGTGGCTCTCGCCGATGTCGGCGGCGAGCCGCTCCCAGTCGCGGTAGAGCTGGGGGAGCGCGGTCTCGGTGTCCACGAGGGACTGCCGGGCCAGCAGCTCCGGGCCCCAGGCGGGTTCGCCGGCCCGGGACTTGAGGAGCGTCACCTCCACCTCGCGGCGGTTGTAGGCGCCGTACAGGGTCGGCAGGTAGGCGATCTGCAGGGCGATCACCAGCGGGCCGCTGGCGGCGGCCATGAAGTCGATGACCGAGAGGTGGAGCCGGTCCCCGCTGGCGAAGCCGAGGGTGAAGAGGCTGGAGCCGGCCTCCCGGAAGGAGACCGCCCAGTTCAGCCGCGAGGTGCCGTGCAGCAGCAGGGTGTACGCGAGCAGCATGCTGCCGAGCCACACCCCGAGCATGCCCAGCAGGATCAGCGGCGCCAGCCAGGTCTGCGCCCGGTCCTGGGCGCGGTAGCCGCCGAAGGGCGTGGCGGACAGCCGCAGCAGCGCCCGCAGGCCCCGCCAGAGCCGGTGCACCAGGGAGGAGTACAGGCCGCGCGGCACGACCAGGGTGCGCAGGATGCTCGCGACGGTGAGCACCAGGATCAGCGCGCCGGCCAGGGTGTGGATCAACCTCATGGCGACATTGTGGCGGTACGGCGGCATTGACAGCGCACAGCCCTCCGCTGAATGCTAAGCAAGCGCTTAGTCAGAAACGCTGACCAGGAGAGTGAGCCCATGCCCGACACCCCCGCCGACCCGCCCGGGCTGGACCTCGACCGGCTCCGCGGCCATCTGGACCGCGAACTGCCCGGCACCGTCCGGGGCGCGCTGCGGGCCGAGCTGATCGAGGGCGGCCGCTCCAACCTCACCTACCTGCTGACCGACGGCACCTCCCGCTGGGTGCTGCGCCGCCCGCCGCTCGGGCACGTGCTGGCCACCGCCCACGACATGGGCCGCGAGCACCGGGTGATGACCGCCCTGCGCGGCACCGGCGTCCCCGTCCCCGCCACCCTGCTGCTGGACACCGGTGCGGACGTCCTCGGCGCGCCCTGGTACCTGATGGAGTACGTCCCCGGCACCGCGCACCGCGACGCCGGCCCGCTCGCCGCCCTCGGCGAGAAGCGCGTCCACGCCCTCGGCGAGCGGTTGGTCGACACCCTCGCCGCCCTGCACCGGATCGACCCGGCCGCCGTCGGCCTCGCCGACTTCGGCCGCCCCGAGGGCTTCCTGGAGCGCCAGCTGCGCCGCTGGTCCACCCAGCTCGCCGCCTCCCGCAGCCGCGACCTGCCCGGCGTCGACCGGCTGCACGAGCTGCTCGCCGCCCGGCTGCCCGACTCCCCGGCGCCCGCGCTCGTCCACGGCGACTACCGGCTGGACAACGTGCTCGTCGACGGGCACGACGCCATCACCGCCGTCCTGGACTGGGAGATGTCCACCCTCGGTGACCCGCTCACCGACGTCGGCCTGCTGGTGATGTACACCGAACTCGCCGGTGTCGGCGGCGGCATCATCCCCTCCGCCGCCACCGCCCCCGGCTTCCCCGCCGCCGCCGAACTCGTCGCCCGCTACGCCGAACTCACCGGACGCGCCGCCGCCGACCTCGACTGGTACGTGGCCTTCGCCTCCTTCAAGCTCGCCGTCGTCGCCGAGGGCATCCACTTCCGCTTCCGGCAGGGCCGCACCCTCGGCGCCGGCTTCGAGCGGGCCGCCGAGATCGCACCCGTCCTCGCCGAACACGGCCTGACCACCCTCACCGCCCGGTAGGAGCACCGACCGATGGATTTCGCCTACGACGCCCGGACCGAAGAGCTGCGCGAGCGCCTGCTGGCCTTCATGGACCGGCACGTGTACCCGGCCGAAGCCGTCCTGGAGGCCGAGCTGGCCGACCCCGCCCGGCCCGTCTGGGACGTGCCGCCGATCGTCGCCGAGCTGCAGGCCGAGGCCCGCAAGCAGGGCCTGTGGAACCTCTTCCTGCCGGACCACCCGGACCACACGGACCACCCGGACCGGCCGGACCACCCGGACCACCCGGACCACCCGGACCGGCCGGGGCAGGGCGGCGCCGGCCTGACCAACCTCCAGTACGCGCCGCTCGCCGAGATCACCGGGCGCAGCCCGCAGCTCGCGCCGCCCGCCCTCAACTGCGCCGCCCCGGACACCGGCAACATGGAGCTGCTCGCCCAGTTCGGCTCCGCCGAGCAGCGCGAGCGGTGGCTGCGGCCCCTGCTGGACGCCGAGATCCGCTCCGCCTTCGCGATGACCGAGCCCGACGTCGCCTCCTCGGACGCCACCAACATCGCCACCCGGATCGAGCGCGACGGCGACGAGTACGTCGTGACCGGGCGCAAGTGGTACATCACCGGCGCGATGAACCCGCGCTGCCGGATCTTCATCGTGATGGGCAAGACCGACCCCGGCGCCGAGCCGCACCGTCAGCAGAGCATGATCCTCGTCCCGCGCGACACCCCCGGGGTCACCGTCCGGCGGGGCATGAAGGTGTTCGGCTACGACGACGCCGACCACGGCGGCCACGCCGAGGTCCACTTCGACGGCGTCCGGGTCCCGGCCGGCCACCTGATCGGCGCCGAGGGCTCCGGCTTCGCGATCGCCCAGGCCAGGCTCGGACCCGGCCGGATCCACCACTGCATGCGGGCCATCGGCATCGCCGAACGCGCCGTCGAGCTGATGTGCCGCCGGACGCTGGACCGGGTGGCCTTCGGGCGCCCGCTCGCGGAGCAGGGCGTGGTGCAGGACTGGATCGCCGAATCCCGGGTCCGGATCGAGCAGTTGAGGCTGCTGGTGCTGAAGACCGCCTGGCTGATGGACACCGTCGGCAACCGCGGCGCGCACGCCGAGATCCAGGCCATCAAGATCGCCACCCCGCGCACCGTCGAATGGATCCTCGACAAGGCCGTCCAGGCCCACGGCGCGGCCGGCGTCAGCCAGGACACCCCGCTCGCCCAGCTCTGGGCCGGCAACCGCACACTGCGCCTGGCCGACGGACCGGACGAGGTGCACAAGCGCTCGCTGGCCCGGCGCGAGCTCAAGCGCCACCGGGCGGCCGACCGCTAAGGGGTGTCGGCAGAGTCCCGCCGGGTCCGCGACGCGACTTTGCCAACCCCCCTGGGCGCGGGCCGCCGGGCGGGTGACCGTCGGGCACCGCGCCCGGCGTGTCATACCGCGGTAGCACGGCGGCAATTGGCTCCGCGGTATGACGTTCGTGCACCACCCCGGCCCGTACGGTCACGGTACGGGCCGGGCCGGTGGGCGGCGGCCGTCGACGGTGAGGAGCTGGGGGAGCCATGCGGGGAGTGACGAGGGAAGTCGTGCGGGGTGTCACGCGCAGGCGGGGCTCGGGGCAGGGCAGGCGGACCGGGATCGCGGCGCTGCTGGCGGCCACGGCGGTGCTGGGCACGGCGGTCGCGCCGGCGGCGGCGCTGGACGCGCCGGCCGTGCCGGAGCGCCTGGCCCGCGCCTGGCTGCCGCAGCCCACCGGGCCGTACCCGGTCGGCACCACCTCGCTGCACCTCACCGACGCCGGACGGGCGGACCCGTGGCAGCCCGGGCGGGCCCGGGAACTGATGATCAGCCTCTGGTACCCGACCGCGCGCCCCGCGGTCGGCGACGAACGGGCCCGCTCCATGGAGCCGGGCGCCGCCGAGCACTTCGGCGGCGACGGCGGCGCCGCCGTCTTCAACTACCGCGCGGCGAGCGGGCGGACGGACTGGTCGGCGATCCGCACGCACGCCCGCCAGGACGCGCCCGCCCTGCCCGGCGGCGGCCGCCCGCGCCCGGTGGTGCTCTACTCGGCCGGGCTCGGCGACCCCCGCACCTGGGGCACCGGCCTGGTCGAGGACCTCGCCTCGCGCGGCTACGTGGTGGTCACCGTCGACCACACCTACGACGCCTCCGAGGTGGCCTTTCCGGACGGCGGCCTGGCCACGTCGGTCTTCCCCGGCATGCTCGGCACGCCCGACCTCGACATCGGCGCCCTGCTGCGCAAGGCGATGCGGGCCCGGGTCGACGACACCCGCTTCGTCCTGGACGAACTGGCCGCGCTGCGCACCGACCGGCGGCTCCCGGCCGGTCTCGGGAGCTCGCTGGACCTGACCCGGATCGGCATGGTGGGCCACTCGGCCGGCGGTTTCACCGCCGTCCAGACCATGCACGACGACCCGCGCGTCACCGCCGGCGTCAACATGGACGGCCAACTGCACTTCCCCGGGCCGACCGGCGAGGGCGTCTTCCTGAGCAGCGTCGCCGAGGACGGTCTGGACCGCCCGTTCCTGCTGATGGGCACCCACAGCGCGGACTCCGGCGACCACCACCACCAGCCCGGCTGGGACGCCCTCTGGCAGCACAGCCGGGGCTGGCGCGCCGACGTCACACTGGCCGGTTCGCAGCACGGCTCGTACACCGACGCGCAGTCGCTGCTGCCCCAACTCGCCCGGCAGGGCGCGGTGGACGGCGAGGCGCTGCGGGCCGACGTCGGTGACGTCCGCCCGGAGCGGGCCGTGCTCGCCACCCGGGCGTACGTGGCCTCGTTCTTCGACCGGTGGCTGCGCGGGCACGACGACCACCTGCTGGACGGGCCCTCGCCGCGCTTCCCGGAGATGGAGTTCGCCCGCTGACACGGGCCCGGGGCGGCCCGGGGGCGGGCCGGGGCGGCACCGGCCCCGGGCGCGGTCAGCGGATCTCGGAGTCCGGGTTGGCGGCGTCCCAGTCGCGCCGGGAGTCGAGGATCGCGTCGTGGTGGTCGTAGGACCAGTCCACCATGGCCCGGATCAGATGGGTCAGGCTGTGGCCGACCGCGGTCAGCTCGTAGTCCACCTGCGGCGGGACGGTCGGGTGGACGGTCCGCGACACCAGCCCGTCCCGCTCCAGCCGGCGTACCGTCAGGGTCAGCATCCGCTGCGAGATGCCCGGCACGGCGCGCTGGAGTTCGCGGAACCGCCGGACGCCCTGGGCGAGTTCGACCACCACCAGGACGGACCACTTGTCGCCGAGCCGGTCCAGCAGCCCGCGGATCCCGCAGTCCACGCCGTCCTCGCACCAGACCACCGGCCGGGGGGTGGTTACCGCGGTGTGCCCCACTGACATCGAAGTGCCTCCTTACGCCGAACGGTCAGGGTACCGAGGATGGTCACCGGGCGGCGCGGAGAGCCGCGGGCCCGGAACCGATCTTGGAGGTCGTGGTGCTTCTCGTCACCGGTGTCAACGGAGGACTCGGCGCTCTGGTGCTGGAGCGGCTGGCCGCGCGGCCGGGCGGGCTCGACGGGGTGCTGGCCGGCAGCCGCACCCCGGAGCGGACCCCGGCGGCCGGCGTACCCGTCCGGACGGTGGACTTCGACCGGCCGCGGACCCTGGCGGCCGCCTTCGCCGGGGTGCGGACGCTGCTGCTGATCTCGGCCGGCTACGGCGAGGACGACGTGGTGACCGCCCGTCACCGGGCCGCGATCGAGGCCGCCGAGCGGGCGGGCGTCGAGCACGTGGTCTACACCAGCCTCTCCGGCGACGGCGACCACCTGGCCTACGCGCTGGCGCACCGCTGGACCGAGCGGCGACTGCGCGAGTCCGCCTCGCTGCGCTGGACGATCCTGCGCAACGGGCTCTACGCCGAACTGCTGGGCTCGCTGGCCACGCCGGACCGGGACGGTGTGATCACCGCGCCGCTCGGCGACGGCCGGCTGGCGGCGGTCGCCCGCGCGGACCTGGCCGAGGTCGCGGCCACCGTGGCGCTGGCCCCGGCCGGGCACGCCGGGCGGGTCTACGAGCTGGTCGGCGAGGAGGCGGTGGGCGGCGCGGACGTCGCGGCGGCGCTGTCCCGGGCCGGCGGACGGACGGTCGAGTACCGGCCCGGCACGCTGGCCGGGGCGCGGGCGGCCGTGGCGGCCTCGGGCGCCGCGGACTTCCAGGTGCCGATGGTGGCCGGGACGTACTCGGCGATCGCCCACGGCTTCCTGGCCGGGCCGGGCAAGCCGGGGGACCTCGCCACCCTGCTCGGCCGCCCGCCGCGCCCGGCCCTGGACGTGATCGCGCAGGGCGCGGGAGCGGCCGCGGACTCGGCCGGGTGACCGGGGTGCGGCCCCGCCGGTGCTACTCCCCGAGCACCACCAGCCGGCCGGTGCTGCGGCCGTCGGCGACCCGTTGGACGGCCTCGGCCGCCCCGGAGAGCGGGAGGCGCCCGCTCACCAGCGGTCGCACCACACCGGCCCGGGCCAGCCGGGTCAGCTCCTCGTGGGCGGCCAGCACGGCCTGCGGGTCACGGGTGTTGTAGAGGCCCCAGTGCAGGCCGAGGATGCTGTAGTTCTTCACCAGCGCGTGGTTCAGCGCGGGCGCCGGGATCTCGCCGGCGGCGAAGCCGACCACCACGATCCGGCCCTCGAAGGCGACGCACCGGGTGGAGCCGGTGTAGGCCGCGCCGCCGACCGGGTCGAAGACCACGTCCGCGCCGCGTCCGCCGGTGGCCTCCCTGACCGCCGCGGTGAAGTCCTCGGCGGTCCGGTCCACCACCAGGTCGGCGCCGAGCTCGCGGGCGACGGCCGCCTTCGCGGGGCCGCCGACCACGGCGATCACCCGCGCGCCGGCCGCCCGGCCGAGCTGGACGGCGGCGCTGCCGACCCCGCCCGCCGCCGCGTGCACCAGCAGCGTCTCGCCGGCCCGCAGGGCGGCCCGCCGGTGCAGCGCGAACCAGGCGGTCTGGTAGCCGATGTGCAGGGCGGCGGCCTCCGCGTCGTCCAGCGCCGCCGGGGCCGGGAAGGCCGCCGCGGCGTCCAGCAGGGCGTACTCGGCGAAGGCGCCGGCGGGTAGCAGCGGGGTGCCGATCAGCCGCTCCCCGGCGCGCTCGCCCGCGACCACCTCGCCGCAGAGCTCGACGCCGGGGGTGAACGGCAGCGGCGGGCGGACCTGGTACTGGCCGCGCACCATCAGCGCGTCCGGGAAGTTGACCGCGGCGGCCTTCACCCGGACCAGCAGCTGCCCGGGCCCGGGAGCCGGGCGCGGTACGTCCTCGGCCAGCCGCAGCACCTCGCGCGGCTCGCCCAGCTCGGTGACCTGCCAGGCCCTCACAGCGCCTCGTTCCTTTCGAGCTCCCGCTGGAGCCGGTTCATGCCGCCGAGCCAGCGGTCCGGCTCGGTGGCGCGGGCTGCGTAGTACTCGGCGACCTCGGGGTGCGGCAGGACGAGGAAGCGGTCCTCGCGCAGCGCGGTCAGCAGGGCCCCGGCGACGTCCTCCGGGTCCAGCGCGGTCGGTGCCAGCAGGGCCTCGCCGACCGCGCCGGTCGAGGCCAGCATGTCGGTGCGCACCCCTTGCGGGCAGAGGGCGTGCACCCGCACGCCCCGGTGGCGGTAGGTGGCGGCGAGCCACTCGGCGAACGCGAGCGCGCCGTGCTTGGTGACGGCGTACGGGGCCGAGCCGAGCATGGTGAGCAGCCCGGCGGCCGAGACGGTGGCCACGAACCGTCCGCTGCCGCGCTCCAGCCAGCGGGGGAGCAGCAGGTCGGCGGCGCGTACGTGGGCGAGCACGTTGACCTCCCAGGCGCTCGCCCAGGCGGCGGCCGGCGCGCCGGCCCCGCCCACCGGGGCGACGCCGGCGTTGGCGCACCAGACGTCGATGTCGCCGAGCGCCGCCCGGGCGGCGCTGACCAGCGCGGCGACACCCTCGGCGGAGGCCGCGTCGCCGGGCACCGCGGCGGCGCCGCAGTCCGCGGCCACCTTCCGGGCGGCCGCGGCGTCGAGGTCGTTGACGACCACCCGGGCACCGGCCGCGGCGAAGGCGCGGGCCAGCGCGGCCCCGATCCCCCGCCCGGCGCCGGTGACCACCACGCCCTGGCCCGCGTACTCGGCGGCCGGGCTCCCGTGTTCGTCCGTCACGGCGGTCACATCCCGCCGCCGAGGGTGACGCCGCCGTCGACGACCAGGGTCTGGCCGGTGATCCAGGCGGCGTCGGAGGAGAGCAGGAAGGCGACCGCGCCCGCCACGTCCTCCGGGACGCCGAGGCGGCCCAGCGGGTACGCGGCGGCGACCTGCTCCTCGCGGCCCTCGTAGAGCGCCGCGGCGAACTTCGTCTTGACCACGGCCGGCGCCACGGCGTTCACCCGGATGCCCCGGGGACCGAGTTCGGCGGCCAGCTCGGTGGTCAGCCGCATCAGGGCGGCCTTGGAGACGCCGTACATGCCGATGCCCAGGGAGGCGCGGATACCGGTGATCGAGGCGACGTTGACCACCGAGCCGCCGTGCTCGCCCATCCAGGCGGCGTGCGCGCGGCGGGTCCAGCCGAGCGGGGCGAGCACGTTGACGGCCAGGATCTTGGCGGCGGCCGCCTCGTCGGTGTCCAGGACCGGGCCGAAGACCGGGTTGATGCCGGTGTTGTTGACCAGGTGGTCCAGCCGGCCGAAGGCCTCCATCGTGCGGGCCACCGCTTCGTCCTGGTGGGCCGGGTCGTCCGCCTTCCCCGCGACGCCGATGGCGACCTCGGGGCCGCCCAGGTCGCGGACGGCCTCGGCGAGCGGCTCGGCGGTGCGGGCGGTCAGGCAGACCCGGGCCCCGCGGGCGACCAGCTCGCGCGCGATCCCGAGGCCGATGCCCCGGCTGGATCCGGTGACGACGGCCACCTGGCCCTTGAAGGAGTGCACCACGGAGGGTCCTTTCGCACGGTTCTGCGGAGTTGTCGGGTCCCGCGCCGTCCGGCCGGCCCGGCCGCCAAGGGTTGCCGGGCCGGCCGGACGGACCACCCGACCGGGCTCGTGACTAAGCGCTTGCTTAGCATGCTGTCGGTGGGGGACCCTGTCAACAGTCGGCCGGGCCTCCCGGCCGGCGCAGCCGGAATTCCGGTACGACTCATCTGCGAGGATGGCGCCATGACCAGCACGCCCATCGCCGAGCTCTGGCCGGCCCTGCCCGGCGCCGCCGACGCCCGCCCCGAGGCGGCGTTCCGGCTGCTCCAGGCCGCCGTCGAGTCCTTCGCGGAGCGCGGCTTCCACGCCACCACCACCCGGGACATCGCCACCGCCGCCGGGATGAGCCCGGCCGCGCTCTACATCCACTACCCGTCCAAGGCCGCCCTGCTGGCCGAGATCAGCCGGGCCGGCCACGCGGCCACCCTCACCCTGGTCCGCGACGCGGTGGCCGGCGAGGGCGAGCCGGTGGCCCGGATGCGGCGCCTGGTGGAGGAGTTCACGGCCTGGCACGCCCGGGCGCGGACGGTCGGCCGGGTGGTCAACTACGAGCTGCACGCACTGCCGGAGGACGCCTACACGGTGGTCGCCGCGCTGCGGCTGGACATCGAGCGCGAGGTCAGCTCCCTCATCGCGGCGGGCGTCGCGGCCGGCGCCTTCGAGGTCGCCGAGGTCCGCACGGCGGCCCGCGCCGTCACCTCGCTGGGCATCGACGTGTCCCGCTGGTACACCGACCGCAGCAGCGAGAGCCCGGAGGAACTCGGGCGCCGCTACGGCGAGCTGGTGCTGCGGATGCTCGGCGCCCGGGTCGGCTGAGGGCGGGGCGCGGGTCGGGTGCGCGGGTCGGGGCGCGGGGCTAAGGCTTCACGGCGGTGTGCACGAACCACGAGACGTACTCCCGCACCTGGTACATCTCCACCACCGACCGCAGGTTGAGCCACTTCTCGGCCGGCCCGAACAGCCGCAGCAGGGCGTACGGCAGCCGGAAGTAGGCGTAGAGCGCGTCGGAGGTCGGCCGATAGCGGGCGGTGGCGTCCAGGGCCTCCTCGACCCGGAAGCCCGCCCGGGCGAGCAGCACGCTCAGGCTGCGGGAGTCGTACCGCTTGGCCCCGGGGAAGACCATCGCGTCCATGAACGGGTCCAGCACCGCGTGCCCCTCGGGGCTGATCTCCTCCGGCGGCGCGCCCACCGGGCCGAGCAGCACCAGGCGTCCGCCCGGCCGCAGCACCCGGTGGAACTCCGCCAGCGCCCGCTCGGGGTCGTAGGCGTGCACCAGGGTCTCCATCGAGTAGACGCCGTCGAAGGAGCCGTCCGGGAACTCCAGGTCGTGGTAGTCGCCCCAGAGGAAGCTCGTCCGCTCCTCCAGCGCCGCGCGGGCGCTGAGCCGGCGGGCCTCGCGGACGTGGAAGTCCAGCACGTCGACGCCGGTGACCCGCAGGCCGAACCGGGAGGCCATCTGCCGCGCCACCACCCCGGCGCCGCAGCCGGCGTCCAGCACCCGTGACCCGGCGGGCAGCGACAGCTTCCGGCCGAGGACGCCCTCCAGCCGGCGCTGCGCCTGCCAGCACCGCCACTTCGACTGGCCCGGTTCGGTCCACCCCCAGTGCCGGGCGTTGCGACAGACGAGCGTGTAGAAGAGCCTGCTCCCCGGGCGCCCGTAGACCCGCCGGAGCCCGGTGAGATCGAGTTCGCCACTGACCATCTGAACCTGCCCGGTCTTGCGCTGCTGCGCGGCCCAGCTGCTCCGTGCCGCGGCTGTCCCGCCCAAGCTACCGACGCGCCACCGGGCCCGCCGTCCGGTGCGCCCGCCCGGGTGGCCCGGGTCCGGGCCCCGGACGTTCAGGGCGGGCCGGGTGGGCCGGGCGGGCCGATCCGGGCGGTCCGGAGTCTTGTGCCGGGGCCGGGACATGCCAGATGATCACGGTGTTCGGTCATGATCCACTCAAGGGTCGTGGCCCCGACAGTTCTGATCGACGGGGGTTGGCGATGTCCACACATTCCACGCACGGCACGCGGTCCGGGGCCTCCGGGCCCGAGGACGAGGGCGGCCCGGGGCGCCGTCCGGGCCGGCGCGCCCTGCTCGCCGGGCTGACCGGCGCGGGCGCCGTGGCCGGGAGCCTGGCGCTCGGCGGCCAGAGCGCCCTCGCCGCGCCCGCCGCGGTGGCGGCCGGTGCGGGCGGGTACGTGGTCGACGTGGTCGCCAAGGGCGCCGACCCGACCGGGGCCACGCCCAGCGACACCGCCTTCCGGGAGGCCGTGGCCGAGGTCCTCGCCGGTGCGCCGGAGACCGGCGTCACCCCGAGGAAGGTCCTGCTGATCCCGCCGGGCACCTACCTGCTCACCCAGCCCGACAGCCTGCTGCCGGCCACCCAGAACACCGACCGCACCAAGCAGAGCGTCATCGACGGCATCTCGATCACGGGGTTCGGCAAGCGCCTCTCCCGCATCGTGTACGCGCCGACGGTCCGCGACACCGTGTTCTGGCGGAACATGGACCGCTACCGGAACATCCGGATCAGCGGTCTGACCTTCGAGAGCCAGGACGCCACCGCGACGTTCAACTACTCGTACTCCTCCAAGACCTTCGGCGTGCAGGACACCTGGTACACCGACGTCGACTGGCGCGGCACCTGGAAGGCCGGCATCGTCCTCGACGGCCCCACCGCCAACTCCAACCTCAACAGCGAGATGGGCTGGGACCACTGCCAGATCAGCGGCAGCTACGCGGACGCCTTCCTGGTGATGGGCGGGACACCGACCGAGCAGCAGCAGGACCAGTTCCTCAACTTCTCCTTCCGTGACTGCAAGGTGGAGTTCCAGTCCGGCGTCTTCGTGCGCAACGAGCGCGGCGGCTCGATGAACTTCATCGGCGGGTCGTACATCCTGGTCGACGCCAAGTCGACCGGCACCTTCTTCAAGCTGGGCGCCAACTCGCCGCGCGCCGACTCGGTGATGCGCCTGTACGCCCAGGGCATCCGCTTCGAGATCCGCGGCCCGGGCCACAAGGTGATCGACTCCTCCTGGTACAAGGGCAGCATCACCTTCGTGTCCTGCGACGACACGGCCCGCTCGTTCGAGTCCTGGGTGGACGACACCGTCGTCCCCCACGTGTACCGCTTCGACGCCGTCAACCCCTCGCGCGGGCCGGTGATCCGCTACCAGGACTGCGCCCTGCTCGGGTCGCACCAGGTGACCTCCGGCACCGCGACCACCGCCGGCAAGCTGCTGTACGACGGCAGCCGGTTCGCCAACCGGTCGGAGGGCACCGGGGCCGCCGGCTTCCTGCGCTGGACGGGCCCCGCGCCCTGGTACGAGTTCCGCGACTGCCTGGTGAAGGGCGTCCGGCTGCCCGACGCCAAGGTGCCGTAGCCGAGCCGACGGCGTGCCCCGGACCGACCGGTCCGGGGCACGCCCGGTCCGTCGGGTCGCGCCCGGTCCGTCGGGGCAAGCCTGCGGAAAAGCGGCTGACAGCCCGACGGCACCAGCGCTACGCTCCCCGCGATGACTACTCCTTCCGCATTCGGATTGGGGGCCCCGTCCGCGCAAGGTGAGTGCTGATGCTCACCTCGACCGCGAACAGGCCTTCCCGCCTTTCCCTCTGGCTGCGCGTGCGCGAGTTCGCCGTGCCGCCGTCCATGATCGAGACCGCGACGGCCCGCCGGCAGGCCGGCGACTGGGCCGGAGCCTGCGCCGCCGCGAACATCGACGTCGACCTCGACCTGCGCACCGTCACGCGCACCCACGGCCGGGCCCTCGCCGCCGAACTCCGCGCCGACCTGCGCCGACTGGCCCCCGACCTGCTCCGCTGGCATCTGCCGAGGATCGCCCCGGACGGTCTGCTGCGCCCGGGCCTGACGGTCGCCCTGGCCCGCTACGACGCCCACCGGCCCGACGGCGGGCCCCCGGTGCGGCTCGTCGCCCGGACGCCGCCCGCCTGGGCGGACGCCGGCCAGCGGATCAGCCTCGCCCTCTGGGACGGCTCCCACCGCGCGGCCGGTGCCTCCCGCTACCCCCACCCCCGCCCCGACCGGCGGTTCCGTCTCGACCTGCACCGCCACCTGTGGGACGCCCACCGCAGCGGCGAACTGCGCCACCGGTCCGGCGCCGACGGCCGCTCCCGGCCGGACCGGGAGCCCGGTCCGCGGGGCGAGCCGCCGCCCCTGCCGGACGCACCGGGGCTCCGCTGCGCCGTCGACCGCTGGGCCGCCGAGGCCGACATCCTGCTCGCCGCCGAGGGGCGCGCCGCCGGGCCGGTGGACGTCCGCCTGGGAGCGCGGCGGCGGCTGCTCCTGGAGCCGGTCGCGGACCGGGACGGCCCGGGGCCGCCCGCCCGGCGGATCGTCGCCGCGCCCGTCGGCGGCGCCGGCCCGGTCCTGCCGGTGCTGCCCGACGCGGCGACCTGGGTGCTCCCCGACCTCGATCTGCTCCGCACCGGTGCGATCGGGGCCGACCGGCTGCACCCGCTGGTCGCCGCGGCGCTCGCGCCCGGCCACGCGCCGGCCGGACCGGCCCCGCTCCAGGACCGGCCCGGGCAGCCGCGCCCGGTGGACTGTCGCGGGGCCCGGCACCGGATCGGCCTGGTCGACGGCGTGCTGACGGCGCTGGACCACGACCCGGCGGAGATCCGCCGGGAGGAGCTGCTGGTCGCGCTGACCGGCACACCGCTGCCTTGCCTGCAGGCCATCGACGAGGCGCACCGGCGCCCCGCCGGCCTCCGCGGTGTCCGCGAGCGGCTCGACCACGGCGACACCGCCGGTGCGCTGGCGGTCGTCGAGGGGCTGCTCGGCCCCGACGCCCTGCTGCGCGGCGGCGCGCTGCGGGACGAGCTGGAGTCGGCCGCGCGGCGACGGATCAGCTACGGGCTGTTCCGGGCCGGCCTGGTCGAGCACAGCCCGAGCCCGTACCGCCGCCGCCCGCGCGACCGCCGCTCCGGGGCCCTCGGGGCGACCGCCCGCTGATCCGGGGCCTCGCCCGCCGCCCTTTCCCCACATTCACGTACTCCCCCCAGACTCCGAGGTGATCGAACATGCCCATGTCCACGTCCCTGTCCACGTCCCTGTCCGACTCCCCGGCCGTCCCGTTCTCGGCGGCCGCCACCCTCGCCGACCCGGACCGGGCCTCCCAGCTCGACGTCGCCGATGCACTGCTCGCCCTGCTGCGCGAGACCGGTACCGAACCGCGCCCCGACGACCAACTGGAGGCGCTCACCCTGGCGGTGGCCGCCGACCGCCCCGTCCTGCTGTGGGGCGAGCCGGGCATCGGCAAGACCGCCGCCCTGACCCAGCTGGCCGAGACCCTGGACCTGCCGCTGACCACCGTGATCGCCAGCGTGCACGAGCCGTCCGACTTCTCCGGCCTGCCCGTCCTCGGCTCCGATCCGGCGCAGCAGGGCGTCCCGATGGCCCCGCCGGACTGGGCCGTGCGCCTGGTCCGGGCCGGCCGGGGGCTGCTCTTCCTCGACGAGCTGTCCACCGCGCCGCCGGCCGTCCAGGCCGCCCTGCTCCGGCTCGTCCTGGAGCGGCGGATCGGCGCGCTGCAACTGCCGCCCGAGGTCCGCATCGTGGCCGCCGCCAACCCGCGCGCCTCGGCGGCCGACGGCTGGGAGCTGAGCCCGCCGCTGGCCAACCGCTTCGTCCACCTCCAGTGGGTGCACGACCACGACGTGGTGGTCCGCGGCCTCGGCGGGACGTGGCCCCGGGCCACCCTGCCGCGGCTCGACCCGCGGCGGCTGGCGGAGTCGGTCGCCTTCGCCCGGCGCGCCGTCTGCGGCCTGCTCGCCGCCCGCCCCGCGCTCGTCCACCGGCTGCCCGCCAACGAGACCCGTCGGGGCGGCGCCTGGCCGTCGCCCCGGAGCTGGGAGACGGCGCTCTGCCTGGTCGCCTTCGCCACCGCGGCCGGCTCCTCCCGGGACGTCCTCTCCCTGCTGGTCAGGGGCACGGTGGGGGACGGACCCGGGCTGGAGCTGCTGGCGAGCCTGGACCGGATGGACCTCCCGGACCCGGAGGAGCTGCTGGCCGATCCGGCCGGCGCCGAACTGCCCGAGCGCGGGGACCTCCGCCAGGCCGTGCTCGACGGGGTGGTGGCCGCCGTCCGCAAGCGGCCGGAGAAGGACCGCTGGGACGCGGCGTGGACGCTGCTCGTCCGGGCGACCGAGACCGGCGCCCCGGACCTGGTGGTCGTCCCGGCGACCACGCTCGCCTCGCTGCGCCGGCCGGACTGGGACGTCCCGGCCGCGATCGAGCGGCTGGCCGGGGTGGTCTCGCTGTCGAACCGGGCCGACCGGTCGGTGGCCCGGGTCGCCGCCAAGGCGGGCCGATGAGTCAGGGGAGTCAGGGGAGTCAGGGGAGCCCGATCAGCCGGATGAGTCCGGGGAGTTCGATGAGTGCGGGCCGGGCGGCGGTGCCGGACGGGCCCCGGGGGCTGGACCTCGACAAGCTGTTCGCCGCCCGGCTGCACGCGGCGAAGGTCCGGCCCTACCTGGCGACGGCTCTGTTCGCGCTGCACACCGTGGAGTCGCAGCGCGTGCCGACGATGGCGGTGGACCGGCACTGGCGGTGCTACGTCTCACCGGTCTTCGTGGACCGCACGCCGGTGGAGGAACTGGCCGCGGTCTGGGTGCACGAGGTCTCGCACCTGCTGCGGGACCACCACGGGCGCAGCGACCGGGTCGCCGAGGAGCGCGGGCTGACCGGCCCGGGGGAGCGGCTGCGGATGAACATCGCGGCCGACTGCGAGATCAACGACGATGCCTTCGGCGACGGGCTGGTCGAGCCCGAGGGCGCCGTCCGCCCGACCTCCCTCGGGCTCCCCGACGGGGGTCTGATGGAGGACTACCTGCGCCTGTTCAGCCTCGGGCCGCTGACCGAGAGCCTGATCTGGCTGGACTGCGGCAGCGGCGCCGACGGACTGGAGCGGGAGTGGGAGTTCGGGCCGGACGGCGCGCACGGGCTGAGCGCCCAGGAGCGGGACGCGGTGCGGTTCCGGGTGGCGCAGGGCATCACCGCCCGGCCGGGCAGCGCGCCGCAGGCGTGGCAGCGGTGGGCCGAGGAGGCCTTCCACCCGCCGCAGCGGTGGCGGGAGTTGCTGGGCGCGGCGGTCCGCACGGCGGCGGCCGGCTCGGGCGCGGGCGAGGACTACACCTACGGCCGGCCGTCGCGGCGCTCGGCCGGGCTGCCCGGCGTCGTGCTGCCGAGCCTGCGGCGCAGACCGCCCCGGGTCGCCGTGGTGATCGACACCTCCGGCTCGGTCAGCGACGCCGAACTGGGCAGCGCGCTGCTCGAAGTGGCCGCGATCGCCCGGGCCGTGGGCGGCCGCCGCGACCTGGTCACCGTGCTCCCGTGCGACGCGGCGGCCCGGGTCGCGCACCCGCTCTGCCGGGCCGAGGGGATCCCGCTGGTGGGCGGTGGCGGCACCGACCTGCGGACGGGTTTCGCCCGGGCGCTGCGGGGCCCGTCCCGGCCGGACGTCGTCGTGGTGCTGACGGACGGGCAGACGCCCTGGCCGGAGTCGCGGCCGCCGTGCCGGACGGTGGTCGGGCTGTTCCCCCGGGCGCGGACCGACTCGCACCTGGACGAGGAGGACCTGGACTACGAACCGGAGGCCCCGCCGGAGTGGGCCGCCGTGGTGCAGATCGGGTAGGCACGCGCGGTCCGACGCCTCCGGCACTCCCGGGCCGGTCCGTCCGCCGCCGACCGATCCGTCCGCCGCCGGGTTCGCGCCCCGCCCGCCTTCCGGATCCGCCGGGTGAGTGAAGTCCTTCACTCCATCGGGTGGGGCGGGCGGGTGTCGGGCGGAGGCGGCGGTTAGCTGGACGACGGGGGTCGTTCGGAAGGGCGCGGATGGGGCGTACGGTTCGGCACGGTGACGTCGCGACCCGCTGCGCGCTCGCGGTCCTGCTGGCCGCCGTCCTCGCCCTGCTGACCGGGGCCGGGACCGTCGACTCCCTCCACCGCCTCGCCCTGGACCGCTGTGTGACGGTCCAGGAGACGCCCGCCGCGCCCGCCGTGCCGCTCGACCCGGACACCTGCCCCGAGCCCGGCGAACGCCGGCGCGACCACGGGAGCACCTCGGGCACCGCCTCCACCCACCGGGCGGGCCAGCACACCCGGGCTCCGCTGCCGGGCCTGCTGCCCCCGGCGCCACGGACGGTGGCCGGCCTCGTGGCCGGTGCCCCGCCCGGTCGCGCGGCGGGCCGCCCCGGCACCGATCCCGCCCGCCCCGACGGGGCCGGGCGAGGGACCGTCCTGCGCTGCTGACCGGCCCCGGGGCCGTGCTCGGGGGTCCTGGGCCCCCGCGCGGTCCCGCCGTGTCCACCGTCGGGTTCACACCGCAGGAGATCCACCATGCCCTTCGACGTCTACACCGCCATGGGCGCGCTGGTGCGCGCCGAGGCCTGCCGCACCACCACGCCTTCCCTGCCCGCCACGCCGGCAGCGACCGCCCCGTCCGCCTCGTCCGCCGAGCAACTGCCTTCCGTTGCGAAGGAGTTCGGCGGCGGTCCGACCGCGTGCGACACCGACCGGGCGCGGCGCCGGCCGTCGGCCCGCTCGTCGACCCGGCCGTCCGCCCTCTCCTCGGCCCTGCGCCGGCTGGCCGCCCGGCTGGGCTGAGCCGCCGGACGACCCGGGCGGTGGCCGTCCGTCGGTACGGCCGCCGCCCGGGGAGCGCGGCCGTGCGGCCGTCGGTGGGGGTGCCCGTCGGGTTGTCGGTGGCAATGGCTAGCTTGTGCGGTGTCGGCGGGTACGGCCCGTGCGACGACGCTTCCGACGTCGCCCGAAAGGGGCCCTTGCCATGCCAGTCGCCGCCGACGAGCAGGTCACCTATCTGGAGCTGTCCGAGGACGCGGGCAGCGCGCACAAGTTTTACGAGGTCCGGATCGCCGGCGTGGTCGTGACGGTCAGGTACGGGCGGATCGGTGAGAGCGGCCAGGAGAAGAGCACCTCCTACCCGACGGTGGAGAAGGCGGCCGCCGCCGCGGCGAAGAAGCTGGGGGAGAAGGTCCGCAAGGGCTATGCCCCGGCGGTGCGCGGGGTGCGGCAGCGACGGGCGGTCACCCGCCGGGCGATCGTCAGCAGCGGGTCGACGGCCCGTCAGGCGCCGGTCCTGTGGCGCTTCAGCTCGGGCGCCGCGGCGTTCGGGATCTTCGTCGGGGAGGAGCACGCCTGGGTCGGCAACGAGCGCGGCGACGTCTACATCCTCACCCACGACGGGCGGGTCACCGGCCGGTACGGGCTGCCGGACGGGGTCAAGTGCATCGTGGCCGACGACTGGTGGATCTACGCCGGGTGCGACGACGGCAAGGTGTACGACCTGGGCGGCAAGGTGCCGCGGGTGGCGTACGAGATCGCCGAGGACGTGGACATCTACTGGCTGGACATCCACGACGGGGTGCTCGGCGTGGCCGACGCGCGCGGCGGCATCACCACCGTCGACCACGAGGACGAGTTCCAGTGGCGTCGCAAGGCCACCGGCTCCGACGGCTGGATGGTGCGCTGCGACGACGACGGCGTCTTCCACGGTCACTCGCGCGGCGTCGCCCGCTACGCGGCCCGCAGCGGCGACCCGGTCTGGCACACGCCGACCGAGGGCGAGGTGCTGTTCGGCTGGCAGGAGCGCGACGAGGTGTTCGCCGGCACCTCGCGCGGCTGGGTGCACCGGCTGCGCAAGACGGACGGCTCCGAGGCCGCCCGCTACCGCTGCGACGCCGCGGTGTTCTCCTGCGCGTCCTCGCCCGACGGCCGGTACGTCTTCGCCGGGGACAACCACTCCTCGGTCTACTGCTTCGCCGCGGACGGCACCCGCCTGTGGAAGCTCGGCACGGGCTGCGGTTCGGCCTACAGCATGCAGTACCGCGACGGCCGGCTCTACATCGTGACCACCGACGGCTCGCTGGCCTGCCTGGACGCGAGCGAGCAGGCGGTCCAGGCGGCCGAGGGCGGCCAGGTGCCGCAGGCCGCCGAGGTGGACGGCAGCGGGTGGCAGGCGGCGGTGGCGGGCACCGAGCTGGAGGTGGTGGTGGCCGGCTCGGCCGGTGCGGCCGGGGGCATCGAGGTGGAGTGCGTCCAGGAGGGCACCCGGGTGCGGGTGCGGGTGGTGTCGGCCGGGTTCGACCGGAACCGCCGGGTGCAGTTCCCCAAGGACATCCGGGTGCCGGGGGCCCGCTACGTGGTGGCGGAGGTGCTGGAGTCGGGCAACGGCGGGTTCTACCGGGCGCGCGGCGACATCAAGCGCCTGCTGTGACCGGCGGGCGGGGGCTCGCCCCCGCCGAGCAGTCGTGGACCGTCGCGTGGCCGGTGGGCGCGCGACGGTCGTCATCCGATCCCGGTGACGGTCGACGCCAACGACAGGAGCAACGCGCCCAGCGCCCCCGCGGCGCCGAAGCGCCGCAGCCCGCGCCGGTCCTCGTGGCGGCGGACGTACCGGGTGGTGGCGGCGGCGAAGGCCAGGCCTCCGCCGACGAACCACGGCCCCCACAGGTAGAGGTACCAGCGGGTCAGCCCGACCAGGTCGGGTGCGGGAGTGAGCGCCCCGGCCTCCACCAGCACGCCGTGGCCCACGAACAGAGCGCCGTGCCAGAGGAGCAGCACCGCCGCTCCGCCGCCGCAGAGCACCAGGGGGCGGCTGGTCCGCCCGCCGCGCCGGCGGGTCAGGCCGACGCCCACCAGCGCCCCGAAGAGCTTCAGGAATCCGGTCACCCACAGGACGGCCACGAACCAGGTGACCCGGTCGTCGGCCAGCTTCAGCAGGGACGGCGACACCGTCGACCGGGCACCGAGGGTGCTGCCCGCAGCCCAGACGAAGCTGGGTACCGCGAACAGCAGCCCCCATGCCGCGGCGACCGCCCCGGGCCACCCGTCCGGGGTGGGCCGCCGGCCGGTGGCCGGCCTCCCGCCCGGGGTGGGCCGCCGGCCGGTGGCCGGCCTCCCGCCCGGGGTCGGTAGGGGCGTCCGACGCAGGTCCGGCCGGGTCGGGCCGGGCCCGCAGTGCTTGATCGTCATGGCTCCACCGTGGCGCGGCAGGGGCGAGGAGGCGTCCTCCCCGGAGACGATCGGCATCCCCCGCGCGAGCTACTTCCGGGTGAGCCGTCTCCCGGCTGAGCCGTCTTCCGGCGGTGCTGTGCGGGGTCCGTGCGGGGTCCGTGCGGGGCGTGCCCGGGCCTGTCCGGGCCGCCGGCCGACCGCTACCGTTCCACCGTGGCGAGCAGCAGGTTCGGGTCGGTCCGGGTGAAGTACGCCGCGCTCGGGACGTAGACGGTGTCCCCGCGGACGGCCACCGAGGTGGGGTTGGAGAGGCCGTCCGCACCGGTGAGGACGGTGTGATGAGTCCCGTCCGCCGCGATGTGGGCGGCCTCACTGCCGCTGTTGAGGGCCGCGATCACGTCGTCGCCGTGCCCCGCGAAGTCGAAGTCGTCCAGCCCGGGGAGACCGGTCGCGCGGACCTCGGCCGGGCCCGCGGTCCCGTTCCGGCCGAGCGGGATGCGCAGAAGGGTGCCGGTGTCGGTGTTGCCGACCCAGACGGCGTGGTGGTGGAGCTTGAGGCCGTTGGCGCCGAAGGCCGCGGTGGGCCTGAGCCGCGCGTCGTCGGACCAGACCGTCGGGTCGCCGCCTGCCACGGGGGCGGTGCGGATCACGCCGAGCGCCGAGTCGGCCGAGTAGAGGAGGCCCGCGCGCTCGTCGAGGGCGAGGCCGTTGGGGAGGCTGTCCGCCGGGAAGGCGGAGATCCGCTCGGGTGCGCCGCCGGGGCAGAGCCGCCAGATCCCGGTCAGATCGGCGGTGCCGGTGGCGTACCCGAAGTAGAGGGTGCCGTCGTGGGCGCGGGCGATACCGCTGACGACGGCGGCGCCGAGCACCGGGGTGTTCGGGTCCGCGGGGGCGGGCAGGGTGGCGAGGAGGGTGAGGTTCCCGTCGGGGTCGACGCGGCCGATCGCGCGGGCGAAGGAGAAGGTGAGGTCGGCGGAGCCGTCCGGTTCGAGGGCGATGTTCTCCGGCTGGAGGCCCTGGGCCAGGTCGAAGTGGGCGATGATCCGGGGCGCGGTGAGCGGCGGCGCCACGGCGACGGCCGGGGTGGCGGCCAGCAGGGCGAGGGCGGCGGAGGCGGCCGTGGCCGTGCCGAGCAGTCCGGCGAGGCGGCGGGGCATGGGGTTCTCCTCGAACGGTCGGGAGTGTGGCGGGGACGGACCTCGCGGTCCTGCCGCCAGCAGAGCACGCCCGGTGGCCCGCCCCCGGTGCTGCGCCGCCGTGCCCCCGGGAGATCCCCCGCTCGGGCCGCCCCTGTTCGGGGGAGCGCCGCCGCCCGCCCTGGGCCCCGGGCCCGCCGGCCGGGTCAGCCGGAGGTCTCGGTGCGGTAGAGGCGGTCGATCTCGGCGTGCGAGAGGGAGAGCAGCACGGTGTGGCGGTCCTCGTCGACGGCGGTGACCGCGCTCATCGGGACCATCACCTCCCGGCCGAACACCCAGAAGCCGGTGTCGACGACCAGGTGCCGCTCGTCGACGTAGTCCGAGTGCCGGTCCACCCGGCCGATCTTCCCGTCGGGCCCCTCGACCCGGTAGCCCGTCAGGTCCACGGTGTGCCCGTCCGCCCCGAGGATCTCCGCCATTCCTGCCTCCCCTTGTACAGCCGGGCGGCCGCCCCCTGGTGTCGGGGGCGGCCGCCCGGGCTCGTCCGTGCCGGCCGGGCTTCGCGGCCGGGTCAACCCGCGGGTACGGGCGGGCGGGTCAGATCGCCGGTCCGCCGTAGAAGGGACCGTAGTACCCGGCGTACTTCTCCTGGTAGTCGGTGTCGTCGTGGTCGTGTCGGTCCCGGTCGAACTCCGGCCCGTTCTTGATCTCGTCCTTCGTCCGGTCGACGTACGCCTTGCGCTCCTCGAAGTCGACCTGGACCACGGTGCCGGCGGGCAGCAGGACGTGCTTGCCGAAGATCCACGGCCCGGTGTCGACCACCAGGTACCGGGCGTCGGCCTGCTCGGACAGCTTGTCGATCTTGCCGATGTGGCCGTCCACGGCCTCCACCCGGAAGTCGACGAGGTCGGACCCGGTGACGTAGCCGGAGGTGGAGCGGAACTCCCAGATGTTGACGTCGTTGCTCACGACTCTCTCCCTTCCGCACGGTGTGCTGCGCCGGGAATGCCCCGGCGGCGCTCGCCACCCCGACTGCCCCGCCTCGCCCGGTTCATGTGGGGTGGGGGAGAAATCAGAGGGAACCGCCCGGGAGGGTCAGCGGGCTCCCGCCGCGGTGAAGTGGCGGGAGCCCGCGGTGGGGCGCGGTGGGTCAGCCGTTGGCGAGGGCCTGGAGGCGGTCGTAGGCGCCGTTGAAGAGGTTCTGGTCGCCGGGGAACGTGCCGGAGTCGGCGTACTGCCAGAAGGTCTGGTAGCCCCAGCCGTTCGGGAGGGTGCCGACGGTGGAGCCGTAGCGGGCGAGCCAGAGCGGGTTGGTGGTGCCGAAGCCGCCGTTGTTTCCGGTGCACTGGGACCACCAGTTGGTGGTGGTGTAGATCGTCGGGTAGCGGCCGGTGCGGGCGTGGACGGTGTCGCTGAAGGAGCGGATCCAGCTGACCATGGCGCTCTGGCCGAGGCCGTAGCAGGTGGCGCCGTAGGGGTTGTACTCGATGTCGAGGGCGGGCGGCAGGGTCCTGCCGTCGCGGGACCAGCCGCCGCCGTGGTTGACGAACCAGGTGGCCTGGGCGGAGCCGGAGGAACGGTCCGGCAGGGCGAAGTGGTAGGCGCCGCGGATCAGGCCGGCGCTGTAGGAGCCGTTGTACTGCTGGGCGAAGTACGGATTGGTGTAGGTGGTGCCCTCGGTGGCCTTGACGTAGCCGAAGCGGGCGCCGTTCGCCTTCACCGAAGCCCAGTTGACGTTGCCCTGGTAGCTGGAGACGTCCAGCCCGGGGGTCTGGGTGGCGGCGAGGGCGGCGACGCCCGCGGTGCTCGCTCTTCCTTCGTTGGCGGCCACGGTGGAGCCGGCGAAGTCGAGCTCGGGGTGGAGGGCGGGCAGGTGGCGGTCCGCCTGCCCGCCGGTGGTCGGGGCGGGCGCGGGCTCGGCCGCGTAGGCCGGCGCGGTCACGCCGGTGACCAGTGCGACGGCTGCGGCGAGTGCGCCCAGGAGCGGTAGACGGCGGGATTTCGAGGGTGCGGCGGTACCGGTGGGGCCTGCGGAGCGGGACGTGCTGAGCATGAACACTCCTCTGATCCGGTCATGGTCCGGTGAGGGCCCATGAGGCCTCTGGTGCCCGGGAGTTGACCCGGACGGAGAGCAGAGTAGCCATGTACCCGCCAGGGTGGCCAGAGGTCCGGCCACCTCGTGGGGGTGGCCCCCGGGTGGCCGTGGCACCGTCGGGCCCGGCCCGCCGGTTACGCCAGCGGGTGCGCCGGACCGGGCAGTCCGCCAGGCTGGCATCGTGGGTTCGCGAACCGCCGTCCCGTGACCCGGAGGGCGCGGCGGCACCTCGACGGGAGGCCCGGTGATGAGCGACGCGATCGTGGTCGGCTCCGGCCCCAACGGCCTCGCTGCCGCCGTCACCCTGGCCGAACGCGGCCTCGCCGTCACCGTCCTGGAGGCGGCGGCGGAGATCGGCGGCGGCGCCCGGAGTGGTGAGGCCACCCTCCCCGGGGTGCTGCACGACCACTGCTCCGCCGTGCACCCCTTCGGGATCGCCTCGCCGTTCCTGCGCTCCGCCGACCTCGCCCGCCACGGCCTGCGCTGGCGGCTGCCCGAGGTCGACCTGGCCCACCCGCTGGACGGCGGCGACGCCGTCACCGCCGGACGGTCCGTACGCGTCACCGCCCGCGCCCTGGGGCCGGACGGCGCGGCCTGGCTGCGCCTGTTCGGGGACCTGTCGGAAGGCTTCGACGAGCTGGCCGAGGACACCCTGCGCCCGATCGTCCGGGTACCCGCCCACCCGGTGCGGCTCGCTCGGTTCGGCAGCCGGGCCCTCCTGCCGGCGACCGTGCTCGCCCGCCGCTGGCACACCGAACGGGCCCGCGCCCTGTTCGCCGGGGCCGCGGCGCACAGCTTCCAGCCACTGGACCGGCCGCTGACCTCCGCGGCCGGACTGCTGCTGATCGCCGCCGCGCACCACCGCGGCTGGCCGGTCGCCGAGGGCGGCTCGGGCGCGATCACGGCGGCCCTGGCCGGGCGGCTGCGCGAGCTGGGCGGCCGGATCGAGACCGGGGTGCGGGTGACCTCGCTGGTCGAGCTGCGCCCGTGCCCGGTCGTCCTGCTCGACGTGGCCCCCCGCGCGGCCGCGGCGATCTGCGGGCCCGCCCTGCCGCGCCCCGTCCGGCGCGCGTACCTGCGCTACCGGCACGGGCCGGCGGCCTTCAAGGTGGACTTCGCGGTGGCGGGCGGCATCCCGTGGCGAAACGCGGACTGCCGCCGGGCCGGCACCGTCCACGTGGGCGGCACGCTGGAGGAGGTGGCGTTCGCCGAGGGGGAGGTGGCCCGGGGGAGGATGCCGCAGCGCCCGTTCCTGGTGGTGGCCCAGCAGTACCTCGCCGACCCCGGCCGCTCGGCCGGCGACGTCCACCCCGTCCATGCCTACGCGCACGTGCCGCACGGCTACCCGGGTGACGTCGAGGGCCTGCTCGTCGCCGGGATCGAGCGGTTCGCACCGGGTTTCCGGCACCGGATCCTCGCTTCCGTCGCCACCGGCCCCGGTGAGCTGGAGCGCCGCAACCCGAACGACGTCGGCGGGGACATCTGCACCGGCGCCAACGGCCCGGTCCGGACGGTGCTGCGTCCGAGAACCGCGCCGCACCCGTACGACACGGGCATTCCGGGCGTCTACCTCTGCTCGGCGGCGACCCCGCCGGGCGCCGGGGTGCACGGCATGTGCGGTGCCAACGCGGCCCGGGCCGCCCTGCGCGCCGTGACGCGCGGTGGGCCCGGGTGAGGCGGGGGCGCCTCCGTCGGGGCCGGGCTGCGGCGGCGGCCTCGGCCGCCAGGGGGTGCGGTGCCGTTGTGGCACGATGCCTGAGTCGGCACCCGAACGGCCGCCGCCCTACCGATGAGAAGAGGACCACCGTGCCCGCGACCACCCCGGACACCGCCCGGCCCGAGGCGGACAGCCTCGACTTCCGTACCGCGACCGTGGCCGACGTGCCCGCGCTGCTCGCCCTCGTCGAGTCCGCCTACCGCGGCGACGCCAGCCGGGCGGGCTGGACCACCGAGGCCGATCTGCTGGACGGCCAGCGCACCGATGTCGAGGGCGTCACCGCCGCCGTCACCCACCCCGACGGCGTGGTGCTGCTCGTCGAGCGCGCCGGCGAGCTGGTCGCCTGCTGCCAGCTCGAACGCCGGGGCCCGACCGCCTACTTCGGCATGTTCTCGGTGAGCCCCGGCCGGCAGGGCGGCGGCGTCGGGCGGGCCGTGCTGGAGGAGGCCGCGCGGTTCGTCGCGCGGGAGTGGGGCGCCGTCGAGCTGGAGATGACGGTGATCGAGCAGCGTGCCGACCTGATCGCCTGGTACGAGCGCCGGGGCTTCCACCGCACCGGCGTCTACTCGCCGTTCCCCTACGGCGACGAGCGTTTCGGCGTCCCGCGCCGCCCCGACCTGCGGTTCGAGAAGCTGGTGAAGGACCTTACCGAGCAGTAATGGTGACGTTCCATCAGTGCGGTGACGCAATGTCAAAGTCCTGACCTGCGGCGATGTGGAGATGTCACACCTCGTTCATTATTGGTCTAGGCCAATGTGAGAGGCTGGCGGAACGAACGGCCACGTTCCGTCCGAGCCCAGGGGGGCCATCTCCGCATGCCCGTACTCCATGGCACCGCCATGCCCGCATCCGACACCGGTCCGCGCCTCGCCGTCGCGGACGACTCGCTGCGACTGCCCAGCCCACCCGACGATCAGGAGCTCTACTGGTACTTCGGCCCGCAGCGCCGCTGGGTGCTGCTCTGCGCCACCCTCTCCTACACCGGCGCGACCGTCACGCTCGGCCTCTTCGCACTCAGCCGGCCGCTGCTCTGGCCCTTCCTGGTGCTGACCGTCCTCAACGCCGTGACCTGGGTGCTCTCCCTGGCCGACGGCCAGCGGGCGCGCCGGTTCACCCGTGACTCGCACGACCTGCTGCTGCGCGCCTGGCAGCCCGCCCGCCACCCCGGCGTCGACCTGCTGCTGCCCACCGCCGGCGAGCCGCTGGCCGTGCTGGACAACGCCTACCGCCACACCGCCGCCGTCCGCTGGCCGGGCGCGCTGACCGTCCTCGTCCTGGACGACGCCGCCCGTCCCGAAGTGCGCGAACTCGCCGAGTCCTACGGCTTCCAGTACCGGGCCCGGCCCGACCGGGGCCGGTTCAAGAAGGCCGGCAACCTCAACCACGGCCTGGCCGAGGGCAACGGCGACATCATCGCCGTCCTCGACGCCGACTTCTGCCCGCGCCCCGACTTCCTGCACCACCTGGTGCCCTACCTCGACACCCCCGAGGTCGGCATCGTGCAGAGCCCCCAGTGCTTCGACACCGACCCGGACATGTCGTGGCTGGAGCGGGCGGCCGGCGCGACCCAGGAGATCTTCTACCGCTGGATCCAGCCCTCCCGCGACGCCCAGGACGGCACCGTCTGCTGCGGCACCAACGCGCTCTACCGGCGCGCCGCGCTGGAGCGGGTCGGCGGCTTCGCCGAGATCGACCACAGCGAGGACCTCTACACCGGCCTCTCGCTGGCACGCGCCGGGTGGACCACCCGCTACGTCCCCGCGCTGGTCGCCAAGGGCATGTCGCCCACCGGCCTGCCCGCCTTCATCAGCCAGCAGTACCGCTGGTGCCTCGGCTCGCTCGCCCTGGTCGGCGATCCCGGCTTCCGCAGCGGGCCGCTCAGCCGCTCGGCCCGGCTCTGCTTCTGGAACGGCATCCTCGGCTACCTGACCAGCGCGGTGAACGTCTTCGCCATCCCGCTGCCGGCCCTGATCATGCTGTTCTTCGCGCCCGACGAGATCGAGCCCTGGCAGGTCCTGCCGTTCCTGCCGCCGATCTGGGTCGCCCTCGTCCTGCTGCCCGCGATGTCCCGCACCCGCTGGCGCTTCGAGGTCACCCGGGTCCAACTCCTCGGCGGGCTCTGCCACGTGGTCGCCATCGCGCACGCGCTGCGCCGCCGCAGCGCCGACTGGGTGCCCACCGGTGCCGTCTCCGGCGGCAGCTCGCTGGCCCGCACGGTCGCCCGGATCGGGGTCGGCTGGCTCGGCCTGGTCGTGGTCGCCGGGGCCGTGGGTCTCGGCCGGGCCGTCGCGCTGCACGGCTGGCAGCCGTACTGGGCGCTGGTGGGGCTGCTCGGGCTCACCGCCCACACGATGATCCCGCTCGTCCGGTCCCTCTGGCCGCTGCTGCGCGGCGGCAAGGGCGGCGACGTCGCCGCGCCCGTTCGGCGCGCCACCGGCGGGGACACCGTCCGGGGAACCGCCGCCGAGCGGGCGGCCGCCGATCTGCGCTTCGGGCGCGCCGAGGCCGTCGCCGTCACCGCCGTCCTGCTGCTCTGCGGCCTGCTGGCCTCCGGCTGGGCGGACCCGCTGCTCTTCTGATGCTCCATCAATGAGCTGAGTTCGTCTGTTAGTTGATCTCCCTTTGCCCTTGCGCGTCGCCCCACCGGCGCGGAACGACCTCACCCGCCAGGCCGCCCCACTCGGCCGCGCGGCCCCCGAACCGCCGCTGCCAGCCCTGCAAGGAGCCCCGCCGTGTCAACGGCCGTACCACCGAACGCCGAACCGCCGCGCGCCGTTCCCGTTCCTGTCCCTGTTGCTGTTCCCGTTACCGCTCCTGTTCCTGTTCCTGTTGCTGTCCCGGATCGTGTTCGTGAGCCGGGTGCGGTTACGGTGTTCGCCGCCACCGCCGCCGGCGCCGCGCCGAGTGCCGGCGGTGCGGCCGCCGACCCCGACCCTGCGGCCGACCTCGTGCTGCTGACGGCAGCCGGCACCGCCGTGGCGGCGCAGGCGCAGCCGGCCGAGGAGCCCCGGAAGCGGGCGGCCTTCCGCCCCGACATCGAAGGACTGCGCGGCGTCGCCGTCCTCGCCGTCCTCGCCTTCCACGCCGCCGTGCCGGCGTTCACCGGCGGCTACGTCGGCGTCGACATCTTCTTCGTCATCTCCGGATTCCTCATCACCGGCCTGCTGCTGGCCCGACCGATCGGCCTCCGGGACTTCGCCGCCCGCCGCGCCCGCCGGATTCTGCCCGCCGCCGCGGTCGTCCTGGTCGCCACCGCACTGGCCGGCGGCGCGCTGCTCGACCCGCTGCGCGGCACCGACCTGGCCCGGGACCTGATCGCCTCGGCCGGCCAGTTCGCCAACTGGCGGTTCGTCGGCCAGCAGACCGACTACCTCGGCGCCGAGCGCGACCCGAGCCCGCTCCAGCACTTCTGGTCGCTCGGCGTGGAGAACCAGTTCTACCTGCTCTGGGGCGTGCTGCTGCTCGGCCTCGCCCGCTACCTGAGGGGCCGCCGGCGCACCGCCGCGATCGCCGTCGCGACCACCGCGATCGGTGGCGTCTCGCTGCTGCTCTGCATCCGCTGGACGGCCGGCTCCGCGCCGCTCGGCTACTTCTCGACCGCCAGCCGGCTCTGGGAGTTCGCCGCCGGTGCCTGCGCCGCCATGCTCGGCTCGGCCCTCGCCGGGTGGCTGCCCCGGGCCGGCCGCTCCGGACGGCCGGTCGGCCGGGCCCTGCGTCTGCTCGGCTGGGCCGGTGCGGCGGCGGTCGTGGTCGCCGTCCTCCGGTACGACCGCAACACCCCCTTCCCCGGCAGCGCCGCCCTGCTGCCCGTCCTCGGCACCGCCGCCGTGCTGCTCGCCGGACCCGCGCACCGCGCGCTCGGCGCCACCGACGTCGGCCGGCTGCTCGCGGCCCGTCCGCTGCGAGCCGCCGGCCGGCTCTCCTACGTCTGGTACCTCTGGCACTGGCCGGTGCTGACCATCGCCCAGGCCCGCTACGGCGCGCTGCCCTGGACCACCCTGGTCGCGCTCACGGCGGCGAGCGCCGTCCCGGCCTGGCTGACCATGCGGCTGGTCGAACAGCCGCTGCGCTACGGCAGCAGCCCGGCCCCTCGCCGGGGTCTGGCGGTCGGTGCCAGCGCGCTGGTGATCCCGCTGATCGCCGGGCTGACCCTGGGCGGCGGAACCGTCCGGGCCCTCGGCGACACCACCGGGCCGATCGCCGTCCCGGCCGGCGCGGTCGACGGCCCCGCCCTGCTCGCCCCCGGCAGCCGGGTCCTGAGCCTGACGCCCTCGCTGGCCCGGGCCCGCGAGGACTTCCCCCCGGGGCACGGCTGCGAGATCCCGCTCGGCGCCGAGAACAGCCCGCGCTGCCTGTTCGGCGCGGAGGACAGCCCCGACCGGATCGTGCTGATCGGCGACTCGCACGCGGGCCAGTGGATCTCGGGCGCGCTCGCCCTGGCCGGGCAGCGGAACTGGGCCCTGGAGGTGCTCGTCAAGCCGGGCTGCCCGCTGGCCACCCTGACCGTGCGCAACAACGTCCTCGGCCGGACCTTCGACGAGTGCGACCGCTGGCGCGAGAACACCTTCACCCGGCTGGCCACCGGTCCCAAGCCACGGCTGATCGTGATGGCCGGCCTCAACCGGTACGGCAGCGGGCCGGAGCGCGCCGAGGGCTGGAGCCGCACGCTGGACCGCCTCTCGGCCATCGGCGCGCCGCTCGCCTACCTCGGCGACACGCCGATGCCCGGCAAGGACATCCCGACCTGCCTGGCAGCCTCGGACGGCCGCTCGGACGCCTGCTTCTTCCCCCGGGAGACGGCCTTCGAGCAGGACCCGCTGCTCGCCGGCGGGCTCGCCGAGCGCTACCGCGTCCGGGTGCTGGACCTCGGGCCGCTGCTCTGCCCCGAGACCGGTCCGGACTGCCCGGCGGTCCTGGAGGGGGTGGTGCTCTACCGGGACGCGGGGCACATCACCGACACGCTGGCGAAGGTGCTGGCGCCCCGGTTGGACAAGGGGCTGCTGCCGGCGGGGTGAGGCACCCGGCCCGGCCCCGGGGGTGGTGGCGGGCCGGGCTGTCGGGGAAAGATCGTTGGGGCGACCGGTCAGCCGTAGATGTTGTGGCAGAGCCTGGCCTGCTCCGAGCCGGCGGGCCAGCGGCCGAAGCGCTCGGCCTGGTCGCAGATCGAGCCGCCGCCGGTCGTGGCCGGTCCGCCGCCCGTCGCACCCGGGGTACCCGTGGCGGCCGACGGCCCCGGGGGCGCCGACACGCCGGCCCCCGGGGCCTCCGGGCTCCGGGCCGGTGCCGGGCGGGGCGTCCGGCTCTGCCTCGCCCGGGCGGCAGCGGAGCGTGCCGCGCCCGGCGAGCCGTCCACGCCCGACCGCTCCGCCCCCGGCGAGGCCTCGGACGCCGTGCCGGGGCCGGCCGTCGGGCCCGCGGCGCCGCCCGGAGCCGCGTCCGCCGAGGCCGGGGCGGTGGTGGTCGGCGGCGCCGGTACCGGCAGCAGGTCGGGGACCGAGGGCACCGACGGCGAGGGTGAGGGCGACGGGGACGTGCCGGGGAAGGCCACCACGCCGGACGACTCCTCGCCCGATCCGGGGCCGCACATCACCAGGACGGACGCCAGCACGGCGACGATCCCGGCGGCCGCTGCCGCCCACGCCCGGCGCTGCGGCCTGGCCGCGGACGGCACGGGTGCGGCGGGCGGGGGTGCGACGGGCGACGCGACCGGGGACGCGACGGGTACCGGTGGTGGCTCCCACGCCTGCGTCGGCCACTGCCACTGTCCATCGCCGGGTTGCCCGCTCATGCCGTCGTCCTCCTGCTGCCGAATTCGCCGCCGCCGAATCGCCGCTGCGCCACTGCCGGGTCCACCGCCCGGGTCGACCTCGATCCCGGTGCAGTCCGTCCGCCTCGTCCGGCGACCCGTTCGCCGTACTCAACGAGCGCGCCGACGGCGGGACATGACTCGGAAGAGGGTCTGTCGCGCCGTCCGTTCCGCACTTCGCTCCGCACTCCGTTCCCGGCTGCACGCTGCCGGCCGTACCCCGGGTGCGGGCGGCGGAGGTCCGCCACATGCTGGGGGCATGGAAACGAACAGCACGTCAAAGCCCCTGGTCGAGGTCGCCGAGTTCCGTACCGACAGCCGCTACCGCCTGGTCCACTTCGAGGGCCACGGCTGGGAGCCGCTGGCCCCGGAGGAGTTCGAGCCACGGATCCACCAGCTCTTCCCCGACCTCGATCCACGCGACGAGTCCCGTGTGCACTGGGTGGACCGGCCCTGGCAGTGGCCGGCCTGGCACGCCGGCGAGGCCTGAGGAACGGGCGTCACCGGGCGGCGGGCGGGCCGGCGGGCGGCCGGCGGCGGGGTCGGCGGTGCGGAGGCGGCAGCAGGGTGGAGTGAGCGGTGGGGGGAGGGGCGCGCGCTGTCGTCGGATCAGCCGTCCATTCGGAGGACGCCGCGGTGGAGGAGGTGCTCCGGCCGTGGGGTGCTCCGGCTGGGGGTGCTCCAGGTGTGGGGCGCTCCGGGTGACCGGCGCTGGGGCGTGAGGGCATGCGGGTCGCCACCTGTTTCGGGGCTGCCGGGCGTTCGCGCCGGTGGTGGCCGCCGAAGCGAAGAAGCGCGGTTTGGAGCGCTGCGGCAATCGGGGGAAGATCGTCCCGGCGGTAGCGGGCGATCCGGCCTGACCGGAGCCGTCCGACACACCAGGGGGGCACGTGAACCGACCGGCCGGCACCGCAGGTTACGCCGAGGCGGCGGCTGAACTGGCCGTGCAGTACGAGGAGGTGACCTTCGAGCAGGTCCACCGCGAACTGCTGCACCTCTTCCCCGGGGCGCCGAGCACCGTCCTGGACTTCGGTGCCGGCACCGGCCGGGACGCGGCCGCCCTCGCGGCCCTCGGCCACCGGGTCGTCGCCGCCGAGCCCACCGAGGAGCTGCGCCGGATCGGGCAGCGGATCCACGCCGACAGCGACATCCGCTGGGTGGACGACGCGCTGCCCGAAGCGGCTGCCGTCACCGCCTCGGAGGAGCGCTTCGACCTGGTCCTGCTGACCGCCGTCTGGATGCATCTGGCCGACCGGGAGCGTCTGTTGGCGATGGCAGCGCTCGCCCGTCTGCTCGCGCCCGCCGGTCGGGTGATGCTCTCCCTCCGCCACGGCCCCGTCCCGCCCGGCCGCCGGATGTTCGACGTCCCGGCCGACGAGACCGTCGCGCTCGCCGACCGGCACGGCCTGACCCTGCTGACCCACGTCACCCGTCCCGACCTCCACGCCCGCCCGGGCGTGACCTGGACCCTGCTCGCCTTCGAACGGACAGGCGCCGGGGAGGGCTGAGGCCGCCGGGCGTCCGCTGCTCGGACGGCGGCAGCACGGTTCACCCCCCGATGCGGCCCGAGCCGGGGGTGAACCGTGCTGCCGACCCGGTCAGCGGCGCCGGTCGCCGAACCCGGTGAACCGGGCGAACCGGCCGAACCTGGCGAACCGGCCGGTTCGGGAAGCGGCGCGATCCGGGTTCGGTCGGCCTGGTGCGCGTGGGCCGGGTGCGAGGGGGTCCGTGGCGGTGGCGGTGGTGCCGAAGCCGTCGGCGACCAGGCGGGTCGCCCAGCGGCGCAGGACGTCGGCGACGGGTGGGTGGTGAAGACCGGCGGCGCGGGCCAGGCGGTCGGCTGACGTGGTGTCGTAGCCGTCCTCCGAGAGGAAGCTGAGCGTCTCGGGGTCGGCGCCGGTCAGCGCGCGGGGCAACCGGCGGACCAGGCCGACCGGGACGAGGGCGCGGGGTGCGGGCACTCCGAGGTGGTCGGCCAGCAGACCGATCAGCTCGGGCAGCGGGGGCGTCGCGGGGTCGAGCACGGTGTGGGAGTGCGCCGGACCGTCGTCGAACTCCGGTACGGCGGCGAGGAACCGGGCCAGGTGGTCGACCGCGACCACCGGCAGGAAGGTCCGCGCCGAACCCGGGAGCAACGGCAGGCGCCGATGGGCGAGTTGGCGGACCAGCTCGGCCAGGCCGAGGTACTGTCCGGCCTCGCCGGTGACCGAATGACCGACCACGCTGCTCGGGTTGACCGTGGTGAGCGGTACGCCGAGGCGGGCGGCCGTGACGCGGACGGCGGCGTCGCCCACCAGTTTGGAGGCCTCGTAGGCGCCGAGGCGGGTGTAGAGCGCGTCGGTCTCGGCGGCCGGGAGTGGGTAGCGCGGCGTGGCGTCCCGGCCGACCCGGTAGCCCGAGAGGTGGACGAGCCGCCGGAGCCCCGGACGGGTGGCGGCCCAGTGCAGCACGTGCAGCGCGCCGTCGACGTTGGCGGCGTCCGCCTCGGTGCGCTCCAGGCCGAACCGGTAGAGGGCGGCGAGGTTGTGGACGTCGCGGATGTCCGTCAGCCGGGCTTCGTCCGTCGGGCCGAGGCCGAGGCCGGGGCGGGTGAGGTCGGCGGCGACGGTGGTCAGTGCGGTGTCGTCGGCGCCGTGCTCGCGGAGCCAGTGGCGCACTTGCCCGTCCCGTGCGGATCCGTGCCCGCCCCGGATGCCGGCGGCCACCGGTTCGCCGCGGTCGAGGAGTTCGAGAACCAGCCAGCGGCCCAGGAAACCGGTCGCGCCGAGGACCAGGGTGCGCGGCAGGGGCTGGGTTAGCCGGTGCTGCGGCGGGGTGGTGGAGTTCATCTGGAGGCCCTTTTCTGTAGACCGGTCTGCATATTTTTGGGAGATGCCTGGGTGGGAGTGAGGCGGCGGGGAGGGCAGGTGAGTATGTAGACCGGTCGGCAGATTTCCAGGCGCGGCCTACGGTGGCGGGAGGGTGAGGGCTCAGATTCGATAGACCGGTCGGTTGATTTCCTCGGTGGCCTGGGGTGGAATCAATGCGTCAGCTGAGATTCGGTAGACCGGTCGGTATATTTTCAGGCGACGATCAAGCGGAGCCGATCGGAGCTCGGCCGACTGCGGGGTCGGGCGGTCCGGTGGGCCGCGCACCTGAGGTCAGGGCGGGCGCGGCCGGTCGGTCACATCTTCTTCGCGCCGAGCAGGTGGCGGACGGCGTGCCGGGCGTCCTCCAGGGGGCGGCGGTCGCGACGCACCCGGGCGAGCAGTACGGCGCCCTCCAGTACGGCGAGCGCCTGGCCCGAAGCGGTCTCCGCCTCGGCGGGGCCGAACCCCTGGGCGGTGAGGCGTTCGGTGAGCACGAGCTGCCAGCTCGCGTACACCTCGGCGCAGACGCGGCGCAGAGGCTCGTTGCTTCCCGCCACCTCCAGGCCCACGGTCGCGACGGGGCAGCCCTTGCTGTAGTCGGACTCCTCCAGGCGGGCGATGAAGACCTCGACGAGCCGGTCGACCAGTGCCGTCGCTTCCGGGCTGCGGCCGACGGGCGTCCGGAGGAGTTCCTCGACCTCCTGCCCGGCCTGGGCGAGGGCGGCGGCGACCAGTTGGTCCTTGCCCTCGGGGAAGTGGAAGTAGAGCGAGCCGCGCGGTGCGCCGCTCTGCGCCACGATCTGGTTGAGGCCGGTACCGAAGTAGCCCTGTGCCTCGATCAGGTTGCGCGTGCCGGCGATCAGCCGGGCGCGGGTCTCTTCTCCCTTGACTCCCATGTGGAAACAGTAGACCGGTCTGTATATTCCTGTCGACCTTCGAGCCGGGTGACCGGTTCATCGGGGGGTCGGGCGTTGACGCCCTGTTGAGCACCGGGCACCGGGTACCGGGCACCGAGCACCGGGCACCAGGTACCGGGGCCCGGGCGGCGCCCTCGGGGTCGCGTACCCCGCCGGCATGTGAACCGGTGCCGTGCGGAGGCGAACCGGCCATTGCGCGCAAGGAATCCACCATGGGTGGCAATCGCACGCCCCATGGTCATGGGCGATTGACGGATCCGTGGCTTCCGGTTCGGTTACGTTCCTAGCCTGTCGGGCATGACACACGGTCACCAGCACCAGGCCGGCCCGGATGTCCACCGGACAGTCGCCCCTCACCCCGACGCCCCTCACCCCGACGCCGCGCCCGCGGCCGGTCCGTCCGGGCGACCGCGCTCGGCTGGTCGTCGCCGGCGCCACGGCCCTCGAACGGGGCTGAGCCGCAGTACACCCCGAGGCCCCGCCGCCCGGGCAGGTCGGCAGGGACGCCGGCGCGACCGGCCGGGCGGCGGCTGGGAGCGGCGGCTGGGAGCGGCGAGGCCGTCAGTGGAGCGGACCCCCGCTGGGTGTGCCGCGCAGCCGCGGTCGCCGGAAAGCGGTTGACGTCCGCCGGCGTCAGGCCGTTCGATTACCTGCCATGAACATGAGTACAGGGCAGATGCATCCCGGCACCTACCCCACGGACGTCGACCTCGTACGGCGGCTGATCGCCGGGCAGTTCCCGCAGTGGGCGGGGCTGGCGGTCGAGCGGTTCCCGTCCGGCGGGACGGTCAACGCGATGTACCGGCTGGGCGACGACATGGTCGTCCGGCTGCCGCTGACGCGGGGCGGGGTCGGCGACGTGCTGCTGGAGCGGGCCTGGCTGCCCCGGCTCGCGCCCCAGCTGCCCCAGCCCGTCCCCGAGGCGCTCGGTGACGGGGTGCCCGCCGAGGGCTTCCCCTGGCCGTGGTCGGTCTACCGGTGGCTGGCGGGGGAGAACCCGGAGGTGGAGGCCCTGAGCGAACCGGTGCTGCTGGCCGAGGACCTGGCCGGGTTCGTGGCGGCGATGCGGAGCATCACCCTGCCCGGTGCGCCACCGGCCCACCGCGGCGGGCCGGTCGCCTCGCTCGACGTGGAGACCAGGGCGGCGATCGAGGAGCTGCGCGGGATCCCGCAGGAGGGTGTCGACTGCGATGCCGCCACGGCCGTGTGGGAGGAGGCGTTGCGGACCCCGGGCTGGGACGGGCCGCCGGTGTGGCTGCATGCCGATCTCATGCCGGGCAACCTGCTGGTGGAAGCCGGCAGGCTGACCTCGGTCATCGATTTCGGCTGCCTGGGGACGGGTGATCCCGCCTGCGACCTGTTCCCGGCGTGGAATCTCCTGCCCGCCCGGGCGCGGGAGGTCTTCCGCGAGGCGCTGGGCGTGGACGACGCGACCTGGATCCGCGGCCGCGGGCGGACCCTCTCGCAGGCGCTGATCGCGCTGCCGTACTACCGGAGCACCAACCCGGCGATGGCACGCAACGCCCGGCACGTGATCCGGACGGTGCTGGGGGAGGTCTGACGCGGTCCCCGGTCGGGTGGACGGCCCGGCCCCTGTCCCCCCGGCCCAACGGGTCTGCGAGAGTGCCGGTATGAAACTTCGCTGCGCCGTACTCGACGACTACCAGGGTGTCGCGACGAGCATCGTCGACTGGTCACCGGTCACCGACCGGGTTGAACTGACCTCCTTCCCAAGACACTTCGGCTCGGAGGACGAACTGGTCGACGCAGTCGCCGACTTCGACATCATCGTGACCTTGCGCGAACGGGTGGCGTTCCCGGCGGCCGTGTTCGCCCGGCTGCCCCGGCTGCGGCTGCTGGTGGCCTCCGGGATGCGGAACACGGTGATCGACTACGCGGCCGCCCGCGCGCACGGGGTGACGGTCTGCGGGACGGCGAGTTCGTCCACGCCGCCGGTGGAGCTGACCTGGGCGCTGCTGCTCGGGCTCGCCCGGGGGATCGTCACCGAGAACGACGCGCTGCGCACGGGCGGCCCGTGGCAGAGCACCCTCGGCGCGGACCTGGCCGGGCGGCGGCTGGGATTGCTCGGGCTGGGCAAGATCGGGGCGCTGGTGGCCCGGGTCGGCCTCGCGTTCGGCATGGACGTGGTCGCCTGGAGCCCGAACCTCACCGAGGAGCGGGCCGCCGAGGTCGGCGTCCGGCGCGCCGCCACCAAGGAGGAGCTGCTGCGGGAGAGCGACTTCGTCTCCGTCCACCTGGTGCTGGGCGACCGCAGCCGGGGCCTGCTGGGCAAGGCCGAGTTCGCGTCGATGAAGCCGCGGGCGTACCTGGTGAACACCTCGCGGGCGGCGATCGTCGACCAGGACGCGCTGCTCGCCGCCCTGGCCGAGGGCCGGATCGCGGGTGCGGCGGTGGACGTCTTCGACGTCGAACCGCTGCCCGCGGACCACCCGTTGCGCACCGCGCCGCGGCTGCTGGCGACCCCGCACCTCGGCTATGTGTCGGGCGACACCTACCGGACGTTCTACGGCCAGGCGGTGGAGGACATCGCGGCGTTCCTGGCCGACTCCCCGGTCCGCGTCCTGGGCTGAGACCCCGGCGGGTCCGGAACGCCGGCCCGGGCACGCCGGGGCGGCCCGTCGCCCCGGGAAACCCCGGGGCGACGGGCCGCCGTTGGTGCGCGGAGCGGGTCGTCAGCTGACCGAGACGGCGCTCCAGGCGGCCGCGACGGCCTTGTACTCGGTGCTGGTCGCGCCGTACAGGTCCTTCGCCGCACTCAGGGTCGCGGTGCGGGCGGCCTTGTAGTTGGTGGTGGAGGTCATGTAGACGGTCAGCGCGCGGTACCAGATCTTGGCGACCTTCTGGTTGCCGATGCCGGTCACCGTGGACTGGTTGCAGGTGGGGCTGTTGTAGGTGAACCCGTTGATGGTCTTGCTGCCGCTGCCCTCGCTGGCGAGGTAGAAGAAGTGGTTGCCGACGCCCGAGGAGTTGTGCACGTCGAGCTGCCCGACCTTGCTGGTCCAGCAGTCGGCGGACCCGCCGTCCAGCGAGGGCTTGTCCATCCGGCGCAGCCACGGCGGGGTGGACTGGTCGCTGAACAGGTAGTCGGGGGTGTCCACCTTGCTGTTGGCGTACCACTCGACCATGGTGCCGAAGATGTCACTGGTGGACTCGTTGAGGCCGCCGGACTCGCCGCTGTAGCGCAGGTTGGCGGTCGCGCTGGTGACGCCGTGAGTCATCTCGTGGCCCATGGTGTCGAGGTCGACCTGCTCCGGGTCCTTGGAGCCGTCGCCGTCACCGGTCATCATGCAGAAGCAGCTGTCGGACCACTGGGCGTTGTCCCAGTCGGTGCCGACGTGCACGAAGACGGTGGCGCCCTTGCCGTCGTTCTTGATGCCGCTGCGGCCGAAGGTGTTCTTGTAGTAGTCGTACGTCCAGGCGGTGTTGGCGTGGGCGTCGACGGCGGCGGTGGCGCGGTCGGTGGAGAACTTCTTCCCGTCGCCCCAGGTGTTGTCCGTGTCGGTGAACAGCGTGCCGGAGCTCGCCTTGAGCGAGCCCGCGGAGACGTTGTGCGCGTCCCTGGTGGTGTGCTTGCGCACCGGGTCGATCAGCGCGAAGCCACCGGACTGCGCGGTGGTGTCGATGGTGATGTCGCCGGTGTACTCGGAGTGGCCGGTGCCGCTGGCCTGGTGCTCGGAGTCGTAGCTCTCGATCTGCTCGCCGGTGGAGGCGTCGGTGACGACGACCTTCCCGGCGGGCTGGCCGTGGTCGCCGACACCGGCGACGGTGGTCTTCCAGGCGAGGCGGGGCGTGCCGTCGGCGGCCCAGACGACCAGTTCGGGGGAGCTGGTCGCGGAGCCGATGGACGGCGCGGACTGGAGGGCGCGGCTCGCGGAGGTCTGCGCCGGGACCTTCGGGACGATGGACGCCACCGCGGCCTCGTGCGCGGCGGCGCGGGAGGAGTCCTTGAGCCGGCCGCGCGCGTCCTGGTGCACGACCAGGTCGCCGCCGACCACGGGCAGGCCCTGGAAGGTGCGGTCGAAGCGGACGTGCTGGGTGCCGTCGGCGTCGATGATGACGTCCTTGACCTGGAGGTCCTGGCCGTCGCCGAAGCCGAACACCCCAGCGTTGTGGGTGACGTTGGCCCTGGCCTGGGCGATCGCGGTGGCGTGGTCGGTGGGGGCGGCCGACGCCGTGGCGGTCTGGAAGGTGGCGGCCACGAGTGCGGCGGTGACCGCTATGGCTCCGGCCGCGAGGTTGCGGCGGTGAGAGGAGATGGGGCTCACTCTGACTCCAGTCGGGGGTAGCTGCAGGGATACGAGCTGGGTCAGAGTTTGACGGTGAACTGACAACGTTGGCTAGATATTTGAAGAGACCTTGACCATTCCGTGTTCTGTCCTGATCGAACTTGATAGGTAGTGAACAAATGCCGCGGGAGCCCACCGTGACGACCCGGTACCTCTGGCGCCGCGCCTTCACCAACGGTGAACTGGCCGCTCTGCATGCGGAGGGGTTCGCCCCCCCCGCCGGCACCGGCCTCCCGCGCCTCTGACCGGTGCCTCTGGCCGGTGCCTCCGGCCGGTGCCTCCGGCCGGTGCCTCCGGCCGGTGCCTCCGGCCAGTCCCCCTGACCCGCCCCTCCGACTGCCCCTCCGCGCGGGACCGGGCGCGAGCGCCGTCGCCCGGTGTCGCCGATCCCCTGCGGGCGGTCCCGCCGGCCCGTACGCTCGCGGGATGGACGGATGGCTGGGCGCCTGGACGGGCGGGCGGCGGGCGGTGCACCTCGGGAACGTCGCCGACTTCAACGAACAGTTCCTCGCGCCGGGGACGGACCCCGACCAGCGGTCCCGGCGCCTGCGGCAGGCACACCACTACGCCGGGATGGCGAGCTGCTACAGCCCCGAGCCCGCGCTGCTGGTCCTGCCGGGGGAGGTCGAGCGGGCCTGGATCGACTGGCTCGCCCGGGAGTTGGAGTGGGGGCCGGTCGAGCTGTACAGCGGGATCGCGCCGGATCGGACGCTCGCCCAGGCCCTCGCCGACCGGCCGGCCCTGGCGGAGCGGATCGCCACCGCCGGTCTCCCGGTGCTGCCGTGGGGACGGACGGCGGCCCAGGGCGAGGGCGCGGAGCTGGCGGCCGTGCGGCGCTACGAGTCCAAGGCCGCCGCGCACGTCCTGTTCACCGAACTGGCCCCGGAACACCACGGGATCGTTGTCCCCCACCAGGAGCAGCCGGGCTCCCGGCGCCGCGCCGCCCGCCGGCTGACCGCCCGCGCGAGCCGCGGCCTCACCACCGTGCTGAAGAGCCCGTACGGCGTCGGCGGCTACGGGACGGTCGTGGTGACCCCGCAGGACGTGTTCGCGGCCGGCGGCGGCCGGGCCCTGCTGCGCCGGCTGACCGGGGCCGAACTGCCGGCGCCCGGTGGGGACGTGCTGCTGGAGGAGTACATCGACGGCGGCCGTGCCGACCGGCTGCGCGACCTCACCTTCGACGCGGTGGTCGGCGACGACGGCCGCGTCCACCCGGTCGGCGTCGGCGAGATGGCGGTGCACGGCACCCGCTACCAGGGGGTGACGGTCGGCCCGGGGGTGGTGCCGGCCGGCGCGGCGGCGATCGCCGAACGGTTCGGCCTCGCGGTCGGCGAGCGGCTCGCCGCCGAGGGCCACCGGGGCTGGTACGACGTCGACTTCGTCACCGACCGGGACCGCCGGCTCGCCCCCACCGAGATCAACCTGCGGCTCACCGGCCCGGCGATCGCCTTCGTGCTGCGGGCCCGGCTGGACCTGGTCCGCGGCCCCGGCCACCTGGTCCGCACCCTGGACGCGCTGCCGCTCGGCGCCCGGATCTCCCAGGAGGCGCTCCACGACCACCTGGACCGGCTGCGCCCGCGCTGCGCCCGCCTCGGCGTGACCGTCCTGCCGCTGGTCGCGACGGCGGGCTACGAGCGGGAGCCCGCCGTCGGACTGGCCCTCGCCGCGCGCGAGGCCGAGGCGCTGGAGGCCGCGCAGGCGCTGATCGGAGCCGGGAACCACGCGCTGGGCCGGATGTTCGAGGCCCTGCGCTGAGGGGTGCCGGACCGGCCGGGCCCGCGTGCCTCGACCCGCCGCCGCCTCACCTCCGCGCGGACGGCGGGTGCCAGGCGAGGAAGCGGACCACGACCACGGCCGCGATCATCAGCGCGACGTTGAAGACGTAGACCAGGAGCGACTGCCGCGACCAGTCCACCGGTGAGCTGGTCCGGTACAGGTTGTCCTGCGGCCACCAGGAGGCCAGCAGCCAGAACACCGACAGGTGGGTGGCGAGCGTGAGTCCCCGCGGCCTGCCGTGCGCGGTGAGCATCGGCCATCCGGCCAGCAGGAACGCCGCGCCCAGCCCGAACGAGAGCCACTCGGCGATGTACAGGACGTGGAAGTAGGAGGCGAAGGGGTCCGGCACCCGGGACAGGTCGGTGGAGCCCGGCCAGAGGGAGTCGGTGAGCAGCCAGGCCGCGAAGGCGAAGGGCAGGGCGATGAGGAGCCAGCCGCAGCCGGACAGGCCGGGCCCGCCGGCGCCGGCCGCCCGGCCGGAGCCGGTCCCCCCGCCCGCGCCCTTGAAGCCGGCGCCCTTGTGACCGGCCGAGCCGCCCGTGCCGGCCTTCCCGGCCCGGGGGCCGGTGGAGTCGCGCGGCGCCGGCAGCGGCAGGGAGCCGCGGTCGAGCTTGCCGGCCCTGGTGCGGGGGAGCGCCGACAGCGGCACCACCGCGGTGGGCAGGTCGCCGACGGGCAGGCGCTTCGTCAGGTAGGCGGAGAGCGACCACGCGTCCGCCCCTTCGGCCTCCGGGTCGATCACCGCGTACCCGACCAGCGCCCGCCGCCCGGGCTCCGGCTCCACCTCGGCGACGGCGGCCTCCCGGACCGCCGGGTGCGAGCGCAGTACGCCCTCGGCGGCCGCGGCCGTGGTGACCCGCTCGACCACGGCGGTGGCCCGGGCGGAGTCGACCGGCCCCACCACGGCCTCGGCGCGGGCCGTGAACTCCAGTACGCCGTCCGCGCGGATCCGCCCGAGGTCGCCGGTCAGCAGGACCCGGCCGTCCGGGTCGAAGGCCGCGGGCCGGAACCGGCGGTCCGTCTCCTCGGGCCGGTTGAGGTAGCCCCGGCCCAGGCCCGCGCCGGCGACCGCGATCTCGCCGACCGTCCCGCTCGGGGCGGGCTCGCCGTCCGGGCCGAGCACATGGACCCGGGCGCCGGGGAACGGCCGGCCGACCAGCGAGACCCGCTCGCTGCCCTCGCCGCCGGTCGCCCCGGCCGCGTCGAAGTAGCTGCTGTCCACGGAGGCCTCGGCGAGGCCGTACACGTTCAGCACCCGGACGTCCGCGCCGAGCAGCCCCTGCAGGCCCAACTGCTCGTCCAGGTACCACTTCTCGGCGCCCACGGTGAGCAGCCGAACACCGGTCAGCGACCCGCCCGAGGCCGTGAGGTGCGCCCGCAGGCGGCGCGCCGTGCGGACGTTGAGCTCCAGCACGGTGATGCCTTCGGCGGCGACCAGGGCCGGCAGGTCGGCGATGTCGGCGCTGCGGTCCAGGGTGAGGTTGCGCGGTGCGACCACCAGGGTGGCGCCGGTGCAGAGCGCGCGCACCCAGTCCGCGGTGAAGACGTCGAACTCCAGGCTCGCCGTCTGCAGGATCCGGTCGGAGGCGCGGAGCCCGTAGACCGAGCGCCAGCCGCGGTAGGCGGCCAGCAGGTTGCGGTGCTCGATCAGCACGCCCCGGGGCAGTCCGGTCGAGCCGGAGGTGAAGAAGACGCAGGCGAGGTCGTCCGGGCCGGTGGCCACCACCGGCGGGCCGGTGGGCAGCGCGGTGACCGCCTCGGTTGCGGCGACGGCCCCGACAGCCCCGACGGCTCCGACCTTCTCGCCCGCTCCGACCGTCGCCGCCTCGCCCGCCCCGGCCGGCGCGTCCACGCAGACGACGGCCCGCCCGCCGGCGTCCGTCAGCCGGACCCGGTGGCTCTCCTCGGTCACCACCACGGCCGGATCGGCCTCCGCGAGCACATGGCGCAGCAGCGGGTCGGGCGCCCCCGGCTCCAGCGGTACGTACGCGCCACCGGCCTTCAGCACGGCGAGCAGGGCGACGAACACCTCGGTGCCCCGGCCCAGCGCCACCGCGGCCCGGCCGCCGGGCTCCAGCCCGGCCGCCGCCAGGTGGCGGGCCAGCCGGTCCGCCCGCGCGTCCAGCTCACCGTAGGTCAGTTCCCGCGCGCCGCAGCGGACGGCGACCGCGTCGGGCGTCTGGCGCGCCTGCTCCTCGAACCGCCCGTGCAGCGTTCCGGCACGCCCCGCCGGTTCCGCGTCCCACCCCATCCGTCCAGCCCCCTTCGCATCGTGCTCCGCTCCGATCCTCCCGCCAACTGCCCGCCACCAACAGGGGCGTGCGGACCGGCCGGTCGGTCCGCGCCCCGGCCCGCCCCCGCGCGCCCCGGAGCGGGGCGACCGCCGGAGCCGGTCCACACCTCGGACACCCCGGGCCGCCGCCGCTCCGACGGTTGTACTCTGCACGCGGACGGCCGGTGCCAGCCCGCCCGGTGCGGCGCCGCGCCCGCACCCTGTCCGGCGCCGATCCCACGGAGGCCCGCCCGCCATGAGCACGTCCGAACCGCTGCCCGCCGGCCCGCTGCTGCGCACCCGGGACGTCGACGTCGTCCGGGACGGCCGCTACCTGCTGCGCGGGATCGACCTCACCATCGAGCCCGGCGAACACTGGGCGCTGCTCGGTGCCAACGGCGCCGGCAAGTCCACGCTGCTGGCGCTGCTCGGCGCGGTCTCCCACCCCACCCGGGGCACGGTGGACGTGCTGGGCCGCCGGCTCGGCCGGGTCGACATCCGCGAGCTGCGCGCCCACCTCGGTCACGTCAACCCGCGCCACCCGCTGCGTTCGCCGCTCTCCGTCCGCGAGGTGGTGCTGACCGGCCTCACCAACACCATCGAACCGGACCTGCACCGCAAGCCGTCCCCCGAGGAGCTCGACCGCTGTGAGCGACTGATCGAGACCCTCGGCATGACGGCCATGGCGGAGTCCCCGTGGCCCACCCTCTCCCAGGGGGAGCGTGGCCGGGCCCTGATCGCCCGCGCCCTGATGCCCAGCCCCCGGCTGCTGCTGCTCGACGAGCCCGCCACTGGGCTCGACCTCACGGCCCGCGAGCTGCTGCTCGACAGCCTGGACCTGCTGCGCCATCAGCACCCCGAGCTGGCCAGCGTGCTGGTCACGCACCACCTGGAGGAGCTGCCGGAGAGCACCACGCACGCGCTGCTGCTGCGTGACGGCGAGTGCGTCGGGGCCGGGCCGGTGGACGAGGTGATGACCACCGAGCTGGTGAGCGCCTGCTTCGGCCACCCGATCCGGATCAGCCGGCACGAGGGCCGCTGGAGCGCCCGCGCGGCCGCCCGCCGGACCCCCGGCCGCTGAGCACCTCGGTGCCCCGGACCCCCGGCCGCTGAGCACCTCGGTGCCCCGGGCGCCCGGCCGCTGAGCACCTCGGTGCCCCGGGCGCCCGGCCGCTGAGCCCGCGCGCCGGGCGGCTCCCGGGCGGGGCGGGGCGTGGGACGGGCCACCGGCGGTGGCCGGAATTGGTCGGTGGGCTGACGGCACCGTGGCCGCCTGGCCCGCCCCCACCTGCGCGGATCGAAGGCGGCCCCGGTGTAGACGGCAAAATCAGATATCCCTAAGGTATGCCTTAGCTAAGTGGGTGGGGGCACCGGTGGCCCCGGTTCCCGTACCCACGCTCAGCCATGCCCGGAACCGCCTGTCCTCCCCGCTGGAGCCCTCATGTCCGCCCGTCGTTCCACCGCAGCCGCGCTGCTCACCCTCGCTGTGGCGACCGCCGCGCTGGCCGGTTGCTCGCAGAAGAAGGACGACAAGGCCTCTGCCGACGCCGTCAAGGTGAACGCCACCGACAGCGCCTGCGAGGTCTCCAAGACCAGCTTCCCGGCCGGCCACGTCGTGATCGACATCGCGAACAAGGGCTCGAAGACCACCGAGGTCTACGTCTACGGCGACGGTGACAAGATCATCACCGAGCGCGAGAACATCGGCCCCGGCACCAAGGCGTCGATCACCGCCGAGATCAAGGCCGGCTCGTACGAGATCGCCTGCAAGCCGGGCATGGTCGGCGACGGCATCCGCCAGAAGATCACCGTCACCGGTGACGCCGCCTCCTCCGGCGCCTCGACCGACCCGCGGCTGACCGCCGCCGTGGACGCGTACCGCACGTACGCCCAGGAGCAGGCCGACGCCACCATCCCGGTGGTCACGCAGTTCGCCGACGCGATCAAGGCCGGGGACCTGGAGAAGGCCAAGTCGCTCTTCGCGCCGTCGCGCACCGGCTGGGAGCGCACCGAGCCGGTCGCCGAGAGCTTCGGCGACATCGACCCGAAGACCGACACCCGCGAGGACGGCCTGGAGCCCGGCCAGGAGTGGACCGGCTGGCACAAGCTGGAGAAGTCGCTCTGGGCCGACGCCAGGATCGGCGACGACGAGAAGAAGCTCGCCGACCAGCTGGTGACGGACCTGAAGGACTGGCAGACGAAGATCCCGGCGGCCGAGATCACCGCGACCAGCATGGCCAACGGCGCCAAGGAGCTGCTGGACGAGGTCGCCACCGGCAAGATCACCGGCGAGGAGGACCGCTACAGCCACACCGACCTGGCGGACTTCGCCGCCAACGTCGAGGGCGCGCAGAAGGCCTACGAGCTGCTCAAGCCGGTCGCCTCGGAGAAGGACGCCGAGCTGGCCAAGACCCTGGACGCGGAGTTCACCGCGATCCAGGCACTGCTGGCCAAGTACAAGCAGGCCGACGGCGGTTACACCTCCTACGACAAGGTCACCGAGGCCGAGCGCAAGACCTTCTCCGACGCGGTGAACTCGTTGGGCGAGCCGCTGTCGAAGCTGGCCGCCGCGGTCGTCGTCAAGTAACGGTCGACACGCAGTACCGGTCGACAAGCAGGACCCCAGGAGGTGTCGGCTCCCGTAGCCGGGTTAGCCTCCACCACATCGCCGTGGCGGCCCCGTGGCCGCCACGGCATCCGTGAGTCAGCGCAGAGAAGGGCCGCCCGTCGATGGACGCCGAGAACCAGCAGCAGAGCGGGACGCCGGCCGGCACCGACGCCGACGCCGCCGCGAGTGGGCGGGGCGGCGCCGACCGCGGCCCGATCAGCCGCCGGGCCGTGATCGGCTGGGCGGGCGCGGGCGTCGCGATCGGCGCCGCCGGGGTCGGCTCGGTGGCCGCCGCCACCCGGCAGGACGACGACACCCCCGCGCCGGCGGCCACCCCCGCGAACATCCCCTTCTACGGCGAGCACCAGTCGGGCATCGCCACGCCCGTCCAGGACCGGCTGCACTTCGCCGCGTTCGACGTCTCGGCGACCGCCACCCGCGAGTCGCTGGTCAAGATGCTCAAGGAGTGGTCCAAGGCGGCCGCCGCGATGACGGGCGGGCGCGAGGTCGGCACCGGCGCCGCCAGCGGCCTGCCCGAGGCACCGCCGGACGACACCGGCGAGGCCCTGGGCCTGCCCGCCTCCCGGCTCACCCTCACCATCGGCTTCGGCCCCGGCCTGTTCGAGAAGGACGGCGTGGACCGGTTCGGCCTCAAGGCCCGGCGCCCCGAGGCCCTGATCGACCTGCCGAACTTCAAGGGCGACAAGCTCGACCCGCAGCGCAGCGGCGGCGACCTCTGCGTCCAGGCCTGCGCCGACGACCCGCAGGTCGCCGTGCACGCGATCCGCAACCTGGCCCGGATCGGCATGGGCACGGTCAACATCCGCTGGTCGCAGCTCGGTTTCGGCAAGACGTCCTCGACCACCCCGGACGCGCAGACCCCGCGCAACATGATGGGGTTCAAGGACGGCACCCACAACATCGCCGGCAGCGACACGGCGAAGCTCGCCGAGCACGTCTGGGTCGCCCCCGGCGAGGGCCCGGACTGGATGACCGGCGGCTCCTACCTGGTCGCCCGCCGGATCCGGATGCACATCGAGACCTGGGACCGTACCTCGCTCAAGGAGCAGGAGGACGTCTTCGGCCGCACCAAGGGCGAGGGCGCGCCGTACGGCAAGCCCAAGGAGCACGACGCGCCGGACCTCAAGGCGATGCCCGAGGACTCCCACGTGCGCCTGGCCCACCCGGACAGCAACAGCGGCCTGATGATCCTGCGCCGCGGCTTCTCCTTCACCGACGGCACCGACGGCCTCGGCCGCCTGGACGCCGGCCTGTTCTTCCTCGCCTACCAGCGGGACAGCCGCAAGGCGTTCGTCCCCCTCCAGCAGCGCCTCGCCTCCAGCGACAAGCTCAACGAGTACATCCAGCACGTCGGCTCCGCCCACTTCGCCTGCCCGGCGGGCGTCCGCAAGCCCGGCGAGTGGTGGGGCCAGGCCCTCTTCGGCTGACCTGGCGCTCCCGCCCACCCGCGTACCACCTCTTCACCCCCAGGAGCCAGCGTGTTCGGCAACTACCTGATCGGCCTGCGCGAGGGCCTCGAAGCGAGCCTCGTCGTCTGCATCCTGATCGCCTATCTGGTCAAGACCGGCCGCAAGGACAAGCTCCTGCCGGTCTGGTCGGGCGTGGTGGCGGCCGTCGTCCTCAGCATGGCCTTCGGCGCCGTCCTGCAGTTCGGCTCCTCGCAGCTGAGCTTCGAGGCGCAGGAGGCGCTCGGCGGCTCGCTGTCGATCATCTCGGTCGGTCTGGTCACCTGGATGGTGTTCTGGATGCGGCGCACCGCCCGGCACCTGAAGACCGAGCTGCACGGCAAGCTGGACGCGGCGATGGCGATGGGCACCTTCGCGCTGGTGGTCACCTCCTTCCTGGCCGTGGGCCGGGAGGGGCTGGAGACCGCGCTGTTCATCTGGTCGGCGGTGCAGGCCACCGACGACGGCTACAACCCCGTGATCGGCGCGGCCCTGGGCCTGGCCACCGCGGTGGTGCTCGGCTGGCTGTTCTACCGGGGCGCGCTGAGGATCAACCTGGCGAAGTTCTTCACCTGGACCGGCGCCATGCTGGTCGTCGTCGCGGCCGGTGTGCTCGCCTACGGCGTGCACGACCTCCAGGAGGCCGGCTGGCTCGGCGGCCTGCACAGCCAGGCCTTCGACATCAGCAGCACCATCCCCAAGGACAGCTGGTACGGCACCCTGCTGAAGGGCGTCTTCAACTTCCAGCCCGACCCGACCGTCCTCCAGCTGGTCGTCTGGGCGGCCTACCTGATCCCGACCCTGGCGATCTTCTTCGGTCTCTTCGGCGGCCGCCCGGCCAAGCCGCTCGCGAACGCCGGACCGGCGAAGACCGCCGCCTGACGGCCCACCGGCGGCCACCCGCACAGCAACCGCACAGCACCCGAACCGCCCCGCCCGGCCCCCGCCGGACGGGGCGGTTCGGCATGTCCGGGGTCCCGTCCGGCCACGGTGCCGCGGACTGCCGCGCTACCGCGGCGGCCCGTACGCCAGGAGGAGGACCGCGAGGGCGGCGGGACCGATCCCCGTCATCACCCCCGGGGGCGCCGCCCGGCGTGCCGGCCGCCCGCTGCTCCCCCCGCGTACGGCACCGCACAGCGCCGTGCGGCCGCGCCCCGCGCCGCGCGGCGCCCGCGTGGTACCCCGCGCCGAGCTGACCACCAGTCAAAAAGTTCATCCCAGGGTCTACCCGCGTAAACCCCCGACGCGCCATGCTGGTTGCCAGCCCGGGCCGCTTCCGCCCGGGGGCTTCCGCCTGCCCGCACACCGACCCTGGAGTCCCCGTATGCCTGCGATACGCACGCCGCACCGCGCCCTGCCGGCCGCCCTCGGCGCCCTGCTGCTCGCCCTCACCGCGCTGCTGGCCGGCGCCGGCACCGCCCAGGCCGCCCTGCCCACCCCGGTCTCGGCCGCGACGGCCCGCACCTACCTGGCCTCCATCGCGACGGGCGCCGAGACCCACGACGACACCTACGACCGGACGCTGTTCCCGCACTGGATCACCATCGCCGGCACCTGCAACACCCGGGAGACCGTCCTCAAGCGCGACGGCAGCGGCGTGGTCACCGACTCCGCCTGTGCCTCCGTCAGCGGCACCTGGTCCTCGGTCTACGACAACGCGACCACCACCAACGCCTCCTCCTTCGACATCGACCACCTGGTGCCGCTGGCCGAGGCCTGGCGCTCCGGTGCCTGGGCGTGGACGACGGACCAGCGCAAGGCCTTCGCCAACGACCTGACCCGCCCGCAGCTGCTGGCCGTCTCCGCGAGCTCCAACCGCTCCAAGGGCGACCAGGACCCGGCCCACTGGCTGCCGCAGACCTCCTACCGCTGCACCTACGCCCGCGCCTGGGTGCAGGTGAAGTACTTCTACGGCCTCTCCGTGGACACCGCCGAGAAGAGCACCCTCTCCTCGATCCTCAACGGCTGCTGACCGGACCCACCGCTGACGAATCGTTCATGCACAGAGCTCCGCCCGCCGGTGTCCTTCCCGGCGGGCGGAGCTCTTCGGTGTCGGTGGCCCTCCCGGGGCGCTACTCGCTCTTGATCGCCCCCAGGATGTCCATCCGGGCGGCCCGGCGGGCCGGCCAGAGGGCGGCGAGCAGGCCGATCACGGCGGCGGCGACCAGGAAGCCCAGGATCTGGACCGGCGGCACCACCGTGGTGATGCCCTTGAAGGTGTCAGCCATCGTGCGGGTGCCCGCCCAGGCGGTCACGATGCCGAGCAGCACGCCGACCACGCCGCCGAAGAGCGCGATCATCAGCGACTCCAGCCGGACCATCCGGCCGATGCCGCGCCGGTCCAGGCCGATCGCCCGCAGCATGCCGATCTCCCGGCGGCGCTCGAACACCGACATCGCCATGGTGTTGACGACGCCCAGGACGGCGATCACCACGGACATCCCCAGCAGGCCGTACATGATGTTCAGCACCGCGGTGACCAGCTGGCGGTTCTCCGCCTTGATGTCCTTCTCGCCCTTGACGGCGATCAGCGGGTTGCCGCCGGTGGCGTCGCGCAGGGCCTGCTTCAGCTTGGCGTCGGCGCCGTTCACGCCCTTGACCAGGACCTTCTGCGGCCCGGTGCCGGGTGCGGCGTGCGGGCCGACCACGGAGTCCGGGGCGACCAGACCGGCCAGCGCGGTGCCGGCCTCCAGCACGCCGCCGACGGTCAGCGAGCCCTTGGTGCCGTCCGGGTAGGTGAAGGCCAGCGGGTCACCGGGCTTCAGGCGCAGGCGGTCGGCGGTGCCGGAGCCGACCAGTAGCTCGCCCCGCCTCAACGCGTCCGCGCTACCGGCCTTCACCGTGATGGTGGCCAGCTGGTCGATGGTCGCGGCGTCCACCGAGGTGACCACCTCGCGGTCGTCGCGGTCGCCGGTGCCGGCCGCGTCGCCGGCGCCGGTCCCGACCAGGACGGTGCGCACCACGCTCATCGCGCTCACGCCCGGAGTCCGGGCGACCTGCGTCGCGACCTCGGGGGACAGCATCGAGGAGTTCTGCATGGCGACGGTGTAGTCGGCCTTGGTGTCGTTCTCGGTCTCCTCGTCCACGGCCTTGTTCACCGAGGCACCGATCACGGTCAGCGCGGTGATCAGGGTGACGCCGATGGTGAGGGCCGAGGCGGTGGCGGCGGTGCGGCGCGGGTTGCGCACGGCGTTCTCGCGGGCCAGCTTGCCCGGCGTCCCGTACAGCCTGCGCAGCAGCGGGGCGAACAGCGCGATCAGCGGCCGGGCCAGCAACGGGGTCAGCACGAACACGCCGATCAGCAGCGCGCCCGCGCCGGCGCCGACCAGCTTGCCCTCCTTGCCGGCGGCGCCGGCCAGCAGGCCGCCGACGCCGGCCGCGGCGAACAGCAGGCCGATCGTGTTGCGCACCCGCAGGCTCTTCTGGGTGGCCGGCTGCTCGACCGAGCTCATCGCGGCGACCGGGGCGATCCGGGAGGCGCGGAGGGCGGGCAGCCAGGCGGCGAGCACCGTCACCAGCACTCCGATGGCGACCGAGACGAGCACCGTGGACGGGGCGACCACCAGCGGGCCGTCCGGCAGGTTGGCCTCCATCGGTCCGTTCAGCAGCGAGCGCAGGCCGGTGGCGATGCCGATGCCGGCGAGCAGTCCGGCCACCGAGGCGGTCAGGCCGACCAGCAGCGCCTCGACCAGCACGGAGAGGGTGACCTGCCTGCGGTTGGCGCCGACGGCGCGCAGCAGGGCGAGCTCCTTGGTGCGTTGGGCGACCAGCATGGTGAAGGTGTTGGCGATGATGAAGATGCCGACGAACAGCGCGATCGCGGCGAAGCCGAGCAGCACGCCGCTCATGCCCTTGGTGCCCTCCTGGATCATCCGGTCCTGCTCGTCGGCCAGCTCGCGGCCGGTCTTCGCCTCGATCGAGTCGTCCTGCGGGACGGCCTGCCGGACGGCGGTGAGCAGCGCGCGGTCGTCGGCGCCGGGCCTGCCCTTGACGTCGATCTCGGCGAAGCGGCCCGGGCTGAGGTAGAGCTGCTGGGCGGTGGCGGTGTCGAAGGCGGCGAGCGAGCCGCCGGAGACGACGCGCGGGTCGTTGGTGTGCAGGGTGCCGGTGAGCTTCAGCTCCATGACCGGGCCGTTGACGGCCACCCGGACGGTGTCGCCGACCTTGTAGCCGCCCTTGTCGGCGGTCTTCACGTCCAGCGCCACCTCGCCGGAGCCGCGCGGGCCGCGGCCGTCGACGAGCGGGTAGCGCGGGTCGGTGCCGTCGGCGCCCGGCACGTAGTTGGTGCCGGTGGTCGAGAAGCCGTCGCCGATCAGCGCGCCCTTGCGGTCGGCGATGCCGGCGAAGCCGGTGACCACGCCGCGGGCCTCGGCGGCGCCGGGCAGCAGGGCGACCGCCTTGCGGGTGGACTCGGTCAGGGTGGGGTTGGTGGTGCTCCCGCCGCTGAGGTCGTACCCCCGGTCGACGGCGCTGCGGTCACTGATGGTGACGGCTATGTCGGTGTAGCTCTTGGCGCTCTGGGAGCGCAGCGCGTTGCCGAGGGTGTCGGTGAAGACGAGCGTGCCGGCGACGAAGGCGGTGCCGAGCATGACGGCGAGGACCGTCATCAGGAGTCGGCCCTTGTGGGCCAGCACGTTGCGCAGTGCGGTGCGGTACATGGGGTGTCCTGGAGTCTGGGGTGGGGCGGGCTGCTGTCGGCGGGGGGTCAGCTGGTGCGGCCCTTGGCGTCGAAGCGGCGCATGCGGTCCAGGACGGTGTCGGCGGTGGGGCCGGCGAGTTCGTCGACGATGCGGCCGTCGGCGAGGAAGACGACGCGGTCGGCGTAGGCGGCTGCGACGGGGTCGTGGGTGACCATGACGACGGTCTGGCCGAGTTCGCGCACGGAGTTGCGGAGGAAGGAGAGGATTTCGGCGCCGGAGCGGGAGTCGAGGTTGCCGGTCGGTTCGTCGGCGAAGATGATGTCGGGCTTTCCGGCGAGGGCGCGGGCGCAGGCGACGCGCTGCTGCTGGCCGCCGGAGAGCTGGCTGGGGCGGTGGCCGAGGCGGCCGGAGAGGCCGACGGTGTCGACGACGCGGTCGAGCCAGGCCTTGTCGGCCTTGCGGCCGGCGATGTCCATGGGGAGGGTGATGTTCTCCAGGGCGGTCAGGGTGGGGAGCAGGTTGAAGGCCTGGAAGATGAAGCCGATGTGGTCGCGGCGCAGCTGGGTGAGCTGCTTGTCCTTGAGCCCGACGAGTTCGGTGTCGCCGATGGTGGAGGAGCCGGAGGAGACGGTGTCCAGGCCGGCCATGCAGTGCATGAGGGTGGACTTGCCGGAGCCGGAGGGGCCCATGATGGCGGTGAACTCGCCCTGCGGGAACGTCACGCTGACGTTGTCGAGCGCGACGACGCGGGTCTCCCCGTCCCCGTAGACCTTGTTGAGGCCGGTGGCGCGGGCGGCCGCCCGGCCGGTACGGACGGCGGTTGCGGACATCGTCACGGGGGAACTCCTGCGGGGACGGAACGGGATGATCGGGTTCCGTTCAATCCTCCCAATCCGTTCCGGTCCGAAGTGTCGCCCGCGGGTACGGCCGCCCCCCGCCGTCCCGACGGTCCGGCGGGGGGCCCGCTCCTCCTCAGGTATGACCTCGGTCCCTGAGGCGCCCGGGCGCCCCGCCGTCCGGCGGATCACTCGACCGCGACGCCCCAGTGCTGGGCGAGCCCGGCCAGGCCGCCCGCCACCGCTGTCCCGGCCGGGGTGAACTGCCAGTCGCCGCCCTTGCGGTGGAACGAGCCGATCACCAGGGCGCTGTCCGACACCCCGCCGGTGACGGCCGCCCAGTGCGCCGGGCCCTCGGCGCCGGGACCGAACGAGGCGGTCAGGGCCAGCCCGTGCACGTAGCCGAGCGGCAGCGCGGGCGACTCCTCCTCCTCGGTGGAGACCGCGACCACCACTTCGTCCACCCCCGCCGCCACCCGGCCCAGGTGCAGGCTGAGTTCGGCCTCCCGGGCGGGCTCGCCGGGGACCGAGCGGGTGGGATGCAGACGGACCGCGCCGTCCGGGTCCTGCGGGTTGTTGAAGAAGACGAAGTGCTCGTCGTCGAGCACCCGTCCGTCGGCGCAGAGGAAGGCGGAGACGTCGAGCTCCACGGCGTCCCCGCCGGCCGTGCGGCTCTGCCAGGAGAGCCGCAGGAGGGTCGGACGCTCGTCCGGCTCGGCGCCGTCGGCCGGGGCGGGTGAGCCGTGGCCGGCTGCCCGACCGGCCCCGGGACGGCCGCCGTTCGCGCCGCCGCCGTTGCCGCCGCCGCCGTTGCCCTCGCCGTTCGCGCCGCCGCCGAGCCGGCCGCGCAGGCCCTGCTCGGCCAGCAGCTCGACCAGCTCCGGCCCGCTCACCAGCGTCAGCGGCTTGTTGCGGATGTACTCGTAGGAGCCGGGGCCGAAACCGGCCGTGGTCACCAGGATCCCCTTGATCGCACCGTGGTGGCGCACGGTGGAGTCGAGGTCCCGGACGGCGGTGGGGGAGACCGTCGAGCGGTAGCGCTTGGCCTGGATGACGATCCGTCCGCCGGTCACCGGGTCGAGGTCCTCGGCGACCACGTCCACCCCGGCGTCCCCGCTGCGTGCCGTGGTCATCACCCGGAAGCCGCGCAGCCGGAACAGCTCGGCGATCAGCTCCTCGAACTCGATCGGGTCCATCTCGAAGAGGTCCGGCTCGTCCTCGCCGCCCTGACCGGCGACGTTGCCGCCGACCGTCTCCGGCAGCCGGTCCGGCCGGACCTCGTCCAGCCGCTCCGGCCGGGCGGACAGCACGCCGCCGAGCCCCTGGAAGCACTCCACGGCGGCCACCCGGTCCAGCGCCAGACCCGCGAACTCGGACCGGTCCACGGTCACCGTCGACAGGAAGCGCTCGGCCTCCCGGCCGGTCGCCGGGTCGATGCCGCGCACGAAGCCGTTCAGCACCACCGACGCCAACGTGCCGTCCGCGTCCGCCCGGAACAGCTCGGCCACCACCCGCAGCGCGCTCTGCGCCAGCACCTCGCGGTAGAGCGCCTTGCGCTCGGTGGCCGGCCGGGCCACCTCGGCCTCCCGGTCGTCCGACTTCACGTACCGCACCCGGCCGGCGGCCGGGACGACGTCCGGGCCGGGCAGCTCCCAGTTGACGACCAGTTGGCGGGTCGACGCCTCCCAGGCCGCGACCAGCCGGTGCGGGAACCCCTCCGGCCAGCCCGCCGAGGCGTACAGCACGGCGGTGAAGTACTCCTGCACCGCGTCCGGTTCGCCGTCGCGCAGCCGGCGCAGCAACTCCTGCGTCCGGGAAGCCCGGTCCTCGTCCTGGCGGCGGTGCTGGGCCGCCCAGTCGAGGTACTGCCGGTGGTACTCGGCGAGCCGGCGCTGCCGGTCCGCCTCGGCCGCCTGCGCCGCGTACCAGTCCTGCTCGAACCGGGTCCGGGCCTGCGCCACGTACTGCTCGTACTGCTGGCGGACCCCCGGGTTGCGGGCCTGGGCGGGGGTCGGCGGCGGCACCTGGTAGTCCGCCTGATCGGGCATCGGCACCGGCTCGCCGAGCCGGCCCGGTTCGAAGGGCGGCAGCGCGGCGGGTGCCAGCAGGGCCTGCGGGCTGAACGCCGGCCGCCCCAGGCCCGCTGCCAGCAGTCCCTTCAACTCCGCGACCCGGTCGTCGAGTTCCGCCGTCCGCCGGGCCGCCTCCGCCTCCCGCGACTGCTGGTACGCCCGCACCGCCTCGCGCTCGCCCCGGGCGGCCGCCCGCTGGATCTCGCGCTCCTCGCGTTCGCGCCGCCGCTGCTCGGCCGTCTGGGCGCGCCACCGGGCTTCCTCCCGGCGCTGTTCCTGTCGCTGCGTCTCCGCCCAGACCGCCAGTACCCCGTCGTTCCGCCGCCCCGCCACCGTCCACCCCATTCGCTTCACGCCCGGCCGCGCCCGCGCGCCGCCTCCCGGCCGCGTCGTCGCCGCGCCCGCCACAATAGAACGTGGACGGGTGAACCGGCCAAGCGCCCATGACCTGCGACGGCGTCCGGCGGGGCCCGGTGTCGTCCGGCCACCCGGACGACGACCCTTGCGACGGCGTCGCGGGCGAGGAAGTGCCGGTGGGCGTCCGGTACTCGCCGAAGCCGAACTCCCGCCCGGCCGCCGGGCGCAGCCCGTGGTCCGACCGGGCACAGCATCGCCTCCGGGCCGGTGCGGCTGCCGACGAAGTCCCGGTGGATGGCCGCCGGTGACCCCGCTTCCACGTCGTCGGCGACCCCGCGTACGCCTCGCCGGCGCTCCGCGGCTCGGCGGGCTGCTCGGAGACGACCCGGAGCGGCACGATCCCACCGTGCGGCGCGCCGGGGCGGACCGGCCGGTCGACGGTGGCCGGACCGTGGGCCTCGACCACCTCGGCGCCGGTGTCTCCGGTCGGCTGCCGGCGCCGTGCGCGGCGCCGACCCCCGGCGGGGAGTGACGTGGTGGGGCTACCCGCCCGGGCGGACCGCCGCGTCCCAGCGCCAGTCGGTGCGCCGGGGGCGGCCGGGGAGGTCGCCGCGCCCGGTGGCCCAGAGCAGGGTCGGCCACGGTCCGGCGGCGCCGACGGCCGGCACGTCGGGGAAGAGCCGGGCGAGGGTGCGCCGGCAGACGTCCGCCGGAGGCTCCCAGGCGAGGCCGAGCCCCTCGGCGACGTCGTGCAGGTGGACCAGCGTCTCCACCAGGCTCATCGCGGTGAACCCGGCCGGGTCGGCGAGGCCCCACGGGTGGTAGGCGCGGGTGTCCGGCGGGGTGGTGCGCGCCATCGCGACCATCAGCGCGCCGCTCGCCTCCAGCACCTGGACCAGCCCGTCCGCGCCGCTCTCGGGCTGCGCGTAGACGAAGCTGTTCGGCGCGCCCGGGGACAGCCGGACCGACCGGAACGGCACGTAGCGGTCCCGCGGCGGGTCCTGGGGGCCGAGCTGGGCCGCGTAGGCCAGCAGGTCGTCGGCCAGGTGCTCGACGGTGGCCCAGCAGTCCCAGCTGAGCGTTCCGGCGGGCCGGGACCAGTCGGCGTCCTCCGGCACGCCGCGCAGGGTGGCGGCGGCGAGCCGGAGGACGAGCGCGAGGTCGTCGGCGGTGACCGGGCCGGGGGCCGGGTCGGGGGCGGGGTTCGGCCCGTGGGCGCTGTCGATCATGGCGCCGACCGTACCCCGTGGCGCGGTCCCGGTCGCCCGTGCCCGGGTGCCCCCGGGGAGCCCCGTCAGGCCGTGAGGGCGTCGGTGAGCCCGGCCAGGACGGCGCACACGTCCCGGGCGGCGGCCCGCATCTCCTCGCTCTCGCCGGGCCGCCGCACGAGGTCGGCCAGGATCAGCAGAGCGGCCCGCACGGCGCCCACGGGGACCTCGACGGTGCGCAGCGCGTCCAGCGCGTCGGCGGCCCGTTCCGCCGCGCTGCTGTCCCACGACTGCGTCAGTTCCACGGCCCGCGGGGTGCCTTCGGGGGGAGTGGACACGACGTGCAGGGCACGGGGCGGGTTCGTATGGCTCATGCCCGGAGCAACGACGGCGGGGCCCGGCCGGATGCCACGCGTACGGGTGATCACCGCCCCGGGCGCCGGGGCGGGTCGCCCCGAGGGGGCCGTCGTCGGCGCGCACGGGCGGACTGTCGGAGGGAGCGGGTAGCCTCGCTGGTTCGGACGAATGGACGGACGGGTGAGCCGGTGACGGGAGGGTGAGCGTGAAGGTGCCGCAGCAGGCGGGCGGCGGGTGGGTCTCCACCGGCCTGCACTGGCGCGACGGGCAGCCGGTGCTCCGTGCGGTCCACGGGCACCGGGTGCACGAGCGGGTGGTGGTGCCCGGGGCGGAGATCGGCTGGCTGATCGGCGGGCCGCGCCGCTGCACCGGGGCCCTGCTGGTGGGGGCCACCGAGCGCACGCCGTGCCCGCACCACGCCGTCATCGACCCGGACGGCGGCGCCGTGCAGTGCGCCGCCTGCCAGAGCGTCGACCGCGGGCTGGCGCTCGCCCGGGACCAGATCCTCGACGACGGGCGCACCTACCGCCTCTACCTCGCCTGGTTCGGCGAGGGGCTGCTGAAGGTGGGGCTGACCGGGGAGTCGCGCGGCACCGCCCGGCTGCTCGAACAGGGCGCGCTCGCCTGGACGTTCGCCGCCCGCGGCGCGCTGCCCGCCGTCCGCCGGGCCGAGCTGACCGTCGCCGCCTCGGGGATGGCCCGGGAACGCTTCACGGGCCGGGTGAAGACGGCGCACTGGTGGCGGCACGGCGACGCGGAGTACCGCCGCGCGCTGCTGACCGGAGCCCGCGCCGCGGCCCACCGGCTGCTGGACGGGCACGCGGTGGAGCTGCTGCCCGACCACCCGGTCGTGGACCAGGTCGGGATCTTCGGGCTGGCCGACGGCGCGCCGGTGTCCTACGGGCACATCGACGCGCTCGCCCCCGGCGCGGTGGTGGCCGGTACGCTCCGCCCGCCGATCGGGCGCCATCTGCTGCTGGACCAGCCGGGCGGCGCCGAACCGCTGCTGCTCGACACCCGCAGACTCACCGGGTGGACGCTCGCCCCGGCGGCGGGCCGCCCGGTGTCGGGCCTGGTGGTGAGCCCCCGGACGCGCCCCGAGGAGCCGGACACCCAGGAGGCGCTGTTCTGATCCGACCGCGGCCAGTTCCGACCGCCGCCTGTGCTGACCCGCGGCCTGTTCCGATCGTGACCGAGGAGGGCCCGGCTCAGGCCAGCTTGCCGCGCACCCCGCCCGGCCCGGACCGGGCCCGGCGCGACAGCGGCGGCCTGGACGGCCGGATGTCGGCGCGCGTCGCCCCGGTGTCCTCGGTGGCGCGGTGGGCCAGTGCGGCCCGGGCGCCGGCCAGCGCCATCCGCGCCAGCAGCGGGTCCTCACGCAGGCCCGCCGCCCGCTTCGCGGCCTGGCAGTGCGCGCACCAGAGCGCCGAGGCGGGCCCGTCGGGGTACGCCATGGTCTCCGGCGGCAGGTAGTGGCCGCCGCATTCGACGCACTCGAAGACCAGCCTCATCCGACGATCACCGTCCCGGATCCGTGGCATCGACTGCACGGCGACCAGAAGGTGTTGAGCTTCGGCACCATGCTCCCTTCCTCGTCCAGTTCCACCGTGGCCTCGGTCTTCTCGGTGCCCCCGGACCCGCCGCACCCGGCGCAGGACTGAACCTCGGGCATATGACCCTCCTTGGCGCGGGGACCACCGTAGCGCGAATTCCCGGAGTACAGCAGCGGTCCTGACGAACCACCACCCGCACGGGGCGCGTGCGCCCGCCCCGCGCGCCCCGGCCGTCCCGGCGGCACCCGGCGGGGAGCGGCGGCGGGACGGCCGGCGGGGTGCTCAGCCCGCCGCGCTGCGCAGGAACTCGCGGTTCATCGCGGCGATGCTGGGCAGCGGGATGCCCTTGGGGCAGGCGGTGGCGCACTCGCCGGTGTTGGTGCAGCCGCCGAAGCCCTCGGCGTCCATCGTGGCGACCATGTCGCGCACCCGGGAGCGGCGTTCGGGCGCGCCCTGGGGCAGCACGTTGAGGTGGACGACCTTGGCGGAGGTGAAGAGCATCGCCGAGCCGTTGGGGCAGGCGGCGACGCAGGCGCCGCAGCCGATGCACTCCGCGTGCTCGAAGGCGGTGTCGGCGGCCTCCTTGGGCACCGGGGTGGCGTGGGCGTCGGGCGCGCTGCCGGTGGGGGCGGTGATGTAGCCGCCGGAGCCGATGATCCGGTCGAACGCGGAGCGGTCCACCACCAGGTCCTTGACGACCGGGAAGGCGGCGGCCCGCCAGGGCTCGACGTCGATCGTGTCGCCGTCGGCGAAGTGCCGCATGTGCAGCTGGCAGGTGGTGGTCCGCTCGGGGCCGTGGGCCTGGCCGTTGATGACCATGCCGCAGGCGCCGCAGATGCCCTCGCGGCAGTCGTGGTCGAAGGCCACCGGCGTGTCGCCGCGGGTGATCAGTTCCTCGTTGAGGGTGTCGAGCATCTCCAGGAAGGACATGTCCGGGCTGATCCCGGTGACCTGGTAGGTGGTCATCGAGCCGGGGGTGTCCGGGCCCGCCTGGCGCCAGATCCGAAGGGTGAGGTTCACGCGTAGCTCCGCTGGGTGGGGTGGACGTGCTCGAAGTCGAGGTGCTCGCGGTGCAGGACGGGGGCGCTGCCGGTGTCGGTGAACTCCCAGGCGGCGGCGTAGGAGAAGGCGTCGTCGCGGCGGGCCGCCTCGCCGTCCTCGGTCTGGCTCTCGGTCCGGAAGTGGCCGCCGCAGGACTCGGCGCGGTGCAGCGCGTCCAGGCACATGAGCTCGGCCAGTTCGAAGTAGTCGACCAGCCGGTTGGCCTTCTCCAGCGACTGGTTGAGCTCCTGCCCGGTGCCGGGCACCCGGATCCGGCGCCAGAACTCCTCGCGCAGCTGCGGGATCCGGGTCAGGGCACGGCGCAGTCCGGCCTCGTCGCGGGCCATCCCGCACTCGTCCCAGAGGAGTTCGCCGAGTTCGCGGTGGAAGGAGTCCGGCGTCCGGTCGCCGCCGACCGCCAGGATCAGGTTCAGCCGGTCGGTCACCTCGGCCTCCACCGAGGCGATCTCGGCGTGGTCGGCCGGGACGGCGGGCAGCGGGTTGCGGGCCAGGTAGTCGTTGAGGGTCGGCGGGAGGACGAAGTAGCCGTCGGCGAGGCCCTGCATCAGGGCGCTGGCACCGAGCCGGTTGGCGCCGTGGTCGGAGAAGTTGGCCTCGCCGACCGCGAACAGGCCCGGGACGGTGGTCTGCAGGTCGTAGTCGACCCAGAGTCCGCCCATCGTGTAGTGGATCGCCGGGTAGATCCGCATCGGCACCCGGTACGGGTCCTCGGCGGTGATCCGCTCGTACATCTCGAACAGGTTGCCGTACTTGGCGGCCACCGCGTCGCGGCCCAGCCGTCGGATGGCGTCCGCGAAGTCCAGGTAGACGCCCTGGCCGCCGGGGCCGACGCCGCGCCCCTCGTCACAGACGTTCTTGGCGGCCCGGGAGGCGATGTCGCGCGGCACCAGGTTGCCGAAGGAGGGGTAGATCCGCTCCAGGTAGTAGTCCCGCTCGTCCTCGGGGATCTCGCCCGGCGCCCGGGTGTCGCCCCTGGCCTTCGGCACCCAGATCCGGCCGTCGTTGCGCAGCGACTCGCTCATCAGGGTGAGCTTGGACTGGTGCTCGCCGGAGCGCGGGATGCAGGTCGGGTGGATCTGGGTGAAGCACGGGTTGGCGAACCAGGCACCGCGCCGGTGGGCGCGCCAGATCGCCGTCGCGTTGGAGTTCTTGGCGTTGGTGGAGAGGTAGAAGACGTTGCCGTAGCCGCCGGTGGCGAGCACCACGGCGTCGGCGGTGTGGGTGCTGATCTCACCGGTCACCAGGTCGCGGGCGACGATGCCGCGGGCCCGCCCGTCGATCACCAGCAGGTCGAGCATCTCGGTGCGGGCGTGCATCTCCACGTTGCCGGCCGCGATCTGGCGCGACAGCGCCTGGTACGCGCCGAGCAGCAGCTGCTGGCCGGTCTGGCCGCGGGCGTAGAAGGTGCGGGAGACCTGCACGCCGCCGAAGGAGCGGGTGTCCAGCAGGCCGCCGTACTCGCGGGCGAACGGGACGCCCTGGGCCACGCACTGGTCGATGATCTCCACCGAGACCTGGGCCAGCCGGTGGACGTTGGACTCGCGGGCGCGGAAGTCGCCGCCCTTGACGGTGTCGTAGAACAGCCGGCGCACGGAGTCGCCGTCGTTGCGGTAGTTCTTGGCGGCGTTGATGCCGCCCTGGGCGGCGATCGAGTGGGCCCGGCGCGGGGAGTCCTGGAAGCAGAACTGGACGACGTGGTAGCCCTGTTCGGCCAGTGTGGCGCCGGCCGCGCCGCCGGCCAGGCCGGTGCCGACCACGATCACGGTGTGCTTGCGCCGGTTCGCCGGGTTGACCAGCTTGGCCTCGAACCGCCGCTGGTCCCAGCGCTGTTCGATCGGCCCGCCGGGGGCCCGGGTGTCGGCGACCGGATCGCCGACGCTGTACTCGCTGTAGGGGATCAACTCACCACTCCGGTCATCACGGCCACGGGGACGGACAGGAAGCCGACGGTCAGCACCAGCGCCAGGCCGTTGGCGGTCAGCTTCAACGCGCGGTCACGGCGGGCGTTGTTGGCGCCGAGGGTCTGCGCGGCGCTCCAGAAGCCGTGCCGGATGTGCATGCCGACGGCCAGCATCGCGACGATGTAGATCACGCAGCTGTACCAGTTCGAGAAGGAGGCCACGATGTTCCGGTACGGGTGCCCGTGCTCGGCGGCCGGGTTCACGGTGAGCGTGGTCAGGTCCAGGATGTGCCAGACGATGAACAGGGCCAGGATCACCCCGCCCCAGCGCATCGTCCGGGTCGCGTAACCGGCCCGCCGTCGCTGGTGCACGTACTTGCTGGGGCGCGCCCTGAGGTCGCGCCGGCTCAGCTGGTACGCGGCCACGCCGTGCAGCCCGACGGCCGCCAGCAGGCCGAACCGGGCGATCCACAGGAACCACTCGTAGTGCAGGACGGGTTGGCCGAGGGTGCGCAGCCAGTGCGCGTAGCCGTTCAGGTCGTCCGGGCCGAAGAAGACCTTCAGGTTGCCCAGCATGTGCGCGACCAGGTACAGCAGCATGACCAGTCCGCTGACGGCCATGACCGCCTTCTTGCCGACGGTCGACCGCCACAGGGTCACCAGGGTGGACGGATGCCGGGCCGTCCGAGTCGCGGTTGTCATGGCGACCACGGTAGGGACGGGTCCGACGGTACGTCCAAGACATGCCGCGGCTCACCGTGATAGCCGCAGGCTATGGTCCGCGCTGGGGAGCGGCCTATCCTGGCCGGGTGCAGCTGCAGCAACTCCGCTACTTCCTCGCCGTCGCCGAGACCCGCCACTTCACCCGGGCGGCCGAGGCGGCGCATGTGGCACAGCCGTCCCTCTCCCAGCAGATCCGCGCCCTGGAGCGGGAGTTGGGCGCCGAACTGTTCCACCGCACCCGCGGCAACATCGCCCTCACCGACGCCGGGGACGCCCTGCTGCCGCTGGCCCGGCGCATCCTCGCGGACACCGAGAGCGCCCGGCTGGCCGTCCAGGAGACGGTGCAGCTGCGCCGCGGCCGGGTCCGGCTGGGGGCGCCGCCGAGCCTGTGCACCAGCCTGGTCCCGGACGTCCTGCGGGTCTTCCGGGACCGCTACCCGGGAGTGGCGCTGGTGGTCCGCGAGGGCGGTTCGCGCGACCTGGTCCGGACGCTGGCGGCGGGGGAGCTGGACGTCGCGCTGATCATCACCCCGCCGAGCGGGGAGGCGGCGCCGGCCCTCGCCGTCACCGAGCTGCTGCACGAGGAGCTGGTGCTGGTGGCCCGGGCCGCCACCGCCGCCCGGCGCCGGCGGGTGCGGGTGGCCGAGCTGCGCGGCCGGCCGCTGGTGATGTTCCGGGAGGGCTACGACGTGCGGGAGGCGACCCTGGCGGCCTGCCGGGAGGCCGGCTTCGAGCCGGAGTTCGCGGTGGAGGGCGGGGAGATGGACGCGGTGCTGGGCTTCGTCCGGGCCGGGCTCGGGCCGGCCGTGGTGCCGGGCATGGTGGCGGCCCGTTCGGGCCTGGCGGTCACCCCGTTCGCCGGGCCGGGCCTGGGGCGGACGATCGCCGTCGCGCACGGGCACGAGGTGCCGCTGACCCGGGCGGCGGCCGCGCTGCGCGAGACCCTGCTGCGGCACCTGCGCGACGCGGCCCGGGCGGGCGAGCTGCCGCCGGGCACCCGGCTGCTGCTGGAGCCGTGACCGGGCCGGACGGGCTCGGTGGTTGGCACGGTGTGCGAAGCACCCGAATCGTGACCCGGCGGCTCCGGGGCGCCGGAACCCGCTGTTCTCGGGCCGCGTCCCAGGCGGTAGCCGCGGTGTCGTAGGGTGCGACGCCGCAGGAGCGGCCGGGCAGTCACGGGGAGAGAGCGCACGATGGACAGCGGGAAGCAACAGGGCGGCAGACCGACCGGGAGCGGCGACGCTCCCACCGGTGGGGCGGCGGGTGCGCAGGAGCCGACCCCGGGGGATCCGCGGGGCGGGTCTCCGGCGGGTTCCCGGGGCCGGGCCCCGGAGGGTCCGCGGGACCAGGTGCCGGGGATCGAGGACGCGCGCCCCTGGGAGCTCCCCGACTACCTGCACGACCGGGAGCTCGGCGCCGGCGCGAGCGGCCGGGTCGTGCTCGCCCACCACCGGGTGACCGGAACCCCCGTCGCGATCAAGTACCTGCACGACTCCCTCGGCACCCCCGCCCTGCGGGAGGAGGCGCTGGTCCTCGCGGCCGTCGACTCCCCGCACGTCACCCGCCTCTACGAGTACGTGGAGGGCGAGCGGGGCGCCGCCATCGTGATGGAGCTGGTGGACGGGATCGCGCTGCGCGACCTGCTCCGCGCGGAGGGCGCCACCACCCCGCAGGCGGCCCTGGTCGTGCTGAAGGGTTCGCTGCTGGGCCTGGCGGCCGCCCACGAGGCCGGTGTGGTGCACCGCGACTACAAGCCGGGCAACGTCCTGGTCGACGTCGCAGGTACCTCCAAGCTGGTCGACTTCGGCATCGCCGTGCCGAGCGGCGACGACCGCGACGTCTCCGGCACCCCCGCCTACATGCCGCCCGAGCAGTGGGCGGGGCGGCCCGCCTCCCCGGCCGGTGACGTCTACGCCGCCACCGTGACCTTCTTCGAGTGCCTCACCGGCAGCCGCCCGTACGACGGGGTGACGTTCGCCGAACTCGCCGTCCAGCACACCGAGGCCCCGATCCCGGCCGAGCTGGCGCCCGACCCGGTCCGGCCGCTGATCCTGGCGGGCCTGGCCAAGGACCCGCGGGCCCGCCCGGGGAGCGCGGCCGAGCTGGTCGAGGAGCTGGAGGCCGTCGCGGCGGCCGGGTACGGGCCGCAGTGGGAGGAGAAGGGACGGCTGGACCTCACGGCGCTGGTGGCGCTGCTCGGGCTGCTGCTGCCCGGCACCGGCGGCGCGGCGGGCGGCACCTCGCTGGCCCACACCGCCCTGCCCGGCGGCAGCGGCTCGGCCACCCTGGTGCGGCAGACCCCGGCCCGGCTCTCCCCGGCCCGGCGCGGGGCCCGGCTCGGCAGCCGCGGCAAGGCGCTCGTCGGGGTCGCGGCCGGCGCGCTGACCCTGGCCACGCTGGCCGGTATGGCGATCGCCGGGGCGGCCGACGGCGGTGCCCGTACGGTGGTCGGCGGCGCCTCCCCGGAGGCCACCACCACGCTCGGCGCGACCGGCCCGGCGGCCGGTCCGTCGTCCGACGCGGGCGGTGCCACCGGCACCCCGGACGCCGGTCCGTCCGATCCGGCGGCCACACCGGCCGCGTCGCCCTCGCCGTCGGCGACCTCGGGCGTTCCGAGCACCTCGCCCGCGGCCACGCCGACCGGCAGGCCGCCGACCGGCAAGGCGACCCCGCCCGCGACGGGCGCGCCCACCCCCGGTGCGCCGTCGCTACCGCCCGGCGGCGCGACTCCCACGGCCGCGCCGCCGTCGGCCCCGCCCGCCACCACCGCCCCGCCGTCGGCGCCGCCCACCCCGAGCCCGACGGCCACCGTCGCCCCGGCGACCCTCGCGGTGACCACGGTGAACCTGGACTCGCTGACCTGCAGCGGCCGGTGGAGCCTGACCGCCACGGTCACGGTGGTCGCCCAGGGCGCGGGAACCGGCACCCTGACGCTGAACTGGTACCACAGCTCGGGCGGCCGGTCGATCACCGTCGCGACGGAGACCGTAGTGCTCCGCGACGGCCGAGCCACCGTCACCCGGCCGCACGACTTCGGTTCGGCGGACACCTTCCCGACCTGGGGCGTCCGGGTCTCCACCACCCCGGCGGCGGCGAAGCCGGGCAAGACCTCGGCCGAGGTGGCCGCCTACCTGTGCGACCCGCCGCGCTGATCCGCCGCCGCTGACCGCTACCGCCGAGCCCCTGCGGCCGAACCCCTGCCGCCGGCCCCGCACCGCCCTTCCCGTCGCGTTCCCCTGGAGCAGCCATGTCCACGCCCCGCCCCGACTCCACCCCGGACTCCGCCCCGGCACCGGGCGCGGCCGCGGACCGGACCGTTCCGCTCGCCGCGGGCGCGCGGAGCGCCGACCGGACGGTCCGCCTCGGGCCCGACCCCGAGGCCACCGTCCGGCTCGACGAGCCCGGGGCGGACCGGACGGTCACGCTCGGGCCGAAGGCCGATGCCGAGGCCACCGGCCGGACGCGGCCCGACGCGGAGCAGCCGGTGCGGCTCGACGGGACCGCAGCCGACCGTACGGTCGCGGCCGGGCCCGACCCCGAGGCCACCGTCCGGCTCGACGAGACCGGGGCCGCGAGCGCGACCTTCCTGGACCCCCGGGTCTGGGGTGGCGCACCGGCGCCGGGGGAGACCGCCACGCTGGTCGGCACACCCACGCGGGGGGAGACCGCCACGCTCCCCGGCGCACCGGAGCCCGGCGAGACCGGGACCCCGTCGTACGGCACCCCTTCGCACGGTGCCCCGGTGTCCGGAGTACCGGCGGAACAGCCGCTCGCCCCGGGGGAGTTGCGGCGGTTCGGCCCCGGTGTCCCGCCGCAGGCCGCCGCCGTCTGGCACGGTGCCGCCCTCCCGGAGGCGGAGCGGCCGCCCCGCCGGCGCCGGGTGTGGCGCGTGCTGGTCCCGGTGCTGCTGCTGGCCCTCCTGGCCTTCCTGTTCTGGCGCTTCACCATGCCGGCCCTGGCGGTCACCGGGGTCGGTGCGAGCACCGACCCCGCGGGCCCCGGCTGCGGCGGCACCGCGGTGATCACGGCCGCGGTGGAGACCAACGGCGCCGCGGGCACCCTCCGCTACCGCTGGCTGCGCAGCGACGGCACCACTTCGGGCGAGCTGGCGCAGGAGGTCGGCTCCGGCACGCACCGCACCGAGCTGGTGCTGCGCTGGAGCTTCGAGGGCCAGGGCTCGCTCCCGTCCACCGCCACCCTGGAGCTGCTCTCCCCGGGCCCCCGGAGCGTCTCCGTCTCGTTCCCCTACCACTGTCCCTGAGCCGTCACCGCTCCTGAGCCACCTGCTCTGCGGCCCGTAGCCGTTCGAGCCCGTCCAGCAGCAGGTCCAGCGCGAACTCGAACTCGGCCTGGTCGTCGCAGCCGCCGACCGTCGACGCCTCGTCGTGTCCGGCGGCGCCGGCGATTTCCGCGATGTGGGGGTAGGCGCGTGCCAGTTGCCGCAGCACCGCCGGGTCGGGGGTGGCGGCGGTGTCGTCGAACAGTTCCTGGCTGAAGCCCAGCAGCCGGCTGCCCATGGCGTGCATCGCGTGGTGCGTGAGGCCGACCGAGAAACCGCCGGTCCGGAACAGGCCGGCCATCGAGTCGAGGTAGCCGAGGACCGCCGGGGTGGGGCTGGTGCGGGACTGGATCACGCCCGCGGCCCAGGGGTGCCGCAGTAGGACCCGGCGTGCGGCGAGGACGCGTGCGCGCATCGTGGGCTGCCAGCCGCCCTCGCCGGGCGGGCCGATCTCGCCGACGACGAGGTCCACCATGCCGTCGAGGAGTTCGTCCTTGTTGGCCACGTGCTTGTAGAGCGCCATCGGCACCACGCCCAGCTCCTGGGCGAGCTTGCGCATGCTGATCGCGTCCGTCCCGGCGCCGTCGGCGAACGCCACCGCCGCTCGCAGGACCCGTTCCCGGCTGAGCGGCGCCCGCCGCGTTCCGTCCGCTGACTGCTTCATCTTGACGAGTGTACGGCGTACGCCTATCGTCATCGACAGGTGTACGCCGTACACCTCTGCTACTGGGTGGGGAGTTCCGCAATGGACACAGACAGACGCAAGGGCATCGCGGCGGGCGTGCTGTTCCTGGTGACCGAGGTCGCCGCCGTGGCCGGGCTGACGCTGTACCGACCGCTGCTGGACGGCACGGACTACGTGCTGGGCGCGGGTGCCGACAACAGGGTCCTGCTCGGGGCGCTGTGCGAGGTGGTCCTGGCCCTGGCGGTGGCGGGCACCGGGGTGACGCTCTTTCCGGTCCTCCGGCGCCGGCACGAAGGGCTCGCGCTCGGCTATGTGTGCGTCCGGCTGCTGGAGGCGGTCGTCATCGTCCTCGGGCTGGTCAGCGTGCTCGCGGTGGTGACGCTGCGCCGGGAGGCACCGGCGGCCTCCGACGCCGGTGCCTCCTCCTTCGCCGTGGCGGCCAAGGCGCTCATCGCCGTCCACGACTGGACCTTCCTGCTCGGGCCCAATCTGATCCTCGGCGTCAACACCCTGATGCTGGCCGTGCTCCTGCACCGGACCGGGGCCGTGCCGCGGGTGATCACCGTGCTGGGCCTGGTGGGCGGGCCGCTGATCTGCGCCTCCGCGGTGGCCGTGCTGTTCGGCCGCTACGCTCAGCTCTCCGGGCCCGGCACGGCCGCGGCCGTGCCGGTCTTCGCCTGGGAGCTCTCCCTCGCCGGCTGGCTCGTGCTCCGCGGCTTCCGCGGAGCGTCCGTCGGAGCCGGCGAATTCGCCGCACCGGCGCTCGACGCCGAAGCCGGACCCGAAACCGGCGCCGCCGGCCGGAGGTGGCCCGCCGTCGCCCGGCCCAGCTGAAGCAGGCTCAGCCCGAACATCAGGACGCCCAGCGGGACGTGCAGGCTCGCCACGTGCTGGACGCCCAGGACCACCTGCGCCGACGCGAGGACGAGGAATCCGGTCGAGTGGAGGACGGGCCGGGGCGAACCGCCGCCCGGCCGCCACCTCAGGACCGAGGCGAGGACGTACAGCATCGTCGTGGCGTACATCCCGCGGGCCCCGCCGCTGTGCAGCGGTTCTCCGTAGGACGTGGACAGCAACAGCCCGGCGGTGACCGCCTGGAAGAAGATGGCCGCGGTCTGCAGGGCGATCGCGACCCGCAGGAGCGCGGAGAGCCTGGGACTGTGCTGCGGTGCCGTCGTACGGGTGGGCATGAGGGGGCCCCTCCTTCTGTTGCTCGACTCTGCTTCTTCTCGACCGTGTCCGAGGGCCGGTGAACCGGCCGCTCATCGGTCCGACGACACAGCCACCGGAAACGTCAGGCGCCACCCCGGCCCGGGCCCACCGGGACGACCTGTGGATCATGGTGCGGTCAGGCCCGAACGAGGGAGTCGTCACGACCATGACCAGTCGAACCGAGCCCGGACCGGACCGGCCCGACCCGGGCCTGAGCGTGCTCGTGGGCGAGCGCCGGCAGCTGATCGACATCGCCTACCGGCTGCTCGGCTCGCTGGCCGAGGCCGAGGACGCCGTCCAGGAGGCCTGCGCCCGCTGGTACGCGATGTCCCGGCAGCAGCGGGAGGCCGTCGAGTCCCCCGGGGCGTGGCTGACGACGGTGGCCAGTCGGATCTGTCTCGACGTGCTCGGCTCGGCGCGGGCACGGCGCGAGCGTTACGTGGGCGAGTGGATCCCGGAGCCGCTGCCGGACGGCACGCAGTGGCTGCACGGCCGGCCGGGCGCCGGCGGCGACCCGGCGGACCTGGTCACCCTGGACGAGTCCGTCGACATGGCGTTCCTCGTCGTGCTCGAATCGATGACCCCGGCCGAACGGGTCGCCTTCGTCCTGCACGACGTCTTCCAGTACCCCTTCGCCGACGTGGCCGCGATCGTCGGGCGGACGCCGGCGGCCTGCCGACAGCTGGCCTCCTCGGGCCGCCGCCGGATCCGCGCCGCCCGGCCGCCGGTGGCACCGCGCGTGCGGGAAGAAGAAGCCCGCATCATCAGGGAGTTCAAGCAGGCCTGGGAGGCCAAGGACATCGCCGCGCTGGTCGGCCTGCTCGACCCCGACGCCACGATGACCGCCGACGGCGGCGGGCTGGCCGGCGCCGCGCCGCGCCCGGTCACGGGCGCCGAGCGGATCGCCCGCTACATCGTCGGGATCGGCGACCTGGCGCCGGGCATGGAGCTGCTGGAGCGCTCGGTCAACGGCCGCCCCGGACTGGCGGCCCGGCGGGGCGGGGTCACCGTGACGGTGGCCGCGTTCGGCCTCTCCGGCGAGCGGATCGCGCAGATCTGGGCGGTGCGCAACCCGGAGAAGCTCGGGCGCTGGGGCGGGTGATGCCGGGGGCGGGCGCGGAGGAGCCCCGGGGCGGCTGCCCCGGGGCTCCTCCGGCGGTGGTGCGGATCAGGCCGGCAGGACGGCCTCGATCGCGGTGATCACCTCGGCCGACTCCGGCTCGGTGCGGGGCCGGATCCGGGCGGCCACGGTGCCGTCCGGCGAGACCAGGAACTTCTCGAAGTTCCAGGACACGTCACCGGCCTGGCCCTCGGCGTCGGCGGTCCGGGTCAGCGCCGCGTACAGCGGGTGCTGGTCGGCGCCGTTGACGTCCGTCTTCTCGAACAGCGGGAAGGAGACGCCGTAGGTGGTGGAGCAGAAGGTCTGGATCTCCTCGGCGCTGCCCGGCTCCTGCCCGGCGAACTGGTTCGACGGGAAGCCCAGCACGGTGAAGCCGCGCTCGGCGTAGCGCGCCTGGAGCCGCTCCAGGCCGGCGTACTGGGGCGTCAGGCCGCACTTGGAGGCGACGTTGACGATCAGCAGTGCCTTGCCCTTGTAGTCGGCCAGCGAGGCGGTCTCGCCGGACAGGGTGCGCAGCGGGATGTCGTACAGGCTCACGGAAGTCCCCTTCGGATGGTCGGATATCGGTGCAGCACTCGTCACGGAACGGTAGCCGCCCCGCCCCGGTCAACCACGACCGGGCTCCGGGTGTTCCGCCCCCTGTTCCGCTCCCGTCCGGCCGGACCGGGCGTCGGAGCGGGCCTCGGGCCGGCCGTCGGTCCGGGCCTCGGTCCGCGCGTCGAAGCGGGCGGCGACGGCGGCGAAGTCGGCGCTGAGCCAGCGTTCGGGGCGCATCCGGATGGCGATGTCGGCGGTCAGCTGCTCGGTGGTGGCGGCGAGGTAGGCGCGGGCGGTGGCGGGCGGCATGTAGCGGTGGGCCATCGCGGCGCGCTCGGCCGGGTCGACCCCGTCCTCGATCGCGACCACCGGGCCCTCCACGCTCACGTAGCGGCAGGGCGGCTCCTCCTGCTGGGCACAGAGCGCGAACCGCCCGCTGGCGCGGATCCGGCGGGCCTTGGCGGAGTCCCGGCCGGTCAGGATGGTGAGGACGCCGCCCGGCCGGTAGGAGTACCAGATCGGGACGGCCAGCAGGCGCCCGGCCGGTTGGGCGCCGTCGTCGCCGACGGCCAGGACGCCGACGTGCGGGCCCGCCAGGAAGGCCTCGCGCTCGGACAAGCTCATGGTGAAGGGCACGGAGTGGCCTCCCGGGCTACGGAAGCCCGCGCGCTGCGGTCGCGTGCGGGCGGTACACCGGTACGTACCCGGACGACCGGCGTGCCGAACGCGGTCGCGCCGGACGGGGCGGGCTCGCCGCCGGGCGGGCGCCGTGGTGCGCCCGGCGCGGCCCGGGGGTGCCGGCCCCCGCGCCCGGGGGGCGCAGGCCCGGCGCCGGTGGGGGCGCCGGACCCGCGCGGCTCAGAGCGCCAGCGGCTTGATGGCCGTGGGGGCGTGCTCGGGCAGGGTGGCGAGCTCCTCGAACTCGGTCACGTCGCTCATGTCGACGGTCCGGCTCATCGAGATGTTGGTGATGCGCTCCAGGATGGCCTCGACCACGACCGGGACGCTGTGCTCGGCGGCGAGCTTCTTGGCCTCCTCGAAGGCGGCGCCCAGCTGGTCGGGGTCGGTGACGCGGATGGCCTTGACCCCGAGGCCCTCGGCGACCTTGACGTGGTCGACGCCGTAGACGCCGAGCTCCGGGGTGTTGATGTTCTCGAACTCCAGGTTGACCTGGAAGTTGATGTCCAGTCCGATCTGCGCCTGGCGGATCAGGCCCAGGTAGGCGTTGTTCACCAGGACGTGGATGTAGGGGACCTTGTGCTGGGCGGCGACCGCCAGCTCCTCGATCATGAACTGGAAGTCGTAGTCGCCCGAGAGCGCGACGATCGGGGTGCCCGGGTCGGCGGTGGCGGCGCCGATCGCGGCCGGGATGGTCCAGCCGAGCGGGCCGGCCTGGCCGCAGTTGATCCAGTGCCGCGGCCGGTAGACGTGCAGCATCTGCGCGCCGGCGATCTGCGAGAGGCCGATCGTGGTGACGTAGCGGGTCTCCGGGCCGAAGGCCTTGTTCATCTCCTCGTAGACGCGCTGCGGCTTCATCGGGATGTTGTCGAAGTGGGTGCGGCGCTGGAGGGTGGCCTTGCGCTCCTGGGCGGATCCGGCCCACGCGGTGAAGTCGGGCAGCCGGCCCTCGGCCTTGAGCTCCTTGGCGACCTCGACGAAGAGCTCCAGCGCGGCCTTGGCGTCGGAGGCGATGCCGTAGTCCGGGGCGAAGATCTTGCCGATCTGGGTGGGCTCGATGTCGACGTGGACGAACGTGCGGCCCTTGGTGTACGCCTCCAGGTTGTACCCGGTGTGGCGGTTGGCCCAGCGGTTGCCGATGCCGAGGACGAAGTCCGACTCCAGGAAGGTCGCGTTCCCGTAGCGGTGCGAGGTCTGGACGCCGACCATGCCGGCGCTCAGCGGGTGGTCGTCGGGGATGGTGCCCCAGCCCATCAGGGTGGAGATGACCGGGACGCCGGTCAGCTCGGCGAACTCGACCAGCAGGTCGCAGGCGTCGGCGTTGATGATGCCGCCGCCGGCGACGATCAGCGGGCGCTCGGACTCCAGCAGGAAGCGGATCGCCTTCTCGGCCTGGGCGCGGCTGGCCCGCGGCTGGTAGACCGGCAGCGGCTGGTAGGTCTCGGGGTCGAACTCGATCTCGGTCAGCTGGACGTCGATCGGCAGGTCGATGAGGACCGGGCCCGGACGGCCGGAGCGCATCAGGTGGAAGGCCTCCTGGAAGACGCCCGGGACCTGGGCGGCCTCCAGCACGGTGGTGGCCTTCTTGGTGACCGGCTTGGCGATCGAGGAGATGTCGACGGCCTGGAAGTCCTCCTTGTGCAGCTTGGAGACCGGCGCCTGGCCGGTGATGCACAGGATCGGGATCGAGTCGGCGATCGCCGAGTAGAGGCCGGTGATCATGTCGGTGCCGGCCGGGCCGGAGGTGCCGATGCAGACACCGATGTTGCCGGCCTTGGCGCGCGTGTAGCCCTCCGCCATGTGGGAGGCGCCCTCGACGTGCCGGGCCAGCGTGTGCCGGATGCCGCCGCCCTCCTTGAGAGCCCGGTAGAACGGGTTGATCGCTGCGCCCGGCACGCCGAACGCGACCTCAACGCCTTCGAGCTTGAGGATCTCCACTGCCGCGCGGGCGGCTGTCATACGAGGCATCGGGTATCTCCTGCATCGGCCCGCAGTGGGTCGGAGGGCTCATCTCCAGAATTCCACCATACGGAAGAACGGTTTCTGTATGCGGAAACAAAGTAAGGCGGGGCCCGTCGGGGCGTCAAGGGGGCCTTCAACAGAATGTGGAAGTGGGTCGCGCCGCGGGGATGACGGGAAACCGCAGGTGGCGGGCGCGGGGAGGGGGCGGGCGCGGGGAGGGGGTGGGCCGGCCGTCCGGCCAGGCTGTCACGGCGGGCACGGCCGGACCATCGCCCGTTCCTCCAGTCCGCCGGGCCCGGGCGGGCCCGGTGGTCGTCCCTTCGTGCAAAGCGCGCGCTTCCGGCACCGGTCTCGTTCGTGTGCCAGTCCACGGGCCGAACGCGCGTACCCGGCCGGAGCCCCGAGGCGGCGCGGAAAGCGGCGCCGGTGTGCGGCTCGTGTGAAGATTCGGTGGGCGAGGTCGGCCCCGCGCGAGGCTCTGGGTACCGTCGGTGGCACGCCGGACCCGTCATGGTTGCCATGTTCAACTCGGGCCGCGGCAGGGGGATTGGGGATCGACCGGGGAGCGGGGGAGCTCCGGCCGTCGGGTCCCGTTCCCGGACCGGGCCCGCCCGGTCCGCGCGCAGCCGACCGAGGCACCGCCCCCTGACCGCACCCGCTCCGCCCCGACACCCATCGCCGCCGCCCGGCCCGCCCGGACGGCCGCCCGTACCGACGCCGCCCGCGCCGTACGCGCCGTGGAGGCCGCCGGGTGCCCCGCCGAGGTCGCGCCCGGTGCGCCGACGCGATGTGCGTCAACCGGCGCGCGACCCGTTCGCCCGCCAGGTCCGTCCTCGCCGTCCGCCCGCCAGGTCCGCCCGCTCCGGCGTCGACCGCCCGCCCGGCCCGCCCGCCCCGGCGTCCGCCCGTCCGGACGCACCCAGCAGCGCGTCCGCCCGTCGGCGGGTGCGCGGAAGGAACGTATCCATGCTCCGACCCGCCTGCCGTCCCCTCGTCCGCCCCGGCACCGCTGCGGCGGTGACGCGATGAGCGCCCCGCCCGGTCGGTCCGAGAGTCCGCCGGGCCGTTCCGGCGAGGGCGCCCCGCCGGGCCGGGCCCGTCGCGGTCCCGTCCGTGCCGTGCGCGCCGTGCCCTGGCGCTTCGACCTGCCGGCCTCCCTGGTGGTCTTCCTGGTCGCCCTGCCGCTCTGCGTCGGCGTGGCCGTCGCCTCCGGGGTGCCCGCCGAGCTCGGCCTGGTCACCGGGATCGTCGGCGGCCTGGTGGTCGGTGCGCTGCCGGGCAGCAGCCTCCAGGTCAGCGGCCCGGCAGCCGGGCTCACCGTCCTGGTCTACGAGGCCGTCCAGGAGTACGGCGCCGGCGCGCTGGGCCTCCTGGTGCTCGCCACCGGCCTGCTCCAACTGGCCATGGGCGCCCTGCGGCTGGGCCGCTGGTTCCGTGCGATGTCCGCGTCCGTGGTCCACGGCATGCTGGCGGGCATCGGCCTGACCCTGCTGTTCGGCCAGCTCTACGCGCTCGCCGACCGCAGGGCGCCCTCGACCGGGCCCGAGAAGATCGCCGGCCTGCCGGCGCTGCTGCGCGACGCCGTCACCGGTGCGGCGACGCCGGCCGCGGTCGCCCTCGGCGTCGCCACCCTGCTGGTGCTGGCCTTCTGGAAGTACCTGCCCGCCCAGGTGGCCCGGACGGTGCCCGCACCGCTCGCCGCCGTCGGCCTCGCGGCCGCCGTCACGGCCTCCGCCGACCTGCCGGTCGCCCGGATCCGGGTCTCCGGCCTGCTGGACGTGGTCCGGCTGCCGGAGCGCGACGCGCTGGGCGGGCTGGCGAGCACGGCGGGCGTCGGTACCGTCCTCGCCTTCACCCTGATCGCCTCGGCCGAGACGCTGTTCAGCGCCGCCGCGGTGGACCGGATGCACCACGGCCCGCGGACCGACTACGACCGTGAGCTGACCGCGCAGGGCGTCGGCAACACGCTCTGCGGCCTGCTCGGGGCGCTCCCGATGACGGCGGTGATCGTCCGCAGCGCGACGAACGTCCAGGCCGGCGCCCGCACCAAGGCCTCCCGCGTCCTGCACGGGCTCTGGCTGCTGCTGTTCACCGCGCTGCTGCCGGGGGTGCTCGGCCTGGTCCCGCTCACCGCGCTGGCCGCCGTCCTGGTGCACGCGGGCGCCAAGCTCGTTCCGGTCCGGCGGATCGTCGGGCTCTGCCGCGAACACCGCGGCGAGGCGGTGGTGCTCGCGGTGACGGCGGTCTCGATCATCACCACCGACCTGTTCGAGGGCGTGCTGATCGGGATCGGCCTGGCCGTGGTCAAGTCGGCCTGGCAGACCTCGCACCTGCAGATCGCGGTGGAGGAACTGCCGCCCCCGGAGGCCCCGGAGCCCGTTGCCGCCGGCGGGGCCGCCGGCCCGGAGCTCACCCGGGCACCGCTGCGGGTCCGCCTGAGCGGCAACGCGACCTTCCTGCGGCTGCCCCGGCTGCTGGACGCCCTGGAGCGGCTGCCGGCGGACCGCCCGGTCGAGCTGGACTGGTCGGGGCTGCGCCACCTGGACCACGCCTGCACGGTGGCGCTCAGCACCTGGGCCGAGCAGCACCGGGCCCGCAGCTCCGCGCCGCTGGCGGTCGAACCGCCGCTGCCGACGGTGGCCTGACGGGGCGTCCGGCCTGACGGGGCGTCCGACCTGCCGGGCAGACCGGCTCGGCAGGGTGCCGGGTCGTCGGCCGGTCCGGCCGGGCCGGGCGGCTAGCCTGGTCGCGGTGCCGGGACACCCGACGGACCGGGCACCGGGACAGCGCCGAGTCGGAGGAGGAGCAGAGCCGTGATCGCAGCGTTTTCGGTCACCCCGCTGGGGGTCGGCGAGGAGGTGGGGGAGGCGGTCGCCGCCGCCGTCCGGGTGGTCCGCGCGAGCGGGCTGCCGAACCGCACGGACGCGATGTTCACCAGCGTCGAGGGGGAGTGGGACGAGGTGATGCCGGTGATCCGGGCGGCGATCGAGGCCGTGAAGGCCTACAGCGGACGGGTCAGCACCGTCATCAAGATCGACGACCGGGCCGGGGTCACGGACGGGCTCACCGCCAAGGTGGCCTCGGTGGAACGCCACCTCGCCGAGGGGTGAGCCCCGGTCGGCCCTGCGGTGAGGCCCGGCCCGCCGACCCGAGCGGGCCGGCGGGCCGGGCTTCGGTCAGCGTGCCGCGGTGGGCTGGGTGCTCTGCTCCGCCGACGCGGAGCCGTAGGCCCGGTCGGCCGTCCACCGGGGGAGCAGCCGGTCCACCGCGAACGGTCCGGAGCCGAGCGCGGCTATCGCGAGGAACGCCCAGCAGAACAGCACCGAGGCCTCGCCGCCGTTCTGCAGCGGCAGCAGGGCGTGCTCCTGGTGGACGGTGAAGTACGCGTAGGCCATCGAGCCGGAGCAGAGCAGGGCGGCGGTCCGGGTGCCGAGTCCGGCCAGGACCAGGACACCGCCGACGAGCTGGATCAGTGCGGCCCACCAGCCGGGCCACTGGCCGACCGGGACGGAGCCGCCGCCCTTGGCGCCGCCGAAGACGCCGAAGAGCGAGGCGGCGCCGTGGCAGGCGAAGAGCAGCCCGACGACGACGCGAAAGACCGTCAGGACGAGGGGGCGGACGGTGTCGACCGCTTGCTGGGGAGTAGCGGGCATGGACGTCTCCTGGAGGGAGGGGGTGGGGGACGGGCGGCGGTAAGGGTACCCTTATCTGGAATCGCCTGACAACACTCTGTCAAGTCCACCGTGTTCGAATTTGTTCACCGTCCGTCGTTCGCATGTCAACCGTCCGCTGTCGGCCCGCCCTCTGGCCCGGTGCGCCCGGTATCCGGTACTCGCCGTGGCGGTCGCTCTCCTCTTTCTTGACCGATCGGTCTGAATATGACTAAGGTTCAGACATGGCACGGACCAAGGAATTCGACCCCGACGCGGCGCTCCAGGCGGCCCTGGAGCTGTTCTGGCGGCGCGGCTACGAGGCCACCTCGATGGCGGAGCTGGTCGAGGAGCTCGGGATCGCCCGTGCCAGCATCTACGCCACCTTCGGCAGTAAGCACGAGCTCTACCTGCGGGCGCTGGAGCGCTACGGCGAGCAGCACAATCCGGTGCTGCTGGCCGAGCTCTCGCAGCCCGGCCCGGTGCTGCCGGCCGTCCGCGGCCTGGTCCGGCGCTTCGCGCGGGAGGCCGGCGAGGACGGCGCGGGCGGCCCCAGGCGCGGCTGTTTCGTCACCAACACCGCCGTCGAGCTCGCTCCGCACGACCCGGACGCGGCCCGGCGGGTGTCCGCCAGTCTCGACCACCTGGAGACGGTGCTCACGGCCGCGCTGGTCCGGGCCGAGGCGCAGCGGGAACTGCCCGCGGGGCGCGACCCCGTGGCGCTGGCGCGGATGCTGCTGGTGCTGATGCAGGGCATGCGGGTGATCGGCAAGGCCGGTGACGGCGAGGCCCGTCTGCGGGCCGCCGCCGAGCAGGCGCTCGGCCTGCTGGACTGAGCGCGCCGCCCGGGCCGGCGCCACGGCCCGGCCGGGGGGCTTCCGACGGCCTCGCGACCGGCGCACTGTGCTGTCCAAATTCTGGACCGAACGGTCATTATCAACTAGGGGGATTCGATGGCACAGGGGGTTTCGACACCCGCACGGGTGGACTCGCCGGTTTCTCGGCCCGCGCCCGCCCGCGCCACCGCGCGGGCGCCTTCGCGGCCGGCTCCGTCGGCCCCGTCGCCGGCGTCACCGCGGTCGGGGTTCGCCCTGCTCGGTGCCGTGCAGGCGACGCTGATCTTCACGATCATGATCCTCTCCGTCCCGCTGCCCCTGGTGGGCCGGGAGTTCGGCCTCGGCCCGTCCGGCATCCTGCTGCTCAGCGCCGCGTACGGACTCTCCTTCAGCTCCCTGCTGCTGCTCGGCGGCAGGCTCGCCGACCGGCACGGCGGCCGCCGGATGCTGCGGGTCAGCCTCGTCCTGCTGGCCGTCGCCTCGGTGGCCGGCGCGCTCGCCCCCACCTTCGCCGTCCTGCTGGTGACGCGCTTCGCCCAGGGCGTCGGCGCCGCGCTCGCCGCTCCGGCGGCGGTCGCGGTGGTGCGTTCGCTCTTCCCCCGGTCCGCCGACTACGGCCGGGCGATGGCCACCTGGGGCGGCCTCTCGGCGCTCGGTGCCACCGGTGGCAGCCTGCTCTCCGGCGTAGTCACCGCCTGGGTCTCCTGGCGCTGGATGTTCGCCGTGCCGGTCCTGGTGGCGCTGGCCGGGCTCGCCCTCTCCGGTCGCCTGCTCCCTGCTGCCGAGCCGGCCCCCGGCGCACCCCCGGCGCTCGACCTGCGGGGTGCGGCGCTCGCCACCGCCGGTGTCTCCGCGGTCAGTTACGGCCTGGTCGGGTCCGGGGAGCACACCTGGGGCGAACCCGTGGTGCTCCTTCCGCTGGTGCTCGGCGCCGCCCTGCTGCTCGCCTTCGCCGCCGCCGAACGGCGCACCGCCGACCCGCTGCTGCCGCCCGGCTTCCTCGCCGACCGCCGCCGGGCCGCCGCCCTGGTCGCCGTCATGGCGACCGCCGCGGGCACCGCGCTGGTCTTCCTGATCCTCCCGCTCTACCTCCAACAGGTCCGCGGCTGGGGCGTGCTGGCGACCTCGGCGGCCTTCCTCCCGTACGCGGCGGTCCTGCTGGCCGCCGGTCGGCTGGCCGCACCGCTGATCGCCCGCCACGGACCGGCCGCCGTCACCGTCGGGGGCCTGGCGGTGGCCGCCGGAGGCCTGGCGCTGCTGGCCGGCGTCGGTCCCGCCACTCCCTTCGCCACCGGACTGCTGCCCGGTCTGCTCCTGCTGCCCGCCGGGGCCGGCCCCGCCTTCGCCGGCTCGGCCGTCCTCGCCACCGGGGGCGTCCGGCCCGGGCGCGCCGGTCTCGCCGCGGGCGTCCTGAACACCGCGATGGAGCTGGGCCCCACCGCCGGCGTCGCCGCCCTGATGGCGCTCGCCGCCACCCGTCCCACCGCCGTCGGCGGCTACGCCGCCGCCCTCGCGGCGGCCGCCGCGGGCCTCGCGCTGACCGCCGCGGCGGTCACCCTGCTGGCCCGCTCCCGACCCGCACGACCCCCGTTCACCCACACCGAGGAGTACTCAGCATGACCACGCGCTTCGCCGACAAGTCCGTCCTGGTCACCGGCGGCGGCACCGGCATCGGCCGGGGCATCGCCCTCGCGTTCGCCCGGGAGGGGGCCCGCGTCGCGGTCGCCGGCCGCACCGAGGGCCCGCTGGCCGAGACCGTCCGGCTGATCGAGGAGGAGGGCGGCAAGGCCGTCGCCCTCGTCGGGGACGTCGCGGACGGCGCCGACGCCGCCCGGCTCGTCCGGGAGACCGTCGCCCGGCTCGGCGCCCTGGACATCGCCGTCAACAACGCCGGCATCCTGGGCGCGGTGGCACCGATCGCGGACCTCGCCGAGGAGGACTGGCAGCGGGTCGTCGACACCAACCTGACCGGCACCTGGCTCGCCATGAAGCACGAGATCGCCCACATGCGGACCCAGGGCGGCGGGGCCATCGTCAACATCGCCTCCAACCTCGGCGTCCACATGCGGCTCCCGGGCCTCGGCGCCTACGCGGTCACCAAGGCCGCCGTCAGCGCCCTGACCCGCAGCGCGGCCCGCGACCACATAACCGAGGGCGTGCGGATCAACTCGGTCAGCCCCGGGCCGGTGGAGACCCCGATGTCCAGCCGCCCGGGCGAGAGCGCCGCCGACAAGGCGGACCGGATGAAGTCGGACGTCCCGGTCGGCCGGGCCGGCTCCGTCGAGGAGATCGCCGCCGCCGTCCTCCACCTCGCCTCGCCCGAGTCCGCCTACACCGTCGGCGCCGACCTCGTCCTCGACGGCGGCATCACCGCCTGACACCCGCCCCGCCTGACGCTCGCCCCCCGTGAACGGCCGACCGGTTTCCGGTCGGCCGTTCACGTCCGTCCGGCCCCGCCCGGTGTGCCGCCCTAGGCGGACAGGGCTTCGCCGTCGTGCGGGAGGGCGCAGGCGGCGGCCAGGTCGTCGAGGGAGAGGTCGAGCGCGTAGGCCAGTGCCACGACCGTGAAGAAGGCCGGTGTGGGGGCACGGCCGGTCTCGATCTTGCGGAGGGTCTCCGAGGAGATCCCCGCCACCGCCGCGATCTCGACCATGCTGCGCGTGCCGCGGGCCGCGCGCAGCAGGGCGCCGAAGCGCTCGCCGCGTTCGCGTTCCCGGGGGGTCAGCGGAGTCCTCACCATGCGCCGATCCTAGACCCGACTGGACCGTGATAGATATACCGGTATAAGAATTGGGTAGAGATGCGGGAAGGCACGGCCATGGTGGAACTCAAGAACGACACGGCGCTGGCGGCGATGCGGGAGGCCGGGCGGGTGGTCGGCGAGGCGCTGGCCGCCGTCGAGCGGGCGGCCGCGGTGGGGGTGAGCCTGCTGGAGCTGGACGAGGTGGCCCGCGGGGTGCTGAGCGGGGCGGGCGCGGTGTCGCCGTTCCTCGGGTACCGGCCGTCCTTCGCGCCCGTGCCGTTCCCGGCGGTGATCTGCGCCTCCGTCAACGACGCCGTGGTGCACGGCATCCCGGACGGCTACCGGCTGCGCGACGGTGACCTGGTCAGCATCGACTGCGGGGCGGTGCTGGACGGCTGGGCGGGCGACGCCGCCGTCAGCTTCGTCGTCGGGACGCCCCGCGCGGAGGACGCCGCGCTGATCGACGCCACCCGGCGGGCGCTCGAAGCCGGGATCGCCGCTGCCGTGGTCGGCAACCGGACCGGTGACATCGGGCACGCGATCGCCGCGGTCGCGCGGCGGGCCCGCCGGGGGGTGCCGGAGGGGTTCGGCGGGCACGGCATCGGGCGCCGGATGCACGAGGAGCCGTCGGTGCCCAACGAGGGCCGCCCGGGCTGGGGTTACCCGCTCAAGCCGGGGCTGGTGCTCGCCATCGAACCGATGCTGACCGGCGGCGGCCGGTCCGACTACCTGACCGACGAGGACGGCTGGACCCTGCGGACCACCGACGGCAGCCGGGCCGCGCACTTCGAGCACACCGTGGCGATCACCGAGGAGGGACCGCGCATCCTGACCCTGCCGTAGCGCCCTCCCGGGGCCGTCGTCGCCACGCCCCGCTCAGCCGAGCAGCCGTAGGCGGGTCGCGGCCACACCGAGCCGGATGCTCTGCCCCCAGGTCAGCTCCAGCGCGTCCGTCTCGATGCCGTCGCCGAAGGCGACCAGCCGGTCCGACTCGACGGTCAGCACCAGCTGCCGGCCGCCGTCGAGCACCCCGTGCACCCGGCTGGTGCCGGTGGCGGGGGAGGGCCAGGCCTCCCGGACGAACCAGGCCAGCGCGGGCGCGGCGGCCTCCGGCAGGGTCAGCGGGCCGCCGCGCTCCAGCCAGGCGGAGCGGCACCAGCCGGTGGCGCCCGTACCGGTGCCGACCAGCACGCCCGAGGAGGCCTGCGGCTCGGGCGGGGCGGACCGCGGGCGGTCGGCCGTGCTCGACGGGACGGACCGGCTCGAACTCCGGCCGGTCGTATCCCGGCCCTCGCCCTCGCCCGGCTCGCCCTCGACGGCCAGCCGGTACCGGGCCGTCTGGTGCCCGGGCTGTCCGACGTACACCTCGTTGAGGGCCAGCAGCCGCTGGGTGTCGTCCGCGACCGCCTCGACCATGGTGCGCTCCTCCAGGTGCCGGGCGCCCGAGCGGGCGACGGCGGCCGGCAGCAGGGCGGGCAGCGCGTCGGCGCGGTGGCGGACCAGGACGCCGGGGTTGCGGCCGGGATCGGCGTCCACGCCGATCACCGGCTGGCCGTCCAGGTACTTGGCGACGTTGGCGACCAGCCCGTCCTGGCCGACCACGACCACCACGTCCTCGGGCTCGAACAGGAAGCGCGGCAGGTCCGCCCGCTCGACCCGGCTGCGCCGCCACTCCAACGGCACCGCGGCCGCCGCCCGGGCGAGCGCTTCGGCCTGCCGGCGGTGGCGCTCCTCGGCCTCGGCCATCGACCGGCCGCGGGCGGCGAGGAAGAACGAGGCCTGGCCGGGCGTGCCGTGGTGGGCCAGGAGCTCCTCGTACTCGGTGCGGCGGTGCACCAGGACGGCCCGGGGTGCGAGGGTCACTGGTCGCCCGCGCTCTGGGAGAGCCGGCTGAGCAGCCCGGTGAGCAGGTCCGGCGTGACGGTCATGTTCTCGATCCGGGGCAGGTGCTCGGCCAGCCGCATCAGGGCGAGTGCCCGCAGCACGGCCGGGTCGGCCTGCTGGTGGGCGGTGAGCCAGGCGGCCTCGGCGGCGGCCCGGGCCTCGCCCAGCGCCCGGGCGGCGTCCGCCTCGGCGGTGGCGAGCCTGGTCCGGCGCTCCGCCTCGGCCTCGGCGCGGACCCGGTCGGCGACCGCCTCGTCCTCGGCCTGGAGGCGCCGGTTCGCGCCCTGCTGGGTCAGCAACTGCTTCTCTCGCCGGGCCAGCTCGATTCGGTTGGCCAGCTCGTTCTCGGCGATGCCGCGCTCGTGCTCGACGGCGACCGCGCGCCGTTCGAAGGTGGCCCGGTCGGCCTCCTGCTGGACGAGTTCACGGGCGGGGGTGCGCAGCGCGCGCTCCACCTCGGGCTCGGGGCGCAGCGCGACCACCCGGACGGCGATCACGGCGAGCCCGGTCTCGGTGATCCGCGGTTCGGCGGCGAGCCCCTCGGCCATCCGGTCGCGGACGGCGCTGACGCCGTCGGCCAGCGCGGCCGCGAGCGGGGTGCGGGCGAGCAGGCCGAGCGCGTGCTGCTGGGCGGTCTCGGTGAGCAGGGTGGCGAGCTGGTCGAGCGGGGCGGCGCGCCAGGCGCCGCTGTCGGGGTCGAGGCCGAAGTCGACGCGGGCGGCGGCGACGGCGGGTTCGGTGATCCGGTAGGTGAGGGTGGCCTGGACGGTGACGTCCTGGAAGTCGGAGGTCCGGGCGTGGAACAGCATGGCCAGCTCGCGGTCGTCCACCGGCACCTCGGAGAGGGCGGCGGTGAGCGGCCGGAACCAGAACGCCAGGCCCGGGCCGTCGTGGACGACCTTGCCGCGGTTCAGGTGCCGGATGTGGGCGGTGGGGACGGCGCGCAGGTGGCGCAGTCCGAAGCGCTTGGTGATGTCGGCCATGGGAGGTTCCTTTCCCCTTTTCGTCACTCCGACGATATTCGGCGGCGGTTGATCTCGTCAAGATGACGAGAAGAAGGGAAGGCGCCTGGCCCGACTGTCGTGGGAGGATCGCCGGGTGCTGAGGACGCGAACGAGAACGCGGCGGGGTCCGGGCCGGGGGGCGGCCCGCGCCGCGGCGGCGCTGCTCGCACCCGCCCTGGCGACCGCCGCCGCCCTCGGGACCGCCGTGGTCGCCGCACCGCCCGCCCGCGCGGCCGACCGGCCCGGGCAGGCGTTCACCATCTCCGACCCGCGCATCACCGAGTCCAGCGGCCTCGCCGCCAGCCACGCCCACCCCGGCGTCTACTGGACGCACAACGACAGCGACGACGGCCCCTACGTCTACGCGGTGGACTCGCAGGGGCGCACCGTCGCCACCGTCACGCTGCGCGGCATCGAGCCGCGTGACGTGGAGGCGATCTCGATCGGCCCGGACGGCCGGATCTACGTCGGGGACATCGGCGACAACCTCGGCGGCAAGTGGCCCGAGGTCTGGATCTACGCCTTCGCCGAGCCCGCCGAACTGCGCGACCAGACCGTGGAGACGGTCCGCTACCGGGTGCGCTACGAGGACGGCCCGCGCGACGCCGAGGCGCTGATGGTCCATCCGGTCACCGGCCGGGCCTACATCGCCAGCAAGAAGCAGGGCGGCGGCGGCCTCTACCAGGGGCCGGAGAAGCTCTCCACCGCCGGGGTGAACACCTTCCGGCGGATGGTCGACGTCCCCTGGATCACCGACGGGGCCTTCTCCCCGGACGGCACCCGGCTCGTCCTGCGCGGCTACTTCGACGCCACCCTCTACCGCTGGAAGGACGGCGCGCCCGTCAAGCTCGGCCCGCTCTCCACGCCCTTCCAGCGCCAGGGCGAGTCGGTCACCTTCACGGTGGACGGCCGGGCGCTGCTCTACGGCACCGAGGGCAAGGACAGTCCGGTCTGGCGCTCGCCGCTCGACGACGACCAACTCCCGGACACCGTCCAGCCGCTGCCCTCGGCCGCGCCCTCCTCCGGTGCGGCCGTGCCGCCGTCCGGGTCGGCGGCCGCGGGCGGGGCCGACGGATCGTCGTCCTCGTCGTCCTCGTCGTCCTCGTCCGAGGGGCCGTCGGACCGGACGCTCGGCGTCCTGTTCCTCCTCGCCGTGGTGGGGGCCGTGTTCGGTCTGCGCAAGAAGCGCCGCGGCGACTGACGGGCGGAGCCGGCGGGTGTGTCGGGGTCCGGACCCCGGGGGCGGCCGGCGAGACGGAATCACCGTGGGCGAACGGTCCTTCGGGCTTCGGGGCGCCGGCGGGGCCGGGTGGCCGACCGGCTCCGACGGGGTGAATCTGTCGCCGATTTGTGACAAAGCTTGGCCAACACCCGTCCCATGCAGGGTTTTCGTGGACGTAGTGTTCCGCCTATGTCACGGAAGAGTCGCCGTATCTCCTCCCCCGACCCGGGCGACACCTGGGTCCCGCGCACCCGGCGCCGCGAGAGTCCGCTCGCCATGGCGGGTCACGCGGTGAAGTTCCTCGGCTACAGCACGCTGGCCGGCGTCCTGCTGGCGGGCGTGGCCCTGCCGGCGGCCGGCGCGCTCGGGCTGACCGCCAAGAACACCGCGGACAACTTCGACAGCATCCCGGACGACTTCAAGACCCCGCCGCTCAGCCAGGCTTCGCAGATCTTCGACGCGAAGGGCGGCCTGATCGCCAAGGTGTACGAGCGCGACCGCACCGTCATACCCGCCGACCAGATGTCACCGCTGATACGGCAGGCCCAGGTGGACATCGAGGACGCGCGCTTCTACGAGCACGGCGCGGTCGACCTCAAGGGTGTGCTCCGGGCCGCCACCAAGAACGCCGAGAGCGGCACCACCGTCCAGGGCGCCTCGACGCTGACCCAGCAGTACGTGAAGAACGTCAACGTCGAGAAGGCCGGCGACGACCAGGCCGCCGTCCTGGAGGCCCAGCGCAAGACCCTCGGCCGCAAGATCCAGGAACTCAAGTACGCCATCAAGCTGGAGGAGGACCTGACCAAGGACCAGATCCTCACCAACTACCTGAACATCACCTTCTACGGCCACCAGGCGTACGGCATCCAGGCGGCCTCGCAGCGGTACTTCAGCAAGGACGCCAAGGACCTCACCGTCCCCGAGGCCGCGATGCTCGCGGGTCTGGTGCAGAACCCGTCCCAGTACGACCCCAAGCTGCACCCCGTCGCCGCCCAGAAGCGCCGCGACACCGTCATCGACAAGATGGTGGAGAACAAGCACCTCACCGCCGCGCAGGCCCGGGACGCCAAGGCGACCCCGCTGGGGCTGAAGTACAAGGACCCGCAGAACGGCTGCATCACCGCCAACGCCGGGATGGGCTTCTTCTGCGACTACGTCCGGCACGTGGTCAAGCAGGACCCGGTGTTCGGCAAGAGCGCCGCCGAGCGCAAGAAGCTGTGGGACCAGGGCGGCCTGAACATCTCCACCACCCTCGACCCGGACAAGCAGGCCGCCGCCCAGAACGCCGTCACCAAGAAGGTCTACGTGACGGACCCGGTCTCGGCGGCGATCACCATGGTCGAACCGGGCAGCGGCAAGATCCTGGCGATGGCCCAGACCCGCCCCTACGGCCTGGACCCGGACAAGAACCAGACCGTCGTCAACTACAACGCGGACGCGGGGATGGGCGGCGGCAACGGCTTCCAGCCGGGCTCCAACTTCAAGCCGATCGTCGCCGCCGCGGCGCTGGAGGCCGGCCTGCCGGCGACCCAGATCTACCCGGCGCCGAACCGGATGGACTGGCCGACGATGAAGACCTGCGACGGCACCTGGAAGAACCTGGAGAAGGGCAAGAAGGGCGGCTCGATCCCCAACGAGTCCGAGAAGGAGTCCGGCCCGTACGACCTGAAGCAGGCGATGGCCCTCTCGGTCAACACCTACTTCGTCCAGATGGAGCAGGAGATCGGCCTCTGCGCGGTCAAGCAGATGGCCAACAAGCTGGGCGTGGCGACCAAGGCCAGCGGCGATCCGCTCCAGGAACTGCCCGCGCTGGGGCTCGGCACCCAGGAGGTGAGCCCGCTGGTGATGGCCAACGTCTACGCGACCTTCGCCGCCGAGGGCACCTACTGCGCGCCGCTCGCGATCAACCGGATCACCACGGTGGACGGCAAGGACGTCCCGGTCGTCCCCGCCAAGTGCGAGCGGGTGATGTCCGAGGACACCGCCGACGTCATCAACACCGTGCTGCTCGGGGTGACGGAGAAGGGCACCGCGCGCGAGCTCGGGCTGGACGGCGACCGGCAGATCGCGGGCAAGACCGGTACCACCGACGAGAAGAAGTCGGCCTGGTTCAGCGGCTACACCGCCAACCTGGCGGCCTCGGTCTGGCTCGGCGGCCCGGCCAAGGGCGTGCCGATGAAGAACATCCGGATCGGGGGCAAGTACTACCAGGAGATCTTCGGAGCCACCGGCCCGGGCCCGATCTGGCAGCTGGCGATGAACCAGGCGCTGAAGGGCATGCCGCGGGACACCTTCGACACCGTGTACATCCCGGACCCGCCCAAGCGTGATCCGAACCCGAGCGGGAGCCCGAGCGGCTCCGGCACGGCCTCGCCGGGCACCGCCCCGACCGGTGCGGGCGCGCCCGGCGGCCGGACGGCGGACCCGGGGCGGCCGCGCTCGACCCAGCCCGCCGAGCAGCACACCGACCAGCACACCGAGCAGACCGGCCGGGGCGACGCCGACCGGCCGGACGGCTCGCAGAACGACGGCTGACCGGACCGGCCGACGACGGTGCCCCGGACCGCCCTACGGTCCGGGGCACCGCCGGGTTCGGGGGCGGTCGGTCAGTGGACGCCGTTCGCGGCCCAGAAGTCCTGCCGGGCCAGCACGCTGGTGTCGGTCTGGTCGGTGAAGAAGCCGTCCACGCCCAGCTCGTAGAGGTGGCGCGCCCACCCGATGGCGTCGCCGTAGGCGTTCGGGTCGGTGCCGCGGCGGTAGTCCAGCGGGAGGAAGGCGTTCTCGTTGCGGACGGTGTACGGGTGCAGCAGCAGGTTGGCCGCGTGCGCGTCGCGGACCAGCGTGGTCGGCGGCAGCAGCTTGCCGCTCTCGTCCACCGGTGCGATCAGCTGGGTGGTCGGGCCGATGCCGTGGGCGAAGCCGGCCATCCAGCGTAGCCCCGCCGGGGTCACCAGGTCGGCCACCGTGCGCCGGTCCCCGGACAGCACGAAGTCGTACGGCTGGGTGGTCGCGCCGCCCAGCAGCTGGATCCGCGGGTTGTCGACCAGCTTGGCCAGCCGCTGCAGGCTGCTCGGCTCGAAGGACTGCAGGATCGCCCGCCCGCGCCGGCCGGCCAGGCCCGCGCGGCGCAGCTCGTCGGCGAGCCGCTCCTCCAGGGGCAGACCGATCGAGCGGAAGTAGCTCGGGTGCTTGGTCTCCGGGTAGAGCCAGACCTCGCGGCCGAGCTCGCGTCCGCGCTTCCTGGCGAAGTCCGCCAGCTCGCGGAAGGTGAGCACCGGCCACCGGCCGTCGTACAGGGTGTTGCGCTGGCGCTGCTGCGGGAGGCGCTCCTTGGCGCGCAGGGTGCGCAGCTCGGCGAGCGTGAAGTCCTCGGTGAACCAGCCGGTCTGCGGCAGGCCGTCGATGGTCTTGGTGGTCTTCCGGCCCGCGAACTCGGGGTGGTCGGCGACGTCCGTCGTCTCCACGATGTTGTTCTCGTGCCGGATCACCAGGTGGCCGTCCTTGGTGGGGACGAGGTCCGGCTCGATGACGTCCGCACCGAGCTCCAGGGCGAGCTCGTAGGAGCCGAGGGTCTCCTCGGGGCGGTAGCCGGGCGCGCCGCGGTGGCCGATGACCAGCGGGTGCGGCAGCCGGTCCAGGCCGGTACCGGTGCGGACCGGGGAGCGGGTGCCGGCCGCCGCTCCGGCGTCCGCGCGCCCCTCGGCGGCGTCCGGCTGCTCGTCGGCCGGGGCCGCGAACGCCTCGCCCGCGGTCGCCGCGAACGCGGCCGCACCGAGGCCGGCGGCGCCGGTCGCACGCAGGAACCGGCGGCGCGAGGAGGCCGTGCCGGGTGCGGAGGAATCTGTCGAGCTGCTGCCGTCGAGCGGACGGTTCGTCATGGAGGCTCCTGGCTCGCGCTGGGGGCGGGACGCTGATGGTCGTCGCCCGCAGACTAGGAGCAGCGGCGCCCGGCCGGGTGGCGTTCGGGCGAACTGCGGGCGAAGATCCGCCGTGCACCCGTCAGGAACGCACCCGAGGCGCACCCGGTGCGGGCCGGGTGCGCCTCGGACGGAGCGGGGGCCGGGTCAGCCGTTGACCTGGCAGAGGGCGTAGGACTTCTCCGCGTGCAGCATCGACTCCAGTTCCGGGTAGCCCTGGGTGCGGTAGCTGTAGTACGCGACGGTGTACTCGACATCACACCGGTTGGCGGCGGACAACTGGCTGTCGGGCTGGTCGGCCACCGTCAGCGGACCGTGGGCCGGGAGGTCGACGCCGGCGGCCTGGGCGGCCCCGGCCCCGCCGGCCAGTACGGCGGCGACGGCGAGCGCGGCGACTGCGAGCGGGCGGGACAGGCGGTTCATCAACTGAGTGTCCTTCCAGAGGAGTCGGTGTGCCCCGATTCTGCTCCGGAGGGTGATCACGGTCCTATCCCAGAACGGTGGGGGGAGCGCCCGGCTCCCCCCACCTCCCGCCCCTCAGTCCTTGTTCAGAGCTCGGCGAGCAGCTTCCGGCCGTCCGGCCAGTCACCGAGCCCGGAGTCGGCGTTGAGATGTCCGTGGGCGCCGGGCTCCACGTACCGGGCGCCCCACGCCTCGGCGAAGGCGCGGGCACGCTCCGGCGTGACCCAGGGGTCGTCGGTGCTGGAGACCACCAGCGAGCGGAAGGGCAGGCGCTCCAGGGTCACCGGGCGGAAGCCCGCGAGCGCCGGGACGTCGGCGTTGTCGATGTCGGCGGGTGCGACCAGCAACGCACCCCGGACGGCGGCGGTCCGTCCGGCGGCGGCCGAGGCCGCCCAGCGGGCCACCGCGACGCACCCGAGGCTGTGTGCCACCAGGACGACCGGCCCGTCGGCCGCCGCGGTGGCGATCGCGGCATCGAGGGCGGCCACCCAGGCGTCCGGCTCAGGGAAGTCCCAGTCCTCCTGCTGGACGCGCCGGAAGGCCGCCGGGTCGGCCTCCTCCCACCGGGTCTGCCAGTGGGCGGGCCCGGAACCCTGGTAGCCGGGTAGGACGAGGTAGCTGGTGCGGTCCGACATCGTGCGGACTCCCTTCATGGGCTGACCTGGGTACCAGGGAGTCTAGGGGCCGCCCGGGAAGGGGCGCGTAGGCCCTGGCGACGGCGCACACGGCTCGCCCATGGCGCGTGCCACGCGTCACGCGCCGGGTGTGCGAGCGGTGTGCCCCGTTGCGGCGGCCCGGCCGGGTGCGGGAGGTTGTTCCCGGCCCGCCCCGGCCGCCACCGGCGCGGGCCAGCACCATGTCTGACGACCGATCACATGGAGGGATGTCGGCGATGACATCGAAGGTCCTGCTCGTCACCGGTGATGCCGCGGAGTCGCTGGAGGTGTTCTACCCCTACCAGCGGCTGCTGGAGGAGGGCTACGAGGTCGACATCGCGGCGCCGACGAAGAAGCGGCTCCAGTTCGTGGTCCACGACTTCGTCGACGGCTACGACACCTACACGGAGAAGCCCGGTTACACCTGGCCCGCCGACCTCGCCGTCGCGGACGTGGACCCGGCCGAGTACGTCGCCCTGGTCATCCCCGGCGGCCGTGCCCCCGAGTACCTGCGGAACAACGCCGACGTGCAGCGGATCGTCCGGCACTTCTTCGACGCCGACAAGCCGGTGGCGCAGATCTGCCACGGCCCGCTGATCACCGCGGCCGCCGGCGTGCTCTCCGGCCGCCGCAGCGCCGCCTACCCGGCCCTGGAGCCCGACGTGGCCGCCGCGGGCGCCGAGTACGTCGACGGCGAGGCGGTCGTCGACGGCGTGGTCGTCTCGGCCCGCGCCTGGCCCGACCACCCCGCCTGGATCCGCGCCTTCATCGAGGTCCTCCGGGTCAAGGCCCCGCTGGCCTGACCCTGACGGACCCGGGGGCACCCCTCCGCCCTGGGGCGGAGGGGTGCCCCTCAGCCTGTCAGGGTCCTGTTCCGCCTGTGGGTGGAGCGACACGCCGACGGAAGATCGGACCAGCGGTGGAGAGGCTCGGGACCTGGGTCGGACGTGTACGTCTCCCCCCGCTGTCAGAGTGTCAGTCGACAGGACCGGGGCGGATGTTGTGGAAAGTCCGCCCGTTCGGACACCGGAGGGCGGCGGCATGACGGGAACGACGAGGGATCGGGCGGGCCGGGCGGAGTGGACGGGCCCGGAAGGCGGGCGGGACCGGGGGCGGCGACGGCGGGGGCTGGCCGTACGGGCGGTGGCGGTCGCGCTGGCCGGCGCCGGCCTGGTGGGGGCCCTCGCCCCCGTCGCGGGTGCCCAGGGCGCCGCGCCCGGGTCCGGACGGCCGGTGGCCGACGGCGGCATCGACCGGGTCGACCGGGCGGCGCTGGACGCGGCCGTGCGCGGGCCGGTGGCCCAGGGCGGCGCCTCCGCCGCGCTGGGGCTGGTCGCCGAGCGCGGGCGCACGGTCTGGAAGGGCGCGGCCGGGACGGCCGACTTCGCCACCGGCGCCCCGGCCACCGCCGACGGCCGGTTCCGGATCGGCAGCGTCACCAAGACCTTCGTGGCGACGGTGGTCCTGCAGCTCGTGGCGGAGCACCGGGTCGGCCTGGACGACCCGGTGGAGAGCCGCCTGCCCGGCGTGGTGCCGAACGGCGGGCAGATCACCGTCCGCCAACTGCTGAACCACACCAGCGGCCTGTTCAACTACACCGAGGACCCGTCCTTCTCCTTCGACGAGGACCCCGCCGCCCTGCAGCAGTGGCTCGACGTCGGCCGCTGGCGCCCGTACGCGCCGGGGGAGCTCGTCGGCCTCGCCGCCCAGCACCCCCCGTACTTCGCCCCCGGGCAGGGCTGGCACTACTCCAACACCAACTACGTGGTGATCGGGATGCTGATCGAGCGCCTCACCGGCCGCGGCTGGGCCGACGAGGTCCAGCGCCGGATCATCCGCCCGCTCGGCCTGACCGGTACCTCGATGCCGCTCAACTCGCCCTTCGTCCCCGGCCCGCACGCCCACGGCTACTACAAGCTCGCCTCCGGACCGGCGGACGTCACCCTGCTCGACCCGAGCATGGCCGGTGCGTCGGGGGCCGGGATCTCCACCACCACCGACCTCGCCCGGTTCGTCTCCGCCCTGCTCGGCGGGCGGCTGCTCGCCCCGGCCCAACTCGCCGAGATGAAGCGGACCACCCCGCAGAGCGGTCCCGCCGAGTACGGCCTCGGCCTCCAGCGGACGTCGACGGCCTGCGGCGAGTACTGGGGCCACAGCGGCGGAATCCCGGGCTACACCACCCTGATGTACGGGGCCTCGGACGGCCGGCGACAGTTCACGGCCTCCGTCAACCCGTACGACCTCTCCGACCTCCCGGCGGCCAACGCCACCGTCGAAGCCCTGGTCGCCACCGCCCTCTGCGACACCCACCCGGCCACCGCGGCCACCCCGCCCACCCCGCCCACGGCGACCGGCACCCTCGCGGCCACCGGCGTGGTCCGGTGACCTCCCCGGCGCGATCACCGGGGTGCTGGGGGCGGCCCACGACCGGGGTGCCATCATGACCGGCACATGACGGTCGATTGTCGCCAGGAGGACGAGACATGGCAGAGCCGCTGATCGCCGCAGTCGGGGACCGGGTGCCCGACATCGACCCGACCGCCTTCGTCGCACCCAACGCGGTCGTGGTCGGGTCGGTCACGGTCGGCGCCGGGGCGAGCGTCTGGTACGGCGCGGTGATCCGCGGCGACGCCGAGGCGATCACGGTCGGCGCGGGCAGCAACATCCAGGACAACTGCACGCTGCACGCGGACCTGGGCTTCCCGCTGGTGATCGGCGAGCGGATCTCGGTCGGCCACAACGCTGTCCTGCACGGCTGCGTGATCGAGGACGACGTGCTGGTCGGGATGAACTCCACGGTGCTGAACGGCGCCCGGATCGGGGCCGGTTCGCTGGTCGCGGCCGGGGCCGTGGTCCCGCAGGGCATGGAGGTGCCGGCGGGCTCCCTGGTCGCCGGGGTGCCGGCCAGGATCCGGCGCGAGCTGACCGAGGAGGAGCGGGCGGGCGTCACCTTCAACGGCGAGGGCTACCGCCTCCTGGCCGACGCCCACCGGAAGATCGAGCCGGTGGAGCGTCGGACGGCGTAGGCGTCGAACGGGGCGAGGCCATCGGGTGCGGCGCCTCGCCCGGCGCGCCCCCGCCCGGCCGGTCAGGTGCGGGCGACTGCCTCGGCGGTGGGCAGGGGGTGACCGAGGGCCGGGACCGGTACCGGGGCGGCCGTCCCGGGGCGGCGGCGGTCGGCGGCCCAGGCGATCACCGCGATCACCGCACCCGAGGCGGCGAGGCCCGAGCCGACCAGGGTCGGCGACGTCCAGCCGAGCCCGGCGTCCAGGGCCAGGCCGCCGAAGTACGCGCCCTGGGCGTTGGCCAGGTTGAACGCGCCCTGCACGGTCGCCGAGGCGAGGGTCGGGGCGTTGCGGGCCTTCTGCAGGACCAGGGTCTGCACGGCCGGGACGATCGCGAAGCCGAAGAGCCCGACCAGCACCACCGTCAGTGCGGCCGACCACTCGGTGCGGGCGGTCACCCCGAAGAGCGCCAGGGTGGCGGCGAGCAGCAGGAAGGCGGCGCAGAGGGTCGGCCGCAGCGCGCGGTCGGCGGCGATGCCGCCCAGCACGTTGCCGATCGTCATGCCCACCCCGAACAGCGCCAGCACCAGCGTCACCGATCCGGTGGCGTAGCCGGAGACCTCGGTGAGCAGGGGGGTGATGTAGCTGTAGCAGGCGAAGAATCCCCCGCAGCCGAACACCACCGTGCCGAGGGCCAGCCAGAGCTGTCCGCTGCGGAACGCCCCCAGCTCGTGCCGGAGGCCGGACTGCGCGGGTGTGGGCAGCTGGGGTACCAGCCGCGCGATGGCGACGGTGCCGAGCGCGCCGATCGCGACCACCACCAGCATGGTGGCCCGCCAGCCGAGGTGCTGGCCGAGCAGGGTCGCGGCCGGGACCCCGACGATGTTGGCGACGGTCAGGCCCGAGAACATCACGGCGACCGCCCGGGCCCGCCGGTGCGGGGCGACCAGCTCGGCGGCCGCGACCGCCCCGGCGCCGAAGAACGCCCCGTGCGGCAGCCCGGTGATCAACCGGGCCGCCGCCAGCGACCAGAAGTCGGGCGCGATCGCGCAGAGCAGGTTGCCGGTCGCGAAGAGGCCGGCCAGCGCGACCAGCACGGGCTTGCGAGGCCGTCCGGCGGCGAGCGCGGTGAGCAGCGGTGCGCCGATCACCACGCCGATGGCGTAGGCGGAGATCAGCCACCCCGCCTGGGGGATGGAGACGTGGAGGTTCTCGGCGACCTGGGGCAGCAACCCCATGGCGGCGAATTCGGTGGTGCCGATGGCGAACGCGGTGACGGCCAGGGCGACCAGCGCGAGTGGCAAGGGGGACTCCGGGGTGACGCCCGGGCGGGAGCCGGGCAGGGGGTCCGGCACGGTCGTCGGGCCGGTGCAGACAGGTGACCGGGCGGGGCGACCCGGTGGGGGCGGGGTGGGGGAGCGGGGCGGCGCGGGGATGACGGGCAATTCGTCTGGGCGAAATCCTAATCCGATCGGATGACCCCACCAGGTGCCGCCCATGGCCGGACGGTGACACATGGGGGTCGCCAGCGGCGCCCCCGCGCGCGAGACTGGGGTCATGTGCCGCAGTATCAAGACGTTGAGACCGCCCGTGACGCCGGACGCCTCCGATGAGGACTTCCACGCGGCCGCCCTCCAGTACGTGCGGAAGGTGTCGGGGTTCCGCGCCCCGGCGGCGCACAACCAGGAGGCCTTCGACCGCGCCGTGGAAGCCGTCGCCGAGGCCACCGCCCGATTGCTCGACGAGTTGGAGGTCCGCGGCGCTCCCGCCCGGACCACGGGGGCCGCCGCCTGATCCGACGGCGGGAAGCCGCCGGTCGGCCCGGCGCAGACCTGTAGGGGCAGCATGGGCGCCAGGGACAGCTGGGACCAGGTGGACCGAGGAGATCGGCGATGAACCCCGCGAACCGTTACGTACTGACCTTCCCGGGCACGCCCGGCACCCAGGCCCCGCAGGACGTGGTCGTGGTCTCCCGCACCAGTACGACCGGTCCCGGCGGCCACCCCGTCTACGAGGACGCCACGGGCATCGTCCGGGCCGAGATCAGCGACTCGGGCGAGGTCCGGATGCTCGCCAGCGGGGGGCACCAGTCCCCGCACTTCCCGGTGCACGCCGAACCACTGCCGTAGCGGGGAGCCCTCCGCCGCCTGCGGCCCACCGGACCGCGCCGGCGGCGGGCCGGGTCACGCCCGGCCGGTTGTCCCCTCGCGGCCTCGGGCAGAATCGGCTCATGACTACAGCGAGTTGGCAGGGCACGGTCGTCGCCGAGAGCGACGACACCACCGTGGTCGAGGGCAACCACTACTTCCCGGCCGAATCCGTGCGCGCGGAGTACCTGCGCCCGTCCGACACCACCACCGTCTGCGGCTGGAAGGGCACCGCCGAGTACTACACGCTGGACATCAACGGCCAGCTCAACCCCGACGCGGCCTGGTACTACCGCGACCCGCTGCCGGACGCTGAGCACGTCCGCGGCCGGGTGGCCTTCTGGCGCGGGGTGGAGATCACCGAATAGCGCGTACCTCCGCGGTTCACCGGGTAACCGCAGAGCATGGCAATCTTCAGGAGACCGGGACGCTCCCGGCAGCCGGAGCCCGCCCCCGAACAGGTCGCCGAGGAACTGGCGGACCTCGTCGAACAACTGGAACGGCCCGCCCCCGGCGTCGAGGGCGGGCCCGCCGGGCAGCTCGCCGAGTACCGCGCGGAGCGCGACAAGCGCCGGGCCACGGCCCTGCTCGGGTCCGTCTCCCGGCGGCTCGGCAGCGGCGGCCTGGCCGCCGCGAAGGGTGCCGCCTACGGCGGCCGGGCCCTCGCCGACCAGCTGATGCAGGCCGCGCCGCGCATCCCGGTCCGGAGCCTGACCACCCTGCGCGCCCAGCACCCGGACGCGGCCGACCCCGAGCGGCTGGCCGACCTGCTGGTCAGCGGCGCCAGCCGCGCCTCCGGCGCGCTCGGCGCGGGCGTCGGGGCCGCGGCGATGTTGCCCGTGCCGCCGGCGATGGCGCTGGAGATCGCCGCCGAGACGCTCGCCGTGGCGGCCGTCGAGATCAAGCTGATCGCCGAACTGCACGAGGTGTACGGCCTCGCGGCCCAGGGCACGGCCACCCAGCGGGCCTCCGCCTACGTGGCGGCCTGGGCCAACCGCCGGGGCATCGACGCGACGCTGCTGGTGAAGCCGGCCGGGTTCGCCGCGATGGCGCTCGGCTCCGAGGTCCGTCAGCAGGTCCGCAAACGGCTCACCCGCAGTACGCTGCGCCGCCTGCCCTCGCTGATCCCACTGCTGGTGGGGGCAGGCATCGGCGCCACCGTCAACCAGCGTGACACCCGCAAGCTCGCCAAGGAGGTCCGGGAGGACCTCAGGCACCGGCGCAGCACGGCGGACCGCGCGTACTGGGCCGCCGCGGCCCCGCCGCTGAAGGGCGAGCGGGGCGAGCCGCGGCCCTGAGCGACTCGCGTCGGGGAACGCCACACGGGGGTGACCCCACTCCCGGGCACCCGGGAGCGGGGTCACCCCCGTGTGCGCCTCAGACGCCGGGCGCCTGCGGGGCAGAGGCCCCGCGCCCGGTCTTCACGGTGTTGACCATGGCCTGGTGGATCGCCCGCGCCGTGATCTCGTCCGTCGCCGGCACGGGGCTGCCGGCCACGGTGTACCAGTCCAGCGCCCCGGTGTACTGCACGGTCAGCCGGGCCTCGCCGTCCACCCACGTGGTGTGCACGGTGAGGTCGCCGGAGATCGGGCCGACCTCGGCGGTGGTGACTCCGCCCGGTCCGCTGATGATCGACTGAGTGGTCCAGGTGGCCCAGGACGCCCGCGGGTCCCCGGGCCTCCCGGTCGGCCGTGCGCCCTGCGCCGCCGATGCGCTCTGCTGCTGCTCGCTCATGCGCCCATCCTTCCCCGCCGGGCCGCCGCCGAGCGGGCAGCGACACCCGCGGTCGCGGAGGCCGCCCGTCCGGCGGGCGGCCTCGTGGAGATCCTTCGTCCTGGAAGGTCAGCTGTACGCCTCGGGCTCCTCCGGAGGTGCGCCCTCCGCCTGCGAGGTGTCCTGCGCGTGCTGGTTCTGCATCGAGGTGATGCCCTCCTCGGGGTCGGCCGCGCGGATGTCCTCCTCCCGATCGACGCTCACCTCGGACCGTGCGCTCATATCGGTCATCGCGGGCTCCGTCTCCTCGGCCGGCCGGGGTCGCCCGAGAGCACCACAGCCTGCCGTGGTGCGGGCCGGCCGCCGGGCCGGGCTCCTGCTTCGCCCCTCCAGCCTGCCTCGGTGCCCGCGCCGCGGCCAACCGAGCCCGGGAGCCCCGTGCGCCGGGGCCGACCGGGCTCCGCGGTCGCGGCCGACCGGATCGGCCGGACCGGACGGGTGCCTGCGTCACCCCTTCTGCCCGGCCGCGCCCGCGTCATGCCCGTTCCGGGGCGCGGATCCGCTCCGGTGGCGGGTCTCACCAGGCGATCGGCAGCGCCTTCAGGCCGTAGATGAACGCGTCCGAACGGAAGGTGAGCTCGCTCTCCGGCACGGCGAGCCGTAGCCCGGGCAGCCGGTGGAAGAGCGTGGCGAGGGCGATCTGGAGCTCCGCCCGGGCCAGCGGCTGGCCCAGGCACTGGTGCACTCCGAAGCCGAACGCGAGGTGGCGCCGGGCGTCCCGGTCCACGTCCAGCTCGTCGGCGGGGAGGTGGCCCGGGGCGCCGAAGAGCTCCTCGTCCCGGTTGGCGGTGGAGAGCATCGCGACCACCCCGTCGCCGGCCCGGATCCGGACGCCGCCCAGCTCGACGTCCTCCAGCGCCAGTCGGGGCAGCCCCATGTGGATGATGGTGAGGTGGCGCAGCAGCTCCTCGACCGCGCCGGGGACGGCCGCCGGGTCGGTCAGCCGCGCGGCCTGCCCGGGGTGGCGCAGCAGCAGGAGGGTGGAGAGCCCGATCATGTTGGCGGTGGTCTCGTGGCCGGCGACCAGCAGCAGCATTCCGGTGGCGGCGATCTCGCGGAGGCTGAGGTCGTCGCGGGCGGCGAGCCGGCTGAGGATGTCGTCGCCGGGGCGGCGCCGCTTCTGCGCGGCGAGGCCGCCGAGGTAGTCGAGCAGCTCGGTCTGGGCCCGGCGCACCTCGGCCTCCTCCACCGTGGTGCTGACCAGGACGCGGCTGAGCTCCTGGAACATCTGCCGGTCCTCGTACGGGACGCCCAGCAGCAGGCAGATCACCAGGGAGGGCACCGGCAGCGCGAAGTCGCCGACCAGGTCGGCGGGGCCACCGGACGCGGTCATGCTGTCGAGGGCCTCGTCGACGATCTGCTGGACCTCGGGGCGCATCGCCTCGACCCGCTTGACCAGGAAGTCCCCGGTGACCATGCGGCGCAGCCGGGAGTGCTCGGGGTCGTCGAGGCGGAGGAAGTTGGGGTTGGCGGCGAGGATTGCCCGCCGGCCGGGGGTGAAGGACGGGAACTCCGGACGGCGGACGTCCGCGCTGAAACGGCGGTCGGAGAGCAGCGAGCGGACCTCGTGGTATCCGGTCACCAGCCAGCAGGAGGAGCCGTCCAGCAGCGCGGCGCGGGTGACGGTGCCCGCGCGGGCGGCCTCGGTGTAGACGGGGGGCGGGCTGAACGGGCAGACGCCGTCGTGCGGGGCGGGCAGCAGCGGGGCGGGGGCGGTGGGCGTGCTCGTCAAGGTGGGGTCTCCTCGCGTGGCGGAGCGATGGGCGGCAGGGGCGGGCGGCAGCGGACGGGCGGCGGGCCCCGGGGGGTGGACACGCGGGCCCGTCCGGCGGCCGGGAACCGGATGCCGGGTGACGTGGGGAAGGCCGCCGTGGGCGGCGGCCGGTGGGGGCGCCGGACCGGTCGGGCCCGGCGGGTGGTCAAGGAGGACGACGGAAGCTCAAGGAGGGCGGACGCTCAAGGAGGACGGCGGGCGGCCCGGGGCGGGCGGGAGCACCGGCCCGGCGGCGGCCCCTAACCGGCCGCGGGGCCCGTCCGCTCCCGGTCTCTCTCCGGAGCCTCCTCGGCGACGGTGATCGCGCCGCCCGGGCAGAGCTCGGAGGCCAGCCGCACGTCGGCGAACCGCGCCGGCGGCAGAACGGTCAGACGGAGCCTCACCAGGCCGTCGTGGTCGTCCTGTTCGAAGACCTCCGGCGCCGTGACGACGCACTGGCCGGAGCTGCAGCAGCGGTCCTGGTCGATGCTCACCTGCATGTACGGACACCTCTCAGTGGTGTGGCACCGGATCGCCCGGGCCGGCTGCCCCCCGCCGTCCACGCCAACGTAGCCGTCGCTCTGTCGCACACGAAGGGTGCGTCGCCATACTCGTGCAGAATGGCCGATTCCACACTCAACCCGAACAAAGCTCTGGCAAAGGCGGTTTGACCGACCGTCATCACCCTTCCGAGGCGGGTCCGGCCTCGCTGAGCCCCTCCGCCGCGGCGATCTCCCGGACGGTGGCCACGGTGTCCGCCTCGTCCGCGCTCTTGTCGGGCCGGTAGCGCAGCACCCGGGCGAACCGCAGGGCGAGCCCGGCGGGATAGCGGGGGCTGCGCTGGACGCCGTCGAAGGCGATCTCCACGACGAGTTCCGGCCGTACCCGCACGGTGTACGAGTCCCGTTCGACCTCCCGGGCGAGGAGTTCGGTGGTCTGGCGGGCGAGCGTCTCGTCGGTCAGGCCCTTGAAGGTCTTGCCGAGCATCACCCAGGGCCCGAGGCCGGGCTCGCCGGCGGCCCGGGCGCCGAGGTGCAGGTTGCTGAGGAAGCCGCGCCGTCGGCCGCTGCCCCACTCGGCGGCGAGCACCACGAGGTCCAGGGTGTGCCGGGGCTTGACCTTGATCCACCCGGCTCCGCGCCGGCCGGCCGCGTAGCCGGCCGCGGGGTCCTTGGCCAGCACGCCCTCGTGGCCCAGCGCCAGCGTGTCCCGGAAGAAGGCCAGGGCGGCCTCGCGGTCCGCCGTCCCGGTGCGCGCCACCCGCAGGGCGGCCGGCACCGACTCGTCGAGGGCCGCCCAGCGGTCCAGCCCCGGCCGGTCCACGAAGTCCACGCCGTCGCGGTGCAGCAGGTCGAAGAAGTAGGCGTTGAGCGGCACTTCGGCGCGCAGCCGGTCCGGGTCCTGCCGGGAGGCGGTCCGCGCGGCGGTCTCCTGGAACGGCCGGGGGCGGCCGTCGGGGCCGAGCGCGATCGCCTCGCCGTCCAGTACCGCCGAGCGGACCGGCAGGGCGAGGGCCGCCTCGACCACCTCGGGCACCCGGGCGGTGATGTCGTCCAGGCTCCGGGTGAACACCGCGACGTCCCGGCCGTCCCGGTGCACCTGGATCCGGATGCCGTCCAGCTTCCACTCCAGCGTGGCCGGGCCGATCCGGTCGAGCGCGGCGGCGACGTCCGGTGCCGAGGCGGCCAGCATCGGCCGGACCGGGCGGCCGACCTCCAGCCGGAACGCCTCCAGGGCGGGCACGCCGCCGGTCAGCGCGGCCTCGGCCACCGCGCGGGCCGAACCCCGGAACATCAGCGCCCGCCGCACCGCCGCCGCCGGGACGCCGGCGGCCTGGGCGACGGCGTCGGCCACCACCGCGTCCAGCGCGCCCTGGCGCAGCTCGCCGACCAGCACCGCCCGCAGGAACGCCTGCTCGACCTCGGTGGCCCGCCCGAACAGCTCGGCCAGCAGCCGCTGCCGCTCGGCCCTGGCGCCCGGGCCGTGCACCCCGGCGATGGTCTCCAGGGCCTGCTCGGTCTCCCGGACGCCCCAGGACGGCTCGGCGACGGCGGGCGGCAGGTCGCGCAGGGCCGCCGGTCCGATGCCGGTGCGCAACCGGTGGGCCTCTCCGGAGAGCAGGGCCACCGCCGCCGGGGCCTCGGCCGGGCCGAGCTCGCGCAGGCAGTCCGCCAGCAGCGTGGTCTTGGCCCGGCGGCCGGGCTCGCCCGCCACGGCGCGGGAGGTCAGGGCCAGGTGCCGGAGCAGCATGGGGGCTCCTCGATGGGGGCTCGGCGCCGGCCGGACCCGAGAACCGGCCGGACCCGAGAACCGGCCGGACCCGAGTGCCGGCCGGACCCGAGAGCGGGGCCGGACGCGGCATCGGGGCCGACCGGGACGCGGGAGGCGCGGATCGGACCGGCGAACGGATCGGGCGGGGAGGCTCCAGCATCCGCGACGCGGCCCGTTCCGGATCGCAGGACACGCCCCGGGCGCGGCCGGAGGGATTGCGCCACCGCGTAGTGCACCGGCCGGGGCTCTTGGCCGTACCGTCCAGTGGAAGGGATCCGACGGCCCGTCATGCCGCGGACGTCCGGGCCGGCGCTGCGGTGGACGCGCCGCTCGCCCGGTTCAGGGCGACCGCCGCCGGGCGCGGCCGGCACGCCGTCCGCTGGAGCACCGCCGACGACGGCCACCGGGCCCGCGGCACGGACGGCCAGGTCCCCCACCGGACCGTGCTCGTGACCTACGCCATGGCGCCGGACGCCGCCGGCTGACAGGCTCCGGAAGCCTAGGTCCCCCCGGTTCCCCCGGTCCGACCGGCCACCGGCCACCGGCCACAGGCCGGAGCATCGGAAATTCGTTCGTACTTTCTGTTATCGGCGCGCCGCCGGGGGGTCTCCCAGGTGTCGGCACCCGTACCGGCCGGCCCGAACAGGAAGTGTGCCCAGGTGAACAGCGAAGACAGGACGACGATCCTCCCCGCCGTCGGGGGCCCGGACGCCTCCGACGGCGGCCGCGCGGCACGGCGCGCGGCCGACCGCCACCGGGGGCGCGGCCGTCGGGGCCGCCGCCGTCGCAGCGTCGGCCCGGTGGTGGCGGTGGTCGCCGCGGTGGCGGGTACCGGGGTGATCGCCGCGCTGGCCGGCGCCGGGTACGGCTACTACCACGGGTCCGCCGACCGGGACGGGCAGTGGACGGTGGCCCTGGACCCGCAGATCGCGGCGGAGGCCGGGGACCACAACGGGATCCAGATCCCCGGGTCCGGTGTCATCGACCCGGCGCTGAAGCCCTCGCCCACCGACAGCCCGTCCGCCGCCGACCCGGCCCACGCCGCCACCGCGACCCCGGCGCCGTCCGACTCGGCCGCCGCGGGCCAGAGCCCCTCGGCCGCTGCCGCCGCGACGACCGCGTCCGCCCCGGCCACGGCCTCGGCGACCGCCAAGCCGACCTCCACCGCGAGCGCGGGCACCGCCCCGAAGGCCTCGACGAGCGCGGCCGCGACGCCGCCCCGGACCACCGCGGCCCCCGCGAGCGGCGCCCCCGCGGGCGGCACCGCGGCCCAGTACGCCCAGCAGGTCGTGGACCTGGTCAACGCCCAGCGCGCCCAGAACGGGTGCGGACCGCTCACCGCCGACTCCCGGCTGGCCACTGCCGCCCAGGGCCACAGCGAGGACATGGCGGCCCGCAACTACTTCGACCACGCCAGCCCCGAGGGCCGGCACGCGGACTACCGGATCGAGGCGACCGGCTACCGCTGGAGCAGCTGGGGCGAGAACATCGCCCGCGGTCAGAAGGACCCGGCTGCCGTGATGGACGCCTGGATGAACAGCCCCGGCCACCGCGCCAACATCCTGAACTGCTCCTTCAAGCAGATCGGCGTCGGTGTGAAGACCGGCTCCGGCGGCCCCTGGTGGACCCAGGTCTTCGCCTCCCCGTCCTGATCTCCGGCCCCCGCTCGAACCCCCGTTTCCGAATCCGCGCGAATTGTTGTTATCTGAGCACTTCCCCGAGGTCTCCCAGGAGGCAACGGCGGACGGATGACGGCAAGACGGAGTGCGTACCCATGAACGTTGACGTGCAGAGCAGGACCGGGACGACCCTGGTGCTGGCGGCCCAGTCCGGCGACCGGCAGGCCCAGGAGGCGCTGGTCGCCGCCTGGTTGCCGCTGGTCTACAACGTCGCCGGCCGTGCGTTGAACGGCCACGCCGACGTCGACGACGTGGCCCAGGAGACCATGATCCGGGCGCTGGACGGCCTGGACGGGCTGCGCGACCCCGAATCCTTCCGCTCCTGGCTGGTCGCGATCACCATGAACCAGGTCCGCCGGCGCTTCACCGGCCAGCAGCAGAGCACCGTCGGCGGCCTCGACGAGGCCTGGGAGCTCGCCGACCCGCGGGCCGACTTCACCGACCTCACCATCCTGCGGCTGGGGCTGTCCGGCCAGCGCCGCGAGGTCGCCGAGGCCACCCGCTGGCTGGACCCGGACGACCGGGAGCTGCTCGCGCTCTGGTGGCTGGAGGCCTGCGGCGAACTCAGCCGGGCCGAACTCGCCGAGGCGCTCGACCTGACGCCGCAGCACACCGCGGTCCGGGTCCAGCGGATGAAGAAGCAGCTGGAGGCGGGCCGGGTGGTGGTCCGGGCGCTCACCGCCTACCCGCGCTGCGCGGAGCTGGTCGAGCTGACGGCGGGCTGGGACGGCACCCCGGACTCGGTGTGGCGCAAGCGCATCGCCCGGCACATCCGGGGCTGCGCCGGCTGCGACGGGCTCGGCCGGGACCTCTTCCCCGCCGAGGGCCTGCTGGCCGGCCTGGCGCTGGTGCCGATCCCGCTGGACTCGCCCACCGGGCTGCAGCTCCAGGCCGCGGCCGCCGCGGCCGGCTCCACCCCGCCGCCGGGCTCCGCCGGCGGGCCGGGGGGCGGTGCCACGGGCTCCGGGGGAGCGTCCGGACCGGGGGGAGCGCAGGGCCGGTTCGGCCCGATCCGGCGTCGGACGGCCGTCGCGGGCGGTACGGCGGCGGTGCTGGCCGTCGCGACCCTCGCCCTGGTCTGGCCGCATCCGCGACCCGAGCACGCCGCGCCCGAACCGACCACCCCGAGCGCCGCGCCCGACACCCTGCCCGACAGCCTGCCGGTGCCCGCGATACCCGTGCAGTCCGTACCGGAACCGCCCGTCACCGAGACCCCGGCGGCCCCGCCGGCGCCGACCTCGACACCCACCGAGCCGCCGGTGGCCGTCACTGCGCCGCCGTCCCCGGTGACCGCGCGCCCGGCCACGCCGCCCAGCCCGGAGCGCCAGCTGGTGGACCTCGTCAACGCCGAGCGTGCCAAGGTCGGCTGCGCCCCGCTGCGGATCGACCCCAAGCTGCACGCGGCGGCGCAGAAGCACTCGGACGACATGGTGGCCCGGAGCTACTTCGACCACGTCAACCCCGACGGCGCCCGCGCGGACGCCCGGCTGTCGGCGGCCGGCTACCGCTGGTCCCAGTGGGGCGAGAACCTCGACCGGGGCCCGACCGCCCCCGCCACCGTGGTCTCCCGTTGGATGGACGGCGGGATCCACCAGTCGAACATGCTGGACTGCGGCTTCAAGGACGTGGGCATCGGCGTGACCACCGGGCCCGGCGGCCTCTACTGGACCCAGGACCTCGGCGCCCCGCTCGGCTGACCACCGAGCGCCGGTACCGCCGGGACGGCCGCTACCGCCCGGACTGGCGTCAGGACGGCAGGCCGATCAGGCCGTCCGCCTGACCGGTCACGTGACCGGTGGCCTCGCCGAGCACCCCGCCGGCGTCGCCGACCTGCCCCGGCAGGGCGTCGGGCGCGGCGTTCAGCGTGCCGCCCTGCTGGAGCGGGCCGGACAGGTCCCCCCGGCCGCCGATCGCGCCCGCGTGCGCGCTGGGAGCGGTGAGGGAGGCCACGACACCCACGGCGAGCGAGGCGACGGCGAGCAAGCTGCGCTTCTTCATGCCCCGCCCAACGACACTGCGCCACCCGGGTTACGGCCGGGCCACCGGCTTCACCCGTCCTCGTCACGCGGGCGGGGGCCGAGCCGGGCGAGCGCGGCGTCGATCGGTACCAGCCGGGGGTGCTCCGGGCCGAGCCGGGCGGCCAGCACCGCCCGTGCCTCGACGAACAACCCGCGGGCCCGCGCGTCCTGTCCGGCGGCCGCCACCACCCGGCCCAGCCGCCACCGGTTCTCCGCCCACGCGGGGTGGTCGTGGCCGTGCACCCGCCGGTGCAGCTCCGCCGGCCTCGGCCAGGGCCCGCCGCGCGCCGCCGTGCCGGCCGCGCGCCGCGAGCAGCATGCCGGACACGTCCAGCGCGGTGGCCGGCCGGTGCGCGCGACAGCGCTCAGCGTAGGAGCTGGGCCCGCCGTACGACATAACTCTCCGACGATCAGGGGGTTCTGATCGCGTCTCAGCTGAGCGGCGGATCTTCCGTGGGCGGGGGCGGGCCTCCCGCTGGGTCCGGTGCGCCCGGTCCCACCGTGGATACGGACACCTTTTCGGTGGCGCCGGGCATAGGAGCGGGTTTGGATGGGGAGGGGTGGAGAGGCAAATCCGGCAAAGCTGGCAAACCATAAGAGAATCTGATTCTGCCGAGCATGTCGAGGCAACCGCGACAAGAAGGGCATCCGATGCACGCAGCCGAGCTCACGCCTGCCGTCCTCGCCGAACTGCGCCGCCCCCGGCGCTACCCGGCCGTCTCCATCCTGCTGCCCACCCACCGAAGCGAGCCCGACAACGCCCAGGACCCGGTGCGCCTGCGCAATCTGATCGCGGAGGCCAAGAACCGGCTGCACGCGGACGAGGCCGTGTCCCGGGCGGACCGGCTGGACGTGGTGGAGCAGTTGGACCGGGCCCTGCGGGAGATCGACCTGGTGCACGCCGAGGACGGTCTGGCGATCTTCGTGGCGCCCGGTGAGCACCAGGTCTGGTCGCTGCCCCGGAGCGTCGCCGCCCGGGTGGTGTTCTCCGAAACCTTCCTGACCCGCAACCTCGTCTCCGCCTACGCGGCCGGCGCGCCGTACTGGGTGCTGACGGTCGCCGCCGACCGGGTCGCGCTGTTCGGCGGTACGGCGTCGCGGCTGTCCGAGCACACGGCGGGCGCCTTCCCCCTGGACCAGGTCGGCCCGGACTGGGACGTCGAGCGCAAGGAGCGGATCGGCGACGTGCCGAGCACCTTCCGCGACGAGGAGACCAGGCGCTTCCTGCGGGACGCGGACACCGCGCTGGCCGCGGTCCTGGAGGCCGACGCGCGCCCGCTGTACGTGCTCGGCGAGGCCGCCGCGCTCGCCCTGCTGGACGAGGTCGGCACCGCCGTGAAGCGGGCCGCCGCCCAGGTGCCGCGCGGCGGCCTGGGGCACGCCTCGGCCGCGGCCGTCGCCGAGGCCGTCCGCCCCATCGTCGCGAAGCAGGAGCAGCAGGCCGTCGCCGAACTCCACGCGCGGCTCGACTCGGCCCAGAGCGTCAAGGCGCTGGCCGCCGGCATCGACGAGGTCTGGCAGAACGTGAACGAGGGCCGGGCGGCGCTGCTGGCGGTCGAGGAGGACTACTGGGAGCCGGTGCGGGTCACGGACAGCCACCTGGTGCCCACCACCGCCGACGAGCCGGACGTCCGCGACGACATGGTCGACGAGATCGTCGAGCGTGCCCTGGACACCGGCGCCAAGGTGCAGTTCGTCCCCTCCGGCGAGCTCGCCGGCCGCGACCGGATCGCCGCCGTGCTGCGCTACTGACCACCGTCCGCCCCGGGCCCAGTCGGTCACCCGGCCGGGCCCGGGGCTGTCTGCCGCCCGCGACCCGCGGTCCCGCCGCCGTCGGAGGACGGATGTCCGGCCCGCCGCCGAGGACGTCGAGGGGCGGGCGGCCGTCAGCGGGATCCTTCGCCCGGCGGCGGCGTTCCGCTCACCACCAGGGCCTGCCGGGCCGCCGCGGTGAGCCGCCCCGGTCGGGGGCCGGCCCGGCGGCCCGGCAGGCCCGCCGGGGCCGGTTCGCGGGGTGCCGGCGGCGCCGGGTGCACCGGGGCGGGGGCTCGGCCGCGTCCCGGGACGCCGGGGATCCGGGACGCGGCGGCGCGGACGGGGCGGCCGCCGAGCCCGCGGTGGCGGGCGCGCAGCCCAGCAGGAGCAGCATCAGGCCGACGAGGGTGCGACGGGGCAGGGCCATGGTGGGACCGCCTTCGGGATGCGGGGTGGGCGGAGCGGGGCCGGGCGGGTTCAGTCGACCAGGCTGCCGTCGGCGACCCCCGAGGCGCCGCCGGTGATCCGGACGGAGTCGACGATCTTCTGGACCAGGCCCAGGGTCCGGGTGGACGCGTGGTTCAGGCAGGCGGTCAGCTCGACCACCGCCACCGCGTCGCCCAGGGCGATGGTCCGGTACCCGGTGAGCTGGCTGGTGCCGCCGCGGAGGCTGCACTCCTTGTCGATCGTGGAGTCCTGCACGGCCATCGTGCTCCCCGCGATCTTCCCGAGGTAGGCCGGGTCCCTGAGCAGGGTCATGCTGACGAGTGCGCCGTCGGTCGCCAGGGCGGTGAGGGGCGTGCAGTAGCCCGGCTCGGGTGCGCACTCGGGCCCGCCCGCCAGCGGTTGGCTGGCCGTGTACCCGGTCGCGCGCAGCGGGTCGGGGGAGCGCACGACCAGGGTGGACCAGCCAGGCGGCACCCGGATGATCACACTGTTGAGTTCCGGGTACCGGACGGCCTGCCAGTCGTCCTCGGCGACGGGCAGGGAGCTCGGGGAGACGCTCGGCGCCGGGCTCGCGCCCTCCGGTGGCAGGCTCGGCGACGGGGCCCCGTTCCCGGGTGCGTCGGCGGCCGGTCCGCCCGCCGAGGGACGCAGGGCGGTGTGCGTCGGCGCGGGGGCGATGGCCGGGGCGGCGGCCAGCGCGGCGGCGAGCAGGCCCCCGGTCAGCCCGGCCCCGAGCCCGGCCGCCCGGCGCCGGCGGCGGTTGCGGGCGGCGAGTTCGCGGATCCGGTCCATCCGGTCGGCGGGCGCGGGCAGGTGCGGGGCGGCCCGCTGCAGCAGCACGCGCAGCTCGTCCTCCACCTCGGCGTCCGCCATCGAGAGGCCGTCGGGGGCGCCGAGCACGGGGTCGCCGAACCCGGGGTGTCCGGGCCGGCGGTCGGGGCGGTCGGGGTCAGACCAGGTCACGGCGTCCCCCCTCCAGCAGCAGCTCCCGGGTGGGCATCTTGCCGCGCAGGGCCTGCAGCGCCCGGTGCGTCTGGCTCTTGACCGTGCCCGTGGTACAGCCGAGTGCCTCGGCGGTCTCCTCGACGCTCAGGTCCTCGAAATACCGCAGCACGACCACCGCGCGCTGCCGCGGCGGGAGTGCCCGGACGGCGGCGGCCACCACCTCGCCGACCACCAGCTCCTCGAACGGGTCCGAGGTCACGGGCTGCTCCGGCAGTTCGCCGTGCGGCAGTTCCCCGTGCCAACGGCGCCGCCACCAGGAGACGTGCGAGTTCACCAGCACCCGCCGGACGTACGCCTCCGGCCGATCGATCGCGATCTTCTCCCACCGGGGCCAGACCTTGGCGAGCGCCGTCTGCAGCAGGTCCTCGGCGAGGTGCGGATCGCCGGTCAGCAGCCAGGCCATCCGCAGCAGGCGCGGGCTGCGGGCGGCGACGAACTCCTCGAAGTCCGGTGTCGCATCCCTCATCGTGCCGCCCCCGCCATGGTGCTCCCGTCGTTCCCGCCGTCATCGCCGGCCGTGGTGGCCGTGCCGTCGTCGTCCTACTCACGGCTGCTGAACGCGATGGGAGGTCGAACGGGTTGCCTGCCGGAAGGGCACATTTTCCAGCAGTGCGTCGCGGACCGGCGCCGCGGCCCCCGCCGGGCGTCACGGGCGGGGCCTCGGCATCGTCCGGAGCGGGCCGCCGGGGCCGGCCGGCGCGCGGACCTTGGACGGCCCGCGAGCCGGCCGGAACTCGGCCGGGCGGCGGGCGGGCCGTGTGACCACGATGCGCCCGCGGACCCCCGTCGTACAGGGCGCGCGATGGGCGCCCGAGCGCACCGGACCGGCGCGCTCCGGCGTACGGCGGGGCCGTGGCGACGGTGGCCGGCCGGGAGGCGGGGAGGGGCCCGCCGCACCGGGTGGGTCCGGCACCCCGGAGGGGAGCCGGCTCAGAGCGTCCCGCTGCCGCGCGGCGCCGGGACGGACCGGTCGGCCGCGCGGTCGGTCGGCGTGACCGGCGTGACGGTCCAGTCCGGGTGGCCCGGCATGGCCGGGGTCCGGTCGCCGTAGAGCCACTCGGTGAGGAAGGCGGTGAGGTCCTGGCCGGACACCTCCGAGGCGGTCCGGATGTAGTCCGCGGTGGTGGCCGTGCCGTCCCGGTGCCGGCGGAGGAACGTCCGCTCGATCCGGTCGAAGGCGGCCGCCCCGACCCACTCGCGCAGGGCGAACAGCACCAGGGCCCCGCCGGTGTACCGCTGGCTGTCGAAGAGGTCGGCGGCGGTCGGCGAGGCGACCGGCCCGGAGTCGTGGCGCCACTGGTCGCCCTTGGCGTACACGTCGCGCATCCGGTCGGTGAGGGTGGCGAAGCCGCCCGAGTCCGGCCAGCCGCGCTCGTAGCGGTACATCAGGCCGTAGAAGTCGGCGTGGCCCTCGTTCAGCCAGAGGTCCGCCCAGGTGCGCGGCGAGACGCTGTCGCCGAACCACGAGTGCACCAGCTCGTGCATCATGTGCGAGCCGATCAGGGGCTCGGGCTGGCGCAGGAAGTTCGGCTTGTAGAGGGTGAGGGTCTGCGTCTCCAGCCCGGTGAAGCCGAAGGCCGCCGGGTCGTCGGTGTTGGCGGGCAGCAGCCCGTACGTCTCGAACGGGAAGGCCCCGAGGTGCTGCTCGGCCCAGGCCAGCTGGCCCGGGGTGAGCGCGAGGGCGGGCTCCAGATCGGCGGCGCGCGCGGTCGGGACGACGTCCCGCAGCGGCAGCCCGCCCGGGCCGGTGCGCTCGCGCACCGTGTAGTCGCCGACCGACACCTGCACCAGCTCGGTGGCCATCGGCTCGCGCGAGACGTACCGGCGGGTGGTCTGCCCGCCGTCGCGCCGCTCGGTCGTCGTGAGCCGGCCGTTGGCCACCCCGTACAGCGCGTCCGGCGCGGTGACGGCGACGGTGAAGCGGGCCTTGTCGCTCGGGTGGTCGTTGCACGGGAACACGGTGTGCGCGCCGTCCGGCTGACCGGCCACCGCGAAGCCGTCGGGGGTGGGGACCCAGCCGGTGTGCGGCAGCTTCGCGGCGGGGTCGGCCGAGTAGTCGACCGTCACCCGGAGCGTGGCGTCGCGGCGCACCGGACGGGCCGGGACGACGGTCAGCTTCTCGTCGTGCGCGCGGAACGCGGCCGGCCGGCCGTCGACCCGGACGGCGTGCACGTCCAGGCCGAGCGCGTCCAGCTCCAGGCTGGGCAGGGCGGTGAGCGCCCGCGCCGTCAGCACGGCGGTGCCGTCGACCGTGCGGCTGTCGGGGCGGTAGCGGAGGTCGAGGTCGTAGCCCTGCACGTCGTAGCCGGCGTTCCCGAGCTGGGGGAAGACCGGGTCACCGACGCCGGCGGCCGGAGCGTCCGCCGCGGCCGTGCCGGGCGGCACCGCGGCGCCGAGCACCGCCGTCGCGAGTGCCAGTGCGATGACGAGGCTGGAGCGCGGCCTGGCCAGGGTGATCACCGCTTTCGTGTCGTGTCCCGGAGTGCGGCGGCGAGGTCCGCCGGTGCCGCAGGGCGACCTTTCGAGCACGGATCGTAGCGGATCGGTCGGACGGTCCGGGAGGCCGCGCGACACGCGGCATCCCCCGGACGGCCCACCGCGGTAGCCGAGTGGCTGCGGACTGTCATAGCGTTCGAAGTGCTCCGCCCCCTGACGGACGGGGCCACGGCCGTCGGAGCACCTGGCCAGGTCCGGCGGCCGTTCTTCATGCTCTCACCCCCGCCCGCCACGCGACTCCTGGGCGGGGGCGGGAGCTGGGGACGGGAAACCGCCCCGCCGGGCCCCCTCGCCGCGAGCCGTCGCCCCGCGCGAGCCGCGGGGCGCGACGAATCTCCGGTGTGGATGCGCCGCCCGGGCTGGACTTCGGGGCCGCCGCGCGTACTGCTCCCTCCAGCCCCCGCCCCGCCGGCCGGTGGGTCGCGACCGGCGTCAACCGCCTTGCCCCTACTGCTCGGTGAGGTCCTTGCCGTACCAGACCTCGGCGTACGCCCCGCTGGTGTACGCCGGGATCTCGCGGTACCCGTGCCGGGTGTAGAGCGCCCGGGCCTCGACGAGGTCGAGCCGGGTGTCGAGCACGACGCGCTCGGCGCCGAGTGCTCGGGCGCCCTCGTCCACGGCGGCGAGCAGGAGCCCGCCGCCGCCGGTGCCGCGGGCCGCGTGCCGGACGAAGACCCTGGTCAGCTCCACCGTGCGGTCGTCGAGCACCCGCAGGCCGGCGCAGGCCTGCGGGGCCCCGCCGAGGCGGCCGAGCAGGAAGAGGCCGGTCGGCTCCGCGAGGTCGTCGCTGGGGGAGTCGGCCAGGCCGGTCTCGATCTCCTCGGGCGTGCCGTCCCGGCCCAGGTGCAGCCGGTAGTACCGGTTGGCGACGTCGATGTAGTACGCGCGCAGCAGTGCCTGCGCCTCCTCGGAGTTCACATCGGCCCGTTCGATGGCCCAGCGGTCGTTCGTGCGCGGGGTGGTGGTGGTCATGCGCCGGATTATCGGCGTCGGACGGTGCCCGGCGCGAACGGTTATCCGGGCTGGACGGCCCGGTGACCTGCGCGGACCGGTGTTGCGCCGGGTGGGTGACGGTGGGATTGGCCGGTGGGCGTGGCGGGGGAGCAGTGCTCCATGGACACACCATCAGATCATCGTATTAATGGAGGGCTGAGGGGGAGTCGCCGGGCCGGAACCGGCCTCGTGGCGGCGGTCTGCCTGGCGGCGGTGATCGCCGGCTGCGCCGCGCCGACCGGACACCAGGCGCCGTCCTCGCGGGCCGGTCTGAGCGCCGCCCCCGCCCCGGCCGCCCCGGCCGCCACCTCCACCGCCGAGCGGGGCGGACCCCGGCCGCCGGCCGTGCCGCTGGCGCTGCCCGGTCTGGCCCGGGCGGAGGAGGAGACCAGCAGCGAGGCGGTGGCGCGCCGGGAGACGGCCGTCCGCGAGGCGCTGGAGACCGCGCGGCGCTGGGGGGTGGACCGGCTGCCGCTGCGGGCGCCGCGTCCACCGGTGTCCAAGCCGGAGCTGAAGCCGGTGCAGGGGGTGCGGCTCCAGGACGGGCGGCCGCCGGTGGTGTACCGCGTCCCGACCGACGAGAAGATCGTCTTCCTGACCGTCGACGACGGCGCGGAGAAGGACCCGGAGTTCTCCCGGATGGCGGCGGAGCTCGGAATCCCGCTCAGCACCTTCGTCGCCGACTACCTCGCGCGCGCCGACTACGGCTACTTCCGCGACCTCGCCGCCCAGGGCGACGCGGTGAACAACCACACCATCAACCACCGCAACCTCAAGGTGCTCGGCTACGACGTGCAGCGGGACGAGATCTGCCGCCAGCAGGACCAGCTGGAGGGGCAGATCGGTACCCGGCCCCGGCTGTTCCGGCCCCCGTACGGCGAGTACAACGACGACACCCTGCGGGCCGCCGCCTCCTGCGGCATCGAGGCGGTGCCGCTCTGGAACGAGGAGGCCTTCCCCGACCACATGGAGTACCGCTACGACGACCAGCGGCTGCACGCGGGGGACATCATCCTCACCCACTTCCGGGGCACCGACCTGTGGCCGGGCACCATGCCCGACCTGCTCCGCAAGGTCGTGAACGACGTCACCGCGCAGGGCTTCGCCCTCGCCCGGCTGGACGACTACCTGTAGCCGCCGCCGGTGCGCCGCCGGCGGCCCGGTCAGGGCCCCCGGCCCGGTCCGGCCCGGTCCGGTCCGGGGGCCGGTCAGTCCACCGCGAGGGCGTCCAGGTACACCCAGGCGCCCTCGTACCGGACGAAGCGGCTGTGCTCGGTCAGGATCCCCTGGTCGCGGCCCTCGGTGTAGTGGGCGCGGAAGGCGACGGTGCCCTCGGCGTGGAAGCGGCCGCCGTCGGTGGTGGAGAGCACCTCCAGCCCGGTCCAGCGCAGCGTGGGATCGACGTCGATCGCGTCCGGCCGGGTGTCGGGGTGCCAGGAGCGGAGCAGGTACGCCTCGTCGTGGGCGGCGAAGGCGCTGAAGCGCGAGCGCATCAGCGCCTCGGCGGTCGGCGCGGCGGCCAGGCCCCGGTGGTAGCGGCCGCAGCAGTCGCCGTACGCGGCGGACAGGCCGCAGGGGCAGGGCGAGGAGGGCAGCAGGCGGGGTGCGGGGGTGGCGGCGCGGGGCGCGGAGCGGCGTCGGGACATGGCGTCCATTCTCACCCCTCGCGGGGCCGCCGCAGCCCCGCCCCTGCACCCGGGCGCCGGGCCGGGTGCAGGGGCGGGCGCCGGTCGGGTGCCGGGCCGGGTGTCTGGACGGGGCCGGGCCGCCCCGATCCGCCGGAATCCGGGCGAAGGGGCGGACCCGCTGCGGACATGTGCGTACCGCGTGAAGGCGGGCCGGATCGCGCGGTCGCGCGGCGGTGGTGCGGCCGGCCGCGCACGGCGGGCGCTGCCGAGGGGGTCGTGAGCCTTCGGGGGTGGTCGGCTGACGCTGCTTCAGGCACCGAAATGACGGGTTCAGGTCAAGACATCCGAGGTCGAAGGCCCTTTGCCGCCCCGGAGCTGATGCCCCGTCGGCTACTGGGGAGACCGTATCGGCACCGCGCGCGGATGTCACGGGCTTCGGCAACCGGCAGGAATCGTCGACGAACCGTCACGTACTCGTACCGCTCCGTGGTGATGGGCAGGTGATCTTTCCGGCATATCGAACGAGTGATGGAGATGTGCTGGTCATCCGGAGACCGTTACCCCACCATCTCCGAGGGCACACCGCCCATTTCCAGCCGACCACAAGTCGGCGCAGGGCCATCCCTCAGGAGAGTTGATGAGTTCGACGGGACTTCCTCCACTGGCTCCACCGGACCCGACGGCCTCGCTGGCCGATCTGGTCGACGCACAGGTCGGCCGGACCCCCGGGGCGACGGCGGTGATCGACGGCGACCGGCGGCTGACCTACCGCGAGCTGGCCGCCGCCGTCGACGCGATGGCCGGCCGCCTGGCCGCCGCAGGAGTACGCGCCGAAACCCTGGTGGCGGTCTGCCTGCCGCGCACGGCGGACCTCGTGATCGCCCTGCTGGCGGTCCTGCGGGCCGGCGGCGCCTACGTGCCGCTCGACCCGGCCTACCCGCGGGACCGGCTGGAGCTGGTGATCGGCGACGCGCAGGCGCCCGTGGTCCTCACCGACCGCGCCCACGAGCACCTGCTGGCCGGCGCCGGCGCGACCCTGCTGTACACGGACGCCGAGAGCCCCCGCGCACCGCTCGCCCCGGGCGCCGGCGCCGACTCCCTCGCCTACGTCCTCTACACCTCCGGCTCCACCGGCCGGCCCAAGGGCGTCGCGGTCACCCAGCGCGGCGTCAACGCGATGCTCCGCTGGGCCGCCCGGACCTACGGGCCGGCCGACGTCGCGGGCGTGCTGTTCGGCACCTCGGTCTGCTTCGACATCTCGGTCTACGAGCTGTTCTTCCCGCTCGCCGTCGGCGGCACGGTCGTGGTGGCGGAGAACGTCCTCGCCCTGCCCGAGCTGCCGGCCCGCGACGAGGTGACCCTGGTCAACACCGTGCCGAGCGCCATGGCGGCGCTGCTGCGCGGTGGCGCCCTTCCCGGCGGCAGGGGCCTGCCGGGCGGCGTCCGCGTGGTCAACCTGGCGGGCGAGGCGCTGCCGCGCCGGCTGGCCGACCAGGTCTACGGCGAACCGCGGGTCGAGCGGGTCTACAACCTCTACGGGCCCACCGAGGACACCGTCTACTCCACCTGGTCGCTGGTCGACCGGGGCGGCAGCGAGGAGCCGCTGATCGGCCGCCCGCTGCCCGGCACCACCGGCCACGTGCTCGACGAGCGCCGGAGCGCCGTACCGGACGGCGGCATCGGTGAGCTGTACCTCTCCGGCGAGGGCCTCGCCCGCGGCTACCACGGCCGCCCGGACCTCACCGAGGAGCGCTTCGTCACCGTCGACGGCGAGCGCTGCTACCGCACCGGGGACCTGGTGCGCCGCCTGCCGGGCGGGGAGCTGGAGTACCACGGCCGGGTCGACCACCAGGTGAAGGTACGCGGCTTCCGCGTCGAGCTGGGCGAGATCGAGGCGGTGCTCGCGACCCACCCCGCCGTCGAGGCCGCCGCCGCCGTGGTCCAGCGGGACGAGGCCGGCGACTACCTCGCCGCCTTCGTCCAGCCCGGGCCCGGCGCCGCCGACCCCACCGCGGCCGAGCTGCGCGCGCACTGCGCCGCGGCGCTGCCCGGCTACATGGTGCCGCTGGCCGTCGGCGTGCTGGCGCGGCTGCCGCTGACCCCCAACGGCAAGACCGACCGCAGGGCGCTCCCGCCGGTCGCCCGGAGCCGGGGCGACCAGGAGCTGTTCGTCGCGCCCCGCACCCCGGTCGAGACCGGGATCGCCGAGCTCTGGCAGCAACTGCTCGGCGTCCCGCGGGTCGGCGTGCACGACGTCTTCCTCGACCTCGGCGGGCACTCGCTGCTCGCCGCCGGACTGCTCGCCCGGATCGAGCGCGCCTACGGCACCCGCGTCCCGCTGGCCGAGTTCTTCGCCGCGCCGACCGTCGCCGCGCTCGCCGTCCGGGTCGCCAAGGGGGGCGGCGGCCGTCCGTCCGTCGCCCCGCCCGTGCGGGAGGCCGCGCTGCCCGCCCGCCCCACCGGCTTCCAGCGCGAGCTCTGGCTGCACGAGTCGCTGGAGCCCGGCAGTCCGCTCTACAACGTGCCGCTGCGCTTCCGCGCCGTCGGCACGCTGGACCGTTTCGCCCTCGGCCGGGCGCTGAGCGAGGTGGTCCGCCGGCACGAGGTGCTGCGCACCGCGTTCGCCGACCGCGACGGCGAGGTGACCGCGGAGATCCGCCCGCCGTACCCCGTCGACGTGCCGCTGCTCGACCTCGCCGGAGCCGGTGAGGAGGAGCTGGACGCCGCGCTGCGCACCGAGGCCGCCCGGGCGCTGGACCTCGCCGGGGGGCAGCTGCTGCGCGCCCTCGCCGTGCGCACCGGGACCGACCGGCACGAGCTGCTGATCACCGTCCACCACGCCGCGATGGACGGCTGGGCCGCCGGGCTGCTGCTGGCCGAACTCGGCCGCGCCTACCAGGGCGGGGAACTCGCCGAGCCTCAGCTGCAGTTCTCCGACATCGCCCGCTGGGAGGAGCGCGCCCACGCGGCCGCCCGCGACGGCGCGCTGCGCTGGGGCGACGGGCTGTTCGGCCTCGACGCCGACCAGCACCTGCCCGGCGACCGCCCGCACCCCAACCCGTACGACACGGCCGGCCGCCGGATCGCCCGCCGGCTCGACACCGAGCTGATCCGGGCCACCGAGCGCTGGGCCGCGCAGGAGGGCGCCAGCCTCTACATGGCCGTGCTGGCCGCGCTCGGCGGCGTGCTGCACCGCTACAGCGGCCGCACGGACCTCGCGGTGCTCAGCCCGTTCGCGGTCCGGCCGGTGCCCGAGCTGGAGCAGGTGCTCGGCTCGCTGATCAACACCGTCGCGCTCCGCTTCGACGCGGCCGGCACCGACACCTTCCGCGAACTGGTCGCGCGCGTGCGTCCGGTGGTGCTGGAGGCCGCCGAGCACAGCGGCTACCCGTTCCTGGAGCACGTCCGCCGGGTCGGCGGCTCCGCCGGGCTGACCGCCTCACCGATCGCCCAGGTCCTGCTCGCGGTCCAGAACCACCCGGTGGCCGGCCTCGAACTCCCCGGCCTCAGCCTGCAGTTCGTCGCCGAGGTGTGCAACGGCACGGCCAAGACCGACCTGTCGCTGTTCCTGGAGTTCCCGGCCGAGGGCCCGCTGCTCTCCGCCGAGTACCGCACCTCGCGCTACGACGAGCGGTCCGTCCGGGCCGCGCTGGACCACCTGGTGGCCCTGCTGGCCGCCGCCGTCGCCGAACCGGACCGCCCGCTCGGCGAGCTGGCGATGCTCCCGGCCACCGGGCCGGAGGCCGTGGCGCCCGCCGAGGGCCCCGCGGCGGCGCTGCCCGACCTCCGTCTGCACGAGCTGGTCGCCGCCCAGGCCGCCCGCACCCCGGAGGCGGTGGCCGTCTCCGCCGACGACGGCGTCCTCGACTACGCCGGACTCGACGCCACCGCGGGCCGGCTGGCCCATCTGCTGGCCGGGCACGGGGCCGGCCCCGGCACCCTGGTGGCGGTCGCCGTCCGGCGCGGCCGGCTGCTGCCCGCCGCCCTGCTCGGCGTGCTGCGCAGCGGCGCCGCCTACCTGCCGCTCGACATCGACCAGCCGCTGGCCCGCAACCGGGCGGTGCTCGACGACGCCGGCGTCACCCTGCTGGTCGCCGAACGGTCCACCGCCGGGGACGCGCTGCTCGACGGGCGGACCGTCGTCCTGGTCGACGGCCCGCAGGCGGCCGCCGCACCGGAGCTGCCGGCCGTCCCGGTCGGGCCGGAGGACCGCGCCTACCTGCTCTACACCTCCGGCTCCACCGGCACGCCCAAGGGCGTGGCCGTCCCGCACCGCGCGATCGTCAACTTCCTCACCTCGATGGGCCGCGAACCCGGCCTCACCGCGAGCGACGTGATGGCCGCCGTCACCACCGTGACCTTCGACATCGCCGGCCTGGAGCTGTGGCTGCCCCTGGTCACCGGCGCCCGGGTGGAGATCGCCGACCGCGCCACCGCCACCGACGGCCGTGCGCTGGCCGACTGGCTGGAGCGGCGCGCGGTCACCCACCTCCAGGCGACCCCGGCCACCTGGCGGCTGCTGCTGGAGGCCGACTGGCCGGGCAGACCCGGGCTGACCGCGCTCTGCGGCGGCGAGGCGCTCACCGCAGACCTCGCCGAGACCCTGCTGAAGCGCACCGGCGCGCTCTGGAACCTCTACGGCCCCACCGAGACCACCGTCTGGTCCACCATCCAGCGGGTCACGCCCGAACTCGCCGCCCACGGAGGAGTGGTGGCGCTCGGCGCGCCCGTCGCCAACACCCGGCTGCACCTGCTCGACACGGCCGGGCGGCCCGTCCCGGTCAACGGCATCGGCGAGCTCTGCATCGCCGGCGACGGTGTCGCGCTCGGCTACCACGGCCGCCCGGACCTCACCGCCGAGCGGTTCGTCCCCGAGCCCGGCCGCCCCGAGGGCGCGCCGATGTACCGCACCGGCGACCTCGCCTGCCGCCGCGCCGACGGCCGGCTGGAGTACCACGGCCGCACCGACGCCCAGGTCAAGCTGCGCGGCTTCCGGATCGAACTCGGCGAGATCGAGGCCGCGCTGACCGCCGTCCCCGGTGTCACCGCCGGCGCCGCCCGGCTGGCCGACGGCCCGGCCGGTCCCGTCCTCGCCGGGTACGCCGTCACCGACGGCACCGTCGGGGAGGACGCGCTGCGCACCGCGCTCGGCGCCCGGCTGCCCGACTACATGGTGCCCGCCGCGCTCGTCCTGCTCGACCGGCTGCCGCTGACCCCCAGCGGCAAGATCGACCGGGCCGCGCTGCCGGTGCCGCCCTCCGGGGGTGCCGGTGCCCCGCCGGAGGGCGACTGCGAGGAACTGCTGGCCGACCTCTGGCAGGAGGTCCTCGGCGTCGAGCGGGTCTCCCGGCACGACGACTTCTTCTCGCTCGGCGGCCACTCGCTGCTCGCCACCCGCATGGCTGCCCGGGTCCGCGACACCTTCGAGATCGACCTGCCGCTGCGCAGCGTTTTCGAGTCCCGCACGCTGGCCGCGATGGCCCGCCGAATAGAGGAGCGACTGCTCGACGAGATCGACGAGATCGACGGCATGGACGGCATGGACGCCGAGGACGGCATCGGCGCACTGACGGGGGAGACGGTATGAGCGACCAGCACACCACCGGCGACCGGCCGGACCGGGAGGCGAGACGCCAGGAGCTGCTCCGCCGTCGGCTCGCCGCGGCCAAGGCCGCGAAGGCCGCCCGGGACGCCGGCACCGGCGAGCCCGCCCGCCGGGGCGTCGCGCCCCGCCCCGAGGGCACCCCGGCCCCGCTCTCCTCGGCCCAGCGCCGGATGTGGTTCCTCGCCCAGTACGAGCCGGACAGCGCGGCCTACCACATCCCGCTCGCCCTCCACCTCACCGGCGAGCCGGACACCGCCGCACTGGCCGCCGCGCTCACCGACGTCCTCGACCGGCACGAGGTGCTGCGCACCGTCTACCCGACCGTCGACGGCGAGGTCCGGCCGCGGCCGCTGACCGCCGCCCCGCTGATCCTCGCCACCGCCGACATCCCCGCCGACGAGGTGGACGCCCGGCTGGAGGAGGACGCCCGCCGCCCGTTCGACCTCGCGGCGGACCTGCCGGTCCGGGCCACCCTGCTGCGCACCGCCGAGGGCGCGGTGCTGAGCCTGGTGCTGCACCACATCGCCGCCGACGGCTGGTCGATCGGCGTGTTCTTCGCCGACCTCGCCACCGCCTACGGCGCCCGCCGGGAGGGCCGCGCACCGGCCTTCGAGCCGCTGCCCCTCCAGTACGCCGACGTGGCGTACTGGCAGCAGACCGAGCTGGCCGACGAGCTGGCCCGCCAGCAGGCCTGGTGGCAGGAGCGCCTGCGCGGCGCCACCGCCACCGTTACCGTGCCCACCGACCGCCCGCGTCCCGCGGTGGCCGGCACCGACGGCCGGCGGATCACCGTCGAGTTCGGCGCCGAGCGCACCCGCCGCATCCGGGCGCTCGCCGAGCAGACCGGCGGCACCGTCTACATGGTGCTGCTCGCCGCCCTGCAGACCGTGCTGTCCCGCTACACCGGCGCGCAGGACGTCGTGGTCGGCACGCCGGTCGCCGGGCGCACCCGCAGCGAGACGGAGCCGCTGGTCGGCTGCTTCGTCAACACCCTGGCGATGCGCACCGACCTCTCCGGCGACCCGAGCGTCCGGCAGCTGCTGGAGCGGGTCCGCGAAGGCACCCTGGGCGCCTTCGGCCACCAGGACCTGCCGTTCGAGCGGCTGGTCGACTCCCTCGGCCTGGAACGCGAACTCGCCCACACCCCGCTCTTCCAGGTCATGCTCAACGTCCACAACCAGGACCGGGCCGACCTCGACCTGCCCGGGCTGCGGGCCGACTGGCGGCCGATCGGCACCGACACCGCGAAGTTCGACCTCTCGGTCGCCGTCGTCGACCACGGCGGAGAGCTCTGCGCCGACCTGGTCTGGCGCGCCGAGCTGTACGACGAGCCGACCGTACGACGGGTCTTCGGCCATCTCAGCACCGTGCTCGACGCGATGGCCGAGGCCCCCGACCGGCCGCTCGCCGAGCTGCCGCTGCTCACCCCCTCCGAGCAGCGCCGGCTGGCCGAGTGGGACGGCGCCCCGCGCGACTGGGACCTCGGAGCCACCCTGCACGGCCTGGTCGAGGAGCAGGCCCGCCGCACCCCCGGCGCACCGGCCGTCCGGGGCGCCGACGGCGTCCTCGACTACGCCGAACTGGACAACCGCGCCAACGCGTTGGCCCACCGGCTGCGCGCGCTCGGGGTCGGTCCGGACCGTCCGGTCGGGCTGCTGGTCGAGCGCTCGGCCGCGCTGGTCGTCGGCATGCTCGGCATCCTCAAGGCCGGCGGCGCCTACCTGCCGCTCGACCCGGTCTACCCGGACGAGCGGATCCGGGCGCTGCTGGCGGCCGCCGGGGCCGCCGCCGTGGTCACCACCGACGACCTGGCCGGCCGGGTGGCCGGCACCCCGGTCGTCGTCCCGGAGCCGCTGGACGCCCCGGTGGCGCCGTGCCCGGCCCCCGAGGCCGGGGCCGGCCCGGAGAACCTCTGCTATCTGATCTTCACCTCCGGCTCCACCGGGGCGCCCAAGGGCGTCGCCGTTGAGCACCGCAACGTCCGCAACTACCTGCACGGGCTGCGCGAGCGGATCGGCGGCGACCAGCGGGGCTGGGACTGGGCCCTGGTCTCCACCTTCGCCGCCGACCTCGGCACCACCAACGTGTTCGGCGCGCTCACCGGCGGCGGCTGCCTGCACCTGCTCACCCGTGACCAGGCCACCGATCCGGACGCCTTCGCGGCCTACACGGCTGTCCACCGGATCGACGCGATGAAGCTCGTCCCCAGCCACCTGGAGGGCCTCGCGGCCCACGGCGCCGGGCTCGCCGGGATCCTCCCCGGCCGGCTGCTGATCTGCGCCGGCGAGGCCCTGCGGCCCGACCTGGTGGCCCGGATCCGGGCCGCCCGCCCGGACCTGCTGCTGCACAACCACTACGGCCCGACCGAGACCACGGTGTCGATGCTCGGCGCCGCCGTCCCGGCCGACCTCGGGGACGCCGCCACCGCGCCGCTCGGCCTGCCGTTCGGCAACGTCGGCGCCCACGTCCTGGACGCCCGGCGGCGCCCGGTGCCGATCGGCGTCCCCGGCGAGCTGTACGTCTCCGGCGCCGGCGTGGCCCGCGGCTACCTCGGTCGGGACGACCTCACCGCCGAGCGGTTCGTCCGGGTCGACGGCCGCCGGAGCTACCGCACCGGAGACCTGGTCCGCCGCCGGGAGGACGGCGCCGTCGAGTTCCTCGGCCGGATCGACCACCAGGTGAAGATCCGCGGCTTCCGGGTCGAGATCGGCGAGGTGGAGGCCGAACTCACCGGCCGCCCCGAGGTGCGCGAGGCCGTGGTGGTGGCGCGCGGCGAGGGCGCCGCCCGCACCCTCGTCGGCTACCTGGTGCCCGCCCACCCGGCGGCCGCCCCCGACCCGGCCGCCCTGCGCGCCGCGCTGCGCACCCGGCTGCCGGACTACATGGTGCCCGCCGCGCTGGTCGTGCTGGACGCCCTGCCGCTGAACGCCAACGGCAAGGTCGACCGGGCCGCGCTGCCCGAGCCGGCCGCCGCCCGCCCGGCCGAGGGCGGGGGCGCGTTGTCCTCCGCCACCGAGCACGAGGTGGCCGCCGCCTACCGCACCGTGCTGGCCGTCGACGAACCCGGCCCGGCGGACGACTTCTTCGCGCTCGGCGGCGACTCCTTCTCCGCGGTGCACGCCGTCCGCCTGATCGGCCGGGGCCTCTCGGTGATCGACCTGTTCCAGCACCCCACCGTCCGCGAACTCGCCGCGCTGCTCGACGCCCGGGCCGCCGGCACCGGGGACGAGGGACCGCGCACCCTGCTGCACCGGCTGACCCGCGGCACGGCGCCTGCCGAGGTGAGCGTGGTCTGCGTGCCGTACGGCGGCGGCAGTCCGATCACCTTCCAGCCGCTCGCGGACGCGCTGCCGGCCGGCCACCGGCTGTACGCCGTCGAGCTGCCCGGGCACGATCCGAGCAGGCCCGACGACGAGCTCGTCGAACTCGGCGCCCTGGCGGACCACCTGGTCGAGCAGATCACCGAGCGGATCGAGGGCCCGGTGCTGCTCTACGGCCACTGCCTCGGCGGTGCGCTCGCCACCGCGCTCGGCTCCCGGCTGGAGGCGGCCGGCGTCGACCTGCGCGGCGTCGCCCTCGGCGGGACCTTCCCGGCGGCCCGGCTGCCCGGCCGGTTCGCCGAGTGGATGGCCAAGCGGTTGCCCGGCGACCGGATGCTCTCCAACCGCTCCTACCTCGACTACCTGCGCGCCATGGGCGGCTTCACCGACGTCTACGACCAGGAGGAACAGGACTTCCTGGTACGGGCGTTGCGCCACGACGTCCGGCAGGCGGAGGACTTCTACACCCAGGCGTACGGGGACGCCCGCCCGGCCCGGATCGCGGCGCCGATCCTCTGCGTGGTGGGCGAGAAGGACCGCGCCACCCAGCTGTACGAGGAGCGGTACGCCGAGTGGGAGCACTTCGGCGAGGCCGTCGACCTGGCCGTCATCCCACGGGCCGGGCACTACTTCCTCAAGCACCAGGCCGACGAACTCGCCCGGGTGCTGGCCGAGTTCACCGCCACCGGGGCGGTGGCCGAGCAGGTCGCGGCCAAGCGGCCGGCGGCCCGGGCCGAGCTCGGCACCTTCGCCAAGGTGGCGATCGGCCAGTTCGTCTCGATGATCGGCACCAGCCTCTCCACCTTCGCCCTCGGCGTCTGGGTCTACCAGCAGACCGGCTCGGCCTTCGACTTCGCGATGATCTCGGTGGTGGCGGTGCTGCCCGCCGTGCTGCTGCTGCCGATCGCGGGCGCGCTGGCCGACCGGATCGACCGCCGCAAGATCATGATCGTCACGGACACGGTGGCCGCGGCCGCGATGCTCTCGCTCGGTCTCCTGCTCTGGGCCGACCTCCTGGAGGTCTGGCACATCTATCTGGTGGCCTGCGTCGGGGCGGTCTGCTCGGCCTTCCAACGCCCGGCCTATCTGGCCGCGATCACCCAGCTGGTGCCCAAGCGCTACCTCGGACAGGCCAACGGCCTCGCCCAACTCGGCACCGGTGCGGGCGACATGATGGCCGTCCTGGCCGGTGGCGTGCTGGTCTCGCTGATCGGCCTGCACGGTGTGGTGCTCTTCGACATGGCGACCTTCCTGACCGGGGTCACCTGCCTGCTGCTGGTCCGCTTCCCCGACGCGCTGTTCGACCGGCAGGAGGAGCCGCTGCTGCGCGAGGTGGTCACCGGCTGGCGCTACATCGTGCGCCGGCACAGCCTGGTGGCGATGGTGGTCTTCTTCGTGGTCTTCAACTACCTGTTCGCCGTCGCGACGGTGCTGGTCACCCCGATGGTGCTGGCCGGCGGCTCGGCCGTGCAGCTGGGCGTGATCACCGCCGTCGGCGGCGTCGGCGCGCTGACGGGCGCGCTGGTGATGGCCCTGTGGGGCGGCACCAGGCGGCGCGCGGTCGGCATGATCGGCTTCACCTCGCTGGTCGGCGTGGCCGCCGTCGTCACCGGCTGCCGGCCGCAGGCGGCCATCACCGCCTGCGGGCTCTTCGGCCTCTGGGCGGCGTTGATGATCCTCAACTCGCACTGGATGGCGCTGATCCAGACCAAGGTCGGGATGGAGCTCCAGGGCCGGGTGCTGGCCACCAACCAGATGCTCGCGATGTCGATGATGCCGCTCGGCTTCCTCACCGCGGGGCCGCTCTCCGACCACGTCTTCGAGCCGCTGATGCGGCCGGGCGGCGCGCTCGCCGACTCCGTCGGCCTGGTGCTCGGCACCGGCCCGGGGCGCGGCGCGGGCCTGCTGCTCGTCGTGGTCGGCGCCGTCCTGGCGGTCTGGGGCCTGCTCGGCCTCGCCTACCGGCCGCTGCGGCTGATCGAGGACCTGCTGCCGGACGCCCTGCCGGACGCCGAGATCGGTGACAAGGACGCCATCCAGGCCGAGGCGGACCGCCTGCTGGCGCTCACCGAGGCGGCCCGCGTGGCCGGTACCGCTGCCCCGGCCGGGCCGGGCGCCGTCGCCCCGGCCGGGGTACGGATTCCCCGGCCGGCCCGGGGCACCCCGGAGCCGGTCGAGGACGAGCCCGAGAAGCGCGTACCCGCCGGAGCCGGACCGGGCTCCCGGTAGCGGCGTGCCCCGTCCCCCCGCGACCGGGGGGACGGGGCACGGGCCTCCCGGCGCGCTACCCGGCGCGCCTGATGGAGTAGTTGAACTCGGCCGTGCCGTAGGCCCGCATCAGGCGGAGCCAGAACGGCATCATCATCTCCATCGCCCGGGCGCCCGCGATGTCCCCGAGGTCGACGACCGACTCCGCCGGCCAGCCGAACTCGCCCAGCAGCGCGACCGTCTCGGCCTTCGCCCCCGCGTCGTTCCCGGCGACGAAGACGTTGTGCTCACCCGGGAGCCGCCCCGGGTCCACCATCAGCGGCGCGGTCAGGGTGTTGAGCGCCTTCACCACCCGGGCCTCCGGGAACTCCCGCTGGATCCGCTCGCCCACACTGTCGGTGTTCACCGGATCCAGCGTCACCTCGCCCTCGGCGGAGAAGACCAGCGGGTTGGAGACGTCCACCAGCAGCTTCCCGGCCAGCCGCTCGGCGCCCGCCGCCCGGAGCGCCTCCAGCGCGACCGTCCCGCCGGTGGCGTTCAGCACCACCTCGCCGAAGCCCGCCGCGTCGGCGAAGGTCCCGTGCCGCCCGTTCGGCCCCGCCTGCTCCGCCCAGGCGACGGCCGTCTCGTTGTCCTTGTTCCGGGAGCCCAGCGTCACCTCGTGGCCGAGCGCCACCAGTTTGTCCGCGAGCGTCCGCCCGACCGTCCCTGTGCCGATGACTGCGAACCGCACCGTGCCTCGCCCTCCGTCGTCGCGCGCCCCGTGACGCGTGCAGCGACGACGATAGATCACCGCGCCCCCGCCGTCGGGCGAATGACCGCCTTCGGCGGCGGCCGAGCCGCTCCGGGTGCGCCGACTGGACCACGCCCGCTGGTGGCCGTGCCGCCACCGCCGAAGCATGGGCGCCATGAACCGAACCAACAGACCGTACGCCCGGGCGGCCGCCCTGCTCACCGGCATCGCCCTGCTCGCCCCGGCAGCGGTCGCCCACGCGGACGTCACGACCGTCTCCGTCACCACCGAACGCACCGCCTGGGACCAGGCCGAACCGGGGCTCGCCCCCGGCGAGGTCGACGCCTCCGACTTCGGCATCCGCTTCAGCACCCCGCTCGACGGCCAGGTGTTCGCCCAGCCGCTGGTCATCGGCCCGACCGTGGTCGTCGCCACCGAGACCAACCACGTCTACGGCGTCGACGCGGCCACCGGGAGGGTCCGCTGGCACCGGACGACGGGCGCCCCCTGGCGCTCCGCCGCGATCGGCTGCTCCGACCCCGGTCCCAACGTCGGCACCACCTCCACCCCCGTGTACGACCCGGGCACCGGCACCGTCTACCTGACCGGCAAGGTCGACGACGGGCCGGACGACCGGCACCCGCACTACTACGTGCACGCCATGGACGCGCAGACCGGTGCCGAGCGCAGCGGCTGGCCGGTGACCGTCCAGGGGGACCCGGTGAACGCGCCCGGCAAGCCGTTCAACGCCTACCGCTCGCTCCAGCGGCCCGGACTGCTGCTCCTCGACGGGCGGCTCTACCTCGGCTTCGGCTCGCTCTGCGGCATCGGCGACTACATCGGCACCCTGGCCGGCCTCGACACCCGGACCCGCAAGCTCACCCTCTGGTCGACGGTGGCCGGCTCCGACACCCAGCGGGCCTCCATCTGGATGGCCGGCAGCGGGCCGGTCTCGGACGGACCCGGCCGGATCATCCTCACCACCGCCAACGGCCAGGGCGCCGGCGCCTCACCCGCGCGGGGCCCCGGCTCCAGCCCGCCCGGCGGCCTCGGCGAGTCGGTGATCCGCTTCGCCGTCGACGACGACGGCGGCTTCACCCCGCAGGACTTCTTCAGCCCCAGCAACAACGCGACCCTCGACAAGCGGGACACCGACCTCGGCTCCGGCGGCCCGGTCGCCCTGCCCGCCGCCCACTTCGGCACCCCCGCCCACCCCCGCCTGCTGGTCCAGGTCGGCAAGGACGGCCGGATCTTCCTGCTCGACCGGGACGACCTCGGCGGCATGGGCCAGGGCCCCGGCGGCACCGACCGGGCCGTCGGCGTGACCGGCCCGCACGGCGGCGTCTGGGGCCACCCGGCGGTCTGGGGCGGCGACGGCGGCTACGTCTACACCGTCGAGAACTACGGCAGGCTGCGCGCCCTCAAGTACTCCGTCACCGCGGCCGGCGACCCGCGGCTGACCAGCGCCGGCACGAGCGCCGAGGACTTCCTCAAGATGTCCGGCTCACCCGTCGTCACCTCCGACGGCACCCGGTCCGGCTCCGCCCTGGTCTGGGTGATCTGGTCCGGCACCGGCCAGTACGGCGAGGGCGGCGAACTGCGTGCCTACGACCCCGTCCCGGTCGACGGCACGCTGAAGCTGCGCCGCTCCTTCCCGATCGGCACGGTCAGCAAGTTCTCGGTGCCGGCCACCGACAAGGGCCGGATCTACGTCGGGACCAAGGACCACCGCCTGGTCGCCCTCGGCCGGCCTTCGGCCTTCGCCTGACGCTCAGGTGCCCGGGTTGATGGTGAAGATCGCGGCGACCACCGACAGCAGCGCCGCCATCGGTGCCGGCGCCGCCCAGACCCGGGCCGGCCGCAGCAGGTACGCCACCGGCCACTGCCCCACGAGCAGGGGGCACCAGCACGTCCGCCGCCTGCCGGGCGAGTACCGGCTCGACCGGCAGGCGGCGCCGGCGAGCGGCCGGGCGGTGGTCGTCACCCGTGCCGGCCGTCGGCCCCGCCGGGGCGCTCGGCCGGGCTCTGCCGGGGCCCGAAGGTGCTCTCCATGGTCCGGTTGGCGAGCGCCGGCGCCAGCGAGCTGAGGTTGAGCAGCAGGTCGAGGACGTCGTGCGCGTTGGCGGCGAGGCGCTGGGTCTGGTCGGCGGCGTCGCCGGTGGTGCTGCCGAGCAGACGGCTGCTGACGGCCTCGATCAGCTGGTGGGTGTTCTCCGAGACCCGGCGCACCAGGCGGTCGAACTCCTCCTGGTCGACGTGGTGTTCGCCGGTCAGCCGGTCGCCGGCGGCCTCGGCGTCGGTCAGCCCGGCGGACAGCTCGCGCTCCAGCACCGCGGCCGCCTCCATGACGGCCTGCGAGCCCTGCTCGCCCGACTCGCTGAACCGACCGGCATCGGGCATGGCTGACCTCCTGGTTCGGACCCCGGGCGGACCGGGGCAGGCCGGACCGGCGGTCGGGCAGAGCGCCGCCGTGATCGCTGATCGTACACGCCTGTGTGCAGAGCGTGTCCACCCGGTTTTCGGGGTGCGGGCGGGTCGCCCGGGCGGGCCGCCGCGCCGGTCGTGCGGGCGTTCCGTGGGGTCGCCGTCGCACCGATCGGCCCAGCGCGGGCGGCCGGGCGGGCGCCCCGTGGTGCGGCCGGACCCGGCGAGTCGTCCCGTGGGCCGCCGTCGGTCACTGATAGTAGTTGCGTGGTTGCGGTGCGATCGACCGCCGGCCTGTCCTGGCCGGTGGAGCGTTCGGCCGACCCAATCGACTGGTGCGCGCCGCTGCCGCAGTGCTGCTCGCCGCGGTGCCCGGGTGCTGGACAAGGAGCGGTCATGGGTGGCAGAGAGCGCCCGCCGAGAGCGCGGACCCCTCGGCCGGGCAAGGGCGGCGGGCCGGCCCGGCCCCGGGTGGACGCACGGGTGGAGATCGCCCGGCTGGAGGGCTACCTGGCCTGGGAGGCCGAGGTGGCGGCGGCCGAGCGGGACGCCCAGGCGTTCGCGGGCCGGTTCCCCTGGCTGTCGCCCGCCGAACGGGAGGACCTCGAACGGGCCTACGCGGCCGACCGGTTGCGCTACGCCGAGGACGTCGTCGACCGGGCGGTGGAGCGGTGCCGCCAGCTGGCCGCGCGCTACCGCAGCGAGTGCCGGCGAATCTGCGCGCGCTGGGCGGCCGTCTGCCTCTCGGTGGCGCTCGCCGCGGCCCTGCTCGCGGTGGTGCCGGTCGCGCTGCGGGCCTGACCGGGGCGGCGGCCGCGTGCCGGAGCCTGCGGGGTGGCCGCACGCGACGGGCCCGCCACGCGCTGGACGGCGTGGCGGGCCCGGTCGTGCGGGGTGCGGGAGGTCAGTGGTGGCCGTGGCCGCTGGTGATCTCCTCGTGCTCCTGCGCGGTCGGCTTGGCGATCTGGCTGCCCCGGCCGAAGAAGCCGCGCGAGAGCTGGGCCCGGGTGCGGGTGAGCAGGCCGGCCCGGCGGACCACGCCGTTCTCGTCCACCTCGGCCGGCAGCTCCATCGGCTGCGGCTGCTCGTGCGAGGTGAGCGTGTACAGCCGTCCCTGCGGGAGCGGGGCGTGCACCTCGACGAACTCGCCGTGCTGCAGCCGGTTGATGACGCCGGTCTCGCGGCCGTGCAGCACCTTCTCCTTGTCGCGCCGCTGGAGGCCCAGGCACCAGCGCTTGGTGATCACGAAGACCACCACCGGGAGGACGAAGAAGCCGATCCGGACCGCGTTGGTGATGGCGTTGATCGACAGGTGGAAGTGGGTGGCGATGAGGTCGTTGCCGCCACCGATCAGCAGGATCACGTAGAGGCTGACCCAGGCGGCGCCGAAGCCGGTCCGCACGGGCGCGTTGCGCGGGCGGTCCGCGATGTGGTGCTCGCGCCGGTCGCCGGTGACCCAGGCCTCCAGGAACGGGTACGTCCAGATGGCGAAGAGCACCAGTGGGAAGATCATCAGAGGCACGAAGACGCCCATGTTGAGGGTGTGCCCCCAGAGGCCGATCTCCCAGCCCGGCATGATCCGGATCAGGCCCTCGGAGAAGCCCATGTACCAGTCGGGCTGGGCGTCCGTGGACACCTGGTCCGGCCGGTACGGGCCGTAGGCCCAGATCGGGTTGACCGTGGCGATCGCCGCCATCGCGCTGATGATGCCGAACACCAGGAAGAAGAAGCCGCCCGCCTTGGCCATGTAGACCGGCATCAGCGGCATGCCGACGACGTTCTCCTCCTTGCGGCCGGGCCCGGAGAACTGGGTGTGCTTGTGGTAGAAGACCAGGATCAGATGGGCCACCAGCAGGCCCAGCATGATCCCCGGGATCAGCAGGATGTGCACGGTGAACAGCCGGGGCACGATCACGAAGCCCGGGAACTGGCCGCCGTAGATGAAGAACTGCAGGTACGTGCCGACCAGCGGGACGGCCAGCACCGCGCCCTCCATGAACCGGATGCCGGTGCCGGAGAGCAGGTCGTCGGGCAGCGAGTAGCCCATGAAGCCGTCGAACATGCCGAGGAACAGCAGCAGCGCGCCGAAGATCCAGTTGATCTCGCGCGGCTTGCGGAACGCGCCGGTGAAGAAGACGCGCATCATGTGCACCAGCATCGCGGCGACGAACACGATCGCCGCCCAGTGGTGGATCTGCCGGATCAGCAGACCGCCGCGGATGTCGAAGCTGATGTCGACCGTCGAGGCGTACGCCTCGGACATCCGGATGCCCCGGAGCGGGATGTACGAGCCCTCGTACGTCACCTCGGCCATCGACGGCTGGAAGAACAGGGTCAGCCAGACGCCGGTCAGGATGATGATGATGAAGGTGTACAGGCAGATCTCGCCGAGCATGAAGGACCAGTGGTCCGGGAAGATCTTGCGCAGGTTGGCCTTGGACAGGGCGTAGATGCCGAGCCGGCCGTCGGCCCAGTCGGCGAGGGCCTCGGCCTTGTTCGCGGGCGCCGAGCGTGTGCTGGTGACCGGTCCCGGGCGCGACTGCTGGTGGGCTCTCACGACGGGCTCCCCGGCGTCCGCTGCGTACCGTCCGGGGAGCCCGCCTGCGGAGCTGCCGGCCGGCGGAGTGATGTGATCATGGGACCTCTCGATACGGGGCCGCCGGGGTCGCCGGCGCGCGGATCCGCCGACCCGCTGGCCCCGTTGCTCAAAGTGATGGAGCGCTTACTCTGTCATGCTGTCGGCAGGGGGCCGACTGTGCACGTCCATCGGCCCGGACGGCCGCTCGTGTCGGCCCGTCCGGGGGTGTGCGTGCCGCTGACCGGCCGCTTTCGGGCCGGGAATGGTGCGCCCGGGTGCTGTTGCCGGGGAGCCGAACCGTTTCGGCGCGCGCCGTGCGCGGGGAGGGTGCGGTCCCCGGCCTACGCTGCGCCAATGGTGGATCACCGGGAACTCTACGAGGACGTGACAGCGGCCCTGGCCCGTGCCGGGTTCGACACCGAGCGGGACCCCTCGGGGCCCTCGGGCCTGCGGATCGCGGAACTGCCCCAGGGCGTGCTGGTCGGCTGGTCGCCGGGCGCGGACCAGGACGCCGGGCAGGGCGCCGAGCCCGGCGGGGACGGCGCCGGCGGGCCGGGCGACGCCGCGCCACCGCCCGTCGAGGGCATCCGTACGGCGATGGCCGGGGCGGTCGCCGCGGTGCTCCGGGAGTCCGGCTACCGGGTGGCCGAGGCCGGGCCGGGTGAGCTGCTGGTGACGGCCGGCCCCCGGGCGCGGGAGGAGGCGGTGCGGTCCGGCGGTGCTCCGGAGGCGGCCGCCGTGCCGGAGCAGTGGTGGGGCTGAGCGTGCGGGGCCCCGGCGGACCCGGGCCCCGGGTGGTGGGTGCCGTCCGCCGGTAGGCACCCCCTACGAGCACGTTCCCGAACATCGTGGACCCGTCGGACGATCACGTCCGGCGGGTCCACGGCGTTCCGGGGGTGCGCCGCGGCCGCCCCTCCTGTACCACGTTCGGGCGCCGGCGGGCCCGCACGGTGATCCCGGCCGCCGCCGACGGAACGTCAGATCCTCAAGCCTTCCGTCCTGTTGATCTAAGTCTTGAACGCACGAAGCATTTTGCTCTGCTCTTGTCAAGAGTGCGACAGCCAGGGGATCGGCGACCGGCCCTTTGGATTCGCGGATCGATTCTCATGTTCGCACCAGGTGGTGAGCGTCGAAGCGAAACCATATGTCCGTTCTGTCATGTCCTGCCAGATTGATACTCGGAGGTTCCTCCAAGCTTCAATGACGAGTAGGCGTTCACGAAGATAACGAAAAGATCTGAATCGTGAGGGCTTGGATTTACTTATTGACGTCATATGCCGAAGACGGATTAACTCCTCCCACCCCGCCGCAGCGCTGCGGCACCGTCACGGAGGCACTCCCCACATGAACGCAACGATGCGTCGCGTCGTCATTGGCACCGCCGCGGTCTCGATGGCCCTTTCGATGGCCGCCTGCGGCAAGGCCGGCAGTGACAAGAAGGACTCCGCGAGCTCCGGGGACAGCAAGTCCATCGGCCTGCTGCTCCCCGAGAACGCCTCCTCCACCCGCTACGAGTCCTTCGACCGGCCGTTCATCGAGGCGAAGGTCAAGGCGCTCTGCTCGGACTGCAAGGTGCAGTACAGCAACGCCGAGGGCAGCGCCGCCAAGCAGAAGCAGCAGTTCGACACCCTGATCGCCCAGGGGGTGAAGGTGATCATCCTGGACGCCTTCGACGCCAAGTCCACCCAGTCCTGGGTGAAGGAGGCGGCCGGCAAGGGCGTCAAGGTCATCGCCTACGACCGGCTCGCCACCGGCCCGGTCTCGGCCTACGTCTCCTTCGACAACGAGAAGGTCGGCGAGCTGCAGGGCCAGGCGCTGGTCGACGCGCTCGGCGCCAAGGCGGCCGACGCCGACATCATCATGATCAACGGTGACGAGGCCGACCCCAACGCCGCGCAGTTCAAGTCGGGCGCGCACAAGGTGCTCGACGGCAAGGTCAAGAAGGTGGTCTACGAGCAGTCCGGCGAGTGGAAGCCCACCGTCGCCGGCCAGAAGACCGGTGCCGCCATCACCCAGCTGGGCAAGGACGGCTTCCAGGCCGTCTACTCCGCCAACGACGGCATGGCGGGCGCCATCATCACCCAGCTGAAGGCCGCGGGCGTCAGCGTCCCGGTCGGCGGTCAGGACGCCGGCCTCGACGCCGTCCAGCGGATCGTCGCCGGGGACCAGGCCTACACCATCTACAAGGCCTACAAGCCGCTCGCCGACAGCGCCGCCGAGCTGGCCGTGAACCTCCTGCAGGGCAAGGACCTCAAGGCCGCGGCGCCGTCCACGGTGGACAGCGACACGGACAAGGGCATCCCGGCCAAGCTGCTGGAGCCCAAGGTCGTCACCAAGGCCAACATCAACGACACCGTCATCGCCGACGGCCTCTACAAGGCCGCCGACATCTGCACCGCGGACTTCGCCGCCGCCTGCACCACCGCCGGCGTCAAGTAGCGCGCCCGCCGGGCTCGAAGGCCACGGCGCTCCCCGTACCGCCCGGGGAGCGCCGGCCCTCCTGCCCGCAGGAACCCCACCCCACCCCACGCACTACCCCGCAGGAGATGGTTCACGTGACAGGCGCACCCGTACTGGCGCTGCGCGCGGTCTCCAAGCGCTTCGGCGCTGTCCAGGCACTCACCGATGTCGACCTCGACGTCCACGCCGGCGAAGTCGTCGCGCTGGTCGGCGACAACGGCGCCGGCAAGTCCACCCTGGTCAAGACGATCGCAGGAGTTCACCCGATCGACGAGGGTGAGATCACCTGGGACGGGCGCCCGGTCCGGGTCACCCGCCCCCAGGAGGCCCAGGCACTCGGCATCGCCACCGTGTACCAGGACCTCGCGCTCTGCGACAACCTCGACGTCGTCGCCAACCTCTTCCTGGGCCGCGAGCTGCGCCGCTTCGGCACGCTGGACGAGGTCGCCATGGAGCGGCGCGCCAAGGAACTGCTGGACACGCTCTCGATCCGGATCCCCAGCGTGCGGATCCCGATCGCCGCGCTCTCCGGCGGCCAGCGCCAGGTCGTGGCGATCGCCCGCGCCCTCGTCGGCGACCCGAGGATCGTGATCCTCGACGAGCCGACCGCGGCCCTCGGCGTCGAGCAGACCGCGCAGGTCCTCGACCTGGTCGAGCGGCTGCGCCAGCGCGGCCTCGGCGTGATCCTGATCAGCCACAACATGGCGGACGTACGGGCGGTCGCCGACACCGTCGCCGTCCTGCGCCTGGGCCGCAACAACGGGGTCTTCCCGGTCGCCGGCACCTCGCCCGAGGAGATCATCTCCGCCATCACCGGCGCCACCGACAACGCCGTCACCCGGCGTCAGGCACGTATCGCGGAGGAAGCGAAGTGAGCACCAGCCAGACCACCCCCACCAACGCCCCGGCACCGGTGGCCGACCCGCGTCTGCTGGTCCGCCAGGGCGGCGTCGCGGGCTACGTGGAGGAGTTCCGCCGCAAGATCAAGAGCGGGGACCTCGGCTCGCTGCCCGTCGTCATCGGCCTGGTCCTGATCGCGGTCATCTTCCAGAGCGTCACCGGCCACTTCCTCCAGGCCGACAACCTGACCAACATCACCAAGTGGATCGCCGGTCCCGGCCTGATCGCCGTCGGTGTCGTCTTCGTCCTGCTGCTCGGCGAGATCGACCTCTCGCTGGGCTCCATCGCGGGCGTCACCTCGGCCATCACCTCCGTCCTGGCGGTCCGTCAGGGCCTCAACGAGGGCCTGGCGATCCTGCTCGCCCTGGTCGCGGCGGTGGCCATGGGCGCCCTGCACGGCTTCTTCTTCGCCAGGATCGGCGTCCCCGCCTTCGTCGTCACCCTGGCCGGCATGCTCGCCTGGAGCGGTCTGCAGGACTACGTCCTCGGCAAGCTCGGCACCGTCAACAACATCAACGACGGCGTCGTCGCCAACCTGGACACCTACTTCCTGGGCGACGGCGACATCGCCTTCGCCTGGCTGGCGGCCGTCCTCGCGATCGTGCTGTTCCTCGGCGGCCAGCTCCTGGACGCCCGCCGCCGCACCACCGCCGGACTGCCCGCCCGCACCACCGGCGAGATAGCGCTGCGCACCGGCGCCCTCGCGGTGCTCGCCCTGGCCGGCGCCTACACCCTCAACCAGGACAGCGGCCTGCCGCTGCCGCTGGTCATCCTGCTCGGCGTCGTCGTGCTGACCGACTTCGTGCTGCGCCGCACCTCCTACGGCCGGCAGATCTTCGCCGTCGGCGGTGGCATCGAGGCCGCCCGCCGCGCGGGCATCAACGTCGCCTGGGTCCGCATCTCGGTCTTCATGATCTCGGCCGGCCTGGCCGGTCTCGGCGGCCTGTTCATCGCCTCCCAGCAGGGCTCGGCGGACAAGACGCTGGGCAGCGGCAACGTGCTGATGAGCGCCATCGCGGCCGCCGTCATCGGTGGCACCAGCCTCTTCGGCGGGCGCGGCAAGACCTGGTCGGCGCTGCTCGGCATCCTGGTCATCCAGTCCATCACCACGGGCCTGGACATGGTGCACGCCGCCCAGGCGATCCAGTACATGATCACCGGTGCCGTGCTGCTGGCCGCCGTCGTCCTGGACTCGGTCTCCCGTCGCACGCAGAAGTCCTCGGGCCGCGGCTGACCACCGCCCCTCGAACGGCCCGGTACCCACCCCCACGGGTACCGGGCCTCCGGCGTTCCCGGGCCCGGGCGGGCGCCGGACGGGCCGGGGCGCGGGACGTTCGTCCCTCCCGTCCGGGTCGGCCGCCCCGCACCCTGGAAGTGGAGCGCCGGCCCGTGGAGGCCGGCAGCACGCACCGAGAGAGGGAAACGCGGCCTTCATGTCCGACGAGCTGATCGTGCACCGCATGGTGGACGCCTTCTTCACCCACTGCCACGACTGTGACGAGCCGCGCGACCCGAACTGCCACACCCGGGCACACTGGCGCCTGTACCTGGACCTCGATCCGGAGACCGTCGGGCGGATCCGGCACTGGCTGCTGGACCCGGCGAACCCCACCGGCACCCTCGCCGACCGCGCCGTCCTGCTGAACTGGCTCGACACCCAGGAGGCGTGACCCGCCCGGCCGGGCCCGTCCGTCCGGCTCTGGGCCCGGCCTGCCGACCCGGCCGGGTCCTCTCGCGCCGGGTCCTCTTGCGTCGGGCGATCGTGCGGTGAAAGCCTTTCGTCCCAGCGGTCGCAGGCGTTCGCCCGGGGCCGTGGCGTACGCGGCAGTGGCCGCGCGCGGCGGGGTACCGGGGCAAGGAGTCGCATGACGGTTCACGAATCGGTGGTCGACGCGATCGGCGGGACGCCGCTGTTCCGGCTGGCCCGGCTCGGCGCCGGCCTCGCGACCCCCGTCTACGCCAAGGCCGAGTTCCTCAGCATCGGCGGGAGCGTGAAGGACCGCGCCGCGCTGTCGATGGTCCTGGCGGCCGAGCGGGACGGCCTGCTCCGGCCCGGTGGGACGATCATCGAGGCGACCTCCGGCAACACCGGGATCGGCCTCACCATCGTCGGCCGCCGGCGCGGCTACCGGGTGATCGCCTGCGTGGCCGACCGGTCCGCCGTCGAGAAGTCGGACATCCTGCGGGCGTACGGCGCCGAGGTGGTGCTCGCCCCGACCACGCTGCCGGCCGAGCACCCGGACCACCTGTTCAACGTGGTGCGCCGGCTCGCCGAGGAGATCCCCGGCGCCTGGCTGGCCAACCAGTACGACAACCCCGCCAACCCCGACGCGCACGTGCGGACCACCGGTCCGGAGCTCTGGGAGCAGACCGGGGGCCGGGTGACCCACTTCGTCGCGGGGGTCGGCACCGGCGGCACGATCAGCGGCACCGGCGCCTTCCTCAAGAAGGCCTCCGGCGGCGGCGTCACGGTGGTCGGCGCGGACCCGGAGTCCTCCCGCTACGGCGGTGGCGACGGCAGCCCCTACTTCGTCGACAGCATCGGCCACTTCCTGCACCCCGGCACGGCGGAGGACCGCTGGCCGGAGTCCTACCACCGCGAGGTCGTCGACCACGTCGAGCGGATCCCGGACCGTGAGTCCCTGCTGACCGCACGGCGGCTGGCCCGTGAGGAGGGACTGCTGGCCGGCCCCTCCTCGGGCACGGCGGTGGCCGCCGCGCTCCGGGTCGCGCGCGGACTCGGCCCCGACGACCTCGTCGTGGTGCTGCTGCCCGACTCCGGCCGGTCCTACCTCTCCAAGCTGTACAGCGACGACTGGCTGCGCCGGTGGGGGTTCCTGGAGGAGCCGCGGGGCGCCGACGACACCGGGCCGACCGTCCGGTCCCTGCTGGACGCTCGGCCCGGCGGGCCGGTCGCGGTCGCCTCGGACGCCTCGGTGGCCGACGCCCTGGCCGTGCTGCGCGAGGTGCCCGGCGGCGTCGCGCCGGTGGTGCTGGCCCGGCCGGAGCGCCCGTACGGGGTCAGCGCCACCGAGGTGCTCGGCTCCCTCTCCTCGGCGGCCGTCGAGCGAGCGGTCACCGAGGGCCGCGCCGCGTCGGACGGCCCGGTCACCGCCCTGCTGGGCCCCGCCCTGCCGACCGTCGGCGTCGGCCAGTCGCTCGCCGAGGCCCGGGAGTCGCTCGGGCCCGGCCAGGACGCCGCGCTCGTCCTGGTCGACGGCCGGGCCGTCGCGCTGGTGCGGCGCGACGAGCTGGCCGGCTGAGGCCCGGGGCACCCGGCCCCTCGCTCAGTCGATCCCGCCCCGGCGGATCACCTCCGCGTACCAGTGGGCGCTGGCCTTCGGGGTGCGGGCGAGCGTGTCGTAGTCCACGTGGACGGCGCCGAAGCGCTTGGCGTAGCCGTAGGCCCACTCGAAGTTGTCGAGCAGCGACCAGAGGTAGTAGCCGCGCACGTCGGCGCCGGCTTCGAGGGCGTGGTGGACGGCGGCGAGGTGGGCGCGGATGTAGGCGATCCGCCGGGGGTCGTCGACGCTGCCGTCGGGGCCGACCACGTCCTCGAAGGCCGCGCCGTTCTCGGTCACGAGGAGCGGCAGCCCGTGCTCCCGGTGCAGCGCGGTCAGCAGCTCGGTCAGGCCGGTCGGGTCGATCGGCCACCCCATGGCGGTGAGTTCGCCGGGCGCGCGGTGGAAGGTGACGTCGTCGGCGCCCGGCCAGGGGGAGTGCGGGCTCGCGCCGTGGCCGTCGTGGCGGGCCGTCGCGGCCTCGCCGTCGCGGGCGGCGGAGACCACCGTCGGCGTGTAGTAGTTCAGCCCGAGCAGGTCGATGGGCCGGGAGATCTCGGCGAGGTCGCCGTCGCGCACCAGGTCCGCCCAGTCGACCAGGTGGGTGGTGTCGGCCAGCAGGTCGTCCGGGTAAGCGCCGGCGAACATCGGACCGGTGAAGATCCGGTTGCCCACCGCGTCGATGCGCCGGGCCGCGGCGAGGTCGTCGGAGTGGCCGGTGAGCGGGCGGACGGCGTGCAGGTTGAGCGAGACGGCGATCTCGGCGGTCGAGGGCAGGGCGGCGCGCAGGGCGCCGACGGCGAGGCCGTGCCCGAGGTTGAGGTGGTGGGCGGCGCGGAGCGCGTCGGCCGGGCTGGTGCGGCCGGGTGCGTGGACGCCGGAGCCGTAGCCGAGGAAGGCGCTGCACCAGGGTTCGTTGAGGGTCACCCAGGTGTCGATCCGGTCGCCCAGGGCCTGCGCCGCGAGGGCCGCGTACTCGGCGAAGCGCTCGGCGCTCTCGCGCACCGGCCAGCCGCCGGCGTCCTCCAGGTGCTGCGGGAGGTCCCAGTGGTAGAGGGTGGCGACCGGCCGGATGCCGTGCTCCGCGAGCTCGTCGGCCAGGGCCCGGTAGAAGTCCAGGCCGCTCTCCAGGGCGGGGCCGCGGCCGGTGGGCTGGATCCGTGGCCAGGAGAGCGAGAACCGGTAGGAGGTGAGGCCGAGCCGGGCCATCAGCCGGACGTCCTCGCGGAACCGGTGGTAGTGGTCGACCGCCACGTCGCCGGTCTGCCCGCCGGCGGTCCGGCCGGGGGTGTGGCTGAAGGTGTCCCAGATCGACGGCGTCCGGCCGCCCTCGGCGGCGGCGCCCTCGATCTGGTAGGCGGCGGTGGCGGCGCCCCAGCGGAAGCCGGGCGGGAAGGCCCGGGCGGGGGGTTCGGCCGCAGTGCGGGCGGCGGGGGTGGAGGCGGGGGTGGAGGCGGAGGTGCGGGCGGAGGTGCGGGCGGAGGTGCGGGCCGCGGGGACGGCATCGGTGCGGGCGGGCGGCACGGTGGAGGTCATGGCGGGGATGCTCCCGGGAGGTGGTGGGCGGGGCGGGGGTCAGCGCTCGACGGCGGTTCAGCTCTTGACGGCGGCGTGGGGCGGGTTCAGCTCTTGACGGCGCCGGCGGTGATGCCCCCGACGATGTGCCGGCCCAGGACGGCGAAGAGCAGCAGCAGCGGCAGCGTGCCGACCAGGGCGCCGGTCATGATGACCGCCTGGTTGACTTCGTAGGCGCTGCCGCCGCCGATGGCGGACAACGCGACCTGGACGGTCGGGTTCTGCTGGGTCAGGACGACGAAGGGCCAGAAGAAGTCGTTCCAGGACTGCACGAAGACCAGCATTCCCAGCACGGCCATCGCCGGCCGGGCCACCGGCAGAACGACGTGCCAGACGATCCGCAGACTGTGCGCGCCGTCCACCCGGGCCGCCTCGATCAGCTCCACCGGCAGCGCCTCGGCGAGGTACTGCCGCATGAAGAACACCCCGAAGGCGGCCACCAGGGAGGGGAGTACGACGGCCTTCAGCTGGTTGCCCCAGCCCAGGTCGGTGATGATCCGGTAGAGCGGGATCACGCTGAGCTGCGGGGGGATGGTCATGGTGGCGACGACGACGGTCAGCAGGGCGCCCCGGCCGCGGAACGCCAGCTTGGCGAAGGCGAACCCGGCCAGGGTGGAGAACGCGACCGTGCTCAGTGCGACGCAGCCCGCCACGACCGTGGAGTTGAGCAGCGCCCGGCCGAGGTCGGCCTGCTCCCAGGCGGTGGTGATGTTGGTCCACAGCGATCCGCCGGGCAGCAGCGGCGGCGGTGCCTGGGCCACCCGCTCCCCAGTGGAGGAGGCGGCGACGAAGGTCCAGTACAGGGGGAACAGCGAGAGCACGGCGGCGGCCACCAGGACGGCGTAGGTCAGCGGCCCGGCCTTGTCCTGCTCCCCGGCACCGGGCCGCAGCCGGCGCCGGACGGCGCGCAGCGCGCCCGCGAGACGGCGGGGGGCACGGCCGGCGGTGGACGGCCGCGCCGTCGGGGTGGGTTCGAGGGTGGTGGTCATCTCAGCGCCCCTGTCCGGCACGGCCCCGGCGGGCGAGCAGCAGTTGGACGGCGCCGATCAGCAACAGGATCAGCAGCATCGTCCAGGCGACGGCCGACGCGCGGCCCAACTGACGGCTCGGCCATCCGAGTTCGTACATGTAGAGGCTCAAGGTCTGGAACTGGTGGGCCGATCCGCCGCTGACCCCGACACCGCCGCCGAAGAGCAGCGGCTCGCCGAACAGCTGGGTGGCCCCGATGGTCGAGACGATCACCGTGAACAGGATGGTGGGCCGGATGGACGGCACGGTGATCCGGGTGAACTGCTGCCAGCGGGAGGCGCCGTCCAGGCTCGCGGCCTCGTAGAGGTCCTTCGGGACGGCCTGCATCGCGGCCAGGTAGATCAGCGCGTTGTAGCCCGTCCAGCGCCAGGTGACGATGGTGGCGACGGCGATCTGGGCGGGCCAGGTGTCGGCGTACCAGTCCGTCCGGCCGACCCCCACCAGCGAGAGCAGCCAGTTGACCAACCCGTAGTCAGGGTTGAACAGTTGGACGAAGACCAGGGTCGCCGCCGCGATCGAGGTGGCGTAGGGCGCCAACACCGCCACCCGCAGGAAGCCGCGGCCGCGCAGCCGGTAGTTGAGCAGGTGCGCCAGCCCGAGCGCCATCAGCAGCTGCGGCACGGTGGACAGCACCCCGATGGTGAAGGTGTTGAGCAGCGCGGTGCGGAACTGCTCCGTGCCCCAGAGCCGGGTGTAGTTGCCCAGCCCGCGCCACTCCATCACCCCCGGGTCGAGCAGGTCGACCCGGTGCAGCGAGAGCCAGCCGGTCCACAGCAGGGGGAACAGGCCGAAGGCCGCGAAGCAGAGGAAGAAGGGCGCGATGTACGCGTAGGGCGAGGCCTTGAGGTCGAGTCGGTGCAGGCGCGAGCGCCAGCTGGGGGGCGGCGCGGCGGGGCCGGAGCGGCGCCCTGCGGGCGCGGGCCGGGGCGGGCCGCTGTCCGTCGCGGGCCGGTGGGTGGTGGCCACGGGGGAGTCCTTCCAGGGGTGGCGGGCCGGGCCGGGCCGGTCCGGGCCGCGGACGGGCCCGGCACCGGAACGGCCGGAGGGGTGGCGCTCAGCCGTTGACCTTGTCGTCGATCAGCTTGGTGACGTTGGTCCAGGCCTTGGCCGGGTCGGTGCCGTGCTGCTCGATGTCGAGGATCCCGTTGTCCGTGATGACGGTCTTGACCGTGCCGTCCTGCTCACCGATCGGTGCCGGCGCGATGTTCTGTGCGGTGGCGGCGAAGATCTTCCCGGTCGGGGTGGTGCCGAAGTAGTCCAAGGTGGCGTTCTGGACGGCGGGTTGAGCCAGTGCCGCGGTGGTCGACGGCAGATTGCCGACCTTGGCGAAGACCTTGGCCTGCTGCTCGGGCGCGGTCAGCCAGGCGGCCAGCGCGGCGGCTTCCTTCTGGTGCTTGCCGGCCTTGGGCACCGTGAGGAAGGCGCCGCCCCAGTTGGAGGCCACCGGCGCCTGCGCGATGTCCCACTTGCCCTTGCCCGGGTCGCCGGAGTACTTGCTGATGATGCCGGTCATCCAGGACGGGCAGACCACGGTGGCGAACCGGGCGTTGCTGAAGGCGGTGTTCCAGTCGTCCTGGAACTGCCGCAGACCGGCGCTGATACCGGCGCGGGACGCGTCCACGGCGGTCGTCCAGGCCTTCTTCACCCCGGGGCTGTCCCGGTAGACGAGCTTGCCGGAGGCGTCCGAGTACTGCTGGGACTCCGCGGAGAGGGCCGCGTTGAAGAGGCCGCTCGCCGAGTCGGTGAAGAAGGTGCCCGCCGGGGCCTTGCCCTGGTACTGCTTACCGGCCTCGACGAACTTCGCCCAGTCCCCGCTCCACAGCTTGCCGACGGCCTCGCGGTCGGTCGGCAGTCCGGCCTGCTCGAAGAGGTCCTTGCGGTAGCAGACGGCCATCGGGCCGATGTCGGTGCCCAGGCCGATCAGGGCGCCCTTGGCGGTGGTGGCCTGCTTGGCCTTCCACGGCAGCCACGCGTCGGCCCGGACGCCCTCCGCCTTGGAGAGGTCGGTGAACTTGTCGCCGAGCGTGCCGGTGGCCTGCGCGATGTAGCCGACCTCGACGGCCTGGATGTCGTTGAGGCCGCTGCCGGAGGCCAGGTGGGTGGCCAGGGCGTCCCAGTACTTCTGACCGTCCTGGACGGTCTCGTACCGGATGGTGATCGAGGGGTGGGCGGCCATGTACTCGTCGTACAGGCCGGCTTCGCGGTAGCCGAAGGTGCCGAAGTCGCCGACGGAGAGCGTGACTTTGCCGCCGCCGTCGGCGGCTGCGCCGGTGGCGGGATCGGCGTCGGAGCCGCCGGCGCAGCCGGTGAGCAGGAGGGCCGAGAGGGTCAGTGCGGTGGTGACGGGGACGGCCCGGCGGCGTGCGCGGGTGGTGGGACGCATGGGGGTTCTCCTCGGTGCCTGTGCGTGGTGGGTGTGGCGGGTGTCTGGTGGCCGGTGTCCGGTGCTCCCGGGTGGCCGGGTGGCCGGGTGGCCGGTGCTCCCGGGGGCCGGGTACGGGTTTGCTCGGGCTTCGGCTCGGGCTCTCTGGTTCCGGCTCGGGCTCTGGTTCCGGCAGTACTCGGCGGACGCGTGCGTGGTGCCCGGCCGGGGTTGATCAGTCAGTGTTACGGCGGCCAATTCGGCTCACTGGCAAGCTTGTTGATCGAGCGTCGGACAGCCCCTCCGGCTCCGGTCGGGCGTCGGAGGCTGGCCCCGGTGGCGGCGGACCGCTAGGGTGGGCGCACTGTCGTGGGAGCGCTCCCAAGCACTAGGGGAAGGTTGCTGGGTGATCGGGTCGGGTGTCAAGGCGGATCGCGCCATCCGTTGCGGGAACGTGTCCTGCGGCGGGCGGCCCACCGGGCCGGCACCTGCCCCCTCGCACCCGCGCCGCGCCCCGGTGGAGGAGGATGGTCTCCGGGGCGCCCGCCCGGCGCGGCGGCCCCCGTGGCGAGGTCTTGGAGAGGTGGACGATGGCACAGGCGGCGAGTGGGACGGCCGGCGCGTCGGGCAGTGGGTCACGGGGCTCGGCACGGCCGACCCTGGAGGAGGTGGCCGCCCTCGCCGGCGTGGGCCGCGGCACGGTCTCCCGGGTGGTCAACGGCTCGCCCCGGGTGAGCGACAAGGCCCGGGAGGCGGTCCAGGCCGCGATCGCCGAACTCGGCTACGTGCCGAACCGGGCGGCGCGGGCCCTGGTCACCTCCCGGACGGACGCCGTCGCCCTGGTCGTCCCGGAGGCGGAGACCAGGCTCTTCTCCGAGCCCTACTTCTCCGACATCATCAGCGGCGTCGCGGCCGAACTCAGCGAGACCGACATGCAGTTGCTGCTGATCCTGGTCCGCAACCAGCGCGAGCGCGACCGGCTGGCCGCGTACCTGTCGGCCCAGCGGGTGGACGGCGTGCTGCTCGTCGCGGTGCACCGGGACGACCCGCTGCCCGGCCTGCTGGAGAGCCTGGAGATCCCGTCGGTGCTGGCGGGCCGGCGCAACGACCACGAGGTCCTCAGCTATGTCCACGCCGACAACGCCGGCGGTGCGCGGATGGCCGTCCGGCACCTGCTGCGGCGCGGCTGCGGCCGGGTGGCCACCATCACCGGCCCGCTGGACATGGAGGTGGCGCTGGCCCGCCTGGACGGCTACCGCCGGGCCCTGGAAGAGGCAGGGCAGGCGTACGAGGAGGACCTCGTCGGTCTGGCCGACTTCACCGAGGAGGGCGGGCGGCAGGCGATGCGGGCGCTGCTGGAGCGGCGGCCCGACCTCGACGCGGTGTTCTGCGCCTCGGACGTAATGGCCGCCGGGGCCATGCAGGTGCTCCGGGCGGCCGGCCGGCGGATTCCGGACCAGGTCGCGGTGATCGGGTTCGACGACTCGATCGTGGCCCGGCACACCGAACCGGCGATGACCAGCGTCCGCCAGCCGATCGAGGAGATGGGGCGCACGATGGCCCGGCTGCTCCTGGAGGAGATCGCCGGGCGGCACCGGGGCAGCCGGCAGGTGGTGCTGGCGACCGAGCTGGTGGTCCGCGACTCGGCCTGACGGGGGCCTGCCCGCGGCCCCGGCGCGAGTACCGGCTTGGCGGGAGCCCCTGTGTGGCGGGAGCCCCCTGTGTGGCGGGAACCCCTGACTGGCCGGAACGCTGGGGACAGCGCCGGTGCCGGCCCCGCCGTCGTGGCGGAGCCGACACCGGGCCGGTCGGGCGTCAGCTCGTCGTGCAGCTCAGCGTGGGCGCGGTGTTGCCGCCGGAGTAACCGGCGCCGAACCCGAAGGCGGTGCTCGCGCCCGCCGCCAGCGCGCCGTTGTACGGGGCGTTGGTGACGGTCACGCTCGGGCCGGACTGCGCGAGGACGCCGTTCCAGAGGTTGCTCACCTGCTGGGTGCCGCCCCAGGTCCAGGTCACCTTCCAGTGCGTGGCGGCGGCCGTGCCGGTGTTGGTGACGGTGACGTCGGCGTTGAAGCCGCTGCCCCAGTCGCTGCCGACCCGGTAGGTCGCGGTGCAGCCGGAGCTCCCGCCGCCGCTGCCCGCGGCGGTGGTGACGGTGAGGGCCGCCGAGGCCGTCGAGGCGTTGCCCGCCGCGTCGCGTGCGACCACGGTGTAGCGGTAGGCGGTCGAGGCGGTCAGCCCGCCGTCGGTGTAGGTGGTGCCGCCGGCGCCCGTGGTGGACCCGACCGCCGTGCCGTTGCGGTAGACGTCGTACCCCGTGACCCCGACGTTGTCGGTCGAGGCCGTCCACGCCAGCGAGACGGTGGCGGCCGTGGTGGCGGTGGCGCGGAGCCCGGCCGGGGTGCTCGGCGGCGTGGTGTCGCCGGTGCCGCCGCCGGTCACCGGCGGGTAGGCGTTCTTCAGCAACTCCTGGAACTGGGCGGAGAACCAGGCCCCGGCCAGCGGCGCGCCCGGCAGGGCGCCGGAGAGGTGGAAGTTGTTGCGCGCGTTGCCCGTGTACGTCGGGTCGCACATCCGGTCGAAGCCCTTCCCCTCGTCGTTGGGGATGTACTGGCTGGCGCCGTCCGACTCGCCCGGGGGCTTCACCCACACGTAGGCGTCGATGCCCGGCTCGGGTGCGGTCCGCGGACGCTCGCCGAGGCCGGCCCCGGACTGGTTGCACCAGTTGCCGGTCTGGAACCGCCGGTCGGTCCGGCCGCCGTCCACGTAGCTGTCCACGCTGGTTCGGGCGCCCGGCCCGGTCGGGCGGGCCGCGCCGCCCCAGCCGTTGCGCGAGGTGTCGATCAGCATGCCGACGGCCGGGTCGAACCCGGCGCTGACGGCCTTCTGCCGGAAGGCCTGGGCGTAGGAGAGCTCGTCGACGTAGCGGTTCCAGTCCACCCAGGCGCTCTGGCGCACCGAGGTGCCGTTCACCGAGTCGTCGATGGTGTAGTAGGGCTCCTTCAGGGCCGAGTAGTTGGCGGTGTTGACGATGAAGCCGTGCACGTTGGCGGTGGTGGAGCCGGCGGCCGTCGCGGCCTGGTGGAGGACGTCGACGGCTGGGCCGAGGTTGGAGTCCCAGCCGAGCCAGCCGTGGTGGCCGGCATCGACGTAGTTGTAGACGTTCGGGACGGCGCCCAGCTTGGCCAGTGCGTACCCGACGCCGTTCACGTAGTTGCCGTTGGCCTTCATGGTGTCGCACTGCGGGGTGGCGGTGGCGGTGCCGCCCGCGTTGGTGACCAGGTTCGGCAGCGAGTCGATCTCGACGGTGGTGACGATCCGCAGGCCGGCGTAGGCGGGATCGGCCAGCACGGCGGCGATCGGGTCGATGAACTCGGTCCGGTAGCGGCCGATCTCGGTCGGGCCGAGTTCGCCGTTGGAGGCGAGGGCGGCGCAGTCGCGGCCGGGGAGGTCGTAGACGACGAGCTGGACGACGAAGGGCTTGCCCGCCGCCTGCCGGACGGCGTTGTCGAGGTGTCCGCGCAGGCCCAGGTGGCCGGCGGTGCCGTTGATGGCGGCGATGCGGTCGAGCCAGACGGCGGTCGGCTGGCCCGCGACGGCGCTGCCGCCGGGTTCGGCGGCGGCGTTCGCGGCCCACTCGGGGTTCACGTAGACGCCCGCGCCGGCATAGGGGTTGTCGACCCGGGCGGCCGGCGTTGAGGCCTCCGCCGGAGCGGCGGAGGCGGAGGCGGTGGCGACGGGCAGGAGGCTGGTGGCGCCGAGCGCCGCGACGGCGGCGAGGGCGCGCAGCCGGTGGAGCACGGGCCTGCGGCGGGTGCGTCCGCCGTTGTGGTGGCCGGAAGGCATGGGGGAGTCCTTTCGGGTGGGGGACCCAGGGGTAAGGGCGCCGGTCCGGGGCGCCGGAGTGGGATCGCTCCCATCAGAGATGAGAGCGATCCCGGTGCAGGTTTCCGGCGGGTCGGCCGGGATGGTTGCCGAACTGCGGGAGGACTCTCAATTCGGCTGCTGTGCGCATGAGATGGAGTCAGACTCCGGCTCCCCGCTATCAACCCATGAACGCTCGGGGGCGTCAAGGCGTTCGACGCAAATGCGTGGGAGCGCTCCCGCAGCAGGGTCCGTGCTGGGCCTCGGCGAGTGTCGGGTGGGTCTGGGTGGGCTGTCTGCGGTACGGCCTGGTGTCTGGTACCTGGTGGTGGTGCCCGGTGGCTGGTGGTGCCGGGTGGGCGGAGGCCCTGCTGCCGTCAGGGCGTGACGCTGCACGTCGGCACCGGCGGGGAGGAGCCGAGCCGGCCGCTGCCCTGAAGGCCGAAGGTCGTCGAAGCGCCGGGCGCCAAGGCACTGTTGTACGCCAGGCCGGTCGCGGTGACCGTGCTCGCCGACTGCGTGACGGCGGCGTTCCAGGTACCGGTCGGCTGCCACCCGGCGGGCCGGTCCCAGGCGGCCGTCCAGGTGCTACCGGCCCGGCTCCCGGTGTTGGTGACCGTCACGGTCGCGGTGAACCCGGTGTCCCACTGGCTGTCCGTGTGCCAACCGGCCGTGCAGCCGGTGGTGTCGGGAGGCCCCGCGGTGGTCACGGTCGTCGCCCCGGAGGCGGCCGAGACGTTCCCGGCGGCGTCCCGGGCGGTGACGGTGTAGGTGTAGGCGGTCGCCGGGGTGAGGCCGGTGTCCGTGTACGTGGTGCCCGTGACCGTGCCCACCAGTGTGGCGCCCCGGTGGACGTCGTAGCCGGTGACGCCCGTGTCGTCCTGGGAGGCGGCCCAGCCGAGGGTGGCGGAGGTGGCGGTGACAGCGGTCGCCGTGAGACTGCTGGGGGCCGTCGGCGACCGGGTGTCGCCGACCCCGCTGCCGGCGGCGAACCCCGGGGCCTTGACGGCGGTGAGGTAGCCGTCCTTCACCGTGTCCACGGTGGTCCAGTCGTCCTTGAGGATCCCGCCGGTGTCGCCCGAGTTCGGGTTCCAGGACCAGAACGTCCAGGAGAAGGCGTCCGCGCCCGCCTGCGCGGTGGGCCGCAGGTACTGGGTGAGCGCGGTCAGCCAGGTCCGGTCGGCGGCCGCTTGCAGGGTGGAGCCGAATTCGCCGATCCACACCGGCGCGATGTTCTGTCGGAACAGGTAGCCCCAGTCGGAGTCCCACACCGCGGGCAGGTTGGCGGGGAACGCCGGGTCGTCGAACCACGGTTGGCGCGCCACGCTCGTGGCGTACTCGTGCGGGGAGTAGACGAGGCGGTTCGGCACGCCCAGCCGGACCGGGTACGCCGCCGCACCGCGGAGGTTCCCGCCCCACCAGGTCGAACTGCCCTGGAAGCTCTGCACGCCCTCGACGAGGACGAGCAGCGAGGGGTTGGCCCCCAGGACGGCCTCGCCGCCGCGCTCGGCCGCCAGGCGCCAGTCGAGCGCCGGGTCGCCGCAGCCCCAACAGGTCGGATCGTGCGGCTCGTTGTGCAGGTCGATGCCGATGACGGTGGGGTTGCCGGCGTAGCGCGCGGCGATCGCCCGGAGGTCGGCGAGCCAGGTGCTCTCCGGGACGGCGCTCGTGTACCAGAGCGCCGACTGCCCACCGGCGTCCGGGCGGTGGCGGTCGAGGATCACCTTGAGCCCGGCGGATCCGGCCCGGTCGACGATCCGGTCCATCACCTGGAGCGAGGTCAGGCCCTGGAGGTCGGCGTTCATGCCGCCGGAGTGGTTGACGCCGGTCGGTACGGAGCCCCGGAAGAGGTCGTCGCTGTAGGGCAGGCGGATGGTGTTGAAGCCGAGGGCGCGCATCTGGTCGATCATGCTGCCGTAGTCGCGGGCCCAGAGGCCGTGCGGAACGTGGTCGGCCGTTTCGAAGCCGAACCAGTTGACTCCGGCGATCCGGACGGGTCGGCCGGCCTCGTCGAGCAGTTGGCGCCCGCTGGTGTGCCAGTAGCCGGAGCCCGGGGCGGTGGCGCCGGTTGCTCCCGTCGCTGCGGTCGGTCCGGGCATCGGGGCGCTGGTCGGGGTGGTGGGGGTGGCCTGCGCGGGCGGGGCCGACAGGAGCACGGCCGCCGTGACAGCGAGCGCTGTCACGATCCTGCGCAGGCGGCGTAGGGGGTGGGACACGTCGGTCTTCCTCTCCGAGGAGTGCGGCGGCGGTCCGGGCGGGCCTCCGCCGGTGGGCACCGGCCGGGGCGGGACGGATGGTTCGTGTGGGTGGTTCTTGCGGGGCGGGGCGGGGCGGGATGAGGCGGGATGAGGAGTGCGGGAGCGCTCCCACCTTCGGGTGCGGGGAAGCTCCGGTGTTCTCGGGGTGGGCGGCCGGTGCGGTGTCGTCGCTGGGTGGTGCGTCGCGGACGGAGGTGCGGACATCACCCCCCTGGGGCATGAGGCACCCACATCGCGGTCGATGCTCGGGACCGGGCGACGTTCACACCATGAAATCGACAACCCGCCGAGGGCGTCAAGGACGGCGTTGGCGTTCAACTCTTGTCGGCGGCCTGGCCGATGCCGTCCGACGGCGCGGCCGGACGGCGTTGCGGCGGTCCGATCAGTTGCCCGGTTGCCCGGTCGGAAGGCACCTTGTTTCGGCCGTCGCTCGTCAGGGCTCGTGTCGTGGCTTCGCGCGGCCTGCCGCTGTTGAGCGAGGCCGCCGACATCCTGCGGATGACCTACCACGTCGCAGACGTCGAGTACGGGCGGTGGGTGCTGATCGAGGATTCCGGAGCGCGACCGCCCAGGAGCAGGCATCCGGCCACGGTGATCCGCTACCGTGATCCGCCATGCGAACCCTTGACTCCGGCCGGACGGCGCTCGTCCTGGTCGACCTGATGGACCGGATCGTCGCCCTGCCGCTGGCCCCGCACGCGGGGACCGAGGTGCTCAGGGCGTCGCTGGAACTGGCGGCGGCCTTCCGGGCAGCGGGTGCCCCCGTCGTCGCCCTGCGCGTCGAGCGCCCGAACGTCGCCGAGCAGCCGCCCGGCAGTGGGCTGGTCGCGGAGGTGGCGGCGACCGCCGATGCCGTATTGGTGAAGCGCACCATCGGCGGGTTCCAGGACACCGGGCTGCACGACCTGCTCCAGGGGCGCGGCGTGGACACGCTGGTGTTCGCCGGCATCGCGACCAACCTGGGCGTGGAGTCGACAGCTCGGGCAGCCGCCGACCACGGCTACGAGCTGGTGTTCGTCGAGGATGCGATGGCGGCCCTGACGGAGGCGGAGCACCGGTCGGCGGTCGACCTCGACCTGCCCCGCTTCGGCGAGGTGGTGGCGCGGGAAGCCGTCCGTCTCTCGTGACTGCCGGGTGAGCCCCGGGCGGGGTCCGATCGCGTGGCGGGCGGCCTTCCCACCGTTCGGCGTACCGCTGGAGGGGCCCGCCACTGTCCGTGCTGAGCGTCGTGCTGTACCCGGATCCGTGCCGGGGAGTGGCCGCGGCGCGTCTCAGTGCTGCGCCGCCGGTATCAGGCCGGACCGGACCGGATCACCACCAGCGAGCCTTCGTGGCAGGGCTGTTGCCGCCGAGCGCCGAACCGGGTGTCCCGTGCTCCGCTGTCCAGGTCGGCCCGCAGATCCGCGGCGAACCGTTCGCGCGACTGCTCGTCGACGAAGCTCCACGCCGAGCACGCCTGTCGAGCACCGGGGTCGAGCAGCATCTCGGGGCGAGCGTAGGACGCCTCGTTGCAGCCGTCGGTGCAGTCGACGGGTGTCGGCACCCGGGTCACCGACGCGGGTCCGCCGAGAGCCTCGGTCAGATCCGCGATCGCCGGGTTGCGGCGCGCCTCGGTGTCCAGCACCTCCGGCGCGTACTCGTAAAGCCAGAAGTCCCGGACGAGAGCGGGGTCGCAGGTCAACACGACGAGGGGGCCACGCGCCGTCCGCCGCATCTCGCGCAGGCCCGTCATGAGGTCGCTCCACTGGTGCACGCTGAAGGCGGTCAATGCCGCGTCGAACGCGTCGTCGCCGAACGGCAGCTGCTCGGCCACGGCATCGACGGCGGCAGACAGGTGCGCGGGGCGCTGGGCACGCATGGACGCCGACGGCTCGACCGCCGTCACCTCCAGCGTCGCCGACTCGTACGACCCCGCGCCGGCCCCGACATTGACCACGGCGCGCCCCACCCAGGGCGGCGGAGATCGCCTGCTCGATCCTCGGCAACCGGCCGCCGGTAGGTGGCGTACCCGCCGCCTACCGTGCCGTAGTCCGCACCGTCGGCGCTGCCGTCCACCGCGCCGCCTGACCACCTGTGGATCCCCTGACCTGCGGAGATGAGCAGCGCCCCTGTTATTGTGCGCCAATGTCAACGATCAAACAGTTCCAAGTGGCCTTCGACTGCGCGGAGCCTGTGCGCCTCGCCGCCTTCTGGTGCGAGGTGCTGGGGTACGTCATGCCGGCGGTCCCGGAGGGCTTCGCTACGTGGGAGGAGTGCTTCCGCTCACTGCCGCCCGAGGATGCGATCTACTTCGCGTGCACTGATCCCGCGGGTGTGGCTCCGCGCCTGCTCTTCCAGCGAGTCCCCGAAGGAAAGGTCGTCAAGAACCGGGTGCATCTCGATGTGCGGGCCGGCACCGGGCTCGTGGGTGACGAGCGCCTGGCCACACTCGAGGCCGAATGCGCACGGCTGATGGCGCTCGGGGCGAAGCACGTGCTGACGCAGCGCGCCGATGGCGTCAACGAGTCGTGCATCACGATGCAGGACATCGAGGGCAACGAGTTCTGCCTCGCCTGATTTCCCCTCCGAGACTGCGAGGTGGGGACTCCCCTCCCGGGAACCTCTGAGGTCGCGCATGCGGCGGGAGTCATCCCGTGAGAGCGAGGTTGTGCGGACGGGCAACGCCGTGCATCGCGTGGCGCACACCGTCGCCTCTCAGGCGGCGGTCGCGCAGGATCTTCCGGGTCTTCATCCGGGCGAAGGCGGGCTCGACGCGGGCGCGGACCCGTTGGTGGTCGTGGTTGTGTTCGGCCTGCCAGTCGGTCAGTTCGTCGCCTCCGAGCCGGCGGTGCGGGATGACGAGGCCGGTTCCGGGGTAGCCGCCGTCGGCGATCGTGGTTGTCCGGCCGACGGCGGCCTTGGGCTCAGTGCCGCATCAGGCGACGTTCGCCCTGCTGAGGTACCGACAGAGGTCAGAGCGACGGGGTTCCGAAGGCCGTAGAGATGGGTTCGGCGTCGGGATCGCTCTGCGGCAAAATGGCCGCCCCCGATGCCGGAACGTGTCAGGATCTTCGAATGGAGATCCGTCGTGTCACTCAGGTCGAGGCGGTCGACGCCGCTGGACATCTCTTCGACACCGTCCCAGGGCGGGAGGCCACCGAACGGTTCCTGACGGACGAGCGCCATCACCTCCTCATCGCCTATGTGGACGACGTCCCGGCGGGGATCGTCACCGGTGTCGAGATGACCCATCCGGACAAGGGAACCGAGATGTTCCTGTACGAGCTGGGCGTGGACGAGTCCTTCCGCGGGCGTGGCGTCGGCCGGGCTCTGGTGTCGGCACTCGCCGACCTGTCCCGTGAACGGGGCTGCTATGGCGTGTGGACCATCACGGACGAGGAGAACGCGGCAGCACTGGCCACGTACCGCCGCGCCGGCGGCGTCCCGGAAACGGGACAGGTGGTCCTCACCTGGACATTCGATCAGCTGTAGACCGACGCAACGGATCCCCGTCCCGCACCGCATGGTTGGCGACCCGGCGTCCACGTACAGGTCCGCGAGATCGATGGTGACGAGGGCAGCCGGCTGCTGCGGATCGTCCACCGGGTCGCCGGGTGGTGGTGCCCTGGCGGCGGGCACAGATAGTGCTGCTGTCTGCCCCGCGTGTGCCTGTGGCGAAGCTCGCCGAGGTCACCTTCACCAGTACGGACCGGGTTCGCGACGTGATCCACCACTTCAACGCCGACGGCTTCGAACCACTCTTCCCGAAGCACGAGGGCGGGCGGCCACGGGCGTTCACCCTGCCCGAGCGCCGGGAGATCATGGAGATCACCAAGTTCAAGCATGATCCGCCGCTACATCGTCGGGCGGAACAAGCACGCCGTCGACGAACGGCAAGCCGGCTCGGTGTGCTCCGGCGGCGTCTCTGCGGCCGCCACGAGTGCGTGCCGCCGAGGCCGTCCGTCAGTCCACCGTCCGTCAGTCCACCGTCCGGGCCGCTTCCAGGGCTTCGCGCAGTCGGCCGCCCGAGGCGGCGAGCAGTCGGCGGGCGGTCGGCGCGTCCACTCCGGCGAGCACGACCAGGACGGCGTCCTTGGCCTCGCCGCCCGTCACGGCCAGCGCGCTCCGGACGGTCTCCTCGTCCGCGCTGGTGGCCGTGGCCACGATCCGGTGGGCCCGGTCGCGAAGCTTGGCATTGCCCGCCCGCACGTCGACCATCAGATTTCCGTAGGTCTTGCCGAGCCGAACCATGACGGCCGTCGAGAGCAGGTTCAGGACGAGCTTCTGTGCGGTGCCCGCCTTGAGCCGGGTGGATCCGGCCAGCACCTCCGGCCCCGTCACCACCTCGATGCCCAGCGCGGCCGCCGACACCAGGGCGGACCCCCGGTTGCAGGCCAGGCCCACGGTCAGCGCCCCGGCGGCGCGGGCCTGTCGGATCGCGGCCACCGTGTACGGCGTACGGCCCGAGGCGGAGACGCCCACCACGCAGTCAGCGGCCGTCGGAGCGAGTGCTTCGAGGTCGGCGACGGCGAGGTCCGGCCGGTCCTCCGCGCCCTCGACGGCGCGGACCAGCGCTGCGGAGCCGCCCGCGATGAGGCCCACGACCTGGCCGGGGGCGGTGTTGAAGGTCGGCGGGCACTCGCTCGCGTCCAGCACTCCGAGCCGCCCGGCCGTTCCCGCTCCCACGTACACCAGTCGGCCGCCCCGGGCCATCCGGGCGGCGATCGCGTCGGCCGCGGCGGCGATCGGTTCCAGCTGCGTGGCCACGGCCTCGGCCACGGTGCGGTCCTCGTCGTTCATCAGGTGGAGGAGGTCGAGGGTCGTCATCCGGTCGATGCCGGACCAATCGGGGCGTACGGCCTCGGTCACCGAACCGCCGATGGCGCCGTCGCCGCTGTCGGTCCCGCTGGTGCTGTCGGTGTCGTCGCCGCTGTCGCTGGGGGTGTCGCTGGGGGTGTCGCTGCCGGGGTCGTCGGTCGCACCGGTCGCTGTGCCGGGCTCCGGGTGCGGCGGGAGGTCGCTGTCCATGAGCGCTGTTTCCCCGGGTGGGCGTGCCGTGAACCAGGGTGGGCGGCGGGGCCGGTGCTCCGGGGTTCAGCTGCACGGACGGGTCGCGTCAGGGATCCGGGGCCGGGCGCTCCGGGGCCCGGTGCCAGGGCGCTCCGGGGTCAGGCCATCCAGAAGAAGACGGCCGTCATTCGCCGCTCCTCCAGCGGGATGCCGTAGTAGCCGGTGGCACTGTGGATCAGGTTGGCGCGGTACAGCAGGAGCCGGTTGTAGCGGTTGGGGACGCGGACGTCCTCGGTGAAGGCGTCACCCGGGACGCGGCGCGTGCCGAGCGCCTCGACGAGGTTGTTGTGCGGTGCGTCGACGAGGTTGCCGCCGAGGCGCCCGCCGGGGAACTGCTGTCGGTAGAAGCTGGTGCCGGCCTCCTTGGGGGCACCGGGGCTGAGGTAGAGGACGGCCGCGTAGCGGCAGAGCGCGCGGGAGTCGGTGTGGGGGCGGGATTCCGACTCGCCGGCGCCGACCAGTTGGACGCAGTTGTGGTTGAGCGTTCCGCCGCCGGGCGTGCTCTGGACCCAGAGCTTGGCGGTACCGGTCGTCCTGCGGACCAGTGCCTCCACCCGGGCGAGCTCGGCCGGCTCCAGGCCGGGCATGGTGCGCAGCCCGGGCCATGTCTCGGGCCGGTAGGGGTACCCCTCGGTCCAGTCGCCCCGGGCGAGGCACCGTTCGCGGACCGCGTCCGGATCGGGCAGCACGTTGTCCAGCACCCAGTAGTCCCGGCCGGGGGTGGGTTTGCGGTAGGGCAGGACGGGCAGGGCTGTCCGCCCGATGGGCTGTGGGGGCATGCGCCGACCATAGGGTCGGGGCCCGCCAACGTTCTGCCGTGAACAAGTCAACCTTTCGTCAAGTGTCGGGACCTGCGCTTTTTCGCCGTGCCGGTGTGCCTGTACGACGAGCGGGCCGGTCGGGGGATGCCGTCGTCGGCGCGCCCGGTGTGTGGCGGCGCGTCAGCCGGTCGGCCGGACGGCGTACCCGTCGAGCGCGCTCCGCAGGTGGTCGAAGGCCCGGACGGCGGACGGTCGGATGGCCGCCGATATCGCCTCGTGCTCCTCGCCGGCCAGGACGCGGCGGAAGACCTCGGTGAAGAGCGCGCGGCGGATCGCCGCCAGCAGGCCGGCCGCGAGTCTGGCGGTGAGGTCGCCCGGTGGGGAGTCGGTGGCCTCGGCGAGGGCCGCGGTGAGCGCGTTCTCGCTCTGCTCGTGGATCTCGCGCAGCCGGGCGAGCAGGGCGGGGCTCTCCATGACGGTGCGGGCGAACGGCGGATCGGCGAAGCCGAGGGCCGGGTCGTGCCGGTCGATCGAGGCGAGGCAGGTGCGGCGCAGCGCCGCCAGCGCGGACTCGCCGGGCGCGCGCCCGGCGACCGCCTCGGCCTGGGCGGCGATCATCTCCCGGTGCAGGTCGAGGACGAGGTCCTCCTTGCGCGGGAAGTGGTTGGTGACGGTCATCTTGGCGACCCCGGCGGCCACCGCGACCTCGGCGATCGTCGTCCGGTCGAAGCCGTGCTCGATGAAGAGCCGCGTGGCGGCGTTCGAGATCGCCTCGCGGGTGCGGCGCTTGTTGAGCTCGCGCAGGTTGGGGGTGCCCTCGGTCATGGCGTGAGCGTAGCGCAGATTCACTGGGTCGGGTACAGAAATTAGGCTTGACCCAGTCAATGGGTCCGACCTAAGTTGTCTCCCGGCGGGCCACCGGACCGGACCGCTGCTCGATGCCACTCGGACCGAAGGAACCGCGCATGTTCACTCACCCCTCCGCACTCCGGCTGCTGACCGTGCACGCCCACCCCGACGACGAGTCCAGCAAGGGGGCGGCCACCCTCGCCCGCTACGCCGCCCAGGGGGTGGACGTCATGGTCGCGACGTGCACCGGCGGCGAGCGCGGCTCGGTGCTCAACCCGGCACTCGACCGGCCCGGGACCAGGGCCGAGCTGACCCGGATCCGGCGCGAGGAGATGGCCGCCGCACGCGAGATCCTCGGTGTCGGCCAGCGCTTCCTGGGCTTCACCGACTCCGGGCTACCGGGCCCCGGCGAGCCACTGCCCGACGGCTGCTTCGCGCTCCTGCCGCCCGCCGTCGCCGCCGAGCCGCTGATCACGCTGATCCGCGAGTTCCGCCCCCACGTCGTCGTCACCTACGACGAGACGGGCGGCTACCCGCACCCCGACCATGTGATGACCCATCGGGTCACCGTTGAGGCGGTCGAGGGCGCGGCCGACCCCGACCGCTCTCCGGAGGCGGGCGAGCCGTGGCAGGCGGCCAAGCTCTACTACCACCTGGCGCTCTCCCGGGCCTGGTTCCAGACCATGCACGACGCGATGACGGTGCGCGGCGTCGACTCGGCCATGGGCGAGGTGCTGGCCGGCTGGCCCGACGCCCCGCCCGCCCTCGCCACCACCACCCGGATCCGCTGCGCCGAGCAGTTCGCCGTACGGGACGCCGCCCTGCTCGCGCACGCCACCCAGATACAGCCCGGCACCGGGTTCATGGCACACCCGCGTGAGATCGAGCGCGAGGTCTGGCCGACGGAGGACTACCACCTGGCCCGGAGCCTGGTGGAGACGGTCCTCCCCGAGTCCGACCTGTTCGCCGGTCTGCGCCCCGGAGAGGAGCACGGATGAGGAAGCTCAGAAGGTTGGGCGGAGGCCGGCCCACCGGCGGTGGCACGGTGGCCGGACACCGCTGCCACGCGGGCCCGGCCCGGAGTCGGGGGCCGCATCAGGGCCCGTGCCGGGGCCGACTCGCGGCCGGTTGCGGGTCAGCACTGCCCGTCGGCGAGGACGAAGTAGCCCGCCCCGGTCTCCTTCAGCGTGTGGATCGTGAAGGTGTTCCAGAGGCCCATGGCCTGCCCCGAGCCGAGGGCGTAGGTGAGGCCGCCGGCCTGGGTCGCACGGCCCGCCTTCACCTGGTCGTAGTTGCTGTCCGTGAAGCACTGCTGCGCGCCGCCGGGAGTGCTCGCCGTCACCGCCGCCGACCGGGCTCCCACGGCGCCCGCCGCGTCGACGGCGGCCACGGTGTAGGTGTACGAGGCCCCGGGGTTCAGGCCGCCGTCGGTGTACGAGGTGCCGGCCGGGGCGGCCGCCCGCGTTCCGTTCCGGTACAGCACGTACGACGCGGCACCGGTGACGGCCTGCCAGCCGAGCGCGATCGAGTCCTGGCCGGTGGCGGTCGCGGTCAGGCCCGCCGGTGCGGGCAGCGAGGGCGTGGCCGGGCCGCCGCCGTCCAAGCCCCAGAACCGCGCGGTGTAGTAGCTGGAGCAGATCGTGTCGAGGAAGTAGGCGCCGCCGGCCCCGCACTGGTCCGCCCCCGGGCCCGGGTCGACCGCGAGTCCGTGACCCATCCCCGCGACGGAGTAGAGCGCCACGGCGGGCCGGCCGCTCGCGTCGTTGTAGACGGACTCGGTGGTCCCACCCGGCAGGTTCCGGGTGGCGGAGGCGCTCTGGCCGATGCTCCACACATCCGTCCACTGGTCCCGCAGCTCGGTGCCGTTCACGGGCCTGACGGTGGTGTCCGCGGTGCCCTGCCAGATCGCCACTCGGGGCCACGGCCCGCTGTGGCCCGGGTACGCCCGGCGGACTCGGTCGCCCCATTGGGCCGGGGTGAGCCGCTGGTCGTTGTTCTGGCACCCCGAGGCGGCGGCCTGGGTGGTGGCGCAGTGCGCCGGCAGGCCGGAGTCGATCGCCCCGCCCGCGAACACGTCCGGGTAGTCGGCCAGCAGGTCGGCCGCCATACCGCCGCCGGCCGAGAGGCCCGTGACGAACACCCGGCGCCCGTCGGAGCCGTACAGGGCCCGGGCTTCGGTGACCATTTCGGACACCGATTCGGCCTCGCCCGCGCCCCGGCTGTCCTTGGCGGCGTCGAACCAGCTGAAGCAGGAGAGGGCGTTGTTGGCGCTGCCGGTCTGCGGGAACACCACCGCGAAGCCGTACCGGTCGGCCAGGGTGGTCCAGCCGGAGTTGCGGTAGTAGTCGGTGGCTGTCTGGGTGCAGCCGTGCAGCGCGACCACCAGCGGTGCGCCGGTCGGCAGGCCTGCCGGGGTGTAGGAGAACATCGCCAGGTTCCCGGGGTTGCCACCGAACCCGGTGACCTGTTGGAAGGTCCCGCCCGCCGTGGAAGCGGCAGGGGCGGCCACATGCGCGGCGGAAGTCGCGGAGGCCGCGGTACGGCCGGGGCCCGGGGTGGCGGCCGCGACGGCGGAGGCCGGTGCCGTGGAGGCGAGTGCCAGCGCCGCGAGCAGCGCAGCCGCGGCGCGGCGCGCGAGCCGCCGGCCCGGGCGGGCCGGTCCGGCGACGGGCACGGGGCGGGCGGTCCCGGTCTCAGTGGTACCGGGCGCGCTGGATCCGGGTGCGCTGGATCCGGGCACGTCGGATCCAGTCGGTGGGACGAGCGCGGTGGACGGGGCGGTCACGGCGGGCGCGGTCGACACGCGCACGGGCAGCAGAACCATGGAGGACTCCTGGGTGGGGGCGGAGTTCGGTGGACTGCCGTGCAGCGTGGCGCGTCCGGTCGTCGGGTGACATGTGACGGTCACCCGTTGTCGGCGCGCCCGTCATGGCCGGTGCCGCCATGGGCGGAGCCGCTCCGTAGTGCGAATCGCAGTTGAGCCGGACGGGCGGACCGGGCAGGTTGGTCCCATGACCACGTATGGATTCCAGGGAGAGCAGACCGTGCCGGACAAGGCGTCGCACAGCCGTACCCACCACTGGCAGGCCGGACCGCCGGTCTCCGCGTTCCCGCACCTCACCGGGGAGGAGATCCTGCAGGAGATGATCGCGGGACGGATCCAGGCTCCGCCGATCGCCAGCACCCTGGGCTTCGGACTGGTCGAGGCCGGGCCGGGCACAGCGGTCTTCGAGGGCGAGGTCGGCGAGCATCTCTTCAACCCGATGAACACCGTGCACGGCGGCTACCTCGCCACCCTGCTCGACTCGGCGCTCGGCTGCGCCGTGATGAGCCGACTGCCCGCCGGCACGGCCTACACCACGACCCAGCTGAACGTGCACATGGTGCGCCCGGTGTTCGCCGACTCGGGGAAGCTGCGGTGCGAGGCCGTGGCGCTGCACGTCGGCCGTACCCTCGCGACGGCGGAGGCGCGGGTGGTCGGCGTGGAGGACGGCAAGCTGTACGCGCACGGGACGACCACCTGTGCGGTCCTGGCGCCGCGTCCGACGGCATGACATGGCGGGCCCGGGCCGTTTCCCCGGGTTCTGGCGGCCGGGGCCCGGAAGGACGGGGTGCCCGGTGCGTCAGAGCGCGGCGGCGAGCACTCCGCACAGCGCGAGGAAGCCGCAGATACCGAAGTTGATCAGCTTGTGGGAGAGGAAGACGGCGGCGAACTCCCGGATCGTCGCGCTCGGCCAGTAGTACGCCGCGGTGGGGGAGCCGAAGACCTGCCCGGTCACACCCGCCTTACGGGCCGTCAGCGCGGCACGGAACGCGTGGAAGTTGTTGGTGACGATCACGCAGCGGTACCCGGGCTTGGCCTGCTCCATGATCGCCCTGGAGAAGAGCAGGTTCTCCTCCGTCGTGCGCGAGTGCTCCTCACGCACGAGGTGTGCCTCGGGGAAGCCGCGCTGCACGAGGTAGTCGGCCATCGCGTGGGACTCGGGCAGCTTCTCGTCCGGTCCCTGGCCACCCGAGGTGATCAGCACCGGTGGGTTGCCGCGAGCGGCCTGCTTCTCGTACACCTCACGGCCCCGGTTCAGCCGGCTCGCCAGCAGCGGCGGCACCCGGTCGCCGCCGATCAGGCCCGAGCCGAGCACCACGACGAAGTCGACGTCCCGGCGGGGGCGGTGGCGGCCGTACAGGAAGGCGTAGCCCACGAAGCAGACGAACAGGAAGGAGATGTAACCGACCACCAGCACGGCGGTGCCGGCGAGGACCCCCAGCCGGTACGAGCGGGTCACCACGGCGGCGACGAGCAGGCTGATCACGGAGAGGATGCCGAGGCCCGCGAGCAGGGACAGCAGATTGGCCGGCCGTCTGCCCTCCTTGCGGACCATCGTCAGGCCGTTGGCGATCAGGAAGCCGACCAGCGCCAGCGTTCCGACCGCCGGCAGCAGGATGATGGCGACGGCTGCCACCTCGGCGACCAGTGTCGGGGCCTTGCGCAACTCGGCGAGCAGCGCCAGGGCGAGAAAGGAGACGGCTATGCCGAGCAGGACGGCGTTGCTGAATCGGCGTCGGTCACGGAGCACCCCGATCCCGCACAGGACGAAGAACAGGGCCGCGGGGGCATAGGCGATCATGCTCGTATCGTAGGGGCCCGATCGGGCGGCCGGGAGCGGCCCTTGGGCACACGGCCGACCGGGCCCGGACGGCCCCCGGCCGGGCAACGGCCGGGCAACTCCACCGTCTCGGTCTCGCCGCAGGTCCGACTCCCGGTCGGGCCGGCGGACCGTCTCGCCGCCGGCACGAGACGGCCGGAGCGAGCCGTCGTGGTCAGTTCCGGGCGGGTCCGGCGAACCGTTCGATGGCTGCGAACACCGCCTCGCCCATGGCGGGGCTCCCGGTGTGGCCGGAGTCCTGGATGACCGTCAACTCAGCGTCCGGCCAAGCCTTCGCCAGTTCCCAGGCGGTCTTCAGCGGCGATCCGAGGTCCAGCCGGCCGTGGATCAGGACGCCCGGGATCCCGGCCAGCCGTCCGGCGTCGCGCAGGAGTCGGCCGTCCTCCAGGAAGGCGTCGTGCGCGAAATAGTGCGCGGTGATCCGGGTGAACGCCATCAAGGCGTCGTCCGGGCGGTCGGAGTAGGCGTTCGGTTTCCCCAGCGACTCGTGCGCGATCACCGCGTCCTCCCAGGTCGCCCAGTCCCGTGCGGCCTTGCGGCGGACGGCCTCGTCGGGGCTGTTCAGCAGCCGGCTGTACGCGGCCACCAGGTCGCCGTCCCGTTCGGCGGGCGGCAGCCCGTCGCGGAACGCCTCCCAGGGGCCCGGCAGCAGCCGGCCCACGCCGCGGTACAGCCAGTCGGTCTCCTCGGGGCGGGTCATGGTCACCCCGCAGATCACGATCTCCGAGACCCGCTCGGGGTGGGTCTGCGCGTAGGCGAGGATCAGGGTCGAGCCCCAGGAGCCGCCGTACAGCAGCCACTTCTCGATGCCCAGGTGTTCGCGAAGCCGTTCCATGTCGGCGATCAGATGGGCGGTGGTGTTGTGTTCCAGACCGGTCGTCGGGTCGGCGGCGTGCGGCAGGCTCCGTCCGCACCCGCGCTGGTCGAACAGCACCAGGTGGTAGCGCTCGGGGTCGAAGCAGCGCCGGTTCTTCGGACTGTGGCCGGAGCCCGGCCCGCCGTGCACCACGACGGCCGGCTTGCCGGCGGGGTTGCCCGAGGCCTCCCAGTAGATTCGCTGGCCGTCGCCGACCTCCAGGAGTCCTTGCGCGTAGGGCTTGCCGATCGGGTACAGCTCGGGCACGGCGGGAGTCCTCCTGGGCGTGGCGTCGGCCGACCCCGGCGGCGGGCGGGGGCGGTCCCGTGGAACGGCTGCCGGTCGCAGGGGAGTCGGACGGTGTGGCACGGCGGTCGACGGCGGCGAGCCGTGGTGGACGGGCGGATGCCGTGAGGCTACTCGCCCGGCCCACCGCCCGTCGATCACCGGGCGGCGCCGGGCACGACGGGCATCCGCCGCGGGCACCCGGCCGCACCGACCCCACCGGTCTGACTCACCAGCGGGCACTCACAGCGGGTGCTCACAACGGGCAGTCACCAACGGGCACTCACCGGCCGGTCGCCTCCACGGCCGCCTGGGCGGCACGGGCCAGCTCCCGGCGCGGCTGCCGCCGGTCCGCCGGCTGACCGGTCCGGACCGCGGGTGCCGGGATCGCGGGAAGGAAGGTCACCTCGGCCACCAGTCCACGGACCGACACCACCCGGGCGATCGAGGCGAGCAGGCCGTCCTCGCCGACGAAGGCCGGCGCGTTGGTCGCCCGCCCGTCCGCGAGCCGGTAGCGGACCGTCACCGGCTGCACGGGAGCACCGGACTGGACGGCGGCCTCGAAGAGCGCCGGGCGGAACCGGCCGCTCTCCCGCCCGCACCAGGTCGACCCCTCGGGGAAGACGACCACGGGCCGTCCCGCGCGCAGCAGTTCGGTGACCGCGGCGACCGTGCCGGGGAGGGTGCGCAGCCGGTCGCGGTCGAGGAAGACGGTGCCGCCCCAGGCCACCAGCGGGCCGAGCACCGGCCACTGCCGGACTTCGGTCTTGGCCAGCGAGCGGCCGGGCCGGCCGGCCGCGATCAGCGGGATGTCCAGCCACGAGACGTGGTTGGCCACCACCAGCACCCCGCCGCCGCAGGCCGGGGGCGGCGCGATCCGGGCGGTGACCCCGAGCGCGCGGAGCAGGGTGCGTGCCCAGAACCGGACCAGCGCGTCGCGAGGGCCCCCGGGCAGGGCCCGGACCGACGGGGTGAGCGCGAGGCCCGCCACCAGCACGACCAGGAACGCGCCGAGGCGCAGGATCCGCCGGGGGAGCGCCACCACGGGGGCAGCCTCGGTCAGGCAGGTCTCCGGCGTGCAGGGGGCGGTCGGCAGCCAGACGCTCACGAGAGCGGCCCGGGCGCGGGTTCCGTACCGCCGGGCGCGGCCGGTCCGGTGGCCGGGGCCGCCGGAGCGAGCCCGGAGAGGAAGTGCCGCAGGTAGCGCGGATCGGTGCGCTCCAGGGACAGCAGCACGTAGAGGTCGGCGGTGGCGAAGTCCGGGTCGTGGGCGGGCGCGCCGCAGACCCAGGCGCCCAGCCGCAGGTACCCGCGGAGCAGTGCCGGCAGCGCGGCCCGCTCGGCGCGGGGCAGGCCGGTGGGGTCCCACGGCCGGTGCGGGGCGACCCGGTACTCCTCGGGGGCGAGGTACTTGGCGCTGACGGTGTCCCAGACCCGCGCCGCCGTCGCGCCGCCGTCGTCCAGCGGGATCGAGCAGCAGCCGCCGACCCAGGTGTTGCCGGTGTCGGCGAGGTAGCGGGCGATGCCGCCCCACATCAGGTTGATGACCGCGCCGTTGCCCCGGTGGTCCGGGTGGATGCAGGAGCGGCCCAGCTCCACCAGGCCGTCGCGGAGCGGGGACAGGTTGCGCAGGTCGAACTCGCCGTCGGAGTAGAGCCGTCCGGCCCGTCGGGCGGCCGCCGGGCGCAGCAGCCGGTAGGTCCCCACCACGGGGCCGTCCTCGCCCTCGCGCACCAGCAGGTGGTCGCAGAACGCGTCGAACGGGTCGACGTCCAGCCCCGCCACCGGGCTGTGCAGCCGGGCACCGAGTTCAGCGGCGAAGACCTGGTGGCGCAGCAGCTGGGCGGCGCGCACGTCGGCCTCGTCGCGGGCGAGCGCGACGGTGTAGGCGGGCGCCGGCACCTTGCCGAGGAGGGCCGGTGCGGACAGGGCCGGTGCGGAGAGCGCCGGTGCGGAGAGGGCTGGCACGGGAGCGGCCGGGGCGGGTACAACGGCGGGGACCGGACGGACGGTGAGCGGCCGGACGACGGTCTGCTGCGCCGGCAGCGGGATGGGGAGCACCGAGGTGTGGCCGGGGGTGACGGCGGGCGGAGCGTACGTGGGGACGGTGGTCATGGCAGACCCTCCAGGGCGGCACGGACGACGGCGGCCACGGTTCGCCGTGGCACCGGCCCGCACTCTCGGTCGTGGGGCGTGCGAACCGGTATCCGTATGTTTCTCCGTGTCGGCTGGCGTCCACGTTGCCGTTCGGCAGAGCTTGGATGTGCACCTGCTGAATGGGGCCACTCACTGTCTGCCGGACACCTGTTCGGTGTGCGGGCGCCACCGTATGCTCCGCTCCATGGGGTGGAAACCGGGCTCGGCGCGGCGGCGGGAGATCGCCGCGGAGCTGCGGGACATCCTGCGGGTGCAGGCCCAGCTCGCGGTCGTACTGCTCCTCCTCCACCTGCTCGCCAGGCTGGTCGGACTGGCCACCTCGCCCTGGTGGATGCTGGTGGTGGCGATGGCCGGCGCCCTGCAGATCACCTCCGACCGGTGCTGGGAGGAGGACCGCAGGCGGAGCACCCTCGCCTTCGCGATGGTGATCGCCCCCGTGACGGGGGTCGTCCCGTTCCTGGCGGTCGGCGCCTTCCTCGGGTGGGAGAGCGGCGCGACGGACGCCGCGCTGGCGCCCTGCACGGTCGTCGGCACGCTGCTCGCGTCGCACGCGCTGCGCACGGCCCACCTTTTGCGCCTGGCCCGTCCGCCTGGTTCCCCGGCCGGAGCGCGGGCCCCCGACGCCGAAGCGCCGGAGCCCCGCGGCGGCGCGGCGTAGGCCCGCCGCGCAGCACCGGGCGCCCGTCACGGCGGGTCGGAGCCCCGCGGCGGCGACACACCCGGGCCGGGGGAGGCCCGACGCCTCAGAAGGCCTGCCAGCCGGCCGGGTCGACCCCGCCGGGCACGGCCTCGGCCGGACCGTAGGGCCGGCGGGTGAAGACGAAGGAGCCGACGTCCAGGTGGCTGACCGAGCCGTCGGCGGCGCGGACGACCCGCAGCGTCTCGCCCGCGTAGTAGTGGTCCAGCCCCGTCCAGGAGCCGTCCGGCTCGGCGCGGAACCGGGAGCTGCGGGTGCCGCCGGTGAGCGGGGCCAGTTCCAGGACGCGGTCGGCCTTCAGCCGCAGGGTGTGGCCGGCGGCGCCCCAGTACCAGGGGCCGGTGAGCGCGAGCAGGTCCTCGTCGAGGGAGGACAGCGGGCGCCAGGGCTCGGGCAGCCGGGGTTCGTGCTGGGCGGTGAGGGAGATCAGCTCCGCCGCGACCCGCGGGGTGTCGCCGCCGCTGGTCGCGTTGGCGACCGCGATCGCCGCCAGACCGTCCGCCTCGCTGATCCAGAGGCCGGCGGTGAAGCCCGGCATCGAACCGGTGTGGCCGTAGAGCACCCGGTCCTGGTGGCGCAGCAGTTGCAGCCCGAGCCCGTACCCGCCGGACCAGTTCTCGCCGCCCGGGCCGACGGCGGGTACGCGCATCTCGGCGAGGCTCTCGGCGGTCAGCACCTTCGGGTCGCCGGCGGTCAGGAAGGCGGCCCAGCGGGCCAGGTCGGCGACGGTCGACCAGAGCTGCCCGGCCGGTGCCATCAGCCCGGTCTCGGTCAGCGGTTCGGGCAGCATGACGTCGGCCCAGGGGTGGACGGCGAAGCCGCCGGCGTGCGGGTGCTCGGGCAGCAGGGTGGTGCGGTCCATCCCGAGCGGAGCCAGGACCTCGCGGTGCAGCACCTCGTGCCACGGCTCGCCGCGCAGGCGCTCGACCAGCGCGCCGAGCAGGGCGTAGCCGGGGTTGGAGTAGTGGTGGAGCCGCCCCGCCGGGTGCTTGCGCGGGTTGTCGCCCTCCAGGAGGTCGGCGAGCTCGGGGCGCAGCGTGCCGTCGGTCCGCTCCCACCAGGGCGCCGGGGTCTCGGAGGCGAGGCCGGCCGAGTGGGCGAGCAGTTGGGCGACGGTGGCGCCGTCGGCCGGGGTGCCGGGCAGGTGGCGCTCCAGCGGGTCGGCCAGGTCGAGCAGGCCCTCGTCGCGCAGCCGGAGCACCAGGACGGCGACGAAGGTCTTGGTGAGCGAGCCGATCCGGTACTGCACGTCGACGGTGGGCGCATGACCGTCGATCATGCTGCGCGCTCCGCTCCAGACCAGTCTGCCGTCCCGGACCACCGCGGCGACCAGGGAGGGCGTCCGGCCCTCGGCCTGTGCGACCGCGATCCGGTGCAGCAGCGCGCGGCGGGTCGTCGGGAGGAGCTCGTCGTACTGGTCGGTCATCTGATCCTCTGAATCATTCGGTGCAGGGGCTGAAACGCGGACCGGGGCCGGTGTCGACCGTCGCCGGATGCCGTCGGCGGGGCCGGACGGCTCCCTCAACCTACGTCGGTCGTCCACGGTCCTCCACCTCCTTCCCGGGCCGGCCGGGGGAGTCCCGCCGAGGGCCCGCCGCGCCGCTCACGGCGGCTCCGCCCCGGGCCGGAGCCGCCAACACGCGGCGGTGGTGACGGTCAGTCGATTGCCGGTCTACGAGGAGTAGCCTCGGCTCGACCATGACAAGCCGGCTCGCACGGCACGGCCGCCTCCGGGGCCGGCCGGGGGCAGCCGGCCTCCGGCGATGGGATACCTGATGAGAGCCTGGCTACGGGCAGTCACTGCGGCTGCCCTCGTGACCTTTCTTGCCCTGCCCGCACTGAGCACCGAGGCGGCCGCGACCGACGACGGCCGCGGCCCGGACCACTCCGGCCGGTGCGCCCCCGGTGTCCCGGTCGGCCCCGGCGGCGACGCCTTCTACGAGCCCCCGTCCCCGCTGCCCGAGGGCCGGCACGGCGACCTGATCTGGGCCCGCGCCATCGAGGCGCCCGACCACGCCCGGGCCTGCCGGATCCTCTACCGCTCGACGCTGCACGACGGCACCCCGGTCGCCGTCTCCGGCCTGGTGGCCTGGCCGACCGACGCCGTCCCCCGCCGCGGCGACCGGAACGTCGTGGCGTGGGCCCACGGGACCGTCGGCGGGCCGCGCCAGTGCGCCCCGTCGGCCGCCCCGAACCCGGCCCGGGACCTCGTCGACTACTTCAGCTACCAGAGCCCCTTCTCGATCGACGTCGGAGTGCCCGCGCTGACCCAGTTCCTCGGCGCCGGCGACGTCGTGGTGGCGACCGACTACCAGGGCCTGGGGACGCCGGGCGTCCACCAGTACGTGGTCGGCGCGACCGAGACGCACAACGTGCTGGACTCCGTCACCGCGGTGCGGCAGATCCGCTCGGCCCGGGCGGGCCGGCGCACGGCCGTCCTGGGCTGGTCGCAGGGCGGCGGCGCGGGGCTGTTCGTCGGTCAGGACGCGCCCGGCTACAGTCCGGACCTCGACCTGGTCGGCGTGGCCGCGCTGGCGCCGGCCGCCGACCTCGGTCCGCAGTTCGCCGGTCTCGTGCCGCCCGGTCCGCGCAACGAGTCCTCGGAGGCCCACAACGCGGCGCTGCGGATCAACGTCTACCGGGGCTTCCTGGCGGCCTACCCCGAGCTGCGGGCCACCGACGTGCTGCAGCCGGCCGGACTCCAGGCGTTGGAGGGCGACGGGGTGGCCTGCATCGAGCACTTCGCCGACGTGATCCAGAACAACGTCGCGGACAACCACCAGCTGGACACGCTGTTCAAGCCGCTGCGCGATGTGCCGGAGGTCTGGAGCCGGCGCTTCTACGAGAACACCCCGGGCTACGCCGCCACGGTGGCACCGGTGCTGGTCATGCAGGGAACGGCGGACACCGTCATCAACCCGCACTCCACCGAGCAGTACATCAAGCGGGCCTGCGGGTTCAGCCGGCCGGTCGAATACTCGACCTACCAGGGCGCGACCCACAACACGATCCCGTTCGAGGCGCAGCAGGAGTACCTGACCTGGATCGCCGACCGCTTCGCCGGGAACGCGGCGCCGTCGAACTGCTGACGCGTCGGCGCCTGCCGCTCCCGGCCTGAACACACGTTCCGGGGGAGGGGCCGGTGGCCGAAGGCCGCGCGGCCCCGGGGCCACCAGGCACCCGGGGCCGCGCGGCCTTCGGCGTCCCCGGGCCGCGTCTCCGTTCGCTCTCCCGGCGCTCCGGCCCGCTCCCGGCCCCGTTCACCCGTCGCTCGCCGCCCGCTCACCGTCCGCTCGCCGGACGGTACTTGACAGCATGAATTGGTCCAGTCCATTTTGGGCTCCTCCCCGCACCTCCACCCCCACACCCCCACTGGAGGTCCCCGGTGCTCAAGCGCACCCGACTGCCCGCCGTCGGCGCGGCAGCCCTGCTCGCGGCCGCCGCCGCGTTCACCGCCCCCACCGCCGCCCACGCGGCGAACCAACTCGGCAACCCCGGCTTCGAGACCGGCACCCTGTCCGGCTGGTCCTGCACCGGCGGACTCGGCTCGGTGGTCTCCACCCCCGTGCACGGCGGCGGCAAGGCGCTGGCGGGCGCCGCCTCCGCGAGTGACAACGCCAAGTGCACGCAGACCGTCGCCGTCCAGCCCAACACCACGTACTCGCTGTCCGGCTGGGTCCGCGGCAGCTATGTCTACCTCGGTGTCACCGGCGCCGGCTCCGCCTGGACCTCGGCCGCCGACTACACCCGGCTGAGCGTCTCCTTCACCACCGGCGCCACGCAGACCAGCGCGGAGGTCTATGTCAACGGCTGGTACGGCCAGGGCACCTACTACGCCGACGACCTGAGCCTGGACGGCCCAGGCGGCGGGACCCCGGGCGACACCCAGGCACCCACGTCCCCAGGCAATCTGCGCAGCACCGGCAAGTCCGCCACCGGCGTCACCCTCGCGTGGGACGCCGCCACCGACAACGTCGGCGTGACCGGCTACGACGTCTACCAGGGCGCCACCAAGGTCGCCACCACGACCGGCACCGGCGCGACCGTCGACGGGCTGACCGCCGCCACGGCGTACAGCTTCACCGTCAAGGCCCGCGACGCGGCCGGCAACACCTCCGGCTCCTCCGCCGCCCTCGTGGTCACCACCGACCCGGGCGGCGGCACCCCGACCGGGTTCAAGCAGGCCGCGCCCTACCTCTACAACGGCTGGGGCAACCCGCCGGCCCCCACGACCGTCATGTACGCCACCGGCGTGAAGTGGTTCACCCTGGCCTTCGTCCTCGCCCAGAACGGCTGCAACCCCACCTGGGACAGCCAGCGGCCGCTGCTGAACGGGGTCGACCAGGCCACCATCAAGGCCGTCCGCGCGGCCGGCGGCGACGTCGTCCCGTCCATCGGCGGGTGGAGCGGCAACAAGCTCGGTCCCAACTGCGCCACCACCGCCGATCTCGCCGGCGCCTACCAGAAGGTGATCGACGCCTACGGTCTGAAGGCGATCGACGTCGACATCGAGAACACCGACGAGTTCGAGAACACCGTCGTCCAGGACCGCATCCTCGGCGCGCTCAAGATCGTCAAGCAGAACAACCCCGGCCTGCGCACCATCCTGACCTTCGGTACCGGCACCACCGGCCCGACCTCCTACGGGAACCGGCTGATCGAGCAGGCCAAGGCGCTCGGCGCGGACATCGACGTGTTCACCATCATGCCGTTCGACTTCGGCAACGCCTCCACCGACATGTACGCCGCCACCGTGAGTGCGGCGGAGGGCCTGAAGGCCAAGCTCAAGTCCACCTTCGGCTGGGACGACGCCACCGCCTACGCGCACGTCGGCATCTCCGGCATGAACGGCCTCAGCGACAACAACGAGGTCACCACCGTCCAGAACTGGACCGCGATCCGCGACTGGGCCAACAGCCACCACATCGCCCGGCTGGCCTTCTGGTCGGTGAACCGCGACCGCGGCTGCGCGGGCGGCGGCCTGCAGGAGACCTGCTCCGGCATCGCCCAGAACGACTGGCAGTTCACCTCCATCACGGCCGGCTTCACGGGCTGACACCCGGCCGGCGGTCCGGCCCGGGCCCCCTCACCGCGAGGGGTCCGGGCCGGACCGTCAGTAGCCCGGTCGCGGCGAGCCGGTCGGCCCGCTCAGCCCCCGCAGCGGCGGGAGCTCCGGGCGGTCCAGCCACGCGGTGAACAGGGGCTCCAGCGAGTGATCGGCGTAGCGCCCCGCATGGGCGCGCAGGTCGGCGGTGCCGACGACGCCGTGCCGGTGGGCGGTGGCCCACTCCCGGAGCATCGGGAAGAACGCGGCGTCGCCGAGGGTGAGCCGGAGCGCGTGGACGGTCAGGCCGCCGCGCTGGTAGAGCCGGTCGTCGAACATCAGCTTCCGGCCCGGGTCGGCCAGCCTGAGGTCCTGGGGGAGGCCGGCCAGCAGGGCGTGCGCGGCCGCCGCGTGCGTGGTGGCCGACGGGCCGCCGGCCCGCTCGGACCAGAGCCACTCCGCGTACTTGGCGAAGCCCTCGTTGAGCCAGATGTGGCTCCAGTCGGCGATCGACACGCTGTTGCCGAACCACTGGTGGGCCAGCTCGTGGGCGATCAGCCGCTCCCGCTCCCAGCCCCCGCCGAGGTGGTTGGTGCCGAAGGTGGCGACGCCCTGCGCCTCCACCGGGACGTCCAGCTCCTCGTCGGCGACGACCACCGTGTACTCGCCGAACGGGTAGGGGCCGAAGATCTCCTCGAAGTACGCGGTCATCCGCGGCTGCCGCCCGAAGTCCACCGCGAAGTCGCCGGCCACCCGCTCGGGCACGTACCCGGTCTGCCGGACGGCCGGGCGCTCGGCGAGCACGACCGGCCGGTACTGGCCGATCGAGACCGTCACCAGGTACGTCGAGGTCGGTGCGCTCTGCTCGTACACCCAGGTCGTGCTGGAGGCGTGCGTGGTGCGGGTGAGCAGCCGGCCGCCGACCACCACGGTGTACGCGGACGGCGTGGTCACCGCTATCTGGTAGGTCGCCTTGTCGGCGGGCCGGTCGTTGCACGGGAACCAGGACGGGGCGCCGACGGGCTGGCTGGCGACCAGCGCGCCGTCGGTCAGCTCCTCCCAGCCGAGGCCGCCCCACGGGCTGCGCACCGGCCGCGGGTTCCCGGTGTAGTGCACCTCGACCGTGAACGCGGCGCCGGCCGCGAGCGCCTTGACCGGCCGCACCCGCAGCTTGCCGGCCCGGTGGGTGTACCGGGCGGCCTTGCCGTCCACCAGGACCCGGCCGATCCGGAACTCGGCGAGGTCGAGCGCGAACTCGGGCAGCGCCGTCCCGGCGACCGCGCTCAGTCGCGCGGTGCCGCCCAGCCGGTTGGGCCCGGGGCGGTAGTCCAGGGCGAGCTCGTAGCGGTGCACCCGGTAGCGGGTGTCCCCGCTGTTCGGGAAGTACGGGTCCGGGGCGGCGGCGCGGGCCGCCGAGGCGTGCTGGTGGTTCACCGGGCGGGGTTTCACCGGGTCGTGCGCTCCCTGCGAACTGGGGGACGTGGAGGTGGCGGGCGGGTCGGAGGGGGCGGCGGTCACGAGGTGGCCTGCCACACCTCGATCGGGTTGCCCAGCCACCGCGTGTCGGCGGGGACGGACTCGGCGCGCATCACCAGCGAGGCCGGGCCCAGGGTGCTGCGTGCGCCCACCGTACTGCCGGGCAGCACGATGCCGCCCGGGCCCAGGGTGGCGCCCTCGCGGAGGATGACAGTATCCATCCGCATGATCCGGTCGTGGAAGAGGTGGGTCTGCACCACGCAGCCCCGGTTGATGGTCACCCCGTCACCGAGGGTGACCAGGTCCGCCTCCGGCAGCCAGTAGCTCTCGCACCAGACACCCCGCCCGACCCGCGCGCCGAGCGCCCGCAGCCAGACGTTCAGGACCGGCGTGCCCGGGACCGCGCCCACCAGCCACGGCACCGCCAGGACCTCGACGAAGGTGTCCGCGAGCTCGTTGCGCCAGACGAAGCCGCTCCAGAGCGGGTGCTCCACCGCCCGGAACCGCCCGACCAGCAGCCACTTCGCGGCCACCGCGACCACGCAGGCCGCCCCGCCCGCCGCGAGCAGCACCAGCCCGGAGAGCAGCGCCGCCGCCACCGGGGACCAGTTCGCCGACAGCCAGGAGAGCGACGCGAGGGTCAGCGCACCGAGCGCGCCGGAGGCCAGCACCGGCAGCAGCCGGGCCACCTCCACCAGCCCGCGGGCCCAGAGCAGCCGGGCCGGCGGCTCGTAGGTGAGGCTCTGGTCGGCCTGGTCGGCCGAGCGCGGCAGCCGCATCGGCGGCATGCCCAGGTAGGAGCTGCCCTTCTTGGCCTTCTTCGGCGTCGCCGACAGCACCCCCACCAGCCCGCGCGCCGGGACGGCCCGCCCGGGAGCGGTCATCCCCGAGTTGCCGAGGAACGCCCGCTCACCGACCTTCGCCTCACCGAGCCGCAGCCACCCGCCGCCCAGCTCGTACGGGGCGATCAGGGTGTCGTCCGCCAGGAACGCGCCGTCCCCGACCGTGGTCAGGCTCGGCAGCGCCAGCACGGTGGACACCTCGGCGCCCCGGCCGACCTTCATCCCCAGCGCCCGCAGCCACAGCGGGGTGACCAGACCCGCGTACAGCGGGAACAGGATCTCGCGGGCCTGGTCCATCAGCTGGGTGACCGTCCAGGCCTGCCAGCCGATCCGGCCGTGCAGCGGGTGCACGCCCGGGGCCAGCCCGATGCTCAGCAGCCGCACGGCCGCCACCAGCTGCGCCGCATACACCAGGCCGTAGGCCAGGGTGGCCGGGAGGAGGCCGAGCAGGGCGCCCCCGAGTGCGGCACCGAGGTCCTGGCCGGGCTGGACGAAGCGGGAGAGCACCACGAGCCCGGCGAGGGCGGGCAGCACCGGCAACAGGCTGAGCGCTGCGCCGCTGGCGCCGAAGAGCGCCGCCCAGCGCGCCTGGCGGGCCGGCCGGTCCTTCGGCCAGGTCCGCTCGGCCCGGCCCAGCTTGGCGGCGGGCGCGCCGCCCCAGCGCTGGCCGGTCGGCACGTGCCCGGTGACGCTGGAACCGGCCACCACGTGCGACCGCTTGCCGACCCGGGCGCCGGGCAGCAGGGTCGAGCGGGTGCCGACCACGGCCCCCGAACCGACCTTGACCTGGCCGACCTCCAGCCGGTCGCCGTCCAGCCAGTAGCCGCAGAGGTCGACCTCGGCCTCGACGGCGCAGCCCCGGCCCAGCTTGAGCATCCCGGTGACCGGCGGCATCGAGTGCAGGTCCACCTCCGGGCCGACCTTGGCGCCGAGCGCCCGCGCGTAGCGGGTCAGCCAGGCTCCGGAGAGCGAGGTCGCGCCACTGACCTCGGCCAGCCGCTCGGCGGTCCAGAGCCGTAGATGGGCGCTGCCGCCGCGCGGGTAGCTGCCGGGCCGCAGGCCGCGCAGCAGCAGCCGGGCGCCGCCGGCCGCGATGGCGAGCCGGCCGGCCGGGGAGAACAGCGCCAGCGCGCCCGCGCCGACCACCCACCACGAGGCGGTCGGTGCCCAGGGGTAGTCGCCGAACCAGGCGAGCACATTGCCGAGGGTGAGCAGGGCGACCGTCCAGCGCAGGCCGACCACGGTGAAGAGCGGGATCAGCAGGAGCAGCTGGAGCAGCTTGGCCCTGGTCGGCACCAGGGCGACGGTGCGGGTCTCGCCGCTGTCCGCCACCGACCGCTCCAGATGGCGGGCGAGCTTGCGCAGCGTCGGCTGCTGGTAGATGTCCAGCACGGCGGCGCTCGGGTAGCGGGCGCGCAGCAGGGTGGTGAGCCGGGCGGCGGCCAGGCTGCCGCCGCCGATGGCGAAGAAGTCCTCGCGCGGGCCGCCGACCGGCACGCCGAGGATCTCGGTCCACTGCTCGGCCAGCCAGGCCTCGGTGCCGTAGAGCTGCTCGGTGGGCCCGGCGGTCTCCAGGTCGGGCAGCGGCCAGGGCAGGGCGTTGCGGTCGACCTTGCCGGACGTGCGGGTGGGCAGGGACTCCACGGACGCCAGCAGGGGCACCAGAGCCGCGGGCAGCTCGGCGCGCAGCCGCTCGACCGAGGCCTCCCGGTCCCAGCCGTCCTTGGTGACCAGGTAGCCGACCAGCAGCTGGTTGCCGCCGCGGGCGGTCCGCACGGCGGCGGCCGCACCGGCGACGCCCGGCAGGGCCTGCAGCGCGGCGTCGACCTCGCCGAGCTCGATCCGGCGCCCGCCGAGCTTGATCTGCTCGTCGCTGCGGCCGAGGAAGAGCAGGCCCTCGGGGTCGGCCTCGACGAGGTCGCCGCTGCGGTAGGCGCGGTCCCAGCCGAGCGAGGGCAGCGGCGCGTACTTCTCGGCGTCCTTGACCGGGTCCAGGTAACGGGCCAGACCGACGCCGCCGATCACCAGCTGGCCGGTGCCGCCCGCGGCGACCGGCTCGCCGGCCTCGTCGACCACGGCGAGGTCCCAGCCGTCCAGCGGCAGGCCGATCCGGACCGGACCGTCGCCGGTGAGCAGCGCGGCGCAGGCCACCACGGTCGCCTCGGTCGGGCCGTAGGTGTTCCACACCTCGCGGCCCTCGGTGACCAGGCGCTGCACCAGCTCGGGCGGGCAGGCCTCGCCGCCGAAGATCAGCAGCCGGACCTCGTTCAGTGCCTCGGCGGGCCAGAGCGCGGCCAGCGTCGGGACGGTGGAGACGACGGTGATCTCCTGCTCGGCGAGCCACGGGCCGAGATCGGCGCCGCTGCGCACCTGCGAGCGGGGGACGGGCACCAGGCAGGCGCCATAGCGCCAGGCCAGCCACATCTCCTCGCAGGAGGCGTCGAAGGCGACGGAGAGGCCGGCCATCACGCGGTCGCCCGGGCCGATCGGCTCCTCCTGGAGGAAGAGGGCGGCCTCGGCGTCGACGAACGCGGCGGCGTTGCGATGGGTGACGGCGACGCCCTTCGGCCGGCCGGTCGAGCCGGAGGTGAAGATGATCCAGGCGTCGTCGGCGGGGGTCGGCCGGGTGTCCGCGGGGACGGCGGGCCGCCGGTCGCCGGTGAGGGTCAGGACGCGCTCGGCCCCGAGCACGCCGGCCACGGCGGCCTCCTCGAAGACGAGCTGGGCGCGCTCGTCCGGGTCCTCGGCGTCCACCGGGACGTAGGCGGCGCCCGCGGCCAGTACGGCGAGGATGGCGATGTAGAGGTCGTTGGTGCCGGAGGGGACGCGGACGCCGACCCGGTCACCGGGGCCGATTCCGGCGCCGTTCAGCCGGTGGCGCAGCTGCTCGACCTCGGCGGCGAGTGCCCGGTAGCCGAGGACGGTGTGCCCGTCGTCCAGGGCCGGCTCGTTGGGGTGGGTGCGGACGGCGGCGTCCAGGATGTCGACCAGGGTGCGCGGGGCCGGAGCCGGGCGACCGGGGAAGAGGGCCTGCGGGGCCCGCGCGGTCTGTTCTGTGTGGCTCGGTTCAGCGGTCATGGCTGCCGTGCGCTCCTCGTCCTCGCCCCTGGTTCCGACCGTGTCCGGCCCTTGGGGCGGTGGGACCACTCAGTCTATCGGGTGACCCCACTCCGGGGCCGGAGCGGACAACCTCACCGATGGTAGCCCCGTGTGATGAACGGCGTACTGCCCGACACTCTGCTCAACTTGCCTTGAACTGAATGAATCTGACGTTGCATCAGTTCATAAGTGGGCCTACTCGTGGTGGATGTGACGACCCGTCAGTGGTTTTGACGGATCGTCAGGTCGGAATTCCCATGGTGAGCCACGCCACACGGATCGTGCTCCCTCCGGGTGACGAGGGCTGCTCCGGGGGCGTCGCGGGCGCCTCCCACGGGGGTCGGGGACCGGTGCTCGGAAGGCGCCCTGGGCGGACCTCCGGACTCCCGGGGGCGTGCGAGCCGTCCCGCGTGAGAGCGCGGCCGGCGCCGCCGTCCGCGCCTTCATAGCCGGGCAGGGCAGGGCGTGGCGGATCCGGCGGGCCGGACGACGTCGACGGGTGACCGGGCCGACCCCGCCGACGACGGCCGGCAGGGTCGTCCAGTGGCCGAGCGCAGGGAATTCGCCCGCGCGAGGCGCATTCATCATATTGGCGATCTTATTTCGCATCACATTCTCCGAGGGTCGTGCGGCCCCGGGGTGCGAGGCCCGGGATCGAGCTGTCACCCCGGGGCCCGGGGTCGACGAGGGGACATTAACCGGCGCCACTGACAATGGCTCTGAATCGGGAGAGTTCGAAGGGGGATTGAAAAGGACGTACAGTCACACTAATTCGTACAGGTATTCACATGGGCGAATGCCCGTGCTAGCGTGCGGACGCCAGCTTCTCAGAATCGAGAAAGTGGGTCCTGGCATGAGTCAAGAATTCTCTCGCCGCGGGTTCCTGGGCAGTGCCGGAATGGCTGCCGCCGGGGTTTCCGCCGTTTCGTTGGGGGTCGGCGCGGCCGGCCCGGCCGCGGCCGATTCGGCCGGCGCCCCCGGCGTCCTCGGCGGGCAGTCGGTGCTCCCGGGCGATCCGCGGTACCAGACGCTCAGTCAGGGCTTCAACCAGCGCTGGTCCAGCAGACCGGCCTACATCCGGCTGGCGGGGAGCGACGCGGACGCGGTGGCGGCGCTGAAGACCGCGCTCGACAAGGGGCTGCGGCCGACGATCCGGGGCGGCGGGCACTGCTACGAGGGGTTCGTCGACAACGACCGGGGCGTCATCCTCGACCTCAGCACTCTGCGCGGTGTCCGCGCGGCGCGGGACAAGTTCGGCGCCCCTACCTACTGCGTCGAGGGCGGCGCGACCAACTGGGACGTCTACACCAGCCTGTTCCGGACGTACGGCGTCACGCTGCCCGCGGGGTCGTGCTACTCGGTCGGGGCGGGCGGTCACGTCAGTGGCGGCGGGTACGGGCTGCTCTCCCGAAGAGACGGGCTGACCGTCGACCACCTCGTCCAGGTGGACGTGGTCACGGTCCGCGGCGGCACGGTGGAGCTGACCACGGCCCACCGGGACGACCCCGCGACCTCGCCGGAGAGCGACCTCTTCTGGGCGCACACCGGTGGGGGCGGCGGAAACTTCGGCGTCGTCCTGCGCTACCACTTCGCCCGCCTCCCCAAGCCGCCGCCACGGGTCTGGCTGAGCAGCGTGGCCTGGTCCTGGGCGGACCTGCTCAAGCACCCGGAGGACTTCCGCCGCCTGGTGGAGAACTTCGGATCCTTCTTCGCCCAGCACAGCGGTCCGAAGGAGACGGTCTACCGGGGCCTCTTCGCGATCCTCAAACTCACCCACCGGACGAACGGGAACGTCGTCCTGCTCAGCCAGTGGGACGAGGACGATCCGTCGCCGCTGGAGGAGTTCCTGGCCGCGATGGAGGCCGGGCTGACGAGCAGGGCCGTGGTCCAGAGCTACGCCGCCGGGGGCGTGCTCCTGCCGTATCCGGACAAGCGCCGACAGATGCCGTGGTTCCAGGCCACCATGACGCTGAACCCCTCCGGGGCCAATCAGCGCGGCAAGTACAAGTCCGCCTACCAGCGGCGGCGCTTCACCCCCACACACATCGACGCCTTCTGGGAGTGGCTGACCAAAACCGTCCCCGGCATGGATCTCACCCAGACGCTGGTCCAGATCGACTCCTACGGCTGCCGGATCAACGAGCACAAGCCCGCCGAAGCCGCGATCCCCCAGCGCGACTCCGTGATGAAGCTCCAGTACCAGACCTACTGGACCGACCCCGCGCAGGACGCCGCGCACCTGGCCTACCTCAGCGGGCTCTACCAAGCGGTCTACAAGGCCACCAACGGCATCCCGGAGATCGACACGGACACCGACGGCGCCTATGTGAACTACCCCGACGTCGACCTCGGAACGGCCGACCAGAAGCACCCGGCCTACCAGCGCCTCTACTACAAGCAGAACTACGCCCGACTGCGGAAGGCCAAGAAGACCTGGGACGAGAAGAACGTCTTCCACCACGCCCAGTCGGTCACCTTGCCGTCCTGACCGCACACACGGAGCCATGCCGGCCATCCGGTCAGCAGATGAGATGGAGGTGAAAGGCGCCGGAGTAAAGGAGGGGCGGCGTTCTCAGGTCCGCGCACCTTCAGGCCGGTCTACCCGGCCCGCTGCTCCAGTTGCGTTCGCAGTAGGCGGTTCTCCTCCTCCAATGCGGCCAGCCGGTCCTGCAACTGGTCGAGGTGGGGCCGGAGTTCGGCCTCGGAGAAGCGCGGGGTGATGTGCTGGGGGCAGTTCCAGTTGAAGCCCTCGACGTGGATGGTCATCAGGCGTTCCACCCGGCCCCCGGTCCGGGTGGCGAGCAGGCGCCGGTCGAGCTCCGGATTCTCCTCCAGGTCCTGCACCGAGGCCCGGCCGAAGAGCTTCAGCCGGGCCTGGCGGGCGTAGTCCATGAAGAACAGCGCCACCCGGCCGTCCGCGCGGATGTTGCCGGTGCTGATGTACTGGCGATTGCCGCGCACCTCGGCGAAGGCGATCGTCCGCTCGTCGACGACCTGGGCGAAGCCGGGCGGGCCGCCGCGGAACTGGACGTACGGCCACCCGGTCTCGCTGACGCTGGCCAGGTAGAACCCGTCGCGGGACTGGATGAAGTCGGCCTCGGCGTCCGTCAGCTCCTCGGGCTCGTCGCCGTGCGCGAGCTGGCGGATGGCCGACAACTCGCTTCCCTGTTCCCTTTGGACCAGGCGCACCTCGTCGGTGTACGCCAGGTGGGCGTAGCGGCCCATGCTGTGCTCCTTCTCGCCGGTGGGGCGGTTGGGTGGACGCGATGGCGCGGCGGTGCGGTGGCGGTCCGGATCACCGGGCCCGCCGGGTCAGCCGGTCGGGACGGCCGGTGGGGCGGTCGCCGGGGCGGCCGTGAGGATCGAGGTCAGGAGTCCGGGGAAACGGGCTTCGAGGTCGTCCCGGCGCAGCCGGCTGAGCCGACTGTTGCCGACCAGCCTGGTCGCCACGACACCGGCCTCGCGCAGGGTGCGCAGGTGGTGCGAGACGGTCGAGCGCTTGACGGGCAGGTCCAGCGACGTGCACGACTCCTCGGCGGAGGCGTCGAGCGCCCGGAGGATCTGCAGGCGCACCGGATCGGCCAGTGCCTGGAGCACGGTGCCGATGTCCACCGCCGCAAGGTCGGGCTGTGGCAGCCAGGTCTCCTCGATCGCGTGCATCCGCTCCACCCTGCTCGTCGGTGCGGCCGTGCACCGGTGCCGACGATACCCATCCGCCCGGGCCGCTCGGCAGGAGGCTCTCCGTGCTTCGATAGTAGTCGTCTTGTCCGATGGACATCGACCTTTCTGACGTCTTTCGGCCGCCGCGGGGGAATTGCGGGGGACCGGCGTCGCCGCAGGGTCGTCGGCCGTCGAAGGCTCCAACGGAACTTCTCCGACGGGCATTTGGCCGGAACCCGACGGTCGGCCGCGCTGTCGACACCAGTGGGGGAGGCCCCTGCCGTTACGATGCCGGTCGTAACAGACGCCGATCATCGAACCGGGAGTCGCACCGTGACCGACCCCGCCGACGCGTCCCCGGCGGCCCCCTGGGGACCCGCCGCGATGCTCCTGGCCCTCGGTACCTTCGCCGTGGGCACCGACGCCTTCGTCATCGCGGGCCTGCTCCCCGACATCGCCGGCTCACTGCACGTCGATGTCGCCGCGGCGGGCCAGCTGGTCAGTGTCTTCGCCCTCGCCTACGCGGTGCTCTCCCCGGTCCTGGCGGCGCTGACCGGCACCTGGTCACGGCGTACCGTGCTGGTCACGGCGCTGCTGGTGTTCGGGGTGGGCAACGTGGTGACGGCGGTCGCCCCCGGCTACGGGCTGGTGCTGGCCTCGCGGGTGATCGCGGCGGCCGGTGCGGCGATGTTCACCCCGAACGCGGGCGCCACGGCGGCGGCGCTCGCCGGTGAGCGCCACCGCGGCCGGGCGATCGCCATCGTGACCGTGGGCCTGACCGCCTCGCTCGCCCTCGGCGCGCCGCTGGGCACCGCTCTCGGTGAGGCGATCGGCTGGCGGGCGACGATGTGGGTCGTCACCGCCCTGGCGGTCCCGGTCGCCGCCGTGATCGCGTTGCGCCTGCCCGAGATCAGGCTCGGCACCGCGGCCGGGCTGCACCGGCGCCTGTCCCCGCTCACCGATCGGCGGGTGGCCGGCGTGCTCGCCTGCACCCTGCTGGCCTTCGTCGGCGTCTACCTCCCCTACACGTACATCAGCTCCGTCTTCGCGCCGGCCGTCGGGGGACACGGTGGGCGGGTTTCGCTGCTGCTGCTGGTCTTCGGGGTGGCCGGCACCGCCGGGAACCTGATGGCCGGGCACCTCGCCGACCGGTACGGGCCGCGCAAGGTGGTGATCACCGCGACCCTGGGGCTGGCGGCCGTCTTCCTGGCGATGCTGGAAGCCCGGGGCTCGTTCGCGGCCGCGCTGGTGTCGGTGGCGTTCTGCGGGGTGGCCTCCTGGTCGCTGACCGCGCCGCAGCAGCAGCGGATCATCGCGCTCGCCCCGGCGGGCTCCGAGTCCCTCGTCGTCTCGCTCAACGCGGCCGTGCTGTACCTGGCGGTCTCGCTGTCCAGCGTCCTCGGGGCGATCGGCCTGAAGGCCCTCGGCTCCGCCGGGCACCTGCTCCCGGTCGGGGCGGCCTTCGCCGTGTCGGCGGCCGGCCTCGCCTGGACCTCGGGCCGGGCGGACGGCCGCACGGCGCCCGCCGAGCCCCCTGCCGCGCCGGTGTCCTCGGCCTCGGAGTGAGGCCGCCGGGGCAGCGGCGGGAGGCCGCCGCTGCCTCGGCGCTGCCGCTGCCGCCGCTGCCGCCGCTGACGACAGTGCCGACAGGGCCGACCGGCGGAGCCTCCTCGACGGCGTCGAATCGGCCTCCTTTGCGACCTCGTCACCGAAGAAGTACGCGGGCTTGACGCCGAAGAAGCCCGTGAGGGCCTCCGGGTGGTGCAGGGACGGACTTTCGCGGGGCCGTTCCGCGGATATGCGATGTGCACCGTCGAGATATCTCTGTCATAGAGGTGAATGGCCTTCGCCACCGCTTCGTTGCGGTACGGACCGCGATCCCGGGGGCGGGCGGTCGCAAAAGAGGTGGTCGAGGCGCCTCCCGGGTGCGTCCGGGCAGGATGGCGCGTGTTCCTTCATGGCCTTCCAATCCTCACCAGCAGTCCCACGGGGAACACGTCGCACACGGACTCTGATTGGTTGACATGAAAGTGGCGCAAGGTAAGCTGACGTCCTGGCAACTGCTGTGGCCGCGAACCGTGTTGCGGCCCTCACCATGGAGAACGCGAGTTGCCGCCGTCGACTCCGCCCCGACGGCGATCACGGCCCGAGGAAAGCGCCGCACCTGCCTTCTGCCGACTCTCCTCACCGAAGAACTTCCACGCCTGCGTCAATCATTTGCGTCTCCGCTGCCCAGTGATCGGATAGGACGGGACAACTGGGATGGAAGAACAAGGCTTGACCAATAACACGGGATGGATCCAGATATTCGACCCCGCACCGAAGGCCGGGCTGCGCCTGGTCTGTTGCCCGCACGCCGGGGCCTCGGCGGGCACCTACCGCCGGCTCTCGGCCGCCCTTCCCGGCGACGTCGAGGCGCTGTCGGTCCAGTACCCCGGGCGGCGCGGCCGTTCCGGGGAGCGCGGGATCGACGACATCGGCGCGCTGGCCGACCGGATCGGCGCCGAACTGCTCGGCTTCGACGACCTGCCGTTGGCCGTCCTGGGCCACAGCATGGGCTCGGTCGTCGCCTTCGAGGTGACCCGCCGGCTGGAGGCGGCCGGGCGGGCGCCGGTGCGGCTGTTCGTCTCGGGCCGCCGCTCGCCGTCCGCCGGGCTCGGCCTGAACATCCCCCGGGGCGACGACGAGGTCCTGGACGAACTCCGGGAGCTGGGCGGGATCCCGGCGAGGCTGCTGGACCGCCCGAAGTACCGCGAGTCGATCCTGACCGTCATCCGCAACGACTACCGGGCCAACTCCCGTTACACCGCCCGGCCCGACACCACCGTGACCTGTCCGGTCACCTTCCTGTTCGCGGACGCCGACCCGTATCTCGACCCGGCGGCGGCGCTCGGCTGGAAGGGCCACACCACAGGGGAGTTCCGGCTCACCTCCTTCCCCGGTGGCCACTTCTTCCTCGATCAGCAGTTGGCCGCGGTGGTCGCGACGATCACCGCGGATCTGGGTGTCGGATCCACCGGACGAGCGGACGGAGACAGAGCGTGAAGCGGGGACTGTGCTCGATCGACGAGGAGCTGGCGGTCCGGGTCTACGAGCGGCTGCTGGTGGCCAAGGGGGTGACCCTCCCGGAGCTCGCCACCGACCTGGGCATCACGGCCGAGCGGGCGGAACAGGCGCTCTCCGCCCTGCGCTGCCTGAAGCTCGTCAGGTACTGCCAGGAGCAGGGGCGCTTCGTGGCGCGCAGCCCCGAGATCGCCCAACTGGAACTGCTCATGCCGCTGGAGCAGGCGATCCGCGAGAAGCGCCGTGAACTGACGGACTTCCAGGACACGCTGGGCTCGTTCGCCGACACCTACAGCAGCCTCCAGCGCACCCGGCTGCGGAGGGAGCCGGTGCTCAGCGGGCTGGACCGGGAGCAGACCGGGTTGCGGATGGCGGACGCCCTGCGCGACCGCCCGTCCGAGATCCTCGTCATGGAGCCGTTCGCCCCGGTCCAGGGGCAGGACTCGCACGTGCTGGGCCTGTCGGCGCTGCCGCCCGGGGTCCCGATTCAGGTCCTGTACCCGCACACCGCCCGCAGCAGCCTGGCCTCACGCGGCAGCCTGCGGACGCTGGCCGAGGCGAGCGCGCGGGTCCGCACCTCGACCCAGGCCTTCGAGCGCCTGGTCATCGTGGGTGGCGAGGTGGCCTTCCTGGCCGACCCCGGGGGCGACGACGCGGGCGTCACCGTCGTCTACGAGCAGGCCATCGTCGCCCGGCTGGTGCGCTCCTACGAGCACGCCTGGGCGTCCGGGACGGACATCGACTCGAACGTGGTCAGGTACGGCGAGACCCTGGACGAGGTCCGCTGCGCCATCCTGGAACTGCTCGCCTCGGGGCTCAAGGACGAGGTGGTGGCCCGGCGCATCGGCATGTCCTCGCGGACCTTCCGCCGTCACCTCGCCACCATCATGGACGAGTTGAACGCCGAGAGCCGGTTCCAGGCGGGCGCGGCCGCCGTCCAGGCCGGACTCCTGCCGGTCCGGGGCGCCGCCGGCTGACCGGCCCGGTGCCGTCGGTCCCGGCGGGCGTCGCCGCTTCGATATGGCCGTATGTGGCCACACCACATCAGGTCATTGCGGCGCCCGCCGGGACTTCCCTACCTTCGAAGAGTGCCGGAAAACGGCACGGCATTGGAGCCGCCGGTCACCACGAGGCGGCCGGGGAAACTCGGAGGTCAACGCCAGCATGGTCAGCAAACTGATCGACCAGGACGGCCGGTTCCTGGAAATACTCGACCGTCTGACCACGAAGTCGATCGATGACTACTACAACCCCTACAAACTCTTCGAATGGCCGGACAGCCTGCCCGAGGAGATGTGGTGGATGAGCCCCGAACTCACCACCACCCACGGTACCGAGGCTGCCCGGCGGCTCACCGAAAAGGAGCTCCACGCACTGTCGCGGTACGAGAGCATCAACTTCTACAGCCTCAATGTGCACGGAATTCGGGAACTTCTCATCGAGGTCACCAAGCGGATTCACACCACCGGCTTCGAGACGCCCTCGGACTTCTTCCACCACTTCATCGGTGAGGAGAACGAGCACATGTGGTTCTTCGCCGAGTTCTGCCTGCGCTACGGCAGGAAGATCTACCGGCAGCCGGCCGGTGCGAACGTCGAGATCCCCCGCTCGAACGTGGAGAGCCTGCTGGTCTTCGCCCGGATCCTGATCTTCGAGGAGCTGGTGGACCACTTCAACTCCCGGATGGCGCTGGACGACCGCCTGCACGAGACGATCCGCGGGATCAACCGGATCCACCACCAGGACGAGTCGCGGCACATCGCCTTCGGCCGTGAACTGGTCACCGCGCTGGCCGCCGACGTCCGGCAGACCTCCACCGAGGAGGAGATGCGGGACATCGCCGGCTACATCCGGCGCTACATGACCTACAGCTTCGAGACGCTCTACAGCCCGCAGGTGTACCGGGACGCGGGCATCAAGGACCCGCACGGCCTGCGCCGGCAGCTCCTCGAATCCCCGCAGCGCGCCGAGTTCGAGCAGAGCGTCTACCGCAAGACCGCCAAGTACCTCGAGAGGACGGGGCTCATCTGATGGCCGGCACCGCCCCCCGAACCACCGGCCCCGCCGGCGGACTGGTCATCCTCGACCCGGACCAGACCGACCTGCTCCTCGAACTCGACCGTACGTTCGCCGGCTGGGGCCGCTCCGCCGGAGCCCGCGAGATCCTCCCGCCGCCGCTGTACCCGGTGTCGGACCTGGAGAAGTTCGACGTCTACGTCAACTTCCCGCACCTCGCCCTCGTCGGTGCCGGACTCGACCTGGAGAGCGGCGAGAACAAGCCCGTCGACGGCCGGTTCGCGCCCGCCGCACTGCGCGGCGCACAGGTCGGCCTGCCCCACGCGACCTGCTACAGCGCCTTCCTGTACTACGAGAACTCCGTCGTGGCGGCGGACGCGCTGATCACCCTGGTCAACCGCTGCTTCCGCAACGAGGAGCGGTACGAGGGCCTGCGGCGGCTGCTCAGCTTCCAGATGCGCGAGGTCGTCGCACTCGGCTCGTACGAGCACACGCAGCAGGTCCTCGGGTCCTTCGCCGAGCGGATCGCTGCGTTCGCCGACGCGCTGTCCCTGCGGCTGGAGAAGGTGCCCGCCTTCGACCCGTTCTTCCGGGCCGACGGCGCCCGAGCCCTGCTCCAGAAGCTCAGCCCGGTCAAGTACGAGTTCCAGGTCGGCGACCTGGCCGTCTCCTCCGTCAACACGCACCGCAACTTCTTCGGCGAGCGCTGCGACATCCGCGGGCCGGAGAACGAGTTCGTCTTCACCAGCTGCGTGGCGTTCGGCCTGGAGCGGTGGCTCTCCGTCCTGGTCGACCTGCACCACGGCGACGCGGTCGAGGCCCTGGACGCGGTGCGGACCGCGGTCCGGCAGCTCGCCTGAGCCGCGGAGCCTCCGCGTAGATCCCGCACCGGGCCGCGTAGATCCCGCACCGGCCCGAGCGCATCCGGCACGGGCTGCGTGGAGTGCGTACGTCCCGACGCATCCAGCACGGCCCGAGCATGCCCGGATCGCCCTATCCCCCTATCGCCCCAACACCCGAGGAGTGGCAATGGCTTCGGCAGGAATCGACCAGGTCCGCGAGTGGATCCTGGCCAGGCACCCGGACCGGGAATCCATCGAGCCCGACGAGAACCTCATCGAGAGCCGCCTCGTCGACTCGCTCTCCTTCGTGGAGCTGGTCTACACGATCGAGAGCGCCAGCGGCGTCGAGATCGACTTCGACAGCATCGACATGCAGGACCTCCAGACCCTCTCGTCGATCGAGAAGGCCTTCTTCACCCCGGCCCGACTCCCGTAGGAGGCCATCCCCATGGAAGCTGTCTCGTACACGGCCCAGTGGACCGCCGCGGCCCGCGCCGTCGAGTCCGAGCGCCCCGGTGACGCCATGTTCCAGGACAGGTTTGCGCGCGATCTCGCGGCCCCGCGCGGCTTCGAGCTCCTCGACAAGTACGGCGGCGGCGGCCTGATCCCGTTCATCGCCATCCGCACCAAGTACCTCGACGACAGCATCGAGGCGCTGCTGGCGGACAGCGGCATCCGGCAGGTGGTCCTGGTCGCCGCCGGGATGGACACCCGGGCGTTCCGGCTGGCCTGGCCGCCCGGCAGCACGGTGTACGAGGTCGACCACGGCGGCCTCATCGACGAGAAGCGTGCCCGGCTGGCCGCGCTCGGGGCGGAGCCCACGGTGGAGCGCCGCGAGGTGTCGGCCGACCTCGCCACGGAGTGGCTGCCCGCCCTGCACCGCGCCGGCTTCGACCCGGAACTGCCCACGCTCTGGGTCGCCGAAGGGCTGATGTTCTTCCTCACCGAGGAGCAGGCCTCCCACCTGCTCGGCGTGCTCGGCTCGGTCTCGGCCCCCGGCAGCCGGCTGGCCGTCGACTTCGCCAGCCGGGCGCTGCTGCGCAGCCCCTTCTCCAGGGCATTCCTGGCCGGCCTGCGCGAGGACGGCACGCCCTGGCTCTTCGGCACCGACGAGCCGGAGGAGTTCCTGGCCGGTACCGGCTGGAAGGTCCGCGAGCTGCGCGAGCCCGGCGAGCCCGGCGCGGGCCAGGGGCGCTGGCCGTACGAGGTGCAGCCCCGCGACCGCCGGGGCGTGGCGCGCAGCTGGCTGGTCCGCGCCGAGTTCGCCGGCCGCTGAGGAGCGGGCGGATGAGGAGCGGGCGGATGAGGAGGGAGCGGATGAGGAGCGGGCGGATGAGGGGAGTACCCGGATGGGTGGCGTGACCACACTGGAGAGGATCGAGTCGTTCCTCCCCGAACGGAGCGTGCGGATCGACGACCTCGCCGGAAGCCTGGGGCTGCGCCGCGCCGAAGTGGGGGTGTTCCGGAAGATCTACGGCCTCGACCGGCTGCGGTTCGATCCCGGCACCGGCCTCTTCGACCTGGTGCTTCCCGCGGCCCGCCGTGCCCTGGCGGCGCTTCCCGCAGGACGGCGGGTCGACTACGTCATCTACGCGCACACCATGCAGACGCTCGCCCCGCCGCACATCGACGCCGCCCGGGTCATCCGGGCGAAGCTGGGGCTGCACGACGCCGAGGCCTTCGCCCTCACCCAGCAGGCGTGCGTCAGCAGCCTCGGCGCCATCGACCTGGCCGGCGAGCTGCTGCGGGCCGAGGCGCCCGAGGGCGCGTACGCGCTGATGGTCACGGGGGAGCGGGCGTACTCCCCGAAGGTCCAGCTGATCCCGAACAGCGCGGTGATGGCGGACGCGGCCTCCGCCTGCCTGCTGACCGTCGGCGGCCCCGGCGACGAGGTGCGCTCGTACCTGACCCGCACCCTCGGCGCCTACGCGGCGGGCCTGGAGATGACCCCGCAGGAGATCAGCGCCTTCGGCCAGGACTACGCCACCGTGCTCGGCGAGGTGATCGAGGAGTCCGTCCGCCGGGCCGGCCTGAGCTTCGACGAGATCGACCTGGTCATCCCGCACAACGTCAACGCCGTCTCCTGGCGCCACACCATCCAGCGGATGGGCGCCGACCCGGACCGCTTCTTCCTGGACAACATCCCGCTCTACAGCCACTGCTTCGCCTCGGACGTGTTCCTCAACTACACCACCCTGCGCGAGCGGGGCCGGCTGGTCGACGGCGGCCACTACGTCCTGGTCTCGGTCGGCCTGGGCGCCACCTTCGGCGCCATGGTCATCACTCACCGCGAGGGAGGCACCCCATGACCGGCACCGCCTACACGGCGGACCTCAAGGAGGCGCTGACCGGCGACCGCGAAGCGCGGTTCGTCTGGCTCTGCAACTTCGAGGTGGAGAACCAGTGGGCGCGCGGCCACACCGGGCTCCCGGCGGCGCGGATCACCACCACCGCCGCGACCGTGCAGCGGATGGAGGAGCTCGGCGCCCTGCTCGCCGAGCCGACCGACCACCTGCTGCTCGACCGCCCGCTCGATCCCGGCTACCGCGCGTACGCGGAGAAGACCGGGCTCGGCGCGCCCACCGAACTGATCACCCGGGCGCCGGCCGGCGAGGACGGCACCAGCGGGGCCGTCCTCGACTCCCCGGAGCTGCTGGACCGGCTGCGGGTGCTCGCGGGCGGCGGCGCCTATCTCATGCCGATGGGCAACTCCCCCCTTGAGCAGGAGATCTGCCGGCGGACCGGGCTGCGCCCCGCGGTGCCCGGTCCGGAGACCTCGGCGCGGGTCAACAGCAAGATCTACAGCCGCCGGCTGACCGAGGAGCTCGGCCTGCGGGCGATCCCCGGCTTCACCTGCGAGACGGTGGGCGAGCTCCACCGGGCGCTCGACGACTCGCTGCGCGACGGCGGGCCGGTGATCGTCAAGGACGCCTACGGCGTCTCCGGCAAGGGCCTGATCGTGCTCGACAGCCGCAAGAAGGCCGACCGGCTGCTGCGCATGGTCGACCGCCGCGCGCGGAGCAGCGGGGACGACGCGATCCACGTCGTCGTCGAGCGGTTCCTGCCCAAGCGGTTCGATCTCAACTACCAGTTCACCATCGCCCGGGACGGGCGGGTGAGGTTCGACTTCGCGAAGGAGGCCCTGACCTCCGGCGGCGTCCACCTCGGGCACGTCATGCCCGCCGCGCTCTCGCCCGTCCAGCACGAGAGCCTCGTCGCCGCCGCCGAGCGGCTGGGTGCCCGGCTCTTCGAGGACGGCTTCTTCGGCGTGGTCGGCGTGGACGCGCTGCTCGGGCGGGACGATCTGGTGTACCCCGTCCTGGAGATCAACGCCCGTCTGAACATGTCCAGTTACCAGGGGCAGGTCACCGAGCGCTTCCTCGCCCCGGGCGGGGCCGCGCTGGCGAAGCACTACCCACTGCGGATCTCCGCCCCGGTCTCCTTCGACGAGGTGGCCCACGCCCTCGGGGACCTCGCCCGGCCGCCCGTCGACGGCACCGGGCTGGTCGTCACCTGTTTCGGCACGGTCAACGCGCAGGCCGGCACCTCCCTCCCGTTCGACGGCCGGCTCTACACCCTGCTCTTCGCCGCCGACCGGCACGGCCTCGGCGACCTCGACCGCCGGACCACCGAGGCGCTCCACCGTCTCGGCACCACCGAAAGGACGCCATGAACACCAGCGAACTGAGGGTGCAGGGGGTACCGGTCTCGCGGATCGCCGAGCAGTTCGGCACCCCGCTGTTCGTCTACGACGCCGAGGTGCTGCGCACCGTCTACCAGTCGCTGCGCGAGGGGCTCCACCCCGCGGTGGACGTCTTCCTCTCGCTCAAGGCCAACCCCAACGTCGCCGTCTGCGGCTACCTCGGCTCGCTCGGCGCCGGCGCCGAGATCTCCTCCCTGGTCGAGCTGATGACCGTCCAGCGGGCCGGCATCGCGCCGGAGAACGTGATCTTCCTGGGGCCGGGCAAGACCCGCGCCGAGCTGGAGGCGTGCGTCGCGGCGAACCTGCACGCCATCGTCTGCGAGTCGCTGGACGAGCTGCGCCTCCTGGAGGAGATCGCCGAACAGGCCGGGCGGGCGGAGGTGCCGGTCCTGCTCCGGGTCAACCCCGACTTCCACACCAAGGGCTCGGGCCTCGCCATGAGCGGCAAGCCGCGCCAGTTCGGCATCGACGCGGAACTGCTGCGCCGCTCCCGCCCGGTGATCGACGCACTGCGCCGGGTCCGGGTCCGCGGCTTCCACGCCTACATGGGCACCCGGTTCCTGAACGCCGACGACCTGGTGCACAACACCCGGCAGATCCTGGTGATCGCCGAGGAACTGTCGCAGACGCTCGGCATCCCGCTGGAGACCGTCGACTTCGGCGGCGGCTTCGGCGTCGCCTACTTCGACAACGAGAAGGACCTCGACCTGGGGGCCGTCCTCGCCGGCATCAACGAGGTCGTCGAGCCCTTCGTCCGGGCGCACCCCGGTTGCCGGCTGATCAACGAGCTCGGCCGCTACCTGACCGCGCACGCCGGTACGTACGTGGTGCGCGCGCTGTACGTGAAGGAGTCCCTCGGCGAACGCTTCGTGGTCGCCGACGGCGGCACCAACCACCACATGGCGGCGGTCGGCGTCGGCAGCTTCGTCAAGCGCAACTTCCCGATCCGCTCGCTGACCAGGTACCGGGACGAGCCCAGCGACACGTACACCGTCACCGGGCCGCTCTGCACGCCCAACGACGTCATCGGCAAGAAGGTCGCCCTGCCGCCGGTCGAGGCCGGCGACCTGCTGGGCGTCGAGCGCTCCGGCGCCTACGGGCCGACCGCCTCCCCCGGGCTCTTCCTCAGCCACGGATTCCCCGCCGAGGTCCTGGTCCACAACGGTGCCGCGCACCTGGTCCGGGAGCGGGACCGCCGCGAGGAGATCCTCGCCAAGCAGCACCTCGTCGACTTCGACTGACCGGTCGGCGGCCGTTCCCGGCAGCCCCGGCAGCCCCGGCAGCCGCGAAGTCCCCGACCGCGCGACCGTGACAGAGCCACCGACAGCCCCGACAGCCCCGACAGCCCCGACAGCCCTGACAGCCCAGCCCAGCCCAGCCCAGCCAAGCCCAGCCAAGCCCAGCCCAGCCCAGACAGGCCCCGACAGCCCCGGCACAGAGGAGTGAACCGGAACATGGAACGTCAGAACGTGGTGTCCGCGGTGGAGGCCGCTCTCAGCGAGGTCCTGGAGCGGGCCGTCACCGGTATCACCGAGGACGCCCGGCTCTTCGAGGACCTGCACCTGGACTCCACCTCCGTCCTGGAACTGCTGATGGTCCTGGAGGACACGGTCGAGATCTCGGTGGACCCGGAAGCCCTGGACATGGACGACTTCAAGTCGGTGGGCACCCTCACCGACTACGTCCTGGCCCAGGCCGACGGGGCATGAGGGAGACCGCGATGTCCACGACCCTCCAGGGCGCCGGCGCGGTGGTCTCCCCGCCGCGCCGGCCGTACGACGAGGACCCGGCGACGCTCTCCTACTACCGCGACCTGGTCGAGCCCTTCGGCCTGGAGGTGGCGCCGGACCTGCTGCGCGCCGCGCCGAACGTCACCCACCGCGACCTGGTCGACCGGCTCGCGGCGATCGAGGGCGTCCGGGACAGCGCGCCCGACCTGGTGATCGTGGCGCAGGCGCTGCCGGACGTGACGCCGTTCGTCGCCATCGCGCCCTACCTCGACCGGCTGCTCGGCGGCGGGTCCGCCAACAACCTCGGCATCGGCCAGCAGGGCCTGGCCGCACCGTTCACCGCGCTGCGGGTCGTCTCCGCCTTCCAGCGGGCGGGCCGGAGCCGGACGGCGGTGCTCGCCGTCCTCGAACAGACCACCCTGCCGACCCGGTTCCCCCTGGTCCACGACAACGGCCTGGTCGACTCCGGGGTGGTGCTGGTCCTCGGAACCACCGGCGGACCCCGGGTGGCGGGGGTCGAGACGATCCCCGCCACCGAGTCGCCCCTCGACCGCCTCGGGGAGCTGGCCGCCAAGGACCCGGCGGGCACGCTGGTGGTCACCGGGTCCTGGTTCGACCGGCGGGGGCTGGACCAGGACGGCCCCCGGCACCGGGTGGAGCCCGGCAGCTACTGCACCAGCGTCTGGCTGGCACTGGCCCGGAACTGGCGCTCCTGGCAGCACCGGTACGCCACGGTGCTGCTCTGCGACACCGACCCGCGCTCCGGCGAGAGCCACCTGGCCGTGCTGGCCTCGGACTCCGCCGGGACCGCGGCCTCCGGCAGGGGAGCGCTCTGATGCCGCCGGTCGACACCCCGCCCTGGACGGCGCCCGGCGGCGTCGGCACCGGTAGCGCCGGGGCCGCGGCGGCCCTGCGGAACTTCGCCGCCGCGCTCGACGCCTGCCACGAGCTGGCAGGCCCGGGCGCGCTGGTCAGCTCGACCGGCGGCTGGGCCGTCGCCTCGGCCGGGCGCCTGCCGGAGGGCACCCCGGTGCCGGGCGGCTTCGACGCGCTCGCCGTGACCGGCCCCGGGGCGCCGTCGCCGGACCGGGCCCGGGAGCTGTTCGCCGACGGGCTGCTCCGGCTCCACCGGGAGCTGCTCCGCGGGCTGCTCGACGCCGTCGTGGTCCGGCTCAACGACCGCATCTCGGAGGGCGCCACCCTGCTCAACCGTCAACTGGTGCGGAGCGCGGTGGCCGACGTCGCGCTGGCCCTCACCGAGGCGGCCGACCTGCTGGCGATCCCCGACCGCACCGCCGCGCGCCGCCACCGGATCCACTGCGGGCTGGTGGACGCGGGCCGCGTCGCGATCAAGCTGTACGGCGCGAGCGGCTTCGTGGCCGACGGCCCCGGCCGGCTGCTGTACCTCGCCGAACTGCTGGGCAACACCTACCTCCTGCCGGACCGCCGAGAACGAGACGAGGACGGGAATGAGTGAGCCGGACCCGCACCGGACAGCCGCGCTCAGGTCCCACATCCGCGAGTCCGCGGGAGAGCTGCGCGGGATCGGTCTGGAGATCGACCGCGACCCGGAGGCGATCGACCGCTGGCTGCACCTCCCCGTGGTGGACATCATGCGCAAGGCCACCGTCCCGGTGGAGTACCTGGAGCGGCCGCTGCGCATCGACGGACACACCTACGACATGAGCTCCTGTCTCGAGCACTCGATTGCCATCGAGGAGTTGAGCTATGGAGACGCGGGCTTCATGCTCGCCTGCCCCGGCCCGCTGATGTCCGGCGTGGCGGTCGCCGCGCTGGGTGACGACAAGCAGCGGCAGGCCTACTACGAGCGGGTGGCGGCCCCCGGATCGACCTGGACCTTCTTCGGACTGACCGAGCCCGAGAAGGGGTCCGCCGCCGCCGAACTGGAGACGGCGCTCACCCCGGACGGGGACGGCTTCCGGCTGAACGGCGCCAAGCGCTACGTGGGCAACGCCGCCTTCGCCCAGCTGGGCGTGGTGTTCTGCCGCCGGGCACCGGGACCGCTCGGCATCGAGGCGGTGCTGCTGGACACCACGGCGCCTGGCCTGCGGGCCGAGCTGATCCCGACCGTCGGCCTGCGCGGCGCGCGGATCTCCGCGATCCGGTTCGAGGACGTCCGGGTGGAGCGCGAGCAGATCCTCGGCTACGAGACGCTCAAGCCCAGCCGGCGCGGGCTGGTCGGCGCCATCCGGACCTTGCAGCGGTTCCGTCCGGTGCTCGCCGGGACGGCGCTGGGGCTGGTCCGCGCGGTGCTGGACCACGTGCGGGAGGAGCGTCCGGGGCTCACCGGTACGGACCGGTTGCGGCTGGACGAGCTGGTGGACGCCCTCGCCGCGCTGCGGCACCGGAACTACGAGGTGGCCGCCGCGATCGACGCGGGCCGGACGGGAGCGGACCGGATCGCCGGGGTCAAGACGCGTGCCGCCGAGCTCGCCGAGCGCAGCACCCTGGCCGCCGCCGAACTGCTGGGCCCGGGCGCCCTGCTGGCGGATCCGCTGCTCGACAAGCTGTACCGGGACGCGCGGGCCTTCGAGTTCATGGAGGGCACCGGGCACATCCAGCGGTTGGCCGTCTTCCAGGGCGTGCTCAAGGGCACGTTCCTCCGGTGAGCCCGGTCCGTGCCGGCGTCGTCCGCGCCGTACCCGCCGTCCGGGCCGGCGTCGTCCGGCCGCCTCGGCGGGGGGTGCGCTGACCGTGTGGATCGGTGTCGACGTCCTCCAGGAGGGCGAGCTGGCGGCGCTGCTCGGCCGGCCCTGGTTCCGGGTGTACGCCTACGCGCCGGCGGAGCTGGAGATCGCGGACTCCTACGGGGCGGAGCGGGCCCGGGAGTTCCTCACCGGCCGGTTCGCGGCCAAGGAGGCCGTGCTGAAGGTGATCGGCACGGGCTTCGGCGGGGGAGTGACCCCCCGGCAGGTGAGCGTCCTGCGCGCCGACGGCGGGGCGCCGGTGGTCCGGCTCGGCGGCGAGGCCGCGCTGAGGGCCCGGGAGCGCGGCATCGCGGCCATTGGGGTCTCGATCACGCACAAGCGGGGTCTGGTCATCGCCGCCGCCATCGGGACACCGGGCCGGGCCGCGGCGGACGCACCGCCGGTGGCCCGGGGCGGGCACCGGCCCTGACCGACGAACCGGACAGTCGAGAGAGGGGGAGAGCCCGTGCCACGACCGCCGCAGACGCCGCCCGCCCCGGGCCGTGCCGCCGCCCGCCCGACGCGGGGGCCGCCGGGGCCGCGCCGGCCCTCCCGGGACGGGGGCGGCGCTCAGCCGAGGAGCCGCTCCGCCATCCGGCGGGCCAGCAGGGCCGGTGCGGCGTTGCGCTCGCGCATCGCGGTGACGATGGCGCCGTCCATCAGCAGGGCGAACTGCGGCGCGAGTTCGGAGTGCCGGCTGTGCCCGGCGGCTTCGAGCAGGCGGTCGAGGAAGTCGGTCACCGCCTGTTTGTGCGCTGCCGCCAGCCGGTACACCTCGCTGGCGGGGTCGGACACCTCCGCCATGGCGTTGATGAACGCGCAGCCGTGGAAGTTGACGTCCGCCGCCCCCTCCGCGAGGGCGTCGAAGACCGCGAGCGGTCCGCCCCCGCGGGCGTCCACGGCGTCTTCGAGCCAGGCGCGCCAGCTCTCGTCCCGACGGGTCAGGACGGCCGCCACCAGGGCGTCCTTGCCGGTGAAGTGCCGGTAGAAGGACGCCCGGCCGACCCCGGAGACGGCCAGCAGTCTCTCCACGCCGACGGCGTGGATCCCCTCGGCGTAGAAGAGCTCCTCCGCGGTCTGGAGGAGGCGGTCGCGTGCATGGGTCGCCATGGGTCCACGGTAGCGGATCTTGACCCCAAACGGCACCGAGCGGTACCGTCCTCATAAACAGAACCGATCGGTACCGAATGAAGGAGGGCCCATGGCCCGGCTGACCGATTCCGGCACGGGAACAGCGCTGATGGCCGAGGACGAACCCGAGGCGGTATCGGCGAGGAGTGCGTGGCGAGCCGTCCTGATGCTCGGCTTCGGCACCTTCGCGCTCGGTACCGACGAGTTCGTGCTCGCCGGGGTGCTGCCCGAGTTCAGCAAGTCCCTGGACGTCTCGATCGCCACCGCCGGCCAGACCGTCACGGTGTTCGCGCTGACCTGCGCCGTGATGTCGCCGGTCCTCGGCACCCTGACCGCCGGCTGGCCCCGCCACCGGGTGCTCAAGCTCGCCGTCCTGCTCTACATGGCGGGCGTGATCGCGACCGGGCTCGCCCCGTCCTTCGCGGTCGTCCTGGTCGCGCAGATGATCGCCGCGGCGGGCGCCGGCCTCTACATCCCCGCGGCCAGCGTCACGGCCGCCAGTCTGGTCGAACCCGAACGCCGGGGCCGGGCCATCGCCGCGGTGACCACCGGGCTGACGGCGGCGACGGCCCTGGGCGCGCCGATCGGCACCGTGGTCGGCAGCGTCCTCGGCTGGCGGGCGACGATGTGGTTCATCACGGCGCTGACGGCGCTGGGCCTGATCGGCGTGCTGGCCCTGGTGCCCCGGGTGTCCGTGCCGGCCCCCGGCGGGCTGCGCCAGCGGCTCGCCCCGCTCGGCGACCGCCGGGTGGTCACCGTGCTCGCGACCACGCTGGTCGCCTTCACCGCCGCCTACATCGTCTACACCTACATGGCCGAGGTGTTCTCCGACGCGACCGGCGGCAGCGGCACCAGGCTGGCGGTCCTGATGTTCGCCTTCGGTCTGACCGGGACGGTCGGCAACTTCTACGCCGGCGCGCTGGTCGACCGGATCGGTGCCCGGCCGGTGGTGGGCGGCGCCATCGTGCTGCTGGCCCTCAGTCTCGTCGTCCTCCCGCTGACCACCGGCTCCTACCCGGCCGCGCTGGTCGTCATCGTGGCGTACGGTGTCGCGGCCTGGGCCATCACGGCCCCCCAGCAGACCCGTCTGATCACCCTCGAACCCGAGTCCGCGCCCCTGCTGATCTCGCTCAACGCGGCCTTCCTCTACCTCGCCATCGCCTTCTCCGGCGTCATCGGGGCGGTCGGCATGAGCTCGATCGGCGCGGACCGGATCAGCTTCATCGGAGCGGGGCTGGCGGTGGCCGCCCTCGGCCTGTCCGAGCTGGCGCACCGGTTGTCCTCGCGTACCCCGGCGGCGGAGCCGTCGAAGGTCGATACGTACCACTGAAACGCGCTCGATCACTCGACGAAAGGGATGTCCGAGATGTGTGGAATAGTCGGCTGGGTGGACTTCGGTCGCGACCTGACCAGGGAGGGAGCGACCGCGCAGGCCATGACGGACACCATGGCCTGCCGGGGGCCCGACGCCGAAGGCGTCTGGACCGCCCCGCACGCGATGCTCGGCCACCGCAGGCTCGCGGTGATCGACATCGAGGGCGGCGCCCAGCCGATGACCACCCCGGAGACCGGTCCGGACGGCCGGCCGCTCGTGGTCCTGAGCTACAGCGGCGAGGTCTACAACTTCCAGGAGATCCGCGAGGAACTGGTCCTGCTCGGCCACCGCTTCCTCACCAGGAGCGACACCGAGGTGGTGCTGCGCTCGTACCTCCAGTGGGGGAGCGAGTTCGTCCACCGCTTCAACGGCATGTTCGGCCTGGCGATCTGGGACACCCGGACGCAGGAGCTGCTCCTGGTCCGCGACCGCCTCGGCGTCAAGCCGCTCTTCTACTACCCGATCGACGGCGGCGTGCTCTTCGGGTCCGAGCCCAAGGCCATCCTCGCCAACCCGCGGAGCACCGCGACGCTCGACCTGGACGGGCTGCGCGATGCCCTCGCCCTCGCCCGGGTGCCCGGCCGGACCCCGTTGAAGAACCTCTACGAGGTACGGCCGGGCCACATCCTGCGGGTCGGCCGCGACGGGCTGCGCGAGGAGCGCTACTGGTCGCTGGAGACCCGCCCGCACACCGACGACCTCGACACCACCGTCGCCACCGTCCGCGAGCTCATCGAGGACGCGGTGAGCCGGCAGATGGTCTCCGACGTACCGCTCTGCGCGCTGCTCTCCGGCGGCCTCGACTCCAGCGCCCTCACCGCGCTGGCCCAGCGCTCGCTCGACGCCAAGGACGGCAGCCGGGTCCGCACCTTCTCCGTCGACTTCGTCGGACTGGCCGGGGAGTTCAAGCCCGAGCAGTTCCGGGACGCGCCGGACGCCCCGTTCGCCGCCGAACTCGTCCGCCACGTCGGCACCGAGCACCGCGAGATCCTCCTCGACACCGCCCAGCTCGTCGACCCCGGCGTCCGCGACACCGTGCTGCGGGCCTGGGACCTGCCCTACGGCATCGGCGACCACGACCCCTCGCTCTACCTGCTGTTCAAGGCGGTCCGCGAGAGCTCGACCGTCGCCCTCTCCGGCGAGTCGGCCGACGAGGTCTTCGGCGGGTACCTCTGGTTCCACGACCCGGTGGCCTCGCAGGCCGACACCTTCCCGTGGCACGCCATCAACCGGGTCCCGGTGAGCGAGCAGGCGACCAGCTTCCTCGACCCCGGCCTGGTCAAGTCCCTCAACCTGGCCGAGTACGTCGCCGACGAGTACCGCACCGCCGTCGGCCAGGTCACCCACCTGCCCGGGGACAGCGACCTCGAACGCCGGATGCGCCTCGCCAGCCACCTCAACATCACCCGCTTCCTCCAGATGATGCTCGACCGCAAGGACCGGATGAGCATGGCGACCGGCCTGGAGGTCCGGGTGCCGTTCTGCGACCACCGGCTCGTCGAGTACGTCTACAACACGCCGTGGGCGTTCAAGACCTTCGACGGGCGGGAGAAGAGCCTGCTGCGCCACGCCACCAAGGACCTGCTGCCGCGGTCGATCGCACAGCGCCGAAAGGCCCCCTACCCCTCGACCCAGGACCTCGGCTACGACCGGGCCATCAACCGCGAGCTCGCCCGGATCGCCGGCGACCGGGACGCCCCGGCGCGGCCGCTGCTGAACCTCGACGCCGTCCGGTCCCACCTCGCCGCGCCAGTCGAGAACGCCTACTCCATGATGCAGCGATCGGTGTACACCGAGCCCCCGGTCCGGCTGGACGCCTGGCTCAGGCTCCACGACGTCCGGCTCGACGACGGCCTCCTGACCGCGTGACGGCCTGACCGCGTGACCGCGTGACGCGTGACCGCGTGACGCGTGACCGTCCGGCACCGGTACCCGGCCAGGGCGCCGCCGGGACCATCGGCGACCGTCGAGCCGCCTGTGAGAGCGGGTACTCGGGACACCAGGTACCCGCTCTCCCCGGTCTCCGGGCGGGTCGCGATCCCCGGCGGTCCGCGAACGGCGAACGCCTCGGGCAGAAGACCCGGACAGGGATGCCACCAGGAACTGATTGCCGCCCAATTCGTGTTCTCTCGCTCGGAATTGGCGCCGCGATGGTGTTGACTGAGACCATGATGCCGTTGTTGTTGGTGACCGACCACGGGTCCAAGGAGGGCAGCCGCGAGATCCTCGCCGACGCCATCGCCCGGGTGACGGGCCTGGGTCCGGTGCGGCTGGACGCGCGGCTCCTGTACGACGACGGGCCCGTGACGGCAGGCCTTGAGCGGGCCGGAGGCCTCCTCACGGTCCGCCGGCCGGGCCGCGCCCCGGTGGCCGTCGAACCGGTGGTCGTGGTCTTCGAGATACCTCCCCACCGCAGACGCCACCTCGAAGGATTCCAGGACCTGCTGCGTCGGTTCGGAGCGCGGACGCTCGCGGCGGATCCCGAGGCGTGGCGGGTCGCGACGGACAAGTCCCTGATGGTCGAGCGGTTCAGCCGGGACTCCGTCGCGCAGATGGAGACTCTGCGAATGAACGGCTCCTGGCACGACATGCTGAGCGCGTTCCGCCGCCTGGGCCGGGACGTGTGGGCACGGCCCGTACTCGGCATGGGCGGAGCGGACGTCTTCCACGTCACCGGCACCGAGCAGCTGAAGGCCGCCGCTGCCTTCTACCGGAGCACCGGGCAGGGCTGGCTCATCTCCCGCGATGCGGGGAACTTCACGGCCGACGGCCGCCGCAACCAGCACCGCGTGATCGTGCTGAACGGAAAGGTCGTCCACGCCTTCGAACGCCACCAGAGTGACCCGGACCGGCCGTGCAACGTCTCCCAGGGGGCCGGCACCACCGTGTTGGGCCCCGACCGGCTTCCCCCGAGGCTCGCCGAACTCGCGGTGGCCGCCACCGCGTCCGTCGGACTGCCCTTCGCCGGCGTCGACCTCGCCGCGCAGAGCGGCGGTGTCGTCTTCGAAGTGAACGTCCACCCTGCCTTCAACCCCGACCGGCCCGTGGAGACTGTCGCCATCCCCTACGTCCGCGCCCACCTGTCGGCAGACCCGGACCTGACGTCCAACGGTGCCGGCCGACGAGGCGACCGCCGACCGGCGTGAGCCCCGCCGCGTTGCCCGGTTCCCCTGCCGCTTCTCCGGCCGCGCGCGGCTCCCCGACGCCGCGGGCTCACCAACACCGCGGCTCCCCGACGCCGCGGGCTCACCAACACCGCGGCTCCCCGACGCCGCGGGCTCACCAACACCGCGGCTCCCCGACGCCGCGGCTCACCGACACCGCCGGGCCCGCACGCCGCAGTCAGCTGCTTCGGTCACCCGCCGCGCAGCTTTCCCAGTCCCACCCGCATGTTGCGGATCGCCCCTTCGGCCTGGGAGCGCAGACCGCAGGCCTGGAGGAGCGCCGCGGCCTCGCGGCTGACGGTGATGCCCTCCTGCAGTTCTCCGAGGTCGACCAGGACCGCGCCGAGCATGAACAGGGCGGTGCCCTCGGTCTCGCGCGCTCCCAGGGCCCGGGCGAGATCGACCGCCCGCCGCCACACCGGGGACGACTCGACGTAGTGACCGGCTCCCAGCAGGGCTTTGCCGAGCGAGACCTGGGCGGTGAGCTCGTTCCCGTGGTCGGCGGGGGGAGCCGCGAAGAGGGTGGCGGCCTGTCGGCAGGGTTCGACCGCCCGGGGCCACTGCTCGATCCGCAGATGCATCTCGCCCGCGTTCAGCCACGCTGTCGCGGCCGAGCGCGGGTTGCCCGAGGCCCGGTACGACGCGGCGGCCTCGGTGAAGGCTCCGGCCGCCCGCTCCTGCTGCCCGGCCTGATGGAGCGCCGCGCCGAACTCGAACCAGGCCATCGCCCGGAGCGGGTCGCCGAGCTCCAGCGGCACCGTCGTGGCCCGGCCGGCGGCGGCGAGGCGCTCCTCGGCCCGGCCGGTCTCCCGCGACGCCATGGCCAGCAGGATCAGCGCCTTGACCTCCCCGGGCCGGTCGCCGATCGTCCGATGGACGGCCGCAGCCCGGTCCGCCACGTCGGCCACGGCGTCGAACCGCTGCGTCTCCTGGAGCGCGGAGCACTGATTGAGCAGGGCCGACCCCTCGTGCCAGAGCTCACCGAGGTCCCGCATCAGGTCGGCGCAGCGGCCGTTGACCGCCGCGGCCTCCTCGAAGCGCCGGCCGTCCGACAGCGCGGTGCCGAGACTGTGGAGCGCCGACCCCTCGCCCAGCCGGTCGCCGGCCGCCGCGTAGAGATCGACGGCACGCCGGGCACCGCTGATCGCCTCGTCGGGACGGCCCGCCCGAATCCGGCTGTTGCTCAGCCGCACGAGTGCCGCGGCCTCGCCACGTGCGTCGCGATCGGCGCGGTGGGCGGCGGCCGCCTGCTCCAGTGTGGCGGTGGCCTCGTCCGGTCGGCCGAGCCGGGTGAGTGCGTCGTGCAGCTGACCGAGCGCCAGTCCTTCGCTGCCGTGCTCGCCCAACTCCCTCAGCAGTTCGACGGCAAGGCGCCCGGCGTCGACCGCTTCGGCGAACTCCTCCGCTTCCACCAGCGCGCCGGTGAGGCCGAGCAGGGCCCCGGCCTCGCTCGACCGGTCGGCCGTGCGCCGGCTCAGCCGCACGGCCCGCTCGAAGGCGTCTACGGCCTCCGCCTGGTCGTGGAGGGCGAAGCAGGCGACGCCGAGCCCGTAGCAGGCGTCCCGCTCGTACCGGCGGTCGCCGAGCTCCGCCCACATCCGCGCGGCCTCGCGCCACGGTGCGACGGCCTCCGACGGCCGCCCGGAGCGCTCCAGGGCCCGGCCCAGGTTGTGCCAGGCCGCCGCCGGGTGGCGGGGATCGTCCGGCCTGGTCGGGCCGTTCAGCGCCGCCGCCGCCTCGCGGCACAGCGGGAGGGCTTCGTCGACCCGGCCCGCTTCCAGGAGGGCGGCGCCGTACTGGGAGAGTGCCACGGCCTCCTGCTCCCGGTCGCCCGCCGCCCGGCAGCGGGCGAGCAGTCGCTCGGCGAGGGGGAGGGCCTGGTCCAGTCGCCCCGAACCGACCAGGTTGGCGCAGAGGGTGAGCGAGGCCTGCCTGGCCCGGCGGGGCTCTCCGGCGGCCTCGTAGAGCGCCACCGCACGTCGCAGCGCGGTGGTCGCCTCGGCGAGTCGCCCGCTCCGCGACAGCGCCGTTCCGAGGCTGTGCCGGGCGTCGACCTCTTCCAGGGGATCGCCGCTGTCCTCGTACTCCCGCCTGCCCGTGCGCTCGTAGAGGTCGGCGGCCCGCTCCAGGGCGACCACCGCCTCCTCGTTCCGGCCCAGTTGGAGGAGGGCCTCACCGCGGGTGTAGAAGGGGTGGCCGTGCTCCCGGCCGAGTTCCTCGTCGAGGGCGCAGGCGGCGTCGGCGGCCTCGACCGCCTCCCCGTACCGCCCGGCGCGCCGCAGGTGGTCCGCCAGGTTGCTGAGCGACACGGCCTCGAACTCCCGGAAGCCCAGTTCGCGGGAGGTCCCGAGGGCGCGCCGGCCGACGGACACGGCCTCCTCGTACCGCCGGGCCCGGGCCAGCGCCGTGCCCAGATTGAGCAGCGCGGCGGCCTCGGCGGCGCGTTCGTCCGTCCCGGCGTACAGCTCGACGGCCTGCCGGGCCGCCTCGACGCGCTCCTCGGGCGCGCCGAAGGGCAGGGCGCTCAGGTTGAGGAGCATGTGCGCCTTGTCGCCGGCCGCCCCGGACTCGCCGTACAGGGCCGCCAACCGCCGTAGCAGGCCGGTGAGTTCCCAGGGTGCCGTGCTGCCGCCGGAGCCCAGTGCCTGATAGAGGTCGGCGGCTTCGCGCAGCACCGTGACGGCCTCGTCCCGCCGGCCGAGTTCGGCCAGCCGGTCGCCGTGCGCCTCCAGGGCCCGGCCCAGGCCGCGCCGGTGGATCGCGGGATCGACCTCGGCGAGTTCCCTCGCCAGGACCACGGCCTCCTCGGCCGCGGTCAGGGCAGGCCCGGAGGTCCGGTCGCCGTGTTCGGTCCGGCGGGGGAGCGTCGCGCTCAGGTGGACCAGGGAGGTCACCAGATGCGGCCGGTGTACGGCCGGATTGGCCCCGGCCAGGCGCCGGAACAGGCCGACCGCCTCCTGCGCCGCCTCGACGGCCCGCTCGCGGCGTCCGGCTTCCAGCCGCACCCGCCCCAGGCTGCCCAGTGCCCGTGCCAGATCCCCGAGGTGGTCGCCCGGCCGGACCGCGGCCAGCCCGCGCAGCACGGCGACCGCCTCCTCCGCCGCATCCACGGCCTCGTCCCGGTGGCCCTGTCGCAGGCGCAGGGCGCCCAGGCCGCTGAGGACCCGGGCCAGCTGGGCCGACTGTCGCTCGGGGTCCTCGGCCGCGAGTCGCCGGCGCAGGGCCGTCGCCTCCTCGGCGGCGTCGAGGGCTTCGCGCGCCCGGCCGCAGTCGGCGAACCGTCCTCCGAGGTCCGTCAACGACCGGGCCAGGGCGGGGCGGTGGCCAGGGTCGTGCTCGGCCAGCTCGCGCAGGAGGGCGGTGGCGCCCTGGGACTGCGACAGCGCCTCGCTCCAGCGCCCGTGCCGGGCGAGGGCGTTGCCGAGTTCGGTCAGCGAGTCCGCCAGCCGGGCCCGGTGCCGGGGGTCGTTCCCGGCCTGCCAGCGGTTGAGCCTGGCGGCCTCCTCCGCCGCCGCCAGGGCGGGCCCCCACTTGCCGGCGTTGGTCCGGCGCCTGCCCAGCGTCCCGTACAGCCCGGCCCGTTCGGCCGGGTCCGTGCTGCCGTCCAGGCGGTGCGCGGTCAGCCGCTCGACCACGGCCAGGGCGCCGGCGTCCAGGTCGATGTGCTCGCCCTCGGGCAGCAGCGGCTCCACGTGCTCCAGCACCGTGAGCAGCTCCGGGTCGATCGGGCGGCCGTGGGCGCCGTCGGCGCTGTCGGCGCCGATGGCGGAGAGGCCGCTCAGGGCCGCGCTGCCCGCTCGGAGCGCGAGGTCGGGCCGGTTCCGCAGCACGGGGTAGAGCACGGTGCCGCCCACATGCGGCCACCGGTCGGCCGCGGCGGCCAGGAAGGCGACGGCGCGGGGCGCGCAGAACGCCGTGCGTTCGTCGGTGAGCAGCCGTGCGGGGACAGTGGTGGCCCAGGCGTCCGTGGGAAAGCCGGTGACGGGGTGGCCCGGCAGGAGCAGGGCGAGGAAGTCCTCGGCCAGCCGGTCGGGTAACAGCGGCTCCAGCGCGGTGCCGCGGTCGGACGGCGGGTAGCAGACGGCGTGGTCGGCCAGGGCCCGGTCGACGGGCACGCCGGGCATGACCCGCTCCAGGACGGTCACGGCTCTCGCGCGGGCGACCGGCCCGGAGAGGATCGCCGTGAACACCGTCCGCGCCATCACCTCGTCGGGCGTGCCGTAGTCCAGGCCCCGCCCGCTGTTCTCCTGGAGCTGGCTCCAGTTCTCGCGCTCGCGGTCCAGCAGGTAGGTGGTGAGGCCGATCATGTCCGTCGGTGGCGTGCGGCCGCAGGCCGCCGCGTCCACCGCGACGAGGGCGGCCATGTGCAGGGCCAGCGTCAGCCCGAAGTCGGCGTGACGCAGGTCCCGGGGCGGCCGGATCGGGGCCGGGGCGCCGAGTTCGGGGTAGTGGCGGACGAAGCACTCCCTGGCCGCGTCGAACATAGCGCCCCGGAGCTGTCCGTCGTCGGCGAGCGGCCGCAGCAGCTGGTCGGAGGTGTGGATGCTCTCCCGCAGCCGGTCCAGCTTGCCCCGTAGCGCGGGCCACTGTCCCGCCGACCGGCCGATGAGCAGCACCCGCGCGGGGACCGGCTGCCGGAGCATCATGTTGTGGAACAGCCAGCTCAGGTCGGACAGCGGCCACCGGTCGGCGTAGTCGACCAGCACCAGTACCCCGGCGCTCCCGTCGAGACGCAGATCCTGGCTGCCGTCGGCCGGCGGATGGGTGTCCGTCCCGTGGACGGCCTCCGCGACCACCCAGCCGGCCCGCTCGGACTCCTCGGCCAGCCGCCCGGCCAGCCGGGTCTTGCCCTGGCCGCCTTCCCCGTGCAGCCACCGCACCGCGAACCTCGGTTCGGCGTCACGCCAGGCCAGCAGCTCCGCCGTCTCGGTGTCGCGGCCGGTGAAGTCGACGACCTCGGCACGCGCGTCCAGCAGTCGGCTGGGCTGCGACCTGAGCCAGGCCGGGTCGGGACCGGCCGGGCGCCGGTGGCGCAGCAGCAGGTAGACCGGCGTACCGTCACCGAACACGTGGATGTCGGCGCCGACGGCACCGTAGGCGAAGCCGCCCTCGGCACGGACGTGTTGGACGTGCCGGGCCCCCTGGGCCCGCTGGGCGGGTGGGGCCTGTGGGGCCGGCCCGGCTGGTGGGGCCGGCACGGGCGGTGTGGCCTGTTGTCGGTCGGGCGGGGTCCCGTCGGCGCGTCCCGTACGGGCGTCGCTCACGCCTCGGCCTGCCCGCCGTCCGCGGCAGCGCCGTCCGGGGGTGGCACCTCGCGGGCGTGGGCGCCCTGGTAGTGGATGACGTTCCCGCCCTGCGCGCCGTAGACCGTGGCGTTGTCGCGGGCCACGATCGTCTGCACCCAGCCCCGGCGCTCCTCGGGCAGCGCCTCGCGGAGCGCGGCGAGCAGGTCGCGCAGCTCCGGCTCGACCTCGGGGCAGTCCCTGAGCAGACGGGCGAGCCTGCCCCGCCAGACGGGCGCGATGTCCTGGCGGACCTCGTCCTGCTCCTCCGGGGCCGCGTCGCGGACGAGCTCCTGGTCGGCGTCCAACTGTGTCTCCACGCCCGCCTCGTGGTTCGGGCCCAGCCGTCCGAACATCGCGGCGATCCTCGCGCGGGCCACACCGAACGCACCCGTGGCCAGGGCACCGGCGAGAACGATGGCGCCCTCCTCGGCAAGACCTCCGAGTCCGTCGACCGTGGTCGGCAGATTGGTCATCATCGCCCCCTCCGTTGACTTCCGGTGCCGACAGCGTACAAGTGACGGATTATCAGCGGCGGGCGGTGGGGGCGGAACGAGCGGGGTGAGTGCGGTCACAGGGGTCCTGGCAGCACCCTGGCCGAAGCCGTCCGTGCGTGGGCTGTCCCACCTCGGTGGAGCTCTTCGCCGAGCACCGAGGTTCGCGGTCGACCCACCGTCGGACATTCCGGTCGGCTGCCTTCGCGGTGCGGCCGGGGGGCTACCGACCGCTCAGCAGACCCGGCCGCACCGGCCGGCTCGGCCGCTCCTGGCTGCCCGCGGCCGGCCGGTGCGGCGGCAGGTCACCAGGCGGTGCAGGCTCCGCTCGTCCTGATCGCCTCGAAGTTCGCCTTGAAGGCGTCGTGGACGGCCGGGTCGTCGATCTTCAGCAGGGTCTCGTCGTGGGACCGCAGGTTCGGGTAGGTGTAGTTGTGGCTCCCGGTGAACACCAGCTTGCGGTTGGCGGCGCCCAGGTAGGTGCCCTCGATCAGCAGGTACTTGGAGTGGATGCCGATCGACCGGGTGGTGCCGTCGCCGTTCGGCGCGGTGCCCCAGCAGCGGGCGGCCAGGTCGAGCTTGCCGGCCAGCGCGTTCTTCACGGTGGTGCCGAGGTTGCCGCTCTCCCCGTTGTGCAGCAGCTCCACCTGGCAGCCGGCCTTCTTCAGCTCGACCAGCTTGTCGGCGACCTGGACCCGGGTGAAGGCGTACATGGCGATCCGGATCCGGGTGGCGCCGCCCGCGCAGTCCGTGTTGCCGAGCAGGGAGACGACGGTGTCGGTGGACGCGTCGTCGTTGTAGGCCGTCCCCGCGCTCTCCTGGCGGGGGAAGAAGTACGTCTTGTACGGGCCGGCCTGCTGGCTCAGGTAGTTCGTCGCCAGGCCGTTGCCGGAGGAGCCGTACGTCACGAGGTCCTGCCAGTACGTCCGGTAGGCGGCGTAGAGGCCGGAGCCGGCGTCGGGGACGGTGACGGCGTTGTTGAAGAGGTTCTTGCGCTGGCTGGTGGTGAGGTTCGCAGAGGTCTGGAACACCACGTTCTCGGTGCTGCCGACCTTGGAGAACAGGAAGAACTTGTTGTGGTTGATCGCGCCGTCGTCGTCGTCGTTCAGCGCCCGGTTGCCGATGCAACCGCGGGTGTCCGGACAGGCCAGCACCCAGGAGTCGGCGTTCTGGTCGGTGCCCAGGCCGGTCGGCGCGGCGAGCGTCGCGTACTCGGACCCGGTGGCCTTGGGCGGGTTGCTGCCGGGCTCGTAGGCCGGCACGGCGTCCCCGTCCACGACGAGCCTGACCTTCACGCCGCGCTGCTTGGCCGCGATCAGCGCGGCGCTGACACCGCCGTCGGTGAACAGGTACATCGAGCCGTTGATCTCGGCTCCGGTCGGCGTGCGCTTGATCAGGGAGATCAGCTGGTTGCGGATGGCGTCCTGGGAGGCGGCCGGCCCCGCCGGGTTGTTGAACGTGGTGGTGAGCGCCACCGGCGTGTCCTCGGCCGCTGCCATCGGCACCCCGAGCAGCGACGCGCCCACGACCAGCGCCGCCAGCCCCGCCGTCGTACGGACCTTCATCTGTATCCCCCTCTGTCGACACATCGATACAGGAGGTCACTGTACTGCCCATGATCATTAAGAGTGATCATGAGCCGGTCAACAGAGGGGCGAGGGGTGGGTGGTACGCCGGCGCGCCCCGCTCACCGCACCCGTCCGCGCAGGGGCGGGGACAGCTGGTACCCCGGGCAGGGGCGGGCGGCAGCGGGTACCCCGGTGCCGGCACCGGGGCCGGGTGGCACGGAAATGCCGCGTCACGCCGAGACCCCGAGGTGCTACCCTGCCTATGGCGATGCTGGAAGCCCACCCTCAGGGTGCGGGAACCAGGCGCACTGCACACCGAAGTCCCCGCCGTAGCGGCCCGGATCCCGTCATACCAACCGCTTCCTCCGGCGGTCTCCTGCCCGACGCATCGCCGGCACCCGACTGGTGCCCGCCCGGCAGGCAGCCAACTTCCCCTGTTCAGCCCCTTCGTGTGCCCGGCCCCTTCGTGGCCGCGCCGGGGCCGCGTGTCCCGCCCGAGCACCGCCGCAGCCCGCTCCGGGCGCCCCGCCGGGCCGAACAGCTCGTCGCCGGTTCCTGCCGCCCCACCGGGGCCGCCCGGCGCCCCTCACCCTTCGCCATCATCCGACAGCACAGGAGTACCTTCTCGTGACGACCACCACCGCACCGTCGACCCCCGCGCCGCTGGACGGCCTGCTGAAGACCGACCTCCACCAACTCGCCTCCGCCCTGGGCGTTCCGGGCGCCGCTCGGCTGCGCAAGGACGAACTCGTCGAGGCGATCATCGCCAAGCGCTCTCCCGGCCGGCCACCGGCGCCGGCGTCCGGTTCCCGGCCCGCGGCCACCGAACGCCGGGGCAGCCGGCCCGCGCAGCCGGCCGCCGCCGCGGACAGCGACCTCGTACCGGTCGCCGGCGTGCTGGACATCCGCGAGGGGAAAGCCGTCCTGCGCACCTCCGGCTACCTCCCCGGGCCCACCGACGTGCACCTGCCCGCCGACCAGGTCCGCGCACTCGGCCTGCGGACCGGCGACGTGCTGACCGGCGCGACCGCCCCGCGCACGCCCGCCCCGCGCGGGGGCGGCACCGTCCGCCCGGCATCGACCCGCATCGACACCGTCAACGGCCGCACCGTCGACGAGGCCCGGCACCGGCCCGCGTTCCACGAACTGACGCCGCTGTACCCGCAGGAGCAGCTGCGCCTGGAGACCGGTCCGCGGGAGCTGATCGGCCGGGCCGTCGACCTGGTGGCCCCGATCGGCAAGGGCCAGCGCGGGCTGATCGTGGCACCTCCGAAGGCCGGCAAGACGATGGTCGTGCAGTCGATCGCGGCGGCGATCGCCCGGAACCACCCCGAGGCGCACCTGATGGTCGTCCTGGTCGACGAGCGTCCGGAGGAGGTCACCGACATGCGGCGCTCGGTCCGGGGCGAGGTCATCGCCTCGACCTTCGACCGGCCCGCCCGCGAGCACATCGCGCTCGCCGAACTCGCCGTCGAGCGCGCCAAGCGACTGGTCGAACTCGGCCACGACGTCGTCGTGCTGCTCGACTCCCTCACCCGCCTCGCCCGCGCCCACAACTCCGCCGCCCCCGCCAACGGCCGCACCCTCACCGGCGGCATCGACGCCGCGGCCCTCCAGCTCCCGAAGAAGCTCTTCGGCGCGGCCCGCAACACCGAGAACGGCGGCTCGCTCACCATCCTGGCCACCGCCCTGGTCGAGACCGGCTCCCGGATGGACGACCTGATCTTCGAGGAGTTCAAGAGCACCGGGAACATGGAACTCCGACTCGACCGCCGTCTCGCCGACAAGCGCGTCTTCCCGGCAGTCGACGTCAAGGCCTCCGGCACCCGCCGCGAGGAGCTCCTCCTCGGCCCCGCCCGCACGCCCGCGGCGTGGACCCTGCGCCGGGCGCTGAGCGCTCTCGACGTCCAGCAGGCCGCCGAGCTGCTCCTGGACCGGCTGAAGCGGACCGGCGGCAACGACGAACTCCTGCGCCAGGTGGCGATCGGCTCCCCGGCCCGCACGGTCTGAACCGAAGACACCCGCGGACCGCTGACGGCCTACCGCTGTCGAACACCCTCCACGGCCGCGTCCCCGACCCGGTGGAGTACCTCCGGACGCGCCGCCGACCCGCCGGGACCTCGCTCTCCACGATCCTGCCCCGCTACGCCCACGGGCGGGACCTCCCGGCGGAACTGCCCGGCCATCCCACCGTGCAGGCACTCATCGACGCCTTCGCGGACAACCTGGACCTGCGCAACGACCTCTACTCCCACCGCCAGGAGAGCGAGGTCGAACGCGACGGCAACACCCCGGACGCCCACCGGGCGCTGCCGGCCTGCGCGGACGACGGACTGGCTGGCGGGTGATCACGCCAGGTACCCGCAGACCCGCCGGTACGCCGTCGGCGCGTGACTCCGCGCCGCCTGGCGGGCCCCGACCGACGGCCGGCCACGCCGGTCCCGGCGGTCGGCGCCGGCGCCGTGGCCTTCGCCGAGTCCACCGGCCTGAAGCCGGTCAGAGCGCCACACCGTGGTGCTGGGCGACGCCGAGGAGGGCGGACGTCACCATGCCTGCGAGCGCCATGACGTAGGGCACGAACTCGCGGGCGTCCGCGTGGTCGGCGAGGCGGAAGCTCAGGTCGTTCTCGTGCCAGGGGCTGTAGTGCCTGGCCTCGTCGTCGAGGAACGACCGGGCGAACTGAGCCGGGGTCCGGCGGTACCACACCGAGCGCGTGAAGGTGCTGTAGACGATCTCCTTCGTCACCTCGGCGAAGCCGACCGGATCGCGCCGCGACCGGTCGAGCGTCAGGGTCAGCGTGTCGTAGGGGAGGACCCTGCCGTCGTAGTTCCAGAGTCTCCAGCCGCGATTGGCGGGCTCCGAGGGGACGACCGGCAGCTCGACGCCCGGCCGGGTGAGGCGCGGCGGCCGGTCGAGGGCGAGGTGCCAGCCGGACACGGACTGCTGGCTGCCCACGGTGAAGACCCGCATGCCGGGTCGGCCGGCCGTGTCGAGGGCGGCGCCCAGCCGTTCGGCCGTGGACGTGATCTCCTGCTCCGCCGCCTCCCGGGTCCGGGTGTTCACCGTCGCGCTCAGCACGTCCCGCCACCATGCGGGGAACTGTCCGGGGCCGACGATCTCCTCCACCGAGCGGCGGGCCTCCCGCTCCCACTCCACCCGGGTGCACCCGCGTCCGGCCAGTACGACGAGGAGCTTCGCCACCTCGCGCGCGGTCAGCGCCGCTTGCCCGGGCCGGCCGGCGTCCTGGGGAAGGACGAGGAGGGTCTGCTCCTCGTAGCGCCAGGTCCACGTCCGGAGGTCCGCCGCCCGGGCGAGGTCGGTCCACCGCTGCTTCCACTGCCGCAGGGCGGCGATGTGGGCCGGCCGTGCGGCCTCCGCGCGGTCCCGCTCGCGAGCGCGGACCGCTCGTTCCTCCTCCCGCGCCACCGCGACGCGTGCCTCGACCTCCTGACGCACCGGACGGTAGGCCAGGGTGGCGGCCGCCAGGTGGGCGGTGTACACCTCCTCGGCGCGGCCCAGGCGCACCGCCCCGCGCCGACGGGCTCCCGGAACCCTCCTGAGCGCGCCCCGGCGGGAAACCTTCGCCCAGACCTCCCTGAGCCGGGCGGAGGCCGAATCGACCGCGCGGACGTAGGCGGCGAGCGCGTCCTGCCAGCGGCGCACCTCGTCGTCCGTCACCGTCAGGCGCACCCGGTCGGTGGTGCGCCCCCCGACGGCCTCCCACGGGGGCACACCCGGGCGGCCGGGCAGCGGCTCGCCCTCGACGCCGTAGGCGACGACCTCGGTCGCCACCCGTTCGCTCCCGCGCCAGGTGTACCGCAGGACGGACCGCCGTTGCTCCGACACAGTCTGCTCCTTCCCCGCCCGGCCGAGCGCCGTCCCCGGCACGTACCCCGGCCGCAGGGTCGCCCAACTCCCCGGGTGGGGCGGCTTCTAGCACAGGTGGCGGCGGATCTGGCGGGATTCTCCCGTTCTTCGCCGAAGTCCGGCGGGTGCCCGCTTCGGCCGCTTATCGTCACCATCCTGTCGCCACGCGTGGTGGCGCAGCGGTCCGGTACGGCAGTGGTTTCGGTACGGCAGCGGTTCGGCACGGGGGAGGCCCGTCGATGGCCAGCGAGTTCCAGCAGCGCAAGCTCCGCAACGTCTTCGCCGCGTTCGACACGGACGGGGACGGCTGCCTGCGGCAGAGCGACTTCGGGGCCCTGGCGGAGCGGTGGAGCCGACTGCCGGCCGTCCAGCGGGACGCGGGGCTGAGGGCCAGGGTCGAGGCGCTCATGACGGGCTGGTGGGACCACCTGCGCACGGTCGCCGACACCGACCACGACGGCACGGTCGACATGGACGAGTTCCTGGCGCTCGTCGACCGGCTCCCCGCCCTGCGCGAAGTCGTCACGGCGACGGCCGACACCGTCTTCGACGCCGTGGACGAGAACGGGGACGGCCGCATCTCGCGCGCCGAGCACCGCAGTCTGGTCGACACCTGGCACGGCCGGAGCGTGGCGACCGACGACGTCTTCGAGCTGCTCGACCTGGACGGTGACGGGTACCTCAGCCGGGCCGACTTCGCGCTCCTGTGGGCGCAGTTCTGGATCAGCGCCGACCCGGCGGAGCCCGGCAACGTGATGTGCGGCCGCATCCCGGAGCGGTGATGCCGCCGCCGAGCGAGCGAGCGTCACCCGCGGGGCCCGTCCGGGAGCACGGCGGCGGCGAGCGGGAGGCGGCCGACCGTGCCGACCAGATCGTTCCCGACGCGATGGGTCTGCTCGACCCGGTGCGGCCGGCCACCTGGATCAGCGGCCCGCCCGCGACCAGCGACATCGCACGGTGAACACCCTGTTCGCGGCGGCCGCCGTCAAGGTCGTCGGCGGGGGAGACGCGGCGCAGATCCTCGCCGACGCGGCCAGGCAGGCCCAGGCCGAGATCGACCGGCAGCGCGCCTGAGGAATGCCCAGTCCGCCGCCGCCCGGCGCCCCGCGCTCCCGTCCGGGGAAGCGTATTCCCGGGGCAGGGGTGATTCCCGGCGACGGATCGGGTGTTCCGCGGTGAGGCCCTGGTGGCGGGGGGATTTCGGCCGCTCGGCGGTGCGGGTCGGGAATTGCAAGCCGCCGTACTTCGGAATGCGCTCCGCCTTGTCCGGGCCCGCGGGAATTCCGGTGCGGGGCGGATCCCGGCGGGTCCGGCTCCGGATTCCGGTATTCGCTCCGGCGGGGATTCCGGGCGCCGCCCCGGCGGTCGGGATGCGGCCGGTGCGGGGCGGGGGCAGGGTCGAGGTATGAGCGGAGTGATCGTACTGGTCGAGCTGGAGCCGTCCACGGAGGTGCTGGACGCGGGAGAGGTCGACGTGGGCGCCCGGATCCGCTGGGTGCACGCGGCCCCGGCCGACCCGGAGGTGCCGGAGGACCCGGGGCCGGTCACGTTCTGCGGGATCGGCACGGGCGACCTGGAGCGCGAGAACTACCGGCCGTCCGGACCGGGACAGCCCTGGTACCCGCCGTCCCAGCGGACCCGTCGGTGCCGCGCCTGCGAGTCCGCGCTCAGGGTGCTCTGAGTTCAGGGCGCTCTGAGCGGGTGGACCGGGGCCGGCCGGGCAGCGGGCCGTGCCTCTCCGGGCACGGTCCGCTGCCCCGAAAGGGCCGACCCACGGGGTCAGGGGGTGGGTTCGGTGATCCGGCCGTCGTGGAGTTCGATCACGTGGTCGGCGAGTTCCATGAGGGTGGGGTCGTGGGTGGCGACGAGGGCGGTGACGCCTTCGCTGCGGACGACGGCGCGCAGCAGTTCCATGATGGCGCGGCCGGTCTCGGAGTCGAGTTGGCCGGTGGGTTCGTCGGCGATGATGAGGTCGGGCTGGTTGGCCAGGGCCCGGGCGATGGCGACGCGTTGCTGCTGTCCGCCGGAGAGTTCGGCGGGGCGCTGGTTGGCGTGGTCGCTCAGGCCGACGAGGGCGAGGAGGGTGCGGGCGCGCTCCTCGCGCTGGGGGGTCGGGACGTTGCGCAGGCGCATCGGGATCCCGACGTTCTCGCTCGCGGTGAGGACGGGGATGAGGCCGAAGGACTGGAACACGAAGCCGATGCGGTCGCGGCGCAGGGCGAGCCGCTGGTTCTCGTCGAGGCCGGCGAGGTCGGTGCCGTCGAGGGTGATGGTGCCGCCGGTGGGGGTGTCGAGGCCGCCGACGAGGTTGAGGAGGGTGGTCTTCCCGGAGCCGGAGCGGCCCTTGAGGGCGGTGAGTTCGCCGCGCCGTGCGGTGAAGGAGACGCCGCGCAGGGCGTGGACGGTGCGGTCGCCGGTGCCGAAGCTGTGGGTGAGGTCGGTGACGGTGACCATGTCGGTGGTGACGGTGGCGGCCGGTTGCTGCGTCATTGGGCGTCCCCCTGGGTGTTCCTCGACTGAAGTGAAGTACTGATGACGGGCGTTCAAGCTGAGGTGTGCATGGCATTCTGATCGAACGCTGAACCGCGTGCCACGGCCGGCCCGTTGTTCCTGTCTCGCCGGGTGGGGGTCCGATGTACTGCCAACGCGGAGAATTTGCTCACTAGTTACATGATTCGCGCAAGTCCCTTCCGTTTGAAGAGCGAATCTGACAGCATCGTCCGCTATCCGGTGATCAAGCGCCGGTGATCACCGTAGCGGTGCGTAACAGGCGTCCATCCCGTGGCTGGAGAGTGCCCGGACGGCGGCGCCGGGCGCGACCGGGATGTTCCGGGGGAGGCAACAGGATGCTCGGCTTCGTCGTGCGCCGTCTGCGCGGGCGGTTGCCGTTGGCCGGCGCCGTCCTGCTCACGGTGCTGATCACCACGGCGGTGCTCACCGCGCTGGTGGCCTTCAACCGCACCGTGGGGGAGGCGGGGCTGCGGCAGGCGCTCCAGGCACCCGGCCAGGCCGCCCGGACCACCGTTCTGGTCAAGGCCGAGCACGGCCAGGACAAGCGGGCCGCCGACGACGCGGCGGTCGCCGGCTACGCCGGCCGGCTCTTCGGCGGACTGCCCGTGCACCACGAGAGCCTGACCCGCAGCCGCTCCTACGGCCTTCCGGCCGCCGCCACCGCCGCCGCTCCCGCCGCCGGCCAGGCCGCCGCGAAGCAGACCGATCTCACCCTGCTCGCCACGCTCGACCACGACCGGGTCACCCTGGTGGCGGGCGCGTGGCCGGCGGCGGCCGCGTCCGGGGCCGGGCCGGTCCAGGCGGCCGTGCCACAGGCGGCGCTCGCGAGGCTGGGCCTGAGCGCCGGGGCGCTGCCCGCCGAGGTCCGGCTGGACGACCGCCTGAGCGGCGCGCTTCTCACCGTCCGGCTCACGGGCGTCTACCGCGCCACCGATCTCGCCGACCCGTACTGGCGGTTGGACCCGGTGGGCGGCCGCGAGATCCTGGTCGGCGGCTTCACCACCTACGGGCCGCTGCTGGTCGACGACAGCGCCTTCACCGCCGCCGGCGTTCCGCAGAACGGCCGGAGCTGGCTGCTCGGCGCCGACTTCTCCACCGTCCGCGCCGCCGAGGCCGACGCCGTCCGGGACCGTGCCGCGGGCCTCGCCGCGGAGCTCGGCACCTCGGCCGGCCTCCAGGTCTCGACCGAACTGCCGCTGTTCCTCCAGGAACTGGACTCCAGCGCGCTGGTCGCCCGCTCCACCCTGCTGATCGGCGCGCTGCAACTGGTGGTGCTCGCCGCCGCGGTGCTGCTGCTGGTGGTGCACCTGATGGCGGCCCGGCAGGTGGGGGAGAACGCCCTGCTCGCGGCGCGCGGTGCCTCGGGTGTGCGGCTGGGCGCGTTCTCGGCGGCGGAGTCGGTGCTGCTGGCGCTGCCGGCGGCGGTGCTGGCGCCGTTGCTGGTCCCGGTGCTGCTGCGGGCGCTGACCCGGTTCGGCGCGTTGTCCCGGGTGCCGCTGGACACCGGTCTGAGCTGGACCTTGTGGCCGGTCGCGGGTGTGTGCGCGCTGGCCTGTGTGGTGCTGACGGCGGCTCCGGCGGTGTTCCGCGGCGCGGGTGGCGCGGTGCTGCGCCGGGCGGGGCGCCGGCAGGCGCTGGTGGCGGGCGCGGTGCGCTCGGGTGCCGACCTCGCGGTGGTGGCGCTGGCGGTGCTGGCCTACTTCCAGCTGGCGCGTTACAGCGGCGGGCTGTCGGCGGATTCCGACGGCGAGCTGGGCCTGGACCCGGTGCTGGTGGCGGCTCCGACGCTGCTGCTGTGCGCCGGCACCCTGCTGGTGCTGCGGCTGCTGCCGTTCGCCGCCCGGCTGGGCGGCAGGCTGGCGGCGCGGGGCCGGGGCCTGGCGCCGGCCCTGGCGGGGTGGCAGCTGGCACGCCGGCCCGGGCGCGCCGCGGGGCCGGTGCTGCTGCTGGTGCTGGCGGTGTCGACGGGGGTGCTGGCGCTGGGTCAGCATGCCAGCTGGTCGGGATCGCAGCGGGACCAGGCGGACTTCGTGTCGGCGGGCGGTCTGCGGATCTTCGGGTCGGCGACGGCGTCGATGGGGCAGGGCGGCCGGTACGGGGCGCTGCCGGGCGGTGAGCGGCTGGTTCCGGTGGTCCGGCAGGAGAGTTCGCTGCCGGGCGGTGCGGCGGGTCAGCTGCTGGCGCTGGACGCCGCCGGGTTCGCGGACCGGGTGCCGGTGCGGGCGGACCTGCTGGGCGGGCAGAGCGCCCGGGAGGTGTTCGCGCCGCTGGCCGGGCCGGCCCCGACCGGGGCGCAGGCCGGGCTCCCGCTGCCGGGCAGCCCCCGGCGCATCGACGTCGAGCTCACCAATGTGCCGGCCGCCCAGGCAGACGCGCGCCCCGAGGTCTGGCTGATGCTGCGCGACCGGTTCGGCGCCACCTTCCGGGCCCCGCTGGCCGGGGTCCCCGAGCAGGGCGGCGCGGTGGCCACCGCCGACCTCTCGGCGCTGACCGGCGCGCCGGTCGGCTCCGCCGCCGCGCCGCTCACGATGGCCGGGCTGGTCGTGGTGTTCGGCTCGGACCGCGTCGTCCCGCTCAGCGGCACGCTGACCGTCGGGCGGATCGGCCTCGCCGACAGCGCCACCGGACCGGCCACCCCCGTCGCCGCCCCGGCCGGCCTCGCCTGGACCACCGTCGCCGCCTCGGACGACGAGCTGTCCTCCTCCGCGGTCCTACCGGTGGCGGAGGGCGAGCGCGAGCGGCAGCTGCTCAAGCTCCACTACGAGAAGGGGCACGGCGGCAGGAACAGCGCGGAGGCCATCGTCGCCCCCGCCGGCGCCCCGGCTCCGAAGGGGATCTCCGGGGTCGCCACCCGCGCCTATCTGACCGCGGTGGGAGCGGCGGTCGGCGACCTCGTCCAGGTGCCGTTCGCGAGCGTCACGCTGCAGGTCGAGGTGACGGGCGTGGTCGAGTCGCTGCCGGTGGTCGGGGACCGGGCGGTCGTCGTCGACCTGGCCACCGTCGCGCGGCAGATCGGCGCGGGCGGCCGGCAGCTGCCGGCCGTCTCCGAGTGGTGGCTGCCCGCCACCGGGCCGGGGGACGGGGTGCCGGCCGCGGCCGCCGCGAAGCTGCGCGCCGAACCGGGGGGGCAGCAGCTGGTGGTCCGCGACGAGGTGGCGGCTGAGCTGCTCGCGGACCCGATCGGTGCCGCGCCGCAGAACGCGCTCGCCGCGATCGCCCTGGTCAGCGCCGTGCTGGCGGCGATCGGCTTCGCCGCGGCGGCGGCGGCCTCGGCCCGCGAACGCGCGGGGGAGTTCACCGTGCTGCTCGCGCTCGGCACCCCGCGGCGCCGGCTGAGCCGGACGGTCGCCGCCGAGCAGGGCGTGCTGGTCGCGCTGGGCAGCTTGGTCGGGCTGGCCCTGGGCGCCCTGACCGTCCACCTGGTGGTGCCGCTGGTGGTGCTCACCCCGTCCGCCCACCGTCCGGTGCCCGAGGTGCTGGTCGACCTGCCGTTGGGCCCGGCCCTGCTGCTCGCGGCCGCGATCACGGCCGTTGCCCTGCTGTCGGCCTCCCTGAGTGGGCGCCGCCGCCGTCGAGACGTGGCCGCCCGGCTGCGGTACGTGGAGGAGATGTGACCACCCCGGCCGACACCGGTACCCCCCGCCCTGCGCCGAGGCCGGAGCACCGCCCCGCGCCCTGGGTGCGGACCAGGCTGCGGACGGCGCCGCTGGCCGCCGCGCTGATGGCCGCGCTGGCCTTCGTCACCGTCCTGCTGGCCGCCGCCTTCCCGCGCGCCGTCGACCGGGGCACCGACGACGCGCTGCGCGAGTTCCTGCACGACCGAGGCCCGTCCTGGACCAGCCTGCTGGCCACCGGGCGCCACCAGTACGACGCCGCCGACCTGGACAGGGTGGCGGCGAAGCTCGCCTCCTACCCGAACGAGACCTTCCGGTTCGCGGCGAGCGGCCCGGTCTACGGAACGCGCAGCAACAAGTCGCGCCCGATGCTCAACACCGGGTACGCACGCCCCGACGAGGTGCCGCCCCAGCTCGACCTGGTCTCGCTGCACGGCCTCACCGACCGGGTCACCCTGGTGGCCGGCCAGTGGCCCGGCGCCGGCGGTGGCGACGGCCCGGTGCCGATCGCGATCAGCAAGGCCGCCGCCGACACCATCGGCATGCACCTCGGCGACCTCGTCGACGCCGGATCCTCGCTCACCGGCGAGCCGGTCCGGGCCGATGTGGTCGGCGTCTACGTGGCCAACGACCCCGACGACCCGTACTGGGTGGGCCTGCCGTGCCCCGAGCGGGCCTGTCGGGAGGCCACCGCCAAGGTCAAATGGCGCACCGGCGGTGTGGTCTCCCCCGGCGCGACGGACCGGATCGCCCCGTGGGGCGGCGGCGCGACGGACTTCTGGCGGCTGCCGGTCGACACCGCCGCCCTGCGCGCCGACCAGCTGGACCGGACCAAGGAGGAGATCTCCTCCTACCTCGCCGGCTCCACGGCGCTGCGCCTCACCACGCTGACCGGCCGCGAGGACCTGCGGGTCGGCTCGGAGCTGCCCGAGCTGTTCGGGCAGGCGGTGGCGCGCCGTGACGCGGCGGCGCCGTTGGCGGCGGTCGGTCCGGCCGGGCTGGCCGGGGTGGCCGTGGTGGTGCTCTGCCTGGCGGCGGGGCTGGCCGGGGACCGGCGGCACGGTGAGCTGGCGCTGCTGCAGGCCCGCGGCGGTTCGCGGGGCGGGGTGGTGCGGCGGTTGCTCGGCGAGGGCGCGGTGACCGTGGTGCCGGCCGCGGTGGTGGCGACCGGACTGGTGTGGTGGTGGCTGCCGACCCCCCGGTGGTGGGGATCGATGGTCGCGGCGCTGGTGGTGCTGCTGCTCGCGGCGCTGGGTCTGCCGGTCCGGGCGGCGCTGCTGTGGTCGGCGCGGCGTGCGCCGGGTGGCTGGCGCCGGCTGGTGGGTGAGCTGGTGGTCGGGGCGGTGACGGTCGCGGCGGTGCTGGAGGTCCGGCGCCGGGGTGTGGTGCCGCCCGGCGACGGGCTGGACCCGTTGCTGGTGGCGGCGCCGTTGCTGTTGGCGCTGACGGGTGGGCTGGTGCTGGCCCGGGTGCAGCCCGTGCTGGTTGGCCTGTTGGCGCGGGCGGCGGGCCGGGGTTCGGGGGTGGTCGGCTTCCTGGGCCTGGCGCGGGCCGCGCGGGGATCGGGCGGCCGGCCGCGTCCGTCGGTGCTGCCGGTGTTCGCGCTGATGCTGGCGGTCACGACGGCCGGCTTCGGCGCCACCGTGCTGGACGCCGTCGACCGTGGCCGGGCGCAGGCCGTCCGGAGCGCGGTCGGTGGCGACGCGGTCGTCGGAGCACCGACCGGCGCCGTGCTCCCGCCCGGCTTCCTCACGGCGGCCGGCGCGCTGCCCGGGGTGCGGACGGCCACCGCCGTGTGGTGGGACAACGACGTGTTCCTGCTGGGCAGCGACGCCGGGCCGATCCGGGTCAGCACCCTGGTCGTGGACCCGGGGACGTACGCCGAGCTGTCCCGGGCCGTCGGTCGCGGCGCCTTCGACCCGGCCGTCCTCGCGGGTGACGACGGCGGGATCGACACCCCCGTACCGGCCCTGTTCAGCACCGAACTCGCGCGGAGGATCGGTGACGGGGGCTACCGGCTGCGGATGCCCAACGGGTGGGAGCTGCTCGCCAGGTCGGCCGGTACCCTCGACGGCACCCCGGCACTTGAGAGCTCCACCCGACGCTTCGTGGTGCTCCCGGCCGGCCCCTCGACCGCGCGCTTTCCCGAACTCAAGCGTGCCAACCTGTGGTTCGCCACCGGCGACATCGACGAGCGGCAGCTGAAGGGGCTGATGCGCGAGCTGGCACCGGTGCAGCCGCGCGACGGCTCCCCGGAGGGCGCCGCGGTGTCGGCCTCGGCCTCGGCGTCGACGCCCGGGCCGACCGCCGCGCCTTCGCCGTCCGGGACCGCCCCGGCGGCCCAGGCACCGGCCGAGTCCGACGCCGACGCGGTGCCGACCGGGTACCTGGTCCGCACCAGTGCCGCCCGCTCCGCCGAGCTGGCGAACGACCCGTTGCAGCACTCGGCGGCCCGGCTGTTCTGGGCGGCGGTGATCGGCGCTGCCGGGTTCGCGCTGCTCGCCGTCCTGCTGACGCTGCTCCGGGCGGCTCCGGAGCGGGCGGCCGTGCTGGCACGGCTGCGCACCATGGGGCTGCGGCCCCGGCAGGGGCTCGCGTTGATCGTGGCCGAGACGCTGCCGCAGACCCTGGTCGCGGCCGTCGGCGGCGGCGTGGTGGCGTGGATCGCGGTCGCCCTGCTCGGTCCGGCGATCGACCTGTCCGCGTTGGTCGGCGCACCGGTTCCGACCGGGCTGCGGCCGGCGCCGCTGCCGGTGCTGTTCCAGGTCCTCGGTCTGGCGGCGCTGGTCACCGCGGGTGTGCTGGCCGAGGCGCTGATCTCCGGCCGGCGCCAGATCAGCACCGAACTGCGGGCGGGGGACCAGCGATGACCGTCACCCGGCCCGCGCGGCCACCGGCCGACGGCGGGGCGTTCGGCAGCGGCGCGTTCGGCGGTGGCGGAGCCCCCGGCCGGGCGTTCGGCAGGGGAACCAGCACGTGGCGATCGCGACCAGGAGCGCACCCAGGCGCAGCAGCGGCGACAGGAGATCAGTGGTGAGCAGTGTGTCCGAGGGCGGGGCGGTCGTCGAGGGCCCGACGCTCGACGAGTTGCGGGAGCGGGCGCTGGCGGCCTCGGCGCCGCGGGTGGTCGCGGGGGACGCGGCGATCGTCTGCGAGCGCCTGGTGCGGATCTTCAGCGCCGAGGGTGTGGAGGTGCAGGCGCTCCAGGGCCTTGAGCTGACGATCCGTCAGGGCGACCTGGTGGCCCTGGTGGGCGCGTCGGGCAGCGGGAAGTCGACGCTGCTGACGATCCTGGCGGGGCTGGACATGCCGACCGCGGGGACGGCCACCGTGGCGGGCTGCGACCTGCTGGAGATGTCGGCGCGGGAGCGGCTGCGGTACCGGCGCGAGGTGGTGGGGTTCATCTGGCAGCAGACCGCCCGCAACCTGCTGCCGTTCCTCACCGCGGCCGAGAACATCGCGCTGCCGATGCAGCTGCGGGGCCGCGGCGGCGGCGCGGCCCGCTCCCGGCAGCAGGCGGCCCGGGTCGCCGAGCTCCTGGAGGCGATGGAGCTGGGCGACCTCGCGCACCGGCGCCCGGGTGAGCTCTCCGGCGGCCAGCAGCAGCGGGTGGCGATCGCCGTCGGCATGGCCAACAACCCGCCCGTCCTGCTCGCCGACGAGCCGACCGGTGAGCTCGACTCCGAGACCGCGGCGGGGATCTTCGAGACCTTCCGCACGGTCAACCGCGAGCTGGGTGCCACCGTCGTCATCGTCACCCACGACCCGATGGTCGCCGGTGAGGTGCGCCGCACGGTCGCGATCCGGGACGGCCGTACCAGCAGTGAGGTGCTGCGGCGGACGGTGACCGACGAGTACGGCGAGGAGTCGGTGAACGAGACCGAGTACGTGATGCTCGACCGGACCGGCCGGGTGCAGCTGCCGGTCAAGTTCCTGGAGGCGCTGGGGATGGAGCACCGGGTCGCGGTGGACCTGGGCGCCGACCACATCGCCGTCCGCCCGGACGACATCGCGGGCCACTGACGCGTCCGCCCGGCCGCACCCGCCGCCCGGCCGCACCCGCCGCCCGGCCCCGGGGCGGCGGGGCCGGGCGCGATGGGATACTGGACCGGACGTTCCGGGGCGAGAGGTACCGCATGAGCAGCCGCGTGAGAGTGCTGAGAAAGCAGAACCGGCTGAGCCTGGAGGCGCTGGCGGCCCAGGTCGGGGTGACCAAGAGCTACCTCTCCAAGGTGGAGCGGGGGCTCAGCGACCCCTCCATCTCGACCGCGCTCAAGCTGGCGCACGCGCTGAAGGTCGACGTCGGCCGCCTGTTCGCGGAGGACGTGGAGCCCGAGCTGATCACGGTGGTCCGGGCCGGCGAGCGGACGCCGATGGCCGGCGGCACGGGCCCCGGCGCCCCGCACTACGAGGGCATCGCGACCGGTCTCAGCGGCAAGCGGATGGTGCCGTTCATGATGTACCCGCCGCTGGAGCTGGGCGACTCGCCCTTCAAGTCGCACGCGGGTGAGGAGTTCTTCTTCGTCCACGCCGGGGCGGTCGAGCTGGAGTTCCCCGAGCGGACGGTCCGGCTCGCCCCGGGGGACAGCGTCTACTTCAACTCGGCGCTGCCGCACCGCTGCCGGAGCACCGGTCCGGAGCCGGCCGCGATCCTCGTGGTGATCCACGACGATCCGGCCGGCCCGTCGGACCGGGTTCCCAGCCTGCCCTGACGCCTCGTCAATCCAGTGTCGCGAGCAACTCTGCCAGGTGGCGGGTGCGTTCGTCGTCCAGCGGCAGCAGCGGTCGGCGCGGCTCGCCGACGTCCAGCCCGCGCAGGGCCAGGCCGGCCTTCACGGTGGTGGGCAGGCCGCCCCGCAGGATGAACTGCAGGAGCGGCAGCTGGCGGTAGAAGGACTGCCGGGCGGCGTCCAGGTCGCCGACCCGCACCGCCCGGTGGAGTTCGAGCACCGCCTCGGGTATCAGGCCGGGCGCGGCGGTGCACCAGCCGGCGGCGCCGGCGGCGAACGCCTCCAGGGCCAGCGGGTTGCTGCCGTTGAAGAACGGCAGCTCGCCGCCGGTGAGCTGGCTGAGCCGGTGCATCCGCTGCACGTCGCCGCTGCTCTCCTTCACCATGGTGATGTTCTCGACCCGTTCGACCAGCGAGACCATCAGCTCGGGGGAGAGGTCGACGCCGCTGGTGGCCGGGTTGTTGTAGATCATCACGGGGACGGAGACGGCGCCCGCGACCTCGGTGAAGTGGCGGACGATCTCGCGTTCGTCCAGCTTCCAGTACGACAGCGGCAGGACCATCACGGCGTCGGCGCCGACCTGTTCGGCGAACCGGGCCCGGCGGACGGCCTTGCGGGTGGTGAGCTCCGCGATGCCCACCACGGTGGGCACCCGCCCGGCCACCGCCGCCACCGAGGCCTCGGCGGCGGTGAACCACTCCTGGTCGTCGAGGTAGGCGCTCTCCCCGGTCGAGCCGAGCGGGGCGACGGCGTGGCAGCCGGCCTCGACCAGCCGGTCGATCAGGGTGCCCAGGCGTGCGGTGTCGAGACCGCCGTCGGTGGGGGAGAACGGGGTCACCGGGTAGGCGATGATCCCTTCCAGGGTCGGACCGGCCATGTCAGCGACCGCCTTCCGGGGTGAGGGAGTCGAGTGCGTCGCCGTGGCCGGCGCGCAGGGCGCGGCGGGCGTAGTAGGCGAAGGACGCCTGGCCGCGCTTGGGGGTGGAGATCCAGTCGTGCGCCTCGCGGGCCAGCAGCTCGGGGATCTCCTGGATCCGTCCGGCGGCCGAGGCCAGCAGCTGGAGCCGGGCGGCCCGCTCGAACAGCACCGCGAGGACGCAGGACTCCTCGACGGTGCCGGTGGCCACCAGCTGTCCGTGGTGGGCGAGGAGCAGGGCGCGCTTGTCGCCGAGCGCGGCCGTGATGATCTCGCCCTCCTCGTTGCCGACCGGGATGCCGGGCCACTTCTCCAGGAAAGCGCAGTCGTCGTAGAGCGGGCAGAGGTCCATGTGCGAGACGATCAGCGGCTTCTCCAGCATCGACAGCGCGGAGATGTGCAGCGGGTGGGTGTGGATGATGCACTCGACGTCCGGGCGGGCCCGGTAGACCCAGCTGTGGAAGCGGTTGGCGGGGTTGGCCATCCCCTCGCCCGCCAGGACGTTGAGGTCCTCGTCCACCAGCAGCAGGTTGGACTCGGTGATCTCGTCGAAGCCCAGGCCGAGCCGCTGGGTGTAGTAGGTGCCGGGTTCCTCGGCGCGGGCGGTGATCTGGCCGGCCAGGCCGGAGTCGTGTCCGGCGTCGAACAGGATCCGGCAGGTGAGCGCGAGCTTCTGCCGGGTGGTCCAGCCGTTGTCGGGGATGGCGCTCTGCATTCTGCGGTGGGCGAGGTCCACCAGCTCCGCCTTGGTGGCCGTGAGGGTCTCTGCCATCGGCTGTGCTTCTCCTTCGTAGGGGAACGCCCGGGCGCGGCGGGGCCGTTGGGCAGGCGTGGCCGCCGTGCCGCCCGCCGGGAGCGACGGGCGAGGACACGTTGTTCACCCTAGGACACCTTGTGTCCTGGCGTCGATAGCGTGCCCGCTACGGGTGGGCCCGAAGCCACGGCCGCTACCCGCTGCCCGCCACCTACTACCCCCGCTTCCCGGCAACAGCCCTGCTGATCAGAGGTGTTGGGGCTTCCGGGGCAGGCTCAGCCGTCGTCGCCGACGCGTCGGATCAGCCCGCTGCGCTCGGCCTCGGAGCGGAGGTCCCGCTCCGGCTCGCCGCGCCTGCCGCGGTCGCCCCGGGCGGCGGCGGTGCAGAGCGCGAAGACGAGTACGGCGCTGGCCGCCACGGCGAGGATGCCGAGCGCGGTGAGGACGCGGAGCCAGGTCACGGCAGATGCCTCCGGTGGGCGGTGCGACGGGAGTTGTGCCGGGGATATCGGCAGGACGCGCCGTAGGATCGAGTGTCCACGGGCGGTTCCGTGGGACATCCGCCGCAGCACCGGGAGCACGCGCGGGCACTCGAAGCGTCGGCGGCGCGCGGTGCTCCTCGATACGCGCCCCCGGAGCCTTTGCGCGCCCCCGTCGGCCGCCCGTGACCCCGCCGCCCGTGACCCCGCCCCCGCGATCCCGTCAGCCGCCCGTGACCCGGCCGCCCGTGACCCCGTCGGCCGCCTCCGGGGCCTCCCGTCCCTCCTCCGGTCCCGCCTGCGCCAGCAGGGTCCGCAGGGCGTCGAAGTCCGGCTTCCCGGTCGCGCTCAGCGGCAGCTCCGGCAGCACCAGGATCGTCGACGGATCACCGTGCGGACCGCCGCGCTCACGCGCCCACCGGTGCAGCTGCCGCGCCGTCACCCCCGCCCCGGGCCGGGTGGTGACCGCGGCGTGCACCCGCTCCAGCCGGTCCGGGCCGGTGGTCGCGAACATCACCGCCTCCCGCACCGCCGGATGCGCCAGCAGCGGCCGCTCGACATCGCGCGGGAAGACGTTGTGCGCGTCCACGATCGCCATCGGCCCCCGCCGCCCGGCCACCGTCAGGTACCCGGCCGCGTCCAGGCTGCCCAGGTCCCCGGTGTGCAGCCAGCCGCCGCGCAGCACCCGGGCCGTCAGCGCCGGATCACGCCAGTAGCCGGACATCACCGTCGGCGTCCGCACGCGGATCTCCCCGGTCCGGCCGACCGGCAGCGGCGCGCCCGCCTCGTCCACGATCCGGACCTCGGTGTCCGGGAGCGGCCGCCCGGCGGTGGTGAGCAGCCTCGGATCGAGGTGCTCGTCCGGGGTGAGCCGGGTGACCGGCCCGCACTCCGTCAGGCTGTACGTCTGGTGCAGCACCCGGCCGATCCGGCGGGTCGCCTCCGCCAGCCGTTCCGGGGCGGCCGGGGACCCGGTGTACGTCACCCGGCGCAGGCTGCCGGTGTCGGTCCGGGAGAGTGCGGGGTGGTCGAGCACCCGGTAGAGCAGGTGCGGCGGCAGGTACACCCGTGACACCCGGTACCGCTCGACGGCCGCCAGGACCGCCTCGGCCTCGAAGCCGTCCTGGAGCACCACCGTGCCGCCCGCCGCGAGGGCCAGGTCGGCCGTAGTGCCTCCGCCGTGGCACAGGGCCGTGCAGAGCAGGAAGGTGGACGCCGCCACCAGCTCCGGCCGGGGCGGCCGGGCGAAGCGGCGCAGCACTCCCTTCGGCCGGCCGGTCGAGCCGCCGGTGAACCGGATCGCCATCACGTCGTCCGGCCGCCAGCGGGGTGCCGGCGGGACGGGCGGGAGCGGCGCGGCCAGGGCGGTGAGGTCCGCCCCGACCGGGGTGGGGCCGAGGGCCAGCGGCAGCGCGGCGGGGAGCGCCCCGGCGAGCTGCCGCGCGGTCGCGGTGAACCGCTCCGGGGCGAAGACGAAGGCGGCGGTCCGCGCCTCCTCGGCCATCGCGACCTGGTCCGCCACCGACCGGTCGGTGGGCAGCATCGCCACCCGGCAGCCGATCAGGTTCGCCGCCAGGCGCACCAGCACCGCCTCCGGCCGGTTCCCGGCCAGCACGGTGACGCCGTCGCCGCGCCCGAGACCGGTGGCGGCCAGCGCGCGGGCGAACCGGTGCACGTCGTCCAGACACTCCTGCGCCGTCAGCGACGACTCGCCGTACCGCAGCGCGACCCGGGCCGGATCGCGGGCCAGCCCGTCGAGGACCAGCCCGGTGTGCGTGGCCGTCCCGGTGCCCGCCGCCCGCCCCGCCGTCCGCGTCCTCGCCACGCGCCGTCTCCCGACTCTCGATACCCGCGTCCGATCTGACAGTCCATCACATCACCCCGCCGTCCGGCGGCCGGGTCGGGGGAGCGGTCCCGGGGGCCGGGCCGGGGACCGTGCGGTCCGGAGGGCGGTCGGTGTTGTTATCGTTCCAGGTCGGGCACCGACGGGGATGAGTGAGCACCATGGACAGGCCGACCACGCCGGGCGGGCGGACCGCGGTACGGCAGGGGGCGCAGACAGCGATGGAACCGCGGGGCCTGGTCGATCTCAGGGACGCGGCCGGTGAGTCCTTCACCGTCCGCTACCCGCCGGGCGCGGTCGTGGTGGTCTCCGGACTCCCCGGCAGCGGCAAGAGCACCCTGCTGCGCCGCTGGTCGGACCGGAGCGGGGCGGCCGCCACCGTCGATCCCCGGGCCGTGCACGAGGCCTGCGCGGCGGTGATGCCGGCCGCCCTGCCGTACGCGGTCTACCGGCCGTGGGCCCGGATCGAGCACTTCCGCCTGCTGCGCGCCTCCGTCCGCCGGGGCGGTCCGCTGCTGGTGCACGACTGCGGCAGCCGGGCCTGGATGCGCCGCTGGTTGTCCGGCGTCGCCGCCCGTCAGGGCCGTGAACTGCACCTCGTCCTGCTGGACGTCGGCGCCGTCACCGCGCTCGCCGGTCAGCGGGAGCGCGGGCGCTGGGCCCCGCGCCGGGCCTTCGCCCGCCACCGCCGGGGCCTCGACCGGTTGCTGGCGGCCTTCACCCGGCACGCCGCGGGCGCGGCCGGCACGCCCACCCCGGAGGCCGCCTCGGTGCTGCTGCTGGACCGGGTCTCCCGGGAACGCGCGGAGGCCGTCCGCTTCGGCCCGGCCGAGCCGGCCCGGTAGCGCGGCTCCGCCGCGGCGACGGACCGGTCGCGGGTGCCGGGTGCCGGGTGGCCCGTGGTGCGCGGTGGGGCGGCAGGGGACACTGGGGAGGTAGCGCAGCAGCTGACCCGTCTTCAGGGAGGTCGTCCCGCATGGCCCGCAGTACCGCCACCGAGAGCCCGTGGTTCCGCCGGTTCCACTCCCACGACACGGCGCCCGCCCGGGTCGTCTGCTTCCCGCACGCGGGCGGGTCGGCGAGCTACTTCCTCGACTACGCGACCGCCCTCGCGCCGTACGCCGACGTGCTCGCCGTCCAGTACCCCGGCCGGCAGGACCGCTTCGGCGAGCCCGGGATCGACTCCGTCACCGGTCTCGCCGACCGGGTGTACGAGGCACTGCTGCCCTGGACCGACCTGCCGCTGACCTTCTTCGGGCACAGCATGGGCGCGGCCGTCTGCTTCGAGGTGGCGCGCCGCTTCGAAGCGGCCGGCGCGGCCGGCCCGGCCCACCTGTTCGTCTCCGGCAGCCGCGCGCCCTCCCGGCCCCGGGAGTCGGCGGTGTACCGGCTCCCGGACGACGAGCTGCTCGCCGAGGTGTCCGAGCTCGGCGGCACCGACGCACGGGTCCTCGCCGACCCGGAGCTGCGGGCCGTCATCCTGCCGGCGCTGCGCAGCGACTACACCGCGATCGAGACGTACCGGTGCGCGCCGGACGCCGTGGTGTCGCCGCCGGTGACCGCGCTGACCGGGGACGCGGACCCGCGGGTCTCGCTGGACGAGGCCGGCGGCTGGGCCCGCCACACCACCGGCGCCTTCGAGCTGGAGGTGTTCCCGGGCGGCCATTTCTACTTGGCCGAACAGCGGGACGCGGTGCTGGAGGTGGTGACCGCGCGGCTCCGGGGGTGAACGGCCCCAGCGGCGGGGGGAGTCGGGCTCGTGCACGAACGAGCCCTGCTCCGGGGGCGCCGGGCGACGCGGCCCGCGGGCGGCGCCCCCGGGCGACACCAAAAGTTGACACGCTTGTGACAAGCTGTCACGCGTAAAGCCTTCCCCAAGTGCTCACCGATCTGGCATGTTGCGTTCAAACTCCGTGCGAACCCCTCACGCACGGGCCGATCGGAGGACACACGTGTCACCCCTGATATCCCGGCGGCTCGGTCGCCCGGCCGCCGCGCTCGCCGTCCTCTCGGCCCTGGCGCTGGCCGTCCCCGGCGTGACGGCCGCCGCCGCCCCCCTCGCGGCCGCCGCCCCCACGGCCGCCGGGGTGCCCGCCGCCGCCGGTATGCCGATCGCCGCCGCGGCGCCCGCCGCCGCCACCGCCCCGCAGGTCGCCGCCGGCTGGGCCGCCGGGACGCGCGCCTACCTGGTGATCAGCGCACCCGCCGACACCGCGGCCGCCAGGAGCGCCGTCACCGCCAACGGCGGCACGGTCTTCGCGAGCTACGACGCGATCGGCGTGATCGTGGCCCACTCCACCTCGGCCGGTTTCGCGACCGCGGTGCGCGGCGCCGCCGGTGTCCAGCAGGTCGGCGCGACCCGCACCTCCGACGTGCCAGCCGACGCCTACAACCCCGCGCTGCCCGCCAACCCTGCCCAGGCGGCCACCACCCTCACCGAGTCGAACCGCTGGGACATGACCCAGATCAAGGCCGACCAGGCGTGGGCCGTCAGCACCGGCTCCGCCACCGTCAAGGTCGGCGTCCTCGACACCGGGGTGGACGACCAGCACCAGGACCTCGCGCCGAACTTCGACGCCGCCGACTCGGCCTCCTGCGCCTACGGCAAGGCGGACACCCGCACCGGCGCCTGGCGGGACGTCGACACCCACGGCACCCACGTCGCGGGCACCATAGCGGCGGCCAAGAACGGCAAGGGCGTCGTCGGCGTCGCCCCGGGCGTGAGGATAGCCTCCGTCCGGATAGCCGAACCGACCAGCACCCTCTTCTACGCCGAGAACACCGTCTGCGGCTTCGTCTGGGCCGGTGACCACGGCTTCAAGGTGACCAACAACAGCTACTACACCGACCCGTGGCAGTTCAACTGCCCGGACAACGTCGACCAGGCGGCCATCATCGAGGGCGTCAAGCGCGCCCAGGAGTACGCCGAGGGCAAGGGCTCGCTCCAGGTCGCCGCGGCCGGCAACTCCGACTACGACCTGGCCAACAAGACGACCGACAGCGAGAGCCCGAACGACTCGACGCCGGTCACCCGGACCATCAGCAACGCCTGCCTGGACATCCCGACCGAGCTCCCCGGCGTGGTCACCGTCGCCGCCATGGGCAGCGGCAGCGCCAAGGCCTCCTACTCCAACTTCGGCAAGGGCGTCATCGACGTCGCGGCCCCCGGCGGCGACGGCGCCAACGGCGTCTACTCGACCCTGCCCGGCGGCAAGTACGGGACCAAGAGCGGCACCTCGATGGCCTCCCCGCACGTCACCGGCGTGGCCGCGCTGATCGCCAGTGCCGACCCGACGCTCACCCCGGCCGGCATCCGGGCCCGCCTCGCCACCCAGGCCAACGACGTGGCCTGCCCCGGCTCGGACGGCCGCTGCACCGGCACCACCGCGAACAACGCCTTCTTCGGCGAGGGCCAGGTCGACGCGCTGAAGGCGGTCGGCGGCACCACCACGCCGCCGACCGGCAAGTACTTCGAGAACCTGACCGACGCGGCGATCGCCGACAACGCCACGGTGGACAGCCCGATCGCCGTCACCGGCGTGACCGGCAACGCCCCCGCCGCCCTCAAGGTCGGCGTGGACATCAAGCACACCTACCGCGGTGACCTGGTGATCTCCCTGGTCGCCCCGAACGGCACGGTCTACCTGCTGGAGGACTTCGCGAACGGCGACAGCGCCGACGACGTCGCCAAGACGTACACCGTGAACGCCTCCGCGAGCGCGGCGAACGGCACCTGGAAGCTCCGGGTCAAGGACGGCGCCTCCGGCGACACCGGCACGATCGACGCCTGGAACCTCACCTTCTGATCCCGCGTCCGGTCCCGCCCGACAGCCCTGTGCTCCGCCGCCCACCGGGCGGCGGAGCACAGGCGTTCCGGGAGCCGCGGGCGCGCCCGTCAGAAGGCGACGATGCCCTCGCCGCCGACCCCCTGGGGCACGGTCTGCGAGCCCAGCGCGGTGAGCGAGCCGTCGGGGTCGACCGCGAACTCGTCCACGACGCCGTCGACCCCGGTCCGGGCGTAGAGGTGGCGCCCGTCCGAGGACACCGCCGCGTCGACGGTGCCGGGGTGGGTGGGCGTGTTGCCCAGCGCGGTCAGTCCCTGCGCTGTCAGGATAGGTGACGGTTTGTCGGGAACCATGGAATTGCCGGGTTCGGCCCCGCCGCGGGGCCACCGTGCGCGGCGGGTGGGCGGGGCTTGTTCTTGAATGAACGCTCAGGTATGTTTTCCCTCATGCCCAGGCCACGTGAGTTCGACCCCGACGCCGTCCTCGATCAGGCGATGCGGCGGTTCTGGGAGCGCGGCTACCGGGCGACCTCCATCGAGGATCTGGTGAAGGCGACCGGGGTCAAGCCCGGCAGCATCTACAGCGCGTTCCCCGGGGGCAAGCACGCGCTCTTCGTGAAGTCGCTGGAGCGCTATTCGAAGCTGGTCGTCCCGCAGAAGCTCGGGGAGCTGGAGGCGCCGGCCGCGTCGGTGGCGCAGGTGCGCGGCTACTTCGACGGGCTGGTGCGCGACCTGCTCAGCCCCGAGGGGCGGCAGGGCTGCCTCCTGGTCAACACCGCCATCGAGAAGGCCGCGGAGGACGACGAGGCGGCGGCCGTCGTGCGCGGCCATCTGGCGCGCCTGGAGCGCTGCATGACCCACGCCCTGGAGAACGCCGTCCGCCGGGGCGAGGTCAGGAGCTCGCTCGACGCGGCCGGCAGCGCCAAGCTGCTGGTGGCGACCTGCCAGGGGCTGATGGTCGTCGGCAAGGCCAATCCCGACGCGGCGGTCCTGCGGGCCGTCGTCGACAACGCCTTCGTCGCGCTCTCCTGACGGGCGCGGCGTTCCCGGGCCACCGTACGCGGTGGCCCTCTTTTCGGCCCCATAGTTGAATGACTACTCAAGAATGAGGTTCGGACATGAAGGCCATCGTCATCTCCGCCCACGGCGGCCCCGAGGTGCTCGCCGTCACCGAACTGCCCGACCCGGTACCCGCCGACGGCGAGGTCCTCGTCCGGGTCAAGGCGTTCGGTCTCAACCACGCCGAGGCGTACATGCGCAGCGGGGCCTGGGGCCCGGTGGCGGCCGTCCCCGGGATCGAGTGCGCCGGCCTCGTCGAGGCCGACCCCTCGGGCGAACTCCCCGTCGGCACCCGGGTGGTTGCGATCCTCGGCGGGATGGGGCGGACCCGCAACGGCAGCTACGCCGAATTGGTCACCGTCCCGGCCACCCATGTGGTGGCCGTGGAGTCCGGGCTCTCCTGGGCCGATCTGGCCGCCGTGCCCGAGGTGTACGCCACGGCCCACAGCGCCCTGCACGGCAACCTCGCCCTCCGGCCGGGGGAGACGCTGCTGGTCCGGGGCGCGACCTCCTCGCTCGGGCAGGCCGCCGTCAACCTCGCCGTCCGGCACGGCGCCGACGTGCTGGCCACCACGCGCAACCCGGATCACGGGCCCCTGCTCAAGGACCTCGGGGCCGTCGACGTGCTCATCGACGACGGAAACCTGGCCGCGGAGGTCGGCCGCCGGGGCCTCGTCGTCGACGCCCTGCTCGACATCGTCGGCAACAGCGTGCTGCGCGATTCGCTGGCCGCGGTCCGCCCACGGGGCCGGGTCTGCCAGGTCGGCTTCCTCGGCGGCTTCGCACCGGTGGCCGACTTCGACCCGATGGCCGACCTGCCCGGTGCGGTCGGGCTCAGCTTCTTCGGCAGCGCCTTCGTCCTGGGCACACCGGCGTTCCCGCTCGCCGACGTGCCCCTGGAGGCGATCTGCGCCGAGGTCGAGGCGGGCGTCCTGAAGGCCCGCCCGACCCGGGTCTTCCGCTTCGGTGAGATCGTCGAGGCCCATCGGGTGATGGAGGCGGGCCGGGCCCTGGGGAAGATGGTCGTCGTCGTCGACTGACGCGGCCCCGGCCCGGCACCGGGCCGGCCGCCACCGCGGACCGGCCGCACCCCCGAGGAGCTGACCCGCCGGCGGGTCCGGCGCGGGGCGGCTCGCCACGCCGGCGCGGCGCCTCAGCGGTCGACGGCCGATCGAACACGCCCCGGACAACGGGCGGGAGCCGCGGCCCGGTCGCGGTTCCCCGCGGCTTCACCCAGGGCAGAACGCCGTGCCCTTCCCCCGGCGCCCGGGATCCCTAGGCTGAAGGTGTGAGCACTCCTACGCCGAACGAAGCCCGCGTCATCCCGCTGCGCCCGCCGGTCTCACCCGGCCCCGGTGCGGCGGCCCGCCCCCCGCATCGGCAGGCGGGGGTCCCCCCGACCCCCGCGCCCCGGGAACCCCTGTGGCGCGACCTCGTCGGCGACGCGCTGCGGCGCGAGCGGCTGGCCCAGGAGCGGACGTTGAAGGACGTCGCGGAGGCGGCCCGGATCTCGGTGCCGTACCTGTCGGAGCTGGAACGCGGACGGAAGGAGGCCTCCTCCGAGGTGCTCGCGGCCGCCGCCCGCTCCCTGGGCCTCGGCCTCGCCGACCTGCTCTCGCTCGCCCAGGACGAGCTGGCCCGGGGCGAGCTGGCCCGGGGCGGGCGCGGCCGGGTGGCGCACGGCTCGGTGGGTCACGGCTCGGTGGGTCACGGCTCGGTGGGCCGGGGGCGGGTGTCGTCCCCGTCGCGCCACGACGGTCTCTGCCTCGCGGCCTGACCGCGACCGCGCGTCGCGCGGACCGGCCCGGCGGCACACGCCGCCGGGCCGGCCGCCGTGCGCTCGCCGTCCGACCGGCCCGCACCCACGGCCCCGGGCGGGATCAGACGAGCGCGTTCCGCCGGCTCAGCACCTCGTCGGCGAGCCCGTAGGTGACGGCCTCCTCGGCGCTGAGCACCTTGTCCCGGTCCATGTCCGCCCGCAGCGTCGCCACGTCGTGACGCGTGTGCCGGGCGAGGACCTCCTCGACCTGGGAGCGGATGCGGACCATCTCCTTGGCCGCGAGGCTGAGGTCGGAGACGGTCCCCTGCCGGCCGCCGCTGGCCGGCTGGCCGAGCAGGACCCGTGCGTGCTGGAGCACGAACCGCCGTCCGGGGTCTCCGCCGGCCAGCAGCACCGCCGCCGTCGACGCGGCCTGTCCGACGCAGAACGTGGAGATCGGCGCCTGCACGAAGGTCATCGTGTCGTAGATCGCCATCAGTGAAGTGAAGGACCCGCCCGGCGAGTTGAGGTAGAGCGAGATCTCGCGCTCCGGGTTCTCCGACTCCAGGTGCAGGAGCTGGGCGATGACGACGTTGGCGAAACCGTCGTCGATCTCGGTGCCGAGGAAGATGATCCGCTCGTTCAGCAGCCGGCTGAAGACGTCGTAGGACCGCTCGCCCTGTGCGGTGCGCTCGATGACGTAGGGAACCGTGTACGACCCCATGTCAGAGCCCCATCCGCGGCCGCGAGGAGGCCGGGCGGACGTCGGCGAGCGACTCCAGCACCCGGTCCACCATCCCGTACTCCCGGGCCTGTTCGGCCGTGAACCAGCGGTCCCGGTCGCCGTCCCGGGTGATCGTCTCCTCGCTCTGCCCGGTGTGCTCGGCGATGATCCGCTCGATGGCCTTCTTGGTGAACTGGAGGTTCTCCGCCTGGATCTCGATGTCCGCGGCGGTGCCGCCGATGCCCGCCGAGGGCTGGTGCATCATGATCCGCGCGTTCGGCAGCGCGAACCGCTTGCCGGGCGTCCCGACGGTGAGCAGGAACTGGCCCATGCTGGCGGCGAACCCCATCGCCAGGGTGGAGACGTCGTTCGGGATGAGCCGCATGGTGTCGTAGATGGCGAGGCCCGCGGTGACCGAGCCGCCGGGGCTGTTGATGTAGAGGCAGATGTCGGTGCGCGGGTCCTCCGCCGACAGCAGCAGCAGCTGGGCGCAGACCCGGTTGGCCGACACGTCGTCGACCTCCGTGCCGAGGAGGACGATCCGCTGGGCGAGCAGTTGGGCCGCCAGGTGGTCGTCGAAGCGGCTGGGCGGCCGGGAGCCCTCGTCCGCGCGGGGCGGGGCGGTGGTGAGGGGAGTCATCGGGATCTCCTTGTCGATGCGGGATGCCGTCGACCCCACTCTTGCCCCCGGAGGATCCCCGCAGGTCGATTCTCTGCCCGCCGCAGATTCGCCGAGGGCAGAGCCGACGGGACGGCCCGCGGTCGCCGGCCGGATTCCGCTCCCTCCCGCTCGCCTCCGGTCCACGGCGGCGTGCGGGCGCGGGGCGGGCGTGCGGCGGACGGCGGCCGCGCCGGTTGAGGGCGGAGCGGTCCCGGGCGCCCCGCAGCGCCGGCCGGGTGAATCGGGCGGCGTGTCGGACGGTGGCCGCGTGTTCCGGACCGGTTCCGAGGATGGTCGGACCCAAGGATGAACGGGTTGGCGGATCGTCGGGTACCGAGGGGGCACGGATGGGTGGCCACGGCGGTCGGCTCCTGCTCCTCCTCCTGCTGGCACTGCCGAGCCTGGCGGCGACACCTGCCGGGGACGGGGACTGCGCCGGGCTGGCGCTCGCCGTCCGGGTGAACACCGTGACCGTCACCGGACCGCCCGGCCCCGCCGTCCGGGGCGGCACGGCCGTCGTCAAGGAGTACCGGCTCACCAACGCCGGGGAGACCGGCCTGCGGGGGATCCGGGTGACCGACGCCGGCCGGCCGGTGCCCTGCCCCGAAGCCGAACCGCTGGCGGTCGGCGCCACCGTCGTCTGCACGCTCCGGCTCACCGCCGAGGCCGGTGTCCACGACACCACCGCCACCGCGCGCGGCCGGTCCGGACACTCCGACAGGGAGGTGGCGGCCACCGCCCCGTCCGGCTACACCGGCGTGGTCAGCGCGCTCGGGCTGGCGGTCGACGCCGCCCCCGGTGCGCCCGGATCCGGCACCGCCGACCTCCGGTACACGGTGGCCGACCTGGGTGACCGGCCGTTGTACGACCTGCGGCTGCGTGACGTGCTGGTGCCGGACGGGATCGACTGCGGCGACGGCCCGGCGGCGCCGGTGGCGCTCGGGCCCGGCCGGACGGTGCGGTGCGCGGCGGTGCTCCGGCGGCCGCCCGGCACGTACCGCAGCGCGGCCGAGGTGACGGGCTCGGACGGCATCACCACGGTCGGCCCGTGCGGCGAGCCGGTGCCGCCGCCGCTGCTGGTCGCGCGCGCCGGGACGGACGTCACGCTGGCCGCCGGACCGTCGGAGTACCCGCCGGAGAACCCGTCTGAGAACCCGCCGGAGAACCCGCCGGGCACCGCCCCCGGGCCCGTGGTCCCGCCCGGGACCACACCGGGCGGGACCACGGTGCCGGGGGCGCCGGCCGAACCGCCGCCCGGGACGACCCCACCGGGCGAACCGGCCCCGGCGGATGCCCCCGCCGTGCCGCCGCCCGGGCCCGGAGCCGCGGTGCCGGCCCCGGCCGCCCCGGCGGCTCCCGCTCCCACCCCCGTCCCTGCTCCCGTCCCTGCTCCCGCTCCCGCTCCCGTCCCTGCTCCCGCTCCCGCTCCCGCCCCTGCTCCCGCCCCGGCCCGGGCTCCCGCGCCACCCCCCGAGCCGCCCGCCGTGCCTGCGGTGCCCGCCCTACCCGCCCTGCCCGCCGATGTCCCGGTGCCTGCGGCGCTCGCGGCGACCCCCGCGCCCTCCGCTCCGACCGTCCCCGCCCCCTCCCCGGAGCCGTCCCCGTCGCCCGCGGTCACCCGCAACCCCTCGGTGGAGGTCGCCACCCCCGCCGCCGCCGCCACCCCGGTCGGCCCGCACCACGCCGCCGGGTCCGGTCGCACCCCGCGCCCGGGCGGCCGCTCGCCGGACGCCCTGCCGGTCGCCTCCGTCCTGCTGGTCGTCCTGCTGCCCGCCGCCGCCGCGGTCGCGGCGCTCTCCCGCTTCCGCCGCTGAACCCCCGGGAACCACCGTGTCGAACCTGCTGCAGACACTCGCCGTCGTCCTGGGCGCCGCCCTGGTGGCCGCCGCCATCGTCCTGCTGAAGGGGCGCTTCTTCCCCGTCCCCGAGGACGCCGAGCCGCGCGAGGACGTCGCCGAGTACATCGCGATGATGGTCGGCGTCCTGTACGCGCTGGTGCTCGGCCTCTCGATGGTCTCGGTCTGGGAGATCCACAGCGGCGCCCTCAACCACTCCCAGGACGAGGCCGGCGCCCTCCACCAGACCTACCTGCTCGCCGACCTCCTGCCGCCGGACCGCCGCGACGCGCTGCGCACCACGGCCACCGCCTACGCCGTCCAGGTCGTGCACGCCGAGTGGCCGCGGATGGCGGCGCGCGAGCCGCTCGGCCCGGACGGCTGGGGGCTGCTGAACCAGCTGCGGACGGTCAGTCAGGCCTCCTCGCAGGACGACACGCCCACGCAGCAGAACGCCTCGCAGGAGATGCTCGCCGTCCTCACCACCCTCGACGACGCCCGCCGGGGCCGGGAGGCGTCGGCGATGAGCAGCCTCTCCACGGTGCTCTGGGTCGGGCTGGTCATCGGCGGCACACTCACGGTGGCGTTCATGTTCCTGTTCGGCATCAAGCGCAGCGCCACCCACGTGGTGATGGTGATGGGTCTGACCGGGCTGATCGCCTTCACCATCCTGCTGATCCAGCAGCTCGACGCGCCCTTCGACGGCTTCCTCGCCGTCACTCCGCAGGCCTTCACGCGGTACTTCCCGTTCGTCTGACCCGCACTCCGGCGACGCCGCCACGGCCCGGGCGCGCGCCGCACGGAGCCGGTCGTCCTCGTCACCGGGGTCGTCAGGGGGCATGAGCGGGCTGCCGGGGCGGCGAACGAAACAGTTCTTCCGGGACCGATGAGTTCGCGCGGTGGCGGCGGTCAAACCTGGGAAAGCATCGCCCGCTACCCGGGGAGACCTGACATGTCCGACATCACCACCCTCACCGCCCCTGACGTGACGACCACCGCGAGGTCCGGCAGGGCCATGGCCGGTGTGGTCCTGGCTTTGCGGGTGCTGCTCGCCCTCTTCTTCGCCCTGGCCAGCGCGCTCCCGAAGCTGCTCGCACTGCCCGCCGCGACGGAGGTCTTCGACGCGATCGGTGCGGGCCACTGGTTCATGTACCTGACCGGGCTGGTGGAACTGGCCGGCGCGGTCGGCCTGCTGGTCCGCCGCCTGGCCGGGCCGGCCGCCATGGCGCTGATCGTCTTCCTGGCGTTCGCGTTCGTCACCCAGCTCACCGCGATGCACGGCGAGAACGCCGGGACGCCGTTCGTCTTCATGGTGCCGCTGGCCGTCATCGCCTGGAACCGGCGCGCCGGGACGGTCGGGCTGCTCGCCCGCCGGCCGTGACCGGCCGCCCGGTGGCCCGGGGCCGTCACAGCTCGGTGAGTTCGCCCAGGCCCAGGGTGCGGAGCGTGAGGTCGGCCATGTGCCGGTGGCCGACGGCGTTGGGGTGCGCGGGGTCGTCGAGCCAGGCGATCGGCTCGCTGTCGGGGAAGTGGGCGAGCCAGTAGGCCTCGTGGTCGACCAGCAGGGCCCCGGTGTCCGCGGCGATCTCGCGCACCGCCTGGCAGTAGGCGGGCAGTTCGGCGCGGGCGGCGCGTCCGGCCCGGCTGACCACGAGGGGCGTGTGCAGCACGATCTGGGCACCGTCGGTCCTGGCGATGATCTCGCGCATCGACGCGTGGAACTCGGCGAGTCCGTCGAGCCCGGCGCGGGCGTCGTTGGTGCCCAGGGAGATGGACAGCACGTCGGGGGCGAACCGGCCGATGAGGTGGTCGTACGCGCCGAGGACGTCGGTGGCGCGCCAGGCGGACACCCCGGTGTTGACCACGATGTCGGTCAGCCGGTCGAGCTGCCAGCCGACGCGTTCGTGCACGTGCTCCACCCACCCGCGGGCGCCGTGCGTGTGCAGGACGGCCTGGGTGATGCTGTCGCCGGCCATCACCCAGGTCATCGGTCCGGTGGACAGTTCGACCATGTGATCATCCCCCTGTATTCGATGTACGGGCGGCGGCCCTCGGCCGGCGCCCCGAGAAGTTGATCATATGGGCTGGCGTTCCCGAGGGGTCCGGAGCCAGGGCAGGAGGGCGCAGGGCAGGAGGGCGCAGGAGCAGCCGCCCGTCGCGGGCCCGAGGAGGCGCGCCCTCTTCTGGCGGCGACGCCACTCACGCGGTCCGCCCGGCAGCCGTTCGCGGATCGTAAGGCCGTACGCGCGGGATCTCCCGGCGTCGGCTCCTACAGTGGCGGCACAGTCAGGCGAGAGAGGTGGATTCAGTGACGGACGATCAGATCATCCTGCCCCGCGCGGATGTGGGGGTGATCGGCGGCTCCGGGCTCTACGAGCTGCTGGACGACATGGTCGAGGTGCGGACCCGTACCCCGTACGGCGAGCCGAGCGACGCGCTGTTCGTCGGCGAGGTGGCCGGCCGCCGGGTCGCCTTCCTGCCCCGGCACGGCCGCGGCCACCGCCTCCCGCCGCACCGGATCAACTACCGGGCCAACCTCTGGGCGCTGCGCTCGCTCGGCGTCCGCCAGGTGCTCGGGCCCTGCGCGGTGGGCGGGCTGCGGCCCGAGTACGGACCGGGGACGCTGCTGGTGCCGGACCAGTTCGTGGACCGGACCAGTGGCCGGGCGCAGACCTACTACGACGGACTGCCGCTGCCGGACGGTTCGGTGCCCGAGGTGGTGCACGTGTCGATGGCGGACCCGTACTGCCCGCAGGGGCGCCGGGCCACGCTCTCGGCGGCGGCCGGCGCCGCCTGGGAGCCCGTGGACGGCGGCACCCTGGTGGTGATCGAGGGCCCCCGCTTCTCGACCCGCGCCGAGTCCCGGTGGTTCACCGCCAACGGCTGGTCGGTGGTCGGGATGACCGGCCACCCGGAGGCCGTCCTGGCGCGCGAACTCGGCCTCTGCTACACCTCGGTGGCCCTGGTCACCGACCTCGACGCGGGGGTGGAGAGCGGCGAGGGGGTCACCCACGCGGAGGTGCTCGCCGTCTTCGCGCGCAACGTCGAGCGGCTGCGCACGGTGCTGTTCAAGACGATCGGCCTGCTGCCCACCGAGCGCGCCTGCCCGTGCGGTCACGCACTGGACGGCCTCACGACCGGTCTTCCCGGCGTACCGGGCGACTGACCGGCCGGGGCCGGCGCCACCGCCGGACGAGCCCGATCAGCAGGGCGAGTACGGCGGTGGCGGCCAGGACGGCGAGCCAGTTGCGCAGGTAGGGCAGCGGCAGCAGCGAGGAGTTGCCGTGGTCGTCGTCGGCGCGCAGCACGGCCGGGAGTCCGACGGCGGTCACGGCGGCGGCCACGACCAGCCAGCCGCGCAGCACCGGTCCGCGGGCCAGGTGGGCGCCGACCAGGCAGAGCAGCGGGAGCCAGACCCCGTCGTGCAGGACCAGCGCCCCGATCCCCCAGACCAGGACCTGCGCCGGGGCGGTGAGGTAGACGTCGGTCAGCAGGCCGTAGAGGCCGTAGCCGATCAGGGCGAGACCGGCGGCGAGGGCGGAGCCGCGGAGCCAGCCGGTCATCGGGACACCTCCAGCCGGGCGACCCACTTGGTCTGCAGCACGCCGGGGCGGTTCGGCGCGATGACGCGCGCGGGGAAGCCGTGGTCGGCGTCCAGCGTCTCGCCGTCGACCCGGAGGGCGAGCAGGGTGAGCGGGTCGTCGACGTACTGCGCGGGCATCTCCATCACCCGGTAGGGGCCCTCCTCCTCCAGCGAGGTGACCCGCACGGCGGAGCCGGCCGGCGCACCGGCCCGGGCCATCAGCTCGGCCACCCGGACGCCGCCCCAGCGGGCGCTCGCGCTCCAGCCCTCCACACAGGCGATCGGCAGGACCGCCTCGTGCTGGGGGAGCCGGGCCAGTTCGTCGAGACCGATCTCGTACGGCCGGGGGCCGTCCACCCGCAGCCGCCAGCCGGCGGGCACCTCCACCGTCCCGGCCTGCGCGGCGGTGCGGTTCACCGGGAGCCCCTGCGGGCCCAGGTCGGGCCGGCGCGGCGCCAGCAGGTTCAGCGGGCGCAGCCAGGGCACGCTCTGCCCGGCCGTGGTGAGCGTCACCGCGCCGACCGCCGCGGCGACCGAGGTCAGGAAGGCGCGCCGCCCGGGGACGGTGAGCCGGGGCCGGCGCCAGTTCCGGGCGATCAGCGGCGCCTTGGCCGCGAGGTGGACCAGCAGGCCGCCGGTGGCCAGCCAGCCGACCCAGAAGTGGGTCTGCCGGAACGGGAACGGCCACGGGTACCACTGGAGGGTGTTCAGCAGGCCGGTGAACAGTTCCAGCAGCAGGGCGGCCACCAGGACGGCGATGCCCAGCCGCTCCAGCGCGTGCGCCGCGCTCCGGGCCGGCGGCCACTCGAACAACCGCGGGTAGACCGTCCAGAGCTTGGCCCCGAGCAGCGGGACGGCGGCGATCCCGCCGGCGACGTGCAGTCCCTGGGTGACGCGGTAGCCGTTCACCGGGCGCGCGGGCAGCAGGCCGGCGAGCCGGCCCGTCGGGTCCTGGAGCAGGTGGCTGAGGAGACCGGTCAGGAAGCAGACCACCAGTGCGGCGCCCAGCCACCGGCCGAGGACGACGGCGGTGCGCGGCTCGTGCAGGGCCGAGCGGAAGACGCCGTCCCGGAACGGGCCGCGGCGCAGGGACGCGGGCGGCGGCGGGAGGGCGAGGCGGGGGCGGCGCCGGGCGCCGGGGTGCTTGGAATCCACGCCCCCATCGAAGCGCCACCCGGCCCCGCGCGGCGGGTACGACGTGCTTACGGAAGTCGAACGGGAGCCGCCGCGGCCGTTCGCGCCGCCGCCGCGGTGGCAGGGTGAGCGGGTGGCCACTCGGACCCTTCTGCCCTGCACGCTCGCCCTCGCCGCCCTGGTGGCGGCCCTGGCGACGACCGTGACCGGCGGCGGCACGCTCGCCGACCGCGGCCCGCTCCACGGCTGGTACGCCCTCGACGCGGGCCTGTTCGTGCTGGCGCTGCTGCTCCTGCGGCGGGTGCCGGCCCGCCGGGTGGCGCCGCTGGTGCTGGCCGGGAGCGTGGCGGTCGCCGCCGTCGGACTGCTCGCACCGCCCCGGACCAGCGACGACGCCTACCGGTACGTCTGGGACGGCCGGGTGCAGGCGGCCGGCATCTCCCCCTACGCGCACGCCCCGGACGACCCGGCGCTGGCCCGGTTGCGCGACCCGGGTCTGTTTCCGGTGACGGACGGCTGCAGGGGGTGGGACGAGCGGCGGACGGCGGCGGGCGACTGCACCCGGATCAACCGGCCCGCCGTGCGCACCATCTACCCGCCGGTCGCGCAGGCCTGGTTCCTCGCCGTGCACCCCTTCGGGGGTGGGGTGCGCGGGGTGCAGGTGGGCGGCGCGCTGCTGGCGGTCGCGACCACGGGCGCGCTGCTGGTGGTCGGGCGGGGCGGCCGGCGGGCGGCGCTCTGGGGGTGGTGCCCCGGCATCACCGTGTGGGCGGTCAACGACGCGCACGTCGACACCCTCGGCGCGCTGCTGATGACCGTCGGGCTGGGCTGCGTGGCCGGCCGCCGGCCCGGCACCGGGGGCGTGCTGCTCGGCGCCTCGGTCGCCACCAAGCTGCTGCCGGCCCTCGCCCTGCCCGGGGCGCTGTCGGGTGCACTGTCGGGGGCGCTCGCCCGCCGTCCGACCCGCCGGGACGTCGCCGTCCTCGGTGCGGCGCTCGGGGCGTTCGGGCTGGCGTACCTGCCCCATGTCGCCGCCTCGGGCCCGGCGGTGCTCGGGTACCTGCCGGGCTACCTGCGGGAGGAGGGCTACGAGCAGGGGCACCTGGACCGGTTCGGGCTGCTGCGGCTGGCGCTGCCCGACCGCTGGGCGCCGTGGGCGGCGGCCCTGGTGCTGGCGGCGGTGGTGTGGCGGGTGCTGCGGCACGGCGACCCCCGCCGCCCGTGGCGGGGCGCGCTGCTGGTGACCGGGACGGCCCTGCTGCTCGTCGCGCCGGCCTACCCCTGGTACGGCCTGCTGGTGGTGGCCCTGGTCGCGCTCGACGGCGGTTGGGAGTGGCTGGCCGTCCCGGCCGCCGGGCAGGTGCTCTACCTGGTCGGCGGCGGGCCGGCGCAGCAGGCCGTGTACGGGGCCGCGCTGGCCTGCGTGCTCGGGGTGCCGGCGGTGCGCGGGCTCCTGCGCGCCCGGCGGTGCGCGGCCGGGGAACGGGCCTCGGCGGGCGCGCGGGAGATGACGAAAGCCTGACGGCTCGGCGTCGGGGCTGGTCGCGGGTACGGGCCGGCTGTTCCAATCGAGCCGTGGACAGTAGAGCGAAGCGATCCCGGGGCACCCCGGTGGGCCGGCGGGTGGTGCTCGGCCTGGTCGGCCTCGGCGCCGCCGGCGTGGCGGCCGGACCCTTTCTCCAACGCGCCCAGGACGCCCTGGCCGGCCAGGACCCGACCGGGCTCACCGGCCTGCTGCCGGGCGGCGGCGGCTTCCGGTACTACTCCGTGGTGGCCTCGGTGCCCTCCCGGGGCCCCGACACCTACAGCCTCACGGTGGACGGCCTGGTGGAGCGCCCCGGCAGCTACCGGCTGGCCGATCTCCAGGCGATGCCGCAGCGCCGGATCGTGCGCGACGTGCAGTGCGTGACCGGCTGGCGGGTGCCGAACACCCCGTTCGAGGGCGTGCCGCTGGCACACCTGCTGGACGCCGCCGGCGTCTCGGCGGGCGCCCGGGCGGTCCGGTTCAGCTGCTTCGACGGCGAGTACACCGAGAGCCTCACCCTGGAGCAGGCCCGGCGGGACGACGTGGTGGTCGCGCTCAAGCTCCAGGACGCCCCGATCTCCCACTCCCACGGCGGACCGGTGCGCCTGTACGTGGCGCCGATGTACTTCTACAAGTCGGCGAAGTGGCTGTCGGGCATCACCGTGACCGACACCGTGGAGCCCGGGTACTGGGAGCGCAACGGTTACGACGTCGACGCCTGGGTCGGCCGCTCGAACGGACGTGACGATGCCCCGACCGCCTGACCTCCTGCTCCGCTTCGCCCGCGCCGAGCGCTGGGTGCACCGCACCACCGCGGCCCTGATGCTGGTCTGCCTGGCCACCGCCGCCTGCCTCTACCTGGCGCCGCTGGCCGAACTGGTCGGCCGCCGACGCCTGGTGGTCACCGTGCACGTCTGGTGCGGACTGGCCCTGCCGGTACCGCTGCTGCTCGGGCTCGCCTTCCGGGCGGTGCGGGCGGACGTGTCGAGGCTGAGCCGCTTCCACCCGGCGGACTGGGTCTGGCTCCGGGCGACCTGGGCCCGCGCCTCGTACCGCCCGGCGGGGAAGTTCAACGCCGGGCAGAAGCTCTACGCCCAGTGGACGCTGGGCGCGATGCTGGTGATCCTCGGGACGGGCCTGCTGATGTGGCTCACCCACCTGGCGCCGACGGCCTGGCGGACCGGCGCGACCTTCGTCCACGACTGGCTCGCGGCGGCCATCGCCGTGGTGACCGCCGGGCACGTCTGGATGGCCGTCCGGGACCCCGAGGCCCGGCGCGGCATGCGGACCGGGCTGGTCGACCGGCGCTGGGCCGGGCGCGAGCACCCGCTGTGGTCGGAGGAGCGCCCGGCGGCGGACGCCGAAGCGGTGCCCGTCAGCGGGGACGGTCCGCCCTCCTGAAGGCGAGGAACCGGCGGCCGAGGGCGGACCAGCGCTCGGTCTCGACCAGCCCGGCGCGCTCGGCCCGGCGGGCGGTGGCCGCCGCGCCGCAGCGGGCCCAGGCGAACGGCGGACCGAGCCGCCCGTCGTAGCCCTCCACCCGGACGGTGATCCGTTCGTCGATCTCCCGCGGATCCACCTCGACCAGCAGCACGCCTCCCGGCGCGAGGAGTTCGGCGCCGCGGCGCAGCAGCAGCCCCGGGTCGCCGCCGATGCCGAGGTTGCCGTCGGCGAGGAGCGCCCCGCCCCAGCGGCCCTCGGCGGGCAGCCGGTCGAACACCGAGCGGCACAGGGCCGGGCCGCCGAGGCGCCGGGTGCGGTCCACCGCCGCTCCGGTGATGTCGACGCCGAGCGCCGGCACGCCCAGCTCCAGCAGGGCCGCGACCAGCCGGCCGGGTCCGCAGCCGAGGTCCACCACCGGCGCGGTCAGCCGGCGGCAGCGCTCCAGCAGCCCGTGGTCCGCCCCGGCGGCGGGTGCGCACCAGCGCTCGACGTCGAGCGGGATCCGGTGGCCGTCCTCGCCGCGCAGCCAGAGCGGGCCCCGCCCAGCGCGGACGGCCTCGGCGAACGGGTCGTCCACCCACGCTCCGGCGGCGACGGTCATCGCGTCACCTCCGAGGTGGTCCCGCGCGCGTCGTCGGCCTGCTCCGGGCCACCGGTCCCGAGCGCGTCGGCCGCCTCGACCGCGTCGTGGGCCTCGACCGCGTCGGCGAGCCTCATCGCGCGCAGGCGGGCCGCGAAGCCGCTGTGCGGAGCCTCGGCGGCGACCAGCCGCGCGTCGGCGACGGTGTCCACGTCGGTGAGCACCGGGAGGTGGTGGACGGCGAGCCGCTCGGCGGTCAGACGGTCGAGCAGGGCGCGCCCGGTCTCCGGCGTGGACATCGGCAGCCCCAGCAGCAGCCGCCGGGCCAGCTCCCCGGTCGGCCGGGCCAGCCCGAGCGCCCAGAACCCGCCGTCGGCGGCCGGCCCGTACCAGGCGTCGGCGCCCCCGCGCCGGGCCGGCGACAGCGGCTCGGCGAGCAGCGCCGCGTCCACCTGCGGGGTGTCCATGCCGACCAGCAGCGCCGGCGCCTCCGGGGTGGCCTCGGCGGCGTGCGTGAAGGCGGCCGCCAGCCGTACGTCCAGCCCGCCGCCCCGCTGCGGCACGACCTGCCAGCCGGGCGGGAGCCAGCTCCCGGCCTCGCCGTCCAGCACGAGCAGCCGCCGCCCGGCCGGTACCCGGCCGAGGGTGGCCAGCGTGTCGGCGAGCGCGGCCTCGGCCAGCGCCGCGGCCTGCTCGGGTGTGCAGGGCGGGGTGAGCCGGGTCTTCACCCGCCCCGGGGCGGGCGACTTGGCGATCACCAGCAGGGTGGCCGGCGGCGCGGCCAGCACGGCCCGCATGTCGCGGACGGCCTGCCGGGTGCCGCGCACGGTACCGGTGACCTTGGAGCGACCGGTGCGCGGCAGGTAGTCGACGGGCGTCTCGGCGATCCGCATCCCCGCCGCCGAGGCGGCGAGCACCATCTCCAGCGGGTAGCCGGAGCGGCGGTCGCCCAGGCCCAGGGCCAGCAGCCGCTCACGGCGGGCGGCCCGCATCGGCCCGAGGTCGTGCAGCGGCGCCCCCGTCCGCGCCCGCAGCCGGCGGGCCAGCACGGCGTTGGCCAGCCGGGCGTGCGGCGGCCAGGCCCCGGCGGCCGCCGGCATGCGCCGGCCCAGCACGAGGTCCGCCGTACCGGCCAGGACCGGCGCGGCCACCCGCGGCAGCTGGGCGGGGTCCAGCGAACCGTCACAGTCCAGGAAGCAGACCAGCTCGGCGGTGGCGGCGAGCAGTCCGGCGTGGCAGGCGGCGCCGAAGCCGCGCCGCGGCTCCTCGACGACGGTCGCGCCCAGCGAGCGCGCCAGGTCGGCGGAGCCGTCGCGGGAGCCGTTGTCGACGACGATCGCCCGCCAGCCCGCGGGGATCCGCCCCAGCACCCAGGGCAGCGCCGCGGCCTCGTCGAGACAGGGCAGGATCACATCGGCGGACGGCGGTCCGGCGGACGGTACGGGGGGAGTCGGAGAGATCACGTCGGCCACGCTAAGGGCGGCCGGCCCGGCGGCTGCCGAACCGCGCCCTTACGAAAGTCCAACGGCGGGCACCGCCCCGGCCCGGCCGCGCCCGCGATCTTACGGAACCCGAACGTGCGCCGGCGCGACCCGTCCGGCCCCGCCCGCAGCTCGTATCCTCGGCGAGGTGAACGAGAGCCCCGCCTCCGGCGGACCACCCGACCCCGCCCGCATCCTGGTGATCGACGACGACCTCACCGTGGCCGAGGTCGTCGCCGGCTACCTCACCCGGGCCGGCCACCGGGTCGACCGGGCGAGCGACGGGAACCAGGGCCTCGACCTGGCGCGCCGGCACCGCCCCGACCTGCTGGTCCTGGACCTCATGCTGCCCGGGATCGACGGCCTCGAACTGCTGCGCAGGCTGCGCGCCACCGAGGCCGGTGCCGACCTGCCGGTGGTCATGCTCACCGCCAAGGGCGACGAGGCGGACCGCATCCTCGGCCTGGAACTGGGCGCGGACGACTACGTCACCAAGCCGTTCAGCCCGCGTGAACTCGTGCTGCGGGTCCAGTCCGTGCTGCGCCGCTCCCGGGCCGCCGCGCCCGCCCTCACGGTCCCCGGACCGCTGGTGTCCGGGGACATCACGCTCGACCCGCAGGCCCGCCGCGCGCACCGCAAGGGGTGTGAACTCCTCCTCACACTCCGGGAGTTCGACCTGCTCGCGTTCCTCCTCCGGCACCCCCGGACGGTTTTCGCCCGGCAGGAGCTGATGCAGCGGGTCTGGGGCTGGGACTTCGGCGACCTGTCCACCGTCACCGTCCACGTCCGCCGGCTGCGCGAGAAGATCGAGGACGACCCCGCCGCACCGACCCTGATCACCACCGTCTGGGGCGTCGGCTACCGCTACGACCCGGTGACGGCGGACGCGCCAGGGGCGACGACGGAACACCGCACGGACCGCAAGGACGGCTCGGAGTGAAGGACCTGCTGCTGATCGCCCTGTTCGCGGGGCTCGGCGCCACCGGTGCCGGTCTGCTCGGCTGGGTGGCGGTGCGACTGCTGCGCCGCCGCTCGATGGCGCTCTCGCTCTTCTGCGTCGCCGTCGTCACCGTCCTCGCGGTCACCTCCGGGACGTTCGCCGTCGCCCAGGCGATGTTCCTCTCCGGACACGACCTCGGGGTGGTGATCACCGTCCTCGGGATGGCCTCCGTGGTCTCACTGCTCACGGCCGCGCTGCTCGGCCGCCAGGTGGTGGCCGGCAGCCGGGCGCTCACCGAAGCCGCCCGCACCGTCGGGAGCGACGCCGGCTTCACCGCGCCGGCGCACCCGCTCGGGCTCGAACTGGCCCAGCTCAGCGAGGAACTCGCCGCCACCAGCGCCCGGCTCGCCGAGTCGCGCGCCCGGGCGCAGGCGCTGGACGCCTCGCGGCGCGAGCTGATCGCCTGGATCTCCCACGACCTGCGCACCCCGCTGGCCGGGCTGCGCGCCATGGCCGAGGCGCTGGAGGACGGCGTGGCCGAAAGGCCGGAGCAGTACCTCAAGCGGATCCGCTCCGAGGTCGAGCGGCTCACCGGGATGGTCGACGACCTCTTCGAACTCTCCCGGATCCAGGCCGGCGCGCTGTCCCTGTCGCTCGCCCGGGTGTCGGTCTACGACCTGGTCGACGACGCGCTGGCCGGCGCCCACCCGCTGGCCCGGCAGCGCGGTGTCCGTCTGGAGGGCCGGCAGGTCGCCGCCGAGCCGGTCGAGGTGGACAGCGGTGAGATCACCCGGGTGCTCGGCAACCTGCTGGTCAACGCGATCCGCTCGACGCCCGAGGACGGTGTGGTCGCCGTCTCCGCCCGCCGCGAGGTGGACGAGGTGGTGCTCTCGGTCACCGACGGCTGCGGCGGCATCCCGGAGCAGGACCTCTCGCGGGTCTTCGAGACCGGCTGGCGGGGCAGCGCCGCCCGCACGCCGCGGCGCGATCGCGGCGAGGGCGGCGAGGGCGGGGACAGCGGCGCCGGGCTGGGGCTGGCCATCGTCCGCGGCATCGTCGAGGCGCATGCCGGCCGGGCCCGGGTGCACAACGTCACCGGGGGCTGCTGCTTCGAGATCGCGCTCCCGGCGGCGCGCGGCTGACCGCCCGGGCCGGGCCGTTCTCGGCGCCGTTCTCGGGGGCCCCGGACCGGCCCGGTCGGACCGGCCCGGTCGGACCGGCCCGGTCGGACCGGCCCGGTCGGACCGGCCCGGTCGGACCGGCCCGGTCGGGCCGGTCCGGGGCAGGCCCGGGGCAGACCCGGTCAGACCCGCAGGGGCGCCGCCGCGAACTCGGCCATGCCCGCCCGGAACGGCACCCGGGCCCGCCAGCCCAGCTCGGCCCGGAGCCGGGAGGAGTCGGCGGTGATGTGCCGGACGTCCCCGAGCCGGTACTGGCCGGTCACCACCGGCGCCGGGCCGCCGTGGGCGTCGGCCAGCGCCCGGGCCGTCTCGCCGACCGTGCGCACCTCGCCGCTGCCGACGTTGTACGCCCGGGTACTGCCCGGCGGGCGGCCGCCGACGGACCCCAGGGCCGCCAGATTGGCCGCCGCGACATCGTCGACATGGACGAAGTCCCGGCGCTGACCGCCGTCCTCGAAGACCCGGGGAGCCTCGCCCCGGGCGAGCGCGGAACGGAACAGCGAGGCCACCCCGGCGTACGGGGTGTTCCGCGGCATGCCCGGGCCGTAGACGTTGTGGTAGCGCAGCGCCAGCACCGACCCGCCGCTCGCGCGGGCCCAGGCGGCGGCCAGCTGCTCCTGGGCGAGCTTGGTGACGGCGTACACGTTGCGCGGGTCGCCCGGCGCGTCCTCGGTGACCAGGCCCGGCCGCAGCGCGGCGCCGCACACCGGGCACGGCGGTTCGAACCGGCCGGCGTCGAGATCCTCCGGCCGCCGTGGGCCGGGTGCCACCCCACCGTGCGCCGGACACGTGTACCGGCCCTCGCCGTAGACCACCATCGACCCGGCCAGGACCAGGCTCCGCAGGCCGGCCCGGGCCATCGCGGAGAGCAGGACGGCGGTGCCGAGGTCGTTGCAGCCGACGTACTCGGGCGCGTCGTCGAGGTCGAGGCCGAGACCGACCATCGCCGCCTGGTGGCAGACCGCGTCCACCCCGGCCAGCGCCCGTTCCACCGTCGACGCGTCGCGGACGTCACCGTGGCGGAACTCCACGCCGGCCGGCAGTTCGGGCGCGGCCCCCGACGGATGGACGGCGGGCAGCAACGCGTCCAGCACGCGGACCTCGTGACCCGCCGTGACCAGGGCTCGCGCGACGGCCGAACCGATGAACCCGGCGCCGCCGGTGACCAGAATCCTCATGCCCGGCGACGCTACCGGCCGGTGACGGCCGGGGGAGCGACGCAGGGCATCGCGTCATGCTTCGGTAAGCACCGGCCCGGGCCGTGCACCCGCCACCCGTGCTCCGCCGTGTGCGTCGCGCGGGGCGACGGCCGGCGGGCCGGCGCCGCCCCGGGTCCGGGGCCGTGCGCGCCCGCCCCCGGGCCTGTCGGTCCGGGCCGGGCGGACTCCGCTGGTCCACAATGCAGGCAGTCACCGATGCCGACGGGCGGTGCGCCCGGACGGGGGAGCCCCATGAAGAGCGCCGATCTGCTCGCCGATGCCTTCGGCCGGATCCACGAGGCCGTCCACGACGTGGTGGACGGCCTCACCGCCGAGGAGTTGGCCGAGCGCGTCGACCCGAAGGCCAACTCGATCGTCTGGCTGGTCTGGCACCTGACCCGCATCCAGGACGACCACATCGCCGATGCCGCCGGGACCGAACAGATCTGGACCGCCGACGGCTGGTTCGACCGCTTCGCCCTCGGCTTCCCCGCCGCCGCCACCGGCTACGGTCACCGCGCCCGCGATGTCGCGGCCGTCCGCGTGGACTCCCCGGAGCTGCTCACCGGCTACCACGACGCGGTGCACGAGCGGACGCTGTCCTTCGTCCGCGGTCTGACCGGCCCCGCGCTGGACCGGGTCGTGGACGAGGCCTGGAGCCCGCCCGTGACCCTGGGCGTGCGCCTGGTCAGCGTCATCTCCGACGACCTCCAGCACATCGGCCAGGCGGCCTTCGTCCGCGGCGTGCTCCGGCGGGGCTGACCCCGGGCGACCGGCGCCAGGCCTCGTCGAAGCGGTCGCCGACCCAGCCGGTGAGGGCCGCGGTGACGTGGTCGATGGTGGCGAAGTGCACGCCCGGCGACTTCCGGGGTTCGAACGCCTCCCCGGCGGGCGCGTTCTCCACCGGGTCGAGGACCGGCGAGGTGTCGTTCACGGGCTTCCTTCCGTCGACTTCTCCAACAGCGCCGGCCGGGGCGGCGGGGTGACCGGCGGCCGGCCGCGGGCGGCGCAGCGGGACTACCCACCGCGCCCGGTTCCATCCGCCGGTGCCGCCGATGTCGCCCGAACGAGTCAATCCGGCGGCGCACGGTGCGTGCGCCTCCCTCTGGAGGACTGCATATACCGTCTATCGACATATCGTGTCCGGCGACTTATGGTTCTCGTGGTGATCGTCAGCCGCGGGGCCCGCGTGGCCCGCGCGTCCTCCGGCCTGCCGTCAACTCCGCGACGGCGAAGAGTCCGTGGGTGACTGACGAGCCGTCATCGGCCGTGGCCCGCGTAGGTGTCACGGACATCCGTTCCGCTGTCCACGGGAGGACCGCAGTGCACCAACGCTCTCGCACGCCCAAGGCGCTCGGCGCCGGCCTGGCCGCCGTTCTGAGCCTCGGCCTCGCCGCACCGGCCGCGCTGGCCGTTCCGGCCGCGCCGGCCGCCGACACCGATCCCGTCCCCACGCTGGTGGACGGCCAGGAGACCGCCACCCCGCAACTGGTCACCGGTCTTCATGAGTCGGCGCCGGGCAGCCCGGCCGACGCCGCCCGGGCCCACCTCGCGGCGCACCCGGAGCGCTACCGGATCGACCCGGGGCAGCTCACCGAGGTCGCCGCCGAGCGCGGCGCCGACGGCCGGAGCACCGTCAGGTTCCAGCAGTACCACGGCGGTGTGCCCGTGCTGGGCGCGCAGTACCTGGTCCACCTGACCGGTGAGGGCGCCGGTCAGCGGGTCGAGTCCGTCGGCGGCAAGTACTTCACCGGGCTCACCGCGCCGACGACGGCCACCGTCCCCGCCGCCGTGCTGCGCGACCTGGCGCTCGGCGAGGTCAAGGACCCGGGCGCCCGGGCCGGGGCCACCGTGGAGGACCACGGTGCGGTGGTCGTGCCCGGTGGCACCGGCCGGCTGGCCCGGCACTTCACCGTGCGGGCCGCGGACCCGGCAGGCGGCGGGCAGGCCCGCGAGGTCTACGTGGACGCGAACCTCGGGGTGGTCGCCCTCGTCCACGACTCCCGCTCCTCGGCCCCGGGGGGCACCACGGGTACCGGCGCCGCCAAGGGCACCGCCACCGGGGCGGCGGCCGGGGTCGAGCCCGCCACCGGCACCGCGCCGGACTTCTTCGGCCGCCCGGTCAAGGTGGACATCGGCCGCCTTCCGGACGGGAGTTACCAGTTCAGCGACCTCACCCGGCCCGCCGCCGTCACCACCTACGACGCGGCCGGCGGTGGGGTCGGGCGGGGGCTGCCCACCGACCTCGCCGTGGTCCACGCGCCCGGTCCGGACTTCCCGGCCGCCACCGGCACCGTCGGCGCCACCGACGCGCACGTCAACGCCGGTATCGTCTACGACTTCTACCGCGACCGGCTCGGCCGGGACGGGCTGGACGGCAAGGCCGGCCCGATCGTCTCGGTGGTCAACGCGACCGCGTGGGGCGAGCCGCTCGCCAACGCGTCCTGGGACGGCACCAAGATGGTCTACGGCGGTGGCGACGACAAGTTCCGCCCGTTCTCCGTCGCACTCGACGTGGTCGGCCACGAGATGACCCACGGTGTCGTCGAGAACACCGCCGGGCTGCTGATGGCCGGCCAGACCGGCGCGATGGACGAGGCGCTGGCGGACTACTTCGGCAACGCCATCGAGGTCACCGCCCGGGGCATCCCGATGACCGACCCGAAGGCGGGCCTGCTCGGCGAGAACCTCTGCCGGACCGGTACCCCGGAGGCCTGCGCGGGGAGCCGGCGGCTGGACAACCACCGGACCACCGTCGACGACTACCTCGGCGTGCCGACCGACGTCGACAGCGGCGGGGTGCACCTCAACTCCACCATCTTCAGCGGCGCGCTCTGGGACATCCGGCGCACCCTGGACCCGCTCACCGCCGACCGGGTGATCTACCGGGCGCTCGCCGCCTACCTCACCCCGCTGGACGACTTCGTCGCGGGACGCAACGCCGTCCTCGCCGCGGGCCAGGACCTCGGGCTCAGCCGGGCCCAACTGCGGACGGTGGCCGGAGCGTTCGACGCCCACGGGATCCGGGCCGGCTGGCAGAGCCGGATCGGCGCGGACAGCCGCACGCTGCTGCGCGGCATCACCGGGACGGGCGCCCCGGCGGTCGCGGCCGGCCGCTGGGTGATGGCCAGCGCCGAGCGGCCCGGTGCCACCGAGGCGCTGTACACGGGCCCGATCACCGGAGGCGGCGGCCCGACCCGGCTCAGCCCGGAGGACGGGCGCGCGCACGGCTACCCCGCCACCGACGGCACGTCCGCCGCGTGGATCTCGCTCGGCGGCCAGGGCCAGGACAGCTGGAAGATGGAGGTGCTGACCCGCTCGCTGGCCGGCGGCCCGGTCCGTACCCTCTACTCCTCCCCGTCGCGGCTCCCCGCCGACGTCCGGGTGTCCGGCGGCGACATCGCGTTCCGGGCGAGCGACCCGAGCGTCAACCTGAACCGGGTGTTCCTCTCCCACGACGGCGGACCGGCGGTGCCGCTGCCGCTGCCCGCCGGCCACGACGTGCTGAGCGTGACGCTCAAGGACGGCGTCCTCGGCTGGACCGAGCGCTGGGTGGGCGACCAGGGAGCCGACGTCTACGCGCCGACCGTCTACTCGATCGCGCTCGGCAAGGTCACCGCCCAGTACGTGGTGCCGGCCTCGAAGGCGAAGGTCGGACCGGCCCTGCTCACGGGCGGGCGGCTGGTCTGGACGGAGACCTCCGGCGACGGCGGCAGGCGCACCTCGATCCGCTCCGGCGCGGTGGACGGCTCCGGGGTGACCGACGTGGTGTCCGGTGACGGGCCGAACGCCCCGTCGAACGGGACCCTCACCGCCTCCGACCGGGCCGTCACCTACCAGGTGGGCACGGACGAGCAGCGGGGCGAGTGGAGCAACGCCGCGCTGCCCAAGCTCTGGCAGGTGCCGCTCGCCGGCGGCACGCCGGAGCGGGTCTCCTGCAACCGCGGCGGCCAGTACCGGCCCGCCGCCGAGCAGGGCACCCGGGTGGTCTGGGTGGACGCCACCGCCGGCCGCAGCGACCTGGTGGTCCGCGACCGGCCGGCCGGCGGCTGCTGACCCTCCGCGCACTCCGTGCCCGGCGGCGGGCCGCACCCTTCGTGCGGGCCCGCCGCCGGGCCGGGTGGTTCCGCCCGCCCGCCCCCGCCCGGCCGGGTGCTCGGTCGGCCGGGCGTCCGGTCACGGCTCGGCCCGGCGGCCGACGAGGTCGGCGAAGTACTGGCGGTCCCGCAGGGTCGGGGGCAGCGGGTGGCCGAGCAGGACGTGCAGGTTGCACGCGGCGAGGGTGTAGGCGTGGAAGAGCAGGTCCGTGGTGGTGTCGGCGCCCAGCTTGCGCAGCACGGTCGGGGTGCCGCTGCTGCGGCGGGCCAGGTCCTGCCAGGCGGCCCGGCTCCGCGGGTCGTCGCCGAGCGCGTCCAGCACCTCCTTGGCGCGGGTGGCGCGCTCCGGCCAGCGGTCCCCGGCGGCGGCGTACGCGTCGGCCACCTGGTACGGGGACTGCGCGATGTGGACCAGCGCGCTCACCGGGGCGCCCTCGGGTGCGGGACGCTCGGACCACCGCACCAGGGTGTTGCGCCGATGGCTGGTGGTGACGTCGTACATCACGCTCTTGATCCGCAGCAGGGCGGCCAGTTCGCCGACCAGCGGGAGCCGGGACCGGGGGAGCGGGCGCCAGGTCATCCCGGCGGAGGCGTTGACCACGACGATCTCGTCGACCTCGTACTGCGCGGGCGGCCGGTCGGCGCGCCGGGCCCGGTCCGCGAGCGCGGTGAGCCACTGGTCGGCCATGTTGTCGTAGACCCCGCCGTCCGTCAGCACCAGCTCGGCGGCGGTCGCGGCGGGATCGCCGCCGTTCGGACCGGCGGCGGACCCGTTCGGACCGGCCGCCGCGTAGTGCCGGGCGGCGGCGAGACGCCGGACGGCGAAGGCGCCCGGCAGGCAGGCCGAGACCTGCACCGCGGTGGACAGCGCGAGGTCGCCCGGGCCGCCGGTGCCGAAGCGGTACCCGTAGGTGAAGGCGGGCGAGAGGTAGAAGTGGTCGCCGCTCTGCAGTTCGGTGGCGCAGAAGACGTGGTCGACCGAGCGCCGCACGTCGCGCAGCCCGGTGGCGACGCCGTCCCGGTTGAACAGCTCCCGCGCCAGGGCCGTGTCCACGACGGCGCTGCGCCGTTCGAAGAACAGCAGCGCACCGGCGGACAGCAGCAGACCGGCCACCAGCAGGAGGCCGGAGAGGAGCCGGACGCCGTCGACCGCCGCGACGACCACCCCGGTGAGCGTGACCGCGGCGGCCGCGCCGCCGAGCACGAACAGCGAGCGCACGTACGCGTTGGTCGACGGGCCCCAGAAGAACAGGCCGGTGTGGGCGCAGTGGCGGATCAACGGGCGGACGCGGTCGGCGAACTCCGTGCCGGGGCCGTCGCGGTAGTCGGTCTCGTGGGCGACCACGCCGTTGGCGACCGAGCCGCCGGACACCGAGGAGATCGCCACCACCTCGCGGTGCCGGCCGACGTCGGCCAGGTAGATGAGGGCTCCGATGCCCCACATGGTGGCGCGGTAGCCGCCACCGGAGAGGGCCACACCGATCTTCGCCATGTCAGACCTCCACGGTCGTGCCCGCCGCCGGAGCTGCCGGGCTCGCCGGGCCTGTCGGGCCTCCCGGGCCTGCCGGGGTCGGCGGGCCCGGCGCGTCCGGCGGGTAGACGGCGGTGTAGCCGAGCGTCCGCTGCCGGTCGGGGTCGGCCCACGGATCCGTCGTCGGGCTGCGGTAGTTGAACACCAGCTCCGGCGGCCCGGGGGTCCGCTCCGGGGTGCCGATCAGGCGCAGCACGGCCGCCCGGTCCGGGTGCTTGAACTTGTCGCCGTTCGTCGAGATCAGGAAGCGGCGGGTGGCGAGCAGCGCCAGCAGCTCGTCCGTGGTGTTGGCGGCGCTGCCGTGGTGCGGCACCTTGAGGGCGTCCACCGCCAGCCGGTCCGCGCCGCGCTCCGCGCCGCGCTCCGGACCTCGCTCCGGACCTCGCTCCGGACCGCGCTCCGCCAGGAGCCGGGTCAGACCGCGCGCCAGGACGTCGCCGTGGCCGTCGCCGGTGAGCAGGACGCGGTGGTCGCCGACCTCCAGCAGGAACGCGATGCTCGATCCGTTGGGGACCGAGCCGTCCACCCGCTCGCCGCCGAGGAGGTCGTCGGCCAGGCCGCGCAGGTCCTTGCGGCGGGCCAGTCGTTCCAGCGCCTCCCCGGGGCGTCCGGGGGTCACCCCGAGGCCCTTGAGGACCTTGGTCCATTCCTTGCGCAGTGCGAGCAGCTCCGCCCCGCCGGGGGACACCACGGTGACGCGGGCGCCGCCCGGCAGCACGGCCGAGGGCAGCGGCCCGCGGGCCGGGACCCGGACGGCGGGCGCCTCCACCCGGGCCGTGCGGAACGCCGCGTTCCAGGCGAGGTGCTGGCTGCCGATCAGGGCCTGGAGCATCTCGCCCTGGTCCGCGCCGAGCAGGTCGGCGTCCTGGGTGAGCTGCGGCCAGCCGTTGAACCAGACGTCGCCGATCGACAGGCCGAGCGCGGTCCGGTCCTGGAGGAGGCGTACGACGCCTTCGATGTGGTCGGCGTCCACGTGCGTCACCACCAGCACGTCCAGGTGCCGGTCCGGCTTCGGCAGCGCCGACACGCGGTCGAAGACGGCCCGGTAGGTGGTGTTCGGTCCGCCGTCGACGAGCATCCGGTGGACCTCGCCGCCCGGCCCGGGCCACTCGATCCACAGCGCGTCGCCGTGTGCGGCGGGCAGCAGTTGCACGGTGATCACGGCGTGCCTCCCACAGGGGTTCCGGCCGCGTTCGCGTTCGCGGTCGTGCTGATGGCCGTGCTGCCGGCCGGGCTCTCGACGAGCCAGCGGGCGTCGCCGAAGGCCACGATCGACATGGCGAGGGTGAACCCCCGGGCGAGCAGCAGCCGGCGGATGTCACGCACCAGCTCGCCGATGCTCTTCCCGTCGCTGGCCCGGTCGGCGAGCGTCGCGGCCCCGATGCCCGCCATCACGGCGGCCTGCCGGCCCAGGGTCGGTACGAGGGTCGCGACCACCACGGGGGCGCTCTCCTGGAGGAACTTCGCCGCGACGTTCTGCCAGCGCACCTCGGCCTGCGCCATGGTGCAGCCGAGCAGCATCACGACCGGGCCGGTGCCGCCGTCGTGCCGGTCGGACAGGATGTACCGGCGGTCGATCAGCACGGCGGCGAGCCTGCTCGGCCGGTTCGTCTTGCCGATCTCCAGCACGGCGGTGCTGCCCTCGTCGCTCGCGTTGTGCGGCAGGGCCACCAGCAGGGGCGGGCCCTGGGCCCTGACCACCTGCCGCCAGGCTCGCCAACTCGCCGCCGTGTGCAGCCCGTCGGCGCCGAACGAGGTGCGGAGCAGCGCCGCCGTGGCCGTGCGGTCCTGCGCCCGGACCTTGTCGCTCGCCGCGAAGAGCACGCTGTCGACCGGCCGCAGCGCCCGGCCGCGCTCCGTGGCGTCCGGCTCGACGACCGTGCCGGTGAGCCGGTCCCGCTCCACCCGCCGCTCGATCTCCATGCGCAGGCCCCAGAACCCGAGTGGGCAGATCGTCCGGCGGCCGGTGCCGTCGGTGCTGCCGGCGCCGCGGCGACAGGAGCAGGTGCCGGCCGCCAGGGCCTCGCGCCAGTGGGCGCAGAGCGTGGCGCCGTCCCGCGGGTAGCCGTAGTCGTAGACGAACTCCACCGGCCATAGTTCGGCCGCCTCGGCGGAGACCACCTGGAGGAAGGTGACGTCCTTCAGGCTCCCCAGGCCGAGCGTCGCCAACTGGTCGAACAGGGTGCTGCCCTGCTGGGCGAGGCCGCGCAGCAGGGCGTCCGGCGGCGGGAGTTCCGTCGCCGGCGCGCCGAGCTGCCGGTCGAGGTCGTCGGTGAGGAGCTGCTGGATCAGGGCCCTGAACCGGTCGAGGTCGGCGAGCCGCACGGGGGTGCTCGTCCCGTTCAGGCGGATGTCGGCCCGGTCGTCGCTGTCGATGCGGATGACCGCCGCCCGGTGGTCACCGGTGCCCGCGGTACCGGCGGTGCTGTCGGTGCTGTCGGTGCTGTCGGAGTTGTCGCTGAGGGAGCTGAACACCTCGCCGTGCACGGTGATCTCCCGACCGGCGACGGGTCGGTCGGCCGCTCCGACCGGGCCGGTCAGCTCCAGCCGCTGCAACAGCCGGTCCCGGTGGTAGACGCGGGCGCCGCAGCGGATCTCCTGCTCGTCCGGCCCCACCGCGACCGGGAACACGGCCTCACTGGACGCGCCCCGGTCCGGCAGGACGATCGCCTTGGAGGTGTGGCGGCTCGCAGTGCTCCGCTCCTCGTAGAACTCGACGACGAGGCGCGCCCCGGTTCCTCGGAACGAGAGCCCCTCCTCGGGGAACTCCTCGGTGGCCGCGTGCCATTCGGGGCTGCCGGGCCCGACGCGGAGGTGGATGTCGTGCACGGCGCCGGGCAGGAACGCCTGCCGGCGCGGCTCGCCCGTCGCTCGGACGGCGACGAGCGCCTGGAGGAAGCGGGCATCGGGCCGGCCGGGCGCCGGCCCGGCCCGGCGGGGCACCCGCAGGGCGGGGGTGACGGCGCGCTTGAACCGGCCTCCGAGGTGTCGGAGGGCGCCGGCCCGCGTGACAGGGCGGATCGTCACCCGCTCCGCCGGTGCGGGCAGCGAGGGCGGTGAGATGTTGTCTGCCTGGTGAACCGCCTCGCTGGCTCCCCCGGGCCCGGCCGGGTACGGCAGTGCGTCGGACAGCGCGCGGCGCTCGACCAGCCCGGGGCGGGCCACCGTCAGCCAGGAGCCCGCCCGGGCCGCCGCCTCGTCCAGCGGGCGATCGTCGAGCAGCCCGCGGACCAGCAGGCGGAGCCAGTCGGCGGCACCGGTCCCGGAGAGGTCGGCGACGATCCAGCCGGAGGCCCCGAGACCGCGCGCCGCGCCGTCGAGCCGGGCCAGTTCGGCCGGCCCGGGCGGCTGCGGGGCGCACCACAGCACGCAGGTGGCGCGAACGCCGTCGCGGTGCTGCTCCAGCAGGGCGAGCCCGGTCGCCCCGGAGACCACCAGGAGGTCGTCCGGCTCACCGGGGGTGGAGGTGTCCGCGATTCTCGAATCGGAGCGCAGGCCGTCGAAGAGTTCCCCGGCCGGGTCGGCCCCTACGGCGCCGACCCGTAGGGGCTGGTGCCAGGGCGGATCCGGTGCCAGGCTCACGTCCGCGACGTATACCGCGCCGACGGCGGGGCACAGGGCGGATAACCGTTCGACGAGCGGGCGCCGGTGGCTGGGCGGTACGTCGTGCAGGGCCAGCCGGACGGGGGCGGTGCCCGCGACGGCCTCGTCCCAGGCGCGGGTCAGCTCGTCCTGGAGCCCGGTGTCCCCGGCGATCCGGGTGCGGATCCCAGGCGGCAGCCGCCACGCCCACGGCTCCCGCTCCGGCACGTCGAGCGCCGCGAGTGCTCCGCCGGTCGGGCCCGCACCCTCCCCACCCATCAGACCCGCGGCCGCCAGGGCCGCCGGCGCGATGGAGAGGATCTGGCTCAGCTCAGCCATGGGAGACCTCGTCACCGGCTCCGCCAGGAGGCCACCCACGACCAGGTCGGTCTCCCGACCCTTCCACTCTGCCACAGAAGGGGTGGCCCCCGGGGGGGGGTACCGTCCGCGGGCAAGGACTGCGGTCTCAAACGTTGAACCGTCGAGCAGTTGACTCTCCGGCGGCGCGCATCAGGTGCGCGGCAGTGATCCCACAGCGGCGAGGAACTCGGGGAGCGAGCCGTCGTGGCCGGGCAGAAGCTCGGCCGCCGTCCGCCAGAAACCGGGGCCCGCCGCTTCGGCGGCCCGCCCGACCAGTTCGGCGCAGCGAGTGGCCCAGGCGTCGCGTCCGGGTGCCCGCCGGGGGAGGTGGTGGCCGTGGCGCAGGGCTTCCCGGGCGGGCCGGATCGCGGCGAGCAGTTCGCGGTCGTCGAGCACCGCCGCCCGGCGGACGCGTTCGATCAGGTCCGACGCGGTGGAGGTCGTCCGCAGGTCGGCGAGTGCGGCCCGGGCGGTCGCGGGCCCGTGCGGGGCCAGTCGGGTCAGCCGCTCGCGGGGCAGGGCACGGGCCAGTTCGTCGGGGAACCCGGCGCGGTCGGCGAGCACGCACAGCACCGGCTCGGGCAGCGGGGTCCGCGCGTGGGCCCGCACCAGCTCCGCCCACGGCGGGCCGCCGCAGGCGTGGCGGCTGCCGTCCAGCACCGCCTGTGCCTCGACCGGCCCGGCGCACCGCCGGAGCCGGGCCGGCAGGTCCGCGGCGGGTGGCTCCGGCGGTCGGCGCTCGGCCAGGAGGCGGCGCAACTCGGCGTCCGTGTGGGCGAGATGGTCGATGAACTGGTCCAGCCGGTCGTCCAGGCCGTGGAGCCAGGCCCGGATCGCGGTCGCGTCCCCGTTGCCGTACACGCCCAGGGCCCAGCGGGCGAAGAGTGCCCGGGGCGGCACTCCCGCCCGGTGGATCCGGTCGAGGACGGTCCGGGCGAAGTACTCCCTGGTCCGGAGCCGGCGCAACGGGTGCTCGGCCATCGCGGCCAGTTCGTCGTCGCCGAGCCGCCCGACCAGCGCGGCCAGCACCTCCGGCGGCGCCTGCACGAGAACCCGCAGGTCGGGCCGCCCGGCGGCACCGGCTGCCGGGCGGCCGAGGCCCCGGAGCAGGCCGCGCAGGCTGCCGCGGTGGCCGGGGAACCGCTCCGCGGCGGTGCGCCAGGCCCGGGGATCGGCGCCGGTCCCGGCCCGCAGCGCCACGCCGACGGCCTCCCAGAAGCCGTGGACCTGCCGGTGGTTGTGGTCATAGCCGTCGACGGCCGCGACCAGCAGGTCGACCCTCGGGGTGGCGTGCAGCAGGTCGGCCGCGTTCTCCCCGGTCAGCACGTGGCGCAGCAGTGACGGCCGCAGCTCGCCGATCCGGGCGAGCCCCGGTCGCCAGGCCCAGGGCGGCAGTTCCTGCTGCCGGGCCACCAGACGGTTCGCCACCGCCGGCTCCCAGGGGGTGAGCAGCTCGGCGGTGAACGCGTCGGGGCAGTCCCGGCGCGCGATCAGGGCGCGCCGCTGGCGCCGCTCGAACGGCTCCCGGCGATGGGCGGCGGCGAGCGCCGGCCAGTCCACGGGGGCGGCGGCCAGCACCGCGTCGCACTCCAGCACCGACCGGGCCGCGCGCAGCCCCGCCGTCGGGCCGCCCGTCCCGGCGGCCACCGGGCCGCTGTCGGTACGGGCCGGACGGTGGCCCGGCCCCCGCACCCGCGCGGCCTCGGCGGCCACGTGCTCGGCGCCGCCCAGCTCGGCGATCGCCCGGCGGTGCGCCTCCGGTGGCAGCAACGAGGCGACCCAGCCCAGCAGTTGTACCGCCTGCGCGGCGCGCCACCGCTCCTGTCCGTCGCCCACCGACCCCACCGTCCTACGCCCCCGCCCCGCCCCGGGGCACGGGCCACTCTGACACAGCGGCCCGGGCCCGTGCGTCCCGGCGGTGCCGGTGGCCCGACGGCGTGCTGCCGCCCCGGAGTGGGGAGTCGGCCGGTCCGACGTCCCACTCCACGGCGTACGGCGCGTCAGCGGTGGACGCCCCAGGAGAGGGTGTCGGTCAGGGTGGCCCGGAGCTTGGGGTCGATCACGGCCGTCGTCGGGTCGGTGGCGACGGCGGAGAGCCGGTGGCGCAGGCCCTTCGGGCCGAAGAGGGGCAGGTCGGCGAGGGTGACCGCGGTGCGGTCGCGCCAGGTGATCAGCTCGAAGCCGTCGAGGTACCAGCGCAGCCGGGTGCCGGGGGCGGGCAGCTCTACGGCGAGCCGGTCGGCGGGGGTGAGCGGGGTGGTGGTGGGGGTGGGGCTGCTGAGGGTGGTCGCGTAGCGGTAGAACCCGGCGATCATGGCCTCGCGGCCGGGGAGGTTGAACTCGCGGCCGAGCGATCGCATGATCGAGTTGTCGGTGGGCCGGTAGAGGCCGGTCGGGTAGTAGCCGCCGCCCTCGTACGCGCCGACGGTGCCGCCGTCGGGGGAGGTCCGGCCGAGCCAGCGGTACCACTTGGCGCGGGTGCGGCGCAGCTGGTCGGCGGTCAGCGTGGTGATGTTGGCCTCGGTGGGTTCGTCGCCCTCGTAGCTGCCCTGGCCCTCGTAGGAGTACTCGTCGGCGAGGAGGCCCAGGGAGTGGCCGGTCTCGTGCACGGCCACCTGCCCGGAGCGGTCGTTGCCGCCCGAGACCGTGGCGATGCCGGAGTACCCGAGCGGGGAGACCACGTCGTTGTAGCCGGCGCCGCCGTACTTGGCGCTGTTGGCGACCACGAGGACGAGGTCCGCCTTCGGCGCCTTGGCGGCGTAGCGGTCGACGGCGGCCGTGTCGACGCAGAGCAGGCGTTCGACGTCCTCGCACCAGAAGTAGGAGCCGAGGGCGGTCTGCCGCACGGTGGCCCGGTCCGGGTCGCCCGTGATGCCGGACTCGGTGGAGACGGCCTGCACGGCCCAGACGTTGAAGAGTGAGCGGTAGGTCGTGTAGGGCTCGACGCCGGTGATCTCCTGCCACTTGGTGGCGGCGTCGGCGAGGAACTTCTGCTGTTCGGCGGCCGTGTAGCCGTCACCGATCACCACCACGTCGAGCTTGCTGTCGGTGCTGCCGTTGCTGACCAGCGGGGTGACGGTGCCGTCGCCCGCCGGGGGCCCGGCCAGCGACTGCGGGGCGACGAACGGCGAGGCGGCGGGCACCCGGGCGCGGCTGATGCTGCCGTCCTCGGCGAACGCCTCGACCTGGTGGGCGCCGGTTCGCGCGCCGGTCACGGGCGCGCCGGTCGCCGGCGGGGTGGCCGGGGCGGCGGTGGCCGGGACGGCCCAGGAGCAGAGGGCTGCCAGGGCCGTGACGCCGGCCAGGGCGGTGGTGGCGAGCCTGCGGTGACGCACGGGGACCTCCGGGAGGGGCGGGGGTGGGCGGGGCGGGGGCGGTGCTGGGGCACGGTGCGGCGGAACGCCGGCGGGGGTGCTTAAGTGTCGAGATAATCGGACTGAAACAGGGAGTTAATCTAAGACACTGTCACGTCCACGACAATAGGGCGGGACGAGAACGGGCCGACACCGGACGGAAAGGGCGCACATGACCTCGGAACAGGACCCGGCCGACATCGGCCGACGCGTCCGACAACTGCGCAGGGAGCGGCACTTGACGCAGCGCATGCTCGCCGAGCCCGCCTACACCGCCGCCTACGTCTCCACCGTCGAGGCCGGCCGGGTACACCCCTCGGAGGCGGCGCTGCGCCACCTGGCCGAGCGCCTCGGCGTCACCTTCGACGAACTCGCCACCGGCCGGCCGGCCCACCTGGCCACCGAGCTGGGCATCGCCCTGGCGGACGCCCAGAGCGCCCTGGCCGACGGCGACACCGCCGAGGCGGCCCGCCGCTTCACCGCCGTCCGGGACCGCGCCGACCACTACGGCGTCGAGTCCGTCCGCCCCGCCGCCCTGCTCGGCCTCGGCGACTGCGCACTGGAGGCCGGCCGCCTCGACGACGCCAGGGAGCACTTCGAGCAGGCCGAGCGCCTCCTGGCCGACGAGCCGCTGCCGCGCCGCGCCGCCGCGATCCGCGGCCGGGCCGTCGCCCACCTGCTGGCCGGCGAACTGCGGTACGCCTGCTACCTGCTGGAGACCGCCATCGACCGGCTCAACGCCGGCGGCCTGCACGACCCCGACGCGCTGCTCCTGCTGTACTCGGCCGCCATCGGCCCCTACATGGACATGGGCGCCCACGCCCGCGCCGCCCAGGCCGCCGAGCTCGCCCTCGCGCTGGCCCCCGACGCCACCGACCCCGCACTGGTCGCCGGGCTGCACCGCAGCGTGGCCCGCACCCTGATCGCCGACGGCCGGGCGGCCGAGGCCGACGCCTCCCTCGCCAAGGCGCAGCTGCTCTACCAGCGCCTGCGCCTCACCTCCGACCTGGCCAAGTGCCACTGGATGCGCGGCTACGTGCACGCCCAGGCCGGCGACCTGGCCCGCGCGGAGGACGAACTGCGCACCGCCCGCGCCATGCTGGCCTCCCGGCAGGCGGAGCTGTTCACGCACCAGGTGGACGTCGAACTCGCCGACGTCCTGCGCCGCCGCGGCCGGCACGCCCAGGCCGACGACCTGCTGCGCAGCCTCCTCGACCGGATCGGCCCGGACCGTGGCACCGTCCACGCCGCCGGGGCGCACCGGCTGCTCGGACTCATCGCCGAGGACCGGGACGACCCGGGCACCGCCGAGCGGCACTACGTCGATGCCCTCGCCCTGCTCGAACGAGCGGGCGCGGCGGGCGACCTCGCCGACCTCTGCCGCCTCCTGGGCGACCTGCTGCGCCGCACCGGCCGGGTGGAGCGCGCCCTTGACGTCTACCGGACCGGCCTCGGCCACCGCGCCGCCCCGGGCACCACGACCCTCGGCCCGGCCCCGGCCGCGCCGCCGATCCCGACGACGGCCGGCCCGGCCACGGCGGGCCCGACGACGACCGGCCCGGCTACGACCGGCCCGGCTACGACGGGCGGGTAGGCGGCCGAGGGGGCGGACGGGCAGGCAGACGGGCAGGCGGGCGATCCTCCGGGCGTCGGGTGCGCCCCGTCAGTCGCTGAAGTCGCTCGGGCGGACGCGGTAGACCTGGAGGTTCAGCCCGTAGTACTTACCGGTCTCGCCGACCCACTCCATGCCGAGCCGCTTCGCCATCGCGATGGCGCGGGTGTTGTTCGGCCGGGCGACGGCGAACAGTTCCTCGGCCTCCTGCGTGAACGCCCAGGCGATCAGGGCGCGGCCGGCCTCGGTGGCGTAGCCCTTGCCCCAGGCGTCGGGGGCGAGCTGCCAGTTCATCTCCAGGTCGTCCTCGAACGGCGGCAGCAGCCGGATGCCGAGACCGCCGACGACGGCCCCGTCCTCCTTGCGCTGCACGGCCCACCGGCCCCGAGGGGGCGGCAGGTTCGGCTGCGCCTCCTGCCAGGCCTGCAGCACCGACCGCATCGCCGCCACATCGGCGACGCGGTCCATCGCCGGGGTCAGCCAGTGGGCGACGTCCGGCGAGCCGTAGATCGCCAGAGCGGCCTCGGCGTCGTCCGGGGACCAGTCCCGGATGATCAGCCGGTCGGTGGTCAGCGAGATGTCCATGGGCCGGAACCTCCTCGCGCTTCCTGAAGCACATCATCCCCCCGCCCGCCGGTGTGTGCGCGAGGAGCCCGTGCTGGCCGGGACGAGGAGCCCGCGGCAGGGGTGCGGCGCCGGGTGAACCGCCCACCCGTGCCGCGCCGGGTGCCCGTGCCCGGACCCCCGGACCGGTGCGGTTCGGGCGGATTCGGTGGATGCCGGGTCAGCGGGAGCGGGGCGGGGTAGACCGGGTGGGGGACAGCCACGCGTGGGGGCCGCCGAGGTCCCGAGGGGGAGACATGGCATATCTCGTCGAGCTGCCGGTCGGTGCGGCGGACGGCCGGTCGGACATCGTGAAGGTCGAGATCGAGCAGGCCGCGGAGGGCCTGGTGCAGGTCGCCCGGCCGGGGCAGGTGGTGGCCCGTGCCACCCGGTCCCTGGGTGAGCTGCTGGCCGGGGTGCGGCCGGTGGCGCAGGACTTCGTCGATGGGTTCCGGGGCATGGTCCACGCGCCGGACGAGATCGGCATCGAGTTCGGACTGTCGTTGTCCGCCGAGGCGGACGTGATCATCTCCAGTACCTCGGCCCAGGCCAATTTCAAGGTCTCGCTGACCTGGCACCGGTCCCCGGTCGACGAACCGGGCGGGGGTGTCGAGCCGGCGGCGGAGCCCGCGCCGTGACCGGGCCGGGCCCCGGGCCGGGCACCGGCCCAGTCGGAGGGACGGGGCCGGGAACGGGACCGGTGCCAGGAACGGGAACGGGGAGCGGGGCGAAGGCGCTGGACGCGGCGGTGCTGCGGGTGCACGACGCGCTGGCCCGACCGGTCGGTGCGGGCTTCCTGGTCACCCCCGAGCTGGCGCTCACCTGCGCGCACGTGGTCTCGGCGGCGCTCGCCGGTCAGGGCGTGGAGGCGGGTGTCGGGTCCTGGGTCTTCGTGGACCTGCCGCTGCTGCCCAGGTCACCGGCGAGGCCCGCGCCGGACGGGTCGCACAGGTTGGACGGCTCGCCCGGGTCGCCCGGCCCGGACGGGTCCCCCGGCCCGGAGGGCCCCGACGGGCCCGCCGTGGCGGGAGCGATGGCGGTCGTCGTGCACTGGGTGCCGCGCGCCTCGGACGGTAGCGGGGACGTCGCGCTGCTGCGCCTGGCCGCCCCGTTGGCCGGCGCCCGTCCGGTCCGGCCGGTGGAGACCAGGTTTGAGGACGTCTGGGGCAACCCGGTGCGGGTGTTCGGGTTCCCGGTCGGGCGGTCGGACGGGGTCTGGCACTCGGGCGTGCTGCGGGACCGGCAGGGCGGCGGGTTGATGCAGGTCGACCTCGCCGCGGGCGGCTACCGGGTCTCCGGAGGGTTCAGCGGGAGCCCGGTGTGGGACGACCGGCTCGGCGGAGTGGTCGGCATGGTGGTGGTGGCCGAGGCGGGGGACCCGGCGGCGAGTTACCTGATCCCCACCGACGGCCTGATCGTGGCCTGGCCGGAACTGCGGGCCGTCGCGCTGGCGCCGTCGCCGTTCCGCAGCCTGACCTCGTTCAGGGAGTCGGACGCGCACGTGTTCCACGGCCGGCGGGCCGAGAGCGAGGAGGTGGCCCTCCTGTCGGCCCGCGAGCGCTGGGTCACCGTGGTCGGCCCGTCCGGCTCCGGGAAGTCGTCGCTGGCCATGGCCGGGGTGGTGCCCCGTCGTCGTGCCTCCGGCGCGCTGGCGGTGATCCTGCGGCCGGACTCCGGCAGCACCCCGCTGACGGCGCTCGCCGCCGCGCTGCTGCCGCTGCTGGAGCCGGAGCTGTCGGAGACGGAGCGTCTGCTGCGGATCCCCGACCTGGCCGCCGTGCTGGCCCGGCCCCAGGGCATCGCCGATCTCGCGCCCCGGCTCCTGGAACGGCACGGCGCCCGCCAACTGCTGCTGGTGATCGACCAGTTCGAGGAACTGCTGGCGTTCGACCGGGCCGCCGTCGACGAACTGGCCGCAGCGCTGTTCACCGACACCCTGCCGGGCACCGTCCGGATCCTGACGACCCTGCGGGCCGACTTCCTGGAGGCGGCCCTCGCCCATCCGCAGCTCGGCCCGGTGATCAGCCGGCAGGTCTACGCACTGGGGCCGATGAGCCGCGAGCAGCTGTCCGAGGTCGTCACTGCCCCGGTCGAGGCCGTCGCGGGGGTCCGCTACGCGCCGAACCTGGCCGAGCGTCTGCTCGACGACACCGGAGCCGAGCCGGGCGCTCTGCCGCTGCTGGGCTTCACCCTGGACCTGCTCTGGCGCGACCAGAGTGCCGGCCTGCTGACCCACGAGGCGTACGAGGGGCTCGGCGGGGTGAAGGGCGCCCTGGGCGTCTACGCCGCCGGCGTCCTCCGGCGGGAGGTGCCTGCGGAGGACGAGCAGGTGGCCCGCCGCCTGTTCACCCAGCTCGTCCGGGTGCCGATGGGCGCGCTGTCGGCCACCCGGCGGACCGCGCTGCGCACCGACCTCGGCGAGGACGAGTGGCGCATCGCCCAGGCCCTCGCCGCCGACCGCCTGCTGGTCACCGGCCGCAGCGCCGAGGGCATTGAGACGGTGGAACTGGCGCACGAGGCGTTGATCAACGCCTGGGACAAGCTCCGGGGCTGGGTCGAGGAGGACCGGGCCTTCCTCGCCTGGCGGGAGGTCCTGCGGCACGACCGGGACCGCTGGGAGCGCAGCGGGCGGCCCCGCGACCTGCTGCCGACCACCACGGCACTGGCGGGCGCCCAGCCGTGGCTGCGCGGCCGGCCCGGGTACCTGAACGAGGCCGAACGGGACTACCTGGAACGCGGGCGGGTCCACCGGCGGTCGCGCAAACGGCGGTGGCGGTGGACGGCCGCGCTGCTGTGCGTCCTGCTGGTGGCCGCTACGGCCGGGGGAGTGCTGGCCGAGCGGCAGTCGGACGCCGCCGCCCGGCAGGCCGCGATCGTCCATTCCAAGGGCCTGGCAGCACGCGCGCAGACGCTCGGCAGCACCGATCCCGGGCTGGCCGCCCAGCTCGCGGTCGCCGCCTACCGCGCCTCCCCCACCCCGGAGGCCTCCGCCCAGCTGTTCGACCTGAGCAGCACCTTGCTGAACAGCGTCGTCGGCGAGGCCGGGGGCCCGGTCCTCATCCTGGCGACCGCCCTGCACGGGACGCTGGCCGCTGCGCTGAACGAGGACGGAGCGGTGCGGATCTGGGACCTCGCCGATCCGTCCGCCCCGGCCCTCCGGTCGACCGTCGACACCGGCATGGTGGGCATCGCCCTCACCCCGGACGGGTCCCACCTGGCGGGCGGCTGCGGCGGCGAGGGCCTGTGCCTGTGGAGCCTCGCGGACCTCGGCAAGCCCGTGATCGCGGCCCGGCTGCCCAGGTTGTTCGACCCGTCGGACCAGCGGGTGACCGTCCCGGCCATGGCCACCAGCGCGGACGGCACTCTGCTGGCGGCGGCCGGCGGGAACGGCGACACCCTGCTCTGGTCGATTGCCGACCGCTCCGCCCCCAAGGGGCTCACCCGGCTGCGCAATCCCACCGAGGAGGGGCCGACCGCTCTCGCGGCCGTCGCCTTCGCACCGCAGGGCAACCTGCTCGCCTCCACCGTCCAGGGCGGCAAGACCCAGGTCTGGGGCCTCGCGGACCCGGCGGACCCGGCCGGCCTCTCCGCCCTGGAGACCGGTTACAAATCGATCGCGTTCAGCCCCGACGGCACCCTGCTGGCCGCCGGCAGCCAGCGGGAGGTCGGTCTCTGGCGAGTAAAGGATCCGAGCGCTCCCGATCCGATCAGGGTCGGTATGGACGGCTCCGCGAACGTCAGCGGGGTGGCCTTCGGCCGGGACAGCGACCTCCTCGCCTACGGCGGGACGGACGTCAAGGATCCCAAGGGGGACCTCTGCTTCGCCTCCCTGTCCCCGCAGGACACGGACCTGGGTTCCACGAAGTCGAGTTGCACCAAGACCGCCTTCGGCGTCTACGCCATGGCCACCGGCGGGGCGGGCGGGCTGCTGACCGCCGGCGCCGACGGTGTGGTGCGCCGGTGGCGTTCACCGGGGCGGCAGGTCGACCAGGCCCGGCAGCCCGGCGGCCCCGCCTCCTGGTCGTTCAGTCCGGACGGACACCTGATGGCCGCGCCCCAGCAGCCCCCGATGCAGATGCCGCCCCTGCAGACGCAGTCCGTCGGGATCTGGGACATCTCCGAACCCGAGGGCCCCGTCCTCGTCGCGACCCTGCCGGTCTCGGTGCGGGGCACCGCGTTCATCCGTGAGCGCGGACTGTTGACCATCGGGTGGGAGGGCGAGGTCCAGCTCTGGAACGTGAGCGATCCGCACCATCCGGTCAAGGCCGGCTCCCTGGGCACCGCCGAGTTCCCCGCTACCTCCTTGGGAACGATCCTGACGGTCGGAGTCACCTGGTCCGCCCCGGGCGCCGTCATGGCGGTGATCGGCGGCGGGTCACTCCACCTGTGGCGGGTCGGCGACGCGCTCGACGCGGTGGAGGTCGGTTCGATCCCCGCCCCCGACGCCGGGAGTTACGACGCCGGCGTCCTGGACCACGGACGCACGGCCTACCTGGCGAGCAAGAGCGGGTTCGAATGGTGGGACATCGGCGACCCGGCGAAGCCGAGGCGCGCCGGCTCCTCGACGATCAAGCCGCCGGACGCCGCTGGCGACTCCGGCGACGGGTGGAACATGGGTTCCGCGGTGTCCCGGGGCACCGCGGCCGGGGCGGTCATGGCCGTCACGAGCACCCCGGACCGCACTTGCAAGTGCTCGTCCCTGGAACTGTTCCGGTTCACCGGGGGAGGCGAACCGGCCTCACGGGTCACCCTGCCCGGGGCCTTCGGCAACGCGCTCGGCCTGAGCAGGGACAGCCGGTTGCTCGCCGCTGTGGGGAACAGCGGCAGCACGGTCACCCTCTGGGACATCACCGATCCGCAGCACCCCCGACCCCGGACCTCCGTCCAGACGCTGCAGGACGTCGAGGGCATCGAGTTCGCCGAGAACGGCCGGCTCATGGCTGTCTGGAACAGCACGGCCCTCGAACTCTGGGACGTCCGTGACCCCACCGCTCCCGTCCTGACGGCTCCCGTCGCCAACCCGAGCGGCGGATCGATCCGCGCGGTCGCGCTGGTGGCGGCCGGCCCGACGCTCCTGGTCGCCTCCAACCAGCGCGTCTCGCTGCTCGACACCGACCCCGCCCACCTCGCCGCCCGACTGTGCTCCTACAGCACGGGCGCCATCAGCCGCTCGCAGTGGGAGAAGTACGTGCCCGAAGTCGCCTACCGGGACCCGTGCTCCGGTCGCTAGCCGACGGGGCCCACGTCGGCGGCTGCTATTCGGCGGGGATGCCGCGGAGGAGGAAGGGGAGGTGGGCGCCGCGGGTGAGGGCGTCGAGGGCTTGGGTGACGCGGTGGTGCTGGTCGGGGTCCATGGTGTCGGCGAGGTGGTCGGGGTGGATGAAGTGGAGGCCGGTGATGTGGTGCGGGGGTCGGTGGTGGGTGGTGGTGGCTTGTTGGGCGCGGGTGAGGCGGCCGCCCCAGTAGACGAAGTCGATGGCTTCGGGGAGGAGTCGGGCGTCGGTGTAGTCGGTGGCGAGGATGCTGCGCAGGGGGAGGACGAGGCCGGTTTCGGTCTCGGTGTGACGGCGGGCGGCGAGGTGGGGGAGTTCGTTGCGTTCGGCGCTGCCGCCGGGGAGGGTGAGGCCGTTCTGGTAGGTGGTGGCGACGAGGAGGACGGCGCCGTCGGGGTCGAGGGCGAGGGTCTGGTGGCCGAGGCGTCGGCGGGGCGGGTTGGTGAGGATGTCGGGCAGGGGGTAGAGCACGGCTTGCTCCTGGGGTGGAGGGGGTTGGAGTCGCCAGGTGTAGGCGGTGGGGAGTCCGGCGACGACGCCGGTGGTGAGGATGAGGCCGAAGAGGAGGAGTCGGGGTGTGAGCGGCCCGTCGCGGATGGGCCGGCAGGCGAGGGCGGCCGCTCCGGCGCTGAGCGCGGGGATCGTGAGGGTGACCGCGAGGAGCCTGGACGCCGGGCTCACGCCGCGCTGTTCGCGCGGGGCGGGCTCGGGTGCTGGACGGGGATGTGGCGGGGCTGGTCGAGCCGCTGGAGGTCCTCGGGCCGGGTGGTCCACTCGCAGCCGCCGGCTTCGGGCCGGAGGTAGGCGGCGCCGCCGAGGGTGCCCATGTAGACGCCTTCGGCGGGCTGCCCGTCGGGGGAGCGGTGGGCCCGGTCGCGGACGACTTCGCCGATCTTCGGCTGGTACGCGGGCGTGCGGGGGCGGCTGGGCATGCGGGCTCCATTGGTTGCTGTGAGTCCCCGAGTTGTTGCGGGGTGTAGCCATGGTGGCCCGAGTGGCTCTACGATTGCCAGGGTCTAACCTTGACTGTTCCGTCTGGTTACGGGGGGCAACGCGCATGCAAAGCAATGAAATTGACGCAGCAGCATCGCCACTCGCACGCTTCGGCGCAGAACTCCGCAGGTCGAGGCGGGCCATGCGATGGTCCCAGACCGAGCTGGGGCTGCGGATGGGCTACTCGAATGCGATGGTCTCGTACGTCGAACGAGCGAAGAAGTCCGTAACTTCTAACTTTGCGGTTAGAGCTGACGAGGTATTCGAGACCGGAGGTACCTTCTACGAACTCTGGTGTCGATACTCGAAGGCAAGCCTGCTGGAGGGCTTCCCCGAGTTCGCCGACGCGGAGGCGCGGTGCCGCCGTCTGCGGGAGTTTGCCCTCACGATCGTCACTGGACTGTTTCAAGTGGCCGAGTACGCCGAGGCGCTGGCCTTCGCGGCCGTACAGCGAGGGGCGATCACCCAGTCTGCGGCGGAACAGCGGGTCGAGTTCCTGGCTACTCGTCAACGAGTACTCGATCGGAAGACTCCGCCGAGGATCCATGCCGTGCTGGACGAGAGTTGTCTGGCTCGACTGATCGGTGGTCCGGCCGTCATGGTCAAACAGCTGGACCACATCGCGGAACTGGCAGCCCGTCCGAACGTCACCATCCAGGTCGCACCGTTTGGGTTGGGTGAGAACCTGCCATTCACCATGCCAGTGACCCTGCTTGACCTGTCGGATGGCTCGGTTGTCGGCTATGCCGAGTCACATGCACGCGGTCATCTCGAACGAACCCGTGAAGCGGTCTCGACATGGGAGAGAGAGTACGATCAGCTGGTGGTAGAAGCGCTGCCCAAGGCGGCGTCCCTGGCACTAATCCACAAGGCTCGGAAGGAGCTAGTCCCATGAACCCCGATCTTTCCGGCGCGTCCTGGGCCAAGTCGTCTTACTCCAACAACGGCGGTCAGTGCCTGGAGGTTTCGGCGGACTTCCCGGGCACCGTTCCCGTGCGTGACTCCAAGGACCCCGAGGGCCCGGCGCTCGTCTTCCCCGCCGATGCTTGGCAGTCGTTCATCGCCGGTGTTCGGACGGGTGAGTTCGGCGCCGTCTGAGCTTGCCTGCGTGTGAGGGCCCCGACCGGCGACCCGGTCGGGGCCCTTTCCACCGGGTGTCCCGGGGGCGAAACCCCAGGTTCTTGGGGTACCGGGGGCCCGGGCGGCGTCCAAGACTGTGGCTATGGACACCATCGAGCAGACCCGAACCACAGACAACCGGGAGATCGTGCGTGCCTTCATCGACGCACTGTTCACCCAGGGCGACCTCGCGGCCGTCGACGAGTACCTCGCCGAGGACTTCCTCAACCACGACCCGCCGGTCGGCACCGACACCAGCCGTGAGGGCATGCGCGCGGCCGCCGTGCTGTTCCGCGGCGCGTTCCCCGACTGGCACGCCATGCCCGACTTCCTCGTCGCCGAGGGTGACATGGTCGTGGAGCACTTCAGCGCCAGTGGCACCCAGCGTGGCGAGATCTTCGGCGCGCCGCCCACCGGCCGTACCGTCACGCTGCGGGGGATCAACATCTTCCGGCTCCGGGAGGGCCGCATCGTCGAGCGCTGGGGCCGGCTCGACGAGCTGGGGCTGCTGCGCCAGCTCGGGCTCGTCCCGGGCCCGGGGTAGTCGGGCGGCGTACGCTGATGTACGTGGTGGCAGGCGCGGTCGTGGAACGCCGGCTCGCCGACATCGAGCGACGGTGCCGCAGCGGGCTGGACACCGCCGCGCTGGGCTCGGAGATCGTCGGCCGTCTGCGCCGGGTGGTGCCGGCGGAGGCGGCCTTCTCCGCGACCGTCGATCCGGTGACGCTGCTGTTCACCTCGGCGACCGCCGAGGACCCGCTCGGCCCCGCGACGGCGCTGTTCCTCGACAACGAGTTCGGACAGGCGGACGTCAACAAGTTCGCGGGCCTCGCCGGGGCGGCGGATCCGGTCGGGTCGCTGGACCGGGCCACCGAGGGCAGCCGGACGGACAGCGCCCGCTACCGGGAGATCATGGCCCCGCTGGGGCTCGGCGACGAACTGCGCGCCGCTCTGGTCACCGGGCACCGCTGCTGGGGAGTGCTCTGCCTGCACCGGGAGGCCTCCTCCCCGGGCTTCACCGATGAGGAGATCGCCCTGGTCCGACGCGTCGCTCCGGTTCTGGCGACCGGTCTGCGCACGGCGGTGACCGCGCTACCGCCTCCGAACGCCACCACCGGCCCGGACGGAGTGGGCCTCATCCTGCTCGACTCCGCGTTCAGGACGGTGTCCATGAGCCCCGAGGCCGAGCAGTGGCTGACCGACTTCCCCGACGGCGACCGGCAGGACGCGGGTCTGCTCCCGGTCAGCGTGCTCGCGGCCGCCGCCGGGCCGGTGCCCTCGACCGTCCGCGTCCGAGGGCGCTCCGGCCGGTGGCTCGCCCTGCACACCAGTCGCCTGGGCGCGCAGATCGGCGTGGTGGTGGAACCGGCCCGACCGGCGGAACTCGGCGCGGTCCTGCTCAGCGCCCACGGACTCACCGACGCCCAGACCCGGGTCGCCGCCCTGGTCATCCGGGGGCGGTCCACCCGCCAGCTGGTCGACGAACTCCACATCTCCGCCAACACCGTGCAGGAGCACCTGACCGCCGTCTTCGACAAGTTCGGTGTGCGCAGTCGCCGCGAGCTGGTGGCCGTGGTGCTGGCGGACCTGTCCGGGTTCGCCTAACGGCCGGTCCCCGTGGCGGGTGACGGCTTCGTCGGGGCCGAACTGCGGTGGACCGCCTCAAGGAGCCGGCGCAGTGCCGGGGGAGGCGGGCCGCTGCGCACCGCGAGTGACGTGGTGACGGTGAGGCCCGCGAGTGGGCGGTAGGCGATCCGGGGGACCGGGGGCAGGTCGGACACCCGGTAGAGGACCGTCCACGAGGGCGCGTCGTCGGCGATCTCGGTGAGCGTCTCGCGCAGCGTGGTGAACGGCGGCCCGGTGACCGGTGTGCCGAGGTCGGCCGCCTGCCAGGCGGCGGTGATCAGGTCGTGGAAGGGCGGGTTCCGCGCGCGGGGGGCCAGGCGCAGCGGCAGGTCGCGCAGGTCGGCCGGGCGGAGCGGATCGAGTGCGGCCGCCGGGTGGCCGGCCGGCAGGGCGGCGTACAGCGGGTCGCTCCAGAGCGGGAGCAGCTCCAGCCCGGGGACGGCGGCCGGGCCGCGTACGAAGGCGGCGTCCAGCGTGCCCGAGCGGACTTGGGCGAGCCGTTCCGGCGGGGCGGCCCGGGTGAGCCGGACGCGTAGCTGCGGCGCGAGGTCCGACAGCGCGGACAGGACGTCGTAGAGCCGGTCGCCGGGCCCGTGGACGGCGCCGAGCCGGAGTACGCCCTCGGCCCCGGCGGCGATCTCGGCCGCCACCCGGCGGGTGCGGTCGGCCGCCGCGAGGACGGCGCGGGCCTCCGGCAGCAGGCGCTCACCGGCGGCGGTCGGCCGGACGCGCCGGGTCGAACGGTCGAAGAGGATCACCCCCAGCTCGCGCTCCAGCCGCATGACCTGCTGGCTGACGGCCGACTGCACGATGCCCAGCCGATCGGCGGCGCGCCCGAACCCGCCCTCGTCGGCGACCGCCACCGCGTAGGCCAGTTGCCGGAGTTCCATGCTCCCCGTCCGTCGTCGTCTTCCGCCGCGTCCCCGACCGATCGCGATCACTGATCGGTGTCATCGCCAACTGCTCCTGGTTCGACCGCTATTCCCGCGTTCGAATGGATCCGATCAGTCGCTTACCCACGAAGGACGTACCGATGCCGACCCCGTACCCCACCACCCCCGAAGCGATCCGCGAGCCGCTGCTCGTCCGGGCGGCCGACGCCGAGCGCGTCGCCCTTTCCGCGGGCAGCGCCTTCCACCTGCTGGCCGACGGCGGCGGCAGTGGTGCCGACGCGCCGGGCGGCGGAGCGTTCGGCGTCAACCGCCTCGTCCTGGCGGAGGGGGCGGACGGCGCCCGGCCGCACTACCACGCGCGGTCCGCCGAGCTGTTCTACGTGCTCGGCGGCGTCGCGGAGTTCCTGCTGGGTGACCGGTCCAGGGTCGCCGCCGTGGGCGACCTGGTGGTCGTCCCGCCCGGGCTGCCGCACGCGTTCGGCGCGGCGCCCGGTCGGACGGTCGCCCTGCTCGTGGTGATGTCACCCGCGGTGGAGCGCTTCGGGTACTTCCGCCATCTCGGCCGGGTCGCCGCCGGGCTGGACACCTTCGACCGGCTCCTCCCCGAACAGGACCGCTACGACGTGCACTTCACGGATCCCGCGCTCTGGCAGCAGGCCCGGTCCCGCGCCTGAACCGGACACCTGGGCCGGCGTGTGGTCTCGGCGGTGTGGTCCCGGCCGCTGTCAGTGCGGCGTGAGAGGCTCGCCGCATGGCGATCACGGTCGAAGAGGTGCGCACCCTGGCCCGGTCCCTGCCGCGTACCGAGGAGGCACTGGTCAGGGACCGGGTCAAGTTCCGGGTCCGGGGGATCGTCTACCTGGCGTTCTCGCGGGACGAGACGGTCATGGGCTTCGCCTTCCTCAAGGAGGAGCGGGCGGCCCTGGTCGCGGCCGAGCCGCAGAAGTTCCTGATGCCGGAGCCGGCGGACGAGCGGTTCAACTGGGTGCAGGTCCGCACGGACGCCGTCGACGCGGCCGAGATGCGTGAACTGGTCGTCGAGGCCTGGCGGATGGTCGTCCCGAAGAACGTCGTGGCCGAGTACCTGGGGGAGAGCGGCGCGTCGTAGCGCTCAGGCCCGCGGCGTGGGCCGGGTCAGGGAAGGAGCCGGGCGTGGTGGACGGCAGAGGAGCCGGGTCCGGGTGCGAGTGGGCCCGGCACCGGGGGGCCGGTGACGCTCTTGGTGTCGTCGTCGTCCGTGAACGTCGACGTGATCGAGCCCGCGGCCGAGGAGAGCACGCCGATCACGAGGAACGCCACCAGCAGGCCGCGCCCGCCGCTGCTCAGCACCAGGGGGTGGGTCCCCGACACCGGCCCGCTCGGCGCGGTGGTCGGCTCGTCGCCGAACAGCCGCTTCGGATAGGCGGAGGTGAGCATCAGCAGATACGCCAGGTACCGCATCCGGTAGCGCAGGATCGCCGCGGTGGCCTCGAACAGGGCCTGCGGCATCCGGCCGAGGATCAGGACCACCAGCCAGCTGATGAAGGCGACCGTCCACCAGCCGCTGTACAGCACGGCCTGGATGATCATCGCGGGGATGGCCAGGATGATCCGGAAGAACACCGCGAGCCGGTTGAGCTCACCGGGCCGCAGTTCGACCTGTACCGGGTAGCCCGGGGTCCGGAACGCGAAGGGCGGGTAGCGGTCGTGGGTGAGCAGCAGGTACGCGTTCACCCGGGTCTCGTAGGGGACGTACCCCGACAGGTAGTCGGCGGCGAAGCCCGGTAGCCGGCCGAGGAACAGCGCACCGAACCAGCCGATCACGGTGACGAAGAACGCCACCACCGACAGCGCCCAGACCACGATGAACTGCGGGATCAGCAACAGGATCCGCACCAGCACGGTGAGCCGGTTCTGCGGGCCCGGCGGGGACATGTCCAGCACCGGCAGCCACTCGCTGTCCGAGGGAGCGGGCGCGGGGGGAGCCTGCCACATCCGGGCCTCCAGGTCTCGACACCAGGCACGGCGGTACACCGCCGTGTGCTCCGAAGATCGCAGCCGCCCGGCGCCTTCGCGCGCTGCGCTGGGCCGCCCGGGCGACCGCCGTGCGGCGCGGAACGCTGTCGCCCGGGCCGGCCCGCGCCCTCGGGTGCCCCGCTGGACGCGGCTGATTCGTACACTTCTGATGGTTTGGATGATCGAAATCGCGCTTTGAATGGTCTCGTGTCGATCAGGGTCGATCAGTTTCTGGCATCGAGCCTCTCGCCCCGGTGTCGGGAGGAATGATCGCAACGGCGGTCTGCCGTGCCGCTGCTGTGTCATGTCTCGGCCATGCAGTGCTCATGTGTGGGGGTGCCCGGTTGCCAGCCATCGACGACCACGACGACCGCTTCTGGGGCCGTGACGGGCAGGACGGCCGTCACCGACGTGCCGACCGCTTCGACGTCGACGACCACGCGGACCGTCGCCATGCGGACCGTGTGCACGCGGGTCGCGACCGCGAGGACCGTGAGGACGACGACGGTGCCGAGCACGACGCCCTCGCGGACTTCGACGAGTTCCTCCGGATCTCCGCCGGCCTCACCGGCTTCGACGAGGGGGAACTGCGCGCCACCGGCATGGCCCACGAGCACCACTGCACCCTGCTGGCCCGCCGGGTCCGCGACGAACACGCCCTCGTCCACCTCTGGTACGTCGGCGCCTGGCCCGGCGAACAGCCCTCCTCGCCCCGCGCCTACGACCGGGGCCTGATGTGGCGCACCTTCCAGGGCGCCGCGCCCGGCACCGCCGCGCCCGGACACGGCAGCTGGGCCGAGGCGCCGCAGTACGGCGGCGGCCGATGAGCGCGCGCTGGGACGCCGTCGTGGTCGGCGCGGGCTTCGCCGGCTCGCTGGTCGCCGAGCGGCTCGGAGCGCAGGGCTGGCGCGTCCTCGTCCTGGAGGCCGGGCACCCCGCGCGGCCCGCCGCCGCCACCGCGACGGCCTACCGCGCCGCCGGCGGCGGGACGCCCACCTCCCCGTACCCGCTCAGCGAGGACGCGCCGTCCCCCGACGTGGGCGACCTCGCCGGCCGGCCGGACGGCGGCTTCGACGCGACCGGCTACCTGGTCCAGCACGGACCCCTGCCGTACGCCAGCGGCTACCTGCGGGTCAACGGCGGCACCGGCCTGCTCTGGACCGGACTCGCCCCGCGCATGCACCCCGAGGACTTCCGCACCGGCGACCTCGGTCACGGCCGCAACTGGCCGATCGGCTACCACGACCTCGAACCGTACTACCGCCTGGCCGAGCGGGAGCTGGGCGTGGCCGCCGACGCCGACCAGCAGCGCGAGGCCGTCGGCCTGCCCATCCCGGACGGCTACGCCTTCCCGACCCGCGCCATCCCCGCCAGCTACCTCGACCGGCGGCTGGCCCGCGCGCTGGACGGCCGCACCGTCCGCGACCCCGCCGCCCCCGAGGCGGCGAGCCTCGCCGTCGTCCCCACCCCGCACGCCCGCCACGGCCTGCCGAACCGTCGTGCCGGGGACGCGCCGCACGAACCGGGCACGCCCTGCGCGGGCAGCGCCAGCTGCGTCCCGATCTGCCCGAGCGGCGCCAAGTACACGCCGCTGCGCACCCAGGCCCGCTGGGCACCGACCGTCGAACTGCGGACCGACGCCGTGGCCGCCCGCGTACTCGCCGACGGCACCGGCCGGATCACCGGGGTCGACTACCTCTCCGGGGGAGCCACCCACCGGGTCGAGGCCGACCTGGTCGTCCTCGCCGCCCACGCGATCGAGAACGCCCGGCTGCTGCTCCTCTCCGGCCTGGCGAACCGCAGCGACCAGGTCGGCCGGAACCTGATGGACCACCCGGCCCTGCTCACCTGGGGGCTCATGCCGGACCCCGTCGGCCCCTACCGCGGCCCGGGGTCGACCAGCGGGCTGGAGGCGTTCCGCTTCGGGGGCGGCCGCACCCGCCGCGCGCCGTTCCGGGTCGAGATCGGCAACTGGGGCTGGTCCTGGGCCGCCGGCCCGCCGCAGGTCGAGCTGGCCGAACTGCTGGCCGCCGGAGTGCGCGGGAAGGAGCTGAGGGAGCGGCTGGGCGACCGGCTCGGCCGGCAGTTCGCCCTCCAGTTCGAGCTGGAGCAGCCCGCCGACCCGGCCAACCGCGTCACCCTCGACCCGGACCGCCGGGACCGGCTGGGGCTGCCGCGCCCCGCCCTGCACTACGACCTCTCGCCGTACGTGCGGCGCGGCATGGCCTCGGCCCGCGCCGTCTCCGACCAGCTGTTCGCGCTGCTCGGCGCCGAGGACCACACCCGTTACGAGGCCGGGCCGCGCTGGCCCGGCCGACTCGAACACGAGGGCCGCCCGTACGCCTACCGGGGGGCGGGCCACGCCGGCGGCACGCACCTCATGGGCGACTCGCCGACCGACTCCGTCGTCGACCAGTGGCAGCGCTGCTGGGACCACCCCAACCTCTACGCCGTCGGCTGCGGATCGATGCCCTCGCTCGGCACCTCCAACCCCTCACTCACCATGGCGGCGCTCGCGCTGCGCAGCGCCGACCGGATCCACCGCGACCTGCTGGCGCTGCACGGACCGGTGACGATCGCCGAACCAGCCGCACCGGTGGCGCCTGCGGTGCCTGCCGCACCTGCCGCGCCGGTAGACCTGCCCGTGCCCGCCCGACGACCGACGGAGTCCCGATGACCGCGCTCCCGCTCCCGCCCGTCCCCGAGCCCTACCACCTGCCGTTCCACTACGGCGCGCTGCACAACATCGGGGTGGACTACCTGGTCTCCCCGGGCCCGTGCCGCGACCTGCTCGCCAAGCGCCACCCGGGCCTGGCCGTCGCCCTGTTCGACGGCATGGCCTGCGTCTCGCTGAACTACCAGCTCTACTTCGCGCAGTACCCGGGCGGCGGCGGGATCACCCAGGAGGTGGAGATCAACGTCATCGCCCACCCCGCGTTCGCCGAGGACCGCCTCCCCGAGCTGAACTACGGCCAGTACAGCCGCGGTTACGACCAGACCAAGCTGCTCGGGATCGCCCGGATGCACGTCCTCTGCGACAACCCGCTCGCCATCGACGCGGGCCGCAGGCTCTACGCCGAGCCGAAGCGGCCCGGCTGGTTCGAGGCGGAGCTGCCCTCGCTCAACGCCGCGTCCGTGCGCGAGCGCTGGTCGGTCTCCTGCCGCCGCGCCGCGCTCGGTCCGGACGGGCTGAGCCGCGAGGACGGCGAACTGTTCGCCGTCGAGGCCGACCTGGTGGGCCTCACGCCCGAGGCGGTCAACAACACGCCGATCACCGGCTACGGCACCGACGAGGAGGGCCGGCTGCTGGCCGGGCCGCTCGACGTCCATGACACCTACCGGTTCTACGCGCTGGACGACCGCACCGCGGAGCGGGTCCGGCTCACCCTCGGCGAGCGGCCGGTGGGCGCCGGCGGGGCCGAGTCGGCCGACGAGGCGGTCGCCGACCTCGACCGCCTGATCGGGACGGCGCCCGCCGCCGGTGTCTGGACCTACCAGTCCCCGCCGGTCGCCGCGCACAACCGGCCCTACTACGTCCGCTGAGCCGCGCCCGCGGCCCGCACCTCGCCCCGGAGGCCGGGCGGACCACCCCGGCGGGGCCTGCGGCAGCCCGCCCGTCCCGGCCGGGGGGCATTCCTCAGGAGGTGTGGTCGGGCCAGGGGATGGCGGTGGCGACCGGGGCGGTGTAGTCGATGCCGGGCACCGAGAAGCCGTAGAGGCGGCGGACCTCGGCGCGGAACCAGTCGAGGTCGGCCAGGTCGGCGATGGTCGCCGTGGTGGCGCTCTCCCAGCGGGCCGCGACGGCGGCCTGGACGTCGTCGGTCAGTTCGAAGGTGTCCAGGCGGACCCGGCCCTCGTCGTCCAGGGCGAGCGGGGCGGTGCCGGTGACCTGGTCCCACAGGGCGGCGAGCTGGTGGATCGGCGGGACGAGGCCGCCCCCGAGGACGCCGCGCAGCAGGCCGGTGTAGAGGGCGATGCCGGGGATCGCGGTGGAGGACTGGGTGACGGCGGCGCCGTTGACGGAGGTCACGGCCCGCCCGCCCACCGTCCTGCCGAGCCGTGCGTCGAGGGTCCGGGCGGTGGCCTCCAGGTGGGCCTTGGCCGCGCCGATGGTGCCCTGCCGGTAGATCGCCGCCGTCAGCGACGAGCCGATGTAGGAGAGCGCGGCGGTGCTGAACCCCTCGGCGAGCAGCCCCCGCCCGGCGAGGTGGTCGATCCACCGTTCCCAGTCGGCGCCGCCCATCACGGCCACGGTCTGTGCCACGTCGTCGCCCTCGGCCGGCCCGGTCTCGACCTCGCGGACCTCGGGCACGCCGTCCTCGTCGAAGACCAGGGTCTTGGTGCGGTTCACCCCGCCGATCGGCTTGAGGACCGAGGCGTAGGTGGCGCCGGTCTCCGGGTCGGTACGCCGGGGCGCGGCCACCGAGTAGATCAGGTGGTCCAGTCGGCCGCCGAACCGCTGCTCGACGAGATCGGCGACCTGCTCCTTCATCGCGTCGGAGAACGCGTCACCGTTGAGGAAGACCATGTCCCGCCCGGCGGCGCGGGCCAGGTCGGCGGTGGCGGCGGTGCGGTACCAGCCGGCCGTCGCAGTGCGGCGTGCGGTGGGGGCCTTCTCGAAGGACACACCGATACCGCGGATACCCGCCCGCTTGAGACCGGCGAGCGTGGCCGCCAGACCGTACCCGGCGGAGGAACCGATGACCAGCGCCACCGGCCCGTCGCCCTCCGGCGGAGCGGCCGGGGCGGGGCAGGCCTGCCACATGTCGGCCACCAACCGCCCGCACCCGGCCGGGTGGGAGTCGAGAAAGAGGAAACCCCGGTTGCGGGGAGTGAGAACACGCTCGTTCACGATGGCAGTCCTTGGGTCGGCCGTGACAGGAGCGCGGCGGCCGACCGGGCCACCGCGCCCTGCCAGTCTGTTCCAGGTCGCATGCGGGCCGTGGGCCCTGCCAGGAACAATGATCGCGAGACGATCTTGGAGTGTTTCCACCATGTACGGCCGGGCGAGGAGCGGCCCCGACCTGCTGGCCAGGGCCGCTCGGGGGGAGTTCCGTGCTCGCGCCCGGTGGTTCCGGTGGGCCGGGTGGACGTTCTCGGGCAGCGCTCGGCGGACCGGTCAGTCCTGCGACCGGCCGACCGGGAGCGGTTCCTCGCCACCGGACACCGCGGCCTCCGACTCCCACTCGGCGTGGACGCCGCTCTCCCCGCCGCCGGCGGCCGGCTCCTCCTCGGAAGGGTCCGGCGCCCGTGACCAGCGGCCGGCGAGGAGCGTGCCGGCGATCAGCTGGAGCTGGTGATACACCATCAACGGCATCACCAGCAGCCCGGCCTGCGGTCCGAACAGGACGGTCGCCATCGGCAGGCCGTTCGCCAGGCTCTTCTGTGAGCCGCAGAGGACGGCCGCGATGCCGGACGCCCGGTCGAGCCCCAGCAGGCGGGCGCCGAGCCCGGTGAGGGCGAGGGTGGTGGCGAGTAGGGCGAGCAGCACCGCCAGCAGGCCGAGCAGGGCGGTGGGGGTGGTCAGGCTCCAGATGCCCTGCGCCACCGCCGCGCTGAAGGCGGTGTAGACGACGAGCAGGATCGAGCCCCGGTCCACCGGGGTGAGGAGGCGTTTGTGCCTGGTGAGGAACCCGCCGATCCTCGGGCGCAGCGCCTGCCCGAGGAGGAACGGCGCGAGCAGTTGCGCACCGATCCGCAGCAGGCCGTCGGCGGACAGGGCGGTGTGGGCGCCCAGCAACCAGGCGGCCAGCAGCGGCGTGAGGAGCAGGCCGGCGAGGCTGGAGTAGGTGCCCGCGCAGATGGCAGCCGGGACGTTGCCGCGAGCGGCGCCGGTGAGCGCCACCGAGGACTGCACCGTCGACGGGACGAGGCAGAGGAACAGCACGCCGGTCTGCAGCTGCTCGGTGAGCGGACGGGGTGTCAGGGCGGCGGTGGCGAGCCCGAGCAGGGGGAGGAGGACGAAGGTGCAGGCCAGGACCAGGCCGTGCAGCCGGAGGTGGCGCAGCCCGGCCAGCGTCTCGCGGGCGGAGAGCCGGGCCCCGTACAGGAAGAAGAGCAACCCGACCGCGAGGTCGCAGGCCAGCTCGGCCCCCCGGGCGGCCCGACCGGTGGCGGGAAGCAAGGTGGCGAGCAGGACGGTGCCCGCCAGCGCCGCCACGTACGGGTCGAGCCCGCGCAGCCGGCGCCCGCGTCGAGCCGGACCGGGCCCGGGCGGCGCGGCCACCGCGGCGGCCGGCCCCGCACTCGGGCTCGCTGCCACGGCCTCCGGGCCGTCCGGCCCCGCAGCAGCCCGATCCGGCGGGCCGGGCGGGCCCGACGAACCTGGCTGATCCGGCGTACCCGGCGGGCCGGCACCGGGTCCATGAGCCCGGTGCCGGAGCCCGCCGCTCATTCGTCGCTCCCTGCCGACGAGTCGACCGCGGTGACCGGCGCGATCCCCAGCACCGTGCCCACCAGGGCATTGGCCGGCCCCTGGTCACTGCCCGCCGTGCCCTGTCCGGACTGGAGGTTGCCCGACTTGTCGATCTCCAGGAGCGAGTCGGTGCTCACCAGCGAGTCCGAGTGGGAGTTGTCGATCACGGTGATCAGGCTGCCGCCCGCCACCGCGGGCGAGGCGGCCCCACCGAGCAGAACGCAGGCGCCGAACAGAGCGGCGACGGCCGGGCGCCACAGGGCCGGATGCCACAGGGCCCGACGCCTCGGAGGTACCTCCCCGGCCGACACCGGTGCGCGATTCGGTGCCGGCCCGCGCGGGACCGAACGGCCCCGCCGCGAACCACCCGACGCCGAGCCCCCCGACACCGAGCCGCCCGACGCCGAGCCCCCCGACACTGAGCCGCCCCACGCCGGGCCCGGCCGCGCCCCGCCGCGCGATGCGGACGTCACGCTCCTACCGCCTCGCGCCGGCGCGGGCGGGCGATGTTCCGCTCCAGCAACTCGGTGGACTCCCGGACCCCGATCTGGGGGCTGTCCTCGGCGGGGGCCGGGAGTCGGCCGTCGGCCACCTTCAGCCCGGCCAGCGCCTCGTCCATCGCGCGGTGCGCCGCGAACAGGCAGGGAGTGCTGTAGATGGCGACGTCGACGCCGAGCTCGCCCAGCTCGGAGAGCGAGAGCCGGGGGGACTTGCCACCGGCGATCTGGTTGAACAGCAGCGGCTTGTCCCCCACGACCTGCCGGATCCGGCGGATCCACTCCTCGCTGCGCACTCCGTCCACCAGGACGATGTCGGCGTCGGTGGCCGCGAGCGCCTCGGCCCGCAGCAGGATGTCACTCTCCTCGGTGGCATCCGTCCGGGCCACCACCACGAGGTCGGTGCGGGCGGCGAGGACCTGGTCGAGCTTCTCCAGGTACTCCTCCAGCGGCAGGACCTGCTTGCCGTCGGCGTGACCGCAGCGGCGCGGGCGCTTCTGGTCCTCCAGGATGACGCCGGAGGCGCCGATCCGCTCCAGCCTGCGCACCACGTGGCAGGCCACCTCCGGATCGACGTAGCCGTCGTCGATGTCGACCAGGAGGTGGTGCTGCGGGAACGCGCCGCGCAGCCGCTCGACGAAGGCCACCATGTCGGGCCAGGCGATGAAGCCGATGTCCGGCAGGCCGTAGTAGGACGCCGCGAAGCCGAAGCCCGAGACGAACATGCCGTTGTAGTGCTCGGCCGCGATCGAGGCCGAGTACATGTCGTAGACGCCGATGAGCGGGGTCGTCCCCTGGGCCGCGACGTCCTCGCGGAGGCGCTGCCCGTAGCCCGGCGCCGTGTCTTCGTGAAGCATTGCCTTCTCCTCACCTGCCGAGGTGGGCGCGGCGCGGCGGGCGGCGGGACCGGCTGACAGCCGGCTACCGCCCGGGCGCGACGCGCACCGTACTTTGCCTGAACTTGGCCATCACTAGGGCCAAATGAGGCACTCCCACTATGCGACCTTTAATGTTCCGTGGGCAAATCTTTAAATGAAGTTCCCTCGTGTGAGTGATGCGCAGTCATATCAATCGGAATGGCGTAGGAGAATCCGCCGTGGGCGCGCAGGGCACCCCGGGGCCCGGCCTCCGGATCCCGGCCGGCCGCTCCGCGCCCCTGGGGCCGTGTCGGTCCTGACCACCGGTCAGGCGTCGTCCTCGCCGAGCACGTCGCCCTCGCCGAGCCTGAGCCACCCGCCGACGACGTACCAGTGGCCGCCCGCGCGCAGGTGGTCCACCAGGGCCCGCTGGAGCGGGGTGTCCCGGGGCAGCGACTCCAGCGGCCGGCCGCTGTCGCCGAAGACGTAGCGGAGCGGGTTGTCGTCCGCCGGCTCGCCCGGCGGACGCAGCGGGGTGAACCGTTTCTGGAACCGGACGATGTTGGAGTCCTCCGGCAGGTGGCGGCGGAGCTGAGGGTCCAGCAGCCAGGAGGAGATGAACGCCGTCGCGTACGGCTCGGTGGGGAAGTGCCGGGCGAAGAAGTCGCGGGCCCGGGCCAGCGCACGGTCGCAGGCCTCGGCGGAGAGCGGTCCGCTGTGGTCGGGGATGTGCAGTTGCAGGCTCCACGGGCCGAACCCGGCCGCGGCCGCCGATTCGGCGTCCGCCCCGGTGAGCCGCTTGCGCTGGAACTGGAGCCGGCCGAGCTGGTACAGCTCGCCCCGGAAGTGCAGGGTCAGCCAGGAGGGGTTGCCCAGCCCGCCGGGGTGGCCCCGCCAACGGCTCACCACCAGCTGCCGGCCGAGGTCGGCCAGGGTGCTCCTGGTCACCGCCGGGCCGATCCCGAGGGCACGGTGGTACGCCCGGACGTGCGGGGCGAGGGCGACGAAGAGCAGGGTCAGGAGGTGTCCGTCGGCCTCGAACCCCGCCGGCCGGCTGCCGTAGAGACCGGACGGCCGGCCGAGCGTCCCGACCGCCGCCACCTGCTCGCGCAGGGCCTCGTCGAACGCGGCCCGCAGCCCGCCGTCCCGGGCCAGCCGGGTGCGCGCGGCCAGGACGGCGTTCACCTCCTCGAACGGGACGGCGAGTTCGAGCAGCGCCTCGGGCAGCTGCTCCGCGTCCGGCAGCGTGACCGGCTCCAACGCGACCTCCTCAGGGCCCGACGGCGACCCGCCGACCCTATCGGTGCGGTGCGGTGCGGCCGCCGAGTCCGGGGAGCCCAAGCGCGGGACCGGGGCGGGCCGAGGGAGGGCCGGGGCTCAGCGCAGCAGCGCGAACACCACGGCGCAGACACCGCCGAGCGCCGTCCCGGCGAGCACCTGCGCGGCCGTGTGGGCCTTCAGCACCAGCCGCGACCAGCCCACCGCCACCGGCGCGGCCGCCGCGACCGGCAGCGCCGCCGGGCCGAACGCCAGCACCAGGATCATCGCGGTGCCCCCGGCCACGGCGTTGTGCAGGGATATCTGCCACCAGACCGTGACGGCGAGCGCCGACACCAGGCCGGCCAGCATCGCCACGACCAGGGCGGCGACCTCCGCCGGGGCGTCCAGCGCGTACAGCAGGGCCACGCCCGCCACCACCGACAGCAGGCTGGCGGCCATCGGGACGACGCGCTGGCGGCGGACCCGGATGTGCTTGTCGGTCAGCGCGCCGCGCCGCACCCCGAGGGCGATGATGCCGAGCGGCACCACGCCGCAGAACAGCGCGGCCAGCAGGCCCCAGCCGGCCCCGGACCAGCCCTCGGTGCTGTGCGCGCCGACGAGCAGCAGCAGGGCGATGACCAGATGGGCGGGCGCCAGCGATTCGGTGAGGACCCGCGCGACCCGTTCGCGTGGTGAGGCGGTGGCGAAGGCCGGCGGCTCGGGAGGCAGGAAGACGCTCATCCGGGCAGCTCGGAGGGGGTCGGCGCGGTGGTGGTCCGGTGCATCGTGACAGCCTACCGAGCGGGATCGACGCCATCCGCCCGGCCCCGGCGGGAGGGGCGGCCGACCCTGCCCGTCCCGGCCGGGGCCGCCCGCCCCTCCCCGCGAACGCCGGCGCGGGACCAGCCGGTACGGGATCAGCCGGCGCGGGACCAGCCGGTACGGACCGCCGGCCGGCCCGCGCGGCGATCGCGCAGCGCCTGGAGCAGCCGCCGGGTCGCGCGGGTGGCGACCGGCGGCAGCAGGTCCAGCGCCAGGCGCCGCGGGGCGGAGCGGTGCGCCTGGGCCGCGCCCGGCTTGACCGCGTACTTCAGCCGCACCACCCGCGCACCGGCGATGGCGTCCTCGTCCACCGTGTAGCCGCCGGCCCGCCAGTCCCGGCCGAGCAGCACCCGCTGGAGTTCCTCGGCGTCCCCCCAAGTCCCGTAGAACTTCATGGGGGTGAGCAGCACGGGCCGCAGCCCGCCGGTGAACACCGCCTGCCAGACCGCCGCCGAGACGCCCGGGGTGTGCTCCGAGCGGTAGTCGTCGAGCGCGACCAGCCCGTTCTCGCCCAGTGCCGCCCGGGCGACCTCGATGTCCCCGGCCACGTGCTCGTAGAGGTGCGAGGCGTCGATGTGGACGAAGCGGCAACTGCCGTCCGGGATCCGGCGGTCGGCCAGTACCGAGGTGGGGGCCTGCACGATGACCGGCAACCGCGGGTGGAACGTGAGGTAGTTGGCCTCGAAGGCGCTCCTGGTCAGGGTCTTGCGGTAGGACATCGTCATCTCGGCGGCGTTGTCGGCGTCGCCCGCCTCGGAGTCGAACAGGTCGCAGACGGTCAGCTGCTCGCCGGGCCGGAGGTGGTCCCCGAGCAGGACGGCGCTCCGGCCGAGGTAGGTGCCCAGTTCGAGGATGTCGCCGGTGTGCCCGGCCGCGCTCTGTTCGGTGAGGAAGTGGGCGAAGGCCTCCTGGTCGACCTTGAAGAACCAGCCGGGGATGCCGTCGCGCGTCAGCTGCTGCGGGCGGGCGGTTCCGGTGTCGGCAGTGGGCACGGCGGCCTCCAGGGGTGCGGGCATGGCCCGGCGCGTACGGTTCACCCCGCGGCGGCGCCATGGTGTGAGGCGGATCATCATAGCGACGACACGCCCCAGTTGCGCCAGGCCCGGAACAGGAATCGGCGGACCGTCTCGCACCCTTGTCCGGGGCCCGAGCACGCCCCGGGCGACTGCGGGCGGCGGCCCTTCCGAGCCCCTCCCACCGCCCGCCTCAGCACGCCCGGCCGCCCTCCAGATCGGCGATCGTCCCGGCCAGCCAGGCCCGCTCGGCGGCGCCGGACGCGCGGGCGACCAGCAGCATGCCGCGCCGGAACGGGCTGGACTCCTGCTCGGCCGCGACCGGCCGGCCCTGCGCGTCGTAGAAGAAGCTGCTCGGCGCCTCCAGGAACGCCAGCCGGCGCCGCAGGACCGCGGCCTGCGCGACCGGGTCGGTGAGGCGGTCGAGGAAGGCGGCCACGGTGAAGAAGCGGATCTGGTCGGAGATCTCGGCCTCGGCCGGGTCGGCCAGCCGGCCCTCGAGTTCGGCCCGGCCCGCCGCGGTGAGCTCCAGGACCTGCCGCGGCGCGGCACCGCTGCCGGGCTCGCTGCGGCGCTCCAGCAGTCCGGCCTTCTCCAGACGGGCGATGGCGGGGTAGAGCGCACCGTCGCTGACCGGCCGGGCGTGGCCGGTCAGGCCGGTGATCCGTGACTTCAACTCGTAGCCGTGCAGCGGCTCGTCGTACAGGAAGCCGAGGATCGCGAGGGTGAGCACCGGTGAAGCCCTTCCGTCGTCGCACGCGCGGTTCGGGCGTCATGGTACCTCTTGCCGATGTGCCTCTAAACGATGTATCTCTGTTCGAGACACCAAGAGGGCGGCCGAGCGCTGCCGACGGAACCGGGGGGCGACGTGCGAGGACATCTGCCGAGGCTGATCGGATTGGCAGGGCCGGTCTACGCCGGACTCCTGTCCGGGGTGATCGCCTCGGTCATCAGCACGTACTGGGTCGGCGGGCTCGGCGCGCCCGCCGTCGCCGCCGTCACCCTCGCGGGCACCGTCGAGAACCTGCTGCTGGGCCTGGTCCTGGTGGTCGCCTCCGGCACCACCGTCCGGATCTCGCACGCCGTCGGCGCCGGGGACCGCGCGGCGGCCGGCCGGACCGCGCGGGCGGCCTGGCGGCTCTGCGCCCTCGGCAGCCTGCTGCTCGCCGTCCCCGGCTTCCTGCTGCGCCACCCGATCGCGGACGCCTTCCTGGACGGCCCCGCCGCCGGACTCGCCGCGGACTACTTCGCGATCGCCTTCCCCGCCGCCGGACTCTTCTTCGGCCAACGGGTGGCCGACGAGCTCTTCAAGGGCACCGGCGACACCCGCACGCCGATGCGGCTCGCCCTGCTGACCAACGCCCTGCTGCTCCTCCTCGACCCGCTGCTGATCCTCGGACCCGGACCGTTCCCGGCCCTCGGCGTGACGGGCGCGGCGCTCGCCCTGACCACCGCGCGCGCCCTCACCTTCGCCGTCACGCTGCTGCTCCGGCGCCGGCACCGCCGGACCGCGCCCCCGGCGGGCGGGCTCCTGCCGGAGGCCCGCCGGATCGTCTCCGCCGGAGCCTCGTTCGGCCTTGACTTCACCGCCCGGATGGGCGTCGGCACGGTGCAGCTCGCCCTGGTCGCGTCCTTCGGCGTACCGGCGGTCGCCGGCTACGGCGTGGGCTACCGCGTGATGCTGGTCGTGACCATGGCCTTCTACGCCGTACGGCAGGCCGCCGCCATCGAGGCGGCCCGGCTGACCGGCGCGGGCGACACGGCGGGGCTGCGCACCCTGGGCCGTGACACCGCCCGGCTGGCCGGCACCCTCGGCGCGGGCGCCGCCGTCCTCTGCGCGGCGCTCGCGGTGCCGGTGACCGCGCTCTTCACCCGGGACGACGCGGTCGCCGCCCAGGCCGTCGGCTACCTGCGGATGGCCGGGCTCTACGTACTGCCCTACGCCCTGGTGGTGACCCTCGGCGGCGTGCTCCAGGCCACCGGCGCGGGCCGCCGCCTGGTGACGGCCAGCCTGCTCGGACTCGGCGTCCAGCTCGCCGCCGGTGTGGCCCTGTCGGTGCCGCTCGGGGTGAACGGCCTCTGGACCGGCATGGCGGTGGGCGCGCTGACCCAGCTGATCCTGATGCGCCTGCCGGCCCCGAAGCGCCGCCGAACCCCCGGCCCGGTGGTCGAGCCCGCCGAGCCGGTCGGCGCGGCCGAACCCACCGGGCAGACCCCGCTTCGGGCCCCGGTGGAGTGACGCCCACCCCGATGCGCGGGCGAGCAGCCGGTCTCCATGGCGCGGCGCCGTCCATCGAGTACGTGGAAACCGCCGAAATCGTCGACAAGTCGACGGCGTGAAGCGATCGACGGGCCCGAGGGCACCGACCGGGACGCCGTACGCCATTGCGGGCGAGTGACCGGTTCAGTGCCCCGGCCGCGTCGCCTCCACCACCCCCGCCGCCCGGGCCCGGGCCCGGGTCGGGAGGCGGGGGGCGAGCAGGACGCCGACCGCCGCCGTGGCCGCGAGGACCAGCAGGGCCGGGCCCATGGCGGTCACGAGCGGACGGCCGGCGGTGAGGGTGGTCGCGGCGGCGGTCCCCAGGGCCGGGCCGATGTTCATCACGGTCTGCTGGAGCCCGCCGGCGACGCCCGCGTCCGCCACCGAGGCGTCGCGGACGAGGGCGGCCGTCGCGGTGACCATCACCGCCCCGAACCCGCTGCCCAGCAGGAGGAAGCTGCCGCCGATCGCGACGGCCCCGGTGGACTCGTCGAACCGGGCCGCGAGCAGGGTGCCGAGCGTGAGCAGCAGCATCCCGGCCCCGGCGGTGGCCCGGGCCCCGTGGCGGCGCATCAGCACCGCGGCGGCCGGGGCGGCGGCGACCATCGTGACGGCCAGCGGCAACGCCCGGACGCCGGACTGGAACGGGTCCAGCCCGAGCACGTCCTGGAGGAAGTAGGTGGCCAGGAACAGCGTCCCGAAGAGCGCCGCGGACGCGGTCAGCAGCACGCCGAGCGAGGACGCGACGGTGGGCGAGGCGAACACCCGCGGCGGCAGCAACGGGTGTGCGGCGCGCCGCTGTTGGTGGACGAAGGCGGTGCCGAGCAGGGCCGCGGCGAGCAGGCCGAACGCCGTGGCGGCCGGCCGGCCGTGCTCGGGCACCCCGACGAGCGTGTGCACCAGGCAGACCAGCGCCGCCGCGAGCAGGGCGGCGCCCGGCAGGTCGAGCGCGCGCAGGGCGCCGGTGGACCGGTCGGCGGGTGGCTGCGGAATCCGCACGGCCAGCGCGGCGAGCCCGGCCGCGACGGCGGGGAGGACGGTGAGGAAGAAGACCGCCCGCCAGCCCAGTTGGGTGGTCAGCGCCCCGCCGACGACCGGTCCGGCGGCGGCCGCCAGGCCGATCACGCTGGTGCGCAGGGCGATCGGCATCGCGAGCCGGTCGGCCGGGTAGGCCGCGCGCAGCATGCCCAGGGTGGCGGGCTGCAGCAGCGCGCCCGCCACGCCCTGGGCGACGCGCAGGCCGATCACCCAGCCGATGCCGGGCGCCAGGCCGATCCCGGCCGAGGCGGCGGCGAAGCCCAGCACGCCCACGGCGAAGACGCGTTGGTGGCCGTAGCGGTCGCCCAGCCGGCCGGCGAAGACCAGCAGGCTCGCCACCGCGATCAGGTAGGCGGTGCTGGTCCACTGGACGGCGGTGAAGGAGGCGTTGAGGTCGTGCTGCATGGCGGGCCGGGCGACGGTGAGGACGGTGCCGTCCAGGGCCACGATCGAGGCGCCGGTGATGCTCCCGGCGAGGGTCAGGCGCCGGCGCGCGGGCGTGTTCACCGGGCCTCCGGGCCCAGGTGGGCGGCCAGGGCGGCGTGCAGCAGCGGCTCGATGTCGTCGCTGCCGGTGGCGAGTTGGAGGCTGCCCCAGGCGCGGAGCTGGGCGAGCCCGTGCAGGTTGGCCCAGAGTGCGGCGGCCGCCGCCGCGGGCTCCGCGCCGCTCGGTGGCCGCACCTCGGCGACCAGGGCGGTGAAGGTCCGGAAGAGCGGGAGGCTGGTCTGCCGCAGGCCGATGCCGCTGCCCTCCAGCAGGTCGTGGCGGAACATCAGCTCGAACATGCCGGGCTGGGCGGCGGCGAAGCCGAGGTAGCCGCGGGCGAGTGCGGCGAGCCGCTCGCGCGGGCCCGGGCCCGCGCCGGCCGTCGCACGGGTGAGGTCGGTGGCCAGCTCGTCGAAGCCGTGCCGGGCGATGGCCGACAGCAGCTCGACGTGGGTGGCGAAGTAGCGGCGCGGCGCGCCGTGCGAGACGCCGGCCTGGCGGGCGATCTCGCGCAGCGAGAGCGCGTGGACCCCCTGAGCCGTCACCAGTTCGACGCCGGCCGCCACCAGCCGGGTGCGCAGGCCCGAACCCTGATCAGTCATAGACACTGTCTACCAGGAGCGAGTAGACAGTGTCTACTCGCCGTCGCGGGGGTGGGCCGGGCAGAATCGGCGGTATGGACGAAGGCGGCGAATCGGCGTGCTGGCTGGACCGGGTCTGCCCGGAGTGCGGCCGGCTGCGCGAGCGGGCCGGGCGGCAGCCCTGCGAGAACTGCGGTGCGGTGCCGGACCCCGAGCCCGGCCGCCGGCCCGGGTCGGGCCGGGAGCCCGGCCCCGGGGCGGACCGGTCCGACTGATCCGCCCCGGGGCCCCGGCCTCAGCGCGGCAGCCCGTTGGCCGGCTGCTCCTGCGCGAACCCGTCCTGCGCGAACCCGTCCTGAACGAGATCCGCCGGCTCCGGCCCCTCGAACGTGATCGCCTCCGGCGCCGTGGCGGCGTCGCTCGCCCCGGCGCCGGGCAGCCGTTCGGCGCCCGGCGAGACCCGGGCCGCCGGAGCCCAGCGCCCGCGCAGCGCCCCGAGGCGCTCCACCGCGGGCTGGGTGTACCGGGCCGCGAGCGGGCCGGTGACCACCAGGATCAGCACGTACGCGGTGGCGAACGGCCCGAGTTCGGGCTCGATGCCCGCGGTGACGGCCAGACCGGCGATGACGATGGAGAACTCCCCGCGCGAGACCAGCGCGCCGCCGGCCCGCCAGCGGCCGCGTTCGCCGATCCCGGCCCGGCGGGCGGCCCAGTACCCCGTCGCCACCTTGGTGAGCGCGGTGACCACGGCCAGCAGCAGCGCGGGCAGCAGGACGGGCGGGATGCTCGTCGGATCCGTGCTGAGCCCGAAGAAGACGAAGAAGACCGCCGCGAAGAGGTCCCGCAACGGGCTGAGCAGGGTGTGCGCGCCCTCGGCGGCCTCGCCGGAGAGGGCGATGCCGACCAGGAACGCCCCGACCGCGGCGGACACCTGGAGCTGCTGCGCGAGGCCGGCCACCAGCAGGGTCAGTCCGAGGACGACCAGCAGCAGCTTCTCCGGGTCGTCGTGCGAGACGAACTTCGAGATCACCCGGCCGTAGCGGAGCGCGACGAAGAGCACGGCGCCCGCGGTGGCGAGCGCGATGGCGAGGGTGAGCGAGCCGGCGAGCAGGCCGGCGCCGGCCAGCAGCGCGGTCAGGATCGGCAGGTAGACGGCCATCGCGAGGTCCTCCAGCACCAGGATGCTGAGGATCACCGGGGTCTCCCGGTTGCCGAGCCGGCCGAGGTCGCCGAGCACCTTGGCGATCACCCCGGAGGAGGAGATCCAGGTGACGCCGGCCAGTACCACGGCGGCGACCGGGCCCCAGCCGAGGAGCAGGGCGGCGGCCGCGCCGGGCAGTGCGTTGAGCACGAAGTCGACGGCGCCGGCCGGGTACTGGGCCTTGAGGTTGGTCACCAGGTCGGCGGCGGTGTACTCCAGACCCAGCATCAGCAGCAGCAGGACGACGCCGATCTCGGCGCCGGTGGCCACGAACTCCTCACTGGCGCTGAGCGGCAGCAGGCCGCCCTTGCCGAAGGCCAGTCCGCCGAGTAGGTAGAGCGGGATGGGCGAGAACCCGTACCGGCCGGCTATTCGGCCGAGCAGGCCGAGGACCAGGATGACCGAGCCGAGTTCGATGAAGACGCTTGCGGTGTGCATCCGATCACTCCCTGCCCAGGATCGCGGCGGCGGCGTCCACGCCCTCGCGGGTGCCGATCACGATCAGGATGTCCCCGCCGGCCAGCCGGAAGTCGGGGGTCGGGGAGGGCACGGCGCCGGTGCGGCGCAGCACGGCGACGATCGAGGCGCCGGTCTCGGTGCGCATCCGGGTCTCGCCGAGCACCCGGCCGTTCCAGTGCGAGGCGCCCTCGACGGGGAGGCGTTCGGCGACCAGGCCCAGGTCGGTGGTGTGCAGCAGGTCCGGGTTGTGGTGAGCGGGCGTCAGGGCGTCGACCAGGGCGGTGGACTCCTCGGCCGTCAGCCGGAACGCCTGGGCGCAGGCGTCGGGGTCGTCCGAGCGGTAGACGTTGAGGCTGCGTGAGCCGTCCCGGTGGGCGATGACGGACAGGTGCCGTTGTTCTCGGGTGGTGAGGTCGTACTGGACGCCGACGCCGGGCAGGGGAGTGGTCCGGACACGGGGGATCGACACGGCGGCTGTCCTCTCGTCAGGGCTTCCCGCTGGCGTGCGCGACGTCCGCCGGAACAGGGCCGGCCGTCCGCCGGAACTGGGCCGGCCCGGCGGGGCTGCCGCTCACCCGGACGGGTGAACGGCGCCGCGCCGTGTGCGACACGCGGAAGCGCTACCGTGCCAATGGTAATGACTGTGTAAAGCCCTCCTGGTGGGAGGGTCCCCGCGGGCGCCCGTACGGTCCGGGGGGAGCGCTCGTCCGGCCGTGGACGCGCGGTACCCCGGCCGGGTGCGCGCGTCGTCGCGCTCACCCGGCCGGGGTACCGGACCCGTGGGTCCGGACTGCGTCGGCGGGCTACTGGGGAGGCTGGTCGCGGAACTGGTCCTTGACCCTGTCCTGGGCCGTGTCGACGTGGCCGCTGTACTTGCCCTGGGTCCGTTGGTCGACGGTGTCACCGGCCTTGTCGACGGCCTTGTCCGCCTGGTCCTCGTGGCCCTTCAGCATCTGCTTGATCTTGTCGATCATGGACATTCGGTCACACTCCTGGATGAGACGGCCCCTCCTCATCCAGGATCGCCGCGCCGTCGGATGTCCGCATCCGGTCAGCTTTCGCGGCAGGGTTGGCAAGGTGGCCTGGGGCATGTCAAATCGGGATCTCCATGGACTCTCGGAAGGACCAGCCGTGAATGTTCGGACCCGCCGCCCGACCGTCTTACCCCGCCCGGGCGCTGCCCGGACCACCCGGGTCGCGAGCTCCGCGCTGGCGGTCGCGGCCCTGGTGACGCCGCTGCTGCTGGTCGGCGCCGGGAGCGCCGCGGCCGCACCGGACCCGGGCCGCAAGGGAGCCAAGCTGGCCGCCCGGCTCGTCGAGGAGAGCAGCGCCGGCAGCGCCCGCCGGACGCTGGCCGCGCTGCAGCGGATCGCGGACCGCAACGGCGGCAACCGGGTGGCGGGCTCCCGCGGCCACGACGAGTCGGCGCGCTACGTCTACGAGCAGGCCCGCCAGGCCGGTCTGAAGGTGTCGAAGCAGGAATTCGAGTACACCTTCTTCCAGGCCCTCGCGCAGAAACTGACGGTGGTGTCCCCCCAGGCCGAGGATGTACCGGTGATCGCCATGACGTACTCCGTCGGCGGGCCGGCAGCCGGGCTGACCGCCCCGCTCGCGGTCGTCCCGGCGGACGACACCACCGGCTGCGAGGCGGGGGACTACGCGGCCGGCGCGTTCACCGGCCGGATCGCGCTGATCAAGCGCGGCGGCTGCAGCTTCGCCGTCAAGGCGGCCGCGGCGGCGGACGCCGGTGCGACCGGCGTCCTCGTCTACAACAACGCGGACGGCGACCTCAACGGCACCCTCGGGGAGCCGACCGCCGGCCGCGTCCCGACCGGCGGGATCAGCAGGGCGGCGGGCGAGGCGCTGGTCGCCAAAGCCGCCGCCGGGCCGGTCACCGTGGGCCTGGACATCCGTACCCTCATGGAGAAGCGCAAGACCTGGAACGTCATCGCCGAGACCCGCGGCGGCGACCCGGCGAACACCGTCGTCATCGGCTCCCACCTGGACTCCGTGGTGGCGGGCCCGGGCATCAACGACAACGGCTCCGGCTCGGCGGGCGTCCTGGAGGTGGCGAAGAACCTCGGCGACCGGCCGGTCAGGAACAAGGTCAGGTTCGCCTGGTGGTCGGCCGAGGAGTTCGGCCTCAAGGGCTCCGAGGCCTACGTGGCGTCACTCTCCGAGGCCGAGCAGAAGAAGATCAAGCTCTATCTGAACTTCGACATGATCGCCTCGCCCAACTCCGCCCAGTTCGTCTACGACGGCGACGACTCCGACCACGTCGGCTCCGGCCCCGGCCCGGACGGCTCGGCGCAACTGGAGCGGCACATCACCGACTACCTGGACCGCCGGGGCCTGCCGCACGAGGGCACCGACTTCACCGGCCGCTCCGACTACGGCCCGTTCATCGACGCGGGGATCCCGGCGGGCGGCACCGACACCGGCGCCGAGGTGATCAAGTCCGCGGCGCAGGCGGCGCGTTACGGCGGCACGGCCGGGGTGGCGTTCGACACGTGCTACCACAAGGCCTGCGACAACCTGGGCAACCTCGACCTGTTGGCCTTCGACGTCAACATCGACGTGATCGCCGACGCCGTCGGCACCTACGCCTGGGACCTCTCCTCCCTGCACGCGCCGGTGGCGCCGCAGCACACCGAGGGCCAGGCCGGCAGCGGTGGCGGCCTCCACGAGGGCCACACCCACGAGGTGTCGGCCTGACCGCCCGGGGCCCCGCCACCGGGCGGGGCCCCGGCGCCGCTCCGTTCCCCGCCGTTCCCCGCCGTTCCCCGCCGTTCCCCGCCGTTCCCCGCCGTTCCCCGCTGCGCCGCGCCCTTTCCCCGTCGCGCTCCCGGGCCGCACCCGGACGGCGGCCGATCGGCCGGGGCCGATGAGTGCGCTGCCCGGGCTCCTGACACCATGGCACCGAGATCACGTCACCGTGACACCCTCGGAGGAGTCAGCATCATGAGCACGCACTACGACGTCGTCGTCCTCGGCGCGGGTCCCGGCGGCTACACCGCCGCCGTCCGGGCCGCCCAGCTGGGCCTGCGGACCGCCGTCATCGAGGCCAAGTACTGGGGCGGGGTCTGTCTCAACGTCGGCTGCATCCCCTCCAAGGCCCTGCTGCGCAACGCCGAGCTGGCGCACATCTTCACCAAGGAGGCCAAGACCTTCGGCATCAAGGTCGAGGGCACGGTGAGCTTCGACTTCGGCGAGGCGTTCCGCCGCAGCCGGACCGTCGCCGACGGCCGGGTCAAGGGCGTCCACTACCTGATGAAGAAGAACGGCATCACCGAGTACGACGGCCGGGGCACCTTCGTCGACGACCGCACCCTCCAGGTCGCGATGAGCGGCGGCGGCTTCGAGGTCGTCACCTTCGACCACTGCATCATCGCGGCCGGCGCCACCACCCGGCTGCTCCCCGGCACCAGCCTCAGCGAGCGCGTGGTCACCTACGAGGAGCAGATCCTCACCGAGGAGCTGCCGGGCAGCATCATCATCGCGGGCGCCGGCGCGATCGGCGTCGAGTTCGCGTACGTGCTGCACAACTACGGTGTGAAGGTCACCATCGTCGAGTTCCTCGACCGGATGGTGCCGCTGGAGGACGCCGAGGTCTCCGCCGAGCTCGGCAAGCAGTACCGCAAGCTCGGCATCGAGGTGCTCACCTCGACCCGGGTGGAGTCGATCGACGACAGCGACCCGGCCGCCAAGGTCAGGGTCACCGTCACCCGCGACGGTCAGCAGCAGGTGCTGGAGGCCGACAAGGTGCTCCAGGCGATCGGCTTCGCGCCCCGGGTGAACGGCTACGGCCTGGAGAACACCGGGGTGAAGCTCACCGACCGCGGCGCGATCGACGTCGACGGCCGGGGCCGCACCAGCGTCGACCACATCTTCGCGATCGGTGACGTGACGGCCAAGCTGATGCTGGCCCACGCGGCCGAGTCGATGGGCGTGATCGCCGCCGAGACCATCGGCGGGGCCGAGACCATGGAGCTCGACTTCGTGATGATCCCGCGCGCCACCTACTGCCAGCCGCAGATCGCCAGCTTCGGGTACACCGAGGCGCAGGCCCGCGAGCAGGGGTACGACGTCAAGGTCGCCAAGTTCCCGTTCACCGCCAACGGCAAGGCGCACGGGCTCGGCCACCCGATCGGCTTCGTCAAGGTGATCAGCGACGGCAAGCACGGCGAGCTGCTGGGCGCCCACCTGATCGGCCCCGAGGTCACCGAGCTGCTGCCGGAGCTGACGCTGGCCCAGCAGTGGGACCTCACCGTGCACGAGGTGGCCCGCAACGTGCACGCCCACCCGACGCTCGGCGAGGCGGTCAAGGAGGCCGTCCACGGCCTGGCCGGGCACATGATCAACATGTGACACGGGCCCGCCCGGGACCACGGTCAGGACCGCGGTCAGGGGTGCCGGGCGGGCGGCGCGACCGCCCGCCCGCCCGGCACCAGGCCAATCACCTCCGATTGGCCATGGCGACCCGCCGGGGCCACCGCTATCGTCCCCGCCATGCGCATTCACGTGGTCGACGCCTTCACCGATCGTCCGTTCGCCGGCAATCCGGCCGGCGTGTGCCTGCTGCCCGCCGGGGAGTGGCCGGACGACACCTGGATGCGGCAGGTGGCCGCCGAGCTGAACCACTCCGAGACGGCGTTCGCCCTCCCGCTGCCCGGCGGCGCCGAAGCCGACTGGGCGATCCGGTGGTTCACCCCCACCGTCGAGGCCACCCTGTGCGGGCACGCCACCCTGGCCACGGCGCACACGCTCCGCACCGAGCGGGGGATCCTCGGCACGGTGCGGTTCCGCAGCCGGTACCACGGGGTCCTCGTCACCCACACCGACGAGGCCGGCGGCGTCTCCCTGGACTTCCCGGCCGCACCCGGCACCGAGGTCCCCGTCCCCGAGGGGCTGGCCGAGGCGCTGACCGTCGAGCCCGAGTCGGCCTGGCACACCGGCAGGCTCGGCGACCTGCTGGCCGTCCTGCCGGACGAGGCCGCCGTGCGCGACCTGACGCCCCGGCTGGACGCGCTGGCCGCCCTGACGCTCCGCGACGACCTGCGCGGCGTCATCGTCACGGCGCCCGCGGCCCGCGGCGACGCCGGGTACGACTTCGTCTCCCGCTTCTTCGCCCCGGCCCGAGGGATCCCGGAGGACCCGGTCACCGGCAGCGCCCACACCGCGCTCGCCCCGTACTGGACGGCCCGGCTGGGCCGTGACCAGCTCGCCGGCCTCCAGGTCTCCGCCCGCACCGGCCTGGTCCGGACGGCCCTCCACGGCGACCGCGTCCACCTCTCCGGCACCGCCGTCACCGTCCTCGACGGGACCCTCCACCTCCCGGGCGCGTAGCGGCCCCGGGCTTCGCCGGGGCGTCGCACCGGCGGAGAATGCCCGGGTGACAGACCTGACCCTCAACCTCTGGCGGCAGCCGCTCGGTGCGGTGCCGGAATCCGTCTGGGACCGCACCGACCTGACCGTCCTCATCCTGGCCGAGACCGGCCTGACCGAACTGCCGCCCGCCATCGGACGGTTGCGCCGTCTCCGGACCCTCGACCTCGGGCACAACGCGCTCACCGCCGTGCCGGAGGAACTCGGTGAACTCACCGCACTGCGCGACTTCCTCTACCTGCACGACAACGCGCTCACCCGGCTGCCGGACGCCCTCGGCCGGCTCGGCGCCCTGCGCTACCTCAACGTCGGCGAGAACCGGATCGGCGAACTGCCGGACGCCCTCGGTGGGATGACCGCCCTCGTGGAGCTCCGGGCCCAGCACAACCGGCTCACCCGCCTGCCGGACACCCTGGGCCGGCTCGGCGCCCTGCGCGAACTGTGGCTGCGCGGCAACGCGTTGACCGCTCTGCCGCCGTCCGCCGCCGGACTCGCCGCGCTGCGCGAGCTCGACCTGCGGGACAACGCCCTCACCGAGATCCCTCCGGTGCTCGCCGGGCTCCCGCTGCTGCGCCGGGTGGACCTGCGGAGCAATCGCATCACCGAACTGCCGCACTGGCTGGCCGGATTGCCGGCCCTGGAGAAGCTCGACCTGCGGTGGAACGACGTCACACCGCCGCCCCGGCTGCTCGCCGCCCTCGGCGAGCGGGGCTGCGCGGTGCTGTACTGAGGACGCCCGCTCCCGATCGGCTCCGGGGCGCGGGCGAGCACCGGAAACGGATCGCCGGGAGCGTCGCCGCCCTGTTACCGTGGGAGGCATGAAGCGCGCTGCAGCCGTCCTGACGACGACGCCGGAGAGAGTCCCGGTGCGCTGACTGCTGACCTAGTCCGAAGCCCCGGGGCCGAGTGCCCCGGGGCTTCGTCGTTCCCGCCCACTCGGCCCAGGAGCGCCGCCTGCGGAGAGCCCCCCGCAGGTGCGACCCCGCAGACCCGAGTGGAGACCGCCACCATGCACGACCACCGCCGCCTCGGCCGTGAACTCGACCTCTTCGACACCGACCCGCTGATGGGCGCCGGCCTGCCGTACTGGCTGCCCGACGGCGCCGCCGTCCGGCACACCCTGGAGGAGTTCGTCCGGGGGTGCGAACAGCGGGCCGGCTACCGCCACGTGTACTCGCCGGTGCTCGGCAAACGCGAGCTGTACGAGATCTCCGGCCACTGGTCGCACTACCGCGACGACATGTTCCCGCCGATGGACCTGGGCGCCGAACAGGTCGTGCTGCGCCCGAGCCTCTGCCCGCACCACGCCCTCATCTACCGCTCCCGGGCGCGCAGTTACCGCGAGCTCCCGCTGCGGATGGCCGAACTGGGCGGGATGTACCGGTCCGAACCATCGGGCGTGCTGGGCGGGCTCACCCGGGTCCGGGCGATCCAGCTGAACGACGCCCACATCTTCTGCACCCCCGAGCAGGCGGCCGACGAGGCGCTGGCCGCGCTGGAGCTGATCCGCGAGGCGCACCGGGCGCTCGGGATCCGCCCCGCCCGCTACCGGCTCTCGCTGCCCGGCGAGGGCGGGAAGTACGTGGCCGACCCGGCGCTCTGGGAGCGGGCCACCGCGCTGCTGACCGAGGTGCTGGAGCGGTCCGGCGTGCCCTTCGAGGCGGTCGAGGGGGAGGCGGCGTTCTACGGACCGAAGGTCGACGTCCAGATCGCCGACGGCGCCGGTCGCGAATCCACCCTCTCCACCGTGCAGATCGACTTCCACCAGCCGGAGCGGTTCGGCCTGCACTACATCGGCGCCGACGGGGCCAGGCACCGCCCGGTGATGGTGCACCGCAGTGTCATCGGCAGCGTCGAGCGGGTCGTCGCCCATCTGATCGAGCTGTACGGCGGCGCGTTCCCGGCCTGGCTGGCGCCCACCCAGCTGGTCCTGCTGCCGGTCTCCGAGGGGGAGGCCGACCAGGCCGGGCGACTGCGGCAGCGCTGCCTCGACCAGGGGCTGCGGGCCGAGGTCGCCGGGCCCGAGCACGGCACCCTGGGCGCCCGGATCCGGGAGGCCCGGCTGGTGCCGTACCAGGCGGTGATCGGGCCGAGGGAGGCGGCCGACGGCCAGGTGGCCCTGCGCCTGCGCGACGGCCGCCGGCTCGCCCCGATCCCGGCCGACGAGGCCCTGGCCCGGATCCGGTCCCTGGTCGGGGCGGGCAGCCCCGACCTGTGGGGGTCCGCCCCGGCCGGGGAGTAGCCGGCCGGCCGGGGGCGGCGGTCAGTAGGACTGCAGCTCGATCAGGTGGCCTTCCGGGTCACGGAGGTGGGCGGTGCGCAGGGTCGGGCCCCACGCGGGGCGGTCGGTGGCTTCGGCCGCCACGCGGGCGCCGCGGCGGAGGCAGAGGGCGAGCGCCTCGTCCACGTCGGTGACGCGGACGGCCAGCATCGCGGAGTCCTGGGCGGCCGGCGGGCGGGGCGGGAGCCGCTCGGTGCCCAGGGCGGCGGCCATCATCGCGCGGTCGTACAGCGCGAGCACGGTCCGGCCGTCGGCCTCCCAGTTGGCGTACGGGCCCGCCGCCTCGCCCTTGGCCAGGGCGGCGCCGGTGAGCGGGGGCAGGACGGCGCGGTAGAAGGCGAAGCACTCGGCGAAGCGGGAGACGAGCAGGCGGGTGTACAGGGCATCCACGTCGGGACTCCTGGGCTCGGGGCGGCGGGCGGCCCACCGCAATTAGTAGGTGCTGACCCACTATAGGGCTGGACCCTAGACTGATGGGGTGACTCCCGAGAGCTCCACCCCGCCCACCCTGCTGGACCTCAGCACCTACCTGCTCTCCCGGACCGGCAGGGCCGCGCGGAGCCGGCTGGCCGAGCGGCTGGCCGGGCGCGGCCTGCGGCTCTGGGACATGGCGGTGCTCGCCGCACTGGCCGACTTCGGGCCGCACGCCCAGCGCGACCTGGTCCGGCGGCTGGGCGTGGACCCCAGCGACATGGCCAAGGTCGCCGACCGGCTGGCCGCCGCCGACTGCGTCGAGCGCATCCGTGACACGGCGGACCGCCGGCGCGTCTCGGTGAGCATCACCGGGACGGGCCGGGCGGTCCTGGCCGAACTGGAGGCCGAGGCCCGCGCGGTGCAGGACGAGATCCTCGCCCCGCTGGACCCGCGGGAGCGCCGCACCCTGCACGACCTGCTGCGCCGGGTCCACCACGACCTGCCGGGGGCGCTCTGAGAGCGGGCGGGCGGGCTCCCGGTCGCTTCCGCTCGCTCAGCCGAGCGGCAGCGGGCGCCGGGCGCCGGCGAACTCGGCCGCCCAGCGCGGGTCTTCGAAGACACCGGGCAGACGGGTGACCAGGGTGCCGGTGCGTTCGGCGTGGATCATCGCGCCGTCGCCCGCGTGGACGCCGACGTGGTGCAGTGGCGCGCCCGCGCGCGAGAAGAACAGCAGGTCGCCGGGGAGCAGGTCGGCCCGGGCGACCGGCTCGGAGCGGTGGTACTGCGCGACGGTGTAGTGGGCGAGGTCGACGGCGCCCCCGCTGGCCCGGTACCAGCTGTAGAGGGACAGCCCGCTGCAGTCGAAGCCGACGGTGTGCTCGCCGAGGCACTGGCCGTCGAGGTAGCCGTTCTCCTCGTCGCAGAACCCGATGCCCGCGCCCAGCCGGTCGCCGCCGCCCCAGGCGTACGGCACGCCGATCTGCGCGGCCGCCACCTCGGCGACCCGGCGGCCCAGGGCGGCCGGTGGCAGCGGCGCCGCGGCCGGTGCCGCCCGGGCCGCGACGGTCGCGAGGACGGGTACGGCGCTCGCGCCCAGGGCCAGCCCCAGGATCCGGCGGCGGCCGACACCGCGGCCGGGCAGTCGAAGCACCATCGCGGAACCCCTTCGTTCGGTGGGGCACCAGGATCGCCGTCCGGCGGGGCGACCCGCCATCACCCGCACCGGTGAACCGGGAGTGCGGGGGCGCGGCGGGAGGAGCGGGCGGCGGTTAATGGTTTGACCGGCGATCAGGCGGCTGTCGAGGATGGGGAGCAGACATCCGTTCGACCTTCGGAGCCCCCATGAGCGGTACGGTCCGGCTGATCCGCAACCCACGGCTCACCCAGGCGGTGGACTACGCCTACGCCGCCTCCGTGGACGCGCCGGTGCGCTCGCTCTGGCTGGCGGGCGCCTGCCCGCTCGACGCGGAGGGGCGGACGGTCGCGGTGGGCGACGTCGGGGCCCAGGCCCACCAGGTCATGCGCAACCTGATCACCGTGCTGGAGGACGAGGGCGCCGCCCTGACCGACCTCGTCCGGACCACCGTGTACGTGGCCTCCTCCCGGCAGGAGGACCTCGTGACGGCGTGGGAGGTCTACCGCTCCTACCTGGGGAGCCACGACGTGCCCAGCACCCTGCTCGGCGTCACCGTCCTGGGCTACACGGACCAGCTCGTCGAGGTCGAGGCGGTCGCCGTGCTGTCCTGAGCGACCGCCCCCGTGGCGGCGGCGCGCCGGGGTCAGCCGGCGGCGAGGAGCTCGTCGAGCTGCGCGTAGCCCTCGATCACGCCGCGGTCCATCCCGCTCGCCATGATCGCGTCGCGGGTGGCCAGGCTGTCGACGAGGGAGAGCGAGCTGACCCGGGTGCGGCCTTCGCCGACCGGCTCGAAGACCACGGTCTCCAGTGAGACGCCGTCCGGTACGCCCTCGAAGGTGAAGGTCTGGACGAGCCGGCTGTCCCGGCGGACTTCGTGGAACGAGCCGTAGAAGGAGGCGATCACCTCACTCGCCGGCCCGGCCCCGTCCCCGGCCCCGTCCCCGGCCAGTGCGGAGTAGCGGTAGCTGCCGCCGGTGCGGGCGTCCCAGGTGTCGATCTTCATGACCCGGTCCCTGGGGCCGAGCCACCGCGCCACCAGCTCGGGCTCGGTCCAGGCGCGGAACACCCGGGCCGGTGGGGCGTCGAACTCGCGGACGATGCGGATGACGGGGAGTGCCGGGTCCGCCTCGATCGTGGTCCGGCGGTCGTCGCTGGAGGTCATGACGCTGCTCCTTCGTGCTCTTCGTGCTCTTCGGGGGATTCCGGGGCCGGGACGGCCGCTCCGGGCTCGTCGCCGTCCTCCATGGCGGCGAGGACGGCGTCCAGCCGACCGAACCGCTCCTCGGCCTGCCGGCGGTACCGCTCGATCCAGACCGTCATCAGATCGAGCACCTGGGGCTCCAGGTGGCACGGCCGGCGCTGGGCGTCGCGACTGCGGCTCACCAGCCCCGCCTCCTCCAGCACCTTGAGGTGCTTGGAGACGGCCTGCATCGACATGGCGTAGGACTCCGCGAGTTCGCCGACCCCGGCGTCGCGGACGGAGAGCCGGGCGACGATGTCGCGCCGGGTCGGGTCGGCCAGGGCGACGAACGCCCTGGACAGCGGATCGGAGGCCATCAGCGCACCTCTGCTTCTCTTCGCAACTGTTTGGTTGAATACGAGGCTACTCCGTGCCGCGTGCTTGTTCAACCAGGGGGTTGAGTAACCGCGAGGCGTGCCCCGGAACGCGCCGAGGGCCTGTGGCGGTCTCCGCCACAGGCCCTCGGGTACACCCGGGCCGGGTCACTCCTGCTTGATCGCCGAGATGTCGAACTCCAGCACCACCTTGTCGCCGACCAGGACGCCGCCGCCTTCGAGGGCGGCGTTCCAGGTGATGCCGTAGTCCTTCCGGCTGATGGCGACCGATCCCTCCAGGCCGACCCGGAGGTTGCCGTACGGGTCTCGGGCGTTGCCGGTGTACTCGAAGTCGATGGTGATCGGGCGGGTGGTCTCCTTGATGGTCAGCTCACCGCTGACCCGGTACTCGGCACTGTTCAGCTGCTCGACGCCCGTCGAGGTGAAGGTGATCCTCGGGTGGTTCGGGGCGTCGAGGAAGTCGTTGGTGCGCAGGTGCCCGTCGCGCTGCTCGTTGCCGGTGTCGATGCTCTCGGCGCTGATCGACACCCGGGCGGTGGAGCGGCTCGGGTCGGTGCCGTCGAGGTGGGCGCTGCCTTCGAAGGTCTGGAACGCGCCGCGCACCTTCGTCACCATGGCGTGGCGTGCCACGAAGCCGATCCGGGTGTGCGCCGGGTCCAGGACGTAGTCGCCGGTGAGATCGGCCAGCGGGGTCGTCGTGGTCACGGGGATCTCCTGAGGGGAACGGGGGCGGAGCCGGAGGGTCGGAGCCCCGCGGCGCGGTCGCGCCCGTCCGGGGAGGGCGGCGGGCCGGGCGGGGTGCCCCGGGCCACGCTAGGCGTTCCGCCCCGGTGCCGCATGCGCTGTTCACCCGGACGGGCGGACCGGCCCGGAGGGTCCGGCGGTGCCCGATGCCGAACTCCGGGCCGGTGCGGCGGTTCCCTACGGGTGGGTCCGGCGGCTCACTCCGAATCGGTCCGGCAGCTCCCGGAGGTCGCGCGGGGGAGCAGGGTGCCGTGTTCTGCCGTTCATCGTCAGATTGGCCAGAACGCGTGTCCTGCACCGTGGTTGACGCGGGTAGCATCCCTGCACCGGCGCTGTCGACCGGTCCGTCCGGCCCCGTCGCCGGCCGGTGGCACCGGCGACGCCGTCCGGACGCGCAGCGAGTGGGGTGACCTCTTGGACGAGGCCGCGGAGCACCGCGCGGACAGCGCCGCGCCGTCCGTGCCGGGCGTCGCCGGGCCGGATGCGCGGGACGTGCCGGACGTGGCGGACGCTGCCACGCCGGACATGCCGGGCGTGGTCCGCAACGAACTCTCCGTCGGGACGGCGGTGTCGATGTCGGTGGTCCAGGCCGGGCTCGTCATGGGCGGGGTCCACTACCACGTGACGTTCCCGGGCGGCTCCTCCACCGCGCCGCGACTGCCGCCGCCGCCCGACCCGTTCGCCCTGCCGGAAGGGCTGCTCACCGAGGAGCAGGCCCGGGAGGCCTACGAGGCCGCCTGCCTCCTGGAGTTGGAGTGGAGCGGCGGGGACGGGACGCAGAACCTGCCGAGGATCGAGCAGCTCCACCGGCTGGCCGCCGGGGCCGGGAACGCCGACGCGATGGCCCGGTTGGGGCTGATCGTCGAGGGCCGGATGCGGGCCAGGCTGCGCGGGGAGCTGCCGGAGGAGCCGTCGGCCGCCGACGCCGAGCTGGCCATGCACTGGTACCGGAGGTCCGCGCAGCTCGGCAGCGCGTTCGGCGCGCTCTTCCTGGGGACCCTCTACGAGGAGTGGCTCGGCAACCCGAGCGAAGCGCTGCGCTGGTACGAGAAGGCGGCCGACGCCGGTCACCAGATCGCCCGGTCCCGGTTCGACGGCCTGCAGAAGCGACTCACGCTCGGGCTCGGCGCGCTCGCCGGCCGCAGGCGTTTCGACGACGGGGAACCGCGGAGCACCGATCGACAGGACCGAGAGGGAGGGCAGCCGGTGAACAACGGGTCGGCTTTCGAGCAGTGGCTGGAGCGGGAGTGGCGGGGCAGCGAGGCGATGGCCGTCGCGGCCTGCCTGTCCGCACTCGCGGACGCGTGCGGCGGCCCGCACGGTGAGTGGGGAACGCTGGACGAGCAGGAACACGGCGTCGTGCTGGCGCACTTCAGTACCCTGCAGCCCACCCGGGTCACCCTCCCGGCCGTCGCCCGTGAGTACCAGGGGAACATCGGGGACGGGAACCTCAGGGCACTGGCCACCCTCCTGCGCAGGAATCCGCGCTCGGCCCCGTCCGCCCGGGAGCTGGCCCCGGTCTGGTGTCAGAAGGTGCGTGAGAACCGGGTGGAGACAAGGGAGTTCACCTATCTCGTCGAGCTGGACTACCACGACTACGACCGGATGAAGGTGCTGCTCGACGGGCTCGCCGAGCGGCTGCGGGCGGCCCCGCCCGAGGGGGACCGGCTCGCCGAGTACCTGCTCGACCTCCGGATGATCTCGGACGAACTGGCCCAGGCGCGCAACCGTGCCGTCCCGGCCTACAGCGGGCCCGACCGATGGGAGTTCTCGGTCATCCTCACCCCGGAGTACCTGGAGGTGCTGAAGGCGCACTCCGCCCAGTACGCCGCCGACCGGGCGGCTCCCGCGGACTTCCGGGCCTTCTGGAAGCGGGTCGACGACGCCCTGAACGCGGCTCCCGCCACGCCGTTCCCGTGAATCCGGCGGGATCCCGACGCCTCGCGGTGGGCCAGGAGCGCGCCGCAGACCTCCCGATATACCGCACGGTCGGTTTTCTGACCCCCGAAGCAACCGCCGGGCCGGAGAAAACCGCAGGTTCGGTACGGGATTGCCTGCCGGTTAAGATACGGGCTGTCTGGTTTTGTTCGATCGGTGCGGTGGGCGGGGTGGTCGTGTGGTGCGGCAGGAGCGGGCGGTGCGGACGCGCCGGCTGATTCTGGAGGCGGCGGCATCGGTCTTCGACGAGTGCGGGTACGAGGCGGCGACGATCGGTGAGGTGGTGGCCCGCGCCGGCGTCACCCGGGGAGCGGTCTACTTCCACTTCGCGTCCAAGCGGGACCTCGCCCAGGGGGTGGTGGAGGAGCAGTTCGCCCACGACTCCGTACCCGAACGCGCCTGCAGACTGCAGGAGTTCGTCGACACCGGCATGGTGGTGGCCCATCTGCTGCCGCGTGACACGGTGCTGAGCGCGGGCGCTCGGCTGTCGCTGGGCCAGGACGGCCTCGGGGACCTGGGCGGGGGCGCCGTCCCCGGGTGGATCGCCCGGTTCGAGGCGCTGCTGACGGCCGCGGGGGAGCGCGGCGAACTGCTCCCGCACGTGGTGCCGGCCGACACCGCCTGGCTGGTGACGGCGGCCTGGGCGGGTGTACAGGTCCAGTCGCAGAAGCTCGCCAGCCGCGCGGACCTGGAGCGACGCGTCGCGGGCCTCTTCCAGCACCTGCTGCCGAGCGTGGCCGTGCCCGGGGTGCTGGCCTCCCTGGAGATGGATGCCGACCGGGGCGCCAGGGTGGTCGCCGAGGTCGCCGCCGCCCGCGCGGCCGCGGCCTGCTGAAGACCCGTCCGCCGGGGCCCTGCCCGTGTCACGACGAACCGTACAGCGCGTCCGGTTTGGTGGCTGACAAACCGCTCGTCCCGTTTCTCGCGCTCCGATGCGGGGTCGACGCCGGTCCGGCGCGGGGCCGCCCCGGCCGTGCCCACCCTCCGCCGGCCGGCCGCCCGGCCGCCCGGGCAAACCAATGTGCCAAGGATGCGTCGGCAGATCACCGGAGGGGTTACCCGGTGACCATCAGTCACGGCATCGTCGACGCGCGGGAGTTCGGGCGACCGGTGGCGGTCGGCCGGGGTGTCACGGTGGGGCGGGGACGTCCCACCGGCGGCGCGACGACGGTCCGGCGCGGACCTGGCCGGCTCCCGCGGCACGGGTGACGGACGGCGCGGTCGCCGGGTCGGGCCCGGCGTGGTGCGGGCGGGCGGAATGGAGGGCCGGTTGGTGCAGGAGAGATCGGAGCGGACGCGCGGGCGTCTGGTCGCGGCGGGAGCGGAGCTGTTCGACCGGTCCGGCTACGCGGGCGCGACGCTCGCGGACATCGCCTCGGCGGCGGGGGTGACGAAGGGCGCGCTCTACTTCCACTTCAGCTCGAAGGAGGAGCTGGCGCGGGCCGTGGTGGAGCACGCCGAGCGGGCGCTGCGGGAGGCCTGCTGCGCGCTGCGGACGGAATCCACGTCCGTCCAGGCACTGATCGACGCGGGCTACTGGCTGGTGGCCTCGCTGGAGTCGGATCCGGTGGTCCGGGCGGCGTTCCGGCTGGGTCGCGAGGACGGGGCCTGGCAGGGCGAGGACGGGCCGGTCGCCGGGGTCCGCGGCTTCCAGGGCGTCTGGGCGGGCGCCGTCCGGGAGCTGCTGGCGGGCGCGCGCCGGGCGGGTGAGCTGCGCGAACGCTCGGGCGGGGTCGGTCCGGAGTCCCTGCTGGTGGCCGCCGCGTGCGGACTGGAGGTGCTGGGCGGCGCGGCGCGCGGCCGGGAGGAGCTGGCCGGCCGGCTGCAGGCGTTCTGGGACTGGCTGCTGCCCTGCCTCGTCCTCCCGGAGGCGGTCGACTCCTACCGGACCGCGGCGCCGCCGGTCGGCTGACCCCGGTCGCGGCGGACGCCGTCCCGACCCCGGTCGCCGGGGACGGAAAGGCCGACGGTCCGCGGGCCGGTGGGGCGGCCTGCCCGCCCCGGCCGTCCGGAGACACCCGCGCCCGGCGGTCGAACGGCCCTGCGGTCGAATGTCAGTGCCGGGAGCCATCATGGCGGTATGAAGGACGCAGCCACCATGGCCTCTCCCGCTGCCCTGGCCTCCCCGGACGCCTACGCCGACGCCGTCTCCACGGCGGTGCGGGCCGCCGCGGCGTACTACGCCGACGGCGCCACCCCGCTCGGCGACGACGAGTACGACGCCCTGGTGCGCGCCATCGAGGCGTACGAGCGCGAGCACCCGCAGGAGGTGCTCCCCGACTCCCCGACCGGCAAGGTGGCCGGCGGCGCGGTCGTCGGGGACGTCCCGCACTCGGTGCCGATGCTCTCGCTCGACAACGTGTTCTCCGCCGAGGAGCTGGCGTCCTGGGTCGAGGGCCTGGAGCGCAGGCTGGGCCGGCCGGTGGCCGGCTGGTGCGTCGAGCCGAAGCTGGACGGCCTGGCGATCGCGGCCCGCTACCGGGCAGGCCGCCTCACCCAGGTGCTGACCCGCGGCGACGGCCTCGCGGGCGAGGACATCACCCCCGCCGCCGACGCGGTGCTCGGCCTGCCCGCCCGGCTCGGCGAACCCCTGGACATCGAGCTGCGCGGCGAAGTCCTGCTCACCCAGGAGCAGTTCGACCACGCCAACGCCGTCCGCACCGAGCACGGCGCCACCCCGTTCGCGCACCCCCGCAGCGGCGCGGCCGGTACCCTGCGGGCCAAGGACCGCGCCTACCGCGTCGAGCTCACCTTCTTCGCCTACGGCGCCATCGGGCTGCCCGACCTCGGGCACGGCGAGCTGCTGGAGCGCCTCGCCGCTCTCGGCGCCAACACCGCCGCCAGCACGGCGGCCCACCCGCAGCGCTGCGCCACGATCGAGGAGGTCGGGCAGCGCGTGGACGAGATCGCCGCGCTGCGCGCCGCCCTGCCGTTCGGCATCGACGGCGTCGTGGTCAAGGCGGACTCCGCCGCCGACCAGGAGCAGGCCGGCTCCGGCTCGCGCGCCCCGCGCTGGGCGGTGGCCCGCAAGCTGCAGGCCCAGCACAAGGTCACCCGGCTGCTGGGGGTGGAGTGGAACGTCGGCCGGACGGGCATCATCGCGCCGCGCGCCGTCCTGGAGCCGGTGGTCATCGACGGTGTCACCGTCACCTACGCCACCCTGCACAACCCGGCCGACATCGAGCGCCGGGGCCTGATGATCGGCGACCAGGTGTTCGTCTACCGGGCGGGCGACGTCATCCCGCGTGTCGAGGCCCCCCTGGTGGACCAGCGCACCGGCGCCGAGCAGCCGATCGCCTTCCCCGAGACCTGCCCGCGCTGCGGTGACGCCATCGACACCACCGAGCAGCGCTGGCGCTGCGTGCGCGGCCGGGCCTGCCAGGCCGTCGCCTCGATCATCTACGCCGCCGGGCGCGACCAGCTCGACGTGGAGGGCCTCGGCGGCACCCGCGCCGTCCAGCTCGTCGAGGCGGGGCTGGTCGCCGATCTCGCCGACCTCTTCACGCTCACCAAGGAGCAACTGCTCACCCTGGAGCGGATGGGCGACACCAGCGCCGACAACCTGCTCGCCGCCATCGAGACCGCCCGCACCCAGCCGCTCAACCGGGTGTTCTGCGCGCTCGGGATCCGCGGCACGGGCCGGACGATGTCGCGCCGGATCGCCGCACACTTCGGCAGTATGGCGGCGATCCGCGCCGCCGATGCCGAGGCGCTGGCCGGGGTGGACGGCATCGGCGGCGAGAAGGCCGCCGTCATCGTCACCGAACTCGCCGGGGTGGCAACGCTGTTGGACCGGCTGGCCGCCCTGGGGGTGGGCACCGCCGTCACCACCCCGACCGCGCCCGTCGCGTCCGCCGACGGCGCGGAGGGGGAGGCGGTGGCCGGTGCGGTGGCCGGCCCGCTGACCGGTGAGAGCGTCGTCGTCACCGGAGCCATGACCGGTCCGCTGGCCGAGCTCTCGCGCAACGCGGTCAACGAGCTGATCGAGCGGGCCGGCGGCAAGGCCTCCTCGTCCGTCTCCAAGCGGACCACCCTGCTGGTCGCGGGGGAGAAGGCCGGTTCCAAGCGGGCCAAGGCGGAGGAGCTCGGCATCCGGATCCTCACCCCGGAGGAGTTCGCCACCCTGGTCGCCGACCACCTCGCCTGAGGCCCGGTCACCCCGCCCGAGGCCCGAGGTCCGATGCCCGAGGCCCGAGGCCCGAGGCCCGAGGTCCGCGCCCTGGCCGACGGTCTACCGGCCAGGGCGCGCGGGCCGTCGAACAGCGGGGCGAGCGCCCGGCGCAGGTCCTCGGGCTCGCGGTGGAGCAGCCCCGTCATCCCCAGCCCGGCGGAGTGTTCGAGGCGGGTCACCTCGTGCTGGTCGAAGAAGCGGGCCACGCCGTCGATGTCGCACAGCACGGCGTCGGCGGCTTGTCGGGTGTGGCGGAGGAGCGCAACGGACCTGGATGCCACCGGGTGAGGGCCCCTCGCCACGATGCCTTCCGGGTGCGGAGCGTGCGGTAGGGTGGCGGCGCCGAACAGAACCACGACCTCGGGAGGTGAGACCCATTACCGGTACGACGGAGCGGGTGCTCCCCGGGAACAGCTGTGAAGACGTGGCACCGAGCGCGTAGTGGCGCTCTGCCGGTTCGGCGGCGGTCCCTCTCGGGGAGTCCTGGCGGATTGATCTTTCGCCTGTGTCTTTGATGGGGTTCTTCTGTTGTCTGTCTTCTCTTCCGCACTGTTGCGTTCCTCGGTGACCTCCCGCCTCCGGGCGGCCGGCTGTGTCTTCGCCGAGGACGAGGCGCGCATCCTGCTCGACGCCGCCGCCACTCCCGCCGAACTCGCGGCGATGGTCCGCTCCCGCGCCCAGGGCCGCCCGCTGGAGCACGTGGTCGGCTGGGCGGAGTTCGGGGGTCTGCGGATCGCCGTCGATGCGGGCGTCTTCGTGCCCCGGCGCCGCAGCGAGTTCCTGGTCGAGACGGCGCTCGGGCTGACGCCCGCGCACGCCCTGGTGGTGGACCTCTGCTGCGGGAGCGGCGCGCTGGCCGCCGCCCTCGCGGCGGCGGCCGCCCACCCGGTCGAGGTGTACGCGGCGGACGTCGACGCGGCCGCCGTCCGGTGCGCCCGCCGCAACCTGGCGGGCGCCGGCGGCCGGGTGTTCGAGGGCGACCTGTTCGATCCGCTGCCCGTCGAACTACGCGGCCGGGTCGACGTGTTGCTGGCGAACGTGCCCTACGTACCGACCGCCGACATCGCGCTGCTCCCCGCCGAGGCTCGGGTGCACGAGGCGCGCCCGGCCCTGGACGGCGGCGCGGACGGGCTGGACGTGCTGCGCCGGGTGGCGGGGGAGGCGCCGCACTGGCTGGCCCCGGGCGGGGCGCTGTTCTTCGAGACCAGTGAGCGCCAGGTGCCCGCGGCCCTCGCCGTGGTCGGCGCGGCCGGGCTGGACGGCGCGGTCGCCTCGTGCGAGGACCGCGACGCGACCGTGGTGACCGCGGCCCGGCGCTGACCGAGGGCGTTCGGGCGGCCGGGGCGAGGAGAGCCGACCCCGGCCGTCCACCGGCCACCGGCCACCCACCGGAATTCCGATTGCCCCGCAGCTCACCGGGATGATGGAGTGCCCGGATGACTACCGATCACGACACCTTGCTGGCCCTCGTCGACTCCCGGATGCGCCGAGGCATCTCGCGCGAGACCCCGGCCGCGCGCATCGAGCAGTCCCCGGGGATCGTGCGCCAGAGCGGTCCCGAGAGCGTCTGGAACGGCATCGTCTGGTCCGACCTCGATCCCACCGGCGCCGACGCCGTGATCGCCGAGCAGGTCCGCCACTACGCCGGTCTCGGCCAGGACTTCGAGTGGACCATGTACGGACACGACCGCCCGGCCGACCTCGGCGAGCGCCTCACCGCCGCCGCCTTCACCCCGGAGGAGCCGGAGACCCTGATGGTCGCCGAGCTCGGCGACCTCACCCGCCGGATGGCGGACACGGCGGAGCCGGCCGGCATCGAGCTGCGCGAGGTCACCGACGAGGCGGGCGTGGCCCAGGTGGTCGCCGTCCACGAGGAGGCCTTCGGCACCGACGGCACCCGGCTCGGCCGCCGCATCCTGGCCCAGCTCACCGAGAGCCCGGACACCTTGAAGGTGCACCTCGCGATCGCCCACCACGAGGGCCGGGAGGTTCCGGTGTGCGCGTCCCGGATGGAGCTGTATCCCGGAACGGGCTTCGCGGGGCTCTGGGGCGGCGGGACGCTGGCGGCCTGGCGCGGCCGCGGCGTCTACCGCGCGCTGGTGGCGCACCGGGCCCGGATCGCCGCCGGTCTCGGCTACGAGTACCTGCGGGTCGACGCCTCCGACCAGAGCCGCCCGATCCTGGAGCGGCTCGGCTTCGCCGTCCTGACCACCATGACGCCCTACCAGTACGAGCACCGGGCCCGGGGCTGACCGCGCGCCTCGGGGCCGGCCACGGTGACGGGGCTGACCGCGCGCCTCGGGGCAGGGCCACGCCGACGGGGCCGTTCAGGGGATGCGCGGCGTGTGCCACCGGTCCGGCGCCGGGCGGGCCCGGATAGTGGGCAGGTCCGTTCGGCACGGGGCCGGGCGCAGGAGGGAGCGGACCCATGGCCGGAACGTCCGGGGAGCCGGACGGGGGGTACTCCCCGCAGCGGTGGACCGCGATGACCGGGATGTGCGTCGCGGCCGGCATGGTCTGGCTGTCGTTCGCCGACTTCGGGGTGGCGGTGCCGACGATCTCGGACGAACTGTCGGTCTCGCTGCCCGCCCTGCAGTGGGCCAACAACGCCTTCAGCCTCTCCACCGGTGCGCTGGTGCTCGCGGCCGGGAAGCTGGGCGACGTGTTCGGGCGCAAGCGCATGCTGGAGACCGGCCTGGTGCTGCTGGGCGTGGTCTCCTTGCTGACGGCGTTCACGCCGGGGGTGACCGGGATGATCGCCGGGCGGGCCGCGATGGGCTTCGGCGCCGCGCTGATCCTGCCCGCGACGCTGGCGCTGATCCCGCCGATGTTCCCGGTGAGCGAGCAGCCCCGGGCGTTCGGGGCCTGGATGGCGGTGGCCTGGGTCGGCCAGGCCGCCGGGCCGGCCGTCGGCGGCGTGCTGACCGGCCTGGCCGGCTGGCGGTCGACCTTCTGGATCAACGCCCCGCTGGCGGTGATCGCCTGGTGGCTGGTGCGCCGGTCTGCCGTGGAGTCCACCGACCCGAACGCCACCCGGCACATCGACTTCACCGGCCTGGTGATCAGCGCCGCGGCCGCGTTCTGCCTGCTCTACGGGTGCACGGCCGGTCAGGAGGACGGCTTCACCGACCCGGTGATCATCGCTCTGCTGGTCGCGTCGGTACTGCTCGCGGCGCTGTTCGTGCTGGTGGAGCGGCGGGTCCGGGATCCGCTGCTCGACCTGCGGCTGTTCGCCTCCCGGCCGTTCGACGGGGCGCTCGCGGCGAACTCCGTGATGAACATCGTCTTCGCCGGGGTGAGCTTCCTGCTCACGCTCTACCTCCAGGAGGTCCGCGGCTACGGTCCGGTCGCGGCCGGGCTGCTGTTGCTGCCGTCCACCGTGACCATCCTGCTGTTCAACCCGTTCGGCGGCCGGGTGGCGGCGCGGCGGGGGGCACGGCTCCCGGTGGCCGTCGGCCTGTTCCTGCTGGGCATCGGCACCCTGGTGACCGCCGTGATCGGCGACACCTACCACTACGCCGTCCTGGCCACCGGGCTGCTGGTGCTCGGCGCCGGTCTCGGGCTGATGTCCGTCCCGCTGTCCGACACCGCGGTCGCCGGGCCGCCGGAGGAGCTGGCCGGCACGGCCTCCGGGATGTTCAAGGTCACCAGCATGCTGGGCGGCGCCTTCGGGGTGGCCGTGACGGTCGCGGTCCAGCAGGCGGTGGAGACCGACCAGGCGATCAGCCGGGCGCGGGCGGCCGGGCTCTCGGAGGACGACGCCCAGCAACTGGGCAACGCGGTCACGGACTCCAAGCTCGCCGACCAGATCCTCTCCTCGGTCGACCAGGCCACCGCGGACGCCATCACCGCGGCCTTCCGCGACGTCCAGGCGATCGGCGCCGGCCGCGCGATCGGCCTGGCCGGCCTGCTCGCGGTCGTGGCGGCGCCGGCCCTGCCGCTGCTGTGGCGGCAGCGGGCGGGACAGCGGGAGCCCGCGACGGCGCGGAAGGAGCAGAAGACGCGGTAGCCGGCGGACCGCACCGCGCAGGCGGCTCGCCGCCCCTCCGTCGTGGTGCGCCCCTGCGCCCCCACGTGCTGTCTGGCCAAGTCCGTTGTGATGCCGGTGACTTGGACTCCAAGGACGGTTCTAGAATCATGTCGGCAACGGCAGGAGTCCAGCGAACACCGGGGAAGAGGCGACAGCCAGCGTGGATCCCGTACTGCGACCGTTCCGTGTCGAGGGAAAGGCCGTCCAGCTCGCCAAGTACCTCGCGGAGGAGGAGATCGGCGATCTGGTCGGCTGTTCCTGCATCGGCAACGACGTCACCATCGACCTGTCCGACATCCACTTCCTGATCAGCCTGGTCGATCTGGGCGGCGGGCTGCGGCTGAACTTCCACATGGCGCACGACGGCCCGGCCCGGGCCCGCTCCTGGAGCCGGCGGCTGCCGGCCGAGGCGGGTCCGCGCGACATCGCCCGGCGGATAGCGATGGATGTCGCCACGCTGGACCGCGAGATCGCTCCGCTGCGCAACAACCCGCCGAGGCCGCCGGCCGCGCGCTGAGCCCCGCCCGGTGCCGGGCGGGGCTCAGCCGCTCGCGTTGCCGTGCAGCACCAGCGCCCAGCAGAGGCATCCGAGGGCCGCCGTGCAGAGCAGCGCCCGGGCGATGTTCCAGTGCACCCAGCGCGCCTCGAACCGCTCGCGCACCGCGGCGGGCTCCGGGATCCGCCCGGGCTCCCCGGCGGCGGCCAGCGCGTCGTTCAGCGGGATGTTGATCTTCCGGGTCACCGCGAGCGTCGCCGTGTAGCAGACCAGGGCCGCGACGGCGGCCGGCAGGACGTCGTGACCGTCCGACGGCAGGTGCAGTGCCACCGCCACCGCCGTGCAGACCAGCGCACCGACGAACCCGACCAGGAACCAGCCGTTGAGGATGGCCACGTTGATGCGCTGCATCACGTCGATGAACGTACGGTCCTCCGTCGTGCGCAGTCCCGGCATCACCGAGCAGGCGTAGGCGTAGAACAGCCCCGCGCTCAGTCCGGTGGTGATCGTCGCGGCCACGAGGGCGATCACGCGTGCAGCTTCCATCGGGTTCGTCCCTCGTTCCGTCCACCGGGGTCGCCGCCTCGGCCGACCGGTTGTCGGCCCGGGCCGGCCGCGGCGCTCCGTCCGCCCACGACCCGCTCGGGTGACGCGCCGTCAGGCCGCGTCCACGCGCTCGCACTTCTCCCCCGTCGACACTCTCACGGGCGCACGCCGATCCGAACCGATTTTCACCGTGCCTCCCCGCAGGCCTGCCCCGCCCGCCGCGGGGGCGGGGCAGGCCTGCGGCGGATCAGGTGTGGATGCCCTGGCCGGGGGTGAGGATGCCGGCCGGGTCGTAGCGGCGCTTCGCCGCGACGGCGGCCGCCCAGCGGGAGCCGTAGTGACGGCGCCAGTCCGTCGGCGTCATGCCGGGGACGGCGCCGATCAGGTAGCGCTTGCCGCCCAGGGCGACGGCCCGGTCGTAGAGGCGACGGTTGCGGCGGAGCATGGCGGCGGTGTCGGCGCCGGGGGCGGGGAAGGAGAGCAGGTCGAAGTGCCAGCCGACCGGTGCGTCCGGCATCACGGCCATCGGGCGGGTCAGGGCGGCGGTGCGGTAGGGGTAGAGCAGGAGGAGCCCGGCGCCGAGGTCCGCGGGGGTGAGCGACGCGGTGGCCTCGCGGACGAAGGCGGCCGCGGTGGAGGCGGGCAGGAAGACGCTGAGCCAGGCCTTGGGCTGGGTCCAGAGGCCGGCGGCCTTGAGGTAGCCGGCGAAGCCGTCGACCCGGAAGGCGTAGTCGCGGGCGCTCTGGTCGACGACGGTGGTCTCGCCGGGGAGGCAGCGCAGCCCGCGCAGCAGGGCGTCCCGGTCCGGGGGTGTGGCGCCGTCGTAGTGGGCGACCGTCTCGATCTTGTACCGCCACGTGCCGGCCGCGGCGTCGAGCACCGCCTCACCCGCCTGGAGGTCGAAGCGGCGCTCGGCCATCAGCCGCTCCTGGTCACCGAGGTAGTCGGCGAGGTCGTCGTAGAACAGGCTGAACACCAGGGCGCGCTGGCGGGCCGGGACGAGCCGCAGCGTGGCGCGGACGATGATCCCGGCCTGTCCGCCGCCGGCCAGGACGGCCTCGAACAGCTGACGGTTGGTGGTGGCGGAGGCGGTCAGCAGCCGGCCGGTACCGGTGACCACGTCGACCGACTCGACGGTGTCCACCTGCAGGCCGTGGCGCTGCACGGCGGAGCCGATCCCGCCCACGCTGAGCGTGCCGCCGACGGAGAGGTGCAGGTAGTCCGTCAGACAGGGCGGCATCCAGCCCTGGGCGAGGGCGGCGTCGGTGAGCTGCGCCCAGGTGACGCCGGCCTCCACCACGGCCCGGCCGGGGGTGAGGGAGAGGATCCGGTCCAGGCCCCGCGCGTCGACGGCGATGCCGCCGGGTGCGGTGGCCTGGCCGTAGCCGGAGTGCGACTCCAGCTCCGCGGGGTCACCGCCGCCGCTCTGGCCGTTCATGGCGACCGGGATCCGGTGGCGGTGGGCGAAGCCGACGACCTCGGTGATGTCGCGCACCGAGCCCGGCCGAAGTACGGCCCGGGGCGCGGCGGTCACCAGGTGCCCGAAGTCACCGGTGAACCGGGTGAGCGTGGCGGGGTCGGTGACCAGGCTGCCGTCCAGCCGGGGCAGTGCGGCCACCGCGTCCGCCGTGGCCGGGCCGTCGGTGGGGGCGCCCTGGCCGGCGGCGACGGCCCAGCTGCGGCCGGCGGTGTTCCAGCCGATGACCGTGGCCGCCGCGCCGACGAGCAGACCGCGGCGGGGCAGAGCTGACTTGCTCATGGCAGATATCTCCGATCAATCGTCATATCAGCGCAGTTGTACCGCAGTCGGCCCGTCTCCGGGCAGTCCCCTGCGCCGTTGAGGGCGTGAACGGGGCGCGGGCCGTCCGGACGGCGGGCTCAGGCCGGTCCGGCGCCGTCGTCGTCCACCTCGACGATCACCAGCGTGCCCCGGCTGCCCGGGGCCACCGCGTGCGGGACGCCGGCCGCCACCACGTACAGCTCCCCGGGGCCGAGCGGGACGGCCGTGCCGGCGACCAGCAGGTCCAGCCGGCCGTCCAGGACGAGCAGCGCCTCGGCGTGCGGGTGCCGCTCCTCGGCCAGCGGCAGCTCGTCCATCCGCAGCACCTTGACGGCGGCCGTGCCGATCCGGCCGAGGACGCGCGAGCGCCAGGCCCCGGGCAGTACGGCGGCGGTCGCGGGGACGTCGATCCGGTTCATGGCACACCTCTTCCGGCGCGGTCCGGCCGCGCCCGTGATCACGGGGATGCCCGCACGCTATCCGGGACGCGGGGTGCGTTGGTCCACCGTTCGGCAAAATCTCCGGACCGCAGCCCCGCTGACATTCCGTCGGGAGGGAGGACTAGCCTGGACCCATGTTCGTTCTGGAGTTGACCTACACCGCGCCCCTGGACCGTATCGACGCCGTGCTCCCGCGGCACGTGGAGTGGCTGAAGGAGCACTACGAGGCCGGGACCTTCCTCGCCTCGGGCCGCAAGGAGCCCCGCGACGGCGGCGTGATCATCGCCGTGGCCCCGGACCGGGCTGTCGTCGAGGAGATCGTCCGGACCGACCCGTTCAGCCTGGCCGGTCTGGCGGAGTACACCGTCACGGAGTTCCTCGCCACCACCACCGCGCCCGCACTGGACGCCTACCGCCAGCAGCTGCCCGCCTGAGGACCCCGCGGGGCCGGGCGGCCCCGGCTCCCGGGGCGGGCGCGGTGGCGTCGGTGGCCGGTGGGGTTGGTGAACGGCGGGCCGGGGGAGGAGAGCGGCAGACCATCGCGAACGGGAGCGCCGCCATGACGATCAGTCACCGCACCATCGGTACCGGCGAGCACAAGGTGCTCGTCCTGCACGACTGGTTCGGCACCAGCGCGGGTTGGGGCGCGTTCCTCGACCACCTGGACCCGGACGCCTTCGGCTACGCCTTCCTCGACTACCGGGGCTACGGCGAACGGCGCGACGTGGAGGGCGAGTTCACCCTGGCGGAGATCGCCTCGGACGCGCTGGCCCTGACCGACCAGCTGGGCTGGGACACCTTCTCCGTGGTCGGGCACTCGATGGGCGGCAAGGCGGCGCAGCGCGTCCTGGCCGAGTCGCCGGACCGGGTGCGCAAGCTGGTGGGGCTGGCCCCGGTGCCCGCGAGCGCCTATCCGTTGGAGGGCGACGCGTACGACCTGTTCCACCAGGCCCCGCGGCAGCCCGCCAACCGGCGGGCCATCCTGGACCTGGTGACCGGGCACCGCGCCTGCGGCCGCTGGCTGGACGCGATGACGGCCCGCTCGGTGGCCGGCTCCAGCCCGGAGGCCGTCGCCGGCTACCTCGACGACTGGACCACCCAGGACTTCGCGGCGCGGATCGCCGGCAGCACCCTGCCGGTCAAGGTCTTCGTCGGTGAGCACGACCTCGCGCTGTCCGCGGAGTTGATGCGCGGCACCTGGCTGGCGCACTACCCGAACGCGGACCTGGAGGTCCTGGCCAACTCCGGGCACTACCCGATGCACGAGGTGCCGGTGGCGCTGGCGACCGCCCTGGAGGCCTTTCTGCGCGCCTGACGGGCGCTGGGGGTCGGCTCCGGGGTCGGCCTCCGGGGGCCTGACCCGGGGGAAGGTCACGCCAGCGGCGGCACCTGCTCGGCCAGCCGTCGCACCAGCCGGTCCAGCCAGCCCCGGACGGTGGCCTCGTCGAAGAGGTCGGCGTCGTACTCGGCCAGGCCCGTCAGGCCGTTCCCCTCGGGGGTGAGCATCAGCAGCAGGTCCGAGCGGGCGCCGCTGCCCGGAACGTCCTCGACCACGACGTCCAGGCCGGTCAGCTCCAGGACCGGCGCCGGGGTGGTCTGCACGGCCAGCAGTACCTGGGGGAAGGACGGCGGGAGCGCCAGTCCCAACGCCCGCAGTTCCTCCGTGACCAGGCCGAACGGGACGTCCGCCTGGTCGAGCGTGGTGGCCAGGGCCTCGCCGGCCCGGTCGACCAGCCCGGCGAACCCGCCCGGCACGCGGCTCGGCAGCCGGACCGGCAGGTTGGTGGTGAGCAGTCCGACCAGCCGCTCGTGCTCCCGGCGCCGCCGGTTGGCGGTCGAGAGCATCACCAAGGTCTCGTCGGCGCCGGTGAGTTCGCCCAGCAGTTCGCCCACGGCGGCCAGCACCACGGCCGCCGGGGTGGTGGAGCGGCGGGCCACGCACCGGTTCAGCGCCGCGGTGAGCTCGGGGGTGAGCGTGAAGGGCAGCACGCCGCCGTGCCCGGAGCGCCGTTCGGGCCGGGGCCGGTCGGTGGGCAGCGGCACCGTGAGCGGCAGCCCGGCCAGCCGCTCGGCGTACCGGGCGGTGGCCCGGCGCACTGCCTCCCGGGTCACCACCGTCCGTTCCCAGCAGGCGTGTTCGATCATCGATCCCGGCTCGGGCAGGTCGGCCCGGTGGTCCCCGTACAGCGTGCCGAGATCGGCCAGCAGGGTGGCCAGGGACCAGCCGTCCAGCACGATGTGATGGATCGTCAGCAGCAGGACGTGGTGCTCGGGGCCCAGCCGGAGCAACCGGGCCCGGAGCAGGGGCGGGGCGGCGAGGTCGAACGGGGTGGCGGCCTCCTCGCGGGTGGTGGCGGCCACCGCCTCCGCGCCGCCGCCCACCGCGGCGACCGGCAGTGGCAGGCCGTCGGGCGCGGGCAGGACCTGCTGGAGCAGCCCGAGGTCGGAGGGCGCGTACCGGGTGCGCACGCTGCGGTGGCGGGCGGTCAGCGCGGTCAGGGCCCGTTGCAGGCGGGCGGGGTCGAGCGGCCCGCGCAGGGTGATCCGCTGGGTGATGTTCCACAGGCTCGGGTCAGCCACCCGGCCGTGGCTGCGGTGCATCCGGGCCTGGGCGATGCCGGCCGGTGCGGCGGCCTCGGCGGCCCCGCCGCCGGTCAGGGTGGCGAGCAGCCGGGGCCGTTCGGCCTTCACGAGGGCGACGAGCGGGGCGTCCATCGCTCCGGGCGGGGCGAGGTAGTCGAGCCGGCCGCCCTCGGTGGAGAGGACGATCTCCCGCTCGTCCAGCAGCCGGACGAGCCGCTGCCAGTCCTCGGTCGGCGCGGGCACGGCGGATGCGGTCGGTCCGGTGGGCACGGCGGTCACAGCGTCCCTCGCTCGAAGGTCTCGGCCGGTGCGGCGGCGCGGGCGCGGTCGGCCATGCCGCGGATGGTGGGCCGGCGGAAGAAGTCGAGGATGCCGATCTCCAGGCCGGTCTCCTCGCGGACCAGGTTGAGCAGCCGGGTGGCGGCCAGCGAGTGCCCGCCCAGATCGAAGAACGAGGTCTCGACGCCCGGGGCGGGGACGTCCAGCTCCTTCGCCCAGAGCTGTTGGAGGCGCTGCTCCAGCTCGGTGGCGGGGGCGGTGTCCGCGTCGGCGCCGATCGGCACGGCCGGGGGCAGTGCGGCGCGGTCCAGCTTGCCGTTGCGGGTCAGCGGCACGTGGGTGACGCGGGCCCAGAGCCGGGGCACCATGTGCTCGGGCAGCCGGTCGGCGAGCTCGTCGCGCACCCGGGCGAGGGCGGCGGCCGCGTCGGGAGCTGCCGGAGCTGGCAGAGCTGCCGGACCTGCCGGAGCTGCCGGAGCCTCGGGGTCTTCGGGGGCTTCGGCGGCTCCGGGGGCGAGCACGACGTACGCGGCGAGCGCGGTGCCCTGCGGGCCGTGGTGCGCGGCGACGGCGGCCTGCCGCACCCCGGGGACGGCGCGCAGCACGTTCTCCACCTCCCCGGGTTCGATCCGGTAGCCGCGGATCTTCACCTGCTCGTCGATCCGGCCGAGGAGGTCCAGCGTGCCGTCGGGCCGCAGCCGGCCGAGGTCGCCGGTGCGGTAGCGCAGGCCCTGCGGGGTGCGGACGAAGGCGGCGGCGGTCTCCTCGGGGCGGTTCAGGTAGCCGAGGCCGACCTGGTCGCCGAGCACGTGGATCTCGCCGACCGCGCCCTCCGGCACCGGCCGGCCGTGCGGGTCGAGCAGCTGGACGCGGCTGCCGGGGACGGGGCGGCCGACCGGGGCGTGGTCGGGGCCGTCGGCGGAGAGTTCGACGCTGGTCATCGCATGGGTCTCGGTCGGCCCGTAGTGGTTGAACAGCCGGCACCGCGGGTTCGCCCGCAGGAAGGCGCGCAGCGCCGGGGTGAGCAGCAGCTGCTCGCCGCCGGAGACGATTTCGCGCAGGTCGGGCACCGGGGCCTCGGCCAGGGCGCCGAGCAGGCCGGTCAGGGTGGTGTGCGGGAGGTGGATGCGTTCGGTGCGGGTGCGCCGGAGGTGGTCGGCCAGCGCCCGGGCGTCGTAGCGGGTCGCCTCGTCGACGAGGACGAGGGTGCCGCCGCCAGCGAGGGCGGTGAGGGTCTCCTGGACGCAGACGTCGAACCCGCAGGAGGCGTACTGCAGGGTGCGCAGCGGGCCGTGCTGGTCGGTGTTCCAGTCGACCAGGGACCGCAGGCCGCGGTAGGGCATCACGACGCCCTTGGGCCGGCCGGTGGTGCCGGAGGTGTAGAGGCAGTAGGCGGGTGACTCGGGATCGGGGTCGACGGCGGCGGGTGCCGGCGGCACCGCGCTCTCGTCGTCGGCCAGGACGGCGGGCAGGGCGATGCCGAGCCGATCGGTGCCGGTGCGGGTGAGCAGGACGGGCGCGCCGCTGTCGGCGGCGATCAGCCGGCAGCGCTCGGCGCCGTGCACCGGGTCGATCGGTACGTGGACGGCCCCCAGGCGGACGACCGCGAGCAGCGCGGCGACCTGGTCGGCGGAGCGCGGCAGCAGGGTGGCGACGGGGGTGCCGGCGGTGACCCCGGCGGCGGCCAGCAGCGCCGCCAGCCGCTCGGCCCGGTCGGTGATCTCGCGGTAGGTGACCGGGGTGCCGTCCGGGGTGAGGACGGCGGTGCGGTCGGCGTGCGCGGCCGCCGTGCGGGCCAGCCGTTCGCGCAGCGACGGGGTGCCGGGCAGGGCCGGGGTGGCCACCTCGCGGCCGCCGGGCAGCAGCTCGGCCACCGGGCGGGCGGGGTCGGCGACGGCGGCGGCCAGCAGCTGCTCGAAGGCGGTCAGCAGGCGCTCGACGCTCTCCCGGTCGAAGAGCGCGGTGGCGTACTCGACGTGGCAGCGGATGCCCTCCGGCAGGTTGGTGAGGAACAGGGTGAGGTCGAAGCCGGACTTGTCGACGACGTCGTCCAGCGGCCGGGCCTCGATGCCGGGCAGGTCGAGCTCGAACAGTGCGTGGTTCTCGAACTCCACCATCACCTGGAAGAGCGGGTTGCGGCTGGTGTCGCGGGCCGGGTTCAGCTCCTGCACCAGGACTTCGAACGGGAGCCGCTGGTGCTCGTACGCGTCCAGTGCGGTGGTCCGCACCCGGGCGAGCAGCCGTTCGAAGTCGGGCTCCCCGGACAGGTCGAGGCGCAGGGCGAGCGTGTTGACGAAGAAGCCGACCAGGTCCTCGGTGCCCTCCTCGCGGTTGGCGACGGGGGTGCCGAGCACGAGTTCGTCCTGGCCGCTGAAGCGGTGCAGCACGCCGGCGAACGCGGTGAGCAGCACCATGAACAGGGTGGAGCGCCGGGAGCGGGCCAGCTCCCTTACCCGGGCGGAGAGTTCGCCGTCGAGCAGGCGGACGAAGGCACGGCCCCGGCCGTCCGGCAGGGCCGGGCGCGGCCGGTCGGTGGGCAGCGCCAGCACCGGCAGCTCGCCGCCGAGGACCTCGCGCCAGTGTGCCAGGCTCGCGGCGTGCGCGCCCTCGGCCACCAGGGCCCGCTCCCGGGCCGCGAACGCGGCGTAGTCGGTGGGCAGGTGCGGCAGTTCGGGACGGCGGCCCGCTTGCGCGGCCCGGTAGAGCTCGCCCAGCTCGCGGGTGATCACCACGGCGGAGAGGGTGTCGATGACGATGTGGTGCATGGCGAGGACGAGCACATGGCGCTCCTCGGCCAGACGCAGCAGCCGGGTGCGCAGCAGCGGGCCGGTGGCCAGGTCGAAGCGGTGGGCGCCCTCCTCGGCGACCAGCGCGCGGACGGCCCCCTCCCGGTCCCGCCCCGGCGGGGCGTCCTCGACCGGGAGCGGCGCACCGGTGGCGGGCAGCACCACCTGGTACGGCTCGCCGTCCTGCTCGCGGAAGACGGTGCGCAGCGCCGGGTGCCGTTCGGTCAGGGCGTGCAGGGCGCCGGCCAGCGCGCGGTGGTCGAGCGGCCCGTCCAGGGCGATGGCCTTGACCTCGTTGTACCGGGAGCTGTCGGGCAGCATCCGGTGCAGGAACCACATCCGCTGCTGGGCGTACGACAGCGGCGCGCGCCGCTCGCGGGGCCGCTGGGCGGTGCGGCGCAGCTCGTCCAGGTACGGCAGGCCGGCGGCGACCTGCTCGGGCGAGAGGCCGAAGTCGACGAAGGCGGCGATCTCGTCGGCGCCGGCGGCGCGCAGCGAGTCCAGGACGGTCCGCACGCTCTCCGGGGTGCCGATCAGCGCGCGCGAGGCGCAGTACCGCTCGTACGCGCGCTCCAGGACGAACTCCAGGTCCTCCTCCGGGGTGTTCTCGTAGTCCAGGGTGAGGCCGAGGCTGTTGGCGACCTGCCCGAAGAGCGAGAGCGAGGAGCGCAGGTAGCCGCAGAACGGGCGGTAGGCCTGCTCGCGGGCGGTGGCGAGGTCGGCGCCGAGGTAGCTGTGCACCAGCACCACCACGCGCCCGGCCCCGGGGTCCAGGCCGTGCTCGGCCCGGGTGCGCCGGTAGAGGGCGACGTTGGCGGCCAGCTCCTCGACGCTCTGGGTCATCAGATTGGTGATCACGCCGAGGTCGTGGCGGGCGGCCTCGCGGAAGCTGTCCGGGTTGCCGACGATCGCCGTGTACATCGGCGGCAGCTCCTGGAGCGGGCGCGGGTGCAGGTGCACCTCGATCTCCTCGCCGCTGCCGTTGCGGCCCCGGTAGGGCTCGCCGCGCCACAGCGCCCGGATCGTGTCGACCTGCCGGTGCATCAGCTCCTTGTGGGTGCCGTAGCGGTCGGGGAAGAACAGGAAGTCGTTGGGGTGCCAGCCGCTGGCGCAGCCTAGGCCGACCCGCCCGCCGGACAGGTTGTCGACCACCGACCACTCCTCGGCGACCCGGACGGGGTGGTGCAGCGGCAGCACGGCGCAGCCCGCGTTCAGCCGGACGCGCTCGGTCTCCCGGGCCAGCGCGGCGGCCAGCACCGAGGGGTTGGGGAAGATGCCGCCGAAGGAGTGGAAGTGCCGCTCGGGCAGCCAGACGGCGTGGAAGCCGTTGCGGTCGGCGAACCGGGCGCTCTCCAGGACGATCCGGTAGCGGTCCTCGGGCCGGGTGTCGAGCGGGTAGTCGCCGAAGAAGGAGAGGCTGAAGTCGACCTCGCGGTCCGGGTCACCGGCGGGCGCGGGGACGGCGACGGGCGCAGGGACGGGGGTGGGGACGGGGACGGGCGCAGGGACGGGCGCGGGGACGGGGGTGGGCTCGGGCAGTTCGAGGCGCGGGGCGGGTACGGACGGCACGGCCACCCCGCGCGTCGAGGGGAAGAAGCCGCCGCGCCGCATGTCCCGCAGGGAGGAGCGGACGGCGTCGGCCACGAACTCCACGTCGCCGTCGGAGTGCGCGGTGGAGAGGAAGAAGTTGCGCCACTCCCAGACGTAGACCCCCTTCACCAGCAGGTGGTGGAAGAGCAGCTCCATGTCGGCACGCGGCTCGAAGCGGAAGAGCGAGCCGAAGTGCGCCAGCCGGAGCGGGAACTCCTCCTCCTCGAAGAAGCCGTTGAGGGTGGTCGCCAGCTCCCCGGTCCGGGCGTTCAGCCGCTCCTGAAGGCCCGGCCCCTGCTCCTTGAAGTGCCGCAGCACGGCACGGCAGGCGGCCATCGACAGCGGGTGCTGGATGTAGGTGCCGCCGAAGAAGGTGGTGTCGTTCGGCGGGTGGCTGGCGTCCCCGTACTGCCAGAAGCCGCCGTCGATGCCGTCCATCACGGCCGCCCGCCCGGCGATGGCGCCGATCGGGAAGCCGCCGCCGAGGACCTTGCCGTACGTCGAGAGGTCGGGCTCCACGCCCCAGAACCCGCGGGCGCCGCGCAGGTGCGGCCGGAAGCCGGTGAGCATCTCGTCGAAGATCAGCACGATGCCGCGGCGGGCGGTCAGCTCGCGCAGCCCCCGGACGAACTCGGCGGGCTGGCGGGAGGGGTGGCGGCTCTGCACCGGTTCGACGAGCACGGCGGCGATCCGGTCACCCAGCTCGTCGACGACCCGCAGGCTCTCCGGCTCCCCGTACGGCAGCACGACCAGGTCGGCGACCGCGCTGCCGGGGATGCCGATCGACACCGGGACCGTCTCGCGCTCGGCCCCGTGGCCCACCGGGCGGCCCAGCGTGTGGTCGAAGTGCCCGTGGTACGAGCCCTCGAACATCACGATGGTGTCCCGCCCGGTGTACGCCCGGGCCAGCCGGATCGCCCCCGCGTTGGCCTCCGTCCCGGAGTTGGCGAACGCGACCCGCTCGGTGCCGGTCAGCTCCGCGAGCAGTTCGGCGGCCTCGCCGGTCTCCGCGCCGCGCGGACCCAGCCGCAGACCGCCGGCCAGGTGCTCGCGGACGGCCTCCTGGACGAAGGCGGGCTCGTGGCCGAAGAGCAGCACGCCGAAACCCATCGTGATGTCGACGTAGGAGTTGCCGTCGACGTCCTCCAGCCGGGAGCCCTGCGCCCGGCGGGCGGCGAGCGGGTAGAGCATCTCCTTGGTGGCCGAGCGGAAGCCGACCACGGCCCGGCTGTCCGCGAGCACCCGGCGGTGGCGCTGGGTGAGCGCCTTGGAGGCGGCGGTGCGGGCGGTGAAGCGTTCGACCAACTCGTCAAGGTGGCGGCGCTGTTCGCCGGTCAGGCCGCCCCCGGCCATCCCGGAGTCCCGGGCGACCGTGACGCGCGGGCCGTGCACCTGTGCTTGCGATTGGGTGGCCGGCTGGGCCGGTGTGGCGGGGAGTTCCGGTGCGACCGTGACGGCGGCGGCTGCGGCGGCTGCGGCGGCTGCGGCGGCTGTGGCGGCTGCGGCGGTGGGCAAGGCGGGCGCGGTCGGCGTGGCGGGCGTGGCGGGGGAGCCGGCGAGCAGGGCGAGCTGGTCGGCCATCAGCTGGGAGAACTGGCCCATCAGGGCGAGCTGGCGTTCGATCACCGCGCCGGCCCCGTCGGGAGCGGCGGCCGCCACCGGGGTGACGGGTGCCGCAGCGACGGGGGCCGGGGTGGCGGGGGCCGCAGCGACGGGGGACGGGGTGGCGGGGGCCGGGGTGGGCGCCGGCTGTCCGGGGGCCGGGGTGGGCGCCGGCTGTCCGGGCGTCGGCGCGGGCGCGGCCGGTGCCACCGCCAGGGGCTCCGGTACCGGCGCGGGCACCGCTTCCGGAGCCGCCGCCGTCGGCGCGGGCACCAGGCCGGCCAGCGCCTCGGCGCTCATCCGCCCGGCGATCAGCCCGGCCAGCCGCGCCGGGGTGTCCGCGTCCTCGAACAGCTCGCGCATCGGGACCCGCACCCCGAAGGCGCGCTCCAGGTCCCGGATCATGTTGATCATCGACAGCGAGTCGGCCCCGAGGTCGAAGAAGGGGTCCTCGGCGCCCACCGCCTCCTCCGCCACGCCGAGCTGACGCACGGTCTGCGCGACGACCCGGCCCAGGACCAGGGCGGCCGCCTGCTCCAGCGGGTCCGGCGCGGGGGTGTCGGTCATGACGGGCTCCTCCAGGACGGTGCGTTCGGCTACGTGCGGGGCCGCCGGCCCGGGACGGGCCCCGGCCACGGTCAGCGGTACGGAACCCGACAGCGGTACGGAACCCGACAGCGGTGCGGGCCCCGGCGCCGGTACGGGCCGGGCCGCGGTCGCGGGCGGCGATGCGGTCGAGGCGTCGGCCGTGTCTTCGGCGCCGGGCGCGGTGAACCAGTGGTAGGTACGGTGGAACGGTCGGCCCGGCAGCGGGACGCGCCGCGCGGGCCCGTCCGGCCACCGCCGGGCGGCGGCGGCCGCCGCCCAGTCCACCGGCACCCCGTGGGTCCACAGCGTGCCCAGTGCGGTGAGCAGTTGGCGCTCCGTGCGGCGACCGCGGCGTCCGCTCGGCACGAACACCGCCCCCGCGAGTTCGCGCCGGCCCAGCCCGCTCAGGGTGTGGTGCGGACCGACCTCCAGGAAGAGCCCGTGGCCGAGCCCGTCGAGCGTCGCGAGCACCCGGTCGAAGCGCGCGGTCTCCCGGGTCTGGCGGACGAAGTGGTCGGGGCCGGGCACCGTGCCCGGTGCCAGCGGCACGCCGTCCAGATTGCTCACCAGCGGGACCCGCAGCGGCCGGAGGGTGATCTGCTCCAGCCGGCGCCGGAACGCCTCCAGCATCGGCTCCATCAGCCGGGAGTGGAACGCCCGGTCGGCGGTGAGCCGTTCGGTTCCGACACCCTCCAGGGCGAGCACCGCCTCCGCTCCCGCGATGTCCCCGGGCCGCCCGGCCAGGACGCACTGCCCGGCGCCGTTCACCACGGCCAGGTCCACCCCGGGCAGCCACTCGGCGAGCGCGCCGAGGCGTTCGGCGGACGCGGTGGCCACCGTCATCGCCCCCGGCTCCGTCGAACGGTGCATCAGCCGCCCGCGCACCCCGGCCAGGAAGAGGCCGTCGGCCAGTGAGCAGGCCCCGGCCGCGTAGGCCGCCGCGTACTCGCCCGCGCTGTGCCCCGCCACCGCCGCCGGCCGCAGCCCGAACTCCTCCCAGAGCGCGGTGTACGCGGCCTGCACCGCGAACAGCGCGGGCTGCGCGGCCTCGGTGGTCCACGGCTGCTCCTCGCCGTCGGGATCGGGCTCCAGCAGCAGGGGCAGCAGCGACTCCCCCCAGGTCTCGCGGTGCAGCCGGTCACAGGTGTCCAGCACCTCCCGGAACACCGGGTACGCCCGGTACAGCCCGGCGGCCATGCCCCGGTACTGCGCGCCCTGTCCGGTGTAGAGCAGGACGGGGGCCGGTGTGCCGCGCCCGGCGTCCCGCGCCGAGTGCGCCGGGCCGGAGGGCCGCCCGGCGACGAACCCGGCGAGCGCGTCGGCGAGTTCGGCGGGCCCGGTGCCGGTGACGGCGAGCCGGTGGCGCAGCGGGCGGCGGCCCGCGCCGAGGGTGAGCAGCAGGTCGGCCGGGCGGGGCGGGTGTTCGGCGCGCAGCCGGTCGAGCACGGTGGCCGCGAGGTCGGTGAGCGCCTGCGGGCTGCGGGCCGACAGCGGCAGCAGGGCGACCGGCGGTTCGCTGTCGGGGGCGGCGGGGGCGTCCGCGGGGGTGCCGGCCGGTGCCTCCTCCAGGATCAGGTGGGCGTTGGTGCCGCCGACGCCCAGCGCGCTGACCCCGGCCCGGCGCGGGGCATCCCCGGTGGGCCAGTGCGATGCCTCGGTCGGGAGCGTGAAGGGGCTGCCGGCCAGCCCGAGAGCCGGATTGGGCCTGGTCAGGTGGGTCACCGGCGGGATCGCCCGGTGGCGCAGCGCGAGGACGGCCTTGATCAGACCCGCCATCCCGGCGCAGGTGTCCAGGTGGCCGATGTTCGGCTTGACCGAGCCGAGGGCGCAGAAGCCGACCGCCCCGGTACGGGCCCGGTAGGCACGGGTGAGCGCCTGGACCTCGATCGGGTCGCCGAGCGGGGTGCCGGTGCCGTGCGCCTCGACGTAGCCGATGCTGTCGGCCGGCACGCCCGCCACGTCCAGTGCCCGGCCGACCACGGCGGCCTGGCCGTCCAGGCCGGGCGCGGTGTAACCGACCTTGCCCGCACCGTCGTTGTTGACGGCGGAGCCGAGGATCACCGCGTGCACGGTGTCGCCGTCGGCCAGCGCCCGGTCGAGGCGCTTGAGCAGGACGGCGGCGACGCCGTTGCCGCCCACCGTTCCGGCGGCCCGCTCGTCGAAGGCCCGGCAGACGCCGTCGGGCGCCAGGATCGAGCCCTCCTGGTAGCGGTAGCCGGCGGCCTGCGGGACGTGCAGGGCGGCGGCGCCCGCGAGGGCGAGGTCGCTGTCGCCGGTCAGCAGCGACTGGACGGCCAGGTGGACGGCGACCAGCGAGGTGGAGCAGGCGGTCTGCACGCCGACGGCGGGCCCGGTGAGGCCGAGCCGGTAGGCGACCCGGGTGGCCGCGAAGTCGGCCTGGTTGCCGATCGCCACCTGCAGCGCCTCGACCGGCCGGGCCGGGTCGGCGGCCGTGCCGATGGCGTGCTGGAGGTAGCCGCGCAGCGAGTACAGCGTCATGCCGGTGCCGGCGAAGACCCCGACCCGGGTGTCCGGCGCGGTGTCGCCGTAGCCGCCGTCGTCCAGGGCCCGGGCACAGGTCTCCAGCAGCAGCCGCTGCTGGGGGTCCATCAGGGCGGCCTCGGCGGCGCTGATGCCGAAGGCCTCGGCGTCGAAGTGGCCGATGTCGGCGATCGGCGCGGTGACCGGGACGAAGTCGGGGTGGCTGTACTCCTCGGCGCGGATGCCGGCGGCGGCGAGCTGTTCGGGGGTGTACCGGGTGGTGCTGACCACGCCGTCGACGATGTTGCGCCAGTACTCCTCGGGGGTGTCCGCGCCGGGCAGCCGCAGTGCCAGGCCGATCACCGCCACCCGCCGGTCGGCGGGCACCTCCGGCGCGGGCGCGGTGGAGGTCGGTGCCGCCTCCGGCGCACCGCCGGCCAGCCGGGCCGCCAGCGCGTCCACGGTGGGGTGCCGGAACAGCGCGGTCGGCTCCAGCCCGGGCGCCGGGCCCGCCGCCAGCGCGGCCTGGACTCGCATCAACTGCACCGATCCGAGGCCGAGTTCGTGGAAGGGCCGGCCGGGGTCGACCGGTTCGCCGAGGACGGCCTCGAAGGTGTCCAGCACGGCGCGGCGCAGCTCGGCCGGGGCGGGCGCCGCCACCACCGGGCGCGCCGGACCGGCGGCGCGCGGCTCCGGGGCGTCGGCGACCAGCCGCGGCTCACCCGCCAGCAGTCGGCGCCGGGCGGCGGGGCGGGTGCTGTCGGGACCGGCGTAGTAGTGACCGGGCGGGGCCGCGAGCAGCGCGGTGGCCAGCCGCCGGCCCTCGGCGGCGTCGAGCACGGCGATCCCGCGCTCGGCGGCGGCCGCGTCGTGGGAGGCCTCCCGGTTCATCCCGACACCCCGCCACAGGCCCCAGGAGACCGTCCAGGCCGCGACCCGGTGCTCCCGGCGCAGCCGCTCGACCGCCGCCTCCAGGGAGCGGTTGGCTGCCGCGTACCCCGCCGAGCCGACCGCCTCCTGGAACCCGATCATCGAGGAGTAGCCGACGAACTGGGCACCGGGGCGGGCCGCCACCAGCTCGGCCAGCGCGTCGGTGCCCGCGGTCTTGGCCCGGACGGCCTCCTGCCACTGCTCGGGTCCGAGCTCCTCCAGCAGGCCGATCCGGTACTCGCCGGCCAGGTGCAGGACGCCCTCCAGCGGCGCGCCCCAGGCCTGTTCGGCCTCGGCGACGGCGGCCGCCAGGGCCCGGCGGTCCGTCACGTCGGCCGTCCGGTACTCGACCCGGCCGCCGGCCCGCACCAGGCGCTCCAGCGCGGCGCGGCGCGCGGCCGCCGCCGGACCACCCGCGGCCGGGTCGGTGCGCCCCACCAGCAGCAGGTGCGGGCCGTACCTGCGGAGCAGTTCCGGGAGCAGTTCCCCGGCGAGGCCGCCCAGTCCGCCGGTCACCAGCCAGCGGGCCCCGGGAGAGAGCAGCGTGCAGGCCGGTGCGGCGGCGGCCTCCGGCGCGGTGAGCGGGGCGAGCGGGCCGAGCCGGGGTACGTAGGGGCGCCCGTCGCGCCAGGCGGCCTCGGGCTCGCGCCGCGGGTCGGCGAGGAAGGCCAGCACGGCCCGCGGGTCCGCCGGGGCGTCGGCGGGCAGGTCGAGGTGGCGGGCCCCGGCGAGCAACCGCTCGGCCCGGGCCCCGGCGGTCAGGGCCGCGGTCGGCGCGGCGACCGGCCGCGGCAGCTCGCCGTCGGCGAGCGCGTGCAACCCGGCGCTGACAGTGACGAGTTCGACCCCGTCCGGACCACCGCCGTACCGGTGGGCCAGCGCCCGGGTCAGTCCGAGCAGGGCCTCGCCGCACAGCACCTCGTCCGGCTCGGCAACCTGCGCCCACAGGTGCAGCACCCGGTGCGGGCGGCGGCCGGCCGCCTCCAGCTCGTCCAGCAGCCGCGGCCAGCTCCCGGCCCGCCGCTGGTCGAGCGCGTAGCCGTCGCCCAGCCGGGCGAAGGACTCGGCCTGGGACGCCTGGACGGTGTCCGGCAGCACGGCGGCGAGTGCGTCCGACAACGTGCCCGGTCCCACCGGCCCGAGCAGCAGGACGGTCCCCGGCGGTGGCACCGGCGCGGCGTCCGGCGCGGGCCGGGGCTCCCAGGCCGCGCGGCGGACGACGTCCGGCACGGTGCGGGCGTTGCCCTCGGCGAGGTCGAGGCGGGTGATCAGCGCGTCCAGGCCGCCGTCCAGCAGCCGGGCGCGGATCGCGGTGCGCTGGATCTTGCCGCTGGTGGTGCGGGGGAAGTCGGCGGCCGGGACGGGCAGCACCAGCGCGGCCGACAGCCCGAACCGCTCGGCCAGCGCGGCCCGTACGGCGCCCGCCGTCCGGTGCGGCTCGCCCGCCTCCGGGGCGGCCACGAAGAAGACCGCCAACTGCTCGCTGCCGCTGCGCTCGTCGGGCACCCCGCACGCGGCGACGTGACCGGAGAGCACCCCGTCGACGGCGGACACCACGTCCTCCAGGTCGTGGCAGAAGTGGTGGACGCCGTTGATGATGATGATCTCCTTGCGCCGACCGGTGAGGATCACCTCCCCGTCGCGCAGGTAGGCGAGGTCCCCGGTGTCGAACCAGCCGTCGGCGGTGGCGGATTCGCGGTCCGCCCGCGGGTTGTTCAGGTAGCCGGGAGTGACCCGGCCGGAGGAGACCTGGAGCCGTCCGATCCGCAGCTCGGGCAGGACGGCGCCCCGGTCGTCGGCGACCCGCAGCCGCGCGCCGGCGGCCGGGCGGCCCATCGAGAGGAAACGGGTGGCCGCCTCGTCCGAGCCCTCCGGCAGCGGCCGCAGCGCTCCGGTCAGCGAGTCGGTGGCCAGGACCTGGACGGCGCCGGGTTCGCCGTAGCGCTTGTAGGTGATGACAGTGCAGGTCTCGGCCATGCCCCAGGCGAGCAGCAGGTGGTCGGGCCGCAGACCGGAGGGGGCCAGCCTGGCCAGGAACTCCTCGGCGACGCCCTCGGTGCACTGCTCGCCCGCGTTGATCAGGGACTTGACGGCCGAGAGGTCCCAGCGCCGCTCGGGGGCGGCCCGCAGCGCCTCGGCGACCAGGCGGTAGCCGAAGTTCGGCGACCAGGAGTGCGCGGCGCCCCGGCGTTCCAGCGTGTCCAGCCACAACAGCGGGTCGGCGAGGACGAGTTCGGTGGGGATGTGGGTCTGGTCGCAGGCCGCCACGACGTCCCGCAGGTGGAACATCAGCAGGCCCGCGACATGGTCGAGCGGCAGCCAGTTGACGGTCGGGTCGCCGGGTGCGAAGCCCTGCTCGCAGGCGCCCGCCACGTACTCCAGGATGCCGCGGTGGCTGATCCGGATCGCCTTGGAGCGCCCGGTGGAGCCGGAGGACAGCTGGAGGATCGCGACATCGCCGCCGGCGCCGTGCGGCGCGGCGGGCGGCTGCGCGGCGGAGCGGTCGACCGGGATCACCCGCAGACCGGCGGCCCGCGGGTCGAGCCGGCCGATGCCCGCGAGCCCGGCGACGGCCTCACCGGCGGCCAGCACCGGCGGGTGCTCCAGCGTCTCCCAGGCGTTGACCAGCTTCTCCAGGACGGGGCCCGGGCGGTCGTAGCCCGGCGGGCGGGCCACCGTGACGGGCAGGACGCCGCCCAGCAGGCAGGCCCAGAGCGCGGGGAAGTAGTGCTCCAGGTCCGGGACTTGGAGGATCGCGCGGTCGCCCGGGCCGAGGCCCGCCGCGGTGAGGGTGCCGAGCACGCGCAGCGCCCGGTCCAGCAGCTCGGGGTAGCGCAGGGTGGTGGCGCCGCCGTCGGCGCGCACCAGGTGCAGGCCGCGTTCGGGGTGCAGCCGGGCGGCGCGCAGCAGCGCGTCGGGCAGGTCGGCGGGGCCGTCGGGCAGCGCCGTCAGGGCGGGTCCGACGGCGACGGCGGGCCCGCCGGCCGCGGGCGCGGGCGCGGGCTCCGCCGGCGGCTCCGGTGCGGCCGGCGCGGCGGCGCCGAACGGGCGCCAGCGGCCGGTGAGTTCGCTCAGGTGCCGGCGGGCGGGGCGGGGGTGCTCGCGCGGGTCGCGGGCGGCGGCCAGGGCGGCGGCGTCGGCCGCCCCTTCCGCGGTCCGGGGGATGCCGTCGACCAGGCGGATCTCCGCGTCGGGGGCGTCCTCCAGCAGGTGGGCGGCGGCCCAGCGGCGCAGTCCGGCGTGGTCCCGGTCGTCGGCCGGCACCAGGTAGACGATCGGCTCGGCGCCACCCGGGGAACCGCCGGGGACGAGGGCGCAGCCGGCCAGGCCGGGGTGGCGCAGCAGCCGGCCCTCCACCACGTCGGCTCTGGGGCGGTCGGGGCCGGGGACGCTCATGCGGGTCGTACCTTCCTGGGCTCTGCGACAAGGGCGGGCGGGGCGCGGTACGGCGGGGTGACGGCGGGCGGCGGCCGGGGCGGCCGGTACGGCGGTCGGGCGGGTACCGCGGGCGGTCGCCCGGGGCTCGGCCGCCCGGTGGGGGAGGGCCGGTACGCGGCTAGTGGTCGGCGGGGACGGGCCGCGCGGCGGGCGCGCGCCGCCGACGGGCGCCGACCCCCACCATCAGCAGGAACCCGGCGGCCAGCGCGATCGGCACGGCGTGCGAGAAGCCGACCACCGTGAGCGGGCTGAACCGCTCCATCAGCCCGGCGCTGAGCAGCATCCCGACGCCCATGCCGAGGCTCTCGGCGCTCGCCACCAGCCCGAACGCCTGGCCGCGCCGGTCGTCGTCGACGGCCTGGATCCGGGTGGTGTAGGAGATCTCGGTGAAGCCGTCGGCGAGCCCGGCGCCGAGCGCGACGACGAGGAAGAGCGGGGTCGGCAGCCCGGTGAAGGCGAGGATGAAGCAGGTGGACATCAGCGCGGTGCCGACCGCGAAGGCCCGCTCGCCCGGCTCCCGGCCGCGTTTGACGAGGAGTCGGGAGACCAGCTGGTGGGCGCCCAGGCTGCCGACCGCCCAGGTGGCCCAGAACAGGCCCAGCACGGCGGCCGGGTTCTCCGGGGACGTCCGGGTCGCGAACACCGGCAGGCCGATGTTGTGCGCGGCCGAGCCGAAGGCGTCGACCAGCCGGATGGCGACCATCGCGCCGATCACCGGCAGGGTGCGCAGCAGCACCAGCCCGGCGAACCGCCCGCCCGGCTCGGCCGCCGGGCGCTCCGTCGCTCCGTCGCGCTCGGCCCGGGTGCGCAGCGGCAGTCGCAGCACGACCGTGCCGAACACGACGAAGCTGGCGGCGTCGGTGAGCAGCGCGGCCTGGAACCCGGCCCAGGCCACCAGCACGCCGGCCGAGGCGAACCCGAGCACCATCGCCGTCGAACGCCCGGTCACCAGCACCCCGTTGGCGCGGGCCCGGTGCTCCGGGCCGACCATCTCGGGCACGCTGCTGCGCAGCGCGACGGCGCTGAGCGTGCCGGCCGCGCCGAAGAGCAGGGCCAGCGGGTAGAGCACCGGGATCCGGAGGTGGTCGGGGACGATCGCGAGCGCCACCAGGCCGGTGGCCTGGGTGAAGGCGCAGCCGACCATCAGCAGCCGGCGGTCGAGGCGGGCGACGACGCGCCCGGCGAGCACGCCGGCGCCGAAGCCGCCGAGCAGACGCAGCGTCAGGTACCCGGCGGTGCCGAGGGCGTTGCCCGCGGCCTCGTAGGCGAAGAGGCTGAGCGCGACCATGTTGAGCTGGCTGCCGTAGCTGGAGACGGCGTCCCCGACGGCGAGCCGGTAGAACGGCCTGGGCAGGGCGCTCGTGGCGGTACCCCGGCTCGGAACGGTGTGATCCCCCACGACGGCTCCATTGCCATGTGACATTTCATTTGGATCCTAGGGCGGCGCCGTCGGCGGGATCAAGGGGTTCGACCGCTCACGGCGCTAAGACCATACGACGGTACGCCGTCAATTCGGACCGGAACGTTCACTTCCGGCCACCCGGCGCCCGAGCATGGCCGACCGAGGCGCCCTGGCGACGGCCGGCCGCTGTCGCCGGGCGGTTCGCAGGCGTACGGTGGCCACACGGTGGTGCGCAGTGCGGTCGCGCGCCCGTCGGGGCGCGGGACGGCGGCGCCACCGCCCCGCGATGGCACGCCCCGCCGGAGACCGCGATGGCTGATCCCCTGGCCGACCGCATGGCCTTCTTCACCACGCCCCGGCGCCCCCGTGAGCGCCGGGACCCGCAGGAGCGGCTGGGAGACTGGCGCGAGGTCTACCGGGAGGGCGCGACGCTGCCGGTCGCCGGTGACCAGGCCGCCCGCTGCATGGACTGCGGTCTGCCCTTCTGCCACCACGCCTGCCCGCTCGGCAACCTCGTCCCGGACTGGAACACCCTGGTCGCCCACGACGACTGGCGCGCGGCCGCCGCGCGTCTGCTGGCCACCAACAACTTCCCCGAGTTCACCGGCCGGCTCTGCCCCGCCCCGTGCGAGAGCGCCTGCGTACTGGCGATCGACGCGGAGGCCGTGACGATCAAGAACATCGAGCTGGCGATCGCCGACCGGGCGCTGGAGAGCGGCTACGACCTGCCGCAGCCGCCCGAGCGGCTGACCGGCCTGCGGGTGGCCGTGGTCGGCTCGGGCCCCGCCGGGCTGGCCGCCGCCCAGCAGCTGACCCGGGCCGGCCACACCACGACCGTCTACGAACGCGCCGACCGGATCGGCGGCCTGCTGCGCTACGGCATCCCGGCGTTCCGGCTGGAGAAGCACCGGCTGGACCGGCGGATCGACCAGATGCGGGCCGAGGGCACGGTCTTCCGCACCGGTGTCGCGGTCGGCCACGACCTGCCCGCCGACGAACTGCGCGCCCGCAGCGACGCCCTGGTGGTCGCGGTCGGCGCGACCCGCTGCCGCGACCTCCCGGTACCCGGCCGCGAGCTGGCCGGCGTGCACCAGGCCATCAGCTACCTGACCCTCGCCAACCGGGTCGACGAGGGCGACTACCCCGTCTCGCCGGTCTCCGCCGAGGGCCGCCACGTAGTGATCGTCGGAGGCGGCGACACCGCCGCCGACTGCCTGGGCACCGCGCTGCGCCAGCGGGCCGCGACGGTCACCCAGTTCGACATCAACCCCCGCCCGCCCGGGCGCCGCGCCTCCGGCCAGCCCTGGCCCGTGCACCCCAAGGTCTACCGGGTGACCACCTCGCACGAGGAGGCCGGCGGCCCGGCCGCCGAGCCCCGGGTGTTCGCGGCGGCCACGGTGGGGTTCGAGGCGGGCCCGGACGGCCGGCTGGCGGCCGTCCGCTTCGCCGAGGCGCGGCGGGGCGACCGCAGCCCCCGGCCCGGGACCGAACGCACCCTCCCGGCGGACCTCGCCCTGCTGGCCCTCGGCTTCGCCGGCCCGGGCTTCCCCGGCGCCGGCTTCTCCGGGCCCGGCCGGGACGGCGGGCTGGTCGGCCAACTCGGCCTCGCCGTCGGCCCGCGGGGCACCCTCGTCCGCGACGAGGAGTTCGCAGGCGGGGCGGACGGCGTGTTCGTCGCGGGCGACGCCGGGCGCGGCCAGTCGCTGATCGTCTGGGCGATCGCCGAGGGCCGGGCGGTGGCGGCCGCCGTCGACCGCCACCTGCGCGGGCGCACCGAACTGCCCGCACCGGTCTCGCCGTCCGACGGCCCGCTCACCGTCTGAGCGCCCGCCGCGCCGCCGCCCGTCGCGCCGCCGCGGTCCGAGGCTCTCACCGCCGTCGCGCCGCCGAGGTCCGAGGCTCTCACCGCCGTCGCGCCGCCGCCCGCCGCGCCGCCGCGCGGGCCCTCACCGCCGCCGCGCCGCCCAGGCCGGTCAGACGAGTTCGAGCACGAGCTTGCCGGTGTTCTCGCCCCGGAAGAGCATCTGCAGGGTCTGCGGGAAGTCGTCCACCGTGCCGCGGACCACGTGCTCCAGCACCTTGATCCGCCCCTCGGCGATCCAGCCGCCGAGTTCCCGCGCGGCCTCCTTGTAGCGCGGCGCGTAGTCGAACACCACGAAGCCCTCCATCCGGGCCCGGCGCACCAGCAGCGACAGGTAGTTCGACGGCCCCTGGACGTCGGTGGCGTTGTACTGGCTGATCGCGCCGCAGACGACCACCCGGGCGCGCATCGCCAGGCAGGCCAGGGCGGCGTCCAGGATCTCCCCGCCGACGTTGTCGAAGTACACGTCGATGCCGTCCGGCACCAGGGTGCGCAGCGCCTTCCGGACGTTCCCGGCGCGGTAGTCGACCGCCGCGTCGAAGCCGAGCTCGTCCGTCAGCACGGCGCACTTCTCGGCGCCGCCGGCGATGCCGACGACCCGGCAGCCCTTCGCCTTGGCGATCTGGCCGACCATGCTGCCCACGGCGCCCGCGGCGCCGGAGACCACCACCGTCTCGCCCTCCTTGAGCGCGCCGACGTCCAGCAGGCCGAAGTACGCCGTCATGCCCGGGCTGCCGAGCGCGCCGAGGAAGGTCGACGGCGAGGCGAGCGCGGGGTCGATCCGCACGGCGCCCTTCCCGTCGGAGACCACGTGCTCCTGGACGCCGAAGAGGCCCGCGACCAGGTCGCCGATGGCGAAGCCGGGGTGGTTGGACTCGGTGACCTCGACGACCGACCCGGCCCGCATCACCTCGCCGATCCCGACCGGCGGCAGGTAGGAGGGGCGGTCGTCCAGCCAGCCGCGCATCGCCGGGTCCAGCGAGAGGTAGCGGGTGCGGCCGGCGAACCGGCCCTCGCCCGGCGCCGCGGCCGGCTCGGTGACGTGTTCCCAGTCCTCGGGGCCGATCTCGCCCACCGGCCGGCGGGCGAGGCGGATCTGGCGGTTCTCTGCGGACAACATGGCGGCTCCCGGTGGCTGGACTGAGCTGGAGCGCGGTACGGCGGACCTCCCGCGACGAGGGAGAGTCTAAGCAAGCGCTTAGTCAGTGCGCCAGGGCGGGACCGGAGGTCCCGCCTCCGACCCGGTCCGGACGCTGCCGACCGGGTCGGCCTGCGGGCTGTTCGGGCGAGGCGCGCCGGTCGGACGGAGGTCGGCCGCTACCTTCTGGCGGGGGCGGGACGACCGGACGACGCGCACGGGAGAGCCATGACTTCGAAGCGGCCCGAGGGCGGGGTGGCGGTGGTACGGGTACGGGCCTGGCAGGTGCTCCGCAACCCCAAGGTCTGGATGGTCCCGACCGTCATCGTCGGCACGGTGGCCTTCCTGCTGTCGCTGCTCTACCTGGGCGGCATCATCAACCCCCGGGCGGACCTGCACCGGTTGCCGATCGGCCTGGTCAACGCCGACCAGGGGGCCGTCGTGGCGGGCCAGCCGCAGAACCTCGGCGCGCAGATCACGGCCGGCATCGCGGCCGCGCCGGACCCGCAGGGGCAGGTCTCCTGGCGGCTGCTCGACCAGGCCGCCGCCGACGACCAGCTGGCCTCGGGCAAGCTCGCGGGCGCGCTGGAGGTCCCGGCCGGCTTCACCGCCGCCGTGGCCGCGCTGGGCGCGCCCGCGCAGCCGATGCCGCCGCGGCCCACGCTGACGGTGCTGACCAACCCCGGGGTGGGCAGTCTCGCGTCCTCGCTGGCCTCCTCGATCACCCAGGCGGCCGCGCAACAGGCCTCGACGCAGCTCGGCAAGACCCTCACGGCGCAGGCGCAGGCGCAGGCCCAGCCGGCGGCCGGCGGGGGTGCGGCGATCAACGCGACGCTGCTCCAGCTGGCCGACCCGGCGGCCGTCGAGGTCAAGGTCGGCCACCCCATCGGCCCGCACAGCGGGCTGGGCCTGACGGCGTTCTACTACACGCTGCTCCTCGTGCTGGCCGGCTTCCTGGGCGCCAACGTGATCAGCAACGGTGTGGACGTTGCGCTCGGCTACGCGGCCAGCGAGCTGGGGCCGCTGCGGATGCAGCACCCGCTGGTGCCGATCAGCCGCACCCAGACGCTGACCGTCACCTGCGTGATGTCCGTCTGCCTCTCGGTGCTGACCTCCAGTCTGGTGATGCTGGCGACCGTGGTGGTGCTCGGGATGGACGCCTCGCACCTGCCGCTGCTCTGGGTCTTCTCGGTCTGCGCCAGCGCGGCGGTCGGGCTCGGCGCGCAGGCACTGATCGCCGCGTTCGGCGGGATCGGGCAGCTGATCAGCATGTTCGTCTTCATCGCCCTGTCGCTGCCGTCCTCCGGGGCGACCATCCCGCTCCAGGCGCTGCCGACCTTCTACCGGGGGCTGGCGGTGTTCGAGCCGATGCGCCAGCTCAGCGACGGCGTCCGGGCCATCCTCTACTTCGACGCGCAGGCCGACGCCGGGCTGGCGCGAGCCTGGGTGATGATCGCGATCGGCACGGTCGCGGCCCTGGTCTTCGGCTTCGCGATGACCACCTACTACGACCGCAAGGGCCTGCACCGGTTCCATCCCGAACCGAGCTGACCTGTCGGATGTCTCGCCGGGACTCATGTCCCAGTGGGACATTTCCGGGTGTACGGTGGACGACGTGAGCATCGAAGAGGCAGCGGGAGCGGCCCCCGAGGGCCGGCGCGAACGCAAGGCACGCCGAACCCGGGAGTCGCTGGCCGCCGCGGCCCTGCGGCTGGTCCTGGAGCGGGGCCTGGCCGCCGTCTCCGTGGAGGACGTCACCGACCTGGCCGACGTCTCCCGGCGCACCTTCAGCCGGTACTTCCCCTCCCGGGAGGACGCCGTACTGGACTGCCTGCGGGCCGACTTCGCCCGGATCAACGCGGCCCTGGCCGAGCGCCCCGCCGCCGAGACCCCGCTGACCGCGTACCGCGCGGCCCTGCGGGTCTGGCTGCGGGACGACCTCGACCCGGCCTGGCACCGGCGCCCCGGCGTCCGCGAGCTGTTCGGCCTGATCGCCGCGGAACCCGCGCTGACCGCCGCCTACCGGCGGATCTGCGTCGACGAGGAGGAGGCGTCCATCCGGATCGCCGCCGCCCGGCTCGGCCTGGACGCCGAGCACGACCTGCGCCCGGCCGTCGCCATCGGCCTCGGGGTCGCGGCCCTCCAGGCCGCCTCCCGCGCCTGGGTCCGGCACCCCGCGACCGGCGCGGCCCCCGACCTGCCCGACCTGCTGGAGCAGGCCTTCGAGCTGCTCACCGCCGAACCGCCACCCGACGGCACGGCGGTGTGAACGAGCGCGCCCACCCGGCGCGCACCGGTACGAAAGGAACGACCGCCATGACCGGCATCGACTACACCCAGGAGTTCACCGGCCGGACCGCGCTGGTCACCGGAGGCGCCTCCGGCATCGGCCTCGCGGTGGCCCGGCGACTGGCGGCCGGCGGCGCCGCCGTCGCGATCGCCGACTTCGACCCGGCGGGCGCCCGCGAGGCCGCCGCCGAGCTGTCGGCCGCCGGAGCCCGCGCCCTGGCCGTCGACGTGGACGTCACCGACCCGGAGTCGGTGCGCGCCGCCGTCCGGGCCACCGTCGACGGGCTCGGCGCCCTCCACCTGGCCGTCAACAACGCCGGCATCGCCGGGGCGGCCGCCCCCACCGGCGCCTACGAGCCCGAGGACTGGCGGCGGGTGCTGGCCACCAACCTGGACGGCGTCTTCTACTCGCTGCGCTACGAGATCCCCGCCATCCTCGCGGCCGGCGGCGGCGCCGTCGTCAACATGGCCTCGATCCTCGGGACCAACGGCTTCGCCGGCTCGCCCGCCTACGCCGCCGCGAAGCACGGCGTGGTCGGCCTCACCAAGACGGCCGCCCTGGAGTACGCCGCCCAGGGCGTGCGGATCAACGCCGTCGGCCCGGGCTTCATCGACACGCCGCTGCTGCGCGACGCCGACGCCGCCGCCCGCGACGCGCTGGTCGCGCTGCACCCGGCCGGCCGGCTCGGCCGCGCGGAGGAGGTCGCCGAGCTGACCGCCTTCCTGCTCTCCGACCGGGCCTCCTTCGTCCACGGCAGCTACCACCTGGTCGACGGCGCCTACGCGGCCCGCTGACCCGGCCGATTCCGGGGGGACACCGCACGCCGCGCGCACCGGACGCCCGTCCCGAACGCGCCCGCACCGAAGGAGAGTCACGACGATGAAGGCAGTCCAGTACCGCACGGCCGGCGCCGCCCCCGAGGTGGTCACCGTCCCCGATCCGGAGCCCGGCCCCGGGCAGGTCCTGCTGAAGGTCACCGCCGCGGGCGTGTGCCACTCCGACATCGCCGTGATGAGCCTGCCCGCCGAGCAGCTGTCCTTCCCGCTGCCGCTGACCCTCGGCCACGAGGGCGTCGGCACCGTCGCGGCGCTCGGCGCCGGAGTGACCGGCTTCACCGAGGGCGACCCGGTCGCCGTGTACGGGCCCTGGGGCTGCGGCAGCTGTGCCAAATGCGCGGAGGGCAAGGAGAACTACTGCCTGCGCGCCGCCGAGCTCGGCATCCGCCCACCGGGCCTGGGTGCCCCGGGCGCGATGGCGGAGTACATGATCGTCGACGACCCGCGGCACCTGGTACCGCTCGGCGGTCTCGACCCGGTGCGGGCCGTCCCGCTGACCGACGCCGGTCTGACGCCCTATCACGCGATCAAGCGCTCGCTGGGCAAGCTGGTGCCGGGCAGCACCGCCGTGGTGATCGGCACCGGCGGCCTCGGCCATGTCGCGATCCAGCTGCTGCGCGCGATGACGGCGGCCCGGGTGGTCGCCCTGGACGTGACCGAGGAGAAGCTGGCCCTGGCCCGGGCCGTGGGCGCGCACGAGGCGGTGCTCTCGGACGCCTCGGCACCGGCGGCGGTCCGCGCCCTCACCGGCGGCGTCGGCGCCCAGGTGGTGCTGGACTTCGTCGGCGCCCCGCCGACGGTGGCCTCGGCCGGCGCGATGGCGGCGGTGGAGGGCGACGTGACGATCGTCGGCCTCGGCGGCGGCTCCCTGCCGGTCGGCTTCGGCACCCTCCCGTACGAGGTGTCGGTGGCCTCCCCGTACTGGGGCACCCGACCCGAGCTGATCGAGGTGCTGGACCTCGCCCGGGCCGGCGCGGTCGAGGTGCACGTCGAGACCTACGGCATCGACGACGCCCCGCTGGCGTACGAGCGCCTGCACGCCGGGCTGATCAACGGCCGCGCGGTGATCCTGCCGAACGGCTGAGCGCGGGAGCGGCCCGGACCGCCCCGGCCCGTCCGGACCGTCCCGGACCGGCTCCGCGGCGGTCCGGGGGCCGCGCCGGGGTCAGCGGCCGGGCGGGGCGGCGGAGGCCGTGGGCGCGGCGGCGCCGCCGCAGGTGGCCGTGTCGATCAACGCCTGGAAGGTGCGGCCGGTCGCCTCGCTCAGCTCGTAGGGATTCAGCGAGATCGCCAGCTGCCGGCGCCCGGCGGCGTCGCCCATCACGATCGTGCCGTAGCCCGCGATCCCGCCGCTGAGCCCCCAGTAGTCGCCGCAGGCGGTCGGGTACCGCACCAGCCCGAGCCCGTAGCCGCCCCCGGTGTCCGTGGTGACCTGCTGCTTCATCTCGGCCAGCTCGGCCGGGCCCAGCAACCTGCCGCCGAGCAGCGCGGCATTGAAGCGGGTGAGGTCGGCGGTGGTCGAGATCCCGGCGCCCGCCGGCCCGAAGGCGGAGGGGTTCTGCAGGGTGATGTCGACCGGGCCGTCGGCCCGCGGGAGGTATCCGTGGGCGTGCGGCCCGGGGACGAAGGGCGAGGAGCCGGGCATCGACGTCCCGGACAGGCCCAGCGGGCGGATGACGCGGCGCTCGACCTCGTCCGCCCAGGAGCGCCCGGTCGTCCGCTGGACGATCATCCCGAGCAGCACGTAGTTGGTGTTGGAGTAGTGCCACGGGCCGGGCTCCGAGTACGGCGGGTGGGCGTTGGCGAGGTCGACGACGTCCTGCGGCCGGTAGGTGGTCCAGCGCCCGACCCGCAGCCAGCGGTCGGCCGCCTCGCCCTCGGTGCTGAACCGGGCGTCGTCCGTGAAGTTGTAGAGACCGCTGGTGTGGTTCAGCAGCCGGCGCACGGTGATCGCGCCGCCGTTCGGTACGACCCCGGGCAGGTACCGCTCGACCGGGGCGTCCAGGGCGATCCTCCCCTCCGCGACCAGCTGGAGCACCACGGTGGCGGCGAAGGTCTTGGTGACGCTGCCGATCCGAAACCGGGCGTCCTCGGGCACCGGCGCTCCGCTGCGCAGGTCGGCGACGCCCGCCGCGCCCCGCCACACCCGGCGGCCGTCCTCGCGCACCTCGGCCTGCACGGCGCTGGAGCCGCCCTCCGACACCACGGCCCGGATCGCCCGGTCCAGCGCGGCGGCGTCGGTCACGGGCCGCGCCGGGGCGGTTGCCACGACGCCACCGGACGTCGCCGCGAGGGCCGCCGGCGCCGCGGTGCCCAGGAGGCCGGCCGTCGCCAGGGCGGCGATCGCGGCTCCGGCGGCCGAGCGGCGGAGCCTTGACGGTGACGTGCTGACGGTCATGACGGTGTCCCTCCCGAGAAGCGCCGGATTCCCTTCCGGCTGATGCCAGCCTGGCCCCGGCCCGCCGGGGCGGGCGTCCGCCCGAGGTCGCGACGGCCTCCCCCGGGGGTGTCGTGCGGGCTCCGCCGGAAGGAGGAGGAGCCCGCCTATCGACCGGGGCCGTCCGTCCCGTCGACGCGGTTCGGCTCAGCGCGGTTCGACGAGCCCCAGCAGCCAGAAGTCGGCGCAGGGGCCGGCGCTGGTGACGGTCGGGTCCCCGGGCCGGCCGGTGCGGCCGGGGCCGGGCAGCTCCCTGGTCCGGGTGCGTGCCGCGGGGTACGCCGCAGGTGGGAGGCCGATGCCCTCCTGCGGGCGGATGGCGGCCGGGGCGGTGCGCCGTATCGTCGGCGGTATGAGCCGACCGCTGCACCTGGCCACCTACCTGATGGCCTACGACACCCGGGCCCAGGCCCTCCAGGACCGCACCCGGGCCGGGTTCCTGCTGCGCGCCGCCGCGCTGGCCGAGCTGGCCCACCGCGGTGACCTCGTCGAGGACGGCCGGGGCCGGGTGCTGGTGGCACCCGGCGTCGGCCCCGCCGGGGACCCGGTGCTGGACGCCGTCCTGGCCGAGGTGGCCGCACGGCGGCGCGGCTGGAAGTCGTGGATCAAACGCGGCCGCGAGGAGACGCTGGACGCCGTCGAGCAGCGGCTGGCCGTCCTCGGCGTGCTGACGGTCCGGGACCGTGACCCCTACGGCCCCGTCGTGCCGCGGCGGCCGGTGGCGATGCCCGACCCCCGGGAGGCGCTGGACCGGCAGCTCCGGGTGGCCGAACTGGTCCGTGGCGAGGAGCCGGTGGGCGAGGTGGCGTTCGCGGACGCGGTGCTGGCGGCGCTGGCCGCGCACGGGCAGGTGCGGCTGGTGCTGTCGCGCCAGGAGCAGCGGACGCACGCCGGGCGCATCGCGGCCCTCACCGCGCGGCTGGGGGAGCGGGCGCCCGGGCTGGCCAAGGCGGTCGACGGGCTGGGGACGACCATGGTGGCCGCGCAGGGCGGGATGGGCGGCGGCTGAGCACGGGGCGCCGGCCCGACAGGTGGGGGAGCGGCGGAGCAGGGCGCCGCGGAGCCGGTTCGTCGACGCAGCGAGTGGGCAGGAGTGCTGAAGCGCTTGCTTTGACGTCGGCGTCAATGTCTACCGTCGACATCGCGTACCGGCGCCGAACGGGCGGCGGAGACGCGTCCGGGGGGCCTGGCCGGGTGTCCGGCCATGACCACCCGTGGTTCGACGGCACCGGAGACCGCGTCACACCGCTGACGCGGCCGACCGGTGGCGATGCTTTGATTCGCCCCTGATACCACCCGAGGTCGCCTTCATGCCTTCCCTGCTGCACATCGACGCGAGCATTCGTCACGACGGCTCCGTGTCCCGCGAGTTGTCCGCCTACTTCGCCACCCAGTGGCGCGAGAACCACCCCGACGGCGGTTACGTCTACCGCGACCTGGGTGCCGAGCCCGTCCCGCACATCACGCACGCCGTCCGCGAGGCCCTGCTCGACCCGAGCGGCGAGCACGGCGAGACCCCGGAGGAGCGGGCGCTCAGCGAGGCGGTCACCGCCGAGGTGCGCGAGGCGACCACGCTGATCATCGGCGCCCCGATGTACAACTACACCATCCCGTCGACGCTCAAGGCGTGGGTGGACCGTCTCGTCACCCCGGCCCACATGGTGGCTCCCGGCGGCGACCCGGGCCTGCTCAGCGGCAAGTCCGTCGTGGTGGTCACCGCCCGGGGCGGCTCCTACGCCCCCGGCACCCCCCGTGAGGGCTGGGACTACCAGGAGCCGTACCTGCGCGCCGTCCTGGGCGCGATCGGCCTGGCGGACGACCTGACCTTCGTCCACGCCGAGCTGACGCTGGCCGCGATCGTGCCGCAGATGGCCGCGCTCAAGCCGCTGGCGGAGAAGTCCCGGGACACCGCGTTCGAGACGCTCAAGACGCTGGCCGCCTGAGGGTCCGTCACGCGGTAGTCCTGCCGGTGGGTCGCGGGGCCGCGGCCGGGTGGTTCCCGGCGGCGGCCCCGCTCACGTCTCACGTCGGCCGTGGCCCCGGCCGGGGCGATCAGCCGAGCCCGGCGGGCCGGGTGATCCCGGCCCGCTCGGCGACGTCCAGCGCCGGCTTCAGCAGGAGCGGACGGCGGTCCTCGTGCTCCGGACCGGCCGCCGCCAGCAGATCCGCCACCACCGCGGCGTCCACGGTGCGCGCCTCGGCGTGCCGGACGAACCGGGCGAGCGCATCGGTGAACGCCGCCGCGTCCGCGGGCCGGACGGCGGCGAGCTCGGCCGCCTCGTCGGCGAACTCCGCCTCCGAGCCCAACCACCCGGCGGCGCCGGACAGTCCGTCGTCGTCGAGCGACTCCGGGTACGGGATGCGGTGCCAGGCCCCGGCCTGCCACCAGTAGACGAAGCCGAACAGGTTCCCCTCGGCGTCCTCGCGCAGCGCCTCCCAGGGCAGCCACGACGGACCGCCGGCGAGGAAGTCGATCTGCCGGCCGTCGACGTGGGTCCGGCTGCCGTCGGAGTCCTGCCCGCAGAAGACGACGCCGCCGCCCTCGCACCGCGTGACGCGCCACCAGTAGGAGCCGCCCGTCGCGTCGCACCACACCCCGTGCTCGTCCAGCCAGTAGCCCTCGGGGTTGCCGTGGGCGGCCTCCAGGAGGGCGAAGGCGACGGCCCTCGCCCACACCCGGTCACCGTGGTCCAGATCCTCGGGCCGGCTCGGCCTGTGCATGATGCTGCTCCTCCTCAGGTGGGTCGAGCCCAGCCTGGCACACGCCGCCGACAACGCGAGGAGCGGGCTCGCGCTCCTGCCGGAGGCGCCGCGCGGCGAGGTCATGGTGCGGGAGACGTCTGCGGCACCGGCCGGTTCCGGTCCGGCGGCCGCACACGCCCCCGCCTGCCGGCGTCCGCGCGCGGAGGCCGGCAGGCGGTCACGCACCCTTCAGGAACGCCCCCGCCCTGCGCCACGAGTCCTCGGCGGACTCCTTGTCGTACGGCGGGTGGCCCGGGAAGAAGAAGGCGTGCTGCGCCTCGGGGTAGACGACCACCTCGTGCGGGACGCCCGCCGAGGCGAGACCCGCGACGACCTCCTCGCGCTCGGCGGCGCCGATCACATGGTCCCGGCCGGCGAAGAACAGCAGCATGCGCGTGCCCACCCGGGCGATGGCCGGGGTGTCCTCGGCGAGCGGGGCCGGGCGGCTCAGCGCCGTGCCCGAGGTCGTCAGCCAGCCGGGGAAGTAGGCCACCACGGCGTCCAGTTCGAGGCGGGTCGCCGCGAAGTACGCGATGTGCCCGCCGAGGCTGAAGCCGATCATGGCGGTACGCGTCGAAGCCCCCGCGTACTGCCGGGCGTGCGCGACGGCGGCCCGCAGATCCGCCTCCACCTCGTCCCGGGCGAACCCGTCGAGCAGCGCGAAGGCCCGGGTACGGTTCTCGGGGCTCTGCGCCATGCCGGCGGCCGTCCCCTCCTCGCCCGCGCGGTAGTAGAGGTCGGGCGCGACAGCGACGAAGCCGAGCGCGGCGACGTCCCGCACCGTCTTCCGGACGTCCTCCGTCACCCCCCACAGCTCGGCCCCGACGAGCACGACGGGGTGGTCCCCCGGCTCGGCGGGCCGTGCGAGGTAGGCCCCCATCGGCGGCGCCCCCGCGGCCGCCTCGATCCGGATCTGCTCAGCAACGATCTCGTACGCCATCGTCCGTCCTTCGCTCCACATCGCACCGGCGCGTCCTGAACTCCACGCGGGCTCTCCCCTGTTGACGATCATGGGTGAGTTTGCCGGAGAGGCATGCTAGCCCAGTCGATCGCCTCGCGAACGCAGCGGTCCGGCTCGACCGGCGCCGACCGGCAGCGGTCAGCGCGTGCGACGCAGGAAGGTCCCGCCGTCGATGATCCAGAGGCTGGGCGACACCGCGCCGCACCTGACGACCTCGGAACCCCCCGGGGCGCCGGTCCGCTGCCAGCCGACCCGGCGCTGGTGCTGCTCGTCGGTCGGGTAGAAGGTGAGGCCGGCCTCGGGGTGCAGGCCCTCCTCGAACAGGTACGGCTCGCCCCCGTAGGGGGTGACCACGGTCTGCGCGATGGGCCCGGTCACGGTGATGGCGCCGTCCCCGGCGACGGTCAGGCAGTCGACGTCGAGCTCGGCCCGGGTGGTGCCGGTCCTCTCGAACACGTGCTGGACCACCACGTGACCCCGGGGCCGGCCGTCGACCGTACGGGCGTCGACCCACGCGGTGAGCCGCTCGCCCGGGTTGGGGCCCGGGCCGTGTTCGTTGAGCAGGGTCCAGCTGTGCAGCACGAGCTGCTGGGCCGGTGCGGGAGTGGCCGGCGCGGCCGCGGCGGTCCCGGCCGACCCGGCCGCGAGGGCCGCGGCCGCGGTGGTGAGCGCGATGGCACTGCTGAGCGTTCGCATGGTCAATCCCCAATCGGGAGAGCGGAGTCGGGCCGTTCCCGACTGCCTCCAACCTCCCAGCCCACCCCCCGTCACACCTCCGCCGCAAGAAGGTACCGACTCCCCCCACCGGGGGAGCCGCTGCTCCTCCCCGGCTCACCGCGTGGCGTGGCGCATCGGAGCGAGCCGCAGGAGGCCCGCACTACCGGAGTGGACCACCGGGTTCGCGAAAAGGCCACGGCCGACGGCCGGTGAAACCCATGGCGAAACGGCCCGTGGCGCTGAATTGCGGTGCCCGCTCCGAGGGGTGTCGCGTAGATTCTGCGGATGCGCAGATTCGCGGAGGCCGAGGACCTGTCGGACGTGGTGCGTCAGGCGCTGGGGGCGGGGTGCCGGATCGTAGGGGTGGACCGCTTGCGCGGGGGGAGCAAGAAGGGCGTGTACCGGGTCCGGCTCGACGGGAGCGGGACGGAGAGCGTGATCGTCTACCGATGGTCGGACGGTGAGAACTTCTGGCCCGGCGCCGCCGAGGACGATGCGACGGACCCGTTCGCGCCGGCCTCCGGGCTGGTGCCGTTCCTGGCCGCTCGGCGCCGGCTGGACGAGGTCGGGGCGCGTGTACCCCACCTGCTGTTGGCGGATGACACCAGGCAGCGGTACGCGGCGGACGTCGCCCTAGTCGAGGACGTCTCCGGCGGCACACTGGAAGCGCTCTTCGAGACCGATCCCGGTCGCGCCGAGGGCGTCCTGGACGACCTGGCCCGCACGCTCGACCTGATGCAGCGACACCGCGCGCCCCACTACGGCCGGGTGGACGTGCTGGAGCTGGGTGGCGTCGCCCTCGGAAGCTCCTGCGAGCAGCTGGTGTTCGACCGGGCCCTGCGGAACCTCGGGGAGGCGGCGGGCCGCGACCCGAGGATCGGTGCGGTGCACGGCCGGCTGGACGACCGTCTGCGGGAGCTGGCGGCCCTGGTGGCCCCGCGCGCCGAGTACGGACTGATCCACGGGGAACTGGGCCCGGACCACGTCCTGGTGAGCGCCGAAGGCCGTGCCGTCCTCATCGACATCGAGGGCCTGATGCACTTCGACGCCGAGTGGGAGCACGTCTTCCTCCGCCTGCGCTTCCACGAGCGCTACGCGGCCCTCGCCCGACCCGGCCTCGACCCACGGCGCCTGGACCTCTACCTGCTGGCCATGCGCCTCTCCCTGGTGGCCGGCCCCCTGCGACTGCTCGACGGCGACTTCCCCGACCGGGAGTTCATGCAGGGCATCGCCGAACACAACCTCCGGGAGGCGCTGGCCCTGCTCCCGTAGGGGCCGCAGCCCCGCCGCGTCACGGCCGGGGCCGGGCGGCGGCCGGGGGTGGGGCGGTGGGGCCGGTGCGGGGGAGGCGGGTGGCGGTGGCGAGGCCGATGAGGGCGGCGAGGGCGAGGGTGGCCATCGCGGCGGCGTAGGCGTTCTTGGTGAGGTTCGCGATCAGGATGGTGCCGGCGATGGCGGTGCCGAAGGAGGAGCCGAGGTTGGAGACGCTCCGGGACAGGCCGGAGATCTCGCCCTGTTGGTCCTCCGGGAAGGCGGACTGGACCACGTTCACGGAGGGGGTGAGCATGACGCCGAGGCCCAGGCCGATCAGCAGCAGGCCGGGGGCGAACGCCCAGGCGCTGGGGCTGCCGGCGACCAGGGCGAGCAGGACGGCGATGCCGCAGACGGCGAGGGCGAACCCGGTGATGATGAGGGTCCGCTGCGCGAAGCGCTCGGCGAGGCGTTCGGCGGCGAGCGAGGTGGCGAGCACCCCGACGGTGGCGGCGGTGAAGATGACGCCGGTTTCGATGGCGTCGTAGCCGCGGACCACCTGGAGGTAGGTGGCGACGGTGAACGAGGTTCCCATGAGCAGCAGCCACTGGGCGTTCTGCGTGACGAGGCCGAGGTTCGAGGTGCGGTCGCGGAAGAGCGCGGTCGACAGCAGCGGTTCCACGCCGGCGCGTTCCTCGCTGCGGATCCAGTGCAGGAACCAGGCCAGGACGAGGGCTCCGGCGGCGATCAGGCCGCCGGCGAGCCACAGGTTGTTGTCGGCGGCCAGGATGCCCATGACGATCAGGACCAGCCCGCCCGCGGACAGCACGGCGCCCCGGACATCGAAGTGGCGGTCGGGGTCGGGGGGCAGCGGGTCGACGAGGGTGCGGCTCAGCAGGATGATCAGCGCGATCACCACGGCCTGGAAGACGAACGCCGCGCGCCAGCTGATCGCGGAGGTGATCAGGCCGCCGATCAGCGGGCCCGCTGCCGCCCCGACGCCGCCGGCGGCCATGATGACCCCGAACGCGCGGGCTCGGGAGGTCAGGTCGGGGTACAGCAGGGTGGTCAGGATGTAGACCGGGGGGATGAGCAGGGCCGTGCCGACGCCTTCGAGGACGGAGTTGCCGAGGATCAGCACGCCCAGCCCCGGGGACACCGCGCTGAGGATCGCGCCGACCCCGTAGACGGCGAGGCCGGCGAGAAAGCAGCGCTTGCGGCCGAACCGGTCGGTCGCCTTGCCGCCCGGGATCATCAGGGCGGCCATGACGAGCAGGAACACGGTGATCGCGACCTGCACGCCCTGGACGGTGGTGTTCAGGTCGCGGCTGATGTCGTTGATCATCACGTTCATGTTGGAGCCGGCGAAGCTGCAGATGAACTGCGCCAGCGCGAGCGGCGCCAGCATGCGGGACCCGGCGCCCGGCCGGGCCGGACGGCGCTGTTCGCCGGCTGCGGGATCCTCGGTCACGATCGGCCTCTTCTCACGGCGGGAGGATCAGGCGCCCGGCTGCTGTTCGGCGCGGTCGAGCTCCTTGTCGAGGGCGATGGCCGCTGCCACCAGCGCGAGATGGGTGAACGCCTGCGGGAAGTTGCCGAGTTGCTCGCCGGACGGGCCGATCTCCTCGGCGAACAGGCCGACGTGGTTGGCGTAGGTGAGCATCTTGTCGAAGGCGTAGCGGGCCTGGTGGACGCGGCCGGAGCGGGCGAGGGCCTCGACGTACAGGAAGCTGCACAGGCTGAAGGTGCCCTCCGACCCCTGGAGGCCGTCGGGCGAGGCCGCCGGGTCGTAGCGGTAGACCAGGCTGTCGCTGACGAGTTCGTCGGTCATCGCGTCCAGCGTGCTGAGCCAGTCCGGGTCGGTGGGCGACAGGAATCCGACGCGGGGCATGAGGAGCAGGGAGGCGTCGAGCACCTCGCTGTCGTAGTGCTGGACGAAGGCCCGGCGGTTGTCGCTCCAGCCGCGCTCGATGATCTGCCGGAAGACCGTGTCGCGGGCTTCGCGCCAGCGGGCGAGGTCGGCGGGGCGGGAGTGCGTGGTGGCCAGTCGGATCGCCCGGTCGAAGGCGACCCAGGTCATCAGCCGACTGTAGGTGAAGTTCTTCTGTCCGCCGCGGGTCTCCCAGATGCCCTCGTCCGGGCGGTCCCAGTGGTCGCACAGCCAGTCGATCAGATCGGCGAACACCTGCCAGCCGCGGATGCCGCCGATGTCCTCGCTCTGGGCCAGGGCGTAGGCCGCCTCGCCGTAGATGTCGAGCTGGATCTGGTCGGCCGCGGCGTTGCCGGCCCGCACGGGGGCGGAGCGCCGGTAGCCCTCCAGGTGGTCGAGGGCCTCCTCGGTCAGGTGGGGCTCCCCGTCGACGCGGTACATGATCTGCAGCGGCTCGCCGGAGGCGGTGCCGCCGGCCTCCAGCCGCTCGCGCATCCACCGCCGGAAGGCGTCGGCCTCGTCGGTGAAGCCGAGGTCGATCAGCGCGCGCACCGACAGTGACGCGTCCCGGACCCAGGTGTAGCGGTAGTCCCAGTTGCGCTCGCTGCCGATCTGCTCGGGCAGGCCCATGGTGGGCGCCGCGATCGGGGCACCCGTCGGCGCGTAGGTGAGCAGCTTGAGGGTGATCGCGGAGCGGACGACCATCTCGTGCCAGCGGCCCTTGTAACGGCAGGAGCGCAGCCAGCCGAGCCAGAAGTCCCGGCAGGCGTCGAACGCCGCGGTCACCTCCTCGACGGTCGGCGGTGGCCCGCCGGGGTGCCCGCCACGGGTGCCCGGCGCGCCGGTCTCGCTGGTGAGGACGACCGCGGCGCTCTCGCCCGCGTGCAGGGTGAAACGCGCGGAGACGTCGTGGCCGTCGGCGTGGAGCGTGATCTGCTCGGTCGCCTGGACGTGCAGGTCGTCGTCGGGACCGTGGAAGACGGCGCTTCCGTCGTCGAGGCGGTCGAGGGTGTGCGAGGCGCGGCCGTAGTCGAAGCGGGGTCGGCAGATCAGCTCGAACGGGAGGCTGCCGCGGACCACTCGGGCGACCCGGATCAGCCGGTGCCGTGCGGCCGGCTCGTCGGAGGTGATGGGTTCCATGAAGTCGATGACCTCGCCGACGCCCTGCTCGGCCAGGAACCGGGTGATGAGGATCGGCGTGTCCGGCAGGTAGAGCTGGCGCACCGTGGCGTCTTCTCCGAGGTCGGCGGCGAGGCGGCAGTGGCCGCCGCGGTCGCTGTCGAGCAGCGACGCGAACAGGCTGGGCGAGTCGAACCGGGGCGTGCACCACCAGTCCACGGTCCCGTCGGAGGCGATCAGCGCCGCGGTCTGCAGGTCTCCCACCAAGCCGTGGTTCGCGATCGGGGGGTAGTCGTTCATGGGCCACTCCTGCCGGGGAGACGGCGTTCTCGGGACGTCGAGCCGGCGGACACTGCCGGCCCGGCGGCCTGCCTTGGTCAGGGCCGTTCCTCCATGCTGACCGCCGCCTCCCGGTCACCGCATCCCGGACCGGGCGGCCCCTCGGACGTCGGGGTCCGCTCCCGTCCCCCGGTCAGTGGGTGGCCTGGACGGCGATGCCGACGAGCTGGAGGATCGCCTGCCCCCAGGCCGTGGTGGCGATCAGGACACCGAACACGACGGCGGTGAAGACGGTGAAGCCCTCGTCGACGCGGCTGCGGGAATGGGTGGGGCGCCGGAGCCGGACGAAGATGATGATCGCGAGGAACGCCGTCGCACTGATCGTGTACTGCACTGCCCACTCCGACCTGGGTTGACCCTGCGTGAGACACCGGTCACCCGGAGTCCGATGATGTCGGGCCGAGCATGGCAGAGCGGCTCGGCCGGGCGGGTGGATTCCGGGAAATCCATCGCACTCGAACGATCGCCCCGGGTGGACAGGGCTGCGCCATACGGGTGGGGCGCCGGGGCGCAGGGGTGGCTGTGGGGCAAGCAGCCGTGATCCCGCCCGCAGCCGTCGGGGTCTGCGGTCAATGCCCTGGCCATGACCGCCGGCATCGGTTCGGGCCCGGTGGGGCCGGCGCCGGCCCGCGCCGGCCCCACCGGGCCTTACGAAGGATCAGGCATCGCCCTTGCTCTGCCAGGTCGCCCGCTGGCGCAGCGAGATCCGGTTCCCGTCGGGATCCACGGCCTCGATCCGGATCCCGTACCCGTAGTCCTCCGGTTCGGGCTGGTCGAAGGTCACACCGCGCTCGCGGAGCACCTTGAAGTCCGCCCGCAGGTCGTCCGATTCGAGGAAGACCGGACCGGGCGTCGTGCCCGGCCGCAGCGCGGCCGGCTGCCCCGAGGCTGCGGCGTGCGGCCAGAGGATGATCTCCAACGGGCCGCCGGAGACACCTACGGTGAGGAAGCGCCCGTCAGGACCGGGGTAGTCGACGCGCTTCTCCAGGCCGAGCTGCTCCGTGTAGAACCTCAGCGCGCGGTCCTGGTCGGTGACATAGAGCGTTACGTACATGATGTTCGTCAGCACCGTGTGGTCCTTCCATCGGTCGGTCAGGCGGTCCGCCTCACTTCATCGACGGACCTCGCCGAAGGAACGTGACCGATGGACGGAGAAATCTTGACGGCCTGAGCGGGCCGGGCATCCGCGACGGCCCGGAGCGGGCCCCGCCGGTGGGGCGGGTCAGGGCATCGGGACGGCTTCCAGGCAGGGGTGGGCAGTGCCGTAGCCGGTGGGCAGGACGAGGACTTCGGCGGTCGAGCCGTTGATCTGGAAGCGGAATCCGCCGGTGGTGTCCTCGTAGACGGGTTCGTGGGCCGGCCCGAGGCGGTCGGTGCGGTGCACGATGACGGTGCGTGTCGTGCCGTTCGGGCCGCGGACGGCGATGGCGTAGCGCGTGGCGTCCCTCACGGCGCACTGCCTCGCTGGTCGAAGCTGTCGTGCTGGTCGGCGAGGCCGGCGAGGCCGGGGCGTTCGGCGACGGCCGGGAGCCGGCGTGCGGCTCCGGCGCGGATCCGTGCGGGGGCGGGCGCGGTGAGCCGGCGGACCGCGCCGCGGGCGCGGCCGGTGGCCGGGGCGGGGGTGGTCATGGCAGGTGCTTCCCCTCGAGGATGGAGCCGGGGGGCTCGGCCGGGGTGTCATTGAGGAGGCCGGTGGTGCGGACGGGTTTGGTGTGGAGGCCGGTTTTGGCGTCGGCGGGGCGGGTGCCGCCGGGCGGTGTGGCCCCGTCGGGGTGGCCGTCGAGGGTGAACAGGGCGGTGGTCTCGGTGAGGGCCAGGAGCCGCTCCAGGCGGGGGCCCGGGTCGGTGATCGTGAGGCGGCGTTTGGCGCGCAGGGCGGTCAGGCGCAGGCGCAGGAGCATGTTGAGGCCGTAGCTGTCGCAGAACGTGACGGCGGAGGTGTCGAGGTCGAGGCCGGTGCCGCTCTGGTGGAGCAGTTGTTCCAGGGTCTCGCGCAGGCCGTCCGCGCTGTCCATGTCGATCTCCCCGGCCACCTGGACCAGGGTGCGGTGTGCTCCGGCGGTGACCGTGAGGTCCGGGCCGCCGGTCAGGCGCCGCGGTACGGACGGCGGCTGCACGGCGGAGCACCCTGCGGCGCCGGTAGCGGACGGATCTTCGGTCATGGCCGGGTCCTTGGGGAGGGAAGGGGCGGGCTGAGACCCTTCCAGCGTGGCCCGCAGCCACATTCACGTCAAGAGATACCCGAAATTCGATTCATGTGTAGCGAAATCTGAATCTTTCGTCTTACGGTAGAGGGCATGGCACTCGAGGAACCCACGGCGAGAACAAGCTGGACGTTCGTGACCAACCACGCCCGCGTGCTGGCCGCGATCGCCCGCGACCCCGGCATCCGGCTGCGGGACATCGCCGTGGAGGTCCAGCTGACCGAGCGCGCCGTCCAGGCGATCGTGACCGACCTCGACCAGGGCGGCTACCTCACCCGCGACCGCGCCGGGCGGCGCACCCACTACAGCATCGCCTCCGGCACCCTGCTCAGACACCCCGCCGAGGCCGGGCTCAGCATCAGCGCACTGCTCGACCTGCTCGCCCCCAACCGCAAGGACCGCGACCACGACGCCCCCACCGGCGACGGCGGTGCCCGCCGGGTGAACGGCACGTCGGCCAGCCGGCCCCACCCCTGACCGCGCCACGCTTCGTCCACGGGATCGGGTGGTCGCCACCCGGCCCGAACGGGGGCCGCGCGCCTCGGCCCGCGAGCCCCGGTACCTCACGCTGCTCAACGCCTCGTCTCGTACCTGGTCATGACCACGCCGCCGGGGAACGTCCGCGTCTCCACCAGGTTCAGGTCCACCCAGCTGTCCAGCGCGGTGAAGAACGGTGTCCCGCCGCCCACCAGGACCGGATAGGTGGCGATCGCGTACTCGTCGATCAGCCCGGCGCGCATGGCCGCCCCGGCGAGCGTCGCGCCGCCGATGGTCATCGGGCCGCCGTCCTCGGCCTTGAGCCGGGTGATCTCGGCGATCGCGTCGCCGGTGACCAGGCGGGTGTTCCAGTCGACCTCCTCGGCCGTCATCGTCGAGGAGAACACCACCTTCGGTGTGTCCCGCCAGTTCCGCGCGAACGCGATCTCCCCCGGGGTGGCATCGGGCTGCTCGTCGCCGGTCGGCCAGTAGGAGCTCATCGTCTCCCACAGCTTGCGCCCGTACAGGGTCAGGCCACTCGCCCGCTCCTGGTCGAGCCACCACTGGAACAGCTCGTCGCTCGGCGGTCCGCTCCAGCCGATGTCGTCCCCGGCGGCGGTGACGTAGCCGTCCAGGGTCAGGTTCATGCCGTAGATCAGCTTCCGCATGGCCAGCCTTCCGTCGTGGGTGTCCGGCGTGGAGACCAGCGTGACGCGGGAAGCTCACCGGTGCGCGGTCCGACCCGCCGGTGTGGGCCGAGTCCGATCCAGCGTGGCCGGAGTCGCTCGGGCGGGCAGAGGTAGAACAGTTCGGGGTCCGCCTCGTCGAGGCCGTGGACCAGGCCGGCCGGGTGCCAGCCGAGCTGTTGCAACAGCAGCTGCATGGGATGGTTCGAGACGTTCGTCGAGGTGAACGGCTTCGGGGTGGAGCAGCTTGCTTCGACGGCCTGGAGAAGGCGGGCGCCGACGCCCCGTCGGCGTGCGCCCGGCGAGACCGTCACCATGGTCACGAAGCCCTGTTCGAAGAACGTGTACTCCAGAACGCCGTAGCCCAGGATGCCTGACGGATCTTCGGCCACGCTGACGGATCCCTGGTCCAACCACCGACGAATGCTCCGGGCCCGCACTTCGTCGCCGGCGGCCGCGATCGCGTCGATGGCGACGAGGGCCGGCAAGTCCGTGGCGTCCGCGGCTCGCACCCGGATCCGGCTGGACATCTCGATGTTCACGCGGACCATCCAGGCAGTGCGACGAGGCCCCGGCGGCCGAGGATCGCCGGGACCTGGTGCTGGGTGAGGGGCGGCCGGTGTCCTGGACCCGGACGGCGAACCTAGCGGAACTCCTCCGCGTGCTCCTCCGCCCAGGTGCGGAACGTGCGCGCGGGAACTCCGGTGATCTCTTCCACGGTGGAGGTGATCACGTTCGATGCGGGCCGGGTCTCGGCGCTGGCCAACAGCGCCTCGACGAGTGCGGGTGGCCTGCCGTCAGCGAGCATCTGCCGTCGCGCGACCTCTACGGGGACTTCCTCGAACGCCACCGGGCGACCGATGGCCTCCCCGATCGCACGGACCTGTTCGGCCCTGCTCAGTACCTGCGGACCCGTCAGGACAAGCCTCGCGCCCACGTGCCCGTCACCGGTCAGGACAGGAACCGCCACAGCCGCGATGTCGCCCTCGTGGATCACCGCGGTAGCGGCGATACCGGGACCGCGAACGGTGCGCGTGGCGCGGACCTGCTCGCCCCACCCCCGCGCGTTGGACGCGATGGTGTTCGACCGCAGGAAAGTCCACTCCAGGCCGGATTCCTCGATCATGCGCTCCATGTCGGCGTGGAGCTGGTTGATCGGATCGGTCTGCCGCTCGGCCGCCTCGTTGACGCCCGACGACGAGAGATAGACGATGCGCCCGGTACGTCGTGCAAGCGCCTCCAGTACGGCGGGCGCGCCCTCGGTCGTCAGGAAGGGCCAGACCAGGAACACTGCGCTGGTCCCCTCCAGCGCCACATCGAGCGTGGCCGGCGCGGACAGGTCCCCGCTGACGACCTTCACTCCCTCCGGCAGCCCCGCCGTTTCGGGATCACGCGCCAGCGCCCGCACCCCGGCGCCCGCGGCCAGGAGCCGAGCAACGACGTGTCGGCCGACGTTGCCGGTCGCGCCCGTCACAAGAATCTCACTCATGATCAGCCCAGCCTCGGCCCTGCTCGGACTATTCCGTCTGCCGGGCCCCGGCGCTCGGGACTCTCCTCGCCGCTGTACGTCTTCCTCGCTTCAGCCGCAGTGCTTGGAGCTGTAGCCGGATGCCCCTTGACCTGCGAACTCGTTGTACATCAGCCCGCCGACGAAGTCGATGCAGGCCCCCTTGGCGTACGTGTAGACCGGGCCCGCGTAGCTGGAGTAGTTGCTCCCGGCGCCGTCCTGGATCCAGTCGCTCGTTCCGGAGCGTCGTATCGCGACCCGGATGTCGTGGTGACCGGTGACGGTCCCGTCCTTCCCGCGGGCGATCGCACAGTTGATCCCGTTTCCGCTGTTGTAGTAGATGTCGATGAAGCCGACCACCACGCTCGTTTGGGCGTTGTCCGTGATGTCCCAGCTCTGCTTGAAGTCGTACGCGCTCCCGCACTTGTTGACCCGGGGGTAGGCGTGGGCCGCGCCGGCGGAGAGGCCGACGAAGCCTCCGGCGAGGACCGTGGCCGCGAGTACCGTCGCGAGGTGCTTCTTGAGCATGGCGAGCTCCTTCGAGTGCGGTGGGTGTCCAGGGCCGGGACGGGACTGCCGGGGGACCGTCTCCGTGCCGGAAGCCCCGGGGTGTCCCGTCGCGGGCCTCGACACGTTGTCCGATGGCCTGGTGAAGCCCACAGTGCAGGCATGTCCGATTGTCCATCCACCGGACTCGGCTGCGGCCCAGGTGACCAGCGGACAACCCGGGTTGGCCGCGGACACGGCACGGCTCGGCACAAGGTAGGCCGTCCACCCAGGGCATCGTCGTCCCCGGCCGCTGAAGTACCGCGCGCACCCGACCGGGACGGCCCCGGGGCCGTCCCGGATCCGGTCCCTCCCGTCGCGCGGCAGGGCTCCCGTGTGGCCGGCCCCGGACGTTCGCAGCGAAAGCCACTGGTACCGGCGCAGCGGCTTGGACAAGCTGGGGCCCATGGACTGGACGCCTCTGCTCTCCACACTGACCGGTGCCGTCATCGGCATCGCCGCCACGCTGATCGCCGACCGCAACCGGTGGCGGCGGGAGGAGGCCAGGCATGCGCTGGACGTGCGGCGCGAGGTCTACACGGAGTACGTCTCCGCGCTCAAGGCCGCGGGTGAGGAGATCCGGGCCGTCGCCCTGGGCGACCACATGTCAGATTCGGCCCGCGACGCGGCGGTGCGGGAGGCGGTGCGGCGCACCGGCATCTACACGGCGAGCGAACGCCTGTGGCTCGTGGGCCCGTCGCCGGTCGTGGAGGCCGGGAACGAGGCGTTCCACTGCCTGCGGGCGATCCGCGACGCCTACGCCCGGGGAGCGGCGGTCGGCTCGGCCGACGACGCGCCCCTGATAGCGCGGCGACGCGAGGCCATGGCGCGGATGCGTCGCCTCATGCGTGAGGACCTGGGCGTCGGACCCCTCGGAATCGAGTGACATCGAGTGAGGTGGCAGAGCCCCGCGGGCCGACCCGGGCCGGCCCGTACCGACCTGCGAGTGCCACCGGTCAGTGGCGCCAGGCCCGGCGTTCTGCGGCGCGGGGGTCGGCTTCGTCGCCCGCGAGGTCTACCGCGCACTGACCAGCACTCCAACCTCACGAATCACCCAACCCGATCTTGCTCCTGCGGCTTGACGTCTATAGGAGCATCCGGAGGAGCGGGGGGACGGCACCGCCCGAGTCCGGCCCGAGAGGCCTGGTAGCGCTCAGCGCTCAACCAGCGCCGTTCGACGGGGTAATTCGATGGCGCCGAGCGCGTCCACCGTCGACTCTGGTCACCGTGTCAGAACCCAAGCACCAGATCCGCGCCAGCTACACGGACACGACAGTGACGGTCTACCAGGCGTACGCGCCGGAGATCGGCCTGCCCGCCGCACTGGACGGTCGCTTTCCCGCAGCCTGGCGGCGGGACCGGATGACGTGGATCAAGCCTTCGTTCCTCTGGATGATGTATCGCTGCGGATGGGCGGGCAAGGAGGGCCAGGAGACCGTGCTGGCGGTCGAGATCACCCGCGAGGGCTTCGAATGGGCCCTGGAGAACGCCTGCCTGGCCCACTACCAACCCGGACTGCATCCCGACCGCGGCGACTGGAAGCGCCGGCTGAAGCGAGCCCCGGCCCGGGTGCAGTGGGACCCCGAACGCGATCTGCACCTGCGGCCGCTCGCTCACCGGTCCCTGCAACTCGGCCTCACGGGCGAGGCCGCTGAGCGCTACGCGGAGGAGTGGATCGTTTCGATCCGCGACGTCACCGCGCTCGCGCAGGCGATCCACGCCCACGTGAGGGACGGAGCACTGGACGCCGCCCGGCAGTTGCTCCCCGCGGAACGCCCCTACCCGGCGGGCGACGTGCTCACGGCCCATCTGCGCGACTGAGCCGACCCGACCACCCGGGCCGCAGGCTGCTCGCCCCGGCGCGGCGTCTACCGTCGGCGAGGTGTCCCGGCCTGCCGACCGGATCCACCGATGGCAGTGGCGCCCCTCGGCCAGAGGGCGGATTCAAGCCGCCGACGCCGGGGCCGGTCGGTCCGCTCGGACAGGTGGAGGGCTGAGCGCGGCGATGTTCCAGGCGTCGTCCTCGCCCCAGTGGTGGCGGCCTTCCAGGGGGAGCCCGGCGGATCTCCAGGGCCTGCGCGATGCCGGGTCGGCTGCGCAGGCCGTACGCCTCGGTGAGGCGGCTTTGGCGTTGGTGTGGTGCCGGCCGAAGGGGTAGGGGGTCCGGGTGGCCCGGCACTGCCGGGTGAACCGGTGGCGGTCGTCGTCACCCCGGCCGGCCCACGGGTGGCGTCCTGTGGGGTGTTCGGCCGCCGGCGTTCGGCGCGCCTCGGCGAATCCGACCCCCGCGTGGAGCCCGCACTGGGTGAGGCCGGTGAGCTCCGTGCGGAACTCGCTGATCGTGGACCGGGTGGGCCGCACCAGGATCCGGGCGAAGCGCTCCCCGGCGGGTTCCGAGCCGGTGAACGGACCACTGCGGCGAGCCGCCCCGCACGCGAACATTTCCGTCCGGTAGGTCTTGACGCCCTTCCGCAATCGGCGTTTCATGTTGTTCATAAGTGTTTGAACCTGTTGAAACATGATGGAGCACACCCCGCTCTCCTTCCGGTACCGAACACGGCACCGCCCCCACCCGCATCGCCCCCACAGCGCCGCCGGTCCGAAACGCCGCTCGGCGACGGAATCCGCCACCCGGAAGAAGACAGCACGGCTTCCGCAGGCGCGTCACACCCGGAGAGAGCCATGTTCGCATCCGTCTTCGCCCCGCCATCGGAGTCCGCCCCGGTGCCGGCGGCGTCCTGCACCGCCCGGGGCGCGGGTCAGGTCGCCGCCTGGAGCGGGCGCAGCAGCAGCCCCTGGTGCGTCACCGTCCCGGTGACCTTCCCCGACGGCCGGGCCGGCACCCAGACCTTCGTCGAGTGGGCCGACAGCAGCGGCCAGGCGCGGGAGGCGGCTCTCCTCAGGGCCGACACCCCGGACGCCCTGCGGCGCCGTCGCAACGCCGTGATCCTCCCGGTCGGCCGGGTGACCGTGGAACCCTGGCAGCGTCCGGCCTGGTGGTGACACCGCAGCCTGGTGGTGACACCGCCGCCGGTGGACGGGCGTCCGCCACGGCCGGCCGCCCCACCCCGTACCCGCGGCGGCCCTACTGCTCCGGCCCCGTGGTGCCCGTCGTGGAGCCCGTCGGCTCCGCCGCTCCCGGCGGCAGCCGGACCGGTCGCAGCCTCGCCCAGCCGGCGAAGAGCGCCGCCCCGACCAGCATGCCGACGCCCACCCAGAGGTTCACGTTCGCGCCGCCCGCCCGGTCGAGGTCGGCCTGCGAGGTGGCGGTGGCGCCCAGCACGGTCAGCACCGTGCCGTAGACGCAGAAGAGCAGCGCGAGGATCAGGCGCAGGTCGAAGATCCCGGCCTTCACGGCCGCCGGCCCGGCCGCCCCCGTCGTCGGATCCGTCATGTCCTCGCTCCTCTCACCAGAAGATCACGTTGAGTACGGTGGCGAGCAGCAGGGCCCCGGCCCCGAGCAGCGCGGGGCTGCGGTACCAGCCCGCGTCCTCGGCGGTGTCGCCCTCCTTGAGCCGGTCCCTGGGCGTCAGCGACCAGACCAGGCCGACCAGTTCGCTGTCGGGCTTGGGCCGGGTGGCCAGCGAGACCGCGACGCTGACCGCGATGTCCAGGACGAAGGCGGCGCTCGCCGCGACGAAGCTGGGCCCCTGACCCGCCAGGTGCAGCACGTCGTGGCGGACGAGCTGGTCCACCGTCACGGCGGCCGCCGTTCCGACGATCAGCCCGATCCCGCCCGCGAGCGGCGTCGTCCGCTTCCAGAACATCCCCAGGATGAACGTGGCGAACAGCGGGGCGTTGAAGAACGAGAACAGCGTCTGGAGGTAGTCCATGATGTTGTTGTAGCCACTGGCGATGAACGCGGTGCCGACCGCGATCGCGCAGCCGAGCACGGTGACCGTCCGGCCCACCCGCAGGTAGTACGCGTCCGACCGGCCCCTGACCACGTACGCCTGCCAGAGGTCGTAGGTGAACACCGTGTTGAACGAGCTCACGTTGGCCGCCATGCCGGCCATGAAGGCCGCCAGCAGCCCGGTGATCGCCACCCCCAGCATGCCGTTGGGCAGCAGGTCGCGGATGAGCAGTTCGATCGCGTTGTTGTACGTGACGCCCTCGGTCGACGTGCCGCCCGCCGCCTTGTACCGCGCCAGCTCCGGCGAGAGGACCGCGGCCAGCATCCCCGGGATCACGATGACCAGCGCGATCAGCGCTTTCGGGTACGCGCCGATCAGCGGCGTGCGCCGGGCCGCCGACATGTTCCTCGCCGCCAGCGCGCGCTGCACCTCCGCGAAGTTCGTCGTCCAGTAGCCGAACGACAGCACGAACCCGAGGCCGAACACGATGCCCAGCACGGACAGGGTGGCGTTGGCGATCCCGGTCAGGTTGCTGGCCGGCCAGGCGTTCAACTGCTCCGCCGCGTCGGCGTTCACCGCCCGGATCCGGTCGCTCAGCCCGTCCCAGCCGCCCACCCGGTGCAGCCCTACCAGGGTGATCGGCACCAGCATGGCGACGATCAGGAAGAACTGCATCACCTCGTTGTACACCGCGGCCGAGAGCCCGCCCAGGGTCGTGTACGCCAGCACGATCAGCGCCGCCACCAGGACGGAGGACCACAGCGGCCAGCCCAGCAGGGCGTTGACCACCGTGCTGAGCGCGTACAGGTTGACCCCGGCGATCAGCACCTGGGCGAGCGCGAAGCTGAGCGCGTTCACCAGGTGCGCGAAGCGGCCGAACCGCAACCGCAGGAACTCCGGGACGCTGCGCACCTTGGACCCGTAGTAGAACGGCATCATGACCAGGCCGAGGAAGACCATGGCCGGGATCGCGCCGATCCAGTAGTAGTGCACGGTCGGGATGCCGAACTGCGCGCCGTTGGCGGTCATCCCGAAGATCTCCACCGCCCCGAGGTTGGCCGAGATGAACGCCAGGCCGGTGATCCAGGCGGGCAGCGACCGGCCGGCCAGGAAGAAGTCCAGACTGGAGGAGACCGACCTGCGGGCGAGCGAGCCGATACCCAGCACCAGGGCGAAGTAGACGGCGAGCAGGACGTAGTCGACCGGCTCGGCATCCAGCCGGAGGCTTGCCTCGGCAAGGGAGTTCACTGCTGCCTCGATCCGTTACGGGAGCTTCTCCGCTTCCGGACTTCTAGCAGCGGCGCGCCCGCCCGCCACCCCGCGTCACCCGCCCGTGGGCGAGTCGCTCGACCGACCGGCCGACACCGACCGGCCGACGCCGGCCGTTCGACGCCGGCCGTCCGGAAAACCAGGTGCCAGGGCCCCGGGCAGGCCGGTAGCCTGCGCCGATATGACACCCGAACTGGAACGCCCCCCACTTCAGGCCGACGAACGTACCGCGCTCATCGGCTGGTTGGACCTGCAGCGGCAGATTCTTCGCTGGAAGTGCGAGGGGCTGACGGAGGAGGACGCTCGTCGCTCCGTCCTCCCGAGTTCACCGGCCATGACGATGGCCGGTCTCATCACTCATATGCGCTGGACCGAGCACACCTGGCTGGAGGTCCTGTTCCTCGGCGGCGACGAGAAGCAGAACCCGTCGTTCGCCGAGTCGGGCGAGGACGCCGACTGGCAGCCCGGCGACCGCTCCCTGGCCGAGCTGCTCGCGGAGTACGAGGCCCAGTGCGCCCGGAGCAACGAGATCGTCGCCGCGGCCTCCCTGGACGACGTCGGCCGTCACTCCGGCTTCCGCTCCGGTGGCGCCAACCTCCGCTGGATGCTGATCCACCTCGTCGAGGAGACCGGGCGCCACGCCGGCCACGCCGACATCGTCCGGGAGCTCCTCGACGGCACCAAGGGCTATTACTGACCCGGGCGATGCCCCGCGATGGACCAGCCGTCCAACCGTCCGATCCGGCGGATCTCGTCCACCGGAATCGGGTGAACGCGAGGACCGCCGGTCGGAGCCGGCCCCCGACGCGGCCGCCGCCTCGTCACTCAGGCCGCCCTCGTCACTCAGGCCGCTCGGGCCACTCAGGCCGGCAGGGGAGCGAGGGCGTCCACCACTGCGTGCTTCCTCCCCGGCACGAGGTCGCCGCCGTCCTCGGCGACCCGTACGACGGTGTCGCGCAGCGCGTCCGCGTAGGCGCGCAGGGACTGGGCGGCGACGGTGGTGTCGGGGTGGCGGCAGGCGAGGTGCAGACCCTCGTGGAGTCGGGTGATCCAGACGCAGGCCTGGTCGCCGTGGGAGACCCGGACCGTCGCGCAGGCGTTCTGCTCGGTCCAGCGCTCGGCTCCGGGGACGGCCCTGGCGTCGACGAACGACATGAGCGAGTGCAGGTCGGGCGAGGTCGGACGGAAGTCCGAGCCGAGCAGGTGCAGGATCCGGGCCAGCGGGGTGCGGGCAAGCCGGCGGTTCGCGTGCAGCTCGGAGCGTGCCATCGCCAGCGCGCTCCGGAAGTCGGGGGCGTCGGCCGCGGGGATCTCGATGGGTACGACGCCGACGTACCAGCCCAGCGAGTCCTGCCACTGGGAGGCCGCCCTGGTGTGGAACGGCACCACCGTCCGGTACACGTCGTGCCCGCCGAGGTCCCGGGCGATCAGCGCGCTGGCGGCCAGGATGCCGGCCAGCGTGCCCCCGAAGGGGCGGCAGTACCGCTCGAACCCGGCGGCGTGCTCCTCGCCCACCAGCATCTCGGTCATCAGCCGTTGGGCGGGCATCGGCTCCTCCGGCTCCAGACCGAGGTCGAGCGGGAACCTCGGCAGCCGGTCGTCGCAGCCGGCGATGAACTCCCGCCAGCGGGCGACCGCCGAGTGGATCTCGTCGACCTGCTCCGCGTGCGCGCATTCGAGTTCGCAGAAGTCGAGGTAGCTTCCGACCTCGACCGCTCGCGGTTCGCCGCCGCCCCGGCGGGTGTCGTAGAGCTCGTGGACCTCGGCGGGGATGCGGAACAGCGAGTACGCGTCCACGTTGCTGTGGTCGAAGGCGAGGTAGACGTCCGTGCCGTCCTCGCGCAGGACGGCCGCGTAGATGTAGTTCGGCCATTCGAGCGCGTTCGTCGCGGCGTCGAAACGGTTCTGCAGGTAGGTGACCAGCTCCTCCGCCCGGTCGAACACCCCTGCCTCGTGCCGGTGCAGGGCCACCGAACCGGCGCCGATCGTGAACCGGCGGACGCCCTCGGTGCGGCGGCGGAATCCGCTGCGCAGCGTCTCGTGGCGCAGGGTCCAGTCGAGCAGGGTGGCCTCCAGCACGGCCGGATCCGCCGGGCCGGGCAGGCTGAACCGGGTGCCGATCCAGGTCGGCATGGTCAGGCCGTTGTCGCGTACGGTCCGCGCGGTGCGCAGGTGCGACTGCTGGAGGTGGGAGAGCGGGCGGAGGTCGTCCGCCAGGGCCGTGGCGGCGTCGATGGTGGACGGGTGGAGGGTCCATTCCATGACACGCCCCGGACGGGCCTCGCAGCGGGCCAGGTCGGTGATACGCACAGGTGCTCCCTCTCTCGACTCGCGGTGCGCCGGCGGTCCCGGCGCACCGCCGCCACCCGTCGGCCCGTCCTCGCCACGGGCGTTCCGGCATCACGTCCCGTACGCGTCTCGGCCGACGGGGTGTTGGTGACGGACCAATCAAGCAACGATCAACAGGCCGTCAGGGCACGCCCTGATGCCCGCCGGACCGGGTCACCGCGGCCGAGCCGGCAGGCTCGGTCCCCCGGGCAAGCGGCGACCACGGCCACAAGACCCCGGCGGCAGACCGTCGCACAGGCCTATCGTTGGCTGATGCGCGCTCACCCCATCGACCGACCGTCCGATCTCGACGTGGTCCGCGAGTCCTATGACCGCGTGGCCGACAACTACGCCCACATGGTGGCGACCACGGGGATCGGCGACATCCGGACCCACCCGTGGCTCAAGGCGTCGATCGACGCCTTCGCCGACACCGTGAGCGGCCTCGGGCCCGTGCTCGACGTCGGCTGCGGGCCCGGAACGGTGACCGCCTACCTCGCCGAGCGCGGCCTCGACGTGTCCGGCGTCGATCTCTCCCCCCGCATGATCGAGAACGCGCGCCGCCTCCACCCGCAGTGCCGGTTCGGCGTCAGCTCTGCCACCGACCTGGACCTCGCCGACGCCTCCCACGGCGGCCTGCTCGGCTGGTGGTCACTGTTCAACCTCCCGCGTGACGTCCTTCCCCAGGTCCTCGCCATGTTCGCGCGCGCCCTGGTGCCGGGCGGACACTTCATCACCGCGACCCATGTCGGCGACGAGGACGCGCTGCGCACCGAGGCCTACGGAGGCGTCCCCGTCCGCTGGACGACCCACAAGTGGCGGCCCGAGCAGCTCACGCACCTGATCGAGCAGGCCGGACTGCGCCCGGTCGCCGAACTCCGGCTCCCCGCGGACGAGCACGTCGGACCGGGCGTGGTCATCATGGCCAAGCGGCCGGGCTGAGGATCGGGCACCGGACCAGGGCGTACCTGCCACCGGTCGACGCGGTGCGGCCCGGAGGCGTGGCGGTACGGGCCGGGGCCGTGGTGACGGAAGGGGCGACCGCCGCCCGAGTCCCCGGCCCGACGCCCCCGCCCCCTGGTCGCATCCAGGTCCACCCTGCCCGGCCGGACCTGGTCAGACCATGGTCACGTCCCGCGCCCCCGTGCCCGGCCGGACGATGTAGATGCCCGACCCGGGCGGCGTCTCCCGCGAGTCCTCCCGCAGGCGGTCGACGCTGGGAGGGCAGCAAGGAGGTCGGTTCGAGGGCGAGTTCGTCGATGCCCCGGGCCCCGTCGATTAGGCTCGGGCGGAGGGCGAGGGAGGGTGGGGCGGATGCAGGCGGGGCTGAGTTTCTCCGCGGCGGACCTGGCGCAGACGCGCTTCGCGGTGTCGCCGATGTGGGAGGTCGTCACCAGCTTCCGGCTGCTGCGGCGGGCGGACGAGCAGCCGTTGTACCGGCGGTGGGCCGAGCAGGTCCGGCCGCGGCTGGTGCGGGCGGGGCTCGACCGGGGGTGGCTGGCGGAGCTCGTGCCCGTCGACGGCTACCTCGCGGACTTCCTCAATCCGACTCCGGCCGGTCCGTTCCCCACGCTCGCCACCGAGCTGGAGGCGATCCGGCGGACCGCGCCCGAGCGGGTGCGGGTCGAGCTCGGGATGCTGGCCGCCGAGCGCGACGACGGGGCGCCTGCCCGGTTCCGGATCCTGTCCGAGGCTCCGGAGGAGGCGTTGGCGAAGGTCGCCGCGGAGGTCGAGGCCTACTGGGAGCTCGCCCTCGCGCCCTACTGGGAGCGGATCCGGCGGTTGCTCGAAGCCGATGTGTTCCACCGGGCGCGGCAGGTGGCGGAGCACGGCTCGGCCCACGTGCTCAACGAGCTGCACGACTCCGTCCGGTGGGACGACGGCACCCTGCGGCTGGTCCGCCGGCACTGCGCGCTGACCCGTGACCAGGTCGGTTCCGGGCTGCTCCTGGTGCCCTCCGCGTTCGCCTGGCCGAAGGTGCTGACCCGGTCGGTGGCGCCTGAGCCGCCGCAGCTCGCCTATCCGGCGCGCGGGATCGGCAACCTCTGGGAGCCCCGGGCCACCACCTCCCCGGACGCGGTGGCCGCCGTGTTGGGCCGCTCCCGCACGATGCTGCTGACCGAGCTCGACACGCCCGCGTCGACCACCCGGCTCGCCCAGCGGTCCGGCCTGTCCGCGGCCGGTGTCTCCCAGCACCTGACGGCCCTGCGCAACGCCGGCCTGGTGACCGCGCACCGCAGCGGCCGCTCCGTCCTCTACGCCCGCACCGCGCTCGCGGACGCCCTGCTGGCCCCGGCCGGGCACTGACCCGGCGGCCGTCCGAAGGCGGTCCGGAGCGCCGGGCCGGGCGGCGGTTCAGCGGCCGGTGGCGATGTCGGCGACGAGGTTGATGGTGGTGGCCAGGATGCTGGCGCCGAAGACGTAGGACAGCAGGCAGTGCCGCAGCACGACCGCCCGCAGCCCGGTACTGGAGACGCTGGTGTCGGAGACCTGGTACGTCATGCCGAGGTTGTAGCTGAAGTACAGGAAGTCGCTGTACCGGGGCGGGACCTCGGTGTTGAAGTCGATCCCGCCGCCGGGGCTCCCGTAGTAGATGTACGCGTAGCGGGTGGCGTACATCAGGTGGAGCGCCGCCCAGGCCGTGAACACGCCGCAGAGGGCCGTCGCGGCCGCGGCCCGGCTCAGGTCGGAGCGGCTGGCCAGGAACAGCAGCACGATGCCGACCAGTCCGCACAGCGCGGCGGTGACGACGGCGAACTCCTCCAGGGCGGGCCGGAACTCCTCGCGCCGGACGTTGCGGCGGGTGGCGGCGGCGTCCATCGGCCACAGGACGATCCACCCCGCCACGACGAAGGCCGTCTCCGCTCCGGCGATGCCGGCGAGGACGCCCAGCGGCACGCCCGTCAGGACGGCGACGACCGTTCCGAGGGCCGCTCCGAGGACGGCCGAGCCGGCGAGCCGCGGGACGGCGGAGAGGACCAGCGAGTGGTTCATGGGGGCCTCAGGCGCTGACGGCGGGGGTCGGCGTCAGCGTATCCGCGGCCGGGCCCGGGCGCAGCCGGGCGCGGGAGCCCGGAGAACGGGCCCCGACCGGCGAAGGGGGAGGGGCGGGACGGAGCCGGGGAGGTCGGGGCTATGGTTCCTTGGCGGTCCACGGACACCGGGGTACGAGGGAGAGTGCTGTGAAGTTGGTCGGTCGCACGATGACGGTGGCTACGGCCGGGGTGCTGCTGGGGGTCCTGACGGCCTGCGGCTCCAGCGGTTCGAAGGCCTCGGGCGACGGCGCCGCGGCGGCCGGCCGGGGCACGGCGACGGCCGGTGCGAGCGCGGAGGCGAGCGCGGGTGCGGGCACCGCGTCGCCGCAGGCCTCCACCGGCGGCGCGGGCGCCTCGCCCGGTGCGGCCGCCGCGGCGGTGCCCCGGCGCCCGGCGCGGCGCCGTCCGGCGGTACCGCCGCGCCCGGTGGCGGCCCGGCGGCCGGCGCCGTCCCGATGCCCGTCTGGAGCGACGCCGCGACGCCGCTGCTCGACTACCGGGCCGTCCTGCAGCTGATGCCGGACCAGGCCGCGATGACCGGCTGGGAGCAGGAGAAGCGGCGGGTCGACCTCACCGACCACTCCGCGGACTGCCAGAACCCCGCGGCCTGCAACGGCAAGCCGCTCAGCGGCGAGGCGAGGTTCAGCTCCGGCGACGTGGTCGCGCGCTTCCTCGTCGACACCCTGCCGACCAAGGCGGCCGCCCAGGACAAGCTCAAGGCGGCGTACGCGGCGTACGGAGACGCCACCCGCTACCACGCCGTGGAGCTGCCCGCCATCGGCACCGAGAGCCGGGCCTGGCAGGGCGAGCCCGGCGGCCGGGACGGCATCGCCGTCGTGATGCGGGCCGGCACCGTGGTCGCCACCGTGACCACCGAGGACGGCCCGGTGGACACCGCGACGGCGCAGCGCCTCGCCGTCCTGCTGGCCAAGCGCATCGAGCAGGCCCAGGCGGGCCAGGCCGCGGACGCGGTGCTCGGCCGCTGACCGCACCGGCGGGGCGGGTGCCCGAGGTCCGTCGCCCCGCCCCGGGCGGCCCCGGTGACGCGGATCACGGGAACCGGCCCGGGAGCCTCGAAGATCCACTCGGGGTGTCCACTCCTTCGCCGCCCGCCTCCGGGGACGGGGACCTGCTGCTCGTCGCCGAGCTGCGGGCCTTCGTCCCGTCGTTCGGGCGGGCGGCTCCCCCGCTGCGGGGGCGGCCGGTGGCGGTGGGATGATCATGCGCATGAAGCACATCATCAGGGCGGTGGACGCCGAGGACTGGCCGAAGATCAAGCAGCTCCGGCTGGACGCGCTGCTCGATCCGGCGGCGCCCATCGCCTTCCACGACAGCTACGAGAAGGCGGCCGCCCAGCCGGACGAGTTCTGGCAGGAGCGCGCCGCCGGTGCGGCCGAGGGCGTCGCCGCGCGGCAGTTCGTCGCGGAGGCGGCCGACGGGCGCTGGCTCGGCACCGTCTCGGTGCTGGTCGAGCACGCCGGTACGGCGACCTTCTTCGGTGATGTCCCGGAGCAGGCGCAGACCCATGTCGTCGGCGTCTTCGTGCGGTCCGAGGCGCGCGGCAGCGGTGTCGCGCAGGGGCTCTTCGAGGCCGCCCTGGACTGGTCCTGGTCGCTCGCCGAGCCGCGCGTCGAGCGGGTGCGGCTCTTCGTCCACGAGGCCAACGGCCGGGCCGGGGCGATGTACCGGAAGACCGGCTTCGAGCCCACCGGCCACCACCTCCCCGCGCCGGGGGACGGGACCGCCCGCGAGGTCGAGCTGGCCGTCCGGCGCGGCTGACCGCCACCACGGCGGCACGGTGTGCGCCGTGCCGCCCGCGGCGGTGGCGCGGCGCGGGCGAGGAGCCCCGCCGCGCCACCGCCGCCCGCGTGTGCGGGGCTGCCGGTGCCCGGCCGGCCGCGGCATGGCCTCGGCCGGCCGGGCTCGGGGATCGGTCCCGGCTCCAGGGCTGCGGAGCCGTCCGGCGGTGCGACCGACCCCGGGAGGTCAGGAAGGCCCGGACGTCAGGCGTCCGGGAACGCAGGAAGCCCGGGATGTCAGGCGGCCGGGCGGACGACGGTCCGGTCGTGGACGAAGAGGGCGTGGCGCTCCTCCGCGCCCAGCCCGCCCCAGACGCCGAACGGCTCACGCGCGGCGAGGGCGTGGCGGCGGCACTCGATCCGCACCGGGCAGTCACCGCAGAGGGCCTTGGCCGCTTCCTCGGCCTCGCCGTGGCCCGCGTCGGCGGCGCCCACGCGCTGGAAGAGGCGCCTGCCGTCGGTGCTCCGGCACGCGGCGTGCTGCGGCCGGTTCCAACGGTGCTCCGGTGTGCCGGGCAGGTGGGAGATGTCGCTCACGCTACGGCTCCTTGTCGACGACGAACGGGCGCGGTGCGTGCCTCGTCTGACCCGGATCGGTCGTTTCATGCCTGCCGTCCCGGGCCGGGTTCGCCACCGGGGCCCCGTCGCACCGGGAACCGGACCGGCCGGAGCGGCCCGGGCGGCCACCGCCGCCCGCACCGGACGGAGCAGGCCGCTGCCCGGCCGCGGCGCGGCGAGGTCGCCGAGCCCCGCCCGGATCGTGTCGTCCGGGTCCGGGGCCCCGGGAGGGCGAGCAGAGCGGGAGGGTGGCGTCCCGCGGCCGCAGCAGGGCGGGCAGCGGGCCCCGTGCCCGGACGGCGGGTTCGACAGGGCGTGCGGAGCGCCGACCAGTCGGCGACCGGCTCGCGCGGGCGGACGAGCCCGGGCGGTGTCAGGCGCCGTGCCGCGGCTCCAGCCGGAAGTCGAAGGCCGTGGTGCCCGGGTCGAGGGCGGTGACCCCGCCGTCCACGGTGAGGACCGCGCCGTTGACGTAGCTCGCCGCCGGGGACAGCAGCCAGCCGATCGCCGCGGCCACCTCCTCGGGCTCGCCCGGCCGGCCGGTCGGCGTCAGCCGGGTCGCCTCCCGGTACGCCGCGTCGGTGTCGGCCAGCCCCTCCTCGTCCGCGAAGCGGGCCATCCGGCGGTCGGCCATCTCCGTGCGCACCCAGCTGGGGCAGACGGTGTTGGCCCGCAGCCCGCGGTGGCCGTAGTCGACGGCGAGCGAGCGGCAGAGCTGCAGCAGCGCGGCCTTCGAGGTGGCGTAGGCCGCGTTCCCCACCCCGTTGCGCAGGGCGGAGACCGAGGAGACCGCCACCACGGATCCCCGCGACCGCAGCAGGTGGGGCAGGGCGGCCCGCAGTACGAGGAAGGGACCGGTGAGGTTGGTGCGCATCACCAGCTCCCAGTCGTCCAGGGTGACGTCGCCGACCGAACCGCCCCGGCCGACACCGGCGTTGAGCACCACCCCGTCCAGCCGGCCGAAGGCGGAGACGGTCTCCTCCACCAGGGCGTGCACGTCGTCCGGGTCGGTGGTGTCCGACACCCGGGCGAGCGCGCCGGTCTCCCGGGCCACCCGCTCCAGCGGCTCGGACCGCCGCCCGGAGACCACCACCCGGCAGCCCTCGGCCCGTAGCAGCCGGGCGGTGGCCGCCCCGATGCCGGTACCGCCGCCGGTCACGATGACAACGCGCTGATCGGACATGGGGGGCGCCTCCGCCGGTATCGATGCTCCGTGAACCATCGGATCCTATGCTCACGCCGTGTCAGGTCCCCTCGTGCCGGAGGCCGTGACCCAGGACCGCGATCGAAGACCGCGACCGGCGACCGGGGACCGCGACCGGAGGCGACCGCGCGGCCGCCGGGCGGGCACCCGGACCGATCAGGATCCGAGAAGCCGCGACCGCCCGCTCGTGCCTAGCCTGGTTCCGCGACCCCGCGGGCGACACGGCCGGATCGGCGAGGTCCGCCGGCCCGGCCGGGGACACGAGAGTGTCGGTGGGACCTGGTTGGATCGAGCCGGTGCCGCCGAGACAGCCCGCGAGGGCGGCCCGCACGACGGATGGAGAGACGACAGGCATGGCCAAGAGGACGGACGCGCAGCCGACTGCGCCGCACGCTGCCGACAGCCACGACGTGATCCGCGTGCACGGCGCGCGGGTGAACAACCTCAAGGACGTCAGCGTCGAGATCCCGAAGCGCCGGCTGACGGTGCTCACCGGTGTCTCCGGCTCGGGCAAGAGCTCCCTGGTGTTCGGCACGATCGCGGCGGAGTCGCAGCGGCTGATCAACGAGACCTACAGCGCTTTCGTCCAGGGCTTCATGCCGACGCTGGCACGGCCCGAGGTCGACGTCCTCGAAGGGCTGACCACCGCGATCATCGTCGACCAGCAGCGGATGGGCAGCGACCCCCGCTCCACGGTCGGCACCGCCACCGACGCCAACGCGATGCTGCGCATCCTCTTCAGCCGGCTGGGCGAGCCGCACATCGGCCCGCCGAGCGCCTACGCCTTCAACGTGCCCTCCGTCCGGGCCAGCGGGGCCATCACCGTCGAGCGCGGCGACAAGAAGACGGTGAAGGCGACCTTCCAGCGCACCGGCGGCATGTGCCCGCGCTGCGAGGGCCGGGGCAGCGTCTCCGACATCGACCTCACCCAGCTCTACGACGACTCCAAGTCGCTCGCCGAGGGCGCGTTCACCATCCCCGGGTGGAAGTCGGACAGCTTCTGGACGGTGCGGGTCTACGCCGAGTCCGGTTTCCTCGACCCGAACAAGCCGATCCGGAAGTTCACCAAGAAGGAGATGCAGGACTTCCTCTACCGGGAGCCGACCAAGGTGAAGGTCGAGGGCGTGAACCTCACCTACGAGGGCCTGATCCCCAAAATCCAGAAGTCCTTCCTGTCCAAGGACAAGGAATCGCTGCAGCCGCACATCCGGGCGTTCGTGGAGCGGGCGGTCACCTTCACCACCTGCCCCGAGTGCGAGGGCACCCGGCTCAGCGAGGGCGCCCGGTCGTCGAAGATCGGGCGGATCGGCATCGCCGAGGCCTGCGCGATGCAGATCAGCGACCTGGCCGTCTGGGTCGGCGGCCTCACGGAGCCGTCGGTGGCGCCCCTGCTCACCGCGCTGAAGCAGACCCTCGACTCGTTCGTGGAGATCGGTCTGGGTTACCTCGCGCTGGACCGGGCGTCCGGCACGCTGTCCGGCGGCGAGGCCCAGCGGGTCAAGATGATCCGTCACCTCGGCTCCTCGCTCACCGACACCACCTACGTCTTCGACGAGCCCACCGCGGGTCTGCACCCGCACGACATCCAGCGGATGAACGACCTGCTGCTGCGGCTGCGGGACAAGGGCAACACGGTGCTCGTGGTGGAGCACAAGCCGGAGACGATCGTGATCGCCGACCACATCGTCGACCTCGGCCCGGGCGCCGGCACGGCGGGCGGCACCGTCTGCTTCGAGGGCACCGTCGAGGGGCTGCGGGCCAGCGGCACCGTCACCGGCCGCCACTTCGACGACCGGGCCGCCGTCAAGGAGGAGGTGCGCAAGCCCACCGGCGTGCTGGAGGTCCGGGGCGCGACGGCCAACAACCTGCGCGACGTCGACGTCGACATCCCGCTCGGGGTGCTGGCCGTGGTCACCGGTGTCGCCGGCTCCGGCAAGAGCTCGCTCGTGCACGGCTCGCTGGTCAAGGGCCCGCTGGGCGCCGAGCAGGGCGTGGTCTCGGTCGACCAGAGCCCGATCCGCGGCTCGCGGCGCAGCAACCCCGCGACGTACACCGGGCTGCTCGACCCGATCCGCAAGGCGTTCGCCAAGGCCAACGGGGTGAAGCCGGCCCTGTTCAGCGCCAACTCCGAGGGTGCCTGCCCGACCTGCAACGGCGCCGGGGTCGTCTTCACCGACCTCGCGATGATGGCCGGCGTCGCCAGCACCTGCGAGGAGTGCGAGGGCAAGCGGTTCCAGGCGGCGGTGCTGGAGTACCGGCTCGGCGGCCGCGACATCAGCGAGGTGCTCGCGATGTCGGTGACGGAGGCGGAGGAGTTCTTCGGCGCCGGTGAGGCGCGCACCCCGGCGGCGCACGCCGTCCTCGGCCGGCTGGCCGACGTCGGGCTCGGCTACCTCAGCCTCGGCCAGCCGCTCACCACCCTCTCCGGCGGCGAGCGGCAGCGGCTCAAGCTGGCCACCCACATGGCCGACAAGGGCGGCGTCTACGTCCTCGACGAGCCGACCGCCGGTCTCCACCTCGCCGACGTCGAACAGCTGCTCGGCCTGCTCGACCGGCTCGTCGACGCCGGCAAGTCGGTCATCGTCGTCGAGCACCACCAGGCGGTCATGGCCCACGCCGACTGGATCATCGACCTCGGCCCCGGCGCCGGCCACAACGGCGGCCGGATCGTCTTCGAGGGCACCCCGGCCGAGCTGGTGGCCGCCCGCTCGACGCTGACCGGCGAGCACCTCGCCGCCTACGTCGGAGCCTGACCCCCCGCCCCCGTCCGCGCCGACCCCGGCGTCCGCGCGGGCGGGCGGTGGGGTCCGCGCCCGGCCCCGGTCCGGGGCGCTGTGGGAGACTGGCCGGGTGAAGCCGCAAGAGCTCGACGACCTCGTCCGGCTGCGGCGGGCCCGGGACCGGATGGACCGCGACTACGCCGAGCCACTGGACGTCGCCGCCCTGGCCCGGGATGCCCTGATGTCCTCGGGCCACTTCTCCCGCAGCTTCCGCGCCGCCTTCGGCGAGACGCCCTACAGCTACCTGATGACCCGCCGCATCGAGCGGGCCAAGGCGCTGCTGCGCCGCGGCGACCTCACGGTGACCGAGGTGTGCTTCGCGGTCGGCTGTACGTCGCTCGGCTCGTTCAGCACCCGCTTCACCGAGCTGGTCGGCGAGAACCCGAGCAGCTACCGGGCCCGTGACCACGAGGACGGCGCCGCCGTCCCGGCCTGCATCGCCAAGATCCACACGCGGCCGGTCAGGAACGGAGAAGCGGGCGCCGCCCCCCGGTCGTAGCCTGGGCGGCATGGACATCAGGCTCTCGCAGTGCTTCATCGCCGTCGACGACCACGACAAGGCGATCGCCTTCTACCGCGACGTGCTCGGCCTGGAGGTGCGCAACGACGTCGGGTTCGAGGGGATGCGCTGGGTGACCGTCGGCGCGCCCTCACAGCCGGACGTGAACATCGTGCTCGAACCGCCGCTCGCCGACCCGAACGCCTCCTCGGCGGACCGGCAGGCCATGGCGGAGCTGATGGCCAAGGGGCTGCTGCGCGGTGTCATCTTCGCGACGGACGACTGCGACGCCGCCTTCGAGCGGGTCAGCGCGGCCGGCGGGGAGGTGTTGCAGGAGCCGATGGACCAGCCCTACGGCGTCCGCGACTGCGGGTTCCGCGATCCGGCCGGCAACCTGGTGCGGTTCACCCAGGCCCTCGCGAGGTGACTCCCGGCGGACGTGCCCGGTGGGCGCCGGCCCCGTCCCGGACGGGAGGTCACCGGCCGCACCCGGCCGGTCCGTTCGGCTCGGAGCGCCGCGTGCGGGCGGGCGGTGGGCCGGGTGTCCGATGAGGCGGGCACGGGCCCGCAGCGGGCGCCGATGGTGTGGGCGCTGGCGATCCGGGAGACGGCCGACGGGCCGCCGCTCGCCGAGGTGATCGTGGAGGTCGGCGCCGCGCTGCACGGCGAACTCGTCGAGAACCTGGTGGACAGCGGGTTCACGCTGGCGGCGGGGGACCCGCCGGACACCACCGGGGTGCTGGAGGTGCGCGGCCCGCTGCTGGCCAGGCTGGTCCTGGTCGGCGGCCGGCAGGTGTGGGAGCCCGCCTCCCCGGTCGAGGTCTCGCCCGGCTGGGAGTCGGCGGCCGAGGGGCGCGGCCGGGCCGTCGTCCTCGTGGTGCCGCCGGGAACGTGGCCGCCCGGACTGATGTCCCTGGAGCCGCGGGAGCGCATCGAGGTCTTCACCCGGAGCCTGGAGGAGGCACGGGTGGCCGGGCGGGTGCTGCACGGCACGGCCGCCGTCGACCTGGACGAGGCCGAGGCCTGAGCCGGACCGGGGAGCGGGGCCGGACCGAGGCCTGAGCCGGACCGGGGAGCGGGGCCCGGCTCAGAGCCGGAAGCCCGGAGCCGGGCCCCGCTCAGGGACCGGAGCGGCTCAGGGCCGGAACCACCGGGTCAGCGCGTCCCACCAGGAGCGCCGCGGCCGGGGCACGGCGGCGGCGAGCGCGTCCTCGGCGACGGCCGGACCGGCCGGCTCGACCCCGACGGCCTGCGACGCGGTGGCCTGCGCCCCGACGGCCTGCGGCGTGGCGGGCGGCGGTGTGGAGGGAACGCTGCGCGGCGGCGGCAGCGTGCCGGTCGGGGCCCGCCGCTCGCCCTCGGGCGTCCTCGGGGTGAACTCGACGGGCAGGGCGGACAGGTGGCGCGAGATCCAGGCCGACGTCCAGCTCAGCTCCTCCTCCTCGACCGCGAGGCGGAGGTCCGGCAGGCGGGTGAGCAGGATGTCGATCCCCGTCTCGGCGATGGCCCGGCCGATGTCCTGGCCGGGGCACTCGTGCGGACCGGCGCCGAAGGCCAGGTGGGAGCGGTTCCCGTGGAGGGGCGTGGCCAGGTCGGGGCGGATGGCAGGGTCGGAGTTGCCGGCCGCGAGGCCGAGCAGGAGCATGTCGCCGGCCTTGATCTGCTGCCCGCCGAGTTCGGTGTCGCCGGTCGCCCAGCGGCCCGCGACCAGCGACATCGGCGCCGCGTCCCAGAGCACCTGGTCCAGGGCGTCGGCCAGGGTCATGTGGCCGCCGGACAGGTGGGTGCGGAACCGCTGGTCGGTGAGGACCATCTTGAGGGTGTCCGCGATCAGGTTGACGGTCGTCTCGTTCGCGGCGAGCAGGACGACCCGCAGGTGTTCGAGGACCTCGTCGTCGGTGAGCCCGGCCTCGTGCTGCATCAGCCGGGACACCAGGTCGGGGCCGGGGGAGACCCGCTTGCGCTCCATCATCCGGCGCAGCGTCGCGACGACGTAGTCGTTGCTCGCGATGGCCGTCTCGGTGCCCTTCATCAGGTCGCGGGCGGCGGAGACCAGGTGCGGGCCGTACTCCTCCGGCATGCCGACCAGTTGGGTCATCACGAGCATCGGCAGGTGCTCCGCGAACTGGGTGACCAGCTCGGCCCGGCCGGTGGGGCCGAACTCCTGGACGAGCTGGTCGGTGAAGCGGGTGACGTGGCGCCGCACCCCGCGCCGGTCGAAGCTGTTCAGCCCGTCGGTGACGGCGCCGCGCAGGCGCTTGTGCTCCTCGCCGTCGGCGAACACGCAGAGCGGCTGCCAGGCGATCACCGGCATCAGCGGCGAGTCCGGGGAGACCAGCCCGTCCTGGAAGGCCGACCAGCGGCGGGAGTCCCGGGAGAACCGGGAGGGCGTGCGCATCGCGATGAGGTTCGCGGAGTGGCCGACGATCAGCCAGGCCGGGAGGTCGCCGTGCAGCAGGACCGGTGCCACCTCGCCGTGTTCGGCGCGCAGCTTCTCGTACAGGCCCGCCGGGTCGGCCTCGGCCTCGGGCCCGTAGAGCCGCCGGAGGCCGCCGGCGCCCAGGCCGCCGGTACCGGAACCGCCGGTGGCGAGGCCGTGCGCGGGGCAGCCGGGCGGCGGGGTGGGCAGGGCGTCCTCAGGGAACGGGGAGGTCACGGTGGCTCCGGGGTCGGGGCGGGGCGGCCACTCGGAGGCGGCCGTCGCGGGCGGGGGGAGTGTGAAGGGCGGCGGGGGCACGGCCCGGGCTCCGGCCGGGGAGCGCGGTGGCCGGGCCGTGCCCCCTAGGGCGCCGGGCGGTCGTACAGGTAGCGCATCAGGGCGAGGAGCACGTCACGGCTGGACTCGCGGGTGCGGGCGTCGCAGTCCACGATCGGCACCTCGGGCGGCAGGTCGAGCGCCGCCCGCAGCTCCTCGACGGGGTAACTCGGCGACTCGGGGAAGGTGTTGGCCGCGACGACGAACGGCACGCCACGGTCCTCCAGCCGTCCGATGACCTCGAAGCTGACTTCGAGCCGACGGGTGTCGACGAGCACGACCGCGCCGAGCGCACCCTCGAACAGGCCGTTCCAGAGGAACCAGAACCGCTCCTGCCCGGGGGTGCCGAACACGTACAGCACCAGTTCCTCGTTGATGCTGATCCGGCCGAAGTCCATCGCGACCGTGGTCGAGGTCTTGCGCTCGATCCCGGCCGTGTCGTCGACGTCGGCTCCGGCCTGCGTCATCGTCTCCTCGGTCGTCAGCGGACGGATCTCGCTCACGGAGCCGACCAGGGTCGTCTTGCCGACCCCGAAGCCCCCCACGATCACCACCTTGACCGCCGTGGTGGCCGAGGCCGGCAGGAGGTCGGCGCGCTGCGGGCCCAGGGCCGTCTCAGAGTCTCTGAAGTCCATGTATCACCGCCTCCAGCAGGGCGCGTTCGGGAAGGATGGCCTGGGGGACCCGCATTCGGGCCTCGATCAGCTCCTCGGCGAGGAGGTCCGCCAGGAGGACGGTGACCGCGCTCATCGGCAGTCGCAGATAGGCGGAGATCTCGGCCACCGACAGGGGCGAGCCGCAGATCCGCAGGATCGCCGCGTGCTCCGGCTGCATCGAGGGAGTCGGCTGCGCCCGGGAGACGATCAGGGTGACCAGATCGAACGTGGTCTGCTCGGCCGGTCCGCCGCGGCCGCGCGTGATCACGTAGAGGCGTTCGGCTTCTCCGTCGTCCCAGTCCTGGTCGGTCGCACTCACGCGACCTGCCCGCCGTTGCGCGCCGGTGTGGTGAGGTGCTCGCCGATCCGGGCGACCAGGTCGCGCATCCGCTGGCCCATCAGCCCGGCGTCGACGCCCTCGTCGGCGAGCACGGCGAGGTAGGCGCGGGCGCCGGCCGCCATCAGGTAGAAGAAGCCGCCGCCCATCTCGATCACGACCAGCCGCATCCGGCCGTCGCTGTGCGGGAACTCGTGCCCGACCGCGGCGGCGAGGCTCTGCAGGCCGGCGCAGGCGGCGGCGAGCCGGTCGGCGGTGTCGTTGTCGGTGCCGTGCTGGGCCATCCGCAGACCGTCGGCGGAGAGGACGACGACGTGCCGGGTGTACGGGACGCTCTCCGCCAGATCCTTGAGCATCCAGTCCATGTTGCTCCGCTGCTGAATCACTGCTCGCTCTTCCCTGACGACTCTTCGCTGGTGGGGCCGGCCGTGTCGGTGGACGGCGTGTGGCCGTTCACCCCCTCGGTGAACGCGGCCAGCCACATACCGGGCTGGGCCGGCGCCTGGGCCGGGGCCGGCGCGGGCTCCGGGGCCCGGGGGGCCGGGGCGATCCGGGGGGATTCGGCCGCGCCCCGTCGGTAGGGCGCGGCGTGGCGGCGGCGCTGGGGCAGGCCGTTCGCGGTCCGCTCGGTCACCACCGGCACGTCGTCGCCGACCGGGAACGGCTGCGAGGCGGTGGCGACGGTCCGCGAACCCCAGGGCCGCGAGACGGACACCGGACGCGTCCGCTCCGAGGGCCGGGGCGCGGTGTCCGGCGCCGGCAGGGGGTTCGCGGCGGCACCGATGCCGTGGGCCCGGCCGGTGGCGGGGGCGGTGGTGATCAGCTCCTGCGGCACGATCAGCACCGCGCGCACCCCGCCGTAGGCGGAGGGCCGCAGCGAGATCTGGAACCCGTAGGCCTGCGCGAGCCGTCCGACCACGGCCAGGCCGAGCCGGGGGGTCTCCCCGAGGTCGTTGAGGTCGATGCCGGCCTGCGCCTCCAGGAGCATCCGCTCGGCGCGGGCCCGGCCCTCCTCGCTCAGGCTGAGGCCGCCGTCCTCGATCTCGATCGCTATGCCGGTCTGCACCTCGACGGCGGTCAGGTGCACGCTGGTCTGCGGCGGGGAGTAGCGGGTGGCGTTGTCGAGCAGCTCGGCGACCGCGTGGATGAGCGGCTCGACGGCCGGTCCGACCACGGCGACCTGGGAGACCGGGTGCAGTTCCACCCGGCGGTAGTCGAGGATGCGCGACATGCCACCGCGCAGCACGCTGTACAGCGGGACCGCCCTGCGCCACTGGCGACCGGGGCGGGCGCCGCCGAGGACGGCGATGCTGTCGGCGAGGCGGCCGATCAGGGCGTTGCCGTGGTCCAGGCGCAGCAGGTCCTCGAAGACCGCCGGGTCGTTGCCGTGCCGGTCCTCCATCTGGCGCAGCTCCTGGGCCTGCCGGTGCACGATCGCCTGAACGCGGCGGGCGATGTTGACGAAGGCCCGCTGGGTGGCCTCGCGCATGCCCTCCTCGGTGTCGACGATCTCCAGGATGCTGCGCAGCACCGCCAGCCGGGCGGCGTGGAACTGCGGGCCGGTGCCGGTGTCCTGGGGCTCGTACGACCGCACGATCTCGTCGGTCGAGGTGCCGCGCCGGAGCCGGGCGATGGCCTCGGGCATGGTCGTCTGGGCGAGCCGGAGGGTCTCGGCCTCCTGCCGGGCCAGCCGGCGGCGCAGCTCGTTCTCCTGGAGGGCGAACCGTTCGCGCAGGGCGGCGAGGGCGCGGCCCCGGCGGGCCGTCTCGGCCGCCACCACCGCCACCGCCGCGGTGCCCACCGCTCCGGACCAGAGGACCCCCGCGCGGGCGCCGGTGGAGACCACCAGCGCGGCGACGACAGCGGCGCCCGCCGTCACGACCGTGGGCACCAGCCACACGAGAACGGGAGCCGGGCGTCGGCCTCCGGGTGACGATCCAGCACGAAGCATCAGCATCCTCAAGCGCTCGAAGGAGTGGGGAGAGTGGGCGGGGGCCGGCTCCGGCGGCGCCGGACCGTGGGCGGACCGGCGCCCGCACCCGGCCGGGCGGCCCCGGCGCGAAGGGTGCGCGCCGGGACCCGGCCCGGGGTCGGGACAACCGGAACTCCGGGACATTTCTGACGAAAGATCAGTAACAGTGTTTTATAGCCGATTCGGTGTGGCTCTGTCGCACGTTCCGCGGAACCCGGACGCCGGCCGGATCGGGCCGGCCGGCTGAGCACAGGCACCAGACTTGCCCTGTCCCGGGCCCGTCGTACCGTGGCCGGGGCGGGGTTCGCTCATGTGAGGGGTATCCCCGGGAAATCCCCCCGCAGCGTGGCGAGTTCGTGCTAGGCCGAGGTCTGCGACGGGCCTTCGACGGGCCGTGCGGAGGGCTTCGGCAGGTGATGTGCGGTGGACGCCGGCCCCGGTGGACCGTCAAGGCCGTTCCCCCGAAGCGGCGTTGCCCGGACGGTCCGGGCGGACCGGCGTACGCCGCCGGTGATCGGAGGCGCGCCGGTCCGGTGGTCCCGGCGCGACCGGAACCCGCGCAGGGCGGTCGAAGTCCGCGACCGGCGCGCGGGCGCTCCGACGCGCCCCACCGTCGCGCGCCCCCGTCTCCAGGCGCCCCGTCACCCCGACGGGGGCCGGCGGCCCAGGGCGAGGGCCGCGACCTCGCGCCAGTCCATGGCCGGCCGGGCCGGCGGGGCCCCCGGGCGGTCGCGCGGCACCAGCACCCGCAGCGCACCGGGCCGGACGGCGCAGGTGACCGGGGTCGGGAGCCGCAGCGCCTCCCCGTCCACGGCGACCGAGATCCGCCCGGCATCGGCGTCGACCACCACCCGGGGCGCGGTCAGGACGCGCAGGCCCGCCGCCCGGCTGCCCCGCAGCGCCACGGCGGCGGCCTGCGACGCGTTGCCCACCCGGATCCCCACCACCCCCAGCGTCGCCCGGTCCAGCCGCGGCCGGCGGTTGCCCACCACGGTCGGTTCGGGAGCCGTGTACGGGTTGTTGCTGACCAGCAGCGCCTGCTGTCCCGTCAGCCGGGTGCCGTCCGCCAGCACCGCCTCCAGGGCGTGCCCGGAGTGGCCGAGGAGGAGGTCGGGGAGGGCGCTGAGGGCCGAGCCGGCCTTGGCGTCGCGGTACTGCGGGGTCTGCACGATCTCGGCGTAGGCGCCGAACGAGGCCGTGTTGACGAAGGCCCGGCCGCCCACGGTGCCCAGGTCGACCCGCAGCTCCACCCCGTCGGTCAGCGCGTCCAGGCAGCGGGCCGGGTCGTCGCGGTCCAGGCCGAGGTCCATGGCGAAGTGGTTGCGCGTCCCCGCCGAGATCACCAGGAACGGCAGGTCGTGCTCGGCGGCGACCTCGGCCACCGTGGCCTGGGTGCCGTCGCCGCCGGCCACGCCGAGCAGGTCCGCGCCCTCCGCGACGGCCCGGCGGGCGAGTTCGGCGACGTCCACGTGGGTCGCGGTGTCCAGCAGGACGACCCGGGCGCCCAGGGCCTCGGCCCGCTCCACCAGGGCGAACCGGTCGACCTTGCCGCCGCCGGACCTCGGGTTCATGATCAGCACGGGGTGCCGGGGGAGCGCGCGGGCCACCGCCCGCATGCCGTGGAAGGGCCGGGCCGCGCGCAACGCCGACCGCGCGAACGCCGCGGCGACCGCCCACAGGGCGAGCGCGGCCAGCGCCACCGGCCAGAGCCCGGCCCGGGCATAGCCCACCACGACGGCCGCGGGCGCCGCGACCACGAGCAGGGCGCCCGCCAGCCGGACGACCCCGTGGTGGGAGACCACCCACCACGTCCCGGCCGCCGTGAGCGCCAGCCCGGCCAGCCCGACGGCGAGCACCAGGATGCCGCCGGCGCCGACCGTGCCCACCAGCACGGCCACCGCGCCCAGCACACAGGCCAGGGCCGCCCGGGCGGACCAGCGGGCACTCAGGAGGGAACGGGACGCCATGCTGCGCGTCTCCTCGGTCTTCGCCCGGCACCGGGCACGACGCTCCCGGCGCGCCCGGGCGCGGGGCGTCCGGTCACCGGGTGCCCGGACGGTGTCGACCGGCCACCCGGTTCGGGTGGTCGCGGCTGGGCGCCGACCTCGCGGCACGCCGCCCGCCGGTGGAGGGAAGGCTGTCAGCCGCCCGCCGCGATGTCGGTCTCGGCCACCGCGATGGCCATGCCGAGGGCCTCCGCGATGTGCCCGGCCGCCGACATCACGCGGGCGGTGCCCACGATCGGCGCGATGGCGACCAGCACGTCCTGGAGCTGTGCGGCCGTCAGCTCGGCTCCGTCGGCGGCGCCGATGTGGGCCAGGTAGGACATCGGTGGTGCGTCCATCGCGACGAGCGCCGCGATCCGGGTGAGGAGGAAGGTGTCCATCGGCAGGCCGCACCGCTCGACCGAGTCGAGCGTCATGGCGGCCAGGGTGTCGAGCACGGGGGTTTCGGACGCGCTGGTCATACCGGGCCATCTCCTTCGCCGGGAGGGGCCGGCACGTCGTCTCCGGGAGCAGCGGACCGCTCGCCTTGCCGTGCCCCCGTACACCGACCATAGGCCGGATGGGTGGCGGTCGCACTCCGCGGCGGGCGGGGCGTCCGGGGTCGGGCGCGCCGGCCCGCCGTACGGGCCCCGCCCGCCCCCACACCGGGCCGCGTTCCGGTCACCGCCGCGGCGCGGGCGGTGTGGTACGGCTGGGGCGGCCGACCGGCCGTGAGGTCCCGGGTGCCGGTGGCCACCGGCCGGTGGGGGCGGAGCGTCCCGCGGGCGCCGCCGGGGCGGGTGGGGCGGTCCGGCGAACGGCCGACAACCGCCGTCCGGGACATGCCAGAGGCCTGGGCCTGCGGCCGGTGCGCTCCTACGATGTGAGGCGCCGTCGGCCTGACCCCGACAGCGTCGGCCGACGTCGGACACCACCGGGCTCTCCGGGCACCGGTGCGTCCCGTCGGCCACGGCCCGCCCCGGGGACCGGGAGCGGGCTCGTAGCGCAGGCTGCACCGACGCAGGCCGCACACCCCTCCTCACCACCCAGGGAGTACGCCCATGCATGCCCGCACTGTCGCACCGTCGTTCAGACCCGTCCGCGCCGTCCTGCTCGTTCTGACCACGCTGGCCGCCGTGGTGGCGGTCGCCCTGCCGACGGCCGGCCCCGCCCGGGCCGCCGTGCCGGACCGCTGGGGCTTCGCGTTCCTCGACAACCCGACCCCGCCCGCCGGGTACGTTCCCGACCCCACCCGGCAGTGGGGCAGCTGGCCCTCCCCGGCGAGCAACCCCGTCAAGGTCGACCAGCTCGCGGTCGGCTCGTACCTCGTGCACTTCCCGTTCATCGCCGGCCCGGGCGGCATCGCCCACGCCACCGCCGTCGGCCGTACCGGCAACTGGTGCCAGATCAAGGGCTGGTCCACGGCGGGCACTGGGCAGGACGTCGCGGTGAACTGCTACCGGCCGGGCGGCGCCCCCGACAACACGCTGTTCACCGTGCTCTACACCACCAGCAGCGGGACCCCGTCGCCGGCCGGCGGCTCCTACGGCTACACCTTCTCGGACATCTCGGGGGCGGTGCTCGCGCAGTACAACTCCGCCGGCGCGGTCAACACGGTGAGTCACGGCTCGACCGGGATCTGGAAGGCCTGGCTGCCCGGTCTGGGCCTGTCCACCGCTGCCGGGAACATCGAGGTCACCGCGGTCGACGCGGTCCAGGGCGCGCGCTGCAAGGTGGCCGACTGGGCGCCGGCGGCGTCCGGTCAGACCGTGGTGGTCAGCTGCTTCAACGCGGCGGGCGCGCCGTACGACACCCGGTGGACGCTGAGCTACTCCCTCAAGCGCGCCCTGCACGGGCCGGCGTTCCCGCCGAAGTCGTTCGGCTACCTCTGGTTCAACGGCGGGGTCCCCGCGGCGACGAACTTCAACTCCAGCGGCGCGACCAACACGCTGGCCGGTTCGGTCCCGTTCACCATCACACTGCCCGGGGTGGCCGTCCCCTCGGACACCGCGCACGCCACGGCGTACGGCCCCGGCCCGGGCTGGTGCGGGCTGGCCCTGCCGTGGGCCCGCAGCGCCGGCACGGTGAAGCTCTACACGATCTGCTTCAACGCCGCCGGATCGCCGGTGTCGGCGCCGTTCCTCACCGCCTACACCTCGGCGTTCTGACCGCCGGGGGCCGGCCCCGGTAGTCGGGGCCGGCCCCCGGCAGTCCCGGACCACTCCCCGCCCGCGCGGTTCCGCCCGTTCCGCCCGTTCGCCCGGGCCGGGCGCGGCCGTATCCGCGATGCCACGGCGCGCTGCGGAGGGCGTGAGCGATAGATCTGATGAGCAGTCAAAAACACACTGAACAGTGGAGGTTCGACTCGGTCCGTCGGCCGCTCCGGTGTGCGGGCCGACGCGTGGAGGCCGCGCCGGGCCCGGGCGGCCGGCGCGGCCTCCACGCTCACCGATCCCCCTCCCGTACGCGCTCCGGAGGCCCGTCGCGGCCCGATGTGCCACGGTGGAATCCGGGGTCAGCGCACCCCGTCGGGAGAGGAGTGGCCATGTCGTCGAAGCGACGTCGCAAGAAGAAGGCACGAGCCAAGCGCGGGGCCAATCACGGCCGTCGGCCCCAGTGCTGAGCACTTCCTGAGCGGCCACCGGTGGCCCGGCGAGGGGCCGCCGGTGGTCTCGCGCCGTCTCCGCCACCGAGCTGCGGGTACGCGGCCACCGCGGGGAACGCCGTGCGGGACCGGTCGCAGGGGGGGTGTCGACCGTGGGATCGGCGGCTCGCCGCCCGCCGGGCGCCGAGCCCGGAGGGCCCGAAGAGCTCACCGGAGGACCCACCGGAGGACCCGGAGGCCCCCGAGGCCCCGGAGGAACGGAAGGACGCGACGGATGGGTACACCGCGGCCCGACCGCACCCCGAAGGAGTCCGCGCCGGTCGCGGCGAGCCAGTCGCTGACGCTCGCGGCCATGCTCTTCGCGGTCTCGATGACCTTCATCGACCAGACGATCGTCTCGATCGCCGCGCCCGACATCATTCGCGAACTGGGCCTGTCGGCCGTCGGGATGCAGTGGGTGGTCAACGCCTACCTGCTCTCCCTCGCGGCCTTCTTCGCCCTCGGCGGCCGGCTGGCGGACGTCCTCGGCCACAAACGGATGATGCTGATCGGGACGCTCACCTTCGTGATCGCCTCGGCGCTCTGCGGCGCGGTGCCCTCCGGCGGTGCCGCCGAGAGCTGGCTGATCTGCTTCCGGGCGGTGCAGGGCCTCGGCGCGGCGCTGATGTTCCCGGCGGCGCTGGCCGTGGTGGTGGAGGTGTTCCCGGTCGAGCGGCGCGGCCGGGCGCTGGCGCTGTTCTTCGGGGTCGCGGGCGGTCTGACCGCGATCGGCCCGATCCTCGGCGGCTGGCTGACCAGCTGGACCTGGCGGGCGATCTTCTGGGTCAACGTGCCGGTCGCGGTCGTCGCGGTGGTCCTGACCGTACTCGCCGGCATCCGCAACCACCCCCGCCGCGAGCCGGTCGACTGGCCGGGCGCTGCCCTGGTGGCCGTCGGGATGGGTCTGAGCGTGCTCGGCCTCCAGCAGGCGGCGGCCTGGGGCTGGGGCAGCTGGGCGACCTGGCTGTGCATCGTCGGCGGGCTGGTCGTCCTGGTGGTGTTCGTCGCGCTGGAGCTGCGCACCGAGCACCCGCTGATCAAGATGCGGGTCTTCGCCGACCGGGCTTTCGCGGCGGACAACGCCGTGCTCTTCTTCGCGATGATCGCCTTCGTCCCGGTGTTCTTCTTCGCCTCCGTCTACGCGCAGGTGGCGCTGGACCAGACGCCCAACGAGGCGGGTCTCTACCTGCTGGTCTTCTTCGCCGGGTTCGCCCCCGGCTCGCAGATCGGCGGGCGGATGCTGGACCGGCGCGGCGCACGCCCGCCGATGCTGCTGGGCACGGCGGTGTCCGCGGTCGGCTTCGCGCTCTGGGCCTCGAAGATCACCGACCTGTCGCTCGGCGCGCAGTGGCCGTACATCGTCCTGGCGGGCGCGGGGATCGGGCTGCTGCTGACCCCCGCCTCGACGGACGCCGTCAACCGCTCGATCAACGCCTCGTACGGCGAGGTCACCGGGATCACCCAGACGGTGCGCAACTACTCCGCGAGCCTGGGCCTGGCGGTGCTGGGCACCGTCCTGCTGCACAGCACCACCAGGAACGTGCGGAGCACGCTGGTCGCCAACGGCGTCCCGGTGGACGCCGCGCCCGGCGTCGCCGACACCGTCACCAAGGGCATCACCGGCCACGGCTCGGGCTCGCAGGCGCCGAACGGCGTCGGCGCCACGCTGCTGGACGCGATCCGGCAGGACTTCGCCGAGGCGAACGGGCCCGTGCTCTACGGCATGGCGGCCGCGCTCGCGGTCGCCTTCGTCTGCGCGCTGCTGCACCCCGGCACCCGGGTCACCGCGGACCCCGCGCCGGTCGTGGACACCGCCGCCGTCTCCGAGGGCGGCACCGGCGCGGCCTGACACCGCGCGGGCGCGGTGTCGGGCCGGGTGCCCGGCTACGGGTTGAGCGGTGACCAGAGCCAGGCGCCGTCCACCCGCACGTACAGCCGCTTCGACGCGGTGTCCACGGCGAGCGTCCCGTCGGCCGGCGGCCGGGTGAAGCTCGCGTCGCCGACCGGGCCGGCGACCAGGCGCAGCGGCGGGTTCGGCGCGTGCTTCGTCGGGAGGGTGCCGCCCGACTGGCTGACGCCGGCACCGGCCTGGGTGGTGCTCCCGTAGGTGTTCTCGACCCGGAACTCGCCCGAACTGGAGCTCTCGTAGGACACGTGGTGGCCGGTCGGCCTGATGCCGTAGAGGCCGACCACGTCGCGCAGGACGGCGACCGTGCCGGGGCCGGAGAAGAGGTCGACCCCGGAATTGACGGTGGCGACCGGGCCGTTGGCGATCAGGACGTTCTCCAGGGCGCTGGCGATGCCGGCCCAGGCGATGATGTTCTGCGGGGTGGCGTAGCCGGGCGCGAAGTTCCCCGCGTAGGCGTAGATGTCCCGGGCGTAGACGTGCTTGCAGGAGGCGTCGACCCTCAGGTGCGGGCCGCCCTGCAGCTGGGAGGTCTCGAACTCGCAGTCCCAGGACGGGTGACGACCGGTCAAGCCCCCTCGGCCGACGCCCTCAGGGCCGGGGTGCCGCCAGCACGGCTTCGGCGACGGAGGTACGGGCGTAGAGCACCGAGCGGCCGGCCCGGTGGGCGCTGACCAGGCCGGCGTCGCGCAGCGCGGTGAGGTACTGCGACACCCCGGCCGGGGAGAGCCCGGTGCGGCGGGCTAGTTCGGTGGTGGACGCCGGAGAGTCCAGTTCGGTCAGCAGCCTGGTCCGGGAGCGGCCGAGGACGGCGGCCAGGGCGTTCGCCGCCGGGGCCGGCCGGGACTCCCACAGGGCGCCGATGCCGCGGGCCGGATAGGCGAGTTGGGGCGGCTCCGGCGGCATCAGCCGGGTGAGCAGGTGCGGCCCGGTGAACGCCGAGGGGATCAGCAGCAGCCCGTCGCCGGCGCCCTGCCGGGACAGCGTCCGCCGCCGGCGGGCGATCCGCAGCGCGTTGTCGTCCCAACTCGCCGAGGGGTGGAGTTCGTTGAGGAGTCGCCCGGTGCCGTGCTCGGCGACCTGGCGGGCCCGGTGGAAGACATCGGCGTCGAGCACCGCCCGGATCCGCGCCCAGTAGGGGGCCAGGGCGAGCTCCCAGTACGTCTCGATCTCCTCCGCCAGCCGCTCCAGCTGGGCCGGCGGGGAGGCCTGGAGGGCCCGCAGCCGGGGGCCGGGGGAGCCCTGTTCGCCCCGCAGGCGTTCGAGGTCCTGGTGCACCCGGGACGGGGGCGTGGCGCGGATCCCGGCCAGCTCCTGCGCCAGGGTGGGCGCGGGCCCGGCGGGCGCCGGGTTGAGGAAGTCGGCGACGTAGCCGGCGCGCGGCACCAGCTCGGCGAGCAGCCCCCGGTCCAGGCCCGCGGCGGTGACCCGCGGCCGGACCTGCTGGATCCACGGCTGGTGCACGGGGTGCGCGGCGCCGGAGGCCAGCAGCCGGTAGCTGGTGCCCACCTCCCACATCGGCGAGACGGTGAACCGCACCAGGGCCAGGTCGGCGGCCGAGAACGCCAGTTCCGCGTGCACGCGGCCTCCTCAGGATTCGGACATCCCTTAATCGTTGGCGGCCCAGTGTACGGCCCGGAGATCATCCGGGCATGACCTCAGAGACGACCGCCCCGGCCGCGGCGGGCAGTTGGAAGATCGGTGGGCTGGCCCTCACCCGGCTCGGCTACGGCGCGATGCAGCTGGCGGGCCCGAAGGTGTGGGGGCCGCCCCGGGACCGGGACGCCGCCCTCGCCGTCCTGCGCACCGCCGTCGAGGCCGGGATCACGCACCTCGACACCAGCGACTACTACGGCCCGCACGTGGTCAACGACCTGATCCGGGAGGCCCTCCACCCGTACCCGGAGCACCTGTGCATCGCCACCAAGGTCGGCGCCCGCCGCACCCCGGACCGGGCCTGGCCCGCCGCCCTGTCCCGCGACGAGCTGGTCCGGGCCGTCCACGACAACCTCCGGCGGCTGGACGTACCGGCGCTGCACCTGGTCAATCTGCGGATGACCGACACCCGGGCCGCCGCCGACCTCGCCGGGCCGTTCGCCGTCCTCGCCGAACTGCGCGAGCAGGGCCTGATCCGCCACCTCGGGGTCAGCAACGTCGGCGCCGAGCAGGTCAGGGCGGCTCGCGACATCGCCCCGGTGGCCTGTGTGCAGAACCACTACAACGTCGCCCTGCGCGGGGACGACGACCTGGTCGACCGGTGCGCCGAGCAGGGCATCGCCTACGTGCCCTACTACCCGCTGGGCGGCTTCCGCCCGCTCCAGGTCGACGCCCTGGAGGACGTCGCCCGTGACCTGGGCGTCACGGCCCGGCAGGTGGCGCTGGCCTGGTTGCTGCGGCGCTCCCCGAACATCCTGCTCATCCCCGGGACCTCCTCGGTGGCGCACCTGCGCGAGAACATCGCGGCGGCCTCGGTCGAGCTGCCCGACCGGGCGCTGCGCGTCCTGGACGCCGTCGGCACCCGCTGAGCGGCCCCCGGTCGCCGGGCGGGCTCACCGGCCGGGCGCGATGTCCGCCAGGGCGGCGAGCAGGCGGCTGTGGACGGCGGCGGCGACCTCGCGGGTGACCGGATCCGGGTCGTCCAGGCGGTCGGCGATGAGTTCGGCGGCGGCCGCGACCACCGGCACCGGCAGCGAGGTCTCGCGCAGGTGCAGGAGCTGGGCGGCGGCCCGTTCACTGGCCGTGGTGGCCCGTGACTGCGGGATCAGTGAGGTGAGGCCACGGGGTTGCTGGTGTGCGCTGCTCATCCCGTCATTGTCCGGGTTCCGGCGCGCTCCCGGTGCCACCCCCGCGCGGGCCGAGCGCGCGGCCGGTTCCACCATCTGGCCCCGCGTACCCCGTACGGCTGTCCGTTTTCGCCCTCCAGGCGCCAGGATGGAGGCAGTGAACGAACTAGGAGGCGGTATGAACGACCGACCCGATTCGATTCAGTGGCCCGGCGAGGTCACGCCGGACGCCCTGCTGCACACCGGCGCCGGCGGTGAGGTCACCCCCGAGGACCTGGTGCTGGCCTCCGGGCGCGACATCACCCCGGAGACCCTCGCGTGGGCGGAGCGGAAGCTGGCGGCGGAGGGCCCCGCCGCCCTGGACAAGCTGCTTCCCTGAGCGCCTCCGCTCCGCGGACCCGCTGCCGGGGCCGTTCGAGACCGGTGCCACCGCGGCGCCGGTCTCGAACGGCCGCTTCGGTGTGACCGGCGGTGTGCGGAGCGCCGTCAGAGGCGGTGGACGGCGCACGGAGAGTACTCGAACGGCGTCCTGAAGCCGGGCACCTGCCGGAGCTCCGCCGTCCACCGGTTGTCGATCACGCCGCGCCGCAGCAGGAAGAGCCGGTTGGCGCGGCGCTTCAGCAGGCCGCGGTAGCGGTCCACCGCGTCCGTGCCGTTGACGGCGAGCTCGCGGACGAACTCCTCCAGGTAGCAGGTGGCGCAGCCGGGGCCCGGCCGGTGCCGGTGGCGCGGCACTCCGGCCGCCTCCAGGCCCCGGACCACGACCGTGCCGTCCGGGCCCACGCCGACCAGGAAGGCCTCCGGTCCGGTCTCCGTCCCGCAGATCTCCAGCAGCCTCTCCCGGAAGCGTGCCGGGTCGACCCGGACCAGCGGTTTCTCGAACAGCAGCCTCAGCAGCGAGATCAGGTGCGACAGCAGGGTGGCGCCCGCGGTGGTCCAGCAGACGGTCGGCAGCCACCACGGACCGGCCGTCCGGCCGAGCGCGATGCCGACGGCCGACCAGCAGTACGCGGCGAGCGAGTCCGCGACCACGGCGTCGCCGCGGAACCACACGCGCAGGACGGACCACATCGCGAGGAGCGGAACGGCCACCGTGCAGGCGGTGTGCAAGAGGCCCATGGCGCTGTTCCCTCCACCGGAGATCCCTTGGGGGGTGTTCCACCCGCGGCGGCGGCCGAACCCGCGTGCCCGGGCCGGGTTCGTCGGACACCATGCTCTGCCTACAGATGGGTTGACGCTGCGTCAGCCCGATCGGCGCACGCCGCGAGCCGGGCGAGCAGGGCGGCTCCGGTGGCGTCGGCCGGGTGCTGGGTGAGCAGCAGCACCCCGGTGTCGGCCGCCGGCCGCAGCAGCGAGAAGGTCAGCCGCAGCACCCGGTCCGGGCGCCCGGTGTCCATCACCTCGACCGTGCTCGGCCGGAAGTCCGCGACGGCGCGGCACTGCCACCAGTGCGCGGCGTCCGGCCGCAGCGCGTGCAGCCGGCGGACGATCTCCGCGGACCGGGGGTCGTCGGGGACGTGGGCGGTGGCAGCCCGGAACTGCTCGTAGAGGCCGCGCAGCAGCGCCTGTCCGCCGGGGCCGTTCCCGTCGGCGGGGCCGGCCGTGATCCGGTGGCGTCCGGGTGGGCCCGCGGCGAGGTGCAGCAGCAGATTGCGCTCCTCGGCCGGGGCCTCCTCCAGGGGCCCCCACAGGCGCCGGTGGGCCGCGTTGGCGGCGAGGACGTCGAAGCGCTCGTCCAGTACCAGCGCCGGGGTGGCGTGCCAGCTGTCGACGAGCGCCAGCGTGTCCGGGCCGGGGACGGCCGCCGCCCACTGCCCGGCGCGCGGGGGAGGGGGTAGGAACCCGGCCAGCGCCAGGGCGTGCCGGTGGGCGACCGGATCCATTCGCAGCGCCCGGCAGACGGCGTCGACCACCTGTCGCGAGGTGCTCACCCGGCCCTGTTCCAGCCAGGTGTACCAGGCCACGCTGACCCCGGCGAGGGTGGCGACCTCCTCGCGGCGCAGCCCGGGGGAGCGGCGCCGGCCGCCGGCGCCGAGGCCGACGTCCTGCGGGGCGATCGACGCCCGGGCCGCGCGCAGATGGGCACCGAGCTCTCGGCGTAGCGACTCGTCCATGGGCTGATCCTATGAGTGCGACTCACCCCATGAACGGTGGGCTGCCACCACCGCCCGGGACGGGCGAGGCTGACGGTATGACAGCTGAGCAGCGGACGCCCCGGGTGTGGCGCCGGCAGAACGATTCCTCCCACCTCGCCGAGCCCCGTGTCCTGATCCGGGTCTTCCTCGGACCGGACGGCCTGGACGGCGCCGTCGCCTTCTACGAGCGGCTGCAGGCGGTGACGGCCGACTCCGGCTTCGACTTCGGCGCCCTGCGGCTGGCGACCGTCGGCGCGTTCCTGCTGATCGCGGGCGAGGAGGGCGAGTTGGCGCCGTACCGGGACACCAGCGGCACGCTGCTGGTGGACGACGTCCGCCCCTACTACGAGCGGCTGCTCGCCGAGGGGGCGGAGATCGTCGTCCCGCTCCGGGACGTTCCCACCGGTGCCGGGTTCAACGTCCGCCACCCCGACGGCACGGTGGTCGAGTACGTCCACCACCGCCCCACCACGGCCGGCGACTGACCGGCCCCGGGGGGTGACCGGCCGGACACGGGGCCGGTCGGTCGCCCTACCGGGAGCGCCGCCGGGGCGACCGGCCCGAAGGGTCCTTGCTATGCTCGGAAATACCCGCTTCAGGGCGATTTGTTCTGTCCCGCCACACCACGGGAGCAGGAATGACCGGTGTCCCCGAGCCCATCAGCCCCGAGGCCCGTGAGGCCCTCGAACAGGAGCTCGCGCAGCTGCGGATCGAACGCGACGCCGTCGCGGCGACCCTGAAAGGCACCGGCACCGATACCGCCGGCGATCTGGCCGACCAGGCCGACGAGTTGCAGCGCGTCACCGAGACGGCCCGGCTGGACGCCCGGATCGCCGGGATCACCGCGCGACTGAGCGAGGCGGCCACGGCCCCCGCCGCTCCGCCCGGCGTCATCGGGGTGGGCAGCACCGTGACCCTCCGGTTCGCCGACGGCGGCGAGGAGACGTTCCAGATCGGCGAGCTCGCCAACGAGTTCGAGCAGACCCTGGTGACCTACGACAGCCCGCTCGGCCATGCGCTGCTCGGCCGCCGCACCGGGGAAGCCGTCTCCTACGACACGCCTGCGGGCCCGGCCACCGCCGAGGTGCTGGCGATCGACGCGCCGCCCGGCCCGGCCTGAGCCGGTCCCCCGGGAGCGCCGGGCGGCCAACTCCGGGCGCCGGAGCGCGGACCGACGGCCGAAAGGACACCGTGCGGTCGCGCTAGGGTGCGTGGGTGAGCCTTCATGTCGTCATGGGATTCGGGCCCGCCGGGGCGGCCACCGCCAGGCTGCTGGCCGAGCAGGGGCATACCGTACGGGTGGTCACCAGGTCGGGCCGCAGCCCGGAACCGGGGATCGAGCACGTCGCGGCGGACGCGGCCGACAGCGCCCGGCTGACCGAGCTGTCGAAGGGCGCGGCCGCGATCCACAGTTGCGCCGCGCCGCCGTACCACCACTGGGTGCGGGACTGGCCGCCGCTGGCCTCCTCGGCCTGCGCGGCGGCCGAGGCGAGCGGCGCCGTGCTGGTCATGCTCGGGAACCTCTACGGCTACGGCCCGGTGGCGGGCCCGCTGACCGAGCGGCTGCCGCTCGCGGCCACCGGGCCCAAGGGCCGGGTGCGCGCCGCGCTGTGGGAGCAGGCGCGCCGACTGCACGAGCAGGGCCGGATCCGGGCGGTCGAGGTGCGGGCCTCGGACTTCTTCGGGCCCGGCGTGACCGACGGCGGGCACCTGGCCGGGCGGGTCGTGCCGCGCGTGCTGCGCGGCAAGCCGGTCTCCACGCTGGGGGATCCGGACGCCCCGCACAGCTGGAGCTACCTGCCCGACGTGGCCCGGGCGCTGGTCGAGGTCGCGGGCGAGGAGCGTGCCTGGGGGCGGGCCTGGCACGTCCCGACGGCGCCCGCGCGGTCCGCCCGGGAGATGGTCGACCGGCTCGCCGCCGGGGCGGGAACGGGGCCGGTCGCGGTGCGCAGGCTGGCGCCGGCCGTGCTGGGGGTGGCGGCACTCTTCTCCCCGCTGGTCCGGGAGCTGAAGGAGACCCGCTACCAGTTCGACCGCCCGTACGTCGTCGACGCGAGCGCCTACGAGGCCGAGTTCGCGGTGCGGGCCACTCCCGTCGACGAGCAGGTCGCGGCGACGCTGCGGTGGTGGCGGGACCGGGTCGCCACCTCGGGCTGAGCCGCCACGGGTCGGGCGCTGCCCGGGGCGGGCCGGATCCCTCCCACGGCCCAACGCCGCCGGCCGCGTGCGCGGCCCGCCGTCCCCCGTACCGCCAGGGGAACGGACACCCGGTCCCGGTGGGCCGGACCGCGCCGCCGGGCGTCCTCGGCGGGCGACCGGGCGCCGTCGGACGTAGGTTGCGGTCATGACCAGTGACGAAACGACGATCCCGGCCGTGGGGGTGCGGGGGCTGGACGAGGTGTTCGAGGCGATCGAGGAAGCCAACCGATCGCCGCAACCGTGGACCGGTTTCGAACACGGAGTACTCGGCGCCTACCGCTGGGCCGCCGGCGCCCAGCCCGGCGCCCCGGTGACCGCGGCGGCCCCGCTCGGCGCCGCCGGAGGGCCGTGCCGGGCACAGCTCCTGGCCGAATGCCAAGCCGCGGCCGTCCGGGTGAGCGAGCCGTTGCGGGACGACGCCGACTACGCCCTCGGCGCCTACCAGGCGCTCGCCTGGCTCTGCGGCCACGAGGAACAGCGCCCCCGGCCGGCCTAGGCGGTCGGGGCGGCGCCGGTCAGGACTCCTGCTTGAGCTGTCCGGCCGCGGCGCCCCGTTCGCGGTCGGTGGACGCGCGGGCCCGGTCCCGGAGCGCGGGCAGACCGATCCCGGCCCCGTCCTGGTGGGTGGCGTCGGCCCAGAGGCCCAGGAGACCGTTGGCCTGGTCGTCGAGGCGGGCGAACCGCTCCCGCGCGGTGGGCGCGGGCTCCGCGAGCCGACCCAGCCAGGTCCGGGCGAGGTACTCGGCAGGGGCGTCGCCGAACGCGGGTGGCGCCCCTGCGGGGGCCAGGCCCTGGAGCACCCCCTCCTGCCAGGCGGTCCGGGCGGCGCCGGAGCGCCCGCGCAGGACGTCGTCGGCGATCCCGTCGAAGACCCCGGCGGGTGCGGCGGCGCGTGCCAGCGGGTCCTCGATCGCGGCCGGCGACGGGGCGGCCGGGACGGCGGCCAGGCCCGCCGCGCCCTGCCGCAGGTCCGCCCCGCGCAGGCCGGCGTAGGCCGCCGCGCTCTCGGCGAGGCCGCGCAGGACCTCGATCAACTGGTCCTCGCGGACGGCGAAGTGCACCCCCCGGTCGTCCTGCCAGGCGTCGTCGTCCGGGCCGTCGTGCGCCATCGCGGTGTTGCTGACGCCGGTGAGCACCGTGTGCGTGTCGGCCGCGTAGTCGGCGAGGGCCTCGGCGAGCGGGCCGCGCACGTCCGGGTGCACCCGGTGGCCGGCGGAGTCGGCGACCGCCAGCACGACCGTGCGCATCGCGTGGGCCTGCCCGAGGGTGTGGGCGCCGGGCCGCGTCCCGACGGTGGCGCGGCGGAGCCCGGCGGCGAGTTCGCCGCACGGCAGGTCGGACCGCCAGGTGTCACCGAGGACGGTCCGGACGCGGGCGTCCGTGCGCAGGCCCGCGCAGTCCCGGTCGGGGTCGTCGCGCCCGAGCGTCCACCAGAGCCCGGTGCCGACCGCGGCCGCCGCCACCAGGGCGGTGGCGGCGGCCGCGGTGCGGCGGGCCCCGGGCGTTGCTGCCATCAGGCGTTGCCCCGGCCGAGGTAGCGGCCGGCGACGTCGTTGCTGCGGTTGCGGCTGTTGAGCATGTCGTCCTGGAGGGAGTTGACGGTCGGGCCGTCCGGGTCCATGCCGCGGTCCCTGGCCCAGATGCCGACCATGTCGGACATCTGGCGGTTGGCACCGAGGTAGGTGTCCGACACCTTCGCGTTGGCCTCGCTGTTGTTGCGGTCCTTCTCCTCCAGGCTGACCTCGTACGTCCAGGTGTCGACCAGGCGCTGGGCGGCGTCGCCGAGCGGTGCGATCGGGGTGATCGGGGCGCCGATGGTGTGGTAGAGGACCTTGGCCTTCCAGTCCGCCTGGGCGTTCTTGTCGTCGCGCATGTCCAGGTCCGCGTCGGCGCGGATCGCGTCGAAGACCCCGAGCGCCGCCGCGCCCTTGCCCATCGGGTCCTTCATCTGGGCCTCGGTGGGGTTGGGGCCGATGGCGGCGAGCTCCTGGTCGATCCGGCCCGTCTCGGCGCGGTGCAGGGTGCCGTAGGCGGCCGGATCGTCGGAGAGGCCGCGCATGAACCGGACCAGGCTGTCCTGTCCGACGGCCATCCGGGTGGTGTCGCCGTCCTTCCACACCGAGTCGTGGCCGGTGTGGCCGTTGTAGACGTCGTTGCGGCCGTTGAGCAGCTCGTGGGTGTCGCCGACGTAGTCGGCGAGGGCGTTGGCGAGCGGCCGGCGCAGGGTGTCCTTGATCTTGTCGCCGCCGTGGCCCTCGTCCATGGTGACGATGGTGTCGTGCATGACGCGGGCCTGGGCCTCGGTGTGCTTGCCGTCGTGCGCGGTACCGGCCCGCTCGCCGGTGGCGGCGGCCTCGACGGCGGCGGCCAGGCCGCTCTGGGAGAGCGGGTCGGGCATCTTCATCTCGCCCGTGTAGCCGGTGAGGTAGCCCTGCGGCCAGTCCCGGTCCTTCAGCAGGTAGTGCAGCCGCTGGTTGGAGCCGTCCGCGCCCGGGTCCAGGAAGGAGGTCGCGGCCTCGGGCTGACGGCCCATGACGCCGAGCAGCTCGTCCAGCGGGTCGGCGCCGAGCGAGGTGCCGTCGTGCGACGCCCGGTAGCTCCACAGGCCCGGCTGCTTCTTCTCGGCGGCGATGATGTCGTCGCCGAGGTCGGTGAGGAAGGGCGTGGAGTACTTCGCGTCGCCCTTGCCCATCAGGGTGCCGAGGATCTGGTACCCGTAGACCGGCTCGGTGTTGGAGCCGAAGTTCCTGGTGCCGTTCTCCCGCAGGCCGGCCCGCCACTTCTGGTAGAACTCGGTGTTCGGGTCCTGGGTGGCGGAGGCGATGGCCCGGGTGAGGTCGGTCTGCAGACCGGGGTAGCTGCCCTTCTTCCCGTCGTCCTTGCCCGGGTCGTTGAGCTTCTCCGCGAGCTTCAGGGTGCCGTCGGGGCCGAGCGTGTCCAGCAGTGTCCGGGAGAACTCGGGGCTGTCCGCGTTGGCCTTCATCAGGTTCGCCAGCTGGGCCCGCTCGTCGCCGTTCAGACTGTCGATCCGGGTGGCGAGGTCGGCGGCGCGCTGCGCGTCCGCCTGGTCGCCGCCGCCCAGCGCCGAGCCGTTGAAGGAGTTGTCGAAGCTGCCGGCCTTCGAGGCGCTGCGCAGGGCGCGGGCGGCGCGCTGGTCGGCGTCGGTGGCCCGCTGGAGGCCGGCCTCGATGGCCTGCGTCCACTTGCCCGCGGCCTCCTGGTAGGCCCGCTGGGTGTCGGCGTCGTGGTGGAGGTCGTTGAGCGTGCCCGGGTCGAGCGTGCTGGGATCGAGCACGGCGACGCCGGTGCCGGTCACCTTGAAGCCGGCCTTGACCGCGCCGTCCGCGGCGTCGCGGACCTGTTTCTGCGCGGCCTCGAAGTCCGCCCGCGCGTCGTCGAGCAGTGAGGCCATCGCCTTCGCCTCGACCTGGGCGGCCACGATCTGCCCCTTGGTCGCCATCAGTTGGAAGTCGGCCAGACCGGCCGTGCCGCCCGTCCACAGGCCGTCGCGGGTCACCGAGAGCACGTCGCGGTCGAAGCTGCCCTCCATGGTGTGGAACCGGTCGGCCATCGCCCGCCACTGCGTCGCGGCGGTGGACAGCGTGCCGGGGTTCGCGTGGAGGACGTCCTCGTATCCGAGCATGGTCACTTCACCTTGAGCAGGTCGGCGATGGACTGGTTGGTGGTGTGGTAGTTGAGCGTCGTCTGCTCCATCGCGGAGCTGTTCCGGTGCAGCCGCGCGGTCAACTGCTCGACCTGCTCGTGCCATTCGGCCAGCGCCGCGCGCAGCGCACCGGCGGTGTCCCAGCCCTGGTGCGCGGCGGCCGCCGCGTTGGTCGACTCGTCCGCCAGCGCGCCGATGGTGGGGCAGTCGAGGGCCATGCCGTTCAAGGCCGACTGCGAACCCTTCATCGCCTGACTGTTCACGCTGAACTGACCACTACCCGCCGGTGTGCTCATGCCGACCGCCCCCGTTCGACTCGTCGCCTCACGCGCCCGGTGGGGGGACGGCGAGCGGTTCCGCGGCTCCCGGCGGCCTGGCCGCCGGGTGCACTGAGCGTCACCGGGCTTGCGGTCGACCCCACTTGGCGCTTCGTCGGCGCGATCGTACTCCCCTCGGCGAGTCCGCTCCCGGAGCGGAGGGGGCGGACCGGGGGCGCCGGGGCGGGACCGGGGCGCGGCCGGTGGCCCGCCCGGTCGGCGGACGGTCGTCGCGGCAGGTCAGGGGGGGTGGTGTCCGGCCCGGAGGCGCTCGCGTAAGGATTTCGTCAGGATTTCCGGCGGCGGTGTGCGGCGCCGCCGGGCCCGGCCCGCCCGGTGGGCCCCGGGGCTCCGGGCGGGCCCGGCCCGGTGAGCTGAGGGGACCGAGCGTGGCGGTGGTCCGTACGGATGGACTCGCCGGGGGGTGGGCGGCGGGCGCGCGGGGCGGGGCCACGGGGGTGGTGACCTTGGCCTCGCAGCGTCCGCCCACTTCCGGAGGAGACCCCCACCCATGCGCCGTGTGCCCGCACGCAGACTGGCCACCGCCCTGCTCGCCCTCTCCACCCTCGCGCCCGTCACCCTCTCGGTGTCCCCGGTCCAGGCCGCCCCGGCGGCGGTCGTCACCGCCGCCGACCGGTCCGCCGACGGCCGGCCGCCGCACGGGCTGGACCCCGCGCTCGCGGCCCGCCTCGACGAGGCGATCGAGTGCACGCGCCTGGAGGCAGGCATCCCCGGGGTGATCGTCGGGCTCTGGCTGCCCGGCCGGGGCACCTACGTCCGCTCGTCCGGGGTCGCCGACACCGTGACCGGCGCGCCGATGCGGACCGACTTCAACATGCGGATCGGCAGCGAGACCAAGACCTTCACCGCCACCGCCGTCCTGGAACTGGTCGACGACGGCCTGGTCGGGCTGGACACCCCGATCGCCGCCTACCTGGACGGCGTCCCGGACGGCGAGCACATCACCGTCCGGCAGATGCTGGAGATGCGCAGTGGCCTGTTCTCCTACACGGCCGACCCGGCCTTCCAGCAGGCGCTGCTCAGCGACCCGACCCGGTCGTTCACCCCGCAGGAGGTGCTGGCCTACGCCTTCACCCACCAGAACGTCTTCGCCCCGGGCGCGGCGTTCCAGTACTCCAACACCAACTACGTCCTGCTCGGCCTGCTGGTGGAGAAGCTCGGCGGGATGCCGCTCAAGGACTTCGTCCACCAGCGGGTCACCGGGCCGGCCCACCTGGACCACACCTTCCTGCCGACCGGCGCGGAGTTCCCGCAGCCGCACGCGCACGGCTACACGAACCAGACGCTGAGCGGCGACGTCGCCGACACCACGGACTGGAACCCGAGCTGGGGCTGGGCGGCCGGTGCGATGATCTCCGACCTGCACGACCTGCGCCGCTGGGCCAAGGTGGTCGCCACCGGCACCCTGCTGTCCCCGGCCACCCAGGCGCAGCGGGAGAAGTTCATCACCGTCCCCGGCTTCGACGGCGCCGGGTACGGCCTGGGGCTCTTCCGGACGCACGGCTGGGTCGGGCACAACGGCTCGCTGCCGGGCTACGAGAGCGTGACGATGTACCTGCCGGAGCAGGAGGCCACCATGGTGCTCCTGATCAACACCGACATCCTGCACGACGGCTTCGAGCCGAGCACCCTGCTGGCCAGGGCGATCACCTCGATCATCACCCCGGACCACGTCTACGAGCTGCCGGCCGAGGGCTGACGGTCCCCGCCGCGCCGCGGGCCGGCCGGGCCTCCGGGCCCGCCGGCTCCGGCCGGCCTCCAGGTCGAGGAAAAGGGCGATCGACGCGCTCAGGGCCACCTGGGTGGGCGGCGTTGAGCGGATGCTCGCGCACATCCCGGCGGACTGACCGACCCCCACCCGGTCAAGACACCTGGCGGCCGGCGTGCCGGTCGGACCGCTGCGGGGCGTGTCGGCGCCCGGCGCCGTCCTGCTCCCCGGCCCCGGGGGGTTCCGCCGCCCCCTGCCCCGGGGCGCCGTCGTGGTGGGCCCGGGCCAGCAGGTCGAGGAGTTCGGCCACGCTCAGCCCGGACTCCGCCGGGTGCCGGAGCCAGGTGCCGGCGGCGATCCGGTAGAGGTTGCGGCGCCCGGTCCGGGACCGGGTGAGATAGCCGGCCTGCTCCAGGTCGGTCACGATGGCCTGGACGGCGCGCTCGGTCAGCTGGACCTCCAGCGCGACATCGCGCAGCCGAACCCCGGGGTCGCGGGCGATCGCGGCGAGCACCCGGGCGTGGTTGGTCACGAACGTCCAGCCCGTTCGCGCTGATCCTTCCACGGCCATACCCCCATCCTAGGAGTGCCGATTCCCTTCTTGCCACAGGCGAATCGGCGTTCGGGCATCGGTTGACGAGCGAAGCGATGGGTCCCACCCTTGAAGGGCCCACCCTTGAAGGGTCCGCCTGCGTCGCCCGGAGGAGGAGGCCATGGTCGAAGACCCGTACCGAAGGAGCACCGACGCCGCGCCGGCCTCGCCGGCGGCGGTGGTGAACGGCGGCCGCCCGCTCGGACAGCGGCTCGCGCACGGCCTGTGGGTGCACTGGGAGACCGCGCGGAACGGGGACCGGGTCCTGGTGCGGGTGACCGGGGAGATCGACCTCGATGCCGCCGGGCCGCTCGACGAGGCGCTCGAACGGGCCCTGGACGCCAGCGGCAGCGGCCTGGACGTCGACCTGTCCGGCGTCTCCTTCTGCAACAGCACCGGCCTCAACACCCTGCTGCGCCTGCGGGTGACCGCTCACCACGGGGGGCGCGACGTGGTCCTCACCGCGGCCAGCGAGGTGGTGCGGCGGCTCCTCGTGCTGACCGACACCCTCGGCCTGTTCGTGTCCGCACCGGCCCCCGACGGCGGAGCCGGCCGCCCGGAGGGCGACCTCGCACCGCCGTGACCACCGGCGGACCGGTTGACCACCGGCGGACCCGGTAACCACCGGCGCGCCCGCCGGGGCGGTGTACGGCGAAGCGGTTGTCGGGCGGGTCGGGGGGTGTCCGGCGGGGCCCCGCGTGGAATGCGTGGGCCCATGGATGCCACCGACACCCTCGCGACGAGCAGCGGGATCGCCCTGACCGTCAACGATCGGCCGCACACCCTCACGGTCGACCATCGCGCCACCCTCCTCGACGTGCTGCGCGACCGGCTCGGTCTGACCGGTGCGAAACAGGGCTGCGACCACGGCCAGTGCGGTGCCTGCACCGTGCTGCTGGACGGACGGCGGGTCAACAGCTGCCTGCTGCCGGCCGTCGCCCAGGACGGCCGCGCGGTCACCACCGTCGAGGGCCTGGCCGGCGCGGACGGCCCGCACCCGCTCCAGCGGGCGTTCCTCGAACAGGACGCCTTCCAGTGCGGCTTCTGCACGCCGGGCCAGCTCTGCTCGGCGGCCGGCGTCCTCGCGGAGACCGCCGGTGACCCCGCTCCGACCGACGAGGCGACGCTACGCGAACTGCTGAGCGGCAACATCTGCCGCTGCGGCGCCTACCCGGCCATCGTCCGGGCCGTCCGGCAGGCCCAGGCCGAGGGCCGGGGCGCGTCGGCCACCGGGGCCGGGGCGGGGAACGAGGAGGGTCCGGCATGAAGCCCCACGGCTACACCCGGCCCACCGAGGTGGCCGCCGCCGTCGCCCTGCTGGCCGGGCGTCCGGACGCGAAGGCCCTGGCCGGCGGCACCAATCTGGTCGACCTGATGAAGCTCGGCGTCGAACGGCCCGGGCTGCTCGTCGACATCGCCCGCCTACCGCTCGACCGCGTCGAGGAGACACCGCAGGGCGGCCTGCTGATCGGCGCCAACGTGCGCAACAGCGACCTCGCCGACCACCCGCTGGTCCGCGAGCGCCACCCGGTGGTGTCCCGGGCCGTCCTGGCCGGGGCCAGCGGCCAGCTCCGCAACGCCGCCACCACCGGCGGCAACCTGCTCCAGCGCACCCGCTGCCTCTACTTCCAGGACGTCTCCAAGCCGTGCAACAAGCGGCTGCCCGGCTCCGGCTGCCCGGCCCGCACCGGCGTCCACCGCGACCTCGGCGTCCTCGGCACCTCCGAGCACTGCGTGGCGACCCATCCCTCCGACCTCGCGGTGGCGCTCGTCGCCGTCGACGCCGTCCTGCACCTGACCGGCCCCGCCGGGGACCGGACCATGCCGCTGACCGCCTTCCACCGCCTGCCGGGCTCGACCCCGGACCGCGAGACCGAACTCGGGCCCGCCGAACTCGTCACCGCCGTCGAGCTGCCGCCGCCCCCGGCCGGGGCGCGCTCGGTGTACCGCAAGGTCCGCGAACGGGCCTCCTTCGCCTTCGCGACGTGCTCGCTCGCCGCCCTCCTGACCCTGCGCGACGGCCGGGTCGAGACCGTACGGCTCGCCTTCGGCGCCCTCGCCCCCCGGCCGTGGCGGGCCCTCACCGCGGAGGCCGCGCTGCTCGGCGAGCCGTTCACGGCGGCCGCCGTCGGAGCCGCCATGGACGCCGAACTGGCCGCCGCCCGCCCGCTGCCCGACAACGCATTCAAGGTGGCGCTGGCCCGTCGGCTCGCCGTCCGCGAACTCGGCCTGCTCGCCACCGGTCAGGAGCAGCGATGACCAGCGACCTCGCCCGACCGGAGGGCCTGGACAAGGTCACCGGAGCCGCCCGCTACGCCGGCGACCACCACCCCGAGGGGCTGCTCCACGCCTGGCCGGTCCCCACCACCGTCGCCCGCGGCGACATCACCGGCGTCGACACCGCCGCCGCCCTGGCGATCCCCGGGGTCGTCGCGGTGCTCAGCCACCGCGACGCACCCGTGCTCACCCTGCCCGCGGACGGCGACCCGACGCTGGCCGTGCTGCAGTCCCCCCGGGTCGCGCACCGCGGCGAGGTGGCCGCCCTGGTCGTCGCCGAAACCCCGCAGGACGCCCGGGCGGGGGCCGAGGCCGTCCGGATCGGCTACGCCGCCGAACCGCACGACGTCGTGCTCACCGACGACCACCCCGGCCTCTACACGCCCGAGAAGGCCAACGGCGGCTACCCCGCCGTCCGCACCCACGGCGACTTCGACCACGCCTACCAGCAGGCCGACGTCCGGATCGACCGCACCTACCGCATCGGCCCGCTGCACAACCACCCGATGGAGCCGCACACCGCCACCGCCCGGTGGGCCGACGGCCGGCTCACCGTGCACGACTCCAGCCAGGGGGGCAACAACGTCCAGGAGACCCTGGCCGCACTGTTCGGGGTGGCGCCGCAGGACGTCCTGGTGATCAGCGAGCATGTCGGCGGCGGCTTCGGCAGCAAGGGCACCACCAGGCCGCACGTCGTCCTGGCGGCGATGGCCGCCCTGCACGTCGGCCGTCCCGTCCGGCTCGCCCTGCCCCGGGCCCAGCTGCCCGCCCTCACCGGCCACCGCTCGCCCACGGTGCACCGGTTGCGCCTGGGAGCCGACGACGGCGGCCGGCTCGCCGCCCTGGCGCACGAGGTGGTCACCCGTTCCTCGACGGTGCGCGAGTTCGTCGAGCAGGCCGCCGTGCCGGCCCGCGTGATGTACGCGGCGCCGCACAGCAGGACGTCGCACCGGGTGGTCCGCCAGGACGTGCCCACCCCCTCCTGGATGCGGGCCCCGGGCGAGACGCCGGGCATGTTCGCCCTGGAATGCGCGATGGACGAGCTCGCCGAGGCCTGCGGGCTGGACCCGGTCGACCTGCGCCTGCGCAACGAACCGGCCGTGGAGCCGGACTCCGGCCGCCCGTTCAGCAGCCGCCACCTGGTGGAGTGCCTGCGGGAGGGTGCGCGCCGGTTCGACTGGGCGGGCGAGCGCGCCCGGGGGCCCCGTCGCGAGGGGGCCTGGCTGCTCGGCTGCGGCGTCGCCGCCTCGACGTACCCCGTGCTGGTGTCGCCCTCCACCGCCGAGGCCGTCGCCCTCCCGGACGGCACCTTCCTGGTGCGCACCAACGCCACCGACATCGGCACCGGCGCCCGGGCGGCCCTCACCGGGATCGCGGCCGAGGCGCTCGGTGTGCCGGCGGACCGGGTCGGCGTCGCGATCGGCCGGACCGACCTGCCCCGGGCTCCGCTCGCCGGAGGGTCGTCGGGCACCGCGTCCTGGGGCTGGGCGGTCCACGAGGCGTGCACCGGGCTGCGCCGCACGCTGGCCGAACGGGGCACCGCGCCGCTGCCCGCCGAGGGGCTGCGCCACCTGGCGGACACCACGGGGGCGGTCAAGGCCGGTCGCGAGTACGCCCGGCACGCCTTCGGCGCCCAGTTCGTCCGGGTCGCGGTCGACGCCGACACCGGAGAGGTGCGGCTGCGCCGGCTGCTCGGGGTCTTCGCGGCCGGGCGGATCCTGAACGAGCGGACCGCCCGGTCGCAGCTGGTGGGCGGGATGATCATGGGTGTCTCGATGGCGCTCCTCGAACACAGCACGATGGACCGGGAGTTCGGAGACCACGCCGAACGCGACCTGGCCGCGTACCACGTGGCCGCGAACGCCGACATCCCGTCCGTGGAGGCCCACTGGATCGAGGAGGAGGACGCGCACCTGAACCCCATGGGCTCCAAGGGGATCGGCGAGATCGGCATCGTCGGCACCGCCGCGGCCGTCGCCAACGCCGTCCACCACGCCACCGGGGTCCGGGTGCGGGACCTCCCGGTGCGCCCGGAGCTCCTGCTGGACGCGCTGCCGGGCTGATCGGCGCCGGCACAGCACCGCGCCCGCCCTCCGACGGACCGGAGGGCGGGCGCGGTGGTACCGGTGGCGGCCTCAGTGGCCGGCGAGTTCGCCGCTCAGGCTGCGGTGGATCTCGGCGCTGGGCCGGTTGAGGCCGGTGATCTCGACGGACTTGCCGCGCTGCGCGTACCTGGCCTCGACCGCGTCGAGGGCGGCCACCGAGGAGGCGTCCCAGATGTGCGCCCGGCTCAGATCGATGACCACCCGGTCCGGATCACCCGCGTAGTCGAAGCGGGCGACGAGGTCGTTGCTGGAGGCGAAGAAGAGCTCCCCGGTGACCGAGTAGATCACCTGGCCGCCGTCCGGGTCGGTGACGGCGGTGAGGTCGGCGCGGTGGGCGACGCGCTTGGCGAAGATCACCATGGCGGTGATCGAGCCGGCGACGACGCCGACGGCGAGGTTGGAGGTGGCGACGACCAGGGCGACGGTGATCACCATGACGGCGATCTCGCCGGCCGGCATCCGCCGCAGGGTCTTCGGCGCGACGGAGTGCCAGTCGAAGGTCGCGAAGCAGACCATCACCATCACGGCGACCAGCGCGGCCATCGGGATGCGGGAGACGACCGGGCCGAAGACGATGCACAGCACCATCAGGAAGGCACCGGCCAGGAAGGTGGAGAGCCTGGTCCGGGCGCCGGACACCTTCACGTTGATCATGGTCTGCCCGATCATCGCGCAGCCGCCCATGCCCCCGAAGAAGCCGGTGACGATGTTGGCGACGCCCTGGCCGACCGACTCCCGGGTCTTGTCGGAGCGGGTGTCGGTGATGTCGTCGACGAGCCTGGCGGTCATCAGCGACTCCATCAGCCCCACCAGCGCCATCGCGAGGGCGTACGGAGCGACGACCGCCAGGGTGTGCGGGGTGAACGGCACGTCCGGCAGCCCGGGCACCGGCAGCGAGGACGGCAGGCCGCCCTTGTCGCCGACGGTCGGTACCGCGAGGCCGGCCGCCACGGTGACCACGGTGAGGACGGTGATCGAGACCAGCGGCGCGGGGACGACGGTGGTGGCCTTCGGGAAGAACACCATCAGCGCCAGGCCGGCCGCGATCAGCGGATAGACCGGCCACGGCACGTCCGTCATCTCGGGGACCTGGGCCATGAAGACCAGGATCGCCAGCGCGTTGACGAAGCCGACCATCACCGAGCGGGGCACGTACCGGATCAGCTTCGCCACCCCGAGCGCGCCCAGCACGATCTGGAAGACGCCGGCCAGGATCACCGCCGCGACCAGGTAGCCGAAGCCGTGTTCGCGGTTCAGCGGCCCGATCACCAGCGCGACGGCGCCGGTCGCGGCCGAGATCATCGCGCGGCGCCCGCCGACGATCGCGATCGTCACCGCCATGGTGAAGGACGCGAACAGGCCGATCTTGGGGGGTACGCCGGCGATGACCGAGAACGAGATCGCCTCGGGGACGAGCGCGAGCGCGACCACCAGGCCGGCCAGTACCTCGGTGCGCCAGACCTTCGGGTCGGTCAGCCAGTCGGGGCGGGCGGCGCGCAGGCGTGCGGCAGCGGTGGGCGGGGGAGTCTGCAAGACGGCGTGGACCTGTCGTGCTCGGGCGCGACCGGCGGGTGCGCGGGGGACGGACGGGGTGCGGAAGGCCGCGGCCGCGTCCCACGCGTCGCCCGGGGGCGGGTGCTCCGCTGGCCCGGGGCTCCGACGCGTGAGTGCGGTGGCCCCGTGGGGGCGGCCGGGCGGTTCAGGCGTGGAAGCTCACGGCGGGCAGGCGGTGGCGCCGGGTACCCGGGGCTCGCACACGCTTCTTCTCCTGCCGGCGGATCCTCGCGGGGGCGTCATCGGCCCCGGTACGACGGTCGGCCCGCGCGCCTCGCGCAGGCCGTGGGACGGCGAACGGCCGCCCCGTGCCGGTGACTCTACCCGAACGCGGCCGCCCGCCCGGTGGCCGTGCGGTGCCCTCGGCGGTGCTCTCGGCGGCGCCGCTCAGGCCGGTCGCCGGATCTCCTGCCGAGTGGCGCCGAAGCCGGTCTCGTGGTCCCAGACGTGGGTGCAGGTGGGGCACTGGAGGTGGAGCACGCTGCCGGTGTTGGAGAGCAGGTAGCGCCAGTGCTCGCGGCAGTTGCGCCGCTCCGCGCAGCCGGCGCACCCGCGGGCGTCGTCGCAGCCCGACAGGCCGCCCAGGCCCGCCGCCCGACATCGGCCTGCGGGTCGATCGGCAGCGGTCCCGGACGCAGGCGTCGCAGCAGGGCGGCCGGGTGGGTGGTGTCGGGGCGGTTGCGGAACATGGACGTTCAACTTAGGTAAGGCTTGCCTACCTGTCAAGCGTGGCGCTCTGCCGGGGCCGGCGTGCCGCCCGGGGCGGCCCGGGCGGAGCCGTGGACCCGGCCGAGGTCGTCCAGCAGCCCGGTGAGCCAGAGCGTGACGTCCACGGTGTGCAGTGAGACCGGGTCCTCGGGCGTTCGGGTGGCCGTGACGCGGTCCTCGTGCAGGGCCGCGAGGGCCTCGGCCAGCGCCCGGTCCGCCGCGGCGAACCCGGCCGGGTCGAGCAGCGCCGCGCCCTCGCGGCGGAATGCCGCGGCGACCTGCTCGGCGCGGCCGACCAGGGCCGCCCCGCCGTGCGGGCCGGAGGCCGCGGTGCCCGGCGGGATCCGGGCGAGCAGCGGCTCGGCCCCGCGCACCGTGTGCTGCCCGGTCAGCACGGCGGCCTGCCAGTTCGGGCCCTCCCCGGCCGGCTGGTGGCGCTCGCTGCGGTACTGGGCGTACAGCGCCTCGGTGAGCAGCGTGCTGTGCCGGGCCCGCTGCAGCGCGCCCCTGGCCGGGCCCGACCCGGTGACCACGGCGACGGTCTCGGACAGCGCGGCGGCGCTGCGGTCCAGCAGCTCGGCGGTACGCCGCCGCAGGTCGTGACCGCCGCCGCGCGGCCAGGCGCAGAGCCCGGCGAGGATGCCGATCGTGGCACCGGTCGCCACGTCGACCAGCCGGGCCTCGGCCAGCCGCCACCCGGCCGGGGCGAGCTGGGTGAAGACCATGGCGACCACGACGGTGAACGTCCCCTGCGCCCAGGCCAGCCCGAGCCCCGGGCTGAAGGCGAACGCGAACAGCATCGCGGGCGGCAGCGCGGCGGCGTAGAAGACGGGGTGCTCGCCGACCGCGATCAGCAGCAGCGCCGTCACGACGGCGCCGCCGGCGGTGCCGGCCAGGGCGGGGCGCAGCGTGATCCGGGTGTCGGCCGCGCTGGTGCGCATCAGGGTGAGGGTCGCCAGCAGGACCCAGAACCCGTGGGTGAGATCGAGGGCGCCGACCACCAGACGGGCCGCGCCGAGGGCGCCGGCGGTGCGCAGGGCGTTGCGGAAGTACACCGAGCGAGGGGTCAGGTTGCCGCGGATCCGGCGCCACCAGAGCATCGGCGTCGGCTCGTAGGCGTACCAGAACGGGCCGGGGCGCTGGTCGGGCGGGGTGCTGTCGGGCGGCGGCGGTGCCCGGCGGCTGGTGCGGGTGGCGAGGGTGAGGAAGCGGGCGCCCTCGGCGGCGCTCAGGGCGAGGGTGCCGAGCGCCAGCCGGGCGACGGTGGGGCCGGTGGGGCCGTCCGACGCGTCGGTACCGCCGGCCGGTGAGGTGCGGTCGGCGTCGAAGGCGGCGATCCGCGTCTCGACCGGCGCGGCGGACGGGACCGGACCGTCCGGCCGAACCCCCGCCGCGGCCGCGCGCAGCGCACCGGCGGTGGTCGCCACCAGGGCGGCCGCCTCGGGGTAGGGCCCGCCGGTGGCGCCCAGCCGGCGGATCCGCAGCAGCTCGGCTCCGATGAACTGCAGCGTGGTCGCGCAGTGGGTGAGCGCGCGGTCGGCGGCCCCCGGGCCGGCGGGCCGTTCCATCAGCGGGATCCGGGAGAACCGCAGGTCGTCGAGGAGGGCCCGGGCGCGGTCCGCCGCGGTGGCATCGTCCGGCACGGCGCCGGTGGCGGTCGGCGGCGGCCCGCCGCAGTGCGCGGCGGCACGGTCGGCCAGCCCGGCCAGCGCCAGGGCGGCGCTCCGCACGCGGTCGCGGTAGTCCCTCGGCGGCGGCTCCGGCCACAGCAGCCGCTCCGCGGCGGCGAGCAGCAGCAGGCCCGCGGTCACGCCGGCCAGCCGCTGCGGCAGGGTGTCCGGGGCGTAGGGCGGGAAGCACGGCAGGATGTAGAAGAGCTGGAGCCCGGTGGTGAGCCCGACCAGCCGCGGTCCGCCCACCGAGGCGAAGGACACCGCGAAGCCCACGCCCACCATGCCCAGCGCCGCCGTCCAGGCGTGCACGGCCAGCGCGGTGCCCAGGCAGACCAGCGCCCAGGCGAAGGGCAGGGTCAGCAGCAGCGTCCGACCCCGGGCGCGCGCGCCGCCCTCCACCCGGGCCAGTACGCCGACCGCGATCGCCCCGAACAGGGCGTAGGTGGCCGTCACCGGCTGGTCGAAGCCGTAGCGGAAGACGTAGAAGCCCGTGCACGCGGCGGCGGTGACCCGGACCGCGCGGTGCGCCACCGGGGGATCGGGGCGGGGCAGGAGCGGGGACGCCGCCCGGTGGGGCAACCGCATCGCACCTCGCTCCGCCGGTGGGTCGGGACCGGGCCGCCCTCCCCCGGGGCACCTCGTGCGGGAGCGGGCCCGACGGCAGGTCCACCGGCCGCCCGGCGGCGCCGTTACCCCTCCACCCTAGGGCGACCGGCCCGGGCACGCAGGGCCGGGAACGCAGGGGCGCCGCGCCGCCTCGCGGGGCCCTCGTCGCGGACCGCACCCCGGATCGTGCCGGGCGTGGCGTGATCGACGGCTTGGCGGGAGGCATGGCAGCGCGCCGTGGTGCTCACGTCCACCGGGAGGCGCCCGTGCGGTCCGGTTAACCTCGCGAAACAGGCGCTGTGACGAGGCGGTAATGCGCTCTTCCTAGGGTCACGATCGTGGGACCTTCCCACCGCGTGATCCCTGGGGAGGGAGTCTCGGTGACGATGCCGGCTTCGAAGGCGGACAGCGTACGGACGGTCTGCTCGTACTGCGGCGTCGGCTGCGGCGTCGTGCTCGACATCGGCCGGGACGCCGCCACCGGCAGGCGCACCGTCGCCAAGGTGTCGGGGGACAAGAGCCACCCGACGAACGCCGGGCGGCTCTGCACCAAGGGCGCGACCAGTGCCGAGATGATGGCCGCCTCCGGGCGGGCCGCCACCGCGCTGATCCGCGCCGGGCGCGGCGCCGAACCCGTCCCGGTGGACGTCGACGAGGCGATCACGGCGGTGGCCGGGCGGCTGCGCGCGATCCTGGACGAGCACGGCCCCGACGCGCTCGCCCTCTACGTCTCCGGGCAGATGTCCCTGGAGGCGCAGTACCTGGCGAACAAGCTCGCCAAGGGGTTCGTGCGGACCAGCCGGATCGAGTCCAACTCCCGCCTTTGCATGGCCTCCGCGGGCTCCGGCTACAAGCTCTCGCTGGGCGCGGACGGGCCGCCCGGCTCCTACCGGGACTTCGACCACGCGGACGCGTTCCTCGTCATCGGCGCCAACATGGCCGACTGCCACCCGATCCTGTTCCTGCGGATGATGGACCGGGTCAAGGCGGCCGGGGCGAAGCTGATCGTCGTCGACCCGCGGCGCACCGCCACCGCCGCGAAGGCCGACCTCTTCCTGCAGATCAGGCCGGGCACCGACCTCGCCCTGCTGAACGGACTGCTGCACCTGCTGGTCGAGAACGGGCACACCGACGAGGCGTTCGTCGCGGAGTTCACCGAGGGTTGGGAGGAGATGCCCGACTTCCTGGCGGACTACCCGCCCGCGAAGGTCGCCGAGATCACCGGGATACCCGAGGCGGACATCCGGCAGGCCGCGCGGTGGATCGGCGAGGCGGGGGAGTGGATGAGCTGCTGGACGATGGGCCTCAACCAGTCCACCCACGGCACCTGGAACACCAACGCCCTGATCAACCTGCACCTCGCCACCGGTGCGATCTGCCGCCCGGGCTCCGGTCCGTTCTCGCTCACCGGCCAGCCCAACGCGATGGGCGGCCGCGAGATGGGGTACATGGGCCCAGGCCTGCCCGGCCAGCGCTCCGTCCTGGTGGCGCAGGAGCGGGCCTTCGTCGAGGAGCTCTGGGGTGTCGAGGCCGGCACGCTGCGGACCGAGGCCGGGCGCGGCACGGTGGAGATGTTCGAGCGGATGGCCGCCGGCGAGATCAAGGCCTGCTGGATCATCTGCACCAACCCGGTCGCCTCGGTCGCCAACCGCAAGACCGTCATCGCCGCCCTGGAGGCCGCCGAACTGGTCATCACCCAGGACGTGTTCACGGAGACCGAGACCAACGCCTACGCCGACGTGCTGCTGCCCGCCACGCTCTGGGCCGAGTCCGACGGCGTCATGATCAACTCGGAGCGGAACCTCACCCTGGTCGAGGGCGTGGTCGACCCGCCCGGGCAGGCCCTGCCCGACTGGCAGCTGATCGCCCGGGTCGCCTGCGAGCTGGGCTACGCCGACGCCTTCGGCTACACGAGCGCCGAGGAGGTCTTCGAGGAGCTCAAGCGGGCCTGGAACCCGGCGACCGGCTGGGACCTGCGCGGCGTCAGCTACCCGCGGCTGCGCGGGACGCCCGTCCAGTGGCCGGCGCCCGCCGCGGACGGCCCCGACCGCAACCCGATCCGGTACCTCAACGACGGCGTCAGCCAGACCCTGCTGGAGCGCGCCGACGGGAGCAGACCCCGACTCGCGTTCCCCACCCCCACCGGCCGCGCCCGGTTCTTCGGCCGCCCGCACCTGCCCGCCGCCGAACTCCCGGACGACGACTACCCGTTCGTCCTCAGCACCGGCCGCCTCCAGCACCAGTGGCACACCCTCACCAAGACCGGCAAGGTGGCCAAGCTCAACAAGCTCGACCCCGGCCCGTTCGTCGAGCTCCACCCCGACGACGCCGCCGCGATCGGCGCCGGGCAGGGCGACCACATCGAGGTCGCCTCCCGCCGCGGCCGCGCCGTGCTGCCCGCCGTCGTCACCGACCGGGTCCGCCCCGGGAACTGCTTCGCGCCGTTCCACTGGAACGACCTCTTCGGCGAGTACCTCGGCATCAACGCCGTCACCAACGACGCCGTCGACCCGGTCTCCTTCCAGCCCGAGTTCAAGGCCTGCGCCGTGGCGCTGCGCGTGGTGCCCGCCCCGACCCCCGAGGAGACCGCGCCCGTGCCGGTGACCGCCGACCCGAGTGCGGGGACGGGGCAGCCGCCCCTCGCCGTGCGGCCCGTGCCGGCGGTGCCCGGGGGCGCGTCCGAAGCCGTCTCCGCCCTGACCGCGCTCTTCGGCCTCGCCGACCTCGCCCCGCCGGTGCTCGCCGAACCGGAGCGCCGCTACCTGTCCGGATACCTCTCCGGGTACGTCGCGGCCGCCGCCACGGCGCCGTCCGGGGCCGTTCCGGTGCTCCCGGCGGGAGCACCGTTCGCCCCGGCGACGGCGCTCTGGGTGGACGGGGTGCTGGCGGGCATGTTCTCCCGGGGCGCCCCCGGCGCGCCCGGGCCGGCTGTCCCGGCCGCGCCGGGGGCGGCCGGCGCCGAGCCCGCCGCGCCGGCCCGGGAACTGCTCGTCCTGTGGGCCTCGCAGACCGGCAACGCCGAGGAGTTCGCCGCCGCCGCCGCGGCCCGCCTGGCCGGGGCGGGCCGCGCCCCGACCCTGCTCGCGATGGCCGACACCACCCCCCGGCGGCTCACCGCCGGTACCGACGTGCTCGTCGTCACCAGCACCTTCGGCGACGGGGAGGCGCCCGACAACGGCGCCGACTTCTGGCAGGGCCTCACCGCCCCGGACGCCCCGCGCCTGGAGGGCGTGCGCTACGCCGTCCTGGCGTTCGGCGACTCCAGCTACGACGACTTCTGCGGTCACGGCCGCCGGCTGGACGAGCGCTTCGCCGAGCTGGGCGCGACCCGCCTGCACGCGCGCACCGACTGCGAGGCCGACGACGACGGGCCCGCCGGGCAGTGGCTCGACCAGGTGACCGGCACGCTCGTGGCGCCGGTGGAGCGGGCGCCGGCGCCCGCTGTTCCCGCCGTGCCCGTGCCCGTGTCCGCCGCGCCCACCACCCCGGCCGCCACACCGGGCGGCTTCACCCGAGCGGCCCCCTTCCCGACCCTGCTGGTCGGCAACCGTCTGCTCAGCCTGCCCGGATCGCAGAAGGAGGTGCGGCAGTTCGCCTTCGACACCCGCGGCGGCGAACTCGCCTACGAGGCCGGCGACGCCCTCGGCGTGTGGCCGGCCAACGGCGCCGGACTGGTCGCCGAATGGCTCGCCCTGACGGGCCTGGACCCCGAGGAGCACGTCCGGCTGGCCGACGGCGACGACCTCCCGCTGGGGGAGGCCCTGCGGACCCGCCTCGACATCGCCCGCCTCACCCCGGACCTGCTCGGGTTCGTCGCCGACCGCACCGGCGACCGCGTCCTGAAGCGGCTGCTGCGCCCCGACAACAAGGGCGAGCTGGCCAAGTGGAGCTGGGGCCGGCAGGCCGCCGACGTGGTCGGCGCCTTCCCCCTGCGCGCCACCGCAGCCGAGTGGGTCGGAGTGCTCAAGCGGCTCCAGCCCCGCCTGTACTCGATCTCCTCCAGCCCCCTGGCCCACCCCGGCGAGGTCCGGCTCACGGTGTCCGTCGTCCGCTACACCAACGACCTCGGCCGCGACCGCGGCGGCGTCTGCTCCACCTACCTCGCCGACTGCGCCGACGACGGCCCGGTGCCGGTGTTCGTGCAGCGCTCCCCGCAGTTCCGCCCGCCCACCGGCCCGACCACTCCGATGATCATGGTGGGCCCCGGGACCGGGGTCGCGCCGTTCATCGGATTCCTGGAGGACCGGCAGGCCCGCGGCCACACCGGCCCCAACTGGCTCTTCTTCGGCGAGCAGCGCGAAGCCACCGACTTCTACTACCGGGAGGACCTGGCGGCCTTCCGCGAGGCCGGCCACCTGGACCGCCTGGACGTGGCCTTCTCGCGCGACCAGCGCAACAAGGTCTACGTCCAGGACCGGATGCGCGAGCACGGCCCGCGCCTGTGGCGCTGGCTCCAGGACGGCGCGCACTTCTACGTGTGCGGCGACGCGGGCCGGATGGCCAAGGACGTCGACCTGGCGCTGCGCGAGATCGTCGCCGCCCACGGCGGCCTGGACGAGGAGGCCGCCGCCGCGTACGTCCGGCAGCTGGCGAGCGACAAGCGCTACGTCCGGGACGTCTACTGAGCGGTGGCCGACGCCGCCCGGGGCGGGGCCGGTATGCCCGGGGCAGCGACGGCCCGGTCGGGCTGCCCGGCTTGCTCTTGCGACGCCACGATGAGTTGAGCGGACGCCCGCCGTCGCGGGGTGTGGCAGCCGGGGGCACCTTCCTCGGCGGCGGCACCCAGCCGTTCTCCGAGCCGCAGCCGCCCATCCGGCGGCTGATCGACCTGAGCCGGGTCGGCCGGGAGCCGCTACGGGTGACCGCCGGGGGAGACCTGGAGATCGCGGCCACCTGAACGAAGGACAACTCAACGATCCGCCCAGGTCGTTGAAGGGCAACCTGGGCCGCTGCACCGGCTACCGGGCGATCGAGGACTCGGTTCGCGGCGTCAAGCACGGGGAGGAGCCCTGCGCCTTCCGCCGCTACCGGCTGCCCGGCTACGCCGACGTACTGCGCACCGCCGTGCACCTCGCCGAGACCTCCGACTCGATCGGCCCGCTCGGTGCCCAGTCGATGAGCGAGAGCCCCTTCGACCCCGTGCCGCCGGCCTTCCCCAACGCGCTGCGCGACGCCACCGGCATCCGCTTCACCGAGGCACCGTTCCTGACCAGTGGGGGTGGGCCGTCGCCCGCCGTCGGGGCCGCCGCCGCCCGGGCCGTCCCCCACGCGGCGCCGTCCGGCGTGCGGGGCGGCCGCCGACCCCCGAGAGTCGGCAGGAAGGCGACCCGACCGGCGGACCGGCCCGGGGCGCGGCGGCACGGCGGGAGGAGCGGGATGGGCGCGAGCAGGCCGGCGCCCGGAGCGCCCACCCGGCACCCCCCGGCCGCCCTCCTCACCACCACCTGCCTGGTGCTCGCCCTCGCCGCGGCCGCGGTCGTCACCTGGACGTCCCTCGGCGACGAGGCCGACGACCGGCCCCTCCTCCCGCTGCTGCTCGGCAGCTGGCCCGCCACCGCGACCCGGGTCGGCCTGGTGCTCACCGCCGTCGCCGCGGTGGCCGTGATCGGCACCCTGGTCGCCCGCCACCCGCCCCCGGACCTGCCCGCCCCGGACGCCGTCGCCCCGGTCGTGGCCGCCACCCTGCTGATCAGCGCCGAACAGCGGGGCCACCCCGTGGACGCCGTGGTCGGCCTCGCCGGCACCGCCCTGGTGCTGCTCGACGTGCTGCCGCGCGGCCCGAACCGCCGGGCCGGGTTCGCGCTCGGCCTGGCGATCGCGTTCCACCCCGTCCTGGCCCTCTTCGCCGTCGCCCTCCCGCGCCGGCGCGCCGTCCCCGCGTCCGCCGCCCTGACCGCCCTCGCGGTGGCCGCCCTGGTGCAGGGCACCGTTCTGATCGCCGACCCGGACCGCGCCGCCCGCTTCTGGCGCCGCTTCGACGCCCCGGCCGTCACCGGTGACCCGTCCGACCAGACCGCCCTCGGCGTGCTGCTCCGGCTCGGCCTGCACGGCCCGGCGCTGCTGGTCGGGTGGCTGGCGGTCACCGTCACCGCCGTGCTGCTCGCCGTCCGCCGCTCCGGCGGCTACGCGCGGGACGGCCAGCCGCTGCTGGCGGTCGGCGTGCTCGGCTGCGCCACCCTGGTCGCCGCCCCGGTGGCCGGGCCGGGCCACCTCGGGTGGCTGCTGCTCGCCGCCACCGGTCGGCTCGGCCGTCGGCCCGAGTCCCGCGCGCTGTGGCCGGTGATCGCGGTCACCGTCGCGCTGCTGCCCAGCACGCTGCTCGACCCGGAGATCGAACCGGTCAGCGGCCTGCTGCTGCGCAAGGCCCCCACCCTGGTCTCCCTCGCCGCGGCCGCCGCCCTGCCGTTCCTGGCCCGCGACGACCTGCTCTGGCACCTGCGCCGCGCCCCCGGCCCGCCCCTGCGGCGGCGTCCCGCGCTGCCCTGGATCCCCCTGCTGCCGGCTCCGCTACGGCCGGTCTCCCGCCCGAACCCGGTGCTGGAGCTGCTCTTCGTCCAGGTCGGCTACGGCGTCTACTCCTACATCCGCAACGTCGCGCCCGAGCGCGTCGCCACCGCCACCGGCCACGCCCGCAGCGTCTTCCGGCTGGAACAGCTGCTGCACGTGGACATCGAGCCGGTCGTCAACGCCTGGGCCCTGCAGACCGGTGACTGGCTGCTGGACGCGGCCCAGGGGTACTACAAGGTGCTGCACTTCGTGGTGCCGCTCGGCGTGCTGGTCTGGCTCTACGTCTGGCACCCGGACCGCTACCGCACGGCCCGGACCGTCCTGTTCGCCGCGACCGGCCTGGCGCTGGTCGGCTTCTGGGGCTACCCGCTCGCCCCGCCCCGGCTCGTCCCGGGGCTCAACCTGCGGGAGGACCCGTCCGGCATCCCCGGCGAGGCCCCGCTCGGCGTGCTCACCTCGCTCTCCAACCAGTACGCGGCGATGCCGTCGCTGCACATCGCCTGGTCCTGCTGGTGTGCCCTGGTCGTCATCACCACCGTCGGCCACCGCCGGCTGGCACCCCTGGCGGCGGTCTACCCGCTGCTCACCTTCCTCGTGGTGGTGGCCACCGCCAACCACTGGGTGCTGGACGCCGTCGGCGGCGTCGCCGTCCTGCTCGCCGGCGCCCTCACCCAGTACGCCCTCACCGCCCGACTCCTCACCGACCCCGCCCCGGCGCCCCCGCCCGCCGTCCTGACCCGGGAGGGCGCGTAGCGGGACGGGGCCCCCGGCGGCTCCGCCGAACGTCCTGCCGACGTGCGGCGGAGCCGCCCAACCGGCTTCTGTCACGGCCTGGTTCGAGCACGACCGCTCCCGTAGGATCGGCGGCCATGGTCGACCTCTACGCTCCCACCCACCCGTACAGCCACGGCTTCCTCGACACCGGGGACGGCAACCGGATCTACTACGAGGAGCTCGGCAACCCCGAAGGCAAGCCCGCCCTCTCCGTCCACGGCGGCCCGGGGGCGGGTGCCCCGCGCCGGCCGACGCGGGCCTGGGACCCGGAGCGCTACCGGCTCATCCGCTTCGACCAGCGCAACTGCGGCCGCAGCACCCCGCACGCGAGCGACCCGGCGGCGGACATGCGCCTGAACACCACCCGGCACCTCATCGACGACATCGAGCGACTGCGCGAACACCTCGGTGTCGAACGGTGGTTGCTGAGCGGCGCGTCCTGGGGATCCACGCTCGCGCTGGCCTACGCGCAGCGACACCCGGAGCGGGTCACCGGGATCGTCATCCAGGCGGTGACGATGACCCGCCCCGCCGAGACCGACTGGCTCTACCGGGGCGCCGGGCGGTTCCAGCCCGAGGCCTGGGACCGGTTCCGCGACGGCGTCCCGGAGGGCGAGCGGGACGGCGACCTGCTCGCGGCCTACGCCCGGCTGATGGAGAACCCCGACCGGGCCGTCCGCGCGAAGGCCGCCGCCGACTGGCTCGCCTGGGAGGACGCCGTCGTCTCGAACGAGCCCAACGGCATCCCGGGGATGTACAGCGACCGCGAGGTCGACGAGCAGATCGCCTTCGTACGGATCTGCGCCCACTACTTCAGCAACGGTGCCTGGCTGGAGGAGGACCAACTGCTGCGCGACGCCCACCGGCTGGCCGGGATCCCGGGGGTGCTGGTGCACGGCCGGCACGACATGGGGAGCCCGGTGGAGACGGCGTGGGCGCTGGCGAAGGTGTGGCCGGACGCGCGGCTCCACATCTTCGAGGACTCCGGGCACGTCGGGAGCGAGGCGATGGCCGAGGCCTCTCGGGCGGCCATCGAGGAGTTCAAGGACCGGTGACCCGCGCGGGGCCCGAGCACCCGGCCGCCAGGTGGTCGCCGAGGGCCGGCAGGTCCCCCGGCGACCACGTGGGGGCCGGTCCGGCCCGCGCGCGGATCAGGAGGGCCGGCCCCCCGCGTACGCCAGCGGTGGGGCGATCGCCTGGGCGTCCGCGCCCTCGCCGACCCACAGACCGATCAGGAACGCTGCCGTCGCCTCCAGCAGGCCCGCCCGGTCGAGGCCGCCCCCGTCGACCGGTGCGCAGCCGAGGTCGCGGACGAGGCCCCGTACGGTCTCCAGGGCCGACGCGTCGTCACCGCAGAGCGGCACCGCGAGCGGGCGTCCGTCGAAGACCGGCGGCGTCCTGCGCCACACGCTCTCGTGGCAGAGGTTGAACGCCTTGACCACGGAGGCGCCGGGCGCCGCGGCCGCGATGCGCTCGGCGGCCGAGGGGCCGCCCCGGGTTTCGAGGACGAAGCCCGGGGCCACCGGGTTGGTGCAGTCGATCAGTGCCCTGCCCCGCAGAGCGCCGGCCAGACCGGACACCACGCCGACCGCCGCCGCGTACGGCACGGCCAGCAGCACCGCGTCCCGGCCGTGCTCGGCCGCCTCCCGCGCGGTCCCCGCCCGCGCGCCGATCCGGTCGGCGAGGGCGCCGGCGCGGTCCGCGTCCCGCCCGCCCACCAGCACCTCGTGGCCGACCCGCGCCCACTGCTCACCCAGCGCCCGCGCCATCGTTCCGGTGCCGACGATCCCGATCCTCATCATGCTCAACCCCTCTGTCGTGACCCGTCCTTCAGAATCGGGACGACACTACGAAACCGCTGGGGCACCATCTGGTAAGTGACCACCGACCACGGCTTCCTCGCCGACTGCCGAGCCCGGCTCGCCTTCGATCTGCTCGCCAACACCTGGAACGCCGTCGTGGTATGGGCGCTGCGCGACGGTCCCGCACGGCCCGGCGAACTGCGCGAGCGGATCGGCGGCATCAGCCCCAAGGTCCTCACGGAGACGCTGCGCCGGCTCCAGTTCAACGGTCTGGTGGAGCGCCGCGCGTACGCCGGGTCGCCGCCGCACGTGGAGTACACCCTCACCGGGCTGGGGCGGACGCTGCTGGAGCCGGTCGAGGCGTTCGGCGCCTGGGCCTTCGAGCACGGCGAGGACGTGATGGCGGCCCGGGAGCGGGCGGAGGCGGCCGAGGACGGCCACGGCTGAGTCGGCCGCTCCGGTGCGGGCGGTCAGCGCCCCCGGCCGGCCCCGAGGGCGAAGCGGCGCGCGGCCGGGCGGCCCTCGACCAGGTCCGCGGCGAGGGCGCCGAGCACCGACGCGAACTTGAACCCGTGCCCGGAGAACCCGGCCAGGACCGTCACCGGGCCCCGCCGGTCGACCACGAAGTCGTGGTCCGGGGTGGTGGTGTACAGGCAGGTGGTGGCGGTCGGCGCGGTGTGGTCGACGCCCGGCAGCCAGCGCCGCGCGTACTCCCGCACCCGCTCCACCGCGCGCGGGTCGGGGTCGCCCGCGCGGTGGTCCGGGTCGACGACCGGGCCGACGCCGTGGAAGCCGACCTTGACGCCGTCGACGCTCCCGAGGCCGTACACGCCGACGTCCGAGACCAGTTGCGCCCCGCCGTGGTGGATGAAGCTCGGCCAGTCCAGCGGTGCGGCGGCCGGGAAGTGCACCGGCCGCTCCTCGGTCACCCGCATCGGCGGCAGCCCGGGCACGAGCCCCGACAGCAGGCCCGGCGCCCACCCGCCGACCGCCACCACGACCTGCTCGGCGAGGATCACCTCCTCCTCGGTGGTCACCAGCTCGACGCCTGCGCCGCCGTTGCCCCCGCCGCCGCTCCCGTCGCCGTTCCCGCCGCCGCGTACGGCGATCCGGGCGATCCGGACGCCGTGCCGGACCTCGGCCCCGTGCGCCGCGGCCGCCCGCTGGAACGCCGCCACCGCGTGGTCGGCGTGCAGCCGCCCGGCCTCGGGGTGGAACAGCGCGGAGGTGTCGGCCCGCAATCCCGGCCACCGCTCGGCCACCCGCGCCGGGTCGAGCAGCTCGGCGGGCCGCCCGGCGGTGGCCAGCGCGGCGTGCAGGGCCGAGGTCGCGGCGGCCGGGCCGTGGTCCACCGCCCCGGTGAGCTCCAGGAGGGCGGTGCCCGTCTCCTCCTCCAGCCGCCGCCACAGCGGCAGCGCCCGCACGGCGAGGGCGACGTACTCGGGCTCCGGGTAAGCCAGCCGGAAGATCCGTGAACTGCCGTGCGAGCTGCCGCGGTCGTGCCCCGGGGCGAACCGCTCCAGGAGCGTCACCCGCCGGCCCCGCGCCGCCAGGTGCCAGGCCGCCGACGACCCCATGACCCCGCCACCGACGACTACGACCTCACCGGTCATGCCCACTCCGTACGTTGTCGCCACGGTCCGCCTCCCGGCCGCGCCGCGCCCGGCCGTTGACAGCGGAGACTACCGGAGGGCCGACGGCCCGGGTGGAGGGGGCGACGGTGCCGGTCGCCATCGCGGGAGAGCCGCGGCGGAGCGGTGGGCCGGCACCTGGCGGGCACTCAGGGGGTGCCCGCCCTGGCCGAGTTCGGTATTCGCACCCGGCCCGGTGGTGTCCTGACGGAACCGGGAAGTTGTCCGAAGAACCGGTGGAGGTCCCACGGCGCGCCATGTTGGATTGTCCGGCTACGAGGAATCGGCCGAGGGCCGACCGAGCGGCGGACAGCCCGGATCGTCCGCCTACACGGGAGGGGGCAAGAGGTGGGTAGTGCTGGACGCCCGCAGGGGCGCCTGAAGGGGGAGACCGAACAGGCGGACGCCCTGGCACGGTTCGTGCGGGAGGTGACCTCGGGGGTGACCCTCCGCAGGCTCGCCCAGCGCTACCCCGCCGGTCGGACGAGCTGGAGCGCGTACCGCTCCGCGGAGAAGGACATCCCGTGGCACCTGCTCCAACGGCTGGTCCACGACCAGGTGGAGGACCCGCGGACCCGGGCGGCGCTGCTGGCGCGGGCCGCCCAGCTGCACGAGCAGGCGACCCGGGCGGCCGAGGGGCTCCAGCCGCCCGCGGCCCGGCGGTCGGCCGCGCAGCAGGCGCTGGACCGGGCCCAGGACGCGCAGCGGCAGGCCGAGGAGGGCATGGCGGAGGCGGAGGACCTGATCCGTGTGCTGGTCGCGATCGTGGCCGAGCTGCGGAGTGAGCTGGCCGGTGGTGCAGATGGTGTCGAGGGTATCGGTGGTACCGGCGGTACCGACGCCCCGGAAGGTGCCACGACCGACCCGGTGGCAGCGCCGCTCCGACAGGTCCGGCAGGTCCGGCTGCGGGAGGCGACCTGGTGTCTGGCCGAGGTACGGCGCATCAGGGAGAGCGCCCGTGAGGCGCGGCACACGGCCGGCCGGGAGCAGGAGGCCGTCGGGCTCCTGGTCGACCGGGAACGGTCACGGGTCGGGGCGGAGCCGGTGAGCGACGGGGTGGAAGCGCACCTACCGGTGCTGCGGCGGCTGGAGGCCGACCTCGTGGGGGTGCGGGAGGCGCTGGCCGGCCAGTACCGGGAGGTGACCGGGATGGCTCTCGTCCCGGCCGGGCCCCGGATCGTCCGGGGGGAGCTGGTCCGGGTCGTGGACCACGGCCGGAGCGGCCCGACCGGCCCGACCCGCGAGGTCGCGATCGGTGCGACCGTCCTCGGCCCGCCGCGCGGCGGGCCCACGGGTGCGCGATGGCGCCGTAAGGCCGGGGCGGGGGCGGCCGTCGGGGCGGCGGGGGCGGTGCTGGCCGCGATCCTGGTGCTGGCCGGGGTGTTGGTGGGCGTCCGCCTGGGCGCGGCGGCGCACGGACCCTTCGACGCCGTCCCGCAGGCGGCCGGAGCCTGGGGCAGGCCGGGCTCCGGCGCCCCCTCACCGGCGGCCGGGAGCCCCTCGGCACCGGCTCCGAGTACGGGGCCGGTCTCGTCGACCCCCTCCGCTCCTGCCACCCCGAGCAGTGCGCCCGACCGGTCCGGCGGGACGCCGACCGCACCGCCGGTGCCGCCGCCGTCCGCTCCGGTGGCGTCCGAACCGGCCGGGACGGCCGCTCGGAGTACGGGAGCCGGCCCGCCGCCGGATCCCGCCGTTCCCGCCGTCCCCTCGGGCGAGGCCACGCCCGCCGGTACGCCCCCGGCGCCCGCCAGCTCCACACCGACGGCGGAGGTCCCGGCACCGGGCCGGCTCGGCGGCGCCCCGGTGGTTCCGCCGACGGGATCGGTGGAGATCAGGAACGGGAACAGCCAGCAGTGCATCGCCACGCCCGGAGGCACCCGGGAGGACGGCCGGGAGGTCCAGCAGTACCCCTGCGGGGACTTCCCCGACCACTTCTGGGAGGCGCAGAAGGCCTACACGGACCCGGACGGCGACACCTACTACCGGATCGTCAGCTACAACAGTGCCCTCTGTCTGTCCGTCCGGAACTCCAGTACCCGGGCCACCGCCGAGGTGGTGCAGTCGGAGTGCCGGAGCAGCCCGGGGCAGTCCTGGAAGATCGAGAAGTGGCCGCGCGGCATGCGGTTCGTCAACGACAACAGCCACCAGTGCCTCGCCGTCACCTACCGCAGTACCGCTCCGCAGGCACCGCTGATGCAGTACCCGTGCGGCGACTACCCCGACCACTACTGGGACTACGGCCCGCGCCGGTAGCCCCGGTCCGGCCCCGTCGGCGACCCGGCCCGCGCCGGTGGCCCCGGTCCGGGCCCCGTCGGCGACCCGGCCCGCGCCGGTGGCCCCGGTCCGGGCCCCGTCGGCGACCCGGCCCGCGCCGGTGGCCCCGGTCCGGGCCTAGCGCGTCGGAACCAGTCCGAGGAGCTCGCCCAGCCGCTGGATCGTGGCGGGAGCCTCGCGGTGCAGACCGGCGACGTCCATGCCCTCGTCGCCCAGGATCATCAGCAGCGCCTGCTCACCGATCGCCAGCACCACGACGTAGCCGCCGTCGCAGCGGGTGACCACGTCGCGCAGGCCGCCCAGGCCGACCTCGGCGGCGGTGCGCCGGCCGAGGCCGAGCATGGCGGCGGACAGGGCGGAGGCCGACTCGGGATGGACGGCGGCCGTGTCGGCGGCCACGAGCAGGCCGTCGGCGGTCGAGACGACGCTCTCGGAGATGCCCACGACCCGGTCACGGAGGGACTTCAACTCGTCGACGAGTGCTGCGGATGACGTCTGGCTGCTCATGGTGCGCTCTTCTCGGTCTCTTCGGTCTTCTCGGTCCGCTCGGCGCGGTGAACGTTCGATGGCTGGCCGGAGACGGCAGCCGGGCCCTCGGGCCGGGTGGGCAGGCGGGGGAGCCCGCCGGCTGCGGTCGGTCCGTCCGGGGCCTGCGGGCCGCGCCGCGCGGGGACCCGGCGGGGCAGCGGCCCGGTCGTGGCCGGCGGCGGGCCGGTGTGCGGCGCGCGCGGCGCCACGCTCGGCACCGCGGCGGGCGGGACCACCGGCTCGCGGTGGAGCAGCTGCCGGGCGTCCATCCGGGCGAGGTCGAGCAGCACGGCGAAAAGTCCGCGCCCGAGTGCGAACCCGATGTCGCGCGCGGTGCGCCGGCCGGTGGCGGCGACCAGGATCTCCCGGTAGCGGTCCGGGATCCGCGGTGCCGTCGACCCGGCCGGGGTGGCCGGGCGGATCCGGCTGCGAGCGAGCTGTCCGGGCGGCCCCCAGAGGCGGGTCAACAGGGCCACCCGTTGGCCGGTTTCCTCGAACAGCCGCTGCGGCTCGATGCCGGGGCGCAGCGCGATCCTGGCGGGGGCGGCCGCTTCGGCGACCTCCCAACTGCCGGGCGGGCTCAGGACCAGGGCGAAGGCGCCGTCGAAGGCGGCGGCCGCGCAGACCATTTCGAGTTCGGCGGCACCGATCGACCCCTGGGCCACCAGTGCCGCGCCGAGCTCGCCGCCCTGGAGGCCGGGGACGCCTTGGGCGTTGGCGGTGGCGGCCGTCTCGGCGGCGGACCAGTCCGCCTCGCCGACGCGCCGTGACTTCAGCAGCAGGGTCTCGACGGTCGGGGCCCCGGGCGTCTCGATCGCGGTGACCAGCCCCCGCTCCAGGTGGATGGTGCCGCCCGGCGCGCTGGAGACGGTGACCGAGCCGGTGAACTCGCCCTGGCGCAGCGTCAGCAGGAGGGCGGGCACGTTGCGTGCGGCGGGAGACACGAGTGGGGACGCGGGCGCGGCCGGGTCGTGGAGACGGCCCGTCATGCCAGCAGGCCCTTTGCCCGGTCGGCGCTCTGGCGGATCGCCAGGGCGAGGTTGGTCTGCCTGCGGTCCAGCACGGTGGCCAGCAGCAGCGGGTCGCCCTGCCGGGGGACCACCTGGACGACGTGGTGGTGGCGGGTGCTGGTGACCACCAGGCTCTCCAACTCGCCCTCCGCCCCGGCTTCGCACAGCCGTTCGCCGATCAGGTTGGCCAGCTCGGCGAGTTCGGCTCCGGTCCCGAGCAGTCGGTGCTCCCCGGCGGACCGATAGGTGAGGCCCGTGACGGCGTCGACGAGCGCGGCGCCGACCACTCCGGGGGAGTCGAGCACATCGGAGAGGGAAGCTTCGAGCGCGTGCACCAGTACCCCTTCGCTTTCTGAACCGCTGGCAGCGTACTTTATTTCACCATTTCCGTGCGGTGGCCACACCCGATGACCTTCTTGCTACTTTGATTCCTGCACACGGGGGTTCCGCCCGGATGGCACGCAAAGGACGAACAGGTCATGAACATTGACAGCGCACTCACGGACGCGATGGGCATCGAGGGCGCCATCGGCGTGGCCCTGGTCGACTACGAGAGCGGTATGTCGCTCGGGCATCTCGGGGGGAACCAGCAGCTCGATCTGGAGGTCGCGGCCGCCAGCAACACCGAGGTCGTCCGGGCGAAGCTGAGGGCCATGGCGGCGCTGTCGATCGACGATGTCATCGAGGACATCCTGATCACCCTCGGCGGCCAGTACCACCTGATCAGGCCCCTTGCGGGCGCGCGTGGTTCGCTCTTCCTCTACCTGGCCCTGGACCGCTCGCGGGCCAACCTGGCACTCGCCCGGCACAGCCTCAAGCGCATCGAGGCCGGGCTGGACGTCTGAGCCCGCCCACCGGAACCGGCCACCCGGGCGGGCGGAATGCGGCGGACCGCGCTCCGCCCGGCAATTGCCGGGCGGAGCGAAAGCGATGCGTGATGAACCGATTACCGCCGGCCGCCCGTAGAAGAGGGTCCGGTATCCATTCGGGGAAATGCGTGACATTCCGATGACTGGGCGTCATATCCACTCCCGGCGGAACGCACAGTAATTCGACGGTGACGCAGCACCAGCGAAATGCCACCCGCCGGAGTTCGCCCGCGGCGGCGGCCGGCGGCATCCCCGGGGAGCGGAGCAGCAGTACCCAGACCGGGCCGAGTGCTTTCATCCGGCAGTGAAGCGATGCCACCATGGCCGGGGCGGGCGGGGTGCTTCGGTCGTGATCGGCTCGAAGTCGGTCTCGATCGGGGCGTTCCATTCGACGAGGGCGGCCGGGAACCAGGTGACGGGTCTGGTGTCGCCGAGGTCGTTGGCCCAGGTGGCGACGCGCTCGGCCGCTTCCCGGCCGGAGAGCAGTCCGCGGTCGTCGGTGTCGACGGCGAGGGCGCGCACGGCTTCCCGGTACAGGTCGTTGCAGAGCCAGCTGTGCAGCAGGCCGTGGTCGTAGCCGAGCACCTCCCAGCCGAGTTGGTACCCGCCCTCGGGTGTGGCCGGGTCGTCGGCCCGGCCGTCGAGTCGTGCGAGCAGGACCGGTTCGTGGCCGTCTGCCGCGCGGATGTCGGTGGCGAGGGCGGCGGCATGGCCGGCCGGTACCAGTAGGGCGTAGAGCCGGGCCGCCGCCGGTACGTCGAGCGGTGCGCAGGCCGCCAGGGCGTCCTGCGCGGTGGGGAACCAGCAGCCGTCCTGCGGGAGCCGGTCGATCAGGCAGTCGGACGCCGTGGTCAGCAGCTTCGTCCGGGGCAGGCCCGAGCCGGTCACCGGCTCGGGGACCGCCACGAAGTAGCCGGCGAGCACCGGCTCCCCGGCCGTGGCTCCTGGCCCGGGTGCGGGTGCGGGTGCGGGTGTCGGTGCCCTGCCGACGGTCGGGGGCAGGGTCGCACCGGGCCGGGGCCGCTCCAGAAGGGGTAGCGGCTCGCCTGGGCGGCGCGGGCGGCGCTCGGCGAGCCAGAGGAGGTAGCCGCGCAGGTACTCCTCCAGCCCGTGGTCGAGGTGGGCGATGTAGTCGCGCAGGCCGTCGGCGGCGTCCCGGTAGTGTTCGCGGTGCTCTCCACGAGCGCGCGACCAGCGGTCGGCCGCTTCGACGGCCCATTCGCGTACCCGCCCGCGTTCCTGCCACCACTCGCGCACGGCCGGGACGGTCCAGTGGTCGTCGCCGTCCATCGCGAAGCCGCCGTGACCGAGGGCGCAGCCGTCCAGCAGGTCCCGCGTCTGTGCCGCGCCGACCGGTTGGCGGTAGACGAACTCCCGGCCGGAGAACGGGCCGTGGTCGTCGTCGTGGGCGAGGTGGAAGGGTGCGTCGCGGCGGCCCAGTTGCAGGCTGTCGGTGTCGGCGCCGTAGAACGGGCCCGGGACGTTGCGCCAGTTGCGCTCGCCCCAGTGGCCGCCGAACCGGTCCAGGTGCGGCTGGCCGGTGAGCAGCCGCCGGGCGGTGGGCAGCGGGTCCCAGTAGGAGCCGAGCCCGTCGTGGTTCCCGTCGTCCACCGGGTGGAGTCCTGTCCTCTGGTGCGGATCGGTGGGGCGGAGCGGTGCCGCGACCCGTGATGGTCACCCCCGCGGGGGGATGCCCAGGGAGCGGACGAGCTGGGCCAGTTCCTCGCGGAAGAGCTTCCCGGGGCTGAGGGTCTGGGTCCGCAGGTGGCCGTAGATCTCCAGTGACACCAGGCCGTGCAGGTGGCTCCAGGTCCGCAGGGCGAGTGCCACGGCGGCGGGGGGCAGGTCGGGGAAGGCCGGGCGGACCTTGTCGAGCAGGCCGGGGTCGAAGTCGGACCACGCGAACTCGCTGTCGGAGTACCGGGGTTCGGCGTACGGCCAGGCCTCGGCCGCGAGTGCGGTGATGCCGGTGCAGACCCGGTGGGCGGCGTCCGGGGCGGCGCCGCCCTCGGGGGACCGGTAGCCGGGGACGGGGTCGCCGTAGACGAGGCGGAAGCCCTCGGGATTGGCCAGGGCCCAGTCCCGGAAGGCGTCGGCCCAGGCCCGGATCCGGGCCGCCGGGTCCCCGGTGGGGGCGGCCGCCCAAGCGGCCTCCACGGCGTCGGCCAGTGAGCTGTAGACGTTGTCGATCAGCGTGGTGACCAGCTCGTCGCGGGTGGCGAAGTACCCGTAGATGGCGTTGGCCGTCATGCCCATCTCGCGGGCGATGGCCCGCAGCGTGATCGCGTCGGGGCCGCCCGCTGCCATCAGCTCCAGCGCGACCTTCTTGATCTCGGCGGTGGTCTCGGCCCGCAGCCGCTCGCGGCGCCCCGTTGTCCGTCCCGCGCCCGCGGTCGTCGTGTCAGGGGTTCCGGTGCCGGTCTCTCCCGCGTCTGTGCTTGCCACGCCGTCACTCTACCGCGGGGCTCTACGGCGTCCCCGTGCTGGTTGCCGTATCAAAACTGCACGCCGTATAGTTTTGCTACGCCGTGAACAGGCGGCGCTCGCAAGCGCGGCAGCATGAGCCGGGCCGCAGCATGAGACAGGGGAGAGCCATGCGCATCGGAGTGATCGGGGCCACGGGCACCATCGGCAGCCGCGTCGTCACCGAAGCCCTCGGCCGGGGGCACCACGTCACCGCCTTCAGCCGGGACGCCACCCGGATCGAGGAGGCCCGGGCGAACGTCATCTGGAAGAGCGTCGACGTCCTCGACGCGGCCGGCGTCGCCGCCGTCCTGCCCGGCCTGGACGTGCTGATCAGCGGGTTCCAGCTCGGAAACGGCGCCCGCGACATCGCGGACACCGTGCGCCGCTCGATCGCCGACCCGACGGTTCACGCCACCGCCGCGCGGGCCCTGGTGAAGGCCCTGGAGAGTCACCCCCGGACCAGGCTGATCGTCATCGGCGGAGCGGGCAGCCTGGAGATCGAGCCGGGGCTGGTGCTGGCCGACTCCGACGAGCGCCTGCACGGGATCCTCGCCGCACTCGGACTCCCGGAGGAATACGCCGCCGCCGTGCGCGGAGGCCGGGACGCCCTGAACGTCCTGCGGCAGTCCAATCGGCTCTGGACGTACTTCAGCCCCGCGCAGGACATCGCCCCCGGCGAGCGCACCGGCCGGTTCCGGATCGGTGGCGACCAGCCGGTGGTCGACGCGGACGGGCGCAGCCGGATCTCGGCGGAGGACGCCGCCGTCGCCCTGGTCGACGAGGCGGAGCTGCCGCGCTTCGTGCAGCGCCGCTTCACCGTCGGCTACTGACCGGCGCCGACGACCGCGTCTCCCGGCACTGGCCCGGAGGCGCGGTCGTCGGGCGTGGTGAGCAGGGGCGGGCGGCCCCTCAGGGCCGGCGGCGCAGGCCGGCAACGAGGAGTGCGGCCAGCGGGCGCGCGTCGTAGCGGGGGTCGCTGTCGGCGCCGATGCAGAGGTTGCCGATGCCGCGCATGAGTTGGTACGCGGTGAGGTCGGAGTCGGTCTCGCCGGCGGCGGCCGCGGCGTCGAGGAGCAGGGTGCACACCGGCAGGAGGCGGTCGAGGAAGTAGGCGTGCAGGGTCTCGAAGCCGGCACTGTCGGTCTGCATCGCGGCGGCCAGGCCGTGCTTGGTGACCAGGAAGTCGACGAAGAGGTCGGCCCACCGGGCGAGCGCCACGTGCGGTGACGGGCTGCTCGCCAGCAGGGCCGGGCCGGCCTCGGCGCACGCCTCGACCTGGTGGCGGTAGACCGCGATGACGAGGTCCGCCCGGGTGGGGAAGTGGCGGTAGATGGTACCGATCCCGACGCCGGCGGCGACCGCGATGTCGCGCACCGGTGCCTCGACCCCCGAGGTGACGAAGGCCGCGGCGGCCGCGTCCAGCAGGGCCTGCTGGTTGCGCCGGGCGTCCTTTCGCTTGGACCCGGCTGCGCTCTCCGCGCCCTGGCCGCTGTCGTTCACCACGGCACTCCTCCCATGACCGACCCGGGCCGTGACGGACCTGGTCGACGACTGACGATCGACGACTGACGATCGATGGCTCTCGATCGGTGACGGACGGTCGGTGACCGACGATCGATGACCGGCGAGCGATGACCGACGATCGATGACCGACGCTTGTAAAGCGGAACGTCGTTCCGTATCGTTTGCGGAGCGAGGTTCCGTTTCGGCCATGATGGCAGAACACGGGGCCACCGGCCATGCCGTCCACCGGCTGTCCCGTCTCCACCGGACGGCGGAGCGCCCACGATCGCCGATTCCCGGCCCCGTGGCGGCGCCACCCGCCGCCGGGCCCACCGAAGCCACCTGCGCAGCGAACCCGAACGGAAGGCCCCTCCATGTCAGTCCCCCACAGCACCGACGCACCCGCCACGGTGCTCTCCGCCAAGCCGGTCGTCCTGCCCGCCCCGGGCCGCGGCGAGGACCTCCAGGTCCGGGTGTCCGCCCCGGCGACCGGCCGCGGCCTGCCGGTGGTCCTCTTCTCGCACGGCTTCGGCTGGTCGATGGACGGCTACGCCCCGCTCGCGGACTACTGGGCCGCCCACGGCTTCGTCGTCCTGCAGCCCACCCACCTGGACTCCCGCACCCTCGGCATCCCGGCCGACGACCCGCGCACCCCGCGGATCTGGCGCCTGCGCATCGAGGACCTCACGCGCGTGCTGGACGGGCTCGACGTCCTGGAAGCCGCCGTGCCGGGCCTCGGCGGGCGCGTCGACCACGGCCGGGTCGCCGTGGCCGGCCACTCCTGGGGCGCCCAGACGGCGAGCGCGCTGCTCGGCGCACGCGTCCTGGACGCCGACGGCGTTCCCGGCGAGTCCATGGCCGATCCCCGGGTGAAGGCGGGCGTCCTGCTGGCGGCAGCCGGTCTGGGCGACGACCTGACCCCGTTCGCCGCCGAGCACCTGCCCTTCCTGAAGCCGTCCTTCGACGCCATGACCACACCGGCCCTCGTGGTCGCCGGGGACCGCGACCAGTCCCACCTGTCCACCCGCGGCCCGGACTGGTTCACCGACCCCTACACCTACAGCCCGGGCCGCAAGAGCCTGCTCACCCTGTTCGGCGCGGAGCACTCGCTCGGTGGAATCGTCGGGTACGAGGTCGCCGAGACGACCGACGAGAGCCCCGCGCGGGTCGCCCTGATCCGGCGGCTCACCACGGCCTTCCTCCGCAGCACCCTCCAGGCCGAGGACGCCGACTGGCAGGCGGCGCTCACCGCCCTCGGGGCGGACCCCGAGCCGCTGGGCAGCGTCCGGAGCAAGTAGCCGGACCGGTCGGCCCCGGCACTACGGCGTCCGGTCGGCCTCCCGGATGTCGTGGAGGTGGACCAGGACGTCGAAGGACGTGCCGAGCGCGACGTTCCCGGGCGGGTACGGGTACTGCGTGCCGTAGGTGCGGACGGGCCGGGTGCCGCTCAGCCAGGCCCTGGCGGCGGCCGGGGCGGTGCGGACGTCCAGGTAGAAGTCCCGATGGCGGACCTGGTCGAGGGTGTACTCGCTCATGTCCGAGGTGGGTGGCCCCTCGGTGAACTTCTTCCAGGGGCCGCCCAGGGCGGCGTCCTTGGAGAGGAGCGATCCCTGGTAGAAGGTGAAGCCGATCGGCAGGTAGTCGCGGCCCATCGTGTCGTTCAGGTAGGCGCCCTGCGTCCTGGGGTACAGCGCCGGGTCGCCGGCGAGGCGGCCGACGTGGTCGTTGTGGGCGGAGAGCAGCACCTTCCCGCCGGTGCGCCGCTGCCACCAGGTGACGTTCTGCGCCATCACCTCGTCCCGGAAGCGTTCGAACTCGGGCAGTGTCGTGGCGTCCCCGGGGTCGAGGGAGAGGAAGGTGGCGGTCTGGGCGACGGAGCGGGCGTTCTGCTCGGCCCAGGCGGCGGCCTCCGGGTCGCTGCCCCGCAGACCGCTGACCAGGTCGAGGGCCTGCCGGGCCTGCGCGGCGAGTCGCCGGCGCTCGGCGAGCGGCCTGCCCAGGTAGGCGAAGGCGTCGTCGATCGGGCGCAGTCCGGTGTAGAGCGCGTCGAGCCGGGCGAGGGCCTGCGGGTCGGTCTGCCGCACGTAGTCGGTGATCCGGGCGAAGAACGCGTCGTCGAGCGAGGGCGCGCCGATGTCGTCGCCCATGAAGTGGACGGTGCGGTCCGGGTGGTGGCGGTTGTAGTCGCGCATCCACTCGATGAGGCTGACGAATTCCTCGCGGTCCCAGGGGGAGTCGGCCAGGGCCGCCTTGGCGACGCTGCGGGCGTCGCCGCCGCGGCCGGTCTGCAGGTAGTCGTCGATCCGGAGTCCGGCGGACCAACTGAGTTCCAGGGCGAAGGTGGTGAAGCCCTTCTCCTCGACGAGGTGGCGGAAGACCCGCTCCTTCATGGCGAAGAACTCGTGGGAGCCGTGGGTGGCCTCGCCGAGCCCGACCACCTTCGCGTCGCCGATCATCGCTCCCAGGGCGCGCAGATCGGCCGTGCCGCGGCCCGGTTCGGTCGAGCGCAGCGGGTGGGCCGCCCGGTCCAGCGCGCGGACCACGCCGCTCGTCCCGGCCGCTTCGACGGGCGGTGCCGCCGATGCCGCCGGCGCCGCCTGGGCCGCGACCGGAGCGAGGACCGCTCCGATCGCGACGGCCGCCGCGGCCAGCAGCCCCCGCCGACCGATGTGCTGGTGATGCCGTGCCATGTCTTCGACCCCTCAACTCGCTGACTGTGTCGTGGGATCGATCATCGCCTGCGATTCCATGGCGGCGCGCTGCGGATGGCCTCCGATTGATGCGGGGGTTTACCCCCGTGGGACGAGCGACAAAGGGGCAGCCGAGGCTGCCCGGACGGCCCGGCCGCACCCCCGCCGGGTTCACCGGGGCAGGGTGATCGGGAGGCCCTCCTCGCTGTGGCGCAGCAGCCGGCCGCCGTGGACCTTCGGGGCGTCGAAGCCGCGGTACTCGTCCGGGTCGTCGTCCGCCTCCGTGCGGAGGACCTCGGGGACCAGGACGGTGGCCGGGTCGATGTCCTGGGCGTAGCCGTCGAGGTACGGGGGCGCGATCGCCGGGCCGTGCAGCGCCCCACCGACGAGGTCCGGGGCGAACTCGGCGGACAGCACCGTCACGTCCGCGCACAGGTCGCCGTGGATCATCACCGGCTTGTCCGTCATGTTCCCGGTGAGGGCGCCGCCCCGGACGCTCCCGCGGCCAGGAGTCTGGCGTCGCCCCCCGGGTAGACGGCCGCGCGCACCGGCGGGGGCTCGGCCGGGCTCCGGTGGGAGGGGGCGCTACTGGCCCACCCGGCCGTCGACGCACTCGCGCAGCAGGTCGGCGTGCCCGCAGTGCCGGGCGTACTCCTCGATCCGGTGCACCAGCAGCTCCCGGACGGCGATCCCGTCCTTCTCCAGGCGCGCGCCGAGGTCGGTGTGTCCGGCCAGCGCGGCGTCGGTCGCCGCCTGCTCACGCGCCAGGTCGGCGTACGCGGCGTCGACGGCGGACCGTTCGCCGACCACCTCGTCGAAGTCCGCGTCACGCCTGCCGTACAGCTTGGGCAGCGGCTCGGCGTCGTCCAGCCAGTTCCGCCAGTCCCGTTCGACCTCGGCGAGGTGGCGGACCAGGCCGAGCAGCGACATCGTCGACGGCGGGACCGACCGGCGGGCGAGCTGCTCCGGCTCCAGGCCCTCGCACTTCATCAGCAGGGTCGCACGGTAGTCCGCCAGGTAGCCCATCAGCGTCGCGAGTTCGCCGTCCGGAGCGGGTCCGTCGCCGTTGCGCGGGTCGTTGTCCGGGTCGACCCACATGTCGGGGTAGACGGTCGCCTGGGTCCATCGCACGGGTTGGTCGTTCATACCGCCGATGATCGCCAATGGGGAGTGGGCCCGCCAGCGGATTTCTCGACGGCGGGCCGGCCGCGCTCCGCAGGCGGCGGGGCCACCCGGTCGGCCGAGCGTACGGAACCGGCCGGACGCCGGGCAGCGGCCCGCGCGCCGCCCTGGGCGTTCCCTCGCAGATCACTTTGGGTAGCACGATCATGACCATCCGTAGTGGAACGTGATGGTCCCGCACCGCCGCCGAGCGGCCACCCCGCCGCAGGTGACCGCCCCGGTGCGCGGCTCGACGATGAGGAGCGGCGGTGTCGGAGCAAGGTCACCCGGGCCGGCGGCCCGACGCCGGCGACCCCGGGCCGGAGCCGGGCGCGACCCCCGCCCCGCACCCCGCGGCGCCGGGCGGCCCCGGGCCCGAGGACGCCCGCGGCGGGCTGGTCGCTCCCCGGCCGCCCGCCGACGGGGAAAGCGTCCCGGGGCGCGCCGGTCGCGGGGACACGCCCTGGCCGGACCGGATGCGGCCACTGGTGCGCATGCCGATGGCCGAACGCCCGCTCGCGGCCGGCGGAGAACCGCGGCAGTGGCCCGGCCCGGCGGAGGCGTCGGGCGTCCTGGACCTCGCCCTGCGGGTGGGCGAGGCGCTGCTCGCCAGCGGCGAGTCCGCGGAGGACGTGGAGGGCGCGATGCTGGGCGTCGCCCACGCCTACCGCGTGTACCCCTGCGAGCCGCAGGTGACCTACACCCTGGTGGCGATCTCCTACCAGCCGACGCCGGACGTCGCGCCGCTGACGGCCGAACGCGCGGTCCGCCGTCCGGCCAGCGACTACACCCGGCTCGCCGCCGTCTTCCGCCTGGTCACCGCCATCACGGCGGGCGAGGTGGCGGCCGAGGAGGCCCGGCACCGGCTGACCGTCCTGCTCGGCCGCCGGCCCCCGTACCCGGGCTGGCTCCTCGTCCTCGCCTCCGGGCTGCTGGCCGGCTCCGCGACCCTGCTGGTCGGCGGCCGGGCCGACGGCCGGGCCTGGCTGGTCTTCGGGACCGCCTTCGTCGCCGCCCTGACCGGTGACCGGCTGGCCGCCCTGGTCGCCCGCCACGACCTGCCCGAGTTCTACGGCTTCGTGGCCGCCGCGACACCGGCCGCGACGATCGGCAGCCTGCTCTCGCTGAACGGGCTCCACCTGCGCGGCTCCGTGGTCATCACCGGCGGGCTGTTCGCCCTGCTGCCGGGCCGCCCGCTGGTGGCCGCGGCCCAGGACGGCCTGACCGGCTTCTACCTCACCGCGGCCGCCCGGCTGCTCGAAGTGCTGTACCTGATGGCCGGCATCGTGATCGGCGTCATGACGGTGCTGTACCTGGGCGTCAGCAACGACGCCGACCTGACCCCCGACGGGGCGCCGGGCAGCACGGTGAACCCGCCGCTCCAACTCGCGGCCGCGATGCTGCTGGCACTGACCTTCGCCGTCCTGCTGCGCACCGACCGGGCCACCCTGGCCCCGGTCGTCCTCAACAGCGCCGTCGGCTGGACCACCTACGCCGTCCTGGCCGGTGCCGGCGTCGAGCCGATCGTGGCCACCGGGCTCGCCGCCGGGCTGGTCGGCCTGTTCGGCCAGCTGATGGCCCGCTACCGGGCGATGTCCGCGCTGCCGCACGTCACGGCGGCGCTCGGGCCGCTGATGCCCGGCTCGGTGCTGTACTTCGGCATGCTCGCGTTCGTCCAGGGCCGGCCCGAGGCCGGGTGCAGCTGGGTCGGTCGGGCGTGCGCCACCGCGATGGCCCTGGCCATCGGCGTCAACCTCGGGGGAGAGGTGGCCCGCCTCTTCCTCCCGGCCTCGCGGCCGGCGTTCACCTCCCGGCGCCCCACCGGCCGCCACCGCCGCTGAGGGGCGCCGTCCTCCCGGCGGGCGCCGCCGGACCGACCGACGTAGGTTTCGGCCGGGGGCGCGCGTGCGAAGGCCCGACGAACGGCCGCCCGGGAATGGCGGCCGCGGGAGCGGGCAGCGAAGGACCGGACGCACCCCACCGCCGCCACCGCGGCCTCCGCACGGAAGGAGCGACACCCATGCCCGACTTCGACGCCTTCGCCGCCCTGCTGGACTACCCGGTGTACGTCGTCACCGCGGCCGCCGGCCGGGAGCGCGCCGGGTGCCTGGTCGGCTTCGCCGGTCAGTGCTCGATCCGGCCGGTGCGCTTCGCGGTGTGGATCTCCAAGGCGAACCACACCCACGCCGTCGCGTCGCGCGCGGAGTTCCTGGTGGTCCACCTCCTGCCCCGGCACCGCCACGACCTCGCCGAGCTGTTCGGCGGGCGCACCGGCGACGACACCGACAAGTTCGCGGACGTCCGCTGGACGCCGGGACCGGGCGGGGCGCCCGTCCTGGCGGACGCGGCGGCCCACTTCGCCGGCCGCGTCCACGCCCGGACCGACGGCGGCGACCACACCGGCTTCCTCCTCGACCCCGTCGACACCCGGACCACCGCGGACCGAGCGCCGCTCACCTTCCGCGACGTCACCGACATCGACGCGGGGCACCCCGCCTGACCGTCCCCGGCTCGCCCCCGGCGTGCCGGGGACGGTCCCGGTCCACCGTCCGGCCGACCGCGCGGCCCACGTGCGGGTGACTCCGGCCCGTTCCCTCCGCGTCGGCTGGACGGCGCGGTCCGGCCCGGCTCGGCTGGAGCGATGACCGACGAGACCCTGCCGCTCAACCTGGGTGAGCAGCTGATGGAACAGTTCCTCACCACGCGACGCACGCTCGACCCGGCCGACGTCCCGGTGCTGGCCCAGCAGTACGCCCAGACCCTCGGCATCGGAGTGAGCACCGTGTACCTGGCCGACATCCAGCAGAACCACCTGTTCGCCCTCGGCGGCGGTGCCGCCCTCCCGATCGAGGGCACGCTGGCCGGCTGGACGTACCGCACCGGGGGGCTGCGGGTGGCGGAGAGCGACGACGGCAAGCTGCTCGCCTGGTTCCCGCTGGTCGACGGCGCCGAGCGGCTCGGCGTCCTGGGCGTGCGGGCCGCCGCGCTCGACAACGCCGCGGTGCGCCGCTGCCGGCTCCTCGCCGCGATGCTGGCGATGGTGATCACCTCTAAGCGCGACACCAGCGACAGCTACGCCCGGGGGACGCGGGTGGAGACGATGAGCCTGCCGGCCGAGATGCTGCGGGCCTTCCTCCCCCTGCGGACCGTCTGCAACGGCCAGGTCATCTCGACCGCCGTCCTGGAGCCCGCCTACGACCTCGGCGGTGACGCCTTCGACCACTCGCTGGCCGCCGGCGTCCTGCACGCCGCCGTGCTGGACGCGATGGGGCACGACCTCGCCTCCGGTCTGACCGCCGCGGTCGCCCTGGCGGCCTGCCGCAACGCCCGTCGCAACGGCGCCGACCTCCCGGACCTCGTCGACACCATCGACGACGCCCTGCAGCGCTGGTTCCCGGACCGCTTCGCCACCGGCATCTTCGCCCGGCTCGACCTCGCCACCGGCACCCTGCACTGGTCCAACTGCGGCCACCCGCCCCCGCTGCTGATCCGGGGCCACGAGGTCGTCGCGGACGCCCTGACCCGTACCGCCGAGCCGCCGCTGGGGCTGTCGGGTCTGTCGGGCGGTCCGCGCGCCGTGCACACCTTCTCGCTCCGGCCGGGCGACCGGATCCTCCTCTACACCGACGGCGTCATCGAGGCCAAGGGCACCAACCACGAGATGTTCGGGCTGGAGCGCTTCGCCGACTTCGTCATCCGCGCGACCGCGGCCGGCGAGGCGGCCCCCGAGGCGCTGCGCCGTCTCATCCACGCCCTGCTGGAGAACCAGGACAGCACGCTGACCGACGACGCCACCATCATGATGATCGAGTGGCAGCCGTCCGACCTGCCGGCCTCCGACCCCGACCGGCTCCCGTGACGCCCGCCCCGGCGCTCCCGGCACGGGGTCGGCCGGTGCTCCCGGCGGGGGAACGGCCCGGGCGCGGCGCCGGACCAGGTCCGGCGCCGCGCCTTCGAGCCGTGCGGGTGGTCAGCAGCTGAGGACGGGGCCCGCCCAGTCGGCGTGGTCGCTGATGGTGCCGTCGCCGCCGTCGGTGACCACGAGCCGCAGTTCCTCGGCGCCCGTCAGGTCGGCGGTGAGGTGCCTGGGGGCCGACGTCACGGTCATCAGGCCGCTGTCGGCCACCTTGACGGCGTCCTTGTAGATCTCGAACGAGACGCTCGCGCGGCCGCTCGCCTCGGCGTCCACCCCCACGTCGGTGCTGAGCGAGGTGCAGGAGCCGCCGAGGAAGTAGACCACCTGGCTGAGCGCGTTGACGCCCAGGCCCTTGGCGTACGTGGTGCCCGCGATGGTGATGGTCCGTCCGTCCCGGGCCTGGTTCTCGCCGTTGCTCATGTCCTTCTCGACCGGGCCCCAGCTGTTGCCGGCGGACGCCCAGGCGAGGTCGGAGAGCTGGTGGGCACCGGCGGCCGGGCCGCTGCCGCAGGCGAGCCGCGGGCCCGCCCAGTCGGCGTGGTCGTAGCTGGTGCCGTCGCCGGCGTCGGTGACCACCAGACGGACGGTGGTGGCGCCGGTGAGGTCGGCGGTGAGGTGTCTGGCGGGGTCCTTGCCGGTCATCGGCCCGCTGTCGGCGGCCAGGGCGGCGTCCCTGAAGATCTGGAACCTGACCGAGCCGTTGCCGTAGGTCTCGTCGTCGATCCCGACGTCGGTGACCAGGTTCCGGCAGGCACCCCCGAGGTGGACGCCGACCTCGCTGGGCGCGTGCACCCCCAGGCCCTTGGCGTACGCGGCGCCGCGGATGGTGAGGGTGTGGCCGTCAGCGGGCTGGATGTCGCCGTTGCTGCGGTCCCGCTCGACCGGTCCCCACTGGTTGGTGGCGGTGCCGAACGGGAGGTCGCTCAGCTGGGTGACCCCGGTGGGCGGGGGGACGGGCGAGCCCGGGGTGACCCGGAACATCGCGGTTCCGTGCCCCGGCACGACGGCGCTGACGGTCCCGTCGCCGGTGCTGGACTTCTTCGACCAGAGGTCCTTGACCTTGTAGGAGTTCGCCCCGGCGATGCCGAGGGTCCGTGCGGTCACGGTGATGGTGGCGTCGTAGGAGCCCTCGTTGGTCAGGGTGACCGCCCGGCCGCCGTCCGCCAGGGGCTTGGACATCACCACCAGACCGTTCTCGCTGGAGACCACCGAGCCCTGCCGGCCGAGCGGGTCCTGGTCGACCGCGATCACATCGGTGTTGGTCAGTATGGCCAGGGTCTCCGGGGCGGCGGTGCGCAGATCGGTGCCGATCATCAGGGGCGCGGCCATCTCGGCCCAGAGGCTGAAGTGGGTGCGGTACTCCGTCGCGGTCATGCCGCCGTTGCCGACCTCCAGCATGTCGGGGTCGTTGAAGGCGCCGGGCTTGGCGTAGTCGGCCAGGCCCTGGTTGGCCTGGGCGATGGCGATCATGCTGTCCCAGGTGTCGTCGATGTCGCCGGTGGTGCGCCAGGAGTTGCCGACCGGCGGGGCCCACTCCCACGGGCCGGTGCTGCCCCACTCGCAGATGCTGTAGAGGATCGGGCGGCCGGTCGCCTTCAGCGCGTCCCCCATCGCCCGGTAGCGGGTCCGGGCGTCGACGCCCTGGTTGTGGCAGTTGTCGTACTTGAGGTAGTCCACTCCCCAGGAGGCCCAGAGCCGGGCGTCCTGCTGCTCGTGGCCGAGCCCGCCGGGGAAGCCGTTGACGTCGCAGGTGTGGTCGCCCGCGCTGGAGTAGAGGCCGAACTTGAGCCCCTTGGCGTGGACGTAGTCGGCGAGCGCCTTGATGCCGTGCGGGAAGCGGACCGGGTCGGGGACGAGGTCGCCCGCGCCGTCGCGCTGCGGCTGCGCCCAGCAGTCGTCGAGGTTGACGTACTGGTAGCCGGCCGCCTTCAGGCCCTTGCTGACGAAGAGGTCGGCGATGCCCTTGATCATGGCTTCGTCGAACTGGGCGCCGCAGTGCGTGGAGTTCCAGTTGTTGAAGCCCATCTGCGGCGTCAGATTGAGGCCGTTGTCCAGGGCCAGCGCCGGTGGTGCGGTGGCGAGTTCGAGGCCGACGGCGAGGGCGCCGCCACCGGTGAACAGGGCCAGGGCGGTCAGCGCCGAGGCCATGCGGCGCGACAGTTCCGTGCGACGCGACCGTGCGGCGCGGCGCGGTGGTGCGGTGCCGGGGGAGCGCAAAGGTCCTCCAGAGAAGGGGTGTCGGGTGGGACGGGGCCCCGGCTCCGGCGCTGCGCCGGAGCCGGGAGACGGGGGAGTTTCCGGCGGACGGCGCGTCAGGAGAGCAGGCTCCAGGACTGCCCGACCAACGATCCGTCGGGCGGGCCGGTCACGACCGGGGAGGTCGCCGCGGTCTGCGGCGCGGAGAGGACGAGACCGGTGGCGACGTTGGTGATGGTCAGCGCGCCGGTCGCGGTGCTCTGGACGACGCGCCACTTCTGGGCCGGGTCGGCCGGGTCCCAGGCGTTCCGGACCCGGGCGGGCTGACCGGCGACGGCGGCGCCGGTCAGCGTGCCGTGGCGCTGCGTGTCGGTGTAGCAGTTGTCGGTGATGCGCACCGTGCCGTCCGGGTTCGGCGCGAAGTTCCACTGCTCGGAGGTGTGCCAGCTCCACCAGGTGTTGATGTCGGTGGGGGAGCCGTCGGGGGCGCTGCAGGTGCCCTGGACCTCCAGGGCCTGGCCTCCGGTGCCGCCGGCGCTGATGCCGTGGTAGCGGCCGTCGCCGATGACCGCGGCCGGCCCGGTGCCCGGCAGCGGCTTGAGGCGGTACAGGACGACGCCGTGCGGCTCGACCTGGGCGCCGAGCGCGCCGGTCACGTTGCCGGTGGCGCCGGTCCAGAGGTCCTTGGCCGAGTAGCCGGGGCCGGTCAGGCCGAGTTCGGCGAGCGTGGTGGAGACGTTCCGGTAGCCCGCCGGGTCCTGGTTGACGAGCAGGACGGCGGTGTCGCCGTCGGCGAGCTGCCGCTTGAGGACGATCGGGGCGGTGCTGCCGGCGGGCGGGGCGCCGACCAGGGTGGCGGGCCTGGTCAGCCGGTCCTGGTCGATCGCGATGACATCGGCGTTCTTGTAGACGGCGAGCTGCTCGGCGGTGATGCCGGTGGACCAGGTGAGGCCGTCCCGGGTGTGCCGGGAGTCCGCGGCGGTGCGCAGGTCCGCGCCGGAGATGAGCGGGGACGCCAGCATGGCGAGGATCGACATCTCGCTGCGCGACTCGGTCACGGACATCGGCTTGTGGCAGGGGCAGGTGTCGGTGACGCCGTACACGCCGTACGGGTTCTGCCAGCCGGCGAACATCATGTCCAGGTCGTTCCAGCTGCCCGGCCGCACGTTGCCCGGGTACTTCAGGGCGGTCTGCAGCTGGCCGTTGTAGAGCACGCCCTCCAGGTCCGGACCGCGGTCGCCGCCGATCCGGCAGAGGTTGGCCACCTGTCCGCACCAGACCCCGGTCGGGGCGTAGCCGGGGGCCTCGAACGCGGGGGTGCCCGCCGCGACCACCACCGGGTCGGTGCGGGCCGGGTCGTCGCCGGCGAGCAGGTAGGGGACCCCGCTGTGCACCGGCTGCGCGGAGACGCTGAGGGCCACCCGCGGGCGGCCCCGGGCCCGGGAGGCGGCGTCGAGCGCCTGCTGGAAGTCGCGCACCCGGGCGTAGATGGACCGGGTCAGCTCCCTCCCCTCGCCCTGGGTCCAGTAGTTGTGGCCGTCGGGCCCGATGATCTGCGGTCCGTAGGGGCAGTCGTCGTACTTGACGAAGTCCACGCCCCAGGCGACGAAGTCGGCGGCGTCGGTGGACTCGTGCCCCAGGCTGCCGGGCCGGCCCTGGCAGGTCGTGTAGGTGTCCGTGGCGTAGAGGCCGAACTTCATGCCCTTGCTGTGGGCGTACCAGGACAGGTACTGGATCCCGTTCAGGGTCTGCCCGTTGACGGTGTGCGCGGGGTAGCGGGCCGGATCGGGGACGAGGTGGCCGGTGGTCAGGTCGAATCCGGTGCCGTCCGTCCCGCTGGTGGGGTTGCGGTTGGCGTCGTAGAGCTGCATCGCCCCGTACGCGGTCTTCACCAGGTCGGTGGTCTGGCCGTCGCGGTGGCCGAGCGACCAGCCGTCGTCGATGGTGACGGTGTCGTAGCCGGCCTGGACCAGCCCGTTGGCGGCCATGAAGTCGATGGTCTGGAGGACCTCCTCCTGGGTCACTCCGGTGCCCAGGGTGTTCCAGGAGTTCCAGCCCATCGGCGGGGTGAGGGCGAGTCCGTTGTCCAGGGCCGCCGCGGGGGCGGCCGTCCCGAGGACGACGGTGCCGAGCCCGGTCGCCGCGAGGGACAGTGCGACGAGGGCACGGGGCAGCGCACGGCTCAGTGCCCGGGGCACGGCTCGGGGCAGGGGTATCCGCATGGGCGCTCCAGGGTGCGCGAGGGGGGTGGGGGATCGGCAGCCCGCTGCCGTTCGTTTCTGTTCGAAAGTCTCAACAGAAAGCAACGCAGCAAAGAGAAGCACACGTGCTGGCCGTCCTCAAGTGCCTTGCACGGACTCGTCCGTGACGGTCACTCGGCGGGAAGCGGCGCGGGAGAACCCCTTGCACGCCGCGTTGAGTCACAGGTTGATCTCGGCGTGACGGAGCTCTTGACGGGAGGATGCCAAGTCATGTGACATTTCACATGACGTTGAAATCCGTTTAGTTCTGATTGCTTGTCAGGTGTCCGCTCGGCCCCGGCGTGCCCGGCGCCACCCTCGATTCCCGCCTGCGCCGATACCGGGTTTCCCGGCCGGGACGAAGGAGCGTGCCATGAGTCGACACACCGTCGACAGGCTCTCGGTCTCCAAGCCGAACGGCCCTGACGCGGGCGCGCGTCAGGGCCGTGAGCACCGTGCGGGCGACCGGGGCCGCCGGGCCGGTCGCGCGGCCGGGGCGGGGTGGTGGATTCCCGGTGTGCTTAGGATGAGATGACTTGCTGTCAGGACGAGTGGGGATTTCATGCGGGACGATGCGATGACCGGCTGGTCGGGGCCGGTGGCGGCGGGGGAGTGGCAGCCGCCGGCGGAGCTGAACACCGGCACCCCGCACCCGGCCCGGATGTACGACTACTACCTCGGCGGGAAGGACAACTTCCCGGCCGACCGGGAGGCCGCCGAGAAGGTCATCGCGGCCATGCCCGACGCCCGGCTCGGGGCCCGGATCAACCGTGAGTTCCTCGGGCGCGCGGTGGAGTTCGCCGTCGGCCGGGGTGTCCGCCAGTTCCTGGACATCGGTACCGGGATCCCGGCCGTGGGCAGTACCGCGGAGGTCGCCCACCGGGTGGCTCCGGACGCCCGGGTGGTCTACGTCGACAACGACCCGATCGTGCTCACGCACGCCCGTGCCCTGCTGGCCTACCACCCGGCCGGTCACACCAGCGTCCTGCACGCGGACCTGCGGGACCCGGAGGCGATACTGGGGGATCCGGGCCTGAAGGAGGCGCTCGACCTCTCCCGGCCGGTGGCGCTGATGCTGGTGGCGGTGCTGCACTTCGTCCGCGACGAGGAGGGCGCCGCCGAGACGGTGGCGCGGCTGCGGGACGCGCTGGCGCCGGGCAGCATGCTGATCCTCTCGCACGGCACCCAGGACTTCATGACCGCCCGGGCGGCCGCCGAGACCACCGAGGTCTACAGCCGCGCGAGCTCGCCGCTGGTCCTGCGGGCCCAGGAGGAGGTCCGGGAGTTCTTCGGCGACTTCGAGCTGGTCGACCCCGGCCTGGTCCAACTGCCGCTCTGGCGGCCGCAGGCGGAGCTCCCGCCGCGCTGGCAGGAGGCGGCCCCCGCCTACGCCGGAGTCGCGGTCAAGCGCTGACCGGTCCCCGGGGCCGCACGGTGTCCCCCGCGTCGAGACGCGGGGGACACCGGCGTTTCCGGGCCCGCCGGGGCGCCCGTCAGCCCATGCTCTTGGAGCCGTCCAGGGCCTCGCGGAGGATGTCCGCGTGACCGGCGTGCTGCGCGGTCTCGGCGATCAGGTGCAGCAGGACGCGACGCGCCGACCAGCGTGCGGAGGCCTCGAACCAGGGAGCCTTCGGCAGCGGCTGCGAGGCGTCCAGGTCGGGCAGGACGGCGACCAGCTCGTCCGTGCGGCGGGCCGCCTCGGCGTAGTCCTCCAGCACGCCGGCCAGCGTCTCGCCGGGCAGCAGCCGGAAGTCGTTGTTCCGCCGCTCCCAGTCGGCCTCGGTCATGGTGGTGAAGTCGCCCATCGCCGAGGGCCCTTCCAGGATGAAGGCCGTCCAGGCGCGCTCGACGCTCGCGACGTGCTTGATCAGACCGCCCAGGCAGAGCTCGCTGACGGTGGTCCGGCGCCCTGCCTGCTCGTCGGTGAGGTCACGGGTGGTGAAGCGGAGGAAGTGCCGCTGCTTGCCCAGCGCCTCCAGCAGCTCCGCCCGCTCCCCGCCGGCTGCGGCCGCCGCGGGCTGCTCGGGCGTGGTCGCGGTGGTGGTGGTGTCGGTCATGGTGTCCGCCTTCGTCGTTCGTTCTCCGTTGCCGAGAACCAAGGTAGGAGCCATCTGGGTCAGGTCCTGTCCTAGTGCCGCACCGGAGAGGGGCCGGTTCCGCGGAGCGGCGCACGGGGCGCGCGTGGCGGCCCGCGCCGATACGGGGACGTAACGCCTTTACCGGAACCTGACGGTATCGATGAAGGGATGAGACCCTTTCCTGACAGGGGTCTGACGACCCGTCCGTAGCGTGCCGGACATGTCGATAACCCATGGTCGAACCAGTCGCCCCGACGGCCGGACCCACAGCCGGTCGCGCACCCGAGCCGTGCCGGCCGTTGACCGCGCCGTCCACCGCACCCTCCCCCGGGCGTTTCCCCGCACGTTCGTCGCCGCGGGAGCCCTCCTGCTGAGTACCGTCGCGGCCGTCGTGCTGCTGCCGAACACGGCCCTGGCCGCGGCGCCCGCCGGTCAGGAGTCCGTCACCGCGCACGCCGGCGCCACCACCGATCAGGAGCGCGGCCGGATCGACACCTACTGGACGCCGGAGCGGATGAAGCTGGCCGGTGCCATGGTCCCCGAGATCACCCCCGTGCCCGAGGACGACGACACGGCCGACGACCCCCGGCCGCTGCCCGCGGACACGCCGGACCCCGGGGGCGTCTGGACGCACGGCGGCGCGGTGAACAGGAGCGTCGGCCGGCTCTTCTTCACCTTCAGCGACGGCTACGACGGCAGTTGTACGGCAACGGTCGTCAACGGCGCCAACCGCAGCACCGTCATCACGGCGGCGCACTGCCTGCGGGGCGTCGGCGCCCCGGCCGCCGAGGACACCTGGCACCACAACCTCTACTTCGTGCCCGGCTACCGCAACGGGACGAAGCCGCTCGGCGGCTTCGTCATCAGGAGCGCGGCCACCTCCTCCCGTTGGGACGCCGACCCGGGCGGCACGACCTCGGCCGATCTCGCGGTGGCCGGCTACGACACGGGCGTGCTGGTCGCGCACCGTTCCGCCGACGGCCGACGGATCGCGGACGTCACGGGAAGTCAGCGGATCGCGTTCACCCGGCCGGTCGACGGCGAGTTCGTCCACACCTTCGGCTACCCGAAGGACCGGCTCAACGACCCCGGCGCCAAGTACGCCGGATCCCGCATGATCCACTGCGCCGGACCGGCCCGGCCCGGCACCGCGGCCCCCCTGCTGTGGGGCGAGCCCTGCGACATGGGCCACGGGGCGAGCGGCGGACCGCACTTCGCGACGTTCGACACCAGGACCGGCACCGGTACGGTCGTCGGCGTCACCACCACCTCCGAGGACCTGGCCGGCGGCCCGGCCGCCACGCTGTACGCCACCCGCCTCGGGGACAGCGCCCACCGCCTCCACACCTGGGCGCAGACCCGCCCGGCCTGACCACCGCGCGGCGCACGGGCCGGGAGGTCCGTGCGCCGCCCGCACCCGGGGCCCGGTGGCTACTGCCCCCGCCCGCCCCGGCGACTGGCAGGATGGTCCCGTGGCCGCTCCGCTCCCCCCGCGAGTCCGGGTCGGCCGCCGGAGCGGCGGGAAAGCACGGGAGGGGAAGCTCGGTTGACGACCATGCGGATCATCGGTGGCGGCATCGCCGGAACGGCCGCCGCGCTGGCGCTGCACAAGGCGGGGTTCCACGTCACCGTCCACGAGGCGCACCCCGACACGGGCGAGGACATCGGGGCCTTCCTGACCCTCGCCTCCAACGGGATGCGCGCCCTCGCCGAGATCGACGCGGCCGAGGCCGTCGCGGCCCTCGGCTTCCCGATCACCACCATGACCGTGCTCGACGCGAGCGGCGCCGAACTGGCCGCCGTCCCGCTGGGCGAGCCCGGCCACCGGCTGACCCGCTACCGCTGCCTGCGCCGCGCCGAGCTGGCCGCGGCGCTGCGGGCCGAGGCGCGACGGCGCGGCATCGAGGTCCGGCACGGGGCCCGGCTCACCTCCGTCACCGAGACCGACGCCGACATCACCGCGCACTTCGCCGACGGCACCGGTGCCACCGGCGACCTCCTGGTGGGCGCGGACGGCACGCACTCCGCCGTCCGGGCCTGGCTGGACCCGGCCGCGCCCGCGGCCGAGTACGCGGGCCAGCGCGTCTTCTACGGGTACAGCACCGCCGCCGCGCCGTCCTCCGGGCCGGAGCGGATCACCATGGTCCGGGGCAGCGGCGCCGCGTTCGGGTACCTGGTCTCGTCCGGCGGCGAGACCTACTGGTTCGCCCGGGTGCCCGGGCCCGCCGCGTCCCCGGTGGAGGTCGCCGGCACCACTCCCGCGCAGTGGCGGGAGTGGCTGGCGCCGCTGCTGGGCGCGGACCGGACCCCGGCCGCGGGGATCGTCGCCAGGACGGGCGACCGGCTGATGGTCACCAACGCGCTCCACGTCGCACCGGGGGCGCGCTGGCGGACCCGGCGCGCCGTCCTGATCGGGGACGCCGCGCACGCCGCCTCGCCGGCCACCGGCCAGGGCGCCTCGATGGCCCTGGAGGACGCCGTCGTCCTGGCCAAGGCGCTGCGCGACACCCCCGGAGCCGCGGCGGCCCTGGCCCGCTTCGAGCGCCACCGCAGGCCCAGGACCGAGCAGAACACGGCCGCCAGCGCCCGTCTGACGGCCGGCCCGCCCTCGGCCGCCCCGCAGGCTCGTCCGGACGGCGCCCGGCCGCGGGTGGACGAGGACCTGCTGCGCCTGCTCGCCTGGGACGTCCCGCTGCCGGAGCCGTCCGGCGCCGTCTGAGGGCCCGTCACCTCGGGCGGTCAGGGCCGTTCGGCGGGCGGGAGCAGCGTGGCGATACCGGCGCAGATCAGCTCCAGGCTGCGGGCGAACTGCCCGTCCTGGTCGTGGGCGGCCGCGGCGACGGTGCGGGGAAAGCGCCGGTGCAGGGCGGCGACGGCCTCCGGGTCGGGTGGTACGACCGGCGGTTCGCTCTGCTCCTGGAGGACGTAGCCGGTCACGTGGCTGAGCACGGTGTCGGCGGCGGTGCCGCACTGCTCCGCCGGGACGCCCGCCGCCGCGAGGGTGTCGAGCAGCCGTTCCATCACGGACAGCGCGCCGGGGCTGAGCGTCTTCGGGCTGTCGGCGAACATGATCGCCCCGCCGGGGTGCTGCCGGATGCTCCGCCGCAGGGCGACGGTCTGCGCCGTCACCCGGGCCTGCCAGCCGCTGGAGGCGTCCAGTGCGGCGAGTGCCTCGGTGCCCGCGTCGTACGCCTGGCGGGCCACCCGGTCGGCCATCAGCTGCAGTAGCGCGGCCTTGTTGGGCACGTGGTAGTAGAGGCTTCCGGCGTGCGCGTCGAGCCGCTCCGCCACCCGCCGCATGGAGAGGCCGTGGTAGCCGGACTCGGCGAACACGGCCATTCCGGCGTCGATGATCCGGTCTGCGGTCAGCTTCACCCCCGGCAGTCTAACGATCACCGCGGGGTTTCGAACGCCGTTTGAAACCGGCTCGGCAGCCTTTCCGCCACGAGCGGGCCGGGAGGCGGGGTTGGGAGCGGGCCGGGAGCGGGCCGGGAGCGGGCCGGGGGCGGGCTGATGCCGGCATCCCTGGGCGGGGTGCCGGCACGGTGGTTCAGCTCCGTTCAGACCTTGACGACGTTCTCCGCCTGGGGGCCCTTGGGTCCCTGGGTGACGTCGTACTCGACCACGTCGTTCTCGTAGAGCTCCTTGAAGCCGGTGGTCTGGATGGCGGAGAAGTGCACGAAGACGTCCGGGCCGCCGTCGTCCTGGGCGATGAAGCCGAAGCCCTTCTCCGCGTTGAACCATTTGACCTTGCCAGTTGCCATGCCGATCTCCTTCACACGTGCTGGGCGCGGCCACGATACCGCCCCTGAGCAGTGTCGATGGCGGAAGGTGTCCGGTCTGTCACCCCGAGTGGTGCGAGCGGGTGATCCGGCGGCGGGGTCAGGTCCGGTCGCGCTCGTCCCGCCGGCGGATCAGCTCCTCCACCGCGCTCGGCAGGGTCGTCTCGAAGTCGATCAGCTTCGCCCAGGTCGGGGTGACGACGATCCGCACCATGCCGTCGTAGAGCGAGCGGACCTCGGCCTCCCACGCGGCCCGCTGCTCGGGCGTCATCTCGTAGGCGCCGTTCCCGCGCAGGTACTCGTCCGGGATGCCCTCGACGACGTCGAGCTCGGCCCGGCCGCGGACGAGCAGGATCTTCGGCGGGTGCGCCTCGGTGTCCATGGTCAGCGCGACCGCCGGGTTCCGGCGCAGGGACGCCAGCTTCGGGGCGTTCTTGACCGTGCACATCACGATCTCCGAGCCGTTCCAGACGAACCCGATCGGTACCACCCGGGGCGTGCCGTCCTTGGCGACATAGGCCAGCCGGGTCAGCGCCCGGGCCAGGAGCTCCTGGCTGAGCGGCCGGTTCAGGACCTCGTTGATCTCGGTCGGCTGCACGGTCGATCCCACCTTCCAGCGGTAGTCCAGCAGGGCCGTTCCAGCTTAGGAAGGTTCCGGGGCCGGGGTCTCGTCGGGCGGGGAAGGGGCCGAGCGGGCGGGGGAGGGGATTGACAGGGCCCAGGAGAGGAATGAATATTCATTCCGTGGCACCCAGGAAGCCCGACCTCGACCGCCTGCTGATCGACACCGCCCTCGCGCTCTTCGCCGAACGCACCTACGAGGGCACCCAGATGCCCGCCGTCGCCCAGCGCGCCGGCGTGGGCGTGGGCAGCATCTACCGCTACTTCCCCAGCAAGGAGGCGCTCGGCAACGCGGCCTTCCAGCACGCCAAGCGCGCCCTGCTCGACCACCTCGCCGGCGCGCTCGCCGAAGGGGGACCGGCCGGTGACATCCGGGCGGAGTTCGGCCGCTTCTGGCGCGGCTTCACCCGCTACGCCGGCGCGTACCCGGACGCCTTCGTCTTCCTCGAACACCAGCAGCACGACACCTTCCTCGCCCCCGAGAGCCGCGCCCTCGCCGAGGAGATCGACCGCGTCGCCGCCGACTTCATCGAACGCGGCCAGCGGGCCGGCGAGATCCGCGAAGGCGACGCCGCCCAGCTCGTCGCCCTCGCGCTCGGGGCCTTCACCGGCCTCGTCAAGCTCCGCCGCCCGGGCGGCCTGCCCACCCTCCCCGCCGAGGACCTCGACCGCGCCGAAGCCGCCGTCTGGGACCTCCTGCACCGAAAGGTCTCGCCATGACCGACGCCGCACGGACCGTGCTGATCACCGGCTGCTCCTCCGGCCTCGGCCGGGAGACCGCGCTCGCCCTCCACCGGCTCGGCCACCGGGTCCACGCCACCGCCCGGCGCCCCGAGACCCTCGCCGACCTCGCCGGCCTCGGCATCACCACGCTGGCGCTCGACGTCACCGACGAGGCCTCGATGGCCGCCGCGGTCGCCGCCGTCGAGACCGCGCACGGCCAGGTCGACCTACTGGTCAACAACGCCGCGTACGGCCTCCACCTGCCGGTCGAGACCGCCGGCCGGGAGGAGATCCGCGCCCAGTTCGACACCAACGTCTTCGGGCTGGTGCGGATGGCCCAGCTGGTCCTGCCCGGCATGCGCCGCGCCGGGCGCGGACGCATCGTCAACATCTCCTCCATGGCCGGCCGCTTCTCCCCGCCCGGCGGCGCCTTCTACCACGCCAGCAAGCACGCGGTGGAGGCGATCAGCGACTCGCTGCGCCTGGAGGTCGCCCCCTTCGGCGTCGAGGTGGTGGTCGTCCAGCCCGGCCCGACCATCACCGGGTTCGCCGCGACGGCGGTGGCCACCATGCACGGCGAGGCCGACCCGGCCGACCCGTACGCGGGGTTCCGCAGCCGCCTCGCGGAGATGTACGGCGGCCGCACCTTCACCCGCCGCAACGGCGCCGTGCCAGCCGAGGCCGCCACCCGGGTCGTGGTCCGGGCCGCCACCGCCGCGCGCCCCCGCGCCCGCTACGCCGTCGGCGCCCTGGCCCGCTCCACCATGCTCGCCAAGCGGCTGCTCCCCGACGCGGCCTTCGACGCCCTGATGCGCCGGAGCTTCCCGCTGCCCGAGCCGGTCCGAGCGGCCTGACCCGTCCGAGGGGGCCGGGCGGCGGGCCGGCCCGCCGCCCCGCCGGGGCAGAATCTCCCCGTGCTCGAAGAACACTTCACTCCCGTGGACGAACCGCTCGCCGACCTGGCCCGCCGGCTCCTCGCGGCGCGGACCGGCGGCTGGACCGAGGACGGCGCCCGGGCCCTCGTCGACGGCCTCGGCCTGCGCCGGGCCGGGCCCGCCGACGGGGCGTCACCCGACGGACCGCGGCTGCGCCCGGTCGGGCCGTCCGAGCGCCGCTACGCCGAGGGGCGGGCCCATCTCGAACTGGCCGTGCCGGCCGGGCGGGGCGGCCCCGACGCCGCCGGCCACGTGCTGGCCTTCGGCCGGGCGCGGACCGAACTGACCGACGAACTCGGCGAGGCGTCGGTGATCGGCTCGTACGGCTCGCTGGGGCCCTACTACGGCCCGACCCCGGCCTGGGGCGCGCCGTTCCTGCGGTGGCGCGGTCCGCACGACACGCTCGAACTGCGGGCGGGCCGCCGGGGGCCGGAGCTCGTCCTGCGGCCCACCGCTCCGCTGGAGGACTGGTACCTCGGCCTCGGCCACGGTGAGGAGAACGCCATCGGCGGCTTCCTCGGCACCCGCCGGGCCCCGTCCACCGCCGGAATGAGCCTGCCCGGCCGCTGGTCGGCGCGGAGTTGGGAGACGGTGACCGGAGCGCTCGCCGCGTTCCTCACCACGCTGCCGGCCGAGTTCGCCGCGCTCGGCATCGCCAAGGTCATGCGGCTCTACGGCCGGACGGGCGGCGGGGCGCCGCGCCTGTTCGACATCGACGCGGACAGCCGGCTGATGCTGGCGTCCTTCGCCGACCACGACGCCGACCCGGCCGCGGCGGGCTGGGGCACCGTCGCCGAGCACCCCGGCACACGGGAGACCTGGGCGGACGACCACGAACCCAGGTGGCGCCTCGACGCGGGAGGCCCGGGGGAGCCGGACGGCCGGGCCCTGGCCGGGACCCTCGTGGCGACCGCGCGCGCGGCGGGCGTCGCCACCCCCGGTGACCTGCTGCTGGGCAGCGAGGCGGAGGACATCGGCCCCTACCGGGTGACCTTCCACGGCCTCGGCCTGGCCACCGTCTGACCGGCCGGCCGGGGGCTTTCGGCGGTACCCCGAAAGCCCCCGGCCGGCCCGCCGTCAGCGGACGACGGTGACGGTCACGGTGGTGAAGCCGAGCGAGGTGAGCAGGTTCTGCAGCATCGCCCGGGTGTTCTTCTCCGCCGTCGCGGTGAGCGCGGTCTGCTCGGCGGCCGCCTTGATCTTGTCGGTCGCCAGGATCTCCAGCTTCTGCTGGTCGCCGGGGTTGCCGGAGAAGAAGTCCCCGAGCCGGTCGAAGAGCCCGCGCTGCTGGGAGAACACGTAGGAGCGCTTCACGTCCAGCGCCGGGTCGGCGAGGCGGGCGTGCGGCAGCGTGACGGTGGCCGAGCGCCGGTCGTCGGAGACCGTCACCGCGCCGTTCGCCAGCTCGCCCAGGTCCACGTACGCGTCGACGGTGCCCGCGGCCACGTACAGGGTGCGTTTGCCGAGGATCTGGGACGGGAGGAACTTCGCGTCCTGGTCCAGGTCGACGATGACCTGGAAGTTGCCGCCGGCCGCCGTGTAACGGCTCATGTCCTGGATGGACTTGAGGACGGCGGGCTGGCTCCGGTCGATCTGGCGCTCGGCGAAGGGATTGGGCAGTCCGGGCAGCAGGTCCAGCTTGGCGGCGGCCAGGAAGACCGCGAGGATCACCGCCAGGGTGACCGGCAGACCGACGTACCAGGGGACCCTGCGGGGCCGCGACCGGGCGTCCGGGGTGCGGCGGGGCGCCGCCGCCTTCCGCTCGGTCCCTTCCGTCCCTTCCGTGCGCTGCTCGTCGGATTCGTCGCTCCGTTCCGTGTGCCGTCTCTCGGGTTCGTGCCGTCGACCGTTCGTCGGCCACCGCATCGCTGGACCTCCTCGACGGGCCCGCGCCGGGTCGGCCCGGGCATCGAGGCCCTTCTGCCCGCTCGGGCGCGGCGCAACGGTTCCGTCGTGTGCGGATCTGTTCCCGGGCGCTCCGGCGGCCGCGCCGGCGTCAGCAGGTCCGGTCAGGTCCGCAGGTGGGAGGCTCCGTTGAGGTCGAGGATGGTGCCGGAGGACCACTCGGCGGCGGGGGAGGCGAGCCAGAGCACCGCGGCCGCGACCTCGGCGGCGGTGGCGACCCGGCCGAACGGGCTCTGCGCGCGGATCGCCTCCCCCTCCGGGCCGTTCAGCCGCGGGGCCACCCGCTCCGTCTCGAAGAAGCCCGGGGCGACGGAGGCGACGGCGATGCCGTGCGGGGCGAGGGAGACGGCGAGCGACTGACCCAGGGCGTGCACGGCGGCCTTCGTCGCCCCGTACGCCGGGTGGTCCGGCTCGCCCCGGAAGGCGCCCCGGGAGCCGATGTTGACGATGCGTCCGCCGCCGCCCCGCTCGATCATCGCGTGGGCGGCCCGGTGGCTCAGGTAGGCCGTGCCGAGCAGGTTGACCGAGACGTGCCGCTGCCAGCTGTCGACCCACTCGTCGTACGGCGTCTCGGGCAGCGGGTGGCGCAGATTGACGGCCGCGTTGTTCACCAGCACGTCGATGCCGCCCAGCGCCCGCACCGCCGCGTCGGCGACCCGGGCGGCCTCCCCCGGGTCGGCGAGGTCACCGTGGACGAGCGCGTGGCCCGAGCCGTCGAGCGAGGCGAGCGTCTCGGCGGCGTCGTCCGCGCGGGTGCCGTAGTGCACGGCCACCCGGTCGCCGTTGGCGGCGAATGCCTGGGCCACCGCGCGGCCCAGGCCCCGGGAGGCCCCGCTGACCAGCACGCGACGGCCGGTGGAGGGCAGGTTCATGGCGGGATGCTCCCGGGGTCGGGCCGTCGGGCACGGCCGGCTGTCCAGCACCCTACGGCGGGCCCCACCGGGGCGGCCGACCGGGCCGCCGAGGCGGTCGCGGGCCTACTGGCCTGCGGGCGGCGGGGTGAACATTTCACTGCGGGAAATATTTACCTCATCACGCATGTTGGAGGTCGGGCGGTGCGGGAAGGACCCGCCCGGCTGAGGACAGGAGCAGCGCCGTGCGCGTCGAGATCTGGAGCGACATCAACTGCCCGTGGTGCTACATCGGCAAGGCACGGTTCGAGAAGGCCCTCGAACGGTTCCCCCACCGGCAGGACGTGGAGATCGTCCACCGCTCCTTCGAACTCGACTCCCGGTCGCCCGCCGAGGCGCGCCCGGTGGTCCCGCTGATCGCCGCCAAGTACGGCCTCGGGCTGGACCAGGCCGAGGCGGCCGAGCAGCGCATCGCCGCCAGTGCCCGCGAGGAGGGGCTGGACTACCGCACCGAGGGGCGCGACGCGGCGAACTCCTTCGACATGCACCGCATGCTGCACTTCGCCGAGGAGCACGGTCGCCAGGCCCGACTGCTGGACCTGCTGTACCGGGCCAACTTCGCCGACGAGCGCTCCGCGTTCGCCCCGGGCCGCCTGGTGGAGCTGGCCGTCGAGGCCGGGCTGGACGCCGGGGAGGCGGCCCGCGTGCTGGCCGACCCCGACGCGTACGCGGAGGCCGTGCGCGAGGACGAGGCGACGGCGACGGCGATGGGCGCCACCGGAGTGCCGTTCTTCGTCTTCGACCGCCGGCTGGGGGTGTCCGGCGCCCAGCCGCCGGCGACCTTCACCGCCGCGCTGGAGCAGGCCTGGGAGAGCCGGGTCGTCCTCCTGCCGACGGCCGGTGCCGAGGCGGGAGAGGTGTGCGGACCGGACGGCTGCGCGGTCCCGCAGGGCTGAGCTGCGCGGAGTGGGACGTCGGCCGGTCCGGCGCCCTGCTCCGCACCGCCGGCCCCCCGAAGGGCGGCGCCCCCGGTCAGAGTCGCTGGGCCGACCAGGACGCGTCCCGCCCGGTGAGGGCGATCAGCTGGTCCTGGACGTCGGCGCCCGCTGCCGGGCTGCGGGCGGGGGCGAACTGGCCGGTGCCGGCGAGATCGTGGCAGCTCCGGAACTCGGCGAGTGCGTACCGGGCCGCAGCCTCGGGTATCCGGCCGTCCCGGCCCAGCGCCCGGGCGAGGTCCCAGCCGTGCACGACGGTCTCGGCGGTCAGCTCGCGGGCGTAGCCGCCGACATCGCGCAGCCCGTACGGTACGTGCGCCAACTGGTCCGGCGCGCCCGGTCGGTCGAGGGCGCGGACGGCGCTGCCGAGGGCCATCGTCCAGACCCCGACCGGGTTGCGGCCCAGGACGTCGCCCTCGAACCGGTGGCCGATCTGCGCCGGGGTGTAGCCGGCGACCGCCTGGCAGACCCACAGGTGCTGGGCCGTGAGGTGGTTCAGCAGGGTGCGCACGTCCCAGTCGTGGCAGGGGGTGGGCGCCGTCCACCGGTCCTCGGGCACCGCCCGGACCAGCCGGGTGACTTCCGCCCCGGCGGCGGCGTAGCGCTCGCGGACCTCGGTGTGGAACCCGAGTGTGTGGGGACATCCCATGGCCGGGCCTCCGTTCCTGCCCTGGTGACTCCCAGTGAACCGCTACCGGGCGTGAGAAGCCAGATCTACGCGGGCTGATTCCGGCGATGGTGCCGGACGGTGATCGGGGGGTCGCCGAGCGGACCCGGGGGTGCGGTCCGCCGGGCGGGTCGGCAGCTGTGCCGTCGGGCGCGGTCGGGGCCTTCGGCACGCTGAAGGAGAAGGACGTCATCAAGGTCAACGCGAAGATCGCCCGGGCGGGCTGACCTCCGCCGCCCGCGGGGTGCCGCCGCCGACCCGGCCACCGTCGGGCCGGCGGCGGCACCCCGCGGTGCGATCGCCGTCCGTTCCGGGCAACCGGCGCGGGGCCCGTGTAGCGGCCACGGAGCGGGGCAGGCGCGGGTCATGGACGACACCGCGGCCGTACCGACCGGGCCGACCGCCGGCGCCGGTCCCCCCGGCTGCCCGCTCGACGCAGAGGCCGAAGAGGCGATGAGGACGATCGACCACACCACCGAACCCCGTGCGCAGCAGACCAGGCGGCTGTTCCTGGCGGAGCGAGCCGGCGCGGTACCGCGCTCCCGCGACTTCTGCCGCCGCGCACTGACCGACTGGCAGTGGCTGCCGGCGGCCGACGACGAGCAGCTGGCCGCGGCCGAGGACGTCGTGCTGATGGTCTCCGAACTGGTCACCAACGCGTGCGTGCACGCCCCCGGAGGCCCGTACGAGCTGCGTCTCGCCTGGGACGGCAGCCGGCTGCGGATCGAGGTCGGCGACGCCGGCCGGGAGCCGCCACGGCTGCGCCCGCCCGCCGACCGGGGCGCGCCCGGCGGGCACGGGCTGCGGGTGGTCGACCGGCTCGCCCGTGCCTGGGGCTACCGGCCGGAGCGTGACGGGAAGACGGTGTGGGCCGAGGTGCCGGCCCCGCCCGGCCCCCGGCGGCCCTGACGCGGGTCCGGGTGCCGCTCAGCCGGCCCGCAGCCGCTCCACCGCCCCCGGCGCGCGGCCGGCACGCACCAGGCCGTCCGCGAGCCGGACGAGGTCGCGCGGCGCGACGAGGCCGGCCAGTGCCCCGGGGCTGCGGGGGAGGCCCAGGGTGGAGGCGCTCCGCCGGGCCCGCGTGTCGAAGAAGGGCCGGAGTTCCGGCCAGACGCCCTGGGTCTCGCGGCAGAAGATGTCGGCGGCGGTCGGGCCGATCCTGGGCACCTCCCGCAGCAGCCCCCGCAGCCGTTCGACGTCTCCGCCGGCCTCCCGGCGCAGCGCCCGCAGATCCCCGTGCCAGCGGTCGAGGACGAGCTGCGCGCCGTCGCCGAGAGCCGTGGCCGTGCTCTCGTCGTACCTGCGGTAGTGGGCGCGGCCCAGCGCGTCCACGCGGTCCTGCCACGTGGCACGCACCATCGCCCGGGGCGTCCGCAGCCCGGCCGCGAACAGCTCGCGGGCGGCGGCGACCGCCGTCTCGGTCCGGATCGGGGCCGCGCACAGGACGCAGAGCACCAGCACCTGGTACAGCGGCGCCGGGGTGTCGGCCAGGCGGATGCCGGCCTGGTGGGCATAGGTCTCGCCGTAGTCGTGGAGCACCCGGCGTGCCGTCCGCTTCGCGTCCATCGGAGTCACCTCCGCTCGGCGGCGCCTTGCGCGGGGGAGGTACCCGGCGCCGGACGGGCGGTTCCTCCCACCGGCTCGGCTACCCGGCCCGGCGCGGGTGACACGCCGGGCCGGTGGCACTGATCGGTGCTCAGGCCCCGGTGGTCTCGCTCAGGCCCCCGTGGTCTCGTCGGCGATCGTCGCGACGAACTCCGCCCTGCCGTGTCGGCGCAGCGTGCGCCGCTGCCGCACGGCCCCGTTGCCCTCGCGGAGCAGCCGTTCCAGCACCGGCGTGACGTGGTGCCCGTCGTCGGTGGCGGTCAGCACCGGGGCCAGGTAGTCCAGCAGCGCGGCCACCGCGCGCGCGGCGGGCGCGAGGTGCCCGGAGAGCGGGTCGAGGACCGTCCCGGTGCAGTCGTGCCGGGCGCTGTGCCAGACGGCTGCCGCGAGTACTTCGGGGGTGACGGCGGGCGCGGGCGGCCGCGCCCGGTCGTCGTCGAGCAGCCGGGTGGCGAGGGCGCGGAGCAGGCCCGCGAGCATCACCGCCTCGTCCGGGCGGAGCTGGACGTCCATGGCGCGGACCTCGACGGTGGGGTACCGCTCGGAGAGCCTGATGTGCCAGTAGAGCTGTCCGCTGTCACGGATGAGCCCCTCCCCGACGAGGTGCGAGGTGCGGCGGTCGTAGTCGTGGGTGTCCCGGAAGGACGGGGGCGGTCCGCTGACCGGCCAGTGTCCGAAGACGACGGTGCGCCAGGACGCGAATCCGGTGTCGGCGCCGTGCCACAGGGGCGAGTTGGCGGAGAGCGCGATCAGCAGGGGCAGCCACGGCCGCAGCCGGTCAGCATGCCTGGCGACTACCCGCCGTCACCCGGATCACTCCGGGGCAGCGGCAGCCTCCACCGCCATGCGCCCGGCCCACCCCCCGTTGACGGGCCCGGAGGGCGGGGCGCCCTGCGGGTTCGACCCGGTCGGCGGGGGTACGTACGAGTCGAGGCTTACGGGGGCGGGCGTCCGCGACGGTCGTGGGCGCGGCGGGCCCGCTCGCCGTGGGGGCCGGGCCGGTGCGTCCGGCGCCGTCCGAAAGGGGCAGCAGCATGGGCGACGCGGCACCGGGCGGCGGGCAGGACCGGGACACGGCCGGGTACGCAGGGTCGGCGGACTGTCGCAGGGCCTTCGCGGAGGTCGCCCCGGAGGACGCGGCCGCCCTTGTCACCCGGGTGCTCACCGGGCCGGACCCGGCGACGGCGAGCGACGCCGTCCGCGAGTACCTCGGCCGCCGGGCCGCCGAACTGCTCACGGACCCGGGCTACCCGGCCTGGTGCCTGGAGATGACCGGCCCGGTGGCGGCGGACGCCTCCGCCGCCCGACGGCTGCGGGAGTGGACGCTGCTGCGGGCCGTGACGCTGGACGAACCGTGGGAGGCGGACGCCCTGCTCGCCGCCTCCGACTGGCTCCAGCTGCGCACCGCCGAGGAGTCCTCGGCGGTGATCGCCCTGGCCGTCCTCGCCGAGGGCGGCCGGACCAGGCGCATCCGCAACACCGCCCGGTCCCGGCTGACCGGCGCCTAGACCGGGGAACGGGCGGCGAGCACCTCCTGGACCTCGGCGAGCGCAGGCGAGTCCGTTCCGGCGAGGGCGAGGGCGAGGGCGGCCCGGCCCCGGCGCTCGACGGCGGCACGGCCCCGGCCGACGGCGTGCTATTTTTGTGAGCGATCGTTCAACTAAGGGGGTCGCGGGTGGGGCGCAAGCAGCTCTGGGACCGGGGCGAGGTCCTGGCCCGTGCGATGGGGCTGTTCCGTCGCCGCGGCTACCAGGGGGCCTCGGTGCGGGACATCGAGGAGGCGACCGGGCTGCATCCGGGCAGCCTGTACCGGGTGTTCGAGAACAAGGACGGCCTGTTCCGCGCGGCGCTGGACGCCTACAACGACCAGGTGGTGCGGGGCCGGGTCCGGGAGCACCTCCTGGAGCCGGCGGACCCGGTGGCGGGTATCCGGTCGTTCTTCACCTCGACGTTCGAGACCGGCCCCGATCCCGACCCGGGGTGCCTGCTGACCAACACCGCCGTGGAGTGCTTCACCGTCCCGCAGGCCGCCGACGCGGTCCACCGGGGGCTGGAGACGATCGAGTCGGGCTTCGCCGAGGCCCTGACGCGCGCCCGGGCGCTGGACCTGTTGTCCGCGGACCTCGACGTCGAGGTGTCGGCGGCCCAGCTGCTGGCGCTCTACCAGGGCCTGCTGGTACTGGTCCGGGCCGCGACCCCCGTCACCAAACTGCGCACGATCACCGACGGCGCGATGGCGTCGATCGGCTACGAGAGAGACGGACAGCGATGAGTGACTCACAGCAGCTCTGGATGGACTACGCCGCGTGCTGGTCGGCGGACGCCGGCGAGCGGCTCGCCGCGCTCGGCGAGGTGGCGGTCGAGGACGTCGCCTACCGGGACCCGGGCACCGAGGTCGCCGGGCTGGCCGGGCTGGCCGGCTACATGGCCGGGTTCGCCGGGGCCTTCCCCGGTCACCGGTTCCGCATCGACGAGGTGCTCGAACACCACGACCGCTCGCTCGCCCGGTGGACCCAGCTCGGCGAGCAGGGCGAGCCCGCCATGGCGGGCGTGAGCACCGCGCTCCACCGCGACGGCCGGCTCGCCGACATCACCGGGTTCTTCCTCCCCGCGTGAGCGGTTCCCGCAGCCTCGCCGAACACGTCGCCGACCAGCTGGCGCCGCTCGGCGAGGTCACCCTCCACCGCTACTTCGGCGGCTGGGCACTGCGCAGCCGCGGCAGCCAGTTCGCGATGGTGATGGACACCCTCTACCTCCGTGTCGACGGCGCGGCCCGCCCCTCCTACGAGGAGGCGGGGTCCATGCCGTTCACCTACCTCGCGGCCGGCCGCGAGGTGGTGGTGCGGGCGTACTACAGCGTCCCGGCGGAGGTGATGGACGACCGGGACGGGCTGTGCGCGCTGGCCCGCGCGGCTCTCGCCTGACCGAACAGCCTCGAAGACACCGCCGCGCCACCCGACCGGGGCCGGCGGTCTCTCCGTCTCCCGCCGTCACGGCACTACCGTTCAGGGCCCTGTACCGCTTGAGGAGAGCGGTGAGCCGCTCCGGGTCGGCCGCGCCGTTCAGCTCGGCGGTGAGGTCGTCGGGGCAGAGTTCGTACGGGGCGCCCCACCATCGGCGCCCCCGGTTGTCCCGGACGGCGGGTCAGGGGCCGCGGCTTCGCCCGGGGCTCCGCCGGCCTCCCGGTAGCAGTGGCCGGAGCAGAAGCTGTCCCGCCGCCGGACGCCGGGGTGCTCGTACGCGCGCCCGCAGCGCACGCAGGTCCGCGTACCGGGGCCGGCCGGCTCGGCCGCCAGCCCCAGGGCCTCCAGCAGCAGCCGGCAGTCCGCCTCGTCCAGGGCGTGCGCGGCCACCAGGGCACGGGCCCGGGTCGCGACGGAGGCCGGGGCGATCTCGGCGAGCGGCTCGATGGTCTCGCCCAGGGTCATCAGGTCTCGTTCGGCGTGTTGCACGATCGCCACCCCCGTCGGACTGCGCGGTCGGGAACCCTCCATCCTACTGCGCCCGGTGCCGGTCCGGACGGGCGGCGCAGAGGCCGTAGCGCGCCGTCCCGACGTCTCCGCGCTGCCCCGCCCGCCGGACGCGGCGGTACGACGCCGTCCCGACCGCCCCGGCCTCCGGTGGGCGCCACGAGGGCGCCCACCGGCCGATGTGCGAGACAGAGCCGGATCACGTGGCCGAGGATCGAGGTGATCGATCCGAGCGGTTCGAGAACGACGGCCAGGTGCAGGACCTGGCCGGGCCGTCGGCGCGGCCGGGCGGAACCGGGCGCGCCACCGAGAAGGGACATCCGTCATGGGCCTGCACGTCAATGCGAACGAGGTGGTGGCAGTGCTGCTGTCGGACGGCTGGCACGGGGTGAAGCCGGGCACCTTCGCGGTCGGTCCGTTCGCCTTCGGCAGCTCGATGGAGGGCGGGTCCATCGACATCGCGGGGCAGCCCGGCTTCCGGTTCACCACCCAGGACGGGCCCGTCATCACCGGGCCGCTGTCCTCGGTGCTCGCCGTCCAGTCGGAGAGCACCCAGGTGCCGGGGCGTACACCGCTGCACGAACTCGCCGACCGCCTGGACGGCTCGATCGTGGTGGTGAACGGCACCGACGCCGTCCGGTTCTCCTACGCGGGGGAGGACTTCGAGGTCTGGCTGGGCGCGACGAAGTACGGGCCGCGCTGGCTGTTCGCCGCGGCGGGCAACCGGGACGGCGCGGTCGACTACGGCTTCGGCGAGAAGGACCCCGTGGACCAGGTGGCGCGGGCGGCGATGAGCGACCTCAAGGCCGGCATGCGCCCGGGCCGGACGGCCGCTCCCGGCAGCCCGTCGGCCACGCCGTAGCGGCCGCGGGTCCGCCGGGTCGGACGGCCCGGGCGCATGCCGGCACTCACCGCCAGGTCGTCGCCAGGCAGGCGGTCACCCCCGCGACGGCCAGGAGCGTGAGGTTGAGCGCGACCCGGCGGTCGCCGAGGCGCAGGTGCACGGCGGTGGCGGCGGTCTGCAGGAGCACGAACCCGACGGCCGCGGCCAGGCCCAGCCACGGCGCGACCCCGGTCAGCGGGGGCAGGACCAGCCCGACCGCGCCGAGCACCTCGACCGCCCCGATGGCCCGGACGGCCGCCATCGGCGTGCTGTCCACCCACGCCATCATCGGGCGGAGCCGCTCCCGGCTCCGGAGCAGCTTCAGCCCGCCCCCGTAGAGGTAGAAGAGGGCGAGCAGGCCGGCGGCGGCCCAGTAGGCGGTGTTCACGGTTCCCCTCCAGAAGTGTGTGCGTGGTGGGGGCGGGCGCCCGCGGGGTCACGGCCGGCGCCCGCCCGGCGGTCAGGTGAGGTCGGTCGCGGGCTCGGTGGCGTAGCGGCTCATCACCCCGAGGTGGGCCCGCGGGGTCAGCGCCCCGCCGCCGGCCATCATGTCCTGGAGGTCGCGGAAGTACTGCACGTAGAGGTCCGGCGTGAACGTGCTGAGCATGACGGCCGGTTGGTCGGTCGGATTGGCGAAGGTGTGCGGGGCGCCGGGCGGGACCATCACCAGGGTGCCCGGCGTCGCGTCGTGCTCCCGCTCCCCGACGGTGAACCGCACCGTGCCGGAGACGACGTAGAAACCCTCGTCGTGCTGGGAGTGACGGTGCTGCGGCGGTCCGGGGGTGTGCGGCGCGAGCACGGACTCGGCGATCCCGAGCCGGTGCCCGGTGGTGCTGCCGTCCTCCAGGATGCGCAGTCGGGTACTGCCCAGGAGGATCGTCTCGCCCTCGCCCGGGCCGACCACCGACACCACGGGCTCCGCCGGCCGTTCGCCGGTCCTCGGTTCGTTCGTCATGCCCCGATTCCACCGCCGGGGCGCGGCGGCCGTCCAAGACCCGTTCCGGGCCGCCGATACCGCGCCGGTATCGTTGCACCATGGAGCTACGCACGCTGCGCTACTTCGTCGCCGTCGCCGAGGAACTCCATTTCGGCCGGGCCGCCGCCCGACTGCACATGAGCCAGCCGCCGCTGAGCCGGGCGATCAAGCAGCTGGAGACCGACCTCGGCGCCGTGCTGCTGTACCGCTCCGCCGCGGGCGTCTCGCTCGCCCCGGCCGGCGCCGTGCTCCTGGACGAGGCGCGGACGCTGCTCGACCGGGCCGAGCAGATCCGGCTGCGGGTGGCCGCGGCGTCGGGCGCCGCGACCATCACCGTCGGCATCCTCGCCGACAGCTTCGACCGGGGAGCGCGGCGGCTGGCCGCCGCCTACGGCCGGCGGCACCCGGAGGTCGAGATCCGGATCCGCGAGACCGACCTGACCGATCCGACCTGCGGACTGCGCGCCGGACTGGTCGACGTCGCGCTGACCCGCGGCCCCTTCGACGGCGCCGGCCTGACGGTGCACGAGCTGCGCGCGGACCGGGTGGGCGCGGTGCTGCGCGCCGACGATCCGCTGGCGCGGCGCGACCGCCTGGAGCTGGCCGACCTGGCCGGCCGGCGCTGGTTCCAGTTCCCGGACGGCACCGACCCCCTCTGGCGCTCGTACTGGAACGGCGGCGAGCCGCGCGAGGGCCCCGTGGTGCGCGCCGTCCAGGAGTGCCTGCAGGCCGTGCTCTGGAACGGCACCGTCGGCATGGCGCCGCTCGGCCACCGGCCGCCCGGGGACCTGGCCGTGGTCCCGCTGGCCGACATGGCGCCGAGCCGGGTGGTGGCGGCCTGGCGGGAGGGCGACGCGAACCCGCTGATCCGCTCGTTCGTCCAGCTCGCCACGGCGGCCTACCGCGACTGACCTGCCGGGCCCGGCGGCGGACCGGGGCGGGAGGCGCGGGGCGAGGCCCTCCGACGGGCGGTCGGGCGGACCCGGCCGGTGTCCCGCACCGGCGAAAAACCGTTGATCATGTCCCGGCCAGGCTCTAGCATCGCCCGCGATGCCTAACAACGAACAGATCATCGAGCAGGCCCTGGGGCGGATCGCCACCGGGTACGTCTTCGCCGAGAAGACCGAGTCCATCGACGCCGCGATCCGGCGTCGGCTCCAGGCCGGTGCGTACGACGGCCTGGACGGGCCGGCGCTGTGCGAGGCGGTGACCGCCGACCTCCAGGAGGTCTGCCCGGACAAGCACCTGCGGCTGCTCTGGGTGGACGAGCCCCAGTCGCTGGAGCCTGCGGACGAGGACGCCGGGCGGGCCGCGTTCCTCGCGATGCTCCGGGCCGCGAACCAGGGCGTGCGCCGGGTCGAGCAGTTGGACGACGGCGTCGCGTACGTCGACGTCCGTCTCATACCGGACGCCGAGGGCGGCGCGGCCGTGGTCGGCGCCGCGCTGCAACTGGCCGCCGGCAGCCGCGCCCTCGTCCTGGACCTCCGCGCGTGCCGCGGCGGCGCGCCCGAGGGGGCCGCCATGTGGTGCAGCTACTTCTTCCCCGACGACCAGGTCCACCTCAACGACATCTACGACCGCGCCTCCGGGGCGACGCGGCAGTTCTGGACGTCCGCCCACCTGCCCGCGCCCCGCTACCTCGACCGCCCGGTGTACGTGCTCACCAGCGCCGTCACCTTCTCCGGGGGCGAGGACGTCGCCTACACCCTCCAGGCGCACGGCCGGGCCACCCTGATCGGCGAGACCACGCGGGGCGGCGCCCACCCCACGGCCCGGTACCCGGTCACCGAGCACATCATGGTGACCGTGCCGACCGCCCGGACCATCAGCCCGGTGACCGGCACCAACTGGGAGGGTGTCGGGGTCGTCCCCGACGTCGCCGTACCCGCCGACCGGGCGCTCGACGCGGCGCTGGACGCCTTCCGGGCATCGGCCCGCTAAGCGCCCGCCACCCGGCCTGCTCCTCCGACCGGTGGCGGGGCCGGGCACCCGGGTGCCCGGCCCCGCCACCTGGTGGGCCGCCCACCACGTCGCCCTCCGCGGCGTCGGCACGAAGGTGCTGCACCACCCCGTGGTCGGCGACCTCACCCTCGACTGGGACACCCTCGCCAGCACCACCGACACCGACCAGCAGCTCGTCGTCCGGTCCGCCGAACCCGGCTCGCCGAGCCACGACGCGCTGCGCATCCTGGCCTCCTGGGCCGACGCCCCGGCCGACAGCCCGGCGGGCTGACGCGGTCCGGGGGCGCGGCCGACGGCCGTCAGGCGGCCGCCGCCGGGCCTCAGTGGCGGGGTGGCGGGTGGTCGGGTTCCGGAGGCGTCGGCCCTGGGGTCCGGAGCTCGCTGATCACCGCCCAGGCCACCGACACCGCCGGTACCGCGACCACCGCGCCCAGCACCCCGCCCAGCACGGCGCCGCCCGTCACCGACAGGGCGATCACCACCGGATGGATCCGCACCGACCAGCCCAGCACCAGCGGATGCAGCAGATGGCCCTCGATCTGGCCGATCACCACGATCAGCCCGAGCACCAGCAGGGCCACCACCGGGCCGCGCGCGGCCAGCGCGACCAGTGCGGCGACGGCCAGCGCGATCGGGGAGCCGATCAGCGGGATGAGGGCGGCGACGAACTCCAGGACGACCAGCGGCAGTGCCAGCGGCACCTGCAGCACGGTCAGGGCGATGCCGACCAGGACGGCGTTGGTCGCCGCGACGATCAGGACGCCCCGGGTGTACCCGGCGAAGGTGCGCCACGCGGTGCGGCCCGCCCGGCCCCACACGGGCCGGGCGCGGACGGGCAGCTGGCGCTCCGCCCAGGCCCACATCCGGTCGCCGGAGTGCAGGAAGAACACGGAGCAGAACACCGCGAGGGCGGCCGCGGTGACCAGTTCGACGACCCGGCCGGCGCTGCTGATGGCGGCACTGATCAGCGTCGAGCGGTGGGCGTCCACGAAGTCGCCGAGTTTCGCCCGGAAGTCGGTGACGGCGCCCTGCCGCAGGTGGAAGGGGGCACCGGAGAGCCAGTCGTCGAGCCGGGCCAGACCGCCGTGCAGCTCGGTGTTCAGCCTGTTCCACTCGCCGGCGACGGTCGTGCCGATCAGTGTCAGGACGCCGGTGACCAGGGCGATCGCCAGCAGGAAGGCCAGCAGGACGGCGAGCGGGCGGGGGAGTGCCCGGGCCAGCAGGTCGACGGCGGGCCGCAGCACGGAGGTGATGACCAGCGCCAGGAAGACCGCGACGACCGGCAGTTCGAGGCGGGCCAGCAGCATGACGACCAGGTAGGCGGCTACGCCGATCAGCAGCAGCCGCCAGGTGTAGCCGGCGGCCTTCCGCAGGCCCGGCGGGACGCCGTCGCCCTTCGGTGACGGCCGGGCCGGCGGTGTGCGGACCCGAGGCCGCCTGACTGCGGGCGGCCGGGGCCGCCGGGCCGGTCCGCGGGTGTCCATGCGCGAGGGCCGCCTTTCCTGCGGGGGCCTGCTCGTCCGTCGGGTTTCCGGTCCGGAGCAGGCGCCCGGAACCGGGCGGGCCCGGCGACCGCCAGGGGGGCGGTCGCCGGGCCGGGTGGGGTCCGGGTCAGTGCTTCCCGGCGTCCTTGACCTTCTCCACGGCCTGCTTCAGGTCGCTCTTGGCCTGCTCGCCCCGGCCCTTCGCCTCGATGGTGCGGTCACCGGTCGCCTTGCCGGCGGCCTCCTTGATCTTGCCCTCGACCTTCTCACCGGCGTTGCGCAGCTTGTCGTCGGCACCCATCGTGTCGCTCACTCCCTCTCGTGGAGTCCGGCTCTCTCGTGGACTCGGGCGTCGCTCGCCCCGACCGGCGTCTGCCCGGTTCGCCCGGTTCCACACCCGGTGGTGCCGGGTTCGTCGCGGAACCCGGTGCCGAAGGGTCCGTCGCGGGCCCGGTGGTGCCGGATTCGTCGCGGGCGGGGAGTGTCGCAACGCCCGGCAGGTGTGACCGGGCCGGAGCCGGGCAGGCGCGAACCATGCCCGAGGCGCAGGTGAGAAGGGTGCCCGCCGCCCCCGGGGCGTCGGTTCGGCCGGTTCCCGACGACCGGTCGTCGACCGGCGTCCGCGCGCTCGCCCGTGCCACGCGCCACGATGGTCGGGACGGCCGCCGCCGTCCGGACCCGACCGGGAGCCAGCCATGCGGAGGCCAGCCGAGCAGCCCACCCGAGGGGCGGGGGAGCGGGTCCGGCACGCCGCCCCCGGTCCCGGCCGGGTGGACGGCGCCGGCCGCACGACGGCCGACGGCACCGGGCGGATCGTCGCCGGGCCGCCCGCCCCGGGCCTCCGCGACTCCCCAAGCCTCCGCGACTCCCCGGGCTTCCGCGACTCCTCGGGGAGGCCGGGATGAACCGCTCCCCGAGTGGCCCCGTTCCCGACCGGTCCGGCGTTCCGATACCCCCCGGCCGGGGGCCCGTACCCGAGTACTCCGAGCGTCTCCTGCTCGACGGCGGCGAGGGCGCGGTGCGGCGCTGCCGCGAGTTCAGCCGCCGGATCCTGGAGGAGTGGCACTGGCTGCCCGCCGACGACGAGGAGCAGCGTGCGGTGACCGAGGACGTCCTGCTGATGGTCTCGGAACTCGTCACCAACGCCTGTCTGCACGCCCCGGGCGGCCCCCGGGAGCTGCGGCTGAGCTGGAACGGCGAGCGGCTGCGGGTCGAGGTCGTGGACGCCAGCCCGGTGCCGCCGCGGGTCCGGCCGGCCATCGTCCCGGGGCGGCCCGGGGGGCACGGCCTGCGCATCGTGGGCCGGCTCGCTAGGGCCTGGGGTTCGCTGCCCGCGGGCCGCGGGAAACTGGTCTGGCTCGAAGTGCCGTCCCCGCTCGGCCAGCGCGTCCGCGGCGGCTGACCCGGGCGGGGACGGCTGTGTCGTGGCAGCGCCGCGTGCTCCGGACCCGGACCCGCCGGTAGGCGATCACGCGGCAGGCGGGTGCCGGGACCGCCGCGTGGATGCGTCGCGGAGGTTCCAGCCGGGACCTGGTGCGGACACCGGCCGGTGCTCAGGCCTGCGGCGGGGGAGGCGGGTTGTCGAGGAGGAGGTCGTGGCCGACGTCGGTGAGGGCGTGGCGGACCTGCTTGCCCTCGCGCTGGGTGGCGATCAGGCCGGCCGCGCGCAGGGCGGTGGCATGGGCGGAGGCGGAGGGCGGGGTGACGCCTAGCCGCTGGGCGAGCTCGGTGGTGGAGCAGGCGCTGCCGGCGATGGCGCGCAGGACGCGGGCCCGGGCGGGGCCGAGCACGGCGGCGAGGCCGTCGGCGGCCGGGGTCCGGGCCGCGGGCTCGGCGGCCGGAAGGGCGATCGGGTGCAGCAGCAGGCTCTGGCGGTCCGGCTCGGCCAGCAGGCTGATGCTCCGCTGGACGAAGTAGTTGGGCCGCAGTTCCAGGCCCCGGCCGCCGAGTTCGAAGGAACCCTCCAGCTCGCCGAGGGTGCACTCCAGCACCCCTTCGTCCCGCCAGACGGCCTTCGGGTGGAGCGTGCCGAGCATTTCGCCGATCCCGGAGCGGGCGGCGGTGCGGGCCCGGACGGCGATGTCGGCCTCCAGGGCGCGGCGGATGTCGGGCCAGTCCGGGGCGAGGCAGGCCTGGAACAGCGCCCAGGCGCCGTCGCTGACCTCGCGCAGGCCCCGGCTGCCGTCGTCGCGCAACCGGGCCAGGGCGGCCGGGAGTCCCAGGCGGTCGCCGAAGATCGCGACACCCTCCTCCACAGTCTGCTGCGGGACGGAGAGGAGCGCGTCGAGCTCGTCGGTCAGCTGGCGGCGGACGGCGTCGAGGTCCGCCACCATGAAGTCGGGGATGCCGATCGGGCTCGCGTTGACCACTTCGAGGAAGCGCACGGCCCGGTGGGGCACGTGGCGGCGGGCGTCCCGCCACCAGCGTTCGCTGCGCGACCCGTTGCCCTGGTGAACGCCCAACCGGGCCGAACCGGCCAGCAGATGGTCGAGCGGGGATATGACGAACCGGGTCCTCGCGAGGTCCGCGACCCCGAACCTCAGTGCGATCACGAACCTTCCTCCGGCTCCCCGCAGCCATCCTGACCTGCCGCGTTGTTGACTATTAGGCTCAGAGGCTAATGCATGGCCGTCCGGCCGTCCCCATTGGCATGCTCTCTCTCGTCGGCGCGACTGAGGCCCGCTCCGGCCCCCACCACGAGGGGAGTGGGGGCCGGAGCACGATCCTCGACCGGGCGTTCGCCGAGCCGAGCGCCCGGTGTCGCCCGGCGGAGCGGCCACGGCGGCCACGGCAGCCAAGGCGCCCGCGCCGGCCGTGATCTGACGGCCCGCCCGGGCGCAGAGGGCGTTTGAGAAGTCCCGCCGGGTCCGCGGCCTCGCAACCGCCCCTAGGTGCTCTTCGCCGCGCCGACGGTGCTGAGCGGCGCGGCCAGCGACTCCAGGCTGCGCCGTTCGGCCCGGACCCCGATCGCGGCCTCGACCAGCCCGGCGACGGTCATCAGGGCGGCGCCGATGCAGAACGCGAGGGTCGTGTCGGACACCTTGCCGCTGCTCACCAGCCCGTTGAACAGCAGCGGCCCGCTGATGCCGCCCACCGCCGTGCCGACGGCGTAGAAGAAGGCGATGCACATCGCCCGGGTCTCCAGCGGGAAGATCTCGCTGACGGTCAGGTAGGCCGAACTCGCCCCGGCGGAGGCCAGGAAGAGCACCGCCGTCCAGCAGGCCGTCATGCTGACCGCGGACAGCGAGCCCTGTTGGAAGAGGGCGGCGGTGCCGAACAGCAGCAGGCCGGAGCCGATGTAGGTGCCGGCGATCATCGGTTTGCGGCCGACCGAGTCGAAGAAGTGGCCGAGCAGCAGCGGGCCCAGGAAGTTGCCGACCGCGATCACCGCGAAGTAGTAGCCGGTGTCGCCCTCCGGCACCTCGAAGTACTTGGTGAGGATGACCGCGTAGCCGAACGTCACCGAGTTGTAGAGGAAGGCCTGGCCGATGAAGAGCGCGAGGCCCAGTACCGTGCGGCGCGGGTAACTGCCCACCACCGTACGGGCGATCGTGATGAAGCCGAGCGGTCCGCGCTCGCGGATGCGGATCGGGTCCCCCTCGACCGGCGGCAGGGCGCGGCCGGTCTCCTCCTCCACGATCCGTTCGGCCTCGGCCACCACCTCCTCCGCCTCCGCGGCGCGCCCGTGGGTGAACAGCCAGCGCGGGCTCTCCGGGACGTGCCGGCGCACCAGCAGGATCACCAGGCCCAGCACCACGCCGATGGCGAAGGCGAGCCGCCACCCGACGTCGGTGGCGAACAGCGCGGTGTTCAACAGCGCGATCGAGGCGAAGGCGCCGAGCGCCGCGCCGATCCAGAAGCTGCCGTTGATGATCAGGTCGATCCGGCCGCGCACCCGGGCCGGGATCAGCTCGTCGATCGCGGAGTTGATCGCCGCGTACTCGCCGCCGATGCCGAAGCCGGTGAAGAAGCGGCAGAGGAAGAAGAACCAGGCGCTCCAGGAGAACGCCGTGACGGCGGTGGCCACCAGGTAGACGGCCAGGGTGAGCATGAAGAGCTTCTTGCGCCCCAGCCGGTCCGTCAGCCAGCCGAAGAACAGGGCGCCGCTGCACGCACCCGCCACGTACACGGCGGCCGCGACGGTGGTCACCTGGGTCGTCGAGATGCTGACGCCGCTGCCCTGCTCGGCGAGCCGGGCCGCCATGTTGCCGACGATCGTGACCTCCAGACCGTCGAGGATCCAGACGGTCCCCAGGCCGATCACGATCCGCCAGTGCCAGCGGGACCACGGCAGCCGGTCGAGTCTGGCCGGCACGTCCGTCTCGATGACCTCGCCCCCGGGCGAGTCCCCGGTCTGCGGTGGCTGTTGCGACCTCTTCGCGGACGCCTTCACCGAGTCGGCCATGACACTCTCCTCCTACGCCGGAACGGGACGCCCCCGCGTCTGCCCGGCTCTCCGGCGATCACACGGGCCGACCCGCGTCCGCCGGGACCCGGCCGTACCCCCGGGCCCCGACGCGCCGTTGGCGGCCCTCGACGGGGCCGCCAACGGCGCGTCATGACCGGGCGGTCAGCGCTCCGGGAAGCGGTGCCGCTCCAGCAGGCGGGCGAAGCCGTCCCAGAAGTCCTCGTCGGCCCGCTCCCCGGGGCCGCGGACGGCGACCCCGGCCAGGTCGGTCGGATCGCCGGCCCCGGCCGCGCGGACGAGCCCGGCGCCCGATCCGAGGACCGCCACCGGCTTGCCGTGCCGCAGCGCCTCGGTGACGAACCGTACGGCGTCCGGATCGGCGGTGAGGTCGGGTCCGGTGCCGCCCGGCACGATCACGGCGTCGTAGAGGACGCCGGTGCCGTCCGGTACCACCACGGCGTCGTAGAGGACGGACGCGGTGGTGGGCAGCGGGCGGTCCACCACGAGGCGGCCGCCGTCCCGTGCGGGCAGTTCGCCGCCGTGTGCGGCGAGGGTCTCCACCGTGGCGCCGAGTGCACCCAGGTGCTCGTGCGCGGCCCGCACCTGGTCGGCGTCCGCGCCGGGGCCGACCAGCACGGCGACCTTGCGGGTGCGGATGCCGGAGCCGCGCAGGTGCTCCAGGCTCAGCGCGGGGGAGACCAGCGGCCCGGCCGCGCCGGCGTCCTCCTGCGCCGGGGCGTCCAGCTCCGCCGGCTCCGGCTCGGGCACGCCGATCCGCCGGGCGACCTCCGCGGCCAGGACGGGGTCGACGTGCACGAGGTTGCCGACGGTGCGCCGCCGCACCTCCTCGTCGACCACCTTGCCCAGCTCGAACGCGAAGGCGGCGGTGATGTGTTCCTGCTCCCAGCCGGTCATGCTGCGCCAGAACAGGGTGGCCTGGCTGTAGTGGTCGGCGAAGCTGGGGCTGCGGCGCCGGATCGTCCGGCCGTCGACCCGCTCCTGGTAGTGCTGGAAGACCCCCTCCGGCAGCCGGCCGCCGCCCATGGTGAACGGGCAGCCGCCTCCCACGGAGTTGGGCGAGTAGCCGTGACCGGGGTGGATGGTCTGCTGGCCGTGGCCGTCGCGGTGGTTGACCCGGACGTCGGCCAGCGGCCGGTTGACCGGCAGCTGCGAGAAGTTGGGGCCGCCCAGGCGGATGAGCTGGGTGTCGAGGTAGGAGAAGTTGCGGCCCTGGAGCAGCGGGTCGTTGGTGAAGTCGATACCGGGGACGATGTTGGCGGTGTGGAAGGCGACCTGCTCGGTCTCGGCGAAGAAGTTCTCCGGATTGCGGTTCAGGACCATCCGCCCGACCGGCCGGACCGGCACGAGCTCCTCCGGCACCAGCTTCGTCGGATCGAGCAGATCGAAGGGGAACGCGAACTCGTCCTGCTCCGGTATCAGTTGGACGCCGAGCTCGTACTCCGGGAAGTCGCCGTCCGCGATCGCCTCCCACAGGTCGCGGCGGTGGAAGTCCGGGTCGCGTCCGGCGGTGAGCTGGGCCTCGTCCCAGACCTGGGAGTGCGTTCCGAGCAGCGGCCGCCAGTGGAACTTCACGAACGTCCCGCGACCGTCGGCGTTCACCAGGCGGAAGGTGTGGACGCCGAAGCCCTGCATCATCCGGTAGCTGCGGGGGATGGCCCGGTCGGACATCGCCCACATGAGCATGTGGGTGGACTCGGGCTGGAGCGAACAGAAGTCCCAGAAGGTGTCGTGGGCGGAGGCGCCGGTGGGGATCTCGTTCGGGGCCTCCGGCTTCACGGCGTGCACGAAGTCGGGGAACTTGGCGGCGTCCTGGATGAAGAACACCGGCATGTTGTTGCCGACCAGGTCGTAGTTGCCGTGGCGGGTGTAGAACTTGGTGGCGAAGCCGCGGACGTCGCGCACGGTGTCGGCGGAGCCGCGCGGGCCCTGGACGGTCGAGAACCGGACGAAGACCGGAGTGCGCCGGCCGGCCTCCTGGAGGAAGTCGGCGCAGGTGAACTCGGCGAGCGATGCGTAGGGTTCGAAGAATCCGTAGGCGCCCGCCCCGCGGGCGTGCACCACCCGCTCGGGGATCCGCTCGTGGTCGAAGTGGGTGAGCTTCTCCCGCAGCTGGAAGTCCTCCAGCAGGGTGGGCCCGCGATCGCCGACCGTCAGCGAGTTGTCGGTGTCGTCGACCCGCACGCCCTGGTCGGTGGTCAGCGCTCCGTTCGGGTCAGGAGCCCGGGCGGCGTCCAGCGCGGCGTCCTTGGCATCGCGCCCGTGCTCCACCGGCGGCCCCGGATTCGGGGTCCCGGAGACGAGGGGCGCGTGAGGGCGGTGCTCGGGAGGTCCGGGGTTGATCGTCATGGCACGCTCTCCGTCCTGGAAGGGGCCGGGCCGCCGCTCTCCGGGCGCCCGGCCTGGGTCGGCGGTGCGGCTGCCCGATGGACGGGAGCGCAAACCGGGCGGCGCGCGTCCGGGCCCCGGCCCGGCGGAGGCTCAGCGGTCCCGGTCCCTCCGGTGGGCGTGACGGCGCAGCACCGAACGGGGGAGGACGAGCCAGCAGACGCAGAACCACGCCAGCGCCGCGCCGCTGAGCACCCAGGCCGCCGGTGAGCTGTCGGTGGCGGTGCGCAGGAGCAGCAGCAGCGCGGACGAGATGGTGAGGGCGAGCAGCACCAGGCCGAGGCCGATGAGCCGCCCGGCGACGTGGATGAGCTCGGGCTTCATGCCGTGGCCGGACATGAAGCGGTGGAACGCCACGGGGGCGATGAGCGTGCCGGTGGCGAAGGCGCCGAGCAGGACGGTGGCCACGTAGAGGTGCTTGTCGAAGTCCGGCAGTGTCGCGAAGCGGGGGGTGAAGGCGGTGGCGAGAAGGAAGCCGAAGAGGATCTGGGCGCCCGTCTGGCAGACCCGCACCTCCTGCAGCATCTCGTTCCACAGGCGGTCGGCACGCTCTTCCGGAGTCTCGTCACGCCCCCGGGCCGGTCGGTCGTGGTCTGCGGTCATCGGCGGGTCCCCTGCGGCGGTCTGGGCCGGGCGCCGACGGGGCGGCGCAGCGGCGAACGGGTATCGGCGGCCGGTGTGCCCTCGGCGGGACCGGCGCCGCACCCGTCTGCCCAGTCTGGCGACGGCCAAGCAGGGGCGCCACCGGGAGCGGCGGCCCGGCCCGGGCGGGCGGCGGAAACCCGCCGGGCTGCGCTCACGGGCCAGGAGCGACTGCGTCCGGGCACCGCGGCCGCGGCCTCCACCGGCCGGGTTTCGGCCGGCCCCGACGGGTCAGACGAGAGCGCGGGGAGTTTCTCCCGGTCCCCCCGCCGGCGAGTCGAGCTGCGAACGGAGCCCAACAGATGAAGGTCTCGGACTACATCCTCGAACGTTTGCGGCAGTGGGACGTCGAGCACGTCTTCGCCTATCCCGGTGACGGCATCAACGGCCTGCTCGCCGCCTGGGGCAGGGCCGACGACAAGCCGCAGTTCGTGCAGGCGCGGCACGAGGAGATGGCCGCCTTCGAGGCCGTCGGGTACGCCAAGTTCTCCGGCCGGACGGGCGTGTGCGCCGCGACCTCCGGCCCGGGCGCGATCCACCTGCTGAACGGCCTCTACGACGCCAAGCTCGACCACGTCCCGGTCGTCGCGATCGTGGGCCAGACCGACCGCAGCGCGATGGGCGGCTCCTACCAGCAGGAGGTCGACCTCCTCTCGCTCTACAAGGACGTCGCCTCCGCCTACTGCGAGATGGTCACCGTCCCCGAACAACTGCCCAACGTGCTGGACCGGGCGATGCGCATCGCCGCCACCAGCCGCACCGTCACCGCCGTGATCGTCCCGGCCGACGTCCAGGAGCTCGACTACCAGCCGCCGGCCCACGCCTTCAAGATGGTGCCCTCCAGCCTCGGCGTCGGCCGGTACGCGCCGGTGCCGTCGGACGCGGACCTCGCCCGCTGCGCCGAGATCCTCAACGCCGGCGAGAAGGTGGCCGTCCTGGTCGGCCAGGGTGCGCGGCGGGCGCGCGCCGAGGTCGAGCAGGTCGCCGGGATCCTCGGCGCCGGGGTGGCGAAGGCGCTCCTCGGCAAGGACGTGCTGCCGGACACGCTGCCCTACGTGACCGGCTCGATCGGCCTGCTGGGGACGCGGCCGTCCTACGAGCTGATGCGCGACTGCGACACCCTGCTGGTGATCGGCTCCAGCTTCCCGTACACCCAGTTCCTCCCCGAGTTCGGCAAGGCCAGGGCCGTGCAGATCGACGTCGACCCGTCGATGGTGGGCCTGCGCTACCCGTTCGAGCTGAACGTGGTGGGCGACGCGACGGAGACCCTCAAGCGCCTCATCCCCCTGCTGGACCAGAAGACGGACCGGTCCTGGCGGGAGACGGTCGAGGAGAACACCGCCCGCTGGTGGGAGGTCATGGAGCGGCGCGCCGCCGTCTCCGCCGACCCGCTCAACCCCGAGCACGTGGTGCACGCCCTCGACGCCCTGCTGCCGGAGAACGCCATGATCGCCGCGGACTCCGGGTCCGCCGCCAACTGGTACGCCCGCCACCTGCGGATGCGCGGGACGATGCGCGGGTCCCTGTCGGGCACCCTCGCCACCATGGGCCCCGGGGTCCCGTACCTGATCGGGGCGAAGTTCGCCCACCCGGACCGCCCCGCCATCGCCATCGTCGGGGACGGCGCGATGCAGATGAACGGCCTCGCCGAACTGATCACCGTCGCGAAGTACTACCAGCAGTGGTCGGACCCGCGGCTGATCGTCGCCGTCCTCAACAACCAGGACCTCAACCAGGTCACCTGGGAGATGCGGGCCATGCAGGGGGCCCCGCAGTTCGAGCCCTCCCAGCACCTGCCGGACGTGCGGTACGCCGACTTCGCCGTCCAGCTGGGCCTCTACGGCACCCGGGTGGAGAAGCCCGAGGACGTCGAGCCGGTGTGGCGCCAGGCGCTCGCCTCGGAGCGGCCGTACGTCATCGACTTCCGTACCGACCCGGCCGTGCCGCCGATCCCGCCGCACGCCTCGCTCGACCAGATCACCGCCGCCGCCTCGGCGGTCCTCAAGGGCGACAGCGACCGCGGGTCCATGGTCAAGCAGGGCCTCAAGGCGAAGATCCAGGAGTTCCTGCCCGGCAGCGGCAAGGAGTGAGCGCGATGACCAAGGCCCCGGCTGCACGGCAGCTGCCCGGGCTCGTGCCCCGCGCGGTGGACGACGTACGCCACGGCCGCTTCGAGCGGTCCCTGTCGCTGCTGATGTCGGGCGGCGCCCTGGTGACGGCCGCCGAGATCTACCTGGGACGACCTGTCCGGGCTGGTCCTGGTCCGCGACGCCCTCACCGCCGACGTTGCCGCGGGGGAGTACGGCTACGACCTCGCCCCCGCGTACACCACCACCGGCACCGCCATCCCGGACCGGCGCACCCTGGACCTGCCGGGCTACCCGGGCGGCTTCGACGTGGCGGGCAACCACGTCAACCGGCAGTTCCAGCTCGACGCCCTCGGCGAGTGCCTGCTCCTCCTCGCCGCCGCCGCCCGCCACGGCCGGCTGGACACCGACGGCGTCCAGGCCGCCCGGATCGCCGCCGACGCCATCGCCCACCGCCACACCGAGCCCGACGCCGGGATCTGGGCCGGGCCCACCCGCTGATTGCGCCGGCCGTCCCTGTCTGCGACAGCCTGCGCGTGGTAGGCGCGAGGACGGGGACGACGGCGTGGAGGCCACCATGGCTGAGGACCGGGACCGGGACCGGGACGCGACCCCGGGCACGGCGGGCACAGCGGGCGCGACCGTGGCGCCCGGGCGCCGCAGCGCCGCCTCGGTCGCCCTGGAGGTCTGGAAGCAGGGCCGCTCGGTGGAACTCCTGCAGCGCTCGATGGCCTTCGCCGCGCTGTTCTTCGTCACGCTGGTGCCGCTGCTGATCGTGATCGCCGCAGCCCCGCCCACCCGGAACAGTGGAATCAGCCAGTGGATCACCGACGGCCTGGGCCTGACCGGCCGCGGCGCGCAGGCCACCCGCGGCCTGTTCGCCTCCCGCGGCCAGATCCTCAGCACCACCACCGGCTTCGGCCTCGCCGCCCTGACGGTCTTCGGCATCTCCCTGATGGCCTCCGTCCAGACCGTCTACGAGCGCATCTGGCAGCTCGAACGCGGCCCCTGGCACGCCGTCTGGCGCCAGGCCCTCGGCTTGGCCGGACTGACCGCCTACATCCTCATCGCCGCCTGGAGCGGCAGCCCGTGGCAGGGCAGCGCGGCCCAGCCCGCGCTGCGCCTGGCCGCCACCGTGCTCGGCGGCGTCCTGCTGTTCTGGTGGCTGCAGCGCCTGCTGCTCGGCGCACGCGTCCCCTGGCTGTGGCTGCTCCCCGGCGCGCTGGCCACCATGGCCGCCCTGACCGGGCTGCGGTACTTCTCCCGGCTGGTCCTCGCCCCGCTGCTGGTCTCCAACGCGGTCTCGTACGGGACGGTCGGCGCGGTCCTGGTGGTGCAGTCCTGGCTGATCGGCGTGGGCTACACCATCTACGGCGGGGCGCTCGCCGGCCACGCGATCATGAGGAGGCGGGCGAGCCTGGCGTCCGACGGCGCCGTGCCGGCGGACCGCTGACGGGTGAGCGCCGACCGGCGACCGTTCCGGGGCGCCCCGGAACGCGTGGGATCGGCGGGAGCGGGCACACGCCCGCACAGCCGAGGCCGTCCGGCGGCCCGGCCCCTCGCCACCCGTACTCCCGACCCTTCCCGGTCACGTCCAGCCGAGGTGAGAACCCCTTGACCAACATCTCGCGCCTGCCCGGCGCCTTCGACCACCGTTGGAACTGGCAGCTCGCCGCCGCGTGCCGCTCCGTCGACACCGCGTTGTTCTTCCACCCGTTCGGTGAACGCGGCCAGGCACACGACGACCGGGAGGAGCAGGCGAAGCGGATATGCCGGGGCTGCCCCGTTCGCGAAGAGTGCCTCCGGCACGCCTTGGAGGTGCGTGAGCCGTACGGTGTCTGGGGCGGTCTGTCGGAGACGGAGCGCGCCGACCTGCTCGGCCCCGTCCGCTCCCCGCAGGCCGCGTGACCGGCACGCCGGAGCCGGCCCCGGGACCGCCCGGGTGACCTCCTGATTGAGCGCCCGCGATCGGGGCAGGCGCGCCGGTGTACGGAATGCCCGATCCTGTCGATTCGGAAGGAGACCGTTGTGAGCAAGGTGAAGGAGTCCATCGACGTGGACGTCCCGCTGCACAGCGCCTACAACCAGTGGACGCAGTTCGAGGACTTCCCGCGTTTCATGGAGGGCGTGGAGGAGGTCCGCCAGACCGACGACCGGCACTCGCACTGGACGACGAAGGTCGCGGGTGCGCGCCGCGAATTCGACACCGAGATCGTCGACCAACTCCCCGACGAGCGGATCTCCTGGCGCACCGTCGGCGGTGACGTCCAGCAGATGGGAGTCGTGACCTTCCAGCGCCTCGACGACTCCCACACCCGGGTGAGCCTGGCCATGGACTTCCACCCGAAGGGCATGGCCGAGAAGGCCGGTGACCTGCTCGGTGTCCTGGACCGGCAGGTCAAGGGCGATCTGAAGCGGTTCAAGGGCTTCATCGAGGAACAGGGCCGCGAGAGCGGAGGCTGGCGCGGCCGGCTCTCCCCCGAGGGCACCGGCGGCCAGGGCACCGGCGGTCAGGGCACCGGAGGTCAGGGCTCCGGCGGGCCCACGGCACTCGGCGACGCGCCGCCGCGCGAGCGGCCCCAGGCGCGGATGACCGGTGAGGGCGCACCGCCCCTGCCGGCGGACCCGGACGACATGCGACACGGCTGACCCGCCCCGATGCCCGGGCCCCGGCGCCCCGAACCACGGCGCCCCGAACCACGGCGCCGGGGCCCGGGCATCGCCGGTCCGTGCCGCCACCGTCACCCGGAAGGACAGGTAGACCCATGACCGAGTACGGCTACTTCCTCTCCTGCGAGGAGTTCACCCCGGCCCAACTGCTCGACCAGGCCCGGCTCGCGGCCGAGGCCGGCTTCACCCGGCTGGCCGTCTCCGACCACTTCCACCCGTGGAACGACGCCCAGGGCAGCAGTCCGTTCGTCTGGTCGGTGATCGGCGCCCTCTCGCAGACCGTCGACCTGCCGGTCACCACCCTCGTGACGTGTCCGACGGTCCGCCTGCACCCGGCGGTCACGGCGCAGGCCGCCGCCACCTCCGCCGTCCTGCTGGGCGGGCGCTTCACGCTGGGTGTCGGTACCGGCGAGGCGCTCAACGAGCACGTGCACGGGGATCGTTGGCCCTCGTTCGACGAACGGGCCGAGATGCTGGAGGAGGCCCTGGAGGTGATGCGCAAGCTGTTCACCGGCGAGCAGGTGTCCCACCGCGGCCGGCACTACACCGTCGACAACGCCCGCCTCTACACCGTCCCCGCCGAGGCACCGCCGGTCTACGTCTCCGGCTTCGGGCCGAACGCCGCCGCCCTCGCGGGCCGGATCGGGGACGGCTTCGTCACCATGACCCCCGACCGCGACCTGGTCGGCGCGTTCCGTGCGGACGGCGGCGCCGGCAAGCCGGTGATCGGCGGCGTGAAGGTCTGCTGGAACGACGACCGGGACAAGGCCGTCGACCTGGTGCACCGGCTCTGGCCGACCGAACTGCTGCCGGGCGAGCTCGCCCAACTCCTCCCCACCCCGGCCCACTTCGAGCAGGCCAGCGAACTGGTCACCCCCGAGATGGTGGCCGAGGCGGTGACCTGCGGCAACGATGTGGACGAGCACGTCGCGACGCTGCGGTCCTACGTCGACGCGGGCTTCGACGAGGTCTACGTCGGCCAGATCGGCCCCGACAACGAGGCCTTCTTCGACCACTACCGCCGCGAGGTCCTGCCGGCCCTCCCGCGCTGACAGCCCGCACCGCGCCGGGGGCGCTGACGGACCGGTCCGTCAGCGCCCCCGGCCGAGCGCGCTGTCCGCCAGCCCCGCCAGCAGCGCCGCCACGTCCTCATGGACCTCCAGCGCTCCGGCGGCCCGCAGGTCCCGTTCGCTCCAGCCGCCGGACAGGACGGCGACGCACGGCACCTCGGCGGTCGCCGCGGCCTGCACGTCCCACGGGGTGTCCCCGACGAAGACCGCCTCCTCGGGCCGCGCGCCGGCCTTGTCGAGCGCCGCCCGGACGAGGTCGGGGGCGGGCTTGCTCGCGTCGACGTCGTCCGCACCGGTGACGGCGGCCACCACGTCGTCCGCGTCGAGGACTTCGCGCATCACCGCGAGGTCCCGCCCGGAGGCCGAACTCGCCAGCACCACCGTCCACCCCCGGGCGGCGACCGCGCGCAACAGCGCGGCCGCCCCGTCGAAGGGCCGCAGCACGGGCCAGAAGCGGGCGTAGAGCGCCTGGTGGGCCGCGCTCAGGTCACCGTCCCCGGACCGGTCCCGGTCCCGGCCGAGGACGTGGTCGAGCAGCTGGTCGCCCCCCATGCCGATCGACGCGTGGATGCGCGCCATCGCCGGGGTGTGCCCGTACTGCGCCAGCGCCTCGGCCCAGGCGAGGGTGTGCAGGTAGTTCGTGTCGAGGAGGGTGCCATCGACGTCGAACAGCGCTGTCGGTGCCATCGGGCGCCTCCTGTCCGTCACGGTTCGCTCCGCCGCCGACGCTACGGCGGCCCCGGGCCGAACGCGACCGGGCCGGGCGCGTTTGACCTGCGCGGCGCCGGACAGGCGACGGTCATGACTGCATCGAGGCGCACCGAACGGGTCGTGGTGGTGACCGGCGCGAGTGCCGGAATCGGGCGCGCCTGCGTCCGGGACGGGCGCGCGGGGCACGGCGCCGCGGCGCTCGTGGCGTCCCCCGGCGCGTCCCTCGGCCCGAGCCGTCCCGCCCGCCCGCTTCGGTGAGCCCGGGACGGTGGCCGGGCGACGGGTGGGCCCGCGTGCCGTCGCCCGTGTCCGCGCACGGCGGGTGATAGGCAGAGGGGCATGACCCTCTCACACCCCGCCGCCCGGAGCGACGGTGCACGCGGGCGGTTCGAGCGGCTCGCCGAGGCCGCCTCCAACCTCACCAGCTCCCCGGCGTTCTCCGTGTTCTGCGTCCTGCTGGTGGCCGCCTTCGTCGCGGTCCACGCGGCCGGACTGTCGACGGAGTGGCAGATCCTCGTCGGCGACACCATGACCGCGATCACCCTGCTCCTGCTGGCGCTGCTCAAGAACGCCGAGCGCCGCGCCGAACACGCCATCCAGCGCAAGCTCGACGCGATCGCCGCCGCCCTGCTCGAACAGAACGAGGGCCACGAGGGCGAGGCCCACCTGGCGCTCCGCGAGGCCATTCGGATGGAGGAGCGGCTCTGAACCCCCGCCCGGTCCGGGCGGCCACCGCGCCCCCGGCCCGGCCCGCCCGCCGGGCGGAGCCCCGCAGCGAGGGGCACCATGGGAGGAGTACCGCCGTTCGGCCCGGGCGCCCGCGACGCGGTCGCGAGGCACGCGAGCGCCGACCCGACAGACCCTCGCCCCTGGAGGTCACGTGAGGTCACCTCAACTCCTGGCCCAGCCCCTGGGCGTCTACCTGAACGACCACCTCACCGGAGCGTTCGGCGGCGCCGCACTCGCGCGCCGGATGGCCGACTCCCATGCCGACAGCCGGCGCGCCGCCGAACTGCGCGAGCTGGCCCGGCAGGTCGAGGAGGACCGCGACGAACTCGTCCGCATCATGAACCGGCTGGGCGTGCCGGTACGGCACTACCGCACCTGGCTGGGCATCGCCGGCGAACGCATCGGGCGGCTCAAGCCCAACGGCACCCTGGTCCACCGCGCCCCGCTGTCCGACCTGGTCGAGCTGGAGATGATGCGCACCGGGGTCGCGGGCAAGACCGCCCTCTGGCGCGCGCTGCGCGCCATCGCCGACGAGGAGCCCCGCCTCGGCCGCGACGACCTGGACCGGCTCATCGCACGCGCCACCGACCAGGCCCGCACGCTGGACGGCTGGCACCGCCTGGTCAGCGCCGAGGTGCTCGCCGGGGGCGGCGCCGGATCCGGCGGGCCGTCGCCGCTCTGAACGCGGGGGCGTGGAACTCCGAACCGGGGGAAGACGCCTGCCACCGCTGGTGACACCGACCTTGGAGGCTGTTCGGGATGGTTCCTCTGCTGCTCGTCCTGCTGCTGGTCCTGATCCTCTTCGGAGCCGGATTCGCCCTGAAGGCCCTCTGGTGGGTGGCCCTCGCGGTGTTGGTCATCTGGCTGCTCGGCTTCGTCGCGCGCGGCGCGAGCAGTTCGGGCGGCCGGGGCCGCTGGTACCGCTGGTAGACCTCGGGCCTGGCACGGGGCGCGGCCCGCCGCTCTCCGTGCCGGGCTTTGCCGCGGCCTTGCTGCGAACCGGTGGTGTCCGGAACGGGTGGGAATGTCCTCGCCCGTCCGGGGGAAGACGTGGCCCGGACCGTCCTTCCCCCCGACCCCTTGGGAGTGCACTGTGGCAGGCGACGACTTCGTCATCGACGTGAGCCGGATCCGGGACGAGGCCCGGAAGAAGATGGCCGAGGGCGCGGTGACCAGCACCTACGGCCTCGACACCGAGAAGGTGATCGCCGTTCTGAACGACGTGGTCGCCACCGAGGTGGTCTGCTGGCTGCGCTACACGCGGCACGCCATCTCGGCCAGCGGCATCGACCGGGCCCAGGTGGCGGCCGAGTTCACCGAGCACGCCGCCGAGGAGATGCAGCACGCGCTGCGGGCCGCCGGACGCATCGCGCAGCTCGGCGGCGAGCCCGACTTCGACCCCAGCACCCTCGCCAGTCGTGCCCACACCGACTACACCACGCCGGACGAGAAGGACCTCACGGCGATGCTGGAGCACAACCTGCTGGCCGAACGCATCGTCATCTCCACCTACCAGGAGATCGCCCGCTGGCTCGGGGACCACGACCCGACCACCCGCCGCCTCATCGAGTCCATCCTCGAAGAGGAGGAGGAGCACGCCGACGACCTCACCGACCTGCTCGCCATCTGATTCCCGGCCGGCGGGCCGCCACCGGTGGATTGGCCGGCCCGCCGACGGACAGACGCACAGCATGGAACGGCCGACGGCCGACGGCGGTCGTGCGATCCGGGGAGACTGCGATGATCAAGATCCTCTACAAGCCGCTCGGGCTCCTGTTCGGCGTTCTCGGCGGGCTGATCGCGGGGGCCCTGTTCCGGCGCCTGTGGGCGCTCCTCGGACACGAGGAGGACGCGCCGGAGGCCACCGACCAGGAGCGCACCTGGCGGGAGGTGCTGACCGCGGCCGCCCTGCAGGGAGCGCTGTTCGCCCTCGTGAAGGCCGCGGTGGACCGCGGCGGCGCGGTCGGCACCCGCCGCCTGACCGGCACCTGGCCCGACTGACCCGCGGCCCGGCGAAGCCGCCCGGGCACGGGCCGCCGGCGACACAGGAGGGCAGACCCATGAAGGAGTTCGACCGCGAGCGGGCCCACCGGAAGTCCGAGGACCTCTCCCACCTCAAGGACGAGGTGGACGAGAAGAACACCGAGCACATCGATCGGGCCCGCCAGGTCCCGCGCGACGGCGGTGACCGCTCCGAGGACGGGGATGGCGACGCCGCCGAGCAGGCGTCGCGGCGGAGAGTCTGATCCGACCGCCCCCGCCCCCGGCCCTGCCCGATCGGGCAGGGCCGGGGGCGGGGGCATGTTAGGGCCGCGGTCGGTCGGGTAGACGAGGCCCAGCGAGGGGAGGGCACCGGGGGCCGAACGGACCGAAGGGACTCCCGACATGCTGCTGCTCGGACCTCTGCTGATGGCCGCCGCCGGCGCGTTCACCGGCCTGCTGATCGCGGACAACCTCAACGGCGGGCCCGACTACCAGGTCTCCGTCCTCGGATCCGACCTGGTGACGCTCAACAGCCTGGCGATCTTCCTCGCCGGGGTGGCGCTCGCCCTGCTCTTCTGCCTCGGACTGGCCCTGATCGTCCTCGCCCGGCGGACCCGCCCGGTGCGGCTCGGCGCCCACCGCAGGGGCCGCCCGGAGGGCTACCCCGCTCCGGTCGAACCCGTCCCGTCGCGGCCGGTCGCGCCCGCGACGCCCGTCCAGCGCGACGACCCCCGCCGACCGGCCGACCCGGCCGGCCGACCCGAGCCCCAGACCTACGCGCTCGACCCGCAGGCCCTCACCCAGGAGCAGCAGGCCTACCCGCCCGACCCGCAGGCCCTCACCCAGGAGCAGCAGGCCTACCCGCCCGAGCCGCAGACCTACGCGCGCGACCCGCGAGCCGTCGCGCCCGAACAGCCGCAGGAGGAGGAGCGGCCCGCCGAGCCCGGACGGGGCGGCCGGATCCGGCACCTCTTCGGCCACTGACCGCGTCGTGGTGATCCACGGCAGGCCACGATCCGCAGGTTAGCCGGCCCGCATCGCGGGCACCCGCACCGGCGGACATGAACGGCTACGCGAGGAGACAGACGCGATGGAGCGGCGGGACCAGGTGGCGTTGGCCGGAGTCGACGGCGGCACCGGCGGTACGGGCAGCCACGGTCGCGAACTGGTGGCTCTGGTGCGACGGCTCGGGCTCGGGCTGCGCAGCCGGGGCTGGGAGATGGTGCGCGGGGTACGCCCGCGCACGGTGCTGGGCCTGGGACTGGCCTCGCTCGCCCTGCTGGCGGTCGGGTTGCTGCCCGCCCCGGCGACGGTCTTCTGGGCGTTCACCGGCGGCTGGGCGCTGATCCTCGCGGCGTCCTTCGCCGTGCTGCGCCTGTGCGCCGAGGGCCACCGGAGCGGACGGTGAACGCCCTGCCGCGGTCCCGCGGCCCGCTCTCCGAGGCGGTGCTCGACCTCGTCACCGCCGGACCGCCCGCTGCGGGGCGGCTCCTGACCGAACCGGGCCCGCTCACCGACCCGTGGGGCGAGGACCACCAGCTCGCCCTCCACCTCTGCTACGAACTCCACGACCGGGGCCTGCCGGGCGTCGACCCCGAGTGGGAGTGGGATCCCGGCCTGCTCGCCCTCCGCCGCGACCTGGAGCGGGCCTTCCTGGCGGCTGTGCGCGCCGAGGTGGAGCCCGTACGGCCGCTGCCGGAGGCGCTGGAGAGCCTGCTGACCGAGCCGCCGGACGGCTCCGGGCCCTCGCACTTCCTGCTCGCCGAGGGCGAGCGCTGGCAGGCCCGTGAGTACCTGGTGCACCGCTCGGTCTACCACCTCAAGGAGGCCGACCCGCAGCTGTGGCTGGTGCCCCGGGTGCACGGTCCGGCGCAGGCGGTCCTGATGGCGATCGCCTACGACGAGTACGGCGCCGGGCGCCCGGACCGCGCGCACGCGCTGCTGTTCGCGCGGATGATGGCCGACTTGGGCCTCGACCCCGAGTACGGCCACTACATCGACCTGGTCCCCGCACCCGCGCTGGCCGTGGTCAACCTGATGATGCTCTTCGGCCTGCACCGGGCGCTGCGCGGCGCGGGGGTCGGCCACTTCGCGGCCCTGGAGGTCACCTCCTCGCCCGGCTCGGCCCGGCTCGCCACCGCGCTGGAGCGGCTCGGCGCGGGGCCGGACGGCACGCTCTTCTACCGCGAGCACATCGAGGCGGACGCCGTCCACGAGCAACTGGTGCGGCGTGGCGTGGTCGAGGAACTGGTCTCCGCCGAGCCCGGGTTGGCGGCCGACATCGCCTTCGGGGTGGCCGCCGCCGCGGCGGTCGACGACCGGTTCGCCGCCCATCTGCTCGACCACTGGCGGGCCGGCCGCAGCTCACTGCGCTCACCCCTGCCCGACTCACCCCTGCCCGGCGGCGTCGGCGCGGCCCCCTCCCGCGGCTGAGCCCTCCCCGAGCGAGCCCTCCCCGGCGGCGCGCTCCCCGGCCGGGACCGAGTCCGGCCGGGGAGCGCGCCGCCGTCGGTGGCTGGTGTCGCAGAACGGGTAGCGGCGGCTCCGCCGGCAGGCGCAGAGCGCCACCACCGGCCGCTCCGAGCGCCGCACGGTGCCGTCCGGCAGTGTCACCTCGACGGGGCCCTCGACCAGCAGCGGCCCGCCCGCCACGATCGTCACCCGGGTGAAGTCGGCCGCGCGCGGCTCACCGCTGCCGAACACCGCGCACCACCGCCAGGTCCTCCGCGCGTTCGCCGGGCGCGATCAGCCCCAGCCGTTCGAACAGGCCGGCGCGCGCCGTCATCACCGGGCCGAACGCCTGGCGCCGCCGCGCGGCCACCGAGGCGCGCAGCCCGGACCGCCGCAGCGCGGTCAGCGTCGCCGGGACGTCCGCCAGGGAGGACTGCACGATCAGGAGCACCCCGCCGGGAGCGAGCAGGCGGGGCGCCTCGCGGCAGATCCGGTCCAGCACCAGTCGCCCGTCCCGCCCCGCGTCCCAGGCCAGGGCCGGCCCGCGCCCCGGAGCGTCCGCGGCGTCGTCGACCGGCACGTACGGCGGATTGGCGGTGATGAGGTCGAACCGTTGCCCGGCGACAGGACGCAGCAGGTCCCCGCGGCGCAGCCGGACGCGACGCCGGTGCAGCCGGGTGTTCAGCCAGGCGGCCGCGACGGCGCGGCCCGACAGGTCCACGGCGGTGACCCGGGCGCCGGACCCGGCGGCGGCCAGTGCCACCGCCCCCGTGCCGGTCCCGACGTCGAGTACCCGGCTGGTGGGGCCCAGCGGCTCGCGGCGCAGGCTGGAGATGAGCAGTTCGGTGTCGCCCTGGGGCGGATAGACGCCCGGCGGTCTGATCAACAGCATGCCGGGCGGCTGCCCGGATCAGCGCCGCCCACACCTCGCCGGCCCGCTCGGCCTACCGTTGTCCCCCGTCCTCCGGGGGCGCCTCCTCCTCCTTCTCCTCGGGCCAGGTGCTGGTGTCACGCGGGGTGACGTAGGGCTCCCGGTCCTTGGGGAAGCCACCGGCGATGGCCCGCTGACGGGAGAGCTCGGCATCGAACTCCAGGCCGAGCAGGATCGCGAGATTGGACAGCCAGAGCCAGACCAGGAAGACGATCACGCCGGCGAGGGTGCCGTACGTCCGGTTGTAGGACGAGAAGTTGGCGACGTACACGGCGAAGCCCGCCGAGGCGGCCAGCCAGATCAGCACCGACAGGACGCTGCCGGGGGTGACCCAGCGGAAGCCGCGGCCGCGGACGTTGGGCGCGGCCCAGTACAGGACCGCGATCATCAGGATCACCAGCACCACCAGGACGGGCCACTTGGCGTAGGACCACACCCGTAGCGCGGTGCTGCCCAGCCCGAGCGCGCGGCCGACCCGGTCCGCGATCGGCCCGGTGAAGACCACGATGACGGCGCTCGCGGCGAGCAGCACCATGAGGAGGAGGGTCAGCCCCAACCGCAGCGGCGTGACCTTCCAGAGCGGGCGCCCCTCGGCGATGTCGTAGACGGCGTTGGCGGCGCGGATGAAGGCGCCGACGTACCCGGAGGCCGCCCAGAGCGCGGCCACCAGGCCCAGCACGGCGAGGACCGAGCTCGGGCCGCTGTTGTCCCTGAGCTGGTCGACGGCGTTGCGCAGGATGTCCCGGGCCGGGCCCGGTGTGAGGTGCTGGAGGTTGTCGAGGATCGCGTCGGTCGCGGAGCGGCCGATCACACCCAGCATCGCCACCAGGACGAGCAGGGCGGGGAAGATCGCCAGCACCCCGTAGTAGGTGAGCGCCGCCGCCCGGTCGGGGAGCTCGTCCGCGAGGAACTCCCCGCCGGTGCGGCGCACGACGGCCCGCCACGAGCGGCGGGGCAGATCGGACGGGCTCCGCGGGGCGGCGGGGGCGCTGTCCGGTCCGGCCGGCTCGGGGCCGGTGTCCGGTCCGGAGCGGCCGGTCGGCCCGGGCGGGGGAGGGGTCTCGGGGCCGTCGGACGGGTGGGTGGGCTCGGGCGCGGGTTCCATGCGGCGCGCCTGCCCCGGACCGGCTCCCTCAACCGCTGCGGCCGCCCCGCTGGTGCCGGCGGCCGCGGCGCGTGCGGGAAGCCCTGCTTCCGGACAGGTTCCCTCCCGGCCGGGCGGCATGGCCCGCCCCTGCCTGGGCAGGTTCTCTGAGCACGGCAGGTGGCCGGCTCCACGAGCCGGCGATCGTGCGTGGCCCTCGTCCTGCCTCGTGGCCCCGTCTCCTGACCGACTCCGACTGGCCTCCTTCCTGCTGGCCCTCCTCCTGTTCCTACTGGCCCTCTTTGCGACTGGAGAGACCGATGGCGATGACCGGCTCCGTCCCCGGGGACTCCCCGCTCACCTTCGGTGTCGAGGAGGAGTTCCTGCTGGCCGACACCCGCAGCCGGGCCGCCGCGCCCCGGGCGGCCGAGGTCATCGCCGACGCGCGGCCGGTCCTGGGCCCGCGCGTGCAGGGTGAGTTCTTCGCGAGCCAGCTGGAGATCCGTACCGACCCGGCGTCGACCTCCGCCGACCTCCGCGCGCAACTGGCGGCCGGCCGGCAAGCGGTGGCGGCCGCCGCGGCCCGGCACGACTGCCTGCTGGTGGCGTCGGCCACGGCGCTGCTCACCCGCCACCCGCTGCCGATCACCGACGCCCCCCGGTACCGGGAGATCGCCCGGCGCGTCGGCCCGCTCGCGACCGGCGCCGGCGGAGGCGAGCTGAGCGGCCTCCACGTGCACCTCGGCACCTTCGACCGGGCCGAGGCGCTCCGGCTGAGCCACCGCCTGCGCCCGTGGCTGCCGGTGCTCCAGGCGCTCATGGTCAACTCCCCCTTCGCCGACGGCCGGGACCGCAACTGCGCCAGCTGGCGCGCCCTGCAATACGGGCGGTGGCCCACCGTCGGCCCCGCGCCGGTGCTCGACGAGCGGGGCTACGACGCGCTGGCCGACCGGCTGGTCACCGACGGCACCGTCCTGGACCGGCGGATGATCTACTGGTATGCGCGTCCGTCGGAGCACCTGCCGACCCTGGAGATCCGGGTCGCCGACGTCAACGCCGACCTCGACGCCACCCTGTTGTTCGCCGTGCTGCTGCGCGGCCTCGCGAGCTCGCTGCTGTACGAGGCCGAGCGGGACGCGCCGGCACCGGACGTCACCGACGCCCAGCTGGCCGCGGCCCACCGGCAGGCCGCCCTGCACGGCCTGCGGGGGACGGGCGTCGACCCGTCCGGAACGTCCCGCCCGATGATCCAGCTGCTCCACCTGCTGCTGCGCCGCGGCACCCCCGGCCTGGAGGCCCACGGTGACCTCGCCGAGGCCCGCGCACTCCTCGGCGCCGTCCTCGCCACCGGCACCGGAGCCGAACGGCAGCGTGTCTTCCACCGCCGCCACGGCTCGCTCCACCACGTGGTGGACGGCCTCGCCGCCCTGACCGCCCGCGCCTGAGGGGCCCGGCCCCGCAGGCCCGGAGAGCCTCGGGGAAGCCCCGCCGGGGCGTCCTCCAGCCTGCTCCCGGGCGTCCGGCAGGACGTCAGCGTCGGCGGTAGGTTCTCCACGGTGACCTTGATGGAGACAGGGGGCCTGACGTCCACGACGGACGGGGCGCGAATCCGCTGGACAGCGCTGGGCGACACGACTCGGACGCCGCCCGTGGTCATGCTCCACGGGGGCCCGGGCCTTCCGGACCAGCTGTGCGAACGCGACCAGGCCGGACCGGGGGACAGGCCCGGATGGCCGGTCAGTGCCGGAGCTTGTGCCAGGTGCGGCGGGCGGTGGCGAGTTGCTCTCCGGTCCCGGCGCGTTGGAGGGCGTACAGCAGGCCGTAGCCGAAGGTGGGCTGGCCGGCGTCGCCCGCGGCGGCCGCCACCGGGAGGAGGGCCTGTTCGGCGACGACGCCGTCCTGATGGGCGCCGAGGGCCTTCTGGATCCGCTTCATGCGCTTGCCGAAGCGTCGGCCGGCCGTACCGGCCAGCGGCGACAGGCTCTCCGCGGTGTAGCGGGCGCGCTTGGCCGCCTTGCGGGCGCGGTGCAGCGCCTGGTCACGGTCGGTACCGGCGGGCAGGTCCAGCGCGCCGCGCAGCCGTCGCCCGGTACGCCGCTGCTCGCGCTTCAGCGCGCGGCGGGCCTGCCCGGCGCCCCGCTCGGCGCGTGCCCGCAGGGGCGGCGCCGCGGCGAATTCGTCGAGGGCGTCGAGCAGCGCGTAGTACCGGCGCCCGTCCATCGTGTGGACGGCGGCGCGGTGGGCGCGGGCGTAGCGGTGGTCGAACCAGGCGGAGATCCGCTCGGCGACCTCCCCGGGCCGGGCCACCGGCGGCAGGTCCCCCGCCTGGGTGCCGAGCCGTTCGCCGAGGACTTCGGCGTCCCGGGCCTTCCCCAGCACCTTCCCGAGCCAGCGCAGTTCCTCGGCGAGGTGGTCGGTGGTGGCGCGGTCCAGCAGGCGGCGGTGCGCGGTGAGCGCGCTGCGCAGCCGGCGGACGCTCACCCGCATCCGGTGCACCGAGTCGGGCCGGTCCAGGCGGACGGCCGGGTCGAGGTCGTGGAGCGTCGCCGTCTGCTCCCGCAGGTAGGCGGTGAGGACGGCGCCGACCGACCCGGCGGGCGGCGCGGTGGGCCGCCGGTCCGGCGGCAGGCGGTCGGCCAGCAGCCGGCCGAGCTTGGACGGCGCGGCCGTCCGGCGGAGTCCGTCCTCGCGCAGCCGGCGATCGACCGCGTCGAGGAGGTCGGGCCCGCCGTCGACCAGTTCCACCTCGGTCTCGGTCCAGGTGACGAGTTCGGTGCGCGGCCCGGACCCGTCGGACCGGGCCGCCGCCTGCGGGCCCCGGAGGCGGCTTCCGTCGAGGTTCTGGCCCTCATCGAGGTTCTGGCCCTCGTCTAGGAGCCGACCCGGGTCGAGGATCTGGGCGGACACCTCGTCCTGGGCCAGTTCGGCCAGGGTGCGGTGTCCGGCGTCGAGCAGCAGGGTCCGGTCCCGGCGGGTGCGCAGGTGGGCGACCGGCGCCAGCCGGCTGCCCCGGGCGGCGCCGCGGGTGCGGGTCACCAGCTCCTCCGGGGGCCGGCGGGCCGTCCCCGCTTCGAGTGGAAGCCGCAGCTCGGTGCGGTGCCCGTCGGGGTGCGGGATCTTGAGGTGCCAGCCCGCGTCGTGCCCGCCGGTCCGCCTGCGCACGGTGATGCCGCCGCGCAGGAGCCGCAGGTCGGGCGTGTCGTAGTAGACCGCGTCCAGGATCTCCGCGGTGCCGGCTGCGATCTCGGCCACGCCCGGCAGCCCGTCGGGGGCCAGCGCCCGGCTCGGGGCTCCGTCGTAGCTCTGTTCGGTCTCCTCGTGGACAGTCGCCATGGAGGTCGCCTGCCCGGATCGGGCGCACTCAATCGCGCGGTCCCGGTGGTCCGGAGGCCCTGTCCGGACCACCGGATACAGACCCGCCGCGAGCCCGGGCGCCCCGAGCGGTGGCGGCCTGCCGTAACCGGCGGTGCGCGGCGGCCCGCCGGTGCTAGCGTCGCGCCATGTCCAAGGCTGAGATCGACACGCTGACCGCCGAGTTCTTCGGGTCCTTCGACAACCGGGAGGGCCGGGCCGCCGATGTCGCCCGGGTCCGCCGGCTGATGATCCCGGGCGGCGTGATCGTCCTGACCGGTCCGGCGTTCACGGTGTACACCGTGGAGGAGTTCGTCGAGCCCCGCGAGCGGCTGCTGACCGAGGGCCGGCTGGTCGAGTTCTCCGAGTGGGAGGTCTCCGAACGCACCGAGATAGCGGGCGACATCGCTTCACGGTTCGGCGAGTACCGCAAGTCCGGGATCCTGGACGGCGAGCCCTTCGAGGGCGGCGGCACCAAGACCATCCAGTTCGTCCGGACCCCGGAGGGCTGGCGGATCGCGGCGTTCTCCTGGTTCGACGCGGTCTGAGCGCGGTGGTGGTCTGAGTAAGGGGACGGCCCGCGCGCGGGGGCGGCCGGGCCGGGACGGCCGTGGTACCGCCCGAGGGCGTCAGGAGACCGCCTTGAGCCGGCGGCCGGACCGCGCCTTGCCGACGGCCTCCTGCAACTCCTCACGGTTCATGGTGGAACGGTGGGGGATGTCCAGCTCGGTGGCCAGCTTGTAGAGCCCGGCCTTGGTGAGCTCGGACAGCTCCGACGCCTCGGCCGCGCCGGCGGGCTTCGAGGTGGAGCCGCCGGAGGCGGTGCTCTTCTTTCCACCGGTCTTCTTTCCACCGGTCTTCGCGGGTGCCCGTTCCTTACCGGAGGACGCGGTGCTCCGGGAGGACTTCTTCGTCGCCTCCGCGGAGTCGCCCTTGCCGGCGCTGTCGAGGCTGCGGCGCAGGGCGTCCATGAGGTCGATGACGTTGGTGGCCTCGGGGGCCGGGCCGCTGGACACGGCGATCTCGCGGCCGGCGAGCTTGTCCTCGATGAGCTGTTTGACCTGGTCCTCGTAGGTGTCGTGCCACTCGCCCGGGTCCCAGTCGACGGCGAGCATGCCGATGAGCTGCTCGGCGGTCTTGATCTCCTGGGTGGACAGCTCGACCTTCTCGGGGAGGTCGTCGATCTCCCGGCGCGGGTCGCGGACCTCGTCGGCGAAGTGCATGGTGTGCAGTTCCAGCAGGCCGTTCTCGGAGCGGATGGCGGTCAGGTACTCCTTGCCGCGCATCGCGAACATCGCCAGTCCGACCTTGCCCGCGTGGTCGAGGGACTCCACGAGGAGGGCGTAGACCTTCTGGTACTCCTTGCCCTTGGGGCCGAGGTAGTAGGTCTTGTCGAAGAAGATCGGGTCCACCTCGGCGAGGTCGACGAAGCCGGCGATGTCGATGGTGCGTGAGCGGCCGGGGGAGATCTGCTCCAGCTCGTCCGGCTCCACGACGACGTACTCGCCCTCGGCGACCGGGTAGCCCTTCACGATCTCGCCGAAGTCGACCTCCCTGCCGGTGCGCTCGTTGACCCGCTTGTTGCGGACGCGGTCCGAGGTGCCGCGCTGCAGCTGGTGGAAGCGCACGTCGTGGGACTGCGTCGCGGTGTACAGGGAGACGGGCACGGTGACCAGGCCGAAGGTCAGGACTCCGGTCCACACGGGTCGGGCCATGGCGGCTGTCCTCTCTCGCCCCCGTCGGCGGCCCGCCGGCGTCCGCGCCGGGCCGGTGCTCCGCGTGCGGTGACGGGCCTGCGGGCGCCGCCGCCTACTGGGCCCCGCTCGGAGGCACGACGACGCCCTACCTGGTGTGTGGACAGCCGCTCACCTGCTCAAACCCCGACGGGAGAGGTATGACGGGCCGTGTTCGATCCCGCTGCCCAGCGTGCTCACTCCTCGTCGGGCACGATGTGCATGGCCGCCTCCTCGGCGCCCGCGGCGCCGCCGTCGATGCCGACGTCGGAGGCGAACATACCCTTGGTGGTGTGCGCGTGAGCCCCCTCGTCCGGTGCGACGAGCCGTCCCGCCCGACGGTCGCCGGCCTCGGCGTCCAGCAGCTCGCCCTCCCCGCCCGGCAGGTCGCCGATGCCGTCGCCCTCGCCGTCGGCGACGTCGGGCAGCTCCCGGGCCAGCCGGGCGTCGAGGCTCTCGCCCTCGCGCTGTTCCGCCGGGGTGGTTCCCGCGCCGGTCACGCCGAGCGGCTTCTCCGGCGGTGAGTACCCCTCGTCGAGGATGTCGTCGTACGTGCGCTCGTCCAGTGCGTCCTGGAGGTCGAGCGGCGTCGCGTCCTCCTGCTCGTCGTCGCCGCCGACGGGCTGGTAGACGTCGTCACCCCTGCTGTGGTCAACCATGAACAACTCCTGACTCCTGTGGTCCGGGGCTGGGAACCGGACGCGCCGGCTGCCCGGGGCGCCCACCCCCTGGTGCGAAGTGGGGCGCGCGCCCCGGTCTGAGCCCCTGTCAGGGCGCCTGGGTGTCCGCCGCCGGCGGCTCGGGCTCCTCGTCGTCGCCGTCCTCCGCCTTGGCGCGGACGTCCGCCGGGGTGGGGGCCACGATCGAGCGCTCCTCGGCGGACCGCTCGCGGGTCTCCTCGTCCGGCTGCTCGGTGTCGTCGGGTGTGGTCATGGCCGCGGTCCTCTCTTCGGTGTGTCCGACAGCAGTACCAAGCGCTTGCCCGGAGTGCCTGCTCCCACGCCGGGTGTGATCCCGCTCAAGCGAGCTAGATGGTCAAGGTTTTGTTAGAAGCTATCACTAACACTATTGACCCTCAGGGTCGTTCTGCGTTACAACTTCTAACGAACACGTGAGCATCTATCTATCTCAGCCTGGCATGCGTGGTGCCGCCGTGCACTCCGCCGATCCAAGGAGACCCTCATGGCCGCCACGGTCCAGTCGCCCCACGCCCGCGAAGACCGGCAAGAAGACCGGCACGAAGGTCGGCGTGGAGGTCGGCGTGGAGACCGGCCCGTCCCGAGGTCGGTGACGGTCGCCGCCTGGGCGGTTCCGCTGCTGGTGGTGGGCCAGTTCGCGCTGCTCGCCGTCCTCCCGGTGGTGCTCGCCCTCGTCGGCGCCCTCCGGTCCGTCCGTGACCGGGCGGTGCGGCGGGCGGTCTTCCTGCTCGCCGCCGCGTACGCCGCCCCACTGGTGGTGTGGCTGGTCCGGCCCGACGGGGCGCAGAGCCTGTCCAAGGACATGCACCCCGGGTTCGCCGGGCTGATCGTGGCGGCGTCCGCCGCCCTCCTCGCCACCCTCCACCGGGCCCGGAAACAGCGCTGCCCCGGCCGGTGACGTGCCCCACCGAACACCGCCCGCCGCGCCGGGCCCGACGCCCGCCGCGCACCCGATGGGCCATGTCCGCCTACGACCGATCAAGGGGAACCCCATGTCCGGCATTCGCAGCACCGGCCTCCGTGCCGCCCTGTGCACCGTCCCGCTCGTCGTCGGCCTGCTCGGCGCGGCCGCCCTGCCCGCCGGGGCCGCCACCGGGCCCGGCTCCCGGCCCGGTGCGTCCCTGACCTGCGGCGGGAAGGGCGTCGACCCCGACGCACTCGTCCGCCACCGGACCGAGACCATGATCCACGCGCCGCTGGGCGTCGTCTGGACGCTGCAGACCGACGTGGAGCGCTGGCCGGCCTGGCAGCCCCCCGTCACGACGGCGGACCGCCTCGACGACGGCGGACCGCCTCGACGACGGCCCGCTCCGCAGGGGTTCGGCCTTCCGGTGGACGACGCCGGTGCCCCCGAATCCCTCGACCCCCGCCACCAACCTGGTGATCACCTCGACCGTCGAGCAGCTCAAGCGCGACTCCTGCATCCGCTGGACCGGCCCCGCGATCGGTGCGGGCCTGCACATCGACGGCGTCCATGTGTGGAGCTTCGTCAAGGTCAGGGGCGGTGTCCTGGTGCGCACCGAGGAGACCCACACCGGGCCCCAGGTCGATGCGAACGTGCCCGCCGCGACCGAGATCCTCGCGCAGGGCCTCGAATCCTGGCTGCGCGACCTGAAGAGCACCGCCGAGGCCCGAGCGCACGGCCTGTCGTCCTGAGCGGCCGTACGAGCTCGGCCGTACTGAGCCTGCCGGCGAACCGCCGTCCGGCCCGCGCTCCGGCGCGGGCCGGACGGCGGTCGCGTGTCCGGCCCCCGGCGGTCACGAGAGCCCCGGGACCTTGCTCGCAGCCGCTCACCGACAGATTCCCTTGTCTTGACAAAGAATCCTGTCGGAAGCATTCTGGAGGGGTGCTGGACGTCGCTGTGATCGAAGAGCCCGCCGCGGCCGAGGCTTCCCTGGACCCGATCCGGTCCCGGATCCTCGCCGCCCTGGCCGAGCCCGGCTCGGCCACCATGCTGGCCGGCCGCCTCGGGCTGCCCCGGCAGAAGGTCAACTACCACCTGAAGGAGCTGGAGCGTCACGGGCTCGTCGAACTCGCCGAGGAACGGCGTAAGGGCAACGTCACCGAACGGGTGTACCGCGCCACCGCCGCCTCCTACGTGATCTCCCCGCTCGCCCTGGCCGCCGTGCGCCCGGACCCGGTCCGCTCGCCCGACCAGCTCTCGGCCCGTTGGCTGCTGGCCCTGGGGTCACGGCTGGTCCAGGAGGTCGGGCAACTGCTGACCGGCGCCTCCCGGGCCGGCCGGCGGGTCGCCTCCTTCGGCATCGACGCGGAGGTGCGGTTCGCCTCGGCGGCCGACCGGGCGGCCTTCGCCGAGGAGCTGTCCCGGACCGTGGCCGCCCTCGTCGGCCGCTATCACGACGAGAGCGCGCCGGGCGGCCGGACCCACCGGGTGGTCGTCGGGCTGCACCAGATCCCCGACCCGGCCGGGCCGCCGGGCGCCACCGGGGCGCCCCCGGCGACGAACTCCGAAGCGGCGGAGGAGGACCGACGATGACGCACCCGTTCGAGATCGAGCTGGAGACCACGCTGCCGGCGAGCCCCGAACAGGTCTGGGAGGCGATCGCCACCGGCCCGGGGATCGACTCCTGGTTCATGGGCCGCAACGAGGTGGAACCGCGTGAGGGCGGCACGGCGGCCATGGAGACCGGCGGCCACCGGGAGGAGGCCCTGGTCACCGCCTACGAACCCGGCAAGCGGCTGGCCACCCGCACGTCACCCGGCGAGGACGGCCGCTTCATGGCCTTCGAGTACCTCATCGAAGGCCGTGGCGGCGCCGCCACCGTCCTGCGCGTCGTCCACAGCGGCCTCCTCGGCGACGACTGGCAGGACGAGTACGACGCGCTGCGCCGCGGCTGGCCCTTCCACCTGGGCACGCTGGCCCAGTACCTGACCCACTTCGCCGCCCGCACGGCCGTCCCGGTGTTCGCCGCGGCGCCGACCGGCCGGCGGACGGCGCAGGACGTCCGGGCGGCCCTCGCCGGCGCCCTGTCGCTGCCCACCCCGGTGACCGTCGGCGCCCGGGCGCAGGCCGAGCCGGCCGGCCTGCCGCCGCTGGACGGCGAGGTGGTCTGGGCCGACGACGAACGCTTCGGGCTGCGCACGGCGGACGGCCTCTACACCTTCCACCACGGCGCCGGAACGGCGTTGATGTTCCACCACCTGTTCGGAGCGGACACCGACGGAGCCGAGGACGCCTGGCAGCGGTGGCTCGTACGAGTACTCGGCTGACCGCCGCCCGGATATCCCGACCGCACCCGAGAACGACACCGAGGACCACCATGCGCACTCTCATCAGCACCGCGTTCGTCTCCCTCGACGGAGTCGTCGAGGCGCCGGGCGGCGAGCCCGGCTACCGCAACTCCGGATGGACCTTCAAGGACGTCGAGTTCCTCCCCGAGGCCTTCGAGATCAAGGGGCGCGAGCAGGAGGAGTCCACCGCCATCCTGCTGGGCCGCACCAGCTACGAGGCCTTCAGCCCCGTCTGGCCGGACATGGCGGAGTTCGCCCGCTACCGGACGATGCCGAAGTACGTCGTCTCGACCACGCTCACCGCGGACAAGCTGGTCACGAACTGGGGCGAGACCAGCATCCTGCGCTCGCTGGACGAGGTCGCCGCGCTCAAGGAGACCGAGGGCGGCCCGATCATCGTCCACGGCAGCGCCACCCTGAACCACGGCCTCTCCGACGCCGGCCTGATCGACCGCTACCACCTGCTCGTCTACCCGCTGCTGCTCGGCGCCGGCAAGCGCCTGTTCAGCACCACGGACAAGGACGCGCAGAAGCTGCAGCTCGTCGAGCACGAGGTCTACTCCAACGGCCTCCAGAAGCAGATCCTCGACGTCCTCCACTGACCGGGCACCCTCCCGGCCCGCGCCGCCCCCCACCGCGTCCCGCCCGGCGGCCCTCGCCGGGCGGGACGGGGTGGACCCCGGGGGCTACCAGGGGACGGCTTCGCCGTGGAGGTCCAGGAACTGGAGGCCGGGGGTGCCGGCCTGGGCTTCGAGGACGTCGACGACGGCGGGGATGCTCTCCCGGGGGTCGAGCGGCGCGTCGAAGCCGCCGAGTTCCGTCCGGTTGTGGCCGGGGTCGATGAGCAGCTTGGTCCGGCCGTCGCCGGCCTGGCGGGTGGCGTAGCTGCGCATCAGCTGGTTCAGGGCGGCCTTGCTGGCCTTGTAGAGCTCGTAGCCCTCCTCGGTGTTCCGGGTGATGCTGCCCTGGTCGGAGGACATGACGGCGACCGTGCCGCCGGGTACGACGAGGTCGTGGAGGGCGGCGAGGGCGCGCAGGGGGCTCAGCGCGTTGGTGATCATCACCTCCGTGAACTCGTGGGTCGGGACCTCGTCGATCGGCCGGTTGCTCAGGTTGATCGCGGCGTTGACGAAGAGCAGGTCGAGCCGGCGGCCGTCCAGGCGCTCGCGCAGGGCGGACAGCTCTCGCGGGCTGGTCATCTCCAACGACTCGATCCGCAGCCGGCCGTTCCGGGCGTCGGCGATCGCCCGCAGTCCGGCGCTGTCCCGGCGGGTGGTGGCGATCACCTGCCAGTCGCGTCGGGCGAGTTCGTCGGCGAGGACGAGCCCCAGGCCCCGGGAGGCTCCGACGACGAGGGCCCGGCGGGCGGATGCGGTGGGTGTGGCGGACACAGGCGCTCCCTGATGGTTGGGGGACTCAACCTAGACGAGTCGTTGCGTCTAGACAACAGGATTCGGGCCGGTCCCGGTACTGTGTCCCGCATGCCCGCCACGAGCTCCGCGCCCCGCAGACCCCACTCCGGCAACCGGCGCGACGAGACCGCACGTCAGGCCGTGCTCCACGCCGCGGACGACCTGCTGGTCGAGCACGGGTTCGGCGCGCTCACCATCGAGGCGATCGCGCGCCGCGCCGGGGTCGCCAAGCAGACGATCTACCGCTGGTGGCCCTCCAAGGTCGAGATCCTGCTCGACACGCTCATCGAGGACACCGAGAAGCAGCTCCCCGTCCCGACCGAGGAGGCGCCCACGGCGGAGACCGTCCGCGCCTACCTGGCCCGGTTCGCGGAGTTCCTCGCCGTCGACCCGGCCGGCCGGGTCCTGCTCGCGCTGCTCGCCCAGGCGCAGCATGATCCCAGGACGGCCGAGCGCCTCCAGGAGCGCTACCTCGGCCCTCGCCGCGGTCGGGAGCGCGACCTGGTCGTCCGCGGGATCGACGCGGGCGCGTTCTCGCCCGGACTCGACCCCGACGCCGTCGTCGACGGCCTCGTCGGCCCGGTCGTCTACTGCGCCCTGACGGGGTCGCGCGTCTCCGCCGCCCTGGTGGACACCCTCGTCCAGGACCTGCTGAGGCCCCGCGCGGGCTGAGTGCCCGCCCGACCGGTTCCGCCCGGGTGCTACGTCGGACCCTCCGGCCGCTGCCTCGGCCGCGCGGCCGCGTAACCGGCCGCGCTGCGGACCGCGGGGCCGACACCCGCCCGGAGCCCGGCCTTGTTCAACGAGCGCAGGGCCACGAGCAGGAAGCCGATGTCATCCAGCAGGATCGGGTCGGGCAGCAGGTCCACCGGGCTGATCAGATAGGCGATGGACGCCCAGAAGAGCACCTTCTTCGACATCGGGATGCCGGCCGAGCCCAGCAGTCTCCGGGCCCGGACCAGTTTGACCACCAGGACGACCGCCACCACCACGGTGACCGCGACGATCCCGCCGGCCACCCACCAGAACACGCTTCCGCCGTCCACCCCGGCCACCTTTCGCTCGAACCGACCGCTCCGACCGTTCCCCAGGAACCTGCCCCGCTTTCCGCGGACCGTGCACACCACCGGGCGAACTCAAGCATCGCACCCGTGGCGCGGTCGCCGGGGCGGCCACCGATCCGGCGGCCCCGCGCACGGCAGGAGGACACGCGGCATGAGGTGGCGCGGCGCGGGTAGGCGGGCGGTCGCGCACCACCTGAGCGGGCGGGGGAGTCGTGACGAAAGAGCTGGTCGACACGGAAGCCGGGGACGGACCCCGGGGCGGTACCCGGTGGGCCCTGGCGGCACGGCTGCGACGTCGCGGCCGTCCGGCGCCGCCCGACCACGGGGAACCGCCGATCGGTGAGTCGGACGGTGTGCAGGAGCGGGCGCCCGAGCGGCGGTCCTGGGCCAGGGCGGTCGGCCGGTGGCTCATCCTCCTCGCCGCCTTCCTCGCGATGGTCGGCTTCGCCGTCCTCCTGGCCCGCATCACGCTGGTGCCCGAGCCCGGGGCCGTGGGCCGGGTGCACAGCAACCTGCGCCCCGGCGACTCGCTGCGGCACTACCTGCTGCACGCCGTCACGCTGGACGCGCTGCGCCAGGTGGGCGGGAACGTGCTGCTCGGGGTGCCGTTCGGGCTGCTGCTACCGGTGCTGTGGCCGAGGGCCCGCGGACTGTTCCGGGTGCTGATCAGGACGGCGGCGGTCATGGTGCTGGTCGAACTGGTCCAGGGCGCGCTCATCACCGGGCGGGCCTTCGACATCGACGACGTCATCCTCAACACCCTCGGCGCGCTGCTCGGCTACCTGGTGCTGGGGCGGCGGCTGGTCCGGACGGTCCATCCCGGGCCCCGGACGCACCTTCGCCAGGACAACAGCCCTGAGGGTCAAGGGAATTGACCGGGCCTCGGCCGGTTTGCCGCAGCCGCCACGGGCTAAGCGGTGGCCATGAGAGGAATGAATTCGGCCATCAGAGCAGCGGCCCACATCGTTGCAGGCATTCTCGTCGTCTGGATCATCCTGGATCTGCTCAGCGCCAATCAGGGAAACACCGTCGTCGGCTGGTTCCACTCCGCGGCCGACTGGCTCGCCGCCTGGTCGCGCGGGCTCTTCACCGTCTCCAGCCAGACCGTCCAGATCCTGCTCGACTACGGCATCCCGGCGATCGTCTACGCGGCGATCGGGAACCTGGTCGCCCGCCGGGCCGTGGACTAGCGTCCGGCTCCGGATCAGGAACCGCCGGGCGGCGCGGCGGCCTCCAGATCGGCGATGCCGCCCGCCATGATCGTCCGCACGTGCTCGGTGATGTGCGCCGGGGGCCAGTCCCACCAGGCCACCGCCAGCAGGCGGGCGACGTCCTCGGCGCCGTAGCGGGTGCGGATGAGACGGGCCGGGTTGCCGCCGACGACGCCGTAGTCGGGCACGTCGCCGGTGACCACGGCGCCGGCGGCGACGATCGCGCCGTGGCCGATCCGCACCCCGGGCATCACCGTGGCGCCGTGGCCGAACCAGACGTCGTTGCCGACCACGGTGTCGCCCCGGTTCGGCAGCCTGGTGAGCAGGTCGAAGTGGTCGGCCCAGGAGCCGCCCATGGTGGGGAAGGGGAAGGTGGACGGGCCGTCCATCCGGTGGTTCGCGCCGTTCATGAGGAAGCGCACGCCCGTGCCCAGCGCGCAGAACTTGCCGATCACCAGCTTCTCCGGCCCGTAGTGGTACAGCACGTTGCGCGTCTCGAAGGCGGTCGGGTCGTCCGGGTCGTCGTAGTACGAGTACTCCCCGACCTCGATCAGCGGGGACTTCACCAGCGGTTTGAGCAGCACCACCCTCGGGTGCTCGGGCAGCGGGTGGAGGACCGTGGGGTCGGCGGGCGCGGCCATGGGGTGGGTCTCCTCGTCGGCAGGGGGTGTCCGCTCCATGATCGCGGAACGGTGCGTCCCGGAACCAGTCGTTTACCCCCCCTGCCGCCACCGCGACGGGCCCCCGGGCCCGTCGCGGTGGCGGCGCGGCGGAGGGCGCCGGCTACTGCGCGTTGAGGCTGGTGTGGTTCCACCAGCCCTGCCGGCCCGCCGTGAAGGTGACCGGTCGGCTGCCGATCTGGCCCTCGTTCGAGCGGCCCCGGCTCAGCGGGCTCTGCTCGACGACGGCCTTCGGGCCACCGACGGTCGGGATGGCGACGTCGCGGTGCTCCTGGGACCGGCAGACGTTGCCGGAGTCCGCAGGCTCCGCGAGGTCGGGGGCGGCTCCGGTGCACGACAGCCCGAGCCGGTCGGGCGGTGCTCCGGCGTGCGCCCACGGGCACGGGCGCATACGCGGGCGCGGGCGCTCCGGGGGGAGCGCCCGCGCTCTTCGGGCTCCGTCCGCGCCGCCGGTCAGTCCGGCGGCTCGTCCTCGTTCTCGGCCCTGGTGGTCTCCGCGGCCGAGCCGTTCCGGTCGGCGGTCGGCCCTCCGGCCGGGGTCCGGCCCTCCTCGCCACCGGCCGCGGGGATGTCGGGTGCCTCCGTGCCCTCGGCGGGCGGCAGGTCGGGCACCTTGGGCGCCGTGCGGGGGTCGCTCACGGCGGGCTCCTCTCGCTCCGTTGCAGCTCCCGGGCGTTCCGGGTCCCTGCGCGGATGCCCACCGGGCGGTGCTCCATGCGTGCCCCGCCGGGGTTTCGGGCGCGGCCGGCCGCCTCCCGCCGGCCCCGCGTGGTCCGGCGTCGCGGCCCGCCGGCCGACGGCGAAGCCCCGGACCCGGTCCGGGGCTTCGCCGTCGGCCGGGTGCCCGGCCCCGCGCACCGTCAGAGCGCGCTTCGCGCGCCGGTCACCAGGGCGGCCAGCAGGCAGCCGAAGCCGGCCGTCGCGGCGACCGTCCGCACGGTGTTCCAGCCCACCCAGCTGCTCTCGAAGGTCTCCCGCACGGCCGCCAGGTCCGGGATTCGGTCGAGCGAACCGGCCGCCGCCAGCTGATCGTTGAGCGGGACGTTCACCGCGCCCGTGACCACCAGCACCACCGTGTAGAGCACCGCCGCCGCGATCAGCCAGGGCAGCAGCCGCCGGTCGCCGCCGCGGAACTGCAGCACCACGGCGAGCACGGTGAGCGCGAGCGCGCCGAGGAAGACCAGCATGAACCAGCCGTTCAGGATGGCCACGTTGATCCGCTGCATGGTCTCCACGAAGGTCCGGTCGTCGGCCTTGCCGAGCCCCGGCATGACGGAGCAGGAGAAGGCGAAGAACAGACCCGCGCTCAGTCCCATGGCCAGGGTCGCCGCCAGCAGTACCGCACTTCTGAATCCCGCCATCCCACACACTCCCCGTAGTGAACGCCCGCTGTCCGACACCCCCGAGTCAACCGCCCCGGCGGGTGCCCGCACCATCGCCGAGCCACTCGACCGCATACGCGGGCGTCCACACCCGGCGTCTACACTCGGGCGCCATGGACGCACTGGCCGGACTCCTGGCGGGGCCGAGGGCCCGGGGCGCCTTCCTGATCCGCTCGGTCCTCACCCCGCCCTGGGCGATCCGGGTCGAGGACCGGGCACCGCTCACCCTGATCACACCCGTGCGCGGCACCGCCTGGGTGCTGCCCGACCACGGCGCCGCCGTCCGGCTCGCCACCGGGGACGTGGCGATCGCCCGGGGCCCGGACGCGTACGTGCTCGCCGACACCCCCACCACCCCGCCCCGGGTGGTGATCCACCCCGACCAGAGCTCCAGCACCCCGGCCGGCGACGGGCTGTGCGAGACGATGGCGCTCGGTACCCGCACCTGGGGCGATGCCACCGACGGCCCGGACGTGCTGCTCAGCGGGACGTACCAGCTGCGCGGCGAGGTCAGCCGGGGCCTGCTGGAGGCGCTGCCCCCGCTCCTGGTGGTGACCGCGGACTCCTGGCACTCCCCGCTGATCGACCTGCTCGGCGAGGAGATCGGCAAGGACCTGCCGGGGCAGGACGCGGTACTGGACCGGCTGTTGGACCTGTTGCTGATCGCCACCCTGCGCAGCTGGCTGGCCCGGCCCGAGTCCGACGCCCCGGCCTGGTACCGCGCCCACACCGACCCGCTGGTCGGTCACGCGCTGCGGCTGCTGCACGGCGACCTCGCCCACCCCTGGACGGTGGCGGGCCTGGCCGCCGAGGTCGGCGTCTCCCGGGCCGCGCTGGCCCGCCGGTTCGCCGAGCTGGTCGGCGAACCGCCGATGTCCTACCTCACCCGCCGGCGGCTGGCGCTGGCCGCCGACCTGCTGCACGACCCGGCCGCCACGCTCGGCTCCGTCGCCCACCGGGTCGGCTACGGCAGCCCGTTCGCCCTCTCCACCGCCTTCAAGCGGGTGCACGGCGTCAGCCCGCAGGAGCACCGCTCGGCCGGACCGGTCGCCGCCGGGGGCTGACCCCGGGGCGACCGGTCCGCGAGGTACTCCCGCCGGCGCGGTGCTGCCGCTGACGCGGTGTTCAGGGACGCGCTGCTCAGAGCGCGGTGGGCTCCAGGACCGGCGCCTGGTTCGCGGCGCCCGGGTCCGTGCCCTTGCCCCCCGCGGTGGGGCGCCGGGCCGGGAGCAGCAGGGCCGCCACACCGGCGAGTGCCACCGTCACGGAGCCGAGCACGACCGCCGGGTACAGGCCGTCGACGAAGCGCTGCGCGCTCTCGTAGCCGCCCTGGGCGGAGAAGACCGACGACATGACGGCCACGCCGAGCGCCCCGCCCACCTGGCGAAGCGCGCTGTTGGCCCCCGAGGCGATGCCCTGTTCCTGCGGGCGGACGCTGGACATGACCAGGTTGGAGGCGGGTGCGAAGAACAGGGCCATGCCGACGCCGCTGATGATCAGAGCCGGCAGCTGGGCGGCGTACGAGGTGTGCGGGGTGGCCACGGCCGCGATGTAGCCGAGGCCCGCGGCCTGGAGGAACAGGCCGGCCGCCACCACCGGACGGCCGCCGAACCGGTCGGAGAGGATGCCGGCGAAGGGGGAGACGAGCATCGGCATGCCGGTCCAGGGCAGCATCCGCAGCCCGGCCTCGGTCGGCGAGTAGCCGAGGACGCCCTGCATGTACTGGCTGATCAGGAAGATCGAGCCGAACATGCCCAGGAACATCAGCAGGCTCGCAGCGTTGATCGCGGAGAAGGCCCGGGACCGGAAGAGCCGCATGGGGAGCATGGGGTTCCTGGCGCGGATGCCGTGCACCACGAAGGCGGCCAGCAGCGCGGTGCCCGCGACCAGGCCGGTCAGTACGGAGGAGTCGGTCCAGCCGTCGGAGGGGGCGCGCACCATGCCGTACACGATCCCGAAGAGGCCGCCGCTGACGAGGAGGGTGCCGGGGATGTCGAGCGTGGCGCCGTCGCCGTGGGACTCGGCGAGGCGGAGGCGGGCGAGCGGCAGGACGGCGAGGCCCAGCGGGACGTTCAGCCAGAAGATCCAGTGCCAGGAGACGTGTTCGGTGAGGCTGCCGCCGATGAGCGGGCCCAGGGCGACCCCGAGTCCGTTGATGGCCCCGAGGATGCCGTAGGCCATCCCGCGCTTCTCGGGGGGCACCGCGGCGCTGAGCAGGGTCAGGGTCAGCGGCATCATGACGGCCGCGCCGACGCCCTGGACGGCGCGTGCCGCGATCAGGGAGTCGATGCCGGGCGCGAGGGCCGCGGCGGCGGAGGCGACCGTGAAGACGGTCATACCGGCGAGGAAGAGCCGCCTGCGGCCGAACCGGTCACCGAGCGCGGCGCCGAACATCAGCAGGACCGCGAAGGTGAGCGTGTACGCGCTCACGATCCACTCCAGGCTGTCCAGCCCTCCTCCGAGGTCCTCGCGGATGGCGGGCAGGGCGGTGGTGACCACCAGGTTGTCGAGGGCCGACATGAATCCGGCGGTACCGGTGATCACGAGGGCCCAGGTGACACCCCCTCGGCGTGCCGTCTGCTGCTGTGACATTGCTTCCCCCCAGCGGTTGATGCGTGCTCTGGATGTAGTTGTCGCTTACTAACTTTGCGGCCCGTGAGAGACCCCGGACGCCGCGGCGGCGCGAGCCGCCCCGGCGGATCCGGCCGCGCCTACGCCCGCGCCTACGCCTCCGGCGGGACTACGACCTGGTCGAGGCGGATGCCCTCCCAGACCCGGTGTCCGGCCGGGAACCCCATGGCCATCAGGGTGTTGATGAGCATGCCGTAGGCCAGGAACCTCGTGGTCTCGTCGCCGTCGGCCTCCAGCGGGAGGTTCACGGCGTCCCAGAGCCGCGTCCAGGCGGCCCGGACGGTCTCGCCGAACCCGCTGTCCCCGTCCGCCTCGACGGAGGCCACGGCGATGTAGGTCTGCATCTGCATCTGGAGCTTCTCGGGGTCGTCCGCGATCAGCCGCATGTACGCCCTCGCCATGGCGCGCATGGCTTCCTTGCCCGCCAGCCCCTTCGCGGCCTCCTCGAACACCCGGCCGGTGTCCTCGATGCAGCGGAGCGAGGCGGCGACGAAGATCGCTTTCTTGCTCGGGAAGAGCCGGAACAGGTAGGGCTGCGAGACGCCGACCCGCTTGGCGATCGCCTCCGTGGAGGTGCCGTGGTATCCGCGCCGCGCGAACTCGGCGATCGCCGCGCGGATCACGCTCTCGCGCCTGTCCTCTGCGCTCATCCTGACCATGCGGGCAAGTTAGTGGGTAATCACTAACTACGTCAACGGGTCCGGTGCGGGGCGCCAGCCGATCGAGCGTCCGAGCCGGTTGGACGGCGCCGCCGCTTACGTCTACATTCCTGTCGTCGTATGCGATGGCCCGGAGCGCCGCACCTCGGCCCCCGGGAGAGTGCCGACACCACTGGGAAGGTGCACGTGAGCGCGATCACCGTCGGACAGGCCGTTGTCCTGGGAGTCGTGGAGGGGGTGACCGAGTTCCTGCCGATCTCCTCCACCGGCCATCTGAAGATCACCGAGGGGCTGATGGGCATCCCGGTCGACGACGCCTCCGTCGTCGGTTTCACCGCCGTCATCCAGGTCGGCGCCATCGCGGCCGTGCTGCTCTACTTCCTCAAGGACATCGTGCGGATCGTCTCCGCCTGGGGCCGCGGCCTGGTGAACCGCGAGGAGCGGTACCACCACGACTACAAGTTCGCCTGGTGGGTCATCTTCGCGACGGTTCCGATCGTCGTGGTCGGCCTGGCCGCCAAGCCCCTGATCAAGGGCCCGCTGGCCTCGCTCTGGGTGGTGGCCGGCTCCCTGATCGTCGGCAGCGGCGTGATGTGGGCGGCCGACCAGATGGGCCGCCACAAGCGCGGCGAGGACGACACCGGCTTCAAGGACGCGATGATCGTCGGCTCGGCGCAGATCCTCGCGCTGCTGTTCCCCGGCTTCTCGCGCTCCGGCGCGACGATGTCCGCGGGCCTGATGCTCGACCTCGAACGGGTGGCCGCGACCAGGCTCTCCTTCTTCCTCGGCATCCCCGCCCTCACCGGCGCCGGCCTGTACGAGCTGAAGGACGCCCTGGGCGCCGGGGTCAGCACGACGCCGCTGGTCGTCGGCACCGCGGTCTCCTTCGTGGTCGCCTACGGCTCGATCGCCTGGCTGCTGAAGTACGTCGCCAAGCACTCCTTCAACGCCTTCGTCGCCTATCGGATCGCCATCGGCGTGATCCTCCTCGGCCTGCTCGGCTCGGGGGTGCTGACCGCCTGACCCGTGGCCCGGTGCCGGGACGCGGGTGCTGGGCCGCCCGGCCGTCGGGCCCGCCACGCCGTAGCCGGCGCGGTCGGGCCTTCACGGCGGTGAGCGGGCCCGGCACCGGAACGACCCCGGCCGCGTACTTTAATACTGGACAAAGTAAATTATTTGCGAGTACGTTGCGGTGGTGTTCCCGAATCACGCGCAGCCGCTGGTCACGGCCCCGGCCGAGACCGCCGTCCTCGCCCTCCTGCTGGCCGGGAGTCCGCTCAGCAGGGTCGAACTGGCCCGTCGTACGGGCCTGTCCTCGACCGCCGTCACCAAGGCTGCGAGGCCGCTCATCGTCGACGGCTATCTGCACGAACTCCCCCCGGAGCGTACCGCGCCCGGGGCCGGCCGCCCGGTCAACCCGTTGGCCGTCACGGTGGACCGGGAGTTCTTCGTCGGAATCAAGATCAGCGGCGAGGCCCTGTTCGGCGTGGTCTGCGACCTGCGGGCCGGTCTGCGGGTCACCGGCGGCCGTCGGCTGGGCGAGGACCGCAGCCCGGAGGCCGTCTGCGGGCTGCTGGGTGAACTCGTCGAGGAACTCCTCGACGCCGACCCGGTGTTCCGGGAGCGTACGAGGCGCCTCGGGGTCGCGGTCTCCGGTGACGTGGACCGGTCGGCCGGCCTCGTCCGGTACTCCGTCCTTCCCGGCTGGCGCGACGTCCCACTGGCGGACGAACTGGCGAGGGCGACCGGGCTGAGCGTCACGGTGGAGAACGACGTCAAGGCCCTGACCGCCGCCGAGCACTGGTTCGGCGAGGGGATCGGGACGGAGAACTTCGCGCTGGTCACGATCGGTTCGGGGGTCGGTTCCGGGCTGGTCGTCAACGGCCAACTGGTCACCGGGGCCTACGGGGTCGCCGGCGAGCTGGGGCACATCAGCATCGACCCGGACGGCCCGCCCTGCCACTGCGGCGGGGTCGGCTGCGTCGAGGTCTTCGCGGCCGGCGGCGCCATCCTCGCCTCGGCCCGCGGTGCGACCGGCCGCGCGGACCTCGACTTCGACGACGTCGTCCAGCTCGCCCGGGCCGGCGACCGGGCCGCCCGGGAGGCCTTCGCCACGGCCGGCCGGGCCATCGGGGTCGGCATCGCCACCTTGGTGAGCCTCCTCGGGCCCGAGCGCGTCGTCGTCACCGGTGAAGGGCTCGACACCTACGACCTCTTCGGGATCCACATCAGGGAGGCGTACGCCGCGCACTGCTTCAAGGCGGCGGCGAAGTGCCCGCTGACCCTGCGTCCGCTTACGTGGGAGGAGTGGGCCCGGGGCGCCGCCGTCCTGGGCATCCAGGCGCTCCTCCCGTAGCGCGGGCGACCGGGCCGGTCCGGCTGTCCGCGGGGCGCTCCGGGGCGGCGAAGGTCGCCCCTTGCCGTAATGAGGCGTGTGCAACTATTGTCGTACGCAGTAGGGCGTGACTGCAAGTATATGGATGGCGCCGCCGCCTCATTCAGGAGACCCGACATGAGCACCACTCTCTTCACCCCGTACACCCTGAGGTCGCTGACCGTCCCCAACCGTGTCTGGATGGCGGCGATGTGCCAGTACAGCGCCGTGCCGGACGGCGACGGGGCCGGTGTCCCGACGGACTGGCACTTCACCCACCTCGCGGCCCGCGCCACCGGCGGCACGGGGCTGATCGTCACCGAGGCCACCGCCGTCAGCCCGGAGGGCCGCATCAGCCCGTACGACCTCGGCATCTGGAACGACACCCAGGTCGAGGCGTTCCGGCGGATCACCGCCTTCCTGAAGGCGCAGGGCACGGTTGCCGCGATCCAGCTCGCCCACGCCGGCCGCAAGGCCTCCACCGAGCGCACCTGGGTCGACCGCGGCCGCGCCATCGGCCCGGACGAGGCCCACGGCTGGACGCCGGTCGGCCCGAGCGCCGTGCCCTTCTCGTCGGCGCACACCACGCCGGAGGAGCTGACGGAGGAGCAGATCGGTGATGTCGTACGGCAGTTCGCCGACGCCGCCCGCCGGGCGCTCGACGCCGGCTTCCAGGTCGCCGAGATCCACGGTGCCCACGGCTACCTGATCCACCAGTTCCTCTCGCCCCACAGCAACCACCGCACCGACGCCTACGGTGGCTCCTTCGAGGGACGGATCCGCTTCGCGCTGGAGGTCGTCGACGCCGTCCGGGCGGTGTGGCCGCAGGACCTGCCGCTCTTCTTCCGGATCTCCGCGACCGACTGGCTCACCGAGGACCCGCAGGACGACCGCGAGGGCTGGACGTCGGAGGACACCGTCCGGTTCGCCAAGGAGCTCCAGGCCCGTGGCGTGGACCTGATGGACATCTCCACCGGAGGCATCGCCCCCGACGCCAGGATCACCGCCGGCCCCGGCTACCAGGTGCCCTTCGCCGAGGCGGTGCGCAACGGGACCGGCATGCCGGTGGCGGCCGTCGGCCTGATCACCGACCCCGCCCAGGCCGAGGAGATCCTGGCCGCCGGCCGGGCCGACGCCGTCCTGCTCGGCCGCGAACTCCTGCGCGACCCCTACTGGCCCCGCCACGCCGCCATCACCCTCGGCGCCCCCCTCCCCGCCCCGGTCCAGTACCACCGCGCCTGACCCCGGCTCCGGCCGCCGGGGCGCGCCCCGGCGGCCCCCGGCCGGTCAGTCCGACGGGGGGCGGCTGCCCCAGTCGAGGCGGAGGACGGCGAGGTCGTCGGTGTGGCGGCCGGCGTTGAGGGCGTGGGTCTCCTTGATGAGGAGGTCGACGTGGGCGGCCGGGTCGGCCGGGGGCAGGGTGCCGATCAGTCGGAGCAGGCCGTCGACGCCGAGCCGTCCCTTCGTCGTCCCGTCGTGCCCCTCGGTGAGGCCGTCGGTGTAGAGGGTGAGCGCGCCGTCGGCCGGGAGGGGGATGACGGTCGGGGTCCAGCTGCCCAGTCCGGGGGCGATGCCCAGGGCGATGCCGTGGGCGGCGGTCAGCTCACGGGTGCCGTGCGCCGTGGTGAGCAGGGGCTCGTGGTGGCCGGCCAGGTGGAGGGTGGCCGTGGTGGCGTTCTGGTCGAGCGTGAGGAGCGTGCAGGTGGCGAAGAGCACCTGGTTGCCGCGTTCGGCGATCAGGATGCGCTCCATCAGGTGGAGCAGGCTCTCGCCGCGGTGTCCGCCGAGTACCAGGGAGCGCCAGGCGATCCGCAGCAGCACGCCGAGTGCGGCGGCGTCGGGGCCGTGTCCGCTGACGTCGCCGACGACGGCGTGCAGCAGTCCGTCGTCGCCCTCCACGACGTCGAGGAAGTCCCCGCCGAGCAGGGCCGTGGTGGCTCCGGGCAGGTAGCGGGCGGTCACCGTGACCGTGGAGGTGCCGAGGATCGGCGGGGGCAGCAGCCCCCGCTCCAGGCGGGCGTTCTCCTCGGCCCGCAGGCGGGCGGCCTGGGCCTCGATGCTGGCGCGCTCGGTCTGGCTGCGGTACACGGCGTAGCGCACGGTGCGGTGCAGCAGGTCCGCCTCGACCTTGCCCTTGACGAGGTAGTCCTGGGCGCCGGCGGCCATCGCCTCGGTGCCCGCCTGGGCCTCCGCCAAGCCGGTGAGGACGATCACTGCCGTGTGGGGGGCGACGGCGCGGACGGCGGTGACCGCGGCGGTGCCCGTGGCGTCGGGCAGGTGCAGGTCGAGGAGGATGCAGTCGGCCGGGTGGGCGGCGAGGGCGGCGCGGGCCTCGGCGAGGGTGGGCCGGGTGGTGAGTTCGAACCGCAGCCCGGTGTCGTGGAGGAGCTCCTCCACGAGCAGGGCGTCGCCCTGGTCGTCCTCGATGAGGAGGACGCGGTACAGCGGTTCGTCGGGGGCGGCGCCGGGGGTGGCTGCCACGGCCGTGCTCATCGTGCCTGCTCCGTGTCGGATCGGGCCGCGGTCTCGCCGGTCGGCGGGCCGGGGCGCTGCGGCGGTTCGGGTGCCAGGGTGAAGGTGATGCGGGCGCCCTCGCGGTGGTCGGGGTCGATGGCGATGGTGCCGCCGTGGAACTCGACGATCTTCTTGCACATCGCCAGCCCGATGCCGCTGCCGGAGTAGGCGTCCTTGGTGTGCAGCCGCTGGAAGATCACGAACACCTTCTCGGCGAACTCCGGTGCGATGCCGATGCCGTTGTCGGTCACCGCGAAGTGCCAGAGCGCGTCCTCCCGGACGGCCGAGACGTGGATCTCCGGCGCCACGCCGGGGCGGCGGAACTTGACCGCGTTGCCGATCAGGTTCTGCCAGAGCATCCCCATCTGGGTGGGGTCGGCGACCAGGGTCGGCAGCGGATCGTGGGTGATCTTCGCGTCGGCCTCCTCGATGCCCACGCTCAGCGCGGCCAGGGTCTGTTCCAGCACCTGGTCCAGGTCGACCTCCTGGTGGGCGTGGTGGAGCCGGCCCACCCGGGAGAAGTCGAGGAGGTCGTTGATGAGGACCTGCATGCGGTTCGCACCGTCGACCGCGAAGGCGATGTACTGGTCGGCCTTGGCGTCGAGCCGGCCCCCGTAGCGGCGCTGGAGGAGCTGGGTGAAGCTGGAGACCTTGCGCAGCGGCTCCTGGAGGTCGTGGGAGGCGACGTAGGCGAACTGCTCCAGCTCGGTGTTGGACCGCTGGAGGTCCGCCGCCTGCTCGTCCAGGCGCAGCCGGGCCTCCTCGGTGAAGGCCAGTTCCCGCACCAGGCGCCGGCGCATGGAGTCGATCTCGCCGCTCAGGTGCCGGAGGTCGGCGGGGCCGGTCGGGGTGATGGGGTGGTCGAAGTCGCCGCCGCCGATGGTGCGGGCGTCCGCGACGAGTTGGTCCAGCGGCTCGGTGATGCCCCGGCGCAGCCCCTCGAACACCAGGGCGGCGAGGGCGGCGATCAGCACGGCGACGGCGCCGAACACCCAGTTCCGCAGCCGCATCATGGCGGCGAGGTCGCTCCGCGCGGCGTCGCGGTCCTCGCGCAGCCGGTCCTCCTGGCCGCTCAGGGCGGCCCGTACGTCGTCGAAGGCGTTCTTGCCCTCCAGGGCGCTGCCGGCCGCGAGCGGCGAGGGCGTGCCGGGTGGCGTGGCGGCGATCGGCCGGGCGATCCGCTCCTGCCAGCTCGTCACGGCGTCCTGCACGGCCTTCAGGTCGGCGAGGCCGGAGGGGTCGTCGTGGAGCAGTTCCGTCAGCTGTGCGGTCTCCGTCCGCTGCTCGGCGAGCCCCTGCTGGTAGGGCGCCATGAACTCCGGGGTGCCGGTGAGGCCGTAGCCACGGATCCCGGTCTCCTGGTTGAGCAGGGCCGACTCCAGGCGGAACGCGCTGGCGAGCGCGGGGGAGCGCACGTCCACCAGGTCGGTGCTGATCGACTGGGTGCGGGACAGTACCCACGCCCCCGCCACTCCGAGCAGGGTGAGGACCACCAGGGACGCGGTGACTCCCACCCGGAGCCACCGCCGGGTCGTCCATGTGGCAAGGCCCCCGCCGGACCTCCGGTCACTGTCGTCGCCGGTCATCGTGTCAACTCCTCGCTCTGCCCGATGCCTTCGATCGGATGCGGCGAGGCCACTCTAGAGGGCGGACGACAACGGTTGTTGTCGTGGGTTGGTTCTGGGCCTAGAGTGCCTGTCATGCCCGGCAAGAACTTCGTACTGCGTACCACCTCGCAGGAGGCGGCCGCGATCGCGGACGCCGCGATGGGAGACCTCGCCCGGCGGCTGGCCGGGCGGCTGACGGCGGTCCCCGCCGCTCCCGCGGTGAGCGACACCGCCCAGGCGCTGAGCCTGCTCCACGTACTCGACCACCTCCGGCAGGCCACCGAACGGCTCCAGCGGGAGGCGGCCGGCGACGCCGCGCGCGCGGGTGCCGGCTACCCGCAGATCGGCGCCGCCTGCGGCATGACCCGTCAAGGTGCCCGCCGGCGCTGGCCGGGGCTTTTCCACCACCCGACCGAGAACCCGCGGAGCACCCGATGATGACCACCGCCCGCCCCTTCGATGTCCTGCTCGTGGAGGACGACGCCGCCGACGCGATGCTCATCGAGGAAGCCCTCTCCGAGCGCGGGGAGCGCAACCTGGTCCAGGTCACCGACGGCGTCGCCGCCCTCGAATACCTGCGCGCCCCGGACAGCGTGCGTCCCGACCTCATCGTCCTCGACCTCAACATGCCCCGGATGAACGGGCGCGACCTGCTGAAGGTCCTGAAGAACGACGACGACCTGCGGACCATCCCGGTGGTCGTGCTCACCACCTCCACCGCCCCGGACGACGTCACCGGCGCCTACAGCAGCCACGCCAACGCGTACGTGGCCAAGCCCGTCAACCTGGACGAGTTCGAGCAGGCCGTCCAGACCATCGACGCCTTCTACCTCGACACCGCCACCCGCCCCCGCCCCTGAACGTCCCCGCCCCTGAACGGGCCGGGGACCGCAGCCGCGGACATGGTCGTGCCCGGGCCCGCCCGGGGCACGACACGGGCGGACCGGGGCACGTCGACGGCCGCCCGTCGACGCCCGTCAGGCGATGCGGCGGGCGCCGTCGGCGGGAGTGGCCGCGAAGCTTCGCGGCAGGGCGTGGCCGGCGGCCGCGAAGGCCGCGGTGACGGCGGCGGTGACGCGGTCGGCGTCGTCCTGGTGGACGAGCGCGATGACCGAGCCCCCGAAGCCGCCGCCGGTCATCCGGGCGCCGAGGGCGCCGGCGGCCACGGCGGTGTCCGCGGCGAGGTCGGTCTCGGGGCAGGAGACCGCGTAGTCGTCGCGGAGCGAGGCGTGCCCGGCGGTGAGGACCGCGCCGATGCCGGCCAGGTCGCCGGCGTCGAGCAGGGCGGTGGCCTGCCGTACCCGGTCGTCCTCGGTGACCACGTGGCGGACCAGCGGCCGCAGTTCGGCCGGCAGCCGGTCGAGGGCCGCGGGCAGGGCGTCGGCCGTGAGGTCGCGCAGGGCGGCGAGGCCGAGCAGCTCGGCGGCCCGCTCGCAGCCGGCCCGCAGCTTCGCGTAGGCGCCGTCGGCGAGGTCGTGCTTGACCCGGGTGTCGATCACGAGCAGCCGCAGGCCGGCGCCTTCGAGGTCGAGCGGCACCTGGCGGCTGGTGAGGTCGCGGGTGTCGAGGAGGAGCGCGTGGCCCGCGCGGCAGCACAGGGAGGCGGTCTGGTCCATGATCCCGCAGGGGACGCCGACGTAGGCGTTCTCGGCGCGCTGGGCGAGCAGGGCGAGCTGCATCCCGTCCAGGCCGAGGTGGTACAGGTCGTTGTAGGCGGTGGCGACGGCGCACTGCAGGGCGGCGGACGAGGAGAGGCCGGCGCCCTCGGGGACGTCGCTGTCGATCAGCAGATCGGCGCCGGCGACGGCGTGGCCCGCGTCGCGAAGGGCCCAGACGACGGCCGCGGGGTACGCGGTCCAGCCGGTGGTGGTCCCGGGCTCCAGCTTGTCGAGGTCGAGGGTGGTGATCTCGTCGCCGCCCCGGGTGCTGTGCAGGCGCAGCAGGCTGTCGTCGCGGCGGCGGGCCTGGACGCGGGTGGTGTGGGGGAGGGCGACGGGAAGGACGAAGCCGTCGTTGTAGTCGGTGTGCTCGCCGATCAGGTTGACCCGGCCGGGGGCGGCCCAGGTGCCCTCGGGGTCGGCGGAGAACAGCGTCCGGAAGGTGGTCATGCGGGGTGCTCCAGGGTGAAGTTCCAGGCGTCGGCGACGATGTCGTCGAGGTTGGGGCGCTTGGGGGTCCAGCCAAGCCTCTGGTGGGCGCGCTCGGCGGAGGCCACCAGGACGGCGGGGTCGCCGGCCCGGCGCTCGGCGGTGACCACCGGGATCTCGCGGCCGGTGACGCGCTTGACCGACTCGATGACCTCGCGGACCGAGAAGCCGCTGCCGTTGCCGAGGTTGCAGATCAGGTGCTCGCCCGCTTCGGCGGCGTCCAGCGCCAGCAGGTGGGCGTCGGCGAGGTCCGCGACGTGGATGTAGTCGCGGACGCAGGTGCCGTCCTCGGTCGGGTAGTCGTCGCCGTAGACCGCGATGTGCGGGCGCTGCCCGAGCGCGGCCTGGAAGACCAGCGGGATCAGGTGCGACTCGGGGTCGTGCCGCTCGCCGTAGGCGCCGTACGCGCCGGCCACGTTGAAGTAGCGCAGCGAGACGGCGGCCAGGCCGTGCGCGACGGCCTCGCTGGTGATCAGGTGGTCGACGGCCAGCTTGGTGGCGCCGTAGGTGCTGGTGGGCGCGGTGCGGGCGGTCTCGGCGATCGGCACCGACTCCGGCTCGCCGTAGGTGGCGGCGGTGGAGGAGAACACCAGCTTGCGCACGCCCGCCGCGCGCATCGCGCTGATCAGCTCCAGCGAGCCGGCCACGTTGTTGCGCCAGTACTTCTCCGGGTCCGCGACCGACTCGCCGACCTGCGAGGAGGCCGCGAAGTGCAGCACCCCGTCGAAGGAGGCGTCGAGGACCTCGCCCGCCTCCTGGATGCGCCCCCGCACGAACTCGGCGCCGGCCGGCACACCCTCGCGGAAGCCGGTGGAGAGGTCGTCCAGGACGGTCACCCGGTGTCCCGCCTCCAGCAGGTGGGCGGCGACCACGCTGCCGACATAGCCGGCGCCACCCGTGACCAGGTACCTGCGGGCGGCGCTCATGACGCCACCTCGCGCAGTCGCTCGGCGGCCGTCTCGGGCGACACGTCGTTGACGAAGGCGTCCATGCCGGACTCCACGCCGGCCAGGTACTTCAGCTTGTCGGCGGTCCGCCGGATGGTGAACAGCTCCAGGTGCAGGGCGAGCTCCGCGCCGTTGGTGGCGGGGGCCTGGTGCCAGGCGGAGATGTACGGGGTCGGCGCGGCGGGCCCGTCGGCGCCGGGTGCGGTGAACAGCCGGTCGAAGCGGCGCAGCAGCTCCAGGTAGACACCGGGGAACTCGGCGCGCTCGGCCTCGGTGAGCCGGGTGAGGTCGCCGACCCGGCGGTTGGGGTAGAGGTGCACCTCGTAGGGCCAGCGGGCGGCGAACGGCACGAAGGCGGTCCAGTGCCGGCCGGTGAGGACGGTGCGCCGGGGGTCGCCGCGCTCGGCGTCGAGCAGGTCCTCGAAGAGGTTGCGGCCGGTGGCGGCCCGGTGCTTCGCGGCCTGCTCCACCATCCGGGCGGTGCGCGGGGTGGCGAAGGGGAAGGCGTAGATCTGGCCGTGCGGGTGGGCGAGCGTGACGCCGATCTCGGCGCCGCGGTTCTCGAAGCAGTAGACCTGCTCGACGCCCGGCAGCGCGGAGAGTTCGGCGGTGCGGTCGGTCCAGGCGTCCAGGACCAGCCGGGCGTGCGCCTCGTCCAGGGCGGCGAAGGACGACTGGTGGTCGGAGGTGAAGCAGACGACCTCGCAGCGACCGGTGCCGGCCAGGGCGGTGCGCAGCGGGTCGCCGGCGGCGCCCTCGGGGGCGGGGCTGTCCGCGGCGAGCGAGGGGAAGCGGTTCTCGAAGACGGCGACCTGGTAGTCGGCGTCGGGGATCTCGCTGAACCGGCCGTCGCGGGACGGGCAGAGCGGACATTCGTCGGCCGGCGGCTGGTACGTCCGGGCCTGGCGGTGGGCGGCGACGGTCACCCAGGCGCCGGTCACCGCGTCGCGGCGGATCTCCGAGCGGTTGGCCGGGGCCTCCAGGGGGCGGAGGTCCGCGGTGCCGCGGTGGGCGGGCACGTCGCTGTCGAAATAGATCAGCTCGCGCCCGTCGGCGAGCTTGCTGGTCGTCCTGATCACGGCTTCCTCTCGGCGGGGGTCCCGGGCGGCGAGTGCCTCGCTCCGCCAACGGACTGTGGCACCACATAATCAAACATAAATGAGCAAAAAGCAACGGTGGTGAATCGGGAACCTACGGCGAGCCTGGCACGGCGGGCGGCGGCCGCGCCAGGACGGACACGCGGGGCCCGAGAGGCCGGTGCCGCGGGGCCGGGCGGACGCCGGGGAAGCGGGCGGGTCCAGGCGGTTTCGCGGGTCGCGACGGTGCCCGAGGGGGCGCGCGGACCGCGCCGGGCGCGCCCGGCGGCCGCCCCAGGACGTGCCCGGGCCGCGGTTCGCCGCAGCAGCGGGCCGAGGACGGCCAGGTCAACACGTTCCACCAGCGGCGGGCGGGCGAGCCCCCGGACACGACCGGAAGGAGGCGCTCCGCCGTTCGATCCTGTTCTCCCCTGCGCTACGTTGGTGGCCGGCAGACCCGGCCGACGGCGCACAGGCGCGCCGCGCGCGGCCGTGGGCGGGACAGGGACCGGAACGGGGAGCGTCGTGGCGGATCAGGGCATGCTGGCGCAGCAGCGTCGGGCGCTCATCCTGGAGTACGTCCGCAGGGACGGCGCCGTCCGGGTCGCCGACCTGGTCGAGGAGCTCGGCGTCTCGGACATGACCATCCGCCGGGACCTCGACGCGCTCGCCCGCAGCGGCGGAGTGGAGAAGGTCCACGGCGGCGCCGTCGCGGTGACCGGACCGACCGCGACCACCGACGAACCCGGCTTCGAGGCCAAGTCCACCCGGGAGTCCGCGGCCAAGGCGGCCCTCGCGGACGCGGCCGCCGCCCTGGTCGAGCCCGGCACCGTCGTCGCGCTCTCCGCCGGCACCACGTCCTTCGCCGTCGCCTCGCGACTGCTCACCGTCCCCCGCCTGACCGTCGTCACCAACTCCCTGCCCGTCGCCGAGCTGCTGCGCACCGCCCGCCGGGAGCTGGGCGACGCGGCGCCGACCCTGCTGGTCACCGGCGGCAGCCCGACCCGCTCGGCGGCGCTGGTCGGGCCGCTGGCCGACCAGGCGGTCCGCAGCCTCCACATGGACCTGCTGATCCTCGGCACGCACGGGGTCTCCGAGCAGGCCGGGCTCACCACCCCCAACCTCGCCGAGGCCGAGACCAACCGGGCCCTGGTGGCCGCCGCGCGCCGGGTGGCGGTGGTCGCGGACCACACCAAGTGGGGTGTGGTGGCGCTGAGTTCCTTCGCCACCCTGGCCGACGTGGACTGCTTCGTGACCGACGACGGGATCTCCGGCCAGGCCCGCGCGGTGCTGGAAGACACGGTCGGCGAACTCGTCGTCGCGCCCGTCCCCAAGGACTGACCCGTTCCCGAGGGGCGACCCGGTCCCGAGGACCGACCCGGTCCCGAGGACCGACCCGGTCCCGAGGGCCGACCGGCCGTGCCACCGCCGCTCCGCGGCGGTCACTCCGGCGGCCGCGGCCCCCGCGGGAGCGGGCCCGGCTTCCTGCCGTCGTTCTCCGGGGCGGCGCCGGGGGTGGTGATGATCAGCTTGCCGACCCGCTCCGCGAGGACGGCACGGGCCTGCGGCGGCATCCCGTCGTCGGTGACGAACCAGCCGATCTGGTCCAGGTCGGCGAAGGTGCTGAGCCCCGTGACGCCCCACTTGGTGTGGTCCGCCGCCACCGCGACGCGGCGGGCGCGCGAGATGAACATCCGGTTGGCCTGGGCCTCCGCGAGATTGGGGCTGGTGAGCCCCTCGTTCTCGGTGACCCCGTGGGTGCCGAGGATCAGCAGATCGACGTGGAGCGAGGCGATGGCCTGGTCGGTGATGGGCCCGACGAGGGCCTCCGAGGGCGTCGCACTGCCGCCGGTCAGGAGCACGACGGGCGGCCGCTGGGCGGTGTCCGTGGCGCCGCGCACCAGGCGTTCGATCGGCAGCGAGTTGGTGAGGATGGTCAGGTCCGGGACGTTCAGCAGCTGGGTCGCCACGGCGTGCGTGGTGGAACCGCCGCTGAGGGCCACCACCGTGCCGGGTTCGACCAGGGCGGCGGTCGCCTCGGCGATGGTGGCCTTGGCCGCCGATTCGAGGGTGGACTTCACCTCGAAGCCGAGCTCCTGGGCGGTGCCGGCGGTGACCGCGCCGCCGTGCACCTTCTCCACCGCCCCGGACCGCGCCAGGGCGTCGAGGTCGCGCCGGATCGTCATGTCGGAGACTCCGAACGCGACGGACAGGTCGGACACCCGCACGGCGCCGTCGCGCCGGACCGCCTCCAGGATGAGGGCGCGGCGCTGCTGGGCGAGCAGCCCCTGATCGGGCATCACCATACTGTGGTCAGCTCCCTCGGGCGGATCGGATACGGCTCCATCGAGACGGTCCCGTCGAGGACGGCTCCGTCGAACGCGGTTCCGGGACGGGCCCGGTGGTGAGTCGGAGGCCACGCGGCCGGTACGGAACCGCCGGTGGCACCCGGTCCAGTCGGGTACCACCGGCAGTCTGTGGCGAGCGGGCCGACCCTCGGCGGCCCTCGCCGTTCCCCACGGGCGCGACCGGAGCGGTCCGTTCGTCGAACGGGCGCCGCCGGCCGGGCGGGTGCGGAAGTCGCTGACCCGGCACGGCCTCCGGGCCGATCGGTCCGGAGGCCTGGGCCCGGTGTCTAGGCGGGGAGGCCGATGGCGCGTTCGCCGTTGCGGCGCTGCTGGATGACGACGGCGGCGACGAGGAGGGCGCCCTGGGCGACGTTCTGCCAGAAGGAGTTGATGCCTTCGACGGTGAGGCCGTTCTCGAGGCAGCCGAGGAGGGCGACGGCGAGGAGGGTGCCGCCGATGCCGCCCTTGCCGCCCTTGAGGGCGCAGCCGCCGAGGGCGGCGGCGGTGATGGCCTTGAGTTCGAGGCCTTCGCTGCCGGAGGTGGGCTGGCCGGAGCCGGTGCGGGCGGTGAGGAGGATGCCGGCGACGGCGGCGACGATGCCGATGAGGGCGTAGACGGAGACGAGGTATTTGTTGATGTTGATGCCGGCGAGGCGGGCGGCGGTGTCGTTGCCGCCGATGGCGTAGATGTTGCGGCCGATGTCGGTGTACTTGAGGAGGAGGTGGACGGTGGTGGCGACGACGATGAGGAGCCAGACCATGACGGGCAGGCCGGCGATCTTGCCGCGTCCGAGGAAGACGAAGAGGTCGTTGTTGAGGACGTAGCCCTGGGCGCGGCCGTTGGAGACGAGTTGGGCGATGCCCTTGTAGGCGGCGAGGCCGGCGAGGGTGGCGATGGTGGGGTTGACGCGGCCGTAGACGATGATGACGCCGTTGAGGATGCCGACGGCGATGCCGATGCCGATGGCGGCGGCGATGCCGGCGAGGGCGTTGGAGCCGGCGGAGGTGAAGGCCATGGCGGAGACGACGGAGGCGATGCCGACCTGGGAGCCGACGGAGATGTCGAGGCCGCCGCAGATGATGACGACGGTCTGGACGACGGCGAGGAGGCCGGTGATGGTGGCGGCCTCGGCGATGACCTGCATGTTGGTGATGCTGAGGAAGTTGTCGTTCAGGATGCCGAACAGGGCCAGCACCAGGACGAGGGCGCCGATCAGGCTCAGGTTCTGACCGCCGATGGAGGCCAGGAGCGAGGCGCGGTTCTTGGTGGGCCGGTGTGGTGCGCCGTTCTCGGCGGTCGGCCGGGCGGTGGTGGTGCTCATGCGCGGGCTCCAGGGGCGGTCGTCGTCGTGGGGGCGGTGGTCGGCTTGTCGTGGGTGATGTCGTCGGCCATGGCGAGGGCGAGGATGGCTTCCTCGGTGGCCCGGGCGCGGGGGAGTTCGCCGGTGATGCGGCCGTTCTGCATGACGACGATCCGGTCGGCGAGGCCGAGGACTTCGGGGAGTTCGGAGGAGATGACCAGGACGGCGATGCCTTCCTGGGCGAGGTCGGCGATGATCTGGTAGATCTCGGCCTTGGCGCCGACGTCGATGCCGCGGGTGGGTTCGTCGAGGATGAGGACCTTGGGCTTGCGGGCGAGCCAGCGGGCGAGGACGACCTTCTGCTGGTTGCCGCCGGAGAGTTTGCGGACCTCGTGCTCGATGGAGGGGGTGCGCACGCGCAGGCGGTCGGTGTAGTCCTGGGCGAGTTCGCGTTCGGCGCCGCGGCGCACGAAGCGCAGGCGGCGCAGGCGTTCCAGGACGACGAGGGAGGTGTTGTCGCGGATGGAGCGCTGCAGGAACAGGGCCTGGGCCTTGCGTTCCTCGGGGGCCAGGCCGAGGCCGGCGCGGATGACGGCGCCGGGGTTGCCGGAGGGCAGGCGCTCGCCGTCGAGGGTGACGGTGCCGGAGTGGATGGGCAGGTCGCCGGCGAGGGCGAGGGCGAGTTCGGAGCGTCCGGCGCCGATCAGGCCGGCGAGGCCGAGGACTTCGCCGGCGTGGACGCGCAGGGTGATGTCGTGGACGGCGTCGGTGGTGACGCCGCGGACGTCGAGGACGACGCGGTCGGTGGCGACGTCCTGGCGGGAGAACATGCTGCTGAGGTCGCGGCCGACCATGAGGCGGACGAGTTCGCCCTCGGTGGTGGTCGCGGCGTCCTGGACGCCGGCGAGGGCGCCGTCGCGCAGGACGGCGATGCGGTCGGCGAGTTGGAAGATCTCCTGCATGCGGTGGGAGACGTAGATGACGGCGACGCCCTGGTCGCGCAGGCGGCGGATGAGGGCGAACAGGGCGTCGACCTCGTGCTCGGAGAGCGAGGAGGTGGGTTCGTCGAAGGCGATGACCTTGGCGTCGCCGGTCAGGGCGCGCAGGATCTCGACGAGTTGGCGCTGGGCGGGGGTCAGCTGGGAGCCGAGCAGGTCGGGGTCCAGGACGCCGGCGAAGCCGAGGCGCGACAGGTCGGTGGTGATGCGCCGGCGCAGTTCGGCGCGGTCCAGGCGGCGGCCGGCCTTGCGGGGCAGGGAGCCGGCGTAGACGTTCTCGGCGACCGAGACGTGCGGGATGATCTCGGGTTCCTGGGGGATGATCCGGATCCCGGCGCGGCGGGCGTCGGTCGGCGAGGACAGGGCCAGCGGGCGGCCGTCGAGGACGACGTGGCCCTCGGTCGGCTGGTGGTCACCGGTCAGGATCTTCAGCAGGGTCGACTTGCCCGCCCCGTTCTCCCCCATCAACGCGGTCACCTGACCGGCCGGGAAGTCGAGGGTCACGCCACCGAGGGCCTGGACGGCACCGAACCGCTTGGTGACCTGATGGACACCGACGCTCCCGGCGGCGGGCTGGGCAGAGGGCGGGCGGGGTTCCGGGTTCACGGCAGGGGCTGGGCTCATCGGGGTCACCTTGAGGTCGTGCGGGAGGTCGGGAAGGTCCGCGGCCGGTGGGACGCGGTCGGTGGCGGACCGGGTGGGGAGGAGCTTCGGGCGGTCCGGCCGGCGGGGCGTTCCCCGGCCCGGCGGTGCAGGAGCCGGGCCGGGGAACGCCGTGGCAGGCCGGGGGACGCGGCCCGAACGGGGTCAGCTGCAGGTGACTCCGGCGCTCTGCCAGGTCGTGGCGTCGACCATGGTGGTGGGCGCGAAGGCCTCCTTCGGGAAGTCCTTGCTGTTCTTGAGCTTGTCGTACATGGTCTGCACGGCCAGCGCGCCGACGTCCTTGCCGTTGATGAACAGCGCGGCCTTCATCCCGGTCGGCTTGCCGCCGCTCCAGTCCTTGCACGCCAGGTACGCGCCCAGACCCACCCCGACCACGTGGTCCGCGGAGACGCCCGCGTTCTGCAGCGCCGTCACCCCGCCCTGCACGTTCTCGTCGTTGCAGCCCCACAGCACCCAGTTCTTCACACCCGGGTTGGCCGTCACCGTCGCCGCGATCTTGTCCTGCGCGCCCGTCGGCGTGTTGTCCGTCGCCACGTCGATGTTCTGCACCCCCGGCACCGCGGCCGCGAACGCCTCCTTCGCGCCCTTCACCCGGTCACCACAGACCGTCACGTCCTGCTTCCACGCCGAGATCACCCGGGTCTCCGCCGGGTTCCACCCGGCCTTCTTGAACTCCTCACCGGCCCGCTTGCCGACCTCGCCGCCCATCTGCAGCCCGGAGAACCCGATCCGCGACACCAGGTCGTCCTTCGAGCACGCCGCCGGGTCCGGACCGCTGGCGCAGATCTGGTCGTCCGAGGTCAGCAGCGCCACCTTGGCGTCCCGCGCGGTCTGCACGACCTGCGGCCCCACCGCCGGGTCCGGCACCACGATGATCACACCATTGGTCTTCTGCGCGACCGCGGACTGCACCTCGCTGATGGTCTTGTTCGCGTCGTTGCCGAGATTGACGACCTTCAGGTCGACCCCCAGCTCCGCGGCCTTCGCCTTCGCGCCCGCCGCCTCCCCGACGAAGTACTCCTGGTCGCCCTGCTTCTGCAGGTAGGTGATCGAGATCTTCCCGGAGACCGGCGCCACCGAGGCGTCGCCCGACTTCACGGACTCCTGACCGGTCGAACAGGCGGTGGCCAGGCCCAGGGTGAGGAGAAGGCCGGCTGCGGCGGCGGCGCGGCTGGTGGGACGGAACATGGGGGGCTCCTTCGAGGGCGCACCAGCCGCAGGGACGGAACGGGTGCGAGGGAGTCGGGCAGTGGTGCACTTGCTGGTGGAATGCGAGCGGTGGAGTGCGGCGGTGCGCCGACCGGGTGGTGGTTTGAGGCCGGAAGCCCCGCCTTGGCCAGTCAATCGAACGTAGACTGCCAGAAACAAACACTTCCGAACGCGATGGGGATATGACACCTCTGTTTCGGAAACCACGTCAAGGGTGCGGCGGGGTCGAGACCAGCTTGTGACGTGCGACCGGTGGCGGGGCGGACGGGACGGGCAGCCGGGTGGCAAGCCCCGCGGCCCAGCTGGGGGTTCACCGGGCGAGCCCGGATCCGGACCGGTCGCGCCCGGTCGCCCGGTCCGAAAGCCGGCGGTAACGCTTGGGTAAACCCGCGGGACGGTCGGGGGCGACGGCGCTCCACCCCTCACGACCGGCGCAGGTGGACGGTCGCCTGCCGAGCCGCACGCAAGGAGAACAGTGAGAGAGCCCTCAGCGCCCTGGACCGCCTTCGAGCCCCACGACCGGCTGCCCCGGCCAGGTGAACGGGCGGCCGCGGACGCGCTGCCGTCACTGCCCGAGGAGTGCCGGCGGGAGATCCTGCGGGCCGTGGTGCGGGCCGCCGGACAGCGGGAGCTGCCGTCCTCGGCGGCCGCCGCCGGGACCGTTCCCCAGGACGACTCCGCGGACGTCCGCCGCGCCCGCGCCGTCGCCGTCGCGGTCCGGACCTGCCGGTACCTGGCCGCCCGGCAGGGCGGCCCGGACGGGCCGTCCTCCCCGCCGCCCGGGGCACCTGCACCGTCCTGTCCCTCCTGTTCCGTCGGGGGTCGCCCGCCGCAGCCGGGGGCGACGTACGGGGGCGACGACGAACCCACGGTCGTCCTCGAACGAGTCCGCACCGTGGCCCGCGCCGAACGGCCGGCCTTGTCGCCGGCCCCGGTCGCCGGCCCGGGCCGGCGCTCGCGCCGCGTCCTGTGGTGGAGCCTGGCGCTCTCGGCCGCCGCCCTGGTCGGCGGTACCGTGGCCATCCAGCAGGAGGGCCAGGAGGCACCCGGGCCGGGTACGGCCTCGGTGCCCGGTGCCACCACCTCGGAGGCCTCGCCCGGCCCGACGGCGCATCCGGCCGTTCCTGCGGCTAGGAGCACGGCGGGCGGCGGCACGGGGGAGAGCGGGACGGCGGGGCGCGGTACGGCGGGGCCGACGAAGGGGCTCGCGGGTGCGGGGCCGACCGGGCCCGGCAGCCCGAAGGCGTCCGCGACCGGGCAGGCCTCCGCGGCCCCGGTGGCCACGGGGCCGCAGGCGTCCAGGCCCGGGGCACCCACCGGCTCCGCGTCCGGCGGTCCGGCGTCCGGTGGCCCGGCCGAGCCCCGGGCGGGCCGGACCACGCCCGGGCCGACTCCCAGCGGGACGCGCCGGCCGGCCTCGGAGCCGCCGCCCACGCTGCCGACCGCCCCGGGGCCGGCGAGCCCGTCCGTGCCGCCGGTGGTGGTACCGTCGTCGGCCCCGCCCGGTCCGGTCGGCACGCCCTCGTCGACTCCGGAGCCTCCGGCGGGCAGCCCCACCGCCACGGATGCGCGGTGACATAGGTCCGCCGGGGGTGGGTGGCGTAGTTCCGAAGAGGTATCAGGTATACGATTTCTCTCGACCTTTCGGTAGTTTGACCCCCCTGGTTGGGTGTTGTGGCTCCGAAGGAGCGTCAGGTATACGATTCCGCTTTGGGCTGTCCGGTGATCGCGGACGCTCTCGCCCGGGGCTTCGGCGGCCCACCGGCCCTCGCCCTTGGGCTACTGCTTCGACTGCGGCGCGCTGTGCCGAGCCCCCGTGGGCGGGTCCACTGTCGCGCGCGGTACCCGCCGGCGCAGACGCGCGCCCATGACCGATCCGACTCCGTAACCGACTTCGCACGCACCCGCTCGGTCGCCGCGTCCCGGCGGCCGACCGGGAGCGAGACAGGCCCCGGGGGCCGCCCCTCCCCGGCGCCGGGAACTGCCGTGCTCACCCCGAAGGGACCCTCATGCCACGCCGCTCACGCCCGCTCGCCGCACTCGCGGACCAGCCGCCGACGTCCGAACCCGGCACAGCGGGAAAGCCCGGCGCGGACGACCCGGCCGCCGAGAGCGACGCCCGGCTGACGGCGCGGCTGCGGGGCGGCGACGACCGGGTGGTCGCGGAACTCTACGAGCGCCACCACCGGGCTGCCCTGCACTACGCGCGGATCGTCACCGGCCGCGCCGAGAGCGCGGAGGACCTGGCGAGCGAGGCCTTCGCCCGGACCCTCGCGGCGGTGCGGACGGGGGCGGGGCCGGACGAGAACTGGCGCCCGTACCTGCTGGCCGTGGTCCGCAACACGGCGATGGCCTGGTCGACGGCCGACCGCCGCACCCTGCTCACCTCGGACTTCGGCGACTGGGCCGATCGGCAGGAGCAGGTGCTCTCGCCCGACGAGCTCTTCGCGGCCACCGCCGAGCGGCAGTTGGTCGCCGAGGCGTACCGGTCGCTGCCGGAGCGCTGGCGCACGGTGCTCTGGCACACCGTCATCGAACAGCGGCCGCCGGAGGAGATCGCACCGCTGCTCGGTCTCACCCCCAGTGGCGTCTCCTCGCTGGCCTTCCGCGCCCGTGAGGGGCTGCGGGAGGCCTACCTGGTGGCGCACGTCCGCCGCGCCGCGTCCCCCGACTGCGCGGCGCACTCCCAGGAGATCGCGGGCCTGGCCCAGCGCCCGTCGAAGCGGACCACCAAGAGGTTGGCCCGCCATCTCGACGAGTGCGCCGACTGCCGCTCGTGCCTGGCCGAGATGCGGGACGTCAACGGGCGCCTGCGGGCGGTGGGGCTCGGCCTCTTCGTCCTGTGGGACGGCGGTCACCCGCTGGGCGCCGGCGGCGGCACCCTGGCCGCCGTCGGGCACGGGGCCGGGCACGGGGTCGGGGTCGGGGCGAAGGCGGCGATCGGTGCGGCGGTGGCCGGGGTCGCGGCGACCGCGGTGCTGGTCACCATCGCCACCGGCTCCGGCCCGGCCGGCTCCCGGCCGGGCGCGTCCTCGCCGCCGCAGGCGCGGATCGGGGCGGCCGCCCCGCTCGGCACCGCCTCCGCCGAGGCACCGCCGACCGCCGACTCCGCCCCGACTCAGACGCCGGCCGGCCCGACGCCGACCCCGGCCTCCCCGCTTCCCGGTCCCGCTACCGCCGGCACCCCGTCCGCGGCGGGCCGGACGAGCGCCACCGCCCAGGCCTCCGCGCCGGCCGCGAAGTCCACGGCGTCGAAGGCGCCGAAGGGCACGGGCGGCGGCCTGTCGGCCGGGGTCTACACCGACGCCGACGACCCGGCCCCCGCGCCGGGGGACCGGGTGGTGCGGCTGCGGCTGCCGGCACTGAACAGCTGCGTGGACGCCGAGGACGTCGACACGGTCGACGAAGAACTGCCGTACCGCGACGCCTGTGCCGCCGGGAACACCCAGAGCTGGTACCTGCGGCCCCAGCCGTCGGGCACCGGGTACTCCGTGATCAGTGCCGGGAACGGCGGCTGCCTCGACTCGACCGGTGGCGCCGCCGCGCAGGTCGTGCAGCACCCGTGCGGCAGCGGCCCCGGCCAGGTCTGGCAGACGGTGAGCCTGCCCGGCGGCGGGACGGGCCTCCAGCAGCGCCAGTCCGGTCAGCTCGTCGGCGCCGCGGGCACCGGGGCCGCCGAGGACCTGTTCCGCCTCTACCCCCAGTCGTGCGGCGCGGACGCCGCGTGCAACGGCAAGGTGGCGTTCCAGCTGTGACCGTCCCCCGGGCGTTCGGGCAGCACGCCCGGGGGACATCCGTCAGCGCAGCAGCGACCGGGGCGTCGGCACGACCCGGGTGACCACGGACTTGTCGAGGAACAGCAGGTCGGCCACGGCCGGGCCGAGTTCGGCGACCCAGCGGTCGCTCTCGTAGACGGCCGCGTACGCCTCGACGCGGTGCGCCTCGTCCTCGAAGCGGCGGATCCAGACGTAGCCGTCGGGGTGCTCCTCGTCGACGAAGGACGCGGTGATCACCATGCCCTTCGAGCTCTGGAAGGGGATGACGGTCCGCTCCATGAAGCGCAGCCACTCCTCCCGTCGGCCGGGCTTGGTGACGTAGTGGCGGATCTCGTAGAACATCGCGGGTGCTCCTCGGAAAGGGGGGTCGGTGGACGGCGGGAACGGCGACGGCTCAGGAGCTGAGGTCCAGGACGAGCTTGCCGCGGGTGCGGCCGGTCTCGCCGTGGGCGTGGGCCAGGGCGGCCTCCGCCAGGCCGAAGACCTGCTCGACCTCGACGGCCAGCGCGCCGCCGTCGACGAGTTCGGCGAGCAGGGTCAGGCCCGTGCCGTCGGGCTCGACCAGGAAGGCACTGCTGCGGACCCCGAGCTTCGCCGCGGCGGCGTGCAGCTCGGCGGAGACCCCGGAGGGGACGGCGACCAGCAGGCCGCCGGGGCGCAGCGTCCGCAACGAGCGCGTGCTGGTGCCCTCGTGCTCGTCACCGATCAGGTCGAGGACCACGTCGACGTCGGTCACGACGTCCTCGAACCGGGTGGTGGTGTAGTCGACGAGCCGGTCCGCTCCCAGCTTGGTCAGCCACTCGTGCCGTCCGCCGCGGGCGGTGCCGATCACCTCGGCGCCCAGGTGCTTGGCGATCTGCACCGCGAAATGCCCGACCCCGCCGGCGGCGGCGTGGACCAGGACCCGCTGACCGGGCCGGACCCCGGCGGTGTCCACCAGGGCCTGCCAGGCGGTGAGGGCCGCCAGCGGGACGGCCGCGGCCTGGACGTGGCTCAGCGTCGCGGGCTTGCGGGCGAACTGGCGGGCCGGCGCGGTGACGAACTCCGCGTAGCCGCCGGCGGCCCGGGGGAACCACGGCATCCCGTAGACCTCGTCGCCGGGCCGCAGCGTGCTCACCCCGAAGCCGACCTCCTCCACCACGCCGGACACGTCCCAGCCGAGGACGAAGGGGGGTTCGCCCAGCACCCCGGCCATCCCGCCGCCGGCGCGGGTCTTCCAGTCCACCGGGTTGACGCCGGCGGCCCGGACCCGGACCAGTACCTCCGTCGGCAGCGGTTCGGGGCGCGGCACCCGCTCGACCTTCAGTACCTCCGGGCCGCCGAAGCGGTCCTGCGTCACCGCGCGCATCGAGTTCACGGACATGATCGACTCCGTAGGAAGAGAACGGCGGGAGGCCCTCGGTGGGCCCGCCCTGCTGATGTCCTCGACGCTATCCAGCGGCATATAGTTACCCGCAAGGTCTACTGCTTCCCGATGGGAAGTGTCCTGGTGAGGAGTGGTTCAGGGTGTCGGAATGCGTGACCGGACAGCACGACCGGCATGACGTCTACGCGGCGCAGTGCCCCTGCCGGGCCATGCTCGACCTGCTGGCGAACAAGTGGTCGGCGCTGGCGATCGGGGCCCTCGGCCAGGGGCCGCAGCGCTTCGGCGAGCTGCAGCGGCGCCTCCAGGGGGTCAGCCCCAAGGTGCTCACCCAGACCCTGCGCCGGCTGGAGGACGCCGCACTGCTGACCCGGACCGTCTACCCGGCGGTACCGCTGCACGTGGAGTACGCGCTCACCGAGCTGGGCCGCAGCGCTGCCGTCCCGCTGAGCATGCTGCGCGCCTGGGTCGAGGAGAACACCGCGCAGCCGCGCACCCGCCCGGGCCGGCTGTCCAAGGCCTGATCACCGGCGGGCGGAGGCACCCGGGCCGGGTGCGAGGTAACGGATCGGCATACCCGCGGGACGGGTTCGCGGCCCCCGTCTCCATACCGGCAGACATCGACACGGTGTCAGGTTCCTCCGCGCTCGCCAGAAGGTGATCACTTGTCCACCCGCCGCAGTCTGATCCTCGCCGGTACCACCACCCTCGTCCTCTCCACGCTCCCGCTCGCGACAGCGGGCGCCGCCGATACGGCAGCGCCCGGCACGCCGTCGCCCGGAGCGGCCTCGGCGAGCGCCTCCCCGGCAGGACCGTCGGCCTCCGCCCCGCGCCTCGACGGCTCGCTGCAACGAGGACTGGAGCCGTCGGTGTCCGGTGTCCCGAAGGACTTCGAAGTCGGCGGTGCGGCAGAGGAGTTCGGCTACACGATCGCGAACCCGTCGGCGCACGACTTCGTGGCCTTCCCGCTGCTGAAGTTCAAGAACGTGACCGGTGACCTCCGCACGGCCGACCTCAGGGTCGAGTACCAGCTGCCGGGGCGCACCGACTGGCTCAGGGGCTCACAGGCCCCGGGCAGCGAGGGCGTGGACGACGGCGTGCTGGTGGTGCTCGGCGGCAGGGACGGCGACAACGTCGCGGACGACGCGCTCGTGGCGGTCCGGAAGGGCAAGTCCCTCGCCCTCAAGGTCCGGGTCTCCTTCTCCGCCCAGGCGCCGGTCGGCAGGGCCGGCGTGGCTCCGGTGCTCTTCGCCTCGCAGCTCGACGACGCGACCGGGCAGCCGGTGGACCGCGGCAGTTACGGCTGTGCCTGCGGGGTGGGGTGCGCGGGATTCCGGATCAAGGCCCCGGCGACGGTCGCCACGCCGTCCCCCACCCGGGTGCCGTCGCCCACCGCGACGGCGTCGCGCCTCGCCACGGCGTCGCCCACGGTCACCGCGCCGCCCACCGCTCCCGCGGTCACGCCGTCGCGGACGGCCACCCCGGCGCCCAGCAGTGCGGCGCCCACCGCCCCGGCCACCACCCACACGCCCTTGCCCACGCCCACGCCGACCGTCACCGCCCCGGCCACCACCCACGCGCCCTCGCCCACACCCACCGTCGCCGTGCCGACCGTCACCACCCCGCCGGCCACCACTCCCGCGGTGACGGCCCGCCCCACGACGCCGTCCCCCACGACGCCGTCCACCTCGTCCTCCGCCCCGGCGCCCGTGCTGTCCGCGCCGTCCGCGTCCGCCGACCCGGTGGGCGACGGCCCGCTGCCGCTGCCGGTGCCCATCGACAACCCGACCATCGCGCCGCTGAGGATCCAGCCGGCGGCGGTCGTCCAGGCGAGGACCACGGCGGACGCCGTGGAGCGGAACCTGGCCCAGACGGGCGGCGGTGACCACCAGGCGCTGATCACCGGGGCCGGCGTCGCCACCCTCGCCGCGGGCACCGGTGTCCTGGTGCTCCTGCGCCGCCGCCGGGCGGCCCGGCACGGCTAGCGGCGCGGTCGCGGCATCCACGGTGTGACGCCGTGGAACCCGGGCCGGCGGCGCCCTCCCGCGCGCGCCGCCGGCCCGGCCGTGCCGTACCCGCCCACGGGGAGGCCCGCCCGGGGACGGCCCCTAGCCGTCCCCGGGACGGACAACGTCGAACGCCCTGACAGGACAGGAATCATCGTGCTATCTCGTCCGAATCTGGCCGGTGCCGTGCTCACGGCCCTGGTGGCCGTCGGCCTCGTCGGTGCGCCGGAGGCCGCCGCCGCGTCGGTGGCCTACGATTTCGAATCCTCCGACGGCTGGCCCTACATGGCGCTCAACGGCTTCGGCCGGGTCTCCGCCGTTCCCGCGCCGGCCGGCGGCTCGGGACGGGCCGCGCGGTTCAACGTGCCCAACGACGGGCGCTCGTTCAAGACCGAGCTGGTGATGAAGAACCTCGGTGCGGGAAGTCATCGCTTCTCCTTCGGCAACTACCTGCCGAACGACTGGCCCCGTGAGGACTTCGGCACCATCGTCGCCCAGTGGTTCAGCACGCAGGGGGACGACAACGACGGGGTGAAGCCCGTCGTCGCACTCTCGCTGAACGGCCAGGCCTGGCTGTTGAAGGTGCACTGGCTGGAGGGGGCGGAGGTCCGGGAGACGGTCGTCCCGCTCGGGACGGTGCAGTTCGGCCACTGGAACCGGTGGGTCGTCGACATCACCTGGTCGACCCCGTCGTCGCCCGGTTCCATCGTGGTGGTCCGGGACGGCGTGCAGGTCGGATCGCACACCGGGGAGAACAACTACCACCGAGGGGAGGCACCGCACTTCCGGATCGGGATCTACCGCCCGACCTGGCGGCCGGAGAAGAAGGTGGCGCACTCCGTCGGCGGCCCCGACGCCGTCCTGTACGTCGACGACGTCTCGATCACGGACGTGACCGCGGGCGCTCCCGCCGCGCCGCCCTCCCCGGCGGCGCGGACCACGCCACCGCCGTCGCAGTCCGCCACCGGCACACCGGCCGCGTCCGCACCCGCTCCGACGGCCTCGCCGAAGCCCTCGGCCACCGCCGCTCCGACGGCGACTCCGAGCCCGACGCCCACCGGCGAGACGGCGGCCCCCACCTCGCAGCCGTCGCCGGAGCCGGACGACGCGATGACCCGGGCCGAGGCGGAGGCCGCGCTGCCCGTCTCCGGCGGGACGACGGCCGGCCCGGCCGCGGAGCCCTCGCCCGCCGCCGCGTGGATCGGCGGCGCGACCGCGTTCACCGCCCTCGCGTGCGTCGGCGGGGTGGTCCGCCGCCGTCACCGGGGGACCGGCCGGCGCAGGCGGCGGTGAGCGGTGCCGCCGGGCCCCGGGCCACCGGCCGTCAGCCCCGGGCCACCGGCCGTCAGCCCCGGGCCTCCGGCCCGGGCCGGCACCGGGGCCCGGCGCCCGGCTGTTCGAGGGCGGCCCTCGTCCGGTCGCCGAAGACGGAGAGGCTGCGCTCCTCGCCGCGGATGCCGGCGGCCTGCTGGAATCCGGTCAGCATGCGCTCGGTGACGACGTCGAAGCGCCCCTGCACGAACCCCGGCTCCGGAGTGCACCCGGCCCTGATCAGCAGTCGCTGCAGTGCCGTCACCTCCGGCCCGCTGTCGCCCCGTCGGAGCGGCCGGGTGGGCGGTGGCGTCGGGGCGGACGGCGAGGCGGTCGGGGCCGGGGCGACCGGTGGCGTCGGTGCCTCGGCCGGTGTGCTGGGCGTGCTCACCGGGGCCGGTGCGCCGGCGGTCGTCGGCCGGCCCGCCGTCGGCCCGGGGACGGTCGTCGGGGGAGCGAGCGCTGGGGCGGACGAGGGCGTCGCCGGTACGGTCCTGGACCTGCTCGGGGTCGGTGTCGCGGTGGGCCGGGCCGACGGCGACTCGCGGGCCGGGGGCACCGGTGCGGCACTCGGACCCGTCGGGTCCGGCGCGATCGTGTCCAGGACGGTGGCCGAGGTCCCGTCGGGCGTCGGCGACCCGGTGACCCGGCTCGACGGCGGTTCGGCCATCGCCAGCCCGAAGGCCAGCGCGACCGTGCCGATGCCCGCGGCGCCGATCGCGAGGCGCCGGCGGGCGAGGCGGCGGTTCGGTCCGGGCCGGCGGTGGGCGGGGCCGATGACGATCTCCACCGACGGTTCCTCCCGGGGCGCCACCCGCACGTGGTCCGGCCCGGGGCCCACCGGGGCGGTGGCCGCCCGGTGATCGGCGGACACCGGGCGGAACCGGGCCAGCAGGCCCTCGCTCAGGTGACCGGCCTCCCAGCGGTGGACGGCCCGCAGGTCGGTCATCGCCCGGTGACAGCGGTCGCAGAGCGGCAGATGGGCGGCGAGTTCGACGGGAGTCGGCGCGTCGGTGGCGGCCGTCTCCCCCAGCAGGGCCGCGAGGTGCCGGCACTGCCGCTCGGGCGCCCCGAGGGCGTGCGCCCGGATGTACGCGTCGGCGAGCCTCCGGCGGGCCGCCGGCGGGGGAGCCGGGACCGTGGCCGGGTCCGCCGCGAGGGCCCGCCACAGCTCCATGGCGGGGAGGTCCGGGAGCTGCCCCAGCGCAGCCAGCAGGGGACTCGTCCCCTCGACGGTGGCCACGACGTCACGGGGGTCCTGCTGCGGCGCCCGGCGCACCGACAGCCAGCCGAGGAAGCCCGGTGACAGGTCGTCACCCCGCCCCGCGGCGGCCCACCCGGCGGCGACCAGGCGCGCCTCGCCGAGCAGCAGGAAGCTCCACGAGCCACCGGGGAGCCGGTCCCGGTGCGAGGCGTCGAGCGCCCGGTCGAGGACCTCCGCCGCGAGGCCGTGCGCCTCCCGGGGGGTCGCGCACAGCGTGCCCGCGTAGGCGAGCACCAGGTCGCCGTAGCGGCGCGTCAGCTCCCGGGTGGCGGTCCGCCGGGCGGAGCCGGAGAGCAGGAGCTCGCCGAGCTCCGCGTCGGTGAGTGAGGCGAGGGAAGGTGACATGAGGGTCCTCGGTGAGGTCGACCGGCGGCGGTCGCGGACGGCCCGCGAGCCCGCCGCTCCCGGAGGCGTTGTGAACCTTGGAGTCGGGATCGGCGCCGCGGTCCCGCCCTGTTACCCGATCGTGATCCGACGCGGGACGAGGCGGCTCCGCCGCCCCCGCGCACCCGGTCACGGACGTACGGACCCGCGGGCCCGGGACGCCCCCGACTACCCATGACTCCGGGGGCGGGTACCTACGGTTCGGCGCATTCGAGGGAAGTTGGGTGGCCTCGTCGCTGGACCCCGCCCCCGCCCCCGACCTTTGCTGGATCCAGGAGTACCGCCCGCGCAGTGAGCGGGCGACGTCCGAGAGGGAAGAACAGATGACCAACCGCATCCGGCCGGTCGCGAGCCGCTCCACCGCCATCTACCTGCGCTGCTACCCGTACGACACGGTGTACCTGCTGGACTACTGGCGGATCCTCGCCCGCTACTCCGCCGAATCCGGGCTGGGCGACGCGACCGTCTTCATGGACAACGGCCGGCGCTCGACCGACGACCTGACGGCGCTGGCCGATCTGACCCGCGCCGTCGAGGAGGGTCTGTGCACCACCGTGCTGATCCCCGGCCCCTTCGTGTTCTCCCTCGACGACGCGGAGGCTGGCGCGGCGGTCCGCAGGCTGGAGGAGGCCGGGTGCCAGGTCGTCGAGATGCCGCGCCCCTCGTTCTGGAACGAGGCCCCCGAGCTGGTCGCCGTCCCCTGACGGCGTAGGAACGAGGCCCCCGAGCCGGTCGCCGTCCCCTGACGGAGTAGGAGCGACCGCGTCCGGCGGCGGCTGTACTTTGGAGGTGTTCAGCGGCCCGACCGTCGTCACCGACCCGGTGGGGCGGTCAGCGGCGCCGGGAGTACGGCATGGCGGAGACGGAACACGGCGGGGGCCAGGGGCCGGCCGGCCGGTGGGGGCCGCAGCAATCCCCGCGGCCGGGCCGGCTACGGCGGCGCGCTCTCGCCGCGTGAGCGGCAGGTCGCCGGGCTGCTCGCCGAAGGGGCCAGCAACAACGACATCGCCGCCGCGCTGTTCCTCTCACCGCGCACGGTCGAACACCACGTCGCCAGTGTCCTGAAGAAGCTCGGCACCACCCGCGCGGCACTCACCGGTGCCGACGCCGTGCCGGTGGACGGGTCCGTTCCCCGCGACTGAGCTGCCGCGATGCCAGGGGCGGACACGGCCGGCGAGAGCTGGTGATCGCTGGTGATCGCTGCCGCCGGAGTCACCGAAGTATGGCCGCCAGGTATCAGTAATGTTTCGACGTGTTGACTTGTTGGGCGCGCTCGGCAAGCCTGAGGGTCCCCCATCTGTTGAATTCCGCGTAATCACGTTTGTTTCTGTTCAGTAGTGAACGGAGCTCCGGTGGCTGGACCCGGAGGTCAGGACGAGCGCGGACGACGTCGAGGAACCCGTATGAAAAGAGTGGGATCCGTTCTCGCAGGCCTTCTCGGCCTGCTCCTGGCTGTGATCGCGGGGCCGTCACCGGCCCAGGCCGCGCCGGTCACCGCCACCGCAGGCACCCAGTTCCCGGACACCACCGGAGCGGGGGTGCAGGCACACGGTGGTGGCGTGATCAAGGTCGACGCCCACTACTACTGGTTCGGCGAGGACCGCGGCGAGGACAACAAGTTCCGCTACGTGTCGGCGTACCGCTCCACGGACCTGAAGACCTGGGAGCCCCGGGGCCACGTCCTCACCCAGGAGACCGACCCGGAGCTGAAGGACGCCCTGATCGAGCGTCCGAAGGTCCTGTACAACGCCAAGACGAAGCAGTTCGTGATGTGGATGCACAAGGAGGCCGACGACTCCTACGGCGAGGCCCGGGCAGCCGTTGCGGTCTCCTCGACGGTGGACGGCCAGTACCAGTGGAAGGGCTCGTTCCGTCCGAAGGACGCCCAGGGCAACGAGTACATGTCGCGGGACATCACCGCCTTCGAGGACCCGGGCACGGGCAACGCGTACATGATCTCCTCGGCGAACAACAACGCCGACCTGATGATCTATCAGCTCACCGAGGACTACACCCAGGTGACGGGCGTCCCGGCGAACCCCTGGCCGGGCCAGCACCGCGAGTCGCCGGCGATGTTCAAGCGCGGGGACACGTACTTCATGCTGACCTCCGGTACCAGCTACTGGGACCCGAACCAGCAGAAGTACGCCACCGCCCCGAGCCCGACCGGGCCGTGGACGGAGATGAAGGACGCCGGCGACAACTACGGCCACGGCTCGCAGACGGCGTTCGTGCTGCCGGTCGAGGGCAGTGAGACCACCTCCTTCCTCTACCTGGGCGACCGGTGGGCGGGCAAGGGGGCCGACCCGAAGCGGGTCAACGACTCCACCTACGTCTGGCTGCCGCTGCAGTTCCCGACCGCCACCACGATGGACCTGCCGTGGTACCCCGAGGTCTCGATCGACACGGCGACCGGCCGGGTGGCCGGCTCCGGCGGCGACCCCCTCAACACGCTCACCAACAAGGCCGGCGGCCTCTGCGCGAGCGTGAGCGACAGCCTCTCCGACAACAACGTGCCGGTGGTCCAGGGCGCCTGTGACGGCGGACTGAACAGCGAGTGGCGGTTCACCAACAACGACAACGGCTACGTCCGGGTGCTCGCCCAGCACAGCGGCAAGTGCCTCGACGTGGCGGACAACTCGACCGCCGACGGCGCCGAGGTCAAGCAGTACGACTGCGGCTCGGGCAACAACCAGCGCTGGCGCTTCGAGGGCCCGGCCGAGGGTCCGGTCCGCATCATCGTGAAGCACAGCAACAAGTGCCTGGACCTCCAGGGCGGATCCCTGGCGGCCGGTGCCAAGCTGGTGCAGTCGGACTGCGACGGCAGCCCCGGCCAGGACTGGAAGGTCGCCGTCGCCGGCGCTCCGACCGACCCGACCCACCCGACCGACCCCACCGACCCCACCCACCCGACCGACCCCGGTACCGGCACCCCCGGCACGGTGGACCAGCAGATCAGCACCTCGGTCGACGCCGGCGTGCTCTCGATGGCCGCCGCGACCGACGCCGTCCGCCTCCCGGCGGTGGCCTTCGGCTCGGGCGCGCCCTCGACCGGCTCCCTGAACACCGTGACCGTGAAGGACTTCCGCGGCGGCACCGCCGGCTGGTCCCTCACCGGCAAGGTCACCGACTTCACCGGGCCGCGCGGCAGGATCGACGCCGAACGGCTGAGCTGGACCCCCAGCTGCGCCACCAAGGCCGACAGCCCGAGCTCCTGCCAGGCGGGCAGCCCCGGGACCATCGGCAAGGCCGGCGCCACCCTGGCGTCCGTCACCGACGCCGCGCTGACCGGTGGCGAGTTCACCGCGGGGGCCGCCGTGTCCCTGGACATCGCGAAGTTCACCCCCGTCGGCAACTACTCCGGAACGCTCACCCTCACCCTCCTGTGACCGTGCTCGCGGGCCGGACGCCTGAGGCGTCCGGCCCGCGGCACCCCGAAAGCTGGTCCGCCATGCGCAGAGCACCCGTCGTCACCGTTCTCCTCCTCGGCCTGCTGGCCCTCCTCCCCACCCAGGCCCACGCCGCCGACAACGGCGAATGGTCGGTCAAGCCGGCGGACTCGGTGATCACACCGCGCGCGGCGTTCCAGCTCTCGGCGCAGCCCGGCGCGACCTTCACCGACCGCGCCGTCGTCACCAACACCACCGACGGCCCGCTGACCCTGCACCTCTACGTCGCCGACGCCTACAACACCGAGCGCGACGGCGGTCTGGCGGTGCGCGGCCGCGAGGAGGCCCAGCACGACGTCGGGGCCTGGGGGAAGCCGGAGCAGGACGTCGTCACCGTCCCGGCCCGCTCCGCCCTGCCGGTCGGCCTCACCCTGACCGTGCCCGCCGACGCCTCGCCCGGGGACCACGTGGGCGCCCTGGTCGCCGTCGACGATCGCGTGCCGACCGCGGCCGGCTCCTTCATCGGCATCCAGCGCGGCGTCGGCGCCCGGATCTACCTGCGCGTCGACGGCGCGGAGCGGCCGGCGCTCGCCGTCGAGAACGTCCGGTTCGCCGCGCACAACCCGCAGGTGCCCTGGACCGGCCGCACCGACTCGACCGTCTCCTACACCCTGCACAACACCGGGAACGTGAAGCTCGACCCCCGCGCCGACCTGCACGTCGGCGGGGTGTTCGCGGGCGGTCCCACCACCCGGCAACTGGCCAACGTGCCGGCCGAGTTGCTCCCGGGGCAACAGGTCGAGGTCACCGAGGCCTGGTCCGGCGCCCCCACCGGCTGGGGCGACGTCACCGTCACCGCCACCGCGAACGGCGTCACCGCCACCGGCTCCGACGACTTCACCCAGGTGCCGTGGCTGCTCGCCGGCGCCCTGATCCTCCTTGCCGCCGTCGGCACCGCCGCGGCGGTCACCCGGCGCCGCCGCCGGCGGCCGGCCGCCCGGCACCGCGGGCGGCCGGAGGCGGGCGTCAGCGACTGAGCCGGTCGATCTCGGCGAGCTCCTCGGCGGTCAACGGACCGCCGTCGAGCGCGTCGAGGTTCTGGTCGAGCTGGGCGGTGCTGGACGCGCCGATGATCACCGAGACCACCCGCTCGTCGCGCAGCACCCAGGACAGCGCCAGCTGGGCCAGGGTCTGGCCGCGCCGCTCGGCGAGCTTGTTCAGCGCGCGCAGCTGCTCCAGCTTCTCCCCGGTCAGCGCCTCCGCGCGGAGGAAGCGGCCGACCGACATCCGCGAACCGGCCGGCACCTCCCCGGACAGGTAGCGGTCCGTCAGCAGGCCCTGCGCCAGCGGGGAGAACGCGATCAGACTGGTCCGCGTCTCGCCGACCGCGTCCAGCAGGCCGTCCTCGGCGGCGGCGCGGTCCAGGATCGAGTACCGGACCTGGTTCATCAGCATCGGGGTGCCCAGGTCGCGCAGGATCTCCACGGCCTCGCGGTGCTGCGCGGCGGGGTAGTTGGAGACCGCCGCGTACAGGGCCCGGCCGGAGCGCACCGCCCGGTCGAGCGCCCCCATCGTCTCCTCCAGCGGCGTCGCGGGATCGTAGCGGTGCGAGTAGAAGACGTCGACGTAGTCCAGACCCATCCGCTCCAGCGACTGGTCCAGGCTCGCCAGCAGGTACTTGCGCGACCCGCCGACGCCGTACGGGCCCGGCCACATGTCGTAGCCCGCCTTCGACGCGATGAACAGCTCGTCCCGGTACGGCTTGAAGTCCTGGGCGAAGAGAAGGCCGAAGTTGCGCTCCGCGCTGCCGTACGGCGGGCCGTAGTTGTTCGCCAGGTCGAAGTGCGTGACACCGCGGTCGAAGGCCCGGCGCAGCACCGCGCGCTGCACCTCCAGCGGCTGGGTGTCACCGAAGTTGTGCCACAGGCCGAGCGACACGGCGGGGAGCAGCACACCGCTGCGGCCGGCCCGCCGGTAGGACATGGACGTGTAGCGGGTCTCCGCGGGGTGGTAGGTCATACCGACATCCTTTCAGGCGGAGGCCGGTGGAGGGAACCAACGGCCTTGCCTGAAAAGGACGTTGTAGAAAAGGGATGGAGGCAAGGCCTCCCGGCGAGATCTTGGCGGAGCAGCAGCTCACCATGGTCTCCCGCCTCCTTGCCGGACGAATCTCGCCACCACGAAATATCGCACACGAAGGACCCGTGGCACCGGGTGACCGGGTGGTCGCCCCGGCACAGACGCCGCGACGCGGGCGTCCCCCTCCCGCCGGTCGTGCCACGGCCGGGAGCGCTCGCGTCGGGAGGGCTCAGCGCAGTCGGCGGGCGCGGAGCACCAGGTCGTCGGTGTGGTGGGCGCCGGCGCCGCCCTCCGGTGCCACGCGCGGGCGCTGCTCGTCCACCTCGACCTGCCAGTCCTCGTCGAGGAGCGCGGTGACCATCGCGGGCCAGACGTAGTCGGCGGGGTCGAACTCGCCCGCCTGTGCCTCCCGGGTGTCCATGCCCGCGTGGTGCACGAGCAGGAGCACGCCGCCGGGCGCGACGGCCGCGAGCAGCGCCCGCTCGGCCGCGGCGCCGGGGGTGCGCAGCAGGGCCGGGTACTGCGCGGAGACCAGGTCGAAGGAGGCCGGCGGGAGCGCCGCCCCCACCAGTTCCGCGTGCACCCAGCGAACGGTGACGCCGGCGTCCCGGGCGTGCCCGGCCGCCCGCTCCAGCGCCACGCCGGAGACCTCCAGCGCGGTCACGTCCCACCCTCTGCGCGCCAGCCAGACGGCGTCCGCGCCCTCGCCGCAGCCGACGTCCAGCACCCGCCCGGGGGCGAGCCCTTCGACCTCGGCCACGAGCGCGCCGTTCGGGCGGCCGCTCCACAGTTGCCGCCGGTCGGCGTACCGGCCGTCCCACTCGGCCCGCACGGCGGGGTCCCCGAGGTACTCGCCCGTGGGCGAGGTTGCTGCGATGTCGTCGGTCATGCCCCCACGCTCGCCCGCCGCCCACCGGGTGGGCCAGTTCTGTTGCCGATCCGGCAAACCGCGCGGGAGGCCCTCGTCTGGGGGCACCGTCCCGGTCCTCTCCGGCTGCGGGGCCCGCTGCTACGATCCGCGCAGTTCAGACGCTGTATCAGACAGAGGTGGGGCCGGAAATGCAGGGCGAGAGGGACGAGCGGGACGCGAAGCCGGTGAACCGGCGGAAGCTCGTCGGCGGAATAGCCGCCGGGGTGTGTGTCCTGGGCCTGGCCGGTGCCGGGGGCCCGGCGCTGCGGGGGTCGCACGATACGGTCCCGGCCGGGTCCTCGGTGGGTTCCGGCGCCTCGGCCGACACCTCGCCGAGCCCGACCGCTTCGGCGAGCCCCACGCCCTCGGAGCCCGCCCCGCCGGCGGAGGTCGTCCTCGCCGCCACGAGCACGCCGCCGCCGGTCGGGACGCCCGTGCCCACCGAGCCTCCGGCAGCCCCGGCGCCGGCCCGGTCCACGGTCGCCGCACCGCCGCGCCCCTCGAAGACCGCGGCCGCCCCGAAGCCGGCGCCGACCCGCGTGCCCGCCCCGTCGCCGACCCTGGACCAGGAGAACCCGCCCGCCGCGTGGAGCCCCGGCCCGCGACCCACCCCGACCCTCCCGAAGCCCCCGACCAGTTGCCCGCCCCTCCAACTCCCCAGCTGGGACGGCTGCCACCCGATCGGCCCGGTGATCACCCTCCCCCCGATGACCATCCCCCCGAAGCCGAACGTCACCCCCTCCACGGTGGCCCGCTGAGCGTGCTCCCCACGTGATCTCGGGCCAATCGCTGCTTCAGGGCGTTGCGCCGGAGCTGATCGCCGGCGGCCACCGCCCAGGATCGGAACCGCTCGGCCAGGACGCTGCCCGGGGTCATGGACATCCCAACTTCCTGGGATGGAAATGTCATTCGTACGCGAGGAAGAATCCTGCGCCGAGCCGGGTGCGCACCGTCAGGGCCCGGCAGACCGACCATCAGGAGGATCCCTGTGGAAACCGTCCCGCGGCGTCACCTTCGCCGGCGTCTGGGCACATTGGCCACCTTGACCGTGACGATCGCCGGGCTCGGTGGCATCGCCGCGGGTGCGGCGCACGCCGACCCGCTGCCCCGGCCGCCGTCCGACGCCTGCAACCCGAACCTGGAGACGATCTGGCAGGACGTCGCCACCGCTCGGGTCACCCCCAAGATCACGCATTGGACCGGCATCTCCATCGCGCCCGGCACCACTGGCAGTTCCACGGAGACGCTCTCCGAGGTCGACAGCGTCAGCACCACCTACAACACCTCGGTGGAGATCACCGCGCAGGCGAGCGTCCTGTTCGCCAAGGTCTCGGCCAAAGTCGGCTTCTCGGTGCAGAAGACCAAGGCCAGCACCAGTACCTGGTCGCGGACGGTCACCATGAACTTCAACCGCCCCGGTGAGTACGGGCTGTTCAAGGGCACCCACAAGGTCGAGGGCGAGTTCGTCCGCTACCAGTGTGCCCGGACCGGTGCGAACACCGGCGTCTGGGTGAACACCATGACCGGCGGCACGGGGTCCTACGTGACGTTCGACGTCGAGATCCAGGGCACCATCGCCTGCGACAGCCCCGTCGTCCCCGGCAGCGTCCAGGAGCTGGCCCGGCGCCAGCTGACCTGCCCGTGAGTACGGCGGCCCGCCCCACCCGCGCCGTACTGGTGCTCGCCTTCGTCGGCACGCTGCTGCTGTCCGCCGCCCCGCAGGCCTCGGCGGCCGGTCCCCTCCCGGGTCCTTACGGCACGATGTGCGATCCGACCCCGGTCCGGCTCCAGAGCCCCTACACCGACTGGGGCAAACCGCCGGACCCCCGGGGCAGCTTCCCGCAGCCCATCAGGACGTACGGTCCGACCTACCTCTCCACCCACCCCTACAAGGTCTTCGACCCGGACCGGCCGTTCCGCCGCTACCAGGCCGAACTGCTGACCGACGACTGGGGAGGGGCCACCTACTGGAACATCTGCCGGGGTGAGGGGCCGTCCGTCTACCTCACCACCTGGCCGAACTCCGACTGCCTGACCGTCTCCGATCCGGTGAGGTACCCCAACGCCGAAGTCACCGTCAACGGGTGTGTCGAGAACCAGAAGGAGGGGCTCAAGTTCCTTATCCACACCAATGACGCGGGCTGGTCGGTGCTCCAGGACGAGCGCTGGGGCTACTACCTGGACGCCGTCCGGACCACCTACCAGGACGAGGTCTACGGGACGGAGTGGATCTACACCCTGAAGCTGTCCGCCGACAACGCCCTGGCGTTCCGGATCGTCTGAGCCGCCCGGCGGGCGCCCTCCCGTCGAGGGCGCCCGCCGCTGTTCGGCCCGGGCGCAGGGCTGGAGAGTCGATGGGAGCCGGTACGGGTGCTGCTGACGCTTTCCGGCCCGCGACTCCGACGGGGGCTCTAACCTGGCGCGATGACGAGTCGAAACCCAGTCTCCCGTACCGGCGCGGCCGCCCTGGTGGCCGCCGGCCTCGTTCTCCTCAGCGCGTGTGGCGGCGGGGGCGGCAGTGGTGAAAGCAAGGCGAAGCAAATCGGTTGGTACCGCACGGTCGGCGACCTCTGCGCCGTGCTGGGCGATCCCGGCCTGCCGGGGCAGCTGAGGAGTTCCATACCGGTGACGAGCGCCGGGATCGCGAGCGACCCGTCCAAGTCGCTCAGCTGCGGCTACGACGGCGGTCCGGCGACCGAGGACTGGCGGGTGAGCGTCGACGCGACGGTCTTCGAGGCGGCCCGCGGCTGCCACTGGCTGGAGGTCGAGGCGGACATCGCGAAGTCCCCGCTCGGCGGACCGAAGCCGACCGAGACCCGGAAGTTCGAGACGACCGACGGCGGGGGGCTCGGCCAGGAGGGCTACCAGTCGTCGGTCCGGCACCCGCTCACCGACACGATCCCGGGGCCGGTCGACCAACTGGGCTTCAGGTCGGCCTTCTGCGACGGCAATCTACGTCTGACGGTCACCGTCGACTACAGCGCGGGCTCGGAGATGTCCGTGGACTACCCGAGCGCGCTCGACAAGGCGGAGGAGGCGTCACGGAAGAAGGCCGCCGAACTGCTCAAGCGGGCACGGGAGGCGCTGTACGAGCGTGCGATGAGCCCGCAGCCGACGGTCACGTGACACGCGGGCGCCCCGCCCGGGACGTCCCGACGGTGCCCCGGACCGGCCGGCTCTCCCGGCGGTCGGGGGTGCCGCCGTCAGCCTGCTCGCGCTGACCTGACCGACCGCCTCCCGGGGGCGCCGGACGAGCGTGCCGGGTGCGCCGGGCCGCGTGCTACGGTGGCGGCACCGGGAGTAAAAACGCGAGCCACTCGCGCGCATAAGCGGTCTCCGACGAGCCGCCACTTCTTCACCTCGAAGGAGTGCGCCGTGCCCACCCGCCGTCCCCGTGAAGCCGTCGAGAGCCTCGCTGCCCCCGCCGAACGTTCCCGCTCGCCGCGCTCCCTCCGCGAGGCCTGGACCGCCCTCGCCGGGCTCTCCGCCGTGTTCCTCTTCGAGATGCTCGACAACTCGGTCCTCAACGTCGCCCTGCCCACCATCGGGCGCGAGCTGTCCGCCTCGGCGACGGCCCTGCAGTGGGTCACCAGTGCGTACGCCGTGGTGTTCGGCGGGCTCATGCTCGCCCTCGGGGCGCTGGCCGACCGGGTCGGCCGGCGCAGGGTCATGCTGGTCGGGCTGGTGCTGCTCGGTGCGGCGAGCCTGGCCACCGCGTTCGTCACCACGGTGGAGCAGCTGATCGCCGTCCGCTCGGCGATGGGGATCGCGGCCGCGATGACGACGCCGGGCTCGCTCGCCCTGGCGTTCCGTCTGTTCGGTGAGGACGGCCTGCGCGTCCGTGCGACGACGCTCATCTCGACGGTGGGGCTGGTCGGGCTCGCGATCGGACCCACGGCGGGCGGTCTCGTCCTCGCCTTCGCCCCGTGGCAGACCCTGCTGCTGGTCAACGTGCCGATCGCCGCGCTCGCGTACCTCGGCATCCGGCGCGGCATCCCGGCGGACCGGGCGGACGACCTGCACCGCGACCCGGTCGACGCCGCCGGCGCGCTGCTCGGCACGGCGACGGTCGTGCTGGCGCTGGTCGCACCGACGCTCTTCGTCGAGCTGGGCGCCCGCTCGCCCCTTCCGTGGCTGACCTCGGCGGTGGCGGCCGCGGCGGCGGTCCTCTTCGTGGTCCGCGAGCGGTCGGCCCGCCACCCGCTCCTCGACCTCGGGCTGGTCGCCCGCCCACTGGTGTCGAGCGGCCTGGCCTTCAAGGGCGCGGCCGGGCTCGCGACCGCCGGGCTCGGCTACCTGGTGACGCTGCACCTGCAGCTCGACCTGGGCTGGACGCCGGCGCGGGCGGCGCTCGGGATGCTGCCGCAGGTCGTCGTCCTCATCGCCGGCGGTGCCCTCGTCGGCCCGCTGATCAAGCGCGTCGGTCTCGACCGGGCCGCCTGGCTGAGCGCCGGAGCGGTGGTGTGCGGACTGGCCGTCTACGGGCTGCTGGGCCGCTTCGGGTACCCGTGGGTCGCCGTCGCGCTCGCCCTCGCCGCGGCCGGCATGCGCGTGGTCGGTGTCGTCGCCGGGACCAACGTGATGCGCGGCCTCCCCCGGAACCGGACGACGGTCGGTGCGGCGCTGGTGGACAGCGCCGGTGAGGTCGCCGCCGCGGTCGGCGTCGCGGTCGGCGGCACCGTCCTCGCGGCGCTCGTCACCGGTGACCTCGCCGCCCCGGACCGGGACGCCCACCGGAGCGCGGAGTTCCTGGACGCGGTCGGCTGCGCCGGTCTCGTGCTGACCGCCGTGGCCGCGCTGCTCGTGGGCTGGGGAATCCGCCGGGCCCGGGTCGCGGACCGGGGCACGGGCACGTCCGCCGCCGAAGCGACGGCCGGGTAGCGGCTGCTCCGAGGGCGCGGGCGCGGCCGGGCCGCCATGCGCGGACGGGTCGACCGGCAGGCACGGGACGGCGACCGGGGCGGGGGAGCGACCCGCATGCTGATCGAGGCGCCAGGGCCGGCCGGCCTCGGTGCGGCTGATCGGGAACGGCGTCACGAGCTTCGACCGGCCGCGGCAGGTCGTCGGGTTCGTGGAGCCGCACGGTTCGGAGGCCCTGCTGTAGGCCGCCGCGAGTCCGGGTGACAGGACCCCGCCGGGTCCTGTCACCCGCCGTCAGGACGACGATCCGGTAGCGCTCCGGTCGGAGGCCTTCCCGGTCGCCCGGGTCAGCCACCAGGTGGCGGCCAGGCAGATCGCGGCCAGGACGAACAGGACGACCGGCACCATCCGGACCTCGAAGAGCTCGATGGTCCTGCCCAGCGCCGGTCCGGCCGCCACCCCGCCGACCATGGACGCGGCGATCACCAGCGCGCCGGCCCGCCGCGCGGCCGGTACGGCGCGCCGCAGCCACGGCAGCCCGGTGGGGAAGATGGGCGCGATGAACAGGCCCACGCCCCCGTACGCGTACGGGGCGAGGCCCGGCACCACAGCCGCCAGCAGGCAGAGCGCCATGCCGGCGCAGCTGACGGCGATGATGGTCGGCTCCCGCCAGCGCAGGGTCAGCGGCGCGACCAGGAAGCGGCCCAGGGTGAGCATCAGCCAGTAGACGGAGGTCGCGGAGGCGGCGAGTGCGGCGCTGTAGCCGACGGTCTCCAGGTGGGTGGGCTCCCAGCCGCCGACGCCGGCCTCCACCGCGACGTGCAGGACGTAGAGGACCACGAACGCGGTGAGCAGGGCGGCGGTCCGGCGCCCGCGTGGGCCCGTGGACCGGTCGGTGGTCTGCTCGGCCGGGTCGTGGTCCGTCCCGGTGGTCCGGTCGCGCACTCCCGTGAGCGGGATCAGCAGTGCGGCGGCCAGGACGGCGCAGCCCGTGAAGACAGCGGGGTAGCGGTCGGCGCCGAGCAGGCCGATCAGGGCGGGGCCGGCGATCGCGCCGATGCCGAAGTGGGCGTTGAGGATGTTGAGCATGGCCGGGCTGCGCCGGCCGAAGCCGGTGGCGAAGAGCTGGTTGAGGCCGTAGTCGAGGCCGCCGAAGCCGAGGCCGGTGACCAGGGCGCCGAGCAGGGCGAGCGGCCAGCTCGGGGAGAACGCGAAGGCGACGCTCCCGAGTGCCATCAGGGCGTAGGAGGCGCGGAGCAGGGCGCGGTTGCCGATCCGGCCGAAGGCCCGGTCGAAGGCGAGGACGCCGGTGACTCCACCGATGAAGTGGGCGCTCAGGGCGAGTCCGGCGCCCGAGGGGGAGAGCCCGAACTCCTGCCGGAGCGCGGGCAGGGCCGGTCCGTAGAGGGACTGGAGGGCGCCGATGAGGACGAATCCGACGCAGGACGCGACGACCGCCGGGGTGCTGAACGCCCGGTCGGGCCGCACGGCCGTGCCGGGCGGGGTGGGGAGGGTGTGCACACGGGTCTCCGGTGGGTGGGACGGTACGGGACGGGAGCTGCCGGGCCGGCCCCCGGCCGGTGAGGGCGGGGGCCGGCCCGGCAGTCGGGACCGGGTCGGGCGGTGGGTCAGACCGCGGGCGGGCCGTTCAGGAAGCGGGCGGCGATCTCGTGGGCGAAGGCCATGATCGTTCCCTGTGGGCTGATGCCGGTGACGCCCGGGAGGACGGCGGCGTCGCTGACGTACAGGTTCCGGAAGCCGTGCGGGCGGCCGAGTGCGTCGCACACACCGCCCCGGTCCGGTCGGCCCATCCGGCAGGAGGCCATCGAGTGGACGGACACCAACTGCCAGTCGCCGGGCCCGACCCCGGCGCAGAAGGCCTCCACCGCGGCCAGGTCGCGCAGCGGCGCGGCGGCGGCGACCGGGGGGAGCAGTTCCACGGCGCCGGCGGCCAGCAGCAGCCGCGCGGTGTCGTGGAAGGCGGTGCGCAGGGCGCGGTGGTCCTCGTCGGTCATGCCGTGCCGCAGGAGGACCCCGCCGAGCGGGGTGGCCGTGACCCGGGCCCGACCGCGCAGCCTGACCTGGGTGGTGTAGACGGCCGTCCGGTCGAGCCCGCCGAGGACGCGTTCGACCAGCTCGGGGGCGTGCCCGGCGATGGCGGCGGCCAGGCTGCCGGGGCTCAGGTTGGACGGCATGACGAGCGTGCCGCGGTCGCTGAACTCCTGGACCTGGGTGGTGAAGATGGTCCCGTCGAGGGCGGACACCGGTTCGTCGAAGCGGGCCACCGTCCGCAGGTTGACGTGCAGGGCCAGCTCGCGGCCGGCCAGGCGGGGGTGGATCCCGCTGCGCTGCAGCAGGGCGGGGGTGCCGATCGGCCCCGCGGCGAGGAACACCGTCCGGGCCCGGTGGTACGCCCGCCGGCCGTCCTCGTCGACGGTGAGGACGCCGTGGACCTCGCGTCCGTCGTGGCGGATCCGCAGCGCCCGGGTACCGGCGACGAGCCGGGCGCCGAGCGCCTCGGCCTGCGGCAGGTACGTCAGCGCCATGCTCTGCTTCGCGCCGGTGGTGCAGCCGGTGGTGCAGCGGTTGCTCCGGCGGCAGCCGTGCAGGGCGCGGTGGGCGTGCTGCCAGCGCCAGCCCAGCCGGTCGGCCCCGATCGCGAGCAGCACGGAGTCGCGGTCGCCGCCGTCCGGCAACTGGGGGCCGACCCGCAGCCGCTCGGTGATCCGCCGCAGGTGGGGCGAGAGGTCGGCCGCCCGGTAGCCGGAGACGCCCGAGACGGCGGCCCAGCGGTTGAGCAGGGCGGCGGGCGGCTCCCACAGCAGCCCGCCGTTGACCACCGTCGTCCCGCCGACGCACCGGCCCTCGCCGTACGCGATGGTCGGCCGGCCGAAGACCGGTGTCAGACCGCCCTGGCGGTAGAGCCTGCGCATGTTCTCGGCCGGTGTGGCGGCGGCGAGTTCCGCGGTGCCGACCCGGGGGCCCTCCTCGATCACGGTGACGTGGTGACCCGCCTCCGCGAGGTCCCGGGCGACGGTGCCGCCGCCGGCACCGGAGCCGATCACCAGGACGTCGGCGTCGTGGACCGTGCGGGGGAGGGGGAGGCCCGGCAGGGCGGCCGTCACGGGGCGGCCACCCGGGGGGCGCGCCGGACAGCGGAACCGGGGGCGCCGGGCCCGCCGGGGTGTCCGTCGAGGGCGCCGTACAGGGCCAGTGCGGTGCTCGCCCGGATGACCTCGGCCACCCCGGGGAGGCGGCCGAGCCGCGCCATCCCGGTACGGTCGGCGCTCGCCGGCGCCAGTCGGAGGCTGTGGCCGGTCGCGCAGCGGAACAGCGCGGGCAGGGCGCGCAGGGCGGCGGCGTACCCGAGCCGGTAGGGCAGCGGGAGGAGCGCGACGCTGCCCCGGACGTGCCGCTCGGCCGCCGCGCCGGCGGCCGGATCCCGCAGGCAGGCGTAGTGGCGCGCCCAGTACGCGGGCAGGGCACTGGCCCGCAGCGCGCGGTCGACGTGCCGGTCGGAGCCCCGTCGCGGTTCGGGGCCCCACCGCGTTTCGGAGCCCCGGAGCGGTTCGGGGCGCCGGGCAGGGCCGGTGGTCGGGGCGGTGGTCGGGGCGGTGGTCCGGTCCATCAGGCGGTCACCTTCTCCTTGACGAATCCCGCCAGCAGGCGGCTCGCGCCCTGGGCGAGGACCTGGTCCAGGGCGGTCAGGAAGAGGTCGACCTCCTCCGGCCCCGCGACCAGTGGGGGCGAGGCGATCAGGGCGATCTCCCGGTTGGAGCCGTAGTAGGTCAGCACGCCGTGGTCGCGGTAGAGCGCGGCGATCACCGCCGCGGTGAGCAGTTTGGGCAGCGCCCGGGGGTCCTTGGCGAAGGAGCCGGGCAGTGCGGCCCGGATCCGGTCGGGGATCTGCGGCCCGCCGCGCAGGAGGAGGCCGTGCAGGGCGCCCCGGCCGCGGGTGCCGGCCACCAGCCGGGGGTGGCGCTCGACCAACTCGGACAGTCCGGCGCCCAGTTGGGCGCCTATCCGGCCGGCCCGGCCGGGGAAGTCCTCGTCGACGGCGACCGCGACGGCCTCCAGGGCGGTGGCGGTCTCCTCGCCGAAGCCGTAGTACGTGGTGCTGTGCAGGGTCGCGTCGGCGAGGTTGTCGTAGGCCTTGCGGAACACCGGCTCGCGTGCGACGTAGCAGGAGATCGACGCCTTGCCGCCGCCGAAGGACTTGGACATCGCCAGGACGTCCGGCACCAGGCCGGGGTGGTGCATGAAGTGGAACAGCTCCCCGGTCCGGCCCCAGCCCGTGTAGACCTCGTCGAAGACCAGCACGACGTCGAGTTCGGTGCAGATCCGGCGCACCTCGCGCAGGAACTCCGGGGAGCACTCGCGCAGGCTGGACGCGCTGAACGGCTCCAGGACCACCGCGTAGACGTCGCAGCCGCCGTCGGACCCGCGGTGCCGGTCCAGGGCCGCGGTGAAGGAGTCCAGGTCGCCGAAGGCGAAGGAGTCGGTGCCGGGGATCTCCGGGAACGGGAAGTGGATCTCCGGGGAGGCGGTCAGGCTGCCGGCGCCCAGGAGCTTGCCGTGGAAGGCGATGTCGGTGTGCAGCACCGTCCCGCGCCGCCCGCCGTGGTACTTGTAGGCGAGCTTGACGGCGCCCTCCACCGCCTCCGCACCGGAGTTGGGGAAGTAGCTCACGTTCAGGTCACCGGGCAGCAGGGCGGCCAGGTTGTGGCCGAGCGCGGCCACGTACGGGGAGAAGTAGTTCTTGTGCACCTCCATCCGGCCCTCCTGCCGGAAGCGGTCGCGGACGGCGAGGATCCGGGGGTGGTTGTGGCCGTGGTTCAGGACGCCGACGCCGCCGGTGAAGTCCAGGATCCGCCGCCCGCCGACCAGGTGGATCCAGGCGCCCTCGGCGTGGTCCACCAGGTCGCGGCCGAAGCCGAAGGAGCCGATCAGCGCGACCTGGCTGCGGCTGACGTGCGCGCCGTACAGCTCGTGGATCCGCTCGATCCCGAGGGTGGCGCACTCGTCGAAGGTGATGAGGTCACTCATGGGCTGCTCCGTCGGTGTTCGGGTTCGTCTCCTGGCGCCGGCCGCGTTCCGGTGAGGGCTGCGGCCGCTCGCGGACGGCGTGTTGGAGGTGTTCGGCCATCAGGAGGGCGGCCTGCCGCCCGCCGCGGACGGCGTAGTTGGTGCCCCGGTCCTCGGGGAAGACCTGGGCCATCCCGGCGAGGTAGAGACCGGGGACGCGGGTCCGCAGCGGCGGCATGGTGCGGGTGTAGCCGGGGGTGACGACCGGCTGGGCGTACTCGGCGCGCCAGACGTGGTAGCCCTCGACCCAGCTCCGGTCGAAGCCGGGGAACATCCGCCGCAGGTGCGGCAGGCTGTACTCGAAGACCTCCCGGTCGCTCATCCGGTAGAGCTCCGCGTCGGCGGGCAGGTACTTGGACAGGTAGACGACGTGGCGGCCGCCGTAGCGCCCGGGGTCGTCCATGTTGGTGTGCTCGATGACCCCGACGTACGGGAAGGCCGGGTCGTTGACGTTCAGCCAGTAGGTGTCGGAGAGCCGCCGGTTGTTCTCCAGCACCAGGCAGACGTTGGCCAGGTACCGGATCTGCCGCAGCTGCCTGGTCAGCGCCGGGACGGCCGGATGGTCGGCCCCGGGCGTCGCCAGCAGGCGGGCGGTCTGTTCGGGGGCGGTGGTGACCAGCACCTGGCGGGCCGGGTGCAGCCGGCCGCCGGCCGACACCGCGGTCAGGCCGCGCCCGTCCGCGTGCAGGGCGTCGACCGGGACGCCGGTGCGCAGGTCCACCCCGAGCGCGGTCAGGCGGTCGACCAGGGCGGAGAGCAGCGCCTTGCTGCCGCCCCGCAGGTAGTACAGCGTCTCGCTGCCGGACTTGGTGCGGCTGCCGCCGCGCAGGTGCAGCTTGGTCCACATCCAGGTGGCGCCGACCTGCGACGCGTGGGCGCCGAACTTGCCCTCCAGCAGCGGGCGCCAGACCACCTCGTAGACCCGGCGGCCGCCCAGCGAGATCAGCCACTCCTCGGCCGTGCGGTGCTCCAGCTCCCGCCAGTTGCGCACCCGGCCGGCGCGCAGGGCCAGCAGCCCGAGCCGGATCCGGTCGCCGAGGGCGAGCGGGGTGAACCGCAGCACGTCGATCGGCTTGGAGAGCTTGAAGATGGAGTTGGCGTAGTACAGGCCGGTACGGGTCAGGTGCGGCTCCACGGCGTCGGCGATGCCCAGCTCCTCGCAGAGCCGCAGGATGTCGGTGTCGGAGGAGAACCAGTGGTGGTAGAAGCGCTCCAGGTCGCGGCCGCCGACGTCGAACGAGGCCGCGAGGCCGCCGACTTCGTCCTCCGCCTCCAGGACGCGGACGCGGTGCCCCCGGGCGGCGAGCTCCAGCGCGGCGGACAGGCCGGTGAAGCCGGCGCCGACGATCACGGTGTCGACCGGCTCCTCGGGGCCGAGCGCCGCCGGGGCGGGCGTGGTGTCGACGGTGGTGGTCATCGGGCCACCCCCGAGACGGCCGCCGCCGCGGGCAGGTGGGCCCTCGGCACGGGGTCGATGCGTTCCCGGACGACGTAGGGCGGGCGGTCCTGGACGTGCCGCAGCGTGGCGTTCACGTACTCGCCGAGGATGCCGAGGGCGATCGCCTGGGCTCCGAAGGCGAAGGCCGACCACGCGGTCCTCGGGTCGCGCCGGAGCAGGCCGAGACCGGCGCCGGAGGTCATCGCGGTGAGGCCGACCGCGGTGGTCGCCCGGACCGGCACGGCCGAACCGGAGATGATGCCGCGACGGGAGAGTTCGAGCATCTTGCGCAGCGTGTACTTGGACTCGCCCGAGGCCCGCGGGTCGCGGCGGTACTCGACCGAGGTCTCCGGCAGGCCGGTCCAGCTGACCGCCCCGCGCAGGAAGAGCTCGTGGTCGGCCATGCCGTCGAGCAGGTCGACCACGGCGCGGTCGAGCAGCCGGAAGTCACCGGTGTCCAGGGCCACCGGATGGCCGGAGATGCCCTGCAGCAGGCGGTAGTAGGCGAACGCCGAGGCCCGCTTGGCGACCCCCTCGCCCAGCCGGCCGGTGCGCCGGGCCGAGACCACCGACCAGCCGTCCCACCAGCGGGAGACCAGTTCGGGGATGAGCTCGGGCGGGTCCTGGAGGTCCGCGTCGATGAGCACGACCGCGTCCCCGGCCGCCTCCCGCAGCCCTGCCAGGCAGCCGGCCTGGTGGCCGAAGTTCCGGCTCAGCCGCAGGGCCCGGACGCCGTCGGAGGCGGCCGCGAACTCCTCCAGCAGCGACCAGGTGCCGTCGGTGCTGCCGTCGTCGACGTAGACGATCTCGTACGTCACGCGGCGGCCCGGCCGCAGCGCGCGGGTCAGCCGGGCGTGGGTCGCGCGGAGCACCGATTCCTCGTTGAAGCAGGGTAGGACGACGGTCACCAGGGCCGTGGTCGCCGTCCTCGGTGAGATATGAGGGGTGGACATGCGACATCTCCTCTGTGCGAGTCTGTTTGATTTCGCTCGAACAAGGTGGCGCTGTTCGCTCAGGTCTGGGTTCGTCTCAGGGCTGGAACCGCCGACGGTTCGGTCATCCTGGAAGGTCATGACGGGGGCTCCGCTGCGGCACTGCAGCGGGGGTTCCGAACACCCGCAGCCCGATGCGCCAACAGTAAACACAATCGAACGCAACCGCACGGATTCCAGAGTTGAATCACCATCACATCGGCCCGCACCGAAGGGAATCGGCCATCCTCCGGCCGGACCGCCCCACCCGGGTCCGCTCCGTGCCCCCGCACCGTCGCCCGCCCGGACCGGAATCACGGGATTCGCCGCGAACAGGCACGTCGGCGCCCCCCTCGGCCGGCGGCTCCGGCCGCGCGCCGGAGCGGCGGCGGTGCTCCGGACGGGGCGGCGCGGGCGGGAGGTGCGGCGCGGGCGCCACCGCGGGGGCCCGCCATCAGGACCGGAAACCGCCGCCGGGGCTGGACAGCTTGGCGGATACCCGCCGTCCGTCGCGGTGTCCGACGCCATCCCCGCGCCCGCGCGTTACCGCGTCCCCGCGCAGGGCGCACCCCCGCCTGCGCCCCTGTGCCCCCCGGGTCGGGCCCGGCCGCGGCTCGGCCCGGGTGGACAGCGGTGGACAGGAGTGAACAGTCCCCGTCCCCGCCGGCCCTGGAGAGTGGACAACGCTCCGCACGAGTCTGTGCCCATGACCGATGCACACACGCACACCGACCGGGCCGGACCCCGGGCCACCCGGCCGGGAGCCGCCCTCGCGGCGCTCGCGGCGGCCCAGTTCACCGTCATGCTCGCCACCTCGATCGTGAACGTGGCCCTCCCGCAGATCCGCACCGGCGTCGGCCTGTCGGAGGGCGGGACCACCTGGGTGGTCAACGCCTACGGCCTGGCCTTCGGGGCGCTGCTCCTGGCCGGCGGCCGGGCGGGCGACCTCCTCGGCCGCCGCCGGGTGCTGATGTCCGGCCTCGGGCTGTTCGTGGCGGCCTCGCTGGCGGCCGGCCTGGCCACCACCCCGGGCGTACTGATCGCCGCCCGCGCGGCGCAGGGCCTCGCCGCCGCCGCGATCGCGCCGGCCGCGCTCGCCCTGGTGATGGGTCAGTTCCCCTCCGGACCCGGGCGCGGCCGGGCGCTGGGCGTGTGGGGCGCGGTCTCCGGCGCGGGGGGAGCGGGCGGTGTCCTGCTGGGCGGTGTCCTCACCCAGGCCTGGGGCTGGCCCTGGATCTTCCACTCGGTCGCGCTCGGCACGGCGCTGGTCCTGGCCGCCGTGGCGGTGCTCGTGCCGCCGGAGACCGGCACGCGGTCCGGGCGGTTCGACCTGCTGGGCACCGCCACCGTCACCCTCTCGCTGACCTGCCTCGTCTGGGGCCTGACCACCGCACGCGGCACCGGGTGGACGGACACCCGGGTGCTGGGCGCGCTCGGCGCGGCCGCGGCGCTGTTCGCGGCCTTCGTCGTGATCGAACGCGGCCGCCCCGACGCGCTGGTGCCGCGCCGACTGCTCACCACCGGCCGGGTCGCCGCGGGCAACCTGCTGATGGCGCTGCTGGGATCCGTGTGGATCGCGCTGTTCTTCTTCCTGCCGCTCTACCAGCAACAGGTGCTCGGATCCGGGCCACTGGCCACCGGCGCGGGCCAACTCCCGCTCGCGGCAGCCAATATGATCGGTGCGTCGCTGGCGCCCCGGATCGCCCGGCGGCTCGGCGCCACCGCGACCGTCACCGCAGCGCTGCTCACCGAGGCCGCCGGACTGCTGTGGCTCTCACGGATCAGTGCGGACGGAAGCTACCTCGCCGACATCCTCGGCCCGAGCGTCCTGGTCGGCCTCGGTCTGAGCGTCGCCTTCGTCCAGCTCACCGCGCTCGCCGTCGACGGTGTCCCGCCGCAGGACGCGGGCCTGGCCGGCGGCCTGGTCAACACCACCCGACAGGTCGGCGGCGCGATCGGCCTCGCCGCCCTGGCCACCCTGGCCGGTTCGGTCACCGCCGGCGCCGCCGGCCACGCGTCGCACGCGGCAGCCCTCACCAGCGGGTACCGGGCCGCCTTCCTCGTCTCCGCCCTCGTCCTCGTCGTCAGCGCGGCGCTCGCCGGGTACCTGGCCCGCCGCCCGGTCCGAGCGCCGGCGGCGACGGCCGTCCCGTTCCCGCTGACCGGCCGCTGACCCGAGGACCACACCCCCCGTCCACCACACCCCCCCGACCGCCACACCCCCGACCACCCGTCACCACCGAGAAGGAACCCCGCCATGAGCACCGAGAAGCCCTACCTGACCGGTCACTTCGCCCCCGTCGTCGACGAGGTCACCGCCACCGGCCTGACCGTGGAGGGCCACCTGCCGCCCGAGCTGACCGGCCGGCTGCTCCGCAACGGCCACAACCCCAAGCCCGGCGTCACCCCCACCCACTGGTTCAAGGGCAGCGGCATGGTGCACGGCATCCGGCTGCGGGACGGCCGCGCCGAGTGGTACCGCAACCGCTGGGTGCGCACCCCCGCCCTGGACGGTGCCCCCTACATGACGGAGCACGGCCCGGACCTGACCGCCAGCGCCGCCGGCACCCACGTCATCGAGCACGCCGGGCGCCTCCTCGCGCTCTGCGAGGCCAACCTGCCCTTCGAACTCACCCCGGAGCTCGACACCGTGGGCGCCTACGACTTCGGCGGCAAGCTGACCTCCGCGATGACCGCGCACCCCAAGGAGGACCCGGTCACCGGGGAACTCCACTTCTTCAGCTCCTCGCCGTTCCCGCCGTTCCTGACGTACCACGTCGCCGACGCCAAGGGCGAGATCGTCCACACCGCCGAGGTCCCGGGCGCGAGTGCCGCGCTCAAGCACGACTTCGCGCTCACCAGCGGCCATGTGGTCTTCGTCGAGGGCAACGTCACCTTCGACCCCGCCGAGCACTCCGGCATCCCCTACAGCTGGAGCGACACCCAGCTCTCCCGCATCGGCATCATGCCGCGCGGCGCCGACGGGGCCCGCCACGTCCGCTGGTTCTCCATCGAGCCGGGCAACATGCTGCACGTCGGCAACGCCTACGAGGACGGCCGGGGCCGCGTCGTCCTGGAGGGCCCCACGGTGGACCGCGAGGGCTTCCGGCTCTCCTGGAACTGGTGGGTGGGCGCGCCCGGGCGCGGCACCGAGCCGGTCGCCCGCTCGCTCACCCGCCGCTGGGTGGTCGACCTCGCCGCCGGTACGGTCGACGAGCAGATCATCGACGACCTCGCGGTGGAGTTCCCGACCCTCAACGAGCGGTACCTCGGCGCCGAGAACCGCTACCAGTACGCCATCTCCTTCCCCGACGAGCAGGGCTTCGGCGGCTACGGCGTCGTCAAGTACGACCGCACCACCGGTGCCCGGCGGATCCACCAGGTCGGCGACGCCCGGCTGCCGAGCGAGGCGGTCTTCGTGCCCGCCGGCGGTGCCACCCGCGAGGACGACGGCTACCTGCTGACGGTCGTGTCCGACCTCAAGCAGGACGCGTCCCAGCTGCTGGTCCTGGACGCCTCCGGCCTGGACCGGATCGCCACCGTCCACCTGCCGCAGCGGGTGAGCGCCGGGCTGCACGGCTCGTGGATCCCGGACGCGATCGAGGGGTGACCTCGGCGGCGACTGCGGCGGCCCGGGCAACGGATGGTCCCTTGCCCGGGCCGCCACCGGGTGTCCCGCAGGGCCCGTCGACGCCGGTCAGTGCTGCGCGGGGCCAAGCGGTTTCAAACAGTGTTTGAAAATGGCCTGGGCCGCGCTACTGTCATGATCAGTAAATCGCACACGGCTCGGAGGGGGGTGGTGACGATGGACATCGTTCTGTTCAACGTGACCACGGCGGCACTGATGGTGCTGATGTTCAAGGGCGGTCTCGCCCTGGTCGGCCAGAACACGCTGACCGCGCGGCGGATCCCCTGGGCGGCGGTCGCGCTGACCGCGATCGCGCTCGGTGGCGTGGCCCTCCAGCTCTGCTGGTCGGGGGCGATGGGAGCGTTCGACGCCGACCCGGCGAAGTCCGGCTGGTGGCGCGTGGTCACCTCGGTCTTCATGCAGAACGGCGGCATCGGCGGCGCGGCCTGGAACATCGCCACCCTCGCCGTCGTCGCGGCCTTCGCCGACTGGTTCTGGGGCGCGCCGCTGACGCTCGGCCTGTTCGCCGCGGGCATCCTGCTGCCCGAGCAGATCGACAAGCTGTGGGGCCAGACCTCGCACAGCACCGACCCGCGCAACTTCGCCGGCAGCTCGGGCGCCACCTACTTCCTCGGCGCGACGCTGGCCGCGGCCCTGCTGCTGCACGGCGGGGCCGACCAGCGCCTCGGCCGGGCCGGTGGCGAGGACGACGGGGCCGCGGACGGCAAGGCGGTCCGCATCAACCGGCTGCTCGCCTTCGGCGTGCCCGCGCTCGGGCTGGCGATGTGGTTCGCCCAGGAGAACGGCCACGGGCTGGTCTCCGCCTACGGCTTCGTCCTGGGGGCGCTCACCTGGGCCGCGTTCCGCACGGTGCTTCACCCGGACCGCGACCTGCGGCAGGCGCCGCGCACGACGGTCGGCGCGCTGACCGGCCTCGTCGGCCGCCGCGCCGGGAACGCGGGTTAGCCGCCGACGCCGCCTACCCCGCGCGCTGAGCCACCGTGACCACGAGGGAGAGAGCATGTCGGAAAACCTGCGCCGAGACGTGTCGAAGCTCGTCGACCAGGAGGTGGCCAGGATCCTCGAAGCGACCGACCGCGACGTGACCCGGACGGTCAACCGCGCGCTGGGCGTGGCGGAAACCGCCCCGGCGTTCGACACCGCCCGCTGGCAGGCCCGGCTCGGCGAGCTCCTGGCCGCCCACCAGATCCCCGGCGCCGCCCTGGCCGTGCTCGCCGACGGCGAGATCCACGAGGTGGCGGCCGGCATCCTGCACACCGGTACCGGCGTCGCGGTGACGCCGGACTCCGTGTTCCAGATCGGTTCCGTCAGCAAGGGCTACACCGCCGCCCTGGTGGTCCTGCTCGCCGACGCCGGGAAGCTGGACCTCGACGCACCGGTCGCGGACGTCCTGCCGGACTTCGCGCTCGCCGACGCCGGGGCCGCCCGGACGATCACGCCGCGCCAGCTGCTCAACCACACCAGCGGCATCGAGGGCGACCACGTCGACGACACCGGGCGCGGCGACGACTGCCTGGCCCGGTACGTCGAGGGCGTGCGGACGGTCGGTCTGACCAACCCGCCCGGCGTCACCATGTCCTACTCCAGCACCGCGTACAACGTCCTCGGCCGGATCGTCGAGGTGGTCACCGGCGGGACGTGGGACGAGGCACTCAGGGAGCTGCTCCTCACCCCGCTCGGGCTGGAGCACACCATGACCCTGCCCGAGGAGGTGCTGCGCTTCCGCGCCGCCATGGGGCACATGGGCGACCCGGGGGAGACCCCGGTCCCCACCCCGCTCTGGAACATGCTGCCGCGCTCGGCCGGCCCGTACGGCGGGATCAGCGCGACCGCCGCCGACGTGGTCCGGTTCGCCCGCGTCTTCGTGGACGGCGGCAGGGCGCCGGACGGCACGCGGGTGTTTCCGGCCGCCGTGGTCGACGCGATGCTGACCCGCGAGGTCGAGATGCCCGACCAGTGGTTCCTCGGCGCCCACTGGGGCCTCGGCTGGGGCCTGTTCGAGTGGGACGGCGCACGCGGCTTCGGCCACGACGGCAGCACCTTCGGCCAGCTCGCGTACCTGCGCGCCATCCCGGAGAAGGGTCTCGCAGTCGCCCTGCTGACCAACGGCGGCGGCGCCGCGCCCAAGGTCTTCGAGACGCTCTGCCGCGAACTCTGCGCCGAACTCGCCGGCGTCGCCATGCCCGGGTTCGCACCGGCCGCCGAACCCGTGGCCGTGGAGACGGGACCGTTCCTCGGCAGCTACCGGCGCGAGGGCTTCCTGATGACCATCGCCGACGGCGACGCCGGCCCCGGCACCCTGCGTCTCACGTACGAGGGCGCGGACGGCCTGGCGGGCACCTTCGACCCGCTGACCTGGTACCTGACCCCGGTCTCGGCCACCCCGGCGAAGACGGTCTACGCCGGTCGCCGCAACGAGAAGGACGCGTGGATACCGGTGGTGTTCTACGCCCTCGCCGACGGCAGCCGCTACGTCCACTTCGGCGTCCGCGCCACGGCCCGGTCGGGGCGGGGCGCGTAGCACCTTCCCGGAGACGAGCAGTCCGGGACCCGGGCCGTACCCGCCGATCGGCGGGTACGGCCCGCAGTGCTGTCGGGGGCCTCGCGCCGCGCGGCCCTACGAGCCTGCCCGCCCGTCCCGGCCGGTCTCCGCGCCCGATCCGAACTTTTGGTTATCCCGGCGCCCCTCGCCGGTCTCCTGTTCGGTGCGGCCGGTTCCCTCGGCTCGCACGGCACCGTGCCGTCGGCCCGAGAGGAGGAGGGAGCGCCCCGTGAGAGGCCGCACCGTCGGCGGCGCGGACCGCGGCCCGGGACTCCCGGTCTCTGCCACCCGGGCCCGACCGAACCCGCCCGGCACCTGCTCGTCCAAGCGCCGTCCCGGCGCGCTCACCCGGAAGGACCCGCCGATGTCCGCTGCCGTTCGTTCGTTCTCCCCTGGTTGGGCACTGGCGTCCTGCGTGCCCGCACTGCTGGTCGCCGGGCTCGTCGGGCTCGTCGCGTGCGGCCCCTCCGCGCGGTCCGGGCCGGCGGTGGCGTCCGGGAGCGCGGGCACCTCGGGGGCCTCGGCGGCCTCCGGGATGTCCGGGATGGACCACGGAGCGATGACCGCCGGGCCCGCGGCGATGCCGGGGGTGCCCGGGACGCCCGCGCCCGCACGGGGCCTCGCCGCCGAACAGGACGGCTACCGCCTGGACCTCAGGAGCGCGGAGCTGCCCGCCGGCCGGGCGACGGCCTGCTCGTTCACCATCACCGGCCCGGACGGCGGGCCGGTCACCGACTTCGCCGAGCACCAGACCAAGAAGCTGCACTTCTACGCGATCCGCTCCGACCTCACCGGCTTCCAGCACCTGCACCCGACGATGGCCGCCGACGGCACCTGGACCGCCGACCTGTCCGCCCTCGCCCCCGGCGACTGGCGGCTGTACACGTCGTTCCTGCCGAACACCGGCCCGCGCGCCGGCGAACTCGTGCTCAGCCGCACCGTGACCGTGCCCGGCGCGGCCTCGACGGTGCCGTTGCCCGCTCCGGCGGGCGGCACCACCGTGGACGGCTACACCGTCGACCTCCGGAGCGAGCCGATGGCCGGTGCGCACCGGCTGACCGCCACCATCAGCCGGGACGGCCAACCGGTCACCGACCTCCAGCCGTACCTGGACAGCTACGCCCACCTCACCGCCTTCCACCAGGGCGACCGGGCGCTGGCCCACCTCCACCCGACGGACCGGGTCGACGGCGAGCACGGCGGTCCGACGCTGACCTTCATGGCCCTGCTCGGGGCGCCCGGGAACTGGCGGGTCTTCCTGCAGTTCCAGACCGCCGGGCAACTCCACACCGCGGAGCTGACGCTGAACGTCGCCGACCCCGAGGAGTAGCGGGCCGCGGCCCCGCAGCCACGGGCTGGTGGCCCGAACGGGCGGCCGCGGACCGGGGCCGCCCGGGAGGGCCGCCCGCACGCCTGTCGGGTCACTCGCCCCGAGCCGGTCGACGGAGAGCCGGCCCATGCCGCGACGCACCCCCTGCGGGGCGGCTCCGGTGGTTGAGCCGATCGGATGGCGGTTCGTCCGCGCTGCGCCGCTGCGCGAGTGGTGCTGGCTACGGTGAGCGCATGCGACGAGGTGTGCGGATGTGGCCGGTGGTCCTGGGGGTGTGTGCGGCGCTGCTGGCGCCGGGGCCGGTGTCCGCGACACCCGCGACGCACGCGCCGACCGGCGGTTCGGCGCCGGCGGGGCCGGACTGCGAGCGCCTGGCCTGTGTGGCGCTGACCTTCGACGACGGGCCCTCCGCGGCGACGGCGGAGCTGCTCGACGATCTGGCCGCCGCCCGGGTGAAGGCGACGTTCTTCGCCGTCGGGGATCAAGTGCGGTGGTGGCCCGACCGGTTGAGGCGTGAGGCGGCGGAGGGCCATGTGATCGGCAACCACAGCCTGACCCATCCGCGTCTCGGGGCGTCGACGCCCGCGCAGGTGCGCGCCGAACTGGCGGGCGGCGAGCAGGCGATCGCCGAAGTACTCGGTGAGCGGCCGGAGTTGGTGCGACCGCCGTACGGCTCCTTCAGCGCCGAGGTCCGCAGGTTCGGGCACCCGCTGGTGCTGTGGGACATCGACACGCGGGACTGGGACCACCACGATCCGGCGCAGGTCCTCGCCCGGGTCGAGGCCGGTGTGCGACCGGGGTCGGTCATCCTGATGCACGACACCGAGAACCAGCGCGAGACGCTCGCCGTGGTGCCCGAGCTCGTCCGCCGTCTGCGCGGGGCCGGCTACACCCTGGTCACCGTGCCCGAACTCTTCGCCCCGGCCACGCTCGTGCCCGGCGGCGCCTACCGCGACCGGGCCTCCGCCGTCCGCCCCGTCGAGCACCCGCAGCCCTGGGACACCGCACCGGCGAGCAGGGAACAGGACTCCGCCGACGCGGTCGCCGGCACCCTCGTCTGGCAGCACCCCACCGGCGCGCCGGACGGAGCGGCCGAGGCGGAGACCGTGGAGAGCGGCCTGCGCCCCGGCGAGTGCCGCACCCTCGTGTCGCCCGGTCCGCCCGCGTACGCCGTGCGCAATCTCACCGGTCACGACATCGAGTTGCACGACCGGCCGGACTGCACCCGTCGGACCGGGACCGTCACCCCGGGTGAGGAGATCGTCGGCGAGCTGTACAGCGTCCGGGTCCTCTGAGCCCGATGGGCCACGACTCCTTCCCCCGGCGGCTGGTGGCGATCGCGACCGGCCGGTGGGCGGCCACGGCAGGGTCCGCCGCCCCGGCGCCACCGGGCCGTCCTTCGCGCTCCGGCGGCCCGGCCCGGCGCCGGGGCGCGGCCGTGCTGACCGCCCTGGCCACCGCGGCCTGCGTGGTCTGTCCGGCCGCCGCCCGCGCCGACGGCGGGCCCGCGCGGGAGCGCCTCCTGCAGCGGCAATTCACCTCGGCTGCACGGGAGTTCGGCGTGCCGGTCGGAGTACTCCTGGCACTCGCCTACCAGGAGAGCCGCTGGGAGTCCCACCAGGGCAGGCCGAGTACCACCGGGAACCACGGCGTGCTGGGGCTGACCGACGTCGACGTCGCCGCCGTCAACGCCGTCAACGCCGTCAACGCCGACCACCCGGCCCGGCGCGGCGCGGCGGGCGCCGCGAAACCGCGGGTCACGGACTCCCCGGCGCTCCACACGCTCCGTGCGGCGGCCGCCCTGATCCACCGCCCGGCCGAGGAGGTGAAGCGGGACACGCTGCAGAACCTCCGCGGCGGCGCGGCCCTGTTGGCGGGATACCGGAACGCGCTGCCGGGACCGGTCCGCGACGGTGCCGGCGGCTGGTACGAAGCGGTGACGCGCTTCGGGCGCGGGGCGGGTGAGGACGAGCCGGGCCGTCGGTTCGCGGACCGGGTCTTCGAGACCCTGCGCGTGGGCGCGGAGCGGACCACCTCCGAGGGGGCGCGGGTGAGGCTCGCCGCCGAACCGGACCTCGTGCCGCCCGCCGCCCGGCCGCACCGGCCCGCCGAGCAGCCTTCGGCGCGGCCTTCGCGCCGGGCCGACGGGCCGGTCGCCGAGTGCCCGGACGAGCTCGGGTGCGACTTCGTGCCCGCCGCGTACGCCCTGGCCGACGCCGCGGACCCGACGTCATGGGGGAACTACAACCCGGCCGACCGCCCCGCCGACGGCCTGCGGATCCGCACCCTCGTGCTGCACGACACCGAGGGCGGCTTCGACGGGGCGATCGAGTACTTCCAGGACCCCCGGGCCCAGGCCAGCGCGCACTACCTCGTCCGTGCCTCCGACGGCCACGTCACCCAGCTGGTGGCCACGCACGACATCGCCTGGCACTCCGGCAACAAGACCGTTAACATGCACAGCATCGGGATCGAGCACGAGGGCTTCGCGCTCCCCACCGACCGGCCCACCTGGTACTCCGAGCAGTTGTACCGGTCCTCCGCGGAGCTGGTGCGCCACCTCGCGGCCCGGTTCGCCGTGCCGCTGGACCGCGAGCACGTCATCGGCCACGACGAAGTCCCGGCGCCGACCCAGGCGGCGGTGTCCGACATGCACTGGGACCCGGGCCCGTACTGGGACTGGGAGCACTACTTCGAACTGCTGGGGGCGCCGCCCGGGCCGGCCGACGGTCCGCCGCGGCCGGGTGACACGGTGGCCGTCGTCGCGCCGCTCGTGGCGACCGGGCCGCTGCCGCCGCAGGCCCGGGAGCTGCAGGCGCGCAACGCCGTCCTGCTGCGCACCCGGCCGGCCGCCGACGCGCCGCTCGTCAACGACGGGTCCACCAGGCCCGACGACTGGAGCGACACCGCCGTCACCGGCGCCCGCTACGTGGTGGCCGGGCGCGAGGGCGACTGGACGGCGATCTGGTACGACGGGCAGAAGTGCTGGTTCCCCGATCCCGCGGGCCTGAGCACCCGCCGCGTGGGATCGGCCGGCCGCACGCTGCTCACCCCGCGCCCCGGACCGGCCTCGGTCCCGGTGTACGGCCGCGCCTATCCGGAGGCCTCCGCCTACACCGACCACCCGGCCGTCGACCCGCCGCCGGTGGTCGCCCTGCGGGCCACCCTCCCGGCGGGCCAGGTGTACGTCGCGGCGGACGAGTCACCCCGGCCGGCCGACTTCTTCCAGCAGCGGACGATCCGTACCGACACGCCCGACAGCCGGATCCTGGTGGTCGGCCGCGACACCTACTACGCGATCCGCTTCGACCACCGGCTCGCCTTCGTGCGGTCGAGCGACGTGCGCGTCGTCCCGCCCACGGCGGAGTCCGGGTGACGGCCGCCGGTCAGGCAGTCGGGACGGTGAACCGGTACCCGGCGTCGACGAGCCGGGGCAGGTAGTGCCGGACGGCGGCGACGGTCTGCGAGCGGTCGGCCGGCCCGCCCCGGGCGGGCAGGAACTCGGGGGTGAGGCAGCCGTCGTGGTTGAGGACGATCGAACCGGTCCGGGCCTCGGCGAGCACCCGGTCCACGATGACGTCGGCACCGGGGTTCGACCAGTCCTCCGGGTCCACCGACCAGGAGACCGGCCGCAGTCCGAGGTCCGCGCAGACGGCCATGGTGGCCGGGGTGAAGTGGCCGCCGGGGGCCCGGAACAGCGTCGGCCGTCGGCCGGTGACGCCGACGACGAGCTCGGTGGTGCGCTCGATCTCCGCCCGGATCTGCGGCTCGGACAGATCGTCGAGGCGGGGATGGGACCAGGTGTGGTTGCCCAGGACGTGGCCCTCCTCGGCGACTCGGCGGGCCAGACGGGGGTACTTCTCGACGTTGGCGCCGATCATGAAGAAGGTCGCGGTGACACCGTACTGCCGGAGGACGGTGAGGAGTTCGGCCGTGGCGTAGGGGCCGGGGCCGTCGTCGAAGGTCAGCGCCATGGCCGCCGCCCTGGCGTCCACGTACTCCTGCGGCCCGGAGAGGACGCTCGTGGCCTCGTCCGTGCTCTCGCCCGGGGCCCCGCCTGTGGTCGCGGTCTCCGCGCCGGGCGACCGGGGCGGACGCGGCCCCGCCGCGCCGACGATGGCGCCCGCGCCGCAGGCCGTGGCGAACGCCAGGGCGGCGGCCCTGAGCAGGGGGCGTCGTGCGAGCTGTCCGCGGTGAACCGTCATGGCCGCAGTATCGGCGTCGGCGCCCCGGCGCCGGGTGGGGCACGCCCGTGCGGCCCGGCGCCGGGCCGCACGACCACCCGGGCGGCGCTTGCGCGGTGAACGGCGGGGCAGGGCGCCCGGATCCACGCCGCACGCGTGGCCGGGCGCCCCGGTGGGGCCTACTGCCACGGGTCGGTGAACGACCGCCCGGGTACCGGCTTGGCGATGAGCGCCACCGCGATGAAGAAGTTCACCTGGCCGATCGCGAACATCAGGGTGGCGAGCGCCCGGGCGTCGTAGTGCTCGGTCGCCCGGCCGTACAGCTCGTCGGAGACCCGCTCGCCGTGGACGGACGGCTGGAGCACCGCCTCCACCAGCGCCAGCGCGGCCCGCTCCGCACCGGTGAAGTACGGCGAGTCCGCCCAGGACGCCACCGAGGTGATGCGCTCCTCGGACTCCCCGGCCTTGCGCAGGAAGCCGGTGTGCAGCACGGTCAGGTAGGTGCTGCCGACGATCTGGCCGGCCCGCAGCTGGACCAGGCTGATGGTGGAGCGCGGCACCGAACCGTTGCCGGTGGCCCTGAACAGCGCGGCCGACACCTCCGCCAGCTCGGGCACGAGCTGCGCCGGGTCCTCGGTCATCCGCGGCGCCATCGGGACCTCTGCCGTGATCGATCGCGTTTCCATAACTGCCTCCTCGGGGCTTTCACACGGTCACTGCTGCTTCGACGGACGGCGGCGGGAAGATGTGACAGCGGCCGGACACCAAGTTCGCCGGAGTCGTCCGGCTCCCGGGCGGAGCGGCCAGGCGCTGCTGCCTCCTCCCGCGGCCGGACAGGAGATCTTCCGGCGAACGCCCCCGCGGCCGGGACCGGCACGTCCTGATCTGGCGGGGAGACCCGGAGAACCGGTCCACGGCCGCTCCGGGCCTCCCCCTGCGTCAGCTGCCGGAGCGGAGGCGGTCGGTGCGCGCGGCCCGGGTCGTCCGAGACCCAAGGACCGGGACGTGACGGAAATGTGTTCGCGTGTGAGGGGTGGTGTCGCGATACGATCACCCGGCCGACCACCGCGCAGCCGCGTCGGGGTCGTCCGTCTTCAGATCCTGAGGTGACCGTTGAAGATCCGTCGTTCGCTCGCTACCGCCGTCCTCCTCGCCACGGCCGCCGCGCCCGTCGCCCTGGGCAGCACCCCGGCGTTCGCCGACAGCGCCCCCGCGGGGCAGGAGCAGACGGACCCGGCGGGGACGAAGACGGACGACGAGAACCGGGCGGCGATCGAGAAGCTGCTCGTCTACCCGAACAGCTACCTGCTCACGGCGCCGAGCGAGTACCTGCGCGAGCACGCGGCGGCGGCCCTCGCGGGCACCCCCGAGGACCGGGCGCGCTTCCTCGCGTCGCAGGTGGACCGCATCCGCCGGGACGACGCGCGGATCGCGATCTCGCGGATCATGAGCGCCGGCGGTCCGGTCGTGCAGAAGGCCGCCAACGCCGTGTTCCCCCTGGACGACATCGAGGCGTACCGCGCCTTCCTGAACCACGGCCAGTACGAGGCGCGGGCCGAGGACGAGAATCGCGCCGAGGTGCAGCGGATCCTCGACGACCCGAAGAGTGGGCCGGGTGTGCGCGAGGGCGCCCGGAAGGCGCTCGCGGGGAGCGCCGCGGATGTCGAGCGGTTCCTCAAGACAGACCTCAAGAAGGCCGGTGAGGACGACGACCGGGTCCTGCTCGGCCAGATCATGGCCGTCGGTGGCCCGGCGGTGCGGGCCGCCGCCGGCGCCGCGCTCGACGGCACCATCGACGACGTCCGTGCCTTCCTCAAGGTCGGCCAGTTCGTCGCCCGGGCCGAGGACGAGAACCGCGCCGAGGTCCGGCGGATCCTCGACGACGCGGGTACCGGCCGTCACGTCCGGGAGGCGGCCGAGAAGGCGCTCGCCGGCAGCGCGGCGGACGTCGAGCGCTTCCTGAAGGCGCAGCTGGAGCCGCTGCGGGAGAGCGACGACCGGATCCGCGTCTCCCAGATCGTCGAGACCGGGACGCCCGAGGTCCGGAAGGCCGGCCTCGCCGCGCTCGAAGGCACCGCCGCGGACGTCCGGGCCTTCCTGGCCGAGGGCCGGTTCACGGCTCGTGCCAAGGACGAGGCTGCCGCGAAGGCCGCCACCGGGGCGGTGCAGAGCACGTCCGGCACCACCCAGCCGGTCCCCGCGGTGGTTCCCGCCGCGGTCACCTCCGGTACGACGGCCACGACGGCCACGACAGCCACCTCGGCCACCGTCCCCACCGCGGCCGTCCGGGGCACCGGTACCGGCACGCTGGCCGCCACCGGCTCGACCGCTCCGCTCGGGGAGCTCACCGCCGCCGCCGGCGCGGCCGTCCTCCTGGGCGCCGGCGCGGTCGTCGCCTCGCGCCGCCGCTCGCAGGCCTGATCCACCCCCCTCGCCGACCGGTGCGCCGCTCGCGCCGGTCGGCGAGGTGTTTCCCGGGCCCCGACCGGGCCGGCCGCACCGGTTGCGCGGACCTACCCCTGGGCGGTGGGGCGGACGACGATGTCGCCCACATCGACCCCGTCCGGCTGCTCGATGGCGAAGGCGATGGCGCGGGCCACCGCGTCCGGCGGGAGGGCGATCTCCATCAGCTTGTCGACCTGCGGCTTCACCGACGGGTCCATGTGCTCCGCGAAGTCCGTGCGGACGGCGCCGGGGGAGACGACGGTGACGCGCAGGCTGTCGCCGGCCTCCTGGCGCAGGCCCTCCGAGACGGTCCGTACGGCGTTCTTCGTCGCCGCGTACACCGACTGGAGCGGCACGATGCGCAGGCCGGCGGTGGACACGGTGTTGACGAAGTGTCCGGAGCCCTGCTCCCGGAAGACCGGCAGGGCCGCGGCGATCCCGTACAGGACGCCCTTGAGGTTGACGTCGATCATCTGCTCCCAGTCCTCGACGCGCAGGTCGTCCAGGCGGGAGATCAGCCCGACCCCGGCGTTGCCGACGAGGACGTCGAGCCTGCCGTACCGGTCGCGGGCCAGCCGGACGAGGCCGGTGAGGTCGCCCTGCCGCGTCACGTCCGTGCGGATCCAGGCGGCCTCGCCGCCGGCCTGTTCGATACGGGCGGCCAGGGCCTCCAGGCGCTCCGTGCGGCGTGCCCCGAGGACGACCTTCGCGCCGCGCGCGGCCAGCAGGAGTGCGGTCGCCTCGCCGATGCCGCTGCCGGCGCCAGTGATCGCCACGACCTTGCCTTCGATTCCCGACATACGGGGCCGTCCTTCCGGAACAGGTGAGTGGGGGCAGGCCGGGCCGTGCCCTAGAGTTGAAAGTGGAGGGTCCGCCACTTCGCTCAGACTAAGCGGAGGAGCCTCCACTTAGCAACGGAGGAGGGAGAGGGCCGCCGATGACCCGAGCTTCAGGGCGCCCGCTGAGGGCCGACGCGCAGCGGAACCGGGACAGGATCCTGGCCACCGCCGTGCGCATGTTCACCGAGGAGGGGCTCGACGCGACCTTCGAGCGAATCGCCGCCGAGGCGGGTGTCGGAACCGGCACCCTGTACCGCAACTTCCCGACCAGGGAGGCGCTGGTCGAGGCGGCCTACCGCAACGAGGTGGCCCGGCTCTGCGACGCCGTCCCCGGGCTCCTGGCGACCATGCCGCCCGCCGAGGCCCTGCGCGCGTGGACCCGCCGCTTCATCGACTACGCCACCGCCAAGTTCGGCATGGCCGACGCCCTGCGGGCGGTCGTCGCTTCGGGCGGCAATCCCTATGCCGACAGCCGCGAGCTGATCCAGGGCGCCCTCGTTGCCCTGATGGACGCCGCCCGCGCGGCCGGAACGATCCGGTCCGACATCAGCGCGAGCGACATGTTCGCCGCGCTCGCCGGGATCGCCCTCACCTCCGCCGGACCGGACCAGCGCGAGCAGGCCGAACGCCTCCTCGACCTCACCCTGGACGGACTGAAGGCGGCCCCGGCTCCGCCGTCCGGCGACTGACGGCGAACTCCCAACGCCCCGGGCTCGCAACGGGGTTCATCCCCGGCGGTCCGACGGACGGGTGCCCCGTGGCTGACGCCCGCCGGTGTACCGGCCGGCACCGACGACGAGGCTCCGGCCCCCGGGACGATTCCCGGGGGCCGGAGCCACGTGCCGCAGCGGACCGGCCGGTCGGCCGGTCCAGCTGTCGGGTGCCGCAGGTCAGCCGTTCGCGCAGATCACGTAGACGCTGATGCCCACGCTGCTGCTGCCGGGCTGGCGGCCGATGCCTACCCAGCCGTTGGCGCCGTCCGTCGGGAAGCTGCCGACCAGGACCGCCTCGTTGCCCTGGGCCTCCGCGCCACCGCCGATCGCCCGCTTGCCGGCGGGGCAATTGACCGTCCGGCGCTGGAAGTTGCCGACGTTGGCGTTGCCCAGCTTGACCACCTGGTAGCCGTCGATGGCGTCGACGGCCTTCACCGATGCCTGGCGCTCCTGCCCGGCGGCGCCGTCGTCGTTCGCCTGCGCGACCCACCCCGTGCCCGCCGCCAGCGCGACCGCCAGCAGTCCGGCTCCCAGCACGTGCGTCCTACGCACCATGGTCGTCTCCCCTTCGGTGGTGGCGGGCCCGCCGGCGGCGGAACCTTCGCCACCAGGGCTATCGGTCCTACCGGGCAGGGGAGTTGAGCCAAACCCCACCTTGGGATGAACACAGAGCGTTCGCGACTTCCCGGCCCCGCGCCGGTGCCCCGGCGTGCGCGGTGCCGTGCGCCCCGGGACACCGCAGCGGCGGACAGCGCGGCGGCGGCGCCTACAGGCGGACCGGCAGGGCGACGAGGCCGCGCACCAGCCGGGAGTGGCGCCAGGTGAGTCGGTCGGGCGGGACGGCCAGCCGCAGGGTCGGGAATCGCTCCAGGAGGACCCGCAGGACGACCTCGATCTCGGCGTGGGCGAGCGGTGCGCCGACGCAGCGGTGGATCCCGTGCCCGAAGGCCAGGTGGCCGGCCGCGTCGGGCCGGTCGAGGTCGAGCCGGTCGGGGTCGGCGAACCGCGCGGGGTCGCGGTTGGCCGCGCCGGGGCAGACGAACACCGGGGAGCCGGCGGGGACCTCGCTGTCGCCCAGGCGCACCGCCTCGGGGGCCCAGCGCCAGGTCGCGATGCTCACCGGCGCGTCGTAGCGCAGCAGTTCGTCGACCGCGGCCGGGATGCGGTGCGGGTCGGCCACGAGGCGTCGCAGGTCGTCCGGGTGCCGGAGCAGCGCGAGGACGGCGTTGCCGATCGCCGCGGTGGTGGTCTCGTGCCCGGCCACCAGCAGCAGCACGGCCAGCGACAGCAACTCCTCCTCGCCGAGGCGGCCGGCGTCGCTGTCGCGGACCGCGATCAGTTCGGAGAGCAGCGAACCGTCCGGCCCGGACCGCTTGGTAGCGATCAGCTCCGCCAGGTAGTCGGCCAGCGCGTGCGAGGCCGAGTCGATCCGCTCGTGGTCGCCGGTGGCGAACAGGTCGGTGGACCAGCCGCGGACGGCCGGGCGGTCCTCCGGCGGGACGCCCAGGAGTTGGCAGATGACGGTGACCGGGAGGGGCCCGGCGAGGTCCTCGACGAGGTCGACCTCGCTACCGGGTGCCCAGCGGTCGACGAGTTCCTCGGCGAGTGAGCGGACGTACGGGCGGAGTCCGTCGACCACGGCGGTGGTGAACGCCCTGGTGACCAGGCGGCGGAGCCGGGTGTGCTCCGGGGGATCGGTGGCGAGCATGGTGCGGGCGACGGCCGGGTGCAGGGACCGCTTGGACGGCTTGTCGGCGAAGTACGCGCCGGTGTCCTTCGACAGCGGGGCGGTGAGGGCCTGGCGGGCCGCGTGGTAGCCGGTGACGACGGTCGCGGTGCCGGGGCCGCCGCCCTCCATCGGGATGCGCAGGACCGGTGCGGCCTCGCGCAGGGCGGCGTAGGCGGGGTAGCGGTCGCGGTAGAACGCCGGATCGGCGAAGGGGGAGGCCATGTCGGTCCCTGGGCGGTGTCGAGCGGGGCGCCGCCGGGCGGCGGCGACGGAGCGGACGGTGTCGGAGGTGGCGCACTGCTGGGCTACCGGTCGTGGCCGGACGGCCTCGGCTCGGATGCTACCCGCGCGGGCGCCGCCGCCGGTCGGCCGCCGGTCGGGACGGCCCGGACGCGGGGCCCCGTGGAATGCACAGCCGTCGGACCGGTCTCGTAGAGTGGCGGAAGCGGCGGGGGCCGTGCGACACGGGGGATTGCGAGGCGCCTTGAACGCTGTGGGGACGCGGATCGCCGACCGGTACCGGTTGGAGGTACTGCTCGGGCGCGGCGGGATGGGCGAGGTCTGGCGGGCCCACGATCCCCGGCTGGACCGCGGGGTCGCGATCAAGTTCCTCGCCCCGCAGTCGGCGGTCGGCGCGGTGGCCGCGCAGCGGTTCCATCGCGAGGCGCAGGTCACCGCGCGGTTCCAGCACCCGGGCATCACCCAGATCTTCGACAGCGGCGAACAGGGCGGCCGGCTCTACCTGGTGATGGAACTGCTCCGGGGCCGCGACCTCGGGGAGGTCCTGCACGGGCGGCCGTCGGGGCTGCCCGTCGACGAGGCGGTGGAGCTGACCGCGCAACTCGCGGGCGCCCTGTCCTACGCGCACCGGCTGGGCATCGTCCACCGGGACGTCAAACCCGCCAACCTCATGCTGCTCCCCGACGGCACGCTCAAGGTGTGCGACTTCGGACTCGCCGGGTACGTCCGGGCCGACTCGGGTCTCACCCGGGAGGGCAGCGTGATGGGCACGCCCGAGTACATGGCCCCCGAGCAGTGGCGCAGTCCCCGGGTCGACGGACGGGCCGATCTCTACGCGCTGGGCTGTGTGCTCTTCGCGCTGCTCACCGGACGGCCGCCGTTCCCGGCGCGCGGCGGCCTCTGGACCCTGATGGTCCAGCACCTCCAGACCCCGGCCCCGCGTATCGCCCCGCTGCGGCCGGAGGTCCCCGACGAGCTCGACGAGCTGGTCGCGGAGCTGCTCGCCAAGGATCCGGCGGACCGCCCGGCCGATGCGGGAGCCGTCGTGGCGCGGCTCCGGGCGGTCGGCCGCCGCCCGTCCGCGCCGGAGCCGCGGACGCCCGCCGTTCCGGCCGCTGTTCCCGCCGTGGTGCACTCCGGCGGTCTCGGGCTGGAGCTGCACCGCAACGAGTTCCTCGCCCCGGGCGCCACGGAGGCGCACACGATCCTGACGGTGACCGGCCCGAGCGGGGCCGCCGACCGTGCGGCGGCCGGCGTGCCCCGCGCGCTCGTCCTCCTGGTCGGACTGTCGCCGGAGCTGCCCGAGGCGGACTTCCGGGCGGTCGGGGCGGCGGTCGCGGCCGTCATCGACGGCCTGGACGAGGACGCCTCCTTCGCCGTCGTCGCGGGGTCGGCGTACGCGCGGATGCTCTACCCCGACACCCAGCGGCTGGTCCGGGCGACCGCGGCCGCCAAGGCCGGGGCGCGGGCGGCGCTGGCCGGGCTGGAGCCGGTCGGCGCGGCGGCGTTCGGCCGCTGGATCCGGCTGGCCGACCGCCTGTTCGCCGGCCACGCCGACGCGGCGCGCACCGCGATCCTGCTGACCGACCTGGAGGCGGCGGCCGAGAGCGCCGACGACCTGGCCGCCGCCCTCGCCTCCTGCGCGGGCCGCTTCCCGTGCCACGCCCGGGGCATCGGCGAGCGGTGGTCGGTGGCCCAGGTCCGGTCCGTCACCTCCGCGTTGGGAGGCACCCTCGACATCGTGCCCGCCCCCGCGTCGCCCACGGGGACACCGGGCCTCCACCGGGAGCTGGCCTCCCTGGTGGACCGGACCCGCCGGGCCGGGCTGCGCGACCTCGCCCTGCGGATCACCACGTACGACGGTGGCGGGGTGCGTTACCTCAAGCAGGTCTCCCCGCAGTTCGAGGACCTGTCGGAGCGCGGGCAGCCCGTCGGGCCCGGGGTCACCGAGTACCCCGTCGACATCGCCGACGACGAGTCGCTCGATTTCCACCTCTGTGTCGGACTACGGCCCGGGCGGGAGGGAGAGGAGGTCGTCGCGGCCGAGCTGGAGATCGTCCAGCTCCCCCCGACGGGTGACGGCCGGACCCTCGTCCGGGCCCGGATGCCGGTCCACCGGGTCGGTGATCCCGCCCGGCCGGGCCCCGAACCGGTCGCGGTGGACCGGGAGGCGCTCCTGCGCGTCATCGGGGAGGGGCTCCGGGCCGAGGGCCGTTCGCGGTCGGCCGAGGGCTGATCAGCGGGCCCCGGGCGGCGCGACCCGGCGGCCCGCGACGGCTCAGCCGGCCTCGGCCGGGAGCCGGCCCGCCGCGACCGCCTCGACCAGCGCCCGGTGGTCCCGCTCGTTCCGGTCCGCGTACGCCTCGGCGAACTCCACCAGGGCCCGGTCGAAGGCGTCCCGCTTCCCCAGGTAGGCGGCGATGGCGATGCGGTCGCCCGACCGGGCGTGCGCCCGGGCCAGCGTGGCGCCGCACAGTTCGCCGAAGGCCCGCATGCCGCGCGGCACCATCCGCTCGGCCACGACGATGCCCTTCCAGTCGCGGAGCTGACGGATGTAGAAGTCCCGCCGCCTGCCGTCGATGCCCTCGACCCGCTCCCAGCCCAGGAAGATGTCGCTGGTGGCCTGCATCAGCCGCTGACCGGAGACCACCCGCTCGCCCTGGTTGTCGTACCGGCTCGCGCCGACGTACGGCGCCAGCACCGATTCGCCGGCCTCCTTGGCCTGGAGGAACAGCGGGTCCTCGCCGTCCCGGCCGAGCAGCAGGAAGATCCAGCACCGCGTGCCGACGCTGCCGACACCGACGACCTTGCGGGCCGCGTCCACCAGCCGGAAAGCCGAGAGCAGGGTGCGCCGGTCGGCGGGCATGGTGCTCGCGTAACGCCGCACCAGGCCGTGGAACAGCTCCATCAGCGCGGTCCGCTCCACCTCCGGCAGGAGGTCGGCGATCGGGACGAGCAGCGGCGGGTCGGCGGCGATGCGGACCAGGCCGTCCGTCACCTCGGTGAGCCTGCCGAAGGCCTGGAGGCTGTCGCGGGTGCGGGCCTTCGACATCGCCTCGTCGAGCCCCCGGCGGGCCCGTTTGGAGACCCGGCCCACCGCCAGCTCCCGCAGCCGCTGCGAGTCCAGCTGGGCGTACCAGACGTCCAGGTTGCGCATCCCCGCGAACCGCCGCATCGCCTCCCGGTACGAGCGGACCGCCGTGGCGACGATGTCCGCGCGCTGCGCCCCGTCGAAGCCGTTCGCCCGGCCCGCGATCACCAGGCTCGACGCCAGCCGCTTCACGTCCCATTCCCACGGGCCGGGCAGCGTCTCGTCGAAGTCGTTGATGTCGAAGACCAGCCGCCGCTCCGGCGAGGCGAGCAGCCGGAAGTTCAGCATGTGGGCGTCGCCGCAGAGCTGGACCCGGATGCCCGAGTCGGGGGTGCCCGCGAGGTCGGACGCCATGACCGCGGCCGCGCCCCGGTAGAAACGGAACGGGGACTCGGCCATCCGGGCGTACCGGATCGGCACCAGCTCCGGCACGCGCAGCGCCGACTGGGCCGCCAGGATCGTGAGCGGGTCGGGCCGCTCCGGGCCCGGCCGGTACTCGGCGTGGGCGGAACGCGGTGTCGTCCGGCGTGCCGCCCGACCGGCCGCCGCCCGCTCCTCGGGGGTCGCGCGCCGCACGGGACGCGCCTGGTCCTGGCCCATCCGGTCCTCCTGTCCGACCGCGGCCGCGCTCCCGGCCGCCCACCTGCGGAGGAGCGCCGGCCCGCTCCCCGGGGGAGGGAAGCAGGCGTCGGCGGCCCTGCTCCGATCATGGCCGCCCCGGGCCGATCCGGCTCGCGGTGAGCCGCCCCGGGCCGAGCGTGGCCCGGCCGGGTCAGACTTGGTGGCCAGCCCGGCGCCGCCGTTCCAGATCTCGAAGCCCGCCTGTACGGAGCAGAGCTGCCCGTCGGCGGGGACGTAGCCGCGCACCACGGCGTCGGCGGTGATCGCGCGCAGGTCCAGGGCGTAGGCGTAGTTGCTCGAACCGGGGAGCAGGTAGCTGATGACCTGCTTGCCGTTGGTGGCGTTCTGGTACTGGTAGACCTGGTACGTCCGGCCGCCGAGGGTGACCTGCTGGGTGGCGGTGCCGAGCGGGACGGGGCCGCCCTGCCGGTCGAGCCAGATCATCAGCTCGTGCGAGGTGGTCGGACCGCACCCGCCGGCCGTGTCCGCGTACCAGAGGTCGTAGGCGGCGTTGTACTGGCCCGCGACATGGGTGGTGGTCTTCCAGGTGGTCAGGGTGTCGCCCAGGGTGGCCACCGGGGCGGGGAGTTCACCGGGCCGATGGCCGAACAGGCCGCCACCCCGCCGGCCGGGGGTCAGAGGCGGACGATGACGAGCGCTGTGTCGTCGGTCGCGCCGCCGGGCGGGAGCAGCTCGGTGAGGACGAGGTCGGCGAGGGCGTCGGGATCGAACCGGCGGTGGCGGATGAGCGCGTCGGCGAGCCGGTTCAGGCCGGTGTCGATGTCCTCGCGCCGCCGTTCGACGAGGCCGTCGGTGTAGAGGACGAGCGTGTCGCCGTGGGTGAAGCCGGCGACGGCCTGGGGCCGGGCCTGGTGCTCGGGGCGGGCGCCGAGCGGCGGGTCGGTGGCCCGGTCGAGGAACTCGACGGTGCCCTCGCCGTGCAGCAGGACGGGCGGCGGGTGGCCCGCGCTGCTGTAGGTGACGGTGTGGGCGTCGCAGTCGATGAAGGCCGTGGCGACGGTGGTGGATTCGGCGCCGTCGACGAAGCGGGCGTAGAGGCCCAGGACCTCCAGCGCCTGGGCGGGCCCGACGGCGACCCGGGAGGCCGCGCTGAGGGCGCTGCGGAGCTGGCCCATGACGCCCGCCGCGGTGAGGCCGTGGCCCACCACGTCGCCGACGGCGACCGCCACGCGGTTGCCCGGCAGCTCGACGAGGTCGTACCAGTCGCCGCACACGTTCAGCGCCCCGACGGCGGGCCGGTAGCGGACCGCGGCGAGGTGGTGCTCAAGCGGTCGGGGGCCCGGGAGCATGGCCTCCTGGAGCGCGAGCGCGACCTCACGTTCGCGGTCGTGGGCCTCGCGCAGGCGTTCGTTGACCTCCTGCAGTTCGCGCGCGCGGGTGTAGAGCTCCGCCTCCAGGACGCGGGCGCGGTTGCCCTCGGGCAGACCGTGGGCCCGGATGAGTTCGGTGATCTCCTCCACCCGGTGGACGAGCAGCACCACGTCGCCGCCCGGGGTCAGGACGGGAGCGTTGACCGGGCTCCAGTAGCGCTCCTCCCACTCGCCGGCGCTGCCGGCGGACTGGACGTCGTAGCGCTGGAGGGCCATGGTGTCGCGTTCGCCGCTCGCCAGGACCCGCTGCAGGGAGACCCCTAGGTTGCGGCTGCCGGTGGCGTCCGGATCGTTCGGATTGTCGGGGAAGACGTCGAAGAGGTACCGGCCGACGAGCTGCTCGCGGGTACGGCCGGACATCCGTACGAAGTCCTCGTTGACATCGACGTACACCAGGTCCGGGGTGAGGAGGGCGACCATGCCGGGCAGGGCCTGGAACACCGCGCGGTAGTCGACGGCCGGGAGGCTCATGGCTCCGCACGGGGGCCGGGTGCGGAGCCATCCGCCCCCCGGCCCACCCGTCCGAGGAGGGCTCCGACGGACCCGCCGCGGCCGTGGCAGCCCGTGACGGGCCGGCTCCGCCGGTCGAGCTCCTGGTCCATCGCACGCCTCCGACAGCTGTCGCACTCCCCCTGCCACCATCAGTGATTCGGGCGCGCCACGCCAGCCGGGCCGGGCGGCCCCTATGGCGGCCACCCGCCGTCGGGGCAACGCTGGAGGGGAAGGCCGGGCGGGGAACCGCCCGGCACCCACGCCCGAGGGGGCGACCAGGTCGCTGATGACCACGGAGCGTGACCCCTGGCACCGAGGAGTCGATGTGGACCAGAACCCCGGACCTGACGCCGCCCAGCGGGTGGATCCGGCCCTCGTCGCCCGGCGGATCGATGACCGCCGTCGCCAGCTCGGGCTGACCGAGGAGGCGCTGGCCCGGCAGACCGCGATGGCGCCCCCCTACCTCCGGCACCTGATGGAGGCCGGCCCCGCCTTCGACCCGGCCGCCTTCGTCAGGATCGCCGCCGTGCTGCGCACCACCTACGGCGAGCTGCTGTCCGGCCGCGCCGACGCCCCGCCGGGGCAGGGCGGCGCCGGCACGCGCCCGCTGCTCCTGCACCTGACCGAACCCGAGTGCTGGGACCGCGTCGGCACCCACGGCATCGGCCGGATCGGCCTGCCCACCCGGCCGGCGCCGGCGGTCTTCCCGGTCAACTACACCGTGGACGCCCGCACGATCGTCTACCACACGTCCGCGCACGGCACTTCGGCCCCGGCCGACGGCTCGCCCGTCTCGTTCCAGGTGGACCACATCGACGAGAGCCTCAGCCGGGGCTGGAGCGTGCTGATCCTCGGCCGGGCCCAGTACGTCGAGGACCCCGACGAGATCGCCCGGCTCAAGGAGCTGCCGGGGAGCACCCCCTGGGCCGGCGGCGGCCGCGACCTGTGGGTGCGCGTCCGCCCGGACGAGACCAGCGGCCGCCGGATCACCTCCGGGTAGGGCCGCCACGCCGCGGGGGCGGGGGCGGGGGCGCAGGTCGGGGGGAGGGGCGGTGACGGCCGGGGCGGGCGGTGGCCGGGACAATGGTGGCGACAATCCCCCGGAAGTACAGAGAAAGCGAACCCCCCACATGGATCTCGGCGTGCGCTGGAAGCTGCACGGTGACGGGCGTACGCCCGCACCGGGAGCGGTCGTCGCTCCGGACGAACGGCTCTCCTGGCCCCGGACGGCGGGGCTCGGCGCCCAGCACGTGGTGGCCATGTTCGGTGCGAGCTTCGTGGCCCCCGTGCTGATGGGGCTCGACCCCAATCTGGCGATCATGATGTCCGGCGTCTCTACCGTCATCTTCCTGCTGGCGACCCGCGGTCGGGTGCCCAGCTACCTCGGCTGCTCGCTGTCCTTCGTCGGCGTGGCCGCGGTGATCCGGGCGCAGGGCGGCACCAGCGCGACGGTCACCGGCGCGGTGTTCGTGGTGGGCGGGGCGCTGTTCCTGGTGGGCCTCGCCGTCCAGCGGTTCGGGGCGCGGATCATCCACGCCGCGATGCCGCCGATCGTCACCGGCGCCGTCGTCATGCTGATCGGCTTCAACCTCGCGCCCGTCACCGCCTCGACGTACTGGCCCCAGGACCAGTGGACGGCGCTGCTGGTGATGCTGTTCACCGGGCTGGCCGTGGTCTGCCTGCGCGGGTTCTGGTCGCGCGTGGCGATCTTCCTCGGGCTGGTCTTCGGGTACGGGATCTCCTGGCTGTTCGACCGGGTCTTCGGGCGGATCCACTCGGCGGACGCGAGCGGGCACCTGACGGACCACTGGCGCCTGGACCTCTCTGGCGTCGGCCGGGCGGACTGGGTCGGCCTGCCCGACTTCCACGGCCCGACCTTCCAGTGGTCGGCGATCCTGGTGGCGCTGCCCGTGGTGATCGCGCTGGTCGCGGAGAACGCGGGGCACGTCAAGGCGGTGGGCGAGATGACCGGCCGGAACCTGGACGACAAGCTGGGTACCGCGATCTCCGCGGACGGCGTCGGCTCGATGCTCTCCACCGTGCTCGGCGGCCCGCCGAACACCACGTACTCGGAGAACATCGGCGTCATGGCCGCCACCCGCGTCTACTCCACCGCCGCCTACTGGGCCGCGGCCGGCTTCGCGCTGCTGTTCGGCATCTGCCCGAAGTTCGGCGCCGTGGTGGCCGCGATCCCCGGTGGGGTGCTCGGCGGCATCACCGTCATCCTGTACGGCATGATCGGGCTGCTCGGCGCGCAGATCTGGACCAACGCGGGGGTGGACCTGCGGAATCCGCTGAACCTGGTGCCGGCCGCCGCGGGCATCATCATCGGCATCGGCAACGTCACCATGAAGTTCACCGACACCTTCAGCCTGAGCGGCATCGCGCTGGGCACCCTGGTCGTCATCACCGGCTACCACGTGCTGCGGGCCCTGGCCCCCGCGCACCTGAAGACCCAGGAGCCGCTGCTGGACGAGGGCACCTCGTCCTACGACGCGGGCGCCGGGGACGGGGGCGGGGCACCGCCGCACGCCCGGTAGCGGGCGGGCCACTGCGGCGCGCCCGCGCGGACGGGCGCGCCGCAGTGGCCCCGGCAGGCGGCGGACCTGCCCGAAAGGGCCACGACCGGCCGGACCGCTTGGACAACGGTCCGTCAGGTGGTCAGATGGTCGGATCGCTCCATGCGTCCGGGCCGCCCCCACGGCCGGACGGCCTCCGTTCTCCGCCACTCATCCACCCGGGAGAGGCATGTCCCTTCTGTCCCAGCACCGCAAGACCGCCGTCGGCGCTGCGGCCCTCACCGTGCTCGCGCTCTCCTGCGGCTCGGCCGCCGCCAGCAGCCCGGCCGCCGCGGCGGGCAAGGTCCTCTGGACCCCGAGCACCGCCAAGGGCCCGTCCTCGTTCACCGGAGTCCAGTGCGCGGCGGGCAACTTCGGCGTCGTCAAGGACGCGGCGAAGGGCAGTGTGTGGCGGGCCTTCCAGGCCGCGGGCGAAGAGCGCTGCGAGACGCTCGGCCCCGACCTGAAGGAGGGGGACACCTTCTACCTCGGCTGGTCGTCCAAGGTGGACATCAAGGACGCGAACAGCCGGTACGTCTTCCAGCTGAAGTGCTCGCCGAGCACCGGCACGGCGAACCACCCGATCGAGATCGACGCGACGACCGGGCGGATCCGCCTCCAGGAGTGGGACACCGAGCACGTCGCGCACCAGCTGTGGACCGCGCCGACCGCCAACGACCAGTGGCACTCCTACGCGCTGAAGATCCGTCTCGGCCGCACCGACGGCACCATCGACTTCTGGTTCGACGGCGTGAAGCAGACGTTCACCACCGGCTCGGGCACCTTCAAGGGCACCACCTGGGACGGCACCCGCAACTACCTGAAGTGGGGCTCCTACCACCCGTCCTCGGGGGACGCCACGAACACCTTCACCAGCCCGGTCATGGCGACCACGCTGGAGGCGGCCACCGCGGGTTCGTGAGGACCCGGTGGTCCGGACCCGGGCGGCAGCAGGCCTGCCGCCCGGGTCCGGACCGTCACAGCCGCTCGGGGACGGGGTTGCCGACCGCCTCGATGGCGCGGCGGAGCGGGACCTTCGTCAGCAGGGCGAAGCCGATCACGAAGAACACCAGCAGCGAGATGATCGCCGAGCGGTAGCTGCCGGTGATCTGGTAGGCGAGGCCGAAGACCAGCGGGCCCATCCAGCTGGTGCCGCGGTCGCTGACCTTGTAGAGGCTGAAGTACTCCGCCTCCCGGCCCGCCGGTATGAGGTGGGAGAACAGCGAGCGGGAGAGTGCCTGGCTGCCGCCGAGCACCAGGCCGATCATGCACGCCAGGACGAAGAACCAGGCGGGCTGGTGGGCGGGCATGACGTATCCGAGGGCGAGGGTGACCACCCAGCCGACCAGCGAGCCGAGGACGGTCCGCTTGGCACCGTACCGGCGGGCGATCCGGCCGAGCAGCAGCGCACCGCCGATCGCGACGATCTGGACCAGGAGCACGGCGGCGACCAATGAGGTCTGGTCCATGCCGAGCTCCTCGCTGCCGTAGAGCGAGGCCTGGGAGACGACGGTCTGGATGCCGTCGTTGTAGCAGAGGAAGGCGCCCAGGTAGAGCAGGGTGAGCGGGTGCTCGCGCATGCCGCGCAGCGTGCGGGCGAGTTCGCGCAGGCTCCCGGCGGTGGGCCGGTTGTCGGGTGCGGCCGCGGCGCGCTCGGGCGCCGCGCCGGCCCGGGACGGCAGCCGCAGCATCGGGACGATGGTGAACAGCGCCCACCACAGGCCGGCCGAGGCCAGGCAGATCCGCACGGCGGTGCCGGAGGACAGGCCGAGCGCGTCGTGGCCCTCGAACAGCGCGAGGTTGGCGACCAGCAGCAGGCCGCCGCCGGCGTAGCCGTACGCCCAGCCCTTGGAGGAGACGGTGTCGCGTTCGTCGGGGGTGGCCAGGGCCGGCAGGTAGGCGTAGGAGAGCGCGACCGACACCGCGTACGCGATGTTGGCGACCACCAGCAGCGCGCCGCCGAGCAGGTAGCGGTCGCCGTCGAGGAAGAACATCCCCATCGTGGCGACCGCGCCGACGTAGGCGGCGCCGCACATCAGCTCCTTGTGCCGCCCGGTGCGGTCCGCGACCGTCCCGGTCAGCAGCATCGCCGCCACCGAGATCAGCACGGAGAAGGAGACCGTGTAGGGGAAGAACGATCCGGCGCGGATCGAGAGGCCGAGCGGGTGCACGTCGCCGGCCGCGTCGGCGGCGTTCTTGGCCACCGAGGTCAGGTACGGCCCGAGGAACACCGTCAGGACGGTGGCCGAGAAGGCGGCGTTCGCCCAGTCGTTGATGTACCAGCCGAACTGCATCCGGCGCAGGGCCCGGTCGTCGGTGGTGACCGCCTGGCGGTCCGGAAGGTGGGCCGTGGTGCTCATGAGGCTCCTGTCACCGTGCTGGAGCCGGTGCTGCCGTCGGTCCAGCAGCCGCGCTCGCCGAGGACGTCCCGCAGGACGTCGATGCGATCGGCCATGATGCCATCCACCCCGAGGTCGAGGAGAGCCCCGATCCGTGTGGGGTCGTCCACCGTCCAGACGTGCACCGGCAGGCCGAGCCGGTGGGCGGCGCGGACGAAGGCGCGGTCGACGACCGGCACGCCCCGGTGCCGCTCCGGCACCTGCGCGCACACCCCGGCGAACGGCGCCCCGGGGCCCCGCAGCAGCGGCCCGGCCAGCGAGCGCAGCCGCAGCCGGGCCACCTCGCGGGGGCCGAGCGAGGTGGCCAGCCGGGGGCCGGCGGCGGCGCGGACGGCCGAGAGGCGGCTGTCGGAGAAGCCGCCGACGCAGACCCGGTCCCAGGAGTTCGTCCGGCGGACCGCCCCGACCAGCGGTCCGACGGCCGGCATCGCCTTGACGTCGACGTTGAAGCGGGCCTCCGGGAACGCGCCGAGCAGGTCCTCCAGCAGCGGTACCGGTTCGGTGCCGCCGATCCGGGCCTGCCTGACGGTCTCCCAGGGCAGGTCGGCCACCGCGCCGGTGCGGTCGGTGACGCGGTCCAGGCGGGAGTCGTGGAAGGCCACCAGGACGCCGTCGGCGGTGGCGTGCACATCCGTTTCGAGGTAGCGGTACCCGAGGGCCACGGCGGCCTCGAAGGCCGCGAGCGAGTTCTCCGGACGGCCGAGGTCACCGCCCCGGTGTGCGAAGGCCAGCGGCCCCGGCTGGTCGAGGAAGGGGTGCATGTCGTGCTCCGAGCTCGCTGGGAGGGGCCCGTCGGTCCGGCGCCGCCGGCGCTCGGGCCCGTGCGCGTTACAGTATTACGCACCCTGTCAAGCAGTAATGCCCGCTGGCGTGGTGGGCAGGTCGGGTACCGCTCAGCCGCGCACTCGGCGGGCCCGGAGGTACTCGCGGCCGAGCAGGCGGAGGGCGGCGGGCCTGGGCGGTCCGGCCGAACGGCGCAGCAGGGCCGGGACGTCGGCGCGGGCGGCGGCGCTGGTCAGTTCGTCCAGGCCGATCGTGCAGCGGACCATCGGCCGGTGGGCTGGCGGGACGAGGGCGATCAGGGCGGGGCCCTCGGCGAGGGTGCGGTCGACCAGGTCGAGCTGTTCGGTGACCAGCGTCCGGACGGCCGGGAGGCTCTCGCCCCGCTCCAGATCGGCGCGGGTCACCCCGTGCCGGGCCAGGGTCTGCTCGGGGATCGTCAGACGGCCGTCGGCGAGGTCCTCGGCGAGGTCGCTGACGAAGTCCAGCCGCTGGCTGGCGTCGATGAAGGTGCGGCAGGCGCTGCGGTAGGCGCTCTGGTCGCCGTCCGGGCCGAGCAGGGTGGCGACGACCATGAACGCGGGCAACGAGTAGGCGTCCAGGTAGCGCTGGTAGTCGGCCTCGGTGGCGAAGCCGGTGAAGTCGAGGTCGGCGACGGCTCCGGCGAGGTGCTCCAGCGCGCGGTCGCGCAGGGCTGGGTGCGCGGCGACGGTGTTCAGCAGCGGCCGCAGCTCGGGGTCGTCGGTCCGGCCGGCGGCGAGGCTGTCGGCGACCTCCCGTTCCCAGCGCGCGTACGCCGCCTTCCGGCCGTCCAGCGGGCCGCTGTCGAGCAGGGTGTCGGTGCGGTGCATGTAGGCGGTGGCCGCGATGACGTGCGGCACGAGCCGGGCGGGCAGCAGGAGCCGGGCGGCCAGGACGGCCTCCGGCTTGTACCGCGTCACCTGCCGGCGCTGCCGGCCGTAGTCGTCGCGCAGCCCGGGGTCGGCCACCCCGGCCGCGTCCAGTGCCCTGTCCCAGCCGCCCACGTGTCGCCCTCTTCCTTGATCTCCGACCCACCGAGCCTAGAGGGTGCACCCGGGGCCCGCGGCAGCGAGCGGCCCGCTACGGCGCGGAAGCCGGGGTGCGCCTAAGCCGCCGGCTTCGAGGCCGGACGGGGACGCAAGATCCTGGTGAGCCCCTCACGCCGATTGCCGGCCCCGTTCTGACCGCCTGGAGGCCCCGGAAGCCCCGGAGGGCCCGTCAGGCCGCGTGGTCCACGGCGGTGGGTCCGCCCCGGGGGAAGGCAGGGTCAGCACGGCCTACGGCCCGACCCGCCCACCGGTTCACCTGCCCGGGAAAGTGGTTTGTCGGGTGCGGCGTCCGGTGGGTAGCGTCGCCGTCCATGAGGCAGACCCCGATCCTGCGCACCGAGCGGCTGCTCCTGGACCGCTACGTCCCCGAGGACGAGGAGGCCTTCGTGGCCCTGTTCCAGGACGCGCGGGTGTCGCGGTGGATGGGCGACGGCCCCGCCTCCGAGGAGGAGGACCGGGCCCTGTTCGGGCGGATCTTCACCAAGGTCTACGCGCAGGACCTCTTCGACGTCTGGGCCGTCCGCCGGGACGGCGCGTTGATCGGGCACGCCGAGATCAAGCCGACCGACGCGGTCGGGGGCCACGAGATCGTCTACGCGCTGGCTCCGGCGGCGTGGGGGTCCGGCCTGGGCACGGAGTTGGCCCGGGCCCTCGTGGGCCACGGCTTCGGCACCCTCGGGCTGCCCGAGGTGCACGCCACGGTGGCCGCGCCGAACAGCGCCTCGCTGACCCTGCTGACCAGGATCGGCTTCGCACACGTCCGGGACATCCAGGAGGACGACGGCAGCACCACCCGCGTGCTGACCGCCCGCCCGGCTGTCGGACCGGAGTCCGGCCGCCGGTGAGGCCGGACGGGCCGCTGTCCCGTCGAAAACGCCTGGGAGCCCGGCGCCTCCCGCGCGTAGGGTGCCCCGGTGGAGATCACCTACCGACGTTCCCTGCCCGACCGGCCCGCCGAGACGGACGCGCTGGTCGCCTTCCTCGGCGGCCACGAGTGGCCGTTCCACAGCACCGCCCGGGTCCACGCCGACCAGGCTCGCCGGTGGGTGGCGGACGGCCTGTTCGACGGCCCGCGGACCCGGACGTTCTGGATCACCGCCGACGGCCGGGACGTCGGCCTGATCCGCCTGGAGGACCTGGGCGACGAGACCCCGGTGTTCGACCTGAGGCTCGCCGCACCGCACCGCGGCCAGGGTCTCGGCAGCCGGGCACTGGACTGGCTGACGCGCTATCTGTTCGACGAGTTCCCGCAGGTGAGCCGTGTCGAGGGAACCACCCGCCGGGACAACCTGGCCATGCGTCGCACGTTCCTGCGCTGCGGCTACGTCAAGGAGGCGCACTACCGGGAGGCCTGGCCCGCGGGCGACGGCCCGGCTCACGACAGCGTCGGGTACGCCGTCCTGCGCCGTGACTGGCTCGCGGGCACCGCCACACCGGTGCGGTGGGACGACGAACCGGACCTCACCCGCCCGCGGTCATGACCGGCCCCCCGACTGAAGCCCTCGGCGCGTCAACTCAGTGGTGGGACGGGCGCATTGCCATCGAATGCGAACCGGGCCGGCAGGGACGACGGAAGGTCGTCCCCGCCGGCCCCGGTCGTGCGGGTCGCCGTGCCGGTGCTGGTCAGAGCGCGGACGCGGCGGCCTTCTGCGCGGTCTCCCGGGGCGCCGCGGTGGTCGCGGGCTTCGGGGCGAGGAGCCGTTCGGCGAGGTGGCCGAAGACCAGGCCGAAGGTGGCCCAGAGGGTGAGCTGGATGGCGAGCGCCGAGATCCGGAACTGCCAGAGCAGGGTGGCCGAGAAGTCCTCGGGCACCTCGTTGATCCCGGGCAGGAGGACGTAGGCGAGGCCGACGGCCACCCCGAAGCCCAGCACGCCGACGACGGTGGCGTACCAGTTGCCCAGGCGCGGTGCGAGCCGCTTGCCGACGATCACCGCGGCGACCGCCAACAGCACACTGAGCGCCATCATCAGGAAGTACAGCGTGGTGCGTTGGCCGATCGTCTCCGGGTCGCCCACCGACGGCGGGTTGGCCGGGTACTTGAGGAACGGCACCACGTACACGGCGAGCAGCGCGACCCCGGACAGCAGGGCCGCGGTCGCCCGCGGGGTGAAGCGGCCGACCCGGCCGAGGGCGAAGCTGTAGGCGAGGGCGGCTGTCCCGCCGAAGGACACGCCGTAGACGAGGACACCGGTCGCCAGCCCGGCGGTGGACTGCAGGGCACGGCTGACGATCTCCACCTCCATGCCGTGGTCGGCGCCGTGGGCGGCGTGCGCCTCCTCGTAGGCGATGGCGGCGTCCACCCGGGGCTCGCCGAGCAGGTAGGCGACGAGCAGGGCGAGCAGACCGGCGGCGAGGCCGGCCAGCATGCCGCGGACGAGCAGGGATCTGACGGTCGCTGAGTTCACGGTTCGGTTCCCCTCGGTCAGTGGCAGGGGAAACCGAGCAGGTGGCGACCGTCGTGCACCCATTCGTGCACGTCCTCGCCGGAGATGAGGGAGGTGGCACCCTGTTCGGCGCCGACGAAGTAGAGCAGTGCCATCAGCAGGATGCCGAAGAAGACGGCCCAGGGCAGGATCGCCCTGACCGAGATGGGGGTGATGGCCGGTGTGGCACTGGCAGCGGGGGCGATGGGGTGAGCCATGGCCGACCTCCTTTGGGAACACGCGTCCCGTTCGGTGGAGCACGGACGACGGGGGCGGGTCTGACTCGCCGGGGCCCGTACGTACTCCAGGCTCCGGATTCACAGTGGCGCGACCGTGCCGGCTTCTCACCGGTCTTCCACACACCGTCGTCTTCAGTTGTCGCAGGGACGGTACCGTGTCGCGGGAGCGCCGCCAAGGGCGTTGCGGGGGTGATGGGCGCGCGGACCGGCGCGAGCGCGCTAGCGAGCTTCCGTCCGTATGCGTGCAACAGTGCGGTTCCGGGCAGGGAGGACGTCGGGTGACGGTACGGGTGATGTTGGTCGCACCGGTGATCGGGTCCGAGCTGCGCTCGGCCCGCTTCGGCGACGACGGCCCGCCGGACGAGGCGGCCCTGGCCGCCGCCCGTACCGCGGCCTGCGCCCTGCCGGCACCGGCCCGGGCCTTCACCTCGCCCGCGCCGCGCTGCCGCCGGACGGCCGAGGCGCTCGGCCTCGGCGCCGAGCCGACTCCGCACCTGGCCGACCTGGACGTCGGGGCCTGGCGGGGCCGGAGCCTCGACGAGGTCGCCGCCACCGACCCGGCGGCGCTCGCCGTCTGGATGTCGGACCCGGCCGCGGCGCCGCACGGCGGGGAGTCGGTCGCCGCCCTGGTCACCCGGGTCGGCGGTTGGTTGGACGGGCGGGCCGGGGACGCCGGCCGGGTGCTGGTGGTGGCCGAGCCCGCGGTGGTCCGGGCCGCGGTGGTGCACGCGCTCGGCCTGCCCCCGGCGGCCTTCTGGCGGCTCGACGTCCGTCCGCTGTCGGTCACCGAACTGTCCGGGCGCGCGGGGCGGTGGAACCTGCGCTGCGGCCGGGACCTCGGGTAGGGCCGGGCGCCGACGGCGGGCCGGCCCGGGCGCGGCTCACATGTGGGCGCTGATCCGGCCGCCGGTGCTGAGCACGATGTACACGCCGTTGGCGACGGCGCCGTCGTCCTGCTGGTTGGCCTCCAGGGTGCCGACCTCCTCGTTCCCCATGCCGAGGATCTGCGCGCGGTAGTGCAGCTCGCCGACCTTGGTGACCTTCGCCGTCCAGCCGCCCGCGAGCTTGAAGGTGCCCGGCCCCTGCTGCGCGCCGCCCATCCAGGAGTGGACCTGGCCGTCCATCGAGAGCACGACGAACATGTCGTTGGCGTCCAGCCCGGTGTCGCTGTTGTTCGTCTCCAGCGTGGCCAGGACCGAGCCGCGGCTGACGATCTTGGCGCGGTAGTTCTGGTTGCCGAGGTCCTGGATCTCGGCGGTGCTGCCGTCCACCAGGGTCTGGGTGTGGCCGGGCGACGTCGCCTTGGGCGGTACGGCCGGCGGGGTGGTCGGGCGCGCGGTGGGCGTGGTGGTCGGCTTCGCGGTGCCGGGCGCGGTGCTCGGTGCGGTGCTCGGCGCGGCGGTGCCGGTCGAGCCGGGGGTACCGGTCGGTGCGGGCGTCCCGGTCGCGCCGGGCGCCCCCGTCGCGGCGGTGGTCGGCGCGGCGGTGCCGGCGGCGGTGCCGGGGGAGGAGGAGCAGGCCGTCGCGGCGGACACCAGCAGGGCGGTGGTCAGGACCGTGCCGGCCAGCGAGCGGACGGCGGACGCGCGGCGGGTCGTCTTGAGGGACATGCGGGTTCTCCCGTGCAAGTAAGGGTGAGGACGGGCACGTTGTCCGCTCCCTCCCTGGTGGGGGCCGGGCTGCGGCGGTGCTGTGCATGATCGAAGGTAGTACGAACAGTCGACGGAATGGATCATTCCGTGTCACCGGACTGCTACGGGCGCCGCCCGCTCGGTGGGGATGTTCCGGCCGGTCGAGAACCTGGAGGTTCGGATGCGTGATCCCGCCCGGCGCCGTGACCTGGCGGCTCCAGGGGAACCTCGGCGGCGAGACCCCCGTCGACCCCGTACGGGGCCCGCTGGCCGTCGGCGGGCTGCACGGCGAGCGGGCGGGGCTACAGCTGCCGGGCTACCCGACCGATGACTGGACCCCCACCCGGCTGCCCGCCACCGACACCACCCCGGGGGTCTCCTGGTACACCACCACGGTGCCGCTCGACCTGCCCGCCGGGCAGGACACCTCGCTCGGCCTGACCCTCACCGACGACCCGTCCCGCCGGTACCGGGCCGAGATCTTCGTCAACGGCTGACACCTGGGCAAGGCGCTACGAGCCCTGACCCGTGCCACCCGAGCCCCGCGGGCGCGGTGGACGGTGCTCGGCGCCGTCCACCGCGCCCCCTCGGCCGTGACCACTCAGAGCGGCCCGCCGTCCGCGCGCGGTACGCGCGGGCCGCGGAACGGCAGCGTCCGGCTCAGGACGAGGTTGGTGGTCGTGCTCCCCAGCTGGGCCAGCGCGTCAACGACCTCCTCCAGATGGCCCATCGACGTGGTCGCCACCTTCAGGACGTAGCAGTCGTCCCCGGTGGTGCGCAGGCACTCCAGGATCTCCGGACGCTCGCCGACCAGCCGGCGCAGCGGCTCGTGCCGCGTCCCCGGCCCCGGGTACTTCAGCCGGACGACCGCCAGCACCGGATGCCCCGTCCGCTCCAGGTCCACCTCGGCGCGGTAACCGGTGATCACCCCGGCCGTCTCCAGTCGCCGGACCCGTTCCGTCGTCGCCGACGCGCTCAGGTTCACCCGGCGGGCCAGCTCCGTGAAGGGCAGCCGGCCGTCCTGCTGGAGCTCGGTCAGGATGGCCCAGTCCGTCGCGTCGAGAGTCTCGGTCATCTCCTCAGATTACCGGTGAATCCACGGCTGGAGCCCCCCTGAACAGGCAGGAATCCCTTCTGACGGCCGGTCCGGCCTGGCTAGCCTGTGCGGTGTGAAGATCGGAATCAACGTCCCCAACTTCGGCCCGGGCACCGACCCGGGAGTCCTGCGCGACTGGGCCCGGACGGTGGAAGACCTGGGCTTCGACCTGCTGATGGTCTCGGACCACGTGGCCGTCACGCCCGATGTCGCCGAGCGCTACCCCGCCCCCTTCTACGAGCCGTTCACCACGCTGTCCTGGCTGGCCGGTGTCACCGGCCGGGTCCGGCTCGGCACGACCGTCCTCATCGCCCCGTACCGGCACCCGCTGCTCGTCGCCCGGATGGCGGCCAACCTGAACGATCTGAGCGGCGGCCGGCTGGTCCTCGGCGTGGGGGTGGGCTGGGCCCGGCAGGAGTTCGCCGCCCTCGGGGTCCCGTTCGAGCGGCGGGGGCGGCTGACCGACGCCCACCTGGTGGACCTCAGGGCGGCCTGGGCGGACACCGCCTCCTACGGGACCGCGCGCATCCCGCTCTGGGTCGGCGGCAACAGCGAGGCGGGCCTGCGCCGCGCGGTGCGGTTCGCGGACGCCTGGCACCCGCTGCGCTGCACCCTGCCGATGCTGCGCGGATCCGTGGCCCGGCTGGGGGAGCTCGCCGCCGAAGAGCGGCGCCCCGTCCCCGCCTTCGCGCCCCGGATCGCGCTCCGGCTCACCGCGGAGCCGGTCACCGGACCGGAGCGGCTCGCCGGCGAGGGCACGATCGAGCAGGTCATGGCCGACCTCGACCGGCTCCGGCTGCTGGGCGCCGACACCGTCGTCCTCGACCCCTACCACGGCGACCCGCGCGAGACCCGCCGTCCGCAGGCGGCCTGGCAGGCACTCGCCGCCGTGGCCGCGCACATCCAGCCCCCTCTCACCCCTACGGAGCAGTCATGACCGTCCCCGACGACCACACCCTTCTCCGGCGGGCGATCGCGCTCGCGGCCGAGGCCCGCGCGAGCGGCAACCCGCCGTTCGGATCGCTGCTGGCCGGCCCGGACGGCGCGGTGCTCGCGGAGGAGCGGAACACGACCCGCACCGAGCGGGACATCACCGCGCACCCCGAACTGAAGCTGGCGCGCTGGGCCGCACGGGAGTTGGACGCGGCCACGGCGGCGGCGACCACGATGTACACCAGCTGCCAGCCGTGTTCCATGTGCGAGGCGGCCGTCCAGCAGGCGGGGCTGCGGCGGGTCGTGTTCGCCCTGTCGAACGATCAGCTCCTGGGCATCCGGCCGGGCAGCGGCCGGCCGCCCGTCCCGCAGGAGGGCCCGGCCCTGTACGACGAGGTGCGGGCGGTGGTCGCGGGCTACTACCACTGACCGTCAGGACCGCGGCCCGGCGGCCCTGGTGGGCCCGGGCCGGTGTCCCAGGGCGGTGCGGGCCCGGGTGGTGCACTGGTCCCGGGACACAGGCAGGACCACGGCCTCATGCCCTCGCCCCGGCGGATTCCTACCGTGGGAGCACGCGGTGGGGTGCTCGGCCCGGGAGACCGGAGAGCGCCCCGCTCGGAGCGGGCCGGGAGCCTTCCGGTCCGTCGCTTCTGCAGCGAACTACGGGAGGTCCCAGATGAGTTGGAACCAATTCACGCTCTCCTCGGCCGGCAGCGCGTCGGTGTCGAGCAGGGTCGCCGCGGTCTCCCGGATCCCCGGGAGCATGGAGCTCTGGTGGGTCGCCCAGGACGGCTCGGTCCAGGGCGCGTACTGGTACGACGGGTCGCCGTGGCGGCGCTACGAGCTGGCGCCGGCCGGCAGCGCCTCCGTCAACGGTGGCATCGCGGCGGTCTCGCGTATCCCGGGCAGCATGGAGGTCTTCTTCGTCGGCGCCAACGGGTCGGTGCAGGACCGGTACTGGTACGAGGGCGGCGCCTGGCAGGGCTTCGAGCTGTCGGGCCCCGGCAGCGCCGCGCCCACCGGTGGCATCGCGGCGGTCTCGCGGATCCCGGGCAGCATGGAGGTCTTCTTCGTCGGCGCCAACGGCTCCGTCCAGGACCGGTACTGGTACGAGGGCGCCGCCTGGCAGGGCTTCGAGCTCTCGGGCCCCGGCAGCGCCGCGCCCACCGGTGGCATCGCGGCCGTCTCGCGGATCCCGGGCAGCATGGAGGTCTTCTTCGTCGGCGCCAACGGCTCCGTCCAGGACCGGTACTGGTACGAGGGCGCCGCCTGGCAGGGCTTCGAGCTCTCGGGCCCCGGCAGCGCCGCGCCCACCGGTGGCATCGCGGCCGTCTCGCGGATCCCGGGCAGCATGGAGGTCTTCTTCGTCGGCGCCAACGGCTCCGTCCAGGACCGGTACTGGTACGAGGGCGCCGCCTGGCAGGGCTTCGAACTCTCGGGCCCCGGCAGCGCCGCCCCCACCGGTGGCATCGCGGCCGTCTCCCGGATCCCCGGGAGCATGGAGGTCTTCTTCGTCGGGCCCAACGGGTCGGTGCAGGACCGGTACTGGTACGAGGGCGGCGCCTGGCAGGGCTTCGAGCTGGCCCCGGCCGGCAGCGCCTCCACCCACACCGGCGTCGCGGCGGTCTCGCGGATCCCCGGGAGCATGGAGGTCTTCTTCGTCGGGCCCAACGGGTCGGTGCAGGACCGGTACTGGTACGAGGGCGGCGCCTGGCAGGGCTTCGAACTGGCCCCGGCCGGCAGCGCCTCGATCACCAGTGGGGTCGCGGCCGTCTCGCGGATCCCCGGGAGCATGGAGCTGTGGTTCGTCGGCGGCGACGCCTCCGTCCGGGACCACTTCTGGTACGACACCTCGAGCAAGAACTTCGACCAGGACGTCACGACCGACATCGCCGTCGGAGGCTCGGCGCACGTCGTGATGCGGCAGGACGGGTTCTACTCGTTCACGACGCACGCCCATGACAGCGGCTTCGACAACATCGACTACACCATCTCGGCCGCCGTCATGACGCCGGACGGCACGGTGTTCACCTTCCAGCGCTCCGGCCACACCGAGGGGACCGTCGCCGGACTGCCCTTCGGCACCCCGGACCGCAACGACGACTTCACCTTCGTCGGCAACAACCCCCAGATCACCGCCAAGTGGGACGGCATCCTCAACGGCACCTTCAAGGCCACCCTGGACGGCACCGACACCCTCGCGGCCGGCGTCACGGGAGCCCTGGGCGACCTGGTGAAGGCGATCGTCTCCGCGGCGGGCAAGGCCGCGGCCGAGGCGGTGATCAAGCTCGTCGCCTGAGTGTCCCGACCGCCCCGACCCGGCGGCACCGGCCCGGCTCCCGAGGGGGGAGCCGGGCCGGTGCCCCGCGTTCCGCGCCCCGGTGCCTTCCGCTCAGCGCCGGACGGCGGACGCGCCTCCGGCGGCGTCGACCACGAGCAGCGTGCCCACCCGTCTGGCGGCGGCCGCCCGCTGGGCGGCGGGCAGGTCGGTGCCGGTGACCAGGACGTCGACCTGGTCCAGGGTGCCGAAGACGGCCAGCCCGCCGCTGCTCCACCTGGAGCGGTCGGCGACCAGCACCACCCGGCGGGCGGCGTGCAGGAAGGCCCGCTGGGTGGCCGCCTCGGTGAGGTCGGCGAGGGTCAGGTCGCCCCGGCGGGTGATCCCGCGGCAGTCGAGGAGGAGCAGGTCCAGCCGGGTCGAGCGGACGGCCTGGTCGGCGATCGGGCCCACCAGGGCGCCGGAGGCCGTCCGGAGGCCGCCGGTGAGCGTGACGGCGGCGGTCGGGGCCACCCCGGGCGGACCGGCGGGGTGGGTGAAGACCCGGGCGATCCGGAGGGAGTTGGTGACGACCGCCAGGTGGTCCACGGTGGTCAGGTGCCGGGCGACGGCGTAGGTCGCCGGGCCGGCGCCGAGGCCGACGACGTCGCCCGGCCGGACCAGCGCGGCGGCGGCCCGGGCGATCACGTCGAGGTTCGGCAGCGGGCCGGTGTCCGGCGGAACCCGGCGTCCGTCCCCGCCCCGGGCGGCCTCGGAGCGGACGGCTCCACCGCGGGTCCGGTGCAGCAGGCCCTGCTCGGCGAGCGCGCACAGGTCACGCCGGACGGTGGCGGCGGAGACGCCGAACTCGTGGGCGAGCTGGTCGGTGACGGCGGTGCCGTGCTCCCGCACACTGGTGTGGATCAGCCGGCGGCGCTGTTCCGCCAGGAGGGCCGCCGGCGGCCGGGTGTCCTGAATCATGTCGTGGGCCTCCTGGTGCACGCGTGGGGGTGGGCACCGCCGTCGTCCTCGCCGGTGTGCGGACGCCGGTCCGGCTCCGGCCCCGCAGGCTGCCGCCCGCGGGGCCGGAGCCCCGGCGGACCAGTCCTAGTTGACGGACCAGATCTGCCGGGCCGACCCGGTGTCCGGCTGCTGGGTCACCAGGGCGCCGTTGGCGGTGCCGGCGGTGGTGAGGAGCAGGCCGCTCGCCTTCGAGGCGACGGTGTAGCCGCCGCTCACCGCGGTGAGGATCCAGCGCTGGTTGGTCGCGCCCGTGCAGGCCCACTGGATGATCGGGTTGCCGGCCGCGGTGGAGCCGCCGCTGTCGTCCAGGCAGAGCGCGGACTCGCGGTTGGTGAGCCGGTAGCTGCCGTCGGACTGCCGGGCGAAGGTCCAGCTCTGGTTGGTGCCGCCGTTGGCGGTCCAGGTGACGAGCTGGGTGCCCTGGGTCTTGGAGTGGTCGGGGACGTCGAGCGCCTTGCCTCCGGTGGTGAGCGTGTGGATCCCGTCGAGTGAGCCGCCGGCGTCACCGGTGGCGGTCAGGGTCAGCACCTGGTCGGCCGCGGTGGCGCCGCCGCCGACGGGGTTGCCGGTGGTGTCGGTCCAGCTGCGGGTGGGCGTGGTGCCGGTCAGCGCGCCGGCGGCGGACGTCATGCCGAGCACCAGTCCGCTGTAGCGGTTGACCAGCCGGAAGGCGCCGGTCGATGCACCCGCGGCGGTCTTGCCGGGGATGACGAACCACTGCTGGCCGACGGCGGGCCCGCCCGGTCCGGCCGCGGTGACGGTCGGCGCCGTCCCCCAGGCGCGGTCGGCCTTGCCGGTGGAGCCGACACCCAGCAGGCCGCCGGTGGCGGAGTTGACGACCCGGTAGGCGCCGTCGCCGGTGGGGGCGAAGCTCCACGACTCCAGGCCCGATCCGCCGGCGGCGGCCGTCGAGGTGGTCGCCTGGCTGCCGGAGACCTGGGCGAGCACCCGGCCGGTTCCGTTGGCGATCCGGTAGGTCTTGGCCGGGTCGACGGGCGCGGGCGCGGGGGCCGAGGAGGTGATGCCGAGGTTGACGTACTCGCCGGAGGCGCCCGCCGAGCAGCCGAACGCGCAGTAGGCACGGAAGTTCTTGCCGACGATCGTCGAGTTCGTCCGGTTCGCGCTGTCGACGAACCAGCGGTACCACGAGGCGGTGTGGTAGCTGCCGGTGTCGCCGATCGGGAACCACTTCTGGGTCGCGAGGTCGTCGGTCGCGTAGAGGTACTGCGGCGAGGTGCCGTCCTGGTTGACCGCCTGGGGCTCACCGATGTACAGGCCGAGGTAGGCGTTGTAGGTGATGTCCATGACGAAGAGCGGCGAGGTCGGCGGCATCTTCCCGGCGGCGATCTGCTGGGCCGCGGTGCCGGTGTTCGCCGGGTCGTACTCCTTGGCGACGGGGGTGTACCCCGTGCTGCTGGCCGCGTCGACCGGGACCATGTTGCTCTCCCGGCCGCCGACGCCGGGCTGCGACCACGCGCCGTCGTACCACTTCTGCCAGGAGTCGGGCGCCATCTTGGCGGACATCGGTGCCCGGGCGACGTGTTCGTAGAACGCCTTCCAGCTGCCGCCCTTGTCGACGATCCGCGAGCCGTAGTAGACGTAGAAGTAGCCGGAGGCGGTGTCCACGAAGAGCCGCGGGTCGCCGTCGCCGTAGTCGTAGGTCTGGTTCGGGAAGGCGGCGGTGTCACCGCGTACGGTGCTGTACGGCGAGGTGATGACGTGGTTCCTGATGGTCCACGTCCGGCCCTGGTCGGTCGAGACCGTGTAGTCGATCGCGTCGAAGTGCAGGCCGTCCCCGAAGGGCTGCGGGGTGAACTCGTTGTGCACCAGGCCGTACCAGTCACCGGTGTCCGGGTCGACCCAGACCCCGGTGAGGTCGCAGTAGTTCTTCTGGGCGTAGCCGGAGCCGCTCGGCGCGAAGCTCGACTCCCGGCCGGTGGGGCTGTTGTTGCAGCGCCAGGTCGTGTTGTTGTTCGCGTCCTGCGGGTTGGCGGGGTTCACCGCGTCGCTGATCGCGGCGGACCTGGTGGCGGAGTCGAAGTCCGCGCCGGTGAAGAACTCCCACTCACGCGGGTCGGTGGCCCCGTACAGCGCCGCGGACTGCTGGAAGTAGAAGGTGCCGTCCTTGTCGGTGTACGGGGCCGCCGTGGTGTCGGTCGGGGTGGGGTAGCGGCCGGTGGAGCCGACGCTGACGGTGTAGCCGGTGACGGCGGGGGCCGCCGACGCGGGTGGGGCCGTGAGGGCGCCGCCGGCCAGGGTGAGGGTGGCGGCCGTGAGGGTGGCCACGAGGGTTCTGGGAAGGGATGGCACGAGCACTCCTTCGGGGGTGGGGGCGTACTGCGGTGCGCGGACCCGGGGTCGGTCCGCGGCCGCGGCGGCGGAGGGAGGGCCGCCGCGGCTCCGCCCCGCCGGGGCGGGGCGGAGGTCGGGGGGTCAGGTCTGCGACATCCGGAAGTCGTAGACCGGCGGGACCGGCGTCCCGGGGTGGACGGCGAGCCAGAGGGTGTCCAACGAGTCCTCGCCCTCGCGCATGTTGTCGACCTGGATGCCCTCGGCGAGCAGCCGGCGCACCCGGTCCTGGTCGCCCAGGGCGTGCGCCGCCCTCGCCTCGGCGAGGCGGATCCGGCCGTGCCGGCGGGCGCTCCCGGTCAGGCCTTCGACGACGGCCAGGGCCTGCCGGTGGCGGCCGGCCGCGGCCAGGGCGTCGAGGAACTCGACGGTGAGCTCCAGGAGGTCCGGGCGCAGCCGGACCGCGTGGGCCAGCAGGTCGGCCGACTCCTCGGGGGCCTCGGTGAGGAACGCCAGGGCGCGCAGCGCCCACGGGGTCGGCCGTTCGGCGACGGAGCGCTTCCAGGCGGTGCGGGCGGCGTCGTCCTCGCCCTCGGACAGGTACACGAGAGCGAGCTGGTGGAGCACGTGCCAGTCCGGCTCGGCGGCCTCCAGCCGTTCGCGCCAGTGGCCTCCGGTGACCGGGGCGGCCGGCGGGTCGCAGAGCGGCAGCCGGCCGGTGGCCAGCAGCTCGGCCCACGGCCGCTGTTCGGCCTGCGCGTCACCGAACGGCCGGGCGGCCGAGGCGGGCAGGGCGCCGGCCGCGATCTCCAGCGCTCCCCAGCCGGACCCCTCGCCGAGCAGTTCCGTCGGTTCGCCGAACTCCGCCACCCGGGACAGCGCGTCCTCCAGGCGGCCGGGCGGGACGAGGGTGGCCAGCGCGGCCGCGGCCGCCGAGCGGGCCGTCCCCCAGTCGCCGTGCGCGGCGGCCGGGTCGACTTCCAGCAGCCCGTAGGCCTCGACCCAGGACCAGCTCTCGCCGGCCGGCATCGGCAGGTGCTCCAGCTGGGTCCTGGCCAGGCCGGCCTGGATCTCCAGGTAGGGCGCGTCGGGACCGGAGAGCCACTCCTGCCAGTGCGCGCCGCCGGTGGCGGTGCCCCAGTGGAAGAGCTTGCGGCCGCGCAGCCGGTCGGTCGAGGCCTGCACCAGGCCGGCGCCGGTGCCGTCCAGGGCGGTGATCCACCGGCGCTCGGCGTCCGGGATGTCCAGGAAGTAGTCCGCCGCGCGGGGCAGCCGGCCGGGGTAGCTGCGGTCGGCCCCGTCGTACTCGGGGAACGGGACGTGCCGCAGGTCGGCGGTGTAGTCGAAGTGGAAGGCGTGGTCGGCGGGGCCGACCACCCTGGTTTGCCCGGTCTCGGGGACGGCGATGTTGGACCACCAGTAGACCGGGACCTCGGCGTCGTTCGGGTTCTGGACGCAGACGTGGACGTACAGCACCGGCGAGCCGGCCGGCAGCCAGGCGTCGATCTGCAGCACCAGCCGCCGCAGCCGTTCGAACTCGTACATCCGCAGCACCGGCGTGCCGTCCGCGGTGGTGGTCCGGACGGCGTGCAGCGGCTCGCAGGTGAGCGGCCAGTGCCCGGTGGTGCCGAGGTTCCACTCCACCCCGCCGGCGATCCAGGCGTCCCGCAGGGCGAGGTTGGCGGGCTGCAGGACGGGGTTGCGGTGCAGCAGTTCGCGGCCGGAGGGGCGGTGCACCAGGGACCAGAGCCGGCCGCCGTAGCCGGGCAGGAAGGTGGCGGTGAGGTGCTCGTTCTCCAGGACGACGGTGGGCAGTTCACGCGTGGTGCGGGAGCGGTCGTAGCGGTCCTGCCGGGTGTAGGGCAGCAGGGTGTGCGGGCGGCCGTAGCCGAGGTTGCGGCGCATCTCGGGGTCGGTGGCCCCGGCGTCGTCGGCGGTGCGGGCGGGCAGTCCGCGCAGGATCGGGAGGCAGCCGGCGGCCGGGTCGGCCGCGCCCTCGATCCGCAGCAGGCCGGTGCGCAGGGTGGAGGTCATTTGCCGATCCCCACCGTCATGCCCTGGATGATCCGGGTGCCCAGCCAGGAGAAGAGGGCGAGCATCGGTGCGAGGATGAGGCAGACGCCGGCGAACATGGTCCCCCAGTCCATTCCGTTGAGCTGCTCGGTGGCGACGAAGTTCGCCAGCGCGACCGGCAGCGTGATCTTGTCCTCGCCGTGGTTGAGCACCAGGGCGAAGAGGGTCTCGTTCCAGGCCCCGATGACCTGGAGCAGGAAGGCGGTGATGAGTCCGCCCCGGGCGACCGGGACGATCACCTGGAGGAAGGTCCGCAGCGGCCCGGCCCCGTCGAGGGTGGCGGCCTCCTCCAGGACGGCCGGGACCCCGCTGAAGAAGCCGGTCAGCAGGTAGACGGTGAACGGCATCGCCAGGCCCACGTAGACCAGGCCGAGGCCGAGCAGGCTGTCCGTCAGGTTCACCTGGGCCAGGCCGATGAAGAGCGGCACGACCAGGACCTGCCCGGGGACGCCGAGTCCCATGGCGAAGGTCATGGTCAGCACCGAGGAGGTGCGGGTGCGGCGCCGCGCCAGCATGTAGGCGGCGGGTGCGGCCAGGGCGACGGCGGCCACCGAGGAGAGCGCGGCGACGAGCACGCTGTTGAGCGCGGCCCGGCCGAAGCCGCCGTCGTCCAGCGCGCGCCCGTAGTTGTCCGGGTGCGGGTCGGTGGGCAGGCCGAAGGGGTGGGCGAAGATGTCGGTGCTGCCGCGCAGCGAGGTCAGGAAGACCCACAGGATGAGCAGCAGGTCGACGGCGACGACGACCCACACCACGCCTCTGGCGATCCGCATCGCAGGCCCCGCGGCTCTGTGCTTGGTACGCACGGGAGTTGCCTTTCTGAGGGGGTCAGTATTCGACGGCGGCGCGGCGCATCAGCCGGCGCAGCGCCAGCGTGATCACCCCGACCATCACCAGGCTGACCAGGGCGGCGGCGGTGGCCATGCCGAGCTGCGGCGCCGAGGTCTGCGGGAACGCCTCGGCGTAGACGTACATCGCGGTGTTCCAGGTGTCGACCGGGGGCTGGCTGGAGTTGCTGCCGCCGTACATCAGGATCAGTTCGAAGATCTTCACCGAGCTGACCGTCCAGAGCACGGCGCAGACCGAGATCACGTCCCAGGCGAGCGGCAGGGTGATGTGCCGGAACCGGCGGAAGGCGCTGGCGCCGTCCAACTCGGCCGCCTCGTAGAGGTATTCGGGGATCTGGTCGACCGCCGCCATGATGATCGCGGTGTAGTAGCCGGTGGCCGTCCAGACCAGGGTGGCGACGATCATCGGGAAGAGGTTGTCGGTGGCGAGCCACTTGGGCGGGGTCGCGGCGCCGAGCCAGTGCAGCACGGTGTTGACCGGGCCGTCGGGGGAGAACAGGAAGCCGGCCGCGATGCCGAACACCATCGCGTTCACCAGGCACGGGAAGAAGAGCACCGAGCGGGCGAACAGCCGGGCCCGCATCTCGCGCAGGACCAGGGTGAGCGCCAGGCTGATCGCGAAGGTGATCGCGCCGCCGACGAAGAGGATCTCCAGCGTGTTGACCAGGGAGGTCCGGAACGCCGCGTCCTCGAAGAGGATCCGGTAGTTCCGCAGGCCGCGCCAGTGCTTGGCGCCCATGCCGTCCCACTTGTAGAGGCTGGTCCAGGCGGCGTAGCCGATCGGGACCAGGAACAGCACGCCGTAGACGAGCAGCGCGGGGCCGACGAACGGCCAGAAGATGCGCCGGTGCTGGCGTTCCAGCGGTGAGGTGCCGGCGTTCACCGGCTGCGCGCGCCCGCCGCCGCGCACGGCGGGCGGGTCCTGGAGTGCGGTGGCCATCGTCGCCTCAGCCCTGGCTCTTCCAGAAGGAGGCCTGGTCGGACTTCATCTTCGCGACGAACTGCTCGGCGGAGGTCTTGCCGTGCCAGAGGTCGAGGAAGTTCTGGTTGAAGACCTTGGTGGGGTAGTCGCCGGCCACGCCGTCGTAGGTGAGGCGGACGGGCGCGGCGTCCAGCGCCTTCTGGATGTCGGTGAGCGCGGCCGGGGCGGGGATGTCGGAGCGCGGCGTGATGTTCCCGGCCTCGGTGGAGATCCCGGCGAGGGTCTTCTTCTGCAGGAAGTAGGCGATGAACCTCTTGGCCGCGGCGGAGTGCTTGGCCTTCTTCGGTATCGCGAAGCCGAACATCATCGAGTCCGCGTTGACGGCGCCGGGCGGCAGCATCGCGCCCATCTCCCAGTCCGCGGGGAGCTGCTTGGCCACCTCGTCGGTGACCCAGCTGCCGTCCGGGTAGAACGCGGCCTTGCCGGCGGCCCAATTGGTCTCCTGGGCGGGGAACTTGGTGGCGTCGTAGCCGCTGATCAGGTGGCCGCCCCTCACCAGTTGCTCGGTCTGCCTGGCGGCGGTGAGCACGGCCGGGGCGTCCCAGCTCGCGCCGGACGGGTCGGAGCTCAGCGCGCTGAAGCCGACCCCGCCGGCGGACAGCAGGTAGTCCAGGATCAGGCCGTTCTCCCAGGCGAGTTCGCCGTCGGAGGCCAGACAGGCCCGGCCCTTGGCCTTGAGCGCGTCGCAGACCTTGAGGAAGTCGGCCCAGCTCGCCGGCGGGCTCGGCATGGCGGCGGCGATGTCGGGGTCGGCCGTGTTGTAGAAGAGGGCGCCCGAGGAGATCTCGTACGGGATCACGTAGTGGTTCCTGCCGTCCGGGTCCTTGGGCAGGGCGTCCAGGTACTTCGCGGGGACGACGTCGGACACCTTCCTGCCCTCGCCGGGCACCTCCATGCCGAGGACGTCGGACAGGTCGAGCGCCTGGCCGGCCTGGGCGGTCGCCCCGTAGACGCCGTCGGCGCCCTGGTCCCACAGGTCGGGGGCCTGGTTGGTGGCGATCGCCGGGCCGATCTTCTTCTTGACGTCGCGTCCGGCCCAGGTGATGTCGACCTTGATGCCGGTGTCGGTCTGGAACTGGTCGATCGCCGCCTTGATCACCTTGGCCTGGGCCTCGTCGGCCCGCCACATCGACCAGTAGGCGAAGCTGCCGGACGAGCCGCCGGCCGTGCTCTCGGAGCCGCTGCCGCAGGCGGTGGCGGTCAGGGCCAGCACCGCCACGGTGGCGGTGCCGAGGACCCGGGTGGTGGTCGAGGTTCTGCCCATCGTGTGATTCCTCTCCAGGGGACAAGCGGTGGAGGGGGCCTGGGGGGAAGGCCGCACCCTCGGGCTTGTTAGTTCGGCTAGTGTCTGAACTAAGGTGGGTATTGTCAAGGTCCAGCGCCGGCAAGGCCGTTATTCCGATCGCCGCGACAACTACCATGGGCGCCGTCGGCACCCTCGGGAACAGGAGAGACAGTGCAGGAAGCACGGGGCAGTGGCACCACCGGGGCCGCCGGCATCATGGCGGGCTACCCCGACGCCGCCGACAAGGGGTCCATGCGCCGCAACAACCTGGGCCTGGTGCTGCGCCTGCTGAGGGAGAGCGGCGAGCAGTCGCGCACCCGGATCGCCGCCGTCGCCGGGCTGCCGAAGGCCACCGTCTCGGTGCTGGTCACCGAGCTGATCCAGCGCGGCCTGGCCCGCGAGGGCGAGCTGGACCGGGCGGGCGCGGTGGGCCGCCCGCACCGCATGGTCACGCTCGACGGGCGCTGGGTCTGCGGGGTCGGCGCCGAGCTGGGCGTCGATCACATCACCGTGCTGGCGGTGGATCTGAGCGGCACCGTCGTCCACGAGCGGCGGCGCGGGATCGACCTGCCGGAGCTGAGCCCGCAGGAGACGCTGCACGAGGTCGCGGGGATGGTCCGCGCCTGTCTGCGCGAGATCGGCGCCCGGGGGATGAGCGCGGCGGGCGTCACCCTGGTCACCCAGGGCGAGGTCGACGCCGGCTCGGGCACCGTCCTGGTGGCCACCAACTTCGGCTGGCGCGACGTGCCGGCCGCCGCCGAACTGCGCGCGCGGCTCGGCCCGGCCGCCCCGCCCGTCCTGCTCGCGAACGACGCCGAGTCCGGGGCGCTGGCCGAGTACCTCCGCGCGGCCGCCGACGACGTCCGTGAACTGGTCTACGTCACCGGCGGGATCGGCGTCGGCGGCGCCAGCCTCTCCGGCGGCAAGCTGCTGCGCGGCTCCGAGATCGGGCACATGCACGTCGACCGCCGGGAGCGCCCCTGCGCCTGCGGCCGGACGGGCTGCTGGGAGACCGCGGTGGGCCTGCAGGCCTTCCTGGACGCGGCTGCCGATCGCACCGACCGGGTGCACGACCGGTCGGTCGACCTCGCGCAGCGCCTGGACGAGCTGCTGGCGCGGGCGGACCGGGGCGAGCAGCGGACGCTGGCTGCGCTGGCCCTGATCGCGGACGACCTGGCCCTCGGGCTGGGCATCCTGGTGGACGTGCTGAACCCGCCGAGGATCGTCCTCGGCGGGTACTTCGCGGTCTTCGGCCGCTATCTGGTCGACGCCGTGCAGCGGGTGCTCGACGAGCGCCGGATCAGGCCCACCGCCGAGCGCGTCGTGGTGGCCGCCTCCACCCTCGGGCTCTCCAACGCGGCCCAGGGCGGGGCGTATCTGACCCTGGAGGGCATCTTCCTCGACCCGACGAGCGCGCCGGAGCGCCGGGTGGACGCGGGCGCCTGAGGAGGCCGGGGCGGGGAAGCACGCCGAGGGGCCGCGACGGCCTGTCCGGCCGTCGCGGCCCTGTCCGGTGCGCCCTCCCGCGCCCTCCCGCCGTCCACGGGCCGGGCCGGCCGCCGTCCGTCAGCCGCTGGAGACCGGGACGCCGCCCCGGTCCGCCGCGCCGACGGTCGTCAGGAGCTGGGCGGTGGTGTCGGTGACGGCCTCGCGGCCGGCCGCGAGGTAGTGGCGCGGGTCCACGCCGTTGGGGTCGCCGTGCAGGTGGGACCGGATCGCGCCGGTCATGGCGATGCTCAGGGCGGTGCCGATGTTGACCTTGCTGATGCCGACCCGGATCGCGCGCTGGAGTTCCGGGTCGCTGACGCCGGAGGAGCCGTGCAGGACGAGGGGGAGGTCCAGGGCGTGGTGCAGCGCGGCGAGCAGGGTGTGGTCGATCGTCGCGTCGCGGGTGGTCATGGCGTGCGAGCTGCCGACGGCGACGGCGAGCGCGTCGATGCCGGTCTCGGCCACGAAGCGCCGGGCCTCGTCGGGATCGGTGCGGGCCCCGGGGGCGTGGGCGCTCAGCGGCCCGGTGCCGTCCTTGCCGCCCACCTCGCCGAGTTCGGCCTCCAGCCAGAGGCCGTTGGCGTGGGCCCAGTCGGCGGCCCGGCGGGTGGCGGCGACGTTCTCCCCGTAGGACAGGTGCGCGGCGTCGAACATGGCGGAGCTGAATCCGCAGTCCGCGGCCTCGCGCAGCAGCGCCTCGCTCTTCACGTGGTCGAGGTGCAGTGCCACCCGGGCGCCGCTGCGGCGCGCGGCGCTGACGGCGGCCGCGGCTATCGGGTGCGGGCGGCCGCCGTGGAACTTCACGGCGTTCTCGCTCACCTGGAGGATGACCGGCTCCCCGGTGGCCTCGGCGGCGGCGACGACGGCCTCGATGTGTTCCAGGGTGATGACGTTGAACGCGGCGACGGCGCCGCGCCGCGCGGCGGCTTCGGCGACCAGTTCGCCCGTGGTGCTGAGAGGCATGGCGGACTCTTCTCGGGGTGAGGGTGGGTGGTCAGGCCGGGACGACCTGGACCTGGGGGAGCAGACGCCGGTAGCCGTCGCGGTCGAACATGCCGGCGTAGCGGGCCTGGACGGTGGCGGCCGACAGCGCGACGGCCCGGGTCAGCGCGACCGGCAGCGGGGCGCGTTCGGCGAGGCCGACGGCGAGGGCGGCCACCACGGAGTCCCCGGCTCCGGTGGGGTTGCCGCTGATGCCGGCGTCCGCCGGGAGGAAGGCCCGCCAGGCTCCGGCCGGGTCGACGGCCAGCAGCCCGTCCGGTCCGAGGGAGGCGACGACCGTTCCGGCGCCCGCCCGCACGAGCGCCCGGGCGGCCGTCGGCGGATCGTCCGTCCCGGTGACCTCCCGCAGTTCGGCGACGTTCGGTTTGATGATCGTCGGCCGGGCGTCGAGGGCTTCGGTGAGCGCCGGGCCGGCGGCGTCGAGGATCACCGGGACGCCCCGGTCGCGGGCGAGCCGCACCAACTCGGCGTAGCCGCCCGGCGGAACGCCCCGGGGCAGGCTGCCTGACAGCACCAGGGCCCGGGCGGCCGGCACCAGGCTCGCCACCCCCGCGCGGAGCGCGGTCCACTGGAGCGCGGACAGTTCCGGCCCGGGTTCGTTGAGCATCGTGGCGTCGCCGTCGTGCACGACGGCGATCGTCCGCCGGGTCGCCGCGCCGGTGAGCGGGATCGTCAGATGGACGATCCCCGACCGGTCGAGGTCGGCCTTGACGGCGTTGCCCGCGGCCCCGCCGAGCGGCAGGACCGCCGTGGTCCGCCGCCCCAGGGCGTGCAGCACCCGGGCCACGTTGACGCCCTTGCCACCGGCCTGCTCGTGGACGGTCTCCACGCGGTGGCTCTCGTGCGGCCGCAGCGCGGCGAGGGTGTAGGTGATGTCGAGCGCCGGGTTGGGCGTGACGGTCACGATCACGACGGCTGCCTCCCTGCCGCTGCGGTGCGCCCGGAAGCGGTGACCTGGACGGTGGGGGTCACGCGTCGGCGAGGATCACGGAGCGCGTCAGGTTGCGCGGCTGGTCGGGGTCGAGGCCCTTGGCCGCCGCGACGGCGACGGCGAGGCGGTGCACGCGGACCAGCTCGGCCAGCGGGTCGAGCCGGCCCTCGATCCAGCGGGCACCGGTCGAGTCGACCTGCTCGGCGAGGCCGACCGGGGCGTCGCCGAGCATCCAGGTGGCGGTGGACGGCGCGGCGATGCTGATCGGGCCGTGGCGGTACTCCATGGCCGGGTACGACTCGGTCCAGGCGAGGGCCGCCTCGCGCATCTTCAGCGCGGCCTCGTTGGCCAGGCCGACCGTCCAGCCGCGCCCCAGGAAGGTGAACTGGCCGCACTCGACCAGGCCGGCCGGCAGGGGCTCCGCCAGGGCGCGGCGGGCGTCCTCCTCCACCGCCTCGGTGTGCAGGCCCAGGTGCGCGCGCAGGAACGTCAGCGCGGTGGTGGCGAAGCGCGTCTGCACGACGGACCGCTCGTCGGCGAAGTCCAGGACGACGACGTCGTCCGCGGCCGACATGACGGGCGTGTTCGGATCCGCCGTGATCGCACTGGTCCGGACCTTTCCGCGCAGGCCGTCGAGCAGTTCCAGTACCTCGGTCGTGGTGCCGGAGCGGGTGAGTGCGATCACGCGGTCGTAGGAGCGGCCGGTCGGGAACTCGGACGCGGCGAACGCGTCGGTCACGCCCTGGCCGCCGGACTCGCGCAGGGCGGCGTACGCCTGGCCCATGAAGTACGACGTCCCGCACCCGACGACGGCGACCCGCTCGCCCGCGCCGGGCAGGGCGGGGTGGCCGGCCGCGGCCAGTGCCGCCGCGCGCGCCCAGCACTGCGGCTGGTCGGCGATCTCTGCCTCTACGTGCGTCATTGCTGACCCCTTTCAAGATCATCTGATGAAAGCTGAGCTAGATGATGCACATTTAAGCATCTTCAAGCATTTGATACCAGGGTGGTGCGGCCTGATGCCGACTTTGAAGTGCGCATGCTGAAGTTCTCTCGCGATCCGCTCTCGACCGCCCGTCCATCGGATCAACACCGTTGCATGGCGCGTGAGCTGGGGCGATCGCCCGGGCGTGGAGCGGGGAGCGATCGCCGAACGATGCCGTTCGCCGCCTCGGAGGGCGTGATTGTCCATGAGTCAAGAGTGAGGTTTTGCGACAGTATTGATCGCAGATTCACCTGAGGTCCGGGCGCGCGCCCGCGGACCCCGCGAGGCCGCGCCGGGTCCTGCCGGACGAGCGGCGCGGGCAGGGGCGGGGCGGGGGGTCGGAGGGGTGCCGGTACGGCGGCCCGGTCAGTGACGGTCGGGAGCGCCCAGCGCTGTTCCCAGCCGGTCCACCGTGTCCCAGGCGTGCAGCCCGGCGCCGAGGCAGCCCGCCTCGTCGCCCAGCGCGGCGGCCACCAGGCGGGGGCGCCGGTGGAACGTCAGTCTCCGGTCGAGGCCGGCCCGCAGCGGGTCCAGCAGCAGGCCGTCCGACTCGGCGAGCCCGCCGCCGAGGACGACGACCTCGGGGGCGAGCAGCGTCACGGCGGTGGTGAGCGCGGTCGCCAGCCCGTGGACGGCGCGCTGCCAGACGGCCAGTGCGGCCTCGTCCCCCTCGGCGAGCAGGGCGGCGACCTCGGCGGCGCCGTGGACGGGCCGGCCGGTGCGGGCGCTGTAGGCCGCGGCGATGCCCGCCGCGGAGGCGATGGTCTCCAGGCAGCCCCGGGCGCCGCAGGGGCACGGCCGGCCGTCCGGTTCGACGACGAGGTGGCCGAGCTCGCCCGCGTAGCCGCCGGCGGTCAGCAGCCGGCCGTCGTGGACGATCGCGGCCGAGATGCCGGTGCCGATCGCGACGAACAGCGCGTCCCGGGCGCCCCGCGCGGCGCCCAGCCGGACCTCCGCCAGGCCGCCGGCCCGTACGTCGTGGCCCAGCGTGACCGGCAGTCCGGTGCGTTCTTCGAGCAGGGCGGCCAGCGGCAGGTCGCGCCAGCCGAGGTTGGCGGCGTAGACGGCCACGGCCCGCTCGGCGTCGACGATGCCGGGGACGACCACCCCGGCCTGGCGGACGGTGAGTCCGAGGTCCGCGGCCTGGCCGGCGAGGGACCGCAGGGCCGCCGTGACGGCGTCGACGACGGCCTCGGGCCCGGCCGCCCGGGGCGTGCGGCGCCGCTCGGTGAGCAGGACGCCCGACCGCCGGTCGACCAGCGCCCCCTTCATCCCGGTGCCGCCCACGTCCAGGGCGATGACGCACTCGTCGGGCCGGGCGTGCTCAGCCATCGCGCGCCTCCGATGCGACGGGGTGACGGGCTCTCGTACTGCTCTCGGGCACGGTGGGCTCCCTGGTGCTCGGGGGGTGGTCACAGCGGCCTGCCGACCGCCGGTCCTCGACGGTCGGCGGGTGCGGGCCGGCGGGCTACTTCACGGATCCGGCGGTCAATCCGGAGACGACCTGGCGCTCGATGAAGGCGAATAGCACCACGACCGGGAGGATGGCGACGATCGACCCGGCGAACAGGAAGTTCCACTGCACGGTGTAGTTGCCGACGAAGCTGTTGATGCCGACGGTGAGCGGCTGGCTGTCGGGCACGGTGGACAGGGTCAGGCCCATGACGAACTCGTTCCAGGCCGCGATGAAGGTGAAGATCACGGCGGTGACGACCCCGGGCAGCGCGAGCGGGAGCGTGACGCGCAGGAGCGCCCTGAACCGGCTCAGACCGTCGATCATGGCCGCCTCCTCCAGCGCCACCGGGATGGAGCCGATGTAGGCGCTGAGGATCCAGATCGCGAACGCCAGGTTGAAGGCGGCGTTGCAGAGGATCAGCGTCCAGACCGAGTTGAGCATGTCCAGCTGGTAGAACTCGCGGTAGAGGCCCACCAGGAGCGACGTCGGCTGGAACATCTGGGTGACCAGCACGAGCAGCAGGAAGAGCTTGCGTCCGCGGAAGGTCATCCGGGCCGTGTAGTACGCGGCGGGCAGCGCCACCAGCAGGACCAGCACGGTGGACCCGCCGGCCACGAGCAGGGTGACGCGCAGGTTCGAGCCGAGGTTGGACTCGCGCCAGACGTCGACGAAGTTGGACCAGGCGAAGTGCTCCGGGAGGTAGGTGTTGTCGCGCAGCTCGTCGGCCGGGCGCAGCGCGGTGATCACCATCTGCGCGTAGGGCAGCAGGAAGACGGCGGCCAGCAGCCAGGCGGTGGCCGCGACGACCATGGTCCGGGGGCGCAAGCGCCGGCCGGCCGGCGGCGCGGCCGGGGCGGCGGGCCGGCGCCGGCGCTGCGCGGTACGGGGCTCGGTGAGGGTCTGCTGGGTCATCGGTTCTCCTCCTCGTTCCAGCGGCTGACCTTGAGGAAGAGCAGCACCATGACGACGACCAGGGCGAAGTTGACGACGGACATGGCCGCGCTCTCGCCGATGTCGGTGTTCTTCAGCTGGTACATGAAGACGGTGGTGGTGGCGGTGTCGCTGCTCGGCCCGCCCTGCGTCATGCCCCAGATGATGGGGAAGGAGTTGAAGACGTTGATCAGGTTGATGACGACACCGACGAGGAAGGCCGGGCGCAGCAGCGGCAGGGTGATCAGGCGGTAGGTGCGCCAGGTGCCGGCGCCGTCGACCTCCGCCGCCTCGTAGAGCTCCGCGGGCACGGTCTGCAGACCGGCGAGCAGGGTGTAGGTGGTGAAGGGGAGCGAGACGAAGATCGCCACGAACATCATCCACGGCCAGGCGGTGGACGGGTCGCCGAGCCAGTCCTTGGGGCCGTCGATGATCCCGAGGTCGACCATCGCGGTGTTGAGGACGCCGGCGGTCTGGTTGAGCATCCACTTGAAGCCGATGGCGGTCATCAGGACGGACGCCGCCCAGGGCGCGATCAGCGCCCAGCGGGTGAGGCGGCGGCCGGGGAACTGCTGGTTGAACAGCTGGGCGAGGGCCAGTGAGGCGACCATGGTGATGCTGACGACGACCACGGTCCAGACGACGGTGGCGGTCAGGACGTGTCCGAGATCGGTCTCGTCGAAGAGCTTGCGGTACTTGTCGAAGCCGGCCGAGCCGCGGACGAAGCCGCTGGTGCTGATCCGCTGGAACGAGGTGTGGACCATCTCGTAGACGGGCCACAGGACGACGGCGATGATCAGCAGGACGGCGGGGCCGATCCAGGGGAGCGGGCCGAGGCGGTCGAGGCCGCGTCGGCGGGAGGCCTTCGGGCTGGGGGCCGGCCCGGCCGCCTTGGTGCGGGAGGGGTTGAGGGACACCGGAGGCGCCTTCCGTGCGCGTGCGGCCTGGGTGCCGCACGGAGCGGGACGGTGGTGGTGCGGGGGCGGCGGCGCTGAGTCAGGGCGGTCCGCCGCCCCCGCGGTCGGGGGGCCGGGGCGCCTACTTGGTGTCGGCGGCCGCGGCTTCGGCCTTCTTCTGCAGGTCGCCCAGCACCTTGGCCGGGTCCTCCTTGACGGCGGTGCCGATGGTCTTCTTCATCTCGGCGGAGACGGTGTCCCAGCTGGTCTTGCCGAGCGGGTAGAACTTGGCCTGCGGGAGCAGCGCGAAGAACGGCTCCAGGTCCTTGTGCTTGCCGCTGGCCGTCATCTCGGTCAGGGTGTCCTGGGTGACGGGCATGAGGTTGTAGAGCTCGTCGAACTTCAGCGTGTTCTCCTTGGAGTACGCGAAGTCCAGGAACTGCTTGATCTGCTCCTTGTGGCCGTTCTTCTTGAAGGCCATCGTCCAGTCGGCCACGCCGAGGGTGGACTTGAGCGCGCCGCCCTTGCCGGGGATCGGTGCGACGCCGTAGTCGACCTTGCCGTCGGCGGCCATCTGGATCAGGGACGGGTGGCCGTTGAGCATGGCGGCCTTGCCCGCGGCGAAGTCCGCGAAGGCGGTCTTGCGGTCGGTGGTGGCCGGGTTGGCGTAGGTCAGGCCGGGGTCGACCAGGTTGGTCCTCAGCCACTTGAAGGTGTCGACGTTGGCCGCGCTGTTGAGCGTGTAGTTGCCCGAATCGTCAGTGATGGCACCGCCGTTGCCGAACTCCCACATCGCGCTCTCGCCCTGGGCCTCCTCCGGGCCGAGGGGGAGCGCGTACGGGGTGACGCCGGGGACCTTGGCCTTGATCAGCTCGGCGTCCTTCTTGACGTCGTCCCAGCTCTTGGGGGCCTCGGTGATGCCGGCCTGGGTGAACAGGGCCTTGTTGTAGAAGAACGCGCGGGCCGAGGAGACGAACGGTATGCCGTACTGGACGCCGTTGACCTCGCCGGCCGAGGCGAAGGTGGAGATGAGGTTGGCCTTGGTGGCCATCGAGATGACGTCGTCGGCCTTGTAGAGCAGGTCGTCCGTGACCTTGTCGGCGTACCCGCCGGTCTGCAGGATGTCGGGCTCGTTGCCGCTCTGGATCATCGTCTTGACCTGCTTGTCGATGTCGTTCCAGTTCACGACCTGGACATCGATCCTGATCTTGGGGTTGGCGGCCTGGAAGCGCTGGGCGACGTCGTCCCAGTAGGCCTTGGAGCTGTTGCTCGCCTTGTCCCCGTAGTCGGCCGCCACCAGCTTGAGGGTGACCGTGCCGTCCGCTGACGCGCTGTCGCCGCCGCTGCTGCCGCAGGCGGTGAGGGCGAGCGCGCCGACCGTACAGGCGGACAGGAGCGTGAGCGCGCGGTTCTTCATGGGAGACCTCCTCTGGCCCCGGGGGCGATGCCGGGTGCCGGACGTGTTCTTCGAGCCACGGAACGTCGCATCCGGGCTTCTGGGAGGACCGTCGTCAGACCTGCTCGACCGACGGAGAGACTGCGACTTGCTGCGCGAATATGCGCAAATCTAGCAGGAACGAATCATCTTGTGGCGTCTTCTGATGGCTCAGTGTTCATCAGCCGTTCGAGCCGGTCCAGCCCTGTTGCCAGACCGTTGTCAATGCGACACCCACTATCGACCCTTGACGTGTCATTGCGATACACCCCGTGACGAGTCAGCTGCACTGCGCGCCCATGCTCGGAAATCGGCCTGACGAATCACAATCAATCACGCCAAGCGGCCCCGCGTCGTCGTCGCCGGGCGGGGCCGCGACGGCGCGTCCGCCCGGTGCCGGAACCGTCGGTCCGAGGCCCCCCGGCGGCGACCGCCCGTCATACCGGCCAGGGGGCGGGCGCCGTAGACTTCGCGGCGATCGGAAGATCGGCACGGGGAACATCGGGGGACGCTGGTGGAGCTGCGGGACATCGAGATCTTTCTGGCGCTGGCCGAGGAACTGCACTTCGGCCGGACCGCCGAGCGGCTGCACATCTCCCCGGCCCGGGTCAGCCAGGCGATCAGGAAGCAGGAGCGCAGCGTCGGGGCGATGCTGTTCGAGCGCACCAGCCGGACGGTGCGGCTGACCGAGGTCGGCCGGCAGCTGCGGGACGACCTGCGGCCGTGCTACCAGGGCCTCCAGGACTCGCTGGAGCGCGCGCGGATGGCCGCCCAGGGGGTGAGCGGGCGGCTGCGGGTCCTGATGATGCCGTTCAACGTCGGCGACCTGCACGTGTACTGGAAGACGTTCCGCAAGCGCCACCCCCAGTGGGAGCTGCAGGTCCGGCTATCGGTCCTGGACGACCCGTTCGGCAAGCTGCGCGACGGCGAATGCGACGTCTTCGTCGCCTGGCTCCCCGTCGAGGAGCCCGATCTGACCGTCGGCCCCACCCTGTTCACCGACCCGCGCATCCTCGCCGTGGCGGCGGACCACCCGCTCGGCGGCCGGTCGTCGGTCCGGCTCGAAAACCTCGCCGACTTCCCGCAGGGCAGCGGCCGGATCGGACTGGACTACTGGGAGGAGGGGTACCTGCCCTTCACCACCCCCAAGGGCCGCCCGATCGAGCGCGCGTACCAGGTGACGCACTCCTCCGAACTGATCGACCTGGTCGCCATGGGCGACATCGTCCAGCCCTTCCCCAGCCACGTCACCCGGTACTGGGGCATGCCCGACGTCCGCTGGCTGCCGATCACCGACCTCGCCCCGCTCTCCTTCGCCCTCGTGTGGCGCACGGAGGCGGAGGACGACGCCATCCGCGCCCTCGCCGCCACCGTCCGCGACCTCGGCGTGTTCGCCTTCTAGGGTCCGCCCGGCGGACCGGTCGGGCGGGTGGTCCGCCGGATGCCCGGAGCGCCTCGGGGCGCCGAGAACCGGGCGACGTACTCGGCGAACGGCGGGACGCCTTCCTGGGGTCCGCGGCACGCCTTCCGCGTCACGCCGTCCGCCTCACGCCGTCCGCGGCACGCCTTCCGCGGCGGGGCCGCTCGGCCCGACCGGATCGTGAAGCCGGGGGTTAACGATCGTTGCGAGAATCGCCGTTGTTCGCTCCCGGCACGGCGACCAGGCTGGACGGCATGAACATCACGTCCACCACCGTGGCGCTGGTGGTCGGTGACCCGGCCGCCTCCAGCCGTTTCTTCACCGAGCACCTCGGATTCCGTGAAGTCCTGCGCACGGACGGCTTCGTCCAGCTCGAACGGGACGACGCCGCCACCGACATCACCCTGGTCCTGTCGGACTTCGCGGTGGCACCGAACCCGCCGCTCGACGGCTACGTGTCGTTCACCGTCACCGGCATCGCGGAGGAGGCGGCCCGCCTGGTAGCGGCAGGGGTGAAGGTGACCGCGCCGCTGACCCTGCAGCCGTGGGGCGCGTGGACGTTCGGGGTGCTCGACCCCAACGGCATCGACGTCCAGCTCGCGGAGTGGAGCGAGCCCGGGGGAGCGGCCCGGTCCTCCGGCGTCCGCACGGGCGAGGGGGGCCGGCCGTGACCGACGTCCATCCGTCGCCGGTCGTCGAAGCGCCCGCCCCCGCCCTGCTGGACCCCGCCGTCGGTCCGCGGGCGCCCGGCGGCGACCGGAAAGCCTTGGGGGTAGGCGACTTCGGGGTGGTCGCCGACACGGTGTTCGGCCTGTTCGTCCCCGCCCCGCGGACGGAGCCGCCCCGGTGCGGATCCTGCCGGCCCTGACCGCCGGACGCTGCGCGCCCCCGTCGGCCCTGACTGCCGGACGCTGCGCGCCCCCGTCGGCCCCGTCGCCCTCGGGCCCCCGTCGCTCCCGCGGCGGCGGGGTGTGGTCCGTGGGCCCGCCGCCGTCGGGCGCGCGGGCGGCGTCAGCCCGCCGCCGGGGAGCCGTCGCCGGGGAGCGGCTGCTCGGACCAGATGACCTTGCCGCTCGGCGTGTACCGGGTGCCCCAGCGGTGGGCGAGCTGGGCGATCAGGAAGATGCCCCGGCCGCCCTCGTCGGTGGCGGCGGCCCAGCGGAGGTGCGGCGCGGCGCTGCTCCCGTCGGACACCTCGCAGACCAGGCCCGCCACCCGGGACCTGCGGACGCCTCCGGGTGGACCGCCGGCGACTGCGCTGCCCGTCGGCAGTCCGCCCGTCCCGTCCCCCGGGAGCCCTTGCGTGCAACTTTCGGCTCATCCACAATGATGTGATCTGATCGCAGAGCCCGCGAGTGCTGCACAAGAGTGCAGATCTGCCGCGCCCAGCGCCCTCCCGGGGCCGCCCTGCTCCTCGCCGCAAGAGAGGCTCCATGGACCACGCGAACGCTGCCCACGGCCCGGCGGGCACCGCATGACCGCCACCCGCACCTCCCTGTCCGGGGCTCGCCTGGTGACCGCCACCGGCACCGTCGACGGCGGACGCCTCACGGTCGAAGGAGCCCTGATCACCGGGTTCGGGGGCACTCCCGAACCCGGTGACGTGGATCTGACCGGCCACCTGGTCGTGCCCGGCTTCGTCGACCTGCACGTCCACGGCGGCGGCGGCGCCTCGTACACCTCCGCCGACGGCGAGGAGGTGATGGCCGCCGCGCGGTTCCACCGCCTGCACGGGACCACCACCACCGTCGCCAGCACCGTCACCGCCGAGCTGGACGAGCTCTGCCACCAGGCCGCCGTACTCGCCGAACTCACCCAGGACGGCGTACTGGCCGGGGTCCACTTCGAGGGTCCGTTCATCGCCCGCGGCCGGTGCGGCGCCCACGCCCCCGCCCTGCTGCGCGACCCCGCCCCCGAACCGCTGCGCCGGCTGCTGGACGCCGCCAAGGGCCACGCCCGCATGGTCACCCTCGCGCCGGAGCTGCCCGGGGGACTCGACGCCGTCCGGACCCTGGTGGACGCGGGGGTCGTCGCGGCGGTCGGCCACTCGGCCGCGGACTACCGCACGGTCCGCGCCGCCATCGACGCCGGGGCCACCGTGGCCACCCACCTCTTCAACGGCATGCCCGCCCTCGGCCACCGGGACCCGGGGCCGGTCGGCGCGCTGCTGGAGGACGACCGGGTCACCGTCGAGCTCATCAACGACGGCGTGCACGTGCACCCCGCGGTGGTCGGCCTCGTCCACCGCGCGGTCGGCGCCGGGCGGATCGCGCTGGTCACCGACGCGATGAGCGCCGCGGGCATGGGCGACGGCGCCTACCGGCTGGGCCCGCTGGACATCCGGGTCCGTGCCGGTGTCGCGGAACTCGCCGACGGCAGCTCCATCGCCGGCTCCACGCTGACCCTCGACCGGGCGTTCAAGCGGGCGGTGACGGTCGACGGGTTCACTCCCGAGCAGGCCTCGCGGTCGCTCTCCGCGGTGCCCGCCCGACTGCTGGGGCTGGGCGACTCCGTCGGCTCGCTGGAGAGCGGCAAGCAGGCCGACCTGGTGGTGCTGGACGCCGCCCACGACGTCGTCGCCGTGATGCAGAAGGGCGTCTGGGTCGCCGGGGCGGGCCATCTGCCGACGCTCCGCGCGAAGTCCTGAGGCGGTCGCACGCGAAGGGGCCCGGCAGCTGCCGGGCCCCTTCGAACGTCGCGGTGCCGGGGAGGTCAGACCGAGTGCACGTCCACGCCCTGGGCGATCAGCTGCTCGACGATCTCCTCCGGGGCGTCCTTGTCGGTGATCAGCACCGTGAACTCGCTGACCGCGCAGACCTGCGCGAAGGCGCGGCGGCCGATCTTGGTGGCGTCCGCGACGATGATCACCTTGTCCGCCCGCTCGGCCATGGCGCGGTTGGCGCTGGCCTCGCCCTCGTCGTGGGTGGCGGCGCCGTTCTTGGCGTCCACGGCGTTGACGCCGAGGATGGCGTAGTCGAGCGCGAGGCCCTGGAGCACCATGGTGGCCAGCGGCCCGGTCAGCTCGTAGGAGTTCGGGCGGGCCACTCCGCCGGTGACCACCGTCTTCACGTACGGGCGCACGGCCAGCTCGTTGGCGATGTTGATCGCGTTGGTGACGACGGTCAGCGCGGTTCCGTTGCTGTGTTCGGCGAAGTCGGGCCGGGTCGCGAGCTCCCGGGCGACCTCCGACGTGGTGGTGCCGCCGTTGAGGCCGACCACCGCCCCCGGCGGGATGAGCGCGGCCGCGGCCTTGGCGATCCTGAGCTTCTCGTTCGCCTGCCGGGCGGTCTTGTAGCGCAGCGGCAGGTCGTACGCGACACCGCTCAGCACCGCGCCGCCGCGGGTGCGCACCAGCAGCTGCTGGTTCGCGAGCTCGTCCATGTCACGACGCACGGTCGCCGCGGAGACGCTCAGCAGCTCGACGGCCTCGCCGACCTCCAGCCGGCCCCGGTCGCCCAGGATCTCCAGCAGACGCGTCCACCTCTCGTGCGTCCCCATGGTCTCTCCCTTACATGTCGTGTCGGCAGGTGAAGCCTATCGCGGGCGCAGTGACCGAACCGCCAGAGATCGTGCATCTCTGTGATTGGATTGGCTAGGCAGTTATCATATTCGATCACGGAGAGCAGGTGGAGATCACGGCTGCGGAGAATCCCGTGACCCACCGCGCCGAGGTCCCGAGCGCCGTGGTGATCGGGCTGGAGGTCGGCGTCGCGCAGATCCGGGCCGTCGCGATGGCGCCGGACGGCTCGCTCGTGCACAGCGGCCGGCGGCCGACCCGTGCCGACCGCGGACCGGACGCCGTGCTGGAGACCGTCCTGGAGTACGCCGCCGACCTCGCCCGGCACCACGCGCCGTCGGCGGCCGGCATCGCGGTGCCCGGCCTGGTCGGTGAGGCGACCGGCACCTCCGTCTTCGCCGCCCACCTCGGCTGGCGCGAGATCCCCGTCCGGCGCTGGCTGGCCGAGGAACTCGACGTTCCGGTGGCCTTCGGCCACGACGTCCGCACCGGTGGCCTGGCCGAGGCCCGGCTCGGCGCCGGCCGCTCGTGCCGCTCCTTCCTCTACGTCCCGGTCGGCACCGGCATCGCCGCCTCGATGGTGCTCGACGGGTACGCGCCGGGCGGCGACGGCGAACTCGGCCACGTCGTGGTCCGCCCGGGCGGCGACCCCTGCCCCTGCGGCGGGAGCGGCTGTCTGGAGACGATCGCCTCGGCCGCCGCGATCGCCCGCCGCTACCGCCTCGCCACCGGCGAGGCGCGCGTGACCGCCAGAGACGTCCAGGCCCGGGCCGCGGCGGGCGACGGGACGGCCGCCGCCATCTGGCAGGAGGCCGTCGAAGGCCTCGCCGAGGTCCTGACCGCCGCGGTCGGCGACAGCGCCCCCGAACGGATCGTCATCGGCGGCCCCCTGTCCCTCGCCGGGCGGACCTACCTCGACCCGCTCCGGAAAGCCCTGTCCGAGCGCCTGACCTCCCCGGACCCACCCCGCGTCGTCGCCTCCGCCCTCGGCCGCCGGGCCGCGGCACTGGGCGCGGCCCTGCTCGCCCAGGACCTGCGCCCACCCCGTCACCCGGCCGGCGCGGAGGCCGCCGGGCACCACTCCGCGTAGCCGGGGGGTGGCGAGACGCCGAACTCCCCATCGCCCGGGACCCGGTACCGGCGGACGTGTCCGGCCGGGAACGAGGGTGCCGGTCGGCGGGTGACGAGGGGGCAGGTCCGGGGTATTCACGTAACGGTTGGCCCCAGGGTCTTCCTAAACGATCGTCGGAGCCACTAGACCCGAAGGACAAGCCACGACGAAACGAGCAGGACGATGACGAACCCACCCCCCGGCTACGGCTACCCGTCGGACGAGAACCCGTACGGCAAGCAGCCGCCGCCGGCGCAGCCGGGCTACGGGGCCCCGCAGGGCCCCTACGACCCGCAGCCCGGCGCCGCCTACCCGCCGCCCGGCTACGCCCAGGGCGCTCCCGGCTACCCGCCGCCCGCGCAGGGCTACCCGCAGGGCGGCGGCCAGCTCCCGCCGTGGGTCGGCCCGGCGGGTCCGTACGGACCGCCGCCGCCCGGGAGCCGGACCCTGGCCACCCCGGCCGACCGCTTCCTGGCCCGTCTGATCGACCTGGGCGTGCTGCTGATCCCGTTGATCGTGCTCCAGCTGGCCTTCACGACCGTGGCGGGTTCGATCCTGGCCGCCGTCATCGGCGCGCTGATCGTCTTCGCCTACGAGGCGGCGATGATGCTCAGCCAGGGCCAGCAGACCGTCGGCAAGAAGGCGATGAAGCTGCGGGTGGTCTCGGCGACGCACGGCGGCCGCCCGAGCGACAACGAGCTGTGGACCCGCAGCGCGGTCTACGGCCTGCCCCAGGCGGTCTACTGCGTCGGCTCGGTGTTCTCGCTGGTGAACGTGTTGTCGCTGCTCTGGGACAAGCCGCTCCAGCAGTGCTTCCACGACAAAGCGGCCAAGACCGTGGTGGTCAAGGAGTCCTGACCGCGGGCCGGTCCCCCCGGCGGGCCCGATGGAGCCCGGTCGCCCCGATCGTCGTCGGCGGTGACCGGGCTCCGTGCGTTCTGGTCGCACCGGGCAGCCCGGCAGCACGCCCCGACGAGGTCAGCTCGGGGCGGACGGTGCGAGGGGCGCTTCGCCGGCCAGGAGCCGGTCCTCGCACCAGGCCACCGCGTCGTCGCGGCTGGTGAAGGCCTGCCAGTCGGGGTGCCCGTCGGCCGCGGCCAGGAACGGCTCCTGGGCGGCGACGACGATCCGGTGGCCCCGCTGGGCGATGTCCGCCAGACCGGCGGCGAGCATCGCGGCGGAGCCGGGGCGGATGCCGGTGACGGCCATCAGGTCCAGCACCAGCCAGCCGGGTGTCGCGGGGACGGCCCCCTCGACGGCGCCCAGCAGCTGCTCGGTCTCGGTGAACTCCAGCTCGCCCTGGGCGCCGACGGCGATGATGCGCTGCCGGCTGCGGTTGAGCAGCGCGGTCTGCTCCGGGCTGCGGGTGCGGGAGGAGCGCGCGCCGTGCCCGGTGTCGGTGACGGTGGCCGTCAGGTGCACCGGTGCGTGCATGAGGTGGAGGGTGAGCCGCTCGGACATCGCGGTGAGCGCGGCCACGCCCCGCACGGAGTTGCCCTCCCGGTCCAGCGGCGGGCTGTAGACCGCGACCCCGAACCGGCCCGGGCTGGCCGCGATCAGCCCGCCGGCCACCCCGCTCTTGGCCGGCAGCCCGACGTTCAGCAGCCACTCCCCGGCGCCGTCGTACATCCCGCAGGTGGCCATGACGGCCAGGGTCCGCACCGCCACGCTCCGCTCCACGACCCGCTCGCCGGTGACCGGGTTGCGGCCGCCGTTGGCCAGGGTCGCGGCCATCACCGCGAGGTCGGCCGCGGTGACCAGGACGGAGCACTGGCGGAAGTAGGTGGCCGTCACGGCGTACGGGTCGTCGGTCAACGAGCCGGCCGAGCGCATCAGGTAGGCGAGCGCGCGGTTGCGGTCGCCGCTGGCGGCCTCGGAGGCGTACACCTCCTCGTCGTAGCCCAGTCGGCGGCCGGCGAACGCGGACAGGCAGTCCAGGATCCGGGCGGACCGCGCCTCGGGGTCGGCCGCCGCGACCAGGGCGGTGGTGGCGATCGCGCCGGCGTTGACCATCGGGTTGGCCGGGCGCCCGGTGACCGGCTCCAGGCTGATGGCGTTGAAGGCCTCGCCGCTGGGCTCGGCGCCGACCCGTCGGAGCATCTCGTCGGGCCCGAGGTCGGTGAGGGCCAGTGCGTAGACGAAGGGCTTGGAGACCGACTGGATGGTGAACTCGGTGTCGGCCTTGCCCGCCTGGTAGCGGCGGCCGCCCATGCTGGTGAGGGCGATCCCGAAGTCGTCGGGGTCGGCCTGGGCGAGCTGCGGGATGTAGGAGGCGACTTCGCCGTCCGTCAGCCCGCTGATCCGCCGGTGCAGTTCGTTGAGCGCCTTCGTCACCGGGTCCATGCGCGCACCCCTTCCGTTCCTCTCCGCCGTTCCGGTCTCCCAGGCCCCAGGGCGCCCGCTGCCGCTGCCCACCGGGAGGCCCACCGGCCGGCTCACCGGTCGGGAGGCCGGTCGTGAGGCCCGGTCGGGTGGGGCCGGACGAAGCCGAAGCCGCGCTCAGCAGCATGCCAGGGGCGCGGCCCGCACCCGCCCGCGACGCACCGGCGGCGGTCGCCGCCCCGTCGCCCCGGGGGGTCGCCGGTGCCCGGGGCCCGCTCGGGCGCGGCAGCCGTTCAGCGGGTGCCGGGAACCGACGCTGACCGGCCTTGGTGTGATGAGCCCTCTATTCGGGACATCTCGCGGAAGGCTGTCCGGATCCCCCGGCAGGCCCGATCCTGGACGGACGAGTGGTCACCCACCCCGGGGGAGTGCCGAGTGTGGTCCGCAGCTGTCTCCTGGCCCCTGCCCGAGGGCGCCCCCGGGCCCGTGGCAGGACGTGCTCTTCCGGGCCCTGTCCACCGTCGTCGTCCTGTCGGCCGCCCAGGAGCCGCTGCGCGGGCTGGGAGTCGGTGCGACCTGGCGGCCGGGCACGCTCGGCGCGCGGGTGGGCGACCGCCTCGTCGGGCCCGCGGTCCGGACCGTCCTCGTCGACCGGCGCGAGAGGAGCGGGAGCCGGGCCCGGGCCCGGGCGCGTGACCCGCGGTCGGGCCCGGTGCCCGGGGCCGGTGCTCCGGTCCGAGCACCGGCCCGGAGGCCCGGCCCGGTGGGCAGGTCAGCGCCGGGGCTTGTGCGCGAACACCCAGCGGTTGCCCGCCAGCGCGTCGTTCTGCTCGGGCAGCGGGCCGCGGCCGTGCCGGTGGGTGAACTCGAAGGGGGTGCTGACGGAGGTGGTCCAGCCCCGGTCCGCCAGGGCGCCCGCCGAGTCGGGCCGGGGTTCGAGGTTGAACAGGGTGAGCAGGTCGATCCCGATCTGCTCCCTCGTCGCGGTGTAGAGCGGGCTGTCTCGGTACCGCAGCAGGTCCGGTTCGAGCTTGGCCTCGTACGCCAGGGCGCTGCCGCCGGTGCTCAACCGGTCCACCGCGCCGACGAGGTGCGACTCGACGGCGCTGGGCAGGTAGAACAGCAGCCCCTCGGCCAGCCAGACGCTCGGGGCGGCCGGGTCGAAGCCCGCGCCGGTCAGCGCCCCGACCCAGTCGGCGCGCAGATCGGCCGGGACGGGTACGCGCGCCGCCCTCGGGACGGCGGACAGCCCGTCGAGGACCCGGTGCTTGAACGCCAGCACCCCGGGCCGGTCGATCTCGAAGACCACGCAGCCGGGCGGCCAGTCCAGCCGGAACGCCCGTGCGTCCAACCCGGCTCCGAGCAGCACCACTTGGCGGGCGTCGGCGCGGACCGAGCGGAGCAGGAAGTCGTCGAGGACCCTCGTTCGCAGACCGAAGTAGCGGGCGAACCGCCCCCAGAGCGGGTTCGCGTCCCCGCCCGGGGCCTCCCGCCCCCGGACCGGCCAGCCCGCGGAGGCCGGGGCGGCGCGCACGAAGTGCTCCGCGAAGGCGTCCTGGGCCAGGCTGTCCCGGCGGTGGGTCTCGATCGCCCGTGCGGCGGCGACCAGCAGCGCGGTGACCCCGACGCCCCCTTCCACGCCGCTGTTCCGATCCGTGGTGTCGGTCATGCGTCCCTCCCTGGGGTGAAGCCCTACCGCGATGGCATGGTCGAGGACGGCGCTTCCGTCGCCGGCCCGGGCACCGGGTGGCCGTCGGTGCGGGCCGTGCGGGCCGTCGGCGTGGTGGGGGCCGGCGGCGCGGCACGGCGGCGACGCAGCGCCGCGCCGACGACCTTCCGCAGGACGGAGGGCTGGAAGAGCAGGGTGGGCGGCGCGACCATGTTGGCGACCCGGACGAACCGGGACCACACCTCCGGGTCGTGCACCGCCACCGTGAAGACCTGGGAGTTGTACCAGTGGGCCACCCGGGCCGGCAGCGGCCGCTCGTCCGGGTTCCACATCAGGTCCGAGTTGCTCGACAGCGTCCAGGGCACCAGCAGCACGCGGGCCAGCCGGCGCTGGAACCGGCGGCCCAGTCCGTCCAGTCCCTCGCCCCCGGCCCGGCGGGCGGCCAGCATCCGCTGCAGGAGCCGGGCCTCCAGCGCCGCCACGGTGAGCCCCTGCCCGTACACCGGGTTGAACACGCAGACCGAGTCGCCGACGGCGAGCAGGCGCTCGGGCCAGTCCCTGACCCGGTGGTACTGGCTCCACTGGTTGTTGGGATTGACGTACCGGCGGGTCGGCCCCGGACGGGTGCGGCGCTCGATCAGCTCGGCCAGCAGGGGGTTCGCCAGGCTCCGGGCGAAGTCGAGGTACCCCTGGTCGTCGGTCGGCGGCACCTGGTCGTCGAAGCCGAACAGCGAGCACGTCCAGCGGTTCCGCTCGACGGCCAGGATGACGCCGCCGCGCGGGATGCCCGGCGCGAAGGTCATCTGGTAGGCGGCGTCGAAGTCCGGGCGGTCCCGCTCCGGCCTGGCGAAGACCATCGAGGTGTAGGTGATCTTCGCCTTCACCACACGCGGCGCGGGCACCCGCACGCCCAGGGCGTCGAGCCGGCCGTCCAGCCCGCCGGCGCGCCCGGAGGCGTCGACCACCAGGTCCGCCGCCAGGGTGGCCGGCTCCTCGGCGCCGGCCACCCGGTACACCACCCCGGTCACGGCCCCGGGACGCTCCGCGAGCAGGCCCTCGCAGCGTGCCGGGGCCAGCAGCCTCACACCGGGCAGGGCCAGCACCCGGCGCCGCAGCCGGCGTTCCAGCTCGTCCCGGGTGAACGACTGGATCAGCACGCCCGTCGGGTGCCGCGGGGCGAAGCCGGCCGGTTGCAGGAAGCTCATCCGCTCCCCGTAGTCGTAGACCGGGGCGCCGAGTTCGCGCAGTTCCTCGCGCAGGCCCGGGAAGAGCGTCTCCAGCACCTCCGCGCCCCTGGCCAGCATGGCGTGCGCGTGGTGGCCCTGCGGGGCGTGCGGGTGGACGCCGGTGTGCTCGTCCACCTCGTCCCGCTCCAGGAGGACGACCTCGCGGAAGCAGTCGGTCAGCACCCGCGCCGTGACGAGACCGGCGTACCCGCCGCCGATGACCACGGCCCTCTCCCAGCGACGGTCCGACTCGTGCGCCCGCGTTCCCATGGACCCCTCCTCCGACGGCCCGGTGCCCGTCTCCCGCACCAGGGTGCAGGCGCGTCGGGACCGCTGACCAGAGCGACGCCCGCCCACTGCTTCCACGCGCCCCCATCGTGCCCCGTCGCACTCCGTCGGTCGTACCGCGGCCGCCGGGGGTCCGTCCGGGCGGGGCGGCGGGGGTCGGAGAGCCGTCCCGCGTCGTCCTGACTGAGGATCCGGTCCGCGGTCTCCGGAGGTACCCGCGTCCGCCGCGCGAAGGAGACTGTGTCGCAAGGGAGTTGAGAGATTCGATGCGGGCCGGGCGGAACCCCGGTCGCCTCGGCCGGCCCCTCGCCGCCCGACCGGCTCGCCAGAGTGGGTCGCCGGCTGCTCCCAGCCGACGAGGGTACGAACGCCGCGCGGTCCGGCCGGGCGGGGATCGGGGTGCGCGGTGGGCGGCCCGCCGCCTGCTCACCGAGGAACGCGTCACCCTGCTCGTGCCGCTCCGCCCCGGCGCCACGCTCCCCGACTGGCTGCCCCCGGCCAGTCGGGACGGCTGGACCCTGCTGTTCGGCGCCCGCTGGACACCCCTGCTGCCCGTCCTGGAGGACCACCCGATCCGCTACGTCAGCAGCGCCAACCGCACCGGCCACCCACCCGCCGCCTCGGCCGCCGACGCCACCGCGATGTTCCCCGACACCGTGCCCGTGCTCGGCGCCACCTCCCTCACCGGCGCCGGCCGCGACCCGGCCGGGCCACCCCGCTGGGCGACCACCACGCTGCGCCTGCACGCCGGCGGTCGGATCTACCTGCGCCGCCACGGCGCCGAGGACCACCCCCACGGGAGCGCCGACCGGTACCTCGAACGGGTCCGGGCCGGCTACGGGGGCACGGCGGCCCCGAACGGCCGCCCCTGAACGAGCTGTGACGTCGTGTCGGGACGCCGGTGCCCGCGCGTCACCCGGCCGACTTCTTTGTGTCATCCGCCAGTACGGCCGTCGCACCGCGCGGAGGAGACTCGTCGCCACGGCCCGGGCGGGCCTCCACCCGCCGCGTCCGGCGAGCCGGAGTGGCCGCGTACCGGACGAAGCACGGGCGAAGGACATAAAGGGGGCGGCACGTGAGCGTGCAGCAGTACGACGGGATCGGCGAGGCGTTCGAGGGTTTCAAGTCCCTGCCGCTGATGCGTTACGGGGAGGTGCCGAGCTTCCTCGGCATGGTCGGGGACGTGAAGGGCAGGTCGGTCCTCGACCTGGCGTGCGGCACCGGCTTCTACAGCAGGGAGTTCAAGCGGCGCGGCGCCTCCGAGGTGTTCGGCGTCGACATCTCCGTCGAGATGATCGCCGCCGCGCGGGACATGGAACGGCGTGAGCCGCTGGACGTGCGCTACGAGGTCGGCGACGTCGCCGAGCTGGCGCCGCTGGACCGGCGGTTCGACCTCGCGCTGGCCGTGCAGTGTCTCAACTACGCGGAATCCGTGGAGCAGCTGGAGCGGATGTGCCGCAACATCCACCGGAACCTGGTGCCCGGCGGCGAGTTCTTCGTGTTCGCCCAGCGGCCCGACTACGCGTTCGACTGTCCGTCCCTGGAGCGGTACGGGTTCCGCTGCGAGCCGATCGGTGAGGAGGCCGGGACCGGTCCGCGGGTGCGGGTCACGGCGCTCCTCGACCCGCGGCCGATCAGCATCGTCAGCACCGTTCCGCGTCGCGAGGTCTACGAGGAGTGCCTGCGGGCGGCCGGATTCCGTGACCTGGAGTGGGTGCCGATCCAGGTGTCCGAAGCCGGCCTCCGCGAGTTCGGCGCGGAGTTCTGGGCGGACCTCCTGGCCAAGCCGCCGCTGGTGATGCTGCGCTGTCGTGCCTGAGGTGCGTGCCTGCGCTGTCGTGCCTGAGGTGTGTGCCTGAGGTTGGTGTCGGGTCCGGTGCCGAAGAAGCTTCGGCACCGGACCCCGGGCAATCCGGCCCTCAGAGCGGGAGGACGGGACGGGTCGAGAAGTCCTCGCAGAGACCGTCGCCGTCCGGGCCGTGCACGAACTCGGCCATGAAGGGGTTCCGGTTGGCCGTGGCCAGCGGGAGCCACCCCAGCAGGAAGCCGTACCCGCCGCACACCGACTCGCCGCCGTCCCCGCCGTGGACGGACGCGGTGTTGCTGCTCACCTCGGTGCGGTAGGTGTCGTAGGCGATGCGCAGCCCGAAGGCGTTCGGCCGGCTCTGCGGCCCGTCCGGGTCTCCGTGGGGGAGGCGGTCGAGCGGGCAGTCGTCGCCCCAGCGGAAGAGCGTGGTGGCGCCGGCCCCGCAGGCGTGCTCCCACTCGTCCGGGCTCGGCATCCGCAGCCCGCGGGCCGCGAGGACGGCCGGCAGGTCGCCGTAGGCCTCGGCCAGCTCCTCGTCCTCCACGGCCATCAGCACGGTGGCCAGGGTGACGGTCCGACGCGGGCTGAGCACCTGGGCGAGGTGCTCCCGGAGGTCGGCGCCGTAGCCGAAGCCGTGCTCCAGGCTCGCCGCGTAGTCGGCGGTCTGCTCGGGCGTCGGCCGCCAGGCGTCGAGGTCGAACCCGAGCGTCACCCGGCCGCCGGGGATCAGCGCGAACTCCTGGTCATCCCGTTCGATCCGGACGCGGTGCAGCGGGGCGCCGAGGTGCTCGACGGTCCCCAGCGCGGTCACCCGGCCGCCCACCAGCTCCGCCGCCCCGTGGGCGACGCGGCGTGCGGTCGGCAGGTCGAACGACCGCCACTGGTCGAGGCTGAGGGCGCTGAGAGACATGTGCCGCAGTGTGCCACGGCCCTCCGACAGGGAGGCACGCTCCGACACCGGCCAGGACCGAAGGCCCGCCAGGGCCGTTCAGCGGTCCAGCAGTTCCGCGAAGCGGTCCAGCGCGCGATTCGTGCGGTCGCGGTCGCCGGTGGTGGTGAGGTCGAACAGCAGGCCCCGGACGACGGCCATGATCAACGTGGGCGTCACGGTGTCGTCGGGGCCGCTGGAGACGTCACGGAAGGTGGCGCCGAGCGTGTCGAACCAGTCCGTGATCGCCTCGCCCTGCTCGGGGTAGGCCTCGGGGTGAACCAGCCCGTCGGCGTGCACCTCGAAGAACAGCCGGACGAACGGGGCACGTTCCTCCGCGCTGATCCACGCCCAGATGCCGCGCAGCCGCTCCTGGGCGGTGCCCGTCGTCGGCGGAACGTGCCCGGTCAGGCGCGCGGCACCTCGGCGCCGCGCCTCGGCGAGGACCGCCGCGACCAACTCCTGTTTGCTGCCGAAGTCGTAGAGCAGCATCCGCGGGCTGGTGTCGAGGGCCGCGGCCATCGGCCGCAGGCTGAGTCCGGTCAGGCCGTGCGCCAGCACGTAGTCGGTCGCCCGTGCCAGCGTGCGCTCCCGACGGGCGGGGTCGGCGGGTCGCCCCACAGTGGATCTCCGCTCGGTTTCTCGAAGTTGAGACAGCATCAGCGAGTATATGGTACGACTGTTTCACTAATGAGGGGAGATCACCTTGCACACCTTCGACCGAGCACTCGTCCTGGGTCCCGGGGGCCACGTCGGCACCGCCTGGATGGCAGGGCTGGCCCACGGGCTGCGCCTGCGCGGTGTGGAACTGGGCGGAGCCGACGTGATCGTCGGGACATCGTCCGGCGCGATCGTCGCGGCGCTGCTCGCCACCGGCCAGGACCTGGAGCGGCTCGCGACGGCGGCCCGCCGGCCGGAGCACCGGGTCACGGCGGACCCCGGGCGGACGGGCGAGGTGTTCGCCGTGCTCGGCGACCGCGGCCTGGAGCCCGACGAGGCCCGCCGCCGCGTCGGCCGCCTCGCGCTCGACGGCGCCGACCCCCACGCCGAGGAGGCGCTGATAGCAGGACGCGCCGCGCTGATCGGCGCGGACACCTGGCCCGAGCGCCGACTGCTGATCACCGCCGTGGACACGACCTCCGGTGAGCCCGTGGTGTGGGACCGCGACAGCGGTGTGCCGCTGGTGCACGCGGTGGCGGCGAGCAGCGCCTTCCCCGGGGTCGCGCCGCCCGTCGCCGTCGACGGCCGGCGGTACATGGACGGTGCGCTGCGCGCGGGGCCCAACGCCGACCTCGCCGTGGGAGCCCGCACGCTGGTCGTGGTCGAGCCGATGGCCCACCTGTTCCCCCGGGAGCTGCTCGACCAGCAGCTGGCGGCCGTGGGAGCGGCGCGCGTCGTGACCATCGGTCCCGATCCGGCCTCGGTCAGCGCTTTCGGCCCGGACCTGGGCGACCTGGCGGCCTGGGAGCCGGCCTACCAGGCGGGCCTTCGCCAGGCGGGCGACGTCGACGAGGAACTCCGCGCCACGTCGACGCCGGAGCCCGACGCGCGCTGACCCCCGACCACGTCGGCACACGGCCGGCGGCGACAGCCCACCGGACGGTCACGGCGTGGGCCGACCCGCCCTCCCCGAGCCTCCGGCGGGCCCGCTGTCCCGCTGTCCAGCCTCTTCCGGGGCCCGCTCAACCGGCCGACGACGGTGCCGCGGTCGGCCGAGCGGGCAGCCTTCCGGCCCGTCCTGGCGGAGGTCAGTCGTCGTCGGCTACCGCTCCCACGGCGCGCAGTCAGTGGTTCGCGTCCTGGGCCTGCCAGATCAGTCCCCGCCCGGCGGCCGCACTGGCGTAGGCGTCGTCCCAGTTGTCGTAGTACAGGGTGTCGGCCGCATCGTTGAACCGCGACGCGGCCCCCCGGAGGAGGTCCTGCAGCTCCTCGGTGAAGCACGGAGCCGCGTAGGACAGCTGGGCGGCGTCCGTGAGGCCGACGGCGGCGTTGCCCTTGTCCCGGTAGCTGATGGCCTGCTCGGCCTGGGCGGCGATGTCGTCGATGGTGTTGAGGGCGCTCCCGCAGGCAGGTGTCGCGGGGCGGGCGGTGGCCGTCGTGACGACGCTGCCCAGGCCGAGGGCCATCGCCGCGGTGACCACGGCGAAGCGGCCGAGAGTCTTTCGCATCATGCTTCCTCCACTCATGCCGCCGGAGCCGTGCGCGATCTCCGGGGCTCGTTCCCGGTCGAGGTGTCCCGCCGGGCTCTCCACCTTCGCGAGAGCTCACGTTGTCCACAACAGGAACGGGCGGAACCGCAGTTCGGCCGCGGACAATGGCCATTGTCCGCGGCCGGAAGCCGTTCGTCCGTCGTCGTCGTCGGCGGCGGCCGGGCGTGCCGGTCCGGCCGGGCGCCCTCCTGCGCCCCGCCGCGGCGCAGGAGGGCGCCCGGCGCCGACAGCCCCCGGGCAGGATCACCGCCGGGCCGCGGGTCCGTGCCTCGGGTGCGTGGGGGCGGGTTTTGGGGGCAGGCGCTGGATACGGACTGAAGAGGGACGGAGGATCGGGCCATGGGCGACGCGTTGGTGAGGGCCACGGGATGGGCCCGTTCATTCCCCATAGCGGGCGGTGTCCGGGCGGGGCGGCGGTGGACTCGGAACCACCTGCGCTCGCTCGCGTGGACGCGGGACGCGCCCGAGACCGTGGACGCCGTCCTGCTCACCGTCTCAGAGCTGCTGACCAACGCCCACATCCATGCCCACAGCAGCGCCGAGCTGGTGCTGGTGTGGGACGGCCGGTGCCTGCACGTGTCCGTCCACGACGGGAGCACCGCGGTGCCGGAGCCGCGCAGCGCGGGCACCGACGCGCTCAACGGGCGGGGGATGGCGATCGTGGACGCCCTCGCCGACGAGTGGGAGATCCGCCGCCAGCAGGAGGGGAAGACGGTGATCGCCTGTTTCCACCCGCCGGGCGAGCGGGACCCGCACCCGCGCGACACCGCCGGGCGGCTGTGCGGCCCGGCCTGAGGGTCCGCCGGGGCCCGCCCGCCGATGTCGCTGTCGGCTTACGTCACGGACCGCCGCTCAGCGGACCTTGATGCCGATCAGGCAGGTGTCGTCGTCGGTGTCCGCGTTGCTGTACCGCAGCAGGTGGTCGAGCCGCCGCTCCAGCTCGGCCGGGTCGTCCGAGCGCTCCGGCGCCTCGGCGCCGGTGTGCAGGTCGTCGAGGGAGCCTGGAGCGAGCGGTCCCGCCGTTCGATCAGGCCGTCGGTGTACAGCATGAGGGGGTCGCCGGTCTTCAGCTGGATCTCGCCCTCCTCGTACTCGGCCTGGTCGCACCGAGCAGGATGCCGGCGACCGCGGGCAGTTTGCGGGCCTGGCCGTCACGCAGCAGGAGCGGCGGCAGGTGGCCCGCCCTCGCCCGGCGCAGCACGTGGGCGGCTTGTAGAGCGCGCAGACGGCGGTGGCGGTCACGTTGTCGGTCAGGTGGTGCGTCACGCTGTTCAGCCAGGCGAGGAGCTGGGCGGGGCCGGCGCCGGTGGCGGCCAGGCCGCGCAGCGCGTTGCGCTGGGCGACCATGCCGGTGGCGGCGTCGAGGATGGGGCGGGCAGGGTGCTCGGCTGCCCGCCCCGTGACTGCCCTGGGGCCGGGGAGGCGGCCGGCACCTCCGGCGGCCCCGGGACGGCGCTGTGCCCGGTCGGTCGACGGGCTCCGTCACCAGTAGTGCTTGCGTCCGCCGACGGCGTGCCCGACCGCTCCCAGGATCCACAGGATCAGTCCCACGACGACGAGGACCGCTCCGATCGTCCACAGGATGCCGAGGCCGGTGAGGAGACCGATGACGAGAAGGATGATTCCGAGGACGATCATGCCGCGCTCCTTGGGCTCTGTGAGCTCTTCCCCCGCGCCGTGCGTCTGCCCGATTGCCGACGGGTCAACCGGCCCTCGCCGGTTTGTTGTCGCCCGGACGGGCCGGCCCACCCGAACGAGCCCGAGGTGCCCCCGCCGAGCCCCGGGCCGCCCGTCGGGAACGCCCGCGCTACGGGGATTGGCCGGCGGGGGACCGGAAAGACGCCGGGTATGTCCATCTTGCGAGCCTGTGCACGACCGATGCTGGCGTCGATGTTCCTCTACGGAGGCGCCGACGCCCTACTGAACCCCGCCCGGCTGGAGGCCGCCGCCGAACCGGTGGTCGACCCGCTCGCCGAGCACGTCCCGGCCGTTCCGCGCCGGCCCGAAACGGCGATCCGGCTCAACGCCGGGGTCCAGGTGGTGGCCGGCGCGCTGCTGGCGTCCGGCCGTCTCACCCGGCCCGCCGCGCTCGCGCTGGCGGCGACCCTCGTCCCGGTCACCCTGGCCGGCCACCGGTTCTGGGAGGTCAAGGACGAGGAGGAGCGTGCCCGGCAGCGCATCCACTTCCTGAAGAACCTGTCGATGTGCGGCGGGCTGCTGATCACGGCGGCGGACACCGGAGCGGGGCCGTCGCTGGCCTGGCGCGCCCGGCACCGGCGGTGGACCGGCTGACGCCCCCGCTCCCGGTGCGGCCGCCCACGGCGGGCGGGCGCACCGGGGCGGACCCGGCGTCAGCCGGCCGCCGCGAGGCTCTCCCGCGCGGCCCCGGCCACGGCCTCGGCGGTGAGCCCGAACTCGCTGTACAGGCGCCGGTAGTCGGCGGAGGCGCCGAAGTGGTCGAGGCTGACGATCCGGCCGTGCGGGCCGACCAGCTCGCGCCAGCCGAGCGCCACGCCCGCCTCCACGCTCACCCGCGCCGCCACCGCGGGCGGCAGGACGCCGTCGCGGTACTCGCGCGGCTGCGCGGCGAACCACTCCAGGCACGGCAGCGACACCACCCGGCTCGCCACGCCCTCACCGGCGAGCTGCTCCTGCGCCGCCAGCGCGAGGTGCACCTCGGAGCCGGTGGCCAGCAGCAGGACCCGGGGCGGGGCGCCGTCGGCCGGGTCGCGGAGCACGTAGCCGCCGCGGGCGGCGCCGTCCGCCGGTGCGCACCCGCCGGTCCCGCGGTCGAGGACGGGCACCTTCTGCCGGGTGAGGACGAGGCCGGTCGGCCGGTCGTGGTGCTCCAGCAGCGCGTGCCAGCAGGCGGCCGTCTCGTTGGCGTCGCAGGGGCGCACCACGTCGAGGCCGGGGATCGCGCGCAGCGCCGCGAGGTGCTCCACCGGCTGGTGGGTGGGGCCGTCCTCGCCGAGGCCGATCGAGTCGTGCGTCCAGACGTAGACGGTCGGGAGCTCCATCAGCGCGGCCAGTCGCACCGCGGGCCGCATGTAGTCGCTGAAGGTCAGGAAGGTGCCGCCGTAGGGGCGGGTCAGGCTCTGCAGGGCGATCCCGTTGAGGATGGCCCCCATGGCGTGCTCCCGGATCCCGAAGTGCAGGGTGCGGCCGTACGGGCCGCCCTTCCACTCCGCGGTCTCCACGCCCTCGGGCAGGAAGGAGGGCTCGCCGTCCATGGTGGTGTTGTTGCTCCCGGCGAGGTCGGCCGAGCCGCCCCACAGCTCGGGCAGGACCGGTGCGAGCGCGGTGAGCACCCGGCCCGAGGCGGCGCGGGTGGCCAGCCCCTCCCGGTCCGCGGGGAAGGCCGGCAGGTGGTCGGCCCAGCCGTCCGGCAGCCGGCGCTCCGTCAGCCGGTCCAGCAGTGCCGCGCGCTCGGGGTGCTCGTCGCGCCAGCGCTCGTAGCGCGGGGTCCAGGCCTCGTGGAGTTCACGGCCGCGCTCGCGTGCCCGGCGGGTGCGGGTGAGGACGTCGTCCTCGACGGTGAAGCTGCGCGCGGGGTCGAAGCCGAGCAGTTCCTTGGTGGCGGCGACCTCCTCGTCGCCGAGCGCGGAACCGTGGGCCTTGCCGGAGTTCTGGAGGTTGGGGGCGGGCCAGCCGATGACCGTCCGCAGCACCAGCAGCGAGGGCCGGGTGGTCTCCGCGCGGGCGGCCCGGAGCGCGTCGAGGACGGCGTCGACGTCCTCGACGTAGCGGCCGGTGCGGGTCCAGTCGACGGTCTGCACGTGCCAGCCGTAGGCGCGGTAGCGGGCGGCGACGTCCTCGCTGAACGAGACGTCGGTGTCGTCCTCGATCGAGATGTGGTTCTGGTCGTACACCATGGTCAGGTTGCCCAGCCGCTGGTGGCCGGCCAGCGAACTCGCCTCCGCGGTGACGCCCTCCATGAGGTCGCCGTCCGAGGCGAGGACGTAGACGTGGTGGTCGAAGGGGCTCTCGCCGTCCGGGGCGTCCGGGTCGAGCAGGCCGCGTTCCCGGCGGGCCGCCATCGCCATGCCGACGGCCGCGCCCAGCCCCTGGCCGAGCGGGCCGGTGGTGATCTCCACGCCCCGGGTGTGCCGGTACTCGGGGTGGCCGGGGGTGGCGGAACCCCAGGTCCGCAGGGCTTCCAGGTCGGAGAGCTCCAGGCCGTAGCCGGTGAGGTACAGCTGGACGTACAGGGTGAGGCTGGTGTGTCCGCAGGACAGTACGAAGCGGTCGCGGCCCAGCCACTGGTCGTCACCAGGGTCGTGGCGCAGGACGTTCTGGAACAGCAGGTGGGCCAGTGGCGCCAGGCTCATCGCCGTCCCGGGGTGGCCGTTCCCGGTGCGCTGCACGGCGTCGGCCGCGAGCAGCCGGGCGGTGTCCACGGCCCGGACGTCCACGGCGTCCCAGCCCGCCCGTGCGGCGACGGGGTCGGCCAGCGACTGGTGGCGGGTCGCGGGGTGCTTGTCGGGGGGTGTCACGGGTGTCCTCCCAGGGGGCCGGTCGGGGTCGGTGAGGTCGCCGGGGACGGTTCGGCGCGTCCGCGCGGCCTCCAGCGCCTACCCGGTGACCGGACCCGCATGGCCCGATCCGGTCCGGGATTCACCCGCCCGGTCCGGCCGGCGCGCGGCTGCCCCGTCCGCGACCCGAAGGGCGGTCCCTCCGCACTCCGGTGTCGGGGCGGCGCGCGGGGGTAGCCTCCGGACATGCCACACCACGATCTTGTCGTCCTGGGCGCGGGCTCCGGCAACACGGTGATCGACGACCGCTTCGGCGGCCTCGACGTCGCCGTCGTCGAGGAGGGGCCGTTCGGCGGGACCTGTCTGAACCGGGGCTGCATCCCCAGCAAGATGCTCGCCCACACGGCCGACGTCGCGGACACCGTGCGGGAGGCCGGCCGCTTCGACGTGGACGCCGCACCGGGCGTCCTGCGGTGGCCACGGGTACGCGACCGCGTCTTCGGGCGCCTCGACGGGCAGGCCGCGGAGGGGGAGCAGGGCCGGCGCGGCTCCGACTTCGTCACCGTCCACCGCGGCCGGGCGCGCTTCACCGGCGAACGGACGCTGGTGGTGGAGGGCGACGGGAGAGAGGTGCACATCACCGCGGACCGGGTCGTGGTGGCGGTCGGCAGCCGCCCGGTGGTCCCGCCGCCGGTACGCGACAGCGGGCTGCCCTACGAGACCTCCGACACGATCATGCGGCGCCCGACGCCGCCGCGGCACCTGGCCGTCCTCGGCGGCGGCTACATCGCCGCCGAGCTGGCGCACGTCTTCCACGCGGCCGGCAGCCGGATCACGATCATCGAGAAGCAGGAGACCCTGCTCGCCCCGCAGGACGAGTCGGTGTCCCGCGCCTACACCCGACTGGCCCGCTCCGCGTTCGACGTGCGCACCGGTGTCGAGCTGACCGGACTGGAGGGTGAACCGGGCCGGCTGCGGCTGCGCCTGGACGACGGCTCCGCGGTCGAGGCCGACGCCCTGCTGGTGGCGGTCGGCCGGACGCCCAACAGCGACACCATCGACGCCGACCGGGCCGGCATCGCCCTGCGGGAGGACGGCCGCGTGGTGGTGGACGCCCACCAGCGGACCACCGCGCCGGGCGTCTTCGCCCTCGGTGACGTGTGCACCCCCGTGCCGCTCAAGCACGTCGCCAACCGGGAGGCGCAGGTGGTCGCGCACAATCTGCTGCACCCCGACGACCTGATCGCCACCAGCTACGACGCCGTCCCCGCCGCGGTATTCACCCGCCCCCAGATCGCCCAGGTGGGCCGGACCGAGCGGGAGTGCCGCGACGCCGGCCTCGACTACACGACCGCCACCCGCCGGTACGCGGACGTCGCCTACGGATGGGCGCTGGAGGACACCGCGGGCTTCTGCAAGGTGATCGCGGACCCGGGGACCGGCCGCCTGCTGGGCGCCCACATCCTCGGCCCGCAGGCGTCCACCCTGATCCAGCCCCTGGTCGTCGCGATGAGCCTCGGCATCGACGTCCCCACCCTGGCCGGCACCCCGTACTGGATCCACCCCGCCCTCACCGAGGTCGTCGCCAACGCCCTGCTCGACCTCGACCTCTGACGGCGGCGCCGGGACGGGCGGACCGTGCTCGACCTCTGACGGCGGGCCCGGACCGGCAGGCGGCGCGGGCGTCCGGAGGGCGCCGTCCGGACGGGATGCGCCGGCCCGGCCATGAAACGGCGGTGTCCGGGCAGACGAGGGGCGTGACCACAGGGGTAAGGCGTCCGCTCCGAACGATCGCACCGGCTCTGCTCGCCCAGACGGTGCTCATGGTGCTGGCCGGTCTCACGATCACCCACCCGCCGCTGCACCTCTGGCGGCCGGGGGAGAACGCGCTGACCGACCGGCTCGCCGCCGGCCGGGTACCCGTCCTCGACACCGTCACCGCGTGGCTCTCGGTCCTCGCGAGCACCGGGGCCGTGATCGCCGTGGCGGGCGCCGCCGTGCTCGCGCTGCTGCTGGGCGCCCGGCGGTGGCGCGAGGCTGCCTTCCTCGGCGGCTCCGTCGCCGCCCAGTCCGCGGTCTTCCTGCTGGTCACCCTGTGCGTGGACCGGCCCCGGCCGACCGCGCCCCGTCTCGACGGCGCACCGCCGACCTCCAGCTTCCCGTCCGGCCACGTCGGCGCGGCGGTCGCGCTGTACGGCGCACTGGCCGTCCTCGCCGTCCTGCGCCTGCGGGGGCCGCTCCGGCTGCCGCTGTGCGCCCTGGCGGCGCTGCTGCCGGTGCTGGTCGGGTTCAGCCGGCTGTACCGCGGCATGCACCACCCGACCGACGTGCTGGCCGGGCTGGTGAACGGCGGCGCCGTGCTCTGGATCATGTGGCGGGCTTTCCTCTCCGACCCCAGGGAGACCACCGTGGCAGCCGTACCCGATCACCCGTCCGCCGGCCGGGCGGTGGTGGTCTTCAACCCCGTCCTGGTCGACGAGGACACCCTCGACCGGATCGACCGCGTCCTCGCCGGCCACGGCTGGGCGGCGCCGACCAGAACCGCCACCAGCGAGGCCGACCCCGGCCGGGGCGCCGCGGCGGCCGCGGTCGCCGCCGGGGCCGACCTGGTGGTGGCCTGCGGCGGCGACGGCACCGTGACGGCGTGCTCGCACGCCCTCGCCGGTACGGGCGTCGCGCTGGCCATCGCCCCCTGCGGCACCGGGAACCTGCTCGCCCGCAACCTCGGCCTGCCGGCGGACCCGGCGCGGGCGCTGGCGGACGCCCTCGCCGGCGGGCCCCGCCGGATCGACCTCGCTCTGGCCGACGGCGACGGCATCACCGCCACGGTGGTCAGCGCCATGGCGGGCATCGGCCTGGACGCCGCGGCGATGGCCGGCACCAGCCGCCGCGCGAAGAGCCGCTGGGGCTGGCCCGCCTACCTTCCCCCGCTGCTCCGCCACCTCGGCGACCGCCGGATGCGGCTCACCGTCACCCTGGACGACGCGCGCCCGCTCCACCGGCGGGCCGCGATGGCCGTGATCGGCAACGTCGGTGCGCTCCAGGGCGGGATCCGGCTGCTGCCGGGCGCCCGGCCGGACGACGGCCTGCTCGACCTCGTCCTGGTCCACCCGCGCGGCCTCGCCGGCTGGCCGGCGGCGGCAGCGCGGCTGCTCACCGGGCGGACCGGCGCGGGGGGCGGTTCGGCGCCGTTCGAACACTTCCAGGCGCGCCGGATCCACCTCACCGCCGACCGGGACCAGCCGCGGGAGCTCGACGGGGAGTGCCTGCCGGCCGGCCGCACCCTGCGGCTGGCCGTCCGGCCCGGCGCCCTGCTGGTCCACACGCCGACGGCCGGCGGGCCCCCGGTCAACGGAGCTGCGGTCGGCGGGGCTGGGGTCGGCGGAGCTGCGGCGGGCGGGCCCCCGGGCGACGGAGCCGCGGGTGACGGGGCTGCGGTCGACGGGGCTGCGGTCGACGGGTCCCACCAGGTCGGAGCCGATCCCGTCCCGGCCGAACGGAGCAGCTGAGTGGGAACCGCCACCCGCGTCGGCCACCGCGGCCGCGAGCCCGAGGAGCTCTCCGCCGACGAGGCCGTCACGACACTGCGCGCGTACGGCCGGTGGCAGCTGCTCAGGGACGCCTTCCTGCGCTTCCGCTACGCCGACGGCTTCAGCCACGCCCGGGCCCTCGCCTTCCAGACCGTGCTCGCCCTCGTCCCGTTCGCGATCGCGGTGGTCGGCCTCTCGTCCGTCCTGCACACCCAGTGGCTCGGCCGGGTGACCGAGCTGACCATCGCCCGGCTCACCGCGGGCCCGAGTTCCGACCTGGTCGACCAGGTCCTGCGGAGCGGCCGCGAGCGCGCGGGGGACGGCGGGAGCGTCGCCCTGTGGGGCGGCGCCGTGTTCTCCCTCGTCAACGTCGCCACCGCGATGTGCCAGATCGAGCGCGGGGCCAACCGGATCTACGGCATCGAACGCGACCGGCCCTTCCACCGCAAGTACGCGCGCGGACTGCTGATGGCCGTGCTGGCCGGTCTACCGCTCGGCCTCGGCTTCGTCCTGCTGGTGGCGGGCCGGGAGATCGCCGCGGCGGTCGTCGAGGCGGGCGGGCCGGGGACCCATCGGGAGGCTCTCGTCTGGGCGGTCCTGCGGTGGCCGGCCGGCATCGTGCTCGCCCTGCTGTCCGCGAGCGTCATCTTCCACCGGGCACCGCGCCGCCGACAGCCCGGCCACACCTGGCTCGCCTTCGGCGCCGCCGTGTACCTGGTGCTGTGGGTCGGCCTGACCGCCCTGCTCGGCCTGTACCTGCGGCTGAGCAACTCGATCGACGCGGTGTACGGGCCGCTGAGCGTGATCATCTCGCTCCTGATGTGGGCCTACCTGACCGCGATCGCGCTCTTCCTCGGGATCGCCTTCGCCGCGCAGCTGGAGGCCGACCGGGCGGGCGTCGAGGAGCCGGTGCTGCCCGACCCCGAGGATGATTCCGCAGGTCGTGGGTAGACGAGCCACGATGACAGCTGACCGGAGGCCGCACCGAAGCCCCGCCCGTACCCGGGTCCCCGCGCTGCGCCGGCTCTCCCGGCGCTGGCTCACCCGGCGCCGCTTCTCCCAGCGCCGGGCCGACCGGCGCTTCGGGGAGCGCCTGCTCGGGGCCGTCCTGGCGTTCGCCGTGGCGGCGGTGCCGACCGCCGTCCTGCTGGTGCTGATCGAGGCCGGCTGGGAACCGCTGCGCGAGCTGGACGCCGGCGCGGCGGTGCACCTGAACGAAGCCGTCCGGCACCACCCGCTCCTGCTGGAGAGCACGCGGGTACTGAGCAACTGGGTCTGGGACCCGGTCACGATGCGCCTGCTGGTGGCGGCCACCGTCGGCTGGCTGCTGTGGCGGCGGGCCTGGCGGCTGGCCCTGTGGGCGGCCCTCACCGAGCTGGCCGCCGGTCTGACCGGCCTGCTGGTCAAGGTCACGGTGGCCCGGGTCCGGCCCCGGCTGCCCGATCCCGTCGCCCACGCGCCGGGCTTCTCCTTCCCGTCGGGGCACGCCATGACCGCCATGGCCTCGTGCGCGATCCTGCTGCTGGTGCTCCTGCCGGTCGTGCCCCGGCGGGCCCGCCCGGCGGCCTGGGCGATCGCCGTGGTGACCGTGCTCGGGACGGGTCTGACCAGGATCGCCCTCGGCGTGCACTGGGTCAGCGACGTCCTCGGCGGCTGGCTGCTCGGGTTCGCGCTGGTCGCTTCGACCGCCTGGGCGTTCGAGGCCTGGCGGCGGGAGAGCGGCCTCCGCACGCCGAGGCTCCCGGAGGGCCTGGAACCCGAACTCGCCACGGACGACGACCCCGGCCCGCGGCCGGCCGGCAGCCGCCCGCACCGACCGGTGGGGTGAGGCGCCGGCCGGTCGCCGGGGGCGGGCGGGAAGCCGGAGCGGCCTGCCGGTCGGACCGGCAGGCCGGGTGAACGAACAAGGCCCGGGGTCGGCGCACAGTGTGCGCCGACCCCGGGCCTTCGTCGTAGCGGGGACAGGATTTGAACCTGCGACCTCTGGGTTATGAGCCCAGCGAGCTACCGAGCTGCTCCACCCCGCGTCGGTGAACCCGACTGTACGCCATCACGGGGGCGAGGGCGAAATCAGGGGCAGCGACCGGGCGGGCGCGGCGCAGCCGTGCGGCCCTCGCGGGTCCGGCCGGCGCCGTCCCTCCGCGCCGGCCGGACCTGAACGGGGCTCACGCCTCGGGCGCGGCCACCTCCTCCAGCGTGCCGCCGGCCAGCCGCAGCCACCGGTCCACCCCGATGCCGGCCAGGAAGCGCTCGTCGTGGCTGACCACGACGAAGGCGCCCTGGTAGGAGGTGAGGGCGCTTTCGAGCTGTCCGACGCTCACCAGGTCGAGGTTGTTGGTCGGCTCGTCGAGGAGGAGCAACTGGGGCGCGGGGTCGCCGCACAGCACACAGGCCAGGGTGGCGCGCAGCCGCTCGCCGCCCGAGAGCACCCCGACCGGGAGGTGGGCGCGGGCGCCGCGGAAGAGGAAGCGGGCGAGCACGTTCATCCGCTCGGGCGCCGGCAGCTCCGGCGCGGCCACCGCGAAGTTGTCCGCCACACTGCGGTCCGGGTCCAACAGGTCCAGCCGCTGGGAGAGGTAGGCGACCCGGCCGTCCGAGCGCCTGAGCCGTCCGCCGTCGGGGGCGAGGTCCCCGACCAGCAGGCGCAGGAGGGTGGTCTTGCCGGTTCCGTTCTGTCCGAGCAGGGCGATCCGCTCGGGCCCGCGGACGGTCAGATCGACGCCGCCACCAGCGAACAGGGGCGTGCCGCCGCGCAGCATCTGGAGGTTCTCGCCGACGAAGAGGTCGCGCCCGCTCGGCACCCGGGTGCCGGACAGGTCCAGGGTCAGGCGCTGGTCGTCGCGCAGGGCGCGCTCGGCCTCGTCGAGCCGGGCCCTGGCCTCGCCGAGGCGGGCCGCGTGGACCTGGCCGGCGCGTCCTGCGGACTCCTGGGCGCCGCGCTTCATGGTCCCGGCGAAGATGCGGGGCAGACCGGCGTTCTTGAGGTTGCGGCCGGCGTTGCTCGCCCGGCGGTCGGCGCGCTCCCGGGCCTGCTGCAACTCCCGCTTCTCCCGCTTGAGTTCCTGTTCGGCATTGCGGATGTTCTTGGCCGCGACCTCGCGCCCGGCCTCCGCGGCCTGCTCGTAGGTGGTGAAGTTGCCGCCGAACAGCCGCAGTTCGCCGGAGTCGAGCTCGGCGATCCGGTCCATCCGGTCGAGCAGCGCACGGTCGTGGCTGACCAGCAGCAGGCAGCCGGAGAAGTCCTCCAGGACGCCGTGGAGCCGGTGGCGGGCGGCGAGGTCGAGGTTGTTGGTGGGTTCGTCGAGCAGCAGCACGTCGGGCCGCTTGAGCAGTTGCGCCGCGAGGCCGAGCTGGACGATCTGGCCGCCGCTGAGGGTGCCGAGCCGCCGGTCCAGGCCGACGCCGGCCAGGCCGAGACGTTCGAGCTGGGCGAGGCTGCGCTCCTCGACGTCCCAGTCGTCGCCGATGGCGGTGAAGTGCTCCTCGGCCACGTCACCGGACTCCACCGCGTCGATGGCGCGGATCACCCCGGCGACGCCGAGGACGTCGGCGACCGCGAGGTCCGCCGTCAGCGGGAGGTCCTGCGGCAGGTAGCCGGGTGTGCCGCTGACGGTCAACGATCCTGTGGTGGGCGTCAGTTGACCGGCGATGAGCTTGAGCAGCGTGCTCTTGCCCGCGCCGTTGGGAGCGACCAGGCCGGTGCGGCCGGTGCCGAGGGCGAAGGAGAGGTCCTGGAAGACGGGGGTGTCGTCGGGCCAGGAGAAGGAGAGCTGGGAGCAGACGATGGACGCATCGGACATGAGGACAACCCGGAGGATGGGCAGGCGGAGACACCTCGGCCTGCGAGCAGACAGGGGGAAGGGAACGACGAACGAAGCCGTTGGCCCGGGGCACCGATGCCCGCCGACGGCTTCAGGACCGGGTCTCACCCGGAGATGTCGTCGTCACCCGCCATGTCTGCTCCACGCTTTCCGTCAGATGGGTTTTCCGCCGTCGAGCATAGCACCGTGTGTGGGCGATCGGTCGGGGCCGGTCGCGGGGGGCGGGCCGCCGCGCCGGGCCGGGCGCGTCACGGCGCGCCGGCCCCCCGCAGCAGGGTGTCGACCACCAGGTCGGCCGCCGGTCCGGCGGCCAGGTCGGGCGCCTGACGTGTCACCAGGTGCACGAGCTGGGGCAGCAGGGCGGCGACCCAGCCCTCGGGGAGGCCGGGGCGCAGCAGCCCTTCGGTGACGGCGCGTCGGAGGAAGTCCCCGACCTCGGCGACGGAGCTGTCGCGGCGCCTGCGGGTCTCCTCGTCGGCGAGCATCCGGGCCAGGTCCACCGGCCAGGCGCGGTTGACCTCGATGACGTTCTCCACGTAGCGGTGCAGGGCCACGGCGACGGGGGCCTCGCGCAGACGGGCGTCGGCGATGGCCCGCTCGACGGCGTCCAGGCGGGCGGAGTGGATCGCGGTGAGGAGTTCCTCGCGGGAGCTGAAGCGCCGGTAGACGGTCCGCCGGTCCACCCCGGCCTCGGCGGCGATGCTCGCGATGCTCGCGCCCGGGTCGGCGGCCAGCATCCGCGCTCCCGTCGTCAGGACGGCTTCGATGTTCCGCGCGGCGTCAGCTCTCACGGGGGGGAGTCTAGCGGCGGTGTGCAGCTTCGGCTCGCAACCACCTCGTCGCTGTGTCAGTAGCGCGGGGACCTGCGCCGGGAGGGGGCCGGCCCCCTCCCGGCGGCGCGCCGTCAGAAGTGGTCCACGTCCACGACGGCCTGGGCGAACGCGGTCGGCGCCTCCTGGGGCAGGTTGTGGCCGATGCCGCCGAGCGTCCGGTGCTCGTACTTCCCGGTGAACATGGCCCGGTACGAGGCGCCGTCGCCGGGAGCGGTGAACGGGTCCAGCGCGGGGTCGAGGGTGATCGTCGGCACCCCGATGGTCGGCTTCAGGGCCAGCCGGTCCTCGTAGCGGTCGTAGCGGCGCTCGCCGTCGGCGACGCTGAGCCGCCAGCGGTAGTTGTGGATCACGACCGCGGCGTAGTCGGGGTTCTCGAAGGCGGCCTCCGTGCGCTCGAAGGTCGCGTCGTCGAACTTCCAGGTGGGGGAGACCTGCTGCCAGACGAAGCGGGTCAGATCGTGGCGCAGGCCCTTGTCCTCCATGGCCTTCCTGCCGCGTTCGGTGGCGAAGTAGTACTGGTACCACCAGGTGTGCTCGCCGGCCGGCGCGATCGGGTCCAGCTGCGCCTGGCGGTTGGTGATGAGGTAGCCGCTCACCGACACCAGGGCCTTGACCCGTTCGGGCCACAGGGCCGCGAGGACGTCCCCGGTCCGGGACCCCCAGTCGAACCCGGCCACCACGGCGCGGTCGATCCGGAGGGTGTCCAGCAGGGCGATGACGTCCATCGCGATGGCGGACTGCTGGCCGTTGCGGAAGGTCCGGGGCGACAGGAACCGGGTGGTGCCGTGCCCGCGCAGAAAGGGGACGATCACGCGGTACCCGAGGCCGGCCAGGAGCGGGGCGACGTCGACGTAGCTGTGGATGTCGTACGGCCAGCCGTGCAGGCAGAGCACCACCGGTCCGTGCGCGGGGCCGAGTTCGGCGTATCCCACGTTCAGCAGCCCGGCCTCGGCCTGCTTCAGCCGCGGGAAGGACGTGTGCGTGCCCGGGGTGATCGTGGGCACGACCGGGGCCGCGCCGGGGCCGCCGGGGACGGGCGCGGCGGTGGCCGTGCCCGGCAGGTTGGCCATCGAGACCGCGGCCGCACCGGCACCCAGTCCCAGGGCCCTGTTGAAGCTACGCCTGTCGATCATGTCGAGCCTTCCGTGTGACGCGGATGTGTCCCCGGACGGGGCGGGTGTCCGTCCTGCCCGGCACACCGCACTCTTCCGTTCCCGGCGGGCCGGCACATCAGTCAGTTGACGGTCGGGGCGGCGGCCGCGCCGCGCCCCTCCGGGCGTCTCCGGGTCCGCAGTCGAATGACTGATGCCGCGCGCCGACGCCGTGCGCAACCGTCGTGACGGGGCGAGGCCCCCGGTCCGCGCGGCATCGGACCTCGGCGATCGGACGGACCGCGGCGCCACCCCGCCATCAAATGCAACGACAGCGAGTTGAATCAGCGAGTAAATGCTACTGTCGAGTGACAGATATCGAAGGAGTGGAAGCGTGATCGTCTATGACCGGCTCTTCATCGCAGGCGCCTGGACCGAGCCGAGTGAGGCCGCCCTGCTCGACATCCGGTCCCCGCACGACCGGACGGTGATCGGCCGCGCCGCGCAGGCCCGGCGGGCGGACGTCGACCGTGCGGTGGCGGCGGCCCGGGCCGCGTTCGTCGAGGGCACCTGGCGCGACACCCCGCCGCTGGAGCGCGTGGCGGTGCTGCGGCGCTTCAACGCGCTGCGCGAGCGGCAGGCGGAGCGGATCGCTGCCCTGATCGCCGCCGAGAACGGCTCCGCGGGCTGGTTCACCCGGGCCGGCCAGCCGGGCCTGACCCGCCAGGCCAACGCCTACCTGAAGGCGGCGGAGGAGTTCGGGTGGGAGGAGACCCTGCCGCCCTCCGACCCGGCCTCGCCGGTGCGAAGCGTGGTCCGTCGTGAGGCCGTCGGCGTGGTGGCCGCCGTGATCCCGTGGAACTCGCCCTTCTCCTCCGCGACCACGAAGATCATCCCGGCGCTGCTCGCCGGCAACTCGGTGGTCCTGAAGGTCTCGCCGGAGAACTCGCTCAGCATGGGCCTCCTCGCCGACCTGCTGGCCCAGGTGGGGCTGCCCGCCGGGGTGATCAGCGTGCTGCCCGCCGACCGCGAGACCAGCGAGTACCTGATCTCCCACCCCGAGGTCGACAAGATCGCCTTCACCGGCTCGACCCCGGCCGGCCGGCGCATCGCCGCGATCGCGGGGGAGCAGCTCAAGCGGGTCAGCCTGGAGCTGGGCGGCAAGTCCGCGGCCGTCATCCTGGCCGACGCCGACATCCACCGGGCGGTGCAGGGGCTGAAGTTCTCCTCCCTGCTCAACAACGGCGAGTCCTGCATCGCCCAGACCCGCGTCCTGGCCCCGCGCAGCCGCTACGAGGAGGTGGTCGCGGAACTCAAGGTGCTCGTCGAGTCCCTGAAGGTCGGTGACCCGGCGGACCCGGACACCTTCATCGGACCGATGATCCGCCCCGACCAGCAGGAGCGCGTCCGCCGGTACATCGCGATCGGCATCGAGGAGGGCGCCCGCCTCGTCACCGGCGGCCCCGAGGTCCCGGCGGGGCTGGAGGGCGGCAACTACGTGACCCCCACCCTCTTCGCCGACGTGGACAACGCCATGCGCATCGCCCAGGAGGAGATCTTCGGCCCCGTCCTGGTGGTCATCCCCTACGAGGACGAGGACGACGCCGTCCGCATCGCCAACGACTCCGAGTACGGCCTGTCGGGCGGCGTCTGGTCCGCCGACGAGGAGCACGCCCTGGCGGTCGCCCGCCGGATCCGGACCGGCACGGTGACCGTGAACGGGGCCGGTGTCGGCTTCGACGGCCCCTTCGGCGGCTTCAAGGCCAGCGGCATCGGCCGCGAGTTCGGCGCCGTCGGCCTCGGCACCTACACCGAGTACAAGACCATCACCCTCTGACGCGCGCCCGCGCAGCGGTGGCCGGACGCCCGGCCACCGGGCCCGCACCTGGATCGGTGGGGGCCCGGCCTGGTTGGATTCCGGTATGACGAATGACCTCTCCGACGGCTACGAGATCTCGACGGACCCGGCACGCCTCGATACCGAACTGATCCACCGGTGGCTGTCCCAGGACGCCTACTGGGCACGCGGCCGCCCCCGGGAGAAGCAGGACTCCGCGATCGCCGCCTCCCTCAACTTCGGCGTCTACGACCGGGCTGCGGGCACCCAGCTCGGCTACGCGCGGGTGGTCACCGACCGGACCACCTTCGCCTGGCTCTGCGACGTGTACATCGAGCCCTCGGCCCGCGGCAGAGGGCTCGGGACGGCCCTGGCCGCCGCCGTCCGCGACCACCTCGCCCCGTACGGGCTGCGCCGCGTCATGCTGGCCACGGCGGACGCCCACGAGGTCTACGCCAAGGCCGGGTTCGTGCCGATGGAGAAGCCGGAGAAGTGGATGGTCCTCGGCGAGGAGTGAGGGCGCCGCGGAGCGGGGCCGACCCGCGCCCGGCTCCGGCCGTCCCGGGGCGGGGACGGCCGGAGCGGAGCGCTACTTCGCGCAGGTCCGGTCGCCCTTCGGCAGCCGGCCCCCCGCCAGGTAGGCGTTGACCGTGTCGTCCACGCAGGCGTTGCCGTACAGGCCGTACAGGGCGTGCCGGTTGGCACCCTCCAAGGTCAGCAGCCGGGAGGCGGGCAGCAGCCCGTGCAGCGCGACGCTGTCCCGGTAGGTGGTGCGCGGGTCGCCGGTGGCGGCGACTATCAGCACCTCGGCGTCGCGTCGCACCTCGGTGCGGGCCTCGCGCGGGCGGTCCCAGAAGGCGCACGGGTTGATGTTGTGGACCAGCGGGCCGAACAGCGGGTGCTCGACCCGGCTGCGCTCGATCTCCCGCCAGTACGCCTCGGGGTCGCGCGGCGCCGAGGCGTCCGCGCACATGACCGCCTGCTGGGAGCTGCCGGTGGGCGACGCCTCCCCGGTGAACGCGAACCGCAGGATGGCGGTGAAGGCCGCCGACGGCAGGGCCGGCCGCCCCGCCGCCGCCTCGGCGAGCACCGCGATCTGCTCGGCCAGGCTCGCGCGTGCGGCGTCGGTGTCGTCCGCGAGTCCGGCGAACAGCAGGAACGGCACCCGGGTGTCGTCCAGTCGGAAGGTGTCGGTGCCGCTGCCGACGGTCAGCGGGGCGCGCGCCGACGCCTCGACGAGCCGCCGGATGCCCGCCGTCACCTCGTCGGCGGTCCGGCCGAGCCGGTAGGTGTCGTGGCGGTCCGCCGTCCAGGCCGCCCAGTCGGCGAGCGCCTGCTCGTTCTCCGCCAGCAGGTGGGGGAGCAGCACCGGCCCGTAGGTGCGCGGGTCGAGCGCCCCGTCGAGTACCACCCGGTCGTAGCGGCCGGGGAACATCTGGGTGTAGACCGTGCCCAGGTACGTCCCGTACGAGACCCCCAGGTAGGAGATCCTCCGCTCGCCGAGCGCACCGCGGATGACGTCCATGTCGCGGGCCGTGTTGCGCGTGCCGGCGTGCGGCAGCAGCGGTCCGGCCGCCGCCCGGCACTTGGCGGCGAGGTCCTTCTGGAGGGCGACCTGCCGGTCGAAGCTCGCCCGGCCGAGCCCGGCCGAGACGAGGTTGGTGCCGACCGGCCAGCCGCAGTCCAGCGGGGTGCTGCGGCCGACGAAGCGCGGGTCCATGCCGATGATGTCGTAGCGGCCGGCGGTCTCCTTGAGCGCCGTGTGGACGCGCGGCGGGCTCCCGAGGGTCTGGCCGCCCGGGCCGCCGTCGTTGAGCAGCAGTGGGCCGATCCGGTGGCGGGTGTCGGTGGCCTTGATCCGGGAGATCGCGACGGTGATCGTACGGCCCCGGGGGTCGGCGTAGTCGAGTGGCACGGTGACGTCGGCGCAGGTCGCGCCCGCCTCCTCCAGGCCCGCGCCGACCTGGTCGTCCGGGCCCTGGACGCAGCTGCTCCAGTCGAGGGGCTGGTGGTAGTAGCGCTCCAGGCCCCGGGGGGTGGAGGCGGCGCTGTCGGCGGAGGCGGACGCCGCCCCGGCGGCGGGGGCGGTCACGGCGGACGCCACCGTCAGGCAGGCGGCGAGGGCGAGGCCCGCCGCCGTGGCCCGGCGGGCGACCGGCGGTGCCACGGCGGCCGGACCGAAGGGAAGGTGATGAGCTGTCATGTGACCACGCTAGGAACCCGGCGGCCGAAGATCACGACAGCACACCCCCGGACCCGCCCGGGGGACAGCCCCCTCCGCCGCCTTCCCTTTCGGGCAGGAGCACCGGCCGTCGGCCGGGACTCCTGGCCGTCCGGCCCGCCTCCCGTGCCCCGACGGCCGGGCGGCCACCCGGTCAGGAGTCCCGGCGGAGGCGGGTGACCATGGTCAGCGCGTCCTCGCCCTCGCGCGGGTCGTGCACGCGGAAGCCCTCGCGCTCGTACAGCCGGAGGGCGGGGTTGTCCCGCTCGACGCTCAGCGAGACGCGTTCGACGCCGGCCTCGGCGGCGGTCCGCAGCAGACGCCTGATCAGCAGGGTTCCGATGCCCCGGCCACGCTGGGCGGCGGTGATGCCGATGCTCAGCTCCGGCACGGCCGGGTCGACGAAGCCGTAGCCGGGGTCCTCCGCCGGGAGGTACCGCAGCCACGCGGCGCCGACCGGGAGCGGCTGCCACCCGGTGGCCTCCCCGGTCGAGAGTGCCACGATGCCCAGGTCGCCCCGACCGGGCCAGCCGTCCACGTAGTGGGCGTTGCGCGGGTCGGAGAGCACCGCCTCGCGCGAGACATCCCGGCCGGGTGCCCAGTTGACGGCGGCGACCACCAGGTCGCGGAGGAACTCGGCGTCGTCGGCGAGCGCGAACCGCGTGTGGATGTCGGACGGCCCCCCGTCGGGGTAGATGTCGTCCTCCCTGCCTTCGGGGGCGATCTGCCGCAGCCTCGGGCCGTGGAACATCCAGACCCGGAAGTAGGACTGCTCCTGGTCCATCACGAACAGCTGCACCGACTCCGGGTGGACCCACGGGACGCGCTCGACACGGGCGACCAGTCCGGCGAGGTCCGCGTGGTTGAGCGCACCGGCGAAGACCTCGCACTCCGGGTACTTGCCGCCGCCCCAGCGCGTGTCGCTCCCGGTCGTCTCGTTCAGCGACCCGACCCACCCGACGGCGCCCGGTTCGTAGCCGCGTCGTGGGGCGGACGTCCGCAACCACTGGCTCAGCGCTTCGACGGCCGGCCGGTCGGTGAACTCGACGGAGATCATGATGTTGGCCACGTGACTCACGCCGGAAGTCAACACGACCACTGATCGACCTGCCACCGAGTTCCCGCGTGGTGGGGCACCGCCGACGGTCGGGCGGTCTCCGACCCCGTCGCGGCGGCAGCGGCCCCCGGCGGGACGCTCCGCACCTGCGAATGCTGCTCGACGGTGCCACGCCCGTCTCCCGGATGCTGCCGCACTCCGACTTCCATACTCCGGCTTCCGGGTCGGACCGGACCGGCCGGTGTTGGTCGCGGCGGGCGATCGGCTCTCGTACGAGGAGGGCGACGTCGTGGTCACCCGCCCCGGCGGTGGGCGGCAGCGGCCCCGGGGGGCGACGGCTACCGGATCTGCCGCTGATCCGTTCGCGGCCCCGCTCCGGGAGGACCGGCTCCGCCGGGTGCCCGCCTGTGGGGCGCAGGGTGACCGGCGGCGCTCAGCCCGGCTGTTGGTCGTCGTCGCTCTGCGACACCCGCAGGCGCTCGGCCGCCTCCTGGACGCCTTCGTGGGCCTTGGCGGCCCGGTCGTCGGCGGTGCGCGCCGCGTCTTCGGCGGATCGCGCCTGCTTCTCGGCGCGCGTGAGGCGCTCCCGGGCGAGGGCTTCGCGGTCCTGCGCCTCGGCGAGCGCGGCCCGGGCCTGCTCGGCTTCGGTCTCCGCCCGTCGGCGGGCCGACTCCGCCTCGTCGAGGGCCCGAGAGGCCTCCGCGGCCCGGGTGTCGGCTTTGTCCGCGGCCTGTTCCGCGCCGGCCAAGGCCTTGCGGGCCTGTTCCTGTTCGCGCCGGCGCCGCCGTTCGGCCGCGGCCTGTGCCTTCGTGGGGCGCGAGTCGCGCGCCGACGCGGGGGACGTCCCGGCGGCCTTCTTCGTCGCGGCCCCGGTCCCCGGCTTCCGGCTCCCCGGCTTCCCGGCGCCCGGCCACAGCACCGGGTCCAGCGGAGCCGTCAGCCGCCCCGCCGCGAGGGCGCGGGCGGCGTCCGGGTCCGCCAGCGCGGCGCCCAGCGTCCGGTCCACCTCGGCGACGGCGTCGGCGCCGAGCGGGTGTCCGGCCTCCGCCGCGTCGCGCTCGGCCTGCCCCGTCAGCGCCCGCACCAGCTGCCGCCGCTGCTCGGTGAGCGTGCGCAACTGCTCCCCGGCGAGGTGCTCCTGGGCGTCGCGCAGCGCCTGCCCGAGGTCCAGCAGCTGCCCGACCAGGTCGCCGTGCCGGTGAGCGAGGAGGTTGGCGGCCCAGGCGGCCTGGGTGGGGCGGCGCAGCGCACGGACCTGCTTGGCGAGCTGCGGGTCGGTCTTCTTCAGGGCGTCCGCGTGCCGGTTCCGGGCCGTTGTGAAGTCCTGCGGGGCGAGGGTGTGGAGCTCGTCCGCGATCGCGTCGAAGTCGGGTTCGTTGCCGGCCATCGTTCGGGACCCTACGGGCGCGGGCCGCTCCGGCCCGGTACGACTCGCCCGGTCGGGCCCGGTCGACACCGCCGGTCCCCGGCCGGGTCGTCGGCAGTGGACCCGGGCGCGGCGGCCCTCCTCGCCCGGGTCCACTCCCTCCCGGTGCCACCCGAGCCGCCATGCCGGCCGACGGCGCTCCGCCCGCGCCCGCACCGCCTGGCCCCAGCTCACAGCCGTCCACGTCCGTTGCCGCGGCACGCTCGTCTCCGTGGACGGCGAGCTGCTCGGCGGCGAGAGGTTCTCTCTCGCTCTCGGGCCGGCCCATGCCTGCCTTTGCTGACGGGCGGACCAGTGCCCGCTGCCGAGTCTGTGCGGAGCTCCTCTTGAGGCTTCAGTGCCGAGACCTCATCGGAGGCGGTTCGCTTTCATCGGAATGCGTTCAGCCCGGTGAGCCTGCTGGAGAGTTCCCAGAGCCGGAATGCCGCGTCGGGGTCGGTGGCCCAGGGTTTGACTCCGCCGATGAGCATGTCGTCGGTGGCAGCCGGTTCCGCGATATCGCAGTCCTGGCAGTAGGCCCCTCCGTGGTCGTCGAGCAGAGGTGACGTTGCCGCCCATACGGCTGTCGCCGCGCCTTGCTCCGGGGTTTTGAAACCGTCGGCCGGCTCGCCGTCCGGGGTCACCCACCCCTGCGTGAGCCATTCCTCGCGAGGGATGTGACGCTGCAATGGCGTGAGGATGCTTCCGGGGTGCACCGCGAAGGCGTGCACGCCCACATCCGTACCGAGGCGGTCGAGGTGCAGGGCGAACAGCGCGTTGGCGGTCTTGGACTGGGCGTAGGCCAGCCAGCGGTCGTAGCCGGTGCGGAAGTGCAGGTCGTCCCAGCGGATGTCGGACAGGAAGTGCCCGGACGAGGCGACGGACACCACCCGGGCCCCTCCGGCGACCAGGGCCGGGCGAAGACGCTGGGCCAGCGCGAAGTGGCCGAGGTGGTTGACCGCGAAGTGTGCCTCCCACTCCGGGCCGACCCGTGTCTCCGGGCAGGCCATCACGCCCGCGCCGTTGATGAGGATGCCGAGCGGACGGCCGGTCTCCAGGAAGCCGTCGCAGAAGACCCGGACGCTCTCCAGGTCGGCCAGATCGAGTGCGTGCACCTCCGTCCCGGGGATGTCGCGCAGAGCGCGTTCTGCGGTGGTGGGGCGGCGGGCGGGGACGACGACGTGTGCTCCGGCCCGGGCGAGCGCCCGCGTGGCCTCCAGACCGAGGCCCGAGTAGCCACCCGTGACCAGCGCGGTCGTGCCGGTCAGGTCGATCCCGGCGAGAACATCGCCGGCCGTGCTGTGGGCACCGAATCCGGTACCGGTCCCGAGCTGCTTTGTGATCATGCTCAGGACGCTAAGACCTAGACCGCGCGCTAGGTCAAGGTACGGTGCTGCGATGAGAGAAGACGCGGGTGGCCTGCCCATCGGAAGAGTCGCCGAGCTGACCGGAATGAGCGTGCACGCGCTGCGGTTCTTCGAGCGCGAAGGCCTGTTCCTGCGCGAGATCCCGCGCACCGGCGGCGGGCAGCGGATCTACGAACAGGCGGACGTGGACTGGCTCGTACTGTGCCGTCGGCTCCGCGACTCGGACATGCCCATCGCCACGATCAAGAGGTTCGCGGAACTGGTCCGGTCGGGCCCCGGCAACGAGCCGGACCGCCTCGCCCTGCTGCGCGAACACGAGCGCGCCGTACGCGCCAGGATCGACGCCCTGATCGCGAGCCTCGACGTCATCCACGGCAAGGTCGTGACCTACGAGCAGCATCTTCGCGGCGGGACAGCCGTCGGGCTCTGGTCGCCGACACTGTCTCGGTGAACTCTCCCGCTGTTCAGGGAGTGAGGCGCACCTCTATCGCAAAGGCGCCTTTCGCGGAATCCCGGATCACGCCAGGGTGACGTGCATGCCGCCCTCCGCCAGGACGTCGAGGGCCTCGGCGAACGGGTCGTACGGCTAGGCCATCCGTCGTCAGGGCGCGGGATAGCGGATTGATACTCGCGCGCGGTCGCGGCGTCTCGCCTGAGCAGAGTCGCGGGGGCTGCGTAGCCGAAGGTGCCACGCAGGCAGTCGTCAAGGTGTCCAGGCAGTCACCGAAGTAGCCGCCCGGCCCGTTCACCGCCCCAGCGCCAAGTAGGGCCTCCACCTCACTGGCCCGGACCTGTGACCCAGCCCCCGCACATGACCTGACTTTGCGTCTACCCCCGGAGGTCTTCCGCCGAGACCACCAAGACCGACCGGCGATAGGCGGCGATGGCTGGAGCGGGCACCACTCGGCGTCGGCTCGGCCGTCCTCACGCTCGGTGGTTCCTGCCTCCGGCTTGGTCAGGAAGTGAGTCCGGCGTCTCGGGCCAGGAGGGCGGCCTGGACGCGGTTGGTGACCTCCAGCGCGGCGAGGATGCGGCTGACGTGGGCTTTGACGGTGCTCTCACGCATGGCGAGGCGGGTGGCGATGTCGGCGTTGGGGGCGCCCTCGGCGAGCAGGGCCAGGACGTCGCGTTCGCGGGGGGTGAGTTTGTCGAGTTGGGCCCGTGCGGCGATGGTGTGGGGTCGGTTGGTGGCGTGGTAGCGGTCGATCAGGCGCCGGGCCGCGTTGGGGTGGAGCATCGCGGAACCGGCGGCGACGAGGTGGACGGCGCGCAGGATCTCGGCGGGGTCGGTGTCCTTGAGCAGGAAGCCGTCGGCCCCGGCGGCGAGGGCGTTGTAGACGTACTCGTCGAGGTCGAAGGTGGTCAGGGTGATCACCCTGGGCGGGTGGGGCAGAGCGCGCAGCCGGGCGGTGGCGGTGATGCCGTCCATCCGGGGCATCCGGACGTCTACCAGCGCCACGTCGACGCGGTGCGCGGTGGCCTTCTCGATGGCCTGGAGCCCGTCGGCGGCCTGAGCGACGACCTCGATGCCGAGGTCACCGTCGAGCAGGTCGGTCAGGCCCAGGCGGACCAGGGCGTCGTCGTCGACGATCATCGCGTGGATCACGGGCGCTTCCCGTTCCGGTCGGAGGAGGTGGGGTGGGGCAGCCGGGCCACCAGGCGCCAGGCTCCCGCGCCCGCCGGGCCGGCGTCGAGGTGGCCGCCGAGCGCGGTGACACGCTCGCGCAGGCCGACCAGGCCGTAGCCGGAGCCGGTCGAGGCACCGGGGCCCGGGAAACCGGTGTCGTTGGTGACCTCGACAAGGGTCGCGGGCGGCCGGTAGCCGACCCGGACGGCCACCCGCCCGCCGTCCGCGTGCTTGCGGGCGTTGGTCAGCCCCTCCCGGACGATCCGGTACGCGGCCAGGCGGTGCGTGGTCGGCGCCTGCGACGGGTCGCCGTCCACGGTCAGGGTGACGTCCTGCCCGGCGGCACGTGCCTGGTCGACCAGGTCACGGACGTCCTTGAGCGCGGGCTCCAGCGGGTCGGGGCCGTCCTCGGAAGCGGGCCCGCGCAGCGCGCCGAGCACCTCGCGCAGGTCGGACAGGGCCTCGACGGAAGTGGAGCGCAGCAGGGCGAGGCGCTCGGCGACCCGGGGCGGCAGATCGGGGGAGCGGGTGGCCAGGACGCCGGTGTGCAGGGCGATCAGGCTCAGGCGGTGGGCGAGGACGTCGTGCATCTCGGCGGCGATCCGCGAGCGTTCGGCGGCACGGGCGGCGTCCTCGCGCAGCCGGGCCTCCACCCGCAGGTGGTCGACCTGGTCGGCCAGGGTCCGCAGCAGGCGGCGGCGGTTGCCCTGCCACAGCCCGACCACCAGGCCGAACAGCAGCGCCGTCAGCGTCGCCGCCCACCGCCGGTCCGTCCAGATCGACCCGGCCTGCACCCCGAGCAGGTTGCCCGCCAGCGCGAGCGCCGCACACACCAGGGCGGTGCGGGTACGACGGGCCACCGCCAGGTCGAACAGGACGACGGCCAGGAACGGGTCGACGACCCATCCCCACCAGGCGGTGGCGACCGTGACGACCACCGGCGCCACCGACAGGCGCCACCGGGGCACCGCCAGGACGACCGCGCACACCGCAGCCGCGACCAGCACCGGAACCCCGAACCGGGTCCCGGCCGTCGCGGTGCCGTTCTGGTAGGCCGTCCACACCAGGAACGCCAGGAACGCCGCCCGGCCCACCGCGGCCCATCGCGGGCTCCTCCACCACTTCACCCTCGCCATGGTAGGCAGCCCGCCGCCCGCGGGGGCGGTACGAAATGCGACGCCCACCCCCTACTTTCGTCGGGGAGGACCGTCGCACAACGGCAGGTCCGAAGGGCGTCCCGGATTCCTACCGTCGAAAGCATGGACCACAGGACCCCCTCTCCCCAGATCCCCCGGAACGCCGCCCGGCAGGCCGCCGAAAGCTGGACGTTCCTGCGCGAAGCCGCCCGGGACCTGCGCACCACCGGCGCCGTCGCGCCCAGCAGCCGGGCCCTGGCCCGTACCCTGACCGACCCGGTGGCCACCTGCGGCTCCCGCCCGCTGTCCGTCCTGGAGGCGGGCGCCGGCACCGGGGCCGTCACCCGCGCCCTGCTCTCCCGCCTCCCGCGCGGCAGCCACCTCGACGTGGTCGAAGCCAACCCGCGCTTCACCGAACGCCTGCGCCGCCTCGTCGACCACCACCCGGCCCCGGTCGTCCGGCACGTCCGCGCGGAAGTCCACCAGGCGTACGTCGAAGAACTCGACACCGGCCGGCGCTACGACGTCATCGTCTCCGGCCTGCCGCTGACCAACTTCACCCCCGACCTGGTCGACCGCGTCATGGCCCGCTACCTGGACCTGCTGCACCCCGGTGGCACCCTCACCTACTTCGCCTATCTCGGCACCCGCCGCGCCCGCACCCTGCTCGCCCCCCGCGACGAAGCCCGCCGCCACGCCGCCGTCGACCAGGTCGTGGGTGCCTACCAGCGCCGCTACGCCACCGGCCGGTGGACGGTCTTCGCCAACCTGCCACCCGCCCACGTCTGGGAGCTGCGCCGCCCCACTGTGGAGGCCGCCGCGCCGTCGCACCCGCTGCCCCTCCTGCCAGGCGCCGAGCAGTGAACCACCTCACCGACGCCGTCGCCCACCTGCCGCCGGCCGCCGTCTACACGATCCTGGCCCTGGTTGTCTTCGCCGAATCCGTGCTTCTGCTGGGCACGTTCGCCCCCACCCTCGCCCTGCTGCTGACGGCCGGGGCCATGGCCCGCACCGGCGCCGTGCACCTCCTGCCGGTGATCGTGGCCGCCACCGCCGCGGCCGTCGCGGGCGACCGCCTTGCCCACTGGAGCGGCCATCTTCTGGGCGAGCGCCTGCGCACCGGCGGCCTCGGCCGCCGTATCCCCGCGGGAGCCTGGCAGCAGGCCGAGACGCTCATGACCCGCCACGCCGGCCGGTCCGTCTTCCTCGGCCGCTTCCTGCCCATGGTCCGTACCCTCACCCCCCACCTGGCCGGCGCCGCCCGCCTGCCCTACCGCCGCATCGCCCCCTACAGCGCCACCGCAGCGGTCCTGTGGGCCGCCGCCGAAGCCGGCATCGGCTACAGCGCAGCAACCTCTCTCCAGCAGATTCTCACCGTCGGCGGTCCGGCCCTCGCCGTGGTCGCGCTGACCGCCCTCGCCACCACGCTCTGGTGGCGGCGCTCCCGGCGCTCCGCACGAGGTGCCGTAACCATGCCGCGCGGGCACTCGGGCTGTAAGAACGAGGCCCCGGTGCGCTGACCGCCCCTGCCGCGAGACCCGCGCGTCCGCCGCACTCATCCTCAACACGATCCCGGCGTCATCACGACAGCCGCAGTGATCAGGAAGAGACGGGCTGTGCCCGCGCTGCCATCCAGCCTGCTCGAACCGTTGTGGGCTCAGTTCGCCGCCCTTCTGCCTGCACGGGAAGAGTTCGCGGCCGGCCATCCGTTGGGCTGCCACAGGCGCAGGGTGCCTGACCGTACGGTCTTCGAGCATGTGGTCCTCGCTCTGGTCCACGGCTCGGGCTACGAGCGCATCTCCACCCCCGGATGCTCCGGCCGCACCATCCGCCGACGCGTCAAAGAGTGGGCCGAGCATGGGATTTCGCAGGCCGTGCACGCCCTCGCCCTGGAAGCCTACGACCGCATGATCGGCCTCGGGCTCGGCGAGATCTCGGTGGACGGGTGCATCACCAAGGCCCCGTCCAGCGGCAAAAGGACCGGTCGCTCGCCGGTTGACCGGGGTAAGAGGTCCTAACAAAAGTCGTAGTCGCGTGACTGTCGGTCTGAACAGGGCGAAGGTTGTCTGATGCGGCGCTAGCCGCACCTCGGCCCGTGCCCCGGCCGGTCGGCGGACTCCGGCCGGCCGGCTGGCCGGGCCACGTCCTCGTCGCGGCCGCGTCACGCCGGTCGGAGCAGGCTGCCCGTGACGAAGCGGTGGAAGCCGCGGGCGAAGGCCCGGGCCTCGTCGGCGGGCCAGTCGGCCAGCGAGGCCTCGATGTGGGCGGCGAGGCGCTCGCGCGTGGTCCGGATGACGCGCTCTCCGGCGTCGGTGAGGGTCAGCAGCGTCGCGCGCCCGTCGTCGGGGTCGGGGACGCGGCGCAGCAGGCCGGCCTCTTCGAGGCGGCTGGCGCGGCGGGTGACGCCCGAGCGGTCGAGGCCGATCTCCTCGGCGAGTCTGGCGGCGCTGCACGGCCCGGTGCGGGCGAGCGCGCTGAGGACGGGGTAGGTGACGGCGTCCAGCGCCCCGTCCAGGCCGCTGGTCAGGAGCTCGTAGAGGTGTGTGCGAGAGCTGCGTCGGAGGACGACGGCAAGTGCGTCGGCGATCTCGTGTCCCACGTCGTTCGGCATGCGTCCAAGAATAGCGTGCGCAACGCACGCACCATGGGGTACTGTTCAGATGCGTGCTCGACGCACGCAAAGTCTCTTCACTCCGACGCTCACGCGTAACTCCGACGCCCAAGGGGACCCGTCATGACCACCGCCACGCGGACCGACATCGCCACCGCGCTCACCGACCTGCTCTTCACCCCCGGGCTCGACCTGGCCGAGGCCGTCGACCGGCACTTCGCCCCGGACTACCGCCAGCGCACCGACGGCAGCTGGGCGGACCGGGCGGAGTTCACCGCCCACATCGCCCACCTGCGCGAGGTCGTCGCGAGCGGCCGCGTCGAGGTCCTCGACGAGCTGGTCCAGGGGGACCGCTACGCCGACCGCCACGTGGTCGACGTCACCAAGACCGACGGCTCCACCGTGCGCATGGAGGTGTACGTGTTCGCCGAGTTCGCCCCCGACGGCCGGTTCCGCCGCTTGGAGGAGACCACCCTGATGCTCCGGGGCGGCGAGGAGGACCGCGACCTCGGCAGCGCCCGCTGACCGACGACGACCCGGCCCCGCCCTGCCACCCCGCCGAGCGCGGCGGGGTGGCAGGGCGGCGCCGCCGTCCGTCCGGGGCCGTTCAGTCCTCCTCGGCCACCTCGTGGTCGGCCTGCGAGCCGATGTGGGCCCGCGCGGCCCGCTCGGCCGCCTCCGGGTCCCCGCTGCGCAGCGCGGCGATGATCGTGTCGTGCTCCTCGATGACGGCCTTCCAGTTGTGGAGGTCCATCGGGGCGGTGATCCGGTGCCGGCGGATGGTCAGCAGGAGCTGCTCGGTGAGCTCGCCGAGGACGCGGTAGCCGCCGGCCCGGGCCAGTGCGCGGTGGAACTCGGAGTTGTGCTCGGGCAGCCGGTCGACCGCCCCGGTGGCCAGGGCGGCGCGCATAGCGTGCTGGGCTGCGTCGAGGTCGGCCAGCAGGGCGTCGGTGACCCGCTCGGCCGCCAGCCGGGCGACCAGCCCCTCGATCGCCTCCCGGGCGAGGAAGACCCCGCGCATCTCGGTCTTGTCGATCTCGGCGACGGTGACACCGGCGTGCACGCGGGAGACGACCAGGCCGTCGGCCTCCAGGCGCTTGACGGCCTCGCGGATGGGGATCTTGCTCACGCCGAGGTTGCGGGCCAGCTCGTCCATGTTAATGCGCTGGCCGGGGCGCAGGTCGCCCCGGGCGATGGCGTCGTGCAGGCTGCCGTAGACGAGGTCGGCCTTGCTCTTCACGGGCGGTATCGGCTCAGCCCAGCTCTTCTGACTCATTCGTTCATCGTATGCGATATCTCTCCGGTGACGAACGGCCCGGTGGCACTGTGTCGCGGTTGGCGTCCGAAGGCGCCGTGGGGTGGTTTCGTATATCGAATACCTTCATCCCGTGCCCCGCGAGCCGGCACCGCCGGACCGGCCACCACCGGCCCGCCCGGACGCCGCCGCGGCGGGCCCTTCCGCCCGGCGTACTCCGCACCCTGCCCGTCGGACTCGCCCGCTTCCAGAACCGGTTCGACCCCCGCTGGGACCTCCTGATGGCCGGCTCCGTCCTCGCCGCCGTCCCCGTCGTCATCGGCTTCGTCCTCCTCCAACGCCTCTTCGTCCGCGGCCTCACCGGAGGAGCCGTCAAGGAATAGCGCGACGGGCGAGTGCTCCACCGCGGATCGGCCTACGAGGCGCGGTCGCAGGTAATGGGCCCGGGGCCGGCCCGTTCCGCGCGCGACTCGGGCGGGACCGGACGACGGTCCCGTCACAGGCGGTTCCGCCGGGCGGTCGTCGGCGCGGGAACCGCCCGCCGGGGCTTCGGCACGGACCCTAGAGGACCCTCCAGAGGGCGAGCGCGAAGACCGCGGCGACCCAGGTCCAGAGGACCGAGAGGCCGATGTGCGCGGCGGTCCGCAGGGGGTCGCCGCGCCAGAGCCTGGGGGAGAAGACGGCGAACTCGAACAGCCAGCGCAGGCCCCAGAAGAGCGTCTGCCCGGCCAGCAGGGCGGTGCCCAGGCGGGTGCCGGCGAGGAGGTCGGGGGCCAGGCAGAGCGGCATCAGGCCGAGCAGCGCGCAGGTCAGCGCGATGAAGAAGAGGTGGACGTAGGAGACCTGGCGGGTCAGCAGGCTGGCGCCGGACAGGTCGGCCGGCCACTGCACGATGCGCGGCAGGACGGCGTGGAACAGGCCCATGCCGACCAGGGCCGCGCCGACCAACCTCAACTGGGCTTCCAGGGTGAACAGTTCGGTCATGCGGCGGGACTCCGGAAGGCGAAGGCGGTGATCAGTGTGGCGATCCGGCGTTCGGCGGCCGGGTGCAGTCCGGCCTCGGCGGCGTGCCGCAGCCAGGTGGCGCGCGGCTGGAAGTGCCAGGCGCCCGGGCCGTAGGCGGCGGTGTTGGCGAGGTCGCGCAGGTGCTCCACCAGCAGCAGGGTGCCGCCGGGCCGCAGGGTGCGGACGGCCTCGGTGAACAGTGCCGTGCGGTCGGCGGGCCGACGCAGTTCGTGGGCGGCGAGGACGGTGAGTACGGTGTCGAGGGAGCCGGTGGCGGCGGGCAGGGCGTCGGGGCGGGCGGAGACGGTGCCGGGGGCGGGCGGGGCGTGGCGACGGGCGCGCCGGATCGAGCCCTCGGTGGTCAGGGCCGGGTCGTAGAGGTCGGCGACGAGCTGGCGGGCGGTGGGGTACCGGGCGGCGACCGGGCGGCTGGCCTCGTCGAGTCCGGTGCAGACGACCAGGTGGTCGCCCGGGCCGTCGGGGAGCAGGTCGGACAGCCAGTCGTAGGAGTGGAGTTCGGAGCGGTCGTAGACGTGCCAGGTGGCCAGGGTGCTGGTGGTGAGGAGCGCGGCGGCGCCGGCCGAGGCGGCGCGGGCGAGGGCGGCGGGCCGGGCGGGGAGGTGACGGGCCAGCGCCCAGCCGGTGGCGGCGGTGACGGCGCCGGCGGCGTACATCGGCCAGTTGTAGCGGATCACCTCGCGGACACCCGAGGGGCGCCGCGCGGGCCCGGCGGGCCGGGCGGGCCGGGCGTTCATCGGCGGGCTCCGTCGAGGGCACGGCGGTGGCCGGCCTCCCAGCCGTAGTCGACGTCGGCGACGTGGAAGGCGTTGGCGAGGACGGGGCGGCTGCCGGTGAAGGGGCCGTGGTCGAAGAAGGTCAGCCGGGGGACCTCGACCGCCACCGGGACGGGGTCCCAGTGGGTGCGGGTGGCCTTGACGACGATCATGGAGCGGGTTTCCGGCTCGTACTCGAAGGTGTAGGGCAGCGGTCCGGCGAACCGGCGCGCGGCCCGGGCGTCGGCGAACGGACTGCCGGGCGGTAGGAGTGCGGGGCTGCTCGCGAGGTCGGCGCGCACATGCAGGTCGGCGCGGCCGTCGGTGCTGAGGACCTTGAACTCCAGGGTGTCGCCGAGTACCCGGGCGCCGATCCTGGCGGAACGGTAGTGGTAGCGGGAGAAGAGGTTGCCGCCGGCGGCCATCAGCCGGTTGTCGGTGTCGGAGCGCAGGATCCGCAGTCCGCGCATGGTGCGCCCGCCCGGGGTGGGGAACCGGGTGAAGATCCGGTAGCCGGTGAGGATGAAGTCGCGGCCGAGGCGGGCGGGCAGGCCGGCCGGGCGCAGCGCGCGGGTGTCGACGACGGCGGCGGCGACGAAGCCGTGTTCGGTGCCGGTGGGGTCGGTGTAGGTGTCGAGGGCGAGGCCGGGCGGCACGAGGGGCACGAGGAGGTGCGGCGGGAGGGCGTAGGTGAGGACGAGGGAGTGCGCGAAGTGGGTGCGCATCGGGAAGGGGTGGCGTTGGAGCAGGTGTCGCACGGTCGACTCCGGTGGTGGGCGCGAAGCGGTGGGTGGTCCTCGGAACCGGCGGCCTTGAGGGCCGGGGCTTTCTGAGCCGGGGCTTTCAGGGCCGGGGCCTTGAGAGCCGGGTGGCCTTCGGAGCCGGGTGGTCTTCGGAGCTGAGTGGTCCTCGGAACCGGGGGCCCTCAGAGCCGGAGCACCCGGATGACGCCCCAGAGCAGGGAGCGGTCCTCGGCGGCGGCGCCCGGGCCGGCGGGGCCCGGTTCGCGGATGCTGCGCAGGACGGCGGTTCCACCGGGGCGGACGGCGTGCTGGACGGCGGCGCGCAGGCGCCGGGTGAAGGCCGGGCCGGGGCCGTCCAGGACGTTGGAGAGGGTGACGGCGTCGTAGTGGCCGGCGGGGGAGCGTTCGAGGTGGTCGAGGACGTCGCCGGCGAGCAGCCGGACGGGGGCCGCGGCCGGTTCGGCGGGGGTGACGGGCGGCCCGGGCAGTTCGCGGCCGAGGAGCAGGCGCCAGGCGTAGGGGTTGTCGGCGTTGGGGTGGCGGGCGACCCCGCGGGCCAGCCGGGCCCGCAGGGCGGTGTCGAAGCGGTGGGGCAGGACGTCCCGGAAGGCGGGCCGCACGGCGGTGGCGAGCGTGCCGGCGGGGCGCAGGGCGGCGGCGAGCAGCAGGCGCAGGCCGGGTCCGTCGAGCCGGTGGCGCCAGTGGCGGGCCTGGGCGGCGGGGTCGTCCAGGCGCAGGAAGCGTTCCAGGGCGGCGGGTCGCCAGGCCGGGAGGACGGCGGCGGCCGCCGCCCGGCCCGCGGCGAGCAGGTGTTCCGCGGAGCCGGTGGTCGCGGGCGCGCCGGTGGTGAGCCGGCCGCGGGCGTAGGCGAGCTGGGCGGGGTTGAGGTCGATGGCGGTGACCTCGTGCCCGGCGGCGGCCAGTGCGGCGGCGGTGTCGCCGGCCGAGGCGATGCAGAGCACGCGGGCGCCCGGTGCCGGGAACGCGCCGAGTTCGACGGCCGGGTCCTCGTACATCCGGCCGAACAGGACGCGCGGGCGGCGGGTCTGGAGGCTGAGCAGTCGGCCTTCGGTCCAGGGCGTGGCGGTGCTCATGCGGCGACCGCGATCGGGCGGATGCGGTCGCGCCGGGCGGCGGGGAGGGTCCAGACGAGGGCCAGGAAGGCGATGTCCTGGACGACGAGGCGGCCCGGTTCGGGGATGCGGTCGGCGCCGAACAGCAGGCCGCCGGTGTTGAACCCGACGACCAGCAGGGTCTGGACGATCGCGGCCGGCCTGGCCCGGCGTCCGCTGAGCACCCAGGCGCCGAGGGCCAGCTCGGCCAGGCCGATGATGATCAGCAGCGGCGTCACGGCGCTCCCGGGCAGGAGCGGCAGGCCCGCCACGATGGCGCGCTGGTCGGCGCGGCCGGGGAAGATCTTGCACCAGAGGCCCTCGTAGCCCCACATCAGGGCGACCGCGGAGGCGCTCAGCCGGGTCTGCCAAGGAGTCGGCACGGTGGACGGTCCTTTCTTCCGCTGCCGGCGAGCGCGGGTGCGCCGGGGCAGGGCGGGGCACGGCGGGGTGGCCCGAACCCCTCGGTCGGGGTCGGGGGCTCCCGCTCGGGATCATCATGGCGCACGGGTTTGAACATGTTCAACTGGGGGCGTGCCGTGGTGCCGGGCGGGCGCGCGGGCGCCGTGTCCGCCCCGGGGACGCCGAAGGGCGCCCGCTCGGTTCGAGCGGGCGCCCAGCGGCGGGTCGGGAGGGCGGGCCGGTCGGAGCGACGGTCAGAGCGGATCTCCCAGCGGCCCGAACTCCGCCTCCAGGGAGTCGGCCCAGTGGGCGGCGAAGTCCGGTCGCGTGCCGTCGGCGTCGGTGAACCCGTACTCCCGGTAGAGGCCCCAGGTGGCGAGCGCCCGGCCGGTCTTGGCCATGACGGCGGGGTCGGCGGCCAGCGCGGCGACTGCCCGTCCCAGGTAGGCGGGGGTTTCCGAGTGGGCGAAGTTCGGGTCCTGGGCGACGCCGTCGCGCCAGTTGGCCTCGGTGACCCCGAAGTGCTCCAGCACGGCCTCCGAGCGCAGGAAGCCCGGCGTGATCGCGACGGCCGCGACGTCGTGCGCCTTCAGCTCGGCGGCCTGCGCGACGGCGAGGCGGATCACCGCGGACTTCGCGAGGTCGTAGAAGAACGAGCCGCGGTAGCGGGCGGTGTTGCCGTCGGTGACCTCCACGACCAGACCGCTCCGGCGCGCGACCATCAGCGGCAGTGCGAAGCGGCTGGTGATCACATGGGTCTCCACCGCCCGCCGCAGCAGCCGGAGGCCGGTGTCGAGGTCCTGCTCCCACAGCGGGTGCGTCCAGTCCGTCAGCTGGTCCCCGCCCCATACGGAGTTGACCAGGACGTCGAGCCGGCCGTCCTGTTCGGCCGCGATCCGGTCGACCAGGGCGCGGACCTCCTCTGGGCGGCTGTGGTCGGTGCGGACGGGGACTCCGACGCCGCCGGCGGCGGTGATCCGCTCGGCGGTCTCCTCGACGGTCTCCGGACGGTCCAGGTCGGAGCGCCCGGCCGTGCTGCTGCGGCCGGTGACGTACACCGTCGCGCCGGCCGCCCCGAGCTCGACGGCGATGCCCCGTCCGCCGCCCCTGGTCCCGCCGGCGACCAGCGCCACCTTCCCCGCCAGCGGCCGGGTGTCGTTCGTCATGCTTCCTCCAGGTCGTGGCGGTGCCGGGGTGGGTGGTGCGGGGCCAGGAGGGCGTCGAGCTCCCGGCGCAGCCGCTGCGCGAGGGTGCCCCGGCGGTCGAGCGCCCAGACGAGGCCCACGCCGGCGGTGACCGCCTGGACGGACCCGGCCACCGCCGCGACGTCCGTCCCGGCCCGGAGTTCGCCGGCGGCGACGGCCTCCGCCAGCAGTGCCCGGATCACCCGTTCCTGGGCCCGGTGGGCGGCCAGGGCGGGCTCGTAGAGCTGCGGGTCCGTGAGATCCGTGCACAGGAAAGCCAGGTGGTTGGCGAAGCTCTCCGGCGTGGCCATCGGAGCCATCGACTCGACGACCAGCGCGGCCAGCGCCCCGAGGACCGATGGGTGCGCCTCCCGCACCCGGCCGTGCAACGCGTCCGCGTCCTTGACGGACTGCTCGGCGAGCGCCACCAGCAGGCCGTGCTTGGAGCCGAACCGCTGCACGAGGGTGCCGGGCACCAGCCCGACCTCGCGGGCCACGGCGGCCAGCGTCAGCCCGGCGGGGCCCACCCGGCCGATCACCTCGGCCGTCGCGCGCAGGATCACCACGTCGTCCACGCCTCGGGGACGTCCGGCCATCGCTACCCCCTCATTAATAAATGCCTGTTCATTTATTAAAGCCCACGATCGCCCGCAGGGCAACCGGGGGCCTCGGGCCGCTGCGACGGCCCGTCTCACCGCCGACGGAACCGGGCCCCTCGATCACGCGGCCAGGGGGTCATGAGGTCACGGGGTCGCGGGTCACGGGGTCACGCGGGCTCGTTCAGGAGCGTCTTCCGGTGCAGCCAGGCGAGGTGGAGCAGTTCCGCACCCGCCGGCTGCATCGGCTCGCCGGTGGTGAGGCGCTCGACCTGTTGGGCGGTGAACGGGATCCCCATCGCGTGCCCGGTGCCGTCGTCCAGCCGTACGCGGTGCCCCTCGTCGTTGGTGGAGACGATCCGCGCGAACACCGTGTCGAACAGCTCGGCGTCGAACACCGCGACGGTCAGCAGGTCGGTGACGAAGGTGAGCGGGTCCATGCCCAGGCCCAGCCAGGAGACCCGGAGCGTGCCGGCCGCGCGGGCCTCGGTCAGGGTCCGGTTGAACGGCCACGCGTCGTAGTCGAGAGGGGCCGCGCCGCTGCCGTAGTCCTCGCTGCCGCCGAGCAGTTCCTCGCTGAGCTCGCGCACGACCGCGCGCCACAGGTCGAAGTCGTTGGCCTCGTTCCACGGCGCGTCGTGGGAGGCCTGGAACATGCCCACGGGCATGACCTGGAAGAGGCCGCCGCCGCTGGCGACCTTGGCCGGGTCGCGCCAGTGCAGGACGAACTCGGCCGCGCCGGTCCGCCGGTCGTGGCGGATGACCAGGGTGCTCACGGCGGTCATGACCGGCCGCCGGTCGAGATCGGTGGGATCACCGAGGGCGGCCCGCAGCGGTGTGGCGCCGCCGGCCGGCACGGGCCGGCCGGGCGCGGCCAGCGCGGCGGCGGCGTACTCGTGAGCGGCGGCCTCGCAGACGTTGATGACGTCGAAGTAGGTGCCGCGGCCGAAGGTCAGCGTGGGCGCGGCCGCGTCCGGCGCCACCGCCAGGAGCCGGTAGCAACTCCGGTCCTCGAACAGTTTCGGCCTGGCCAGGTCGCGGACGGCGTCGGCGTAGCAGGGGTACGGGGTGCCGTCGTCGCGCCGGGCGCGGGTGGCGTCCAGTTCCGGGCCGCGGCCGTCGACGGGGGCGGCCGGGGTCCGCTCCTGCCACCGGAGCCGCACCCGCTCCAGGGGTACGGGCGCCTCGGGAATCCAGTGCTCGCGCGCCAGCAGCCGCCCGCCCGGAGCGAACTGCCGGGCGGCGTGCTCGGCCGCGGCCGCCCGGGTCAGCTCGAAGCGGTGGCGGTTCAGGTGGTCGCGCACCTGCCGCCAGCGGGCCCGGCTCGCGGCCGGGGTCACCTCCGGCGTGCCGTCCGGCGCCGGCTGCGGGGTGGTGGACACGGCTCTCCTCGGGGGTCGGCGATCCGCACCGGCGGCCCCCACGCACCGCGGGGGAGGGCGGGTGCTTCCGGGGTCTGGCCAAGTATGCCGAGCCCGGCGGTTGCCGGCCGCTCAGCCCCGCCGGTCCTCGTCGCCCGGCTGATCGGGGAGCAGGGGGAACAGCCGGGTGATGAGGGCCACCGGCCGGGCGCCCTCGGGCCGGGCCAAGGGGCGCTGTTCGCGGTGCTGGTAGGGGGCGAGCGCCTGCCGGACCGCGGCCGCGACCCCGCTCATCTCCTCGGGCGTCAGGTAGGCGACGGCACTGAACGCCTCGTCGTGCCGCCATGCGGCGGGCGCCAGCTCGCGTTGGCCGAGCCATCGTCGCCAGCTCTCGTCCTCCAGTCCCCGGGCCAGGTCGCCGAATTCCTCCGCCGGGGGAGCACCGGCCTCCGGAGCCTCCTGCCGCAGACGCCAGGGCCGTGCGCGGCCCCCGGTGTGCGGCGCTTCCTCGATGAGTCCGTGCCGGGCGAGCTGCCGCAGGTGGAACGAGCAGAGCCCGGAGCTGTGCCCCAGCAGCGTCGCCGCCTCGGTCGCCGTGACGGTGCCGACTTCGGCGAGCAGCTCCAGCAGCGCCGTGCGGACCTCGTGCGCGGGCAGCCGGTCCTCGGCCTGCCGGGACCGACCGGGTGGGGTCTTGACGTCTTCTTCAGTCACTTTGCAAAGTCTGCTACTTTGCAAAGTGATTGGCAAGCGGTCCATCGCAGGGTGGGCCGGAGGGTGAGTGGGGGAGACAGCATGTCCGTTCGTCACGAGCGGCCCGGTCCCGTCGACCGGCGGGTCCGGGTCCAGGGCAGACCGGTGGACTCCTACCCGGCGCTGTCACCCGAGGCGGAACGCGGCTCGGTCCGCCGGGTCACGGAGGCGGGCGAGGAGATCCTGCACCGCCCGTGCCGGGAGGTCACCGAGTTCGGCACGCCCGAACTGTCGGCACTGATCGACGACATGTTCCTCACCATGCACGTGGCCGAAGGCGCCGGCCTGGCCGCCAACCAGGTCGACGTCGACCTGCGGCTCTTCGTCTACGACTGCCCGGACGACGACGGGATCCGGCACGTCGGCCACATCCTCAACCCGGTCCTGGAGTTGCCGGAGCCGGGCGACCGCCGACTGGTCGACGACGTGGAGGGCTGCCTCTCCGTGCCCGGTGCCGCCATGGCCGTCCCCCGCACCGACCACGCCGTCGTGCGCGGGTTCGACCAGGACGGCAAGCCGCTCGTCATCGAGGGGACCGGCTACTTCGCCCGGTGCCTGCAGCACGAGAGCGACCACCTCGACGGCCACACGTACCTGGACCGGCTTTCGAAGCGGGACCGCAGGGATGCACTCCGACAGACGGCGGACCGCCGCGAGACCGTCTTCGCCCAACGCGCCGCCAGGGCCGCCACCTTCGCCCGCTGATCGGTCCGACGGCAGGGACCAGCGGGGGCCCGTGCTCCCTGCCCGGACCTGCCCCGTCCTGGCTCGACGATTCCGGTCGGGTGGTCTGACGGCTGCGGTGGCGGGCCCCGGCCGTCGGGTGACGGCCGGGGCCGGGCCGTGTCAGCCGGTGGCCTCCGCGGCGAGGGTGCACAGGCGCTTGGTGGCGCGGGTGAGGGCGACGTACAGGTCGCGTTCGCCGCCGGGGCGGGCGGCGGTGATGCCGTCCGGGTCGAACACGACGGCGGTGTCGAACTCCAGCCCGCGCGCCTGTGAGGCCGGCACCAGCCGGGCGTGCCGTTCGACGCCCGCGGCCGCGAGCTGCGCCGTCCGGTCGTCGGCGCAGATCACCCCGATCAACTCGCCGGGGTGCGCGGCGCCTTGCTCGCGCAGCTCCCGCAGGAGGGCGGTGACGAGCGACGCGCGGTCCGCGGCGAGGGTGCGCGGCACCTCGCCGTGCCGGATCGAGCGGATCGGTGTGCGGTCCGGGGCGATCCGGGCGAGCAGGTCCTCGGTGACGGCGAGGATCTCCTGGGTGGTCCGGTAGCTGACGGTCAGGGTGCGCAGGTCGTAGCGCCGTCCGAGGTCCGGGCCGAGCGCCTCCTTCCAGTCCCGGGCCACCGTCGCCGGGCCCGCCTGGGCGAAGTCCCCGACCAGGGTCATCGACCGGCCCGGGCAGCGGCGCACGATCATCCGCCACTGCATGGCGGTGAGTTCCTGCGCCTCGTCGACGACGACGTGCCCGAACGTCTGCTCCGGCGGGCCGTCGACCAGGCCGGCCGCCTCGTCGAGGAGCGGCACGTCGCCGTCCGTCCAGGGCGCCTCCGGCGTGCGCCGCAGCAGGGCCAACTGCCCGTCCGTGAACCCCTGCAGGTGCCCGGCCGGATCGTCGCCCTCCGCCAGCAGGGCGTGGACCACCTGGCCCGGCGTGAGCCGGGGCCACAGGTCTTCGACGGCCCGGTCGAGCGAGGCGTCGTCCAGCAGGTCGGCGCGGACGGCGTCGGCGTCGAACTCGTCGGCCCCGGTGGCCGGCGCGTCGTCGAGACCGAGGCGGCGCAGGTCCGCCGCGGCGGCCCGGTCGAGGTCGAGTCCGGTCAGCTCGGCGACCTGGGCGTCGATCTCCTCCAGCACCTCGGCGCCGCTGCGGGCCAGCTCGTCGACGAGGGCGTCGACCAGCAGCTCCTTGAACAGCCGGCGCGCCGGGTTGTGCGCGATACCGTTGCTCCGCGCCGACTCCCGGGCCCGGACGACCTCCGCCTCCGGGAGCCGGATCCACTCCCGGCCGACCCGGACCTCGAAGTCGCCGCCCGGGGCCTGCCGGGACCGGACCACGGCGGCCAGCGCGTCGGCGAGTACGGAACTCCCCTTGAGGCGCGCCACCTCGAAGGGGTCCGCCGCGCCCGGTGCGACGCCCGCCAGTTCCTCGCACGTCGCCAGGACGACGTCGTTCTCGCCGAGCGAGGGCAGCACCTGGGAGATGTAGTCGAGGAACCGCGCGTTCGGCCCCAGCACGAGCACACCGCGCTCGGCCGCCCTCGGGAACGCGTACAGCACGTACGCGGCCCGGTGCAGCGCCACCACCGTCTTCCCGGTGCCCGGACCGCCCTGCACCACCGTCACCCCGCGGTGCGGCGACCGGACGATCGCGTCCTGCTCGACCTGGAGCGTGGCGACCGCCGCCCCCATCCGGCCGGTCCGCCTGGCCTGGAGCGCCGCCGCCAACGGACCGTCACCGACCACGTCCTGCTCGGTCGGTGCGGAGCCGTCGAGCAGTTCGTCGCTCACCCCCACCACTGTCCGGCCCGTCAGCCGCAGATGGCGCCGTCGCCGCAGCCCCATCGGGTGCACCGGCGTCGCCTCGTAGAACGGCCGTGCGGCCTCGGCCCGCCAGTCCACCAGTACCGGCAGCTCGTCGGAGTCCCGTTGCAGCCCCAGCCGCCCGATCCGCAGGACGGTCCCGTCCGCCAGGTCGATCCGGCCGAAGGCCAGCCCGTCCTCGGCCCCTTCCAACCGTCGTACCTCGCGCGCCAGTTGTCCGGCCGCCAAGTCCCTCTCGTACACCTCGCCCGCCCCGTCGGACGGCGCCGCGAGGACGCGCGCCAGCTGCTCCCGCACCCCGGCCAGCCGCTGGTCGAACAGGTCGCCCAGGGCGGAGACGTGCACCCGCTCAAGCTCCACCTCGCGGGCGGCAACCTCGTTGATCTGAGACAAGAAAGCCCTCTCGGCTCGATCCACCACTGTTTCGAGGCGCCACTATGCAGAGGGAATCCGGGAAAGTAAATATTGACCGAACCGGGTGGAATATGACCTCTGGTGCACACCACCGGGCCGACCTGCCGTTCCGGGGGAGGACGCCCTCGCCCCGTCGCCCGGTCGCGTGCTCGGCCGCGCCGGCCGGTCGAGGACTGCCGAGTGACTGCCAGTCCGACCAGGCGGTCGAGCCGGCGGTGACCTGCCGGATGTGCCGGATGCTGCCGCCGGTGAAGGGGGCGAAGACCTCCAGGCGGCCGTCGGCGTTCGGGGCGACGACCGGGGCTCCGGCGACACCGCCGGCGAGCGGCCGCCAGTTCGACCAGCTCCCGTCGTCACCGGCGGTGTACTGCCAGCTGTGCCAGAGCGGCCCGCTCGCGCCGTCGTGGACGAAGATTTCCAAGCGGCCGTCCGCATTGCGCCCGACCCAGGAGAATTGGGCACGGCGGCGCGGGTTTCTGACTAGACATCAGGAGGCAGGGAAGGCGACTGCCCAGGGCTCCGGCCGAGGCGCTCCCGGTCCGCGCGCTCCCCGTGCCCGAGGGCGCGCCGGAGAGGCGTCCGAGGGCGTCACGGCCGGTGCGCGCGTAACGTACAGGTGTCAACTACCTGCCGCCGGCCCGCACCGGGCTGGCCGGTCACCGGTCACCGGTCACCGGTCACCGGTCACGTAAGGGGAAGATCATGGAAGACCGAGCACTGGGCAGCCAGGGCCTGACCGTAGGCGTACAGGGTCTCGGCTGCATGGGGATGAGCGCCTTCTACGGCGCCACCGACGAGACCGAGTCCCTGGCGACCATCGACCGTGCGCTGGAGCTCGGCGTCACCCTGCTGGACACCGCCGAGAGCTACGGACCGTTCCGCAACGAGCAGCTGCTGGCCAAAGCGCTGCACGGGCGCCGGGCGGACGCGGTGGTGGCCACCAAGACCGGAGTGGAGCTCGCGGACGACGGTCGGGCGTCCGGGCTCAACGGCCACCCGGAGTACGTGCGGCGGGCGCTCGACCGGTCGCTGCGGCACCTGGGCACGGACTACGTCGACCTGTACTACCTGCACCGCATCGACCCCGGGGTGCCGATCGAGGAGACCGTCGGCGCGCTGGCCGAGCTGGTGGCCGCCGGCAAGATCCGCTACATCGGCGTCTGCGAGGCGTCCGCGCGGACCATCCGGCGTGCCCACGCCGTCCACCCGCTCACCGCCGTGCAGACCGAGTACTCGCTCTTCGAGCGCGGCATCGAGCACGACGGGGTGCGGGAGACGCTGCGGGAGCTGGGCATCGGTCTGGTCGCCTACTCCCCGCTGGGCCGCGGCTTCCTCTCCGGCGCGATCACCAGCCCCGACGACTTCGCCGCGGACGACTGGCGCCGGACGGATCCGCGCTTCCAGGGGAAGAACTTCGACCGCAACCTGGAGGTCGTGCGCGAGGTTCGCCGGATCGCCGCCGCCAAGGGCGTGACGCCCTCCCAGCTGGCGCTCGCCTGGGTCCGGCACCAGGGCGCCGTCGCCATCCCCGGCACCAAGCGCCGCAGTTACCTGGAGGAGAACGTCGCCGCAACCGAGCTGGCCCTCACCCCCGAGGACATCGCCGCGATCGAGGCGGTCGCACCCCACGGCGCGGTCACCGGCGACCGGTACCCGCCGGAGTACATGAAGACGCTCAACGGCTGACCGCCGGCCGACGGAGCCCGCGCTCCGGGGGTGACAGCGCCACCAGGAGGGTGCGGCGGCCCTCGCGGCGTCGACCAGGTCCGCCTTGGTCACGGTGTCGTCGCCGAGCCGGGCCGCGACGGCACCGGCGAAGCCGTGCGCCAGAAAGGCGGCGACGACGGGCCGGTTGGCGACCGGGACGTCCGGGACCAGGGGCGGGGTTGCCTGGGTGCGGCAGGGCCAGGCTCACCGGCTGCTGACAGGGTAGGAATGACCTCGTGCCGCCGGGCACCGCGGACCGCGGCCCGGCGATCCGATCCGCGTCGGATCGGCCCCGCGGGTGCGGTGCGGGACGCCCGGGCCTCCCGCACCGCACCGACGGAGCCGGCCTCCTCCTCCACCGGGTCGGGTCATGAGCGACAGCAGCAGTTCCTTGGGCGAGTACCTCCGAGCACGGCGCGAAGCCCTCCGGCCGCAGGGCGTGGGCCTGCCGGAGCACGGCCGCCGTCGGGTCCCGGGGCTGCGCCGCGAGGAGGTCGCGATGCTGGCGGGCGTGAGCGCCGACTACTACACGCGCCTGGAGCAGGGGCGCGAGACCAATCCCTCGCCCCAGGTCGTCGAGGCCGTCGCGGCCGCCCTCCACCTCGACGGCGAGGCGCTCGCCCACCTGCGCCGACTCGTCCGGGCACCCCAGGAACGCCGGGGCGCGCCCGCCGGGCACGAACGCGTCGGCCCCCAGCTGCGGCGACTGCTCGACAGCTGGCCCGACACGCCCGCCTTCGTCCTGGGGCCGGCCCTGGACGTCCTGGCGCACAACCGCCTCGCCGGCGCCCTGCACAGCGGGTTCCAGAGGTTCGACAACCTGGCCGGGATGGCCTTCCTCGACCCCGCCGGCCGCTCCTTCTACCGGGACTGGGAGCGCTCCGCGCACTCCTGCGTCGCCGAACTCCGCGCCGCCCACGGACACCACCCCGACTCGCCGCGGATCGCCGAAGTCGTCGCCACCCTGCGCGCGCGGAGCCCGGAGTTCGGCGAGCTGTGGGCCCGGCACGACGTGCGGGCCAAGACCCAGCAGTCGAAGCGGCTCGCGCACCCCGAGGTGGGCGCCCTGGAGATCGAGTTCTCCGCCTTCACCGTCAACGGCGCACCGCACCAGCAACTGGTCGTCTACCAGGCCGAACCCACCGCTGTCGCCGCCCTGGCCGGGCTCCGCGCCCTGGCCGGGCTCACCCCGGCGACGCGGGTGGCACCCGCCCGCGCGCTCAGCACCGGCTGACCCGGCGCCCCCTTCGCGCCACACCCCCGACCCCGCGTGCCCTCCCGCCACACCCGCAACCCGGCCCGCCTCCATCGAGGCGGGCCGGGTGTTCCGCATTCCTCGGCGCGGGTCGGCACCGCCGCGCGCTGCGGCGGGTGGGTGCCCGGCACCCGGGGACGGCGCGGCCTGGTTCCGGCCACGGCGGAGCGGCAGGCTGGCTCCGCGGCAGTCGCCGTACCCACCGCCGGAAGGGAACCCCGTGCACGTCCCCCACGCCCGCCCCACCGCCGAAGACGCCGCCCTCGCCCGGATCCGGAGCCTGCCCGCCGACCGGCGGCGGATCCTGTTCACCGGCGCCACCGTCGTCACCATGGACCCGGCGCTCGGTGTCCTCGACCGGGGCGACCTGCTCGTCGAGGGCGACACCGTCGCCGCCGTCGGGCCCGGCCTGAGCGCGGTCGACGCCGTGGTCGTCGACGCCACCGGCACGATCCTCTGCCCCGGTTTCGTCGACACCCACCGCCACGCCTGGGAGGCCCAGTTGCGCCGGATCATGCCGGACGTCGACGACCTGGGCGGCTACGTCACCGCGACCCTGGCCGGTTACGCCACCGTCTACCGGCCCGAGGACATGTACACCGGGACCAGGCTGGCCGCCCTGACCGCGATCGACAGCGGTATCACCACCATGCTCGACTTCTCCCACAACTCCCGCACCGGCGACCACTCCGACGCCGCCGTCCAGGCCCTCCTCGACACCGGCATCCGCGGCGTGCACGCCTCCATGGGCCCGCACTTCGGCACCTGGGACCAGCAGTGGCCCGGCGACCTCACCCGGCTCAGGGACCGCTACTTCGGCAGCGACGACCAACTGCTCACCCTGCGCCTGGCAGCCCTGGCCACCGAGGAGATCGCCGGCCCCGCGCTCGCCTACGGTCCCGAACTCGCCCGCGTCGCCGAGGACCTGGGCATCGGCGTGAGCGTGGACGCCGTCTTCGGCACGGCCTCCTCCGAGGCCGTGCTCCGCTGGGCGGAGCACGGCATCCTCGGCCCCGACGTCACCCTGATCCACGCCACCGGGCTCACCTCCGACGCCTGGAAGGCCATCGGGGAGACCGGCACCACCGTGGCACTCGCCCCCACCTCCGACGCCCAGATCGGCCTGGAGACCGCGATCCCCGCCGTGGACGAGGCCCTCGCCGCCGGCGTCCGCCCCGGCCTGAGCATCGACGTCGAAGTCGCCCTGGCCAGCGACATGTTCACCCAGATGCGGACCCTGCACGCCATCCAGCGAATGCGCGCCGTCAACGCCGCCCACGGCACCGACCGGCAGCCCTCCCGGATCACCACCCACGACGTGCTGGACTTCGCCACCCTCCAGGGCGCCCGCACCAACGGCCTCGCCGCCGTCACCGGCTCCCTCACCCCCGGCAAGAAGGCCGACCTGCTGGTGGTCCGGGCCGAGGACCTCAACAACATGCCGCTCAACGACCCGATCGGCACGCTCGTCCTCGGCTCCGACGCCCGCAACATCGCCGCGGTCCTGATCGACGGTGAGCCCCGCAAGTGGAACGGACACGTCCTCGACGTCGACCTGACCGCCCTGCGCGCCGACGTCCACGCCTCCCGCGCCCACGTGCTGAGCGCCCCGCCCACGTCCTGAGCGCCCCTGAGGCCCGGGGGCACGTCACCACACCGCCGGTGACGTGGCCGGAGCCGGTCCCTCACCGGCCGCCGACGAGCGGCTCGGGCGACGACGACCGCCTCCGGCCGACCCGAGCAGCGCACCGGCCGGGCACCGTCGGGAGACGGCCCTTCCTCGGGAGAGGGCCTTCCTCAGGCGGGTTCCGCCGAGCCGGTGAGCCGGAGCTTGCGCTGGGCGCGCTGGTAGAAGGTGGTGCGGCCGAGCCGGACGACCCGCGAGGCGGCGGGGAGCATCGTCACCTCGACGACGTCGCCCGGCCGGACGCGGCCGACCAGCAGGCCGTCGGCCTCGATGGCGAGGTCCCCGCTGTGCGGCAGGACCTCCAGGGCGAGCCGCTCCCCGCCGGAGAGGAACACGGACCGGTTGAACGCCGCGTGCGGGGCCACCGGCGTCACCAGCAGGCCCTCGGCGTTGGGGGAGACGATCGGCCCGCCGGCGGAGAAGCTGTACGCCGTGGAGCCGGTCGGCGTGGCCACGACGACGGCGTCGGCGGTGTACGACACGAAGGGCTGCCCCTGGACCCGGACCGCCACGGCCGCCGACCTGTGCCCGGGGCTGCGCAGCAGCACCACGTCGTTGAGCGCCGTCTCCCGGGAGTCACCGAACGTGGCCTGGACACCGGAGCGGGACTCCACGGTGAACCGCAGATCGTCGATCGCGTCGAGGGCGTCCGGCAGCTCCGGGATGTCGACCTCGGCGAGGAAGCCCAGCCGCCCGACGTTGACGCCCAGCACCGGGACCCGGCTCCCGGCGACCAGCCGCATCGCGCGCAGCATCGTGCCGTCCCCGCCCAGGCTGATCAGCAGATCGGCGGTGGCGGCCATCTCCTCGGCCCCGACCGCCACGGCGTCGCACCCGATCCGGGCCACCTCCGCCGTCAGTCCGAGGACCTTGGCGTCCCGCGCCCGGCTCCAGCGGACCACGGTGGCCACGGTGGGTGCGCTGGTCCGTTCGGGGTGGAGCACCAGCCCCACCGTGCCGATGAATCCCATCCCGGACCTCCTCGATCCCGATCGGCCCGCCTCGCTCCTCCCAGCATCCACCCGGACCGGGGGCGACGTCACCGGGACCCGGGCCGGCGCCCCCGGCACGCCGCCCCGGGCGGCCACGGTGCGTCATCGGCCGGGCGCCCGTCCCGTCCGCGATGATCGGGCGATGACCCTTCCGCTCCCCGCCGGCAGCCGCACCACGACCAGGCTGATCACCGCCGCGACCCTGCTGTTCGTGGCCTCGGAACCCGCACCGGCCGTCACCGGCCCCGCAGGCCCGGAGTCCGGCCGCTGCTCCTCGGTGGCCCACTCCCGGCCCGCCGAGGAGCTGACCCGCGCGATCACCCGCGTGGTGTCGGAGCGTCACAGCACCGTCGCCGTCGCGGTCGAGGACCCGGGCACCGGGCTGTCCTGCGCGGTCCGGGCCCGCGAGCGGTTCGACTCGGCCAGTGTCATCAAGGTGACGATCATGGGTGCGGTGCTGCGCCGCGCCCAGGACGAAGGGCGCGCGCTGACGCCGTTCGAGGAGGACAACCTGCGGCCGATGATCGTCCAGTCGGACAACGACGCGGCCACCGCCCTCTGGCGGGACCTGGGGCGGGCGCGGCTGGCGGAGTTCCTGCGCCTCTCCGGCATGGCGGACACCGTCCTCGCGGACGGCGACCGGTGGGGGCGCACCCAGATCACCGCCGGTGACGAGATGAAGCAGCTCGCCGTCTTCGCCGCACCGGGCCCGGTGCTCACCCCGGAGCACCGCGCGTTCGGCCTGGACCTGATGAACCAGGTCGAGGAGGACCAGGCCTGGGGCGCCCCGCTCGGCGCCCCCGACGGCACCACCGTCCACGTGAAGAACGGCTGGGCGCCGCGGGAGCGGCACGCCTGGCACGTGCACAGCCTCGGGATCTTCACCGACCCGGGCGAGCCGTACCGCATCGCGATCCTCACCCGGGACAACCCCAGCGAGGAGTACGGGATCGACACCGTCCAGGCGGTCGCGCAGGTCGTCCACGCCGCCCGGGTGGCGGCGGCGAGCCGGTGACCGACCGCCGCCCTCGATCGCCTTCGTGGTCCGTGCGGCGCCCCCGTTGGATCCGGCGGCGAAGACGACGGCGTCGGCGTTCCCGAAGGCCTCCGCCAGCTCCGGCACGGACGGTCCGGCGAGGTGTCCGACCAGCGCGTGGACACCCGGCTCGGCGAGCTCCGCCCGCTGTTCCTCACGGCGTACGACGCCACGGACGGTGTCGCCCCTGGCGAGCGGCTCCCGCGTGAGCAGGGGGCCGACCTTGCCCGTGATACCGAGGATGAAGACGTCCACCACGAAGGCTCCGATCGTTTCGGCAGGTCGGTCCGGGGGAGAGGCATCCGGCAGCGCCCGGGGGTCCTGGGCGGGCGTCAGACGAAGGCGCCGATGCCCGTCGCGGCGCGGCCGACGATCAGGGTGTTGATCTCCCGGGTGCCCTCGTAGGAGTAGAGCGCCTCGGCGTCGGCGACGAAGCGGGCGATGCTGTAGTCCAGCACGATGCCGTTGCCCGCCAGCAGCTCGCGGCCCCAGCCGACGGTCTCCCGCATCCGGCTGGTGCAGTACGCCTTGGCCAGCGCGGAGTGCTCGTCCCGGAACGTGCCGGCGTCCTCCAGCTGTGCCAGCCGCACCACCATGCCCAGGCAGGCGGTGGCGTTGCCGAGCATCCGCACCAGCAGGTCCTGGACGAGCTGGAAGCGGGCGATCGGGCCGCCGAACTGCTCGCGCTCACGGGTGTAGTCCAGGGCGATCCGGTAGGCGCCCAGCATCACCCCGACCGCCTCCCAGGCCACCCCGCTCCGGGTGTGCCGCAGCACGTCGGCGGTGTCGCGGAAGCCCTCCGCCCGCTGCAGCCGGTCCGCTTCGGGGACCAGGCACTCGGTGAGCACCACGTCCGCGTTCTCCACGGTGCGCAGGGCCATCTTGTTCTCGATCCTGGTGGCGGTGAAGCCGGGGTTGTCACCGTGCACCACGAAGCCCAGGACGTGTCCGCTCTCCTCGTCCTTGGCCCAGACGACCACCAGGTCCGCGAAGGTCGCGTTGCCGATCCACCGCTTGGCGCCGTTGAGCACCCAGGTGTCGCCCTCGCGCCGGGCGGTGGTGCGCAGCCCGGCGGCGACGTCGGAGCCGCCCTGCGGCTCGGTCAGCGCGAAGGCGCCGATCTGCTCCATCCGGGTCATCGCCGGGAGCCAGCGCTCGCGCTGCTCCGGCGAGCCGCAACGGGCGATGCTGCCCATCGCCAGCCCGGCGTGGACCCCGTAGAAGGTCGACAGGGAGGCGTCCACCCTGGCCATCTCCAGGGCGATGAAGCCGTTCAGCAGGCTGCTTGCGGGATTCTCCCGGTAGGCGAGGCCGCAGATGCCCAGCTCGGCGTAGCGGGGGATCAGGTGGTGCGGGAACGCGGCCCGGCCCCACCACTCGTTGGCGTGCGGGGCGACCTCCTGCCGCAGGAAGTCACGGACCCGCCGCAGCACCTCGGCCTCCTCGGGGACCAGCAGGTCCTCGAACCGGTACAGGTCCTCGACCAGTACGTCGTCGGTCATGGGTGTGCTCCTCGGCTCGGTGACGACAGGGGCGGCGACATCGGTGCCGCCACCATGCCCCGCCTACCCCTTGATCGCCCTCCAAACGCAGCCCGGCGGACGGGTGACCCCGTACGGCACCGGCCCGGCCGCGGTCGACGTGCGGGAGGCGCGGATGCCGGCGGGCCGCCTCACGGCTCCTGGGCGCGGCCCGCGGCGGCGGCCCAGGCGAGGCCGATCACCACGGCGAGCACCATCAGCACCGCGCCGAGCCCGATGGACGTCCAGCCGCCGCTGGTCAGGCTGTTCAACTGCTCCTGGTAGGTGGCGTCGTGGGGCTCGGGCATGCCCTCGGAGAACGAGCCGGTGACCTTGGGGTGGCAGACGTCGCCCGGCACCATCGGTTTGCCGTAGCAGGTGGGTACGGCGGTGTTCAGCTTGCTGACGCCGGACAGGATCAGGCCCGCCCCGCCGGCGAGTACGAGCAGCAGGATGACGAATCCCATGACCGGTGCGGACCCCCGTCCCGGCGCTGCCGCCGAACCGGCGCGCCCTCGTTCGCTTCGACGCGGCACCCGGCCCGGCCGGTTCCGCTGCCCGGCGGGTTCCTCGCCCCGACCGGGTTCCCCGCCTCGCCCGGCTCCCGGCCCGGGCGGGCGGGTTCAGCCGTGGGCCGCCTTGCCGTCGGCGGCGATCGCCGCCAGTCCCTTGTCGGTCGGGCCGTAGATCCGCCCGCCGCCCGCCCAGTACGGCACGGGGGTCGTCGAACCTCCGTTGGGGTGGAACCCGAAGGTCCAGCGGGGTGCGCCGGTGGCCGGGTCCAGCGCCCAGACCTTGCCGTGGACCCAGATGTAGACGGTGCCGTCCGCGTAGTGCGCCGCCATGTCGAGGAGCGGCGCGCTCGGCAGCGAGCCCGACCAGTGGACGGCGCCGGTCCGGGCGTCGAAGGACTGGACGACCACCACTCCCTTCGCGTAGTGCGATCCCACGGCGAAGACGGCGGTGCCGTCGGGGCTCGCCACAGCGCTCCGGAAGTTCCACTCCCCGGCCGACTGCCACACCACCTTGCCGTCCGCCGGGTCGACCGCGTACAGCCGGTCGGCGAGGTGGAGGAAGTAGCCGCCGGCCGAGGTGTGCGGGCCGTCGGCGAAGTAGGGCAGCCCGGGCACGAGGGCGCCACTGCCGGGGGCCAGCTGCTCCCAGAGGCTCTTTCCGCCGTTGCCGGTGTCGAGCGCCTCCAGCTTCCCGGTCCTCCGGTAGGTGGTGAGGTCCATCGCGTAGGTCTCGAACAGCAGGCGGGTCCCGGCGGACGGGACGGAGAGCCTGGAGTTCTCCAGGACGTCGTGCGGGCGCACCAGTTGCCACCGGAGCCGGCCCGTGGCCGGCTCCACCGCCCAGACGAAGGCCGCCGCGTAGGTGACCGGGGCGGTCGGGTCGGCCAGGTGGAAGGTGCCCTTCGCCTCGCCGGCGACGTAGACGAGGCCGTCGAGGAGGCCGACCACCGAGGCGGACGGCGAGACGTGCAGGTCCGGCGGGGAGAGGGTCCAGGCGGCGGCGCCGGTCGCGAGGTCGACGGCCTTGAGGGCGTACGTCAGGTTGCCGGGGCCGCCGTAGCCCATCAGGTAGGCCATGGTGGCGTCGACGGCCACCGGGCGGTCACCGAGGCCGGCGCCGGACGGCGAGGTGTAGTTGGTCAACGGCCCCCAGCGGGTCTGCCCGGCGCGGTCGACCGCCCACACGCCCGTCATCCCGGCGGCCACCACGGTGTCGCCGCTCCCGGTCAGCGCGATCACCGGTTCGACCAGCGGAACCGTCCAGAGCGGGGTCGCCACCACGTCCGTGTCCAGCGAGCGCGAGGAGTCGGTCGGGTCGGCGGCCGGCGCCGTCGCCGGCGGCCCACCGGCTCCGGGGGTTGTCGGCTTCTCGGGCGCGCCGCCGCCGGTGAGGAACACCGTGCCGCCGCCGGCCGCGGCCACCACGACCCCGCCGGCCAGGCCGAGCAGCAGCTTGCGGCGACCGGGCCGGGGCCGGACGTCGACCGGTCCGAGCCGCACCGTCTGCCGCGCGGTCGGCGGCGAGTCCGGGCCCGCCGCCGACTGCCCGGGCGGCAGGGGCGGCAGGGGAGACAGCCCGGACGGCGGCTGGGCCGCCGCGGCGGACGACGGGGCCATCACGGCCGCCGCCTCCTCGATCGCCGCGACCAGCGCGGGGTGCAGCCACGTCCCCGGGGTCAGCGGTCCCGCGCCCTGGGAGGCGGCGAGCTGCTGCGGCGTCGGCCGGTCGCCCGGGGCCTTGGCCAGGCAGGCGGCGACCAGCAACCGAACTCCGGCGGGCACCGCCGCGAGGTCCGGCTCCTCGTGCACCACCTGGTACAGGACCTGTAGCGGATGCCCGCCGCCGAACGGCGCGGTCCCGCCGGTACCGGCGTAGGCCAGCGTCGAGCCGAGCGAGAACACGTCGCTCGGCGGGCCCGCCCGCTCGCCGCTCGCCTGTTCCGGCGACATGAAGGCGGCCGAGCCGAGGACGGTGCCCTCGGCGGTCAGTGCGGTGCCGTCGGCCGCCCGGGCGATGCCGAAGTCGATGACGTGCGGCCCGTCCAGCGCCAGCAGCACGTTGCTCGGCTTGAGGTCCCGGTGGGTCAGCCCGGCGGCGTGGATGTTCCTCAGTTCCTCGGCGATCCCGGCCGCCAGGATGCGCAGCACGTGCTCGGGGAACGCGCCGACCAGCCGGACCGCCTCGTCCAGCGCGATCCCGGGCACGAAGGCGGTCGCCATCCAGGGCACGGGCGCGTCGGTGTCGGCGTCCACGACCGGGGCGGTGAACGCGGAGGAGGCCGCCCGCGCCGCGTTCACCTCGGCCCGGAAGCGGGCGCGGAACCCCGGGTCGGCGGCCAGTTCGGGCCGGACCACCTTGACCGCGACGGTCCGGCCGCCCGCCGATCGGCCGAGGTAGACCACCCCCATGCCCCCGGCGCCCAGCCTGCCGAGCAGGGCGTACGGGCCGATCCGGGTGGGGTCGGCGGGTTCCAGCCGGCGCATGCTCAGGCCCCTTTCGCGGGCAGCGAGGTGATCGTCCGGGTCGTCGTGTCGGAGACGCAGAGCCGTCCGGCGCCGGCGCTCCAGGCCAGCTTCGTGGCGTCCCGGCCCTTGAGCCCGGAGTACTTCCAGCGGGCCTTGCCGTCGGCCGGGTCGAGCGCCCACAGCACGGCGTCGGCGCCCATCCGGTAGAGGTTGCCGTCGGCGCGGAGCAGGCGGGCCCCGAGGAAGGGGGCGTCGGGGGAGTCGGGCGGCAGCGGGGTCCGCCAGCCGGGGCGGCCGTTCGCCGGGTCCACGGTGCCGATCGAGCAACCGCCGTCCCCGTCCCGCCAGAGGAGGTAGAGCAGGCGGCCGTCCTCGCTGGTGGCGAAGCCGTCACCGAGCTTCGAGGCGCCGACGACGCCGCTCGCCGTCCACGCCGGGCCGCCGGTGTCCGGGTCCAGGGCGGTCAGCGTGCCGTCCTTGTCCGGGGCGAGCACGTACCTCCCGGCGGTTCCGAGGCCGAACGCGGCGAGCCTGCGTTCCCAGACGGTCCCGCCCTTCGCGTCCAGGGCCTTCAGCTGGTCGAGGTCGGAGACCACGATCCGGTCGTCCGTCGGCACCGTCGACTGGAGCAGCATGGTGTCCTCGCCGTGGAACCAGAGGCTCTGCCGGGTGGCGAGGTCCACCGCCCAGACGTGGGTGCCGGCCGGGACGAGGTCACCGTGGTCGTTGCCGTCGCCGAAGCCGAGCCAGTAGGCCTTGCCGGCGCGGATCCCGGCGAAGGAGAGGACGCCCGCCGCGTTCTTCCGGCCCTGCGGCAGCCGCCAGTCGAGTCTGCCCTCGGCCAGGGTGAACGCCAGGAGCTCGGGCGCCGTGGGTGACCCTCCGATGGCGTAGAGCCGGTCGCCGTCGAGCCCGGCGACGGACCGCGGGGTGGTCGGGTCGATCGCGAAGGCGCCGCCCACGGTGGCGCCGTCCACCGTCCACTTGGTGCGGCCGGTGTCGTCCACCCCCCAGATGTTGAGGATGGAGACGCTGACCACCACGCCGTCCGCGGAGAGCACCTGGGGACAGGGGTTCGGCTGGGTCGCCTGCCAGCTCGGCCCGATCTCGGGCACCTCGGCGCCCGAGGGGCGGACGGGGGCGGACGGCGTGCTGCCGCCCGTGCTGCCGGCCGTGGCGCCGCGGCCGCCCCGGTCGTTCAGCAGCGCGATCGTGGTGGCGGCCCCCGCCGCCGCGAGCACGCCGCCGCCGACGCCGAACAGCACCGTCCGGCGGCTCGGGCGGCGGGCGGGCACCGCGTCCTCGGGCGGCCGGCCCCCGGGGCCGGGGTCGGCGGGCAGCGGAGTCGTCGCGGGGGGAGCGCCGGGTGGGCCCGGGTCCGGGAGGGGCAGGGCGGTCAGCACACCGCGTGCGGCGATCACGTCCGTCGCGACGGCCGGCGGGAGCCAGCCGTCCGCCGGGTCCGGGCGGCCGATCCGCTCCACCAGCTCGACCAGTTGGCGCGGTGTCGGGCGGTGGTTCGGGTTCTTGGCGAGGCACCCGGCGACCAGGTGCCGGATCCCGTCCGGGAGGCCGCTCAGGTCCGGGTCGGTGTTCACCACCCGGAACAGCACCGCCGCCCCGGCGCCGTCGCCGAACAGCCGGGTGCCGAGCGCGGCGTAGGCGACCGTCGAGCCCAGCGCGAACACGTCGCTCGCCGGGGTGAGCGGCTCGCCCAGCGCCTGTTCCGGCGACATGTACGGCGCCGACCCGATGACCGCGCCGGTCGTGGTCAGCCCGGTGCCGTCGGCCGCCCGGGAGATCCCGAAGTCGATGACGTGCGGCCCGTCCAGTGCCAGCAGCACGTTGCCGGGCTTCAGGTCACGGTGGATCAGCCCGGCCCGGTGCACCTCGGTCAGCGCCTCCGCCAGCCCGGCGGCCAGCGTCCGCACGGTCACCCCGGGCAGCGGGCCGTGCCGGGCCACCGCATCCTGGAGCGGGACGCCGACCACGAACGCGGTCGCCATCCAGGGCGTGGCGGCCTCGGTGTCGGCGTCCACCACCGGGGCGGTGAACGCCCCGGAGACCTGCCGGGCCGCCGCTACCTCCTGCCGGAAGCGCGCCCGGAAGGACCCGTCCCCGGCCAGCTCCGGCCGCACCACCTTGACCGCGACGGTCCGCCCGCCGGCCGACCGCCCCAGATACACCGCGCCCATGCCGCCGGCCCCGAGCCGCCCCATCAGCGTGTACGGCCCGGCCTGACGTGGGTCCCCGGCCCCGAGTCGCTCCAACGTGTCCCCCTCCCGTGAGCCCTCACAGGCTAGGGGGAACGGTGGGGTCATGACAGGCGATCACCGGTTTCCCGCAGGAACCCGGTCCGGCCGGCTGCTCACGGGCAACCGGCGATCGTCATGGGCGTGCTCCTGGAACTCGGTCGAGCAGGCGAGAGGAGGGGAGGAGCCGGGACCGCGTCAGGACGCCGGAGCGCCGAACCACTGGTCGGCGGCGGAGGCGAGGGACTTGCGGTCGGGGTCGTGGCCGTCCGCCCACGCGACGGTGCCGTCGGGCCGGACGAGTACGGCGCCGAACCCGAGGTCGTTCGCGGCCGGCCCGGCCGCGTACCGGATCCGGCTCTCCCGGTCCCCGGCCACCTCGCGCAGGTGCCGGTCGACCGTGAAGTCGAGCAGGACGCCCCGGCCGTCCCGCAGCAGCTCGCCGAGGCGGGTGCCGTCCCCGAGGAGGAAGTCCGGGGCGCTGCGGCCGACCAGCGGGTTCTCGTCGCCGAGGTCGTAGCGGACCGAGGCGCCCGATATCCGCTCGAACACGAAGGTCGCTCCGTCACGGGTGCCGATCAGCTCGCGCACCACCGCCTGGATCGCCCGCCCGTGCGGGTCCGGCCGCATGGCCGCCACCTGGGCGCGCGTCCAGTCGAGCACCGCGGCGCCGACCGGGTGGCGCTCCCGGGTGTAGCTGTCGAGGAGTCCGTCCGGCGCGTGCCCGTGCACGGTCGCCGCGAGCTTCCAGCCCAGGTTCACGGCGTCGCCGATGCCGGTGTTGAGCCCCTGGCCGCCCAGCGGGGAGTGGATGTGCGCGGCGTCGCCCGCGAGCAGGACGCGCCCCTGCCGGTAGGTCGTCGTCTGCATCGCCCGGTCGGTGAAGGTCGACACCAGGTCGACCTCGCCCAGCGTCACGTCCGTCCCGGAGACCCGGCGCAGCACCGACTGGAGGTGCGCGCGGGTGGGCGTCTGCGAGCGGTCGAACGCGCCGCCGTCGAAGTCCATCATGGCGAGGTGGCCCTTGCCGGGCATCCGGACGTACAGGCCCGTCGGTGTGAGGTTGAAGCCGAAAGCCAGCTCCTCGGGATCGGCCAGGGTGGCGCGCATCGAGTAGCCGGTGAGCTGCGGCCCGGTGCCGACGAAGTCGAAGCCCGTGAGCCGGCGCACGGCGCTGCGTCCGCCGTCGCAGCCGACCAGCCAGCGCGCCGGGTACGCGTCCTCGCCCGCCCAGGCCACCACGCCCTCGTCGTCCTGGGTGACCGCCGAGACCGTGACGCCGCGCCTGATCTCCACGCCGAGTGCGGTCGCCCGCTCGGACAGCAGCCCCTCGACCACGTCGAGGGACGCCATCATGCTCTCCGTGGCCGAGCCGGGAAGCCGGAACGGCAGGGCGGCGACGTCGATCCTGGCCGGGTCGAGCATCATTCCGCCGAAGTGGCCGCCCAGGCGCGGCCGGGCCGACCCGGGCGCGTCGTCGAGACCCGCGGCCTTCCGCAGCCGGTCCAGCAGCCCCCGGCGGTGGAACGCCTCGGCCGACGCGGTGTTGAGGCCCCGGCTCCCGAGCGGCGCCGCCCGCCAGGGGGAGCCGGGCTCGGCCTCCCGTTCGAGAACCAGGACCGAACAGCCCGCGAGGCCGAGCTCACAGGCGAGGAACAGACCGACCGGGCCGGCGCCCACGATTACCACGTCATGCACGGGAACTCCCCTCCGAAGCCTGAACCCTTCAGGCACTCCGAGGTTCCACGGGGCCACTGATGGATCGCACACAGCTCACTGACACGGCATCACAGGCCGCTGACAGCAAGCCTGCACGGGAGGCGATCCAGGCGGTGCGCGGGCAGCACGACCGGCAGGAGGGGGCGGCCGCGGCCGCCGCGGTGTGGCGCCGGGGCAGCCGCGGCCGGCGGGAGACGGCCCGGTCAGGCGCCCTCGACGGTCTCGGTGCGGTGGACGCGCAAACCCCGGCGCAGGTAGTTGCCCAGCGCGGTCGGGTGGTCGTTCGAATCGGTGTGCAGCCACACCCTGCGGACCGACTCCGCCTCGAACGGCTCGGTCGCCCAGGCCTGCCGCAGGGCGAGGGTGAGCGCGTGGCCGCCGAGCCCCTGCCCGACGTACTCAGGCAGGAGCCCGAAGGTGACGATCTCCACCTCCCCGCCGGCCTGGGGCTCCAGGGCGGCGATCCCGGCCGTCGTGCCCGACAGTTCGACCAGCCAGTACTGGCGGTGCGGGTGCGCCCGCGCCAGCTCCGTCCACTGCTGGTCGGTCCGGCTGGAACTGCGCCAGCCGTACGGGGCCCCGACCCGGGCCTGGACCGAACGCACCAGCGCCGACAAGCCCTCCTCGCGCCGGAGCTCCATCCCGGGCACCGCCCGACCCGGCGTCAGCTCCTCGCGACCGGTCATCTCCAGATACGTGACGATCTTTCCCATCCCGGCACGCTACCGGGCCGGGCGCCGCTCCCGCACCGGAGGGCGCGAGCACCACGGGCCGCCCGGGGCCCGGGGCCCGAACCGGGGGCCGCGGTAGGCACCGTAGGCCTCGGACGTCATGATGGACCGGATTCTCCGGCAGCCCCACCGGACGACCCTCACCCTGCGACCGACGGCACCCTCCTGGAGACGACATGAGTCCCGCCCCGCTTCCCCTGCTGCTGCCGGACGGTCGGCCCGCCGCCGGCGCCTGGACGCTGGACCCGGCGCTGACCCACCTCAACCACGGCTCCTTCGGCGCCGTCCCGGAGGCCGCGCAGCAGGAGCAGCAGCGGCTGCGCGCCGAGATGGACCGGGCGCCGGTGGTGTGGTTCCCGGCCCTGCCCGGGCGGGTGGCGGCCGCCCGGTCGAAGGTCGCGGACTTCCTGCGGGTCGACCCGCGCGACCTCGCCCTCGTGCCCAACGCCAGCGCGGGCGCGAGCGTCGTGTACGGCAACCTCCCGGCCCGGCCCGGCGGCGAGGTGCTGGTCACCGACCACGGCTACGGCGCCGTCACCATGGGCGCCGAGCGGCTGGCCCGCCGCTGGGGCGGCAGCGTCCGGACAGCACGGGTGCCGCTTGACGCCACGGCCGAGGAGGCCTGCGCCGCGGTGCTCGCCGAGGTCACCGACCGGACCGCGCTGATCGTCCTCGACCACATCACCTCGGCCACCGCCCGCTGGATGCCGGTGAAGGAGATCGGAGCGGCGGCCCGGGAGCTGGGCATCCCCCTGCTGATAGACGGGGCCCACGTACCGGGCCTGGCCGAAGACCCCCTGGCCGGGCTGGAGTTCGACGTCTGGGTCGGCAACCTGCACAAGTTCGGCTGCTCCCCGCGCGGCGCCTCGGCCCTGGTGGTCCGCAGCGAACTCCGTCACCAGCTCTACCCGTTGATCGACTCCTGGGCGGCCGAAGCCCCGTTCCCCGAGCGCTTCGACACCCAGGGCACGATCGACGCCAGCAGCTACCTGGCGGCCCCGGAGGCGCTGGGCTTCATCGAGCGGACCTGGGGCTGGGCGGCCGCCCGCGACTACCTGCGCGAGCTGGCGGACTACGCCGAACGCATCGTCGGCGAGGCCGTCACGAAGCTGACCGGCGAGAGCGCCGCCGTCGACGTCGGCATGCCGGTGAACGCCCTGCGGCTGGTCCGGCTCCCCGACGGCCTGGCCGCCACCCGACTCGAAGCCGACGCCCTGCGCGACCGGGTGGCGGCCGAGCTGGGCGTCGAGGCCGCGTTCACCAGCTTCGACGGCGTCGGCTACTTCCGCCTCTCGACCCACGTCTACAACACGGCCGCCGACTACGAGGACTTCGCCGAGCGCTGCGTCCCCGTGCTCGGCAGCTGGGCCCGCGGTACGGCGGAGCGGCACTGAGCCGGCCTCCGACGGGAGGCCGCCACCTCCCGTCGGAGTCCTCCGAGCCGCCGGGGACGGAACCGGCGGCTCGGGGGAGCACCGAGGCCGGCCGCCCGGCCCGGCTCCGTACACTGGCGGGCATGACATGCCGCATCAGTGAGCTGGTCATCGACTGTGCCGACCCCGAGCAACTCGCCGCGTTCTGGAGCGAGGTCCTCGGTTACGTCGAACTCGGCCGGGAGGCCGACGGGAGCATCGAGATCGGGCCGCCCGGCGTCGGCTTCGGCGGCCCGCAGCCCACCCTGGTCCTCAGCCCCAGTGGTGACCCCCGGCCGGGGAGGAAGCTCCGGCTGCACATCGACGTCAGCCCCACCGACCGGGACCAGGACGCCGAACTGGCCCGGCTGCTCGCGCTCGGCGCCAGGCCCGTCGACATCGGCCAGACCGGCGCCGAGGACTGGCGCGTGCTGGTCGACCCGGAGGGCAACGAGTTCTGCCTCCTGCGCACCCGGCTCCAGCCCCGCTGACCGCTGAGCGACCGCCCGCGGCGCTGCGCTGTCCGGGTGTGGTCCGGGCGAGGTGGCGGTGCGGTCCGCGTGTGCTCCGGGTGAGGCCCACGGAAGGACCCGGCGAGCCCCGGGAGGCCGAAGGCGCGCGGCCAGACCGTGCAGGATCCGGGAACCCCGGGAGAATCGGAGGCGGACCGGTTCGGCCGCGCGTCGGCCGCCCGGTTCCGCCGATTCCACCGGCCGTACCCGTACCGCCCAGTGCAGAGGAGCACCCCATGCCCGACTTCCACCCGGAGCACGATCGCCTGGTCGTCAGGCCGATCGGGGAACCCGCCGCCGACGCCGACACCCGTACGGGCGAGGTGGTGGCGGTGGGACCCGGCCGGCCGCTGGAGAGCGGCAAGCCGCACCCGGTGGACGTCAAGGTCGGCGACCGGATCGTCTTCGCCACGTTCTCGGGCTCGGAGATCGAGGTCGCGGGGGAGCGGTACCTGGAGGTCCCCGAGGACGAGGTCCTCTCGCTGTCCGCCGAGTAGGAGCCCGCCGAGGAGGAGAACGTCATGACCGAGCAGTCGAAGGCCCGGATCGGCGTCACCGGACTGGCCGTGATGGGCCGCAACCTGGCCAGGAACTTCGCCCGCCACGGCTACCGCGTCGCCGTGCACAACCGCACCCGGACCAGGACCACCGCCCTGCTGGAGGAGTTCGGGCACGAGGGCGAGTTCGTCCCGGCCGACTCGCCGGAGGCGTTCGTCGCGGCGATCGAACGCCCGCGCATGATCGTCGTCATGGTCAAGGCCGGGGAGCCGACCGACGCGGTCATCGACGAACTCGTCCCGCTGCTCGACGAGGGCGACGTGCTGGTGGACGGCGGGAACGCCCACTTCCTCGACACCCGACGGCGGGAGGCCGCCCTGCGCGGGCGCGGGCTGCACTTCGTCGGCAGCGGCATCTCCGGCGGCGAGCAGGGCGCGCTGGAGGGCCCCAGCATCATGCCGGGCGGCACGGCGGATGCGTACCGGCTGCTGGGACCGCTGCTGGAGGACATCGCGGCCCGGGTCGACGGCAAGCCCTGCTGCACGCACGTCGGACCGGACGGCGCCGGCCACTTCGTCAAGATGGTCCACAACGGCATCGAGTACGCGGACATGCAGCTGATCGCCGAGGCCTACGACCTGCTGCGGCACGCCGCGGGCCTGCAGCCGCCGCAGATCGCCGAGGTGTTCCGCACCTGGAACGGCGGGCGGCTGGAGTCCTACCTGATCGAGATCACCGCGGACATCCTGGCCCACACCGACGCGGACACCGGCCGGCCCTTCGTCGACGTCGTGCTGGACCGGGCCGAGCAGAAGGGCACCGGGCGCTGGACGGTCCAGACCGCGCTGGAGCTCGGGGTGCCCGTCGGCGGCATCGCCGAGGCGGTCTTCGCCCGGTCGCTGTCCGGCGGCGTGTCCCTGCGCGAGGCGGGCCGCGGCCTGCCCGGACCGACCGAGACCTGGCTGGACAGCGCCGCCGCGGACCGCTTCGCCGACGACGTCGAGCAGGCCCTGTACGCCTCCAAGATGGTCGCGTACGCCCAGGGCTTCCAGCAGATCCAGGCCGGCAGCGCCGAGTACTCCTGGCGGATCGACCCCGGTGAGATGGCCGCCATCTGGCGCGGCGGATGCATCATCAGGGCCAGGTTCCTCGACCGGATCAAGGCCGCCTACGACGGGAACCGGGAGCTGCCCACCCTGCTGACCGACGCCCACTTCACGGAGGCGCTCGGGTCCGCCCAGTCGGCCTGGCGGCGGGTGGTCTCGACGGCGGCCCAGCTGGGCGTGCCGGCGCCGGGCTTCGCGACCGCGCTCGCGTACTACGACAGCCTGCGGGCCGAGCGGCTGCCGGCCGCCCTGGTCCAGGGGCAGCGGGACTTCTTCGGCGCGCACACCTACCGGCGGGTCGACCGCGACGGGGTCTTCCACACCCGCTGGGAGGAGCCGCAGCGCCCGGAGGAGCGGCGCTGAGCGGCCCGCCCGAAGCGTGGCTCGGCCCTCCCGGGTCCACCCGGGAGGGCCGAGCCACGCGGGCGCCACGGGTCAGCCGCTGGTGACGACCAGCCGCAAGCGGGCGGCGCCGGCCGGCATCCGCTCGTAGGCCGCGGTGGTCCCGTCCAGCGGCACCGTCTCGATCATCGGCCGGATGCCGTGGAGCACGCTGAACTCCATGGTGTCCTGCACGTCCCGCGCGGTGCCCGAGGGATGACCGCGGATGATCTTGCCGCTCATCAGCAGCTGGTTCGGCCCGGACCTCTCCCGAGCACTGGCACGACCGGGTACTGATGCGCACGACCGGGTACGGGCACGACCGGGTGCGGGTACGGCATCCCGCGCGGAAGGCACATCCGCACCCAGCAGAGCAGTTTCGGCCCGATCGCGCACGGCGGGCGAGGGCGACGGCGGCGACCCGCCCCCCCTGCGCGGGGGGCGTTTCACGTTCCCGCGCCCGGGCAGGCGCGGGCCGTGCGGGAGGGCGGGCACCAGTCGCCTCCCGGTGGGCGCGCACCGGCAATCGCGCGTCCGCGCGGCTCGCGTGCGAGCCGCGGCGCCGAGGGGGGATCCAGTGAGAGGAGTGGCCGTGAAGGCTCTGACCTGGCAAGGAAGGCGGGACGTACGGGTCGAATCGGTGCCCGATCCCGTGATCGAGGACCCGACCGACGTCATCGTGAAGATCACCACCACCGGACTGTGCGGATCGGACCTCCACCTCTACGAGGTCCTCGGCCCGTTCCTGGATCCGGGCGACATCCTCGGCCACGAACCGATGGGCGTGGTCCAGGAGGTCGGCCCCGAGGTCACCGCCGTCCGGCCCGGCGACCGGGTCGTGGTGCCCTTCAACGTCTCCTGCGGTACCTGCTTCACCTGTGTGCAGGGTCTGCACTCGCAGTGCGAGACGACCCAGGTCCGCGAGTACGGCACCGGGGCGTCACTGTTCGGGTACACGAAGCTCTACGGCCAGGTGCCCGGTGGGCAGGCCGAGCTACTGCGCGTACCGTTCGGCAACACGCTGCCCATCAAGGTGCCGCAGGGCCCGCCCGACGACCGGTACGTCCTGCTCTCCGACGTCCTCCCGACCGCCTGGCAGGCCGTGGAGTACGCCGACGTGCCCGATGGCGGCAGCCTGGTCGTCCTGGGCCTCGGGCCGATCGGCGACATGTGCACCCGGATCGCCGCCCACCGCGGCGCCGGCCAGGTGATCGGGGTGGACCTCGTACCGGAACGCCTGGAGCGGGTCCGCGCCCGCGGGACCACCGTCCTCGACCTCGACCGGCACGGCAAGAACCTGGCCGACACGATCCGTGAGATGACCGAGGGCCGCGGCCCGCACGCCGTCATCGACGCCGTCGGCATGGAGGCGCACGGCTCGCCGGCCGCGACCCTCGCCCAGCAGTCCACGGCCCTGCTGCCGAGCGCCCTGGCCGCCCGGCTCATGCAGCACGTGGGAGTGGACCGTCTCCACGCCCTCCACCTCGCCATCGACATCGTCCGCCGCGGCGGCACCATCTCCCTGTCCGGGGTCTACGGCGGCATGACCGATCCGCTCCCGATGCTCACCCTGTTCGACAAGCAGATCCAGCTGCGCATGGGCCAGGCCAACGTCCACCGCTGGTCCGACGACATCCTCCCGCTGCTCTCCGACGACGACCCGCTGGGCGTGGAGGCCTTCGCCACCCACCATCTCCCGCTCGCCGAGGCGCCCGACGCCTACCGCCTCTTCCAGAAGAAGCAGGACGGCGCCGTCAAGATCCTCTTCAATCCCTGATCCCTGTCCCCGCCTGATCCCCGTCCCCGCCTGATCCCCGTCCCCGACGCCGCACCGGCGTGACCGCTCCCGGGAGCCCCCATGTCCCGAACGCTGCACCGCTTCGCCGACCGGACCGCCCTGGTCACGGGCTCGTCGCGAGGCCTCGGCCTGCTCATCGCCCGGGAACTCGCCCGGCGCGGCTGCCGGGTGATGCTCTGCGCCCGCGACCCGCGCGAGCTCGGATTCGCCGAGAGCCGTCTGCGTGCCGAGGGCGCCGAGGTGGCGTCCGTGGTCTGCGACATCACCGACGAGTCCGCCCCGCGCGCGTTGCTGGACGCGGTGCACGACCGCTTCGGGCCCCTGGACGTGCTGGTCAACAACGCCGGCATCATCCAGGTCGGCCCCTTGGACGCGCTGCGGGAGGAGGACTTCCGCGAGGCGATGGAGACGATGCTCTTCGCCCCCTTGCGGCTGACCCTCGCGGCCTTGCCCGACCTACGGGCCAGTACGGCCGGCACGCTGGTGAACATCTCCTCCGTCGGCGGACGCATCGCCGCACCCCACCTGCTCCCGTACGCCACCGCGAAGTTCGCCGCGGCCGGCCTGTCGCAGGGACTGCGGGCCGAACTCGCCGGAGCGGGAGCCGGAGCGGGCGAGGGGGCCGGCGTCAGTGTCACCACCGTGCTGCCCGGCCTGATGCGGACCGGCTCGCACACCGCGGCCCGCTTCCACGGCAGGCCCGGCGCCGAGTACAGCTGGTTCGCCGCGGCGGCGTCGCTCCCCCTGCTGTCCATGGACGCGGAGCGCGCCGCCCGCGCCATCGTCCGCGCCGCCGAGCGCCGCAGGCCCGAACTCGTCCTCACCCCGGCGGCCAAGGTGGGCGTCCGGCTCCAGGGCCTCGCTCCCGCCACCACGACCCGCCTGCTCGGCCTCGCCGCACGGATCCTGCCGGGGCCGGGGCAGGACCCGCGCCGCAACGTCCGCGGGTCCCGGGCCGCGGCCGACTCGCCGCTCCCCGCGGCCGTCACCGTGCTCGGCGACCGCGCGGGGCGCCGCTACGGCGAACCCGGACCCGGCCGCTGACGAGTTCCGGGCGGACCCCCGATCCCGGCGGCGTGTCGGGTCCGTCGCCGCCGGCACGCGCCGGGTCGCGCCGGGTCGCGCCGGCGGAGCGGCCGCCGCCGGTGGCGGTTCGACAGCGCTGCGGCGTCAGACCAGCCGGTCGCGATCGCGGGCCGCGACGGCGCGCACCCGGGCGGCGAACTGACCACGGCTGCGCTGCTGGTGCAACTCCTCAGCGGCCTCCTCGTCGTCCTCGTGGGCGGGGGTCTCCGGGGTCGCGTCCTCGTCGTGGTCGGCGTCGGTGTACTGGTCGTGGAGGAGCCAGCAGCCGTGGATGCCGGCGAGGAGGTCTTCGAGGAGGTCGCGGGCAGGGCGCCGCGGGTCGAGGGGGGTCAGGCGCAGGCCGGTGTCCTCCGGGGCGAGGCCCTCGTCGCCGTCGTCCTCCGCGTACTCGGCGAGGGCCTCCTCGAAGTCGTTGAGCTGGTCCCGCAGGGCGGTGGGGTCGGGCAGCAGACCGTCGGCCACCTGAAGGGCGTGCCGGACGAGCCCGGCGACGGCGTCGTGCGGGGACGCTCCGGCGTCGATGAGTTCGAGGACGAGGGTGGGGGTCTCGTGGGCGAGCGCCTCGATGGCGTCGGCTTCGACCACGACGGTGGCGCGGTCGTGGCCGGAGGCCTCGGCGGCGATCTCGGCCGCGGCGGTGAGCCAGTGGGCCGCGGCGACGGCCGCGGCGGTGGGGTCGATGCCGGAGAAGAGCTCAGCGGGGCCGAACGGGTCCTGACGGAAGAGGTGGTCGGCGGCGGCGACCTGGGCGGGCGAGGCGTCCTCGCGGCTGAGCAGGACGGCCTGCTGGGCGCGGCCGGAGAGGTCGCCGAGTTCGGCGCTCTCCACGGCGGCGAGCTCCTGGGCGGCCTCGGCCAGGACGGTCGCGGTGAGTTCCGGGTCGCCCAGGGCCACCAGGGCACGGCCGATCCGGTTCGCGGACTCCACCAGGGGGCTGTAGGAGACGGTCAGCATCCCGCCCTGGGGCAGGTTGGGGCGGGCGACGGCGGCGGCGACCTCGCCGAAGGCCTCGCGCTCCCGCTCGCGCCGCCATCCCTCGCTGCCGGACTCCAGGGAGTCGGCGGCGCTGGCCGGGTGGGTGTAGGTGCGCCAGGCCGCCTCGGACAGCTGGGTGAGCGTGCCGGCCAGGCGCAGCAGCGCGGCGGTGTCGGCCTCGGCGGGGAGGACGGCGACGCGGGCGGAGAGGTCGCCGCCGCCGGTTCCCCAGGCGGCGATCAGCTCGTGCCGGGCGGGGTCGACACTGTAGCGGGTCATGGCGGCGCTCCTTCGGATCGTGTCGGCGCACCGACTGGCCTGAGGTGATTCTGGCGTGCGCCGCGGCCGGGGGTGAGCTTTTCCGCCCGGTGACGCACCGCACGAGGACGGGGTACTTCGGCGGAGCCTGCGGCACCCAGCCGACTTCGTCGGTGCAGCCCGTCCTCGGCTACGTGAGGTCCTTGCGCATCAACGTGCACACGGTCTCGTACCGTTCGACCGAGCCCTCCGCGGTCTCCGCCTCCCAGGAGTCCGGTTCGCGGCCGTAGGCCCGGTAGCCGAGCCGCTCGTAGAGGGCGCGGGCCCTGGGGTTGCCCTCCTCCACGCCCAGTTCGGCCACCGTCAGGCCCCGGGCGGTGATCCGGGCCTCCGCGGAGGCGATCAGCAGAGTGCCGATGCCGCACGACCGGAGCGCCGGATGGACGCCGAGCTGCCAGAGCGTGCCGGCACCGTTCCTGACCGTGTAGTCGACGCCGCCGATCGCCACCGGCAGGCCGGCGGGCCCGTGCACGGCCAGGTAGTCGACCTCACCGCGCTCGGCCCGCCGCACCTGGTCGGCGAGCCGGCGCACGTGCAGGGCGGAGCCCGCCCAGCCGCACGAGGGCAGGTCCTCGTGGGTGAGGTCGCGCACGGACAGCGAGACCCTGATGTCGGTCACCTGGACCACCTCCAGCCTGAGAGGCTCCACCACACGTCGGCGAGGCGCAACACCATTCGGGGCATTCGCCCCGGGGCGGGGCGTTCGTCGCTCGTACTGCGTGGCACCCGGTTGGGTCAGGGGGTGGCGGGAGGCGGCGTCGCTCCCGTGGTGAGCTGCGCGCGGACCCGGGCGGCGAGGGCGGACATGTCGGCCGCGAACCGGGCTTCGAGGTCGATGCCGGTCTCCTCGGCGATCACCAGGAGGGAGAACAGGCAGTCCGACAGCTCGTGGGCGAGCAGCTCGCGGCCGCCCGCCACGTCGGTGCGGTGGCCCTCGTGGGCCATCACCAGCTTCGCGAGGTCGCCCACGTCGCCCACGAAACCGAGCGCGTAGTCGGTGAGGTCCCACCGGCGGCCGAGCCGCTGCTCGTTCAGCCGGTCGTAGGACTCACGGACTTCGAGCACCGCGTCGTGCAGCCGCTCCCGGTCGGACATGGTCGGCTCCCGTACGGACATGGTCGGCTCCCGTACGGACGGCGCCGGGCGTGCGTCGTCATCACGTCGACGCACGCCCGGCGATTCACCTGAGTCGCTGTCGGTCCCGTTCTATGACGCCTCGTCAGTTCTGACAGTCGATTCCCGGTCGAACCTCTCCCGAGGGATTCACCCTGCGGTACGTCGTGCCGTTCGATGGCGTCGTGGGACAGCACCGGTGGGCGGCCTCGCCCCGACCCCGGTCGGCGGCGGGGCCGGGGCGACGGTGGCCGCGTTCAGGCGACGGTGGCCGCGTTCAGGCGACGTTGTCGCGCCGGCGGCGGCGGAGGAGGGCGAAGGCGCCACCCGCGAGCGCCAGGGCCACGCCCGAACCGCCGACGAGCACGGGTGTCGAGGAAGGGGCGGCTGCCGACTTCTTCGCGACGCCGTAGCCGCTGGACATGCCCGTGGTGTCGTACACCGAGCCGGGCAGCTTGTCGGCATAGCGGGCCTTGACCAGCTTCTGGTAGGTGCTCAGCGATACCGCCGACTGGCCGTCCAGCCCCTGCCGCGCCTGGTCGTTGAGCGGTTCGACCGTGGTGAGCTTCAGCTGGTACCAGCCGCGGATCTGCGGCTCGGAGAACACCAGCGTCCCCACCGTGGCCCTGCCCGCGAACGTGGCGTCGCTGTCGCCCTCGCGCACGGCCGCCAGATGCCACCCGCCGCCCTGCGTGGGGGCGAGCATGACGGTGGCGTTCCGCCCGTTGACCGGGGCGTTCAGCGCGGAGACCAGATAGCTCAGCTTGACCGCCTCGGTGGCGATCGGCAGTGACGTCCCCGCGGCGAAGCCGGGAGTGATCTCGTTCAGCGCCAACGGGTCCTTGACGGTGAACGCCGGCAGGCCCTCGCACGGGTCGGCCTTGTCGGGGATCGCCTGCGGTGCGCCGACCGCGTCCCCCTGGGGCACCGGCACGCTGAGGAACCGGCAGACGGTGGCGCGGACGTCGGCCGACTTCACCAGGTCGAGGGCGGCCTGGTAGTCCGGGATGTCCGCCGGGAGCGGGTCCATGGGCGCGGTCGCGTGGGCGGGGCCGGTGACTGTCAGCAGCGCGGCCGCGCTCAGTACCAGGACGGTGGTCAGGCGGGAGCGGCGGGAGGCCGCCCGCTTGCTGGACATTCTTGCTCGGTGCATGCCGCCTGCCTTAACGGGAGATGCCGATCCGGGAGTGGGTCCACTTGAACGAGCTGTTGCTGACGTAGTCGTTGTAGTTCCACCACGTGTAGGTGGCGGTGTCCGGCCACGGGTCTGCGACGCCGATGGTGTTGTTCGACGTGTCGAAGCCGTAGACGACGTTCATGTGGCCACCGCCGGACGTCCACCCGATGCGGGCGGCGACCGGGCGGGCCGCCTTGACGTCGGTGTAGACCTGGTTGAACGTGGCCGCGCTGTTCAGGCCCGAGCCGGGGTGGGCCATGCCGAGGCTGTTCCAGCCCCTGGCCATGTCGTCGAGTGTGGCGGGCTGGTTGTTGCAGCCGTAGGAGGGCTGGGCCCGGGTGCAGAAGTCCGTCTGTGTGCTGCCGTAGCCCTGGAACTTGGCGATCGTCAGCCCGGAGGCGACCCAGCACCACTGGGTCTTCTCCTGTTTGTACATGCCGATGTTGTCCTGCCCCGCCTCGGCGTGGGCCGGGCTCCCTACGGCGGCGAGCAACCCCGAAACCGTCAGTGCGACGGCCATCGTCGTGGCCGCGAACGTGGATCTGCCCATCTTCCTGCCTTCCCGCGAAGGTGCGATGCGTGCCGGGGGATCTGGCGCAGCTATGACAGCACGAATTCGCGCTGTCACCCATGGTGTGTATAGAAACTGCACCTACAAGGATGAATCGTCATATATGCAGGGCCGACGACGCCGAGGACCTCACGCCGGGGGAGGTGATGGCCGCGGTGCGGTTCCACGGCGGGGCCGGGGCGGGCGCGGGCGTCATCGCGGCTCACCCGGCCGGCGGGAGAGCGGGGGCGGCGGGGGATCGAGGCGGACGAGGTGGTGGTCGACTCCGCCGTCCGGCCGGTGCACCGTCCGGTAGGCGTACGGGGCGGCGCTGCCGGGGAGGACGGCGACGCCCTCCTCCACGACGTTCTGCTGCCGCGCGATCGCGCGCAGCCGCAGGTCGGCGTCGTCCGGCAGGTGCGGGTCGGGCGGTCGGCGGTGTCGGCCCACCGGTCTCACGCGCCGACGAGCGCACGCGGGTCGGACCCTTCGCCGCCCCAGCCGTGGGTGGAGAAGCCGCGGCCCCCGCCCCGGTAGAGCGTGAGGGCGGCGTGGGCGGTGGCGAACATCGGCAGCGGTGGCGCGTCGACCGGGGACCAGTGGGCGCCGAGGTGCTTGTCCGGCTCGGTGTTCGTCAGTTCCCCGCTCCAGGCGGTGGCGAGGAACACCGACAGCAGGAACGGGCCCTCGCCGTCCCAGCCCTGGCGGACCTGGATCGTGTGCACGAGCCGTAGGCCCCCGGGATCGGTGATCAGCCCGGTCTCCTCCCGCAACTCGCGGGCGGCGGCCTCGTCGAGCCGCTCGCCCTCCTCGACCTTGCCGCCGGGGATCGTCCACGCCGGCGTCGCGCGCCAGCCGTGCGCGGCGTAGCGGAGCGTCGCGACCAGATCTCGGTCCTGGTCGTGGACGATGACGGACACGGCCTGGCGAAGGATCTCCACGGTGCTACCTCCGGGACTGCTCGGCTGACGGGGACTCGCGGTGGTCGGCGGGGTGCGGCGGGGCACCCGTGCTCAGGCCGGCCGGCGCGCCGTCTGGCCGGCGATGAGCGTCAAGTAGGCTGTGGGCTGGTCGAGTTCGCGTGGTCACCTCGGGTCGGGTGGCGTCTGATGATGGTGCTGTTCGAGTGCGGCGTTCAAGCGGATATCCGTCGGGCGTGCCCGGGGCGAACGGGGACTTTTCGAGCACCGTGCGCGCTTCCGAGGACACCCCGAGGTGGTCGCGAGGGAGTGCGGCGAGGGTGGCGGAGCCCAGTGCACAGGCGGCGAGCGCGCGTTCGAGCACTGGCCGACCGTGCGGCTTCGCGCCGGTGGCGGGTGCTCGTCGGGTGGGGAGGGTGCGCGGCGGACAGTCGTCGGCGGATTCACCCGTTCGGCTGGCGAGTTGCCCGGGAAGGTTTGGGGCGTCGGTATGTCGGGGTCGGCGGTCGGTCCGCAGGCGTACCGCCCGCGGACCTCCTGGTCGCCGCCGAGATCGGGGAGAGTCACCTGATGGAGCGTCAAAATGACGATTGTGCCCGCACCTTCCTTACGACGCCTTTAAGCTTCCGCTGAATGGCGGGTGCTCCGTCACTCCACACGGCTCCTCAGGCGGCCGGGCGCAGGCCCTCGACGATGAGAGTGGGAATGACATCTACAAGTGATCGGTTGAACGGCTCCGCGCGCGGGCCGGGTTGGGGGCGGTCGGGTTCGCCCGGCCGCCGGGCCGTGGCGAGAACCGCGGCAGTGGCACTGGGGATCGCGGGCTGCTCGCTGGCCGTGGCGCCGGCGGCGTTCCCGCAGTCCGGCGACGGGTCGGTGACGGTCCGGGTGGTGCGGGCGGTGGACACGAGCGGGGTCTGGACGCCGGCACTGGAACCCGGCCTCGCGGGTGTCACGGTGACGCTCACCGATGACGCCGGCACCGCGGTCCAGGGGGCGACGGCGGCGGACGGCACGGTCACCCTCGCCCCGGCGGCGAAGCTGTCCGGCGGCAAGTACCGCGTCCAGGTGGTGAATCCGAAGCCGGGCGTGCTGTTCCCGGCCTTCGCCTCCCGGGAGGGACTGGACGGCGCTCCGAACAGGCTGAGCAGCAACGAGGAGTTCGTCGACCTCTCCGGCGGCAAGAACGTCGCGTTCACGACGGGGCTGTGGAACCCCGGTGACTACTGCCAGAAGAACGCACCGCTGGTGACGACCTGTCAGCCCACCTCGCGCGAGGGCGGCGCCCAGCGCACGCTGGTGTCCTTCCCCTACAGCGCACGCGGCCAGGACGGCGTGGACGTGAACGCCACGGACATCGCCACCGACGCCGAGACCGGCACGCTCTACGGCATCGGGTGGAACCGCTCCGACCGGCGGGTGTTCTCCTCCGCGCTGGCCAAGCGCACCACCGACTACGGTCCGGGCGGCGCCGGGGCGATCTACGTCACCGACCTCGCCCAGAAGAGGACGACCCTGTTCACCACCGTCCCGGAGGCCGGTGCGACGGTTCACGGCGGTGGCACCGACGACGCCTTCCTCGGTGTGCCGGGCAAGGAGAGCCTGGGCGGCCTCAAGATCACCGATGACGGCCGGGACCTGTTCGTCGTGAACCTCAACGACCGCAGGCTCTACCGCTACGACGCCACCGCGCCCACCGCGGCGGCGCCGAAGGCCTCCTACGCCGTCCCGGACCCGGGCTGCCCGGCGGCGGGGGACTGGCGCCCCTTCGGCCTGGGCCTCCAGGACGGCAAGGGCTACCTCGGCGGGGTGTGCTCCGGCGAGTCCACCGGCAAGGTCGCCGACCTCCGCGCGGTCGTCCTGCCGTTCGACCTCGCCACCGGGGTGTTCGGCAAGCCGGTGCTGGACCAGCCGCTCGACTACCCGCGGCAGTCGACCGTCGGCGGTGGCCCGTGCGACGGCGCGGGCTGGTTCCCGTGGACGAGCACCTACCCGACGTCGCAGAACGGCAATCCGTGCGGCGCCTCCACCATCGCCAACCCCGAGCCCGAGCTGGGCGAGATCGCCTTCGAGAGCGACGGCTCGATGCTGCTGGCCTTCCGCGACCGCTTCGCCGACCGCGCCCCGGCCGCCCCCGCACCGGGCTCCGTCGCCGTCGTCATGTCCGGCGGCGACCTGAACAAGGCCTGCCCGGCGGGCGGCACGTTCGTGCTGGACACCAACAACGGCTGCGGGCTGTCCCCCCGGGGCACCCGGTTCTTCGACACCAGCTGGGGCGGCCACCGCAACACGGCGTTCGCCGGCATGGCGCTCTCCAAGGTCGAGAACACCATCGCGGTCTCCGCCTTCGACCCCAACCACACCGCCTTGGGGTACGGCACGTCGTTCCTCCAGCGCGACGGGAAGCAGGACCCGAAGTTCGGCCTGCGGCTCAACCCGCCGGGAACGGTGGCCCCGTTCGGCAAGGGCGCGTCGATGGGCGACCTGGAGGTCCTCTGCGACCAGGCGCCGCTGCAGATCGGCAACCGGGTCTGGTACGACCCGGAGCGCACCGGCGTCCAGCGGCCGGGCCAGCGCCCCGTCCCGGGCGCGACCGTCCACCTCTACGACGAGTCGGGGAAGCTCGTCGGCACGACGAGGACGACCACCCGCGGCGAGTACTACTTCGACGACTCCGACGTCGACGGCGGCCTCAAGCCGCGCACCAAGTACACCATCAGGCTGGACAACCCGGCCGACTACGCCAAGGGCGGCCCCCTGTACCAGTGGGTGCCCACCGACGCGGACGTCGGCGACAACCACTTCATCGACTCCAAGGGCGTCGTCCCCGACGGCGGACGGTTCCCCGAACGGGCGCTGACCACCGGCGGGCCGGGCGAGAACGACCACACGTTCGACTTCGGGTTCCGCCGGCAGGAGGGCGCGCTGCGCCTGGTCAAGCACGACCAGGACGGCAAGCCGCTGGCGGGGGCGAGGTTCCAGCTGTGGCACGAGACGAACGGCACCGACGGGCTGCAGCCCACCGGTGACAAGCCGGACGCGAAGCTGGGGAGCCCGTGCACCACCGGTGCCGACGGCCTGTGCCGGGGCACCGGTGAGCCGGGGACGTACTACTGGCAGGAGCTCAGCCCGCCCGAAGGCTACGCGGCGCCGGACAGCACGGTCTTCGGTCCGCTGGTGCTGACGTCCGAGAACCTCGCGGACGGCGTCTCGGTCACGGCGGTCAACCGGCTGCTGCCCACCCCGTCGCCCACCCCCACGCCGACGACGCCGGCCGCGACGCCGACCCCGACGGAGACGGCCGGCGTCCCGCCCGCGTCGTACCCGCCGGAGCCGCCCGTCGTGCCGGCCGCCGCACCGGGCCCGCCGCGGCCCGCGCCGGGTTCGCCCCTGGCGAGCACCGGCACGGGGCCGCTCGTACCGATGGCCCTCGTCGCCGTGGCGCTCACGGCGCTCGGTGGGGTGCTGGTAGGACTGCGCGGGCGTAGGGCCCGGCACCGGTAACACCCCGGCCCGGCCGTCGGAGCCCGACGGGCCGGCGGCCGGCAGGGGCGGATCGGGCGGGTTCGCTGACCATCGGGTCCGCGAACCCGCCCGAGTGTGTCACCGACGTGAGAGAAGGCATGGTCATGGCCCTGAGCAAGTCCGGCGACAAGGCGGCCGGGCGGAATCCCGGCGGTTTCACGGCCCGGTGGAAGTCCGGTGGCGCCACGGCGCGGGAGCGGTCCGGCGGCGCCCGCGCGCCGCGGCGGACCGTCTGGCTCAGGGCACTGCTGGCGGTCACCGTGTGCGGGGCCGCCACGGGCGGCGTGGTCGTCTACCGGAACGTGTCCGACAGCACCACCAACCGGCCGGTGACCGTCGACGAGGCATCGCGCATCGCGGTGTCGCGCCTCAACCTGTACCAGGCGAGCCCGGCGACGGTGACCCTCACCGCCGCCGAGGGCGGTGGCGTGATGGTGCGGGTGGAGGGGGTCGTGGACTACCGCACCCACCGGGCGGCGGGAAGTTACCGGGTCACCGGGCCCACGGGTGAGCTGGACCACGGGCTGATCGTGTGGGACGGCGCCGGACTGGGGCTGGCGCCGCAGGCGGGTGGTGGCGGCGGCCCGGCCTGGCAGCAGGCCGAGCACATCCCCCGCCCGGGCTGGTCGCCGCGCGGCTACACGGCGGACCCCCTGGACTCCGGCCTCCAACTGCTGATCCAGCTGGGCGCGGACCGGCCCGACAACCCGTTGCTGCTCGCGCAGTCCGGTCCGCGATGGCTGGGCCGCGACCTGATCGACGGCCGGAGCTACGACCGGTTCTCCGGGCCGCGCTCCGGCGACGCCGCGCACGGGGCGGGGGCCGACGGTGAGTTGTCGCCGCTGACCTACTGGATCGACGGTGACGGCGGTCTGCGGCGGGTGACGATGCGGATGCCCGGCCTCGGCACCCCGACGACCGTCGAGATCACCGGGCGCGACGAGGCGGCGAAGCTGCCCGAGGCACCCTGGGCCGCCGGCTGAACCGGCGCCGCCGGCCGGGCGCCGCCGGGTCCCCCCCGGGATCCCCGACCGGCGGGCAGCGCTGGCGGCCGGTCGGGCTCAGTTCGGCCGCGGCATGGCGGCGACGTCGGTCGGCAGCGGGTAGCGGTTCGGATCGACCGGGCCGGGCAGGTCCGTCGCCGGGCGGCCGGGCGCGGTCGGATCGGGCATCGACGGCTGGGCGGGCGGCACGGGCACGGAGTTGAACGGTGTGCCGGGCGGTGGTTCGACGGGGGCCGGCCGACCGGCCGGGACGGCCTGGCGCGCGGCGGCGCCGCACCCGGCCACGTCCTCCAGGCCGTTCGGGCTCTGCGTCGCGGGCGAGTTGCCGGTGAAGCAGTTCGCGGGATCGGTCGAGGCCAGCACGAGGTCGACGCCGTTGGCCGTGGCGTGGTTGCCCTCGACGCGGTTGCCGACGGCGGGGTGTCCGGGCGGGTCGGTGATGACGACCCCGGCCGCGCGGTTGTCCCGGACGAGGTTGCGCAGCACCTGGTTCGCGGTGCCACCGCCGATGCCGATGCCGATCCCGAAGCCGCCGTCGGCCTGCTCGGGCGAGTCCGCGGCGTTGTTGCCGGCGATCACGTTGCCGGCGATCACCGCGCCGTGCTGCGGGGCGAGGGCCTCCAGGTCGTTGGAGTTGACCGTCACGCCGACGCGGTTGCCGACCACGCGGTTGCCGAGCACCGTGAGGTTGTCCGAGGCGTTGGTGATCTCGATGCCGACCGCGTTGCGTTCGACCGTGTTGCCGCGCACCAGCGTGTCGCAGGGCTTGCACTGGCCGACGTAGATGCCGGAGTCGGCGCCGCCGGAGGCGTAGGAGTCCTCGATGACGCCGCCGCGCGCGTCGAAGGCGTAGATGCCGTAGAGCCCGTTGTTGTACGCCGTCACCCGGGAGGCGCGGAAGCCCTGCACCGGCGGGAAGCGGACGGTGTCCAGCGGGTCGTAGGCCGAGCCGCCGGCGCCGTGATGCTGCAGTTGGTCGTCGGTGACCCCGGTGAACAGGACGCCGTTGGCGAGGAAGCCGCGGACAGTGAGGTTCTCCACCACCGAGCCGGCGCCGGTGACGGTGATGCCGTTGACGAGCCGCACCCCGCCGTCGAGGACCACCGCGTTCCGGTCCGTGCCGCGCACGACCACCCGCGGCACGGTGACCCGCACGCTCTCGCGGTACACCCCCGGCTGGATCAGCACGGTGTCACCCTCGCGCGCGATGTCCACCGCCTGCTGCACCGTGGCGAAGTCCTCCGGTACGCGAACGACGTTCCCGGCCGGATGCGGTTTCCCGGGCGGCTGGGAATCCGTCGCCGAGCACCCCGTCGCCGCCACCGCGACCAGGGTGACCAGCACCGACAGGCGTCTCGGCAGCGAAGCCCGGAATGCGGCGGGCCGGGCGGCCCGAGCGGACAACAGGCGCTGAGGAGAGGGGATTTGCATGATACGTGTTCTATCGTCTCCAATATCGGCCATGCATACCGAACCGGGAAATCCGCAGGAACCGGCACGACCAGCCGCGGCCGGTTTGGGACGCAGGGCCGTGCTCGCGGCGGGCGCGGTGCTGGCCGCCGGGATCGGCGCGGCCGCCGAGGCGCTGGCGGGCGACGTCCTGGCGCCGGACGAACGGTCGCACCCCGCCGGCCCGCCGCCCGGGTCGGCGGTACCCTTCCACGGGCCCCGGCAGGCCGGGGTGACGGAGCCTCAACTGCCTGTCGCACAGCTGCTGTCGTTCGACCTCCCGGCGACCACCGCGGCCGCGGACCGGCAGACCCTCCGCGCCGTCCTCGACGCGCTGACCCGCACCCTCTCCGGCGCGGCCGCCGGTACGCTGCCCGACCCGCGCCTGGGGACGGGCGTGCCGACCCGGCTCGCCTCCCTGGTCGGCGTGGGTCCCGGACTCGCCTCCCGGCTCGGCCTGAACGTGCCCGCCGGACTGGCCGACCTGCCGCCGTTCCCCGGCGAGCGCCTCGACCCGGCGCGCAGCCACGGCGATCTGGTGGTCCAGCTGTGCGCCGCCGACCGCTGGACCCCGACCGTCGTCGCGGAACTGGCCACCGCCGCCGCGAAGGCCGCCGGCCTCGTCCCCCGCTGGACCCAGTCCGGTTTCCTGCCCCTCACGCCCAGGGGCGTGACACCGCGGAACCTGTTCGGCTTCAAGGACGGCACCGCCAATCCCGACGACGACGCCGCCCGGCAGTGGGTCTGGGGCCCGCCGGGCCCGCACGAGAACGGGACCGTCCTCGTGTACCGCCGGATCCGGATGGACGTCGCCGGCTTCGCGGCGCTCCCCGGGGACCGGCAGGACGCGGTGATGGGCCGCCGCGGCGGCGACGGCGTCCCGCTCACCGGTACCGCCGAGCACGACGACCCGGACATCTACGCCAAGAACCCGGACGGCTCCTACGTCATCCCCGCGTCCGCGCACGTCCGCCTCAGCAGCCCCCGTCTCGACGGCGGCGCCCGGATGCTCCGCCGCAGCTACAGCTACGACGACGGCCTGAACGACCGCGGCCTGCTGTTCTGCGCCTTCATGCGCGATCCCGCCCTCTTCACCCGGGTCCAGAACCGCCTGGCCGAACGCGACGCGCTGGGTCCGTTCGTCGAGCACCAGGCGTCGGCCGTGGCCTATGTGCTCCCCGGCGCCGCACCGGGCGGGACGCTCGGCGAACAGCTCTGGGCGTAGGGCCGCCGGCGGTCGCGCCCGCCGGGCCGGGTGAGAGCTACGACCCCCGAGCACGTCGCTGGGAGGACCGGCGACCGGTCCTCCCAGCTCTCGCCCGCCCCGACCCGGCGCCGGGGCCGGAAGCGGCGCCGGACCAACGCCGGCTAGCAGACCGATGAAGATCTTGGGCACGGGACCGCGCCGGTGCGGCTCAAGGCGTGGGGGTTGGTGGACGAAGGAAGAGAAGCGGGTCGTCGTGTGCGGGGCTCTCACTGCCCCGGGGCGGTCCCTTTTCGTGAACGGAGATCTGATGCGACTGTCCGCGCGCTGCGCGTCCGCCGCTCTCATCCTTCTCATTCCGCTGGTCGCCTCGCAGGGTGCGGCAGCCGACGGCCCGTCCGGGCGGGCCGTTGCGGCCCCCCTGCACAGGACGGCCGCAGCTGTGCCCGGCGAGTACATCGTCACGGTGGACAAGGCCCTGGACCCGGCTCGGGTGGCGGCCAGGGTCGGGGGCGTCGAGCCGCTGCACACCTACCGGCACGCCCTGAACGGGTTCTCCGCCCGGTTGGACGCCGCCCAGCTGGAGCGGGTGCGTGCCCTGCCCGGGGTGGAGAGCGTGGAGGAGAACGGCGTCGTGAGCGCGCCGGACGCCACCACGACGCCCGCCTCCCAGCACCGGGAGGCAGCCACCAGCTGGGGCCTGGACCGCATCGACCAGCAGACGTGGGACCCGGTCAACGGCAAGGGCGACGGGGAGTTCAACGTCAAGGGTGACGGTGCCGGTGTGACCGCCTACATGATCGGCACCGGCATCGAGTACGGCCACGACGAGTTCGAGGGCCGCGCCACCCTCGGCACCGACACCATCGGCGACGGCAAGGAAGGGGCCGACTGCCAGGGCCAGGGCACCCACGTCGCCGGCACCGTCGGCGGCAAGACCTACGGCATCGCCGGCAAGGTGAACCTGGTGAGCGTACGCGTTCTGGGCTGCGACGGCAGAGGCACCTTCGAGCAGCTCATCGCCGGCATCGACTGGGTCACCGCCAACGCCAAGAAGCCCGCCATCGCCAACCTCTCCCTCGGCGGGGACAGGAACGACGCGCTGGACAAGGCCGCCACCGCGCTCTCCGACTCGGGCGTCCTGCCCGTCGTCGCCGGTGGCAACAGCGCCAAGGACGCCTGCTTCATCTCCCCCGCCGCCGCCCAACGCGTCCTCACGGTCGGCGCCTCCAACAAGTGGGACGAGGAGACCAGCTTCAGCAACTTCGGCCCCTGCCTGTCCCTCTACGCGCCCGGCGAAGGCATCACCTCCGCCAAGCTCGGCGGCGGCAGCGCCACCCTGGACGGCTCCTCCTTCAGCGCCCCGCACGTCACCGGCACCGCCGCCCTCTACCTCGCCGCCCACCCCGACGCCACCCCCGCCGACATCAACGAGTGGCTCGACACCGAAGCCACCAAGGACACCCTGACCAACATCACCAAGTCCAGCCCCAACGCGCTGCTGTACACCGGCGGACTCTGACCTGCCCTGGCACACAGCCGCCGCCCCGCCGAGCCCACAAGGCCGGCGGGGCGGTCCCACGTCAAGGCCCACACCATGTACGGCCCCCACCCGAAGCCCAATACAGCTCCGCACATGATCGACCGGACAGGGCTGGGAGACTGATGAGGATGTGGGTTCTGGCCCTGCCGCGTGAGTGGTGGGGCCAGACTCGTGTCTGTGGCAACGGGGGAATGGGCCCGGGAGACGGTCGGGCCGGATGTGTGGGAGACCTGCCGTCTCGAAGAGCCAGGGCACCGGCTGTTCCTCAAACCCGCCCCGATCCGAGCCGCCGTCCCGGGCGGCTTCCCCCGCCTCAAACGCCACCGCGCTGTCGCCACCAGGTACGACAAACTCGCCGTCCGCTACGAAGCGACCGTGCTGATCGCAGCCGTCAACGCATGGCTCTGACCAGTCCGGTCTACGGCAGAAAGCACCGGAAAACACGTTGGGGAGGACCCACCTCACCTGACACCCTGGCACGATGCTGCTCAAATTGACCGGCTCCAGCTGCTCGGGCAAGACCACGCTCGCCAACGCCGTGGGCGAACGACTTGAGAAGGCCGTCGTGCACGACTTCGACGAACTCGGCGTGCCGGAAGGCGCCGACCGTCAATGGCGCAACCGCATGACCGAGATGTGGGTGCGTCGCGCGCTGGAGTACCAGGACCACGGACTCGATCTCCTGCTGACCGGCCAGTCCCCGCTCGGGGAAGTCCTGGCGGTGCCTTCGGCGCCACTGCTGGACGGCATCGCGGTATGCCTGGTCGATGTGTCCGACGAGATCCGGCGCCGGAGACTCACCCACCGCGACCCCGGCCGGTGGGACCCGCCGGCGGTCGACGCCTTTCTCGGATGGGCCGACTGGCACCGCAAGCACGCGCGGGACCCCCGATACCGGCCCGACGTCATCATCAACGACAGCTGGCCGGAGATGGCCTGGCAACACTGGACCGAGTGGACGGCCGACGACCGGCGATGGTCCACCCACCTGATCGATACCACGGACCAGCCCATCACCGACTCCGCAGACCAGGTCACGCAATGGATCGCCGGACAACGCGAGGCCCTCCGATCCGGCCGCCTCGCACTATCACGAGGCTGGCCAGATCAGACAACCTCCGAGGTCGACCCCACCTCTTGATCCACTTTCGCACCAGCTAGACGCCGCGGACTTCGAACTCCCAGAGGGAGTAGCCCCAGGTGGTCGCACGCTGGGTGGCGTACATCCGGATGTAGCGGCCGGTGCCGTCGAGTCCGGTGAGGGTGCTGGTTCCACCGGTGCCGGTGGTGGTGGAGTAGACGGTGCGCCAGGTGACGGCGTCGTCGGAGACCTGGATCCGGAAGGCCCGGGCGTAGGCGGCCTCCCAGGTCAGCTTCACCTCGTGGACGGTGCGGGTGGTGCCGAGGTCGACCTGCAGCCACTGGGGGTCGGTGTACTGGCTGGACCACCGGGTGCCGTAGCTGCCGTCGGTGGCGCCGGTGGCCGGCAGGTCCGCCGTCTCGGTGGAGGACGCGGTGGTCGGCCGGTTCAGCGCCAGGTCACCCGGGCCGGTGTCGGTGGGCTGCCCGGGAGCACCGCCGACGGCCGCGATCACCTGCTGGAACCCGGTGTAGGAGGCCGCCGGCCTCGGTGATCCCCAGGTCTGCTGGGCCAGGGCCCGCAGGGGGTTCCTGATGCCGGCCGCGATCTGGGTCGTGGTCTCCGCGTCGGGCCGGTCGCACCACACGTGCAGGAGCGACCCGCTGTTGCGCGAGCGGTCGTCGATCGTGCCCCCGTTCTGGAAGATCCCCGGGTTCCACTGCTCGTACATGTAGGTGGTGTTGGGCTTCGCGCCACCGAGGACGTAGTAGGTGGGCGTCCAGGAGCTGTTGACGATCCGGTGGCCGGTGTTCAGCAGTTGTTGAGGGGTCATCCCGAGGTTGTACCAGTAGTCGACGGTGATGTCGGCGTTCACGGGTATGGTGCCGTCGCCGCCGCTGATGCCGTCGTTCCACATGCGTGCCGTCCTGCCGCCGGCGCGCACGATGCCGTCGGCCCACCGCACGAACCCGTAGTAGACGTCCTTGGCCTTGGCGTTCGCGCCGTACTGCTGCCTGGCGTAGGCGAGCAGCTGGGGGTAGGACCCGTAGTCGACGCCGTACTCGTCGGCGCCCAGGTGCCAGGTGCCGTGGGGGAACAGCGGCATGAACTCGGTAATCAGGTCCTTCATCAGGACGTAGGAGGCGGGGTTGGAGAGGTCGATGTTGCTGCCGTCGGGGGTGCTTCCGTTGGCCGCCCGGAGCTTGAGCTCGGGGTGCGCGGCGAGGACGGCGTCCATGTGCCCGGGCATGTCCAGCTCGGGCAGGACGGTCACGTGGTACTTCGCGGCGAACGCGACGAGGTCGGTGATCTCCTGCTTGCTGTAGTGGTCGGCGGAGACGATCTCCGGGTGGGTGGAGCTCTCCAGGCGGAAGCCGAAGGTGTCGTTGAGGTGCAGGTGCAGGGTGTTGAGCTTGGTGTACGCCATGTCCCTGATCTGGTTCCGCAGCCAGGGGATGGGGAAGAACTTGCGGCCGGTGTCGACCATGAGGCCGCGCTCGGGGTAGGCCGCCCAGTCGCGGGCGGTGCCGGCCGGGATGGTGGGGGAGAGCTTCAGCAGCTGCAGCACCGAGCGGGTGCCGTAGAACGCGCCGCCGTCGGTCGCGGCCTGGATCCGGACGGACGGGCCGACGGTGAGCGAGTAGCCCTCGCTGCCGAGGCCGGTGTCGGCGGAGCCCAGCGTGAGGAAGATGTCGCCGGTCGCGACCGAGGCGGCCGATCCGGTGGTCCGGGCCACGGTGATGCCGGTCAGCGCGGCGATGTCCTCGGCGAACACGGCGGATTCGTCGGCCAGTTGGGAGGCGTAGGCGCTGTCGGTGACGATCCGCGAGCCGGTGCCGAGCGTGTACGAGGGGCCGGAGCCCGCACTCCACTGCTGGAGCGCGGGGATCGTCTGCGGGGCGGTGCCCGCCGCGACCGCCTGCGGCGGGGTGGTGGCCGTCACCCCCGCGACGGCCAGAGCGAGCACGCCCAGTAGGCGTACCGGGAGTCGAAGACCCTTCATGGGTGATCCTCCTTGGTGGGGCAGGGCGTTGTGACGCCCATGGTCTAGACCAATAGCACGCACCTTGCGTCGGAAGTACAGTGCAAACTCCTGATCGATGTCAATGGACTACGAGCAACAGTTGGCAGTCATTGATCAACAATCGTCATTCGGCTGGTTCTGGTCCATGAGACGGCCCCGGTCCCGGCGCATGAGGCACATGAGACGCCCCCCCGCCCCCCGAGACCGCGGGGGGCGGGGCCTGGCGCCGGTCAGGTGCCGCGGGGTTCCTCACAGCTCCCGGACCTGCGGCGGGTTGCCGCCGGAGGAAATGGAGAGCGTCCCGTGCTGGATCTGGAGGTTGCTGTTCCTGACCGGCGTCCCGTTGCCCTTGGCCATCGAGACGCTGCTGGCGCCGTAGGTGACGGCCCCTCAGGCCAGGAAGCCCCGGAGCAGGGCAGCCGTCCCGGCGAGGTGCTCCTCGGTGGCGCGGCGGGCGGCCTCGCCGTCGCCGTCCAGGATCGCCCGGACCATCGCCCGGTGCTGGTCGGCGGCGTGCTCGATGTTGCGGTCGAGCATCGGGATGGCGTTCAGCAGGTCGTTGAGGCGCATCCGGGCCTCGGCGATGCCGGTGGCCAGCGTGCGCGAGCCGGTGAGTTCGCCGACGGCGAGGTGGAAGCGCGAGTCCAGCTGGCGGTACCGCTCCGCGGGTGCGCCCTCCAGGTCGGCCAGCCGGCGCTCCAGGTAGGCGCGCTGGTCGGGGGAGAGGGTGCGCCGGGCGGCGGCCTCGGCGGCGCCGGTCTCCAGCACCAGGCGGTAGGTCAGCGCGTCCTCCAGTTCGCCGCCGAGGTCGCGGACGGCGCGGCGCAGCTCGCCGACGTCCGGCGGCGGCATCCGGTAGGTGACGAAGGTGCCGCCGTAGCGGCCGCGGCGCGACTCCACGCAGTCGGCCTCCTGGAGCGTGTGGAGGGCCTCGCGCAGGGTCTCGCGGCTGACCCCGAGCCGGGCGGCGAGGTCGCGTTCGGCGGGCAGCCGGTCGCCGTGCCCGAAGACCCCGAGCTTGATCGCCTGCAGCAGGCGTTCGACGGTCTCCTCGAAGGCGTTGCCGGTCCGGACGGGCCGGAAGATCGCCCCGGCCTGCCAGTCCAGGCGCGCCTGTTCGCGTGCTTCGTCGACGTCCACGCCGGAATCGTACCTATGAGCGCCCTCCGGTACGCACCTTCCGACTCGCGCCCCCGGAGCCCTTGACGCGGCCCTGCCGCTGGGTGAACGATGCTGCTCACCCACCTCAATGGTCTGGTTCCAGACCATTGGAGAGCCGCCCGACCGTCTGACCCGCCGGGAGCCGCGCACCACACCGCCGTGGTCGCGCACGGCCCGGCACACCCTCAACCCCCAGGGGTGCCCATGACCGACGAACGCTCACCCGACCACCCTGCCCCGCCGGTGTTTCCGGACGGCGCACCACCCGTTTCCGCCGACGAACAACGCCTCCGCGAGCTGGGCTACACCCAGGAGCTCGCCCGCTCGATGTCGGGATTCTCCAACTTCGCCGTCTCCTTCTCCATCGTCTCGATCCTGTCCGGCTGCCTCACCCTGTACGGGACGGGGATGAACGCGGGCGGACCCGCCATGATCATCTGGGGCTGGCCGGTGGTCGGCCTGCTGACGCTCTGCGTCGGGCTGGCGATGGCCGAGATCTGCTCCAGCTACCCGACCGCCGGCGGCCTCTACTACTGGTCCGCCAAACTCGCCCGCAGCCGGGGCCCGGCGTGGAGCTGGTTCACCGGCTGGTTCAACTTCCTCGGCCAAGTCGCGGTCACCGCCGGGGTCGACTACGGCGCCGCCTTCTTCACGAACGCCTTCCTCAGCCTCCAGTTCGGCTTCGCAGCCGGCCCCGCGCACACCGTGGAGATCTTCGCCGTCATCCTGGTGCTGCACGGCCTGCTCAACACCCGGGGCGTGCGGCTCGTCGCCTTCCTCAACAACCTGTCCGTCTGGTGGCACCTGGTCGGCGTCGCCGTCATCGTCGGGGTGCTCGTCCTCGTGCCGGACCGGCACGCCTCCGCGTCCTTCGTCCTCACCGAGTTCGTCAACAACACCGGCTTCCACAACCAGCTCTACGTGGCCATGCTCGGTCTGCTCCTCGCCCAGTACACCCTCACCGGCTACGACGCCTCCGCGCACATGACCGAGGAGACCCAGGACGCGGCCCGCTCCGGCCCGCGCGGCATCGTCAACGCCATCACCGTCTCCCTGGTGGCCGGCTGGATCCTGCTGCTCGGCATCACCTTCGCCATCCGCGACTACGACGGCGCGCTGCACAGCGACACCGGGGTGGCGCCGGCCCAGATCTTCATCGACGCGATCGGCACCAACGGCGCCGAGCTGCTCCTGCTGATCGTCATCGGCGCCCAGTTCTTCTGCGGCATGGCCTCCGTCACCGCCAACTCCCGCATGATCTACGCCTTCTCGCGCGACGGCGCACTGCCCGGCTCCGCCCTCTGGCACCGCATCGACCCGCGCACCCAGACCCCCGCCAACGCGGTCTGGCTGGCGACCGGCGGCGCGCTCCTGCTCGGCCTGCCCGCGCTCTGGAACTCCACCGCGTACACCGCCGTCACCTCGATCTCGGTCATCGGCCTGTACATCTCCTACGTCATCCCGGTCTACCTGCGGCTGCGCCAGGGCGAGGCCTTCCCGCGCGGCCCGTGGCACCTGGGCCGCTGGAGCCGGGTGATCGGCACCGTCGCGGTCGGCTGGACCGCCGTGATCACCGTCCTGTTCATGCTCCCCACCGTCAGCCCGATCACCGCCGAGAGCTTCAACTACACGCCCGTCGCCGTCACCGCGGTGGTCGGCTTCGCCGGCCTCTGGTGGCTCGCCTCCGCCCGCCACTGGTTCACCGGCCCCCGCATCCACGAGACCCCGCCGGGGCCCGCCGCACCGGACGCCGAAGACGCCGAACTGGAGATCCGTTGAACAGCAGGCTCACCCTCGACGAGCTGCGCGCCCGCGTGGCCGACGGCTCCGTCGACACCGTCGTGCTCGCGATGACCGACATGCAGGGCCGCCTCCAGGGCAAACGCGTCGCCGCCGGCTACTTCCTGACCGACGTCGTCCCGAACGCCGCCGAGGGCTGCGGCTACCTGCTCGCCGTCGACATCGACATGAACACCGTGGACGGCTACGACATCTCCTCCTGGGAGAGCGGCTACGGCGACCTCACCCTGCGCCCTGACCTCGCCACCCTGCGCGCGGTGCCCTGGCACCCGGCCACCGTCATGGTCCAGTGCGACATCACCCAGCACGACGGCACGCCCGTCGCCGTCTCCCCGCGCCAGGTGCTGCGCCGCCAGCTGGACCGGCTGGCCGGGTACGGCTGGCAGGCCCAGGCCGCCACCGAGCTGGAGTTCATCGTCTTCCGGGACACCTACGAACAGGCCTGGGACAAGGACTACACCAAGCTCACCCCGGCCAACCAGTACAACGTGGACTACTCCGTCCTCGGCACCGGCCGGATCGAACCCCTGCTGCGCAGGCTGCGCAACGGCATGGCGGGCGCCGGCCTCACCGTGGAGTCGGCGAAGGGCGAGTGCAACCTCGGCCAGCACGAGATCGCCTTCAAGTACGCCGACGCCCTCACCACCTGCGACGACCACTCCGTCTACAAGACCGGCGCCAAGGAGATCGCCGCGCAGGAGGGCTACAGCCTCACCTTCATGGCCAAGTACGACGAGCGCGAGGGCAACTCCTGCCACATCCACCTCAGCCTCCGCGACGAACAGGGCGCGCCGGTGTTCGCCGGGGACCGGCCGAACGGGTTCTCCCGCACCATGGAGCACTTCCTGGCCGGACAGCTCGCCTGCCTCGCGGACTTCGCGCTGCTGTTCGCCCCCACCGTCAACTCCTACAAGCGGTACGTACCCGGCAGCTTCGCGCCCACCGCGATCGCCTGGGGACGCGACAACCGCACCTGCGCCCTGCGGGTGGTCGGCCACGGCCCCTCGCTGCGCTTCGAGAACCGCGTCCCCGGCGGCGACGTCAACCCCTACCTCGCGGTCGCCGCCCTGATCGCGGCCGGCCTGCACGGCATCGAGCAACAGCTGGAACTCGAACCGGAGTTCACCGGAAACGCCTACGCCTCCGACGCCCCCCGGGTACCGGCCAACCTGCGCGACGCGGTCACCGCCTTCGAGCGGAGCGCCGCCGCGGGTGAGGCCTTCGGCAAGGACGTCGTCCGCCACTACGCCCACGCCGGCCGGGTCGAACTCGCCGCCTACGACCGGGCGGTGACCGACTGGGAGCGCCGCCGCGGCTTCGAACGGCTGTGACCGCGCCCGACGACCCCGCCCGACACCGATGCCCCCGCCCGACACCGACCCGCCCCCGGGCGCCCGACACCGACGACCCCGCCCGACACCGACCCGCCCCCCCCGGGCGCCCGACACCGATGCCCCCGCCCGACACCGACCCGCCTCCGGCGACCGTGACCACAGAGAGCGACCGTGAACCCTGACCGACGCCCCCTGATCGGCATCACCAGCTACCAGGACGAGGCCGCCTGGTCCGTCTGGCGCCAGCGCGCCAGCCTCGTCCCGCAGACCTACGTGGACTCCGTCGCCGCGGCGGGCGGCACGCCCGTGCTGCTACCGCCGCAGCCCGGCGACGCCGGCCCTCTGCTGGACGCGCTGGACGGCCTGGTGCTGGCCGGCGGACCCGACATCGACCCCGCCCGCTACGCCGCCGAGGCCGACCCGCGGACCGGCCCACCGCACCAGGCCCGCGACGACTGGGAGCTGACCCTGCTGCGCGGCGCCCTCGACCGCGACCTGCCGGTGCTCGGCGTCTGCCGCGGCATGCAGCTGCTGAACGTCGCCCTCGGCGGCACCCTCCGGCAGCACCTGCCCGAGCGGAGCCACCAGATCGTCCCGGCCGAGTTCGTCCGCCGCCGCGTCGACGTCGAGGCGGGCAGCCGACTGGCCGCCGTCCTCGGACCGGCCGCCGAGGTCAACTGCTACCACCACCAGGCCACCGACCGCACCGGAAGCGGGCTGCGCGTCACCGCCCGGGCCGACGACGGGACGGTCGAAGCACTCGAACTGCCCGGCCAGCGCTTCGCGCTGGGCGTCCAGTGGCACCCCGAGACGGACCCGGACGACCCGCGCCTGTTCCGCGCGCTCGTCGAGGCGAGCCGCCTTCCCGCCGATCACGCTTCCGCACGCCCCAGGGAGACGACCCGATGACCGACCCCGACCTCTACCAGGTGGTCAACCCCGCCACCGAGGAGGTGATCAGCACCGTCGAACTGGCCGGCCTCGCCGAGACCGACGCCGCCGTCGCCCGCGCCCGGGCCGCCTTCGACACCTGGCGCCGGGTCGCCCCCGCCGACCGGGCCCGGCTGCTGCGCGCCTTCGCCGCCGCCGTCGACGGCGACCGGGAGCACCTCGCCGCCCTGGAGGTGGCCAACGCCGGCCACACCATCGGCAACGCCCGCTGGGAGGCCGGCAACGCCCGCGACGTCATCGAGTACTACGCCGCCGCCCCCGAACGGCTCTTCGGCCGGCAGATCCCGGTGGCCGGCGGCCTTGACGTCACCTTCCAGGAACCGCTCGGCGTCGTCGGCGTCATCGTGCCCTGGAACTTCCCGATGCCGATCGCCGCCTGGGCCCTGGCCCCGGCGCTGGCCGCCGGCAACACCGTCATCGTCAAGCCCGCCGAACTCACCCCCCTCACCGCCCTGCGGCTGGGCGAACTCGCCCTCGAAGCCGGCCTCCCCGAGGGCGTGCTGCAGATCCTGCCCGGCCGCGGCCCGGTGGTCGGCGCACGCTTCGTCACCCACCCGGACGTGCGCAAGGTGGTGTTCACCGGCTCGACCCGGGTCGGCAAGGAGATCATGGCGGGCTGCGCCGCCCAGGTGAAGCCGGTCACCCTCGAACTCGGCGGCAAGAGCGCCAACCTCGTGTTCGCCGACGCCGACCTCGCCAAGGCCGCCGCCACCGCCCCCTACGCCGTTTTCGACAACGCCGGCCAGGACTGCTGCGCCCGCTCCCGGATCCTCGTCGAGGCCTCCGTCCACGACGAGTTCATGGCGCTGCTGGAGCCGGCCGTCCGGGCCGTGCGGGTCGGCGACCCGGCCGACGAGAAGACCGAGATGGGCCCGCTGATCTCCGCCGCCCACCACGCCCGGGTCGCCTCCTACGTCCGGGACGAGTCGGCGGTCGCGTTCCGGGGCACCGCCCCGGACGGCCCCGGCTTCTGGTTCCCGCCGACGGTGCTGGCGCCCGTCCGGCACGACGACCCGGCGTTCACCGAGGAGATCTTCGGACCGGTCGTCACCGTCGTCCCGTTCCGCGACGAGGAGGACGCGCTGCGGATCGCCAACGCCACCGAGTACGGCCTCTCCGGGTCCATCTGGACCAGGGACGTCGGCCGCGCACTGCGGGTCTCCCGCGGCGTCGAGGCCGGCAACCTCTCCGTCAACTCGCACTCCTCGGTGCGCTACTCGACGCCCTTCGGCGGCTTCAAGCAGTCCGGGCTCGGCCGCGAGCTCGGCCCGGACGCCCTCGCCGCCTTCACCCAGACCAAGAACGTCTTCATCTCCACGGAGGAATGATCAGCATGAGCGAGCGACTCGACGGCCGGGTGGCCGTCATCACCGGCGCGGGCAGCGGCATCGGTCTGGCCACCGCCCGGCGGTTCGCCGCCGAGGGCGCCAAGGTGGTCTGCGTGGACCTCGACCCTGAGACCGGGTCCAAGGCCGCCAACGAGGTCGGCGGCCTCTTCATCCAGGCCGACGTCACCGACGAGGACGCCGTCCGCGACCTCTTCCAGCAGGCCGTGGACGAGTACGGGCGGCTCGACATCGCCTTCAACAACGCGGGCATCTCCCCGCCGGACGACGACTCGATCCTCACCACCGGCCTGGACGCCTGGAAGCGCGTCCAGGAGGTCAACCTGACCTCCGTCTACCTCTGCTGCAAGTACGCGATCCCGCACATGCAGCGCCAGGGCAAGGGCTCGATCATCAACACCGCCTCCTTCGTGGCGGTGATGGGCGCCGCCACCTCGCAGATCTCCTACAGCGCCTCCAAGGGCGGGGTACTGGCGATGTCGCGCGAGCTGGGCGTGCAGTTCGCCCGCGAGGGCATCCGGGTCAACGCCCTCTGCCCGGGGCCGGTCAACACCCCGCTGCTCCAGGAGCTCTTCGCCAAGGACCCGGAGCGCGCCGCCCGCCGCCTCGTCCACATCCCCGTCGGCCGCTTCGCCGAGCCGGAGGAGATCGCCGCGGCGGTCGCCTTCCTGGCCTCCGACGACTCGTCCTTCATGACCGCCAACACCTTCCTCGTCGACGGCGGCATCTCCGGCGCTTACGTCACCCCGCAGTAGTTCCCACCGCACCGCCAGGACCGGCCGGCGCACCACGGGGTGCGCCGGCCGGCCGCTTGACGATTACTGGCCGTGGCGTCCGGGGGCGACGTCGCGGCGATCTCGCGTGGGCACTCCGTGAGAACGCTCCGGCATGAGGCTCCGGCCACCGTGAAGCGGAAACCCGGTGTGGGTGCAACCTTTCGACCCGCTCACCGCATCTACCTGATGTCAGGGTGCTGTGAGGGGGAGGGGTGCTTCAGGTGTAGTCACGGACACGCGGACCCGGGGCGGGTGTCGGCGCCCGGTCGTCGCCGGACCGGTGGTTCGTCAGCGTTCTCCTCATCGGCGGGGTCTTCTCGGGAATTCACCGGAGACCCTTTTTCCGCATGCCGTCCGAAGAAATACGCGGCGGAATTCACGGGCAGGCTCCGGGTATCTGTGACACGGCCGGGACATTACCGTTCGACTGATCGTTCGATGCGTCAGAAATGGGCGCTAGCATTCCGGCATGGCTTCTCAACTTCCCCCGACATGGAATGCGTCCGACGCCGGAGAGAACCCGCCGGCGCGAAGTTCGCCGCTGCGGCTGGTCCGCCACGGTGGGACCTTCCTGGGCGTGAGCGTGGTGTCCGGTGCGCTGCTGGCCGGTGTGGCCCTGCCCGCCGTCGGCGCGTTCGGGCTGACCGCCAAGAGCACGGCGGAGAGCTTCGAGGACATTCCGGGCGAATTCAAGACGCCGCCGCTGACGCAGGCCACGCAGATCTTCGACGCCAAGGGCGGGCTGATCGCCAAGGTCTACGAGCGCGACCGCACCGTCATTCCCGCCGACCAGATGTCCCCGTTCATGCGCCAGGCGCAGGTCGACATCGAGGACGCGCGGTTCTACGAGCACGGCGCCGTGGACCTCAAGGGCGTGCTGCGGGCGGCCGGCAAGAACGCGGAGAGCGGCACCGCCTCGCAGGGTGCCTCGACGCTGACCCAGCAGTACGTGAAGAACGTCAACGTGGAGAAGGCCGGCGAGGACCAGGCGGCCGTCCTGGAGGCGCAGCGCAAGACGCTGGGCCGCAAGATCCAGGAGCTGAAGGTCGCCATCAAACTGGAAGAGGAGATGACGAAGGACGAGATCCTCACCAACTACCTGAACATCACCTTCTACGGTCACGGCGCGTACGGGGTGGAGGCGGCCTCGCAGCGCTACTTCGGCAAGAGCAACAAGGACCTCACCGTCGCCGAGGCCGCCACGCTGGCCGGCATGGTGCAGAACCCCTCGCTGTACGACCCGGTGCGCTTTCCGGAGAACACGGTGAAGCGCCGGAACGTGGTGCTCGACAAGATGGTCGAGAACAAGCACCTCACCGCGGACCAGGCGAAGGAGGCGAAGGCCGCGCCGCTGGGTCTGCAGTACCGGGAGCCGCAGAACGGCTGCATCACCGCGCAGGCCGGCATGGGCTTCTTCTGCGACTACGTCCGGCACGCGGTGAAGCAGGATCCGGCGTTCGGCGCGAGTGCCGCCGAGCGGAAGAGGTTCTGGGACCAGGGCGGTCTCAACATCTACACCACCATGGACCCGGACAAGCAGGCCGCCGCCCAGAACGCGGTGACCACCAAAGTGAAGGTCACCGACTCGGTGTCGGCCGCCGCGACGATGATGGAGCCGGGCACCGGCAAGATCCTGGCGATGGCCCAGACCCGCCCCTACGGCCTGGACGCGAAGAAGAACCAGACGGTCGTCAACCTCAACGTAGACGCGGCGATGGGCGGCGGCAACGGCTTCCAGCCCGGGTCGACCTTCAAGCCGATCGTCGCGGCCGCCGCGATGGAGGCGGGCCTGTCGCCGGTCACCGAGTACTCCTCCCCGAACAAGCTCGAGTACCCGACGATGAAGACCTGTGCGGGCACCTGGAAGAACACCGACAAGCCCAAGACGGTGGTGCCGAACGAGTCCGCCAGTGAGAAGGGCCCCTACCAGCTGAAGGAGGCGATGGCCCGCTCGATCAACACCTACTTCGTGCAGATGGAGCAGGAGATCGGCCTCTGCTCGGTCAAGCAGATGGCGAACAAGCTCGGCATCACCACCCGGGCCAGCGGCAAGCCCCTGGACGAGGTGCCGGCGATGGCGCTGGGCGTGGAGGAGATGAGCCCGCTGACCATGGCCAACGTCTACGCGACCTTCGCCGCCGGGGGCAAGTACTGCGCCCCGACCGCGATCAACAAGATCACCACCGTGGACGGCAAGGACGTCGCCGTCCCGGCCGCCAACTGCGGCCAGGCGTTCTCCGATTCGACGGCCCAGGTGCTGAACACCATCCTCAACGGCGTGACCGCGGACGGCACCGGCTCGGCGCTCAACCTGGAGGGCGACCGGCAGATCGCCGGCAAGACCGGCACCTCGGACAAGAAGCGGGCCGCCTGGTTCAGCGGTTACACCCCGCAGCTCGCCACGTCGGTCTGGCTCGGCGGGCCGGCCGGCGGTGTCGAGATGCGCAACATCACCATCGGGGGCAAGCACTTCTCGGAGGTGTTCGGCGCCGACGGCCCCGGCCCGATCTGGCAGCTGGCGATGAACCTGGCCCTTCGCGGGGAGCCGAAGAAGTCCTTGAAGATGGCCGACATCCCCGACCCGGCGCCGAAGACCGACCCCAGTGCCAGCGGCTCGACCCCGCCGTCCGCTCCGCCGGCCACCACCCCGGCCGGTCCGCAGCACTGACGCCCGCGGATGGTCGGGGTGCGCGCCCCGACCACCCGCCGTGGTTCTCCCGTCGCCGGGCTGCCGGACAACCGGGCGGCCCGGCAGCCCGGCGGCTCAGGGGCGGTGTCGGAGGCGCCCGTTAGCCTGGCGCCATGCCTTTGCTGAGTCACGCCGTGCTGACCGACCCGGAGTTCCTCGTCCCACCGGTCCCCGACTCCCCGCCGGGCGGCGTCGCCTGGCTGAGGTCGTCCGTCGCGCGCTTCAGCAGCGGCGCGGCCCACCGTCGCAGACGTGCGCTGGCGGAGGCCGAGCTGGCGTCCGTCGACCCGGACGCTCTTCGGCTGCGGGCGGCCGAGCGGGGGGACGGGCCGGTCGAGGTGCTCGCCGAGGCGCTCGGCCTGCCGCCGGAGGTGGCCGGGGACGTCGCCGTCGTGGCGGCGTCGTACCAGCCGCACACCGCGGTCACGGAGGAGGCGGACCGGGCGCTCGCCCGGCTGGTCGAGGTGTGCGGAGGCGTCGCCGACGAGGCCACGGCCAACCGGATCGGGCTGCTCGTCCAGGCCTGCGACGCGACCAAGGCCCTGGTGGCCCACACGGCGGCGGGGCGCACCGATCCGCCGGTGCCCCTGACCCGCCGGGTGGCGCCGGACGGCACGCTCGTGGAGGTCGGCCTGGCGGACGAACCGTTCGGCGCCGGCCCGCACGCCTGCCCCGGCCGTGCGCACGCGCTCGCCCTCGCGGCCGGCCTGGTGGAGGCGACGGCCCGATGACCACCGCCTTCCACGCCCTGCACCACGCGGACCGGCCGTTGCTGCTGCCCAACGCCTGGGACTTCGCCTCGGCCGCGGCGCTGTCCGCCGCCGGGTTCGCCGCCATCGGCACCACCAGCCTCGGCGTGGCCGCGGCCAACGGCATTCCCGACGCCGCGGGCCTGGCCCGGGACGAGACCGTGGCACTGGCCGGGCGGCTGGTCCGGCTGCCCTGTCCGGTCACCGTCGACATCGAGGCCGGCTTCAGTACGGACCCGGCCGAAGTGGGCGACCTGGCAGTCGAGTTGGCCGAGCTGGGAGTCGCCGGGGTCAACCTGGAGGACGGCCGCGACGACCACCTGGCCGACCCCGCGGCGCAGGAGGCGCTGGTCCGCGAGGTGAAGCGCCGGGCGCCGGGGATCTTCCTCAACGCCCGCACGGACACCTACTGGCTCGGGGTCGAGGCCTCGGTGCCCGCGACGCTGGACCGGGCGCGACGGTACGTGGACGCGGGCGCGGACGGCGTCTTCGTGCCCGGCCTGGCGCGCGAGGAGGACATCGCCGCCGTGACGGCCGCGGTGCCGGTCCCGGTGAACGTCCTGCACCTGCCGGCGCTGGGCCTGGACCGGCTGGCGGAGCTGGGCGTGCGCCGGGTCAGCACCGGCTCCCTGCTGTTCCGTGCGGCCCTGGGCGCCGCGGTCGGCACGGCGGTCGCCGTCCGGGACGGCGGACAGCTGCCCGCCGGCATCCCCGGCTACGTGGAGGTCGACGCGCTCAGCGGCTAGCCCGGGGCCGACCGGCCGGGGTGGCCGACGCCGCCGCACGGGGCCGGCGCCGGACGCCCCGGCGGTCCGGGGAGGTCACGGCGTGGCGTGGCGGAGGATGTCGAGGACTTCGTCGGTGATCGCGGCCTCGTTCCGTTCCAGGTCCGGGCCGGTGAGCCGGTCGGCGTGCTCGGGGAGGCCGGTGAGCACGGGGGTGTGGAGGTGGCCGCCGGGCAGCCGCGGGGCGAGTTCCAGCCGCAGTCGGTTGGAGCGGTAGGCCACCTCGTTGGACAGGTACCCGCCGCCCCCGCCCTCGACGGCCCGGGAGCCCGGGGTGGGACCGTCCTCGCGGTCGACCGGCGCGTCGCCCCCGGCGGGGATCTCGGTGACCACGGTGTTCAGCTGGACGGGGTACGGCTGCTGCACGGCGGTCATGGCCGCGGCGGGCAGGGTGGTGGCGATGAACTCGGCACCGGGCCCCATGCCCGGGGCGGTCACCGGGTGCTCCCGGGTGCCGCCGGAGAGCGTGCCGGTGTTGTCCGGGTACGGGTCGGCGGAGCGGGCGCGGCCGGCCCAGGCCTCCACGGTGAACAGCCCGGGGTAGCCCTGGCTGATGGTGGTGATCTGGTCGGCGGACCGCGGGCCGGGGGAGAGGCGCGGACCGAAGGCGCGCTCGACGATGCCGTGGTCGAAGTCGGCGTAGCGGACGGGGAGCAGTACGGCCCTGATCTCGGCCCGGGTGCCGTCCGCCAGGGTGATCCGCAGACCGTTCAGCCGTAGGGCGGCGGCTCCGGAGGGGTTGGCACGGCGGAGCTCGCCGTCGAGGCCGAAGGGGTCGAAGCCGCTGACGAACACCCGGCGCAGGCCCGGCGTCCCGCTGAACTCGTTGTCCAGCAGCCCGCGGGAGGCGTCCTCGAACCGCGAGCGGAGGTCGGCGGTGTCGACGGGGAAGGCGGGCTGCCACTGGGCGAGCCGGACGGTCATGGCCAGCCGCGTCCAGTAGAGCGGGCGGTCGTCCCGGGCGGGCAGGTCGCCGCCGCGCCGCCGGTCCTGGGCGCGGTCCACCGCCGCCCGCCAGAGCGCCCGGCCCCAGGCGTCCACGAGCTCCCGGGCCTCGGCGGCGTTCCGCGCGGAGCACAGGGCGGCGGGGAACCTCCCGACGAAGTCACCGAGCCCGGCCCGCTCGGTGAAGGCGGCCGCCCTCGGATCCGCCAGCCGTGCCTGTTCGGCGTCGACCGGGGGCGCGGTGGCGGTGCGACAGGCGGGCTGGGCCTGGGCCGCCGCGCTGGTCGGGAACAGGGGGAGGGCGAGCGCGCCGACGAGGCTCGCGGCCAGGAGATAGCGGGTGCATGTCATGAAGTGTGACATTACATCGGTCTGCTGACGCTCCGCCAGATCGCCCCGGGGCGGCCTGCCCCGCCGCTGCCGGCGGCGCCGGGCCCCGGCGTGGACGGTTGACACCGTCGTGCCCCGGTCCCTAGCGTGAGGCGCTCCGTCATTACCGCCCGGTAGGGAACGCTCATGGACGCCGAACGCCCGTACGACCTGGTCCTGTTCGGTGCCACCGGCTTCACCGGCGCACTGACGGCCGAGTACCTGGCCCGGAACGCGCCGGCCGGCTGCCGCTGGGCGCTGGCCGGCCGCACCCGGGGCAAGCTGGAGGCGCTGCGCGCGCACCTCGCCACCCTGGAGCCGGGCTGCGCCGACCTCCCGCTGCTCATCGCGGACTCCACCGACCCCGGCTCGCTGCGGGAGGTGGCGGCCGCGGCCCGGGTGGTGGTCTCCACCGTCGGCCCCTACCTCAGTCACGGGGAGCCGCTGGTGGCCGCCTGCGCGGACGCCGGCACCGACTACGTCGACCTGACCGGCGAACCCGAGTTCGTCGACCGGATGTACCTGCTGCACCACCGCCGGGCCGTCGAGACCGGTGCCCGGCTGGTGCACTCCTGCGGCTTCGACTCGGTGCCGCACGACCTGGGAGTGCTCTTCACCCTGGAGCGGATGCGCGAACTCGGCGCCCTGCCCGACGGCGCCGCGGTCTCGGTACGGGGCTTCGTCCGGGCCGGCGGGACGTTCTCCGGCGGCACCTTCGCCTCCGCGCTGACCGTGATGTCCCGTCCCCGCGCGGCCGCCCGGGCCGCGCGGGAGCGCCGCGCCGCCGACCCCCATCCGGCCGGCCGCAGGATCAGCGCCAAGGCCGGCCCGGTCCGGCGGTCGGCCGAGGCCCGCGCCTGGGCGGTGCCGATGCCCACCATCGATCCGCTGGTGGTCGCCCGCTCGGCCGCCGCACGGCCGGACTACGGCCCGGTCTTCCGCTACGGCCACTACGCGGCGGTCCGGCGGCTCCCGGTGCTGCTGGCCGGCGGCGCCGGACTCGCCCTGCTGGCGCTCGCCGCCCAACTGCCACCGCTGCGAAGGGCGCTGACCGGCCTGCGCAAGCCCGGCGCCGGGCCCGGTGCCGAGCAGCGCGCGGCCTCCTGGTTCACCGTCCGCTTCGTCGGCGAGACCGGCCCCGGGCACCGGGTCTTCACCGAGGTGTCCGGGGGCGACCCGGGCTACACCGAGACCGCCAAGATGCTCGCCGAGTCGGCGCTCAGCCTCGCCTACGACGAACTGCCGCCCACCGCCGGTCAGGTCACCCCGGCGGTGGCGATGGGCAGCGCGCTGATCGACCGCCTGACCGCGGCCGGTCTGCGCTTCACCGTCCTGGACGCTCCGCCGACCACCGCCCCGAGCCGGGGTTAGCGCCGGGCACCACGACGGCAGGGCCCAACGCCCCGGCCCGCCCCGCCCCGCCCCGCCCCGGCCGGGCCGGGGCGTCGGTCAGGACAGGATCTCGACGAACCCGTCGGTCCCGTGCACGCGGATCCGCTGCCCGTCCCGGATCAGCCGGGTGGCCCGCTCGACGCCGACGACGGCCGGCAGGCCGTACTCCCGGGCGATGACCGCGCCGTGGGTCATCAGGCCGCCCACCTCCGTCACCAGCCCCGCGATGCCGACGAACACCGGCGACCAGCTGGGGTCCGTGAAGGCCGTGACCAGGATGTCGCCCGCTTCGAGATCGGCCTTCGCCATGTCGAGGACGACACGGGCCCTTCCCTCGACCGTCCCGGCGGACACCGGTACGCCGACCAGGGCCCCGGCCGGCACGTCGTCGCGCCGGTACGACCCGGTGAGGGCCTCACCGTCCGAGGTGAGCACCCGGGGCGGCGTGAGCGCGTGGTACGAGCGGAACGCGTCCTCGCGCCGCCGGAGGAGCCCGGCGTCCACCCGGTGCGTTCGCACGACGGTGTGGAGTTCCTGGAACGTGAGGTGGAAGGCGTCCTCCCGCTCGGTCAGCACACCGGCCTCCACCAGGCGTTCGGCCTCCCGGAGCAGGGCCTGCTTGTAGACGGCGTAGCGGCTGATGATGCCGTACTTGGGGTACTCCCGGTACCCGATGAAGGTGCGGACCCGGTCGATCATCGCCTTGGTCTCGGCGGCCTTGAGGTCCCCCTCCGGCAGGGCCCGCAGGCGGGTGAGCACGTCCTGTTCCTTCTGCTCGGCCTTCCGCCGCCCCTGCTCGAAGCGGCGTGCGGCGGCGCCCGGTTCGAAGTTCCGGACGTGGTCGAGGATCACGGGCACCAGCGTGTCGGGGCGCTCGCGCCACCGCGGCCTGGTGATGTCGATCTCGCCGACGCAGCGCATGCCGTACCGGTCGAGGTAGGCCTCGATGGCGTCCCGCGCCTCGGTCCCGCCCGCGAGCTTCGCCAGGTCGTCCAGGAAGTCCTCGTCCCCGACGCCCCGCAGGAACGCCACCACCTCCGGGTGCGGGCGGATCACGTCCGCGACGTCGAGCAGCGCCAGCCCCATCTCCGACGTGACGTTGTCGGGGGCGGACAGCGTCAGGGTGTCGGCCGCGTTCTTCTCGCCCAGCCACTCCCGCAGCTTGTCGTTGAGCCACCAGGTGGCCTCCATCCCCGCCATGATCGCCTGGAGGCTCAGCGGGTCGCTGAGCACCCGCTTGTGCTCCTCGAAGGCCTCCAGCAGGAAGTCGAACAGCGCCGGTCCGGTCTTCGTCCGGATGTCGCGCTCCAGAGCGGCGACGGACGCCCGGCTGCGTTCGATCAGCCCGGTGACGATCGCCGGATCGGTCGCGATCGGGGTGGGCGCGCCACCGGCCGGCGGGCCGACGGGCGCCGCGTCCGGGACCGTCGGGACGAAGTCACCGCGGTCCAGGACGGTCTCCAGCGCGTCCCTGACCAGCGGATCGCCCCTCCCGATGAGGTCCAGGAGAGCGACCCGGCCGGTGGGCGAGGCGAGGCGCGGGGTGACGTCCACGAACAGCCTGCCGCCGGCCTCGTGCATCGCGACCATGGCCGTCAGCTGCCACATGGAGTACCCCAGCGGCTTCATGGGGTCGGTCATCATCTGACCGTGACCGACGGAGACGTAGACGTGGTTCTCCCGGTCGCCGCGCTCGGGGACGGGGAACAGCGTCGTGACCGGCCGGCTCTGCACGATCCGGAAGCCGTCGTCGACCAGGCACCACTCGATGTCCTGCGGGGTGCCGAAGTGCGCCTCGATCCGCCGCCCGAGCCGCACGAGCCGGAGGACCTGCGCATCCGTCAGCGCGGGCTGCTCGCGGCGCCGCGGCTCGACCGCCACCTCCCGCGTACCGCCGCCCGGCAGGGCGTACAGGGCGCGCTGCTTGGCGGCGATCGTCCGGACGACGATCTCGTCGCCCCGCACCTTGAAGACGTCCGGGTTCACCAGCCCGGAGACCAGGGCCTCGCCGAGGCCGAAACCGGCGTCCACGGTGGCGACCGTCCGGTCGCCCGTGACGGGGTCGGCCGTGAACAGGATGCCGGCCGCCTCCGGGAGGACCATCCGCTGCACGACCACGGCCATCCGGACCGTACGGTCGTCGATGCCGTTGCGCCGGCGGTAGACCACCGCCCGCTCGGTGAACAGCGAGGCCCAGCACAGGCTGACGTGCCGGAGGATCGCCGCCGGCCCCACGACGTTCAGATAGGTGTCCTGCTGGCCGGCGAAGGAGGCCGTCGGCAGGTCCTCCGCCGTCGCGCTGGAGCGGACGGCGTAGGCGGCCCGCTCGCCGAACCGGCCGAGTGCGCCGGTGATCTCCGCCGCGAGGTCGTGGGGGAGGGCGATCTCCTCGACGGCCCGGCGAATCCGCGCGCTGAGGGTGCGGACCCCCTCGCGGTCGTCCGGGTCAAGGCGCGAGAGCCGGTCGAGCAGACCGTCGATCGACGGAGCCTCCGCCATGATCCGCCGGAAGGCGTCCGTCGTCACGCAGAAGCCGTCCGGTACGTGGACGCCTTCGATCCGCGAGAGCGCGCCCAGGTGCGCGCCCTTGCCACCGACGACCGCGCTCTGGCTCTCGTCCAGCTCATGAAGATCCCGCACGTACTGCTCACTCATTGCCGTACCTCCGGGGCAGCCGTGTTCCCTTGCGCTGCGGCGGCCGGTCGGATCACCGGCGCCCGCGATTTCGTCGAACTTCCTGTCGAGCACGTTCCTCATTCCCGCCGGCCGTTCCGCCGGCGTGTCGGCCGGGGCGTGCCCCCACGCATCCGCACCGGGCACCGGCGACTCCACCGCTGGTCCCGCCGCTGGCCCCGACTCTGGTCCTGCCACTGATTCGACGCCACCGTGCCCGCCGTGCGTCGACAGCGACACACGGCCGGCGCACCCCGATTTCCGCAGGTGGTGGCTTCGGCCGACGATTCTGCACCGTGCCGGGGGCCTTGCGGCAAGCCCCCCGCTGCGCTATATCTTGATAACGGCAAGGAGAGTCTTCTCCTTGCCTTCGCCATTTCCGGGCCCATTCCCGTCCGATGGAATGACGAGCTTCTCGCACGTGCGGGCCCACCGCCGTCCGCCGGATTCGGACGTGGAGCGGGTGGGGCGGGTGGGGTGGTTCGCCCGGCGTGGTGCGTGAGGTGGGCACGTGCCGGGTCCGCACCAGCGGTGCTGCTGTTTTCGGCCGAGCCGCGTCGGACCCGGGTGGGTTGTGTAGGCGTTTTCACAGGTGGCGGCGCCGGTTCCGGTTTGCGGTGCTCCATGATCCGATGGCTTCCGGCCGAACTTCCCGAGGCCCATTGCCGCAGGTGCCGGGACTGGTGGAGGCTCCCCTTCAGACAGCGAGGGTGCGGCCTCCAGGTGTTCCTCTACGAGATTGGACTACACCATCATGGCGATTCGCAGAGTGGTCTCCTCCGTGGCCCTGGCCGGCGTCCTGGCCGGTGGCGCGCTCCTGGCGGCCCCGGCCGCCCAGGCGACCGGCTTCACCTACATCGGGATGTACCCGAGCGCTGCCGCGTGCGAGACCGCGGGCAAGGCCTACGTGTCGTCGGGCCAGGCGGTCACCTACTTCTGTGACGCGGCCCCGAACACGGCCCGCCTCTCCGTCTGGTTCTACTGATCCGCCAGCTGTATTGACCCGCGGGGCCGGTACCCGGAAGGGTGCCGGCCCCGCGGTCCGCCGAGGGGGGCATGTCACCGGTAGGGCCCGGCCGTTGTCGGAACCGCGTGGAACGGGTGGCGCTCACCGCCCCGTTCAGCCCGGCAGGGCCTTCGCGACCTCCCGCGCCAGGTCCACCTGGTCCCCCGAGGGGGAGGTCGGAAGCGGCGCGGTCTGCCGCGACCATGCGTCGTCCATGGCGAACCAGTCGATCGACGCCGGCGGCGCGCCGCTCGTCAGAGCCTCGTCCAGCGACGAGAAGTAGGAGCTCCACCGCCGGGCGTAGAGGCCGGCGACCAGGCCCGCCCACTCCCGGTTCGCGTAGTCGTGCAGCCCGTGGACGTCGCTCGGGACGCGGCCGCTCCAGTTCGCCAGGACCGACCGTGCGTCGTACTCCAGCCGGTCGCGCTCCGCCGCGTCGGCGCCCCACGAGCGGGCGGCGGCGATCCACGGCCCGACCATGGACCGCGCGTCGGTCCCGGACAGGCGGTCGACCAGCGCGAGGTCGGCCTCCCACTCGCGCACCAGCGACCGGAACAGCGTCCGGTTCCGCGCGTGGTAGGCGCTCGCGATCTGCGGCAGCAGCGCTCGCGCCCGGTTGTCCAGCGCCTGCCGGGCGACGTTCACCAGGTCGAACCGGTACGCGTCGCAGGACCGCAACGCCGGTGCCACCAGCAGCAGTTCGTCGAGCGAGGCGCGCACCCGTGCCGGGTCGTAGCGCATCGCCGGGGGGCTCCACGTCGCGGCGGTCGCCACGGTCAGGCTCGGGCGCGCCGCGAACAGGCTGTCCTGCGCCTCGCTCCACCGGCCGGACGGCATGCTGTACGGGCCCTGCCGAAGGGCCTCCCACGCCGCCGCCGCATGCGGGTCGACCGCGCCGTAGCGGCGCGCCGCGTAGGCGGCGAACCACGCGGCCTGATCGATCCCGGCGGGCTCCCAGGCGAGCCGGCCGAACAGCTCGAACGCCGCAGGATCCGTCCCCACCGCCTCCGGCAGGTACGCGATGCCCTGCAGTGCGCTGCCCGGCTTGGTCCGCCACTGCTGGAACCGCCGCACCCACACGGCCGAGTTCGCTCCCGGCGAGGTGTGGCCGCCGAAGTTCGGGATCGTCCCGAAGGCGTACGGGGCGCCCTGCCACTGCGGCTCGCGGTCGAGCCCGTCGTAGCGGTCGGCCAGGCCGTCCAGGATCAGCATCCGGCCGCGGTCCACCCCCGACAGCACGGCGCCCGACGGGTTGCTCTCCCAGCCCAGGATCGCCCAGGTGGCCTGCGGGTGCCACGGTAGGCGGCCCCGCCCCCTTCCGCGCGGTCAGGCGTCGGTGCCGGGGTCGGCCCGGTCGAGGGCGGACGCGAGGATGTCGTGCAGCTCCTGAGCGGTCGTCAGGTCCCGGTGCTCGGGGCGGTTGTCGCCGGTGTCGAGGTCCACGTCGTCGAGTTCGGTCTCGCCGCTGCTCCAGACGGTGATCATGATGGCCCGGCGGCCGGCTTCGAGGGTCAGCCAGGCGCTGTTCTTGAGCCGGCCGTCGTCCGGGGAGTGCCCCAGTTCGGTGGCGATCCCGCGTGCGCGGACAGCCGGCTCGTTCGCGGCGAACCAGTCGGCGAGCGCGTGGGTGAGGTCCGTCAGCCGTGGGCTGCCCCCCGCCGTGGGGTGGGCGAGCTGGAAGGCGAGCCGTTCGTCGGCCCGGTCGCCGATGCGGGTGAGCACGGTGTCCAGCTCGGTGAACTCCTCCCAGGCCGGCCTCCCGCTCGCCGCGGCGAGCCTGGCGACGACGAGGTCTTCGAGCCCGGGGACGCGCTTGTTCTTCCAGCTCGTGTCGGCCAGGCTGACCAGGAGGTCCTCCGTCCCGGCCGCCTCGGTGGCCCAGGCGGCGTGCGTCGCGGCGAAGCGTGCCCGGTCGGCATCGACGCCCCGGGCGAGGAGGAGGTCCCGGCCGGCCTCCTCGTGCCGTGCGCCCGGAGCGGACAGCTCGGCGGGGTGCAGCGTCTTGCCGATGTCGTGCGTGGCGGCGCCGAACAGGACGGCATCCGGGTCGATCCCCAGATCGAGGCCGCGGGTGCCGAGCCATTCGAGGAGTTGCCCCGCGACGTCGTGGACCACGCGGAGATGAGCGACCAGACGTGGCGGAGCGTCGACATCGTGCAGCAGTTCGGCTGCTTCGATCGGCAGCGGCCGCAGCCGGGGCCGGTCGGTGTCCTGGAGGGCGATCGACAGTGCTCGGGAGGTCGTCACCGCGACAGGGTAGCCGGTGGTATCGGACGATTCAGGGGGTTTGCCGTAACGCTCCTCCCGGCCCCCCGGCCCCCCGGCCCCCCGGCCCCCCGGCCCCCAGTCCTCGGTCGAGGTGTCCGGAGGTCCACCATGGAGTCCTTTCGTCGACCAGCTGCCCGTCAGGAGTGCTGACGACCCTTCAACCGGCGTCCGGGAGCCCGTACCGGACCTCGGTCAGCCGCTCGGACAGTTCCCAGAGCCGGCGCCCGGTCTCGGTGTCGGCCGCGGCGGGTGCGAGTGCGACCCGAACCGGGGCGCCGCGCAGTTCGCCAAGGCCGCTCGGGCCGATGAACTCGCCGCTCGCCAGTCCCGGCCGGGTCGCCGCGTAGAGCTGGGGGAGTGCGCCGCGGTCGGGGTGCTGGCCGAGCGGCCGCGCCAGCCGGCCGAAGAGGAAGCGGTACAGGGCGGTCGGTGTGCCGGTGACGATGTCGGTGGCGCTGAAGCCGGGGTGGGCGAGCAGGCTGCGCACCGGGCTCCCGGCGGCGGTCAGCCGCAGGTGCAGTTGCCGGCCGAAGACCGCGTTGGCGAGCTTGGACTGGTTGTAGAAGGCCATCGGCGCGTAGTGCCGCTCACCGGCGAGGTCGTCGAAGCGGATCCGCCCGCGCCGGTGGTTGAGGGAGGTGACGGTGACCACCCGGGGGTCGCGGCCCTCGGCGAGCAGGTCGAGGAGCAGCCCGGTGAGGGCGAAGTGGCCGAGGTGATGGGCGGCGAACTGCAGCTCGTGGCCCTGGGCGCTCAAGGTGCGTGGCGGCGCCATGACGCCGGCGTTGTTGACGAGGACGTCCAGCCGGCCGTGGTCGGCGCGCAGGCCGGCGGCGAAGGTGCGGACCGAGGCGAGGTCGGCGAGGTCGAGTCGGCGCACCTCCAGTCGTGCGCCGGGCTGGTCGGCGCGCAGCTCCGCGACCACCCGCCGGCCCTTCTCCTCGTCGCGCACCGCCAACACGACGTGGCCACCGCGGTGGGACAGCGCGCGGGCGGTGGCGAGGCCGAGGCCGCTGGTGGCGCCGGTGACGACGAAGAGCCTCCCGGTCTGGTCCGGCATCTGCTCGGCGGTCCACTTCTGATGTTCAGTCATGCGACACATGCTGACGTTGCTGTCACTTGGTGTCAAGATGCGCCCGAGTGCCACCCAGGGCATCGCGCTACCATGACCCGGTGACCTCCCGCCCCGCTCCGGACCGCCCCGCTCCGGACCGTCCTGCCCCGGACCGTCCCGAACCGACCCGGCCCGCCGGCCGCCCCGGTCTGAGCATGGCCGAGCGCAAACGCCGGCTCGTCGCCGCCGAGTTGGCCGAGGCGGCTCTGCTCCTGCTGGCGGAGAAGGGCTTCGAGGCCGTCACGATCGACGAGATCGCGGTCACCGCCGGGGTGTCCAAGCGGACGTTCTTCCGGTACTTCGCCTCGAAGGAGGACGTGGTCGTCCAGGTGCTGGCCGATCTCGGCCCCGGGATGTGCGCCGAACTCGCCGCCCGCCCCGCCGCGGAACCGCCCTCCGTGGCGCTCCGTCACGCGGTCTGGACCACGCTCGCCGCCTGCGCCGACGGCCCGGAGCACGCCGGCCACGGTGACCGCGCCCTGCGCGTGGTGCAGCTGATCGTGCGGACGCCCGCGCTGCTCGGCCGCTTCCTGGAACGGCAGGCGCAGTGGCGAGACGAGCTGGCGGCCGAGCTGGCCGCCCGCCTCGGGCTCGATCCCGCCACCGCGATGTACCCGCCCCTCGCGGCGGGGATGGCGCTGTCCGCCTTCGACACGGTGCTCCGCCGATGGAGCGACAGCGACGGCACCGAGGACCCGGCCGCGCTGATCGACCACGCCTTCGCCGTCCTGGCCCCGGCCCTCGACGCGGTCGGGGCCCCGTGGGCGTGACGGCGTCCGGACCGCGACGGTCGAGGTGCCCGGGCGTGCCCACGGGCTTGCGTCCGGCCCGCGGGTGCGGCGAAGATCGCGGGCATGATCAAGGGTGTCATGTTCGACTTCTCCGGGACGCTCTTCCGGATCGAGCCGACCGCGCAGTGGCTGCGAGCGGTGGTGACGGAGGCCGGGTACGAGCTGGCGGAGGGCGAACTCGCCCTCTGCGCGGACCGCCTGGAGGCGGCCGGGGCCCAGCCGGGAGGGCCCGCGCCGCGCCGTCTGCCCTCCGAGCTGGAGGTGCTGTGGAGTGAGCGGGACCTGAGCGCGGAGAAGCACCGCGCCGCCTACACCGCTCTCACGCGGCAGGCCTCGCTGCCGTACCCGGAACTGGTCGACGCGCTGTACGACCGCCACCGCGTCCCCGCCGCCTGGCGGCCCTACCCCGACACCGAGGACACCCTCAAGGAGCTCCGGAGCAGGGGCATCCCGGTCGCCGTCGTCAGCAACATCGGCTGGGACCTGCGCCCGGTCTTCCGCGACCACGGTGTGGAGCGCCTCGTCGACGCCTACGTCCTCTCCTTCGAGCACGGGATCCAGAAGCCGGACCCGGCGCTCTTCCGGGCCGCCTGCGACCGGCTCGGACTGCCGCCCGGCGATGTCCTGATGGTCGGCGACGACCGCGTCGCGGACGGTGGCGCCGCGGCCCTGGGCTGCCCGGTCCACCTGGTCGACCCCCTGCCCGCGGACCGGCGCCCGAGCGCGCTGACGGCGGTACTCGACCTGCTCGACTGAGGCGCGCGGCGTCCGCGCGTCCCGGGGTACGCGCGTCCCGGTCGAGCGGTGCTACCGCTGCCCCCGGGGTCTCGCCCCGAACACGCCGGCCCGCGTCGTGACCGATCGCCTGCCCGCCCCCGCCGCACCAGGGGAGAGCCGCACCACGGAGAGCCGGTCCGCAGAACGCCTCGGCCGCCCCCGGGCCACCCCGGCCCCCCGGTGCCCGGGCGCGCGTGAGAGAGTCGTCGGCCCACAGGGGCGAGGAGGTAGCGATGAGCGGCGCAGGCGGCCGGGTGCTGGTGGTGGACGACGACGCGGCGATCCGGCGGTCGCTGGAGCGCGGGCTGCGGCTGAGCGGCTTCGCCGTCCAGGTCGCGTCGGACGGTGCGAGCGCACTGGCCTTGATGGGCGGCCCGACGGCACCGGACGTCTTGGTGCTGGACGTCTCCATGCCCGGGCTCGACGGAACGGGCGTCTGCCGGGCGCTGCGGGCCGTCGGCGACGAGACCCCGGTGCTGATGCTCTCCGCCCTGGACGAGCTCGCCGACCGGGTCGCAGGCCTCCAGGCCGGGGCCGACGACTACCTGATGAAGCCCTTCGCGCTGGAGGAGCTGGTGCTGCGGCTGCGGGCGCTGCTGCGTCGGCGGCCGGCCCCGCCGCCCGACGTGCTGCGGGCCGGCCCGCTGACGCTCTCGCCCGCGACCCGCCAGGCGCACTGGGAGGAGACCGAGATCCACCTGACCCGGCGCGAGTTCGAACTGCTCGCCCAGCTCGTCCGCAACACCGGCCTCGTGCTCAGCCGCGACCAGCTGCTGGACCGGGTCTGGGGCTACGACTTCGAGGTGCGCAGCGATGCCGTCGACACCTTCGTCAGCTATCTGCGGCGCAAGCTGGAGGACGGGGGGCGGCCGCGTCTGGTGCACACGGTGCGCGGCGTCGGGTTCGTGCTGCGGCTGCCGGCCGACGGGGGGCGGCCGTGAGGCTCTCCACCCGGATCGCGCTCTCGGTGACCGTGCTCGTGCCGGTCGTCGTGCTGGCGGCGGGCCTGCTGCTGCTGGGGCTCGTCCACCGCGACCTCTCCCACCAGCAGGACGCGGTGCTGCGCGTGCGGGCCGCCGCGGTGCTGCCGAATGTGCGTACGCTGCTCGCCGCGGACAGCAAGGGCCGGCCCCGGGCCGAACAGAACCAGCAGCGCAAGGTCCTCGACGGTGCGCTGGACTCCGGCGTGCGGCTGGCCGGTGAGGACGGCGCGGTGCTGCTGGCGGTCGGCCCGCAGCCGGACATCCCGCTGCCGGTCGGCGCCGACGCGCCGGCCACCGTCCGGGACGGCGGCCGTGCGTGGCGGGTGCTGTCCGTCCGGGTGGACGGCGCGGCACCCGGCACGCTCTGGCTGGTGTCGCCGTCGTCCGCGGTGGATCCGCAGGTCGCGGCCGTGCGGCGGCGGGTGCTGCTGGTCGCGCTGCTGGCCGCACCGGTGGCGGGCCTGCTCGCGTTCGCCCTGGCGGGCCGGGCCACCGCCTCGCTGCGACGCCTGAGTGCCCGGGCCGCCGTGCTGGATCCGGGCAGCGGGGCGACGGCGCTCGCGCACACTCCGAGCCGGGTCTTCGAGGTCGACGAACTGTCCTCCGCACTGGGCCTGCTGCTGGCCCGCTACGACGAGCAGGCGGGCCGTACCGCGCAGGCCCTCGACACCGCGCGGTCGTTCTCGGCCGCGGCCGCGCACGAGTTGCGGACCCCGCTGACCGCGATGCGCACTAACCTGGAGGTCCTGGCCGCCCACCCCGACCTGCCGGCCGTCGAGCGGGCCGAGGTGGTCTCCGAGCTGTCGCAGGACCGTGCCCGGCTCGAGGAACTGCTCACGGCGCTGCGGACGCTGGCCGGCGGCGACCTGGTCGAGGTCTCGGCCTTCAGCGCCCTGGACCTGGGCGAGCTGGTCGAGAGCGCGGTCGCGGAGGCGGCGCGCCGCCATCCGCCGGCCGTGATCGACGTCGAGGCCGCGCCCGGGATCCGGGTGTTCGGCTGGGAGGCGGGCCTGCGGATCCTGCTCGCCAACCTGGTCGGCAACGCCGTGGTGCACGGCCGTCCGCCCGGCGGCGGGTCGGCCAGGGTCACGGTCCGGCTGCGAACGGGCCGCGGCGATGCGGCGGTGCTGACCGTCGACGACACCGGGCCGGGTGTGCCGCCGGCCGACCGGGCTGCGGTCCTCCACCGCTTCCACCGGCGCCCGGACAGCCCGGGGGCGGGCCTGGGGCTGACCCTGGTGGCCCAGCAGGCGGCGTTGCACCGCGGCACGGTGGTCGTCGGCGACGCGGCCGCGACAGGCGGCTGCCGGGTCGAGGTGCGGCTGCCGCTGCTGCGACCGGAGGCGCCGACCCTGCGACTGCCGGCCCAGCGGGACTGGATCTCCGGCGACCGGTGAGCCCGAGCGGTGCCCGTCCGAAGTCACAGGGATTCCACAAGAAGCCGTCCTACGCTCCCCGAGTCCGACCACCCCGGTACCGGAGGAGAACCGCCGTGCACATCAACCGCAAGGCCGCCGCCGTCGGCGCACTCGCCCTCGCAGGCACGCTGATGGCCGCCGTCCCCGCCCAGGCCGACTCCGCGCCGAAGAACGACGGCACGAAGTCGGTCTGCGAGCGCCTGCCGAAGATCAAGGAGCACGTCGACAAGGCCATCGAGCGGCTCAACGGCGACGCCACCGTCACCGGGTCGGTGGCCCGACTGCAGCAGCGGGTGACCGACGCCAAGAGCGCCGGGCACAACGAGATCTACACCTACCTCAACGACCGGCTGACGTTCCGCAAGAGCATGCTGCCGACGCTGCAGACCCGCCAGAGCGACCTGAAGGCGGTCGCCACCTGGTGCGCCGGCCAGCCCCGGTCCTCGTCGTCGCCCTCGTCGTCGGCGAGCAAGTGAGCGCCCGCTCCGTGCGCCACCGGGCCGGCGCCACCGCCGTGCTCGCCGCGGCCGCCGCCCTGCTGCTGACCGGCTGTGGGCCGGGCGCGGCCGCTCCGGGCAAGGCCGCGGCGACCGCGGATCCGGCGGGCCGGGCGGCAGCGACCGCAGGCCCGCCCGGCAGGGCCGCCGCCACGGCGGGCGACGGCCAGGTCCAGGAGATGCAGCAGAAGGTGGATGCCGCCGAGAGCGCCGTCGCGCAGGCCGACTCCGACGCGACGCAGGACAACTGACGTACCCGCACACTGTCGTGGGCGTTCCACCTGGTAGGGCGAGGGGCCTGCGCCTCACTCCGGAGGGGCAGGCCCCTCGCCCTACCCGCGGTCATCCGGTCGCCCGTCGAACCCCGGGCCGCGGACGGTCGCCCACCCGGGCCGGCGCGCGCCGGTCGACCGCTGCCCGACACGTTCTCAGCCGAAGTCGGGGATGGGGTGGTCGGGGGCGAGTGCGGCGGCGATGCGCTGGGCGATGGTGTGGGCGCTGTGGCCGCCGGGGGCGGTGGGGCCGTCGGTGGTGGAGACGGCGATGGCCAGGTGCTCGCACGGGAGGTAGTTCTGCGAGGCCGAGTAGCCGAAGAACAGCGGGTGCTGGGAGATCCATTCGTTCAGCACGAGCACGCCCATCCCGTAGTGGGTGGCCGGGGTCTGCGCGATGCAGACCGTGGCGGGGCACTTCTCGGTCGGCGTGCCCAGGCCCACCGTCCCAGGGTTGAGGAACTCCCGGTAGGAGGACGGGGAGAGCAGTTCGCCCGAGCCGAGGCCGACGGCCGAGCGGGCCAGGTCGCAGATGTCGGTGGTCTCCACCGCGCCGGGTGCGGTGGTCCACGAGGGGTTCCAGAAGGTGGACTCCTCGTAGGTGCCGCGATCGGAGGTGAAGGCGTGCAGGACGGGTGTCGGGATGTCGGGCGTGAAGCTGTTGCTGGTCTCGTGCAGTCCGAGCGGGCCGGTGACCAGCTGCTGGAGCAGGACGTCCAGCCGGGTGCCGGTGATCTTCTCCAGCGCGGCGCCGAGCAGGACGAAGTTGGCGTGCGAGTAGCTCCAGTTGGTCCCCGGCTCGTACCAGAGGTCCTGGTCGGTGGAGATGCCCACCAGTTCCTCGGGGGTCCACTGGCGGAACGGGTCCGCGTAGACCGTCTCGCCGAAGCCGGGGCTGGTGACGTAGTCGACGAGGCCGGTGGTGGAGGCGCCGAGCATCCGCAGGGTCATCCGGTCGCCGTAGTCGTGCGGGAGGTCGGGCAGCCAGCGGCCGATCGGGTCGTCGAGGCGGACCTTGCCGTCGTCGACCAGCCGCAGGAGTGCGGTGCCCAGGTAGCTGATCGCGATGTTGCCGTTGCGGAAGTGCATCGCGGGCTCGGCGGGGACCCCGGTCATCGACTCGCCGAGGGCGGTGGTGAGGAGTTCGCGGCCGTCGACGGTGACCCGCAGGATCACGGACTTGAGGTCCATCTCCGTCTTGGCCTGCTCGGCGATCCGCAGCACGTCGAGCGCGGCGCCCTCGGTGGGGGCGGCGGAGCTGACGCACGGTCGGTGGTGACCGGCGGTTCCGGCCGCACCACCGGCGGTCGTGACCGGGGTGCTGAGGGCGACGAGCGCGGTGGCTGCGGCGAGGCACAGCAGGGAGGTCCGGCGGGAGGGGCTCATCCCCGCAGTATCGGCACGGGAGCCCCGGTGCCCCGCCCTATCGGCCCCCGACCCGCGCGGGCGTCACCCGTCGGGCTCGCCGCCGGCGTCCTCCCCGCGTACGTGCGGCACCGCCCGCCGGTACCGCTGCCTTGTCCGCGGCCAATCCGGGTTGTCCGCCGCCCAGCTGCCGGTTGCCGCCTTCCTGTAGATGGACAATCACATCGGATCGCAGGGTGGGGCCACCACCGGTTCTTCGGACGGGGTGGTGGGTCCCGTGGCGCAGTCGTTCCTGCCGAGGAGCACGGCCGGCACACGTCGCGGCATCCGCCGGCTCCGGCGATCGGTCGCGAACGGCGCCGCACCCGGGAACTGCTCCGGTCCACGCAGCGCGGGACGGCCGACACCGGCAGCACGAGGTCCCCGGGGCGTGAGCCCGTTCGGCAGGGGGCGCCGGTGGTCCCAGTACCGTCGGTCGTCCGAGCACCGCCGGGTGTCCCCAGCACCGCCGGTCGTCCGAGTACCGCGCACGGAGAGCACGGCAAACCGCACGATCCACGAGGAAGAGGAAGCACACATGGTGAAGCACTTCGCCCTGGCCACGGCCGGTGCCGTCCTGATGATCGCCTCCGCGGCCGGCACCGCCGCGGCCCAGGCCCCCGCCGGCGAGGCCGGCGCCGCTCCCGCCGTGATCCAGCCGATCGCCGTCGGCGCCGACTCCCTGGCGACGGTGTGGGACAACTGTCTGCACGGCCAGGCGTGCCTGTTCTCGGACACCAACGGCGGCGGCCAGCTCTGGGTGGTGCCCAGCGCCGGGTCCTTCAAGCTCGCCAACTTCGGGATGAACGACAGGACGAGCGCCTTCTGGAACAGGAGCGGCGGCACCCTGAGCCTGTTCGACGGCTCCGGCTACACCGGGTACCTGATCGGCTCCGGGCCCTACGGCGCACCGGTGAACGTCCCGTGGGGGGTCAACGACAAGGCGAGCTCCGTCACGCTCTACTAGAGGTCGCCGCGTACCGGCCGCCCGGGCCGCCCAGGTCCTCGGTGTCCTGACCGCGGCACGGTGGCCGGTCCCCGCGCGATGCGATCGCGGGGGGACCGGCCACCGCCGGGCGGGTTCACTCGGCCACGGCCGAGCGGGCCGCGCGGCCGGTGCCGTTCTCGACGGCCGCGGCGGTCCGGCCGCGCAGGCGCGCGATGCCCACGTCCAGAGCAGCCTCCAGGTGGGTGGTCGCGCCCGTGGTGAGGAGGATCAGCACGCCGCCCTGGATGCCGGCCAGCAGGGCGGCGGCCTCGCGGTCGGGGTCCAGGTCGGGGTCGGTCTCGCCGGCGTCCCGCAGGTGGCGGATGCCCGCGGCCAGCTGTTGCTGCCACCGGTCGAGCAGGCCGCCGGCCACGGTCCGCGTGGCGTCGGTGGCCGGGCCCAGCTGGGCGAGGGCGGTGTGCAGCGGACAGTCGGTGCCCTGGGCGCGGTAGCGGGCGACGACCTTGTCGCGCCACCGCTGCCAGGCGGCCCACGAGGTGAGGGAGCCGAGCTCCGGCTGCTGGTCGTCGATCACCCGGGCCGCCTCGTGCCGGGCCACGGCGAGGAGCAGCTCGTCCTTGCCGTCGGGGAAGTAGTGGAACAGCTGGCTCTTGCTGGTCGCCGTGTGGGCCATGACGTCCTCCAGCCGCAGCGCGAACACGCCCTGGGCGCGGATCTGCTCGGCGGCGCCCTCGACGATGCGCTGCCTGGTCGCGGCGCCCTTGCGGGTGAGCGGCATGTGTCCTCCCGGTACGAGCTGTCGGCTCCCATCGAAGCGGATCCGGCCCGGCGGTGTCACGGCAGGAGCAGCAGCTTGCCGGTGGTGCGGCGGGATTCGAGGTCGGCGTGGGCGCGGGCCGCGTCGGCGAGCGGGTACCGGCCGCCGACCTGCGGGGTGAGGCGGCCGGCCAGGACCAGGTCGAAGACCTCACCGGTGCGCCGGACGAGCGCCTCGCGGGTGGCGACGTGGTGGTGCACCACGGGATAGGTCAGCAGGATGCTGTTGGGCAGGTCGGTGGGCCGCAGGGTCGGGACGCCCATGAAGGGGCCGTAGTAGGCGTGCACGCCGTGCGGGCGCAGGGCCAGTTGGGAGGAGCGGAAGGTGTCGGCGCCACCGCCGTCGTAGACGACGTCGGCGCCGCGTCCGCCGGTCAGCTCCTTGATCCGGCCCTCGAAGCCGCCGCCGGAGTGGACCAGGACGTGGTCGGCGCCGGCCTCCTTCGCGGCGGCGGACTTCTCCTCGCGGGAGACCAGGCCGATCACGTCGCCGCCACGGGCCTTGACCATCTGGGTGAGCAACTGGCCGACGCCGCCCGCCGCGGCGTGCACCACGGCGGTGTCGCCCGGGCCGATCGGGTAGGTCTCGGTGCTGAGGTGGCTGGCGGTCAGGCCCTGCACCATCAGGGCGGCCGCCGTCTCGTCGTCGACGCCGTCGGGCACCTTGACCAGGGAGTCCGCCGGGACGGCGAGCAACTCGGCGTAGCTGCCCGGGTGGTAGAACCAGGCCACCCGGTCGCCGACGGCGAGGCCCCGGACCCCGTCGCCGAGCGCGGTGACGTACCCCGTGCCCTCGACGCCGAGGACCGTCGGGGCCGCCCAGCCGGGACCGCCCTGGGTGCGGGCACCGATGTCCATGTAGTTGACCCCGGCGACCCCCAGGCGTACCAGTGCCTCGCCGGGGGCGGGGGTGGGGTCGGGCAGCTCGGTCCAGTGCATGACCTCGGGGCCGCCGTGCTTCTCGATCCGGATCGCGTGCATGGTGCCGCCTCTCTGCAGGGCTTCTTCGTGAGGGAACGGTCAGCACGTTAGGCGGCTCAAAATGGACCGGCAAGTCCAAAATCTCGGCCTGGAAGGCCGGTTGGCGACTCCGGGGGGCCGTGGGGCCTCGGGCCGGACCGGGTTCGGGACCGGGTTCGGGTTCGGGTTCGGGTTCAGGCCAGGGTGACGGTGAGGGCGGAGTCGTCGCGGCTGAGGTGGTCGATCCGGAGCGCGCCGGAGGCGCCGGTGTAGTCGCCCGTCCCGCCGGTGATCGCGAAGGTGTGGGACCACGGCTGGTAGCCCAGCGCCACCTCGGTCACCGCCGGAAGCGGCCGCTCGAAGGCACCGGCGGCGGTGAGCATCCCGTCGGTGAGGCGCAGCGCCACGGTGGCCAGGACGAGGGACCCGGTCGGTCCGACGGTGATCGGCAGGCTGTGCGCGCTCTCGGTGCCGACCGGATTGTCGTCGGTGTCGCGGAGTTCGTAGTGGACGAAGTACGGTGCGCCGGCGGTGAGGACGCCCGGGATGTCGGCCGCCGCTCGCCTGCCCTTCAGGTTCAGGGTCGAGGCCCGCCGGCTCGCCCTGGCGGTCCCGGTCGCGCCGAGGGTCGCACCCATGCCGACTGCTGCCGCGGATGCCACGCGCAGGGCGTGCCTGCGGTCGATGTTCGTCATCACGTTCCCGATGCCTGGTGGGGTGGTGGGCGGACGCACGAGCGGTGCGCCCGTGTCCCGGTGGACACGGCGGCTGCCTTCCCCGTTCCGTACGGTGCCTACCCCGACCAGCTCCGGATCCCCTCGAACGGGCTATGGAGCGAACCGGAGGGTGCGGGGTGGGGACAGCCCCCGTACCGACACGGGCGTCAGCGGGATGGGCAGCCGGTGCGGCGGCCCGGCACGATGAGTCAGGACGAACACGGGCGACAAGGACAGGAGCGTTCGGTGACGGTACGTACGGGGGCCGCGGCAGTGTGGGTGGGGATGTGCGTGGTGGCGGCAGCGGGCATCCTCCCGAAGGCCGCGGCCGCGGCGGAGGGCCCGTCGGCCCCACCGGCCGGCCTCAGGGCGGCCCTGGAACAGACGGTCGCGGACGGGTTCCCGGGCGTCGTGGCGTACACCCGGAACGGCGGGCGGGAGTCCCGCGCGGCGGCCGGGCTCGCCGACACCGCGAGCGGCGAGCGGGCCCGGCCCGACCAGCGCTTCCGGATCGCCAGCAACACCAAGTCGTTCGTGTCGACGGTGCTGCTGCAACTGGAGGGCGAGGGGCGGCTCTCCCTCGACGACAGCGTGGAGCGGTGGCTGCCGGGCACGGTCCGGGGGAACGGCAACGACGGCGCGGCCGTGACCGTCCGCCAACTGCTCAACCACACCTCGGGCATCTACGACCCCACGACCGAGCCGGCGTTCTTCGCCCCCTACCTGGAACACCACGACCGGGACTACGTCTACACCCCGCGGGAGGTGGTCGCGCTGGCCGTCCGGCACGCGCCGGTCTTCGCCCCCGGCACCGACTGGGCGTACTCCAACACCAACTACCTGCTCGCCGGGCTGGTCATCGAGGCGGTCACCCATCGCAGCGCGCCCGCCGAGATCCAGCGGCGGATCATCGCGCCGCTCGGCCTCAAGGACACCTCCTTCCCGGTCACCGACCCCGACATCCACGGCCCCCATCTGCACGGCTACGACCTCGCGGGGCACGATGTCACCCGGTTCAGCCCGTCCTACGACTGGACCGCCGGCGCCATGATCTCCACCGTCGACGACCTGTCCCGGTTCCACCGGGCCCTGTTCGCCGGCAGGTTGCTGCGCCCCGCCCAGCAGCGCGCACTCCTGACCACGGTCGACTTCCCCGACAAACCGGCCTACGGACTCGGCGTGCAGCGCCGGGACGTGGAGTGCGGCACCGAGCCGGACACCAGGCAGGTCGGTACCTGGGCGACGGACGGCGGCGGCCCCGGCTACACGAGCGTGTCCCTCACCACCGTCGACGGTGAACGGCAGCTCGTCCTGGCCGTCAACCTCTACGACCTCGGCGCCGACCTCAAGGGCGCGCCGCCCGTCCCGCGGAGTACGGGACTGATGGAGGCGCAGACGGCCGCCCTGTGCGGCTGATGGCCCGACAGCTCGGAGCCGACCTCCCGTCACCCCCGGGGCCGGACGGTCGGTGCTACGGCCCGGGCGGATCGGGGGAGCCGAGCAGTTGGTCCCCGAGGTGGCTGCGGCGGTAGAGGACTTGGCGGCCGTCTCGGGCACGGGCCACCAGGCCGGTCGCGTGCAGGACGCGCAGGTGCTGGGAGACGGCGCTGGGGGAGACGTGCAGGCGGCGGGCGAGTTCGACTCCCGCCAGGGGCTCGTCGAGGAGGGCGAGCAGCCGTGCCTTGGGCGGGCCCACCAGCGCCGCCAGCGCCGGAGCATCGGGCGCGGGCTCCCGGGACCAGAGGGTCGCCACACCGCGGCACGGGTAGGAGAGGGCCGGCGCGCCGTCCGGGCTGAGCGGGGGCGCCGGCTTGTGGGCGAAGACGGACGGCACCAGCAGCAGACCGCGTCCCGAGACGGCGACGTGGTGGCGGCTGATCATGTCGGCGATGCGCAGCACCCCGTTCTCCCAACGCAGGAAGGGATGCATGTCGGCGAAGAGCAGACGGGCGCCTCCGACGGCCAGCCGGCGTGCCCGGTAGGTCATGTCGGCCTCCAGGAGGAGCCGCATCCGGGGCCAGCTCGGCCGTACGGCCAGCTCCCAGTACCGCTCCAGGGCGTCGCAGAGCGCGTCCCGGAGCCGCGCGGGGTCCGAGCGGGCCCCCAGGAGGGGTGCGGGGAGCCGGTCCGGCGCGTGGGTGGCCAGCAGGTCGGCCCGGACGACCTCCGGAGCGGTCCGGCGGACGACGGCCAGCTCCTCCTCGAAGGGCGGGGCGAAGCCCTCCGGGCGCGGGGTCAGGAAGTCGGGCAGGGTGCGCCGTGCGGAGACCACGGAGAGCAGCAACTCGGTGTCCGGCCCGGCCAGACGGGGGAGGACCGACCGCCGCCACGGCAGGTGGAGCGCGGAGAGGCCGGGCTCGCGGAGCACCCGCAGACTCACCACGGCCTCGTGCAGGGGCGAGAGGGCGAAGCGGGTGTCCGCGAGATCCTCGACGCCCAGTTCGAAGCTGACGACCATGAAGCCCCACGCTACATCCCTTGGCGGCGGCCACCCGGGTGCCGTGGACTGCCCCGCATGACACCTGAAGCGAACCCGGCCACCGTCGCCCTCGGCGGTGAGGTGGGATGAGCCGCCGCCTTCTCCTGCTCCTCTCGCTGACCTGTGCGTTCGGCGTGGGCAACCTCTACTTCCCGCAGGCGATCACCCCACTGATCGCCGCCGGGCTCGGCACATCGGTCGATTCCGCCACGCTCGTGGTGACCGCGGTCCAGATCGGTTACACGGTCGGGATCTTCCTGTTGGTGCCGCTCGGCGACCGGCTCCCCCACCGGCCGCTGCTCGTCACCCTGCTCACCCTCAGCGGTGTCGGGCTGCTGGCGGCAGCCTGCGCCCCCACCCTGCCGGCCCTGGTGGCCGCCGGAGCCTTCGTCGGCGCCACCACGGTCGCCGCGCAGATCATCTCCCCGATGGCGGCCGGGATGGTGCCCGCCGACCGGCGCGGCGCGGTGCTCGGCACCCTGCTGAGCGGCTCCATCGGCGGCATGCTGCTGGCCCGTACCTTCGGCGGCGCGCTCGGCGAGTGGCTCGGGTGGCGGGCCCCGTACCTGGTGGCCGGCGCGCTGGTGCTGGCACTCGCGGCGGTGCTGGCGCGCGCCCTGCCGGACGGGACCGCCGCCACCGCGCCGCCCACCCGGCAGCCGTACCCCGCGCTGCTCGCCGAACCGCTGCGGCTCCTGCGCGCCGAACCGGAGCTGCGCCGCTCCTGCTTCTACCAGGCGACGGTCTTCGCCGGCTTCTCGGCCGTCTGGACCTGCCTGCCGCTGCTGCTCGCCGAACCGGCCTACGGGCTGGGCGCCCAGACGGTCGGGATGCTCGCGCTGGTCGGCGCGGCGACCATGGTCTGCACCCCGCTCACGGGTCGCCACGTCGACCGGCGGGGCTCCGACCCGGTGAACCTGGCCGCCCTGCTCGGCACCCTCGGCGCGGCGGCGGTCCTCGCGGCGGGCGGCTGGGGCGGCACACCCGGGCTGGCGGTCCTCGTCCTCGGCACGCTCCTGCTCGACGTCGCGATGCAGTCCGGCATGATCGCCAACAAGACCCGGGTCTACGAGCTGCGCCCCGACGCCCGCTCCAGGCTCAACACCGCCTACATGACCTGCGGTTACCTCGGCGGCAGCGCCGGCTCCTGGCTCGGTGTCCGCGTCTACGGCCTCGCCGGCTGGCCGGCCGTCTGCGCCCTGGTGGCGCTCCTCGCCGTCCTCGCGCTGGCCCGCCACCTGGCGGCGCCGCTCCGGCGGCGCGGGACGGACCGGGCCGCCGGAGCGGCGGCACCGATCGCGGCGCACTCCACCGGCGAACCCACCGGCCTCCCGGCCGAAGGCCGGTGCGCGGTGCCGGTGCCGGTGCCGGTGCGGGCGCGGGTACAGGCGCAGGTGCCACAATCGCCCCATGAGTGAGCACGGCACCGACCACGGCTACCTGCTGGACAACAAGCAGGCCGAGGCGGGCGTTCGCTTCGGCGCCCTCGCCGAGCTGTTCGACCAGGTGACGTTCCGGCACGTCGACCGGATCGGCATCGGCGCCGGCATGCGGTGCTGGGAGGTCGGCGCCGGCGGACCCTCCGTCCCCCTCGGGCTGGCCGAACGCGTCGGCCCGACCGGTGCGGTGGTCGCCACCGACCTCGACGTCGGCTGGACCAGGGACATCGCCGGCGGCGCGATCGAGGTGCTGGTCCACGACGTGGCGGCCGATCCACCGCCGCCCGGCGGCTTCGACCTGGTGCACGCCCGGCTGGTCCTGGTGCACGTCGCCGACCGCGCCGAGGCCCTGCGCAGGATGGTCAGCGCGCTGCGCCCCGGTGGTCGGCTGCTCCTGGAGGACGCCGACCCCGCGTTGCAGCCGCTGCTCTGCCCGGACGAGTCCGGCCCCGAACAGCGGCTCGCCAACCGCTTGCGCACGGGGTTTCGCACCCTGATGGCGGCGCGCGGCGCGGACCTCGCCTACGGGCGGACCCTGCCCAGGGTGCTGCGCGAAGCCGGCCTGGAGGACGTGCGGGCCGACGCGTACTTCCCGATCACCTCACCGGCGTGCGCCGTACTGGAGGACGCGACGGTGCGGCAGATCCGCCACCGTCTGGTCGAGCACGGGCTCGCCACCGACGAGGAGATCGACCGGCACCTGGCGAACGTCGCCACCGGGCGGCTCGACCTCGCCACCGCTCCGATGATCTCCGCATGGGGACGCCGCCCGTAGTCCCGTCCGACGGCTGTCGGACCGGTCCACGGGCGGCGCCGGTCACCGGACCGGGGGCTCCCGGCCGCGACGGTCCCGCTACCGGAAGAGGCGGTCGCCGGCGTTGGCCATCCGGTGGGTGCCGCTGTGGCGGTTCACCCAGTCACGGATCAGGTTGACGGCGTTGGCGCACTGCCAGCTGTTGTCGTACTCGCGCACCCCGGTGAAGGCGCCGTAGCCGGCGATGATGCCGTCCACGCGGGCGTCGCCGAGGAGCTTGTCGACGTACCACGGGTCGTTGTACGTGGTCGTCCAGGACAGCGTGGCCGCGAGCCGCCCGGCGGCCCGGTCACCGGCGCCCTTCTTCAGCTCCGCGCAGGTGTTGTAGGTGGGTTCCGTGCAGTTGCCGAACCCCTTGGTGATGTCGGAGTCGCCGTAGTCCATCGCCCGGTGCCCGGCCGGGAACCCGTTGCCGGACCGGTTGAAGGCGCCCTGGACCTGGTCGCGGGTCCCGGTCGAGGTGATGCCCTCCAGCGGGCCGAGCCTGCCCGCCAGGCTCTGCCAGCCCCGGCCGCCGACGTCCGGGGTGCTGCCGCCGTGGTACTCGAAGAAGCCGTAGAGCACCTGGATCCCGGCGGCCGTCAGCCGCTGCGCCTTGTCACGCAGCCCGGCGACGCTGCACGTGCGGTTCGGCTGCTCCCCGCAGTAGTTCGGGTCCTTGATGTCCAGCCAGACCAGGGCGAGCCGGCGTCCCGCGTTGGCGTTGGAGAGGATACGGTCGATCATGCTGTCGAAGCTGGGGCCCAGTCGGTTCTCACCGGCCGAGGAACAGTCGTGGTAGGCACGCCATTCGTTCGGGTTCCACCACGCGCAGACGTCGATCTCGATCGCGTTGGCGCCGTGGTTGAGCGCGGCGTCCACGCCGTCCAGGGTGTCGACCCGGTGCGCGATGGCGTAGATGGCCTGGCGCTGGTCGGCGGCCGAGGCCGCGGGGGCGGCCGGAGCGGCGGTCGTGGCGGGGGCCGCGAGGGCGGGTGCGGCCAGCGCGAGCAGCGCGGCCAGGGCCACGGCCGTGGCGCGGAGGGAGCGGCGGACGGACAGCTTCATCGGTAGGTCCTTTCTGTGCGGGATCCGGCCTAATTGTCCGGTGCACGACAATGAAGGGGGAGTGCATTCTCGGCCAACTTCGTGCACGGACTTGCTGTGCGGGTATCGACTGGCTCCGAGGGGGCGGCCGCGTCGTGCGCGATACGCCGGGCGGCGGGTGACGCTCCGTCAGTTCTGCCGCGCCGCAGCCCCGGTCACTCCCTGTTCCCGCGGTCGGGGGGCCGGAGGTGACCGCCGGCCGGGCGGTCCGGTTTCCCCGTGCGCCCCGCCGCACCGCGGCCTACCGTGGAGATGAGGGGTACGGCCATGGAACGGGGGTCTCCCGTGCAAGAGCCCGTGATCGCCACCGCCCTGCTGATCGCCCTGACCGGCTGGTGTGCGGTCCACTGCGCCCTCGCCGTCGCGGGGGGCGGCTGTCCGGACCGCCGGCTGGAGCCGATCGAGTTCGTGACGGCCCTCGCCATGGTCGCCATGGTGGCACCGGCGGCGGACCCGCTGCCGCGAGTCCTGTGGGCCGCTCTGCTCGCCGCGGCCGCGGCCTGGCCGGCGCTCCTGCTGGCGGGGCGGATGGGCCGTCACCACCGCTCGGCCCCGACCGGCGCCCTGCGTCACTATCCGCACCACATCCTCAGCGCGGCGGTGATGGCCGCCCTGGTGCTGCTGATGGCACCGGCGCAGCGCCACGCGGGCGCCGGCCACACCGGTGGCGGCCACGGGGGCGGCCATGCCGCGGTGCCGGAGTGGGCCCTGCTGGCGCTGGTCGCCTACTTCCTGGTCCACGCGGCCCGCGGCGCGGGCACGCTCCTGCCGCGCCCGGCCGCCGTGGGCCGCCCGCGGGGGGAACGACCGGCAGGGCGGCCGGCCCGCGTCCACGGACCGGCCGCCCTGACCTCACCCGACCTGGTCGCCGCGCGGCGCACGGTGATGTCGATCGGCATGGCCTACATGCTGCTCGGCATGAGTTGACGGCGGGCCGTCCGGTGACCGGGTCACGCACCGCAGCGGCGTACCGCCAGGAACCTCGCGGTCTGCCCGGCGGGGCCACCCGAGTGCGGCTCCGCCCGCAGCGCCGCCCCGGCCAGGACCATCCGCTGGTCGGTCCCGGTCTCCCAGTGGCGCAGGACGACGACGTCGTGGTCGTAGTGGAGGTCCGCGACGGGCGGTCGGCCCCGGCCGCTCAACGTGAACGGGAGGCGGGGCGAGTCCTCCGCCCGGCCGACCATATCCATGATCAAAGCCGGTTCCTCCCCCGGATCCGAGAGGATCGGTTCACCGTGGAGGGCGCCGTCCGCGTCGGCCGTGAGCCGCAGCGTCGCCTGGGCGAACCGCAGGACATTGAAGTCGTCGACGGGATCGGGCCGTTCGAGGAAGCTCCGGTAGGTGTACGTGCCGGTCAGAGCGCTGGTGTTCCTGGCGTCCCTCCTGGGCGGGTGAGGCGGATCGGGCACCTCGTTCCGGGGTCCTTCGGGCGCCCTGCCCCGCCCGCCGCCGCTCGTCCGGACAGCGGGCCCGGTTCACCTCCTCGAAGGCTTGTGGACGAAGCACCACGGGGCGGCCGCCGCCGCCCCGGGAATCCGGGGCGCCCGGCCAGGGCGTCCGGCCCACCCTAGGAGTGACATGTCGAACGGAACGTTCATACGAAGAGACGCCAGCAAGATGGCCGAGTGGGATCCGGTGCTGTACTGGTACGCCCGCGCCGTCGGAAGGATGCAGCAGCGGCCCGCCACCGACCCGACGAGCTGGGTCTTCCAGGGGTGCATCCACGGCATCCCGCCCACCGTCACGCAGACGCACGAAGCCTTCAGCCAGTGTCCGCACGGAGGCTGGTTCTTCCTGCCGTGGCACCGGGGCTACCTCTGGTACTTCGAGCGGATCATCCGGGCGGCCATCAAGGAGATCGCCGCCGAGGAGCACATCACCCCCGACCCCTCCACCACCTGGGCCCTCCCGTACTGGGACTACGCGCTGGACGCGCCCTCCGCCACCCCGCCCTCGACCTTCACGACACGCGCGCTCCCGGCGGCCTTCCGCAGCCCGAAGATGCCGGACCGCCCGGGCGGCACCACCCTGACCGTCGACAACCCGCTCTGCCTCCGGGACGACCTGGAACCGACGACCGAGGCGGAGTTCTGGGCCGCCCCGCATCGCGCCAAGGACAAGAACACCGCCCGTCAGGTCCTCCCCTACGTGGACCTCAACCCCTTCAGGGCGATGAGCGAGACGATCTTCGCCGCCACGAAGAGCCGGACGCCGGTCCAGCCGACCTTCGGCAGCGAGGTCAGCTACACCGTCATGCCCCACTTCCAGCCCGGCTTCGGCGAGCTGGAGAACGTCCCGCACAACCAGGTCCACGGTGGCGTCGGCGGCTGGATGGGCCGGGTGGAGGGCTCCGCCCGCGATCCGATCTTCTGGCTGCACCACGCCAACCTCGACCGGCTCTGGTCGGGCTGGCTGGACAAGGGCAACCAGAACCCGGACCACACGTCCTGGCTGGACCACGCGTTCATCTTCTTCGACGGGAACGGACAGGAGGAACGGCCCACCAGCAAGGCGGTCATGGACGACGCACGCGACTACGCGTACGAGTCGCTGACCGACGGGTCGGGCACCCGGCCGGTGATCCTGCCGCCGGTCCAGGCCCCACGGGCGGGCGAGCGGGTCCTGGCGGCCTCCGTCGCCAACCCCCGGCAGCCGCTCGACGTCCGGGCGGCGACCACGGTGTCCCTGGAACCGAGTGGCGTCGAGGGGGCCATGCGCTCGCTCGCCGCCCGCGACGAGCCGCAGACCAACCTCATCCTCACCGTGCACGACGTGTACACCGAGATCCCGCCCGGGACGCCGTTCCACGTCTTCCTCAACGGCCCCGGCGGCGACCTCGACCCGGAGGGCCCCTACTTCGTCGGCTGGATCTCCTTCTTCGGCATGGCCGGCGCCGGCGGGCACGACGCCAGCTACGACGTCACCGAGCAGGTCCAACGCCTCAAGGACCAGGGGCTGATGCCGGACGGCCCGCTCACCGTCTCGATCGTGCCGTCCATCCCGCAGCCGGCGACGAACATCCCGCAGCCCAGCTTCGAGAGCGTCAGCCTCACCAGCATCTGATCGCCCCCGTCCCGGGAGCCTCGGCGAGTCCGCCTCGGAGCGTGGATCGTGCTGACGCGGCAAGCTGCGCGAGTTGCGCGAGCACGTCCCCCGCCTTCGCCCGGTACTTGTCGGCCGCCGCCCGGCCCCGGGCCACGTCAGCGGCGAACGTCTCCTCCGCGTAGGGGTGTTGGAAGGTCCCGCGTCTCGTAGGTCGTTCGTTCGCTCGTCTTTGCGCGGGGGAATCCCGCCCGCGATCTCCGCACTCGGTCTCGGCGGTGGTCAGCGGGATGCGGTGGGTCCCTCGTGCCGGGTGTCGGACAGCGCTGCGTGCACGGCGGCCGCCGCGTGGAGTCGCGCGGTGGGGAAGACCGGGACGGGGCTGTCCTCGGAACCGATGAGGAGCTCGATCTCGGTACAGCCGAGAATGATCCCCTCCGCACCGTCGGCGACCAGGTCCGCGATGACCTTCCGGTAGGCGGCGCGTGACTCCTCCCGCACGACGCCCAGGCAGAGCTCCTGGTAGATGACGTGGTGGACGATCGCGCGCCCGTCGGCGTCCGGGACGCGCACATCGAGTCCGCCGGCTTCGAGCCGGCCCCGGTAGAAGTCCTGCTCCATGGTGAACGCGGTGCCCAGGAGACCGACCCGGCGCAGGCCCGACGCCCGCACGGCCGTCGCGGTGGCGTCGGCCAGGTGCAGCAGCGGGATGGAGACCGCCGCCTCGACCCGGTCCGCGACCTTGTGCATGGTGTTGGTGCAGATCAGCACCATGTCCGCGCCGGCCGCCTCAAGCGCCCGGGCGGCCGCGGCCAGGATCTCGCCGGCCTCCGTCCAACGGCCCTGCACCTGCAATCGCTCGATCTCCGCGAAGTCCACCGAGTAGATCACGCACCGCGCCGAGTGGAGTCCGCCGAGGCGCTCGCGCGTGAACTCGTTCAACAACCGGTAGTACTCCGCCGTCGACTCCCAGCTCATCCCACCGATCAGGCCGATCGTCCGCACCGCCACATCCTCACATCGACTCCGAGCGGCATCGCGGCCGCCGCACGATGCCTAGTCATAAGGAATGCAGCATGGCAGACGCATATGTATAAGCTTTCCTTGGCTGTCGTGAAGCCTCCGACGCAAAGGAGGCGGAGGGCATCGTGACGCCTGCCGCTGGAGGGCCGAGTTCGGCCGATCCGGTCTGCCGACGAATGGTCCTGACGTAGCGTCAGTAACCCGCAATGTGCGATGCGTTGCCGGTCAGCGGGCCCGCAGGCCGTCGAAGACCACTTCGAAGATCCGCTGCTGGGCCGCCGGTTCGGTTCCGAGGAGTTCCATCGTCGTACTGGCGCCGGCGATCAAGGCGATCAGCTCCGGCAGGCGCAGCTCAGGGCGGACCGTGCCGGCCTGCTGCGCTCCGGTCAGCAGGCCGGCCAGTTGGGCCCGGGGCGCGAGAACCTCGCACCCCGGGCCGTCGAACCCCGGGCTGTCGAACCCCGGGCTGTCGAACTCCGGCTCACCGGAGTCCGGTTCAGCCGTAGGTCACCCGTAGATCGTGAAGCTCACGTCGGCCTGGCCCGCATACGCGTTGCTCAGGGTGAAGAGACGGGTGCTCGGACCGAACACACCGAACGTCGTCCGGCCCTTGCCCAGCCAGTCGCCGACCACGGGGAGGTCGCCCTTGACGCCGTAGGTGGCGGTCGACACGCTGCCGTCGTCGTGACGCAGGATGAACAGGTTCGGGTCGCCCGGGTTCCGACCGGGGCGGAACAGCCCGAACTGGGCGTGGCCCACGCCGTCCCAGTCGCCCACCACGGGGAGGTCCCCGGCGTCGCCGAAGGGCATCGTGGTCACCGAGCCGTCGTCGTGCCGGACGGCCAGCGTGCCGATGCTCGGGCGGTAGATGCCCAGCTGGTCGTGCCCGTTGCGGTCCCACGCGCCGACGGCCGGGATGTCGCCCGGGTCACCGAACTGCACGGCGGAGACCGAGCCGTCGTTGTGCTTCAGGGCGAAGGTGCCGGTGCTCGGGCGGTAGATGCCCAGCCGGCACCGGCAGGCGTTGTCCCACGCGCCGACCACGGGGACGTCGCCCGGGCTGCCGAACGTCCAGATCGTGCCGGCCTGGGCCGACGACTTCTGGGTGGACAGCGCCCAGCGCCCGTTGTCGAAGAGGCCGAGGTGGGTGCTGGGGCCGGCGAAGCTGCCGGTGAACGGCACGCCCGCCAGGGGACCGTGGACGTACTGCTGCACCGACGCGCCGGCGGAGCGGCCGTGGTCGTCGGTGACGGTCTCGGTCACCGTGTAGGTGCCGGAGACGGCGTAGTCGTGCGTCAGGCCGTTCGGCGGGGCCGAGCCGTCGGTCACCACGGGGGCGGATCCGTCGCCGAAGTCCACCGTGTAGCGGCTCACCGGCCAGGGGCCGTCGCTCTTGTCCGTGACCTTGATCCGGGCGACGGTGTTGTCGTCCTGGGCGACCGACAGGCGGGCCGAGATGGGGCCGGCCGGAGCGATGTTCACCGTGCTGACCGAGGTGCGGGTCAGGCCGGTCTCACTGGTGGCGGTGAGCGTCACCGTGTAGGGGCCGGCGGTCGGGTAGTCGTGGTCGATCTCGACGGTTCCGGGGTTCGCCCACACCGGCTGGCTGCCGTCGCCGAAGTCCAGGCGAGCGCCGGCCGGGGCCCAGCCCCCCGTGTAGGCGTAGCCGATCCGGGCCTGCAGCGGGTGCCCGGCGCGGGGGTAAGGCGTCGTCCAGACCGAGGCGGACATGGTGTCCTGGAGCTCGACCGCGCCACGGTCGACGAAGCCGGTTCCGGTGCCGGTGTCGGCGATCTTCGGGTGGTCGGCCCGCGGGCGGCCATAGACATCGCTGTCCAGCATGCCGGGCGCGGACTCGTCGGCCGCGTCCGTCACGCCCTGGGCGGCGACCGGCGCGTACTGCACGACGCCGAAACCACTGGCGCGGTACCCGAGCTGGGGGTCGGCGCCGTAGTCGTGCACGCCCTGGCCGGTGGCCTTGAACGCGTACGGGTTCGCGTAGGTCGCGCCGCCCCAGGAGTACCCGGACCCGCCGATGGCGGGCGCCACGACGTTGTAGTCGGCCTTGGTGCCAGCGGTCGAACCCGCCGACACCGTCAGGTTGGCGTACGGCGACTGCATGCCGTTCGCACAGGAGAAGGCCGGGAGCTTGGAGACGATGTTGTTCTCGACCGTCGCGCCCGAGGAGTTCCCGGCCAGCGACAGGTCGCTCCCGCAGTTCTGCGCGAAGGTGTTGCTCACCACCACCGTGCCCGGGGCATCGGTGACCAGCACGCCCTCCGCCGGGTTGTTGGTCACCTGGTTGGTGGTGATGACCGTCCCGGTGACGCCGGCGTCGACAGCCACACCGGCCGTGCCCACGTCACTGATGACGTTGCGGCTCAGCGTGACGGCCGTGCTCCGGCCCACGATGCGCACACCCGGGGCGGCGTTCGGGTACGCGCGGACGCCGTTGGAGACGGGGTTGCCGGCGGCCACGCTGTTGCGGTCCAGCACGATCCGCTCGGAGTCCTGGACGAGCACGCCCTCCTGCGGGCCCCCGATCGCCAGACCGGTCACCGTGACGTCGTGCACGCCCGCGAGGACGAAGCCGTGCGGGGCGGGCTGCGTACCGGTGCTCCAGGACCGCACGCCGACCGGGACGGTCCCGGACAGGTAGACCAGCTCACCGTTGAACGTGATCGGCTTGCCGGGCAGCCCGGACCGCCTGACCGTGACCTGCTCCTCGTAGCCGCCGCGGCCCGGCGCGATCCGGACGGTCTGACCCGGCTGCGCGGCGTCGGCGGCGGCCTGGATGGTGCAGTACGGCTGTGCGCTCGTGCCCGCGCCGACGTCCGAGCAGTTGGCGTGGGAGGCGTTGTCGACGTAGAGCACGCCGGAGTCGGCGGAGTCGGCGTGGGCGAGCGGCGGCAGTACGGCGCCGGCGACCGCGGAACTCGCGACGGCGACGGCCAGGCCGACGCGGCGTCGGATGGGCACAGTGGGTCTCCTTGGGAGTGATGTCTCGCTTGCGCGTCGGTTTCGATGGAGAGTGTGCTCGATTCGTGCCGACGGCGAGACGATCATTATCCAAGAGGCCTGTGACAACACCGCACGGGGGTGCCTCGACAACGGAGCCCCCGCGCCGCCCGCCGTCACCCGGCCGCACCGGCTGCGCCGCAGGTCAGACGGGGGAGCGACGCGGTGACGCTAGCGTAGCGGCCCGCACTCGTCGACGAGGACGGGCGGTGCCGACAGGAACACGCGGCCTCACCGCCCCGGGATGCCTTCGTCCATGACGTCCTGATCCACTGCACCGTGATCGCCGAACCACCCACCTCTTCCCGCTGGAGGACAGGGGGCGATCGGACGGCCCGAGTCGTCGGCCGATTCAGGGCCCCCGGCCCCCCGGGCGTCGGCCGGCACCTCCAGCGCGTGGGGGCGCTTCGATCTGGTCGAGGACATCGCCGCCCGTTGCGTTCGGGTCCGCGCGGCCGCTTTCATGGGGGCATGATCACCATTCATCTGAAGTACGAGATCGACGCCGACAAGCTGGCGGACTTCGAGGAGTACGGCCGCCGCTGGGTCGGGCTCGTCAACCGGTTCGGCGGGACGCACCACGGCTACTTCCTGCCGAGCGAGGGAGACAGCGACATCGCCTACGCCCTCTTCTCCTTTCCCGGCTTCGCCGCGTACGAGCGGTACCGCACGGACAGCATGACCGACCCGGAGTGCCAGGCGGCCTTCGAACTGGCCCGGAGCACCGGCTGCATCAAGCGGTACGAGCGCCGTTTCCTGCGCCCGCTGGACGTCACCTCCTAGGCCGGGGCAGGGGTTTGAACCGGCTGCCCCGGACGCCAGGGCGATCGGGGCAGACCGGCGGACCGACTTCACGTCCGGCACGTTGACGAGCGCGATGTGCCCGGCCCGGCCGGGGTCGGCTTCGGTGCAGGGCGGCGTCGTCACGCAGGCGCTCTGCACCGCCCCGAGGGTGGGGCGCGGGCTCGGTGGGCGGCGGCTCGGTGGTCATGAGGGCGAGCGGCCCGGGTGGTGGTGCGCCGACGTGGCCGGAGCGACGACCCGCGACGTACGGACGGGGCTAGGGAGCGCTCGTCCCCGGGCGGGCCTTGCTCATCTTCGTCGCCCTGGCCTGCGCCCAGCGCAGGAGCAGGACGGCGACCACCACCGCCATCAGGGCGGCCTTGCCGACCGGGACGGCCGTCCCGCCGCGCAGGGCGGTGGAGAACATCGGTGTCAGTACCGCCACCGCCACGGCAGGCCCGGCCGCGTACCAGGCGGCGAACAGCAGCGGGCCCGTCCCGCCGCCCGCGCCCTGGGCCGGGGACAGCATCAGGTCCTTGCGCAGCATCCCGCGGCAGGCGTTCACCAGCCCCGCGGCGACCAGTGCCGGCGCGGCGGCCGGGGCGAGCCAGGCGGCCGGGCCGCTGCCCGCGGCCAGCAGCGCCCCGGCGCAGGCCAGCCCCAGCAGGAGCCCCGCCACGGTCGGGACGATCGCGTGGCGCAGCATCAGGGCGGCGAACGGATAGGGCGACCAGGAGGCCCGCCGGACGTCGTCCGTCTCGATCCGGGCCGGCTCCAGCAGCTGTGCCACGGCCAGGTAGCCGAACACCAGGGCGGCGGCGGTGGTCAGCCAGGACAGCCCACCGGTGGCGCCGTGCGCGAGGACGGCGCAGAGCGGCGCGGGCACCGCCAGCACCACCGCGCGACCCAGCCGGGCGGGCGAGCGCAGCAGGGCGAGGGTGTCCCGCCACGGCACGACCTGCCACGCCCGCCGGGGCGCCGGCAGCCGGAGCCTGCGCTGCCGGTCGCTGCCGTTGGCGCTGTTCACGGCCAGTCGTGCGCTGCGCAGCTCGACCGTGCGGAGCGCGGCCAGCACCCCGGCGGCCGTCCTGGCCCGCTCCCGCAGCCGGGCCAGTGGCACCGTCGCGGCGGCCCGGTCGGCGAGCGCCAGGGCGGCGACGGTCGACAGCAACAGCAGTGCGGCGGCCACCCAGCCGCCCGCCACGGCGGCCGGCGTCGGCGCCAGGGCGGCGATCGCGGCCCAGCCCCACGGCCCCGACCACAGTTCGACCAGCTCCAGCCAGTGCACCGGGTGTCCGGCGACGGCCAGCGCGCTCTGGCCGGCCAGCGCGATGATCAGCACGGTCAGGTACGGAGTGAGCCGGCGCACCCAGCGGGCGGCGCGGTCGCTGCGCTCCACGACCAGCGCGGCGCAGGTGGCCAGCAGCGGTACGCACAGCCCCCCGAGCAGGCACCAGCCGAGCGCGGCCGGCAGGCCGACCCGAACGGTCAGCCCGAGCGCGACCATGCCGCCGACCGCCGCCACCAGGCCGGGGAAGGCGGCCACGGCGCAGGACAGCCAGAACCACGGACGGAGCACCGGGCGGGGCCGGACGGGGTGGGTCAGCAGCCAGTCGGTCGCCGCCCGCGGCGGCACCACCGGGCCGCGCCACAGGCCGTCCCGGACCAGCAGGACGAAGGTGAGCAGCCCGATCGCGGTGATCCCGGCGGGCATGGCGGCGAGCAGATCGCCGCCGTGGCCGGTGTAGTCGGCGCCCATGGAGGCCTGGAGGAACAGGCCGAGGCTGGGCACGCCGCCCCAGATGATCAGGATGAGGACCACGCAGTAGACCGCGAAGCCGACCGACTTGGCACGGTTGCGCCGGTGGGGGGCCCGCAGGGCGCGGAGCAGGGCGAGCGTCTCGTCGGTCCAGTCGTCGTCGTCCGTCCAGGCCTCGACGGCGAGGTCGCGGTCGGCCTCCGGGTGGGTCGTGGTCACCGGGCACCCGCCGAGCCGGCGGCGGTGCGGGCCGCGAGATCCGCTGCCAGGACCTTGCGGGTCGCGCCCTGCTTCAGGATCTTGCCGTCCTCCAGCACCACCACCCGGTCGGCCACGTCCAGGGCGAGGTCGGTGTGGTGGGTGACCAGGAGCACCGCGACGCCGTCGGCCAGCTCCGCCCTGAGCAGGTCGGCGAGGTGTCGGCGGGCGTCCGGGTCGAGCCGCTGCTCGGGCTCGTCCAGCAGCAGCAGGTCGCGCGGGCGCACCAGCGCGCACGCCAGCAGCAGGGCCTGCATCTGTCCGGAGGAGAGGGCCGAGGGCAGCGCGTCGGCCCGTGCCGTGAGCATCCGGTCGGTCAGTACCTGGGAGACCCAGTCGGGCGCGTCGGCGACCCCGTGCGCGACCGCTACCAGGAGCAGGTGCTCGCGGACGGTCAGGTCGGGGTAGCAGGCGACGGTGTCGCCGACCACCGCCACCCGGGCCCGGACCCGGGGGTCGTTCTCGTCCATCGGGATGCCGTCGAAGACCACGGTGCCCTTGCTGGGGGCGTCGCGTCCGGCCGCGACCCTGAGCAGGGTCGACTTGCCCGATCCGTTGTGGCCGAGCAGTGCCACGCACTCTCCGGCGGCCAGCGACAGGCTCACGGGGTGCAGCACCTCCCGCTCGCCGTACGAGCGGCTGACGCCGGTCAGCTGCAGCAGGGGCTTGCGAGCCGCGGCACGTGGTTCGGCGGCGTTCTTGGCCATGGGGAGGGCGCCTCTCGACGGGGTGTCCGGCCACAGTACCGATCCACCGGCGGCCACCCGGGTGAGGGTGGCCGCCGGCCCGGAGCCGGTGCGGACGTCGCGCCCGGTTCGGCCCGCGGTGGGCGTGGAGCGCACCGGGGGCCACCCGCCCGCCCGCGGTGCGCCCACGCGCGCCGGTCAGGCGGGGTCGATGACCACGATCGGGATCTCGCGGTCGGTCCTGGCCTGGTACTCGTCGTACGCGGGCCAGTGGCCCACCATGACCGGCCAGAAGGCGGCCCGCTCCGCGGCGGTGGCGGTGCGCGCGGTGCCCTGGACGATCGTCGGGCCGACCTGTACGCGGACCCGGGGGTCGGCCGTCAGGTTCCGGTACCACAGGGGCGCGTCGTCGGCCCCGCCCTTGGAGGCGACGACGAGGTAGCGGCCGCCGTCCTCGCCGTAGATGAGCGGAGTGCGGACGGCCTGCCCGGAGACCCGGCCGACGGTGGTCAGCAGGAGGGTCTGGGTGCCCTTCCAGTGCTGCCCCTCGGCGCCGTTCGAGCCCACGTACTGCTTGACGTGGTCCAGCTGCCAGGTGCCCGGCGCGGGGTCCTTGGGGTGGTCCCAGTCGATGTCGGTCACGGTGTCCGCCTGCCTTCGTGTGGAATGGGTCGACAGTTTCGACAACGACTGCCGACGCCTCCGGGCACGGTCGCCCCGGGCCACTGGTCCGGGAGAACCTGCGGGGGCACAGCGACGGGGCCCAGCGACGGGGCCCAGCGACGGGGCCCAGCGACGGGGTGCCGCGGGGGACCGGGGAACCTGCCCCGCCCCGCCCGGCCCCGCACGGTGCGGCGCGAGCTCGCGCCGCGCCATCAGCCTCGGAGCGGGACCGGCCGCGGTGCTGCGGGGAGGCAACGGTGGCGCCCGGTCGGGTGCCGCGGCGGTGGGGCCTCCCGACGACTCGAAGGGAGGCCCCACCGCTTCTCTCCTACGCCCCCGCCGACCGCGACAGCTGCCGCGCCGTGTCGAGCGATCCGAGAGGGTGCGGAGCAGTGCGCGCGCCGGTCGGCGCAGGGGGGCCGAGGAGCGTCGCGGGCTTCGCCAGGTCGACGGAGCCGGGACGCTGGATCGTGAGTTCGAAGTCCCGGTGCGCCTTGGCGCCCAGGGCCGGCGGCAGGTGGATGCGCCCGTCCCCGAGCATGCGCCGGATCCGCGCGCGGCTCAGCCCGAGCCCGAGCGCGAGGAGCCGCTCGACGCGGATCGGCGCGGGCAGCTCGAAGGTGACCAGCACCCTGAGCGGGGTCGGGTCGTCGAGCGCGTAGAGGGGCGTGCGGGTCTCCAGGCCCCAGGTGCCGGTCCAGTCGAGGCGGTATCCGGTCTTCGCGGCGAGTGCCGCACTGATCGTCAACTCCCGCACCACGGCGGGGTCATTGGTCTCGTACGCCACCCGGCGGGCGGGCTCCAGCGACGAGACGTGGACGCGCTCGTGGACGGGCACCTTGGACGTCCGGTCGCACCCCGCGCAACTCAGGAGGAGCCAGACGTCGAGGAGCTTGCCGTTCGCGTTGACGCGGATCTTGCCCGAGGGACGGTGACGCGTGCTGTAGCAGTCCGGGCACTGGCGCACGACGGTGGGCAGGGCGGACTGGCGCACGGCCCACAGGGCCTTGCGGTCGGTATGCATGGAGGTGATTGCTTTCAGGACTCGGCAGGAGCTCTCGCAGGCGGTGCTGCGGCTCCTGGATCTGACGGATGCACACGCGGGCGCGACTGATCGCCTCGGGGCCGAGCCATCAGGCTCCGAGATCGATCGCGCGACAGGGTGGTTCTCGCTACGTGGCAGCCGTTACAGGTCCATGCGGGCGATCCTGTCGAGGTCACCGCTCGAAGGCAAGCCGTTTTCCGTCGGCCTGGGCCTGGGCCTGGGCCGGAGACAGGTGCGGGTGCGGGTGGGGCGTCAGGTCGCCGGCAGCGCACGGGGCTTCGGACGCCGCGACAGTCCGGGCGGCGTGCAGTGGAACCGGGGGAGGAGGTAGCGGCGGCTCAGTCGAACCGGATGTGCTTCACACCCGTCCACGTCCGCCGAAGGCGCCCGCGGAGCGCGCTGTCGGTGTTCGGGGCGAGCGTCAGCCCGGAGGCGGCGGCGATGTGCTCGGCGACCTGCGCGACGGTGAGGCGGTCGGTCCACAGGTGCTCGGCGAACTCGTCCTGGCGCAGGCGCTCCAGGCACACGTCGAGTTTCGACAGGGCGAAGCTCTCCCGGCGCGGAGCGGCGTCCTTCCCGGCGACGAACTGCACGACGTGCCCGAAGCCGCGCTCGCGCAGCCGTCGCAGCACCGTCGCCCGCTCCGCCAGCAACGCGAAGTGCCGAACGTCGTGGCCGCGCTTCCGCAGCCGACCGACGGTCTCGCGGAGGTACGCCGGTTCCACGACCGTCATCGGCGCGATCACCACGCCGTCGTGCTCGGTCAGAGCACGGTCCAGCACCTCGAACACTCCCTGCCGCCAGGCGGGAAGGTCCTGGAAGTCCCCGCGCAGCGAGGGCGGCATCATCCGGTGCAGGCCGAAACCCACGTGCTCGGGGTCGCAGATGACGCTGCCCGCCAGCCGCCGCCGGATCTCGTGCGCGGTCTGTGTCTTGCCCCCGCCGAAGGGGCCGTTGATCCACAGGAGCATGCGCCGACCCTACTGCGCCCGACGCGGCAGCGGGGAGCGCGGCGGTCAGGGAACGGGCACCGCCCGCCCCCGCTCCGGTCGGGGCGTCGGGAGCGGCGGCGGGCGGTGGTCCGGGGCGGGGTCGGTCAGTCGATGGACCAGTGCTGCAGGGCGGAGCCGGTGTCGGGCTGCTGGGTCACCATGGCGCCGTTGGCGGCCGAGGCGGCGGTGACGAGCAGGCCGGTGGCGGCGGAGGCGATGGTGTACTGGTCGTTGTCGCCGGGGGTGATCTTCCAGCGCTGACCGGTCTGGTTGTCGCAGGTCCGCTGGACGACGGCGCCGCCGGCGGCGCCGGTCGCCTCGGCGCACTTGCCGGACGACTTGTTGGTCATGGTGTAGGAGCCGTCGGGCTGGGGGGCGAAGGTCCAGGTCTGGTTGGGGCCGCGGTTCGGCGACCACAGCACCGGTGCGGTGCCGTCGGTGGTGGAGCCGCCGGGGTTGTCGAGCGCCTTGCCCCCGGTCTCGACGCTGTGCGCGCCCGGCACCGTCTTCACGACGCCGGGCCAGGGGATGCCGTGGGCGGCGTAGTAGCCGATCCCGGCGGCGGTCCAGCGGGGGCCCTGCTGGGCCAGGCGCTGGCGGAAGCTGTTCCAGTCATGGGCGGACCGGGGGCTCCAGCCGACCTCCGCGAGCGCGGGGAGACGGGGGAAGCTCATGTAGTCGGCGTAGTCCTGCGGTGCGGGCCAGCGGGTGTCCGGGGTCGGCAGGCCGTTACTGCCCTCGTAGGCACGGTCGGCCCAGAGGGCGGCCTCGACGCCGGCGATCCTCTCGGCCGGGACGACCGAGCCGGTGCCGTCGGGCTTGGCGGTGCTGGTCGTCGGGTCCCACTCGTAGGCGCGCTGCACCGACACGTAGCCGGACCAGCTCAGGCCGTACGGGGTGGCGACCTCGTACTTCATGTCCAGGTAGGCGTGGTCGGACGGGGACATCACGAACTTGGCGCCCTGCGCGACCCCCTGGCGGACCTCGCGGATGCTCTTGGTCTCCTCGGCGGTGCCGATGCTCTCCCGGTCCTCGTCCTCACCCCAGTACTGCAGGAGGCTGTTGGCGGGGACGCCGGACTGGCCGAGCTGGTGCCAGCCCATCACGGTCTTGTCGCGGCCGGTGGTGGCCGAGGTGGCCGCCTTGACGTAGGCGGCGTACTCCTCCGGGGACGCATCCGGGGTCTCGTCGCCGCCGAGGTGGATGTAGGGGCCGGGGGTGAGCTTGGCGACCTCCTTGATGACCTTCGCCAGGAAGCGCCTGGTGTTTCCGATGTGGGCCGCGTCCTCCAGACAGTAGAGGCTGATGCCGACGTCGAAGCCCGAGTAGGGGGCCTTCGCCTTGTCATCGCAGTTCAGGCCCGGTACCGACGCGAGGGCGGCTTCCGTGTGGCCGGGTCCGTCGATCTCGGGCACCACGGTCATGAAGCGGGACGTGGCGTAGGAGACGATCTCCTTGTAGTCCGCTGCCGAGTAGTACCAGTCGCGGCCGCCGGTGAAGCCGCTCTGCGTACTGGCGCCGATCGAGGTCAGCTCCGGCATGCCCTCGATGGCGATGCGCCACCCCTGGTCGTCCGTCAGGTGCAGGTGGAGGGTGTTGATCTTGTACGCGGCCGCCTCGTCGATGTAGCGCTTGACCTGGGCGACGGGGTAGAAGCGGCGGGCGACGTCCAGCATCACGCCGCGGTACTCGTAGCGGGGCGAGTCGGAGATCTTCGCGGGCGACACCGTCCACGCACGGGACTGCCTGGTGGGGGACTCGACCGCGGCGGGGAGCAGCTGCCGGAGCGTCTGCACGCCGCGGAACAGGCCCTGGGCGCCGTGCGCCCTGACGACGACACCGCGCTCGTCGGAGGTGAGGGTGTAGCCCTCGTCCCCCAGGCTCTTGGGGCCGTCGGGATCGAGCACGATCGCGTTCTTCGGCGCCCGGTCGTCCTTGACCACCGCGAGGTTGTAGCCCGTGGCGGGGCCCAGCAGCTGGGCGAGGTAGGTGCCGACGCCCACCGCCGCCGAGTCCCGGGAGAGGACGGCGATGCGGGTCTGCGGGGTGAGGGTGAACCCGGCGCCCGCCACTGCCTGCTGCGAGACCGGCTGCGGTACCAGGGCGTAGGGGGCGGGGTCGGGGGCGGGAGGAGCGGCGGCGGCCTGGGAGAGCGTGGCCGTGAGCGGGAGGGTGACGACGGCTGTGGCGAGTGCGACGAGGCGTCTGCCTCGTCGGTGCGACCTGCGCATGTTGACTCCTCGGGCAAGAAGGCACGGGACCGAACACCGGGTGGACGGTCGGGGAGGCGCGTGTTGTGTGTCGGCGGGGATGGTGACTCGGGGTCTCGGCAGCTGGTGTCGGGCCCCGAGGCATCCCCCGGCGGTGCGCCGGTGAGCGGAGCGCCGGATCTCCTGCCGTGCCGGGTGCCGCGCGGTGGGGCGGCGGCATCAGGCACGTGACGCAAGAGCGCGCCGAATCTGCTTCTGGATGATTGAACTAAGTGCCTTGTGAGCAGCTTTAACCATGAAGGTGTCAGGGAGGTCAAAAGGTGTCAAGACCTACGCGGTCGTAGCTTGTCGTTCGTGGGCGGCGCTGCCGCGCGGGCCGTCGGAGCTTCCGGAGCACCCTCGGAAGCACGGCCGATCGGTACCGGTCCGCCGGTTCGGCGAGCTGCGCCGCTCGGGCGCTTCATCACCGTGGCCTGTCGGATGTACGGTACGCCTCCGCGCCCCCGCCGATGTCGAAACCGTGCGGGATCCCCGCCGCCCCCGCCCCCGCGAGCGCGTCGCGGTGGCGCAGGGTTCCGGCCTCCTCAGTGACGGATCATGCGCTCAATATCGATAGATGGATCAGGCGGCATCAGGCCGGTGTGAGCAGACGGGTCTCGGCGGCGGGCAGGCCCTTGACCCACCAGTGGTCGTAGCGCCGGTAGACCCGCGGGTCGCGGTCGGCGAGGAAGGCGAACAGCGCACCGGCCTCCGCGGCCAGCGCCTCCCAGACCTCCTCCGGGAGGGGGTGGAAGGCGGTGGCCTCGATCCCCGCGTCGACGCTCCGCCAGACGCCGGCGACGTGGCCGTCGACCAGCAGGGTCGGCAGCACGTCCCCGTTCACCCGGATCACCAGCTTGCGGTAGGCGGCCGGGAGGACCCTGCTGCGGTCGGCGTAGACCAGCAGGGTGCTGTCCCACATCGGCAGGAGCCTGGGCGGAGCCGGGGTGTCCTCGTCCGGCCGGGGCGCGCCGGGGAGGTCGAACAGCACCGTGCCGTCGGGGCCCTCCAGCTCTTCGAGTTCGTCGCGGAGTGCCTGCACGGCCTTTCTGGCGCGGGCCCGTTGGATCATGGCGAACTGCGCCATGTCCGCCACCGAGGCCGGGCCGAAGCCCTCCAGGTAGCGGCGGATCAGTGGCCCCGTGCTGTCGAGGACGGCGTCCGGGTCGGTCAGCACCGGCCGCGTGGCGGCGGCGACGTACGACGGCCGGGGGGTGAACGACCAGGGCCCGCCGGCGGGCACGTGCCACAGCGGCGCGTACTGCCGCAGCATCCGCCACGCCGGGAGCTCCACCGGCGTGCCACGGCGTTCGCCGAGCCAGGCCTGGGCCTCGGCGCCGGTCCGCGGCCGGTCGGCGAAGTCCAGCAGCTCGGGAAGCAGGGCGTCGGCGTCGGCGGCGGTCAGCCCGGACGCCGTGAAGCGCGCGTCGCCGAGCCTGGAGGCGCGCAGGGTCGGCTCCACGGCCTCGCGGAAGGCCCGGTAGTCCTCGCGGTGGACCAGGTGCAGCGTGATCCGCATCAGCGTCGACCGCACCACCCGCAGCCCGGCCACGGCGCCGTCGAGTCCGGCCGGGTCGAACCCGCTGATCCGGTTCCACAGTGCCAGGTAGGGCGAGGCGGGCTCCTGCGCCTGGAGGGCGACCACCCGCCGCACCGCGTCGGCGGCGTCGATCGGCTCCCGCGCCAGCAGCAACTGCCGGGCGAGGGTCGAGCGGTTGAGGGCGCGCGCCGTGATCACCATGCCCGCATTCTCCCGGCTCGCCGCTCCCCGGGAAACCCGCGGGCCGGGGCGTGCCGGTACCGCCTCCCGCCCGGAGCGGCTGGTGGGCTCCCGTGAACGGTGAACGGGGCGGCGCCCGTCGGGGAGAATCGCGGCATGCGGATTCTGATCATCACCGCCGGGTCGCGCGGCGACGTCGCACCGTTCACGGGCCTGGGGCGACGCCTGCTGGACGCCGGACACGAGGTCGCCGTGGCGGCCCATCCGGCCTTCGCCGCACTCGTCGGCGGGTGCGGCCTCGGGTACCGGCCGCTGCCCGGGGACCCGGAGGAGCTGATCCGCGGCTGGTCCCGGGCGGCGTCGCGGGAGGAGGCCCGGGCGCTGACGAGGGCGTACGTGGACGGGCTCGCCGACGGTGTGGAGCGGGCCGTGGCGGACGGCACCGACCTGGTGCTCACCGCCTTCGCCCCGGCTCCGCTGAGCGAGACGGCCGGTGAGGCGCTGGGTGTGCCCGTCCTCGAGACCCACCTCGTACCGGCGTTCGCCACCCGGGAGTTCGCGCTGCCCGGTGCGACGGACGCCGACGGCCTGGGGCCGGAGGGCAACCTGGCCGCGGGCCACGACGTGGTGCGGCGCCGGGACCAGCTCTTCGCGGGCGCCGCGACCCGGCTGCGGTCCCGCCTCGGGCTGCCCGAAGCGGCACCGGCACCGTCCGAGGCCGACCGCCGCCCGGTCTTCGCCGGCTTCAGCCCCTCCGTGCTGCCGCGCCCGGCGGACTGGCCGACCCGGGTCGAGGTCCCGGGCTACTGGTGGCCCGCCCGGCCGGACGGCTGGCGGCCCCCGGCCGAGCTGGCCGACTTCCTCCAGGCCGGGCCGCCACCGGTGTTCATCGGGTTCGGCAGCATGGCCCCGGGGCACGGGGAACGGCTCAGCGACCTGGTGGCCGCGGCGGTGAAGCGGGCGGGGGTGCGCGCGGTGGTCCAGGCGGGCTGGGCCGACCTCGGCGGCGGTGGCGACGACGTCCTCGCCATCGGCGACGTACCGCACGACTGGCTCTTCCCCCGCACGGCCGCCGTCGTCCACCACGCCGGAGCGGGTACCACCGGGGCGGGGCTGCGTGCCGGGGTACCGGCCGTACCGGTCCCCGTCATGGCCGACCAGCCCTTCTGGGCGGACCGGCTGCACCGGCTGGGCGTCGCCCCGCTGGTGCTGCCGTTCGAGGAGCTGAGCGCCGAAGCCCTCGGGGCCGCGATCACGGCCTGTACGACCGAGCCGGTCCACCGGAGCCGCGCGGCCGAACTCGCCCGGCGGATCGCCACGGAGGACGGCGCCGCCCCGGTGCTCGCCCACATCGACACGGCGTACGGCCGGTGAGACCGGGGCTCGCCCGGGCCTCCTCGCGGCCGGGCGGAGCGTCCGCCGTCGCCGCGCGCTACGGGGCGGCGTAGCAGCGGACGGCGACCAGCTGCTCCGGGCTCCAGCGCTGTTCGACGGTGGCCAGCAGCCGCCAGCCGAGGCGTTCGTAGAGCGCGGCCGCGGCGGTGTCGGACGCCACCACGTCGAGCACCGGGTGCAGAGCGCGGGCCCGGGCCTCCTCGGCCGCCCGCGCCACCAGCAGCGCGCCGATCCCGCGGCCACGGGCGGACGGGGCGACGAACAGCCGGTTGACCACCGCCGTCCCGTCGACGCCCACCCCCGCCCGAGCGCTCCAGAGCCCCGGCGCCGCGTCGCCCGCGCCGCTGCGGGACAGGACGACATGGCCGGCGATCCGGCCGTCCAGCTCCGCCACCCACGAGCCGATGAGCGCGGGCGGCGTGAGCCATGACGTCGGCGCCTCGGGCCAGTTCACCGGGTAGCCGTCCCGCGCATGGACCTCCGCCAGGACCCGCACGCACGCACCGAGGTCACGGTCGTCACGACACCGCACGCCCGGGGCGGTGCCCGGGCCGGACCCGCTCTCACTCCTCATCGCGGCATGGAACCACAGTCCGGCGCCCGTGACCAGCCGCTTTCTGCCGGTGCCGGGAGGGGGACGGCCGCCACACGCGTGCGCTCGCGCCGCCTCACTCGGGACCGGGGCCGTGCAGCTCCAGCCGCCACAGCGCCTCACTGAGCAGGTCCAGCCCCTGCCGCAGGTGGCGCCGGTAGGTGCCGTAGGGGAGGCCGAGCCGGCGGGCGGCGGCCTCCTGGGTGGGCGCACCGGAGAAGTAGCCCGCGGTCACGGCGTCGCGGGCGCGGACACCGCGCGGATCGCGGGCGAGGTCGTCGACGCTCCCGCGCAGCAGGGCGCGCAACTCCTCGACGGGCTCGCCGAAGTCGGCCGCCAGGCGGGTGCGGAGCAGCGCGCAGGCGGCGAAGGCGCCCGCGTCGCGCCAGTGTGTAAGGGCATCGCGGACGGCCTGGTCGAACGCGGCGCGCGAGACGCCCGACGGCCCGGCCCGGGTGGGCACGGCGGTGGCCGCTATGAAGTGGCGGAGCCAGGTTTCGACGGGCACCTGGCGCCAGTCGACCGCGAACAGGCCGTAGGTGTGCTCGCCGACCCGCGGCCGGGCACCGGTGTCGGCGAGGCTGCCCCTGACGCGCGCCGACCACGTCTCGGCGTCCCGCCAGACGGCGAAGCCGTAGGCGCGGCCGCGGGCGCGGGCGGACTCCGCCTGGGCGCGGGAGCTGCTGAGGTCGATGACGCGCGAGGGCACCTGGTACCGCTCGGGGTAGACCGAGAAGCGGCTGACGCCGATGTGCTCGCCGGGCCGGACCGGCCCGGCGGACTCGGCGTACTCCCAGGCGGCCGCCACGACCGGGTCGGCGGCCAGGTCCTCCGGGTCGGCGGGGGCGGGCAGGGCGAGGCGGGCCGTGAAGGCCACGATGCGGCCGGTGCTCACCAGGCGGTAGACGCTGAAGGCCTGCGGCTGGCGCCGCGCCCAGTAGCGGACGAGCTCCGCGGAGGCCGGGCCCTCGGTCTGCTCGGCCATCCGCAGCACCGTGTCGAGGTCGTCCGGGTGGAGGGGCCGGTCGTGCACCTCGTCCTCGCGGGAGAAGGTGCGCAGACGGGCGACCATCTCTCCGTCGCGAAAGAGGTAGAACAGCTCGTCGGTGACGGTCCAGACCCGCTCCTCGGGCGCCTCCCGCAGGACGCGCAGGTATTCCTCGGCCAGCCGCCGGCGCATCGTCACGAAGGCGTTGGGGGCCCGCCAGCGGAGGTCGGCGGCCAGCGTCTCGCGGGCGGCGTCGTGCGGGTGGAGCCCGCGGTGGGTGGACTCCATGAACGGCAGGTCGCGCAGCCAGGTGAAGAGCGGGTGGGCGTCCTCCTCGGGCAGGACGGCGGCGAGCAGCTCCTCGGAGGTCGAGTAGGCCTGGGCGGCCAGCTCCAGCGCGCGGCGGTGGGCCGCCGTCGGCACCTCGCCGATCAGGCCCGACAGCAGGGTGCGCAGGACATCCGCCGAGGGCGCCCAGACCTCCTCCCTCGTCCAGTCCGCCATGCCGGACGCGGCCGCCAGGGAGAGCGCAAGCGGGTTGCCGCCGGCGAAGCGGAGCACCCGCTCCCGCAGTTCGGGCAGGACCTGCGCGGTGGTGAGCAGGCTCCGGGCCTGTTCCTCGGTGAACTGCCCCAGTTCGCTGACGTGGAGGAGTCCGGCCCAGGCGGGATCGGCCGCCCACTGCGGCTGGGGCGCGAGGCGGCCCGCCAGCACCACCAGGGTGTCGGCGGCGGCGCGGGGCAGGAAGCGCTGCCACAGCCAGCTCTCCAGCCACTGGCAGTGCTCGAACGAGTCGAGGAACAGCACCGTGCCGGGGACGGTCAGGAAGGAGGCGGCGGCGCGCTCGAAGTCGGCCGGGTCCCGGCTGACGAAGCGGCCGTCCAGCTCCAGCAGGGGCCGTCCCGCCGTGCGGGCGTGGTCCGTCAGGCGGCGCAGCAGCGTCGACTTGCCGATGCCGCCCGGACCGGACAGGTAGAACGCGAACGGCGCCTGCGGGTCCCCGGCCAGGGCGCGCGCGAAGTGGTCGAGTTCCTCGTCGCGGCCGATGAAGGCCCGGACCCGGGCGCTGCTCAGCCGCTCTCCGACGGTTGCCATGGCGGCTCCTCTTTCCTCGTGCCGGCGGTGGTCCGTGGTGTGCGTACCGTCCGCGGTGGTGACGGGGGCGTGCTCGGCGGCGAGGCCCTCGGACAGGATGCTGAAGCGGGGGTCGACCATGACGGGGCGGACCTCTCGGAGAGCGCGGGCGCACGAGGAGCGCCGGGTGACGGTGACGTAAGGGGTGAGCGGCCGACTTCGCTCTCAGACGGGGGCCGAGCGGCGGCGGGGTCTCCGGCGACCGGGGCCGCGGGCCGCGGCGAGGAACCGAGGAGCCCCGCCCGCGAGTCGGCGGCGGAGGCGGCGGAACGCGGATCCGTGCACCGTGTCCGGGCGGGTGAGTTCGACTCTCCGCGCCGTGACCGGGACGGCAACTCGCGTTCTGGGCAACGTCGTATCGGTTCCTGCTTCGGGACGGCGGAGATGATCCGGCGTCAGGGCAGGCCCCGCAGAGGCCGTCCCGTACATTTTGACGTGCGCACTATAACCTGAAGATCGAATGATCAGAGCTGCTCTGATCCGAGCACCGGGCCGTTCGTCCCGGGAGAATCGCGGGCCCCGGCCGGTGGCCAGAGCGAGGTCCATCGAGGCCGCCTCGCCGAGGGGTTCGGCGCAGCCCGAGCACGGACGGCGTCTCGGTGATCGCCAGTTCCCGCCCGCCGGCCTAGCTTCGTCGACGGGGTCACACCGCGTACTCCCGCGGACCGGACTGCGGACACCGGACACGGCCGACGGCGTGTCAGGCGATCGATGCCGGCCGGACCGGAGGTCCCCTCCCCCCCGGCCCGACGCCGCCGCGCCGCCTACGGCTCGAGGGCCGCCCTGGCCCCGCTGTCGTGCGTGACGGGGACGCGCGCCATGCCGCCGACCGCCACCACCGCGTACCCGCCCGGCGCGGCACGCCCCCCGTGGGTTCGGCGCCGAGCGCCTGCCGCTCCCAGCCGCCCCGGAGGGCAATGACGGCGGCCGGGGTGCGGGGGTGCCACGGCAGGTCGGCCCGTGCCCAGCAGGCGGCCACGCGTGCGGCGCGGCCCGGGTTGTGGGTGCCCGCGGTGCGGTGGCCAAGCACGAGCACGCTGCCGGCGGGCAGTTCCTGGTGCAACGCAGCGAGCAGGGACCGGGCCTGCGGGTCGCTCAGCTCGTGCAGGACGTCGCCGAGCACGGTCGCCACGGGGCTTTCCCAGTCCAGGCCCGCCTGCTCCCGCAGAGTCGCGAGCACCGCGCCGGGCGCGGCGAGGTCGGCCCGCAGGTGTCGGATCCGGGCCGGTGCCGGGGCGTCGAGCAGCGCCCGGGCGTGCACCATGACGACCGGGTCGTGGTCCAGGTAGACGACCCGAGCGCCCGGCTGCGCGGCCAGGACCGAGCTGTGGATCGGGGCGAGCGCGGTGCCGGGCGCGCCGGTCGTCAGACCGCAGCCCAGGTCCAGGAACTGCTCCAGACCGCGCTCGGCGAGGAGCCCGACGGCGTGGTGGAGGAACTCCCTGCCATGCCGGACCGGGTCCACGCAGCCCGCGTCCTCGGACAGCAGGAGGTCGACGGCTCGTCCCGCAGGTGCTGGGTCGAGGGTGGGGTACGGGCTCACCACGCGTGCGGGTGACGCGCGGCCGCTTCCAGCGGAGACAGGCCGTCGACCGAGACCAGCTCGTCCAGCCGCTCGACACCGTTGTTGCCGAGGCCGGACGCCACCGATCACTCCGCGCCGACACCCGCCCGACGGGCAGGTCGCGTCCGGAGCCAGTAGGAGCGGGCCGCGACGGTCAGCGCGAGGCCGTAGACGGCGAAGGCGACCAGCCCGATCCAGCCGACCAGCAGCGCGTCGCCCGAGGAGGGGAAGTCACCGGGCCGGATCGTCACCACGTCGGCCGCGGCCAGGGCCAGGTATCCGACTCCCACCACGCCGTACGGGGCGAGCGTGGCGGCGCCGAGCAGAGCCGGGGCGAGCGGGAGCCAGCGCGGCACGCGCCGGCCGCGGAGGAACGGCAGCGGGCGGGGGAAGACCTGTCCCCACGGGCGGACCAGGCCCCAGAGGAGGAAGACGCCGAGCGCGGCCAGGAGTGCGGTGGGGTCCAGGCCGCAGGACTCCAGGGCGAGGAAGACGCCCGAGGCGCCGTTCCGCTCCGAGATCGCCAGCGTCTCCGCACCGGTGACTCCCGCGAACGTCCCGCCGGACGCCCAGACCAGCTTCATCGCCGCGTACGGGAGAAAGGCCAGTGTCCCGGCCCAGGCGGCGAGTTGGACGGCCCGCGGCGCAGCGGTCGGCGCCCGCACAGCGGTACCGCCGGTACTGCCGATTCCGGTGGTACCGGTGGCTTCGCCGGCCCGGTCGGAGCGGGCCGTGGCCGCGAGCAGGCCCGCTCCGACCGCTGCCAGGGCCTTGTTCGCCGCGGCGGCCGGGTAGTCCACGCCCTGACCGAACAGCAGCGTGATCACGTCCATCAGCAGGCTGAACGCGGTGATTCCCGCCAGCCCGCAGGTCACCAGGAGCAGGACCCGTAGCGCGGGCCGCAGTCCGTACCGCACCACCGCTCCGCTCGCCGTCGTCGCCAGCGCCCCTGTCGTCACGACCGCCCAACTCAGCGCGGCGCCGGCCGAGTCACCGCCGCGAGGGAGCAGGGAGGTCCCGCTCAGCGCACACGCCAGGCCGAAGGCGGCGTACAGCGCCCCCCACAGCAGGGTGGCCCGGGCCACCCAACCCGGCCACCGTTGCCACCGGGCGCTCGGGAGCGTCCTCATCGTCCGTTCGGCACTCGTCATGTTCCCCACGGTGCACCGTCCGTGGCGGTGCGCCGTCAGCCGCCGGAACGATCTCCCTCCCCCTGCCGGGTGAGTGCCCCGGGGTCCCGGGTGCGCGCCGCGGGCACGACCGGGACCCCGGGGGCACTCGGGCGAGGTCACCCCCCGAGGCGGCGCGCCAGGTCGACAAGGTCGGGCAACAGCAGGACCCGTCCGCCGGAACCCGGCAGCGGGACGTGCAGCGGTGCGGTCCACCGGGCAGGGATCGCGTCCAGCCCGTAGCGGGCGCCCGCGAGCCCGCCGGTCACCGCGGCGACGGTGTCCGTGTCGCCGCCCAGGTCGACGGCCGCGCGTACCGCGCTCTCGAAGCTCGTGGTGGTGCGCAGAGCCCAGACCGCGGATCCCAGGCAGGGCCAGACGGCGCCGTTGAACTCGGTCGCCCGGTCCGGATCCCAGCCGGGATCGAGGACCGTCGCGTAGCGCGGCCGGTGATCGGGATCGACGAGGTCCAGGATCTCCGGGAGCGCGCCGAGGGCGTCCTCGCCCTCCAGGGTGAGGCGGACGAGTTCGTGGAAGATCGCGGTGCCTTCCCAGGCGGCCCGGTCGCCGTGGGTGAGGGCGGCGATGCGCCGGGCGGCGTCCATGGTGGCCGCCCGTCCGGCACCGGCGAGGTGCACCGCGGAGGTCGAGGCCCGCATCAGCGATCCGTTGCCCGCCGCCCGCAGGTTCACCTGGAAGTGGATCGCGGCGGCCATGTCCCAGGCCATGCCGTTGGTCAGGACGTCCTCGGTCTGCAGGCCGATGTCCTTGGGATCGGACGCCGCCCACCGCTGGAAGCAGCCGAAGATGTCCGGCAGGTCCAGTCCACCGCGCTGCAGCAGCGACTCCGCCACCAGCACGGCCATCTGGGTGTCGTCGGTCGCCTCACCCGGATCCCAGCCGCCACCTCCGCACATCTCGCCGGCGCCACCGGCGCTGACACCGTCACCGGGTACGGGGAACCGGGTGGAGAAGGCGCCGCGGGGGCCGAACTCGAACGGGGCTCCGAGCGCGTCGCCCACCGCCGAGCCGACGACCGTGCCGGTGACCCGCTGAATTCGTTTCATCCCGTTCCCTGGCTGCTGAGGATCTCGGTTGTCCCGGTTCACAGCCAGGCCACCAGGTGCGGCAAGCCGTTCTCGGGGTCGTCCGTGGCGGGGGCGGTCGGGGGCAGGTCGGCCAGCTTGACCGGGACGGCGTCCGGCACCAGGTCGACCCGGTGGATGGACTCGGTCCCGTCGGCGGCGGACAGGTAGGCGAGCGCCTTGCCGTCGGGGGAGAGCACCGCTCCCGAGACGAAGCGCTTCTCGGGCGGGAGCAGTGCGTCCACGCCCTCGACCCGGCTGAAGTCGGCTGCGAACCCGACGCGGTAGAGGTTGTCGCGTGTCCCGCAGAGCAGATGGCCGCCGTCGAGCCAGAGCCTGGGAACGCAGCCGCTGGGTACGCCCGCCGAACCCGGTACGACCTGGTGGCCCGGTTCGGCGGGCGTCCCGAGCAGCAGCGGCTCGACGACGCCAAGGGTGCTTCCGGTGACCTGGTCGCCGCGCCACAGCACCGCGTTCTGCTGGGTGTACCCGGCCGCTACCGTGCCGCCGGGGGCGACCGAGACTCCCTCGGGCTTGGTGCCGAACGGGCGTGCCGGCCACGGGCGGTCGCCGGCCAGGGCGAAATCCTCGCCGGGCGCCGTGCCCCGGGGCGCGGGCTCGGCGCCGCGTACGGCGAGGTCACGGCTGGTCAGCTTCCGGCCTACGGTCTCGTACCAGAGGACGGAGGTGCCCTCCTGGAACAGCGGTCGGCGATCCTCGCCCGGCCCGTCGGCCGGCGCGGTGGAGGCTGCCCGTCCGCCGGGCAGGGTGAAGGCGGCCGCCCGCTTCATCGCCCCCGAGTGCGGTGCCACGGTGCCGGCGATCAGCGAGAAGTCGGCGTTGAACGCCTGCCGGTCGGCGGTCGCCGAGACGGCTGTGGCCAGGGTCGGGTCGCAGAGCGTGGCACTGGTGGCCAGGTCCGGCAGGGTGGCGACCCGGCGGGCTTCCTCCCTGCCGTCGGTGGCCGCGTGGGCGGTGACGGTCACCACGTGCACCTTGCCGTCCGCCGTGGTCGGCGACGGCGCGGCCCACCGCTCGCAGCGGGCGACCACCAGCCGGCCGGGCCCCGCGAGCGGCGGCCCGGCCGGCGTCGGCGCCGCCTCCGGCCCGCTGCCTCCGCCGGGACTCGTACAGCCGCTCAACGCCAGGAAGGTCGCGGCGAGCAGGGCCGCCGCCCGGCCGCGGCCGAGGGCGGGTGGGCGCAGGGTCACGGTTCTCCTCGATGGTACGGCCGGTACGCTCGCCGACCGGGCCCGGGCGCCGATCGGTGCGAACCGTCGATCGGTGCGGACCGCCGATCGCTGCGGACCGCTCGAACCGGTGCGATCACCGGACGATACTTCATCCGAGCGGGTGACCTGACGGCCCATCCGCTCGCCCGGGGACCCAGGTCCGTGCGGTCCGACAGCCGGGAGTGTCGGTGGTAGGGGCTAGGTTCGGGGGGTGAGCGACTACTACGACCTGTTCCTGGCTGTGGATCTCCCGTCGGACCTCCCGGCGTCGGTCGTACAGGAGGTGAGATGGCTCCTGGGTCAGGCCGACCGGGCACCGGCGACGCATGCTGCCGTCGACTGGGAGGACTCCGGCCACGAGCCGTGGCCGGTCTTCGACGGCGGATCGGCGAGCCACTCGTTCGCCGGTGCGGACACCGCGTTGCTGGTCCGTGCCGTCGATCGGGCGGATCCCGAGGGGAGCGCCCCCTGGGCGCTCACCCTTCGCACCGGTGTTCACGAGGACGAGTTCGGGGTGGTGATGGAGGCGGTGGAGTGGCTCCTCCGGAAGGCGACCGGCGTCGGATGGGTGGGGTTCGTCCGCAGTTCGGCCCCGGAGGGCATCCGTCATGTGATCCGCCGGCAGGACGGGTTCGATCTGGTGGATGTCCGTTCGGCCGGTACGCGGGCCCAGGTCTCCTGGTCCTAGGGCGACGGCCTGTCCGGACACTCCCGCGGCCGTGTCACGGTCGGCCCGCTCACCCCGTCACGGGCAGGCACTCGGCGAGCAGGCCGACGATGTCGCGCCAGGCCCGCCGCGCGTGCCGCGGGTGGTGGCCGACGCCGGGGACCACGCTCTGGTCGACCGGCGGGTGGTGGAAGGCGTGCAGGGCCCCGCCGTAGACCACCAGGCGCCAGTCGACGCCGGCGGCCTGCATCTCGGCGGCGAAGGCGTCCCGTTGCCCGGCGGCCATGATCGGGTCCTCCGAGCCGACCCCGGCCCACACGGGGCAACGGATCCGCGCGGCCTCGCCCGGGCGGCCCGTGGTCAGTGCGTTGACCGTTCCGATCGCCCGCAGGTCGACACCGTCGCGTCCGAGTTCCAGCGCGATCGCGCCGCCGGTTCCGTAGCCGATGGCGGCGATCCGGTCGGGGTCGGTCCGGGGTTCGGCGCGCAGTACATCGAGGGCCGCGTGGCCGATGCCCCGCATCCGGCCGGGGTCGGCGAGCAGTGGCATCACGCGGGCCAGCATCTCCTGCGGGTCGGTGAACCAGTGTCCGCCGCCGTGGAGGTCGAAGGCGAGTGCCACGTAGCCCAGTTCGGCGAGGGCGTCGGCCCGGCGGCGCTGGAAGTCGTTCAGGCCCGGCCCCTCGGGGCCGATCAGGACGGCGGGCCGGCGGTCGACCCCGGCGGGAAGCGCGAGGTGCCCGGCCATCGTCAGGCCGTCGGCGGGATAGGTGACCGTGCGTGTGGTGACCATCGTCATGAGATCGGACTGTACGGATCGTCGCTCCGGACCGGGGCGGACTTTCCCCACAGCGAAACGGAGCAGGTGCGGGCTCCGCCGCCCCCGTCCACCCTGCAAAAGAAAATCCTCTCCGGCCCCCGATGGCCGAAACTACACTTCACCGCATGCCATATGACAATGTGACACTGCGCCCCGTGGCCGAGAGCGAGCTGGGCACGCTGGAGGAACTGGTCCAGAACCCGGAGGCGGTCGGGACGTTCCAGTGGTTCGGCTGGACCGACCCCGGGTCATGGCGGCGGCGGTGGGCCGAGAACCGGCTGCTGGGCGACGACCGCGGACAGCTGGCCGTCGCGGCCGGCGGCGAGTTCCACGGGTTCGTCGGCTGGCGGCGGGTGGACGTCGTGCCGCGCTCGTACTACTGGAGCATGGGTATCCAGCTGCTCCCCGGATCGCGAGGGCGGGGCATCGGGACTCGGGCCCAGATCCTGCTGGTGGACTACCTGTTCGCGTACTCGCCGGTCGCGCGGGTGGAGGCCGACACCGAGACGGAGAACTTCGCCGAGCAACGCGCGCTGGAGAAGGCCGGGTTCACCCAGGAGGGCGTGCTGCGCAACGTGGTGTTCCGCGACGGGCAGTGGCGCGACAGCATCCGCTACAGCGTGCTGCGGGACGAGGCGGCCGCCCGCCGGACCTCCGCCGAATCGTAGGCGGCGGGCGGGTGGCCGGGTGGGTGGCCAACTGACGGAGCGCCCGGCCCCGGGGCCCACTTCCGGGGCCGGGGTGCCCGATGTGTGGAATACCGGTCGAAGCCGTTCACGGTTGCGGCACAATGTGCGCCTACCACCTGTGATCTTGACCCGGGGAATCCGCGTGAATTCGACCCATGTCCACACCCCCGCGCCCGCCGCGGCGCCCCTGCCCCCGCGCACCAAGGGGCAGATTGCCCTGCGGGTGCTCGCCCTCTGGCTGCTCCCGCCGCTCGGCGCACTGTGGGCGTGGCGCTCCAAGCGGCTCACCAAGGGCGCGAAGCTCGCCGTCACCGTGCTGGCCGCCGTCTGGCTGCTGATCCTGATCGGCGCCTCCGGCGACTCCAAGGCCGAGCAGAACAGCAAGCCCCCGGGCCCGGTGAGCTCCGCCCCAGCCGAGCCGACCGCGCCCACCACCCCGCCCGGCGGGACCACCCCGCCGGCGCCCACCACCCCGCCCGCCCCGGCCGCGCCCGAACCCGCCGCCACCGAGCCGCCCGCCGCACCCAGCCCGGTGCCGACCACCGCGCCCCCGCTGCCCGCGCCCGTCCCGGTCGCGCCCAGCCCGGTCGCGCCCAGCACCCCCGCCGCCGCCCCGGCTCCGCCGAAGCCGCCGGTCCCGGAGACCAAGCCGCCGGTGACCACCCCGAAGCCCCCCACCAGCGAGCCGGAACCCACCACCCAGGCCCCGGCGGCGGCCTACTACAAGAACTGCGCCGCCGCGAAGGCCGCCGGCGCCGCACCGCTGCACCGGGGCGACCCGGGCTACCGCGCCGGGCTCGACGCCGACGGCGACGGCGTCGCCTGCGAGCGCTGAGCCCCGGAGGAGGAGGAGGAGGGGGCGGCGCCACGGCCGGTCCGACCCGCCCGCGTCGGACCCGCCGGACCCGCCGGACCCGTCCGACGCGTCACGGTGCCGCTGCCCGGACCGGTCCTTCCGTCACACCTTCGACCACGGCGACGCCGAGCACCGGACGATCCCCCGCCGGAGCACGGTGGCCCCGAAAACCGTGGAAGAAAGTTCGCGAAGGGATGTCGAGAACCCGCGCCCGGCTCCGTCCCAGGGGTGAAGACGGCCACAATGGGCCGTACCTCACCAAGGAGAACATCATGGCCAAGTACCTGCTGCTCAAGCACTACCGGGGCGCGCCGGCGGCGGTCAACGACGTGCCGATGGACCAGTGGGAGCCGGAGGAGGTGACGGCCCACGTGCAGTACATGCGTGACTTCGCCGCCCGGCTGGAGGGCACCGGCGAGTTCGTCGACAGCCAGGCGCTCTCCCCGGAGGGCACGTTCGTCCGCTACGACGGCGAGGGGCGGCCCCCGGTCACCGACGGTCCGTTCGCGGAGACCAAGGACCTGATCGCCGGCTGGATGGTGATCGACGTGGAGACCTACGAGCGCGCGGTCGAGCTGGCCGGCGAGCTGTCGGCGGCCCCGGGCGCGGGGGGCAAGCCCATCCACGAGTGGCTTGAGGTGCGCCCGTTCTACGGCGAGAAGTGCACGGCCACCGAGTGAACGAAGCACTGCTCCGGGCCCTGGTGCCCGCGGTGATCGGTGTCCTCGTCCGTCGCGGAGCGGACTTCGCGGCGGCCGAGGACGCCGTACAGGAGGCCCTGGTCGAGGCCGTGCGCAGGTGGCCGGACGACCCGCCGCGCGACCCGAAGGGCTGGCTGGTCACGGTGGCCTGGCGCAAGTACCTCGACGCCGTCCGGGCCGACACCTCCCGGCGGCGGCGCGAGGACCTGGTCGAGGCAGAGCCCGTGCCCGACCGGGGCGAGGCGGTGGACGACACGCTCCAGCTGTACTTCCTGTGCGCGCACCCGTCCCTGACGCCGGGCTCCGCCGTCGCGCTCACTCTGCGCGCGGTCGGCGGCCTGACCACGCGGCAGATCGCGCAGGCCTACCTCGTGCCGGAGGCGACCATGGCCCAGCGGATCAGCCGGGCCAAGCGGACCGTCTCCGGCGTCCGCTTCGACCGGCCCGGTGACGTCGCCACCGTGCTGCGGGTGCTCTACCTGGTCTTCAACGAGGGGTACTCCGGGGACGTCGACCTCGCGGCCGAGGCGATCCGGCTGACCCGCCAACTGGCGGCCGGCACCGACCACGTGGAGGTCGCGGGCCTGTTGGCGCTGATGCTGCTCCACCACGCCCGGCGCCCGGCCCGGACGAGCCCGGACGGCAGGCTCGTGCCGCTCGCCGAGCAGGACCGCGGCCTGTGGGACACCCGGCTGATCACCGAGGGCGTCGACGTGCTCCAGGCCGCCCTCGCCCGCGACCGCCTGGGCGAGTTCCAGGCCCAGGCGGCCGTCGCCGCGCTCCACGCCGACGCCCGGACCACCGAGGAGACCGACTGGGTGCAGATCGTCGAGTGGTACGACGAGCTGGTACGGCTCACCGACAGCCCGGTGGCACGCCTCAACCGGGCCGTCGCGGTGGGCGAGGCCGACGGCGCCCGGGCGGGGCTGGCCGCCCTGGCGGAGCTCGACCCCGCCCTGCCGAGGTACACCGCCGTCGCGGCGTACCTCCACGAGCGCGACGGTGATCCGGCGACCGCGGCACGGCTCTACGCCCAGGCCGCCCGGTCGGCGCCCACCCTCCCCGAACGCGACCACCTCACCCGGCAGGCCGCCCGGCTCAACGCGCAGCTGCGCCGGTGACGCGGCGGGCCCGGCGCTCGTAGCGGTCCTCCGTCGGCAGCCGTTCGACGACCTCGACGTCGAACTGCTGCCGGGTGTCGCGTCCGTGCCGGCCGTCCGGGCTGTGCACGGAGACCTCCCCGCCGAACAGCGGGCCTGTCCGCACGGCGGGGGAGATCCGGACGGGGGTGATCACGGTCGCGCCGCTCTTCCGGTAGCCCGGGCCCGAAGGCGCGGCGCAGGCGGCGCTTGTCCAGGGACACCGGGACACCTTGCACGTCCGGGGGGGGAAGAACGGCGGGCACGGCGTCCTCACCCACCTCGGCGTCGACACCATCCAGCGCAAGTGGTCACGCTTCCTGCCACCAGCCGTGCGTTGTCAGCCTTCCTGGCGCCCGTCACCGCCGCACAGCCGGTGCAGGGCTACGCGGCTCTCGTCGTCCGCGCCGCGGTAGACCAGAAGCCGGAGCTCGGGGTCCTCCAGCGGGAGCAGGACCTCGAAGTCGACGGCGATCGTCCCGACGGCCGGGTGCCGCAGCAGCTTACGACCGCGGCCGTTGACGCGGACCTCCCGCTCTGCCCAGAGCCGGGCGAAGTCCTCGTCCTGCGCGGTGAATTCGGCGATCAGCCCGGCCAGTGCCCGGTCCTGCGGGTGGGCGGCCCAGGCCGCGCGCAGATGGGCGACGCCGTCCCGCAGCACCCTCTCGCGGTCGGCGTAGAAGCCGCGCATCGGCGGGTGCAGCAGGCAGAGCCACATCGCGTTCCGCCGCTCCGGCGGAACGGCTTCGAACTCCGGTAGCAGCCGGGCCATTTCGGGGTTCCAGGCCAGCAGGTCGTAGCGGTGGTCCAGCAGCATGGCGGGCAACGGGGAGAGGTCGTCGACCAGGTGGGCCAGCGACGGCGCCGGACCAGCGGCCGGCCCGCCGGTGGTGCCGGGGCGGCGCCGTCCGGCCAGGTCGAAGAGGTAGTCGCGTTCGCCGGGTGCCAGCCGCAGGGCCCGGGCCAGCGCCGCCAGCACCTCCGCGGAGGGCCGAAGCCCCCGGCCCTGCTCCAGCCGGACCACGTAGTCGGTGCTGACTCCGGCCAGCTCGGCGACCTCCTCGCGGCGCAGTCCGGGCGTTCGCCGGGTCCGCCGGTGCGCGGGCAGGCCCAGCCGGTCCGGGTCCAGCCGTTCGCGCCGGCTGCGCAGGAAGGCGGCCAGTTCCTCGGTGGTGTCCATGGTGCGGGTCGTCATGACCGGTCCAACCGCCAGGGTGGGACCGGTCTTCCCAGGAAAGTCCCTCCCTTATCCGGGACCCGCCGTCGCTGCAGACTCGGTCCCGGCAAGGGAACACGAACACACGCGAACACTGGAGAACCCGATGGCACTGGCCCTCGACGACTACCGGCTGCTGGGCCGCTCGGGACTGCGGGTCTCACCGCTGGCCCTGGGCACCGCGACCTTCGGCACCGAATGGGGATGGGGCGCGGAACGGGCCGAGGCCCGCAAGCTGTTCGACCGCTACGTCGGGCTCGGCGGCAACCTCCTCGACACCGCCGACACCTACACCGACGGCAGCTCCGAGCGCCTGCTGGGCGAGTTCGCCCACGAGGAGCGCGAACGCCTGGTGCTGGCGACCAAGTACTCGACCCTGCGCCGCCCCGGCGACCCGAACTCCGGGGGCGGGCACCGCAAGGCGCTGTTCGGCTCGGTGGAGGGCAGCCTGCGGCGGCTCGGCACCGACTACCTCGACCTGCTGTACCTGCACGTCTGGGACTTCCGGACCTCGGTGGAGGAGGTGCTGCGCGGCCTGGACGACCTGGTCCGGCAGGGCAAGGTGCTGTACGTGGCGATCTCCAACACCCCGGCCTGGCAGGTGTCCCGGATGCAGGCGATCGCGGACCTGCGCGGCTGGTCGCCGCTGGTCGCGCTGCAGCTCGAGTACAGCCTGATCGAACGCACCGCGGAGCGCGACCTGATCCCGATGGCCCGGGAGCTGGGCCTGGGCGTGGTCCCGTACTCGCCGCTCGGCGGCGGCGTGCTCAGTGGCAAGTACGGCCGGGACGACGTGGGCGCGACGGGCGCCGGCCCCGACGGGAGCACCCGCCGGAGCCACAACCTCGCCCTGGGAACCCTCACCGAACGCAGCCTCGGCGTGGCCGGGGTGGTCCGGGAGGTGGCCGACGAGCTGGGGCACACTCCGGCCCAGGTGGCGCTGGCCTGGACGCTGCGGAACCCGGGCGTGACGAGCACGCTGCTCGGCGCCCGCACCTGCGCCCAGTTGGAGGACAACCTGGGCGCCCTGGCGGTCGAGCTGACGGACGCCCAGCTGGCCCGGCTCGACGCGGCGGGCGCGATCGCCCTCGGCCAGCCGCACGAGCTGCTGGTGAGCGAGCCGATCCGCCGGGTGACCACGGGCGGCCTGCGGATCGAGAGCCGCCGCTGACCCGGCCGCCGGCGGCGGGAGCCGGAGTCCGGAGCCGCGGTCGGTTCACCGTCCGGGCGAGCCACGTCCGGATCGCTTCCGCGTCGGCGACGGTCGGACCGGTTCCCACTCTCGTGACCAGGTTCCAACCAGCGCGTCACGACTCAGGAATCACGGATCGGCTGTGTGGATCTTGGTGACCACCAGTTCGCGCACGGGACAGATATCACGCGTCGGCACAGGGCCCCCATCCGGCGGTCCGCGCAGCTGACGTTTGATCACTCGAACAAACAATCGAATAATGGGTTCATGACCTCGGCCGTTCCGTTCTCCCGCCCCGTCCGCCCGCCCGAGCGGCCCGGCGATGCCGAGCGGGCGCCGCGCGAGCTGATGACCCTGCCCGGAGCATCCCGGGACGTGCGGCGGTGGCGGCTGGTGGAGATCCGGCTCGGCGGGGAGTGGCGCCCGGGGATGCTCACCGTGTGGCGGCGCCCGCCCGGCGCCGCCTGCTGGGTGGTCCATGTGCGCTGGGCGCCCGACACGGACAGCCCACAGCCCTGGGGGTGGTTCCTGTACACGGAGGAGACCGTCCGGCCGCTGCCCGAGCCGCAGGACGCGCCTCCACCGGCCGCGCCGTTCCTCGGTCGGTGGCGGGACGCGGTGGCGGTGCCCGCCGAGCTGGCCGGCACGCCCGCCGAGGACGGCGCCGACCGGTGCTGGCGCCTGGCCTGGGCGCGGGTCGGCGGCCACTGGCGCTCCTGCCTGGTCACCGCGCGTCGCCGCCCGGGCCCGGAGCTGCCCTGGATCGCGAACGTACGGTGGGGCGAGGACAAGGACACCGCCTGGCTGATCGCCGACCCCACCACCCTGCGGCCCGTCCCGCCGGGCCGATCACCTGCGGAGGAAGCGCCAGCAGAGTCGGCCCCGGAGGGCAACCCCTACGGGCCGGGCGTGCCCAGGGGGGTGCCTCGAAGCCTGGCACAGCCCGAAGGGGCTTCCTAGGATCTGGAACCGCACCGGAAGACCCTCTCCCGGCACCGTCCTGAAACCCAAGGCTCTCCCATGGCACACCCCCTCACCCTGTTGCGGGCGGCGAAAGGGCTCTCCCAACCGGAGTACGCCCTCCTCGTGGCGCAGTGGCCTCACGCCTCGAAGCCGCCCTGATCGGCATCCGCCAGCACGACCGGATCTGTCGCCGCGAGGCCCGGACCTGACCCGCACCCCGGAGGCACCCGGGTGGGGGCACGGCCGGGGGCGCCCCGGCTGCGGCCGTACCCCCGCCGGTCACCGTCCGGCCGGGCCCGCCGGACGGCCTCGGACCTCAGCTATTGCGTGCCTCGGCCTCCTGCTGCAGCAGGCCCGCGATCCGGGCCAGGTCGTTGATCTCGTCGAGGAAGCCCTCGATGTCGGGCGTGGACGCGCCGTTCACGGCCAGGTAGAAGGTGTTCAGCCGGCCGTGGCCGGCGTCGAGGTAGCCGCCCAGGGTCTGGGCGCCGACGGCGAGCCGCTGGTTGAGCCCGTCCTCGCCGACCACGCTGCCGGGCTTGGCCCAGACCTTGCCCTTGCCGGGGCAGGTGGGGCAGCCGGCGCACGCGCCGGCCAGCGAGCCGTCCACGCCCAGGATCGGCAGCGCGTCGCGGAAGCGGGCGGCCTCCGGGGTGTTCTGCCAGTAGTTCACGATGTCGGTCTCGATCCTCGGGGTGACCCGGTCGACCGGGTTTCCGCCGCGGCCGTCGAGGAGTTGGGCCTGGGTCGGGTCGATCCCGGCCCCGCGCAGGAACTCGTTGAGGACGGGGAAGCCGTTTTCGCACTGGTGGCTGCCCGCGGTCACGGCCATCAGGCAGATGGCCAGATTGGCGCCGAGGTTGTGGCTGACCTTGAGGATCAGCTTGGCGTACTTCGCGTAGACCGGGGAGACGTAGGCGGCCACCCGCCGGGTGCCGTCGTAGGAGTCCGGCACCTTGTCGGTCGGGTTCGGCCCGGTCGGCGAGGCGGTGACCGTGACGCCCGCGCGGCCGAGGGCCTCGATCAGGGCGGTGCGCCCGAACGCGGCCGGGTCCTGCACCGGGGAGATCCGCAGGGTGGGCGGGGCGTCGGCCGCGATCGTGCCGGAGACGGTGATCCGGGTGCCGTCGGGGGAGGCGGAGACCGTCAGGTCGGTCGGACTGCCCGCCGCGACCGTCCGCACCGTCGACTCGACCTGGTACGGCGCGACCTGGGGACGCCAGGTCAGCTGCGCGCTCTGGCCCGGGGCGGTCGGGGTGGTCAGCAGGTCGATGACGTTGTCGTTGACGATCAGCGGGGTGGGAGTCGGGTCCAGGCCAGGGAAGGAGCTGAAGAGTCGGGTGTCGACGGCGACGTCGCCGTCGATCCGGGTGAGTCCGGCATCACGCACCTGCCGGGCGATCAGGTCGAGCCCGGCCAGCGGGTCCTCGGGGGTGAGGGTCGCGCCGGGCACGTCGTTGGCGTAGGTGTGGTCGATCGGGGTGTAGGAGACCGAGCCGTCCGGCGCGGTGCGGCCACCCATGGTGAGGTCGCCCTGGCCGATCAGGACCAGGTTGCCGTCCAGGGCCGAACCGTTCTGCTGCCCGACGGCCTGCACGGGGGTGGTGAACTCGTGGTCGCCGCCCAGCGCGTGCCAGGCGCCCGAGACGCTGAGCAGCTTGGCCGTCGAGCCGGGGAGGAAGAACTGGTCGGGGAACTGGGAGTGGATGACCTCGCCGGTGGTGCCGTCCCGCTCCAGCAGTCCCCACTGGGCGTGCTCGTAGCCGGGCTTGGCCATGATGGCCCGGATCTCGGCGCTCAGCTCGTCGCCGTGCGCGGCGGCCGGCGCGGCGGTGCCGAGCGTCAGCGCGGGGACGAGCACGGTCGCGAGGCTGGTGAGGAGGGCCGCGGCCCGGAAACGGCGACTTCTGGGGGTCGAACTCATGGATCCACCTGTTCTGGGCCGGGTACCGGCGCCGTCCTGACGGTCGGACATTCCGCGAGACATACCCGGGCGGTGGCCCCGGCCGCTGGGGCCGGAGCGCGGTTCACCCTCCCGCCACGCGTCCTGCCGTCACTCCGGGGTTCCGGCCGTCGGGTGGCGCCTTTCGATGAATTCCGATGGCTCCTTGACGGGCCAAGTCATTAGCTGCCATATTATCTGCATGACGAGGGACGGTAGCGACGGTGAGCAGCCCACGCTGGAGCAGGCCGGATGGCAGCTGCGGCACTACGGGCTGGCGGTCGATCCGCAGGCGGTGCTGGTCGCCGTGCGACTGATCTCCGCGGGCGCGAGAGTCGGCCGGGCGGCCGAGGCGCACTTCGCCCGGTTCGGGCTCTCGACGGGCCGCTACCGCCTGCTCTCCGACCTCGAAGGTCACGGGGGAGAGAAGTCCCCCTCCCAGCTGGCGGCCGATCTCGACGTCTCCAGGGCCACGGTCACCGGCCTGCTCGACGGACTCGAACGCGAGGGCCTGGTCGCCAGGCGCCCGTCCACCGAGGACGGGCGCGGCACGGTGGCGGTCTTGACCGCGCGCGGTGCGCAGCGCCTTCGCGACATGGCGCCCGAGCACTTCGGGCGACTGGAGGCGATGGTGGGCGGGCTCACCGTCGAGGAGCGCACGGTGTTCCTGGACCTGCTCTCCCGCGTCGTGCGCGGCAGTTCGGCGCTGACGGCCGACTGACCGCCGACTGACCCCGGCCCAGTCGGCCGACCCCGGCCGTAGGCCGGCCCGGGCTCCCGTCCCGTGGACGGGAGCCCTTTTCACGGAGTAGTAATTAGCCGACTAATTACCTGACCGGGGTGAGCCCGCCCGGCTGCCCGGTCTAACCCTTTCGCCTATCGGAACCCGAACGAGAAGAAGAGGCCGACATGCCCGCAACGAAGGACCGAACCGCCCCGAGCCGGGCGGCCGCGCGGCCGTTCGTCCTGTGGCGCGAGGTGCTGACCGCCTACGCCGCTCCCGCGTTGATGGCCGGTACCGCAGGGGTGGTCACCGGTCAGGCGGACCTCACGGTGGCGGCCGTCACCTCCATCGCCGGTACCTCCGCCGTGGTGGCGTTCCTGGTCGGCGCCTGGCTGCGGCACGGCGGGCGGCCACGGCGCTGGACCCTCGCCCTGCCGCGGCTCGTGCTGACCGTGCTGCTCGTCGTCGCGACCGCCGGCGTGGCGGCGGGGCTGGGGTGGTTCGTCGCCGCATGGCTGCCGGCGCACACCACGCTTCCCGCCGCCCCCTGGCTGCGGCGGCTGCGCGTCGACCTGCCCGTCTCCGCCGTCCTCGCCACCACCATCGTCACCCTGCGCTGGCGCGGCACCGTCGCGAAGCCCCGGCCGTAACCCCGGCCGTAACCCCGGCCGTGGCCCCGGCTCCGGCCGTCACTGAACCCGGCGGCACCCGCCGCCGCGGAAGACACCAGGTATATGAGGACACCCGATGATCGTTGTCATGGGAGCGACCGGAACCACCGGAACCGCCCTGCTCCACAGCCTCCGCGCACTCGACGTACCCGTGCGCGCCCTCACCCGCACCCCGCAGCGGCCGCTCCCCGGCACCGCCGGCCCGCGGCACGACCGGCTCGTCGAGGTCCGGTACGCCGACGCCGGCGACCCCGACTCGCTGCGCGCCGCCTTCGAGGGCGCCGACCAGCTCTTCCTCGCCATGGCCAACAGCCCCGCGCAGGTCGCGCTCGAAACCCGCGTCATCGACATCGCCGTGGTCAGCGGCATCGGACACGTCGTCAAGGTCTCCGCCCCGGCGGCCGAGCCGGACTCGCCCGTCGCGATATCCCGCGGACACCACGCCGTCGAGGCACACCTGCGCGCCTCCGGACTCACCGGCACCGTCCTGCGGCCCTACGCGTTCATGCAGAACCTCCTGCGCCTGGCGCCCGCCGTGGCCGAGGGGGTCGTCCTCGGCGCGATGGGGGAGGCGCCCTGCAACTACGTCGACAGCCGCGACATCGGCGATGTCGCGGCCGCCGTGCTCACCCGCCGTCACCTCGCGGGCGGCACCTACACCCTGACCGGACCGGAGGCCGTCTCCCATCCCGACCTCGCCGCCCGGCTGACCGCGGTGACCGGCCGCCTGATCCGGTACGTCGACCTCGCCCCGGACGAGATGCGCGACGACCTCGTCCACCGGGCCGGCATGCCAGACTGGCTCGCCGACCACGTCGTGGAGATCCAGCGACTGGCCGTCGCCCGCCCCGAGACACCCACCAGCACCGTCGCCGACGTCCTCGGCCGCTCGCCCCGCACCCTCGACGCCTTCCTGGCCGAACACCGGCACCATTTCGACCGGTAGCCCGCCGGCGGCGCCCGCCCCGGCTCCGCAGCGGTCGCGCCCCGGGGGCCCGACCGCTGCGGACGCTGTGGGTGGATGGCTGGCCCTGGCCGTGACGACGGTCTTCGCCACCCCTAGCCAGCGCCTGCGGTCCCCCGGGGGGAGCCGGGGGGTGGGGCCACCGGGCTCCGCTCGGCGAGGTGGGCGTCCATGGTGGCGTTCAGAGCGGTGATGAACTGCTCGAACTGTTGCAGGAGTTGTGGCGGGTAGGGGGCCATCGCGGCGTCGAGGCGGTGGGCGAGCGGGCCGAAGAACTCGTCCGCCCGCTCCTGGATGTGCGGGCCGCCGCGCAGGGTGACGATGCGCCGGTCGGAGTGCTCGCGGGTGCGGGTGATGTGCCCGGCCGCTTCGAGGCGGTTGAGGAGCGCGGTGGTGGCTCCCGTGGACAGGGAGATGCGCTCGCTCAGCCGGGCCGGTGACAGCGGGGCCCCGCGTTCCTCGGCGGCGGCGATCTCCAGCACCGCGGTCGCGTCGGTGGAGTGCAGGCCCAGCCAGGCGGCGAAGCGCCGGCTGAGTTCGGCGTAGTGGCCGCCATGGATCCGCAGCCCCTCCATCAGCCGCTCGCGCCGCGCCGCGACACCGTCGCCCATCGCTTCCTCCACAGGCACTGCCACCTCGTCTCGCCCGCCGGGCGTCCAGGTGGGCGGCCCGCCTTTGACAACCTACCCCCATCAATTTACCTTCATCATGGAATTACTTCACCATGGAGGTATCTGACGTGCGTGCCCCGTCTCCCATCCCCGACAGGACGACCGAGCCATACCGGTGGCGGTGGCTGATCCTGGCGGTGATGATCGTCGCGGAGATCATGGATCTCCTGGACGCCTCGATCGTCAACGTTGCCGGGCCGGACCTGGAGAGGTCCCTCGGCGCCGGTTCCGTCGGACTGCAATGGGTGATCGGCGGCTACGCCCTCACCCTGGGCGCCGGCCTCGTGCTCGGCGGCCGGCTCGGCGATCGCTTCGGCCGACGCAGCATGTTCCTGATCGGCTTGGCGACCTTCACCGCGAGCTCCCTGCTGTGCGCGGTCGCGCCGAACATCGAGTCACTGATCGCCTTCCGCCTGCTGCAGGGCACCGCCGGAGCGATGCTGCTGCCCCAGGGCCTGGGCCTGCTGCGGGAGAACTTCTCCGGCCCCGAGCTCACCAAGGTCTTCGCGGTCTTCGGACCGGTCCTCGGCCTGGGCGGCATCATCGGCCCGGTCCTGGGCGGCTTCCTCATCGAGGGCGACTACTTCGACCTGGGCTGGCGGTCGGTGTTCCTGGTCAACCTGCCCATCGGAATCGCGGCACTGATCGTCGCCGCGAAGTTCCTGCCCAAGAAGGCGGGCGACCGCTCCGTACGGGTCGACACGACCGGCGCCGCGCTGGTCGTGGCGTCCTGCGCCCTGCTGGTGCTGCCGCTCAACCAGGGGCAGGAGAACGGCTGGCCGCTGTGGACATGGCTGTCCATGGCCGCCTCGGCGACCGGTTTCGCCCTCTTCGCCCTCCAGCAGCGCCGCACGGCAGCCGCAGGACGCGAGCCGCTGGTGACCCCGGGCCTGCTTCGCAAGCCGGCCTTCACCGTAGGCCTCGGCGGCATCGCCCTGTTCTTCGGCGGGCTCATCGGCACCCAGCTCGTTCTTACCCTGTTCCTCCAGATCGGCCGGCACTTCACCGCCGGTGAGGCGGGACTGGGCAACCTGCCCCTCGCGGTGGGAACCGCGATCGGCGGCGCGGTCAGCGGCGCGTTCCTCGCGGACAGGATCGGCCGCAAGGTGCTGCAGATCGGACCGCTGGTCCAGCTGGCCGGCGCGGGCGTGCTGTGGTTCGAGCTCGACGGCCTGGACGTTACCTCGTTCTCGATCTGGGACGTCGTCCCCGGCGTGACGGTGGCGGGCATCGGCGCCGGCATGGTGATCGCCGCCCTGTTCAGCTTCATCCTGGCCGCGGTCGACGACGACGAGATCGGTTCCGCCTCCGGTGTCCTGTCGGCGGTCCAGGCGGTCGGCGGTTCCATCGGTGTCGCGGTCTTCGGCTCGGTGTTCTTCGCCCAGGCCAAGGCCGGTGACTTCACCGGCGGCTTCCACCGCGCGCTGATCGTCCAGGCCTGCCTGCTGGCCGTCTTCTTCGCGATCACCTTCCTGCTGCCCAGGAAGGGCCGCCCCGAGGAAGAGCAGCACGGCACCGCCGCCGCCACCGCGCCCGCCACCGGCTCCGACGCGGAGCGGCACCTCACCGCGTGAAGCACAGCTGGGGAGGGCGCCCGCGGAAGCCCGCCGAACACCGCCGTCCGCCGCACCGCGGCCGGGTCACCTCCTCCTGACCCGGCCGCGGGCCGGCGGCCCGGCACCCCCCTCGGCGTGCCCGGCCGCCGGCCCCGGGCGGCCGGGCATCAGGTCCGCCCCAGGCGCAGGGCCAGCACGGGCTCGCCGGTCGGCCGCACCGACCCGCCGGCGGGCTCCACCGTCAGGCCGACGGACCGGGCACCGTCCAGGGGCGCGGTGAGCAGGAGGGCGCCGTCGCCGTCCGGCAGCAGACCGGCCGGGAGGTAGGTGCCCGCGTGGTCGAGCCAGAGTTCGTAGACGCGGCCGGGCCCGGGATCGGGAAGGCCGGTGGCGAGGAACCCGGCCCGGTTGCGGTCGGCCGACCAGACCACGGTGCCGACACCCGAACCGGCGGTGACGGTGCTCACCCGGGCGTCCGGGGCGGTCAGCAACTCGCCGAAGGCCGCCTGCCGGGCACGCAACTGCCCGGCGTCGGAACGCGCCCGCCGGGCCTGCTCGTGCTGCTGCACGGCGAGGACACCGAGCGCGGTGGTCGCGGCCAGCGAGGCGGCCAGGGCGAACCGCGGCCAGCGGGCCCGCCGGCGGACGCCGGGCGGCGCGACCCGGGGCGCGGCCGCGCCGGTGTGCCGGGGGAGCGGCGGCGACTGGTGTTCCCCCTCCAGCCGGGCCAGCAGCGCCGCCCGCAGCCGCGGCGGTGGCTCGACCGCCTGGGCCGTACCGAGCCGGCTCAGGGCCGCGGCGAAGCCCGCCACCTCCTCCCCGCAGCTCTCGCACCCGCCGAGATGGGCCTCGAAGGCGTCACGTTCGTCCGCGTCGAGGGAGTGCAGCGCGTACGCGCCGGTGAGCAGGTGGAGATCGCTGTCGGCGGGGGCGGTCATGATCCGGCTCCCAGGCAGTCGCGCAGGCGGATGAGACCGTCGCGCATCCGGGTCTTGACGGTGCCCAACGGGGTGCTCAGCCGTTCGGCGACCTCCCGGTGGGTCAGGCCCTGGTAGAACGCCAGCAGGACGGACTCGCGCTGCAGATCGGTCAGGCGCCGCAGGCAGTGCCGGACCTGTTGTCGCTCCATCCAGGTACCGGCTCCTTCGGCGGCCTCGTCGAAGGGCGTCTCCCGGCTGCCGGCGGCCACCGTCCGGTCGCGGTCGGCCGCCGCCTCGCAGTGCCGGACCCGGTCCACGGCACGGTGGTGGGCGATGGTCATCACCCAGGGCAGTACCTCCCCGCGCAGCGGGTCGTAGCGGGCCGCGCCGCGCCACACCTCCAGCATCACGTCCTGCGTCACCTCCTCCGACTGGGCCTCGTCCCGAAGGATCCGGCGAACCAGGCCGAACACCGGGCCGGCCACCGCGTCGTACAGCCGGGCGAACGCCTCGTGATCACCGGCGGCGACGAGCGCCATCACCGCCTTGAGGTCGCCCGGCGGCTCGGAGCGGCCGGGCAGGAAGGCGACGGCGGTCACCTGCCACGCCCCCGCGATCCGCAACTCCGGTGACCGGCCGGGCGGATGCAGCGGCGAGGCGTACCGGCCGGACGGTCGCGTGCGGCAGGCACGGCGACCGTCCGGGCCTGGTTCGGGGCTTCAGGAATGTCGTTCACCGGTCGGACGGTATTCGCCCCCGGCGGGCCGGCGGATTGCCTTCGGACGGATCCGGTCGCCCCCCTCACCCGATCGAGTGAACCCGGGCAACGGACCCATCCGCGGCGCCGAGCCGACCGAATGGGGAGTGTGAGCAACGATGTGACCACCCGACGCGCCGGGCGCCGCGACCGTGCCGGAGCGCTGACGGCCCTGATGGCGTTCGGCGCGGCCGCCGCCTGCGCGGCCCTCGCCGTCGGCGAGACGGCGGCGGCCCTCCTGCGCCCGCAGGCGGCCCCGGTGATCGCGATCGGCTCGGCCGCGATCGACCTCGCGCCCACCGCGGTCAAGGAGTGGGCGGTGCGCTCCTTCGGCACCTCCGACAAGACCGTGCTCCTCACCGGGATCTACACCGTCATGGCACTGCTCGCCGTCGCCCTGGGGCCCGTGGCGGCCCGCCACCGCGCCGCGGCCGTCGTCCTGCCGCCACCGGCCCGCCCCCTGCCAGCGCTGCCGCCCGCCGCCGGGCCACGGATCCCCGGACTCCCACCGCTGCGCACGCCGACCGCCGACTTCTACCGCGTCGACACGGCCCTGACCCTGCCCCGGATCGACCCGCGCGACTGGACGCTGCGGATCCACGGCCTGGTCGACCGGCCCCTGGAACTGTCCTTCGACGAGTTGCTCGCGCTGCCGATGGAGGAACTCGACCACACCCTGACCTGCGTCTCCAACGAGGTCGGCGGCCCGTACGCGGGCACCACCCGCCGGCTCGGGGCCTCGCTGCCGGGCCTGCCGCGCCGGGCCGGTCTGCGGACCGGTGCGGAGCAGCTGCTCGGCCGCTCCGAGGACGGCATGACCATCGGCACACCCGTGGCGTCGGTCCTGGACGGCCGCGCCGCCCTGCTGGCGATCGGCATAGACGGCGCGCCGCTGCCCGTCGAACACGGCTTCCCCTGCCGCACCGTCGTCCCGGGCCTCTACGGCTACACCTCCGCCACCAGGTGGCTGGTCGACCTGGAGGTCACCACCTTCGCCGCCCCGCGACCCGTACTGGGTGCAGCGCGGGTGGGACCGCACCGGCGAGGTGCGCACCGCCTCCCGCATCGACGTGCCCGCCGCCTTCGCACGGGTGCCAGGCGGGGACGTCACCGTCGCCGGCACGGCCTGGGCGACCCACTGCGGCGTCGCCGCCGTCGAGGTCCGCGTCGACGGCGGGCCCTGGCAGGAGGCGGTGCTCGCCGCCGACGCCGGGCCCGACGTGTGGCGGCAGTGGCACCACACCTGGCGCTCGGCCACGCCCGGCACGCACCGCCTGGAGGTCCGCGCCACCGACGCGACCGGGGCCGTCCAGGAGGAGACCCGCAGACCGCCCTTCCCGGCCGGTGCGACGGGCTGGCACAGCACCGTCGTCACCGTCCTGTGAACCGTCCGACCCCCGCTCCGAGCGGGACGCCACCACCCATCCGAAAGAGAAAGAAACCGATGACCACCATCCTGCGCCGCAAGCCCGTCACCGCCCTGCTCGTCGGCGGCGTCCTCGCCGCCACGCTCACCGCCTGCGGGGGCGACGACAGCTCCACGGCGGCCGGCCCGGCGCCGACCGCGGCGGCCGCGACCACCGGGGCCGCGCACCCGGTACCCGTGCCGGACTCCCCGGCCGCCCAGAGCACGGCCGGGGCGAGCACGGCCGGACAGGCGATGACCGGGCAGCCGTTCGGCGCCGCCTGCACCGCCGTCCCCAAGGACGGCGCCGGCTCCTTCACGGGCATGGCCGCCGACCCGGTCGCCACCGCCGCCTCCAACAACCCGCTGCTCTCCACCCTCGTCACCGCGGTCAAGAAGGCCGGTCTCGTCGACACCCTCAACTCCGCGAAGAACATCACCGTCTTCGCCCCCACCAACGACGCCTTCGCCAAGCTGCCCAAGGCCGACCTCGACGCCGTCCTCGCCGACAAGGACAAGCTCACCAAGATCCTCACCTACCACGTCGTCCCGCAGCGGCTGGCCCCGACGGCCCTGACCGGTGCGCACAAGACCCTGGAGGCCGACGAGGTCACCGTCACGGGTGCCACGCCCGAGTTCGCCGTCAACGGGTCCGCCAAGGTCCTCTGCGGGAACGTGCAGACCGCCAACGCCACCGTCTACATCGTCGACACCGTGCTGATGCCCGCCTCCTGACCCTTCGTCGCCCCACCGACCGCGGTCCCCGGCCCCATGTCCCAGGGCCGGGGACCGCGTCCACCGGGCGAACGGCCCCTCACTCGTGCGGCCCGGCCTCCAGCGCGGCCCGCAACGCCCCCGCGACGACCATGACACCCAGATCGACGACGACCCCCTCGGCGTCCCACACACCGCGGCCGGTGATCATCAGGCCGATCAGGGCCAGGTCACCGGCGTCGTTGCGCAGTTCGTACTCCGCGATGCTCTCCTCGCCGACCTCGCCCAGCTCGTCACGGTCCCAGGCGGCGACCGCCGACTCGGCGACGGAGCGCGGCAACCGCACGGTGATCCGATCGACCTGGGGATCGAGATGGGCCCCGATCGCCGCCAGCACGGCACGGTCCCGCTGGTACCTCACGTACTGTTCGCGATCTTCCATGGGGCCGAGCGTACCCAGGCCGATCCGGCTCCCGGTGCGGAAGCCGGTGAACGTCCGGGGCGGTGGATCTCCGTGAGACCGCCCGGCAGCCGAAACGACGAACTCCCCGCCGGACACCGGGCGGGGAGATCGTCGCCAGGGCACGGCCGGCGGCGCGATGGCACGACGACGCGGCTCGGCCGCGGCTCGCCGCCGACGTCGACGCGCGCACGCTCGCATGCCCGACGGGCCGGGGGAGTCGGGGTGCTAGGCGATCCGGGCCCAGGCCGTCCAGCTGCCGTTCGCGGCGTGGCTCCGGGCCCAGAGGCCGCCGTCCGTGCCCCTCGCGCCGACCTCGAACTGGCCCCCGCCCGTGTCCGAGGCGATGATGCCGACGCCACCGATCAGGTAGCCGCCCAGGGACGTCCAAGCGGTCTTCTTGCCGGCCGCGCTGCTCGAACGCGTCCACACGGCGTGGTCGGTGCCGATGACGAACACCTGTCGGCGACCGTCCCGGTAGGCGTACTCGGCCATGCCGGGCTGGCCGAACTCGCCGCCGCAGAGGTACTCGCCGCCCCAAGCCGGGCTGGTGCAGTGCATCGGCTCCGCCACCGCGCTGGCGGGCGCGGCCATCGACGCGACACCGGCGAGAACGGCGGCGGCCACCGCCGTCTTGATCTTCTTCATGGGTACTCCTCAGTAGCGCGGACCGGAGCCGCCCGTCCGGCGGACGGCTTCCTCTGTCGAGGTGACGGCTGCTCAGGTCCGAGGGGTTCACCGGGCCTTCGCGGGGTGCGCGTTCGCGCAACCGCGCGGTGCCGCCGGGGCAGGCCGTGGCTCGCCTCCCCGCCGCCCGCCCGCCCGCCCGTCCCGGATCGGCGAACCCCGAGCGCGTCCTGTTGAGGGCGAGTGGCGTGCGTCACATACTGCGGCCATGACAGATGAGTGCAGGCGGCAGATGGAGTCCACCTCGACATGACACGAATCATCGCGGACATCTCGGTCTCCCTCGACGGCTTCGTCACCGGACCGGACCCGGGCCCGGACAGCGGGCTGGGCACCGGTGGCGAGGCGCTGCACACCTGGGCGTTCTCCGACGACCCCGACGACCGTCGGCTCCTGCGCGAGGCGACCGGCCGTTCGGGCGCCGTCATCCTCGGCCGCCGGCTCTTCGACCTGGTCGACGGGCCGCACGGCTGGGACGACGAGACCGGCTACGGCGCCGCGGAGGTCGGCAAACCGGCTTTCGTCGTCGTGACGAGCTCGCGGCCGGAGTCCGTCCGACTCGGCGCCCTCGACTGGACGTTCGTCACCACCGGTCTGCCCGATGCCGTCACCGTCGCGCGCCGGCACGCCGAGGCGGCTTCCGCGAGCAGCGGCCGGGACCTCGACGTCGTCCTGATGGGCGGGGGCGCCCTGATCCGCTCGGCGCTGGACGCCGGCCTGGTCGACCTGCTGTCGCTGCACCTGGCCCCCGTCCTGCTGGGCGCCGGCACACCCCTGTTCACCGGCGCGGTGCCGCGCACCCTGGTACAGCGGAGCGTCCTCGCGACATCGACCGCGACGCACGTGACCTACGACGTCCACTGACGGCGCGTTCCCCAGGCGCCCGGCCGGCCGCGGGAGGGACCGGAGTACCGGTCCCTCCCGTGCCCCGACGTCGCCCACGGCTCGTCGGCCCGCTCTCAGCCCCCGGCGAACCGGCCCTGGACCCCCCGGTCGGCCTGTGGCCGGGGCGTCACTCGAAGCGCGCGGGGTCGCCGGCGCCGCGCCGGACGATCTCCGCCTCGCCGCTGGAGAAGTCGACGACCGTGGTCGGTTCCGTGCCGCAGTCGCCGGAGTCCACCACGGCGTCCAGCACGTGGTCGAGGCGCTCCTTGATCTCCCACCCCTGGGTCAGGGGCTCGTCCTCGCCGGGGAGGAGCAGGGTGCTGGAGAGAAGGGGCTCGCCGAGTTCGGCGAGGAGGGCCTGGGTGACGACGTGGTCGGGGATCCTGACCCCCACCGTCTTCTTCTTCGGGTGCATCAGCCGGCGCGGGACCTCCTTGGTGGCGGGGAGGATGAAGGTGTAGCTGCCCGGTGTCGCCGCCTTGATGGCGCGGAAGACGGCGTTGTCGATGTGGACGAACTGGCCCAGCTGGGCGAAGTTCTCGCACATCAGGGTGAAGTGGTGGCGGTCGTCGAGCCGCCGGATCGTCCGGATCCGTTCGAGGCCCTCGGTGTTGCCCATGCGGCAGCCGAGGGCGAAACAGGAGTCGGTCGGGTACGCGATCAGGGACCCGGCACGGAGGCTCTCGGCCACCGTGCCGATGGTGCGGGCCTGCGGGGTCTGCGGGTGAACGTCGAAGTACTTCGCCATTGGCCGACCCTACGGGATCCACGGCCCGCCCCGCGCCCGGCCCGCGCCGGAGGCCGGAGCCTTCCCCCGGCAGCCGGCGCGGGCCGGGCGCACGTGCGCTCCTTCCGGAGGGCGGCCCGGGGCCCCGGCGGGACACGGTCGCGGCGGCGGTGGTCCACCGGACCGGTGGACCACCGCCGCTGGTCGTCGCGACCGATCGGCCGGACACCCTCCCCGCGTTCGGTTACAGGGCGATCCACTCGGTGGAGGTGGTGACCTCCTTCAGGAGGTCGGGCAGGGGTTCGACGCCGAGGCCGGGGCCGGTGGGGACGGCGAGGTGGCCGTCGGCGAGGACGAACGGCTCGGTGATGTCGGTGGCGAAGTAGCGGTGGGAGCCGGAGGTGTCGCCGGGCAGGGTGAAGCCGGGGAGGGCGGCGAGGGCGACGTTGGCGGCCCGGCCGATGCCGGTCTCCAGCATGCCACCGCACCAGACGGGTATGCCGTGGGCGCGCGCCAGGTCGTGGATGCGGCGGGCCTCCAGGTAGCCGCCGACCCGGGCCGGTTTGATGTTGATGACGGAGCACGAGCCGAGCGAGATGGCGGCCGCGGCGTCCGCGGCGGATTCGATGGATTCGTCCAGGCAGATCGGGGTCCTCAGCAGATCGGCCAGCCGGGCGTGCTGCACGAGGTCGTCGTTGGCGAGCGGCTGCTCGATCAGGAGCAGGTCGAACGCGTCGAGTTCGGCGAGCTGCCGGGCGTCGACGAGGGTGTAGGCGGCGTTGGCGTCGACCTGAAGGAGGAGGTCGTCGCCGAAGCGCTCGCGGACCGCGCGGACCGGCTCGACGTCCCAGCCGGGTTCGATCTTCAGCTTGATCCGGGCGTAGCCCTCGGCGACGTAGCCGTCGACGGCGTCCAGGAGTTCGGGGATCGAGTCCATGATGCCGACCGAGACCCCGCAGGGGACCTTGTCGCGGGAGGCGCCGAGGTACTGGGCGAAGGACTCGCCCGATGCCCGGAGCTGCGCGTCCAGGACGGCGGTCTCCAGGGCCGACTTGGCCATCCGGTGGCCGGTGAAGGGCTCCAGCACCCGGCCGACGGTGTGGGCGTCGATGCCGTCCTTGGGCAGCGCGGGGACGAGGAACCGGCGCAGGACGTCCTGGACGCCGTCGACGTACTCGGAGCAGTAGCGCGGCTCGGACATCGCGGCGCACTCGGCCCAGCCCTCGCCGTCGGCGGTCTCGACGCGGACCAGCAGGACGTCGCGGCCGGTCTCGGTGCCGAAGGAGGTGCGGAACGGAGAAACGAGCGGCAGCTGGATCCGGCGGAGTTCGATCCCGGAGATCTTCATGACTGGTGGCTCCTGGCGAGGGTCGGGGTGGGGGTCGTGGTCAGGGGCGTCCGCGGGGCGGTGGCGCCGGTGCGTCGGACGAGGTAGGAGCGCCGGTCGTGGAGGCCGGTGACCCGGGCACCGTCGGCGAGCAGCTCGCCCAGGGTGTGGCGGACGGCCAGTCGCCAGGCCCGGGCCGCGCCGGGGTCGGTGCGGCGCAGCGCCTCGATGTCCTCGGGGAGGTCGATGAGGACGCACTCGGCGTCGATCGGGCCGGTCTCGGGCCGGCCGTCGCGGTCGCGGACGGCGTGAGCGGTGCCGGGCGGCGCGGTGACGGGCGGGCAGGTGCCGGCGACGGTCGCGGTGACCGGCGGGGCGCTCAGGTCCCAGGTCGCCAGGACGCGGTCGGAGTCGTCGCCGCCGTTGATGGCGTCGTCCATGCGGCCGTAGAAGGACTCCAGGTACTCGGTGGGCCGGGCGCCGAGTTTGACGAGGTTGAAGTAGGCGTTGCGGCGGATCAGCGGGTCGTAGGTCCAGGTGATGCGCCGCAGTCCGCGCTCGAGCGCCCACCGGCGCTGGTGGAGCTTCAGCGCCAGGCCGATGCCGCGGCCGGGGGCGGCGCCGGTGATGTGGGAGTGCAGGGTGGTGCCGGGCGGGGTGGCGAGGAAGGCGATCGACGCCCCGACCAGGTGGCCGTCCCGGTACGCGCCGGCCACGTAGTTGCCGGCGTGTGCGAGGGCACGCATCACCTCGACCGGGACGGGTGTGCCGCCGCTGTCGGTGCGCCAGATGTCGGCGTAGAGGCGCTTCACGTCCTCGAAGTCCTTGAGGTCGTGGAGTTCGCGTACCTGGAACGCGGTCATTGCAGGGCTCCGGTGAGGTGGGCCAGGAGGCGGGCGCGGTGCGGCATCTCGGCGGTGCGGACGTGTTCGTGGTCGGCGTGGGCGCCGTCGCCGACGGCTCCGAGGCCGTCGAGGGTGGGGCATCCGACGCCGGCGGTGTAGTTGCCGTCGGAGGCCCCGCCGACGGCGGCCTGCCGCAGGGGAGGGAGCCCGAGCGCGGCAGCCTGCTCGGCCGCCAGCGTGAACAGCGCGGCCGAGGCGGTGGCGTCCAGGGGCGGGCGGTTGGGGCCGCCCCGGAGGTCGAGGCGCGCGCCGGGCAGGTGGGGCCGGAGCGTGTGCACGAGGTGGTCGACCGTCTCCTGGGCCGCGGTGCTGGGGACCCGGACATCGATGTTGAGGTCGGCCCGGGCCGGGACGGTGTTGTTCGTGGTGCCCGCGGACAGGAGGGTCGGGGTGACGGTGGTGCCGGGCCCGGTCCGCCCGACCACGGTGTCGGCGATGTCCTGCAGCGCGAGGACCTGGTGGGCGAGTTCGACGGCCGCGTTGACGCCCTTCCGCGGTTCGAGTCCGGAGTGCGCGGCGCGGCCGTGCACGGTGAGGTCGTAGATCGACACGCCCTTGCGGGCGGTCTTCAGCGCTCCGCCGTCGGCAGAGGGCTCGGCGACGAGGGCCGCGGAGCAGCGGCGGGCGGTCTCCTCGACGAGGGTGCGCGAGGTGGCGGAGCCGACCTCCTCGTCGCCGGTGACGAGCACGCAGATCCCGTCGAGCGTGGGGAGGGAGGCGAGGGCGTGGAACATCTGGACCAGGCCGGCCTTCATGTCGAAGACGCCGGGTCCGCGCGCGATGCCGTCCGCCACGGACCACGGGTGGGTCCTGAGCGAGCCGACCGGCCAGACGGTGTCGTGGTGGCCGAGCAGCAGGACGCGGGGCGTTCCGAAGGTCCACTGGACGTGGGTGACGCCGCCGTTCACCAGCAGCCGGGCGGGGGCGCCGAGCAGGCGGGTCCCCTGGGCGGCGACGACCCGGGCGCTGCGGGCCACCGCCTGGTGGTCGGCGGAGTACGACTCGCAGGTCACGAGCTCTTCCAGGTCGGCGAGCATCGCGTCGAGCTCCGGCGCGAGGTCTGCGGGCGGGGGCGCGGGCAGGGGCGGGGTTCCGAGGTCGGCCGGCACGGGAGGGTCCTCCTGGGGTGGGGTGACACCCACGCTAGGCAGTGCCGACGGCCGCGCGTTCGTCGTCCCGTCACAACGTGGACGGCCCGTTCGTACGCGGGACCCAAGAGCCCGGACGCCGCGGTGCGCCGGACACGGCGCCGGAGGCGGCAGCGCCCGGGCACCCGGGCGGTCAGCCGGAGCCGGTGGCGCCCGCTCCTGAGGCGGGGTCCGCACCACCGCGCTGCGAGGGCATCAGGCGCAGTTGCAGCATCGCCGCGAACCGGGCGGCCGGGTCCTGTAGGTCCAGGCACCCCACCTCGGCCACCCGGCGGATCCGGTAGCGGAAGGTGTTGGGGTGGACGTACACGCTCGCCGAGGCGGCGATCACGTCGCCGAAGGCGTCCAGCCACGCCCGCAGCGTCTCGACGAGGTGGGCGTTGTGCTTGGCGTCGTAGGCCACCAACCGGGCCAGTGGCGCGGACAGTTCGTCGCCGTGGGTGGCGGCGAGGTCGCGCAGCTCCAGCAGCAGCGCGTCGGTGTTGACGTCCGTGATCGACGCGACCCCCGCGCCCGACCGCCGCTCGAACAGCACCCGCAGCGCGCGGTCGGCGTTCGTCCTGGACCGCGCCAGGGCGGTGGACTCCTCCGCCACCGACCCGATGCCGATGACGGCGCCCGTCCGGTTCCCGGTCCGCTCCAGGAAGTCCGAGGCCACCTGTACGGCACGCTCGCACCGATGGGCCGCCTCGCCCCGCACCGGGAACAGCGCGTAGGCCACGTCGCCCAGGAGGGCCACCGCCGAACGCGGCTGGACGGCGGTGAGGTGGATGGCCAGCGCGCCGGCCAGGCGCTGCCGCTCCGCCGTGACGTGGGCGTGGTCCTCACCCGGGCGGTGTGCCAGCCCCAGGGCCATGACGAGGGTCGGCTCGTTCGCCAGTCCCAGCCGGCCGAGCGCGTCGGGCGCGCCGGCCCCGCCCTCCAGCACGGTGGTGACCAGGTCGGTGCGCAGCCGGTTCTCGGCGTCGGCCCCGGCGCGGTGGCGCAGCATGTGCAGGGCGACGAGCTTCGCGGCGTCCTTGAACGCGGCCTCCCTGGCGGGGGTGAGCGGTTCGCGGACCGCGGCCCACACCGAGCCGAGCACCTCGTCGCCCGCCCGTACCGCGATCGCCACGCGCGGCAGTGCCGTCTCGCCCTCGCCGACCGCCGCCGGTGCGATCCGCACCGGGTCCTCGCTGCGGTAGATCTCCCGGAAGACGCCGCGGCTCTCCATGAGCCGCACGTACCGGTCGGGGACCCGGCGGGCCAGGATGGTGGCCACCCGGGCGGGGTCCGCTTCGTCCTGGCGGCCGGAGAAGGCCAGGATGCGCTGGCAGCGGTCCTCGATGGTGATAGGCGCGTCCAGCAGGGTGGCGACGGCGTTCGCCAGGGCGAACAGGTCGCCCGAGGGCACCCCTCCCAGGGTCTGCCCGCCGCTGTCCCCGATGTCGCCCTCGGCCAGCAGGGTGCGCAGCATCGCCGCCAACTGGGCCCAGGAGGCGCCGCGGGTCAGGGCGAGCAGGGGTATCCCGGTCTCGGACACCGCCCGCGCGAGTGCCTCGCCGTCCCCGACCGGCCCGTCCCCGACGGGCTCGCTCCCGACCGGCCCGCTCCCGACGGGCCCGCTCCCGACGGGCCCCCGTACGACCAGGGCCGCGACGCGGTGGGTCGCCAGTTCGTGCAGCAGCCGGACGATCTCCTCGGAGCCCCGGACGCCGGCCCCGAGCACGATAGCCCGCGGCGGGTACTGCTGCTCGTCGTACGGGTCGTGGATCCCCACGCCGCCGATCTCCGGGGCCAGGCCGACGTCGCCGTGCAGCAGGTCGAGCAGCGTCGGGCCGAGGTCCCGCAGTACCCGGCCCAGGCCGCCGGCGGAGTGCGTCGCCATGTGCCTGATCATCTCCGCAGGTTAGGGGCCTGACCGCGCCCCCCGCTCGGTACCTGCGGACAAGGCTAAGCCCCCGCGTTCGTCGCCCGGGACGAACGCGGGGGTGGGCTGTTCGACGGGTCCGGTGCCGGCACCGGCCCGACCGACGGTGTCAGCCCTTGCCGCCGGCCTTCAGGACCTCGGCCGCGGCCACGCCGGCCGCGCTGTTGCCGTGGCCGCCGCCCTCGACCTCGGCCGCCACCGCGAGGTCGTCGCGGTAGGCGATGAACCAGCTGTTGGTGCCCTTGCCGGCACCGGCCTCGACGGTGCCGGTCTTGGCGCCGATCCGCCCGGACAGTCCGGACATCGGTGCCCGGGCGGTGCCCTGGGTCGCGGTCTTCGCCATCATCGCCCGCAGGTCCCGCGCGACGCCCTCGGGAAGCCTGCCGGGGGCCGTCACCCGCTTCGCGTCCGGCACCAGGACGGGCTGGCGGAACGTTCCGCTCTGCACGGTGGCCGCGACCGAGGCCATCAGCAGCGAGTTCACCTGGATCTGGCCCTGGCCGATGAAGGTGGCGGCCGCCTCGTCCTTGCTCTTCGGCACCGGGATGGTGGCGTCCCTGCTCGGGATGCCGATGTGCCACTCCAGGCCGAGGCCGAACTGGTTGCGGGCGACTTCGGGCACCGTCCCGAGCTGCAGCTTCTCCAGGCCCTTGTCGATGAACCCGGTGTTGCAGGAGCGGGTGAAGTCGTCGGTCAGGGTGTAGCCGGGGAAGTCGCCGGGCTCGTCGTTGTGCCAGGCGCGCGGGGAGTTGGTGGTCTCCTTGCACGGCACCACGGTGTCCGGCCCGACCCCGGCCTGGAGCAGGGCGGCGGAGGTGATCACCTTCATCGTGGACCCCGGCGGCTGCCCGCCGCCGACCGCGCGGTTGAACCCGTCCGGCGAGGAGTAGGCGAGGGCGAGGATGTGGCCGGTGCTCGGCTGGACGGCGACCAGCGAGGCCGGCTTCCCGCCCGCGGCCTGCTTCTTCACCGCCTCCTCGGCCACCTGCTGGAGGCCGGCGTCCAGGGTGAGCCTGACCTCCGGCGCGTTCGCCGGGGTGAGCACGAACAGCTGCTCCGGTGCCTTCGCGCCGCCGTCGGAGATCACCACGGCCTGCCCGTCGACGGTGGACCCGCCCTGGGCCGGGGTGATCTGTGGAAGCACGCTCCTGAGCGACGGGAACGCGTCGAGCGGCTTGCCGTTCCGGTCGACCGGCTTCGCCACCGGATCGGGCAGCAGCTTGATGCCGATCGTCTCGCCCGCGTCGAGATGCGGGTGGATCACGTGCGGCGACCAGCGCACCGCGACCCGCCCGTCGGCCGCCCGCAGCACCGTCAGCGCGCTGTCGTACTCCCAGGCCTCCGCGGTGCCCTCGAACTCCGCCTTCGCCCGGAAGCCCACCGCGGGCTCGCTCGGCGTCGCGGACGCCACCGGGCCGGTCCCGGCCAAGGTCAACGAGCGCGGCTTCACCGCGTCGCGGAACGCCGCCAGGGCGGTCCGCGCGGTCTCCTGGCGGTCGGTGAGCGCCGCCGCGGCCGTGACGTCCCCACGGCCCCAGGCCGCCAGGAAGTCCTTCGCCACGGCGTCGGCCTCCGCGGCGGTCGGCGCCGGCTGCGCCGACGCGGCCGCGGCCGGGGACTCCTGGTGGTCGCCGGCCGCCGGGCCGTTGCCCGTCACGGCGTTCACCACGTTGTAGGCCCCGTACCCGCCGGCGGCCAGCAGCCCCACGACGGCTGCCGCCAGCGCGCCCTGCCAGACCCGGCGTCCGGCGGAGCGGCGCGGCGGTTCCTCGTCCTCGATGTCCTCGGCGTCGTCCGGGTACTCGGTGTGGCCGGGCGGGTTCCCGATGGACTCGGGGTCCGACCCGTGGTCGTCGGCGTACGCGCCGGATTCCTCGTGTTCTGCTGGCACTGCGTTCCCCCCGTTGGTCCCCGGTCACGGGTCCGTTCCCCCGTCGTTCCGCTCCGCTCGGCCGCCGTGGCGGCCGGACGGCTCGGGCGGCGTCCAGCATAGGCGGGCCGGGCTCGGCGACCGGCGGCGGGGAGGCCTCCCTTCGTATGCGCAAGGGCGCCATCGGTGTCGCCAGAGGGCCCTCGGGGTGTCGCGGCCGATCGGCGGCGAGGCCTGTCCGCGGGTGGCGTCGCGGGGCCCGTGCGGCACCGGTCGCCGTCCGGCGGGTATCCCAGAAGGCTGGGATACCGGCCTTGGCTGCGTACGGACAAACTGGCGCGTGGCCGGCCACTGCGAAGGGGCGTTCCCGCGCAGGATCCGGCATTCCCCGTACCGACGGCTTCCGGAGGCACTCTTGCTCGTATCCCTCAGGCGTACCCTGCTCGCGATCCTGCTCGCCCTCACCGGGCTGCTCATGCTGCCGGGCGGCGCGTCCGCCGACACCCCGGCGTCGGTCCTGTTCAACCAGTACTCCCAGCGCTGCCCCGACGCGAGGTCGGGGATCCAGGACATGCACCCCTGCGCTCCGTCCGACAACCCCGGCATGTGGGTGGTCAAGCGCGTCCCGGGCTACCCCGAGCGGTTCACCGTCACCACCAGCAGCCCGGACGGCGTCCTCTGTCTGACGGCCGACGACCTGCCGATGACCACCGGCTGCGTGGCGGGCTACACCAGGCAGCAGTGGGAGATCACCCCGTTCGAGGCGGAGCCGGCCCTCTACGACCTGGTCGGCCTGCGGCTGAAGAACGTGGGCACGTCTGACTGCCTGGACAACTCGCGCAAGAACTTCGGCGGCTGGAAGCTGGTCCTGAGGGGCTGTGACGGCGGCAGCTACCAGCAGTGGGACGTCTACCGCAGCACCTACGAGGCGATCTTCAGTGCTCCTCCGGGCCAGCACAAGGGCATGACCTGGGGCACCCTGGAGCAGCGCGCCGACAACGTGGTGCACGTCGGCTTCGACAACCTGACCAACAGCGACCCGTACAACGGTGACACCGCGGCGAACGCCGTGCTGCCGGTGCTCTGCATCAGGCAGGACGGCCGCCCCGCTCCGGCGGGCGTCCCCACCAGCGGCTTCCACAGCTGGGCCGGCGGCGAGGTGAAGGTCACCCCGGCGCTGCCCGGCTACGAGCTGACCAGCCGTGCCGTCGCCGACCAGAAGTGCGCGACCGCCTTCGGCACCGGCTTCCGGATGGCCGAGTTCCACGACGGCACCGGCTGGGGCCTGTGGGCCAACGGTACCCTGCCCGCCAACACCCGCTTCTGGACCGCCATCAGCGGCCAGTCGGCCAACCCCTGGGACTGACCCACCGGCCCCGGAGAGCGGGCGCCGACGGTGGCGCCCGCCCTCCGGGGCCTTGCCGTGCCCGGCCTGCCGGGGGCAGGTCCCTGTCGGTGGGTGGTGGTAGGCCTGGGCGCACGGGTGAGACGAGGACTCCGCCGCTCCCCGACGGCGGCGGCGAGGAGTTCTTCCGGCGCGGCTGCCGGGTTCTGACGGAGGGTGGGATCGAGGACCGGGAGCGGGCCCGCGGCCTCTTCGGGGAGGCCTGCGCCGGGGCGGTCCGCCGATGCGGTGGCGGGTCGCCGAGGCTACTACGTGGGCCTGCCCTCCTGGGAGACCTTCCGGACCGGCGAGCGCTTCGACGTCCCGGCGGACAGCGAGTTCCAGCTCAAGGTCGAAGCCGACACGGCCTACCTCTGCGAGTACCGCGACTGACACCGCCCCGGACCACCCGTTCCGGCGGAGCGGCAACGGCGGCGCCTCCCCCCGGGGCGCCGCCGTTGCCGCACGATTTCCTCGCGACGGTGAATATGACGGCCACGCGCCGATTTCTGTGGCTGGCGTAAAGATTGTCATCCTATTGGCCAATTCGGGTTACCGGCGCCATGGCGGTCGCAGATCGGTGACTATGATCCACTTCTTGTGACGAACAGTCAGAGCACCATAACGGCAGTGCAGTCGGCCGACGTCGTGATCCTCGGGGCGGGCCCGGCCGGTCTCCTGCTGGCCAATCTGCTCAAGCGCGGCGGAATCGACTGCGTGGTCCTGGAACGCACCGACCGCACCCGCGTACAGACCCGGGCGCGCGCGGGCTTCCTCGCACCCAACACCCTGCGGATCCTGGACCGCCACGGCCTGGCCGAAGGCCTGCACCGCAATGGCAAGCAGCACGGCGCCTGCGAATTCCGCACCGCCGAAGGCCGCTTCCGCCTGGACTACGGCAACCTCGGCCGACGCGAACCGCACACCGTCTACCCCCAGCAGTACCTGGTCTCCGACCTGCTGACGTCCTACCTGGAGGCAGGCGGGCGGGTGCACTTCGAGACCGAGGCGCTCGCCGTGCACGACACGGGCACCACCCGCCCCACCGTCGCCGTACGGGAGGCGGACGGCCGCCTCGCCCGGTGGCAGGCCAGGTACGTGGCCGGCTGCGACGGCCGGCACGGCGCGGCCCGGCGCTCCCTGCCGCCCGGCACCGTACGCCACCACCGGGACCACGGGATCTCCTGGCTCGGCCTGCTCGCCGAGGCGCCGCCGAGCCTGGACGCCGTGGGCTACGCCGTCCACGACCGCGGCTTCGCCGGGCACATGGCCCGCACCCCGGAGGTCACCCGCTACTACCTGCAGTGCGAGCGCGGCACCGCGACCGGAGACTGGTCCGACGGGCGGATTTGGGACGAACTCGACACGCGGATGTACGCCGCCGAGCACGGACCGCTGCACCGCGGCCGGATCCTCGAACGCGGGGTCGTCGACTTCGAGTCCGACGTCATCGAACCGCTGCGCCACGGATCGCTCCTGCTGGCCGGGGACGCCGCGAGCCTGATCAGCCCGTCCGCCGCCAAGGGCGCCAACCTGGCCGTCCTGGAGGCGGAACTCCTCGCCCGGGCCCTGATCGCCGACCTCGCGCACGGCGACTCCGAGGCGCTGGACCGGTACTCGCGGCAGGCCCTGGAGCACATCTGGCGGGCGCAGGAGTTCTCGCTCTGGATGATCCGGCTGCTGCACCGCGAGCCCGCCGCTCCCATAGGCGAATCGTTCTTCCACGAATCCTTGCGCCGCTCGCGCCTCGAATCCCTGCGCACCTCGCGCTCCCACCAGGACTGGTTCGCCGAGAGCTACACCGGCGTCTGAGTCCTCCCGCTCCACCCCGCTCCGCCCGGCCCCGCGCTGGCCGACCCCGCTCCGCCCGACCTCGTTGTGCCCGCCCCGTCGCGCCCGCCACGCTCCGCCCGGCTCCGAGCCGGCCGGTCGCTGTCGGCTGCCCGCCGCCCGCCGGACTCCCGAACACCCGGACAAGGAACCGCACCATGCCGACCACGATGACGCCCCCGGACACCGACGATGTCACCCGCCTCCTCGCGGCGGCCACCTTCGTCCGGGAACACGACAGCACCACGCTGCTCCGCCTCCTGCTGCCCGGCCTCCCCGACTCGCGGCTGCGGGCACTGGCGGACCACTGCCGCTTCGCCCACGCCGCGGTCCTGGTCTTCCCGTCCGACCGGGACGCCCTGCACGATCAACTGGCCGCCTGCGACCTGACCGTGGACGTGCCGTCGACGCCCAGCACCGTGGTCCGCGAGCGGCTGGCACTGCGGCACGGCCACGACCCGGCGGGCCTGGACGTCGCCATCCTGCGGCCACCGCTGCGCGGCCCGCTCGGTGAGCGCCGGGTGGTCGAGGTGTTCGCGCTGACCGTCCCGCCGGGCTCCGGCCTGGCCGCGCTCGCCGCGCACGAGCGGGTCGCCCAGCACGAGGCGCACCTCGCCTTCGAGGTCGAGTCCGCGGACCCGCTGGTGCTGGACGGCCTGTGCGCGCTGCTCGCCCGGCACGGCGCGAGCCCCGACGGCGGCGGCTACAACCCGCACGAGGACGGCACCGTCCTGTACTTCACCGCCCCGGCCGGGTCGCGGACCGGGTACCGGCGGCTGGAACTCCACGTGGCGGGCGCCCACCCGGACACCCTGGCCGCGCACCTGGGCCGGTACCCCGCCGGGCCGGACGAGGACCGGGGGCAGGACCGCCCGGACGGGCCCGCCGATCCGCACCGGGAAGCGGAAGCGCTGCTGCACCTGCTCACCGGGGCCTGGACGACCCAGGCCCTCGCGGTGTTCGCCCGGCTGGGGCTGCCCGACGCCCTGGACACCCGCACGGGAGCCGGCGCCGAGGCACTGGCGGACCGGATCGGCGCTCACCCGCAGAGCCTCGCGACCCTCCTGCGCTACCTGGTGATGCTGGACGTGGTCGCGCAGCACCCGGACGGCTTCCGGCTCACCGGTACCGGGGCGCTCCTGAGGGCGGACGCCCCGGGGTCGATGCGGCCGCTGGCACTGATGTACGGCGGCCCGTTCTACCACTCCTTCGCGGAACTGGAGCACACCGTGCGGACCGGGGAGGCCGCCTTCGACCACCTCTTCGGCGAGAACCACTTCGACCACTTCGCCCGGGACCCCGAACTCGCCGAGCAGTTCGACCGGTCGATGGTCGCGAGCACCCGGATGTTCGAGCCGGTCCCCGCACATCCGGCGATCCTGGCCGCAGGCCGGGCCTCCGTTCCCGGCACCGTCGTCGACATCGCCGGCGGGACGGGCGAGCTGCTCGGACGCGTCCTGGCCGCCAACCCCCGCCTGCGCGGCGTCCTGCTGGAACGCCCGCACGTCGTCGCCGCCGCCCGCGGGCAGCTGGACGCGGCGGGCTGCGGCGAGCGGTGCACGTACGTCACGGGCGACTTCGCGGACGTACCGCCGGGCGCGGACGTGTACCTGCTCTCCCGGGTCCTGCACGACTGGGACGACGAGCGCTGCCGGGACATCCTGCGTCACGTGTCCCGGGCCATGCCCGCCCACGCCGACCTGCTCATCGTCGAGCGGGTCCTGCCGGCCGACGGTTCGACCTCGTTGGCCACCGCGTGGGACCTCCACATGATGTGCAACACCGGCGGCCGCGAACGCCGCGCCGACCACTTCGCCCGGCTGCTGGCCGACGCGGGCCTCGAACCCGTCGACGACTCGCCGCTGCCGCTCGGCGGCACCCTGCTGCACGCGCGCAAGGCCGGGGTGCCGGCCCCGCGCGGTCTGACCGCCGGGTAGCCGAAAGCCCCTGGTGCACGGCCCACGGCGCGCGTGCCGCCCCCCCGGGCCGCTCGGCGACGCGGTGCCCGGCGGCCCCGGGGGCACGCGCGCGTGGCGCGGAGAGGTCGTGGTCCCCGCTGTCGGTGCCGAGAGAGGGAGGCGGTCTCGCGTTCACGAAGGACGGTTCGGTGCCGTAGGGGCGTCGTCCGTGAGGTGTCGGACGTTCCGGCCCGCTGTCGCGCAGGACTTGGCGACAGCGGGCCGCGTCGTCGGGTGGCATGGAGGCCGGTGAGGACGCCCGGGTCGGCCGCCGCGTGATCGAACGGCCGCGCGGGGCCGATGTTCATGGGGGAGGTCGTCGGCGCCGCTCCGACCGGTCTCCCGAACGGCCGGTGCCCCGGTGAGTGGCGGTGACGGCGCGACACCGGGCCGTGGCAGTACAGGTGCTGCCCGTCCGGCCCGATAACGGTTCGGCAACGCCGCGGGCGCCGACGCGGACTTACCGCTCTTTCTTGTCAGAGCGGCCGACGGGGATCCTCGCACTCAAGGAGAACGTCCCGCTCTTCCGTAAGCGGGTGTGGCATCTGGATTCTGGCGCGGCCGGAAGGGGCGGGCGGCGGCTCGGCCGTGCTCTTTCTGGAGCGTGGCCGAGCCGAATTCCACAATGCCCTTCTTCGTGCCGCCGATCCGGTGCGCGCGAATTCAGGAGAATCCCCGGGGGGCTGCTACGGCGGAGTTGTTGAACGGTGATTCGTTTCCGGGGTCGATGTGCCCCCGAGGAAAAGGTGGCAGATTCCCGAATGGCGTGCCCCGGTGCTCGCCTTGCCCGCGCGGTGTGCCGCTTGTGCGGGCGGCTCGGGTGGGGCGGGGCTCCGCCCCACCGGCCGGGTGTGGACTAGACGTCGAGGTTGGCCTCGATGCGCTTGAGGCCGTGCCGGGCCAGGGCAAGGTTGGCATGCGAACGGTCTAGCGCCAGATAGAGGAAGAGCGACCCGCGGCTACGGGCCAGCGGGCGGATCAGGTGGTACTGGGTGCCGAGGGTGATCAGGATGTCCTCGATGGCGTCGTCGATCGACAGTGCGGCCAGGGCCTTGACCTTGGAGCGGACGACCTCGGTGTTGGCGGCGGCCGCGACCTCCAGGTCGAGTTGCCGGTTGCCGCCGAGAAACCCGAGCGACATACCGCTGTCGAAGTCGGCCAGAGCCACGCCGATGGCGCCTTCGAGCTTCATCGCGTCCTTGAGTGCGTCGTCAATGTTCATGCGCTGATCGTCCCTTGGTCGGCGTCCGGGCGGAACTCCCCTGTGGGGCAACAAAATAGCAAGGAATCACCCGTCGGTGTCACCCTGCTAATAGTGGTCGGAGTAATGTACGCTGCCTGGAGTTCAGAACGCGAAGGGGTCCAAGTGCGCGCGCTCGAAGCTTCCCTCTCCGATGTGCTCGGCGTTCCCGGGGTGGTCGGTGCCGTTCTCGTCGACGCCGTCACCGGCCTCGGCTACGGCTCCGCCGGAGACCACCGACTGCTCGGGTCCGGCGTCGAACTCGCCGAGCTGGCCCAGCTGATCGGCGACCGGCTGTTCGCCGCCGGGGCGACGGGCGAGTTGGAGAGCGTGGTGGTCACCAGCACTCGCCACCACGAGGTCGTCCAGGTGGTGCCCCGGCACGGCGACCCCCTGCTGCTGGCGACCGTGCTCGACCGGGGACGGACCAACCTGGCGCTGGCGGTCCACCAGACCGCGCACAGAGCAGCGGACTTGCTGACGTGACCGGCCTGCCCGGCCCTTCCGAGCGGCCCGGCGTCCGTGGCGTCCCCGCGCACCTGCTCGCCCTGCACAGCGAGGGCTTCACCGGCTCGGTCGTGCTCTCCGGAGCACCGGGCGGCACGATCCACCTGGAACAGGGGCTCGTCACGGCCGTCGAGACCCCCGGAGCCCCGTCCGTCGAATCGCTGCTACTGAGATCGGGCCGCGTCCACGAGTCCGCCTGGGTGGCGGCCGAGACAGCCGTCTCCGGCGTCGACGCGAACGCCGCCGCCGCGGCCCGGGACCGCGACCTCGGTGCCGTCCTGATCGCCCGGGGGGTGATCGGCACGGCCGAACTCGACGTCGTCTGCGCCGCCGCCGTCGTCGACGGCGCCTTCGCCCTGGCGCTCGCCGGGCCCGGCGTCCGGGAGACCGTCGAAGCGTCCCCGCCCGCCAGGATCGCGCTGCGTCCGGGAATCACGCCGCAGCGGCTCTTCGAGGAGACCACACGTCGGACGGCGCTGCTCGACCGTCTCACGGGACGCCCGCCCGGTGAGCTGGCCCGCACCCGGATCCGGCCCGCGGCCCTGCTCGGCGCCGAGGGTCCGCGGATCCCCGTCCGCTACCGGGACGTCCTCGACGCGGCCACCGGCCGGCGCACCGCGCGCGACATCGGATTCGCCCTGGGGCGCGGGGTGTTCGCGGTGCTGCTCGACGTCGTCCGGATGGACGCCCTGCACCTGCTCCACCGGGAGCCGGTGTCCGGCGTTCCCATGGCCCCGAGCGTTGCCCCACGGACGGCCCGGAGCGGGCCGTCCACGGCCCCGGTCGGACCGCTGCCGCGCCGCCTGCCGGGTGAGGGGAGCCGGAGCAGCACCCTCCGGAGGCCGACCCGGTCCGAGGGAGCGCCGCTCGCTTCCGACAGCCCATCGAACGAGCACCCTGCCGAGCGAACCGAGACGACAGAGAAGAGCGCGCCATGAGCAGCCAGATACCGACCGCCGTGCTGGTCGCCGAATTGCAGGCCCTCCGCGACGCGGTCACAGGCGTCTCGGAGAGCCTCATCTCCACCGTGGACGGCCTCCTGGTGGCCGCCGACACGGCCACCGTCCACCCCGAGTCGGCCGCGGCGCTGTCGGCCGCCATGCTCGGCCTCGGCAGGCGCACCGCGTTCGAGGTGGGCGTGGGCGGGCTGCGCGAGGTGGTCAGCCGTTGCCACGGTGGCTACGTGGTGGTGATGGCGATCGGTGATCAGGCCCTGCTGACGGTCCTGGGTGACGAGGGCCTCGACCTCGCCACCCTGCACGTGACGTCGCCCGCTACGCTCCGCCGGCTGGGCGAGTTGCTCGGGCTGGTGCCCGCGGTCTGAAGCGGGCCCGGGGTGCCGGAACACGGCCGTTCCCGCAGGCGCCGGTGTTCCGGCACCCCGGAGGGGACCTCCCGCACCGACCGCCGGCCCGGTCGGCGTGGACGCTGCGCCCGGTCCGGCCGGGACGGCGAGCGGTGGGGGGAGCCGCGGCGGCTCCCCAGATCGGGTGCGACCCGCGGGCGTGCGTCGTGCGGGGGTTCAGTGCGCTTCGCGGGGGTGCCCGGCGACGCGGCGGGCACCGGCGGTGATCCTCTTGAGGAGCAGACTCGGGATGGGCGTACTCAGGGGCCGGTGCGCGGCCGGTGAACCGGTGACGCCGGGGCGAAGCGTCGAGGGGATGGCGGGGACGGACCGCGTGGCGGCGGAGCCGCCGCCGGTGAGTGTCTGCCGGTTGCGCACGTGCTGCTCCAGGTGGCATTGAGGCGATGGTGATGTCGGCGGCCGCGGGCGTCGAAGTTGAGGGGTCGGCGTCGAGCCGTACGGCCTGCGGATGCTCGGTACCGCGCTGTGGGAAGCAGGTAGGTGAGCGTCGCCTCGACGCGGTCTGCGCTGCCTCCGCGGGCGGCGGCGAAATGCTCCCTGCGCGTTTTCTACCCGCTCCGCAGGCGCGGAGTCCAGGGGGTGCCGAGAGTTCCGTGTGTTCGTCCGAACCCTGGTACCGGCTCCTTGGTGGGTCTCCACGGAGGGCCGTCCCGGGGACCCCGCCGGACCGTGTGTGCCCCGTGGCCTCCGCCGACCGGGCCGAGGGAGGACGCCCGGCCGCCGCCCGGGGCCTGGCCGACATTGAGCTTGCGGAGGGTGGAGTGGTCCAGGCACGACCACACCGGGCGAGGAGCGTCGGGATCCGGCCGATGACGGCTGATCGCCGTGGCGGGGTCCGTCGCAGGTCGAACGCCCGGGCCGGACGGGGGCGGCCCGGGCGCCGTGGAACACCTGCCGGTGTTCCACGGCCCGGGGGACCACCCGGCGGCCGGAAAGCATCGGCCGTGGCACCATAATGGCGCATATTCAAACAGTCATTCCAACTTGATGGCTATGATTCCAACATCTCCTTCCTCGGGGTCTCTCTCGGGGGGTTGATGCTGCGCGCAGGTTGACGCCGTTGTCGCGAAGTCGACGTATCGCGGCATTCATGTCATGTGCATGGCAGTCACCCATGCGCCGCACCCGCACCGTCCAGAGCCGCAGCGGCTCGCCCGGCGTCCCACCCGACGATCACCGGCCGGCCGCACCCCGCGCCGCACCCTGCGGCGCGGACCCGTGCCCGGCCGCACCCGCGGTCGGCAGGCAAAGGAGTGCTCGTGTCCCGCAAAGCTCCCGCATACAGTCTCGCCGCACTCGCCATCACCACCGCCCTGCTGGCGACCGGCGCCCCGGCCGTCACCGCGCAGCCGGTGCCAGCCGTCCCGGTGTCGGCGCCCGATCACGGCCGGAGCGCTGCCCTGGCGGCGGCCGACGGCCAGAGCGGTGCCGTCGCCCAGCGCCTCGGCCTGGCTCCCCAGGAGCGGCTCGTCGCCAAGGACGTCGTCCTCGACCCGGACGGTGCCCGGCACCTGCGCTTCGAGCGGACCTATGCCGGACTCCCCGTCCTGGGCGGTGACCTGGTGGTGCATCAGGCCGCGGACGGATCCCTCCACGGCGTCGATCGTGCCTCCGCCGCCCCCCTCGCCGGCCTCGTGACCAAGCCCGCGCTGGACGCCGAACGGGCGCAGGCCGCCGCCCTCCACGCCCGACCCGGTGCCGCGGTCGGCCAACCGCCCCGGCTCGTGGTCTGGGCCGCCGACGGCACCCCGCGCGTCGCGTGGGAGACCGTGACCGAGGGCGTGGAGGCCGACGGCACCCCGAGCAGGCTCCACGTGATCACCGACGCGGCGGACGGCGAGGTGATCCGGACCTTCGAGGGCGTGCAGGCCGGCACTGGCCACGGCGTCCACGTCGGCGAGGTCCCGATCGCCACCACCCCGACGGACTCCGGGTACCAGCTCAAGGACGGCACCCGCGGCGGCACGTACACCACCGACCTGGGCAACGGTGGCGGTGGCGGGTCGATCTTCACCCGGGCCACCGACACCTGGGGTGACGGCCTGCCGGCCAACCGCGAGTCGGCGGCGGTCGACGCGCACTACGGCGTCGCGGCGACCTGGGACTACTACAAGAACGCCTTCGGCCGGGAGGGCATCCGGGGCGACGGCGTCGGGGCGTCCAGCCGGGTGCACTACGGCAACGGGTACGTCAACGCGTTCTGGGACGACGGCTGCTTCTGCATGACCTTCGGCGACGGCGAGGGCAACGTCCACCCGCTGACCGCGATCGACGTCGCGGGTCACGAGATGACCCACGGCGTCACCGCGGCCACGGCCGGCCTCGTCTACTCCGGCGAGTCCGGCGGCCTGAACGAGGCCACCAGCGACATCCTCGGGACCATGGTGGAGTTCTCCGCCGACCTGCCCGCCGACACCCCCGACTACCTGATCGGCGAGAAGATCGACATCAACGGGGACGGCACACCCCTGCGCTTCATGGACAAGCCGTCCAAGGACGGCGTCTCGGCCGACTACTGGTACCGAGGCATCGGGAGCCGCAACGTTCACTACTCCTCCGGGGTCGCCAACCACTTCTTCTACCTGCTCTCCGAGGGCAGCGGCGCGAAGACCGTGAACGGCGTCGCCTACGACAGCCCGACCTTCGACCACTCCACGCTCACCGGGATCGGCCGCGACAAGGCCGCCGCCGTCTGGTACCGGGCGCTGACCGTCTACATGACCTCCACCACCGACTACGCCGCTGCCCGCACCGCGACCCTGCGGGCGGCCGAGGACCTGTACGGCGCCGGCAGCGGCGAGTACGCCGCCGTCGGCGCCGCCTGGGGCGCCGTCAACGTCGGAACGGCCCTGTCCGTCGCGCCCGCGATCACGCATCCGGGGGACCAGGTCACCGCGGTCGGGACGGGGGTCGACCTGCTGCTCCCGACCGTGGGGGGCTCCGGCGCGCCGACCTACTCGGCAGCCGGTCTGCCGGACGGCCTGTCCATCGACGCCGGCACCGGAAGGATCACCGGTGTGCCCGGTACCGCCGGTTCGGCGGCCGTGACGGTGACCGCCGTGTTCGCCTCCGGCGCCACCGCGAGCACCGGGTTCACCTGGGCCGTCACCGACGGCACCGGACCCTGCCCCTCGGCGCAGCTGGTCGGCAACGCCGGCTTCGAGAGCGGCGCCGCGGCGCCCTGGACGACGTCCGGCAGCGTCGTCGACGCCGACCTCACCCAGCCGGCCCACGGCGGCACCTGGAAGGCCTGGCTGGACGGCTACGGGTCCTCCCACACCGACACCCTGACGCAGACGGTCGTCGTCCCCGCGGGCTGCACCACGATGCTGGGGTACTGGCTGCACGTCGGCTCGGACGAGACCACCTCGACCACCCAGTACGACCGGCTCAGCGTCACGGTGAACGGCGCCGAGGTGGCGACCCACTCGAACCTCGACCGGGCCGACGGCTACACGCGGCACACCGTCGACCTCTCGTCCTACGCCGGGCGGACCGTCACGCTCGGCTTCAAGGGCAGGGAGGACACCTCCCTGCAGACCAGCTTCGTGCTCGACGACGTCACCGTCGAGATCGGCGGCTGACCGCAACGGGCCCGTGAGCGAACGGACTTCCGGCCGCGCCGGGAGTTGACGCGCATGGGTGGCGGTCCGGCGGGCGGGGCCCGGAGGCCTCGCCCGCCGGCGCCGTGCCGGGAGCGCTCCGGCGTCGGCTCCACCCACCCGGGCGGGGCCGGCGTCCCCGTCGCGCCCGCTCGTTGACGCCAAGTCAGGTCCTCGCGGTCCCAGGAGTACGGTCCTGGCCGGGACCGCTCGCCCGGAGCCTGCTCCCACCTGCGGTTCGTCCTGGCTGCGGACGAACTCCGTTGTCCCCGAATGGTCTTCTTGAGCAAGCCGGGAACCACCGGTGCCATCGATCAAGAGAGGTCCTTCCATGAACGAGTACGTCCCGCAGAGCCGGAGCCGCCACGGTCGGCGCTGGGTGGCGACCACGGTGGCCGCGGGTGTGGTGGCGGCCGGGGTGCTGGCGCCGACCGTGGCGTTCGCGGGCGGCCGGCCCGACAGCGTCCAGTCGAGCCTGAACGCCCTGGTGAAGGAGGACGGGCTGCCGGCCGCGCTGGCCGCCGTGAAGGGCCGCGACGGCCGTACCCGCACCTACACGGCCGGCGTCGGCGACCTCGCCACCGGGGCCAGGGTCCCGATGGACGGCCAGATACGGATCGGCAGCAACACCAAGACCTTCACCGCCGTCGTCGTCCTCCAGCTCGTCGCGGAGGGGAAGGTCGGCCTGGACTCCCCGGTGGAGAGCTACCTGCCGGGCCTGGTGCGCGGTGACGGCATCGACGGGCGTCACATCACCGTCCGTCAGCTGCTCCAGCACACCAGCGGCCTGCCCGAGTACGTGGACAAGGACGCCATCCTCACCGACCCCACGCGCTACTACGAGCCGCGCGAACTCCTCGACACGGCGCTGGGCCAGAAGGCCCACTTCGCCCCGGGGACGAGCTGGGAGTACAACAACACCAACTACCTGCTGGCCGGCCTGATCATCCAGAAGGTCACCGGGCGGCCGCTCGGTGAGGAGATCGGGCGGCGCATCGTCGACCGGATCGGCCTGCGCCACACCTACGTCCCCGCTCCGGGGGACATGGGCATCCGCGAGGCCCACCCCAAGGGCTACAACCGCGGTGCGGACGGCTCGCTCCGCGACTACACCGAGCTGGACCCGTCCTGGGGCTGGGCGGCGGGCGCCGCCGTCTCCACCCCGAGCGACGTCACCCGCTTCTTCACCGCGCTCCTCGGCGGCCGCCTGCTGCCCGCGGCGCAGCTCGCCCAGATGCGGACCACGGTGGCCGCCGACGCGATCGCTCCGGGCGCCCGCTACGGACTGGGCCTGGTGAGCCGGCCGCTGTCGTGCGGCGGCGTGGCCTGGGGCCACGGCGGGACCATCCCGGGCTACGACACCGCCGGAGGAGCCACCGACGACGGCCGGGCCGTCAGCCTCGCGGTGACCATGATCCCGGGCGGCGAGACCGGGCAGCACGTGGAAGCCGCGGTGGACGCGGCGCTGTGCCGCTGACCCTCCCCGGCCGGACCGGAGCGTCCGTACCGGCATGACCGGCGGGTGCCGCGCGCCACGGCGTGCGGCACCCGCGCCCCGTCGGGCCCCCATCAGTCTCCCCATTTGCCCCCCATCAGTTCCCCCAGCATTCCCAGCAGAGGAGTTCCATCGTGAGCGAGTACGTCCCGCAGAGCCGGACCCGCCGCGGCCGGCACCGGGCGGTGGCGGTCGTGACCGCCCTGGCCGCGGGTGCCGTGGTGGCCGGAGCGCTGGCGCCGACGACGGCATTCGCGGGCGGCCGGCCCGACAGTGTCCAGTCGAGTCTGACCGCCCTGGTGAAGGAGGACGGGCTGCCGGCCGCGCTGGCCGCCGTGAAGGGTCGCGACGGCCGTACCCGCGACTACACCGCGGGGGTCGGCGACCTCGCCACCGGGGCCAAGGTCCCCGTGGACGGCCAGATACGGGCCGGCAGCAACACCAAGACCTTCACCGCCGTGGTCGTCCTCCAGCTCGTCGCGGAGGGGAAGGTGGGCCTCGACGCGTCCGTCGACACCTACCTGCCGGGCCTGCTGCGCGGCGACGGCATCGACGGGCGCGCCATCACCGTCCGCCAACTGCTCCAGCACACCAGCGGCCTGCCCGACTACATGGACGCGCCCGCCCTCGCGGACTTCACCACCGTGCAGTACCGCTACTTCGAGCCCCGCGAGCTGCTCGACGGCGCCCTCGTCCAGAAGGCCCGCTTCCCCGCCGGCAGCAGCTGGGAGTACAGCAACACCAACTACCTGGTCGCCGGGCTCCTCGTCCAGAAGGTCACCGGACGGCCCGTCGGCGAGGTGATCACCAAGCGCGTCATCGACCGCGTCGGCCTGCGGCACACCTACTTCCCCGCCCCGGGCGACACCGCCGTCCACGAGGCCCACCCGCACGGCTACTTCCGCGGCTCGCCGGACGCGCCGCTGGTCGACTACACCGAGATGGACGCCTCGATGGCCTGGGCGGCCGGGGGGATCGTCTCCACCAACACCGACCTCAACGCGTTCTTCGCCGCGCTGCTCGGCGGCCGTCTCCTGCCGCCGGCCCAGCTCGCCGAGATGCGGACCACCGTGCCCGCCGAACTGCTGGGCCCGGGGGTCCGTTACGGACTGGGGCTGCAGAGCAAGCCGCTCTCCTGCGGCGGCCTCGCCTGGGGCCACGGCGGCACCTCTCCCGGCTACCGGACCAGGGGCGGGGTGACCGACGACGGGCGGGCCGCCACCATCACGGTCACCGCCGTCCCGGGCGCGACCGGCGCGCAGCACATGGCGGACGCCCTGGACGCGGCCCTCTGCCGCTGACCCGCCCCGCTGACGGCCTCGCGGCCCCTGGCTCAGGGGCCGCGAGGCCGTCAGCGGGGCCGTCAGTCGAGCTCCTCCGCTCCACCGCCGACCGCCGCGACCGGCAGGGTGGCCAGCACCCGGAAGCCACCCCCGTCGACGCTGCCCGCCACCATGCTGCCGCCCTGCAGCGCGACGCGTTCGCGCATGCCGATCAGTCCGTACCCGGTGCGGCCCGCGGTCGGCCCCGGCCCGTCGGCGCCCGTGCCGGCCCCTGCTCCGGCACCCTCCAGGGCGTCCGCCGGTGCGGCGGCGGCGCCGTCGTCGGTCACCTCGACGGTGATCCGGTCCGGGTGGTACGTCAGTTCCACGCTCGCCCGGGCCCGGCCGGCGTGCTTGCGGGTGTTGGTGAGGGCCTCCTGGACGATCCGGAACACCGCCAGGCCGGTGCTCGGCGGCAGCGGGCGCTCCTCGCCCCGGACGGTGAACCCGGTGGGCAGACCTGCCCTGCGGGACTCCTCGACGAGCCCGCCGAGGTGCCCGACCCCGGGCTGCGGCGCGGTCGGGGCCCCGTCGTCCGGCTCGTCGCCGGCCCGGAGGACGTCGAGCAGGTGGCGCATCTCGCGCAGCGCCATCCGGCCGGAGCCCTCCAGGGTGACCAGGGCGTCGCGCACCACCTCTGTGTCGCGGCCGAGGTGGGCGCGGGCACCGCCGGCCATCAACTGCATGGTGGTGATGTGGTGCGCGACGATGTCGTGCAGCTCCCGGGCGATGCGGCGCCGCTCCTGCGCCACCGCGCGGTCGGCCAGCAGCCGGCGCCTGACCTCCACCTCGTGCTGCCAGCGCTTCAGCACCTCGGCCGCGGCGACGACCAGGGCCGCGGCGAGCAGGTTGACCGCCACTCCGGAGACCGGCGGGGGCCACGGGTAGCCCCGCCCGAGGAGCGGCACCGCGGCCGCGACGAGGCCGGCCGGCGCCGCCACCGCGATGCCCCGGGACCGGGCCACGGCGAACAGCGCGACGCAGAGCGCGCAGTTGAAGTGCTGCGGCACCGCGACGCTCAGGTTCAGCGCCAGACCGAGGACCAGCACGCCGGACAGCGACGCCAGCGGGTAGCGGCGCCTGGTGAGCAGCGGTACCGCTCCCAGGACGAGCAGGACCACGGCGGTCAGGGCGATCGGCGGGCTTCCGTCCGGCCCGCCCATCGAGTAACCGAGGAGGTCCAGGGCCGCCGCCGCGACGGCCACCAGCGCGTCACTGGCCGTCCAGGGCAGGCCGTCGGTTCCCGGTGAGGGCGGCGGGGGCCGGTGGTGCGTCGACATGCTGGTGGTGGTCCTTTCCGTGGCCGGGCGGACCGGCCCTCGCGGGTCCGCCGCAGCCGTCGTCCGTGCGCCGTCCCCTGCGGTGACCTGTGGTGACCTGCGGACCCGGGGGCGTCGGTGGTCCCATTGTCGCAGCGGCTCCCGGCCCCGAACCGGTACCGGGGGCCGATCCCCGACCGGGCCCCTGGTCCTGGTCGGGGCCGTGCGGCGGCCCCCGGGCCCCCGCGCGACCCCGCCGCCAGGGGGTAAGGGACGGGGGTGTGCCGACCGCGCCGCGTCGAGCAGAACGCACGCGTCGACATCGGGGCGGGGATGCACGGCCGGAGAACGAGATGTCCGAGTACGTCATCGAGTACGTCATGGTGTCGGCGGCGATGACCATCGCGAGGCCACGCCAGCCCGCCTCCCTGCGGGCACCGGTCGCCCCCGCGTCCTCTTGGACGGAGGACGGCCGTCCACGCTGCCCGGTGGGGGCCGGGCAGCGGGAACGGCCGTCGGCGGACTACGGGGTGGGCGTCCAGCGCTGGGCGCCGGTGCCGTTGCAGGTGGCGAGTTCGAGCTTGGTGCCCGAGGCGGTGGCCGCGCCGACGGGGGCGAGGCAGCGGCCGCCGTTGGTCACGGTGCCGGCGCCGCCGAGCTGCCACTGCTGGCCGCTCGACCCGTTGCAGGTCTGGACGGCGGCGACGGCCGCGCCACCGTCCAGGCAGCTGCCACCGAGGCCGGTGAGGGTGCCGTTCGGCTGGAAGGTCCACCGCTGGTTGGGTCCGCCGTGGCAGCCGTAGAGGGCGGGCTGGGTGCCCGGGGTGCTCGCACTGCCCGGTAGGTCGACGCAACTGGAGGAGGCGGCGTTGACCAGCTCCGCGTTGCTCGGCAGCGGGGTGGGCCGGCCGGTGGCGGTGATCTCCGCCGCACTGGTCCAGGGGCCGCGGCCGCCCGCCTCGGTGAGGGCCCGCAGCCGCAGGTAGCGGCCGGTCGTCGGGCTGAAGGTGACGGTCTTCGCCCCGGCGGAGTCGGCGAAGGTCCCGGTGGCGACGGGCGTCCCCCAGGTGTCGGCACTGTCGGAGACGTACACCTCGTACGACCCGATCCGGCCGTTGCTGCCGCCGTCCTGGCGCGGCAGGTAGGTCATGCCGTCGACGTTGTAGCGGGCGCCGAGGTCGATCCGGACCTCGTGCGGCAGCGGGGCGTTCCCGGCGGACCAGGCGGTGTGCCAGAGGGTCGCGGGGTCGCCGTCGAAGGCGTTGGCGGCCGCGCCGTTCTCGGCCGCGGTCTCCTGGCTGTCGGCGGAGACGAGCTTCCAGCCGGCCTGCGGGATCGGCGTGGCGGAGGTCGGGATCGCGCTCCCGGCCGCGACCGTCACACCGGACGCGGTCACGGTGAACGCGCCGGACCTGTCGCCGGCCTTGATCCACAGCACGCCCGAGCGGTCGGCCGCGTCGAAGTACCAGCCGGTGGCGGCGCTGTCGTAGGCGCTCTTCGAGCCGTACGCGGCCAGCCGGGTGCCGCCGACCGAGACCGCGCTGGGGGCCGAGGCCGCGTGCACGCTGAACTCGTAGCCCCGGGAGGCCGGCTTGCCGGTGTAGGACCCGGTGCTGGCGCCGACGTCGATGGTGACGGTGCCGGTGCCGGCTGTCGGCGCGGTGACGTTCACCGGCTGGGTGGCGGAGGCGCCGCCCTGGTAGGCGCGGGTGATCCCGTCGTCCTCGTAGAGGCTGAAGGAGGAGTTGCCGCGCGGGTAGACGTCGTACGTCAGGGTGGAGACCGGCTTCTCCCCGGTGTAGTTCATCTGGGGCCACATCGGGACGATGCCGCCGCCCTTGACGAACAGCGGCAGGGTGTCCAGCGGCGCCGCGTAGCCGTTGAGCCAGCCCGGACCGTTGTAGGCCTTGCCGGTCCAGTAGTCGGTCCAGGTGCCGGCAGGCAGGTAGATGCCGTCGCGGGTGGTGGTGTCGGTGACCACCGGGGCCACCAGCAGGGAGTCACCGGCCATGAACTGACCGCTGGTCAGATTGCCCCGGGCGACCGGATCGTCGGGGTACTCCAGCACCATCGCCCGGGTGGAGGGCACACCGGTCTGGGCGGCGGTGTGGCTCATCGTGTACAGGTACGGCATCATGCGCATCTTGAGCTGGAGGTACTTGCGGTTGATGGACAGGTACGGCTCCGAGAAGCGCCAGGGCTCCTTGTCGTTGTACCCGGCCGAGGGAGCGGTCGGGCCCCAGCCGGACATGGTCATGAACGCCGGGGTGAACGCCTTCCACTGGAGGTCCCGGACGTAGGTCTGCGGGCTGCCGCCGAAGATGCCGTCGACGTCGCCGGACGCGTAGTTGAGGCCCGAGAGCCCGGCTCCGGTGATGGCCGGCACGTGCCAGCGCATCGCGTCCCAGGTGCCGGAGGTGTCGCCGGTCCAGACGACCGCGTTGCGCTGGGTCCCGGCCCAGCCGTCCACCGTCCACACGTAGCGCCGGGCGTCGGAGTTGTCCTCGATGCCCTTGACGGCCTGCTGGACGCCGTCGAACGCGTACTTGTAGCCGCCGCCGATCCACGCGACGTCGGTCTTGACGCCCCGGCTGCCGGCGGTCCTGACCTCGTCACCGATGTTGGACAGACCGGTCGACGTCCACAGGCCGGTCTGGAACCCCTTGGCCTTCAACCCGCTGACAGCACCGGGCAGATCGGTGTAGCCGCAGCCGTAGCCGTCGTTGGGCAGGAACCAGCCCGACGGCATGTCGGCGTTGCGGGCGTCCGTCGCGTAGCCGACCACGTCGGGCGTCGTCTGGTGCCGGACGCGGTCGTGGTCGCCCTGGTAGGTGGGGTTCGAGGCGTTGAAGCAGTCGGCGTTGCCCAGTTCGAAGCCCCACATCGGGGCCAGGAAGGGCTTCCCGGAGACGTCGGTATAGGAGTTCAGCACGCCCTTGAGCGAGTCCCCGACGACGTACCAGGCGTCGAACCGCTTCTCGTTGTGCGTGAACGAGCCCGGTGCGCCGAAGCTGTAGCTGCCGGGGGCCCAGGTGTTGCGCATGACGCCGTAGCCGTTGGTCGACATGTAGAACGGCGCCGGGCTGGCGTTGTCGTTCTCCCGCCAGGTGTTGCTCACCGAGATCGGCACCGTCTTGCCGCGCAGCGCCCACTCGCCCAGCCGCAGGCCGGTCCCGTAGAACTGCTCGTCGGCGCCCTGGGTGAGGTACTGGGTGGTCTGGGAGGCCGTCCAGGTGGTGGGCTGGGCCTCCTGCCAGATCGGCGTGGTGTTGTCCGCCCGGTAGAGGGCGAACCGCAGCGGCGACTTGTAGACCCTGATGGTCATCGCGTCGGTGTTGATCCGGTAGTAGGCGCCGGCGTCGGAGTGACTCGTCACCACCGGGCCGAAGTCGGTCTTCACGGCCAGCGCGGAGCCGGCCGGGTCGTCGGTGAAGGCGCCGGTGGGGGAGAGCCAGATCCGGAAGATGTCCGCCCGGGCGATCGCCACCCGGGCCTTCGCCCCGCTGGACGTGCTCACCGTGTAGGTGCTCCCGGACTGCGTGAGCCCGGTGGCGTTCCCGGCGGTCGAGGCCGCGGCGGCCGAGGCCGGACCGGTGACGGAGAGCACCGCCCCGACCAGTACGGCGACGAGCCCGGCCGCTAACGGCCGCCCCCCACCCCATCGTTGCCACCAGCGGGTTGTGTTGCGAGGCATGCGACGTCCTTCACGGGAGAAGGTCCGAACCCGCCGGCGAACGCGACGGGCGACTGGCCGAGTGGGCAGCGTAGGCATGACACCACTCACCAAAAGTGCAGTCAAGAGAACGAACATGAGCGCAACTGCTTCTTTTGACTCAGATAACTGCAACTAGGCCCTGGTCGGGACCGCTCGTGCGGGGGTCGCTCCGGCCGCTAAGCCGCTGTCATGGCCGAGTTTATGCAGGTGCGGGAGTTCGATGGGCGATTTGTCCAGAAATGGCGGCGCGATGGTGCAGAAATCTGAAGGGAGATGCGGGGAAAACCGCACCTGTGATCAGACGTGCGAGGAATCGGACTCCGAGGCGCCGGTTCGGGCGAGGGCGTCCCGGAGGGCGGCCCAACCCCGAGGTGCTGGCGGTCGTGGGCCCCGCCGACCGCACCCGGCGCCGCGACCTGGTCCGCCGGGTGGCCGCCGCCCTGGTGGAGTGACCCGCGCTGTGCGGGGGCGGCTGTCCGGCGGGGCCCCCGTCGCTGTGAGGCGCGTCACTGACCGGGCGCGCCGCGGCCGCCCTGCGTGATCATGACCGGATGGACACTCGTTTCCTCGGCATCGCCGAGTTGGCCGAAGCCCCGTCCGTGGCCGTCGTGGTCGACGTCATGCGCGCCTTCACCGTGGCACCCTGGGCCTTCGCCCGGGGGGCGGAGAAGATCGTTCTCGCCGAGTCGCTGGACGATGCCCTGGCACTCAAGGCCCACCACCCGGAGTGGCTGGCGCTCAAGGACGGTCCGCCCGCGCCCGGTTTCGACCTCGTCAACTCGCCCGGCCTGCTGCGCTCCGCCGACCTCGGCGGGCGCACCGTGGTGCAGAAGACCACCGCGGGGACGGTCGGCGCACTCGCCGTCAGGGACGCGGCACTGGTGCTGTGCGCGGGCTTCGTGGTGGCGGAGGCGACGGCCCGGCTGCTGCGGGCGCGCGCGTGCGACAGCGTGACCTTCGTGGTCACCGGCGAGGACGGGCACGCGGAGGAGGACCAGGCCTGCGCCCGGTACATCGCCGGGCGGGCCACCGGTGCCGGGACGGACGCCGCCGAGTACCTGCGCCGCGCCGGCGGGTCACGCGCCGCCGCCGAACTCGCCGAGGGGGTGCGGCAGGGAGCCCACCCCGACGACGTCGCGCTCTGCCTCGAACTCGACCGGTTCCCGTTCGCCGTGGTGGCGACCTGGGAGGACTCGCTGATGGTCCTGCGCCCCCACCCGGCGCCCCCGGCGGCCGACGGGGCTTCGGCCCGGGCGCTCCCGGGCGGGTAGCGGGGCACCGGTTGCGGGCCCGGGGCCTGAGCGCCCGACAGACCGTCAGTCGCCCGCGTGGGCGGACGAGCCGGCCGGCTCCCGGCCGGTCAGGGCGCGGGCCCGCATCTCGTCCGCGCGGGAGTTGCCGAGCGCGCCCAGCAGGTCCGCGGCCCGGAGCCAGCTGGCCCGGGCCGCATCGGCGTCCCCGAGGGCCTGCTGGGTCCCGGCCAGGTGGTCGAGCACCTCGGCCTGGTTGTACCCGTCGAGCAGCTCCTCGTAGAGCCCCAGCGAGGTCCGGAAGTGGTGGACGGCCTCGTCCAGTTCGCCCAGGTGGTGGAGCGCGTAGCCGATGCTGTCCCAGGTGGCGGCCTCGCTGAAGCGGTTGCCGGTCTCCTGGAGCAGCGGCAGTGCCTCGCGGCAGGTGGCGATGGCCTCGCGGTGCCGGCCCAGCAGGGTCAGGTACCAGCCCACGGCGTTGAGTTCACGCGCGATGAGGTTGTCGTCCGCCAGGGTCCGGTAGATCGCCAGTGCGGTGCGGGCGTGCCCGAGGGCCTCGCCGTGCCGCCGCTGCCGGCCGCGGACCCAGCCGAGACTGCGCTGCGCGTTGGCCTGGGCGAGCGGCGGCAGCAGGTGGAGCCGGCGTTCGACGTGGCCGACCGCCCGGTCCGCCTCCTCGCTGCGGCCGGTCTCGGCGAGGGCGCGGGCCAGCGAGGCCGCGGTGCGGCAGATGCCCTCCGGATCGTCGAGCAGGAGGGCCGCCTCCAGCGCCAGCCGCTGCATGGCGATCTCGTCGGCCCACTGCCCCCGGGCGGAGAAGTGCGGGATGCAGTCGTGGGCGAGGCCCATCCGGTAGTGGAGCAGCCGGGGGTCGTCGCCCGTCCGCAGGGCGGCCAGGATGGTGCGCTCCTCCCGCTGGAACCAGGCCCGGCCCTGTTCGCGGCCGTCGAAGGGCAGCAGCACCGTCCCGGGCGCCGGTGCGTGGTCCAGCTCGTGGATGGGGCGGGTCTCCGACGCCCGGACGGCGGCCCGGGCGTTGTGGCGGAGGTAGTCGAGCAGCCGGATCTCGGCGGCGTAGCGGTCGTCGCGCTCCTGGTCGAGCAGGTCCCCGGCGTGCTCCCGGACCAGGTCGTGCAGGACGAAGCAGCCGTCCGCGTCACGGCTGAGCAGACTGGCGGCGACCAGGGAGCGCAGCAGGCGGCGGGCCGTCGCCATCGGCTCGCCCGCGGCGGAGGCCGCCGCCTCGGCGGAGAACACCGGGCCCGGCAGCACGGTCAGGTGGCGGAAGAACCGGGCGGCCGCCGGGTCGAGCGCCCGGTAGGACCAGGAGAAGACGGCCCGGACGTCGGAGTGCGGGTCGTCGGTGGTGAGGGCGTCCAACCGGGAGCGGGCCCCGGTCAGTTCACCGGCGGCGACCCGCAGCGCCAGGGCGGGCTCCGCGGCCAGCTGGGCGGCGACGATCGCGACGGCCAGCGGGAGGCGCCCGCACAGCTCCACCAGCTCGGCCGCCCCGGCGGGCTCGGCGGCCACGCGCTCGGGGCCGATCCGTGCGGCGAGCGCGTCCAGGCTCTCCTCGGCCGTCCACAGGCCGAGGTCGACCAGCCGGACCTCGTCGGTGGTGGCGAGTCCGGTCAGGTGGTTGCGGGAGGTGATGACCGTGAGGCAGTGCCGTGACCTCGGCAGCAGCGGCCGTACCTGCTGCGAGTCGCGCGCGTTGTCGAGGAGCACGATCATCCGGCGGTCGGCCAGCAGCTCCCGGAACACGGCGGCGCGCTCCTCGGCGCCGTCGGGGATCGACGCTCCCGGCACCCCGAGCGCGCGGAGGAACCCGCCGAGCGCCTCGGCGGGGTCCAGCCCGGTGCCCGAGGGGTCGAAGCCGCGCAGGTTCACGTAGAGCTGGCCGTCGGGGAACCGGTCCGCGACCCGGTGGGCCCAGTGGACGGCCAGGCTGGTCTTGCCCACTCCGGCCATACCGCCCACGGCGACCACCGGCGGGTGCTCGGCCCGGTCGCCGGGGCCGCCGCCGAGGTGCCGGACGCGGGCCAGGACGTCGTCCCGCCCGCGGAAGGTCCGGAGGGCGGGCGGCAGTTGGCGGGGGACCGACGGAGCCGTGGCGGCGGTCGTCGTCGCCGGAGCCGGGTCGGCGGTGAGCCGGGCGGCGGCCGTCAGCGTGCGCCGTTCGTCCTCGTCCAGGGCCAGGGCGTCCATCAGCTCGTCCAGCGTGCCGTGCCGGGGGACGCTGCGGCCGCGCTCCAGGTCGCCGATCGCCCGCACGCTGACGCCGGACGCGCCGGCGAGCCCGTCGAGCGTCAACCGGGCACGCCCGCGTGCCGCCCGCAGCAGCGCGCCGAAGGTCGCCTGCTCCATCGCCCCACACCCCCCGACCTGCTCCCTCGACGGAGATCATCTCATCCGGGCGGGTCGGTTGTCGCACCCGTCCACCGGGAGGCGGCGGGCGAAACCGCCTGCCAACCGCCGGTCAACTGCCTGGCCCCCGGGCACCGGAGGAGGAGAGAGTGGGCGCGGGGCCACAGCCGGCCCGCCGGGCGGAAGGAGCAGCACACGGTGGAGTCCCTCGCCACGCCCATGGTCGGCCGGGAGGCCGAGCGGGCCGTCCTCGCCTCGTTCCTGGCCGCGCCGCAGGGCCAGGCCCTGGTGCTCAAGGGCGAGACCGGTGTCGGCAAGAGCGCCCTGCTGGAGCACGTCGCGCAGTACGCGGGCGGCGTCGGCTACCGGGTGGTCCGGGCGGTCGGCGTCGAGGCGGAGTCGCACCTCCCCTTCGCCGGTCTGCACCAGCTGCTCCACCCCTTGCTCCCGTACGCCGAGCGCCTGGACGACGTCCACCGGGTCGCCTTCGACGTGGTCTTCGGACGCAGCCAGGAACGGGCCCCGTCCGTCATGGCCCTGGGGATCGCGGTGCTCGACCTGGTCGCGGTCGCGGCCGCGCAGGAACGCCTCCTGCTGGTGCTGGACGACGGCCAGTGGCTCGACGCGGCCAGCGTCGAGGTCTGCGGGTTCGTCGGCCGCCGCCTCGCCGGCAACACCGTGAAGCTGCTGGTCGCCCTGCGGCCCGAGAGCTCCGCCGGGTTCGACGCGGCCGCGCTGCCCGCGCTGCCGGTGCCGCCGCTGGACGGGCCCGCCGCCGAGCGACTGCTCGACGAGCGCCACCCGCACGTGGACCCGCGGGTCCGCCGCCGGGTGCTCGACCAGGCCCAGGGCAACCCCCTCGCCCTCCTGGAACTCCCGTCGTACCTGGGCGGGAGCGCCGCACGGCCCGCCCCCGGGGAGCCGGACGGCCATGAAGTCGTCCCGCTTCCCGACCGGTTCCGCCAGGTCTTCGGCGCGCGCATCGCGGCGCTGGGACCGGCCGCCCGCGCGGAGCTGCTGCGCGGCGCCCTGGACGGCGTCAACGCGGGGGCCCCGGCCGGTCCGACCGCGGGTGCGCGCTACCGCATGCGGGACGTCGACGAGGCGGCGGCCGTCGGCCTGCTGGACCAGGACCACTTCAGCGGCGAGTTCGTGTTCCGGCACCCGCTGGTGCGCTCGACCGTGGTCCGTGCGGCCACCCCGAACGAGCGGCGCGCCGCCCACGCGGCGCTGGCCGAGGTGCACCGGGACGACATCGAGCGCCGGGCCACCCACCTGGCCGCCGCCGCGGTCGATCCGGACGACGAGGTGGCCGCCGCCCTGGAGCAGGCGGCCGCGTCGGCGACCCGCCGGGGCGGCGCGGCCGCCGCGGTGACCTGGCTGACCCGGGCCGCGGAGCTGAGCCGGACCCCGGAGGACCGCTCCCGCCGGCTCGGGGACGCGGCGTTCGTCGCGGGGCACGCCGGACTGCTCGACCAGGCCCAGCGCCTGGTCGGCGCGGACGGCGCGCCCGGCCGGGCCGGGACGACGGCCTCCGCCCTGGCCTTCGCCTACGCCGTCCTCTACGAGGACGGGGACGTGCGGTCCGCCCACCGCCAGGTGGCGGCGGCCGTCGAGCGGATCGTCGACGGCGCGGCCGGGCAGCCGGTCGGCGGCGTCCCGGCGCGGACCATCGGGGGTGCGGCCGGGCGGACCGTCGGTGATGCCCCCGCGCCGAGCGAGGAACTCACCCGGCTGGTGAACCTCCTGCTGGCCGTCAGCCAGTACGCCGGCGACAGCACGTCCTGGCAGCGGACCCACCGCCTGCTGGACTCCCTGGGCAGCCTGGTCCCCCCGAACTCGCGCGTCTACCAGGACGCCTGGTGCGACGTGGTGCGCCGCGGCGCCGGGGTCGGCGAACGCGTCGCCGCGGCGTTCGCCGCCTACCCGGACCTGGACCCGTGGGACATCACCCGGCTGGGCGTGGCCGCCTACCACGTCGACGCCCTGAGCCACTACCGGACGTACCTGCGGCGGAGCGTGCAGCGCGAACTGCGGGCCGGCGCGGTGGGCACCGGCATGACCATGCTGCACCTGATCATGCTGGACCAGACCGCCTCGGGTGACTGGGAGGCGGCCGAGCGGACCGGACAGCAGGTCCTGGAACTGACCCTGGCCCACGGCCACGTCCTCTTCGCCCAGCAGAGCCGGGCCTACCTGGCCGTGCTCGCGGCGCTGCGCGGCGACCTCGACCGTGCACGGGACCTGCAGGCCGTGGTCGACCGGTGGGCCCGGCCGCGGCGGATCGGCTTCCTCACCCAGATCGCGGACACGGTGGGGACGACGGCCGCCCTCAGCGATGGGGACTACGAGGCCGCCTACCTGTGCGCGATCGGCATCACCGCCCCCGGCGTCCTCGAACCCTGCGCGCACCAGGCCTCGCGCACCGTGCTCGACCTGGTGGAGGCCGCCCTGCACACGGGCCGTGCCGAGCAGGCCCGCCGGCACGCCCTGGCGGCCCGGGACGCCGGCCTGCCCGAGGTCTCGCCCCGGCTGGCCGTGATCACCTTCGGAGCCCTCGCCATGACGGCCGAGGACGGCACCGAGGCGGCCGAGATGTACCGCCGGGCCGAGGAGCACCCGGCCGCCGGTGACTTCCCGTTCGAGCTGGCACGCGTCCGGCTGGCGCACGGCATCCGGCTGCGCCAGCACCTGGGGCCGCGGGCCGCCCGCCCGGTGCTCGGCGGGGCCGTCGAGACCTTCGAGCGGCTCGGCGCCCGGGGCTGGGCCGAGAGGGCCCGGGCCGAACTGCGGCTCTGCGGCGCCCCGGCGCAGTCCGCCGCGGCGCACCCGGCGGCGCTGACCTGGCAGGAGCGCCGGATCGCCGACCTCGCCGCCGGTGGCCTGACCAACAAGGAGATCGGCGAGCGGACGCACCTTTCGCCGCGCACCGTCAGCTCCCACCTGTACCGGGTGTTCCCCAAGCTGGGCGTGACCTCCCGCGCGGCCCTGCGGGACGCCCTGGCCGCCCTCCCGGACCAGCCGGGGGAGCAGCCCGAGCGGTAGGGGATTCCTGCTGCGCGTGCGACCCGGATCGTCAGACAGGCGCAGGGCCCGGACCGCCCCGGGCTCAGAGCAGCGTGCCGCACCACACGTTCCGGGCCAGCCAGTCGTCCTGGCTGTACGAGCCCCGTGCGTGGCCGGCCGGTGAGGCCGGCAGTGAGGTGGACGTCTGCTCCGGGCGGATCCGTTCGGGCAGCGTGCGGAAGCGGGCCCGGCCGGCCTCGGCCGCTTCGTCGGTGCCGTGTTCGCGGGGCTTCACAGGGACCTCCGGCTGACGGGTGGCGGATGTGTCGTACCCGGGGAACGTGGCAGCGGTCCGGCGGATTCCCGCGCCGGGGCGGGAGTTCCCACGACCCCGGAAGCCGACCCCGAAAGCCGACCCTGGGAGGGCGGCCCTGGTGGCCGAGCCCCTCCCCGCAGTCGGTCCGGGCCCCGTGCCGGACCAGTTTGACGGTGCGTGAGGGGGCGCAACAGCCGTGGCCGGCCGGTACGACTGCGCCGACGGCGCTGCCCGACCGGCAGTCGGATGACTGATGTGGTGGTGGCCGGCCGCGGCACACAGTTGACCGGCGAGCCCCGGTCGCGGGCCCGACCCCGGTACCCGCGAATCCGCCGGGAGTCTGTGGTCCGCCCCGACCGGCGGCCGCCGCCCCGCCCGACCGAACAACGCCGTTCCCCGTCGGGCACCACACCACACCACCCCTGGGAAGGGACCTCCATGAACCGACGCTTCCTGGCCGCCCTCGCCGCCGCCGTGCCCCTCGCCGCCGCGGTGTACGCACCCGGCGCCTCGGCCGCCGCGCCCGACTCCGCCGCTCCGCACGGCTGTACCAGCCCCGCGGTGCACGCCCCGGCGGGCACCGCGGTGGAGCGGGTCGCCGCGGTCGCCCACGCCGCCGGCACCTTCGACGTACCCGCGGTGTTCCCGCAGCCGGCGGCCCAGGTCCCGGACGTCCCGGCGTTCTGCGACGTGACGATCACCCTCACCCACCCCGGCCAGGGCGACCACGCCACGGTGCGGGTCTGGCTGCCGCAGCAGAACTGGAACGGCCGGCTGCAGACGGTGGGCGGCAGCGCGTACGCCGCCGGCGACTACGGCGCGGGCCTGGCCGGCGCGGTCAAGGGCGGCTACGCCGCCGCCACCACCGACGCGGGCGTCGGCACCTACCTCGACACCACGTGGGCGCTGAAGGCCGACGGCCGGGCCGACCGGGCGCTGCTGGAGAACTTCGCCTCCCGCTCCGAGCACGAGGCCGCGGTGGTCGCCAAGGAGGTCGTCGCCGCCCACTACGACCGGGCCGCGTCCTACTCCTACTTCAACGGCTGCTCGACCGGCGGGCGCCAGGGCTACGCGGAGGCCCAGAAGTACCCGGCCGACTACGACGGCATCCTCGCCAACGCGCCCGCCGTCAACTGGGACGAGTTCGAGGTGGCCACGCTGTGGCCGCAGGTGGTGATGAACGAGGCCGGGACCTTCCCGACCGCGTGCGAGTTCAAGGCCTTCACCGACGCCGCCGTCCAGGCCTGCGACCGGCTCGACGGCGCCGCGGACGGGCTGCTGACCGACCCCGACGCGTGCGGCTTCGACCCGCGCCGGCTGATCGGCACCACCGTCGAGTGCGACGGCGGGCGGCTGACGATCACCGCCGCCGACGCGGAGGTGGTGCGCCGGATCTGGGACGGCCCGCGCACCGCCTCGGGCACGAAGCTGTGGTCGGGCGTGCCGATCGGCGCCGACCTGGCCGGCCTCGCCGGCAGCAAGGTCGACGAGACCACCGGAGAGCGGGTCGGCACGCCGTTCCCGGTACCGGCCGCCTGGGTGTCGACCTGGCTGAAGAAGCAGCCGGCCTTCGACCTCACGACCCTCACCACCGGCCGGTTCGCCCAGCTGTTCCGGCAGTCCGAGGCCGAGTACGACCGGATCATCGGCACCGACGACCCGGATCTGTCCGGCTTCCGGAAGGCCGGCGGCAAGCTCCTCACCTGGCACGGATCCGCCGACCAGTTCATCCCTGCCGCCGGCACGGTGCAGTACCGCGAGCGGGTCGAGCAGCGGATGGGCGGCGCGAAGAAGGTCGACGACTTCTACCGCGTCTTCCTCGCCCCGGGGGCGTCGCACTGCGGACTCCTCGGCCAGGGCGCCGACCTCGCCGCACTGACCGCCTGGGTCGAGCACGGCGAGGCCCCGCGGACGCTGCCCGCCACCCTGCCGACGGCCGACGGCCGGACCGTCACCCGCGACCTGTGCGCCTACCCGATGGTCCCGCGCTACCAGGGCCACGGCGACACCGCCGACGCCGCCAACTTCCGCTGCGGGCCCGCCACCCGGCGCTGACCCGTCCCCGGGCCGTCCCGGTCCGTACCCCTCTCCCCGGGGTGCGGGCCGGGACGTTTCGGCGGGGGCGGCCGCTGCGCCGCCCCGGTGCCGCGCCGTGCGCGCCCGGTGGTGTCGCCCGTTGGTGGGTGTCGTCCGTTCCTGTCGGTACCCCGTGGCCTCAGTCATTCGACTGATCCCGTGGGCGACGCCCGGACCGATGCTGGAACGGTCGCCGCACGCCGGTGCAGGCCGACATCCCGCTCGGAGGGCCCGTTGTGATCCGTACTCCCGTCGTGTTCATCCATGGCGCGTGGCTGCACGCGCTGTCCTGGGAGTGCTGGGTCGAGCGCTTCACCGGCCACGGCTACCGCGCCCTCGCGCCGGGGTGGCCCGGCGAGGCCGCCACCGCGCGGGAGGCCCGCGAGCACCCGGACCGGGTGCCCGACCTCGGCCTGGACGGCCTCACCGACCACTACGCCGGGATCGTGCGCTCCTTCGAGGTCCCGCCGGTGATCATCGGGCACTCGGTCGGCGGACTGGTCGCGCAGCACCTGGTCGGCGCCGGCCTGGGCCGGGCCGCGGTGGCCCTCGCCCCGGCGCCCGTCAACGACGTGGCGCTGCGCTGCCCGGACTGCGCCTGCGCGTCCGCGCGCCTCGCCGTCCCGCTCACCCCCGAGCGCTTCCGCGACCTCCTCGGCACCACGGTCGGCGGCGCGGAGGGCGAGCGGCTGTACGACCGCTACGTCGTGCCCGCGCCGCGCCGCCTGCTGGCGGACCTCGGCTGCGGCGGCGGCCCCCGGCACCCGAGCACCTCGGCGGACACCCGGAACGCGGCCCGCGGGCCGCTGCTGCTGGTGTCGGGGCAGGAGGACCTGCTGGTGCCCGACTGCGTGACCCGTGCCGTCTACAAGGCGTACGGCGACTCCACCGCGACCACGGACCTCAAGCAGTTCGCCGACCGGGGCCACTCCCTGGTCATCGACAGCGGCTGGCGGTCCGTCGCCGACTATGTCCTCGACTGGCTCGACGAGCGGGGCGTCCGCCCCACCGCCCCGGCCCGCTGACCGGCCGGGAGCCCGATCGGGGGCCGCGCGCCTGTGCCGGCCCCCGTACTCCCGGCCGGTCCGGTCGGGAACACGACACGACCGAGGGCCCCGCCGTGGCGGGGCCCTCGGTGTGTGCGCGTGATTCGCTCTGTGCGCCGTGCGCGTCAGAACGTGTTCACCGCCGCCGCGAGTGACTCGGGCCGCGTCAGCCGGCCACCGCGCTCGCGCGGACGGTGACCGGGATGTTGCCCCGGGTCGCCTTGGAGTAGGGGCACAGCCGGTGCGCGGCGGCTCCCAGCTCCTCGGCCATCGCCTGGTCCACGCCGCCGAGTTCGAGGTCGAGCACCGCGCTGAGGCCGAACTCCCCGTCGTCGCCGTGGGTCAGCGTGGCCTCGACGGTGACGGCGGTGCTGGTCAGCCGGACCTCGCGCTCGGCGGCGGCACGCCGCACCGCGCCCAGGAAGCACGCCCCCCAGCCGGCCGCGAACAGCTGCTCCGGGTTGGTGGCGCCGCCCGCGCCGCCCAGCGCCTTCGGGATGGCCAGTGCGGTGCTGAGCAGGCCGTCGCTGGCGGTGACCTGCCCGCCGTTGCGCCCCTCGCCGGTCACCGTGACCACACCGGTGTAACTGACTGCCATGTCCTTCTCCTCGTGCGTGTCGGTCCGGCGCTCCGCGTCCGCGGTCACCGGTTCGGATCCTGACTCCTGCTGATGGAGCGTCAGATGTGCGGTGCCGCTGCCGGGGCGGGCCGGACGCCGGGCCCCGGGAGCCGCCGTTCCGGTCCGCCTCAGCGGGTGGTCCGGGCGGCTTCCTCGATCACCTGCGCCACGGTCCCCGGATGCGACACGGCGACCGAGTGCGAGGCCGGGACGAGGGTGACGCGGGCGTGGGCGCGGCGGGCCATGAAGAGCTGGGCGGCCTCGGGGATGTTCAGGTCCTGGGTCGTGACGACGTCCCAGCTCGGCTTCTCCGTCCAGGCGGCGACGGTGGCCGGCTCCTGGAGCGCGCTCTGGGCGATCGGGCGCTGGGTGGCGGCCATGAGCGCCGCCTGGGCGGCGGGGACGTCGGCGGCGAACTGGTGGCGGAACGCGTCCGCCCGGATGTACAGGTCCGTGGTGGCGGTGCCGTCGGCCAGCGGGTAGGTGACCGGGTCCAGCGCGTCCCCGAGGGTGGACCCGGGGAACCTGCCGGACAGCTCCAGCGCCGTCTCCCCGGGCGCTGGCAGGAAGGCCGCCACGTACACCAGGGCCCTGACCTGCGGGTCGTTCGCGCCGGCCGCGCTGATGACCGAGCCGCCGTAGGAGTGGCCCACCAGGATCTTCGGCCCCGGTATGTGCTGGAGCAGGCCGCGCAGCGCGACCGCGTCGGAGGCGGGGCCGCGGAGCGGGACGGCGGGGGCCACCACCGGGTACCCGTCCGCCTGGAGCCGCTTGATCACGCCGTTCCAGCTGGACGCGTCGGCGAACGCGCCGTGTTCCAGGACGATCGTCGGCCTGACGCCGACCGCGACCGGCGCGCTCGCGTTCGCGGTGCCCCCGGCCACGGCCGTGCCCAGTACGACGCTCGCGGCCGCGGCCCAGACCGCCGCCGTTGCCAGCCGGCGCGTCCGGGTGCTCTTTCCTGCTGCCATGGGACAGTCCTTCCGTTCGGTACGGGTACGGGTACCGGTACGCGGGGCAGTGGGCCGATGCGGCGCCCCGAACCCGTCCGAGCGGACGGTGGGCGCCTCGGTGGTTCCACCCTCGCGGCACGGGCGGCGCCGCGGATCCGTCGAATGACGGTCGGTCCCGGCACCCGCCGACGGCCCGGCCGGGGCGAACGAGCGAGCCGCCGACTGCCCGTCACCGCCCCGCCCCGCCACCCGCGGCCGGCGAAACCCCCACCCGGCGCGGGTACTTCGTACCCGGCGGTCGACGTAGTGCCATGACGCGGGCCCTGTCCTCGGTCAACTGACGGATGCCGTACCCGCGTCCGCGCACCAGGGTGGGTGCGACCGGGCCCAGCCCGCCCCGCACCACCTCCGGAGGACCTCGTGACCGTCGTCAACTTCCAGCTGATCTCCTCGCTCGACCCGGACGCCGTGCTGGCCGTCCTCACCGACTTCGGCCCGGCCCGCGCCCAGGCGTGGCCCACCATCGACGCGGCGCACTTCGCGGTGCACGGCGCGGGGGAGGGCTGGGCCGAGGTGACCGAGGGCACCGCCGCCGCCTGGGAGCGCGCCCGCTACGACTGGAAGCCCGGGGGCGACGAGGTCACCATCACCACCCTCGACTCCAAGCTCTTCGGGCCCGGCGGCGGCTGGGTCTTCCGGCTGACCCCCGAGGGCGACGGCACCCGGGTGGACGTCCGACTGACCAGGACCCCGGACACCCTGAAGGGCAAGCTGCTGGCCTCGCTGCTCCCCGTCGTCGCCCCGTCCTCCCTGCGCAAGTCCTTCGCCGGCCCGCTGCGGGCCCGCTGACCCCACCCGGCGAGGCCGACCGGGGCCGTCCCGCGCCCGGGGCGGCCCCGACACCGGTCAGCCGGCTGTCGCTCCGCGCACTCCGCGCCCGCCCCGGCGACGGAGTGCGCGGAGTTCGAGCGCGCTCAGAAGCACGACGACGGCCGGGCCCGCGTACGCGAGCGGATCCCCGAGGTGCTCGGGCACGGCGACGAGACCGTCGGCGGACCTGCCGGGCACGGCCTTCGTCGCCTGGGCCATGACCGCGACCGAGCGGTACGGGCACGGCCTGGTCCGCGCATCGTCGGACCGGGTGGACCGGGTGGACCGCCGTGGACCGTCGCGGACCGGGTGGACAGCCGCGGACAGGGGTGGACAGTCCCCGCCCCGCACGGACCTGGGAAGTGGACGCCGTCCGGCGCCAGTCTGTGCGTCATGAACCTTGCACACAGCTGGAAAGGCCGAACGGCCCGCAGTCGCCCGGCGGTGGCGGCCCGGCCTGCCGCCGCGTCGGGGGCCTTCTTCGCCGCCCCGGCAGGGCCGGCGCGGCGCCCCGGCTCCGGCCGCCGGTCGCGTCAGTCCGTCGCCGCCGCCGCCAGCGTCCTGACGACCAGGGAGTCGAGGTACGCCTCGTCGATCCCCCCGATCCGGAAGAGGACCCGCAGGTAGAGCGGTGCGACGATCCCGTCCAGGACGTCCATCAGGTGCAGCTGCGGCTCCCCGCGTGCCACGGCCCGGTCGAGCATGTCCTGCAGGTCCCTGCCGCGCGGCGCGAGCACGGTCCTGGGGTCGAGGCCGGCGTCGGCACTCCCGGCGGGCAGGGCGACGAGCGCCTGTAGGAGTGCCAGGCCGTCCGGTCCCTCGATCGACGACGCCGCCCCGTGGGCGTAGGCGACGAGGTCCCCGCGCAGTGTCCCGGTGTCGGGGATCACGGACGTGGCGGAGAGGCGCTCCACCGCGAGCTCCAGCACGATCGCGTCGGTCGACCGCCAGCGCCGGTAGATCGACGTCTGGTGGACGCCGGAACGTTCGGCGATCTGGGCGATGGAGATCCGTGCGTGGCCGTGCTCGGCGATCAGCTCGGCCGTCGCGCCGAGCACCGCCTCCCGTACGCGGGCGCTTCGGCCGCCGGTCCTGCGCCGTACCTGGTCTTCGTTCACAGCCAAAGACTAACGCAAGAGAACTTGCGTCTATGGCTTCGGCTCACTACCGTAATTAACGCAACCAATCTTGCATTAGGAGAACGCCATGAAGCCCCTGCTCTTCGAGAACGACCCGCAGTTCTGGTACGAGACCCTCCGGGCGATCGGCCACGCGGCCTACGGAGGCTCCGACTTCGGCGAGGTGATCGCCACGGCCCAGAGGATCACCGCCGGTGACTACGACGGCTGGTACGAGGAGTGGTCCGCCACCGCCGAGCGCACCGCCGCCGAGGCCGCCACCGCCCTGGCCGGCGGCCACCGGATCAGTGCCCGGGACGCCTACCTGCGGGCGAGCAACTACTTCCGCTCCGCCGAGTTCTTCCTGCACGGCAACCCGAAGGACCCCCGCATCGCGGCCTCCTACGAGCGCGCGGTGGACACCTTCCGCTCGGCGGCCGCCCTCTTCGAGCCCCGCATCGAACCCGTCGAGATCCCCTTCGAGGGCACCGTGCTCCACGGCTACTTCTACCGGGCCCCCGGCGACGCGCCCGCGCCCACGATCGTCATGCACAACGGCTTCGACGGGTCCGCCGAGGAGATGCACTTCTTCGGGGGAGCGGCCGGCCAGGAGCGCGGCTACCACGTGCTCACCTTCGACGGCCCGGGCCAGCCGGCCGCCCGCTTCCGGGACGGGCTGCCCTTCCGCCCGAACTGGGAGAGCGTCGTCACCCCGGTGGTCGACTGGCTGATCGCCGAGCGCCCCGAGGTCGACCCCGAGCGCATCGCCCTGCTCGGCCTCAGCATGGGCGGCCTGCTCGCGCCCAGGGCGGCCGCCTTCGAACACCGACTGGCCGCCGTGATCGCCGTCGACGGTGTGTACGACCTCGGCGAAGTCAGCGTGAAGAACCTGCCGATGCCGCGCCCCGAGGCCGAGGCCCTGCTGCGCGCCGAGCACGCCCCCGAGATCGACGCCTCCATCGAGGCGCTGATGAAGACCAACCCGACCGTGCGCTGGGCCATCACGCACGGCTCCTACGTCATGGACGTGGCGACCCCGCGAGCGTTCCTCGCCTCCTACCTCGACTACACGCTCGCCGACGGCATCGCCGAGCGGATCACCTGCCCCACCCTCGTCTGCGACGCCGAGGAGGACCTCTTCTTCGACGGCCAGGCCCAGCAGCTCTACGACCGCCTCACCTGCCCCAAGACCCTCGCCCGCTTCACCGTCGCCGAGGGTGCGGGCGCCCACTGCCACACCGGCGCCCAGCGTCTCGCCATGGGCCGGATCCTCGACTGGCTCGACACCGTCCTGCGGTGACGGAGGCGGTGGCCCCCGGCCCGGTGCGGAGCCGGACCGGGGCCGGCCGCCGAACCGACGGTTCCGGGGTGGCGGCTTCGCCCCACCCCGACCCACCCCGGGAACAGCGGGCCGCGTCCCCGCGGACCTGCCGCGGTTCGGTCGGGAGCCCGCCCACCCCGAGACGGTCGAGCCGCCTCGGGGTCATCGGCGGTGCGGTCGCGGCATCGGGGCGGCGAACGCGTCCCTGGGCGGCCGCCTCCGGGACGGGCTGCCGGCCCGCGCCGGCGGGACTCGTGGCGCTACGCCACGACCGATTGCGGAGGCAGCTCCCTGCCGCGGAGCGCGAGGGCCAGGCCGATCAGGCAGCCCGCCACCAGTCCGGCACCGTGGTTGTTCTCCAGCAGACACAGGAACGTGCCGGCCGCGGGGATGAGCAGTACGGGCCAGATGTCCTTGGCGGTCACGCCCAGCGTGCTCCTGCCCAGCAGACAGGTGACGGCCAGTGCGCCCAGCAGTCCGCAGATGGCCACGGAGTCGCCGCCCCCGTTCGGCGCCCAGCCGGCCAGGCTGACCACATGGGCCAGGACACCGCTGGCCAGGAAGACGCCCAGGGTCCGCCACCGTCCGAGGACCGCTTCGGTGACGGCGCCGATCACGAGCAGCGCCGACAGGTTGAACGCGATCTGCGTGATCCCCGAGGACTGCACCAGCAGCGCGGTCCCGGCCCGCCACCACTGACCGTCCGACAGCGCACCCGGCCGGCGCATCAGGTCCTCGACCACGCCGGGCACCGCGTACTGGACCACCGCCATCGCCGCCATCACCGCGAACAGCGCGAGGGTGACCCTGGGGCGCCGCGCCAAGGCGGTACGGACAACCGCCAACACCTCACCCGGCCCGGAGTCGCCGCTCGCCGAACCGCCGTGTCCGGAGCCGCCCGTGAGGCCGGCCAGGACCAAGGTCCGCAGCCCCGCACCGACCACCACCGCCGCGCTCGCGTACAACCCGATCTCATGCGGCGACATCGCCGACCCCCCCGTTCGACCGCTCGGGGCACCTCGCCCCGTCCATGTCACCCATCATCGCAACCGGGCGGAACGCCGCACCAGCCGGGTGATCATTCACGGGCCGTGACAGTCGTCATAGCCGCGGGCCGGCTCGCGTCCGTCCGTCCGGCGCCCGGCCGGGCTGTCGGGGCTGCTTCCGCGCCCCGGCTGGTGGGGCTGTCGTGGTCGCCGTGCGGCGCGGTCAGTGGCCGGACGGTTCCGAGGGCGCCGTGACCCAGCCGGGGAGGGTGGGCATGACGGCCTCGGCGACCCGGTACAGGAGTGCGTCGTCGACGGGACGGCCGTCGTGGCGGAAGACGGCGACCTCGAAGGCCCGGCCGCCCGGGGCGCCGGCGCCCTGCGCGACGACGAGGTTCCGGACAGGGGAGCCGACGCCGGTGGTGGCCTTCCCGTCCGTGCCGAAGCCGAGGCTCATGGCGTCGGTGTAGTACGTCATGGCGGGATGGCCGAGCACGGTGGCGGGCCGGGGGAGGAACCGCGGCATGTCGGCGATGTCCTCGACCGTGGTGGAGCTGTCCGTCAGGGCGACGGCACTCACCCCCAGCCGAACCTCCACCATGGCGTCCTTGCCCAGGCCGAAGGGTGCCGGACCGGCCGTGGAGACCCGGTCCTGCGGCGTGCCCAGCAGGGCCGGCAGGTCGGGGCGGTTGAGGGCGGCGCAGAGCGCGGCGTAGCTGGCCGGGTCCGTGGGCCGGGGTGCGGCACACGCGGCCGGGGGTTCGGCCCGCTCGGTGCGGGGGGCGACCAGCGCCCACGCGCCGCCGCCGATTCCGACGGCGGCGAGTGCCACCGCCGTCACCGTGGCCGCGGTGTTCCTGCCGGGCTTGACTGTCGCCACCGATCGGGCTCCTTCTTCGTCGACGCGGCTCGTCCGCCGTGTCTCGGGGACCCGATGGGCAGGGATGATCATAGGACAGAGCGCTGCGCGGGTGTCGCGGCCGTCCCCTCGGGCCCGCCGCACCGGTCCCTGCGTGCACCGGCCTCGTCCTCTCGTGCCGATGCCCTCACCCCCACCGGCCGAGGCGGGCCCGTCGCGACGGGCCCGGCCGCCCGACGGACGTCATCGCCGGGGGCGTGCACCGGAGTCGACCGGTGCACGCCCCCGTCCGGCGGTCAGGCCTTCGCCCCGGCGACGGCCGTGTAGAGGCCGCGCTCGGGCCGCTGCGCGCGGCCGGCCTTCGCGAGACGCTCCAACCTGGTGCGGATCGTGTTGATGTTGCCCTCGTGCGTTTCCAGGCCCAGCAGTTCGGTGACCTCGCGGGCGCGCAGCGGGCCCTCGGCCTTCGCGAGCACCGCCACCACGCTGTCCGCGTCCGCCACCTGGCGCCGGCGGTCCGACGAGGCGGTCTTGCCCTCGGCGGTGGTCGCCGGAGCCGGTGCGGCCTTCTTGGCAGGGGTCGCCGGTGCGGCCTTCTTGGCGGTGGTCGCCGGAGCCGGAGCCGCCTTCTTGGCGGGGGCCGCCGCCGGAGTCGACGTGGCCTTCTTGGCAGCCGTCCGCTTCGCCGTGGGCTTCGGCCCGCTGTCCTTGGCCGCCGCCTTCGTCGCGGTCCGCTTCTTGCCCGGGGCCGACGACGGCGCCGCCTGCTCCGCTTCGGACGCGGCGCTCTTCGCCGCCACCGCCTTCTTGGCGGTTGCCGGCTTCCTGCTCCGCGCCTTCGCCGGCGGAGCGGTGGACGCCTCCGGAGCGGTGGACGCCTCCGGAGCGGCAGGCGTGGCCGGGGCAGCGGGCGCCTCCGCCGCAGCCGGTGCCGGTGCCGCCGGGGTCGGCTCCGTCGCCGCGGCCGCCTCCTGCGGTGCCTCGGCCGAAACCGGCTGCGCCTCGGGGGCGCCCGACTCGCCCCCGTCACCGATCGACACGCCGGCGAGCCCCCGCAGGCCCGCCAGCGCCTTGGCCACTGCCTCCTCCTCGGCCCTGGCGGCGGCGAGTTCCTGCTCCGCCCGGGCGAGCCGGTCCCGCACTGCGGGCAGTCTCCCCTCCAACAGCGAAATCGTCGATCCCACACCGCTGTCCGTACCGAAAGTGTTCCCGTTTCCCACAACCACTCCTACGCGTAGTCCGTCACCAGTCGTGCAGTGAATGTACGGCTAGCCGGGCGGGGTGTACGAGGATTGCGGAATGTTCCATCGCACGGGGTGCCGACGGTGCGTGGCCCGACCTCGGTGGAACCGGTGTGGAAGCGAACGCGCGGAGGGCGGGCGGGTGTTGGCGGACGGAGGTCGACCAGGGTTCCCGGCACCCGACGCGGTGCTTGAACGGCACCCCTGTCCGCGCCCCATCTCCCTTTGGCTGGAAGGGCGTTGCTCGACGGATCGGTCGAGTGGCGACCGCTGCCGGAGGCATCCGACACGGTGGAGGGGCGTACGCCGCCGAAGCGTCGCCGCACACCCCGAAGCTGCGGCTCGTCGCCCCCGCGGCGGTTCGGGTGTCAGCGGTCCGGTGGGTGAGATTCGTGAGCGGCAGCAGCGGCACGGGGGTTGTCGCGTCCGCGCCGGGCCCCCGGGCGGCGGGGCAGGGGCGCGACTCGCGACCCGTACGGCGCGGGGCAACTCGACGCGGCGGCGCCCCCTCTGGGGAAACGGGGCGGACGAGCACGCCCCGGACCGCCGGACCCGGGGCAGGCCGGACCGACGGCCCGGGACGCACGCGAATCGGCCAACCAGGAGGGAATCCGGTAGCGGCCCCGCCCTCGCGCCCACCGATTGCCGTACCGTGACCGACGACGAAGTGGAGGACCTCTTGAGCGCCCAGCCCGACCACCTGCCCGCCCCGCCGTCGGCCCCGGCGCCTCGCGCCGCCGCCCAACTGCTCGTCCGCATCCACGCCGAGCCGCCCGAGCGGTCCGCCCGGTGGCTGCCGGCCTTCGAGCGGGACTGGGCGAAGGCGCTGGAGGACTCCCGCCAGACCTACGACCTCTCCCCGTTGCACGAGGTGGTCCGGACCTGGCGGTTCCGCCTGGACAGCGCACCGGCGGTCGACGCGTTCCTCGCTGCCGGCCTGGACGACGAGGACGGCATCGATCTCGCCGAACTCACCGGGACGAACCCGTGACCGACCGGGTCTGGCCGGCCCGCCTGTCCCCGCAGGCGGCCAAGACCTTCGTCGACCTGCCCCGACACGCGCGGCTGACGGTCCGCGACCTGCTCGACATCGCCTCCTGCACCCCCTGGGGATGGCCGCAGTGGGACGCCACCGACCTCGAAGGCGAGGACCTGCGCTGCGCCTCCGTCGGCCAGCTCAGCCTGGTCTACTCGGTCAACCGCCTGGCCGAGCGCCTGTACGTCCTCGACATCGTCTGGCTCGGCTGACCTCCGGCTCGGCTGACCTCCACCGCGCCCACAGCCTGAACGGGCCGCCCTCACCGCACTGTTGGACGTCCGCGCCGGCCTGCGTCGAACGCTCAGCCGGCGCCCCGCCACCTCTCCCGCTCCGCGAGCGAGGAGACCCCGCAGAATCCGGTTCGGGAGTCCACGAGGATCGGCCGGCATCCGGGAATCGGGAATACGGATGTCGCCGAGTCGGCGTCACCACCGTTGCCGGGCATCGGTTTCACTGTGGCACGCGCCCACCGGCTGCGGGTCGACCCCTTGCGGTGGGCCCGCGTCCACGAGCCTCCCGTGTGGGGACCTGCTCGGCCGTTCGCTCCGGGTCGGGCGCGGCCGTCCGGGGCCGGTCAACCGGTTGGACAGCCATCGCCGCAGGTGGCAGGCTCCGCCGTCGTGGAGATACTCGATGTCCTGACCGGCCTGGCGCGGACCGGGCACCTGGGGCCGGTCGCGAACGGGGTGACCCTGGCCTCGGTGACCGCCGAGTTCGGCGAGCCGTGGGTGGGTGCCGTCGGGCACCGTAACGAGTGGCCCCGACTGGTCGGCTACGGGGACCTGGAACTGGCGGTGTGCCGCTGCGGAGCCGTCGTGCTCGTCTGCCTCCAGACCTGGCGAGAAGTCATCGACCTCCCGCCCGCACTGGCCGGCCGACCGGCCCTTCCCGGACAGCCGTACTACACCGACGTCATCGCCGCCCTGGACCGGGCCGGTTGTCCTTGGCGGCCGTACCCGGCACTCACCTTCGAGGGTCAGCGCTCGGTCGAGGCCGAACCCTCCGGCGCCGTCTTCACCTTCGAGATCGTGGACGACGAGGAGCCGGTCCTGAACGTCGTGTGCCTGCCACCCCATCACCACGACTGTCCCACGACCGCCGCTTCGCCCGGGAGTTGACGCGGGTGCCGGCCATCCCCCGGGACCACCCGCTCTCCCCGCAGGGACGCCGAACCGTCAGGCTCCAGACTCACGGTCCTGGGAATGAACGGTCGCTGTCTCGGCTGAGCGCCGACCAGTTGCGGCGCGCGGCGGCCGAGCCGGACTGGGCGCGGGCACGGGTCGCCGAGCTTGACGGGGGCGGGGCGGCCGCCCGGGAGCGGCTGCACGAGACCGGACGGGCCGGGCACGTACTCGGCCTCCTGCTCCGCCGCCACGCCCCCCGGTCGACGTCGTCCACGGGGAGGAAGAGCTCCCCGACGCGGGGGACCGGTGCTACGGCCCGCCGCGCTGCCTGACTCCCGAACAGGTCCGCGCCCTCGCGGACGCGCCACGGCTTTGTCCCCCGGCGCCCTGGTTGACGGGGTCGACCCGGCGGAACTCGTTGCCGCTGTCGCGCTGCCCGCCGGCTGGACGGAGGAGGACGCGCCGCACCTCGCCTCCGGCCACTACCGGGCCCTCGCCGACTTCCTCCGGACGGCGGCCCGCTACCGGCAGGCCGTGCTCGTCTGGACCGAGTAGGGCACCGACCGAGTAGGGCACCGCCGCCGCATTCCGCGCCGAGAAGGCTTCGCCGCGGGTGCGCGGGCAGAGGCGGTCGGCCCGCTCCCGCTCCACCCGGTCGCCGGTTCCGGCGGCCCGGGCGGGGGCGGTGGTAGCTTGCGGGCGTGGATCTCTTCGGACGGTCATGGGCGGCGCTGCGGGCCGCGGTGGACGGGCTCGCGGAGGAGGACTTCGCCGAGCCGTCGGGTTGTGCCGGGTGGCTGGTGCGGGACTTGGTGTGCCACCTGGTGATCGACGCCCAGGACGTACTGATCACCCTGGTCACCCCGTCCCCCGCGGAGCCGACCCGGGACGCGGCGTCGTACTGGCAGGTGTCCGCCGAACCGCCCGACGGCCAGGACCCGTTGGACGCGCTGACCGTCCGGCTGGCCGCCGCCTACGGGGACCCGGGGCTGCTCCGCCTCCACCTCGACGACGTCGGCTCCGCGGCGGGGCGCGCCGCCGAACTCGCCGATCCGCGGCTGCGGGTGGCCACCCAGGGGCAGGTGCTGACCGCCGGTGACTACCTGGACGCCTACGTGCTGGAGTGGACGCTGCACCACCTCGATCTGGTCGCTCACCTGCCGCACCTGCCGGGCCCGCCCGCCGAGGGGCTGGCCGGGGCGCGTCGGTTGCTGGAGCGGATCGCCGGAGGAGCGTTCCCGGCCTCGTTCGCGGACGCGGACGCGCTGCTGGTCGGCACCGGGCGGCGGGCCGCGACCCCGGCCGAGCGGACGGCACTCGGGGCGCACGGGGCACCGGGGACGAAGGTGCCGCTGGTCCTCGGGTGAGCCGGGCAGCCGCAGCGGCCCGCCGCCGACCGGTGCGGTTCGGCCCGATTGTCGGTGGCGCCTGCAAGACTGCCGCCGTGTCTGTCCCGCGCCCGGGAGCCGCACCGTCGTCGTCCGGCAGGAACCACTGGAGGAACACACATGACGCAACTGCTGAGGGTCCAGAACTTCGTCGTCTCGAGTGACGGCGTCGCGGCCGGCGAGGACCAGAGCTTCGAGCGCCCGTTCGGCTTCGACCACCCCGAGCGGCTGTTCTCCTGGGCCGGCGCGACGGCGAGCTGGCCGATGCGCACCGACCCCGGGGGCAGCCGGGGTCTCGACGACTACTTCACCCGCGACTACCCCCGCAACATCGGGGCCGAGATCATGGGCCGCAACAAGTTCGGGCCCCAGCGCGGGCCCTGGCAGGACCACGAGTGGCGCGGCTGGTGGGGGGACGAGCCGCCGTTCCGCACCCCGGTGTTCGTCATGACCCACCACACGCGGCCGTCGTTCACGCTCTCCGACACCACGTTCCACTTCGTCGACGGCGACCCGGCCACGGTCCTGGAGCAGGCGCGGGAGGCGGCGCAGGGCAAGGACGTCCGGCTCGGCGGGGGAGTCACCACCGTCCGGGAGTTCCTCGACGCCGACCTCGTCGACACCCTGCACGTGGCGGTCTCGCCGCTGAAGCTCGGGTCCGGCCTGCGGCTCTGGGAGTCCCCCGACGAGCTGCTCGACCGCTTCCACCTGGACGTCGTGCCCAGCTCCAGCGGTGTGACGCACCATCTGTTCTGGCGTAAGTGACACAGCCCCGGAGCGGCCCCGACCGGCCGCGGTGCCTCCCCGGAGCCGCCCGCCGAGCACGGTGACCACGGCGGGCGGGCCCGCTCGGGCGTCCTGCACCGGTACGACGGCGCCTGCCGCGCCGGCCGTCCCGCCCGTCCCGCCGCCGTCTCCCGTGGGCGAGCCTGGCCCAGGACGGTGTCGTGGGCCCGCGGACCGGTGACGTCATGGTCTCGCCCACCAAGGACGTGTTCCACTGCTACGCCACGCTGCCCACGCTGCGGTGACCCCCGGCGCGTGGCGCCGGTAGCGGCGGCCGCGGCGGTGGGCACCGGGTGTGCTCATCGCCGCGGCCGCCTACCGGTGTTGGGGGGGAGGGCGGGTTCCCGGATGGTCTTGGCACGGGTGGCAGGCGTAGTTGAAGATGCAATGAGCTTGACCGCACCGTAGGAAGACCTTTCGAGGAGGAGTCCCGCGATGACCGTCCACCTGAAGCGCCTCACCGCCGTCGCCGCCACCGCGGCCGCCCTGCTGCTGGGCGGAGCTCTCGCCCAGCCCGCCGCCGCCGTCGAACTCCCGCATGCCCCGGTGGCCTACTTCGCCGCCGGAGCCGACCTGACGGGCACCAGGTTCCCGGTCGACACCGGCAGCACCGGCTGCCGCGCGCTGCCGTCCCCCGCACTGTCCGCGGTGGACTTCACCGAAGTGAACATCAGGGTCTACTTCACCGCCGACTGCCGGACCGGCCTGCCCGGCAAGCCGAGCGACCTGTCCTACGTGCTGGGCAGCCTGCACTGGGCCGACTTCCCGTTCCCGGCGCTGAGCTACGAGGTCGTTCGCTAGGGTCCGGCGAGGAGCCCGCCGCGGTCCGGGTGTCGCCGCGAGCCGGCGGCCCGGACCGCGGCGGGCGAGGGTGGACCGTCACCGGGGACGTCGAAGGCATCCCGCGCCCGGGACCGGCCACCTGCCCGCCGCGTCACCGACCACCTGGCGCGGCGCGCTACCCGGCCGTGGCGGGGTAGCGGGGTTCGTCGCCCCGGGCGACGGAGAGCAGGTTCTCCGCGGCCATCTCGGCCATGTGCCGGACGGCCTGGGTGCTGAGGTAGGCGCAGTGGGGCGTGACCAGGAGCCGGTCCGGGACGAACTCCATCAGTCCGTACGGGTCCTCGGCCGGGTCCGGCGTCGGTTCGGTGTAGTAGCCGTCGAAGGCCGCGCCGGCGATCAGGTCCTCGGCGAGCGCGGTGCGCAGGGCGTCGGGGTCGACGAGGGCGGCGCGGGCGGTGTTGATCAGGAAGCCGTCGGGGCCCAGCGCCGTCAACTGCCGTGCGCCGATCACGCCGTCGTTGACGCCCGGCTGGTGGGGGAAGTGCAGGGTCACGACCTCGGCGGCCTCGAACAGGTCGTCCAGGGAGGCGACTGCGGTGTAGGGCAGCCCGTCGAGCTCCGGGCGGTGCGTGCGGTTCCAGTACAGGACCTCCATGCCGAACGCGGCGTGCGCCATCCGGGCCACCTCGCGGCCGATGTGGCCCATGCCGGCCACCCCGAGTCGGGCGCCGACCAGCGAGGGCGTCGCGTCCTCGCTCCACAGCCCCGCCCGCACGCCCGTCACCCGGCGGGTCACCCCGCGGACCAGGTCGAGCATCTGAGCGACGGTGAACTCCGCGACGGCCACGGCGTTGGCGTGCGGGGTGTAGCAGAACCGGGTCGGCGAAGCGCCCTCGGGTACTTCCATGAAGGAGCCGTAGCCGGTGCCCATGAAGCACGCCACCGCGAGATCCGGCAGCCGGTCCCACGCGCGCGCGGACATCACCTCCGACCCGCCCAGTACGTAGCCCCAGGCGCCGTGCAGCGCCTGGACCACCTTGTCCTCGTCCAGGTCGCCGGGGAGCGACTCGACGGTGAACCCGCCGGCCTCCAGCTTCCGTACCACCTGGTCCGGGAAGGTCGCCCCGGTCACGACCACCCTGCGCCTGTCCATGCTCGGCTCCTCGGTCGACTCTGAGCGCGGCACGCTCCGCCCCCCGGCGGCGCCGCGGGCCCCAGCCTACGGGCGGCGGACCGGATGTCTCCGCCGCTCCGGAGGAAGTCGTCCAGGCGGTGGAACCGTCTGGTCTCTCCTGCGCGGCCGACGCGCACGGCTCGCGGGACACCCGAGCGCGGAGGACAGCCGGCCCCGGGTTCTCCGGCCGGAAGCCGGTCTCGCGGCGCGGAGATCGCTCCGACAGGTGGACATCGGGGTCGGTGTACGGAAGGGCACCACAAGCAGGGTTCTGGGCCGGGAACGCCCGAGCCCCGGCCTCCCACTGGTGCTCCGGTCGGCGGATGACGGGGCGACAACCGAGGCGAGACGGGAAATCTTCCGGTCTTCACCGCCTCGAATGACGGTCTTTCACCGTACGGCGCCGAAGGATTTTCGGTCTACAGGCCGCTGCGCCGCGACGGCGAGCTCGGTCAGCTGCGCCGGGTCGATCCGGTAGCGGTCGGGGTGGGCCGCGAGATGGGCCCGTGCCGCCTCGCCCGCGCCGCCGGGCGCGGCCTCTGCCAGTCCGGTCACCAGCTGCGGAGCGGCGGTGCCCTCCCCGGCCACCAGGGCGGGGACGGGATCGGGTTCGGCCCCCGGGCCCGGGGGCGCGGCCAGGGCCGGTGCGGCGCTCAGGGTGAGCGCCAGCGCCAGGCTCAGGGCGGCGCCCGCGCCGAGCGCCTTGGGGGTGGGGCGGGAACGGTGCTGCACGGCGGTCCTCCTCGGTGATCGGCAGCCGGTGGCAACGCCGCTGACGGGGCGGCGAGGTGACGATGGATCACCAGATGCTCGATCGCGGCCGTCGGGCCCGTCCAGACCGTCGGGCGAAAGAGCAGCGCGCGGCGCCAACTCCTGCGCACGGGCGCAACCGCCCCGTGTCCGAACGGGCACGAACCGCCCCCGCCGGCGGAAACCGCCCCCGCCGGTGAACCGCCCCCGCTCCCACCCCGTACGGCCGCCGCCCGGCGTGCGCGGCAGCGCCGGCCCGCCGGCCGATCAAGGCCGGTGGCCCTCGGCAGGGTCGGGGAGCGGTCGCGGCCCGCGCGTACGGCGGCCCGCGACCGCGTCGGGAGCGGCGCGGCCCGGCGGCACCCGGGCGTGTGTGGGTCAGGGGCAGGAGACGCCGCTGCTCTGCCAGGTGGTGGCGTCGACCATGGTGGTGGCGGCGAAGCTCTTGGCGGCTCGCTGCTGCCGGCGGTGGGAGCCCGGTAGCAGCGAGCCGTCAGCGGCGCGTCAGGTGGACCTGGTCACGCGGGTTCCACGCAGTACAGGGCGGCGCGGGCGGTGTCGGCATCGATGCCGGGCGCCCCGGTGACCCGGATCCGGGCCCGCTCGCCCGCGAGCAGGGTCAGGAGGCCTCGGTCGGCGACCGCGTCGGGTGCCAGCCGGTCCGCCTGCAGCAGCAGGTCGCGGACGAGGGTGTGGGCGGTGACCACGATGTCGAGGGCCGTGTCGTCGTCGGCCACCGGCTCCACGGTCAGTTCGAACTCGGGCCGCGCGTAGTCGAACCGCTTGTCCGGTACCGGGAAGTGCACCGCACGCAGGTCGTCGGCGTCGGCGGCCAGGAACTCCTTGGTCGAGCCGGCCGTCGGCGCCAGCGCGTTCGGTACCGGCAGGCGCAGCACCGAGCGGGCTTCGACGGTCACCGGCAGTTCGGTGGTCGTGGTGGTGGTGCCGTCGGCGGAGACCCTGCGCAGGGTGACGACGGTGTGCCAGGGCTGGGCTGCCTGGTTGGCCAGGGCGACGGTCGGGGCGGCGTCGCCGGTGGTGGGTTGGAGGGTGATGAGTCGGTCGGCGAAGACGCGGCGCAGCTCGTACCAGAGCGGCTTGAGGCGGCCGTCGCCGTCGATGGCGGCCCAGGAGGAGACCGGCCAGCAGTCGTTGAGCTGCCAGACGACGGTCCCCGCACAGCGGGGCCAGTGGGAGCGCCAGTGCTCGATGCCGGCGGCGACGGCGCGGGCCTGGACGACCTGGGTGAGGTAGTGCCAGCGGTCGAAGTCGGCGGGGAGGTCGAAGTGGCGCTCGACGCCGCGGTCGAGCTTGCCGTTGCCGTCCTCGGCCTTCTGGTGGTGGAGCATGCCGGGGGAGTCGGTGGCCAGTTCTTCGGTGGGCAGGGCGCGGCGCAGGGTGGCGTGGGCGGGCGGGGCCTGCCAGCCGAACTCGGCGACGAAGCGGGGGACGGTGGCCCGGTACTCGGCGTAGTCCTGGCGGTTCCACACCTCCCAGGAGTGGTGGGTGCCGTGGTCGACGTCGTTGGGGTGGTGGTCCCAGCTGCCGGACCAGGGGCTGCCGGCCGTGTAGGGGCGGGTGGGGTCGAGTTCGGCGACGATGCGGGGCAGCACGCCGAGGTAGTAGCCCTCGCCCCAGGAGGCCGAGGCGAGTTCGGTCTCCCAGCCCCAGTCGCGGAAGCCCCAGAGGTTCTCGTTGTTGCCGTTCCACAGCACGAGTGAGGGGTGCGGCATGAGGCGGACGACGTTCTCGCGGGCCTCGGCCTCGATCTCGCCGCGCAGCGGCTGCTCCTCCGGGTAGGCGGCGCAGGCGAAGAGGAAGTCCTGCCAGACCATCAGGCCGAGTTCGTCGCAGGTGTCGTAGAAGGCCTCGTCCTCGTAGATGCCGCCGCCCCAGACCCGCACGAGGTCGACGTTGGCCTCGGCGGCGCGGGTGAGGCGCTCCCGGTAGCGTTCGGGCGTGACCCGGCTGACCAGGGTGTCGTCGGGGATCCAGTTGACGCCCCGGACGAACAGGCGGACGCCGTTGACCGCCAGGGTGAAGCCGCTGCCGTGTTCGTCGTCGGAGGTGTCGAGCTCGATGGTGCGGAAGCCGACGCGGCGGTGCCAGCTGTCGAGCGGCCCCTGTGCGTCGGCGAGCGTCACGTCGAGGTCGTACAGGGCCTGGTCGCCGTAGCCGCGCGGCCACCAGAGCGCGGGGTCGGGGACGTCCAGGACGATGACGGCGGTGTCCTGGCCGACCGGGAAGGCGACCGTGGCGGTGTGGTCGCCGATGGTGGCGGTGGCCGTGAGCTCGCGGGCCGCGCCGGTGGTGGTGCGCTCCAGGTCGAGGTGGAGTTCGACGGTGCCGGTGGTGCCGTTGACGGCGGTGTGCGGGCGCACCCGGGCCAGTCGGGCGGTGGACCAGCGCTCGATCCGGGCCGGTCGCCAGATGCCGGCACCGGGCAGGGTCGGGCCCCAGTCCCAACCGAAGCTCGCGGCCATCTTGCGGATGTACTGGAACGGCTCCGGATAGACGTTGGGGCGGTCGCCGACCAGGGCGCGCACCCGCTCGGCCTCCCGGTAGGCGCTGGTGAAGCGCACCGCCAGCTCGCCGGTCAGGCCGGTGGCGTCGAAGCGGTAGCCGCGGTGCATGTTGCGGGTGGAGCCGAGTTCCGTGCCGCCGAGGGTGATGGTGGCGGCGGTGTCGAGCCCTTCGAAGACCAGGTCGGTGCGCTCGTGCCGGGTGCCGTGGTCCGGCAGGTCCAGGGTGTAGGTCCAGTCCTGGCGGCTGACCCAGGCGACGTCGGTCTCGTTGGCCTCCAGGAACGGGTCCGGGATCAGACCGGCGGCCAGCAGATCGGTGTGGACGCAGCCGGGCACGGCGGCGGGGAGCCGACTCCCCGCGTGGTGCAGGGCCCAGCCCTGGTCGAGCTGGGTGACGTCCTTCATCGTGCGGCTCCATTCGCTGTGGGGGTGGTTCCGGAGGCGGGTGGGAGCAACCGTAGCCCCTCCTACTGAACCTGTCCATAAACCGGTTAGGTGAAGTTTGTGGGCCCAGTCGAGCGATGAAGTCCCTGATGGAGCTGGCAATCGAGTCTGCGGGAGCGCGCTGATCGTTGACGACGAGCGTGGAGTTAAGTGCCTTTCCTTTACCGGTTCGCCAGCTGCGGTCGATCACCGGTGTGCGGCAGGCCGCCTGCTGAGCCGCACCGGCGCGCCACCTCCGACCGCTGGGGTGCGACCGGAGTCGGCGGCGGTCGCGCCGAGGCGGCCGCCGGCGCGTCCGGCTACGGCGCTCGTCGAGTTAACCGCTTCACTCCGAGGCGCGCCATCGTGGTCACCAGCTCGCTGTCAACCGCTGGTTAACCGGTTGCCCCGAGCATGCCGGGGCGGCTTCTGCGGACGGCCGGGCCCGTAGTAGCTTGGGGGCAAGGTCTGCCCAAGCCGTCCAGAAGGGTCCTCGTGGATCAGGTGTCCCCGCAGCAGCGTCCGGCCGGGCGACGGCCGACGATCGCCGACATCGCCAAGATCGTCGGCGTGTCGAAGGTCTCCGTCTCGAACGCGCTCAACGGTCAGCCGGGCGTCTCGGAGGCGACCCGGGCCCGGATCGCGGAGGTCGCCGAGGAGATCGGGTTCGTGCGCAACAGCGCCGCCCGGGCGCTGAGCGGGGCCAAGTCATCGGCGGTGGGTCTGGCGCTGGCGCGGCCGGCCCGGATGCTGGGGACCGAGCCGTTCTTCATGGAGCTGATCGGTGGGATCGAGAACGTCCTGTCCGACGCCTCCTATTCGCTGGCGCTCCAGGTGGTCTCCGACCACGAACGCGGACTGGAGGCGTACCGGCGCTGGTGGGGCGAGCGGCAGATCGACGGTGCGATTCTGGTGGACCTGCGGGAGGACGACGCGCGGGTGCCGGCCCTGGAGGAGCTCGGCCTGCCGACGGTCGTCATCGGTCACCCGTCCGGCTCGGGTGGCCTGACCCCGGTGTGGTCCGACGACGCCGCGGCGATCCGCGAGACGCTGGAGTACCTCGCGGCGCTGGGCCATCACCGGGTCGGCCGGGTCGCCGGGCTCACCGGCCTGGTGCACACCTCACTGCGTGACGTGGCCTTCACCACCGTGTGCCAGGAGTTGGGGCTGGAGGCCGCGCCGGTCGTCCACACCGACTACACCGGCGTGGAGGGTGCGCGGGCGACGCGGCGTCTGCTGCTCACCCCCGACCGGCCCACCGCGATCCTGTACGACAACGACATCATGGCCGTGGCCGGCCTGTCGGTCGCCCAGGAGATCGGACTCCAGGTGCCCGGGGACCTGTCGATCGTCGCCTGGGACGACTCCCCACTCGTCCAGGTGGTACGGCCCGCGCTGACCGCGTTGACCCGGGACATCCACGCCTACGGCGCGCACGCCGCCCAGACCCTGCTGGCGCTGATCTCGGGGCAGAAGAGCGGCGGTTACGAAGACACCGCCCCGCAGCTGACACCCCGCGGAAGCACTGCCGCGCCACCCGTCCCAGCGGCCCGGCGCTGAGTACGGGCAGGGCTCACGGCCGGCGCGGCGGCGGGCCGGTGGTACCGCGCGGGACCAGGACGGGCGTACCGGAAATGCGGGAATCGGCCCGTCCGGTGTCCAGCAGTTCGAGCAGGCACCGCGCGATCTCGGAGCCGAACGCGAACGGGTCGTGACTGAGGGCGGACAGTCCGGGTCTGGTGATCTGGCACAGGTCGGAGTCGTCCCAGGCGACGAGCGACACGTCCTCGGGGACCCGCAGGCCCAACTCGGCGGCGACAGCCAGGCCGGCCACGGCCATGATGTCGTTGTCGTAGACGATCGCGGTCGGGCGATCGGCGGTGAGCAGTTCCCGGGTGGCTCTGGCGCCCTGGTGCGCGGACAGGTCGGTGGGCACGTGGCGGTGGTCCTGGAGAGACAGTTCGACGGCGACGTCCTCGAACGCCCGCGAGCGGACCAGCGCGCTGCCGAGCCTGGCCGGGCCCGTGATGTGCGCGATCCGGCGGTGCCCCAGGACGGCGAGGTAGCGCACGGCCTCCGTGATCGCCGCCGCCTCGTCCATCCAGACCGCCGGGAAGGGCCCGCTGTGGTCGGGGTGGGTGACGGCGACCACCGGCATGCCCAGACGGTGGGTCGGCTCGATCCGGGGGTCGTTCGCGGTCACCCCGGTCAGCACCGCTCCGTTGACCTGGCCGGACTGCCACCACTGCTTGTAGAGGGCGATCTCCATCTCCCTGCTGGCGGTGAGGCGGAGCAGCAGGGAGCAGGGGCGTTCCGACAGGACGTTCTCGATGCCGCCGATGAGCGCCATGTGGAGGGCGTCGAGACCCTCGGCCACGGCTTCGCGGCTGATCGCCATGCCGATGGTGTGCACCCGGGGGCCGCGGGCCAGTGAACGGGCGGCGAGATTGGGGGACCAGCCGAGTTCGCGGGCGGCTTCGGTGATGCGGCGGCGGGTCTCCTGCGAGACGCCGGGCCGGTCGTTGAGGGCGAGCGAGACGGCGCCGGCGGAGACCCCGGCGCGGGCGGCGACGTCTCGGATCGTCACCCGGTGCTGCATGCTGTTCCCCTCCGACGGCTGGTGGCCCGGCGACGCGCGTGCACGCGTTCCCGGTACATCCTGTCAGGTCGTCCGGCCGGCGGACCGCCGCGTGCCCGCGGCTCATCTCGCGGGCGGCGGGGCCTTCTCCGCCGATCCCCGGGCGGTCGGGCGGGTGGGGATCCGGGTCCGGAGGGCAGGGACGGCGCGGGTCGGCGCCGTCGTCCCGCGGGTCGGCGCCGTCGTCCCGCGGGTCGGCGGGAAGGCCAAGGGCGTCAGCGGTGGGCGGGCAGGGCTGGGAGGGCGAGGGCGGCGGCGCCGACCAGGCCGGCGTCGGTGCCCAGGTGCGCGGGCACCAGGCTCAGTCCGCGGGCGAAGGACAGGGTGGCGTACGAGGCGAGGTGGCGGGTGAGCGGGTCGAAGAGGACGGAGCCGGCCCTGGCCACGCCGCCGCCGATCACCGCGGCCTCGATCTCGACGAGGGTGGCGGTGGCGGCGATCCCGGCAGCCAGCGCCAGGGCGGCGCGGTCGTAGGCGGTCAGGGCGAGCGGGTCGCCGGCCCGGGCGGCGACGGCGACCGCGCCCGCGGTGGCCAGGCCGTCCGGGCCTGGCCGCCAGCCGAGTTCTGCGGCGGTGCGGGCGATGGCGGTGCCGGAGGCCAGTCCTTCGAGGCAGCCGCGGGAGCCGCAGGGGCAGGGGCGGCCCCGGTAGTCGATGCTGATGTGGCCGAGGTGCCCGGCGTTGCCGGTGGCGCCGGTGTGCAGGCGGCCGTCGAGCACCAGCCCGGCGCCCACGCCGGTGGAGACCACCAGGCACAGTGCGTGGCGGAAGGGGCGGGCGGCGCCGCGCCAGTGTTCGGCCGCGGTCATGGCGACGGCGTCGCCGCCGACTACGACCGGAAGGCCGCGGACGGCGGGGTGCTCGGCGGCCTCGGAGCGCAGCGGGAAACCGCGCCAGCCGGGCAGGTTGACCGGGCTGACGGTGCCGGCGGCGATGTCGACGGGGCCGGCGCTGCCGATGCCGAGGGCCCGGACGTGCTGCCAGGCGGGGAGGCGGGCGAGCTCGTCGAGGACGTGGTCGACGGCGGCCATCAGCTCGTGCCGGTCACCGTCGGCGGGGGTGGGCACCTGGAGCTGGTGGAGCAGTGCGCCGTCGGTGTCGACCAGGCCGCCCGCGATCTTGGTGCCACCGATGTCGATAGCCGCGATCAGCGGTCCCGCGAGGGCGCCGCCCGGGGCCGGCCCAACAGGTCCGGGTGTCGTTGCGGGAGCGGCCATGTCGTAACTCATTGTAACTTCTCCGCATGTGTGGCAGGGGGGTGCCGCAGCGCTGGACGGGGCGCCGCCGGGGCGATCCCGGTGATTCTGATCCACCGCGACAACGTTGTCCAGCGGCCGCCGGTCGCGATCGGGCATCAAGGACGATTCGATATCTTGTTAGGCAATGTTTTAGTAAAGACCGCCTTGATTGGACACAGAACTAGTGGATATCAATGTTGACCGCTCTATGGACATGACGGCGAAGTGACGTCTACGTTAAGCGTCCAGCAGCCAGGGAGACCGGCCAGGCCTGCTGGGTGTTGCCTCCCCCGTGTCACAAGACGATCAGCACGAAGGATGAGCGAGATGCGAAGAGGATGGGTGGCCGTCGCGGCCGCGACCACGGTGGTGCTCACGGCGTGTAGCAGCAACGGCGGCGACGGCGCTTCCTCGGTCCCGACGGTCAACGCCGACCCGGCCAAGGTGTCGGGCTCGATCACGGTCCTGACGAACCGCACGGACCAGCTCGGCGAGGGCATCCTGGACAAGTACGCCGCCGAGTTCAAGAAGGTCTACCCGAACGTCAAGGTGAAGTTCGAGGGGATGAAGGACTACGAGGGCGAAGTCAAGATCCGCATGAACACCGAGAACTACGGTGACGTGCTGCCGATCCCCTCGGACCTGTCGATCGCCCAGTTCCCCCACTTCTTCTCGCCGTTGGGCGAGGCCGCCGAGCTGTCGAAGCAGTACCAGTGGACCGACTACTCGACGGTGGCCGGCAAGGTCTACGGCATCGCCAACTACGGCACGGTGACCGGCTTCGTCTACAACAAGAAGGTCTGGGCGGACGCCGGCGTCACCGAGTGGCCGAAGACGCCGGAGGAGTTCGTCACCGCGTTGAAGGCCCTCAAGGCCAAGGGCGCCGCCACCCCGTACTACACCAACTACCACGACGGCTGGCCGCTGCGGCAGTGGACCGACGCGGTCAGCTCCCCGAGCTGCGACCCCGGGGCCAAGGACGCCATGGCCACCACACCGCTGCCGTGGACCGGCGGCAACGACATCTTCACCATCGACAGCCTGCTGTACTCGGTCGTCCACGAGAAGCTCTCCGAGGAGGACCCGACCACCACCAACTGGGACAACTCGAAGGTCCTGCTGGCCACCGGCAAGGTCGGGTCGATGTACCTCGGCTCCTGGTCCATCGCGCAGGTGCGCGACGCCGCCTCCAAGGCCGGTGCGAACCCGGACGACATCGGCTACATGCCCTTCCCCTCGACGACCGGCACTCCGTGCACCGTCCTGCAGCCGGACTACAAGTACGCGATCAACAAGCACTCCAAGAACCAGGAAGCGGCCCGGGCCTGGATCGACTGGTTCGTCAACAAGTCCGGTGCCGCTCAGAACGAGCAGGGCATCTCCTCCGTCAAGGGCACCGAACTCCCCAGCGCGCTCAAGCCCTTCATCGAGAAGGGCGTGCGGATGATCAGCCAGAACCAGGAGAAGCTGGCCGCGGTCAAGAAGATCGACAAGGGCGCGGAGATCAACCTGGACGCCCCGGACTACCGGCAGAAGCTGGTCGACATCGCCCGCGGCGCCGCCGCCGGCGACCAGAAGAGCTACTTCGCCGAGCTCAACAAGAAGTGGTCCGAGTCGCAGAAGACGGTCGGCTGACCCACGGGACCGAGCGGCGCGGCCCGGGCCCATCCGCTCTGACACCGGGGCCGGGCCGTGCCGCTCACCGGACGCCAGGACCTACGAAGGAACGAAGATGACTGCACTGCAGAGGGACCGGGGCACCGGAAAGCCCCCCGCGCGGACCACCCTCGCCGCCGCCCCGGCCGACCGGGGCCGCGTCGCCCGGCGCAAGGGCGTCCGGGACCGCGTCGCCCGGCGCGAGGGCGTCCGCAGGCACTGGTGGTTCACCCCGTGGCTCTACCTGCTGGTGCCGCTCGGGCTGCTGGTGACCTTCACCTACCTGCCGATCGGCGACATGATCGGCTACAGCTTCACCGACTGGGACGGCATCAGCCCGGAGAAGAACAACGTCGGATTCGAGAACTACACCGACCTGTTCACCCGCCCCGAGCTGTTCAAGGTGTTCCTGGTCAGCGGCGTCTACCTGATCGCCGCGGTGGTGCAGATCTGCCTGGCGCTCTACTTCGCCACGGTGCTGAGCTTCGACACCAGGTTCCGGAACTTCTTCAAGGGCATCCTCTTCTTCCCGTACCTGATCAACGGCGTCGCGATCGGCTTCGTCTTCCTCTACTTCTTCCGGCCGCACGGCACCCTGGACTCCCTGCTCGCGCTCCTCGGTGTCCACGGCGAGCACCTCTGGATGGGTGACCCGGACCTGGTCAACGCGTCGCTGGCCGGCGTGTCGGTGTGGCGCTACACCGGCCTGAACCTGGTGCTGTTCCTCGGCGCCATCCAGTCCATCCCGCCCCACCTCTACGAAGCGGCCGCGCTCGACGGCGCCAACCGCTGGCAGCAGTTCCGCCACATCATCGCGCCCGGCATCAAGCCCGTCATCAGTCTCAGCGCGATCCTCGCCGTCTCCGGCTCGCTGGCCGTCTTCGAGATCCCCTACATCATGACCGGCGGCGCCAACGGCTCGCAGACCTTCGTCATCCAGAGCATCAACATGGCCTTCAAGTTCGACAAGTACGGCCTCGCCTCGGCCAGCGCCGTCGTCCTGCTCGTCCTGATCCTGCTCGTCACCTGGATCCAGCGCCGCCTGGTGCCGGAGGAGAGGGTGGAACTGTCGTGACCACCGACCCCGTCACCCCCGAGCGGCACCCCCGCGCCGCGGGGAGGATCCACGCCCGGTCCGCCGCCGCCGGCGGCGCCAAGTACCTCTCCCTGGTCCTGGCCGGCGCCGTCGTGCTGATCCCGCTCGTGGTGATCATGTTCACCGCGCTGAAGACCCGTCAGGAGGCCCTCGACACCGGCCCGCTCGACCTGCCGGGCAACTGGCTCAACTTCGAGAACTTCCACATCGCCTTCACCCAGGGCAAGATGCTGCCCGCCTTCCTCAACACCACCTTCATCCTGCTGGTCTCGGTGACCGGCACGGTGGTCATCGGCTCGATGACCGCCTACGCCATCGACCGCTTCGACTTCCGGCTGAAGAAGCTCGTCATGGCGCTCTTCCTGCTGGCGAGCCTGGTGCCCAGCGTCACCACCCAAGTGGCGACCTTCCAGATCATCGACAACCTGGGCGCGTTCAACACCCGCTGGGCGCCGATCCTGCTCTACCTCGGCACCGACATCGTCTCGATCTACATCTTCCTGCAGTTCATCCGCTCCATCCCGGTCTCCCTCGACGAAGCCGCCCGCCTCGACGGTGCCAACAGCTTCACGATCTACTGGCGGATCATCCTGCCGATGCTCAAGCCCGCCATCGCCACCGTGGTGATCGTCAAGGGCGTGACCGTCTACAACGACTTCTTCATCCCCTTCCTCTACATGCCCTCCAGCGACCTGGGCACCATCTCCACCTCACTGTTCCGCTTCCAGGGACCGTTCGGCGTCAACTGGGAGATCATCTCCGCCGGCACCATCCTGGTCATCCTGCCCACACTGGTGGTCTTCCTCGCCCTCCAGCGCCTGATCTACGCCGGCTTCGCCGCCGGCTCCAGCAAGTGAACCGGCTCCCCAGGGCGACGGTCCGGCGGCACCGCACCCGCGCCGCGGTGCCGCCGGCCCGGAACCCCGCCCGGAACCCGACCCGGAACCCGGCCCGGCACCCTGCCCGGAACGCGGCCCGGAGCACTGCCAGGAGGGCACGGCGATGAGCGTACGCGTCACCATCCGCGACGTCGCCGCCCGCGCGGGTGTCTCCGCCGGCGCCGTATCACTGGCCCTCAACGACAGGCCCGGGGTGTCCGCGCCCACCCGGCAGCGGATCCGGGCCGCCGCCGACGAACTCGGCTGGGTACCCGACCGAGCCGCCCGCAGCCTGGCCCGGCGCGCCCCCGGCAGCGAGACCGTCGGACTGGTCCTCGCCCGCCCGGCACACCAACTCGGCCTGGAACCCTTCTACATGGAGTTCATCTCCGGCATCGAGAGCGTCCTGGCGGAGCGCTCGGCGACCCTGCTGCTGCGCCTGGTGCGCGATCGCGAGCAGGAGATCGCCGTGCACCGCACCTGGTGGCGCGCCCGCCGCGTCGGCGGCGCCGTCCTGGTCGACCTCACCGAGGCCGACCCGCGTGTCCCGGCGGTAGCCGCGCTCGGCCTGCCCGCCGTGGCGGCCGGCCACCCGACGCTCGCCGGCGGGGCGCTGGCCGCCGTCTGGACCGACGACTGCGCCGCCGTCGAGGACGCTGTCCGCTACCTGGCGATGCTCGGCCACCGCCGGCTGGCCCGGGTCGGCGGCGACCCGGCACTCGGCCACACCGCCATTCGTACCCGGGCGCTGGAGGCCGTCGCCGAACAGCTCGGCCTGGAGCCGCCGCGCAGCCTGCCCACCGACTTCTCCGGCCGGGCCGGCGCCCGGGCCACCCGGATGCTGCTGGCCTCCGCCGACCGCCCCACCGCGATCATCTACGACAACGACATCATGGCCGTGGCCGGCATCGCCGTCGCCGCCGAACTCGGCCTCCGGGTACCCACCGACCTGTCGCTGATCGCCTGGGACGACTCCCAGCTGTGCCGGCTCACCCACCCCCCGCTGTCCGCGATGAGCCACGACGTCCACGGCTACGGAGCCCTTGTCGCCCGCACCCTGTTCGACGTCATCGAGCACCGGCGACCGCCCACCGGGCCGGCCTCCACCCCTGTCCTGGTGCCGCGCGGCAGCAGCGGGCCACCGGCCCGCTGACCCCCTCCCACAGACTCCCGACCCGTCCCCGACTCCTCGTGAGGGTGAGGAAGCCCGGGGACGGGTCGGGGCCCACGCACACCGGAGCACCGACATGACCGCCGACCTGCTCACCACTCCCATCCGCCACTACACCTGGGGGTCCGCCACCGCGCTCGCCGAACTGACGGGCCGCCGGCCCACCGGCGTGCCCGAGGCCGAGCTGTGGATGGGTGCCCACCCCGGCGCTCCCGCCCGGATCGACCGCGGCCACGGCAGCGAAGGCCTGGACACCGTCATCACCCGGGATCCGCAGCACGAGCTCGGCGGCCGGGTGGCCGGCCGCTTCGGACCCCGCCTGCCCTTCCTGCTGAAGCTGCTGGCCGCCGACCACGCCCTCTCCGTGCAGGTCCACCCGACGACCGCCCAGGCGGCGGCCGGGTACGACGGGGAACAGGCCGCCGGCATCCCGCTGGACGCCCCGCACCGGATCTACCGCGACCGCCATCACAAGCCCGAACTGATCTGCGCACTGAGCGACTTCGAGGCACTCTGCGGCTTCCGCGACCCGCGGGTCACCGCCGCGCTCTGGGAGCGGCTGGCACTGCCGGTACTGGACCCCTGGATCCGGCAGCTGCGTACCGCCCCCGCTGACCAGGCACTGCGCACCGTGCTGACCGGCGCACTCGCCGAGGACCGGACCAGGGGAGAGCAGGCCGCCGCCGAACTCCCCTCCGCCCTGGCGGACCTGGCCTCCGGTGCCGACCCGGACGCGGCCGTCTGGGCCGCCTACCGGGGCGCCGCCCTCGACCACCCCGGCGACCCGGGGATCCTCGCCGCGATGCTCCTCAACCACGTGCGGCTGGGCCCGGGCCAGGCCCTCTACCTGGACGCCGGTGTTCCGCACGCCTACCTGCACGGCCTCGGCGTCGAGATCATGGCCAACTCCGACAACGTGCTGCGCTGCGGCCTCACCCCCAAGCACGTCGACACCGCCGGGCTGGCCGCCGTGGTCGACTTCCGTCCCACCGCGCCGCACCACGTCCCCGCCGTCCCCGTCGGGCCCGAAGAGCTCGAGTTCCTCACTCCCGCCGAGGAGTTCAGCCTCTCCCGGATCGAACTCGGAGCACCCCTGCGGATCGCGGACGACGGACCGCAGATCCTGCTCTGCGTCCGCGGCACCGCCCGGGTCGACGACGGGCCCGCCCTCGGACCCGGCCGGTCCGCCTACCTGCCTGCTGCCGGCGGACCCGTCCGGCTGGACGGTGACGCCACCCTGTTCCGCGCGAAGGTCCCGCGGGCCCGCTGACCGAACCCTCACGCCCCCAGGCACCATCCCACCCGCCGCTTGTCCGGAGGAGACCCGTGAACGACCAGCCCCGCACCACCGCCCGCCGCACCCTGCTCGGCGCCGTCGCCCTCGGCGTCGCCGCCACCCCGCTGCTCGGCGGCGCCGCCTCCGCCACCACTGGCGCCGGCCAGGACGACGAGCAGCGGCAGGGCCGCGGCAGCGAGGACGGCGCAAGGCGCTCGTTCGTCACCGCCGGAAACGGTGAACTGCGCTTGAACGGTCGGAAGTTCCGCTTCGGCGGCACCAACTGCTACTACCTGCACCAGCAGTCCCACTACATGATCGACGCCGTACTGAACGACGCCGCCGCGATGGGCCTGACCGTGATCCGCGCCTGGGCCTTCGCCGACGGCGAAGGGCACTCCCACCGAGCCCTCCAGCCCCAGCCGTTCCAGTACGACGAGGCCGCCTTCGACAGCCTCGACTACGCCGTCCACAAGGCCGGCCGGCTCGGTCTCCGTCTGGTCCTCCCGCTGGTCAACAACTGGCCCGACTACGGCGGCATGCGCCAGTACGTCTCCTGGTTCCTCGACCTGCCCGACGACTCCTACGGCGACGGCACCCACCACGACCGCTTCTACACCGACGCCACATGCAAGAAGGCCTACCGGGCCTGGGCCAAGCACGTCATCGGGCGCCGCAACCGCTACACCGGTCTGCGCTACGACGACGACCCCACCGTCATGGCCTGGGAGCTCGCCAACGAGCCGCGCTGCCGCAGTGACAAGTCCGGCGCCACTCTCCTCGGCTGGGCCCGCGAGATGAGCGACTACGTCAAGGCCCTGGCCCCCCGCCAGCTCCTCGCCGTCGGCGACGAGGGCTTCTACGGCGAGCCCGGCCACGCGGACTATCCCTACTCCGACTACGAGGGCAGCGACTGGCGCAAGCTCACCGCCCTGCCCGCCGTCGACTACGGGACCGTGCACGTCTACCCGCAGAACTGGGGGGAGACCAGCGGCTCCAAGCACGGCGCCAACGCCACCGCATGGGGTACCCGCTGGATCACCGACCATCTCGCCGACGGCCGCGAGCTCCGCAAACCCGTCGTCGTCGAGGAGTTCGGCCTGCAGATCGACCCGGCCCGCGACATCCCCGACGCCGCGACCCGCGACGCCGCCTATCGCGCCTGGACCGACGCCGCACTCGCGAACGGCGCGGCCGGCGACCAGTTCTGGCTGCTCACCTCCCGCGTCGACGACGGCTCCTTCTACCCCGACCACGACGGCCACCGGGTGATGTGGAACAACGACCCGGCCAACCCCACCCGTGCCGGCGCGCAGCTCTTCGCAGCCCATGCGAAGGCGATGGCCGCGGCGGGCTGACCCACTGACCGCCCGCCGCCCGGTGACCGTCAGCCCGGGCGGCGGGCCCTCCGGGAGGAGTCCCGCATGCACCCCCGCACCACCGTCCTCTTCCAGGGCGACAGCATCACCGAGGCCGGCCGCGACCGCGGCTGCCCCGGAGACCTCGGCCACGGCTACGCCGCGCTGGCCGCCGCCGGGCTCCCCGGTACCCCGGTGGTGCTCAACCGGGGCGTGGGCGGCGACCGCCTCGCGGACCTGCGCGAGCGCTGGCCGGCGGACACCCTCGCCCACCGGCCCGGGCTGGTCTCCGTCCTGATCGGCGTCAACGACACCTGGCGCCGCCACGACCGGGGCCTGCCGAGCCCGGTCGACCGGTGGGAGCGGGACTACCACCGGCTGCTCGGAGACCTGTCCGGGCACTGCGCTCCCCGACTGGTGCTGATCGAGCCGTTCCTGGTGCCCGTGCGGGAGGAGCAGTGGGGCTGGCGGGCCGACCTCGACGCCCGGATCCAGGCCGTCCGCCGCCTCGCCGCCACGCACGACGCGGGCCTACTGGCCGCCGACGGCTTGCTCAACCAGGCCGCCCGGACGGCGGGCGATCCCGCCCTGATCGCGGCCGACGGCGTGCACCCCACCCCCGTCGGCCACCGCCTGCTGGCCGACGCGTGGCTCGCCCTGGTGAGCGCCCCGAAGGCCTGACGCCCCATCACCGGCAGGCCGTTCGAGAACGACTGGAGGGCGATGACGGCGTCGACGCGTACCCGCGCGTTGGTCGAGGCCATCGACTCCAGGCCCCCACAAACGATTTGAGGAGTCTCAATGGACAAGCCGCAGAGCCGCAGAGCGCTCACGACGGTCGGAGCAGCACTCGCAGCCGCCTTCGGGTTGCTGTTCGGGGTGTTCGGGTTCGCCCCGGGCGGTGCCCAGGCCGCCGGTACCGGCATCCACGTCAGTAACGGCCGCGTCTACGAGGCCAACGGGAGCCAGTTCGTGATGCGAGGGGTCAACCACGCGTACACCTGGTACCCCACCCGGACCACCGCCATCGCCGACATCGCGGGCAGGGGCGCCAACACCGTCCGCGTCGTGCTCAGCAACGGCGACCGCTGGACCCGCACCGGCTCCGCCCAGCTCGCCACCCTGATCGACCAGTGCAAGCGCGCCAAGGTGATCTGCGTGCTGGAGGTCCACGACGCCACCGGCTACGGCGAGGACGGCGCCGCCACCACGCTCGACCGGGCCGCCCAGTTCTGGGTGGACAACAAGAGCGTCCTCGCCGGCCAGGAGGCCTACGTCGTCGTCAACATCGCCAACGAACCCTGGGGCAACAGCGGTTACGCCGCCTGGACCGCCGCCACCAAGAGCGCGATCAGCAGGATCCGCGCCGCCGGCCTCCACCACGCCCTGATGGTCGACGGGCCGAACTGGGGCCAGGACTGGTCCCACACGATGCGCGACAACGCCGGCTCGGTCTTCCAGTCCGACCCCGACCGCAACACGATCTTCTCGATCCACATGTACGGCGTCTACGACACCGCCGCCGAGGTCCAGTCCTACCTCGGCGCCTACGTCAACGCCGGACTGCCCATCGTGGTCGGTGAGTTCGGCGCCAACCACAGCGACGGCAACCCCGACGAGGACGCCATCATGGGTACCGCCCAGTCCCTCTCGGTCGGCTACATCGGCTGGTCCTGGAGCGGCAACGGCGGCGGCGTCGAGTACCTCGACCTGGTCGACGGCTTCGACACGAACTCGCCGACCGCCTGGGGCAAGCGGTTCTTCGACGGAGCCAACGGCATCGCCGCCACCGCCCGCCCCGCCACGATCTACGACCGGCCCGGCCAGTCGCCCTCGCCGTCCCCGCTGCCGACCAGGGCGCCGAACGGCTACCCGTACTGCGTGAGCGCTTCCTCCGACCCCGACGGTGACGGGTGGGGCTGGGAGAACAGCGCCTCGTGCGTGGTCCGCGGCGGCCGGGCCGACACCGGCAGTACGCCGTCCCCCCTGCCGACCAGGGCGCCGAACGGCTACCCGTACTGCGTGAGCGCTTCCTCCGACCCCGATGGTGACGGGTGGGGCTGGGAGAACAGCGCCTCCTGCGTGGTCCGCGGCGGCCGGGCCGACCTCTGACCGGCCGCCGTTGGTCCGCGCACGGCGTCTCCGGGCGGCAGGTCGAGCTTCCGGAACGGGCGTCCGGCCGGGGCGGGGACGCCTGGGTGCGGGGCCGTTCAGGCGGCGATCGTCAGGTCCGCGCGGCCGAACAGCAGTGCGTATCCGCGGGGCAGGTGGGTGAGGAGGCGGTCGGTGAGCCGGTCGTCGGCGAGGTCGCCGAGGGCGGCCAGGACGGAGGAGGTGTCCCAGCGGGCGGCGGTGAGGCTGGTGCCCAGGTTGCGGGCGACGGCTTCGACGAAGGCGGGGGCGGTGACCGGTTCGGGAAGGGGGATCTGGGCGGCGAAGAGGGCGCGGGCCCGCTCGGGAAGCGCCGCGGCGAGGTCGCAGCGTTCCTCGCCGGTGAGCTGGGAGCCGAGGACGGTGAGGACCGCGGTGAGGACGCGCTCGGCTTCCTCGTCGGTGGTGTAGCGGCCCAGGGCGCGGACCTGCTGGATCAGGTGGCGGTGCCGGGTCATGACGGTGGCCTTCCGGGGGAGAGGGGCCCGCGCGGTGCGGGACGTGTCATCAGGAGCGGTGCCGTGGTGCGGGGCGGCCGAGGAGGAGGTCGTAGCGAGGTCTTCCGGGCCGCCCCGCGGGGGAGGGGCGGGGCGGCCCGGAACGGCTCCGGGGGTGCGGGTCAGGCCTGGATCTGCTTCGGGGTGCCGTTGTGGCCGATGGCGATCTTGCGGGGCTTGGCCTTCTCGGCGACCGGGATCCTCAGGGTCAGCACGCCGGCGTCGTAGTCGGCGCTGATCCCGGCCGGGTCGAGGGTGTCCGAGAGCATCACCTGGCGGGAGAAGATCCCGAGCGGGCGCTCGGACAGCTCCCACTTCACGTCGTCGCCCTCGGGGCGGGGACGGCGCTCGGCCTTGACGGTGAGCATGTTCCGCTCGACGTCGATGTCGATCGCGTCCGGGCTCACACCCGGCAGGTCGAAGCACATCACGTACTCGTCGCCGGTGCGGTAGGCGTCCAGCGGCATCGGGGCCGGACGCGACCAGGTGCCGGTCGTGTTCAGGAACTGCTGGGTCAGACGGTCCAGTTCGCGGAACGGGTCGGTGCGCATCAGCATCGCGAAACACCTCCAGAAGGATCAGGGGGCCAGTGCGCTTCACCTGACACCTTTGTAGCGCGTCATCCATCCGATGACAAGCTCTGGCGTCGCCGTTAGAGTGACGGCAGCGGGAAGCCCCCGGGGACGCTCGTCAGCCGGCCAGCCACCAGCCGGTGCTGTCGGCTGCCAGCAGCACCTCGCCGGGGTGCTCGGTGACCGGTGGTTCGGCCGAGCAGAGCAGGAGGGCGCCGAGTCCGCCGTCGGTGACGCGGACCGGCGCGCCGGTGGTGTTGACGGCGCAGACCACGGCGCCCTGGTCGCTGTCGCGCCGGAACGCGAGCACCCCGGGTGCCAGGTCCAGCCATTCGACGGACCGGCCGGCGCCGAGCGCGGGAAGGGTCCGGCGCAGGCGCAGCGCGCTGCGGTACAGCTCCAGGACGGATCGCGGATCGCCGGTCTGCGCCTCGACGCTGAGGTCGGCCCACTCGGGGGGCTGGGGCAGCCAGGAGGGGCCGCCGGGCACGGGGCCGAAGCCGTACGGGGCCCGGGTGCCGGACCAGGGGAGCGGGACCCGGCAGCCGTCGCGCATGCCGTGGCCGCCGTCGGCGCGGTGGAAGGCCGGGTCCCGGCGGACCTCGTCGGGGATGTCGGTGACCTCGGGGAGGCCCAGCTCCTCACCCTGGTAGAGGTACGCGGAGCCGGGGAGCGCGAGCATCAGCAGCGCGGCGGCCCGGGCCCGGCGCAGGCCGCGGGCCGGGTCGCCCTGCGCGTACCGGGTGGCGTGCCGGATGACGTCGTGGTTCGAGAGCGTCCAGGTGGTGGGGGCGTCCACGGTGCCCATGGCGGCCAAGGACGTCGTGATCAGTTCGCGCAGCCGGACGTCGTCCCAGGGCGCGTTCATGAACTTGAAGTTGAAGGCCTGGTGGAGCTCGCCGGGGCGGACGTAGCGGGCGGTGCGGTCCAGTGTCCGGGTCCAGGCCTCCGCCACCGCGATCCGCTGGCCCGGGTACTCCTCCAGCAGGGTGCGCCACGAGCGGTAGATCTCGTGGACGCCGTCCTGGTCGAAGTACGGTACCGACGTTTCGCCGAGGAGGCCGAGCTGTTCGTAGCGCCCGAGGTCGGGCAGGCCCGGGGCCTTGACCAGGCCGTGTGCGACGTCGACCCGGAATCCGTCCACGCCGAGGTCCAGCCAGAACCGCAGGATGGACCGGAACTCGTCCTGGACGGCGGTGGAGTCCCAGTTGAGGTCGGGCTGTTGGGCGGCGAAGAGGTGCAGGTACCACTCGCCCGGGGTGCCGTCGGGTTCGGTGGTCCTCGTCCAGGCGGGGCCGCCGAACAGGGAGATCCAGTCGTTCGGCGGCTCCTCGCCGCCGGGGCCGCGGCCGGGGCGGAAGTGGAACCGGGACCGCAGTGGGGAGCCGGCGCCCTCGCGCAGTGCCCGCAGGAACCACGGGTGCTGGTCCGAGCAGTGGTTGGGGACCACGTCGACGATCACCCGCAGGCCGAGGGCGTGCGCGTCGGTGATCAGCGCGTCGGCGTCGCCGACCGTGCCGTACACCGGGTCGACGGCGCGGTAGTCCGCCACGTCGTAGCCGCCGTCGGCCTGCGGTGAGGTGTAGAACGGCGAGATCCAGAGCGCGTCGACACCCAGCTCCCGCAGGTGGCCCAGACGGTCGCGGATTCCGTTCAGGTCCCCGCAGCCGTCGCCGTCGCTGTCGGCGAAGCTGCGCGGATAGACCTGGTAGATGACGGCGTCCTCCCACCAGTCCCAACGTGTGCGTGCGGGGGCCGGCGCCGTCATGGGTGCGGTCATCTGAGGACTCCTCGGGTGGCGGAGCCTCGATGCTCGCACCGGCCCCAAACCTCTGCAAGAGATTGCTGCAAGTTTCTGAAGATCCTTGCCATATCTGGCTATCAACTGTTTAACTCTGGCCCGTTACCGCAGTTGACGACACGTCCGGTCAGGGACCGGCCGATCCGAGGAGTGTTGTGGCGGAGCAGACAGCATGGGCCGGGCACGGGGTGCTGGCCGACGACGGGGGCTTCGCGCTCCGTGCACCGGAGGGGACTTCGTACCGCGTCGACCTCACCGACGGCGTGTTCGCACCGGGGAACCCGCTGCTGGCCGAGTACTGCGAAGGGCGCCGGGTGATCGCCTTCCTCGGCCCGTCCGTCGACCGGCTCTACGGCGCACAGCTACGCCGCTACCTGGCCGAGCGTCTGGCGCCGGGCAGTTGGAGCGTGGTGGTGATCGGCGGCGGCGAGGCACAGAAGACCATGGACTCCGTCGAGCGGATCTGCGCGGAGGCCAAGGCCGCCGGGCTGGACCGGCGCGGCGTGATGATCGCCGTCGGCGGCGGCGTCACCTGCGACACGGTGGGCTTCGCGGCGGCCGTCTACTGCCGGGGCGTGCGCTACATCAAGGTCAACACCACCCTGGTGGGCCAGGTCGACGTCGGCGTCGGCGTCAAGACCGGGGTCAACGCCCTCGGCACCAAGAACATGCTCGGGTCGTACCACCCGGCGCACGCGTCGATCAACGATCCGGCGTTCCTCCGGACCTTGCCCGCGCGCCAGATCCGTTGCGGGCTGGGGGAGATCGCCAAGATGGCGATCATCAAGGACGCGCAGCTGTTCCGCGCCCTGGAGGAGTGCCCGGAGGTCTTCCGGCAGCCCTGCCCGCCCCCCTCGTGGCTGGCCGCCGAGGGTGGGCGCGGCGTCGAGGACTACGTACTGCGCACCTCCATGGCGCTGATGATGGAGGAGCTCTGCCCGAACCTCCGCGAGCACGACCTGGCGCGGCTGGTCGACTTCGGGCACACCTTCGGGCCGGTGATCGAGACGGCCAGCGACTACCGGATCGCCCACGGCGAGTCGGTGGCCGTCGACATGGCGATCTCCAGCGAACTCGCCCGCGTGCTCGGCGTGATCGGCGCCGAGGACTGCGAACGGATCGTCCGCCTGATCTCCCGCCTCGGCCTTCCGGTGCACGACCCGCAGACCTGCACGCCCGAGCTGATGCAGCGGGCCCTGAGAGCGTCCTGGGAGCGGCGCGGGCGCCGGCTGCACCTGGTGGTGCCCGACGGCATCGGCTCCGCGGTCTTCGTCGACGACCTGGAGGACATCCCGGCCGCCGCGCTGGAGGAGGCGCTGGACGCCCTGGCCGTCCGCCCGGGAAGCCTTCCCGGTCCGCTCGCCGTCGCGCACTGAACCCGGCCCGCCGACGGACGACCCGTCCGCCCCGTCCGTCCCCTCCCCGACAGGAGCCCGCACCGAGATGAGTCCCGCCGAACCGCCGCCGGCCCGTGGTGTGACCCGCAGCCGGGTGTCCAACCTGCACGAGGGCCTGCTCCGAGGGGTGAACGCCGACCACGGGGGTGCCGGCACGATCCTCGCCCACCGGGCCTACCACGGCGAGAGCGCCCCGGCCCCCGTCGCCTTCATCGACCTGGTGGTGCTGCCGCCCCGCACCTCGATCGGCCTGCACCGCCACGCCGACGACGAGGAGACCTACGTGATCCTGTCCGGCCGGGGCCTGATGACCCTGGACGGCGAGGAGTTCGAGGTCCGGGCCGGGGACGTCGTCCCCAACCGCGCGTACGGCGAGCACGGCCTCGCCAACGCCTCGGACGAGGACCTCCAGCTGCTGGTCTTCGAGGTCGGCCCGATGGGCGGCGCCCGGTGACCGGCCCGCGCCAGAGCGAGCTGCTGGCCCGGGAGGCCGTCCACCTCGCGCCGGGAGCCTCGGAGGAGTCCGCCCTCGGGCGCCGGGTGTTCGTCGAGGGCAGCGGCGCCGTCCTCACCGACCTCGACGGCGACCAGTACATCGACCTCGCCGCCGGAACCCTCACCCAGTCGCTCGGCCACTGCCACCCCGAGGTGGTCGCGGCGCTCACCGAGCAGGCCGGCCGGCTGTGGAACGTCCACGACTTCGCCACCGCCGACCGGGCCGAGCTGTGCGAGCTGCTCGCCCGCCTGCTGCCCGAACAGCTCGACACCTACGGCTTCTTCTCGACCGGGGCCGAGGTCGTCGAGGCCGCGCTGCGCGCCGTGCAGGCCGTCGCCGACCCCGGCCGCAACCGGATCGGCGCGCTGCGCCACGGCTTCCACGGCAAGACCCAGGGCGCCCGGATGCTGGTGCACTGGGACATCGGCAACCAGGCCCATGCCGGCAACAGCATCCTCGGCTACTCGCCGTACTGCTACCGCTGCCCGCTCGAACTGGAGTACCCCTCCTGCGGGGTGCGGTGCGCCTCGCTGGTCCGGCGGCACATCACCGAGAAGTCCAACGTGTCGGCGCTGGTCTTCGAGCCGGTGCTCGGCGCGGCCGGAGTCATCGTGCCGCCGCCCGGCTACTGGGAGCAGATCGCCGACAGCGCCCGGCAGAACGGGGTCATGCTGGTCGCCGACGAAGTCCTCACCGGCGGCGGTCGCACCGGCAGCTTCCTGGCGAGCGAGCGCTTCGGCGTCCAGCCCGACCTGGTCGCCCTCTCCAAGGGCATGGCCTCGGGCTTCCCCTTCGCCGTCCTGGCCGGACGCGCGGAGGTGCTGCGCCACCCGCGGGCGGCCCGGGCCGGATCCACCGCCTCCACCTACGCCAACAACCCGCTGGGCATCGCCGCCGCGAAGGCCACCCTGCAGGTGGTGGCCCGCGACACCCTGATCGAGAACGTCCGTACCCTCGGCGCGCTGCTCGACGACCGGCTGGCCGAACTCAAGTCCCGGTTCGAGGTCCTCGGCGACGTCCGGGGCCTCGGACTGCTGCACGGGCTGGAGTTCGTCCGCAGCCGGGAGAGCCGGGAGCCCGCGCCCGAGATCGCCCGCGCCGTCTACCTCGCCGCCCTCGACCTCGGACTGCGCACCTCGCTCGGCGGCCACATCATCCGGCTCGCCCCGCCGTTCACCATCGACCGGGCGCTCCTGGAGGAGGGCATCACCCTGCTCGGGCGCGCCCTGGAGCAGGTCACGGAGGCCGGCCGGTGATCGTCGCGGAGAACCTGGTCAAGGAGTTCAAGGTCTACGAGCGCAGGCCCGGTCTGCTCGGCAGCCTCGGCACGCTGTTCAGCCGGGAGCACCGCGTGGTGCGCGCCGTCTCCGGGGTCTCCTTCGAGATCCCGGCCGGCGCCAGGGCCGCCTACATCGGCGCCAACGGCGCGGGCAAGTCCACCACCGTCAAGATGCTGACCGGGATCATGAACCCGACCTCCGGCCGCTGCCTGGTGGCCGACCTGGAGCCGTACCGGGAGCGCCGCCGCAACGCCGCCAACATCGGCGTGGTGTTCGGCCAGCGGAGCCAGCTCTGGTGGGACCTCCCGGTCCCGGACTCCTTCCGGATCCTGCGCCGCATCCACGAGATCCCCGCCCCGGTCTACCGGCGCAACATGGCGCTCTACCGCGAGCTGCTCGACCTCGACGCCCTCGGCAGCACTCCCGTGCGGCAGCTGAGCCTCGGCCAGCGGATGCGCGCCGAGGTGGCCGCGAGCCTGCTGCACGATCCCGCCGTCGTGTTCCTCGACGAGCCGACCGTCGGTCTGGACCTGGTCCTGAAGGAGGCCGTGCGCGAACTGGTCAACCGGGTCAACGCCGAACTCGGCACGACCGTCATGCTCACCAGCCACGACATCGGCGACATCACCTCGATCTGCGACCAGGTCCTGGTCGTCAACCGGGGCGAGGTGGTGCACCAGGGCACCGTGCACGAGCTGCTGCGCGCCGCCGACACCCGGGCGGTCGTCTTCGAACACCAGGGCTGGCCCGCGCCGGCCCAGGCGATCGCGATGATCGAGGACAGGCTGCCGGGCGTGACCGCCCGGCCGGTCGAGGGCGGACGGATCCGGGTCGAGTACCCGACCCGGCACTCGTCCGCCCGGGAGGTGATGGGCTTCCTGCTGGAGCACTTCGACGTCACCGACTGCGTCGCCCCCGAGCCCGACCTCGAAACGGTGCTCCGCCGGATCTACACCGGCCGGGCCGAGCCCCGGGAGGCGCTGCTGTGACGGCCGCCGCCACCTGGCACCGCCGCACCCCGCTCGCCGTCACCTGGCGCCGCTACACCCCGTTCGCCGCCGCCAGCCTTCAGGGCCTGCTGCAGTACCGCTCGACCTTCGTGATCAACGCGGTCACCGCGACCACGGCCGTCGGCCTCCAGGTCTTCCTCTGGCGCGCGGTGTACGCGGGCCGCACCGGCGGCCTGCCCGGCGGGTACGACCTGCCCGAGCTGACCACGTACGTGCTGCTCGCCCAGATGCTGGCGCTGCTCCAGGCCAGCCGGGTGGACGAGGAGGTGGCCGGGGAGGTCCAGCGCGGCGACATCGCGGTCTCGCTGCTGCGCCCGGTCAGCTACCCGCTGGCGCGGTTCGCCGCCGGCCTGCCGGTCTCCCTGGTCAACGCCGGGACGGTCGCCGTCCCGGTGGTGCTGCTGTACGCGCTGCTGCTGCCGCTGTCCGCGCCGAGCTGGGCGGGCGGGCTGCTGTTCGCGCTGTCCGCCGGGCTCTCGCTGGTGATCGGGTTCGGGGTGAACCTGCTGGTCGGCCTGGCGGGCTTTGTCACCACCAACATCTGGGGCGTGCGGATCGTCAAGGACAGCGTGGTCGCGTTCTTCGCCGGCCAGGTCGTGCCGCTCGCCCTGATGCCGGGGCCGCTGGCCGCCGTCGCGCACCTGCTGCCGTTCCAGGCCCTGGTCGACGGACCGCTGCGGCTGCTGCTCGGCCACTACCGGGGGCCCGCCGAGGCCGCCGGGATCCTGGCCGGTCAGGCCGGCTGGGCCGTCGGCCTGACCGCCCTGGCCGCCCTCGCCTGGCGCGGGGCCGTCCGCAGGGTGGAGGTGCTGGGCGGATGAGCGCGTTCACCACCGCGGCCCGCTACACCCGGCTGACCTGGTACCTGAGCGCCGTCAGCCTGCACCGGCTGACCGAGTACCGGATGGACTTCGCCCTCGGGGCGGGCGGCCTGCTGCTCCGGGTGGGCGGCCAGCTCGCCGTGGTCGGGATGGTCTTCCGGCAGGTCCCGGTGATCGCGGGATGGAACTTCCACCAGGTGCTGTTCCTGCTGGGGTTCTCGCTCCTCCCGCGCGGCCTGGACCGGCTGTTCACCGACCAACTGTGGATCCTGGCACGGCGCCTGGTGCAGTCCGGCGAGTTCTACCGGTACCTGATCCGGCCGGTCCACCCGCTGTACGCGCTGCTGTCCGAACGCTTCCTCTACCCGGACGGCTTCGGCGAGCTGGTCACCGGCGTGGCCATCACCTGGTACGCCGCCGACCAGCTGGACCTCGGCCCGAGCGCCGGCCGGCTGCTGCTCGTCCCGCTGCTGGTGCTGTGCGGCGCCCTGATCCTCGCCTCGATCAAGACGGCGTTCGCCGCGCTGTCCTTCTGGACCACCAACAGCTTCCCGGCCCTGTACGCCGCCAACCAGCTGGGCGACTTCGCCGGCTACCCCCTCGACCTGTACCACCCCTCCCTGCGGTGGCTGCTCACCTGGCTGCTGCCCTACGCCTTCACCGCCTACGCCCCCGCGTCCTACCTGCTCTTCGGAGCGACGGACCTGCTGCGCTGGCTGCCGGTGGTGACCGCCGCCCTGGCGGCACTCGCCCTGCTGGTGTGGCACCGGGGCGTCGACCGCTACGAGATGACCGGGAGCTGAACATGGACACCCTGCTGCTCGGCAGCCTTCCGCCGGCCACGGTCGACCTCCTGCGCCGGGCCTCCTGGATCGACGAGACCGGCCGCCGCGCCGGGCGGTTCGAACTCCTGGACCAGGCCACGCTGGAGACCGTCCGCCTGCTGATCGTCGCCCCCGCCGGCGAGCGCACCGGCCGCTGGTTCGTGCCCGTCATGGACGACGACCCCGGCCGCGGCGCCGACCGCACCCCCGAGTACGACGAACTGGTCGTCCGGGCCCTGCGGAACGGCCTGCGGCTGCCCACCGCCCGGGGCAACCTGATCGAGTTCCGCGGCGACCCCGCCGAGTACCGCGGCCGGCTGCCGTTCGACCCGGGCTGGTCCTCCAACGCGCTCTCGCTGCTCGACCTCGGCGGCGCCGCGCACGCCCACAAGACGTACCGGCGGATCGGCGTCGGCACCCGCGAGCCCGAGCTGCTCCGCCTGATGGCACCGGGCGGCCGGACCCAGCAGCCGGCCGGTGACTACGCCTACGTGGAGACCGCCACCGGCCGCCGGGAGCCGCTCGGCGTGCTCTACCGCTACGTCGACGGCGACGGCCTGAACGTTCCGCTGAGCGCCGCGATCCGCGCCATGTGGCCCCTCCTGCACGCCGGCGCCGACCCGGAGGACGCCGTCGCCGACTCCCAGCGCGCCCTGGCCGGGCCGCTGCGCGCGACCGGCCGGTTCCTGCACGAGTTCCACCGGGACCTGGCCGAACGGCTCGGCCCGCACCCGGAGTTCCCGGCGAGCGACTTCCTGGCCGAGACCGCCGGGCGGACCGCCGCGCTGCGCCCGCTGATCCTCGACGACGACCGCTTCCCCGTCGCCGTCCGGCAGGCCGCCGCCGCCGGTCTCGACCGCGAGCTGGCGCGGATCGCCGCCCTGCCGCCGCGGCCCTGGCCGGCCGGCCCCTGCCACGGCGACCTGCACCTGTCCCACCTGCTGCGCCGCGAGCGCGCGGACGGCAGCTGGGAGCTGTGCGTGATCGACCTCTCCACCCCGGAGGCCGACCCGGCCGACCCGTCCACCGCGCAGTCGCCCTGGCAGGACCTCGCCGCCCTGCAACGCGGCCTGGAGGTCTTCACCGCCGACGAGCTGGCCGACCACGCGGCCCGGACGCTCCGGACGGACCCCGAGGACACCTGCCGGACGGCGCTGCTGCTCGCCGCCGGCGCGGCGCCGGACACCCCCGGCTGGACCCCCCGGCACGTCGCCGAGCTGGCCCGGCTCACCTCCGCCGCCCGGCTCTGGGCGGCCCGCACCGGCGACCTGCTGATCACCGACGGCCGGCCGCTGGCCGGCCACCCCGCCTGGCGGCTGCTGCGGCTGCGCCGGCTCGTCCACGAACTCGACTACGCGTACGCCCACGACCGCGCCTACCACGCGGCGATCAACCTGCGGCACGCCGTGGAGGCCGCCCGCCTCCCCGCCTCCGCGGCGAAGGACTGACACCCGTGCACATCATCGAGACCTACTTCGAGTGCGGCGGCTTCGACCACCGCCTCATCCAGGGCGGCACCTCCGTCTACCTCTGGAACCTCTCCAAGGCGCTGGCCGACCGCGGCCACCGCGTCTCCATCGTCACCCCGGCCCACGGCCGGCTGGACGACCTGCGGCGCCTCCACGACCTGGAGACCCTGGACTACCGGGACGAGTACGAGCTGCCCCTCGTCCTCGACCCGCAGACCTGGGGCGAGCGCTTCCCCGCCGAGGTGCGGATCCCGCTGACCACCACCGCGCACCTGCTGCGCCTGGACGGCGTCGACCTCTACTTCCTCTCCAACCGGCTGCTCGACGAACTGCCCGACCGGTTCTACCCGCCCTACCAGAGCAAGGGCCACGACCTGGTCTTCTTCAAACCGCTCGCCTACCAGGTGGACAGCATCCGCTTCGTGCGCGAGCGGTTCGCCGAGGAGAAGGCCGTCCTGCACGCCCACGAGCCGTACTACCACTACCTGATGCCCGCGGCGTTCCGCCACGACCCGGACAAGCTGGTGGTGGGCACCGTGCAGAGCAACATGCCGATCACCAAGAAGGTCTACCGCCCGAAGGTGGAACGGCTGCTGGAGTTCCTCGGCGCCGGGGTCGAGCTGCCCGCCGAGGACGCCGGACACCCGCTCACCGAGCACGAGCAGGTGATGAGCGGCTACCAGCAACTCACGCACCTGCACTACGAGTACGGCCCGGGGCACGTCCGGGTGTACGACCTGGTGGCCGACCACGCCGACCTGGTCGACTTCCTCTCACCCGGCCACCTGGAGTTCTACACCGACTTCGCCGACACCCCCTTCGAACAGCTCTTCACCCGGCTGCCGATCCACGACACGGTGCGCCGCAACGCCCACAAGAGCTTCGTCGGCGGCTGCGCCGTCGGCGACACCTGGACCACCGGCGAGCCGCCCGCCGTCGACCGGGCCGCCGTGCTGGGCGGGCTCGGGCTCGACCCCGCCCGGCCGACCTTCTTCCACAACGCGCGCTACGCGGTGAACCACAAGGGGCAGGTCGAACTGTTCCGCGCCGTCGACCGGGTCCTGAACGAGGGCCTGGACGCCAACTTCGTGCTGCGCTGCATCAGCGACTCCGGGATCGACGACCCCTACGTCCACGACGTGGTGCGACGCCACGAGGGCCGCGTGCACCTGGAGTGGCAGCGCGTCGACGAGCGGCGGATCGTCGAGTACGCGGCGTCCTCGGACTTCTGCCTCTTCCCGTCCAAGTTCGAGATGGACACGTTCCTGATCGCCCAGGGCGAGGCGATGGCCGCGGGCGCGGTGCCGATCGCCACCGCCCAGCGCGGCATGGCGCACTTCGGACACGTCGCCGACCCGCTGGCCGGCCCCGAGGCCGAGCGGGCCACCGGCTTCGCCGTCAACCGCTCGTTCGCCGAGGACGACCCCCTGCTCGCCGACGCCCTCGCCCGGCGCATCCACCAGGCCGCGGCACTGCTGCGCGAGCGGCCGGAGGAGTACCGCCGGCTGCGCGCCAACGCGGTCGCCAACGCCCGGCGGTTCACCTGGAGTCACGCCGCCGACCTGCACGTGGCGGCCTTCACCCCGCTCTGGGAGGGACGCTCGCCGGAGCTGGGCCTGGACCGCGTGCTCCGGCACGGCTGGTTCGACCTGCTGCCGGACGAGGCGTACGAGAGCGACCGGGCCGCGGTGGCCGAGGCCGCCGCCCGGCTCGGCGACGCCGAGGCCCACCGGCGCTGCCAGCAACCGGACCCGGCGACCGACCGTGCCCTGTTCGAAGCGGCCTGGGCCCGCGCCGACTTCGTCCGCTGCGAGCCGACCGCGGACCGCGACCCGGCGCTGCGCGCCAGGCTGGACGGGCGCTGCACCGTGGAGGACGGCTCGATCGTCTACCGGCTGCCGCACGCCGAGCGGGTCGAACTGGTCCGGCTCGCCCCGCCGGGACCGGGCCGCCGACAGGTGATCGTGCACCAGCTCGACCGCAGCGGCGACGTGTTCACCTGCCCGCTGCCGGCCCCCGGCGAGGACCTGCACTTCCTGCTCACCCTCACCACCGGCCGCGCGACCTGGGACGTGATCCGACATGGCTGACTCCGTGCGCACCGTCCTGCTGGCCGGCGGCGAGGGCCGCCGGATGGGCCGGCTCGGCCACGGCCGGCTCAAGCCGCTGGTGCCCTTCGGCGGCGCCTGCCGCCTGATCGACTTCTCGCTCGCCAACGCCGCCGCCTCCGGCCTGGGCGAGGTGCTGCTGCTCTCCCAGTACGAGGAGAAGCAGCTGATGGACGACCTGCACCGGACGTGGTGGCGCCCCGGCTTCCGGGTGCACTTCGGCCCCTACGACCGGGCCTACCGCGAGGGCGGGGCGAGCGCGCTCGTCCGCCCCGACGGGCCGCCGGAGCGGGGCACCGCGGACGCGCTGATCCGCAAGGCCCGCTACGTCTTCGGCCCCGGCACCAGCGAGGTGCTGGTGCTGCACGCGGACCACGTCTACCGCTTCGACTACCGCCCGCTGATCGAGCGGCACCGCCGCACCGGCGCCGCGCTCACCGTGGCCTACCAGCGGATCGAACGCCGCTTCGTCCACCTCTTCGGGATGGTCGAGTTCGACGCCGCCGGGCGGCTGACCGGCTTCGTGGAGAAGCCCGCCGAGCCGACCAGCGACCTGGTGTTCGCCGCCTTCTGCGTCTTCGACGCGACGGTGCTGCACCGCTACCTGGAACACCTCGACGGCACCGACTGGCAGCACGACATCAGCCGCGACGTCATCCCCGCCATGCTCGCCGGGGGCGAGCGGATCCTCGGTTACGAAGTCCCCGGGCACTGGGAGGACATCGGCACCGTCGAGCGCTACCACCGGGCCCACCTGGCCATGGTGGGGGACGGCCCGACCCTGCCCCTCGACCGGCTGCCGCTCACGGTCCGGCCCGCGACGCCGCGCGGCCTGGTCGTCCGCGCCCCGGGCGTCGAGCGCAGCGTGGTGCCCGCCGACCTGGCCAACCACGGCCGGATCGAGCACAGCGTCGCCTTCCCGGGCGTGCGGATCGGCGCCGGGGCGGTGGTGCGCCGCAGTGTCCTGCTGCCCGGCGCGAGCGTGCCCGCGGGAGCCGAGATCGACTCGGCGGTCGTCCTGGAGGACGGCTACGTGCAGCCCATGGAGTACGCCCGGGGAGGGGCCCGTGGCTGAGTCCGCCTTCACCGTCGCCGACCTCGGCGGAACCACCCTGCGGATCGCCCGCTACGACACCGCCACCGACGCGCTCACCGACATCCGCCGCACCCCCACCGAGGGCATGGACCGGCACCCCGGCGCGCCGGTGCCCGAACTGCAGGACCGGATCGTCGCACAACTGTCCGAACTGGCCGGCCGGGCCGTGCGGCGCCACCGCAGCAGCGCCCTGGCGCTCGCCTTCGCGGGCCCCGTCACGGCCGACGGCCGCGTGATGACCGCACCCACCGTCTGGGGCGGCCGCGGCGAACCGCTGCCGCTGCGCCTGCTGCTGGAGGAGCGGCTCGGCCTCCCGGTCGTCGTCGTCAACGACCTGACGGCCGCCGTCTGGCGGTACGTCGCCACCGAGGGCCGGCAGCCGTTCTGCCTGATCACGGTGAGCTCCGGGATCGGCAGCAAGGTCTACCGCGCCGGGGAGGTGCTGCTCGACCCCGAGGGGCACGGCGGCGAGCTCGGCCACTGGACGAGCGACCCGTCCCCGCGGGCACCGCGCTGCGACTGCGGCGGACGCGGCCACCTCGGCGCCATCGCCTCGGGCCGCGGCATGCAGGCCGCCGCCCGCCGCGCGGCCCTCGCCGACCCGGCCGGCTACGCCGGCTCCCGGCTCGCGCAGGACGCGCCCGACCCCGCGCGGCTCGACAACCGCGCCCTGGTCGCCGCCGTCCGCGCCGGCGACGCGTTCGCCACCGCCGTGCTGCGGGGCGGCCTCGCCCACCTCGCCTCCGCGATCACCTCCGTCTTCGCCTCGATCGGCGTACGGCGCTACGTCCTGATGGGCGGCTTCGCCCTGGCCGTCGGCCCGCGCTTCGTCGAACTGCTCACCGAGGAGCTCCGACGGCTCGGCTGCTTCGGCCTGAGCGCCGAGGAGATCGGCCGCATGGTCGTCCTCGGCGAGCCGGACGACGACCACGGGCTGATCGGCGCCGGCCGGCTGCTCACCGCCCGCGGCACCGCCCGGCAGGCGGTGGCCGCCCGGTGACCCGCACCCTGATCGTCGGCAGCGGCTTCGTCGGACGCGCCGTCGCCACCCGGCTGGCCGCCTCCGGCGACCGCCCCGTGCTGGCCTCCCGGCACCCGCTCACCGCCCCGCCGGCCCCCTGGGTGGCGCTCGACGCGGCCGACGCCCGGTCCTGCGCCCGGGTGGTGGAGCAGGTCCGCCCCGACCGGCTGGTGCTCGTGCACGGCCCCTCCGACGTGACCTGGTGCGAGGCCAACCCCGAACGCGCCGCCGACCTGCACACGGCCGCGGCGGCCAACCTCACGGCCGCCGCACCCGGCTGCCGGACGGTGCTGATCTCCACCGACAACGTCTTCGACGGCAGCTCGCCGGCCAACGACGAGAACGCGCCCACCACCCCCGCGAACGCCTACGGCCGGGCCAAGCTGCGGGCCGAGCGGATCGTCGGACGCACACCCGGCGCCACCGTGCTGCGGGTCAGCCTGATCTACGGCTGGGAGCCGGCCGACGCGGGGAAGTGGCTCAACTTCTTCTCGGCCTGCGCCCACAGCCTGCGCCGGGGCGAGCCGGTGGAGGCCCCGGACGACCAGTGGACGACACCCGTCCTGGTCGAGGACGTCGCCGCCGTCACCGCCGGCGCGCTGGCCGGCGCGGCGCCCCCGCTGCTGCACCTGGGCGGCCCCGACCGGATCTCCCGGGCGGCCTGGGCCGAGGCCGTCGCCGACGGCCTCGGCGTGCCCCGCTCGCTGGTCCGCAAGGTGCCCAAGGCCGCCGGCCGCTACGCCAGCCGCCCCACCAACACCTGCCTGACCAGCGACCGGCTGGCCGGCTTCCTGGCCGCCCACGGCCTGCGGGTGCGCGGAGTCGCCGAGGGCACCCGAGCCCTGCTGGAGGACAACCCGTGATCCGCACCGTCCGCTCCCGCGAGGTCTACCGCAATCCGTGGATGACCGTCCGCGAGGACGACATCGAACGGGCCGACGGCAGCGCCGGCCGGTACGGGGTGGTCGACAAACCCGACTACGCCCTGGTCGTCCCCCGCCAGGACGGCCGGGTGCACCTGGTGGAGCAGTACCGCTACCCGGCCGGCGGCCGGTACTGGGAGTTCCCGCAGGGCTCCTGGCCCGAGGGCCACCGCGGCGAGGCCCCGCTCGACCTGGCCCGCGCCGAACTTCGCGAGGAGACCGGCCTGCGGGCCGCCCGGATGACCTACCTGGGCCGGCTGCACGTCGCCTACGGCTACTCCAGCCAGGGCTGCCACGTCTTCCTGGCGGAACAGCTGACGGCGGGGGAGCCGGAGCGGGAGGCCTCCGAGGCGGACATGGTCCAGCGCTGGGCCGATCCGGACGAATGGCGCGCCCTCGTCCGGTCCGGACGGATCACCGACGCCGCCACCCTGGCCGCGCACACCCTGCTCACGCTGCACGCCCCCGGCGAGGCCTGAGACAGCACGACCGACGCGACGACAGAGAGGACCCGGCGGTGCACATCGTCAAATTCGCCTTCGAGAGCGTGGGCTTCGACATCCGCCTCATGCGTGGCGGCCTCGCCTCACTGGTGTGGAACCTGGCCCGCGAGTTCGCCGACCAGGGCCACCGCGTCTCCGTGATCACCCCGGCGCACGGCTGCCTCGAACACCTCAGGGCCCACTACGAGCTGGAGGAACTGGACCACGTCGACCGGCACACCGTGCCGCTGGTACTCGACCGCGCCGTCTGGCCCGGCCACCCCGCCGAGCTCGAACTGCGGCTCACCACCCGCGCCCACCGGCTCCGGCACGAGGGCGTCGACATCTACTTCCTGTCCGACGAGTACCTCGACCTGCTGCCCGAGCGGATCTACCCGGCCCGCACGAGCGAGGGCCACGACCTGGCCTTCTTCAAGCCGCTCGTCTTCCAGGTCTCCGGCCTGCGCTTCCTGCGCGCCCACCTCGACCTGGGCGCGGAGCCCGCGGTGGTGCAGGCCTACGAGCCCTACTACCACTACCTGCTGCCGCCGGTGCTGCGCACCGACCCGCGCTTCCTGGTGGTCAGCACCCTGGCCAGCAACATGCCGATCAACCAGCAGGTCCACCGGCCGCAGCTGGAGCGGCTGCTGGAACTGTTCGACACCGACGCCGACCTGGACGCGCTCGCCGACCCGCCGGCCACCGGCCGGCTCGCCGCGGCGATGACCTCCCAACTGCCGAGCACCCACCTGGCCGACCGCCCCACCGCCGACGGCATCGGCTACTACGCGCTCGTCGCCGCCAACTGCGACCTGCTGGACTTCCTCACCCCCGGTCAGCTGGACTTCTACTCCACCTTCCGGGACACGCCCTTCGAACGCGCCTTCCAGGACCTGACCGTCGCGCGGATCGTCCGGGAGTCGGCGGCCCGCCAGTTCGTCGGCGGCTGCGCCGTGCCCGACGGCTGGCTGGCCCGCGACCCGGCCGGGGCCGACCGCGCGCGACTGCTCACCGCCCGCGGGCTGGACCCGGCCCTGCCGACCTTCTACCACGTGGCCCGTTTCTCCGTGCACCACAAGGGGCAGGTCGAACTGTTCCGGGCGATCGACGCCGTGCTCGCCGTCGACCCGGACATCAACTTCGTCGTCCGCTGCGCCGTCGCGGCCGGCGGGGACGGCGTGGTCAGCCCGGTCGGCGACCCCTTCTTCGAGGAGGTCGCGAACCGTCACCCCGGGCGGGTCCGGCTGGACTGGTCCATGGCCGGTGAGGACGTGCTCCACCGGGAGGCCGTGGCGGCCGACTTCTGCCTCTTCCCGTCCAAGTTCGAGCTGGACTCCTTCCTGATCGCCCAGGGACAGCTGATGGCCTGCGGCGCGGTGCCGATCGGCACCGCACAGGAGGTCACCACCCACTACCGGCACCAGCTGCCGCGCGAACACCCGGACGTCACCGGCTTCGCCGTCCCCCGCTCGTTCACCGAGGACGACCCGCTGCTCGCCGCCGCCCTGACGGACCGGATCCTGGAGGCCGCCCGGATCCACCGCGAGGACCCGGCCGAGTACCGCCGCCTCTCCGACAACTCCCGTGCGCTCGCCCGCCGTTTCACCTGGCGCAAGGCCGCCACCACCCGGCTGGCGACCTTCGCGGCCGCCGCCGCCGGAGTCCTGCCTGGACTGACGCCGGAGCGGGCCGCCGGGTACGGCTGGTTCGAGAGCCTGGCCGACACCGACTGGGTCACCCACCGGCGCGAGATCGCCGAATCGGCGCTCGGCCGCGGTGACCTGGCGAACTACCGCAGATGTGTGCCGGCGGTGGACCGGACCGCGCTGGAGCAGCTGTTCGCCGCCGCGTACGCCAGGGCCGACTTCGCCCGCTGCGCCGAACTCGCCGTCCTCCTGGACGACCCGGGCCGAACCGCCCTCGTGGACGGGCGCTGCCTGGTCGAGCCGGTCGGCGACGGCCTGCGGATCGACTACCGCCTGCCGCACGCCGAGAGCGTGCTGCTCGTACTGCCGACCGGCGAGCACCGGCTGGCCGGGGCCGAGGGGTACTTCACCACCGTGCTGCGCGAGCGGCCGCAGGGGCCGCTGGTCCTCCTGCTGCGGCTGCGCGACGGCCGCTCCGCCTGGGACGAGTGCCCGCTGGAAACCCCCCGGCGGGTCACGCCGGTCGGCGCCGGACTGGAGAGGGACTGACCCATGACCGCACCCACCCGCCGCCGTCCGCCGCCCTTCGGGGTGGTCGCCACCGACCTGGACGGGACCCTGCTGCGCGGCGACCTCAGCCTCTCCGCCCGGACGCGGGCCGCGCTCGCGCGGGCCGAGGCGTCCGGCGCCCTCCACCTGGTGGTCACCGGCCGGGCAGCGGCCGGCTGCCGGACCCTGCTGGAACGACTCGACTACCGGGGACTGGCGGTCTGCGGCCAGGGCGCCCAGCTCTACGACGTCGGCGCCGACCGGCTGCTGTCCTCGCAGGGCCTGCACGGTCCGACCGTGCGACCCCTGGTCGCGCGCATCGCCGAGCAGGCGGGGCCGCTGCGACTCGCGGTGGTGACCGCCGGCCTGACCGGGGACTTCCTGGTCACACCGGGGTTCGAGAGCCGCCTGCGGCACGGCTGGCGGCTGGCCGAGAGCCCGGACGACCTCTGGGCGCGGCCCGTGGACAAGGTGCTGATCCGGCACGACCACCTGGGCGACGACGAGCTCGCCGCGCTGGCCCGACGGGTCTGCGCGGACGAGGTCGCCGTCACCCACTCCGGCGAGGGGCTGGTGGAGCTGCTCCCCGCCGGAGTCAGCAAGGCGAGCGGACTGGCCGCCGCGGCCGCCCTGCTCGGCTTCACCCCCGCCGACACCATCGCGTTCGGCGACATGCCCAACGACATCCCGATGATCGAGTGGGCCGGATACGGAGTCGCCATGGGCAACGCCCACGCCGAACTCCGGCGCCGCGCGGACGAAACGGCCCCCAGCAACGAGGAGGACGGGGTCGCGGTGGTGCTCGAACGGTTCTTCCCGCCCGACGCCGGTCGATCCGCCGCCGACCGGCCCGCCGCCGCCCCATCCACCACCCACCGACGGGAGAGTCCGACCGATGTCGCCCACGCGTGAGCTGTCCGCACTGGCCGAACTGCACGGCGTCTCCACCCACTGGACCACCGACGTAGGCCGACGGATCGAGACTCCCCCGGACACGCTGCGGGCCGTGCTGGCCGCCCTGGGCGTCGACGCCGCCACCGGCGGCTCCGTCCGGGCGGCCCTCTCCGAGCGCCGGCGCGCCCTCGCCGAACGCCTGCTCCCGCCCAGCGTCGTGCTCCGCTCCGGACGCCCGCGCGCCGACCTGCGGACACCGCCCCGCACCGACCTGCTGGTCGAGACCGAGGACGGCCGGACCAGGCCCGTCCGCGACCTCGGCACGGACCTCGCCGAACTCCCGGTCGGCCGCCACACCCTCCACGCCGAGCGGGCCGGCCGGCGGGAGGCCGCCCCGCTGCTGGTCGCGCCCACCCGGCTGGCCGGTCCCGCCGGGCGCGGCTGGGGATTCCTGGCCCAGCTCTACTCGGTGCTCTCCGCGCGCTCCTGGGGCATGGGCGACCTCGGCGACCTGGCCGACCTGGGCCGCTGGGCCGGCGCCCTCGGCGCCGACTTCGTCCAGCTCAACCCGCTCCACGCCTACGTGCCCGGCCCGCTGCCCGACCCGTCCCCGTACCGGCCCAGCAGCCGGCGCTACCCCGACCCGATGAACCTGCGCATCGAGGCGGTACCCGAGTACGCGGCCCTGTCACCCGCCGACCGGGCCGCCGTCGAGGAGCTGGCCGCGAGCGGGGGCCGGCTGCGCGAGGCCGTCCTCACCGGCGCACTGATCGACCGGGCGGCCGTCCGCGACCTCAAGTTCCGCGCCCTGGAACTCCTCCACCGGGTACCGCTCGACGCGGCCCGGCAGGCCGCCTACCGGCGGTACACCGACACGGAGGGGCCGGGGCTGACCGACTTCGCGACCTGGTGCGCCCTCGCCGAGGTGCACGGCACCGGGTGGCGGTCCTGGCCCGCCGGGCTGCGCAGCCCCGACGGGCCCGACGTCGCCGGCGCCCGGCGCGAGCTGGCCGGCCGGATCGAGTTCCACCGCAGGGTCGCCTGGCTGGTCGACGAACAGCTCGGCGAGGCGCAGCGGGCCGCGACCGGGGCGGGCATGGCCATCGGGCTCATGCACGACCTGGCGGTCGGCGTCGATCCCGAGGGCGCGGACGCCTGGAGCCTGCGGCGCTACCTCGCCGAGGGCATGACGGTCGGCTGCCCGGCCGACGACTTCAACCCGCACGGCCAGGACTGGGGCCTGCCGCCCTGGCGGCCCGACACGCTCGCCGAGGCCGGGTACGCGCCGTTCGCCGAGGTGCTGCGCGGCACGCTGCACCGCTCCGGCGCACTGCGGCTGGACCACATCATGGGGCTGTTCCGGCTCTGGTGGGTACCCGCCGGCGCGCGGGCCGCCGAGGGCGCCTACGTCCGGTACGACCACGAGGCGATGCTGGGTGTGCTCGCCCTGGAGGCGCACCGGGCCGGCAGCATGGTGATCGGCGAGGACCTGGGCACCGTCGAGCGCGGAGTCCGCGAGGAGCTGACGGACCGGGGGATCCTCGGTACGTCCGTGCTGCGCTTCGAGTACCTCGGGGGCTCGGAACAGCGCTCCGGTCCGCTCCCGCCCGAGGAGTGGCGCGACGGCTGCCTGGCCACCCTCACCACCCACGACCTGCCCAGCACCGCCGCCTGGCTGGACGGTGACCACGTCGGCCTGCACGAGAAGCTCGGCCTGCTCGCCGAACCCGTGCAGCAGGCCGCGGCCGCGGCGGCAGCCGAGAGCGCCGGCTGGCTCGCCGAGGCGGAGCGGGCCGGCGCACTCGGCGCACCCGGCGCACCCGGCCCGCGGACCGGGGAGGTGCCGGGCCCGGAGGTGCCGAGCCGGGAGGTGCTCGGCCTGCACCGGTTCCTCGCGCTCACCCCGGCGAAGCTGCTGGGCGTCTGGCTGCCCGACACGGTGGGGGACCGCCGCCCGCAGAACCTGCCCGGCACGGTCGACGAGTACCCCAACTGGCGGCTGCCGATAGCCGATCCGGCCGGCCGGCCGCTCACCCTGGAGGAGCTGGCCGCCCTGCCGGGCCCCCGTGCCGTCGCCGAGGTCTACCGGGACCTGCCGGCCACCCCGTGACGTCCGGGGCGGCCCCGCGTTCGACCGGGTGACGGCTCACGCCGGAGCCGTCCGCGGGACCCTGCCCGTCCGCCGCACCGCCCCGCCGACCCGCCTGCCGGGGGAGCGGCCCACCACCGGGTGGGGACCCACGGCCACCGCCACCCGGACCCTACGTCCGAGAGGAACACCCATGAGTACCGAGACAGACGTCCTCGTCCTGGGAGGCGCCGGTGTCGACACGATCGTGTACGTGCCCGAGCTGCCGCTCCCGTTCGCCGACAGCTACATGGTGCCCAGGATCGAGATGCGGGCAGGCCAGACCGGCGACTTCGTCGCCCTCGGCCTGAGCGCGCTGGGCCTGCGCACCCACCACCTCGACATGATCGGCGCCGACCACGCGGGCGACCTGATCCGGGCCCTGCACCGCGACCGGGGGATCCCGCTCACCGAGGTCCCGCTGCCGGGCGGCACCAAGCGCGCCGTCAACCTGGTCGGCCCCGACGGGCGGCGCCTCTCGCTGTACGACGACAGCCGCTCGCACGAGGCGGACCGGCTGCCCGAGGAGACCGTCCGGGCGCTGGCCGCGGTGAGCCGCCACGCGCACGTCTCGATCACCTATCCCTGCGCCTTCGCCCTGCCGCTGCTGCGCGAGGCCGGCCTGACCGTCTCCACCGACCTGCACAACTGGGACGGCACCAACCCCTACCACGAGCCGTTCGCCCACGAGGCCGATGTCGTGTTCGTGTCCACCACCGCCCTGGCGGACCCCGAGCGGACCATGCGGCAGATCGCCGAACGCGGCCGGGCCCGGGTGGTCGTCGCCACCGCCGGCGCCGAGGGCGCGTACCTGCTCGCCGACGGGGAGATCACCCACGTCCCGGTCGTCACCCCGCCCGCACCGGTGATCGACTCCAACGGCGCGGGCGACGCCTTCGCGTCGGGCTTCCTGCTCGGCTGGCTGTCCGGTGAGCCGGCGGCGCGCTGCGCCCGGTACGGCGCGATCGCCGGCGCCTACGCCTGCACCGTGCCGGCGACCGGCACCGACTCCATCGGCCGGGACGCACTCCTCGCCCGCCTCACCGAACTCGACGCCGCGCCAGCGGGAGCGGGCGCGTGACGGGCACACCGGCCGGCTACGACGTGATCGTCCTCGGCGGGGGAGTGGCCGGCTGCGTGCTGGCGGCCCGTCTGAGCGAGGACCCGGACCGCACCGTCTGCCTGGTCGAGGCCGGTCCCGACTTCGGCCCCGACCGGCAGGACTGGCCGGCGAAGGTGCTGAACGCCCGCGCCCTGCCGCGCGAGGAGGTGTGGGAGCGGCACGCCCCGGCGCACCGCATCCGCGCCCGCGTCCTCGGCGGCTCCTCCTGCATCAACGGCTGTTGGAACACCTGGGGATCCGAGGCCGACCACGCCGAGTGGGCCCGGACCGGCGGTCCGCGCTGGACGGCCGCGGCGCTGGAGCCGTACCGCCTCGCGGCGGTCGAACAGATGGGCCTGCGCCGGGTACCGGAGCGCGAGTTCTCGCCGTGGAGCCGCGCCGCCCTGGCGGCGGCCGCGGAACTCGGCTTCCGGGAGGTGGACATGGGCACCCCGAGCGGGCCCGGCTACGGCACGCCCCTGCTCAACGCCTTCGACGGAGTGCGCCACAACGCCGCCTTCGCCTACCTGGACGCGGCACGCGCGAGGCCCAACCTGACCGTCCTCGCCGGAGCCGCCGTGGACCGGCTGGACATCGGGGACGGCCGGGTCCGCGGCGTCCGCGTCGACATCGGCGGCCGGCACGAGACCCTGGTCGCCGACGCCTACCTGCTGGCCTGCGGCACCTTCGGCTCGCCCGCGGTGCTGATGCGCAGCGGGGTCGGCCCGGCGGACCACCTGCGGACGGTCGGCATCCGCCCCGAGATCGACCTCCCCGGGGTCGGATCGAACCTCACCGACCAGCCCGGCGTCTTCGTGCCGCTGGCCCCGACCGACGAGCTGAACGCGGCGCTCGCCGCGAAGGAGGCCGACGGCGACCTGTACGTCAGCCGGATGCTGGTCCGGGCGGCCGGCGAACTCTGCCCGGACGACTCCTGGGACCTCCACATCCTGCCCGTCGCCGGCCCGCCGCTGTTCGGCAAGCTCCCGCCGGGCCGGTACGAGGCGGGCATCTCCGCCTTCGTCATGAAACCGACCTCGCGCGGCACCGTGCGGCTGGCGTCCGCCGACCCCGCCACCGCCCCCGAGATCGACCCCGGCTTCCTCACCGACGAAGGCGGCCACGACCTCGCCGTCCTGCGCTCGGGCCTGGAGATCGTCGAGCGGATGGCCGCGACGGCGGCCCTGAAGCCACTGGCCGGTCCGGTCCGGGGCCACCCCGCCCGGGACCTGTCCGACCAGGACCTGCGCGGCCGGCTCGGCACCTACTGGCACCCCGTCGGCACCTGCGCCATGGGAGCGCCGGACGACCCCCTGGCGGTGGTCGACGGCGAGGCCCGGGTACGCGGCGTGGCGAACCTGCGGATCGTCGACGCCTCCGTCCTGCCGACCGTCCCGGCGGCGAACACCCAGCTTCCGGTGCTCGCCGTCGCGGAGATGCTGGCGGACCTGATCGGGGGAGCGGCATGACCGGGGCCACCGCCGACCGCGTCCTGTACGGATGCATGGGCCTCGGCGGCAGCTGGGACGACAGCCCGTACACGGCGACGGACATCGACCACGCCGAGGCGGCGGTCGGCGCCGCGCTGGACGCCGGGATCACCGCCTTCGACCACGCCGACATCTACCGGTACGGCAAGTCCGAGGCGGTCTTCGGCGAGGTGCTCGCCCGCACCCCCGGCCTGCGGGAGCGCATCACCCTGCAGACCAAGTGCGGTATCAGGCTCCCCGAAGGCGGACGGCCGGGCCACTACGACCTGCGGGGGCCGAGCATCCTCCGACGGGTGGAGGAGAGCCTGACCCGGCTGCGCACCGACAGCCTCGACGTGCTGCTGCTGCACCGGCCCGACCCGCTGGCCGGCCCGGAGGAGATCGCCGAGGCCCTCGGCTCGCTCCACCGGCAGGGCCTGGTACGGCGGTTCGGCGTGTCCAACATGAGCGCCGCGCAGATCGCCCGGCTCCAGTCGGTGCTCGACGTGCCCCTGGTCGTCAACCAGCTGGAGATGAGCCTGGACCGCCGGGACTGGGTCGAGGCCGGCGTCCTGGTCAACACCTCCGCCGCCGCCTCGAACGGCTTCCCGCACGGGACGGTCGAGTACTGCGCCGCCCACGGGATCCGGCTCCAGGCCTGGGGCGCCCTGGCCCGGGGCCGCTTCACCGGCAGCGAGCCGACGCCGGCCGGTGAACTCGTCGGCAGGCTCGCCGAGCGCAGGGGGACGACGCCGGAGACGATCGTGCTGTGGTGGCTCCAGCGCCACCCGGCCGGCATCGCGCCGGTCATCGGCACCGCCCGCCCCGAACGCATCGCGGCCTGCCGCGACGCCGTGCTGCGCGAGCCGGAGCTCAGCCACGAGGAGTGGTACGAGCTGTGGATCGCCGCCCGTGGCGCCCCGCTGCCCTGATCCGGCGCCGGTCCGGTCCCGCGCGGCCTGACACCGCAGGGCGGAACGACCCCCCCGGGACTCGGGTCCGGGGGGCGTCACGACGGTCGGCGGTGGGGCGCCACCCGGCGGGAGGCTCCGCGGCCGGGGGCCGCCCGCCGGGTCAGGGCGTGGTGTAGCCGGGGAGGAGCTTCGCCGCCTCGGTCACGACGTTGGCGAGGCCGGTGCTGGTGTCCTCCTGGCCGGAGAGGATCTTGACGAGTTCGGCGTCGAAGGGCTCGTAGAGAAGCGCGTACTCGGCCAGGGCGGGGCGGGGCCTGCCGGTGGGCAGCAGCGCGTGGAAGGCGGCGAGGCCTCAGGTTGGCGATGTTGCCGTTGAACGACGTCAGTGGCAGGTGACGCCGCTGCTCTGCCAGTTGGTGGCGTTGACCATGGTGGTGGGGGCGAAGGCCTCGGCGGGCATGTCCTTGCCGTTCTTGAGCTTGTCGTACAGAGTCTGGACGGCCAGGGCGCCGACGTCCTTGCCGTTGATGAACAGGGCGGCCTTCATGCCGGTGGGCCTGCCGCCGGCCCAGTTCTTGCAGGCGAGGTAGGCGCCGAGGCCCACCCCGATGACCCGGTCGGGGCCGATGCCGGCGTTCTCCAGCGCGGTGACGCCGCCCTGGACGTTCTCGTCGTTGCAGCCCCAGACGACCCAGTTCTTCACCCCGGGGTTCGCGGTCACGGTCGCGGCGATCCTGTCCTGCGCGCCGGCCGGGGTGTTGTCGGTGGCGACGTCGATGTTCTGGACACCGGCGCTGGCGCCGGCGGCGAAGGCCTCCTTGGCCGCCTTGACGCGGTCGGTGCAGACGGTGACGTCCTGCTTCCAGGCGGAGATGGTGCGGGTCTCGGCCGGGTTCCAGCCGGCCTTCCTGAACTCCTCGGCGGCCCGCTTGCCGACCTCTCCGCCCATCTGGGCGCCGGAGAAGCCGATCCGGGGCACCAGGTTCTGCTTCGCGCAGGTGGACGGGTCGGGGCCGGTGGCGCAGATCTGGTCGTCGGAGGTGAGCAGCGCGACCCTGGCGTCCCGCGTGGCCTGGACCACCTGCGGGCCCACCGCCGGGTCGGGGACGACGACGATCAGGCCGTTGCTCTTCTGCGCGATGGCGGACCGGACTTCGCTGACGGCCCTGTTGGCGTCGCTGCCGAGGTTGACGATCCTGAGGTCGACGCCGAGCTCGGTCGCCTTGGCCTTGGCGCCCTCGGCCTCGCCGACGAAGTACTCCTGGTCGCCCTGCTTCTGGAGGTAGGTCATGGAGATCTTCCCGCTGACCGGAGCGACCGGGGCGTCCGCCCCCGAGGCCGAGGTGGACTCCTGGCCGGTGGAACAGGCACTGCTCAGACCGAAGGTGAGCAGGAGGCCGGTGGCGGCCACGGCTCGGCGTTGGGGCGTGGTGAACATGACGGCTCCAGTGGGGGACGCGCGACTCTGCGCGGAAGGAGGGGTGCGTCGCAGGCCGGTAGGGCGGCCGGGCTGCTGGTGGTGGTGGGGAAGTCACGACGACGGGGGCAGGTGGCCGGACCCGAGGCCCGGGGACGAGAGGTGCCCGGCGGAGGGGTGGGTGCCGGGCGCACACAGACGGAACCATGACAACAGAAGGAAACGGAATACAACAGGTTCCGACGTGCAGTGACATGGAAGACCCTCAGCCGACGAGCGTCAAGAGATCGGACGTGAACGAGATCGCTTTGACATTCCGTCACGGTCTGTCGGGGGATGCTTCCGGGGGGCCTGGCGGGGGCGGCCCGACCGAGCCGTAGGATCCCCCGCGCGCACCGGCACGATTCCCCCGAGTGCCGCCCCACCAGCGGAAAGCCGACAGCCCGGTGGGCCCTTGACCGGCGGCCCACCGGGCTGCTGCTCTGCTGCTCTGCTCCTCTGCACACCGGGAGGCCCGGCGCCGGCGAGCACAACACGCCGGGGCGGAAGAGCGGAGAGGCTCCGAGGACGGCCTCCCACCGCATCCCCCCCGGATGCTCACGGGCGGATGTTCGGTTTCACCACACGATCCCCCGTGAACGAACGTGTCACCGCCACGCCCTGGCAGCCGAAGCAGCGGAACCTCTCACCGTCGACGGCGACCACACGCTCCCGTACATCTCGCGCCCCCGTCACGCGGTGGCGCTGGGCACCTTGAGGGGGTCGCGGGTGGCGGACTTCTTCGCCTCCTCCAGCTGTTCGCCGAGCTCGACCAGGCGGTTGCGGCCCATCGCCTTGCGGACCTCGGGGAACCACTCCTTCTCCTCCTCCTCGACATGGTGGCGGACGTTCTCCATAAGCACCGTCATCTTCGCGTCGAACCGCTCGTCCTCCGGGTCCATGCCGGCCAGCTCGGAGAGCATCCACACGACGACGTGGTGCTCCTCGACGCTCTCCAGCACGTGGTCCTTCGTGTCGGGCGCGGCCTCGCGGGCGGCCGGGTAGAAGACCTCCTCCTCGATGACGGCGTGGACCGTCAGCTCCTCGATCACCTGGTCGGCGATCCGGCGCTTCTCGGCGAAGGCCCGGTCGCCGGCCTTCTCGAAGGCCTTGAACAGGCTCTCGACGGTCTTGTGGTCTTCCTTCAGCAGCACGATCGCGTCCATGCGCGTTCCTTTCCGGGGTAGACGGCCCGTGGTCGGGCGCACGTGTACCCCGTGCGCCGCCGCGGACACCCGGGCGGCGCACGGACCACCCGCACGGCCCGTCCCACCGCGCGAACGGCCCCGCGCGGGGCCAGACTCGCCCCGAACCCGACGCACCCACTCCGAAGGAGCACCGGATCCGCCGTGATGAGCGACCAGCACACCCCTCAGGACCCCACCTCCCAGCAGCCGCAGCCGCCGTTCCCCGAGCAGTCCCAGCCCCACCCGGGCAGCGGTGAGACCATGCGCCCCAGCCCCGACCACGGGGAGGACAGCTACCGCGGCGCCGACCGGCTGGCCGGCCGCGTCGCGCTGATCACCGGCGGCGACTCCGGCATCGGCCGCGCCGTCGCCCTCGCCTTCGCCCGCGAGGGCGCCGACGTCGCCTTCTGCCACCTCCCCGAGGAGGAGGCCGACGCGGCGGAGACCACCCGGCTGGTCGAGGACGCCGGGAGGCGCGCCCTCGCCGTCGCGGGCGACCTGCGCGACGAGGACTTCTGCGCCGAGCTGGTGGCCCGCTGCGTCGACGTGTTCGGCCGCCTCGACATCCTGGTCAACAACGCCGCCTACCAGATGTCCCAGCCCGACGGCCTCGCCGCGATCACCACCGACCAGTTCGACCGGGTGATGAGGACCAACCTGTACGGGATGTTCTGGATTACCCGGGCCGCCCTGCCCCACCTGCGCGAAGGCGCCTCGATCATCAACACCGCCTCCGTCCAGGCGTACAAGCCCAGCCCCCACCTCCTGGACTACGCCATGACCAAGGCCGCGATCGTCGCGTTCACCCAGGGCCTGGCCGGGCAGCTCGCGCCCGACGGCATCCGGGTGAACGCCGTCGCGCCCGGCCCGGTGTGGACGCCGCTGATCCCGGCGACGATGGACGAGGAGAAGGTCGCGCACTTCGGCGAGCAGTCCCCGCTCGGTCGCGCCGCCCAGCCCGCCGAAATGGCCCCCGCCTACGTCTTCCTCGCCTCCCAGGAGTCCTCGTACATCACCGCCGAGATCGTCAACGCCACCGGCGGCACGCCTCTGCCCTGACCAGCGGGGCCCCGGCCTCCGGGCCCCGGCCGGACGCCCGGGCTCGCGGAGGCCCGGACGGCGGGCGGCCGCATCCGGTCGAGTCGGGCGGGTGTGTGGCAGCGTGCCCGCGGGTGGACGGCAGGCCCGCCGCGACGACCGGCGGCCCCAGCGGGGATCGCCCACCCAGGGGCCGACAGGCGCCGCACACCCCGCCCTCGATCACTGACGAGACGGGGCGGTGGACAGAGGCTTCGCCGGATCACCAGCGGTCGGACCCCCTCTAGGATCGTCGTGTCCATTCGATGCGAGACAGCGGAAAGAGGGGCCACCGTGAGCGATACCCCAGGGCGTGAGATCGCGGCCGTCGTCCGGGAGACCGGTACCGGGCCTGTGATCGAGGTCTCGGGGGACCTGGACATCGACCAAGTCGACGTCCTGCATGCCGTGTTCAACCAGGTCCTGCTACGCACCCCGGCCCCGTCCGTGGTGCTCGTCGACCTGTGGGCGGTCCCGTTCTGCGATTCCAGCGGCCTCAACGAGCTGCTCCGGGCCCGCCTGCAAGCCGAGCAGCGCGGGACTCTCCTGGCTCTCGCCCGCCCCTCGCGCCAGGTGGTCCGGCTGCTCGACGTCACCGGCACGGACCAGGTGTTCGAGGTGACCGAGGGGCCGCCGGCGCGCAGCGCCTGAGAAGGGTCGGGACGGAACAGGCGGCCTCGTCGCTGGGGACGGCGACATGAGCGAGGGCTGACTCTCCCACGGTTCTCCTCGGGCGTGCGGGTGGGTCCGCGCCCGGTGGCGCCCTGCGCACCGACCGGGCGTCGTCATGAGCCAGGAGGGAGTACCGAGCGAGAGCCCCGGCCCGCGGCTTGGCCGGTTCGTTACCTCGGACGGTCCGACGGGTCGGCGGTCGACCGGTGGGCCGAAGGCCATCGATAACACGTGGGTAACGGGCCGGGACGGGGCGGCGAGACGCCCGTCTCTTACCGGTAGTCGGCTCTCACCGCATATGCCAGGCGTGTCCGGAGAGAGCTGGGTGCGGGGGTCCGCGTCACCCTCCCCGGCGTGGGTCCCCGCACCGCACCGCAGCCGTCACTCCTCAGCTCCAAGGATGGTCCATGTCCCAGCGTCACAGCCGCAGCCGTCGGGCCGCCGTACTTCTGACGGCCGTCCTGGCGGTGGGCGGCGTGTCCGTCGGCCCCGTCGCGGCCGCGGAGTCCACCGCCGTCCCTTTCAGCGACGGTTTCGAGTCCGGCAACACCGCCGTGTGGCCCCGCGAGGGCATCGACGGCAAGGGCTCGGTGGACGTCGTGGCGGCGCCCGGTGGCCACGGCGGCAAGGCCGCCCGGTTCACCATGCCGGACCAGGGCAACTCCTACCGCGCCGAGATCGCCACCAGCCGTTTGCCGTACGGCAGTTACCGCTACACATTCGCCAACTACCTGCCGCAGGACTGGACGTCCTTCGACGCCCAGACCATCGTGTCCCAGTGGCACGGCGGGGAGGGCACGACCCCCGCCGTCGTCCTCGCGGTCAAGGCGGACAGGTGGCTGATGCTCGTCCACTGGACCGAGGGGGCGGGTCCCCTGAACGAGGCCAGGTACGACCTCGGGCCCGTACGACTTGGTCACTGGAACCAGTGGTCCTTCGACATCACCTGGTCCACCGCCACCACACCCGGTTCGCTCACCGCCCGCCTCGACGGCACCCTGGTGGGCTCCCACCAGGGCCCCAACGACTACAGCCGGACCACGAACGCCCCCCACCGCGACACGGCCCCGTATCACAAGATCGGCCTGTACCGGCCGAACTGGAAGGCCGAGAAGGGATACGTGAACGGCGGGACGCCCCCCGTGGTCATCTACTACGACGACGTCTCCATCACCTCCATCTCCCCGGCCGCCGGCAACCCGACGGCCGCACCGACCCCCGCCGGACCGGCTCCCACCATGTCGTCCGCTGCCGCGCCGGCGCCCGCCACCACCGCGAAGCCCGTACCGTCACCCCCGCCCGTACGGCCCTCCTCCTCTGAGCCGGCGCAGGAGTCCCCGTCGGCCCGGACCCCGGCCGCCACGACCGGAGCGGCAGCACCCGGGACGGCGTTCCCCACCCCGTCCCCGACCGTGGACGACGCTCTCGCCCAGGCGGACACGGACACGGACAGGGACAACCACGACTACGTCCTGGCGCACACCGGCTCCTCCAGCCGCATCCCGCTGGTCGTGGCCGCCGGTAGCACCCTGCTCATCGCCGGACTCCTCCTCGCCTACCGGCTCCGGAGGAGGAGCGCCACCCGCCGGACCCACCGAAAGGCGCACTGACCACCGCCCGGAGGATCCGCCCTCGGCACGCGGAGCCCCCCGGGTCCTCCCCCCCGGGTCAGGTGCGCGCCGGGCGGCCCCCTGCCGTACTGAAGGGCCCGTTCGAGCCGGCGCTCGATGCCGGGGGCCGCGGCGGGCGGCGGTTCGGCGGGGCCCGCCGCGGCTGGTGGGTGCCCTTCCCGGGGTGGGGCCCCGGACGCCACGGAGGGGAGGGCGTCATGGCACGGCCGACCGATCACTTCGTGCTGCTCGGACCTGCGCCTCTGAGAGGGCGATCGGCGCTTGACGGCACCTCCACCGCCGCGTCCCTGCGGCGTCGACCGGTCGTGGTCCGGCGCCCGGGTCACCTCCCGCAGGACTGGCAGCAGCATCTGCTGGTACGCCGTCAGCGGCCGGGCCAGGGTCCAGTCGACCGTCACCGTGCGGGCCTCGGGCGCGGGGCTGACGGCCAGTTCGGCCGGCACCCCGTGCCGGAGTTCGAGCCGGACCGACCGGCGCGGCACCAGCCCCACCCCGAGGCCGATCCGCACCCCCTCCTTGATGCCCTCGGTGCCCCATAGTGTCGAGGGTCGGTGCGCCGGCCAGCTCCCAGTCGACCGGGCACGGCTGACCGCCGGCCGACAGCCTCGCGCTCGCCGCGCCGCCCATGGCGCTACGGGCAGGCCGATGTGCTCCGACTGCGAGGCCGCCCAACTCCGCCGTGCCGTGGGTAGCTTGTGCGCGGCCCGGCAGTCCGCCCTCCCGCCGCCCGACCGGGAGGGATGACCGCGGTCCGCGGACGCGGGAGTGTGACCGGTCTGACAGACATGGCGCGGCACGGACGGGTTACCCACTGGGAGTGGAGATTGCCGGCATGGACGTGGTCGCGCGCGGAGCGAGCGTGCGAGGGCCCCGGGGAGCGGTGTTCGAGAATCTGGACCTGGGGGTGGAACCCGGCGGGCTGCTGGTGCTCCACGGGCCGGGCGGCTCGGGCCGGACGACGGCGTTGCTCGCGCTCGCGGGGCGGATGCGGCTGGACGGCGGAGCGGTTCGGGTGGGCGGGCACGTCCTGCCCCGCGACGGCCGTCGTGTCAGGGACCTGGTGGCGGTGGCCCGTGCGGAGCCCGCCCTCGGCCTGGACCCGGATCTGCGGGTGCGGGAGCTGGTGGACGAGCGCCGCTGGTTGAGCCGCCGGCTGAGCAGAGCACAGCTCGGGGAGGCGTTCTCGGTCCTCGGTGTCGACGTGGACCACCGGACGCTGGTCCGGGACCTGCCGCCGGTGGAGGCACTGGGCGTGGCCCTCGCGCTCGCTCTGGCCACGCGCCCCGCCGTGATCGTCGCGGACGACGTGGACCGCGGGTGCCCGGCGGACGAGCGCGTCCGGGCCTGGCAGCTCGTGGGGCGGGTCTGCCGGGTGGGCTGCACGGTCCTGGCGGGCGCCCTCGACCCTCCCGCCTCCGGTGCCGGCCTCGACCCGGCGCCGGTGCTGGTGGCCCTGCCCCGCCGCAGCCACCTGCCCGAGCGGCCGGCGGCGGCCGCCGAGGAGGACGGGGCAGGCGAGCCGGCCGAGCCAGACGGGACAGACGGGGCAGACAGGGCAGCCGAGCCAGACGGGACAGACGCGTCGGTCGTGGCGGTTGCTCGGGCGGCGGGAACCGGACGGCGGGCGCCCCGGCGCGCGCCGGGGCGAGGAGGACGCATGACCGCGATCAGGCTGGCCGTGTTGGAGCTGCGCGGCTTCCGGGGCCCACTGAGGCGCTTCGTCCCGCTCGTGCTGTGCCTGGTCCCGCTGTTGTACGGCGCCATGTACCTGTGGGCGAACTGGGACCCCTACGGCAAGACGGGGCACATCCCCGTGGCGGTGGTCAACGAGGACCACCCGGCCGAGACCCGGCAGGGACAGCGGGTGGACGCGGGCGCCCAGGTGGTGACGGAGCTCAAGGCCTCACGGCAGTTCGACTGGGCGTTCGTCGACGAGGCCGCGGCCCGCGACGGCCTGGAGCGCGGGCGCTACGCGTTCACGATCCGGATCCCCGCCGACTTCAGCGCCGGCCTCGCCACCGGCCCCGACACCCAGCCCGAACAGGCCCGGATCCACATCCTGCTCAACGACGCGAACAACTACATCGCGGGCGTCATGACCGAGGTCGTCGAAGCGAAGCTGCAGGAGCAGGTCAACTCCGCCGCGCACGAGGCCTATGTCCGCGGCGTCTACGGACGGCTCGCGGACATCGGCGGGAAGCTGGACACGGCGGCGCAGGCGGCCCAGGGGCTGGTGAACGCCACCACCGTGGCCCAGCAGGGGAGTTCAGCCGCCGCCGGCGCGAGCGCCACGCTGCGGTCCGGCTCCACCCAACTCGCCGACGGCGCCCAGAAGCTGAGCCAGGCCACGACCCAGGTGCACGCGGCGGCCACCGCCCTCGGCGAGGCCGCGCCGCCACTGGGCGCGGCCGCCGACGCCGTGGTGAGCGCGGCCACTCTCGTCACCCAGGGCGTGGACGCCGTCCACACCGCGACGTCGACGGTGAAGCAGGGAACCGCCAAGGCGGTGACCGATCTGGACCACCTGGCCGCGGCGCACCCGGGACTGGGCGACGACCCCCTGTTCCAGCGCCTCCAACAGGATGTGACGGCGGCCGACGCCGCGGCCGGGCAGATCGACGGTCACGCCGCCACCGCCGCCGGCAACGCCCACGCGGCGCTCCAGCAGGCCGTCGGTCTCCGGAGGACGGCCGCGGCCGTCCAGCAGTCGGCCCAGAACGCGCAGACCCCGCTGGCCCTGGTCGACTCCGGCGCCCGGAGCATCGCCGCCGGGACGGCCACCGTGTCCACGGGGCTGTCCGCCCTTCAGCAGGGATCCGTGGCGCTGCAGACCGCCGCCGACCAGGCCCACAACGGCGCCACGACCCTGGCCACCGTGATCGACGACGGGAAGAAGCAGGTGCCCGTCCTGGACTCGGCCCAACTGGAACACGCCGCCGAGGTGTTGGGGACACCCGTCGCCATCGACCGGTCGAACCTCCACCCGGCCGGCGTGTACGGCCGCGGACTGGCCCCGTTCTTCTTCGGCATCGCGCTGTGGGTGTTCGGCCTCTTCGCCTACCTCTTCCTGCGACCGGTCAACACCCGGGCGTTGGCCGCCCGTACCCGGGCCTCCACCGTCGCCGTGGCGGGCTGGCTCCCGGCCGCGGCGCTGGGCGTGCTCGGGGCCGTGATCCTCTACGGCGTCGTCAGCGCCGGTCTCGGGCTGCACGCCGCCGCCCCGTGGACGACCGTCCTGCTCCTCACGGTCGGCGCCGCCGCGTTCATCGCCATCGACCACTGCCTGCGGACGGCGTTCGGTACGGCGGGCGACGTCCTGTCACTGGTCCTGCTCATCCTGCAGCTCACCGCCTCCGGCGGCCTGTACCCGATGCAGACCACCCCGGCACCGTTCCAGGCGGTCCACCCCTTCCTGCCGATGACCTACCTGGTCGACGGGCTCCGGGTGACGATCAGCGGTGGCCCGTCCTCCCATGTCATCCGGGACATCGCCGTTCTGGCGGGTTTCGGTGTCCTGTTCCTGGTCCTCACCTCGCTGGCCCTGCGCCGTCGGCGCGTGTGGACGGTCGCCCGGCTCCACCCCGACCTGGACCTCTGACGGACGGACCCGACCGCGGCCCCGCCCGGGGGGGCGCCGTGCGGCTCGCCCCCACGCCGAGGGCGGGCCGCACGGCGCCGGGCCCTCCCCGTCAGCCGGTCGTGGGGATCCGGCCGACCACGTTGTAGAGCGTGTAGAGGAACGTCGGTTCGCGGAAGTGGGGGTAGGGCGCCGTCCCCAGCGCCGCCCACACCTGGTAACCCGTGGTGAGCACGGCCAGGACGAGGCCGACGGCCAGGACGAGGCCGACGGCCAGGTAGGGACCGACCCGGGTGCCCACACCGAGCCGGGCGGAACGGCGCAGGTAGAACCAGCCGATCAGGGCGAACGCCAGCCCCAACGCCACCGGGTAGTACCAGATCGCCAGCCGGACGTTGTCGCCCTGGCCGAAGCGGACCACCGGCGCAGCGCCGAACCGCACCACGGCGAAGACCAGGAGCGGGAACCAGGCTCCGCGCTGCTCGCGGCGGACACGGCGGACCAGGTCCCGTTGCATCGTCAGGAGATGGCGAGGGTCGCCCGCGGCCGGGCCAGGATGAGTTGTCATGCAGACAGGTCTGCGCAACAAACTTGTTCTGCACAGAGATCTCCTTGCGGTGCGCCCTCGGTGACGACGGATCCGGACCGGCGGCGTCGAGAGTGGCTTCGTCCGACCGGCTCGGGCCGGCTTGCCTTCAACCGGACTTGAGGTTCTACGGTCTTCGTATGACCCGCCCGGCAGGTGCCGGGCCCGCGGATTCCACCTGAGCACCACGAGGGGACACCCCATGACGACCCAGCAGATGTCCGACGTCGAACTCGCCGGCCAGCCCGCCGCCTACTGGACCGGTGTCGCCTACGAGTCGCTCATCGCGTTCACCCGGGCCCGGCAGGCCGAGAAGGGCTACACGCAGCCGCAGTTCTGGCTGCTGCGCAATCTGTCGGTGAACGACATCTCGCCCGACGGCGCGAGCATGACGCTGTCCGAGCTGCGGGAGGCGATGGCCTCGTACCTCCGGCCCGAGGACGATCTGGCGGCGGAGGCCGCGGTACTCCTGGAGCGCGGCTGGCTGAGCCGGGACACCGGGGACCGGCTCCGGCTCACCGAGGAGGGGGAGCGGGCCCGCCTGGACCTGGCGCGCAACGCCCCCGCGATCCGCGCCGCCCTCCACGAAGGCATCGACGACGCGGACTACGTCACCGCCGTGAAGGTGCTCCGGCGACTGATCCGCAACGCGGGCGGGCGGCTCGCCTAGCGACCCCTGGCCCGGGCGTCCGGCCCGGGCCAGGAGCGCACCACGTCCCCGGGCCTCCGCCCCGCGGCTCAGCCGCGGGTCTCGGCTGCGGGTCTCAGCCGCGGTGGAACACGACCTCCGGGCGGCACCGTCCGGTCGGCTTCCAGTGGCTCACGCCGCTCGTGGCCGCGCGAGGGCCGCTGCGCCGCCGTCGGTTCGCCCTCCGTCGGTTCGCCCTCCGTCGGTTCGACCGCCGTACCGACGGCGGCCGTCGGGAACTCAGCCCGTGGAACGCTCCCAGCCCGGGTCGCGGCCGGAGGCGGCGAGGGCGCGGTCGAGGGACGAGGCGGTGGCGGCCACCGGCACCGCTTCGGCGAAGCCGCCGTACTGGCGGTAGATCTCGGCGTTCTCCTCGACCACCGTGAGAACCAGACGGGCCAGATCGTCGTCGACGTCCACCTGCCGGCCGGTGGCCCGGGCGACGTCCCAGCCGTGGAGCACCATCTCCTTGACCACCATCCGGGCGACCGATGCCGCCGACACCGACATCCCGCCCAGATCGATCTCCCCCTCCCAGGCGGCCGGGTCCGACCAGGCCGCCACGGCACGGTCGAGCTGGTCCGCGTAGGCGAGCGCCCAATCGGGGTCGGCGGTGAAGTCGCGCGCCACCAGTTCCTCCGGCAGCGGCTCCCGGCGTGCCCGGCGTTCGAGGCCGTGGGAGGTGTACAGCACCCAGTGGTTGACCAGGGTCCTGGTGTCGAACGCGGTGCAGGGCGTCGGCCCGTCCAGGTGCTCCGGTCGGACACTGCGGGCGATGCGCGCGGCCTCCGCTGCGGCGCGGGACATGAGGGGGTGGAGTGCGTGACCGTTCATGTGTCGATCCTCGCCCCGGGGGCCGGGCGCCGTCTTGAACAAACGCGACGGCTAGCCTGGCGGCATGACCTTCCCGGACCTCGGACGCGGAGTGCTCCATCCCGACCGGGCCGCGGCCGCGATCAGCCTGATCCGGTACGAGCCCGCCCCGGAGCTGGCGCGTTTCGTCGAGTTCTACTGGCTGGTGCGCTGGAACCGTGACGGCCTGCCCGCCCACGAGCAGAAGGTGCTCGTCCACCCCAGCGTCCACCTCGTCCTGGAGGCGCCGGCGGCCCACGTCCACGGGGTCGGCAAGTCCCTCTTCGTCCGCAGGCTGGAGGGGACCGGCCACGTGCTCGGAGCCAAGTTCCGCCCCGGCGGCTTCCGTCCGTTCACCGACCGCCCGGTGGCCGACCTGGCCGACCGGATCGTCCCGGCCGCCGAGGTCTTCGGCCCCGGGGCGGACCGGCTCAACGACGAGGTGCTCCGCGGTGCCGGGGACCTCGACGCCCTCGCCGCCCGGGTGGACTCCTTCCTGCTCGCCCGGTCGCCCGCGCCCGACCCGGTGGCCGAGCAGGTCGCCGCGATGGTCGAGCGGATCGCCGGCACCACCGATCTGCGCCGGGTCGACCAACTGGCCGAGGAGTTCGGCATCACCGTGCGCCGCCTGCAGCGGCTGTTCGCCGAGTACGTCGGGGCCACCCCGAAGTGGGTGCTGCGCCGGGCCCGCCTGCACGAGGCCGCCGAGCGAGCCGACCGCGGTACCGACATCGACTGGGCGGCGCTCGCCGCCGACCTCGGCTACGCCGATCAGGCCCACCTCACCCGCGATTTCACGGCCACGGTCGGTACGTCACCGGTCCGCTACGCCTCGGGAAGGCCGTAACTCCGGCCCCCGGCAAGCGGGTTGCCGCCCGCACCGAGGGTCCGGGCCGTTCCCTCCGCCGATGGGGTTCGACCAGGGGATGACCGGTCGCGGCCGGCCCGGAATCCTCTCGCCGATACCGGGCCGATTCTGTCCGGTATCGGCCATAACGTGTGGTCGACAGCACGACGTACCCCAGGAGAAACACCCGTGAACCTCGTCTCGATCCGCGTCATCACGGCCGACGTCGCACGACTGGTCGGCTTCTACGAGCGCGCCACCGGCGTGACGGCGCAGTGGGCCAACGAAGACTTCGCCGAACTCACCACCGCCACGGCCGCGCTCGCCATCGGCAGCACCCGCACCGTCCCGCTCTTCGCGCCCGGCTCCGCCGAGCCGGGGGCGAACCGCAGCGTCATCATCGAGTTCCTCGTCGACGACGTCGACCGCGTGCACCGCGACCTGACCGGCGTCGTGGAGGATTTCGTCAACGAGCCCACCACCATGCCCTGGGGCAACCGCTCGCTCCTCCTCCGCGACCCCGACGGCAACCTGGTGAACTTCTTCACCCCGGTGACCCCGGCCGCCCGGCAGAAGTTCGCCCGCTGACCTCCCCGGTCCGGAACGGCGAGCCGCGGCACCCGGAGGGCGGGGCCGCGGCTCGTCCGCACAGGCCGGGGCGCGGGACGTGGGCCGGTCGGTGGCCTAATCCGCTCGCGCGGGATCCGGTCATCGGCGGCCCGTCCGCGGCCGTTCCCCAGGGCCGGCGAGCGTGGCGTTGTATCGTCGCCCGATGGCGAGGACATTGCGGTTGGCGGTGGCGCAGAGCACGGTCCCGGAGGACCCGCGGGACGGGGAGGCGATCCGGGGCGCCGGGCGGCAGATGCGGGCGCTGATGCGTCAGGCGGCGGGTGCGGGCGTCCGGTTGGTGCAGTTCCCGGAAGGCTCGCTCGTCTACCCGGACAAGCACGTGGTCGCTGGCCGCCCGGAGGGGGGCCTCGGCCCGGCGAACTGGGAAGGGGCCGCCTGGGACGTCCTGCGCGAGGAGGCGGAGGCGGTCGCCGCGCTCGCGGGGGAGCTGGCCCTGTGGACGGTGTTCGGCTCGATCCACCCCCTCACCGCCCCCGGCCGCCCGCACAACAGCCTCTACGTGCTCTCGGACCAGGGCCGCCTCAGCGCCCGTTACGACAAGCGTTTCCTCTCGCACACGGAGCTCTCCTACCTCTACACCCCGGGCACCGACCCGCTGGTCTTCGACGTGGACGGCATCCGCTTCGGAACCGCCCTGTGCATCGAGGCGAACTTCCCCGCCCTGTTCGCCGAGTACGAGGCCCTGGACGTCGACTGCGTCCTGCTCTCCGTCATGGTCGACGACGCCGCCCGCGCCACCCTCGCCCAGGCCTACGCAAACCTCCACTCCTACTGGCTCGGTTACGCCCTGCCCGCCCAGTACAGCGCCACCGTCCCCGCCGGCCTGGTCGCCCCGGGCGGCCGCTGGCTCGCGCGCTGCCCCGGCGACGGCCGGCCCGGCCTCGCCATCGCCGACCTCGACAGCACCGCGCCCGACATCCACACCGCCCTGCACCTCGTCCGCCCCTGGCGCCGCCTCGCCCGCACCGGCCTCTACGACGGCCACACGGCGGCCGACGACCCCCGCAGCGCCGACCGCACCGCATTCTGACGGCAGACGATCCCGTCCCGCAGGCACGGGCTCTCGGTGTCCCCGGCCCGGCGCTCCCGCGCGTGGGGCGACCTGCGGAGGCCGGCCCGTCGAGCGGCCTCCACCCGGAGCGGCGGCGCCCTCAGCGGCGGCGCCTCAGCGACGAGGGCCTCCGGACGGCGCCGGCGCCGTGCCCGGACGGGCCCGGCGGGCCACCGGTGGCAGGCCGAGCCGGTGGGCGCCCGCGATGGCCAGGCCGGCGGCGAAGGCGAGCACATGGCCCACGGCGGACACCTCGCCGTCCCCGAGCCCGGACAGCAGGTCCGGTGCGGCCACCGCCAGCATCACCAGCCACACCGCCCGAGACCACGCCGGACGGGCCACTACGATCGCCACCGCCAGCGCGGCGACCACCACGTAGGACGGGCCGGTGTCCAGCACGTGCGCCTCGGCGGCGGGCAGTTCGCCGTGCTCGATGCGCCACCACACCAGCGCCTCCGTCAGCCCGGTCGCGGTCAGGTGGGCCAGGGCCAGTCCCGCCACCGCGCGCCGGGCGCCGAGCGCCGACACCACGGCGAACACGGACAGCGCGAAGACCGGCCACACCCAGAGGGTGCTCTGCGGTACGAACACGGACACCGTCAGGGCTTCGACGGGGTGCCCCGACGGCCAGAGGCGCAGGTTGTCGAGGTTGGTCGACGCCCACTCCCGCAGTGCCAGCACCTGTTCGGGCGGCATCAGCCGCAGGACCGGCCACATCACGGCGAGCACGGCGACGAACCAGAACGCCGGGTTCCGTATCAGCCGCCGCAGCGAAGCGCGCGTCGGGCGCGGGCCGGCCACTACCGGGCGCGCCGCGGCCGCGGACCGCCGACGAGCACGGCGCCCGCGGCGACGGCCACCGCACCGGCGGCCATCAGCCCGTGGCGGGAGCGCCAGGACAGCACCGACCAGCGCGAGTTGGCGGACAGCAGTGACCCGAGGGAGAGCCACGACCCGGCGGACAGCACGGACAGGGCCGAACCGGCGGAGCCGATCGACAGCACGCTGCCGACCGACCCCACCGAGAGCACCGAGCCGACCGAACCGATCGACAGCACCGAGGCCACCGAGCCGATCGAGAGGGTGGAGTCCTCGGACCACCGGGACCACGAGGGCGAGGACGACACGGACGAGGCCGCTGCGGCTACCGAGGCCGACAGAGCCGATGACGAGGGATCGTTGCGTTCCGACACCCGCCGATCGTATGCCGCCCCGGCTCCACCCGCCCCGCCCCGGCCCCGCTCCACCCACCCCGCCCCGGCCCCGCTCCACCCACCCCGGCGGCCCCCGGCTGTGGACGGCCCGCGAAGATGGTCGGCCCCCTCGCGCTCGTCGACGCGAGGGGACCGGCCACCAGCGTACGGGTGGTGCGGGCCGGAGCCGGCCCCGGCTCCTCCGCTGCCCGCGGGAGACCGGCCCTTGCCGACCGGACGGGGCACCGGTGCCACCGGCCGTCCCGTTACCGGGCTTCTCCGTCCGCCGAGGGGAACCCCGGCCGCCGCCGTCGCACCGGGACGCCCTGCGTCACAGCGGGGTGAGGACGTCCTGGTGCAGCCCGTCGAGGACGAAGCCGCTGTCCAGCCGGACCCGGACCGTCACCCGCCGCCCCCGCTCCCGGTACGCGGCCCACGCCGGCTCCAGCGCGGCGATCTCCGTCTCCAGCCGCTCCCGGCTCGCCGCCGGCATGGTGTGCCCGTAGTCCTCGAACAGTGCCTTGAGCCGCTGGTACTCGCGGACCTCCGTGCTCTCCGGGAGCTCCCCGTCCACCCGCTCGACGGTGCCCTCCGCCCCGGCCCCCAGCGAGAGGAACCCGACGGCGGCCCCGGGTTCCCCGGCGACCGCCTCACCGATCGCCAGGTCCTCGGCCAACCTCACGCGTCGGCCCTCGTCCAGGGTCATCCGTTCTCCGCCTCTCCGTCGGTCACTGCCACCGGCGCGGGCGGCCTGCGGCCAGGCCATTATCCGTCGGTCCCCGGCCGTCGACGCCGGGCGCCCCCGGGCGGGCACGCCCGCCCGGCCTCCGGCTGTCCGGTGCGGCGCAGCGTACGCCTGGGGGCGGTTTGGGCTGGGCCGTTCGAGTGGCGGCGGGGTTCGGTGCCCCGGCGACGTGGGCAGAGCCTGCGGCATGACGACACCTTCGACCAGTGGTCCACCACGCCGGCGCCGTCCGGCCTCCCCGGCCGCCCCGGTCCGCGTGGCGAGGCCGGCGGCACCGGCCCGGCCGCGCGTGACGGGCGGGTGCTGTCGGACCTGGTCCAGCCAGCACCTCACGCTGGGCGGCGCGGCCGTGCGCACGACCTGGCACGAGATGGCGTGCCAGGCCTGGGCCCGGCGGTGACCACCGGGCGGGGTGCGGGGGAAATCCAGGAGCCCGGACGCCCGCGCGGTGCTACGGTCGGGCGCCATGAACTGGCTTCCCGACGACTTCGTCCACCCCGTCCTGGTGCCGCTGCCGGGTGGCGGTCATCATCTGCGGCCGATCCGGGAGGCGGACGCCCCGCTGGACTATCCGGCGGTGATGGGCTCGCGCGAGCGGCTGTGGACCCTCTTCGGTCCGGCCTGGGGCTGGCCCGCGGCCACGATGACCTACGAGGCCGATCAGGCCGACCTGTTGCGGCACGAGAAGGAGATCGCCGCACACCAGTCCTTCAACTACGCGCTGTTCGACACGGCGGAGACGGCCCTGCTGGGCTGCGTCTACATCGACCCGCCGGAGCGGGCCGGCGCGGACGCCGAGATCTCCTGGTGGGTGGTGGACGAGCTGGTGGGCAGCGGGGTCGAGCGGGCGCTGGACGCGCTGGTACCGGAGTGGATCGCCGCCGACTGGCCGTTCGGGCGGCCGCGCTTCGTCGGCCGCGAGATCTCCTGGTCGCGCTGGCTCGCCCTGCCGGCGCACCCCGGCGCGTAGCACCGGGCTGCGCCGGAGCGCCCGCCCCGCGGCGCTGTCGGGAGTCCGGGCCCGCACGGGAGAGCGTGACGGTGTGGTGCGCCCGACCGGTCCGGCCGGGCGCACCACACCGCGGTGTCAGGCCAGGCCCTGGGCGATGACCAGCCGCTGGATCTGGTTGGTCCCCTCGACGATCTGCAGCAGCTTGGCCTCACGCATCCAGCGCTCCACCGGGTGGTCGGCCACGTAGCCCGCGCCGCCGAGCACCTGGACGGCGTCGGTGGTCACCTTCATCGCCATGTCGGTGGCGAAGAGCTTCGCCTTGGCCGCCTCCAGCGAGTAGGGCAGGCCGGCGTCCTTGAGGCGGGCGGCCGCCAGGGTGAGCGCCCGCGCGGCGGCGACCTGGGTGGCCATGTCGGCCAGCATGAAGCCGATGCCCTGGAAGGAGATGATCCGCTCGCCGAACTGCCGGCGCTCCTTGGCGTACCGCACCGCGTAGTCGACGGCGGCCTGGGCGAGGCCGACCGCGCAGGCGGCGATGCCGAGCCGGCCGCAGTCCAGCGCGCCCATCGCGATCAGGAAGCCCTTGCCCTCGCGGCCGATCAGCCGGTCCGCGGGGACCTGGACGGAGTCGAAGCCGATCTGGGCGGTGGGGGAGGACCAGACGCCGAGCTTCTTCTCCCGCTCGTGCACCACCATGCCGGGTGTGCCGCCGGGCACCACCAGGCAGGAGAGGCCGCGGGCGCCCGGCCCGCCGGTCCGGCTGAACACGTTGTAGAAGTCCGCGTAACCGGCGTGGGTGACCCAGGACTTGGTCCCCGAGATCCGGTACCCGCCGTCCTCCTTGACCGCCTTGGTGGTGAGCGAGGCCGCGTCCGACCCGGCCTCCGGCTCGGACAGGCAGTAGGCGCCGAGGAGTTCGCCGCCGAGCATGGCGGGCAGCAGTTCCTCGCGCTGGGCCCGGGTGCCGTAGGTGGCGGTGCCGAAGCAGGCGAGGTTGTGCACGTTGACCGACTCGGCCACGGCGAGCCAGTGGTAGGCGACCTCCTCCAGCGCCTGGAGGTAGACCTCGTACGGCTGCCCGCCGCCGCCGTACTCCTCGGGGTAGGGCAGGCTCAGCAGTCCGGCCTTGCCGAGGGTGCGCACGACCTCCCGGGGGAACTCGTGGTTGGCCTCGAACTCGGCGACCCTCGGGGCGAGTTCGTTGGCGGTGAGGTCCCGGACCAGGTCGAGCAGGTCGGCGGCCTCCTCGGTGGGCAGGATGCGCTGGACCTTCATCGGGCCACCTCGGTGAGCGTCGGGTGCTGCGACCGCAGCAGGTTCTCCAGGACGACGGCGACGCCGTCCTCCTCGTTGGAGGGCGCGATCAGGTCGGCCTCGGCGTGCAGGGCGGGGTCGGCGTTCGCCATGAACACCCCGCGGCCGGCCCAGCGGATCATGTCCAGGTCGGTCCGGGCGTCGCCGAAGGCGATCACCTCCGAGGGGGCGATGCCGCGCCCGGCGCAGAGCTTCTCCAGCGCGGCGATCTTGCTCACCCCGTGGGCGACCAGGTCGACCACACCGCTGTGGTGGTGGGAGACGGTGACCAGCCCGCCGAGGATCTCCTCGACCTCCGCGGTGTCGATCTCGCGCAGCCGGGGTGTGACGGCGAAGAGCTTGAGCACCGGGACGTCGATGGTCCCGGGGTCGGCGCGGTAGGACTCGCCGATCAGCAGCGGCTCGGGGTAGTCGGGTGCGTAGCCGACCCGGCGGTCCGCCAGCATCCAGCCGATCCTGGCGTCCGGCAGCGCCCGCTTCAGCCGGGCGGCCGTCTCGCGCGCGGTCGCGGCGTCGATCGTGGACGCCTCGGTCAGCTCCATCGACGGCACCTGCCAGAGTGCGGCGCCGCCGCAGCAGATCGCCTCGCCGGTCAGGTCCAGGGCCTCGACGATGTACTCGATGGCGGCGGCGTGGCGGACGGTCACGAAGACCGTCTCGATGCCCTGCTCGTGGGCCAGGGCGACGGCGCGGCGGGTCCGCGGGGCGACCGAGTAGTCGGGGCGCAGCAGGGTGCCGTCGAGGTCGACGGCGATCAGTCGGGGCAGGTCGGGGGTGGCGGTCATGCGGGGAGCTCCTCGATCGGGGTGCCGGGCGCGTCCACGCCGTGCTGCAGGAACGCGTGGATCAGGCGGACGAAGCGCGTGGACCAGTCGCGGCCGTAGAGGTCGTGGCGGTAGCGGAGTTCGAGCGCGATGCCGTCCTTGCGCTGGTAGCCGATGACCCGCAGGCCGCCGCGCGGGACTTCGGGCATCGGGATGCCGATCGGCTGCACGCCGAGGCCGGTGGGCTGGAGCAGCGGCTCGCGCTCGTCCTCCACCATGTCCATGTCGAAGTTGAGGTAGATCGGCACGCTGCCGGGCTCGCGGAAGCGGATGCCGTACTGCTCGGGGGCGAGTTCCCGGCTGATCAGCGAGAACGGGATCCGCTGGTGGCGCATCGCGTTGAACAGCGTCTGCGCCTCCAGGCGGACGAGTTCGCCGAACGGCGTCGCGCCGGTGAAGCGGGTGCGGAAGGTGGCCGGGGTGGCCACGTAGCCGACCATCGCGTCGGTCTCCGGCCGGGTCCGGTTGGCGAGCGAACCGAAGGTCGCCACGTCGCCGGCGGCGTCCTCGCCCACCGTCTCCAGGCGCAGCCGCCACATGGCCGCCTTGAGCGCCGCGGAGACCACCACGGCCGAGGTCACCCGCTCCTGGGCGGCGAACTCCTCGACGGTGGCGCTCAGTTCCGGTCCGATCGGTTCGAGCAGTTTGGTCACGCCCGGCTCGGCGCCGGTCGGCGCCTGCGGGTCGGCCAGGCCGGAGGCGGGGATCGGGGTGATGCCGTCGAGCTGCTTGCGCCAGTAGCCGAGCTGGCGCTCCAGCTGGACGCCGTCCAGGTGGCCGTGCTGCCAGAGCGCGAAGTCGGGGAACTGGACGCCGAGTTCGGGGAGCGCGGGGACGGCGTCGCCCTGCTCGGTGGCGTAGATGGTCAGCAGATCGTTGATCATGATCCGGGCCGACCAGGCGTCGAAGACGATGTGGTCGGTGGTCATCGAGAGCACGTGCAGGCTCTCGCTCACGCGGCCGAGCACGGGGCGGAACAGCGGTCCGGCGGCCAGGTCGAAGGGCTGGTTGGCGTGCTCGGCGAGCAGGGCCAGCACGCGCGGCAGGCGGGTCTGCGCCGGCTCGTCGGGCGCCTCCAGGACGGGTAGGGCGCGCGGCTCCGGCGGGAGCAGCAGCATCACGTGCTCCTCCCCGGCCGCCTCGTCCACCTCGGGGAAGACGGTGCGCAGGGTCTCGTGGCGCTCGGCCAGCAGGTTCAGACTGCGCTCCAGCAGGGCGACGTCGAGCGGCCCGTCGAAGCGCAGGCCGAGCGCGATGTTGTTGTTCACCTGGTGCACGTGCCGGCCCCAGAGCAGGCGCTCCCGCTGGGTGTGGGTGGCCGGGACGGCCGCGCCCCGGGTGGCGGGGCGGACCTCGGTGGAGGTGTTGGGTTCCGGCCGGGTGACGTGGACGGTGGTGGGGATCGTCATGGTGTGGCGGTCCGTTCGCAGGGAGAGGCCCGGGGCGGCCGGGGAGTCAGGCGGATCGGTCGGACTTCGGGTGCAGCGCGGGGTGGGCGAGCAGGGGCAGCAGCAGGACGATCGCGGACAGCGCGCTCAGGGTGGCGAAGCCGAGGCGTTCCAGGACGACGCCGGACAGTGCGGCGCCCGCGGCCGCGGCCAGGTTCATCGCCATGTCGGAGAACCCCTGGGCGGCCGGGAGTTCGGTGACCGGCACGCTCTCGGAGAGCAGGACCGAGGCCGCCACCAGCACCGCCGACCAGGAGAGCCCCAGCAGCGCCAGCGCGATGGAGAGCTGGACGACGTCGTCGCCGTCGGCGGTGCCGCAGAGCCACAGCGACAGCAGCATCGCGGCGGTGCCCCCGTAGAGCACCGGGGTGCTCCGGAAGCGGTCCACGGCCCAGCCGAACAGGGTGGAGAAGCCGTACATCCCGGCCAGGTGGCCGCTGAGCACCATGCCGATCACGCCCAGGCCGGTACCGGCGTGGTGCATGTGGATGCCGGTCATCGACATCACGGCGATCATCACCAGGTGTCCGGCGACGATGCTGAGGATCGCCAGCACGGCCGGCCGGTTGCCGCGCAGCGCCTTCAGCATGGTGCGCAGCGGCGGCGGCTTCTCCCGTTCCCCGGCCTCGTCCTGCCCGCGGGCCAGCAGCAGCGGGTCGGGGCGCAGCAGGACGGCGATCGCGGTGAACGCGATCGCGAAGCCGACGACCGCGAACAGGTAGGTGCCGGAGAGCGGCGGCAGGCCCAGGTGTTCGGCGATCGCCGCGCCGGGCCCGGTGAGGTTGGGGCCGATCACGGCGCCGACCACGGTGGTGGTGAGCACGAGCGACATCGCCCGGCCCCGGTGCTGCGGTTCGGCCAGGTCGGCGGCGGCGAAGCGGGCCTGCAGGCCGGTCGCCCCGGCGGCGCCGTAGAGCACCATGCCGACCAGGAACAGCGGGAAGCTGCGCGCCACGGCGGCCAGCACGCAGGCCACCGCGCCCACCGTGGCGGCCAGGTAGCCGGTGGCCAGCCCGGGCCGGCGCCCCCGGACGTGGGTGATCGCCGCGATCGCCCCCACCGCGGCCGCGCCGCCGAGCGTCGCCGCGGTCTGCGACAGGCCGGCGAGGGTGGCGCTCCCGCCGAGGTCCTCGGCCAGCAGGCTGGTGACGGCGAAGCCCGTGGCGATGCCGCTGCCGCTGATCACCTCGGCGACGACGAGCGTCCGGACGGTCCGTCGCTGCACCCGGGCGCGGTCGTGGCGCGGCGGGTCGGTGGTGGTGGTCAAGGTCGGCATGGCGCTCCGGCTCTGTGCGTGTCTGCGGGGGTGGTGGGGGGATCTCCGGCCGCCCCGAGGGGCGGCCCGTGGCGGGCCGGGCCCGCGGGTCAGCCGCGGGCCCAGTCGGCGGTCTCGGGCCAGTGCCGGCCGACCCGGCGGACGGCGTAGTCCCAGTACGAGCGGACGGAGAGGTCGGCGTAGATGAAGTCCTGCTTGGCGGCCACGTCCTGCTCGGTGGACCAGGCGTACGGGACGCCGGTGCCCTCGGCGGTCAGCTGGAGCCGGCAGGCGCGCTCCAGCACCTGGGCGAAGACGGCGGCGTGCCGCACGCTCTTGCCGACGATCACGCCACCGTGGTTCCGGAGCAGGACGGCCGGGTGGTCGTCGAGGTCCTTGGCGATGTGGTCACCGGTGTCGATGTCCAGGACGGTGTTGCTGGTCTCGGTGAACAGCCCGATCCGGTCCCGGAAGTACGCGCCGTCGTGCGAGATCGGGCGCATCGGCAGGTCGGTGGCCCCGAACAGCAGGGTGTACGGCGCATGGCTGTGCACGATGCCGTTGACGTCCGGGCGCGCCCGGTAGATCGCCTGGTGGAGCGGCAGCTCCGGGGGCGCCAGTGGCGGGGCGGGCAGCGTGTGGTCGACCGGGCAGCGGACCACGTCGGCGGGGGCGGCCTCGTCGAAGCCGACCAGGGCGCCCTTGATGAAGAACTCGTCCCGGCCGGGGATCCGGGCCGAGATCTGGCCCTGGTTGAAGTCGTCGTGCCCGTCGAGGGAGAGCATCCGCGCGCCGACCGCGACCTGGAGGACGAGCCGGCGTTCGGCGGGGCTCAGCGGCCGCCCCTCTGCGGTGGTCATGGCGTGCTCCTTGCTGTCAGGTCGTCGTAGACGGTCCGCATGGTGACCAGGCCGGGAGGCGCGGTGCGGGCCCAGTCGGCGGCCGTCAGCGCACCCCTGGCCGGCACCGCCCAGCTGCCGACGTGGTGCCGTACGTGCAGCGACTCGCCGTCCCAGGTGTGGGTCAACTCGTGTTCGCTGACGGGGAGTCCGGCTCGCTCGTCGGCGATGTCGGCCACCTCCCGGCCGCTCGCGCCGGCCCAGGCCCGGGCCAGGACCACGGCGGTGGCGCTCGGCCGGTGCGCCTTGCCGATCGGGTGCCGCTCCCGGACGGTGGTGGTGGCCGCGCCGAGTGGACCCCGGGTGAGGGCCGCGGTGAACTCGGCGATGCGCAGCTGGAGGTAGTGGGCGAAGGAGAGGTTGGTGGCCCGGACCACCGGGACCACCGTCGCCAGCTCCGCCAGGGACGTCCACTGGGCGTCCGTCAGGTTGGAGACGCAGGCGACGAGCGGCACCCGGTGCGCCGCGCAGTAGTCGAGCACGTCCGGGTGCGCGTCGGGCGCGCTGGCGTCCACGAGGACGTCGGGCACGGCGTCGACCTGCCAGCCGCCGCCGCGGGAGGCGGTCAGCGAAACCCGCGTGCCGTCCGCCCGGCAGGCCGCCAGCAGCGCCGCGCCGAGCCGCCCGCGACCGACGACGCCCAGGGTGGGGCCGCCGGTCGCGGGTGCCTCAGGCATCGGCGCCGACACCGCTGGCGACCACCAGCGCCGCGACGCTGTCGATGGTCTCGTAGTGCTCGGCGTCGACCTCCGGGTCCAGGTAGACGCCGAGGTCGTTCTCGATGCTGTCGATCAGGCGCATGTAGGAGAGCGAGGAGAAGCTGACCGCGCGCAGCGAGTAGCCGGCCTCGGCGAGCTCGCGTGCGGTGAAGCTGCCGTCGCCGGCCGCGACCGCGAGGTCGAGGATCTTGGTGTGGAGGGAGCTGTTGTCCATGGGGTTCTCCTGGGCTGGGGGAGGGGCTCAGTTGCTCTGGGCGTCGGCGAGCAGCCGCCGCAGGCGCTCGACGGAAGGCTTGCCGATCGAGTTCACCGGGATCCGGTCCACCAGGTGGAGGACCGAGGGCACCTTGAAGGAGGGCAGCACCGCCGAGCAGTGGCTGCGCAGGGACTGCGCGGTCGGACCGGGCCCGACGGCGACGACGGCGGCCAGGATCGGCTCGCCGTGCCGGCTCTCGGCCTCGAAGGCGACCGCGTCCAGCACCCCGGCGGCCTCACGCAGCACCTCGGTGACCTCGATCGGGTCGATCTTGCGCCCGCCGACGTTGACCAGCCGCCCGGTGCGCCCGGTCAGGTGGAGCACGCCGTCGACCAGGTGGCCCTGGTCGCCGGTGAGGTAGCGGCCCTCGGCGTCGATCCGCTCCTCGAAGACGCCGGGCGCGTTGAGGTAGCGCGAGCCCATAGACTCGCTCCGGACCCGGACGCCCTGCTCGTCGGCGATCAGTTCCACGCCGGGCAGCGCGGTGCCGAGCCCGGTGCCGTCACCGTCGGCCGCGTAGGTCAGGGGCCCGGCCTCGGCCACGCCGTAGTAGTTGTGGACCGGTACGCCGGTGAGCCGGGTGAACTCCTCGCGGACGCTGTCGCGCAGCGGGGCGCCGGAGGAGATCGCGGCCCGGACACCCGTGAAGCCCCCGGTCGAGGAGCGCCGCACGATCGACTCGTACAGTGCCGGGAACGCCACCAGGCGGGTGGCGCCGGTGCTCTCCAGCAGCCGCACGATCCGGGAGGCGGTCGGCAGGCCGCGTGACAGGTGCAGCGAGGCACCGGGCAGGAAGGCCGCCAGCAGCGAGGTGTTGAAGGCCAGGCCATTGGAGAGCGCGGCCAGGCAGGCGATCCGGTCCTGGGCCGAGAGTCCGGTGCCCTCGGCCCAGTTGCGGGCCGCCGCGAGCACGGCCGTGCCGGAGAACTCGATGCAGTTGGGCCGGCCGGTGGAGCCGGAGGTGAAGCGGCACACCTCGGTGCCGGGCAGCAGCGGCGGGGGAGGGGTGGCGGAGCGGCGCACCCGGCTGACCGTGAGGGCGCCGAACTCGCCTCCCGCCGTGAGGACTTCCGCGGTGACCTGCTCGACGTCGGCGTCCGGAGCGTGGATCAGCAGGTCCAGCCCGCAGTCCTCGGCGATCCGGGACAGCTCGAACGGTCCGAAGGCCGAGTCGGCCAGGAAGGGGACCGCGCCGGCGAACAGTGCCGCCAGGTAACCCACCACGTAGTCGGTGGAGTTGGTGGCGTACAGGCCGATCCGCAGTCGGTCGCCGGCCACGCCGTACGGGGCGAGGCGGGCGGCGGCGGCCCGGGCCCGGTCGGCCAGTTCGGCGTAGCTGAGCGACGCGTCGGGGTCGGTGACCGCCACGCGGTCGCCGTGGCGGGCGAGGGCGTCCGTGAAGGCGTGGGGAAGGACGGCGTTCATCGTGGCCTCACCGCTCGTTCTGGGCATGGGCGGTGGCGAGCCGGTCGAGCTTGACACCGGAGTCGTCCGGACGGCCGAGCATCAGGACGTAGAGGATCTCGTCGCTCTCCGGCAGCCCGGCCAGGGTGTGCCAGAGCGCCGCGTCGAACCCGCCGACGCCGGTCACGCCGATCCGGGCGCGGTTCGCTCCCAGATAGAGCAGCTGCCCCAGGGCGCCGCAGCGGAAGGCCAGCTCGCGGAGGTCCTCGGCGCCGGCGGCCGAGTCGCCGGCGCTGTCGGTGAGCGCGGTGCGCGGTGCGTGGAGCAGCACCACGGCGGCGGCGCCGGCGAGGGTGCGCTGCTGCATGCAGGCGCGCACCACCTCGTCGGCGGAGGGCAGCCGGTCGGTGCGCCGCGCGCCCTCGCCGGTCAACGGGTGCACGGCGTTCTGCTCCGGTTCCTCGGCCGACCGCAGGACCAGGGTGGCGCCCATCGGCGAGGCGGCCGGCAGGTCCGTCCGCACCGGCGTGGAGAGGGCCGAGACGGCCTGCCAGACGTCGGCCGCGGGGACGGTACCGGGAACGAACGCCTTGCTGGAGGCCCGCGTGGCGAGCAGCTTCGGCCACTCGGACGGATCGCCCAGACCGGGCTGGCCACCGCCTGGCCGCGCGCGGTCGCGCAGGTCCGCGAGGGGGGCGAGGGCGTCGGGTGCGCCGTCCGTCCCGGGGTGCTCCGCCCGCGCGGAGAGGGAGTCCCAGCAGGTCTGCTCCAGCCAGGACCGCCAGGTGGGCGCGTGTCCGTCCCGGGCGGCGCCGTCGTGCACCGTCCAGCGGGTCCAGGCGTCGTCGGCCTCGGCCGCCGGTACCAGGAGGGCGGAGTGCACCTCCCGGCAGTTCTCGCCCGCCTCCAGCAGGTCCGAGAGGGGTAACCGGGGCAAGCGCAGCCGCAGCGTCCCCGGCGCGCCCCGGCCGGTGGTGGCCAGCAGCAGGTTCCCGGCGGCGTGCCCGGCGTCGAGCTGGGTGTACAGGTAGCCGCGGTCGCCGTACTTGCGCATCGACAACCAGGGCCGGGTGAGGGTGACGATGACCGCGCCGCCGTCTCCGGGGATCGCCAGCGTCGAGGCGTGCAGTGCTCCGGCGACGTCCCCGGTGGCCAGCCGGGTGCAGGTCCGGCGGTCGGCGTCGACCCGGAAGGCGGCCGGCGCGCCGTTCTCCATGGTGAGGACGGCGAACTCGTAGGGGTACACGGCCCCGGCGGACGGGACCGCCCGAGCCCCGTGCGACCTGCGGGAACGGTCGGCCCGGCTGGTCAGCGCGCCTTCCTCCAGCAGGGACAGCGCGAGCCTGAGGCCCGGAGCCGCGGCCGACTCGGCGGGCGACTCGGACGGTGCGGCGGGCAGGGCCATCCGGGCCCACATGTCGGCTTCGAAGTCCGGCGGCGCGTGCTCGGGTCTACGGGCGAGGGGTACTGCTCGTACGGCGGGTATGGCTGATGTGTCTGCATTGCCTTGCACGTCTGACGAAACCTCATCTCGTCTGGTGGCACGGCCGACCGGGCCTGCGAGAGGGCAGGCGAAAGCCCCCCGGCCAGTTCGGCAGATGGCATGCGGCGGCTACAGGGAACTGTGTACAGACTTCGACATGACTGTGCCGCCCGCGTCATTGCGGGCGTCGACAGCCCGTCCCCCGTGAACGGCCTGTGTGAAGTGGATGAATCACCTGTTCCGCGCCCTGGGTAAGCGGCGGCTGGCGATCATCCTGTGGCACCCACGTGAGCGCTGTCAAGGATTGGCGTAGACCATCGAGGGACTGTTCGGCGGCGCCCGGCGGGACGGTCGCGACCTGCCGAAAGTGACCGTGGCGCGGAGCTGGCGGTTACTCAAATCGCTTGTCGCAGACGTTGGTTCGCGGACAATGCCGACATTGGGCCCAAGCCCCCCCGTCCCGGGCGGCGCGACCGGCGCCGGCCGGAGCGCTCGCTCCCGGCGGTGGCGGAGACCCACCCGCGCGGTCGCTTGACGACCCGCGTGTCCGCCCCCGGGTGTCCGCCCCGCCGGCCGGACGCCGGGCCGGCGCAGACCGGTCGGTCCGCGCTGCCCCGGTCGATACCGCGGGACAGGTATCAGCGGACCGGCCCGACGGTGATTCGATCCGGAACGGAGCCGGACGGAATGTCCTCGGCCTCGGCCGAGAATTCGTCAAATGCCTTGGGCGAACCGGCGCGAAGTATGTCCGAGGAATTTCCGGTGTTCGCCGGAACGGGCGATATCCGGCGTCGGCCGGATTCCCTGGTCGCGGGTAATCGGTACCGGTCGGAACGCCGCGCATCCGCCCGCTCCGAGACGTGCCCGACGGCGCCGGTGATCCATCGTCACGGGCCGCCCGGGCGCGGGGTCCGGTCGGCGCCACCGGGAATTCCGGACCGGCTCCGAGCGGCCCGGCGACTCGTCGGCCGACCGCCTCTGCCCAGCGGATTCCGAGGCCGGGGCCGGCGGAACCGAACCCCCGCCGACGGACCTCCGGAGCGCCGCCGAGCAGGGCGCCCACCTGGGCGACCGCGCCGGGGAAGGCGGGCTGGAGATCCCCGCGGGCGCCCTCGGGTCGGACCGGCCGGGATTGCGCCGAACCCGGCCGGTCCGCACGCGCGAACCGGTCGCGCGTCCCGCATTCCCGCACGGGGAGCGCGCCGACATCACCGACCGGTCCATGACGCCCGCCGAAGCGCCGGAGGTTTCCTTCGTCGGCGATCGGCTCCCCGTTCCGCGGCGTTCGGCTCGCCGTTGTGCCGCGTTCGGGTTCGGCGCCGGTGGGCGTGGGCGGCGGGGCGGCCCGGTCGCGCGGCGCGGCACCACCGGCCCCACGACTCGGTCCGCCCGTCGTGGTGTTGCGCACTCGTGCGAGTGCGGACGGCCCCCCTGGGATCGGCGCAGTTCGTACGGGCGAGGACGCGTCCTCGTGTCCTGGCGGTTCCGGGTCCCGGTGGACTCCGCCGGGCGGCGCCCGACCGGGCCGGCCGGACCGCTACCGCGGGGTGGTGTCGTCCGCCACGAAGGGCCCGCCGTGGCCGGGCACGATCAGGTCCGCCGCGGCCAGCACCCGCAGCCGGGAGGCGCGCAGCACCTCGCGGTCCGGGGCCACCGGGTCGTCCGCCGGGCCGTCGGCGTGCCACCACAGGTCGCCGGCGAAGGCCACCACGCCCGAGTCCGTGCCCGCCAGCAGGGTGATGTCCTCGGGGCTGTGGCCCGGGGTGCGGATCAGCCGCAGCGACGGGGTGAGTTCGTAGCCCTCGGCGTCCCGGTTGGTCCAGTGGTCGCCCAGGTACTCGACCTTGTGGTCGTGCACCCGGGCCCGGCCGAAGAGGCCCACGTTCATGGTGTTGTCGGGGTGGTGGTGGCTGAGCACCACGTCGGTGATGTCGTCGGGGCCGAGGCCCAGTTCCGCGAGCGGGGCGAGGATGTGGTCACGGCTCGCCACCATGCCCGGGTCGAAGATCACGTGCCGTCCGGCGTCGGAGATGTAGGAGACGGTGGCGGCGACCCCGGGGCCGGTGGAGCCCACGTAGCCGGTGGTCAGGACCTTGAAGGCGGCGCTGCGGCCGAGCGGTGCGTCTGTCATGGCTTCGATCCTTCCGGTCTTGACGGCGGCTCACGAGTGGCACGTCTGCCGGTGATCGCAGGATTCGTGCCAACCCTGTGCGACACTGCCTGCGTGCCGCCTTTCCGGACCGTCGCCGCCTACGTCCCGCCCGGCGTGGGCATGCTCGCCGTCGGCATCGTCACCGAGGTGTTCGGTCCGCACGGAGCGGCGGTGCCCGGTTTCGACTTCGCCCTCTGCTCCGACCGCCCCGGACCGGTGCCCACGGACTGCGGAGTGCCGCTCGCCGTCCCGCACGGACTGGACCGGTTCGCCGGCGCCGATCTGCTCATCGCGCTGCCCGGGGCCGGATTCCGTGAACCGCCCGCCCCCGCCGTGCTCGACGCGCTGCGGGCCGCGCACGCGCGCGGCGCCGTGGTCGCGGCCCACTGCGTCGGTACGTTCGCGCTCGCCGCCGCCGGACTGCTCACCGGCCGGCGGGCGACCACCCACTGGCGGTTCGCCGACCTGCTCGCCGGCCGCTACCCGGACGTCACGGTGGCCCCGGACGCGCTCTACATCGACGACGGAGACGTCGTCACGGGCGCCGGAGCCGCCGCGGGTTTCGACCTCTGCCTCCACCTGCTGAGGCGGGAGTACGGCGCCGCCCTGGCCAATGCCGTCGCCCGCGACATGGTGCTGGCCTCCCACCGCGACGGCGGGCAGGCCCAGTACCTGGCCGCGCCCGTCCCCGGGAACGGCCAGGACGAGCGGCTCGCCGAGGTCCTCGGCTGGGCCCGCGAGCACCTCCACGAGCCCCTGCCCGTCACGGAACTGGCCCGCCGCGCCCTGATGAGCAGGCGCTCCTTCGCCCGCCGCTTCACCGCCGCGACCGGCACCACCCCGCACGCCTGGCTGCGGGACCTGCGCCTGAGCCGGGCCGAGGAACTCCTCGAAGCCACCGACCTGCCGGTCGAGGAGATCGCCCGCCGGGTCGGCTACGGAAGCGCCGCCGTCCTGCGCGAACAGTTCGTGCGGCGCCGGGGAGTCCCGCCCCGCGCCTACCGGCGCGCTTTCACCGGCACGCCGTGACGGCCCGGCAGGTCCGCCCCGGCCCCCGACGTCCACCGTCGCCCCACGCCCGGCGGACGTCCGGCCGTGCGCCCTACGGGGCACGAGGGCGTTCGCGGACGGCGGCCGTGCTGTCGGACCCTCCTCCCATCCCGGCCGCGGGTACGGGGACTCGCCGCTCCGGAGGGTGCGCAATCTTCGCAGAAGCGTCACAGCTGGGTCTGGAACCCTCACAGCCGGGCTGCCTAGGCTCCGCATGCGTACGACGACGTGCGCGGAGCCGCCGACGACCGGTGTGGGCCGGCCACCCCGGCAGCACGGGAAGACCACATGGACTACTGCGCACCCTGCCGCCGCCATCTGAACGGCGCGATGACCTGCCCCGGCTGCGGGGCCCCCGCGGCGACCCGGGAGACCCTGCCGGACGCGACCCTGACGCTGTCCCAGGGACCACCGGCCGCCGTGCCACCGCCCGCTGTGCCACCGCCTCCGGCGGCCGGCCGGTCCGCCGCACCGGCCCGGTCCCGGCGTTCCGGGCGCCGGCCGGCGCGGCGGGCCGGCGTGCTCGCGCTCTCCGTCGTCGGCCTGGCAGTCGCGGGGCTCGGTGTCGCGGCCCTCGCCGCGAACGGCAGTGAGGGCGCCTCGCCCGCGCCGGCCGCGGGCGGGCCGGTCGCGACGCCCACGCCGAGTGCCCCGACCTCCGCCGCGCCCCCCACCGCGACGGGCGTGACCACGGTCCCGGCCGCGCCGACCACACAGCGCACCGGCGCCAGCCGTACCGCCTCCGCCACCGCCCCGGCCACCAGGAGCACCGCCCCGGCCGCGCCGACGAGCAGTCGTGCCCCGGAGTCGCCGCCTCCCGTCCCGGCCGCATCGAGCACGGCCCCGCCCACCGCCCCGCAGCCCTCGACGGCCGCTCCGCACCCCTCGGCCACCGTCACCGCGAAGCCGACGCCCACCTGCATGCCGTTCCTCTTCTGGTGCACGTAGCGGGCCGCCCGCTCGCCGCCCGCCCGGTCAGTCGCCGGGGGCGGGCACGCAGTCCCGGCAGACCGGTTGCCCGTCCTCCTCACGGGAGAAGCGGCTGCGGTGGTGGACCATGAAGCACCGCGCGCAGGTGAACTCGTCCCCCTGGACGGGCACCACCTGGACGGTGAGCTCCTCCCCGGAGAGGTCGGCGCCCGGCAGCTCCACGGACTCCGCCTCCTCCGCCACGTCCACGTCCGGCGTCCCGCCGGAACGCTCGGCACGCTGCCTCTTCAACTCCTCGACGCTGTCGACCTCCTCGTCGTCGCTGTTCGTACGCGGGGCGTCGTAGTCGGTTGCCACTGCTGCACCTTCCGTCGGAGGGATCCGGTACGCGCGGGGGGCGGACCGGATCGTCACGCCTCGGACCACTGTCCCCCGCGCCCGCCGATCACGCAGGCGGGGTCGCCGGCCGGGGCGTCCGCGACGGTCGCCGACGGCCCGCCGCCGCCGAACAAGCGAGGCCCTTGCCCCGGGCCGCCGGAAAGATTCGTACGAATAGGCGAGCGGCCCCCGGGGCAGTCGGGTGCTCGACACCGACTGCGGAGGTTCCGATGGTTCCCCTTCTTCTCGTTCTCCTGCTCGCTCTGCTCCTGTTCGGCGCCGGGTTCGCACTGAAGATTCTCTGGTGGGTGGCGATCGCCGTACTGGTGCTGTGGCTGGTGGGCTTCGTGGCCCGTGGTACGCACTCCTCGGGCCGGCGCCACCGGTGGTACCGCTGGTAGGTCACGCCCTCAGGATCCGGCCCGGCGGCGGGGCGCACGCGTGGAGCGTGCGCCCCGCCGCCGCGTGTCCGGACCAGGTCCTCCCCGAAAGGGTGGTCGCCGCGGCAGGCGGCCGTGCTGGGACGGCTCACCGGGGAGGGGAACGCCGGCCCGCCGCACCGGTGCGGCTCGGGCGTCGCCCGAATGATCGCCTGGAGTGGCAGTCGGCGTAATGCGGGCCAGGCTTGAACCGGGCAGATCCGTTTGCTTCCTTCGCCCGCCCGGCCCGGCGCCGGCCCGTTCCCCCGATCCAGGAGACCTCGATGTCCCGCCCCCTGACCATAACCCTGCCTGTCTCGGGGTCGGGTCCCGTACCCGACACCGCCGCCCCCGACCTCACCCCCGTTCCCCTGCGGGTGAACCAGCCGTCCCCCGCCCCGCTCGGCGGCGACCTCGCGGCGGCGATGATGAGCGCCGCGGCCAGCCGCCCGGTGGAGGAAGTCGCCGATCTGCTCTGCCACCTGAACCCGGCCCACACTCCGACCCTGGCCCCGGTCCTCCACGGAGCGGTCGCCGCCCGCCCGGTCGAGGACCTGGTCCGCCTCCTGATCCTCCTGAGACCCCGCGACAGCACCGGCGCCGACCAGATCCTGCGCGCCGCCGTCCTCACCAGACCCACGGGCGACGTCGCCCACCTCACCGCCCTGCTCGCGGCCGAAGCCGACAGCGGCATCCAGGCGGCCCTGCACGCGGCCGCGTCGCTGCGCCCGGTGGCCGATGTCGCCCACCTCGTCCAGCTGCTCCGGCCCGCTCCGGTCGCGGACCGGCCGGCCGGGCCCTCGACGAGCGGTGACGACACGGAACCCCTGGCGGCCGTCGCGGAGCAGGCCCCGCCCGACGCCGCCGCTCTGCCGCCGGCGCGGGTGCTGTCGAGGGCACGGCCCCGCGAGGAGCGCCCGCCGCTCCGGTGGCCCGCCGCCGCGGCCCTGGTGATGACGGGTGCGCTCCATGTGCCGCTGGTGGCCGCCCTCTGGGGCCAGAACCCGGACGTCTCGGTGGTCGCCGGCCTCAGCGCCCTGTGCCTGCTCCTCGCCGTCCCGCTCGGCGTGCGCGGCACGCCGTGGACGTGGATCGCCGGCGTCGTGCCGGCCGCGGCCGCGTTCGCCGGCTACCTGCTGTTCGACACCATGGTCCCCGTGCGGGTGGCGGTCGGCATCATCGAGTGGCAGGGCCGGTTCGGGCCGGCCGCGCTCGCCTGCGAGGCCGCCGTCCTCGTGCTGACGCTCACCCACGCGCTCACCCCCCGGCGTCGTCGTACAAGCGTCGGGGCCGGCCGCCGGGCCGTCCGTCGTACCTGACACCCGTGGCGGGCCGCGCGGGTGCGTGATCCGCTCGCCGTCGCGGCCCGGTGGCGCCGCCGCCCGGTGGGCGGCTCGTCCCGGATCGGTTGGCCCACACCCCTGTCGGGGGCGGGTGTGTGGGGGAGCGGGCTCAGGCCCGGGGACGCGGCCGCGCCGCCCTCCGGCCGGTGACGGCGGAGGGCGGCGCGGGCGTGGCCGGTCCGTCAGGTGGCGATGGTGGCGACGGGCTCCAGGCCGTAGGTGCGGGCGTAGCCGTTCTCGGTGCCGACGAGAAGATCGACGACCTCGAAGTAGCGGTCCCAGAACGGGGTTTCGCGCAGTGCGTCGATGAGCAGCTGGTAGGCGTGGTGGCTGTCGGCCTCCCACACCCAGACGTCGGTGACGCGCGCGGAGTAGAACTCCGTGTCGTAGAAGCGTGACCGGACACCGGTGGTCCTGGCCTCGATCGCGGGCAGGACCTGGGTGGTGAAGGCCTCGACGCGTTGCGGGACGGTCAGCGCGAGCCACTCGGGGGTGGTCTTGACGAGCATGAACGCCGTGACCGGCGGTTCGGTGACTTCAGCGGACATCGGGGTGCCTCCAGAGCGGCAGGTGGTCTCGGTACGTCGCGCCACCGGGGGTCCCGGCGGCGGACGGTGGGGCCTCGGGAGAGGCCGGCGGGGCCTCAGGAGAGGACGGCGGGCTTGAGGGTCCGGGCGCACCACTGCTCGAAGCCGGTGGGGGAGGCGGTGTCCGGAGTACGGACGACACCGGCGTCCAGGCCCTGGTCCTTGGCCCGCTTCATGTCGACGATGCCCCGGACGAACGCCTCGTCGAGGCCGTAGTGGACGAGGGTGGTGTACAGGTCGTCGAAGGCCTGGCGCTCGTAGCGGACCGGGCGGCCCAACTGCTCGGTCATGATGCGGGCCAGGTCGTTGGGGGACAGGTCCTGCGGCCCGAGGACGGGCACGCTGCCGTTGCCGGTCCACGAGCGGTCCAGCAGCAGACCGGCGGCGACGGCCGCGATGTCGGCGGCGGCGACCAACGGGGCCTTGCGGTCGGCGTCGACGACGTCGGTGAAGACGCCGGTCTCGCGGATCGAGTCGGCCTCCTCCAGCAGGTTCTCGAAGAAGGACGGGTTGGCCAGGGCCCGGTAGGCGACACCGCTGTGGGCGATGAGGTCGTCCAGCGCGAGCGAGGCGGTGACCAGGCCGGCCCGGTCGGCGAGCGGGGTGCCGCGGCCGAGCGCCGAGACGCCCACCACATGGCCGACGCCGTGGTCGGCGAGCGCCCGCACGGCGGGTCCGCTGAAGCCGCTGTAGGCGTCGTACGGGGTGAGGGAGGCGTCCGGCGGGGCGAGCCAGAAGACGGCGTCCGCGCCCCGGAAGGCCCGGTCGACGACCTCGGCGTCCCCGTGCGAGCCGGCGATCACCTCCACGCGTCCGCGCGCCGCGTCCGGAAGCCGGTCGGGGTCGCGCACGACGACGCGCAGTTCCTCGCCCGCGGCGGGCGCGGACTCCAGGAGCCGGGACAGCAGCGGACGGCCGATGTTGCCGGTGGGAGCGGTAATGACGATCATGAAAACCTCGTGGTTCGTGCCGGTCGGTAGGCCCCCATCCTGCTGAGGACTCCAGTGCTGCCACAATGGGAACTTCGGCACGCAATCATTGACTGAAATGGAATGATGCTGGTGAGCAGCCCGGATCCGGTCCTCGACGCCAATCTCGCCGTCGCGTTGGACGCCCTGCTGGCCGAGCACAGCGTGACCCGCGCCGCCGCCCGGCTGCACACCTCGCCCGCCGCCATGAGCCGCACGCTGGCCCGTCTGCGCCGCACGCTGCAGGATCCGCTGCTGGTCCGGGCCGGCCAGACCATGGTCCCCACCCCGCGCGCCCAGGCCCTGCGCGAGGAGGCCGCGGCCGTGGTGCAGCGCCTCGGAGTCCTGCTCAGCCCCGGGACCGGCGTCGACCCCGCCACCCTGCGCACCACCTTCACCCTCCAGGCGGCCGACCTGGTCGGCGCGGCCCTGGCCCCCGGGCTGCTGCGCCTGGCCGAGCGGGAGGCGCCGGGAGTCTCGTTCCGGCTCCTGGCCGAGGAGTTGGAGGCCGGCCCGGCCCTGCGCGACGGCCGGATCGACCTGGAGGTGGGGTCCATCGACCACGTGGACCCCGAGACCAGGGTCGAGGAACTGGTGGGCCTGCGAATGGTCGCGGCCGTCCGGCCCGGCCATCCGCTGACCGAAGGACCCCTGACCGCGGCTCGGCTCGCCGCCGCCCCGCACGTCGCGGTCAGCCGCCGGGGCCGGTTCACCGGCCCCCTCGACACCGCCCTGGCCGAGCAGGACCTCCGGCGGCGGGTCGGTGTCGTCCTCCCCAGCCACCTGGCCGCCATGGCCCTCGCCGCCCGCAGTGACGTCGTCTGCCTCGTACCGGCCGCACTCCCCGGTGCCGCGCCCTCGCCCCTCACCGACGACGCGCTCGCCCTCGGACTGCGCCTGCTGGACATCCCGCTGGCACTGCCGCCCGTGACGATCGGCATGGCGTGGCACCCGCGCCACGCGGCCGACCGGGCCCACCACTGGCTGCGCGACGCCGTCCGCCGGACCTTGGGCCCACCTGGGAACCCCGCTGCCACCTGAGAGGCCGTCGGCCGTCCGCGTCGGCGATCGGTGGCCGGGGGGCTGTGCCGCCCCGGCCACGCCCGACGCATGGCAGCCGGGCGGGGCGGACCCAGGGCCGCCACCGGGGGGATGGCGACGGTCCTGGGAACCGCACGGGCGTCGCGCGCTGACCCCGACCGACCCGGGGGGATGGCCCGGTCGGGAGGTGCGACGCCCTGACGCCCTTCTGACCCCGATCACGTCGGGCAAACCCCGTCGGCCGACCGAGTTCGACACCGCCCCGCCACGGCCGGCGTCCTGCCCCCCGCGCCGGGGGCCGTCGTCGGCGCACGGTCCGCTTCGGCGCCCGGTGGCCCGGGGCGGATCCCGGCCCGCGACTCCGGCGGCATCGGCATCAACGGTACTCAGCCGCACGCTGGACACGCCGGTCGGTCGCTCCGGGCCCACAGCATGCCTGACCAGTACGATCGGCGCCGGTGAAGCGGTGCGGGGCGGAGCCACGGACGGCGCCCGCCGAGGACCCGCCTCCGTCGCCGGAGCCGCGCGCGAAACCAGTGCACGGCACGCCCGCCGGTCGAGCCGTTCCGCGCCGCTTCGGGGGCGTGACCTCGCCCTTCGCGCGGACCGCCCCAAGCCCCTGCCGTCCGCCCGTGTCCCTGGGAAGGAATCCGCCATGACCTACGCCGTGGACTTCGGCACCGTATCGACCGTCGGCCTGGAGTCGTCGCCCGTCGCGGACGCACTCGCCGGCCTGCGGGCGAACGAGGCCCGCTACTTCAAGAACAAGTACGACCACGTCTTCACCGTGGAACCCGCGGACCAGGCCGCGGAGGTCGTCGACTGGGTGCACCGGATCCTGCGGGAGGAACGCGAGATCGTCATCGCGTCCAGGCCCCTGGAGGCCACGTCCTTCCAGGTCGAGGACATCCGGATGGCCTACGTCTTCTACGAGAGCGGACTGTCGGTCAACGTGATGTACACCGTCGACGATGCCGGGAAGCGAGCGGTCGGGTTCAAGCTCTCGGACGGGATGGACGTTCCGGAGGAGCTCGCCCAGCGGTTCAAGTTCGCCCGCCAGAAGTCGAAGCTCGCCGGGACGATCCGCGGATCGTACTTCGTCATCAAGAACGAGTACTGAGCCGCGCCCGAGCCGGAAAGGGATCTTGCGGAACCAGACACAGGGCCGGAGGCCTGCCGCTGTGGGCGCACCTCGTGAGCGGCGGTCGCCGGACCTGCCCGGCGGCCGTCGTCGGCGTCGCCGGTGGCCCCGGGGAGCTATGCGGACCGCGAAGCGCTGTGTCGGGGGCACGCGCAGGGCGGCCAGGTGCTCTTGGCGAGCGGCACCGGGGCGACGGGCGCGTACTCCTCCCGCCGCTCGACGGCGTCCAGTGGTCGCCCGTCGGCGTCCACCCGGTACGTGCGGATCCACATCCGCCCCGTCGTCCGGCCGGACCTGGCCGTGGGCCTCCCGCCGCGGACCGGGCCGTCGCCGGTACTGCTGACCATGGAACCCTCCTCTGACCGCCTCGGCCTTGAGTTCAACAAGTGGACGAACAAACTGTTCGATTGGCCTCTGCTTCCTTGAAGGTACGCCAGGGCCCGCCGATTCCGAAGGATTCCGCAGCACCTTCTCAGTCGATCATTCGACTCATGAAGCAAGCCGCCGCCGAGGGTGATGGGGCGAATACGGTAGGTGAGAGCGCGTCCCGGCCGAGTCCCGCGCCCCGCCCGCCGCGCGGGCGCGGGCGGGGGCGGTCGGCTGGGCCGCGACCGGGCGCCGCAGCCGTTCGGCGGCGGTCAGGAGGTGCGGACGAGGGTGTCGTCCACGGTGAAGGTGGTCTGGAGCGAAGGGTCCTCGGTACCGGTGAACGTGATCGTCACGGTCCGGCCGGCGAACGCGGACAGGTCGTAGCCGCGCAGGGTGTAGCCGGGAGCGGCGTCGAGGTTGCTGAAGGCGGCCAGCGTGGTGCCGTCGGCCGACACCGTCAGCCTGTCGTACGCGGTCGCCCCGGACTCGGCGGTGCCGATGTGCAGGTAGAAGCCGAGGGTGGCGCGGCAGCCGGCCGCGAGGGCGACCGACTGGGACAGCGTGTCGGTGTGGGACGAGCCGTAGCCGCCGAGCCAGGCCTTCCAGCCGCCGCTGTGGGCGGGCTCCCGACCGGCGTTGTCGATGACGCCGGCGGTCGTGGTCCAGGGCGCGGCACTGCCGGTCTCGAAGCCGGGATTGCCGAGCAGCTGGATGCCGGTACAGCTGTCGCCGGTGCCGGTGGCCGTCCACCCGGAGGAGGCCGATCCGGACGCGTCGGAGGTGGCGGCCGCTGCGCCGGGTGGGGCGACGGCGAGCAGGCCGGTGGCCGCCACGGCGAGCGCGGACAGGACGGCGAGGAGTCCGCGCGGCCGCGACGGACGCGGGCTGCGGGGGGAGTGGTGGCGCAAAGGTCGACCCTCCGTGGGACGAGGGCGCGGCCGGTGCCGGCGGGGGTGCGCGCCGGTACGGGCTCGGGCCCGTGCTGACGGTACTCGGCATGTGCGGGCCCGCCCCGGCGGTCGGCCGGGGGCCGGCTGGTGCGGCGCGCTGTACGGGGACCGGGGCGCCCCGAGTCTGAGGGGGCGCCTCCCACTGTCGGGGCCGTGACATGCGTGCGGGATGTCGGCGGACCCACCATCTGCTGAAGTGGCCATGACGTTACTGACGGGCCGTTGGATCCCTCAAGGAGCTGCGCACAGCCTTTACCGCGCCTTGCCCATCACTTGCCCGGCGGATGGGACGGGTTCGCCCGGCCGGCCGGAGCGGAGCCCGGCCGGTGTGCTCCCCGTCCCCGAATCGGCATCGCGGCAGCCGGGTTGGGGTTAGCCTGTCGATATGGTTGCAAACTACAAAGAAGAAGTGGCCATGTACGACGCGGAGTTCGTCAGCGCCCCCGCGCTGATCCTCCGGTCCCTCGCCCGCGACCCCGATCGGCCGGCCGTCACCACCGCCGACGGTGCCACGATCACCGCGGGCGAACTGGTCGACGCCACCTACCGCCTGGCCCAGGAACTCCTCGCCCGGGGCGTCACCCGGGGCTCTACCGTCTCGCTGCTCACCGGCAACACACCCGAGGCGCTCAGCGCCCGTTACGCCGCCGGACTCGCCGGCGCCCGGCTGGTCAACCTGTACGACGGCATGAGCGCCCCGGTGCTCGCCGAGATCGTCACGAGCGTCGACACCGCCGTCCTCCTCGTGGATGCCGAACGGTACGCGACCGCACCCGAGTTGCTCGCCCTGGTCGACGTGCCGACCGTGCTGACCCTGGGCCCCGGCCCGGGGGCGGTTGGCGGGGACGCGGTCGGCGGGGACGCGATCGGTGAGGACGTGATCGCCGCCGCCGCCCGCCGGCCCGCCGAGCCCCCGGCCGTGCGGGTCGGCCCGGACGACGACCTGGGCATCCGGCACACCGGTGGTACCACGGGCATCCCGAAGGGCATCCTCAGTCTGCACGGCCCCTACCGCAGGGTCTTCGACGTCCCGTTCGGCCCGCAGGGTGACAAGCGCCGCCTCCTGGCGGCCACCTCGCTGGCCCATCTCGCGGGCGTGCTGGCCGATCTGACGCTGTACCACGGCGGCTCGGTGTTCCTGCAGCGCTCCTTCGACCCCGGGGAGGTGCTGGCCGCCGTCGAGCGCGAACGCATCACCGATCTGTGGGTCCTGCCTCCGCTGCTCTACCGGCTGCTGGACCACCCGGCGATCACCGGCACCGACCTGTCCAGCCTGGAGCGGATCCTGTACGGCGGCTGCGTCGCCTCACCGACCCGGGTCCGCGAGGCGATCAAGGTGTTCGGGCCGATCCTGGCGAGCGGCTACGGGATGTCGGAGGCGCAGAACATCGCCGCCCTCGGCCCGCACGAGCACGACCGGGTCGGGCACGGCGGCCGGCTCTCCGTCGGCCGCCCCCTCCCGGGCGTCGAGGTGGCGATCCGCTCCGGCGACGGCACCGAGCTGCCGGCCGGTGAGCTGGGCGAGATCCACGTCCGCTCGCGCACCCTCATGGCGGGGTACTGGAAGCGGCCCGACCTCACCGCCGAGGTGCTGCGCGAGGGCTGGCTGAACACCGGCGACATCGGCCACCTCGACCAGGACGGCTTCCTCTACCTGGCCGACCGCCTCACCGACAAGATCATCGTGGTCGGCGGGCACGTCTACCCCTCCGAGCTGGAGGACGTGCTCCTCACCCACCCGGCCGTCGCCGAGTGCGTCGTCCTCGGCCTGCGCGATGCCCAGCAGGCCGAACACGTCCACGCCGTGGTCGTCCCCGCCCCGGGACACCGTCCGGAGCTGGACGAGATCCGGGCCTTCGTCACCGCCCGCCAGGGCCGCATCTACGCCCCGGAGGCCCTGCACCTGGTGCCCGAGATCCCGCTCACCCCCGTGGGCAAGCCGGACAGGAAGCGCCTGCGCGACACCCTCCCGGGCTGACCGGGCCCGGGTGTGGCGCTCGCTCCGCACCGGAGGAGGGCGCCACATCCGGCGGGCGCGAGGACCGTTCCCCCGTCCCCGTCCCCGGTCCCGGCGAGACGATCGAGGGTCGGCGCGGGGTGTCGGCGGGCGCTGCCCGGGTTCCGGTCGCCGTCGGTGCCTTCGAGCATGAGGGTGGTCTCCTCGATGCGGCGGAAGCGGCCGCCGTCGACGAGCTCGTTGTGGACCTCGACGGAGCCGCCGGTCACGACCGTGCGCAGCGCACGCGATTTCCCGGGGGATGAAACGGCCGCCGGGGTTTACCAGTTCGCCCAGGGGAGGTTCCAGCCGCCCAGTCCGTTGTCGGGCGCCACGGTCTTCTCCTTGGTGTTCACGACCGTGACCACGTCGCCGATCAGGGAGTTGTTGAAGAACGCCCCCGCGACGGAGGTGTCGCTGCCGCCCTCCACGTCCTTGAGCGAGACGCAGCCGTGGCTGGTGTTCGCCTTGCCGAACGGGTCGCCCTTGTACCAGTAGTTGCCGTGGAGGTAGGTGCCGCTGCTGGTGAGCCGCATCGCGTGCGGGGCGGCGGGGATGTCGTACTCGTCGCCGAGGCCGACCGTCCGGGAGTTCATGTGGGTGACCTTCTCCTTGGACATGATCACCATGGTGCCGCCCCACGAGGGGTGCTTGTCGTCGCCGAGCGTGGCGGGCACGGTGGTGCTCCTGCCGTCCCGGACGGTCGTCAATGTGTGGGCGGCCGAGTCGGCCGTGGAGACCTGGGAGCGGCCGACGGTGAACGGTTCGTCCTTGTCCACGTCGCCGTAGACGCCGGGCGAGACCTCGACGCTCTTCAGCCGGTAGTGGATCGTCACCTTGGTACCGGGCTTCCAGTAGTCGGCGGGGCGGAAGTCCAGCCGGTCGTCGCCGAACCAGTGCCCCTTCACCTCGGTGCCGTTGTCGGTCTCGAAGGTGATGCCCTTGGCGACGGCGTCCTTGTTCGTGATCTTCTTGCTGAACTCCACCTTGACGATCATGCCCACGCCGTAGGTCTGGCCGTCGGCGATGTTGTCGTTGGTGGAGACCTGCTTGTCGGGCGTGCGGGTGGTGAAGGTGCTCGTGGAGGCGGCCGCGAGGCCGTCGGCGTCCAGCGCCTGGGCGTTCACCGTGTACGCGGTGCCGGGGGCGAGTGCGGCGGCGGGCTTCCAGCCGGTGCCGTCCGCACTGATCGAGCCGGGGACGGGCTTGCCGTTCTTGTCGGTCACGTCGACGTTGGTGAGCCTGCCGTGGGAGACGGACACCTGGAGCGCGTCCGGTGCGACGCCCCGGGCGCCGTCCTTCGGCGCGACGTCCAGCACGGCGGCCGAGGTCTTGGGCAGGGCCGTGGCCGTGGCCGCCGGCCCGTCGGCGGCGGCGGTGCCCGCTGCCCGGGGGGCCTCGTCGCCCTTGCCCCCGTCGTCGCCGCAGGCCGCGGTCAGCAGCAGGATGCCGCCCATCGTCAGCGCCACCGCGCCGCGGTTGAAACGGTCGCCGGGGCGTATCGCGGTCCGGGGTGCCTGAACAGTGCTCACTTGTGCTCCTCTTCGGTGTTCGCCGGAAGCTTCTCGGCCGCTTCGTCCCAGCCGCAACGGCAGCCGGGCGATCTGGGACGCGGGGACGGCTCTACCGGCTTTGAGCTGGGAGGACGTAACCTTCCTGGGACGCGTCCACGGGACGGCGCAACGGCGAGACCGGCCTCGGGAACCGTGGGACGGTGCGCGGCGTGCTTCTCTTCCGAAGATCGCTTCACGGTGATCCGGCCGCGGCGGGGCGCCACAGCGCCGAGTCCGACCGCCGGAAGCGGCCGGAGACCGTACGGCGCGAGCACTGCGGACAGGGAAGAGCGGGGCGGAGGAACGGTGGCGGAGGGGTTGGGGGAGATGGGGGAGCGGGACGAGCTCGCCCGGCTGCTCGGGGAGCTGAAGAGCCGCTCGGGGCTCAGCTACGGGGCGCTGGCGAAGAGGCTGCATCTGAGCACCTCGACGCTCCACCGTTACTGCACCGGCGACGTGGTACCGACGGAGTTCGCCCCGCTGGACCTCCTCGCGCGGCTGTGCAGGGCGACGCCGGAGGAACTGGTCGAGCTGTACCGACTGTGGGTCATCGTCCACGCGGCGCGGGGGAGCAGGACGTCACCGGGGTCCGGACCGGCCGATCCGGCGGGGACTCGGACGGAAGCGGCGGCCTCGGCCGCTCCGGTGATCTCGGTGACGCCGGAGGCTCCGGACCCGGCAGGTGCCGCCGAGGTGGGGCCGGTGGTCGCCGACCGCGTCGGACCGGACCCGGTTCCCGGGGCCGCGCAGCGGCTCAGGCGGGTCCGCCGGCGGGGAATCCTGGCCGCGGTGACGGTCACCGCGGTGCTGGCCGCCGTCGGGGCCGTCGCCACGGGGCTGGAGTCGTCCGCGGGCTCCCCGGCCCCGGGCGCTGACGACTCGCCGTCCGCCTCCGCCCCGGTCTCCGCCCCGGTCTCCGCCTCCGCCCCGGTCTCCGCCTCCGCCCCTGCCTCCCCGTCCGCCGGAGCGGGTCCGGGCTCGCCGGGGCCGACCGGCGGGGCGGATACGAGCCCCCCGTTCACGGTCTCGGTCCGGCCGTCCGGCTGGGACACCGCCTGCGACCAGTACGTGGTGGACCGCCCGCCGTCCGAGGTCCCCCGCCCGCCCGAGCTGCCGGACGTGGCGGGCTGGGTCTCCCAGGTCGGCGCGGTTCCCGGTCACTACCAGTCGATCGAGGTCGTCGTGCAGGGCACCGGCAAGGACACCGTGGTGCTCTCGAAGCTCAACGTCCGGGTCGTCCGGATCGGGCCTCCCCTCGCCTGGAACGCCTACTCCATGGGCGAGGGCTGCGGCGGCGGAGTCGACGTCCACTCCTACGACCTCGATCTGGACGCGGCCCACCCGCGGGCGGTGGTGACCGAGGGCAGCACCGGTCTGCCGGTCAAGGTGAGCGAGAACGACCCGGAGGTCATCGAGGTCTCCGCCGAGACCACCTCGCACGAGGTGAGCTGGTACCTCGAACTGGAGTGGTCGAGCGGCGACCGGAAGGGGACGGTCCCGGTCGACCTGGGCCACGGCACGCCGTTTCGCACCAGCGCGGTGAAGGGCCGGCCGCTGTTCGTCTACCCGATCGGCGGGCACGCCTGGGAGCCGAGTCCGTTCCAGCAGTGACGGCGGCCCGGCGCGCCGCGTACGGACGGCAGCGGGGAGTCTGAGCCGGCTCGGCATGGGCCCGGAGGTGTGGGGCAGACGGCCGGTGTCCGCTCCGGAACCCCTGGGAGGCGCACATGACCGTGAACCTCGTGCTGTTGCTCGGCCCGCTGGTGCTGGCGGCGATCCTGGCCGCCACGGCTCCGTCCCCGGCGCACCACCACCGGCGGCCACGGGCGGCGGTGGTCCGGGACGACCGGATCCGCAGGCCGAGGCACGCCAGGCCCTCCCGTCGGGGTGGTTCCGCCTGACAGCCGCTCGCTCCGGAGCCTGACGTCGGCTGGCTACGGCGCTCCCCACGTCGAGGGCGCGGTCGTACGCGCCGCGGACGTGGTCGACGCAGGGCGAGTGCCCGGACGAACCGCTGCGTGTGCTCGGACTCGCCGTCCCGGAGCCGTCGCCGGAGCGGTCGCCGGGGCGGTCGGCCGCGCCCGCCCGGTGCCCCGTCCTCACACGATGGTGAAGATCTGGGTGAGGCCCGTGATCGCGAGGATGCGCAGGGTGTTCTCGGGCACCGCGGTCAGGGTCAGCTCGGCACCGGCGGCCTGGGTGTGGCGGCGGGCGGCGAGGAGGGCGGTGATGCCGCTGGAGTCGCAGAACTCCACGCCGGACAGGTCGATGACCAGGCACTGGCCGGGGCGCAGCGCGAGGTACTCCACGCGTGCGCGCAGGGTGGGAGCGTGTTCGTAGTCGAGGTCGCCGACGACCTGCAGAGCGGGGCCGGTGGGCGCGTCGCGGTGGGTGATGTTCAGTGGGTTCATCGCCGTGGGTTCGTCGTCGGGCGGATGGGGGAGGCGGTGGCGGGGACGCCGAGGGCGAGCAGAGCGGTGTCGTCGTCCAGGCCGTCGCCGAAGCTCTTCAGCAGTGCGGTGAGGGCGCTGATCGTCTCGTCGGGTGGGGCGGGGGCGTGGTCGGCGGCGAACGCGAGCAGGGCGTCGTCGCCGAAGAGGCTTTCCCGGGTCGGGCCGGTGCGGGCCTCGGTGAGGCCGTCGGTGTAGAGGAGGATCGTCTCGCCGGGCGCCAGGGTGGTGCGGGCGGTGGTGAACGGGGCGTCGGGCAGGATACCGATGAGCAGGCCGCCCGGGGTGGGAAGGTACTCGGTGCTGCCGTCGGCGCGCAGGACGAGGGCAGGGGGGTGGCCGCCGGAGGCGATGCGCACGCCGACGCGGCCGTCGTCGTCGGCGGGTTCGACGACGCCGAAGACGGCGGTGCAGTAGCGCGGGTCGCCCGCGGCGGCATAGTGCTCGTGCAGGACGGCGTTGAGGGTGGTCAGTGCCATGGCGGGTTCGGGGTCGTGCAGGGCCGCGGCGCGCAGGGTGTAGCGGGTGAGCGAGGTGAGGGAGGCTGCCTGGGGCCCCTTGCCGCACACGTCACCGAGGAAGAACGCCCAGCGGCCGTCGTCGAGGGGGAACAGGTCGTAGAAGTCGCCGCCGAGCCGGTCGGGGGAGGCGGTGTGGTAGTAGGCGGCGGCCTCCAGCCCCGGTACGGCGGGCAGTGACGAGGGGACGAGGGACTTCTGCAGGACGGTGAGGGCCTCGGCCAACCGCTGCCGGTCGGCCTCGGCCTGCCGCAGGGCGGCTTCGGCCTGCGCCCGTGCGCGCTCGGCCTCGGCGCCGGCCCGCTCGGCCTCCGCCCGGGCCCGCTCCGCCTCCGCCTGGGCCCGCTCCGCCTCGGCGCGGGCCCGCTCGGCGTCCTGGCGGCGGTGCAGGAGTTCGGCCTCGTAGGCGCGGCGGTCGGACGCGTCGAAGACGGTGCTGCGGATCAGCAGCGGCTTCCCGCTGGTGCCGCGCTTGACCACGGAGGACACCAGCACCGGCAGGCGGCCCCTGGCCGCGGTCCTCATCTCCAGCGCGATGCCGTGCAGTTCGCCCTGCATCTGCAGCAGCGGCGCGAAGTGCGTCTCGTGGTACAGCTTTCCGCCGACGGTCAGGAGGTCGGCGAAGCGCATCCGGCCCACCACCTCCGCGCGTTCGAGGCCGAGCCAGTCGAGCAGGGTGGTGTTGATCTTGGCGATGGTGCCGTCCATCAGCGTCGACAGGTAGCCGCAGGGCGCGGACTCGTACAGGTCCTCGGCGCTGTCCTCCAGGAGAGCGCTGAACGCGGCCGTCGTCGCGGCCTGATCGCCGGCTCCCGCCCGCTCCGGTCCGTCACCGGGGCGGGTCATCACCGGCGCTCCTCCAGGAAGGCCAGGATCGCTTCGGCGGTGGCCTCGGGCGCGCTCAGCTGCGGGCAGTGTCCGGTGGCGTCCAGGGTGACCAGGCGCGAGGAGGGGATCGCGGACCGCACGTACGCGCCGACCTCGCGTGGGGCGATCACGTCCTGGGAGCACTCCAGGACCAGGGTCGGCACCCGGACGCTCGCGAGGTCCCCGCGGCTGTCGGTGAGGAAGGTGGTCCGGGCGAAGACCCGGGCGATGTCCGGGTCCGTGGCGCAGAAGCTGTTCGTCAGCTCCTGCCCCAGCTCCGGCCGCTCCGGGTTTCCCATGATCACCGGTGCCATGGCGGAGGACCAGCCCAGGTAGTTCGACTCCAGGGAGGTCAGCAGTTCCTCGATGTCCTCCGTGCTGAAGCCGCCCCGGTAGTCCTCCCCGTCGATGTAGCACGGTGAGGGGGCCACCATCACCAGCGCGCCGATCCGCTGCGGCGCCGCCTCGGCGGCCAGGACCCCCACCATCGCGCTGACCGAGTGCCCGACGAAGACCGCGTCGTGCAGGTCCAGCTCCTCGCACACCTCCACCACGTCCTGCGCGTAGCCCCGGAGCGAGGAGTACCGCTCCTCGCTCCAGGTCGAGAGGTCGGACCCACCGGAACCGACGTAGTCGAACAGCACCACCCGGTACCGCTCTGCCAGGGCCGGCACGATCAGGCGCCACATGTTCTGGTCGCAGCCGAACCCGTGCGCCAGCACGACCACCGGCCCGTCGGCGGGGCCGGCGAATCTCACGTTGTTCCTGCGGCGAATGTCCATGCCACGCATCCTGCCACCTCGCCGGGGAGGTAACCGCAGTCGGCCCGACGAGAACGGCCCGCCCGGCCACCGCGCCGGCTGCGGGACCCGGCCGCCCCCACCCTTTCGTGGGCCGCATGCGTAGGGAATGTTCGCTCGGAACAGGTACCGGCCGCCATGTATCCCGCACTGTTCCGTGGTGTCCGGTGGAGTCGGCGGTCCGCACGGGGTTCCTCCGAGATCACTGGCAGGTGAGTGGCATGTTCATTGGCAAGGGAAGGCCGGTAGATCCTGCGCGAACCGCGCTCTACCTCCGCTGCTACCCCCGTGACCCGGCCGGGACGGACTGCCGGCGCCAGGCCCTGGAACTGCTCGCGCGGGACCACGGGCTGCCGGGGCGCCCTGTACCTATCTGGACGACGGCCGCCGCCCGGCCGACGGCCTGCCGGGACTCGAACGGCTCGAAAGACACGTGGAGCAAGGCCGGATCGGGACCCTGCTCCTCCCGGGCCCGTCCGCCTTCTCGCTGAACGACCGCGAGGCCCGCGCGGTGCTGCGCCGGCTGCACCAGCTCGGCTGCCGTGTGCTCGAACCGCCCGGCGGGGGAGCGGCCTTCGTACCGGTGACCTGCTCGTAGGCGGCCACCCGGTCGTAGGGGTGCGCCCGGTCGTGGGGGTGCCCCGCGTCCCGACCCCGCCCACCGTGGCTTTCGCTACCCGCGCATGATGGCGGGCTCGTGGCGGCGCAGCAGTCGGCTGACCAGCACCCCGCAGAGCACCGAGAGGACGACCATCATGCCCAGGTCGAGCAGCAGGGTGCCGACGGAGTGGGTGAAGAGCGGGTCGTCGCTGAAGGTGGCCGGGAAGGCCGCGCCGAGGTCGAGGGTGGCGGCCATCGCGGCGAAGGCCCAGCGGGAGGGGACCAGCCAGGAGAGCTGATTGAGCACCGGCGCGCCGTTCAGCTGGAGCAGTGCGCCGCAGAAGACGACCTGGACGATGGCGACTAGCACCAGCAGCGGCATGGTCACCTCCTCCTTCTTCACCAGCGCCGAGATCACCAGGCCCAGCATCATCGCGGTCACCGAGAGCAGGGCGACGGCGAGGGTGATTTCGAGCAGCGGGGGCAGCAGGACGCCCTCGGTGCCCGGTGGTCCGAGCTGCACCCCCGCCAGGGCGACCATGGTGAGGACCACCGACTGGACGACGGTGATGGTTCCGAGCACCACGATCTTCGAGCAGAGGTACGCGGATCTGGACAGGCCGACGGCTCTCTCGCGTTGGTAGATACTGCGTTCCTTGACCAGTTCGCGCACCGCGTTGGCGGCGCCGATCAGTACGCCGCTGACGCAGAGGATGAGCAGGGTGTTGAGGGCGGTGGAGTCGTCGAGGCGGCTGCCGGCCAGGGCCCGGGTCAGGGCGCCCATGACGAACGGCAGAGCGATCATGACGGCGAGGAAGGTGCGGTCGGCGGAGAGCGCGGTGGCGTACCGCCGTACCAGGGTGGAGACCTGCTTGCTCCAGCCGCGCGGCTTGGGCTTGGGCAGGGGCTGCACCACGGCGGCCGCCGGGGCGGCGCCGCCGGGCTGCCCGGCCTGTCCGAGCTGCCCGGATTGGGGCGGCCGTGCGGTCGCGCCCGCGATGTAGCGCTTGTACGGCGGCGAGGCGCGGTACTGGCCCGCCCAGTCGCGGTCGGTCTCGTTCTCGAACGCCTCGAAGGCCTCGGACCAGTGCTTGAACCCGAAGTGGTCGAGGGTCTCGCCGGGCGGCCCGTACCAGGCGAGGCGCCCGCCGGGGGCAAGCAGCAGCAGGCGGTCGCACAGGTCGAGGCTGAGCACGCTGTGGGTGACCACGACGATGGTGTGCCCGTCGTCGGCCAGGCCGCGCAGCATCTGCATCACCGAACGGTCCATGCCCGGGTCGAGGCCGCTGGTGGGCTCGTCGAGGAAGAGCAGGGACGGCTTGGTGAGCAGTTCGAGGGCGACGCTGACCCGTTTGCGCTGGCCGCCGGAGAGGGTGGAGATCACCTGGTCGGCGCGTTTGGTCAGACCGAGTTCGGTGATCACCTCCTCGACCCGGGCGGAGCGTTCGGCGGGGGCGGTGTCGCCGGGGAAGCGCAGCTCACCGGCGTAGCCGAGGGCCCGGCGGACGGTCAGCTGGGTGTGCAGGATGTCGTCCTGCGGCACGAGGCCGATGCGGTGCCGCAGTTCCGCGTAGTCGTGGTACAGGTCGCGGCCGTCGTAGCGCACGGTGCCGCGGTCGGCGGGACGCAGGCCGGTGAGAGCGTTGAGCAGGGTGGACTTGCCGGCGCCGCTCGGACCGGCGACGGCGAGCAGGCAGTGCTGGCCGACCGGGAAGGAGACCTTGTCGAGCAGGACGCGGCCGTCGCCCACCTCGACGGTGAGGCCTTCGACGTCGAGGTCGATGTCGCCGGTGTCGACGAACTCCTGCAACTGGTCGCCGACCAGGCAGAAGGCGGAGTGGCCGATGCCGACGATGTCGGCGGGGCCGACCAGGGCCTGCCGGATCGGCAGGCCGTTGAGGTAGGTGCCGTTGTGGCTGTCCAGGTCGGCGATCTCGTACCGGCCGTCGGAATGGGCGCGCAGTTCGGCGTGGTGCCGGGAGACGGACAGGTCACCGAGCACCAGGTCGTTGTCGGGCGCCCGGCCGATCCGGATCACCTTGGCGGGCAGCCGGCGGACGCTGGTCGGCGGCCGGTCCAGGCCGGTGATGGCGGTCAGCGCGGAGGGTTGCGGGTCCCTGACCACGGTCGGCTTGTGCAGGGCGCTCAGGGTGCAACAGGGGCCGTCGGAGGCGTTGCCGAACCGCAGGATGTACCCGGGGCCGACGTCCAGGTGCCGGACGCGGTGGCCCTGGCAGAAGGTGCCGTTGGTGGAGCCGGCGTCGTCGAGCATCCAGTGGCCGTCGTCGACGTGCAGGACGGCGTGGTGCCAGGACACCCTTGGGTCGGTGAGCACGACGTCGCTGGTGGGGTCACGCCCGACGGCGTAGCTGTGCCCCGGGCTCATCACCTGCGAGTCACTGTCGGTCTCGATGAGGAGCTGCGGCGCGGTGAGCGCGAATTCTCGCTCTGCCATACCACCGATGCTAGACGAGTCGGCCCGATAGTTCCCCAGCCGGCCGGGCCCCCGGCGGGGCCGCGGACGTGGGGGCGGCGCTCGGTTACGGCGGGTGACGGCCGGGGTTCCGGTCACCCCCGGGACCGGGACAGCGGCCCGCGTACGAGCCCGCCCGTGCCCCGGTCGGCCGCCCCGCGCGGACCGGCGCCGGAGGGCGTCTACGATCCCGCTGGTGAAGACCTGGACTGAGCTCCCCGCCGAGACCGATGTCGAAGCCGTCGTCCGCCGCTACTTCGGCCTGCTGCGGTCCGGAAGGATCTCCGAGGCCGAACAGCTCGTCGATCACGCGCCGGTCCGGCACGTGCTCACGTCCCTGTGGGCGGGCGCTCGCGAAACCGGCGCCGAGGAGGCCGGGGCGGTGCGCGGCCCCGCGGCCGACGCGTGGGAGCGGGACCTGTCCTGGCTGGGCGACCTCGACCTCGCCGACTTCAGTTGGGGGCCCACCAGCAGCCACCTCTACGTGGAGCTCACCTGCCGCGGCCGGAGGATCGAGCTGGCCCTGGGCTTCTGGGTCAGGCCCACCGACACCGGCTGGGTCCTCACCGGACCGGCCACCCTCTGGTAGCGGGCCCGACGAAGCGGGCCGGGGTCCGTGCCGCCGGCGGGGCCGGATCTTCGTCACGTCGATCGTGCTTTGGTTCACGCCGCTCTGCTGCGAGACTGGGATCATGACCCCTGACCGTCGCAGCCTCGGGCTGCCCGCGTTCTCCGAGCCCGTCGCCGATGCCTCCGCCGTGCCCGCCCAGTCCGGCGGCCACCGACCGCTGCCGGTCGAGCAGGGCGCCGACTTCCGCCAGCCGCCCACCGAGACCGTCGACGAGCCCGCCCCGGTGCGGCGCCCGCTCGGCGTCGGCGGCCTGACCTTCTCCGACCCGGACCGGCAGATCTGACCGGCTCCGTGCGTGCCGCCGCGTGGTCCTGACCTGCGGCGGCCGCCCGATCACCCGGGCGTTCGCCGCGCTCTCTCCGGCGACTTCACTCCGGCGACCTCTCTTCGGCGACCTCGCTTCGCCGGCGCGGCCGGGCTGCCGGACCTGGACCGGCCACACGACGAGTCGCCGGGCCGGGGCCACCAGGACCACGTGACGCCCGGAGGCGTCGACCCTGCCGGTCAGCGCCGGAACTGGCGCCGGTACACGGCGGGGCTGACGCCCATCGTCTCCCGGAAGTGGTGGCGAAAGCCCGCGACGGTCAGTCCCACCCGGGCGGCCACCCCCTCGATCGGCTGGTCCTCGGACTCCAGCAGGACGGCGCCGGCCCGGATCCGCTCCCGGGTGATCCAGCGTCCCGGCGGCAGACCGGCCGCGTCGACGAAGCGGCGTTCGAACTGCCGGACCGACAGGTGCGCGAGCCCGGCCAGTTCCTCGACGGCGAGGCGCCGGTGCAGGTTGTCCCGCGCGAACCGCATGGCGGTGTCGACCGGATCGTCGGACGGCGCCCTGCCCACCGGATGCTCCGCGAACTGGGCCTGGCCGCCCTCGCGGTGTACGGCCACCACCATGCGGCGGGCCACCCGGGCGGCGACGTCGGCGCCGTGGTCGGTGCGGACGAGGTGCAGGCAGACGTCGATGCCGGCGGCGGTTCCGGCGGCGGTGACGACCGACCCGTGGTCGACGTAGAGCACCGACGCGTCGACCGCCACCGCCGGATGACGTTCCTGGAGCAGCCGCGCGTGCCGCCAGTGCGTGGTCGCCTCCTTCCCGTCCAGCAGGCCGGCGGCGGCCAGGGCGAAGGCGCCGCTGCAGATGGACACCACGCGCGCTCCTCGCGCGTGCGCGTCCCGCAGCGCGTCCAGCACGGCCGGGGCGACCTCACGGCGCACGTCCGCGACCCCCGGGACGATGACGGTGTCGGCGTACCGGAGGCGGTCCAGCCCGTGGTGCACCACGATGTCGAAGCCCCCGACGACCCGGTGCGGTCCGGGGGTCTCGGCGCACAGCTCGAACCGGTACCACCAGTCCACCGCCAGCTCCGGCCGGGGGACCGCGAACACCTCGGCGACCGTGGAGAGTTCGAACGGAGCCATGCCGTCGAAGGCCAGGCAGGCGATCCGGTGGCTACGCATGGCGGAATCCTAGCGGCACGCGTCGTTTCCGACACTGTCCGGCGAGGCCCGCGAGGCCCGAACCTGATGGCATGCCAATCGACAGCACCGCACCGCTCACCTTCGGAATGCTCCTCTTCGACGAGGTCGAGGTCCTCGACATGGGCGGCCCCTTCGAGGTCTTCAGCACCGCCGGCCGGCTGGCCCGCACCGCCGACGACAGGCCCCTGCTGCGCGTCGTGACGGTCGCGGCCGGCGACCGCCCGGTCCGTGCGCGCGGCGGGCTCGGGATCCTGGCGGATCACACCCTGGACGAGGATCCGCCCTTCGACGTGCTGGTGATCCCCGGCGGTGTCACCACGGCGGTCGAGGCGGACCGGGAGGTGATCGACTGGCTGGCCCGGCGCCGGGAGACCTCCGCGCTGACGTTCAGCATCTGCACCGGGGCCTTCCTGCTCGCCGCCACCGGAGCGCTGGACGGCCGCCCGGCCACGACCCACTGGGAGGACCAGGAGGAGCTGGCCCGGCGTTGGCCCGGCATCCGGGTGCGCACCGACGTCCGGTGGGTCGACGACGGCGACATCGTCACCTCCGCCGGGATCAGCGCGGGGATCGACGCCAGCCTGCACCTCGTGGGCCGGCTCCTCGGCGAACGGCTCGCCCGCCGCACCGCCCGCCAGATGGAATACACCTGGACGCCCGAGAGCACCGCCGCCGGGGCCGGGCGGCCCTGATCGCGGTGGGTGTCCGGATCCCGTCCGGCCCGGTCGCGCGGCGGCGGGCCGGACGCCGCCAGGTCGCCCCCGCACCGTTGGCCGAGATCATCCTTGCCAACCGCCAAGTCGGCATGCCGTCCCGGCCGCGGCCCGGTCCGGTGGACTACGCTTCGTGACCATGACTACCGGGACGGCCTCGCGCCACACACGGATCGGCGACCCGGTGCTCTCCTGAGCGCCGAACGGGCCGGTACGGGACGGCTGTTCGAGGGAGGGCAGCCCGGCCGGCCGAGGAGCGGCCCGCCCGGCGCGTCGCGGCGCCCGGGTTCTCGGCCCGCACCCGGCGCCGCCGCCCGGGCTCCACCCCTTGTCGTGTTGACCACGGGTTCGACACATCAACCACGACAGGAGAGTTCATGCCCATCGAGACGCTGCGGATTCCCACCCCGGACGGCGAGGCCGACGCGTTCGCCGCCTTCCCCGACGACGGCGAGCGGCACCCCGGGGTGCTGATGTACGCCGACGGCTTCGGTATCCGGCCCGTGCTGCGGGAGCTGGCCCTCGAACTGGCCGGGCACGGATACTACGTGCTGGTCCCCAACGTCCTCTACCGGCACGGCCCGACACCGGTGCTCGACCTTCCCGCGCACATCGGAGCGGAGGCCCGGCCCGCGGTCTTCGCCCAGCTGATGCCCTTGATCGAGGCGCACACCGCCGAGCGCGCCCTGAGCGACGCCGAGGCCTACCTCGGATTCCTGACCACCCGGCCCGAGGTCGGCGACGGTCCGGTCGCGGTGACCGGCTACTGCGTCGGCGGTCTCCTGGCGGTGCGCACCGCCGCGGCCCACCCCGGCCGGGTGGCCGCCGTCGCCGCGTTCCACGGCCCCGTGGGCGCCGACGGGCCCGGCCTCCTCTCCAGGCTCACCGCCCAGGTCCACCTCGGCCATGCCGAGGGCGACATGACACCCGAGGCACTCGCCGAGCTCAACCGGGCCCTGGACGTCGCGGGTGTCGACCACACCTCCGAGATCTACCCCGGCACCCTCCACGGCTTCACCATGGCCGACACCGACGCCTTCAGCCCGTCCGGGCTGGAGCGCCACTGGGACCGGCTGCTCCCACTCCTGGACCGCACCGTGGCCACGCCGGTCCGAAACGGACGGGTCGGGTGAATCTCCTGGCTGGCATGGAGTGCGAACGAGGCGGTGTCGGGGACACCGGTGTTCGCCGCCGTGCGTCACGTGGGAGAAGAGCCCGCAGGCCCGGACCGGGCACGCCCTGTTGCGCGCGTGTGGCAGGGCCGGGACCGTCCCGACGTCGGCCCCGGCGGGTGTCCGGCGGGATGTCGCCGCGGACCACGTCCACCGGGGAGAACTCGACGGGCTCGGGCGGCGCCCGCCGGTCCGCCGGTCCGTCGCGTGACGCCGGGGGCCGAACGGCTGATGAACGGGTCTCTTGCGTTGGGCGGGGCCCGGCCGACGGGAGAACGTTGGCATGCAACGTGACGAGATGCTGCACCTCTTCGAGGTCCACCGCGAAGCCGAGAGAGCGCGCGACTTCGATGCCGTGCTCGCGACCTTCACCGACGACTGCTTCTTCGAGACGGTTGCCCTCGGACGCCGGGTCGAGGGGAAGGCGGCCACCCGTGCCGCTTACGCGGCCTTCTTCACCGCCTTCCCCGACATCGTGCCCGTCGACCAGGGCATGACCTTCGGCGACGACGTGATCGTCGTCTGGGGCGAGCTGCGCGGCACGAGCGGCGGCCCCTGGCTCGGTGTCCCGCCGGGTGGCGGGTCGTTCGTGGTGCCGTTCGCCAACGTCGCGCCGTTCAAGGACGGCCGGATGGCGGGCGAGCGGATCTACTTCGACCTCGCCACGCTCTGCGAACAGGCCGGACTGTCGACCGAGGAGATCAGGGCCGCCGCGAGAGCGGCGCCCGGGAGCGGTCCCGGCTGACACCCTGCCAGGCCCAGGCTGCGCCGGTCGGAGCGGCCGGGGACCACGCGTCGTGCCGGCTCGCGGTCAGCGGGCCCTCCTCGGGGCGAAGGGGGACCGGCGTTCGCGCACGGCCGCCACCGCCCTGGCGACCTGGGCGTCGAAGGCGTCGAGCTGCTCGGCCTCGGCGGGGCTCGCGACGAAGGTGCGTCGGTCACAGGCCGTGCCCCCGCGCCAGATCCGTTCGATCGCGCGGGTCGCGGTGATGTCCGTCAACGGGTCACCGGACACCAGGACCAGATCCGCGCGCCGCCCGGCCGCGATGCGTCCCCGGTCGGCGAGGCCGAAGACCCGGGCCGGCTCGGCCGTGGCGGCGGCCAGGGCCCGCGCCGGGCCGATGCCGCACCGGACCAGGAGCTCCAGCTCCCGGTGCAGGCTCGCCCCGAACACGGTCCCCGGGTTCGGGGCGTCGGTGCCCGCCAGCAGCGTGATCCCCGCGTCGGCCAGCCGCCGTACGTTCTCCTCGGCCCGGGTGTAGGGAGGCATCGCCCGGCCGCGCCGGCCCGGGGCGGCCGAGGTCAACCGCCGTGTCCAGGCTTCGCCGAGCGGCCCGGCGAGCCGCGGGTCGCCCGCCACGGCCGCGCCACCCGGTTCACCGAGGGTGTTCTCGATGGTGGCGAGCGTCGGACCGACCGCGATCCCGGCCTCGGCCATGCGTCCGACCAGAGCCTCGCCCAGCTCGGCGTCCACGGGGACGTGGGCCAGCACGTCGACACCGGCGGCCACCACCTCCTCGACGCCGGCCACCGAGCTCACATGGGCGACGACGAGCAGGCCGCGGGCATGCGCGGCGGTGACCAGCGCGGTGACGGTCCCGGAGTCCAACGACGGCCAGAGACCGCCGGTGCCGGAGATGATCTTCAGATAGTCCGAACCCGCCGCGATCCGCTCCGCGACGAACCGCTCGGCCTGGTCGGCGGCGGTCAGGGTCGGGAACGGGGCGTACATCAGCGACGGGTGTCCGTCGGGCGCCGTGGCACCGACACCCGAGGAACGCACATCGGCCACGTCCGGACGGGAACCGGCCTGCTCCTTGGCCCGCGCCACCAGGTCGGGCTTGCTGAACATGTCGAGAACGGTGGTGACGCCGAACGCCAACGACTGTGCGAGGGCGCCGGGGACGAGGTGCACGTGCGCGTCGATCAGTCCGGGGAACACCGTTCCGCCACCCGCGTCGACGACGTCGTCGCCGTCCCGGGTGGCCGGGGCCGCCGAGCACTCGGTGATCAGCCCGTCGGCGAACCGGACCGAAGTCCAGTCCCGCGACCTCGTGCCGTCGAACACCTTGGCGTTCACGATCGTCGTTGCCGTGGCCATGGCGTCCACCCCCGGGGGATCCTGAAGAGCGCGGGACGGCGAGAGGCCACCCGAGGTCCTCGACCTCACCGGCGCGGAAGCCGCCCGCCACGCAGGGAGTCTACGACCCGCACCGACCCACCGGTGCGGGGTCGGTGCCGTCCGCGGACGGCACCGACCCCACACGAGCTCAGCGGTTCTTCGGCGGCGGCTATCCGGGGCGGTGGACGCTGAGCTCGCCGTACGCCGGGAGGACGGCGGCCAGGTCGCCGGCCTGGTCGCCGGGTGCGCCTCGCAGGACGGCGTCCAGGAAGGCGCGGGTGGCCGCGGCGACGACGCGCGGGCTCTCGACGCGGCCCAGGGTGCCGACGATCGAGGGCACGGGCGGCAGATAGAGGGGGCCGTCCATGAAGGTGAGGTGCGCGGCGCCGGGGACGGTGAGCCGGTAGCTCGTCGCGGTACTGGACCCGAGCGCCTCGGTGAGGCGGGGCAGGTAGCGGGCGTCGGTCGCCGGGGTGATGGCCTGGGTGAGCGCGAGCACCGGCTGGACGAGGGACGGCGAGGTCGGGCCGTGGGGGAAGCCGTCCAGGTCGATGACGGCGTCGAACCGGCGGTCCTGCCGGGCCGCCTGCAGCGCCGCGGCCCCACCCATGGAATGGCCGGCCACCGCGACCCGGCCGGTGTCCAGGCGTCCGTTCAGCGGGTCGGCGATCGCACCGCGGTCCAGACCGTCCAACTGGGTGAGGACGAAGCCGAGGTCGGCGGCCCGGATCGCGGTCCAGCCGGCCGCGAGCTTCTCGTCCTCGTCCGGGTCGCCGCTGGAGGCGGTCTCGGTGGTGATCGTCCGGCCGTCGGCGAGGACGACGGCGGCGGAGTCGTACGGATGGTCGAGGGCGGCGACCACGTACCCGTGGCTGGCCAGTTCCTCCGCCCAGGCGGTGTTCTGGGTGCGCACCCCGCCCGACCCGGGAGAGAACAGCACGACGGGGAACCGGCCCCCGCCACCGTCCACCGGGGCGTCGAAGACCGAGCGGGAGCGGGCGCGCGGAACCCCGTCGACCAGGAATCCCGGCAGGCCGACCCCCCGGGCGAGGGCGTCGGAGACGGTACGCGCCTCCTGCTCCGTGCGTCCGAGGTACTGGGCCCGCCGCGTGCCCGAGGGGCTCCGCTGCGCGGGGTACCAGAGCTGGACCACGACCGTGCGCCGGTCGTCCGGGTCGGCGGTGAAGGTCTCGGGGCGCAGCGGGTCGGTCCACTGCACCACCCGGGTGCCGACCGCGAAGTCGCCCGACGGCTCGGGGAAGACGGGTACGGGGAAGGCCCAGGCGGCCGCCGGGCCGGTGGCGATCAGGCCGGCGCAGGCCAGTGATCCGGGCAGCGCCAGCCACCAGCGGGCCCGCCACGCGGGCCGGCCGGTACGGCGTCGCCGCAGGGGAAGGACGGCGAACGGCAACGCGAAGGCGGCGCCCGCCAGTACCGGCAGCATCTGCCAGCGGACTCCCGCCATGGCCAGCAGGATCGCGGACAGCACCTCGACCGCCCCGGCCGCGATCGTGACGCGCGGGCGGGCGGCGGGGGGCAGCCAGCGCGCCACCACCAGTGCGACGGCGCCCAGCAGGACAACTATTTCCAGGGGGGACATGGACAGCCCCGTGATGATCTCGGTCACCCGCCCATCGTCGGCGCCGGGCCTGCGCCGCCACATCGATCCCGGGTCGTCGCCGGGCACGACCGCGGTCGTCATCCGGAGCGGGCCCCGTACGACCGCGGTGGCAACCGGCTGCGCCGGACCAGCGGCCGGCCTGCGACCACGGGAGGTGGCGCGGCTCCTCCTGCGGTCGTATGCGGCCCGGTGCCGATCAGTCGCTGGACTCATGTGCGTCGCGGGGCCCGTGACCTACCGTGAGCAGGGCCGCGGTACCTGCCGTGCGGCGCGAGGCGGACGTTTACCGTACCCGCCTCGGCTGCGGGTGGTACGCGGACGTGGCCCCGGCCGGGGCCACGCCGGTGCTGGAACGACAGGGACGTGTGATGACCGAGGCGGCCGCGGAACCCGGCGCCACCCACCCGGGCCGCCGCCGCGACCGGGGGCGGTTGGCGCGTACGGCCCTGCGGCCGGCGCGGTACGCCGACCCGGCCACCGGGCGGGCGGCGCGACCGGCACCCGCCGCCTGGCGCCGGGGCGTCCGGCTGCCACCCCTGGTCTGGGACTCGCTGTTGCCGGCGCTCCTGCTGCTCAACATCGTGACCACGGACGGGTCGCACGAGTTCCCGGCGGCCGTGGCCCTCACCGCCGCCCTCGCGCTGCCCCTGCTGTGGCGGCGCCGGGCCCCGCTCACGGTGTTCGCCGCCGTGACGGCCGCGGCCTTCGTCCAGTGGCTGATGGGCATCCAACTGCCCGCCGACGTGGCCCTGCTGGTGGCGCTCTACACGGCGGCCGCGAACTCGGGCCGCCGCGGGACGCTCGTCGCCGGTGCCCTCGTCGAGGCCGGCGCCCTGCTGGCCTGCCTGCGCTGGGCGCCGCACGGCGCGTTCCTGACCCCCTTCGTCGCGGTCACCGCGATGGTCGTCGCCGCCGCCGTGCTCGGTGTGAACGTGCGGACCACGCGCGCCTACCTCGCGGCCCTGGAGGAACGGGCCGACCGCCTGAGACAGCAACAGGACCAGCAGGCGCGCCTGGCCGTCGCCGAGGAGAGGACACGCATCACCCGGGAGATGCACGACATCGTCACCCACAACCTGTCCGTCATGGTCGCGCTCACCGACGCCGCCGTCTACGCGCAGCACCGGTCGCCCGACAAGGCCACCGCCGCGATGCTCCAGATCTCCGAGACCGGCCGACAGGCCCTGACCGACATGCGGCGCTCGCTCGGCATCCTGCGGACCGACGAGCCGGACGCGGAGCGCCACCCGCTGCCCGGCATCGCCCAACTGGAGGCGCTCGCCGACCAGATGTGCGCCGCCGGGCTGCCGACCGGCCTGGAGGTCCACGGCGGCCACACCCACATCCCCGCCACCGCGCAACTCACCGTCTACCGCCTGGTACAGGAAGCCTTGACCAACACCCTGAAGCACACCCCCGCCGGCACCCGCGCGACGGTCCGGATCCGGTGCTCGACCGAGGCCGTCACCGTGGACGTCACCGACAGCGGCCCCCACCGGCCACGGCCCGCCGCCGCACCGTCCGGCCACGGCATCCCCGGCATGCGCGAGCGCTCGGCCGCCTACGGGGGCGCGCTGCAGGCCGGACCTCTCCCGGAGGGCGGCTGGGGAGTCCGTACCCGCCTCCTCCTCGACAGCGGCGGAGCGTCGTCCGCATGACCATCCGCATCCTGATCGCCGACGACGAAGCCCTGCTCCGGATGGCCTTCGCCACCGTCCTGGAGGCCCAGCCCGACATGGCACCGGTCGGCGAAGCCGCCGACGGCGCCGAGGCCGTGCGCCTCGCCCGGGAGCTGCGCCCCGACGTCGTCCTGATGGACGTCCGGATGCCCGGGACGGACGGGATCGAGGCGACCCGGCAGCTCGTCGAGACCGCCCCGCAGAGCAGAGTGCTCATCCTCACCACCTTCGACCTGGACGAATACGCCTTCGCCGGACTCAACGCCGGAGCCTCGGGCTTCCTGCTGAAGAACACCAGGCCCGAGGAACTGCTCACCGCGATACGCAACGTCGCCGCGGGCGACGCGGTGGTGTCCCCGCGGATCACCCGCCGCCTGCTGGAGAACTTCCGCCCGCACATCCCCGGCGGCGGCAGCGGCACCGACGGCGACGACCGGCTGAGCCGGCTCAGCGCCCGTGAACGCGAGGTGCTCGTCCAGGTGGGCCGCGGCCTGTCCAACAGCGAGATCGCGGCCACCCTGTACCTCGCGGAGGGGACGGTGAAGTCCCATCTGGGGCGGATCCTGCAGAAGCTCGAACTCCGCGACAGGGTCCAGGCCGTGATCTTCGCCTACGACAGCCGCCTCATCCACCCGGCGTGATCCGCTGTCGCAGCAGCGCGAGGTGGGCGGCCGTGGCGTCGGGTGAGCCCTGCAGGGCGCCGAGGTCCTGTCACAGGTCGTCCAACGTCCGTTCCTCGGAGGCGATCTCCCGACTGCCGAGCTTGACCGGCTTCTTCATGGTGGCGCAGCTCAGTATTCTCGTCCCGTCATCGTGGTCCCCTTTCGCCGCGCGCCGGACGGTGGCGGCCGTCCCGGCGATCACCCCGTGCCCGGCACGGGAGCGCGGGCCGGCGGCGGCCGTCCCCCGAGGCTGCTGCGGCACGGGCGGCGTGAGCGGCGGCACGGCTGCCCCGCGCGTGCACACCTCCAGCCTTCCACCGGCCCCAGCCCGGGGCAGCCGGGCGGGTGCGTGCGGCGAGCCGGGCCGCCCGGCTCGGCAGCGGGACGCGGTCGGGCGGGGCGCGTCCCCGCACACGACAAATCCGGCGACATCGGCGGGCGTCCCCGGGATACTGGTCGGCCATGGATGAGGTCGAGGTCGTGGTCGCCCACTCCGAGCGCGCGACCCTGCGCGTCGGCGGGGTGTTCCTGAAGGTGGACGCCGATCAGTCGCGCATCGACGTCGAGGTCGAGGCGATGTCCCTCGCGCCGGTCCCGACCCCGAAGGTCCTGTGGCGCAAGCCGCCGGTGCTCGCGATCGCCGCGCTCCCGGGGGCGACGCTCGGGCGCCTCGGCGGGCCGTCGACCGGGTCACCGGCGGCGTGGGCCGCGGCGGGCGCCGCCATCCGGAAGCTGCACGACGCGCCGCTGCCGCCCCGAACGGGCCGGGCCGGCCGGAGCATCGTCGCGCTGGCGGCGGAACTCGACGCCGAGTGCGAGGCGCTCGTGGCGAACGGCGTCCTGCCCGGCGACCTGGTCACCCGTAACCGCCGGGTCGCCGAGGCCGCGCTCCGGCCGTGGACTCCGGTGTTCACGCACGGCGATCTGCAGATCGCGCACGTGTTCGTCGACGGCGGCGAGGTCACCGGCATCATCGACTGGTCCGAGGCGGGTCGGGGTGACGCCCTGTACGACCTCGCCACCTTCACGCTCGGGCACGAGGAGCACCTCGACGACGTCATCGGCGGCTACGGCACCGACCTCGACCTCGACGTGATCCACGCGTGGTGGTCGTTGCGGAGCCTGCTGGCGGTTCGCTGGCTGATCGAGCACGGCTTCGACCCCTTCGCACCGGGCTGTGAGGTCGATGTGCTGAGAGCCCGGATGTGAGGCTGCTGCCGGTCCGCCGAGTTCGTCGTCGCCCTGTTCAGCTCCCGGGCCGGGCGGCGATGCCGGCGACGAGGATGGCCAGGCCGCGCTCGAACCGCCGGTCGTACCCGCCGAACAGGTCCGCGCCGGCGTCGGCCGCGAGCGGGTGGGCCGAGCCGATCCGCTCGGCCCGTTCGGCGGCGTCGTAGCCGGGCGCGCGTTCGCCGGGCATCGGGTGGACGGCCTGCTCCTCGATCACGAAGCCGATGGTGAAGCTGTAGGCGGTGAAGTAGGCGTCGACGGCGTCGGGCAGGTCGAAGCCGTCCCGGCGGAGGGCGGCGAGGTACCCCTCCAGCGCGGCGGCGTGGCCGGTGTCGGTGAGCCGGGTGCCGCTGAAGACCTTGGCGCCGTCGCGGTAGCCGAGCAGGGCGCGGCGCAGTCCGCGGCAGGCGGCGGTGAGGTGGTCGGCCCAGGGGGCGTCGGCGGCGGGAGCGGGGCCGGCGGCCTGCATCCGGCGGAGCATCTCGGTCGCGAGTTCGTCGAGCAGTGCCTGCTTGTTGGCGAAGTGCCAGTACAGGGCGGGTGCCTTGACGTCGAGCTCGGTGGCGATCCGGCGCAGGGTCAGGCCTTCGAGACCGACCTCGTTGAGAAGTCGCAGGGCGGTGTCGGCCACCTGTGCCCGGTCCAGTTTCGGTGCCATGTCCTCGTTCCTCGTCGTCGCCGCTTGACAATCTAACACCGTTAAGGACACGCTCGGGGCACCGCAACTTAACAACGTTAAGGAGACTGGGATGCACACCGAAGTGCTGATCGTCGGGGCCGGGCCGACCGGCCTCACGCTCGCCTGCGACCTCGCCCGCCGGGGCGTGTCCGCACTGCTCGTCGACCGGGCAACGGGCCTGTTCCCGGGCTCCCGCGGCAAGGGCCTGCAGCCCCGCACCCTGGAGGTGCTCGACGACCTCGGCGTGATCGACGCGGTGCTGGCCGCCGGCGGCCGCTACCCGCGGATGCAGAGCTGGGCGGACGGCGAGCGCGGCGCCCGCTGGGACCTGATCGAACGCCGGGAGCCGGGCGACCCGTCGGTGCCGTACCCGGAAGTCTGGATGCTGCCCCAGTGGCGCACCCAGGAGATCCTGCACACCCGCCTGCGGGAACTGGGCGGCGAGGCGGTCTTCGGCACCGCGCTCACCGACCTGACCCAGGACGACGACGGCGTGACCGCGCGGCTCACCGGCCCGGACGGCGCCCCGCGCACGGTCACCGCCGACTACCTGGTCGCCGCCGACGGCGGGCGGAGCACCGTGCGGCGGGCCGTCGGCATCCCGATGGCCGGTGAGACGGTGGATCCGCGCCCGGCCCTGGTGGCGGACGTACGGATCAGCGGTCTGGACCATGACGACTGGCACATCTGGCCGACGGCGCCGGGCGGCGTCCTGCTGCTCTGTCCGCTGCCCGGCACGCCGGGCTTCCAGCTGTTCGCGTTGTTCGACGACGGTGACCCCGACACCGCCCCGGACACCTCGGTCGACGCGATCCGGCGCCTCGTGGCCGACCGCACCCACCTTCCGGAGGCGGCGGTGACCGAGGTCCGCTGGGCCTCCGGGTTCCGCCCGCGCGCCGCACTGGCCTACCGCTTCCGCCAGGGCCGGGTGTTCCTGGCGGGCGATGCCGCGCACATCCACTCGCCGGCCGGCGGTCAGGGCCTCAACACCAGCGTCCAGGACGCCTACAACCTCGGCTGGAAGCTCGGCCAGGTGCTGGGGCACGGCGCGGCCCCCGCCCTGCTGGACAGCTACGAGGCCGAACGGCTGCCGGTGGCCTCGGACGTGCTGGAGATCAGCACTTCGCTGCACCGCGCCCGCAGCGGCGCCGACAGTGACGGCGACGGGCAGCAGGTCCGACGCGGCGAGCGCACCGAACAACTCGGCCTGGCCTACCGGGGCGGCCCGCTCAGCATCGAGCGCCGCAGCGGCCTGCCCGAGGACGCCGTGCGGGCCGGCGACCGCGCCCCCGACGCGGAACTCCCGAACGGCGACCGGCTGTTCGACGTCCTGCGCGGGCCGCACTTCACCCTCGTGGCGGCCGGCTGCGAACCGCCGGCGGTGCCGGCCGGGGTCCGCTCGCGACGGGTGGACGGCTACGGCCGGGGGCTGTTCCTGATCCGGCCGGACGGCTACGTCGGGCTGGCCACCGAGGACGCCGCCGACCTCGCCGGCTACCTCCGGTCGGTCGGCGTCGGAACCGCTGCGGTGGCGGCCCGCTGACGCGCACGCCGCACCCGCCCCGAACCTCGGGGAGTCCCCGTCCATGACCGGACCGGCGGCTCACCCCACCGGTCCGCCGCCGGTGAAGAACTCGACCAGCCCGTACGGTGCCCGGTCGCCGATGCAGAGGTCCAGGATCGCGGACGCACGCGTGGCGGCGCTCGCGCTGCGGGGGAACAGCTCCGCCTCGTACGCGGCGAGGGCCGCTTCGGTGTCGCCGGGGTGCGCGGCGATCGCCCGCCCGAGCTCGGCGCCGTCGAGCATCGCGAGGTTGGCGCCCTCGCCCGCCGGGGGCGCCAGGTGTGCGGCGTCGCCGAGCAGCGTCACCCCGGGCACGCGGTCCCAGCGGTGTCCGACCGGCAGTGTGTGCAGGGCGCGCCCGACGGGTGCGCTCTCGCCCTCGGTGATCAGCGCGGTGAGCTGCGGCGCCCACCCCTCGAACTCGGCGGCCACCGCGGCCCTGGCCGCGTCCGCGTCGGCGAAGTCGATCCCGGAGATCCAGTCGGCGGGGCGGGTCAGCTGGACGTAGGTGTGCAGCACTCCCTCGGCCTCCCGGTGGGCGGAGATCCCCTGCCCGGGGGCGAGCGCGAACATCGACCCGGCGCCGACCGCCGCGGCCGCCGCCGGGTGCCGCTCGTCGGCGTCGTAGAGGTAGGTCTCGACGAAGCACGTGCCGAGGTACTCCGGCTCCGCCCCGGAGAGCAGGGGCCGGATCCGGGACCAGGCGCCGTCGGCGCCGACGAGCAGTCCGGTGGTCACGGCCGACCCGTCCGTGAACGCCACCTCGTGCCGGCCGCCGCCGAGGGGCCGGGCCCCGGCGATCTTCCGCCCCCAGACGACCGTCCCTTCGGGCAGCGATTCGACCAGGATCCGGCGGAGGTCGCCGCGGAGCACCTCGGGGCGCCGGCCGGTGCCGTCGTCGGGCTCGTCCAGCAGCACCGTGCCGTGCCGGTCGAGCACCCGGGAGGCCTCGCCGCCCTCGTGGATGATCGCGCGGAACTCCTCGGTGAGGCCGGCCGCCGCCAGCGCGCGCTGCCCGTCGTGCTCGTGGATGTCGAGCTGGCCGCCCTGCGTCCGGGCCTGCGGGGAGGGCTCGGCCTCGTAGACCGTCGCGGGGATGCCGTGGACGTGCAGGACGCGGGCGAGCACCAGTCCGCCGAGCCCGGCGCCGATGATCGTGACGGGAGTGCCGGGAGTGCCGGGCGCGTTCGGCACGGTCGGTGCGGTGGTCATGGCGGTGCCCTCTCTACTCGCGGGCGGTCTCCGCCTGGCCGAACCATGGAACGTCGTTCCAGGGCCAGACTGGAACACCGTTCCAGCCCTGTCAAACTGGAACGGTGTTCCAGGTGTGCCAGGATGGAGGCATGGCAACCAGCGCGCGCCGCGCCGAGCGGCGGGAGGAGCCGCTCTCCCGCGAGCGCATCGTCGAGACGGCCGTCGAACTCCTCGACCGGTCCGGCGAGGGCGGTCTCACCTTCCGCGCCCTGGCGCAGCAGCTCGCCACCGGCCCCGGCGCGATCTACTGGCACATCGCGAACAAGGACGAGCTCCTCGGCGCGGCCACCGCCGCCGTCCTCACCGGCGCCCTCACCGCCGCCGCCCCCGGCAGCACGCCGCAGCAGGCCGTCCGCTCCCTGGCGCTGGGCGTCTTCGACGCGATCGACGCCCACCCCTGGGCCGGCGCCCAGCTCGCCCGGCCCTTCTCGCCGTCGCCGCTGCTGCGCCTGATGGAAGGCATCGGCCGCCAGGTCCAGGCCCTCGGCGTCCCCGAACCCGAGCTGTTCGGCTCGGCGTCCGCCCTGCTGCACTACATCCTCGGGGTGAGCAACCAGAACGCCGCCAACGCCGTCGCGGCCGCCACCCACCGCCCGCCGACGAGCCGGACCGCCTTCCTGGCCGCCACCTCCACCGCCTGGGCGGAGCTCGACCCCGACGAGTTCGCGTTCGTCCGCACCGTCGCCGGCCAGATGCGCGAGCACGACGACCGCGAGGAGTTCCTCACCGGCATCGACCTGATCCTGACCGGCATCACCGCCCGGCTCCGAGCGGCGGCCCCGCCGGCGACCGGGCCCGCGCGCGAGGTCTGACCCCGGCCGTTCGGCCGCCGGGTGCCGCACCGTCGCCACTGGCTCCGGATCCGGAAATCCCCGGCTCCTCGGCCGGCCCCGTGGGAGCCGCTCTCCACGAACGGGTGAAATTCCTCCCCGGTCATTCGTGTCCGGAACGTATCCGCCGGACGGGGGAACGGCGGTCGCTATGTTGGCTGTCCCGGACCCCCTCGGCCCCGGCCCCGGCCGGGGCCCGGGGCGGTCTCCCGCCGGTTCCGTGCCTCGGCGACCTCAACGCTCCGCCAGGGCGCGACACCGCCGACGGGCCGGGCACCATGCGTCGGTCCCCCCCCAGCAAGGAGAGCTCGTGCTTTCGAAGAAGATGAGGCTCGCGCGTTCCCTGGCCGTGGCACTCGCCACGGCCACCGCGTTCACCATCACCCTGCCGAGCGGCAACGCCTACGCCATCAACCACGTGGAGTGCGTCGGCGGCGAGGACTTCCTGAAGATCTGGTCGCACCTCGACGGGCGCCAGAGCGTCGACTGCTACGCGAACGCCGGAAGGACGAGCTTCGGCAACTGGTGGGTCGACCGCATCTCCACCGGGAACAACGACCTGATCTACTACGACGCCAACGGCGACTCGGTGCGGATCGACCGCTGGCACGACATCACCTTCCCCAACAACCCTCCGAAGGTGAAGGACATCCAGATCCTCTGACGCGTTGACGGTTCCCCGGCGGTCCGCCGCCCTGCGCGCGGGCGGCGGCCCACGTGGAACCGACCGGGCGACGTCTCTCGCCCCCGGACCGCGCGGTCCTTGACGGGCGCGTCACGTGCGTGTTTCCCCGGATTGCGCTTCCGGTGGAGCACTTGAGCGCCGCCGGGCGTTGTGTGAGTGTGGGGCCGACGTCCGGTGATCGAAATCCGGGCCGTGACAGTCGAACCGCGCAGCTCCGACCGGGCCCGTCGCGGAGGACGGAGGAACCGGTGCCCTCGCCCTCGCAACCGCTTCGGAAGCTGGGATTCCTGACCATCGGCCTGTTCGACCCGGCCGATCCCCGCCACGGGCACGAGTCGACGCTGCGGCTCGTCGAACTCGGCGAGCGCCTGGGATTCGACAGCGCCTGGCTGCGCCACCGGCACCTGCAGTACGGGATCTCCTCGCCCGTCGCGGTGCTGGCCGCGGCCACCCAGCGCACCAGCCGCATCCACCTGGGCACGGCGGTCATCCCGCTGGGGTGGGAGAACCCCCTGCGGCTGGCCGAGGACCTGGCGACCGTCGACCTCCTGTCCGGCGGCAGGCTCAACCCCGGTGTCAGCGTGGGCCGTCCCGGGCACTACGACCGGATCGCCCCCGCGCTCTACCCCGACACCGCCGAGGCCGAGGACTTCAGCTACGAACGGGTGCGCCGGCTGCTGGACTTCGTCCGCGGCGAGCGGGCCACCGACTTCAGCGGGACCGAGGGCATCGAGGTGTACTCCGACCGCGTCCAGCCCGTCGCGCCCGGCCTGGCGGACCGCCTGTGGTACGGCGGCGGGAGCCTGCGCTCGGCCCGGTGGGCGGGCGAGCAGGGGCTGAGCCTGCTCACCAGCAGCGTGGTGCGGGCCGAGGAGTCGGAGGACTTCGCCGAGATCCAGCGCTCGCAGATCGCCGCCTTCCGCGCCCACCACCCCGCCGGTGCCAGCGCCCGGGTCTCCCAGGGGCTGGTCGTCATCCCCACCGACGGGGCCTCGGCGCAGCAGCGCGCCAAGTACCGCGCGTACGTGCGGAGTCGGATCCCGCGCACCACCGCCCCGCAGGGGCCGGCGCGGATGCTCTTCGCCCCGGACCTGATCGGCACGTCCGCCGAGATCGCCGAGCAGCTCTACGCCCACGCCGGGTTCCGGGAGGTCGACGAGGTCGTCTTCGCACTGCCGTTCTCCTTCGACTTCGAGGACTACGTCCAGATCCTCACCGACATCGCCACCGGCCTCGGCCCCGCGCTCGGCTGGCGGCCCGCGCACTGAGACACCCCTGCCGCGGCCGTCCCCGCGGCGCGCCTGACGTGAAGTCAGGGGGCGCCGGCCGGGCCCCGCTCCTCGGCGGCCCCGCCGGGACCCGGGGGTGAACCCACGGCCGGCGCACCGGCGTTCGCTATGAGCCTCCGTCTTCTGCGGGTGCGCCGGTCCGGCCGGAGCGGGACGCGCGTCCCACCATGCGGGACGGCCGGTCCTCCGGTGCCGGGGCCCTTGACGCGGCGCGGATCCGGGATGACACTCCGGAGCAGGAATCCTCGAACGTGGGTGGGAGAGCCGTGAGGCACGCGGAGCCGGTCGTCGATGGCGTGGCCCACGCTGTCCGGCTGCGCCCGGTGCTGACGTGCCGCCGCCACATCGACCTGCAGCGGGTCTGCAGCAGCCTGGCAGGAGCGCCCGCTCCCCACGGCCCGGCGGCCCTCGCCGTCTGATTCCCCACCGGGCACTCGCCCGCCCCGAGTTCCGCCCTCCCCCGCTCCTCCCGCACCCGATGCGTCGCACACGCGTGCGCGCACCCCCGACCCCTGGGAGACCCATGTCCGACGCCTCCTCCTCCGCCGTCCCCTCCCTCCGCGGCCGGATCGGCCGCGACGCCCGCAGCGGGTACTACGCCGTGCCGCACCGCTACCGGCTGCACCTCACGCTGTCCTGTCCGCACTGTCTGCAGATCGCCGTCACCCACAGCCTCCTCGGCCTCGACGACACCCTCCCGGTGACCCTGCTGCCGGCGCTGCCGGACGACGGCGCCGGCGGGTACCTGGCGCTGCGGCCGCTGTACGAGGCGAGCGCGCACCAGTACCCCGGGCCGGCCGTGGCGCCGGTGCTCAGCGACAGCTGGAGCGGACGGATCGTCAGCACCGACACCACCGAGATCCTCACCGACCTGGCCCGGCGGTTCCCCGGCCCCGACCTCCACCCGTGCGGCCTCGACACGGCGATCGAGGCGGTCCGGGAGCTGTGCGAGCGGAGCATCAACGCCCCGGCCCAACGCGCCGGCCGGGCCGACGCCACCGCGGCCGAGCGCGCGACGGCCCTGCGTAGCCTGCTCGACGGGCTGGCCGCGATCGAGCACCGCCTGGCCACCCGGGAGTTCCTGCTGGGCGAGGAGCTGACCCTCGCGGACGTGGAGCTCTGGGTGACCCTGGTGCGGCTGGACACCGTGCACCGCTGGCACCTGGACGCCACCGCCGTGCATCGCATCGCCGAGCACTCCCGGGTGTGGGCCCACGCCCGGCGGCTCGCCGGACACCCCGCCTTCGGCCGCCACCTCGATCTGGACGGCATCGCCCGCCGCCACCACACCCGCTGCCAGGGCGAGGAGGCCGCGGGCGCGGCGATCCAGATCGTCGACTGGGCGGAGCACGCCCAGCGGCGGGTGCACTCCGGTTGAGCGGCGGCGTCGGCCGGGTGGTCACCACGAGCCCCTACCTGTGCCGGTAGCCCGTTGCTCTGGCCGCGCCCCGTCGCCCACCTCGTTCCCGTCGATGCCGGAGAGGTCGGAGAGGTCGGAGAGGCGGCTGGTCCGCTCGGCTGTCACGGCGTGCGCGTGGTGGCGGCCGGGGGTTGGCCGGTCGGGGTAGATACCTGGACGCCGATGAAGGAGGAGTGGTCATGGCCGTGGTGATGTCGATGCTCTGGGCCGACGCGACTCCGGAGCAGTACGACACGGTGCGGGACGCCGTGGACTGGGAGCAGGTCCCCGGGGCCGGGGGACAGCTGCATGTGGCCTGGTTCGACGCGCGGGGCCTCCACGTGACCGATGTGTGGGAGTCCCGGGAGGCGTTCGAGGCGTTCATGGCCCAGCGCCTCACCCCCGCGATCGCGACGGCCCGGATCAGCGGGGCTCCGGAGGTGTCCTTCGCCCCGCTCCACCGCCGGTACGTCGCGCCCGGGACCACCGGCGCGGCATAGCGACTCCTGACACGTGCACCCCGGCGGCGCCGAGCTCGTACGGCGCCGCCCGCCGGGGCGGCCGGACCGTGCCCAGGCCGGCCGCCCCGACCACCGGCCGGCCCCCAGCCGGAGCGTGCCGCCACCTGCCCACCGAACGGGTTCAGGGTTCGCGACGGGCTTCCTCCAGGAACCGCGCGACCAGGGGATTCCGGTCGTCGCGCCGCCAGGTCATCGCGACGGTGGTGCGTGTGGTGTTCGGCTCGATCCGGCGGTACGCGACGCCTTTCAGCCGGATCCGGCGGATGCTCGCCGGGGCGAGCGAGACGCCGAGCCCCGCCTCCACGAGCGCGGAGACCGTCTGCCACTCCACCGCCTGCTGTCCGAGGCGCGGCTCGAATCCCGCGTCGCGGCACAGGTGGAGGATCCGGTCGAGCACTGTCGGTCCGGCGCTGCGGGGCAGCAGCACGAACGGCTCGCCCGCCAGCGCCTCGACGGGGACCACGCGTCGGGCCGCGAGGGGGTGGGACCGCGGCAGGACGGCGACGAACTCCTCGGACAGGATCATCTCGTTCATCAGTCCCGGCTCGTCCGGCGGCTCCCGCAGGAGCCCGAGGTCGATCACCTGCTCGTGCAGGGCGGTCACCTGCACCGCCGTGGTCATCTCCCGGATCTCCATCTCCACCGCGGGGTACCGGTCGTGGTAGGCGCGCAGCAGGCCCGGCAGGACACTCAGCGCGAGTGACCCGGAGAAGCCGATCCGGATGCGACCGGCCTCGCCGTCGGCGACGGCCCGCGCCGCGCTCAGTGCGGCGGCGACCTCGTCGAGCGCGTGCCGCGCGGCCGGCAGGAGCTCCTGTCCTGCCGCGGTGAGCGCGACCCGGCCCGGCGCCCGGCTGAACAGCGGGTGCCCGACCTTCGCCTCCAGACGGCGGATCTGCTGGCTGAGCGGCGGTTGTGCGATGCCCAGCCGCTCCGCCGCGCGTCCGAAGTGGAGTTCCTCGGCGAGAACGGCGAAGGCGTGGAGTTGGTGCAGGCCGAGTTCCGGGCGATCCATGCCGCCAGGGATATCACACGATGGTTTCCATGCTATTGGACATATCACCCGCTGGTTCCCTAGCTTTCGCTGCATGACAGAGCGACGCGCGATCCTGAGCGGTTCCACCTTCGAGGAGGAGATCGGCTACGCCCGGGCGGTGGTGGACGGCGACCGGGTGCACGTGTCGGGGACGACCGGGTTCGACTACCCGACCATGACCATCTCCGACGACGTGGTGGAGCAGGCGGAGCAGTGCCTGCGCAACATCGCGGAGGCACTGGCACAGGCGGGTTGCACCTTCGCGGACGTCGTTCGGGTCAGGTACCTCCTGCCCGATCGCGAGGACTTCCCGCCGTGCTGGCCCGCCCTGCGCCGCACCTTCGGGGCGGTGCGACCGGCCGCGACGATGCTCGAATGCGGCCTCTCCGACCCCCGGATGAAGATCGAGATCGAGGTCGACGCACGACGGCCCGCAGGGCCGGGTACCGTCTCCGCCGTTGACTGACCCGGCAGGCGGCGCCCCGGACCGGGTGGCCCGGCCTCAGACAGCCGTCGAGGGCGGAGCCGGTGTCACGGCGCGGGCTGCGGAGCCTGTGTCACGGCGCGGGCTGCGGGGCGGCCTCGGCGGGCGTGAACGAGGACGCGAAGGTGAAGGCGCGGGGAGACGGACCGTGCTCCCGCAGGTCGGCCAGTCGTGCCAAGGCCTCGCCGACGGTGGGGAGGTGACCGGCGGGGATCCACCAGAGCACCAGGTGTGCCTCGGCGTGCCGGTGGAACCATTCGCGCCGCCGTCGTGTCGCGTCCAGGTGGCCACTGCGGTAGGTGAAGTCCCAGAGGGCTTCCTGGCTCTCCCACACCGACAGGTTGACGATGACGTTCTCGCCCGCCGGGCGCAGTCCGGTCGCGTCGGCCTCGCCGTCCTCGGTGAGCCGCCACACGAAGCCGGGCGCACCGTCGGCGGCGGTGTTGATCGGTTCGAGCAACTCGACGAACGGTGCGGTGCGGGGGTCGTCGAGGGGGTGCCGGAGGGTGGCGACATTGAGCTGGGCCAGGTGGAGGGCATGCGTGGAGGAGGTCATGGCCTCATCCCAGCACGGCTCGCTTTTCTATGTCAATCAGTATTGGTTTTAGAGGGCTCGACGATCACGCAGCAGTCCCCGGGCCGGGCGTCCATCCGGGCGCGGACGGGGCCGTCCACTCCGAGCAGCCCTTCCAGGAGGGCCAGGTTCATGCCGCAGACGAGGGGCGGAAAGCGCTCGGAGACCGCGTGGAAGGGACAGTTGCGCATGCGGACCACCCCCGCTTCGGCCACCGCCCCGGTCGCCTCCTCGACGCCGTCGGCGGCGTCGTCGCCCTCGACACCCCGGTCCTCCCCGAGGGTGTCCAGACGCGGCTCGTACCCGCGCGCGGCCAGCAACTCCATGGCCTCCGCGAGACCGCCGCAGGGTTCCGCCGAGCCGCGCAGCGCCTCCCCCCGGCGGCGCGCGGCCGCGTACAGCCCGGAATCCAGCCCGGCCTGCTCGGCGGCCTCCGCGAGCAGCTCGGCGACGGTCCGGTAGTCACGGGCGGGCAGGGACACCGAGCGTTCGCCCGGCGCCCGCGTGTACACCTTGGCCGGACGGCCCGCGCCCGGCCCCGAGCGGCCCGACAGCCGACGGCTGCCGCTCTCCAGCAGCCCGGCCTCGGTCAGCCGGTCCAGATGGTGCGCGGCGAGAGTGCGCGCCACCCCGGCCGCCTCGGCGGCCTCGTTGCGGCCGACCTCGCGGCCCTGCGCCACCACGTACTCGTACAGGCGTCGCCGCACCGGATCCTGCAACAGTGCGATCGCATCGATGTCGTTCACCCCGCCATTCTAGGAACAACGTGGATCGGAGATAGAAGGGTCGTCTCCGCCACCGACCGCCCGCTGGCCCCTTGGTGGCCGGGCAGCTCGACCCACGCTCGGGTCGTTGTCGGGCGGGTATGGGAGAGTGGCGCCCTGATGATTTGAACGCGTTCAATCCTGGGGTGGAGTGATTGGGCCAGCGGAGTGCTTCCCTCCGGACGGTGTTCGTGGCCGTTGCGGTGGTACTGCTCGGTGCGTTGCCGGTCGGGGTGGTCGTGTGGTTGCCCGCCGAGCACGGGAGCATCGTCTTCCTGGAGGCGGTCGTGGGGGTGGCCGTCCTGATCCTCGTGGCCCGGCTGGCGACCGGCCGGTCGGCGGAGCAGTGGAGGTGTGAGCTTCACTGGGTGGGAAAGGCGATGGTGCGTTACCTCGCCTGCTGTTTCGTTCCACCGGCTCTGGTGTTCGTCGTACTGGGGCTGTCGTTGCCGGGAGGGCGGGGCCGGGACGGGTTCGCGCGGGCGGACTTCGCGACGTACGTGTGGCCGCTGTCCATCGTGGCCTGCCTGGTGACGTTCCCCACCCTCGTGCTCCTTCTGGCGGTGGCGCCGAGAGCGGGTCGGGGTGGTGGGGTGGGAGCCGTCGTCGCCCTGGTGCCCAGTGCCCTCCCGCTGCTGGTCGGGCTCATGTTCGGGTCCTGGCCGGCCGTGCTGCTGGTGGTCCTCCAGGTCCTCTACGCGTGCTTCCTGATGCCGGGCTGCCTGGACTGGATGCACGAGCGTCCCTTGGACGACTGACGGTCTCGGCGACGGGGTGATCGCCCCGGAGGCCTCCCCGTAGAGGAGTCCCATCGGTGCCGTCGTCACCTGCGGCGCGGTCCCGCCCCGCTTCGTGCACTGGCGGGCCGAGTAGCAGCGCGGTCGGCGGGGCGCGCGTCCCGGCGGCCCTGCTGAGGGTGGCGCGGAGGTCGAGCCGCTCGCCGAGAGGAGCGCCACGCCCTTCCCGGGACGGCGGGCCGGCAGCCGCCGGGCCGAGCGGTGCCCGACCCACCACGGGCGGGAGACGATTCCGGCCATCGTCGGCTGCGGCGAGGCGGGCGGCACGGGCTGGTGGGGGCCGACGTCCGACGGCCCCGCACGATGCCGGTGGAGGATCCCGCGCCGGGCGTCGAACCGGCCCGCCACCTGGCTCCGCCGCGGCCACGGCGGAGCCAGGTGGCGGGCCCAGCGGTCCGAGGCTTTCACGGGCGCCGCCGCCGCGTACCGGCGCTTCTCCGGTGCCGCCCGCTCGCGACTTCGCCGGTCGTGCTCGGCGCGGGGGAGCGGAGTGCGGCGCCCGGCGGGTGCGGGCGCGGCCCCGATCGTGCGGGCGTGTCCGGGCGGGTCGGGCTGCCGACCGGGCCCGGTGCCGGTGGCCTGTGCCGGGTGGCGGAAAGTCTCGGTCGGGGTCCAGTCCGATTGGTGCATGACAAGCATGGCTGCTGAGGATAGAGGCAGGCCCGGCCCGAGGCGGAGATGCGCTGCCGACGTCAGGCCGAAAGCACGTGACGGCCGGTCAGCTGCTGCTGTTGGCAACGGTACAACCGGGCATCCGTCCTCCGGTGCGGTGCACGCCGCACCGGGGTGCCGCGCCCCCGCCGTGGTCCGGGCGCCCGAGGACGGGCCGGCCACCGGGCACCCGACACGACAGGCAACGTCCCTGTCCGCCCAACCCCGAGGAGCGAGATGAGCAGCATCCTGTTCGTGCATGCGAGGGGCGGTCCGCCCCTGGAGTACGCGGTCCCGCGCATGGCGGCGCACGGCGAGGTCCATCTGCTGGCGCTCGCGCCACTGCCGCAGGTCACGGCGGACACCTGGCGGCCGGCCTGCGCGTCGGTCACCGAGGCGCCGCCCTCGGGCGGGACGGCGCTGGTCGAGCTGATCGCCGACCACGCCGAACGCGTCGCGGCGCAGGCCGTGCTGACGTTCTCCGAGTACGCGGTGGTGGCCGTGGCCCTCGCCTGCCGCCGACTCGGGCTGGCCGGCCCGGGGGAGCACGTCGCGGCGGCCCGCGACAAGCGCCTGATGCGGCGGATCTGGCGTGATGCCGGCGTACCCGTCCCGGGCTTCGCCGAGATCCACGGCGCCGCCGACATCGACGAGGCGTTCCGACGGCTGACCCCGCCGCTGCTGCTGAAGGCCGCGTGGAGCGCCGGATCGACCGCGCACCTCACCGTGCGCGACGCCCGGGAGGCGGGCCGCGCCTGGCGGCTCGGCCGGTCCGTGATGGCCTCCTCCGCCGAGGAGGGCTACGCCGAACTGCACGCCGCCGACGAGGGGGTGAGCGACTTCCTGCTGGAGGAGATCGTCACCGGCGGCATCCGGGGCTGGTTCGCCGATCCGGGCTGGGGCGACTACGTCAGCGTGGAGGGCATCGTCGCCGGCGGCGTCTACCACCCGCTGTGCCTCACCGGCCGGCTGCCGACCGTCCCGCCCTTCACCGAGCGCGCGAGCATCGCTCCGGCGGACCTGTCCGAGCCCCTCCAGCGCCGGATCGAGGCGGCCTCCCGGGCCGCCGTGGACGCGCTCGGTCTGGACACCTGCGCCACCCACACCGAGATCAAACTCGCCCCCGGCGGACGGGACATGTGGCTGATCGAGACCGCCGCCCGGTTCGGGGGCGTGATGACGACCCGGCAGGTGGAGGCCGTCTTCGGACTCGACATGATCGGCATGCTGACGCGCGAACTGCTCGGGCGGCCCGTCGCCTACCCGCCCGCCATGCTCACCGGCGCCGGGGGCAGCGGGGCCGCCGGGGCCGCCGGCTCGCTGGTGATCCTCGCCGCCGACCGCGCGGGCGAGCCCTGGAGCGAGCAGCCGCGCTGGGACTTCGACGCCGTGGACTGGACGGACCTGCTCAGCCCCGGCTCCACGATCGAACCGGTCCGGGAACGCAGCCTCCCCGCCGGCACCCCGATGCCCGCGTACGAGCGGGCCGAGGGCGCCAACACCATGGCTGCCCTGTGCTTCCTGACCGCGAGGTCGGCGGACGTCCTGGTGGCGGACTGCACCCGGATCATCGAGGCGTTGCCCAAGGCACTGACCGCCCACCTGACGACCGGAGCGAGCCGGTGACCGCCCACCCCGGCGCGTCGGCGGGCGCCGCCGGCCCGCAGACGAACGAGGCGACGTACGACGCGCCGAACGAGGCCACGAACGCGGCGCCGGACGGCGCGCCGACCGGCACGGAGACCGACGCGATGCTCGGCACGGAGAGCGACACGGACACCGGCACCGAGACCGGTGCGGTGATCGGCGCGCGTCTCACCATGCCGCTCTTCGAACGGCTCTGCGGCACGCTCGGCGGCCATCCCTACGTCAAGGTCGTCGTCGACCGGCACAAGGCGCTGTGGCACATCCTCGACAGCGCCGTGCACCCGTTCCACGTCGACTACATCGCCACCACGATCGAGGGCCTGACCCTGGAGGAGCTCGACGCCGACCTCGACGGCTTCAACCGGAGCGTCTACCAGGACCCGGACCGGCGCTTCCTGCTCGGCGTGCTCTCCCTGCACGCCGGCGACCAGGCGAACCAGCCCAGCCAGGCCGACCAGCCCAGCCGGTCGACCGAGCCGTTCATGGTCCTGGAGACCACCGAGGCCGACACCATGGGCGCCGACCTGCTCACCGAGTTCCACCGCTTCGTCCGCGAGCACCTCGACCAGTCCCTCGCCTTGCTGGTGAAGCCGGCCAACCACGCGCAGGAGAACGCCCTGGCGGCCGTGCCCGAGAGCGTCCTGCCCCGGACCGGCTCGGACGCGCTGCTCGCCGCGCGGCCCTTCGTCCCGCTCACCCTGGGATCGGCCACCGGCCGGCTGCGCGCCTTCGCCGACGCGGACGCGTACCGCGCCGCCCGGGCGGACCTCACCTGGTACGACATCGTGGCCATGCCGGTCGTCCCCGACGACATCCCCCGGCTGGCCGGCCTGGTCAACGCCCTGCCCACCACCCCGCTGTCGCACACCAACATGCTGGCCGCCGGCTGGGGGATACCCAACGCCATCGTGCGCGGCGCCCTCGACCGGATCGCCGCCGACGACCTGGACGGCGGCTGGGTCCGCTACGAGGTCGGCGCCGACGGCGTCACCATCGAGCGGGCCGAGGAGCCGGCCGACCTCACCCAGCCGGTCTGGCACACCCAGCGCATCCGGATCGACGCCCCCCGGGTGGAGGACGTGCCGATCGTGCCGCTCTCCCGGCTGCGCGCCGGGGACCGCCGCGGCTACGGCACCAAGGCGGCCAACCTGGGCGAACTCCACCACGTGCTGCGCCACGGATCGGCCCGGCTGACCGGCTACTACTCGGTGCCCCGCGCGCCGCGACCCGACCTGCTGGGCCACCTGGCCGGGCGGCTGGGGGTGGCCGCGGACGCCGACCTCGTCCAGGCGGCGGCGGACTTCCTGTCCCGGCACGTCAGCGCGCCCGAGGGGATCGCGGTGCCGTTCGCCGTCCAGCAGCGCTTCCTGGACTCCTCCCGGGCCGTGCAGCAGAGCATCGGCAAGCTGAAGATGGCGCTCGAACTCGGCGCGATGGACGCGGTCGACTCGGTCTGCGTCCAGCTCCAGCACCTCATCGTGGCCACCCCCGTCCCCGACGACCTGGTGCGGGCGCTGGACGCGCACGCGGTGCGCCACCTCGCCGGCGCCGGGCGGCTGGCGGTGCGCTCCTCCTCCAACGCCGAGGACCTGCCGGGCTTCTCCGCCGCGGGCATCTACGAGTCGCACACCAAGGTCACCGACCTGCCGGGCCTGCTCGACGCGATCCGCCAGGTGTGGGCCTCGCTGCTGTCGCCGCGCAGCGTCCGGCTGCGCCACGAGGCCGGCATCTCCCTGGACGACACGTTCATGGGGGTGATCGTCCAGCGCTACGAGCCGTCCCCGCTCGGTGGGGTGATGGTGACCTGCAACCCCACCAACCGGGCGGACTTCCGCAACGTCTACCTCAACTGCGCGCCCGGCTCGACCTCGGCGGTGGTCGACGGCACCGCGCTGCCGCTGCAGTACCTCTACAACACCGTGGAGGGCGGCGGCCGGACGCTCTCGCTCGGCGCCGCCGCCGAGGACCTCGACGCCGAGACCCGGGCACACCTCGGCCGGCTCGCCCTGGCCGGACGCCTGCTCCAGTCCCACTTCGCCGCGGACTACACCTTCGCCGCACCCCTCGACGTGGAGTGGCTGCTGGCCCCCGGCGGCCGGGTCCACCTGCTGCAACTGCGCCCCTACAACGGCTGAGCGGCCCGCGGAACCACCCCCCCGACGCGAAGGAAGGCAAGCTCGTGTCCCTGCTCGGCCGAGCCAAGCGCGGTCCCGCCGCCCCGCCCGGGGTCCGCCGGGTGGTCCGCCTGAACAACGGCTTCCAACTGCTGTTCAACCTGCTGTGGTGGATGCCGGTCTTCTACGAGTACCAGCGGCAGGCCGGCCTGTCGGACAGCCAGATCTTCGGCATCCAGAGCGTCTACTACGTCGCCTTCTGCCTGCTGGAGGTCCCCACCGGCTTCATCGCCGACCGGATCGGGCAGCGGACCTGCCTGCGGCTCGGGGCCGCGGTGATGACGGCCGCCAACCTGGTGCCGGTGGCGCTGCCCTCCGCCACCGGCTTCCTGCTGCACTTCCTGGCGATCGCCGCCGCCCGCTCCCTGGTCTCCGGTGCCTCCAGCGCCTACCTCTACGAGTACCTGCACGCCGAGGGCGCCGGAGAGCGCTACGTGCAGGCGGAGGGCACCGCGCGGGCCCTCGGCCTGTGGGCGAAGATCGCCTGCTGGCCGCTGGTGGGCGTGCTGATGGGTACGGTCCACCAGGCGCCCTACCTGCTGACCGCCGCCTGCACCCTCGGCTCCCTGGCCTGCGCCGCCGCGTTGCCGGCGCTGCCCCCGCCGCCCTCGGCGCCTCCGCCGGCCGGGGCCGTGCCCGGCGGCGGGTTCCTGGACTCCGTGCGTCAGGCGTGGAAGGTGCTGCGGACCTCCCGGGCCCTGGGACCGCTGATGGTCCAGGGCGTGGCGATCTTCACCCTGGCCCGGATCTGCCAGGTCAACCTGTTCCAGCCGCTGCTGCTGGCCAGGGCCGTCCCGGTCGCCGACCACGGCGCGGTGCTCTCCGCGATGACGGTGGCCGAGGCGCTGGGCTCCTCCCGGCCCGGCTGGATCCGGGCCAGGCTCTCGGACACCGCGGCCGTCACCGTGCTGAGCCTCGTGATGGCCGGATCGCTGGCCGCCACCGCCCTGTCCGGTGCGGCGGCGACCATCGCGTGGCTGTGCGTGTTCGCCGCCGCCACCGGCCTCGCCTACCCGGTCCAGCGCTACCTGATCAACGCGGCCATCCCGCCGACCCCCTACCGGGCGACCCTGCTGTCCCTGGAGTCGATCATCGACCGCGGGGTGTGCGCCCTGGTGGCGCTCGCCGTCGGCGCCTACCTGGCGGCGGACCGGCTCGACGCGCTGCTCCTGCACGCCGCCCTGGGCACCTGCGTCCTGCTGGGCGCCGTCGCGGTGGCGCTGCGGCTGGTCCGGCGCCGCCCCGGTCCGGGAGCGGACACCGGCACCCCGTCGGACCGGGCGCTGTCCCGGTAGCCGCTCCACCGCGCCCGTCCCGGCAGTGTCCGTGCGGCGAACGGGCGGCGGGGGCGGTGGCGGGGCCGACCGGACGACCGGGCGCCCGGGCCGGCCCGGGTCACGCCCCCGAGGGGCCGGTCCAGTCGGCCGGCACGTGGCCGAGGCGTACGCGCTGCGGGTGGTCGCCGACCGGTACGGAGACGGTCTTCCGTCCGGTCGCGAAGTCGATCGCGGTGACCTGGTCGGCGCCGCTCTCGGAGATCACGCAGGCCGTGCCGTCGCCGCTCACGGTGGCCCAGTACGGTTTCGAGGCGGGCACCAGCGGGCCCTCCTGGAGCGTGGCCCGGTCGACCACGGTCGCGTAGTCGTCCATGGTGCCGGCGACACAGAGCTTGTCACCGGCCGGGCTCATCGACAGGCCGTGGTGGCGCGAGTCGTTGACCCAGGTGGTGCGGTCCTCGCTGGTCGCGGGGTTCTTCGGCAGGGTCTTGACCCGGGTGATCCGGTCGGCGGCGACGTCGTACTCGACCAGGCCGTTGAAGAAGGACACCTGGAAGTAGAGCGTCGACCCGTCCGGGGTGAACGCCGCCGGGCGGATCGCGTCGGAGAGGTCCGAGCGGCCGGCGGCGTCCAGCCGCTCCCGCATGTCGATGACCCTGACCGGCGCGAACGTGTCGGCGTCGACCACGGTGATCCGGCGGTCGCCCTTCGTCCAGTCCAGCCACGGCGCGTCGAGGGCGGTGTTGACCTCGCCGATCGACATGTTCCAGATCCGCCGCCCGCCGTCGGTGAAGAGGTTCTCGTGGGGCTTGTCCCCGGTCGAGAACGAGCCGAGTTGCGCGCCGGTGCGGACGTCCAGCACATGGACCGTGTTGGAGGTGGAGGCGGAGACCGCCACGCGGGTGCCGTCCGGGGAGAGCGCCATGTGGTCCGAGCGGTAACCCGACACGGGAAAGCGCCAGTTGATCCGCCCGGTGGCGAGGTCGATGGAGACGACGTCGGCGAAGCTCGGGCGCGAGACGACCACCGCGGACCCGTCTGGGGTGGAGTACATGTCGTCGACGAACTGGTCGTGGCCCTCGCCCGGGCCCAGCCGGACGCCCAGGAAGTAGGCGAGTTTGACGGGGTTGAGGTAGATCTCGGTGAGCCGCTGGTCCTTGTCGGGGACGACGTTGACACGGCCGATCCCGGCCAGGTCACCGGTGGAGCGGATGACGTCCGCGGTGCCGTCCCAGTTGTTGCCGACGAACATCACCTCGCGCAGGGCGCGCACGTGCCCGGGAGCCGGCCCGGCCGTCGCGGCGGCCGGGGCGACGGCGGCGAGGGGCAGGACGAGGGCGGCCGCGAGGGCGCCCACGGCGGCCCTGACGGGCCGGGACCGGCGGGACGGGCGGGCGTCGGACGATAACGCGTGCGGGGACATCGCCGCTCCTTCGCGCAGACGCGCAGAGTGGGGGGGTGGGCGTCGGTCGATTGCGTTACTCGACGGTAGGGAAGGCCCCCTCCTTCTGCCAAGACGTCTGCGCGCACCAATTGGGGGAGGGCCACCGCCCGCCGGCGGTGGCCCGGCGCACTCGTCCTGGCCCGGGCCGGGGCCGCACGGCCGCCCGCCCCCGGCACCCGGGCCGGTGCTCACGCCTCCCGGCGGCGGCGGAAGATGGCGCGGATCGCGAAGACGATCGCGACGACGAGCCCGACGGCGAACAGCACGATCAACAGGATGACGACGAGGACGGCTATGCCGAGCTTCTTGAAGAAGCCGCCCTTCTTCTTCTCCTTCTTGTCGTCGGCCGCGAGCGCGGCGGCCCGGTCCTCGCGGTTCTCGACCGGCTGCGCGACGGCGGGCGCCGCGCGGTCCCCCGCCCGGTCGACGCCCGACTCCGCGGGCCGGGCGACGGACCCGGCCGCGTGGACCGCGGCCGGCGCGGCCGCGGCGACGCCCGGCGAGCCCAGCATCAGGCCTGCCAGAACGAGGGCGGGGACGACTCTCGTGATGATGCGCGACTTCACTGTTCCTCCTGCTGTTTTCCATGGTGTCCTGCGGGCGCGGCTCTCGGCCTGGGCACGCTCCGTCAGAGGCGGGCGTCCGGACAGCGCCCGGTGGCACGTCGTCAGGGAGCCTCCGACACCCCGGCGGCGGCGCCCACCCGCGCCGCCGACGCCGGCCGCAGAGTTCGCGCTCCGTCACGGCCGCGGTGGTCCCGGCTGCCGATCCGCGTGCGCCGACCGTCACTCCGGGCCAGGACGTGCCCGCCACCGACCGGCCCTCCGGGCGGAGCCCGAGCGGTGGGACCACGGTCGCTTCCCCCGGAGCACTCGATCGGTACTGCGTCGGCACGGGTGCGTCGGTGTCGCCACCAGGTCGCGCCCCGGCCGGGCCGGTGCGGCCCGCTGCCAGCCAAAATCTACAGGACTGTAGAGGATGGGTGAAACCGGCCGCTCCCGCCGAGGCCCTCACGCCGCCGCCCCGGCCATGGTGGGCCGCTGAGGTGGGCTCAGCTGTACGACGGGGCACGGGGGTGTCGGCGGCCGCCGACCCGAAGGGTCACGGCGTACGACGGAGGTGGGGGAGCGGGCCCAGGTCCGCCGCCGGGAGGGGGAGTGGCGGCGGACCCTGGGAACCGCACGGGCGTCGCGCGCGGTCCCGACCGGTCCGGGGGGGATGGCCCCGATCGGGAGGCGCGACGCCCCGCGGCACTTCTGACCCCGATCGCGTGCGGCAAACCCCTGTACCGAGGTCGAGTTCGGAAACCGTCTGCCCGGCGCCGCGTCGCGGCGGGCGCCCGCCCTACCCGGTGCGACGCCGCCGGACGTGTCGGCCCGGCCGGTGAGCCCTGAGGGCAGGGCCCCGGGACGCTGGACGCCTCCGCTCACCGGCGGGTGGAGCAGCAGGTGACGGCGCCCATGAAGTACGCGCCGTGGCGGGGGTGTCGGGCTTCGCCGGCGGCACCGGCAGAAGCTCGCGGCCGTCCCACGGCCCGCGGGCCGCGTCCCGCCCCGGGGGCCGTTGGCCCCGGCCGGGCCCGAGCCTAGGCTGTCCGCATGCATCCTCGCCTCGGTGAAGACCTCGCCCGACTGCCCGAACTCCTCGACGCGGTCGGCGATCGCGCTGCGCACGTGCTCGCGGGCCTCGCGGACCGGCCGGTGGTGACGCCCGGCGCGCCCGGGCCCGTGGAGCCGCTGCCCGACGAGGGGAGCGGCACCGACGGCGCGCTGAAGCTGTTCGCCCAGCGCTGGGAGCCGGGGTTCAGCGGCAGCGCCGGCCCCCGTTACCTCGGCTTCGTCACGGGCGGGGCGACCCCGGCCGCGCTCGCCGGAGACTGGCTGACGGCCGCCTTCGACCAGAACGTCAGCAACCGGACCGGCTCGGCCGCGGCCGACCTGGAACAGGAGACCATCGGCTGGCTCCGCGGCCTTTTCGGCCTCGGCGAGGCCCACGCGGGCGTCTTCGTCAGCGGCGCGACGACCTCGAACCTCGTCGGCCTCGCCGTCGCCCGTGAGTGGGTGGGCGAGCGGCGCGGCGTCAGCGTCACCCAGGACGGCCTCGCCGCCCTCGGGCCGGTCGACGTCCTGTCCGGCGCCGCGCATTCGAGCATCGGGAAGGCGCTGTCCGTGCTCGGACTCGGCCGGGGCGCCCTGCGGCAGGTGCGGACGCTGGACGGGCGGGAGGCGGTCGACGTGGCCGCGCTCGCCGACGAACTCGCGGCACTGGACGGGCGTCCGGCCGTGGTGGTCGCCAACGCCGGCACGGTCAACACCGTCGACTTCGACGACCTGCGGGCGATCGCCGCGCTGCGCGCGCGGTACCCGTTCTGGCTGCACGTCGACGCCGCGTTCGGCGCCTTCGCGGCTCTCTCGCCGGCCCACGCGCACCTGGTCGACGGTCTGGACGCGGCCGACTCGGTCTGCGTGGACCTGCACAAGTGGCTGAACGTCCCGTACGACGCGGCCGTGCAGTTCACCCGCCGCCGGGACCTCCAGGTGGCCGCCTTCCACAACGCCTCGCCGTACCTCGGCGCCCCGACCGGCGACCCGGACCCGGTGCACCTGGCCCCGGAGAACTCCAGGCGGCTGCGGGCCCTGCCGGCCTGGTTCGCGCTCACCGCCTACGGCCGGGCGGGCCACCGGGAGATCGTGGAGCGCAACTGCGCCGAGGCGGCCCGGCTGGGCGCGTCCCTCGCCGCGGATCCGGCCTTCCGGCTGCTCGCGCCGGTGCGCCTCAACGTGGTCTGCTTCACCCTCGCCGGGCGGCCCGCGCAGCAGGACGTCGACGCCCTGCTGCGCCGCGTCGCGGCCTCCGGGGAGGCGTTCCTGACTCCGACGGTGTACGACGGGGTGCCCGCGGTCCGCGCCGCCTTCAGCAACTGGCGCACCACCGCGACCGACACCGACCGCGTCCTGGCGGCGCTGCGCGCGGCGGCCGGCGCGAGCTGACCGGCCGCGGTCGGGTGTCGACGCCGGTGGTCCCCACCCCGATACCCGACACCCCAGACACCCCAGACGCCCCAGACGCCCGCGGCCCGTCCACCCGGGTGGGGTGGACGGGCCGCGGGCGCCGGAGGGGCGGATGCCTCAGCTCAGCTGGGTGGGGACGGGGCGCCTGCCGTCGAGGGAGGAGACGCCGATCGGGGTGAGGGCCTCGGGGAAGAGCTGGACGTCGGCGATCTGGCCGGCGGCGTACTCGCCGTAGGCGCCCATGTAGAGGCGGCGGCCGAGCTGCAGCGGACCGGTCGCGTTCCAGACCGTGCCCGCGTACTCGGCGGTGCCCGCGAGCGAGCCGTCGACGTAGAGGCGCAGGTCGGCGGAGTCCGCGTCGTAGACGCCCACCAGGTGGTACCAGGTGTTGGTCTTCGGGGCGAGGGCGCCGGTGGTGGGCCCGTAGGCGCTGGTGAAGGCGCCGGCGGTGTCGTCGGCGTGGGCGTGGCCGAAGGCGAACGCGTGGGCGCCGCTGGAGTAGTAGAGCTGGAGGGCGTTGGCGCTGGTGCCGGACTGCGAGACGAAGGTGGAGTTGGCGGTGAGGCTGGTGAGCCGCACCCAGGCGGACACCGTGTAGCTGCGGCTGGTGTCCACCGCCGGACCGGCGGCCGCCGCGTACGCGGTGGAGCCGTTCAGGTTCAGGACGCCGCCGCGGGCCGGGTCGGTGCCGAGGGCGGCGCCGCCGTTGAGGGTGAGCGCACCGGTCGGGCGGATGCTGTCCGCGGTGCCGTCCAGCTTCCACCAGGCCGAGGGCTGGCGGACGTTGCCGATGCCGACCGGGTTCCCGAACTGGGCCAGGCCGCCGGCCGGTGCCGCGCCGGGGTACTCGGTCAGCCGGCCGGAACGGGAGCCGGCGTAGAGCGCCGGGTACCCGGTGCCCTGCACGTCACCCGGGGAGGCGACGGTCGGGGCGTCCCGGTCGCCGACGCCGATCGGCAGCACCTTCTGCGCGGCGGGCAGCACGTTGCCGGTGGTGGCGGCCCACTTCTGGTCGGCGATGTTCATGCAGTCGTAGATGATCACCTGGGTGCGCGGGTTGCGGTTGCTCGCCGGGTCGGCCAGGCAACGGCCGGACTGCGGGTTCTTCAGCGTGCCCGGGTACGGTCCGGGGGCCCACTGCTGGGCGCCGGTGTTGTTGCACTGGTAGAGCTGCACGAGGGTGTTGTTGGCGGTCTCGCCCTTCTGCACGTCCAGGCACTTGCCGAGCGCGTGGATGCTGCCGTCCGCGCCGAGCGCGAACTGCTGCGCGTCGGTGCCGTTGCAGGTGTACATCTGGGCCGCGGTGCCGTTGACGGTCCTGCCGCCGGCGATGTCCAGGCAGAGGTTCTTGTTGGCGGTGTCCAGCACGCCGGAGACCAGCGGGGCGTGGGTCGGCGCGGCGATCTTCGTGGTCGGCAGGCCGGCGTCGAAGGTCAGGGGGAAGCTGCTGACCGCGCCGGTGGCGTTGTCCCGGGCCCACAGGGTCGGCACGCCGCCCACGGTGCCGGGGGCGAGCAGTGTGGTGCCGGACCAGTCGCCGGTGCCGATCCGGACGCCGGCCCCGAGGTTGCAGCCGGCCTGGAACGTCCCCGGGTAGTACCAGAGTTCGCCCTTGTCGACGGTGACCAGGTCGGGGGCGTCGGCGAACTGGGCGAGCTTGCCGGGGGCGAGCAGCTGGGTGACGTTCTTCCAGGTGCCGTCCGAGCCCTTGGCCGGGCAGGAGGAGGAGTTGCGGATCGGGATCACGTTCTGGGTGAGCGTGAAGTGCCCGGTGACGCCGCCGGGGGTCACGGCGTCGTTCTGGTAGAGGTACAGCTCGTGGGTCGCCCTGGAGTAGGCGAACAGGTCGTCGACGTTGGTGCCGGTGGCGGTGCCCCGGTGGGCGACCAGGTAGTTGTCCCACCCCGTGCCGTCCGGGCTCTGGGCCTTGGCGGAGGCGCTGACGGGCGGTCCGGCCGGGTCGGTGTTGCCGCGGACCAGGACGAGGTCGCCGTCGGTGGTCGGGGCGAGCAGGTCGGGCACCGCGTCGCCGTCGGCGTCGCCGGCGGTCACCTTGGTGGCCGGGTTCCAGGGCGCGAAGAAGCTGTACTGGCCGACGGTGCCCTGGGTGTTGCCGGCGTTGTCGACGGCCCGGACGAACAGGGTGTGGGCGCCCCACTGGGCGGCGCTCAGCACGATCGGGACGTCGCCGGTGGCGCTGCCGCCGGTGGTGGGGACGGCGTTGACCGCCGCGGCGCCGTTGGCCGGGATGTTGGCGTCCAGCGAGTACTCGAAGCGGTCGATGCCGCTGCTGACGCAGCTGCCGCGGGTGCAGCCGGTGGGCGTCGGGTCGTTGGAGGTCACCGTGATCTTGACTCCGGTGTCACCGGCGTGGCCGGTGGGCGCCTTGTCGCCGCCGAGCGGCGGGAAGACCGGGGAGTCGGTGAAGGACGGGATGCTCGGCGCGCTCAGGTCGGTCTTGAAGTAGCAGTTGGCGGTCCAGCCGCTCGCCAGGGTGCCGTCCTCGGCCTTGACGTGCCACCCGTACTGGTGGCCGTCCGCGACCTTGAAGCCGATGTTGACCCGGGTGGTGCCGCCGTTGCTGACCCAGCTGCTGACCGGGGCGCCCTTGTCGGTCGAGCCGCCGTCGGCGGCTGCCGTCTTGGTGTCCCAGACCTCGTACCGGGCGCGCAGGTTGACCCCGCTCATGTCGGTGGTGAGGTGGGCGTTGAGGGTGATGTCGGAGGCGTCCCCGGCCAGGCCGGACTGGCCGATCCAGCCGTCGGCCGCGCCGGCGCAGCCGTTGCTCGCGGGGGCGCGGGTGGCCGGGGTGGTGCCCAGGTTGTCCGGCGTCTCCGGGGCGATGTCGAACACCGTGGTCAGGTAGGGGTTGTTGGCGAAGCGGACGAAGTCGTTGTTGCTCGTCGACTTGGACTCGTTGCCCCAGAGCCCGAAGGTCCAGCTGTCCTTGACGCCGGAGAGCTTCCTGATCTGGCCGGTCACGTCGAAGTTGACGTCGTGGTTGCCGCACTTCTGGCTGATGTTGGAGCTCTTGACCTGCTGGGTGCCGCCGATGTAGCCGTCGCCGGTGATGTCCGGCTGGTTGTTCCAGCTGGTGGAGCCGCTGATCGGGGTCACCGTCGCGAGCCGGACGCCGGTCTCGTTGTCGCAGTCGAAGGAGGCGCCGTAGGTCGAGGTCAGGTGGACCACCGACTTGGAGATCACCATCTTCTTGTCGAGGCCGGCGATGTTCAGCTCGTAGTAGGCGCGGTTCAGGCCGAAGCAGTCCTGCCAGCGCTGGTAGCCGACGCCCTCGCCGTTGTCCTGCGCGTCGTCGTACGGGCTCTGGCTCGCGCAGCCCTCCTTGACGGTGACGAAGTGGCTCTTCTTGCTGGTGATCGGGCTGGTGTACGGGTCGATGTACAGCGGCCAGACGGTGTCGGCGCCGCGGAGCAGGCCGGCGTCGGGGACCAGCGTCAGGGTGTCGGCCGCATGGGTCACCGCGATCCGCTTGACCTGGGCGGAGCTGCCCGGTTCCTCGGGAGTCGACGCCGTGGCGGGGGCGCCGTCCGCGGGGGCCTCCGCCTGCGGTGCGGCTTGCGGCGCGCCCTGCGGTGCGGTCTTCGGCGCCGCCTTCGCGGCCGGGGCCGGGTCCGCGGCGGCCCCGGCCGGGGCGGTCGTCGCCGAGTCCCACATCAGCGGGGTCGGCGAACGGAAGACCGCGCTGCCGTCGGGCGCGGTGACCGCGACCCGGCCGTCCTGGTCGGCCGTCAGCGACAGGCCTCCGCCGACGGAGGTGGTCAGCTTGAGCGAGGCGAGCGCGGGGTTGGCGGCCGCGGCGGCGTCGCGCACGATCAGGACCTCGTGGAAACCGCCCTGGTTGGTGCTGGTGACCTTGAGGTCGACGCCCGGCAGGACGCCGTCGTAGCGCGCGGTGCTGCCGTTCACCACGGGAGCGGGGAGCGGGAACGGGAGGGTGTAGGAGAGCCGTCGCCCGTCCGGGTCGGTGAGGGTGGCCAGTGGCCCGTCGCCCCCGCCGGAGAGGGCCAGCGCGGAGGGGGTGGCCGCGGGGGAGAGGGTCCCGTCGCCGTTCCTGGTCAGCGTGGCGTCGACGTCCCTCCAGTGGCCGTCCTCGCGCACCCGGGCGGGCTGCAGGTGGGTGGTGGCGGTGAAGGTGCCGTCGGCGTTGGCGACGGTCCGCGACGTCTCGGTGGTGAGGCTGTCGACGGTCACCGGCCGGCCGGTGCGCGCGGCCTCGGCCTTGGCGGCCGCCAGCGGTGAGTCGGCGGCCGGGCCCGTCGTCGTGCTCGCGGATCCGGCGGCCGGATCGTCCGCGAGCGCCGGTCCGGCACTGCCGAGCAGCAGGCCGGTGACGGCCGCCGACAGCGCCAGACGGCGTGTCAGTGTGCGCGCCGGATTTCTCCGGACGCGGAGGTGCTCCCCCATGGATCGCCCTTTCAGGGACCGGAGGCGGACGAACCCGGGCGCCGTTGTGTTCCTCGTCACAGAACGGACCCCCGTGGCCCCCCGCCACGTGTCGGAATTGCGGTCTTTACTCACCCCTGGCGCCGCCTGTGAAGACTCTTTGGGGCCTGTGTGACGGAAGGGGACAGAGTGACTGCTGGGGAAGGGTATTGCTCTGACCCTGCCATGGCAATACGGTTCCGGTCGGCCGAACGTGCCGTCAGCTGGTGATTCGTCAGTTCACCGGCTCTCTGATGTGCCTTCAGGGGGAATACGCATGCGCGCAGGACCGCGCGGAATTCGAGGTGCCCGGAAACGGGCCTGGATGGAACGGGCGACCGTCGCGATAGCGACGGCCGCCGTCTTCTCGTTGGCGACCCCGCTCGCCGTCGCCGACGTCGTCGGCGGCTATCAGTACACGGACAAGCTCTGGGGCGCGGACCCGCTCCCCGACCAGGCGAAGGTCCCGGGCAGCCCGGTGAGTGGCCGGGGGTCGGTCGTCCCGGCCCCCGCGATCCCGCCCGGTGCCCGTGAGCTGGTCCCGCACGTGGTGAAGCCCGTGCAGTGGCCGGCGGCCGCGACCGCCACCGTCGACCTGGGGAACACCCCCGAGGTGCGCAGCCTGGCGGCGCCCGCCGGGAAGGCGAAGGCCGGCAGCCTGCCGGTCTCGGTCTCGCCCGCCGCCCCCGCGGCGCTCGGTGCCCGGGCCAAGTCCCTGGCGCCGTCGGTCGCCCCGCTCAGCGCCGTCTCCTCGGTCCGGGTAGACCTCGCCGACCGGGGCCGGGCCAAGCGGGCCGGCGTGGACGGCCTGCTGGTCGGCCTGGACCGGGCCGACGCCCGCGCGGAGAGCGGCAGCGTCGCGGTCTCCCTCGACTACGGCGGCATCGAGCAGGCGTACGGCGGTGGTTGGGCCTCCCGGCTGCAGCTGGTGGCGATGCCCGCGTGCGCGCTCACCACGCCGCAGCTCGCCGCCTGCCGGACCCGCACGCCGATCGAGGCGGTCAACGACCCGGTCGGCCGGAAGCTGAGCGGGACGGTCGTGCTCGCGGCGGCCGGTGGCGCCGCCGGGGCGGCGAAGCCGGGCAGCGCCTTCGCCGCCCCGGCGGCGCTGGCGGCCGCCCGGTCCGGCGGGGTCGCGGTGGCCGCCGTGGCGAGCAGCGGCGGGTCCCAGGGCGACTACGGCGCGACGTCGCTGTCCGCCTCGGGTGCCTGGTCCGCGTCCGCCTCGGGCGCGTTCACGTACCGGTACCCGATCACCGCGCCCCCGTCCCTGGGCGGCGCGGCGCCGACCGTCGGACTCGCCTACGACTCGCAGTCGGTGGACGGCGAGACCTCCGCGCGCAACTCGCAGTCGTCCTGGGTCGGTGACGGCTGGTCCTACAGCCCCGGCTTCATCGAGCGCTCGTACAAGACCTGCAAGGACCAGGGGATCGAGGACTCGGGCGACTCCTGCTGGGCCGGCTGGAACGCCACGATCTCGCTCGGCACCCACAACGGCCAGCTGCTGCGGGACTCGGACGGGACGTACCACCTCCAGACCGACGACGGCACCAGGATCGAGCGGCTGACCGGAGCCACCAACGGCCTCTGGCAGGGCGAGTACTTCAAGGTCACCACGACCGACGGCACCGCCTACTACCTCGGCCTCAACCACGCTCCCGGCGGCAGCACGGACGACGCCACCGGCAGCGCCTGGGGCATCCCGGTCTACCACCCCAAGTCGGACGATCCCTGCCACAGTTCGGACAAGGGCGACGACTCGCAGTGCGACAAGCCGGTCGGCTACCGGTTCAACCTGGACTTCGTGGTCGACCCGCACGGCAACGTGCAGCGCTACGACTGGTCGACCGAGTCGAACTACTACAACATGGGCTTCGGACAGATCCCAGACGAGGACAAGGACGACAAGGGCGGCACCCTCACCCAGTACACCCGGGGCGGCCACCTCACCCAGATCTCCTACGGCTACCAGCTGGCGGACGCCCGGGCGGGCCGTGAGCCGGCCGCCAAGGTGGTCTTCCGCACGGCGCAGCGCTGCACCACCTCGGACAGCGTCTGCAAGGACGGCAACCTCTCCTCGGACACCGCCGCCAACTGGCCGGACACCCCGTACGACCTGAACTGCCCCTCCGACTGGAAGACCAAGATCGGGGAGGAGGGCGACACCGAAGGCGTCTGCCTGCAGAGCGGTCCCACCTTCTGGCAGACGTACCGGCTGAAGGGCATCGACACCAAGGTCCGGACCTCCTCGGGCTGGCAGGACGTCGACAGCTACGAGCTGAAGCAGGTCTTCTCGGACGCCGGCGGCACCTACGACCCGGTCACCGGCAAGACCCAGGACCCGAAGTCCAGCGGCTCGCTGCAGTCGGTGATGTGGCTCTCGGAGATCGTCCACACGGGCAAGGACACCTCCGCCGGGGGCGACGACCCGATCTCCCTCGACCCGGTCACCTTCGTCGGCATCGAGACGGACAACCGGGTCGACGGCCTCACCCCGGCCGCCCCGCCGCTGTTCCACCCGCGGATCTCCAGCGTGCAGACCGAGACCGGCGAGTCCGTCGCGGTCACCTACCGGGCGCCGGAGTGCTCGCGCGAGAAGAACACCATGCCGGCCTCGGCCGACTCCAACACCATGGCCTGCTACCCGGTGTTCTGGAACACCCCGGGCGGTGTGGAGCCGATCGAGGACTGGTTCCACAAGACCCTGGTCTCCAAGGTCACCTCCAGCGACCGGACCAAGGCCGGCTCGCCCGCCAAGGTGACCGACTACAGCTACTCGGGCGGTGCCGCCTGGCACCGCGACGACTCCGAGCTGACCGACGACAAGCACCGGACGTGGAACGAGTTCCGCGGCTACCGGACCGTCACCACCACCACGGGCGCCGCCCCGGACCCGACCACCCAGAGCACCGTCTCCTACCTCCAGGGCATGGACGGCGACTACCGCAAGGACGGCACCCGGCGCAGCGCGAAGGTGACGAACTCGCTCGGCGAGGAGATCACCGACAGCGCCTGGCTGGCCGGCACCCCGTTCGAGAGCCAGGGCTTCACCAAGGCCGGCGGCACCGTCGTCACCAAGACGCTGACCGACGTGCCGGACTCGGTGGTCGTGGCGACCGCCGGGCGCACCGCGTGGACCTCGGAGGACCCGAAGCCGGACAAGCTCTCGACGCTGCCCGACCTGACGTCGCGCCGGGTGCGCTCCAGCGGCAGCCGTTCGCTCGGCCTGCTCAGTGACGACCGCACCTGGCGGACCTCCCGGAGCGGCACCACCTTCGACGACCTCGGCCGGATCTGGAAGGCCGACGAGCAGGGCGACCTGTCCGTGCCCTCCCAGCGGACCTGTACGGTCACGACCTACGCCGACGCGCCGTCGGCCAACCCGATGATGCTGGTCTACCCGAAGGAGACGCTCAGCCTCGCCGGCTCGTGCGACACGAAGCCGGGGCAGGGCACCACGCTCAGCCACAAGCGGGTCTACTACGACGGCGACGGGACGGTCACGAACCCCGGCACCCTGGGCCGGCTCGGCCAGCGCTCCGGTTCGCTCGGCCTGGTGACCGCCACCGAGTCGGTCACCGGCTACGACAAGGCCGGCAACCCGCAGTTCCAGGTGCTCGGCGCGATGGCGTACGACCGCTACGGGCGCGTCAGCGACAGCACCGACGCGGCCGGCCGGACCACCACGACCACGTACACGCCGGCCACCGGGCTCCTGCCGACCGCGGTGTCGACCGAGAACCCGCTGAAGTGGAAGGCGACCAGCACCGTCTCGCCGGGCCGCGGCTCGATCACCCACGCGGCCGACGTCAACGGCCGGGTCACCGACTCCGCCTACGACGCCCTCGGGCGCCGGGTGAAGGTGTGGATGCCGGGGCGGAACAAGGCGACCCAGTCGCCCGACCGGACCTTCGCGTACGCGGTCCACGGCGCCGGGGACAGCCCGGACCCGTCCACCGTCACCTCCAGGACGCTGCGCGAGGACGGCACCTACAGCACCGAGGTCACCTTCTACGACGGGACGCTGCAGGCGCGGCAGACCCAGACGACCACCGCGGACAACTCGGTGGGCCGGCTGGTCTCCTCGACCTTCTACGACTCCCACGGGTGGACCGTCTCCGCCATCGCGAGCTACTACGACGCGGCCAACGCGCCGGGCACCTCGATGTGGGCCGAGACCAACAAGACCGGCCCGGCGGTGACCCGGACGTCGTACGACGGCCAGGGCCGGCCGGTCACGGTCCAGCAGGTGTCCTTCGCGAGCACGCTCTGGCAGACCGTCACGACCTACCGGGGCGTGGACCGGGTGGACGTCACGCCGCCGCCCGGCGGCAAGGCGACCACGGCGTACACCGACGCGCTCGGCCGGCGGAGCTCGACCGTGGTGCGCGACACCACGCCGGACCGCAAGCTCACCGGTGGCAGCGTGATCGCCTCCGGGACCTCGGTGGTCTCCCGCAGCGTCCGCCTGGCCATGCAGGCCGACGGCAACCTGGTGCTGACCGCGCTGGTCGACGGGAAGTCCCTGTGGTCCTCCGGGACCGCCGGCCACCCCGGCGCGTACGCGAGCGTCCTCGCCGACGGCAGCCTCGTGGTGCTGGACACCACCGGGAAGACCACGCTCTGGACCAGCGCGAGCGGCGGGCACACCGGCGGCTACCTCAAGGTGCAGGGCGACGGCCGGGCCGTCATGTACGACGGCGCCAACACCCAGCTCTGGTCGGCCGGCCCGGTGGGTGCCGCGGCCGCGGACATCACCACCACCTTCGGCTACACCCCCCGCGGCCAGGTCGAGACGGTCAAGGACACGGTGGGCAACACCTGGTCCTACACCTACGACGTGCAGGGCCGGGTGGTGGCCCAGACCGACCCCGACAGCGGCAGCTCCAGCAGCACCTACGACCCGCTCGGCCGGGTGCTGACCGTCAAGGACGGCCGCGGCCAGGTGCTGTCGTACAGCTACGACGAACTCGGCCGCAAGACGGCGGAGTACACCGGTGACACGCCGGGCGACCCGGCGAAGGCGCTCGCCGAGTGGACGTACGACTCGCTCGGCAAGGGCATGCCGGTCTCGTCCACCCGCTACGTGGGCGGCAAGAGCGGCAGCGCCTACGTCAAGAAGGTCAACGGCTACAACGCGGTCGGCCAGCCGACCGGCACCACCACGGTGATCCCCGCGGTCGAGGGCAACCTCGCCGGGAGCTACAGCACGACGGCCTCCTACACCGAGACGGTCAGCCTGCTGGCGTCGACCACCTTCGGCACCGAGGCGGGCCTTCCCGCGGAGACGGTCGGCTACGGCTACAACCTCCAGGGCAAGCTGGTCGCGATGGGCACGCCCAGCCGGCCGTACATCGCCACCGTCGCCTACAGCCCGCAGGGCCAGGTCCTGCAGACCACCCTCGGGACACCGAGCAAGCAGCTGCGGACCGCGCAGACCTGGGACCAGGCCACCGGCCGGCTGGCCACCAACCGGGTCACGCTGCAGAGCAACACGGCCAACCCGATCTCGGCGACCACCTACGGGTACAACGCGGCGGGCAGCGTCACCGCGGTCTCCGACGTCCAGTCCAGCGGCGGCACCGACCGGGTCACCGACACCCAGTGCTTCGGCTACGACGCGCAGAACCGGCTGACCACCGCTTGGACGGACACCAAGGGCCTGGGCGCGGTCACGGCCGGGCAGCTCACCAAGTGCGCCACGGCGGCACCGTCGCCGGGCACCATCGGCGGGCCGTCCCCGTACTGGCTGGACTGGCAGTTCAACCAGCTCGGTGACCGGACCCAGCAGGTCGCCCACGATGTGAAGGGGGCGGCCACCAAGGACGTCACCCAGACCATCACCTACCCGGGCGCCGGCGTCACTCCCGCGAAGAAGCCCAACGCGGCCAGTGCCGTCACCACCACCGGGCCGTCCGGCAGCACCACCGTCGTGCCCGACTACGACAGCGCCGGCAACACCAAGACCCGGACCGGGCCCGGCACCAGCCAGGCCTTCGAGTACAACGAGGAGGGCCGAACCAAGGCGGTCACCACCAACGGCACGGAGGCGGGCTACCTCTACGACGCCGACGGCAGCCTGCTGATCCAGCGCAACCCGGGGACCAACCTCCTCTACCTGTTCGGCGGCGCGGAGCAGCTCAGGCTCGACACCGTCAAGAAGACCGTCACCGGCCTGCGGTACTACCACAGCCCGGACGGCACGGTGATCGTCCGCTCCTCGGCCGGCACCGTCAGCTACCAGCCGACCACCCCGCACGGCACCGCCCAGCTCCAGGTCGACGGCGCGAGCCTGGCCGTCGTCCGGCGGGCGTACGACCCGTACGGGAACGCGCGCGGCGCCGCGCCCGCGGCCTGGGCCGACAACCGGGGCTACCTCGGCAAGCCCACGGACGCCACCAGCGGGCTGGACCTGCTCGGGGTGCGCGTCTACGACCCGATGATCGGACGGTTCCTCACCGTCGACCCGGTCTTCGAGTCGGGCGATCCCAACCAGATGGGCGGCTACGGGTACGCGGCCGGCAACCCCACCTCCGGCAGCGACCCCAACGGCCTCTGGTGGAGCTGGGGCGACGTCGGGAGCTTCTTCACCGGCGTCGGCGACTCGATCGTCGGCGACCCGTACCAGTGGAGCGTCAACACCCTCTCCGACTGCTGGAACTCCTTCGCCGACATCGCCAACGGCGACAACCAGGTGTTCAACGACATGTTCGGGTACTCCAACGAGTCCCCGTTCAGGCTCGGCCACACCGGGTACGTGGACGACACGCCGCTGGCGGACCTGTTCGAGGTGGACACCAGCTCCACCTCGTACTTCGCGGGCCAGGTCACCGGTGTGGTCGGCTCGTTCGCGATCGACGGCTACGGCGCGGTCAAGGCGATCAGCGGCGGCGTCAAGGCCGTCAAGGCGATCAAGACGGCGGTGTCCGAGGGAGAGGACGTCGTCAGCGCGGTCAAGAAGCTGCTCTCCGGCGACCTGCCCACCACCACCAAGGCGGACCCGGCTCCGACCACGCCGAAGACGGAGAAGCCGAGCAGCCCGAAGTCCGGCACCGGCAAGGGCGGCGACGACCCGGGCGCTCCGGCCTCCGAGACGCCGGCGGCCGGCAAGGACGCCGGGCGCCCCAGCGGCGGCGGCTCGCCCGACAGCGGCGGGGGCACCGGTACCAAGGGGCCGAAGCCCGGCAAGGCGGAGGACACCCTGGCGGGGGCGAACCCCGGCGGCTACACCGACAACTGCGGCGCCTGCGCCCAGGCCGGCGACAGCCGTCTCGCGGGCACCCACGACGGTGCCACGGCCTGGGACAGCGGCATCCTCGCCCCGGAGGAACTGGAGTACAAGTACGACTCCCTGTTCCACATGACCGAGGGGGTCGACGACATCAGCCACCAGCTGACCGTGCTCGGCTACGGCACCCGGGGCATCGTGTTCGGCTGGACCGACGGCGTCGACGTCGGCCACTACTTCAACGTGGTGAACGACGCCGGTGTGATCAAGTTCCTCGACTACCAGAGCGAGACGCACGCCGTGACCTCGCAGTGGGAGAATCTCGAAATGATGATCACATGGTGGTGAGCCAGGAGAGGAAGCGGATGGTGAGCATGGACCAGGAGTCGGCCCGGCTGGCGGCGGACGCGTACTGCCGCGAGCGGGTCCGCGGCTGGGACGAGCGCGCGTACCGGCTGCGGATCGACGAGACGGTCGCCGTCGAGGGCGCCTACGTCTTCGGCTACCTGCCGACGGTCCCCGACGCGCGCGGGCGACTGCGGGTCGGCGGGAACCTCCCGGTGATCGTGGACCGGGAGACCGGCGCGTGCCGCTTCGTGGCCGGCGTCACGGAGTACTTCGCACTCCGGGACGCGGCGAAGCCGCAGGACTGACCCCTCCCGAGGCCGGTGTCCGGGTGCGCTACGGCGCACCCGGACACCGGCCTTTCACGACGGCCCGTGCGGACCGCCCCGTCGGAGGCGGCGGAGGTGACGGGGTGGCCGGTGACCTGGCCCTGGCTGGAATCTGGCGCGCAATATGACCTGTGACATTGTTCTGATGCCCATTCGATGGCAGGATCCGTGTCGATTTCCTTCGTTCAGCCCGACCTCACGTCAGGCTGCCCCCACTCGCAGAAGGACTCGGCGTGCAACTGCGCATACGGCTCTCCACCCTCGCGGCCGGCGTCATCGCCTGCTGCGCCACGGCCACCGCCGTGCTCCCGGCCCAGGCCTTCGCGGCACCCGCCGCCGACGGACCGATCCGGATCGCGACGGTCACCCCGACCGCCGCGACCGCCGGGGCCTCGAAGCCGGCCGGCCCCTCGGGCCCCGGCAGGGCGACGGCCCGGTCCGAGGACCTCGCCGCCCCCGCCGTCCCGATATCCCCGGCACTGCTCAGCGAGACCCTCATGGGCGAGCCGGCCCCGGCCCGCCCCGATTCCTTGGCGGCGCAGTCCCGTTCGGCCGCGCTCGCGGGCGCCGCCGAGCAGAGCTGCACCCCGGCCGACTTCGCCGCCCGCTCCGGTGCCGACCTGGTCGCGTTCCTCAAGAGCTCGACCACGGACTGCGTCTCCTCGCTGTTCGGCAACGGCAGCGCCGACCCGGGCATCTTCAAGCAGGCCCGGATGCTGCCCGTCGCCACCGCGTTCAAGGACCTGGCGGCCGGCTACACCGGCGACAACTCGACCGGCATCCTGCAACTGGTGCTCTTCCTGCGGGTGGGCTACTACATCCAGTCGTACTACCCCGACGCGACCGGCCCGTACGACGCCACGCTCACCAGCGGCGTCAAGGCCGGCCTGGACGCCTTCTTCGCCGGCGCCCGCTGGCACGACGTCACCGAGAACAACGGCGAGGTGCTCAGGGAGGTGCTGACGCTCACCGACAGCGCCAACATCCAGGGCGCCTACCTGAGCGTCTACCAGCGGGTGCTGGACGACTTCGACAACTCCTACAACGCCCTGCCGAAGATGGTCGGTGCGGTCAACTCCGTGCTGCGGTTCCCGCTCTGGCGGGGCAACACGAACCCGGCCTTCGTCAGCGCGCTCGGCGCCGACCCGCGGCTCGTCACCTCCCTCGCGAACTTCGCGGTCAACCACAAGGACCTGCTCAGCGGCCCCAACGCCGTCCTGGACACCAACGCGGGCAACGACCTGGCCCGGATGGCCGGGACGAGCGCCACCGTCGAGGCGGTGGCCAAGCCGCTGGTCAAGCGGGTGCTGGACGCCGCGCCGCTCCTCACGGCCGACGCCCCGCTGTACGTCCACACGGCCTTCCAGGCCACCGTCTACGACAACGGCCAGTGCTCGTACTACGGCATCTGCGACCTGCCCGCCAAGCTCACCGCGGTGGTCCTGCCGCACCAACTGGTCTGCGACAACCGCACCATCCAGACCCAGGCGCTGTCGGCCGCCGAGCTGGCCACCGTCTGCGCGAGCCTGCGCAACGAGGACGCGTTCTTCCACAACGTGGTCAAGGACAACGGGCCGATCCCGAACCAGTACGACAAGACCGTCACCCTCGGGGTCTTCGCCAACAAGACCGACTACACCACCTACTCCTGGGCGATCTTCGGCAACTCGACCGACAACGGCGGCCAGACGGTCATGGACCCGACCGACCCGAACAACCGGGCCGCGAACGTCATGTACCAGAAGGCGTGGAACAACGGCGACCCCGCCCGGGTGTGGAACCTCAACCACGAGTACACCCACTACCTGGACGGCATCTACGACATGAAGGGCAGCTTCGCCACCCAGACGTCCGTCCCGGACATCTGGTGGGTCGAGGGCCTCGCCGAGTACATGTCCTACAGCTACCGCGCTACCACCGACACCGACGCGATGGCCCAGGCGGCCAAGCACACCTACAAGCTCAGCACGGTCTTCCAGAACACCTACGGCAACTCGGACTCGACCCGCGTCTACGCCTGGGGCTACCTCGCCGTCCGGTACATGCTGGAGAAGCACCCCGCCGACGTCCAGGCCATGCTGGGCCGGTTCCGCGTCGGTGACTACACCGGTGGCTACGCGGTCTACAACGGTCTCGGCACCTCCTACGACGCCGACTTCGACGCCTGGCTCACCGCCTGCGCCGCCGGGGCCTGCTACGCGGCGGGCCCGACCGCGCTGTTCGACACGTCGGTGAACGGCGCCACCGTCAGCGCGACCGAGCGGTCCGTCCAGACCGGCCCGGGTCGGATCACCGCCTGGCACTGGACCTTCGGCGACGGCACCTCCTCGGACGAGCGCAACCCGAGCCACACCTACGCGGCCGCCGGCACCTACACCGTCGCCCTGACCGCGACCGACGACACCGGCAGGACCGCCACCACCCCGGCCTCGGTCACCGTGACCGCCGCCCCGGTCACCCTGCCGAACTGCACCGAGCAGCGCGCCGACGCGATGGGCCGGAACTGCTCGCGCACCGGCCGCGCCGCGACCGCCGGCAACACCGACTACCTGTACGTCTACCTGCCGGCCGGCACCTCCACGCTCAAGGTCACCACCTCCGGCGGCACCGGGACCGCGCACCTGTACTACAACCCGGGCACCTGGGCCTCGCCCAGCGCCTTCACCGCCTCCTCCACCGGCGCCGGGACCACCCAGTCCCTCACCGTCACCAACCCGACCGCCGGCTACCGCTACCTCAGCCTGTACGCCGTGACCGACTTCAGCGGCGTCACGGTCAGCACGCAGTTCTGACCCCGCGGGCGTTCACGAGCGGCTCCCGGCGGGGTCCGACCGAGTCCTCATCGGGACGTGTCGGCGCTGTCCGGGAGCCGCTCCGTCCGACGGCGGGACCGCCCCTGCTGTGGCCCGGGCCCGGGCCACAGCAGGGGCGGTCGGCCCGTCACACGTAGATCTCGTTGGTGCAGTAGGTCTTCCAGGTCGGGGGAGCCCAGCTGAGGTACTTGGTGCCGCAGAGGTGGAAGCTGTGGACCTGCTCGAACTTCTTCGCGGTGGACTTGCCCCGGTCGACGGCCAGTTCCGGCTGCACGTGTCCGAACGAGTCGGTCACGACGACGGTGGCCTTGAAGTAGGTGCCGGGGTCGGCGGCGTACAGCCACACCCAGCCGGACGAGCAGTTGTCGACCTGGACCTGGATGTTCTCATTGGAGTAGTACTTGGTGCAGCCGGCCGTGGCGGCGGTGCCCGCCGACGCCGGGGCGGCCGACAGGCCGGTCAGCGCGGCGACGGCGAGGCCCAGGGCACCGGCCGTCCTGGCGAGCCCGTTCGACGACTTCCTCATGGTGACGACTCCTCGGGTGTGCTGGTGTGCGGAACGCCTCCACTGTCCCGGCGCAGTCACCCGGGCGGCATCCGTCAGATGACTGCAGGTCGCGCACGTGCCTGACCGACCGCCCCGGAGCCGGCAGCCGTGCACGGTCCTCGCCCGACACCCGGCCCGTGGCGCGTGGAAGAGTCGCCGCGAGTCCGTCCGGACCGCCTCCACCCGCGCCCGCGGCACCTGCTCGACCACGTAGCGGGCGCCGCCCCCGGGGACACCCGACCCGAAGATCAGCAGGCCCCGGCAGTGCCCTGCCGGGGCCGACCTGGTCTTCTCGGGACCACCGCAGAACCTACCGGTGGGCACTGACATCCGCGCGCCGGAGCCTCTCGCCGGGCGCCCGGGGGGTCAGGGACGGTGGCAGCCCTCGCGGCTGGAGGGCCGGCCGGGGGCGAGGCCGCGGACCCGGACGGAGGTCCCGTTCGGATTCTCCCGGTTCACCGCGGTGGCGCCGAGCCCAAGTCCCCTGGGCGGTGCTCCCGGCCGGCCCGGCCGCCGGTCGAGCCGGTCCGCGGGGGCGGCCGACGGGAAAATGCCCGATTCCGGGAATTCGACGGTCCGTTTCCGCCCGGTGCTCCTGCTGTTCCGTGGCATGGCTTCGTGGCGAGGAAACGGAGAATAGGTCGTACGTCTGCGGAACGCCTCTTGTGCGGACGGGCGGTGGCGGGTTCCACTCATCCGCCGACCGGTCGCCACGGCGCCGCGGCCTCGCGTCCCACCGGCTGGTCCGGCCGGCGGGCGGTTCTCCCGTTTTCCCAGGTCGGGGCGGGAATGATCGGCGCGAGTACCGGTCGCGCGGGTGGCGGCCCTGACGCGCCGACAATCACCACTCATGGCCCAGCGGTCCCAGCGGCCCCGTCCGGTGCGCGGAAGGCCGGGTGGATGTGACCGATACGCGGTCAGTTCATCGCAGCCGTCATTGACCACGCCGCCGGCCGCCCCAATGCTGGGTCGAGTACGACTCAACCGGAGCTCGGTCGAGTTGTACGTATCCGATTCGGGTTCCGATTCGTCCGAGGAGAATGCGTGATCTCGAAAACGAGGAAGTTCGTGAGTGCCGCGGCCGCCACCTTCGCGGCGGCGGCGGCGTTGACGGTGGCGGTGCCGTCCAGCGCGTACGCCATCGACCACGTCGAGTGCCGGGGAGGCGAGAACTTCCTGAAGATCTGGTCGCACCTCGACGGGCGACAGAGCGTGGACTGCTACGCGAACGGGGGCCGCACCGACTTCGGCAGCTGGTGGGTCGACCGGATCTCCACCGGGAACAACGACCTGATCTACTACGACGCCAACGGTGACTCGGTCAGGATCAACCGGTGGACCGACATCACGTTCCCGAACCGTCCGCCGAAGGTGAAGTCCATCGAGATCCTCTGACGGACCGCAGTTCGGACGCGCCGCACCGCCGCCCGGCCGGCCGGCGGTGCGGCGCGTGGTGAACCTACGGGTGGGGGCTGGAGAGCCAGGGCGGCCGCCAGGTGGTGCGGCCGAGGCCCGGGGTGGGTCCCCACGTCCCGCGCGCGTACGGCACGGGCGTCGGCGGGTGGTCCACCAGGGGCTGGATCACCCGCCAGGTCTCCTCCACGACGTCCTGCCGGGTGAACAGCGAACGGTCGCCGGTCAGCGCGTCGTTGAGGAGCCGCTCGTAGGGTTCGGGCGGCCTGCCGAGTTCGGCGGCGAAGGACAGGCTGAGGTGGACGCTCCGGGCCGAGCGGCCGGATGCCTCCTTCGAGAGCATGCCCAGCCGCAGCGCCGGGTCCGGGTCGATCCGCAGGACGAGTTCGTTGGCGTCGGGGTGCGCGGGCTGGTCCAGGAAGGCGAGCCGGGGCGGGCGCTTGAAGACCACCCGTACCTCGGTGGCCCTGGCGGCCAGGGCCTTGCCGGCCCTGAGGGAGAAGGGCACTCCGCTCCATCGCCAGTTGTCCACCTCTAGGCCGAGTTCGACGTAGGTCTCGGTCACCGAGTCGGACTTGACGCCGGGTACGTCGAGGTAGCCCTCGTACTGGCCGCGCAGGCAGTGCGCCGGATCGACGCCAGCCGTCGCGCGGAAGACATCGACCCTCCGGTCCCACAGCGCGTCCGGGCCGGGGCCGACCGGCGCCTCCATCGCGACCAGGGCGAGCACCTGGAGGAGGTGGTTCTGGACCACGTCGCGCAGCGCGCCGACCGGGTCGTAGAACGCTCCCCGGTCCTCCACACCGAAGTCCTCGGCCATGGTGATCTGCACGGCCGCCACGTGGTCGCGGTTCCAGACCGGTTCGAGCAGCGAGTTGGCGAACCGCAGGAACTGGATGTCCAGCACGGGCTGCTTGCCGAGGAAGTGGTCGATGCGCAGGATGCGGTCCTCGGGCAGCACCCGGTGCAGCCGTGCGTTGAGGGCCCTGGCGGAGGCCAGGTCATGGCCGAAGGGCTTCTCCAGCATCACCGTGGCGTGCGCGGTGAGGCCCGCCGCCGCCAGCGCCTCCACGACCGGGCCGAACAGCGAGGGCGGGATCTCCAGGTAGAAGAGCGGCCTGGCGGCGCCCTCCAGCAGCGCGCTCAGCGCCTGGTAGGTGGCCGGGTCGGTGAAGTCGCCCCGCAGGTAGGAGAGCCGTCGGGCCAGCCGTTCCAGCGGCCCGGCCGCCACCTCCTCACCGGCTGTCCGCAGGGCCTCGCGCAGGGAGGCGACCAGGTGGTCGTGCGACCAGTCCTCCAGGGCCACGCCGATGATCGGGCAGTCCAGGAGGCCGGCCGCCTCCAGGCGGTAGAGCGATCGGAAGGTCATCTTGTGCGCGAGGTCGCCGGTGATGCCGAAGATCACCAGGGCGTCGGCGGTCACCGTCGGGCTCCATGTCGCACGGATCCACGCCCGCCCGGCCGGCCGCGGCGGGCCGCCCGGGCGCCGGTCGCCTCACCCGGCCCGGCCCCTGACCACGCGGAACCGTCGGACGGCCCCCGCCGCTGCGGCACTCGCACCGGGGCCGTTTCCGTGAGAACACCGCCGGGGCCCCTCAGGTGCGCCCGGCCCGGCCCCGACTGACGATCGCTCATGGAGGGACGATATAACCCGATGTGTCGACTTGCTCGCACTGCGGAGCGGCGTCGCGCCTCGGGTCGCCGGTCACCGGTCCCGGTGCCCACCGGACGGCCTCCGGCTGCCGGGAGCCGCCCGGGCGGTGCCCACGAGGATCATCACGGGTGCCGGTGGGGCCACAGCTGGAGCAGCCAGTGCTCGGCCCGGTGGGGGAGGAGGGACGGGGTGGGGTGGAGGACGCCACGGTGGGCGGCGAGCGTGTAGCGGCCGGGTGGGAGCGGCAGCGCGGCGGCTGCCGGGAGGTGGGAGACACCGGAGGTGAGGGCGAGACGGCCGCCTTCGAGGTCGACGGTGAGCCGGATGTGCTGGGGCCAGTGGCCGGGCGGGGCCGGGGGCCGGGCCGACCAGTACTGGAGGGTGACGTGGGGGTAGTGGTCGGACAGGGCGCTGTTGAAGGTGACGGTGCCGCCCGCGGTGGTCGCGAGCCGGCCGGGGCCCGGGGTGGGCGGCCGGTCGTCGGCGTCGCCGCTGGGCGGGGCGGCGGTGTCGACGAGGTGGAAGAGGTGGTTCTCCGCGCGCACCTCGATGGCGAGCTCGGCGGCGAGTTCGGCGGCGGGTTCGCCGACGGGTGCGGCCGGGGGCCGGTCGGCGCGGGGGTCCACGAGCGGGTCAGGGGTCGATCTGGACGTGGAACGGGTCATTGGTGAAGTCGCTGCCGAGGATGCGCCGGTTCTGGTAGAAGCCGCTGAGCCGGCCGCCGGAGCCGCGGTTGTCCCAGTCGTGGATGGGCTCGACGCTGTAGTTCTTGAGGTTGTCGTCGGCGCCTTCGAGGGTCGACGCGAAGGGGTACTCGTCACAGTCCAGGCCTTCGTGGGCGTAGTCGGGGAAGTACTTCAGGCAGGCGGCGACGGCGACGACGCGGTGCGCGTCAATGGCGTTCTGGTCGGCGACGCGGTGCAGCGGGGCCGCGCCGGGCGCGCCGGGGATCTGCTTGTTCGGCGCGTCGGGGACGGTCTGGTCGGGGTGGTACTGGGCGGTGACGATGTGGTCGGCGGACTCGGGGTGGTCGGCGCGGTGGAGGTGCAGGGTCTCGGTGACCCAGGGGAAGACGCAGCCCTCACCGGAGGCGGTGCTGACGAGGTAGGAGGCGGAGTCGCAGCGGATGCCGCTGTTGGGGCCGTCGTAGGGGTTGGCCGCGCCCTCGCCGATGACCGAGACGTGCGCGGCGAGGTCGGCGTAGCTGATGAGGGCGCTGCCGATGCCGCCGGCGGAGTCCTGGCGGAAGGAGTAGTAGCGGCTGGTGATCGAGCCCTCGGCGGCCCACAGCCCGATCGGCTGGACGTAGGGCCCGCCGAAGCCGCTGTCGACGACGCAGGGGCCGAACCCGGGCCGGGCGGTGCAGGTGACGTTCACGCTGAGCGGCACCTCGGCGATGTCGCCTTCGAGTCGCCAGTTGTCGAGGACCTGGACGACGTCGACCTCGCGGCGGACGTTGTGGCCGTACTGGACGTCGGTCATCTCGGCGTCCGCGCTGCCGGTGACGGAGCAGAAGATCCACCAGCAGGTGACGTGGGTGGGGTGGAGGTGGAAGGCCTGGCAGGTGACGAACCGCGATTTGCCGTACCCCTGGTCGTGGAAGGCGGCGTCCTGCTCACGGCACTCGTAGGCGGGCAGGTCGTCCTGGCCGGAGCGCTGGGCGGTGCGGGGGGCGTGGTTCTCGTGGGGACCGGGCTCCATGGCGCGGATGCGCCCGAGGAGCTGGTCGAGGGGCTGTTCGTGGCCGGGTTCGGTCAGGGGGACGTGGGCGGGGGCCAGCAGGACGTAGTCCCGGCGTGCGGCGGCGTCGCCGGCGCCCGCCGCGCGGGCGGGGGTGACGGCGACGGCGGTGGCCAGCGTCAGCAGCGCCGTGACGAGGGCGGTCACGGCGCCGCGTCGGCGGGGCCGGCGGTGGGTGGGGCGGTCCGGGCGCATCGTTGCCTCGATTCCTGTTCTGGGAGTCCGGGGCTCAGGAGCGGGGGTCGATGCGCCACCCGCGGGGGTCGCCGATCACCTCGGTGGAGGTGTCGGTGATGACCTGCCGGGTGTAGGAGTCGCGGAAGAGCCGGTGCTTCACGTCGAACGCGGCGAGGTCGTTCGCGCACGTGCCGCTGGGGTAGCAGTGGTCGACGCGGATCTTCAGGACGACGGTGCGGTAGTCGGGCGTCTGGTCCTGGTTCTGGAACCAGGCGCGGATCCTCCAGCCGGCCAGACCGTAGCCGCGGTTCGGTGCGGCCTGGGCGACGTCGAACGTCCACTCGTTGGCGGGCGTGAAGGCGCACGCGTTGATCGAGGCGTCCACCTCCGCGGCGCGCTCCCAGTCGCCGTAGCGGTTGAGCGCTTGCAGGTGGTAGGTGGGGGAGGGGGCGCAGGCGGTGGCGGCCTGGTCGGCCCGCGCGGTGGTGCTGGGCGTGAAGGCGGTCGCGGCGGCGATCGTCAGGGCGGCGGCCGCGAGGCGGAGCGCCGTGCGGGGGGTCGTGCTGTTCATCCGGGTCGTGCCCTTCATCCGGCTTCTCCTCGCTTGACTGTTCGTGGACTACCCATTGAACGTGACATCCAGTCATCGCGCGGACACATGCTGTCATCCGAGTGGATCGCCTTCGCCCTCGTGCGCCCTGGTTCGCGCCGTCCCCCGGCCGGGCCGGGTCCGGGTCCGGCCGGGGGGCGGGGCGGGGACCGTCCGTTCCGCTCGGCGCCGGGGTGCGGGGGCGAGGCGGCCGGACGTGCCCGCGCCGGCCGGCCGCAGTAGCGTGGGCGGTCGGCTTCCGAACAAGGCAACGAGGAGGTAGCAGTGTCAGCCGTGAATCGTGACCTCTCCACACTCGGCGGCTCGCTGGAACGGGTGGCCCGGCCCCCGGACGGGACGGTCGCGGACCGGGCCCGCGAGGTCGTCTCCGCCTACGCCCGCGACCTGGAGGACGAGCAACTGCTCCTGGCCGTGCTCGGTCTGGAGGAACCGGCCGAGCGGACGGCCCCCTGAGGCAGGGCCCTCGGCAGGGGGCAGCTCACCCACCGGCCCCTCGCATCGCGCCGGAGGGTTCGGCCGTCCGGCTGTCGGTGCCCCCGGTGGTCGGTGGCGCCACGTAGTCGGGGGCGATGCGGCGGTCGGCGCGCACAGTGGTGTCATAACTGTTACGTCCGGGGTGTGACGCGCCGGACGGCGACGGCGCTGAGGGACATGAGACGACCGTGACCGGTCCGGTCGGACCGGTCGGCGTCCCCTCTGCGACCACCTCTGACAGCGAATGGTGACCATGCGCGCTTCCCTCACTACCCGCGCCGTTCTCACGGCGGCGGCCGCCGGCCTCCTGATCCTCCCCACCGCGCCTTCGGCCTTCGCCACCGCCGGCACCTACACCGTGCCCGTCCACCAGGACCTTCCCGTCACGGCCGCCGGCTTCGGCGAGCACGAGGCGAAGTGCGGGTCGATCGGCGCTGACCAGGACGGCTGGCACTTCGTCCTCCCGGGGAACTCGACGGACTTCGTCAAGCTCACGGTCTCCTTCGACAACGGCGCGCCGCAGGTGGTGTCCGTGTTCGGGCCGCCGACGAGCAAGCACGCCTATGTCGGATCCGCCCCGGGCGCCAAGCTGACGTCGGCCAGCGCGGAGGTGATGGGCGGCGAGGTGAAGTGGTTCAACCTCTCGCACACCTGCCCGGCGGTGCGCACCACCGCGAGCCCGACGCCGTCCACCTCCGCGCCGTCCGCCTCCACCACCCCGTCGGCCTCCACCTCGCCGAGCGTCTCCACCTCGCCGGGCGCCACGACGACCGCTTCCGTCTCCGCGTCGCCCACCGGCAAGGCCTCTTCCGGCCCCACCGCGACGGTCGCCCCCTCGACGGGTTCGACCTCCGGCGTGACCGCGGGCGAGTCGCCCTCGCCCTCGCTCTCGGCTTCGCCCTCGGGGTCGGTGGCGGCGAGCGGTTCGGACCGCCTGGCCTCGACCGGCGCGAACGTCGGCCTGACCCTCCTCGCCGCCGTCGTGCTGGTCGGGGCGGGCTCCGTCCTGGTCATGCGCCGCCGCAAGGCGGGCCGGCACTGACCTGACCGTCGTCCGACACGGTGCGGGCGGGGCGGGCCACCGGGCGGGGCGGGCCGCACCGTCCCGAGCCGGTCGGGCGGCGGACGCGCCCCGCCCGGGCGCCGACGGCGCCGCCCGGGCCCTGGCGGCCGTGCTACGGCAGGTGGGTGAGGGACGGATGACGGGCGCCCCCGGCGGCCGGAGCCCACGACGGTAGGCCGGAGGGCGGTGGCGGTAGGGCGGTGGCGGGAGGTGTCGCTGCTCCCGCCACCGCCCTCCGCCGTGGCGGCCCGCTGCTCCGGGCCGACGTGTCCCGGGCGGGTGGTGCGTCAGGACGTGACGGAGACCTGGTCGACCGTCCAGAACGCGCTGTTGGTGCCGGTGTAGCGGAACTGGAGCTGTGCCGTGGTCGCGCCGGCCGGAACGGTGACCTGGAGCTTCTCGAAGGTGTTGAGGTCACTGCGGTAGGACTTCACCAGCTGCGGGGTGCCGGTGCCGAAGACGACGTACAGGTCGCCGGTCTGCGGGCCGTCGACCTTGTAGTCGGTGGCGAAGGAGACGGTGGCCTGGGTGCCGCTGACCGGGAACGCCGGGCTGATCAGCGTGGAGTCGAACTGCCCGGTGCCGTGCGACTTGTCGTCCCACTCGTCGGAGTCGGCGACCGCGAAGACGTTGCGGGCCCGGACGTTGGTCTCCCGGGACTGGCCGAGCTGGGCCGCCGTCCAGAACTCGTCCGTGGCGAAGGCCCAGCCCCGCCACTCGGTGACGCCGCCGCTGGGCATCCGGGAGTTGTCGATGGTCCAGCCGGACGGCGGGGTGTGGGTCCAGCCCTTGGTGGTGGCGGGGATGCCGGTCTCGTCCACCCGGGTCTGCAGGCCGGGGCGCAGGGCGTCGAAGGCATCGGGGACGATCTCGTCGATCGGCTTGCCGTCCAGCTGCCAGGCCGGCTGGAGGGCGACACCCTCGTGCTTGAGGACGGTGGGCGCGATGTCGACCGGCTTGACGTCGAAGCGGGTCGAACCGGCGGCGTAGCCGGCTCCGTTGACGATCTGGAAGGTCTGGCGCTCGACGGCGCTGTTCCCGCCGTGGCCGCCGGCGTCGGTGTGGCCGTGGTCGGTGGTGACGATGATCAGCCAGTCCTCGGAGGCGTAGGTCGCGCGGTTGCGCACCGCCTGGACGACCTGCCCGACCAGCGCGTCGACCGAGTGGATCGCGGCGGCGTACTGGGAGCTGGTGCCGCCGTAGCTGTGGCCCGCCTCGTCGACCTCGTCGAAGTGGAGGAAGGTGGTGTCGGGGTTCCCGTTGGTGAGGTAGTCGGCGGCGTCCGAGGCGGTCTTGACGTCGTTCTCGCTCTCGTCGATCCGCAGGTCCGCCGTGCCGTGGAAGACGTTGTCGGCGATCGGGTTCCAGGAGGCGGCGACCAGGGTGGAGGCGCTGGGCGAGGCCGTCTCCAGCCGGGTGGCGAAGTCCGGGTAGAGGTCGAAGCGGGAGCCGGCGAAGGTGTTGTCCTTGACGCCGTGCCTGTCCGGCCAGACGCCGGTGGCGATGGTGGACCAGCCCGGCCCGGAGAGCGTCGGCGCCAGCGGGCTGGCGTAGAGGTTGCTGGTCGCGGTGAGGCCCGAGGCCATCAGCGCCTTGAGGGTGGGCGCGTCGGCGGTCAGCAGCTTGTCGTACCGGGTGCCGTCGACGCCGATCACCAGGGTCTTGGCCGTCCTGGTGCCGTTCGGCAGGCCCTTGTACGGGCCGGTGGCGGCCGAGGCCTGGACGCCGGTGAGCGGCAGCAGTGCCGCGGTGAGCGTGACCGTGGCGAGGGCGGCCCGGACGGAACGGGACATGTGCACAGGAACTCCCGTGGGGAGATGGGGGGAGGTGCGGGACGGGACGGCCGGGGGCACACGTGCTCGGGGTGGCCGCCCGCCGAAGAGTGTGGAGCCGCACGGCGATCCCCCGGCCTCACACAACGCACGGCTGCGTGAACAACTCCCGAACTTGGGTTCAGACCAGTTACCTTTTCGTGATCATCCGTGCGCGGCCGACGAGGCGCGCGCCGGAGCGCCGGCGCGGCGCCAGACGTGCCGCCCGCACCCCGTACCGCTCCGGCACGACGCGGTAACAAGATGTTAACCGGACCGGCGCACTTTCCTCCCAGATGCGGGCTTTACCTTCTTCATGGCCGTGCTTTACTAGCGCTTGACGATGCATCAGGTCATCGGGGGATCACCGAAGGTCACCGGCCGTGCGGCTACGCCGTGCCCGACGGCCGGTCCGGGCCCGGAGCCTGGGCCGAACGTCCCCTGCCCGATCCCGATCGCCCGCCCGCCGTCCGTGGCGGGAGGCAGAAGGAGGCATGCCCTCATGGAACCGTTGATCGACCGTGCCCGCGCCTTCCCCGAGCGCGCCGGCCGGGCCGGCCGCGAACTCGACGGCCTCGCCACCGGTCAGTCGCCGCAGGCGCTCTTCATCACCTGCTCGGACTCCCGGGTGGTGCCGGCCCTGATCACCGGGGCCGCGCCCGGCGACCTCTTCGAACTCCGCACCGCGGGCAACATCGTCCCGCCCTACCGTGCGGACTCCGCCTCCGGTGAGACCGCCACCATCGAATACGCCGTGGACGTCCTCGGCGTGCGCGACATCGTGGTGTGCGGCCACTCGCACTGCGGGGCCGTCGGCGCGGTGGTGCGCGGCGACGACCTCAGCCTGGCGCCCGCCGTCCGCTCCTGGCTGGGCAACGCCGACCGCGGCGTTCTGCGGGCCGACGGGACGGACGTCTTCGACCCGACCGTGGCCGGGCCCGTGCAACGGCACGTCCTCGCCCAGCTGGAGCAGCTGCGCGGTTACCCGGGCATCGCACGGCGACTGGTCGACGGCCGGGTCCGGATCCACGGCTGGTTCTACGAGGTCCACACCGGGCTGGTGCTCGCGCACCGGGCCGACTCCGGACTCTTCCTCCCGCTGTGACCGGCCGCCTGCCCTCCGTCCACTCCATCGAACCGAGGACCTGATGATCCGTCGTCCCGCCCTCCGGCCCGCCGACCTGCGGGCAGACCTGGCCGCCTCCCTCGTCGTCTTCCTGGTCGCGCTGCCGCTCTGCGTCGGTGTGGCCGTCGCCTCCGGCGTCCCGGCCGAACTCGGCCTGCTCACCGGCATAGTCGGCGGGCTTCTCACCGGGCTGCTGCCGGGCAGCAGCCTCCAGGTGTCCGGCCCCGCCGCGGGCCTCACCGTCCTGGTGTTCGCGGCCGTGCAGGAACACGGGCTCGCCACCCTCGGCGTGATCACCGCGGCCGCCGGACTGCTCCAGATCGGCATGGGCGCGCTGCGGCTCGGGCGCCTGTTCCGCGCCATCTCGGTCTCGGTCGTCCAGGGCATGCTGGCGGGCATCGGCTTGGTGCTGATCTCCGGCCAGCTCTACGCGCTGGCCGACGCGAAGGCGCCCAGGAGCGGACTCGACAAGCTGGCGGGCCTTCCCGGCCTGGTCCTCGACACCGTGACCTCGACGCGGGCGCTCACCGCCGCCGCGATCGGCATCGGCACCATAGCCGTTCTGGTGCTCTGGCCCCGGCTGCCCGCCCGGGTCCGGACGGTGCCCGCGCCGCTGGCCGCCGTCGCCGCGGCCACCGCCGCCACCGCGCTGTTCGACCTCTCCGTCGGCAAGGTCGAGGTCGCCGGTCTGGCCGGGGTGATCGACCTCCCCGGCGGCGCGGACCTGGCGGCGCTCGGCGATGTCGGCGTCCTCGGCACCGTGCTCGCGTTCGCCCTGATCGCCTCGGCGGAGAGCCTGTTCAGCGCCGCGGCGGTGGACCGCCTGCACGGCGGCCCGCGCACCCACTACGACCGGGAGTTGATCGCCCAGGGGGTCGGCAACACGGTCTGCGGCGCTCTCGGCGCGCTCCCGATGACCGCCGTCATCGTGCGCAGCGCCGCCAACGTCCAGGCCGGGGCGCGGACCAAGGCCTCCCGCGTGCTGCACGGCCTCTGGCTGCTGCTGTTCGCCGCGCTGTTCCCCGCCGCGCTGTCGGTCATCCCGCTCGCCGCGCTGGCCGGGGTCCTGGTGCACGCCGGGGCCAAGCTCGTGCCGGCGAAGGCGCTCGTTCCGCTGTGGCGGACGCACCGCGGGGAGGCCTTGATCCTGATGGCCACGGCGGTCGCCGTCGTGGTGACCAACCTCTTCGAGGGGGTGCTGCTCGGCCTGCTGCTCTCCGTGCTGAAGAGCGCCTGGGACACCTCGCACCTGCACGTGGAGGTCGACGAGCGCGGGGACGGAACGGTCGGGGTGACACTGGCCGGCAACGCGACCTTCCTCCGCCTGCCCCGGCTCCTGGACACGCTGGAGCGACTGCCCGCCGGCCGGACCGTCCACCTGGACCTGACCGGCCTGCGCCACCTCGACCACGCCTGCCGGACGGCGCTGGAGACCTGGGAGGAGCGCCACAACCGGGTGGGTGAGGCGCTCGTGGTGCGCGTCCCGGTCGGTGTCTGACCGCCGCTGCCGGGGTCTGCTGCTTCCGAGGAGGCGACGGCGCGGTAGCGGCGGATCGGCCGTCGCTGCCGTGCTGCCCGCGCCGTGCCGCCCCGCCGAACCCGCGGTACCCGGGAACGGCCGCGTCGCGTCACCCGGGGGCGGTGGCTCCGGCCGTGCTGCGGGACGCGGCCCCGGTAGTCCGCTGTTCGGTGGCCGCCGCCAGCGCGCGCCCGGTGAGGGAGTCCGTCCGGCGCAGCAGTTCGGCGGGCGGGCCGGCGAAGAGCAGGCGGCCGCCGTCCGTCCCGGCTCCGGGGCCGATGTCGATCACATGGTCGGCCTGGGCGACGACGCGCAGGTTGTGCTCCACGACCACCAGCGTCGCACCGGCGTCCACGAGGTCGGCGAACAGCAGGTCGAGCCGTTCGACGTCGCTGGGGTGCAGACCGGTCGTCGGTTCGTCCAGGACGATCCGCTCCTCGGCGAAGCCGGGCGAGCTGCTGAGGTGCCGGGCCAGCAGGAGGCGTTGCTTCTCGCCGCCGGAGAGGGTGTCGAGCGACTGTCCGACGGCGGCGTAGCCGAGCCCGACGCGTTCGAGCCAGCCCATCGTCCGCACGATGTCGGAGCGGTCCGCGAAGAGGTCCGCCACGGGGCCCGCCGGCATTCTCAGGACGTCGGCGATCGTCCGGCCGTCGAGCTGGACCTTCATGGCGGCGGGGTTGAAGCGTTCGCCCCCGCAGACGTCGCAGGGTGTCGCGACGTCGTCGAGGAAGGCGAGTTCGGTGGTGATGTAGCCCCTGCCCCGGCAAGTGGGGCAGGCGCCCTTGGAGTTGAAGCTGAACCAGGCCGGTTCGAGCCCGGAGGCGGCACTGAACGCCTCGCGCACGCTGTCCGCGACGCCGAGGATGCTGAGCGGCATCGACCGTACCCCGCCGCGCAGCGGGTCCTGCCCGACGACCGTGAACTCGGGGTGCTGCCGGGGGAGTTCGTTGGTGGCGAACGAGCTCTTGCCGGAACCCGCCACGCCCGTGACCGCGGTGAGGACGCCGAGCGGAATGTCGACGTCGAAGCCGGCGAGGTTGTGCGCGGAGGCGTTCTCCACGCGGACGAAGGCTCGCGGCCCGCGGTTCGCGCGTGCGAGCGGCAGGGGCGTCGAGAGCAGCCGTCCGGTCACGGTGTCGCTGCCGGCCAGAGCCTTCGGCGTACCTTCGAACTGCACCAGCCCGCCCCGTGAACCCGCCCCCGGTCCCATGTCGATCACATGGTCGGCGATTCGGATCACCTGGGGGTGGTGCTCCACGACCACCACGGTGTTGCCGGCGTCGCGCAGCCGCAGCAGGAGGTGGTTGAGACGTTGCACATCGGCGGGGTGCAGGCCCGTCGAGGGCTCGTCGAAGACGTAGGTGATGTCGGTGAGGGCGCTGCCCAGGTGTCGGACGATCTTGACCCGTTGTGCCTCGCCGCCGGACAACGTCGATGACTCGCGGTCGAGCGAGAGGTATCCGAGCCCGACGGAGAGCAGTGCGTCCAAGGTCCGCCGGATCCCGTCGAGGGCCGGTTCCACCCGCGGATCCTCCAGCGCCGCCAGGAGTTCGCGGAGCTCGGCCACCGGCATCGCCGACCAGTCGACGATCGAGCGCCCCTCGATCAGGCTGGCACGGGCCGCGGCGTTCAGGCGCGCTCCGCCGCACTCGTGGCAGACGCGGTGCGTCGTCAGACGGTCCAGCTCCTCCCGCACCTGCGGCGAGATCTTGGTCGGACGGTTCTTGACGTACACGTCCCGCATCCGGGTGACGACGCCGTCGAAGCGGGCGGTCTTGGGGAAGCGCGGATCCGGATTCGGCAGCTTCAGCTGATCCGCGTAGAGGAACAGCCGCATCTCGTCCCGCGTGTAGTCCTTCAGCGGCTTCTCCCGGTCGAACAGCCCGCAGTAGGCGAAGCGCTTCCAGCGGTAGACGCCGGGGCGGAACTGGCTGAATCGAACAGGCCCCTCGTCGATGTTCTTCTCCGGGTCGATCAACGCCTCCACATCGATGTCGACGACAGTGCCGAGGCCTTCGCACGCGGGGCACATGCCCGTCGGATCGTTGAAGGAGTAGGCCGGCGAGTATCCGGCGGAGGGCACACCGATCCGCGAGAACACGAGTCTGAGCAGGGGAGCGAGGTCGGAAGCCGTCGACACCGTCGACCGGGCGTTTCCGGTGAAGCGGCGCTGATCGATGATGACCGTGAACGTCAGACCGCTCATCGACTGCACCTCGGGCGCCGGCATGTGGGGAAGGCGGTTCCTCACGAACGACGGATACGAGTCGTTCACCAGACGTTGTGCCTCGGCGGCGATCGTGTCCAGCACGAGTGAGGACTTGCCGGACCCGGAAACCCCGGTGACCACGGTCAACGCCTTCTTCGGCAGGTCGACGCTCACCTGGGCGAGATTGTTGGCGGCCGCTCCGACGATACGGATGAGGGACTCGCCTGCTGCAGCGTGATCGGCCATGGCCGCCATCGTAGGCGCGACCCACGGGGATGGGGTGCTGCGCGCGACGCGCCGCACTCGGCGAGCCCCCGGCGGGGGCCCTCGCGCCGCAGCCGTCCGCGCGCGCTCTGACAGCACGGCTCTCTTCACCGGCCACCACCATCGGGACCGCGGGGATGGCCTACGGCTCGGTGCGGATCGTTCGTCCCCGCGCTCGACGAATGCGGATCGGGCCACGGGCCTCGGCGGGCGTGACCGGGCGCCCGGCCTGAGTGACCTCGACCTCACCCGCCGAAGCCAGCCGCCACGCGGCCCGGCGAGTCGGCTCCATCAACGCGCGCCATCCCTCGCCCTCTCCCGCGTACGCCGCTCGGGCGGCATCGGAGGGGCAGATCGACGAGGCCGGCCCACGACGCTCCAGCAGAGCCAGAATGGTCCGCTCGACGAGCCGGTCGACCTTCTGCGGATCCTTCGCCACCACCCGAGTATCGCACTGTGCCGGTCGGGCCGGCCCGACCAGGCGCGGGTCGGAGCGGTGCTCGGAGAGCCGGTGCGGGTGGCCGTGGCCGTCACCGCTCGCTCCTGGCGTCCAGGTCCGCGAGACCCCGCTCCCATCGCTCGCGGCGCTCCCGGGGGGACTGCTCCCACCACGGCGTCCCCCGTTCCCCGAGGGCCGTCTTCGCCGCATGCACGCGGGACCGGGCGTCGCGCTCCGCCTCCGAGTCCCCCGCCGCCAGGGCGGCGCGCACGGCGCGGCGGGCCGCCATCAGGTGGTGTCGGAGACGAGCGGCCGTGGATTCGGGCAGGGACGGGTCCGTCGCCCGCCACCGGCGGCCGTCGATCACGACGAAATGCCCGTCGGCCGTCTTCTCAGGTCCCTGCCGCTGGGTGCCCACAGGCATGATCCTCGGGGGCGGGGGCCATCGGCGCGAGCCGAGGAGCTGATCGCCGGGCCGGCTGCCTCCGCCGGCCCGGTGGGGGAGGAGAAGGGGCATCACGGCAGTCCTGACCCGGTTCGGGGCCGAGGATGTGCGAGCGGGAGAAGGGCACCTCGGCCGGGGCGTGCATCGGACGCCGGCCCCTGGGCCGGGTCACCCTGCTTTCGCCTCCGCACCGGCCAGGAACGGACGCAGCAGCCCGAGCAGGGCGCGGGGGCGGTGCAGCGGGATGATGTGGCCGCAGTCCTCGATGACGTGTCCGGTGAGGTCGTCGGTGATCGGGCGGAGCTGGCGTTCCAGCGCCGCGCCGACGGGCCGGGCGCCCACCGCCATCGTCGGCACCGTCAGGCGCGCGGCGGCGACCGCCTGTTCGACCTGTACCGCGCTCTCGGGCAGCGCCCGGTAGTACGAGAACGCGCGGCCCAATGCCTGGCGGCCGGTGTACGCGCGGACGAAGGCGTCCCGGAGGACGGGGCGCACCCCGTCGCCGAGCGTGCCGGAGCGCAGGAACCAGTCGACGTAGGCCGCTTCGTGGCCCTCCAGTACGGACTCGGCGAGGCCGGGCGCGGCGGCATGGAAGCCGAACCACCACGGCGGGCCGTCGGCGAGGAACCCCTCGGCGCCGGGCAGCCTGCCCAGAAGGGCCTCCATGACGACCAGGCGCCGGACGAGACCGGGGCGGCGCAGGGCGAGGAGGAAGGCCGGTGCGGTACCCGCGTCGATGCCCACCACCGCGGCCGAGGCCACGCCGAGCGTGGTGAGAAGCGCCGCGGCGTCCTCGGCCAGGGTTCCCGCGTCGTACCCTGCGGCGGTCCCGCTGCTCGCGCCGAACCCGCGCAGGTCCGGGGCGATGACGCGGTAGCGGCCGGACAGGCCGGCCATGACGTCCGTCCACACCTCCCAGGTGTGCGGGAAACCGTGCAGCAGCAGGACGGCCGGGCCCGATCCGGCGAGGGCGACGTTCAGTTCGACACCGTTGACGGGGACGCGCCGCAACTCGGGCATGGAGGGCTCCAGAGGTGGTGAGGAATGGTGACCAGGTCACGCTAAGGAACTACGCTGACTCCTCCAAGACGGCACTTTTCCTTCAGGTGGTGAGCCCGGAGTGACCACATCCAGGCCCGGCGAACCCGGTCGGCGGCCCGGTGAGCGGGGAGATCTGCTGGATCCGCTCTGCCCGACCCGCCAGTTGCTCGACCGGATCGGCACCAAGTGGACGTCGATGGCGGTCAAGGTGCTGGCCGAGGAGGCGCCGGGCGAGCTCCGTTTCGCGGAACTGCGGCGCCGTTTCCCCGGCATCTCCCAGAAGATGCTGTCCGTCACCCTGCAGAGCCTCGTCCGCGACGGCCTGGTCGCGCGCCGGGTGGAGCCCACCGTGCCCCCCGCCGTCCACTACCGGCTCACCGAACTCGGCCTCTCCCTCGAAGAGCCGCTCTCCGCCCTGCGGGTCTGGGCCGAGACGCACATGGCGGAGATCGACCGCAGCAACCGCCTCGCCGACGAGTCACTCTGACGAGGGCGTCGAGCCAACGCGGCGTCACGGACCGAGGATGCCGCCGGCACACCTGCCGTCGGCCCTCCGGTTCACTTCTCGTTCACTTCTCGACGAAGACGATGTCCTCGATGCCGGGGCGCAGCTTCACCGTGCCGTCGTTGATGTCGATGACGCGGTGCAGGCCTCTGGTGGAGGTCGTCTGCTCGGAGAGGAAGAACTCGTCGTCCGCGCCGGCCAGGTAGGCGGGGAGCGAGTCGAGGGAGGGGCCGAACAGGCGCAGGTAGTCGGCCAGGCGCCGGAACAGCTTGGGCAGGATGACCAGGCGGTCGGTGATCGAGCTCAGGTCCTCGATCTGGGCGCCGCTGTGGGTGACGTCCGTGGCCCAGACGCTGCCGGGTGCCTTCGCGGCCTGCGCCTGCCGGGCGGTCGCCGCCATGTCGAGGCGCAGTTCCCGGGGCAGGTTCGAGTAGAACGTCGGGTAGACCAGGCCGCGGGAGAGCAGTTCGTGGTTGGCGCTCTGGCGGAGGAGCGGTACGTCGACCCTGATCATCGTCCCGCTCCTGGCGTCCGGCGTCGGAGTTCCCCTGCCGACCAGGGCGATGCAGCGGCCGTAGGTGTCGGCGCCGCTGGCGAGGACGAAGCCGGGGACGGTGTCCGGGGTGGCGGAGGTGACCTTCTCGTCCGCCCCGCGCGTGACGTTGGTGAAGCCCAGCCAGGTCAGCAGGGCGTCCCGGGCCGCGTGGGCTCCCAGATCGAGCGGCTGGTGCACGAAGTCGGGGCCGACTCCCTGGTAGTGGGTCTCCAGTGCGTCGATCCCGTCCAGCCGGAGGCCGGCGCCGCCGTGGGCGTTCCGCTTGACCTTGTGCTCACCGGGCAGCTCGGGCCAGAAGCCGGGGTCGTCGGGGAGGAAGTGGACGGTGTCGCCGTCCGGTTCGAAGTTCTTGATCTCGTAGCGGCCCTTGACGAGCATCATGGTCATGAGTGCCTCCGATGGCTGGACTGCGACTCATTGTGATGCCCTTCGTGGACGGACGGTGGGACCGTGCCGTCGGCGCGTTTGGCGGGGCGCGCCGGGGCCGGCGCCCGGTGCGGAGCCGCGTGGGCCACATCCCCCGTCACGGCACGCTCTCCCCGCGCGTGGGGAGCTCTCGGTTCGGCGGCGGGTCGATGACCTCGCGGACCGAGACGAGTTGGCTCAGGCCCGAGACGGTGAGCAGCGGGGTCAGGAGCGGGCTCGTGATCAGCCGGATCCGGTGGGCACGCGCGAAGAGGACGGTGAGGCCGGCGCTGTCGAGGTACTCGACGGCACTGACGTCGACGGTCAGGGGCGTGTCGGACTCGGGGATCCGGTCGATGGCCGCGGCGAGTTCGTGGGCGTTGGCCAGGTCGATCTCGCCGGCCGCCCGCAGCACGGGCGAGCCGCCCGGGCCGTGGCCGGGGGTGAGGACGAGCGCGGTGGTCATCAGGCGATCCTTAGCTGCATGTCGACGGTGGTGCCGCCGCTGCCGGGGGTGATGGTGACCTGCTGCATGAGGGCGTTCATCAGGGCGACGCCGCGACCGCGGTCGGTGTCGGCCCGGTGTCCGGGGATCTTCCAGTGGCCGGTGTCCGCGACGGTCAGGCGCAGCTCGGCGGCCGTGGCGACGGCGGACAGGCGGATCCGGGCGCCCGGCGCGTCACGGTGACCGTGTTCGATGGCGTTGGCGCACGCTTCGCCGGCCGCGACCAGGACGCTCTGCACGGTGGGCGCGGGCAGCCCGCACCGGTTCAACCAGCCGCGGAGGCTGTTCCGGACGGGGGCGAGCTGCCCGGACTCCGCGGGGAAGGTCAGCTCCAGCGGGGCGGGGTGGCGGTGGAGCAGGATGGCCACGTCGTCGTCGTACCCGTCGTCGGGGGCGAGCGCGGCCATGAGGCGGGCGGCGAGGTCGTCGACCGGCAGCGCGCGCCCTTCCCGCAGGATGGTTCCGGCCCGGTCGACGCCTTCGCTCAGGGGGCGGCGGCGGCGCTCCACCAGACCGTCGGTGTAGAGCAGCAGGGTGGAGCGCGGCGGCATGGTGCACCGGACCTCGGGCCGGTCCGCACCGGTCCGGACGGCGAGGGGCAGCGCGTTGCCGTCCTGGAGGAGGACGGTGGTCCCGTCGGGGTGGGTGAGGACGCCGGGAGGGTGGCCGGCACTGGAGTAGACGAGATGGCCGTCGGCGGGGTCGAGCACTCCGCAGAAGACGGTGGTGCACATCGCCCCGGGGATGTCGGCCGCGAAGCGGTCCAGGGCCGCGAGGGTGCGGGCGGGTGAGGGGTCCTGGAGGAGCAGGGCGCGGCAGGCGCTCCGGAGTTGGCCCATGACGGTGGCCGCGGTGAGCCCGCGCCCGACGCAGTCCCCGACCACGATGCCGGTGCGGCCGTCGGGGAGGGCCACGATGTCGTACCAGTCGCCTCCGACCTCCAGGGGGCGGGTGGCGGGCTCGTAGCGTACGGCGAAGCCGCCGGGCAGGTGGGAGGGGCCGAGGATGGCGCGTTGCAGGGTTATCGCGGTCTCGCGCTGCTGGTCGATCCGGTGCACTCGGGCCAGTCCCTGGGCCAGGCGGCCGGCCAGTTGGGAGAGCAGGAGCCGGTCCTGCTCGGTGAAGGGTCGCGGCCCTTCGCGGTCGATCCACAGGAGGAGCGTGCCGCGCGGGTGTTCGAGGACGATGCCGGAGCCGTCGGCCCGGTCGGTGACCGGGGTGAGGGCGGGGCGCGTGCCCAGGGCGGTGAGGGTCTCGCGCCGCTCGGCCGGCAGGTCGTCCCAGCGCTGTTCCGGGTCGGTGGCGGTCAGCACCGGGGCCCCGTCGGGCGGGAACAGCACGGCGAGGACGGTGTCGGCCCGCCAGACCCGTCGCAGCTCGGCCATGGCCGCGGCCATGGCGTCGGGCAGGGTGGCGGCTTCCGCGAGGCGCGTGCCGAGCGAGGCCAGGGCCGTCGCCCGTTGGGCCGCGTGGTGCTCCGAGGTGACGTCACGGATGGTGCCGACGATGACGCGGCGCCCGCTCTCCGGCTCCTGGACGCGGTTGAAGGCGGCTGCCACCCACACCTGACGGCCGTCGCGGTGGGTGGCCGGGATGGTGCAGGTGCCGTGCTCCCGGCCGGTCAGTTCGGCGAGGGCGTCGGCCACCAGCCGGTGGGCGTCGGGGTCGGCGTCGCGCTCGGGCCACCACGGCTGGGGGTACCGGTAGGGCAGGCCTTCGGGCCCGTGGCCGAGGATGGCGGTGAACGCGGCGTTGACCTCGATGACGTCGCCGTGCTCGTCGCAGACGAAGAACCCCTCCTGGAGGGAGTCGACCAGTGCTGTGCGCCAGCGCGCGTGGCGGTTGCGCAGCCGTGTCATGTCGATGGTGGCGCGGACCCGGGCGAGCAGTTCCGCGGCGGCGAAGGGTTTGACCAGGTAGTCGTCGGCGCCGGCGTCGAGGCCCTCGATGGAGGCCTCCTGTCCGGCGCGGGCCGAGAGCAGGATGACGGGGACGGCGGCGGTCCGCGGGTCGGCGCGCAGCGCGGCCACGAGCCGCACACCGTCGAGGCCGGGCATCATGACGTCGCTGACGACGAGGTCGGGGGCCTCGGCACGGACCGCCTCCAGCGCTGCCAGGCCGTCGGCGACGGCCCGGACCAGGTAGCCGGGGCCGGTGAGGAGCCGGCTGAGGTACTCGCGCATGTCGGCGTTGTCGTCGGCGATCAGGACCCGGGCGCGGGGCCGGGCCGACCGCCCGCCGAGGGGTGCGGCGCGGTCCGGCACCTCGGTGGACCGGGAGGGGTCGGCCCGTTCGCTCCCGGGGAGCCAGCGCAGCGCCTCCTCCAGGTAGGGGTCGGCCGCGGCCGACGCGCGGGTGGGCGCCGCGGGCGCGGGGGCGAGGGCGTCCTGGGGGAGGTGGGCGTGGCCGAACGGCAGGCGGACGGTGAAGGCCGTGCCCTCGCCCTCGCGACTGCGGGCGGTGATGGTGCCACCGTGGGCCTGGACGAGTTCCTGGACGAGGGCGAGTCCGATGCCGCTGCCCTCGTGGGAGCGCGCGCGGGTGTTCTCGATCCGGTGGAACCGTTGGAAGAGGCGTGGCAGCTCGGCGGCGGGCACCCCGACGCCGGTGTCGGTGATCGTGACGACCGCGTGGTCGTCCTCACGGTGCACGGCGACGCCGATCGAGCCCTCGAAGGTGAACTTGAGGGCGTTGCTGAGCAGGTTGAGGACGACCTTCTCCCACATGTCCCGGTCGATGTGGACGGGCTCCGCCAGCGGTGGGCAGTCCATCGTGAAGGCCAGGCCGGCCTTGTCGACGGCGGAGCGGAAGACGCTGGCCAGCTCCGCGGTGGTCGCGGCCAGCTCGACCGGTTCGTAGCTGGCCCGCAGGTGGCCGGCCTCGATGCGGGAGAAGTCGAGCAGGGTGTTGACGAGTCTGCCCAGCCGCAGCCCGTTGCGGTGGATGACGTCCAGTTCCTCCCTCGTGCGCGGATCGGCGTCGGCCAGCCTGGTCCGAAGCTCTTCGAGCGGGCCCATGATCAAGGTCAGGGGGGTGCGGAACTCGTGGCTGACGTTGGAGAAGAAGGCGGTCTTGGCCCGGTCGAGTGCCGCGAGTTCGTCGGCGCGCTGCTGCTGGGCCTGGTACTCGCGGGCGCCGGCGATCCCTGCCGCGACGTGGCCGGCGGCCAGCTCGACGAATCCCCGGTAGCCCTCGTCCGCTGCCCGGTAGCGGTTGAGCGCCGCCACCAGGAAGCCGTAGGCCGCGTCGCCCCGCCGCAGCAGCGGGACGACCAGGGCATGGGTGGGCGGAGCCGGCCGGCCGAAGGTGGGAAGGTCCGCGAACGCGGGACCGTCGAGGGCGACGACCACCGGTTCGGCCTGCGCCGCCCGCGCCGACGGCCACACCCCGGGTGTGCCGCCCGGGGGCAGGAGCGCCGGGGCGGCGGGGTGTCCGGCGGGCAGGCCGGTCGCGGCGGCCAGACGGGCGGACCCGTCGGGCAGCGCCAGGTAGGTCAGGACGAACGGCAGGTCATGAGGGTTGGCGGCGAGCTGGCGGGTACTGAAGGCCAGCGTCTCCTCTTCGGTGCGCACCACGCTGAGGTCCGAGCCGAGGTCCCGCAGGGTCGCCATCCGCCGCTCGCCGATGACCCGGTCGGTCTCCTCGCTGACCACGCACAACAGGCCGCTCACGAGGCCGTCGTCGTCACGCAGGGGACTGTAGGAGAAGGTGTGGTAGCTCTCCTCGGGATATCCGGAACGCTCCACGAACAGCAGCAGCGCCTCGTCCCAGGTCGCCCGGCCCGTGGTCAGCACGGTCCCGATCCGCGGGCCGATGTCGCCCCAGATCTCCGCCCACACCTCGCTCGCCGGCCGGCCCAGCGCCCAGGGGTACTTCCGGCCGAGGGTGTCGCGCCGGTAGGCGGCGTTGCAGAAGAACGTCAGGTCGTCGCCCCAGGCCATCCACATCGGGAACCGGGAGGAGAGCAGGATGCTCACGGCCGTGCGCAGGCTCTGCGGCCAGCCGGTGGGCGCGCCCAGCGGAGTCGCCGTCCAGTCCACCGCCGCGAGATCGCGCCCGACCTCGCGGTCGCCTTCGAAGATGTCGACACCGGCACCCGCCGTCGCCCCGTACTCGACTCCTTCGGGCTGGCCCATCCGACGCGTCCTCTCCTTCCGTACGGTCCACACCGGCGACCATCCGCACCTCGCGCCACCGGCCCCGACCGTCGCCCCGTTCGTGTCGGGGCACCTGGCCCTATCGTAGAAGCCACGATGTCCCCGTCTGCCCCGGACGGGCGTTTCGAGTCGTCCGATGACAGCGTCGCCCGGCGCCGCCCCCGCCGTGCGGGAGGGTCTCGGACCCGTGCGCGAAGACGCAGGTTTGGCCCGCCGCGTCCGTGGCATACGGGTGCGGGACAGCCCGTGACGTCGGGCATGATCGATGGAGAGTGCCCAAGTGGCGGATAAGGCAATGTCGGTGCGACTGGTGGAGCTCCTGGCGGAGCAGCGGAAGGAGCTGGGTTCGGCCTGGGTGGACGCGGTGTCGCGGACGCTTCGGGGGCGGATCAGCGAGGCCGAACTCGACCGCGAGCTGCAGGAACTGTTCACGGCCCTGGTGGAGGGCCTGCGCCAGGGAGGCTTCGACTGGCAGGGCGAGGACTTCGCGGAGGTGCGCGCGCTGCTCACCGAGCTCTCGCGCAACCGGGCCCGCCAGGGTTTCACCACCACCGAGACCGCGACCAGCGTCCTCGCCTTCAAGGCCATCCTGGCGCCCACCACCGACAGCTCGGCGCAGGACATCACCGCCTACCTGCGCCTGTCACAGCTGATGGACGCGCTGGCGCTGTTCACCATGGAGGTGTACGCGCGAACCCGCGAGGAGCTCATCAGCGCGCAGTCGGAGCAGCTCCTGGAGCTCTCCACCCCCGTGGTGAAGCTCTGGGACGGCGTCGTGGCGGTGCCCCTGGTCGGCACGCTCGACTCGGTCCGCACCCAGGTGGTCATGGAGAAGCTGCTCCAGACGCTCGTGGACACGGGCTCGGAGCAGGCGATCATCGACATCACCGGGGTGCCGGCGGTGGACACCGAGGTCGCCCAGCACCTGCTCAAGACCGTGGTGGCCGCGCGGCTGATGGGCGCCGAGTGCACCATCTCCGGCATCCGCCCGCAGATCGCGCAGACCATCGTCGCGCTGGGCATCCAGTTCGGGGACATCGTCACCAAGGCGACGCTCGCCGACGCGCTCAAGCACGCGCTGCGCCGCGGTGGAGTCGACCCGACGACGGCCGGTGGCCGGCCGTGACCGAACGCGTACCGGTCCTGAAGATCGGCGAGGTCCTGCTGGTGTCCATCCAGGTCGACCTGGAGGACCAGACCGTCCTGGACCTCCAGGACGACCTGGCCGCACGTATCGTGGCGACCGGCGCGAGCGGGGTGGTGATCGACATCACCGCGGTGGAGATCGTCGACTCGTTCGTCGGCCGGATGCTCGCCACGACCGCCGCGATCTCCCGCATGCTGGACGCCGAGACCGTGGTGGTGGGCATGCGGCCCGCCGTGGCGATCACCCTGGTCGAACTCGGGCTCTCGCTCGGGGGCGTGCGCACCGCGCTCAGCCTGGAGAAGGGCCTGGCGATGCTGGGCCGGTCGGCCGACGGCCGCCGTTCGGTCCGGCCGTGACCGGCCTCGCGCCCACGCCCGAGGGTGAGCAGGAGAGCATCCCGGTCCGGTCCAACGACGACGTGGTGCGGGCCCGGCAGTTGGTCCGCTCGCTCGCCCAGCGCTGCAAGCTCTCCCTGGTCGACCAGACGAAGCTGGTGACGGCCGCGAGCGAGCTGGCCCGCAACACGCTGGTCTACGGCGGGGGCGGGGTGATGCGGACCGGGCTGGTCCGCCGGGACAGCCGTCTCGGCGTGACGGCGGTCTTCGAGGACAACGGGCCGGGCATCGCCGACGTGGACCTCGCCCTGACCGACGGCTGGACCTCGGGCAGCGGGCTGGGTCTGGGTCTGAGCGGCGCACGGCGTCTGGTCGACGACTTCGTCCTCGACACCGAGGTCGGCCGGGGCACGCTGGTGTCGGTGATCAAGTGGGCCCGGTGAGCGCGATGTTGCCGGGGACCGAGGATGTCGCCTGGTTCCGGGACGAGCACTCCATGCCGGCGGCGGCGCGTGGTGCCGCCGCCGCGCTGGCGCGCCGGATCGGCCTCGGTGACCAGCGGGCGGCCGAGGTCGCGCTCGCGGTGAGCGAGGCGGCGACCAACCTGTGCCGCCACGCCGTCGACGGTGCCCTGCTGCTGAGGGTGATCCGCACCGCGACGGACGCCGGCCTGGAGTTCGTGACCGTCGACGCCGGCCCCGGGATGGCGGACGTCCCGCGCGCGCTGACCGACGGGGTGTCCTCCGCGAGCACCCTGGGCATCGGGCTCGGCGCGATCTCCCGGCTGGCCGACACCTTCGACGTGCACTCGCTGCCCGGGCGCGGCACCGTGCTGGCGGCCCGGTTCTGGACGAGGGAGGCCGCGGCGTCGGCCCGGATGGCCGGTGAACCGGTGGTGGCCGGGCTCACCAGGCCGATCAGTGGCGAGGAGACCTGCGGGGACGCGTGGGCGGCCCGGTCCCTGGCGGCGCCGGGGGACGGCCCAGGGACCGGCCCGGCCCCGCGTGGCGGCACGGCCCCCCGCGCCCCCCTGAGCTGGGCGGCCCTGGCCGGTGTCGACGCCCCCGCGGCGCCGCGAACGGCGCCGGTGCGCGAGGAGAGGAGCGCCGCCCCGGATTCCGACGCCCTGCTCCTGATGTTCTGCGACGGCCTCGGACACGGTCCGCTGGCGGCCCGGGCCGCCCGGTCGGCGGTCGACGCCTTCCACGCCTCGCGGGCCACCCGGCCGGACGCCGTCCTCGCGGACATCCACCGTGCGTTGAACGCCGGCCGCGGCGGCGCGGTCGCGGTGGTGCTGATCGGGCCGTCGGCCGGACGGGTGCTGTTCTGCGGCGTCGGGAACGTCAGCACCTTCGTCCTCGATCCGGCGACCGGCGGCCGGCGTTCGCTGCCCTCGGCCCCCGGTATCGTCGGCCACCACCTGCCGTCCCTGCGCACGATCGAGCAGGACCTGCCGGCCGGCAGCGCGGTGATCATGCATTCGGACGGACTGACCGAACGGTGGCGGCCGGCGGATCTGCCGGGGTTGCTCGGACACATCCCGCTCGTGGCCGCGGGCCAGCTGCTGCGCGAGGCGGCCGTGCGTCGGGACGACGCGGGGGTGCTCGTGGCGAAGGGAGCGTGGTGAGCTTGCCGGGCGGTACGGGTACCGTCCATCTGATGACCATCTCGGTCGCCACCGAGCAGGACACCTTCGCCCTGCGGCGCTGCGGCCGGTCGGTCGCCGGGGTGCTCGGCGTCGAGAACCAGGACCAGGTCAGGCTGGCCACCGCGCTCAGCGAACTGGGGCGCGACCTGCTCACCGCGACCGCGCTGACGGTGGAGTTCGCCGTCACCGGCGGGGTCCCCGCGGTGCTCCAGGTCACCATGCGCTGGCAGGGCGGCCCCGGACCGAGCCCGGACGCGCTCGGCGCCGTCGCCCGCCTGGTACAGGTCCGCCGGGGGGAGGGGCCCGCGGCCGAGTACCTGGTCGTCGAACAGACACTCCTCACGTCCGGCGAATCACTGGCCGGCCTGATGGAAGGGGCACGCGAGGTGCTCAGCGCACACGGCGGGTCCTCGGCGTCGGAGGACGCCCGGGCCCAGACCAGGGACCTCATCGCGGCCCTGGGGGAGTCCCGCGCTCAACGCGAGGAACTGCAGCGGCTCAACGAGGAGTTGGGGGAGACCAACCGTGGGGTGATGGCGCTCTACTCCGAGCTGTCGCAGGAGCTGGAGGAGACCAACCGCGGAGTGGTGGCCCTCTACGCGGAACTCGACGAGAAGTCACGCCAGCTCCGGGAGGCCAGCGAGGCGAAGACCAGGTTCTGGGCCAACGTCAGCCACGAACTGCGCACCCCCGTCAACTCCGTGGTCGGGCTGGCCGGACTACTGCTGGCGAGCGGCGCCGACCGCCTCGACGAGGATCAGCGCCAACAGATCGGGCTCATCGCGGCATCCGGGAGCACCCTGCTGACGCTGGTGGACGAACTGCTGGACGTCGCGAAGGCGGAGTCGGGGCGGCTGGAGCCCGTCTGGGCCCGGGTGGATCTGCGGGCCCTGCTCGCCGAACTGCGGGGCACCCTGGGCGTGCGCGCCGGTGAGGGTGTGACGCTCAGCATCGCCGACCCGACGACGGTACCGGGGTTCGTCAGCGACGAGGTGATGCTCACCCGGATCCTTCGCAACCTGCTGTCCAACGCGCTGAAGTTCACCGAACGGGGCACCGTCACACTGGACGTGGCGCTGCGGGAGGGCCTGGACGGCGAGGAACTGGTCCTCACCGTCGCGGACACCGGCGTCGGGATCCCGCCGGAACAACAGGAACGCGTCTTCGAGGAGTTCTACCAGGTGCGCGGCGCGCACCAGCGGGGCCGTTCCGGCACCGGCCTCGGCCTGCCCTACGCCCGCCGCCTGACCGGACTCCTCGGCGGCACCCTCACGCTCACCAGCAGCCCGGGCGAGGGAACACGTGTCGTGGTCCGGCTGCCGGTCCCGGGACCGCCCGTCGAGGACCCGCCGCAACGCGTGGCCGTGCTGGTCACCGTCGACGACGACGAGGCCTACCGGGCCACCGTCCGCCCTCTGCTCGGTGAACTGGCCGAGCGGATCATCGAGGTCTCCGAGGGCGGCCGGGCGGCGGAGACCATCCGGCGCGAGCGCCCGGACGCCGTCCTGCTCGACCTGCACATGCCGGACCTGGACGGGTACCACGTCCTGGCCCAGCTGGCGGCGGACGCCGAACTGTGCGCCGTCCCCGTCGTCGTGATCACCTCCGCGAGCACGGCCGGCCTGGAGCACGACCGGCTGGTCCACGCCCGCGCCGTCCTGGAGAAGGCCACCTTGAGGTCCCACCAGCTGGCCGCCGCCTTCGCGGCGCCCGCCCGAGGCAACCACCCCGGTGACCACCCCGGTGGGCCGGCCGCCGATGGACGGAGTGTCCGGTGAGCGCCGGGCCCGCCGCCGACGGCGCGGCCGCCACCATCCTGGTCCTGGACGACAACGACATCAACCGCTACCTCGTCCGGAGCTGGCTGGTGCGCGGCGGCCACACGGTGGTGGAGGCCGCGGACGGCACCGAGGGCCTCGCCCTGCTCGCCGCGGCCGGTGACCAGGACCTGCCCGAACTCGCCGTGGTCGACGTCCGGTTGCCGGACATGAGCGGGTTCGAGGTCTGCGAACGGATCAAGGCGGACCCCCGGACCGCGTCCGTCCCGGTCATCCACATCTCGGCCACCGCCATCGAGGTCGACGACCGCGCCCAGGGCCTGCACCGCGGCGCGGACGCCTACCTCACCGAGCCGATAGCGCCGTCCGAGCTGCTGGCGACCGTCACGGCGGCGCTGCGCTACGCCCGCGCCCGCCGTCGCGCCGAGCGGCTGGCCGCCCGGGTGGCGATCCTGAACCGGACCACGCTGGCCGTGTACGGGGTGAGCGGTGCCGAGGCCTTCACGTCGAGAGCGGCCGCCGGCACGGCCACCCTGATGTCCTCCCCGGCCGTCGCTCTCGCCCTCAGCCCGGACGAGCGGGCCCTGCACGTGGCGGTAGTCGACCGGCCCGCCCCGGACGGCGCCACCACCGCCCCCCGACTGAGCACGGCGGACGCGGGCCTCCTGGACCGGCTCACGGACCACGCACTCGGCGACGCGACCGGCGCCGAGACCGCCGTCCTGTCCCGCGCCGACTGGCACGCCCTGGCCGCCCGCCTGGGCGCCGGACTCACCGAACTCCTCCCCGGGGAGGTCGCGGTACTCCTGACCCGGACCAAACACGGCCGGCCCCCGGTCGCACTCGTGGTGGACGCGCCCGCACTGACCGGCCCCGATGACCGCGGGCTCTTCTCCCAGCTCGGCCAGGCCTGCGCACTGGCGCTGGAGGCCATGCGGGCCCGGAGCGAGGAGCACGCGCTCGTCCTCACCCTGCAGCGCACCTTCCTGCCCGACCGGCTGCCCGAGGTCGCCGGGGTGGACCTCGCCGTCCGCTACAAGCCGGCCGCCGACCACACGGAGATCGGCGGCGACTTCTACGAGGCGATCGAGACCCCGGCCGGCCTGCTGCTGGCGATCGGCGACGTCGCCGGGCACTCACTCAAGGCCGCCATGGTCATGGGCGAACTGCGTCACGCGCTGCGGGCCTACGCGATCGAGGGGCACGACCCGCGGACCCTGCTGGAGCGGCTGGACGCGCTGCTCGTCCGCCTGCGGCCGACGATGACCGCCACCGTCTGCCTGGTGCTGGTGGAACCCGGCGGACGGCGCGTCCACATCGCCAACGCCGGCCACCTGCCGCCGCTCCTGCGCCTTCCCGACGGCTCCACCCGCTACCTCACCGAGCACGGGATCCTGCTGGGCCTGAACCTGCCGCACCCGCCGGCCGTCACCCACGCCGTCCCGGCCGGTTCCACGTTGCTGCTGCTCACCGACGGTCTCGTGGAGGTTCCCGGCGAGGACCTCGACGAGAGTCTCGCCGCTCTCGGGAGCGCGGTGTCCGCCGCCCGGCAGGGACTCGATGAGCTGTGCGACCGGCTGTTGGACGACTTCGGCAAGGCGAAGACGGACGACATCGCCCTCCTCGCAGCGAGAATCCACTGACCGTCCCGCACGAGACGACCCGAGCCGGTGCGCACCGCACGGGCCTCCCCGCCTCCCGTCCCAGTCCCTCCAGGAGTTCCGGTGCCCGACTTCGCGTTGGCCATGGCCGTCCACACCCATCCCTCGGGGGCGACGGTCCTCACCGTCACCGGCGAGCTCGACTACCACACGGCCCCGCGGCTCAGCCGGATGGTGGAAGGGCTGCCGCTGACCGCCGCCGTCCCGCTCGTCCTGGACGTCGGGGGCCTGTCGTTCTGCGACTCGATCGGGGTCTCGGCGCTGATCTCCGGCTACCAGCGGGCCACCGCGGCCTCGGCGCCGTTCGCCGTCGCGGGCGCGGGCCGGGATCTGGCACAGATCCTCCAGATCACCGGTATCGACCGCATCTTCGGCCTCTACGAGAGCGTGGACCAGGCCGTCGCGGCCCTCGGCTGACCGGCGCGGCCGCGGGGCCGGCGGCTGGGGCGCGGCCGTGGTCGGGGCCATGAGCGAGGTCGGCGTCGTCGGTATCCGCGCCGAGACCGCGAAGGTCGTGACGGTCGAGGCTGTCCGGGTCTCGGGCGTGGTGCTCGCCGTGGGCCGCGGCGGACCCGGGCGCCGTGTCCGGCTACGTCGGCGACTTCCCGCAGGCCGGCCAGCGGGCCCGCGGTGCGCACGTGGCGCTCGGCGTGGTCGGCGAGTTCGGCCAGCTCGGGGGCGCCGTAGGAGGCGGGGTAGAGGGCGAGGGCGCGCCGCAGCAGTCGGGCGTTCGGGGTGGTTCGGTCCGGGGTCATGCCATGCCTCCGGCGAGTCGGGTGCGGGTGGTCGCCAGGCGCCGGTCGGCTTCGCGGAGGGCGGCCCGCAGCCGCTCGCTCTCGTCGGTGAGGGCCTGGACGCCGGCCGGGGTGAGGGCGAAGATCCGGCGGGGGCGTCCGTCGACGGTCTCCTCCCGTTCGACCCGGACCAGGCCTTCGGCGTCTGGCGGGCGATCTCGTTCAGCCCGGCGAGCGGGTTCTCCGGGGTGAGGGCGGCGCCGGGCAGACCACCATCGGCCTCGTCCAGCTGCGCGCCAGGCAGATCGTCGGTTCCACCTACCTGACCGCCCTGCACACCGGCCTGCTGCGCAAGGCCGGCGAGGCCGACCGGCGCATCGACGCCGTCGCCACCTGGCACACCGCTCCGTACTTCACCGACGCGGAACGTGCCGCGCTCGCCCTGGTCGAGGCGGTCCTGACCGCGAATCCGCACGGCGAGCGTGTCCCCGACCCCCTCTACGTCGAGGCCGCCCGCCACCACGACCCCAAGGCCCTCACCACCCGGACGATCGCGATCGGCCAGGTGAACTTCTTCGTCCCGCTCGCCCTGATCGGCAAGCCGGTGCCCGGCGTCGCCCCGGCTGACCAGTGGACCTGACAGCCCGGGCCGACGGCCTCGCCCGAGAGCAGGGGGACGCCCTGATCCCGGGGCTGAGTGACGGGCCGGTACCCACCTACGGGAGCCCGAAGGGGCTGTGACGTCCGGTGGAAGGGGGCGCGGTGGTTCACGTGCCGCCCCCGCCGTCCCCCCTGACTCGGGGCTCGGGGGCCGTCGGCCCCGGTGCGCGGGACCGGGGCCGACGGAGGCGCGAAGGCTACCGGCGTTGGCCGGGCAGCCTGCGGTCACGGTCGTGCTTGAGGTCCAGGAGCTCCCTGAACAGGCCTTTGCCGGAGGCGAGTTCGGCGAAGGTCCCGTCCTCGGCGATCCGGCCGCCGCGCATGACGACGATGCGGTCCGCGAGAACGGCGTTGTCGAGGTTGTGGGTGACCAGGATGGTGGCGCGTCCGGCCGCCAGGGTCCGCAGGTTGTGGAAGATCCGGTGCTCGGCGCGCGGGTCGAGGTCGGAGGTCGGTTCGTCCAGGACGAGCAGGCCGGGAGCGCGCAGCGAGCGGTGGAAGGCGCGGGCGACCGCCACGCGCTGGAACTGGCCGCCGGACAGCCACTCGCCGCCCCAGAACGCCCGGGCCAGCAGGGTGTTGTAGCGGGAACGCAGCGTGGCCGCGACCTCGTCGGCGCCCGCCAGCACGGCGGCCCGCTCAACCAGCTCCTGCCCGCCGGCAGGGTCGACGTGGCCGAGGTGGATGTTCTCGCCCAGGGTGAGCGGCCAGCGGGAGAACTGCTGCGGCACGAGAGCGACCCGCTTCCACAGCGCGTGCGGGTCCATCTCCTGCGTGGGCACGTCGTCCCAGGTCACGACGCCGCCGGTCGGCAGGGTCAGGCCGGAGAGCAGCCGCAGCAGGGTGCTCTTCCCGGACCCGTTCTCCCCGATCAGGGCGACGATCTCGCCTTGGCGGATCTCCAGGTCCAGGCCGTCCAGGGTCGGCCGGTCGGCTCCGGGATAGGTGTACGAGACCTTCCGTGCCTCGACCCGGCGCGGGGCGGCCGGCTCGGCGGCGCCCCGCCGCATCGCGTGCCCGCCGGCCTCGGCCACGAAGTCGTCGAAGTCCCGCAGGTACAGACCGAGTCGGTAGAGCCGGGTGCCGCCGCCGACGATGCCCTGGAGCCCGGACCCGGCGGTGCGCAGCGCGAAGACGGCCGTCCCGGCGGCGGCCACCGACACGTGACCGGTGGCCAGCAGCGCCACCAGGGCGCCCCACACCAGGACGGTGGCCAGGCCGGTGGCCAGGGAGCCGAGGAGCGAGATACGGGCAGCGCGGCGGGCGGCCCGGTCGGTGGCGGCGTCCAGCCGGTTCCCGGCCTTGCGGTACTTGGCGGTGAGGAAGCCGGCCATGGTGTCGGAGCGGATCTGGTCGGCGTTGTCGTCATGGCACAGGCAGTACCGCAGCATCGCCAGGAGGCGCCGGTCGTCCATGCTCTCGATCGCCATCAGATAGCGGACGCGTGCGGAGCGGGCGGCGACCACGCCCTGCGGGATCGATGCCAGGACCAGGAACGGAACGAGTACCGGGTGCAGTGCGGCGAGGACCCCGGCGGCCGCGGCGAGGGTGACGACGGAGGCGATGATCTCCTGGGCCACGCCGAGGAGCTCCTGCGAGGAGTCGGCCCCCCGGTCGGCGGCGTCCCACCGCTCCGCGTATCCGACGTGGTCGTACGCCTCCAGCTCGGCGGCCACGGAGACGGCCAGCAGCTCCAGTTCGGATTCACGCGCGATCCTCGGTGAGAGCCGTTCGGCGATCGCCACGCTGACGGTGCCCAGCAGCGCCCGGCCCGCCGCCGCCACCGCCAGGACCGTCACCGGCCACGCGGTGCCGCCGAGCCGGTCGGTGACCGGGCCGCCCGCCGGTGCGATCATCGCGCCGATCGCACCGGCGGTCGCCCACAGTGCCACGGCCGCCAGCACGCCGGAGACCAGCTGCCCGGCGAGCAGGACGACGGTCGCCCGCCGGTCCACCCGCCACGCCAGTTTGAGGGTTCGGCGCACCAGCTGCGGCAGGCGCCGCATCATCGCCCATGCCGAGAGCTTCGCGGTGGCCCGCACGATCCGGTCCGTGCGGTACGACCAGCGGGCTTCCTCCGCTGCGTCATCCGGCTGCTCGCCGGCCGGCTCCAGGTCCTGCTGTCGTCGCTCAACCATGCGTACTCCTCTGGAGTCTGGTTACATCGGTGCCGCAGGCGGGCGGCCCGGACCGCCGCGCCCGGTGGCCGGGTGGAGGCCCGGCGCGGGCGTGCGCGGGTGGCGGACGGGCTCGCTGGGAGCCGTCCGGAAGGGCTGCGATCGCGGTGTGCCGCTGATCCTGGCAGTGGCCGGCCTGCCCGCCGGGCGTGTCCTGGGCAGGCTCACTCGATGTGAGCAAACCCGTGCCCCGGTCGGCGAGTTGGTGGACATCGCCGCTCGCCCTTGCGGTGGTTGGTGCCCCGCGAGGGTGCCGCTCACCGGGCGTTCGCGGGGCACGGGTGGTGAGACCAGGGTGTCGGTCCGGCCACGTTGGGCGGGCCGGGCCGAGCGCAGTGGTCCGGGACCGCTGCCCGGCCGCCCTCCACCGTCGGGCGCGGTTGCCCGGTCCGCGTGCGGTCGGCCGGTCGGGAGCGCCTGGGCGTTCTGCGGGACGCGTCCGAGTGTCCAGCCGGTCGCCCGGGCAACGGCGAGTGTGACTTCGCGTGAGGAGGGCCTGCGGGTGAGCGGGCTGCTGGACCGCGTTCCCGCGGTGCGGGAGTGGCAGCTGCGGGAGGACGAGGCCTCCTCGGGGCGGATCTGACGGGGTGGCGCGGCCGCGTGCGGCGGCCGTCCACCGAAGTCAGTACGACGGCGACGGCTCGACGGGGAGCACGCGGTCCGCCCGCCCGGCCTCACGGGCCTGGCCGTTCGGGTAGACGTGCAAGGTGTCGCGGTCCAGGCGCAGTTCGGGATCGGTCCACGTCTCCGCGGCCTCGGGCACGAGGATCCGGGTGGTGACCAGCTCGGCGTCGTGGACGACCAGCGACAGGATGGCGCAGCAGAGGTTCCCCATCGTGAGGCCCTGCTCGGGGTGGTCCGGCGGGCCCTCGGCCTGCACCACGTAGTTCCGCCGGCCGACCCAGTACCCCGAGCTGTCCAGTCTGAGCGACTCCGCCACCCGGACCCCGTTCACCTGGACGTCCGTCCTGGAGCGGTCGGACGGGTCCTGGAAGTGCACGGCGCAGTGCCGGCCGTCGGCGGTGAACTCGACATCGATTCCGTAGGCGCTCCAGCAGTCCTTGAAGCCGGTGCAGGCGCTCGGGACCGGACCGGTCCGGTCCCGGGTCGCACCGGTCGGGGCGTCGGCCGGATCCTGGCCGCACGTCCTCGGATCACGGCACGGCCGGTCGATACGGCGGCCGCACCCGATCCCCATGGCCTCCACGTCCCGCGGCGAGGCCCGGGACAGCAACTCGGCGAGCCGCTGGAGGTACCGCTGCGGCCCGACGAGGGCGAGCAGGTCGTCTCCTTCGTCCCGCCACCACACGAGCAGGTCGGCGCCCGTGGGGAACGGCGCAGCCAGTCCTGCCACTGCTCGCCCCGGGGCCCCAGCGATGGGTCCACTGGTGCGCCGCCTCCTTCACCGGGGCCTCGTCCGGTGGCCGCACGGCCTCGGGCGTGTCTGCGGCCTCGGGCCACGTGCTGGTCGTCCTGCGCCATCGCCACCCCACGACCGCACCCCCGGCTCTGTCTCGACAACGGTCGGCCTGACGACAGCGGACTGCCGGCGGGCGAACCCGACGATCGTAGAGGCGCTCCCGGACACACGCCCGGGTTATTCGCGCGGGTCCCGCCCCGGGAACGGACCGGTGTACCAAAGGGGCACCGAGCCGGGGACAGCCGGCGCATGAGCGGGACAAGATTGCCGCTAGAGTGCTCGCCGCAGATGTGGGTGGACCGCGAGGGCGCCTCGGCGGTCGGAAGGGGGAGGCGTGGTCGAGATCGTCGTCACACAGGAGGCCGGGCGGCGCTGGGACGCCGTCGCCGACGAGGTACGGGCGGTGGCGACGGGGCTGGCCGAGCGGGTGGGGAGGCGAACGGGCCTCGGGCTCGGGCCCGAGCTCCACGTCCGGCTGCTCAACCCGGACGCCTATGCCCTGGCGCACGAGGCGCACGAGCGGCGGGTCAACGAGGCCTTGCTCGCGAGCGACCTGCTCTACGCGATCCCGGACCAGGCGCGTCGGCTGCGGCTGGAGGCGGACCTCCGCCGCGCCGACGGCTCGTACTCCGGCGGAAACCGGAAGTTCGGCTGTCTGCCGTCCAGTCGGGCGGTCCCGGGGACCGACGGCGGCTCCACGATCCTGCTGGTCCCGGCACTGCTCCGGCGGAGTGCCGGGACGGTAAGCCGGGACGCCCTCCGGTCGGTCCTCGCCCACCAGCTCGTCCACCAGGCGCAGTTCGCACTGTGGGGGCCGTCGCTGAGTATGGACCTGCGGGCCGCGCACCTGGTCCATCGGGCCACGCGCGCCGCCGTCGAGGAGTTCCGGAGCCTGAGCGCCGTACTGGAGGGCCACGCACTATTCACGACCAGGGAACTGCTCGCGGCCGACTACGTCGAGGAACGGAAGGCCGGCGGCCTCCTGCGTCTGCTGTGGGGACCGAACCGGGGTCTGGCAGTGTATGACCGCGGCGAGGACTGCGTACGGAAGGCGGTGGAGTACGGCATCCCCGACCTGCTGCTCCGCCTTCGGGCCGATCCGACGCTGGTCCCGGACCGCCGGGAGCTCCTGGACCCCGATGGCTGGGTCGCCCGTCTCACGACGGCGGACGAGCCGGTGCGTCAGGAGCCGGCCGGCCCGGCCTGAGCGACGGGGTGCGGGTCGGCTGGAGCGTTGCCGCACCGGGGGCCTGCGGGCGGGGGCGACGCACGGCGAAGTCCACCGCCGGCCCGCCTGGGCCGCACACGCGGTGCGAAGCTCCCCCTCGCACCGAGGTCTCCGCGGTCCTGACGGTCCGCGTCGAGCGCGGCGAGACCTCGGTGGTGGGGCCGAGGAGGCTGTACTGGAGCTCGCCGAGGTGGTCGGTTCAGCAGACGGCGAGGGGGTGATGACGGACCAGGAGATCGCGGTCGTACTCGGGCTGGAGCTGCGCCCGGCAAGCGTCGAAGGGGTAGGGTCGAAGATGAAGCGCCTCGCAGACCGCGGCTGGGCAGCCGAGCCTGCCCCCGGCCGGTTCGCCCTCGCCGACGGGCCGGCCCGCGACTCACGAGCATCGAGACAAGGGGATCTTGTATGGGTGGCAAGCCCCCACTGTGCGTCGTGATCACCGGACCTTCCGCTGCCGGGAAGTCGACGTTGGCGACCGCCATCCAAGAGCACGCCTGTGAGCCCCTACTGCGCTTCGGAGTGGATGAGCTCTACCGGATGGTGCCCGGGCAGTGGGCCGGTGGCGTTGCAGATGCCCGATTCGCCGAACGTGGTTTCACCTACCAGGACGTCCCGTCGATGCCTGGGGCGCGCCGGATCAACAACGGTGTCGACGCCATCGCCATGCTCCGCGCGATGAACGCGGGGATCGTGGGAATTCTCAGCGCGGGCGTCGGTGTGATCGTCGACGGTCAGGCGTTCGAGCCCGTCGTGAACACGGACCTCGAAGGCCGACTCCTGGACTTGCGTGCACGGGGGCTGGCCCGGGTCGCCATCATCGAGCTCTCGGTCACCGACGAGCCGCTGGCCGACCGGCAGCGCCGTCACGCTCATCCGGTCGGCCTTTCACTCCATCAGAACAGCCTTCCCAAGCAGGCCACCGAACCCGATCTCGTCGTCGAGACGAGCAGTATGTCGGCCGCCGAGGTGGCCGCGTTCGTGTGCCGTTGGCTGGACCAGGAGTATGTGAAGTCGTGACCGCGGGCTTACCGGTCACACTCGCCGACGGGCCAGCAGTAGCACTCCGGCTGCCCGCCACGGCCGTTCAGCCATGCTGGGACCGGCATCGCGTCCCGCACGACCGCCCACTCCTCGTCCGACCTGTCCGAGGGATACGGGGCTCGCGGTCCGGCCGCCCGCGTTCCCGAACCGGTGAGCGAGGCAATCACACGACCGGGCAACCGAGTTGGCCGCAACCGGCACAGAGCCACAAGACCGCGACACAAGGGCCTCCTGGCCAGGTTGGGGGATGGCCGGTGGCTTCTGCGGTGACCTCGGCGGCGGCTGCGAGCCAGTGCGCCGCGGCGACGGCCGCGGCGGTGGGGTCGATCCCGGTGAACAGTGCTGCGGGGCCGAAGGGGTCCTGCTCCAGGATGCGGTCGGCGGCAGCGACCTGGACGGGAGAGGCGCCTTCGCGGCCGAGGCGGACGGCCTGGCGGGCACGGCCGGTGAGGTCGCCGAGTTCGGCGTTCTCCACGGCGGCGGACTCGGTGGCGGCTCCGCGAGGACGGCGGCGGTGAGGTCCGTGTTGCCGAGGGCGCGCAGGGCGCAGCCGGCGCGGTGGGCGCCCTCGACCAGGGGGTGTGGGAGACGTCGGGCATGCCGTCCTGGGGAAGGTTGGGTCGCGTGATGGCGCCGGGGACCGCGTCGAAGGACGTGCGTTCCTCCGCGCGGTGCCAGCCCTCCGAGTTGGGCTCCATGGAGGTGGCGGCGCCGGCCGGGTGGGTGTAGGTACGCCACGCGGCGTCGGACAGGTGGGTGAGCACGCGGGCCAGGCTCAGGAGTAGGTAGGTGCCGCCCTCGGCGGGGAGGCGGCGATGCGGATCGCGAGATCGCCCTCGCCCGTTCTCCAGGTGGTGATCAACTCACGCTCTCGCTTCCCAGATCCGCAAGGACGGCGGCGCAAGGCAAGTGATGTGACACGCCGTGGCAGACTCGACGCCATGATCACCCCCCTGTCCGAGCCCAGCACGCGACTCTCCGACCCCGGCACCCTGCTGCTGGACTACCTCGACTACTACCGCTCCGTGATCGGAGCCAAGATCGAGGGACTGGCCGACGAGGAGCTGCGCACCAGCCGCCTCCCCTCTGGCTGGACGATGCTCGAACTCCTCAAGCACCTCGTCCACATGGAGCAGCGCTGGCTGCGATGGGGATTCCGCGCCGAGCCGGTCCCGGCCCCCTGGGGCGACCGCGGTCCGGAGGACCGCTGGCACGTCACCCCGCAGGAGAGCGCCGCCGACCTCCTCACCGCCCTGCGTGCCGGTGGCGAGTACACCCGGGCCGTCGCCTCGGGAACGCCCCTGTCCGCCGTCGCCGCGGCCGGCGGCCGCTTCCCCGACGACGGCACCGAGCGCCCCACCCTGGGCTGGATCCTGTTCCACGTGCTCCAGGAGTACGCCCGCCACGCGGGCCACCTCGACATCGTCCGCGAACTCACCGACGGCGCCACCGGCGAGTGACACCCGCGCACGGGAAGTCGGCCCCGCCGACTTCCCGTGCGACCGCCTACCTGGCTGCCGCGCTGCCGCATCAGGCAACGTTTGCCCTGGCGACGACCGCGCGCAGGCGTTCGCCGGCGGCGTGCCTGCCGCAATGGGGAAGCTGGCGGCAACGCCACCCCGACCTACTCGGACAAGGCCGCAACCTACGGATGGAGTTCTCGGCACCCATAGATGGTCGGACGCCTGGTCAGGATCTGCTTGAAGTCCAATTCCCATGGGCTGGAAGCACCATTGTCTCCCGAGTTCCGCGGCCTCCGGGCATATCGGCAATCCCGCAGTACGCCGTCATCATGACGGGTCGTCGACCGTATCCGAGCGGCCTGTCCGACGCCCGGTGGGCCCTGGTCGAGCCCACCCTGACCGCCTGGCGCCAGGCTCGAACCGAACGGGCCCTCGCGTTCGGCCGACCCCCCGAGCACGAGCTGCGGGACCTGGTGGAATTCTTCTCCGCCCGGCCCCACCGGCACGAGGCCCGATCGACGCGTCGCCCCGCGCCACGTCGGGTGCCGCACCGCCCGGCGGATCGGCCCCCTCAGTCCGCGGTGGGCCAGTCCCAGCCGAGCTGCAGGAAGAGGCCGAGCCGGTCGGAGACGCCGCGGATCTCGCTGATCCGGCCGTGGGTGAGGGTGAAGACGAAGATCGCCTCGTTCTCGAAGCCGCGGCCGGTGGGGCTGGGCATTCGCGGATGGCTGCCGGAGCTGACACCGGTCTGGGTGATCCGGGCGACGACCGAGTCGCCCTCGGCGATCAGCGCGTCGACCCGGGCGCGGTACGGGGCGAGAGCGGTGAGCTGGGTCTCGATGGCCGCGAAGGCCGCGCCCGGCTCATCGGGCTCGCCGTGGATGATCTTGTTGTGGTCGACCACGTCGGCCGCAAGATAGTCCCCCAAGTCCCCGATCCGCACCTCGTTGAGTGCGTCGAAGAACTCCCGGACGAGCTTCTTGTTCTGTTCCACGGTCAGGGTGGAGGTCATGTTCCCGGCTCTCTCTTACGCTGTAAGGATCGATCTGGGGATACCCTGTCCTTACGGCGTAAGAATGTCAAGGAGGGCCGATGGCGACGACCGGCAGGCGGGTGGGACTCACCCGCGACAGGGTGCTGCGCACCGCACTGGAAGCGGCGGGCCGGGAGGGTGTCGAGAAGCTGTCCATGCGCCGGCTGGGTGCCGAGCTCGGCGTCGAGGCCATGACGCTGTACCACTACGTCCCCAACAAGGCCGCCCTGCTCGACGGCCTGGTGGAGCTGGTGCTCTCCGCCGTCCGGCCGTCCTTCGAGGGCCCCGCCGACCAGTGGCCGCAGCGGTTGCGGGAGTTCGCCGTCGCCCTCCGGGCCGAACTGCTGCTCCATCCCGGGGTGATCGCCCTCGTCGCCACCCGGCCGGTGCGCTCCTCGGCCGCACTGCGCGCGGCGGAGGACGCCGCAGCCGCCCTCGGCCGCGCGGGGATCCCGCCGGTCCGAGCGCTGCGCATCGTCAACGCGGTGAGCACCCTGGTGCTGGGGCACTGCCTCGCGGAGGCCGCCGCCACGCCGGGGCACGAGGACGAGCCGACCGGTGTCGACGTGGACGCGGCGCGGTTCCCGGTCCTGGCGGCCGCGGTGGCCGGCGGCCTCGGGACCCCCGCCGACCACCAGGCGCGCTTCGACCTCGCGCTGGACGCCCTGCTGACCGGCCTGCCGCTAGGAGTCGACGAGCGCCGTTGAGCGGCCGCGACCGTCGGCGCTGGGGCGCCCCGGGGAACGGGGTTCTCGTCCGGACGGGTGGCCGTCGGCATGACCCCGGACGAGTCGGGCAGGCGGACGTCACCTGCCCGACTCCTCTCCCGGAGGTGCACATGTCCACTGCCATGGTGCTGCTGGTCGTGCCGCTCATCGTCGCTGCCCTCGTGACCGCGTTCGCGCCCCCCGGTAACCACCGAGGGGCCGGCTCCCGGCCGGCGCGCCGAGCCGGGGATCGCCGCCCGCGCCACGCCCGTTCCTGAGGGTCGCCCGCGCTGCGCCGGGGGCCGGCGGGGTGGTACCGGGACATCCCGGTGCCACCCCGCCGGCCCCCGGCACGGTTCTGCACGGATGCCGCCGACGGCCCGGTCCCGTCCGTCCTCCCCGACGACCCGGATCCCCCAGCTCGGCTTCGGCGTCTTCCAGGTCCCTGACGACGAGACCGCCACGGCGGTCTCCCGTGCCCTGGGGCCGGCTACCGCGGCATCGACACCGCCGTGATCTACGGCAACGAGACCGGCGTGGGCCGGGCCCTGGCCTCCGGCGGCGTGCCGCGCGAGAAACTGTTCGTCACCACCAAGCGGTGGAACGCCGACCAGGGCCAGGACGCCACGCTGCGCGCCTTCGACGCCAGCCTCGCCAAGCTGGGCCTGGAGTGCGTCGACCTGTACCTCGGGTGGCCCGAGCCTGGTACGGCGCCGGGGCCGGCCTCCCCCGTGGTTCGAAGCCCAACTCCCGGGACGGACGCGGAAGTCGGCTGACCGGATGCTCCGTCAGCCGGTCGCGCGAACGCGTTGCCGGGCGACCGGGCCGCCCGCGAGAATGGGGGCGAGGCGGGAGGTGCCGGGATGCTGCGGATCATCGTGCGGTGCTGTGCGGCCCTGCTCGGTGTGGCGGGGCTCTGGGCGGGGATCGATCTGGCGGGGGAGCCCTACCGGGACACCGTGCGGTTCCGGCACGCCGCGGCCTGTCCCGTCGCGACGACGGACGGCGCCGGGGCCGGCGGGGGAGCGGCGGCGGACGAGGGTCGCGGCTGCATCGGGCACGAGACCGGCCGGGTGGTGGACAAGGACACCTCCACCCGCACCACCACCACGGGCAGCACCGACACCTCGTCCACGACCACGGAGACCGTCTACGAGCTTTCCGTCCGGCGCGCCTCGGGGGCGGTCGAGCGGATCGAGGTCGACTCCGCGCTGTACGACGGGGCCGACCGGGAGGCCGCGGCCGACCTGGAGACGTGGTACGCCGAGGTCGTCGGCATCACGGTCGCCGGCCGGCACCACCGGGAGCCGCCCTCGGCCTCCGGTCGGCTGCTGTGGGACCTCCTGCTCGCCTGGTCGGGGCTGGGCCTGCTGCTGTGGGCCGTGTTCGGCGGGGGACGGGCGATCACCTTCTTCGGGATCATGGGTCACCGCGCGTTCGCCTGGGTGTGGTTCGGGGTCTGGACCCTCTGGCCGGTGACCGGGCTGCTGACGGGCCCTGGTGCGTCCTGGCTCGCGTTACTGCTCTCGGCGGTGTTCTGGCTGTTCGGTGCGGTGATCGCCGTGGTCTTCTTCCGGAACGACGGCGTCCGGCTCCGCGCCCGCCGGCTCCGCGCCCGCCGCTTCCGTTGACCGGCCGTCCCTCCCGGTCGAACCGCCGCGCCACCGCCCGCCGTCGCGGCGGCGAGGACGACGGCTCAGACGATGAGGGCGGGCCGGATCGGGCGACGGGCGAAGCGTGGGGTCACCTGGAGACCACAGGAGTGCGGCCGTCGGTCCGCGCCCAGGCGCTACGGTTCGTCCCTGCGGGTCAGGGCCAGGATGCTGCCCGTGAGCCCGATGACGAGGAGGGCGACGGCGATGCTGATGCCGCCGGTGCGCTGCCAGTAGACGTCGCTGAGGTCGATGAGGTTGGCGGTCTCGTCGATGACGAGGGCTGCGCCGATGCCGTAGGCCAGGCCCATCCAGGTGCGCCAGCGCGGTGAGCGCTCCACCAGCCCCAGCGCTCCGACGATCATGAGGATCAGGATGCCCCACACGTAGTGGTGGATGTGGACACCCCCCGCCGAGACGTTGCCCACGCCGGCGGCGTCGATGTGGATCAGCCAGGTCAGCAGTCGCAGGAAGGCGAACGTGAGGGTGAATCCCCACCATGCCAGGACCAGCCCGCGGCGGGTCGGTGAGACCTCGCGCCAGCGCCGGGGGCGGCGACGGTCCGGCTTGGGCGGGGAGTCCTGGTCCTGCTCCGTGGGTGCGTCCATTCGCAGACCCTAGCCCCCGTCCCCGGAGACGGGCCCTACGGCGAGCCGGGAGTCGTGGTGGATCCCGGTCGTGGCTCCGCACCCGGCGGCCGGCGGGGCCCGCCGGGCGGAACGGTCGACGCCGCGGCTAGGCTCACCCTTGATCCACTGAGAGCGTCGAAGGAGGTGCGGGCATGGGTCTCGACGGGAGGACCGTGGTGGTGACCGGCGCGGGGCGCGGGTTCGGAAGGGCGTTCGCGGTGCACGCCGGCCGGATGGGTGCGCGCCTGTTCGTCTCCGCCCGCACGCCGGCCGCCGCGCGGAAGACGGCCGCGGAGGTGGCGGCCGACAGCGGTGCCCAGGTGGACGCGTTCGCCTGCGACCTGGCCGACCCGGCCACGGTGCGGGGCTTCGCGGAGGGGGTCGCCGCGCGAACGGCCCAGGTGGATGTGCTGGTCAACAACGGCGCCCGGTACCTGCAAGGCCCTGACCTGTGGGACGCCGACGACGAAGCGATCGCCGACACCGTCGCCTCCGGAGCCACCGGCACCCTGCTGACGGTCAAGCACTTCCTGCCCCTGCTGCGCGCTTCGGCGGGCGCGGACGTGGTCAACCTGGTCTCCTCGGCCGCGGAAGCGAGGAACCATCGGTCGCAGGCGCATCCCGCGTTCTACGCGGCCAAGGCCGCCCAGGCCGGATTCGCGGACGTCCTCTCCCATCGGCTCCGCCCCGAGGGCATCCGCGTGATCTCGCTCTACCCGCCGGACTTCACGGACGGCGACCCGCTCCACCCCCGCTGGGACGACGCCTCCCGGACCACGGACGACCCGTTGACCGCGCGGTCCGTCCTCGACTGCGTCCTCTTCGCGATCGGCCAGCCGCGCGACTGCTTCATCCGTTCCTTCCACTTCGAGCAGCTGTAGAGCGGCACTTCGAGTGGCCGTGGGGCGCCGTCGGGTCGCCGCGCGGCGGGCCCCGGCCGAGCGCGCCGTCCGTGCGGCGCCGTCCGCACCCCGCGCCGACGGTCCGCGAAGGGAGGGTCCCCGGCCGACGTGCGGCCGGGGTCCCTCGGGCCGGTCAGAAGCGGTCAGGAGCGGTCAGCAGGCGGAGGTGCCGGTGCCGAGGGAGGATCGTCCGGGCACCGCCGGCCGCACGCGCCCGAGTTCAAAGGGGGGCGGGTCGGTCAGTGCTGCAGGGTGAGGACACCCGGCCGCCACGGCAGCTGGTCGTAGGGGCCGCTCGCGCTGGGGGACTTGCCCTGGTAGAGGAACTGCAGGTTGCAGGGGTCGACGGTCATGGTCTGGTCGGGGTTGTTGCGGACGAGGTCCCCGTGGCTGATGTCGTTGGTCCAGGAGGCGCCGCTGTTGGCCTTGCCCGCGAAGGGGTTGCTCTCGGTGGCGGCCTGCGGGGTCCAGGAGCCGTTCAGACTGGTGGCGGTGAAGGAGCGGAAGTAGCGCTGCTCGTTCGCGCCCCGGGCCTCGACGATCATGAGGTACTGGTTCCGGCCCTGGACCTTGTAGACCTGCGGTGCCTCGAAGAGGTTCTTCACCGTGTCGCTCATGACCGTCGTGTAGGAGGAGCCGAAGTTGCCCGGGAAGTTCCCGATCGGCATGCTCGCCCGGTAGATGCTGCCGTTGTCACCGGCGAAGAACAGGTACATGTTCTGGTCGTCGGCGATCAGGGTCTGGTCGATCGGGGCGGCGCCCGGGATGCCGCCGGTGAACAGCGGCTGCGGCGCGGACCAGCCGTTGGGGTTGGTCGGGTCGCTCGACGTGCGGTAGATGAAGGGCCACGCGCCCCACTGGTAGGCCAGCACCCAGATGTTCTTCGGGGCGAAGTAGAACAGCGTGGGTGCCACCGCGTTCTGGTTCATCCCGGTCTGCCCGGCCGACGCCATGTCCGACCAGTCGGTGAACGGAGCGAACGCCATCGAACCGTACGAGGAACCCGACACGTCCGAGGCGTAGACGAGGTGCTTGCCGTTGTACGTCACGGTGGTGAAGTCCTTCAGCGCGCCCCACCCGTTCGCCGGCTGCGCCAGCACGCCCGTCGACGACCAGCGGTACGTCGAGGGGAGGGGGCAGGTGCCGCCCGGCGTCGTCCCGGACAGACCGGTCCACTTCTGGTTGGCGGCGCCGGTGCACGTCCAGATCCCCACGGCCGTGCCGTTGGCCGTGCCGGCGCCGGTGACGTCCAGGCACAGCCCGGACTCCACGCCGACGATCGTGCCGTCGGAGTTGACCCGCCACTGCTGGTTCGCGCCGCCGCTGCAGGTCCAGATCTGCACCCTGGTGCCGGCCGTGGTGGCGTGGCCCGGAACGTCCAGGCACTTGTTGCCGTACACGGTCAGCTGGTTGGTGGACGTCGACGTCCACTGCTGGTTGGTACCGCCCGAGCAGTCGTAGATCTGCAGGGACGTGCCGTCGGCCTGGCCGGCGTTCTGCACGTCGAGGCACCGGCCGGAACCGGCACCGCGCAAGGCGCTGCCGGTGGCCGCCTGTGCCGGGTTGGCGACGAGCATCGCGGCCAACGCCACCACGGCCGCGAGCACGGCGGTGAGCACCACGGACAGGTGCCCGCGACGGGAATTCCGTCTGCGCATGGGAGACCTCTTTCGTGAGGGGAGGGAGTTGTCACACGGCCTTGTCACCGCTCACCTGTGCGCGCCGCCGTGAGGGCGCGCATCGAGCGTCTTCACACCGGCTGCCCCGCGGCGGGTGCCCGGTCGAGACAGGAGCCCGGCGGGGCACCCGCCGCGCAGGCCCGCTCTACTCAGCCGAACTTCCAGTGCTGGTTGGCCCCGCCGGTCGAGTCCCAGATCTGGACGGGAGCGCCGTTGGCGGTCTGACCGCCGGCGACCTCCAACGCGCGGCCGCTGGCGACGTTGGTCAGGGTGTAGGAGCCGTCGCCGTTCCGGGCGGCCCGCCAGTGCTGGTTGGCGCCGCCGTTGGCGTCCCAGACCTCCATCCTCGTCCCGTTGCCCGTCTGGTTCGCGGGCTCGTCCAGCACCCGGCCGCTGGCGACGTTGGTCAGGGTGTAGGAGCCGTCGCCGTTCTGGGCGGCCCGCCACTGCTGGTTGGCGGCGCCGCTGGCGTCCCACACCTGGAGCGGGGTGCCGTTGCCGTTCTGTCCCGCGGGTTCGTCGAGCACGCGTCCGGCGGCAACGTCGGAGAGCGTGTAGACGGTGCCGGGGGTGATGCCCCCGGGCGGCGTCCCGCCGCTACCGCGGCTCAGGGTGGAGAGCACCGCGCCGTAGGCGGCCTTCTTGTTTCCGTTGTTGTCGAACAGCAGCGGGTTCTCACCGGTGCGCCAGGAGTCGCTGTCGCGGATGCCCCACACCGTGATGCCCGTGCAGCGGGCGACGTCGAGGCAGGTCTGGACGGCGGTGGTGTACGCGCCGGCGGACGCCTGGGCGATGTCGAGCTCGGTGAGCTGGACGTCCACGCCGAGGGCGGCGAAAGCGGACAGGGTGGTCCGGAAGCTGGCCGGCGGCCCGCCGGCGCCGAAGTGGCTCTGGAATCCGACGCAGTCGATGGGCACGCCGCGGGCCTTGAAGTCCTTGACCATGGAGTAGACGCCCTGGGTCTTGGCGTCGGACCAGTTCTCGATGTTGTAGTCGTTGTAGCAGAGCTTGGCCGAGGGGTCGGCGGTCCGGGCGGTGCGGAAGGCCTCCTCGATGAAGCCGTTGCCCAGCACGTTCTGGAACACGGAGCCGCGGTGCTGGCCGCTGCCGCCGTCGGCGAAGGCCTCGTTGACCACGTCCCAGGCGTAGATCTTGCCCTTGTAGTGGGCCATCTCCGTGGTGATGTGGTTGTTCATCACGCTGCGCAGGGTGTTGGCGTCGGTGATGCCGGTGACCCAGTTGGGCAGCTGGGAGTGCCAGACCAGGGTGTGGCCGCGCATGCGCTGGCCGTGCGCGGAGGCGTGGCCGACGATCGAGTCGGCGGGCCCGAAGTTGAACGACCCGCGGGAGGGTTCGACGGTGTCCCACTTCATCTCGTTCTCCGGGGTGACCATGCTGAATTCCCGGTCGAGGATGGTGGAGTAGGTCGGGTCGCCGAGCTTTCCGGCGGGCACTGCGGCGCCGAAGTAGCGGCCGCTGCCGGCCGCCGCCGCACCGAGCGTGGTGGCACCGGCGGCGCCGGCCGCGGGGCTCGCGGCGACGGCCGTGACCGAGCTGACGACCAGGCCCGCGACCCCGGTCAGGACCTTGCGGAGGCGGGGCTTCTGGGTGAGCCATGGCATGACGGATCGTTCTCCTCGGGTGGGGGATGACTGCACACCGGTGGGGACCGGGGCCTCGTCGTGACGATCGTGCGCGTACGCGGCCGAGCCGGTCCTGCCGGGCAGGGCGGGCTGTGCGTGCCCCGAGCGCGGCGCTCGGTCCCGTCCAGGAGCCGTAGCGCCGGTCGACGCACCGAGCGCACCCCTGTGGGTTCGGCGGATCCGGGGATCAACCGGACTGTCGGCACCTTCTGTTAGCGCTAACATTTCCGCGATGGGGAGCGCGCCCTGCCTGACATGTTCAGGTGAAATCTCCAACAGGCGTTGCGAGTTGTCAATACCTCGCGCAGCGGCGGACCGGATTCGCCGCGGCGCTCGCCCGGGCGCAGACGCCTCCGCCGTCCCGTCGGCGGCGTCACCGGCAGGCCGGCCTGCGCGGTGGCCGGGAGCGCTCGCTGCCGGCGACCCGACGCGGGACGGGGACGGTGGCCGCCGCGCGGGCCGGCACCGGCCCGAAGGCGCCGGGTAGCCGTCCGGGTGCCTCGCACCGCCGGCCCGCCGGACCCCACGCGGGCGGTGCCGCCCGGCCTTCAGGTCGCGCTCGGGCGCCCCCGGGGCGGCGCGATACGACCGGACGGCTACCCGGCTGCCCGGCTGCCCGGCTGCCCGGCTACCCGGCTACCCGGCTACCCGGCGCGGCGGACGCCCTGCCTCCCGGAGGAGGGCCCCGCCGAGCGGTGGCTCTCGCCGCTCGGCACCTCCCCGGACGTGCATCGGCCGGCTCATCGGGCGAACCCTCCCCAGACGGAGGCGGGGCCGCCCGCACTCCGGGCCTCGACCCGGTAGCTGTCGTTCGCGGCGCTGCGCGTGCCGGCGGCGTGGTTGTACTGGCCTGCGAACTCGTGCTGCCCGGCCGGCACGGTGCGGCCGGGCCTGAGGGTCCAGCGGTAGACCAGCACGCCGTCCGACTCCTGCACGGTGACGGAGAAGTCCTCGGCCGGCAGGGTTCGCCAGTTGCCGGTGTCCCGCACGTCGCCGGTCTGCGCGACGCGCAGTTCCACGGTGAGCGAGGTGAGCGGCTGGGCGGACGTGAGGACGAGGTCGCTCTGGGCCCAGTAGACGGTGCTGTGCGCGTCCACCGAGCCCTCCGACCACAGCGGTCCGTTCTGTGGCCGGGTGCTCGCCGTGGGGGTCGGGCGCGAGGCGGGCGGGGCGTTGGTGGGCGGGGCGGCGGTGGGTGCCCGCGTCGGGTCGGCGGCAGCGGGGGGAGTCGCCGCCGGGGGCGAGGAGGCGACCGCCGGAGGCGGGACGGCCGGGGTGGTGACGGGCTCCGACGGCGGAGTCCGGGCGATGCCGGCGACGGCGAGACCACCGGTCGCCAGGATGCCGGCGGCGGCGAGGCCGGCCAGGGCGGCCTTGGGCCACGACCTCGCGAACGACGGTGTGCGGTGGCGGACGGGAGGGCCGGCCGCACCGCGTTCCACGCGGGCCAGGATCCGTGCCCGGTCGGGCTGGTGGGCCTCGGCGGCCTCGCGCAGCCGACGGGTGATGTCGTCGTTCACCGGTTCCGCCTTCCTGCCGCCAGTTCGCCGACCGCTCGTGCGCCTAGTGCGCCTTCCAGCTCGGCCATCGCCTTCGAGGTCTGGCTCTTCACCGTACCGACCGATATGCCCAGGGCCACGGCGGTGTCCTTCTCCGACAGGTCGAAGGCGTGGCGCAGCACCACGCACGCCCGCTTGCGGAACGGCAGGCGGGCGAGCGCCGCGCGGACGTCCAGCACGGCGGCGACGTCCGGGCCGTCCGTCCGCTCGGGGGCCCGGGACCAGAACAGCAGGATCCGGCGCCGCTCGCGAACCGCGCTGCGGATCCGTTCCCGGGCCATGTTGGCGACCACCCCGCGGGCGTAGGCGAGGGGGTGGTCGGCCGCGCGGAGCCGGTCCCAGCGCTGCCACAGGGCGATCAGGGCGTCGGCGGCGAGGTCGTCGGCCGCGTCCGTCTCGCCGGTCAGGAGATGGGCGAGACGGGCGAGTTCGGCGTGGTGGCGTTCGAAGAAGTCGTGGAACTCCGCGGACGCGTCATCGAGGAGCATTTCCCCCGGTCGCCCTCTCCTAGCAATGTGAGCGTTAACAGCCTGGCTGAGCGTAGCAGGGGCCGTGACCGGCTCCGGGTGGTGGCCGCCCCGGAGACGGAGCCCGGACGGCGGGCCGGCGAGCGGCGCGGTCAATGCCGGGCGAACTGGACCCGGGCCGGCTGCGCGATGCCCGGTTGCAACGCGATCCCGTCGACGGTCAGTTGTTCCCCGTAGATGTCGGTGACCCTGATCGGGCCCCCGCACCCGGTGCCGTCGGCGGAGAGGAAGTAGTTGTAGTCGCTGCGGGGGAGCTGTCGCCAGCCGCCGGGCGCCCGGACCTCCAACGTCGCGACCGGGTTGCGGTGACCGATCGCCTGGATGCCGCACCACCACTGGGTCGACCCGGTCTTGTACCGGACCGACATCGTCTCCGGCGCGCCCGGGCTCAGCAGCGTCCAGGTGATCGGGAGCCGGCCCACCGAGAGCTCGGCGAGCTCGGCGAAGGCCTCGTGGCTGAGGTCGAGCTGCCCCGGTGCGCAGGGCAGCGGGCACTCGTTGACGATCCGGACCGTGAGGGTGGCGCCGTTGGCGGCGCGGACGAGCACGGACGCCCCGCACGCCTTGGCCGACTCGTAGTCGGTGTGGTTCATCGCCGCGACCATGAGGTCGCCGGACGGGCCGAACGAGCAGGCGCCGTTGCCGTCGGCCGCGTCGTAGGACGTCGCGACGCCCGGGTAGCTCGCCCCGGGCTTGATCCGCCCGGCCAGGGACGCGGTGGCCGGCACCGGGTGGGCGGTGGCCGAGGGCGACGGGGTGGCCCCGGCGGTCGACGGCCGCGGCGTGGTGGTGGCGGGCGGGGCGGGGGCGGCGGTCGCCGGGGACGGGGTGCCGGCGGCCGAAGCCGTCGCCACGGTGGGCGTGGTCCCGGGCGGGGCGGCGGAGGCGGTCGGTGCGGCCGTTTCGGCCGCTGTCCCGACGGCAGGACCGGTGGCTTGTCCCGTGCTCGGTGCGGTGGCCGCGACGGACGCGGCGGCCGGCCGTCCGGCGACGGCCTCCCCGCTACCCCCGCCGCCCCCGCTCCCCGGCAGGAGCGCGAAGGCCAGGAACGCCAGCACCCCGGCCGCCACCAGAACCAGCGGAACGCCCATGACCAGCCCGCGCCTCGACTGCGGGGCGGCGTGCTTCGTTGCCCTCATTCCCATCCATTCGGTAGATCGACTCGACGTTGCACTGCTCAGTGGCCGCCGGAGCCGGAAAGGTTGCCGCTCCGGCGCGGAATTCCCGAGGGGCTGCCCGGGCGGGCGGCGTGGCCCGCCGCCCGCCCGGGCAGCGACGGTCAGGAAGGGTCGCCGTACAGCACGCCGCGCCCGTAGCCGCCCAGGTACACCCGGCCGTAGACGTCGGGGTCGCCGGCGACGACGTTGATGACACTTCCGCCGAACTGGTGCTGGTCGTCGTTGATCCTGGTCCAGGTCGAGCCGCCGTCGGTGGAACGGAACAGGCCGGTGACGCCCTTGACCTTCCCGCTCAGGAAGACGGCCTGGTAGCCGGCGCCCGGCGCCGCCTTGCCGAAGCCGACCGCGCTCGCCTGCTCCACGCCGTCGAGTTTGCGGAAGCTCCACCCGCCGTCCGTGGAGTGCCGGAGCCCGTTGCGCCCGCCGGCGATCCAGAGGTCGCCGGCGACGCCCGGAACCGCCTTGAGCTGCCCGTCGCCCAGACCGGCGGCGCGGGCGGTGAAGTGCCTTCCGCCGTCGGTGGCGGTGTACAGGGTGCCGCCGCTGAGCGCGTAGAAGGTGTTCGCCGCCGACCGGTCGGCCACCACGGCCGTGTCCTTGGTCAGGCCGGCGGCCGGCGTCCAGGACGCGCCGCGGTTGGTGGAGAGGAACGGAGCCTGGCCCGAAGGGGTCCACACCACGGTGGCGCCGTCCGCCGAGACGGCCGCGGAACCACCGCCCGCGTCGCCCACCGGAACGCTCGAGAACGGTGTCCAGCCGACCCCGCCGTCGGTGGACCAGGCGCCGTGCTGCGCACCGCCGAGGCCGACCCGCACCAGGAACTCCGGCTTGCCCTGGGCGAAGTCGATGCCGGTGGTGTTGGTGAACAGCGGCCCGGTCAGCGCCTTGGCGGGAACCTTGGTCAGGTCGTCGTGCCGGAAGCCGCCGACATCCCCGAGCGCGCTGATCAGCGGCAGGCCGGGGGGCTTGGCCAGTCCGAGCGTCGCGGTCTCCTCCAGGCCCCTGGCCGGGATCGTCCAGTGCGTCGGACGCCCGGTGTCCGCCGCCGTCACGTCGTTGCTGCCCCACAGGCCCGACCCGGTGCCGTACAGCACGTGTCCGGAGTCGAAGGGGTCGATGGCCAGCGTGCCCATCCAGTGCCCGATGCCGGTACCCACGTACGGCGCCGCGGAGTTGTCGCGCACGGCGCTCGCGTCGAGCGGCTTCCAGGTGGCGCCGCCGTCGGTCGACCGGTAGAGCTCGTCGGAGGGCCACCAGCGGTCGAGCGTGGTGACCATCACCGTGGACGGGTGCTGCGGGTCGACGGCCAGGCCGGCGAAGCCGTAAGCGCCGCTGGACGGCGAGATGTTCTTCCAGGCCCCGGTGGACGGCGTGTACTTCCACACCGAGCCGGCCGTCACCCCGTTCGGGCCGGGCGTGTTGGTGTAGGTCAGGTAGAACGAGCCGTCACCGGCCAGCACACCGTGCTGCGGCAGCTGCCCGGTGGGCTGGGCCGGTACGGCCTGCCAGGTGGCGCCGCCGTCGGTGGAGCGGTACAGCGAGGTGGTCCGGTCGGCCACCCCGACGTAGACCGTCCTGCTGCCGGGCGGCCCGAAGGTCACGAAGGACAGGCCGGCGCCGCTGCTCGCGCCGTCCCTGACGGGGAAGCCGCCGACCTGGCTCCAGGTCACGCCGTAGTCGGTGCTGCGCCAGAGGCCGTTCTTGCGGGTGCCGAGGTAGAGCGTGCGGTGGTCGTCGGGGTCCACCACCAGGCGCTCGCCCATGGACCGGCCGTCTTCGTTGCCGCCCAGCTTGAACGGCAGGTCGGTGCGCTGGAACGTCCGGCCCTGGTCGGTGGAGCGGAGGATCGCGCCGTTGCCCGCCCAGTCGTTGGTGTAGGTGCCGCTCGCGAGGTACAGGCGGCCCGGGTCGACCGGGTCGGTCGCCAGGCTCTCGATCCCCAGCAGGTTCCAGTCGTCGCCGCCGATCCAGTCGGTCAACGAGGTCCACCGGGAGGCGGCCGCGTCCCAGCGGTACGCGCCGCCGATGTCGGTCCGGGCGTAGAGGAGGTCCTTGCGCGCGGGGTTGAAGACCAGCCCGGTGACGAACCCGCCACCGACGATCTGGGCGTTGTGCCAGGCGTACCCGCCCGTGCCGTCGACCTTCACCAGCCGCCAGTGCTGGTTGGTGCTGCCCCGGTCGGCGTACTGGATGAGCGGCACGCCCTCGCCGTCGGAACCGCCCCACACGTCCAGGACCATGCCGCTGCTGCGGGAGACCAGCTTCACCGCGCCGCCGCCGACGTCCTGCATCCTCCACTGCTGCGCGGCGGAGCCGTGGTCGGTCTGCTGCTCGACGGCGGCGGCCGGCTCGGTGGAAGCCCCCCGCACTCCGATGACCTTGTGACTGCTGCGGTTCTCCACCTCGTAGAAGCCGTCCCCCACCAGCTTCAGTTGCCACTGCTGGCTCGCGGCACCGGCAGCGCGGCCCGCCTGGCGGATCCGGACGCCGTCGGCCGCGTCCGCCCCGGGGACGTCCAGCGCCTTGTCGCTGCGGACCGACACCAGCGTGTAGTAGGCGGTGGGGTCCACCGACGCGGCTTTCGAGTCGGCCTGCACGAGGAGCAGGTACGGGCCGAGCACGCCGGGCACGCCGAGGGCCAGGCCCAGCGTGGTCCAGCGCCGGCGGTGGCGCCCACGCGTCCGTCGCCGGCCACCGGCCGCGCGGTCGTGCCGGGTGCTGCCGTCCGCGGTGGGATCCGTCTCGTTCATGGGGGCTACTCCTTGCTTCGGCGCCGCCGCGGCGCTGCCGCCCGGGTCGGCGGCGCGCGGCGGTGGGCGGCGCTGGGATCGGACGGGCCCGTGAGCGGTGTGCCGCCCTCGTGCCACCCGTCAGTTGCCGCCGGCGGAGCGAAGGTTGCCGTGCGCCCGGGACTTTCCGCCGATGCCGGCCGGCCCGGCCGGCCGGACCGCGAGGGCGCACCGGGCGTCCGGCAGCCGGCTGCCGCCTGGGTACACCCACGCCTCGTCCCGGGTCGTCGGCGCGCCGGGGCGGGGCCGCGACGGGCCGGGACGCGTCCGCGCCCCCGGCCGTCCGGTGGCGGACGGTCGGGGGCGCGGAATTTAGGGGGAGCCGTGCCGGGCGGCGGTGTTCCCCCGGTCGGGGGCCGGGTGGTGGAGGCGCCCCACCCGTCCCCGCGCAGCCGTTCCCGGGTCAGGAGCCGGCCCTGCGCTTGTTGTAGACGTCGAAGCCGACGGCCGCCAGCAGCACCAGGCCCTTGATCACCTGCTGGTAGTCGGTGCCGATCCCGACCAGTGACATGCCGTTGTTGAGCACGCCCAGCACCAGGCCGCCGATGATGGCGCCGAGCACGGTGCCCACGCCGCCGCTGGCGGAGGCGCCGCCGATGAACGCGGCGGCGATCGCCTCCAGCTCGAAGTTGATGCCGGCCTGCGGCGTGCCGGCGTTGAGCCTCGCGGCGAAGACCAGCCCGGCGAGCGCCGCGAGGACGCCCATGTTGGTGAAGGCGAGGAAGACGACCCGCCTGCTCTTCACCCCGGACAGCTTGGCCGCCGCCTCGTTGCCGCCGATGGCGTAGGTGTGCCGCCCGATGATCGAGTTGCGCATCAGATAGCCGAAGGCGACCAGCAGCGCGCCGAGGATCAGCAGAACGATCGGCACGCCGTGATAGCTGGCCAGCAGCAGCGTGAAGACCACCACGGCCGCGGTGATCACGGCGAGCTTGGCGAGGAACAGCCCGAGCGGGAGCGGCTCCAGCCCGTACGAGGCGGTCTGCCGCCGGCCGCGCACCTCCTGGAGGACCGCGACGGCCAGCACGGCGAGGCCCAGCAGCAGGGTGAGGTTGTGGTAGTCGGTGTGCGGGCCCACCTCGGGGAGGAAGCCGCTGCTGATGCTCTGGAAACCCTTGGGGAACGGCGCCACCGACTGCCCCTGGAGGAGGATCTGGGTGCCGCCGCGGAACAGCAGCATGCCCGCCAGGGTGACGATGAACGACGGGATGCCCAGGTAGGCGATCCAGAAGCCCTGCCAGGCGCCGGCGAGCGCGCCGATCACCAGCGCGGCCAGCAGCGCCACGGGCCAGGGCAGGTGGTGCTTGACCATCATCACCGCGGCGGCCGCCCCGACGAACGCGGCCAGGGAACCGACCGAGAGGTCGATGTGCCCGGCGATGATGACGATCATCATGCCGATCGCCAGGATGAGGATGTAGCCGTTCTGCTGGATCAGGTTGGTGATGTTGAGCGGCTGGAGCAGGATGCCGTCGGTCCAGAACTGGAAGAGCAGCACGATGAGTGCGAGAGCGACCAGCATGCCGTACTGGCGTACGTTGCCGCTCAGCGCGCGGGCCAGCACGCCGCCGACGGACGGGCTCGGGCCGCCCCGCGGTGCCTTCGGGGACGAATCCGGGATGATCTCGGTCTGGGCCATGCCTCACACCTGCTCGTTGCTGGATGCGGCGCTCATGGTCATGAGCCGCATGAGGGATTCCTGGGTGGCGTCCGCCCGGGCCACCTCACCGGTGATCCGGCCTTCGGCCATGGTGTAGATCCGGTCGCACAGACCCAGGAGTTCGGGGAGTTCGGACGAGATGACGAGCACGGCCTTGCCCTGGGCGGCGAGTTCGGCGATGACGGTGTAGATCTCCGCCTTCGCGCCGACGTCGATGCCGCGGGTGGGCTCGTCGAGGATCAGCACCTCCGGTCCGGCGAAGATCCACTTGCTGAGGACGACCTTCTGCTGGTTGCCGCCGCTGAGCGTGCCGGTCCGGGTGAACACCGTCGGCGCCTTGATGTTCATCGTCCGTCGGAAGGTCTCGGCGACCCGGGTCTCCTCGTGCCGGTCGACCCGGCCGAACCGGGTGACCTTGCCGAGCGCGCTCAGCGAGATGTTCCGGCTGATGTCGTCGATGAGGTTGAGACCGAGTTGTTTGCGGTCCTCGGTGACGTACGCGATGCCGTGCCCGATCGCTTCGGGCACCGTACGGGTGCGGATCTCCCGGCCGTGCAGCCGCACCCGGCCGCCGGCCCACCGGCCGTACGAACGGCCGAACACGCTCATGGCCAGCTCGGTGCGGCCGGCGCCCATCAGGCCGGCGATGCCGACGATCTCGCCGCGCCGCACGTTGAGCGAGGCTCCGTCCACCACCGTGCGCTGCTGGTCGATCGGGTGCCGGACGCTCCAGTCCTCGACCTCGAACGCGACCTCGCCGACGTCCCGGGTGCGCTCGGGGTAGCGGTGTTCCAGGTCGCGGCCGACCATGCCGCGGATGATCCGCTCCTCGGAGATGCCCTCGGAGCCGATCGCGATGGTCTCGATGGTCCGGCCGTCGCGCAGGATGGTCACGGCGTCCGCGACCCGGGCGATCTCGTTCAGCTTGTGCGAGATGATGATGCACGAGATGCCGCGCGCCTTGAGTTCCAGGATCAGGTCGAGCAGCTTGCGGCTGTCCTCGTCGTTCAGCGCGGCGGTCGGCTCGTCCAGGATGAGCAGTTTGACCTCCTTGGCCAGCGCTTTGGCGATCTCGACCAACTGCTGCTTGCCGACCCCGAGATCGGCGACCCTGGTGTGGGGGCTCTCGTCGAGGCCGACCTGCCGGAGCAGTTCGGCGGCGTGGGTGAGGGTCCGGTGCCAGCTGATGATGCCCCGGCTGGCGTGCTCGTTGCCGAGGAAGATGTTCTCGGCGATGGACAGGTAGGGCACCAGGGCGAGCTCCTGGTGGATGATCGCGATGCCGAGCCGCTCGCTGGCCCGGATGTCCTTGAACCGGCAGGGTTCGCCCTCGAAGAGGATCTCGCCCTCGTAACTGCCGTGCGGGTAGACCCCGCTGAGCACCTTCATCAGGGTGGACTTGCCGGCGCCGTTCTCACCGCAGACGGCGTGCACCTGGCCCGCCGAGACGGTCAGGTTGACCTGGGAGAGCGCCTTGACGCCGGGGAACGACTTGCTGATCGACCGCATTTCGAGAACGGGTCCGGCCATGGCTGTGCATCCGTATCGTTCGGGGTGGTGCGGTGCGGGGGATCTCCCGCACCTCGCACCACCGTGTCGACGCCTGGCCCGTCAGCCGGGCCTCGGGGTTACTTGAGCTGGTCTGCGGTGTACTGGCCGCTGTCCACCAGGACCTTCCGGTAGTTGTCCTTGTCGACGCTGACCGGCTGGAGGAGCTGCGCCGGGACGGTCTTGACGCCGTTGTCGTACTGGCTGGTGTCGTTGACCTCGGGCTTGCCGCCGGTCAGCAGCGCGTCGCCCATCTGGACGGCCGCCTTGGCGAGTTGGCGGGTGTCCTTGTAGACCGTCTGGGTCTGCTCGCCCGCGATGATCGACTTCACCGACGCCAGTTCCGCGTCCTGACCCGTGACGACCGGCAGCGACTTCCCGGCGCCGTAGCCGACACCCTTGAGGGAGGAGAGGATGCCGATCGAGATGCCGTCGTACGGCGAGAGCACGGCGTCGACGCGGGCGGCGGTGTACGACTTGCTCAGCAGGTTGTCCATCCGGGACTGGGCGAGACCGCCGTCCCAGCGCAGGGTGGCGACCTGGTTGAAGGCGGTCTGGCCGCTCTGGACCACGAGCTTCTTGTCGTCGATGTACGGCTTGAGGACGCTCATCGCGCCGTTGAAGAAGAAGTTGGCGTTGTTGTCGTCCGGCGAGCCCGCGAACAGCTCGACGTTGAACGGGCCCTTGCCGTCCTTGAGTCCGAGCTTGTCGACGATGTAGCCGCCCTGGAGCACGCCCACCTTGTAGTTGTCGAAGGTGGCGTAGTAGTCGACGTTACCGGTGCCGCGGATCAGCCGGTCGTAGGAGATGACCGGGATGTGCGCGTCGGCGGCCTTCTGCAGCACGTTGGTGAGCGAGGATCCGTCGATGGCGGCGATCACCAGCAGTCTGGCACCCTTGGTGATCATGTTCTCCACCTGGGAGACCTGGTTCTCCACCACGTTGTCCCCGTACTGCAGGTCGGTCTTGTAGCCCTTGGCCTGGAACTCCTTGACCATGTTGGTGCCGTCGGCGATCCAGCGCTCCGACGACTTGGTCGGCATGGCGATGCCGATGAGGCCGCCCTTCGCGTCCCCCTTGGCCGGACCGTCGCCGGCGCCGTTGGCGCTCTGGCCGCAGGCCGCCAACGACAGGATCAGGCCTGCGGCGACGAGGCTCGCCGAAATCTTCCGCACAGTTCCTCCAGTGATGGTTCCGCGACCGGCACAGAGCGACCATGGGCGGGCGACTGGGAGCGGTCGGGCGGGGCCGGCCGGGGACGGGGCCCTCGTGCCGTGGGGCACCGGGGTTACGGTCGCCGTGGCCTGGCGTGACATGAGTGTTAACGCTCACATCGGCGGAGTCAAGGGTTGCCGGTGCATCGTTGGATCCCCGGGGCGGGACAACCTCCTCGCCGGGCGTGGAGCCGGGGCCGCGGGCCGTTGCCGACGGCCGTCGGTTGGTTCACGTTCCACCGCCGCGCGGCCGGGGCGGCGGTCAGCGGGTCCGGCGGCCTGTCGGTCCGGCGCCCGGACGCCCGGTGGGGAGGAGCGCCTCCGCCGGCCCGGAGGTGACGCATCGGTGGGGGCCCGGTCGCGTACTGTGGTGCGCAGCCGAAGAAGGGGACTGCGAGTGGGAACCGACAGCACCGGGACGGAACAGCGCCAGCCCGTGATGGCGGATGTGGCGAAACTGGCAGGCGTGTCCCACCAGACGGTGTCCCGGGTGCTCAACGGTGCCCCGCACGTCCGGCCGGACACCCGCGAGCGCGTGCTGGCCGCCATCCGGGAGCTGGACTACCGGCCCAACTCGGCCGCCCGGGCGCTGGTGACCCGCCGCTCGCAGACCCTCGGCGTGGTCAGCTTCGACTCGACCCTCTACGGTCCGGCCTCGATGCTGGACGGCATCGAGCGGGCCGCGCGCAGTGCCGGGTACTTCGTGAGCGTGTCCAGTCTGCGATCCCTGGACGGCCGTTCGGTCCAGGAGGCCGTGGACCGGCTGCGCGACCAGGGCGTGGAGGGCGTCCTGGTGATCGCACCGCAGACCTCCGGCGTCAGCGCGGTGGCCCGGCTCTCCAGCTCGGTGCCGGTCGTCGCGGTCGGCTCGGGCAACCAGACCCGGGTGCCCATGGTGTCGGTGGGCAACCGCGCCGGTGCCGGGGAGGTCACCGGGTACCTGCTCGACCTGGGCCACCGCACGGTGCACCACGTGGCAGGGCCGGCGAACTGGCTGGAGAGCCAGGACCGCGAGGAGGGCTGGCGCGGTGCGCTGCAGGCGGCCGGAGCCCCGGTGCCGGCCGTCGAACGCGGCGACTGGAGCGCCCGCTCCGGCTACCAGGCCGGCCTGCGGATCGCGGAACTGGCGGATGTCACCGCCGTCTTCTGCGCCAACGACCACATGGCCCTCGGCCTGCTGCGCGCCCTGCACGAGGCCGGGAGGTCGGTGCCGGACGACATCAGCGTGGTCGGCTTCGACGACATCCCGGAGGCCGCCTACTTCATCCCGCCGCTGACCACCGTGCGGCAGGACTTCGGCGAACTCGGCCGCAGAGCCCTGGAGCTGCTCGTCGGAGAGCTGGAGGGCGTCACGCCCGCGCGGGCCCAGGTGAAGATCTCTCCGGAGATGGTGCTGCGCCGCAGCGTGCGCCCGGTCGCCCGGCGTTGAAGCGACGGGGGTCCGCGAGCCCCTGACCGCCCGGTGTGCCGGTGCGATGCCGTGAACTTTCCCTTGACACCAGGATTGTGAGCGCTAACAATTCCTGTGAGCGTGAACAACAGCGCCCTTCCCACTCCGCCGGCGAGGCGCTGAAAGCCCCGCTTCCCCGCGCCGCCGGCGGCCACTCGTTCCGTCCTCCTGAGGGAGAGGCAGCGGAACGGATCCTGTCGTCGGCGCGCCCTGCCCTGCCCCGGATTTGGGCCGCGCCGGCGACAGGTGACAACACCGGTCGTACGAAGGATGAGGAAGTGACCGTGACTCCTGCCGCCCAGGACTCGGAGAGATACGTCGTAGGCGTCGACTTCGGAACGCTCTCCGGCCGCGCCGTGGTGGTCCGCGTGCGCGACGGTGAGGAACTGGGCACCGCCGTCCACGACTACCCCCACGCCGTCATCGAGGACCGCCTGCCCGGCACCGGCCGCCGCCTGCCGCCCGACTGGGCGCTCCAGCACCCCGAGGACTGGCGCGAGGTGCTGCGCACCGCCGTCCCCGCGGCCGTCGCCGCCGCCGGCGTCGACCCGGCCGCGGTGATCGGCATCGCCACCGACTTCACCGCCTGCACGGTCCTCCCGGTGCTCGCCGACGGCACCCCGCTCGCCGAGACCGGGCACTGGTCCGGCCGCCCGCACGCCTGGCCCAAGCTGTGGAAGCACCACGCCGCCCAGGGCCAGGCCGACCGGATCAACGCGCTGGCCCACGCCCGGGGCGAGAAGTGGATCCTCCGCTACGGCGGGAAGATCTCCGCGGAGTGGCAGTACGCCAAGGCCCTCCAGGTCCTTGAGGAGGACCAGGCCGTGTACGACGCGTGCGCGCGCTGGATCGAGGCCGCCGACTGGATCGTCTGGCAGCTCACCGGCGCCGAGAGCCGCAACGCCTGCACCGCCGGCTACAAGGGCATCCATCAGGACGGCGGCTACCCGGGCGAGGACTACCTCGCCGCCCTGCACCCCGACTTCGCCGACTTCGCCCGCACCCGGCTGGAGCACCCGCTCGCCCCGCTCGGCTCCCGGGTCGGCTCGCTCACCGCGCGGGCGGCGGAGTGGACCGGCCTGCCCGCAGGCATCGCGGTCGCCGCGGGCAACGTCGACGCGCACGTCGCCGCCCCCGCCGCGCAGGCGGTCGAGAACGGCCAGCTCCTTGCCATCATGGGCACGTCCACCTGTCACGTGATCAACGGCGCCGCCCTCGCGGACGTCCCCGGGATCTGCGGCGTGGTCGAGGGCGGCATCGTCGAGGGCGCGTACGGCTACGAGGCCGGCCAGAGCGCGGTGGGCGACATCTTCGCCTGGTGGCTGCGCCAGGGCGTTCCCGCCGACTACCTCGCCGAGGCCGAGGAGAACGGCGAGGACCTCCACCAGCTGCTCACCCGGAAGATCGCGGACCAGCCGGTCGGCGGCCACGGCCTGGTCGCGCTCGACTGGATGAACGGCAACCGCTCGACGCTGGTCGACCACCACCTCTCGGGGGTGATCGTCGGCCTCACCCTGGCCACCCGGCCCGAGGAGGTCTACCGCGCCCTGCTGGAGGCCACCGCCTACGGCACCCGCGTCATCGTCGAGGCCCTGGAACAGGGCGGCGTCCCCGTCACCGAGTTCATCGTCACGGGCGGTCTCAAGAAGAACGACCTGCTGATGCGGATCTACGCGGACGTCCTGCGCCGGCCTGTCTCCGTCGCCGCGTCGGAGCAGGGCCCGGCGCTCGGCTCCGCGATCCACGCCGCCGTCGCCGCCGGGGCCTACCCCGACGTACGGGCCGCGGCCGCCGCGATGGGCCGGGTACGGCGCGGGGCGTACCAGCCCGACCGGGCCGCCGCCGACGTCTACGACCTGCTCTTCGCCGAGTACCGCGCCCTGCACGACCACTTCGGCACCGGGCCCGACAAGCTCCTGCACCGCCTGCGCGACATCCGCAACGCCGCCCTGACCACACCGAGCGAGGCCCCGTGAAAACGTCCATCGACCTCATCCGCCGCCAGGTCAGCGACCTCCACCAGGAGCTGGTCCGGTACAACCTGGTGGTCTGGACCGCCGGCAACGTCTCGGCCCGGGTCCCGGGTGAGGAGCTGCTGGTCATCAAGCCGAGCGGGGTCTCCTACGACGAGCTGACGCCTCAGAACATGATCGTCTGCGACCTGGACGGGAACGTCGTCGAGGGCGGGTACGCGCCGTCCTCCGACACGGCGGCGCACGCCTACGTGTACCGGCACATGCCCGAGGTCGGGGGAGTGGTGCACACCCATTCCACCTATGCCTGTGCCTGGGCGGCCCGGGGTGAGGCGGTGCCGTGCGTGCTGACCGCGATGGCGGACGAGTTCGGTGCGGAGATCCCGGTCGGTCCGTTCGCCCTGATCGGGGACGACTCGATCGGCCGGGGCATCGTGGAGACCCTGGAGGGCCACCGCTCGCCCGCCGTGCTGATGAAGAGCCACGGTGTGTTCACGATCGGCAAGGACGCGAAGGCGGCGGTGAAGGCCGCCGTGATGTGCGAGGACGTGGCGCGGACCGTGCACCTCTCGCGCCAGCTCGGTGAACCGGCGCCGATCGCCCAGGCCGACATCGACCGCCTCAACCACCGCTACCAGAACGTCTACGGCCAGCAGCCCGCCGGCCACCGAGGAGCCGAACCCCGATGACCGAAGCATTCGCAGGCCGCGAGGTCTGGTTCCTGACCGGCAGCCAGGCACTCTACGGTGAGGAGACGCTGCGCCAGGTCGCGGAGCAGTCCCGGCGGATCGCCGACATCCTGGACGGCGACGCCGCCGTCCCGGTGCGGATCGTCTGGAAGCCGGTCCTCACCGGCGCCGACGCGATCCGGCGGATCTGCCTGGACGCGAACGCCACGGACGACTGCATCGGCCTGATCGCCTGGATGCACACCTTCTCCCCGGCGAAGATGTGGATCGCCGGCCTGGACGCCCTGCGCAAGCCGCTGCTCCACCTGCACACCCAGGCCAACGTCGAACTGCCCTGGCAGAGCATCGACATGGACTTCATGAACCTGAACCAGGCCGCCCACGGCGACCGCGAGTTCGGCCACGTCCAGACCCGCCTCGGCGTCCCCCGCAAGACCGTCGCCGGACACGTCAGCGACCCGGCCGTCGCCGCCAGGATCGCCGCCTGGGCCCGGGCCGGTGCCGGCCGCGCCGAACTGAGCACCCTCAGGCTCGCCCGCTTCGGCGACAACATGCGCGACGTCGCCGTCACCGAAGGCGACAAGGTCGAAGCCCAACTGCGGTTCGGCGTCTCGGTCAACACCTACGGCGTCAACGACCTCGTCACCGCCGTCGACGCCGTGGACGACAGCACCGTCACCCGGCTCGTCGAGGAGTACCAGGACAGCTACCACCTCGCCCCCGAACTGCGCGCCGACGGCGAGGAGCACGCGGCCCTGCGCTACGCCGCCCGGATCGAGGCCGGCCTGCGCCACTTCCTCGAACAGGGCGGCTTCCACGCCTTCACCACCAACTTCGAAGACCTCGGCGCACTGCGCCAGCTTCCCGGCCTCGCCGTCCAGCGGCTGATGGCCGACGGCTACGGCTTCGGCGGCGAGGGCGACTGGAAGACCTCCACCCTGCTGCGCACGCTCAAGGTGGTCGGTGCGGGCCTGCCCGGTGGCACGTCGTTCATGGAGGACTACACCTACCACCTGGAGCCGGGGCGGGAGTTGATCCTGGGCGCGCACATGCTGGAGGTGTGCCCGTCGATCGCTGCCGCCAGGCCTTCCTGCGAGGTCCACCCCCTGGGCATCGGCGGCCGGGAGGACCCGGTCCGGTTGGTCTTCGACGCCGAGCCCGGTCCCGCGGTGGTGGTCGGTCTCGCCGACCTGGGCGACCGCTTCAGGCTGGTCGCCAACGAGATAGACGTGGTCGAGCCGCCCGCGCCACTGCCCAACCTGCCCGTCGCCCGCGCGGTCTGGAAGCCGCGCCCTGACCTGCGAACCTCCACCGAGGCCTGGCTGACCGCCGGCGCCCCCCACCACACCGTGCTCTCCAGCGCGCTGGGCACGGAGGAACTCGACGACCTCGCCGAGATGCTCGGCGTGGAACTCCTGGTCATCGACGACGACACGAACATCCGCCGGTTCACCAAGGAACTGCGCTGGAACCAGGCCTATCACCGCCTGGCCCAGGGCTTCTGACCCCGTCCCTCCCGACCCCGTCTGTCCCGACCCCGTCCGTCCCGAGCCGCCGAACGCCGGTCCGGTGCGTCCGGCGTCCGGCCGCCACCCACCCAGCCGCATGGAACGGAGCAATCCCGTGCCGAGAGAAGCACTCGTCTCCCGCAGCGAGTTGACGGTGTCCCAGGAGGTCGCCGCGATCCTGCCGGACGGGCGACGCGTCATCCGCTGGACCATCGGGTCCCCGGCGGGGGCCACCGCGGAGGTGCTCAGCCTCGGCGCCCGCCTCCAGGCCCTGGACGTGCCGGACCGGGACGGGCGGCGGGCGAACGTCGTCCTCGGGTGCGACGGCGTCGGGGACCTGCTCGGTGAAGCGGCCTACCTCGGGGCGACGGTCGGCCGCTACGCCAACCGGATCGCGGGCGGCACGGTGCCGGTGGACGGTACGACCCACCGGCTGCGGGCCCAGCCGGGCGGCCACACCCTGCACGGCGGTCCGGACGGGTTCGCCACCCGGCTTTGGGACGGCGTGCCGGTCCGGGAGGGCCGGCGGGCCGGGGTACGCCTGCGCCTGCGGAGCCCGGACGGCGACCAGGGGTTCCCGGGGGAGCTCCGCGCGGAGGTGACGTACCTGCTCGACCCGGCCGGGCAGCTCCGGATCGGCTACCGGGCGCGCGCGGACGCCCCGACCGTCGTCAACCTCACCAACCACGCGTACTTCAACCTGGCGGGCGAGGGCAGCGGGACGGTGCTCGACCACCTGCTCCGGGTGGACGCCGCCGGCTACCTGCCAGTGGACGAGGGTCTGATCCCGCTCGGCCCGGTCGAGTCCGTCGCCGGCACGCCCTTCGACCTGCGCGAGGCGGCGGTGATCGGCGAGCGCGTCGCGGTCGAGGACCCCCAGGTCCGCGCGGCCGGTACGGGCTTCGACCACACCTGGGTGCTCGACGGGACGGGCTTGCGCCGGGTCGCGGTGCTGAGCCACCCGGCCAGCGGCCGGCAGGTCGAATGCCTGACGACGGAGCCGGGCCTCCAGGTCTACACCGGCAACCACTTCGACGGGTCGCTGACCGGCCGCTCCGGCCGTCCGTACCGGGCGTACGCGGGCATCGCACTGGAGACGCAGCACTTCCCGGACTCGCCCAACCGTCCCGAGTACCCCTCCACCGCCCTGCGCCCGGGAGAGGAGTTCCGCTCGACGACGGTGTACCGCTTCTCCGTGGCGTAGCGAAGCCGCGGAGCGGTGAACGGGGGCGGCGGGCCGGACGGGGCTCGCCGCCCCCCTGTCGGCGTCCCACCCCGCGCTGGTCAGGCCGTTGATCCGGCCTCGTGGTTCGCGTGCTCGAAGCGCTCCGGCATCTGCCCGCGCCCGACGACGCCGGAGCAGGGCCGGGTGAGCGGTTCACGGGGTGTCCGTTCGGGTGAACGGGCGGCGAGCCCCTGGCGGGACGTCAGGGCAGCGGGCAGGGCGTTGCCGAGCTGCGTCCAGTACGTGATCAGCAAGACCGGCCTGTACGACCGGCTGATCGGTGTCGTCCTGCCGACCGCCGCCTTCTGCCTGCCGGTCTGCACCCTGGTGCTGACCGGCGCGATGCGCGACATCGGCCCCGAGCTGTACGAGGCGATGGCGGTGGACGGCGCCGGGTACTCCGCCTCCCGTGCCGGACGCAACCTCGCCCCCGTCTCGATGGGCCCCCGCGAGCGCGCCGACGTCATCCTGGCGCCCTTCGAGATGGCCGTCCGCGAAGGCCGTCCCCGTTCGGTCATGCACGCCTACACGGACACCGACGGCCTGCCCTCCGCCGCCGACGAGGCCCTGCTCACGGGACTGCTCCGGGACACCTGGGGCTTCACCGGCACGCTCGTCGCCGACTACTTCGGCATCGCCTTCCTCAAGACGCTGCACGGCGTCGCCGAGTACTGGTCCGACGCCGCCGCACTGGCCCTGGCCAGCGGAGTGGACGTCGAACTGCCGACCGTGCAGACCTTCGGACAGCCCCTGCTGGACGCGGTCGGGGCCGGAGCCGTACCGGAGGCGCTGATCGACCGGGCGCTGCGCCGCGTCCTGGTGCAGAAGGCCCAGCTCGGCCTCCTGGACGCCGACTGGGACCCGGTGCCCGCCGCCCTCGCCGGCACCGACCCGGGCGATCCCGAGGCGTTGCGCGGCCTGGTCGACCTCGACCGGCCCGCCAACCGCGCACTCGCCGCCGAACTCGCCGAGCAGGCCGTGGTACTGCTGCGCAACGACGGCCTGCTGCCCCTGCGCGGCCCCGCCCGGATCGCGCTGATCGGGCCGAACGCCGACGAACCCACCGCCGTGCTCGGCTGCTACTCCTTCCCCGTGCACGTCGGCGCGCAGCACCCGCGGACCCCGGCCGGCATCGAACTCCCCACCCTGCGGCAGGCGTTGGAGGCGGAGTTCGCCGGCAGCCAGTTGCGTACGGTGCGCGGGGTGACGGTGGACGGCGAGGACACCGGCGGCATCGCCGAGGCGGTCCGGGCCGCCCGGCGGGCCGACGTGGTGGTGCTCGCCCTCGGGGACCGGGCCGGGCTCTTCGGCCGCGGCACCAGCGGCGAGGGCTGCGACGCCGCCTCGCTCGAACTGCCCGGCAGCCAGCGGAAGCTGCTGGAGGAAGTACTGGACGCCGGCACGCCGGTGGTGGTCACCCTGCTGGCCGGGCGGCCGTACGCGCTCGGGCGCGCGGTCACCGAGGCGGCGGCCGTCGTGCAGTGCTTCTTCCCCGGCGAGGAGGGCACCCGGGCCCTCGCGGGCGTGCTCAGCGGGCGGGTCGAGCCGACCGGACGGCTACCGGTCTCCGTGCCCGCGCACCCCGGCGTCCAGCCCTCCACCTACCTGGCCGCCCGGCTGGCCCAGGCCGGCGACGTCTCCAGCACCGACCCGACACCCGCCTACGGCTTCGGACACGGTCTCGGCTACACCGAGTTCACCTGGGCCGGCCTCACCGTGGAGGTGGCCGAGGCCGGTACCGACGGCGAGTTCCGGCTCGCCTTCGAGCTGCACAACGCCGGCGCCCGGGCGGGCACCGAGGTGGTGCAGCTCTACCTGCACGACCCGGTGGCCTCGGTGGTGCAGCCCGTGCAGCGGTTGGTCGGCTACCGGCGGATCCCGCTCGACGCGGGAGCCGGCTGCCGGGTGGTGCTGGCGCTCCCCGCCGACCTGGCCTCCTTCACCGGCCGCGACGGCCACCGGATCGTCGAACCCGGCGCGCTGGAACTGCGGATCGCCGCCTCCAGCACCGACGCCCGCCTCACCGTGCCGCTGCGCCTGACCGGCTCGGTCCGCCCGCTCGACCACACCCGCCGGCTCCACCCGACCGTCACCGTCCAGGACCTTCCACCCACCCCCACCCCGTAGCGGGGGAACCACCGTGCGCCGATCGAGCCGCAGGCTGTCCCTGCTCATGGCACCCGCGCTGACCACCGTCCTTCTCGCGCTCGACCCCGGCAGCGCCCACGCGGCCGGACCCGCCCTCACGACCAGCGGCTTCTACGCCGACCCCGACTCCAGCGCACAGCGCTGGGTCAACGCCAACCGGGGCGACGGCCGCGCCGCCGCGATCCAGGCGTCGATCGCCAACGTGCCGTCGGCCCGCTGGTTCGGCAACTGGAGCGGCGCCGTCGGAACGGCCACCGGTGCCTACACCGGCGCGGCCGCCGCCGCCGGCAAACTGCCCGTCCTCGTCGCCTACGACATCCCCGACCGGGACATCTGCGCGGGCCAGTCCGGCGGCGGGGCGGGCAGCGCCGCCGAGTACCGGACGTGGATCGCCGCCTTCGCCGCCGGCATCGGCACCCGGCCGGCGGTGGTCGTCCTCGAACCCGACTCGCTCGGCGACGAGAGCTGCATGAGCCAGGCCCAGATCTCCGAGCGCAACGTGCTGCTGAGCGGCGCCGTCGCGCAGTTCAACGCCAAGGCGCCGAACACCCGCCTCTACCTGGACGCCGGCAACCCCGCCTGGCTGAGTGCCGAGACCATGGCCCGACACCTGGCCGCGGCCGGGGTGGCCGGAGCCCACGGCTTCTCCCTGAACGTCTCGAACTACCTCACCACCGCCCAGAACGTGGCGTACGGCAACGCGGTCAACGCGGCGCTGAAGTCGACGAAGGGTTTCACCAAGCCGTTCGTCGTCGACACCAGCCGCAACGGCAACGGGTCCGACGGCGCGTGGTGCAACCCGGCGGGACGCCGGATCGGGACCCCCACCGGGTGGGGCGGCGGCGCCGAGATGCTCCTGTGGATCAAGGTGCCCGGCGAGTCGGACGGCAACTGCGGTGTCGGCACGGGATCGACCGCCGGACAGTTCCTGCCCGAGGTCGCCTACAAGATGATCTACGGCTACTGACCGCGGACCGGTGCGGGGCGGTCCCGCGGCCGCTCTCGAGCCGAAGCGCTCCCCGGCACCGGAACCGCTCCCCGGCTCCGGTGCCGGCGCGCACGGCTGCCCGGACCCGGGCGCGGCGGGCGGGCCCGGCCGGCAGGACGTGGGCGTCGAGGCCTTCCGGCCGCGCGGTCGCCGGGACGGCGCGAGGCGGCGGACGCTTCGAGACCCGTGCGGGTGCGAAGCGTCCGCCACCTCGGGGCCGGCGGCGACCGGCCGTGGCGCAGCGGGGTCAGGCGCAGGCCGCGCCGTTCAGGGTGAAGCCGGTCGGAGCGGCGTTGCTGCCCGAGTAGCCGGCCTGGAAGCCGAGACCCGCGGTGGCGCCGGGTGCCAGGGTGCCGTTCCAGCCGGCGTCCCGGGCGGTCACCGAGCCGCCCGACTGGCTGACGGTGGCGTTCCACGCGGTGGTGATCCTCTGGTCACCCGTGAAGTCCCACCCCAGTGTCCAGCCGGAGATCGTCGACGTGCCGGTGTTCCGGACGGTGACCGTCGCGGTGAAGCCGTTGCCCCAGGAACTGTCCACCCTGTACGCCACCGAGCAGGACGCCGTAGGCGGGGCCGTGTCGTCGTCCGCCTCGGTCGCCGTGAAGGTCGCCGCGGTCACCCCCGTGCCACCGACCCGGAAGACCGCGCCGCCCGCCAGCGCGTCCGCGTCCTGCGCCGCCGTCAGCGAGACCTGCTGGGCCGTCGCCCAGTCGGCCGGGGTGAAGACCAGCGTGGCGCCGGACGCCACCGCCAGGTCCTGGTCACCGGAGGAGCGGGAGACCGTCAGCCTGACGGTCTGCGCGGGCGCCGCCGACAGCCGCACGCCCACCGTCGCCGAGCCGCCCTCCGGAACGGTCACCGCGGCCGGGACCACCTGCACCGCGGGCGCCGTAGGGGTGCTGCGCCGCTCGGCGGCGAAGGCCGCCAGCCACGCCAGCGACGCGTTCCAGTTGATCGCCACCTCGTTGGTGGAGTACGAGCCGATGTCGTCGACGTAGCACGCCGCCGGCGCGCAGCCCGCCAGCCGGGACTTGGCGATCGGGTCCTCCAGCCCGGCGTCCGGGCCGCCCGCGAAGGAGCCGGCCGGCGGGTGCGGCAGCGTCGCGTCGTTCTGGTGCGCCCAGAACCGGTGGTGCTGGTTCTCGGAGGCGCGCTCGCCGTAGCCGGACACGTAGGAGTGGTCCAGGGCGTTGCGGCCCAGCAGGTAGTCCAGCGTCTCCAGCGCCCCGGCGCGGTAGCCCTGCCGGCCGGTCAGCTCGTACGCGACGGCCATCACCATCGCGTCGTTGGCGACCGAGCTGTTGGAGCCCCAGACGTAGGCGTCGGCGGGGATCGGCACCGCGTAGCCCTGGCCGGCCATGGTGGACAGGTGGGTGTCGGCGGCGGCGGTCAGCAGGGAGCGCAACCGGTTGACGTCGTCGGCGGGCAGGGCCACGCCGGGGACGGTCGCCAGGGTGATCCGGCCGAGCGTGGCGGTGCCGCCCCACCAGAAGCCGTCCACCGGCCCGGTGTGGTGCGGGGAGGAGGTGACCGCGTCCCGGTACTGCGACTCGCCGGTGGTGGCGAGGAGTTCGGCCGCCGCCCAGTAGAACTCGTCGGAGACGTCCGCGTCCTCGTACGCGCCGCCCCCCGTGTTGTCGGTCGCCGGGGCGAGCACGTTCGGGTTGGCCCCGGCAGCCGCCCAGGCGCGGCGGGCCGCGTCCAGGCAGCGGGCGGCGAAGGCGCCGTCGTACGGCGCGTACACCCGGGCGCACTGGGCGGCGGTGGCCGCCAGGTTGAGCGTCGCGGCGGTCGACGGCCTGTGCAGCTCGCGCTCCTGGTCGTCGAGGTCGGGCCGGGTCGGCAGGCCGGTCCACTGCGCGTCGTGCATCTTGTGGAAGGCCATCCCGGCCATCGGCCGGTCCGCGGGGACCTGCATCCGCAGCAGGAACTCCAGCTCCCAGCGGGCCTCGTCGAGCACGTCCGGCACCCCGTTGCCGCGCTCGGGCAGGCGCAGCGTGGAGTCCCCGAGTGCCGCGTCGCCGTTCGACCGGCGGGCCCGCTCGAAGGAGTTGACGAGCTCCCAGGTCGCGATGCCGCCGTTGACCACGTACTTGCCCTGGTCGCCGGCGTCGTACCAGCCGCCGCGCACGTCCAGGCGGTAGTCGCACACGCCGGTCTGGCAGGGCACGCTCGTGTCCCCCTTGTTCGGGGCCACGCCCAGGTGCCCGGCGGGGCGGGCGTACGCGCTGCCGGCCAGCGCCGCGTCGATCGCGATGCCGCTGCGCTGTTGGTAGAAGAACGACATGCTGTCGGCGCGCAGGCCGTCGTAGAGCGAGGCCGAGATGTCGAACGGGTGGCTGGCCTGACCGCCGACCACCAGGGTGTAGCCGGTGCCGGTACCGGGGTAGCCGCCGAAGTCGACCAGGTGGGTCGACTGGCCGGAGGCCTGGTCGGCGCCGAGCACCGTGGTGGTGCCGGAGGCGACCTGCGCACCGGTGGCGGCGCGCAGCTGCCAGGCCAGGGGGGCGGTGGCGGAGCTGACGACGGTGGCCCGCTTGGGGCCGTCGGGCAGGTAGCCGAGTTGGTTGACCCGGACGGGGGAGTCGGCCACCGCGGCCGCAGGGCCGGCCCCGGGGGACGCGGTGGCGTGGGCGGAGGGCGCGGTGAGCCCGGTGGCGGTCAGGGCGCCGGCGGCCAGGGCGAGGCCGGTGAGTACGGCGGCCGCGCGCCGCGACACGCCTCGGGCGGGGGTGACAGGAGGCACGGGTGGGGCCTTCCTCGGGTGGGGAGGGTGCAGGGGGTGGGCAGCAATGATGGGAGCGCTCCCACTCGCCAATCAAGCCAGCTTCGCAATGGCCGCGTCAAGAGACCGGCAGCGAAAGGCCGTTGATCCTGCGGGGCGGGCGAGCTGACCCCGGCCGTGCCGACCGGCGACGCTCCCGGGGCGGTCGGTGGGCTGCCGAGGTCGCCGGCTCGTCCGTGCGGGGCGTGGGTGGGCGGGGAGCGGACCCGGAGCGCGCCGGCGTCGGCCTCACGCCCGTCGGCCCCGAACGGGTGGAGGGCCGGCGGTGGAACAGCCCGTGGGTCCGGTACCGGCGCGCCGTCGGTCCCCCTCGGCAGCCACTCCTGCTGCGGGAGCAGCATCACCGGTCACCGCCGCCGAGGGGAATCGCGTCGCCAGCGGCGGCGCCCCCGCGCCCTTCGGCCCTCGACTGCCCCGCTCGCGGTCGCGCTCCCGGCGCAGGCCCCCGCCTCGGGTGGCGCGAGGTGGCCGGCGTCTGCCCTCCGTCGTCTGTTAACGCTAACATTACACTGCACGGTGTAGGCATGAGACAGTGGCGCCGCCGCACGGCTCGTGGCGGACGGTCGGACCGGGGCACCGGAGGGGACTGCGCGTGGGATCTGAAGCGGTCGGCACAGAGGTGCGACAGCCGGTGATGGCGGATGTCGCGAAGCTGGCCGGCGTCTCCCACCAGACGGTGTCCCGGGTGCTCAACGGCGCCCCGCACGTACGCCCCGGCACCCGGGAGCGGGTGCTCGCCGCGATCCGCGAACTCGACTACCGGCCGAACTCGGCCGCCCGCGCCCTGGTCACCCGCCGTTCGAAGACGCTGGGCGTGGTCAGCTTCGACTCCACGCTGTACGGGCCCGCCTCTATGCTCGACGGCATCGAGCGCGCCGCCCGCACCGCCGACTACTTCGTCAGCGTCGCCAGCCTGCGCTCCCTGGACAGCCGCTCCGTTCAGGAGGCCGTGGACCGGCTGCGCGACCAGGGTGTGGAAGGCATCGTGGTGATCGCCCCGCAGATCTCCGCCGTCGGCGTCCTCGCCCGGCTGTCCAGCTCGGTGCCGGTGGTCGCGGTCGGCTCCGGAAGCCAGTCCCGGGTGCCGATGGTGTCGTTCGACAACCGGGTCGGCGCCGAGGCCGCCACCCGCCACCTGCTCGACCTCGGCCACCGCACGGTGCACCACCTCGCGGGGCCGGCCGGCTGGATGGAGACCCGCGACCGCCAGACCGGCTGGCGGGAGGCGCTGGAGGCCGGCGGCGCCCGGGTGCCGCCGGTCGAGAGCGGCGACTGGAGCGCCCGCTCCGGCTACGACGCGGGCCGTCGGATCGCGCACGACCCGGAGGTCACCGCCGTCTTCTGTGCCAACGACCACATGGCCCTCGGCCTGGTCCGCGCCCTGCACGAGGCGGCCCGCGCCATGCCGGGCGACATCAGCGTGATCGGCTTCGACGACATCCCCGAGGCCGCCTACTTCACCCCGCCGCTCACCACCGTCCGCCAGGACTTCGGCGAACTCGGCCGACGCGCCCTCGAACTCCTCCTGGAGGAGCTGGCCGGCGTCGCTCACGTCCGCAACCACGTCCAGATCTCCCCGGAGATGGTCCTGCGCCGCAGCGCCGGTCCCGCCCGCAGCGGCTGACTCGGGGCCTGCGGCTGCCGGATGCGCTTGTCCGGACGGTGCCGGGCCGTCGGGGGCCCGCCGGTCCCACGCGCTGTCGGGTGCCGTCCGGCGGTCGAGGCCGGTGCGGACGCCGCGGACGGTGCGGACGGCGCGGACGGCGCCTCGGCGTGGCCGGATGGAGACCGTGCGGACAGGACCGACCCCCGGTCGGGGTCGCGGGAGCGCGTGGCCCGCGCCGGGCTCCACCACGGTCGAGTGAACTTCAGCCCCTTCCGCTCCGGCCGGCACCCCTCGGTGCCGACGGTCGGCGCGCACCGGGGCGGGCGTCCCCGGGGGTCGCTGTCGACGCTCCCGTCGACCCGCGGGTGCCAGCCGACCGTTCGCCCGCGTCGACGGCTGGTGGCAACCGGCACTTCGGGCAGGTGAGGCCCCCGCACACTCCCCGCGGGAGCACGGCCCGACGGGTGCCGTTCCCGGCCGCACCCGCGTCCGCCGTCGGCCGGGTGCGATCCGGTGCTCCCGTCGGACTCTGCCGCCCGCGACGAATCAACTCCCTGCAGTACGGTCGAGTTGATGGTCCCTCGGAGCGGAGCCAAGGCGCTGGTCAAGATTGGGTAACGGGCCGCGAGGGTCTTGCCGCTGCCGATTGTGAGCGTTAACAATCTGTTTCGAGCGAAACGGTGCCGACACCTCGGGTTCACGTGACCGGTGCCGTCCGCGCGATCGATGATCCCGAGAGGAAGTCCCACCATGTCCAAGAGAGCTGCGGCGGCCCTGGTCGCCGGTGCGATGGTCGCCGTCCTCACCGCGTGCGGTTCCGGCGCCGGCGGCGGCTCGGCCGACAAGGGTTCCGGCCACAAGCTCGTCGTGGGCTTCTCGCAGGTGGGCGCGGAGAGCGGCTGGCGCACCGCGAACACCAAGTCGGTCCAGGACTCCGCGAAGAAGGCCGGCATCGAGCTGAAGTTCTCCGACGCGCAGCAGAAGCAGGAGAACCAGATCAAGGCGATCCGCTCGTTCATCCAGCAGAAGGTGGACGTGATCGCCTTCTCGCCGGTGGTGGAGTCGGGTTGGGACACCGTGCTGAAGGAGGCGAAGGACGCCAGGATCCCGGTGATCCTCACCGACCGGGCGGTGGACTCCAAGGACGACTCGCTCTATGTCTCCTTCCTCGGCTCGGACTTCGTCGAGGAGGGCAAGAAGGCCGGCGAGTGGCTGACGAAGGAGTACCAGGGCAAGCCCGACGAGGTGAACATCGTCGAACTGCAGGGCACCACGGGTTCGGCGCCGGCCAACGACCGCAAGGCGGGCTTCGGCGACGTGATCAAGGCGGACGCCAAGTTCAAGGTGGTGGCCTCGCAGACCGGTGACTTCACCCGGGCGAAGGGCAAGGAGGTCATGCAGGCCTTCCTGAAGGCCCAGCCGAAGATCGACGTGCTGTACGCGCACAACGACGACATGGCCCTCGGTGCGATCCAGGCGATCGAGGAGGCCGGCAAGAAGCCCGGCACCGACATCCGGATCATCTCGGTCGACGGGGTCAAGGACGCCTTCACCGCGATGAGCCAGGGCAAGATCAACGTCGACGTGGAGTGCAACCCGCTCCTCGGTGACCAGTTGATGGACCTGGTGAAGAAGGTCAAGGCCGGCGAGCAGGTGCCGAAGCGGATCAAGACCGAGGAGGGTGTCTTCACCCAGGACCAGGCCGCGGCCGCGCTGCCCACCCGCCAGTACTGACAAGCCCCCGCCCGCCCGGGAGCGTTCGGCGGAACGCTCCCGGGCGGACCGGGTTCGCACGAGGAGAGGAGAACCGGGGTGCGTCAGCAACCGGTCCTGGAAGTCCGGGGGATCCGCAAGGAGTTCCCCGGGGTGGTGGCGCTGGACGGGGTCGACTTCCGGCTCTTCCCCGGCGAGGTGCACGCCCTGATGGGGGAGAACGGCGCCGGCAAGTCCACGCTGATCAAGGTGCTGACCGGGGTGCACCCGGCGGACGGCGGCGAGGTGGTGCTGGCCGGGCGGCGGGTGCGGATCGCCGGTCCGCTGCAGGCCCAGGAGGCGGGCATCAGCACCGTCTACCAGGAGGTGAACCTCTGCCCGAACCTGTCGGTCGCGGAGAACATCTTCATCGGTCGCGAGCCGCGCCGCCTCGGCCTGATCGACTGGGCCGAAATGCGCCGCCGGGCCGCCCGGTTGGTCCGCACGCTGGAGCTGGACATCGACGTCAGCGCACCGCTGGGCAGCCACTCCATCGCGGTCCAGCAGCTGGTGGCCATCGTCCGTGCGGTGGACGTCTCGGCCAAGGTGCTGATCCTGGACGAGCCGACCTCCAGCCTGGACCGCGACGAAGTCCGCCAGCTCTTCACCGTGATACGGCGGTTGCGGGACCAGGGGGTCGCCATCCTGTTCGTCTCGCACTTCCTCGACCAGATCTACGAGATCTGCGACCGGATGACCGTGCTGCGCAACGGCCGACTGGAGGGCGAGTACCTGACCAGCGAGCTCGACCAGATCGACCTGATCTCCCGGATGATCGGCTCCGAGCTCGCCGGACTCGACCAGCTCGCCGGCGGCAAACGGCGCGAGCGCTCCGCGCCGGCCACCGGCCGGGCCTTCCTGGAAGCCGAGGGCCTGGCCCGGCGGGGCGCCGTCGAGCCGTACGACCTCGCCATCGGCCCCGGTGAAGTGGTCGGCCTGGCAGGCCTGTTGGGGTCCGGCCGGACCGAGGCCGCCCGGCTGCTGTTCGGTGCCGACCACAAGGACCGCGGCACCGTGCGGATCAACGGCGCCGAGACGGACCTGCGCGGCCCGCGCGACGCGATCGCCCACGGCATCGCGTTCTGCTCCGAGAACCGCAAGACCGAGGGCCTGGTCGGCGAGCTGACCGTCCGGGAGAACATCGTGCTGGCGCTACAGGCGGCCCGCGGCTGGGCCCGTCCGCTGTCGCGCACCACGCAGGACGAGTTGGCGCTGCGCTGGATCCGTGCCCTGGACATCCGCCCGGCCAACCCGGAGGCGCTGGTCCGCAACCTCAGCGGCGGGAACCAGCAGAAGGTGCTGCTGGCCCGCTGGCTGATCACCGACCCCAAGCTGCTGATCCTGGACGAGCCCACCCGCGGCATCGACATCGGCGCCAAGGCCGAGATCCAGAAGCTGGTCGCGAACCTCGCCGAGAAGGGCATGGCGGTGCTGTTCATCTCCGCCGAACTGGAGGAGGTGCTGCGGCTCAGCCACCGCGTGGGCGTGCTGCGCGACCGCCGGATGGTCGCCCGACTCGACAACGACGGCGAGCTCACCCCGGAGCGCGTCCTGGCCACCATCGCGAGCGGAGCGGAACAATGACCACGGCGCCGACCACCCCGAGGGCCTGGGCGGTGACCCGGCACCGGCTGTTCTGGCCGGCCGCCGTGCTGGCCGTGCTGTTGCTCGCGAACCTCGCCTTCACCTCGGACTTCTTCGCCCTCCACCTCAAGGGCGGTCACCTGTACGGCAGTACGGTCGACATCCTGCACTTCGGCGCGCCGCTGATCCTGGTGTCGCTCGGCATGACCCTGGTGATCGCCACCGGTGGGATCGACCTCTCGGTCGGCTCCACGGTCGCCATCGCCGGCGCGCTGGCCTGCCTCCACATCAGCGAGGCCACCGACCCGGGGAGCCTCGGCACGGTGCTCGGCGCGGTCGGCACAGCACTCGGCACGGCGGTACTGCTGGGCCTCGCGAACGGGGTGCTGGTGGCCCGGGTCGGCGTGCAGCCGATCGTCGCCACCCTGATCCTGATGGTCGCCGGACGCGGCGTCGCCCAGCTGATCACCGACGGCCAGATCATCACGATCACCAGCGAACCGTACAAGCTGATCGGCGGCGGCTACTGGCTGGCGATGCCGTTCGCGATCCTGCTCAGCGCGCTGGTCGCGCTGCTCACCGCACTGCTCACCCGCTCCACCGCGCTCGGCCTGCTGCTGGAGTCGGTCGGCGGCAATCCGGTGGCCAGCCGGCTGGTCGGGATCCGGGCGATGCGCCTGGTCGGTCTGGTGTACGTGTTCAGTGCGCTGTGCGCGGCGGTCGCCGGACTGATGGTCTCCTCCAACGTCTCGGCGGCGGACGGCAACAACGCCGGGCTGTGGATCGAACTCGACGCCATCCTCGCGGTGGTGATCGGCGGGACCTCGCTCAACGGCGGCCGGTTCTCGATCGGCGGCACCGTCCTCGGCGCGCTGATCATCCAGACCCTCTCCACCACCGTCTACACCATCGGCATCCCGCCGGAGACCACGCTGGTCTTCAAGGCCTTCGTGGTGATCACGGTCTGTCTGATCCAGTCGCCGAATTTCCGTGCCAAGCTCGCCCGGCGCGGCGCCGGCCGCCGCAGCGGCGTCCGGCCGGGCCCCGCCGCCGCCATCACCGACCGGGAGGTCGGCGCGTGAACGCCAACGCCCTGCTGACCAGAGTTCGCGAGCAGATCCCGCTGCTGGTCACCTCCGTGCTGCTGGTGTCGATGTTCACCGTCGGCTCGGTGCGGTACGACGGATTCTTCTCCGGGCAGGTGCTGCTCAACCTGCTGATCGACAACGCCTTCCTGCTCGTGGTCGCGGTCGGGATGACCTTCGTCGTGCTGACCGGCGGCATCGACCTGTCGGTCGGCGCGGTGGTGGCGCTGTCCACCATGGTCTCCGCCTGGCTGGTCGAGCGGCACGGCTGGCCGCCGCTGGTGGTCATCCCGCTGGTACTGCTGATGGGCACGGCCGGCGGCTGGGTGATGGGGTGGGTGATCCACGTCTTCGAGATCCAGCCCTTCATCGTGACGCTGGCGGGCATGTTCCTGGCCCGGGGACTGTGCTACACGATCAGCATCGAGTCGATCTCCATCACGGATCCGTGGTACACCGCGATGGCGCAGACCCGGATCCCGCTCGGCGACCTGTTCGTCTCGCCGAGCGTGCTGATCGCCCTGCTGGTGCTGGCGGCCGGGTTCGTCGTGCTGCACTACACCCGGCTCGGGCGGAACGTGTACGCGCTCGGCGGCAGCGAGCAGTCCGCCCTGCTGATGGGTCTGCCGGTGGGGCGGACCAAGACCACCGTGTACGCGATCAGCGGCTTCTGCTCGGCGCTCGGCGGTGTGCTGCTCACCTTCTACATGCTCTCCGGGTACGGCCTGCACGCGGTCGGCCTGGAACTGGACGCGATCGCCGCCGTGGTGATCGGCGGCACCCTGCTCACCGGCGGCTCCGGCTACCTGCTGGGCACCGTGCTGGGTGTGCTGGTCCTTGGCCTGATCCAGACCGTCATCAACTTCCAGGGCACCCTCAGCTCATGGTGGACCAGGATCGTGATCGGCGGGCTGCTGTTCGTCTTCATCGTCCTCCAGCGCCTGAACACCGTCCGGCGTCGGTAGAACACCGCGCCACCCCGGCCGGCCCGCCCCGGCCGTGCCGGGGTGGGTACCGGACCGCGGCCATCGGCCGAGGTGAGCACCGGGGGGCGCCGGGTCGTGCGGCTCGCACGACCCGGCTTCGCCGTGACGGGGTCAGCGCGCCCGGAGGAGGTGTTCGAGAGCCAGCTGGTCCAGCTGCTCGAAGGCCATGCCGCGCCGCGCGGCGGCGTCGACGTCGTACTCCTCGAAGGCGGAGCGGTCCGCGAGCAGGCCGGCCAGGCCGTCATGGGCGGTGGGGAGCGCGAGTTCGGGCAACCGGGATGCGGCGAGCGCGGCCTGCACCTCCGGGTCGGCCCGGAAGGCGCGGGAGCGCTCGGCCAGCAGCAGGTAGTTGCGCATGCAGCCGGCGGCCGAGGCCCAGACGCCGTCGAAGTCCTCGGTGCGCGGCGGCTTGAAGTCGAAATGGCGCGGGCCGTCGTAGCCGGCCGACTCCAGCAGGTCGACCAGCCAGAAGGCCTGCCGGAGGTCGCCCGCGCCGAAGCGCAGGTCCTGGTCGTACTTGATGCCGGACTGGCCGTTGAGGTCGATGTGGAACAGCTTGCCGTGCCACAGGGCCTGGGCGATGCCGTGCGGGAAGTTGAGCCCGGCCATCTGCTCGTGGCCCACCTCCGGGTTGACGCCGACCCGTTCGGGGCGCTCCAACTCGTTGATGAACGCCAGGGCGTGGCCGACCGTGGGCAGCAGGATGTCGCCGCGCGGCTCGTTGGGCTTGGGCTCGATCGCGAACCGCAGGTCGTAGCCCTGCTGCTCGACGTACTCGCCGAGCAGGTCGAAGGCCTCCTTCAGCCGGTCGAGCGCGGTGCGCACGTCCTTGGCCGCGCCGGACTCCGCGCCCTCGCGACCGCCCCAGGCGACGTAGACCGAGGCGCCGAGCTCCGCGGCCAGGTCGATGTTGCGGATCGTCTTGCGCAGCGCGTAGCGCCGCACGCCGCGGTCGTTGGCGGTGAAGGCGCCGTCCTTGAAGACGGGGTGGGTGAACAGATTGGTGGTCGCCATCGGGACCTTCAGTCCGGCGGCGTCCAGCGCGGCGCGGAAGCGCTTGACGGTCTCCTCGCGGGTGGCGCCGTCCGCGCCGAAGGGGATCAGGTCGTCGTCGTGGAAGGTGACGCCGTAGGCGCCGAGTCCGGCCAGCCGCTGCACGGTCTCGACCGGGTCGAGGGCGGGGCGGGTCGCGTCGCCGAAGGGGTCGCGACCCTGCCAGCCGACGGTCCACAGGCCGAAGGTGAACTTGTGCGCGGGGGTGGGGGCGAGCGGGTCGCTGGACATGGAGCGGCTCCGGATCGGTGCGCAGGGGTGTTTGTCAGGGCTCTCAACAAATTAGTATGCCGGGGCGTCAGAAGGAACCCCCCATCGGAGGAACGCATGGCTGAGCAGCGTGTCGTGATCGGCGTCGACAGCTCCACCCAGTCCACCAAGGCCCTCGCCGTCGACATCGACACGGGCACGGTCCTGGGCGAGGGTCGAGCCCCGCACACCGTCAGCGAGGGAGCCGGCCGGGAGAGCGATGCCGAGCAGTGGTGGCGGGCCTTCGACGAGGCCGTCGCGCGGACGGGCTGGGCCGGCCGCGCGTCCGCCGTCTCGATCGCCGGCCAGCAGCACGGCCTGGTCACCCTCGACGCGGCCGGCGCACCGGTGCGCCCGGCGCTGCTGTGGAACGACGTCCGGTCCGCCCCCCAGGCCGCCGCGCTGCGAGCCGGGATCGGCCCGGCGGAGATCGTCCGGCGCACCGGCAGCCTGCCGACCGCCGCCTTCACCGCTCCCAAGTGGGCCTGGCTGCGCGCCAACGAGCCGGCCGCGGCCGACCGTGTCGCGGCCGTCCGCCTCCCGCACGACTTCCTGACCGAGCGGCTGACCGGGGAGGCGGTGACCGACCGCGGCGACGCGTCGGGGACCGGCTGGTGGGGGCCGGACGGCTACGACGAGGACGTCCTCGACCGCATCGGCCTCGACCCGGCCCTGCTGCCGCAGGTCCTCGTGCCGGGCGCACCGGCCGGCCTGGTCCGCCCCGGCACGGCGCTGCGCGAGGGGGCCCTGGTGGCCGCCGGAACCGGCGACAACATGGCCGCCGCCCTCGGGCTGGGACTGCGGCCCGGGCAGCCCGTGCTCAGCCTCGGCACCTCCGGGACGGTCTACGCCGTCGGCCGGAAGAGGCCGGTGGACGCGAGCGGGACGGTCGCGGGCTTCGCCGACGCCCTCGGCGGCTGGCTGCCGCTCGCCTGCACGCTCAACTGCACCCTCGCCGTCGACCGCGTCGCCGGCCTCCTCGGACGCGGGCGCGAGGAGGTCGAGGACGGCGGCACCGTGGTGGTGCTGCCCTACCTGGACGGCGAGCGCACACCGGACCTGCCCGGCGCGTCAGGCCTGGTCCACGGACTCCGTCACGACACCACACCGGGGGAGGTGCTCCAAGCCGCCTACGACGGCGCGGCCCACGCCCTGCTCACCGCCCTGGACGAGGTGCTGCGCGCGGGCGGCGAGGAGCCGGCGGGCGACGAGCCGCTGCTGCTGATCGGGGGCGGCGCCCGGGGCCGCGCCTGGCAGCGGACCGTCCTGCGGCTCTCGGGCCGGGCCGTGCGGGTACCCGTCGCGCGGGAACTGGTCGCACTCGGCGCGGCCGCCCAAGCCGCCGCCCTGCTCACCGGCGAGCCCGCCGACGCGGTGGCCCGCCGGTGGCGCACCGCCGACGGCCCGGTGCTGGAGGCCGTGGCACGGGACGCGGACGCACTCGAACGGATCAGCGGTACCCTGCGTCGGGCCGGGGCCTTGCAGGGAGCCCCGGCCGAGGACCGGTAGGAGGGGCCCGCGCGTGGGAGTGGTCGGCAGAACGGGGCACAGCCGGGGCTCCGGGCCCGCTTCGCAACAGGACATGCGACGGCGCAACCTCTCGGTGGTCCTCGGCACGGTCGCCGCGCACAACCCGCTCAGCCGCCCGCTGTCCCGCGCGGATGTCGCCGCACGCGTCGGTCTGACCCGGGCGGCCGTCTCCTCGCTGGTCGACGAACTGATCGGGCGGGGTGCGCTGACCGAGACGGATACCGCCCCCGACGGACGGGTCGGCCGCCCCGGACGCGCGCTGTCGGTGAGCGACCGGGGCCCCGCCGGCCTCGGTCTGGAGATCGGCGTCATGCACCTCGGCGCGTGCGTCGTGGACCTGCGCGGAGAACCCCGGGTGTGGCGCCGGGCCGAACGGTCGAACGCCGGCCGGCCGGTCGGGCAGGTGCTGGCGGAGGTCGCCGCGCTGGCCGCCGACGCGGAGGCCGAGGCCCGCGACCTCGGACTGCGCGTCGAGGGGCGGGTCCTGGCCGTGCCCGGGGTGGTGCCGAACGAACCCGCCGGACAGGTCGATCGCGCGCCCAACCTCGGCTGGCACACCGTCCGCGTCGCCGACCACTGGCCCGATCCGGACACCGCGCCCGAGCCGGAGAACGAGGCCAACCTCGGGGCCCTGGCCGAGTACTGGAACGCCGAGCAGGCCGCGGAGACCTTCGTGCACGTCTCCGCGGACGCCGGGATCGGCGCCGCCCTGGTCATCGACGGGCAGGTGTTCCGCGGCGCCCGCGGCTTCGCCGGCGAACTCGGCCACATCCCCGTCCACCCGGACGGCCTCCGGTGCGTCTGCGGCGCGCGCGGCTGCCTGGAGCAGTACGCGGGCCAGGCGGCCGTGCTGCGAGAGGCCGGTCTGGCGCAGCACGACCCGGGTCCGGCCGCACCCGCGGAGGCCGGCGACCCGGTCGCCCTGCTGGCCGAGCGGGCCGGTGCCGGGCACCCGCCGACCCTGGCGGCCCTGGACCGCGCCGGCCGTGCCCTGGGCCTCGCCCTGACCTCCGCCGTCGACCTCATCGACCCGGACGGCCTCGTCCTCGGCGGCACCTACGCCGAACTGGCCGCGTGGCTGCTGCCGTCCGTCCGTGCCGAACTCACCGACCGGGTCACCGTCCGGCCCTGGGCCCCGGAGGCGCTGCGCTCGTCCGCCCTGGGGCGTCGCGGACCCGTGCTGGGCGCGGCGCAGACCACGATCCGCCGGATCATGGCGGACCCGACCCTGCTGTCCGTCGGCTGACGGCCCGCGGAGCATCCCGGGGCCGTCACCGTGTCAGTCGTGCTGGACCACGACCATCGCGTGCCCGTCCGGGGTCATGACCTCGGGCTTCTTGGTGGGCAGCGAGAGCCGGAAGACCTTGTGCCACGCGGAGAACACCTGCGCGGGGAGCGGCCCGGTGACGTACTCCAGCTCGTACTTCTCGAACAGCGCGCGCACCTTCACCGCGACCTCGGCGTACCGGTTGCTCGGCAGGTCCGGGAACAGGTGGTGCTCGATCTGGTGCGACAGGTTGCCGGTCATGAAGTGCATGGCCCTGCTGCCGCTGATGTTCGCCGAGCCCATCATCTGGCGCAGGTACCACTGGCCGCGTGTCTCGCCCTTGATCGACCGGCGCTCGAAGACCTGTACGCCCTCGGGGAAGTGCCCGCACATGATCACCGAGTGTGACCAGATGTTGCGGACGAGGTTCGCGGTGAACGTGGCGGCGAGCGTGGTGAGGAACGACGGGCCCGACAGCAGTGGGTGGATCACGTAGTCCTTGAGCACCTGCTTGCGGATCTTGCGGCCCACGGCCTTGGCCCGCGCGCGGAACTCCGGGTCCTTGCGGCGGCGCTTGTGCAGGTTCTTGCCGAGCTCCAGGTCGTACGCCGCGATGCCGTACTCGAAGAAGCAGGCGTTGAGGAAGTTCCACAGCGGCTGGCCGAGGTGGGCCGGGTGCCACTTCTGGTCCTCGTCGACGCGCATGATGCCGTAGCCGAGGTCGTTGTCCTTGCCGATCACGTTGGTGTACGTGTGGTGCAACTCGTTGTGCGAGTGCTTCCACTGCTCGGCCGGCGAGACGTGATCCCACTCCCAGGTGGTGGAGTGGATCTTCGGGTCCCGCATCCAGTCCCACTGGCCGTGCAGGACGTTGTGGCCGATCTCCATGTTGTCCATGATCTTCGCCACGGACAGGCCGGCGGTGCCGAGCAGCCACGCGGGCGGGAAGACCGAGAACAGCAGCACGCCCCTACTGGCCAGCTCGAGCTTGCGCTGCGCCGAGATGACCTTGCGGATGTAGGCGGCGTCCTTCTCGCCGCGGTCGGCGATCACCTCGTCGCGGATCGCGTCCAGCTCGCGGCCGAGCTCCTCGATCTGCTGCGCGGTCAGGTGGGCGGTGGGGTCGATGGCGGTCAAGGTGCGTCTACCGTTCGATGTCGCAGGGGCCCGCCGCGGCGGACACGCAGGTCTGGATGAGGACGCCCGGCTCGGCCTCGGTGATCTCGCCGGTGCGCAGGTCGCGGACGGCGCCCGCCTTGAGCGGCGTGACGCAGCCGAAGCAGATGCCCATGCGGCACCCGGAGGGCATGAGCACGCCGGCCTCCTCGCCGATGTCCAGCAACGGCGTGGCGCCGTCCGCGTCGACTGTCGTGCCGGTGGCGCTGAACGTGACCTCGCCGCCGCCGCCGTCGCCGTCGCCGGCGACGACGATGCGGGGTCGGAAGCGTTCGGTGCGCAGGCGCTCCCGGACACCGTGCTCGGTCCAGTACTCCTCCGCGGCGTCGAGCAGGCCCGCGGGCCCGCAGGCCCAGGTCTCGCGCTCGGCCCAGTCAGGCACGAGTTCGCCGAGGCGGGCGATGTCGAGCTTGCCGTCCGTGGCGCTGTGCACCTCGGCGAGGCGCAGCTTCTTGTCCGCGACCAGGCCGTGCAGCTCGTTGCGGAAGATCACGTCTTGGGGCCGCGGCGCACAGTGGACCATGACGACGTCATCCAACTCGACGTCGCGCAGCATGCCCATCACGGGCGTGATGCCGCTGCCGGCCGTCAGGTAGAGCACCTTGGCGGGCTTGGCAGGCGGCAGCACGAAGTCACCGGTCGGCTGGTCGAGCTGGACCAGCGTGCCCGGTGTCGCCCTGCGGACCAGGTGGTTGCTGACCTTGCCGTCCGGGATCGCCTTCACGGTGATCGTGATCCGGCCGTCCTGGCGGTCTGTCGGCGAGGTGATGGAGTAGGCACGCCACAGGCGCCTCCCGTCGACGTCGACCCCGATCCGCACGTACTGACCGGCCGCGTGGCCGCGCCAGCCCCGCCCCGGCCTGATCACGACGGTCGCGGCGTCACCCGTCTCGGGGTGCACGGCCTCGATGCGCCCGCGCAGGTCGGCGCCCGCACGCAGCGGGCTGACCAGGTCGAGGTAGTCCGACGGCAGCAGCGGCGTCGTGACCATCTCCAGCAGTTTCCACGCCCTCTTGCGGAGGGCTGCACTCGTCATGACTCCAGCTTGCTGCGCCTCAGGGTGTAAAGTCCTGACCGTAGGACGTGAATCTGGTCGACCGAATTGTTCGCAGGGAACAAAAGCGTGAGTCAAGCAATCCGGAGGGCCAGCGAGCTGGTCCTGGACGAGACGACGGTCACCGCGCTTCGGGCCGCGCTGAGGTCCACCGCCGACGAGGTCGTCCAGGCGATCATCGACGAGGTCCCTCCTTACGCGAACGCCCTTTCGGGCCGCATGGGCGGCACCATCCGCCGAGCCGTCCGCACCGCCCTGGGCCACTACCTGGACCTCGCGAGCGGGAATGCCACGGGCGGCGACGCCGGTGACGCAGCCTACGAGCTGGGCCGCGGCGAGGTGCGCGACGGCCGTTCGATGGACGCCCTGCTCAGCGCCTACCGCGTCGGCGCCCGCGTGGCCTGGCGGTGTCTGGCAGCGGGTGCCGTACCCGTAGGTCTGCCCGCCGCCGAGGTCGCCAAGTTCGCGGAGCTGACCTTCGCCTATATCGACGAGCTCTCCGCCGCGAGCGCCGCGGGCCACGCCGACGAACTGGCGGCTCGGGGAAGGGCCCGCGAGCGCCACCTGGAACACCTGGCCCGCGACCTCCTCGCCGACGCGAGCCCGGACGTGCTGCTGGCCTCTGTTCAACGGGCCGGGTGGCAGCCTCCGACTTCGCTGACCGCGGTCCTGCTGCCCGCCGCCCAGGCCCGGCCTGCCTACCGCGCGCTCGACCCGGGCACCCTCGTCCTCGATGATCTGCCGGACGCCACCGGTGTGCTGCTCGTTCCCGATGCCGACCGATCGCATCTCTTGCGGCAGCTGGCCGACCGCACCGCCGTGGTCGGCCCGGCCCGGCCGTGGACTCGTGCGTCCGCCTCGTACGCGCGAGCCGTACGCGCGCGCTCCCTCTCCGCTGACATCCGCGACACCGAGGCCCACCTGCCCGAGCTGGTGCTGAGCGCCGACATGGACGCGTTCTCAGACCTGCGTGCCCGCGCGCTCGCACCGTTGCGGACCTTGCCCGTCGCGACCGCGCGGCGGCTGGAGGAGACGTTGCGAGCGTGGTTGCTGCACCAGGGCAGGCGGGACGAGGTGGCGGCGGCGTTGTTCGTCCATCCGCAGACAGTCCGGTACCGGATGTCGCAGCTGCGGGAGCTGTTTCCGGATCTCGCATCGCCGTACCGGGTCCTTGAACTGACCCTGGCGGTGGGTCTTCCGGCCGGCTGACGCGTACTCCGGGCGTCCACGACCGCGTCCGCGCGCGGGCCAGGGATCAGAAGCGATTCCCAAACCGAAGGCCGGGCCACGTCTTCCCAGGTGAGGTGCGTGGTCGGCCGCGTGCGGCGCCCGGTGCGGACCCCTGAGTCCGCCCGTCTCCGGCACCGACGACGGGAACGGCTCGTAGGCCGCCGCTCCGGGCGCCGGTGCGTCCGCTCCGACGGTCCCCGGGAAGCCGGCCCCGCCCGGCTCTCCACGGACCGTCACCCGCGCCCGTGATCCCTGCCGCCGGTAGCGGGGATCGCCGTGCGACCGGCCCGGCCGGTGGCGCGGCCCGTGGGCGGCGGCCCGTCGGTGGCGGCCCGTCGGCGCGGAGCGGAACTACAGTGGCAGGTATGACCGATGGCATCTCCGGCATCCCGGCCCTCGCCGCGCTCCGGCGGCGCGCCGGGGCGGAACTGTTCGCCCGGGTGGCCGGGCCGCAGGGCCCGGCGACCCGGAGCCGGATCCACGAGACGCCGGGCCCCCGGTGGTTCGGCCCGGACCGGCCCATCCGGGTCGTCCACGGGGACGCCTCGATGTTCGTCGGCGGACTCCGGGCGCTCCTGCTGCAGTCGCTGCACCCGCTGGCGATGGCCGCCGTCGAGGCGCACTCCGGCTACCGGGGCGATCCGTGGGGCCGGCTCCAGCGCACCAGCACGTTTCTCGCGGTCACCACGTTCGGGACGGCGGCCGACGCGCAGCGGGCGGTCGACCACGTGCGGGCGGTGCACGAGCGGGTCCGCGGCACCAGTGCCTCGGGGGAGGCGTACCGGGCCGGTGATCCACACCTGCTCGGCTGGGTGCACGCCGCCGAGGTCGACAGCTTCCTCCGTGCCCACCGGGCTTACGGGGAAAGGTCGTTGGACGACGAGGCCTATGACGGCTACGTGGCCGACGCCGCCGTCGTGGCCGCCGCGCTGGGTGTCGTCGACCCGCCGCGCGACCAGCGGCAGCTCGCCGGCGTCCTCGCGGCGTACCGCGCCGAGTTGCACCGGACCAGGGCAGCCCTCGACGCGGCGCGGTTCATCCTCCTCCGGCCGCCCCTGCCGTGGGTGGTCCGACCGCCGTACGGGCTGCTCGCGGCCGGCGCGGTCTCGCTGCTGCCCGGGTGGGCGCGGCGGGAACTCCGCCTGCCCTACCTGCCGGTGGTGGAGGGGCCGGCCGTCCGGCTGGGCGCGGCCGGCGTGACCAGGGGGATCAGATGGGCGATGACCCGCCCGCCCGGGGGCGAGGCGGGTCGGCGGGTGGACCCGGGCGTCCCGACCTGACCAGGACCCCTGGTCAGGACCTCGGTGCCAGAATGGACGGCCGCCCGGCGTCTCCCAGTAGTGGCGGCGGCCGCCGCCCGGAGGACGACGCCGATCACGGCCAGGACCAGACCGGTGGCCGGGTTCGCTGAACTCCTCCTGCGCCAGGCGCCGTACCGGGAGCGCCGGGAAGCGCAGTGTCCGGAGCCCGTCCGCGGCCCGCAGCCGGGCGGCCATCGGCGACCCCCGCCCTGACCGGGGGGAAGGGGTGCACAGCGACGTCAGGAGCTCGGGACAGCAGGGTGGGGACCTCACACCGAAGGACCGGACACCGAAGGACCGGGCGCTGGCCCGCGAGGTGGCCGCCTGCCGGGGGCGGCCGGCCGGGAGGGTGCGGTGGAGCCCCGGCGCCTGGAACGGCGGCGCGAGGCGCTCGCCGTTCCGGTGATCAGGCCTGGCCCGCACCCACGGCCGCCTGGCCTGGTTCCTGGCGGGGTGCGGTGCGGCGCTCTCCTCCGTCCTGCACTGGCGGCCCCTGCCGGCGGGGTCGGTCGCCCACCGGTCATCGCCGGCGGCGCGCGGCCGACCGCCCGAACCGATTCGCCAGGCCCGCCACCGCCACGGTGAGACCGAGTCCGGCACTGAAGAGCAGGATCGTCAGAGCCAGCACCGCCACTGTCGCCATCATGAGGATCGCCCTCTCTCGTCCAGCCGTGCGGCGCCGGACCTCGTGTCCGGCGCCGTCCGGGAGCCCGCGTTCCCCGCGCGGCCGGGACCACACGGGCGTCGGCCCGCCGACCGGGGGCGAGATTCAGCCAAGTGGGCCGACGGCCCCGCCCCGCGGAGCTATTCGCCGTCCCACGCGGTGGCGGACAGCAGGGCCCCGGCCGACCAGCGGGCGTAGCGGCAGCTCACCGGCAGCGGGAAGTCGACGGCGGCGGGGCCGGTGACGGACCGCAGATCGGCGAGCAGGGCGTCGTCGGGCAGGGCCGCTGCGGCCTCGCGCAGCAGGGGGTCACCGCTCAACCGGGCCGCCGCGGCGGTGACCGGCTCCACCGTCGTCGCCTCCCGCTCCGGGTCCGGCCACCGATCGCCGAAGTGGCGGCCGAACGTCCTGACCTCGATGGCGGTGCCGGGTCCGGCCTCGGCCCGGGCCGAGGCGAGTGCCTCCTCCAGGCAGTCGGCGAGGCGCTCCAGCCAGGCGGTCAGCGACGGCGCCACGCGCACGGAGTCGGTGGCGTCCCAGAAACGGAAGACCGGGCCCCACGCCCCCGTGACCCGGTCGACGTCCACGTAGGTGTGGCCGTCGCCGTGGTCGAGGTAGACGAACCAGTGGGTGCCGGCGCCGCCGGCGTGCTCCACGTACCAGCTGCTGTCACCGGCCGGGTAGCAGCCCCGGTTGAAGGGGTGACCCAGGTCGACGTGCTCGATCGACAGGTGGCCGTTGACCGCGGACCGCGAGACCGCGATCCGCACGCCCCCGACGACCCGCAGCAGCGTGCGGACCTCCTCGGGCACCGGCGCCGGCCAGCCGTCCATCTCCTCGTCGCTGATCCCCGGGTCCAGGACCACCAGCCCCTCGGAGGACTTCGCCACCCGCCGCAGCCGCCCCGCGGTCCATACGGCGTCGTCGCCGGCGGCGCTGACGGCGCCCTGGGCCGCGCTGGGCGTGCTCGCGGCGCCGTCGGTCGTGCGGTCGGTCATCAGGGTCCCCCTCGGTCGGTGCGTCGGCGGCACGACCCTACCGCCGGGAGGGGACAGTCCCCGCCGGACGACGGCGTCGAGCCGGGCCGCCCGGCCGGGCCCCCGGCGGCCGACCGAACGCCGTCGGCTCGATCACGACCACCGGGATCTCCCGGTCGTTCTTCGCCTGGTACTCCTCGTAGGCGGGCCAGTGCTCCGCCATGAGCGGCCGGGCGGCGGCCCGCTCGGCCGATACCGGACCTGGGCCGGGCACGAGCCTTCGAGCGGTCCTGCCGGCCCGCGCTCGGGTCCCTCTTCGACCTCGCCGACTCACGCTGCAAGGCTGATGACGTTCTCGTGTTCCTCTCGGAGGGCGACCCGCCGACGCTCTGGCTGAAGCCGCTCTTGCTGACGCGCCGCCAGGACGAGCGGTGCGTGCCGGCGCCGCCGTGTCCGGTCAGTCCTTCCGTCGGCGCAGGGCGGACGGCCGGTGTACGGCCGTCCGCCCGGAGGCGGAGCTGCGCACCTCGTACTGCGGCTCCTCGGGTGAGGCGTCTACCGTCCGGCCCGCGGCCTCGACCTGCGAGGTGATCTCCCGCTCGACCCGGCCGGTCACGGTGGTTCCGTGACTCCGCCAGGAGACGTGGTCGCCTCGCCGCAGCCGCTTCCGCCCGTTCCCGGTGGGGTGGGACTTGGTCGTCATGGTGCGTCCTCCCGGCTCCGACCGCGTCGTGGGTCCGACCGGGCGTGTGCCCATCCCCGGCCGAAGCGAATCTCGCGGGCCCCGCCGGGAGCGTGGAGCTCCAGCCGGCCGCTGCCCCGGCGCGGCGGTCGGTCGTGAGGCGGGCGGGCGTCGCTCGAAGCGGCGCCCGCCGCCCCGTCTCGGGCCGACGACCGAACAAGGAAGTGTGGTTCCGCGGGACCCGGGCAGGCGTCCGGACATGGTGAGATTCGGCTACACGGTGATGAGCGGGCGGGCCGGCCCCCGGCACCTGGTGCGGGACGTCGTCCACGCCGAGCAGGCGGGCTACGACTTCGCTGCCATCTCCGACGACTACTCTCCGTGGCTGGACACGTCGCCGAGTCGATTCGTCGCGGCACCTTGCGGCGACCGCGTCGAGGGCTTCGTCGAAGCGGTCCGGGCGTACGCCGACGCGGGGTTCGACGAGGTGGCGCTGGTCCAGGCGGCGGTGACCACCGGGAGGTCTTCCTCGACTGGTCCGAGCGCACCCTGCTCCCCGCCCTGCGTGAGCTGTGACGCGGTCCACCTCCCACGCCCGGGCCCCACCGGGCCGCGTCCGTCTGGGAGAGCCTGCCCGCCGGCCCTGCGCTGACGTCAACCGCACGACCGCCCCTACCCCCGTCCAGCTGACCGACCCGCCGACCCTGACCGCCCCGTCGACCTGACTGACGTCGACGAGACCGACACATCGACGTGACCGAGGAGTGTGCCCCCGATGGACGCCGACCACAGCACCAATGAGTCCGCCCGCACCATGGCGGAGCTGAGTTCGCAGGCCGAGGAGGCCCGCGACCGTCTCGCCGACACGGGCGCGGAGCGCGAAGCCGGCAGCGACGTCGCAGCCCGGGCGCGGGATGCAGCCGAACAGGCCCGGGAACGCGTGCTCCGAAGCACCGAGCAGGCCCGGGAACGGGTCAGCCACGGGGTGGCCGACGCACGGGAGCGCGTCAGCCACACCGCCGAGCACGCCCGGGAACTCGTCGGCCACGGCGCGGACCAGGCCCGGCACGCCGTGGAGGAGGGACTCGACGGGGCCACCGACAGCCTGCGCGCCGGGGCAGTGCGGGCGAAGGCGGGTATCGCGGGTTTCACCGACACGGCCGGGTCGGCGGTCGCGCGCGACGGGGAGGGCCCGGCCCGGGACGTGGTGCTCCAGTCCGCCCGGTACGCCGGGCCGGTACTGGCCGCCGCCGGTGCCGCCATGCTCGTCGCCGCCGCTGTCGTGGCGCTCTCCCGCCACCGGGCCTGACGCGCGCCCCTGAAGGACCACCCGGCACCGGCCGCCCGGGTTGCGCGGCGCGGTCGCGTTTCGCTCCGGGCGGCCTCCGGGGGCCCGACCGGCAGCCCGGCGGCTCGCCACCTGCCGCCGTGGGCCGGCCGGGCGGGCCACATCACGCCGGGCAGCGGCGGATCGGCGGGGGTCACGCGCCCCGCGCAGGCGCTGCGCCCGGGGTACTCCGTGGTGCAGCCGAGGTTGCGCTGAGTGGCCTCTCCAGCGGGGCTGCGGCCGGCCTCGCCCTCGTCGTCGCCCTCGCCGCCGTCCTCGGCACGGTGGCCGACGCGAGCGGAGCCGCGCACGCCGCCCCCCTCTGTGTCGGTGCGTCTCACCGGGGCCCGAGGCGGCGCGTCGGCCGTGTCGGGCCTCCTGGGCGGCCTCGCCCGCGTCCACCACCAGCGCCTCGACTGGCGCAGCTGCGTAGCGGGCCCGGACGACCAGGAGGGCGCGGATCTTCAGAAGGCCGGCGCCACCCGCGCCGACGTCACCGTCCAGCTGCCGACCCGGTTCCACCCTCCTGCTCTGCCCTGATCTGCCCTGCTCTGCACCGGCGGGCTGGGCCGACCCCGCCCTCACGCCACGGCTCTGGCCCGCCACCCGCTGGGAAGGTTCTGCGAACGCCTCCCCGACCACGTCCCCGCCGCACAACCACACGATGTCGCCCCCCTGGCCATGCGCGCGCCCTGCCGCTGGAGAGGAGGCTCAGGGGCCGTCCGTGCCTGCGCGGGCGGCCGGTCGTTCCTGCTACCCGGTACTCGAAGCCGGCCCGTGGAGTGCGGGAGCGGACCCGCGGTGATCGGGCCGACCGGGACCGGTCGACCGGGCGCCAGGACAGGCCGTAAGGGTGGGTCCCCCGGACAGCCCTGAGGGTCCGGGTCAGATGACCCGTGGTGTCTCGCCCGCCGCCGGGAGGTCGTCCTGCGGCAGGTGGACATCGGTGACGCGGACGTTCACCTCGACCACCTCCAGGCCGGTCATCTGCTCCACTGCGGCGACCACGGCGGCCCGGAGAGCGTCGACCGTGCGCGGGATGGAGAACCCGTACTCCGTCACGACATCGAGGTCGACGGCGGCCTGCCGTTCGCCGACCTCCACCTCCACCCCGCGAGCGGGGTCGTTCCGATCAGCGCCCCCGTGATTGCCATGTGTGAGCGAAGGTCCGCCGCCCAGCCGGTGGACACCCGGTACCTCGCAGGCGGCGGTGGCCACGATCCGTGCCACCGCGCCCTTCAGAACGGTCGTTCTGCCGGCGGGCGGCCCCGAGGCGTCCTGCTGCCGGACCGCGGCCACGGGACCGGGGCGCTTCGGCCCGGGGCGTCCGGGCCCGGTACCGGGCGCCGACGAGGGCTCGGCTGCTGCGGCCGCGTAGTCGCCGGGAGGCGTGGGGGCCGTCGTCGCGGGTTTCTGCACCGCACCGCTGCCCGTCGGGTTGGTGGGATAGGTCATCATCGTTCACCGCCTGCACCTCGTGGCCGACCGTACCGGCCGACCACCGAGCGCCTTCCCACCACCGGGTGGACCAACCCTGGTTCGACCGGCGATCGGGGTGCCGTGGCGCCGGGAGCCGGGCGGGCGGCTGAGGTTCGGCTACTGGAGATGACCGAGCAAGGCCGGCCTCGACTTCTCCGACCGCCGCCTCCCCTGCCTGGACACCCAGGGCCACGTGCCCACGCCTGCGCCGTCCTCGGGGCCATCGCCCAGGACGGACAGCAGGCTCAGGGGCAGGGCCGGACGGCCAGGCCCGGGCGTCGGCGGTGAACCGTCAGGTGGGCGAGGGCTTCCGACCCCGCGGACAACACGCCGCGTGCCGTCCCGCGGGGCAGCAGGCGCAGGACGCCCGGTGCCAGCTCGTGCTCGACGTCCCCGCTTGTGCTCCCGCACTGGCGGAAACCAGTGGAACCAGTGGAAACGGGTTGGCCCGGTGTCCGGCCGGTGGGGTGGAGGCCCCGTTCACGCCCGGCCCCCTGCCCGGGCGTGAACGGGGCGACCGCCGGGGGTCGTAGGGCTCGGCGCGAACCGGAGCCGGGGGCGCTGTTCCAGTTCGAAAGTGCCGTGGTTCAGGCGGGCCAGGTGCCCGTCAGGCGGTGGGTGGCGGCCGCGCCTCCCCGTTCGACGGCGGCCTTCACGGTGCCGAAGATCGCGCCCTGGAGGGCGGCCGCGACGAGTATCTCCAGCCAGGTACGGTGCTCGTCGGTCGCGTTCGGCGCGTCGTCGTCGTGGCCCAGGACCTTCCAGGTCTGCTTGAAGAGGGCGCCGGCCAGGAGGCCGGCGGATGCGCCCAGCAGCAGGCCGACCGGCCTGTAGGCGATCTTGGCGGCCTTCACCGGCGCCGTCCGAGCAGGCTGCGGAGCAGGACCACCGCGAGGACGGCTGCCGCGGCGGCTGCCAGCAGCGGCGACCGGTTGGCGCGGGCGGCGCCCACGGCCCGGCCCGCCTTCGAGCGGACCTGCGCCGGGGTGTGGTCCGCCGCGACACGCCCGGCATGCGCCGCCGTACCACGGGCCTGGGCCGCCAGGTCTCCGGCGCGGTCCAGGACATCCTTCGGGGCGTGGTCACGCAGGGTCCGGGCGGTTTTGGTGACCGTGTCGCGAACCGCCTCGGCGGCGTGCGCGACGGTCTCCTGTGCCGGGTTCTTCACAGCTGTCCCCTTTCGTCGGCGAGGGCCGGGTGCGTGGCCCGCCCGTCGGCGTCCGATGTACGGCCGAGTCCTCCGCAGGTGCGGCTGGGCCGGTACAACCCCGGCTACCCCCGAACGCGCCGCGCATCCGCCTTTGTTCGGCGCGGGCGGCCCAGGTGATCCCGTCCGGGTGGAAACGGGGTGGTGGGTTGACGGGGTATCGGTGGCGAGGTACGTCCGAAGCGGACGGTTTCGCCGCCACGCCGTGGCTGCCCCGCGACAACGCCCTGCTTCTCCAGCGCCTTGCGCAGTGCCCGCACGGGGCCGCCGCTCAGCTCCCAGAGGATGCGCAGGCTCCACCGCCGCCCGAACAGGTCGAGTGCGGCCAGCAGGGGGAGGTCAGCGGTCGAACCCCGAACTGGCGTGCCTGGCTGCGGCGTTGGTGTGACGTGGAGTGTGCGCCGGCGGCGCGGGGGTGGCAGCCCGACCGCCGTTCTGGACCGGATCATGGGCAGTGCTGAGAGGCGATCCCAGCTTGACCTTCGACCTCGACGGGCCAGGCGCGCTTGGAGCGTGGGTTCGCGTTCGATGGTCTCGCCGACGTCATGGCGGGGCGCTGGCCTGCGGTTCTTCGAACCTGGGTCCGTCCGGGGCCGGGTCGGAGGGTTTCGGGACGCTGGCCGGGGGAGCGGGGCGCCGGCGCGGATGTCGCGGACCCTGCGGCGGCCCCGGGGCGGGTCAACTCCGCAGCGGGCAGCGGGCAGCGGGCAGCCTCAGCCCGCGCGTCGGTGCGCGGAGACCAGCCACCGCCAGCGTCGACGCTCCGTGAAGAGGGTGGCGGCGGCCAGTACGGTCACGAGGGCCGCCACCCAGGCGGGCCAGGCCAGCCACGAGGAGACCACCGCCGCAGCGAGCTGGAGCAGTACCAGCAGGATCGTGGCCCAACCCGGCACCGCGACGACCACGTTGGCTTTGTCTCCCGGGGTGGAGAACAACGTCGGAAGGCCGATCAGGGCCAGTACGGAGAGGGTGGCAAGCAGCCACGAGTAGTCGGCCAGCGCCCAGGGGGTGGCCACCCATGCGACGAGTTCCGTCGAGAAGCGGAGCGCGGACGCAACGCGGTCGTCCGGGCGTTCCGAGGTCATTGCCCCAGCAGCGGTGTCGGTCACCTGCGGACGATCTCACGGCGCGCGGCCGACGGCCAGAGGCTCGGGGCACCACGGCGTCCGGTACTTCCGCGGCTGCTGATCCGTCGGCGACGACCTCCCATCACCCCAACCACACCGTCCAGACCCGGGCCCCGCACGCCTACCTGCGCTGGCGCAACAGCAACGCCCGCCACCCCGACGTCCTCGCCGCCCAGCGCCGCGAGCGTGCGCGTGTCCGCAGTGAGAAGGGCATCCGCCGGGGCGGACGCCCCCTCAACACCGCGGCCTGAGCGACCGCGGACCGCAGCCCCCGAACGCCGACGGGGCAAGTTCAGGAGAAGGACAGCGACAGAACGACGACTCAGGAGGCGGACGGCTCGATCTCCCCCGCAAAGACGATGAACTGGTCGATGAGGCTCCGCCGTAGATGGACGACGTCCGTTCCCGCCAGGCGGGGGCCTCCATCCGGCGTGGTGAAGACCCACTGGTACCGGGCCCACTCGTCAGGCATGTCCACCGCTGAGCAGCGCACCATGGTGCCGCTCCCCGCCGGGTGGCGTCGGATGTCCAGCACGAACCGCTCGACTGCCGCGATTCCTTCGCTGCGACCCAACGGTCCCCAGAAGACCACGTCTGAGGTCAGGGCCCGGGAGAGCAGGGCAGTCACATAGCTGTCGTCCGAGGTGTTGAACGCGGAGATGAACGTGTCGATCGCGGAGCGTGCCGTCTCTTCCTGCATCCCCCAGTAATACCAGCCATGGCGCGTGCGCTCATCCCGCGAGCCGCCTTCCGATCACGGTGGACCATCCCGGTCACAGGACGAGCGCTGCGAGGAAGAGGTCCACCGCAACGGTGGGGGCGCAGAGGGAAGGGGGTGCCGCTCACGGCGCGAGCGTGGGGCTCCGGGAGGACGGGTGGGTGGGACCGGGGTCCTGGAGGTGTCATCCCGGGGGCGCAGCGGCGAGGGGGTGGTCTCGTCCTGCGCGCGGACGACCCTCGGGGGCCGCGAATGGTTTGTTGGAGACCACCCGGGAGACCCCCGGGAACCCCTCCATCGACAGGAGTTCCTTCGTGAACGAGTCTGTGTCGCCCGGGTTCCGCCTCCGTCTCCGACCCGGCGGGCGGGCCCGCGCAGCGGTGGCCGTCGTCGCCGGCGCGCTGACGCTCGGCACGCTGGCGATCGGCGTGCCGACCTCCGCCACGGCTGCCACGGCCTCCACGGCGTCTCCGGGCTCCGGGGCTTCCGCGGCCTTCGCCGCCGACCCGGCGACCGTCGGTGACGCCGCGTCCGCCTCGCGTCGGCCGGACGGAGTCCAGCAGCGACTGGAGGCCCTGGTGAGGGACTTCAAGGCTCCGGCCGCGCTGGCCACCGTCACCGGCCGGGACGGCCGGACCCGCCGGTACACGGCCGGAGTCGGTGACCTGACCACCGGGGCGAGGGTGCCGGTGGACGGCCAGGTGCGGGTCGGCAGCAACACCAAGGCCTTCACCTCGGTGGTCGTGCTGCAACTGGTCGGCGAGGGCAAGGTGGGGCTCGACGCCTTCGTCGACACCTACCTGCCCGGCCTGCTGCGCGGGGACGGCATCGACGGACGGAACATCACCGTCCGTCAGCTCCTCCAGCACACCTCGGGGCTGCCCAACTACACGGAGTACCTGGAGGGCGACCGGCTGGACCGCTACCACGAGCCCCGGGAGCTCCTCGACCTCGCGCTCGCCCACCCGTCCGACTTCACCCCTGGCGACGGCTGGAAGTACAGCAACACCGGCTACCTGGTCGCCGGGATGATCATCCAGAGGATCACAGGTCGGCCGGTGGGTGAGGAGATCACCCACCGCGTCATCGACCGGATCGGTCTGCGGCACACCTACTTCCCGGTCCCGGGGGACACCACCGTGCACGAGGCGCACCCCGAGGGTTACGACCGGCTGACACCCGACGGCCCGCTCACCGACGTGACGCGCCAGGACATGTCCTGGGGTTGGGCCGCGGGGGCGCTGGTGTCCACGAACACCGATCTGAACCGGTTCTACACGACGCTGATCGGCGGCGGCCTGCTCGCCCCGGAACTGCTCGCGCAGATGCGCACGACCGTCCCGGTGGACGACTCCTTCGGCCAGGGGGCCCGCTACGGGCTGGGTCTGGCCAGCTTCCCGCTGACGTGCGGCGGCGTCTACTGGGGCCACGGCGGTACCCTCCCCGGCTATGTGACCCGCGGCGGCGTCACGGAGGACGGCCGCGCCGCCAACATCGCGGTCACCACCGTGCCCGCCGTCGAGGCCAAGCCGCGCATCGCCGCCGACGTGGACGCGGCCCTCTGCCGGTAGACCGGCGGGGGGCCGGCCCCCCTTCGTACCGATTCCCGGGGGATTGGCCCCCGCCTTGACGAGGAGAACGGGGCGGTGGCCCGGATCCGGACGTGGCACCTGCCCGGCCTGCGACCGGATCGTGTGCGCCTGCGAGGTGATCGCCACATCACCGCGGTCGCTGTCCCGGGGCCGGGTCCGCGGTGAGGACCACCCTCGGCTCCCGTTCCCCTCGTCCGGATAGCCAGTGCGGTGCTGCCCCGGCGGCACCGCACCCGACCCTGCACCGCACCCCTCCCGCGCAGCCTCCGGGCTGCGACCCGGATGCCGCGCGGCGGCGACCCGCCGGGCCCCGGGACGGCCGCGGATTACGGGGCCGCTTTGTTGACGGACTGTCACAGGAGCGGCGGGGAAACCGGGCACGAAGGTCCGCCGCGTTGGTACCGTGTCGCGACCAGAACGGCTTGACCGGGGGAGCGCGCTGGTGTGCGTTCCCCTTCGGGGGAGGAGGTTTTCGGGTGCGGATCACCAGGGTGGCGGGCGTCCTACTGGCGGCGGGGGTGCTCACGGCGTGCGGGAGCGGCGGAAGTGGTGGGACTGGTGACGGCGCGAGTGCGGGGGCGGCTGCGGGAGCGGCCTCGACGACGCCGGCCGGGAACGGTGCACCGTCGGCTCCGTCGGATGCGCCCACGCTCGCGATGAAGGTCCCGGCGGCGTACGGGAACACCGCGCGCTGGCAGCTGACGGCCCAGCAGGCTGTGAGCTACGCGGTGTTGCCGAAGGCCGGGCTGGTGGTCACGCTGTCCGGCACGGACCAGACGTCTCTGCTGACCGCGCGGGAGGCCGGCACCGGGAAGGTCCGGTGGGTGAGCAAGCCGGTCAAGGGCCTCGGCGAGGCGTACGCGCCCAGGCTGATGGTGGTGTCCGCCGGGGGCAAGGAGTTCGTGGTGCTCTGGTCCACCGGCAAGTCCGGCGGGGACGCGCTGACCAAGGCCCAGCAGATCTACTCGATCGACGTCTTCGCCGCCGAAGGTTCGGGCCAGGACGCCGTCCCCGCCCAGCACCTGGAGATCCCGATGCCGAGCGGCGGCCGGCACGAGGTGCTCGACGGCGGTGGCGGCAAGCTGCTGCTGGACTCGGTGACCGACAAGGTCACGGTAATCGACGCGGCCACCGGCGCGCAGCAGACCGTCGAGCCCAAATCGCTCACCGCGCCCACGGGTTGCCTTCAGTGCAACGGCCCGGTCGTGGCGATGACCGGCAAGGGCCCGGTGGTCAGCAACAGCCTGGACGCGACCAGGTTCTGGTCGCCGGCGGGCTGGGACAACACCACGGTGGCACCGCCCGAGGCGGATCCGGCCCAGGCGGCGGTCTGGCCGGTGGCCGGCGGCCAACTGCTGGCCCGCTGGCAGGAGAAGGACCAGGGCAGCCACAACGTGTGGGCCGTCCTGGACGGCGAGAGCGGCCAGGTCAAGGCGTCGGTGCTGTGTGACAAGCCGCTGATCGGCACCGGAGGGGCCCCCGCCTCGGCGCTCTCGCCGAACGGCCGCTACCTGGTCTCCGAGCACCTGGCCTTCGACCTCACCGCGAAGAAGGGCTACTGCTTCGAGGAGACGAAGAGCAGCAAGCCGCTGACCTTCACCGTCGTCACCGACGACGGAACGGCCTATGGCACCTCGCTCACCAAGGACGGCGGCATCGGCGGCTCCAAGGCGCCCGTCCAGCTGTCGCTGGCCACCGGGACCGCGCAGGCGCTGGACGGTGTGGACGGCGTCCCGGTGGCCGACCTGGCCGGGGTGGGCGTCTTCAAGGTCGCGTCGGTCTCGGAGGGCGGCCTGGTCGCCTACCCGCGCAAGGGCTGACCAGCCTCCGGGCCCGCTCCTTCGCACGGCGGCGGGCCCTCCCGGGGCACAGGTGCGGCGGGGAACCGCTGCAGGTACTCCGGCCGCACTTCGTGATCAGGTGGCGAGTCTGCGCCGGTGGTGGCTGTGGCGGGCTCGTCCGTGGTGCGTCCGGCCGCCCGATCGACCAGTGGAGAGCGCGGCTGATCGAGGATTAGTGCGTTCACCAGGTGGCGGATCTCGTTGGGGGCCAGGTCGATCGTCGGCTGACCGGATCCTGCGGGAGCGGTGGTGGCTTCGGCCACCAGGAAGGCCAGGGCGCCGAGGACCTGAGCACGGCCCACCCGCGCCTGATGGGGTTCACGACATCTCGTATCGGCCGCTTCGCTGGAGGTCAGCCTCCGGCGGCTACCGCGGCACCGTCTGACCCGGACCACGCCCTTCGGCCGCCCCCGCCACACCCACGGGTGTGGCGGGGGCGGGGTCATGCGCGAGCGGGAGCGAACCCGGCCGATGTTGCGTCGCCGGCGAAGCACCGCGTCACGCGCTGCGCCGGGGCTGACGGGCCGCGGGTGGGAACACCTCACCGCGGCGCCTGGGTGGCCCGGTCCGCGAGAGGGACTGGCTCAGCCGAAGGAAGCTGTCCGAGCGCTCCTGCACGAGATCCGCCGACGCTCCGCCATTCACCTGGGCGGCGTCCACCTCGGCGCTCCTCCGGGGTGTACCGGTTCGCTGTGCTTTACCGACCCCCCGGGAGCGTGAACCCCGTACGGCGGGGAACCCGCTGGTGACAGCCACGCCGCACACGGGAGACGCTCCATGGACTCAGGCAGAAAGACGCCCGGCCACCGGGCGAAGGCGCTGCAGCGCTTCCCGCGCCACGACCGCCGCGGCGAGGCCCGGCTGCCCGCGGTGCTCGCCACCCTGGCGGCCGTGCTGCTCTACCTCGTCCTGCCGGAGCAGCTGCTGTTCCTCCCGCGCTTCGTCCTGCCGGGCCTGGAACTGCTGCTCTTGATACCGCTGATCGCGGTCAACCCGCGCCGCATGACCCGGCAGAACCGCCTCTCCCGGATCGTGTCGCTGACCCTGGTCGCCCTCATCGGCATCAGCAACCTGATCTCGCTCGGCCTGCTGGTGCACGCCATGGTCACCGACAAGGCCCAGGAAGGCGGCCCCCTACTGCTCGCCGCGCTCCAGGTCTGGGCCACCGGAATCATCGTCTTCGGCCTGGCGTTCTGGGAACTCGACCGCGGCGGCCCGGTGGCGCGCACTCAGGCCGAGCGCTCCGAACTGCCGCTGGCGGACTTCCGCTTCTCCCAGGACGAGAACGACGACGCCGTCGAGGAGGTCGCCGACGGCTCGTCCCGCACCAGCGACTGGGTCCCCACCCTGATGGACTACCTGTACGTCTCGGTCACCAACTCCACCGCCTTCAGCCCCACCGACACCATGCCGCTGTCCCCCCGGGCCAAGGCGCTGATGGCCATCGAGAGCGTCGCCGCACTCATGACCTCGCTGCTCGTCATCGCCCACGCGGTGGGCGTCCTCGACAAGTAGCACGGCACACCGGTCGGATCCGCCACGGGGCGAGGCCGGCTTCCCGGTGGCGATGTGGGCGCGCGGCAGCTCGATGTCGACCAGGTCTCCCTGCCACACACGCCGGTCATCGCGCTCCAGCCGGCTCCGTCGACGCTCGTGGTCGACCTCGGTGCTGTCACGTTCACGGACATGGCGCAGGATCGGCTACGTCGTGGTGGAGGAGAACCTCACCACCTCCGACCCGACCGCGACCTGACCGTCCGGCGCTGGCGCCGCGAACAGGCGTACCGGGCCCGCGCCGCACAGGCCACCACCGCCCCGGACACCCGGAGGAAGATCGTCCTCACTGCCTTGCGGCGCGCCGGCCTAGAACCCACCGAAGCCGAAGCCGACCACCAAACCGCCCGCCGCTTGGCCCACCTCGACCACCACACCATGACCGCCATCGCCGGTTGGGTCGAAGCCGCCTTCGCCGCCGCTCTGCGCCGCACCGCTCCCGTCCCGCCCACCAGGCCGGTTGTCCGCCGCGCACCGATCAGGCCGGACGGTCACCAGGCCCCTGAGTAACGCCGCCAGCTCCGCCTGGCGGCCGGGCGCGGCCGGCGGGCGCCGGTCAAACGCCACCCGGACTCTCGACCCCGGCGCCGGACCCCACCGAGCTTGTCCCGGACAGAGGTCTGACCAGGCCGGACACCGGACCGGTGTCCGGGACAGGTGCCGAACGTTGCTCTGCTCAGGCGGCTTGGGAAAGGCTTCTCGTAGTCGAGCCGGGGCATCCGGCGATAGATCCGAGGAGTGTGGAATGCGCATAGCATCGAAGGTCGGCATCGTCGTGGGGAGTGCGGTGTTCGCCGTGGCCGGCACCGCCGCCTACGCCGGTGCGACGCCGGCAGATCGGACGACCGCGTCCGCCCAGGGCCAGAGCTCCCTCGCCTCGATCCCGTCGTACTGCACCCCGGGATCGGACTCGAACTACTTCGGGGTGCACTGCAACACCCAGAAGGTCTACAAGGTGAAGGCGTACTGCGACAGCAGCGACGGCCGACACACCACCCTCACCGGCAACGAGGCGAGCAATAACGGGTGGTCCACCATCCACTGCAATACCCTGGGATCTGGCTGGCACTACCGGCCGAACAGCGGGACCGTTATCGTCCGATAGGGGCGATCAGTTCGGCGGCCGCGGCGAGGACCGGTTACGGGGGCGGTCGCGGAGCGCAGGTGCAGGAGCCGCCGGCTTTGGTTTCCGCCTCGGCAGCAGCCGACGCCCATGCACGGCGAGGTTCTCCACGCCGCGTATGGCGTGATGGTGCGCCACCGAGAGTGGGCCGAGCGGCTGCTCGCCGCACACCGCACCCAGCCCCGGGAGGCGGGACAACCCGCCCCCGGGGGCCACCGAAACGCCCCGGAGCGAAACGGCGGCCGTGCCCGGCACCGCCCACTGCGCTGGCCAGGCTCCGTCGGCGGCCGTGGCTCCCCGGGGCGAAACGGCGCCCGGGGCCGGGCCGGTCACGGCCGCCCCCGTAACACCCCGGCGAGGAATCCCGCCCCCGCCGCGTCGGCCCGGTGGGCGCCCGCCGGGCCGACGCCCACCCGGCCGACACCGGCCTGCAGCCCGACGCGGTGCTGCGCGCCACCTCCGACGGGCGGCCCGCGACGACGACCCGGCCCTCGCCCGCCAAGCCCTCACCGACGTCCTCCACTGCGCCCGCGCCGCCACGAAGCGGTCGGAAGGCCCTGCTCTCCGGGGTGAGGTCGAGCAGGACGGGTCAGGACCGCGGCGGTCACCTCGCCGTCGAGCCTCCCCCGGGACTCGATGGGAGGAGGGGACCGCGCTGCCCGCCGGTCTACCGGCAGAGGGCCGCGTCCACGTCGGCGGCGATGCGCGGCTTGGCCTCGACGGCGGGCACGGTGGTGACCGCGACGTTGGCGGCGCGGCCGTCCTCGTAGGGGGCTCCGGTCGTCGCCTGAATCAGCTGGTTCCCGCTTGCCTGCCCCTGGACGATCAGCGCAAGGTTCGCGCTCAGGCCATGTCGGCCTGCGCGCTGTCCGCTCCGCGCCGGCCCGCTCCTACTCAGGTCCGAACGCCCGGGTCGTGGCCGGTGACGGCGCGGGCGTAGGAGTTCAGTGCGCTGATCACCTCGGTGCGGGTGCGCCGACCGGCGAGCACCTCCATCTGGTAACCGTCCTCCATCGCCACGAAGTTGGCCGCCAGCAGGCGCGGTGGGTCCGGGAGGACGAAGTGGCCCTGCGCCTCGCCGAGGACCAGGATCGCCGAATAGACGGCAATCTGACGTTCCGTCAAGGCACTGTCCAGTGCGGCGGCCTTCGCGTCACGCAGGCAGCGTGGCCAGTACTCGAAGAGCAGCCTGGTCAGCGCGTCATCCGGGCCGGTGGCGACGCCGTTGTCGATGCAGGCCCTGAGCTTGTCGCGGGCGTCGGCGAAGCCGTCCGCCGCCTCCTCGCGCCCACGGCTGTACCGCTCGATGGCCTGCTGGTAGGTCTCGTGCACCAGGCCGTCGAGGTCGCCGTAGTAGAGCACGGCGGCCGGCGTGACCCCGGCCTCCTCCGCGATGTCGCGCAGCCGCAGTCCTTCCAGGCCCCGCACCATCAGGGCCCGCTGCACCGCCGCCCCCAGCTCGGCCCGGCGAGCCTCCTTGCCGCTGCCCTTCTTGGCCGCCACTCCCTCTCCCTTCATTGATTCACTTGCATCTCGATTTAACAATACCTCCTCAGCTCTTGACTGATACAGCAGCCATCTCTTAAATCTGCGTTTAACAACTCCCTGTGCCCCCCACCGCCCCAGGAGCCCGCCGTGACACCCGACCCCCGCGCTACCGACGTCAGACCGGGCCCACCACCCACCCCCGCCGGAAAGGGCCTGCGGGCCGGCTCGGTCGGCCTCGCCGCCTCGATCGCGCTCGGCCTCTCCTCCGTCGCCCCGGCCTACAGCATCGCCGTCACCCTGGGCTTCGTGACGCTCGTCGCCGGGGACCACGCCCCGGCCGCGCTGCTGCTCGGCTTCCTGCCGATCCTGCTCACCGCCTTCGCGTTCCGTGAGCTCAACCGGGAGATGCCGGACTGCGGCACCACCTTCGTCTGGACCACCCGCGCCTTCGGGCCGGCCGCCGGCTGGCTCGCCGGGGGTTGGGTCGCTCAGGCCGCCACCGTCATCGCGATGACCGCTCTCGCCAAGGTCAGCGCCGGCTACCTGCTGGCTCTGCTCGGTCTGCATGCGCTCGCCGACGACGGCGCGACCGTCACCACGACCGCCGTCCTGCTACTGGCCGGTCTCACCGCGATCGCCCACCGCGGCCTGCGCGTCGCGGCCGCCGTCCAGTACGCGCTGCTCGGGCTCCAGTTGATCGCGCTGCTCGGCTTCGGAGCCGTCGCCCTCACCCGGCCCGGCGCCGCCACCCCGTCACTGGCCTGGCTCGACCCGCTCGGCTTCGACGGCTTCGGGCCGTTCGCCCAGGCCGTGCTGCTCTGCCTGTTCATCTACTGGGGCTGGGACGCCCTGATCACCACCAACGAGGAGACCCGGGACAGCGGCCGGGTCCCCGGCCAGGCCGCCGTGATCTCCACCCTCGTCCTGCTGGGGACGTACCTGTTCACCGCCTTCGCCGCACTCTCCTTCGCGGGCTCCGGCACCGACGGCCTCGGGCTCGGCAACCCCGACAACGCCGCCGACGTCCTCGCCACCCTCGCCCCACCCGTCCTCGGTGATGCGCTCGCCAGGGTGATGCAGCTGGCCGTCTGCGTCTCGGCCGCCTCCGCGCTGCTCACCTGCCTGGTCGGCACCTCGCGGGGCACGCTCTCGATGGCGGCTCACGGCGCCTTGCCGCGCGCCTTCGCCCGCATCCACCCCCGTCACCTGACGCCGGGCTTCGGCACCGTCTTCTTCGGTGCGACGGCGGCCGGCCTGCTCGTCCTGCTCACCCTGGTGTCGAGCCACTTCCTCGGCGACGCCATCCTCTGCGTCGGCCTGCTCATCGCCTGCTACTACGGCACCACCGCACTGGCTTGCGTCTGGTACTTCCGCAGCCGACTCCGCGACTCCCCGCGGGACCTGCTGCTGCGAGGCGTCCTGCCCCTGTTCGGCGGGCTGCTGATGCTCGCGGCCTTCGCCCGCAGCGCCGCCGACATGTTCGACCCGGGTTACGGCAGCACCTCCTTCCACGGCGTCGGCGGGGTCTTCCTGCTGGGCGTCGGCTCCATCGCCGGGGGAGTGGTCGCCATGCTGGTCGTGCGCGCCCGGTTGCCCCGCTTCTTCCGCGACGGCCGCACGGCCGTAGCCCGACTCACCGTCACCGACACCGTCACCGACACCGACGCCGATGTCCCCGCCCCGGCCCCTGCCACGGCCCGCCTCTCTGCCACCGCCCGCCTCTCTGCCACCGACGTCGACCGCCCATCCGACTCCACGGAGGACTGAACACCATGCGCACGCTCGCCATCGCCGCCCTGCAGACCTCGCCCGTCCCCCACGACCTCGAAGCGAGCTGGCAGCGCTTCGCCGACCAGGTCCGCACGACGCGGGCGCTCTTCCCGCACGTCCAGCTCGTCGTCGTTCCCGAACTGCTGCTCGCGGCCGAAGGCCCGCTCCTGCGGCCGGCACCCGCGGACTGGATGGAGCGGGCCGCCGTCACCGTCCCCGGCCCGCTCACCGACCGGATCTGCGCGCTCGCCGTGGAGACCGGCCTCTGGCTCGTCCCCGGCAGCCTCTTCGAACGGGATCCGGCGGACGGGCTCGTCTACAACACCGCCATCGCCGTCTCCCCACAGGGCGAGATCGCGGCCCGCTACCGCAAGGTCTTCCCCTGGCAGCCGTACGAACGCGCCGCCCCGGGCCACGAGTTCACCGTCTTCGACATCCCCGGTACCGGCCGGGTGGGCCTGGCCGTCTGCTACGACGGCTCGTTCCCCGAGACCTACCGCCAACTCGCCTGGCTGGGCGCGGAGATCGTCATCCAGCCCACCCTCACCACCACCCGCGACCGGGAGATGGAGCTGGTCTGCGCCCGCGCCAACGCCTGGACCAACCAGGTGTACGTGGTCAACGTCAACGCCGCCGACCCGGCCGGCGTCGGCGCCAGCGTCGTCGTGGACCCGGAGGGCATCGTCCGCCAGCAGGCCGGCCCCGGCGAGGAGATCCTGGTCGACGTCCTCGACCTGGACGCCGTCACCCGCGTCCGCCGCCACGGTTCGGCCGGCCTCAACCGCCCCTGGGCCCAGCTCGCCCGCTACGGCGACACCGTCCGGCTCCCCATGTACGGCGGCGGCGGCTTCCGCACGCCGGACTGGTTGCGGGAGGCGCAGGCGTAGGGCGGCACCGCTCCGCCGGCCGGCTCCCCGGCGCGGGCGGGGACGCCGGGGGTGCGCCGGGAATGCCGGGGGATGCCCGGAACGCCGGGTGCGTCCGCCACCCCGGCGGACGCACCCGGCGCTCGAGCGACGGCCGCCGGCCGGTCGCTGCCCGCCGCCAGGGTGGCGCCGGCCCGCGCAGGCCGCCGAACGAGTACTGCCAGGCGGCCCGTTCGGGACCGAGGAACGGGATGGTCAGCTCGTCCCTGTGCGGCTCGTGGGCAGCCCGGAGAGGCTGGACGTTGGCGAGCGCGCCGAGCGCGGCAGGTCGCTCGGGTCGACGGCCTGGAGGCGCGCCAGGTGGCCAGCGGGCGGACCAGATCGGGCAGTCGGCCGCGGCGGGTCAGCACGACCACCGTCCCGCCGTCCGTGACCTGCCGGTCGCGTGAGCCCGCGCAGCACACCACCGGCACCGAGGGCATCGTCGGGAGGTAGCGGGAGCATCGTCACACCGCTGGAGCCTGCTCGACCACGACCCGGCGGACCAGCACCGCTCCGTGCGGGTCCACCCGATGGTGCAGCGAGCGGTCCGTGAGGGCGCGCCCGAAAGCCGGGTCGCAGAGCTGGCCGGCGTGGCCGTCGGCCTGCTCCTCGTCGCGTCCCGGAAGTCCGCGGACGAGGCGAACTCGGTGATGTTCTTCCTGGCTGCCCCGGGGGATGAGGGGCCGCACCCGCGTTCTCGCGCCCTCGACTTCCCTCCTGCTGGCCCGCTGGCCCGAACAGGCTGGCGACCTGCCGGGCGTCGGTCGGCGCTGCCGTGCGGCCCTTGGAAGGCTCGTCACCTACAGGGTTGGGCGGCGGACCGCAGGGGGAGCCTGTGTTCTGCGGCTCGCCGAGTGAAGTGGAGCCCTGCGGCGTAGGCAACCGCTGTCCGGGAGCCGGGCAAACATCAGGAGTGGAGTTGATGCACGGTGGAACGACGCATGTCGGTTGCGACGCACTGGGGCAGTTTCATCGCGGTGGTCGATTCTGGCCGGTTGGTGCGCATCGAGCCGAGGAGCGACGACCCGGCGCCGTCGCCTATCGGCCCCGGGATGGTGACAGCCGCCGACGACAGCGCTCGCGTGTTGCGCCCAGCGGTCCGCAGGGGCTGGCTGAACGGTCTGCCGCGCGTCCACGACACGGCCAGGGGCACGGACGCCTTCGTGGAGGTGAGTTGGGACGACGCGATCACCCTGGTGAGCGAGGAACTGAGTCGGGTGCGTGCCCAGCACGGAGACAGCGCGGTGTTCGGCGGATCGTACGGCTGGGCGAGTGCGGGGGCCTTCCACAACGCGCAAGGTCAGCTCCACCGGTTCCTGGCGTTGGGCGGGGGATTCACCGACTCGCGCAACACGTACAGCACCGCGGCTTTGGAGGTCATCCTTCCCCATGTGATCGGCGGGGCCCCGTGGAGCTACCAGTCCCGGATGCCGATGTGGGACGAGATCGCCGAGAACTGTGAGCTGGTGGTGGCGTTCGGAGGGCTGGCCCTGAAGAACAGCCAGGTCAACCCGGGCGGGCTGGCCCGGCACCGGACGCAGGAGCTGCAACGGAAGTGCCGAGCGGCCGGGGTGCGGTTCGTGAACGTCAGCCCCATCCGCAGCGACGCCGCAGGTTTCCTCGACGCTGAGTGGCTACCCGTCATTCCCAACACCGACACCGCCGCGATGCTCGGCATCGCCCACACGATGCTGGTCAACGGATGGCACGACGAAGACTTCCTGCGCCGGTGCTGCGTCGGGTTCGACCGCTTCGCCTCCTACCTGGTCGGCGACCTGGACGGCGTCCCGAAGGACGCTGACTGGGCGGCGACGATCACGGGCATCAGCCGCGACACGATCACCGACCTCGCGCGCCGCCTCACCACGCAACCCTCCCTCATCATGGTCAACTACGCGATACAGCGGGCGGACCACGGCGAACAGCCAGTCTGGATGTCGGTCGTGCTGGCTGCCATGGCGGGCTCGATGGGGCGGGCCGGCTGCGGCTGGGGCGCGGGCTACGCGACGATGGACGCGACCGGTGTCGCCCCCGGCCGGCCCTCCGTGGCGTCGATTCCCCAGGGTCCCAACCCTGTTGCGGATTTCATCCCTGTCGCACGGATCGCCGACACCCTGCTGCATCCGGGCAGGACCATCGACTACGACGGCCGGCGCCTCACCCTGCCCGAGCTTCGCCTGATCTACTGGTGCGGAGGCAACCCGTTCCACCACCACCAGGATCTCCACCGGCTGGCCCGCGCCTGGCAGATTCCTGACACGGTGGTGGTGCACGAAGCCTGGTGGAACACCACGGCCAAGTTCGCCGACATCGTCCTTCCCGTCGCCACCAGCCTCGAGCGCGACGACTTCGCCGCCGGGTTCTCCGACCCCCACCTCGTCGCGATGCCGAAGGTCCGCGAGCCGGAGGGTGAGTCGCGCACCGACCACCACATCTTCACCGCCCTGGCCTCCCGGCTCGGATACGAGCAGGAGTTCACGAAGTCGCGCTCCGAGATCGAATGGGTCCGGCACCTCTACGAGCAGACGAGGGCCAACCTCGGCGACGACACCGCCTTGCCAAGCTTCGACGACTTCTGGCGAAGCTCCACCGCTGAGCTGCCGGCGCTGAGCGGACCGTTCCCCGGCAGCTTCGAGGCGCTGCGCTCAGATCCGCAGCGGTTCCCCCTGACGACGCCGTCGGGTCGGATCGAGATCTTCTCCGAGGAGATCGACTCGTTCGGCTACGACGACTGCACCGGGCATCCGGCGTGGTTCGAACCGGTGGAGTGGCTCCGTGGCGGCCTGTCGGACCGATTCCCCCTGCACCTGATCTCGAATCAGCCGGCCTCGCGTCTGCACAGCCAGTACGACAACGGCGGCCACAGCCTCAAGTCGAAGATCCTTGGTCGTGAGCCCGTGACGATCAATCCGCTGGACGCCGCGTCCCGCGGCATCGAAAGCGGCATGATCGTGCGGGTCCACAACGATCGGGGCAGTTGCCTGGCGGGCGCAGTCCTGTCGGACGACGTCATGCCAGGCGTCGTCCAGCTGTCCACGGGAGCGTGGTGGGATCCGGTCCGGCCGGGCCTGAGCGGAACCCTGGACCGCCACGGCAATCCGAACTCCCTCACCGCGGATCGAGGCTGCTCGCGCCTGTCCCAGGGGCCGAGTGCGCACAGCGCGCTGGTCGACGTCGAGGTCTACGACGGCCCTCCTCCGGAGGTGCTCGCCTTCATGCCGCCACACCTCGAACGTTGACACGAAGAACTCCCGACCCCGTCGGGGCGTGTCTCGGGTTCGCCGTCGTCAAGCGCGCGGCCACTGGCCGGCCCGCCGGGTACCCCACTCACCCGTTTGCGATTGGGTAACCGAATGAATACTGTGCGCAGTCATGAGTGCACTGCGAGACCTCAAGTACGGCCAGTGGTTCAGGGGCGCCGACACCGACGGCGACGGGTTCATCACCCGGAAGGACGTCCGTGCGATGAGCGAGCGCTACATCGCCGCCCGGGGCACCGCGCCCGACTCCGCGACCGCCCGCCGGCTCACCGAGGGGATGGACGAGTTCTGGACGAACGTGATCGCCCCGATGGACCAGGACGGTGACGGAAAGGTCGATCTGCGGGAGATGACCGAAGGCTTCAAGCGGGCCCTGACCGATCCTGCCCGGTTCCCGGAACAGATCGAGCCGGTCACCAACTGCTTCTTCGACCTCGTCGACCTCAACGGAAACGGCAAGATCGAGCAGGCGGAGTTCCAGCTGATGTTCAACTCGATCTCAGGCGTTCCCGGCGAGGGCTGCGCCGAGGTCTTCGCCGCCTTGGACCGGGACGGCTCCGGCGCGCTGGACCGCACCGAGTTCCACCAGGCGGTTTCGGAGTTCTTCTACGGCGACGACCCGGACGCTCCTGCCAACCACCTGTTCGGCAGGGCCACCGCCTGACAGCCCCTGATACGGCCCGGGACCCGATGGCCCACACCTGCCGGTGTGTGGGCCGTCGGCGTCGAGGCCACGGGCCAGGCAGTTTCTTGCGCCGCCTTCGGAGGTATGGTGCCGCTGACGCGGTTTCGGCCTTGGGGGCCAACGGCGCCCCGAGGCCGAACCTGGACCTCGGAACCACTGAGCATGTCCAGAGCGGCCACCGATCGGGTGACGGAGCCGCGATCGGTGCCAGCACCACCGAGCACGATCACGCTGGTCCGGCAGCCGTCACGCGTTCCCGGTCGGTGATGCCGTCGACCACGGCCCGGCGGGTAGGGGTGGCGGCTAGGGGCGGCGGGTTCGGGCCGTGCCGCGAACTCCTCGATGAGACGGCGGGTGACGCTCGGAGCTATGAGGGCGTCTCCGGCGGTGACAACCCTGATCCCGTCGGGGATGGTCTTCAGCGGCATGTCCTTGACGAGGAGCCTCTCGCTCCGGCGCGGAGCGGGCCATAGTCGTACTCGTCGTCGAAAGTGGTGAGGACGAGGACGCGGGTCTTCGACTCCGGATCCGCGTTAATCCGGTGGGTGGCCTCGATGACGGAGCGCTCGTGCCGCCGTCACAGCCGGCCGACGGCTACCCCCATGGTGTCGCCCGCGCCGACGGTGATGGGGGTCACCGCGTCGGTCGCCGTGTTGATCGCGAACACCGTCCCCTCGGGTGTCCCGTTGCCGTAGGAGCCCACCACATAGGCGCTCTTTCCGTCGGGGGTGAGGCCCACCTCCGACGGACGGAAGTACCTGCCCGACCCGGTGGACGGCGGGATGTCGCCGATCGGGATGGTCTTGGTGACCTTGTTGGTCTTCAGGTTGATCACGGACACCTTGCCCTGAATGATCTTGTTGTCGACGCCGACCACGTAGGCCCGCTTGCCGTTGGGGCTGATCGCTAGCCCGCCCGTGCCGGCGCCGGTGATGGTGCGGACGATCTTCTGCTTCGCGAGGTTGATGACCGAGACGTTGCCGCTGTTGCCGGTCGCGTAGAGGCGCTTGCCGTCCGGGCTGATCGCCATGCCGTTGGCCGCTTCGGTGAGGCGGATGGTGGCGATGAGCTGGTTGTCGGCGGTGTTGATGACGGACAGGCTGCCCTTGCTGTCGGCCACGTAGAGGCGCTTGCCGCCGGGATCGATCGCCACCTGGTCGGGCCTGCTGCGTTGATGGTGGCGGAGGCCTGGTTGGTGGCGGTGTCGATCACCGACACCTTGTCCCCGTCGACGGGGTTCTGGACGGCCACGTAGACGTGCTTGCCGTCCGGGGCCATCGCTTCCCCGTAGAGGATGTCGGGAGAGAGCTCGTCCTTGTCGAAGGGGATGTCCGTGACGCTCTTCTTGCCGATGTTGATCGCCGACACGTACTTGAAGGCGTTGGTCACGTAGAGACGGGTGTTGTCGGGGGTGATCGCCACCCGGTCGGGGCCGCCACCGACGGCGGTGGTCCCGAGCCCCTGGACCTTGTTGGTCCTCGTGTCGATCGGGTACACGTGTCCGTCGAGGCTGGTGACGTACGCGTATTCCTGTTGCTGCGGCGGCGGCTTCGGGGCAGCCGTGGCAGGCGCGGGCGCCAGGAGTGCCAGTCCTGACGTGATGGCCACCGCGATGGTTCGCCGTACAGCGGGTCGCTGAAAGTGCACGTGGACCTCCGGATCGACGTGATGGTCTCTCGCGCCATCAGATGTACCGCGCCACCTGTCCGGTCGTCTGCTAGCCAGCAGGTCAATCCCCTGAAAGGGTGTCAGCCCGAGCAGCACACGACGTGGGTGCCGTATTCCCTGGTCCCTCGACCGTCACCTTGAGCGCACCCAGGGAATACGGCACGCGAGGAATAGGCACCCTCCGCCGGTATGACGAGCGGTACCGCATCGGACGCGTGGGCAGGCTTCGGTACAGGAGCGAAGCCATGCCCGCGGAGCTCGGCACCGCGCTGGACGTCGAGGCGGGACTCCAACAGACCCTGGGTCAGGAGGCATGTCAGGCGTGCGATCGCCCGCGGCCGGGGAGGCGGCGACCCCGCCGCGATCGAGCGCCTGCTGTTCCTTCCCCGGTATGAGGCGGCGTACCGGCGGGTCCTCGACGCCCACCGGCCGCGCATCCTGCCCCTTCAGGTCGGCTTGCGCGAAGCACCGGAGGTCGCCTGCGAGATGGCCGCCGCGATCACCGACCGGCTCCGCGCCCCCCAGCCCGCGCACCCTGCCTCAGCAACCTCGACGAGATGAGTCCCCTGTGCCCTTCTTGACCGACCGCGCGAGGGCACGATGATCGACGCCTCCGACATGTCCTTCATCCCCGACGCGATCTTCTTCCCGGACCGTGGTGCGGGCGCTGCACCCCCGCACCACGGTCCCCTTCCACGTCCACCCGATGGCTCACCGCCCGGCCGAGCTGGCCGCCGCGGTGCAGCGGATCCCCAGCGTCGACCGCTGCTGGCGGATCACGGTGGGCTCGTCGAGGACAGCGTCGTGGTCGGCACCGACCACGACTGCGACCAGGCGGACGGGCCCCGACATCGGCTGGGACGCTCGAGCCGAGCCCGGGCGCCCCGTAGCGGTGGCTGTCCCGGTTGCGGTTCATGCGCCCACCGTGCCGCTGCCGGACAGGCCTGGGCCTCAGCGCACGTCCGGGGTCATGGTCGGGGTGCGGGTCGTTTCTGCGGGTTCTGAGGCGTCGGTGAGGTCGGCGCCGGTGGCGGCGACGCGGTGGGTGTTGCGGGGGCCGTGCCAGTCCAGGCACATGACGGTCGCGTCGTCGTCCAGGTGGCCGTGGCCGGCGTCGAGGATCGCCCCGATGAGGGTGCGGGCGGCTTCCCGGGGGTGCAGGGCGCGGGTGTGGACGATCAGGTCCGGAAGGTGGAGGTTCTGGGCGTTGCGCTCCAGCATGCCGTCCGTCAGCATCACCAGCCGGTCCCCGGGCCGGAGGTCCAGGGACTGCACCCGGTAGGTGTTGGTGGGGGCGGCCCGCAGTCCGAGGCCGAACGGCGGATCGATTTTCGGGACGATCTCCCGCACTTCTCCGTCGCGCAGCCGCAGCGGCCAGGGGTGCCCGGCGTTGACGAACTCGGTGGTGCCGTCGAGCAGGCTGATGCGCAGGAGCTGGCCGGTGACGTAGCCCTGGCGGCCGTGGTCCCGCATGGCCTGGTCGGCCTGGCGCGCCTGTTCGTCGAGGCCGGCACCCGCCCGTCGGGCCCGGCGCAGGGCGCCCACCACGAGGGTGGCCAGCAGCGCGGCGCCGACGTCGTGGCCCATGGCGTCGGTCACGGACAACTGGACGGTGTCCCGGTCGATCACGTAGTCGAAGGTGTCGCCCCCGACGTGGTCGGCGGGCTCCAGTGCCCCCGCGACCGCGAACTGCGCGGCCTCGCACGCCAGCGACGCCGGGAGCAGCCGGTGCTGGATCTCGGCGGCCAAGCTCAGTGGGACGGTGCGTCGGCCCCACTGGTACACGTCGGTGAAGGACCGGTTGGCGATGATGATGTACGCCAGCGCGTGCGCGCTCTCGCCGATCTCCCGCATCACCTCGGGGTTCGGTGCGGCGGGCAGGAACAGTTCGAGGAGCCCGATGGCGTCCCCGCGGTTGGTCACCGGGACGATGATCCGCGCCAGCTCTGCGGCACCTGTTTGCTCCACGCTCGGGCGTTGGCTGCGGATCACGTCGTCGTACGGGGTGCCCCGCACGGGGATGCGCTGGGCCGGCTCGCCGGTCTTGACGCTGCCCGCGGCGCCCAGTCGCACGACTGAGCTGCCGGTGAAGTCGATGATCAGGAAGGACACGGACGATGCCCCGAGGCGCTCCTTGAGGATGCGCGCGACCACGTCCAGGGACTCCACGGGCGCCGCGGCCTCCGCAGCCTCCAACATCCCCGCCAGAGTCATCGCCCTGCCCAGAGGGCTCCCGCCCTCAGCAGGACGGGGCGAGCACCCGTCGTCCTCCTCCGGCTTCCTTGCGGTCACGGTGACTCCTCACTGCTCGACGACGCTCAGGACCCCGGCCTCGGTGGGCGAATGATTCGCTCCGGGCCCGCGGGTCGCATTGCACCACGGGATTGCCGGGTCCCGAGGCCCACCGCTCCGGGGCTTTCACATGCCCTCCCGAGGGCCGGCGATGTGGCTACCAGACGACCTGTCCGTCCCTCCCGGCCGGCGCGTCGGCGGCTTCGCTTCCTGGCGCACCACCGTCACATATCCCACGGACAGCCACACCGACAGGGCGCCCGTGCGCCTGCTGCTCTCGTCTGAGGGCCAGGACCGCGGGGCCGACCCTCCTCCGCGGCCAGGGCCTCGACATCCTGGACATCCGGCAGTCCCTGAGTTGGTGCACCCACGGCGTTCGCCTGCCGACCGTTCTTCTCCCTTTTGGCTCAGCTGATTCTGCGGGTCAGGCCATACTGTCGAAGATCCGAGAGTGCCCCAGCCGGCCGCCGCGCTGTTCGTACCCTGGAGCCGGCGGCGGACAGCGTCTGCGGCAGGCGGCCGCCGGCACCTGAGACGTACACACCTTGGTCAGCCGGTGGGCGCCGCTGCCCTCCGGCGGCCACGCGCGCGGGGCGGACCCGCTGGTCGGGTGATGGGGGTCAGTGGGTGGCGCTCGTGGAGGTGCGGAGGCGGGGGAGTGCGTCGCGCAGGGCGTAGAGGTCGTCGATCGTGGCTTGTTCGGCGAGGCGGGCCAGCAGGCGGCGCAGGACGTGGTCGTCGCGGTCGTGGACGGCTTCGGCGATGCCGCGCAGCACCGGTTCGAGTTCGGGTCTTGTGCTCATCGTCTCTCCTGTTTCGTCTCTCCTGTTCCGCCGAGGCGGTGGGGCCTGTTCGGACGTGTGCCCCTTGCGGGTGGGGGCATGCGTGGGGCCGCCGGGAGGCGGAGATGGCGCGGCCCTTCCGGCGGCGCCGGGGAAGTGGGGGGCCGCGGGTCAGCGGTCGTCGAGCCCCGGCCTGGGTGGCGGCTCTGGCGGTTGCCGGTCCCTTGCCCGGCGGTTGCGCGGTCGCGGGCCGTGGAGGCGGCGGCGAGGGGCAGGAGGGTGGCGATGGCGCCGGCTTTGAGGGAGTTGCGGGGGTGCCCCGGGACCCCCAGCAGCGCCCGCTTCCACGGCCACTCCCCGCCGTGTTCGGCGAGCTGCCCGGGGGGCCTCCCGCCGGGCCTTCTGGGTGATTGAGCCCGGCGCCCACCGCGAGGTGGACATCACCGCCTCCCCACCCCCGGGGCCGGCCTCCACGGCCTCCACCGGCTCCCCGCGCGGGCGGGGCACCCGGGGGATGCCGCTCCCGCTCCACGACCCGGGCGAGCGCGGCGACGCCCTGCCGGAAGCGGCCGGTGCGGGACCCCTCGGCTTCGCCTCGGCCGCGGCCTTCGCGGCCACCAGCTCCGGATCCTCCTCGATGCCGATCGCCCACAGCAGGTCGGCCTCCTTCAGCGCCCGACCCCAGTCCGCAACGTCAGCAGGCGCAACGAGCAAACCGTTCACGCGCATGGAAGGTGCGGACGCGGGGGACCGGCGTGGGCAGCGGGTTGATCGTGGCGGGGTTGGCGCTCTCATGGCGGGGCACAAGGTTCGGGCAGGATGGAGCGGGGTTGGCGACGCAGGAAGTAGGTGAATGATGGGCATGGTGAGCGTTGAGGTCGCGGCCCTCGGTTCGGGCTCGTGTGTCGCGGCCGCGCGTGAGAGAGCGCGCGGGTTCCTCGACGGCCTCGTCCCGGCGTCCGCGCCCGAGGCTGCGGAGACGGTGCTTCTCGTCGTCTCGGAGCTCGTCACCAATGCCCTGCGCCATGGCGGCGGCACGTTCACTCTGGACCTGACCGCGCAGGCGGACGGTGTGGAGGTGGCCGTGCACGACCGCAGCTCGCGGCTGCCGCGCATGCGGACCCCGGACCTCGACGGCGGCGCCGGGGGTTTCGGCTGGCCCATGGTCAACCGTCTTGCCCGTGCGACCGCTGTCGTACGTCGGGAGGGCGGCGGCAAGACCGTCAGTGCCCTGCTCGCCCGGTAGCGGCGGGACGGTCGTTCGAGACGGCCTCGGGCACCGCGCAGGGTGCGGTATCGGCGCGCCCGTCGAGCCGGCCGGTGGGGATGTTCGGGCGCGGTGTCAGTGGGATGCGGCTCCTGCCAGCGGTTGCTTGGAGGAAGAGTCGCAGGTGAGGCTATCCGGCAGGGGCTGGAACGCCCATCAGCGAGCGGGTTTCGTAGCCGTTGGCCGTCCACTCGGCGCCGGAGATCGGCAGCGCCGCGCCGTCGACGGCCACGTACCGGCTCGCGTCGGAGCCGGACTGGTCGAGGACGACGGTGCCCGCCGGCGCAAGGCCGGGCAGCGGCCGGAACGCGGTGTCGTCGACGAGCACGATCCAGCTCAGGTCGTAGTGGTCGGCGGTGACGTCGGAAGCCGCGGCGGGAGCCCGGGCACCGGCGATCATCACCACGTCGGGCCCGGCGGCCGACTCGACCAGGGCCCCCGGTCGGCAGCGAGTGCGGTTTCGGGGGCGTGGTGGACGCGGTGGACGCGGTGCCGTCGGCGTTGACGATCCGCTGCGCGTCGGCGGCCTCCAACTGGTAGCGGTCGGGGTAGGCCGACACAACGACGCCCGGCATCGTGGCCTACGTGCGAACAAGCCGCTGACCCGCGCGGTCAACCCTCGGAGACACAACAGCAGGCCGTCCATCTTCGATGGCAATCGATCAAGGTTCGATGGCACAGGAGACGTGGTGGACTCCTCGATGGCCGGCCTCCCACCGTGGAGACGGGCCGGACACCTTGACGAATCTCGTGAGGCCGGGGCCGGGCACCTTGACGGCGCCCCGGAGTCCGAGCTCGGCCCGGCATGGCGCGGGCCGGGCCGGCGGGCAGGACTACAGGTCCCAGGCCCCGCACCGGGTCCTCGACGTCGGCCAGGCGGGCAGCGCCGGCCTTCACGCCGGTCGGCATCCGCCGCACCATCGGGTGGCTGTCGGCATCGGCCTTGAGATCGCGTACGCGCTGGCGGGCGGCCCGCTCGCGGGTGTCGGCCAGGACGAACAGCAGCCACGGGAGGGCCGGGTAGTGCTGCTGCCGGGCCGGAAGCACCAGCCGATCAGCTTGGAGGGGATGACCGCCCTGTCCCCGGAGGTTCGAGGTGTGCTCGTCCGGGTGGCCGCTTCGTCGTCCGGGTGTCTGAACCGCTGGACGTGTGCGGAGCGTTGTCAGGTACGGGGCCGCTGAACGGGGCTCCGGACCATCGGCGGGGCGGGGAGGGGTACCGCGCCGCCATGAACTGTAGGCCCGGGAGCGGTCGGGAACGCTCCGGGGCGAGGAGGAACGCCATGACCATCCGCAGGACGTCCAAGCGGCTCGTCGCACTCGCAATCGCCGCGACCGCCCTGGCCGGCGGCATCGGCCTCACCACCGCCACCAGCGCGTCGGCCGACGCCGTCGACCAGGAGTGGAAGTGCACGCGGAACCCGCGTGGCTGGGACCACATGGACTGGCGCACCTGTCTGCTCCCCGGCGACTCGCTGGTCTCCGGTAACGGCGATCAGCGGCTCGTCTACCAGAACGACGGCAACCTCGTGCAGTACGACGAGGGCGGCCACGCGGTCTGGACCACCGGGACCGCCAACACCTCGCCGGGCAGGGTCATCATGCAGTCGGACGGCAACCTCGTCGTCTACGACCGCTCCATGCGCGCCCTGTGGGCCTCCGGAACCGCACTCGGCTGCAACCCGCCTGTCAACTGGCTGCGCCTGCAGAACGACGGGAACCTGGTCATCTATCGTCCCCACAACGACGGTCCGTGGACCGCGGTCTGGTCCCGGCTGAACGGCCGCGTCGGCACCTGCTGACCCGACCCGGACGGCGACCCGGACGGGCCGGACACCGGGCGCCGGCGGCGGGGGCCGCCGGCGCCCGCCGCCTGATGTCCGCTGTCGGGCTGTCTGCCTCCTGGTCCTGGCGGTGCGGTCTGTAGTGGCTGCTGCTGTCCTGTGTCTCGGCCCCTGACGTGTCGCGGGGTGCGACGCGAGACTGCGTGTTGCACCCCTGAACTGGGCCTCTACCTCTGCTGGATGGCTGGCAGGCCGTGTTGCGGCGGGTGCGTTGCACCCTTGTCGGCGGTCACGGAGTTCCCCGCCTTCGACCGTTTCCGCGCGTCACGGAGCTCGGCGGAGCTCCCCACCCTCGTGGTCACGATTTCCCCAGGGGGACGGCGATCGCAGTCCGGTGCGCCGCACAGGTGGTGGCAGCAGGTACGGATCACCCCGGTACGGATCATCCCGGTCGGTGCGCGGGCGGTGTTCTCACGCGTGCTGTGGCGTGGCGTGCAGTCCTTCGAGGAGCGTGGCCAGGTAGCGGTGGGCGGTGTCGATCCGGGCGGCGGGTTTTCCGCCGTGGACATTGACGGCGTGGGCGATGCCGCACATGAGCGGGACGAGATCGGTGGCGGCCAGGTCAGGTCGGACCGCTCCGGCATCGCGAGCCCGGTCGAGGAGTGCGGTGCCGACCGACCGAAGCGTCTCTTTGAGTTCCGTGGTGCGCGGCAGGGTGTCGGTGGCTGCCGCGGTGACCGGGGCGAGGGACGCGTCGGTGACCTGCGCTTCGACGGTGCGGAACAGGAAACCTTCGAGGGCGTGCCAGGGGTCGGTGCCGGCCAGAGCCTGCCGCCCGTGGTCGGCCAGGGCTTCCAGGCAGGGAGCGGCGACGGTCTCCAGTAGCGCCTCGGGGGTGGCGAAGTGCCGGTAGACGGTGCCGACTCCGAGTCCGGCGCGGCCGGCGACGTCGTTCAGCTGCAAGGGTGTGCCCTGGTCGACCAGTGCACGGGCGACCGCGACGATCCGGTCCCAGTTGCGTGCCGCGTCCTTGCGCAGGGGCATCGTCATGGGGGACATGCTAACCGGATTCTCCATCCGGATGGCACCGCTGACAGCACCCGCACCGCCTGGCGGGTCAGGTGGCGGTGAGGGGTGCGTACCGTTCACTGAGCCGGCGCACGTCCTGGGCGATGCGGGGGTCGGTGGCCGCGCGCAGCGGCGTCACCGGGTGCGCCTGGGCCCCGATGACGATGCCGGTCCGGCCCGCGAGGGCTTCGTCGGTGGCGGCGACGATCGAGGACCGGGCGGCCACGGACGCCGGGCCCGAGGTGGAGCGGTCGAACTTGCGGCGCACCAGCGGCCACAGCAGTCGCAGGGCCGGTGAGACGATCTTCGGGTCGGTCATGGTGCCGTTGGTCATGTCGGTCGCGGCGCCTCCCGGGTCGGCGGCGAAGACGGAGGTGGCCGTGCCCTTCAGTCGGTTCGCCAGGTCGAGCGTGTAGGCGAGGTTGGCGAGCTTGGCGCGGCCGTACCAGTGGAAGCCGTAGTAGCCGCCGGGCGGCTCGACGGCGTCGAAGGCCTTCTTCGCGAGCCCGACCGCGCCCGAGGTCACGTTCACGATCCTGCTCGGCGCCCCGACTGTCAGCGTGGGCAGCAGCAGTTCCGTCAGCAGGTACGGCGAGAGGTGGTTGACGAGGAACGACGCTTCGATGCCGTCCAGGGTCCGTCGCTGCGGGAACATCGCCCCGACGTTGTTGACCAGTACGGTCAGCGGGTCGCCGGAGGCGGCGTGCTCGGCGGTGATCCGGTCGGCGAGCGCGCGCACCTGGTCGAGCGAGCCGAGGTCGGCGGGCAGGAACCGTCCGGGATGTGCCGGGTTCGTCGCGTTGATTCGGCCGACCGCCCGGGCGCCGCGGTCGGCGTCGCGTCCGACCACGGTGACCGAGAACCCGGCGTCGGCCAGTCCCAGGGCCGTCTCCAGCCCGATGCCGGCCGTCCCCGCTGTGACCACAGCTGTCTTCGCCATGTGCCCCTCCACTCCGATATCCGGATAGTTCATCCGCTTGCTGGGACGGTAGCATAGAAACGGATGAACTATCCGATTAGAGTTGTCGGGCGGCGGACAGGCGATGCCGGGCGCCATGAGCCGCGCCGATCCGAGCACGCCGGACGGCCCGGGCGCTCATCCGCCACTGCCCCCGGGCACCTGGGGAATCACGGGACCGTCTACACCTCCCCGGCCGGCATCGCAGGAGCGGCGGGCCGACGAGGCGCTGGCGGCCAGTTCCCGAACCGCGGCCGAGGGTTGACGCTCACGCAGGGCACCGTCGTGACGAGAGCAGAGGGAGTACCAGAGGGAGTGCCGCGGACGACAGAGCGCCTGCCGCACGATCCGTACATCGACGCCGTGATCCGAGCGGTCCGCGAGGCCGACGACGACACCGGCCCGGACCGCTCCACCGACTACGCCACCGAGGACGGAGAGGCGATGCTGCGGGAGGCGTTCATCGACCTGGGCGAGGACGGCCAGGACGACGAGGACGAGCCCGTACGAACGGCGCTCGCCCGGCGCCAGATCACCGGCTGGCTCGGCATCGACTACGACGGCCACGGCCGCCACGGCCGCCACGAGCACGCCGCCGAGGCCTTCGCCGACGACGGCGCGCTGCCGGCCCCCGCCGCCGTCGCCGACTTCGTCCGTGCCTGGTTCAACGGGCCCCCGGGGTCGCCGACACCCGGGGCCGACGACACCACGCCATCCGATGGCCCGCTGCCCGCCCCGCTCGCCACCGCTCTGGAGAACGGCGACGTCACCGCGGACCTCGCCCGCCGGCTCGCTCCCTACGGGTCAGCGGCCTGACCACCCGGCTGAGCGGCGGGCCGACGCACCCCCCACCTCGCCGCCCGTTCCGGCCCCGGCCGCCTGGCCCGGCGCGAGTCGGGATTTCGTGGCGCCGGGTCGTGAGACTACCCGCGATTCCCCCGGTGGCAGGGCTGTACCAAGGGTCGGTGTCACGAAAGGGCGATCGGCGTAGGTGCGCTGTCAGGTGATCGGTCCGGCGGGGCACCGCCTGGGGCACCCCCCGCCGGGGTCCGGCCCGGCGGGTCGGGCTGTCCGGCTTTGCGGGGCTCCTGCCCGGTCTGGGGTGCCGGTGGTCCGGTACATGGTTGATACACGACTGCGTGATGGCGGAAGCCGCGCTACGACCGGGCCGAAGCGCCGGTCGCGGAGTCTGTGGGTACACCCGGTGGCCACGGCCCCGGGACCTTGTCCCTCTGGCTCCGGGAGGCCGTTGTCGTGTCAGTTCCCACACCATCCGAAGACCGAGACCGAGACCGGAACCGGGACCGAGACCGGAACAGGGACCGGGAGCGGCGTTCCTCGCCCGGTCGGCTTGCCCCGGTCCGTCGTGGGGCGCTGTGGGCCTCGGCCGTTGTCCTGCTCGCCGGGGCCGGTGCCGGTGGTGGCGCGCTGGCTGCCCGGCAGGGCGGCGACGCGGCCGTCGACAGCGGCATCCGGGCCGGCGGGGCGCTGGTGCTGCCGGTACCGGAGGCGATCACGGCGCTGGGTCTGCCGTGGCCGCAGGAAGGCCAGTCGGCCGTCGCGGCGGCGAAGGTCGGTGTGCTCGGTGTCAGAGGGCCGCAGCAGCCGGTGCCGATCGCGAGTGTCACCAAGGTGATGACGGCGTACGTCGTTCTCAGGGACCACCCGCTCCAGGACGGCGAGGACGGGCCGACGATCACGGTCGACGCGCGGGCCGCCGAGGAGGCGGAGGCGACGGACGAGTCCACCGCCCCCGTCACCGCCGGGCAGCGCCTGACCCAGCGCAAGTTGCTGGAGGTGATGCTGTTGCCCTCCGCCAACAACGTGGCCCGGCTGCTGGCCCGGTGGGACGCGGGCAGTGAGGACGCGTTCGTTGCCCGGATGAACGCGCAGGCGGCCCGGCTGGGGATGACCGGTACCACCTACACCGGGGCCAGCGGACTTGAGGCCACGACCGTGTCCACCGCCGCCGACCAGCTCAAACTGGCTCGCGAGGCGATGAAGGACCCGGCACTGCGGGCCACGGTGGCCCTGCGCGACACCACGCTCCCGGGCCGCGCCGCACCGCTGCGCAACACCAACAGGCTGCTCGACCTGCCCGGAGTGGTGGGCCTCAAGACCGGTTCGACCACCTCGGCGGGCGGGAACCTGATGTGGGCGCTGGAGGTCGCTGACGGCACGGACGGCTCGGGGCGCCGGCTCGTCTACGGCGTGGTGCTCGGCCAGCGTGCCGGTACCACTCCCGCCGACGGCCTGCGGGCCGCCCTGGAGCGCAGCGGGCGGCTCGTCGACGCCCTGCGGCAGAAGCTGCCCGGTGTCCTGCCGGCTCTCGATGGCGGCCGGCAGGAGTGGGCATGAGCGCGCGCACCGGAACGGCCGCGACGACGCCCTCGCCCGTGGACAGCGCCACGTCGGCCGGCGGGCCCGGCGACGACGGTGGGCATGGGTCCCGTGGTCGGACGGTCCGCCACCACGTCCCTCTCCGCCACGTCCCTCTCCGCCGCGTCCCTCTCTACCGCGTCCTTCGCGACCGCGTCCTTCGCCGCCCGACGCGCCCGACGCGCCCGACGCGCTCGCCGCGGCCGGCCCGTCGTGCTGTGGGGCGGCGCGGGTGGCTGATCGCGGGGGCCGCCGCCGTGCTCGCCGCCGTGATGGTCCTGGGCCCCTGGCTGCCGGGCGGCCCGCTCAACCTGGTCAGCCTCTGGCAGACCGTGCTGCCCTGGTCAGGTCTGGGCATCGCGCTGCTTCTCCTCCTCGCGGCACTACGGCGCTCGGCTCTCGCAGCGGTGGCCGTCCTGCTGCCCGCTCTCGTCTGGAGCGTTCTGTTCGCACCGGCCCTGGTCGACAAGCGGGCGGGCGGCGGGGACTTCACCGTTGTCAGCCACAACGTGAACGAGGACAACCCCGACCCACGCCGAACGGCACGCGCCCTGGCCGGCTCCGGAGCCGACGTCGTGGCGGTGGAGGAACTGGCGGGCCGGGCGCAGGAGACCTACCGGCGCGAGCTGGCCGCCACCTACGCCCACTCCGAGGTGCACGGCGGCATCGCACTGTGGAGCAAGTACCCGCTCCAGGACGTGGAGCCGGTGGAGATCATGCCCTGGACCCGGGCCCTGCGCGCCACCGTCCTCACTCCCAAGGGCCCCCTCGCCCTCTACACGGCGCACCTCGCCTCGGTCCGGGTACGCCCGGACGCCGGATTCACCACCGCCGCCCGCAACGAAGCGGCGGCCAAACTCGCCGCGGCCGTACACAGCGAGCCGCTCACGAGGATCGTCGTCGTGGGCGACCTCAACGGCTCCTTCGACGACTCCGCGCTGCACCCGCTCACCGGACCGCTGCGCTCGGCCCAGCAGGAAGCCGGCGACGGCTTCGGCTTCACCTGGCCCGCGCCGTTCCCGGTGGTGCGCATCGACCAGATCCTGGTGAAGGGCATCACCGCGCGCTCCGCGTGGACCCTGCCGGACACCGGCAGTGACCACCTCCCGGTCGCGGCGTCCCTGAAGCTGTGACCACCCCGGCCACCCGCCACCGCCCCCCGGCCACCCGCCACCGCCCCCGGCGGCGCGCTCCCCCCCCCGGCTGCCCCCGGCGACGGGGACCGGCCCCGGACGTGCTGGAATGATGACCCGACCCCCAGGCGACGACACCGGAGAGCTCTTGTCCGCCACCCGAGTACCCGAAGCGGTCAACGTGCTCCTCGTCGAGGACGACGCGGTCATCCGCCGCTCGGTCCAGCTGGCCCTGGAACGCTACGGCTACCGGGTCGACGTCACCGGCGACGGCCTGGACGGCCTGGACGCCGTGCGGGCCGGCGCACACGACGTCCTGATCCTGGACGTCATGCTGCCCGGCCTCGACGGCATCAGCCTGTGCCGGCGCGTGCGCGAGGAGACCCTCACCCCCGTCCTGATGATGTCCGCCCGCGGCGACGCCCTCGACGTCGTGGCCGGTCTGGAAGCCGGGGCCGACGACTACGTGGTCAAGCCCGTGGACATCCCCGTCCTCGTCGCCCGCATCCGCTCCCTGCTGCGCCGCGCCACCTTCCACCAGCGCCCGGCCGCGGAGCCCGCTCGGCAGGAGCCGGCCGCGCCGGGCGGGCCGGGAAGCCGCCACCGGGACCTCCCCGCGGAGGACGTGCCCGACCTGCTCACCTTCGGCGGCCTGACCATCGACCCGCGCGGCCTGGACGTCCGTCTGGACGGCCGTGCCATTGCCCTCACGCCCACCGAACTGCGCCTGCTGCTGGTCTTCGCGGAGAGTCCCGGCACGGTCCTGGACCGCCGCCGCCTGCTGCGCGAGGTGTGGGACTACGGCTGGGAGGGCGACACCCGGGTGGTCGACCTGTGCGTGGTACGGCTGCGCAAGAAGATCGGCGCCGACCGCATCGAAACCGTCCGGGGCTTCGGCTACAAGCTCCTGCGGAGCTGACGCGATGACCGTACGACGCACCGGCCCGCGCCCCCTGGACCCGCGTTCCCTGCGCTGGAAGATCACCGCCCTGGTCGTGCTCGCCTGCGCTGCGGTCGCGGTGGTGATCGGCCTGCTCGTCCACCGGGCGACCGCGGAGCAGGGCGAGCGGACCGGGCGCGACCAGGCGATCGCGCAACTGGGCGCCGCCGAGCAGGAGCTCTCCCGCACCGGCCGCCGTCCCGACAACGCCTCCCTCGAGCCCCGGACCGGCCTGCCCCGGCCGCTGGCCGACGCCCTCGAAGGTTCGAAGGCTCCGGGGGAGTACGCCCTGTGGTACGACGTCAGAGCACCGAACTGGTACTGGATGTGGGCAGCCGTCCCGGTCGGCGACGGTCAGGTGCTCGCCGTGCGGACCGACATGAGCGCCACCGTGCGCAGCCTCCAGCTGCTGGACCGCAGCATCGTCAAGGCCGCCCTCGCCGCCCTGGCCGTTGTCGTCCCCCTCACCGTGCTGGCGGCGGAACGGATGAACCGCCGCCTGCGCCACGGGTCCCGGACCGCCCGCCGGATCGCGGACGGCGACCTCGACGCCCGGATCGGCCGCCGGGGCCGCGCCCGGGACGAGATCACCGAGATGTCCACGGCCGTGGACGAGATGGCCGGGGCACTCCAGGGCCGGCTCGCCGCCGAGAAGCGCTTCACCGCCGACGTCGCCCACGAGCTGCGCACCCCGCTGATGGGCCTGGTTACGGCCGCCGGTCTGCTGCCCGAGGACGACGAGGCCGCCGGCCTGGTCCGCACGCAGGTCCGCGCCCTGCGCGCCCTGGTCGAGGACCTGCTGGAGGTCTCCCGCCTCGACGCCGGCGTCGAGAGCGCCCGACTCGACGAGGTCCCCCTGGGCGATCTCGTCGACGAGGTGAGCGGGAGGGGCGACGGCGATGTCCGCCTGCGGCTGACGAGGCCCGCCACCGTCCGCACCGACCCGCGCCGCGTGGAGCGGATCCTCACCAACCTTCTCGCCAACGCCCACCGGCACGGCACCGCCCCCGTCGAAGTCACCGTCACCGGCAGCCGGATCACCGTACGCGATCACGGACCGGGCTTCCCCGACGCCCTCCTCGCCGACGGGCCGCAGCGCTTCCGCACCGGGGCCGCCGAACGCGGCCAAGGACACGGCCTCGGCCTCACCATCGCCACCGGGCAGGCGCTCGTCCTCAACGCCCGGCTGACCTTCGCGAACGCCCCCGACGGCGGAGCCCTTGCCACCCTCGACCTCCCCGACCCCTGACCCCCGACCCCCCGGACTTACTCGGCAACCTCTGTGCCGACGCCTGCCCGCGAGCCACGGGAGGGCCGGGTGTGTGATGTCTGAAGGGGGGCACCGCCGCTGTCGGGGACGGGGCGGCGCGTGGCGCGGCGGATGTCACCGGCGAGGTGTCGCGTCCCGCCCGGTGGTGCGGGTCCCGTCGCTGTCGCCCGTGGCCGTCAGTGGGCCGTGCCGCCCGTGTAGTAGCCGTCGAGGCGATCGCGGTACTCGCGGTCGCCCGTGTGCCGGTCGTTGTCGAACTCGGGGGAGTTCTTGACCCACCGACCGCGACGACCCTCACACGCCTGCCGGCACACGGTGTGCCGGCCGGCGCCTCGTGCCGAAGCGGGCGGCCGGGGTGGCGGTGTGGGTCCTGACAGACCCTCCGGTGAAGAAATCCGGTGCCCGGCACCGGGCCGTCGGGCCAGAATGCGGACATGGACAACGTGGTGGGGCCGGCGGGACGGTTGATGGCGGCGGCGCGATTGGCGCGGGACTCGGAGGCCGACCGCGACGAGCACGCCTACTGGGCGCTGGTCCTGGAGGCGGCGCAGGAGGAGAACGGGGAGACCGCGTTGCGCTGCGGGTCGGGGCTGCTGGGGTCGGCCGATGTCCTGGAGCGGAAGGTGGGATGCGATCTGCTGGGAAACGCGGCCGACACGCACGAGTCCGTGCGGAGCGAGGCGGCGACCGCGTTGATGGCGCTGGCCGAGGCGGAGACGGAGACCTGCGTGCTGTCGTCCCTCGCCTGCGGCCTGGGTCGGACGCGGGACCGGCGCGCCGTTCCCGTGCTGGTCGGGCTCTCCCGGCACGAGGACGCCGACCTGCGGAGTCTGGTCGCCTCGGAATTCACCTTCGTCACCAGCGGACTGCCCGACGGGCCCGATGTCCAGGCGTTGATCCGGCTCATGCGGGACCAGGACCCCGACGTCCGCAACTGGGCGGCCTTCACGTTGGGGTTCCAACTGGAGCAGGACACGACCGCCATCAGGGACGCCCTGTGGACGTGCACCACCGACGAGTGCGGCGAGGTCCGGGAGGAGGGCGCGCGTGGGCTCGCCAGACGGCACGACCCCCGGGCCGTCCCGCTGATCGCGGGACTGCTGGAATGCGACGGCTGGTCCCACTCCTTCACCCTCGACGCGGCGGAGATCCTGGGCGTTCCCGAACTCCTGCCGGCTCTGGCCGGCTGCGAGCCCGACTCGCCCGAGACCGACCGGGCCGTCGCGGCCTGCGACCCGGTGCGGCGGGCCCGGATGGAGGACGACGCCTGGACGGTCGTGACGGAGCTGGAGCGGCTGCGCCCCGGCATCGGCGCGGCGCTCAGCTCACCGCGCTACGAGTCGGTGCACCGGATGCGACTGACCCTGCGAGCGACCCACCTGGAGGGGGCCGACGCGGACTACGACGTGGCACCGCTTCTCACCCGCGCCGGCGGGGACCCGGTGCGGGCGGCCGGGCTGGTGGTGGCCGACCTCACCAGCTCCGGTGGGGAGCGGACCGCGAACTGACGGGCCTCCCGCGTGCCCGGCCCCGGATCCGGCACGTCGTCGACCAGCTCCGCGACGAGCCGGGACACCTCCCCAAGCCCTTCGCACCAGCGGTCCGGGCCGGGACGCCCCCGGTCACCGCGCTACCGCGGCAACGCCCAGGGGGCGGAACGCAGATCGCCGGCGCTGCGCCGGGCGCGAGGCTCCGACGGTGCGCCGGCGGCCCCGCCGACCGCGATCATGGAGATCACCGCCCATCCCGGGTCCGGGCGCAGTCCCTCGGTGAGGCCCTCCAGGTCGAAGGCCCTGAACTGGCGGGCGGCCAGCCCCAGGGCCTGGGCCTGGACGGTCAGGTGCGCGACGGCCTGGCCGAGGTCGTAGTCCGCGAACTCGGAGTAGAGCAACTGCGTGTCGTCGACGTGGCGGCGCGTCAACGTCACGATCAGCAGTCCGGCGTCCGTCGCCCAGCGGGCCGAGCTGGGCGCGAGGTGGGGTACCACCCGCTCGTGCGCCGGCTCACCGGGCCGGCTCGTGAAGAATCCCCAGAGCTGCGAGTTCCCGGCCGACGGCGCCCACCGCGCGGCTTCCAGCAGCAGACCGAGGGCGTGGTCGTCGACGGTCGCCGACGGGTCGAACGCGCGGGGGCTGAACCGGGCCGCCAACAGGGGATGGATGCCACTGGGTGGTGCAAGATCACGTTGCATCTCCAGCGGCAACCCCCCACCGCCCGGGCGTATTCCGGCCGGGAGGCAGGCGGACCCGGCCTGCCCCGCCTGCCCCGCCTGCCCCGCTTGCCGCCGGCTCGGCGCCGACGGCGAATCGCCCCACAGCTCCGGGACAAAGTGACGGCGCCTAGTAGTGCTTTGTTAGGTGGTGTCGTAGGTCTGCCATGGGATGGGTTGTCGGCAGGTGGGGCAGGTGCCGGTCCAGGTGGCGATGAGGTGTTGGAGGAGGTCCAGGGCCTGGTAGAAGGTCAGGCCCTGGACAGGGCTTTTGGGAGGGCGCGCTGTTCGGTGAGGAACAGGTGGGCGGCGCTGACGAGGGTGACGTGGCGGTGCCAGCCGATGTAGGAGCGGCCCTCGAAGTGGTCCAGCCCGAGGCGGGTCTTCAGCTCGCGGTAGTCATGTTCGATCCGCCAGCGTGACTTCGCCAGTCGGACGAGGTCCTTGGCGGGGATGTCGGCGGGCAGGTTCGAGATCCAGTACTTGACCGGCTCCGTCTCGCCCTCGGGCCATTGGGCGATCAGCCAGGTGAGGGGAATCGTGCCGTCGTCGGCCGGCTTGGGCCGACGTCCGGCGAGCCGGACCCGCAGCAGGACGAAGTGCGAGCTCATCGCCGCCTTGGAGCCCCTGCGCCAGGTCACGCTCCGCCCGGAGCGGCGTCCGGCGGCCAGCACGTGCTCGCGCAGGGGGACGGGGCGGGTGCGGTAGCGCGCGAGTGGCCGGGGCCCGAGGCCGCCGTAGGGCGGCCGGTGCGGTTCGGCGTCTTCTGCGTGGGCGGTCATCTCGCCCCTGGCCTGCAGCACGTAGGCCAGGAAGCGGCCCTCCAGGCCGTGGCGGAAGTCGGCGTTCGCGCCGTAAGCGGCATCCGCGACCAGTACGGCGGGCCGAAGCCCGGTGTCGGCGAGTTCGTCGAGCATGTCCAGGGCCAGTTGCCATTTCGGCCGGTGGTGTTCGTCCTCGGGGATCCGGCAGGCCGCCCTGCGTCCGGCGGCCGCGGGGCTGTCCCAGGACTCGGGCAGGAACAGGCGCCAGGACAGCGGGCAGGAGGCGGTGTCGGAGAGCGCGTGGACGCTGACGCCGATCTGGCAGCTGCCGACTTTGCCGAGGGTGCCGGAGTACTGCCGGGCGACCCCGGGCGAGGCCTTGCCGTCCTTGGGGAAGCCGGTGTCGTCCACGGCCCACACCTCGGGCCGCACCGCCCGCACGGCCCGCCGCGCCAGCCGGGCCCGCACGTCCTCGACCGACCAGGTCGAGGACGTCATGAACTGCTGCAACCGCTGATGGTCGACCCCCAGGCGTTCGGCCATCGGCTGCATCGACTTACGCCGGCCCTCCAGCAGCAGCCCCCGCAGATACAGCCCGCCCTTGGCCCGCTGATCAACACGGGCCAAGGGCGCGAACACCTCGGCCGCGAACTCCTCCAAACGACCCCGCCACGACGCAAGCTCCCCAGCCCTCATACCAACAGAGAACTACCAACTCCAGCACCTGGCAAGGCACCTAACAAAGCACTACTAGGCGGAGCGCTACGTGCCTGCCGAATTGACTTCATCCATCGTGTCCTTGATGGAATGCTCGCTACCGTCCGGACCTTTCGATGAGATATTGCCGATCGGATTGTCGACAGCCTCCAGGACGACCACGTCGTTGGGGCCGCTCGCGGACGGTGAGCCGATGGTCGAGACGTATTCCGCCGCACCCCGCGCTCCACGAGAACCGCGGCAAGCTCTTTCCTGGCAATGCCGAAGGCCGCCGTGGATCCATCGGCGAACCTCTGGACGACCACGTTGAACGGCACGACCTTCTACACTCGTGCCGCAATCCGCCGAGCTTTCCGCCTGATCGACCTCGACCTCGAAGCAGGAAACCCGTTCGTCGTTCTCGCCGCGCAGCAACTCCCAGGTGTGCCCGGCCGCCTCGCCGGACGCCACCGGGCGGTAGTCGGATGAAGCCGTGTGGGAGCCACCGGTCGGTGTGGAGCAGCCGACGACCGGCACCAGAAGCCGCAGTGCGAAGCGCGACGACCTCGCTGGGACGATCCTTCACGTCGGACATCCTCCAGACCCGAAGGCGATGACCGGCCCGGGCGGCCGGGCCGCCCGGGCCGGCACGGTCCCGCAGGGTGCTCGATGCCTCCGGCGTGGGCGTCGCGCCAGGCCGAGGCCGGCGGCGCCCCGGCGGCGACACGACGCCGACCGTCGGCACGGACGAGAGGACGACGGAAGCCCGGGGCCGGGACCGTCGTTCCACCCGCCGCCGGGCGCCGCCCGTGGGCCCGCGCGGCGCCCTCCCGCGCCCCCGCTTTGTCCGCGGCCAAACCGGATTTGTCCGCCACTCACCTGGCCCTTGGCCTCTTCCGTAGTGACGGACAAACAAACATGCCGGACTGTGGGACTTCCACCGGTTCCGGCGGCTCGGACGGCAGGACCGAACGCATCCGGTCGGCCCGGCCGAGTCGAAGGACCGGCTCGTACACGCTTCCGCCACGGAAGCCGAAGGGAGAGAAAGCCGATGGCCCACTCACTTGACCCCGAGGACATCGTCGTCGTCCGGCCGGGAGGCGATTCCCTGGCCGCTCATGACCGCAGCCGGGGGAACCACGACGACAACGACGTCAACGACTCGGGAAAGGCGGATTGGTACAACTACCCCAACACCAACGTGTTCCGGGACGACAATGACTGACATCCCCACGACCGGCCCGGCACGAGTGCCACAGACGAGGAGCCACGCGATATGGCGACAGAAACCGGCGAACAGGCGACGCGGACGCGTGGCGGGAGGCTCGTGTCCGCGCTCTCCTGGATGCTCGATCCGGTCGAGCGGGAGACCTTCGAAGAGGAGTTCTGGGAAAGCCGGAGCCTGCACGTCAGTCACGCGGATCCGCACTACTTCTCCGAACTCCTGACCCTGGACGACGTGGACCGACTGCTCGCGCTGGTCGACGCCAATCTGGACACCGTTCGGATCATCAGGGACGGTCAGGAGATCTCGGTCTCCGAACTGGTCGCGTCGAACGGTTCCACCGGCCGGACCACCGCGGTCGAAGCCGTGTACCAGCACTACCGCACCGGATCCACGATCGTGCTGAATTCCCTGGACCGACGGTGGGAGCCGTTGGGCCGGTTCGCGGCGGAACTCGGCGCGGAGATCAGCGCGCGGCCCCAGATGAACGTCTATCTCACCCCGGGAGGCAACGAGCGGGGGTTCGCCCCCCACTACGACACCCACGACGTGTTCATCCTTCAGGTCCACGGGTCCAAGCGGTGGTCGTTGTACGGGAGCGCGCACGAGTTGCCGCTGCGGAGCCAGCCGTACAACCATGCCGATCCGCTGCCGGAGGAGGCCGAACAGGAGCTGGAGCTGACGGCCGGGGACCTGCTCTACCTCCCGCGCGGCACGGTCCATGCGGGGACCTCGATGGACTCCGCCTCGGTCCACGTCACCATCGGTGTCCACCCGTTGCTGTGGGCATCGGTCCTCCAGGACGCGGTCGGGCAGGTGCTCGCCGACGACGTCCGGTTCCGGACCGCGCTCCCGCTGGGCTTCGCCAGGAGCGGCCCCCTCCAGCGGCGGACCGAGGACACCCTCGGTGAGCTGGTCGAGCTGCTGGCGTCGAGGCTCGCGCCGGCGACCATGACGGCCGAGGCCGTGAAGCACGCCGCCGCCATCGGGCCGACCAGCCTGCGTCACCATCTGAGCGACCTGGAGGCGCTCTCCTCCCTCCGGCCCACCACCCTGGTTCGGCGCCGCGCCGACCTCGGATGGGCCCTGAACACCACCCCTGAAGGGGTCGAGCTGGAGTTCCACCACAAGAAGGTCAGATACCCGGCCCACGTCACGGGCGAGGTCCGGTACGTGGCGGAGAACGGCGGCGGTCCCGGCTTCTCCCCGGAGTCGATTCCCGGCGAGCTGGACGAGCCGGGCCGGCTGGTCCTGGTGGAGTCGCTGCTGCGGGAAGGCTTCCTGACGTTCGACTGAGCGCCGGCGGGGACAGCGCCGCCGACCGGGGCCCTCCTCGGTCGGCGGCGCTGTCCCGTTCCGGCGGCCGCGCGCTCCTCGGGCGGTTCGATCCGTCACCCGTCACCCATGAGCCCGTCACCCATGAGCCCGTGACCCATGAGCCCGTGACCCATGAACCCGTCACCCATGTCCGTCACCCACGAACCAGGAGAGGAACCAGACCCTTGAGCCCGAGGTCGAAGGAACGCCCCACAGGTGTGCCGCTGCGCAGACTGCTCCGGCTGTTCCTGCCTCACCGCGGCCGGCTCTGCCTCCTGCTGGCCCTGGTCGCCGGGTCCTCCGTCATCTCGCTCGCCCCGCCCTTCATGCTCAGGGAGATCCTGGACGTCGCTCTGCCCGAGAGGCGCGAGGGACTGCTCACCGCACTGGCCCTGGGCATGACGGGCGTCATCGTCGTCGGCACCGCGCTCGGCGTACTCCAGTCGTACCTGACGGTGGTCCTGGGCCAGCGGGTCATGGAGGATCTCCGGATCGCCGTGTACACGCACCTCCAGCGGATGTCGCTGAGCTTCTTCACCACGGCGCGCACGGGTGAGATCCAGTCACGGATCGCCAACGACATCGGGGGCATGCAGGCAACCGTCACCACCACCGCCACCTCCGTCGTCGGCAACGTCACGACGGTGGTGACCAGTCTGATCGCCATGCTCGCCCTGAATCCGACCCTCACCGTCCTCTCCATGGCGATGCTGCCGTTGTTCGCCTGGATCAGCCGCCGGGTCGGCGACGATCGGCGTGACGTCACCCGGCAGTACCAGCAGAAACTGGCGGTCATGTCCGCGCTGGTCGAGGAGTCGCTGTCGGTGAACGGGTTCCTGCTCGGAAGAACCATGGGGCGCACCAGCACGCTGAACCGGGAGTTCGCCGGCCACTCCCGGGACCTGACCGACCTAGCCGTCCGGTCGACGATGACGGGCCGTTGGCACCAGTCCACGGTCTCGGTGGTCCTGGCCGTGATGCCGGTCGCCGTCTACTGGGCGGCCGGCACCGTGGGAATCGACGGACGGGGCCCGACGTCGATCGGCACTGTCGTCGCCTTCGCGGTGCTTCAGCAGGCACTGCTCGGACCGTCCGTGTCGATCCTGCAGATCGGCATCTCCGTCCAGAGCTCGATGGCCCTGTTCGAGAGGGTCTTCGAATACCTGGACCTGCCCGTCCACGTCCCGGAACCGTCGCGCCCCAAGGTACTTCGCCACCCCCGGGGACACGTCGGGTTCCACGGGGTGCAGTTCCGCTATCCGGGCGCCGCCACCGGATTGTCCGACATCGACATCGAGGTCCCCGCCGGAGGGAGCATCGCGATCGTCGGAGCGACCGGTGCCGGAAAGACGACACTGGGGTACCTGGTGGCCCGCCTCTACGACGTCACCGGTGGACGTATCACCATCGACGGGACGGATGTCCGGGACCTGAGCTTCGACACCCTCGCCGCCACGATCGGCGTGGTGTCACAGGACACCCACCTCTTCCACACCACGATCGCGGACAACCTTCGCTTCGCCAAAGTCGGCGCCACGGACCAGGAGTTGGCCGAGGTGGCGCGGGCGGCCCAGATCCATGATCTGATCGAGCGGCTGCCCGACGGCTACCACACCGTCGTGGGAGAGCGGGGCTATCGATTCTCCGGAGGCGAGAGGCAACGCCTGGCGATCGCTCGGACGATGCTGCGCAACCCACCCGTCCTCGTCCTGGACGAAGCCACCAGCGCCTTGGACGCGCACACGGAGCGGCTGATCCAAGAGGCGTTGGAGACCCTCGCCGAAGGACGTACCACGATCACCATCACCCACCGCCTCGCCACGATCGGGGACGCCGACCGGATCATCGTCATGGACCGGGGGAGAATCGTCGAACAAGGTTCACACCCCGAGCTCATGGCGCTCTCGGGCCGCTATGCCGCGATGGTCGGGTCGAGTCGGTCCGGGAGAGGTCCGGGGCGTGGTGCCGGCGCCGGATGACGCCGCGAAGAGTCCGCCTCTCAAGGTCGAGCGCATCGCCTACGGCCCGGGGCGCGCGTGACCCGCCGTGGCCGGGCGGGATCCGCCCTCCCAGGGGGTTGCATTGCCGTGAGGGCGGGTCGACGCTGGAAGGGAACCCGTCGGGCAGGCCCGATCGCACCGCGCCCCGGCCGGTCGGCGGCCGGGGCCCGATCAGCAGAGTGAGACCCACCATGACCGCGCTGGTGGACGTGTTACGCGCCGCACATCTGATCACGCAGCTCCCGCTCCCCGCGGGCGGGGAACTGTCGGCCCTCTCGGCCACCACCGCCTCCAGGGCAGCGCCCTTCGACGTCGAGCTGACGATCGGCGGCTTCCGCGGGACCGTCCACGGAGTGACCGCGAGCGGCGGCCCGGCCTCGGCCCGGCTCACCCTCCCGCTCACCGGGCTCGTGTTCGCCGGGCAGGCCGACGGAACGGCGCTGTCCCTCACGGTGGCCGGTCCTGCCGTCGCCACGGTGGACATCGACCCGAAGGGCGTCCACTGGGCGCTCACCGGGCCGGTCGACGGGACCGCGACGCTCACCCCGGCCCCGGCCGTCGTACACGCGGCGTCGGGCGGCACCACCGTGTCGCTCGGGCTGACCACGGCGGCGCTGCGCATCGCCGACGGCGCGCCCGCGTTCGAGCTGGCCGGCACCGTCACGGTCGGCGGCCTGCCGTCGGCCGGGCCGGTGCCGCTGGACTTCGCGCTGACCGTCGGCCGGCCGGGCTTCGCCGGCGGCGTGAACGCGACGACGGGCCCGGTGGACTACAGCCTCTGCTGGAGCGGAGCCGGCGGGCCGTTCCCCGACTCGATCGACGTCAGCACGCCGTTCAACCCGCCGCCGACCGTCGTCGCGGGCGTCGCGCCGGCCACCGCCGGCCGGTCGGTGGTCCGGGCCCGGTTGGTGCACGACGCCGGCGGCTACCACGGGACGGTCGCGGTGGAGTCCGGCGAGGACGGCGTGCTGTGGGACGCCGACCCCTATCTCGCGGCCGCGGCGGTGCTGGTCACCGCCACCGTCGGTGGCACGGCGCCGGTGGCGAAGGACCACGACGTCGCCGCGCTCGCTTCGCTGGCCGCCGAGGCCCGGCTTCTCGTCGGGGGCACCGGGGCCGGCACCGGGATCCTCCCCGAGGGCGCCGGGAGCCACGGCCGGACCACGGTGACCGCGGTCCGGTTCGACCCCGCCACCCCCGGCCTCGCCAGGATCGACTACCGCGCGGAACTCGACTGCCGGATCCGGTCGACGATCCTGACGGCGGGCACCGTGTCGCCCATGCGGGTCGCGGTCCGCGACGCCCTCCTGGAGTACGGCTCCGGCGCGCCCCTGCTGAGCTTCGAGGGCGCGTCGATCGACGTCTGCGACACCGGGCGCTGGGAGGTGTCCCAGCCCTCCGGCCTGCTCCAGGTGACCGGCGTGCGCTCCGGCCACGGCTCGTCCTTCTTCGAACTGGACCTCCGCCTGACCTTCGACCTCGGCCCGGTCCACTCGGCCGGCGGCGTCCTGCGGGTCTCGCTCGACGACCACCGGGTGTCGCTCCAGGGGTTCTCGCTGTCCCTGGACGTGCCGGATCTGGTCTCCGGCGAGGGCCGGATCGCCTTCGGCGACGACGGGGCCTTCTCCGCGACGCTGCGGGTCGGGATCACCCCGCTGAACCTCGCCGCCGACGCCGGGCTGACCACCGAATCGCTGGACGGCACCCGCTCGATCCTCGCGGTGCTGGGAGTGACCCTGCCGGCGCCGGTGCCGCTCGCCGACAGCGGGCTGGGCCTGTTCGGCATCGAGGCGGTCCTCGGGCTCAACCGCGTCCCGACGATCGGCGGGACGGTCGAGCCGATCGGCGGGACGGTCGAGCAGCGGCTGGACTGGCAGCCGGACGCGGCGCACACCGTCAAGCGGCTCGGAACGCACCTGTTCGGAGCCGGTGTCGCCGTCGGCACCCTGCCCGACCTCGGCCTGGCGTTCTCCGCGCTCGGCCGGGTCGTCGTACGCACCCCCGACCTCGGCCTGCTCGTCGCCCTCGACGCCACCGTCCTCTCCACGCCCCGCGACGTGACCCGGGAACCCGACACCACCACGACCGCCCGGCTGACCGGCCTGCTGTCCGTCGGCGCCGAGGAGCTCTACGCGGGCGTCGCCGGCCACTACCGCGTCCCGCCCGACGACCCCGAGCACCCCGGGGCGTGGCACCTGCTCCAGGTCGACGTCCCCGCGGAGGCCCGCTACGTCCGGGGGGCCGGTGACAGCGACTGGTTCGTCCATCTCGGGGCCGCGCCCGGTTACGGCACGCCGGTCCGGGCGACGCTGCTGCCCGAACTCTTCGCGGTCGGGGCCGAGGCCTTCCTGATGCTGCGGGGCAACGGGTTCCCGAAGCCGCTGCCGGGGCTGCCGGCCACCCCGGCCGCGGGGTTCGCGGCCGCGGCCGGGTTCTCCTTCCGTGCCAAGTACGGCGTGCCGCCGGTGTGGGCCGAGCTGTCGGCCGGCGCGGTGGCCGCGGTCGCCAGCGCGCCGGTGTTCGTGGCCGGCGCGGCTGACGTCCGCGGCTCGCTGCACCTGGGGCCGTTCAGCCTCGGCCTGAACAGCACCCTGACGCTGCGACTGGGCCCCGGTGAAGCGAAGTTCGCCGAGCTCAAAGCCTGTGGATCGATCGACCTGTGGCTGTTCGAGCTCAGCGGCTGTGTGCACCTGACGTTCGGTGACAGCGAACTGGTCGAGCCCGATCCACCGGCGGACCCGCTGGTCTCGGCGACCGTGGCCGACTTCGCCGGGGCCGCCGCCACCGACGGCACGATGACCCCGACCTCGGACGGCGCGCCCGCGATGTGGCCCGACGGCGTCCTCCTGCTCGGCTTCGCGCCCGGCCCCGCCTACACCGGCCCGCCCGGCGAACCGTTCCACCGGGCCCTCGACCAGACCTCCGCCCCACCCGGCCCCGGCACCGGAGCCGCCCCGGACGGCACGATAGGATCACCCGGCTACCCCGGCCACTGGACGCTGACCAGCCTGACCCTCCAGCGGCTGGACAACGGCGTCAGCGTGCCCCTGACCTCCCGACTGCCCGCCTGCTGGCAGCTCCCGCCCGGCGTGGCGCCGAACACGCCGACCACCGGCCGGGTGCTGGCCCTGCTGACCGACGAACCGGCGCTCTGGACGCGGCACCTGCTCAACGGCGGTGCGAAGGACCTCGCCGACCCGGTCGCGCGGTTCCGGCGCGACTGCGCCGGCGACTGGTCCGCGGCCCCCGGCTGGGCCGTGGGCGGCCGGGCCGTCCCGGACGGCGTCTCCTGGCGGCTCCCGTCACTCGCTGACGGGCCGTCCACGCCGGGGCCGACCCCCGCGACCACCGCCACCGTCCGGGCCACCGCGAGCACCGTGGTCACGGCGCTGGCACCGCTGGACCCCGTCCCGGCCGTCCCCTCGTCGGCGCCGGTGCTGGCGCCGGGCACCGCCCTGGTCCCGGGCGGGCCGCCCGACACCGGCCCGGTGCCCGTCTCCTTCCCGTCGACGTTCCCGCCGACCGAGTTCCCCGGCCTGCTGCCGCTCGCCGACCTGGTGGTCGTCCCGTTCGAGGGCGAGGGCCCGCGGCCGGCCCGGACGACCCTCGCCCTGGACTCGCCGCTGGTGCCGCGGGAGCGGACCGGCGTCGCGCCGACGCTCGTCCTCCGGTACACCGCGGAGTCCTTCCGGGGCGTCGAGGTCTTCACCGAGCGGCCGGGCAACCGGGCCCGGGTGGACTGGACGCTGACGGACACCCAGAAGACGTCCGGCGGTCTCCTGGGTGTCTTCGAGTACCGGCCCGGCGACGGCTCTCCCGCGCCCGTGGCCACCGTGACGGTCCGCCACGGGCTGGTCCCGGCCGCCCGCCCGGTCGGCCCGCTGCTGGCCGTGGTGGCGATCGGCGGCGTCACCACCGTGGCCGCCGACGCCGTCGACCACGCCCGGGCCGCCGGCAAGGCCTCGATCGCCGAACGGAAGAAGTCACGCGCCCTCGCGCTCGGCAACCTGTTCGTCGAGGACGCCACCTACCGGCTGGACGTCACCTGGGCGGGCTCGCTCGACGGCAGCCCGCAGACCTCCGGCGGTACCGAGAGCCGCTGCTTCCGGATCGCCAAGCACCAGGCGACGCGCCCGTCGGAGGCTACGCTCCACAGCGACGTCAGCACCTTCCACCCGGCCATGCTGGGCCGGTACCTCAAGGGCTACTCGGCCGGCGGGGACGCCCCGGTGTTCTACGAGGACCGGCTCGTCGCCACCTTCTCCACCGACACGGTCTCCACCGTCGCCCGCCTGTACGGCTACCTCATCGGTCTCGAAGTCGCCCGGACCGACCCGCCGCCCAGCTGGGCGCAGCCGCAGGACCCGCCGCCCAGCTGGGCGCAGAACCAGGACCCGCGCCTCAAGCAGCTGCTGACCGGTGGCCTGGCCCCGTCGGCGCGGTTCGGGCTGATGGATCCGGCCGATCGGCACGGCGTGACCGACACCGTCCTGTCGGCCTGCGCATGGCCCGTCACCGCCGCCGATCTGGCGGTGCAGGCGGTCCTGGTCCCCGACGCCTGCTACGACCTGGCCGCCGTGGCCGAACTCCGAACGGACACGGCCCAGCCCGACCGGGTGCGGACCCCCCTGCCGCACGTCTCCTTCCGGACCAGCCACTGGGCCGACGCGCCCGGAATGTTCGAGGACCTCGGCTTCGGCGGCCCGGTGGACGCCGTGCAGCACCTCGTCGTCCACACCGCCCCCACCGACCCGGGCGAGGACAGCGACGGCGCCCTGCGCGCCGCCCTCGACCGGGCCGGTGCCGACCCGGGCCCACTGGACACCTGGGCCCGCACCACCGTGCTGTGGGTGCCCGACGGCGCGGGCGGACACGCCGTCGGCGGGGTGCTGCTGGAGGCCGCCGAACCCCTGGTGCGCGCGGGTCGGCTGAAGGACCCCGTCCTCACCGGGTTCGTCACCCGCACCGACCGCGCCACCACCGCGGCGCTGTGCGTGCCGCCCGCCCCCGTCCCGGCCGGTCCGCTCACCCTCACCTGGCAGGAACGCGCACCGGAGAAGGCCGACTGGGTCAGCCACTTGGCGACCCTCGTTCTCCCCGCGCCTGCCACGGTGCCGACGCTCGCCCTGGAGGTGTGGCCATGACCACGGGACCGGCCTGGGTCAGCCCCGCGCTGCTCGCCGCGGAGTGCGTGAGCGTCCCGCAGGACGAGGCGAGCGGCGCGGGGCTGCCGCCCGGCGTGCACCTGCGGGTGTTCCCCTCCCCGCTGATCGGCTTCCCGGTCTGCCCGTTCACCGTCTGGCGGGCCGGGAGCGCGACGCTGTCCGCCGACCCCTTGCCCGCGGAGTTGCCCGACGGCTCCCGGTGCTTCACCGGCACGGGCGCGCAGGGCCTGCTGGTCGGCGCGTGGGGCGGCCCCGACCGCACCGTCACCCTCGTGGACGCCGCCGGACGCCCGGGGCCCGGGTGCACCGGGCGGCCCCCGTTCACCCGCCGCCCGTTCGTGGCCCGGGTGCCGCTGCCGGGGCTGCGCTACCAGGGGCCGTCCACCGACCTGGGCCTGGCGTCCTACCGGTCCGGGCCGCGGGTCGAGGGCGCGGTGGTCACACCCCCGGCCTGGCTGGCCGCCCCGCCGGTCGACGCGATCGGCACCGCTCTGCCGGAGGGCCTCTGGTGGTGCGGTGCCGATCGCGCGTACCACTCCGCGGACAGCGAGGCCCGGGTGCGCCGCGGGGTTCCCGACAGCGCCGCGCCGCCGTACGACCCGGCGCCGGAGGACCCGGTGGAGCGCGCCGCCGCCGCGGCCCGGCACCTGGAGGCCGACATCGGCAGACTCTGGGCGCGGGACGCCCATGCGTCACCGCCCTCGCTCGCGCCGCTCACCTCGCTGTCGCTGTCCGGCGCGGGCGCTGACCAGAAGGAGGTCACGGTCGACGCCGACCTCTCGCTCCCGCTCTGGGCGGCCGCCACCGACCCGGCCGTGGCCCGCTGGTGGGGCTTCGCCACCACCCTGGACGCGGACCCGGTGCCACTCGTCGGCCGGGAGCTGGTCGGCTGCTTCGCCGTCGCCGCGCTGTTCGCGATCGCGCCGACGGAGCGCAACGCCCTGCTGCTGCGGCTGCTGCCGGACGCGGCGGATCCGATGGAGCAGGCGTTCAGAAAGGCCCTGTACCAGGCCCACACGGCGAAGGACCTGCTCGGAAAGGCCAAGGAACTGGAGGCGGGCGGACAACGGCTGGTCAGCCTCTGGACGATCGCCGTCGCGACGCCGCCCCCCGACCCGCCCGACCCGCCCGAGGTCGACGCCGTGGCCGACCTCACCCGGTGGAACCCGGCCCAGGACGCGGCCGGCGCACCCGACGGCACCCGGACGGTCTCCCTCACCGTACGGAACGCCGTGGCCGGCCCGCTCGCGGTCAGGCGCGAGCCCGGCACGTGGCTCAACCCGGTAACCGACGACACCGGGCCCGATCGGCAACCGATCATCGCGGCGTCCGCCGGACCGGGCACCGGGGCCGCCCTCGTCACCGACACCGACTGCCCGGCGGGCAGCGCGCGCTGGCTGGTCGCCACGGCCGACCCGTGGGGCCGCTGGTCGGACTTCGGCAGCTCGGGCGACGTCCAGCAGCCCACCCGGCCCGACCCGGCCGTTCCCGCGGCCGCCCTCGACTACGCCCAGGCACTCGCCGTCCCCACCGACGACGCCCCCGCGAGCCCGGGCACCGTCACCGTCCGGGCGACCCTCAACGCACCCCTGGCCGGCGGCGCCCCGATCAGCTCGGTAGAAGCCGAACTCATTGGCATGCCAAGCCCGTTCATCCTGAGCAAGCTGGCCGACGGGCTGTGGACGGCCGACGTCGCCGCACCGCCGACCACCCCCGGTACCAGCCTGGAGCTCTCCTGCACCGTCACCGCCACCTACCAGGACGGCACCACGACCTCCACGCCCGCCGGCCTGACCGTCCACGACCCGCGCCCCTACACCAGCCCCCTGCGCGGCGAGGTGATCCTCTTCAGCGGCGACCGCCGGCCGGACGGCTTCGCCGAGCTGGACCTCTGGACCGACCGGCCGGCCGGCGCTCCGGCCGGCACCACCTGGCGGCTGTACACGGGCGAGGAACAGAGCCCGGGCACCGCCGGGGCCGCCGGACAACCCCGCTGGCAGCGCGCCAAGAGGCTCCGGGACGACACCGCCGCCGGACAGACCCCGATGGCCCGGGCCACCGAGGCGACGGTGACCGAGACCGACGGACGGCTGCGGATCCGCTGCCCGCTCCCCGGGCGGCTGGAGTCGCTGCGGGCCCTGCAGCTCGCACCGGTGAGCGCCGCCGGGCTGGAGGCGCCCCGGGACCGGCGGGGCAGCTGCGTCGTCGCCGTCCCCCTGACCGACGCGCCCCCCGCCCCGCTGCTCACCGCCGCCCTCGACCCGGACGGCCGCACCGTCCGGCTGAGGGTGTCGGTCGCCTTCCCCGGTGACCGGTCGGCCGGCGGGGGGACCGCGCCGCCGATCGCCCGACGGCTCGGTCCGGGCGGGGAGGCCGCCCCGCTCGTCCGGGTGCGCCGGTCCGCAGCCGGTGGCGCGCCCGCCGCCTGGCCGGTGCTCGCCACGGTCGACATGCGCCCGGAGCCGCCCGACAACCCGGCCGACGGCTGGCGGTGGACCGGCGAACTCGCCGACACCCTGCCGCCCGGCACCCCGGCCTGGGCGCCGCTGCGCTACACCTGCCAGGCGGCCTGGCCCGCCGAGCCCACCTACCGGCCGGGCGCCGAGCCGGTCGCCGGCGCGTTCGCCCAGACCTTCGGGGCGCCCGCCACGGTCGCCCGGCCGGGTGTGTGGAGCCCGCCCTCCGAGCCCCGCGGGGTAGCCGCGCCCCAGCCGCTCCCGGCCGTCGTACCCGTCTACACCACGCACGGCGACGGCACCGCGAGTCTCGCCGTCACGGTGCCGGCCACGCACCCGGCCGCGGCGCCCTGGACGCTGTCCGCCGCCACCACGGCGGCCGGGCCGGCTGACCCGACTGGCCCGACGCCGTCCACCCCGCCGTCCATCACCGGTGCCGGGCCCGAACTGCGCCTCGACGCCCTTCCCGGCCAACCGCCGCCGGAGCAGTGGCTGGTGGCCCTCACCACCCCGGACGGCCGCACCCTCCCCATGGTCACCGGCACCGGCGCCGCACCGGCCTGACGCCGCCGCGACGGGCGTGTCCCCCGTGCCCGGCGCGTCGCCCGTGCTGGGCGCACCGGCGGGCCGCGCCGTCCCGGGCGGGCCGCGCGGCCGGAATCAGTCGCGGTACTCGCAGAGGTAGGCGGTCTCGACGTCGGCCTTGACCTGGAACGCGCTGTCGGCCGGTACGTCGAACCGCTCGCCTGCCTCGAACGTCTCCCACTGCTCGGAGTCGGGCAGCCGGACGGTCAGGGCGCCGGAGACCACGTGCATGATCTCGCGCTTCGCGGTGCCGAACCCGTACGCGCCGGGCGCCATGACGCCGACGGTCGCCGGCCCGTCCGCCGTGGTGAAGGCGATCGACGTCACCGTGCCGTCGAAGTACTCGTTGACCTTGAACATGGGCGTCCTCTGGGGGATGAGCAGGGGGGACCGGCCCGCCCGTAGCGGGCCGGTCCGCGGGTGGGGGGAAGGGTAGCGGTGGAGAGTTCGTCGTCGGGGACCGGTCCGAATGACGGTCTGCCGGTCGGGGCCGAGCCGCTTCGGCCGGTCGGGGCCCGCGGTGGTCCCGCGGGGGTGGGACGTCACTGCCAGACGCGGTAGACCGCCTCCCGTGCCTGGCCGAGGTACTGGTGGCAGGTGCCCAGGTGCCCAGGTGCCAGCCCGCCCACGAGGCCCAGCCCCGGCCGGTGCCGCCGTTGTCGATCTTGAAGGCCTTTCGTGCCGACCAGCCCATGTCCTGCCAGCTCTCGGCGGTGACGATCCCGGCGTCGTGGCCGTGGACCTCGGGGGACCAGTGCTCATTGATCTGCCGGGCACCGAGCTCCTTGGGGCCCGGGTCGGGGTCGGTGGGGATGGTCGGTGTGGTCGGCCAGCCGGTCGCAGCCGGACTCGGCCATGGCGATCGCCACCGCGTAGATCGCGTCGTCGTTGCGGCCCTCGCCGGACTTGTCCTTCGCGAAGCCCGCCCACGGGGCCTCGCGGGCGCAGGCGTCGATGCCGCTCTGGTCACCTGCGGCGTCGGCGGTGAAGGTGGTCAAGGTGAGGCTGAGGGCCAGGAGGGCGACCGAACCGGTCAGCAGAGCGCGGGTCTCGCGCAGCACGGGGGTTCTCCCTTTCGTGCCGGTCCCGAATCGGGCCGGCACAGGGAAGGACGCTGGGCAGCGCGCGTAGACAGGCCGTCAACAAGTGATGGACGGCCGGGTCGTCCAGGGCGATGCCACCGGCCGCGAGCCCGGCGATCCACCCCTCCGGCACGCTGGCGACCGGCACGGCGACCACAGGGCCGACGGGTTGGCGACCGGCGGCCGCGCTGCTCCCTCGCGGCCGCTGGGCGAGCGGGCCGGGAGCCTCATCGATGACAAGCCGCTCAGGGTGAACGGAACGATCACCTCCGCGATCCCCCGAAAGCGCGGCAGGGACTACCAGGTCACCTACCGGGTGGGCGATCGCGACTACTCGACGGCAACCCTCGGCCTCGAGCGCGTCGCACATCCGGCCGTCGGGGTGAGCGCCCCGCTGGAGGTGGCCGCCGGCGACCCGGCGACAGCGCGCGTGGTGTGGGCGACCCCTACCCGGACGAGGACCTGCCCGCCACCTGCCTGCTCGCCCCACTGGGCGCCGCGGCCGCCCTGCTGATCCTGTTCCGGTGCGCTCTCCTCGGCGCCCGGCGCGGCAGGAAGCCGGCCACACCCGCCTGAGCTCGTTGTTCAACCCCACTGGTCAGTCGACCTGCTGATCTGCGGTTCTTCCGGGGACAGCGAAGGTGGCCGTTCTCCACGCTTCGAGATGTCGAGTCACGAAGAAGCCGGAGAACGGCCGCTGCCCATGCGGCGGACTCCGCGTACGGAAGGAGCCCCGACGGCTCGGGGTCCCAAAATCGATTGCCTCGGGCCCCGGCACGGTGTGATATGTGGGTATGAGCAGAATGGCGCAGGTCATCGTGTTGGCGCGGTCCGAGGACGAGGTGATGGAGCCGCTGACGCGGCCGGACGAGGCCCGCACCTGGCACGGCTGCTTCGTGCAGATTCCCTGGTTTGTTGGGGGTTGGCACATCGAGTTCGAGCGGTGGAACCGGCGCCGCGGGGTACTCAAGGACCTGGAGTCCCTGCCGTGGAACGAGCCCGCCTGCGTGCAGGTCATGCTCCACGACGAGGACGACGACCTGTTCGGTCTGTGGATGTTCCGCGACGGGGTCCTCGTCGAGGTGGGCATCCCCGGCACCCAGCGGGTGCACATTGCTGCCCCGCCGTGGGAAGTGGACCCCGGCTTCCTGGTCCAGACCGGCCTGGGCAGGGGCGAGGACCGGCACTCACCAGAGCACGTACAAGACCCGCGGTCGTGCTGGTGACCCGGTCCCGACCGGGGCCGGGCAGTCGCTGAAGTCGCCATTGCTGATCCTGCCCGGGGCTGGACGGGTTTCATCTGCCTCCGAACATGATCGACCGGACAGGCCCTGGCTAGAAGAACACGGCCCATGGCTCGACGGCGAAGGTGAAATCCCCATCACCCACGGCACGTTGGTCCGCCTCCCGGTCGAGCACCGGCCTGGCGAACGCGAAGCGAAGCCGCTGTGGCTGTGCTCCTCGGCCACCGGCATCGACACCGCACACGGGGACCGGATACGGCGCACCTTCCTAAGCGGATTCGACTTTGAGCCCGCGTTTCGCCTGTTCAAGGGCGCCCTCGGCTGGATCGCGCCGCACTTCCGCTTGTCGCCCTTGCTGCGGTTGGAGGCGGCGGAGACGGCGATCAGCTGGGAGTGGGTAAGGTCGGTGGCGTAGGCGCGGGGCTTGGCGGTGGTCGAGGTGTCGGCTCCGATTGGCGGGGAGCGTCATTTCGGGCGTGCGATATTCCTTCGCTGAAGCCTCGGCGGAACCGTGTATCGGCTAGGCTCCACGTCGCCGGCCACCGGGTCGGTCACGGGGGCAGGGAGGACGACGTGACCACGGAGCGGGACGAGCCGGCCGGCGACGGTGCAACCGGCACCGCGCAGACCTTCGCGGCGCTGCCGGACCGGACCGACGACGACACCTCGACGTTCCACCGATGCCTGGCCGAGGTGTCCCGGATCCCCGGGCTGAAGCCGGCGCCCGAGCCTGCCGACGGCGACGGCCGGGCCTGGGGCCACGCCGTCCGACGGGCGTTGCGCGATGCCGGGGAGCGGGGGCTGGTGCTCTCCGAGGAGTCTTTCGAGGCCCTGCTGGAGGCTGCCGTCCAGGACCCGGACCCGAGCTACAACCGGTGGTTCGTCGAGCCCGCCCTGAACGCCTACGGCTACCGGCGGGTGCGCGCCGGACTGCTCGCCCGTCTGGTCGGCGGTACCGACGCGCAGCGCGCTGGGGCGGCCCGGGCCTGGTACTGGACGGCGTTCCCCCTCGATTCCGACGGCGCCACGGCGGAGCACCCCGGCGCCCTGGAACTGGACGGGGCCACCGACCGGGCCGTCCTGGTGCGCGAATGGAACGAGGCCGCCCTGCGTGAGTTCGTCACCAACGAGGACCTCGACGTACGGCGCTGCATCCTCCCCGGCCTCCCGCTGCGGACATCGGCCTACCGACCGGAGCTGCACCACCTGGTGGAGACCGCGACGGCGGTCGCCCGGGCGCACCCGGACGACTACATCAGGCACCGGGTGGAGAACCAGGTCCGTATCTGACGGCCGGTCAGGCGAACGGGTCCTTGCCCGTGCGGCCGTCGACCGACTCGCGGACCGGATCAGCGAACCCCGGGCGCCGGCGCGCCCGCCGGCGGAGGCGGTCGACCGGGGACGCGGTTGCCCTGGTCGGCCGTCTGGTGGGGGACCGAGGGAGGAGCCAGCCGGTGGTGCCGTCCGAGGTCGGTGCGGGGCGGGGGGTGCCGCGGTAGTCCACGTACAGCTCGGCCAGTACGAGGCCCCCGTCCGCAGCGCGGCGCACCGGCGAGCACGACTGACACATCAGCCGGCCCCGACCGGTCCGCCGCCTGTGGCCCGGGCCGTCTCCGACGTCCGCGCCCGCCCCGACGTCCCGGTCGTCGAGCTGGAGAGGAGAGGCCGACCTCCCAGCAGTAGGAGTTCGCCCGCTGGTCGGGGGTCAGTGTGAGCCCGGAGCCGATGTCGCCGCCGAGGTCGCCCCACCGCGATGCCGGACAGCCGGGTGGTGGCGCACCGCGGGTTGCAGACCCTGTTTCAGGCGAGGCTCCGAGGGCAGCCGCTGGATGAGCGGGTGTCAGATGAGAGGAACGCCCGCGGTGGCCAGACGAGGAGGACGGATGTTCATCATGGTGGCGTGCGCGGTGTTCGCGATGGGGCTTCTTCAGGTACTGCGGCCACAGCTCCTGTGGGGGATGAACCGGCGGCTCCAGCGGGGGTGGGTGAAGGACCCTGATGCCGGTGAGCCCACGCGCAGGGGTTACCTGATGCAGCGTGTGGTCGGGATCGCGTTCCTCGCCATTGCCGTATGGATGCTGGTCTCCCACCTGTGACGACGAAGCGCAACACCGTGGAGCGTGCGATCAACAGCTTGCTGCGGGCCCGCCGCGACCTGGTCGGCGCGGGCGTGGAGGAACTGCTGCGGGTGAACCTCTCCATCGGTGACGCCCCTTCCCCGGCTCGGACTCTCGGACGTGCGGCTCGGGAGGTCGACGTCAAACGGGAGGAGTTGGTCCTGGTGCTTGCCGAGGACGCGAACTGACCACAGCAGCCTCCTGCTCCCCGCGCCCGGGGGGGATGGCCCCGCGGCGGCGGCTGCCCACCGGCACGCACGCCCCGGGTCTCAGCACCGCCGCGGAGCGGCGGGCGGGTCGTCCTCGGCGGGCCGAGCGCTCGAGCTGGCGCCGGCGTAGCGACCTTCCGCCGACCGTTCCCCATGGCGCGGGGGAGCCCCCGGGCCCGACCGGCGCTCGGTTCTGGTGATCGTCGGCCGTTCGTCGGGCGGGCAGGGCGCGGTCGACCGGCTGCACGGCGGGCTGCTCGTAGCGGCGGCCTGCCCATGGGGCAGGCTGGCAGTCCGTTCGGAACGCGTACATCCGCTCCGACGTGGCTACGAACAGAACGATCTGACAGGCAACAGGATGACGACACAACACATACAGCGGCCGGCGACGGCCCGTTCCCTCCCTCCCCACGCAGTGGAAGCGGCGCGGTGACCCGGGACCTGGTCCTGCACGACTGGGTGGTGGCCGGCATCGCGCTGGCCTCCGGCTGCACGGCCGGTCTCCTGCTGCGGGCCCTGATGAAATGGCTGCGCAAACACGCGACCAGGACCAAATGGAGCGGTGACGACGTCATCGTCGACGCGCTGCGCACCATCGTTCCCTGGGCGGCCGTGCTCGCCGGGGTCGCGGTGGCCGCTTCGGCGCTTCCGCTCACCGCGCGGACTGGGGGACTGGTCGATCAGTCGCTGATGGCCGTGTTCATCGTCATCGCGACGCTCAGCGCGGCCCGGGTGGTGGCCGGGCTGGTGCAGTCCGTGGCCGCCTCTCGAACGGGTGTCGCGGCATCCGCGTCCATCTTCGTCAACATCACCCGGATCGTGGTGCTGTCGATGGGCGTCCTCGTGGCCCTGGAGACCCTCGGTGTGTCCATCGCCCCCCTGGTCACCGCCCTCGGCGTGGGCGGTCTCGCGGTCGCGCTGGCGTTGCAGGACACCCTCGCCAACCTCTTCGCGGGTGTGCACATCCTCGCTTCCAAGACGGTCCAGCCGGGTGACTACATCCGGCTCACCAGCGGGGAGGAGGGGTACGTCGTCGACATCAACTGGCGCAACAGCGTGGTGCGCAACCTGTCGAACAACCTGGTGATCATCCCCAACGGCCGCCTGGCGCGGACGAACATGACGAACTACTCCCAGCCCGAGCAGAAGCTGTCGATCCTGGTCCAGGTCGGGGTCGGATACGACAGCGACCTGGAGCACGTGGAGAGAGTCACCCTCGACGTCGTCGACAGTGTGATGGCTGACATCAGCGGCGGCGTGCCCGACCACGAGGCCGCCGTCCGCTTCCACACCTTCGCGGACTCAAGGATCAACTTCACGGTGATCCTGGGTGTCGGCGAGTTCAGCGACCAGTACCGGATCAAGCACGAGTTCATCAAGCGCCTGCACCAGCGGTACCGGACGGAAGGCATCTCGATCCCCGCGCCTACGCGGACGGTCTCGCTCCGGCAGGACGGGACGGGCACCCCGTCCTACCACCCCCCGGTGCCGCACCAGCGGGACCCGTCACGTGGCGACGGCGGCCTCCTCCGGCTTGAGGGGGTGCAGGAGGACGTGGACTCGCTCGTCGCCGATCCGGTGGTGCGGCGCCCGGTGCTCGGCCGTGAGGTGCTCGACCAGTAGGTCCTCCACCCCGGAGTCTGCGGCGAGGACCGTACGGGCCGGCAGCCGCGCAAGGGCGATCCGTTCACCACTGGGGGACGACGCCAGGCACTCGCCGGCAGCCGTGACAGGCCCGTGGTGGACGGCTCTGTTCGCAGGACGGACACGCCTGTCGCACGGGCCCGCGTGGGGTGGCCGGCGGATCGGCGGACAGGGGGGATCGGCGGCCGGGCGGATCGGCGGCCGGGCGGATCGGCGGCCGGGCGGATCGGCGGCCCTTCAGCCGAGTGCGGACCCGGGGGCGCCGAGGATGTTGCGTAGCCACTGCTCGACGCCGGCCACGTGGATCGTGGCCCAGGCGTGCGCGACGTCGGGGCGACGGCCGGCGATGGCGTCGAAGATGGCGCGGTGCTGCTCGCGGGTCCGGGCGACGGCGCCCTCCTCGGTGAGGCCGCGCCAGGTCCGGGCCCGCGCGGTCGGGCCGGACAGCCCGTCGATGAGCGAGCAGAGCACGGAGTTGCCCGAGCCTGCCGCGATCCGGCGGTGGAACTCGACGTCGTTGTCGATCAGCTCCTCCAGCGCCGAGTCGTCGCGCAGGCCTTCCAGCACCTCGCCCAGGGCGGTGATGTCCTGCTCGGACATCACCCGGGCGGCCATGGCCGCGGCGGCGGGCTCCAGGATGCGGCGGACCTCCAGGAAGTCCAGCACCGTGTCGTCCTGGTGGAAGTCGAGGACGAAGCCGAGCGCGTCCAGCAGCAGGTGCGGCTCAAGGCTGGTCACGTATGTGCCGTCGCCCTGGCGCACGTCCAGCACCCTGATCAGCGAGAGCGCCTTGACCGCCTCGCGCAGGGAGTTGCGTGACAGGCCGAGCCGCTCGGCGAGGTCGGCCTCCTTGGGCAGCCGCGCGCCCGGCCGCAGCTCACCGCTGACGATCATGGCCTTGATCTTCTCGATCGCCTCGTCGGTGACGGGCACGGTGTTGCCTCCCTGGTCCTGATCGTCACAGCATAGTCACCCCGCCCCTTTCGGCCCGGGGCCCGTCGGCCGCGGCAGGGCGGCACCTGCGGCCGGTGTCACGGGCGGCCGGTGTCGCGGGCGGCGGCGCGGGCCCCGGTTCAGGTGGCGGCGACGCCCGGAACGGGTACGTCGAGGCCGTAGACCAGGACCGCGTTGCGCCGGAACACCGCGTCCCGCTCGCCCGGGCTCAGCCCGGCCACGAGCTGCTCGGCGGTCCGCACGACGTCGGAGTAGCCGGCCCGAAGGGTGCACACCGGCCAGTCGGAACCGAAGAGCAGCCGCCGCGGGCCGAAGGCGTCGAGGACGGTGTCGGCGTACGGCCCGAGGTGCTCGCTCCCCCAGCGGCCGGGCGCGGCCTCGGTGACCAGGCCGGACAGCTTGCACACGGTGTTGGGCAGGGCGGCCAGACGGCGCACGTGCCCCGCCCAGGGTTCGAGCGCCCCGGTGGCGATCGGCGGCTTGCCCAGGTGGTCGAGGACGAACGTCAGACCGGGCAGCCGGGCGGCCGCGGCGGTGGCGGCGGGCAGCTGGTGCGGCCTGACGACCAGGTCGTAGGCGAGGCCCGCCCCGGCGACCGCGCGTAGCCCGCGGTGCACGTCGGGCCGCAGCAGCCAGCCCGGGTCGGGCTCCTCCTGGACCTGGTGCCGGATGCCCACCAGCCGGTCGCCGCCGGGTCGTTCACGCAGGGCGGCGAGCGCGTCGGCGACGTCGGGGGCGGTGAGGTCGGTCCAGCCGACGACGCCGGCGACCAGGCCGCCGCCGGCGGCGAGGGCCAGCAGCTCGGAGGTCTCCCCGGGGACGCAGACGGTCTGGACGACGACGGTGGCGCTCACACCGGCGGCGCGGGCCCGCGGCGCCAGGTCCTCGACGTGGAAGGAGCGGGCGAGCGGGGCGAGGGCCGCACCGGTGATCCAGGGCTGGGGCCTCGCCGCGAGGTTCCAGAGGTGGTGGTGCGCGTCGACGGTGCCGGGGCCGGTCACAGCTCCCACACCGCCCGGAGCCCGGCCGCGGCACCGCCCTCGCCGTAGTCGTGCGCGACGTCGAGGAGTTCGCCCATCCGCGCCTGCCAGGCGACGTTGACCGGAAGGCGCTCCAGTTCGCCGAGCAGCCGGGCGTAGTCCTCGCATTCGAGCAGGTGGAACAGCTCGCAGCCGCTGCGCCAGATGGTCCAGGAGTTGACGCCGGCGGCGCGGATGGCGGCGGTGAGTTCGGCGGGCACCGCGCGGTGGGCGGCCTCGTACTCCTCGATCCGGTCCTCGCGGACGCGGGTGTGCAGGGCGATCCTCATGACGGCTCCGGGTCCGGTCGGGTGGGGTCGACGATGATGACGTGCAGGGTGCGGGGGCCGTGCACGCCCTCGACCCGGTCGAGTTCGATGTCGCTGGTGGCGGACGGGCCCGAGACGAAGGTCAGCGGGAGCGTCGGATCGAGGCGGGCGAGGGCCTCGGGGACGTCGTCGGCGATCTGGCCGGCCCGGATGACGCACAGGTGGTAGTCGGGGACCAGGGTGAGCGCACGGCGGCCCTGGCCGGGGCCGGTGTCCAGGACGACGGTCCCGGTGACGGCGATGCCGGCGGCGGCGAGGGTGACGGCGCCGTCCAGGGCGTCCAGCTCGGGAACGTCCAGCGGTTCCGGGTGCCACTGCCAGTCGCCGGGCGGCAGCAGCTCGACGGGGAAGCCGTCGGGCAGCGCCAGACGGACGGCGGCGCGGGCGGTGAGGGCGGCGGCGATGGCGGCCGGCAGGCCCGCCCGGTCGGTGCGGGTGACGGTGGCGCGGTAGTCGGCGACCCGCTCGGCGAACAGGGCGACGACGTCCTCGCCCGGTTCGGTGTGGCGGCGGCGGTAGGCCCGGGGCACCGGGACGTCGTCCGGGTCCTCGTCGGCGGGGACGTCGGCGAGGGCGGCCCGGATGCGGCCGAGGACTGTTTCACGGCTGCTCATCGTTCGCCTTCCCGGTTCTTGCGCCACCAGGTCCGGAAGGACTCGGCCGGGGGCACGGGGGTGTCGCGGGTGTCGGACCAGCCGCGCAGCGGGCCCGGCAGCCGGCCGATGCGGCCGTGGCGGGCGAGGGCCCGGCCACCGAGGGCGGCGGCCTTCTGGGCGGCGCCGAGCAGTCGTGGGGAGTCGAGGACGGCGGCGGCCGCCCTCATGGCCGGCGCCTCCGCACCGCCCGTCCCGCTCTCGACGACCTCGGCCCGCAGGTGGACGAGCACCTCCGGGATGTCGATCTTCACGGGGCAGGCGTCGTAGCAGGCTCCGCAGAGGGTGGAGGCGAACGGCAGGCTCGCGGCGTTCTCGACGCCGACGAGCTGGGGGGTGAGGACGGCACCGATCGGGCCCGGGTAGACGGAGCCGTAGGCGTGGCCGCCGGTGCGCTCGAAGACCGGGCAGACGTTGAGGCAGGCGGAGCAGCGGATGCACGCCAAGGCCTGCCGTCCGACGGGGTCGGCGAGGGTGTCGGTGCGGCCGTTGTCGAGCAGGACCAGGTGGAAGGTCCGCGGGCCGTCGCCGTCGGTGGTGCCGGTCCAGGTGGAGGTGTAGGGGTTCATCCGCTCGCCGGTGGAGGAGCGCGGCAGCAGCTGGAGGAAGACCTCCAGGTCGGACCAGGTGGGGACGACCTTTTCGAGGCCCATGACGGTGATCAGCGTCTCGGGGAGGGTCAGGCACATCCGGCCGTTGCCCTCGGACTCCACGACGACGACCGTACCGGTGTCGGCGACGGCGAAGTTGGCCCCCGAGACGGTCACCTTGGCGGTGAGGAACCTGCTCCGCAGATGGCGGCGGGCCGCCTCCGCGAGGTCCGCCGGTTCGTCGGTCAGGCCCTCGGGAGCGGGCCGCCCCCAGTGGCGCATCTCGGCGGCGAACAGGTCGCGGATCTCGGTGCGGTTCCGGTGGATCGCGGGGACGAGGATGTGCGAGGGCCGGTCGTCGCCGAGTTGGACGATCAGCTCGGCCAGGTCGGTCTCGTAGGCGGTGATGCCGGCTTCGGCCAGGTGTTCGTTCAGCCCGATCTCCTGGGTGGCCATCGACTTCACCTTCACCACCTCGCGCTCGCCGGTCGCGAGCACCAGTTCGGTGACGATGCGGTTGGCCTCGGCCGCGTCGGCGGCCCAGTGCACGATGCCGCCCGCCGCGGTGACGGATGCCTCCAACTGCACCAGGTAGCGGTCCAGGTGCCGCGAGGTGCGCCTCTTGATCGCGGCGCCGGCGTCCCGCAGCTGCTCCCAGTCGTCGAGTTCGGAGGCGACCGCGAGCCGCTTGTCGCGGATGGTGGCGGTGGCGCGCCTGAGGTTGGCGCGCAGTTGGGTGTCCTTCAGCGCCCCGCGGGCGGCGTCGGGGAAGGAGGGGGCGCCCAGCCAGACGACGCCGCGGTCACGGTGGTCGCTCACGGCGCGGCTCCTTCGGTGGCGGCGAGGATCTCGGCCAGGTGCATGGTGCGCACGGCGGCGCGCCGGCGGGACAGTCCGCCCCCGATGTGCATCAGACAGGAGTTGTCGGCGGCGCACAGCACCTCGGCCCCGCTGTCGAGCACCGCGTCGCCCTTGTCGGCGAGCATCGCGGCCGAGGTGTCGGCGTTCTTGACGGCGAAGGTGCCGCCGAAGCCGCAGCACGAGTCGGCCGCGGGGAGGTCGACCAGGTCGAGGTCCTCGACCTCGCGCAGCAGGCGCGAGGGGCGGTCCCCGAGCCGGAGGCCGCGCAGCGAGTGACAGGTGGGGTGGTAGGCGACCCGGTGCGGGAAGCGGGCCCCGACGTCCGTGACGCCCAGGACGTCGGTGAGCAGCTCGGTGAACTCGTGCACCCGGGGCACCAGGTCCTCGACCTGCCGCTGGAGGCCGGGGTTCCCGTACTCCCGGGCCAGCAGGGGATGGTGGTCGCGGACCATGCCGGCGCAGGAGGCGGAGGGGGTGACCACGGCGTCGTAGTCGGCGAAGGCCCGGGCGAAGCGGGCCACCAGCGGTATGGCCTCGGGGCGGTAGCCGGTGTTGAAGTGCAGCTGTCCGCAGCAGGTCTGGTCCCGCGGGAACTCGACGGTGTGCCCGAGGCGTTCGAGGACGGTCAGCACGGCCCGGCCGGTACCGGGGTACAGGGTGTCGTTGAAGCAGGTGATGAACAGGGCGATGCGCATCAGCTCTCCCGCGCCGGGGTGGGGACGTCCGCCGGCAGTAGACCACGCTCCTTGAGGTCCGCCCAGAGCGCCGCCGGAACCGGGTGGTCGAGCAGCGCGGCGGCGTCCCGGACCTCCTCGGCGCTGCGGGTGCCGACCAGCACGCTCGCGACGGCCGGGTGCCCGAACGGGAACCGCAGGGCGGCGGCGCGCAGCGGTACGCCGTGCTCCGCGCAGACGGCCTTGAGCGCGGTGGCGCGGGCGAGCAGCTCGGCGGGGGCCGCGGTGTAGTCGAAGGTCGCGCCGGGGCGCGGGTCGGCGAGCAGGCCCGAGTTGAAGACGCCACCGACGACGACGCCGACGCCGCGCCGGTGGGCCAGCGGCAGCAGTTCGGCCAGTCCGCGCTGGTCGAGCAGACTGTAGCGGCCGGCCAGCAGGACGACGTCGAGGTCCGTCTCGCGGGTGAACCGGGCCAGCATCCCGGCCTGGTTCATACCGACCCCGATCGCCCCGAGGACGCCTTCGGCGCGCAGGCGTTCCAGCTCGGGGTAGGCCTCGGCGAGCGCCTGCTCGGCGTGGTCGTCGGGGTCGTGCAGGTAGGCGACGTCGATCCGGTCCAGGCCGAGGCGTCGGAGGCTGTCCTCGATGGAACGGCGCACGCCGCCGGCGCTGAAGTCCCAGACGCGGCGGTGGGTGGCGGGGACGGCGAAGCCGTCGGCCAGGTCGTCGCCCCCACCGGCGGGGGCCGGCTCCAGCAGCCGGCCGACCTTCGTGGACAGCGTGTACTCGCCCCGGGGCAGGGTGCGCAGCACGGCGCCGAGCCGGCGCTCGGACAGGCCCAGACCGTAGTGCGGGGCGGTGTCGAAGTACCGTACGCCGCACTCCCAGGCGGCGGTGACGGCCTGTTCCGCGCGGTCGTCGCCGACCGCGGTGAACAGGTTGCCGATTCCGGCGGCGCCGAAGCCGAGCTCGGTGACCTGGACCGGCGTGCGGCCGAGGGGGCGGCGGCGCGGCTTCACGGGCGGGGCTCCGGTCGCAGCCGCAGGCCGGCCATGCCGCCGTCGACCGCCAGGGCCGTGCCGGTGACGCTCGCGGCCGCCGGGGAGGCGAGGTAGGCGATGGCGGCGGCCACCTCCTCGGCGGCCACCAGACGTCCGGTCGGCTGACGGCCGTTCAGCGCGAGGCGTTCGGCGGCCGGGTCGTCGGCGGCGCCCAGCAGTCGCGCGACCCACGGGGTGTCGACGGTACCGGGGTTGACACAGTTGACCCGGATGCCCTCGCGGACGTGGTCGGCGGCCATCGCGAGGGTGAGCGAGAGGACGGCGCCCTTGCTCGCCGAGTAGAGCGCGCGCCGCGGAAGGCCGGCGGTGGCGGCGATGGAGCAGGTGTTGACCACGGAGGCGTGCACCGAGCGGCGCAGGTGGGGCAGGGCGGCGCGGGTGGTGCGGACGATGCCGAGCACGTTGACGTCCAGGACGCGGTGCCACTGCTCGTCGGGGTTGTCCTCCAGCGTCCCGACCGCGCCGACGCCTGCGTTGTTGACCAGGATGTCGATCCCGCCGAGCGCCCGGGCCGCCGCCTGGACGGCCGAGCGCACCGAGCGGTCGTCGGCGACGTCGGCGGTGAAGCCGCGCAGCGGGGGGCGGGCGTCGGTCGGGTCGAGGTCCAGGACGGCGACGTCCGCTCCGCGCTCGCCGAGCAGTCGGGCGGTGGCCAGGCCGATGCCGGAGGCCCCGCCGGTGACCAGGGCGGTGAGCCCGTCGAGGTCGGTGGTCATGCCCGGCCCCCCTGCGCCGCCGGCTCCGACGGTTCCGCGGCCCAGAACGCGCCGCCCGGGTAGGTGTAGGTGTCGATGGTGGCCCGGTGCATCGTCGCGGAGAACCCGGGCGTGGTGGGGGCCCGGTAGCGACCGTTCTCGATCACCACCGGATCGAGGAAGTGCTGGTGGAGGTGGTCGACGAACTCGATGACACGGTCCTCGTCCGTGCCGGACAGCGCGACGTAGTCGAACATCGACAGGTGCTGGACGAGTTCGCACAGTCCGACGCCGCCGGCGTGCGGGCAGACCGGGACCCCGAACTTGGCGGCGAGCAGCAGGATGGCGAGGTTCTCGTTGACGCCGGCCACCCGGGCGGAGTCCAGCTGGAGGACGTCGATGGCGCCGGACTGGAGCAGCTGCTTGAAGATGATCCGGTTCTGCACGTGCTCACCGGTGGCGACCTTGATCGGGTGGACCCCCCGCCGGATGGCGGCGTGGCCGAGCACGTCGTCCGGACTGGTGGGCTCCTCGATCCAGTACGGGTCGAACTCGCCCAGGGCGTTGGTCCATTCGATCGCCTCGTCGACGTTCCAGCGCTGGTTGGCGTCGATCGCCATCCGGATGTCCGGCCCGACCGCCTCGCGGGCGGCGCGGCAGCGGCGGGTGTCGTCCGCCAGGTCGGCGCCGACCTTCAGTTTGATCTGGGTGAAGCCGTCGGCGACCGCCTGCTTGGCGAGGCGGGTGAGCTTCTCGTCGCTGTAGCCGAGCCAGCCGGGCGAGGTGGTGTAGGCGGGGTAGCCGCGGCGCAGCAGCTCGGTGGCCCGCGCCGGTGCGCCGCGCTTGCCGTTGCGCAGGAGTTCCAGCGCCTCGTCGGGAGTCAGCGCGTCCGTGAGGTAGCGGAAGTCGATCTGAGAGACCAGCCACGCCGGGTCCGCGTCGGCCAGCAGCTGCCACAGCGGCTTGCCCTCGCGCTTGGCGGCGAGGTCCCACACGGCGTTGACGACGGCGCCGACGGCCATGTGCATCACGCCCTTCTCGGGGCCGAGCCAGCGCAGTTGGCTGTCACCGATCAGGTCGCGGTACAGCGAGCCGGGGTCCGCGCACAGCCCGGTGACGGGGCGTCCGACGACGTGTTCGCGCAGCGCGTCGATCGCGGCGACCTGGACGTCGTTGCCGCGCCCGATGGTGAAGGCGAAGCCGTGGCCCTCGTGGCCGTCCGCGCCGGTGCGCAGGACGACGTAGGCGGCGGAGTAGTCGGGGTCGGGATTCATGGCGTCGGACCCGTCGAGTTCCCGCGAGGTGGGGAAGCGGATGTCGTAGGTGTCGACGGCGGTGATCCGCGCTGTGGTTGCGGACAACTCGGTGCCTTTCACGCGTGGGAGAAGGTCTGGCGCTGCGTGCCGAGGCCGTCGATGCCGAGTTCGACCGTGTCGCCGGCGCGCAGGTAGGGGGTGCCGGGCAGGCCCAGCGCGACGCCGGCCGGGGTGCCGGTGTTGATGACGTCGCCGGGCCGCAGGACCATGTACTGGCTCAGGTACCAGACCAGGTAGGGCACGTCGAAGACCATGTCCTTGGTGTCGCCGTCCTGTCGCACCTCGCCGTTGACGGCCAGGCGCAGGCCGAGCGCCCGCACGTCGCCGACCTCGTCCGGGGTGACCAGCCACGGACCCAGTGGATTGAACGTCTCGCAGGACTTCCCGAGGTCCCACTGGGCGGAGTAGTCGAGTTGGAACTCCCGCTCGGAGACGTCGTTGCTGATCGCGTAACCGGCGATGTGGTCCGCCGCGTCGGCCGGGCTCGCCAGGTAACGGGCCTCCCGGCCGATGACGACCGCGAGTTCGACCTCCCAGTCGGTCCTGGTCGAGCCCCGGGGGATCAGCACCCGGTCGTAGGGGCCGACCACGGTGGAGGCGTCCTTCAGGAAGACCACCGGACGGTCCGGGACGGCCGCCCCGGTCTCCTCCGCGTGATCGCGGTAGTTGAGGCCGATGCAGACGACCTTGCCGGGGCGGGCGACGGGGGCGCCGGTCCGCAGGCCGGCCGGGTCGAGGGGCGTCAGGTCCCCGGCGGCCAGGGCCGCCCGGGCGCGGTCGATCCCGCCCGAGGCGAGGAACGCCCCGTCGATGTCACCGGTCAGGGCCGAGAGCGCGAACACCCGCCCGTCCTCGCCCAGGACCGCCGGAACCTCTTTCCCCGCCGGCCCGATCCGCAGGAACCTCATGCTGTCTCTCCCAGGTCACTCCGGAGGCCGTGGCTCTCCATGGGCCGATACATCGGATGAATCCGTGATGCCCAGACGATACGGAGCGACCTCGCATATCGCAAGAAGTCCTCCGATGTCTTCCTGGCGACACCGGGTGAGGCCTCGTCAGAAGCTCCCAAACCTTGCAGCTCAGAGCCAATATGACGGCGCGTCGTGACACATCCGGGAAACTCGGATGTCACGGTTGTGAATCATCCGAGGTTTCCTCTTGTCAGTCAGCTGTCAGGCTCATAAGGTCCTCCGTATCGCAAGGCATCCCATAACTACGGGACGCGCGCTCCGGTGTCGTCTGCCGCCCCGATCGCCGCGACCAGGAACCGGCTCCCCTCCCGGACCAGGGCCGGAGAAGGCGGCCGGCTTCCCCTCCCGCCTCGCCCCGCCGGGACGGGCTTCGCACCCCTCCCGCCGCGCCGGTTCCCCTCACCGCCGTGGAGGACCCGGCCAATCCCAGCCAAGGAGATCTGCACCATGAAGTTCCGCTCCTCCGGAACCGCGGCCACGCTCGCCGCCGTCGTCGTCCTGGCGGGGTTCGCCACTGCCTGCAACCGCGGTAGCGCCTCGGACTCCTCCGCCGGCGGCAAGCCGGCGATCGGCATCGACCTGCCGCGCGCGGACTCCGACTTCTGGAACTCCTACGCGCAGTACGTCAAGCAGGACGCCTCCGCCCAGGGCCTGAACACCCTGCCGGTGAGCAACTCCCAGAACGACGTCACCAAGCTGGTCGCCAACGTCCAGGTGTTCCAGAACACCGGCGCCAAGGCCGTGGTGATGGCACCTCAGGACACCGGTGCGATCGCCTCCACCCTGGAACAGCTGTCCGCCCGGAAGATCCCGGTGATCAGCGTCGACACCCGCCCCGACAAGGGGAACGTCTACATGGTGGTGCGCGCCGACAACAAGGCGTACGGCATCAAGGCCTGCGAGTTCCTCGGCAAGCAGCTCGACGGCAAGGGCAAGGTCGCCGAACTCCAGGGCGCCCTGAGCTCCATCAACGGACGCGACCGCTCCGAGGCGTTCGCCGCCTGTATGAAGGAGAAGTTCCCCGGCATCGAGGTCATCGAGCTGGCCACCGACTGGAAGGGTGACGTCGCCTCCGCGAAGCTCCAGTCCACCCTGGCCGCCCACCCGGACCTGGGCGGCGTCTACATGCAGGCCGGCGGCGTGTTCCTGCAGCCGACGCTGGCCCTGCTGCAGCAGAAGGGCCTGCTCAAGCCCGTCGGCCAGCCCGGCCACATCGCGATCGTCTCCAATGACGGCATCCCGCAGGAGTTCGACGCGATCCGCAGGGGCGACATCGACGCGACGGTCTCCCAGCCGGCCGACCTCTACGCCAAGTACGCCCTGCACTACGCGCAGGCCTCGGCCGAGGGCAAGACCTTCCAGCCCGGTCCCACCGACCACCAGTCCACCATCATCCAGCTGCCCAACGGCCTAGAGGACCAGCTCCCCGCCCCCCTGGTCACCAAGGAGAACGTCGACGACCAGAGCCTCTGGGGCAACAACGTCGGCAAGTAGTCCCCGCCCCCGGTGAACGGCGGTGCCGGCCGAGCCTGCGGCCACCCGCCGCCGTTCACCGGAGCCCTCGGAAAGGACCCCGCCATGGCGGACCCCAGCCCCGGACGGGGCTCCGTCGTCGAGGCCGACGGGATCAGCAAGCGCTTCGGCGCCACCGTCGCCCTCAGCGACGCCCGTATCTCGGTCGCGCCCGGCGAGTCGCACGCCCTGGTCGGCCGCAACGGCGCGGGCAAGTCCACGCTCGTCTCGGTGCTCACCGGCCTGCAGAGCCCGGACACCGGCACCCTGCGGTTCGGCGGCGAGCCCGCCCCGGCACCCGGCGACACCGCTGCCTGGCGCTCCAGGGTCGCCTGCGTGTACCAGCGCTCCACCGTCGTCCCCGCGCTGAGCGTCGCCGAGAACCTGTTCCTGAACCGGCACGGCCCCGACGACAGAGGCGCGCTGCGGCCGATCGGCTGGAAGCGGCTGCGCCGGCGCGCCGCCGAGCTGCTGGCCGAGTACGGCGTCGACGTCGACCCGACCGCTCGCGCCGAGGACCTGACCGTCGAGCAGCGCCAGTTCGTGGAGATCGCCCGGGCGCTGTCCTTCGGTGCCCGCTTCATCGTCCTGGACGAGCCCACCGCCAAGCTCGACGCCCGCGGCATCGAGCTGCTCTTCGACAAGCTGCGCTCGCTCCAGGAGCAGGGCGTCGCCTTCCTGTTCATCTCCCACCATCTGCAGGAGGTCTACGACCTCTGCTCCACCGTCACGGTCTACCGCGACGCGCGCCATATCGTCACCGCGCCGGTCGCCGAACTCGACCGGCAGGCGTTGGTGGAGGCGATGACCGGGGAGAGCGCTCGGGGCGGCGAGCCGTCCTGGGCGGTGCCCGGCCGGCCGGGCACCCACCGGGCCCCGCTGTTGACCGTCACCGGCCTGAGCCTGGCCGGCGCCTTCCAGGACGTGACCCTGACCGCGCGGGCCGGCGAGGTCGTGGGCCTGGCCGGCGCGGCCGCCAGCGGCAACGTCCGGTTCGGCGAGACCGTGGCCGGCCTGCACCGCCCCCAGACCGGGACCATCACCGTGGCCGGCCGCCCGGTGCGCACCGGGCGGGTCCCCGCCGCCCTCGCCGCGGGCATCGGGTTCGTTCCCGAGGACCGGCACCTCCAGGGCCTCATTCCGCAGCGCAGCGTCGCCGAGAACGCCACCCTGACCGTCACCGACCAGCTCGGCCCGTTCGGCACCGTGCTGCCCTCGCGCACCCGGGCCTTCGCCCGGCGGATGATCGACGAACTCGACATCAAGACGCCCGGGCCGGCGGCCCCCGTGTCCGCGCTGTCCGGCGGCAACCAGCAGAAGGTGGTCATCGCCCGGGCGCTGGCCACCGAACCGCACGTCCTCATCGCCGTCCGGCCCACCAACGGCGTCGACGTGAAGTCCAAGGAATCCCTGCTCGGCACCGTCCGCCAGGTCGCCGACGCCGGGCGAAGCGCCCTGATCGTGTCCGACGAACTCGACGACCTGCGGGTCTGCGACCGGGTCCTGGCCATGTTCCACGGCCGCGTGGTCGCCGAGTTCGAACACGGCTGGAGCGACGAACAGCTGGTCGCAGCCATGGAGGGCCTGGCCGGCCCGATTGACACGAAGGAACGCGATGTCTCCCACCACTGAGGTCCGCGCGCGCCCGGCGAGTGCCGTCACCGCGCCCGCCGACCGCCGCTTCACCCTCGCCCGCTACCGCGACCTGTCACTGGTGCCGGTCCTGCTCGTCCTGGGCGTCATCGGCTTCGCCGTCTCGCCGGCCTTCCTGACCTCCGACAACCTCCTGGGCGTCGGTCAGCAGGCCACCGAGCTGAGCCTGCTCGTCCTGGCCGAGGCGCTGATCCTGATCGCCGGCCGGATGGACCTCTCGCTGGAGTCCACGATCGGTGTGGCCCCGGTCATCGCGGTCTGGCTGGTCCTGCCCGACCACGGCGCGCGCTTCAACGGCCTGGGGCTGTTTCCCTCCTGGACGGCCGTCCCGCTGTGTCTGGCGGTCGGCGCGCTGATCGGCGCGGTCAACGGCTTCCTGATCCTCAAGCTGCGCCTGAACGGCTTCATCGTCACCCTGGGCGCGCTGACCCTGCTCCGCGGGCTCCAGGTCGCCGTCTCCCAGGGGCAGTCGATCGTCAACCTGCCCGGCTCGTTCACCTACCTGGGCGGCGCCCGCTGGTTCGGCGTCCCGGCGGCGATCTGGATCTGCGCCCTGCTCTTCCTCGCCGGCGGGTGCGCGCTCGCCTGGCTGCGCCACGGCCGCGCGCTGTACGCGATCGGCGGCAACCCCGAGGCCGCCCGTGCCGCCGGCATCCGGGTCGACCGGATCACCTGGACGGTGCTGGTCCTCGGCGGCCTAGTGGCCGCCTTCGCCGGCGTCCTCTACACGGGACACTACGGGTCCATCTCCGCCGACCAGGGCAACGGCTGGATCTTCCAGGTCTTCGCCGCCACCGTCATCGGCGGCGTCAGCCTCAACGGCGGGCGCGGCACCCTGTTCGGGGCGCTCACCGGGGTGCTGACCCTCCAGCTCGTGGTCAACGTGATGACCCTCGCGGGCGTGCCGCCGCTGTGGAACCAGTTCCTCAACGGCGCGATCATCATCGTCGCGCTGATCATCTCCCGCTTCGCCTCCGGCGAGAAGCAGGAGTGACGGGTCGTACGGCCTGCGAGCCGCAGCGGCGCGGCCGGCACCGGGTCCGGCCGGCCGCGCCGCCGCGGCCTCGCCCGACCCCCGCAGGCGCGAGCACCCGGACGCAGGAGGCGATCACCATCGGGGTGACGGGCGAGGCCATCGAGAAGATCAAGGGCATGATCGTCTCCGGCGTCCTGCAGCCCGGTGACCGGCTGCCCAGCGAGGCCGGCCTGGCCGACCGGCTCGGGCTGTCCCGCGGCTCGCTGCGCGAGGCCGTGCGAGCGCTCACCGCGATGCGGATCGTGGTCGCCCGACAGGGCGACGGCACCTACGTCTGCGGGCTGGAGCCGCACCTGCTCCTCGAAGCCCTGGCCTTCGCCGCCGACGTCTCCCACGGCCGCACCGCCCGCCAGCTCCTCCAGGTCCGACGGCTGCTCGAACCCCAGGTGACCGCCCTCGCCGCCGGCCGGCTCACCGACGACGAGCTGTTGGCGCTCCGGGCGACCCTCGACCGGAGCGCCACGGACATCGGCATCGAGGAGTTCGTCGAGCTGGACATCGAGTTCCACCGCGCCATCGCCGACGCCGTCGGCAACCCGGTGCTGTCCACCCTGCTCGGCATCCTCTCCACCCACACCCAGCGGCTGCGGATCGTGCGCGGCGCCCTCCTCCGGTCCTGCCCTGCGGGCACCCGGACCTCCCCCGCCCGCGAGCAGGCCCACCTGGAGCACGAGGCCCTCTGGCGGGCCCTGGTCGACCGCGACGCCCTGCGCGCCGCCGGCGCCGGCACCGTGCACGTGGCGGCGGTCGAGGACTGGCTCGCCACCGGAACCACCACCGACCTCCGGGGCCCCGGCACCACCGCCTGACAGCGACGTGCCGAGACCCCGGCCCCCGGCGCCTCGCCCCGATCCGCCGGACCCCTACCACCCAGGACGTTTCGCCACATGAAGACACGTACCACCCGGACCGCCTGCACGGGCGGCGTCGTCGTGCTCCTCGCCGGGTGCCTCGGCGCCTGCGGAAGCTCCGGCGGGCCGAGCGGCTCCGCCCAGCAGATCGGCATCGACATCCCCCGCACCGACTCCGACTTCTGGAAGGCTTACGCGAAGTACCTCCAGCAGGAGATCGGCGCCCAGCAGTTGGACGTCCTGCCGCTCACCCACTCCGAGGGCGACGAGGCGAAGTTCACCGCGAACATCCAGGCGTTGCAGCGCCGCCGCCCCAAGTCCATCGTGATGGCGCCGCAGAACACCGTGACCACCGATGTCACGCTCTCCGGGCTGTTCGCCGCCAACATCAACGCGATCAGCGTCGACACCGAGCCGGAACACGGCAACGTCTACATGGTGGTGCGCACCGACAACAAGGCCTACGGCACCAAGGCCTGCGAGTTCCTCGGCAAGCAGCTCGGCGGCAAGGGCAAGGTCGCCGAACTCCAGGGCGCGCTCAACTCGGTCAACGGCTACGACCGTTCCGAGGCGTTCGCCACCTGCATGAAGCGGAACTACCCCAAGATCCAGGTCATCGAGCTGCCGACCGACTGGAAGGGCGACGTCGCCGCCACCAAGCTCCAGTCCACCCTGGCCACCCACCCCGACCTGAACGGCATCTACATGCAGGCCGGCGGGGTGTTCCTCCAGCCCACCCTCGACGTCCTGCGCCAGAAGGGCTTACTCAAGCCCGCGGGCCAGAGCGGCCACATCACCATCGTCTCCAACGACGGCATCCCGACCGAGCTCGCCGCCATCCGGGAGGGTCAGATCGACGCCACGGTCTCCCAGCCCGCTGACCTCTACGCCAAGTACGCCCTCTTCTACGCCCGGGCCGCGGCCCAGGGCAAGTCCTTCCAGACCGGTCCCACCGACCACCAGTCCACCATCATCCAGCTGCCCAACGGCCTGGAGGACCAGCTCCCCGCGCCCCTGGTGACCAAGGACAATGTGAACGATCCGGCGCTCTGGGCGAACCACCCCGTGGGCTGACACCCGGACCGGCGCACCGGACCAGGTCGGCAACCGCCCCGGCGCCCCACGCGCGACACCACCCGAGCACGCCACCGGCAGCGGGCGGACGCCGACCTGCGCACCGACGCCCGCCCGGCGCCGGGCCGCGGGAGCTGCCGGACCGGCGGCGCGATCTCGCGCTTGAGGATCTCCCCGTCGGCCCCCTTGGGCAGCACCTCCGTCGTCCACACCAACCGCGGGTACTTGTAGCCCGCGACCCGGGCGCGCACGAACTCGCGCACCTCCTCGACTCGCTCGGCCCCGACCCCACCGCGCAGCGGCTGTTCACCGGTGCGCACGCGGCGGGCCTGGCCATGCTGCTGGACACCTGGTCCACAGGGCCCGCCGGAGTTCCGGCCGGGCTGCTGACGGGCACCGCGCTCCCGGCCGGGCACTGGCGGGGCGAGCGCGCCGCCACCGACATCCTGGCCCTGGCCCGCAAGGGCCGCGCCCACCGCTTGGTGCAGAAGCTCATCGTCAAACACGGCGGCCTCCACGTCACCGACGGCGCCGCCCTCGCCCTGGCCGCCACCGTCATCACCTGGGCCAAGGGCACCAGCACCTCGGCCGCCGACGTCGCCGAGAACGCGATCGGCTGACAGTGATGATGTTCGTGGTGATGTTGCTGGCGGGTCTGACCCTTCGGCTGACTGACGCTTCGGCTGTCCTGTTTGGGATTTGTCGGCCCGTCGGCGGCGTCACCACGCACGCGGCCGGACGGGCGTTGTGACTTCATAGCGCCTCTGTGTGTCAAGCAGCGGTGGTGAGCTGGTTCCGATGGTCGCGTTTCATGATCCGGTAGACCACGTTGGACAGCCGTCGCTTCAGGGCCCGGCGAGCCTCGGACGGGGTCTTCCCCTCGGCGATCTTGCGAAGGTAGTAGTCCTGGCCGCGGCCGCCGTCGCGGATCTGGCAGATCGCGATCGTGTGCAGGACCGAGTTCAGCGCCCGGTTGCCGCCGGTGTTGAGCCGGTGGCGGGCGTTGTTGCCGCTGGAAGCGTCCAGTGGCGCGCTGCCGGTGTAGCTGGCGAAGTGGTGCTCGGTTGGGAAGCGGCCGATGTCGCCGACGTGCCCGAGGACCTTGGCGGCCAGCACGGTGCCCAGTCCCGGCAGGCTGGTGAGCGTGGTCCGGGTCGCGGCCAGCGCCTCGCGCATCTGGACCTCGTTGTCCTTCACCAGCCGGTCCAGACGCCGCAGGTCGGCCAGCAGGTCGCGGGCTATGTCACGGCGGCAATTGTCGGTGGCGGTGACGGGGCGGATGCCCTTCATCGCGGCGGCGGCTTTGTCGGCGGACAGGCCGGTGGCCACGCCGCCGGGCAACAGGTCGCGCAGGACGGCGTGGAGCCGGTTCAGGACGCGGGTGCGCTCGTGGACCAGGTCGTCGCGGCGCTCGGTCAGCAGCCGAAGGATCGTGCTCTGGTCCTCGGCGGTGACCTGCCGCAGGTCGGGGCGGAACAGCGCGACCTGCGCGACGTGGCGGGCATCGGCCTCATCGGTCTTGCGATTGCCGCCCGTGGCCAGCAGCCGGGCCCTGGCCGACAGCGTGGCCGGCACGTCGACCACGTGCTCGCCGGCGGCGGCCAGCTGCTGGGCGAGCGAGCGGCCGAGGCCGCCGGCGCCCTCGACGGCGAAGCGACGCTCGGGCCACTGCTCGCACCAGGTCATGAGCTGGCGGAACGTGCCAGCGTTGACGACGAACCGGCGCTTGGCCAGCTGGTGGCCCGAGGCGTCGACGGCGACGGCGGTGTGGGAGGACTTGTGCGGGTCGATACCGATCAGGATCACAGGCTGGCCTTGCACTCGACGGGACCGGGCGGGGAGTGCGGTGGGCATCCTGACTTGAAGTCACCGTGTCGTCCTCATGCCTCTGTCGAGCCACACCGCGCGGGTGTCGGCCGGCGGCGGCACGCTATGAGAGAGCCAGCCCGTGGGCGGCAAGGAGCACTGCGGGCCCGTGCCGACCGACACCCTGGACGCTACGGCTGCAGACCGAGCGCCTGGGTCCGATTCAACAAGTCAGGAGCCTGGCCAGAGGCCCCGTCACTGTCTTGTCCACCCGCCCGACCGGCGCGTGCCGCCCTCGGCTCGGACAAGCGACAAGGACGGACATGACCAGCATGACGCACGACGGCCCGCAGATCACCGGCGGAGTCGACACTCACGGCCTGACCCACCACGCGGCGGTGATCGACTCGCTTGGCCGACACCTCGCCGACCGGGAGTTCCCAGCCACCATCGTCGGCTACCGGGACCTGCTGGACTGGATGCGCTCGCACGGCGTCCTGACCGCGGTCGGCGTGGAGGGCACCGGCGCCTACGGTGCCGAACTCGCCCGGGTGCTGGCCGCCGCGGGGGTCACGGTCGTCGACGTTGACCGGCCGGACCGAAAGACCCGGCGGCTGAAGGGCAAGTCCGACCCGATCGACGCCTACGCGGCTGCCACGGCGGTGGCTTCGGGACGGGCCACCGGCGTCCCGAAGAGCCGCGACGGTGTGGTCGAGGCCGCGCGCGTGCTGCGGGTAGGCCGCCGCAGCGCGGTGAAGGCCCGCACCCAGGCGATGAACCAGATCCGCGGCCTGCTCGTGTCCGCTCCGGCGGTCCTGCGCGAGCAGCTCGCGGGCCTGGAACGGGCCGCCCTGATACGCACACTCGCCCGGCTGCGGCCCGGTACGGACCTGTCGACACCTCTGGCCGCGACCAAGGCGGCCCTGCGGTGCCTGGCCCGCCGCCACCAGGCGCTGGACGAGGAGATCACCGAGCTTGACGCCGAGATCGGCCCGCTGGTCCGGGAAGCCGCGCCCGACCTTCTCGCGCTGTTCGGCGTCGGCCCCGAGACCGCCGGCCAGCTTCTCGCATCGGCCGGGGACAACCCCGAACGGATGCGCTCCGAGGGAGCGTTCGCGCACCTCGCCGGCGTCGCACCGATCCCCGCCTCCTCGGGCCGCACCCACCGTCACCGCCTTAACCGAGGCGGTGACCGGGCCGCGAACAACGCCCTCCACACAATCGTGCTGGTCCGCATGCGCTACGACGAACGCACTCGCGCCTACGTCGCCCGCCGCACCAAGGAAGGACTGTCGAAGAAGGACATCACGCGCTGCCTCAAGCGCTTCGTCGCCCGCGAGGTCTACCGCGCACTGACCAGCACTCCAACCTCACGAATCACCCAACCCGACCTTGCTCCTGCGGCTTGACGTCTATAGGAGCATCCCCTGGACGCACCGACGGCCGCCAACCCGCAGGGTGGCGGCCGTCGACGTACGGCGCTATCGAGCACGACCTCACCCGTACGGCACCACCGTGGCCGGCCACTCCTCCAGCGGCCGGCCACCGAGCCAGCCGCCACCGCGCCAGGCCCTGGTCGCCTTGGCGGCCTCCTTCGCGGCCACCAGCGCCGGTCGGCCTCGATGCCGATCGCCGACAGGAGGCCCCGCTGATCGGCCTCCAGGCCGGGCAGGCCGGTGCGCTGCGCGAGGACCCAGCGGCCGAGCTGCTCGCCCTCGAACACCGTATCGACGGGCAGCTGCGCCTAGCCGGTTGACAGGACTCCAAGACGTCAACCAGCTGGGGGCAATGAGGCAGGTCTCTGACGACTGCCGCAGGTTCGGGGTGGGGCCGATGGCTCCGTCCTGTACCCGTCCCGGGAGGGTGTTGTCCGCCGGAGCATGCGGGAGCAGGGCCTGGCCGGGTCATCCCAGCCCTGGCAGGCTCCGCAGTTCGCTGATCTTCAGGAGCCGGGCCAGGCCGACGAAGATGAGCAGCATGGCAACGCCGCCGGCTGCCAGGCTCAGGACCGTTGTCCAGGTGGTCGGTGCGAGCGCGGCGGAACAGTAGTGCGCTGCCAGCCAGCCGGTGCCCGCGGCGGCCGCGGCGGCGGTCGTCAGCCGGCCGTAGGTGTGCAGGACTCTCCTGCCGTCGAGGTGCCCGTTGAGGCGCCGGCGCAGCAGCGTGGCCGTGATGAGCAGTCCGACGGCGTAGGAGAGCGCGTAGGAGGCCGCCATTGCGGTGACAGCCCAGCGCGCGGGCAGCCATAGGTGGCAGGCGGTGGCGAGGAGGATGTTCGCGGCGCTGATCCAGAGGGCCATCCAGAACGGTGTGCGGGTGTCCTCGAAGGCGTAGAAGCCGCGCAGGAGGAGGTACTGCGCGGAGAACGGGATCAGGCCCAGGCCGAAGGCCTGGAGCATGTTCCCGAGCGGTCGGGCTGATGCCGCGTCCGCGGCGCCGTGGGCGAAGAGGAGCTGCGCGGTCTGCGGTCCGAGGGCGAGGAAGAAGAACGCGGCGGGGACGATGACGACACCGCTCACCCGCAGGGCGCCCGACAGGTCGGCTCTCATGTCGTCCAGGCGCTGTTCGGCGACTGCCCGGCTCATCCGTGGCAGCAGAGCGGTCACCAGCGAGACTGTCACGATGGACTGCGGCAGCATCCAGATCGTCTGCGCGTAGGTGTAGGCCGAGAAGCCGACGCCGTCGTTGGGCAGCGTGGTGTCCGCCGCCGAGGCGTAGCGGGTCACTACGGTGGCGGCGGCCAGGTTGGCCAGCACGAACAGCAACGTCCAGCGGGCGGCGCCGACGCTTTTGCGCAGGCCGGTGCCGCGCCAGTCGAAGCGGGGGCGGAAGCGGAAGCCCGCAGCGCGGACGAAGGGGATCAGGGCGAGCGCCTGGAGGGCGAGGGCGAGCGTGGTGCCGGCGCCGAGCAGCGTCACTTCGGTGGGGGTGATGTCCTGGACCTGCTCGGGTGCGGTCATGAGGCCGAGGTAGACGCCGAACATGGTGATCAGGACGACGTTGTTGAGGACCGGGGTCCACATCATGGCGCCGAACTTGTTCCGGGCGTTGAGAACCTGTCCCAGGATGCTGAACAGGCCGTAGAAGAAGATCTGCGGGAGCAGGAACCGGGCGAAGACGACGGTCAGCTCGAAGGCGGCGTGATTGTCGGGGGAGTCGCTCTGGTAGAGGCTGATGATCTGCGGGGCGGCCCACACGGCGAGGCAGGTGCCGACGCCGAGCACGCACATCGTCAGGGTGACCAGGCGTTGCTCGAATGCCCGTCCGCCGTCCGGCTGGTCGATTCTGGCGCGGACCAACTGCGGTACCAGGACCGAGTTCAGTGCTCCTCCGATGAGCAGGAAGTAGAGGCTCGCCGGTACGACGTTGGCCTGGTTGTAGGTCGTGGCCAGCAGCCCGGTCCCCAGCGCCCCGGCCTGCAGCACCTGTCTGATCAGCCCGGTCGCCCGGGACGCCATCGTTCCCGCCGCCATCAGCATCGAGGAGCGCAGCAGCCCGCTCTTCGCCTTGCCCGACTTCGCAGCGGCGTGCCGCCCCCGGCCCCGCTTCCCCCGCACCCGCGCCGAATCCGGCGTTCCCTCCAGCATCCGACCAACCTACGGCCCGGATGTCACCCGTCCGCACCCCGCCCCCGACCTCCTCCCAGTGGGTCGCAGAGGCGACCGGCGCGCGGGCGCTCCGCGGCCGGCCGAACCGGGTCAGATGGTCTCGTCACCAGTACCCGTCGGTACTCGGGTGGCGGACTCCGTGACGATCACGGCCAATGCTGCCGGGCTGCCCCACCCACCAACGGAGACCGGGGCAACCCGCCCTACGCCCACTCGACGCCGTGTTCGGCGAGCTTCGCGAGCTGGCCCGGGCCCGACGCCGCGACGACAAAGGCCCCGCCCCGGCACGGGCGGGGCCACCGTCGCCCGGTTCGCGACCGGCCCGTCCCGGGCCCCGTACAGGGCTGCTACGCCCACTCCACGCCGTGGCCAGCTGCGGGGCCGATGTCCTCCAGCAAGTGCCGGGCTTGCTCGCGCAGCTGCGGGGCCTGTTCGGTGGGGCGGGGGCGCCGAGGACTGGTGGAGCATCACGTGTAACACCCGGGGGTGTTCGGCGCGTCCTTGGACCTGTCATGGTGTCGGACCAAGGGATGACGATGAGCCGCAGAAGTGCCGCCCGCCAGGGTGAGGACGCCGACTTCCGGGACTTCGCCCTCGGGCGCTTTGATCAGCTGTACCGCTCGGCCTGCCTGCTGACCGGCGGCGACACCCATCTCGCCGAGGACCTGGTGCAGGAGACCTTGGCGCGGATGCACGCGATATGGCGCCGTACGACCTGGCTGCCGGGGATCACCACCGGCAGGCGCATCGACAATCCGGCCGCCTACGCGCACAGCGTCCTGGTCCGCCAGTTCCTCACCCACCGCCGCCGCGGCAGCAGTACCGAACGGCCGGTCGGCGAACTCCCCGACCTACCCGCCGGCTCCGTGGGCGACAGCGATCTGCGACTCATGCTCCTCAACGCCCTGGCCCGGCTCTCCGACCGGGACCGGGCGGTGCTGGTGCTCCGCTACTGGGAGGACCGCAGCATCGAGGAGGCCGCCGACATCCTCCGCTCCAGCTCAGGATCCGTACGGACGCAGAGCCACCGCGCGCTGCGCAGACTGCGTGCCCAGCTCGGCGACCACCTCGACGATCTCGTCACCCGCTGACGCGCCCTCACCCATTCACGGACGGATTGAAAGGCCCATACCCATGGCAGACGAAGACCAGTCGCACCCACGCTTCGAGAGCGGTATCGGCGACGCCTTCTCGGCGCTCGGCCAGAGCTTCCACCCGACGACCGGACCGCGACTCGATGAGGTCACCGCGCGAGGACATTCGCTGCGCCGCCGCCGGATGGCCACTCTCGCGGGCAGCGTCACCGCGCTCGTGGCGATCGGCGTGGGCGGGGTGTTCGCCGTCGGCCACAGCACTCCCGCCCCGTCGGGCGACACCGTCAACACGGCCGCACTTCCAAGCGTCACCACACCCCCTCCCACGTCACAGAGCACCAGTGCGCAGCCCCCGCAGGCGAACGCCGACCTGCGCCCACCCAGTCCGGAAGCCCAACCCGGAGGCGACGAGATCCTGACCGTCGCCGCCGCTCTGCTGCCCCGCGGGCTCACCGTGGCCGACGCGACTGCGGAGAAGGGCTACGTCAGCTTCAACCTCGATGACGGCCACGGGAAGGCCGAGGTCCAGATCTACGTCGCCAAACAGCCCGCAGGCGCGCCCGACCCCCGCTACGACATCTCCACCACCATGCCCGACGGCAGCAAACTGGTGAACCACCAGCCTCCCCCGAGCACCGGCAGCGACCTGGTCCGCTGGTCGGCGGACATACTGCGCCCTGACGGCACCAGGGTCGTCGTGCAGGCGTTCAACGCCGCGCTCCACAAGAGCACAGTCAAGGCCAAGGCCAGCCGCCCCACCCCGCCGCTCACCCTCGACCAGATCACAGCCATCGTGACCGACCCCGTCTGGCAGAAGCACAACGGCAAGCAGTAGCCGACCACGAGGCCCTTCCCCCCAGCCCTCGGCTCTGGTCCTGGCCGACGTCCTGCCCGCAGGCTGTGCCTGGTCGCCGCCGGTCCGGTCCTGCTGTTGGCCGTTTTCGAAGAGCCTCATCATTGAGGCTTGAAGGCTGCTGTTCTCGGTCGGGCCTTCGTCTACGAGGGAGGCCCGACCAGCCCTGACCTGCCAACTTCGTTGGTTCACGGGGGTTCGCGGGGGTATCCCGGGAACCCTGTACGTCACCCGTTACGCCCACTCCACGCCGTGCTCGGCGAGCTGCGCGAGCTGACCGGGGCTGAGCTTCGCCCGCCTCGCCTTGGCGTTTGTTCAAGAATGAACCCAGCGCCACCTGGTGCACCACGACCTGGTCCTCGCCGCCAGGGCCAGCCTCCACGGTCTCCAACGGTTCACGGTGCAGCCGGGGCACCCGGGGATGACGCTCCCGCTCGACGAACTGGGCGAGCGCGGCGACGCCCTGGGCGAACCTGTCGCCGCGGGACACCTTCGGCTTCGCCTCGGCGGCGGCCTTCGCGGCCACCAACTCCTGGTCCTCCTCGATGCCGATCGCCGTCAGCAGGTCCCGCTGGTCCTCCTCCGGCCTGGAACTGATGACCGCGCTGCGCCCGCCGACCCGGGCGGTGCGCGACGAGGCCACGGGCAGGTGGGTGTCGGGGCCGAACCCGGGGGCGCTGGCCGACGTCTACGAGGCGGCGCCGCCGGAGGTCCCGCTCGAGCACCCGGCCGCTCAGGGCTGGACGGCCGGGTTCCTGGACGAGGAGTCGTACCAGTGGACCCGCCCGGTCGAGACGCTCTCCCAGGCGGAGATGGTGCAGCCGTTCGCGGTGGGCATCGACATCAACACCGCCTACCTCGCCGCCGCCGCCCGCCTGAGCGTCGGCCTGTCCGGCCCGGTCCATGTACGCCAGCCGGCCTTCGACAAGAAGAAGCCCGGCTCCTGGTTCGTGGACCTGCCGCACATCCCGACCGACCCGCGCCTGCCCTCCCCGTTCACCCCGACCGGCCAGCCCCCGACGGGACCCGCCTGGTACACCACCCCGACCGTCGCCTACGCCCTCGAACTCGGCCACGACGTCCAGCCGATCGAGGCGTACCTGCGCGAGAGCGCCGGCGCCTACTTGGACCCGTGGCACGACCGCCTCCGCGAGGCCTACGTCACCACCATGGCCGAGGAAAGAAGGCTGCCAGCACCGGCGGCATCACGGTGGAGGTGTGGGCGTACTTCGGCTACACCGCCCCGGTCGGCACCACCGACGAACCCCGGCTGCGGCACCTGACGGTCCACCTCCCGCCGCAGTGGGCCGACCGCCTCTTCGCGGCCCAGAACCGAGGGGCCAGCGACCAATAGATGCGCGACATCATGGCCGAGGGATTCCAGGAGATCTACTTCAAGGACGGCGGGCGGGCCGCCGGTCTCGAAGTCGAATTCACCGGAATCCAGGCGATCGACGTGTCCTACTGCCCCGGACGAGAGACGCCGTCGATCAGATAGGGCTGGCCGCAGCCGCTGTCGGCCGTTGCACCACAGGGCCCTGCCCGACCACGGCGCCGACGCCAGTGTTGCCGCCCTGGTGGAACTGCGACGCTACAGCCTGCCGTCCAGCGAAGCCTGCGCGAACAGCGGCTCGTGCAGTCGTAGGGGCAGCAGCCCAAGACGTACCACTCGCTCGCACGGGGCTTGGAGGTCCAGCTCCTCGGCCAGCCAAGCGGGGTGGACGCCGAACGCGGCACCGGGGGTCACCACCGGAGCATACGGGCCGCACCTCACGGCCTGCCCGGCCCGGCCCCCGCCGCCCGGCCCGGCCCCCGCCGCCCGGCCCGGTCGGTGCTCGTCGGCACCCGCTCCGCTCCCCGAGGACCTCTGCGCGCCGGGGAGCGGACCGGGCTGCCGGCCGCCCGTACCAGGTGGCCGGCAGCAGGTGATCAGTACCAGACGCGCAGGACCCACCGGCTGGGGCTGTCCTCGTTGCACCAACCGTCGTACTTCGTCGCCCAGTTGGCGTAGTAGGCCTGGATGCAGGCGCCTTCGGTCGAGTGGACGCTCTTGGTGTGCCACGAACCGGCCACCGCGCCGGGAGTCACGGACGGGGCCGTGGACAGGACCAGGGCCGTGGCCGGGACCGGCGTGGTGGGCGTGGTGGGCGTGGTGGGCGTGGTGGGCGTGGCGGGTGCGGCGTGCGCCGTCGCGCCTGCGCCGAGGGCGAGCAGGCCGCCGCTCACTACGACGGCGGCGGTCTGCAGCATCGTGCGGGCCATGATGTCCTCCCTGGTGGCCCCGGACACTCGCCCGGGGCCTCGTACTTGCGGTGCGCCATCACGGTCGCGGTGGCGTGAAACCCACTCTCCGATCCTTCGCTTGGCCGATTCCTGAGGAATCCTTGAACGGCTCACCGGGAATGCCAAACAGATTCGCTGACAACGGAGTTGAATTGCCGTCATGACGATGGAGTTCAGCCTGCTAGGTCCGGTGGAGGCCCATGCGGGGGCGCGGCCCGTCGACCTCGGCCATGCCCGGCAGCGGCACGTCCTCGCCGCCCTGCTGGTGGACGCCCAGCGCCTGGTACCGACGGACGAGCTGGTGGAGCGCGTGTGGGGCGAGCGGGCTCCCCGGGGCGCCCGGGGCACCCTGCACAGCTACCTGTCGCGGCTCCGCGGGATCCTGGCCGACGCCGTCCCTCCCCGGCCGGACGACTCCGGCCACGATCACGACCACCGTCCACGGCAGCACACCATCGGGCAGCCGCAGCCGCAGCCGCAGCCGCAGCCGCAGCCGCAGCCGCAGCCGCAGCCGCAGCAGCTGCTGCGGCGCAGCGGCGGCTACCTGCTGGCCGTGGAGCGGGACACCGTCGACCTGTTCCGGTTCCGCGAGCTGACGGCCCGGGCACGCGAGTGCTCCCTCGACGCGGAGCGGGAGATGCTGCTCGGCAAGGCGCTCGGACTCTGGCGGGGCGAGCCGTTCGGCGGGTGCGACTCGCCCTGGTTCAACGCCCGGCGGGGCGCCGTGGAGGCTGAGCGGCTGCTGGCCGTACTGGACCGACACGGCGCCCTGCTCGCCCTCGGCCGGCACGACGAGGCGCTGCCCTCGCTGCTCGCCGCCACCGCGGGGCAGCCGCTGGAGGAGCGGCTCGCCGCGCAGCTGATGCTGGCCCTGCACCGGTGCGAGCGGTCCGCCGACGCGCTGCGGCACTTCCACGTCGTGCGCACCGCGCTGGCCGAGGAACTGGGCATCGAACCGGGTCCGGCCCTGCGGGAGCTGTACCGGCGGATCCTCGTCTCCGACCCGGAGCTGAGCGCCCCTGCCGTCCCCGCGGCCGAGGACTCCCCCGCCAGCGCCACCGGAGCCCCCGGCGCGGCGGTCGACGCCGTACGCCACCCGACGCCCCACCAACTGCCCGCGGCGCCGCACCGGTTCGTCGGCCGGTCCGCCGAACTGGCCCGGGTGGAGGAACTCCTGGGCGGGCCCGGCCCGGGCACGGCGCCACCCCTGCTGGTGATCGACGGGACGGGCGGGGTGGGGAAGACCTGGCTGGCTGTGCACTGGGCGCGCCGGCAGCTCGACCGTTTCCCCGACGGCCAGCTCCACCTGGACCTGCGGGGGTTCGCTCCGGACGACGAACCGCTGCCCGTCCAGCAGGCACTGGCGTGCCTGCTGGACGGCCTCGGCGTAGCGGACAGCGCACTGCCCGCCGCCACCGACGCCCGGGTCCGGCTGCTGCGCAGCCTGACCGAGGACAAGCGGCTGCTGTTCCTCCTCGACAACGCCCGGGACACGGACCAGGTGGTCCCGCTGCTGCCCAGCGGCCCGTCCTGCGCGGTCCTGGTGACCAGCCGCACCCGGTTGAGCGGCCTGGTCACCGCGCACGGGGCCCGGCCCCTGACCCTGGACGTCCTGACACCCGCCGAGGCGCACCAGCTGCTCGACCGCCACCTCGGCCAGGAGCGGGTCCGGGCCGAGCCGCCGGCGGTGGAGGAGATCGTCGCGCGCTGCGCCCGGCTGCCGCTGGCCCTCGGCGTGGTCGCCGCGCGCGCGACCGCGCACCCGCACTTCCCGCTGGCGGCGCTCGCCGCCGAGCTGCGGGAGTGCCAGGACGGGCTGGACGCCCTCAGCGACGGCGAGCGGCACACCGACGTCCGGGCGGTGCTGTCGTGGTCCTACCGGGCCCTGACCGCCCCCGCGGCGCGGCTCTTCCGCCTCCTGGCCGCGCACCCCGGCCCCCACCTCGCGCTGCCCGCGGCGGCGAGCCTGGCAGGGGCGCCGCCGCGAACGGTACGGCCGCTGATGGCCGAGCTCGTCCGCGCCCACCTCCTCGCGGAGCCGCTGGCGGGCCGGTACACCTCGCACGACCTGCTGCGCGCCTACGCGTTCGAGCTGGCCGCCGCCGACCCCGGACGGCCCGCGGCACTGGACCGGCTGATCGGCCACTACCTGCACTCCGCGCACCGCGCCGACCTGCTGCTGTCGCCCCACGGCGCGCCGATGGAGCCGCCGCCCCTGCCGGAGGGCGTCACGGTGGAGCGGCCCGGGGACCACGCGCAGGCCATGGCCTGGTTCGGCGCCGAACGCGAGGCGCTGCTCGCCGTGGTCGCCGCCGCCGACCGGGCCGGCCTCGACGAACACTGCTGGCACCTGACCCGTGCGATCACCACCTACCTGGGGCGCCGCAGCCACTGGAGCGGCCTGGCCCGCGCCCAGCACACCGCGCTGGCGGCCGCCACCCGCCTCGCCGACCGCGCCAAACAGGCCGAATCGCACCGGGAACTGGGCTGCTCCTACACGGAGACAGGACCGTTCGAGCGCGCCCACCTGCACCTGCAACTCGCCCTCGTCCTCCACCGCGAACTCGGTGACGACGCCGGGATCGCCCGGACCGAGGTGATGCTCGGCTGGACGTGCGAACGCGAGGGGCGCCACCGGGAGGCCCTGCACCACGACCGGCGGGCGCTGGAGCTGTTCGAGGCGCTCGGGCACCGCGCCGAACAGGCCCGCGCCCTGAACGCGGTCGGCTGGGACCACGCCCAGCTCGGTGACCACCGTGAGGCGGTCGCGTGCGCCGTACGAGCCCTGCGGCTGCAGGAGGAACTCGGCGACGTCCGCGGCCAGGCCAACACCTGGGACACCCTCGGCTACGCCCACCAGCAGCTCGGCGAACACGGCGAGGGTGCCCGCTGCCACGGGCGGAGCCTGGAGCTCCACCGCACCGTCGGCCACCGGTACGGCGAGGCCGAGGCCCTCGCCCACCTGGGCGATGCGCACGGGGCGAGCGGCGACGCGCCGGCCGCACGGCGGGCCTGGACGCAGGCCCTCCACATCTTCCTCGACCTCGGGAACACGGACGAGGAGGCCGCCGACCTCCGCACCAAGCTCGCCGCCCTCGACACCCTCGGCACCCCGTCCTGACCGCGCCCTCGTCCGCCCCGGCCGGCGGCTACCGGCCCGCGCAGGGGGGCGCCCGGCCACCGGTGCGTCGCCGTCACGGGGGCCGGGCCACCAGACGCCCCAAACACCGCCCAGCGAGCAGCGAGCCCACGGACGGAAGGATGCGGCAGGTGAGCCAGGCCCCGAGCGGCGACAGCGGGCGGCGGCCGAGCCAACAGCCCGGTTCCTCTACGGCGGCAGCTATGCCACCGCCTCCGACCGCTACCTCCGCGCGATCACCGGAGCCGGCCCCGCCTTCACCGACAAGGAATGCCGCGTCGTCACGTTCTTCGTCGCCGCGTCCCCGGCCCCATCCCGCCCACCAATGGCGCCCCCGCAGACCTCGCCCCCGGCGTCACCATGACCGCCGTCGACATGGCCACCGAGATCGGCTCCAACCCCAACTCCCTCGGCCAGATCCTGCGCCATCTTCACAGCCACAGTGACCATCGCCGAGACCCACCGCGTCGGACGCGTCGTCATCGACCGCATCAGCCCCTACATCAGCTACAAGGGCAAAGCACACAAGCAGCGCGAGGCCATCAAACGCTGGAACCCGCCCCACATCCCCGGCCTCACCGCCCCCCGACCCCGGCGCTGAACACCGCGCCGACTGCAACGCCGACTCTCGCAAGTCGCGCAGGCGGCCGAAGAAGAACGAGGAGGAGACCGCGCGAGCACCGACCCCCGCGCAGAGCTCCGCGCCATGATGCGACGCGCCAACCAACTGCCCCCAACCAGCGCATCGTCCTCAACCTCTACAGCGTCCTGCCCAAGAACCCCACCGGAGCCGTCGAAACCCTCGCCCGCGTCATCGCCGACGAAGCCGGCACGAAGAGAGCACCTTCTCCAAGGTCCGTACAGCCCTCGTCGACGACGGATGGCCCAAGGAATCCAGTCGCGTCGCCAACGTCCGCTACTACCGCCTCACCGGCAAAGCTCTCAGCACCGGACCCACTGTCATCCCCCTGCTGCGCCCCGCCGGATAGCCACCCGCCGCCGCGCCCGGCACCCCCGGGCCAGCCCTGGACACGCCGGGTCATGGAATCAGGCCAGGACGCGTTGGTGAGCGGGGGAGAGGGAGCCATGGCCGCCCGGACGGACAAGCAGCCGCCGGCCGATCCGTGGCCGTTGCAGGTCCGGGTCCACGGAGGGTGAACCAACCACCTGGCCAGGGTGCGGACCGCAACGCAGTCGCTCTTCCTCGAACTGGCCTGCACAGCAACCGCTTTGTTCTATGACCTGGACAACGACCTGCGGGACGCCGTCTGCCGCCGGTGCCGGGAGCGCGCCGACCGTGACCGCGATCCCGCCGCCACTTTGGCAGCAGCCCCGAACAGCGGGTCCAGCAGAAGATCGCCCACAGCCAGCACCCGCTGTGGCCATAACCATCACACCCCGCCCCCACCCGCCAACGGACCGGGCCCGCTGCGCCATGCCGGGTCAACCGGTGGGCGGGCTCCAGCGGCACTCAGAGCTGTCGACCCACACCGTCCGCTCACCGGCCCCGGTCACCGTCAGCCGAAAAAGTGCACGAAGCCGAGTGCGGCCTGAGGCTCGCGGATAGCCAGGTGCCGCACACCGCTGTCCTCGGCGAAGGCGGCACCCGCCTCAAGGCCTCCTGGTTCTCCGCGCACCCACACACACGCCGCCGCACCCACGCGCCCCACACGGGCGGCCTGTGGCCGCGGTGGGTGTCAGCCCGGCGGCCGCACCGACGAGGCGGGGGCCGGGGCCCGGAAGGCCCCGCAGCGGGCCGGCGGTCGGGCCCGGACGCCTGCGGCACCGGGACAATGGCGGCAACACCGTGGCGCGACCACGGCGAGGCGCGACGTCCCCTTCGGTGGAAGTCGGTGACACGTTGTCCACCAGGATGACTTGGGCACCGGTTCCAGGGCCGATCGTCCGTCCGCACCCCGGCCGGAGAACACCCAGCCCCGGCATTCTCGTCGATGGTGTCGTCGGCCGCGGCGACCAGGGGTCCGAGCAGGGGATTACAGGAACGTTCAAGGTCTTCCCAATGCGGTGACGGCAGAGTGCATCAGGCGGACAGGGGAGTGGTACTGGTACCAGTTCTCCCGAGTCCGGGATCGACACTCTGTTCTCGTACGAGGCAAGGAGAAATTCATGCGTATTCGTCGTGCGCTCGCGACCACCGCCCTCGGCACCGCTCTGGTACTGGGCGGCTCGATCGCCCCGGCGCTTGCCGCCCCGTCCGCCACGACCACCGCCGGCACGGTCGCGTCGAACCGGGCCGCACAGGGAGAGGAAACGGCCAGCATCGCCGCCGGGGTCTACCACTACTGGGGGACCTACAACAGTCTCGGCGCCTGCATCGTGGCTGGCGCCAACGTCATCCAGTCCAACCCCTCCCGCTACCTCAACGCCAAGTGCACCCCCTTCGGCAACAAGCAGAAGCTGTGGATCGAGATCTGACAGCCCGCAGGGGCGAAACGCCCCGTTGAAAGAACCCACCCTCCCTCCGCCCCGTGCGGGGGGAGGGCGGTTGTCGAAGCCGGCGGGTCGGCCTCCTCGGCTGCCACGGTGCCGCAGGCGCCCGGGCCAGGCCACCCCGTGCCTGTTGCGCAGCCGTCGGGCGGCGCAAGATCTCCCCGGCGCGGCCGGCGGGCCGGCACCCCCGCGGCCGCCGGGCCGCCCGCCGCAGAAACCAGGAAGGCCAAAAGGACCGGGGTGGTGCTGCCCGGCTGCACCCCACCCGGCCCAGCGGCGCCCGCCCACTGGCCGGGCGGGTGACGATGGGCCGGAACCGCTCCGGCGTGCTGCTCCTGGCCACGATCAGCCGGTGCGGCCGACGGGCCGTCCTCGGTCGGTTCTGCTCCAGTGCGCTCTTGCCATAGCCCGGGGCAGGCTGTTCGGCGGAGGTCCGCTCCGACAGTTGGGACGCTGACCGTAAGGGAGAAACGGGTGAGGGCGAGGGAACTTGGCTACGCGGTATCGGAAGAGCCGGCGATCGCGTTCGCGGCCACCGCGCAGGCGGTCGCGGCGGGGAGGGCCTTGCGGCGGTTGCGTTGGGTCGCATGGGTCACCCTGCTGGTGTGCGTCACGGCGGGTGTGTGGGTGGCTGTCGAGTACCACCCGATGATGGGACTCCTTGTTGCTAACCTGCGCGTTTCACGTCGGACTGGGAGCGGATAGTGAGCGGGGACGCGAAAGTGCCTTCTGAACTGGGACGATGAGGCTTGTCTAAGGTCTCCGTCGTACCAGCAGGAAGGCACTCTCTGCGTGCACCTTACCCGCTCACGTCCGAGGCTCGTCGTCAGCGCCGACGGGCACGGGGTGGTCAACCACGCCGGCTCGCGCCTGCTCGCGGATCTGGCCGACACCACGACGCTGACCAGCGCCTTCTCCGACGCTCTGCGCCGGCTGCGACCACGCGGGACCGGGCACGATCCCGGCCGTGTCGCGGTGGATCTGGCGGTGATGCTCGCCGACGGCGGCGAGGCGATCCGGGACCTGTCCGTGCTGCGAGACCAGGGCGACGTGTTCGGTCCGGTCGCCTCCACCTCCACCGCATGGCGGGTGCTGGCAGGTGTCAGCCCGGCTGCCTTGGCCGCGCTGCGAACAGCCCGGGCCCGAGCGCACGAGGTCGCCTGGCTGCAAGCGGACGAGACCGGACGTACCCTGCCTCCAGCGCACGCCGGAGGGCGCGAACTGCCGGGCCTGGTCCTGGACATCGACGCCACCCTGGTCACCTGCCACTCCGAGAAGGAAGAGGCCGCCGCGACCTACAAGCGCGGCTTCGGCTACCACCCGGCGCTCTGCTTCCTGGACAACACCGGCGAGGCCCTGGCAGGTCTCCTGCGGCCGGGCAACGCCGGAGCGAACACCGCAGCCGACCACATCACGGTCCTCGACCAGGCCCTCGCCCAGATCCCGGACTCGCATCGCCACGGGACCCCGATCCTCGTCCGGGCCGACAGCGCGGGCGGTGCCAAGGCCTTCCTCACCCACCTGCGAGGGCTGCGACAGCGCGGGATCCAGACCACGTTCTCGGTCGGACATGCCGTCACTGCCGAAGTCCGCAAAGCCATCCGCGCCCTGCCCAACCGGGTCTGACACCCCGCACTGGAACAGGACGGCTCCCTGCGCGCCGGGGCCGAAGTCGCAGAGTTGACCGGCCTGGTCGATCTCTCCGGCCACCCGGACGGCACTCGCATCATCGTTCGCCGCGAGCGGCCCCACCCCGGGGCCCAGCTCTCCCTGTTCGACCAGGACGAGGGCATGCGCCACCAGGTCTTCCTCACCGACACACCCGTCGCCGGCGGAGGCTCGCTGCAGCACCTGGAAGTCCGTCATCGGGCTCACGCCAGGGTCGAGGACCACATCCGCTGCGGCAAGACCACCGGCTTCGGCTGCTTCCCCTCCCGTCACTTCGCCATCAACGCGGCCTGGCTGGAGCTGTCCCTGACCGCGATCGACCTTCTCGCCTGGACCCGAACCCTGCTGCTGGACAGCGAGTTGGCCACCGCCGAGCCCAAGAAGCTCCGCTACCGACTTCTTCACGCAGCCGCCCGCCTCACCCGCGGAGCCCGCCGCCTACGACTTCGGATCGCCGCCACCTGGCCCTGGCGCCACGACCTGACCACAGCGTTCAGACGCCGTTGTCGTACCGATCAGGGCGGTTGCCGATCGAACGGGAGTCCCGTTCGGGTGATCGCGGGGTGATGGACGCATGAAGACAGGGCCTCCGGTGCAGCTCCTGGGTGTTGAAGCCGGAGAAGCACCAGGGAGGCCCTGTTGTCGCTGTTGTATGCCCTCGCACCTGTGGGTTTCAACTTGGCTGCCCGTGAGTGTGATTGCCTCGCTCACCGGTTCGGGAACGCTGGGGACCAGCCGCACAGACGGCCGAGGTATCCCTCCGACATGACTGATGCCGAATGGGCCGTGGTCCGCGAGGCGATGCCGGTACCGGCATGGTTGGAGGGCAGGGGTGGACAGCCGGAGGGCTCCTGCCACCGGCAGATGGTCGACGCGATCCGCTACCTGGTCGCGGGCGGCATCACCTGGCGGGCGATGCCCGCGGACTTCCCCGCGTGGGACCGCGTCTATGCCTTCTTCCGGCGCTGGCGGGACAAGGGCTTGGTCGCCGAGTTCCACGACCGGCTGCGGGACCGGGTCCGCGAAGCGGTGGGCCGGGACCGGGAGCCGACCGCGGGGATCATCGACGCGCAGTCGGTGAAGGGCGCCGCTTCGGTGCCGGCCGCGAGCCGGGGCTTCGACGGCGGGAAGAAGGTCAACGGCCGTAAGCGGCACATCGTGGTGGACACCCTCGGGTTGCTGCTGACGGTGATGGTCACCGCGGCGTCGGTCACCGACCGGGACGCGGCACAGACGCTGCTGGCCCGGCTGCGGACGCGGCACTGGCGCATCACGCTGGTGTGGGCCGACGGCGGCTACACCGGACGCCTGGTCGACCTCGCCCGCGACGTCCTTGCCATCGCGCTGACCGTGGTCAGACGCACCGACGACACCGCGGGCTTCGTGGTGCTGCCCAAAAGGTGGCTGGTGGAGCGCACGTTCGCCTGGCTGATGTGCTCACGCCGACTCGCCCGCGACTATGAGGCCCGCACCGACACCGCCGAGGCGATGATTCGCTGGTCGATGAGCATGGTTATGAGCCGACGCCTCGCCCGGCGACCAGCCTGAACCTCCCCGGCTTCTCCTCGGCCAGCCAGCCCCGCGCGGCCAGGCGCTTCGCCTTCGACCTCATCCCCTCGACCTTCGCCGGGACCGGCTCCAGCCCGACCGCCGCCGCGAGCTGTCGGCAGTCCATCGCCTCCCCACCGGGCCCGCTCCGACCAATCAGGACGTCCATGATCCGCTGATAGTCCGGCGCCAGCACCGCCGGAGCAAGCCCTTCCCGCCAATGCGGCACCACCGAACCGGCCGCCGCCGCCAGGTCCCGCGCCGGACGCTCGTCGGCCACCACGACCTGCGGAAGCTCCTCGCCATCGCGAGGTTCCGCTAGGACCTCGACAACCGTCTCACGGGTGATCACGAACCGCTCCCACGCGGCCTCCGCCTCCCGCAGCTCGGCCTGAAGGGTCTCCACCCGCTGTCGGGCAGTGCGTTCGCGTTCCTCCAACAGCCCCATCACCGACGGCATCCCGGCACCTCCACGAAGAGACGAATCGACACCCCGTCCCTGCCGCCGAAACACCATTCCTATACCTGACCAGCGGAAACACGCCCGTCACTCTCGGAAAGACAACGGCTTCTCAGCCGCCTCGCGGCACTGCCCCGACCGGCCACCTGATCGGACGAAACCGTCACTGCCCGCCCACGACCCGAGGACCCACAGGAGCACCCGACCCACGCGTCGGGCCCTCGGCACGCCCGTTCCTCCACAGCACCGCATCACGACCGCCCCGGAAGATCACCTCAGCTCAGCCAGCCCCAACCGAAACACGGAGGCTAGGCTTCCCAATCGTTCGGTCCTGCGGGGTGCATTCTTCGTCCTTCTCCACGTCGCACAGGGCGTACATGTGTGGAGGTTCCCAGCCGGTAGCCCGCCCCTCGACGAACCTCAGCGGCCGATCCGCGCTGCGGCCTCCCCGTGTTGAGGTGCTGCGTCACGCGCCCAGTCACGAACGTGGCGTACTCAGCACTCAGGCGGTCGTGGAGCCATCGAGATCAAGAGGCGGTGGCGGAGCGGTAACAGCCGATCCGGCAGCGCGTGGACCAGGAGCCGGCGGCTCGCAGCCGTTCACCGCTCGCGCGAGCGACGACGAGGTCGCTACCCTCGAAGCTGACCTGATCGCCAACTGCCAAGAACAGCGGGCTGTCCAGCTCGAAGGCATATCCGTCATCGGATTCGAGTTCGTTCACGAGCACCAACTGTGAGGCGGTTGTGGTCCCATCGGCGATCAGACGCATGACCGGATGGTCCCACGCGGCCGCAGCTGCCGCGAAGAGGGACTGGTCAGGTGACCCCGACGTTGCGTGACTGCCGGCCCCGGGACAACCTGCATAAATCCACGCTCGGCGCAGTACTCACGCCGCTATCCTCCCCGGATGCCTCTCCGCCAGTACGCCTACTCGCACTGTTCAGCCAGCACGTCTCCGCCGACGAGATGACCTCGCAACTGGGCATCACCCCTGACGAGGTGTCCGTCCGAGGCAGCGGCTTCACCGAACCGAAGACGATTCCCATCAGCCACCGCTGGAAGGTCGTCTGCCGGGAACCTGACCTGCGCGTCGACGAACAGATCGCCCGCATCCTCGAAAGGCTTCAGCCCCACACGGCCCGCATAGCCGAGATCGTGGGCCGACTAGCCGCCGACGGTGGCGGGGCGGTCCTGCAGGTCGTGCGTTACTTCAACGACACAGACCACGACGAATCGCCCGGCCTCCCGGACGCTCCCGGCGCGCCCGATCTCTTCGGCTGGCATCTGGAGCGCGATGTCCTGGACTTTCTCGCCGCAGTCGGCGCCGAGCTCGACGTGGACGAGTACGACATGACCCCAGGCGAGGACACCATCTGAGCCCCCGCGCGCCTTCAACGCCCAGCGAAGTCGATCCGGACCGAAGCCGAGGGGCCGCACGTCGCGGACACCAAGCCCAGCATCGCCCCAGTTCAGGACCGATGCGGACACTCAAGCGGTCGGAAAAGGCCTCCAGCACTCGCTGCCCGGCGGCCTGCTTGAGGACGACGAAGAACCGGCCGACGCGCTGCGCCGGGAGCTCACCAAGAAGCTCGGCCTCGCCCTGGCGATGCTGCCCGCACCACCGGTGCTGTGCTTCGTCCAGGACCAGGAGACCGAGCGCCCGGGCGAGACCACGCCGTTCCGGCGCCGGCACCTGGTCTACGTCGCTCACCCGCCCGCCCGACCGCCTGGCGGCGGCCGTCGCCGCGGTCGAGCAGGACGACCCGGACCGCGCGCTGGTGGTGTGGCTGCCCGTGGCCGACGCGGCCGCCGTCCACCTGTACCCGGATGTCGGCGCCGTCCTCGCCCAGGCCGTCCGGCCCGACACCGCCCAGGCCGGCGGCCCGCTGCTGCTCCCGGCGATGACCGGCGCGTCCTACCAGTGGCGCTGACCTGCCGCACGGTGTTCACGGGAACGGACGCCGCGGGCGGGTGCGGCGCGGCATAGTGCGGGGGTGACCGCGACTCCCAGCCCGGACCTGCCCGCACGCCGACGCCGCCACGCCCGGCTGATCGCCGCCCTGACCGCCACGGTCGGGGCCTGCGCCACGGCGGCGGCCGCGCTGTACCAGCCCGTCGCGGACGCCCCGCCCGGACAGGACGCGGTCGTGGTGGACCCGCTGCCGGTCGTCTACCTCGGCCACACGGCCGCCCCGCTGCTGGAGGCGGCCCGGGCCGAGGACGACGCGCGGTGGCCGGCCGCCGTCGCCCGGGAGCGGGAGCAGGCCCGGCGCGCCAGCGCCGCGAGGGTGGCGCTGGCGCGGGCCGAGGAGATCGTGGAGGAGCCCGGAGCGTCCTGGCCCGTGCCGCTTCCGACCGCGCAGCAGAGCGCGGTCATCGACCTGGCGGGCGCCGGTGACGAGGTTGCCGAGCTGTGGCGCGCCGACCCCGCGCAGGCCGCCGCCGTGGTGCGCGAGCTGGTGGCCGGCGGGGAGTTCACCGCGGCCGAGGTCCTGGACGCGGCGCTCGACGCGGCCGTCGGCGCCGGGCTGCTGGCGCTGGCCGACGCGGGCACGGCGTCCGATCCGAGCATGATGGCCGAGCAGTGCCTGGAAGCCGTCCCGTACCTGGTGCTCGCGGTGGCCCTGGCATCCGCCGACCTCGACTGAACGACCGGCCACCCAGCTGCCCCTGAGGTTGTTTCTGGGATCGACGGCTGCCTGGCCGCGACCGGGCTGGGCGCTCTGCCGTGATCGCTTTTGGCCTTGGCAGGTCCCCGAAGCATCAGTGAACTTCGCGTGGTCCGCGAGCAATGATCGGTGGGCCGCCGTCCTCCGGCAGGACGACCAGGAACCGCCAGAGGTCGTGTTCAACGTTCGCCAATCCGATGGTTGCCACGGATGAGAAAGCCTCGGCCGCGGGCCCAGCTCCGTCGGTCAGATCGTCGAGCCTTGCGTAGAACTTCGCCAGATCCGCAGAGCGGCCGTTGAGCCACAAGCGGACGTTCGCCCCCATGCGAAGGGCGGCGAGCAACTCGTCACGCGTCGCTCCCTGAGCCGAGTCCAGGACTCGGCCGTGAAGGCGCTCCTGGACGCATGGCTGCGGCGGGGCTGCCTCAGCCTCCTGGCGGCACCGTCGGCACGACTGCAGGGCCTCGGGAACGAACAGATGCAGATAGCAGGTGGTATGCCGGGCCGAGACGCCGCACAGCGTCCCGCGCGCCCACCGCATGCTCGACGCCAGGAACGCCGTTCACCTCGCAGGCTCCGAATCGGGCCGGCTCCCGCGTTGATGCAAACGACCAGTCATCATTCGGGGCATCGATCACGCGCACGAGGATGCCACAGCCCTCCCTCGCCTGACCTTGATCACCGACATGGCGAGTTCAACCCGCTCGGCCCACTGGAGCACCAGCCACCTGCCCCAGACCACCCGGTAGACCCCGGCCAGCGCGCCGCGGATGTCCGTGTCCGCGAGCAGCGCGAGCACCTGCAGCGCCGCGAACGCCGGCGCCAGCGCCGACAACCCGGCCAAGTACGCCGTCATCAACCCGCCCGCGATCCCCACCTCGATCCCCGCCGCCGTAGCCCGCTGCTCCCAGGAGGCCAGGCCGGGGATGCCGGTCCTTCTCGCGGAAGCGGCCGGGGCCGCGCCGGTCGGCGCGCCGAGTGCCACCAGGGCGCGGTCGGCGGTGGAGAGGCGAACGGCGTGTGATCGTTCATGACCCGTCAACGCTCCGTCGGCGGGGCGGGCACGCCGCGCCGGGGCGCGGACCACACCGTGCGCTCCGAACGCCAGGCATTCTCATCTGGCATGTTCGCGGCCCGAAATATTGCAGGTCAAAGCCCTGGCCACGATCGGCGGCGCGGGGCTAGCATTCCCGCCACGGCGGCCCCACCACAGCACCACCAGGCCGCCGAGCAGAGCAGCCGCGCCACGCCCCCGGCGCAGCTGGCCTCCCACCGGCCGGGCCCGCGGAACGCCCCGTCGTCCCCGGGCCCGGCCGCTGCGCTCCGTTTTCGGATTCGACCCCCTGGCCACCCTCGGCACCGACCGCGACGCGCGGTCCTTACTCTCCCTTGTCGGTAGAATGAAGCTGGAAGTCGACGACGACGCAACTGACCTGTCCGTCTTCGGTACGGCCGATCCAGACGGGATAGGCCCCGTCGCCCTGGCCGGCGCGGAAGGCGATGAGGTTCGGATCGGGCTCTGCGCTGGGCAGTTCGACGCTGAAACGGCTGTCGCTGTCGAGGGGTATGAAAAGGTCTTCGTCCAGCTGGTCTTCGTTCACCGTCCGCGTCGCATCCATGAAGGCCGCTGTGCCGGTATCTACGCCGACCCCGTAGAACTGGCCATCGCCGAGCAGCCCCAGGTCTTCGTCGGGCCGGAGGGCCATTTCCCACTCGTGGGGAGGAATGTCCAGGAACGTCACCTTGGCGGCGGTGACATCGGCCCCGCGCGTCGTGCGCACAAGCGACAGTGTGACCGGGAACTTGCCCAGTGGCACAGCGACGGTCCGCGGGGCTTCTTCGATCCAGCCGGGGTCCGAGACCACCAGCTGCCCTGACGTGATCCGCAGCACGCCGGCGTCAATGAGCTCCACGACGGTCGACCCCTCTTGAGTTTCGCACGCACCCGGACTGAACAGTTGCTCGATGCCGGTGGCGCGCAGCGGTCCCGATCCTTCGTCCACCGACACGTCGTTCAGGACTACGGTCGTGGCGGGCTCGTGGCCCTGCTGGGCGACGAACGGCGCGAACACCTGCCAGTCGCCGAATTCCGGTACGGGACAGAGGAAGTCCTCGACGGGCGCCGCGAACCGCCGCACGGGGCCGCTCGGGCCGGATGCTCGATCGTGCGGTGACCCCGTCGACGCTCCCCGCGGTCCGGCGAACTCGGACCTGACCTCGACCTGGCCGTCGGCCGAGATGGTCGTGGTCTCCTGAACGTCCCACTTACCAAACCGGAACCCTTGCTCGTTGGGAAACTGCCATCGGGTGTTCCGCTGAGCCAGCAACATCCCCGTGCTGTGCGGCTTGAGGTCAATCATCTGCATGCACCACGACCTGTCGTCGAACAGATACACACGCCACATCCGTCGCGGCCAGTACTCGACCAGCACCAGCGGTCGCTCCCGCGCGGATAGCAGAACCGCGTAGTCCACCCCGGCAACGTGCTTGCGTGCCGCGAGCGCGCGCGACATCGGGTTCGGATGGGTCATTCCCCGATAGGAACCCCACATCTCGCCGTACGACACATCAAGACTGTCGAAGATCACAGCCGCACATCTCCCCCCCGTGGCACCAGCCACCCCCGAGCGGTGGCGCTCGAAGGGTGACCCCGCCGCAACGCTTTGCTCTTCTGAAGCTTCGTTGTGCCGCAGTCTGCCACTGAGATGTGACACAGCGAATTGTGGAAGGCCCCGACCTGGGGTTACCGATGAAATGTGACGCCCCCGGGCCGCCGCGCAGAGCAGCCGGCGCAGCTGGCTCCCCACCGGCCGAGGGAGCCAGCCGGCCACCGGATCCGGCATGAGTCGCAATTTCGTGACGCGGTCCGCGAGGCCGCCCGCGTTCTTCCTGGTGGCAGCGGCGTTCCAAGGCTGGCGTCACGAAAGGGCGGCCGGCGGCGGCATGATGTCCACCACCCGCGCCTAGCCTTGATCACGTGATCCCGACCAGTCGGGCCCGCCCGACATCTCGCGTTGCCTGGCGTGCGACAGAGAACTCACCTCCACAACCGGCAGGAGCGGCCGCCAACCGCGGTACTGCAACACCAACTGCCGCAGCGCCGCCTACCGCCGCCGCAAGACCGCCACCGACCCGGCCGCCCCGGCGGCCACCGGGGCACTCCGGCTCCCGGTGCCGCGCGAAGACGCACCCACCGGCGCGCCGGCCGAGCAGCCTCTGCGCCTGGCCGCCGAGGCCGGCGACGCTGTCCACGAATACCTCCACACCGCCCAGGCCGGCATCGCTGCCGAGGCCGGCCGGGCTCTCGTTCAGCTCCACCAGATGCTGCCCGACATCCTCGCTCGGGCCCTCCAGCAGGACGAGCTCCACTACCGCCACCACCGCACCGTCCCCGCCGGTTTTGAGGGCGAGACCGTTACCGAGCCCCCGCCGTGCTCCAGGCCATCGCCATCCTCCGGGCCGCCCTCCGCGATCGCGACCTCGAAGCCCTGCCCGCCGGCGCCTGGCACCCGCAGCAGTATCCGGGCTCATGCTGACCAGAGCTCAGCTGGTTGAGCGGGGCGTGAGAACCCCCTTCGTCTGCCCGGTGCGCTCCGGGCCGTGCGTGGGAGGCCTGCTGAGGATCGGTGAGCTGTTCGAAAGGCCCGATGAAGGATGAACAGGAGAGCAGCGCCAGGGGCGGCCGGGCCCTGGCCGAAAATCTGGAATGGCCATCGGATGAAACGATCTATGCTGGCTGGATTCACGATCTCTCCCCGTGTTCTCCGCTCAAGAAGCAGGTCCGCTTGATGAAGTTGCCCAAGGTGTCCACGGTCCTCGCCGCGGCCGCGCTGGCTCCCGCCGTGCTGTTCCCGTCGATGGCGTCCGCTGCCGAGCAGCCGGCGCCCGCGGGGGTGTCCGGTCCGGACACGGCGTCCGATGCGTCGGGGGACCATGACTCCCAGGAGGTGCTGGACCGTGCCGAGGTTCAGCGGATCCTGGCAGACAAGGAGTCGGGGCCGGGTGTTCGGGAGGCTGCCGAGAAGGCTCTCGCCGGTACCGCGGGCGACCTGCGGCACTTCCTCACCGCCGAGTCGGCCAAGCAGCGTCGGGCCGACAACCAGGTGAAGGTCGCCCAGTTCTACAACACTGGCGGTCCTGCTGTGCGTAAGGCCGTCGTGGCCGCGCTGCACGGCTCGGACGAGGACATCCTGAGGTTCCTGCAGGAGGGCCAGTACACGGCCCGCGCGGAGGACGAGGACCGCGCCGAGGTGCAGCGGATTCTGGAGGACAAGGAGTCGGGGCCCGGTGTTCGGGAGGCGGCTGAGAAGGCTCTCGCCGGTACCGCCGCTGACCTGCGGCACTTTCTCACGGTCGAACTGGAGGACTGGCGTTGGCGCGACGACAAGGTGAAAGTCGCCCAGCTCCTCAACAATGGCGGACCCGCGATGCGTAAGGGCGTTGAGGCCGCGCTGTTCGGTTCGCATGAGGTCATCCTGAAGTTCCTGAAGGAGGGCCAGTACATAGCCCGCGCGGAGGACGACCGGGTCGAGATTCTTACGATCCTCGCGGACAAGGAGAACGGCCTGAGTGTCTCCGAGGGGGCTCAGAGGGCCTTGGGCGGCACGCCCGCCGACCTGCGTCGCTTCCTTGAGGTCGGTCTCGCGGACGCACGGGTGATCGACAACCGGGTGAAGGTCGCGCAGATCCTGTCGGTCGGTGGTCCCGCGGTCCAGAAGGCCGGGGTCGCCGCGCTGAAGGGTTCTCCCCAGGACGTGGTCGCCTTCCTGAAGGAGGGCCAGTACAAGGCCCGTGCCGAGGACGAGGCCAACGCGGCGGCCGCCGCCAAGCCGACCGCGCCGGTCCAGCAGCCTGACCATGCCCAGAACACCGGCACCGGGCAGAGCGCCCAGACCGTTGTCCAGCCCGTCGGTTCCGTGAGCACCAGCACTGGCACCAGTGCCACCCCGGCCCCGGCTGTGGTGCCCGCGCGGGTCGCCTCCGCCACGGCTCCCGTCTCCGGTCAGCTCGCCGCGACCGGTGTGGACGAGGGGCTCGGCTGGGAGGCCGGCGGCGCCGCCGCGGCCGTCGCCGCCGGTGCCGCCCTGGTGGCGCTCTCACGTCGCCGGCACGCCGCCGACAGCTGACCGCGACCCCGCACACCCTGGTGCCCCCGGCCGTTGGTCGGGGGCACCTTGTGTCTGGCGTCCGGCTGGTCCGTCGACCCGGCGGGCGGAGGCTGTGCTTGGTGTTGCTACCGGTGTGGGCCGGCGGCCGGGGGTGTGAAGGCCGGCCGTTGACCGTGAGGGAGTGGCCGTGCCCCGAGCGGTCCCTGACCGCCCGCTGGGCGTGGTTCCTCGGGCGGGGCGGCGGACGCCGCATCACCGGGTGGGTGCCCGGTGATGCGGCGGTCCTGCGCCTACGGGCGGTGCCGGTGCTCCCGTCGCCGGCTGGCGGGCGGGTCTAGCCTGTCCCGCCTGCGCCCCCGTCGGGAGGGGTTCTGTCCTGGGGGCGCGGGGCGTGTCCTAGAGGAGGGTCCAGCCTTCGTCGGCGGGGTCGACGGCCCAGAGGGTGTTGTTGGTGTCGCGGATGTAGGTGACCAGGTGGTGGTCGGCCGGGTCTTCGACGGTGTTGGGCTTGGTGTCGGGGGCCATGACGGTGCCTGCGGGGGTGCGGTCGTACTGGGTCCAGCCGTCGCCGGAGCCCTGGGGTTCGAAGGAGTTGAGGTAGTTGTCGGGGCCGTTGACGTGGACGACGACGACGATGTGGTTGTTGATCGGGTTGATGCTCGCGACGGGGTCGGTGGCGGCCTTGGCGCCGTGGTCGAGCCAGCCGGCGCCGAGGGGGTCGACGGACCACAGGTGGTTGGCGGTGTCGCGGATGTAGGTGGTGAAGTGCCCGTTGGCGGGGTCGACCACGGTGCTGGGGACGGCGTCGAAGGCCATGGCGGTGCCCGAACCGGTGGTCGTGAACTCGGTGCGTCCGGCGCCGCGTTCGTCGATGGAGTTCAGCCGGTTGTTCGGGCCGTTGAGGAAGACGACGACATGGCCGTCGTTGGGGTTGACCACGGGGGAGGGGTCGGCGGCGGCGATCGGACCGAGGTTGTGCCAGCCCTCTCCCTGCGGGTCGACGGACCACAGGTGGCTGTCGGTGTCACGGATGTAGGTGACGAGGTGCCCGTCGGCCGGGTCGACGACGGTGCGCGGGACGGCGTTCGGTGCCAGCACGGTGCCCGCGGAAGTGGTGGTGAACTGGGTCCACCGGGCGGCCTGCTGGTCGTAGGACCAGAGCCGGTTGTTCGGCCCGTTGACGTAGACGACGACGTGGTTGTCGGCCGGGTTGACCAGGGCGGTCGGGGAGCCGGCGGCGTAGGCGCCGAGGTCGCGCCAGCCCTCGCCCTTGGGGTCGACGGACCACAGGTGGTTGACGCTGTCCTGGACGAAGGTGACCAGGTGCTTGTCGGCGGGGTCGGCGATCGTGAACGGCGACCCGGCCAGGACAGACCCGGACGGCGTCGTGTGACGGGTCTTGTTCACCCATGAGGCGAGGTCGTCGGTGCGGGTGCTGGAGGTGCCGGTGCGGGTCTCGGTCTCGCCGAGGCAGCCGCCTTGCCAGGAGCGGGAGGCGACGGCGACGAGCTCGGCCTTGCCGTTCGTCTCGCGCAGGAGCGGGGCGCCGGTGTCGCCCTTGCAGACGGCCGCGCCGTTCACGCCGGTGGTGTCGATCGCGGTGGGCCGGGCGGTGTCGAGGGTGAAGGTGCCGGTGTGGAGCTTGGTGGGGACCCATTCGGTCTTGGTGCGCCCGTAGGCGGGCATGCGCAGGCTCTGGCCACTGGTGGGTGCGGTGGTGGCGAGCGGGAGGGTGGTGATGCCGTCGACGGGGGTGGCGAGGCGGGCCATGACGAGGTCGCGGTCCTGCCGGGGCACCAGTTCGACGATGTCGGCCTGCTGGCCGGCGCCGGTGGTGAGGTCGGTGCGCCCGACGGTGGCGGTGGTGCGCCACTTCGGCGCGCCGGCGGCGAGGTTCTGCGGTTGGGCGGGGTCGTCGGCGAAGCAGGACGCCGCGGTGATGATCCAGTTGCGGTCCACCAGCGCGCCGGTGCAGGCACGGAAAGTGTCACCGATCGATATCTTGGCGGTGAAGGCGTAGGAGCCGTCGGCCGCCGGGTCGGCGGAGACGGCAACGGCCGGTGTGCTCAAGCCGGCGGTGAGGGTGCCTGCGGCGATGCTGATGGCGAGGAGGCCCGCACGCCAGGTGCGGGCTGAGGTGGTGCGAGACATGATGCGGTTCCCTGAAGCCGGATGCGGATGGTGGTTTGCGGGGGCCCAGACCGTGTTGGTCCGGGCCCCGCAAACCACGAGGTATGTAGGTCAGCCGGTGGTGGCGGCGGTGAGGGCCTTGACACCGACGGCGCCGCCGGGGACCTCGCTCCACTCGGTCCAGCGGCCGGCGTTGTAGTCGGCGTCGCGCTGGTAGACCTTGTAGTCCTCGTTGATGGCGATGACGTGGACGACGTTGTTCTCAGCGCTGCTGGTGATGGCCCTCAGCTTGTTGTCGCTGACCTTGCTCCAGGCGGGGTCCCAGTGGCCGGCGTCGAAGTTCCCGTTGGTGGTGTACAGGGAACCCTCGGCGCCGATGATCTGCAGATCGACGATGTTGCCGCGGGCACTGGCGGTGATGTCCTCGACGCCGACGGCGTTGCCGGGGATCTCACCCCACGCGGTCCAGCTGCCGTCGAGGTTGTTGTCGCGGGTATAGACCCGGCGGTCCTCGTTGACGGCGAAGACGTGGACGGCACCGTTGGCGGTGGTGGCGCTGGTGATGGCCTTCAGGTTGTTGGTGTCGACACGATCCCACGAGGGCCTCCAGTAGCCGGCGGCGTAGTCGACGCCGGTGCTGTAGAGGGAGCCGTCGGAGCCGATGATCTGCAGGCCGACCATGGTGCCGCGGGCGGTGGCGGTGATGCCGCTGACTCCCGCCGCGCCGCCGGGGACCTCACCCCACGGCGTCCAGGTGCCGCCGACCTTTCCGTCACGGGTGTACACATGGCCGTCGGAGCCCACGACGAAGATGTGGAGGGTGTCGCCGATGGCGACGGTGTCGACAGCGGCCAGCGTACCGCTGGTGACCGGAGACCAACTTCCGCCCGTCCTGGGGCCCACGACGGTGTCCCACAGTGTGTCGTTGGCCCCGACGACCTGCACGTGGGTACCTGCCTGCACGTCTGCCGTACGCAGCCGCAGCTCCTTCACCCATGAGGCGAGGTCGTCGGTGCGGGTGCTGGAGGCGCCGGTGCGGGTCTCGGTCTCGCCGAGGCAGCCGCCTTGCCAGGAGCGGGAGGCTATGGCGACGAGTTCGGCCTTGCCGTTCGTCTCGCGCAGGAGCGGGGCGCCGGTGTCGCCCTTGCAGACGGCTGAGCCGTTCACGCCGGTGGTGTCGATCGCGGTGGGCCGGGCGGTGTCGAGGGTGAAGGTGCCGGTGTGGAGCTTGTTGGGGACCCACTCGGTCCTGGTGCGCCCGTAGGCGGGCATGAGCAGGCTCTGGCCACTGGTGGGTGCGGTGGTGGCGAGCGGGAGGGTGGCGATGCCGTCGACAGGGGTGGCGAGGCGGGCCATGACGAGGTCGCGGTCCTGCCGGGGCACCAGTTCGACGATGTCGGCCTGCTGGCCGGCGCCGGTGGTGAGGTCGGTGCGCCCGACGGTGGTGGTGGTGCGCCACTTCGGCGCGCCGGCGGCGAGGTTCTGCGGTTGGGCGGGGTCGTCGGCGAAGCAGGACGCCGCGGTGATGATCCATTTACGGTCCACCAGCGCGCCGGTACAGGCACGGATGTTGTCGCCGATTGCGACGCGCGCGGTGTAGGCATAGGAGCCGTTGCTGGCGGGGTCGCCGGCCGTGGCGCCGGCGGTGGGGACGGAGAACGTGGTCAGGGCACCGATGAGTATTGCTGAGAGAACGCCGGCCCTGAGGGCGGGGTGTATGAGTTTGCGGGACAAGGGGTTCGGTCTCCGATGAGTGAGGGAGGCTCTGGTGGTTAACGGCGTGCGCTCACGGCCTGCCGACTACTTCGATCACAAGGGGGCTCTGTCTCTCGCGTGCTTCGGCGGGCGCAGTTCTGGCCCCGAGAGTCCCGGCGTGCCGTCGGGTCGGTCCGAAGATGACGGTCGAGGCCAGTCATCACGAGGGGACGGCTGGAGGCTCAGCTGGTGACGCGCAGTTCGACGAGCACGGAGCGCTGCCCGCCGGGCACGCTCTCCCCGACCGGCTGGGCCGAGTTGGGGGCGACGTTCACCAGCGTCTCGTGCCCGGAGGCGACCAGCTTGGCGCTGACCGAGCGTTCCTCGGTCCAGAAGCCGTAGACGCTCGGGAGCTCCATCGCGAGGTAGCCCGTGGTGCCGGAGACGGTGAAGCAGTATCCGTTCTTGTCGTCGATACGGGACTCGACGAAGATGTCGTTCGCTCCCTGGCAAGCGGCCTGCGTGTTGTTCTCGACGCCCTCCTTCAGCCGGATACGTCCATCGCCTTGCTTCAAGGTGACCTTGCGTTCCGTCAGAATCCGTGCGGCGCCTGGGTGCTGGAAGTCCTCAATGGCAAGTGGGATCGTCTCATTCGTTGTTGAACCGACGGCGGACGGCGTTACCGTCACACCGGTGGTGGCCTGTGCGGCTGGCAGCGAGGAAGATACGACGTACGCCATCAGGATGCTGGCGCTACCAGCCAGGATGGTCTTCCGGAAACGGGATTCAAGCAAGGAAATTCCTTTGAGTTTGAGTCAATGCGGGGAAAGTTCCCCGGCGTTCGCGCCCTTGTTCGGGCACGAGTAGAGCATGCGTAAGATATCAGCACCCCCCGGCTGAGGGAGATCCTGCTTCGCATAGGCGGCCTTGTATGGCGGGGTGGCTGTTCGTTGACGACAAGATGCACCAATGGGCGGTGTCTTGTCACTCTGCGTCCCTGTGAGCGATTGATACTTCGTTCACGTTTACTCACATTGTGCCCGTTTTGAGAGGGATTGACATTGAATCACCCATTGCGTTCTTTGGGAGCGCCAGGCATCTCCAGAAGAAAACGGCGCCGTGACAGGAGGAACGCCGGACTGCGCGGTGCTTTGGCCGGTCTGCTGTCCGTGACGCTCATGGTCGGCCTGTTCAGTGCGGCGCCCGCCTTCGCGACAGAGCCTGATGCCGGTTCGAGCGCGTCCTCGCTGACAGACCGTGGTCGTGTCGTCAGTTTGTGGCTGAGCGGCGGCCCCGGTGTCAGCGCGGCCGCCGAGGCCGCGCTGACCGGGTCGGATGAGGACGTCAAGCGGTTCCTGGACGCCGGCCTGGACATCGAGGAGTACCACGACCAGCGGGTAAGCGCTTTCCAGATGTTCAGTCTCGGTGGGGCCGGGGTCCGTGAGGCGGCCACCAGGGCGCTGAAGGGAACCGAGGAGGAACTGCGCGCCTTCCTCAAGGACGGCTGGGTGGCCCCGCTGGACCAGGACCGCCGGGTCGAGGCGTTCCAGCTCATCGCCACCGGAGGGGTGAGCGTCAAGGAACAGGCCACCGCCGCCCTGAAGGGCACTCCCGGTGACGTCAAGCGGTATCTCGAAGAGGGCCAGTTCGACGCCGCGAAGACCGACAATCGCGTCCGCGCGTTCCAGCTCATAGCCACCGGCGGGCCGGCCACGCGAGAGGCGGCGAAGGTCGCGCTGCGGGGCACGCCCGCCGATGTCACCGAGTTCCTGGCTGTCGGCCAGTTTGTGGCCCTCGCCCGTGACCAGGAGCGGGCGACGATCTCCCAGCTGGCCGAACAGGCTCAGCAGGCCGGCAAAGAGGCCCAGGTCGCCAAGGAAGCCGCCAAGACGGCTTCCGCCCGCGCGGTCGACAGCTCTCGTCTCGCCAAGGAGGCCGCCGAGACCGCGGCCAGGGAGACCGAGGCCGCCGGGCAGGACCTGGCCCGCGTCAAGGAAGCGGCCGCACGCGCGGCCGACGCGGCCGAAGGCGCGGCCGCGGCAGCCGGCCAGGCAACCGCCGCCGCGGCCGCCGCCAACCAGGCCTCCCGAACCGCCGCCAGCGCCGCCAGCGCCGCCGCCAGCGCCGCGGGGGGCGCCGCCCTCGCGGCGGCCAACGCCCGCAAGGCCGCCAATGCCGCCGCCTCCGACCGGAACAAGGCAGCCGAAGCGCGCCAGCGGGCCGAAGAGGCGCGCAACGCCGCCAGTGACGCCCAGCGTGCCGCGGACGCCGCGGACAGCGCCGGAGTCGCCTCCCAGGCCGCCCGCGAGGCCTCGAACGCGGCCAAGAGCGCCGGCGCGGACGCGAACGCGGCCGCCGGATCCGCGGAGAAGGCCGGCCAACTGGCGAACGCCGCAGGCGCGAACGACAAGCGCGCCCAGGCCGCCGCCGACCAGGCCCGCCGCCAGGCCAAGGAGGCCAACCGCGCCGCGACCGCGTCTGCGGCCCTGGCCGACCAGTCTGCCCAGGCTGCCTTCCAGGCCCGTGACGCGGCCCGCTCCGCGGCCACCCATGCCCAGAACGCCGCCACCGCCGCCGACCAGGCGGCCGAACACGCCGGTGAATCCGCCACCTCCGCCGCCGAGGCCACCCGTCAGGCCGAGGCGGCCCGCGCCGCCGCCGCCGCGGCGAGCGCGGCGGTGACCACGGCGGGCAGCGTTTACGACCTCGCCCGCAGGACCGAGGCCGAGGACCTCACCGCCCGCACCGCTGCCGCTCTCGAGGGTGTACGTGTGATGAAGGCAGCGGACGACGAGGCCATCGGCGGCGTCGGCACCCTTCTCGCCGACTGGAGGGCCCGCGACCAGGAGGCCGCCGACCTGGCCGCCGATGCCGCCCGGCCCGGCGCCGACCCCAAGACTGTGGCTGCCAAGGGCCGCAAGGTCGCGATCCAGACGATGCGGAGCGGCGGTCCCTGGAGTCTGGAAGCCGCCAAGGCCGCCCTGTCCGGCTCCGACGAGGCGGTCGTGGACTGGGTGCGCAGCGGGCGGCACAAGGCCGAACTGGACGACATGCGCCAGAGCGTGCTCGAGCTCGCGCAGGACAGTCCCGACGAGGCCGTGCGCACCGCCGCCACCGCCGCGTTGAAGGGCACCCCCCAGCAGATCGAGGCGTTCTTCACCACCGGCCAGCACGAGGCCGCGGCCACCGACAACCGTGTCCGCGCCTATCAGCTGATCGCCACCGGCGGGCCCAGCGTCAAGGAGGCCGCTGAGAAGGCCCTGCGGGAAGGCTCACCCAAGGCTGTCGCCGGGTTCCTGATGATGGGCCAGTACACCGCCCGGCAGACCGACGAACGCGTCCAGGCCTTCCAAGCGCTCGCCGCCGGCGGCCCGGAGGTCCAGTCCGCGGCCAAGCTCGCCCTCGCAGGCCCCCCCGACCTCGTCACCTCCTTCCTGCAGACCGGCCGGTACATGGCCGACCGCAAGGACCAACTAGCAGCCACCCACGCCGCGCAGATGCGCCGCCTCATCGCCGAGGCGTCCCAGACCGTGGCCAGGGCCCAGCAGGACGCCTGGGAGGCCACCGCCGCCGCAGCCGTCGCCAACAACGCCGCCGCCGAGGCCGAGGCCGCGAGCGGCCAAGCCCGCACCTACGCCGGCCAGGCCGGGCAGTACGCCGCCGATGCCAAGGCGTCTGCCCAGGACGCCGAAGCCTCCGCGACCCGCGCCGGCCAGTCCGCCACCACCGCCCGCAACGCCGCCCAGACCGCGAGCACCGACGCCGGAAAGGCCGCCGTCTCCGCGGTGCGGGCCCGAACCTCCGCTGCGCAGGCGCGCTGGTCGGCCGTGACCGCCCGCACCGCCGCGGACAGCGCCTACGCCTCCGCACGCGCGGCGGGCAAGGATGCCACCCAGGCCCAGGACGCCGCCGACGAGGCCTGGGCCATCACGGCCGAGAAGCAGAGCCAGGAACGTCAGGCGGAAGTCGCCGCCGAGGAAATCTGGCTTCAGGGCGAAGCAAAGAAGATCGCCGACGAACTCCAGAAGACTCTCAACGAGGAAATAGAGAGGCTCGCCGACAAGGCACGTTACGACGCCTTTATGGCAGAGCGGTACAGTCGCTATGACTGCCACTCCATCGTTCCCAAGCCGATCGATGTCACCCTGTACTGCGCGGACAGGAATGGTCAGGAGAAGGACGAGGCATCGCGCTGGCTCGGCCCGGTCCTCGGAACGCTCTATCTCTACCGGGACGAGCTGCAGCTTGTCACCACCGTCACCAAATCCTTGCTGGGCTTCGACTCTGCCGAAGAGTGCATCAAGCAGAAGAACGCCGTCTCCTGTGTCGAACTCGCGGCCGGCCTCTTCCCCGCCGGAAAAGCAGCAAAGCTTGCTCAAGTCCTGAAGAAGGCCAAAACCCTCGAGGAAACTGCAGCGGCATCACGCCTCAGTCGAGCGGCGGCGGACTGTCTGCGGCGGGCAAACAGCTTCCCCGCCGGCACCCCCGTCCTCATGGCGGACGGCTCGGCCGTCCCCATCGAGAAAGTCCGTGCCGGAGACCACGTGCTGGCTACGGACCCCGATACCGGTGAAACCGGCGCCCGTCGCGTCGACGCCACTATCTACACGCCGGATGACCGAGAATTCACCGACCTCAGTGTCACATCGGCGGACGGTGCCACTGGAGCATTGACGGCCACCGACCATCACCCCTTCTGGGTCGAGAACGACTCGAAGTGGGTTGACGCTGGCGATCTCGGTATCGGCAACACCCTGCGCACCCCGAGCGGACGTAGCGTAGATGTGACCGGGGTCAAGAGCCGTACAGGGCTCGACTCAGCCTACAATCTGACCGTCCAGGATCTTCACACGTATTATGTGCTGGCCGGGAATGCGCCGGTCCTCGTTCACAATAGCAGTGGACTGTGTGGCGTATGGAAGTCCGAGTTTGACAATCTTCCAAAGGGGAAGCAGGGGCATGTTCGGGAAATGCCCGATGAGCAGACAATGCGTGCCGCCTTCGATCGATGGACTGCTGGCGCCGAGCAGCTCCCGGCGCGAGGCCCAAAGATCCCTGAAGTTTATCGACTTGAAGATGGTACTGTGATTCAGTGGAGAACGGCATCTGCCTCCGGTGGGGCGACGATCGACATCCAGCCAGGTGCTGGGGGGAAAGCATTGAAGGTTCACTTGCCATGATCGACAAGCATATTTTCGCTGACGTATTGATCGAGGGTCTGGACGACTGGGTCCCAATCGATCAGCTTATCTGGGCAGCACGGGAAGGGGCAGAAGGACGTGCATGGAAAGAATTCTTCGTCGAACTGCTGAAGTTCTTGCTTGAAAGTGATCTTATCCAGATTGGCGAACTTGCCGAAGATGGATTCTTGCCATGGAAGGGTGGGGTCGACGAAGTGGCCCAGGTGGTAGTTGACGACCTTGAGAGCCTCTCGTGGGAGCCTAAGCTGGGCAGTCGCGCCTGGATCGCAAACACGGAATCAGGTAATGAAATCGCGAGACCACTGATCGATCGCTAATTCGGCTTCGGTCCGAGGGTGTTACTTCTCGGCCCACGTGCGGTGACCTGGCGTCCGTGAAATTCGAGCACGCACTTTTCCCTTCAGATCTGAAGCCCACCAGCCGTGACCGGTGAGGATTCGGCCGTACCTGGCGGCAGTGGTTGATAGCAACGGCGGCGTAACTCCTGGTTCCGCCGCCGTTGCTATCAGACTTCAGGCCGCGTTTGAGATCTGCCGTAGCCTGCTGCCAGTAGAGCGAGAGGGAGGGGAAGTGGGCTACGGGCGTGGGCCTTGCTCTCAGCGGGGGCTTCGTGAGTAGGCGTCGCTATGTGGCCAGAGGCGTGCCTGGCGGGTACCGCATCTGGGACAACCGAGGGCGCCGGTGGTGGGGTGACCTGTACGAGCTCTGCCCCGACGACCTCACTGCTGAACTGAACGGCGAGGCCGACCCGGCGAGGCTTACCGCTCTCCTCAAGCGATACAGAGCCCAGAAGCGGTAGGGCCAACGTCATGACAAGAGGCGAAGGGGTCGTGGGCCCGGTCGCTGAGCGGGCCGGCCTCGGGTGATCCTGCGGATCATGACGCCGATCATCGCCCAGCGGATCATGGTCTCCGAGCGGGCCGGGCTGGTTTCGTAGTCGCGGGCGAGGCCGTGAAGGCGGAGGCTGACGACGAGATCGAGGCCAGCTCGTTCCGCGCCATCTGGCGCGTCCTGCGGGCTCTGGCCGCCCACGCCGTCCGGGTGGTCGGCAGGATCACCGTGCTGCGCACCCGCCGGGTGGGGGAGAAGGACGACGACCTCACCGCGCCGGCGGCCGGCGAGGACACGGGTGTCGGGGCAGGCCAGGGACGCCGAGCTGTCGGCGGGGGAGTCGCCGGTGGACTGGCTGCGGATCAAGGCCCGCAAGCACGCCGCCCGGATCCTGCAGACGGTGAAGCTGCGCGCCTTCAACCCGCGCGCCACCGAGTGGCAGCGGATGTTCGCCCTGGCACCGATGGGCGCGGGTCCAGCCAGCCGCCCCGCCGGCGCACACCCGGGAGTGCTCCGCCTGGCGCCAGGGCGGTACCGCGCCAGCGCCGACAGAGTCGCGGCGGTGTGCGCGGGAGCATGAAGGGGTGACCACTACCAGCCCCCGTTACCGGGCCGGGGCCGTCGTCGAGGAGATCGCCCGGCCGGGTCGACGCCTGCTTGTCGTGGCGGTGGGGGAGGAGGGCCTACCTGGTGCGGCGCCTCGACGCGCCGGCACCCGGGCGCCCGGACGTCGAACCGCGGGAGAGCGCGTGGGCCCACGCCGGCTGCGAGGCCGTCACCCGCCCGGTCGGACGCCACAACGACCGGCCCTGGGGGAGTGGACTGACTCGACAACGCCCGTCCCGGCTCGCTCACCGACGCCTGGCCCGGCTGCCCCGTCGGCACCGAGCCGTTCGGGTTCTCGCTGTCTGGCTGGTGACCGAGACCGCTTCCGTTCGTTGAACGGGTGAACGCGCCGACCAGGGCGTGCGGCGATGCCCTTCTTCACACGACTCGGTACGTACACTCCCACGGCACCGAGCCGGCAAGGGCATCGCCCGCCGGTGCGGCCGGCCGCACACCGGCCGCCCCGAACCCGCCGCCCGAACACAGTCGTGCGGCAGGTACTCCCACGGGAGGCCGGTCCGGTTGACGTAGAGGATCGCGTTCACGATCTCCCGCAGGTCATGAACCCGGGCTGCCACACCAGGACCGTTGCGGCGAGCCCGCCAGGCTATGAAGACCGGCTCGATCAGGCGCCATCGAGCATCGGACACGTCACTGCGATACGGGCGTCGAGGAGTCACGGGCCCTGCAACGACTGACTGGCGGTCCGGTCGCTCACCTGGGACAAACCGACCACAACGTGGATCAGATGTCCTCTTACTCCACCCCCGAGTAGCGGCCCCGAAAGCCGGCCGGGAAGGTGGGGGTATGGCCATCATGGTGTTTCGTACAGCGCATCCCGACCGGGCGCCTCGTGGTACCCGCAGAACCTGAGCCAGTGGGTGTGTCCGCGACGCGCTACCCCCCTGCGGTCGGCCTGACCGCTTCTCTCGGCCCGAAGTAAGAAATTCCTACCTCGGGCCTCTCATGCCCCCGTGCCGCCTGGCTGCGCCCGCACGCCCTTGACGGGCCGTCAGACCTGCGGAACGTGGCGTGCAAGTGACCGCAACTGGCTTGGTTCTGGAGGGCGTCATGGGGCTAGATTTCATCGGCATCGACCCGGATACGGGTAAAGAGGGGTCACCGAGGGTGTGGCTCGACCGCGCCAATCGCAGGATCGTCCTCCAGGGCGTGAAGGCCGAGGAGGACCTGGAGGCCGAGGTCGGCGGGCGCAGTTGGGCACCGGACCACGAGGCCGGCATCCCGGGCCACGAGGCCCTGGTGTGGATTCCCACCCGGATGATCCCGATCTTGCGAAAGGCATGCGATGACGCAGAGCGCGATGGGCTTCTCTGACCTGCTGGCCGCCGCCCGGTACTCGGCGGTCCACCTGGAGCTGCGCGACAGCTACGACGTCCCCGACGAGGCCGAGGCCGTTGAGCGGTTCCGGCTGACCGGCGAGTCCGATCTCGACCCGGAGTCGGAGTACTGGCGGGACTGGACGGCCATGGTGCGCGAGGCGACCGCGCGGGGCGTGGTCATCCGCCGGGCCCGGATCGTGTCCGAGCCGGTCACCCTCTACACGCGCTACCTGCACGCGATGACCCCGGTCTACGTCACAGCCGGTGAGCAGGTCCGATGGCTGGCGCGTCGCAACGCCTGCGACCTGGCGCTGCCCGGCAGCGACTTCTGGCTGTTCGACGACAGGGGCGCGCGGTTTACTGTAACCACTTCACCGGTGACGGCGACCCGCGCACCTCCTACACCGAGGACCCCGCGGTGGCGAAGCTGTGCGCCACCGCGTTCGAGTCGGTCTGGGAGCGGGCCGTCCCGCACGAGCAGTACACCGTCTGAGCCCGCCCGCACCGAGCCGACAGCCCATGCCCACCTCACCCTCCTCCAGCGCCTAGGCCGCCCGGGCGGCGCTCGCCACCCGGCTGCGTGAGCTGATGCTGGACGCCGGGATCGACGGCAAGGAGCTGTCCGCCCGGTGCGGCTGGCACCCCTCCAAGACCTCCCGGATCCTCAGCGGGAAGTCGGCGCCCTCCGAGAGCGACCTGCGCGCCTGGTGCACCGCGTGCGGCGCGGACGACCAGGCCGCCGACCTGATCGCCTCGCTGCGCGCGGTGGAGCTGATGTACCTGGAGTGGCGCCGGGTGCGCCGCGCCGGCATGCGGCAGGTGCAGCAGGAGTCGCTGACCCTGCACCAGCGGACCGCGGTGTGCCGGGCCTACGTCTCCAACGTCGTCCCGGGCATCCTCCAGACCGCCGCCTACGCCACCGCCTTGATGCGCTCGATCACCGAGTTCCAGGGCACCCCGGACGATGTCGCCGACGCGGTAGCCGCCCGCCTCGAGCGCGGCCGGCTGCTCCACGACGGCAGACACCGGTTCGTCATCCTGATCGAGGAGACGGTGCTGCGCTACCGGATCGGCGACGCGGAGACGATGGGCGGCCAGCTCGGCCACCTCTTGGCGGTGATGCCGCTGCCCACGGTCTCGCTCGGGATCATCCCCTTCACCGCGCAGCGCACCGTGTGGCCGCTGGAGGCGTTCTACCTCTTTGACAACGAGGAGGGCTGTGTGGAGACGCTGATCGCCGAGGTCACCGTGACCCAGCCCCGAGAACTCGCCGACTACCACCGCGCCTTCGCCGAGCTGACAAAGATGGCCGTCCACGGCGCAGCGGCCCGAGCCTTCATCACCACCGCGATCGACACCCTCGGGTGAATCACCGCAATCACCCGCAATCGCGTTGAACGCGCCAGCGGTCACTCCCTACCGTCGAACCGTCGCCCGCCGTGACGGACCGGACACCCGGCCCCGGCGGCGAGTTGGGGCCGCTGCGCCCGACTGCCCCCGTCGGCTGGGCGCAGCCGTCACCACCGACGAGAGAGCGGAGAACCGCCGTGGCCGCGCACCGCATACCTGCCCACCGGCCAAGGCTGCGGCCATGCTCGGGCAGCGCAGGCGGGTGCGGGGTTCACGGTGACCACGACCGTTGAGACTCCGACGCTGCCCCCGGCCGCCAGCTCCGCCAGGGTGCTGCTGCCGTATCAGCCGCAGTCCGCCTCGGCGGCCCGGCGCCTGGTGCGCACGACACTGCGCGGGTGGGGGCTGGACGACCTGGTCGAGGCCGGCGAACTGATCGTCAGCGAGCTGGCGGGCAACGCGTCGAAGACCGGGTGCCAGCGGAAGATGACGGTCGCCGTCGAGCGGATCACCGGCCGGTGCGTGCGGATCAGCGTCCGCGACGGCTCCCGTGCCTTGCCCTGCCTGATCGACGCGGGCCTGGCCGCCGTGTCGGGCCGCGGCATGGCCCTGGTCCACCACCTCACCGGCGGGCACTGGGGCGTGACCCTGGAGCCACTCGGTAAAACCGTCCACGCGGACCTGCGCACCCGCCCGACGTAGCCCTCACCACCTGCCCCGGTGCGCCGGGGCGGCCTTCTACTCCTCCCGGACCTCGGGAGGGCACCATCACAGCGACGACAAGGAGCGCGGTATGGAGATCGACGGCGGACACGGCGGCGGAGACTCGGGCGGCGGTGGGAGAGGCGGGGGCGACGGCCACCCGGGCACTCCGTGGACGCCGCCGCCGGACCCGCCGTCCCCGGACGGCACCACTCCGCCCGGGGACGGGGGACACCGCAGGTGACGCTCGCACCTGAGCAGGAGGACCGCCCCGCGCCGGGGCGGTCCTTCCCCGTCGCGGACGCCTGGGCGCCGGCCTTCGACGCGGTCCCGCGCTCGCTGTTCCTGCCGGCCATGGTCTGGGCGCACGACATGGCCACCGGGAAGAGCCGACCCGTCGACCGCACCACCGATGAGCGGGGCTGGCTGGCGGCGGCCGCTGCGGACGTCCCGATCGTCACGCAGTGGGACGACGGTGAGCACCAGGGCGTGAAGCCCGGCACGGTGCCGACCAGCTCGGCGTCACAGCCGTCGCTGGTCGCCTCGATGCTGGACGACCTCCAGGCGAAGCCGGGGATGCGGGTGCTGGAGCAGGGCACTGGCACCGGCTGGAACGCCGCCCTGCTGAGCCACCGGCTCGGCGACGCGAACGTGACCACAGTCGAGGTCGACCCGCAGGTTTCGGCGCAGGCCCGCGCCGCATTGCACGCCGCAGGCTACCGCCCAACCGTCGTCTGCGCGGACGGCGCGCTCGGCTACCCGCCCGGCGCCCCGTACGACCGGATCATCGCGACCTACGGGTTGCGCCAGATCACGCAGGCGTGGATCGAACAGACCCGGCCCGGCGGGCTGATCCTGGCGCCGTTCGGCACCCACTGCTCCAACGCCGACGCCCTGGTCCGCCTCACCGTGGCCAGCGACGGCACCGCGTCCGGCCCGTTCCTCCAGCCGGTCGAGTTCATGAAGATGCGCTCCCAGCGCCTCCAATGGCCGCAGAACCCCGCCGACGGCGGCACCCTCGCCGAGACCACGACCACCGCGACGCTGCCCGCGCACGGCAAGTTCGACCCGTTCCCGCTCGTCGCCGGCCTGCGCCTTGGCGACGTCGTCCACGCGATCCAGCCGCACGAGGACGGCGCCCGCACCCTGTGGCTGTACTCCCTCACCGTCCCGGCCTGGTCGGCGACGACCTTCCGCGACGGCGAGGACGAGCACCAGGTCCGCCAGTACGGCGGCCGCCGCCTCTGGGACGACTTCGAGCAGACCCTCACCTGGTGGCAGCACGCGGGCGAGCCCGGCGTCGACCGGCTCGGACTCACCGTCAACCCGCACGGCTGGCACGCCTGGCTCGACCACCCCGCCCAGCCGATCTGACCCACCTGGTCCCGGCGCCGCGAGCCTGCCCCGCGGCGCCGGACCCGTCACCGACTCGCCGACCGGCTGCGCCCGGCCGTCGCCGCGGCCAGCTGACCTGCTGCTGAACCCTGTCACGGTTCTGCCGGAGGGGGAGCGGCGCGCCCTGCCGCCGGTGACAGTGGTCCTCGACCGCGGCGACGACGCCCGGTTCACCGCCGCCGCGCTGGCCGCCCATCGGCCCCGGGCCGGCCGCATCACCGTCCATCCCACCGTGGGCACGGCCCACACTGCGATCCGACCCCCGAGCGGGCCGCGGGGCCGCCGCGTGTGCCCGGCAGCCTCGGGCCGGGACCGGAGTGGATGTGCCCGGGCAGGGAGCGCAGGCGGCAGTGTGGTCAGCGGGCGAGTTCGACGGTGATGGGCTCGTCGGGGCAGGCAGCGGCGAGGCGGCCCAGGGCAGTCTTCTCACGCGGGTCGGTGGTGAGGGCCCAGCAGGTCTTTACGGTTGTCCAGTCAGTGAGGTAGGTGCAGGCGTAGTGGCCGGCAGGAGGCATCCACTCGGCGACGTCCTTGTCGGCCTTCGAGCGGTTGGACTTGGCGCTGACCGCGATGAGGGAGCGGGGATCGCCGAGGTCGTTGGCGTAGGCCTCGCGCTCCTGCGGACTCCAGGTCGAGGCTCCGGAGTCCCAGGCCTCGGCGAGGGGGACCATGCCTGGAAGGTGCTGGGGGTGGCGCGCGGCTGTCCACTGGGGTTCGCGAAGACCGCCTGGGCTCCCTGGCTGGCGCATGCGGGATCGGAATTCCCTCCTGACCCACCGGGTTCACCAGGTGGCACAAATGGGGGCGGGCTCCCCGTGATCGGGGCGACCGTCTGGCGTTAGAGGCTGGGCGGCTGGGCGGCTGGGCGGCTGGGCCGGCCTGGCGAGCCCCCGTGGCTGGGCAGGCGGGGTCCCGCAGTTTGCAGGCGCTGGCGTGTTCAGCCGACTGGTCGGTTTGAGGGGCTGGCGAGGTGGGTGTGGATCTGTTGGTACAGGTCCGTGACCTCGGTCGGTACCTTGGGGTGGGCGGCCGCGAATGCGACACCGATGCGGGGCTTGCTGGAGCGATGTTCGGCTTGGACGGTCTCCAGCAGGGATTTATCGAGTCGGGCAAGGAAGGCTTCGATCTCGCCGGCCTTCGTTCCGCCGGTGCCGAAGGTGTCGGCCAGAGTGAAGACGCCGGCGCGGTTCCAGTAGGTTCGCCAGGCGGCGAAGTCGGCGTCGGCGGCGGGTGGGTCGTCCGGGGCGAGGCGAAGCTTTCTGAGCTGCTTGCCGAGGTTGGCCGTGGGCGCGAACGCCGGGCCGTCGGCGATGACGGCCCAGGGGATGCCGAACGCCTCCAGGTAGTTGATGTACCCGCCGAAGCTCGCATCGCCGTTCACGTCGACCATCGCGATGTTCGCGCTCCCAGGGTCGCCGAGGCCGCCGGGGTTCTGGCTCCACCACTGGCTCAGGGCGCCGAGTTCGGTGGCCCCTTCGCACAGGATCACCCCCGAGGCGAAAAGCAGTGCTCGCACGTCGGAGAGGAGGAGTCGCTGCATCCAGTTGGCGAGCTGGGGGCGGTGTGCGGCGCTCAGGGAGCTGACGCGGGTGCCGTCGGCCTGCTGGGTGAGGCGTACGACGCGGTCGAGGTCCGTGGCGTCGGAGCAGGGGACCAGGTCGGGGCTGTGTGTGATGACGATGCCCTGCACGCCGGCGAGGTGGCGGGACAGACTGCGTTGCACGGTGGGGTGCAGGTTGACGGCCGGCTCGTCGAGGATGATGACGCGGCCGGGCTCTCCTGCCAGCAGGGTGGCGAGCAGCAGGGACTCCTGGACGCCGGCGCCCGCGAACTGGACGATGCAGGCGCTGCCGGCCGGGCCGACGAGGATGTCGATCGCCATACCCTGGTCGGCGGCGGGGGTGCTGCGCAGGTGCAGGTCGAGACGCGTGATGTCCTTGAAGGTCGTCCGGGCCTGTGCGAAGCGGTGCTGCTCCTCGATGCTGCCGTTCTTGAGGCGGTACAGCTCGGCGGCCACCGCGCTGCCGTCGCGCAGGTCGACGGGACTGCTCAGGCTCGCGAGGGGGAAGTTCCGCGCCAGGGGGAGGCGGCGGTTGTCGGTGAGCACCAGGCCTTGACGCAGTACGGCGGCGAGGACGGAACGGAAGTCGTAGCGTTCCTGCCCTGTGTCGTCGCGGCCCAAGGCGTGCGAGAGCGCCGCGACGGCGGGCGGCTCGATGCCCGAGCCGTCGGTGAGGGCCGGGACGTCGACGGCACGCGCTCTCGTAGGATCGATGTTCGCCATGATGCGGGCGAAGTCGATCGCCGCAGGTTCCGCCTTCCTTCTCTGCGACGACGACTCTGCCCGCAGGAAGTGGTAGATCATCGTCGCCTCAACGGCCCGCTGCTCGGTCCCCACTTCCGTGAACCGCAGCAGCGGCGAAGCAGAGCCTCCCTCCGCCCAAGGCGGAAGCTGTCCGTGGCAGAGCCAGTCGGCGTGGGGTCCGCGGAGGATCCACTGCATCGGCTGGCCGTCGTGGTCGAACTCCCAGGCAGCCCACCAGTGGGTCCGGCGGCGTGCCGAGAACGCGATCCGCAGCGTGCCCCGAAACAGTGACGTGACGGAGTCCGCTGCAACGCCCAACCCCGGGAACAGCGCGAGTACGCCTCTCTCCGGATGCCTCGTCTCAGCATGAGCGTTGAGCGCGTTGGCGGTTACCGCGGCTTCTACGAACAACCGCACCAGCTCCTGCTCGCCGGGCTGGTCCAGCTCGATTTCGAGGCTGACGGTGTAGGCGTCGGCACCGAACCGACCGGCCCGCTCATACAGCTCCAACGGATCGGAGTCTCGGGAGCCGCCAAGTCCGTGCTCCAGGACCAGCAGAGGCAGCGCGACGGCGGCGCCCAGGTTCGACTTCCCGGCACCGTTGGGCCCGGTGACGACCGTCGTCCCGGACCTCAGAGGGAGGTCGAGGGAGGCGAAGGAGAGGAAGTCCTGAGCCGCTATCGAATGAATCTTCATGAGACGCCGTTCGTCCGTGCCTGGCCGATGCGGAGGAGCATGGTAGACCACATCGGTTGGCAATGGGCTTTCGCCTTACAAACGGAGCTCACCGTCCATCCCCATGCTTATGTTACTTACTGAAAAGGCGTGGACAGTGTTGGTGGGGAGGCGTAGAGTCGCTCTAGCGTTTCAAGGTAGGTGAATAGGCGTAGGGGGGTTGTGGGTGTGTTCGTGACGACGGGGCAGGCCGGGACGGCGTTGGGGTGTTCGATCCCGACGGTGAAGAAGTTGATGGCCACGGGGGTGGTGCCGGGCGTGCGCGACACCGGTCGGCAGGTGTTCCCGCTGGCCGCTCTCCAGCGGTTGCAGGCCCGCCCGGCCGCCGACCTGACCGCGCTGGGCGTGGCCGAGGTGGCGGTGCTGCGCTCGGACGCCCCGCAGCGGGTGGAGGAGCCGGACCGCGAGTGGATCGGCTTCGGCATCGGCCTGGACCAGGCGCAGCTGCTGGCCGCGCTGTCCGGGTGGTGGCGGTGCGACCCGGCCCGCGTCTCGACCGGCGCCGTGCTGCCGGTGACGGTGGCCTCCTTCGTGGTCGCGGTACTGACCGGCATTCAGGAGTGGGAGGGCGACGGCGCGGTCGGCACCGCGGGCCGGTACCGGTTCCCGAAGGCGCGGTTGGCCGGCTACCTGACCGACCTCACCGTCCCCGCGAACGCCGCCGACCCCACCGACCCGGAGGACGCCCGCCTGGCGAGCCTGCTGCTCGGCACCCGCCTGGCGTCCGTGTCCGGCGGCCCGATCGCCTACGTCACCACCCGCCCGACCACCGACACCACCGTCGCCGAGGGGGAGTGACCCGCTGATGGACCGTAAGACGTACACCGCCGAGCTCGCCGGTCTGCGCGAGCTGCGCACCGAGATCACGGCCGCCGAGAAGCAGGTCGCGGCCGCGCGGAAGGAGCTGGACAAGCTCACCGCCCAGCGCTCGCGCCGCGTGGCAGGCCTGGCGGGGTACGAGGGCGCCCAGGCGCCGGCCATCGCGAAGGCCTCCGGGCTGTCGGTCGGCGACGTCGTGCGGATCGCCCCGCTGCTGGACCCGACCCCGGCCGCCGTCCGCACCGCCAAGGTCGAGGACCAGGCCGCCACCGCCGCGCCCGCCCCGGCGTCGACGGCGGAGCCGGTCGCCGAGCCCGCCGTCGCGGTCGCCCCGGCGCTGACCCGCCCCGCCCCGGCCCTTGTCGTCGAGCAGCCGGCCCCGGCCGCCCCGGTGGCGGAGGCGCTGACCGAGGTCGAGGACCAGGCCGTCGCCGAGCAGCCCGCCCCGGCCGAGCCCGCTCCTGCTGCGCAGGTCGTCCCGGTCGCCGGGGAGACAGAACCCGGCGTACAGGCCACCTCGGACCCCACCACCGCGTCGATCACCAGAGCCACCGGGCAGGATGCGGCCGCTCCGGTCGCCGCCCCAGTGCGTCCGGTGGCCCAGGCGGTCGGTCCGCGTGAGCTGCCCGCCCTTCCCGAAGGCCGAGCGGGCGCGCGGTTCGAGGCCGTGACCACGGGCCTGGTGTCCAAGCGTCCGAACTTCGTCCAGCAGGCCCGCTCGACGGTGTTCCTGGACGCGGCGACCGGCGACCTGGCGGTGCGCGACCGCGTGGTGCGCCTGGACCTCGGTGCCCGCACCCCGGGGGAGATCCTGGATGCCGTCCTGCATGCCGCGCCGGGCACGGAGCGGGTCTACATCACGGCCGGAGCTCCCTGGCACGACGGCGCCGAGCGCTACTCCACGTTGAAGGACGCGGTCGCCGCCTGGCTGAACACGCCGAGCGAGCGGTGGACCACCGCCGTCGGCTCGGGCCGGGACAAGCTCGCCGGGCACTTCGTCCACCAGCGCCAGCCGGTCGGCCGCTACGCCCCCACCGCGGCCCCGGACAGCGCCACCACCGAGATCCGTTCGATGGGGGAGTGGTTCGACCCGGACGGCGCCGACGTCGTCACCTGCCGCCAGGCGTTCACGCTGCTGTGGCAGGCGCTGCGCCGCCACTGGGACGACGCCGTGCTCATGGGCTCCCCGAGTCAGACCGGCCGGGACCTGTGGTCGCGCACGATCCCGACCACGGGCAAGTGGGCCGGCGGCTACCCGGTCCTGTCCGAGGAGCTGCGCGGGTTGCTGCACGCGACCGGCGGCCAGGGCCGGACCGAGTTGCTCCTGCCGCCTCGGGTGCCGGAGCAGTTGCCGGCGTTGGTGGAGTACGACCGCACCTTCGCCTACGCGAAGCACCTGTGGAAGTCGCCGGTCGGCGTTCCGCGCCGCATCACCGCCGCCGCATTCGCCGCGATGACCGGGCAGGAGCAGGTGAAGGCGCTGATGTCCTGCTCGCACTGGAACGTGCGGGTGACGGTCCCGGCTGGGTGGAACCACGTGGGGCTGCTGCCCGCGCCGGTGACCGGGGACCGGGCCTGGGTCTACCCCTCGGCGCCGGGGACGACGTTCACGACGTGGGCGGGCGGCGCCGAGGTCCACCTGGCGCTGTCCAACCACCTGATGCCGTGGAAGGTCGAGATCCTCGGCGGCCTGCTGTTCGAGGACGGCAAGCCCTTGGACGAGTGGGGCAAGCGGTTGAAGGCGGCGTGGGCGGACCTGAGCAACCTCTCGAAGCTGCACGGTGACGAGCGCCAGCGCCAGGCGGCCTACCTCTCCTCCCGCGCGGTCCGGTCGGTGCTGCTGTTCGGGCTGGGGGGCTTCGCGCAGCGCCCGCGTCTGGTCTCCGGCACCACCCCGCTCGGCGAGACCCTCCCCGCCGGGGTGGAGATCCTCGGCCAGGGCGACAGCGTGGTGACGTGGCAGCGGCAGGCCGGCTTCTCCCGCGACCCCTACGCCCACCCGGAGTGGGCCGCCTACGTGTGGTCCGGGGCGCGGGCGGCGCTGCTGGACATGAAGTACCGGCAGGGCAAGGAGGTCATCGGCCACGCCGGCGCCCTGCACGCGAAGCCCGGCACGGTCGTCTACTTCGGCACCGACGGCATCGCCCTGACCGAGCGCCAGCCCTGGCCCTACCGGGGCGAGGTGGGCGACTATCTCCTCAAGGGCCACCTCACCGGCCCCATCCAGCACCCGATCAGCCAGGAGCAGTACCTGCAGCTGCGCGGCCTGGGCCGCGCCGAACTCGCCGCCACCGAGAAGGGCGCTGACCAGTGAGCCCGGCCGATCCGAACCACCCGAACGAGGCCGCCCGGTTGACCCAGGAGCTGATCGACCAGGGCTACACCAAACGCCAGGTCGCCAAGATGCTCGGCCGCGACGCCTCGCTGGTCTCGCAGTTCTTCACCAAGGGCAAGGGCGCCAGCATGGTCGGTGCCCTGCGCCAGCTGGTGCGGGCCGTGCGCGGCGGCGAACGCGACGCCGAGGCCCTTTCGGCCGTTGCCCAGGAGAACGTCGAGCGCCGCCGCACCAGGACGGGGCAGAAGGCGCGGGTGCGGGGCAAGGACGTGATCGGCACCCCGGGCGGGAGCATGGCCGGCCGGGCGGGGAAGCAGGCGATCAGGTCCGGTGCCGCGCACCTGGCGGCCGTGGTTCACGCGGCCGCGGCCGCCGACGGCCGGGTCGCGCTGACGGTGCGGATGCTCTCCCGCCACTTCACCCTGGCGGCCGGGTCGAGGCAGGACTCTCCGGGCATCCGGCGCGGCGTGGTGCCGCGCGCCGACGGCACCGAGGAGCGTACCTACGGCTCCTCCGCCACCGGCGGCTTCCCCGCCACCGAGTGGTCGCGGCGGGTGGCCGCCTCGCACGGCGACGTCGTCCACGCGGTACGGACCTGGCTGGTCGAGACCGGTCGCGCCACCGAGGACGCCGAGATCGTCTACCTGGAAATCCGCACCTGGACCCCCGCCGGACACCAGAGCTCCGACGTCCTGATCGGCTGACCGGCCCCCGGGGACCCCGGCCGCCTCTTCCCAACCTTGGCCCGGCCCCAGGAGAGGCCTCGCGCCAGGGCGCCAACTTTCGTGAAACCTGACCAATTTCACGAGGGACGGCTATGTTGAGGAAAAATCATCGGAAGGGGGAGCCCTATGACGGAACCCACGGAGCCCACCGGCACGCCTCGTGCTCTTCGAATCAGCTTCGAGTTCGAGGTGCCGAGAGGCCTGAAGCGGAACATCCACGGAGCCAAGATCCAGAAGGCGCTCGACACGATCTCGGACCGGGTCATCGGACTCGCCGAAGGCCTGTTCCCCTGGGCCGCCAAGGTCACGGTCCGAAAGCAGTGGGTCTACAACTGGACGGACGACACCGACACCTACGAACTGCCGGCCAACGCCGACAACACCCCCGAATAGCCGCACGGGGTGGGCACCCCGACCGGGCGCCCACCCCGTGCCACCTCCCGCCCCACCCCGGCCCCGCATCCGCACCACCCGGCAGAACAGGAGACGCACCGCCGTGGAGACCACCACCGCCACCGAGGCCGGCGTCTCGGCCGCTTCCCCCGACCGGCCCGGACAGCCGGTTCCGGCGCAGCCGACCGGCACCGCCACGGTGAACCCGCTGCCGCTGCACTGGTTCCAGAAGGACGCCGTCGCCGCTGCGGTGAAGGCCGTGAAGAATGGCGGCCGGGCGACGGTCGTCGCCGCCACCGGCTCCGGCAAGACCCTGATCGCCGCCGGCTGCGCGCGGCGCCTGGCGGCGAAGGGCCGGCTGCTGGTCCTGGTGCCGACGATCGAGTTGCTGGAGCAGACCGCCGCCGCCTGGTCGCTGAAGGGCGGCCGCCGGGGGCTGGCGGTGGCGGCGTGTTCGCGGGCGGAGGCGCTGGAGAGCGCGGAGGCCGGCGGCCGCGTTCACGCCGAGGTGTCCACCCAGGCGGCCCGGATCGCCGACCTGGTCAAGGGAGCCTCGGACGGCCAGCCGGTGACCGTCTACGCCACGTACGCCTCGCTGGAGCGCATCGTCCAGGCACACCAGCAGTTCAATCTGCCCGCCTGGGACGTCGTGATCATCGACGAGGCACACCGGACGGCAGGCTCCGAAGGGAAGGCGTGGGCGGCGATCCACTCCGACGACAAGGTCCCCGCGCTGCGCCGGCTGTACCTCACCGCCACCCCGAAGATCGCCGACGACACCCGCGCGAAGCCGGGCCTGGCCGACCTCACCGCCGACGCCGACGGCCAGGGCGCGGAGCAGCTGCCCGCGCTCTGCTCCATGACGGACACCTCGATCTACGGCGAGACCGTCTACACCTGGACGCTCGGCCAGGGCATCGAGCACGGCTACCTCGCCGACTACCGCGTCCTGGTGCCCGTCGTCACCGACGAGGACCTGCGTGAACTCCTCAACCTGCCCGCCGTCGCCGACCTCCGCTCCCAGCGCTCCAACGAGGAACTCCTGCGCCTCGCGTTGCAGATCGCGGTGCTGCGCGCCGTCGCCGACCTCCAGCTGCGCCGGGTCATCACCTTCCACTCCCGCGTCGCCGCCGCCCGGGAGTTCGCCGCCACCATGAACGCCACCGCCGAGCTGCTCCCGGATGCGGACCGGCCGGAGCGGGTGACCGCCCTCGCGGTGGCCGGCAGCGACAAGCTGAAGGACCGCCGCGCGGCGTTCGCCACCTTCTCGGCCACCACCGGAGAGCGGCCCGGGGAGGAGGGCGAGGAGTGCTGCATCATCTGCAACAGCCGGCTCCTGAACGAGGGCATCGACGTCGAGGCCGTGGACGCCATCGTCTTCGCGGATCCGAAGTCGAGCGTCATCGACGTCGTCCAGGCCGTCGGCCGGGCCCTGCGCCAGTCCTACCGGCAGGGCAAGGTCTCCTGGGTCATCATCCCCGTCTACCTGCCCACCCCCGAGATCGGCGACGACACCCAGGCCGCCGACCCGGCCGAGATCCAGGACGCGGGCGAGGCCGTGAAGGCCGAGGCCGACGACGAGATCGAGGCCTCCTCCTTCCGCACCATCTGGCGCGTCCTGCGCGCCCTGGCCGCCCACGACGCCCGCGTCGTCGGCCGGATCACCGAGCTGCGCACCCGCCGGGTCGGCGAGAAGGACCAGGACACCATCACCGAGTCCGAGGAGGGCGAGGAGACCGGCGAGGCCGGTGACGCCGAGCAGCCGGCCGCCCCGGAGTCGCCGGTGGACTGGCTGCGGATCAACGCCCGCGAGCACGCCGCCCAGATCCTCCGGACCGTGAAGCTGCGCGCCTTCAACCCGCGCGCCACCGAGTGGCAGCGGATGTACCAGCTGGCCGCCGCGTTCCACACCGGCCACCACCACCTCGACCCCACCGACAAGACCCGCGACGGCGCGCTGATCTCCTGGCTCGACCGGCAGCGCTACCTCCACGGTGCCGGCCTCCTCGCCCCGGTCCGCATCCACGAACTCGACCAGCTCGGCATGATCTGGGACAAACACGCCCGCTCCTGGGACCGCGGCTACGCCCACGCCCGCGCCTGGGCCCAGAGGCACGGCCACCTGGCGATCCCCGCCGCCGAGAAGCGCGACGGCCACGCCGTGGGCGCCTGGGTCGGCCGCCAGCGCAAGAACGCCAAGCTCACGGCAGAGCAGGACGCCAAGCTGACCGCCCTGGACGCGATGTGGCGCATCGACCCGGACTGGAACCGCTCCTACCGCCGCCTGCTCGCCTACCTCACCGCCGGCGGCACCCTCACCGGCCCGGCCAACCGCACCGGCGGCGAAGGCGACCCGACCTTTCGACCGGGTGCGTGGCTGCGCAAGCAGGACAAGGCCCGCGCCGACGGCAAGCTCAGCGCCCAGCAGACCGCGCTCCTGGACGCGCTCCACCGGCACTCCGAAACCGATGCCAGCTGACCCGCCTCGTACACCCGCCGTCCCAGCTCACCGGGCCGGGACGGCCTATTTATAGTCTCCTTTGGGTTGGTCGACGGTGTCGTTGGTGACTGCCTGTCCCGTCCGTGCTGTGGGGCTTTCCGGGCTCGGTCTACCGCCTGCTGCGCCCCGGTCGGGCTGCTCAGTAGTCGAGCGCGATCTCCGCGGCTTTGAAGGGGTCGTATGGCCGGGGCCACGGGGCGTACTCGTCGTCCGGGATGCGTGACAGGTAGGCGCTGCGAAGGGTGGTTTCCCAGCCGTCTCGTCTGAGCAGTTGGAAGCGCCAGCGGTCCATTTCACGGCGCTGTTCCTCTCTCTCCAGTTCCTCGGGCGGGACGTGGTGGCTGAGGGGAACGCCGCGCAGACGGCGGGCCTGGGCGCGGACGCGCAGTGCCGGATCGTCGTCGAGGAGGCGCATGTAGGCGGAGATCCAGGCATCCCTGCGCGGGGCCGGTACGCCACAGCCGGTGAGGAACGCATCGAGGAGTTCCGGGGAGGGGAGCTGGGGCTTGGCGCGGCTGTCGAGGAGACGGTCGAGGGTGGTGTGGGGGAGGTGGCCCGGCGGGGCCGCGCGCTCGAGTTCGCGGCTGGAGGGGGCGCCGGCCTGGAGGTGGATGTAGCGCATCGCGATGAGCAGTTCGGGCAGGCTTCTGACGTCGCTCGGGGCAAGGTGCGGGGGAGGCGGGGCGATGGACGGGCTGCCGGTTGCGATGGTGTCCTGCATGGACCGGACCCACGCCTTGCGTGCGGCCTCCCAGGCGGCGCCGCGGGCGGCGTTCAGGCGCAGCCGTAGGGCCTTGGCCGGGTTGCCTCCGCAGGCCTTCGCGAAGGCGGCGGTGACCTCCTGTGCCGGGACCTGCTCGCCGTTGGCCGCGCGCCGGAAGGTGGCCGCGGAGTACCCGCTGGTGTGCGGGTGTGCAGCGAGCTCGCGGTAGCCGAGGCCGGCAGCGGTGCGCAGGCCGCGCAGGTGTTGGGCGAGCGCCCGCAATTCCTTGCTGGCGCTGTCCGGGAGCGGCTTCTCGGGGCGTGACACGGCCCGGTCACCGGCCCTGCCGGGCCGAGGTGCCGCTGCGCGGTCGGCCGGGTCCGGTGCCGACGGAAAGGTCTGCGAGCTTCACCACGGCCGACGGCAGAGCGACCGCCTCGACCACGGTGGTGACGTTCACGCCGAGGGCGATGGCAACGGCTGTGGTGAGCAGGACGACGACGACCACCAGGCGCTGCCGGACACCGGCTGGCAGGCGGTTCCCGCGGTCCTGCGGGCCGACGCAGAACAGGCGGAGGAATCGGGGCTTGGGCATGCTTGGGCAAGTCCTGTCGGAAGGAGGAGGGAGTGCCGGACCTGAGGGCCCGCCAGGGCACGTGCGCCGCAGGGGATCGGTAGGTGCGAGGCGGCTCCTGTGGCTGGGAACAACCATGGCGCGAGAGCGCTGTCGACGCCAACCTGCGGTCCCGCCTTGATGCACATCCGCCCCCACACGTCCCATGAGGTCGCGGTAACCCACATCCTGCTTCCCCCAGCACGACCAGCAAGGACACCGCACCGATGCGTCAGATCCGCCCCAGCTCTTCCCGGACCCCGGTAGACCCACCACTACGCCGCACCACCGACAGTCGCACCTTCGGCTGGCCAACCGCTCACGAGCCGGCTGGGACAGGCCCTTGGCTCGGGAACCCGTCCTGCGGTCCCGTCCCGCACCTCTGCACCCGGACGTCTCGGTGCCAGCCTGTGCTCGCTGCCGAGCTGCTCTGCAGGCCGCCCAGCGTGCTGCGCCGACGTGCTATGCCTGCGGTTCGGTCTCGGGGACTAGGCGGTCGGTGTCCGACAGGGTGAGGGCGACGTGGACTCCGGGGATGGGGGGCGGGTCGTTGTCTACGACGATGATCTGCAGCTCTTCCCCGTGCTGCTGGGTGGTAGCCAGCAGGGTGGCGTACATCTTCTCCAGTCGTGTGAGGTCGATGCCTTCATGGCCGACATTGCTGCTGACACCGTCGATGATCAGCAGGTTGGGCAGGAGGCTCTCGGGGTGTGCCAGCGCGACGAGTTGGTGTGCCAGGGCGTGGGCGACGTTGACCATGACTTCGACGCCTTGTGAGCTGAGTTCGGAGAAGGCGCGTCCGTCGACGATGGGCAGGTAGTTCTTGCGGCTGATGTAGGAGCCGGGGCGGGGTTCGAAGCGTGGCGCGTCGAAGGAGCGCAGGGTGTTCTCGAAGGCATGGTCGAGCTCGGCCATGCGTTCTGCCGCTGCCGGGTTGCGGTGGCGGGAGGCGTCCAGCCGGCTGATCAGGTCTTCGCGTTCCCGCTCGAGTTCGGCGATCCGGCTGCCCTGGTTCTGCAGGCGTTGGTGAAGCGCGAGTGCGTCCGCGATGCGTAGCAGTTGCTCTTCGAGCCTGGCCTGGTCGGCGCCGAACCGGCGGATGCGATCGGCCTGATCGGTCAGGAACCCCTGGGCCAGGCGGTCCAGCTGGGCACCGAGTTCTGCCCGCAGCCCGATTTTCTCCTCGCGGGCCTGCCGGAGCAGCTGGAGACGTTCTTGACTGCGGGCGATCAGCTGGTCTGTTTCGGCGACCTGTTCGATCACCCGGTCCTGCTCGGAGACCAAGGCTGTAGTGGGGACCACCGCGGGCGGGTTTTGCAGACAGAGCCTGCAGGTGTCGTCCCCTCCGCGCTCCGGCACGTCCGATCCGCACCGCGGGCACGTGTGGAACTCGAAATCGCTGAGCAGGCGCTCGGCGACGAGCGCCCGGGTGATCCTCCGGCTCTGAGCCACCAATTGGTCGCGCAGGCCGGTGAGACGGGCGACCGTCGCCGTCTCCGAGCGCAGAGAGGTGTCGGTCACCTGCAGGTCTGCCTCCGCCGCCGCGATCTGGGCGCGCAGACCGACGGTGGCGGGCTCCTGGAGGGTCCGATTCAGGTCCTGCTCCGCTTCCCGGGAGCGTGCGAGTTGCTCGATCGCCTGGGTCTGCTGTACCTGGAGCTGGGCGGCGGAGGAGAAGGAGGTGGTCTCCAGCACCCGTTCCAGCGTCTTCGCGTCGGCGGTCAGCGCCTTCAGCTCGACGGACACCGTCCTCAAGTGCTCGCGCAGTTCGATCGCCTTGGCGCTGAAGATGCCGTAGTAGATCTCGAAGACGAACTTCCGCTTGATGTCCTTGTGGTAGTTGTCCGGGGTCCCGAAGACCGACGAGTCGATCTGGTCCTGACGCAGAACGCAGTACATCAGGTAGTCGTTGATGGTGACGGGGACCAGGGCGCTGGTCTCGTCGGTGGGGGCGCGCGGCACGAGGACTTTGGGCAGTCCGAGCATCTGCAGGTACCAGTCGCGGAAGGTCAGGTCGTAGCCAGGTTCCAGGCGTGCGGCCGGCAGACGCCAGGCGTGCTCCGCGCCACCGATCTCGGCAACATCGATCTTGGCGGTGTCGGTGGTGACGAGCGGCCGCACGATGCGAAACCTGCGGTTGCCGATCAGCACGGTGCCGGTGATGGTCCTGCCCTTGAGCTCGGGAACCACGTTCACGTCGCCGCCGACCAAGGCCCGAAGGCAGCTGATGGTCGCGGTTTTGCCGCCGCTCATGGCGCCGGTGATGGCGTTGAGTCCAGGCTGGAAGTGCACGGTGCGGGTCGTGCCGCTGATCGTCAGCTCTTCGATACGCAGTCTCACAGGTGAGTCCCCCAGTCCGCGTTGACGATGTCGGGGAACGTCTCGTAGATCAGATCCTTCAAGGATGTTCCCGTGAGGTTGAAGTGCCGATGCAGCAAGCGTGCCCGCTCCCGGACGGATTCCCAGCTATCGGTTGCCGCGAGTGCCTTGGTGAGTTGATGCCCGGCGGGGGTCACCGCGTAGGTGGCCACGCTTCCGCGCTGCCGCGTGGTGATGAGCCCCTTGCCGATCAGCGCTCCCAGAAGGCCGTAGTAGGCCGGATCCCACGGACCGTAGCGGTAGCGGATCATTCTCTGCTCGATGTCTCCGGTCAACCAGGGGTTCTCGCCCGCGGCGATGCCGGGCGCACGCAGTTCCACCAGCGTGGTGAAGCGGTCTGGATACCGAAGGAGGAAGTCCAGTTTCGCCAGCTTCATCCGGCCCTCGATACCGGCTTTGCCGAAGGCGTCGACCAAGATCAGCAAGCGAGCCTGGGCATCGACCGAGGGTGGACCGCCAGTCGCGGTTGGCGTGGCGTCAGTTCTCACCGGTCGCGACCCCCCACCCGAAGTGGCACTCGTCCGACACCGAGCAGGCCCGGCCCATGAGGAGCCACGGATCCTTGGCATAGAGCGGATGCAGGTCAAGTACACCGGCGGCCGAGTTGATCTCCTGTGTCAGGTCGTCCCAGATGCGGTCCGCAGGCCGGTGCCCCTGGTCTTGGTATCGGCGAGCGATGCGGGTGGCGGTGATTCTCAGGCGCGTGTCCAGATCCTGTTCAACGCGTGAATCCTCCGGCCACACACCAAGCGCCACGTCGCTCAACCTCCGCCCGTCCGCCTCGGAACGCAGGAACTGCGCATCGTGGATCGTCCCCTCCGAAGCGCCGCCTCGACGCAACTTCCGAACAAGGTTGGTCTCGACCGCATCAATACGTTCCGAGTAGGCAGCCAGCAGCACATGGTCCGGCCGCCGCAAGCGCTGCCCCAGGTCGTACACCGAGCTGGGTGTCAGCCGCTTGCGAAGCAGAGCCTCGCTCGGGGACTCGACTCCCAGCTTCTCCTTCCAGCCGGCACCGGCTTCTCCCTGCATGGCGTCGTGAACCCGGTTCAAGATCTCCAGGTACACGGCCCGCTGCTCACCGACGCTCACCGCGGGGGCCAGCTCGGCCAGGCTCGCCAGACCTTGATCGTCGATGTGCTCACGGCGCGGCATCGTCCGGACTCTGACGAACGACAGGAAGGCGGAAACATCCGCCTCCTGTGCCTTGAGGTGCTTCGAGACTCGAGCCAGGCACTTCGGGTGATCCGCACCCGCCCCTCGGGCAAGGGCCGTGAGCGCGTCGTCCGCCGGGTCGAGAAAGCCCTCGACGGCTGCAGTCAGCAAGTACGTAAGCCCATGGTTCTGAATCGCCCGGTAAGTCCGCCACAGACTCTTCAGGGCACCCTTGGCGATGATGTCAGACAGGCCCCACGGGGCTGGATCGTCCTTCGTCTTCACCTGCAGGAAGTCCGACAGCACATTGGAGCGGTCTGTGGGGTGGTCAGTTGCGACGAGGACGTCCTCGATGTGTTCACACGTGACGTGGCGAACACCGCTGCCCTCACCCAGCATGGCGAGCACGTACCGTGCGGCCACCTTCTCCTGATACGTGTACCGGCGCAGGGTGACGGTTCCGGTGTTGTCAGGCGCCGGGATGTCGAGCGGATCCGTCACGCGCCCCCCAATGGGTCTGAGATCAGGACCTCAGGCTAGAACCGGGGAGGAGGGCCGTCGATGCTTGTGATGAAACCGTAAACGATCAGACTCGTCCGTCGGGCCGGTTGTGCTGCTGTCCGCCCTCGCCCCGCTCGCCCGCCGGTCCGGTGCGGCTGCGCCGGTTCGCTGGCTTTGGCTGCTCCCGGCCCGCTGGCTGCACGACCAGGATGGCCCCGTCGAGCCGGGGACGTTCACGCAGGCCCCCGCCGCCTACTTCGCCGGCACGCCGCTCACGGCCGGGGAGATCTCCAGCGCCGTCGCCGAACTCGTCGGCTACGAGCTGGCGGAGAGTCCCGCCGACGGCGACGAAGACGGTCCGTACCTGTTCCGGATCACCCGGAGCGGCAACGCCTGCATCCGCAGCGGCCACTCAGTGAGGAGCTACATGGACACTCAGAAGGCCACCGGAGACACCTACTACGGCAGTGTGGTCCAGGGCAACATGACCGGCGGCGTCGCCTCCACCGGCGACCACAACACGATCAACGCGGGCAACGGGATCGACAGCCAGGCCCTCACCGCCCTGGTGCAGGGGCTGCGGGACGTGGCCCCGCAGCTCGGCCTGGACGACGTCGACGCCGGGGACTTCGAGGTCGAGGTCGAGGCGCTCGAACGTGAGGGCGGCGACGCCGAGCAGGGCGCCCGGATCTGGCGCAGGATCATGCGGCTGGCCGGACCCGCACTCACCACGGCGGTCGCCTCCGGCGTAGGGGCGAAGCTCGTCGAACTCGGATCCGGCCTCTACGCCTGACCGTCCGGACGCGACAAGGCGCCGGCCGCCCGTGCGGCCGGCGCGCTCCGTCCCGCCGCCTGCCGCCGCCTTCGGCCTGCCGCGTCCACGCTCGTCCGCGTCGGCCCAGCTGAGCCGTTCTCCGTTCCCCGCCCGGGTCCGTCGTGTTCCGTCGGTTCGCGCAGGTGGCTGACCCGGTGGCCGCGCCCGCCGCCGGGTCTGCCCCGGCCGCTGCCGCCCGGCTCCCGCTGCGCCGTCGTCCGCCGGCCGCCGGGCCGCCGGTCCCCGCCGCCTGCCGCGTCCGCCTCCGGCCGCCGTCTCCGGTCTGCTGCCCCCGCCCAGCACCGTCCCGTCGGGCCCTGTCGGGCCCCGCCGCCAGCTCGTCCGCGTCCGCCGCCGCCTGCTCGTCCGCGACCCCGGCTGCCGGCCCGCGCTCGCCCGCCGGTGGCTGCCCCGGGCTGCCGTCCCTCCGTCCGCGTCGCCCCGCCCTGGTGGCCGCCTGCGTGCCCGCGCCGCCGTCCCGCGTCCGCGCCCGCCGCCGGGTCTGCCGGCCGCCGGGCCGCCGGCCGCCTACGAGCTCGGGCTGCGCGTCGTCGCAGGGCCGCCGGTCCGCTGTCCCGGGGGCCGCCCCGGCCCGCCGCCGGTCCACGCTGCCCGCGTCCGCGTCACCTTGCCGCCCGCCGCCGCTGGCCCGCCGCCGGTCCACGCTGCCCGCGTCCGCGTCACCTTGCCGCCCGCCGCCGCTGGCCGGCCTCCGGCCTGCTGCCTGGCGGGCCCGCTGGCCTCCGACCCCGCCTCCGCCCGCGACCCCGGCTGCCCGCGCCGCCGTCCCGCGCTCGCCCGTCCGCGCCGTCGGGCCGCGTTGCCGCCTGTTCTCCCGCCTCCCGCCTGCCGTCCGCCGTCCGCGTCCGCCCGGTCTGCCGCTGCCTCGCCGAGCCTCCGCCCGCCCGCGCTCGTCCGCGTCGCGTCGCCGCCAGCCGCCCCAGACGCCCCCAGACCCCGTCCCGGCCTGCCGCCGGCCGGGACGCCGGCCCGACACCACGTCCGCAGCCGGCGGCCCGATGCTGCTCCCGGTGATGACCGGCGCGTCCTACCAGTGGCGCTGACCTGCCGCTCGGTGTTCACGGGAACGGACGTCGCGGGCGGGTGCGGCGCGGGATAGTGCGGGGGTGACCGCGATTCCCGCTCGCCTGGACCTGCCCGCACGCCGACGCCGCCACGCCCGGCTGATCGCCGCCCTGACCGCCACGGTCGGGGCCTGCGCCACGGCGGCGGCCGCGCTGTACCAGCCCGTCGCCGACGCCCCGCCCGGGCAGGACGCGGTCGTGGTGGACCCCCTCCCGGTCGTCTACCTCAGCCGCACCGCGGCCCCGCTGCTGGAGGCGGCCCGGGCCGAGGACGACGCCCGGTGGCCGGCCGCCGTCGCACGGGAGCGGGAGCAGGCCCGGCGCACCAGCGCCGCGAGGGTGGCGCTGGGGCGGGCCGAGGAGATCGTGGAGGAGCCCGGGCTGTCCTGGCCCGTGCCGCTTCCGACCGCGCAGCAGAGCGCGGTCATCGACCTGGCGGGCGCCGGTGACCAGGTCGCCGAGCTGTGGCGCGCCGACCCGGCGCAGGCCGCCGCTGTGGTGCGCGAGCTGGTGGCCGGCGGGGAGTTCACCCCGGCAGAGGTTCTGGACGCGGCGGTGGAGGCGGCCGTCGGTGCCGGGCTGCTGGCGCTGGCCGACGCGGGCACGGCGTCCGATCCGAGCATGATGGCCGAGCAGTGCCTGGGCGCCGTCCCGTACCTGGTGCTCGCGGTGGCCCTGGCATCCGCCGACCTCGACTGAGTGACCGGCCAGGTAGTGCGAAAGTGGCAGCGGCACTGCGGTCCTTGATACCGCCGTGCGTCCTGCGGGTCGTTCCGCGCTGGCGGAACGAAGCGATCAACCCTGTGCTGACATCGCGCACCCTGACGGTCCAGCGGCCGGCCCGGCCAAGACACCTTGATGCCCGCCCCGGGCGGTCCGGGACGGGCATCAAGGAGCGGGCGGTGCTGCCGGTCAGGGCTTGGTGCCGGTCAGTTCCCACCAGGGGGGCCCGTCGTCGAGGTCGGAGAGCGGCCACCAGTTGTCGGCGCCTGGGCCGTCGGCCTCCAGGTCCTCCGGCTTGGCGACGCCGGCCGCCACGGTGCGCAGCATCCTGGCGACGTAGGGGGTGCGGGCGGCGGTCTCCAGGTCGGTGGCCCGGTTGGCGAAGCCGGTCTGGCCGGTGCCGGTGAGGACGAACAGCAGCCGGGGGAAGACCGGGTAGCGGCGCTCCCACAGCGGCTTGCGCCCGCCCTGGACGGCTTCGATGGTGCCGGCCCGCATCCCGGCGGGGAGCGGGGCGGTGGCCCAGTAGCGGGCGTAGGCGTTCAGCTTCGCGGCGAGCCGGGGCCCGCCCATGGTGGCGCGGTCGACCTCGACGAACGCCCGGTTGGCCACCCGCCCCCGTCGGCGGGGGTGCGCCCGTAGTGGAGCAGGCCGTCCGGGCGCACCGTGCCCTCCTTGCCCTCGGCGAAGCGGTGGGTCATATCCGGGACCAGGTCGAACGGCCCGTAGGAGTCACCGCGCGTACGGGCGTCGGCGAGGAACACCAGGTGCGTACGGACGACGGCCAGCTGGTGGTAGAGCGTGAACTTGAAGGCCTCCCGGTCCCCGGGCAGTCGGGGCGCGGGGATGTCCGCCAGCTCGGGGAACGCGGCCGCGATCCGCGCGCCGTGCTCGGTCAGGAACCAGCCCTTCGCCCGCCCGGACTGGGGCAGCACCAGCTCCTCGGCCAGGCCCTGCTCGCGCAGCCTGCGCAGCCGCGCCCGCATCTTCTCGATGCCGCTGTCGGGGGCGTGCAGGCGGCGCAGCTGCTCGGCGGTGGCGATCCGGAACTGGAACAGGGACGCCACCACCGCCCAGGTGATCTCCACCTCCCGCGTCTCGCTGTCCGGCTCCGCACCCGTCCTCGCCCTTGCCCTGTTCTTCTTCGTGGTGCTGTCGTCTGTCGTCATCGCGGTGGTGCTGTCGTCCGTCGTCATCGCGGGTGTGCCCTTTCGGCTGGCGCGGGGCCCGGTGCTCCGCGTGGTCGCCGAAGGGAACCCCCCACACCTTGGCGGATCCCTTGGTGATCGACCCGTTTGCGGTACCGATCACGTAACGGCCGCCACCAAGGTGGGGGGCCAACTTTGGTGGACTCCTTGACGGGTCGCCCGGGATACCTTGACAGCCCATCAAGGTGCCCGGCATCGGCGCAGGCCGGAGCCGTTCACAGTTCCCACGCCCCGCACGCGGGTCGGCTGGCGTCGGCGAGCGGTGACCAGACGGCGGCGCCGGGGCCGTGCTGCTCCAGGTCGGCGAGCAGGGCGGCGCCGGCCTTCACCCGCGTCAGCATCCGGGCGACCAGTGGGCGGCCGGCGGCGATGGCGTGGAGGTCGCGGATCCGCTGGCGGGCGCCCTGCTCCCCGGTGTCGGCCAGGACGAACAGCAGCCGCGGGAAGAGCACGTAGTGCTGCTGCCAGGCCGGGAGCACGCCTTGGGCGTGTGAGGTGCGCCGCAGGTGCGCCGGGATGGGGTGGTGGTCGTGGAAGCGGGCGTAGCCGATCAGCTTGGCGGCGAGCTTCTCGCTGCCCATGGTGCCGCGGTCGACCTCCACGAACGCCCGGTGCAGCGTGCGGCCCGGGCCGCCGGTCGTGGTCCAGCAGGCCGTCGGGGATCACCGCACCGCCCCCGGGGCCCGCGCCGAAGCGGTGGTAGACCTCCGGTCGCAGGTCCAGCGGCGCGCACTCGTCGCCCGCTGCCCGGGCGCCGGCCACGAACGCGGTGTGGGTGCGCACCACGGCCAGGATGTGCCCGAGCCGCAGCCGCGCCGCGCTCTTGTCCCCGGGCAGCGGTGGCGAGGCCACGCCCTCCAGCTCGGGGAACGTCCCGGCGATCCTCGCGCCGTGCTCGGTCAGGAACCAGGCCATCAGCCGGCCGGACTGCGGCAGCACGACGTCCTCGACCAGGCCCTCGTCCTTGAGCCGACGAAGACGACGGCGCATCTGCTCCGGCCCGGCCCCCGGGGTGTGCAGCACCCGCAGCTGCTCGGCGGTGGCCATCCGGAACTGGAACAGCGCGGCGACCCACGGCGTGGTCGGTCTCGGGCGGCATCGCCATCACGGACTGCTCAACGTCGGCGCCCGCCGCCCCGGTGTCGGGTCTTCGGTTGACCTTCTGGGTGTTCATGTCGGGTTGCCTGGTGGTGACAGCTGGTCATCATCGGCGGGCTCCTCGTACTGCGCGTCCGTTCGGGGTGTGATCGTGCTTATTGCCCATGGCAAACCAGGTCCAGGTGTCCCAAAGGGGACACTGGGCGGGTTCTGCCGCCGACCATGTAGGCGCAGGCGCCAAGGTAGGGAGAGGTGGCCGAGGTGGCGGAGGTCGCGACTGGCGCGCAGGACGGCGAAGGGGCCGTGGAGCTCGGGGGGTACCGGCAGGAACTGAAACGGACGCTCGGCTCGTTCCAGGTGTTCGCGATCTCGTTCGCGTTCATCTCGGTGGCGGTCGGGATCTTCGCGACCTTCGACGAGGTGCTGCAGGCCTCGGGGCCGGTCGGGATCTGGCTCTGGGTGATCGCAGCGGTGGGACAGACCCTGGTGGCGCTGGTGGTCGCGCAGTTCGCGGCCCGCATCCCGCTCAGCGGCTCCTCCTACCAGTGGGCCTCGCGGCTGGCCAGCCCCAGGGTCGGCTGGTGGTTCGGCTGGCTGACCTTCTGCTACCTGGCGATCGGCGTGGTGGCGATCGACAACGCGCTGGCGAGCCAGGCGTTCATGCCGCTCGCCGGCATCGAGGAGAACGAGGACACCGCGCGCCTGATCACGCTGGTGGTGCTGCTCGTCCAGGCCCTGCTCGCGATCGCCTCGACGCGCCTCGTCAGCTTGATCAACTCGGTCGCCGTGGGACTCGAACTGGCGCTCGTCGTGGTGGTGGCGATCGCACTCGTCGTCGCGGTGGTGGTCGGGGGTGACGGCTCGGTGGGCAACCTCACCTCACGCGGCATCGCCGCGAACGCCCCCGACTATTTCGCCGTCGGCGGCGGCCTGATGCTCGCCATGATCATGGGCCTTGCCACCCTCGTCGGCTTCGACTCCGCGGCGAACCTGGCGGAGGAGGCCAAGGATCCCTATCGCAGCGTCCCGCGCGCGATCGTGGGATCGGTGATTGCGGCCGGAGTTCTGGGCCTGCTGTTCCTGATCACACTCACCGTCGCGATCGAGGACATTCCCCGGATCAGCGCCGACGGCTCGCCGGTCGCGGCGATCATGCGCGAACGCCTCGGTCCGGTGGCGGAGAGGTCGCTGCTGGTCGCGATCTCCATCGCGTTCTTCGGCGCCGGGATCGTGGTGATGGTCGCCTGCTCGCGGCTCGTCTACGCGATGTCGCGCGACTCGCGGTTCCCCGCGTACCGGTTGATGCGGCGCGTCAGCCCGCGCACCCGGACGCCGATCCCGGCGACGGTCCTGATCTTCGCGCTGGGGGTCGTCCTGATGGTCGCACTGCCGGGCGCCGCCCTGCTGAAACTGGTCACGGCATCGACGATCCTCCCCGCTGTCACCTACGGCTCGACGGTCGTCCTCTACCTGGCCGTCCGTAGGGGGCTGAGCCGTAGGGAGAGGTCCTTCGACCTCGGGCGCCTTGAGCTGCCGGTTGCGATCTGCGCACTGGTGTGGACGCTCGTGGCACTCTTCGTGCTGGTGACGCCGGCGGAGGCACTCACCCCCGTCGTGATCGTGATCGGCCTGCTCCTCGTCGGCGGTCTGTTCTTCCTCGGCATGCTGGCCTTCGACCGCGAGGCGCTGGACGCCGAGCCGGGAGACGAGAGCGCCTTCAAGCACTGACGACCCGTCTGGCGCATCGCGCCTCCGAGATCCCTGTACACCACTCCCGCGGGACGCCACCGGATCCGGCCTGGCGCGCTCGTCCCGTCCGTCCGCCTGCCGGTTGCTTGTCTGGCTGCGCCCCGCTCTCGTCCCGGTCCGGCCCGCCGGGCCGCCGCCCGCGGCACGCCGCCGGGGCGGGGCGGTTGTCCGCCCGTTGCCCGGCCGCTGTCTGGGCCGTCGTCCCGTCGTCCCGCCACCGTGCCGGGCCGCCTGCCGCCGCCCGCTGTCCCGGCGTTGCCCCGGCCGGCCGGGCCTGTCACCGGCTGCCCGGCCGTCGGCCTCACCGTGGCCGCCATCGACCGGGCCGTCGCCGACGCCCACACCGACCTGCGCACCGCCGACCGGCACGCTGACGCCGGTGACGAGAGCGCCCTCGCCCGCGCCGCGCTCGCCTACCAGGAGTGGCAGCGCATCCGCGGCGAGGCCGCCACCGCCGCCGGCGAGACCTACGACCCGGACCGGGACCTCGGCCTGCAACGGGCCCAGACCGCGGCCCGCCACCGCCAGGACGTCGTGCAGTGCGCCGCCGAGGCCGCCCATGACGCCCGGCAGCGCACCGACGCCGCGCACCGCCAGTTCGCCGGAGCGGCTGCCGGCCCGCTGTACACCGCACTCGCCCGCGCCGGGCTGTACACGCTGACCGACGAAGACCACCAGGCGGTCCGCGAGCTCACCCGCCACCTCGACCCGGCGGCCCTGCGGCAGGTCGCCGGCTGGCTGGAGCGCACCCGCGCCACCGCTTTGGCCCTGGCCGCCGCCCAGGAACGGCCCGTTCGGCCCGTCGTACGCCGCAACCGGTTCTGACGGCCCGTTCCCTGGTCAAAGGTGTTGATTTCGCTGTTCGGCGGGCGTTGGATGGGCGCTCCCGGCCCGGGCTTCACACCCGGGCCGCCGGGCAGAAAGGACTTGGTGCCCTGTGACCGACGCCCACGCCGATCGCCCCAACATCCGCCGACACCTCGACTGCGAGGACTGCCATGCCGGACCGGACCGCGAGAACATCCGCATCACCGCGGTCGAGCGCGACCTGAGCCTCACCGAGATCTGGCACAGCCCCCAGTGCCCCACCTACACGATCGAGCGGATCCTGCTGGAGGCCAGCGCGGAGAGGGTCAAGGAGCAGGAGGCGTGGGCGAAGGAGGCGTTCCCCGCCGCCCAGGGCCGGCTGCGGGAGGCTGCCGCGGCGCTCCCGGCCGGCACCCCCGCGGACCCGTTCGCCGCGGCCCTGCTGGAACTCGTCCAGGCCCAGGCCGACGACACCGGCCGCTTCGTCACCCTGCCCACGTGGGCCGAGATCCTCGACCGGCACTTCCCGCCGACGGCCCCAGCCTGACGCGCACGCCAGGTCCGCCCGGCCGGGTGAAGACCTCCACGGCCGGGCGACACGGCTGCTCCGTTCGTCCTACAAACCGTCAGGGGATGTTCCTACCGTCGCCGGTATGACGAACCCCCAGCGCAGTACTGCGCCGACCGCACCCGCCTCAACACCCCCGTCGAAGCCGACCAGGCCGGCCTGGTTCGGAGCCGAAGGGCGGTGGGCGGCATGAGCCTGACCTCCGGCCTCAGCTGCCCCCGCACCCCGCTGCGCCGCTTCCTGGACCGGGAGATGTCCGCCGGGCCCAAGCCCCTGCGGGAGGACTTCCGTGCCCGGCACGCCGACGTGCCGCTGCTGCGGCCGCTGCCGGGGCGCACTGATTCAAGAGGGTCGTCCCGAAGCGGTGGGATGATCTCGCGGCGGCTGGTGTGATCACGGCGTCGGAGCCGTCCTGGATAAGCCCGTTCACCGGGCTGAGCCCGCGCGACTTCCGCAAGCTGCTACGTAGTTTTAGTTTGCCGCGCCGACCCGGCGAAAACTCCCCAGCGCAGGTCAGGGGCGGTGAGTTTCGCCCCCGGCTGGTCTATCCGGGTGGCAGCCGGGTTCGGCGCGGCAGCGGGCTGGGCAGAGCCTGCGACATGACGACACCCATGACCAGGCGCCGCCGTCGCCGACGCCCGTCCCCGCCGGCCGTCCCCGTCCCCGCTGCTGCGGCCCGCGCCGCCAGGCCGCCGCTCCCGGCCCGCTCGGCCGACGGCTGCTGCCGGACCTGGTCCAGAGAGCACCTCACTCCCGGAGGTGTCGTCGTCCGGACCCCGTGGGATGAGCTGGCCTGCCCGGCCTGGGCCCGGCGATGACCACCAGCCTGGTGAGCGGACCGGTGCGGGTGATGGTGTGCGCGGTCCTGGTCCACGACGGCGAGATGTGCCTGAACCGGCGCCAGCGCGAGGCAGGCCTCCAGCACTCGCTGCCCGGCGGCCTGCTTGAGGACGGCGAAGAACCGGCCGACGCGCTGCGCCGGGAGCTCACCAAGAAGCTCGGCCTCGCCCTGGCGATGCTGCCCGCGCCGCCAGTGCTGCGCTTCGTCCAGGACCAGGACACCGAGCGGCCGGGCGAGAGGATGCCGTTCCGGCGCCGGCACCTGGTCTACGTCGCTCACCTGCCCGACCACCTGGTGGCGGCCGTCGCCCAGGTCGAGCAGGACGACCCCGGCCGGGCGCCGGTGGTGTGGCTGCCGGTCGCCGACGCGGCCGCCCTCCACCCGTACCCGGACGTCGGCGCCGTCCTCGTCCAGGCCGTCCGGCCCGACACCGCGCGGGCCGGCGGCCCGCTGGCTGCTCCCGGCGATGACCGGCGCGTCCTACCAGTGGCGCTGACCTGCCACACGGTGTTCGCGGGAACGGACGTCGCGGGCAGGTGCGGCGCGGGATAGTGCGGGGGTGACCGCGACTCCCGCCCGCCTGGACCTGCCCGCACGCCGACGCCGCCACGCCCGGCTGATCGCCGCCCTGACCGCCACGGTCGGGGCCTGCGCCACGGCGGCGGCCGCGCTGTACCAGCCCGTCGCCGACGCCCCGCCCGGGCAGGACGCGGTCGTGGTGGACCCCCTCCCGGTCGTCTACCTCGGCCACACCGCCGCCCCGCTGCTGGAGGCGGCCCGGGCCGAGGGTGACGCCAGGTGGCCGGCCGCCGTCGCACGGGAGCGGGAGCAGGCTCAGCGGACGAGCGCCGCGAGGGTGGCCCTGGCGCGGGCCGAGGAGATCGTGGAGGAGCCCGGGCTGTCCTGGCCCGTGCCGCTTCCGACCGCGGAACAGGGTGCGGTCATCGACCTGGCGGGCGCCGGTGACCAGGTTGCCGAGCTGTGGCGCGCCGACCCCGCGCAGGCCGCTGCCCTGGTGCGCGAGCTGACGGCCGGCGGGGAGTTCACCGCGGCCGAGGTCCTGGACGCGGCGGTCGACGCGGCCATCGGCGCCGGGCTGCTGGCGCTGAACGACGCGGGCACGGCGTCCGACCCGAGCATGATGGCCGAGCAGTGCCTGCAAGCCGTCCCGTACTTGGTGCTCGCGGTGGCCCTGGCATCCGCCGACCTCGACTGAGTGGCTTTGTACGCGAGGACGGCATCCGCACCCTCCACCACGGCGCCGGCCTCGCCCGCGGCTGGGTGGAGAAGGACGTCGACGGCCTGGAGGGCTGGGCGGCCCTGGTCGACGGACGGCTCGTCGTCACCCGCGACTGCGCCGGCCGCACCCACCCGGTTCTGCACACCGAGTCGTGGGAAGCCGGAGTCACACTCCACGCGGCCCTCGCCCAGCACCCCGCCCACCCCGACGACGACCAGAGCACGGACGAGGACGAGAGCGACAGCCCCGAAGACGGCCTGCTCGGCGAGACCCGCACCCGGATCCGCCGCAGGGCCGCCGGCCTCACCGTGGCCGCCATCGACCAGGCCGTCGCCGACGCCCACACCGACCTGCGCACCGCCGACCGGCACGCCGACGCCGGTGACGAGAGCACCCTCGCCCGCGCCGCGCTCGCCTACCAGGAGTGGCAGCGCATCCGTGGCGAGGCCGCCACCGCCGCCGGCGAGACCCACGACCCGGACCGGGACCTCGGCCTGCAACGGGCCCAGACCGCGGCCCGCCACCGCCAGGACGTCGCGCAGTGCGCCGCCGAGGCCGCCCACGACGCCCGGCAGCGCACCGACGCCGCGCACCGCCAGTTCGCCGGAGCGGCTGCCGGCCCGCTGTACACCGCCCTCGCCCGCGCCGGAATCCACACCCTGACCGACGACGACCACCAGGCGGTCCGCGAGCTCACCCGCCACCTCGACCCGGCCACCGTCCAGCAGGTCGCGAACTGGCTCGAGCGCACCCGCGCCACCGCCCTCGCCCTGGCCGCCGGGGCGCCTGACAGCCGGGGCTGACCCGCCGCGACCGGGTGTGTCCCCGTTCGTGAGCTGTGGTTCCCTACCAGCCGTCCAGCGCCCGGACGTCGCCGCTGATGGCGTAGCGGCGGCAGCGAGGAGCTCCTCGGTGGTGACGCCGATGTGGGCGGCGGCGAGGGGCGAGGACGTCCTCGGCCGTGCCGCCCACCGGGCGAAGGTGTGGACCGCGCTCGGGCACCCGTCGTGGCCGGCGGCGGGCGAGGACCAGCACGGCGGCCCGGACGCCCTCGATCGCGGCGCGCAGCCGCTCGGTGAGTTCCCGGGCGCGTGTCGCGTCGACCGGGCCGACCTGCTCCTGGTCGTCGGTCAGTCCGGGGGAACGATGCCCGGGCCGCTGTGCCGGGCGGGCGGCGCCGGCCCCCGCGCCGAACGCTCCATGCCCTCCGCCGGCCCTCTTCAGCAGCGATATTGACGGCATATCAGTCATCCCTTGCCATACCCTACGGTGACCGTACTATGGTGGTCGGCATGACGAAGAAACGCTCCATGCAGGAGCCAACCTTCCTCCTGCTGACCGCCCTCGCCGACCGGCCCCGGCACGGCTATGCCCTCGGCGAGGAAGTCACCGCGATCTCCGACGGCCGGGTACGGCTCGGCGCAGGCACCCTGTACGGCACCCTCGACCGGCTGCTGGCCGAAGGCCTGGTCCGGGTCGAACGGGAGGAGACCGTCGACGGGCGTCCCCGCCGGATCTTCGCCCTCACCCCGGCCGGCGTCCAGGCCCTCACCGACGAGAGCGAGCGGCTGCGTGCCGCCCTCCGCGAAGCCGACCGGCGTCTGGCGACCAACCGCACCCGACTCGCCGGAGGCATGGCATGATCCCGGACCGAACCACCCCGAACGCCCGACTGCTGCGCCGCGCCCTCGCCCTCTACCCCGCCTCCTACGGCGCCCCCGAGCTGGCCGAACTCGCGGACCACGCCGAGCGCCACGTGCGCACCGCGGGCCCGCTGGCCGGCCTGCGGGAGGTTGCCGACGTGGCCGGACACGGCGCCCGGGTCCGCCTCGGCCTGGTCTCCCACCGGCCGATGGGCCGGGCACTGGCCACCGCGGCCCCGCTCGCCGCCGTCCTGGCCGGCACCTACGCGGCCTGGGACCTCTGGTACACCCTCCAGATGGCCATCGACCACGGTTTCGACCAGTTGGGACCGTCCGGCACCCGGGCGGTCGCCGTCAGGGCGATGGCCCTCGCCCCGGCGACGCTGATGGCGATCGCGGTGCTGGCCGGACGCTGGACGACGGCGAGGATCCTGGCCCTGGTCACGGTTCTGGCCACGCCGTTGCTCGCAGCCCTCCACCGACCGGAACTGCGTGACTCCGAAACCGTACTGCTGACGTTCAACGCCCTCGTCCTGCTGCTCGCCCCTCCGGACCGCACGTCACATCCGCGCAGGGTCCTGCCGTGGGCACTGGCGATCTCGATCACCGTCGCGGAAGCCACCCTGATCCTGGCCAAGATCCACCTCGGGGAACGCGCCCCCCACACGGGCTTCGACTTCGCCGCCCCGCTGGTCGTCGGCATGGCCATCGCCTGCACCACACGGGCGGTGGGGCCCGCGGCTCTGGCCGCAGCAACCCTCGCCGGCCCGCCGCTGCTCTGCCCCGTACTGGTGGACTTCCACTGGGACCCGCTTCCGTTCGTTCTGCGGCCGGTGGTCCTGTTCGCAGCCGGGTACGCGGTCACATTCGCCATTGTGCGGCTGGCGGACCAGTTCGCCCGGCCGACCGAGCCGCAGCACCCCTGACCGGTTCCCCCCCCCACCGGTGCGCGGGGGCCGGCCGGCCGGGCCGCCGCACTCGAGGCTTGGGACACGCACAAGGAGGCCTTGGCCGGGTTCGACTCCCTGGACTGGGCGACCGGCGACATGGAGGTCAGCACGGCCGCCGCGGACGCCGAGGAGAGGGCCGTCGCCGACCTCACCGAACGGCTCCTCTCCTTCGTCGCCGACAACACCGACGCCCAGCTGCGCCTGCTGAACCTCGAACGCAGACTGCGGGTCGCCGGCAGCAGCGTCGGCTCCATGACCGGCAACGGCAACATCGGCAACGTCGCGGGCAACGCCACGATCACCATCAACACCCGCCCGTAGCCTTCCCCCCCCCGGCGGTCGGCGCGCAGCCCGCCGACCGCCCCGTGCTCACCTCGCCGACAGTGCCTGAGCTCTGCCGGGGCCGATCAAGCAATTCGTCTCGCGTGGACCATTTGTGGCGATACCAGCCTCTGAACTGGGAATTCTCGCTGGCGGGCGTCGGCGCAGGTCCCCTAGAGTCGGCGCGCCCGCCCCGGTCGGGGCGGTGGCGTACCGGCGCGCGTATCCGCGAGCGGTGCTTCTCTGGAGGGAATGGTCTGATGGTGTGCGTGGTGTGTGGGACACACCCGGCGGGGACGGACAGCGGCCGCTGTTACGGGTGTGCGGAGGCGTCCCCGGGGTGGGCGGCGGCACTGCGCCCGGCGAACGGCCTTGCCGCGGCCCTCTACGTCCTGCTGGGGCTCGACGCCGTCCTGGCGGCGGTCGTCGTCGCGGCCGACGTCCGGTCGGACGTGATCCTGGGTGGGCTGCTGGACGGGTCCGACGACGTCGGGTTCGACGATCTCGACGCGGTGATATCCGTGACCGACGCGGTGAACGGGCTGACCCTGCCCCTGTTCCTCGCCACCGTCGTCGTGTTCGTCATCTGGTTCCACCGGATCCGCCGGAACGCCGACCTGCTGATGCCAGGCGGACACCGCCACAGCAGCGGCTGGGCCGTCGGCGCCTGGTTCACCCCCGTCGTCGGGCTCTGGTTTCCCTGGCAGCTGACGGTGGACTGCTGGCGGGCGAGCGCGCCGCTGGACGCCGAGGGCCGGCGCCGCACACCGTCCGAGAAGGTGGTGGCCCTGTGGTGGGCAACCTGGACCGGCTCACTCGTCGTCGGCCGGGTCGCCTCCTCCATGACCCGCCAGTTCGACCCGACCCTCGACGACCTCGCGAGCCTGCGCGACGCCATCCGGGTCGAGACCGCCGGCTTCGCGCTGCGGCTGGTCGCGGCGGTGGCGGCGATCATGGTGGTCAACCGGCTGACCTCCATGCAGCAGGAACGCCGGGCCAGCACCAACCCGATCGCAGCCAGGGCTGCTCAGGAGGCCCGCTTCTAGGAGCCGGACGAGGCGGCGCTGCTGGCCGCCGCGGAGCGCCGTGCGCTCCGGGGCGGTTGTCCAGCCGACAGGCCGGTCACTGGTCGGTGCGCACGGTCGGCGGCCGCACCCAGCTTGACCTGCGGCGCGCCAAGGTGAGGATTCTGGGGGTCTTTGTTTTGGTGCTGGTGGGTCTGTGAGCTGTGGGTCTGTGGTTTGGGTGCGAGGTCTTTCGGGAGTGGTGAGTGGTTGGAGAACAGTATTTGAGCTGGGGTTGTGGTTGGTTCTCTGATGCCGTGCGCGTGTGTCGTGGGTGATGCCTGGATCTAAGAAGCCGTTGTCTTTCCGAGAGTGACGGGCGTGTTTCCGCTGGTCAGGTATAGGAATGGTGTTTCGGCGGCAGGGACGGGGTGTCGATTCGTCTCTTCGTGGAGGTGCCGGGATGCCGTCGGTGATGGGGCTGTTGGAGGAACGCGAACGCACTGCCCGACAGCGGGTGGAGACCCTTCAGGCCGAGCTGCGGGAGGCGGAGGCCGCGTGGGAGCGGTTCGTGATCACCCGTGAGACGGTTGTCGAGGTCCTAGCGGAACCTCGCGATGGCGAGGAGCTTCCGCAGGTCGTGGTGGCCGACGAGCGTCCGGCGCGGGACCTGGCGGCGGCGGCCGGTTCGGTGGTGCCGCATTGGCGGGAAGGGCTTGCTCCGGCGGTGCTGGCGCCGGACTATCAGCGGATCATGGACGTCCTGATTGGTCGGAGCGGGCCCGGTGGGGAGGCGATGGACTGCCGACAGCTCGCGGCGGCGGTCGGGCTGGAGCCGGTCCCGGCGAAGGTCGAGGGGATGAGGTCGAAGGCGAAGCGCCTGGCCGCGCGGGGCTGGCTGGCCGAGGAGAAGCCGGGGAGGTTCAGGCTGGTCGCCGGGCGAGGCGTCGGCTCATAACCATGCTCATCGACCAGCGAATCATCGCCTCGGCGGTGTCGGTGCGGGCCTCATAGTCGCGGGCGAGTCGGCGTGAGCACATCAGCCAGGCGAACGTGCGCTCCACCAGCCACCTTTTGGGCAGCACCACGAAGCCCGCGGTGTCGTCGGTGCGTCTGACCACGGTCAGCGCGATGGCAAGGACGTCGCGGGCGAGGTCGACCAGGCGTCCGGTGTAGCCGCCGTCGGCCCACACCAGCGTGATGCGCCAGTGCCGCGTCCGCAGCCGGGCCAGCAGCGTCTGTGCCGCGTCCCGGTCGGTGACCGACGCCGCGGTGACCATCACCGTCAGCAGCAACCCGAGGGTGTCCACCACGATGTGCCGCTTACGGCCGTTGACCTTCTTCCCGCCGTCGAAGCCCCGGCTCGCGGCCGGCACCGAAGCGGCGCCCTTCACCGACTGCGCGTCGATGATCCCCGCGGTCGGCTCCCGGTCCCGGCCCACCGCTTCGCGGACCCGGTCCCGCAGCCGGTCGTGGAACTCGGCGACCAAGCCCTTGTCCCGCCAGCGCCGGAAGAAGGCATAGACGCGGTCCCACGCGGGGAAGTCCGCGGGCATCGCCCGCCAGGTGATGCCGCCCGCGACCAGGTAGCGGATCGCGTCGACCATCTGCCGGTGGCAGGAGCCCTCCGGCTGTCCACCCCTGCCCTCCAACCATGCCGGTACCGGCATCGCCTCGCGGACCACGGCCCATTCGGCATCAGTCATGTCGGAGGGATACCTCGGCCGTCTGTGCGGCTGGTCCCCAGCGTTCCCGAACCGGTGAGCGAGGCAATCACACTCACGGGCAGCCAAGTTGAAACCCACAGGTGCGAGGGCATACAACAGCGACAACAGGGCCTCCCTGGTGCTTCTCCGGCTTCAACACCCAGGAGCTGCACCGGAGGCCCTGTCTTCATGCGTCCATCACCCCGCGATCACCCGAACGGGACTCCCGTTCGATCGGCAACCGCCCTGATCGGTACGACAACGGCGTCTGAGCCAGCCTGCCCGGCCTGGGCCCGGCGATGACCACCAGCCTGGGGAGCGGACCGGTGCGGGTGCGGGTGTGCGCGGTGCTGGTCCACAACGGCCGGGTGTGTCTGATCCGCCGTCAGCGGGAGGCCGGCTTCCAGCTCTCGCTGCCCGGCGGCGTGGTCGAGGACGAGGACGGCGAAGAACCCGAGACCGCGCTGCGTCGGGAGCTCCTCGAGGAGCTCGGCTTCGACCTGGCGATGCTGCCCGAGGTGCCGGTGCTGTGCTTCGTCCAGGACCAGGAGACGAAGCGGCCGGGCGAAGTGGAGCCGTTCCGGCGCCGGCACCTGGTCTACGTCGCTCACCTGCCCGACCACCTGGCGGCGGCCGTCGCCGTGGTCGAGCAGGACGACCCGGACCGGGCGCTGGTGGTGTGGCTGCCGGCGGCCGGTGTGGCCGGCCTCCACCTGTACCCGGCGGTCGGCCCCGTCCTCGACCAGGCCGTCCGGCCCGACACCGCCCAGGCCGGCGGCCCGATGCTGCTCCCGGTGATGACCGGCGCGTCCTACCAGTGGCGCTGACCTGCCGCTCGGTGTTCACGGGAACGGACGTCGCGGGCGGGTGCGGCGCGGGATAGTGCGGGGGTGACCGCGATTCCCGCTCGCCTGGACCTGCCCGCACGCCGACGCCGCCACGCCCGGCTGATCGCCGCCCTGACCGCCACGGTCGGGGCCTGCGCTACGGCGGCGGCCGCGCTGTACCAGCCCGTCGCCGACGCCCCGCCCGGGCAGGACGCGGTCGTGGTGGACCCGCTGCCGGTCGTCTACCTCGGCCGCACCGCGGCCCCGCTGCTGGAGGCGGCGCGGGCCGAGGACGACGCCCGGTGGCCGGCCGCCGTCGCGCGGGAGCGGGAGCAGGCCCGGCGGACGAGCGCCGCGAGGGTGGCGCTGGGGCGGGCCGAGGAGATCGTGGAGGAGCCCGGGCTGTCCTGGCCCGTGCCGCTTCCGACCGCGCAGCAGGGTGCGGTCATCGACCTGGCGGGCGCCGGTGACCAGGTCGCCGAGCTGTGGCGCGCCGACCCGGCGCAGGCCGCCGCTGTGGTGCGCGAGCTGGTGGCCGGCGGGGAGTTCACCCCGGCAGAGGTTCTGGACGCGGCGGTGGAGGCGGCCGTCGGTGCCGGGCTGCTGGCGCTGGCCGACGCGGGCACGGCGTCCGATCCGAGCATGATGGCCGAGCAGTGCCTGGGCGCCGTCCCGTACCTGGTGCTCGCGGTGGCCCTGGCATCCGCCGACCTCGACTGAGTGACTGGTCAGGTAGTGCGAAAGTGGCAGCGGCACTGGGGGCCTTGGTGCCGCGGTGCGTTCTGCGGGGTCGTTCCGCGCTGGCGGAACGAAGTGATCAACCCTGTGCTGACATCGCGCACCTTGACGGCCCGGCGGCCGGCCCGGCCGGGACACCTTGATGCCCGCCCCGGGCGTACCGGGGCGGCCATCAAGGCGAGACTGCCGGGTGCCGGTCAGGGCTTGGTGCCGGTCAGCTCCCACCAGGGGACGGGGCCGTCGTCGAGGTCGGCGATCGGCCACCAGTTGTCGGCGCCTGGGCCGTCGGCCTCGAGGTCCTCCAGCTTGGCGACGCCGGCCGCCACGGTGCGCAGCATCCTGGCGACGTAGGGGGTGCGGGCGGCGGTCTCCAGGTCGGTGGCCCGGTTGGCGAAGCCGGTCTGGCCGGTGCCGGTGAGGACGAACAGCAGCCGGGGGAAGACCGGGTAGCGGCGCTCCCACAACGGCTTGCGCCCGCCCTGGACGGCTTCGATGGTGCCGGCCCGCATCCCGGCGGGGAGCGGGGCGGTGGCCCAGTAGCGGGCGTAGGCGTTCAGCTTCGCGGCGAGCCGGGGCCCGCCCATGGTGGCGCGGTCGACCTCGACGAACGCCCGGTTGGCCACCCGCCCCCGTCGGTGGCGGTGCGCCCGTAGTGGAGCAGGCCGTCCGGGCGCACGGTGCCCTCCTTGCTGGTGGCCACCTGCAGGTGATTGAAGTGGACCTTGGTGGCGAGCAGGCCACCGGGACGGGCGGCCATCTCGACGGACAGCGTGCGCCGCAGGTTCCGGGGATGCACTGGCTTGTCGGGCTCCGCATCTTCTCGATGCCGCTGTCGGGGGCGTGCAGGCGGCGCAGCTGCTCGGCGGTGGCGATCCGGAACTGGAACAAGGAGGCGAGCACTGCCCAGGTGATCTCCACCTCCCGCGTGTCGCCGTCCGGCTCCGCGCCCGTCCGTGCCCTGGCCCTCGTCCTGGTCATCGGCTGGGCGCTGTCGCTCGTCGTCATAGCAGGGGCTTCCCTCCGGCTGGGCACGGAGCCGGTGCTCCGCGCGGTCGCCGTAGGGAACCCCGCGAACCTTGACGTATCCCTTGGTGAACAGCCCCCTCGGCCGCAACGATCACGTAACGGCCCCCACCAAGGTGAGCCACCAACCTTGGCGGATTCCTTGATGACCACCCCGAATTCCTTGGTGGCGCCGCCCGGACACCTTGGTGCCCTCCGGACACCTTGATGACCGGGGCGAACACCTTGATGCCGCACCTGCCCGCTGCGCCCTGCAGCTGCCAGGCCCCGCGCAGGGGCCCGACCGGTGGCGGCCGGGCCGGCCGGGGCAGCGCTGGTTCCCCCGTACTGGGCCGGGCATATCTGCCTGACCTGTGACGCGGCCGCTCGCACGGGCTGACACCCGGGCCACACGGCGGCGCCATGGCCGTGCCGCCAGACCGTTCTGTGTCGGCTACCGGGGGCCCGGTCCTCGGGTGCGGCGGGGGTCGAGCGCTTGGCGCAGGGCGTGCAGGTCGGTGATGGTGACCTGTTCGGCGAAGCGGGCCAGCAGTCGGCGCAGGCCGCGCTGGTCCCGGTCATGGACGGCTTCGGTGAGGGCGGCCAGCAGGGATGCCCGCGCGGCCGGGTCGGGCGCGCGCACCGGCGCCGTGGTCGGTGGGTCTTCCACCGGCTGCCTCCCGTCCGTGTGCCGCTCGCTCGTTCGTGCCGCTTGTTGTCCCTGGCCCGGGTGCGGACCGTCCGTTCTGCGGGGCGAAGACTACCTTCCCTCCGGACACCGAAAAATCTGTGCTGGCTGAAGTAGACATCGCCCTGTGTCGTGGTTAGTGTTTCTCCCGTAGACGCAGTCAAGCGGTACCCGCCAGACACGAACTGGCGGGCAGCATTACAGAAGTTCGCAGGTCGGCACGGTTGTGGGGCCCTGAAGCCAGAGCAGGTGCAGGACGGTGACAGGACCGGCAGCCGGGCCGGGCGGCCCGCAGTGATCAGGGGCCGCCACCGCGCGGTACCGCAGTTCAGCAGATGCAGTACCCAGCAGGTGAGCAATACGCAGGACGCGCCGTGCAGGTGGGCGTGGAGCAGTGACGCAAACAACGGCGCGGCAGCAGAGTTGCGAAGCCAGGGTTGGTGCAGGTCGGCGACGGGACTGGCAGCCGGGCCGGGTGGCCCGCAGTGATAAGGGGTCACCACCCAGCGGTACCGCGGTAAGTGCAGGTGCAGTACCCAGCAGGTGAATTGAGTTGAGCGGTACCAGCAGTCGCGGTACGCGGTATCCCAGTAAAGGCGCCAGGACTGCGGGCGCGCGTGCTGGGAGGTCCGGGCAGTGGGGTTCCAAGCCGAGCAGGTGAGCAGGACGGGCGACGGGGCTGGCTGCCGGACCGGATGGCCCGGGAGGGCCGCCGCAGCAGTACCAGGCAGTTGAAGTTCAGCAGTACCGAGAAGTACCCGTGTGAGTAGTACCAAGCAGTTCGCAGTCCCAGTCAGTACAGAGGATGAACGGAGGGGACAGAGCGCCATCAGGATCGCCCGGCCCGTGAGGTCTTCACCCGGGCGGACACCGCAGACCCCCATTGAGTACGAGGACGGTGGTTTCCGGTCACGCATACGCGATCCCCGCACATCCCCTCTCCCGGGGACTTGCGGAACAAGGAACCCGGCTACAGCCGGTAGATGGTGATGTATCCCTTTCGGGGCCCCGGAGCCGCAACGGCGCCGGGGCCCCTCGCCGCGCCCCCGAACCAACACAGAAGAGGTGCAGTGACCACGACGACCATCCGACCCCACACCCCCCACACCCTCGACGACGACGACTACCCCGCCTACACCATGGGCCGCGCCGCCGAGATGACCGGCACCACCGCCGGCTTCCTACGGGCCTTGGGCGAACACGGCCTGATCACCCCACTGCGCTCCGAGGGCGGCCACCGCCGCTTCTCCCGCTACCAGCTGCGCATCGCGATGCGAGCCCGCGACCTCGTCGACCAGGGCACCGCCATCGACGCCGCCTGCCGCATCGTCATCCTCGAAGACCAACTCGAAGAAGCCCTGCGCCTCAACGAACAACTGCGCCGCCCCACCACCGGACAGCCGCCGCCAGCCGACACCTGACGCGTACGGCCCCCGCCCGGTGGGTTCCGCCTCGGGCCTGCGGCACGACAGAACACCGGAAAGCCGCCACCCCGCGGGGCGACGGCTTTCAGTGCTTCTCATGGCACCCCGGATTCCTTGGTGGCCTCCGGACACCTTGATGCCGCCGTCCGGACCGGCACCGCTGCGCTCTACAGCTCCCAGGCCCTTCGTGTGGTCGCCGATGGAGTGCCACACCTGGGCGTTGACGCCGTGCTGCTCCAGGTCGGCCAGGCGGGCCGCGCCGGCCTTCACGCGCATCAGCGTCAGCATCCGGGTGACCATCGGGTGGGCGTCGGCGATGGCCTGCAGGTCGCGCACGCGGCGGCGGGCTGCCTGCTCGCCGGTGTCGGCCAGGACGAACAGCAGGCGGGGGGAAGGCCGGGTAGCGCTGCTGCCAGGCCGGCAGGACGCTCTGCGAGTGCGAGGTGCGGCGCAGGTGGGCCGGGACGGGGTGGTGGTCGTGGAAGCGGGCGTAGGCGATCAGCTTGGAGGCGAGCTTCTCGCTGGCCATGGTGCCGCGGTCGACCTCGACGAACGCCCGGTGCAGCACCCGGTCCGGCCCCTTCTTCGAGTAGTGCAGCAGGCCGTCGGGGATCACCGTCCCGCCGGGGCCCTCGCCGAAGCGGTGGTAGACCTCGGGCAGGAAGTCCAGCGGCGCGCACTCGTCCCCCCGCGCGCGGGGGGACGAATGCGACGTGGGTGCGCACGACGGCCAGGACGTGGCCCAGCCGCAGCCGTGCCGCGCTCTTGTCCTCGGGCAGCGGCGGGGAGGCCACCCCCTCCAGCTCGGGGAAGGTCGCGGCGATCCGCACCGCGCGCTCGGTCAGGAACCACGCCTGCAGCTTCCCGGCCTGCGGGAGGACGACGCTGTCCACCAGGCCCTCCTTGTGCAGGCGGCGAAGGCGCCGGCGCCCATCTGCTCAATGCCGACGTCCGGGGTGTGCAGGACGCGCAGCTGCTCGGCGGTGGCCATCGTTCACCGCCTGCCGCCGCTCCCGCTCCAGCTGCTCCTGGTCGTCGTCCTCGGGGTGCCGCGCGGGCACGGGCAGGACGGTCACGTCTCTCATGACGGGTGAACTCGCCAGCGCCGCCAAGCTCACGCACCCGAGCGAGTTCCGGCCCGGGCGGGGCCAGCGGCCCGGCGGGTTTCGCCCCAGCCAACCAGCCCGCCGCTGGCCGGAGCCGGCAGGCCGCGCGCCGGGCTGGGTAGTCGGTGTCGGTCAGGGGGTGGGGTAGGGCCGGGGGTGGCCGGCGTTCACGCACTGCTGGTTCTGCTGGTCGATCCGGTGGAGTGCGCCGGCGGGGCCCAGGGCCTCTGACAGCATGACGGCGGTGGACACCGTGATGGCGTGGATCTGCTCGGGGAGGGCGAGGCCTGCGACGGCCGTGCCCAGGCCGCTCTCGCCGGCGGCGACGCGGTGGACGGCGGTGGTGACCGCGAACTCCACCTCCAGCGGGGCCAGGGCCGCCACCACGTCGAGGCTGGCGACCCGCATCGAGGGCTCTCCGAGTTCGGTGAACAGCGCGTCGTGGTCGAGGACCAGCCAGGCCAGTACCCATTCCAGCCGGTCGGCGTCCAGGCCCGCGAGGCAGTTCTCGACCGCGGCGCGGTCCCGCATGAGGTAGGCCCGTGTCAGATCGGCGGCCCGCCAGGTCGCATCCACCAGCTGGTCGTCCACAGTCGTCATACCCCCGGTCTATCCGAGGGGCCGGCGCCGCGGCCACGGGTACCGGCCGATTCACGCCAACGAGCGGGAAGGACGCAGGCGCGGTGCGCTCGGTGAGACCAGGGCGGCGGAGACCGTGGGCTGTTGCCGTTGCGGCCGGGCGGCCCGTGTTCGGTGACAGACTCAGGCCCTCACCGACGAGAGCGAGCGGCTGCGTGCCGCCCTCCGCGAAGCCGACCGGCGTCTGGCGACCAACCGCACCCGACTCGCCGGAGGCATGGCATGATCCCGGACCGAACCACCCCGAACGCCCGACTGCTGCGCCGCGCCCTCGCCCTCTACCCCGACTCCTACGGCGCCCACGAGCTGGCCGAACTCACCGACCACGCCGAACGCCACGTGCGCACCGCAGGCCCGCTGGCCGGCCTGCGGGAGGTTGCCGACGTGGCCGGACACGGAGCCCGGGTCCGCCTCGGCCTGGTCTCCCACCGGCCGATGGGCCGGGCACTGGCCACCGCGGCCCCGCTCGCCGCCGTCCTGGCCGGCACCTACGCGGCCTGGGACCTCTGGTACACCCTCCAGATGGCCATCGACCACGGTTTCGACCAGTTGGGACCGTCCGGCACCCGGGCGGTCGCCGTCAGGGCGATGGCCCTCGCCCCGGCGACGCTGATGGCGATCGCGGTGCTGGCCGGACGCTGGACGACGGCGAGGATCCTGGCCCTGGTCACGGTTCTGGCCACGCCGTTGCTCGCAGCCCTCCACCGACCGGAAGCAGGCGCTGGTCTCCCGGGTCGTCCAAGCCCAGCGGTACTGATCCCGGTACTGATCCGCCGCCCGGAGCCGCCCGGTCGCGGCCGACCGGCCGCACCGCACTGCACCGCCGGCCGATGCGGAACGGTGGACGGGGGGATTTTGACATCCTGCTGAAAGTCATACAGTCTTTTCGGCATGACTGACCGCCACCCGATCGACTGCGCCGCCATTGAGCTGGCGCTGATCGGCGTGGCCGCGCACTGCGTTTCCGACAATTTCTGTCGCTGAATCCGCCTGTCCCGACGCGTTGCGGTGATCGCCGCCTCGGGAGTCGCCCCCTCCTGCGGGCGCTGTGCTGCGCACTCTTCCCCAAAGCCTCACTGTCGCCCGCCTTCCTCCGTGTACAAATCGGTAGCGAAAGGCCCCCCTTTCCGATGTCTCGAACCACCTTCACCCCTCGCCGCCTCGCCGCGGCGACCGTCACCGTCGCGCTGGTCGTCGGACTGGCGGCGTGCGGCCCGAAGGCCGACGGCGGTGGTAGCGCCGGCAAGGACGCCGCGCCGCAGCAGGGCGGCACCCTCACCGTCCTCAACCAGAACCCGCAGGACCAGTTCGACCCCGCACGGCTCTACACCTCCGGCGGCGGCCACGTCCCCTCGCTGGTCTTCCGCACCCTCACCACCCGCAACCGGGTCGATGGCGCGGCCGGCACCGAGGTGGTCCCGGACCTCGCCACCGACATCGGCACCTCGTCGGAGGGTGCGACGGTGTGGACTTACCACCTCAAGGACGGCCTCAAGTTCGAGGACGGATCGCCGATCACCACCGCCGACATCAAGTACGGCATCGAAAGGTCATTCGCACCCGAACTCTCTGGCGGCGCACCGTACCTGAGGGACTGGCTAGTCGGTGCCGCAGACTACCAGGGCCCGTACAAGGACGGCCGCACGCTGGACGCCATCGAGACGCCGGACGAGAAGACCATCGTCTTCCACCTCAACAAGCCCGAGGGCGACTTCCCGTACCTGGCGACCCAGACGCAGTTCGCCCCCGTCCCGAAGGCCAAGGACACCGGGACGAAATACCAGGACCACCCGGTCTCCTCCGGCCCCTACCAGGTCGTCAAGAACGAGAACGACGGCGCGCACCTCGTCCTCACGCGCAACCCCAACTGGTCCGCGGCGACGGACGACCAGCGCAAGGCGTACCCGGACACCGTCGACGTGCAGTCCGGGCTCGACCCGGCGGTGATCAACCAGCGGCTCTCCGCCGGCACCGGCGCCGACGCGGCCGCCGTCACCACCGACACCAACCTCGGCCCCTCCGAACTCGCCCAGGTGAAGGACGACAAGGCCCTCGCCGCCCGCGTCGGCACCGGTCGCTTCGGCTACGTCAACTACCTGGCGTTCAACCCCAAGGTGAAGCCCTTCGACAACCCGAAGGTCCGGCAGGCCGTCGCCTACGCGATCAACCGCACCTCGGTCGTCAACGCCGCCGGCGGCTCCTCGCTCGCCGAGGCCGCCACCACCTACCTGCCCAACCAGGAGACCTTCGGGTACACCCCGTACGACCCGTTCCCGGCCGGTGTCACCGGAAACCCGGAGAAGGCCAAGGAACTGCTGAAGGAGGCCGGCTACCCGGACGGCCTGACCATCACGCTCACCCACTCCAGCGCCACGGGCAAGGGCGACGGCCCGGACCTGGCCACCGCCGTCCAGGACGGGCTGAAGGCGGCCGGGATCACCGTCCAGCTCGACGCCCTGGACTCCACCAGGTACTCCAAGACGATCCACACCGTCGGTACCGAGCCCGGTCTCTTCCTCTCCGGCTGGGGCGCCGACTGGCCGTCCGGCGGTCCGTTCCTGGCGCCGATCTTCGACGGCCGTCAGATCGTCACCGACGGCTACAACTTCAACTCGGCGCAGCTGGACGACCCGTCAGTGAACGACGAGATCGACCAGATCAACAAGATCACCGACCACGCCGAGGCCGCCAAGCGCTGGGGCGCCCTGGACAAGCGGATCGCCGACCAGGCGCTCACCGTCCCGCTGTACCACCCCGTCTACAAGCGGCTGTCCGGCAAGGACGTCCGCAACATCGTCATCAGCGACTGGACCGGCGTGCTCGACATCTCCCAGGTCGCGGTCAAGTAGCGGACGGTATCGAACGGAATCGAACGGATCGGTTCGGACAACCATGGCACCACACGAACCCAGAGCCGGGGAGGCCCCCGCGGCCTCCCCGGCCACCGGGGGGCGGCAGGTGTGGCGGCGGCTGCTCGCGCGGCGCGCCGTCCTCGCGGCCGGCCTCGTCATCGTCCTGCTCGTCCTGATCGCGGCGGCGGCACCGCTGCTCGCCGCGATCGAGGGCCAGGACCCCACCAGTTACCACAACGACCTGCTCGACTCGGCGGCCGGCGGGGTGCCCACCGGCTCCTTCGGCGGCGTCGGCGCCGAGCACTGGCTCGGCGTCGAACCGGGCACCGGGCGGGACGTCTTCGCCCGGCTGGTCCACGGTGCCCGGATCTCGCTGCTCGTCGCCGTCGGGGCCACCCTCGTCCAGGTCGCGATCGGTGTCCTGCTCGGGCTCGCTGCGGGCCTCGGCAGCCGGCTGCTCGACCAGCTGATCGGCAACACCACCGAGGTGATGCTCGCGCTGCCCACGCTGGTCTTCGCCATCTCGCTGATGGCGATCGTGCCCTCCTCCTTCCCCCGCCCGCTCCTGCTGACCATGGTCATCGGGCTGCTGGGCTGGTCCGGCACCGCACGGATCGTCCGGGCGCAGACGCTCAGCCTGCGGCAGCTCGACTACGTGGCCGCGGCCCGGCTGGCCGGTGCCACCCGGTGGCGGATCGCCCGCCGGGAGCTGCTGCCGTCCCTGGCCGCGCCGGTCATCACCTACGCGGCGGTCCTGCTGCCGTCCAACGTGATCGCCGAGGCCGGGCTGTCCTTCCTCGGGGTGGGAGTCAAGCCGCCGACTTCGTCGTGGGGCCAGATGCTCTCCGGCGCGACCACCTGGTTCCGCGCGGACCCGATGTACGTGCTGCTCCCGTCCGCGCTGCTGTTCGCCACCGTGCTCGCGTTCACCGTGTTCGGCGACGCCGTCCGTACCGAGCTCGACCCCCGGGCGGCCTCCCGGCTGCGGGTCGGGACGGTGCGTGGCAGCGCAGGGCCGGCGGCGGAGGGGTCCGCTTCGAGCGCCGGCACTTCGAGCGTCGCAGAGGAGGCCACCGCATGACCCGCTTCCTGCTCCGCAAGGCCGTCGGCATGGTCGGCGTCCTGTTCGCCCTCTCGCTGATCGTCTACGCGGTGTTCTACATCGCCCCCGGCGATCCCGCCCAGCTGGCCTGCGGCGAGAAGTGCAGCCCCGCCCAGGTCCTCCAGGTGCGCGAACGGCTGGGCCTCGACGCGCCCGTCCACCTGCAGTACGCCCACTTCCTCCAGGGCGTCGTGGCCGGCCGCGACTTCAGCGCCGGGACGGGCGTGCTGCACTGCCCGGCGCCCTGCCTGGGCGTCTCCTACCGCAGCGGCGAGCAGGTCACCGACATGATCACCGCCCGGCTCCCGGTGACGGCCTCGCTGGCGCTCGGCGCGATGGTGCTCTGGCTGGTCCTCGGGGTCGGCGCCGGCCTGCTCTCCGCGCTGCGCCGGGGCCGGCTCAGCGAGCGCCTGCTGACCGGGCTGACGCTGGCCGGCACCTCCGTGCCGGTGTTCGTCATCGGCCTGGTGCTGCTCATCGTCCTGTGCGCCCAACTGCAGTGGCTGCCGTTCCCGAGCTACGTGCCGCTCACCGAGGACCCGCAGCAGTGGTTCTGGGGCCTGCTGCTGCCCTGGGTCTCGCTCGCGCTCATCGAGTCCGCCAAGTACGCGCGGCTGACCCGCTCCTCCATGCTGGAGACCCTCGCCGACGACCACATCCGGACCTTCCGGGCGTACGGCGTCAGCGAACGGCGCCTGGTGACCAGGCACGCGCTGCGCGGCGCGCTCACCCCGGTGATCGCGCTCACCGCCATCGACCTCGGGACGCTGTTCGGGTCTGCCGTGCTGACCGAGTCGCTCTTCGGCCTCCCGGGGCTGGGCAAGCTGCTGGTCACCTCGGTCGGCCTGATCGACCTGCCGACCGTCGTGGGCCTCACCCTTGTCACCGGCTTCTCCGTGGTCCTCGCCAACGTCATCGCGGACGTGCTCTACGCGGTGACCGACCGAAGGGTGGTCCTGACGTGAGCGCCGCATCCCTGGTCGACGTCCGGGACCTGGTCGTCGACTTCCCGGTCGGAACCGGCCACGTCCGCGCCGTCGACGGCGTGGGCTTCACCCTGGAGGCTGGGCAGGCGCTCGGCATCGTCGGCGAGTCCGGCTCCGGCAAGAGCACCGTCGCCTACGGACTGCTCGGCCTGCACCGCGGGACCGGCGCCCGGATCGGCGGCTCGGTCCGGGTCGCCGGCGTGGACGCCGTCACCGCCGAGGGCGACGAACTCCGGCGTCTGCGCGGCGGGTTGGCGGCGATGGTGTTCCAGGACCCGCTCTCCGCCCTCGACCCGTACTACGCGGTGGGGGACCAGATCGCCGAGGTCGTCCGGGTGCACCGGGACATCTCCCGCCGGGACGCCAGGGCCCGGGCCGTCGAGGTGCTCGACCGCGTCGGCATCGCCGACGCCGCCCGGCGCTCACGGTCGCGTCCGCACGAGTTCAGCGGCGGCATGCGCCAGCGGGTGCTGATCGCGATGGCCCTGGCCTGCGAGCCGCGGCTGCTGGTCGCCGACGAGCCGACGACCGCGCTGGACGTCACCGTCCAGGCCCAGATCCTCGACCTGCTGCACGAGCTGCGCGCCGAGACCGGGGCCGGGCTGGTCCTGGTCACCCACGACCTGGGCGTGGTCGCCGGGAGCGTCGACCGGGTGCTGGTGATGAAGGACGGCCGGGCGGTGGAGCACGGCCCGGTCGCCGAGGTGCTGGGCGCTCCGCGCGAGCCGTACACCCGGGCGCTGCTGTCGGCGGTGCCCCGGGTCGACGCCCCGGAGGCTTCGGGCGCCCCTGCCGCGCCTGCCGAGCCGGCCGGGGACGAGGTCCTGCTCGAAGCCGTCGAGCTGCGTCGCGAGTTCGCCACCCGCGGTGGCCCCGTCCGGCACGGCGCCCCCGTGGCCGCCGTGGACGGCGTCTCGCTCACCGTCCGCGCCGGCGAGACACTGGGCATCGTCGGCGAGTCCGGCTCCGGGAAGACCACGCTCGGGCGGATGCTCGTCCGGCTGCTGGAGCCGACCGGCGGCCGGCTCCACTACCGCGGCCGGGACATCGGCGCGCTCGGGGAGAAGGACCTGCGCCCGCTCCGGCGGGAGCTGCAGATGGTCTTCCAGGACCCGGTGTCCTCGCTCAACCCGCGCCGCACAATCGGCGAGTCCGTCGCCGACCCGCTGCGGATCGCCGGCGAGAGCGACGAGCGCCGCATCCGCGCGCGGGTCGGCGACCTCCTCGAACGCGTGGGGCTCGACGCCGACTGGTACCACCGCTATCCGCACGAGTTCTCCGGCGGGCAGCGGCAGCGGGTCGGCATCGCCCGGGCGCTGGCCCCCCGGCCGCGCCTGATCGTCTGCGACGAACCGGTCTCCGCGCTGGACGTCACCACGCAGGCCCAGGTGGTCGAGCTGCTGGGCGAGTTGCAGCGCGACCTCGGCCTCGCGCTGGTCTTCATCGCCCATGACCTCGCCGTGGTCCGCCAGGTCAGCGACCGGGTCGCGGTGATGCGGGCCGGGCGGATCGTGGAACAGGGCGACGCCGACGCCGTGTACGACGCCCCCCAGCACGCCTACACCAAGGGCCTGCTGGCCGCCGTGCCGGTGCTGGACCCGGTCGAGGCGACCGCCCGGCGCCACGCCCGCCTCGCCGCCGCCGGGGTCTGACCGGCCCGACCGGCCCCCGGCAGCGGCTGGCTCTTGACCCCCGGCTCCCGGCTCCCGGTCCTACGGCTGGGAGCCGGGAGCCGACCGCACGTCAGGGCCCGCCCGGCGCCGCCACGGACGGCCGGCCCGCGGTCGGCCCGTCGAAGCCGGTCACCGCAGGGGCTCCCCGGCCTCCACCACCCGTACGGCCCGTTGGACGGGCAGGCCGCTGCGCTCGTTCTGCAGGTCCCACAAATCCCGGCTTGAATGGCCTCTGACCGGCGCTTCTCGTGAGTCGGGTGGGAATCGTCCGGTTCGTCCATCGGGAGCATCGAGCCGGTGTTCCCGGTCGGGCCTCCATTCACGATGGAGACCCGACCAGTCCTGACCTGCCGACTTCGTCGGTGTACGGGATCCGCGGGAGTGTCGCGGGAATCCCACCGCCGCCCGCTACGCCCACTCCATCCCGTGTTCGGTGAGTTGTGAGTTCCTGCTGCTACACCGAGGCTTGAACAGCTTCTGATCGGCGTATCTCGTGCGTTCGGTGGGAATCGTCGGGTTCGTCCGGTGGGGCGTCGAGCGGTGTTCCTGGTCGGGCCTTCGTCTACGCGGGAGGCCCGACCGGCCCTGACCTGCCGACGTCGTCGGTGTACGGGAATCACGTGAGTGTCCCGGGAATCCCACCGCCGCCCGCTACGCCCACTCCATCCCGTGTTCGGCGAGCTGCGCGAGCCGGCCCGCGCTCAGCTTTGCCCGCCGGCTCTTCTGGGTGTTCAACCAGGTGCCCAGCGCGAGGTGCGACACGATCACCTGCTCCTCGCCGCCGGGGGCCGGCCTCCACGGTCTCCGCCGGCTCCTTGTGTGGGCGCCGGACGTTGGCGTGGCGCTCCCGCGCACGAGGTCGGCGGGCGGCGGTTCGGGAAGTTCGCGGTGCGAGGCACCCCCACCCGCGGGCGCCGGGACCAGGGTGTTCGCCCGGGCCGGCAGGACGGCCACGGCGAGCGTGGCGGCACGACGCCACCCGGGACGAAGTGATCATGTGTTACGACGGCCTGCCCCCGCCGCCCCGGGCGGCAAGGTCACCCGCGGCGGCGCGCCCCGAGCGCTTCGTTGACCATCACGCACCGGGCGCGACGAGCCTTCCGGGTCACCTGGCTCGAACGAGCCAATGCCGCCGCCGTGCTACTGGGCGACGCCGAGCCCACCTTCGCCCCGGCGACCTGACGGACCCGCCGTCGCCCGCCGGGCTTCTCCACCTTCCTCAACGGAGCCGACAGGGGTGGGGCGCGGGCCCCGCCGCGGCGATCGGGCGGTGCGGACACGGGGACGTGCCCGGTGTTCTGACATGACTTCAGAAATAGTTCTGAGGTACCTGCAACCTCCGGGGGCTCCGCACGTCTATGAGGTTGAGACGGTCGGGAAGTCCGGGTGTCTCATCCGAACCACATCTGCAGGGACCCATGGGGGGAACCATGAACGACCACTTCACCACCACGCGCCGCCTGGGCTCCGCCGCCGCCGCGGTCGCCCTCGGGCTGGGGGCCGGGCTGCTGGCCGCCGCGCCCGCTTCGGCCTCGGCCTCGGGGATGTCCTACGTCCCGCTGTCGGCCGACTCCACCGTGGCGTTCCAGAACGCGGCGACCGGCAAGTGCCTGGGGGCGGCGGACTTCCGTACCGATGACGGCGCGCCGGTGCGTCAGTCGGCCTGGTGCGGTGACACCGCCCAGCAGTGGCGGGTCAGTGACGGCTTCGTCGTCAACGTGTACAGCGGCAAGTGCCTGGAGGTGCCGGGCTGGAGCACCGCCCAGGGGACCGCGGTCGTCCAGTGGACCTGCAACGGCGGTGCCAACCAGCGCTGGGGGAAGGTCAACGTCGACGGCGCCACGATGGCCGTCATCAACTTCAACAGCGGCCTCGTCCTCGATGTCGCCGGCGGCGACCCGAGCGACACGGCTCCGGTGGTCCAGTGGTCCTCGGGGGGTTCGGCGAACCAGCGGTGGACCCTCAACCCGGTCGGCTGATCCGCCCTCGGTCCCCAGTGTGAGTTCCTGCCGCTGCGCCGGGGCTTGAATGGCCCCTGACCGGCGCATCTCGTGAGTCCGGCGGGAATCGTCTGGTTCGTCCGCTGAGGCGCGTCGAGCCGGTGTTCCCGGTCGGGCCTCCGTCTACGAGGGAGGCCCGACCGGCCCTGACCTGCCGACCTCGTCGGTGTACGGGAATCACGTGAGTGTCCCGGGAATCCCACCGCCGCCCGCTACGCCCACTCGACGCCGTGTTCGGCGAGTTGGGCGAGCTGGCCCGGGGTGAGCTTGGCCCGGCGGGCTTTCTGGGTGTTGAGCCAGGTGCCCAGGGCGAAGTGCGACACGACCGCCTGCTCCTCACCGTCGGGGCCGGCCTCCATGGCCTCTACTGGCTCCTTGTGCGGACGGGGGACCCGGGGATGCCGCTCCCGCTCCACGAACTGGGCGATCGCCGCCAGGCCCTGGGCGAACCGGTCGCCGCGGGACACGGTCGGCTTCGCCTCGGCCGCGGCCTTCGCAGCCACCAACTCCTGGTCCTCCTCGATCCCGATCGCCGCCAGCAGGCCCCGCTGATCGGCCTCCAGGCCCGGCCAGCCGGCCCGCTGCGCCCGTACCCAGCGGCCGAGCTGCTCACCCTCGAACACCGTGTCCACCGGCAGCCGCGCCCAGTCGACGCGGCCGTCGGAGTCGAGCCACCACAGCCGGGCGACCGCGTAGGTGCGCTGCCAGGTGACCGGCCACACCGGGCACCAGAACGGGTCGATCTCCTCCAGCGCCCGCCGCCATGTCCAGCCGGTGGCTGCTGACCTGTCCTGCTGGTCCGGTGGCCCCCGCCCGAGGGCCAAGCCGGTACCACCAGTGCTACCGCCGTGTGCCCAGGCAGCCGGTTCGGCGCCTCAGTCCAATAGGGAGAAGTCGAGGCGGATCAAGATGTCCTCAAGATCGATGGCCTCGTCAGCACAGAACCCCCGCAGCTCGTCCCAGTACTCCGACACGTCATCGAGCTGGCCCCCGCGCAGGCTGATCACGGCGGGATCCCCGTCCTCCGGCACCCACAACTCCGCGACGTCGGCCCGCTTCAACTCGTCGCAGACGCTGACCAGCTCGTGCTGCCTGATCTGCAACCGCCGCATGACGAGCTGGAAGTCGGGGGGCTCCTCCAACCCGGCGACCAAGGCCAGGACCTGACGTGCCGGCAGGGTCAGCGTGCCCACAGCCGTCGCGAGGCGGTTGAACGCGCTGATGCTCTGTGCTTCCTCTTCTGGGGTCAGCCCCAGGTTCTCCCAGTCGTGAAAGCGGCGCAGGGTGGTTGCGTAGGCGACCGTGTTGTCCTTGGTGACGTCGCGGTATGCCGCCTCCATCTGCTGCACGCTGTGGCGGTAGGGGGCTTCGTGGCGCTCCTTCATGCCCCGGAGGAACTCCGAAGTGAACTCGCCGCGCGAGGACTTGTCGTCGATGTTCTTGGCGTGGTTCTTGCAGAGCAAGATCAGGTTGTTGTGGGCCCGGAGGTCATCGAGGTCCTTGCCATCCCAGTCCTCGTGCCGAGCGCTTGTAGGCTCGGCGCCGATGATGTGGGCGATCTCGCCGATCCAACCGTTCTCGGCGGTGACGAGCCGTACCTTGCAGTCCTCCCACGCGCACTCGTTGCCGCTGAACACGAGCAGCTGGCGTACGACCTGGTCGTGGGGGTCCCGCCGATTCCGCGCTGTGCCGTCCTTCCTCAACCGACCCGCCATCACATGCCGCCTTCCTTGCCAATCCGCCTCTATGACGGGACATCAGCCTAGAGGGAGAAGCGGACCCCTATGGCGACGGCCCCGTCCCGCCCGCCGCTGCCCTCCCAGCACGGGGAGATGAGCGACGAAGCCGTCATCGCCCGAGTCCTCGACGACCCGCGACTGGCCGCGAAGACCGCGAAGGCGTTGCGCTTGCGGAGGCAGCAAGCAGCGCGGGCCGATCAGCCGCCTGCTCCCTGAACCGCGCCCCCGCCTGCCCGGCCCACCTGCTGCCTGGCTGCCGGTTGCTGCCGGAGGCGGGTGGTGAGGTGGTTGCGGGACCGGCTGTTGGTGACGAAACTCCCGCCTGCCCGTCCCGACTGGAGTGGGCCGCCGTGGCGGCCGGCCGAGGTTGACCTGTTCCGGCAGGTGCCGCACGGCGCGCCGTTGGGCGATCAAGTCCGCGATGGACGTGGACGGGGGCTGCTACCTGCAGTGATGGTGCTCTGGTTTGGGTGGGGGTGGTCCACCCGTCCGGCTGGGTCTGGCCTGCTGACCGGTGCCGGGGTGGACTGCCCCGCCGGGCGTTGCCGCTCGGGTAGTCCACCCCGGCATGCCGGTCGCCTGCCCGGCCCGTCTGGTCGCCTGTCCGGCGCCCTTGCTTGCCGTCCCGGCCGCCCTTGGCTGCCTGGGCTGTCCTGTCCCCCGGATGTCTGTCGTTCGGGGTGCTGGGGGTTTCGTGACGGGCCGCTCTGCTCCGCCCTCGGCTGGGTTCCGGTTCGGGTCCCGGTGTGTGACCTTGTCGGATTTCTGGCGCGGGTAGGGCCTTCTGGTAGACCAATCTGGGCGTGCGGCCGACCCCTGTCAGGCGGTCTGGCGGCACTCCGGGGTATGCCGGGTTCGGCGACGGCGTGTGGTCACCGCCCCGGCCGGCCGGGGTTCGGCGGGCGGTCTGGGGACCGGGGCCGCTGTGGGGTGCTCCGGCGAATTGACGGCGCCTCGGAAATGCCGCCGGTTTTCGGCTCTGGCTTTCCTCTCGTATTCAGCCGGAATTTCGTTGCTCGGGCTGCTTTGGCGGGTGGTTAATTCATGCGGGAGTTCGCCGGGAGTTCGGGGGCGGGGAGCGGTGTGGTTCGGGCGGCGGCCGTGCCCGGCTCGCAGCCATCCCCGGCGCGGGGGCGGCGGAGGTCGCCGTTCGGGGCGCGCGGCCGTTCCGGGTGGCTGGTGGTCCGGCTGCTCCCCGTGCTGCCCCTCTGGGGCCAGAGGGTGAAGCTGGGCGAGCACCCGCGCGAGCGGGGGTCTCCTGTCCGGCGTGCAGACCGGCGTCGCGGGGCTGCTCCGTGCCGCTCGGGCGGAGGTCAGGCGGTCGCCGACTGCGGCTTCGTCAAGCGCGGCCGCGGGATACCGAAGACGAGAATTCCGTGTCGCGCCCCCGTCCTCCCGCCATAGGGTCCAGCCCATGCACTCTGACCAACTCCAGCTCTCATCCCAGCGGTGGATGACGGCCGCACTGACGGCGTTTGCGCAGGGACCGGAGTCGCATGACTTCGCCGTTCACCATGCTGGGATCGCCGCTGAGCACATGCTCAAGGCCTACCTGGCCTCGCTCCACCCGGCGCTGATCGCCGAGCGGGACTTTGACTCGCTTCTCCATGCCACCGGTCATGGCACGCACGCGTCTGTCCCCGCCAGCCGGGCGAAGACCATCGGACTGGTCGACGCTCACGACCGGGTGCACAAGATCCTCCGCACCCAAATGCCGGTCGCCAAGCAGGCGCTCGGACCCGTCGCGAACGCACGCAACGGAGTTGCCCACAGTGGTGTCTATGACGTTGCCGAGGTGCAGTTGGTTTTCACCACATGCCTTCGGCTGATCGACCCGCTGCTTACCGAGCTAAAGATAGATGCGGATCGCTACTGGGGCAGCTACCGGCCGCTGCACGACCGGCTGATCGAGGAGCGCGTCGAAGCCACCCGTATCCGCCTGGAAGGCAGGCTGGCCAGAGCAAGGGCCGCCTTCGAGGAACGCTACGGGCACCTGAATGAGAGGGAGCGAGCACTCGTACTGGCTGCGGTCACGCAGCAGGGCACGACGCTCGCCAATGAGCACAGCGTGCTCAGGACCTGCCCTGCCTGCAGCTCGGATGGCTGGTTGACGGGCGACCTCAACCTCGGCTCCCTCCGCGGTGTGGCCGGGCCCAAGGCCGTCGTCGTCTTCATCTCGCCTTACATCTTCGACTGCTCCGCCTGCGGCCTTGAACTCGTCGACGAAGAGCTTTACGAGCTGGGCGACGACTTCACCGACGAGGTCGTTCTCGACGATCCGCCGGAAGACTTCACCTGGGACCCGATCGAATGGCTCTACCTGGAGGACGTGTGACCGGCTGACCCAAGGCCGAGACGAGCGCCGACCCCTGGCCGGCCGCTCCTGGCTGCCGTCGCCTCCGGCCGCCGTGCCCCGGTCCCGCCGCCGTCCCCGGCGGCCGCGTCTGTTCGGGGTGGTGGTGGCCGGGCTGCTCCCCACCGCCGAGTGCGTTCGGCCTGTCTGCCGCTCCGGCTCCGGCCCCCGGCCGCTGCTCCCGGCCCCCGGGCGGCTGCGCCTGGTCGTCGTGCTGCTCCCGGGGTCCGGGAGCGGGTAGCGCACCTGCGGGCTTTCTCGTGGTGGTGGCTCGGCGCACTGATGGCGGGTGCGACACGGTGTTGCGTCAGGGGTGCGACACGGGGCCGTGTTACGGGTCTGACCAGCTGTTATGTGACCGCTTCCGGGGGCGGGGAGGAGTAGCGGTCCTGCCGTGCCTGGCGGTCGCTGCCGGGCCCCGGCTCCCGGCCCGGCGCCGGTTTGCTGCGCCTGGCCGCCGCTGCCTGGCGGCCGCTGCCGGGGTCGCGTGGCGGGTACGGGGCGACGATTTGTACGGCACGCGCAGGAGCTGCTGGTGGTCCTGGTCCGCGCCGCGGATGGTGAGCTGGTGTTCGACGGCGAGCACATGCTGACCACCTCGACCCGGGCGGTCGACGGGGCGATCAGGGACGTCCTGTATGAGCCGCTGCCGGCCCGGTGCCGCTGCGTCTGGTCGTCGCTTGCGGGTCCGGTGTTGCTGTGTCCGGCTCGTCGGCGGTCGGAGCTGATGGCTGGGTGATTGCGCGGCAATCACCCAGCGGCGGAGGCCTGACGGCCCTCGCCGGGCACCGGCAGCGGCCCTCACGCAGGCCGTCCCGGCCCGCCCGGCCCGCTGTGCCTTGCCGTCCTGGTCGCCGCTCGCCGGTGGTCGGCCCCCCTGCCGGGGCCCGCTGCGGCTGTGCCTGGTGCGGTTGCGTCGGCTGGTCCGCCCCGGCCTTCTGCTGGTGGTGTTCGGTGGCCTGGTGGCGGGTGCAACGTGGTGTTGCGTCGGGGTGTGACGCGGGGCTGTGTTTCGGGTCTGACCAGGGTTTATGTGGCCGTCGGCGGGGGCGGGCGTGTTGCGCCGCTGTGTTGCATCGATCGTGCCGGTCCGCCGGGGCTCGGCTGCTCCCTGCCCGGCCCGCTGGCCCGCTGGCCCGCTGGCCCGCTGGCCCGCCGGCCGCCGCCATGCCCCGCCCGTTGCTGCGCCGTGCCGGTGTCGAGCGGCTGCTCCTGGTCGCCGTTCCCGGGCCGGTCCCCGCCCGCCGCCAGCCCCCTGCCGGGCCCGCGCTGTTCCCGTCTCGCCCTGGGCGCCGTCGCCGCGGCTGCTCCCGTCGTGGCGACCTGCTGTCTTCGCTTGCCCGGGTGTGGGGTGGGACCTGCGGGCCCTGCGCGCCGGGGGGCAGCGGCGTTCGGAGGGCTCCCGGCGGGGGTGAGGCGGGCCGACCCGGGTGTCGTGTTCGTGTCCGTCTTGGTGGGCATGGTGGTGGGCATGGCGACTCGGGCACACACGGACGGGGTACGGCTGGCCGGGCAGGCCGCAGAGGTCAGACGCGAGATCGGCAACGACTGGTGGATTCCGCTGGTACGCCGTCTGTCGCGCGGGCGCTGGCGCGTGAATCGGAGCCGGCCGGTTGTCCGGGACCTGGGCTCGCCCTGGCAGGACACGGTGGCCTCGGAACGGACCGGGTGGCGCACGCGCGCGGCCTGGCTGCACGGCGAGCACATCTTCGCGGTCGACTACCGGGTCTGCCGACGCTGCCGGATCGGGTGGGTGGAAAGCCCTGCCACCTTCGAACCGTACCGCCGCTGCGGCCTGGCCACATCGGGCCTCATCGCGCTGCGCGCCGATCACCCCGGCCTGACCTGGCACACCCTCGGCGGGCACTTCCCGGTGTCCCGGCCCTTCTGGGAGAGCGTCGGCAGCGGCGTTCCCGGCGGCTATGAGCAAGGACCCCTCTGCCCACACGTTGATCGAGGCTAGCCGGACAGCCTCGGGAAGGAGATCGGCGCACCCACGCCCCGGAAGCACGTCGGAACAGGCACCCCTGAACAGGGGGGTGCAACCAGGGCCGCCCCCACCGGCCGGGTGGCCCCGGCCGGTGGGGGCGGCCGTCCCGGCTGGGTCGCCGCCGTGTGGTGCGGGTGCAGCGGCTGCTGCTGGCCGTCAGGGTGGGTTCGGCGGGCTGGTGTGGTCGGTCCGTCGGGTGGTTCCGGTCCCGGGGGCCGTAGGCCACCGCCTGCGCCTGCCACGGCCCTGCCGCCACCGCCCCGGTGCCGCAGGAACCCGCGCCCCGCCAGCGGCCCTTCACTGGCCCGCTGCGGGGCCGTCAGGCCCCGGCCCCCGACCACCACCGGTCCGGCCGCCAGGCCGGCACCCCCTTCGCGGCCGCAGGCCGCCCGCGCGAGGACCAGGAGGCGGTGGTGCCCGGCTGCGCCCCGCCCCGCCCCGCCCCGCGCCGCTGCCCACCCGGCCCCGCCCCGCCTGGCGTCGTACGGATTCCGGAAACCGGCCCTGAATTCCACCGTGCCGCTCGTGAATTCCGCTCACGTGCTGCCGGACCGGACTGTGCTGCGCCCGCCTGCGGTGTCTCCGGCTGTCCCGTGATTCACGGTGCGAGGCAGCGGCCGGTGTCACCAGTTCCGATGCTGGTCATTCCGCCTGTCGGACGCGCTCCGGTGGTCTCCGGAACGCGCCAGGATTCCGCCGCTCCGACTTCCCGGATTTCCTCCCGGAACGACCAGCCGGAACGGCTCCGGCGATCCATGCGATTCCCTGGCCTGTTTCACGGTCCGGCCCGGTCGTGTTCGGCCTTCGGAAACCGGTCCGCCCGCCGCCGCATTCAGCGCCGGAATCACGCCCGCTTTCACTGCTGCGAGCACTGCCGGTTTCCCCTGTGGAGTGCCTTCCCGGGGCTGCCTCGATTCGCCGTCGTACCGGTCGCTGGATTCGCCCCGCACCCCGTACCGGAAGTGCCCGCCCGCCGCCCGCCCGCCGCCGTGTCCGGTGCCCCCGCCCGTCGCCTGCCCCGTGCCCCGCTGCGCCGCGCTGCTCTGCTGCTCCGGGCCCGGTGCCAGCCGGCCGCCCCGGGGGCGGGCTGTTCCCGGCCCCCGGGGGAGGGGGACGTCCTGCCTGCCGCTGCTTCCCGGAACGCCGGCTCCGGCTCCGGCTTGCGGTGCTGGGCGCACCCCGGGGGAGGTACCCCGGGGCGGGGTGACACCCGCAGGGGTGTGCCATCGTCCCTGGGGGCTGTAGGCCGCCCGGCCCGGCCCCCATCGCCTGGCCCGCCCCGCCACCGCGCCCCCCGGCACCACCCACCCGGGCCACGTCCGTTGTGCCCCCGCCAGGGGGCCGCAGGCCACCGCCACGGGCCGCCTGCCACCCTGGCCGGTGCCGCAGGCCCGGCCCGGTCACCCGCCCGCTGCGGGGCCGCCGGGCCCCGGCGCCCGGTCTTCCGCCGGTGCGGCCGTCAGGCCGGCACCCGCCGCGGCCGTCAGGCCGCCCGCGTGTGAACGGGTGGCTGTTGGAGGGCTGGGTGGTGGTGCGGTGCTGCGCCCCGGACCGGGGTCGCCTCCCGCCCGCCGGCCGTGTGGTGCTGCTTCCCGTGCTGCCTTTCCGGGGCCGGGGGTGGAGTCCCTGACAGCTCTTGCATCTCGACCCCCGAGTCGCCGACACCTTTTGCATCGTCGTCCTGCCGCAGGCCGGAGGGTTGCCGGTGCTGTCCACGAAGGGGGTGGTGGTGGGCGCCGGGGGTGGGTTCGGTGCCGGGCCGACAGTGCCCGCCGCGCCCTGCCGCAGGCCCGCGCCGTACCCGCCTGGTGCTGTCGCCGCGCTGCGGTGGTGGCCGCCGCCGCACCCGCCGGGGACGGGCGCGGGGCCGCTGTCGCGCTCGGGGGTTGGCACCGTCGAGTGGTACGACTACTTCCTCTACCGCGCCGCCGCTGCCCCGGGGAGGGCCCGTCACCGAGCCGCCGGGTGCCGGGCCGACGCTGGTGCCGGTGGTGCCCGGCGGGTGGCTCGGCGGCCTCCTGGTGCCCGCCGCCGTCGCGGCCGATGCCGGGGCCTGCCTTCGCCCGCCGCCCACCAGCACCCGCCGCCGGTGCCTTCTCCCGCTGTCCTCCAGCACCCCTGCGGCCCGCTGCTCCTGGGCCCTCCGCCGTGTCCCGGCCGCAGGCGCCAGCCCCGCCCTCCTGCTGCCGCTCCCGGCCCGCTGCGGAGCCCGCCAGGGCGCCGTCCGGCCCCGTCCCCTTCCCGGAGGCCGCAGGCCGCCCGAGGGACCGCCCAGCACCCCCGCCCCAGGGCCGCAGAGGCACCGGGGCCCCACCGCTGCGCCCCGGGGCCGATATCGGGTGATGGCCCTCTACCGACAATTCGCGGGATATCGTGAACGGAAGGCCCGACGAATTCGCCGTCCCGTCAGGGATGGCCCTCCTACCGGCAATTCGCGCCACATCGTCAACGCTGCTCGGACACCCCGCCAGGGGAGGCCCCTATAACGGCGATTCACGCCACATCGTCAACGCTCCCGGCCGCAGGCCGGAACGGGCCCCAAGGCGGGCCGCAGGCCCGTGCCGCCCTGACGCCCATCACCCACCAAGTTGAGGCCCCGCCAGGGGCCGCCCCGGGCAAGCCAATTCGCCGCAGGCGAATTGCCCCCGCCACCCACCCACCCCGCCCGGCGCAGCCGGGCCCCCGGGGCGCAGCCCCGGGCCAGCAACCACGCAGGGTGACGGCGCAGCCGGCACCCCCCGGCCCTGGCGGGCCGTCAGGCCCGCTGCAGCGCCGCCAGGCGCTGCCT